>NZ_AP035990.1:0-4437075 GCF_059730695.1 Pantoea sp. X-Soil-OKNW-556 | reverse complement strand
TTGGTTGTTCTTGGGATAACTACCGGTTATACGCATGAATTAAGCTATGTTATCCACAGGGTATAGGAAAATAAAAAGCATAAAACAGCGGAATACTCTGGGGATCGCCCTGATTTCACGATCCCCAACCGGTCTGGATCGTCTTATAACTGCGTTTTCCAGCTCGCGACCCACACTTCAGCCGGATCTTCCGGAATTTCATGTTCCAGTACGTCGATCTCCAGACGATCACCAATCCGTTTGGCACCGAGCTGGTTCAGTTGATCTTCCAGCAGCTTGATCGCGCCACAGAACAGATCGTATTCATGGTTACCAATGCCCACTGCACCATAACGCACGCCTGAGAGATCCGGTTGCGTCTCTTTTAAGGCTTCATAGAAAGGCAGCAGGTTATCTGGCAGCTCACCGGCACCGTGCGTGGAAGTCACAATCAGCCAGATACCTTCCTGAGGCACCTCATCTAACTCCGGTCCATGCAGCATCTCGGTTGAGAAGCCTGCTTCCTGAAGTTTTTCTTCCAGATGTTCGGCGACATATTCGGCGCTGCCAAGGGTACTGCCACTGATTAAGGTAATATCGGCCATGATGCTCTCCGGAACTCAAAGGCGAGCATTGTACGCTGTGATCAAGTCGTGATCCACCTGTGGAAAACAGGGTTAATAATAGAAAGCATTGGCTGGCAAGCGGCAACCCAGGCGAGATCCGCCTGGGATAAGTTTGTGCACAATAAAAGAAGGGGATCAGGGTTTGATGGTGCGCATAATCGGATTTTGCAGAGAAATCAGGGTCTCGGTGGACTGGATTTCGTCGATGGTCTGGATCTTGTTGATCAGTACCTGTTGCAAGGCATCGATGGAACGACACATCACTTTAATAAAGATGCTGTAGTGGCCGGTGGTGTACCAGGCTTCGACCACTTCATCCAGCGCTTCCAGCTTACTCAGCGCGGCGGGGTAGTCACGGGCGCTTTTCAGGATAATACCAATGAAGCAGCAGACATCGAAGCCAAGCTGGCGTGGATCTATCTCGACCCGCGTACCGAGGATTATCCCAGCCTGGCGCATCTTCTCGACGCGAACGTGGATGGTACCCGGGCTGACATTGAACTGTTTCGCCAGCTCGGCGTAGGCTGTGCGCGCATTCTCCAGCAGCGCATTTAAGATGCCGCGATCGAGATTATCCAGCTGCACATGTTCCGCCATATCCTTCCCTCTTCAATTGGTCTTCAGTGAACTGAGGAGAATGTGCAGCAAAATTACCGATCAGGCAAGGTGCAGACAGCGGGGCTGCCGCTGTCTGCACGCTTTTAACGCTTACGCCACAGCGTGACCTGCGCCAGCGTATGCTGGAACTTGCGTGACGTTTCACGGATGACGAAAGGTACATCCTGAGGCGCCGCGATCTCGTCGAACGCATCACGCAGCAGGCGTTGCAGCGTCTGCCTGGTTGTCAGCGCTTCACCGTTTTCACGCACGCCACCCAACCAGTTCTCCTTCGGCGTAAATTCCTCCAGCCAGGTGTAGGGCGATGACAGCACCAGCACGCCACCTGAGCGGATCATCGGGGTGATATCTTGCAGGAAGCGTTTCGGCTGACGCAGGCGATCAAGCAGATTCGACGCCAGCACCAGATCGTAACGATCCGGCTGTGGCTTGAGATTACAGGCATCGCCCTGCACAAAATGAATGCGTTGTGCCTGCTCATCACCCAGATCGAACTCTTTCAGACGTACCTGGCGATACTCCACCAGCTCACCCTCTTCGGGCACCACATAACGGAAATCCTCGCCGGAGGTCAGCTGCAAGGCCACATCAATAAAGCGCGCTGAGTAATCCATGCCAACCACCTGTGCAAAATGGCGCGCCAGTTCAAAGCTGGCACGGCCGGTGGCACAACCGATATCCAGTGCCTGACCACGGTTGGTGCAGTGCGGCAACAGTAGCGATACCAGGTTTTCAGCATAATTTGGTACGCCGAAGTAGCGCGGTCCGTACTGAAAATCGAGATACTGCGACACCATACTGTCAGTTTCATACGGGTTCAGCGTCATGGTTTCCTGATGTGAAGAAACCACATAGCGGAAACCCGCATGCTGGAAGAAGTGGCGGCGGAAAGCGTAGCGCGATGATTTCAGCGCCTCGTTGCCGGTCGATATCCAACTGCCACCTTTGATCAGGGCATGTTTGCCATCAAAGGTGGGTGTGGAGAAATCGTCATACAGCGGATGGACCTTAAAGCCTTCGAAACCGTTGGTTGGCGTGGTGGTCCACTGCCAGACGTTGCCGACAATATCGAAAAACTCGCCCTGCGCGAAGTGATCCACCGGGCAGGAGGACGCCCAGTATGCCAGGTTGATGTTGCCCGGCGCATTGATCCAGTCTGGCTGATCGCCACTGACGAACTCACGCAGTTGCATCCACTCCGCTTCGCACGGTAGCTGGATCGCTTTGCCTGTCTCTTCTGTCAGCCAGCGACAAAATGCCGCCGCTTCCAGTTGGTTAACCTCAGCGGGCCAGTCCCACGGCATCGCCACTTCTTCGGTCATCAGACGCAGTTTTAGCTGATCGGGTTGCTGAATATCACCGACCCAGAAAGTGGGCATGTCTGCTTCTGCGAATGCACGCCAGCCCCAACCCTCGTCATCCCACCAGCGTCGTTCCTGATAGCCGCCCGCTGCGACAAAGTTGAAATATTCCGCATTGCTGACCAGCATTTTGCTGGCTTTAAACGGTTTGAGTTCGGTCAGTTGACTGCCGTATTCGTTATCCCAGCCATAGGTATCGTCGGTTTTACCTTGCTGCACACGGCCACCGGGCATCGCAATCAAAGCATTAGCGGGAACGTTGTGGCGATCATGTCTGGCCTGTGGACATATCGGCCAGTGCGCCTGTGGCTGCACCCATTCAATCGGCAACTGGCGCATCAATACGCTGGAGGTTTCCAGATGGATACGTTCATGTTCGATACCCATCAGGATCACCCACGCCGGGCTATCCCAGTCGATGGGAAGTTCCAGCGGCATGGTCTGGATAAACTCACTGACCAGGGTTTTGACTTTGCCGCGATAATCACGCACTTCCGCCACCGTTGGCCAGGCGTAATGGCTGTCGTCGAGATCATCCCAGCTCATTTCATCCACACCGATCGCCATCATCGCTTCGATACGATCGTCAACGCGGTGATCAAGATAGCGACCCGCCATCAGCTTATTGATATAGAAAGTGGCGGTGTGGCCAAAATAGAAGATCAGCGGATGGCGCAGCGAAATTGCTTTATTAAACCAGGCACGTTCATCAGCGAGGCAGTCGAACAGGCTTTCGTACAGTGTCCAGGTTTGCAGAAAGTAATCCAGCAGTTCGGCGCGTTTTTGTTCTGTATTCTGGCCGGAAAGTCGCAGCGTGCGGGTTGGTGTTGGCAAGGCGGTGGTCACGATATGCTCCAGTTTGCTCAGCGAAGTAACTTATCACTATAGCAAATAAGCATTTCCGTCAGATGAATTAGCGTTTCCAGCGGCGCAGCAGGCGGCTTTTCAGTCCGGTATCGAAGCGCCAGATATGATCGAAGATGCGCAGAATCCCCGGTTTGCCATGAACTGACATCGCCACTGCATGGAAACGCTGTTGATGATAGCGCTGGCGTTGTTTAACGGCGTTGACGATCTCCTCCGGCAAGCGTTGGGCGATAAAATCGGAGACGATCACCGCATCGGCTTCCTGCCACAGGCTACCTTCCATGCGTGCCACAACGGCGGCCAGACAGGCTGCCAAATCGGTACCGCCACGAAAGCGCTGACTGAGGAAGCGCACCGCCTGCTCAATACCGTTATCCGCCGTCAGCTCATAACCGATCACCTCATGGGCAAACAGCATGATGTAGCAGCGACGTTTATCCGCTAGCGCCACTTTCAGCAGCGCCAGACAAAAGGCTTTGGCGCAACGTTCATTGAAGCCGCCCATCGAACCGGAGGTATCAACGCAGACGATAAACGGGCCACGCGGCTGTTCTTCATGATGTTGATGACTGACCGGCCGCAGGGAAACTTTTTCATGCCAGGCGTCGCCTTGCAGGCGATAGGTCAACAGGCGTTTTTCCACCAGGCGGCGATAAAATTCCAGCTCCAGCTCGCTGATACTAAGCGTTGCCAGCTCAGGCGGGAGTAGGCGCAGCACATCATCGCTCTGATGGATACCGCTAACCTCTTCCGGCACGTTATCCGGCTCACGCACCAGTTGGTGAAATTCTTCCAGTGGCGCATCCTGAGACGGCACCGCTTTCGCTTCGCGACTCCGTCCCAGTTGTTGTGCCAGTTTCATCAGTTCGGGCTGTTGAGCGAGAAAATCACCGTACTGCACGATCAATTCATAGTCGCCATGCTGGAGTGGCGCTTTGCTCATATCCCACAAGCGTCCGGCGGCCGCTTCATCGTCATCGGTGAGAATGGGGGCGAGTTGCCCGCTTAGCGCCATGCGTTGTTGCAGTTCGGCCATCAAACGTTCGCGCTGCTGTTCCAGCAATTGCTGATTAAGCGTCAGGGTCTGTAACGTCAGGCTGAGACGCCAACGTTGCAGGAACAAGGTATGTTGCGCGTTGCTGAATTGCTCGCTGTCGGTATGCAACAGCAATTTGCTGGCTTCTTCGATAAACGGTGATGGCAGGTTTTTCAGTTGGCTGATGATGGCGGGTAATTGCTGGTTGAATTCATGCTGGCTAAGCAACTGCGCCTGTTGAAAGAGCTGAAACTCCTGCGCCAGGGCTTCCGGCACCGCCGTGGTTTTCATCTCTTCGACGATTTCGGAGCGCCAGCGCGGCAGATCGCGCATCATGGCCTGCTTAAGGCGTGGGAATTTCTCAAAGAACATCGCCAACTGTGGCGACGCCAGCAGCGCCAGAATTAACTCTTCGATCAGTTCTGTTTCACCGATCGACAGCAGCGTGCTCAGCGTCTCCAGCGAAATCATTTACGCGCCTGTTTCATCTGTTCCGCCACATCTTGCAGACTGGTTTCAATGCGCGCCAGCCAGTCATCGCTGATAAACAGGCAGCGCTGATGTTGGCTGAACAGCGTACGCTGGGCGCGCAGTTGATTATCCAGGGCGTCAAATTCATCAACGATTTCCTGCGGTAGCTCATTGCTGGCGCTGACGCCGGGTAACGTCAGACGCGTTGCCTGAAGGCTGACATCACGTAATGTCAGGCAATGATGTGCGTCCACCAGCAGGTCGAGCGTTTGCGCAAAGCCAATGCCGTTGAGCTTGCCACGCACCTCGCCGCCTTTCACAAGCCATTGATTCAGCGCTTCACGACTGATCAGCACATGGCTGACCTGCATATCATGCAGCATCAACGGTTGTTGCAACATGAGCGTCAACTGCTCGTCATTTAGCGTGGCAGGCAATTCGTAGTGGGGCTTGCGGCTGAACATGCCGCTGTGCTTCTCAAGCGTTAGCGCCTGTGCCACGCTTTGCTGCTGTTGTAGCGCCAGACGGCGCGCTTTGATCTGCTGGAGTTTCATCAGCATCGGTTGTTGTTGCCAGGCGTGTTGCGTCATTAATGCATCGATTTCGCGATCCAGCAGCTTCATCGAGGTGACGTCATGCCACAGGCAATCTTTCAGCAGAATCAAATCCAGCGGGGCAATGGCGGCACGGCCACTGTAGAACGCACTGGCCTGCAACAAATGAATGGCTTTTTTCCAGCGACGGTCGGAGATATAAGGCGCATCGGGGAGATTTTCCAGTTGCTGACGCAACTGATAGATCAGCTCAAACACATGGTCCGGCAGGCTCACCTGACTGATGCCTTGCTGCCACTGGTGGTACTCTTCATCGCTGATACACAGCGATTCGGCCACCGGATTGACGCTTTCATCCTGCTGGTGGGTCAGCATGCTGCGGAAGTTCTGCTTTTCGTGCACGTTATCCAGCCACAGCCGAATCAGCATACGGTCATACAAGGCTTCCAACCCACTGTCGGCTTCCGGCAATTCGTTGGAGGCGGTGACCAGCAGGCGCATTGGAATCTTGTCTTCACTGTCGCCATTGCGGAAACGCCGTTCGTTGATGGCGGTAAGCAGGGTATTCAGAATCGCCGGGCCGGCTTTCCAGATCTCATCGAGGAAGACGATTTCGGCATCCGGCAGATAGCCTTTGGTCAGACGTTGATAGCGACCTTCATCTTTTAATGCCTGGATAGAAAGGGGGCCAAATACTTCTTCGGGAGTGGAGAAACGCGTCATCAGGTATTCAAACGCGCGGGCATGCTGGAAAGCGTACTTCAGGCGGCGGGCAATCAGGCTTTTGGCAATGCCAGGTGGCCCGAGCAAAAAGACGCTTTCGCCACTCAGCGCGGCCAGCAGGCAGAGGCGAATCGCATGATGCCGTTCATACAACCCTTTTTCCAGGGCGTTGCTCAGGCGAGAAATTCTTTCTGCCAAAAGATGGGGTTGAGCCATAATCACATCATTGTCCTTCTGATCCTGGTGCCATCGCATTCTGGCGAGCGCATTACTCTACTGATTATCATGCGTGAAAGCGTTGATAGCCGTCAGCTTTTTTGTTTCAGAAGGTTGAAGCGAGGCTACCCGCCTGTTCCGGCGCATTTTTGCCGGATTTTGCAGCGAAAAACCGCGTCGCTCGCGCCATGTTGTATGTTTGTAAGGGTAGGTTTTTTTGGGAATATGTGCATACTGTGCGCTTTTTGATGGCCAGAGCGGTCGGCAACCGCCTGATCGACTCCAACAAAAGATAACTCTATGAGCTCGGAAAACAAGCAGTCCCTTGGTGCTGTCACGCTGGCCGCAATCGGCGTGGTCTATGGCGATATTGGTACCAGTCCACTTTATACCTTGCGCGAATGTCTCTCCGGCCAGTTTGGTTTTGGCGTGGAACGTGAAGCGGTCTTTGGCTTCCTTTCCCTTATTTTCTGGCTACTGATCCTGGTGGTGTCGCTGAAATACATCAGCTACGTGATGCGCGCCGATAACGCCGGTGAGGGCGGGATCCTGACGCTGATGTCGCTGGCCGGGCGTAATACCGGTGCCCGAGCCACCGCGATTCTGGTGATCATGGGATTGATTGGCGGTAGCTTCTTCTATGGCGAGGTGGTGATCACCCCGGCGATTTCGGTGATGTCAGCAATTGAAGGTCTGGAGATTGCTGCGCCTTCGCTCGACCCCTGGATTGTCCCTTTGTCGATCACGGTGCTGACGCTGCTGTTTATGATCCAGAAGCACGGCACAGGGATTGTCGGTAAGTTGTTTGCCCCGGTGATGCTGCTGTGGTTTATCGTACTGGCGGTGCTCGGTGCCAACAGCATCATCAAAAACCCGGAAGTGTTGCAGGCGCTCAACCCGTCACATGCGGTGAACTTCTTCCTGCATTATAAAACCATCTCTTTCTTTGCTCTCGGCGCGGTGGTGTTATCAATTACCGGGGTGGAAGCGCTGTATGCCGATATGGGGCACTTCGGCAAGCTGCCGATTCGCCTGGCATGGGTCGCTGTGGTTCTGCCGTCGCTGGTGCTGAACTATTTTGGTCAGGGCGCGTTGCTGCTGGCGCATCCGGAAACCATTAAAAACCCGTTCTTCCTGCTGGCCCCCGATTGGGCGCTGATTCCGTTGTTGATCCTCGCCACGCTGGCGACGGTGATTGCCTCGCAAGCGGTGATTTCCGGCGTGTTCTCGTTAACGCGTCAGGCGGTGCGTCTCGGCTATCTGCCGCCGATGCGTATTATTCACACCTCTGAGATGGAGTCCGGCCAAATCTATGTGCCGGTCATCAACTGGCTGCTCTATTTCGCGGTGTTGATTGTTATCGTCAGCTTCGAACACTCCAGCAACCTCGCGGCGGCATACGGTATCGCGGTGACCGGTACTATGGTGCTGACCACCATTCTTTCCTGCACTGTGGCGATCAAAAACTGGCACTGGAATAAAATTGCCGTCAGTTTCATTCTGGTGGCAATGCTGTGTATCGATGTCTCGCTGTTCTCTGCCAACCTGGTGAAAATCTTCTCCGGCGGTTGGTTGCCGCTGTGTCTGGCGCTGGTGATGTTTATCGTCATGACCACCTGGAAAAGCGAGCGTTTCCGTCTGCTGCGCCGTATGCATGAACACGGCAATTCGCTTGAGGCGATGATTGCCTCGCTGGAGAAATCGCCGCCGGTGCGAGTTCCTGGTACCGCAGTGTATATGTCGCGTGCATTGAACGTGATTCCGTTTGCGATGCTGCACAATCTCAAACATAACAAGGTGTTGCATGAACGCGTGGTGCTGCTGACCTTGCGTACCGAAGATGCGCCTTATGTACATAACGTACGACGTGTGACGATTGAACAGCTGTCGCCCACGTTCTGGCGCGTGGTAGCCAGCTACGGCTGGCGTGAAACGCCTAATGTGGAAGAGATTTTCCATCGTTGTGGGCTGGAAGGGCTGAACTGCCGCATGATGGAAACCTCGTTCTTTATGTCACATGAATCGCTGATAATTGGCGATCGTCCGTGGTATCTGCGTCTGCGCGGTAAGTTGTTCCTCGCCCTGCAACGCAATGCGCTGCGCGCACCGGATCAGTTTGAAATCCCTCCTAATCGGGTGATTGAGCTGGGAACCCAGGTCGAAATTTAATGTTGTTGTGCGCGTCCGTTACCAGCTTAGCGTGACGCGCAACCCCCCTGCTTCTCTCTGACTGAATGCTACGCGGATAGCGTGCAGTTGCGCGATATTCTTCACAATCGACAGCCCCAGCCCACTGCCGGTTTGCGTTTGTCCCGGAGGACGCCAGAAACGTTCGCCCAGGCGTGTTAATGCCTCATCACTTACCCCTGGGCCATTATCATCGATAGTCAGGGTTCGAGCGGTCAGGTTCACCGTTACCTGCCCTCCGTCAGGGGTATAACGCAGCGCGTTATCCAGCAGATTGCGCAGCATTAAAGCCAGCAGAAGCTGATGACCGTTCATCACCGGTTGGAATGTCGTGTGTAACTGCAAATCGATATGTTTCTGTTCAGCCTGGGGAAAATGCTCGGCTAACACGCTTTGCAGCAGCGGGGCCAGGGCGGTTGGCTGGAATTCACTGCGCAGATCATCCGCCTCCACTCTGGAGAGCGTCAGCAGTTGATCCACCAGCCGGGTGGCACGCAGGATCCCGGTATCCAGTTGTTGTAGCGCCCGTTTGCGTACGATCTCATCGTCATCTGCCAGTTGGATCACTTCACTCTGCACCCGCAGCGCCGCCAGTGGGCTGCGCAACTCATGAGCTGCATCGGAGGTGAAGCGGCGTTCACGCTGCACCAGATCCGCCATGCGGCTGAACAAACCATTCAATGCCAGTACCAGCGGTTGGACTTCTTTTGGCAGGCGCGCCAGGGGTAACGGTGTGTCATCATCGGCTGCGCGCTGGTGGAGTGAGGCGGTGAGGCGTTTTAACGGGCGCAGTTCAAACCACACCAGCGCCAGCAGCAGTGCCAGCATAAAAGGCAGTGCAATCAGCCACGGCACAATGCTGCTTTGTGCCAAATCGCTGGTCATATCGTCGCGGTAATCCCACTCCTGTCCCACCACTACGCGATAGCGTTGATCGGGTGACGTCAGCCACAGCAGACGCCAACTGTCATCATCACCGCGCAGGTGTCCATTGCGAAAACCATCGCGTCCATCCGCAAACTGCAAATCACGACCCTTTTCGCCATCATTGAGCAGCAACTTGCCATCACCACTAAAAATGGCGAAAGCCAGCGCGTCATCATCCTGTTTACCGCGATGATGGTTCAGTAATGCCTTGTTTTTCGGCAGAGTGACGTTTTGCAGCGTGGCGGGTTCGAGCGCCAGCAGGCGCTTGGCAAACAGCATTTGCTGGGTATCAAACAGTTCATTGACGGTTTCGCGTGTCTGATGCCAGGCGCTCAGGCTGGCGCTGCCCCAGCACAGCATGATCAACAAGATAAAACCGATGGCGAGCCGCAGGAACAGACTCATTCTGCCGCTCCCAACGTATAACCGACGCCATGCACGGTACGGATAAACTGGCTGCCGAGCTTTTTACGCAGATGATGGATATGCACCTCGACAGCATTGCTGGAGACATCGTCATCCCAGCTATAGAGTTTTTCCTCCAGCTGGCTGCGTGTCAGGACCCGGCCGGGATTACGCAGGAACAGTTCCAGCAACGCCAGTTCACGGCTTTTCAGGGGGAGCGGTTCGCCAGCAACCAGTACGCTGTGGCTGGCAGGAGACATTACCACCTTGCCATGACGCAGCTCCGGCTGTAGCTGACCATGACGCCGACGAATCAGTGCCTCCAGGCGTGCAGCTACTTCGGTCAGGGCAAAAGGTTTGCCAAGATAGTCATCCGCGCCCAGTTGCAAACCCTGAACCCGCTGATCGAGCGCATCGCGTGCTGTGAGGATCAATACCGGTACATCCTGACCTTGCTGACGCCATTGGCGCAGAATATCGAGTCCATCTCGTTCCGGCAGTGACAAATCCAGAATCACTGCATCCCAGGGGGCGGAGTTCAACGCCT
Organism: Pantoea sp. X-Soil-OKNW-556; assembly: GCF_059730695.1. NCBI lineage: Bacteria > Pseudomonadati > Pseudomonadota > Gammaproteobacteria > Enterobacterales > Erwiniaceae > Pantoea > Pantoea sp. X-Soil-OKNW-556. The sequence goes on along the minus strand of NZ_AP035990.1, from coordinate 4,426,558 downwards.
GAAATCCAGCTTCGCCTGAAACCAGCCAGTCCACGCTGAAACCGAGTTTGGTCAGGCCGACTTTGAGGCCGTCGCCAATCAAGGTGTCGTCTTCAATCAATAAAATCCGCATGTATGCGCCTCCCTTTAGCCTGGAGTTATACGAAGCAGAAGCGTTCATGTACAGGAGAAATCACGACATTTGACCTGATTTTCACGAATTTTAATAAATTGATCGGCCTTAAGATCCTGTTAAGAACCTTATGTTGAAATAGCCCCCGTATTCCGCACATTCATGGAGAAGAGGTGAAAATATGAAAAAGCATGCAGCACTTTTCGCAATCGTTGCACTGGCTTCCATGCCGGTTCTGGCGGCACAGCAGGGTGGATTTGTTGACCCGAATGCGCCGGCGGTACAAAGTCACTCCGGTGGCTTTCAGGCTGGTAACACCAGTGTCGTGACGGTTAAGCAGGCTGAGGAGATGAAGGACGATAGCTGGATCACCGTGCGTGGTTATCTGGATAAGCAAATCGGCAAAGAGGATTATCTGTTCCGCGATGATACCGGCACCATGAAGGTCGAAATCGATCACAAACGCTGGGACGGGCAAACCATTTCGCCAAAAGATCGCGTTGAGTTAACCGGTGAGTTGGATAAGGATTTCAACGCCATTGAACTGGACGTGAAACAGGTCAGAAAACTCCCCTGATAATCTGGCGGGGCTGCTCCGGCAGCCCGCTTATAATTCCAGCCAGACGGAATGTTCTCCTGGCGTATTCCCCTGCGTCCAGTACGCCGCTTTCCAGGCTTTTCCCTGCCAGCTGACTTTATCTTTGCGGGAATAAGACATTGATTTGTTCCATTCCCGCAGTTGCTCCGGATCTGCAAACTTCCAGCCTGCGCCATTAGCGGGTGTAGATTGTGTCCATTTTGTCGCGATGTACTTAATCCCGGCGAAGGTGACCTTATCTCCCGCCATATAAGTGTTTTCTTCACCCCAGTCGGGAAATTCAGTGGGTTTAGCCAGATTTTCCTCAACGGATGAATACAACGGGGAAATGGCGGTCATGGTGACTTGCCGGGTATCGGTGTTGCCATTTTTGTCCGTTACGCTGACTTCATAAACTGCAATGCCGGTATGGTTTGCCGGGACCAGCGCTGTTGCTTTCGCCTGATTAACCTCGGTTCTCCATCCTCCCCCCGGTTTTTCCTGCAACCAGAAGACACCCTTTCCTTCTGCTACTCGCCAACGGAAAGAGACAGCATTCTGACTTGCAGAAGCATCCAGTTCATACAGGACGGATTCTTCTGCTGAACTTGTAACACTAAAATCGGCAGAAGCGATGGCGACAGGGCCTGTTGTGGCGTAATTGGGTGTTATGTCCCCCTCATTGGCATAAGCGGCGGCCACCAGTGAAACGGTAATCAGGCTGGTGAGTGCTTTTAATTTAAAATCCATTAGCTTCGATCCTTCGATTCCTGTGTTGTTATCCATGACAAATACACATTTCGTTACCTCTGAAAAAACTTAACATAAGGATGAGAAGGGAATTTCTTCTGACTGCGTGGGGTATTTCTCTTCTTCATTGTGAAAATTCTTATGCTGTTGTCAGCGGAGGTTGATTTATTCCTCGCCTAACTCAAATATTTTCTGGCACAAGCGAAACGTTTCGATGGTGATCACATTTCCGTGATGCCGCCATTGAGTTGCTATGCATTTTTTATACACTCCGGTCAGCGAAACGTTTCGCTGTGGAGTGGAAGAAATGAAAAAAGGTCGCTTGTTAAACGCTGAAATCTCTCATGTGATTGCCCGTCTGGGACACACGGATACGCTGACGATTGCCGATGCGGGTTTACCCATTCCTGTGGGGCCGCAACGTATTGATCTGGCGCTGACGCCGGGTACGCCCGAGTTTTTACAGGTTGTTGAGGTGGTCACTCAGGAGATGCAGGTTGAGAGCGCCCTGATGGCGGAAGAGATCAAGCAGTTCAACCCGCAGCTCCATAGCGCACTGCTCGCCGTGCTCGATGCCTTGCAACGACACCAGGGAAATACCATCGCTATTCGTTACACCAGTCATGAACAGTTCAAACAACAGACTCAGCGTAGTCAGGCGGTCATTCGCAGCGGAGAGTGCTCTCCGTATGCGAATGTCATCCTGAGCGCGGGCGTTACCTTCTGAGGCCGCTATGCAACCGTTATTGCAACTCAAAGGGATTGAAAAGTCATTTCCCGGTGTGAAAGCGCTGAAAGGGGCTTCACTGGCCGTCTGGCCTGGTCGGGTGATGGCGCTGGTGGGAGAAAATGGTGCCGGTAAATCCACCATGATGAAAGTGCTGACCGGTATTTACAGCATGGATGCCGGATCGCTGCATTGGCTGGGTAAAGAAACCACGTTCTCCGGGCCAAAAGCGTCTCAGGAAGCGGGCATTGGCATCATTCATCAGGAACTTAACCTGATCCCGCAATTGACGGTGGCGGAGAACATCTTCCTTGGCCGCGAATTTGTGAACCGTTTTGGCCGCATTGAGTGGAAAAAGATGTATGCCGAGGCGGATGCGCTGTTAGCGCGTCTGAACCTGCGTTTTAACAGCCATAAGCTGGTGGGTGATTTGTCGATTGGCGACCAGCAGATGGTGGAGATCGCTAAGGTTCTCAGCTTTCAGTCGCGCGTCATCATCATGGACGAGCCGACGGATGCGCTGACCGATACCGAAACCCTGTCATTGTTCCGCGTGATCAATGAGTTGAAAGCGCAGGGTTGCGGCATTGTCTACATTTCCCACCGCATGAAAGAGATCTTTGAGATTTGCGATGACGTCACGGTGTTCCGTGACGGTCAGTTTATTGCCGAACGTCCAGTCAGCGAGCTGAGTGAAGAGAGCCTGATTGAGATGATGGTCGGACGCAAGCTGGAAGAACAATACCCGCATCTTGACCAGGCTCCGGGTGCCGTGCGTTTGCAGGTGGAAAACCTGAGCGGACCGGGAGTACATGACGTTAGCTTTAACCTGCGTAAAGGCGAAATTCTGGGCGTTTCCGGCCTGATGGGCGCGGGGCGTACCGAACTGATGAAGCTGTTATATGGCGCACTGCCACGTAGCGGCGGAAAAGTCACGCTGGATGGTCGTGATGTGGTGACGCATGCGCCACAGGATGGTCTGGCAAATGGCATCGTCTATATCTCCGAAGACCGCAAACGCGACGGTCTGGTGCTGGGCATGTCGGTAAAAGAAAACATGTCCCTGACCGCGCTGCGCTACTTCAGTCGGGGTAATGGCAGCCTGAAACACGCGGAAGAACAGTTGGCGGTGGGCGATTTTATCCGCCTGTTCAATGTGAAAACCCCGTCGATGGAGCAGCCGATCGGCCTGCTTTCTGGCGGTAATCAGCAAAAAGTGGCGATTGCCCGTGGGCTGATGACGCGACCGAATGTCTTGATCCTTGATGAACCGACGCGCGGTGTGGACGTTGGGGCAAAAAAAGAGATTTATCAGTTAATTAACCAGTTTAAAGCCGATGGGCTGAGCATCATCCTGGTGTCGTCCGAAATGCCGGAAGTTCTGGGCATGAGCGATCGCATTCTGGTGATGCATGAAGGCCATCTGAGTGGCGAATTTACCCGTGAGCAGGCTACCCAGGAATCCCTGATGGCAGCGGCAGTCGGTAAGCAACACAGCGAGGAGTTAGTTGTATGAGTACCCAAACCTTACCCGCCAGCCGTCGCTGGTTCAGCAAAGCCTGGTTGCTGGAGCAAAAATCGCTGATTGCGCTGATTGTGCTGATCGCCGTGGTCGCCAGCCTCAGCCCGAATTTCTTCACCGTCGCCAACTTGTTCAACATCCTGCAACAGACCTCGGTCAACGCCATTATGGCGGTGGGAATGACGCTGGTGATCCTGACCTCTGGTATCGATCTGTCCGTTGGCTCGCTGCTGGCGTTGACCGGCGCGGTGGCCGCCTCGATTGTGGGGCACGAAGTTAATGCGCTGGTGGCGGTAGCGGCTGCGCTGGCATTGGGTGCCTTGATTGGCGGCATCACCGGCACCATTGTGGCACGCGGCAAAGTGCAGGCGTTTATCGCCACCCTGGTGATGATGCTGCTGCTGCGTGGCGTCACTATGGTTTACACCGACGGCAGCCCAATTAATACCGGCTTTAGCGACAACGCCGACCTGTTTGGCTGGTTCGGTATTGGTCGCCCTCTGGGCATCCCGACCCCGGTATGGTTGATGGCGGTGGTGTTCGCGCTGGCCTGGTACATGCTGCATCACACGCGTCTGGGGCGTTATATCTACGCGCTGGGTGGCAATGAAGCGGCCACGCGTTTGTCTGGTATCAACGTTAACCGCGTCAAAATTATCGTCTATTCACTGTGCGGCATGTTGGCGGCGCTGGCGGGCACCATTGAGGTAGCGCGTCTTTCATCAGCGCAGCCGACAGCGGGCACGGGTTATGAACTGGATGCGATCGCCGCTGTGGTGTTGGGCGGTACCAGCCTGGCGGGAGGTAAAGGTCGCATCATGGGGACGCTGATCGGGGCATTGATTCTCGGCTTCCTGAACAACGGCCTCAATCTGTTAGGTGTCTCCTCTTACTATCAAATGATTGTAAAAGCAGTGGTAATTCTGCTGGCAGTGCTGGTGGATAACAAAAGCAGTAAATAACTCTGACCTTCACACAGGATGAATTCATGAAAAAGTTAACCGCATTGGCCGTCATTCTTGGCGCCACTCTGAGTGCCAGCGCGATGGCGAAGGATACTATCGCTCTGGTGGTTTCTACCCTGAACAACCCGTTCTTTGTGGCGCTGAAAGATGGCGCACAGAAAGAAGCCGACAAGCTGGGTTATAACCTGGTGGTGCTGGACTCGCAGAACAACCCGGCGAAAGAGCTGGCGAACGTGCAGGACCTCACCGTGCGTGGCACCAAACTGATGCTGATTAACCCTACCGACTCTGATGCCGTAGGCAACGCCGTGAAGATGGCGAACCAGGCGAATATTCCGGTGATCACCCTCGACCGCGTAGCGTCACAGGGCAAGGTGGTGAGTCATGTGGCATCTGACAACCGCTTTGGCGGCAAAATGGCGGGTGACTTCATTGCGAAAAAACTGGGTGATGGCGCGAAAATCATCGAGTTGCAGGGTATTGCCGGTACGTCAGCGGCGCGTGAGCGCGGTGATGGCTTCAAACAGGCTGCCGATGCACATAAATTCAATATCCTCGCCAGCCAGCCAGCGGATTTTGACCGTACCAAAGGTCTGAACGTGATGCAGAACCTGTTGCAGGCGCATCCGGATGTGCAGGCTGTATTCGCACAGAACGACGAAATGGCGCTGGGCGCACTGCGCGCACTGCAAACCGCCGGTAAAACCGATGTGGTGGTGGTGGGCTTTGACGGCACCGCTGACGGTGTAAAAGCGGTAGAAGCCGGTAAACTGACTGCGACCGTTGCGCAGATGCCTGACAAGATTGGTATCATCGGCGTAGAGACTGCGGATAAAGTATTGAAAGGTGAAAAAGTGCAGGCGATCAACCCGGTCGATCTGAAACTGGTTACCAAATAACACGCGAAGAAAAGCAGGGCAACGCGCCACCATTGAGGTGGCGCAACTTTGATGGATCACTCCCTATGAGCAAAAGCGCAAAACTGGCCGTACTTGGCAGCATCAATGCCGATCACATCCTTAACCTCGCCCACTTTCCACGTCCGGGCGAAACGGTGATCGGGAAACAGTATCAGATTGCCTTTGGCGGCAAAGGGGCTAATCAGGCGGTAGCAGCCGGGCGCGCAGGTGCCGATATCGCCTTTATTGCCTGTGTGGGCGCTGATGATATTGGCGAGCGTATCCGCCAGCAGCTGCAACAGGACCGAATTGATACCGCGCCGGTGGAAACCGTAGCGGATGAAGCCACCGGTGTGGCGATGATCTTCGTGAATGGCGAAGGTGAAAACAATATCGGCATCTATTCCGGTGCCAATGCGGCGTTAACGCCTGCCTGCGTTGATCGCCATCAACAGGTGATCGCGGATGCAGATGCGTTGTTGATGCAACTGGAATCGCCGCTGGAAAGCGTGCTGGCGGCGGCGAAAATCGCCAAAGCGCAGCAGACGCAGGTGATTCTTAATCCGGCTCCTGCCACGCATCTTTCCGATGAATTGCTGGCGCTGATTGATGTCATCACGCCGAACGAAACCGAAGCGGAAATTCTCACCGGCATCGCAGTGAAAAGCGATGAAGATGCGGCGCGTGCAGCGGCGGCATTGCACAGCAAAGGTATTCAGACGGTGTTGATTACGCTGGGCCGTCGCGGTGTCTGGTTGAGCGAGAAAGGCGAGGGTGTACGCATTCCTGGCTTTAGCGTACAGGCTGTCGACACCATCGCGGCTGGCGATACCTTCAATGGCGCGTTTATTACCGCCCGTCTGGAAGGTGTCTTGATGCATGATGCGGTACGTTTCGCGCATGCGGCGGCGGCTATTGCCGTTACGCGCCCAGGCGCTCAGCCCTCGGTGCCGTGGCGTACCGAGATTGATGCCTTCCTGCAACAACAGGGCTAAGCGTTTGGCTACCATGAAAGATGTCGCCCGTCTCGCGGGCGTCTCCACCTCCACCGTTTCACACGTCATTAATAACAATCGCTTTGTTAGCGAGCAGGTGCGTGAAAAGGTGGAGCAGGCCATCCGTTCCCTGAATTACGCCCCATCTGCCCTCGCACGTAGCCTGAAAATAAATCAGACACGCACCATTGGTATGCTCCTGACGGCCAGCAATAACCCCTTCTATTCCGAAGTGGTGCGCGGCGTTGAGAACAGTTGTTATGAGCGTGGCTACAGTTTGATTCTGTGTAACACCGAAGGTGATGAGGAGCGCATGAATCGCAGCCTGGAAACGCTGTTGCAAAAGCGCGTTGATGGCCTGCTGATCATGTGTACGGAAACCCACCTGCCCTCGGCGGATATTCTGAATCGCTATCCGTCGATTCCGATGGTGATGATGGATTGGGCACCGTTTGAAGGGCGTGGCGACATTATTCAGGATAACGCGCTGCTGGGCGGTGAGATGGCCACCCAGCATCTGATCGATCGTGGCTATCGTCGTATTGCCTGCATTGCCGGGCCGCTGGATAAAACCCCGGCGCGACTGCGTCTGGATGGCTTCCAGAAAGCAATGTCCAACAGTGGATTGCCGGTGCTGCCGGGCTACGTCGTTGATGGTGACTTTGAGTTTCAGGGTGGTTTTAACGCCATGAATCAGTTGCTGACGCTGGATCCGCTGCCGGAAGCGGTCTTTACCAGCAATGATGCGATGGCTGTGGGTGTCTACCATGCGCTGTTTCAGGCTGGTCTGCGCGTACCGCAGGATATTGCGGTGATGGGATACGACAACATTGAATTGGCGCGTTATCTCACGCCGCCGTTAAGCACCGTCCATCAGCCAAAGGATGAGTTGGGAGAGCTGGCGATTGATACCCTGATTCATCGCATGAGCGATCCCGACGCCAGTCAGCAAACGCTGGTCCTGACGCCGGAGCTGGTGGAGCGCGGTTCGGTTTAAGCGCTTTTCTTCTTTTTATCGCGGTTAGTGATCAAATGGCGGCCATCGCCATTGCGCAGCAACATAAAGGTAAACGCGGCCAGTACCGTGATCACCCCCATCGTCAGGAAGGTGGCATGGAAATGTTGCACCGTGGTGCCGTCAAATTCCTGATAAAAGCGCAACACGGCGGCACTCACCGCCACCCCAAAGCTGATGGACAGTTGCTGCGTTACCGCCAGCACGCTATTGCCACCGCTGGCGTTCTCATCATTCAGATCCGCCAGGGTGATGGTGTTCATCGCCGTGAACTGTGTCGACATTGCCATTCCCAGCACAAACAACGCCAGCAGTAGCAATAACACACTTCCTCCTGGCGTTTGCAGCGAGAAGGAGGCAATCAGGAAGCCGATAATGACTGAAATACCGACCAGCGTGTGGCGATAACCAAAGCGTCGCAAGACTTGGGTAACGGTGGATTTCGCCAGTAACGAACCGATGGCGGTCGGCCCCATCATGCAACCGGCGATAATCGCGGGATAACCAAAGCCAACCTGCAACATCAACGGCATCAGAAAGGGAATACAACCAGTTCCAAGACGTGAGGCGATATTGCCAATGATGCCGATGGAAAAGGTGCGGGTTTTAAACATCGGCAAACTGATCAACGGTGCCGGATGGCGGCGCGCATGTACTATATAAAGAAGCAACAACAATACACCGGTAAACAGGACGGCGGTTGCCTGCCAGGGCGACACAATACGTTCGCCGAACAGTTCGATGCCAATCGAGATCAACACTAAACCTACGCCAAATAACACAAAGCCGCCAAAGTCGAAGCGGCGTTTGGGTGTCGTGAAATCCGGCATGTACTTGCGCGCATAAAAGATACCAAGCAGGCCGATGGGAATGTTAATCAGGAAAATCCAGTGCCAACTGGCATAGGTGACCAGCAAGCCGCCGAGCATGGGACCGAGTATCGGCCCAACCAGACCGGGCATGGTGACAAAGTTGAGAACCGGCAGTAATTCACTGCGTGGATAGGCTCGCAGCAACGCCAGTCGTGCAACGGGCATCATCATGGCTCCGCCAATCCCCTGCACCACGCGCGAAATTACCAGCAGGCTCAGGCTGCCAGACAAGGCGCAGGCCAGTGAACCGAGGGTAAACAGGGTTACTGCAAGGATAAAGATTTTGCGTGTACCGAAGCGATCTGCCAGCCAGCCGCTGACAGGAATTAGCATCGCTACGGTCAGTGTGTAGCTGATAACGGCGGATTGCATGGCAAGGGGAGAGCGTTGGAGGCTGGTCGCAATGGCAGGGAGCGCGGTGTTGAGGATAGTGGCATCAAGCGATTGCATGAAAAATGCCATAGCGGCGATCCAGGGCAAACCGGCCATACTGCGCGCGGAGCGAATCATTTAAAGTCCTTCTTTAATAAAATTCTGTCTGCAGCAGGGGAAAAACTGCGATTGGACCAACAGGATAGCACTTACGTTTGAGGCCATTACGATGATTTGTGCCGAGAGGGCGGCGCTTTTGGCTGTTTCTTCATCGCAAAATGCCTGTTTTTAAATCGTTCGTATAAAAAAGTAGCGCTCAGTCAATTTTTTGCAATAAACGCTTGTCAGTCAGAATTATCTCCCTATAATGCGCCTCCACTGACACGGCAAAGCGGCAACGCAGACGGTCAGCGAGGGACGAAGTGATTCATCCCGCCAGAGAAAAATCTCGAAAAAGAGATTGACTCTGAAGGAGGAAAGCGTAATATACGCCACCTCGCGACAGACGGTTAACCCGCTGCTCGCACTGCTCTTTAACAATTTATCAGACAATCTGTGTGGGCACTCGCAGGATTGATATCAAAAGTCTACGGACTTAAAAAATATCAAGTCTCAAGAGTGAACACGTAATTTATTACGAAGTTTAATTCTTTGAGCATCAAACTTAAATTGAAGAGTTTGATCATGGCTCAGATTGAACGCTGGCGGCAGGCCTAACACATGCAAGTCGAACGGTAGCACAGAGGAGCTTGCTCCTTGGGTGACGAGTGGCGGACGGGTGAGTAATGTCTGGGGATCTGCCCGATGGAGGGGGATAACTACTGGAAACGGTAGCTAATACCGCATAACGTCGCAAGACCAAAGTGGGGGACCTTCGGGCCTCACACCATCGGATGAACCCAGATGGGATTAGCTAGTAGGTGGGGTAACGGCTCACCTAGGCGACGATCCCTAGCTGGTCTGAGAGGATGACCAGCCACACTGGAACTGAGACACGGTCCAGACTCCTACGGGAGGCAGCAGTGGGGAATATTGCACAATGGGCGCAAGCCTGATGCAGCCATGCCGCGTGTATGAAGAAGGCCTTCGGGTTGTAAAGTACTTTCAGCGGGGAGGAAGGGATGATGTTTAATACGCATCATCATTGACGTTACCCGCAGAAGAAGCACCGGCTAACTCCGTGCCAGCAGCCGCGGTAATACGGAGGGTGCAAGCGTTAATCGGAATTACTGGGCGTAAAGCGCACGCAGGCGGTCTGTCAAGTCGGATGTGAAATCCCCGGGCTTAACCTGGGAACTGCATTCGAAACTGGCAGGCTAGAGTCTTGTAGAGGGGGGTAGAATTCCAGGTGTAGCGGTGAAATGCGTAGAGATCTGGAGGAATACCGGTGGCGAAGGCGGCCCCCTGGACAAAGACTGACGCTCAGGTGCGAAAGCGTGGGGAGCAAACAGGATTAGATACCCTGGTAGTCCACGCTGTAAACGATGTCGACTTGGAGGTTGTGCCCTTGAGGCGTGGCTTCCGGAGCTAACGCGTTAAGTCGACCGCCTGGGGAGTACGGCCGCAAGGTTAAAACTCAAATGAATTGACGGGGGCCCGCACAAGCGGTGGAGCATGTGGTTTAATTCGATGCAACGCGAAGAACCTTACCTGGCCTTGACATCCACGGAATTTGGCAGAGATGCCTTAGTGCCTTCGGGAACCGTGAGACAGGTGCTGCATGGCTGTCGTCAGCTCGTGTTGTGAAATGTTGGGTTAAGTCCCGCAACGAGCGCAACCCTTATCCTTTGTTGCCAGCGATTCGGTCGGGAACTCAAAGGAGACTGCCGGTGATAAACCGGAGGAAGGTGGGGATGACGTCAAGTCATCATGGCCCTTACGGCCAGGGCTACACACGTGCTACAATGGCGCATACAAAGAGAAGCGACCTCGCGAGAGCAAGCGGACCTCATAAAGTGCGTCGTAGTCCGGATTGGAGTCTGCAACTCGACTCCATGAAGTCGGAATCGCTAGTAATCGTAGATCAGAATGCTACGGTGAATACGTTCCCGGGCCTTGTACACACCGCCCGTCACACCATGGGAGTGGGTTGCAAAAGAAGTAGGTAGCTTAACCTTCGGGAGGGCGCTTACCACTTTGTGATTCATGACTGGGGTGAAGTCGTAACAAGGTAACCGTAGGGGAACCTGCGGTTGGATCACCTCCTTACCTGAAGATACTTTCCTTCGAAGTGCTCACACAGATTGTCTGATGAAAACGTAATGAGCAAGACGGCTGCGAAGTCGTGACACTTCATGTGTCCCCTTCGTCTAGCGGTTAGGACTCCGCCCTTTCACGGCGGCAACAGGGGTTCGAATCCCCTAGGGGACGCCACTTGCTTGGTGACAGGTGAAAGGTGTCGCTGCTCAGTATCTCAAAACTGGCTTACGAGTCATGTTTGAGATATTTGCTCTTTAACAATCCGGAACAAGCTGAAAATTTGAAACGACACGTTGTTTCATTTCTCCGTAATAAGAAATGAAAGCGATGTGTTCGAGTCTCTCAAATGCTTGCAGTCTGCATGCGTGAAAACGTCTGTGGGTTGTGAGGTTAAGCGACTAAGCGTACACGGTGGATGCCCTGGCAGTCAGAGGCGATGAAGGACGTGCTAATCTGCGAAAAGCGTCGGTAAGGTGATATGAACCGCAACAGCCGACGATGTCCGAATGGGGAAACCCAGTGCATTTATGCACTATCGTTAACTGAATACATAGGTTAACGAGGCGAACCGGGGGAACTGAAACATCTAAGTACCCCGAGGAAAAGAAATCAACCGAGATTCCCCCAGTAGCGGCGAGCGAACGGGGAACAGCCCAGGACCTGAATCAGTTTGTGTGTTAATGGAAGCGTCTGGAAAGTCGCGCGATACAGGGTGACAGCCCCGTACATGAAAATGCACATTCTGTGAGTCCGATGAGTAGGGCGGGACACGTGGTATCCTGTCTGAATATGGGGGGACCATCCTCCAAGGCTAAATACTCCTGACTGACCGATAGTGAACCAGTACCGTGAGGGAAAGGCGAAAAGAACCCCGGCGAGGGGAGTGAAACAGAACCTGAAACCGTGTACGTACAAGCAGTGGGAGCACCTTCGGGTGTGACTGCGTACCTTTTGTATAATGGGTCAGCGACTTATATTCTGTAGCAAGGTTAACCGTATAGGGGAGCCGCAGGGAAACCGAGTCTTAACCGGGCGTTAAGTTGCAGGGTATAGACCCGAAACCCGGTGATCTAGCCATGGGCAGGTTGAAGGTTGGGTAACACTAACTGGAGGACCGAACCGACTAATGTTGAAAAATTAGCGGATGACTTGTGGCTGGGGGTGAAAGGCCAATCAAACCGGGAGATAGCTGGTTCTCCCCGAAAGCTATTTAGGTAGCGCCTCGTGAATTCATCTCCGGGGGTAGAGCACTGTTTCGGCTAGGGGGCCATCCCGGCTTACCAACCCGATGCAAACTACGAATACCGGAGAATGTTATCACGGGAGACACACGGCGGGTGCTAACGTCCGTCGTGAAGAGGGAAACAACCCAGACCGCCAGCTAAGGTCCCAAAGTCATGGTTAAGTGGGAAACGATGTGGGAAGGCCCAGACAGCCAGGATGTTGGCTTAGAAGCAGCCATCATTTAAAGAAAGCGTAATAGCTCACTGGTCGAGTCGGCCTGCGCGGAAGATGTAACGGGGCTAAACCATGCACCGAAGCTGCGGCAGCGACACTATGTGTTGTTGGGTAGGGGAGCGTTCTGTAAGCCGCTGAAGGTGGACTGTGAGGTCTGCTGGAGGTATCAGAAGTGCGAATGCTGACATAAGTAACGATAAAGCGGGTGAAAAGCCCGCTCGCCGGAAGACCAAGGGTTCCTGTCCAACGTTAATCGGGGCAGGGTGAGTCGACCCCTAAGGCGAGGCTGAAAAGCGTAGTCGATGGGAAACAGGTTAATATTCCTGTACTTGGTGTTACTGCGAAGGGGGGACGGAGAAGGCTAGGTTATCCGGGCGACGGTTGTCCCGGTTTAAGCGTGTAGGCTTGCATTCCAGGCAAATCCGGAATGCTTTAAGGCTGAGGCGTGATGACGAGCCACTACGGTGGTGAAGTAACTGATGCCCTGCTTCCAGGAAAAGCCTCTAAGCTCCAGGTAACACGAAATCGTACCCCAAACCGACACAGGTGGTCAGGTAGAGAATACCAAGGCGCTTGAGAGAACTCGGGTGAAGGAACTAGGCAAAATGGTGCCGTAACTTCGGGAGAAGGCACGCTGGCATTAGGTGAAGGGACTTGCTCCCGGAGCTGAAGCCAGTCGAAGATACCAGCTGGCTGCAACTGTTTATTAAAAACACAGCACTGTGCAAACACGAAAGTGGACGTATACGGTGTGACGCCTGCCCGGTGCCGGAAGGTTAATTGATGGGGTTATCCGTAAGGAGAAGCTCTTGATCGAAGCCCCGGTAAACGGCGGCCGTAACTATAACGGTCCTAAGGTAGCGAAATTCCTTGTCGGGTAAGTTCCGACCTGCACGAATGGCGTAATGATGGCCAGGCTGTCTCCACCCGAGACTCAGTGAAATTGAAATCGCTGTGAAGATGCAGTGTACCCGCGGCAAGACGGAAAGACCCCGTGAACCTTTACTATAGCTTGACACTGAACATTGAGCCTTGATGTGTAGGATAGGTGGGAGGCTTTGAAGCGTGGACGCCAGTCTGCGTGGAGCCAACCTTGAAATACCACCCTTTAATGTTTGATGTTCTAACGTAGGCCCGTAATCCGGGCTGCGGACAGTGTCTGGTGGGTAGTTTGACTGGGGCGGTCTCCTCCCAAAGTGTAACGGAGGAGCACGAAGGTTGGCTAATCCTGGTCGGACATCAGGAGGTTAGTGCAATGGCATAAGCCAGCTTGACTGCGAGAGTGACGGCTCGAGCAGGTGCGAAAGCAGGTCATAGTGATCCGGTGGTTCTGAATGGAAGGGCCATCGCTCAACGGATAAAAGGTACTCCGGGGATAACAGGCTGATACCGCCCAAGAGTTCATATCGACGGCGGTGTTTGGCACCTCGATGTCGGCTCATCACATCCTGGGGCTGAAGTAGGTCCCAAGGGTACGGCTGTTCGCCGTTTAAAGTGGTACGCGAGCTGGGTTTAGAACGTCGTGAGACAGTTCGGTCCCTATCTGCCGTGGGCGCTGGAGAATTGAGGGGGGTTGCTCCTAGTACGAGAGGACCGGAGTGAACGCACCACTGGTGTTCGGGTTGTCATGCCAATGGCATTGCCCGGTAGCTAAGTGCGGAAAAGATAAGTGCTGAAAGCATCTAAGCACGAAACTTGCCCCGAGATGAGTTCTCCCTGACTCCTTGAGAGTCCTGAAGGGACGTTGAAGACGACGACGTTGATAGGCCGGATGTGTAAGTGCAGCGATGCATTGAGCTAACCGGTACTAATGACCCGTGAGGCTTAACCTTACAACGCCAGAGGCGTTTTGAGTTGAGAGACGCGAAAATTTTCAGCATTGTTCGAACGGATTGATTCGTATGGCCTGTGAGGGCGGTACGGATAAACAGAATTTGCCTGGCGGCTGTAGCGCGGTGGTCCCACCTGACCCCATGCCGAACTCAGAAGTGAAACGCCGTAGCGCCGATGGTAGTGTGGGGTCTCCCCATGCGAGAGTAGGGAACTGCCAGGCATCAAATAAGTGAAGAAGCCCTGAACGAAAGTTCAGGGCTTTTTTACGTCTGGAAACCAGTCAATATCCCCGTAGCGGCGCGATTTATCGCGCAGGTTTTACGTGAAGCTGCGCTGAAACCCGCGCGATAAATCGCATCGCGACGAATATGATACGTATCAGAAAAAAATCACGGATTTTTCTGTGAAAAACACCATTCAGCAATGAAATTGGCAACCTGCTGTGGCTGATTAATATCCAGAGCGGCCACTGGCAACGCCACTTCCACATCACTCGCCACCGCAATCACGTAATCATCGAGTAAGTCGGTAATATTCCCCTTCACACCTGTGCGCCACAACACGATCTTAGCAACCGGTTCGTCTTTGAATCCTTCAACCAGTACCAAATCCAACGAAGAACTGTCCATTCGTGCCGCCATCTGATGCAGAGTTAAGGGCTTATCTGGAGTCTCGCACATCAATGCCCAGCGCTGATTACTGGCAACGATCACCTGATCCGCCCCCGCTTTTCGCAGCAGAAAACTGTCTTTTCCCGGCGTATCAACGTCCATATTATGATGCGTGTGCTTAATCAGTCCCGGGCGGATCCCTTGTGCTTTCAGCAATGGGATCACTTTTTCCAACAAGGTGGTTTTACCCGTTCCGCTCCAGGCAGCAATCGCCAGCAAAGGTATCGTCATGATGGTATTTCCTCATCCCGTAAGTCGTCTGGCGTGTTGATATTACGGAATGCCGATTCAGGATCAGGAAAGGTCACCGCATGGCCGCCACTTTCCCGTAAAAACTGCATCAGACGACGTTCCCCACTCAACAGCCAGGCTTCGAGTGCATCGGCTAAAGAGCGATTAACTAAAGCCAGTGCCGGATGATCGCGTAAGGATGATTTCACCCACACCGCCGGGGCATCGGCTTTGCTTTGCCATAAGCGCGCGACGAAATCATCAGGGATCCACGGGGTATCGCAGGCACAGAATGCCACCCACTCAGACGGGCTGTGACGCAAACCGCTCAGCATTCCCGCCAGAGGGCCGGGGTAATCCGGCAACGAGTCGCTGACAACCTGACAACCGCTTAACTGATAACGATCAATGTTGCGGTTGGCGCTTATCAACACAATATTGACCTGTGGCCGAAAACGGCGCAGAACGTGTTGATAAAGGGGTTCACCTTGCAACAGCAACAATCCTTTATCCTCACCGCCCATACGGCGCCCCTGGCCACCTGCCAGAATCACGCCGGTTAATGCTGTCATCTTCGTCTCCTTATCAATAGTGGACGATACTTACAGGCTGGCAGCCTCACACCTGCATAAAGGAAAAAATGATGAAATATCACCGTCTCAACGAACTGCTCGAACTTCTGCAACCCGCGTGGCAGAAGGAGTCTGATCTTAACCTGTTGGCATTTTTACAAAAACTGGCGCAGGAATCAGGTTTCAGTGGCCCATTAAGTGAATTAACCGATGACATATTGATTTACCATCTCAAAATGCGTGATGCAGGCAGTGATGCTGAGATTCCCGGTCTGAAAAAGGATTATGAAGTGGACTTTAAAACCGCGCTATTACGCGCACGCGGTGTGATTAAGGACGATGAGTAGTGCTATCCTTGCGCATTAAAGCAAAGGTAACACACAGGCGAAATGATGAGCGAAGCCACCTTTAATTTCCAGACGTTGAACCCAGATGTGATCCTCGATGCACTTTGGGACACGGGTCTGCGCGTAGAATCTGGCTTAACCGCCCTCAACAGCTATGAAAACCGCGTTTATCAATTCAGTGATGATGAGAAACGTCGCTATGTGGTGAAGTTTTATCGCCCGCAGCGCTGGAGCGCTGGCCAAATCCTGGAAGAACACCAGTTTGCGCACGATTTACTGAATGATGAAGTGCCGGTTGCCGCACCTCTGACGTTACAGGGAAATACGCTGAACAACCATGCCGGTTTTATGTTCGCGGTATTTCCCAGTCTGGGTGGGCGGCAGTACGAAACCGATAATGAAGAACAGATGGAGTGGGTCGGTCGCTTTCTGGGGCGGATTCATCAAACTGGTCGCCAAAAAGACTTTCAGCAACGTCCAACCATCGGACTGGATGAATATATTTTACAGCCGCGCCAACAGCTCGAGCAGAGCATGCTGGTGCCGGATGCGCTCAAAGCACAACTGATGGCGGCGATAGACAGATTGAGTCACACGCTGCATCAGATATGGCACACGCGCTGGCAGCCATTGCGACTACATGGTGACTGCCATCCCGGCAATATTCTATGGCGTGATGGCCCCATGTTTGTCGATCTTGATGATGCACGTACCGGACCGGCGGTACAGGATCTGTGGATGCTGGTGAATGGCGATCGGCAGGAACAACTTATCCAGTGGGATATTTTACTGGAGGCTTACAATGAATTCAGTGACTTTGATATACATGAATTGTCACTGATTGAGCCTTTACGCGCGATGCGCATGGTTTATTATTTAGCCTGGGTCGTGCGTCGCTGGCAGGACCCTGCTTTTCCGCGTGCTTTTCCGTGGATGACCGATGAAGATTTTTGGCGTCGGCAAATTACACTTTTTACCGAGCAGGAAAAGCTGTTACACGAACCGCCGTTGCAGCTTAGCCCGCAATTTTAATGAAGCAGTCAGGAGAATTTTTCACGATGAAAAAGATTTGGTTCGCGCTGGTAGGTTTAATGCTGGCATTTAGCGCCTCCGCGGCACAATTTACCGATGGCAAACAGTATGTCACGCTGCCGAAACCCATCGCCGGTGAACCGCAGGTAATGGAGTTTTTCTCTTTCTTCTGTCCGCATTGCTATCAATTCGAACGCGTTTATCATGTCAGCGATGCCGTGAAAAAGAATCTGCCTGCCAACACCAAAGTAACTAAATATCACGTTGATTTCCTGGGTGGTGATTTTGGCCCGGTAGTGACGCACGCGTGGGCAGTGGCAATGGCGCTGGGTGTAGAGGATAAAGTCACGGCTCCAATCTTTGATGGTATCCAGAAAACTCAGACGGTCACTGATGCGGCTAGCCTGAAAGATACCTTTATTAAGGCTGCGGGGATTACCTCTGAAGATTACGATGCAGCGTGGAACAGCTTTGCGGTTAAAGCGCTGGTTGCGCAACAGCAGAAAGCCGCTTCCGATGTAAATCTCCAGGGCGTACCGGCGATGTTTATCAATGGCAAATACATGGTTAACAACGGTGGCCTTGATACCAGTTCGATGGACAATTTCGTGGCAGATTACGCCAACGTAGTGAAATTCCTCGTCGAGAAGAATTAATTTAAGCAGTTAAAACGCCGGCTATGTCGGCGTTTTTCAATTATCCCTCAGCCTTTTATTTACCTTCCTGCTGCAAACCTTGTGGTTAATATCCACATGGACGATCATCTTTTCAAAAAGATGCTTGCTATCACAGAAACTTAATAACTATATGAAAAACATCAGTTTTTACTGGCTATTTACTTGTGTTCAAAGGAAATAACAATACGTTATGAAATTTACGCACAAAGTTATCCACAATAAGATCCCTGCGATCCACCCCGCGTAATGAGGAAAAAGCATCACATCTTCTGGTGCTAATTCAACATTCGTCTCCGGTTATGGCATCCTTATACATCTCTTAATCGCAACGAAGAAAAATCAAACTTATGGCGCACATTGCAGAAAATCCCCTGATTCTGGTAGACGGATCCTCCTATCTCTACCGTGCATATCATGCCTTTCCGCCCCTGACCAACAGCGCAGGCGAGCCAACTGGCGCCATGTATGGTGTTCTCAACATGTTGAAAAGCCTGTTGATGCAGTACCAACCCAGCCATGTTGCTGTGGTCTTCGATGCGAAAGGAAAAACATTCCGCGATGAGTTGTTCGAGCACTACAAGTCACACCGCCCCCCTATGCCTGACGACCTGCGTGCGCAGATCGAACCGCTCCATGAAATGGTTAAAGCAATGGGCTTGCCACTGCTGGCGGTAACCGGTGTGGAGGCGGACGACGTCATCGGCACGCTGGCACTTGAAGCAGAAAAGCAGGGACGAGCGGTACTGATCAGTACCGGTGATAAGGATATGGCCCAATTGGTCACGCCTGGCATCACGCTGATCAACACCATGACCAATACGGTGCTCGGGCCAGAAGAGGTTGAGCAGAAATATGGTGTGCCACCCGCACTGATTATCGATTTCCTCGCCATGATGGGTGACAGCTCGGACAACATTCCTGGCGTACCCGGCGTGGGTGAAAAGACTGCGCAGGCTCTGCTGCAAGGGCTGGGTGGCATGCAATCTATCTATGACAACCTGGAAAAAGTGGCCGACCTGTCATTTCGTGGTGCCAAAACGATGGCGGCGAAACTGGAACAGAATCGTGACGTGGCATTCCTTTCTTATCAGCTGGCAACCATTAAAACCGACGTAGAACTGGAACTCGGCTGTGAGCAGCTGACGGTGAATGATCCGGATGTCGCCGTACTACAGACGCTATTCAGCCGGTATGAATTCAAGCGCTGGCTGGTCGATCTGCAAGAAGGAAAATGGTTGCAGGGCAAAAAGGGTAACGCGCAGACACCGCAAGCACTGCCGGATCAGCCTGTGGCCAAAGCCGAAACGGCGAGCGTGTTGTCATCTGATGGTTATGTCACCATTCTGGATCAAGATACCTTTGCGAGTTGGTTAGACAAGCTGAAAACAAGCGAGCTGTTTGCTTTCGATCTGGAAACCGATTCGCTGGATACCCTGAGTGCCAACATTGTGGGTATCGCCTTCGCTGTGGCTCCAGGTGAAGCTGCCTATCTGCCGGTGGCCCATGATTATCTTGATGCTCCTGATCAGCTGGACAGAGCTGAAGTACTGGCTCAACTGAAACCTTTGCTGGAAGACAGCAGCGCCGCCAAAGTCGGGCAAAATCTCAAATACGATCGCGGCGTTCTGAAGAACTATGACATCGAGCTGAACGGTATTAAATACGACACCATGCTGGAGTCATATTGTCTGAACAGCGTGGGTGGGAAGCACGATATGGACAGCCTCGCAGCGCGCTGGCTGAATCATAAAACCGTCACCTTTGAAGAGATTGCCGGGAAAGGTAAAAATCAACTGACCTTTAACCAGATTGCCATCGAGCAGGCAGGGCATTACGCCGCAGAAGATGCGGATGTCACCTTGCAGTTGCATCTGAAAATGTGGCCGGAGCTGGAGAAAGAAGCGGGTCCGAAAAAAGTCTTCACAGAGATCGAGATACCGCTGCTGAAGGTGATCTCCCGTGTAGAACGCAATGGCGTGTTAATTGATCAGAACATCCTGGCAAAACATTCCCAGGAGCTAACAACACGTCTGGCTGAGCTGGAGCAGCAAGCGCACGAGCTGGCGGGTGAGCCGTTCAACCTCTCTTCAACCAAACAGTTGCAAACCATTCTGTTTGAAAAGCAGGGGATCAAACCGACGAAGAAAACCCCGGGTGGCGCGCCATCAACCAGTGAAGAAGTGTTGGCGGAGTTGGCGCTCGATTATCCGTTGCCGAAGTTGATACTGGAACATCGTGGTTTGTCGAAGTTGAAATCAACTTATACCGATAAATTGCCGCTGATGATCAACCCGGTCACCGGTCGAGTGCACACTTCATACCACCAGGCGGTTACGGCAACCGGTCGTTTGTCATCCACCGATCCCAACCTGCAAAATATCCCGGTACGCAACGATGAAGGACGGCGTATTCGCCAGGCGTTTATTGCCGGACCGGATAAGCGCATTGTCGCGGCGGACTACTCACAGATTGAGCTGCGTATTATGGCGCATCTGTCGCAGGATAAGGGGCTGCTGGACGCTTTTGCGCAAGGGGAGGACATTCACCGTGCTACCGCAGCAGAAGTGTTTGGAGTGGCGCTGAGTAAGGTTTCTGGTGAACAGCGCCGTAGCGCGAAAGCGATCAACTTTGGTTTGATCTACGGGATGAGTGCATTTGGCTTGTCGCGCCAGCTGAATATCGGTGCCGGTGAAGCGAAAAAGTATATGGATCTCTACTTTGAACGCTATCCGGGCGTATTGCGTTACATGGAAGAGACACGGGAGCTGGCGGCGGAGAAAGGCTATGTTGAGACCCTGGATGGTCGTCGCTTGTGGCTGCCGGACATCACCTCCAGCAACGCGATTCGCCGTAAAGCAGCAGAGCGTGCGGCGATCAACGCCCCGATGCAGGGAACGGCGGCGGATATTATCAAGCGTGCGATGATTGCGGTGGATGGTTGGTTACTGCAACAAAATGACGACAACGTCAAAATGATCATGCAGGTGCACGATGAATTGGTGTTTGAGATTCATCAGGACGCGGTGGACAGCGCCAGCGACAAGATCCGTCAATTGATGGAGAGCAGCATGAAGTTGGACGTTCCGTTGCAGGTTGAGGTCGGTACCGGCGAAAACTGGGACCAGGCACACTAAGTCACACCTCATAAGCGGTGAAAAGCCGCTTATGACAATGTCATAAGAAAAAAGTTTACTTAATCGGTTCAGCAAGCCGGTAAAGCGGTCTGTAAAATGCGCGTTTTGTAACTGCTTAACGTCTAAGCATTTTTTTGGTAATTAAACTACATCGGATGCGCGTTTTTGTGACGAACCTGGTAAAAAAGATGTCGATTCCTGAAACTAAACAACAAAAAATCCTTTGTGGGTCAGGAAAAATCAGGTAAAGTTTCTCGCGTAGGGTACAGAGGTAAGATGTTCTATCTTTCAGACCTTTTACTTCACGTAATCGGATTTGGCTGAATATTAGCCGCCCCAGTCATTTATGACTGGGGCGTTTTTTATTGGGCGTTTATCTGAAAATGCGGGTCATTACACCCGCAGAGACGCGTTATGTAGAGGGCGGGCTGTCATCTTCCTGTGCCGGTTCCAGTTCACTGAACCAGTTATCCAGTTTTTGACGCAGTTTATCGACACCCAGCTTCTTCAGGGACGAAAACATTTCGACCTGCACATCCCCCTGAAAAGCCAGCGACGCTTCGCGTACCATATTCAGTTGTGCTTTACGTGCGCCAGAAGCCAGCTTGTCAGCTTTGGTCAGCAACACTAAAACCGGGATCTGACTCTGCACCGCCCATTCAATCATCTGTTGGTCGAGATCTTTCAGTGGATGACGAATATCCATCAGCACCACCAACCCCTTCAACGCCTGACGTTTTTGTAGATATTCCCCCAGCGCGCGTTGCCATTTGCGCTTCATCTCCTCGGGGACTTCGGCGTAACCATAACCGGGTAAATCCACCAGACGTTTGCCTTCCACCACCTCAAACAGGTTGATCAGTTGGGTACGACCCGGCGTTTTACTGGTACGCGCCAGGCTTTTTTGGTTGGTCAGGGTATTCAGCGCACTGGATTTGCCTGCATTCGAGCGACCGGCAAAGGCAACTTCAATGCCTGTATCTGAAGGCAAGTGACGAATATCCGGGGCACTGAGAACGAAATGGGTGATGTGATAGTTCAAAGCAGACAAAGTAAAACTCCAGCAAAATGATTCACGCAATTGCGCAGAGTATACCTGTTATGGCGCAAAAGTGCCCGATGGCGTCTTTGCGCGCCATTTTGTAAGAGATATGCGATAAGTGCTGCCAGTCATTAACGTTTCTCGTTACTAGGCTATGAATATTTATATTTTAATTTCAATGAATTAATAAAATTCGTGGCATTTTCACTATAAATAAGAGAAGCGTCTTACTTGTTCATTTTACCTATTGGTCTACATTTGGAGTCAGTGCAAGGCCGCACTCATCAGATGATGTGCTCAGGAGCGTCAGGGGGGACGAAGAGCAGGCAGGACTCGATTCAGGAACGAATCGGACAAGGACAGGGAAATTCGCAGGAGCGATTTGGCGAGGGAAAAACCGGGACGTTGTGAGCCATTAATGGATTTATCTCGTGTTTCCTTCGTATGAAGGTGCGAAATAAGGCGACAGCATTGGCTGTCGCCTTTTTTCTTTGTCTGCTTTCTGCTAGATTTCGCCGCAATTCTATACCTTAAATCATTCGGGCTGCGGTAAGGCGAAAAGCGCACTCACCTCACCAGTCCGTAATATGACGGGTATATACTGATTAAAAATTGCCGAGGCCCAACACCATGAAGCAACCTGCACAATCCCCCCGCGGCAAACCGGCCGCGAAAGCGAAACGTAAATCGCGTGAAGATTTGAATCTTGAAGCGCGCGACCGTAAACGCGACAAAAAGCACCGTGGCCATGCTGCGGGTAGCCGGGCGAATCCGGAAAAACAGGCCACAGGAAAAGGTCAGGGCAAAACTGCCCAGGATCCGCGTCTGGGCAGCAAAAAACCGATTGCCCTGGTGGCGGAAGGACAAACTTCAGTCGTGAAAAAACCGGCTCCTAAAGCAAAAGCGGAAAAAGTTCGCCTCACGCCGCAGGAAGAGCTGGCAAAGCTGGAGAATGATGAGCGTCTGGATACATTGCTGGATCGTCTGGAAAGCGGTGAAACGCTGAGCGGTGAAGAGCAGGCCTGGCTGGATGAAACGCTGGACCGTATCGATGAGCTGATGGAAACGCTCGGCATCGCGCTGGATGATGACGCTGACGATGATGAGCAGGCAGAAGAAGACATGATGCGCCTGCTGAAAGGCAAATAAGGGCATTTTTGATCGGCATGCGTATGTGCGCATGCCACGCTAAACAGGTATTGACCGATGTTTTGGCCTGGATCAATTTTAGCGCTGCTGCTGGCATGTTATCTCATCAGCTTATTGTTTAAACTACGCCGTCTGTCGCGCCTGAAGTCGCGTTTACGCCGGGTTTCTGCTCGTCACCCTGTTCACTCTTCTGCTTCGCGACCCGCCTTCAGACGACGTCACCGTAAGGAGTGAGCATGTCATCGCAGCAGATTGAATGGGATCAGCGGCTAATCGAAAAGTATAATTACGCCGGTCCACGCTACACCTCCTATCCTACTGCGCTGGAATTCAGTGAGAATTTTGGCGAAGCCGATTTTCAGCAAGCGGTGGCTCGCTATCCCGAACGTCCTCTCTCACTTTATGTGCATATCCCGTTTTGCCATCGGCTGTGCTACTTCTGTGGTTGCAATAAAATCGTCACGCGTCAGTTGCACAAAGCAGACCGTTACCTTGATGTGCTGGAGCAGGAAATTCGTCAGCGTGCGCCGCTATTTGCGGGCCGCCGTGTTACCCAGCTGCACTGGGGTGGTGGAACGCCCACGTTCCTCAATCAGCAGCAGGTTAGTCGGCTGGTGGGCCTGTTGCGCAGCCATTTTCTCCTTGCGGATGATATCGAAATGTCGATCGAGGTTGATCCGCGCGAAATTGAGCTGGAGATGATCGATCATCTGGGCGCGCTGGGTTTCAACCGCCTTAGCATGGGCGTACAGGATTTCAATAAAGCGGTGCAGGAGAAGGTCAATCGCGTGCAGGATGAGGCAATTATCTTTGCGCTGGTGCAACGTGCGCGTGATCAGGGTTTTCGCTCGGTCAGTATCGATCTTATCTACGGATTGCCCCTGCAAACGCCAGAGAGCTTTGCATTTACCTTGCAACGCGTTATCGACCTCAACCCTGATCGTCTCAGCGTATTTAATTACGCGCATCTGCCCGCGTTATTCGCCGCCCAACGCAAGATCAAAGATGATGAGCTACCCAGTGCTACGCAAAAGCTGGAAATTTTGCAGCAGACCATTGCCACGTTAACCGGTGAAGGCTATCAGTTCATTGGTATGGATCACTTCGCCCGGCCGGACGACGAACTGGCGGTGGCGCAGCGTGCTGGCAAATTGCACCGTAATTTTCAGGGATATACCACGCAGGGTGAGACGGACCTGCTGGGGCTGGGGGTGTCGGCAATAAGTATGATCGGCGACAGTTACGCGCAGAACCATAAAGAGTTAAAAACCTGGTACGCCAGCGTGGAGGAGCAAGGTAACGCGCTATGGCGCGGCCTGACCCTTAGTGACGATGATTGCCTGCGTCGTGATGTTATTAAGGCGCTGATTTGTAACTTCGCACTGGATTACGCGGCTATTGAGGCGCAGTGGCCGATCGCCTTCAGGCGCTATTTTGCTGAGGACTTGCAACTATTGGCGCCGCTGGTGGCGGATGGTTTAGTGGAACAGCATGAAAGGGGATTGCGCATCACTGGCGTGGGCCGCCTGCTGATCCGTAATATCTGCATGTGCTTTGATGCGTATCTGCGGCAGAAAGCGCGCCAGCAGCAGTTTTCGCGGGTGATTTAAAACGACAAAGGGAGCCAGGGCTCCCTTTGTATTAACTGAACAGACTCACGGTAATGGCGCACATCACAGCGGCAATGGCCGTTTGCGGTGAATGGCTGGCCGCGTTGCCGATCGCCGCGATATTATGCGTGATCACCTGGATGACTGACTGGAACATGTTCTCTTCTCCCGATTGCCGCCCGTATGATACTGAACGGCACCGGTCTGTACAGATGGGGTGAGCATAAAAATCGTGCAATAAGCCCGCTTTTTACACTTACTCCATGCCCAGCTCTTTCAGTTTACGTGTCAGGGTATTACGTCCCCAGCCAAGCAAACGCGCCGCTTCCTGTTTATGTCCCTGCGTATGACGCAAAGCGGTTGTGAGCAGGGTGCGCTCCATCTCCGGCTGTGCCTCAGATAGCAGGTTTTGATGACCGGAACGCAGTGCACGATCCGCCCATTGTGCCAGTAAGGTGGCCCAGCTATCCGGCAGCGACTGCACCGGACTTTCCGGCGTACTGGATTCAAACAGTTCTGCGGGCAGATCCTGAATCAGTACTTCCTGGCCCGCAGCCATCACGGTCAGCCAGCGACAGGTATTTTCCAGCTGGCGCACGTTACCGGACCAATGCAAACGCGTCAGCGCCGCTTCGGTTTCCGGGTGCAAAATTTTCGCTTCTACACCCAGTTCGCGTGCAGCAACTTGCAGGAAGTAGCGGGCCAGGCGCGGAATATCTTCACGACGTTCACGCAGCGGTGGCAGATGAACACGAATTACGTTCAGACGATGGAATAAGTCTTCACGGAATTTGCCTTCCTGTACGCGCATTTCCAGGTTTTGGTGGGTTGCGGCGATGATACGCACATCCACTTTAACTGGCGCATAACCGCCAACACGGTAGAACTGACCATCGGCCAGCACGCGCAGCAGGCGGGTTTGCACGTCGAGCGGCATATCGCCGATCTCATCAAGGAACAGCGTACCGCCATCAGCTTGCTCAAAACGTCCCTGACGAATCTGATTGGCACCGGTAAATGCACCTTTCTCATGACCAAACAGCTCAGACTCAATCAAATCTTTGGGAATCGCCGCCATGTTCAGCGCGATAAAGGGTGCTTTAGCGCGCGGGCTATGGCGATGCAGGGCATGCGCCACCAGTTCTTTACCGGTCCCGGATTCACCGTTAATCAGCACGCTGATAGAAGAACGCGACAGACGGCCAATAATGCGAAACACATCCTGCATCGCTGGTGCTTCACCGATAATATCGGTCGTAGGGCCGCTTACCGGTTGATTGCGCGGCTGCTGCTGCTCCTGATAGTGGCTGATGGCGCGTTCTACCAACGCGACCGCTTCATCAATATCAAATGGCTTTGGCAGGTAATCAAAAGCACCCTGCTGATAAGCACTGACGGCGGCATCAAGATCGGAGTGCGCCGTCATAATGATGACCGGCAGCATCGGATGGCGCTGTTTGATTTGTTTCAGCAATGCCAATCCGTCCATGCCTGGCATACGAATATCTGACAGTAAAACATCTGGGGTTTTGGTCGAGAGCGCTTCCAGCACCTCGTTGCCGCTGTCAAACGTTGCACAGCTCAAACCGGCTCCAGTGAGCGCACGTTCAAGCACCCAGCGGATGGAGCTATCGTCATCGACGATCCAGACTATCCCTCGTTGCATAGAAACCTCACTGGCGAATAGGCAGGTAAACCGAGAATTCGGTGTGACCAGGCCAACTGTTAAATTCTATTTTTCCTGAATGCTGATCGATCAGACTGCGGGCAATCGACAGACCTAAACCGGTGCCGCCTTCGCGCCCACTCACCATCGGATAGAACAGCGTATCCTGCAGTTGAGCCGGAATGCCTGGGCCGTCATCTTCAATATCAATGCGTGCCACCAGGCGATATCGCACACCATGCAGCGTTAACTGGAACGCGGTGCGGGTGCGGATAATAATTGTGCCGCCTTCTTCACCCAACGCCTGAAGCGCGTTGCGTACTACATTCAGCAGAACTTGTTCGATTTGATCCGGGTCGTGTGGCAACTCCGGCAGGCTGGGGTCGTAATCACGCACCAGCGAAACGTTATCCGGCAACTCCATCGACACCAGATTGACCACGCGTTCAGCCACCTGATGAATGCTCTGAGTGACATGCAAACCAGGCTGCTGAGGGCCAAGCAAACGATCTACCAGATTTCTCAGTCGATCGGCTTGCTCAATAATGACCTTGGTATATTCATTCAGCGAAGGGTCGGGTAGGGCGCGAGATAGTAATTGCGCGGCACCACGCAAACCCCCCAGCGGGTTTTTAATTTCATGTGCCAGACCACGTACTAAATCGCGGGCGGCGACCTGCTGAGCATGCTGAATTTGTTCCTGACTGAGGCGGCGTTGATTATCCATCGGCGCCATTTCCAGCAAAATTAAGCCATCGGGCAGACGTTGCGCCGTGAGCGACATAATATGCGCGCGGCCATCCACCACTAAGGTCACTTCGCTGTCTGTAAAGCCCTGGCCGGCCTCAAGACTCTCGCGCATAACCTCAATATTCAGCGAAAAATAGCCGGTTAATTCAGGTAACGGCGTGCCAAATAATTTCCGTGAACTCTGCGCCAGTAATTGCTGTGCCGCCGGATTGGCGTAATGAATAACTAATTCATTATCAACCAGCAAAATACTGTTTATCAGGGAGTTGAGAATCTGCCCCGCATCGGGCAGCGTGCCAGTTGCCATACAGCGTTCCTCTGCACTAATTTAGTGCATTATAGCCTTTGGTTGTAAAAACCGTAATTTGAACGATGAATTCGTGGAGAAAAAAGCCCATCCGAAGATGGGCTGAAAGTTTCCACGGCAACAAAAAATCTTCAGCGTCTTTCGTGCCGCAGCCGCGTTGGCTGCTCTCACTCACTCGGGGCACTGAGCTATCTCAGCTCCCCGGGATTCATTCGGTTGCCGCCTTGCTGCAACACGAAATCCGCGGAATATTTAATTAATTACACGCTGTAGTACAGCTCGAACTCTACCGGGTGCGGAGTCATGCGAACGCGGTCGTTTTCAGACTTACGCAGTTCGATGTACGCGTCGATAGCGTCGTCGGTGAACACGCCACCACGGGTCAGGAACTCGCGGTCTTCGTTCAGGCAGTTCAGCGCTTCTTCCAGTGAACCAGCCACTTTTGGAATCTCAGCTTCTTCTTCCGGCGGCAGGTCATACAGGTTTTTGTCCATCGCATCGCCCGGGTGGATCTTGTTGATGATGCCGTCGAGGCCAGCCATCAGCAGCGCGGTGAATGCCAGGTACGGGTTAGCAGCCGGGTCCGGGAAGCGCGCTTCAATACGACGTGCTTTCGGGCTGGCAACAACCGGGATACGGATTGAAGCAGAACGGTTACGGGCAGAGTAAGCCAGCATTACCGGAGCTTCGTAGCCTGGGACCAGACGCTTGTAAGAGTTGGTGGTCGGGTTAGCCAGGGCGTTGATGGCTTTAGCGTGCTTGATGATACCGCCGATGTAGAACAGAGCAGTTTCAGACAGGCCGCCGTATTTGTCGCCAGAGAACAGGTTCACGCCGCCTTTAGACAGAGACATGTGGCAGTGCATACCTGAACCGTTGTCACCGAACATCGGCTTCGGCATGAAGGTTGCAGTTTTGCCGTAAGCGTGAGCAACGTTGTGAACAACGTATTTGTAGATCTGAATTTCGTCAGCTTTTTTGGTCATGGTGTTGAAGCGGGTTGCCACTTCGTTCTGACCAGCAGTTGCCACTTCGTGGTGATGAGCTTCAACCACCAGACCCATCTGCTCCATGGTCAGACACATAGCAGAACGGATGTCCTGAGCTGAGTCAACCGGCGGAACCGGGAAGTAACCACCTTTGATGGCCGGACGGTGACCTTTGTTGCCACCTTCGTATTCTTTACCGGTGTTCCATGCTGCTTCGATATCGTCGATAGCAACGTGTGAACCAGAAGTTGAAGAACCGAAACGGATGTCATCGAACAGGAAGAATTCCGGCTCAGGTCCGAACAGAACGGTATCAGCGATACCAGAAGAACGCAGGAAGTCTTCTGCGCGCTTGGCGATAGAACGCGGGTCGCGATCGTAGCCCTGCATGGTGCCTGGCTCAAGGATGTCACAACGGATGATCAGCGTCGGATCTTCGAAGAACGGGTCCAGAACGGCAGTGGTTGCGTCCGGCATCAGTACCATGTCTGATTCGTTAATGCCTTTCCAGCCACCGATGGAGGAGCCATCGAACATTTTGCCTTCTTCGAAGAAGTCAGCGTTAACCTGGTGAGCAGGGATAGTAACGTGCTGTTCTTTACCTTTGGTATCGGTAAAACGCAGGTCAACAAACTTAACTTCGTGCTCGTTCATCATCGAGAGAACGTGTTCAGCGGACATACTCAACTCTCCTGGAAATTGTCATTGTCGTCGTGGTGAGAGAACTTCGTTGCCTGGAATGTGTCATGGGTTCTGACATCTCCTAACCAAAGATCTCGGCAAGCTCTTCAACCGTTGTGCAACTGTCGTTTTCGCTTGAGAATACTAAAGCGAATTCTGTGCCAACTTTATTACAGCGGATAAAATCGTGCTGTGATGCGCCCTGTCGTGAGTCGATGACTGCACCAGGATGGATTTGATGCACCGAAATGGTGCCTTTGTGGCAAATAAAAGCACTATTTCAGTGCAAAATGCCATCGCAGTGCAGATTAATGCACCGCAATTGGTGCTAAAAACCAGCGCTGTAAGAAACTTTAGGCGAAATCTGTGATCATGTTCAGTCTTCCGCTTAATCCGTGTACAATAGCGCGTTATTTCTATTTCTATAATGCCTGAGGCAAAGCTGTGACCGAAAATTTGCGTAACATCGCCATCATCGCGCACGTTGACCACGGTAAGACCACCCTGGTTGATAAACTGCTGCAACAGTCCGGTACTTTTGACGCCCGTACCGAAGCGACTGAGCGCGTAATGGACTCCAACGATTTGGAGAAAGAGCGTGGAATCACCATCCTCGCGAAAAACACCGCCATCAAATGGAATGACTATCGTATCAACATCGTTGATACCCCGGGACACGCCGACTTCGGTGGTGAAGTTGAGCGCGTGATGTCCATGGTGGACTCGGTGCTGCTGGTTGTCGATGCGATGGATGGCCCGATGCCGCAAACTCGCTTCGTAACCAAAAAAGCCTTTGCTCACGGCCTGAAGCCGATTGTTGTTATCAACAAAGTTGACCGTCCTGGCGCGCGTCCGGACTGGGTGGTTGATCAGGTATTTGACCTGTTCGTTAACCTTGATGCGACTGACGAACAGCTGGACTTCCCGATCATTTACGCTTCTGCGCTGAATGGTATCGCAGGTCTGGATCACAACGACATGGCAGACGACATGACCCCGTTGTATCAGGCGATTGTTGACCGTGTTTCTCCGCCGCAGGTTGAAGTCGAAGCGCCGTTGCAGATGCAGATCTCTCAGCTGGACTACAACAACTACCTGGGTGTTATCGGTATCGGCCGCATCAAACGCGGTAAAGTGAAGCCGAACCAGCAAGTTACCATCATCGACAGCGAAGGCAAAACCCGTAACGGTAAAGTCGGTAAAGTACTGGGCCACCTCGGTCTGGAACGTATCGAAAGCGACCTGGCTGAAGCGGGCGACATCATCGCGATCACCGGTCTGGGTGAGCTGAACATCTCTGACACCATCTGTGATCCGCAGAATGTGGAAGCGCTGCCAGCCCTGAGCGTGGACGAGCCGACAGTAACCATGTTCTTCAACGTCAACACCTCACCGTTCTGCGGTAAAGAAGGTAAGTACGTGACCTCGCGCCAGATTCTGGAGCGTCTGAACAAAGAACTGGTACACAACGTTGCGCTGCGCGTTGAAGAAACCGCTGATGCTGACGCCTTCCGCGTTTCAGGTCGTGGTGAACTGCACCTGTCCGTACTGATCGAAAACATGCGTCGTGAAGGCTACGAGCTGGCGGTATCCCGTCCGAAAGTAATCTTCCGTGAGTTCGAAGGCCGTAAACAAGAGCCGTTCGAAAACGTTACCCTCGACATCGAAGAAACCCACCAGGGTTCTGTGATGATGGCGATGGGTGAGCGTAAAGGCGACATGAAAAACATGGATCCAGATGGTAAAGGCCGTGTGCGCCTTGACTACGTGATCCCAAGCCGTGGCCTGATCGGCTTCCGTAACGAATTCATGACCATGACTTCAGGTACTGGTCTGCTGTACTCCACCTTCAGCCACTACGACGACGTGCGTCCGGGCGAAGTGGGTCAGCGTCAGAACGGCGTACTGATCTCGAACGGTCAGGGTAAAGCGGTAGCCTTCGCCCTGTTCGGTTTGCAGGATCGCGGTAAGCTGTTCCTCGGCCACGGTGCAGAAGTCTATGAAGGCCAGATCATCGGTATTCACAGCCGTTCTAACGACCTGACCGTAAACTGCCTGACCGGTAAAAAACTGACCAACATGCGTGCGTCAGGTACCGACGAAGCGACCACTCTGGTTCCGCCAGTGAAAATGACGCTGGAGCAGGCTATCGAGTTCATCGATGACGACGAACTGGTAGAAGTAACTCCACAGTCAATCCGTATTCGTAAACGTCA
This sequence comes from Pantoea sp. X-Soil-OKNW-556, assembly GCF_059730695.1. Taxonomy (NCBI): domain Bacteria; kingdom Pseudomonadati; phylum Pseudomonadota; class Gammaproteobacteria; order Enterobacterales; family Erwiniaceae; genus Pantoea; species Pantoea sp. X-Soil-OKNW-556. The sequence continues at coordinate 4,395,188 of NZ_AP035990.1, read as the reverse complement.
CCTGACCGAGAACGACCGTAAGCGTGCGTCTCGCGGCAGCAAAGACTAAGCGAACACATAGAGAAAGCCCCGCAATGCGGGGCTTTTTTTTGCCTGAGTGTCGGGCAATTGTCTGATAAATGTGCAAGGCCAATTCTGCATGTAACCCGCGTGCGAGCTGAAAAAGAGAAGAGTGCGCCCGCTTCCAGATCGGGCATTTCCCCGCCACCCCGCCTGTTCAGCCTTCGCATTTGCCGCTAGAGTGAATGATCCAGGGAATATAAAGGAGGCGTCATGCTCTACATCTTTGATTTAGGCAATGTGATTGTTGATATCGATTTTAACCGGGTACTTGGCGTCTGGAGTGACCTGGGGCGCGTGCCGCTGGCAACGCTACAAAGCCGTTTCCGCATGGATGAAGCCTTCGAACAACACGAACGCGGCGAAATAAGCGACCCGGAGTTTGCTGCCCGGATATGTGAGCAGCTCGATGTGGCGCTGAGTTATGAACAATTCACCGCAGGCTGGCATGCCGTGTTTATCGATGTACGCCCAGAGACGCTGGCGCTGATGAACCAGCTGCGTGCAGATGGACACCGGGTGGTGATCCTCTCCAATACTAACCAGTTGCACTTTGAGTTCTGGCCGTCGCAATTTCCCGAGGTCCAACAGGCTGCCGATAAACTCTACATGTCGCAGGATATTGGTATGCGTAAACCCGAAGCCCGCATCTATCAGTTCGTGCTGGATAACGAAGGCTTTACGGCTGACCAGGCGGTATTTTTCGATGATAACCCGCCCAATATCGAGGCCGCTCGTGCGCTCGGCATTGAAAGTGTGTTGGTTACCGACAGCAAAACCGTGCCAGCCTGGTTCGCGAGTCATCGCTGAGTGATGTACCTGCGCCATTTGCGCCACTCCTGGCATGCCTTTTTCCTGTGGGTCAAACTGCTGTGGCGGCGCATTGATGAAGACAACATGACGACACAGGCAGGTAACCTGGCCTACGTCTCATTGTTGGCACTGGTGCCCCTGATTGCCGTGGTCTTTGCGCTGTTCGCCGCCTTCCCGGTGTTCTCCGATATTAGCGTGCAGCTCAAAAACTTCATTTTTACCAATTTTATGCCAGCGGCAGGCAACACCATTCAGCGCTATCTGGAACAGTTCGTCGCCAACGTCAATAAGATGACCGCCGTGGGCGCTGTCAGCCTGATCGTCACCGCGCTATTGTTGATGCATTCGGTAGACAGTGCGTTGAACGTTATCTGGCGCAGTGATAAAAAACGGCCAATGGTGTACTCGTTCGCGGTCTACTGGATGATTCTTACCCTTGGTCCACTGCTGGCGGGAGCGAGTCTGGCGATCAGCTCCTACCTGCTGTCGTTGCGCTGGGTGAGCACCTCTGGTGTCAACAGCCTGATCGAGCAGGTGCTACGCGTCTTTCCTCTCTTGCTCTCGATTCTCGCTTTCTGGTTGCTGTACAGCATTGTACCTACCCGCCGCGTTCCCGGACGCGACGCGCTGGTGGGCGCAGTTGTTGCGGGCCTGCTGTTTGAGCTGGGCAAAAAAGGCTTTGCGCTCTATGTTACGATGTTTCCCTCGTATCAGTTGATTTACGGGGTGTTGGCCGTAATCCCGATTCTGTTCCTGTGGGTTTACTGGACCTGGTGTATTGTGTTGTTAGGGGCAGAAATTACCGTCACGCTGGATGACTATCGTCAATTAAAACTGCGTGAACGAGAAAAAGAACGAGAGGAAACATGATTGCTTTGATTCAACGCGTCAGTCGCGCCAGTGTCAGCGTCGACAACGCGGTGGTAGGGGAAATTGGTGCCGGTTTGCTGGTGTTGCTGGGTGTTGAAAAGGGCGACGGTGAGAAAAAAGCACAACGGTTGTGTGAGCGCGTTCTGGGCTATCGCATTTTCGCTGATGAGAACGACAAGATGAACCTTAACGTACAGCAGGCAGGTGGCAGCGTGCTGGTAGTGTCGCAGTTTACGCTGGCTGCTGATACCCAAAAAGGCATGAGACCCTCCTTCTCTGGCGGCGCTGAACCGGCAGAAGCTGAACGTCTCTATGAATATTTCAGCGCCTGCTGCCGTGAGCAGGGCGTATCTACCGCCAATGGCCGCTTTGCCGCCGATATGCAGGTTGAGCTGGTTAACGATGGTCCGGTGACCTTTTGGTTGCAGGTGTGAGATTTTCAGCCGAGCGGCAAGGGATTAGCCACGTAAGCTCCGAACGAGAGAATCACTTTATGTATCATCTTCGCGTACCGCAAACCGCTGAAGAACTGGATATGTACTACCAGTTCCGTTGGGAAATGTTACGAAAACCGTTGCGGCAGCCGCAGGGTTCCGAGCGTGATGCATGGGATGCGTTGGCCCATCATCAAATGGTGGTGGATGAACAGGGCAAGCCGGTCGCTGTCGGGCGGTTATACATTAATGCTGAAAATGAAGCGGCTATCCGCTTCCTTGCCGTTCACCCGTCAGTCCAGGGTAAAGGCTTGGGTACATTGGTGGCGATGACGCTGGAATCAGTGGCGCGCCAGGAAGGGGCAAAACGCGTGACCTGTAGCGCGCGTGAAGATGCCGTCGAATTCTTTGCCAAGCTGGGGTATGTCAATCAGGGGGAGATCACCGCGCCGCAAACCACCCCGGTACGCCATTTCCTGATGATTAAACCGGTGGTGACGCTCGATGATATCCTGCACCGCGCCGACTGGTGCGGGCAGCTCCAGCAGGCATGGTATGAGCATATCCCGTTAAGTGAAAAAATGGGCGTGCGAATTCTGCAATATACCGGGCAGAAGTTTGTCACCACCATGCCGGAAACCGGCAACCAAAACCCACACCATACGTTATTTGCCGGTAGCCTGTTCTCACTGGCGACGCTGACCGGTTGGGGGTTGATCTGGCTGCTGCTGCGTGAGCGTCATCTGGGCGGCACCATTATTCTTGCCGATGCGCACATTCGTTACAGCAAACCGATTAGTGGCCGGCCGGGGGCGATTGCCGATCTCGGTTCGTTGAGTGGCGATCTCGATCGTCTGGCGCGCGGGCGTAAAGCGCGGGTGCAGATGGAGGTTGAACTGTTTGGTGACGATGAGCTGGGGGCGGTGTTTGAAGGGGTATATATCGTTTTACCTGCCGATTCCCAGGGGGCACTGGAAGAGGGTGGCTCTGGCGCGCGGATTGATTAATTAAATCTTGCATACACCGTAGCGACGCGATTTATCGCGCGGGTTTTGAAAGCCGTGAAAATCGCGGGATAAATCGCGCCGCTACAGGGGGTGGTTAGCGTGTTTACGGCTGAATCTGCCCGTCATGCATGGTCTGTTGCACCGACTGGGTATCTGTTGTTACCGACAGATTGCCATTGACGCTTGGACGTAGCGGTGACGCTGCGTTCAGCGAACCGTTCACCTGCAACAATAAATTGCTATTTCCGTTCAACGGCAACGCTGGCCAGCCCCAATTTTGCAGGATATTTGCCGGGACCGCCTGGCCTTTCAGATGCAGCGTCAACGCACGTTGCGGCTGCTGGTTGACCGTAGCCGTCCCCTCCAGTAAACCGCTGCCATTAAAGGCACTCAGTTCATTGACCTGAATCTGTTGATCATCTGCGCTGAAGCTAATTGACGGATGACGTAAATCAGTACGGTTAAAGGTCGCCTCGGCGGCGTTAAAACTGGCTTTACCGGCCCAGAACCCCCATTGCTGCTGTCGGGCCAGCAGCAGGTTTTCACCGCTGCCATCCAGTGCCGTCATCTGGAATGGAAACGCCGGATTGATATCAATAATCAGGTTGCGGTTGGCGGTCACACGTTTCACCAGTACGCTGTCGAGCCACGTTGGTAAGCTCTGTTGCCAGCGGTCGCGCCAGTTCTGCGGCAGGGTATATTCCAGTCCGGCTACCGCCAGTTCATCCAGCGTCAGGCGTTTATCACTGCGCGTCCAGTTACCGCTGGCACGGATGACGCCATTGGCCCAGCGGGAACTGAACTGCGTCAGCGCGATGCCCTGCGTTGAGAAGTCGGCATTCACGATGGGGTCATTCAGTTCAAAGGTACCGTTAATAAAATTCCCGGCATTCATCGCCAGAGAACCGTCTTCGCTCTGCCAGTCATTACCGCGCCAGGTGAAATTCTTCAGGGTTAAATCGAGGTCAGTGACCGCCCAATCCGGCCCTTGCAAACGTGCATCAGTCATATCCAGGCGATTAATTGTCACCGAGGGCACATCACTGATCGGGTTGAGGAAATCGAGCAGATCTTTATGGGTTTGCAGGCGGATATCATTGAGGCGCAACTGGTTAATCTTCCAGTTGCCCTGCGCATCACGTTCGGCATCACCGGTCATCGAACCACGCGCCAGATCGGCCCCAATATTACTCAGCACCAGACGATGTTGTGCCACATTACCTTGCAGCAACACGTTATTTCCCTTCACACCATCCAGGGTCATCTCACCCGCGCTCATCTGAAACTGCGCATCGCTACCCAGCATATCATTGGCAGTTGGCTTCCACGGTAAAATGCCACCGTTCACCTTACGGGCAAACATCGGTAACGCACTGCCCGGACTATCGATGCGCATATTGTTGAGCTGCAAACGGTTGGCCTGAAGCGGCAGCGCGTTATCCGGGGTCAGGTTAGCCAGATTCACTTCGCCGTCACGCAATTCGATGCTGCTAAAGTGCAGTGGATCGCTGAACTGTACCAATGCCAGCCCGAGATCAACGCGTTTCGCGACCAGCACGGCCGGTTGACCATCGTGCCCAAAGCTAAAGTCATCGAGGACGATATGCGAAGGGGAAGAGAAGTTGTGTTCGATTTTACTGAGGGAAAGATGCCAGTCGGTTTTATCACTCACCCAACGGCTAAACCAGCCTGCACCCCACTGTGTTTGCAGCAACACATACAGGATGACCAGCGCCAGCAGAATTAGCAGCAGTAAGGTAAGGAAAAATTTGCCTAGAAATTTCATTGCATCCATCCCGATCTTTTATCCGGTAAGAGGTTGTTATGCCTGAATTACCGTTACAGCTCAACAGCCTGGATGTAAAAGCGGATAAATATCAGGCAGGCCTCAGCCTGCCGTGAGTATTACTTTTCCTGGGGGAAGACGAGATTGAGCACGATAGCGGTGATACCGCCAGCGGCAATGCCTGATGAAAGCAGGGTTTTCAGCCAGTCTGGCGCGAATTGCAGAATCAGTGGCTGCTGAGAAACACCAAGGCCAACAGCCAGCGACAGCGCGATAATCATAATCGCGCGGCGATTCAATGGCTCGCGAGAAACAATGCGTACCCCGGAAGCCGCGATCGTACCAAACATCACTATCGTTGCGCCGCCCAGTACCGGTTCAGGAATGTGCTGCACAAATCCGCTGACCGCCGGGAACAACCCGAGCACAATCAACATCAGTGCCACCACAAAGCCCACATAGCGGCTGGCCACACCGGTCAGCTGGATCACGCCATTATTCTGGCCAAAACAGGAGTTTGGAAACGTATTGAACAATGCGGATACAAAAGAGTTAAGACCATTGGCCAGCACGCCCCCTTTCAGGCGTTTCATATACAGCGGGCCGCTCACCGGTTGTTCAGAAACGTCCGAGGTGGCGGTAATATCGCCGATGGTTTCCAGGGAGGTCACCATAAATACCAACATCAACGGAATCAGCAGATTCCAGTCAAAACCAAGGCCGTAGTAGAGCGGTGATGGCACCGAAACCAGCGCCTGATTGGTCGGGGTGGTATTTTCCGGCAGCATACCTAACGCCCATGCCAGCAAATAGCCAACGGCCATAGCGATCACCAGCGAGGCGACACGCAAATAAGGATTGCGCTGACGGTTGAGCAGAATAATCACCAACAACACCGCGCCAGCCAGCAGCAGGTTTTTCGGTGCGCCAAAACTGTGATCGTTCATGGCTGCAAAACCACCGCCGATGGAGGTTAGCCCAACCTGAATCAGCGACAAACCGATGATCATCACCACAATGCCAGAAACCAGCGGCGTGATAATGCGACGAGCCAGATGCAGCACGCGGGACAGCACCATCTCGGTGCAGGAGGCGACCATCAGCGTTCCAAACAGCGCTGCCATCATGGTGGGAATATCGGCCCCTCCATTTTTCAGCGCCATGCCACCCATAATCAACGGGCTGACAAAGTTAAAACTGGTGCCCTGAATTGACAGCAGCCCGGAACCGACCGGTCCCCAGGTTTTGATTTGCAGAATCGATGCGACGCCAGAGGCAAACAGCGACATGCTAATAATGTGCTGGGTGTCCTGTGCCGGCAGGCCCAGCGCCTGACAAATCAGCAGCGCGGGGGTAATTACCGCGACAAACATCGCCAGCAGATGCTGGCAGGCAGCAAACAGTGTTTGTGGCAACGGTGGGCGATCTTCAAGACGGTAAATCAGTTCACTTTTTGCCGCATTGGCAGGCTGGCGGGGTTCAGCGGTATCGACGGACATGGTGGACGTTCTCAATCACAACAAAGGGGGCGATTTTAAACCGATGCCGAATGAAAGCAAACGTTTGCAATGCCCCTCACCACCTCAGAGCGTAAATACCGTACGGCAACGGCTATCGTCTTCACCCCAGGCGCTATGGACTTCACTCAGTGGTCGCATCTGGAAGGGAATCGAAAAATCGCTTTGCGCTGCGGCTGTCAGTAGCTCGCCGATACAAGCCACCAGTTCGCTATTGGATACGCTACCGAGGCCGCTGCCCATTAGGGTCAGCCCAGAGGAGCGCAGTAACTTGCTGTGCAATGAGATCTCCTGGCCGCTGAGGGAACCAATTTGCACAAAACGGACCACCTTCTCACCACCGGCCACCGCCGCCTGCATGATATCGAGCGCGCTCTGGCCCCACAGATAATCCAGCACCACATCAATGCCGTCAGCCATCAGCGCGGGCAGAGCGGTCGGTAACGCATCAAGGGTCAGCGTAATATCTGCCCCCTGGGTGTGAAGTTGTTCCAGCACCGCACGGTTGCGTCCGGTGGCAATAATTTTTCCGGCACCAAGATGACGCGCGATACGCACTGCCAGTCCACCTGATGTCCCGGTTGCGCCATTGATTAGCACGGTTTCGCCTTGTAGTAAACGTGCGCGACGCGTTAAAGCCGCCCACGAGGACATACCCGGATTGGCAAGTGCAGCAGCCAGCACCGGATCCAGCGTTTTCGGTAGCGGGACGATAGCCTCGGTGGGCACCCGTGTTTTTTCCGCCATACTTCCCCAGGGGGCGTTAAATGCCAGGAAGTACACCGGGTCGCCATTGTTGAGATAACCGGTGCCATCGATCCCGGTAATAAACGGATAGTGCGTGGCCGAGCTGTAATGGGAACCTGCGGCACGCGCCTTCGCCAACTGGCTAATGGCGGCGGCTTTGACTGTGACCACAACCTGGTGGTCATCGGCTTGAGGTTCAGGGAAATCGCCGTATACCGGCAGTTCGCCTGCTGCGGAAACTATTGCTGCTTTCATGTTTTCACCTTCAGTTAATCGGAATATATGTGTATTATGCACACATTATTCCTGTCTCTGGATGCCGTCAATGAAAAGTGTGCAAAATACACATAATAGTTCAGCTTTCGATGATCTGCACAATGCGTTACTGACCATTGTTGGGACGTTCAACCGCCCACAACGTGATGAATTACTAATAAAAGAATCCAATATTCAGCTTGATCGAGCGCTGTTTCCGCTGCTGGTGCAGATCAGTCGTTTCGGTCCGATTGGTGTGGTTGAACTGGCGGATCGGGTTGGGCGTGACTACACCACCGTCAGTCGACAGGTCGCGAAGCTGGAGGAAATTGGTCTGGCGCAGCGCCAGAAGAATACAAAGGACAAGCGCGTCAATGAAGCGGTCATTACGGCTGCGGGTAAAGTGATGACCGACAAAATCGATGCGGCACGGAGCAGGATTTACGGTGAGGTGTTTCAGGCGTGGCAGGAGAATGAGCGTGTTGAGCTGGCGCGGTTACTGCAAAAATTTGTCGGGGATTTTACCGCGCTGGAGCGTGATAAAAACACGGGGACCTGACCCATTGTAGCGACGCGATGTATCGTGCGGGGTTTTCCTGCAACACGCACGAAATCGTGCCGCTACGCGTTGCTGTAGCGTTCGGTTTCCGGTAGCCAGCGCTCAATCAACGCCACGGCCTGCTCAGGATAATGCTGGTGGATATGGCGTGCCACGCGCTGAACTTCCGGGATCATGCCCTGATCACGCAGCAAATCGGCGACTTTGAACTCGGCGTTACCGGTCTGGCGCGTGCCAAGCAGTTCACCGGGACCACGAATCTCCAGATCATGCTGGGCGATAACAAAGCCGTCGTTGCTGTCACGCAACACCTGCAAACGCTTTTGTGCCGTTTTACTTAGCGGTGCTTTGTACAGCAACACACAATGCGAGGCGATCGCACCGCGCCCGACACGTCCACGTAACTGATGCAGCTGTGCAAGGCCGAGGCGTTCCGGGTTTTCGATGATCATCAGACTGGCGTTCGGCACATCCACTCCAACCTCGATGACCGTCGTGGCGACCAGCAGTTGGATTTCATTGGCTTTAAATGCCTGCATCACCGCCTGCTTTTCAGCCGGTTTCATACGGCCATGCACCAGCCCGACCTGGAGATCCGGCAACGCGACTTTTAGCTCTTGCCAGGTCGCTTCGGCCGCCTGTGCTTCCAGCAGCTCAGACTCTTCAATCAGTGTACAGACCCAATACGCCTGACGACCTTCCTGGCAGGCGCTTTGCACACGCGTGATGATATCGTTACGGCGGCTGTCGGGGATCGCGACGGTGGTGACCGGGGTTCGGCCTGGCGGTAACTCATCAATGGTAGAAGTATCGAGATCCGCGTAGGCGGTCATCGCCAGGGTGCGTGGAATCGGTGTCGCGGTCATGATTAGCTGATGCGGATGAAAACCCTGTTCTTCGCCCTTTTCCCAGAGTGCCAGACGCTGGTGGACGCCAAAACGGTGCTGTTCATCGATAATCACCAACGCCATGCCGTTAAATTGTACCTGCTCCTGAAACAGCGCATGGGTACCGACCACCATCGCTACCTGCCCGCTGGCAATCGCCTCCTGCTGCGCCTGACGAGCCTTACCTTTTTGCTTACCCGCCAGCCAGCCCACCTCAATACCGAGAGGCGCAAACCATTGGCGGAAATTATTAGCGTGCTGTTCGGCGAGCAATTCGGTGGGGGCCATCAGCGCCACCTGCTTGTCGTGGGCAATCACATTTAACGCAGCCATTGCCGCGACCAACGTTTTGCCCGATCCCACATCGCCTTGCACCAGACGCATCATCGGGAAGTCGTGTGCCAGATCGCGCTCAATTTCCGCGACCACCCGTTGCTGCGCGCCGGTAGGGGAGAACGGCAGGGCGGCCAGCAATTTATCGACCAACTGATGATTGGCCGGCATCGGCAGTGCGTGATGGCGCTGTGCACCAGCGCGCACTGCCAACATGCTGAGGTTATGTGCCAGCAGTTCTTCCATAATTAACCGGCGCTGTGCCGGATGACGGCCCGTTTCCAGCTCGCTCAGACGCAAATCAGGTGGCGGGCGATGCAGAGTACGCAATGCGTCTGGCAGGCTAATCAATCCACCGCTCAGTTCTGGCGGCAACAGCTCGGCAATGGCGCAGGTTTCCAGCAGCGCCAGCGCCTGATCGGTCAGGTTGCGCAGCGTTGCCTGGCGGATACCTTCGGTGGTGGGATAAACCGGCGTCAGGGTTTCCTGCAACTCAACGCTGCTGTGTTCGCCCTGAATGCGATATTCGGGATGGATAATCTCTGCACCGCGCTGACCGCGTTTAATCTCGCCGTAAGCAGTGACGCGACGGCCTGACGCCAGGCTGTTTTTCATCCCGGCATTGAAGTTGAAGAAGCGCATGGTCAGCACGCCAGTGCCATCGCTGATTTGGCACACCAGCATACGGCGGCGGCCAAAGGTGATTTCACTGCTCAGCACTTCCCCTTCCACCGTGGCCCAGATGCCCGGCAGCAGGTCATTAATACGATAGAGTTGGGTGCGATCTTCGTAGCGCAGCGGCAGGTGCAGCAGCAGATCCTGGATGGTAAACAGGCCAATTTTGGCCAGTTTCGCCGCCTGGCTGGCGCCGACGCCGGTCAGGGTACTGAGCGGGATGGCATCCAGCAGACGGCCTTTCATTTTTTGCCCGTCGCTTGCATTGTTGCCCACCATTCGGCATCGGCTTCCACTTCACCGAGGTCGTTGATGTGCGGATAGGGCAATCCTTTTTGCTTCGCCACGCGTGCCAGAACCGGGTAACCCCCTTCGAACAGCAGGCGCTGCTGCTCCTCTTCATCCAGCAAACTGTAGGTACGCTGGTACATACCGGCATTTTGTCGCTGGCGTTGTGCTTCATACAGAATCAGCGCGGAAGCGACTGAGACATTAAGCGACTGCACCATGCCAACCATTGGGATAATGATGTCCTGATCCGCGAGGGCCAGCGCTTCTGCGGTGATACCGGTTTTTTCCTGACCCATCAGAATACAGGTGGGACGTGTGTAATCGATCTCGCGAAAATCCACGGCCTTGGCCGACAGGTTCGTCGCCAGCACCTGCATACCCTGCGTCTTCAGATGGGATACGGCTTCAGCGATATTGCGATGCGTTTTGACCTTCACCCAACTGTTGCTACCAGCGGAGGCCGATACCATGGTGCGCATGCGCACGCTGGGCCAGACCGCATGGACCTCATGGATACCGACAGCATCGGCCGTGCGAATTACCGCCGAGACATTGTGCGGCTTATGCACCTGTTCCATACAGACGGTGAGATCGTGCTGGCGCAGGGCCAGCATCTCGCGGATACGAGCAAAACGTTGATCGTTCATGCACTAATTACGATTTCGGTGAACTTTAATCACATCGGGCATTACGCGAATTTTACGCATAATGTTAGCCAGATGGACGCGATCGTGCGCGGTCAGACGGATAAAGGCGCTATAAACACGGCCGTCTCGTTCTTCGGTATTGAGACTTTGAATGTTTGAACCGGCGGTATTGATGGCCGCGGTCAGGTTTGCCAGCGCGCCCTGATGGTTGAACATGTCGACTTTAATTTCGGCGACAAATTCCTGATCGGTCACTTTATCCCATTCTACCGGCATGAACTTTTCTGGTTCTTTCTGGTAGCCGCGAATATTGCGGCAGGACTCGTGGTGCACCACCAGGCCTTTACCAGGGCTGACGTGTGCAACGATCGGATCGCCCGGAATCGGACGGCAGCATTTGGCGAAGGTAATCAGGACGCCATCAGCACCTTTAATCGGCAACTTATTACGTTTGTTGCTGACGAGTGGTGCTGAGTTCTCTGATTGCAGCAGATTTTTCGCCACCACTACGCTCATCGCGTTCCCCAGACCAATTTCCGCCAGCAGATCATCCATACTGGTCAACTTCATGCGTTCCAGCTCGCGCTGGATATTTTCTGCCGGAATTTCAGCCAGTTTACGGCTACCACCCAGCGCATGGCTGAGCAGGCGACGGCCGAGGTTAACAGAATCTTCGCGTTTGAGGTTTTTCAGCAACTGGCGAATCTTGGCGCGCGCTTTGGAACTGACGACAAAGTTAAGCCAGGCGGCGTTGGGTCGGGCACCCGGCGCGGTAATAATTTCGATGGTTTGCCCGCTGGTGAGTGGCTGCGACAGCGGATAAGGCTGGCGATCAACGCGTGCGCCGACACAGGCATGGCCAATATCGGTATGGACCGCATAGGCAAAGTCGACAGGTGTTGCGCCAGCGGGCAGTTCGACAATGCGGCCTTCAGGCGTGAACACATAAATCTCGTCCGGGAAGAGATCTGATTTCACGCTTTCAATAAATTCAAAGGAGCTTCCCGCGCTTTGTTGCAACTCCAGCAGGCTTTGCAGCCAGCGCTGGGCACGTACTTGCGCGGTGGTGCCGCTTTCACCGGCCTGTTTATAGGCCCAGTGTGCCGCAACCCCCATTTCCGCCATCTGATCCATATCTTCGGTACGGATTTGCACCTCAACCGGCACGCCGTGCGGGCCAATCATCGAGGTATGCAAAGATTGATAGCCGTTGGCCTTGGGGATAGCGATGTAATCTTTGACGCGTCCAGGACGCGGTTTGTACAGACTGTGCATCTGTCCGAGTACGCGATAGCAGGTATCTAAATCTTTCACGATGACGCGAAAGGCGTAAATATCCATGATCGAGTGAAATCGTTGCTCTTTCAGATGCATTTTGCGGTAGATCGAATAGAGATGCTTCTCACGGCCACTGACGCGACAGGGAATCCCAGCCTCTTGCAGGCGGCCGTCAATCTCAGAAAGAATCTTCTGGATCATCTCTTTACGGTTACCGCGCGCCGCTTTAACCACCTCTTTGATGACCCGATAGCGGTTCGGGTACAACGCTTCAAAGCCCAGCTCCTCCAGCTCGGTTTTCAGGTGATGAATACCGAGACGGTGGGCCAGCGGGCTATAAATTTCGAGGGTTTCTCGTGCGATACGACGGCGTTTATCCGGTCGCAGCGAGCCAAGCGTGCGCATGTTATGGGTGCGGTCAGCCAGTTTGATCAGAATGACGCGGATGTCCTGCACCATCGCCATGATCATTTTGCGGAAGTTTTCAGCCTGGGCTTCTTTCTTATCCCTGAACTTCAACTTATCGAGTTTTGACACCCCTTCAACCAGTTCGGCAACGCTTTTGCCAAACAGTTGTTCCATGTCCTGGTAAGTTGCGGGGGTATCTTCGATAACATCATGCAGCAACGCGGCCATCAGCGTTTCGTGGTCGAGTTTCATCTCGGCCAGAATGCAGGCAACGGCAACAGGATGGGTGATATAAGGCTCACCGCTGGAGCGTGTTTGTCCCTCGTGGGCATCACGCGCGACAAGATAAGCTTGCTTGAGGCGCTTGATTTGCTCCTCAGGCAAGTATTTTTCAATCAGTTGATTGAGGCTTTCAAACAGATACAAGGTTGACCTGCAGGCTGCTGTTAACGACGACCTTCAGCGATAGCGGTAACGGCTTGTAATTCAGCGGCTTCCTGCTCTTGCTGTTCCTGACGATCACGCACATCCAGAATCTGGTTGGTGATCAGACCTTCTTCGATTTCGCGCAGCGCGATAACGGTGGCTTTATCGTTTTCTTCCGGAACCAGCGGATCTTTGCCGCCTACCTGCATCTGACGTGCACGACGTGCAGCGACCAACACCAGGTCAAAACGGTTACCAATTTTTTCTACTGCGTCCTGAACGGTTACGCGTGCCATAGGTGTGCTACTCCACAGATGAAGAAATGACTGGGCATAATACTGAAAGTGAATTCAGACTGCCAATAGTTTGCTGATTAAAGCATCATGTCGCGATTTCTGGCGACTCATGCGCAGACGTTCTGCGCGAATAATGGTTTTCAGATCGGACAACGCCAGATCAAAATCATCATTCACAATTAAATAATCGTATTCGGCATAGTGGCTCATTTCCGCCACGGCCTGCGCCATACGGCGGGCAATCACCTCTTCGCTATCCTGGCCACGGCCGCGCAGACGGCGATCCAACTCTTCCGTTGAGGGTGGCAAAACAAAAATGCTGCGTGCGGCAGGCATTTTCTGGCGGATTTGCTGCGCACCTTGCCAGTCGATATCCAGAAAAACATCAACGCCGGTTGCCAATACACGTTCAATGGCCGCACGGGAGGTGCCGTAATAGTTGCCAAAGACTTCCGCATGCTCAAGGAAGGCATCCTCGGCAATCATGGCTTCGAATTCCGGTTTTGACACAAAAAAGTAATGTTCACCATGACTCTCACCGGGGCGCACGCCACGGGTGGTATGGGAAACAGACACTTGCGTATCGTATAACGGTTGTGTCTTCAACAGCGCCTGAATCAGACTGGATTTACCTGCGCCGCTGGGGGCAGAAACAATATAGAGCGTGCCTTGAGCCATGATTTTCTTGAATTGAGTAAAGAGCGGAGTCGATTTCCTGCACAGTATACACGGCTTACGCCCGCCACGCAGCGTTTGCCGCCGCGTCAGGCGCATTTCTTTTTTTGTGAGGCTGCTCCAGCCGTATTGTTCAGCGCTGCAACTCGTGAAAAAACGCGGGAACATAACATCCAGAATCCTTTTTCGCTGCTGGCTGCCAGATGCAGGGTGTTCTCCAATAGACAAAAAGGAGAACGAAGATGAAAGGATACATGGTTTTGTTGTTATGGCTCTTCAGCGCGGGCGTATTGGCCGAGAGGGTTTGTCCCAACTGGTCCCCGGTACGGGCTGGGCAGGAGATTACGCAGTTACAAACCCAACTCCGACACTGGGATGATGCCTATTACCGGCAGGGACAGAACCTGGTAAGCGATGCTGATTACGACAGCCTGCAACAACGTCTGCAACATTGGCAGCTGTGCTTCACGCCAGACATGGCGACTTACGCGGCACAACCCACAACAGACGGCACTGCGCAGCACCCGGTGGCACATACCGGCGTGCGCAAATTGCGTGACCAGCGGGCTGTCATGGAGTGGATGCAGGGTAAGTCAGATGTGTGGGTCCAGCCGAAGGTTGACGGTGTGGCCGTCACATTGATTTATCGTCAGGGGCGGTTGGCCTCTCTGGTCAGTCGTGGTGACGGCCTGCGCGGTGAAGAGTGGCGGGATAAGGCAGCCATGATCCCGGCTATCCCGCAGCAGATCAGCACCAATCAGAATGAGGTGGTGCTGCAAGGGGAATTATTTTTGCAGATGACCGATCATCAGCAGGCGCAGGATGGTGGCAGCAATGCCCGGGCACAGGTGGCGGGCGCGATGATGCGCCGTGATGCCACTCCGTTGTTGGCGCAACTGGGGGTGTTTATCTGGGCGTGGCCGGATGGTCCGGCGTCCATGTCAGAACGGCTGGCACAATTGTCGCGCTGGGGATTTGACCTGGCCGAACGCTGGAGCGAACGGGTCAATGATGAGGACGAGGTAGCAAGCTGGCGCGATCGCTGGTTTCAGGGAAAATTACCCTTTGCCACCGATGGTATTGTTATCCACCAATCGCCTGTTCGCATGGGGCGTGACTGGCAGCCCGGGCAGGGCAACTGGTCAGCTGCGTGGAAATATCAACCAGCGGAGATCAGCAGCGAAGTGCGTTCGGTGGAGTTCAATGTCGGACGAACCGGAAAAATCGCGGTGGTTTTGAATCTTATCCCGGTGCAGCTGGATGATAAAACCGTGCGCCGGGTCAATATTGGTTCGCTACGACGTTGGCGTGAGCTGGATGTGATTGCAGGCGATCAGGTGACATTGGTTCTCGCCGGATTGGGCATTCCGCGTGTTGAACGGGTTATCTGGCGTGTTGGACTGCGCGAATACCCCGACGCACCACAAAGCAGCGATTTTAATGAACTCAGTTGTCTGGCATTCAATGCACCGTGTCGGGCACAATTCCTGTCACGACTGAGCTGGCTCAGCGAAAAATCAGTGCTGGATATTAACGGTATACAACGCAGCACCTGGCAACGCTTGCTGGATAGCGGCACCATCACCCATCTGTTTTCCTGGCTGGAACTGACTCCCGAACAAATCGCTCAGGTGGCTGGGATATCACCGACGCGGGCGCAACAGATCTGGCGGCGGTTTAATCAGACCCGTCAGCAACCGCTACGCCGTTGGGTGATGGCGCTGGGCTTGCCGATACCGCGTGCCGCATTACAAGCCTTGCCTGACACTCAGTGGCAACAATTGCAGATGCGCACGACGGAGGGCTGGCAACAGCTACCGGGTATTGGCAGCACGCTGGCGCAACGGATTGTGACCATGCTGCACGATCATCAGGTGCAGCAACTCATCACGTTTTTACAGCAACAGGCGATCCCCGGCGGCGCATCAGTGATCGGGATGGGGATAGTTGAAAATCGGCAAGCCGAGGCGGAACCGTAGCGCCAGCAGGCGAGCGAAAAAGCCGAACAATAGGGTGACGATTACCACTACCTCATTGGCCAGCGATGTTTTCAACAGCAGGATATAGAGCCAGCCTGAGGCGAAGGCGACAGCGGCATACAATTCTTTCTGAAACACCAGCGGGATGCGATTGCAGAACATATCGCGCAGTACGCCGCCAAATACACCGGTGATGACTGCGCTAATCGCGGCGATAACTGCGGTATGGCCCCCATCCAGTGCCACCTGGGCACCTATTATGGAGAAAACCACCAGGCCCAACGCATCCAGCACCAGGAAGACTTTGCGCAGATGATTCATCAGCGGTGCTACCACCGTGGTGATTACCGCCGCCGCCGCAACAATCATGATGTATTCGGGATGCTTAACCCAACCCAGCGGATAATGGCCGAGTAGAATGTCACGTACCGATCCGCCACCAATCGCGGTAACGGAAGCGATAATAATGACGCCAAACAGATCCATTTTGCGTCTGCCTGCCGCCAGCGCACCAGTCATGGCCTCGGCGGTGATACCAATGATGTAGAGAACGGTTAACAGCATAGAGCACTCCAGATAATTGGCGGCAAGGCTAAAGACTTCCCAGAGTGTAGACCACTGAGATTTTCTAAAAAAGTGACATCGGATTAGTTGTTTTGATATTAGTGGCTTTATAAGGCCTGTTTTACGGGGGTGTGAGGATAGATGTTTCTTATTCGCATTATAAAAAATGATGTGAATGGTGTGTTCAGTATGCGCCAATCCGGCTTAACGCATGTGGACAGAAGGGGGTAGTTGCCGGCGTGGAAAAGAAAAAAGCGTGCTGGCAAGCAGCACGCGAACGCATCCTCTCAGATGCCCAGAGCCCACCATACAGACTTGTTTTTATTATCCGTTTCTTGCTCGCATACCGGCAAAGCTTTTCAGGCTAAAACGGTATTCAGGTTGGAACCATGAACGGCCGTAGTAGCAGTAGACCAGCATGCGAATTGAGACCATCGCCAGGTAACCCCAGATAGCACAGAGTACTGAAGGGGTCAGCCACACGGTGAACAAGGTCACACTCAGTCCAACCAGCACTGACAAGATTTCTGTAAATGCAATTCGAGTGAATTGTTTTTCTCGCTGCAATATGGCGCGGTAATGTTGCCCTTGCGGAACAATAATGAAAATCACCGAAATCATTTCCAGCATAATTGCCAGTTCGGGCTGATTCATTACTCGGCTAAAAAGATCGCTACCAATAAACATGACGGCGAAAATTAATAGCCCAAGCAACATGTTCCCCCAATAAAGAACGGAGAGATCGCTGATGCTTAAATTTTGGTTGCGAATAGCGGAGTTGCCAAATCCGCGATCGGCTAATGTGTCTATAACTAATAAACATGCAATGGCAACGGCAAGTAAATTTAACTCGTTTGCCTGTAATATTTGCGCCAGAAGTGAAAGCTGTAATACACCGATGCCAATGATTTTTATTGATGACAATATTGACCACTTGGTAGCGCCGGTCAGATTTCTTACACGTATCGTCATACTCTGCTCGTTATGGTACATGTACCAGTGCAATTTGAGGGTCGCCCGGGCGACAAGGCCAGAGCACATATTTCATCAGTGCAGCCAATCCTGGCGAAGCCCTGAAATACCTTTCAGTGATTGCCATGTAATGATGCATTCGATCAAATGATGTTCTGAATTTAAAAAGACGCCCCTGGTGTGCAATTGTTTTTGTGTCATAGCACTATCTCCTCCTGTCAGAAGAAAATCAGCCAGATCACGATAAAATCCATTTTGATAATTATATTCCCCAGCCAAAATCCTTCTGGCAATCTCAACGAATTCTCTTTCTGACAATAAAGGATAGGTTGAGCGGTCCATGTTATTTACCCTGCCATTGTTATTATTAAGTACTGCTGTGTGTAAGGGAGTTATACCGTGTTTTATTTGAATTAACACCATGAGAAAACTCCTATAAATGACACTCAATAATAAATGGTTTTGGTTTTTTCATCTGAAAATATAATGAGAAGGGTAAGGGATCTATTAGTCTTTTACGTTATTGTCAGAGAGGGTAAATAACGTTTTTCAGCCCGGATAAAAAAAACGTCAGAAAATCAGTGGACCTGAAGTGAGAGATGACTTCCGTACCAGGAATTTTCCTGGTACGGAAGCGTTAGCCAAACTGGTGGTTACAATGAAAAACGGCCACAAAATGTGCAAAACAGTTAAAGGCTTTGGTGAAGAAAAATTGTTTGTCAGTGCCGATTACTGCCAGAGAATAGCTGAGTAAGAAAGTTTTTATAATTCATTGATTCTAATGGGTTAAAAGGTGTAGAAGGTTATCCAGATCACGTTTTACCCATGCAACGTCTTGGGCAAATTTCTCATCAGACATTAGTGGCTGACGGTAAACGACTATCACCACCTCGGCACCTTGTTCGTTCGCAATCACCCGCATCGGCATGTAGATCTCCTTACCGATGCCGGTATCGATCCAGTGATCCATTACGCCAAATGGATTGTGCGGCGTGAAACGAATCTTTACCGTGCCTTCAGGTCCTTTGGCTTTCCAGATATTCCCTTCCTGCGTTAGCGTGCTGCTACTTAGCCCGCTTGCCCATTTTGCGAAACACTCGGGTTTCCAGATGGTTTCATATAAATCTAACCAGTTACGTGGAATGGTCAGAGTCACTGTCTGAGATGGCAGCATGGGACCTCCTGTTGGGCGGATAAAGAGGCATTAAAGCACGCGGTCACCGGGCTGGAAACGGCCCGGTGCCGGAAGTGTGGCGCAGAAGAGGTTTCCAGAAAAAGCCTCGTGGTCAGATGAACTTGCCCCGTCCCTCTATGTTGAGCACTTCAGCCAAACCGTCGGCATGGCGCAACACAAAGCGGTCGGACTGTGCCACAACCGCACAACTGTGGTTGGGGAAGATACGCAGTAGCGCCCCCACAGCGGGAGCCTGATGGCTAAATTGCAGGAAGCCGTGTTCCTCGGATAATTTCACCACCTCAAATTGATTCCCTTGCTCATCCACGGCAATGCCGAAACCGCTGGCATTGGTGCCGTGGGGGCCTTTATCGGAGCTGAGCATTTTGGAGCCCGCATCGATAATGGCGTAATGCGTATTCACCGCCACCACGCGCGTGACCACACTTAACGCCAGCGCGTCTGGCGTACATAAGCCTAAACGCCAGGCCGTCAGATCAAGTAACGCGTAATTACCGGGACGAATTTCATTGCTGCCTTCCGCAACCGGGGCCGCCAGTGCCGTGGGGGTTGAGCCGACAGAGATTGGGCAAGGCGTAAATCCCGCAGACATCAGGCGTTGCTGAACACCACGCATCAGTGCGATTTCCTGACGGGCAACCTCGCAGATGGCGGCGGGATGACCGGCACCATAAGCCTGGCCGGCATGAGAAACCAGCCCGGCAAAAGGAAGTCCGGCGGCATTGATAGCTTCAGCCAGCGTCAGCGCAGCATCACTTTCAGGATCGACCCCCACCCGATGCAGCCCAACATCCACCTTGATGGCAACCGCCAGCTCCGCTGTCGGCTGTTGCTGATGCGCTGTTGCTAACGCAGACACGCCATTCAGGGAGTCAGCAATGCAGGTAATACGGGCATGGTTTTCTGCGGCGACCTGAAGTAATTCGGTCAACGTATCGGCCAGCACCACCGGATAAGCCAGTAGCAGGTCACGCTCGCCCCCTAAAATAAAGGCGACACCTTCGCTCGGTTTTGACACCGTAACACCACGCGCGCCAAGCGCTCGTTGTTGCCGGGCTATCCAGACGCTTTTATGGGTTTTGATATGAGGACGCAGAGCAACGCCAGCCGCATCGGCTTTTTGTTGCATCTGCTGAAGATTGCGTTGCAGGCGAGCTGCATCAATCTCCATAAAAGGGGTAAGTCGGTCAGCAATAAGAGGCCGGAGCCAGCCAGCCTCAATATCTTGTTCCATCATGATTATCCGCAGGTTGAGCCAATGAGCGAACCATCATTCACCAACCTGCGGCAGAATACCAGCCATCCGCTTAACTGTGGGGCGTAGCATCCCCGTTATGGAATCCACCACCTAAATCTTCAATCAACACCACCGCCAGATTGATCTGCTGGGCTTTAAGCGCCACCAGTTTCTGGTCGGATTCGATTAACTGATTCTGGATGGTCAATACGTCCAGATATGGACGCAGGCCCGCTGCATATTCGCGGTTCAGGTCATCCCAGGCACTGTGAATCAGCTGGTTGGCACTTTCCTGCTGTGCCAGTTGATCCTGAATGGACTGCAACTGGGTGATGGTATCGCTGACATTACCCAGCGAACTAATCAGCAATTTGTTGTATTGCGCCACCGCCAGATCCCAGTTGGCATCACTTTCAGCTAAATCGGCACGGCGCTTACCGGCATCAAAAATTGGCAGCGACAGGCTTGGCCCAACATTAAAGAAGCGGCTCGGCGCGCCAAACAAAGCGTCACCCAGCAGTGAGCGTGTACCGGCTTCCGCCACCAGGTTGATATTGGGATAGAACTCGGTTTTGGTCGCGGCGATGTCTTTCGCTGCCGCTTCTACTCGCCAACGTGCGGCGACTACATCCGGGCGGCGACCCAGCAGATCGGCTGGAATATTGCCTGGCAGCAGTGCAGCGGTGGGTACGTTCAGTTTCGCTGGCTTCAGGTTATGCCAGTAATCCGGGCCTTTGCCGACCAGCGTCGAAAGTTGAATACCGGCGTCGGTGACGTCCTGTTTTGCTTCCGTAAGCGAGGCTTCAGCGGTTTTTTGCTGCGATAACGCCTGCTTGTATTGATAGTCAGACGTGAGTCCGGCGGAAACATATTGCTGCTGAATTTTGGCGATGCCATTGGCACGATCGGCGGCCTGTTTTGCCAGATCGGCATTGGTCCACGCCAGATTAAGGTTGTTCCATGCACGCGTGACGTTAGCGGCCAGGGTTAACTGGCTGGCCTGGCGATCCAGTTCGCTGGCGCGCGCCTGGCCGAGTGCTGCTTCGGCTGCATCTTTCTTCCCACCCCATAAATCAAAGGTGTAGCTCAGACCTACGTTGGCGGTACGCAGCGTACTGTAGGTTTTGCCCTCTAGCAGCGGGTCGTCCACTTTTGCTACCCGTGAGCGGGTAATCCCGGCGTTAAGATCGACATCCGGATAACGTTCAGCGTTGGCGGCGATAACCTGTGAATTGGCTTTGTCGGCCTGGGCGTTTACTACTTGCAGGTCTGGGCTGGAGGCCATGGCATCGTTAATCAGATGATTAAGCTGAGCATCGTCAAAACTTTGCCACCATTGCGTTTTCGGCCAGTTAGCGGTGCTGAAGTGGGCATTTTTCAGCGTGTCCTGTGCCTGCAATGTATTGGCATCAAGCATATGGTTGCTGGTATGTAAGCCGTGAGGATTGGCGCAACCGGCCAGCAGCGCGCTGGCAACCGCAATTGCGAGCATCGCTCGCCGGGGTGAAGTCAAAAGCAGAGTCATAAGTTTGGTCAGGAAAAGGAAATGGCGACCATTACAAAAGGCTGTGCAAATTTTGACAAACCTGTTTTTCGTTAAGAATGGTTGTGAAATGTTTTTTGGCGGGTCAGGCAGCAGGCCGGAGCCTGCTGCATCAGGTCAGACGTAGAGCGACGCTTCACCTGGCGGGCGGGTTTTAAAGCGGCGATGCAGCCAGAGATATTGCTCAGGTGCACGCAGGATTTCACGCTCGATCACTTTGTTCATGTAAGCGGCCGCAGCGGATTCATCATCATGTGGGTAGTTTTCCAACTCCGGCTGGATGATCAACTGATAGCCGTTTTTCTGCGGATTACGAATCAGCACGATAGTCAGCATCGCCGGGCGAGCCAGACGTGATAACACAAAAGTCCCGTTGGTCGTTGCCGCTTTCTCAACGGCAAACAGCGGCGCAAAGACACTGCCTTTCGGGCCGTAGTCCTGGTCTGGAGCGAACCAAACGGCTTCGCCCTGTTTCAGCGCTTGCACCATGCCACGCAGGTCACGCCGGTCAATCATGGCTTTGTTGGAACGCATACGGCCTTTGGTTTGCGCCCACTCCATCGCCTGATTGTTATGTTTGCGATACATCGCCATCATTGGCTGGCACAGCCCGGTGATGCGGCCGCCCAATTCCAATGACATAAAATGCACGCCAATTACCATCACGCCTCGTTTATGGTCTTGGGCGGTTTTCAGGTTGGCCATACCACTCACCTGAAACAACTGGCGCACCCGACGATCCGACCAGAACCAGGCAATGCCCGTTTCCGCCAGCGCCATGCCCAGGGAGGCAAAGTTGCCCGCGATCATCTGCTCTTTCTCTTCATCACTGATGTGAGGAAAGCAGAGTTCAATATTACGACGCGTAATGCGCTCGCGGCGTTTCAGGAAGCGGCGTGACAGTTTGCCAGCACCGGCCCCGAGACGGATAAGGATGGGGTAAGGAAGTTGTACCAGTAGCCATAACACGCCCAACCCAAACCAGGTAAACCAGTAGCGAGGGTGGAGGAGTTGAGAGCAGAACTGCCCGGTTTTTTTCATAACACCTTCATGTGATCAGTGAATGTATCGCACATAGAAGCAGGTCCAGGTGTTCAGGGCGCGGTACAGCAGTCTTAATTTCGACCAGCAGATTAGCAAATAGTGCCGTTAAAGAAACCTAATCTCCGCAATCTTTAAGATTGAATGGATTCATTGAACGGGGAATTATCAAGAAGAATTGTCTTGATAACGGACAGATATATCTTGATTAACAATAGATTATAAGCGGATTGGGAGGCATTTAACACTGTCGAAGTGGTTAAGGGGTGTCCCAAACAGACATGGCTGGGTACGAATCTTTACGCATTATTTACGTTGCGCGTTGAAAAAAATCGACTAGCGAACAGGAACTATACTGATTTGTTGTACTGCCCCCCGGCAGAAATGGGGGGCAGTACAGATGTTACTCAATATTCTGAATCTGCTCGCGCATCTGCTCAATCAACACTTTCAGCTCAATTGCTGACGCGGTGATGTCGGCGTTAATCGATTTCGATGCCAGGGTGTTCGACTCACGGTTGAACTCCTGCATCATAAAATCGAGGCGACGACCGACCGCTTCTTTCTTCTTCAGAATGTTGAAAGTTTCTTTTACATGCGCGTCCAGGCGGTCCAGTTCTTCGGCGACATCAATACGCTGCGCCATCATCACCAGTTCCTGCTCCAGACGATTGTTTTCTAACTGGACTTCGGCTTCTTCCAGTTTGGTCACCAGACGTTCGCGCTGCCACTTCAATACTTCAGGCATCTGCACACGAACTTTGCTGACCTCCTGGGTTACGCCATCAAGGCGCTGTTCAATCAGGGTTTTCAGAGCTGCACCTTCGGTTTCGCGCGCGGTGATAAAGTCATCGAGTGCACCATCCAGCGCGGCCAGCAGTTCGGCATTAATGGCGTCGAGATCCTGCTCTTTTGCTGACATCACACCCGGCCAGCGCAGAATATCCAGTGGATTGATCGCACCTTCATCGCTCTGCATTTTCACCCAGTTGGCCGCCTGGACCAGCTGTTTTGCCAGCGATTCGTTGAGAATCAGTTCGCCCTGCGCGCCCGGATCGGCATCAAAACGCAAGTTGCACTCAATTTTGCCGCGTGTCAGTCGGTTGCGAATACGCTCGCGAATGACGGGTTCCAGGCTGCGGAACTGCTCTGGCAGGCGGATGTAGGTTTCCAGGTAGCGCTGGTTAACGGAGCGGAGTTCCCAGGCGGCGCTGCCCCAGTGGCCTTTGGCTTCGCGACGTGCGTAAGCGGTCATACTGCGGATCATAAGCGATACTCGTGTGAAGAAAATTTAGTGAATTATAGCGAGCTACGCTATGGCATGACAGGTAAAAGCCTGAAATATGGGCAGCTAAGCACTGGCCTTTTCAAACCAGACACCTATGATAGCGACGGGCATTCAGTTCAGGGAAATCTGTATGGCAACAAAATTTATCGCATCTTTCGCATTGGCATTGCTGCTGGCAGGCTGTCAGACGCATCCCACTACCATCACCCAGTCTGCGCCAACCAGCACGCCGACGCCGGTGTGTGCCGGTGGGGATATGATGATGCAAACCACGTTGTGGTTTGGCATGAGTAAACCGCAGGGCGGCACGGTGACTGAGCAGGAGTGGCAGCATTTTGTCGATAGCGATGTTACGCCGCGCTTCAAAGATGGCTTGTCGGTGTATGACGCCAAAGGGCAGTGGCTGGGGGAGAATGGCAAACTGGCGCGTGAAAACAGCAAAGCGCTGATGCTAATTCATTCGCCAGATCGTGCCAGCTCAGACAACATCAACGCATTGCGTGATATCTACAAGAAACGCTTCAGCCAGGAATCGGTAATGCGGGTTGATGGTCTGGTGTGCGTGGGTTTTTAAAATAGTTTCCGTAGCGGCGCGATTTATCGCGCAGGTTTTTCTGGCAGCGCGCGATAAATCGCGCCGCTACGAATTCGTATCAGATAAACAATCCGGCAAACGCCGCAGACAGCAAACTGACCAGCGTTGATCCGTACACCAGTTTCCAGCCGAAGCGCGATACCACGTTACCCTGCGCTTCGTTCAGCCCTTTAATCGCTCCGGCGACGATGCCGATCGAGGCGAAGTTGGCGAACGACACCAGGAATACCGACAAAATCCCCAGACCGCGCGGCGTCATTTCGGCAGCCACTTTTTTCAGCTCGATCATTGCCACAAATTCATTGGCAACCAGTTTTGTCGCCATGATGCTGGCCGCCTGTAACGCATCCGCAGAGGGAATGCCGACCAACCAGGCGAACGGATAAAATACGTACCCCAGTAATTGCTGGAAACTGTAGCCGAACACGGCAGCAAACAGCGCGTTCACGGCGGCAATCAGCGCGATAAAACCAATCAGCATCGCCAGAATAATCATCGCTACTTTGAACCCGGCGAGAATGTATTCCCCCAGCATTTCAAAAAAGCTCTGATCCTCATGCAGCTTATCGAGCGCGATATGTTCTTCATCCTGTGCGCGCGTCGGGTTGATGATCGACAGGATAATAAAGGTGCTGAACATATTGAGCAGCAGCGCAGCGACCACGTATTTCGCTTCAATCATCGTCATATAAGCGCCAACGATGGAGAGAGATACCGTGGACATCGCCGTTGCCGCCATGGTGTAGAGGCGCGGCGCGGAGATATCACCCAGAATACCTTTGTAGGCGATGAAGTTTTCCGATTGCCCAAGAATCAGGGTGCTGACCGCGTTAAACGACTCCAGTTTGCCCATGCCGTTAACTTTTGACAGCAGGGTGCCGACCAGACGGATCAACAACGGCAGAATTCGCCAATGCTGCAAAATACCGATTAGTGCAGAGATAAAAACAATCGGGCAGAGCACGCCGAGGAAAATAAACGCCAGGCCCTGTTTACTCATGCCGCCGAAGACAAAATCGCTGCCCTGAGCTGCGAAGGTCAGCAGCGTTTCGAAGAAACCACCCACAGAACTCACCACCGCCAGGCCGCTGGCGGAGTGCAGGAAAAACCAGCCGAGTGCGGCTTCTACCAGCAGCAATTGCAGAATAAAACGTGGACGAATCTGTTTACGGTCGTGGCTGACCAGAAGCGCAAGGGCAAAGATCACCACCAGCGCCAGCAGGAAATGGAGTATCGCTGTCATCATTTATCTTTTTAAGTGGGAAAACGCGCATTTAGCCACAGAGCGAGCGGAATTTCATCTGCGATTGTGCCGCCTCAGGACAGGACAGGCGCAGAGGAAGTCCGTATAATGCGCAGCCAAACCTAAGCAAGCCGGAGAGAAACCATGCGTCCAGCAGGCCGACACGCCAATCAAGTGCGTCCCGTCACCCTCACTCGTCACTACACCAAACATGCCGAAGGCTCGGTCCTTGTTGAGTTCGGTGAAACCAAAGTGCTGTGCACTGCCACCGTTGACGAAGGCGTACCGCGTTTCCTCAAAGGCCAGGGGCAAGGCTGGGTCACCGCCGAGTACGGCATGTTGCCGCGTTCTACGCACAGCCGTATGGCGCGTGAAGCGGCTAAAGGCAAACAGGGTGGCCGCACGCTGGAGATTCAGCGCCTGATCGCTCGCTCGCTGCGCGCCGCAGTCGATTTGCAGGCGCTGGGTGAATACACCATCACGCTGGATTGTGACGTGATTCAGGCTGATGGTGGCACGCGCACCGCGTCCATCACCGGGGCCTGTGTAGCACTGGCTGATGCTCTCAACAAGCTGGTGGCGGATGGCAAATTGAAATCCAGTCCGTTGAAAGGCATGGTCGCCGCCATTTCTGTCGGTATCGTTGAAGGCGAAGCGCGTTGCGATCTTGAATATGTGGAAGATTCTGCCGCAGAAACCGATATGAACGTGGTGATGCTGGAAGATGGCCGCATGATTGAAGTGCAGGGCACGGCAGAAGGTGAACCGTTCAGCCATGACGAGTTGCTGCAACTGTTGGCGCTGGCGCGCGGCGGGATTGAGCAATTAATTGTGGCGCAGAAAGCGGCGTTAGCAGATTGATGTAACAGGCGACCAGAGAGTCGCCTTTTCTTTATTTGAGGAGTGAGAAATGAAAGCCTGGCAGCGTCAGTTTATTGAGTTCGCC
Source organism: Pantoea sp. X-Soil-OKNW-556 (assembly GCF_059730695.1). Lineage (NCBI taxonomy): Bacteria > Pseudomonadati > Pseudomonadota > Gammaproteobacteria > Enterobacterales > Erwiniaceae > Pantoea > Pantoea sp. X-Soil-OKNW-556. Next base: position 4,368,621 of record NZ_AP035990.1, on the reverse strand, counting down.
CTGAACAAAGGGGTATTGAAGTTTGGTGAGTTCACCCTGAAATCCGGGCGCAAAAGCCCTTATTTCTTCAATGCTGGTCTGTTTAATACCGGGCGTGATCTGGCGTTGTTAGGTCGTTTTTACGCGCAGGCCCTGGTGGATGGCGGTGTTGATTTTGACCTGCTGTTTGGTCCGGCTTACAAAGGCATTCCGATCGCCACCACCACTGCGGTAGCACTGGCCGATCATCATGACCGTGACGTGCCTTACTGCTTCAACCGTAAAGAAGCCAAAGATCACGGCGAAGGTGGCCTGCTGGTTGGCAGCCCGCTCCAGGGCAAAGTGATGCTGGTGGATGATGTGATCACCGCAGGTACGGCGATTCGCGAATCAATGGACATCATCAACGCCCATAACGCCACTCTGGCGGGCGTGCTGATTTCTCTCGATCGTCAGGAGCGTGGTCGTAGTGACATCTCGGCGATTCAGGAAGTGGAGCGCGATTACCGCTGTAAAGTCACGGCAATCATTACTCTGGCGGAATTGATTGATTATCTGGAAGAGAAGCCGGAGATGGCAGACCATCTGGCGAAAGTGCGCGCGTATCGTAAAGAGTACGGGATTTAATCATCCGTTGCGGCGCGATTTATCGCGCCGCGACAGTTAAACCAGTTGTGCCGCCAACAATGGCCAGCGGGTATCGAAATCCGCGGTGGGACGATAGCGGAATTCAGAACGGACATAGCGCGACAGCAACCCTTCGCAGAACGCCAATAGCTGGCTGGCGAGCAGGGTTTCATCGGTCTGGAAGCCTTCACCATCACGCATCTTCTTCTCTTTCATCACCTGGCGTAGCTGCACTTCAATGCGCTCAAACAGCTGATTGATGCGTCCTTGCAGGCGGTCCTGCTCAAACATCAATGCGTGGCCGGTCAGAATACGCGTCAGTCCCGGATTACGCTCACCAAATCCCAGAAGCAATTGCACGATAAGACGCAGGCGCGCCACCGTCTCTTTTTCATCTTTCAGGATTAGATTGATGCGCGTAATCAGGCTGTCTTCGATAAACTCGATCAGGCTGTCAAACATGCGTGTTTTGCTGGGAAAGTGACGATAGAGTGCCGCTTCAGAAACACCTACACTGGCCGCCAGTTTCGCGGTGGTGATGCGTTGGCTGCCATCGCTCGACTCCAGCATTTGCGCCAGTGCCTGCAAAATTTCTTCGCGACGGTTGCGCTTCGCGACCTTTTTTTCTGCCATGACCTTCAAGACCCCTGAAATTCACCATAAACAGGCAACACTCACGCGTCTGCCCTGTGTTCAATGCGCACAGAGCAGAAAAGAAGCAAGGGCAGAGGCGTAAGCGAAAAGCGCGTGTTACTGACGGCCAGAGTGACCGAAGCCGCCCGCGCCACGCACGCTGGCGTCAAAATCTTCCACCAGATTAAACTCGGCTTGCACCACAGGTACAAAGACCAGCTGTGCCAGACGGTCACCTGGGTTCAGCGTGAAGCTATCCTGCCCACGATTCCAGACAGAAACCATCAGCTGACCCTGATAATCGGAGTCGATCAAACCCACCAGGTTACCCAGCACGATGCCGTGCTTATGGCCAAGACCGGAGCGAGGCAGAATGACGGCCGCGAGGCTGGGATCGCCAATATGAATCGCCAGGCCAGTCGGCACCAGCACGGTGCTGCCTGGGGTGATTTCCAGTGCCTCATCCAGACAGGCGCGTAAATCCAGTCCGGCTGAACCCGAGGTTGCATAAGTCGGCAGCGGGAACTCAGTTCCTACGCGCGCATCAAGAATTTTAACGTCGATTTTTTTCATCATAACGGCTGACAATCTCGTCTAATAATTGTTGGCCAAGGAGCGTCTTATCACTGAGCGGTAAGACTTTTTCTCCTTCCTGCCAAAAAAGGTGAAGAGCATTGGTGTCGCTATTGAACCCCTGGCCCGCTTTTGCCACATCATTGGCGCAAATCAGGTCGAGATTTTTACGTACCCGTTTTTGCCGCGCGTATTCTTCCACATTCCGGGTTTCGGCGGCAAACCCGACGACATAGGGACGGCCCTCTTTGAGTGCCGCCACCCCCGCCACGATGTCGGGATTCTTCACCAGTTGCAGTGTGACATTATCATCGCCACCCTGTTTTTTGATTTTCTCTGCGGCAATATTTGCCGCCCGGTAGTCTGCCACGGCTGCGCTGGCAATGAAAATATGTTGTTGGCTGATTTGCGCCATCACTGCCGCTTCCATCTCCTGAGCACTCGTGACATCCACGCGTTGCACCCATGCGGGTGTGGGCAACGTGACCGGACCGGCAACCAACGTCACTTTCGCCCCGCGTCTGGCGGCGGCGGCGGCAATGGCAAACCCCATTTTACCTGAGCTGTGATTGGTGATGTAACGTACCGGGTCGAGAGCCTCACGGGTCGGTCCGGCGGTGATCATAATGTTGAGATGTTGCAGATCGTTGACGGGTGAGGCCCATTCCAGCGCATAAGCTACAATCGCCAGCGGATCGAGCATCCGTCCCGGTCCGATATCGCCACAGGCCTGGCTGCCGCTGTCTGGTCCCCAAATCAACACACCACGCGCATGCAGGCGTTGCAGGTTCTCCTGCGTAATGGCAGCACGATACATTTGCTGATTCATGGCAGGCACGATGGCAATCGGGGCCGCGGTTGCCAGACAGGTTGTGGTCACCAGATCGTTCGCCATGCCAGCGGTGACGCGGGCAATCAGGTCAGCGGTAGCCGGTGCCAGCAAAATCAGGTCTGCCCATTTCGCCAGCTCAATGTGGCCCATTGCGGCTTCGGCTGCCGGGTCAAGCAGATCGTCAAATACCGGATACCCCGATACGGCCTGGAGGCTGAGGGGCGTAATAAACGCTTTGGCCGCTTCGGTCATCATCACACGCACATCGGCACCGCGATCGCGCAATCGTCTTACCAGTTCCGGTGCTTTATAGGCTGCAATGCCGCCACTTACGCCCAGCAGAACTTTTTTTCCGGCTAATCCCGTCATTTTCAATCGCCTCGGTTCAACGCAGATTGCCGCGCCAGGCGCGGCAGATAACGCAACTTTACCACAAAAACCACTCGCGCCATTTTCACGGGTTGCGACCTTTGCGAGGCGGCTCTGAAAACCCCATAAACTGGCTGGATTTCACCACGTTGCTGGTTCAGGATGGCCGCAACGCAGGGAAGAGGGCGTAATCATGGAACTGGCACCAAGAGAGAAACTGGCGTCGAAGGGCGCTGAAGCGCTGAATGATGAGGAGCTGCTGGCGATTTTTTTACGTACCGGTTCCTACGGCGTCAGCGTTATGGCACTGGCGCGACAGATGCTGAATAAATTTGGCTCACTGTATGATGTCTTGAGCGCCAACCAGGAGCAGTTGGCGGATACTAAAGGCGTAGGGGTAGCCAAGATTACTCAGCTTCAGGCGGTGGCTGAGACAGCAAGGCGTTTCTTTGCCAGCCAGTTGGCGCGTGAAAACGTGATGGAAAACCCGCAGGTGACACGCCACTACCTGCAAAGCGTGTTGGCGCATCAGGAACGGGAAATTTTTATGGCGCTGTTTCTCGACAATCAGCACCGCGTTTTACAGGCGCAAAAAATGTTTTCCGGCTCGATAAACAGCGTGGAAGTCCATCCGCGCGAAATTGTGCGTGAAGCGCTAAAACTCAATGCGGCGGCAGTGATTCTGGCACACAATCACCCTTCAGGCATTGCCGAACCCAGCCGCGCTGACCGGGAAATTACCCAAAGAATCAGCAAGGCTTGTACACTGCTGAATATCCGACTGCTTGATCATCTGGTGATCGGTCATGGCGAGTTTACGTCCTTTGCCGAGCGTGGCTGGCTGTAATTCTGGTGACGAAACCGGCGGAAACGGTGTGTTTTTGCGCGATCCATAGGGATCTTTATTTGTTCGGGACTTGAGCACCAGCGCTGACCGGCGTATACTACGCCACCTTTGAGAATCTCGGGTTTGGCGTTTGGGCCAGCTTAGCGGGTTCACATGGAACTCGCCTGGGCGGGCTAAGGCCTGACGAGGCGGCCAAAACCTAGTTTTTAAAGCTCGAGCTGATTTGATTTTTGGAGAATAGACATGTCACGAGTCTGCCAGGTAACTGGAAAGCGTCCGGTGACCGGTAACAACCGTTCCCACGCATTGAACGCGACGAAACGCCGTTTCCTGCCGAACCTGCACTCACACCGTTTCTGGGTTGAGAGCGAGAAGCGCTTCGTTACTCTGCGTGTATCTGCTAAAGGTATGCGTGTTATTGATAAGAAGGGCATCGATACGGTTCTGGCCGAAATCCGCGCCCGTGGTGAGAAGTACTAAGGAACTGAATCATGGCTAAAGGTATTCGTGAGAAGATCAAGCTGGTTTCCTCTGCTGGTACAGGTCACTTCTATACCACCACGAAGAACAAACGTACTAAACCTGAGAAACTGGAACTGAAAAAGTTCGATCCGGTTGTACGTCAGCATGTGATCTACAAAGAAGCTAAAATTAAGTAATTTTAGTGTTCTGCGAAAAACCCGGCTTCGGCCGGGTTTTTTGTTTCTGCGGTTCGTTGAGGAGATGAGATGCCTGAATTACCCGAGGTAGAAACCAGCCGACGCGGCATAGAACCCCATTTAGTGGGCGAAACCATTCTGCACGCCGTCGTGCGCAATTCCCGCTTGCGCTGGCCTGTTTCCAGCGAAATCCACGCGCTAAGCGACCAGCTGGTTCTGAGTGTACAGCGTCGTGCGAAATATCTGCTGCTGGAGTTGCCGCATGGCTGGATTATCATTCATCTCGGCATGTCCGGTAGCCTGCGCATGCTTCCCGGCGAACTGCCACCAGCTAAGCATGACCATGTTGATTTGGTGATGAGTAACGGCAAAGTGTTGCGTTATACCGATCCGCGTCGCTTTGGTGCCTGGCTGTGGGCCCATGACCTGGCGGGCAGTAGCGTGCTGGCGCATCTCGGTCCGGAACCGCTCAGCGACGAATTTGATGGCGACTATCTGTTTGAAAAATCTCGCGGTAAACGCACGGTGATCAAACAATGGCTGATGGATAACAAAGTGGTCGTGGGCGTGGGAAACATTTACGCCAGCGAATCGCTGTTTACTGCCGGGATCATCCCTGATCGTCCGGCGATGAGCCTGAGCCAGACTGAAGCGACGCTCTTGGCCAATACCATCAAGGCAGTATTGTTACGCTCGATTGAGCAGGGCGGCACGACGCTGCGTGATTTTCTGCAAACCGACGGCAAGCCAGGCTATTTTGCCCAGGAATTACAGGTTTATGGTCGGGCCGGTGAGCCGTGTCGTGCCTGCGGCACGCCAATCGTCAGTGGCAAGCATGGGCAACGCAGCACCTTCTGGTGTCCACGCTGCCAGCATTAAGGCTGCGCTAACTTACTCAGCAGTGCCTGATGTACCACGGCAGGCAGAAATGCCTGCACGTCGCCCTGGTGACGTGCCACTTCTTTTACCAGCGAAGATGAAACAAACGAGAAACCTTCGGATGGCATCAGAAACACGCTTTCGAGGTCAGGCAGCAGATGGCGATTCATATGTGCCAGCTGTAGCTCATATTCGAAGTCGGAGACAGCACGCAGGCCACGCACCAACACATTCGCCTGTTGAGCCTTGGCGAAATTCGCCATCAAATCGCTGAAGCCGATCACCTCAACATTTCCCAGATGCGCCGTGACCTGGCGTGCCAGATCAACACGTTCATCCAGGCTGAACAGCGGCTTTTTACTCGGACTGGCGGCAATTGCCAGCACGATGTGGTCGAACATCCGGGCAGCGCGTGTGACGATATCCAGATGACCGAGAGTAATGGGATCGAAGGTGCCGGGATAAATCGCTTTGGTGCTCATACGCGGCCTTGTGTTGAGGTGTGATGCAGCGCCCACAGCGCCGAATATTTATTGAAGGTGTACTGCGCGTTAACCACAGCCAGAATCCAGCCTTGTTTACCATCAAGGAAACCCGCACGCAGCAGCAAGGTTTTCAGAAATGCCCCAAGCGTGTGACTGAAGATGGAGAAAATTCCGCAGCGTTTGCCGCGCTGAAAGCGCTCCTGAGCCCAGGCTTCAGCGTAGTTCAACTGTTTGCGCTGGAACACCACCAAATCGCGGCAGGTCAGATGTTGTAAATCCCCCTCCAGCCTGACGACCGGGGCACCTTGCGTTTCCAGCGACTCATGCACCAGATTATCGTTGTAGTTCAGGTGGCGCGGATACAGGCGCATCACGCGATCGGGATACCAACCGCTGTGCCGCATAAAGCGACCAAGAAACAGGTTGCTGCGGTTCAGGCTGTAGACGGTAGCGGCAGGAGGCTGCGCCAACACCTGCTCGATGGCGTGGCGTAGCGGCGGGGTAACGCGCTCATCGGCATCGATCATCAAAATCATATCGCCACTGGCCCTGGCTTGTGCGCGCTGACGTTGTTTGCCAAATCCTGCCCAGGCTTCCGCCTGGTACACCTGAGCGCCATGCTGACGAGCAACCTCAGCGGTTGCATCATGGCTACCGGAATCCAGCACCACGATCTCATCCGCCCAACTGACGGAAGCCAATGCCTCCGGCAGCAGTTCCGCTTCATTTTTGGCGATCATCACCACGGAGAGACGTTGGCGTTGCGACATTAGTGTGCTCGCGGTGGCAAATGGGGTTCGAGTAAATGTAGCAGACGCTGTAATGCACCCTGATTTTGATGCAGTACGTCAACGGCGTGGCGACCATAGTAGCGACGATAGTCATCATCCTGTAGTAGATTGGCGACTTCTTTCTCCAGTGACACCACATCGGTCACGGTAATCAGCCCTTCCGCCTGTTGCAGCCTGGCGCAGATATCTTTGAAGTTCCAGATATGCGGGCCCATCAGTACCGGAATCGCATGGGCGGCGGGTTCGAGCGGGTTATGACCGCCACGTTCCACCAGGCTGCCGCCGACAAAGGCCAGATCGGCAATCCCGTACAACAACATCAGTTCACCCATGGTATCGCCAATCACCACCTGCGTAGCACTGGAAGGGATCTCGCCGCTGCTGCGTAGCGTAAAACTGAAACCACGCTTCTGCGTCAGTTCACAGGCATCTTTAAAACGTTCCGGATGGCGCGGTACCAGAATCAGCAGCAGGTCGGGAAATTGCGCCAACAGACGGCGATGCGCATCCAGCACAATCGCTTCTTCACCATCGTGGGTGCTGGTGGCAATCCACACCGGGCGACGCGGTGCCCACTGGCGACGTAGCGTGACAGCTTTAGCTGCCAGCTCCGGCGTAACTGAGATATCAAACTTCAGGCTACCGGTGACCGCCAGATGTGAACGTTTTAGCCCGAGGCTGAGAAAACGGTCGCCATCTTCCTGATTCTGCGCCGCAATCAAAGTGATGCGTTGCAGCAGGTCGCGCATAAAGCCGCCCAGCTTTTTGTAGCCTTTCGCGGAGCGTTCCGAGAGACGCGCATTGGCAATCACTAACGGGATCTGACGCTGATGCAGAATACGGATAATGTTGGGCCACAGCTCGGTTTCCATGATGATCACCAGTCTGGGATTGACCGTATCAAGGAAACGATTGATGGCACCCGGCAGATCGTAAGGCAGATAAACGTGATGCACATCTTTGCCAAACGCCGATTGTGCACGTTCTGAACCGGTGGGTGTCATGGTGGTCACGGTAATCGGCAGTGTCGGGTAGCGATGGCGTAGCGCGCGCACCAGCGGCACCGCAGCGAGGGTTTCTCCCACCGAAACTGAATGCAGCACAATGCCGTTCGGCTCAACTTTTCCACTGCAATAGCCATAGCGCTCCGCCCAGCGTTTGCGATACGCCGGGGCTTTTCGACCGCGCAGCCACAGGCGCAGCCAGATAAGAGGCTGGATCAGGTAGAGCAGGGCTGTGTATAGAATCGTCATAGTTATCGTTACGACAGGTTCGCGTCAAAAAGCATAAGAAATCAAGATGACGGCATGTTATCAGAAACCTGACGCCTGCTCATACCCCTTCGTCAAACAGGCTTAAGCACTTGCTGGTAAAGCGAGGTCAGCGCTTGTGCCAGTCGTTGTGGACCATAAGGTTCAATTCTGCGGCGTGCGGCCTCACCCAGTGCGGAGTTCTGCGAAAGTGATGGAATTGCCAGCACGGCTTCATTCAACGCTTTGATATCCAAAGCATCACATACGAAGCCTTCCTGACCAGCCTGAATGAATTCAGCGCCGCCGCAACCGGTACTGGTGATCACCGCCAACCCGCAGGCCATGGCTTCCAGCACCACATTCGGAAAAGGATCATAGAGTGTTGGCAGCAGCAAGGCATCGGCAGCATGATAGAAAGGCTGCACGTCCTGCTGCACACCAACAAATCTCAGGCGATCCAGACAATTCAGTTGGTTAGCCAGCTGCTGATAACGCGTCATCTGCTTGTCCTGGCCGACGACAACCAGGAAGCGATCGCTGCGCGCAACGGCTTCAATTGCCGCTTTTAAGCCTTTGCGTTCAAAACCGGAGCCAACATAAATCATCACCGTCGCGTTCTGCGGCAGCCGGAGCTGCTGGCGTGATATGTCGCGCTGTGCTGCGGTAGCCGGTTGAAAACGTTGGCTATCAATAGCGTTGTGAATGACATGGATCTTGCTGGCATCTAACGAGAAACAACGCAAAATATCCTGCTTTACCATCTCTGAATTACAGATTACCGCTTTCAGCGACGGTGCATTGAACATTTCGCGTTCGGCCTGTAATACGTAGCGATGATAAGGGCTAAGCGAGGCGCTCAGGCGCTGCCATGATGAGACAATACGCGCGCGTTGCTCCAGCCAGACACGATGCACGCCATCGCCTGCGCGAAAGATATCGCAACCCGCAATACGCTCGTGGCTCTGCACAATATCAAACTTTTCCCGTTCCCAGCAGGCGCGGGCGGCCACGGCAAAGCCACGCTCACGCGAGACACGGCCAAATTTGGTCGGATTGCAAATGTGCAGATGCCAGGCCGGGTTTGGCGTGCCTTGCCAGCTGCGAGTAATGATATTGAGGTCCAGTTGCTCGCTGTCCAGTGCTTCCAGCGCGCGCGAAATAAAGCGCTCGGCCCCGCCGTCCGGACGATACTTCTGCCGGACAATTGCCAGGCGTAGCTTAGTCATGCAAAAAACTCCTTGCCGCGGCGACCACATCGGCAACCGGGATGATCGCTAAGTAGCGCTGGTGCGTTTTGGTGTCGATGGAGTCCGGGTCGGGCAGGGGGCCGTAATCACCGGCCCAGATAATGCGATTATTATCGCCCCAGGGACGCCAGAACTGTAGCTTAGTGGGGCCAAACAGCGCCAGGCAGGGCGTATCAAGCGCGGCAGCCATATGCATCGGCGCGGAATCGACACCAATAAACAATCGGGCTTTGGCGATCAGTGCCGCCAGTTGTGGCAAAGAGAATTGACCGGCGAGTGATACGACATTGTCGCTCTGACACAAGGACCGGATACGTTCAATCATCGCCAACTCTTTTTTATCCGGGGCGGAGGTCAGCACCACGGTATGACCGTCTGCGGCCAGAGCGTCGATTAACTGCGCGACTTTTTCATCATCCCAGCATTTGAATTCCCAGCGTGAAGTGGGTTGCACTACCACATAAGGTGCATTGACCTGTTGCCGGGCTAATATTTCCTGCACTTTTTGCTGGTCGGCGGCGCTGAAATGCATAGACGCTTTGGCCCCTGCCGCGGTGATGCCGAGAGGGGACAGTGCCGACATATTTTGTTCAACGGTGTGGAGATTACCGTGATCATCGGTACTCACCAGCAGGTTATGGCACCAGCGCCAGATGGCGCTATCGCGCTTGTGAAAGGCGAAACCAATACGAAACGGGGAACCAGAAAGTTTGGTGAGAATGGCGCTACGCCACTGATCCGCCAGATTAATCACCAGATCGTAATGGCACGCGCGTACAGCAGAAATCAACGCAACTTCATGGCGGAATTTCTGCCAGCCGCCTTCCTTTTTCCAGTTGCGATCGATGATGTGCAGTTGCCGAATGGCCGGATGAGCTTCCAGCATTGGGCGCGTTTCTTTATACAACAGGACGTCAATATTGGCTTGTGGGTAACGTTGGCGAAGTGCATTGATCACCGGCGTGGTCAGCAGCATATCGCCATGATGGCGCAGCTTTATCAGCAGAATATTTTGGGGTGAAAAGTGGTCTGGAATCGGGCTTGCCATACTAAATGATCTCAAAATTCAGTGAGCTGATTGTAGGGCAAACCCACCAGGGGTGAAAGCCAGGCGCGGCGCTTATTTCTTACGCCAGCGATAAAGACGACTTAACCACAACAGCAACTGATACCATTGCCGGATGCCACGCGCATTACGCAGCATACGCCTATGCGTTTGGGTCGCGAAGATGTCATGAATGATCGCCTGGCGCGCACCCGCATCGGGTTCACGGCGAATACTATGGCAGACGCTCAACGCTTCGTGCGTAATCTGATAATGAAACGTCGGGTAGATTGTCACTTTATGCTGGTAGCGGGCATTGATCTCCTCCAGCATTTGGGCAATTTTCAGGTAATGGCGTTGATAGGCCACATTCTTTTCACCCGTGCGCTTGCGATTGCTGACAGAACTATCGTGCATGTAATAACGATAAAGCACGCGATCGGTGTAGCGTACACGTTGAGCGTTGAGCATGAATTCCGTCGTCCAGGGAATATCCTGATGATGTAACCCGGGTGCAAAATACAACTGTAGTTGTTCAATTAACTCGCGACGATAAATACCCAGCCAAACAACATGCATATAGCGATGGGTCTTCAGCGCCCGATTTAACCATTCCGGACCACGCAGTACTTCGGTGGACCTTAACCGGTCATGGGGTATCAACGGCTTGATAAGTTGGCTGGCTTGAAAGAACCATTCAGCATTGCACTGGGCGGCATCGAGGTTATCACTTTCAGCCATTTCGACTAAGGTCTGATACATCGTCGGATTCATGGTGTCATCGGCGTCTGGAAAAGTCACATACTTGCCGCGTGCTACGGCCAGACCCGCGTTTCGCGCGCGCGATACACCACCATTCGGTTGATGGATTACCCTCACCTGTGCGTGCTGCTGTGCATAAACATCAGCACGCTCACCGGAGCCATCGGTAGAACCATCATTGACAATGATGATCTCCAGATTGGTCAGCGTCTGCGTCAGCAGTGATTGCATAAAAGAGTCCAGCATCACCCCGGCGTTGTACATTGGGGTGATGATGGAGAGGAGAGGGAAGGGCATACTTTCTTTCATCGCTCGTGTTTAATCATGGTGCCTAGAATGCTCGGTTTTTACCTGTCGCGTCATCATAAAATATCCCCACACCAGAAGAATGAAGTAGGGAGATTCTCGGTTATAAAATTGCGAGTCGCCCATACTAAAATAGATAACCGGGATAGCTAATAATAAAGCTTCGTAGCGCGGAGATTTACCAAATAACGGCACCAGCAATAAACCAAGAAAAAAGCCCAGCATGATCATCCCGCCAACGATGCCTTGCAATGAAAAGCTCTCAACGAGATCGTTGTGGGTATGGTATTGAATATTGAGATAGGCGATTTCATTTTTCGGCTGATGTTTATCCAGCCATTCTTTCGTTTCCAGACTGCGCGTGTCGGCACTTTGCCCCCACGGATGCTGCGTGAAGGCCCATAATCCTGCCTGCCACATGCCAAATCGTCCACCAATTGAGGTGCTCGGATCCCCTGCGGAATATTGCTGAACCTCTGTTTTAACCGTCTCTACGCGGTCAAATAGTTGGTCTGAGTATTTGCTGAGGCTAAAAATACCGGTAAGCAGGATGGCTGAAAAAATGCCCAGCCAAATCAATCGTGAACGCCCGGGGGTGGTCACAATGTGATGCAACATACTGGCAATGCAGAACAGGCTGAACAATAAAATAGCGGAACGCGTTTGGGTAACGCCGAGTAAAATAAAGGAGACAACCAGGGTGATAAAATATGGCGCGGCGTAATGTCGGGGAAAAACACGGCGGAGAGACCACAAGGTCACCAGCGAAAGCACTGTGAACATGTAAGCCCCAGAGGTTGCCGCATCTGAATTAATTTTAGGGCGTTCTCCGGTATGGATAACTTGTTCAATCCCAATACAGGCTACAACGAAAATCGTGAGACACAAAATCAACGTCCCAACCTGGACCAGACGGGCAGGCAATCGCCATTCAGGAGACAGACGATAGACGCAGTAAATGACAAACGCCCCCAGAATCATTCTTTTTCCACTGATTTTATAGTGTTCAGCAATCAGTGGTAACTGGTGGTTAATCGTTGTGATTGCCCAAACCCACTTACTCAGGCCTAAAAGTAGGACCAGGGTAGGTATCCAGTAAAAATAGAGTTTTTTCTCGCGCCACACCAGCCAGGCGAAGCTAAAAAACGAGATGTAGGTAAGCATGTAATAGGCGTTGCGGGAAATCTCTCCGGAGACAAAGAAAAATGCCATCGAGATTATTGTGAGAGAATAAAATACTATCCCTCTTCCCTGTTCAGTTTTCATGAGTTTAGAAATTTCAGCAATGCGCATCATCATTCTTATTTAAAAAATTTATGTTTAATATAATTAATCATCCAGAAGAGACTGGCAGCGTACTCTTTTTTATGGAATTTTATCCTGGCAAAACGTTTCATCTCTTTATGATGACGAGGTTTATCAAGATGCAGTGATGACCAGGGAGATAAACGATAATAATCTAAATAAAGATGTGAAAGATTACCGCCGCTCCATGCATGCCAGGGTTTGCATTTTCCAGTGTAGTGGATCATGACAGTATCATTAGGGGTGCTAAAATTATGCCAGACCTTGTTCGCAATGATGTCGTAAATAAAATTGTATTTATCCGGCAATATCAGGGTGTCATTTTCCAGAAGAATGTTTAATGCGTCCTGGTCGGGGAATCCAAAATTTGCACCCTGAGCAACTAATAAATCTATTATTTTCTGGGTGGTGTCATTCGCCAGCCAACGCGGGATATTGATCAACATAAAACCAGAGTTAAAATAATTGCCTTGTTTAAGGCCCAGCTTCGGACATTGATTCTGGCGTGCACGTACGGTGTCATTACTGGCACACAGGATGACATGGCTGATATCCAGCGTGAATAGCGGAGAGTAATCTCCCACCACTAATGTATCGGCATCAAGGTAGAAAACACGATCGCTATAGCGAGCGACAGTTTCCGGAATCAGGAACCGATAATAAATACTCTTTGGATAGCGTCCGACTACGGGCAGCTTTTCCAGCCAACTGTCATTGAAAAGATGGAGTGTTATGGCGAGCGGCTGGTTACCGGCCAATTGCTTCAGGCGATCAATATCATCATCAGCTAATGTATCGGTAAATATATGAATATGAAAAGCCGTAGTGGGATGGTGCTTTAGCAATGAAAAGAGGGTAATACCCATTCCTCTGGCATAGTTATGATTAATGCCAAATGCAACATGTATAACCGATTCGTCGTTGTGAGGCAGCGTGTTAAGCAGTGTTTCGCTTTGCTGGACGGCCTCAGTATGAAGGTGTGTTGCCATTATGCTGTACTACCCCTGACTATTTTCAATAAATTTGCTAATTTTCATAATCTTATCTTCATTCAGACCAAACAGAACTTCGGCGGGCTGTTCAAATTTAAATCGAGTGGCGAAGACAAAGGTTGAGGCTTCAATGTTGTCGGGTCCAATAAACAAGACGCGATATACCGGACGCTGCTCTCTGATTTCACAGGGGCCATAGAACATAATTACCGGAACTTGCTGAGCATCGGCAATATAGGCATTTCCCGAATCAGATGCGATGTAAAAGTCCATCTGTGAGATAGCCCAGGGCACATCTTCTAAATTCAGCTGACCAATCAGGCTGATAATGTTTTTTTTGTCAGCAGTCAGCGTTAATAATTCATCCAGCCAGGGTTGTTCCGCCGGAGGTCCAAAAACATAAAACGTACAAGGTAGGGAGGACAATGACTCAATGATCTGAGCCCAGATGGCAGCAGGGATAGTCTTGGCTTTATTTCCGGCAGAGATACTGATGCCAATCTTTATACCTTGTACGGGAGTACTAAGCGGCAAGGGAATCGTGGTCGGAACATACAAAGGCGAGGTGGCATGTTTGGGAAAATCGGTATAGCGATAATCCCGATTAATGAGTTTCAGGTAGCTATCCAGCGTCAAACTCTGCCTGGTATGCTCAACGATGCCCGTCGCGCTACGATAAAACACTTTATGGTAGGACTTACGAACATAGGTCAGTAAAAATTGCTTATTTGGCGCATTGCATAATGACGCGAAGAACAGATTAACACTATTCGGCTGTGTCAGATAAACATTGTCGTAGCGATTCATCAGGGTAAACGCCAGACAAAGTTTGCTCCATAAGCTGCGCTTTGCGTCTTCAATCAGATAGTAATGGGCGATGGTGTCATCATGACGTACCAAAGGCTCTACAGCGCGGCTGATTAAAACGTCAGATTGGCCTAACGCACGCAACATCGGTGTTATATTAATAAAATCGCCGATCTTCGCTGTCTGGATGACTAAACTTTTTCCGGTGGGTTTTTTAAAAAGTTTCATCATGTACTGCAATGGCAGCAGCATCAGATAGATCAGAACATAATTCATTTTGCGTCTTCCGCTATTACAGTCTGAAGATGTGCCATTACTTCATCGGCTACCAAATCACCCAATGCTCTGGTTGGAGAAACAAGCGCCATCTGATTCTTCCCATATCCACCAATCAGCCCCGGATCCGTTGGGCCATACAGGGTAATGTTCGGGCGATCCAATGCTGCCGTAAGATGGCTCAACCCGGTATCAACGGAAACCACAGCGCATGCTCCTGCCAACTGGCGAGCCACCTGCTCCAGTGTCAGACGTGGCAGCACCTCAACATGGTCAAAACCTTCCGCCAGACGCAACGCGCGCTGATGCTCATGTTCGGCACCCCAGGGTAATTTCACGCGCAGACCGGTTGGTTGCACCAATTTAATAAGCTCGCGCCAGTGTGCTTCCGGCCAATGTTTATTGTCGCGCGTCGTCGCGTGTAAAAACACCAGATACTGATGCGCATCTTGCGGCAGTGAACTCAGGAAATGTCCGGCGATCGCATAGTCACCCTGCGTGGTTGGTTTTTCATAACCGAGGCTTTTCGCGAACAGTTCACGAGTACGTTCTACCGCGTGCTGCTGTTTATTGATTTCATGGCGTTTGTCATACCACCAACTGGCGAAGGGTTCGCGAGCGCTGCGGCTGTCCTGTCCGTGCTTCACGCCTTTTGCCAGGCGAGTGACCAACGCTGCGCTTTTGATCAACCCTTGCGCATCAATCACCACATCGTACTGACGTGACTGCAACTCACGTTTAAATAACACGCGTTCTTCACGTTGCTGGCTGCCAAACCAATGCTTGCGCCAGCGGCGGATGGCGACCGGCATGACTTTATCCACGGCAGGATGCCATGCTGGAATTTGGGCAAAGTTTTCTTCCACCGCCCAATCAAAACGAATGCCGGGAATGGCCTGCATGGCATCGGTCAATGCAGGCAGGGTGTGCAGTACGTCGCCCATTGAGGACGTTTTCACAATCAGGACGTGCATGTTTACTCCTGCGCCGCAGTTAGCAAAGCGCTTAATTCTTGGTGCACGCGCATCGGTTGAATATCTATCAGACTCTGGTGATAACCTTCTGCGGCATCCCCTTTCCGGACTTTGTGATAGCCGGTGATCAGGCGAATGACTCGCGCCTGATGTGACAATGGCGGCGTGAAGTCAGGGCTGCTTGGCCCGTACAACGCGACCAGCGGGCGATTGAGCGCAGCGGCAATATGCATCAATCCGGAATCATTGCTCACCACCGCAGCACAGTGCGCCAGCAGAATGACCGCCTGCTCCAATTGGGTATCACCCGCAAGGTTTTTACAGTGATGGCGTGCGGCTTCCGGCAGGGTCTGCACAATGGTATCGCCGGTTTCGCGATCTTTAGCCGAACCGAACAGCACCACCTGATAGCCTTCGCTGATGAGTTGTTCCGCCAACGCAGCATAATGATAATGTGGCCAGCGTTTTGCCGGACCAAACTCAGCGCCGGGGCAAAAGCCAATGACAGGACGATCGGCAGAAAGTCCAAACTGGGCGGCCGTCATGCGTTTCTCATCGTCTTCAACTCTGAGCTGCGGCCACAACAATGGCTGCGGTAGCTGCTGCGCAGATGGCACAGGTTTGTCGTAGCCCAACGCCACATAACGCTGAACCATTAACGGAAACGCTGCTTTATCCAGCACCCGCACATCATTCAATACGCCGTAACGCAGCTCACCACGCCAGCCAGTACGGCGTTTGATTCCGGCAAAAAACGGTACCAGCGCTGACTTGAAGGAGTTCGGCAGCACATAAGCGCGATCGTAGCCACTCGCCTGTAAGGTTTTGCCCAGCCGACGACGTTCGCCCAGCGCCAGGGCACCATGACCGAGTGGCATCGCCAGCGCCTGATTGACTTCCGGCATACGTGACAGCAGCGGTCGGCACCAGGCGGGTGCCATAACATCAATAACAGCCTCAGGATGCTCAGCCTTGAGCGTGCGATAGAGACTTTGCGACATCATCATATCGCCGACCCAGGAGGGGCCAATAACCAGAATTTTCATCGCTGCTGCCGGATCCCTTATGCGTTACGGTTCAGCCACACCATATATTCCGCAACCCCCTGGGCCACGGTTTTGAACGGCTTGTCATAACCCGCCGCACGGAGCCTGGTCAGATCTGCCTGGGTGTAGGCCTGATAGCGGCCTTTCAGCTTGTCCGGGAACGGGATGTATTCGATCTCGCCCTGCTGATGGAATTTCAGCACCGCGTCCGCCACTTCCTGGAAGGACTCCGCACGGCCGGTACCGCAGTTGTAAATGCCGGAGATACCATTTTCCCAGCACCACAGGTTCACCGCAGCCACGTCATCAACATGGATAAAATCGCGACGGAAAGTATCGCTGCCTTCAAACAGCTTCGGATTTTCGCCGTTGCTGATTTGCGTGTTGAGGTGGAATGCTACGCTTGCCATGCTGCCTTTATGGCCTTCACGCGGGCCGTACACATTGAAGTAACGGAAGCCGCACACCGGCGAATCCGCTTCCGGCAGAATCTGGCGCACGTAGTGGTCAAACAACATTTTCGAGTAGCCATAAACGTTGAGCGGCTGCTCGTATTGACGCTCTTCGATAAAGTTGTCGTTACGACCGCCGTATGTGGCGGCAGAAGAGGCGTACAGGAAGGGGATTTCGCGTTCCAGGCAGAAGTGCAGCAGATCTTTGGAATACTGATAGTTGTTGTCCATCATGTATTTGCCGTCCCACTCGGTGGTGGCTGAGCAGGCACCTTCGTGGAACACCGCTTCAATCGGCCCCAGATCTTCACCGGACATGATGTAGGTGAGGAATTCCTCTTTATCCATGTAATCAGAGATGTCCAGATCCGCCAGGTTCACGAATTTGGTGCCATCTTTCAGATTATCCACCACCAGAATGTCAGTATGACCGCGATCGTTCAACGCCTTGACGATGTTGCTGCCAATCATGCCAGCGCCACCCGTTACGATAATCATGTGCTTTGCCTTTAAACAGTTGGGGTGAAACAGGAGGTTTCACGCACTAATACCTAACATCATAACATTTCAGCCCGCAGCAGGCAGCCAGATGACTCCGGAAGGCCGTCATATTTCACGTTCGCAGCGTGAACTATGCTGCAAAATGGAGATTTCATCGGCTGAAATGTCGTTGATGCGCTTTTCTATCAGTAATATGTGCCAAAATTTTGCTATATGAGGAGCAGAATCATGTCCAGTCGATTTTATTCGCAAATCCGTCAACAACTTGAGACAACGCGTCAGGATGGATTGTTCAAACAGGAACGCACGATTACCTCGCCACAACAGGCAGAAATCAATGTTGGCAACGGTCAGCCGGTCATCAATTTTTGCGCCAATAATTATCTGGGGCTGGCGAATCATCCGGCGTTAATTCAGGCCGCCAAAGAGGGAATGGATACACACGGTTTCGGCATGGCTTCAGTGCGCTTTATCTGTGGAACTCAGGACATCCATCAGCTATTGGAACGTAAGCTGGCTGAGTTCCTCGGCATGGAAGACGCTATTCTCTTTTCCTCCTGCTTTGACGCGAATGGCGGCCTGTTTGAAACCTTGTTGGATGCGGAAGATGCCATTATTTCGGATGCGCTTAATCATGCCTCAATCATTGATGGTGTTCGCCTGTGCAAAGCGCAGCGCTACCGCTATGCCAACAACGATATGAACGAACTGCGCGCCCGGCTGGAGGATGCACGCGACAACGGTGCGCGTCATATCCTGATTGCCACCGATGGGGTGTTCTCAATGGACGGCGTGATTGCCAACTTGCAGGGTATTTGCGATCTGGCGGATGAGTTTGATGCGCTGGTAATGGTGGATGATTCACATGCGGTTGGCTTTGTCGGGGCCAGTGGTCGCGGCACTCATGAATATTGTCAGGTAATGGATCGCATCGATATTTTGACCGGGACGCTGGGTAAAGCGCTTGGTGGGGCGTCCGGGGGGTATGTTGCCGCGAAAAAAGAGGTCGTTGAATGGCTGCGTCAGCGCTCACGCCCTTATCTGTTCTCCAACTCACTGGCCCCGGCCATTGTCGCTGCGTCGTTGCGAGTTCTGGAAATCCTCAGTGAAGGTGATGGATTGCGCCAGCGTCTGTGGGAAAACGCGCGCTATTTCCGGGAGAAAATGACCGCCGCCGGGTTTACCCTGGCTGGTGCCGACCACGCCATCATTCCGGTGATGCTTGGGGAGGCAAAAGTCGCGCAGGAGTTTGCCCGTTTGCTGCAACAAGAAGGGATCTACGTGACGGGTTTCTTCTATCCGGTGGTGCCTAGAGGCCAGGCGCGTATCCGTACCCAAATTTCAGCGGGTCATACCCAGGCGCAACTGGAACATGCGGTAGCGGCCTTCACTCGTATTGGTCAGCAGTTGGGCGTTATCGTCTGAGGAGCCGGCAATGAAAGCACTCGCGAAATTAAAAGCAGAAGAAGGCATCTGGATGATCACCGATGCGCCGATCCCTGAACCCGGTCATAACGATCTGCTGATAAAAATCCGGAAAACCGCCATCTGCGGTACTGATATTCACATCTACAACTGGGACGACTGGTCGCGTAAAACCATCCCGGTACCGATGATCACCGGCCATGAATATGTCGGGGAAGTGGTGGCTATCGGCCAGGAAGTGAAAGGCTTCACGATCGGCGATCGCGTGTCGGGTGAAGGGCATATCACCTGTGGCCACTGCCGTAATTGTCGGGCCGGGCGTACTCACCTGTGCCGCAACGCCATCGGCGTTGGGGTGAATCGCCAGGGGTGCTTCGCCGAGTATCTGGTCATTCCCGCCTTTAACGCCTTCAAAATCCCCGACAATATCTCCGATGAACTGGCGGCGATTTTTGACCCATTCGGTAATGCCGTACATACCGCCTTGTCGTTTGATTTAGTGGGCGAGGATGTGTTGATTGCCGGTGCCGGGCCAATTGGCATCATGGCTGCTGCGGTATGCAAACATGTCGGTGCACGCAATGTGGTGATCACAGACATCAACGAATATCGCCTCGATCTGGCACGCAAAATGGGTGTCACACGCGCTGTCAACGTTGCACAGGAGAATCTGCGTGACGTGATGGTATCCCTCGGTATGACTGAAGGCTTTGATGTTGGGCTGGAGATGTCCGGCGCGCCTCCGGCGTTTCGTAGCATGCTGGAAGTGATGAATCACGGTGGACGTATTGCGCTGCTTGGCATTCCGCCGGGTGAGATGGCGATCGACTGGAACCTGGTAATCTTCAAAGGACTGTTTATCAAAGGTATTTACGGACGAGAGATGTTCGAAACCTGGTATAAAATGGCGGCGTTGATTCAATCCGGTCTCGATCTGACGCCAGTTATCACCCACCGTTTCCCTGTTGATGACTTCCAGCTAGGGTTTGACGAGATGCGTTCCGGTCACTCAGGCAAAGTGGTGCTGAGTTGGGATTAGGTGATTACCCGGCGTTCAGGCCGGGTTTTATTAAAAAAGCTGCTTAAGCGAATCGATGAGTGGGCTTTCAACAATACTTTCTTCCAATATATCAACAGCCCGACTCTGCGGCACCGGAGCCAATGGTTTGCTGACCTTACAGATGCCAGGCGCCCGGAAGTGCGGCTGTGGCTCAGGTTGTGTTTTGGTCGGTGGCATTGTGGTACCCGGATGCAGTGGCTCATTCAGCAACTGGCTGGGTCTTACCAGGGTGATATCGGCAGGTAAGGTTGGCAGCATTTGTTGCAGGACCCGCACCGTATTGGGATGAGGGTGCCCGATCGCAATAGCATAGCCATCACGCTGCGCCAGTTTTACTGCGCGGGTGAATTGCTGGCGAATAGCGGCATCATTCTGGCTGTCATCAAGAAATACCCGACGTTTCAGCACCTTAACATGGGTACCCTGCGCTGCGGGAATTGACTGGCTATTGCCGATGGTCATGCTATCCAGAAAGTAAAAGTTATAGTGATTCAGTATCTGCATCACTTTCTGCATTCCCGGCAGACTTGAGGTCATCTTGCTGCCCATATGGTTGTTCAGGCCTACCGCGTAGGGCACTTTACCAACGGCATCACGAATAATGCGTTCAATTTCCGCACTGGACATCTCCGGGGTGAGCGTATCCTTCTCCAATGGCTGCTTGCTGAGAGGGGCCATTGGCAGATGGATAAGAACTTCATGCCCGCTTTGATGAGCTTTTGTCGCCATCTCGCGGGCATAGGTTGCATTGGGTAGTACGGCAACAGAAACTGCGGCAGGCATCTGCAACACTTTGTTCTCTTCGACTGGTCGATAGCCAAAGTCGTCAATGACGATGGAGAGTTTGCCTGCATGGGCGGAAAGTGACAAAAACAGGCCGCACAAGGCGGCAGAGAGTTTATGAGGTTGAAACAAAGCTTATCTTCCTAACCACGGCAGTGGGTTTACGGCCTGTCCCTGACGCCGGATTTCAAAATAGAGTGAGGGCGTACCGCGGCCGCCACTGGTACCTACCAGGGCAATAGGCTGTCCTGCCTTCACCTGGGCACCGACACTCACCAGCGCACTTTGATTGTAGCCGTAAAGGCTCATATCGCCTTTACCGTGTTCGAGCACCACAACCAGACCGTAGCCTTGCAGCCAGTCGGCCATTAATACGCGCCCATCGGCGATGGCTTTCACTTCGGTTCCTTCTGGCGCATCAATCACCAGACCTTTCCAGCGTAATTCACCCTGCATGGTTTCACCGAAACGGTGCTCCACACGTCCACGCACCGGCCAGACAGCCTGGCCGCCGGGACGGCCAAGCCCACCGGTACGCGCCATCAGCTCACGCTCGCTCTGCGTAGGTTGGTAGCTGGAACCTTTGGCTTTCGCCTGTGCCTGACGCTGACGGACTTTCTCCGCCTCGCGAGCCTCACGCTCGGCGCGTTCGCGTGCTTCACGTTCCGCTTTGGCAATTTTGTCTTGCAGGCGACTTTCGTTCTGGCGCATTTGCACCAGGTCAGCCTGGTCTTTTTGCAGCGAACTTTCCAGGGCCGTCAGGGTTTTCTTACGTGCCGCACTGGCGGATTCCAGTTTGCCCTGCTGCGTCTGCTGCTGTGCGAGGAGATTTTTTTGCTGCTGCTGTTTGTCCTGCAATGCCTGACGCTGTTCCGCTAACTGTTGCTGCGTCTGCTTCAGGTCATCAATATTCTTTTGGCGTGCCGCATTGAGGTAGCCGAAATACGCGAGGATACGTTCACTGCGTTGTGCTTCTTCACCGCCCAGCAATAACTGTAGGCCGTTGTGTTGTCCCTGGCGGAAGGCGGCATCAAGTTGTTGTGCCAGCAATTTTTCCTGCTGCGCTTGCTGTTTTTCCAGCCGGGCGATGGAGGTGTTGAGTTGGGTTATGTCGTTGTCGAGCGCACTCAGGCTGTTGCGGGTTTCGCGTAACTGGCGACTGGCCTGCGCAATCACTTTTTCCTGGCTTTCCAGCTGATTCAGCAGTTTGCTGCGCTGCTGTTTTTGTGCCTGAACACTTTTCTCTTTTTCGGCAATATTCTGCTGAATGGATTTCAACTGAGATTTGCTGTCATCGTCACTGTGCGCAAGGGGCGGCAATAACAGAGCGCCCGCACAGAGCAGGCTGAGGGAGAGTGCGGACCAGCGTGATGACAACGGATGCGCTGGGCCGTTGTGACAGGTCCTTGTTGGTAAAACAATCGCTTTTCCCTTCATAGTCGCTAATTATTCCACGATGAACAGCCGCTTACCAGTTTACCGGGCCGGGTTTTGCTTTTCCAAACATGTCGGCCATCAGCTTACAAGCATAAACTTTGTCTCAATTTTGCGATTAGAACACTTTTTTTGGAAAATGACGCACAAATCGTAACTCTGACCCCTTAGCGACTGTACATGCGAGGTGGCGCAGGTATACTCAGAACCCTTGTTTTAGCTTATTAGCCCGGTCTGGAGTCGTTACCCCTCATGCAAGAAATTATGCAGTTTGCAAGCAATCACCCCATCCTCAGTCTGGCATGGGTTGTGTTACTCGTTCTGGTGATTGTAACCACCGTTAAAGGTATGTTCTCTAAAGTAAAAACTATCAGCCGTGGCGAAGCGACGCGTCTGATTAACAAAGAGGACGCGGTGGTGGTAGATGTTCGTTCGCGCGACGACTACCGCAAAGGACACATTTCTGGGGCGCTGAATGTAGCGGCGGCAGACATCAAAAAAGGCAGCTTTGGCGAGCTGGAAAAGCATAAGTCTCAGCCCATAATTGTGGTATGTGCCACGGGCCAGAGCGCTGGCGAACCGGCAGCACAGCTGAGCGCAGCTGGCTTCACGCAGGTATCTGTCCTTAAAGACGGCGTGAGCGGCTGGAGCGGTGAAAACCTGCCGCTGGTACGCGGTAAATAATTCGCAGAGGTAACTGCATGGCTAATGTTGAGATTTACACCAAAGCGACCTGCCCCTATTGCCACCGGGCAAAGGCGTTGCTGAATCAGAAAGGTGTGACGTTTCAGGAGCTTCCTATCGATGGGGATGCGGTGAAACGTGAAGAGATGATTCAACGCAGCGGCAGAACGACGGTGCCACAGATCTTTATTGATGCGCAGCACATTGGTGGCTGCGATGATCTCTTTGCGCTGGATGGGCGCCAGGGACTTGATCCCTTATTACAGGCATAACTTACGGCCACACAATTCTAACTCACAGGATTTTGTAACATGTCAGAACATAGCACCAACGAAATGCAGTTCCAGATTCAACGTGTTTACACTAAAGACGTCTCTTTCGAAGCGCCAAACGCGCCTCAGGTGTTCCAGAAAGAGTGGGAACCGGAAGTGAAGCTGGATCTGGACACCGCGTCCTCTCAGCTGGCTGATGAAGTCTATGAAGTGGTGCTGCGTGTGACCGTGACCGCCAGCGTCGGCGAAGAAACTGCATTCCTGTGCGAAGTTCAGCAGGCGGGTATCTTCACCATCAGCGGTATCGAGGGCACTCAGATGGCGCATTGCCTTGGTGCATACTGCCCGAACATTCTGTTCCCGTATGCGCGTGAATGCATCACCAGCCTGGTTTCTCGCGGTACTTTCCCGCAACTCAACCTGGCGCCAGTCAACTTTGATGCGCTGTTCATGAATTATCTGCAACAGCAGCAGAGTGAAGGCGACGCACCACATCAGGATGCCTGATGACTACACGCAACGCTTCAATTAGCGTCCTCGGTGCCGGCTCGTACGGCACCGCACTCGCCATCACGCTGGCGCGCAATGGCCACCCGGTTTTGCTCTGGGGCCATAACCCTTCAAGTGTCGCGCAACTTCAGTCCGACCGTTGCAACACCGCTTTTCTGCCCGATGTACCTTTCCCCGACAATCTCGTTCCTGAAGCGGACTTAGCCCAAGTGGTTAACGCCAGCCGCGATCTGCTGGTGGTAGTGCCGAGCCATGTCTTCGGTGACGTTCTGATGCAACTTAAGCCACATTTACACGCAGACTCACGTATTGTCTGGGCGACGAAGGGGCTGGAGAAAGAAACCGGGCGTCTGTTGCAAGATGTGGCGCGTGAAATCCTGGGGGATGATATCCCGTTGGCGGTGATCTCTGGACCGACCTTCGCCAAAGAACTGGCGGCAGGTTTACCCACAGCCATCGCACTGGCCGCGACGGATGCGCAGTTTGCTGACGATTTGCAGCAAAAGTTGCATTGCGGGAAAAGCTTCCGGGTGTACAACAACCCCGATTTTATCGGTGTGCAACTGGGCGGTGCGGTCAAAAACGTCATTGCTATCGGCGCAGGCATCTCTGATGGTATCGGCTTTGGCGCGAATGCCCGCACGGCGTTGATTACCCGTGGCCTGGCGGAGATGAGCCGACTTGGCGCTGCTCTCGGGGCCGATCCGACCACATTTATGGGGATGGCGGGGCTTGGCGACCTGGTATTGACCTGTACCGATAATCAATCACGCAACCGTCGTTTCGGCATGATGCTGGGACAGGGTGAGAACGTGGATGAGGCGCAACGCATTATCGGACAAGTTGTAGAAGGTTACAGAAATACCAAAGAAGTCAGAGCATTAGCTGCGCGTGTTGGTGTGGAGATGCCAATAACCGAGCAGATTTATCAGGTATTATATTGCGAAAAATCAGCGCGAGAGGCAGCATTGAGTTTACTTGGCCGTGCACGGAAGGACGAAAACAGCCAAAGCTGAAGCAGCATGCCCAGCCTTATCACCTGGAGCGCCCCATCAGGCGCTTTTTTTATCGGGAGTACACAGCAATGTCGTCTGAAGAGTTAGAACTGGTCTGGAACAACATCAAAGCGGAAGCCAGAGCGCTGGCTGATTGTGAACCCATGCTGGCCAGTTTTTTCCATGCGACGTTGCTCAAGCACGAAAACCTCGGTAGCGCGCTCAGCTACATGCTGGCGAACAAACTGGCTAACCCGATTATGCCTGCCATCGCGATTCGCGAAGTGGTGGAGGAAGCCTATCGCGAAGACCCGTCGATGATCGTGTCGGCTGCATACGACATCCAGGCGGTGCGCCAGCGTGATCCGGCGGTCGACAAGTATTCCACACCGCTGCTGTACCTGAAAGGCTTCCACGCCCTTCAGGCTTATCGCATTGGCCATTGGTTGTGGAAGGAAGGTCGCCGTGCGCTGGCCGTCTATCTGCAAAATGAAATCTCGGTTTCTTTTGCTGTCGATATTCACCCGGCAGCGCGCATTGGTCATGGCATCATGCTCGACCACGCCACTGGCATCGTTATCGGTGAAACCGCAGTGGTGGAGAACGATGTCTCTATCCTGCAAAACGTCACGCTGGGTGGTACCGGCAAAACCAGCGGCGATCGCCACCCGAAGATTCGTGAAGGGGTGATGATTGGTGCGGGTTCTAAAATTCTTGGCAATATTGAAGTGGGACGCGGGGCCAAAATTGGTGCCGGTTCTGTGGTGCTCCAGTCGGTGCCGCCGCATACCACCGCAGCAGGCGTTCCGGCACGTATTGTCGGTAAGCCTGCCAGCGATAAGCCTTCGATGGATATGGACCAACACTTCAATGGCTCGCCGGGTTTTGAATACGGCGACGGCATCTAGCTCTTGATCAGTGCGCCAGCATAATCCAACTGGCGCCACGCTTCGTATACCACCACTGACACCGCGTTCGACAGATTCATGCTGCGACTTTCCGGCATCATCGGGATGCGAATCTTATGCTCCGGTGGCAGCGCGTTAAGAATGTCGGCGGGTAAGCCACGGCTTTCCGGTCCAAACACCAGATAATCCCCCGCCTGATAGCGTACGGCGCTGTGCGCCGGGGTGCCTTTGGTCGTGAGCGCAAACAACCGCTGTGGAGCTTCAGCCGCAACGAATGCTGCGTAATCGGTATGATGTTTGATGGCGGTGAATTCGTGGTAATCCAGCCCGGCACGACGCAGACGCTTATCATCCCAGCCAAAACCCAGTGGGTGAATCAGGTGCAGCTGAAAGCCTGTATTGGCGCAGAGACGGATGATATTGCCGGTGTTAGGCGGGATTTCAGGTTCAAATAAAACGATGTTTAGCATAAGGCCCCCGGGAACGAGGGCCGAAGCATAACAAATTATTGCCGGGCGGAGTACAACGGTAACCAGAGCGTCAGACGCAGACCACCAAGTGGGCTGTCATCGGCTTTCACCCAACCACGATGTTGTTGCACCGCGGTTTCGACGATAGCCAGACCGAGGCCGGTGCCACCAGATTCACGATCGCGTGCCTCATCAGTGCGGTAGAACGGGCGGAAAATTTGCTCACGATCTTCCGGGCTAACGCCTGGGCCATCGTCATCTACATGAACGGTAATGCCCTCGATATCCACCGAGAAACTGACGCTGATGTGGGTGTGCGAATAACGCAGCGCATTGCGTACAATGTTTTCCAACGCACTTTCCAGCGCATGGGGGTTGCCATACAGAGGCCAGGGTCCCGGCGGATAGGGCACATCCATACGTTTACCCATCTGCTCCGCTTCGAATTTGGCATCTTCCAGCACATCATTCCACAGCTGATTGGCTTTCATCGCTTCGCTGACTAACGCGTTTTTATGCTGGGTGCGCGACAGCACCAGCAGGTCGTTAATCATCCCATCCAGACGCTGGGCTTCGGTTTCAATACGCTCCAGTTCTTTGCCTTCTCCGTGACGTCGGCGCAGAAGCGCGGTGGCTAATTGCAAACGCGTGAGCGGTGTACGTAACTCATGGCTGATGTCCGACAGCAGGCGTTGTTGGGCCGTCATCATGCGCTCAAGTGCGCTCACCATCTGGTTGAAGCTTGAACCTGCGGCAAGAAACTCCTGCGGTCCCGATTCCAGTTCCGGGTGTTGCCGCAAGTTTCCGCTCGCCACTTCATCCGCGGCATGCTTAAGCTTGCGCGCCGGGCGCGCCAGACTCCATGCCAGCCACAACAATAGCGGGGAGCTGATCAGCATGGTGACGATGAGCAGCAGCAACGGACGATCAAACAACAGATTGACGAAATCGAGTTGTGAACTGGTGGCGGGACGGATGAGATACAGCTGGTAGTTATCTTCGCCATCACGCACGGCAAAGGGACCGACCATCTCAACCCGTCCATACTTTTTCTTCTGCGGATGATCTGCATTGTCGGACTGACCAATAAAGTTGCGGATAACCTGCATTTCGTTGTGCTGGGCACCAATTACGCGCCCTTCACTGGTCACCAGCAGCAGCCGTTGGCCTGGCGGTGCCCATTTCTCAATTGCGCGGAATAACCGACGCCACCACATCAAATCATTCGGTGGGTCCTGCGACAGTTCTGCTTCAACATGCTGTTCAATCATGATGCCTTGCCGCTGCTCACTTTCCAGCAGCGAGGTCATCTGACGCGAGTCGAGTTTAGGTACCATTAATACCAGCATCAACACCAGCGCCAGGGTAAGCCAGAAGATGGCGAAGATGCGGGTGGTCAAACTTCCAATCATGATGCCGAAACCATCAGGTAGCCACGTCCGCGCAGGGTTTTAAACCACGGATGGCCATCACGACGTTCCGGTAATTTACGACGTAGGTTAGAAATATGCATATCGATGGCACGATCAAACGGTGTCAGGCGCTTACCCAGCACTTCCTGGCTGAGATGTTCGCGTGAAACCACCTGGCCAAGATGCTGTGCCAGCAGATAAAGCAGGGTGAACTCAGTACCGGTGAGATCCAGTGTTTCATTATCGAAACTGGCCTCCTGGCGACCCGGATTCAGGCGCAAGCAATCCACTTCCAGCGTTGGCGAGCTGTTGTCGTGCTGCTGTTGCTGCTCACTCCAGTTGGAACGACGCAGAATGGCACGGATACGCGCGACTAATTCACGATCGTTAAAAGGTTTTGGTAGATAGTCATCCGCGCCCAATTCAAGGCCAAGGACGCGATCCAGTTCACTCCCGCGGGCGGTCAACATAATCACCGGAGTCTGGTGTTGCTGACGTAGTTCTTTCAGCGTATCGATGCCGTTCTTTTTCGGCATCATGACATCAAGCAGCAACAGGTCTACGGTGTTATCAAGAAGGTTGAGTGCCTGCTCGCCATCGCTGGCAACCATTACCTCAAAACCTTCCATCTCAAGCAGTTCTTTAAGCAGCGAAGTCAATTCGCGGTCATCATCAACCAACAGGATCTTATTCATTTTTTATTGCCCTCCGCAGGCAAAATACCGTGTTCCTATGTCGCCAATCCAACGCTTTACGTAGTTTTACACCCCCTGACGGATGTTTGCAGCTATCGCCGTACACTAGCCCTCGTTGAATCGCAAAACGGAACGAACTGGGGGTAACGATGCGCAACTTAACCGCCGTCGTCATTGCCTCAGCGATGGTTCTCAGTTACGTCAGCGCAGGAGCTGCGGAGACGACGATTGACGAGATGCATCAAAATGGCGGATTGACGACAGGCAGTATGACGCAAAATCCGCAAAGCCACATGTTTGATGGCATTGAATTGACTGAACAGCAACGGCAACAAATGCGAGACCTGATGCAACAAGCGCGACTGGAGCGTCCTGCTGTCAGCTTTCAGGATATAGAGGCCATGCATGACCTTGTCATTGCAGACAAATTTAACGAATCGGCCATCCGCTTGCAGGCAGAAAAAATTGCCCAAGCCCAGGTAGAGCAAAACATTGTGATGGCTCGGGTTCGTAACCAGATGTACCACCTGCTAACGCCTGCCCAGCAAGCGACAGTGCAGAAGAATTATGAGCGGCGTCTTAATGAAATGCGCCGGCTCGCAGAATTGCAGCCATCATCACCGCTGCAAGCAGTGAGTAGTACCAGCAGTAACCAGTAACATAGTATCCCTGTTTTCCTTGCCATAGACACCATCCCTGTCTTCCCCGCCATGATGGCGGGGTTTTTTTTATCTGCTGATTAAGCTCCCTAATAAACGGCCAATTCAGGCAGCGTTAACCCGCAAATGATAAACTTGTGCCATTCAGAGATGACGCGGGCGTCCGTGAGGCATTGGTATGGAAAACTCTTACGCAAAACTGGTGAAGCGTGCAGCACTGGCTGCCACGGTGATGGCAATATCGTTACTCGTGGTGAAAATTTTTGCCTGGTGGTACACCGGTTCGGTCAGCGTGCTGGCGGGCCTGGTCGATTCACTGGTAGATATCGCCGCGTCACTCACCAATTTGCTGGTGGTGCGTTATTCACTGCAACCTGCTGATGAGGACCATACTTTTGGTCACGGTAAAGCCGAATCACTGGCCGCGCTGGCGCAAAGCATGTTTATTTCGGGTTCGGCATTGTTCCTGTTTCTGACCGGTATCCAGCATCTGGCCTCACCCGAAACCCTGCATGCGCCGTTGGTGGGTATTGTGGTTACGTTGATTGCGCTCGGTTCTACGTTGGTGCTGGTCACTTTTCAACGCTGGGTAGTAAGACATACCCGTAGCCAGGCGATTCGCGCAGATATGTTGCATTACCAGTCTGATGTGATTATGAACGGTGCGATTCTGATGGCTCTGGGGTTAGCCAGCTATGGTTTTGCGCGGGCTGATGCGTTGTTTGCGCTGGGGATTGGCATATATATCCTTTATAACGCGTTGCGCATGGGCTATGAGGCGGTGCAGTCGTTACTGGATCGCGCTTTACCAGAAGAAGAACGTCAGGCGATCATCGGTGTGATTGCCAACTGGCCCGGCGTACGTGGCGCACATGATCTGCGCACCCGTCAGTCCGGTCCAACGCGCTTTATCCAGCTGCATCTGGAGATGGATGATCACCTGCCGCTGGTTCAGGCACATAAGGTCGCCGATCAGATTGAGCGGGCGATACGCGACAAGTTTCCCGGTTCAGATGTGATTATCCACCAGGACCCTTGTTCGGTAGTGCCAGAAAATCAACAAGGCTTTTTCCAGTTTTAATACTTAACAATCATGCCGTTACGTTATAAAAATGACGTAACGCTAACAACTTTGTAAAAAAATAGCGAAAACTTGTCTGACCTGAATCAATTCAGCATTCAGCCTTTGATATACTATCTCACAACTATAAGGCCGTGCGATCGCGAGCTGGTTAGCGCAGAGGCACTGGCGAGAATAATCCCTAGCTTTGAACAATCCAGAGGTTGTCATGATCAAAAAAATCGGAGTACTGACCAGCGGCGGCGACGCCCCAGGCATGAACGCAGCCATTCGCGGAGTCGTACGTTCCGCGCTGAGTGAAGGACTTGAAGTTTTTGGTATCTACGACGGCTATCTGGGACTCTATGAAGACCGGATGATCAACCTTGATCGCTACAGTGTCTCCGACATGATCAACCGTGGTGGTACCTTCCTCGGCTCTGCGCGTTTCCCGGAATTCCGTAACGAAGAAGTCCGTCAGGTTGCCATCGAAAATATGAAAAAGCGCGGGATTGATGCGCTGGTGGTGATTGGCGGTGACGGTTCTTACATGGGTGCTAAGCGCCTGACAGAAATGGGTTTCCCGTGCATTGGCTTGCCGGGCACCATTGATAACGATGTGGCCGGTACTGACTACACCATCGGTTATTTCACCGCGTTGGAAACCGTCGTTGAAGCGATTGACCGTCTGCGCGACACCTCTTCTTCACATCAACGCATTTCGATCGTAGAAGTGATGGGCCGCTACTGTGGTGACCTGACGCTGGCGGCGGCAATTGCTGGCGGTTGTGAGTTCATCGTGCTGCCAGAAATTCCGTATACCCGTGAAGAACTGGTTGCCGAAATCAAAGCCGGTATCGCCAAAGGTAAAAAACATGCCATCGTGGCGATCACTGAACATATCTGTGATATCGACGATTTGGCGCATTACATTGAAGCGGAAACCAAACGCGAAACGCGTGCGACCGTACTGGGCCACATTCAGCGTGGCGGCGCGCCTTGCGCTTATGACCGCATCCTGGCGTCGCGTATGGGGGCTTACTCTATCGAGCTGCTGTTGCAGGGCTACGGTGGCCGCTGTGTCGGCATCCAGAACGAGAAGATGGTGCATCATGACATCATTGACGCGATTGAAAACATGAAGCGTCCGTTTAAACGTGACTGGCTGGATACCGCGAAAAAACTCTACTAATCAAAAAATCAGGCGCGTTATTGAACGCGCCTTTTTTATCTCTGCTTATATTCCCCTCGGTTATAACAGCTTATTTTTAATTCTTTAATCCGTGGATTAGTTTGTGTCAGTCTTGTTCTATAACGACTTCGGAGAGCAAGCAATGAACAAGTGGAGTATTGGTGTCACCCTGTTACTGGCTTCTACCAGTGTTCTGGCAAAGGATATTCAGCTGTTAAACGTGTCTTACGATCCGACGCGTGAACTGTATGAACAGTACAACAAAGCGTTTAGCGCACATTACAAACAGGAAACCGGCGACAACGTGGTGATCCGCCAGTCACACGGAGGGTCTGGCAAACAGGCCACCTCGGTCATTAACGGAATCCGTGCTGACGTGGTGACGCTGGCGTTGCAGTCCGACGTTGATGCCATTGCCGAGCGAGGCCGTATTGATAAGAACTGGATCAAACGCCTGCCAGATAACTCTGCACCTTACACCTCTACCATTGTCTTCCTGGTGCGCAAAGGGAACCCGAAAGGGATCCACGACTGGGGCGATTTAATCAAACCGGGTGTCTCGGTGATTACACCAAACCCGAAAACCTCCGGTGGCGCGCGCTGGAACTATCTCGCGGCCTGGGGCTGGGCATTAGATCAGAACAACGGCGATCAGGCTAAAGCTCAGGCGTATGTCAAAGCGCTGTTCAAGAACGTTGAAGTGCAGGATTCCGGTGCGCGAGGCGCGACCAACACCTTTGTAGAACGTGGCATTGGTGACGTGCTGATCGCCTGGGAAAACGAAGCTTATCTGGCGGTTAACAAGCTGGGTAAAGATAAGTTTGAAATCATCACCCCGAGCGAATCGATCCTCGCAGAACCCACGGTGTCGGTGGTGGATAAAGTGGTAGACGAGCAGGGCACACGCAAAGTCGCTGAAGAGTACCTGAAATATCTCTACTCGCCGGAAGGACAGACCATCGCTGCGGAAAACTTCTACCGTCCACGCGATGAAGCGGTGGCGAAGAAATTTGCCAGCACCTTCGCGCCGGTAAAACTGTTTACTATCGACAGCAAATTCGGTGGCTGGGATAAAGCACAGAAAACCCACTTCTCCGATGGCGGTACTTACGATCAGATTATGAAACCGTAATCGTTTTGCCATCGTCTTATAACGGTCAGCGTAAGCTGGCCGTTTTGCTTTTCTGGCGTGGTGAAAGTCCGTGACATTCGTCACGCGACAGGCGAGGATGCAGGCAGATGATGAACAGAGGATCGAGCCATGCAGGGAAGCCGCCGTGCCCTGAGTCTGATTATCTTACTGCTTGCCGTTGTGGTTGCCGGTTTATTGCTGGCCGCCGGACACTTCCAGAAAGATTCTAATGCCTTGTGGAAAATCATCAGCGAGAAGTGCCTGCCAGGCATGACGCAAAAAGGCAACCCCGCACCCTGTCAGCGGGTGGATGTGGCAAAAGGTTACGTTACGCTGAAAGATCTCAATGGCCCTTTGCAATATCTGCTGATGCCAATCGAAAAAATCACCGGAATGGAAAGCCCACTGTTGTTGAACCCGAACACGCCAAATCTGTTTGCGGATGCCTGGGGTGAGCGGGTATTGCTGGCACAGCGCCGTGGTAAACCTATTGAGGATAGCGCGCTATCGCTGGCGATTAATTCGCAATATGGCCGCACGCAAAATCAGCTACATATTCATATTTCTTGCTTGCGACCAGATGTGCGTCAGCGGCTGGATTTGCTGGCTCCACAGCTTAACGAGCAATGGCAAAGTGAAGTGCTGCAAAACCACCGTTATCAGATCCGTACCCTGACAGCTACGCAACTGGCACAGCAGAGTGTTTTTATTCGTCTGGCAACGGAAGTCCCTGACGCCCGTTCGGAGATGGGTAAATACGGCATGGCGCTGGCTGCGTTACCGGATGGTCGTCTGGCGTTGATGGCAATTGAACGTAACTGGACCCGATTAAATAGCGGCTCGGCAGAGGAATTGCAGGATCATCGCTGCCAGATTCTGCAATAAAAAAGGCGGCTCATCAGCCGCCTCGTCAGATATCAGAATACTCAGGCGTTTTTCGCTGCCGCTGCGGCTTTGACGATCACGGCAAAGGCGTCAGCTTTCAGCGATGCACCACCAACCAGCGCACCATCGATGTCCGGCTGAGTAAACAGCTCTGCGGCATTTTTATCGTTTACAGAACCGCCGTACTGAATGATAACCTGAGCAGCAACTGCGGCATCTTTCTTCGCAATATGGTCACGAATAAATTTGTGTACCGCCTGCGCCTGCGCCGGAGTGGCTGACTTGCCGGTACCAATCGCCCATACTGGTTCGTAGGCAATCACGGCACCCTGGAAGGCTTCCGCACCCTGAGTTTCCAGCACTGCATCGATCTGACGTGCGCAGACTTCTTCTGTTTTGCCTGCTTCATTCTCTGCGTCAGTTTCACCAATGCACAGCACCGGTACCAGACCTGCGGCTTTCAGCACAGCGAATTTCTTCGCGATAAATTCATCGCTTTCTTTGTGATAAGTACGACGCTCAGAGTGGCCGATGATGATGTATTTAGCACCGATATCCTTCAGCATGTCAGCTGAAGTTTCGCCGGTGAAAGCACCAGACAGGTTGACGTCCACGTTCTGAGCACCCAGCGCAATGTGGCTACCGGAAATGGCATGTTTCGCCTGGCCAAGGTAGAGTGCCGGTGGCGCAATTGCCACGCCGCAACCCTCAACACCTGACAGCTCTTTACGCAAACCTGCGATCAGCTCTTCCGTCATGTGCTTGCTGCCGTTCAGTTTCCAGTTACCCATAACCAGTGGATGTCGCATTCTTTCCTCCGCATAACGCGATTCATGAAATAGCGCTGCTCAGTGGCAGCGATGTCTGCCAGACAGTATAGAGATCAAATATGCTGCTGGCTTTGCTTTTCGTCATTTTTGCCGGGGTGATCAGGGGGTGGCGAGTGCCAGTTTTATCGGCTCGACGGCGAAGGTCAGACCTTTGTCGCCATTGTCGGCAACGACAAAACGCAACGCACCTTCATTACGGGCAAAATAGCGTGAACCTTTGCCTGCACTGAGCAGCGAATCGAGTTTTTTGCGTCCATCTTCCGCTGATAAGCCGGGAGAGAAAAAGCGTAGCAGGGCAGTCATGTAGGCCATCGCCTTTTCCTGGGCATTCTTCTCGTCGGGACCGGGTAGCGGGAGCCAGGTAATTTGCAGGGTTTTGATCTTCCCGGTGCCTTGCTCCAGGGCCGTGGAGGCGTACAGCGTTTCGTTGATTTTGCTGGCAGCACGCGTCAGATTGCTTTTGTCATCGCGACTGTCGATAGCGCGATACTCCAGCAACTGCAAGTCAGGATTGGCGGCATTGTACTTTTCACGGAACTGCGCAATGGTCATATCAAAGGTGGGTGCACCAGGGAGCAAATAGGGGGCAGCAGGCAGATGATCGCTGCGATCCTGTGGTGGTGCGTCTTCTGCCCAGACGGGAAATGTCAGTGCGAGGCTGAGCAGCAACGCGCCTGGCAAATTCTTCATTGCTTCGGTCCTAACCCAATAACGTAGCCCACGATTAGAACGGTTTTTACCGGCGAAAGTCAAAACCCACGCCGGTAAAAAACTGTCATTATTCGTGGCGAATCTTACCAGTAGTGTTCGCTGCTCATATGCCCGGGTTTACGTTTGAAATGTTTACGCATATCGCGGCTGTCTTTCAGCAATTGTTGGGTGTCGCGTACCATTTGCGGATTGCCGCACAACATGATGTGACTGCTCTCGGCATCCATCGATAACCCGACCGACCGCTCCAGTTCCCCACTTTCGATCAGCTGAGGGACCCGTCCGTGCAGCGAACCTGCAATCTGTTCACGGCTGACCACCGTCTCAATGCGTAATTTGCCCTGATAACGTTGCTGCAATTGCTGCATCAGGGGCAGAAAACTGAGATCGGCGGCAAAGCGAGCCGCATGCACCAGCACGATATTCTCAAAACGTTCCAGTCCGTCC
Source organism: Pantoea sp. X-Soil-OKNW-556 (assembly GCF_059730695.1). Taxonomy (NCBI): domain Bacteria; kingdom Pseudomonadati; phylum Pseudomonadota; class Gammaproteobacteria; order Enterobacterales; family Erwiniaceae; genus Pantoea; species Pantoea sp. X-Soil-OKNW-556. The sequence goes on along the minus strand of NZ_AP035990.1, from coordinate 4,333,417 downwards.
CCTTGTTGCAGAATCGACAGATAGGGACCGATCGCGGTGCCGGTTGCCAGCATCCACAGCGTCTGACAATCGGGGATCTCATCCAGCACAAAAAAACCGGAGGCTTCTTTGGTCACCATCAGCTGATCACCGGGACGCAGTGCCTGGAGCCTTGGGCTGAGTTTGCCTTCTGGTACCGTCACCAGATAGAACTCCAGCAGCGGGTCCTGCGGTGCATTGACGTAAGAATAGGCGCGCTGCATGCGTTCACCGTCGATTTCCAGCGCCAGTTTGGCAAATTGCCCGGCAATAAAAGGATCGATCGGCGCCCGCACGCGCAGGCTGAACAGGGCATCGGTCCAGTTTTTCACCTCTTGTACTTCAGCATTGACCCACTCTGCCATGCTCACTCCTTATTGTTGATTTTTCAGGCATGTCACTATCTTCGTCAGCAGCCGGGAAGATTTCCAGTCTCTACGGGGGTAAATGGCTCTCAGCGACAAATGCAGCGCACTCAGCTTCAACTGTAGCGGACGCTTTACAAGCTGGTGTCGCAGCTTGACGATGATCGGGCAACGGCTTTGTACTCAACCCTCGCTTTGTCATCGAATCCTGATATTTTTGCCGCCATTCATGACAGCCAGCCTTTTTTACTGCTGTCTTTACTTTGTTTATCAGGCAGACATTTTGTTCCATGTTGATATCTAAAACGGAAAACCGCCTGCTGCTGTTGATGCTGATTGTGCTGGTCGCTGTCGGACAGATGGCGCAAACCATCTATGTACCCGCCATGGCAATCATGGCGGATGCGCTCAGCGTGCACAGTGGCGCGATGCAGCAGGTGATGGCGGGCTACTTAATGACCTATGGTGGATCGCAACTGATCTATGGTCCGCTGTCAGATAGCATCGGGCGGCGACCAGTGATCCTTGCCGGGATGACGATCTTTGCTGCGGGCGCGTTGATCGCATTGTTCGCTCCCTCGCTGCATATCCTGGTGTTGGGCAGCGCGATTCAGGGATTGGGTACCGGCGTGGCCGGTGTGATGGCGCGTACCATGCCGCGCGATTTGTATGCCGGTGTGGCGTTACGGCAGGCCAATAGCTTACTGAACATGGGAATTCTGGTCAGTCCGCTGCTGGCCCCGGTGATCGGGGCGCTGCTGACCAAATTATTTGGCTGGCATGCCTGTTTCGCTTTCCTGCTGTTGTTGTGCGTTGGCGTGACGCTGGCGATGGCGCGCTGGTTACCGGAAACCCGACCGACCGAAACGGCGGTGACACCTTTTATGCGGCGCTACGCCACCCTGCTCAGTGATGGTAACTTCGTCCGTTATCTGCTGCTGCTGATTGGCGCGCTGGCGGGTATCGCGGTATTTGAAGCCAGTTGTGGCGTGCTGCTGGGGGGTGTGCTCGGTCTGGATGGTTTGACGGTCAGTATCCTGTTTATTCTGCCGATCCCGGCGGCTTTCTTTGGTGCCTGGTTTGCCGGGCGCGAGCAGAAATCCTGGCACATGCTGATGTGGTATGGCGTAAACAGTTGCCTGCTGGCAGGCTTGATGATGTGGGTGCCGTCCTGGTTTGGCGTGATGAACATCTGGACGTTGCTGGTGCCTGCGGCGCTGTTTTTCTTCGGCGCAGGGATGCTGTTTCCGCTGGCAACTTCCGGCGCGATGGAGCCGTATGCGTGGCTGGCTGGCAGCGCCGGTGCGCTAATTGGCGGTTTACAGAACCTCGGTTCCGGTCTGGTGGCGTGGCTGTCAGCGTTGATGCCGCAGCGCGATCAGTTCAGCCTCGGCATGCTGATGTTCGTTACAGCGCTGGTGATGTTACTGTGTTGGTGGCCGCTCTCACGCCATCCCGAGAGCGGCAAGCAGACGGTTACAGGATAAACGGATGCAGCGCCGCGTCTTTACGGTCCAGATAATGGATCGACTGGATGCGGCGAATGGTACGGGATTTACCGCGAATCAGCAGGGTTTCGCTGGTGGCGATGTTACCTTTACGGGTAATGCCTTTAAGTAAGTCGCCGGTAGTGATGCCGGTGGCGGCAAAAATCACGTTATCGTTACGCGCCATTTGTTCCAGGGTCAGCACTTTACCCGCTTCAATGCCCATCACGGCACAGCGTTGCAATTCCTGCTCACCAAGGCGGCGATTCTCCTCGCTGTCACCTTTGACCTGATGGCGCGGCAGCAAACGCGCCTGCATATCGCCATCCAGTGCACGGATCACCGCGGCGGATACCACACCTTCCGGCGCACCGCCAATGCCATACATGACATCGACTTCGCTGTCGGGCATACAGGTCAGAATCGATGCTGCGACATCGCCATCCGGGAAAGTAAACACACGTACACCGAGTTGCTGCAACTGCGCAATCACCGCATCGTGGCGCGGTTTCGCCAGAATCGACACCGTTAGCTGACTGAGCGCTTTGCCCAGCGCTGCGGCGATATTCTTCAGGTTAGTTTCCAGCGGTAGATTGAGATCGATAGCGCCTTGTGCGCCCGGTCCGACAATCAATTTTTCCATGTACATATCAGGTGCATGCAGGAAGCTGCCTTTATCACCCACTGCCAGCACTGCCAGCGCATTGGCCTGGCCCAGTGCTGTCATACGCGTACCTTCAATCGGATCGACGGCGATATCGACGGCATCACCCTGGCCGGTTCCGACTTTTTCGCCGATGTACAGCATAGGCGCTTCATCGATTTCGCCTTCACCGATCACAATCTGGCCGTCGATATTGATGGTGTTCAGCATAATACGCATGGCGTTGACAGCAGCGCCGTCGGCAGCATTCTTGTCGCCGCGTCCTAACCAGTGATAGCCCGCCAGCGCGGCGGCTTCGGTAACGCGGGAAAATTCAATCGCGAGTTCTCGTTTCATGGTCTGCACCTGACAAAAAACAGGCGGGCAGTGTAGCACAGCGGGGAAAAGCGGCGGGAAAAACCCGCGGCAGGGAGCCGCGGGTCGAAGGGGCATTACTCGTCCTGTTCTTCCCAGGCCTGAGAGCGAGCCACGGCTTTCTTCCAGCCAGCGTAACGGAAATTACGCTCGGTGGTTTCAATGCTCGGACGGAATTCACGTTCAATGACGGCTTTGGAACGCACTTCTTCCAGGTCATTCCAGAAACCGACCGCCAGACCGGCCAGATACGCTGCACCCAACGCGGTGACTTCACGCACTTCCGGACGCTCCACACGGGTGCCAAGGATATCGGCCTGGAACTGCATCAGGAAGTTGTTGGCAACGGCACCACCATCCACGCGCAAAGATTGCAGGCGGGTGTTAGCGTCGTTCTGCATCGCTTCCAGCACATCACGCGTCTGGAAGGCAATCGACTCCAGGGTGGCGCGAATAATGTGGTTACCGTTAACACCACGGGTCAGACCGAAAATGGCACCGCGAGCATACGGGTCCCAATACGGAGCACCGAGGCCGGTAAAGGCGGGCACCATATATACGCCGTTGCTGTCTTTGACTTTCTGCGCGAAATATTCGGAGTCAGCGGCATCGCTGAACAGCTTCATCTCGTCACGCAGCCACTGAATCGCCGCACCACCGATAAACACCGCACCTTCCAGCGCATAGTTCACTTCACCACGCGGGCCACAGGCGATGGTGGTCAACAAACCGTGGGTCGAGGTTACCGCTTCAGTGCCGGTGTTCATCAACATAAAGCAACCGGTGCCGTAGGTGTTTTTCGCCATACCCGGTTGAACGCACAGTTGGCCGTACAACGCTGCCTGTTGGTCACCCGCAATACCTGCGATTGGAATACGCGTACCGCCTTTACCACCAATGTTGGTCTGGCCGTAGATTTCAGATGAACCTTTTACTTCTGGCAACATTTCACGCGGAATGTCGAGGATTTCGAGCATACGCTCATCCCACTCCAGTTTGTGAATGTTGTACATCATGGTACGAGAGGCGTTGGTGTGGTCGGTGATGTGCACACGGCCCTGGGTCATTTTCCATACCAGCCAGGTATCCACCGTACCGAACAGCAACTCGCCACGTTTTGCACGCTCACGCGCACCTTCAACGTTATCGAGAATCCACTTCACTTTGGTGCCGGAGAAGTAGGGGTTAATCACCAGACCGGTGGTGTGCTGGATATACTCTTCCAGACCCTCTTTCTTCAATTTATTACAGTAATCCGCAGTACGCGGATCCTGCCACACGATGGCGTTGTAAACCGGGTTGCCGGTGGCTTTATCCCAAACGATGGCGGTTTCACGTTGGTTGGTAATACCAATGGCGGCGATTTCGTCCGAACGGATGTTAGCGTGAGCCAGCACTTCAACCAGGGTTGAACTTTGTGATGCCCAAATATCCATCGGATCATGCTCAACCCAACCCGCTTTCGGGTAGATCTGAGTGAATTCGCGCTGAGAGACGGCGACGATGTTCGCGTCGTGGTCCAGTATCACGGCGCGTGAACTGGTTGTGCCCTGGTCGAGCGCGACGATGTATTTTTTATCTGTCGTAGTCATATGATTTTCCTGATGATCTAAATGTGAAACTTAGGCTTTACGCTGCTCAGCATGCGCAACCGGACTTTCTGACTTGCTGGTTGCTACGCTCGGCAGGTGTCGTGCAATCAGAGCGCGGTAACCAAAGGCACCGAGACAGGCACCGACCAGCGGGCCAAAAATCGGAACCAGGAAGTAAGGAATATCTTTGCCACCGGTGAAGGCGACGCTACCCCAGCCTGCCAGCCATGCGAAAACTTTCGGGCCGAAATCACGCGCCGGGTTCAGGGCGAAGCCAGTGAGCGGACCCATTGAACCACCAATCACAGCAACCAACAGACCAATCAGCAGCGGGGCCATTGGGCCACGCGGCACACCGTTACCGTCATCGGTCAGCGCCATGATGACCGCCATCAGCACGGCGGTAATAACCATCTCAACCAGGAATGCCTGACCTACACTGATATGAGGGTTGGGATAGGTTGAGAAGATCCCTGCCAGTTGCAGACTGTCTACGCTGCCGCGCACCATCTGATGGCTTTGCTCGAAATCGATAAACAAACTGTAGTAAAGACCGTAGACCAGCGCCGCCGCACAGAACGCACCGGCAACCTGCGCCACAATGTAAGGCAGCACTTTGCGGCCTTCAAAGTTGGCGAACAGGCAAAGCGCTACGGTCACTGCTGGATTGAGATGAGCGCCTGAAACCCCAGCACTCAGATAAACCGCCATGGAGACAGCTAAACCCCAGATAATACAAATCTCCCATTGACCGAAGCTGGCTCCGGCAAGTTTCAGAGCAGCGACACAGCCCGCGCCGAAAAAGATAATCAAACCGGTACCAAGAAATTCGGCGATGCACTGACCTGTTAGCGTATTCGTTGTCTGACTCATAATGGCATTCCTGAAGCGAGGTTAAATTTTATCAGTTGTTGTTCTCAATCCGTTGAGTCACCCAGCTCTCTTGTAGGGCTGCTGTAAATTTATCGTTAACGAGCATAAACGAGAAATAGCGAAATTGAATTCTGTGTGGTCTGTCATAAAAATGCGCGTTTTCGCGTTTTTTGCGGTTTTTTAAGCACTATTTCCCCTACAGCCAATAAGGAATTTCTCGGCGAGATGGAAAATATGCTCCTTGTGGCGCTTTTTTTTAGGCATTAACTGAAAAGTGTTACAGACTTCCTTCGCAAGCCTTGCGCCGCTGGACTTGCCGGGGCGCGCTACATACAATCGGGACATCGTTGCTGGCCACGTCATGGACGGGCGCGCGTTGCGTCTGGTCAGCACCATCAACGCCTTGCAAGATTTAGGAGAGGTCAGAAAGATGTCATTTGAAGTGTTCGAAAAACTGGAAGCGAAAGTACAGCAGGCGATTGATACCATCACCCTGTTGCAGATGGAAATCGAAGAGCTGAAAGAGCAGAACAATCACCTGAAGAATGAAGTACAGCAATCTTCAGGCAATCAGGATGCGCTGGTGCGTGAAAATCAGCAGCTGAAAGAAGAACAGCATGTGTGGCAGGAGCGTTTACGCGCACTGCTGGGAAAAATGGAAGAAGTCTAAGCGTACTTTGAACGGCTTATCACAACGGGTGCTGATGGCACCCGTTTTCGTTTCCGATGCTATTCGATATCAAGCGCGTCTTCAGACAGGATCATACCGGTATTGTCGGCGTAGAGATGATCGCCGGAAAAGAAAGTCACGCCACCAAAGTTGACGCGCACATCGCTCTCACCGATACCTTCACCAGCGGCACCCACCGGGATGGCTGCAATCGCCTGAATACCAAGTTCCAGCTCTTCCAGTTCGTCGACCTGACGCACCGAGCCGTACACCACAATTCCTTCCCACTCGTTTTGTACTGCCAGGCGTGCCACCTCGGCATCAACCAGCGCGCGACGCACCGAGCCGCCGCCATCGACCAGCAGGACTCGACCCCGGCCATTCTCTTCCAGCAGGTCATACAACAGGCCGTTGTCTTCAAAACATTTCACTGTGGTTATCTGGCCACCGAATGAAGTGCGTCCACCAAAGTTCGAAAAAAGCGGTTCAACAACGTTCACTTCTTCATGGTAGATGTCGCAGAGTGCAGATGTATCGTATTTCATAGTGATGTCGTCTGTTTGCCACAGGAGCGGTAAGTATATCGCTATCTGGCAAGTGTTGGCAAAATCATCACCTGCTAAAAAAAGCGCTACATCAATATCCTGTGCAAAAAAAAGCCCGGCACAGTGGCCGGGCTTCGTTGAAGCGATGACTTACAGGATAAAGCGGCTAAGGTCTTCGTCAGCCACCAGTTGGTCAAGATGCTTACCAACATATTCAGCGTCGATGGTGATGGACTCACCGTTACGATCGCTGGCGTCGTAGGAGATATCTTCCATCAGACGCTCCAGCACGGTATGCAGACGACGCGCACCGATATTCTCGGTGGTTTCGTTGACCTGCCATGCGGCCTCGGCGATACGACGGATACCATCCTCGGTGAAATCAACGTTCACACCTTCGGTCGCCATCAGCGCTTTGTACTGTACGGTGACAGAGGCGTTCGGTTCAGTCAGGATGCGCTCGAAATCATTCACCGTCAGTGCCTGCAATTCCACACGAATCGGCAGACGCCCCTGTAATTCCGGGATCAGGTCCGACGGACTGGCCACCTGGAATGCACCCGAAGCAATAAACAGGATATGGTCAGTTTTCACCATGCCGTGTTTGGTCGAAACGGTGCAGCCTTCTACCAGTGGCAGCAGGTCACGCTGAACACCTTCACGCGAGACATCCGGGCCAGACGTCTGGCCGCGTTTACAGATTTTGTCGATCTCATCGATAAACACGATGCCGTGTTGTTCAACGGCTTCGATGGCGTCCTGTTTCAGCTCTTCCGGGTTCACCAGTTTGGCGGCTTCTTCTTCAATCAGCAGCTTCAGGGCATCTTTGATTTTCAGCTTACGCGGCTTCTGCTTCTGACCACCCAGGTTCTGGAACATGGATTGCAACTGGCTGGTCATCTCTTCCATACCCGGCGGTGCCATGATCTCCACACCCATTGGTGCGGCAGCCAGATCGATCTCAATTTCTTTATCGTCCAGCTGACCTTCACGCAGTTTCTTGCGGAAAGCCTGGCGTGCGGCTGAAGGTTCCGAGGCGTGCTCTGGCTGGCCCCAGTTATTTTTGGCCGGCGGGATCAGCACGTCGAGAATGCGCTCTTCTGCCATCTCCTCGGCACGGTATTTGTTCTTCTCAATCGCCTGAATGCGCACCATTTTCACGGCCGCGTCAGTCAGATCGCGAATGATGGAGTCCACTTCTTTCCCGACGTAGCCAACTTCGGTGAATTTGGTGGCTTCCACTTTGATGAACGGCGCATGAGCCAGTTTAGCCAGGCGACGGGCAATTTCGGTTTTACCGACACCGGTCGGGCCGATCATCAGAATGTTTTTCGGGGTGACTTCATGACGCAGCTCTTCGTCGAGCTGCATACGACGCCAGCGGTTACGCAGCGCAATCGCCACAGCACGTTTTGCGCCGTCCTGGCCGATAATAAAGCGATTCAGTTCGCTGACAATCTCGCGGGGAGTCATCTCAGACATGGTTTTGATCCTTACGCCTTAGACGGTAATTCTTCGAAGTTAACGTTATGGTTGGTGTAGATGCAGATATCACCCGCGATATCGAGCGCTTTCGCCACGATATCCTTAGCACCCAACTCAGTATTTTCCAGCAGGGCGCGTGCTGCGGCCTGGGCGTAAGGTCCACCCGAACCGATGGCAATCAGATCATTTTCTGGTTGGATGACATCACCGTTGCCGCTGATGATCAGTGAAGCCGATTCGTCAGCCACTGCCAGCAGCGCTTCCAGACGACGTAGCATCCGGTCGGTACGCCAGTCTTTAGCCAGCTCAACCGCAGCCTTCACCAGATGACCCTGGTGCATTTCCAGCTTGCGTTCGAACAGTTCGAAGAGGGTGAAGGCATCTGCGGTGCCGCCAGCGAAACCGGCAATCACTTTGTCGTTGTAAAGACGACGCACTTTTTTAACGTTGCCTTTCATTACGGTATTGCCGAGAGTAGCCTGGCCATCACCGCCAATCACTACCTGGCCGTTGCGTCGCACACTTACTATTGTTGTCACGGGCAGACCCCTTGTTGCAGTAGAAAAGGACTCCGCGCACCGGGCGCGGAGTATCATGCAACCTGATATGGGGTAAATTGAGAGGGTTTCAACCCCCCAATGCGAGGGGAATACAGTTTCCGTGACCGGAACTGTGCAGGCGTTTTACGGTGCTGTCAGCGCTGCTGCGATCTTTAAATGGCCCAATGACCACGCGATTCCAGCCGCCACCGGTAGTGATCCGGCTTTCAAAACCTTCGAAAGCGAGCGCGGCGCGAGCAGACTCGGCCTGCTCGGTGCCTTTGAATGAACCACACTGCACCATCCAACGTTGTGACGGCGCTTTCTCGACGGGTTTCGCCTTCACCGTTTCCTGTGGCCGGGTTTGCGGCTCTGGCTCACGGGTAATCGGAGCGGGTTGCTGGCGGGTTACCGGCTGTTGCTGTTGGGCTTGCTGCTGACGTTGCAACTGTTGTTGGCGCTGCAACGTTTGTTGACGTTGCGCCGGAGTTTGTTCATTCCACGGCACTTCATTCAACTGGGTTGGCTGCTGACGCATATCTGCCTGCATCTGTTCCAGTAGCTGGCGTTGTTCATCGGTCAACTGCGTTTGTGATTGTATTCCGCCACCTGCTGAAGGTTCAGTGGGGGTAGGGACAGTGAGCTGACGATTCTCCAGCTCTTTGATGTATTTCCAGCGCTCTTCCGGCTTCGGCGGTAAGCCATTACCGGCTGCTTTATGGTCCGGGATAACCGGTGACTCTTCTTTCTTATGATGGGAGATGAACCATAAGCCACCGGCAAAGGTGACCAGTACAGCCGCAGCCAGTACGATCATCAGTTTGGAGGTGCCAGAACCGCCCTTACTTTTCTTGCTGCGGCCTGTGCTTTTTTTGCGACGCGTCCCTGTTGAACGCCCGCGGCCTACGTAATCTCTTTGTGCCACTCTCGTTCTGATACCCTTTAAAAAATGCGGGCCTGTAAATGTGCTGTTAATTGCCCGGCAAGGAATGCGCCATGTTACTCAAGGGCTGGAACTTTGACCAGCGAAGACTGCCTTAAGAATCCGCTGAAAATGCGCTGTAAAGGTAGTCATTTTTAACGTTTTGCGACAGGGGCGGTGCTGCCACGCACACGTAATTCCGCATCGAGCAAGCGTGAACCATTGTTGACGCGCTTGCCTTGTAACTCATCCAACAGCAACAACATCGCTTCACGGCCAATATCAAAGCGCGGCTGAGCAACAGTGGTTAACGGGGGATCGTAATATTGCGCCAGTTCGATGTCGTCGAAACCCACCACGGAGAGATCCTGAGGGATACGCATACCCAGCTTGCGAGCCTGGTTCATGGCACCCAGCGCCATCAAATCGCTATGACAAAACAGCGCTTTTGGTGGGTTAGGCAAACTCATCAGCTGCTTCAGCGCCGTGGCTCCGGCTTCAAAGGTAAAATCACCGTGCACAATCAGCGTGGGATCGACCGGGAGATTACTGCGCCGCAGCGCCTGGATGTAGCCCTGTAAACGGTACTGGCACAATGGAACATGTTCTGGACCGGTAATGCAGGCAATCTGGCGATGGCCCAGTTGCAACAGGTGATTCACCGCCTCGAAAGCGGCGGTCAGGTTATCGATATGCACCGTAGGCAGCGCCATTTCAGGTGCGAATTCGTTACCCATCACCATTGGCGGCAGGTTACGTTGATCTTCAACCCCCGCCTCAAACGGCAGTTGTGAACCGAGTAGCACCATGCCATCAATCTGACGCGTCAGCATCAGGTTGAGAAAGGTTTTTTCCTGCTGGTTCTGGTGGGCGCAATCGCCAATTAACACCAGGTAACCCTCTTGCGCCGCGGTCACTTCTACGCCACGGATAATCTCGCTGAAAAAGGGATCACAGATATCCGGCACGATGACGAGGATAGTTTGTGTTTCACCGCGTTTGGCGTTGCGCGCCAGACCGTGAGGTGCATACCCGACGGCAATCACTGCCTGTTCCACCTTCTGTCGGGTGGCTGCCGAGACTTTTTCCGGGTTCATCAACGCACGAGAAACCGTGGCGGTCGAAACGCCCGCTTTCTCAGCCACATCTTTCATGGTGGCGGTGGTTGAGGGTTGCTTCTGGTCCAACGTTTTACTCCTGACGCGGTACGGCGCGTTGAATTTCTGACTAAAGGCGGGCATCTGTCGGGTCGGCACTATTGTTAACCGAACCGCGGGCAGTGTTGTTACTTAATTTGCATAAAAATTGTGACTTGTGCGACTTTTTTCGATCCGCCTCGCAGATATGACGCGACTCAGCTCTCAGTCGGGTCAATATCCAGCGTCCATTTGACTTTGCGGGCGGCGGGTAACGTTGAGAGCAGTGGCAGCGAGCTACTCAGCAGCTGTTGCAGCCGTTTGCGCGATGGGTGTTGCAGCAACAGCTGCCAACGCCAGCGGCCACTGCGCTTGGGTTGCAGCGCCGGAACGGGTCCCATCAGCCACAGCGCCTGATCTTTCAACGGGCTGGCCTCGATCAGGTTACGTAACTGATTGAGAAACTCGGCGGCCTGCTGGTTATCCATATCTTCGGCGCGAAATAGCGCATGGCTGGTCCACGGCGGTAGATGCACAGACTGACGCTCCAGTAGCGTCTGCTCGGCAAAGGCAAAATAACCACGATGCAACAGGGTTTGCAGCAGCGGATGTTCCGGGTGGTGCGTCTGCAACAGCACTTCTCCCTGTTTACCTGCACGGCCCGCGCGGCCTGCAACCTGAGTATAGAGCTGTGCGAAACGTTCAGCGGCGCGGAAATCGGCGGAGAACAGCGCGCCATCAACATCTAACAACGAAACCAGCGTAACATCCGGGAAATGGTGGCCTTTTGCCAGCATCTGCGTGCCGACCAGAATGCGTGCGCCACCGCGATGCACATCCGCCAGGTGTTGCTCCAGCGCGCCTTTGCGGCTGGTGGTATCACGATCGATGCGGGACACCGGCACGCCGGGAAATAGCGTACCGAGCTGCTGTTCTAACTGCTCGGTTCCGACACCCACCGGCATCAAGTGGGTTGATCCACATTGTGGGCACTGATGCGGCAACGGGCGTTGACTGTCGCAATGGTGGCAACGCAGCTGACGATGGTGCTGATGCAGCGTGTAGTAGCGATCGCAGCGTTGACACTCGGCTAGCCAACCACAGTCGTGGCACATCAGGGCCGGTGAGAAGCCGCGGCGGTTGAGGAACAACAGTACCTGATTATTTGCCTGTAAATGCTGACGCATTTTGCCCAGCAGGGCTGGGGCCAGACCGCCTTTCAGTTGTTGTCCTTTCAGATCAATCAATTGCTGCAACGCCGGTTTAGCGTTACCGGCGCGTTTGGTGAGGTTGAGCTGACGATATTTGCCGTTGCGCACGTTGTGCAGCGTTTCCAGCGCGGGCGTGGCCGATCCCATTACAATCGGGATATCTTCCTCATGGGCGCGAAACACCGCCAGGTCGCGCGCCTGATAACGCCAGCCTTCCTGCTGTTTATAGGAACTGTCGTGCTCTTCATCAATAATGATCACGCCGGGACGTGCCAGCGGCGTAAACAGCGCCGATCGTGTGCCAATCACAATCGCGGTTTCACCACTGCGCGCCCGCAGCCAAACGGCGAGGCGCTCGCTGTCATTCAGCGCCGAGTGCAGCACATCAATCGGCGCATCGAAACGTTCACGAAAGCGGGCGATGGTTTGCGGCGTCAGGCCAATTTCCGGCACCAGTACCAACGCCTGTTTACCGCGCGCCAGCACGTTTTCCAGCACGCTCAGGTAGACCTCCGTCTTCCCTGAGCCGGTGATCCCGGCCAGCAACCAGGCGGCATAGCGATCGTCTTCGCTGCGAATCGCGCCGACCGCCATGGCCTGATCGGTGTTAAGCCGCAGCCTCTCTCCTTTAACGGCAAACGTGTCCCGCCAGTCGTGTAATGGCGCAGCGTGCTCACGCAGATCACACAAGCCTTTGGCACGTAGTGCCTGCAAGGCCGCATCGGTGAGATCGTGGTCGCCAATCTGATGACGATAGAGTGGCTGCTGGCGCAGTGCCGCCAGCGCTTGCTGCTGTTTGCGGGCGCGTTTCAGGCTATCCAGCGCCACTTCACGCCCGGCGTCATTGATTACCCATTGCCACAGCGGGGCTTCCTGCGCCGGTTTGCCCTGGCGCAACAGCACCGGCAAGGCATGGTTCAACACTTCGCCCAACGGGGAGTGATAATACTGCGCTGCCCACTGCAAAATGCGCCACAGCGCGGGTGAATAGAGGCTGCTGTCATCCAGCAATTCATCAATCTGCTTTAGTTGTGTCAGGGACAGGTCGCTGGTTTCGCGTATGCCGACCACAATGCCCACCATTTTCCGGTTGCCGAATGGCACACTGACGCGCACGCCTGTCACCGGCAGCGGTGCATCGGCAGGCAGCAGGTAGTCAAACAGGCGAGGCAGCGGAACGGGCAGGGCAACCTGAACAACGGGCATGTCGATCTCTATCCGATTCTGTAATAAGGAGAAGTAGTGTACACGCTGACGCGGCGAGCGGATATCCATCCGCGCCATTTGCCAAAAGCGGTCATTTTCTGTATACTGCGCCGCCTTTGATGAGAAACGCTCGTCAAAGATTACACATTAATTGTTCAACCGCGTGTGGTGCTGTGCAGGTATAGCCTGGCACGGAGAGCGACACGGCCTTTTATGAGGTTCTCCCATGAAACAAGGTATTCACCCGAAATACGAAGCAGTGACCATCACTTGCTCTTGCGGTAACGTGATCAATACTCGCTCTACTATGGCTCACAACCTGAACCTGGACGTGTGCGGCAAATGCCACCCGTTCTACACTGGTAAGCAGCGTGTTGTTGACACCGGTGGCCGTGTTGATCGCTTCAACAAGCGTTTCAGCCTGCCGACCAGCAAGAAATAAGATTTGTTTGTCGTCGACGCCTGTGGGTGTCGGCTACAAGAAAAAACCCAGCTTCGGCTGGGTTTTTTTGTTTCTGGCGTCAGTATTCCCAGGTATCGGGATTGATGCCCATCTCACGCATGATCTTCTTCGCTTCTTCCGGGATCTCATCACTACGCTCTTTACGTAGATCTACGTCGTCCGGCAGAGGTTGGCCGGTGAAGGCATGCAAAAAGGCTTCGCACAGCAGTTCACTGTTGGTGGCATGACGCAGGTTATTAACCTGACGACGGGTGCGCTCATCCGTTAGAATTTTCAGCACTTTCAGCGGGATAGATACCGTGATCTTCTTGACCTGCTCGCTCTTCTTACCGTGCTCAGCGTAAGGGCTGATATATTCGCCGTTCCATTCAGCCATGGGTTACCTTAATCAATAAAAGTGGAATGTGGGGAAATCCGTTGATTATGCCCGATTTCTTGGTGCCTGACCCCTGAAAATGCAGGTTTTATGCTTAAACATCACTTTCCCGGAGAAAGCGCGCTGAACACCAGGCGATGACGCGTAATTTTAGCGGGTATTGATGCTTTGCTCAATCTATACGCAAAGACATTTAGATGTCCAGATGTATTGACGTCTATTGTCGGAATGCTATCCTGTTGCCTCTTCTTTTTACTCTTCAGGAACAGTAAGCACCATGACGCGTAAACAGGCAACCATCGCAGTACGCAGCGGTTTGAATGATGACGAGCAATATGGCTGCGTTGTCCCACCGATTCACCTCTCCAGCACCTATAACTTCCTTGACTTCAACCAGCCACGCGCCCATGACTACTCTCGTCGTGGTAACCCGACGCGTGACGTGGTGCAACGTGCGCTGGCAGAACTGGAAGGTGGCGCAGGTGCGGTATTAACCAATACCGGCATGTCAGCGATTCATCTGGTGACCACCGTGTTCCTGAAGCCGGGTGATTTGCTGGTGGCACCGCACGATTGCTATGGCGGCAGCTATCGTCTGTTCGACAGCCTGAGCAAGCGCGGCGCGTACCGGGTTAAGTTTGTCGATCAGGGCGATAAAGCGGCGTTACAGGCGGCTCTGGCAGAAAAACCGAAGCTGGTGTTGGTGGAAAGCCCCAGCAATCCTTTATTACGCGTGGTGGATATTGCCGCGATTTGTCAGGCCGCGCGTGAAGCGGGTGCCATCAGCGTGGTGGATAACACCTTCCTCAGCCCGGCACTGCAAAACCCGCTGGCGCTGGGTGCCGACCTGGTGATTCACTCCTGCACCAAATACCTGAATGGCCACTCCGATGTGGTGGCGGGTGCGGTGATTGCTAAAGATCCGGCATTGGCGACGGACCTTGCCTGGTGGGCCAACAACATTGGTGTAACCGGTGCGGCCTTCGACAGCTATCTGCTGCTGCGTGGCCTGCGTACTCTGGGGCCGCGTATGGCGGCCGCACAGCGCAATGCGCTGGCAATTGTTGATTACCTAAAGCAACAACCGTTGGTGAAAAAACTGTATCATCCTTCCCTGCCGGAAAATGCCGGTCACGAGTATGCGGTACGTCAACAGCGCGGCTTTGGTGCCATGTTAAGTTTCGAGCTGGACGCCGACGAAGCGCGCCTGCGCCGTTTCCTCAAAGCGTTGCAGCTGTTCACGCTGGCTGAGTCACTGGGTGGTGTTGAGAGCCTGATATCGCACACCGCCACCATGACGCATGCCGGCATGTCGGCCGAAGCGCGTGCCGCAGCGGGAATTTCCGAAACGTTGCTACGTATTTCTGTCGGAATTGAAGATCACGAAGATTTAATCGCCGATCTGGATAATGCATTCAGGATCGCAGCCGAGGGGTAACCATGACGATTTCAGCAGGCGCGGGAACGCCGACCAGTAAGCAGTTGCATAAATTTGGTGGTAGTAGCCTGGCCGATACCCGTTGCTATCAACGCGTTGCCAGCATCATGGCGGATTACAGCCAGCCGGGCGATTTGATGGTGGTTTCTGCCGCAGGCAGCACCACCAACCAGCTGATCAGTTGGCTTAAGCTGAGCCAGAGCGATCGGTTGTCAGCGCACCAGGTGCAACAGGCGTTACGGCGTTTTCACAGCGAGCTGATTGCATCGCTGTTACCGGCTGAAATGGCAGAAACCCTCACCGCGACTTTTATTCGTGATTTGGAAAAACTGGCGGCGCTGTTGGATGGCACCATTACCGACGCGGTATACGCCGAGGTGGTAGGGCACGGTGAAATCTGGTCAGCACGGCTGATGGCGGCGGTGCTGAGCCAGCGTGATATCGAAGCCGTATGGCTGGATGCCCGCGATTTTCTGCGTGCCGAGCGTGCCGCGCAACCGCAGGTTGATGAAGGAAAATCCTGGCCGCTGTTGCAGGCGCTGCTGACACAGCATCCGCATCAGCGCCTGGTAGTAACCGGTTTTATCAGCCGTAACGATGCCGGTGAAACCGTGCTGCTGGGCCGTAACGGCTCGGACTATTCCGCCACGCAGATTGGTGCGCTGGCCGGTGTCGGACGCGTAACCATCTGGAGCGACGTGGCCGGGGTGTATAGCGCTGACCCGCGCAAGGTGTCGGATGCTTGCCTGTTACCGTTGCTGCGCCTCGATGAGGCAAGTGAACTGGCACGTCTGGCTGCACCGGTGCTGCATACCCGTACCTTGCAGCCGGTGTCGAATAGCGATATCGACCTGCAACTGCGTTGTAGCTACCAGCCGGAACAGGGTTCGACGCGCATTGAGCGTGTGCTGGCCTCGGGCACGGGCGCACGCATTGTCACCAGCCACGATGACGTCTGCCTGATTGAAATCCAGATCCCCACCAGCCATGATTTCGCCACCCTGAATAAAGAAATCGATCTGCTGCTGAAGCGCGCACAATTGCGTCCATTAGCGGTGGGTACCCATCCTGATCGCCAGTTGCTGCAACTGTGCTACACCTCGGAAGTGGTGAACAGCGCCTTTAACCTGTTGCAGGACGCGGCGTTGCCTGGCCATTTGCAACTGCGTGATGGTTTAGCGCTGGTAGCGTTGGTGGGAGCGGGAGTCACGCGTAACCCCCTGCACAGCCATCGTTTCTGGCAACAAATTAAAGACCAGCCGGTGGAGTTTGTCTGGCAGTCAGAAGAACATATCAGCATCGTGGCAGTACTGCGTGTCGGCCCGACCCAGCATCTGATTCAGGGTCTACATCAGTCGCTGTTTCGCGCCGAAAAGCGTATTGGCCTGATGCTGTTTGGTAAAGGCAATATCGGCTCCCGCTGGCTGGAGTTGTTTGCGCGCGAGCAGGAGACGCTGTCGGCACGCACCGGATTCGAATTTGTGCTGGCAGGGGTGGCAGACAGTCGCCGCAGCCTGCTGAGCTACGACGGTCTTGATGCCAGCCGCGCCCTGGCTTTCTTTGATGATGAAGCCGAGGAGCGCGATGAAGAGTCGTTGTTCCTGTGGATGTGCGCGCATCCGTTTGATGATCTGGTGGTGCTGGACGTTACCGCCAGTGAGCCGCTGGCGCAGCAGTATCTCGATTTTGCCAGCCACGGCTTCCACGTTATCAGCGCCAACAAGGTGGCTGGTGCGTCGAACAGCCAGAGTTGGCGACAGATTCGTGATGCTTTCACCAAAACCGGCCGCCATTGGTTGTACAACGCCACCGTGGGTGCGGGTCTGCCGGTGAACTATACGGTGCGCGATTTGCGTGAAAGCGGTGATTCGATTCTCGCCATCAGCGGCATCTTCTCCGGGACGCTCTCCTGGCTGTTTTTGCAGTTTGACGGCACCGTGCCGTTTACCGAATTGGTGGATCAGGCGTGGCAGCAAGGGCTGACCGAACCGGATCCACGCGTTGACCTCTCCGGTCAGGATGTGATGCGCAAGCTGGTGATTCTGGCGCGTGAAGCGGGCTATAACATCGAACCAGACCAGGTTCGCGTGGAGTCGCTGGTACCCGCCAGCTGCGAAGGCGAATCGATTGATCACTTCTTTGAGAATGCTGATGAACTGAATGATCAGATGATCCAGCGTCTGGAAGCAGCACAGGAGATGGGGCTGGTGCTGCGCTATGTCGCGCGTTTCGATGCCAATGGCAAAGCGCGTGTTGGCGTAGAAGCGGTGCGTCCGGAACATCCGCTGGCGGCGCTGCTGCCGTGCGATAACGTGTTCGCCATTGAAAGTCGTTGGTATCGTGATAACCCGCTGGTCATTCGTGGGCCAGGTGCCGGGCGTGATGTCACCGCCGGAGCCATCCAGTCGGATATCAACCGCCTCGCGCAACTGCTGTAACCCGCCTTATGATGCAGACGGTGACGGGCCGTCTGCATTTTTCATTTTTTCCCACCATCGTGAAATTCCTTCATGTTGGTTGAATATTTGTCACGCCTGGACATTAATTTTCAGTTGACGCTAAGTCGGGAATCGTTCATTTTGTGCATCTGGACGTCTAAACGTATGGATGTTCGAAAACCACAAATAATCGATGTGTGAAGGTGAGGTAACAGGATGAGTTTCTTTCATGCCAATCAGCGCGAAGCGCTGAATCAAAGCCTGGCTGAGCTGAACGGGCAAATTAATGTCTCTTTTGAGTTTTTTCCGCCACGTACCAGCGAAATGGAAGCAACCCTGTGGAACTCTATTGACCGTCTTAGCAGCCTGAAGCCGAAATTTGTTTCGGTTACCTATGGTGCCAACTCGGGCGAGCGTGACCGTACCCATAGCATCATCAAGGGCATTAAAGAGCGCACCGGCCTGGAAGCAGCACCGCATCTGACCTGCATCGATGCCACGCGTGATGAGTTACGCACCATCGCGCGCGATTACTGGAACAGCGGCATTCGCCATATCGTCGCGCTGCGCGGCGATTTACCACCGGGTAGCGGTAAACCGGATATGTACGCGTCTGATCTGGTCGAATTGCTGAAAGATGTGGGCGATTTTGATATCTCGGTTGCCGCCTATCCTGAAGTGCATCCGGAAGCGAAAAGCGCACAGGCAGACCTGATCAACCTGAAACGCAAGATTGATGCCGGTGCTAACCGTGCCATCACGCAATTTTTCTTCGACGTCGAAAGCTACCTGCGCTTCCGCGACCGTTGTGTGGCGACCGGTATCGATGTGGAAATCGTGCCGGGCATTCTGCCGGTGTCCAACTTCAAGCAGCTGCAACGCTTCGCCACCATGACTAACGTGCGTGTGCCGGGCTGGATGAACGCGATGTTTGAAGGGCTGGATGATGACGCGGAAACGCGCAAAATGGTCGGTGCGAACATTGCGATGGATATGGTGAAAATCCTGTCGCGTGAAGGGGTGAAAGATTTTCACTTCTACACCCTGAACCGTGCGGAGATGAGCTACGCGATTTGCCACACCCTGGGTGTACGACCTCATCATAATTAGTCATACAAACTCGTAGCGGCGCGATTTATCGCGCAATCCCATGCGCGATAAATCGCGCCGCTACGGGCCACATCAAGAAGGGGCCGAAGCCCCTTGATATGTCTGCTTAACCGGTATTACGCATACCCGCTGCGACACCCGCGATAGTCACCATCAACGCTTGCTCAACACGCGCATCCGGCGCATCACCACGCTCTTCCTGCGCACGCGAACGGTGCAGCAATTCAGCCTGCAACACGTTCAGCGGGTCGGTGTAGACATTACGCAGCGCGATGGATTCGGCAATCCACGGCTGATCCGCCATCAGATGCGCATCGTTGGCGATGGTCAGCACTGCTTTGATATCCGCATCCAGTTGGTCACGCAGTTGCTGGCCCAGCGGCCACAATGATTTATCCACCAGACGCTGATCATAATATTCCGCCAGCCACAGGTCGGCTTTCGAGAACACCATCTCCAGCATGCCAAGACGGGTGGAGAAGAATGGCCAGTCGCGGCACATCGCTTCCAGTTGATCCTGGTGACCTTGCTCCATCGCTTTCTGGATTGCCGCACCGGCACCCAGCCAGGCTGGCAGCATCAGACGGTTCTGCGTCCAGGCAAAAATCCACGGAATCGCGCGCAGCGACTCCACGCCACCGGTGGCACGGCGTTTGGCCGGGCGTGAACCCAATGGCAGTTTACCCAGTTCCTGTTCCGGCGTTGCAGAGCGGAAATAGGGAACGAAATCAGGATTTTCACGTACATAGCCACGGTACATCGCACAGGAGTGAGCCGACAGACCGTCCATAATGTCGCACCATTCGCTTTTTGGCTCCGGTGGCGGCATCAGGTTGGCTTCGAGAATCGCACCGGTATACAGCGACAGGCTGGCGATAGTCACTTCCGGCAGGCCGTATTTGAAGCGGATCATCTCACCCTGTTCGGTCACGCGCAGGCCACCTTTCAGGCTACCCGGCGGCTGCGACAGCAGCGCAGCATGCGCCGGTGCGCCACCACGACCAATGGAACCGCCGCGTCCGTGGAACAACGTCAGGGCGATACCGGCTTTTTCACAGGTCTTGATTAACGCGTCCTGGGCCTGATACTGCGCCCAGCTTGCGGCCATCACGCCAGCATCTTTCGCGGAGTCAGAATAACCAATCATCACCATCTGCTTGCCCTGAATAAAGCCGCGATACCAGTCGATGCCCAGTAGCTGGCTCATCACGTCGTTGGCGTTGTTCAGGTCGTCGAGCGTTTCAAACAGCGGTGCCACTGGCATGGCGTAGGTGATACCGGCTTCTTTCAGCAGCAGATGCACCGCCAGCACGTCGGATGGCACTTTTGCCATAGAGATGACGTAAGCGGCAATCGAGCCTTGCGGCGCTTCGGCTGCCACTTTGCAGGTATCCAGCACTTCGCGGGTATTATCGCTCGGCTCCCACTGGCGTGGCAGCAGGGGACGTTTGGAATTCAGTTCACGGATCAGGAAAGCCTGTTTGTCGGCTTCTGACCAGCTTTCATAATCACCGAGGCCGAGATAGCGCGTCACTTCGGCAATCGCTTCGGTATGACGGGTGCTCTCCTGACGCAGATCGATACGCACCAACGGCACGCCAAAACACTTCACGCGGCGCAGCGTATCCAGCAGCTGACCATTAGCGATGATGCCCATGTCGCATTGTTGCAGTGACTGATAGATGGCAAACAGCGGTTGCCACAGCTGATCGTTGGACACCAGCAAATCAGCAGGACGTGGCACGCGCTCGCCTTTCAGACGACGCTCCAGGAAGGCCTGGGTGCTCATCAACTGACTACGGATGCGTTTCAGAATCACGCGGTAGGGTTCCAGCGCTTCCGGGTCGCCACACAGTTCACGTACTTCGTCGCTGCACTCGGACATTGACAGCTCGGAAATCAGCACGCCGACATCACGCAGGAACAGGTCGGCAGCTTTCCAGCGGCCGAGCTGCATAGCCTGTCGCGTGATGGTAGCGGTAACGTTCGGGTTGCCGTCGCGGTCGCCGCCCATCCAGGAGGTAAATTGTACCGGGACAAAATCCACTGGCAGCTGCATACCAAAGGTTTCTTCAACCTGCTCGTTCAGCTCGCGCAGAAACGCCGGTACGCCTTCCCACAGGCTGTTTTCCACCACGGCAAAGCCCCATTTGGCTTCATCAACCGGGGTCGGGCGATATTTACGAATTTCATCGGTGTGCCAGGCCTGGGCAACCAGTTGGCGCAGACGGCGCATCACCTGGTTGTATTCATATTCGGTGATATCGCTATGGTCGAGCTGTTGCAGGCAGCTATTCACCTCAACCAGCTTATGAATCAGCGTCCGACGCGTGATCTCGGTTGGGTGCGCAGTCAGCACCAGCTCCAGCGACAGTGACTCAATCGCCGCGCGGATATCGCTCTCATTCAGGTCTTTCTGCTGCTTCAGGCGATCGAAGGTGCTTTTCAGCAGCTCCGGGTGGTTGGCACCTTCGCCACTGCGCGCAATGGTCTGATATTGTTCAGCCACGTTGGTAAGATTCAGGAACTGGCTAAATGCACGCGCCACCGGCAGCAACTCGTCATTGGACAGGTTTTGCAGCGTGGACAGCAGTTCCTTACGATGAGTGTCATTTCCGGCACGGGATGACTTAGAGAGTTTGCGGATGGTCTCCACCTTATCGAGGATGTTCTCTCCCAGTGCATCCTTTATCGTATCCCCGAGCAGTTTGCCGAGCATACTGACATTACTTCGCATTGCGGAATATTGTTCGTTCATGTGACCCTGACACCCTTATCGTCTTTTTAATTCATATACCCAACGGGCATAACTTCGTCTTTTATCTAGCCACGTATCGCTCTGTTCGTCAATTGCCTTAAACTGACGAAATTTCGCTGCTAAATGCTGGAAATTCAAAGAATTTAACCAGAGCGAAGCGAGATAAGTTATTCTTATTATCAAATCCCGAACATTGACGGGGCATTTTGCTGATTAAACAGTGAAATGCCCCATCGATTGTCCATCAGTGACAAAAATGATGGACAACCTGCGTGATGAGCGCATGGGTTGGCTTAATAAATGCGGTATCAATAAATTCATCAGGCTGATGGGCCTGATTGATAGAACCGGGGCCTAACACCAGCGTTGGGCAAAGTTGCTGAATAAACGGTGCTTCGGTGCAGTAGTTCACCACTTCGGTCGGCGTACCCAGCAGTTTTTCCACCACTTTCACCAGTTCATGGTCGACCGGGCACTCGTAACCCGGAATCGGCGGATGCAGTTCACCGACGGTCAAACGACCCGGCCAACGCTCACTCACCGGAGCCAGCGCTTCATTCAGCAGACCATCCAGATCACTCAGGGTTAACCCCGGTAACGGTCGAATATCCATATGCAGTTCGCAGCAGGCGCAAATACGGTTAGCGGCATCGCCGCCGTGAATATGGCCAAAGTTCATGGTCGGGTACGGAATGGCAAAACCGTCATGGTTGTAACGGCTTTTCAACGTATTACGCAGCTGCATCAATTGGGTGATGGATTCATGCATCAGCTCAATGGCGTTCACGCCGCGTGAGGGATCGCTGGAGTGGCCCGATTGTCCCTGAATACGAATCACATTGGAGAGATGGCCTTTGTGCGCGCGTACCGGTTTCAGCGAAGTCGGTTCGCCGATGATGGCGCAGTCCGGGCGCAGTTGGGTGGATTCAGCGAAGTACTTCGCGCCTGCCATCGTCGTCTCTTCGTCGGCGGTGGCAAGAATGTAGAGCGGTTTGCTCAGTTTGGTCACGTCTACGTCACGCAGCGCATCCAGAATAAAGGCGAAGAAGCCTTTCATATCTGCCGTGCCTAAACCGTAAAGCTTGTTGTCATGCTCAGTCAGGGTAAAGGGATCGCGCGTCCAGCGGCCATCATCGAACGGAACCGTGTCGGTATGGCCTGCTAATAATAAACCACCCGCGCCGGAACCCGTGCGCGCCAGCAGGTTAAATTTATGCCGTGTACCCGGTACAGGTTGCACTTCAGTATCGAAGCCAAGATCGCGAAACCAGCCCGCCAGCAAATTGATTAAAGTTTCATTGCTCTGATCGAGCGCGGCGTCGGTGGCGCTGATTGATGGTGTGGCAATCAGCTGGCGGTAGAGTTCGATAAAAGGTGGTAATTTTGTCTTCACTGTTGACGGTCCTTGGGTTAGGATGTATCAATATTCATGCATTAATAGTGAATAAAAATACATTAACGTCGTCTGCATGTGAACAGTAAATCTGTGCAAACGGCATCGTGGGCAACGGGGCAAGGCCGCGACCCGGAACGTGTGACTGTAATAAGGTATACAGCCTGATGTTGAATACGCTGATCGTTGGTGCCAGTGGTTACGCTGGCGTAGAGCTTGCCACCTACCTGAATCGCCATCCGCATATGAACATAACCGCTTTAGCGGTTTCAGCGCAAAGCCCGGATGCCGGAAAGTTACTTTCAGACCTGCATCCGCAGTTGAAAGGTATTGTCGACCTGCCATTGCAGCCGCTGAGCGATGCCGCTGAGTGGGCGGATAAAGTCGATGTGGTGTTCCTCGCCACCGCACATGAAGTCAGTCACGATCTGGCGCCGGAATTCCTGAAAGCCGGTTGCGTGGTATTTGATCTCTCCGGTGCGTTCCGTGTTAACGACGGTGCTTTCTACAATCAATATTACGGTTTCACCCATCAACACGGCGACTGGCTGGACAAAGCGGTTTACGGCCTGGCGGAATGGCAGCACGAAAAAATCAAAGAAGCCCAGCTGGTGGCGGTACCGGGATGCTACCCGACCGCCTCTCAACTGGCGTTGAAACCGCTGGTGGAAGCGGGCCTGCTGAATCAAGACCAGTGGCCGGTGATTAACGCGACCAGCGGCGTCAGCGGTGCCGGGCGTAAAGCCAGCGTCACTACCAGTTTCTGTGAAGTCAGCCTGCAACCTTATGGCATCTTCAATCATCGCCACCATCCGGAAATTGTTGCCCATCTCGGTACGCCGGTGATCTTTACGCCGCATCTGGGCAACTTCCCGCGTGGCATTCTTGCTACCGTCACCTGCCGCCTGAAACCGGGCGTCAGCGAACAGGACGTGGCAGAAGCTTTCCATAACGCCTACCACGACAAACCGCTGGTGCGTCTGTATAAGAAAGGTGTGCCTGCGTTGAAAGGTGTGGTTGGCCTGCCATTCTGTGATATCGGTTTTGCCGTGCAGGGTGAGCACCTGATTGTGGTTGCCGCAGAAGATAACCTGTTGAAAGGTGCTTCTTCGCAGGCGGTGCAGTGTCTGAATATTCGTTTCGGCTTCCCCGAAACACTGTCTCTGATTTAACGGGCGAGTAAGTAAACCATGACCAATCCTCTGATTATTAAACTGGGTGGCGTCCTGCTGGATAGCGAAGAAGCGCTGGCTCGCCTGTTCGATGCGCTGTTGGCGTATCGTAACGAGTATCAGCGTCCGCTGATCATTGTGCACGGCGGCGGCTGCCTGGTGGATGAGCTGATGAAGAAGCTCGCGCTGCCGGTGAAAAAGAAGAACGGTTTGCGCGTGACGCCAGCCGATCAGATTGACATTATTACCGGTGCTCTGGCGGGTACGGCGAACAAAACGTTGCTCGCCTGGGCGAAGAAGTATGGCATCAACGCGGTGGGCCTGTGCCTGGGTGATGCGGGTCTGGTAAATGTGGCGCAGTTTGATGAAGAATTGGGCCACGTCGGTAACGCCACACCGGGCAACCCGGCATTGATCAACACGTTGCTGGGCGCGGGTTATATGCCGGTGATCAGTTCCATCGGGATCACTGATGGTGGCGATCTGATGAACGTCAACGCTGACCAGGCGGCGACTGCGCTGGCGGCCACCATTGGTGCGGATCTGGTACTGTTGTCTGATGTCAGCGGCATTCTCGATGGCAAAGGTCAACGCATCGCAGAGATGACGGCCGCGAAAGCGGAACAGCTGATCGCCCAGGGCATTATTACCGATGGCATGATTGTTAAAGTTAATGCAGCGCTGGACGCGGCACGTACTCTGGGTCGCCCGGTGGATATTGCCAGCTGGCGTCATGCTGAACAGCTGCCAACTCTTTTCAACGGCGTGTCGATTGGCACCCGGATTCTCGCTTAACGATACTGATTCAAGGATTACGAAATGCAAACGCAAGGCATCAAAAAAATTGTTCTGGCTTACTCCGGTGGCCTTGATACGTCTGCCATCATTCCATGGCTGAAAGAGAACTACGGCGGCTGTGAAGTGGTCGCGTTCGTGGCGAATATCGGTCAGGACCCGGCAGATCTGGAAGGCGTTGAGAAGAAAGCGCTGCAATCCGGTGCCTCTGAATGTCATGTGGTTGACCTGCGCGAAGAGTTCATCAGCGAGTACGTTTACCCGGTGCTGCAAACCGGTGCGCTGTACGAAGGCACCTACCTGCTGGGTACCTCAATGGCGCGTCCGATTATCGCCAAAGCGCAGGTTGAGCTGGCGCTGAAAGTGGGTGCCGATGCCCTGTGCCACGGCGCAACCGGTAAAGGTAACGACCAGGTACGTTTCGAAACCACCTACACCGCACTGGCACCACAGCTGAAAGTGGTGGCGCCGTGGCGTGAATGGAACCTGCGTTCGCGTGAAGCGCTGCTCGACTACCTGAAAGAGCGCAACATCCCGACCACCGCGTCGCTGGAAAAAATCTACAGCCGTGATGAAAACGCCTGGCACATCTCCACCGAAGGTGGCGTGCTGGAAAGCCCGTGGAACGCACCGAACAAAGATTGCTGGGTGTGGACCGTTGACCCGCTGGAAGCACCGGATCAGCCGGAAAACGTCACCGTGACCGTGGAAAAAGGTCGCGTGGTTGGCGTTAACGGCGAGAAGCTGAGTCCGTTCGCCTGTCTGGAAAAACTGAACGCGCTGGGTGCGAAACACGGCGTAGGTCGTATCGACATCGTGGAAAACCGTCTGGTCGGCATCAAATCTCGTGGTTGCTATGAAACCCCGGGCGGCACCATTATGGTTAACGCGCTGCGTGCCGTTGAGCAGCTGGTGCTGGATCGCGACAGCTTCAAATGGCGTGAGCAGCTGGGCCAGGAGATGTCATACGTGGTGTACGATGGCCGTTGGTTTGCGCCGCTGCGTCAGTCCATCCAGGCGGCGGCTGAGTCCCTGGCTGAACTGGTGAACGGTGAAGTGGTTCTGCAACTTTACAAAGGTCAGGCGACAGCGATTCAGAAAAAATCGATCAACAGCCTGTATTCAGAAGAGTTTGCGACCTTCGGCGAAGACGAAGTGTACGATCACCGTCACGCGGGTGGCTTTATCCGTCTGTTCTCACTGTCTGCACGCATCCGTGCACTGAACGAGCAGAAGAAGTAATTCCGCACCAACGACATAGTTTCAAGGGCGGCTACGGGCCGCCCTTTGTTTAACCGTATTCAGGAGTATTCAGATGGCACTTTGGGGTGGACGCTTTACCCAGGCAGCAGACCAACGCTTCAAACAATTCAATGATTCGCTGCGTTTCGATTATCGCCTGGCGGAGCAGGACATCATCGGTTCCGTCGCCTGGTCAAAAGCGCTGGTGACGGTTAATGTTCTGAGCAGCGACGAGCAGCAGCAGTTGGAGGCGGCGCTGAACGCGTTGCTGGCCGAAGTGCGTGCCAATCCTGAGCAGATTCTGCAAAGCGATGCCGAAGACATTCATAGCTGGGTCGAAGGCAAGCTGATCGACAAAGTCGGCGCACTGGGTAAAAAACTGCATACCGGTCGTAGCCGTAACGACCAGGTCGCCACCGATCTGAAACTGTGGTGCAAAGAGCAGGTTGCAGTGCTGTTGGATGCCACTCGCGAGCTGCAAAAAGCGCTGGTTGCCACCGCCGAAGCCAATCAGGATGCAGTGATGCCGGGTTATACCCATCTGCAACGCGCCCAGCCGGTGACCTTTGCGCACTGGTGCCTCGCCTATGTCGAAATGCTGGCGCGTGATGAAAGCCGTTTGCAGGATACGCTGAAGCGCCTTGACGTCAGCCCGCTTGGCTGCGGCGCATTGGCCGGGACTGCATACGAGATCGATCGTCAGCAACTGGCGGGCTGGTTGGGTTTCGCCTCCGCCACGCGCAACAGCCTCGACACGGTATCTGACCGTGATCATGTGCTGGAACTGCTGTCTGATGCCTCTATCGGTATGGTGCATCTGTCGCGCTTTGCTGAAGACATGATCTTCTTCAACACCGGCGAAGCTGGGTTTGTCGAGTTGTCGGATAAAGTCACTTCCGGTTCTTCTTTGATGCCACAGAAGAAAAACCCCGATGCGCTGGAACTGATCCGTGGCAAATGTGGCCGTGTACAAGGCGCGCTGACCGGTATGATGATGACGCTGAAAGGCTTGCCGCTGGCGTACAACAAAGATATGCAGGAAGACAAAGAAGGGCTGTTTGACGCGCTCGACACCTGGCTGGATTGCCTGCATATGTCAGTGCTGGTGCTGGACGGTATTCAGGTGAAACGTCCACGTTGTCAGGAAGCGGCGGAGCAGGGCTATGCCAACTCTACCGAACTGGCGGATTATCTGGTCGCCAAAGGCGTACCGTTCCGCGAAGCGCACCATATTGTCGGCGAAGCGGTGGTGGAAGCGATTAAGCAGGGCGTGGCGCTGGAAGCGTTAAGCCTGGCGCAACTGAAGCAATTCAGCGCGACGATTGAAGAGGATGTCTATCCGATCCTGTCACTGCAATCCTGCCTGGATAAGCGTAACGCCCGTGGCGGCGTGGCACCGCAGCAGGTAGCTCTGGCGATTCAGGAAGCGCAGCAGCGTCTGAAGTAAGCCAATAAAAAAAGCGGGCTATGATATAGCCCGCCAACCTCTAGCTTCGGAATTTCATCTTGTTATAGGCACATCATCAAAGGGCAGGCACTCCAGCCAGCTCAGTGATTTGTCAGACTGATTGCAGGTGTTACTCCGTACTCTTTCAGCCTTTTTTCATATTGCTTCTGATGGCACTTATTATTCCTGTCAGTGGCTTGATAGGGCTAATCGTTCATTGCTATTCTATCTATCGCCACGGGCTATCGTGGTTCGGAGGATATCAATGAACATTCGTGATCTGGAGTATCTGGTTTCGCTTGCGGAGCATCGTCATTTCCGCCGTGCAGCGGATGCCTGTCATGTCAGTCAGCCAACGTTGAGCGGACAAATTCGTAAGCTGGAAGATGAATTAGGCGTTATGTTGCTGGAACGCACCAGCCGCAAGGTTTTGTTTACCCAGGCAGGGCTGCTGCTGGTAGACCAGGCTCGCACCGTGCTGCGTGAAGTCAAGGTGCTGAAGGAGATGGCGAGCCAGCAGGGCGAAACTATGTCCGGGCCACTGCATATTGGCCTTATCCCCACCACTGGCCCTTATCTGCTGCCGCACATCATCCCGATGCTGCATCAGACTTTCCCCAAGCTGGAGATGTATCTGCACGAAGCTCAGACGCAGCAGTTGCTGGCGCAACTCGACAGCGGCAAGCTTGACTGTGCGATTCTGGCGTTGGTGAAGGAGAGCGAAGCCTTTATTGAGGTGCCGCTGTTTGATGAACCGATGAAACTGGCGATCTACGAGGATCATCCGTGGCACGATCGCGACCGTGTTCCTATGTCAGATCTGGCGGGTGAAAAGCTGCTGATGCTGGAAGATGGTCACTGCCTGCGCGATCAGGCGATGGGTTTCTGCTTTGAAGCCGGTGCGGATGAAGACACTCATTTCCGTGCTACCAGCCTGGAAACGCTGCGCAATATGGTCGCCGCAGGGAGCGGAATCACCTTACTGCCGTCGCTGGCGGTGCCAAATCAGCGCGTGCGTGATGGCGTTTGCTATCTGCCTTGTTACAAGCCGGTACCACAGCGCACCATCGCGCTGGTGTATCGTCCGGGATCGCCTCTGCGCAGCCGCTATGAGCAGCTGGCAGAAGCAATTAAAACCCATATGCAGGCTTATCTCGATAACACGTTAAAACAGGCGGTTTAAGCCATTTAACGCGGCTACGCGATAGGCTTCGGCCATCGTGGGGTAGTTAAAGGTGGTATTCACGAAATATTCAATCGTGTTACCGCCATTTTTCTGCTCCATGATGGCCTGGCCGATATGGATGATCTCTGCCGCACGTTCACCAAAGCAATGAATTCCCAAGATTTCTTTGGTTTCACGATGGAACAGAATCTTCAAACTTCCCACATTCATGCCGACAATCTGCGCGCGCGCCAGATGTTTAAACTGCGCACGTCCCACTTCATAAGGCACTTTCATTGCCGTCAGCTGCTGCTCAGTTTTGCCGACTGAACTGATCTCCGGAATGGTGTAAATCCCGGTAGGAATGTCTTCAATCAGGTGCGCCGTCGCTTCACCTTTCATGATGGCCTGGGCAGCGATACGTCCCTGGTCATAGGCGGCGGAGGCAAGGCTGGGATAACCAATCACGTCGCCGACCGCATAGATATGAGGCTGTGCCGTCTGGTACATGCTGTTGACCTTCAGCAGACCGCGACCATCCGCCTCAAGACCGACATTTTCCAGCGCCAGTGAATCGGTATTACCAGTGCGGCCGTTGGCGTAAAGCAGGCAATCCGCTTTCACTTTTTTGCCGGATTTAAGATGCATGATGACGCCATCATTCACACCCTCAATCTTCTCAAACTCCTCGTTGTGACGAATCACCACGCCGCTGTTCCAGAAGTGGTAAGACAGCGAATCTGACATCTCCTGATCAAGGAACGCCAACAGACGATCACGGGTGTTGATCAGGTCAACCTTGACGTTCAGCCCACGGAAGATTGAGGCGTATTCACAGCCGATCACCCCGGCACCATAGATAATGACGTGGCCCGGTTCATGGTGCAGATTAAGAATCGAATCGGAGTCATAAATACGTGGATGGGTGAAATCGACGTCAGCCGGATGATAAGGGCGCGAACCACAGGCGATAACAAATTTCTCTGCGGTCAGGCGCTCGCGGGTGCCATCTGGCTGCTCTACTTCGATGGTGTTGGCATCAACAAAATGCGCATCGCCCTGATACAGCTCACAGCGGTTACGTTCATAAAAGCCCTGCCGCATTGCGGTTTGTTGGCTGATGACGTTTTCCGTGTGATTGAGGATATCCGCAAAGGAGGAACGCAGAAGCCGGGTATGATCACTGTAGAGGGGATTTTGATTGAACTCGATAATACGGCTGACAGCATGGCGTAACGCTTTGGAAGGGATGGTGCCCCAGTGAGTACAACCGCCGCCGATGTTATGGTAGCGTTCGATCACTGCGATGCGCGCTCCCTGCTTCACCAGCCCCATGGCCGCACCTTCACCGCCCGGACCGGAGCCAATCACAATGGCATCGTAATCGTAAGACTTTTGCATACCAGTACGTCCTATGTTTCTATACATTTTTACAACGAGATTCTAACATCTCGCCGCGCACTTCTGAATTCTATCAGTGATTTTTGCCCACTTTTGACAAAGCGTGAGGTTAACAGGCGGTCACAAACTTTGCGCCGCTGTACGCTGAAAAGTTTGTTATAGTGCCTGCCTGATTACTCACAAGGCAGAGAGAATGGGCGTCAGAGCGCAACAAAAAGAACGTACAAGACGTACACTGATTGAAGCCGCCTTCAGTCAGCTAAGTGCAGAAAGGAGTTTTGCCAGCCTGAGTTTGCGTGAAGTTGCGCGTGAAGCCGGTATTGCGCCCACCTCATTTTACCGTCATTTCCGGGATGTGGATGAACTGGGTTTGACGATGGTTGACGAAAGTGGCCTGATGCTGCGTCAGCTGATGCGTCAGGCACGCCAGCGCATTGCCAAAGGCGGAAGCATTATTAAAACTTCTGTTGCAACTTTTATGGAGTTTATCGGGAACAATCCCAACGCTTTTCGTCTCTTATTACGCGAGCGCTCCGGAACGTCGGCGGCGTTTCGTGCTGCTGTAGCGCGTGAAATTCAACACTTTATTGCCGAACTGGCGGATTACCTTGAGCTGGAAAACCGCATGCCGCGTAGCTTCACCGAAGCACAGGCCGAAGCGATGGTCACCATCGTGTTCAGCGCCGGTGCGGAAGCGCTGGATGTGGATATTGAACAGCGTCGCAAGCTGGAAGACCGTCTGGTGCTACAGCTGCGGATGATCGCCAAAGGTGCTTATTACTGGTATCGCCGGGAGCAGGAACGGCTGGCGGTAACACTGGAAAAACCCGAAGAGTAATGTGATAAGGATAATGAAATGATTGAGCAAAACCCCCGCGATAAAGGAACGCTTTTACTGGCTTTTATCACCGGTTTGGCCATCAACGGCTCCTTTTCGGTGCTGTTCAGTGCATTTGTACCATTTTCAATTTTTCCGCTGATCGCCCTTGGCCTGGCGGCCTGGTGTCTGCATCAGCGTTACCTGAACCGTAATATGCCGGACGGCATGCCGTCACTGGCGGCGGCGTTTTTCCTGTTGGGGATTCTGGTCTACAGCGCGCTGGTGCGAGCGGAGTACCCGGATATTGGCTCCAACTTTATCCCGACCATCCTGATGGTCGCGCTGGTGTTCTGGATTGCGACGCGCTTTAAGCGACCGAAGAACAAGAATTAAAAAAACGGGAACCTCAGGGTTCCCGTTTTTTATTAGGCTTTGCGCGTCAAAAGTACGCCGCTTTCCATATGATGGGTATAGGGGAACTGATCAAACAACGCGAGACGTGCAACCTCATGGGTTTCTGCCAGCGTGGCGAGGTTATCGCATAGCGTTTGTGGATTGCAGGATATATAGAGGATACGTGGATAAGCCTGCACCATCTTGACCGTTTCGGCATCCAGCCCGCTACGCGGAGGGTCGACGAAAATGGTTTCACATTGATAACTTTGTAGGTCAATGCCTTCCAGTCGGTTAAAGCTACGCACGCCGTTCATTGCCTGAGTAAATTCCTCGGCGGCCATACGGATGATTTGCACGTTATCAATGTGGTTAGCGGCGATGTTGAACTGCGCGGCGGCTACCGAGGGTTTGGCAATTTCGGTGGCTAATACACGACGGAAATTACGCGCCAGCGCCAGGGAGAAATTACCGTTGCCGCAATACAGCTCCAGCAGGTCTCCGCGCGCGTTTTGCGTCACGTCCAGCGCCCACTCCAGCATCTGAATATTCATCGCGGCATTCGGCTGGGTAAAACTGTTCTCCACCTGACGATAAATCAGTTCTTTGCCCGCCACCGGCAGACGCTCATCGATGTAATCGCGATCGAGACAAATTTTGGTTTTGGTCGCGCGCCCAATCAACTGCACATCAAAACCTTCGGCGCGCAGGGCGTCACGTAATGCGCTGGCTGCCAGTTGCCACTCCTCTTCCAGTTTGCGGTGGTAGAGCAGGGAAATAACGATCTGATTGCTGAGGGTCGACAGGTAATCGATCTGAAACAATTTATGGCGCAGTGCACGGTTATCACGGGCAGCGTTGATCATTTTGGGCATCAGTTGGTTGATCAACTCGCTGGCGGCCGGAAATTGATCGACGCGAATACGCTGTTTGGTCTGCTGATCAAAGATGATGTGATACAGATCGTCGCCATCATGCCAGATGCGGAATTCGGCTCGCATACGGTAGTGACTGACCGGTGAACGGAACACCTCCACCTCTGGCGCAGCAAACGGTGCCATCATCGCCTGTAAACGGCTGACTTTTTCTGCCAGTTGCGCGTCATATTGTTCAATCGGGAGCTGTTCGGGTGTCATCTTCAATCCTGGTAATAAGCCTGCTTGCCGGGCGATTGTAGGCATTCGATTGCTGTTGTCCAGCCTTGTGCAAAAGAAGATGGCTGGAAGTCTGGATTTCTGGCCTTCTTGTCCGTAGACTGCGACGGCCGGCCTCCTTGAGTTAAAAGGGAATCCAGTGTGAATCTGGAGCTGACGCGCAGCGGTAAAGAATGTCGTGGTGATTGCTGATGCAGACACTGTCCTGCGGGATGGGAAGTCTTCACCATTAATGATTCTCAGCCCGAAGACCTGCCGGTGTGACGTCGCAATTCGTACGGTCATCGCGTGCTATCGATCGTATGCCTGCGGCATCCTGCTTTGTCTTTTGGATGCTATAACAATGAAAAAAACACATGCTTCGCTGTTTGCCTTCAGTGCAACGGCGGTGTCCCTCTGGGCGCAATTTGGCTATGCCCAGCAGGATGATGATACGCAAATCGTTACCGCTAATCGTTTTTCACAGCCAGTTTCTTCCGTGCTGGCGCCCACGACAGTTGTTACCCGCGAAGACATTGACCGCTGGCAGGCAAAAAGCCTCACGGATGTGATGCGTCGCCTGCCTGGCGTGGATATTGCGCAAAACGGTGGCATGGGCCAAAGCAGCTCCATGTTTATTCGTGGCACCAACTCCAGCCACGTCCTGATTCTGATTGACGGTATTCGTTTGAATCAGGCAGGCATTTCCGGATCGTCCGATCTCAGCCAGATTCCACTCTCGCTGGTACAACGCATCGAATATATTCGTGGCGCGCGTTCGGCGGTGTATGGTTCTGACGCGATTGGTGGTGTGGTGAACATCATCACGGGTCGTGATAAAAACGGTACCACGCTGACCGCAGGCGTTGGGTCGAAAGGCTACCAGAGCTACGATGGCTCTACCCAGCAGCAACTGGGCGATGCGACTAAGCTGACGCTGGCGGGCAACTATACCTACACCAAAGGCTACGATGTGGTGGCAAACCTGCCCGACATCTATGGCGATCCGGCGCAGAAAGACCGCGACGGTTTCATGAGCAAAACGCTGTACGGTTCGCTGGAGCATCAGTTTAGCGATCAGTTCAGCGGTTTCGTACGCGGTTATGGTTTTGACAACCGCACCGCTTATGATGGCTATCCCACTTATGTGGAACCCAACACCTTTGTCGATACCCGCCAGCTCTACAGCCAGACCTGGGATACCGGACTGCGCTTCAACCAGGGTATCTATTCATCGCAGCTGATTGCCAGCTACAGTCATACCAAGGATTACAACTACAGCCCACAGCTTGGCAAATATGACGCCACGGCGTCGCTGAATGATGTCCAGCAATACAACCTGCAATGGGGCAACTCGGTACAGGTGGGGCATGGTACGGTGAGTGGCGGTGTTGACTGGCAGAAACAAACCTCAGAACCAGGCACCAATTCTACCGTTGAAGGCCAGGAACAACGTAACACCGGTATATACGCCACCGCTCAACAGCAGTTTGGTAGCGTGACGCTGGAAGGCGCCGTGCGCGGAGATGACAACAATGCCTTTGGCTGGCATAACACCTGGCAGAGCAGCGCCGCCTGGGAGTTTGTTGATGGTTATCGCGTGTTTGCCTCTTACGCGACCGCCTATAAAGCGCCGAATCTGGCCCAGCTTTATAGCCAGACTTATGGCAACCCAAATCTGAAGCCGGAAGAAAGCAAGCAGTGGGAAAGTGGTTTTGAAGGTTTAACCGGGCCGGTCAACTGGCGTGTGTCGGGCTATCGCAATGACATCGATAACCTGATTGATAGCGATCCGAACACCTATGTTTACTACAACATCGATAAAGCGCGTATTAAAGGTGTGGAAGCCACGGCGTCTTTCGATACCGGTCCACTGAGTCATACCGTTTCTTATGACTATGTTGACGCGCGTGATGCCGAGACCAATCAGCAATTGTTGCGTCGTGCTAAGCAGCAGGTGAAATACCAGCTCGACTGGACGGTCTTCAATTTCGACTGGTCCATCACCTATCACTACCTCGGTGAGCGTTACGACAACGATTACAACCACTCCTATACGGCACAGCGCATTAAATTGGGCGGCGTAAGTTTATGGGATCTGGCGGTATCGTATCCGGTCACCTCTCAGCTCACCGTTCGTGGTAGAATTGCCAACCTGTTCGATAAAGACTACGAGACAGTGTATGGCTACCAAACTCCAGGAACGGAGTACTACCTCAGCGCCAGCTACAGCTTCTGATCTGCGTCCCACCGTGCTGGTTTTTGACTCTGGCGTCGGTGGGCTCTCCGTCTATGAGGAGATTCGGCAATTGCTGCCGAATCTCCATTATCTCTACGCCTTCGACAATGAAGGTTTTCCTTACGGTGAAAAAACCGAAACCTATATTGTCGATCGCGTTGTGGCGATCGTTGAGGCGATTACGCGGCGCTTTCCACTGGCGCTGGTGGTGATTGCCTGTAACTCGGCCAGTACAGTTTCTTTGCCAGCCCTGCGTGCAAAGTTTGACTTCCCGGTGGTCGGGGTGGTGCCCGCCATTAAACCTGCCGCACGCTTAACGCGTAATGGGGTAGTGGGTTTGCTGGCGACACGCGGTACGGTAAAACGTCCTTATACACACGAACTGGTGGCGCAATTCGCTCGCGAATGCCAAATCAAGATGCTGGGCTCGGCAGAATTGGTAGAGCTGGCCGAGGCAAAGCTGCACGGTGAAGAGGTGCTGCTGGAGGATGTACGTCGTGTGGTGCAACCCTGGCTGCGGATGAAAGAGCCGCCCGATACGGTAGTGTTAGGCTGTACTCATTTTCCTCTGCTGCGTGACGAGTTGCAGTTGGTGTTGCCGGAAGGGACGCGGCTGGTGGATTCCGGCGCGGCAATTGCGCGTCGTACCGCCTGGTTGTTGGAGCATGCGGCACCTGTTGCGCTTTCTGATGCGCCTAACATGGCATTTTGTACGCAGATGAATGAAGAAGTGCTGCAATTATCACCGGTTCTGCAACGTTATGGCTTCCCATTGATGGAAAAACTGGCGCTTTTGTGATGTTTCGTTGAAAAAAACAGCACTCAGAAATTAATTTGCATTTAGCGCTTGTCAGCCTCAAAGAACTCCCTATAATGCGCCTCCACTGACACGGAACAACGGCTTACGAAGCGATGTGTTGGTGCGGTCGCCTTAAGTGGCAACCTTCAGAAAAGCAAAAATAAATGCTTGACTGAAAACGCGGAAAGCGTAATATACGCAACCCGCGCCACACGAGAAATGTGGCACTGCTCTTTAACAATTTATCAGACAATCTGTGTGGGCACTCGCAGGATTGATATCAAAAGTCTACGGACTTAAAAAATATCAAGTCTCAAGAGTGAACACGTAATTCATTACGAAGTTTAATTCTTTGAGCATCAAACTTTAAATTGAAGAGTTTGATCATGGCTCAGATTGAACGCTGGCGGCAGGCCTAACACATGCAAGTCGAACGGTAGCACAGAGGAGCTTGCTCCTTGGGTGACGAGTGGCGGACGGGTGAGTAATGTCTGGGGATCTGCCCGATGGAGGGGGATAACTACTGGAAACGGTAGCTAATACCGCATAACGTCGCAAGACCAAAGTGGGGGACCTTCGGGCCTCACACCATCGGATGAACCCAGATGGGATTAGCTAGTAGGTGGGGTAACGGCTCACCTAGGCGACGATCCCTAGCTGGTCTGAGAGGATGACCAGCCACACTGGAACTGAGACACGGTCCAGACTCCTACGGGAGGCAGCAGTGGGGAATATTGCACAATGGGCGCAAGCCTGATGCAGCCATGCCGCGTGTATGAAGAAGGCCTTCGGGTTGTAAAGTACTTTCAGCGGGGAGGAAGGGATGATGTTTAATACGCATCATCATTGACGTTACCCGCAGAAGAAGCACCGGCTAACTCCGTGCCAGCAGCCGCGGTAATACGGAGGGTGCAAGCGTTAATCGGAATTACTGGGCGTAAAGCGCACGCAGGCGGTCTGTCAAGTCGGATGTGAAATCCCCGGGCTTAACCTGGGAACTGCATTCGAAACTGGCAGGCTAGAGTCTTGTAGAGGGGGGTAGAATTCCAGGTGTAGCGGTGAAATGCGTAGAGATCTGGAGGAATACCGGTGGCGAAGGCGGCCCCCTGGACAAAGACTGACGCTCAGGTGCGAAAGCGTGGGGAGCAAACAGGATTAGATACCCTGGTAGTCCACGCTGTAAACGATGTCGACTTGGAGGTTGTGCCCTTGAGGCGTGGCTTCCGGAGCTAACGCGTTAAGTCGACCGCCTGGGGAGTACGGCCGCAAGGTTAAAACTCAAATGAATTGACGGGGGCCCGCACAAGCGGTGGAGCATGTGGTTTAATTCGATGCAACGCGAAGAACCTTACCTGGCCTTGACATCCACGGAATTTGGCAGAGATGCCTTAGTGCCTTCGGGAACCGTGAGACAGGTGCTGCATGGCTGTCGTCAGCTCGTGTTGTGAAATGTTGGGTTAAGTCCCGCAACGAGCGCAACCCTTATCCTTTGTTGCCAGCGATTCGGTCGGGAACTCAAAGGAGACTGCCGGTGATAAACCGGAGGAAGGTGGGGATGACGTCAAGTCATCATGGCCCTTACGGCCAGGGCTACACACGTGCTACAATGGCGCATACAAAGAGAAGCGACCTCGCGAGAGCAAGCGGACCTCATAAAGTGCGTCGTAGTCCGGATTGGAGTCTGCAACTCGACTCCATGAAGTCGGAATCGCTAGTAATCGTAGATCAGAATGCTACGGTGAATACGTTCCCGGGCCTTGTACACACCGCCCGTCACACCATGGGAGTGGGTTGCAAAAGAAGTAGGTAGCTTAACCTTCGGGAGGGCGCTTACCACTTTGTGATTCATGACTGGGGTGAAGTCGTAACAAGGTAACCGTAGGGGAAC
Organism: Pantoea sp. X-Soil-OKNW-556; assembly: GCF_059730695.1. Classification (NCBI taxonomy): domain Bacteria; kingdom Pseudomonadati; phylum Pseudomonadota; class Gammaproteobacteria; order Enterobacterales; family Erwiniaceae; genus Pantoea; species Pantoea sp. X-Soil-OKNW-556. The sequence goes on along the minus strand of NZ_AP035990.1, from coordinate 4,295,880 downwards.
CTGCGGTTGGATCACCTCCTTACCTGAAGATACTTTCCTTCGAAGTGCTCACACAGATTGTCTGATGAAATTTAAAGAAGCAGTAAAACCCTCGGCAGGCTTGTAGCTCAGGTGGTTAGAGCGCACCCCTGATAAGGGTGAGGTCGGTGGTTCAAGTCCACTCAGGCCTACCAAATTCTCCCGACTTCTGCGTTGTGACAACGACCCGCATACCTGATGTATGCTTCGCGTCGTCACGCCTTGAACTCGAAAGAATTGGGTGAAGGGTTTTGCGAATCATTGGGGCTATAGCTCAGCTGGGAGAGCGCCTGCCTTGCACGCAGGAGGTCAGCGGTTCGATCCCGCTTAGCTCCACCATCAACGACCCCACGTTGATAAAAAAACTTCCGAATGCATTTTCGAGTGCATTGCGAAGTTATTGCTCTTTAACAATCCGGAACAAGCTGAAAATTTGAAACGACACGTTGTTTCATTTCTCCGTAATAAGAAATGAAAGCGATGTGTTCGAGTCTCTCAAATGCTTGCAGTCTGCATGCGTGAAAACGTCTGTGGGTTGTGAGGTTAAGCGACTAAGCGTACACGGTGGATGCCCTGGCAGTCAGAGGCGATGAAGGACGTGCTAATCTGCGAAAAGCGTCGGTAAGGTGATATGAACCGCAACAGCCGACGATGTCCGAATGGGGAAACCCAGTGCATTTATGCACTATCGTTAACTGAATACATAGGTTAACGAGGCGAACCGGGGGAACTGAAACATCTAAGTACCCCGAGGAAAAGAAATCAACCGAGATTCCCCCAGTAGCGGCGAGCGAACGGGGAACAGCCCAGGACCTGAATCAGTTTGTGTGTTAATGGAAGCGTCTGGAAAGTCGCGCGATACAGGGTGACAGCCCCGTACATGAAAATGCACAGATTGTGAGTCCGATGAGTAGGGCGGGACACGTGGTATCCTGTCTGAATATGGGGGGACCATCCTCCAAGGCTAAATACTCCTGACTGACCGATAGTGAACCAGTACCGTGAGGGAAAGGCGAAAAGAACCCCGGCGAGGGGAGTGAAACAGAACCTGAAACCGTGTACGTACAAGCAGTGGGAGCACCTTCGGGTGTGACTGCGTACCTTTTGTATAATGGGTCAGCGACTTATATTCTGTAGCAAGGTTAACCGTATAGGGGAGCCGCAGGGAAACCGAGTCTTAATTGGGCGTTAAGTTGCAGGGTATAGACCCGAAACCCGGTGATCTAGCCATGGGCAGGTTGAAGGTTGGGTAACACTAACTGGAGGACCGAACCGACTAATGTTGAAAAATTAGCGGATGACTTGTGGCTGGGGGTGAAAGGCCAATCAAACCGGGAGATAGCTGGTTCTCCCCGAAAGCTATTTAGGTAGCGCCTCGTGAACTCATCTCCGGGGGTAGAGCACTGTTTCGGCTAGGGGGCCATCCCGGCTTACCAACCCGATGCAAACTACGAATACCGGAGAATGTTATCACGGGAGACACACGGCGGGTGCTAACGTCCGTCGTGAAGAGGGAAACAACCCAGACCGCCAGCTAAGGTCCCAAAGTCATGGTTAAGTGGGAAACGATGTGGGAAGGCCCAGACAGCCAGGATGTTGGCTTAGAAGCAGCCATCATTTAAAGAAAGCGTAATAGCTCACTGGTCGAGTCGGCCTGCGCGGAAGATGTAACGGGGCTAAACCATGCACCGAAGCTGCGGCAGCGACACTATGTGTTGTTGGGTAGGGGAGCGTTCTGTAAGCCGCTGAAGGTGGACTGTGAGGTCTGCTGGAGGTATCAGAAGTGCGAATGCTGACATAAGTAACGATAAAGCGGGTGAAAAGCCCGCTCGCCGGAAGACCAAGGGTTCCTGTCCAACGTTAATCGGGGCAGGGTGAGTCGACCCCTAAGGCGAGGCTGAAAAGCGTAGTCGATGGGAAACAGGTTAATATTCCTGTACTTGGTGTTACTGCGAAGGGGGGACGGAGAAGGCTAGGTTATCCGGGCGACGGTTGTCCCGGTTTAAGCGTGTAGGCTTGCATTCCAGGCAAATCCGGAATGCTTTAAGGCTGAGGCGTGATGACGAGCCACTACGGTGGTGAAGTAACTGATGCCCTGCTTCCAGGAAAAGCCTCTAAGCTCCAGGTAACACGAAATCGTACCCCAAACCGACACAGGTGGTCAGGTAGAGAATACCAAGGCGCTTGAGAGAACTCGGGTGAAGGAACTAGGCAAAATGGTGCCGTAACTTCGGGAGAAGGCACGCTGGCATTAGGTGAAGGGACTTGCTCCCGGAGCTGAAGCCAGTCGAAGATACCAGCTGGCTGCAACTGTTTATTAAAAACACAGCACTGTGCAAACACGAAAGTGGACGTATACGGTGTGACGCCTGCCCGGTGCCGGAAGGTTAATTGATGGGGTTATCCGTAAGGAGAAGCTCTTGATCGAAGCCCCGGTAAACGGCGGCCGTAACTATAACGGTCCTAAGGTAGCGAAATTCCTTGTCGGGTAAGTTCCGACCTGCACGAATGGCGTAATGATGGCCAGGCTGTCTCCACCCGAGACTCAGTGAAATTGAAATCGCTGTGAAGATGCAGTGTACCCGCGGCAAGACGGAAAGACCCCGTGAACCTTTACTATAGCTTGACACTGAACATTGAGCCTTGATGTGTAGGATAGGTGGGAGGCTTTGAAGTGTGGACGCCAGTCTGCATGGAGCCAACCTTGAAATACCACCCTTTAATGTTTGATGTTCTAACGTAGGCCCGTAATCCGGGCTGCGGACAGTGTCTGGTGGGTAGTTTGACTGGGGCGGTCTCCTCCCAAAGTGTAACGGAGGAGCACGAAGGTTGGCTAATCCTGGTCGGACATCAGGAGGTTAGTGCAATGGCATAAGCCAGCTTGACTGCGAGAGTGACGGCTCGAGCAGGTGCGAAAGCAGGTCATAGTGATCCGGTGGTTCTGAATGGAAGGGCCATCGCTCAACGGATAAAAGGTACTCCGGGGATAACAGGCTGATACCGCCCAAGAGTTCATATCGACGGCGGTGTTTGGCACCTCGATGTCGGCTCATCACATCCTGGGGCTGAAGTAGGTCCCAAGGGTACGGCTGTTCGCCGTTTAAAGTGGTACGCGAGCTGGGTTTAGAACGTCGTGAGACAGTTCGGTCCCTATCTGCCGTGGGCGCTGGAGAATTGAGGGGGGTTGCTCCTAGTACGAGAGGACCGGAGTGAACGCACCACTGGTGTTCGGGTTGTCATGCCAATGGCATTGCCCGGTAGCTAAGTGCGGAAAAGATAAGTGCTGAAAGCATCTAAGCACGAAACTTGCCCCGAGATGAGTTCTCCCTGACTCCTTGAGAGTCCTGAAGGGACGTTGAAGACGACGACGTTGATAGGCCGGATGTGTAAGTGCAGCGATGCATTGAGCTAACCGGTACTAATGACCCGTGAGGCTTAACCTTACAACGCCAGAGGCGTTTTGAGTTGAGAGACGCGAGAATTTTCAGCATTGTTCGAACGGATTGATTCGTATGGCCTGCGAGGGCGGTGCGGATAAACAGAATTTGCCTGGCGGCTGTAGCGCGGTGGTCCCACCTGACCCCATGCCGAACTCAGAAGTGAAACGCCGTAGCGCCGATGGTAGTGTGGGGTCTCCCCATGCGAGAGTAGGGAACTGCCAGGCATCAATTTAAGGTATTTACCTGAAAAGGTAACACCGGTTATCAGCGAGACCCCGCTGGTAATGCAGTATTCGGTGGTGCGGTAGTTCAGTCGGTTAGAATACCGGCCTGTCACGCCGGGGGTCGCGGGTTCGAGTCCCGTCCGCACCGCCACCCTCATTTAGGGGCGTAGTTCAATTGGTAGAGCACCGGTCTCCAAAACCGGGTGTTGGGGGTTCGAGTCCCTCCGCCCCTGCCAGAAAACAATCCTTTGCTTAGGCAAAGGATTTTTTTTGCCTAAAATAACCTGCATATTTTCACTACCCTCTCCTGGATACTTTTCTCCAGCACAAAATGCTCAGATCGTTTAGTGATGGAGGGAATTGAGCTTCACCAATATCCACTCAAACCCTTCTGATTTTATTACATCAATGTGTTAATACCGGATATTTGAGCAACTGGCGAATATGCGCCTGCTGATCACTATTTTGTAGCCAGACCGCATATAGTGGTCTGACAGCGACAGGCGTATCAGGAATAACCATCAGATCGCTGTAAATGCTATGCCAAAAATCAGGCAAAAACGCGCAAGCACCAGTCGTATGCAGCAATTCTCGGGTAACATGCGCCGATGTTGTCGTTAATACCGGAACGTCATCACTGGACAGATAGTTTTCATGTTGGTGAAAATCTGCTCCCCATTCCAGTTTGATGTAATCATATTTTTCACGCTTCTCAGTTTTACGCGCACGAAATAATGCGAGTGAAATGTGGCCAATTTGCTGGCTGGTCAATTCATCCATCTTTGGCGCTTCGGTGGTGATTAAAAGATCAAGCTGCCGCTCATGTAACTGCTTCACCAGCAAATGCCGTTGCGCAATACGCGCTTCAAGATGAAGGCTTTCTCTGTTCTCATAAAGCGATTGTAACCAGGGGGTTAGATAAGCCTCCCACAGCGATGCGCTGGCCCCGATAGAAAGCTCATGATGCTGCTGTGTATGGGAGACTTCCTTTTTTGCCATCAGCCAGGTACTCATCAGGCTTTCTGCGTAAGGTAATAAGCGCTCGCCCGCAGAAGTCAGCCGAATGTTATTACGATGGCGCGTAAAAAGGTTAACGCCCAGCTGGTTTTCCAGTTGGCGAATGCGAAAACTAACGGCAGATTGCGTGAGGTAAAGCGCTTCAGCAGCACGCCCGAAATGGCGAGTTCTGCTCACTTCGAGGAAAGTTTTCAGTAATTCCGTATCCACAGCATTCTCCCAAAAAATGTTTGTCGTATTGATTTAAATGTTTTGTTTTACACTCTGTCAAGCCTATCTAATACTCCGCGCCATAAATAGCACGGCCATATGAGAATCAGGAGCGTGTAAAATGGCGGATAGCTTCGCAACAACGAATCGTTTCTTTGATAACAAGCATTACCCTCGTGGTTTTTCGCGTCATGGTGATTTCACCATTAAAGAAGCTACGCTTCTTGAGCGCCACGGTTTTGCCTTTAATGAACTGGACCTGGCAAAGCGTGAGCCAGTGACGGAAGAAGAACGTTTATTTATTGAAGTATGTCGTGGTATTCGTGAGCCGCAAACGGAAGCGGAGCGTGTATGGTCGAAATATACCGCACGTATCAAGCGTCCTAAGCGTTTTCACACGCTCTCCGGCGGTAAGCCGCAAATGGACAGCGTCGAAGATTACAGCGACAGCGAAGATTAAGAAACGGGGCATTGGCCCCGTTTTTTTACTCCAGACTTTTGTGTAGAAAAATCATCAAGCGATCAATACTGCGATACCCTACCGCTTCCTGAATATGATGCCGGGTAATTCGCGCCTCTCCTGCCAAATCGGCTATCGTTCTCGCCACCTTCAGAATACGTTGCCAGGCACGCACTGACAGGCCAAGTGAATTCAGCACCTCTTCAAGCCACTTTGCATCTTCTTCAACCAGCTCACACCAGCGCTGTATTTCTGCATTCGAAAGATATGCGTTCACTTTCCCACTGCGGTTGATTTGACGTTGCCGTGCCGCAACCACACGTTGTAGCACCTCTGCGCTACTCTCACTGCGCTGCTGTTTCTGGCTAAGTGTACCGCTGGGTAACAGCGGCACTTCGAGGGAGAGATCAAAACGGTCAAGAAAAGGGCCGGAAAGACGGCTCAGATAGCGCAATACCTGCTGTGGAGTACATCGGTTATGGTTTCCCTGATAATGGCCAGTTGGGCTGGGGTTCATTGCGCCAATTAACTGAAAACGCGCTGGATAGGTAACTTTGGCGCGGGTGCGAGAGATGGCAATCTCACCGGACTCAATCGGCTCGCGTAGCGCATCCAGTACCCGACGTTCGAACTCAGGTAACTCATCCAGAAAAAGGACACCATTGTGCGCCAGCGAAATTTCACCCGGACGGGGTAAGGAACCGCCGCCAATCAATGCATACAGCGAAGCGCTATGATGTGGTGCGCGGAAGGGGCGTTTACGCCATTGTTGTTGAAGGTTGCCGCTACTGACCAGGCTGGCGATAGCCGCACACTCCAGTGCCTCCTGGTCATTCAACGGGGGCATAATGCCGGGCAAGCGTGTGGCCAGCATGGTTTTCCCGGTTCCCGGCGGACCCAGCAGCAGCAAATTGTGACCGCCTGCGGCGGTAATCTCCAATGCCCGTCGTCCTTGTTCCTGCCCAATAATATCGCTCAGATCCTGGCTGTCGTTGTCGATGCTGTCAGGCTGATAACGAGCAATGGGTAACTCCGTCTGATTATGCAGAAAGGCGCAAATCTCCAGCAGATGTTTACCAATCAGGGTTGTGCCTTGCTGAATTAAACCTACATCCTGTTGATTCTGTTCAGAGAGTACCATTTGTCTACCCGCCTGGAGGGCGGCCATAGCCGCAGGAATGGCAGCCTGAACGCCATACAGCGCCCCGTTCAGTGCTAATTCACCCAGGAATTCATATTGCCCGAGTTTCGCGTCAGGAAGCTGCTCTGAGGCGGCGAGAATCGCAATGGCGATCGGCAGGTCGTAGCGCCCACCTTCTTTAGGGAGATCTGCAGGGGCGAGATTGATGGTGATGCGCTTTGCCGGAAAGGTAAATCCGCTGTTGATGATAGCGCTGCGCACCCGCTCACGCGCTTCTTTTACCGTGGTTTCTGGTAAACCCACCAGCGTTAAGGCAGGCAGGCCGTTGCTAATATGCACTTCCACCGTTACCAGCGGTGCCTGCACACCCAGCGCCGCGCGTGTCAAAACCCTTGATAAAGACATAACCACTCCTTGTTGGTTCTATCTTGCAGGGCTTTATAAGGAAGGCCTAATCGGGATGATCAGAATTACGCGCAGGGTTCCATCATTTCGCTGCGAATTTCTGCCTGTTCACGTATTTTGGATGCTGGTTCTCAGAACGAAATTGAATGTTACGACGCGGTCGTAATGAATATTTATCACAAATACAAATAACCGTTTACTTACAAGGTGATAACCACTTTCGTGCCGTTGCGTCATAAAAATTTCTGATGAAAATTATTGTCAATGCCCGGATAACTATGGTAACTCTGTAGGTATTACTTCGAACAATCGAAAAAACGAACAACACATGAAAGCCCTTCTACAAGTGATTAGCCTAGTCGTGATTAGCGTGGTGGTGATTATTATCCCACCGTGCGGGGCTACGCTTGGAGAAAGAAAGGCTTAAAAATCAAGCCTGGAATTCGAAAAACCCCCGCACCGCAAGGTCCGGGGGTTTTTTTTCGACCAGGTAAAATATCAGCGAATCATCGAGGAACAGATAATGAACAGTAGCATAAAATTCTGTTGTTCCCGCAGGGATACAGGAGAATAACCATGACAGGTGCACAGTGGGTAGTTCAGGCTTTACGCGCGCAGGGTGTTGATACAGTGTTTGGTTATCCTGGCGGTGCCATCATGCCAGTGTACGATGCGCTCTACGATGGCGGCGTGGAACACCTACTGTGTCGGCATGAGCAAGGTGCAGTGATGGCGGCGATTGGTTATGCTCGCTCTACTGGCAAGACCGGCGTCTGTATTGCCACCTCTGGCCCTGGCGCAACTAACCTGATCACCGGCTTAGCCGATGCAATGATGGACTCCATCCCGGTGGTTGCCATTACCGGCCAGGTTGCTTCTCCGTTTATCGGCACCGATGCGTTCCAGGAAATTGACGTTCTCGGCTTGTCACTGGCCTGCACCAAGCATAGCTTCCTCGTTGAATCCCTTGATGATTTACCTTCAGTCATGGCTGAAGCCTTCGCCATCGCCCAGTCTGGCCGCCCAGGTCCGGTACTGGTTGATATCCCGAAAGACATCCAAATCGCTCATGGCGATCTCACGCCGCACCTGCTGCCGGTTGAAGAGGCGTTGAGCCATTCACCGCAGCATATCGCGGAAGCGCGCGCCCTGATGGCGCAGGCGAAAAAACCGATGCTTTATATCGGTGGTGGCGTGGGTATGGCGCAGGCAGTCCCTGCGTTACGTGCGATGGCGATCGATACCGGCATCCCGATGGTCGCCACGCTGAAAGGTTTGGGTAGCGCGGATGCCAACAGCGATCTTTATCTCGGCATGCTGGGGATGCACGGCACCAAAGCGGCTAACCTGGCGGTCCAGGAGTGCGATTTGCTGATCGCGGTTGGTGCGCGTTTTGACGACCGCGTTACCGGTAAGCTGGACACCTTCGCGCCACACGCCAGCGTTATCCATATTGATATCGACCCCGCCGAACTGAACAAGCTGCGCCGTGCGCACGTCTCGTTGCAGGGTGATTTGAATCAGGTGCTGCCCGCGCTGAGCATGCCGCTGCAAATCGATGCATGGCGCACCGAAGTTAAAGCGCTGAAGGCCGAATTCAACTGGCGTTACGATCATCCAGGCGAAGCAATCTATGCCCCGCTGCTGCTGAAGCAGTTGTCCGATCGTAAAGCCGACAGCGCAGTGGTGACCACTGACGTGGGTCAGCATCAGATGTGGGCAGCGCAGCATATGTCATTCAGCGCGCCGGAAAACTTTATTACCTCCAGCGGCCTTGGCACTATGGGCTTTGGCCTGCCGGCTGCGGTAGGTGCCCAGGTGGCCCGTCCGAACGATACCGTCATCTGCGTATCCGGTGATGGCTCAATCATGATGAACATTCAGGAGCTGGGTACCATTAAACGCGGCAAACTGCCGGTTAAAATCCTGCTGCTGGATAACCAGCGCCTCGGCATGGTACGCCAGTGGCAGCAGCTGTTCTTTGATGGTCGCTACAGCGAAACCATCCTTACTGATAACCCCGATTTCCTCACGCTGGCCAGCGCTTTTGATATCCCCGGCCAGCGCATTAGCCGTAAAGATCAGGTCGACGCCGCCCTTGATGCTCTGCTGAACAGTGAAGGTCCATACTTCCTGCATGTTGCGATTGATGAGCATGAAAACGTCTGGCCTTTGGTACCGCCTGGTGCCAGCAACGCAAACATGATGGAGAAAACCGTATGAACCAGCATCAATTGTCTATCGAAGCGCGCTTCCGCCCTGAAATATTGGAGCGCATTTTGCGCGTCGTGCGCCACCGTGGTTTCCAGGTGTGCACCATGAACATGGCATCAGCCGCGAATGCCGAAAATATTAATATCGAAATGACCGTTGCCAGCCAGCGCTCTGTCGATTTACTGTCTTCGCAGTTAAGCAAACTGATGGATGTCGCTTGCGTCCAGATCCAACAACAGACAACACAACAAATCCGTGCCTAGTCGCGAAAGGAAATAACAATGAGTACGAAGAAAGCAGACTTTATTTGGTTCAATGGGGAGATGGTTAAGTGGGAAGACGCCAAGGTCAGCGTCATGTCTCACGCGTTGCATTACGGTACTTCGGTGTTTGAAGGCGTGCGTTGCTACGACTCACACAAAGGCCCGGTGGTGTTCCGTCATCGTGAACACATGCAGCGTCTGCACGACTCCGCCAAAATCTACCGCTTCCCGATCAAAGCCAGCGTAGATGAGCTGATGGAAGCCTGCCGTGAAGTGCTGCGCGTCAACAAACTGAAAAGCGCTTACATCCGTCCTCTGGCCTTCGTAGGCGACGTGGGCCTGGGTGTGAACCCGCCAGATGGCTACACCACCGATGTGATCATCGCTGCGTTCCCTTGGGGTGCTTACCTGGGTGCTGAAGCGCTGGAGCAGGGCATCGACGCGATGGTTTCTTCATGGAACCGCGTAGCCCCGAACACCCTGCCGACCGCAGCGAAAGCCGGTGGTAACTACCTTTCTTCTCTGCTGGTGGGTAGCGAAGCTCGTCGCCACGGCTATCAGGAAGGTATCGCTCTCGACACCAACGGCTATATTTCAGAAGGTGCTGGTGAAAACTTGTTCGAAGTGAAAGATGGCATTCTGTTCACGCCGCCGTTCACTTCTTCTGCGTTGCCGGGCATCACCCGTGACGCCATCATCAAACTGGCAAAAGACATGGGTATCGAAGTTCGCGAGCAGGTGCTGTCACGCGAATCACTGTACCTGGCTGACGAAGTGTTCATGTCTGGTACTGCGGCGGAAATCACTCCGGTTCGCAGCGTTGACGGAATCCAGGTGGGCGCAGGCAAATGTGGTCCGGTGACCAAACGCATTCAGCAGGCATTCTTTGGCCTGTTCACTGGCGAAACTGAAGACAAATGGGGCTGGCTGGACCAGGTTAACCCATAACACGTTTTTTCGCGGACGCAGTAGCGTCCGCGACATTATCCTTACTGGAGTAAATAGAGCATGCCTAAGTACCGTTCCGCCACCACCACCCATGGCCGTAACATGGCGGGTGCCCGTGCCTTGTGGCGCGCGACAGGAATGACCGACGCCGATTTCGGTAAGCCGATTATCGCCGTGGTCAACTCATTCACCCAATTCGTGCCTGGCCACGTCCACCTGCGCGATCTCGGCAAACTGGTCGCTGAACAAATCGAAGCGGCTGGCGGTGTGGCTAAAGAGTTCAACACCATTGCGGTGGATGACGGTATCGCCATGGGTCATGGCGGCATGCTGTATTCACTGCCTTCGCGCGAGTTGATCGCTGACTCCGTCGAGTACATGGTCAACGCCCACTGTGCCGATGCGATGGTCTGCATCTCCAACTGCGACAAGATCACCCCGGGAATGCTGATGGCCTCGCTGCGCCTCAACATTCCGGTGATCTTCGTTTCCGGTGGCCCGATGGAAGCGGGTAAAACCAAGCTGTCTGACAAAATCATCAAGCTGGATCTGGTGGATGCGATGATTCAGGGTGCGAACCCGAACGTCAGCGATGCCGATAGCGAGCAGATTGAACGTTCCGCCTGCCCGACCTGTGGTTCCTGTTCTGGTATGTTCACCGCCAACTCGATGAACTGCCTGACCGAAGCGCTGGGTCTGTCACAGCCAGGTAACGGTTCGCTGTTGGCGACCCATGCTGATCGTAAGGACCTGTTTATCAATGCCGGTAAGCGCATCGTTAACCTGACCAAACAATATTACGAGCAGGATGATGCCCGCGTACTGCCGCGTAATATCGCGAGCAAAGCCGCGTTTGAGAACGCCATGACGCTGGATATCGCGATGGGCGGCTCCACCAACACCGTACTGCACCTGCTGGCCGCCGCGCAGGAAGGCGAAATCGACTTCAACATTTCTGATATCGACCGTCTGTCACGCAAAGTGCCGCATCTGTGTAAGGTGGCCCCGAGCACCCAGAAATATCATATGGAAGATGTGCACCGCGCGGGTGGCGTAATCGGCATCCTCGGTGAACTGGATCGCGCTGGCCTGTTGCACACTGACGTGCGCAACGTGCTGGGTCTGAACTTGCGTGAAACCCTGGATCAGTACGACATCATGCTGACCAAAGACGAAGCGGTGAAAAAGATGTTCCGCGCCGGTCCGGCCGGTATTCGCACCACTCAGGCGTTCTCGCAGGATTGCCGTTGGGACACGCTGGATGACGACCGTCAGGAAGGTTGTATCCGCACCCGTGAATTCGCTTTCTCGCAAGACGGTGGTCTGGCGGTGCTGTACGGCAACCTGGCAGAAGATGGCTGTATCGTGAAAACCGCTGGTGTGGACAAAGAGATCCTCACCTTCAAAGGCCCGGCCAAAGTTTACGAAAGCCAGGACGATGCGGTTGAAGCGATTCTCGGCGGTAAAGTGGTCGCGGGCGATGTTGTGGTGATTCGCTACGAAGGGCCGAAAGGTGGACCGGGCATGCAGGAAATGCTCTATCCGACCACCTACCTGAAATCGATGGGCCTCGGCAAAAGCTGTGCGCTGATCACCGATGGTCGTTTCTCAGGCGGTACCTCCGGTCTGTCTATCGGCCACGCTTCACCGGAAGCGGCCAACGGCGGCACCATCGCGCTGGTGAAAGACGGCGACATCATCGAAATCGACATCCCGAACCGTGGCATCAAGCTGGCGGTGCCGGAAAACGAACTGCACGCACGTCGTGAAGAGGAAGAAGCCCGTGGTGATGCAGCGTATACGCCGCATGGCCGTGAGCGTCAGGTTTCCTTCGCCCTGCGTGCTTATGCATCACTCGCGACCAGCGCTGACAAAGGCGCGGTGCGCGATAAGTCTAAGCTGGGAGGCTAACAGATGGCTGAGTCTCAACCGCTACCCGCGGCGCCTTGCGGCGCGGAGTATTTGCGCGCGGTATTGCGTTCACCGGTGTACGAAATTGCACAGGTCACGCCGTTACAGAAAATGGAAAAAATTTCATCGCGTCTTGGCAACACCATTCTGGTGAAGCGTGAAGATCGTCAGCCGGTGCACAGCTTCAAGCTGCGCGGGGCTTACGCGATGATTGCCGGGCTGACTGAGGAGCAGAAAGCGCGCGGCGTGGTGACAGCATCCGCTGGCAACCACGCGCAGGGCGTGGCCCTCTCAGCCAGTACCTTAGGCATCAAATCACTGATTGTGATGCCGCTGGCCACGGCAGATATCAAGGTTGATGCGGTGCGCGCATTTGGCGGTGAGGCTTACCTGTTTGGTGCCAACTTCGACGAGGCAAAAGCCAAGGCGATTGAGCTGGCGGAGCAGCAAGGTTACACCTTCGTTCACCCGTTTGATCATCCGGCGGTGATCGCCGGGCAGGGCACGCTGGCGATGGAACTGTTGCAGCAGGATGCGCATCTCGATCGCGTTTTCGTACCGGTCGGTGGCGGTGGTCTGGCGGCGGGTGTGGCGGTGCTGATCAAGCAACTGATGCCGCAGATTAAAGTGATTGCCGTTGAGTCAGAAGATTCAGCCTGCCTGAAAGCGGCGCTGGATGCCGGTCATCCGGTTGATCTGGCGCGTGTCGGTTTGTTTGCTGAAGGTGTGGCGGTGAAGCGTATCGGCGACGAAACCTTCCGCCTGTGCCAGGAGTATCTGGACGACATCATCACCGTGGACAGCGATGCTATTTGCGCCGCGATGAAAGATCTGTTCGAGGATGTGCGTGCGGTGGCGGAGCCTTCCGGGGCGCTGGCGCTGGCCGGGATGAAAAAATACATCCAGCAGCACAACATCAAGGGCGAACGTCTGGCGCATGTGCTGTCGGGGGCCAACGTCAACTTCCACGGTCTGCGCTACGTCTCCGAGCGCTGCGAACTGGGCGAGCAGCGTGAAGCGTTGCTGGCGGTCACCATCCCTGAGCAACAAGGCAGCTTCCTGAAGTTCTGCCAGACGCTGGGCGGTCGTTCCGTCACTGAGTTCAACTATCGTTACGCCGATGCCGACAACGCCTGCATCTTCGTTGGCGTGCGCTTGACGCGCGGGCTGGAGGAACGTAGCGAAATCATCAGCCAGCTCACGCAGGGTGGTTATAACGTGGTGGACCTCTCCGACGATGAGATGGCCAAGCTGCACGTCCGTTACATGGTCGGTGGTCGTCCATCCAAACCGTTGCGTGAGCGCCTGTTCAGCTTCGAGTTCCCGGAAGCACCCGGTGCGTTGCTGAAGTTCCTGCAAACGCTCGGTACGCACTGGAATATCTCGTTGTTCCACTATCGCAGCCACGGCACCGATTACGGTCGTGTGCTGGCGGCGTTTGAACTGGGTGATGATGAGCCGCGCTTTGAGGAGCATCTCACGGCGCTGGGTTATGACTTCCACGACGAAGCCAATAACCCGGCGTTCCGCTTCTTCCTCGCCGGTCAGTAACTACAGCAGGTTCCAGAAGGCATTGATAAGCGGCTCTCCGAGCCGCTTTTTTTGTACGCAAACGCCCAGCTCGAGCGGCGCGACCGACTCGACGTTCTCCAGCACCAACACGCGATTACGTACCGGTTCCGGGCTGTTTTCCAGTACCACGTCCGGCAGCAGCGCAATGCCACATCCCAGCGCCACCATCGACACAATCGCCTCATGGCCCGACACCGTGGCATAAATCAGCGGATTGGGAATGCGGCGGCGGCGAAACCACAGGTCGATCCCCCGGCGTGCAGGCCCTTGTTCCGGCAGGATAAACGGAATCAGCGACCAGTCAGGCTCGTCCTGGGTCGCCTGATTCCGCACCGGGCAGGGCAACGCCGGGGCGATCAGGACCAGCGGAATCAGCCCAAGTGGCGTAAAATCTATGCTGGCGGGCAGCGATTCAGGGCGACCGGCAATCGCCAGGTCGGCCTCACCAGACTGCACCATCTCAATCGCATCGGCGGCATCGCCGGTGGTGAGCTTGATCTCCACCTGCGGATGTTCGGCGCGAAAGCGGTCGAGAATCGGTGGCAAATGGCTATAGGCTGCCGTGACCGAACAAAACAGACGTAACTCGCCACTGAGCGAGGGGCCGTTCAGGTCCATCACATGACGCAGTTGTTGATATTGCAGCAGGGTTTGCTGGGCAAACTGACGCAACCGTTCACCGGCCTCGGTGAGTGTCACGGTCCGGTTATCACGCAGAAACAGCGCGTGGCCGACATCCTCCTCAAGGCGCTGGATTTGGCGCGACAGGGTAGATGGGCTGACATGCATGGCGCGTGCTGTGCGGCCAAAGTGGCAGCTCTCGGCCAGATGGAGGAAGAGTTTCAGGTCTCGTAAATCCATGCGCGGGTAACCTCAAAGTAATATTGCAAATCCTGCAATGTGACCTTGTAAATATATCAATTTAAGCAACAGATTTCCTGTCATATGATGGGGTCATTCGCGACACTGATAACAGCGTCGTTACTGAACAAAGCAAACACAACATCAAACCGGAGTACCCATGGCTAACTACTTCAACACTTTGAACCTGCGCAACCAGTTAGCGCAGTTAGGCAAATGTCGTTTCATGGCGCGCGATGAATTCGCGGATGGCGCCAGCTTCCTGAAAGGGAAAAAAGTCGTCATCGTTGGCTGTGGTGCTCAGGGCCTGAACCAGGGTCTGAACATGCGTGATTCCGGTCTGGATATTGCTTACGCCCTGCGTGCCGAAGCGATCGCTGAGAAGCGTGCTTCTTTCCGCAAAGCGACCGATAACGGCTTCAAAGTGGGTACTTACGAAGAGCTGATCCCGCAGGCTGACCTGGTGGTTAACCTGACGCCAGACAAGCAGCACTCTGCTGTAGTTCAGGCGGTACAGCCGCTGATGAAAGACGGCGCAGCGCTGGGCTACTCACACGGTTTCAACATCGTTGAAGTGGGCGAAACCATCCGTAAAGACATCACCGTGGTCATGGTGGCGCCGAAGTGCCCGGGTACTGAAGTGCGCGAAGAGTACAAGCGTGGCTTCGGTGTGCCGACCCTGATCGCAGTTCACCCGGAAAACGATCCGAAAGGCGAAGGCCTGGCGATTGCTAAAGCCTGGGCCTCTGCGACCGGTGGTGACCGTGCGGGTGTGCTGGAATCCTCTTTCGTTGCGGAAGTGAAATCTGACCTGATGGGTGAGCAGACCATCCTGTGCGGTATGTTGCAGGCCGGTTCTCTGCTGTGCTTCGACAAGCTGGTGGCAGAAGGCCACGATGCGGCTTACGTTGAAAAACTGATTCAGTTCGGCTGGGAAACCATCACCGAATCCCTGAAGTTCGGCGGCATCACCCTGATGATGGATCGTCTGTCTAACCCGGCTAAACTGCGTGCTTACGCGCTGTCTGAGCAGCTGAAAGGCATCATGGCTCCGCTGTTCCAGAAGCACATGGATGACATCATCTCTGGTGAATTCTCCTCCGGCATGATGGCTGACTGGGCCAACGACGACAAAAACCTGCTGACCTGGCGTGAAGAGACCGGTAAAACCGCGTTCGAAACCGCACCGCAGTTCGAAGGTAAAATCGAAGAGCAGGAATACTACGACAAAGGCGTTCTGATGGTTGCAATGGTGAAAGCGGGCGTTGAGCTGGCATTCGAAACCATGATCGACGCGGGCATCATTGAAGAGTCTGCTTACTATGAATCACTGCACGAGCTGCCGCTGATCGCTAACACCATTGCACGTAAGCGCCTGTATGAAATGAACGTGGTTATCTCGGATACCGCAGAATACGGTAACTACCTGTTCTCCTTCGCGGCTGTACCGCTGCTGAAAGAGTTCATGACCACCCTGCAACCGGGCGACCTGGGCAAAGCAGTGGAAGGCACTCAGGTAGACAACGCGCAGCTGCGTGACGTGAACGAAGCGATTCGTCAGCACCCGATCGAAGCGGTTGGCCGCAAACTGCGTGGCTACATGACCGACATGAAACGTATCGCCGTAGCGGGTTAATCCGTTCGCGACACAGTTTTCAGCAACGAAAAACCCCGGCTTGCCGGGGTTTTTTTTGGGTTAAGCTGCGTGTTGTTACCCTCACCCTAACCCTCTCCCGCAAGCGGGAGAGGGAACTGATCGAGCATATGGCACACCTCCCTCTCCCTCATGGGAGAGGGAACTGATCGAGCATATGGCACACCTCCCTCTCCCTCATGGGAGAGGGCCGGGGTGAGGGTAACAGCACGCACCTAACCCCACCCAATAAAAAACCCGGCCTGAGCCGGGTTTCGCATTTAACACTTCAACGCATCACACCGCTTCATACAGCGTCTGATTACGTGTCTCTTTGCAGGCAATCAACGCAATCAAGGTCAATGCCGCCATCGAAGCCAGATAAAAACCCACCGCCTGCAAACCGTAGTTCGCGTTCAGCCAGGTCGCGATATAAGGTGCAACGGATGCCCCCAGAATCGACGACAGGTTATAGGAGAACGAAGCACCGGTATAACGCACTTCAGTCGGGAACAGCTCTGGCAGCAACGCACCCATCGGGCCAAACGTCAGGCCCATAATGCTCAGGCCGAGCAGCAGGAAGCCCATCACCAGCACCTGCGAACCCGAACCAAGCAGCGCCGGGAACATAAAGGCGAACGCGATAATCATCAGGGTAATGGTGATCATGGTTTTACGGCGACCGAAACGGTCAGCCAGCAGGCCAGCAATCGGCACCATCACACCAAAACCAATCACCGCCACCATCAGCATCCACAGGAAGCTGTTACGTGAATAACCCAGGCCGACCGGCGCTGGCGCCGTGCCGTAGCTCATGGAATAGACGGTCATGATGTAGAACAGCGTATAGGTGGCGAGCATGATAAAGGTGCCGAGAATGGTCGCCACAAGATGTTTGCTCAGCAGGGTGCCAATCGGTACGCGTACCTGCTTCTTCTCTTTCTGCACTTTTGCGAATACCGGGCTTTCATGCAGCGATACGCGAACATACAAACCGATAATCACCAGTACGGCGGAGAGGATAAAAGGTACACGCCAGCCCCATTGCATAAACTGCTCGTCAGTCAGCAGCCAGGAGAGCAGCAGGAAGGTACCGTTAGCGAAGAAGAAGCCAATCGGTGCGCCAAGCTGCGGGAACGATCCGTACAGCGCACGCTTTTTCGCCGGGGCATTTTCGGTTGCCAGCAACGCAGCACCTCCCCATTCGCCCCCGAGGCCCAGACCCTGACCAAAACGTGCCAGCGCCAGCAGCAGCGGTGCAGCCACACCAATGGTTTGATAACCAGGCAGCAGGCCGATCAGTACGGTCGATACCCCCATGGTCAACAGGGAAGCCACCAGGGTGGCTTTACGGCCCACGCGGTCACCAAAGTGACCAAACACCGCTGAACCAATTGGACGCGCGACGAAGGCGATGGCAAACGTCGCCAGCGACTGTAGCGTCGCGACTGTGGCATCACCCTGTGGGAAGAAGATATGCGGGAAAACAATCACCGCCGCAGTGGCGTAAATATAGAAATCGAAGAATTCAATCGCGGTGCCGACAAGAGACGCTACGACCACTTTGCCGCGTGAATTGACTGGCGCATCGTCGTGTTTTTTGTCGAGTGGTTCTGTGATGGAGGCTTGCATAACTGTTTCTTAATTGTAAATTGAAACAAAGAATCTTACGCACCTGTTTTGCGTCATTCAATGGCGAAAAACCGCGTCACAACAGGCTTTTTCGGCGAAAAAGAGGATAATTTCTGAGTTCATGCAATCGGCGGCGGATGGGAAGGGGAACGGCGGCTTTTTTGGCGGGAATCTCTGCAAAAGGGCCAAATAAAAGTGACCCTTTAGCGATTCCTGCTGGGTTTTGCCGCAAAAACAGCCAATGGGGAACATTTTTGGCTGTTGCGGCAAATGTAACTAATGTTGCTGGTGGGGTTGTGGCATCTCTTTATCATCTTTATATCTGGCGGTGGCGATCCAGGCGGCGCAGAACAGCGTGAGACGCGCAAAGAAGTAGAAAAATGCCATCAGACCTAATACCGAACCAAATGCCGCACCGGAGGGGGAGGTCGCCAGTTTCGGCAAGGTAATGGTCATGACAAACTTAATCACCTCAAAGCCAACAGCCGCCAGCAGCGTACCGCGAAACAGCGCTTTCTTACGCGGCTTGTGGCGCGGCAAAATCCAGAAAATCCACAGGAAGAGTAAATAGTTAGCAAAGATAGAGATACTCAGGGTAATGATGGTCATCGCCGGGCGTAACCACTCAATATGATCCAGCCCCAGCGCCTGCACAATCGCGGCCTGCGCTGCCCCAGCCACCGAGGTCAGCGACAAGGTGATGACCAGCGCCAGCATCAGACCGGTGAGTGAGATAAAATCACGAATGTATCGCTTCCAGAATTTTTCCTGATCATCAGGTTTCCGTTCCCACACATCACGCGATTGCGCGCGAATCGCTTCGCGCAGGTTACCCATCCAGTTAATGCCTGAATACAGCGCCAGCAGCAGGCCGGTCAGGCCGACGGTAGCACGCTGTTGAATCGCCGTATTGACGGTGTTTTTCAGGGTATTGGCAAGGTTAGGATCGCTGATACTGTTGACGATTTTGTTGATCAACTCCGTGAGTAAATCCTGATTCGACGCCAGCACAAAACCGACCGCCGCAAAGGAGACCATCAAAATCGGTATCAATGAGAGAAACGAGAAGTAGGTAATGGCGGCACCAAACTGGCTGCCGAGACGATCATTGAACCGCTCCAGCGCGCGCAAAAAATGGGCTACCGCCGGGATGGCCTGAAACCAGGTCGCGAAGCGTGAGACATGCACAATCGAGCGGTCCACATGCTGATTACCGGTTTTCAGATCAATGAGCGGCTTTTGCCCGGCCGCTTTTTCCTGATTTTTTTCGTCCGTCATAGACATTCATCATCCTGTTCACAGCGAAATTAAAATTATAGCCTGCTAAGTGACGTACTCCTGCAAGACCTGGCTTAACCACTCCATAAACACCCGCACCCGGCGTGCAACATTGCGTCGATGCGGATAGAGCAGCGAAATCGGCATCGGTTTAGCCGGAAAATGATGCAGCACTTCCACCAGTTGCCCGGACTCCAGCAATGGCTGCACGCCAATCGCCGGCACCTGAATAATCCCCAGCCCGGCAATACACGCCGCACGATAGGTTTCGGTGCTGTTGACGGTTACCACGCCGCCGGTTTGCACGAAATGCGTCTGCTTGCCATCAAAATATTCAAAGCCAGGCGATGGCTGGCCCAACTGCTGGGTATAGTGCACCATCGCATGTTGCGATAAATCTTCCAGGCGCACCGGCATACCGAAGCGGGAAAGGTAATCGGGGCTGGCGCAGTTAATCAAGGCATGGGTTCCGATTTTACGCGCGATCAGGCCGGAATCTTTCAGCTCCCCCACGCGTATCACGCAGTCAAATCCCTCACGGATCACATCCACCTGGCGATCGCTGCTGCTAAGCTCAATCTCAATGCCGGGATAGTGCTGCAAAAACTCCGGCAACCGCGGCAGGATAAAACCGGTCGCCATCGCTACCGACATATCCACGCGCAATTTGCCGCTCAGCGTCGCCGGATCGTGTTGAAACAGGCTGTCCATATCATCCAGCATCGACAACAAATCGAGGCAGCGATCGTAATAAACCAGCCCATCCTGGGTGAGATGGACACGGCGCGTAGTGCGATGCAGCAGCCGTGTACCCATTTGATTTTCCAGCGCCTGTAACTGGCGCGATACGCTGCCTTTTGGCAAACCAAGGCTCTCTGCCGCGCGGGTAAAACTGCCCATTTCTGCCACCCGCACAAAAACCTGCATTGCGTGAATTTTATCCATGTTGTTCACCGATTGTTGTTGTTAGTGAAACAGTGCAGCGCATTACAACCAGTTTATAGATCAAACCTCAGAGAATATCCTTGAAACGTGTTCAATTTTGCAACAGGAGCGAATCATGAGTCACAAAATTGCGTTGATTACTGGCGGCAATCGCGGTTTAGGCAAGAATGCCGCGCTAAAACTGGCCGCAAAAGGCACCGATATTATTTTTACTTACCGCAGCCATGCAGAAGAAGCTGAGGCAGTGGTGAAGGAAATTGAAGCGCTGGGTGCGCGTGCTGCCGCGCTGTTGCTGGATGTCGGCGATACGCGTCAGTTTGATGGCTTTGTCAGTCAGGTTAAAGAGACGCTGCAAAAGGTGTGGCAGCGAGACAACTTTGACTATTTAGTGAACAACGCCGGTCACGGTCACTACAAGCTGTTCAGCGAAACCACCGAGGACGAGTTTGATGCACTGGTCAACGTGCATTTCAAAGGGCCGTACTTCCTTACCCAGAAGCTGCTGCCGGTGATTATTGATGGTGGTCGTATCCTCAATATCTCCAGCGGCCTGACGCGTATCACTTATCCAGGGTCCAGCACCTATGCCTCCATGAAAGGGGCGATGGAAGTGTTGACGCGCTACCAGGCGAAGGAATTGGGCGAACGGCGTATCCGCGTCAACATCCTGGCACCAGGGGCGATTGAGACGGATTTTGGCGGTGGCCGCGTACGCGACACCAAAGAAATCAATGACACCATTGCCTCGCTGACGGCACTGGGCCGCGTGGGACTGCCGGATGATATCGGCGACGCGGTCAGCGCAATTCTGAGCGATGAAACTGGCTGGATCACCGCCCAGCGTATCGAAGCGTCCGGCGGGCAAGCACTGTAATCAATCGCGCAATAAATTGCGCCGCTACAAATATGTGCAGATACCGTAGCGGCGCGATTTATCGCGCAATGTGCATCGGTGCCTTATCGTTCGATGGTGCCGTCGATCACCGTCACTGTCTGGCCGCCAATCCAGATGGCCTCTGGCGTGAAACTGACCTGAATGCGTCCGTCACGCTGAACCACGCTGCCCTGACGGGCGCGGTAGTCGCGG
Organism: Pantoea sp. X-Soil-OKNW-556; assembly: GCF_059730695.1. Classification (NCBI taxonomy): domain Bacteria; kingdom Pseudomonadati; phylum Pseudomonadota; class Gammaproteobacteria; order Enterobacterales; family Erwiniaceae; genus Pantoea; species Pantoea sp. X-Soil-OKNW-556. Next base: position 4,274,621 of record NZ_AP035990.1, on the reverse strand, counting down.
GTATCGCCCTGTGACGCCAAATAGCGCGCCAGGCAGGCATTGGCGCTGCCGGTCACCGGATCTTCCACCAGGCTGCCGTTCTCTATAAACAGCGCGCGCAATTCATATTGTTCGCTTTCACCTTGTGGTAGCGGGCCAAATGGGGCGATGCCATTCACCTTGGCGTGTTTCTGCAAGCGCAGCAGATCACTGGCGTTGGCCTTAATCTCCCGCACTGCTGCGGCGCTGGTCATCGGTAACAGCAGCCAGCGGATCCCCATATCCACCACCGTAGGCGACTGGCTTTCATCCAGGGCGTCGCTATTAATGGCGCTGCCGATCAGCGCATCGCTGAAGGGAGTCAGGGTGGCTGCCGGGGCGGCGAAAGCCAGCGCTCCGTCAGTGCTGATCCTGACGTCCACCAGGCCAACGCCACACTCCTGCACGATTTTGCCCGGCATCTTCAGCGGCCAGCCCGCCTCAAGCAGCGCATGCGCGGTGCCAAGCGTCGGATGCCCGGCAAACGGCAGCTCACCACCGGGGGTAAAGATGCGCACCCGATAATCCGCTGCTGCATCCTCCGGTGGCAGCACAAAGGTGGTTTCCGACAAATTGGTCCAGCGCGCAATCGCAGCCAATTGCGCATCGCTCAATCCCTGTGCATCCATAATCACCGCCAGCGGATTGCCGCGAAAGGCTGATGAGGTAAAGACATCCACTTGTTTAAACGCGACCTTCATTGTCACTCCTTCCTCGTTGAGGTGGTCTGAAATCCTGATTTACATGATGTTGATTGCTAAAGGTAATCATTAGGGCTATGAATAGATTAACAATTATGCAACCGGAGTTCGCTATGTTAAAAATTCTTGGCCGCACATCATCAATTAACGTGCGCAAAGTTTTGTGGCTATGTGCCGAGCTGGATATTCCTTACGAGCACGAAGTCTGGGGCGATGAAAACAAATCCCTGCACTCTGCCGAATTTTTGGCGCTTAACCCCAATGCCATGATCCCGGTGATTATCGAAGACGATTTCGTCATGTGGGAGTCCAATGCCATTCTGCGCTATCTTGCCACCAGTTACGGCGGCGAGTGGCTCTACCCGGAAAACCCGCGCGCCCGTGCACCGATCGATCAATGGACTGACTGGCAAGCCACTGAACTTAACACCTCATGGCGCTACGCGTTTATGTCGCTGGTGCGCAATTCACCCGCCCACCAGGATGAACGTCTGCTGGCGGCAGCCTGCAAAGGCTGGAATCACACTATGGGTATTCTCAACCAGCAGTTGGAAAAAACCGGGCGCTACGTAGCAGGTCGTAACTTCACTCTGGCGGATATCCCGGTCGGTCTGGCGGTGAACCGCTGGTTTGAAACTCCGCTGGAACATGCCGACCTGCCAGCGGTACGCACCTATTACGAACGCCTGACCGAGCGCGAGGGTTACACCACCTGGGGCCGTAACGGCACGCCTTGATCCTGTCCTGGCGGCAGGCCGCTTAATTCGCAGGCCAGTGCGCCAGTGCGCTCCAGTGCCCAGGTATAACGCGCATCGAACGGATAGCAGCAGGAGAGGCGCAGCGCATGGGTGTAGCGCTCACTCAGTGAGTACAGCGCACCCGGCGTGACGCAAATTTGCTCCTGCAACAACCGATGAAACATCTCCACGGTATCCACTTTTCCCGGCAGTTCGACCCAAAACACAAAGCCACCGCGCGGCAGGGTAGCGCGCGTTCCCTGCGGGAAATGGCGGGCGATAATGCCACGCGCTGCATCAAGATTGGCAGCATAGCGGCGACGCAGGGTGCGCAGGTGGTGATCGTAGCCACCGCTGGCGAGAAACTCCGCCAGCACTTCGCTCAGCAGGCGTGACTCCGACATCGACGACACCGCCTTCAGCCGCGCAATTTTTTCGTGAAAACGCCCGGCGGCGGTCCAGCCGATGCGAAAATCGGGTGCGACGGTTTTGGTAAAGCTGGTGCAGTAAATCACCCAGCCATCGTTGTCGAAGGCTTTAACCGGCGGTGACAACGGCCAGTCAAACTGCAATTCGTCGTACAGACCGTCTTCAATCAATGGAAGATGGTAAGTATTTACTAACTTCGCCAGACGTTTCTTATTCGCCAGCGGCATCACGTAGCCGAGTGGGTTCTGCGCGCCGGGCATGGCGATCAGCGCCTGAATACGCTGTTCCTGGAGCAGCATCTCCAGGGCATCCAGCGATAATCCCTGCTGTGGATCGGTGGGAATCTCCAGCGCTTTCAGCCCCAGTGAAGCCAGCAGTGGGAAGAGAAAGAAGTAGGTGGGGGATTCCAGCCCGACACAGTCTCCGGGTTTGGTGACCGCGCGCAGCGCCAGTTGTAGTGCTTCCATGCAGCCGTGAGTGAGGGTGATGTCCTGCGCGGTAAGGTTTATCCCGGTATGCAGACTGCGGCGTGCAATCTCCTCCCGTAAGCGCTCACTACCCGGCGGAAGCGCGTAACGACCAACTATTTGCGGGTTACGGCGTAAAACGCTGGCGGTTATCCGGCTCAGACGGGCTGACGGATACAATTCAGCATCTTGTGGGCAGGCCAGCGAGATATTGGTGTAGTCCGGGTTATTCTGCGCGGCAAACACCTGCTCAATCAGCTCCAGCTTTTGTGTACTCGGGTCATCCACCTTCGCGCGCATTTTCTGTACCGGACGTGTCAGCGCAGGTAACACGCTGCGTACATAATACCCGGACTGAGGACGTGCTTCGATCAGGCCGCGATCTTCCAGAATTTGCCAGGCATTGAGTACCGTATTGATACTCACCTGATGGGATTGCGCTACCCGACGTATGGCGGGCAGGCGTTTACCGGGCTTCAGTGTTCCCTGGTGGATAGATTCCGCAAAGCTGTCGGCGAGCTGCTGATATAGCGTCTGGCCGGATGAAAGAGGAAGGGACACAAAAGCCTCCGCATTTGATGGGTACAATTATCAATTTGGCAAACTGTAACCATAACAATAGTCATTTTGTGTCTCTGTTTCCATTGCGTTGTGACGATTAGCATGAAGTCATGTTGATCAATCAGGAACTGCATCATGCTCGATCCCTCTTTCTTCAGTTATGTCACCGTTATGTCGATCACCCCCGGCCCGAACAACCTGCTGCTTGCCACTTCCGGGGTGAATTTTGGCTTTAAGCGTACGTTGCCGATGGTGTTCGGCATTATGCTGGGCTGTGCGATGCAGGTGGTACTGGCGGGGGTAGCGCTGGAGGTGCTGCTGCACTGGATGAGCGCGATTCGCCTGCCGTTAACGCTGGTGGGATGTGGCTACCTGCTTTGGCTGTCGTGGAAGATTTTTCGTGCGGGAGCGCCCGAGGCACGAGACAGCGTTCAGCCGATGACCATCCTGAGTGGTGCCTTGTTTCAGGCGGTCAATCCCAAAGCCTGGTTAATGGCGAGTAACGTGGCGTTGATGTATGCCAACAGCAATGGGGTGGCGGCGATCGTGGTGGGATTTGCGCTGCTGAACCTGCCGTGCATTTTGATCTGGGCGGCGCTGGGAGATCGCTTGCGCAACCACCTGCAAATTGCGTGGAAGCGCCAGGCCTTCAACAGCCTGATGGCGTTGTCGCTGGTGGTGACGACCGGGTGGATGTTGTACGACGCGTTGCAGTTGGTGTAAGAATACGAAACGGCGCGATCAACCGCGCCGTTACAGGTATTTACTTGCCGACGACGTGCGCGGTTTCGCGGCCTTCGTCGTTCGCGGCCATCGGTGTCACCGGTGCGTAATCGAGTTGCAGCACGCGACTGGTTTCTGCCAATACTTTCTCGGTCAGTGCCACGTCACCGTTGAGTTTACGGCCCCAGGATGGAATAACCGTGCGGATTTTGGTCTGCCACTCAGGCGAACGCATCTGCTCCGGGAAGGCCTTCGCCATCAGCTCCAGCATAATCGGTGCGGCAGTCGATGCCCCCGGTGATGCGCCCAGCAGCGCCGAAATCGTGCCATCTTGTGAGGTGACCACTTCGGTGCCAAGACGCAACACGCCGCCGTCTTTCTCATCATTCTTGATGATCTGCACGCGTTGACCTGCCGTCACCAGACGCCAGTCTTCCTGCTTCGCCTGCGGTACATAGGCGCGCAGGGCGTCCATACGATCGCTGTCGCTTTGCAGCACCTGATCAACCAGATATTTCACCAGATCGAAGTTTTTCAGCCCAACCTGCATCATTGGCATCAGGTTGCTGCCATTCATCGCGCCGAACATATCCAGCAGCGAACCTTGCTTGAGGAATTTGGTGGAGAAGGTGGCGAAGGGACCAAACAGCAGCACCTGCTTGCCATCCAGCACGCGGGTATCAACGTGCGGCACGGACATCGGTGGTGCGCCGACAGAGGCTTTGCCATACACCTTCGCCATATGCTGCTGCACCACGTCCGGGTTCTCTGTCACCAGGAACGAGCCGCCCACCGGGAAACCGGCATAGCCTTTCACTTCCGGGATGCCCGATTTTTGCAGCAGCGGCAGTGCCGCGCCGCCTGCGCCGATAAACAGCTGACGGGCGTTGAGCACACGGCTTTCGCCACTGTCGGGATTAAACAGGCTAACCTGCCAGCGACCATCACTCAGGCGCTTGATATCACGCACTTCCTGGCGCATCCGCAGGCGGAAATTGGCTTTCTTCTCCAGGGCGGCGATCAGCTGGCGCGTCACTTCACCGAAGTTCACGTCGGTGCCCATTTCGGTCCAGGTGGCAGCCACTTTCTGTTTTTTGTCGCGACCATTCATCACCAGCGGAATCCACTGCGTGATTTGATCGCGTTCTTCTGAGTATTCCATGCCACGGAACAGGGTGCTTTTTTGCAGCGCCTGGAAACGTTTGCGCAGGAATTCGACGTTGTCGTCGCCCCAGACGAAGCTCATGTGCGGCGTACTGTGGATAAAGCTTTTCGGATTGCGCAGATTGCCTTTCTGAACGTGATACGCCCAGAACTGACGGGAAATCTGGAACGATTCGTTAATCGCCACCGCTTTAGAAATATCGATGCCGCCATCCGCCTTCTGCGGCGTGTAGTTCAGCTCCGCCAGCGCAGCGTGACCGGTACCGGCATTGTTCCAGCCATTGGATGACTCTTCCGCTACCGTTGCCAGGCGTTCGACCATCTCAATAGACCAATCCGGCTCCAGGTCTTGCAACCAGGTTCCTAAAGTAGCGCTCATGACGCCAGCGCCAATTAACAGCACATCAACGTCTTTTCGTTCCTGAAGGTTTGCGCTTTCCATGCCAGCGGCGCTTACTGCCAGCGCCAGATTTACCGCAGTTTTGCTCATGAGGCGACATCTCCTCTTCTGTTGACCTGAAGTTCAACAGGTTCGCAGGCGAAACAGCCACGCTTCTTTCGAGCGCGTCGCGCCGTTTCTCAAAGGTTAAGACTCAGGTTAAGTCGTGGGGGTGCTAACGGTTAACTGCACGTTATGCATAGTCATTCGAATATAACATTCTCGTATCGGAATTAAACGTTTGTTTATTTTTTAAAGGCAGAAATGATTCAGCATAAGAATTAATCGGCGGAACCCGCTTGTCATAAGGGATTTTTATCCCTTAATCAGACGGTTACGGCAATGTCTATGTTGCGACATTGTGATGTTTTTGTGCGGATTTTTACGGGGTTAACACCAAAGGGTTAATGTTAACATTATGATAATATTGAATTTAAAGAAAATTGATTTTTTATGCGATTTTTATGTTGCGCGATATTTCGCCTGGTTGTGTAAAAATAATGTTACATTTGTGTGATGACTTGTTCAGGCGCGAGCTACCGCGCCCGTCAGAAGAAATTTCAATCACGCGGTGCACTATCAGGTAACTTTTTCAGACTGATCGCCAGCCGGTTATAGGTATTCATCAAACCGATTGCCACGTTGAGATCCACAATCTCCTTATCGCTGAACACTGCTTTCACTTGCGCAAACAACGCCTCGGGCGCACCCTGGCTGGCAATCAGCGTCAGGCTCTCGGCCCATGCCAGCGCTGCCTGTTCGCGGGCATCAAACAGCGTGCCTGATTCATGCCATACCTGGGTTAACACAATTTTGTGCCACGGCATGTCGGCTTTGTGCAGTGCCTGGGTGTGCATATCGATGCAGTAAGCACAGCCGTTAATCTGCGAAACGCGCAGAAATACCAGCTCCAGCAGGCTGTGCGACAGGTCGGTTTGTGTCAGATAGCTATAAACGCCACCCAGGGCTTTCATCGCACCGGGCGCGGCGCTGTAAAAATCGATACGTTGGCTCATCTTTCGTTCCTCAATCAGTTAAGGTTTTCATCTGCATTGTTCACTGCCGTATGGAGCAACAAAAGTGCCAAAAAATGACAAAAGCAGTGGCCCATTCGCCCTGACATTGGATCGCAGCGATACGCGGGGGTTGAGTGAACAGCTGCATCAGCAACTCAGCATGGCGATTGCCGAAGGGCAACTGGTGGCCGGTGCGCGCTTGCCATCATGCCGTGATCTGGCAGTGCAGCTGGGCGTGGCGCGCGGCACGGTGCGTCGCGCTTATGACATGTTGGTGGATAGCCAATTGTTGGTGGCAAAAGGGGCGGCAGGCACCTTTGTGGCGGCAGCGGCGTTAAGCCAGCCGCCGCGCGCGGCGGTGGCTGCGACAGGGTCCGCTCTGCTTGACATGGTGTATGACTTCGACACGGCGCCGCTGACTTTCCAAATGGGCGTCCCCGCCAGCGACGCTTTTCCGGCCAAAGTCTGGACGCGCGTAGTACAACGGCAGGCGCGCCAGCAGGCCAGCCAGTCACGCGGTTATCCCGATCCGCGCGGCAGCCTTGCGCTGCGCCAGGCGCTGGTGGGCTATCTGGCGGTGGCGCGCGGGATTCATTGCCAGGCAAGTCAGATCCTGGTAACCAATGGCTACGCGGGCGCGCTGGGTTTGATTGCGCTGGCGCTCGGTTTACACGGTCAACAGGCATGGATGGAAGAACCCGGTTTTATGCTGGCACGCGCGGCATTGCAGCACATGCATGTCACGCCAGTTGGCATTCCAGTCGATGTCGAGGGATTGCAGGTGGAGGAGGGGATTGCGCGCGCGCCTGATGCTGCATTTGCCCTGGTCACGGCCGGACAGCAGGCACCGCTTGGGGTAACGCTCTCGCTGGCGCGCCGCCAGGCGTTGCTGGCCTGGGCCAGCTCCCAACAGCGCTGGATCGTGGAAGATGACTATCTCGGCGAACTGCAACTCGGCAGCCGTGCCGCCCCGGCGCTGGCGGCGATGGATAACGACGGGCGAGTGATCCACGTCGGCACCTTCAGTAAAACCCTCAGCCCAAGCCTGCGGCTGGGATTTGTCGTGGTGCCGCCCGGTCTGGCGGCGCGCTTTGCCGACACCAGCGCACTGCTGGCACCCGCCTCCTCTGCGCTGCTGCATGACGCGGTAGCGGAATTCCTGCGTGAGGGCCATTTCCTGCGCCATTTGCGGCGTATGAAGCGGGTCTATCATGAGCGGCTGGAGGGGATTGTTGCGGCATTACGCCCGCATTTTACTGATGTTCAACGCGCCGGTCTGGCAGTGATTGTCCGTTTGCCCGCAGGCACGCCAGACCAGCAAATTGCCCGTGAGGCGCTGGCCTATGGCCTGGCACCTTCACCGCTCTCCATCTGGTTTCAACACGAAACCGGGCGACAATATGGTTTCCTGCTGGGGGTGACCCAGTTACCGCGCGAAGGGTTTGCGCGCTGTGCCGAACGGCTGAAATGGCTGGTGGATGCGCATCAACCACGCATGGACCAGTAAAAAACCGCATTCTTGTGCCTTTTACTGGTCCAATGGGAGGATTAAGGTACGCCTCATTGCAACGAATGAGGAATCTGAGTGATGAAACTGTTACATGTTGATGCCAGCCCAAAAGGTGCCAAATCCAACTCTCGCGCGTTAAGTCGTTATTTTGTTGAGCGTTTGCAGGCGCAGCTGCCTGCGTTGCAGGTGGAGTATCTCGATCTGGACCAGCATCCGGTGAGCCATGTCAGCGGGGAGTTTGCCCAGGCGACTTACACACCGGAGGACCAACGCACGCCACGTATGAAAGCGGTGCTGGCAGATTCCGATCGCCTGTGTGCGCAACTGCTCGATGCCGATGCCTTGCTGTTCGCTATGCCGATGTACAACTGGAGTATGCCATCGGCCTTCAAAGCCTATATTGATGCCATTATTCGCACCAATCTGACGTATCACTTTGATGAACAACAAAATGTGATTGGAAATCTGACGCGCCAGAAAGCGCTGTTTCTGACCACGCGTGGGGCAAGCCTGCAACCGGGTTCGCCCTATGCTGACATGGACGCCTTAACGCCCGCCCTGCGTGCTGCCTTTGGCTTTATCGGCATCCAGGCGCCGCAGTTTGTCAACGCAGAACCGCTGGCATTTGCGGACCAGGCCGCACGGGAAGCGGGCCTGGCGCAGGCGTATCGCGATCTGGATGCGGTGGTGACGCTATGGGCCGATGCTGCGGTTACTGCCTGAACCAGCGTCGCCAGACGAAGCGAATAACGAAAAATTCAATCGCGCCCAGCAGTAAAAACCACAGACAAAACACAATGGTGTAAAGCTGATTCAGATCCTGCAAATGAAAGCGGGTTTGCAGGCTCTTTGCCATCGCCAGGCTAAAGGCTGGCGCAGGCAGCAGCAGCGCGGAGAGAAAGCCCAGCAGTAAAATGCCGCCAGGGATAATCAGGGTTTCTAACGGGTTTTTCATCGCAAAATTCCACAACAAGTCGCGCATATAGCGTAGCGGCGCGATTTATCGCGCGGGTTTTAAATAACCGTGAAAATAGCGCGATAAATCGCGCCGCTACCCGAATTCGTGCAATAGCATCAAATCGAGCGGGCATTAGCGCACAAAGCCCCACACGGCGCAATCCCTGGGACGACAGGCTGAATAATTTTCTTCTATTCCATCGACTTAGCAGCAGAAATAGCGAGAGTTAAGAGTTATAGCCTTTGCTATACTTAAAGCCCTGATTTTACTGTCTTTTTTTTAGTGAGTTTGCGTGCTAGACTGCGCGCACTTTTTCATTACTGAACAATAGATGCGGACAAACTCCAGGCTTATACGCCTTTTGCTCCGCGTCGACTGAAAAATCATGACATTTATCGCAACCCTGATTCTGGCCTTAGGTATGTCAATGGACGCTTTCGCCGCAGCACTTGGCAAAGGCGCGTCCCTGCATCGTCCAGATTTTAAAGAGGCACTGCGCACCGGTCTGATTTTCGGTGTGATTGAAATGCTCACCCCGCTGATTGGTTGGGCAATTGGCCTGGCGGCCAGTCGTTATGTGATGGCATGGGATCACTGGCTGGCCTTTGGCCTGCTGACCCTGCTCGGTGGCCGTATGATGATGGCGGGCTTAAGTCAGACCGCCGGTGAACCCTGTGATCCGCCGCAGCGTCACGGTTTTATGGTGCTGGCGTTAACCGCGGTAGCCACCAGTCTGGATGCCCTGGCAGTGGGTGTTGGCCTGGCGTTTTTGCAGGTGAACATCGTGATGACCGCTATCACCATCGGCGCAGCCACCACCGTCATGGCGACCACCGGCGTGATGGTGGGACGCTTTATTGGCCCGGTATTGGGCAAATGGGCGGAAGTGCTGGGAGGCGTTGTCCTGATTTGTATCGGTTCCACCATTCTGGTGGAACATCTGGGTTGGTTCAGTTAAGGTCTTTCGTATCGGCAGATTGTGCAGATGCGAAAAACCTGCAATTTTGTGATCTGGTTCAAAGTTTCTTGCTTAAAAAACAGGCTGGGGATATACTTTTTTTAGTATTTCTCAACTTATTTTTAATCAGGTGCTTTATGAAACGGTTCTTCAAATACGTGTTTCGTGCTTATGTTGAAACTTACAAACACGTACCGCCGGGTGCTTTAAACTAAGCGCTCCGCACGCAACCCTCGATAATCGCGGTCAGGGATCGACCGGTGATTATCAATGATTTTCTTATCTCTCCCGCGCATTCTCTCCCCAATTTCTCCCTGAAAACGTCGTTTTACCCCTTCAGTCATCAGATTTAGATCTGGCTATAGCCTGAGGTTATACCCCGCCACTAAACAAGCATTCGTCACCCTCGCCAGCAGCATGGAATAGTCAGCTCAGGTCCTTTTCACCTGTCTGATACGAGAAACATCATGCTGATCCCGCAACCTTATTTGCTTTTCCTTGGCGACGTAACCGATCCACTGGCGGCTAAAACCGCGCGCGGCATCCACGTCTGGCGTCCTGAGCAGTGCGTTGGCGAAATCAAACTGCCTGGCTGCACTGTGAGCCTTGGTCTGGAAGAGATCGACATCGCCACCGCCAAAGCGCGTGGCGCGAAAACCCTGGTGCTCGGCACCGCCAACGCCGGTGGTTACCTGCCGCAGCACTGGCTGGATACCGTGCGCAACGCCATCAAAGCCGGTATGAATGTTGCCAGCGGACTGCACCATCGTTTGGTGGATGAGCCTGAGCTGGTGGCGCTGGCACAGGAATTCGGCGTTGAACTGTTTGATATCCGCCATATGCGTCCGAAGCTGGACGTTGGCAGCGGCAAAAAACGTACCGGTAAGCGTGTACTTACAGTCGGCACCGACTGCTCAGTAGGCAAGATGTACACCTCGCTGGCGCTGGAAGCCGCAATGCGTGATATCGGCCTGAACGCAGATTTCCGCGCCACCGGTCAGACCGGTATCCTGGTTGCGGGTGCCGGTATCGCGATCGATGCGGTGATTGCTGACTTTATCGCGGGTGCGGTTGAAGCGTTGTCACCGGCTAACGAGGCCGATCATTGGGACATCGTTGAAGGCCAGGGTTCCTTGTTCCATCCGTCCTACGCCGGTGTTTCGATGGGTCTGATCCACGGTGCGCAGCCGCAGTGGCTGGTGATGTGTCATGAGATGGGCCGCCCACATATGCGCCATCTGCCGCATCAACCGATGGTCAGCCTGAAAGATTGCGTGGAAGCTAACCTGCGCGCCGCCACCGTCACCAGTGACTCGGTGCAACTGGCCGGTTTCGCTATCAACACCTCGAACTACAGCGAAGAAGAAGCGCGCGCCTACTGCGCCGAGGTCAGTGCCGAGTTTGGCGTACCTGCCACCGACCCGGTGCGCTTTGGTATCAGTGACATCGCGGCGCTGCTGAAGGAGCGTGGCTAAGATGCGGCGCATGCAGATTGAAGTGCTGGAGCTGCCGCTGGCGCGCCCGTTTGCCATCTCGCGTGGCACGCGCACCGCAGTGACGGTGATTCGCGTCACCCTGGAGCAGAATGGCTTTATTGGTCGCGGCGAATGTACACCTACGCCGCGTTACGACGAAACGCCAGAAAGCGTCAACGCCGAGCTGGAAGCGATGCGCGCTGACATCGAAGCGGGCCTCAGCCGTGTCGATCTGCAAACCCGTCTGCATGCCGGTTCAGCGCGTAACGCGCTGGACTGCGCGCTGTGGCGGCTCGACGCTGCGCTGGCGAAACAGTCAATCTGGCAGCTGACGCAGCAGGAGCAGCCAATTTCGGTGATCACCGCCGAAACTCTCAGCCTGGACAGCGTCGCCAATATGGCGGAAGCGGCAGCCGATGCGGTATCGCGTGGCGCGATCCTGCTGAAAATCAAACTTAATCGTGACGACATTCTGGAAAAAGTGGCGGCGATCCGCGCTGCGGCCCCGTACGCCACGCTGATTATTGATGCCAACGAAGCCTGGTCTGGTGTGGATCTGCACAGCCTGCTTAACGCGCTGCTGCCGTACAACATCGCGATGGTCGAGCAACCGCTACCGGCCGGTCAGGATCAGGATTTACAGCGTTTCACCCATCCGATTCCGGTGTGTGCTGACGAGAGTTGCCACACGCGGGAAGACATCGCGCAACTGCGCAATCGCTACGAAATGATCAACATCAAGCTGGATAAATGCGGCGGGTTAACCGAAGCGCTGGCGATGGTGGCCGAAGCACAAAAGCTGGATATGCGCCTGATGGTCGGCTGCATGCTGGGTTCATCGCTGGCGATGGAAGCGGCGCTGCCAGTGGCGATTGCGGCAGAACATGTCGATCTGGATGGCCCGATTTGGCTGGCGGCAGACAGCTCGCCATTCCTCTCCTATTCCCAGGGCCGAATCTGGCTATAACCCGCACGCGGAGCAACGATGACGGACACTTCACTTATGCACAACGCCGCCAGCGTTGCCGGTTCCGCGACTGCGCCGGTACTCGCTATTCAGGACCTCAGCGTCAGCTTTCGCGGCCGAAGCGGCGTTAGCCAGGCGCTGAAAGGCATCAATTTCGAAATACATCAGGGCGAAATCGTCGCCGTGGTTGGCGAGAGTGGATCGGGTAAATCGGTCACCTCGCTGGCGGTGATGGGGTTGCTGGCGGCGTCAGGCCGTATCGATCGCGGCAGCATCCAGTTCCGCGATCGTCGCGGTCAACTGCATCAGCTGGAAAAACTCAACGAAACCCAGCGCCGCACTTTGCGTGGCCGCGAAATGTCGATGATTTTTCAGGAGCCGATGACCTCACTGAACCCGGTGTTGCGCGTCGGCGATCAGCTGACGGAAGCGCTACGCGACCAGCAAATTTGTGGCAAAGCCGAGGCCGAAGCGCGTGCGCGCGAACTGCTGCGCCAGGTGCGTATTGCCGATGTCGATCGCGTGATGAAAAGCTACCCGCACTCGTTATCGGGTGGGATGCGGCAGCGAGTGATGATTGCGCAGGCGCTGGCCTGCGACCCGCAATTGTTGATCGCCGATGAGCCGACGACCGCGCTCGACGTTACGGTGCAGGCGCGCATTCTGCATATCCTGCGCGATCTGCAACGCGCCAAACAGATGGCGGTGCTGTTTATTACCCACGATATGGGCGTGGTGGCGGAAGTCGCCGACCGTGTGGTGGTGATGTATCGCGGCGATGTGGTGGAACAGGGCACGGTGGCGGAGATTTTCAATGCGCCGCAGCATCCTTACACCAAAGCCTTGTTGGCGGCGGTACCGAAACTCGGTGACATGCGTGAACACGCCTGGCCGCAACGCTTTCCGCTGCTCGGTGCCGCGCCAGCCGATAATGCCGAACAGCGCACCGCGCGTTATGACGACAAACCGCTGCTCGATGTCCGTGGCCTGAAAGTGTATTACCCGATTCGCAGCGGCATCTTCTCGGCGCTGACTCACCAGGTACATGCGGTGGAGCAGATCGATTTCACGCTGTGGCCGGGAGAAACCCTGGCGATTGTTGGCGAGAGCGGCTGTGGCAAATCCACCACCGGTCGCGCGTTGATGCGTTTAATCAACAGCGATGCCGACAGTATCCATTTCCAGGGTAACGAAATTGCCAACCTGAAAGAGGCACAGTTTCAGCCGCTCAGGCGTGAAATCCAGATGGTATTTCAGGACCCCTATGCCTCACTCAATCCGCGCTTAACCGTGGGGTTCACCATTGCCGAGCCGCTGCTGCTGCATGGCGTGGTGAAGTCACTGGAGGAGGCGACGCCGCAGGTGGAAGCGTTGCTGAAAAGTGTTGGCCTGCTGCCGGAACATGCGCGCCGTTATCCGCATGAGTTTTCCGGCGGCCAGCGTCAGCGCATCGCGATTGCCCGTGCAATGGCGCTGAAACCAAAAGTAATTATCGCTGACGAGGCGGTCTCTGCGCTGGATGTGTCGATTCAGGCACAGGTGGTGAACCTGATGATGGATCTGCAACAACAAACCGGTGTGTCGTGGATTTTTATCTCGCATGACATGGCGGTGGTGGAGCGTATCGCCAACCGCGTGGCGGTGATGTACCTCGGCCAGATTGTGGAGCTGGGGCCACGCCAGTCGGTGTTCAATAACCCGCAACATCCCTATACCCAACGGCTGCTGGCTTCGGTGCCGGTGGCAGATCCACAGAACCGTCCACAACGAACTTTCGAAGACAGCGAGATCCCCTCGCCGCTACGCAAGGTGGGAGAAACGGTCATTAAACCCCGTTATCGCCAGGTTGCTCCGCAGCACTGGGTCGCTGACGGCATTGTTTCGCGCTAACCCCAATACCAGGAGATTTTATGAACCCGTTTTTCCGTCGCACCTCGCTCGCTCTCGGACTTACCCTCTCCCTGGCGGCTGCCGCACAGGCGCAGGATCTGCACATCTCAATGTATGCCGATATCACTGGCCTTGATCCGCACGATACCTCGGACAACGTCAGCTATTCGGTGCAGAGCGGTATCTTTGAACGGCTGTTCCAGTTTGATGCCCAGATGAAGCTGCAACCCTGGCTGGCGACCGGCTACACCAGCAACGACAGTGCCACCGAATTCACCCTGACGCTGCGCAAAGGCGTGACCTTCCAGGACGGCACGCCGTTCGATGCGGAAGCGGTGAAAGCCAACCTTGAACGCCTCGCCGATCAGACCAAAGGCCTGAAGCGCAACAGCCTGTACAAGATGATCGCGAAAGTCACGGTACTGGCCCCGGATCAGGTCAAAGTTGAGCTGAACCAGTCGTTTGGTGCTTTTATCAACACCCTGGCGCATCCGTCGGCGGTGATGTGGAGCCCGGCAATCCTCAAGCAGTACCCGGACGAAGCGCAGCTGCGTCTGCATCCGGTGGGTACCGGTCCGTTTAAGTTTGTTGACTGGCAGCCGGGGAAAGCAGTCAACCTGACCAAATACGATGGCTACTGGCAGAAAGGTTGGCCGAAAGTCGATAACGTCACCTTCTCACCCAGCCCGGAAGATGCCACGCGCGTGGCCGCACTCAAGTCCGGTCAGGTGGATGCGATCTGGCCGTTGCCGTCCGATCTGATCAGCACCGTGCAGAACGACAGCAAGCTGGCGATCCAGCGCGATCCGAGCATTTACCTGTACTACATGGCGATCAACACCCAGCACAAACCGCTGGCGGATCTGCGCGTGCGTCAGGCGATCAACTACGCCATCGATCGCAATCTGTGGCTGAAAGTGGCGTTTGCCGGTATGGGCAAGCCAGCCAGCTCCGCCATCCCGGAAGGGGTGCAGTTCTGGCAGAAGCAGAGCGACCCGAACTACCGTTACGCACCGGATGAAGCCAAAGCGCTGCTGAAAGCGGCGGGTTATCCGAACGGTCTGGATCTGAAGCTGTGGACCACCAACGCCACTGCCAGCGTGCGTGCGGCGCAGTTCCTGAAAGCGCAGCTCGCGACCGCAGGCATTCGCGTCACCGTGACGCCAATGGATTCCGGGACGCGCAACGCCAAACTGTGGGGCGTGAAGGATCCGAAGCAGGCGGAATTTGACCTCTACTACGGCGGCTGGTCCACCTCTACCGGTGATGCGGATTGGGCACTGCGCCCGCTGTACGCCACCGAATCCTGGGTGCCGACCTCATACAACGTGTCGTACTACAGCAACCCGGCAGTGGATAAAGCGATTGCCGGTGGCCTGGCCACCGCTGACCCGGCGAAACGTGGTGTGGCGTATGCCGAAGCGCAGAAGCTGCTGTGGAAAGATGCCCCGGTCGCCTTCCTCGGTACGCCAGACAACCTGGTGGGTAAACGCAGCAACCTGAGCGGCGTGTCGATGCTGCCAGATGGCAACTTCCTGTATACCCAGGCGGCGTTTAAGTAAGACATCGCTGTGACCCTCACCCCGGCCCTCTCCCGCAAGACGGGAGAGGGAGGTAGTGATGGTGCTCGATCAGTCCCCTCTCCCTCTGGCGGGAGAGGGTTAGGGTGAGGGCCCCACCGCTCGCACCATCACAAAAAGGAAACGCATGTTCGCATACATCATTCGTCGTCTGCTGGAGATGATCCCGGTACTGCTGGTGGTCTCGCTGCTGGTATTCGGCTTCATCAAACTGCTACCGGGCGATCCGGCACGTATCTACGCCGGGCCGGATGCACCGCTGGCGGCGGTGGAAGCCGCGCGTCAGCATCTTGGTCTGAATGACCCGCTGCCGCAGCAATATCTGCACTGGCTGGGCGGCCTGTTTCGCGGCGATCTCGGCGTCACCTATCGCACGCAACAACCGGTGCTGGAAGTGATCAAAAAAGGCTTTATGCCGACCATGTGGCTGGCACTGGCGGGCTTTGCCTGGTCGGTGATTCTTGGTCTGTTTCTGGGTGTGCTGGCGGCACTGAAACGCGGTAAATGGCAGGACTGGACGCTGATGAGCGTCGCGGTGGGCGGTATCTCAATGCCGACTTTCTGGCTGGGCCTGCTGCTGATTCAGTTTGTTGCCATGCCGTTTGGTTTGTTCTCGGTCAGCGGCTTCAACAAGCCCACCGATATCATCCTGCCCGCCATTACCCTTGGCTCCTCGGTGGCGGCGGTGATGGCGCGCTTTACCCGATCTGCGTTCCTGGAAGTGGCACAGGAGGATTACGTGCGTACTGCCAAAGCGAAGGGGTTACGTAATCGGCTGGTCACCTGGAAACATGTGATGCGCAATGCGCTGATCCCAGTGATCACCATGCTTGGTTTGCAGTTTGGTTTTCTGCTGGGTGGATCGATCGTAGTGGAAAGCGTGTTCAACTGGCCGGGATTAGGCTGGCTGCTGATCGAATCGATCAAAGCGCAGGATCAGCCGGTAATTCAGGCGCTGGTTATGCTGTTTGTCTTTGAATTTATTGTGATTAACCTGCTGGTGGATCTGCTGTACGCAGTGGTTAACCCGGCAATTCGCCTGCGACAGGAGCCGTGATGAGTCTGCAATCTCTGCCTGCCAACACGCAGGAGGCGATCCGTTCGCCGTGGCGCGATTTTCTCCACGCCTTTGTGCACAATCCACTGGCGCTGGTATCGGGCGGTTTTGTGTTGCTGCTGGTACTGGTGGCGATTTTCGCCCCGTGGCTGGCCCCGTGGGACCCGATGGCACCAGACTGGATGGCGCTGTCGTCACCGCCGTCTGCCGCGCACTGGATGGGCACCGACGATCTCGGTCGTGACCTGTTCAGTCGCATTATCTTTGGCGCACGTATCTCGTTATATGTTGGCGTTGTGTCAGTCACGCTTGGCATGGTGGTGGGCGTGATGCTTGGCTTGCTGGCGGGCTACTATGGTCGCTGGATCGACATGCTGATCATGCGTGGTTCTGATGTGCTGTTCGCCTTCCCCGGTATGCTGCTGGCGATTGCGGTGGTGGCCATTCTCGGGCCAGGTCTGAATAACGTGATTATCGCGGTGGCGGTATTCAGCGTACCGGTGTTTGCCCGCATCGTACGTGCGTCGACCTTATCGCTGAAGCAGGCCGCCTATGTGGAAGCGGTACGCTGCGCCGGTGCGCCGGACCGGGTGATCCTGCTGCGCCATATCCTGCCGGGTACGCTGTCGAACGTGATTGTCTACTTCACCATGCGCATCGGCACCAGTATTCTCACCGCAGCCGGACTGAGTTTTATTGGTCTTGGCCCGGAGCCGGACGTCCCGGAGTGGGGCAACATCCTCGCGATGAGCCGCAACATGATGATGGCGGGCATGTGGCACGTTAGCGTCTTCCCTGGACTGGCGATTTTTATCACGGTGCTGGCGTTTAACCTGCTGGGCGATGCCCTGCGCGATACGCTTGATCCCAAACTGAAGAGTTAAACATGGATTTTCAACAGATGCAGCGCGACCTGCTGCTGCAACGCTGGCGTGAAACGCGCCAGCTCGGTCAGCCGCGCAGCGCCTGTGGGCCGACCAACCTGATCAGCGATGTTCCCGGCGTGCGCGTCGGCCATGCCACGTTGGCCGAGGGTGAGATCCAGACCGGCGTCACCGCGATTGTGCCGCCGGGCGACAATCTGTTCCAGCAACCGCTGCCCTGCGCGGCAGCGGTGTTTAACGGCTTTGCCAAGCCGGTTGGTCTGGTACAGGTGGAGGAGCTGGGCGAATTGCAGACACCAATCCTGCTCAGCAACACCCTGGCAGTCGGCACGCTGTTTACCACCCTGGTGCGTGATGCCATCAGCCGCAACCCGGAGCTGGGCCGCAGTTTGCCTACGGTTAATCCGCTGGCGCTGGAGTGCAACGACGGCTGGCTGAACGACATCCAGGCGCTGGCGGTGACGGAAGCGCTGGCGCAGCAAGCCCTGCACCAGGCGCAGCCCGATTTCCCCCGTGGCAGCGTGGGGGCCGGGCGCGGTATGAGCTGCTTCAGCCTGAAAGGCGGCATTGGCAGCGCCTCGCGTCTGATCCCTTCATTGAATGCCACTCTGGGCGTGCTGGTGCTGGCGAACTTTGGCGCACTGACGGCGTTAACGCTGGATGGCGTGCGCCTCGGCGAGATGATCTCCCCGTTGCTGCCGGAACTGACGCCACAGCGCGATGCGGGTTCCATCATCATCATTATGGCGACCGATGCGCCGCTGGATGCTCGTCAGTTGAAGCGCGTGGCAAAGCGCGCGGGTGCCGGCCTGGGACGTCTTGGCAGCTACTGGGGTCATGGTTCCGGCGATATCGCGGTAGCCTTTTCCACCCAGGGCCAACCACAGCCACCGGATGATGCGGCGCTGGAACCCTTGCTCGCTGCCGCCGCCGATGCCACTGAACACGCGGTGCTGGATGCGTTGCTGAGTGCCGAAGCCGTTACCGGCTTCCGCGGCCACCACCGCCCGGCATTGACGGATGTTTTAGACAAACTGGCGCAACCATAACTTCCCGGTATTCTTGCGCGATAAATCGCGCCGCTACGAATGAACGCACGTAATGTCGCGATTTATCGCGTAATGCTTGTCAGTTAAGCCTCAGTCATGCCGGAACGCATAGCGTTTCGGCCTCTTTTTTACCGCCCGTGGATAATGCCTCTGCCTTCGCTTCGGAAGCACGAAGCTTCCTGCCATCTCCATTATTTCATTTATTATTCGCGGGATTTTTCCCGGTGCTACGGCGGGCAGGATGCTTAGCTGGCCCGTCAGATAAAGCGCGGCCTGCTTAAAGCCCATCTGATAAGGTTCCACATTCTTCAGGCTGTAAGCCATCTGCGCCATCATAAAGCGCAGGAGATTGTACGCCAGTGCAACGCCCCATAACTCCTGTCTCACCAGCTCCGGTTTTTTACTTCTCAGCGTCAGTTCATTGTTCAGTAGATGCTGTTTCATCTCCCGGAAGCCATGCTCGATTTCCCAGCGATACCCGTAAAGCTCAACGATATCCGCCTTCGGATAACGACGCGCATCGCACATCGAGGTCAGGATTTGTACTGTTTTCCCGTTAACCTGCTTGCTTATCAGCCGCGCCGTCAGTGTCTCCGGCGCATCTTTCCATTTTTTGCGCGCCTGCCACGACAGGTCGAACTCTACCAGCTCGTGGCCTTTGTCCAGCTTTTTCAGAACCCGGTACTTTGCATCTTTACGCAATGGAAGCATCCAGTGTCGCCCTGTCCCGGATGTCTGCCAGTAGTGCAGCAGGCCGAGCGCATAGAAGCCTTTATCCAGTATAGTCAGTGAGTTATCGGGAGTCTGTTTCACCAGCCCGGCGGCAAGGTCAACTTCGCTGGTTTCTGTCACACTGCCAAAACTCACACCTGACAGCAGATGGCTGGTCACTTCCATCTGGCAGACCATGCGTAACTGCGGCCAGTCAGAGCGGCTGTGTATATTTGCCGTTCGTCCAAAAGCGGCATCGTTTTCCGGCGTATCGGGCGCACGCCATAGCGTGCCATCGACGGCCAGCAGGGTCAGACCATTCCAGTTCGACAAGGGTGTTTTGTCGAACCAGAGCTGGCGGGACTTCTCAAAAACCAGACGAACAACATCTTCACCGAGTCGCTGACGCGCCTGCACCACGGCGCTGGGCGCGACAAAAGGACGTTTACCCGGTAACACGATATCCAGATGAGAAACAATCTGGTTCATGGAAAGCGAACGAAACAGGGACATGCCGGTAACAGCCCAGACCATCATATCCATTGGGAGGCGGCGTTTTCGCAGAGTCACGACACCGGTATCAACCAGACATTCATCAATGAGTTCGGGTGAGAGCAGATCGGAAAGCGCAGAAAATTCTTTCGGCGTAAAGTTCAGGACGGTATCGAGAGCCTGGCTGAGTAACATAAAAAAATCCGTAATCCCCGGGAGATTACAGATTTTTGCAGAACTACAGGATCGTTCAATCGATCATTTCATGCTTAACTGATCGGCATTACGCGATTTATCGCGCGGTTTTGGCTTGTAACATGATTAACGGAACAAACATCACCCTATGAAAATCTTTATCTCCGCCGATATCGAAGGCATCGCGGGCGTGATGCGCCCGGAACAATGTTCACCCGGCCATGCGGAATATCAGCTGGCGCGTGGATTGATGGAACAGGAAGTCAACGCCGCCATTGACGGGGCATTTGCCGGTGGTGCCACCGAGGTGGTAGTGGCTGACAGCCACGCGCAAATGACCAACCTGCGCGCAGAAAATATCGATGCGCGAGCCCGGCTGGTGCAGGGCAAACCTCGCGGTTTGTCGATGGTCGAAGGGCTGGAGCAGCAACCGTTCGATGGCCTGTTTTTTATCGGTTATCACAGCGCGGCAGGAGAGCCGGGCGTGCTGGCGCACACCATTAACGGTCGCGCGTTCTGGCGCATCCATATCAACGGCAAAGTGATGGGCGAGAGCGATATCTATGCCGCTGCGGCTGCCGAACAGGGCACACCGCTGTGGCTGGTGAGCGGCGACGATCAGCTCAAGGGTTGGATGGGCGAGCATTATCCATCGGTGGACTACGTCTGCGTAAAACGCGCGATTTCCCATACCTGCGCAGAATCCATCAGCCCGCAGGCGGCGCAAAACGCCATTCGCGCGGCGGCGACGGCGGCAGTGCAGCGTGCCAGTCAGGTCAGCACCACCCGCCTCAGCGCCCCTTATGAGATGCAGCTCCAGGCGAGCAAACCGGTGCTGGCCGATCTGTTCAGCCTGATCCCCGGTGTAACACGTATTGATGCGGTAACGGTGGGCTATCGTGCCGAGCAGATGGGGACACTGATCAGCCTGCTGAGTGCCTTCTCATATCTGGCGAGTACGCAAAATTAAGCCACATCGCGCGCAGGTCGTACCGCTTTCCTGTGCGGCTTTTGGTAACCTGCGCGCGATTTTTTTATTCCAACGAGGCAGTCATGCAGCTTTGCAGTTTTTATCTTATTGACCAGGCAACAAAAAGTTATGGAATCGTGCAGGAACAGGGTGTGGTGGATATCGGCAAACGCCTCGGTGCCGAATGTCCCGACCTGAAAACCCTGCTGCAACGTGGTGCGCAGAGCGACCTGGCAGCGTTCCACGCGCTGCCTGCCGATTACCCCTTCAGTGCTATCCGTTTTCTGCCGGTGATTGAGAATCCGGGTAAGGTGTTTTGCGTTGGGATGAATTACGCCGACAAACGCAAAGAGTTTGCTGAAACGCTTGAAGCGCCGACCTTATTTGTGCGCTTTGCTGATTCGTTGGCGGCTCATGAGCAGCCGCTGCTGAAACCGGTCACTACCCAGGAGTTCGACTATGAAGGCGAGCTGGCGGTGATCATCGGCAAACCGACGTATCAGGTCAAAGCGGATGAAGCGTTGGCCCACGTCGCCGGTTACAGCTGCTTTATGGATGCCACCGTGCGTGACATGCAGTTCACCTGGTTCACTGCCGGGAAAAACTGGCCGCAAACCGGGGGTTTTGGCCCGTGGATGACCACCGCGGATGAGATCCCCGATCCACAGCAGTTGGCGATTAAAACCTGGCTGAATCAGCGTGAAGTACAGAACGACACCACCGCCAGCATGGTGCATCCGGTAGCGAAGATCATCGAATACATCTCGGCATTCAGCCCGCTGGCGGCAGGGGATGTGATCATCACCGGTTCACCGGGCGGCGTGGGTAAGAAGCGCACGCCACCGCTGTTTATGTTCCCCGGCGATGAGATTGAAGTGGAGATCGAAAAAATCGGACGCCTGCGTCACCCTATTGCGTGATAAATCACGCCGCTACTGATGGGTGCAATCATTTGTAGCGGCGCGATTCATCGCGCGGGTTTTGGTGCTTAGCGCGTAAACGTCACCACACGGCTGCGGTTCAGCAGCAGCCGCACGCTATCGCCGCTGCGCGCCAACACAAAACGTTTTTCCCACGGACCATCCAGCGCGGTAGCCAGCACGCGATCGCCGCCCAGCGATTGCAGCGTGGCACGAATCGCCGCCGGGCCGATGCCCATCGTCAGCGCATCCCCTTCAATCACCATTTCACTGCGCCACTGCGGCGCAAACCAGCGTCCTTGCAGGTTATCGAGGCTGGCGCTATCGGGCTGCACCGGCACAAAACGGCGCGCGGCATGGCCGATTTCACCAACAATCGCCGCACCGTCGTGGCGTAACTGCATGGGGAAGGTACTGGAAAGGGAGACGGCGTCGCCGTGACGCTCGTCGCGCCACAGGGTTTCACCGGCACCGAGCCAGGTGGCGGTAACGCCGTTAATCTCCAGCCAGTCGGCGGCATCCGGTGCCACATACAAACCGGGCGTCAGATCGTGCCCCTTCTCCGGCAACGTGCGGCCCAATGCCGCCGCCAGGATACGCAGTGCGCTTTCGGAGGTGGTGATATCTTCGCGGTTGGCGACCAGAGCTACCCCAATCTTCAGTTCCGGGTGCAGCAGGAAGTAACTTTTATAACCGGCATGGGAACCGCCATGACCAAACAGCGTCTGGCTACCGAGCGTCGAGCTGGTGATGCCAAGGCCATAACCGCTGGTGCGTCCATCGTTGAGATTGCGCGGCGCACTCAGCCGTTGCAGCACGCCTGCACCGGGACCGGTGTCTGCCAACAGTGTTTGCAGCCAGCGCGTCAAATCATGCAGGCTGCCGGTCACGCTGCCGGATGCCGACAGATGCAGACCGGCGCTTGAAAGCTGCCACTGCTGCCCATTATTCCAGTAACCCGGCACCAGGCCGGGGACGATATCAAACCAGCTTTCCGGGGCGAACAGGTTGATATCCAACGGTTCGCAGACGTATTGCTGCAACAGGTCGTTGAACAGCACGCCTTTGGCTTTCAGCGCTTCTTCCACCAGACGATAACCGGTGTTGGTGTAGGAAATCTCGCTACCGGGCGGATAACTGAGATCGCCTTCGCGCGCCACGAAAGCCAACAGGTCGGCGGCGGTGGTGGCGTTGTAGACCGACAAACCGAGCAGCGACAGGGTTTCACGCACATCCGGCAAACCGCTGCTCATATCCAGCGCCTGGCCGACGGTTACTGAACCATTAGCGCCGGTCAATTGCGGCAGATGCTGGGCCAGGGTGTCTTCCAGTCGCAGATAGCGGCGGCCTGGCCCGGTCACCAGTGCGGCAAACAGATGTTTGGTGATGGAGGCAAAGCGCACCACGCTGTCGGCGGTGAACGGCGTTTGTTGGGCCAGATCGGCCAAACCGGCACAGTGGGTAGAGTGAATATGGTGAGCATCGAACAGCACGATGGCCCCGCCGGGTGCGCCGGGTTGTTGCCAGCTTTGCACAATTGAGTTTGCAACATCTGCGGCCTGTTGCCAGTGGGCTGTCATGCCGGTTCCTCCAGCGTCATGCTGAGATCAAAAAGTTGCGCGGTGTGCGGATGCTGGATGCGGCGGGCGCGCAGGTCATCGGCGCTTAGTTGCTCCACCATCTCGCCATGTTGCATCACGCCAATGCGCTGACACAGGTGCGTCACCACCGCGAGGTTGTGTGTCACCATAATGTAGGTCAGTTTGCGTTCGCTGCGAAGATCACTAAGTAAATTAAGGATTTCCGCCTGCACCGACACATCAAGTGCGGAGGTCGGTTCATCCAGCAGCAGCACTTCCGGCTCGGCAATCAACGCGCGGGCAATCGCCACACGCTGACGCTGCCCACCGGAGAGCTGGTGGGGATAACGGAACCGCACCGCCGCAGGCAGGCCCACTTCGCTCAGAGCCTGGCTGATGCGTTGCTCGGCGCGATCGAGCTGATGTACCAGCAACGGTTCGTGCAGGATACGGTCAATGGTCTGGCGTGGATGCAGCGAACCGAACGGGTCCTGAAACACCATTTGCACCTGACGAAAAAAGGCCCGGCTGCGTTTGGCACTCAGCGCCTGACCACCGAAGGTCATGCTGCCTTGCCAGTGTTCATTCAGGCCCGCCAGCGCCCGCAGGATGGTGGATTTGCCGGAACCGCTTTCGCCGACCAGACCAAAACTTTCGCCGTTACCAACGGCAAAGCTGACGCCTTTCACCACGGTGTGCGCACCAAAGGCGATGCGCAGATTATCGATTTGAATCATGTGTTTTGCTCGTTTAGCTAATCATCCGATCCAACTCGCGCGATAAATCGCGCCGCTACAGGCCGCTACAGGCCGCTACAGGCCGCACCAGACCGTGGCGGCGCGATTCATCGCGCAATTTCGGAAACGCTTATTAATCCCGCCACGCCGCATCGCGCTGCAACACCGGCAACCGCTCGCGCGGATGGCGCAACGATGGCAGGCAGGCCAGCAATCCGCGGG
Source organism: Pantoea sp. X-Soil-OKNW-556 (assembly GCF_059730695.1). Lineage (NCBI taxonomy): Bacteria > Pseudomonadati > Pseudomonadota > Gammaproteobacteria > Enterobacterales > Erwiniaceae > Pantoea > Pantoea sp. X-Soil-OKNW-556. The sequence goes on along the minus strand of NZ_AP035990.1, from coordinate 4,250,211 downwards.
TATAAGGATGCTGCGCCTGTTGTAGCTGCCCGGCTTCCAGCAATTCGACGATCCGTCCGGCGTACATCACCGCCACGCGATCGCAGAAATGCGACACCAGCGGCAGATCGTGGCTGATCAGGATCAACCCCATGCCGCGCGCAGAAACCAGATCGTCAATCAGTTTCAGGATCTCGGCCTGCACCGTGGCATCCAGCGCGCTGGTGGGTTCGTCAGCAATCAGCAGCTCCGGGTCCGGTGCCAGCATCATGGCGATCATCACGCGCTGGCCCATGCCGCCAGAAACTTCATGCGGATAGCGTTTTGCCACCGTCTCGGGATCGCGGATTTTGACCTGTTCCAGCAACTCAATCGCCGCCTGCATCGCCGCTTTTCTGCTGCCGCCTTTGTGCTCGCGCCAGGCTTCGGCAATCTGCTGGCCGATGGTCATCACCGGATTCAGCGAATATTTCGGGTCCTGCAAAATAAAACCAACGCGTTTGCCGCGAATCTGGCGCAGCACTTTTTCGCTGGCGCCGCGCAGATCGATACCATCAAAACGCAGCACATCTGCCGTGACTTCGGCATTGCCCGGCAGCAATTGCATCAGGCTGCGCGCTGTCAGCGATTTGCCGGAGCCGCTCTCGCCAACAATGGCGAACTTCTCGCGGCCAACGCTAAAGCTGACGCCACGCACTGCTTCAAAAGTCTCAGCACGATTGCGGAAGGCAATGCGCAGATTTTCAATTTCCACCAACATTTAGCGCTCCTTCGGGTCCAGCACGTCGCGCAGACCGTCGCCAAGAAAGTTGAACGCCAGCGACGTCAGAAAAATAGCGATACACGGCATCAGCGGCACCCACCATTCGCTGAACAGGAAACGGCGCGCGGTCGCGATCATCGTGCCCCATTCCGGTGAAGGTGGCTGTGCCCCCATACCGAGAAAGCCAAGGCTGGCAGCGGTGATGATGATCGAACTCATGTCGAGGGTGACGCGCACAATCAGGCTTGGCACGCACAACGGCATGATATGGCGCAGAATAATGCGTAATGGCGCTGCCCCGGTCAGACGACTGGCTGCGATAAAATCGCTGTTGCGGAACTGCAACGTCTCCGCACGCGCCAGGCGCGCATAGGGCGGCCACGCGGTGAGGGCGATGGCCAGCACCGCACTTTCGACACCCGGTTTCAGTGCGGCGACAAATGCCAGCGCGAGAATCAGGCGCGGGAAGGCGAGGAAGATATCGGTCAGACGCATCAGCGCCTTGTCGACAAATCCACCGGCATACCCGGCGATACAGCCAATTAACAGGCCGAGCGGGGCGGTCAGCAACACCACGGCGATCACCATGCCAAGCGTGGTGCGCCCGCCATAAATGATGCGCGTCCAGACATCGCGCCCCAGTTCATCGGTGCCGAGCCAGTGTGCCCAGGACGGTAACGCAAGGCGGTTATCCAGATGCTGCGCGCCAGGATCGAACGGTGTCAGCAGCGGGGCAAACAGCGCCAGCAGCAACATCAGGAAAATGACCAGCAGCCCCGCCATCGCCAGCGGGTTACTGCGCAGGCTGAGCCACAGACGATAGCGACGGCCCCACACCGCCTGACGGCGGTTAGCTGGCGTGTCATCAAGTAGCCAGTCACGAGAGAAAAAGATCATTTTACGCGCGGGTCCCAAAGTCGATAGAGAAGGTCAGCCAACTGGTTTAGCAGCACATACACGGTGCCGACCAGCAAGGTTGCGCCCACCACCGGGTTCATGTCGGCATTCATCAGCGAGGTGGTGAGATACTGCCCGAGGCCCGGCCAGGCAAAGACGTTTTCCGTTACCACCGCGCCTTCCAGCAGTCCGGCATAGGTCAGCGCCAGCACCGTCACCAGTTGCACCGCCACGGTGGGGAAGGCGTGACGCCAGATCACCCGAGCCGCAGATAAGCCCTTGGCGCGTGCCGTAATCACGAACTCGCCGCTCAGGGCGTTGAGCATAAAGGTACGCGTCATACGCGTGATGTAGGCCATGCTGAAATAAGCGAGGATCAACACCGGTTGCGCCATATGCGCCAGCGCATCGCGGAAAGCGTCATATTCACCTGCCAGCAGCGAGTCGATGGTGAGGAAACCGGTGACCTGCGGCACCATATCCTGCCAGATGATGTCCTGACGTCCCGGTCCTGGCGCGATACCCAGCACCGCGTAGAACACCAGCAAACTGAGTAACGCCAGCACGAACACCGGCAGCGAGTGGCCGGCGAGGCACACTACGCGGATGGTTTGATCCACCCAGGTGCTTTGCCGCACCGCCGCCCACACGCCCAGCGGGATACCGATCAACGCGGCGATAATAATCGCCGCCGTTGCCAGCTCCATAGTGGCAGGGAAGAAACGTGCGATATCGGTGGTGACCGGATTGGAGGTCAGAATCGATTTGCCGAGATCGCCATGTAACAGCTGATTGAGGTAATGACCAAACTGGATGTAAAGGGGCTGATCCAGCCCCATCTCCGCACGTACGCGCTCCACAACGGACTGAGGCGCGTTATCACCGACCGCTGCCAGCACCGGATCGGTGGGCATCACGCGGCCAATGAAAAAGGTCAAAACCGACAGGCCAAACAGCGTCAGCACCAGGCTGCTCAGGGTGCTGACGATTTTCTTCAGTAACGGCATCAGGCTTTTTTCACCTGCTCATACGGCCATTGTTCCAGCACCGTCATATGGACATCGCTGATATTTTTGCCGACGGCGACGTTTTTGGTTTTCTGCATCATGTAGATAAACGGACTCTTCTCGCGACCCAACTGCTGAATCTGGTGATACAACGCAATACGTTTGGCCGGATCGGCTTCGTGCAGCGCCTGCTCGGTCAGCTTGTTGAACTCATCATCAGACCAGCTACAACGCCAGGCCAGCGTGCGGTTGCGCGCGTTGTCGCTGTTGTCGGTGTTAACGCAGAAGGCTTCGGTATTGGAGTTCGGGTCGAAGTAATCCGCACCCCATACGGTCAGCGCCAGTTGATGCTGACGGGCGCGCATTTTGGTCAGTACCTGACGGTTTTCCGCCGCAATCAGCGACACTTTGATGCCAATCGCGCCCAGTTGGGTCTGAATCGCCTGGGCGATATCCGGGTAGGGCTGCATCGAGTAGTGGTCGAGGGTGATTTCAAACCCGTCCGGATAACCCGCTTCCGCCAGCAACGCTTTGGCTTTGGCGACATCTTTATGGAATGGGTTGTCGTCCAGCGCTGCCGGGAAACCACTCGGCAGGAAACTCTGATGGGTGGTGAAGCTCATCGACAGAATGTTTTTCTGGATGCTGTCGTAATCCAGCGCCCATTTCAGGGCCTGCCATATCTGCGGTTTTTTCAGGTATTCGTTATTGGTGTTGCACGACATCAACATCACGGACGAGAGGGACTGATTGACCAGATTGACCGCAGGATCGTTTTTTACCTGCAACAGTTGTTCGGTGGTCAGGTCATAAGCGGCATCGACATCGCCTTTTTTCAGCATCAGTGCCTGGGCCGCCGGGTCGGCAATATGCTTCAGGATCACGCGTTTAATTTTGCTTTGGTTGGCAAATTGCGGGCTGAGTTCCAGAATAACGGTTTCGCTGGCTTTCCAGGTGCGCAGGGTAAAGGCACCGGAACCGGCGCTGTGCTGTTTCAGCCAGGCGTTACCGAAGTCGTTGTTCTGCTGGTTCGCCAGGCACGCTTTCTTCGATACGATGCTGCCGACGGTGGCTGACAGGCAATACAACAGGAAGCTTTCAGCGGCCGGTGCGCCCAGTTTCATCTCCAGCGTATGGGTGTCTTTCGCTGTCACCAACTGGGTGACGTTATCTTTGGTAAAGCCAAATTGGTTAATGATAAACGCCGGGCTTTTATCCAGTTTCACGATACGTTCGATGGAGAACGCTGCATCTTCGGCAGTAACGGGCGTGCCGTCGGCGAATTTAGCCGCCGGATCGATGTGAAAGGTATAAACGCTGTTGTCGGCGTTCACTTCCCAGCTTTTTGCCAGCGCGCCAATCACTTTGTCGGCCTGCTGAGGGTCCGGCATGACCAGCTTCTGATACAGGTTGCCGCAGATCTGGCCGCCGATAGCTTCAAAGCTTTCATGCGGGTCGAGGCTGGTCATGTTATCCAGCTGCATCGCCATCACCAGCATGCTGGGGGGCGTGGCAGCAAAGGCAGAATTGAGGCTGAGATACGAAAGGAAGGGCACTGCGGTGCATCCTGCAAGAAAACGTCTTCTGGTTACCATGACAACTCCAACTTATTGATTATTAAAATAAAAAAATTATTATTTGCTGTTTTTTGTCTTGACATTCCCGCCGGGCAGGAGGATTAATAACAGGCATTAAGCCTTTTGTTTCATACGCAGCCGCTTGCCCTATTTCGGTGCATTGTGCCCCGTCAACTGGCAGCGTTTGCGCTTTCCCCTGAACAAGAAACGGATACAACATGTCTGACTCGCCGAACGCCAACCGGATTGCCATCCCGGTTTTTGATGGTCACAACGATGTCCTCAACAAACTGTGGCAACACCATCAGCCCGATGCCGTGAATGTTTTTTTCAACGGCACTGAATCAGGCCAGATGGACTTTCCCCGCATCCGGCACGGAAATATGGTAGGTGGGATTTTTGCCACCTGGGTGCCATCACACCCGCTAGTTGCAAGAAGTGCGCCAGACCTCTCAGATTTTCCTCATGAAATTATCAGCACTGCGCGCGATGCCACCTTCTCCATGCTGGCGTTATTGCTGCGGATTGAGCAGGCGTCGCAGGGCCAGGTAAAAATCTGCCGCAGCGTGCGTGATATTCGTGAATGCATGAGTAAAGGGGTTCTGGCGGTGGTGATGCATGTTGAAGGGGCGGAAGCGCTGGATACGCATGGCGAGCTGCTGGACATCCTCTACGCCAGCGGGTTACGTACCCTGGGGCCGCTATGGAGCCGTCCGAACCAGTTTGGCGACGGCGTCCCCTTCCGTTATCCCTCCTCGCCTGATATCGGCAATGGTCTGACGGCGGCAGGTAAACAACTGGTGCGTGACTGTAACCAGCGCCGCATCATGGTGGATCTGTCACATATGGATGAAAAAGGTTTCTGGCACACCGCTGAGATCAGCGATGCGCCGCTGGTGGCGAGCCACTCCAATGCGCATGCGCTGAGTGCCCAGTCACGCAATCTCACCGATCGTCAACTGGCAGCGATTGCGGAAACTCAGGGTTTTGTCGGCGTGAACTTTGCGGTGCCGTTCCTGCGTGAAGACGGCGATCGTCACGCGCCCACCACGGTGGACGCCATCGTGCGGCATGTGGAATATCTGCTGGAAAAAGTGGGTGAAGATGGCGTCGGCTTTGGTTCCGATCTGGATGGCGCGACCATGCCGGGCGATATGAAAGACGTGGCCGGTTTCCCGCTGGTGGTGGATGCGCTGGCGGCGCGCGGTTATTCGCAAGAGTTGCTGGAGAAAATTTGCTACGGCAATTGGCTGCGTGTGCTTGAAGCCACCTGGGGCGAATAATCGTGCGATTGCGACATATTGAGGTGTTTCAGGCGATTGTGCAGACCGGCAGCATCAGCGGTGCGGCGCGCCTGCTTAATGTGTCGCAGCCGAATGTCAGCCGGGTGTTGAACCACGCCGAGCAGCAGCTTGGTTTTGCGCTGTTTGAACGGCGCGCCCAGGGGATGATTGTGACGGCGGAAGGGCGGCGTTTGCTGCCGGAAGTGGAAGAACTGTATCAACGCTTACAGTCCATCACCGAGCTGACGGAGCAACTGCGGCGTGGCGAAGGACAGACGGTGCGCGTTGGTGCGGCGCATGCTTTTGGTCAGATGGTGCTGGCCCCGGCGCTGGTCACCTGGCGACAACAGGCGGCATCGGTCAGCGTGGAGTTGGTCACCGAACATTTCAGCACCCTGTGTCGCAGCATTCTCGATAATCAGCTCGATTTCGCGCTGGTATTTGGTCAGCAGGTGGATGCTGACCTGCTGGCGGAACCTTTGTTTCAATCCTCAATGGTGGCGCTGCTGCCGCTGCATCATACCCACAATGAACCGGTCACCCTTGAATGGCTGTGCGCCAATAACCTGCTGATGATGCAAAGCCAGGACCCGTTGGGCCGTGTGCTGCATCGCGCGCTGCGGGATAAGGGGTTAAATCCGGGGGTGTCGTTGTCGATTAAAACCTACTCGGTGATTGCCGACATGGTGCTGGCGGGCGGCGGCGTGGGGATCGTGGATCTGTTTACCGCCTGTCGTTATGCCGATCAGCTGAAGCTGCTGCCAGTGGCACAGCCGTTGCCGTTTGAGGTGATGCTGATTAGCCGCCGTGACCGGCCTCAGTCGCAATCGACCCTGCAACTGAAACAGGTGATTCGTAATAAGTTGTGGGAGATTGCGCGGCAATGTGAATCACGGTTTTTTACGGTGAAGCCGTAGGGGGGCGTTCGCCTTGGCGATGTTTTGGCTCCGGGGTGGTTTCGTTCGCCACAGGCTGATGCAGTTTCAGTTCGCCGGTGCGGCGACCGAGCAAAGGGTGCCTGGCCGCACCCTTTGCAATCCCGGGCCTTGCGCCAGCCTCCCTCGCCGCTACGCGGTGCTTTTTGCGCGATAAATCGCGCCGCTACAACTGCCGACGGACCGGCGGCGATTCGCTCCTGCTCAACGCCGCCTTTCGCCGCATCCATGCGGCTCATCCTGGCAGCATTCATTCGCTCAGCGAGTCCGGATGGCGCCCCACCCTCGCTGCACGACCTGTGCTTATCAGTCTCTATCTTTTTGCTTTTTGCCCTTTATTTTTTTCTCTTTTTTTCTGCGGTTTTGCAGACGGTGGGGTGGGTGGCATCCGCAGCGCCGAGCGCAGAGGGAAGGCCAGGCCGAGCCGCATGGATGCGGCGAGAGAGCGGAATGAGCCAGGGATGGCGAATCCGCGCGTGCCGTCCGCCTGCACGATGCAGCTGAAACTCCACCATGTCTGGCGGGCGGAACCTACTCATAGTCAAACCGCTGCGGCGGGCGGAACCTTTCCAGAATCAAACCCCATCCGTAATCGGTTTACGCACCAACAACAGATACGCCAGCGCCCCTACCACCGTCACACCGGCACAAATCATCAGCGCCAGGCTGAAGGATTTGGTGGTGTCCAGCACCCAGCCCGTCACGACCGGTGCAAACGAAGCGAACACAAAGCTGGCAAAGTTCTGGATACTGCCGACCGACGCCGTCATGCGTGCAGTCACGTTGGCATGAATCAATCCCCAGCAGGACGTACCGGCAAAATGGATACAGAACAGCGCCATACCAATCAGCGTCACCGCGCTGGTGGTGTCAGTGGCACGGGTGACGAAGGCGGTAAATGCAGCTGACAGCAACATACCGCTGACAATGCTCACCTTACGCACCTTCACTGCATTTATCCCACGACGCACCAGCGCATCCACCACATAGCCGTTGAGCAACATCCCGGCGGCACCGAACAGGAACGGAATCGCCGCCAGTAAACCGGTGCTTTTCAGGTCGAGGTTATAGGTGGATTGCAGGTAGCCCGGCAGCCAGGCGATATACAGCCACGCGGTGTAGTTGATGCCGCTGAAACCAATCATCATGCCCCACATGGTGCGTTGCTTAAACAGACCACGCCACTCGGCAAAACTGATCGGCTCCTTGCGTGATGCCACGCTACCCGCCTGTAAATAATGGATCTCTTCCGCGCTCAGTTTGTTGTTGTCGCGATCGCGGTAGGTCAGATACCAGCCGATAGCGAGGAACATACCCAATACGCCGATGGTGACAAACATACCGCGCCAGCCCAGCACCAGCATCATCGCTGCCAGAATGGGCGGGGCAATCGAAAGGCCAATCATCGAGGCGGCGTTAAACATCCCCATCGGCATACCGCGATCTTTGATGTTGAACCAGTCGTTGATCACCTTCACGCCGCACGGGTTCATCGGCGCTTCGCCAATACCCAGGCCAATACGCACGAGGATAAATTGGGTGAAGTTATGCACCATACCGGCGGCGGCCTGGAACAACGACCAGAAGAACATGCCAATCGCCAGCATAATGCGCGGGCCTTTGCGGTCCAGCAGTGCACCGCACGGCAGCTGCGCCAGACCATACGCCAGCGAAAACGCTGACAACAGTACGCCAATCTCGGTGGCCGACAAACCCAGCTCGCCGCGAATGGTCATATTGGCGACGGACAGGGAACTGCGGTCAAGATAGTTAATAATGGCGGCGAACAGCAGCAACAACATCGCTGTCATCTGAATCTTTCTGATGCGCGGTGAGCGCACCACATCGCCGCGTGCAGGGACAAATTCGCGTCCATCTGCGGCTGGGGCTGGCGCTGTCTCGCGACCACGAGCCGACGTATTTTCCATTGCAACCTCCCGGATCTGGGTACTTATCGTTATCAGTCAGTGTGGGGTTCTGTGGTCGCCAACCGATGCGACCTCAACAGATGGTTCCGAGACTAGAAGCAAAGATGACAGGATGTTGCAAAGATGTTTCTGATTCGTGCGGGAGCTAATGCTTTGTGGTTTTTAATCGGTTTTTAATTGTACTGACGGATCGATCGGATCATCGAGGTTTTGGCGGTGTCGAGATGGGCATGCAATGCACACAGCGCTTCCACATCCTGACGGCTAATCAACGCGGTGAGGATCGCCATATGTTCCTCCAGTGCCACGATATTACGCTGCTTTAAATCGCTTTCATCCCATTGATAATGCGAATGAAAAATCACCGAGATGATCTCCAGCGATTGATTAAAAAATGGGTTGTTGGCGGCGGAAAGAATCAACGAATGCATCTCCTTATCCAGTGCGGCGAAGTGGCGGTAATCGCTGGCAATGGTGTCTCGCATCGCACGGTGCCGGTCGAGTAAATCGCGTGCCTGAATCCAGCGCTCATCCTCCGATGCCAGATTGAGAAAGCGATTTAACGCGTGGGTTTCCAGCATTTCACGCAGCTCAAACAGTTTTTCCGCGTAATTCTGGTCGAACTTTTTCATGCGCCACTGACCGCGCTTCACCGGCTCCAGCAGGTTGTAGCGCATAAAACGCAGCAAAAACTCACGCACCACCACCGGGCTGACCTTCACCCGTTGCGCCAGTTGCAGCTCGGTAAAGGTATCACCCGGCATCAGTAGCCGCTGGTTGATCAAATTAAAAAATGCCTGCTCGAATTGCGTGGCCTGCTGCTCAATCGGTGGAGTGAGGGCACTGAAGCCATCTTCATCGCTGGGGTTACGCACGATGACATACGTCTCATCCACTTTATCCAGAATGCCGCGCTGGTGCAGGTAATGCAGGGTGTGGCGCACCGTGGTACGGCTGATATTGAACATCTCCGCCAGCGCCGCCTGCGGGGGTAAAGGCGAACGGATATGGCGCTGCGCGATGCCTTCCAGCATTTGGTTGATAACGTTCTGACGCAGATTCTGGTTTCGGCTCATAACAGGCTCCGGTTTTTTATTTATTAAAAACCATCGAAAGCCCAAAAAAATCGTTCTGCCTCACACTTTTGCGTGCGCAACAAGCCGTTAACATCGATTCTCGCCATAACTGTGACATCAGCACAGGAGAAACCTATGACAAGCATGAAAACCCTGGTGGTGGCGGAACCGCGTAGCATGGTGTGGCAGCAGCGTGCCAGACCGACCCCGGCCGCCCACGAGGTTCTGATCAAACCGATTACCGCCGGGATTTGCGGCACCGATATCCATGCCTGGGCGGGGAACCAGCCGTTTTTCAGTTATCCACGCGTGTTGGGCCATGAGCTATGCGGCGAAGTGGTGGCGCTGGGCGCTGAGGCGAGCGGCTTTACGCCGGGGCAACGTGTGGCGTTGATCCCGTACGTCGCCTGCCAGCAGTGCGACGCTTGTCAGAGCGGCAAAACTAACTGCTGTGAAAACATCTCGGTGATTGGCGTGCATCAGGATGGTGGTTTCTGCGAACTGCTCAGCGTACCGCAAAACAATTTACTGGCGGTGGATGATGTCGCACCGGAAGCGGCAGCCTTGATCGAGCCATTCGCCATCAGCGCCCATGCGGTGCGCCGGGCTGCGGTGATGCCGGATGAGCAGGTGCTGGTGGTCGGTGCCGGGCCGATTGGCCTGGGTGTGGCGGCAATTGCCGCAGCAGCGGGCGCGCAGGTGGTGGTGGCGGATACCAGCGAGCAGCGGCGGGCGCATGTCGCGCAGCAACTGGGGCTGGCAACCATCAACCCGCTGGATGCGGATTTTGACGCCACGCTGCGCGCGCAGTTCGGTGGACGCCTGGCAGCCAAAGTGATCGATGCCACCGGCAGCCCGGCAGCAATGAACGGCGCGGTAAAACTGATTCGTCACGGCGGCACTATTGTGTTTGTCGGCCTGCACAAAGGCGACCTGGTGATCCCCGATACCGAATTCCACAAAAAAGAAACCACGCTGATGGGCAGCCGCAATGCTACGCGCGAAGATTTCGACAAAGTGCGCGCACTGATGGCGAGCGGCCAGCTACGTGCTGACATGATGCTCAATCGGCATTATGACTTCTCCACCCTGGCGGAAACCTTTGAACCCGAGGTGATCAACAATCGCGAACTCATCAAAGGCGTCATCCACTTCGCCCGTTAAGTTTTCATCGGGCACCGCACCGTGGGTGTGCGGTGCCGCAAAAATCGCGTGATAAATCACGCCGCTACAGGCCATCAATCATCCCAGTAGCGGCGCGATTTATCGCGCGTCTTTACGCCTGCAATGTGGCGAAAAAGTGCTGGCGCACTGCGTCAGCCTCCACCCCAAGACACAGGCGCTGGGCATGCAACCCGGCAAAGGGATCATGGCGTGAGGCGAGGGCGTTGAGGCGGCGTAACGTCTGACCGCTGCTGATACCTTCCGTCACCACGCGTACCGGCGCTTCCGTGACGTGAAAGGCGTGCGGCAGCGCCAGCCAGGAAAGGGTCAGGGTGTCGTGCAGTGCCATACCCGCAAACCCCTCTTTTTCCAGGCTATACGCCAGATAGGGACGGCAGATGGCGCTCAACACCGGTTGATTAAGTTGATGTACTTCATTTGCGGTAATCAACACCTTATGGGTGACATCCAGCGGCAGTACCACCACTTTTAACGCCGAGGACAGCACCTGGTCGGCGGCATGCGGGTCTTTCCAGATGTTGAACTCGGCGAACGGCGTAACGTTGCCGCTGTGTCCGTCGGTGCCGAATGCGCCACCCATGATCACCAACTCTTTCACCAGCGGAATAATATCCGGGGCCTGATTGATCGCGCTGGCAATATTGGTCAGCGGGCCAATCGCCACCAGGGTGATGGCATGCGGGTGAGCGCGTACGCTGTCGATAATAAATTGTACCGCGCTGGGGGCCTGATCGCTGTGCGGGTTAGGGAAGGCATCGCCCAAACCATCTTCCCCATGCAGACGCGCCGGTTCAGAAGGGGTCAGCGCCAGCGGACGTGAACACCCGCGATACACCGGGGCATCAATAGCCATTTTCTCGCAAAACAGCCGGGCGTTTTTCACCGCCTGGCCCACCGGAACATTGCCAAATACCGTGGTGATACCCAGCAATTTCTGGGTGCGCGCGGCATACGCCAGCGCAAAGGCGTCATCCACGCCGATATCAGTATCAAAAATCAGGGTGCGCATGAGGATCTCCAGTTAATCGCTGCCGTCCAGGTTAAAACATAAATGTGTTGGGTGATACACCAATTTGTCCGGACGATTACCTTGCGCAACGTCACATATTGTTTGCCAGCGCCAGCCATCGTATTATCAACCCCCTCAAGGTGATGGCGTGCCACCTTCCCCAACCGCCGTTCTGGCAACAGACGGCTGATGACGCCTGACAACACTCTTATCCCTGCGCGGGAGACGGCGGTGTGTCAGGTGTTTTTCTGTCCTGCCGCGGCCCTGCGCGTTTCAAACATCAGGAGCTACACATTTATGTTGAAGTCGCTGTTGGCTGTTATGCTCGGTGGTGCCGTGGGTTGTACACTGCGCTGGCTGATTTCCCTCCGTTTTAACACGCTATTCCCCAATCTGCCGCCCGGCACCTTAATGGTGAATCTGATTGGTGGATTTATTATTGGTGCTGCACTGGCCTGGTTTTTAAAGAATCCACAGCTTGATCCGGCCTGGAAATTGCTGATTGTCACCGGTTTGTGTGGCGGTTTGACCACCTTCTCCACCTTCTCGGCAGAAATTGTCGTGCTGATCCAGGCAGGCAAATATTTCTGGGCGATGTCGAGCGTGATGGTGCATGTGATCGGTTCTTTATTGATGACCTTTGCCGGTTTCGCCGTGGTCAATCTGCTGGGCTAAACGGAGCGCTTGAAATAACCTTTAAGAGGTAGATACTGGTCAGAGTTCTGTGCGTGTGACGCACAGAACGTGTCACCGATTTATCCGGACGATTAAGGAGCACGTTGATGAGTAGTCACCCCAAATTCCTTAACCTGGTGTTGTTAAACGGTGAGCCCGAAGAGAAATTGCGAGCAGCGCATGCCGCGGGCTTTGATCAGGTTGAAATCTGGCGTGAAGATGTTCAGGCCAGCGCGCAGGGCACCCTGGCGCTGGCGCAATTGGCCGCTCAGCAGCAGCTTACGTTTACCAACTTGCAGGTATTACGCGATTTTACCGGTGCGCCGGATCGTGAACGTCAGCAGAAACGCGAAGAACTGCGTCAGTTTATTCAGGTCGCTCAGGCGCTGGGCTGCGACACCATTCAGGCACCGGCCACCACGCGTGAAGATTGCCTCGCGGAACGTATCGATGAGGATTTGCAGTGGATGGCGTCAGAAGCCGCGCGCTACAAAATGCGTATCATGTACGAGCCAATGGCGTGGTGCAGCGTCGATAACACCCTGCCGCTGGCGTGGGAGCGCCTGCAACGGCTGGATCAACCCAACATTGGTTTGGTGGTCGATCTGTTCCACATCTGTGCGCGGGGCGGCGATGCTTCGCAGCTGGATGGTATCCCCGCCGATCGCATCTATGAAGTGCAGCTGTGCGATATGGCGGCACTGCCGCCGCAGAACAATGACGCCATTATCGATATTGCGCGTCATCAGCGTTTATTACCGGGTGACGGCATCATCGAGGTGGAGCGTTTTGTCGATAAGCTGAAGAGTGCCGGTTACAACGGCCCGGTTGGCATCGAGGTGTTTAACGATGCGTTAAAAGCGCAGCCACCGGCAGTGGCGGCGCAACAGGCGTGGACTGCGCTGAATCGCTACTGGCCTTAATCCTGCAAACATTGCGCGATAAAGGCAGCCGCCTGCATCGCGCCCTGCGAAGAAATGGTGTGGCCGGTGGCCGGTTCAAAACGTGTTTCCAGCGTCACACCCGCGGTTTTCAGGCGCAGCGCGGCGGATTCGCTCTCGGTCCAGGGGATCACGCCGTCAGCGTGGCCGTGGATCAACAGCGCAGGCGTCAGCGGCTGCGGCGTCAGGGCACCGTCAAAGGCCAGACGGCCAGAGAATGCCACCACACCCGCCAGCGGATGACGACCCGACGCCAGCGCATCCAGCGCCATAATCGACCCCTGCGAAAAGCCCACCAGAATCACTTTATCCCAGGCATCGGTAAAGCCATGCTGTGCCATTAATTGCTGTAGCGTGGCATCGAACGCAGCGCGCGCTTCGCGCACCCGTGCCGGACGGTTTTCCACGGTGACGCCGTTCAGGCTAAACCACTGATAACCCATGCCGTGTTCAAACGGATAAGGCGCATTCGGTGAGGCGAACGCCACATCCGGCAACAGGCTGGCCCAATGCTGGCCGAGTACCGCCAAATCGTCACCATTGCTGCCGACGCCGTGCAGAAAAATCACTAACGCTTTTGCCATCTTACCGCTCCTTAAAAACCGTATTCCGCCATATCCGGGCCAACCGGCACGATACCATTCGGGTTCAGTGCTTTGATGGAATAGTAGCCCTGTTTGATATGGTCGATATTCACTGTCTGACGCACGCCGGACACCGACAGCATACTCTTCAGGTAGCGATCGAGCAGCGGATAGTCGCGCAGGCGGCGCAGGTTGCATTTGAACAGGCCGTGGTAAGCCGCGTCAAAGCGGATCAGCGTCACAAACAGGCGGATATCGGCTTCGGTCAGGCGCTCACCCAGCAGGAAAGTACGGCCATCGCTCAGGCGTTCCTCCAGCTCATCCAGTTGGCTGAAAACATCCTGAAACGCCTGCTGATAGCTGATTTGCGTGGTGGCGAAACCGGTGCGATACACGCCGTTATTCAGACGCGGATAGATCGATTCGTTGATCGCATCGATCTCGCTGCGCAGATCCTGCGGATACAGATCGAGGCTGTTCTCGGCCAGATCGCCGAATCCGCTGTTCAGCATCCGCAGGATGTCGGCGGATTCGTTATTCACGATGGTTCCGGTTTTTTTGTCCCACAACACCGGCACCGTGGCACGACCGGTGAAATCAGACGCGGCGCGGGTATACAGCTCGTGCAGATATTCGGCGTTATTCAGCGTATCGCGATCGGCGCCGGGATAATCGCCGAAATGCCAACCCTGGTCACCCAGTTGTGGCTCCACCACCGACACGCTGATTACCTGCTCCAATCCTTTGAGGTTGCGGGCAATCAGGGTACGTGAAGCCCACGGGCAAATCAGCGCCACATAGAGGTGATAGCGATCCGGCTCGGCGGCAAACTCGCTGGAACCATCGGCGGTGATCCAATGGCGAAAACTGGATGTCTGACGGACAAAGCCGCCCTGTTTATCGGTGGCCTGTACCGGATGCCACTCTGCGCTCCACTTACCGTTTACCAACATCGCTCTGCTCCTCTGTGGTGATGTTGGTTAGCTTAACCCGCTGCCGGATGGGTGATAATCCGGGCAAAATGGCTTTCATTGCTTCCAGAATGGAAGGAATCAGCCCGGTGGATAATGACGGAAATGCTCGGCGAGAAAGTCGATCAGCAGACGAGTTTTCTGTGCCAGATGGCGGGCCGGAGGATAAAGCGCAAACAGGCCGAGCGGCGGGGTGGCAAAGGCATCCAGCAGCGAGACGATCTCACCGCGTTGCAGGGCCGGCGCGGCAATAAAACCCGGTAAGCGCGCGATGCCCAGCCCGGCCAGTGCCGCCTGTAAACAGGCTTCGGTATTGGAAAAACACAGGCGACCGCGAATTGGCATATTAACGCTATCGCCGCATGGGGTGACGAACGGCCAGTGCCAGGGATCGCGGAAATTGGTGTCGCTGATACATTGGTGTGCCGCCAAATCGCGCCAGTGCTGCGGCGTGCCGTGTTGCTGGAGATACCCCGGCGAAGCCGCCACGCGCACCGGCACATCACCGAGGCGGCGGGCAATCAGGCTGCTGTCATCCAGCTTGCCAATCCGAATCGCCATATCAAACCCTTCATCGACGATATTCACCGCCCGATCGGAGAAGTTCACGTCCAGTTCGATTTGCGGATAGGTGCGGGCGAACTCCACCAGCACGCTGGCGAGCACGGCGGTGCCAAAGGTGCCGGGGGCGCTGATCTTCAGGCGTCCGGTGGGAGTCGTTGCGCTTTCACGCACCGTGGCATCGAGGGTATCGAAGGCTTCCAGCAGGCTTTTTACCCGTTCGTAATAAGCGCGCCCCACTTCAGTGGGAGAGAGGGCGCGTGTGCTGCGTTTAAACAACTGCACACCCAGCTCCTGCTCCAGTTTGGATACCAGCTTTGACGCCTGGCCGCTGCTGGTACCAAGCCGCGCGGCGGCACCGGCAAAGCTGCCGACTTCCAGCACGGCAACAAACATACGGTCACAATCAAGACGATCCATGATGCTTCCTGATGGCAAACAAAAGCGGAGTATATAACGTCTGATGGATCCGTAGCGGCGCGATTTATCGCGCGCTTTTTTCCGGTACAGTGCTCTGGTTTAAGTTCGCATTCGGTGCGCTGCACCTTTCCCCCGGCGGCAAAACCTGTTTGACTACAGGTTTGCTGTTATCTGGCCGGGAGCCGTGGATGTCCTTGCTTCACCTGTCATCGCTGGCGGAGATTAGCGCCGCCGCGTGGGATGCATTGTTACCTGACGATCAACCGTTTTTACGCCACGCTTTTCTGCTGACGCTGGAAGAGAGCGGCAGCGTGCGGCCGGAAAGTGGCTGGCAGCCGGATCACCTTATCTGGCGCGAACAGGGTGAAGTGCGTGCCGCGCTGCCGGGCTATCGCAAACGCAATTCGTGGGGCGAATATGTGTTCGATCACGCCTGGGCCGATGCCTGCCAGCGGGCGGGTATTCCTTATTATCCCAAATGGCTGGGGGCGATTCCGTTCAGCCCGGTGACCGGTGCGCGCCTGCTGGGCGATGCCGCCCCATTAATCGCACAGTTACCGGATTACCTGCATCAGCACGGTCTGAGCAGCGCCCATATCAACTTCACCACGCCGCACGCCAATGCCTTGCTCGAACAGGCCCCGGACTGGCTGGCACGTCTTGGCATTCAGTATCACTGGCACAACCGGGGCTACCGGGATTTCCAGGATTTTCTCGATACCCTGATGTCGCGTAAACGTAAACAGCTACGCAAAGAACGCGAGCAGGTGGCGAGTAACGGCTTTGCTTTTGACTGGTATCGTGGCGATCAACTGCGTGAAGATCAGTGGGATTTTATTTATACCTGCTACGCCAATACCTATGCGGTACGCGGTCAGCGTCCCTACCTGACGCGGGATTTTTTCAGCCTGCTGGCCGAACGGATGCCGCACAGCATCCGGGTGTGCATCGCTTCGCTGCAACGACAGCAGGCAGCGATGGCGTTCTGCCTGGTGGATGGTGAGACGTTGTATGGCCGCTACTGGGGCTGCCTGGCGGAGTTTGACCGGCTGCACTTCGAAACCTGTTTTTATCAGGGAATGGACTACGCGATGGCCGAGGGGCTAGCGCGCTTTGATGCGGGTGCGCAGGGCGAACACAAACTGGTGCGAGGTTTCGAGCCGCAGATCACCCACTCGTGGCATTATCTCAGCCATGCGGGGTTACGGGCGGCGGTGGACGATTTTCTGCAACAGGAGCGGGCAGGGATACGCGCCTGGGAGGTTGAGGCGCGCGACGCCCTGCCGTATCGACGCGGCGATTAATCCACGCCGACAAAACCTCCGGTCTGATGCTGCCACAGGCGCGCGTACAAACCGTTGTGCGCCAGCAGCTCGCGGTGATTACCCATCTCGACAATTTGCCCCTGCTCCAGCACCACCAGACGATCCATTTTGGCAATGGTGGAGAGACGATGGGCGATGGCAATCACCGTTTTGCCCTGCATCAGCGTTTCCAGGCTCTCCTGAATGGCCGCTTCGACTTCCGAATCCAACGCCGAGGTGGCCTCATCCATGATCAGAATCGGCGCATCTTTCAGCAGCACGCGAGCGATGGCGATACGCTGGCGTTGCCCTCCCGACAGCTTCACGCCACGTTCGCCGACGTGCGCATCCAGCCCGGTGCGGCCCTGCGGGTCAGACAGCAGCGGAATAAACTCGTCGGCACGCGCACGACGAATCGCCTGCATCAGCTCCGCTTCGGTGGCATCCGGACGACCATATAACAGGTTTTCACGAATCGAACGGTGCAGCAGTGAGGTGTCCTGGGTGATCATGCCAATCTGACCACGCAGGCTTTCCTGAGTGACGTTGGCGATGTTCTGGTCGTCAATCAGGATGCGGCCACCGTTCAGGTCATACAGCCGCAGCAGCAAATTCACCATCGTCGATTTACCGGCACCGGACGGGCCGATCAGACCAATTTTCTCCCCCGGCTTGATGTTAAGGTTGAGGCGATTGATCACCTGACGACCGCCGCCGTAATCGAAGCGCACATCCTCAAAACGGATCTGGCCGCGCGTCACCTGCATCTGCTGTGCGGCGGGCGCGTCCTGCACGCTGAGCGGCTGGGAAATGGTGTTCAACCCATCCTGCACCATGCCGATATTTTCGAAGATGCCGTTCACCACCCACATGATCCAGCCGGACATGTTTACCAGGCGAATCACCAGGCCGGTTGCCAGCGCAATCGCGCCGACGCTAATCAGCGACTGGCTCCATAACCACAGCGCCAGACCGGACGTGCTGACGATCAGCATGCCGTTCAGGGTCGACAGCGTGATATCCATGCTGGTGACCATGCGGCTGGCGTGCTGGGTTTTGTCGGTTTGCTCCTGAATCGCTTCGCGCGCATAACGTTTTTCCAGATCGTTATGGGCGAACAGCTTGATGGTGGCGATATTGGTGTAGCCATCGACAATGGTGCCCATCAGCTTCGAGCGCGCCTCGGAAGACACCACCGAACGCTGTTTCACGCGCGGCACAAAGAAACGCAACGACAGGCTATAGGCGACCAGCCAGATAATCAGCGGGATCATCAGCCGCCAGTCGGCCTCGGCAAACAGCACCAGCGAGGTGATGGCGTAGATCAAAACGTGCCAGATGGCATCCACCAGTTGCACCGCCGAATCACGCAGCGAGTTACCGGTCTGCATAATGCGTTGCGCGATACGTCCGGCAAAATCGTTCTGGAAAAAGTTCAGGCTCTGGCGCAGCACGTAGTTATGATTTTGCCAGCGGATCAGGCTGGTCATGCTGGGGCTGATGCTTTGATGCACCAGCAGATCGTGCAAGGCAATCACGATGGGGCGGAAAATTAGCGCCACCGCCGCCATCCACAGCAAAATCTGCCAGTTATCAGTAAACAACGTCGCCGGAGTCGAGTGGTTAACCAGATCGATAATGCGACTGAGGTAGCTGAACAGCGCCACTTCAATCAGCGCCTGCACCAGCCCGACAATCAGCAGGGCGAGAAAACTCGGCCAGACCTGACGCAGATAGTAGAGATAAAACGGCCAGACAGTGGAAGGGGGAGAATCCGTTGGTGCATCCTGGAAAATATTGATAAAACGTTCAAAACGGCGATACAGCATAGCGTCACTCTTTCCGTCTCATTGAATCATTCAGCTTAGTGTAATTTCCAGGAGAATAGCGATATGGATTTGATTATCCGTGGCCGTGAACCGCGTGATGCGGCGGCATACCAAAGGTTGTTTAGCCAACCGGCGGTTTATGAATGGACCACGCAGCTACCCTTTCCCAGCGTTGCTACCTGGGAGAAAAAATTTGAGAAAATGGATGCGGAAGGCTTCATTGCGTTTGTGGCGGAAATCGACGGCAACCTGGTGGGGGAGCTGACGTTGTTTGTTGAACATCGGCCCCGCACCCGCCACAGCATCAGCTTTGGCATCAGCGTTGACCCGGCATTCAGTGGGCGCGGTATTGGTGAAAAACTGATCCGTACCGGCATGGATTATGCCTTTAACTGGCTGGGCGTGCAGCGTATGGAGTTGGAGGCGTTTCACGATAATCACCGCGCGCTGCGCTTGTACCAGCGTCTCGGTTTTCAGCACGAAGGGGTGCGGCGCAAAGCCTGCCTGCGAAATGGCGAGTACCACGATATCGTGGTGATGTCGGTGTTGCGGGAAGAGTGGGCGCAATGAATTGCGCCGCTACCGCTCACACCGATCCGTAGCGGCGCGATTTATCGCGCGGATTTTTCCCACAGCGCGCACGAAATTGCGCAATGCATTGCGCCGCTACCGCTCACACCGATCCGTAGCGGCGCGATTTATCGCGCGGATTTTTCCCACAGCGCGCACGAAATTGCGCAATGCATTGCGCCGCTACCGCTCACACCGATCCGTAGCGGCGCGATTTATCGCGCGGATTTTTCCCACAGCGCACACGAAATTGCGCAATGCATTGCGCCGCTACCGCTCACACTGATCCGTAGCGGCGCGATTTATCGCGCGGATTTTTCCCACAGCGCGCACGAAATTGCGCAATGCATTGCGCCGCTACCGCTCACACCGATCCGTAGCGGCGCGATTTATCGCGCGGATTTTTCCCACAGCGCACACGAAATTGCGCAATGAATTGCGCCGCTACCGATCACACCGGTCCGTAGCAACGCGATTTATCGCGCGGATTTTTCCCACAGCGCACACGAAATTGCGCAATGCATTGCGCCGCTACCGCTCACACCGATCCGTAGCGGCGCGATTTATCGCGCGGATTTTTCCCACAGCGCGCACGAAATTGCGCAATGCATTGCGCCGCTACCGCTCACACCGATCCGTAGCGGCGCGATTTATCGCGCGGATTTTTCCCACAGCGCACACGAAATTGCGCAATGCATTGCGCCGCTACCGCTCACACCGATCCGTAGCGGCGCGATTTATCGCGCGGATTTTCCTACAACGCGCACGAAATTGCGCCGCTACGTAATGTGTTAGCCTGCTCATAGTTGCATCACGAATGATTTTCTTCGACCTGGCGCACACTCCCGGCTTTTGCTGTCGGAAGATTTAGGGTTCTGTGCAGCACCGCACCCTCCTTTGTGGCATCCGCCAAAACGCGTGCGAAATTCCCCGTGCAATTCCCCCATCCGCACAATGACCGCGCCATGTCCGGCTCTCTATATTTTCTCAACAGGGAAATTTAAGCGGTATTCCTGAATACATCATCCGGGGCAGGAGGCTCCCCCTGATTAAGGAATTCACCCCATGTCACAACAAAAAAACGCTGGCCGTACCAGCCATGTCCGTATCTGGGTCCTGATGTTGATCCTGTTTCTTTCCGTCGTGGCCTACGCCGACCGCTCGATCCTGTCGATCTCTGGTTCAGCGATCAAAGAGGAGTTTGGGCTATCGGCGATCCAACTGGGGCTGATCCTCTCCGCCTTTAGCTGGGCCTACGTGATCGGCCAGATTCCCGGAGGATTGTTCCTCGATCGCTTCGGCACCAAAAAGGTTTATGGCGTGACGCTGGCGCTCTGGTCGCTTGCCACCCTTGCGATGGGTTTTGTTGGTGAGTTTTCCAGCGGCATGACGGCGGCGCTGGCGCTGATGTTTGCGTTGCGCTTTGTCCTCGGTCTGATCGAGGCACCCAGCTTTCCGGCCAACGCTCGCGTGGTGATCATGTGGTTCCCCAGCGCGGAACGTGGGCGCGCCTCGTCGCTCTTCAGCTCGGCGCAATATTTTGCCGTGGCGATCTTCTCACCGCTCTCCGGCTGGCTGGTTTCGCGCTATGGCTGGGAGTGGCCGTTCTTTGTGCTGGGCGGCATCGGCGTGCTGGCGGTGTTTGTCTGGGCGGCGTACATGCGCAGCCCGAAACAGCACCCGCAGGTGTCGGAAAACGAACTGCGCCATATCGTGGACGGTGGCGCGCTGGTGGATATCGATGCGGCGCAAACGCTCAAAGCCCGCCCGGCACTGAGCAAAGCGATGTTCAAAAAACTGCTCAGCAACCGGATGCTGTGGTGCGCCTACATCGGTCAGTACTGCATCATCGCGCTGAGTTACTTTTTTATCACCTGGTTCCCGATCTACCTGGTGCAGGCGCGCGGTATGAACATTCTTGATGCCGGGTTTGCCACCATTGCTCCGGCGTTGTTTGGTTTTGCCGGTGGCATCAGCGGGGGCTTCATCTCGGATAAGCTGCTGGCGCGTGGCTGGAGCATCTCCTGGGCGCGTAAAACGCCCTATATCGTCGGCATGCTGATGGCGGCGACGCTGATTCTCGCGGCGGTGATCCCGAGCAACGTCGGCATCATCGCCATCATGTCCTTCGCCTTCTTTGGCAAAGGGGTCGCCGCCGGAGCGGGTACCTGGACGATAGTCAGCGATACCGCGCCGAAAGAAGCGGTGGGCCTGGCCGGTTCGATCTTCAATGGCATCGGCAATATCGCGGGTTTTCTCACGCCGCTGCTGTTCGGCATCATCGTTGGCGTGACCGGTAGCTATAGCATCGGCCTGGTGTTTGTCGGCGCGCACTGCGTGGTCGCTGCCTTGCTGTTCTGGCTGGTGATGGGACCGATCGAACGTGTCGGCGAGGAGCAGGAATCTGGCGTTACATCGTATGAAAAACAGGGGAAAGAAGATGGCATCAACGCAGTTTAAGGTATTGATGAAAGGTCCGTTACTGCCGGTACGCTTGCAGGACAACCTGGATGCGCAGTTTACCACTTACCGCCTGTGGCAGCAGGATGATCAGGCCGCCTGGTTGGCACAGCACGGCGCGGAAATTGACGCGCTGGTTACCAGCGGCAACGCGTTGATGGGCGCCAGCGCCGAGTTGATGGACCAACTGCCCAACCTGAAAGTGATTTGCAGCAACGGTGTGGGCTATGACGCCATCGACATCGCAGCAGCCGAGGCGCGCGGTATCGTGGTGACCAACACTCCTGGTGTGCTCAACGCCTGCGTCGCCGACACCGGCATGGCGCTACTGCTCGATGTAGCACGCCGGATCAGCGCGGCGGATCGTTACACGCGCGCAGGACAATGGCAGAGCCAGGGGCGTTATCCGCTCACCACCAAAGTAGGGGGCAAGGTGTGCGGCATTGTCGGCTTGGGGGGCATTGGCAAAGCGCTGGCGAAGCGCGCCCAGGCCTTTGATATGGATATTCATTACTACAACCCACGTTCACGCCCGGATGTCCCTTATACCCGCCATGATTCGTTGTTGTCGCTGGCACAGCGCGCCGACTTTTTGGTGCTGACGCTGCCGGGTGGCGCGGCGACCCATCATCTGGTGGATGCCGGGGTACTGCGTGCGCTCGGACCCAAAGGCTTTCTTATCAACATCGCACGCGGCAGCGTGGTGGATGAACAGGCGCTGATCGCCGCGCTGGAAGCCGGTGAAATCGCCGGGGCCGGGCTGGACGTGTTTGAACAGGAACCCGCCGTGCCCGCGGCGCTGCGCCAGCGTGATGATGTGGTCATCACTCCGCATCTCGCCAGCAGCACCGAGGAGACGATGGCGGCGATGGCAGATTTGGTATTTGAAAATCTGCTGGCCTTTGCACAAGGCGAAGCGGTGCTGACCAGGGTGGTTTGACCGAAGTAGCGGCGCGATTTATCGCGCAACATGCACGGATTTGCGCAATAAATTGCGCCGCTACGGTATGTGCCAAAACCTCCCGGTATCACTGACTTTATCGCGCTACTCCGCAGATCGCACAAAACCGCCTGAAGATATTTTGTTCAGCTGCCGATATCTCTCTACCATCCACTGATATTAAGGAGAGATATCGTGATAAAGCTGATAACCGTTGACGAACTGCGGCCGGGGATGTTTGTCCACAAACTGGAGGTGTGGTGGATCAAAGACAAACGCATTCGCAACCAGATGCTGATCACTGATAAACGCCAGATCGCCTGGATCCGTAATGAAGGGATCCTTGAAGTCTGGATCGATCTTGATAAATCGGTGCAGGCACCACAGAAGCCACCTGAACCGAAAAAAGAAATTCCGCAAACGCCGTTTTTTCACGAAATTGACCAGGCGCAGGCGATCTTTACCCAGGGTAAACCCCAGGTGCTGGCAATGTTCAACGAAGCGCGCCTTGGGCAGGGCCTCGACCTCAACTATACCCTGAACCTGGTGGACGAAATCGCCGGATCGCTGACGCGTGAACCCACCGCGTTACTCAGCATGGCGCGCTTGAAAAACCATGACGACTACACCTATCTGCACTCGATGGCGGTATGTGGTTTGATGATTTCGCTCGGTAAAAAACTCGGGCTGGATGAACAACAGCAGCGGCGCGTAGGCATGGGCGGATTGCTGCATGATGTCGGCAAGGCGGCGGTGCCGCTGGAGATTCTCAACAAACCTGGCAGGCTCACCCCGGAAGAGATGGCGATCATGCGCCAACATCCGATTGTCGGCGCGCAGATGCTGATGGAAGCCGACGCGGATGAGGATTTACTGGATATTACGCTCCATCATCATGAAAAAATGGATGGCAGCGGCTATCCGCACGGCCTGAAAGGGGAAGAGATCAGCCTTTTTTCACGTATGGCAGCGGTGTGCGACGTGTACGATGCCGTGACCTCCGATCGCCCCTACCGTAAAGGCTGGACCCCGGCTGAAGCGATGCACAACATGCTGAGCTGGCGTGGCCACTTCGATATCAAATTGCTGCAAACCTTTGTGCGTTCCATTGGTATCTATCCGGTGGGATCGCTGGTGCGGCTGGCCTCCGGGCGGGTAGCGCTGGTGGTACAAGCCGGTGAGCAATCGCTCTTGAAGCCGAAAGTGCATGTCTTCTGGTCGCTGCATGCGCAGCGGGAAATCAAACCAGAAGAGCTTGATCTCGGCGACAGCTTTTGTACCGACAGCATCACCGGTGCCGAAGACAGCAGCATGTGGCATAACATCGATCTCAATCGTATCTGGGCGCTGGAAAGCGCCTGATTTTCGACCATTTTTATACTTTTTTTACGCCCGCCAATCGCCTTTTTACCTCTTCTTTATATCGCCGCGCGCATGCTTGCAGCACAACCAAATCCTCTGGAGGTCGCTGTGAGTGTGGGCGTGATAACCGGCATCGTGCTGGTGTTTTTATTACTGGGCTATCTGTTTTATGCCCTGCTTAACGCGGAGGCATTCTGATGGCTGCCAATGCATTTCTGCTGATCGCGGTGTTTCTGCTGGTGCTGATGGTGCTGGCGCAGCCGCTTGGACGCGTTCTGGCGCTGATGATTGCCGATAAACCGCTGCTGCCGCGCACCGAGCGCGCGCTGTGGCGGCTGGCGGGTGCTGACGGCGAGGCGATGCGCTGGCCGCATTATCTGCTGGCGATTCTGCTGTTTAACGCGCTGGGCTTTGTCTTGTTGCTGGTGATGCTGATGATGCAGGGCGCATTGCCGCTCAATCCGCAGCACTTGCCGGGGCTGAGCTGGGATTTAGCGCTGAACACCGCCATCAGCTTTGTCACCAACACCAACTGGCAGGCTTACAGCGGTGAAAGCACCATGAGCTACTTCAGCCAGATGGCGGGATTAACGGTGCAAAACTTCCTGTCGGCAGCCACCGGTATCGCCGTAGCGTTTGCGTTGATTCGTGGTTTTGCCAATCGCTCGCTGGCGACCCTGGGTAACGCCTGGCGTGATCTGACCCGTATCACGGTTTATGTGCTGCTCCCCATCAGCCTGCTGATGGCGCTGTTCTTCGTCAGTCAGGGCAGCATTCAGACCTTTGAACCCTATCATGCGATCTCCACGCTGGAAGGGGCGCAGCAAACCTTGTCGCTCGGTCCGGTAGCGTCGCAGGAAGCGATCAAAATGCTCGGCACCAACGGCGGGGGGTTCTTCAACGCTAACTCGGCGCACCCGTTTGAAAACCCCAATGCGCTGACCAACTTCGTGCAGATGCTGAGTATCTTCCTGATCCCGGCGGCGCTGTGTTTCGCGTTTGGTCAGCAGGTGGGCGATCGTCGTCAGGGGCATATGTTGCTGTGGGCGATGACGTTGATGTTTGTGCTGGCGGTGGTCACGGTGATGTGGGCTGAGCTGCGCGGTAATCCGCACTTCCTGACGCTGGGAGCTGACAGTGCCATCAACATGGAAGGCAAGGAGACGCGCTTTGGCATCCTCAATTCCAGCCTGTTTGCGGTGATCACTACGGCGGCCTCCTGTGGTGCGGTGAATGCGATGCACGACTCCTTCACCGCGTTGGGCGGCATGGTGCCGATGTGGTTGATTCAACTGGGTGAAGTGGTGTTCGGCGGCGTGGGGGCCGGGTTGTACGGCATGTTGTTGTTCGTGCTGCTGGCGGTGTTTATCGCGGGCCTGATGATTGGCCGTACCCCGGAATTCCTCGGTAAAAAAATCGACGTCTGGGAGATGAAGATGACCGCGCTGGCGATTCTGGTGACGCCGACGTTGGTGTTGATCGGCACGGCGCTGGCGATGATGACCGAAGCGGGCCGGGCCGGTATGGCTAACCCCGGCACCCACGGTTTCAGCGAGGTGCTGTACGCCGTCTCTTCGGCTGCCAACAACAACGGCAGCGCCTTTGCCGGTTTGAGCGCCAACACGCCATTCTGGAACCTGCTGCTGGCGGTCTGCATGTTTGTTGGTCGTTTCGGCATCATCATTCCGGTGATGGCGATTGCCGGTTCGCTGGCGGTGAAAAAAGTGCAACCGGTGGGTAACGGGACACTGCCGACGCACGGCCCGCTGTTTGTCGCCCTGCTGATTGGCACCGTGCTGCTGGTGGGTGCGCTGACTTTCATCCCCGCACTGGCGCTTGGTCCGGTGGCGGAACATCTGCAATTAATTCAGGGATAACGGAATCATGAGTCGTCAACAACTGGCCCTGTTTGATGCGCGACTGACGCGCGTCGCTATGCTGGATGCGGTGAAAAAACTCGATCCACGCGTGCAGTTTCGCAACCCGGTGATGTTTCTGGTGTGGCTCGGTAGCGTGCTGACCAGCGTACTGGCGATCGGCATGGCCGCAGGGCAATTAAACGGTAGCGCCGGTTTTACCGCCGGGGTGGCGGTCTGGCTGTGGTTTACCGTGCTGTTCGCCAACTTCGCGGAAGCGCTGGCGGAAGGGCGAAGCAAAGCCCAGGCCAACAGCCTGAAAGGGGTGAAAAAAAGCGTCGATGCGAAAAAACTGGCGGAGCCGCACTACGGAGCCGCCTGGAAAGCCGCTTCGGCGGATAGCCTGCGCAAAGGCGATGTGGTGCTGGTGGAAGCGGGTGACATCATTCCGTGCGATGGCGAAGTGCTGGAAGGGGGGGCATCGGTGGACGAAAGCGCCATTACCGGCGAATCGGCCCCGGTGATCCGTGAATCCGGCGGTGATTTTGCCTCGGTGACCGGCGGCACGCGCATACTTTCCGACTGGCTGGTGATCCAGTGCAGCGTTAATCCGGGGGAAACCTTCCTCGACCGCATGATCGCTATGGTGGAAGGTGCCAAACGCCGTAAAACCCCGAATGAAATTGCGCTGACCATTCTCCTGGTGTCGCTCACCATCGTGTTCCTGCTGGCGACCGTAACCTTGTGGCCATTCTCTGCCTGGGGCGGTACGCCGGTCAGCATCACCGTGCTGGTCGCGCTGCTGGTGTGCCTGATCCCCACCACCATCGGTGGCTTATTGTCGGCAATCGGCGTGGCGGGAATGAGCCGTATGCTCGGCGCGAATGTTATCGCCACCAGTGGCCGTGCGGTGGAAGCGGCGGGTGACGTTGATGTGTTGATGCTGGACAAAACCGGCACCATCACCCTCGGCAACCGTCAGGCGACGCAGTTCCTGCCAGCGCCCGGCGTCAGCGAACAGCAACTGGCCGATGCAGCGCAACTGGCCTCGCTGGCCGATGAGACGCCGGAAGGGCGCAGCATTGTGGTACTGGCAAAGCAGAAGTTTAACCTGCGTGAGCGTGACCTCAGCAGCATGGGGGCCAGCTTTATCCCGTTCTCAGCGCAAACGCGTATGAGCGGCGTGAACGTGCAGGATCGCCTGATTCGTAAAGGGGCGGTGGATGCGGTGCGCCGCCATATCGAAGCCAGCAATGGCCGCTTCCCGGCGGAGGTGAATGCCGCGGTGGAAGAGGTGGCGCGTGCCGGTGGGACACCGCTGGTGGTGGCGGAAGGCGCTCAGGTGCTGGGCGTGGTGGCGCTGAAAGATATCGTAAAAGGTGGCATCAAAGAGCGTTTTGCCGAACTGCGCAAAATGGGCATCAAGACCGTGATGATCACCGGTGATAACCCGTTAACCGCTGCCGCGATTGCGGCTGAAGCGGGCGTGGACGATTTTCTCTCGGAAGCGACCCCGGAAGCCAAGCTGGCGCTGATTCGCCAGTATCAGGCGGAAGGGCGGCTGGTGGCGATGACTGGCGATGGCACCAACGATGCCCCGGCACTGGCGCAGGCTGACGTCGCGGTGGCGATGAACTCCGGCACCCAGGCGGCGAAAGAGGCGGGGAATATGGTCGATCTCGACTCCAACCCGACCAAGCTGCTGGAGGTGGTGCACATCGGGAAACAGATGCTGATGACACGCGGCTCACTGACCACCTTCAGTATCGCCAACGACGTGGCGAAATATTTCGCCATCATCCCGGCAGCGTTTGCCACCACCTATCCGCAGCTCAACATGCTGAATGTGATGCAGCTGCACTCCCCCAACTCCGCCATTTTGTCTGCGGTAATTTTTAACGCGCTGGTGATTGTATTCCTGATCCCGCTGGCCCTGAAAGGGGTGAGCTACCGCCCGCTGAGTGCCGCTGCGTTGCTGCGCCGCAACCTGTGGATTTACGGGGTGGGTGGGCTGGTGGTGCCGTTTATCGGCATCAAAGCGATTGATGTGTTGCTGACCCTGTTGGGCTTGGCGTAAGGAGAAGAGAAATGAGTCAGTTACGTCCGGCTATTGTATTGTTAGTGCTGCTGGCGGTCATCACGGGTGGCGTATATCCGCTACTCACCAC
Source organism: Pantoea sp. X-Soil-OKNW-556 (assembly GCF_059730695.1). Classification (NCBI taxonomy): domain Bacteria; kingdom Pseudomonadati; phylum Pseudomonadota; class Gammaproteobacteria; order Enterobacterales; family Erwiniaceae; genus Pantoea; species Pantoea sp. X-Soil-OKNW-556. The sequence continues at coordinate 4,221,931 of NZ_AP035990.1, read as the reverse complement.
CGGCCTGGCGCAATGGTGGTTCCCGACGCAGGCCAATGGTTCGCTGCTGGAGCAGAATGGTGAGGTGCGAGGTTCTGCCATGATTGGTCAGGCATTCAGCCAGCCCGGTCATTTCTGGGGCCGCCCGTCGGCCACTGGCGACAGCGCCTATAATCCGCTGGCTTCCAGTGGCAGCAATCTGGCAGGCAACAACCCGGCGCTGGATAAAGCGGTGGCGGAGCGCGTCGCGGCGCTGCGTGCCGCCAATCCACAGGCCCCGACGGCGGTTCCGGTTGATCTGGTGACCGCTTCGGCCAGCGGCCTCGACCCGGATATCTCCCCGAAAGCTGCGCTGTGGCAGGCACCGCGCATTGCAGCAGCGCGCCAGATGCCGTTGCAGGAGGTTGAAGCCTTGATTGCACGCCATACTGAACGTCCGTTGCTGCCGTTTACTGGCGAAGAGACGGTGAACGTGCTGCGGTTAAATATGGCACTGGATGCATTAAACAACTAACACCGTAGCGCGCGATTTATCGCGCGGTTTTGTGCACGCGGTGGGAAAAATCTGCGCGATAAATCGCGCCGCTACGGATCGGAGAGATAACGGACTGAACATGAACGACGAACTGCCGCGCCCGGACCCCGATGCGCTGCTGCTGAACCACAGCGATAGCCATCGCGGCAAACTCAAAATCTACTTTGGTGCCTGTGCCGGGGTGGGGAAAACCTACGCCATGCTCCAGGAGGCGCAACGTCTGCGTGCCCAGGGACTGGATGTGCTGGCGGGCGTGGTCGAAACCCACGGCCGTGATGAAACCGCCGCCCTGTTGCAGGGGCTGGCGGTTTTGCCACGTCGCGCCACCGGCCGTTCACGGCACGCGGAGTTCGATCTGGATGCCGCGCTGGCACGCCATCCAGCGGTGATCCTGATGGATGAACTGGCGCACACCAACGTGCAGGGTTCACGCCATCCGAAGCGCTGGCAGGACATTGAAGAGTTGCTCGATGCCGGTATCGATGTGATCACCACTGTCAACGTGCAGCATCTGGAAAGCCTGAACGATGTGGTCGGTGGCGTTACCGGTATTCAGGTGCGCGAAACCGTGCCCGATCCCTTCTTCGATGCCGCGGACGAAGTGGTGCTGGTGGATCTGCCTCCCGATGATCTGCGTCAGCGGCTGAAGGAGGGCAAAGTCTACGTTGGCGACCGCGCCGAACGTGCTATCGAAAACTTCTTCCGTAAAGGCAATCTGTTTGCCCTGCGTGAACTGGCGCTGCGCCGTACCGCTGACCGGGTCGATGACCAGATGCGTGCCTGGCGCGATCAACAGGGACGCGACAAGGTGTGGCACACGCGTGATGCCATTCTGTTGTGCATAGGCGATGACACCGGCAGTGAAAAGCTGGTGCGTACCGCTGCACGGCTGGCGGCACGGCTTGGCAGCGAGTGGCACGCGGTGTACGTGGAAACGCCACGCCTGAATCGCCTGCCGGAAGCGCGTCGCCGCGCCATTCTGCGCACGCTGCAACTGGCGCAGGAGCTGGGGGCGGAAACCGCCACTTTGTCCGATCCCGACGAGGCACGCGCGGTACTGCGCTACGCCCGTGAACACAACCTCGGCAAGATCGTCACCGGCCGCCAGCCACAGCGGCGCTGGCGGCGTGACAGTTTTGCCCAGCGGCTCGGTGAACTGGGGCCAGACCTCGATTTGCTGGTGGTGGCGCTGGATGAACCGGTACGTGATGCCCCTTCGCAGCTAAATGGTCAGCGCGCCAGCGCGGAAAAATGGCGTATGCAGCTCCGCGGCTGCCTGATGGCGCTGGTGTTGTGCATCCTGGTTACCGCCGCAGGTCGCTGGTTGCTGGTTGAGTTTGCCCCGGCCAATGGCGTGATGATCTATCTGCTGGCGGTGGTGATTGTCGCGCTGCGCTTTGGTCGCTGGCCGTCGGTCTTCGCCACGGTGATCAACATCCTCGCCTTTGACCTGTTCTTTGTGGCACCGACCGGCACCGTGGCGGTGTCGGATCTGCAATATCTGGTGACTTTCGGGGTGATGCTGGCGGTGGGGGTGATTGTCGGTAATCTGACGGCAGGTGTGCGTTACCAGGCGAGGGTGGCGCGTTATCGCGAGCAGCGGGCACGCCATCTGTATGAGATGGCGAAGTCGCTTGGCAGCGCGTTGACGCCACAGGATATCGCCAGCACCAGCCAGCGGGTGATTGAGGTGACGCTTCAGGCACGCAGTCTGCTGCTGCTGCCGGATGAGCAGGGCGAGTTGCAGGCGGTGGGGGAAAGCAGCATGGGCACGCCACCGGACCTGGGCATTGCTAAGTGGAGCTACAGCAAAGGGCAACCCGCCGGGGCCGGCACCGATACCTTACCGGCGGTGCCGTACCAGATTCTGCCGCTAAAAAGCGGTAACCACTGCCGTGGCCTGCTGGTGGTGGAGCCAGAGAATTTACGTCAGCTGATGATCCCGGAACAGCAGAGGCTGGTGGAAACCTTCACCGTATTGATCGCCAACGCACTGGAACGGATGGCGCTGTCGCAAAGCGAAGCCGCTTCGCGCCTGGCGGCGGAGCGCGAGCAACTGCGTAACGCGTTGCTGTCGGCGCTGTCGCATGACCTGCGCACGCCGCTGACGGTGTTATTCGGTCAGGCGGAAATGCTGATGCTCGACCTTGCCAGCGAACAGCCGAAATATGTCGCACAGGCAAATCAGATCCGCGAGCAGACGCTAAGTACCATCCGGCTGGTCAGCAACATGCTGGATATGGCGCGCATCCAGTCTGGCGGGTTGAATCTGCGTGAAGAGTGGGTGGCGCTGGATGAGGTGATCGGTGGGGCGCTGAGCAGCATGGGCCCCTCGCTGAAAGGCCATGACTTCACCCTCGATCTGCCTGCTGAGCTGGTGTTGATCAAAGGCGACAGCAGCATGCTGGAGCGGGTGTTTACCAATATCATCGAAAACAGCCTGAAATATGCCGGGAACGCGGCACAGCATGGCATTCGCGCCTGGCGTGAAAATACCCGGCTGGAAATCGCCATTTGGGATAGCGGCCCGGGGATTGCGCCGGATGCCCTGACACGCATCTTTGATAAGTTTGCCCGTGGCGATAAAGAATCGGCCGTGCCGGGCGTGGGTCTCGGACTGGCGATTTGCAAAACCATTGTCGAATCTCACGGTGGACGCATCTGGGCGGAGAACCGTCCCGAAGGCGGCGCTTCGTTCCGGCTCTCGCTGCCGCTGCCGCCGCCTCCTGAAATTTCTGAAGACGGGCTGAAATAACTTCACATTTGTTCGGTTATAATCGCCGGCTTGTCGGTTGATTAATGGGAAATTATGGAACGTTTTACCGAGAACCTGATGTATGCATCGCGCTGGTTGCTGGCACCGGTTTACATCGGACTTTCACTGGGATTGCTGGCGCTAACGATTAAGTTTTTCCAGGAGATTTTTCACCTGTTGCCTGACATCCTCAGCATCGGTGAAAACGACCTGATTCTGCTGCTGCTGTCGCTGGTGGATATGACGCTGGTTGGTGGCCTGCTGGTGATGGTGATGCTGTCCGGTTATGAGAACTTTGTTTCTAAGCTGGATATCGCTGAACACAAAGAGAAGCTGAGCTGGCTCGGCAAGATGGATTCCGGTTCGCTGAAGAATAAAGTGGCGGCGTCGATTGTGGCGATTTCCTCAATTCACCTGCTGCGGGTGTTTATGGAAGCGCGCAACGTCGCCAATGATAAACTGATGTGGTTTGTGATTATCCACCTGACGTTTGTGCTGTCGGCGTTTGTCATGGGTTATCTGGACAATATGTCCAAAGCAGACAAAAAATAATGACGTAGCGGCGCGATTTATCGCGCGTTTTTTCCCGCACCGCGCACGAAATTGCGCGATAAATCGCGCCGCTACCTGCCTGCGGGTTGTGTCCCCGCTAACTGCGGCATCACCTCGCGAATCATGGCAAAAAACTTCTGCAACCTCGCCGGGTAGTAACTGGCCCACGGATAGGTTAGCCATACCGGTAACGGCGGTGCCTGCCACTCTGGCACCAGTTGAATCAAATCGCCGCGCGCCAAATCCTCCTGCACCACCCATGACGACACCACGGCCGCGCCCATGCCCGCCAGTGCGGCTTTGCGAACCGCGTACAGGCTGTCGCTGGCCAGGCGTGGGCTGATTGCCAGATTCACCGGATGCCCGTCGCTCAGGCGTTGGAGCGCTATCTCGCCGTGATAAAAACTGGTGAGTGCCAGCCACGGCAGATGCGGTAACTGTTCAACCTTTTCCACCGGCGGATGCGCGGCCAGTAACGACGGGGCCGCCACGACAAAACGCGGCACCTCCGCCAGCAGAATGGCCACCACTGAAGGGTCGGTCGGCGCACCGACCTGAATGGCACAGTCGACGTTTTCGGCGACAAAATCGGGCGTGCGGTCGTTCAGCATCCACTCCACATTCAGACGCGGATAGCGTTGCAGATAATCCACCAGCGGCGCGACCAACTGATCCTGGCCAAACGCATGTGGCGCTCGCACCCGTAGTGTGCCCACCGGATCATCGCTGGCACCGGTCAACTCATCTTCCAGCGCGTACCAGGTGGCGAGCAGTTGGCGTGCCTGCTGGTAGCAACGCTCGCCGTCATCGGTGAGTTTCAGCGCATGGGTGGTGCGCAGAATCAGCTTTAGCCCCAGCCGCTGCTCCAGCGCCTGCAAACGGCGGCTGATGGTCGGTTGGGTGGTGCCGAGTTGCGCGGCAGCAGCCGACAAGGAGCCGCTCTCCACGATGCGAATAAAGGTTTGCATCAGCTCGATGCGATCAACGCTGGAAAGATTGCTCATACGTACCACGTATAACGGTTTTGCTTTTCATCAGTCTACCGCGTATGGCTGTGACGCGCTTTAATAAACGCACTTTCACGGGGGAACCGAATATGTCTGCCATGACGCAATCATCTGAACAGATCACTGAGTCACTGCCCACACCGCTGGTCTTTACGCTGGCGGCGGGTGCCGGTCTGAGTGTCGCATCGATTTACTACAGCCAGCCGATGCTGGATATCATCAGCAAACAATTTAACGCCAGCATTGGCAGTGTCGGCATGGTGCCGATGCTGACGCAGGCAGGCTATGCGCTGGGCATCCTGCTGCTGGCCCCGCTTGGCGACCGCCACGATCGTCGTACCATCATCCTGATAAAAGGTTTGCTGCTGATGGCGGCGCTGCTGCTGTGTGGTTTCTCCGGCGGCCTGAACGCGCTGCTGATCGCCAGCTTTGTTACCGGCTTAACCGCCACCGTGGCGCAGGATATCGTTCCGGCGTCGGCAGCGCTGGCCCCGGAACGTAGCCGGGGGAAAACCGTGGGTACGGTGATGACCGGGCTGTTGGTCGGCATCCTGCTCTCCAGGGTGGTGAGCGGCGTGGTGGCGGAGTACTTCGGCTGGCGCACCATGTACCTGGTGGCCGCCGCAGCGGTACTGATGATCAGCCTCGCCCTGTGGCGCGTACTGCCACGCTTTACACCGGGCACCTCGGTGAGTTATCCGCGTCTGCTGCTGTCGCTGGCGCATCTGTGGCAGCATCACCAGACGCTGCGCCGTGCCGCACTGGCGCAAGGCTTGCTGTCCGTAGGTTTTAGCGCCTTCTGGTCAACGTTGGCGCTGATGCTGAGCGATCGCTTCCATCTGGATAGCGCAGTGGCAGGTGCCTTTGGCCTGGCGGGTGCCGCCGGTGCGCTGGCCGCACCGCTGGCGGGGAGCTTTGCCGACCGCATTGGTCCGGCCCGTGTGACCCAATATGGTGCCACGCTGGTCATGGTGTCTTTTGCGCTGATGTTCCTGTTGCCGGTGTTGCCGGTATCCGCCCAGCTTGGGTTAATCATCATCAGTACCGTCGGTTTTGACCTCGGCGTACAGGCGACGCTGGTGGCGCATCAGACGCTGGTCTACAGCCTCGCACCGGAAGCGCGTAGCCGTCTTAACGCCCTGATGTTCACCGTGGTGTTTATCGGTATGGCAACCGGTGCCGCGTTGGGTAGTCTGGCGTTGGCGCACTGGGGCTGGACCGGTGTGGTAGCGCTCTCGACCCTGGCGGCGGCGATAAGCCTGATGATTCGTCTGGCGAGCCGTCACCTGAAAAACTGATGTGGCAGGCTGCCTGATGAATTTAGTTGCATGGATGGCAACAGGTGCGCAACATGGGGCATCGCAATTTCTGGCAACTACAGGAGCCTGTTATGAAAGTTTGGTTGCTCGCCCTCATTGGGCTGTCACTGTCGACCAGTGCGCTGGCGGAAGATCCCAACGCAGACGCGGAACAAAACGTCTATGCCAGCCAGTTGTGCCATCTGGTAAGCAGCGAAAAAAGCACCGGAACGATGGACAGTTATGTGACAAAAATGAAGGCGCAAATCGCCAGCGGTCAGTCGGAATTCGATGAAGAGATGGCGCAGGAAGTGATCAGCGGTTGGTTACAGTTGGGCGAGGATGAACGCAGCCAGTTGCGTCATAACCAGCAGCAATGCGAACAGACGGTGATGACGCAATTTCAGCAGGAAGATTAAATCTTTTTCTCGACCGGGGTAGCCCTAAAATTCGCGCCATTTTTGGCGCGTTTTTTATAGCTTTTTTGTACAGATTGCGTACATAATCGCCAGCGTTTGGCATTGGACTTGCATCACCATAACGAGACACAGCCTCAAGGCTGTCCCTTTCCTGACAGTGGCTTCACAGCATGATGATAACGCGTCGCCGCCTTTTGCTGGCAACCGGGGCAACAGTACTTTCGATGACCACAGGCAAACTGTTTGCCCGTGATGACATTATCCCTCTCTGGCCGGAAGATCCGCCCGGCGGCGGAGGCCCATCGGGTTTGCTGCGTGTCAGTGCCAACGGTTCCTGGTCCAACATTGTTTCCCCGGCTATCCAGCGTTTTCGCCCGGAAAATCCCAATGGCGAAGCGGTGCTGATTGCGGCGGGCGGCGGTTATAAATGGATCGGTATGGGGCGCGAGGCCTGGCCCGTAGCGCGCTGGCTCAATGCCAACGGCTACACCGCCTATGTGCTGAGTTACCGCTTACCGGGCGAGAAGTGGCAGGCGGGCCATCTGGCCCCGTTGCAGGATGCGCAGCGCGCGATTCGTCTGGTCCGTTCCTTTGAACGCAAAGTCCATGTGCTGGGATTCTCGGCGGGCGGTCATCTGCTGGGAATGGCGGCGGCTCGCCCTGATTTCGACAGCTATCCGGCGCAGGACCCGCTTGATGAGGTGGTGCCGAAAGTGGACAGCGTCGGCCTGATCTATCCGGTGATCACCCTTGAAGCACCGTATCAGCACACCAACACCCATTTGATGATGGTGGGGAAAAACGCCACCCCGGCGGAAGAGGCCAACTGGTCGGTACAGAACTTTGTTACCCACAACTATCCGCCCACCTTTCTGGCGCAGGCGGAAGATGACCACACCTCTAATCCGTATAACACCGAATTAATGCGTGATACCTGCCGCCGTATGCGCGTGCCAGTGGAGCTGATCGAGCTGAGCAGTGGCGGGCACGGTTTTGGCCTGGGTAAAGCGGGAACGCCAGCGGCACTGTGGGATCAGGCTTATACGCGCTGGCTGGACCATCTGGGCTAAGCTGTGGCTTACGTAAGATTAAAATATTTATCCGGCTGCAACGGTTCCGGCAACGGATCACCGTTCATCGCCTTCAGGTTACGCTCAATCGCCACACAAATGGCGTCCAACGGTAGGTCATTCGGCGCGGTACCAAACGGGTCTTCCAGTTCCTCCGCCAACGATTCCAGCGACAAAAAGGTGTAGGAGATAAACACCGACACCAGTGGCGTCATGGCGTGCAGATCTGACACCAGCGCAAAAGGCAGCAGGGTGCAGAACAGATACACGGTACGGTGCAGAATCAAACTGTAGGCAAAAGGAATCGGCGTGCTGGCGATACGATCGCATCCGCCCAGTATCGTGGAAAGATGATTCAGGTTCTCATCGATGCTTTGCCAGACAATATCCGACACATGACCTTCATGCCGTTGTTGCGCCAGCCACTCCCCCATACACATCAAAATCTGCGTGGTCGCCAGCGGCTGATGTAGCACCGCATTGTGCCAGCGCGGCGGCAGGGTGCGCTGCAAATCCGTCAGCGGGTCCGTGCGGCGAAGTTGATGTTTCAGGCTCAGATTGAAGGCAATTTGCAGATCGGCAAATTCACGCGCCTGATCCAGGCTGAGCGTGCGAATACTTTTTACCTGGCGCAACAGGGAGCGCTGGGTAATCAGCAATGTCCCCCACAGGGTGCGGGCTTCGGTAAAGCGTGCGTAGCTGGCGTTGTTACGAAAGCCAAGGAAGATGGCGATCGACACACCAATCAGGCTAAACGGCGCGGTGGTCAGATGGATACCGAGCGTTTCATACCAGGGAAAACCGAGGATGGCGACAAGCGACATCAGCAGGTTGAGTGACAGACGGAACAGGATGCTGGTGAGCACCGAACCATGCCAGTCAAACAGCCGCAGGAACCAATGCTGGTGGGGGCGAACAATCATTTTTGCGATGGTGAATTTTTGATTTTGTGATCACAGGTTACGCCTGTCTTCACCGACTGATCAACGTTGTTTCGCAGGCTTTTGGCGAGGGGGAGGTTGTTTTTTTCAATTAAATCAATCTTCTAAAATCGTTTTGAACAACTTATAAAATTCTTTCCGTTATCTCTTCAGCACGGCTTTTTTTAAAGTTCATCTCAACGACACAACACACAAAACCTATACCGCTGAGGAATTTACCATGTCTAAACTTGACCTGCTCGACCCGCAAAACTCTACCCTGATCTTCATCGACCACCAGCCGCAGATGGCATTTGGCGTGGCCAATATCGATCGCCAGCAGCTCAAAAATAACACCGTTGCCCTGGCAAAAGCGGGCAAGATTTTCGACGTGCCGGTGATTTACACCTCGGTGGAAACCGAAAGCTTTAGCGGCTACATCTGGCCGGAACTGCTGGCGGTACACCCGGAAGCGAAGCCGATTGAGCGAACCTCAATGAACTCATGGGAAGATGCCAAATTTGTTGCCGCGGTAGAAAAAACCGGACGTAAAAAGCTGATTATCTCTGCGCTGTGGACCGAAGTGTGCCTGACCTTCCCGGCACTGATGGCGCTGAAAGCGGGTTATGAAGTCTATGTGGTGACTGACACCTCAGGCGGCACCAGCGTGGATGCCCACGAACGTTCGGTACAACGGATGGTGCAGGCGGGTGCGGTGCCGGTGACCTGGCAGCAGGTGCTGCTGGAGTACCAGCGCGACTGGTCACGCAAAGAGACCTATGACGCGGTGATGGACCTGGTGCGTGAGCACAGCGGTGCCTACGGTATGGGCGTTGATTATGCCTACACTATGGTGCATAAAGCGCCGCAACGTCAGCTGTAATAGGGCAGATACGTTTTCAGGGCATCGATAAACAGCCGTAGCGCCATCGACTGATGGCGGTTAGGTGGAAACCACAAGGCGATGCCCGCCGACTGCACACGCCACTCGGCCAGCAACTCCACCAGCTGGCCGTTGGCTAATCCTGCGCTGGCGTACGGCAGCGGCAGGTAAGCGATACCTAAACCGCTGATAGCCGCCTGGGCCATCAGCGCGTTACTGTCGAGTGTCAGCGTACCCGGCACATCCATTTCCAGCGACTCCCCCTGCCGTTGATATTCCCAGCGATAGCGTTTGCCACTCGGCAGCCGCTGGCGGATGCACTGGTGCTGCTGTAAATCCTGCGGATGCTGTACCGGCGGATGATCAGCGAGGTAAGCCCCGGCTGCCACGGTAACAAACGTCAGCGGGCCGCCAAGCGGCACTGCCACCATATCCTGCGGCACGTCTTCAATCAGCCGAATGCCGGCATCAAAACCCTGCGCGGTGATATCCACCAGTGCACCCTGCGCGGCGAGGTCCAGTTCTATTTGCGGATATTGGACGCTGAACGCCGGAATAACATGCGTTAGCAGTAAGCCAATTGCCGCATCGCTGGCGCTGATACGTAGCGTGCCGGAATGCTGCTGGCGCTGAGCGCTGACGTCAAACAGCACCTCGTCCATCTCATTCAATAGCGGCGTCAGCCGACTGAGTAACCGTTGACCGGCCTCGGTCAGTGCCACGCTCCGCGTGGTGCGCTGAAACAACTGCACACCCAGATTGTGTTCCAACCCTTTTACCAGATGGCTGAGTGAGGAACGTTTTAGCCCGAGCATTTCGGCGGCGCGGCGAAAGCTGCGCTGCTCCGCCAGCGTTCTGATGGCTTGCAGTTCATGCCACGAAGGTCTTCTCATTGGTGGTTTTTCCTCACCAGGTCATGCGCGATTAGGGAGACGATAACCACCAGTAAAGCGATCTACCATCAGGTTTTCAACAGGAGGAAACAAAGATGAAAACCTGGTTAATTACCGGTGCCAGCAATGGGCTGGGTCGTTTGATGAGTGAACGCTTACTTGCGCGTGGTGATGTTGTGATTGCCTGCGTTCGTCGGGTGGCGGCGATGGCTGACCTGCAACAACGCTACGCTGAACGTTTGCAGGTTATCGCGTTGGATCTGGCGCAGACCGCCACCATTGCACCCGCCATCACGCAAGCTTTTGCCAGCGCCGGGCGCATTGATGTGGTGGTGAGCAACGCCGCTTACGGCCTGTTTGGTGCCGCCGAGGAGCTGAGTGATGCGCAAATTGAACGGCAAATTGCCACCAACCTCACCGGCTCGATTCAGCTGATTCGTGCAGCGATTCCGCTGCTGCGTCAGCAGGGCGGCGGTCGCATTGCCCAATTGTCGTCGGAAGGCGGCCAGGTGGCTTATCCCAACTTCAGCCTGTATCACGCCACCAAATGGGGCATTGAGGGTTTTGTTGAGGCGGTACGCCAGGAGGTCGTGAGCTTTGGCATCGACTTTTTGTTGGTGGAACCTGGCCCGACAGCGACCAACTTTGGTGCCGGACTGGATGTGGCTACGGCGCTGGAATGCTATCGCGCTACCGCCTCGGGCGAGCTGCGACGCAGGTTGCAGTCAGGGGAGTTTGTCATCCTCGGTGATGCAGAAAAATGTGTGACAGCGATGATCGCCACCCTGGAACAGCCGCAGATGCCGTTGCGACTGGCACTTGGCAGCACCGCTTATCAGCACATTGATATGGCCTTACAAAATCGTCTGGCGGAGTTGCATACGCAAAAAGCACTGGCCTATGGCGCGGATGCCTGAGCAGACTACAGTAGAGGCAGAGCCTGATTAAACTCCAGGAGTTGCTATGTCTGTGCAATCGTTTCAGATTGATATCGCGCAATCACAGTTGGATGACCTCGAATGGCGTCTGCGCCAGACGCGCTGGGCGGCGACCCTGCCCGGCGCTGCGTGGCAGAAAGGCACCGCGCCTGATGAGCTGAAAGCGTTGGTGGATTACTGGCTGCATCAGTATGACTGGCGTCAGCAGGAGCGCGACCTTAACCAGCTTGGGCATTATTACTGGCGGCAGGATGAGACGCAGATCCATTTTGTCCATCAACGCGGCAACGGGCCTGACCCGTTGCCGCTGTTGTTGACTCACGGCTGGCCCGATTCGTTTTTGCGCTACCAGAAAATTATCCCGCTGTTGACCGATCCGGCACGTTTTGGTGGCAAGGCGGAGGATGCGTTCGATGTTATCGTGCCATCGCTACCGGGCTTTGCCTTTTCGGCCTGCCCGCCGGGCGGGGTTAACAACGCGCAAATCGCTGATCTCTGGGCGCAGTTGATGACCGAGTTGGGCTACCCGCGTTTCGCCGCCAGTGGGGGCGATATTGGTTCTGGCGTCACCCGCTACCTTGCGGTGCAGCATCCCGACAGGTTGGTGGGTATTCACCTCACCGATATCGGGTTGGTACGCCCGTTGATGCAGGCGACCGGTGCAGATCTTACCGATGAAGCGCGCGACTATCAGGCGGCAGCGATGAAATGGATTACGCAGGAAGGGGCGTATATGGCGCTGCAATCCACCAAACCGCAAACCCTGGCATTCGCGCTCAATGATTCTCCGGTCGGACTGGCAAGCTGGATTCTGGAGAAATTCCACAGTTGGGGTGATTGCCAGGGCAATGTGTTTGGCCGCTTCAGCAAAGATGAGTTGCTCAATAACATCATGTTGTACTGGCTTACCGCTAGCTTCGGCACCTCAGCCAACCTCTATTACGAAAACAGCCACTCGCTTCCGCCGATGGCGAAAATCACCGTGCCGACCGGGCTGACGCGTTTTCCGTATGACCTGATGCCGCCGCCGCGCCACTGGGCAGAGCAGAATCTGGCTATTCGGCACTGGCATGAATTGCCACGCGGTGGGCATTTTACCGCGATGGAGGAACCAGAGTTGTTGGCGCAGGAGATTCGGGCGTTTTATCAGCCATTGCGCTGAAAGGTATCATTTCTGGCGATATCTAAAATCAAAAATCACGATTTCCGTGATGTCTTCTCCTTTGTCATGCTGAGCACCATCGGAAAAGGCAGGGATTCGCTATCACTGCCACACTTACCTTTTTGCTGACGAGGATGACTGACAATGCAAGCGATGATCTTAAAAAGCCCCGGTGGACTGGAGAATTTGCAATTGGTGGACCTGCCGGACCCCGGCAAACCTGGGCCGGGTGAAATCCGGGTGGCAATTCATGCCACTTCACTGAATTTCCACGATTTACTGGTCGCCCAGGGGGCCATTCCGACCGCTGATGGCCGCATTATGATGGCAGACGGCGCGGGGGTGGTGGAAGAGATTGGCGCTGGCGTCAGCGAATTTAAGGTGGGCGATCATGTGGTATCCGGCTTCTTCCCGCAGTGGCAAGACGGATTATCCTCGGCTCAGGTCGGAAACTTTGCCCAAACACCGGGCGATGGTGCGCACGGTTTTGCCGCAGAAGTGGTGGTGCGTCCGGCCAGCCACTTCACCCTGGCACCAAAAGGCTGGCGACATGCGGAAGCGGCGACCATCACTACCTCCGGTCTGACGGCCTGGCGCGCCTTGGTGGGTGATGCGCAGATCAAAGCGGGTGATACCATTCTGACGTTGGGTACCGGTGGCGTGTCCATCACCGCGCTGCAAATTGCCAAAAGCATGGGCGCTCGGGTGATCGTCACCTCCTCGTCCGATGAAAAGCTGGCGCGTGCGCGCGAGCTGGGCGCGGATGAGGTGATTAACTATCGCAGCACGCCGGAGTGGGGCAAAGCGGTGCAGCAATTGACGCAGGGTCAGGGTGCGGATGTGGTGATTGAGCTGGGCGGTCCCGGCACGATGGCGCAATCGATCGAAGCGGTGCGTGTCGGTGGTCATATTGCGTTGATCGGTGTGCTGACCGGGCGTGAAGGCGTGATCCCTACCTCGCTGTTAATGGCAAAGCAGGCGCGCATTCAGGGATTGATTGTCGGCCATCGCCGCCAGCAGCAGGACTTTGTGCGCGCACTGGAGCAGACCGGCATTCGTCCGGTGATCAGCGACAGTTACGGCACCCTGGGAGATCTACCGGCCGCGTTTCAGCATCAACAAAACGCCGGTCACTTCGGCAAGATTACGGTGGAGTGGTAAATTTCATTGCGCGATAAATCGCGCCGCTACCGTATCTGCAAAGTTTCATAACGACGCGATTCATCGCGCTGTTATGAACAATATCTGCAAAGTTTCGTAGCGGCGCGATTCATCGCGCTGTAATGAACAATATGTGCAAAGTTTCGTCGCGGCGCGATTCATCGCGCTGTAATGAACAATATGTGCAAAGTTTCGTCGCGGCGCGATTCATCGCGCTGTAATGAACAATATGTGCAAGGTTTCGTAGCGGCGCGATTCATCGCGCTGTTATGAACAATATCTGCAAAATTTCGTAGCGGCGCGATTCATCGCGCTACAAATTAATAATAATCGCCGTGACGATAATCCCACGAAGGGAAAATATCGGACAGCAGCGACATAATCTTATCAACATCAAGACCTTTGCGGATCAGCACCGGACAGGGTGTGATTTTGCGCTCGCCTTTTTGCTCCGGGATTAAACGACCTTCATTATCCACCATCGACACCATCACTCCCTGCTCATAACGCACTTTGTTGTCGTCATTGGGTTGAATGGATTTCACGTAATCGTTGGCAGCAATAATTAAATCGGCACGGGATTCAATGCGTTCGCCAATACCTTCAACCAGACCGCGGTTACCCTGACCGGATGGGTTAGCGGAGCTGGCAAAGGAGAATTTACCGTGTTTTTCCCACAATTCTTTTGCCAGTATTTCACCCGGCTTGCCGAATTTAATCACGAAACAGCTGGTCTGGCGGCCATCCATCATTAACGCTTTGGAACCGTCAGCCGGAATACGCGACAACGCATCTTCACGCCACGGTAAGATGCAGCCCAGCAAAATGTCCTGATCCCAGTGGCGTTGATACAGTTCGTCGATTTCCGGGTTGAGCTGTGCCAGGGAACGCAGTTGCTCCAGCGAGCCGCACAGCACCACGCCTGGCTTGTTGCGATTACGGTTTTTCGCCTCGAACTTGCGCTCCAGACCGGCTTTATCGGAGGTCATAATGATGTAGCCGACCTTGGTGGGGCTGACGATCATGCCGCCCTCTTTGGCCAGAATGTCGATGGCTTCGTGCTGTAACCCGCCATTCCAGGTTATTTTTTTACCGCTCATGGAAAGACCCTATCTGCATACAAAATATGACGCACAGGAATATTACCTGCGATGAATATAAGGGATTACGTTATTAACCCGATATTTCTTCAGGATATGCTCTGTCATTATTTATTAGCAGGCAAACCATTAGAGTTATAGGGTTAATTGCAGCGTTTAGCAATAATCGTCTCGGGATAATAATACTAACAATAACCGTCATGCAACTGATGAAAATAACGATAAAATAGATAGGGTTAATTTTAAATAACGCTTAAGAACTGTGGTGTTATTTAGAAAATTGAAGCGCTAAACAGGTGGTTACCGGTTTAGCGTTGCGTTTAAAAAAGGAGAGAATGCGCCGTGGCGCGCAGCGCGATACCTAACAGAATACCCGGTACGGCGAAACGGAACAGTCGTGGGAAGCGACTGGACAGCCCGAGGAAAATGCCGATGCCGGGCAGGTCGAAGGTCTGGATAAGCAAACCTGCCGACGCGTTAATATTGTGGGCGCTGTACAACCCTTTTTCCACCAGACCCGCAATGACGCCATAGTAGGCCGTGCCGCCTGCCAGGCATTTGGTGAGCGCGGGCAGAATGTAGACCTCGGAAATATTCAGCCGATCCAGCAACGGAGACAACCACCGGGTCAGCAATTCTACGCCACCGGCCTCTTTCAGAATGCCGACTACCGATAAGGAGAGGATCAACATCGGTAGCGAGCCAAGCGCCAGACGAATCGCATCGGAACCGGCATTATTGATAATGGCAATCAGGCCGGGCTTCGCTTCGTTATGACTGATCCCTTCGTCTTCATCACGCAGCGCGACGGCAGGGAGCTTACGACCAAAAAAGTGGTAAGTGGTGGAAGCCGCCACGATGCCCCCACAAATCGAGATCAGTATGGCCGCCCCCCAATGCAGACCGGCAGGAATCAAAGGATAAAAGGCATTTGCCTGGCCCATGGCAAATAACATGCTGAGCGTGGCAGCCATATGGCGATCGGAGGTGCCACGTTTTTCCATAATCGCCAGGGCGGCGAGCGGAGCGGCGAAACTGACAAAATTTAACTGGATGAGGGCAAATAACGCCAGCCCGGTAATACCCAAAGGTTTTAATAACGGCGTGGTATGACGAACAATAAAATCGAGTACGCCTTTTGCCTCCAGATATTTCATCACAAATAACATAACAACCATGATGGGAATCAGCGTATACAGCGCCACATCCACCGAGGCTTTGCCCGCCGACATAATAATACTGATGATATTCATGCCTGATTCTGTTCCTTGCTACTTAATCCCCGCTGCGCAAAATAAATATTCACGCCAGCCTCCCTCTGCCAAATAATTCACCAAAAAACAGCCACGCGATAAATGCGTTAGCGTCTGCAAAGAGAGAAATGTTATCCCGGCGAGCGAGGATTGAGTAGTAAAGAAACAGAGTTTTTGTCTGGAAGGGAAAGGGAGGAAAGCCAGCATGCTGTAACATGCTGGCCGGGTTAGTTAGCGCATCGTCACAAACTCTTCCGCTGCGGTCGGGTGGATCGCCACGGTGTTGTCGAAGTCTTTTTTGGTGGCACCCATTTTCAGCGCCACTGCAAAGCCTTGCAGCATCTCATCCATGCCAAAACCGATACCGTGGATACCGACGATTTTCTCTTCCGGTCCTACGCAGACCAGCTTCATCCGGCATGGCTGACGGTGTTGGGTGACGGCGGTGTACATGGCGGTGAAGGCCGATTTGTACACTTTCACCTGATCATCGCCGTACTGCTCACGCGCCTGGGGTTCGGTCAGACCGACGGTGCCAATTGGCGGGTGGCTGAATACTACGGTCGGGATATTGTTGTAATCCAGATGTTCGTCCGGCTTGTTGTTGAACAGACGCTCAGACAAGCGACGGCCTGCTGCTACCGCTACCGGTGTCAGCTCCACCGCACCAGTGTTGTCGCCCACTGCGTAAATGCCCGGCACGCTGGTGTTCTGGAACTTATCCACCTTGATATAACCTTTCTCATCCAGCGCCACGCCAGTGACGGCCAGATTGAAGTTATCGTTGGCTGGCTCACGGCCAATCGCCCATACCAGGCAATCTACGGTTTGCTCCTGACCGTTTTCCAGTTGCAGCGTCAGGCTGCCGTCAGCGTTTTTGATCACCGCTTGCGGGATGGAATCGGTATGCAATGACGGGCCTTCAGCCTGCATCACTTCAACCAGCGTATCGGTGATCAGCGGATCAAAGCTGCGCAGCGGCGCGTGCTTACGCACAAACAGGTGGGTTTCCGCGCCCAACGCGTTGACCACACCTGCCAGCTCCACGGCGATATAACCGGCTCCGACGACCGCCACACGCTTTGGCAGCGCATCCAGCTCAAAGAAGCCGTCGGAGTCGATGCCGTATTCTGCTCCCGGCACGTTGGGATGGCTTGGACGGCCACCAGTGGCGATCAGGATATGATCAGCGGTAATGGTTTCGCCGTTCACCTCCACGGTGTGCGCATCAACAAAACGGGCGAACCCTTTGATTACTTCCACCTTATTCTTGCCCAGCACGTTGTCGTATGAGGTGTGGATACGATCGATATAGGCGCTGCGATTTTTCACCAGGGTTGACCAGTCGAAGCGGTTAACCGTGGTGTCGAAGCCGTAATCCGGGCCATACAGGTGAATAGCTTCGGCAATCTGCGCCGCGTGCCACATCACTTTTTTTGGTACGCAACCTACGTTGACACAGGTGCCGCCCAGCTCTTTGGCTTCAATCAGGGCGCATTTCTGGCCGTACATCGCTGCACGGTTAATGGAGGCGATTCCGCCGCTGCCGCCGCCAATGGCAAGGTAGTCAAAATGTCTGGTCATCAGATGTGTCCATTTGCAGGAAGAAAAATTGGGTTAGAGTGTAACGCTGACAGGGGAAAGGGCGCAAAGATTGCACCTATGATTGTGATAGGGTTGGATCAACACCCATTACAGGGAAGCACCGTATGCAACTGACATTTCTTGGCACCGGCGCAGGTGCGCCAAGCCTGCAACGTAACGTCACCGCCATTGCGTTGACCTTATCCAAACGGGGTGACACTTGGTTGTTCGATTGTGGTGAGGCGACGCAGCATCAATACATGCGTTCGGCGCTGAAACCGAGCAAGCTGGAAAAAATCTTTATTACCCATCTGCACGGCGACCATATTTTTGGTCTGCCCGGATTGCTCACCAGTCGCTCGATGGCGGGCTTGAAAGAACCACTGACCATCTATGGTCCGTCAGGTATCCGTCAATTCATCGAGACGGCGCTGAACCTGAGCGGCTCCTATACCAGCTTTCCGCTGGAAATCGTGGAAATCGCCGCCGGGCTGGTGTTTGACGACGGTGATTTCCGTGTCACCGCCTGGCCGATGAATCATATTGTGGAGTGCTACGGCTACCGCATCGAACAGCATGATACCCCCGGTTTTCTTGATGCTCCGCGCCTGAAAGCGGAAGGGGTGCCGCGTGGGCCGTGGTATCAGCAACTGAAGCAGGGCGAGCGTGTCCGGTTGGAGGATGGGCGCGAAATTAATGGTGCTGAATATCTGGGGCCGTCCACCAAAGGCAAGGTGGTGGCGATTTTTGGCGATACCGGGCCGACTGAGGTGGCGTTGCAACTGGCGGCTGATGCCGATGTGATGGTGCACGAAACCACGCTCGAGGCGGCGCTGGCGGAGAAGGCCAACAGTCGCGGCCATTCCACCACGATACAAACGGCAGAAGTGGCAAAACAGGCCGGGGCTAAGCGGTTGATCGCCACCCATTTTAGCTCGCGCTATTTGTCACAGGATCGGGAGAGATTGCTGGCGGAGTGCCAGTCCATCTTTGCGGCGACGGAGCTGGCACATGATTTTGCGGTGTTCGAGATTTAGTGCGCCTTACTCCGGGACAATCCACTCAATACGAGTATGACCGGTGCCTGCTGGCACCAGTTTCTGATGCAGCCACGGCAGCAGTTCTTTCATCTGCTGCTCCAGCTTCCACGGTGGGTTAATCACAATCATCCCCGAAGCGGTCATACCACGCTGGTCGCTGTCCGGGCGGACGGCCAGCTCAATCTGCAAAATGTTGCGAATGCCGGTGGCTTGCAGATCTTTGGTCATATGTTTGATTTGCTGACGTAGCACCACCGGATACCACAACGCGTAGATACCGGTACTGAAACGCTTGTAACCTTCCTGAATGCCTTTCACCACGTCCTGATAATCGCTTTTCAGCTCATACGGCGGGTCGATCAGGATCAGGCCACGGCGCGTTGGCGGTGGCAGCTTGGCTTTCAACTGCTGATAACCATCGGCACGCTCGACACGCGCACGGCTGTCTTTGCTGAATTCATTGCGCAGCAGCGGATAATCGCTGGAATGCAGCTCGGTGAGTTGCAGTTTATCGTCCTGGCGCAGCAGATGGCGGGCAATCAGCGGTGAACCCGGATAGTAGCGCAGGGTGCCGTTAGGGTTCAGGTTACGGATCGCCGAGAAGTAAGGCTTCAGCAGTTCCGGCGCATCCGGCTGCTGCCAGATACGCGCGATGCCTTCCAGATATTCACCGGTACGCTCGGCGTGCTCACCGCTCAGCTGGTAACGTCCGGCACCGGCGTGGGTATCCAGATAGAGGAAAGGCTTCTCCTTCTCCATCAGGGCGGTCAGGATCAGGCTCTCAACGGTGTGTTTGAGCACGTCGGCATGGTTGCCGGCATGAAAACTGTGGCGATAACTCAGCATAAAAAAGAGGGGTCCGCGGTTGGATCAAAGAATTCACTACATCGTATGTGGCGGGATTATAGCCGCGCTGGATAAAAATTGCTGACGTTTCGGGGCAGCATTGATTTTCCGCTAATCAGGCCGCATGTTAGTAAGATTGCGTTGCGCGACCGATCGCGCCCCATACTCCATAAAAGGACTGCGCTTATGACCAATCCGTTACTTACGCCTTTTACCCTTCCGCCTTTTTCTGCCATCAAACCTGAGCACGTTGTTCCTGCGGTAACCGCCGCACTGGACGACTGCCGTGCGGCGGTGGAGCGCGTAGTGGCACAGGGCGCGCCTTATAGCTGGGATAACCTGGTACAACCGCTGGCAGAAGTGGATGATCGCCTCGGGCGTATTTTTTCGCCGGTCAGCCATCTGAACTCGGTAAAAAACAGCCCGGAACTGCGTGAGGCTTATGAGCAGACGCTGCCGCTGCTGTCCGAATACAGCACCTGGGTTGGTCAGCATGAAGGACTGTACCAGGCGTATCGTGACCTGAAGCAGGGTGACAACTATGCGGCGCTGGATATCGCCCAGAAGAAAGCGGTGGATAACAGCCTGCGTGATTTCGAGTTATCGGGTATCGGACTCGATAAAGAAAAACAGAAACGCTATGGCGAGATTGCCGCGCGTCTGTCTGAGCTGGGTTCGACCTACAGCAACAACGTCCTCGATGCCACTCAGGGCTGGAACAAACTGATCACCGATGAAGCGGAGCTGTCCGGTATGCCGGAAAGCGCGCTGGCGGCAGCCAAAGCGATGGCGGAAGCCAAAGAGCAGGAAGGCTGGTTGCTGACGCTGGATATCCCGAGCTATCTGCCGGTGATGACCTACTGCGACAACGCGGCGCTGCGTGAAGAGATGTATCGCGCCTACTCAACCCGTGCGTCTGATCAAGGCCCGAACGCCGGTAAATGGGATAACGGCCCGGTGATGGCAGAAGAACTGGCGCTGCGCCACGAACTGGCCCAGTTGCTCGGCTTTGATTCCTTTGCGGATAAATCGCTGGCGACCAAAATGGCGGAAAGCCCGTCTCAGGTGATCGATTTCCTCACTGACCTTGCTAAACGCGCCCGTCCACAGGGTGAGAAAGAGCTGGCCCAACTGCGCGCCTTCGCCAAAAAAGAGTTCGGCGTCGACGAGATGAATCCGTGGGATCTGACTTACTACGGCGAAAAGCAGAAGCAGCATCTCTACACCATCAGCGATGAGCAACTGCGTCCCTATTTCCCGGAAGCGCGTGCGGTGAATGGCCTGTTTGAAGTGGTGAAACGTATCTACGGCATCAGCGCGCAAGAGCGTAAAGATGTCGACGTTTACCACCCGGATGTGCGTTTCTTCGACCTGTTTGATGAAACCGGCGAACTGCGCGGTAGCTTCTACCTCGACCTCTACGCGCGTGAGCACAAACGCGGCGGAGCCTGGATGGACGACTGTGTCGGCCAGATGCGCAAAGCCGATGGCAGCCTGCAAAAGCCGGTGGCTTACCTCACCTGTAACTTCAACCGTCCGGTGCAGGGCAAGCCTGCGTTGTTCACCCATGATGAAGTGACCACGCTGTTCCACGAGTTTGGTCATGGTCTGCATCATATGCTGACGCGTATCGAAACCCCTGGCGTGTCCGGTATCAGCGGTGTGCCGTGGGATGCGGTGGAACTGCCGAGCCAGTTTATGGAGAACTGGTGCTGGGAACCGGACGCGCTGGCGTTTATCTCCGGCCACTATGAAACTGGCGAGCCGCTGCCGAAAGAACTGCTGGATAAAATGCTGGCAGCGAAAAACTACCAGGCAGCGCTGTTTATCCTGCGTCAGCTGGAGTTCGGCCTGTTCGATTTCCGTCTGCACACCGAGTTTAACCCGCAGCAGGGCGCGCAAATCCTCGAAACCCTGCGTGAAGTGAAGAAGCAGGTGGCGGTGGTACCCAGCCCGGAATGGGGCCGTTTCCCGCACGCCTTCAGCCATGTGTTTGCGGGTGGCTATGCCGCAGGTTACTACAGCTACCTGTGGGCCGACGTGCTGGCTGCCGATGCGTACTCACGCTTTGAAGAAGAGGGTATCTTTAACCGTGAAACCGGTCAGTCGTTCCTCGACAACATCCTGACGCGTGGTGGTTCTGAGGAGCCAATGGAGCTGTTTAAACGCTTCCGTGGCCGTGAACCGCAGCTCGATGCGATGCTGGAACATTACGGGATTCAGGGATAAGCCTGCTTGTGAAAATCGGTTTAATTGATGAAACAGGCGCCGGAGACGGCGCCTTATTACATTTGGCCCAGCGCTGGGGACTGGAGCAGGATGAGCAGTCGCCACTGGCGCTGGTGCTGACTGCCAGCCATCTTGAGCTGCGTAAACGCGACGAGCCAAAGCTGGGCGGCATTTTTGTTGATTTCGTCTCTGGCGCGATGGCGCACCGGCGTCGTTTTGGCGGTGGGCGCGGTGAAGCAGTGGCGAAAGCGGTGGGTATCAAGGGTGATTACCTGCCGGATGTGGTCGATGCCACGGCCGGATTAGGACGCGATGCCTTTGTTCTGGCCGCGCTGGGCTGCCGGGTGCGCATGCTGGAACGTCATCCGGTGGTGGCGGCGTTGCTGGAGGATGGTTTGCGTCGGGGTTATGACGATGCGGAAATCGGCGGCTGGCTGCGCGAGCGATTAACGCTGCTGCATGTCGTCAGCCAGCAGGCGCTGAGTGAAATCACTCCCGCGCCAGATGTGGTGTATCTCGACCCGATGTATCCTCACCGGCAAAAAAGCGCGATGGTGAAAAAGGAGATGCGGGTATTCCAGTCTCTGGTAGGCGCGGATGAGGATGCTGATGCACTGCTGGAACCGGCGCGGCGTCTGGCGAAAAAACGTATTGTGGTGAAGCGCCCGGATTACGCCCCGCCGTTAGCGGGTGTGGTGACACAGTCAGCGGTGGTGACCAAAAGCCATCGTTTTGATATCTATCCGCCGCTAAGCTGATATTTGCACCTATCCGCTACAAAAAAACAGGCCGGTTTCCCGGCCTGTTTTGTTATTCGTCGTCATCGCGCAACGGCACAATCAACATATCAATATGCACCGTATTAATGAGCTGGCGCGCTGAGGACATCAGCTTGCTCCAGAAGTCCTGATGGTGGCCACATACCACCAAATCCACATCATATTTTCTAATCGCATCCACCAGCACCTGACCGAGGTCACCGCTACCGCTCAGGGTTTCACTGATGGGGTATCCGGCGTTGGTCGAAAGTTCTTTCAGTGCGGTATGCGTCTCTTCAGAGATGCGTTTCTGCATATCACCTAAATTGACGTCAATCAGCCCGGTGTAGAGGTCTGAATAATTCACATCAACGTGGATTAATGAGATTTTCGCATCATAAGGACGTGCCAGTGAGACGGCTTTTTCAACCAGTAACTGGCTTTCAGGGGAAAGGTCTACTGCAATCAGGATGTGTTTATAAGCCATGATATAACTCCTTTCACAAGATTCTGGGGGCAACCCGAATTCCTGCCACGTCACGGCTGGCGAAATCCTTTGCGCATAACGGCGATAAGCGCCACCCATCGAGATTTATGCTTTGCAGGCGGTTTGTTGTTATACCCCCAGTATAGCCAGAGTTGTTAACAAATGCTGCAAGGCGCTGCGCCGCTGTGAGGAAGATCAAGGGTTATCGCTTTTTTCGCTCGCGGTGAACGAAAATCATCGCTGGAAAAATTTTTACCAAATCTCCTACACTGAAAATGACGGTCATACATCTCCTGATGACTTACCGCCGGACTCGCAAAAAAACAACGCAATTCGATTCATTCAGTGGAAGGCTTTCTCGTGGAGCGTTTACAGCGTTGCGTCTCCACGTCTCCAGCCGGGAGGGGATCATGATTAGCACTATCGCGCTTTTTTGGGCTCTTTGTGTAGTTTGTCTGGTGAATATGGCGCGCTATTTCTCTTCTCTGCGCTCGTTATTGGCGGTGCTACGTGGTTGCGATCCGCTGTTATATCAATATGTGGATGGTGCTGGCTTCTTTACGTCGCACGGTCAGCCCAGCAAACAGGTGCGCCTGGTGCGCTATATCTGGGAGAAGCGCTATCGTGACCATCACGACGAAGAGTTTATTCGTCGCTGTGAACGGGTACGCGGGCAATTTATTTTGACCAGCGGGCTGTGTGGGCTGGTGGTTGTCAGCCTGATCGCGATGGCAGTCTGGCAATAAAAAAAGGGCGACATTGCTGTCGCCCTTCGGTGTCTGAAGCGGTGATTACACCAGCTTCAGCGCAATCCAGTACAAGGAACCGGACAACAGAATACACACCGGCAGGGTAAACACCCACGCCATCGCGATATTCTTGATGGTACGGCTTTGCAGACCGCCACCATCAACCAACATGGTCCCGGCGACTGACGACGACAGAATGTGCGTGGTGGAAACCGGCATCCCGGTGTAGCTGGCAATGCCAATCGACACCGCTGCCGTCACCTGCGCTGACATACCCTGCGCGTAGGTCATGCCTTTCTTACCAATCTTCTCACCGATAGTGGTCGCCACACGACGCCAGCCAATCATGGTGCCGACGCCAAGCGCCAGGGCTACGGCCATGATGATCCACACCGGCGCATACTCAACGGTTCCCAACAGATCGCTTTTCAGCTTGTTCAGGAAACGCTGGTCGTCAGCGCTGGTTTCCGGCAGCTTCGCCGCTTTATCGGCGGTATCGGAGATGCACAGCAGCAGACGACGCATCTGGCTGCGCTGGTCAGGTGTCAGGTCACTGTAGCTTTGCAGATTGTTCAGTAAGCCCTGAGCTCGCTGAATCGCTGGCAGCGCACGGGCGCTATCGCAGTGGAATTCATGCGGGCCATTGATGGACTCTTCTGGCGCAGGCACCGCAGGCGGCACCATCTGCACGATGTGCGTCAGGGTTTCGCTGTGCTGCTGGTAGTACTGCTCCAGATGGTTGACGGCATCACGGGTACGGGTGATGTCATAACCGGAGGCATTCATGTTGACCACGAAACCCGCAGGTGCGACACCAATCAGCACCAGCATGATCAGGCCAATGCCTTTCTGACCATCGTTCGCACCGTGTGAATAGCTTACGCCAATGGCGGAAACAATCAGGGCGATACGCGTCCAGAATGGCGGCTTTTTCTTGCCGTCGATTTTCTCGCGATCGGCTGGCGTCATATGAATACGCGAGCGTTTCTTGGTGCTGCTCCAGTAGCGGCGCAGCAGGAAAATCAGGCTACCGGCAATCACCAGACCGACAATCGGCGACAGGATCAGGGAAAGGAAGATATTCAGAACTTTTGGCAGGTTGAGCGCATCAACCACCGACGTTCCGGTCATCAGAGCATTGGTCAGACCGATACCAATAATGGCACCAATCAGGGTATGGGAGCTGGACGCCGGCAGGCCAAGATACCAGGTGCCGAGGTTCCAGATAATCGCAGCCAGCAGCATGGAGAACACCATAGCCAGGCCGTGAGCTGAACCAACATTTAATAGCAGATCGGTGGGGAGCATATGAACAATGGCATAGGCCACGCTCAAACCGCCCAGCAAAACACCGAAAAAGTTGAAAACACCTGCCATCACAACCGCCAGCTGCGCCCGCATCGCACGGGTGTAGATAACTGTCGCGACCGCGTTGGCTGTGTCGTGGAAACCGTTGATTGCTTCGTAAAACAATACAAACAGCAGGGCAAGAACCAATAACAGGCCGGTACTCAGGTCAAGACCAGCAAACAGATGTAGCATAAACGTTACGCCATTTTGGAGGACATGAACGCGGCGCATTATCCGCGACAACGTGCTGTATGGGAAAGGGAAATATAGTCTTTTTTTGTCTTAATGTTGCCAGTCACACGCCTAAACAAGGGAAAAATGCCGAAATATGAGTCATTTACAATATGACATATTTACGGCATTTTTTTGACACTGGCGTCAAAGAGGACAGATCACTACAATCAGCGCCTTTCGGGTGAAGTGAGAAAAAGCAGTGGAAAAGTTTGACGTTATCATTGTTGGCGCGGGTGCTGCGGGCATGTTCTGTGCTGCACAGGCCGGACAGCGTGGCCTGCGTGTGCTGCTGCTTGATAACGGCAAAAAAGCGGGCCGCAAAATTCTGATGTCGGGCGGCGGACGCTGCAATTTCACCAATATGTATACCGAACCCGCAGCTTACCTGTCGCACAACCCGCATTTCTGTAAATCTGCGCTGGCGCGCTATACCCAGTGGGACTTTATCGATCTGGTCAATCGTCACGGCATCGCATATCACGAGAAAACGCTGGGCCAGTTGTTCTGCGATGATTCGGCGCAGCAAATCGTGGATATGCTGCTGGCCGAGTGTGAAGCCGGACAGGTGACGCTCCGGTTGCGCAGCGAAGTGCTGAGCGTGCAGCGTGACGACGCAGGCTACACCCTGCAACTGAACGGCATGACGGTGCAGGCGGAGAAGTTGGTGATCGCCAGCGGTGGCTTATCGATGCCGGGGCTGGGAGCTTCACCGTTCGGTTATAAAGTGGCGGAGCAGTTTGGTTTGAAAGTGTTCCCGACGCGCGCTGCGCTGGTGCCTTTTACTCTGCATAAACCGCTGCTGGAACAATTGAACACCTTATCCGGCGTGGCGTTACCCACCACCATCACTGCGCAGGACGGCACCTTATTTAAAGAGGCGTTGTTGTTTACCCATCGCGGTTTATCTGGCCCGGCGGTGTTGCAAATCTCCAGTTACTGGCAGCCCGGCGAGTTCGTGACGGTGGATTTATCCCCGGCAACGCCGCTGGATGGGTTTATTAATATCCAGCGTGACGCCCATCCGAATCTCAGCCTGAAAAACAGCCTGGCGAAAATTTTGCCGAAGCGCCTGGTGGAAGTGTTGCAGGCGCTGAACCAGATCCCTGACGTCACCCTGAAGCAGCTCAACAGCAAGCAGCAGGGCGAACTGGTGCAAACCCTGCATCAGTGGCGGGTACAGCCAAACGGCACCGAAGGCTACCGCACAGCTGAAGTGACGCTGGGCGGCGTGGATACCACCCTGTTATCGTCAAAAACCCTGGAAGCACGCGATGTGCCCGGATTATATTTTATCGGCGAAGTGGTGGATGTGACCGGCTGGCTGGGTGGCTATAACTTCCAGTGGGCGTGGAGTTCCGCCTGGGCGTGCGCGCAGGCGTTGTCATCCTGATTACGGCAACTTGAGATTGATCAGGTAATCATACTGAATACGTGAAATATCCAGCGGGGCCCCGCCTTCAAAATAGACCTTCATAAACTCGGCAGGTCGGCCAACAATATCAACGCGCTGATAGGCTGAGCTGATAAATCGGGTCAGTATCTGCTGAATTGCCGCGGCCTGATCGCCCGGAAGTGCATTTTTACCGGTGACATTTTGTTCAAAAGTCAGGGGAGGGCTGTCTTCATCAGGTTTGTACTGTACGCGTTTGACATAGACGTCATTGCGGAATTCAGAAAATGCATTGTGGGTGGTATTGAACATATCGGCGAGATTTTTGATATGTGACGCCATCTGATTCACCGCCACGACTTTCTGGGTCACAAAACGTGTTCCCCACGCGGAGGCGGCGGTGACGCCGAACTGTACGGCATTCCTGCCAATGATGCTGCCCACACTGGAACCTAATCCCGCCCATAGCCCGGCACCGAGAAATATTGCGGTTCCCCCCAACGCACTTTTGGCGGCATTATCCACATGCTGGACGCGCACACCGGCTACCCGGTTATCCAGATGGTTAATCCTCCCCAGTGGTAACTGCCCTGACTCGACATCGCCTGAAGCCAGGCGGCGGTTATTCTCGTCTTTGTAATCTTTCAGGGTATAAGCAATCTGACTGGTTTCCGATTTAGCCAGTCTGAAGACTTCATCCGTGGATAACGAACGGACGAGAATCAAAGCTTCGTCCAGAATTTCAGTGGTCAGATAGTTTGCTGACACACGATTATTTAATTCGGGTTGTGATGTCAGTGCTAATATTTCATGTGATTTCGGAAATGCCATAACGCCCCCGAGCGTGGTTAGACTTCTTTGTTTTGTTTGATATCCCAACCCATCTGCACTGACGCGCCTTTATTCCCCTGCGAAGTCTGTTCCCAATATTCCATCGCCACCTTACTGGCCTGAAATGCGTATTCCATACCCAGGGTTGATCCATGTGCTACGCCGATATAATCGGTTTGTGTTACCAACACATCTTCCAGCGTAATAAGGGTATATTCGACTTCCTGACCGCCGGCTTTGCAGACTGACAGTTGAACTTTGGCAATATGTTTGCCGCTGGAGCAATATTTCAGTAACGCCGGGGTACCTTTATCAACCAGCGCCTGCACAGTAAGGTCACGATAATTCACTTTACCTGCGCCACCACCACCACCCACCGCCATATTACCGGGTTGCTTTGCACCCCAGCTAAATGAATACACATCGATCCAGTTCTTGTGATTCGCATTTTGCGATTCACCATTGATGCCATCCACTTTTAAAAAAATATCTATCGCCATTGTGTTTACCATCGCCTTGTCGTGATATCAGGGTGTCATGCGTGTTTAGCTTTCTTTGTTTTGCTTAATGTCCCAGCTCACTTTGCTTTCGGCACCTTTGGTACCACTCTCGCCCTGTTCCCAATAGCTCATGGAGACTTTGGCCGCCTGGAAGGCGTAATCCACTACGATGGTGTCGCTCTGACCCACGCCGTTGAAGTCGGTTTGCGTAACCAGCACGTCTTCAAGAGTGATCTTTGAATATTCAACCTGGTTGCCACCGGCCTTACAAACTGACAGCTCGACTTTGTCGACATGTTTACCGCTGGAGCAGAACTTCAAAATCGCCGGGGTGGATTTATCAATCAACGCCTTAATATTCAGATCACGGTAAGCCACTTTGCCAGCACCACCGCCGCCGCCAACTGACATATTTCCCGGTTGTGCAGCCCCCCATGTAAAGGAGAGTACATCGGTCCATCCTTTGTGATTGCTGTCCTGGGACTCACCGGTTGTTCCGTCAACTTTCAAATAAATATCAATAGCCATTACCTGATTTCCTGATTGTTTTTTCCATGAAAGATAAATGAGATACGCATCTCACTCGGTTACGTGAAAATGGTGTCAAGCCAGTTAATATGGAGATAATTCTGTCACCGCAATGTCACTTTTCACCCGATTATCTGAATAAACCGAGGTGATATTGCGGCCTGCTAAAGCTGATATGTCACTTATTTGTGTAGAGATTGGATCTGATTATCATCGCGTAAATACGCGATGGCACCGTAATACATTAGTAAAATTTAACACGGCTTCATGTCAATAAATTAACAGTGTTAACGATTTTATTAGGATGATTCTGAAACTGAATGATGTTGCCCAATGTTGGGAAGCGTGGGGCGGGAAACGATGGTGCATTGAGTAGCGGCGCGATTTATCGCGCGGGTCTTTGCAGGTCATGCCACAGCCTGAAAAGAGCGCGATAAATCGCGCCGCTACATATAGGGATATTCAGGGGGAAACTGAGTTAAAGCAGCTAAGGCAGATTATTTTTTTATCACCGCCACTTTCATTCCACGCTTCAATGACATGCCGTAACCCGCCAGCGCACAGGCGGCGATAAACCACGGGATCATCTTCACCACGCTGGAATCGCTGCCACTCAGGGATTGCAGATTGTTCACCACCAGAATGATGGTGAGGGTCATACAAATAATCGACAGCAGCGGTGCCCAGAACACCTGAAACCGGCTGTCATCCGTTACGACGCGACGGAAAAACAGCACCACCGCCGCTGACACGCCCAATTGCAGAATCAGGATACACAGGGTAGCGACCGCCGAACCGATGGCAAAGATGTGCACCATCGGGTCCAGCCCGGCGCTGCCCATCCCCGCCAGTAACAGCAACAGAATCACGCTATGCAGATGGCTGGCGTTATGTGGCGTACCGTTGGTGGGATGGGTTTTGCACAGCTCTTTCCAGATCAGACCATCACGGCTGATGCTAAACAGATAGCGGGAGATATTGTTGTGAAACGCCAGGGTGGCGGCGAACAGGCTGGTGATCAACAACACCGACATGGTATCCACCGCCCACTGGCCGACATACTGACGGGTGATGTTGAAGACAAAATTGCCGGGATCTTTGCTGGCGATGGCCACAATTTCATCGAAGCCATAGGCCTGCACCAGCGACCAACTGGTAAAGCAGAAAAAGGCGGTGATGAGCAGCAGGGCGCAAATGGTGGCGCGTGGCACGGTTTTCTGTGGATCGCGGCACTCTTCGGCATAGATCGCCGTTGATTCAAAACCGATAAAGGCGGCGATGGTAAAGATAAAGGCGATACCGAGGTTGCCTTGCATAAACACGGACGGCTCAAACGACTGGAAGGTGTAAGGACCGGCTTTTTTCACCAGCAGCATCACATCGGTCAGCAGCACGATCGCGACCTCGGCCAGCATCAGCACGCCCAGTAACTTACCGCCCACCTCAACCCGTTTGATGCCCAGAACCCAGGCAATCACCGCAAACAACATACTCAGCGCCCACCAGGGAATATGGGTGCTGAGATGTTCTTCAAGGAACAGCTGGGTAAAGAAGCCGAGCATGGCGACAATCGCGATTTGGATGGAGAAGTAGGCCATTAACGCCAGTACCGACGCCGATGCGCCCCAGTTTTCTCCCAGACCTTTGGAGATATAGGTATAGAAGGCACCGGCGTTATTGACGTGGCGACTCATGGCGATAAAGCCCACCGCGAACAGCATCAAAATGACGCACGACAGGATGTAAAACACCGGAATGCCACCGCCATTGCCGGAAATAATCGCCACCGGCAGGCCACCGACCACGCCAGTCAGCGGCGACGCCGCCGCCACCACAAAAAAGACCAGAGAAAACAAGCCCAACGTATTTTTGCGTAAACCGGTATCGTTGTTCATCGCCAGCGCCTCTATGGAGAGAGTGAAATTTCTCAGGCGATCTGCGTCGCCTGAAGCAGGTAACTTCGCTGCATCATTTCTCAGCGATGACGATGACAGATAGAAAAAATCGGACAGAGCAACGGTGCAGAGTTGCACCGTTTTAGTGCTCAGTGATAGCGCAAGCGATGGAACAACGCGTCGTGGGCAATCCGGCGTTGATAGTCGCAGGGCGTGGTGCTGACGAACTTTTTAAATTCACGCAGGAAGTGGGACTGGTCGCTGAACCCGAGGTTAAACGCCAGATCGCTAAAGGAAATATTACCCTGCGCATGGATGCTGGTTAGCGCCGACTGGCAGCGCAGAATGCGGCTGAAGGCTTTGGGCGACAAACCGGTATCCTGGCGGAACTGCCGCTGAATGGTGCGGCAGGTATAACCGGTCAGGGCTTCCAGTTGATCGACGCGAATATTGCCCTTTTGCTGGCGCATCGCGTGGATGATAAAGGCAGTTACCGATGAGGCTTTGCGCACCAGCCGTGGCGTGAAGTGGGCGTTAAATAACGAAATTTGCTGTGAAAAGCTGTGGCTTTGCACAATTTGTTCAAACGCCAGTCGGGCATCAGGTACCACATCAAGAAAGCTGAATTCATGGTCGGGGATCTCCTCTGCCATCACATCAAGGAAGTCGGGGATAACGCCTGGCGCGAACCGCACGCCAAAATAATGATGGTTGTGCAGCATGTCGGCGCCGCGTGCTTCCAGCGTGGTGCCGCACACGCGCCCTTTCGGGTTGAGCGGATCGCAATCAAACACGATATCGACGCAGCCATCGGGAATCGCCAGCGTCATGCCTGCCGATTGCGCGACATCGAAGCTGTAAAAGTGTGAAATCGCCGGGTTTTCTGAGGCGATCACGGAGTAATGTTGCGCGGCATTCAGCACGAAAAACGGCTGTTCCGGGTGAAAGCTGCCGCCATGACGATAAAGGGAATTCTCAGACATCGCGCGCTCCGCTACAGGCTGAACAGGGATAGCGGGATCATGCAAGCGCTGTGCCACGCGGATGTCGCAAATATTCAATACAGCCCGAATCCAGTCACGTATTCCTAAAGGCATCCACCTGCACGCCAGACACACTGCGCTGGCGGGAATACGAACGAAGACTGAAAAGGGGTTAGCCATGACAGATTCAACCCGGATTGATTTTATCTACCTGTCGGAGCGGGACATGATCCGCGCAGGCGTCACCGACATGCCTGCCTGTGTCGATACCATGGAGGAGATGTTTGGCCTGCTGTATCAAGGCGACTACCGCATGGCCGGGGCCAATAACGATTCGCACGGCGCGATGGTGACCTTCCCGGAAAACTCGCCCTTTCCCACGATGCCGAAGCCCACGGCTGACCGACGTTTAATGGCGATGCCCGCCTATCTCGGCGGCAGCTTCTGTACCGCCGGGGTGAAATGGTATGGCTCGAATATCGCCAACCGCGAAAAAGGACTGCCGCGCTCGATTCTGATGTTCACCCTTAACGATGCGGATACCGGCGCACCGCTGGCGCATATGTCAGCGAACCTGTTGTCGGCATATCGTACCGGCGCAGTACCCGGCGTGGGCGCGCGCCATCTGGCACGCAAGGATTCCCGCGTAATTGGCCTGCTGGGACCCGGGGTGATGGGTAAAACCGCCGTCGCCGCGTTTATCGCGGTGTGCCCGCTGATCGACACCATCAAAGTGAAGGGGCGTGGGCAGCGTAGCCTCGATAACTTCCTCACCTGGGTGCAGGAGACGTATCCGCAAATCAAACATATCGAAATCGTCGATACCCTCGAAGCGGTGGTGCGTGACTCCGACATCGTGACCTATTGCAGTTCCGGCGAGGTGGGCGACCCGGACAGCTATCCACTGGTCAAACGCGAGTGGGTAAAGCCAGGGGCGTTTCTTGCCATGCCTGCGCTGTGCAACATCGACGTCGGGATGGAGCAACCCGACGTGCGCAAAGTGCTGGATAACACCGGCCTGTATCAGGCGTGGTTCGAGGAGGTGCCGAAACCCGCCCATAAAACCATCCCGGTTATCGGCGTGCGTTTTATGGACATGATCGCCGAAGGCAAGCTGGCAGCGGAGCAACTGGAAGATATTGGCAAAATCGTTGCCGGTGATGCACCTGGCCGCCAAAACGATGAAGAGATCATCATCATGTCCGTCGGTGGTATGCCGGTGGAAGATGTTGCCTGGGGCACGGTGGTGTATCGCAACGCGATCGCAAAAGGCATCGGCGTGAAATTAAACCTGTGGGAAACCCCGGTACTCAGCTAACCAAGGAAACCAGCATGACGCAGATTATTAAAGTAAAAACCGGTTCAAAATTTGAAGAGATGGGCAGTTATTCACGCATTGTCGCGGTGGATAACTGGATTTATGTCTCCAATACCGCAGGCCGCAACCCGGTCAGCAAGGAGATTCCGGCCGATGTCACGGAGCAAACCTTGCAGGTGTTTGCCAATATCGAAGCGGCGCTGGCGGCGATTGATGCCTCGCTCAAGGATGTGGTGTTCTCGCGGGTGTTTATTCAGGAACCGGACGATGTGCCGACGGTAATGGCCATCATCGGCGAGAAGTTTCGTGGCATCAACCCGGCCACCACCGTGACTTGCCCGCCGCTGGGTTCCACGGTTTACAAGGTGGAGCTGGAGGTTACGGCATACCGTGGGGCCGGTCAGGCCGCAATACAGGAAATCACCGTGGCGCTGTAAGGCATCACAGGAGGCGCGTTATGTCACCGCAAATTACCCCCGTTACCACCTCTGCCGCTTTCCCCTCCGCCACCACGGTGGTGATTATTGGCGGCGGCATTGTCGGTTTAACCGCCGCGCTAACGCTGGCGGAGCGCAGCATCCCGGTGGTGGTGCTGGAAAAAGGCCGCATCGCGGGCGAGCAGTCATCGCGTAATCTGGGCTGGATTCGTAAAACCAGCCGTGCTGCCGATGATATTCCACTGGCGCAGGCTGCCGATCGTCTGTGGGCGGGCATGGCGGCGCGTGTTGGCAGCGATGTGGGATATCGTCAGGCGGGCATTATGTTTATCGCCCGCAACGAAGCCCAGATGGCGCTGCATGAAAGCTGGTTTAAGGCGGTAGCGCCGCTGGCGCTGGATACGCAATTGCTGAGCAAAGCGGAGATTGCACAACGGGTGCCGGGAGGGCAGGGGCATTGGGCGGGGGGGATTTTCACCGCCTCCGATGGTCGGGCAGAACCGACGCTCGCTGCCAGCGCGATTGCGAAAGCGGCTATCGCGCGCGGGGCGATCATTGTTGAGCAGTGCGCGGTGCGCACGCTGGAAACCAGCGACGGCAAGGTTAGCGGGGTGATTACCGAACGTGGCGAAATTCGCTGTGACCAGGTGCTGCTGGCGGCGGGAGCCTGGTCGCGGCGTTTCCTTGGCAACCAGGGGATTGCGCTGCCGACACTGCCATTGATCTGTTCGGTGATGCGCACTAAACCGATGGAGGGGCCAACCCATATCGCCGTGGGTGCGCCGGATTTCTCGTTCCGCAAACACCAGGATGGTGGATTTGTTATTACTCAGCGTGGCGCGTTGGATGCGCCGCTGACCCTCGACCATCTGCTGCTGGGGACGCGCTATTTACCCCAATTGCGTCATGCGCGGGACAATCTGCGTATCTCGCTTGGCCGCTATTTTGTTAAAGACCTGGCGCTGGCTCGACGCTGGCGTGGCGATCGACGTTCGCCGTTCGAACGTGTTCGTACGCTCGATCCGGCGGCTAACCCGGCGCTCAATCAGGAGGCGATGCGTAACCTGCGTGCGGCCTGGCCGGTGTTTGAGCAAGCCGAGCTGGCGCAGGCCTGGGCTGGGGTGATTGATGTGACGCCCGATTCGAACCCGGTCATCGGCCCGGTTGCCAGCTTGCCGGGTCTGACGCTGGCGACCGGTTTTTCCGGTCACGGTTTCGGTACGTCACCGGCAGCCGGGCAACTGGCGGCCGATCTGGTCTCCGGTCATACGCCGCTGATCGACCCCACGCCGTATCGGTTTGAGCGATTTTGAGGAAAAAGGCGCGATAAATCGCGCCGCTACGTAATCCACACCTATTTATCGCGCGATGTTGTTACTTCATATAACTGCGCACCACCGCAATAATCTGTTCCATATCGGCGTTGCGCTCTTGCTCGCTGGCGTGTGGGTTCATCAGGTGCTCGCGAATATGTCCTTCCAGCAACTCACTCATTAATCCGTTAATCGCCCCCCGCACCGCTGCGACCTGCTGCAACACCTTCAGACACTCTTCCCCGCCCACCAGCGCTTTTTCCAGTGATTCGGTCTGGCCTTTGATGCGGCGTACGCGCGCCAGCAATTTCTTTTGGTCTTTCAGGGTATGAGACATGGCGTGACATCCGTTGATCAATACTATAGTGGGGTATAGTATATTCGCAGTGTCAGACAATTGCATCTGCCGCACCGTGACAATGAGAGAAAATATGACTGATTTTGCCGTCCTGATCAGCCAGGGCACCTCCAGCGCCTGGCTGTTTATCCCCAGTGCAATTTTGCTGGGGGCATTACACGGCCTGGAGCCGGGACATTCAAAAACCATGATGGCGGCGTTTATCGTGGCGATTCGCGGCACGGTTAAACAGGCAGTGATGCTGGGGCTGGCGGCAACCCTGTCGCATACCTTGATTGTCTGGCTGGTCGCGTTAGGGGGGATGTATGTCAGCCGCAAGCTGACGGCCGATACTGCCGAACCTTGGTTCCAACTGATCTCCGCCATTATCATTCTGGCAACCGCGCTTTGGATGATTTGGCGTACCTGGCAAAGCGAGCAGCAGCGCAAGCAACATCAGCACGAGCAGCGGGCAGATGCGCAGGTGCTCGACACCGGGCACGGCCATATTGAACTGGCGCTGCATCAGGGCCACTGGCAACTGCGTACTCTGGATGGCGCGGCATGGCAGGCCAGCCAGGTTAGCCTCGCGACCCGGCGCGGAATGGGGTTCTCGCAAATCTTTACCTTCGCCGCACAGGACGGTGTCCTGCAATCGACACTGGCGGTGCCACAACCGCATACCTTCAATGCGCGTCTGTCACTCGGTCATGCTGGTCATTCCCATGATTACGATGTGGCATGGCAGCAGGGGGAGGTCCAGCGCGCACCTGGCGAGCATGATGGCAGTTTTCAGGATGCGCATGAGCGTGCCCATGCCAGCGATATCAAAAAGCGTTTTGCCAGCCGTGAAGTGACCAACGGGCAGATTATCCTGTTTGGTTTAACCGGCGGCCTGATCCCCTGTCCGGCGGCCATCACGGTACTGTTGTTGTGCATTCAGGTGAAAGCCTTCAGCCTTGGCGCTGCGCTGGTGCTGTGTTTCAGCATTGGCCTGGCACTGACGCTGGTAGGGGTGGGGGCCGCTGCCGCGTTAAGCGTACAAAAAGCCACCCAGCGCTGGCAGGGGTTGGATACGCTGGCACGCCGTGCGCCCTGGTTCTCCGGCACCCTGATCGCGCTGGTGGCACTTTATATGGGTTATCACGGGTTAAGTGGCATCCTGCACTAAACCGCAACGCCGCGAATCTGTTAACATCGCGGCGTTTTTTTCCATTTGGTTATTTTCCCCATGTTAAAACTGAAATTTATCCTGCCGTTGCTGATCATTATCAGCGCTTTGGTCTGGTGGTTTACGCCGCATTACAGTGACGAGGACAAGGCGTATTACATCGCCATGTTTTGTACCTTAACCCATGATGGGCGCAGTAATTCGGTGCAGGATATGCAGCAGATTATTGAAGGCAGTAATTCAGACTATGCGCTGCAAAAAATTCACTTCCAGCGCGGTCTCGGTGAGCATCTGCAAATGGTGTGGCAAGGCTTGTCGCCTGAACTGCAACAGCAAGCCCATCAGGACCGTACCCAATGCCGCCGTTTGATGTCGGAAAAATTATTACCGGGTCAGGAATTACAGGGCTAAATGGTTTGGCGCGATAAATCGTTTAGCTACGAATAATAAGTGCTCAAAAAGATCAATGTCGGGTGGCGATTAATTGGACAATAGCCATAGAAAATTACCACGACAATTGAAGAGGACGAGCTGATGAAAAAATATATTCTGTCTGCGTTGCTGCTTGGTGCGAGCGTACCGGTTATGGCCGCCAATAATATTTCTGCGCAGGAAGCGGAACACTTTAAACTTGAGTCGCTGGGAAATATTAGCGTATCCGATACTGGCGGTGCCATCAGCTCGCCGATGGATCTGCATCAACGTTTGTCAGAGATGGCTGATGAGAAAGGCGGAAAATATTATGTGGTCGAGGCTGCACGCCAACACGGAAATAATTTCGACGCGGTAGCCCAGGTCTACAAATAATGCGAAAAGCCCCGGAAGGGGCTTTTTTTTGCCTGAAAGACACGATAAAAAAAAGCGCGATTATCGCGCTTTGTCTCATTGCATCACACAGTCAATACGGCGCACCGGAAACTGACCCGACCGCATCGGTGGTGGCAGAATCTCTGGCATCACTTTGCTGTTGGCGACAGATTCCAGGCGACACAAGACGCAAGGATCTTCACATTCTGTCAGTTGCTGTTGCCGTTCGCCGCTTAATTGTTTTTTACGACATGCAAGCGGGGTACAACCCATCATTTGTTTAAATGAACGGGTAAAAGATTGCTGGCTTTCAAAATGGTATTTTACGGCCAGGCTGATAATCGTTGCTTCGCTGTTTTTCAGCTCGACAACGCTGGCGGCCAGTTTCTTTTTGCGAATAAAACGTGCCAGAGTTTCATTATGACAACGGGCGAAAAGTTTCTGCAAATACCATTTTGAATAACCAGATTTTTGCGCAATATCATCAATGCTTAAGCGTTGATCTAAGTTTTCAACAATCCATTCAGTTACGGCGAGAATGACACCTTCATTGTATTTTCTCTCTTGCATATAGCACCTCCAGGTCAGTGCGCACAGTGTAATTTAACTTATCTTTCCGTGTGCCTTGTTACGTAAAGTTTTATCAGGAAGTTGAGGTTTATTTTTCTGCTATCAGACTATTCTCGCAACTCGTGAGATTTGACCGTTATATGTTGTTTATTTGTTGAGGGAATATCCTGATTTAACCCTAATTAGTTAACGTAAATCCCATAACCTGATTTTTTGCGCCACATCGGTTGCCATACATCAGGGAAATTTACTGATGGCACGGCCCATCAATACAGCGATACGCGTAACATGCCACACTCGATCTTTTGATCTGACAGGAGATGTCCTGATGGCGTTACGTTTTCCCGTGAAGTTATTGATCTCTTCGCTGATGCTGATGAGCAGCGCATCAGCGCTTGCCGCCAACGTCTATGGAGAACAACTGGAAGGATTCCAGTACCCTTATCCGTTGCAGCACTTTAACTTCGCCTCCCAGCAGCAGACGCTCAGCATGGGGTATATGGATGTGCAGCCCGCGCAGCATGCCAATGGGCAGACGGTGGTGCTGATGCATGGCAAAAACTTCTGCGGTGCCACCTGGGAAGACACCATCAAGGCACTGAGCCAGCAGGGCTATCGCGTGGTGGCACCGGACCAGATTGGTTTCTGTAGTTCCAGCAAACCCGCGAATTATCAATACACCTTCCAGCAACTGGCGCAGAACACCCATCAGTTATTGCAGCAACTGGGTGTCGATAAGGCGGTGATTGTCGGCCACTCGACCGGCGGCATGCTGGCTACGCGCTATGCGCTGATGTATCCACAGCAGACGCAAAAACTGGTGCTGGTGAACCCGATTGGTCTGGAAGACTGGAAAGCCAAAGGCGCGCCCTGGCGTTCGGTGGATCAGTGGTATCAACGCGAGCTGAAGCTCAACGCCGCCGGTATCAAAAAGTATGAGCAGCAAACCTATTACGTCGGCCAGTGGAAGCCGGAATATGACAAATGGGTGGATATGTTGGCCGGGTTAAACAGCGGTCCGGGGCATAAAAAGGTCGCCTGGAACTCAGCGCTGATCTACGACATGATTTTTACCCAGCCGGTGTACTACGAATTTAAAGATCTGAAAGTGCCGACCACCCTGATGATCGGCACCTCCGACACCACCGCCATCGGTAGCGATATCGCACCGCCAGCGGTGAAAGCGCAGTTGGGGCATTACAATGTGCTGGGTAAACAGGTGGCAAAACTGATCCCTGGCGCGCGCCTGATTGAATTCCCCGGCATGGGGCATGCGCCGCAGATGGAAGAACCGCAGAAGTTTAATCAGACGTTGATTGATGACCTGGCGCGGTAAGGTCAACACCGTGCGATGAATCGCGCCGCTACCGATTTCACCTATTCCGTAGCGGCGCGATTTATCGCGCAAGTTGTTTGCGGTTTATCGCGTCTGTTTACGCAGTTTTTTCGCGGCATACATCCGTTCGTCGCTGTTTTCCAGCAGTTGCTCCAGCGACAACGGGTGGTGTGGATCAAACTCGACGATGCCGGACGAAAAATGTAGTTGATAGCGCCGGTTCAGATCGCGCGTCTGTTTTTGCAGCAACCGATCAAAGCGCTCCAGTACTCCCTCGGCATCTGCTTGTTGCAGGCCGTTAAACAGCACCACAAATTCATCACCGCCCAGACGCGCGAACAGATCCGCATGACGGAAACTCACCTTCATTGCATCGGCAAAATCCATCAACGCCCGATCGCCTTCACGATGGCCGAGGGTGTCATTGATCTCTTTAAAGCGGTCGAGGTCGAGAAACGTCAGGCTGGCGGGCAACTGCTTCAACTGACATTCGTTCAACGCCAGTTGCCCCAGCGTCATAAAGCCACGGCGATTGGTGATTTGTGTCAGCTCGTCGGAGGTGGCGGTCTGGAAAGCCACCAGCTCAGCTTCCGCCATCGCCGCCAGATCGCGCAGCGTGTGGCAATCCTCGGCATCAAACGCACGGGCATGGTGGTCGACAATGCACAGGGTGCCGACTTTGGCACCGGCAGGGGTACGCAGCGGGCAACCCGCATAGAAGCGTACTGGGTTCTCGCCAGTGACTAAGGGATTATCGTGGAAACGTTCGTCTTCCAGCGCATTCTCCACCACCATCACATCATCCTGTAAGATGGCATGGCCGCAAAAGGAGGTATTGCGCGGCGCGGTTTCACCGGATTGTCCCGCGATAGATTTGAACCATTGATGGTCCTCCTCCAGCAGACTTACCAGCGCAATCGGCACACCAAACAGACGACGGGCGAGGCGGGTCAGACGGTCAAAACGCTCTTCTGCCGGGGTATGCAGAATGTTGAGCGCACGTAACTGAGCCAGACGATATGACTCGTCTGCGGGCAGTGCAGGTGCTTTCATCGCGTTACTCTTCTTATAGGATGCAGGTGCTACAGAACTGGTGTTGTGCCACAACAAAAGATGGCCGTAATAACTTATCAGCCGCCAAACAACGGCTGATAAGCGTAACGGTGATCAGAGCATTTTTTGCTCGGCGAGATCAAGGGCAAAATAGCTGAAAATCAAATCAGCACCGGCGCGCTTAATGGCACCAAGGCTTTCCAGTACCACATTGCGTTCATCAATGGCACCGGCTTGCGCGGCGAATTTGATCATCGCGTACTCACCGCTTACCTGATAGGCAGCCAGCGGCAGCGTGGTACGCTCGCGGATATCACGCAGGATATCAAGGTAGGCTCCAGCCGGTTTCACCATCAGCGAATCGGCACCTTCCGCTTCATCAATCAGCGATTCGCGAATCGCTTCACGGCGGTTCATCGGATTCATCTGATAAGTTTTGCGATCGCCTTTCAGCGCCGTACCCGCCGCTTCACGGAACGGACCGTAGAACGAAGACGCGAACTTGGTGGAGTAAGACATGATGGCGGTATCGGTAAATCCGGCGGCGTCGAGCGCCTGACGAATCGCTTTAACCTGACCATCCATTGCCGCTGACGGCGCAATAAAATCAGCACCGGCCTGCGCGGCAACCACTGCCTGCTTGCCGAGGTTAATCAGGGTGGCGTCGTTATCGACACCGTGGTCGCACAGCACGCCGCAGTGGCCGTGGCTGGTGTATTCGCAGAAACAGGTGTCAGACATGACGATCATCTCTGGCACGGTGTCTTTGCAGATGCGCGACATACGCGCCACCAGGCCGTTTTCGTTCCATGCATCGCTGCCGGTGGCATCGGTGTGGTGCGAAATACCAAAGGTCATCACCGAACGGATACCCGCTTTGGCAATACGCTCGATTTCATACGCCAGACGTTTTTCGGGAATACGCATCACGCCTGGCATGGCGGTAATGGGTTTGTAATCATCCACCCCTTCTTCAACGAAGATGGGCAGCGCCAAATCGCTGAGGCTCAGGCTGGTTTCCTGGAACATTTCACGCATCGCGGCGCTTTTACGCAGCCTTCTTGGACGCTGGATAAGAGAAAAATCAGACATGCTCATTCTTACTTACAGGTGAAAAAAGTAGCGCCAGTCTACTCCTTTTCACGGCGGTGGATGAAGGTTTGTGTGCTGCGCAGCAAATGAAAACTCCCGCCGAAGCGGGAGTGGAGGGAGAATTACTCGTTGATATCCGGGTGCTGCTGCACCAGGTTTTTACGCTTCGCTTCCAGTTTCGCGATCTCGGCATCGATATCTTCGATTTTCTGCTCGATGTTGTCGTGATGTTCCTGGAGGATTTCACGCGCTTCTTCAATGTCAGATGCCGCAGGCGTTGCGCCAATCAACGGTTTATTCGCCGTCTCTTTCATATACAGGCCGGTGACCAAACCAATCACCGCAATCACCATCAAATAATAAGCCGGCATGTAGAGATTGTTGGTGGACTCCACCAGCCAGGCGGCGGCGGTCGGCGTCAGACCGGCAATCAGCACCGAGATGTTGAAGGCACTGGCGAGTGCGCTGTAGCGGATATGGGTCGGGAACATCGCGGGCAGCGAGGAGGCCATCACACCGGTAAAGGCATTCAGGATCACCGCCAGCAGCAGCAGACCGGCAAAAATCAGCCCAATCACGCCGCTGTTAATCAGCATAAACGCCGGAATGGAGCAGATGAACAGCGCGATGCTACCAATAATGACAAACGGGCGGCGGCCAAAACGGTCACTCAGCATCCCCATCACCGGCTGGACAAACAGCATCCCGATCATAATGGCGATGATAATCAGCACACCGTGATCTTCCGAGTAGTGCAGGTTATGCGACAGGTAGCTCGGCATATAGGTCAGCAGCATGTAATAGGTCACGTTGGTGGCAATCACCAGACCTACGCAAGCCAGCAGGCTTTTCCAGTGTTTGCTGGCGATCTCTTTAAACGAGACTTTCGGGCCGTCACGTAAACCTTCACGATCGCCCTGTTCCAGCTTGTCCACATGCTGCTGGAAGGCCGGAGTCTCTTCCAACGCATGGCGCAGATACAGCCCGATGATGCCTAACGGCAGCGCAAGGAAGAACGGCAGACGCCAGCCCCACTCCAGAAAGCGGTCTTCGCCGATAATGGTGGAGATCAGTACTACCAGACCGGCACCCAGCACGAAACCGGCAATGGAACCGAAATCCAGCCAGCTTCCCATAAAGCCACGCTTACGGTCCGGCGAGTATTCGGCGACGAAGATCGACGCGCCGGTATATTCACCGCCCACCGAGA
Organism: Pantoea sp. X-Soil-OKNW-556; assembly: GCF_059730695.1. NCBI lineage: Bacteria > Pseudomonadati > Pseudomonadota > Gammaproteobacteria > Enterobacterales > Erwiniaceae > Pantoea > Pantoea sp. X-Soil-OKNW-556. The sequence goes on along the minus strand of NZ_AP035990.1, from coordinate 4,179,958 downwards.
AGCCCTGCGCCATTTTGGCGAGCAGCAGTAACACCGGCGCCCAGATGCCAATAGACGCATACGAAGGTATCAGGCCGATACAGAAGGTACTGATCGACATAATGACTATGGTTATCGAGAGAATTTTCTGACGACCGTATTTATCCCCCAGCATGCCGAAGAACAGGCCACCCAGCGGACGGATCAGAAAGGGGACGGAGAAGGTCGCCAGCGCGGCGATCATCTGAATACCGGGCGTCGCGTCCGGGAAAAACACCTTACCCAGCGCATACGCCACGAAGCCATACACACCAAAATCGAACCATTCCATCGCGTTACCCAGAGATGCCGCGGTGATGGCCTTACGTAAACGGCTATCGTCGATGATGGTGACATCATCCAGCCCGATCGGTTTTACACGTTTCCTACGAATTTTCATGAGGTTACCCTGTCCTGGAATCAGAAAGTCCTCAACGGCGCGGACCGGGTTACAGCAGTCAGTCCGCGGCGTTGAGAAAATTAAAGCATAGCCGTAAAAAGTGCGTTTCTCCGGCTTGCTACAGCAATAATTACGCTGGCAATTATTGCATCCCGCGACAGAGTATACCGTTTTTTTGTGATATTTGTCATGTTTCAGCCAAAAACCAGCGAGTTTGTGGCTGAAACTATGGCTATGAATGGGCGTAAAACGCAGGTTTACAGCAGGGACCGCAGCGGTGCGCCTTTTACCCAACCATTGATATTTTCTACGGCTTCGGTGAAGTAGGTGCGGTAGTTATTATCGGCCACGTAACCCAGGTGTGGCGTGGCGAGGACGTTCGTTAACTGGCGCAACGGATGGTCGGCTGGCAGCGGTTCCTGATCAAACACATCCAGCCCGGCACCCGCCAGTTGCCCGCTTTGCAAGGCGGCGATCATTGCCGGCTGATCGACCAGGGCAGCACGCGAAGTATTGATCAGCAGCGCGCCCGCTTTCATCTGCGCCAGCGCGTCGGCATCCAGCAGATGGCGGGTGCGATCGCTCAGTACCAGATGAAGTGAGACGACATCACTCGCCTGCAACAAGGCGGGCAGCGTGCTCATCTTTTCTGCCCCACAGGCAGCCGCGCGCTCTGCGGTCAGATTCTGGCTCCAGGCGCATACTCGCATACCAAATGCCTGTGCCACCTTCGCCATCTCGCCGCCAATTTTCCCCAGCCCAATCAATCCCAGGGTTTTGCCCTGCAACCCGATGCCCAGCGTCTGCTGCCACGGCCCATTGCTGCGTAGCGCCTGATTCTCGCTGACGAGATGACGCGCCAGCCCCAGCACGAGTCCCCAGGTCAGCTCCAGCGGCGGTGCGCTGCTGCTGCCAGTACCGCATACCGCGATATAACGTTCGCGGCAGGCATCGAGATCGATAGAGGCGTTCCGCATGCCGGACGTGACCACCAGCTTCAGTTTAGGCAGGCGGCCAATCAGCTCAGCGCTGAGCGGAGTACGTTCACGCATCACCACCAGAATATCGGCGTGCTCAATTTGGCTGACCAGCGTGTCGGGATCGTCGATGTGGGTGGTGAGGGCGGTGGTGTGGACCAGGGGTTCCAGCGTCGCCCAGTCGGCAAGCGTCAGGGCGACATTCTGGTAATCATCAAGAATGATGCAGTTCAGACTCATGGGATTCCTCAGCAAGTAGCGGCTGCTGCCCCTGCTCATTGAGCCATGCGCGCAGCCGGTCATTATCCATTGGCCAGGCGTAATAATAGCCCTGAATAAATACCACACCACGCTGTTGCAGGTACTGGAATTGTAACGAGGTTTCAACGCCTTCGCCGAGCACCTCAAGCTGCAACTTGTGCGCCAGATTGATAATCGCGTCCAGTACCGGGGTTTCGCCATCCAGCCGTTCAATCGCGTTGATAAAGCCGCGATCAATTTTCAGATAATCGAGTGGAAAAGTTTGCAGATAACTGAGCGAGCAGTGACCAGTACCGAAATCGTCGATTGCCACCTTCATCCCTTGCAACTGTAGCAATCGCAACTTACGCGCCACATCCTCACCGTCGTGAATCAAACTGCGCTCGGTCAGCTCCAGGGTTATCTGCAATTTTTTGTTCTGCACGCGTCTGGCGAACAGCTGGATATCTGCGACAAACTCCGGGTGTTGCAAATGTTCTGCCGCCAGGTTCAACCCGATATGGAACCCCGGTTCCACTTGCCAGCTCTGAATGTCTTCCGCCATCAGCTCCAGCAAATGACGCGTCAGCGGCACAATCATGCCTTCCTCTTCTGCTGCGCTGATAAAAATGTCAGGCCGGATGGTATCGCCGTTTGGCAAATGCCAGCGTAGCAACGCTTCGACACCGTTGCAGTGCTGCGCGGCCATGCTGTAGACCGGCTGATAATGGACCGAAAACTGGCGGTTGCGCATCGCGCGACGAATTTCATCCCGCCAGGAGATACGACGACGCAACCAGTTGGCGGTGAGAATCATCAGCAAAATGGAAAAAATCGCCGCCATCGGCAGGAAAATAAACAACGCCTGCCGCCACGCCTTCAACAGTTCGCTGGGAGGGACCACCACTTCGACGCTGATGGGATAGCGGCTGGATTCTGCCCGCCAGGGTTCACTTTTCAGGTAGGTTTCCGGCAACTGCTCCGCCGGCCCGCTGGTGATGGGGGCACCGTCATTAAACCGCATGGTCATGCGATAGCCACGCGACTCGCCCAATGCGCGCATAAAATCCATCAAATACTGACCATCAATCACCGCCCAAAAGCCTTCACCATCAGGCAGTTGCCGCACAAAGATCACTGCCGGGCGGTTTGGCACGCCAAATGTCCCACGGATTGAGATACTCCACCAGGCTTTGCCGGTTACGGGGGGGTGACGCAGCATCATTTCGCTCAGGGAACCGGGATTCATCCCGTATGCCGAGGAGCAGGTCACGTTATCGCCTTCCAGCTTGCCGATGGAGCGAAAATAGGCGTTCAGGTTACCTTCACGTTGCAGCTTGTCTTCAATCGCCGAACAGGGTTGATAGTGGAACTGGCGCAACTCGGTGATCATGTCCCAGGCGCTGTCGCTCATTCTTTCTGCCTGAGCCAGTAGGGAGTTAGCAGTGGTGATTTGCTGCTGATGCACGGTGTGGCGTGCTTCAATGGCCGTGCAGAGGATGCCAAGCACCAGCGGCAGCAGCCCGGCACAAACAATCAACAGCCAACCAAAATCGCGGTTTCGTCTCTGCGGTGGCACCAGGCATCCCTCGTCAGGTTTAAGCAGCGGGAAGGGCGATAAGCTGCGGCTTCAGCAGCATAGCACTTCCCGGGGCCGTGCATGTTAGCGTTTTGATTTTCAACCAAACTGACCCAGGTCAATTATCGACTCCGCTTTGCGTTTATTGACATTGTTTTGCCGTTATTGGCATTTCCCAGGGTGAAAAGCGCTGTGTCAGGATGATTTGCAGGCAAACCGACCCGGCAAAGGAGCAGAAAATGAGTACGGCAATCCTGGATATCAGCGCATTACGGCAGCGCATTAGCGAGGGAGAATGGCAGGCACGCGTCAAACTGGCGCAGGCTTATCATCTGGCGGCAAAGCTGCGTTGGACGGATCATATTTACACCCATTTCTCACTGCGCGTACCCGGCGAAAAACCGCATTTCCTGATTAATGCTTACGGGCAGACCTTCGATGAAATCCAGCCGGAGACGCTGGTGAAGATCGACATCGATGGCAACATCATTGATGATCCGACCGGACTGGGTATTAACCCGGCCGGATTTGTGATTCACAGCGCGATCCATCGCGCCCGCCCGGATGCGCATGCGGTGCTGCATACCCATACCGCCGCGGGCATTGGGGTGTCGGCACAGAAGCACGGGCTGTTGATGATTTCGCAGCACAGCACCCGCTTCCATCAGCGCCTTGGCTATCACGATTACGAAGGTATTGCGCTGGATCTGGATGAGCAGCAACGTATCGTGGCCGATCTTGGCACGCGTAACGCGTTGATTTTGCGCAATCATGGCCTGCTCACCAGCGGCGGCAGCATCGAAGAGGCATTTTATAACCTCTATTATCTCGAACGCGCCTGTCAGGCACAGCTGGCGGCACAAGCGGGCGGTGCTGAACTGATTATCCTGCCGGATGCGGTGGCGGAGAAAGCTGCGCAGGCATTTGATAACAGCATCCGCAACCAAAAATATCTGCTGCACTGGGATGCCTACATCCGTCAGCTCAACCGCAACGCCCTCTGAGAGTCTCACCGATGAAATGGCAGAAACCCGTTGTTGCTGCGCTGCTGCTGTGCGCGGCGTTTGGCAGTCAGGCTGCGCCTGATTTAAGTCACGTCACGCTGGTGCTGGGCGATCAGGCGCGAAACCTGCGCTCGCTGGTTGAAGCGGCCGGAGTGATGAAAGATGCGCCTTATCAGTACCGTTGGGCGAATTTTCAGGGGGCGGCACCGTTGTTTGAAGCGCAACGCGCCGGGGCCGTGGACACCTCCTACGCCGGTGATTTACCGGTGCTGATGGCGGCATCTGGCGGTGTTCCGCTGAAAATCATCGCCACCAACGTCGGTGACGGCGGCTCCAACGGGCTGATTGTCCCGGCGGATTCCCCAATCCACAGCGTTAAGGATTTGGTGGGTAAAGAGGTGGTGGTTTCATCTGCGCGCGGCAGCATCTCACAGCATCTGTTGTATCAGGCTTTGCAGGAAGCAGATGTGCAACGGGATGCCGTACCGGTGCGTTTTGTGCTGCCAACCGATGCCAGCGCGGCGTTTAACTCAGGGCAGATTAGCGCCTGGGCCACCTTTGATCCCTATTTAGGTATTGCGGAGCAGCATGGCGCACGCCTGCTGCGTGATGGCAAAGGGCTGACCACGGCACTCTCCTTTGTCACCGCGACACAAAGCTCGCTCGATGATCCATTGAAGCGCGCGGCGATTGCCGATTTCACTCATCGTCTGGCACAGGCGCGTGAGTGGGCGCTGGCGCACCCGCAAGAATACAACCAGGTGTATGCGCAACTGACGCGCCTGCAACCGGCTGATGCCGGGAAAATCACCGCGCGTATCTCCCACGGTATTCGCGCGGTGACACCGGATGATATCGCCCAGGTGCAGCAGGTATCTGACCTGTTCAGCGCGCTGCATATTCTGCCGAATAAGGTAGATGTGCAGGCGATTACCGATACACAGGTGTTTGCTGACGGCGGGCAGTATTGATTGAAAGCGCAATAAATTGCGCCGCTACCTGACGTAGCGGCGTGATTTATCACGCAAAAACAGGCTAGCCCGATTTTCCGCGCAGCAACGTCAGCGCGGCGAGCATCAGGCTGAGGCTGGCGAGCAGCGTCAGGGTGGCCATTGCCATGCCCTGTCCGACGGAGCCTTGCTCAAACTGTCGCCAGATAAATATCGCTACGGTTTGCGTGCCTGCCGGAGCCAGAATCAGTGAAGTCACCAGTTCGCGCGAGGCGACGGCAAACACCATCATCATGGCCGCCAGCAGGCTCGGTGCCACCAGCGGTAACACAATCAAACGCAGCGCCTGGATACGCGTCGCCCCATGCACGCGGGCGGCGGGTTCCAGCGTTGGGCCAAGCTGGCGCAGGGCGCTGCTGACATAGCGCACCGGCCACGGCAGCAGCAGGCAGCTATAGGAAAGCAGCAAAATCGCCAGCGTGTTGTAAGGTGAAACTGGCCAGAAACCGCGATTCCACAGCAGAATCAACCCCACGCCAATCACCACCCCCGGCATGGCCGCCGGTAGCAGCGCCAGACCATCCATCAGCGCCAGCAGACGGGTTTTGCCCTCGGCAACGCGCCAGGCGATGAGAAAGCCAAGAAGCCCGGTCAGCAACGCCGCCCCCAGCGCCAGCCCGATGCTGGTGGAGAAGGCTGTCAGCGCATCCCCCTGCTGGCTGAACAGCGCGGCGAAATGGCGCAGCGTCAGGTTGCTGGTATGAATGCCACCGGACAAGGTATTTAACAGGCCGCTGAGCGTCATGGCCCCCAGCGGTAACGCTACTGCCAGCAACGTGGTCCCGGTGAACAGCAGCAGCATTGGCCATTGCCAGCCACCAGGATCGGCGGCGTCCTGTGACACCGGTTTGCCGCTCACTGCCGTGACATCGCTGCTGCCGGTCAGTTTGCGCTGGCAAAACCACGCCAGCAGCGCCACCACGCTTAACATCAGCGACAACGAGGCGGCCCCTGGCAAATCGATGGGCCAGTCGGCCAGCTTCTGTTCAATGCCCACCGTCATCAAGGTTAATCCGGCGCGTGCACCGAGCGCCGCCGGGACGCCGTACTCCTCAATCGCCAGGGTAAACGCCAGCAGCACACCACCCGCCAACGCCGGTAAGGTCAGGGGCAGGGTGATTTGCCAGAAAGCACGCCATGCGGAAGCACCATGCACCCGCGCCACCCAGGCCAGACGCTGCCCACTTGTCATCAGCGCACGCGACACCGCGAAGTAAACCACCGGAAAGATATTCAGCGTCATCACCAGCATCATGCCGCTGCTGCTGAACAGCAGGCTGTCAAAATTCAGCCCGGTGAGCTGGGCAACGTAACCATTGCGTTGTAGCGCCAGCGTCCAGGCCAGCGCGACGATGTAAGGTGGCGTCAGGAAGGGGATAAGAAACAACAGATCCCACAGCGCCGCGCCGGGCAGGCGAAACAGCCCACGCAGCGCGCCAAGGGGTAGTCCGAGCAGCAGGCTGCCGAGTGCCACTCCCAGGCCAATTTTCAGCGTACCCAGCCACATCGGGACTAACTGCGGGTCCTCCAGCAGGGTCGGCAGCGCGCTGAAAGCGCCACGCCACTCTCCCTCGCTCAGATGCGGAAACAGCGCCTGGAGCACGATAAACAGCAGCGGCAGCGCCACCAGCACCAGCAACGCCAGCAGGATCAAACCGTTAAACAGGGCACGCGCCATGACTTATTGCCCGAACAGCGTAGCAAAGCGTTTCAGCACTGCCGCGCGTTCGCTGCCCCCCTCCTGATTCACCGGCAACAGTTTAATCTCGGTGATCAGCGGGCGTTGTGCCTTGATATCGGTACGCGCTGGCATCAGCCAGGCCTTCGCCACTTGCTGCTGGCCCTCATCCGACAACACATAATCGATAAAGGCTTTGGCATCCGCAGCATGTTGGCTGGTTTTCAGGATCATCATCGGACGCGGCGCGACCACCGTGCCGTTTTCCGGGAAAATCACTTTCACCGCCTCACCTTGCGCGATGTTGTTGTAGGTCACGTAATCCACCGCACCAAATACCGCCGCCTTCGCACCCTGCAACACCGGCGTCACCGCCTGGGCGTTCGGGCCGCTGATCACCATACCGTTGGCTTTGAGTTGATCAAACAACTGCCAGGCTTTTTCACCTTCGCCGTTCTGCAAACCGATTAACAGATCGAGGGACGCCCCGGACAGCGCTGGATCGGGTGTAGTGACCTGATCTTTAAATGCCGGGCCGGTGAGGTCCTGCCAGGTTTTCGGTTCCGGGGTATGGCTATTGGTGTTCCAGACGATACCGAGCGCGGAAATGCCTTGTGCCACGTAAGCATCGGTTTTAAACGCCGCCGGGACGTTGGCCGCGTTGGGGCTTTGGTAAGGCAGCAACCAACCACGTTGTTGCAGGTCTTCGGCGGTATCCCAGGAGGCGGAGATCAGCACATCGGCCTGCGGATTTGCCTGTTCGGCTTCCAGGCGCGCCATCACCTTGCCGGTGGTGGCCTGGAATATATTCACCTTGACCCCGGTTTGTTTTTCAAACCCGGCGGCGAGGCTTTTTGCCAGCGATCCCGGCCCGGCGGTGTACACCGTCAGTGCCTCGGCATCGTTCATCATCATGGCGGAAGTCAAAATCATCGCGCTGATGGCTCCTGTTTTAACAGACTTGAGAGATGGCATGGTTTTCCCCTGAGAGGTCAGTGACTGAAACCATCTGGCCCTGCGCCAGATGGATAATGCGGTCGGCGAGGGTATTGGCCTCCTCGCGGTCATGGGTGACGTATACGGCGGTGATCCCGGCGGCGCGCAGCAACTGCGCCATATGTTGTGCGAGGGTTTCACGCAGTTCGCGGTCGAGATTGGATAAGGGTTCGTCGAACAGCAGAATCGCCGGTTGTGCGACCAGCGCACGCGCTAACGCGACGCGTTGCTGCTGACCGCCCGACAACATCGCGGGTTTACGATCGCCAAATCCGCTCAGTTCCACCTGCGTCAGCGCGGCTTGTGCCTGCTCCAGCGCCGTTGCTTTTTTTACCCCGCGCATACGCAACGGAAAGGCCACGTTCTGCGCCACGCTCATATGCGGCCACAGCGCGTAATCCTGAAACACCATGCCGAGGTTGCGCGCTTCCGGCGCTGCGCAGTGGGTGGCGGAGGCGACGCACTGGTCGCCCAGCCAGATTTCGCCGGACGTGGGTTGCAGCAAACCCGCCAGCAGTTTCAGCAGCGTACTTTTGCCACAGCCAGAAGGGCCGAGCAGCGCCAGCGTTTGTCCGGCCGGAATGGTCAGGGAGAGATCGTGCAGAATGGTCAGGTTACCCGCTGACCAGCTCAGGTTTTTCAGTTCGATGGGTTGCGCGACACGCGTCATTGACCACCTCCCGCTAACAACAGGAAGCGACAGCACGCCACGCGCACCCGATGGTCTATCAGGAGCGGCATCAGATTGTTATCCTCTTTGGGATTTCACTGGCGGCGAGTGTACGGTGGAGATATGACGGAATGATGACCAAATATCATCAGAGGCTATGATGCGCCGCGGCATAAAAGGCGTATAGTAAAGGTTCTGTTATAAAAACTCCGTCAAACACGAGCGCAATTACTCATGCCTGACCAGCCTGCTGCGGAACCTGCTTTAACGCCTTTCCGTCTGAATTTACTGATTCTCTCCATCGTGATGTTCAACTTTGCCAGCTATCTCACCATTGGTTTGCCATTGGCGGTGCTGCCCGGCTTTGTCCATGACGGCCTCGGCTATAGTGCCTTCTGGGCCGGACTGGTGATTAGCCTGCAATATCTCGCCACGCTGCTGAGCCGCCCCCATGCCGGACGCTATGCCGACCAGTGGGGACCGAAAAAAGTGGTGGTGATCGGCCTGTTCGGCTGTTTTATCAGCGGGTTATGCATTCTGCTTTCGGCCTTGACCGAAAGCTGGACGGTGCTCAGTCTTGGGTTGCTGTGCCTGGGCAGGGTGATTCTTGGTATCGGCCAGAGTTTCTCCGGCACCGGCACCTCGCTGTGGGGCGTGGCACGGGTTGGCTCATTGCATATTGGTCGGGTGATCTCATGGAACGGCATTGTCACCTATGGGGCGATGGCGATTGGGGCACCGCTTGGCGTGGTGATTTTCCACAGCGGCGGGCTGTTGCTGCTCTCCGGGGTGATCATCGCCATCTGTGTGCTGGCGATTGCGCTGGCGTTACCGCGTGCGCCGGTGAAAGGCAGCAAAGCCAAACCGCTGCCATTCCGTGATGTCCTGGGCAAGATTTACGGTTTTGGCCTGATCCTGGCGATGGGATCGGCGGGCTTCGGGGTGATCGCTACCTTTATTACCTTGTTCTATAAAGATAAAGGCTGGGATGGCGCGGCATTTGCCCTGACGCTATTCAGCGCTGCCTTTGTCGGCACCCGTTTGTTGTTCCCGAATGCCATCAACCGCCTCGGCGGCCTACGGGTTGCCAGCATCTGCTTTGCGGTGGAGGCGGTGGGCCTGTTCCTGGTTGCGGCGTCGTTTGATCCCTGGATGGCAAAGGTTGGCGCGTTCTTTACCGGCGCAGGCTTCTCGTTAGTCTTCCCGGCGATTGGCGTGGTGGCGGTCAAAGTGGTGCCGCAGCAGAATCAGGGCAGCGCGCTCGCCACCTATACCGCGTTTATGGATTTGTCGTTGGGGATCACCGGCCCGATTGCCGGTTTTATTATGAGCTTCGCGGGAGTGCCGCTGGTCTACTTCCTCACTGCGCTACTGGTGTGTCTGGCGCTGGTATGTACGCTGCGCATGAGCCGACGTCAGCCCGCCAGCCCGCCCATTGAAATCAAAGAGAATTAAAAAGAGGCCTCCGACCGAGGCCAATCACTACAAAGTTGTGTCAGAGACACAGATAAGGGTTCGTTTCGGTCAGGCTTGTAGCAATTCGATACTGGCGCGGATTTCACGTTCGATGTCTTGCGCGCTCCACTTCTCAAGCTCGGAAGAGAAGGGTTCAAAGGCATAGATGCCTTTGTAGCCCAGTCTCTCCAGACGCTTCACCTGCGCCACGCTGTTCAGGACATCTTTATCACTCAGCATGATGCGCTCTTCATCGGTGAGCTGCGCCGTCGGGCGACGATCTTCCACACCCGACAGGTGCACCAGACCGATCTGATTCACATCAATCTCCTGCGGGAACTCCAGCTCAGCGTTTTCGTACAGATGATGGTGGAAGGTATCCAGCAGCAGTTTGAAAGGTACCTGCGCATCGCGGATCAGTTGCTGGGTTTTCACCGCCGAACGCAGCGAGCTGACCGGGAAGCCAAGCGGTTCCACCAGTCCCTGAATACCGTAATGTTCAAAGCGCGGCGCTAGCGTTTGCAGCGCTGCCAACGTCTGTTCCGGGGAGATGGCGATCCCTTCGTTCAGTGGGCACATCACCAACGCTTTGGCCCCGATCTGCTGCGCTTCCTGCAACAGGGCTTCGGTTTTCGCCAGCAGCGCGTCATCAACGCGGTTGAACGGATAGAGCGCGTTGATGGTTTCGATTTCAATGTGGTATTTGTCGGCCAGCGCGCGCAGCGCGGCGGCGCTGAGGCCATCGGTGACGCTGCCACTCGGCATATCGTTACGCAGTTCGACTTTGTTCAGTCCCAGACGCTGCACCAGCTGGAAGAACGCTTCCAGCGACAGCGTTGGAGCAATTTTACGGTTAATACAGAAACGGGTGGGATCGATGGCCATGCTGCGGCTCCTGTAATGATGTGCGGGTAAGATGGAGCCAAAGAAAACATTTATTTCATTATTAGTGAATTATGAAATATCAGATATTGGATCTGCCTCGCAAAAATTTCATATTTCGTTTTGTATACCCGATCTGTGCGGCGGCCATCGTGGATGGGACGCGAGGAAAAATGCGATCCAGCCCGCTAAAAGGAAATTTTCCAAAAATAAGTATTTGAAAAATTTATTTCATTGTAATAGCTTCATATCACGCTTTTAGTCTTAGCTGGTTTACACATTAAAGAGGCAACGACATGAACATCGTAGGAAACTTTATCGGCGGCCAGATTACCCACAGCGCCAGCAACGAAACTATCCCTGTTTACGATCCGGCGACCGGCAAAGTGATACGCGAGCTGACGCAGAGCACCTCGGACGAAGTCGCTCAGGCGATTGAAGTCGCGCATGCGGCCTTCCCGGAATGGTCGAAGACCTCTCCGCTGCGTCGTGCCCGCGTGATGTTCAACTTCAAAGCTCTGATGGAACAACACCGTGAGGAGTTGGCGGCGTTGATTGTCTCTGAACACGGTAAAGTCTGGTCTGATGCGCTGGGCGAGCTGACGCGCGGTATTGAAGTGATTGAGTTTGCCTGCGGAATCCCGCATCTGATCAAAGGCGAAAATTCACCCAACGTGGGCGGCGGCGTTGATAGCTACTCGCTGATGCAGCCGGTGGGCGTGGTGGCGGGTATTACGCCGTTCAACTTCCCGGCGATGGTGCCGTTGTGGATGTTCCCGATTGCGCTGGCCTGCGGTAACACCTTTGTGCTTAAGCCACCGGCGCTCGACCCGTCAGCCTCTGTGCGCATGGCGGAGCTGCTGAAAGAAGCGGGTCTGCCAGATGGCGTGTTCAACGTGGTGCACTCCTCCAACGAAGATGCTGAGCAGCTGTATAAAGATCCGCGCATTGCGGCGGTGAGCTTCGTCGGTTCATCCGGCGTGGCCGAGCATATCTACAAAACCGCCAGCGCCCACGGCAAACGTGTTCAGGCGTTTGGCGCAGCGAAAAACCACGCCATCGTGATGCCGGATGCGGATCTTGATGCCACCGTGAACGCCATTATGGGCGGCGCATTTGGTTCGGCCGGTGAGCGTTGCATGGCACTGCCGGTGGTGGTGGCCGTGGGTGAAGGCACCGCCGATAAACTGATTGCACGCCTGACGCCGCTGATCAAAGCGCTGCGCGTCGGTCCGGGTATCCAGAAGGGTGCGGAAGAGAATGAAATGGGGCCGGTGGTGTCTGCCGCGCACCAGAAAAAAGTGCTGGGTTATATCGACAAAGGTGAGCAGGAAGGCGCGAAACTGGTGGTGGATGGTCGTAACTATCAGGTGCCGGGCCATGCGGAAGGTTATTACGTGGGCGGTACGCTGTTCGACAATGTGACCTCAGAGATGACCATCTGGCGCGAAGAGATCTTCGGACCGGTGCTGAGCATCATGCGTTCCCCGGATTTCCACAGCGCGCTGCAACTGGTCAATAGCCATGAATTCGGCAACGGTAGCGCCATCTTCACCAGCAACGGCCACACCGCGCGTGAGTTTGTGCAGGATGTGGAAGCGGGCATGGTCGGCGTCAACGTTCCGGTGCCGGTACCGATGGCGTTCCATAGCTTCGGCGGCTGGAAACGTTCGGTGTTTGGCGCGCTGAACGTGCACGGTCCGGACGGCGTTCGTTTCTATACCCGTATGAAAACCGCCACTGTGCGCTGGCCGAGCGGTCAGCAGACGGTGTCTGAATTCAGCATGCCGACCCTGGGTTAATCTGCCAACAGAGGAGGAGGGTGATGTCACTACTTGCGAAAGCGCAGCAGCCAGACAGCAATGGCCGTATCCAGCATGTTACGCCGGAAAGCGCGGGCTGGGGATATGTCGGTTTTGATGCTTATCTGTTGAAGAAGGGACAGACGCTGAAACTCAGCAGCGGCGATAAAGAGCTGTGTCTGGTGCTGGTGGCAGGTTTTGCTTCGGTGAAAACCCGTCATGCGGAGTTCCCCAATCTCGGTAAGCGTCTGTCACCGTTCGAGCGTATTCCGCCGTATTCGGTGTATGTGCCGCATAACGATGAGGTGGAAGTCTACGCCGATAGCGATCTGGAGCTGGCGGTGTGCAACGCTCCCAGCCAGGGCAACTTACCGGCGCGCCTGATTGCGCCGGAAGATGTCGGGGTCGAACATCGTGGCAAGGGACGCAACCAGCGTCTGGTGCATAACATTCTGCCGGACACTCAGCCAGCTGATAGCCTGCTGGTGGTGGAAGTCTACACCGACGAAGGCGCGACCAGTTCTTACCCAAGCCACAAGCACGACCAGAAGGACAGCCCGGACGAAACCTACCTGGAAGAGACGTATTACCACCGTTTCGATCCGGAGCCGGGTTTTGCCATGCAGCGCGTGTATACCGACGATCGTTCACTCGACGAATGTATGGCACCGTATAACCGGGATGTGGTGACGGTGCCGCGCGGCTACCATCCGGTGGCAACGCTGGCGGGGTACGATAATTATTACCTGAACGTGATGGCGGGTCCGGTACGTCTGTGGAAATTTACCTGGGAGAAAGATCACGCCTGGGTGAATAGCGACAAGTATCCGCGCGTTTAAATCGCGCAAACCGCGCGATGAATCGCGCCGCTACGATATTTGCATGTATTTGTAGCGGCGCGATTTATCGCGCTTTTTTTGATGTGCGGATTTAACGTTTAATCCGTCGATCCCAACGGCGATTAAACACCGCTTCACCGTTATGCTGCACCTTCATCTCGCCGCTGATGATGAAATGCGTCAAATCGCTGCGCATTTCCAGCTCAATATCGGTTTCCGTCCACCAACCTTCCCGGCCAATCTTCATGCTCTGCGTCAGCAGATAATGGGCTGACAGCGGATCATCGTTATGACAGGTCAACTGACGGCGCAGGCTGTGATCAACGGTGGTATCGATATCATCAAAACGATAGACGCCCTCACCGAACACCCCGCCGATACCGTGGGTGACACTTTCCCAGCTATCGTTGACCACGTCATAACGCAACTCACGTTCGACACGTCCCGGCGACAGTAACGTCAGTGGCGTATTGGCTGCGGTGGTCGGTTGCGGGTTGGGGCCGTCAATCGCTGTCACCTGACGACATACCGGCAGGTCGAGTGCGGCGCTCGCCAGATTCACCCTCAAGGTGGCGACTTCCGCCATCGGCCAGATCATTGGCCAGAAGGTGGTCGCCAGCGAAATGCGCAGACGATGTCCGGCGGCAAAGCGCCAGGCGATACCGTCCAGTTGCACCTGCACATCCACCACTTCACCCGGCGTCAGTGGCACGTTTTTATCCTGCCCCTGCAAATGGCTCAGGTTAACCCAGCCGTGTGTCACGCGGGTTGATGCGCCATCCGGTGCGATATCGGAGAGACGGACATACAGCATCGCCGCCGGTTTGTCGCTGCTCAGTTTGACGCTGAACTGCGGGAAACCGTAAATGCTCAGGCTTTCGCTTAACGGCGCGCTGTCAAAACTCTCTGCCAATCCGTCGTCCATACGTTGGTCGCTCGGGCTTTCGCCCAACACGCCCGCCCCCATCCACTCACCGGCAAACAGGCCGTGGTTCTGCTGGGTACAGATGGCTTGCCAGCTCTCCTGCGCCAGCGGCGTGGTGGTCAGGCTGCCTGGTTGCACATGCCAGCGTTGCGGCTGGGTCACCGCGTCGGTATCGCCGTCGATAGCAATCCACTCGCCAAACGCCTGGGGACGCTGTGACCCCGGACGCTGGCTGTCGTTCAGCCAGGCCTGCACACGCGGGCCAGCCAGTGCGTCATTATCCACCTGCTTCAGCCAGCGATCCCACCAGGTCACCGCTTCCTGGAGGAAACCAATTGCCGGTTCCGGCGTGCCATCCTGCGGATAGATATGCGCCCACGGGCCGATAATCGCCTTGCGCGGCACGTCGAGGTTGTCCATCAGACGGAACACCGCGTTGCTGTAGGAATCCGCCCAGCCGCCAACCGCCATCACCGGACACTGAATTGCCGACCAGTCTTCACCGACCGAACCGTGTTTCCAGTAAGCATCTTTCAGCGGATGATCCATCCACAGCGCCGGGAAGAATGGCATGTTTTCCAGCCGATTCAGCCAGTCCTGATACCAACTTTCCCCTACCAGGGCCGGGTCCTGCGGGCGACTCTGGTAAGCCAGCATGATGCCGCCCCACCACAGGTTGTCATTCAGCAGGCAGCCGCCTTTGTAGTGGATATCATCGTTGTAACGATCGTCGGTAGAACATACGGTAATGATGGCTTTCAGCGCAGGTGGGCGGCGCGCCGCCAGTTGCAGGCAGTTAAAACCACCCCAGGATTTGCCCATCATGCCAACCGCACCGCTGCACCAGGATTGCTGGCTAATCCAGTCAATCACCTCCAGCGCATCTTCCTGCTCCTGCAACAGATATTCATCTTCCAGTAAGCCGTCTGATTCGCCGCTACCGCGCATATCGACGCGCAGCACCGCATAACCCTGACCGGCGAAATAACCGTGCATCGGCTCATCGCGGGTACGTGTCCCGTCGCGCTTGCGGTAGGGGATGTATTCGAGAATGGCGGGCACCGGCTGCTGGCTGGCGGAGAGCGGCAGCCACATGCGCGCGGCCAGGCGCGTGCCGTCTTTCAGGGTAATCCAGAGATGTTCCGTCACGCTGACGCTGTGGGGGAATTGCGTTACGAAGGTTTTCATGAGGCTCCTGCCATTGCGTTGTTCTGACGCTGACCCAGCACCTCATCCAGCCAGGTGGTGCGCATTTCCGGCACTGAGGTCAGTAGTTTTTCGGTGTAGCTGTGCATCGGGGCGCTGAACACTTGCTCGGTCGGCCCCTGCGCCACCACGTTGCCTTGGTACATTACCGCCACCTGCTGCGCGATGCGCTTCACGGTGCTGAGATCGTGGGTGATAAACAGGTACGACAGCCCCAGTTGCTCCTGCAAACGACGCAGCAGATTCAGCACCTCTTCCGCCACCAGCGGATCAAGTGCCGAGGTGGCTTCATCGCAGATGATCAAGTCCGGCTCGGCGGCCAGTGCGCGGGCGATACAAACACGCTGCTTTTGACCACCCGACAGCGCGGCGGGGTAGCGATCGATCAGGGTGAGCGGCAGCTCGGTCAGGCGCAGCAATTCTTCCACGCGTGCCCGTACCTGGCGTTTATCCAGTCCGAAATAGAAGGCAATCGGGCGGCCAATCGCTTCAAGGATGGTCTGGCGTGGGTTGAGCGCCACATCCGGCAATTGATAAATCATCTGGATGCGGCGCAGCGTCTCTTTGTCGCGCTGCTGGTAGCGATTCGCCAGCACCTGACCGGCAAAGCTGACGTTGCCCGCGGTATCGCCCAGCAATCCACACAGCGCGCGTGCCAGGGTGCTTTTGCCACTGCCGGATTCGCCGATAATCGCCAGGGTTTCCCCTTTGGCAATGCTCATCGAAACGCCGTGAACCACGGTGTTGCCGTTGTAACCGGTGGAGAGATTTTGCAGGCTCAGCAGTTGACCCTGCGCGGTGTTCTCGGCGTGCACCGACGTCAGCGCATGGGCGCGCTCCGATACCAACCGTTGGGTATAAGTTTCCAGCGGATTTTGCAGAATGTCAGCGGTGCTGCCGCATTCCACTTCGCTGCCCTGACGCAGCACCATGATGCGGTCAGCGATTTGCGCCACCACCGCCAGATCGTGGGTGATATACAGCGCGGCGGTGTTGAACTCGCGTACCAGCTTGCGCAGCATCACCAGCACTTCAATCTGGGTGGTGACATCCAGCGCGGTGGTGGGTTCATCCATCACCAGCAGGTCAGGTTTGCAGGACATCGCCATCGCTGCCATCGCGCGCTGCAACTGGCCGCCCGACAACTGATGCGGATAGCGCTGGCCGATGGTTTCCGGCTGCGGCAGATCCAGCGCCCGGAACAGCGTCACTGCCCAGGCCTGCGCTTCTTCGGCGTTCATCAGGCCGTGACGGATCGGGCCTTCGCACACCTGTTTACCGATGGTCAGCGCCGGGTTAAACGCGGCGGCGGCGCTTTGCGCCACATAGGCCACGCGTCTGCCGCGAATTTCACGCTTCTCTTTGCTGGAGAGTGGCACGATATCCTGTCCGGCGATACGCACCTCGCCACCGGCAATACGGCAGCCGGAACGGGCATAGCCCAGTGCGGCGAGGCCGATGGTGGATTTACCGGCACCGGATTCGCCAATCAGTCCCAGCACCTCGCCGGGTTTCAGGCTGAGTGAAATGTTCTGTACCAGTGGAATGCCCTGGTCGGTTTCAATGCGCAGATTGCGCATTTCCAGAATCGGTTGAATCATCCTTCTTCCCCCAGCGAGAGGTTGTTGCGCACCAGCAGCCAGTCAACCACCAGGTTGACGCCAATGGTCAACAGGGCGATAGCGGCAGCCGGGTAAAGCGGGGCCAGTTGGCCGAAGTTAATTGCCTGGGCGTTGTCACGCACCATGCTGCCCCAGTCGGCCCACGGCGGCTGGATACCCAGACCGAGAAAGCTCAAACCGGCGATAAACAGAAAGGTGAAGCAGAAACGCATGCCAAATTCCGCCAGCAGTGGCGGGATGGCATTCGGCAAAATCTCCTTACGCACGATCCAGCCGAGGCCCTCACCGCGCAGACGCGCCGCTTCGACATATTCCTGGCAGACAATGCCCTGCGCCACCAGACGCGCCAGACGATAAACGCGGGTGGCATCCAGCAAGGCGATGGTGCCGACCAGCACCGGAATCGAGGTGCCGAGTACCGACAACACGATCAGCGCCAGAATCAGTACCGGGATCGACATCAGGGTATCGACGATGCGCGTCAGCACCACATCGACCCAGCGGCCATAAATGGCGGCGGTGAAGCCGGTGAGAATACCGATGACAAACGAGATGGCGGTGATGGCCAGCGCGATGGCGATGGTGGTACGTGCGCCAAACAAAATACGCGACAACATATCGCGGCCAAGGCTGTCAGTGCCGAGCGGCAGCGCGCCGGAGGGCAGCATCCAGATATCGCCCACCTGTGCGGTTTCGCTGTGCGGTGCCAGCCACGGCGCAAACAATGCGGCAATCAGGTTAATGGCGATGATCGCCAGGCCGAGCATGGCGGAAAACGGCACCGCGCGGCTTTTCAGTTTTTTCATTGCTTACCTCGCGTGGCGTAGTCGTGGGTTACACCAAATCGCCAGCAAATCGGCGGCGGTGTTGAGCAGAATGTAGGTGCCGCCAAACAGCAGCCCGCAAGCCTGCACCACCGGCAGGTCGCGCTTGGTCACCGCATCCACCATCAGTTGCCCAATGCCCGGATATACAAACACCACTTCGACCAGAATCACTCCCACCACCAGATAGGCGAGGTTGAAGGCGATGACGTTGATGATCGGTGCCAGCGCATTCGGCAGCGCATGGCCCAGCACAATGCGCCAGCGCGACAGGCCTTTCAGCAGCGCGGTTTCGATATAGCTGCTCGACATCACCGCGCCCACGGAGGCGCGGGTCATCCGCAACATATGCGCCAGCACCACCAGCACCAGCGTCAACATTGGCAGAGTGCAGGCGTACAGGCGTGAAAGGAAACCGGCATCCGGGTCGACCAGCGCCAGGCTGGGAAACCACGCCAGGCGGATGGCGAAGAAAATCACCAGCACATAACCGACAAAGAATTCCGGCACGGAAATACTCAGCAAGGTCAGCGAGTTAGCCAGACGATCAAACCAGGAACCACGCCACACCGCCGAGGCGATACCCAGCAGCACCGCCAGCGGAATGGCGATGATGGCGGCATAACCGGCGAGGAACAGCGTATTCGCCAGACGCGGTAATAGCTCCGCGCTAATCGGCTGGTTGTTCGCCAGCGAGTTACCGAGATCGCCGTGCAAAACGCCACCCAGCCAGTGCAGGTAGCGCCAGATGGCGGGCTGATCCAGTCCGAGCTGCGTGCGCAGCGCGGCGATGGTTTCCGGCGTACCGTTTTGTCCGAGAATTGCGCTGGCGACATCGCCAGGCAGCAATTCCGTACCGACAAAAATCAGTAACGACACCAGCCAGAGCGTGAGTAAGCCCAGCAGCAGGCGATGTAAAATCTGCTTTTTCATTACGACTCCAGCCAGACGCGTTCAGCCAGGCGACCACCCATAAAGTTGAACATCGGATGTGGTTTTACGCCGCCCAGTTTTTTGCTGGTGGCATCAAGGTAGTCACCGAACAGCGGGATCATCGCACCACCATCATCGCTGGCGATTTGCTGCAATTCGCCATAGATCTCGGCACGTTTCTGCTCATCCAGCAGCGAACGTGCCTGAATCAGCAGGCTGTCGAATTTCTCGTTCTTCCAGTGGGTATCGTTCCACTTGGCGGTGGATTGCCATGCGGTGGAGAACATCTGGTCAGCGGTTGGACGACCACCCCAGTAACCCATGCTGAACGGGGCTTTCATCCACACGTCGTCCCAGTAGCTGTCGGCAGGCTGACGTTTGATGCTGACCTGAATCCCCGCCGGTGCGGCCTGACTCTGGAACAGCGCAGCAGCATCGAGCGCACCGGCAAAGGCGGCATCGGAAGAGGAGAGTTCGACCGGCAGGCTGGTCAGTCCGGCTTTCTTCAAATAGAACTTCGCTTTGTCGGCATCATAAGCACGCTGGGGCAGCGCTTTGTTGAAGAAGCGGTCAGTTTTCGGGATCGGATGGTCATTACCCAGTGAGCCGTAGCCACGCAGTACGGTCGCCAACAGTTTTTCACGGTCGATACCGTATTTAATCGCCATACGTACGTCGTTGTTATTAAACGGCGCAACGCGGCAATCCATCAGGAAGGTAAAGTGCTGGCCGCCAGACGAACGGATGATGTTCAGCGCCGGGCTGCGTTTCAGGAAATCAACGGTTTTGAAATCCACGCGGTTAATGGCATGGACCTGACCGGAGATCAGTGCGTTGGTACGTGCGGTGGCATCGTTGATCACCAGCACTTCGACCGCATCAACAAAGGCGCGATTCGGTTTCCAGTAATTCGGGTTACGTTTGAAGTAAGAACGCACGCCAGGCTGGTACTGATCAAAGACAAAGCCGCCGGTGCCGATCGGGTGTTTCCAGTCGGTGAAGCCGTCCGGCACCACCACCAGATGGTAATCCGCCAGCAGATAAGGTAAGTCGGCGTTGCCGCTGTCCAGCGTCAGGGTGATTTCGTTATCACCGCTTTTCTTCAGCTCGGTGATGCTCGCCAGTTGGGTTTTGATGGCGCTGCGCGACTGGTCGCCGCGATGCAGGTTAATGGAGTAGAGAATATCTTCTACCGTCAGGGTCTTACCGTTATGGAAGGTCACGCCCTGGCGTACTTTAAAGGTCCACTCCTGCGCGCCAGGTTTTGCCGACCAGCTTTCCAGCAGCTCTGGCGTCGCCTGGTTGTTCTCATCAATCTCGATCAGGCCGTTCATCAGCATGTAAGCCTGGTTGAGCGGCACCCAGTCACTGAACAACGTTGGGTCCAGTGAATCGCTGGTATTGCCGCCGGACATACCGAGTTTCAGCACGCCGCCTTTTTTCGGGGTGGCCTCAGCCGCAAAACCGGCGAAAGGAGAAAGTGATAATGCCGTACCCGCACCAATCAGCGCGGCAGTATTGATAAATGAACGGCGGCTTAAATTCGCGCCCTGAAGATATTTGTTAAATTTGTCCTGCTCGTCTTTCATTTATTTTTCTCCGTTGTTATTCGCCCTGTTTTACTAATCACCCTGAGCCTTAGCGCAGTTATTTCTGATTTATATCAAAACCAATAAAACCTGATGTATGAGATTTTCGTATCAGACTATGCGAAAAACGCGCAGCAGAACACCCACAAAAAAGATAATTTCCTGATCATCAGGCAACACCAGGGAAAATGCATGTGGAACTGCATACGATAGTTGGGCTAATTGGCGTTTTTTGTTACTTACTGGCTTACGCACTGGTTCAGTTGCGTAAATTAGTCATTGATTCAGATATTTATGCTTGTCTGAATATCGCGGGAGGGGTTTGTGGCCTCTATTCATTGAGTCATGATTTTAATTTGGCGATGGTGATTTCCCAGTCGATGTGGTTAATTTTTACGCTGGTTGGTATGCATTCTTCACATCGTCGACGCGGCGCGCTAAAAAATAAACTTCCGCCGATGGATACCCAGCAATAAAGAAAGGGAAATAGCGGCATAGGCTTTTATTTTATATATAAGAAAAACCTATGGCGTGATATTAATTTACTTATGTTTTGTATAAACGGTGATGTGGCAAATAATCTGCTGCATCACCGTTTTTTTATAATGGCAACATTTCAGTCTGATGTTGGTGCTGGAGCCAGCTCATAACATGGCGCACAATCGGCTTGAGATAGCGGTCCTGCGGGATCAGCAGAAAACATTTGCCGTTGGCAGCCAGCTTGCCGCTATGGGCCGGCACCAGCTCACCCCGGTTGAGATGATCCTGCACTAAGCCTTCCCAGCCGAGTAATATCCCGTCACCCCGCACCGCCGCCTGCACCAGAAACGGATAGTTATTCGCCCGCCAGGTCTGGCGTGGTACAAAACTCAACACATTTTGCGAGGCGAACCAGTCACTCCAGCCGGTCCATTCACGTTGCGGGTCGTCCTGAATCAGCAACATATGGTGGAGTAATGATTCGGCGGAGGCATTATCCTCCAGCCTGGTCAGAAACTCAGGGGCGCACATCGGATAACAGATTTCGTCAAACAGCGGGGTGGCCTGAAAGCCTGGCGGGGCTTCGCGTAGATAGAAAATTGCCAGGTCAAACTCCGACGAGCGCATATCGGCGAAGCTGTCGGAGATTTTCATACGGATTTGCAAATCGGGTAATTCGCGGTGCAGCGCGGAGAGTCGTGGGGCTAACCATAGCGATCCCATCGCGCTGGTGCAGGCAATCGTCACCTGCGGCAGACCGTTCCAGCCCATCACTTCAGCGGTGGCGTGGGACAGGGCGGAGAGCTGCTGACGTACCTGGGTGGCATAAGCCTCGCCGCGTGGCGTCAGTAACACCCGGCGTTGCGTGCGGGTGAAGAGTTTGCAACCGAGCATCTCTTCCAGCTGCAAAATCTGGCGGCTGGTGGCGCTTTGCGTCAGGTTAAGTTCTTCAGCCGCGCGCGAAATATTGCCGTAGCGCGCCACACACTCGAAGGCAATGAGCGTGTTGAGGGGCGGTAAAGGTTCGATCTGCATCAATCCTGCCTCGGTACGGGGGAGAATGCGCCGCCGCAGCGGTCGCGATCCTCACACACTAACCATCGCGGGGGAGGCTGGCAAGCGTCTCGCTGCCAGCCGCAGGGTCAGGCTTTTTCGACGTTATTCAGGGCCAGGGAAACCGCGAGGGTTTGTGCCAGGCACAGAGACGCCACCTGTGAGCGGAAGCCATCAACCTGCGCTTCGCGTACCACAAAGCAGACATCGCTGAAGGCCGCCAGCGGGCTGACCTGGCTGTCGGTGATGGCGATTTGGTGCGCGCCACGTTTGGCACCCAGTTCCACCAGTTCCACCGCTTCACGCGCGTACGGTGAATAGCTGATGGCAATCACCACGTCTTTCGGGTTCACCATGCTTAGCTGTTCGGTGAACATGCCGCCGAGGCCATCGATCAGGAACGCGCGACGCTCCAGATGGCGCAGCGCGTACACCAGATACGACGCCACGCTGAACGAGCGGCGCAGACCAATGATGTAAATATTTTCCGCTTCATTCAGCATCTTCACCGCTTTGTTGAGCTGGTCAGGGTTAACCTGCATCGCCAGCTGTTGCAGCGCCTGGCTGTTGACCATAGTGAAGACGTTGAGGATTTCGACCGGGCTTTCCGGCGAAGAGGCGCTGTCGTCGGTGGCGGTCTGACGGAACAGGCGGGCGCGTTCGGTGTAGTTCACCGTCTCTTCCATCAGGTGCTGACGGAAAACCTGCTTCATCTCGTTAAAACCACTGAAACCAAAGGCGTTGGCAAAGCGGATCAGCGTAGAAGGGGGGACATCCGCTTGCTGCGCGATTGAGGCCACGGTGTCGAAAGCGATGCTATTGCTGTTATCAAGAATATAACGCGCCACCTGTTTCAGGCGTTTACTCAGCGTCTCATAACGACGACGAATGTCGTCCTGTAACAAAGTCAGTTGGGTGGGGTTATTGGTCATTACTTCGGCCTGCTAATAAACATTGTGGCTGGATAATGAGCGCTATAGTACCAGATGGATGGAAAATTTCATTTGTTTGGCAGCATCGTGACGGTTATTTCATCGGTTTATGAAACGCCTCACAAAATGCAGGGGGTAATCGTAGCGGCGCGATAAATCGCGCCGCTACGTTCGTGCACTATGCGGGTACTGTTTAACCGCGTGCCGCGCGCCAGTACTCAATCAGGCGCAGATAATTGCCTTTCACTGTTTCAATCAGCGCCTGGTCATCCAGCTCGCCCTGCAACCACTGGCGTGATGGCTGGCCGAAAATGGTGCGACCTACTGCAAAACCTTTCACCCACGGTGCCTGGGCCGCCGCCGCGAAACCGGCTTTCAGCTTCTCTTCCGGTGCATCAAGGCCGAGCAGCAAAATGCCACGGCAGTGAGGATCCTGCTGTTCGATCAGGCTGCTTACCGCCTGCCAGGTTTCTGCCGACAGCGGCGGTAACTTCCACCAGTCGGGCTGGATGCCGAGGCGATAGAAGTGGCTCAACATATCGACATAGTAAGACTCTTTTTTATCCGGGTTACTCTCCGGCAAAATCACTTCCAGCAGCAGCTCGTGCCCGCTTTTGTTACAACCCTTCCACACATCCAGCAGCAGATCGTCCTGCTCTTTACGCAGTTCCGCGCTGTCATGTGGGTGGTAAAACACCAGGCATTTCACCACATGTTCCTGCGGCCAGTCGATCAACTGGGAGCCGATATTGCCGTGCTCCAGACGCAACGGGCGCGAACTGGGTAACTCAATCGGGCGACCAATCCACCAGCCTTTACCGGTGATGGCGTTCAACGCTTTCTGGCCGTAGGTGGTATCCGCGAGGATGCCGCTTTTGCTGTCCAGACCGGCCTGTTGCGACGCCTCTTGTGCTGCCTGCAACAACAGCAGCTTGAGTTGTGGGATGCGGCTTTCATCGACACCGGCCTCGCGCGCCATATCGGCCAACTGCTTACGATGGTCGAAAGCGAACACGTTCAGTTCCGGCCACTCACGGGTGCGCGAGGTGACACGGTGCAGGTGATTGAGACGGGTATCGAGGTCCGGGCGTTTTACCTCTTGATCGCGGCTGAGGAAATCATCAAGTTCCTCTTTGGTCGGCATCGCTGGCGCGCAGCCGTGGCGAGATACCACCAGTGCGCCGCAGGCATTGGCATAGCGACACGCCTGTTCCCAGCCTTCATCGTTCAGCCAACCACGCAGCAGGCCAGACATAAAGGCATCACCCGCGCCCAGTACGTTCAGCACTTCTACGCGCACGCCGCTGTGCAGTTTGGTCTGCTCCCAGCTATCCGGGATCGCGCCTTCAAATACCACGCAACCCAGCGGGCCGCGTTTGCACACCAGCGTCGCCTGGCTGGCCTGACGCACGTTTTTCAGCGCGGTCAGGGTATCGGTGCTACCACCGGCGATATGAAACTCTTCTTCTGTTCCGACAATCAGATCGAAATAGTGCACCACTTCCTGAAGCTGTTTTGTAACCTGGCTGGACTCGATGAAACGCGTTTCACCGTCGCCGAGTGAGGTCAGCCCCCACAGCACCGGGCGATAGTCGATGTCCAGCGCAGTGCGCAGGCCGTTTCGCCTGGCGATATCCAGCGCTTTCAATACCGCGGCACGGGTATGAGGATGCGACAGGTGAGTACCGGTTACGGCGACAGCGCGTGAGGAAGTAATGAAATTTTCCTGAATATCTTCGGGTACCAGCCCCATATCCGCGCAGTTGTCACGGTAGAAAATCAGCGGGAAAGTCTCTTCATCTTTAATACCGAGGATCACCAGCCCGGTCAGGCGATGTTTATCGGTAATCAACCCCTCAGTGCTGCAACCCACGCGTTGCAGGGTTTCACGCAGAAAGCGACCATTATGCTCGTCCCCGACGCGTGCCAGCATGGCGGATTTCAACCCCTGGATGGCCGTGCCATAGGCAACGTTGCCGGAAGATCCGCCGAGGTATTTAGCGAAGGTGCTCATATCTTCCAGTCGCGCGCCAATTTGCTGACCGTAGAGGTCGACGGCGATGCGTCCGATACAAATCACATCAAGCCGCTTCTGTTGTGTACTCATACTTGTGGTTTCCTTCTGTGATAAGCAGACACTTCGGGCGCTGTGCTTCCGGGTTCTCAAGGTGCCTGATTGGCTATGGTCGCAGTATGGGGAATAAAAATTCCAAATTCAATATGAAATGAAATATCTGTCACGATTTTGTGAACCAGGTAAAACTCTGAACAACGTAGCGTGCAGGGGAGAGTGGCAAGACAAGTTTCACGGATGCTCTGGCTTGTGAGCCAGCTCTCAGGAAAACCCTGAAAAATAATGGAAGCTGCTGAAGTGAAATGAAATTTCTTTATGAGGCTTCTTTGCTTTATTGTTGTTCCACTTTTCCCCCTTTTTGGCCTGTGTCTGGGTCCGTTCCATCCCTGAATTTGATCTCCATCGCAAAATGAAATGTTTCTTCTGTAATCGTATTTTATGGAAAAAATATTTGTTTATAATCGCCTCACGTTTCACTTATCCGCGGTCGCCATTTCCGGTGCGTTGACGTCAACCGCGTTGTACCTGGTTCACAGGTACCAGCATGTAAAGGATGAGCATATGGGCACAATCAGATTAACCACGGCACAGGCGCTGGTGAAATTTCTTGATAACCAGTATCTGAACGTTGATGGCGTTGAAACCAAGTTTGTGAAAGGCATTTTCGCTATTTTCGGTCACGGCAACGTGCTGGGGCTGGGGCAAGCGCTGGAACAGGACAGCGGCGATCTGGTGGTGCATCAGGGCCGTAACGAGCAAGGTATGGCGCATGCCGCCATCGGTTTTGCCAAGCAGTCGCTGCGCCGCCAGATTATTGCCTGTACCTCGTCGGTCGGACCGGGCGCAGCCAACATGATCACCGCCGCCGCGACCGCAACCGCCAACCGTATTCCTTTATTACTGCTGCCGGGCGATGTGTTCGCCACGCGCCAGCCGGACCCGGTGTTGCAACAAATCGAGCAAAGCCACGATCTCAGCATCAGCACCAACGATGCTTTCCGTGCCGTCAGCAAATACTGGGACCGCGTCAGCCGCCCGGAGCAGCTGATGACCGCCTGTATAAACGCATTGCGCGTGTTGACCGATCCGGCGGAAACCGGTGCGGTGACCATTGCGCTGCCGCAGGATGTGCAGGGTGAAGCCTGGGATTTCCCGGAATATTTCTTCCAGAAGCGCGTTCATCGTCTGGATCGCCGTCTACCCACCGTGGCCCAGTTGGAAGAGGCACTGGCACTGATTGTGCGTAAACATAAGCCACTGATTGTATGCGGTGGCGGCGTGAAATATTCCGAAGCGGGTGAAGCGCTGCGCCAGTTTGCTGAGCGTTTCAACATTCCGTTTGCCGAAACGCAGGCGGGGAAAGGCACCATTGTCTCTGACCATCCGCTAAATGTCGGCGGCGTCGGTGAAACCGGCTGTCTGGCGGCTAACCTGCTGGCGAAAGAGGCGGATTTAGTGATTGGCGTGGGGACGCGCTACACCGATTTTACCACCGCTTCGAAATGGATTTTCCAGAACCCGGACGTTAGCTATCTCAATATCAACGTCAACAACTTCGACAGCTACAAGCTGGATGCAGTGCAACTGCTGGCCGATGCCCGCGAAGCGCTGACCGCGCTGGATAAGGGTTTGCAGGGCTTTGAAAGTCACTGGGGCGGCCAGATCGATCAGGCGCAAAGTAAGCTGCTGAAAGAGACGCAGCGCGTGTATGCCGCGACCTATAACACCGACGATTTCATCCCAGAAATCGCCGACCATATCGACCGTGAAGCGTTGTTTGCCGAATTCCAGCGCCTGACGCAGTCGGTACTGACGCAGAGCAGCGTGCTGGGCACCTTAAACGAGCAACTCCCAAAGGATGCGGTGATTGTCGCGGCCGCGGGCAGTCTGCCGGGCGACCTGCAACGCGTGTGGCGCACCAAAGATTACAACTCGTACCACGTTGAGTATGGCTACTCCTGCATGGGCTACGAGGTGAATGCCGCGCTGGGGGTGAAGCTGGCTGAGCCGCAGCGTGAAGTCTACGCCATGGTCGGTGACGGATCTTTCATGATGCTGCACTCCGAGCTGGTCACCTCAGTTCAGGAAGGGGCGAAAATCAACGTCATCCTGCTGGATAACATGACCAACGGGTGTATCAACAACCTGCAAATGGAACACGGTATGGACAGCTTCACCACCGAGTTCCGCTTCCGTAACCCGGAAGGCGGCAAGCTGGACGGTGGCTTTGTTCCGGTGGATTTTGCGGCGATTGCCGCAGGTTACGGCTGCAAAACCTATCGCGTCACCAGCCTGGAGCAGCTGAAGGCCGCACTGGCCGATGCGCAGAAGCAGACGGTCTCAACGCTTATCGATATTAAAGTGCTGCCGAAAACTATGGTCCACAAATACTTCAGCTGGTGGCACGTCGGGGTCGCGCAAGCGTCCACTTCCGAGCGTACGCAACAGGTGGCTGACAACCTTAACGCGCATATCGAACAGGCGCGTAAGTACTGATCTTCAGGCCGGACTTCTCCGGCCTTTATTTACCCTTATCCGACTCTACAGGTGTAATTATGACGCTCAAACTCGGTGTTATCGGTACCGGTGCAATTGGTCAGGAACATATCCGCCGCTGCAACAATGTGCTACAGGGTGCGAAGGTGGTGGCGGTTTCAGATATTAATGTGGAAGGCGCGCGTGCTGCGCTGCAACGTCTGAATATTGATGCCGAGGTTTATCAGGATGGTCATCAGGTGATCAACTCGCCAGAAGTTGATGCGGTGCTGGTCACTTCATGGGATCCGACACATGAAGAATTTACCCTCGCGGCGATTGCTGCGGGCAAACCGGTGTTTTGTGAAAAGCCGCTGGCACTGAGCGCCGAGGGTTGTCGCCGCATTGTCGATGCAGAAATCAAACACGGCAAACGCCTGGTCCAGGTCGGGTTTATGCGCCCTTATGATGCTGGTTACCGCGCACTGAAAAAGGTCATCACCGACGGTGAAATCGGCGAGCCACTGATGCTGCACTGCGCGCATCGCAACCAGAGCGTTGGCGAGAACTACACCACCGACATGGCCATTACCAATACCCTGATTCATGAGCTGGACGTGCTGCGCTGGTTGACGGAAGACGACTACAAAACGGTGCAGGTGGTGTTCCCGCGCGTGACCTCGAAAACGCATGCGAAGCTGAAAGATCCGCAAATCGTGTTGTTTGAAACGCAGAAAGGGATCCGCATCGACGTGGAAATCTTTGTGAACTGTGCGTACGGCTACGACATCCAGTGCGAGGTGGTGGGGGAAGAGGGCATTGCGAAACTGCCGGAACCTTCAGCGATTCAGATGCGTAAAAACGCCCGTCTTGGCAACGCCATTCTGACTGACTGGAAAGATCGTTTTATCGAGGCTTACGACGTGGAGTTGCAGGCGTTTATCAATGATGTGAAAGCCGGCCAACTGACCGGGCCTTCTGCCTGGGATGGTTTTGCGGCCTCAGTGGCGGCGGATGCCTGTCTGAAAGCGCAGAACAGCGGGGCTATCGAAGCGGTTGAAATGCCACCGCGTCCGACTTTCTACAACAAATAATCAGGGCTTCCCATGAACAAAGACAATGTAAAACTGGCGATTGCGCCGATTGGCTGGACCAACGATGACATGCCGGAACTGGGCAGCGAAAACACCTTCCAGCAGACGGTCAGCGAAATGGCGCTGGCGGGCTTTACCGGTAGCGAAGTGGGTAGCAAATACCCGCGCGATCCGGCGGTGCTGAAACCCATGCTGGATATTCGCGGCATTCAGATCTGTAACGCCTGGTTTAGTACCTTCTTCGCTAATGGCGATAAAGCGAAAACTATCGACGAATTCACCAACCATATGAACTTCCTGCATGCTATGGGGGCGCGCGTGATTGGTTGCTCCGAGCAGAGCAAAAGTATTCAGGGCACCAGCTTGCCGGTTCTGGAGCAGAAGCCAATTTTTAGCGATGAAGAGTGGCGTCTGACAGCCGAAGGCTATAACGAGCTGGCGGAGATTGCGGCAAAGAAAGGGATGCGTGTGTGTCTGCATCACCATATGGGCACGGCGATTCAGACCCCGGCGGAAATCGACCGCTTTATGGCGTCGACCAATGAGAATGTTGGCTTGCTGTACGACACCGGCCACATCTACTACTCAGAAGGTTCGCAACAGGCGATGCTGGATGTGCTGACCACATACCTGCCACGCATTTTCCATGTGCATCTGAAGGACGTGCGCGACAGCGTGGTGGCGGAAGTGCGCGCGAATTCGTTGTCGTTCCTCGATGGCGTGAAGAAAGGCACCTTTACTGTGCCGGGCGATGGCGTCATCGATTTCCAACCGGTGTTCAAAATCCTCGATGATTTCGGCTATAAAGGCTGGATGGTGGTGGAAGCGGAACAGGACCCGGCGCTGGCTAACCCGTTTGAATATGCGGTGAAAGCGCGGAAATATATTCGCGAGAATACCGGTCTTTAAGGTAAAAACGCGCGATGAATCGCGCCGCTACAGACTGCGCCAGCGCGATGAATCGTGCCGCTACAGACTGCACCAGCGCGATTTAAAGCGCAAAAAAAGGCCGTAACCCTGGAGAGGGTTACGGCCTGTTATCTGACTTTACGGCTTAGGATGCCAGCGACAGCGTCGGTTTCTGGCGGTGAGTTGCCAACCATTCGCGAATGCGCGCCTGCTCGGCGTCGCTCAGCCACATCCCCTGTTTGGTACGACGCCAGATGGCATCATCCAGTTCATACACCCATTCGTGTTTCACCAGATAACGCAGTTCGGCCTCATAAAACTCATGACCGAAATTCTCGCCGAGATCTTCCAGACTCTGTGCACCTTCCAGCAACACTTCGGTGTTGCTGCCAAAGGTGCGGGCATAATGACGCGCCATACCTTCGCTGATAAATGGATAGCGGCGACGCAGGCTGGCGGCGTAATCTTCGCGCGAACCGGCGATATTGCCTCCCGGCAGCACCGCATTTTTGGTCCAGGCCGGGCCAGCGTTCGGATAATACTTCGCCAGTTTTTCCAGCGCGTGTTCCGCCAGCTTACGGTAGGTGGTCAGCTTGCCGCCAAATACCGACAGCAGCGGAGCCTGACCATTATCGTCATGGACATCCAGCGTGTAATCGCGGGTGATGGCCTGCGGTGAATCGGATTCGTCGTCACACAACGGACGTACACCGGAATAGGTCCAGACGATATCTTCCTGCGTCAGCTGTTTTTTGAAGTGCGCGTTATACACCTTCAGCAAATAGTTGATTTCGTTATCGTCGATCTTCACGTCTTTCGGGTCGCCTTTATATTCGACGTCTGTGGTACCGATGATTGAGAACTCATCCATCCACGGAATGACAAACACGATACGATGATCTTCGTTTTGCAGGATATAGGCCTGTTTTTCACGATGTACGCGCGGCACCACAATATGGCTGCCTTTGATCAGACGGATGCCATAAGGCGATTTCAGTTTCAGGCCGTCGTCAAAGAACTGTTTAACCCACGGACCAGCAGCATTCACCAGCCCTTTGGCGCGCCAGGTGTAGGTTTTGCCGGTATCAATGTCTTCGGCTTCCACCATCCACAGGCCAGCCTCACGCCAGGCACGGGTTACGCGGGTACGGGTGCGTACTTCGCCACCTTGTTTCACCACTTCCTGAGCATTGAGCACCACCATGCGCGCATCATCCACCCAGCAGTCGGAATATTCGAATCCGCGCGTGATTTCAGACTTAAGTGCCGAATCCGCGCCAAAACGCAGACTTTTGCTACCCGGCAGGCTGGTGCGTTTGCCGAGATGGTCATACATAAACAAGCCCATGCGGATCATCCAAGCCGGGCGTAAATGCGGGCGGTGTGGCAGACGAAAGCGCATCGGGAAAGCAATATGCGGTGCCATTTTCAGCAGCACTTCACGCTCCGCCAACGCTTCGCCCACCAGGCGAAATTCGTAGTGTTCAAGGTAGCGCAGGCCACCGTGAATGAGTTTGGAACTGGCAGAGGAGGTTGCACAGGCCAAATCCCGCGCCTCCAGCATTAGCACCGACAGTCCGCGTCCTGCAGCGTCCACTGCAATGCCGGCACCGTTGATGCCGCCGCCGATAACGATCAGGTCTTTGGTTTCCACGTCATCTCCTCCGATGTTCGGAATCGTTCTTAAATGTTCGTTTTCGAGCATAATAATAATCGGAAACCAACATTGATGCCAGCGGTTAACCTAATAAAAACATCTTTGCGTGATACAGCTAACATTCCGGCAGGAAAAAAAACACAAAGCCACATGCTTTATCAGGTTATGGCGCTCGCAACTCAGGGTAAACTAGGCGTTAATTGTGACGATGTGATGAGAGAAACCATGGAAACCTTCGAATGTATTAACGTCCTACAGGCTCAGGAGCATCTGACACAAGGTGCGCAGCTGGTGGACATCCGCGATCCGCAAAGCTTCTCTCTGGGCCATGCCGCAGGTGCGCTACACCTGTCGAATGACAACCTCGCCGATTTTATCAGCCAGGCCAATCATGACCTGCCAGTGCTGGTGATGTGCTACCACGGCAATAGCAGCAAAGGTGCCGCGCAGTTCCTGCTGGGACAAGGGTTTAGTGCGGCCTACAGTATTGATGGGGGATTTGACGCCTGGCGTGCGGCGTTTCCGGCTCAGGTGACAACTGGTACGATGTGAGCCTTTTGATAAAGGTACGGAGAGCACCGCATGATGCGCATTACCCAGTTCAATAATCCGCGCATGGCCCAGGCGTTTGTGGACTATATGGCGACGCGTGGCGTCAGGTTAACGATTGAACGTGAAAGCCATTTTGTCATTCTGTTGGAAGACGAAAGCAAGCTGGATATGGTCGAAAACGAACTCGCGCAGTTCGTGCGTGATCCCAACCATCCACGTTATCAGGCCGCCAGCTGGCATACCGGCAGCACGGAAAGTGGGCTGCGTTATGAGCGAAGCCATATTTGGGCGAACATTCGCGAACGCGCAGGCCCGCTCACCATGAGCATGATGATGGCCTGTGTCGCGGTGTTTATCCTGATGCAGATTTTCGGTGATGAAACCCTGCTTGGCTGGTTGGGCTGGCCTGATGGGCCGCAGCAATATTTCCAGGTGTGGCGCTGGTTCAGTCATGCGCTGCTGCATTTTTCCCTGCTGCATATTTTGTTCAACCTGATGTGGTGGTGGTATCTCGGCGGGGCAGTCGAAAAGCGTCTCGGGAGCGGCAAGTTATTTGTCATCATGCTCATTTCCGCGCTACTTACCGGCTGGATGCAGGCTAAATTTAGCGGCGTGCTGTTTGGCGGTTTATCTGGCGTGGTGTATGCGTTGATGGGTTATTGCTGGTTGCGAGGCGAGCGCGATCCCGAAAGTGGTATTTATCTCGAGCGCGGTTTGATGGGGTTCGCTATTGTGTGGTTGATTATTGGCTGGTACGGCGCATTTGGTCTGTCGATTGCCAATGCGGCACACGTTACCGGCCTGCTGGTTGGGTTAGCGATGGCGTTTGTTGATACGCGTAAGAAAGTGGTGCGCCGTTAATACCAGAAGAAGAAAAACGCGGCATCAAGCCGTGAACAGGAGAGAGATGTGAAGCAGACGCAACGTCATGACGCCATTATCGATCTGGTCCGGCGTCAGGGATATGTCAGCACGGAAGAGCTGGTGGATCACTTTGAAGTCAGCCCACAGACCATCAGGCGCGATTTGAACGATCTGGCCGATCAAAACAAAATTCAGCGTCATCACGGCGGTGCAGCGCTACCCTCCAGCTCGGAAAATACCGCCTGGCAGGACCGAAAAATGATGTGGTCGGCTGAAAAAGCGCGTATTGCCGAGCGCGTTGCCAGCCAGATCCCCGATGGGGCGACATTATTTATCGATATTGGCACCACGCCTGAAGCAGTGGCGCATGCGTTGCTCAATCATAGCAATCTGCGTGTCGTCACCAACAACCTCAACGTCGCGATGCTGCTGATGGCGAAACCGGATTTCCGCGTCATCATTGCCGGTGGCGAAGTGCGTACCCGCGATGGCGGCATTATGGGGGAAGCCACCCTCGACTTTATCTCCCAGTTCCGCCTGGATTACGGCATTCTTGGTATCAGCGGTATTGATATGGATGGCTCGTTGCTGGAGTTCGACTACCACGAAGTTCGCACCAAGCGCGCGATCATTGAAAACTCGCGTTGCGTGATGCTGGTGGTGGATCACTCAAAATTTGGTCGCAACGCGATGGTGAACCTGGGCAACATGAGCCTGATCGACTATCTGTATACCGACCTCACGCCACCTGCCAGCGTGATGAAGGTGATTGAGCAACACGAAGTACAACTCGAACTCTGCTAAATCTGCACGAGGCGGGTTTTTTTCTCTCCCGCCTTGTTTTTCTGTCGCTTTTTTCCCCTGACCCGTCTTTACTTATCCATTCAGGCCAGCATCCGGCCATGCGCTCCCCAATTTCGCTTCACCGTTACCGGACTCGGAAGGGATTGATATGTCGCAACAAAAATTCAATAAAGCGCGTTTTGACGCCGCACTTACCCGCCAGTGGCAATATCTTGGACTTTCTTCAGCACAACAAATGACGCCGCATCAATGGTGGCAGGCGCTAAGCGCTGCGCTGGCGGAGCTGCTGGCGACGCAACCCCCACTGACACCACGCAAAGGCCAGCGCCATGTTAATTATCTGTCGATGGAATTTCTGATTGGCCGTCTGACCGGCAACAACCTGATGAATCTCGGCTGGTATCAGGAGGTGCAGGAAGCGCTGGCGACTTATCAGGTTTCGTTAAGCGAGTTACTGGAAGAAGAGGTCGATCCGGCGCTCGGTAACGGTGGGCTGGGACGTTTAGCCGCTTGCTATATGGATTCAATGGCCACCGTAGGTCAGGCGGCGATGGGGCATGGCCTTAATTATCAATATGGCCTGTTTCGTCAGTCGTTTGATGATGGCCAGCAAAAAGAAGCGCCGGATGACTGGCAGCGCGATCGCTACCCGTGGTTTCGCCATAACGCAGCGCATGATGTGCAGGTCGGTATTGGCGGCAAAGTTGAGAAAACGGAAAACGGCGGTTGGTACTGGCAGCCCGCTTTCTGGTTAAAAGGGGAAGCCTGGGATTTGCCGGTGGTAGGCTATCGTAATGGCGTGACCTTACCGCTGCGGTTATGGAAAGCGACCAGCGATCACCCGTTTGATCTGACGCTGTTCAATGACGGAAAGTTTCTCCAGTCGGAGCAGTCGGGCATTGAGGCGGCCAAACTCACCAAGGTGCTCTATCCCAATGACAACCATCAGGAAGGTAAACGCCTGCGCCTGATGCAGCAATATTTCCAGTGTGCCTGCGCGGTGGGCGATATTCTGCGGCGGCATCATCTGGCCGGGCGTTCGGTGCATGACCTGCCAGACTACGAAGTGATTCAACTGAATGACACCCACCCGACCATTGCGATTCCAGAGATGTTGCGCCTGCTGCTGGACGAACATCAGCTGAGCTGGGATGACGCCTGGCACATCACCAGCCGCGTGTTTGCTTATACCAACCATACGCTGATGCCGGAGGCGCTGGAGCGCTGGGACGAGCGCCTGGTGCGCAGTTTGTTGCCGCGCCATATGCAGATCATCCGTGAGATTAACCGACGTCTGAAGAAACTGGTGCAACGTCAGTGGCCGGATGATGAGGCGGTGTGGCAGAAGCTGGCGGTGGTTGCGGAGGGTCAGGTACGGATGGCCAATTTGTGTGTGGTGAGTGGCTTCGCCGTCAACGGCGTGGCGGCGCTGCATTCCGAGTTGGTGGTGAAAGATCTGTTCCCGGAATATCACCAGCTTTGGCCGAAGAAATTCCATAATGTCACCAACGGCATCACCCCGCGTCGCTGGCTCCAGCAATGTAACCCACGGTTGTCGGCGTTGCTTGACGAGACATTGCAGGTGGAATGGGCCAACAATCTTGAGGCGCTAAAAGCGCTGGAGCCTTTTGCCGCTAAAAAAGCGTTCCGCCAGAAGTACCGCAAAATCAAGCAGGCCAATAAGCAGCAACTGACCGAGTACATCCGTCAGGTGACCGGCATTCAGGTGAATCCCGAGGCGCTGTTTGACGTACAGATCAAACGCCTGCACGAATACAAACGTCAGCATCTCAGCCTGCTGCATATCCTCCATTGCTACCGTCAACTGCGCGATGACCCAAAAAATCCTGACTTTGTCCCGAGGGTGTTCTTGTTTGGCGCGAAAGCCGCGCCGGGTTATTACCTGGCAAAAAATATTATCTATGCCATCAACAAGGTCGCTGAGGTGGTCAATAACGACCCGAAGGTGGGCGATAAGTTGAAGGTGGTGTTTATTCCTGACTATCGAATTACCGCCGCTGAACTGATGATCCCGGCGGCTGATCTCTCCGAACAGATTTCGACCGCCGGATATGAAGCTTCCGGCACCGGCAATATGAAACTGGCGCTGAATGGTGCGCTCACCATCGGTACGCTGGATGGTGCCAACGTTGAGATTGCGGCGGAAGTTGGCGAGGAGAATATCTTTATCTTTGGTCATACCGTGGATGAGGTTAAAGCGTTGAAGGCCGAGGGTTACCATCCGAAAAAACTGCGTAAGGCCAATAAACATCTCGACGGGCTGTTGAAAGAACTGGAAAAGGGCAAATTCAGCGATGGCGACAAACACGCCTTTGATTTGTTGCTAAACAGCCTGACGAAAAACGGCGATCCCTGGCTGGTGTTGGCCGATTTCGATGCTTACGTCGAGGCGCAACAGCGCGTTGAGGCACTGTGGAAGGATCAGGAAGCCTGGACCAAAGCGGCCATCCTCAATACTGCCCGCAATGGGATGTTCAGCTCCGATCGCTCTATCCGTGATTACCAGAAACGCATCTGGCAGGCGAAACGGTAAACCTGCACGTCTCGTAGCGGCGCGATTTATCGCGCTGATTGATTTTGCACGATAAATCGCGCCGCTACCGAATGTGCCTTACGCGATTCAGGAGCAGCAATGACGTTGAACAAGTTGGATCAAGCCGCACAGGCTGCGGGCATCGCACTGCGTTTTATCAATGCCAACGGCGAGCCTGCAACCATCAGTGATGACACCAAGCGGGCGCTGTTGGCGATGATGGACGCGCCAACGGGCAAAGCACCGCCGTTACCGCCGGTCCAGGTATTCAGTGGACGGATGCAGCGCCAAGTGACGCCGCAAGGCAGTGGCGAATTCCACTGGCAGTTGATTTCCGAACAAGGTAAGCAATTTCACGGCAGCGTGCAGGGGGGCGAACCGTTGACGCTGCCTCCCCGGTTACCACAGGGCTACCATCAGCTTATCTTGCGTAAAGGCCGCCAGCAGTGGCAGACCCGTATCATCCTCGCCCCGCGCCGTTGTTACCTGCCTGCGCCATTGGAGCAAGGTGAAAAACGTTGGGGGGCGCTGGTTCAGCTCTATACCCTGCGTTCCGAACACAACTGGGGCATGGGGGATTTTGGCGATCTGGAGCGCATGCTGGAACAGGTGGCGGCACAGGGGGGTGATTTCGTTGGGCTCAATCCGCTGCACGCGCTTTACCCGGCACAGCCAGAGATGGCCAGCCCCTATAGTCCCACCTCACGCCGCTGGTTGAACGTGCTGTATATCGATGTCAGCCAACTGACAGATTTCCAGCAAAGCCACGCGGCGCAGCGCTGGTGGAACAGCGCCAAAACGCGGCGGATGCTGGAGAAAGCCCGCGTCAGCGAATGGGTGGACTACAGCACGGTGGCAG
This sequence comes from Pantoea sp. X-Soil-OKNW-556, assembly GCF_059730695.1. Classification (NCBI taxonomy): domain Bacteria; kingdom Pseudomonadati; phylum Pseudomonadota; class Gammaproteobacteria; order Enterobacterales; family Erwiniaceae; genus Pantoea; species Pantoea sp. X-Soil-OKNW-556. The sequence goes on along the minus strand of NZ_AP035990.1, from coordinate 4,143,002 downwards.
AGCTGAAAATCCACGCGCTACGTCTCGCATGGCAGGCATTTCGTCGGCATGGCGTCCAGCAGGATGCGTTTCAGCAGTTTGTGGTGGAGGGGGGCGAGCACCTGCGCTACCAGGCCGCGTTTGACGGCATTCAGGCAGAACGGCACACCGACGATCAACAGGCGTGGGGCTGGACGGGTTGGCCAGAAGGCTGGCGCAATGCGCAGCAGACCGAGGTCCAGCAATGGTGTATGCAGCATGAGGACGAGATTCAGTTCTGGAGCTGGTTGCAGTGGCTGGCGCAGCAGCAATTTGCGCAGTGCTGGCAGCGTAGCCAGCAGTTGGGGATGGCGGTAGGGTTGTATCGCGATCTGGCGGTCGGTGTGGCCCAGGGCAGTGCAGAAACCTGGCAGGATCCTCAGCTCTACAAGTTAGGTGCGTCGGTTGGGGCACCGCCAGACCGCCTCGGTCCACTCGGGCAAAACTGGTCGCTGCCGCCGCTCGATCCTCATGTAATGCGTGCGCGCGGCTATCAACCGTTCATCGATCTGCTGCGAGCCAACATGCGCGATTGCGGCGCGTTGCGTATCGATCATGTGATGGGGTTGCTGCGCCTGTGGTGGATTCCCTGGGGTGAGACGGCGGATAAAGGGGCCTATGTCGCTTATCCGGTGCAGGACCTGCTGGCGATCCTTGCGCTGGAAAGTCAGCGCCATCGTTGCATGGTCATTGGTGAAGATCTCGGTACGGTACCTGCTGAGATTGTCAGCCTGCTGCGCAACAGCGGCATCTTTTCATGGAAGGTGTTGTGGTTTGAGCAACATCGTGATGGGCGTTATCGTCAGCCAGAGGAGTATCCGCGCCAGTCAATTGCCAGTGCCAGCACCCACGATCTGCCAACCCTGACCGGATTCTGGGAGGCGGGTGACTTGCTGCTGGGAAATAAGCTCGGGTTGTATCCTGGTGAAAGCGTGTTGCAGTCATTGCAGCAGCAGCGGGAAAAACAGAAGCAGGCGCTGCTGGATGCATTGCATCAGGCCGGGGCGTTAGCCAAACCCAGCGGTAAACAGGCGGCCAATCGGGGGATGTCACCCGCGCTCAATCTGGCGATGCACCGTTTTCTGACGGCTACCGACAGCGCGTTGCTGGGCCTGCAACCGGAAGATTGGTTGGGTATGGACTCACCGGTGAATGTGCCAGGCACAGTTGAACAGTATCCTAACTGGCGTCGTAAGCTCAGTACCACGCTGGAGGCGATGTTTGCAGAGGGGGAAGTGCAACGATTGCTGAAGGCTGTGAGTATCGGCAGGAAGCGGGTTTAACGCGCGACAGCGTCGGGTCGCGGTCGCGCGTTGGGAATCAGTAGTAGGAGTGCTCGCCGCGCTGGTGCTCGGTCAGATCGCGCACGCCTTTCAGTTCCGGGAAGGCTGCCAGCAGCTCTTTCTCGATACCGTCTTTCAGCGTCACGTCAATCATCGAACAACCGTTGCAGCCGCCGCCAAATTGCAGAATGGCGTAACCGTCATCGGTGATTTCCATCAGTGAAACGCGACCCCCGTGGCCTGCCAGCTGCGGGTTGATCTGTGCCTGCAACAGGTATTCCACGCGTTCTACCATTGGCGCATCGTCAGAGACTTTACGCATTTTGGCGTTTGGCGCTTTCAACGTCAGCTGGGAACCGAGGTTGTCAGTGACGAAGTCAATTTCCGCGTCTTCCAGGTAAGGGGCGCTCAGCTCGTCAACATAGGCTGACAGCTTTTCAAACTTCAGCTCGGTATCCGTCGCTTCAACGGCATCGGGCGGGCAGTAAGATACGCCACACTCGGCGGTTGGTGTACCCGGGTTAATCACGAATACGCGGATCTGGGTGCCATCTTCCTGTTTTGACAGAAGTTTTGAGAAGTGCTCTTGGGCAGCATCAGTAATACGGATCATGGCGATTGCTCAATAGTTGACTAATTTAGTTGGTTATAATACGCCCAACGCCGACGCTCTACAAGGTACGGCAAAGGCATCCAATCTGTACGCTGGCCGCGCCTGCGGCCTGCAACATGCGGCTGATTTCAGCCACCGTACTGCCGGTGGTCACCACATCGTCGATAAGCAGGATATGGCGTCCCTCTACCGGGATTTCAAGCTGAAACGCGCCGCGCAGGTTCTTTTTACGCGCCGATGCGCTCAGCTCATGCTGCACCGCAGCCTGACGTACGCGACTTATGCCTTCCCTGTAGTCACAACTTAGCCAGCGCGCCAGCGGTTGCGCCAACAGCGACGCCTGATTGTAGCCACGTCGCCAGTGGCGACGCTGATGCAGGGGCACGCTGAAGATGATATCTGGTCGGGGAAGCCCATAACATCGCCGCATGGCTAACCACTTTAGCAAAAGTAGCCGCGCCAGCATCACCCTGAGTGCGGTAGCGCGGCAAAACTTCAACTGATGAACCCAGTGGCTGAGCGGGGGTTGATAACCGCTGACGCAGATCAGTTGTTGCCACGGTGGCGGTCGTTGCAGGCAGCGCCCACAAACCTGATCGGCACGGGCGGGCAGGCCACAGCGTGGGCAAAGTTCGGGTAACACCGGCAACTGACGCAAACACCCGTTGCACAGACCGTGTTGCGCCATGCGTAGCGGCAAACGGCATAGCCAACACAGGGCAGGGATTGATAGCATAGCAACCTCCTTTTCACTTTCAGGATAATAACCGATGAGTTCGATCTGGTGGCACACCACCGGCACGGGGGATTGCGATCTTGTGCTGCTGCACGGCTGGGGATTGAATGCCGAAGTGTGGCAAAACATCATTCCGCGACTCAGTCCGCATTTTCGCTTGCACCTGGTCGATCTACCGGGTTTTGGTCGCAGCCAGGGATTTGGTGCCATGACACTGCCCGCTATGGCACAGCATCTGGTGGAGCATTTGCCGGAACGCAGCCTGCTGCTGGGTTGGTCGCTGGGTGGTCTGGTCGCCAGTCAACTGGCGCTTACGGTGCCGGAATCCATTCGGGGGCTGATCAGTGTGGCTTCGTCGCCATGCTTTACCGCCAGCGAAGAATGGCCCGGTATTAAGCCGGAAACGCTGCATGGCTTTCAGCAGCAATTAAGTAATGATTTTCAACGCACCGTGGAACGTTTTCTGGCTTTGCAGACGCTGGGAACGGAAAGCGCGCGCCAGGATGCTCGCCAACTGAAAGAAGTGGTGTTATCGCAGCCAATGCCGTCAGTGGCGGTACTGGAAGGCGGTCTGGAGATTCTGCGTCACTGTGATTTGCGTGCGTCGCTGGATGCTCTCCAGCTGCCATTCCTGCGCCTGTATGGCTATCTGGACGGACTGGTGCCTCGTCGTATCGCGGCAGAACTGGATGTGCGCTGGCCACAATCGCCATCGGTGGTGATGGAGAAAGCGGCCCATGCGCCATTCATCTCGCACCCGGAAGCATTTTGTCAGCATATTCTTAGCTTTAGTGACCGTCTGCCGCGCTAGCTGGCAATTCTCCCGGAAAGGTCAATACTTTCCGGGTGGGCAGGAATGCTTTACCTCTGCAATCAACTTCCTGCCGACATCTCTGCAAATCAAATAATAACTGAGGATGATTACATGAAAGTTATCAACACGGTTGTGGCGGCGATGGTGATGGGCGCGATTTCCTTTTCGGCACTGGCAGCCAAAGAGGTGACTAAAGAAGAAGTGCAGAAAATGAATCTGGAGAAAATCGGTACGGTGACCACCACGGCAGAAACCACCTCGCCGATGGATGCCAAAAAAGAGTTGTCAAAACTGGCGGATGAGAAGGGCGGAAAATATTTTCTGGTGATTGCGGGCCGTGAACATGGCAAGTTCAGTGCCGTCGCGGATGTGTATAAATAATTAACCCTTCAGCCACATAAATTGCCAGGCAGCCAGTCGCACCGACTGGTTGCCATCAATATTCCCACCATTGATTAAATCGTGAAATTGCCGAGCCTGCGGCAACATCGTCTCAATCTCGCGACCGCTAAGATTAAATACGCAAAGAACCGCTTCCTGGTTATCGGGCTGGTGACGACGCAGGACCAACAACGCGTTATCGCTGTCGAATAATGTCATCGGATTGTCGGGATGGAACGCAGGTTGACGTGTGCGCAGTTGAATCAGCGCGCTCAGGCGTTCAAACACCTGCTGACGAAGCGCATTGCCGCCGCTCAGCAACTGTTCCATATCACGCACACTGAACTTCTCGCGATTGATGGCACGGTTGTGCCCGGCGACATGCACGCCTTCGTTGTCGTTACGTGAACCGAGGATGCTTTGAATATAGATGGCAGGCACGCCGGGAAAGGCCAACAGGATGGCATGTGCCAGCAGGAAACGGCGTAGTCGCGTGTTGTCATCGTCGTCCTGACGATTTAGCGCATCCAGATAGGTAACGTTAATTTCATACGGGCTGGTGGTGCCATCCGGATTGTTTTTGTAAGAAACCAGCGCCCCTTCCAGCGCCAGGTCACGCACCAACGCCACAATTTCTACTTCCGATAAAATACCGCGCGCGGGATTGAGGCCAATGCCATCATGTGAGGCGAGAAAGTTAAAAAAGGTGGTATCACCGCTACCGGTGTCCAGCGTGCTGGCCCACTGACGCAGCGCGCGGCCGGAGCTGGAATGAATGGCATGCAGCACCAACGGCGGCAGGGAAAATTGATATACCATCTGCGCTTCGTCGTGGCCGTTGCCAAAGTAACTGATATTGTCTTTGTGCGGCACATTGGTTTCTGTGACGATCACCGTACCCGGCGCGACCACGTTGGCAATCGCGCGAAATAATTTCACCAGCTGATGAGTCTTGGGCAGGTGGATACAGTTGGTGCCAGGCGTTTTCCACATATAACCCACCGCATCGAGGCGCACGTAGTCGGCGCCTTTCTTCAGATAATCGAGCAACACGTTGACCATACGGATGAGGACTTCCGGGTTGGCGAAGTTGAGGTCAATCTGATCAGCGCTGAAGGTGGTCCAGATATAGCGCGTTGCGCCATCCGCCATTTCGAATGGCGTCAGCAGCGGCGAGGTGCGAGGCCGGGTCACGGCACTGAGATCGGTGGCGGGTGGCATGCTGATAAAAAAGTCATCCCAGCCGGGGTCCTGCGCCAGAAAATGGCGAAACCAACTGCTGTGCGCTGACATATGGTTGCAAACAAAATCGAACATCAGCCGGGTATGGGTGTGTAGCGCCGCGACATGCTGCCAGTCGCCGCAAATCGGGTTGACCTGGTGATAGTCGATAACCGAAAAACCATCATCCGATGAATAAGGAAAGAACGGCAGCAGATGGACCAGAGAAAATGTGTCTTGCAAATGTTGCTGATAAAAACGCGAGAAGGTGGCAAGGGTAGGGACATCTGGTTCACGCAATTGGTCGGCGTAGGTAATCAGCACCACATCTTTCTCATCCCAGCGCGGTTTCCGTGGGATTTTGACCGTATCCCGTGCCGCACGTATGTGGGAAAGCAGACGCTCACGAGCCGCCACAGGGAAAGTGCCTGCATAAATCTCATCAAGTAAGGCGTTGATAATATCCATCAGATCGCTGTGCCACGCGGAGGGTCATTTTTTCACACGGATTTTTTCAGCGTAGCTGGATGGGACGATTTATCAACCTGATGTACGCGATGGCCTGGCGGCCACCGCGCTTTTTAACGCAGGGGTTAGCGTTTTTTGCCGAAGGCGGCAGCCAGTGCATCGCCCATTGCGCTGTTACCGGCAGGCTGACTGGCCGGTTTGGCCCGGCCCTTATTCGCCTGTGTCGGGCGTGCCGACTCTTTATCGGCACTGCGGTTGCCACCACCGCGCGCATTGTTCTCGCCCGGCTGCTCGTCCAGACGCATGGTAAGGGCAATACGCTTACGTTGCAGGTCAACTTCCATCACTTTAACTTTGACGATATCACCGGCTTTGACGACCTGGTGCGGATCTTCGACAAACTTATCCGACAGCGATGAAATATGAACCAGGCCATCCTGATGCACGCCAATATCGACAAAAGCGCCAAAGTTGGTGACGTTGGTGACAGCACCTTCCAGCACCATGCCGGGTAACAGGTCATTGAGTGTCTCCACGCCTTCTGCAAACTGCGCGGTTTTGAACTCAGGACGTGGGTCGCGGCCTGGTTTTTCCAGTTCTTTGATAATGTCGGTGACGGTAGGCAGACCGAAGCGCTCATCGGTGAAATCACGCGCGCTGAGATTCCGCAAGCTACCCGGATTACCCATCAGTTCACCGAGCGCCTGCTCGGTGGCTGCCAGAATGCGCTCAACTACCGGATAAGCCTCCGGGTGGACGGTGGAGGCATCCAGCGGGTTGTCACCGTGATTGATACGCAGGAAGCCTGCGCATTGTTCAAAGGCTTTCGGGCCGAGACGGCTGACTTTCAGCAACTGCTGACGGTTCTGGAAGCGGCCATTCTCGTCACGCCAGCTGACAATGTTCTGCGCCATCATGCGGGTTAAACCGGCCACACGGGTCAGCAGCGCCACCGAGGCGGTGTTGAGATCAACCCCCACGGCGTTCACGCAGTCTTCCACCACCGCATCCAGTTTCTTCGCCAGTTGGCTCTGGCTGACGTCATGTTGGTACTGGCCGACACCGATAGATTTGGGATCGATCTTCACCAGCTCAGCCAGCGGGTCCTGCAAACGGCGAGCGATGGAAACCGCACCACGCAGCGAGACGTCGAGGTCCGGGAATTCCAGCGCGGCCAGTTCTGAGGCGGAATAGACCGAAGCACCGGCTTCGCTGACAATCACTTTCTGCGCTTTGATCTGCGGATATTGTTTCTGCACATCAAGGAAGAAACGTTCAGTCTCACGCGATGCGGTGCCGTTGCCAATCGCCACCAGCTCAACCTGATGTTTGGCGCACAGCGCTGCGACAGCGGTCGCCGCTTTGGCGGTCTGTCCGGTATGCGGATAGATGGTATCGGTCGCGACCAGTTTGCCGGTGGCATCGACCACCGCCACTTTCACACCGGTACGCAGGCCGGGATCGAGGCCCATCGTGGAACGCATGCCTGCCGGTGCCGCCATCAGCAGGTCGTGCAGGTTACGGGCAAAGACGTTGATGGCTTCATCTTCGGCGCGTTCGCGCACGGTGCCCATCAGTTCAGTTTCCAGATGCAGCAATACCTTGATACGCCACGTCCAGCTCACTACCGCTTTACGCCAGCTGTCTGCCGGGGCGTTATTCAGACGCAGATTCAGGTGGCTGGCAATCAGCGTTTCACCGTGGCTTTCGCGCGGTGCTTCGTCAAATTGCGGGTCGGCATTCAGCGACAGTTGCAGCACACCTTCATTGCGGCCACGGAACATCGCCAGCGCACGGTGTGAAGGCACGGTGCTGAGTGCTTCGTGATGATCGAAGTAGTCGCGGAACTTCGCACCTTCTTCCTCTTTGCCTTCAACCACGCGTGAAACCAGGTGGGCGTTTTTCCACAGATAATCACGCACTTTCGCCAGCAGCGTGGCGTCTTCGGCGAAACGTTCCATCAGGATATAGCGTGCGCCATCCAGCGCGGCGCGCACATCGGCGACACCTTTGTCGGCATCGACATAGCCGGCAGCCAGTTGCTCAGGATCGTGCGACGGGTCTTGCCACAGCGTGTCGGCCAGCGGTTCCAGACCGGCCTCAATGGCTGCCTGTCCACGGGTGCGACGCTTCGGTTTATACGGCAGGTAAAGGTCTTCCAGCTCAGTTTTGCTGAGGGTGCCATTAATGGCGCTGGCGAGGTCGGCGGTGAGTTTGCCCTGTTCGTCGATAGATTTCAGAATCGACTGGCGGCGCTCTTCCAGCTCACGCAGATAGCCAAGACGGCTCTCCAGCTGACGCAACTGGGTATCATCCAGTCCGCCGGTGACTTCCTTACGATAGCGCGCGATAAACGGCACGGTATTCCCTTCGTCAAGCAAGCGGATGGCGGCGTCAACCTGTTCGTCACGCGCCTTCAGCTCACTTGCGATAATCTGGCTCAGCGAATCTTTCATCATCAGTTACTGTCTTGCTTACACGGGGTTAAGAAACAGGGGACAGTTATACGGGCTGAGGCTGAAAATTGCCAGACGGCGGCAGGTGAATCCGTCATTTTCTGAATGCGGCGCGCAGAACATCGCGCTTACCTTGCTGATGTTCGGCTGGTCGCATATTGTTAGCCTCCACTATGCTAAATCAGACCTGTATCACGAGTTGACGCTATGAAAACCCAACTGATTACCCGCGAGGGCTATAACAAACTGCGTGCTGAGCACGATCATTTGTGGAATGAAAAGCGTCCGGAAATCACCAAAATTGTCTCCTGGGCCGCTAGCCTGGGCGATCGCTCGGAAAATGCCGATTACACCTATAACAAACGTCTGCTGCGGCAAATCGACCGCCGCGTGCGCTATCTGCGCAAATGTTTGGCAGAACTGAAGATCGTCGATTACGCCCCGCAACAGGAGGGGAAGGTGTTTTTTGGCGCCTGGGTCGAGGTGGAGAATGAGCAGGGCGAAGTAAAACGCTTTCGTATTGTCGGCCCGGATGAAATTTATGGTGAGGTAAAGGATTACATCTCGATTGATTCGCCAATGGCGCGCGCCTTGATCAAGAAAGAAGTCGATGACGAAGTGACGGTGAATACGCCGGAAGGCCAAAAGTTGTGGTTTGTGAACCGTATCGAGTATCTGCGAGACGCGGAAGAAAAAAGAGGCGGAGAATAATAGCTTTTGTAAGAAAGCCGGGGGTGACACTTATTCTCCGGTGGCGAAAGGGCTGGTAAACAACAAGGAAGGCGCCGCGTTCCTGCCGCGCCTGATTTCATTACTTAGCGGGCATCGTGGTTGTGGTGGTCGAAGTCGAGGTGTTGGTGCCATGACCTCCGCCGCCTGCGGAGGCTAAGGCAACACCCAATAATGCGGCAAGGGCACCAACCCCGATCGCTTCTGAGGTGCCTTTTGCGTTTGTGGATGCCTGCATACCGGCGGCTTCACCGATGGCAGTTGCGGCCTTAGCCTGGGTGAAGCCCGTCAGGATCAATATGCCCAGCAGAACGGCGATTTTTTTCATCTTCTTTCTCTCCACATGAACGCAATTTCACCCGCCATGAGGGCAGTGTCGGAGATTGTGTCGGGAGAAGAAAGTGGATGTTAATGATTGATTTTTATTGCTTTATTTAATGATGGTCTTTATTTCATATTCGGGGTGGGATTCATCCGAGAGCGTAAGGGCGGCGTAATAAACAAACGCCACATTTTATCCCCCCGGCAGGGTTCGATGGCCTATTCTCAACAGGAATGTGTACAAAAAAGGCCGTCAGGAAGGCAGAGCCAGCAACAATCATAAAATGCGCTGATTTTTCAGAGATCCCTTAAACATATTGATCAGCCGAGCAAAAAGCGCGAAATGCGCCACAATTATGCGGTGAAATTAAAGATAAGCTGCTGTTTAATATGCTTTGTAACAATTTCGGCTAGAATATAAACCATTAATGACTGTCACTGTAAGGCATCTTTTTTTAACAATATTGGCTCAGGCAATGGCGCCTTTGGGAGTTGAACATGCAAGAGAACTACAAAATTCTGGTCGTCGATGATGATATGCGTTTGCGCGCGTTGCTCGAACGCTATCTCACCGAACAGGGCTTTCAGGTGCGCAGCGTTGCCAACGCCGAGCAAATGGATCGTCTGTTAACCCGCGAATCTTTCCATCTGATGGTCCTTGACCTGATGCTGCCGGGCGAAGATGGCCTGTCAATTTGCCGCCGCCTGCGTAGCCAAAGCAACCCGATGCCGATCATTATGGTTACGGCGAAAGGGGAAGAAGTGGACCGTATCGTTGGGCTGGAAATCGGCGCTGACGACTATATTCCGAAACCTTTCAACCCGCGTGAGCTGCTGGCGCGTATCCGTGCCGTGCTGCGTCGTCAGGCCAATGAATTGCCGGGCGCACCGTCTCAGGAAGAAGCGGTGATTGCGTTTGGTAAATTCAAACTGAACCTTGGTACGCGTGAAATGTTCCGTGAAGATGAGCCGATGCCGCTCACCAGTGGGGAATTCGCTGTGCTTAAAGCGTTGGTTAGCCATCCGCGTGAACCGCTGTCCCGCGATAAGCTGATGAACCTGGCGCGTGGTCGTGAATACAGCGCGATGGAACGTTCTATCGACGTGCAGATTTCCCGTCTGCGCCGCATGGTAGAAGAAGATCCGGCACATCCGCGTTACATTCAGACCGTTTGGGGTCTTGGCTACGTCTTCGTTCCGGACGGCAGTAAAGCATGAGGCGATTGCGCTTCTCACCTCGCAGTTCGTTTGCCCGCACCCTGTTATTGATCGTTACCTTGCTGTTCGTCAGCCTGGTAACGACCTATCTGGTGGTGCTCAATTTCGCCATTCTTCCCAGTTTGCAGCAGTTCAACAAAGTCCTCGCTTATGAAGTTCGTATGCTGATGACGGACCGCCTGCAACTGGAGGATGGTACCCAGCTGGAGGTGCCACCGGCCTTCCGGCGTGAAATCTATCGTGAACTGGGCATTTCGCTGTATACCAATGCGGCCGCGGAAGAGAGTGGGTTGCGCTGGGCACAGCATTACGAGTTTCTCAGTGAGCAGATGGCGCAGCAGCTTGGCGGGCCAACTGATGTGCGGGTTGAGGTAAATAAAAACTCCCCGGTGGTGTGGCTGAAAACCTGGTTGTCTCCCGATATCTGGGTTCGCGTGCCGTTGACCGAAATTCACCAGGGCGATTTTTCACCGCTGTTCCGCTACACGCTGGCGATTATGCTCCTGGCGATAGGTGGAGCCTGGCTGTTTATCCGGATTCAGAACCGACCGCTGGTTGACCTTGAACATGCCGCTTTGCAGGTGGGTAAAGGAATTATTCCCCCTCCATTGCGTGAGTATGGCGCATCCGAAGTGCGTTCGGTGACACGGGCCTTTAACCAGATGGCCGCGGGTGTGAAGCAATTAGCCGATGACCGCACCTTACTGATGGCGGGTGTCAGTCACGATCTGCGCACCCCGTTGACGCGTATTCGTCTCGCCACCGAGATGATGAGCGAGGAAGATGGCTATCTGGCGGAGTCGATCAACAAAGATATCGAGGAGTGCAATGCGATTATCGAGCAGTTTATCGACTATCTGCGTACCGGCCAGGAAATGCAGACTGAGCGCGCCGATCTGAATAGCGTGCTGGGTGAAGTGGTTGCAGCGGAAAGTGGCTACGAGCGCGAGATTGAGAACGCGGTGATGCCAGAGGAGTTGATACTGGATATCAATCCGCTGTCGATTAAACGGGCAGTGGCGAATCTGGTAGTGAATGCGGCACGCTACGGCAATGGTTGGATTAAAGTCAGCAGCGGTCAGGAGCTGAATCGCGCCTGGTTCCAGGTCGAAGATGACGGTCCGGGGATTAAGCCGGAACAGTTGCAGCATCTGTTCCAGCCTTTTGTTCGCGGCGACAGTGCCCGAAGCACCAGCGGCACCGGTCTTGGGTTGGCGATTGTGCAACGTATTATTGATGCGCATGACGGCTCGCTGGAGATTGGTGTCAGCGAGCGCGGGGGCCTGCGCATCCGCGCCTGGCTGCCCGTACCGGGAACCGGAACCGCGCTGGTCAACAGCAACCATAACGTCTGACGCAGCGGCGCGATTCATCGCGCGCCTTTGACCTTTACTGTCAACGTGCGCGATAAATCGCGTCGCTACGAGTACGTTTTACGGCAGTTGTGGACCCGCCTGCACCAACGTGGCCCCGGCAGCGTTGTCTGTGTATTTTCCGAAGTTGTTGATAAAACGCTGTGCCAGATCCTGTGCCGCTTCCTGCCATGCGTTCGGGCTGGACCAGCTGGCGCGAGGATCCAGAATCTCGTCGCTCACCTGGGCCAGGGTGGTGGGGATTTGCAGATTAAAGATCGGCAGCGTCTGCGTCTCCACATCATCCAGTTCACCCGCCAGAATCGCATTGATGATGGCGCGCGTCTCCTTCAGCGAAATACGTTTGCCACTGCCGTTCCAGCCCGTATTCACCAGATACGCTTGTGCGCCTGCTGCTTCCATACGTTTTACCAGCACCTCGGCGTACTGCGTTGGATGCAGGGTGAGAAATGCGGCACCAAAACAGGCAGAAAAGGTGGGGGTCGGCTGAGTGACGCCGCGTTCCGTACCGGCCAGTTTGGCGGTAAAGCCTGACAGGAAATGGTACTGCGTCTGTTCTGGTGTTAAACGCGAGACTGGCGGCAGCACCCCGAAGGCATCGGCGGTGAGGAAAATCACCCGCTTCGCATGGCCCGCTTTGGAAACCGGACGCACGATGTTTTCAATATGCTCAATCGGATAGGAGACGCGGGTGTTTTCGGTTTTGCTGGCGTCGGCATAATCGACACTGCCATCACCGCGTACCACCACGTTTTCCAGCAACGCATCACGGCGAATCGCGTTGTAGATCTCCGGCTCGGCCTGGGCCGACAGGTTGATGGTTTTCGCGTAGCAGCCCCCTTCAAAGTTGAAGACGCCGTCATCATCCCAGCCGTGTTCATCATCACCGATCAGTTGACGATCCGGATCGGTCGACAGCGTGGTTTTTCCTGTGCCAGAAAGGCCGAAGAATACCGCCACATCGCCGGATTTGCCCACGTTGGCTGAGCAGTGCATCGAGGCAATGCCTTTCAGCGGCAGCAGATAGTTCATGATGGCAAACAGGCCCTTCTTCATCTCACCGCCGTACCAGGTACCGCCAATCAACTGCATGCGTTCGGTCAGGTTAAAGGCGACAAAGTTTTCTGAATGCAACCCCTGAGCCTGCCAGTTCGGGTTAGTGCATTGAGCGGCGTTCATCACCACGAAGTCGGGCGTGAACTGTGCCAGCTCTGCGTCGCTCGGGCGGATAAACATGTTTTTGACAAAGTGCGCCTGCCACGCCACTTCCATCACGAAGCGCACGCTGAGGCGCGTATCCGGATTGGCACCACAGAATGCATCAACCACAAACAGACGCTTGCCCGATAACTGTTCAGTTACGCACTGCTTCAGCGCCTGCCAGGTTTCTGTTGAGAGTGGCTGGTTGTCATTCTTGCCTTCGCCGGTGTCGTTCCACCACAACGTGTCGCGCGTGGTGTCATCACGCACGATGTATTTATCTTTGGGGGATCGACCGGTGAAAATACCGGTATCGACAGCGATAGCCCCGCTTTGCGTCAGGATGCCCCGCGCAAAACCTTCCAGTTCGGGGCGCGTTTCCTCCTGAAACAGAGTATCGAAATCAGGGTTGTACACCACTTCCGTAGTGCCATTGATGCCCAAAGCGGCAAGATCGTGCGATGTCAGGCCGTTAACGCGCATGTGAATGCTCCTCATCGGGGTCTGTTCTATTTGTAATTATGAAAGATGATCCTGCAGGTCGGCCCGGTCAGGGGCCGAGGATGATCGCGCGCAGTGTACCCGAGTTGGCGGGCCGGAAAAGGCTTGTCAGTCAGAAATGCGACTCAGGGCGTGTTAAGCGGATAAATATGCCACTTATGAAACTAAAGTTAGGGAAAAGAAGGTAATTTCTTTGAAAATGAAGGGGATGTAAAAGGGCGGCTGGCCGCCCGGATAACCCTTAATGCAGTTGATCGCTGCTGCCCGTCGGCGTATTGCGTATGGCTGCGATATCGACCGCATCGTAAACGTAATGTGCGCCGCAATAGTCGCAGTGCATGTCGATCTCACCGTCTTCTTCGAGGATCTCATCGACCTCTTCAATTGGCAGCGTTTTCAATACTTCGCCGCAGCGTTCGCGTGAGCAGGTGCATTTGAAACTGACCGTGGTCGGATCGAACACCGTCGCTTCTTCCTGGTGGTAGAGACGCCACAGAACGTCAGTCGCAGACATCTCAATCAACTCTTCACTTTTCACGGTTTCGGTCAGGGTTGCCAGATGGTTGAAGTCGTCGAGATGCGGTTCCTGGGCAGGCAGTACCTGCAACAGGATACCGGCGGCACCTTTTTCATTGGTACGAATAAACAGGCGAGTCGGCAACTGCTCAGAACGCATAAAGTAATCTTCCAGGCAACCGGCCAGCGTATCGGCTTCCAGACCGACGACGCCCTGATAACGCTCACCTTTCTCCGGGGAGATGGTGATCACCAGATAACCATTGCCAACCATCTGCTTCAGGCTGCTGCCAGGGGCGATCTCTTCCTTCACGCGAGCCACGCCGCGCAGCTCCTGACGGTTGTTACCGTTGATCACTGCCAGCGACAATGGGCCATCGCCCTGCAACTGCACGGTAATATCACCCTCGAATTTCAGCGTTGCGGTCAGCAGGCTGGTGGCCACCAGCAGTTCGCCCATCAGGTTTTTCACCGGCTCAGCGTAGTCGTGGTTTTCCACGATGTCGCGCCAGGTTTGGGAGACATTCACCAGCTCGCCGCGCACGGCCACATTTTCAAACAGATAACGATGCAGTTGATCTTGAACAGACATAGGTTTTCTCTCGTTGGGGCGCGACTTATTCATCGCCCGACAATTTAAATTTCATCAGATCGCGGCGCTCCTTCTTATCCGGGCGGCGATCCGGGTGCGGCATACTGAGCGCGTTCATCTTGCGTGCCAGCGCCAGCTTTTCCCGTTTCTCAATGCTGACAGCCGTTTCAGCATACAGCGCCTGGGCTTCAGTGGCCGGGCGACGCTGATCGCTGATGGCGGTGATAATGACGGTGCGCTCATCATTGCCCTGACGTAGCGTCAGCTCTGCATCCAGCTCCACCAGCTTACTGGGTTTACTGCGCTGGCCGTTGTAATGCACCTTACCGCCTTCAATCATCTCGCGTGCGATGGCACGGGTTTTGTAAAAGCGCGCCGCCCACAGCCATTTGTCGAGGCGCACGCCTTCGCTGATTTTTTCTTTCATTGCGGCTCCTGATTTAACGCAGCGTCTCCAGTAGCTCCCGATAATCTCGCACTGCCGGATGACGGCTGAAAGATTGATCCGGCTGGCCTGAGTCCGGATTGCTGACGCCTAAACACCAACCGATGCCCCAACGCGTTGCGGCATCCAGAATCGGTTCGCTGTCGTCAATAAACAGCGTGCGCGCATTATTGAAGCCGGTTTGCTGCTGTACCGCTTGCCAGAGACGCTGGTCCTCTTTCGGATACCCAAAGGTATGGGTAGAAAGTAATAAATCAAGGTGGGCAGCCAATCCGGTCTGCGCCAGTTTGACGTCCAGATTGTAAGGATGGGCATTGGTCAGCAGGATGGTACGTTTTCCTGCCGCACGCAGAGCCTGCAAAAACGGCAGCGTATCCTCGCGCAAAGCGGCGCGATCGCGCTGTGCGAAGGTCATGGCGCGGATATCCAATGCCAGTTCCTGCGACCAATAATCCAGACAGTACCAGTTTAGCGTATGCGCAACGGCGTGATATTTTTCCCGAATCAGTTGATGCGCTTCGGTCAGCGTGATGGCGCGCTGGCGGCTCAGGGTTTCCGGGACATGTTCCAGCCAGAAGTGGCGATCAAAAGCGAGATCGAGCAAGGTGCCGTCCATATCCAGCAGCACGGTATCGATACCGGTCCAGTTAAGCGTAACTTGCATGTTTTTTCCCCGCCCTGAAAACAGGGCGACAGGGTAGCACAGAAGGGAAAGGCTCAGAACAGTGAGCGCACGCTCTGCATAGTACTGAGATTGTGGTTAAAACATTTGTCGTAGTATTGCTGAATCTCGGCCATCCGCAGGCGATTGCGATGGACGCGACGCATCGCCAGCAGCCCATTAATCAATGCGCAACCGGCCAGGACCACCATCAACAAGGCGGTGCCGAGATAGCGCCACTGCGCCAGGGCATCCGGTTCATTATGCAGCGCGATATGACGGGTGCCATTGGCATCGGTGGTGATGCTGGTAATGATGCCGCTGGCGGTGAAGGGGGTGTGCAGCAGCATGCCGGACATATGTTGCAGCTCGCGCCATTGCGAGGGGGCATCCAGATCAAACAAGGGAACGGATGGCTGTGGCTGATTGACCAACTGACGACCTTCATCGCTGATGATCAGAAAACCACCCGGTGGCGGGCTGTTAAGGTTTTCCGCTGCGCGGCGTGTTTCACGCGAGAAGAAGGTGGAGGTAGCGGTGTTAACCAGGTTTTCCAACGCCTCAGCGCTAACCGGGCGCAGCAACACGTTCATGCCATTCAGGCGACCGGAATCCGCACGATGAATCAATGTATCCCAATCTTTCGCATTACCCAGATTGACCAGCGCGTTTTTCAGGCGCACGCAATCCTGCTGCTGGCTGCACAGGTCCTGGGTTTTTAACACCAGGTCGGAGAAATCATCCAGCAAAATCATCCCCGATTTCTGAATGGCTGAGGCGAGCTGCGGATTGAGTTTCGGATCGGTATTGGTTTCGGGATGCAGCTGACGTGTGGTGGTGTCGAGCAGTGCGGCTGCTTTATCGATAATATCGGACTGCGGTTGTGGCAGCGGTGTGGCGTTGTTCCAGTAAATAGCGGAGCAGTCGAACGGCATAAACGCGTAGCTGCGATTGCTTTGATAGTTGCCGGGTACAGAACACATGCCGGTGCCGCTGACCTTCAGGCTGTCACCAATATGCAGTGGCATCGCATTGAGTTTATCGACGCTATTCACTTCCAGGCTTTCGGTGCCTTTGACCCAGGCAAGGCTGAGTTTGATCGGCATGCTGAGAGGTATCCAGCTTACCAACATCACCAACACCAGTAGCGAACCACAGGCCAGTACCAGATTCTTGCGCCAGCGCTGTACCGGGAAGTTACGAACTTCATCCTGTAACGACAGAAAGCGTCCCTGGCGTACCACCTGACGGTTCAGGTAAATATCGACATCCGTGACCTGGCCTAAATCATGCGCTACATAGGGCTGCCAGTGTGACGGGTAGATCAAATCGATAATGCCCAGCGAGATGTTGCTCTGTTCCTGATTTGACTCACCAAACAAACCCCAGCGTTTCGGTGCGCCGCGCAGGCAGTGCACCTCGCGCAGGCCATTTTCGCCAGGGAAACGGTACAGGAACCACAGGCTGACGGCGATCAACGCGCTACCCAGCAGAACCATCCAGATCATCATGCTGCCGGGTAATATCAGACTGAGGAAGAACAACAAAAAGGCGAAACAGATGGTGGCGGCTTCGCGGGTGCCATCGGGGCGTGACAGTTGGTACTCTTCCGATGTCTCTTTCCGTACGCGAAGTAACTCGACGTTTTCACTCTCTTCTTTGCGAATCGAAGCGTTGGTCGACATGGTTCGCACCAGCGGAGGCAGGGCGGGTTGCTCGACCACGTAATTCACCAGGGAATGGCCATTGAGTGAAATGACCAGTGGCATGGTCTGAGTGCGGATTAGTTCAACATAGTTTTCATCGGCAATGTACTGTTCCCACAGCGGTGGCAGATGAACTTCGACGGCATCCAGATAGTAGCGCCACTTTTGTGGATCATCGGTGGATAAACCATAACGGGTGATAGCGCGGGTGACGGGGTAGACGTTATTACTTTGCGCGGTCAGCGTCAGGCCTTCCGGTTCCTGCTGCTTTTTACCTGGCCGGGCTGCGGGCTGCTGACGCTGTTTTGTCAGGGCAGCAATATACTTTTCAACGGCAGCGCGTTCTTCATCGGTGAGTTTTCGGTAGGGCGGATTAATGAACGGCAGAGGTTTCGCCAACGGCGGACGATGCCGCATAGCGTACCAATAACCTATGCCCGCGAGCATGGAGCAAGCCATCACAATGGCCAAAATAATGATAATTGTGCTCATGCTCTGCTCAGTTCAGCCAAAAAACTGCCTTCACGTTAACGATCCGCTCCCGATGAATGATCAATACAGGTCAATTTTGGCGAGCTGATGTCATTCTGACAAGTGAAATGTCAGATAAAATAACGCGCAAAATCATTGAATTATAAATTATTAGATTATTCCTTACTGGAATGTTATCGGGACTCCACTCAATTAAATATCGGTATTTTCTGAATTTCCCCTGCTGTCATTGACTTATTGTGAGAATTTTAATGCAGAAATAACAATATGTTGTTAGTACCCGTTAGCAAATATATGACAGCATAGTTTACCTGCGCTGTTAGTCGCACAATTGTTTGGGCTTCGGTATGCTGTGCCGATGCTGGCATTATCGCATCACAAGGTTGTGTAAAGTTTGAGGTTGATATGAAAACTCCACAGAAAAAACCTGACATCCTCAACGTCGAGACGGTGGCTCGCTCCCGGTTATTTACCATTGAAGCTGTCGATCTCGCTTTCAGTAATGGCGCGCGGCGGGTGTATGAACGGATGAAACCGTCCGAACGCGAGGCGGTGATGATTGTGCCGATTCTTGGCGATGACGTAATCCTGATTCAGGAATATGCCGTTGGACTGGAAAGCTATGAGTTGGGATTCCCCAAAGGGTTGATTGATCCCGGTGAAAACGCGTTTGAAGCGGCGGATCGCGAGTTAAAAGAAGAAGCGGGGTTCGGTGCCGCTAAACTGGAAACGCTTGGCAAACTGACCATGGCGCCCTCTTATTTCTCCAGCAAAATGAACATTGTGGTGGCGGAAGGCTTGTATGAAGAAAAGTTGGAAGGGGATGAACCTGAGCCGTTGATTGTGCGTCGCTGGCCGCTGAATAATCTGCTGGCGTTGCTTGATGAGCCTGATTTTCGCGAAGCCCGTAATGTCAGCGCGCTGTTTATGGTGCGCGAGTGGCTGGTGAAGCAGGGGCGTTTGACTTATTGATGAAGGTGTCATCTGTAGCGGCGCGATTTATCGCGCCAGTTTTATTCGATGACCATAAAAAAGCCGGCAATCTGTGCCGGCTTTTTCGATCAGAACAATTCGTGACTTTGTCCGTTGTCCATGATGGTGGTGCCCACGTCATGCACCGAGTATTCCGTCGGCTGGGTGCCGTTGATGAAATACTCCTGACGCGAATTACCGCCGCCATTGGCTAACTTGCCGGTGCTGCGATCAATGGTCACTGTCACCACGCCATCAGGTGGTGTGAGCGGTTGATCCGGCACACCATCCAGCGCGATTTTCATATACGCATCCCACGCCGGTTGCGCACTCTTCGCGCCACCTTCATAGCCAGAAATCTGGTCCGGGATAGCACCGGAAACGGTGGTGCGGCCCAGCGCGCGTGAATCATCAAAGCCGATCCAGACCGAGGTCACCACACCTGGACCATAACCGGAGAACCAGGCGTCTTTCGAGCTGTTGGTTGTACCGGTTTTACCACCGATGTCGTTACGTTTCAGGTCACGACTGGCGCGCCAGCCCGTTCCCATCCAACCCGGTTCACCAAAGATGTTGGTGTTCAGGGCGCTTTTAATCAGGAACGACAGCGGTGTGTTGATCACATGCGGCGCATACTGCTGGTCGCCTGCCGGTTGCGGCTGAGCGGGTACTTGCTCCAGCTCAGGCTGCGGCACGGTCTGGTTTTGCGCCTGATTAGACACCGCAACGTTTTCAACGCTTTCTTCGTTCAGGGCGAGGGATTTCTGCGTGTCGCCATAAATCACAGGCAGATTGCACTGCGGGCAGGCGATCTTCGGTTTGGCTTCAAACACCGTGGTCCCCTGTTCATTCACAATTTTGGTGATGAAATAGGGATCAATCAGGAAACCACCGTTTGCCATCACTGAGTAGCCGCGCACCACCTGCATTGGAGTGAACGAAGCTGCACCCAGCGCCAGCGATTCGGTATGCATAATATTCTGCGCCGGGAAGCCGAAACGTTGCAGATACTGTGCAGCGTAATCAACGCCCATCGCACGCATGGCACGCACCATTACCACGTTTTTCGACTGGCCTAAGCCCTGGCGCAAACGAATCGGTCCGTCATAGGTTGGCGGCGAGTTTTTCGGTCGCCAGTCGGTGCCGGCACCCGCATCCCAGCGAGAAATTGGGACATCGTTGAGAATTGACGCCAGTGTCAGACCACGGTCCATCGCTGCGGTGTACAGGAACGGTTTAATGTTGGAACCGACCTGACGCAGTGCCTGGGTAGCGCGGTTAAACATGCTCTGATTAAAGTCAAAACCACCCACCAGCGCGCGAACCGCACCGTCTTCAGGATTGAGCGACACCAGTGCGGAGTTCACCACAGGTACCTGACCCAGCCACCAGTCGTTGTCGACTTTGCGCACCCAAATCTGCTGACCCGTTTGCAACACCTGCGACACGCTACGCGGCGTAGGGCCTTGCAGCATGTCGGATTTGTAAGCACGCGCCCAGCGCACACCTGCCATCGTCAGTGACACGCTGCTGCCATCTTTCAGCATCGCAGTGGCTTCATCATTGCTGACGTTGGTGACAACCGCCGGGTTAAGTGGGCCATACAGCGGCAGGTCTTTCAGGGCATTCTGAATGCGGGTTTTATCCCAACTGGCTTCACCCACTTTCCACAACACGTTGGTGGGGCCGCGATAACCGTGGCGCATGTCATACGCCATCACGTTATTGCGTACCGCCTGCTGTGCCGCTTCCTGTAAACGACGCGTCACGGTGGTGTAGACCTTGTAACCATCTTCGTAGGCACTGTCACCGTAACGTTTCACCATTTCCTGACGCACCATCTCACTCAGATAAGGTGCAGCAAAGGCGATTTCCGGGCCGTGATAGCTGGCCGCCAGCGGGGTGTTACGGGCGTCGTCATACTGCTGCTGGGTGATGTATTTCTGATCCAGCATACGCGACAGCACCACGTTACGACGCGCCAGCGCACGTTGGTGCGAGTAAAGCGGGTTGAAAGTGGAGGGCGCTTTCGGCAGACCGGCAATCATCGCCATCTCACTCAGCGACAGTTGATCGACTGACTTGCCAAAATAAACCTGAGCGGCAGCACCGACGCCGTAGGCGCGGTAACCGAGGTAAATTTTATTGAGGTACAGCTCCAGAATTTCATCTTTGCTCAGCAGCTGTTCGATGCGAATCGCCAGAAACGCTTCCTTAATCTTACGCATCAGTGTGCGTTCCGGACTGAGGAAGAAGTTACGTGCGAGCTGCTGGGTAATGGTACTGGCACCCTGAGAGGCATGGCCGGACACCAGCGCAATGCTGGCAGCACGGAAAATACCCACTGGATCAACGCCATGATGCTCGTAGAAACGGCTATCTTCGGTGGCAATGAACGCTTTGATCAGCTCAGGCGGCATTTGTTGCAGGGTGAGCGGCACACGGCGTTTTTCACCGTACTGGGCGATAAGCTCGCCATCCGCACTGTAAACCTGCATCGGGGTTTGCAGGCGCACATCTTTTAATGTGTTCACGTCGGGCAACTGCGGCTCTATGTATTTGTACAAACCATAAATCGAGCCGGCTCCCAGCAAGATGCAACACACTGCAAGGATTAATAAATACTTTACGAACTTCACCTGAGATTTCCCATCTGTTGTCGTTTGGGCAGTTTATAAACAATCGCGCGGTAGTATAAAGGCAAGCCTGACGCTTTGATATACCCGGCATACTTCAAGTCCTCCAGGGGACGACTTTTGAGACAGGCGCACTGGCCCCTGACGGCTAACCTGAGAGTTTAGGCAGCAGCGCCCCTCCGAGGACACGAGATATTTCGGCTATTTACCTCTAACGATAAGGAGATCGCGCGCATGGCTTTTCAGCGCTGGCAAATTGGCCTGGATATTCAGAATGGGAAATTTTGTGCGGTGGCGATCCAGCGCCGCCGCCTGGGTTGGCAGCTCAGGTCCTGGCAACAGCGGACGCTGCCTGAAGATACGTTGAAAAATGGCGTGCTCCAGTCATCCCCCGCGTTATTGGCGGCGCTGAAGCAGTGGCGATGTCAGTTGCCAGGTCGATATTCATTGCGCGTTGGCTTGCCGCCACAGCTGGTTCTGCAACGCTCGTTGCCGCTACCTGACGTCACGCTACGTGAACCGGCGCTAAATCGTTATGTTCAGGCATCGGCGCAGCGCTTATTCCCGGTAGAACCGGCATCGTTGGCTCTGGATTATCGTGCATCTTCCGCATCAACCCAGTTATGCATCACTGCGGCACGGCGTGAAGTGATCACGCAATGGCTCGAACCATTGCAGCAGGCCGGTTTGCAACCTGATGTGTTCGAATTAAACAACCTCGCACTGGCACAGGTGGCATGGCGTTTACCTTTGCGTCATCAGCAATTATTGATTCACCCATTAACTGACCACTGGCTGTGGTATCTGGCAGGCTCTACGGCTACTTCGGGGGCGAGTACGGAACCCCTATCTCTGGCGTATTTGCAAGCGACATTTCCAGAGATGGAATCCGCGTGAAGTACCACACCCATGACGGGATTCACCGCGGTTCAACCCTTTTCGCTGCTGCATTATTTGCAGTTACCCCTCCCGGACAACGAAGGGGATTACACTCTCGCACTCGGTCTGGCATTACGCCCGGAGGATGCCTGATGCTGACGGTTAATCTACTTCCCTGGCGTCTCCAACAGTGGCGGCGTCAGCGTCAACAGAGCCTGATGTTCCTGGCGAGTGGTTTTGGTATCAGCCTGCTGATTTTACTGCTGTGTGGCTGGCGCGGATATCTCGTCAGTCAGCAGCACCAGGCTGAGCAACAACAACTCGCACAACGACTTGGCGAGCTTGATCAACAGCTAAGTGATCAACAGCGGTTGCGGCTGCAACGTGATGCTTTAATACAAACGCAACGCCAGCAACAGACGCGGCAATTGCAGCATTTGGCCTGGCAGCAGTTCTGGCAGCAATTACCCGAACTGATGCCGGAAACGTTGTGGCTGAGCCGCATGGAGCGCAGGCAAGGGCAACTGGTGCTGGAAGGGCTGGCGTCGAGCATGGCGGCGATTGGCGATTTTCGCCGCCTGCTGGCGAAAGTGCCACTGTTCCCGGTGATTCGTCAGGGGAACGTGCAGCGTCAGCCAGATGGCCATTACCGTTTTACCTTACGCGCACAGGTGGTGGAGGTGAAAGGTGAATGAAGGGCTTCAGCGCCTGATGCATCTGGCGCTACCGTGGCGTGCCGCCTTGCTGTTGGCGTTGCCACTGCTGGTTTTGGCGCTGGGGTGGTTGGTGGTGCTATTACCGCAACAACAGACGCGTGCCGGGCAAGAGCGCCAATTGGTACAGCAGGCACAACTTGAGCAGCAGCGCTTGCAACAACTTGCGTTGCATCCGACCGTTGCTGAGTTGCTGGTTGAGATCAGTGAGCTGCAACAACCTGCCACCTTCAGTCCACCCCAATTACTTGAAACTCTACTGGCGGCAAGGGGAACGCAACTGGAAGCCTGGCAGCCGGAAAACCAGCCGCAGCATATTGTCCTCAAACTGAACTGGCAGCAATTTACGCCGCTGTTTGCTGAACTGGCGCATACGGCGTTGCCCGTGCCGGAACGTTTTCAACTTCAGGCAGATCAGGGAACACTGATGACGCAACTTTGGCTGGAGAGCCGCGATGAGGGTTAGCGTGCTGCTGTGTTTCCTGTTGGGCAGTCCAGCGGTACTGGCGCGGGACCCTTTCCAACCGATGGCACCTGTATTCTGCCAGTCCACGATAGACCCACCGCAAGGGTGGCGGTTGCAAGGCATCGTCGGTATCCCTGATCACTATGTTGCCTGGCTGCGCTCACCACAGGGTAAAAATGTCAGATTGGAGCAACAGATGCAGTTGCCCCAAACGCCCTGGCGTGTGCAACACCTCACGGCACGCTCATTACTATTGCTGGCTGAACAGAGTTGTTCACCACAGCAAATACAGTTTCGTATAAAAGGAGGTTTCTATGTCACGGAAGACGCTATGGATGCTGGTGGTGCTGTGTCTGAACGCGCCATTGCACGCCAGTGAACAGAGATTGAGTCTGGTTTTTGACGATGCCCCAGTTGAAAACATTTTTCAGGCGCTGGCGGATTATCAGCAAACTAATTTGCTGATTGCTCCGGGGGTTGAAGGGCGGCTCTCCCTACGACTGGAAAATGTCGACTGGCAACGTGCTCTGGCGCTGGTTGCCCGACTGGCGCGACTGAGTGTGGTACAGGAAGAAGACGTGCTGCTGGTTTATCCGGAAAGCTGGCAGCAGTGGCAGGCGCAAAAAATCCAGGCGGAACGTGAGGAACAACAGCAACACATCGCATTGACACAGCAGACGGTCACTTTTTATTACGCCAATGCCAGTGATGCTGCACGTAGCTTGCAAACCGAGCGCTCGCTAATGACCTCGCGCGGCAGTGTCACCGTGGACAGCCGCACCAACAGTTTGTTGCTGCGCGACACGCCCGAGGCGTTGCAGAACACCGTAAGCTGGCTCAAAGCGCTGGACCTGCCACTGGAGCAGGTCGAGTTATCAGCCCATATCGTGACCATCAGCGAGGAGCATTTGCGCGAGCTGGGGGTAAATTGGGGGATCTCACCGGCGGAAGAGGTCACGCAAGCCCTGCGTAATCCGCAGTTGGCGATTCCGCTGGCGGTAAGCAATCCCGCCTTTCGCATGGGGGTGACACTGGGACAGGTGGGAGGTGAGTTGCTCAATCTTGAACTGAGTGCGCTGGAGCAGGAAAGCCAGATTGAAATCATCGCCAGCCCACGGCTTTTTACCTCGCATCAGCAAACCGCCACCATTAAACAGGGAACGGAAATTCCTTATGAGGTGAAATCCGGTAACAGCGGAGCGACTGCCATCGAATTTAAGGAGGCGGTCCTGGGTATGGAGGTGACGCCGGTGGTACTGGGCAATGGCCGTATTCAGTTAAAACTTCGCCTGAGCCAGAACATGCCGGGCCGCAGTATCAACACGGGTGAGCATCAAACCTTAAGTATTGATAAGCAGGAAATCGACACCCAGGTCACGCTGCGTGATGGTGAAACCCTGGCTCTGGGGGGAATTTTTCAGCAGCAGCGGGCGCAAAACGAAAATCGCGTCCCCTGGCTGGGTCAGTTACCGGTGGTGGGAAATCTTTTTCGTCATCAAACGGATGAGCGGAAGAAAAAGGAACTGGTGATCTTCATTACTCCCAGACTGGTCAGGGAAGCAGCGCTTACGACCGGATAAAGAGGAAAATTCGCTCTGTGATGCCAACTGCGTTGACGCAGGACAGGAATTAGCTTACAAGGTTTAGCGATTTTTAAACGGTGTAACGGAACGCGACAAAAAATCTCCCGATGGGCGTCAGTCACAAGCGATACTGGCGTCAGATGAACATATATCCTGAAGTTCAAGGGGTAGCGGAGGTGCGTTACCGTCTCGCGAACCACAGACCGGTCCTGTTATGAGGTCGCCGGGGGCAATTTATTCGGTTGCCAAACGGCCATGAGTGTTGAGATAATTTTTCGTCTGACTCTTGCTAACGCTCATGAGGTCTCAGTTCCTGTCCCGCCAGCTAAAGCTGAACGCGGGGTATCATCAACGAATTCTTAGTAATACCGACAAAATGGCAGAGAAACGCAATATCTTTCTGGTTGGGCCGATGGGTGCCGGCAAAAGCACTATTGGTCGTCAGTTAGCTCAGCAACTCAATATGGAATTTTTCGATTCCGATCAGGAAATTGAGCGACGTACCGGAGCGGATGTGGGCTGGGTGTTTGACGTTGAAGGCGAAGCGGGTTTCCGCGATCGTGAAGAAAAAATTATCAATGAACTGACCGAGAAGCAGGGCATCGTGCTGGCTACCGGTGGCGGTTCCGTCAAATCCCGAGAAACCCGTAATCGTCTCTCCGCCCGCGGTGTGGTCGTCTACCTCGAAACCACCATCGAAAAGCAACTTGCTCGTACGCAGCGTGATAAAAAGCGCCCATTACTGCAAGTTGACTCGCCGCCGCGTGAAGTACTGGAAGCGCTGGCAGACGAACGTAACCCGCTTTATGAAGAGATCGCTGATGTCACTATCCGCACTGACGATCAAAGTGCAAAAGTAGTGGCAAATCAGATCATCAATATGCTGGAAAAGAGTTGATCCAGCGCCTGAGGGCTAAGTCATAGGTATCGGTCATCATGGAGAAGATCACTGTCTCGCTCGGGGATCGTAGTTATCCCATCACCATTGCTGCTGGGCTGTTTAACGATCCGGCTTCTTTTTGGCCGCTGAAAGCCGGTGACAATGCGATGCTGGTCACCAACCAGACGCTGGCGCCGATCTATTTGCAGAAGCTGTCGGCACTGCTGAGTGCAGCAGGGGTGAAAGTGGATCAGGTGATCCTGCCCGATGGTGAGCAGTATAAAACGTTGGCGGTGATGGATGAGGTGTTTACCGCCTTGTTGCAGAAGCCGCATGGCCGCGATACCACGCTGATTGCGCTGGGCGGTGGTGTGATTGGTGATCTCACCGGTTTCGCTGCGGCCAGCTATCAGCGCGGCGTGCGTTTTATTCAGGTACCGACG
The DNA here is from genome assembly GCF_059730695.1 of Pantoea sp. X-Soil-OKNW-556. Taxonomy (NCBI): domain Bacteria; kingdom Pseudomonadati; phylum Pseudomonadota; class Gammaproteobacteria; order Enterobacterales; family Erwiniaceae; genus Pantoea; species Pantoea sp. X-Soil-OKNW-556. Next base: position 4,116,686 of record NZ_AP035990.1, on the reverse strand, counting down.
ACCTTGCTTTCTCAGGTGGATTCTTCCGTTGGTGGTAAGACCGCCGTTAACCATCCGCTCGGCAAAAACATGATAGGCGCGTTTTATCAGCCTGCCTCCGTGGTGGTTGATACCGATTGCCTTGCCACACTGCCGCCGCGCGAACTGGCGTCAGGTCTGGCGGAAGTGATCAAATATGGCATCATTCTTGATGGTGATTTTTTCCAGTGGCTGGAGCAAAATCTTGATGCTCTGCTGGCGCTGGATGAAAAAGCCATGGCTTACTGTATTCGCCGTTGCTGCGAGCTGAAAGCCGAAGTCGTGGCCGCTGATGAACGTGAAACCGGTCTGCGCGCGTTGCTGAATCTGGGCCATACTTTTGGTCATGCCATTGAAGCCCATATGGGTTACGGCAACTGGCTGCACGGTGAAGCGGTTGCCGCAGGCATGGTGATGGCTGCGCGTACCGCTGAACGTCTTGGTCAGTTCAGTGCGGCGGATACCGATCGCATTATTGCGTTGTTGCTGCGTGCCGGTTTACCGGTGCATGGTCCGGAAAGCATGGCGGCGGAAGAGTATTTGCCGCATATGATGCGTGATAAAAAAGTACTGGCGGGCGAACTGCGTCTGGTGCTGCCTCTCGCTATCGGTCGCTCTGAAGTGCGTGCAGGCGTAGCACATGATATGGTGCTGGCTGCAATTAACGATTGTCAGAAATCATTATAATACCCGCCGGGTAAAGAAAAGAGTGGTGATGCGGCGCGTCGGATGCGTGCCGTTTTACGGAGGAGGCTAAATGGATGAGTTTAAACCGGAAGACGAGTTAAAACCTGATGCCAGTGACCGTCGCCCCACACGGCCCCGCAAATCGTCGTCTGCGCCAAAAGTAAAAGTACCGGTTTCCCGTCAGCATATGATGATGGGTATCGGGATTCTGGTTCTGTTATTGCTGGTACTGGGTATTGGTTCGGCACTGAACGGCCCGGATGAAAGCAAGCCAGCGAATACCGCAGGAAGTAACAGCCCAGCTCCGGCTTCTGGCGGCGCGGAAAAGAATATTGATCTCTCCGGTTCCACCTCCATGAGCGGCCAGCAGAACACGACGCCAGCGCCGGAAGGCAGCGCGTCACAACCCGCCGCGAATGCGCCAACCGCTGACAACGGCTCACAATCCATCACTATGCCTCCTGTGTCATCAACGCCGACGCAGGCTGCACCGGTAGACACGCCGGCGAATCAGCAACGTGTGACCCTGCCAGGCGATCTCAATACTGCACTGAATAATCAGCAGGGCCAGGTGGATAGCGCAGCACAGGGTGCGCAGGGCAACAGTTCATTGCCTACGGCTCCCGCGACGGTAAGCGGCAGTGGTAAAGCCATTTCCCCGCCGATCGCGCGTGAAGAAAAGCCGCGTGCCAGCAGCCAGCGTGAAACCCATACCCCAACGCATAAAGCCCCGACGGCCAGCAAGCCAGCCGTACGCGAGAGCAAACCGCAGTCGACAGTCACGCATAACGCCGCACCGGTCAGCAGTGGAGCCAGTAAGTCTCTGCCTGGCGGTAACTATACGTTGCAGTTGAGTGGCGCTTCGAAAGCGGAAAGCTTGAATGCCTGGGCGAAGAAACAGAATCTGAGCGGCTATCATGTGTATAAAACCACCCGTAATGGTCAGCCCTGGTATGTGCTGGTAAGTGGCTCCTACGCTACCCCCGCAGATGCCAAACGTGCAGTCTCTTCGCTGCCTGCCGAAGTGCGCGCGCAGAACCCGTGGGTGAAACCCCTGAGCCAGGTGAAAAAAGAAAGCGAGTAATCATTGTGGGGCCGCGTCACTGTGGCCCCGTTTTAAGCGCAAAGCTGCTGTCGGTACCGCCACAGCCAATAATTAAGATGTAATAACCACGACAGCATGAAAAAAAATCGCGCTTTCCTGAAATGGGCCGGAGGGAAATACCCGCTCCTTGATGACATTCGTCGTCACTTGCCGCAAGGCGACTGCCTGATTGAGCCATTTGTTGGTGCCGGTTCTGTGTTTCTCAACACGGATTATGACCGTTATCATCTGGCTGACATCAACAGTGACCTGATCAACCTGTACAACATCGTCAAAACCCGCACCACGGAATTTATCGACGATGCGCGTAAGTTATTCACACCGGAAGTCAACAACGCAGAGTTCTACTACGCGCAGCGGGTGGCCTTTAACGCCAGTCGTGATGTGTATCAGCGCGCCTTGCTGTTTCTGTATCTCAATCGTCACGGTTATAACGGCCTGTGCCGCTACAATTTGCGCGGTGAGTTTAATGTGCCTTTTGGCCGTTATCGCAAACCTTATTTTCCTGAAGCGGAACTGCTGTGGTTTGCTGAACGGGCGCAAAAAGCCACTTTTGTCTGCGAATCGTACGATGTTACTCTGAACCGCGCACATAAAGGCTCGGTGGTGTACTGCGATCCGCCGTATGCGCCCTTGTCGGCGACGGCCAATTTTACTGCCTACCATACCAACAGCTTCAGTATGCGCGAGCAGCAGCATTTGGCAGAACTGGCGGCCCAGCTGGCAAAAGAGAATCAGATTCCGGTATTAATTTCCAACCACGATACCCTGCTGACGCGTGAGTGGTATCGGAATGCGGTATTACATGTTGTTAAAGCCCGGCGTTCCATCAGCCGAAGCATAAGTGGTCGCACTCAGGTTGACGAACTGCTGGCGCTTTTCCGCTAGCCTGTTTCGTCCGCGACCAACGCATTACGCCAGCTCGTGCTGGCGCACAAAATTGGGAGAATCGGATGAAACAATTTTTACTGGCCCCTTCAATCCTGTCTGCTGACTTTGCCCGTCTGGGTGAAGACACCGCCAAAGCGCTGGCGGCAGGCGGCGATGTGGTGCATTTCGATGTGATGGATAACCACTACGTTCCCAATCTGACGATGGGGCCGATGGTGCTGAAAGCATTGCGCGATTACGGCATCACCGCACCGATCGATGTGCATCTGATGGTTAAACCGGTGGATGAACTCATCCCGGCCTTTGCCAAAGCCGGTGCCAGCTACATTACTTTTCACCCCGAAGCCAGCCAACATGTTGACCGCACGCTGCAACTGATCAAAGAACACGGTTGTAAAGCGGGTCTGGTGTTTAACCCGGCAACGCCACTCAGCTATCTCGATTATGTGATGGATAAGCTGGATATCGTCCTGCTGATGTCGGTTAACCCTGGCTTTGGCGGTCAGTCTTTCATTCCCGGTACGCTGGATAAACTGCGTCAGGCGCGTCGTCTCATTGATCAGAGCGGCTACGATATCCGTCTGGAAGTGGATGGCGGTGTGAAGATCGACAACATCGGTCAGATTGCCGCAGCCGGTGCGGATATGTTTGTCGCCGGTTCCGCCATTTTTGGTCACCCCGATTACAAAAAAGTGATCGATGCGATGCGCAGCGAACTGGAGAAGGTAAATGGCTCATTTCACTGATATTCGCGCCCTGGCGTTTGATCTGGATGGTACGCTGGTGGACAGCGCGCCGGGCCTGGCCCAAGCCATCGATCATGCCCTGGGTGATTTGCAGTTGCCGCCGCCAGGTGTAGCGCGTGCCTCAACCTGGATTGGTAACGGTGCCGATGTGATGATGACCCGTGCGCTGACCTGGGCACTGGGCCGCGAACCGCAGGAAAATGAACAGCGTGATGCGCGCACGTTGTTCGATAAGTATTACGCCGAAACCGTGGAAGCGGGCAGTACGCTGTTCCCCCAGGTAAAAGCCACACTGGCAAAATTGGCAGATAAGGGCTTGCCGCTGGCGATCGTCACCAATAAACCGACGCCGTTTGTTGCCCCTCTGCTGGCTTCGCTGGGCATCGCTGACTACTTCTCTCTGATTATTGGTGGCGATGATGTGGTAGTGAAAAAACCGCATCCGGCAGCGATTTTCCTCGTACTGGGACGATTTGGTGTGTTGCCACAGCAATTGCTGTTTGTTGGCGATTCACGCAATGATATCCTCGCAGCCCAGGCAGCAGGCGTACCGAACATTGGCATGACCTTTGGTTACAACTACGGCGAACCCATCGCCAGCAGCCAACCCGATTTAACACTCGACTCTTTTGACGAACTTTTGCCCGCACTCGGGCTGTGATTATCAGGATATAAGCATGAGCAAACCCATCGTTTTCAGCGGCGCCCAGCCTTCCGGTGAACTGACCATTGGCAACTACATGGGTGCGCTGCGTCAGTGGGTGCAGATGCAGGATGATTTCCACTGCATTTACTGCATCGTCGATCTGCACGCCATTACCGTTCGCCAGGACCCCGCCGCGCTGCGTAAAGCGACGCTGGATACTCTGGCGCTGTATCTTGCCTGTGGCATCGATCCGAACAAAAGCACCATCTTTGTTCAGTCGCATGTCCCGGAGCATGCTCAGCTGAGCTGGATCCTCAACTGCTACGCCTACTTCGGTGAGTTGAGCCGCATGACGCAGTTCAAAGACAAATCTGCACGCTATGAAGAGAACATCAATGCCGGTCTGTTTGACTATCCGGTGCTGATGGCGGCCGATATCCTGCTGTATCAAACCAACCAGGTCCCGGTGGGTGAAGATCAGAAGCAGCATCTGGAGCTGAGCCGTGACATCGCCCAGCGTTTTAACGCGCTGTATGGCGACATCTTCAAAGTGCCGGAGCCCTTTATTCCGAAATCGGGTGCACGCGTGATGTCGCTGCTGGAGCCAACTAAGAAGATGTCGAAATCCGACGACAACCGTAACAACGTGATCGGCCTGCTGGAAGATCCGAAATCGGTGGTGAAGAAAATCAAGCGCGCGGTGACCGATTCTGAAGAGCCGCCAGTGGTGCGCTACGACATCAAAGAGAAGGCCGGGGTATCGAACCTGTTGGATATTCTCTCGGGTGTAACGGGCAAACCCGTCCCGGAACTTGAGCAGGAGTTCGAAGGTAAGATGTATGGCCACCTGAAAGGCGCCGTTGCTGATGCGGTTTCAGGCATGCTGACCGAGTTGCAGGAGCGTTACAACCGCTACCGCAATGATGAAGAATTCCTCAATCAGGTGATGCGTGATGGTGCGGCCAAAGCCCGTGCACATGCGCAGGAGACGCTGAAGAAGGTATACGAAGCGGTTGGCTTTGTTGCTCAGCCATAAGCGCTAACGCAGCAAAGGTGAAACGGCGGGCCATGAGGATCCGCCGTTTTTGTTTCTCAGAACCAGCGTAGCCGATCGCGCAGTCCGACCACGCGACCGACAATAATCAGCGCCGGGCTGGTAAACTGCTGCGCCAGCGCGGCCAGTGCACCCAGCGTGCCGGTGGCAACGCGCTGCTGTGGGGTGGTACCGTTTTGCACCAGCGCTACCGGCATCTCCGCGTCCATGCCATGTGACATCAATTGGCGCTGGATCTCAGGTGCCTGCGTCAGACCCATATAAAACACCAGCGTTTGCTGCTCGGCGGCCAATTTTTGCCACTCAATGTCACCATGCTGCTGCAAATGGCCGGTGACAAAACACACGCTCTGCGCATGATCGCGGTGGGTGAGCGGGATGCCGCTGTAAGCCGCACAACCCGATGCTGCGGTAATCCCTGGCACCACGCTAAACGGGATATGATGCTGCGCCAACACCTCCAGCTCCTCGCCGCCACGACCAAAGATAAAGGGATCGCCACCTTTGAGGCGCACCACGCGTTTACCACGCTGCGCCTGGTCCAACAGCAACTGATTAATTTCCGCCTGCGGCACACAGTGGTGACCGGCGCGTTTGCCGACAAAAATACGCTCCGCATCGCGTCGTACCAGATTGAGTATCGGATCGGATACCAAACGGTCATACACCACCACATCCGCCTGCTGGATATGTTGCAGGCCTTTCAACGTCAGCAGTCCCGCATCGCCAGGCCCGGCACCGACCAGCACCACCTCACCTTGTTGTGACAGCGGCGCATCAAACAGCGTCTTGACCAGCGCCTCCGCGCGGGGATGATCACCGTTTGCCAGCGTTTGCGCCAGACGATCGCTGGCAAAGAAGCGTTCCCAAAAATGACGACGCTGAGCGATGCTGCTAAAGCGATTTTTCACCCGCTGGCGCAGTGAACCGGCCAGTGTAGCCAGTTGGCCCAGATGCTGTGGCAGCATCGCCTCCAGCTTCTCTCGCAACAGACGAGCCAGCACCGGTGCGCGACCACCGCTCGATACGGCGATCATCAACGGTGAACGGTCGACGATGGAGGGCATGATGGCGCTGGCTTGCTCAGGGGCATCGACCAGATTGCAAAAGATACGGCGAACTTCGGCGGCTGCGCCCACCTGTTGATTCACTGCATCATCGTTGGTGGCGGCAATCACCAGCCAGCAGTCTGCCAGCCACTCTTCAGTGAACGCGCCTTGCCATAACACCACTTTCCCCTGTTGTTCCCACTGTAAGAAAGCAGGGGAAAAATCCAGCGCGCCAACGTGCAAATCAGCACCGGCCTCCAGCAGCAAGCGTGCTTTGCGTTCCGCGACATCACCGCCGCCGACCAGCAAACAACGTTTGCCCTGAAGACGGCAAAATAGGGGAAAGTAATCCATAGCTCATCCTAAAAGAGTGCTGCTGTGATCCGTAGCGGCGCGATTTATCGCGCCGCTACGGACATTGGTGTGAAAAATATTATGCGGATTTAAGTTCACTGGTCTGGGATGCTGCCCGTGGTCGTTGTGCCTGCGGCGTGGCGTACCAGTAACCGAGCCCCATCAGCACCATGCCGGAGAACATATTACCCAGCGTTACCCACAACAGGTTGTGACCGATACCCGCTAAAGTCAGGTCGGCATTATGCTGACCAAACCATGACAACGCAAAGAGCGTCATATTCGCGACAGAGTGTTCATAGCCAGAGGCGATAAAGGCCAGCAGACACCACCAGATAGCGAGGAACTTCGCGGTCCCCTCGGTGCGAACTGCCATCCAGATCGCGAGGCAAACCAGCCAGTTACACAACGCACCCTTAAAGAACAATGCGCTGGCGGTTTGCGTGGTTTTCGCCAGAGCCGCGCTGTGGATCAATGAACCCGCATTGGGCAATAGCGCGCCCGCCGCGTAGTAATACATCAACGCTACGGCCACCGAACCGATCAGGTTGCCGAGCCAGGTTTGCGGCAGAATACACCACATCTGACCGGCGCGAATGCTGCCTGCTTTGACGCCAATGGTGAGGAACATGGTGTGACCGGTAAACAACTCCGAACCGGCGATGATGACCAGCGTCAATGCCAGGCCAAAGGTCGCCCCCATAATCAGTGGTCGCCAGGCCGGATCGGCGAGATTGCCCAGAGTGAAGATCAGGATAATCGCCAGCCCGACGTAGGCACCTGCCATCGCAGCACTGATCCAGAAGGCCAGTGGATTGTGTTGGGTGGTGCGCGCAATGCGCGCCGCATTGGCGGCGCATTTTTCCAGGGTGTCAGTAAACATAGTCATGTCTCAGAAAGTAAAAGAATTTTTTCAGACGCAGATTTCAACCCGGCCCTGGCTGACGCGCACCGGATAGCTCGCCACTGACCGCGCTTCATCCTCAAGACACAATCCGTCGCTCAGGCGGAAACGTTGTTTTTTCAGCGGGCTGGCAACCCATAGCGTCTGCTGATGCTCAGCAATGATGCCGCGCGACAATACGCTCGCTGCGGCAAAGGGATCGATGTTGCTCAGGGCAAACAGTTGCTCATCATCGTGGGGACGGAAAATGGCAATTTGTTGCCCTCGCACCAGTGCGCATACGCCAGTGGCGGGCAGAATTTGGTTAAGTTCACATACGGCATGCCACTGGCTCACAGATCGGCCTCCTCAATCAGGTTAACGGCAATGCGTTCGGCAGGGCGCGCCGGGCGATGTTGATCGCGCAGGTTGATATTCTGTATCAACGGATCGCGTTGGCTGCTGTTGATAAAGGTGGCGAAGTGCGCCTGCGGCTTCGCATCCCTGACCGTTGCGGCCCATTCGCATTCCACCAGGCTGCGCAGACGCGTAATTTCGCTCTCCAGTTGGCTGTTCAGGGCGAGCTTGTCATCGACGATGACGCTGCGCAGATAATCAATGCCGCCTTCCATATTTTCCAGCCATACCGAGGTTCGTTGCAGGCGGTCAGCGGTGCGGATGTAGAACATCATAAAGCGGTCCAGATAATGCAGCAGCGTGTCACGATCGAGGTCAGCGGCCAGCAGGTCGGCATGGCGTGGTTTCATGCCGCCGTTGCCGCAGACATACAGGTTCCAGCCTTTTTCAGTGGCGATCACACCAACGTCTTTGCCCTGGGCTTCAGCGCATTCGCGTGTGCAACCGGAGACGCCGAACTTCATTTTGTGTGGGGTACGGATGCCTTTGTAGCGGTTTTCCAGTTCGATGCCGAAGCCAAGGCTGTCACCGACACCGTAGCGGCACCAGGTGCTGCCAACGCAGGTTTTCGCCATACGTAACGCTTTAGCGTAGGCTTGCCCGGTTTCAAAGCCTGCGGCGATCAGCTGTGTCCAGATAGCCGGAAGATCGTCGCGCTGTGCGCCGAACAGGCCAATACGCTGTGAGCCGGTGATTTTGGTGTAGAGATGGTACTGACGCGCCACTTGGCCAATTGCCATCAACCCATCCGGGCTGATTTCCCCGCCGGGTGAGCGCGGGATCACTGAGTAGGTACCGTCTTTCTGGATATTGCCGAGGAACAGATCGTTGCTGTCCTGCAAGGGGGTCAGCTGCGGCTGAAGGATGTGCTCATTCCAGCAGGAGGCCAGCAACGAACCGATGGTGGGTTTACACACTTCACAACCATAACCCTGCCCGTACTTCGCCAGTAGCGCGTCGAACGAGGTTATCTCTTCCACGCGGATCAGGTGGTACAACTCCTGGCGTGAGTAAGGGAAGTGAGCGCACAGATGGTTTTTCACCTCGACGCCCTGACGGCTCAGCTCGGCATTCAACACCTGGGTGATCAGTGGAAGGCAGCCACCGCAACCGGTTCCTGCGCGGGTTTCTGCCTTGAGTGCTGCCACGGTGTGACAGCCCTTTTTCACGGCGCTGACAATATCGCCTTTGCTGACGTCGAAGCAGGAGCAAATCTGTGCGTTATCAGGCAGTGCATCGACCCCAATGGCCGGTTTTTCACCGCTACCTGCGGGCAGGATTAGCAACTCAGGGCGCGCTGGCAGGGGGATTTTATTCAGCGCCAGTTGCAGCAGGTTGCCGTAGTCGCTGGTGTCACCCACCAGCACCGCGCCGAGCAGGGTTTGGTTATCTTCGCTGACGATCAGGCGTTTGTAGATGGATTGTTGTTCGTCGAGCCAGACATAGCTGCGTGCGCCTGGCGTGCGGCCATGCGCATCGCCAATGCCGCCGACATCTACCCCCAACAACTTGAGTTTGGCGCTCATATCGGCACCGGTGAAGGCATTGTCGCGGCCCAGCAAGGTATCGCTGGCTACCTGGGCCATTTTGTAGCCTGGTGCCACCAGGCCAAATACCTGATTCTGCCATGCCGCGCATTCGCCGATGGCAAAGATGGCCGGATCGCGGGTCTGACAGCGATCGTCAATGGCGATACCGCCGCGTGGGCCGAGTGGCAGGCCACAGTGCTTCGCCAGTTGGTCCTGCGCGCGAATACCGGTCGAGAACACAATAAAATCGACGTCCAGTGAGCTGTTATCCTTGAAGTGCAGCGTTTTACCCCCGTGGCTGTGGTGGACAATTTCGTGCGTATTCTTACCGGTGTGCACCTTTACGCCCATCTGCTCAATCTTATGGCGCAACTGTTCGCCACCCTGACGATCGAGCTGTTCTGCCATCAGCACTGGCGCGAATTCGATCACATGGGTTTCAATACCGAGAGTTTGTAATGCGCCAGCGGCCTCCAGTCCGAGCAGGCCACCGCCAATCACGGCCCCGCGTTGACTGCGCTGTGCACAGGCTGCAATCGCATCGAGGTCTTCGATGGTGCGATAAACAAAGCAGTCGCTGCCATCCGCTCCCTGAATCGGGGGGATCCACGGGTAAGAACCGGTAGCGAAGATCAGCGTGTCATAGGGCACAACACGGCCAGTACTGGAATGAATCCGCTGCTTGTCGCGGTCAACAGCAATGGCGCGCTCACCCAGCAGCAGGTTGATCTGATGTTTTTCGTAGTAGCCTGCACTGACCAGCGAAAGCGCTTGCGCGCTGTGGTGGGTGAAATAAGCGGACAAGTGGACGCGATCATAAGCGACCCTCGGTTCTTCACAAAAAACGGTGATGGCAAATTGACTGGGTTCTGCCTTATCAATTAATTCTTCTATGTAGCGGTGACCGACCATGCCGTTGCCAATAATGACGACCTGATGTTTGCTCATATTTTCCCCAAAACGAAGGTGTATGCGGCTACCTTAGCCGTTACAAGAATGGGGTTATTGATGCATATCAAATACCCCTTTATATACTCATTTAGAGGTATGTTACTGATATTAAAAACATTCACCTCTGGGCGGTAAATCGTGCGGCCAGGGGATGTGCAAGGGACGGGTATTGACGCTATTTTAAGATGTCGCGTTTCTACAGGAGAAGGGCATGGCTAAGACGTCGCTGCAATGGATCAACAATCTGCGTTTACCCGGCCAGCAGGGGTTGTGGCAAATCGAAATCGGGCAGGGGAAAATTTCCCGTATTGTCCCACAATCGGCCGAGTGCAGCGCCCAGGAAGGTGTACTCGACGCCGAAGGCGGCCTGGCAAGCGCCCCCTTTATTGAACCGCATATCCATCTCGATACCACGCAAACCGCGGGTGAACCGGCGTGGAATCAATCCGGAACGCTGTTCGAAGGCATTGAACGCTGGGCCGAGCGTAAGGCTTTGCTGAGTCATGATGACGTAAAGCAGCGTGCAAAGCAGACGTTGAAATGGCAAATCGCTAACGGTATCCAGCATGTGCGTACCCATGTGGATGTTTCAGACCCGACGCTGACCGCGCTGCAAGCCATGCTGGAAGTGAAAGCGGAGATGGCGCCGTGGATTGATATCCAGATAGTCGCCTTTCCGCAGGAAGGTATTCTCTCTTATCCCAATGGCGAAGCCCTGCTGGAAGAGGCACTGCGCCTCGGCGCAGACGTGGTGGGAGCGATCCCCCATTACGAATTTACCCGTGAGTATGGCGTTGAGTCATTACACAAGGCCTTTGCGCTGGCGAATCGCTACGACCGGCTGGTGGATGTGCATTGCGATGAAATCGATGATGAGCAGTCGCGTTTTGTAGAAACCGTCGCGGCACTGGCTCATCGCGATGGCATGGGGGGCAGAGTGACCGCCAGTCATACCACGGCGATGCATTCCTACAACAATGCCTATACCTCACGTCTGTTCCGTCTGCTGCGCCTGTCAGGTATCAACTTTGTCGCCAACCCGTTGGTAAATATTCATTTGCAGGGCCGTTTTGACAGCTACCCCAAACGGCGCGGCATTACCCGGGTTAAGGAGTTGCTGGAGGCGAATATCAACGTCTGTTTTGGTCACGACGATGTGTTTGATCCCTGGTATCCGCTCGGTACCGCCAGCATGTTGCAGGTGCTGCATATGGGGCTGCATGTCTGCCAGTTGATGGGTTATGAACAGATTGATGCGGGGTTGCAGCTAATCACCACCAACAGCGCCAAAACCATGCAACTTAGCGGTTATGGCCTGGAGCCGGGTAATGATGCCAGCCTGATTATCCTGCCAGCCGAAAGCGGATTTGATGCGGTGCGACGTCAGGTGCCGGTGCGTTATTCGTTGCGTAAAGGCGAGCTGGTGGCAGCAACAGAGCCTGCAAGCAGTGAGATCTATCTGGGGGAAACGGAAGCGGTAACCTTTCGGCGTTGAGTTGCAGGGCGGACTGACGTCCGCCCGCGCAGGTTAGTGCGTAATATGGCCGTGCTGGCGATGTTTAGTGACAAAGCCGAGCAGTACACACATCACAAACACCACGGCGTATAAGCCGTTAGCAGTCGCCAGTGCCGCATGCGCACCGCCTTTCGCCACAATCGGACCGGTGACCACAAAGGTCAACATGGTACCGACGGTACCGCAAGTCAGGATAAAGTTGACCAGCTTCGGTGATGAGGCTTTGGTTTGCAGTGAACCCAGGGTGATGATGGTGGTGTAGATAGCGCTGGAGCTGAAGCCGAGTGTCATGATGATCCAGTGCAGCATATTGGCGTCATTGGTGCTGACAAACCAGTACATCAACACGGTGGCAATCGCCGCCAGTACCATCAGGATACGTTGCAGATCGAAGAAGCGCAGCAGGAAGCTGAACACCCACATGCCGACCATATAGGCGGTCCAGAAGTTACCTACTAACTGGCCGGCAGCAGCGATATCCATCCCCATGGTTTTGGTGGCGTATTCCGGCACCCAGGAGATGAAGCCCAGTTGGCCGAGGATGTAGCACAGCGCGGCAATCGACAGGAACAGCACGCCGATACCCCATTTCTCTTTTTCCGCCGCCTGCGTTTCGGTGTTGTTTTTCAAAACCGGGAACTCAACGCACAGCGCCAGCACGAAGATGGCGATATAAATAACGCCAATGCAGGCGTAAACCCAGTACCACGGCAGGGCGCGCGCCAGCAGGATGCCAGCGATAATCGGGAACAGCGTACCGGCCATGCTGAAGAAGGAATCAGTAAACAGCAGGCGTGAACCGCGCTGGCGACCATCGTACAGATGGGTAATGAGGAAGGTGCCGATCGACATGGTAATGCCGCTCACCACACCAAGCACAAACATGCACAGTGAGAACACCGACAGGTTGTGGCTGGTCATCAGACCAAACACCGCCAGTACCATTAGCACGAAGCCAAAGATCAACTGACGTTTTAACGGCACAATCACCATCAGCCAGGCGTTAAGGAATACCGCGACCAGAATACCGGTATTGAGAAAGGTGAAGGTGTTACTCATTTCCGAGATCGGCAGCTGGAAATACTGTGCAATATTGTCCAGTACCATCCCGGTCACAATCACCAGTGCGCCCGTCAGCGCATAAGAGAAAAAGCTGATCCAGGTAAGGCCAATACGATTACGGTTTGTCATGTGGGGGACCTGTTTTGAGCACCGAAGTTGGCAAAAAGTGTCATGAATTGTAAATGCAACTGTGATCTTAATAAACAAAGAGTGAAATAAGGTTATTAGATTTCACTAATAGTGTGATTTGCGTCACGCAAATGATTGCGTAGCCCCGAATTTCGGGCATTTGCCGCTGCCGCGTAAATATAGGTAAAACGCTGGCTCTTGTATTACATGCTCTTTACAATCAATCTCGTTTTGAGCTTGCACTTCATGGTAAGGAATCTTTCATGTTTAAACGTACTTTGACAGCGGCAGTTGCCCTGTTAGCGCTCTCATCTGTTTCCGTTTCTGCCCTGGCGGCAAAAGGCGATACTCACGTTCTGCTCACCACCTCTGCGGGTAATATCGAACTCGAACTGAATAACCAGAAAGCCCCGGTGTCGGTGAAAAACTTTGTTGATTACGTCAACAATGGTTTCTACAACAACACCATTTTCCATCGCGTGATCCCTGGCTTCATGGTGCAGGGGGGCGGTTTCACCACGGATATGCAGCAGAAGCAAACCAACGCGCCAATCAAAAACGAGGCAGATAACGGCCTGCGTAACCTGCGCGGCACCATCGCGATGGCGCGTACTGCGGAGAAAGACAGCGCAACCAGCCAGTTCTTTATTAACGTTACCGACAACGCCTTCCTTGATCACGGACAGCGTGATTTTGGCTATGCCGTATTTGGTAAAGTTGTGAAAGGAATGGACGTGGCCGATAAGATTTCTCAGGTGCCGACCAAAGATGTGGGTCCGTACCAGAATGTGCCGTCAAAACCGATCGTTATCCTCTCCGCCAAAGTTCTGCCCTGATTTTTTTGCGCGCCATTTTGCGATGGCGCCTCCTGCCGCTCTCCGGCAAAGCGAATATTTGCTGCTTATACTTAGGGCAAATTGCTTGCCGGAGGCTCTATGACCAGCAAACTGACCGACAAACAGAAAGCCACGCTGTGGCAACAGCGCCGTGCTGCCAGCTATCAGGCCAGCTGCCGTCTGGCGGGCTATATGCTGAGCGAACCGGCCATCACGCTTGAACAGGCCGACGAACGGCTGACCTCGTTAAGGAGGCAATATGGCGGATAACTCACTGGCGGTACGCGATCCCTATCTGTGGCATAACGACAGCGTGCTGAAGAATCGCCTGGATATTCACGACAGCGCCCAATTGCGTAAAGCCGAACTGGCGTTCAGCGCGGCACGGCTTGCCACCCTGGAGTTGGGGCCGCAGCGCAGGGGGATGCCATGGCTGTGTCATATTCATCGCACCCTGTTTCAGGATCTCTACAGTTGGGCCGGTGAGCTGCGCACGGTAGATATCTGGAGCGACGAGACGCCATATTGTCACTGCGCCTACATCGAGAAAGAGGGTAACAACCTGATGAGTGCACTGGCGGATGAAGACGGGTTGAGCCATCTGGCGCAGGATGAATTTGTCAGGCGTCTGGCACATTACTACTGCGAGATTTATGTGCTGCATCCGTTCCGGGCCGGGAATGGCCGCGCACAACGCATCTTCTTCGAGCAACTGGCGTTGCACGCAGGCTATTTGCTGACGTGGGATAAACTGGACCGTGATAGCTGGCGTGCGGCGATTCGCGAGGCGGTAGGTGGCGATTTAACTCTGCTCAGTGCGCAGTTTGCAAAAGTGGTAAGCCCCGCCCGCTAAAATGCGTAGAATAGCGGCGGTTTGACCTGCCTGAGGGCGCTATGCTGCTGTTAATCGATAATTACGACTCCTTCACCTGGAATCTCTACCAATACTTTTGCCAATTGGGTGCTGACGTCAGGGTGGTGCGCAACGATGCCATCACCCTCGACGAAATGGAGGCGCTACCGCTCACTCATCTGGTGATTTCGCCTGGCCCCTGCACTCCGGATCAGTCCGGCATCTCGTTGGCGGCGATCCGCCGTTTTGCTGGCCGCTTACCGATCCTTGGCGTATGCCTTGGCCATCAGGCCATTGCCCAGGTGTATGGCGCGCAGGTGGTACGCGCGCGTCAGGTGATGCACGGCAAAACGTCGGCGATTCGCCATAACGACAGCGGTGTCTTTCGTGGGTTAAATAATCCGCTCAACGTCACCCGTTACCATTCGCTGATTGTGGCGCGCGCGACCCTCCCTGAAGAGTTCGAAATTACCGCCTGGAGCCTGCGTGATGGTGAACCGGATGAGATCATGGGATTCCGCCATAAAACGCTGCCACTCGAGGGGGTGCAATTTCACCCGGAAAGCATCCTCAGCGAGCAGGGCCATCAGCTTCTGGCGAATTTCCTGAAGACTTAAGTTGTGTTTGCCTTTGTGTGATTTTTTATGCATATTTTGTGATTATAATTTCACGTCAGCTCAACAAATAATCCGATGAGGTAGGCAATGGCAGCAGAAAAGCTAGCGGTAACCCGGGAAACGTTCGATAACGTTATTTTGCCTGTTTATGCACCAGCGCAGTTTGTGCCGGTAAAAGGCAAGGGCAGCCGAGTCTGGGATCAACAGGGCAAAGAATATATCGATTTCTCTGGCGGCATCGCGGTGACTGCGCTGGGCCACTGCCATCCGGCGCTGGTGGAAACACTGAAAACCCAGGGGGAAACCCTGTGGCACACCAGCAATGTGTTCACCAATGAACCGGCGTTGCGTCTGGCGAGTAAACTGATTGCCGCGACCTTTGCTGATCGCGTGTTCTTTGGTAACTCCGGTGCCGAAGCTAACGAAGCCGCGTTTAAGCTGGCGCGCTACTACGCCTGCAAAAAACACAGTCCGTTCAAAAGCAAAATCATCGCCTTCCATAACGCTTTCCACGGGCGCACGCTGTTTACCGTATCAGTGGGTGGTCAGCCGAAATACTCCGACGGCTTTGGCCCGAAACCGGCTGATATCGTGCATGTTCCCTTCAACGATCTGGCGGCGGTAAAAGCGGTGATCGACGATCACACCTGCGCCATCGTGGTCGAACCGATTCAGGGCGAAGGCGGTGTGATGCCTGCCACTCCTGAGTTTATGCAGGGCCTGCGTGCCTTGTGTGATGAGCACAACGCGCTGCTGGTGTTGGACGAAGTGCAGAGCGGCATGGGCCGTAGCGGCAAGCTGTTCGCTTACGAACACTACGGCATCACCCCGGATATCATCACCACCGCGAAAGCGCTGGGCGGCGGCTTCCCGGTAAGCGCGATGCTGACCACCAATGAAATCGCCTCGGTGATGGCTCCCGGCGTGCATGGCACCACTTACGGCGGCAACCCGCTGGCCTGTGCGATTGCCGAAACGGCGCTCGACATCATCAACACCCCTGACGTGCTGGACGGTGTTGAATCACGCCGTCAGCAGTTTGTGGAAGCCTTGAAAGCGTTGGATAGCAAATTTGACCTGTTCACGGATATTCGTGGCAAAGGTCTGTTGATCGGTGCGGCATTGAAGCCGCAGCATGCCAGCAAGGCGCGTGACATTCTGCATGCCGCTGCCGCCGAAGGTCTGATGATCCTGACTGCTGGCAATGATGTGATCCGTTTTGTACCGTCACTGGTGATTGAACCGACCGATATCGAAGAGGGTATGGCGCGGTTCGCAGTGGCTATCGAGAAGGTGCTGGCGGCGTAACTCAGTTTTTCACCCGTAGTCCGGTCAGCCAGCGGCCATGATGTGGTCGCTGGCTCCATGCCAGAGAAGAGATGGTGTGCATCACGTTCAGGTGTTGCAGAATGCGCTTCACATGCTGCTCGACAATCGTTACCGCCCCCTCATTGATGTTTTCCGGTGCTTCCAGAATATTGCTGTCGTTACCGGGGCCATCATGCTCCAGCCGCTGCTGACAGCGTTGCAGCGCGATCTCACAGGATTGCAGATACCTTTCCGCCAACTTAGGCGTCAGCATGGTATGTTCGCGTGCCAGGATAGTCATGGCGTTGATGTGTTCGACAATAAACTGACTGTGCGTCACCCAGAGCCGCATATCTTTCAGGTACTGCGAATTGAAGCCCGGCTCGGTCATCGCCTGATTCAGCGAGTTAAACATGGCGTTATGCGCCTGGTTGACCTTGATGCGCTGATACGCCAGTTTCTCCGGTGACTGCTCCGGTCCGAGCAATAATTGCATCGCTTCCTGGTCGGCTTCCAGCGCATCGTGCGCATTCTTACGCAGTAAGCCGCTCTGCCACTGCGGCCACAGCCAAATCATGCCGCCAAAGGCAATCAGACATCCCATTAGCGTATCCATCATGCGTGGCAGCAGGAACTGCGCGCCATTCAGTGACAGCAACTGGAGCGAATACACCGCCGTCACCGTAAAGCCAATCATTGACCAGCCGTAATATTTACGTGTCACCAGATAGCTGGCGAGGGTGATCGCCAGCATAAACAACAGGGTGATGGATTCCGGTACGTCAAAGCGTAACGAGGCGGCAGCAATCAACAGCCCGGCAAAGGTGCCGAGCGCTCGGTGTTGAATTCTTACCCGCGTGGCGCTGTAGCCATTCTGGCTGACGAACATGGTGGTCATCAGAATCCAGTAAGGTTTGGGGATGTTGAAGAACAGCGCCAGCGCGCTACCAAACATCAGCATCACGGCAAAACGTGCAGCGGTGCGTAAGGCGGGGGATTTCAGCGACAGATAGCTGCGCAGCGCCGGAAAAAACGGCAGACGCCGTTGGCGATCGGCCATCAGATCACGGGTATACAGCGGTTTCTGGGTGCGCAGCACGCGCGCAATGCGGCTGAAGTGATACAGGCAGAAATTCCCCACCGGATTGTCCGGGTGCTGGCGGGCAATTTTTTCCAGCGCACCCAGCTGCTTATCCATTTGAAACCGTTCCGGCAGTTGGTGATACAAAATGGCATCGGCCAGCAAGCGCAGACGGGCGGAGATGGTCTTGGCATTCCAGCGAATCACCGCTTCAGCATGGCTCTGCTCCACCAGCTTTTGCACTTCTTCCGGCTGATGCAGGCTGACGGAGATATGTTCCTGCAAATCGAGTGCCACCTGAAAGGCACGCGTCAGGCGTTTATGGCTGTTATCGCGGCTGGCCGACAGCATATGCATTTGCTGGTAGCAGGTGGTGATCAGATCTACCGCTTTTTGCTGGCGTGCCAGCAACGGCGGCAGCGCTTTCTCCGGGTCGGTCAGCTGCGTCAACAGGGTATATTTGGCATCGCAATAATCCGCCAGCTCACGGTACAGCAGGCTCAGCGACTCGCGCATCGGCTGCTCTTTCCACAGCCAAAACCAGAACCAGTTGAACAACCCATACCACAAGGTCCCGCCGATATAGAGCAGCGGAGGCACCCAGATCGGCATACGTCCCACCAGGCTCAGGGTAAAGATGGAGGCAATCAGCGTGGCGGGTAACAAGCGGCCATGCAACGGGCTGATCTCACCCGTCACGCCCACTAATAGTGGCAGCACCAGCAGAATCAGCGGCAGGGGGACGTGATAATCCGTCAGCCACTGGATCAGAAAGCTGCCGGTCGCAAACAGGGAACCGCCAATAATCAGGCGTTTAAAAAAGCGTTTATGGGGCGTATCAAGACCGGCGATGTTGCAACAGGCGGGCACTAAGGAGAACAGCAAGCCTTTTTGCAGGTCGCCAAACAGCCAGCCGAGGGCCACGGGCAGGCACAGCACCAGCGTTTGCCGCAGGGCATAGTTCACTTCGGGATGATAGATGATTCGACGCCACATCAGCTCATCGCAGACAAAAACGGCGTGATGCTGCCATCACGCCGTGGGTGAGAAGAAATTAGCGGGTGCCGTAAACGACGATGGTTTTACCATGTGCGGAGATCAGGTTTTGATCTTCCAGCATTTTCAGAATACGGCCAACTGTCTCGCGTGAGCATCCGACGATCTGACCAATTTCCTGACGGGTGATTTTGATCTGCATCCCGTCCGGGTGGGTCATGGCATCGGGCTGTTTGGCCAGATTGAGCAGCGTCTGCGCAATGCGACCGGTCACATCAAGGAAGGCAAGGTTGCCCACTTTTTCTGATGTCACCTGTAGGCGACGCGCCATCTGCGCCGAAAGACGCATTAAAATATCCGGGTTTACCTGAATCAGCTGACGGAATTTTTTGTAGGAAATTTCAGCCACTTCGCAGGCAGTTTTGGCTCGTACCCAGGCACTACGTTCCTGACCTTCTTCAAACAGGCCAAGCTCGCCGATGAAATCCCCCTGATTGAGGTAGGAGAGAATCATCTCTTTGCCTTCTTCATCCTTGATCAGCACCGCAACGGCACCTTTCACGATGTAGTAGAGCGTTTCCGCTTTCTCACCCTGATGAATCAGGGTGCTTTTGGATGGATATTTGTGAATATGGCAATGGGACAGGAACCATTCGAGTGTAGGGTCTGTTTGCGGTTTGCCGAGAACCATTCGCTATTATCCTCTGTTGTAATCGTGCCCAAAACACAGGGGGCAGTTTTCCCTGTCAGGCGGTGAAATCGTAGAGCGCTTCCTGTTAAGGAAAATTATTCGGGTGGACTCTTAAGCCAGGCTTCTGATTCTTCCCGCCTTCGTCTATTGCGACGAAAATATTTTCAGCTCTGTTTGTAGCACAGCTTTTGCTAGCTGTCTTCTGTTGTCTCGCTTCAGCAAAAGGGCGATTAGTCTGGATTGCTGTTTCTCAGGTGAAAGCGTACTCTGGCGGCAAATCAGCCTATTCAGGAGAAAGAATAATGCAGGCACGGGTTAAATGGGTGGAAGGGCTTACCTTTCTCGGAGAATCCTCATCAGGTCACCAGATATTAATGGATGGCAATTCGGGCGACAAAGCACCGAGCCCGATGGAGATGGTGCTGATGGCGGCAGGCGGTTGCAGCGCGATTGACGTCGTGTCGATCCTGCAAAAAGGGCGCAATGATGTGAAGGATTGTGAGGTCAAACTGACCTCGGAACGTCGTGAAGAAGCGCCACGCATTTTCACACATATCAACCTGCATTTTATTGTTACCGGCAAAGCGCTGGGCGATAAAGCAGTGGCGCGGGCGGTTGATCTGTCGGCTGAAAAATATTGCTCGGTAGCGATTATGCTGGGCAAAGGGGTAGAAATCACCCACAGCTACGAGGTTATTGAACTCTAGCCCGGTCGTAACGGCGCGATAAATCGCGCCGTTACGGTTATGTTTGATTATTCGATGCGTTTGCCTTCAATCAGTCGCTGCACCAGCGGCGTCATAATCAGCTCCATCGCCAGACCCATTTTGCCGCCGGGCACCACCAGGGTGTTCATATGCGAGATAAAGGAATCCTGAATCATCGCCAGCAGATAGGGGAAGGCAATACCTTCCAGACCACGGAAATGGATCACCACAAAGCTTTCATCAAGTGATGGAATTTCACGCGCAGCAAACGGGTTAGACGTATCGACGGTGGGTACGCGCTGGAAGTTGATATGGGTGCGTGAGAACTGCGGGGTGATGAAGTTGATGTAATCTTCCATCGAACGCACCACCGAATCCATCACCGCTTCGCGTGAATGGCCGCGCTCGCTGGTGTCGCGAATCAGCTTTTGAATCCACTCAAGGTTGACGATCGGTACCACACCTACCAATAAGTCGACGTGTTCAGCCACGTTGTGCTGCTGCGTCACCACCCCGCCGTGCAAGCCTTCATAAAACAACACATCGGTGTTTTCCGGCAGCGGCTGCCATGGGGTGAAGGTACCCGGCACCTGATTCCACGGCACGGCCTCGTCATAGGTATGCAGATATTTGCGCGACTGACCAAGACCGGTTTTACCGTATTGCTTAAAGGTTTGCTCCAGCAGGCCAAAATCGTTGGCCTCCGGGCCGAAATAGCTGATATGACGGCCAAGGTCGCGCGCTTTGCGGATCGCCATGTCCATCTCAGGGCGCGTGTAGCGATGAAAACTGTCACCTTCGACCTCTGCCGCATGCAGGTTCAACTGCTGGAATATTTTGCGGAAGGCAAGGCTGGTGGTGGTGGTTCCGGCGCCGCTGGAACCGGTAACGGCAATGATCGGATGCCTGGCTGACATAACAAAGCTCCCTGTGAAGTCCGGCGATGAGCATTGTTAGCACGAAAAGCCGGGATGTGCATTAGCCGCGAAATTCACCGCGTGCCATGATATTGACGGTTTCGTGCAGTTCTGACCACACCAGTACTGCGTCACCGCGTTCCAGCTGGCGACGCACATCAGCGACTTTTTGCGCCAGACTGCGCTCCTGTTCACCGTAGTCGGTGCCTTCGCGTAATACAAAGGCTTCGATCAGGTTTTCCAGCGTTTCAGCTTCAAGTTGTTGCCACGGAATAATCACGATCATACATCCAGGTAAGTTGATAACCACTGCGGCACGCGTTGTTCCAGCCACATTTGCGGTCGTAGCAGCGTACCGCCAACAAAGCCGACATGGCCGCCTTGCTGCGTCAGCTGATATTGAATCGAGGACGACAGTTGCTCCGGCTTCGGTATTACTGCGTCGGTCATAAAGGGATCGTCCTTAGCATGGATGATCAGCAGCGGTTTGCGTACCCCGGTCAGCAGCGGCATCGCGCTGGCACGATGATAATAATCGCCTGCGTCGACAAAACCGTGTGCTCTGGAGGTGACGGCATCGTCAAAGTCGCGCAGGCGGCGCAGGGCGCGCAGTTCGCGTAAATCGACCGGCAGGGTGCCAGGCCAGGCTTTCAACTTACGTTTAGCGTTCTTTTTCAGCTGCGTCAGCAGGTAGTGCTGATAAAAACGTGAGAAACCGTTCTCCAGCTTCTGGCTACAGGGTTCCAGCAGCAGGGGCGCAGAGATGGCGACTGCGGCATCCAGCGGCGCATCATGTCCCTCCAACCCGGTCAGACATGCCAGCATATTACCGCCCAGCGACACGCCGACGGCGGTGGTGGGGACATCGCCCCATTCCCGCTTTAACCAGCGCAGAAAGTAGCTGGCATCTTCGGTTTCGCCGGAATGGTAAATCCGGTGCAGGCGGTTCGGTTCACCGCTACACCCGCGAAAATGCATCACCACTGCCAGCCAACCGCGTGCCTGACATGCCTGCATCAACCCATGCGCATAGGGGCTGTGAAAGCTGCCCTCTAAACCATGAAACAGCACCATGCGTGGTTTGTGCGCGGCCTGAATAGGGTCTTCACTCCACGCAAGATCGACAAAATCGCCGTCCGGTAAATCGAGGCGTTGCCAGTGTGGGCGCAGAGTCACGCGCCGCCTGAGCAGACGCGGCAGCAGAGTTTGCAGATGCGGATTGCGAAAACCGCTGAGAGGAATGAAGTCCTCTTCGGGCGGGGAGTCAAAATTACTGTGGTAAACGCTTGTCTGATGCATATCTCGCTGATAGTTTCGATGGGTTTTTTGGCTTTCCTGGGTGAGGAGCACCCGAATCAACATGGAACTGAGTCTGTTTTTGTCAATGCTGGGCTTTCTCTGGGTCGCTGCGATCACGCCAGGGCCTAATAATATGTTACTTACCGCCTCCGCTGCCAACTTTGGCTTTCTGCGTTCTTTCCCGTTGTTAATCGGCATCATGATCGGTATGCAGGCGATGCTGCTGATGGTGGCCTTTGGCGTGGGTGGCCTTATCCTACTCTATCCTGCCTTACATCTGGTTCTGAAAATCGCCGGTAGCCTTTATCTGCTGTGGCTGGCATGGAAAATCGCCACGGCGGAGTATGAGCAACTGGATACGGATTCGGCCCCGCCGGTTCCAACGCCGTTCTGGCAGGGCGGGTTACTGCAACTGATTAATCCAAAGGCGTGGCTGATGGCGTTGGGGGCCGTAGCCAGCTTTAGCCTGGCGGGGGCCGCTTACCTGCACTCGGTGGTAGCAATTAGCGTCGGTATGGCGTTGGTGAATGTGGTTTCCGGGGTGATCTGGATGGGCTTCGGCTCACTGATTGGTCGTTTGCTGCGAAGCCCGCGTGCGTGGAAAATCTTTAACCTGGCGATGGGAATCCTGACCGCCGCCTGTGTGCTGTTGATTTGGCACTAAGTCAATCCGAGGCGCGTCTGACGCGCCTTTTTTGTATTTGCGTATTCTGCATAGTCTTGCCCGATGATTGCCTAAGAACCGATTTTCATTAGGGATAATTTTTAATTCCTTTATGAAACCATTACTGCTGGCGACACTGCACCCAACATAAAAATATTGGGGTGTACGATGATGGCAGTGAAGAAAACCATAACCACATTGGCAGCAGCGCTGGCGTTGCTGACCTTCCAGGTCGAGGCGGTTAACGTCACGGTGGCGTACCAGACTTCGGCGGAACCGGCCAAAGTGGCGCAGGCCGACAACACCTTCGCCAAACAGAGCGGCGCGACCGTTGACTGGCGTAAGTTTGATAGCGGAGCCAGCGTGTTGCGTGCGCTGGCGTCTGGCGATGTCCAGATTGGCAACATCGGCTCCAGCCCGCTGGCGGTAGCGGCCACTCAGCAACTGCCGATCGAGGCCTTCCTGTTGGCTTCGCAGCTCGGAAATTCCGAAGCGTTGGTGGTGAAGAAATCCATCAACAATCCCAAAGATCTCATCGGTAAACGGATTGCAGTCCCCTTTATCTCCACCACCCATTACAGCCTGCTGGCGGCGCTGAAACATTGGGGTATCAAACCCACGTACGTCCAACTGGTGAACCTGCAACCCCCCGCGATCATTGCCGCCTGGCAGCGTGGCGATATTGATGGTGCCTACGTCTGGGCACCGGCAGTTAACGAACTGGAGAAGGATGGCAAGGTGCTGACCGATTCCTCGCAGGTGGGCAAATGGGGCGCGCCGACGCTGGATGTCTGGGTGGTGCGTAAAGACTTTGCCCAGCAGCATCCAGAAATTGTCACCGCCTTTGCCCGCAGCGCCCTGGACGCGCAGAGAGCCTACATCGACAACCCACAACAGTGGCTGAAGCAGCCGGATAACCTCAGCAAGCTGTCACGTCTGAGCGGCGTGCCGGAAGCGCAGGTGCCGGGACTGGTGGAAGGCAACACCTATCTGACCGCGCAGCAGCAACTGGAGCAGCTCGGCAATCCGGTGAACAAGGCGATTGTCGATACCGCGCACTTCCTGAAAGAGCAGGGCAAGGTGCCGGACGCCGCCAGTGATTACAGCAGCTTCGTGACTACCCGCTTCGTTGCCCCCTTAGTGAAATAACCGGAGGTCCTATGCTCAGCATCACCCATCTTAATGCGCGTTACGCCGGACAACCTGCGTTGCAGGATATCAATCTGCAACTGGATCAGCGTGAACTGCTGGTGGTGCTGGGACCGTCAGGCTGTGGCAAAACCACGCTGCTGAATTTAATCGCCGGATTCCTGCCGCTGGAGTCAGGCAGCATCACGCTGGATGGCAAATCGGTTAACGGGCCGGGCGCTGAACGTGGCGTGGTGTTTCAGAACGAAGGGCTGCTGCCGTGGCGCAATGTGATCGACAACGTGGCCTTTGGTCTGCAACTGGCGGGGATGGCAAAAGCGGAGCGTTATAGCATCGCGCGTCGTCTGATTCGCAAAGTCGGGCTGGAGGGAGCGGAAAAGCGTTTTATCTGGCAGCTCTCTGGGGGGCAACGTCAGCGCGTGGGGATTGCGCGTGCGCTGGCGGCTGACCCTCAGCTGCTGCTGTTAGATGAACCCTTCGGCGCGCTTGATGCCTTTACCCGTGAACAGATGCAAACCCTGTTACTGACGCTGTGGCGCGATACCGGCAAGCAGATCCTGCTGATTACGCATGACATTGAGGAAGCGGTGTTCCTCGCCAGTGAGCTGGTGCTGCTGTCGCCAGGGCCAGGACGCGTGGTGGAGCGGCTGAAGCTCGATTTTGGTCAACGCTTCGCTGACGGGGAACCCTGCCGCAGCATCAAATCCGATCCGGCGTTTATTGCACGCCGCGAATACGTGCTGAATCAGGTGTTTGCCCAGCGGGAGGCGTTTGCATGAGCGCATTAATTGATGACAAAGCACGGGCGGCGCGCCGTCGCCGTGGCCTGCGTTGGCCGTTTTCCCGTCAATTGTCGCTCAGTTTGCTGAGCGTCGCGGTGCTGTTGCTGGTGTGGTGGGGCGTTACGGCATTGGGATTGATTGCGCCGCTGTTTCTGCCTGCGCCGCAGCAGGTGCTGAAAAAGCTGCTGTTGATTGCCAGCCCGCAGGGTTTTATGGATGCCACGCTCTGGCAGCATCTCGGTGCCAGCCTGACGCGTATGCTGGTGGCGCTGTTTTTTGCGGCGCTGATCGGCATTCCGGTTGGGATTGCGATGGGGCTGAGTCCGGCGATTCGTGGGCTGCTCGATCCGTTGATTGAACTCTACCGCCCGGTGCCGCCGCTGGCTTATCTGCCGTTGATGGTGATCTGGTTCGGCATTGGCGAAACCTCAAAAATCTTACTGATTTACCTGGCGATTTTCGCGCCTGTCACCTTGTCCACGTTGGCCGGGGTGAAAAATGCGCAGCAGGTCCGTATCCGTGCCGCACAGGCGCTGGGTGCCACGCGCTGGCAACTGTTGCGCTGGGTGATTCTGCCGGGGGCGTTGCCGGAAATCCTGACCGGGCTGCGTATCGGCCTCGGAGTGGGTTGGTCAACACTGGTCGCCGCCGAGTTAATTGCCGCCACGCGCGGCCTCGGTTTTATGGTGCAGTCAGCCGGGGAGTTTCTGGCGACGGATGTGGTGCTGGCGGGCATCCTGGTGATTGCGTTGATCGCGTTTAGTTTAGAACTGGGCCTGCGCGCTTTGCAGCGCCGCCTGACGCCGTGGAATGGAGAGCAGCAATGAACGAACGTGTGACTTTTAGCGCACTGGGGCCGAATATCGGTGCGCAAGTGAGCGATGTGGATCTCAGTCGCCCGCTGAGCGATGCGCAATTTGAACAGCTTTATCATGGCCTGTTGCGGCATCAGGTGTTGTTCCTGCGTAATCAGGTGATTACCCCGGAGCAGCAGCGTGCGCTGGCGATACGCTTCGGTGATTTACATATTCATCCCGTCTATCCCCATGCGCCGGGCGTGGAGGAAATCATCGTGCTGGATACCCATCAGGATAATCCGCCGGATAACGACAACTGGCACACTGATGTCACCTTTATCGAAACGCCCCCGGCGATTGCCATTCTGGCTTCTAAGCTGTTGCCGGAAAGGGGCGGTGATACGTTGTGGGCCAGCGGCATTGCGGCGTATGAGGCGTTATCGGAACCCTTTAAGACGTTGTTGGCCGGGTTGCGGGCCGAGCACGATTTTAAAAAGTCTTTTCAGGAGTTCAAATATCGCAAAACTGCCGAGGAACATCAGCGCTGGCAGCAGGCGGTGGCGAAACATCCGCCGGTGACGCATCCGGTGATCCGTACTCACCCGGTTAGCGGGCGTAAGGCGTTATTCGTCAATGAAGGATTTACCACGCGGCTGATTGGGTTGAGTGAGAAGGAGAGCGATGCCCTGCTGGGCTTCCTGTTCGCCCATATTACGAAGCCGGAGTTTCAGGTGCGCTGGCGTTGGCAGGAGAATGATGTGGCGATTTGGGATAACCGTGTGACGCAGCATTACGCTAATGCGGATTATTATCCGGCGCGGCGGGTGATGCAGCGCGCGACGGTTTTAGGCGATGTTCCGGTGTAACACGTCCGTATCGGCGCGATAAATCGCGCCGATACGGAATGGGCTGTTATGGTGCGGCCAGCATTTGCTCCAGCTGCTCTTGCGCATCCAGCCACGCCATTTCCACCTCTTCCAACGCCGATTTACTCTCTGCCTGGCGCTGAAGCGCAGCGGTCAGATCCGCTTTGCGGCTCTGATCATAAATTGCGCTGTCTGACAGCAGCAGCTCAGCTTCACTCAACTGGCTCTGCCACTTGGCCATCTGCTTTTCGAGTTTCTCAATCTCTTTACGCAGCGGCTGAGTCTGGGCGCGCAGTTCGGCGTCACGGCGCTTCTGATCTTTACGAGCCTGGGCGCTGTTGCCGCTATCCTGCCTGGGAGCGGCATCCTGTTGCGCCTGCTGTTTTTGCAGGTCGCTCAGCCACTGCTGGTAATCTTCCAGGTCACCTTCGAAGATATCCACTTTACGATCGTGTACCAGATAGAGGTCGTCAGTGGTGGCGCGCAGCAGATGGCGGTCATGCGACACCACCACCAGGGCGCCTTCAAAATCAATCAGCGCTTCGGTCAGAGCCTGACGCATATCGAGATCGAGGTGGTTGGTCGGTTCGTCGAGCAACAACAGGTTGGGACGCTGCCAGACGATCAACGCCAGTACCAGACGGGCTTTCTCACCACCGGAGAAGCGTTCGGTCACTTCACTGACTTTATCACCCTGGAAGCCAAAACCACCCAGATAATCACGTAGTTGCTGCTCCAGCGTTTTCGGCGCGATACGTGCCAGATGCTGCAATGGTGACTCATCGGCACGTAAAAATTCCAACTGGTGCTGCGCGAAGTAACCCAGTTTGATGCCTTTCGCCAGACCAATTTCGCCATCGATGGGGGATAGCTCACCGGCCAGCAGTTTGATCAGCGTCGATTTACCCGCGCCATTCCGCCCCAGCAGGCCAATACGCGAACCCGGCACCAGGTTAAGTTTGATGGCGTCAAGAATGATGCGATCGCCGTAGCCCGCAGTCACTTTTTCCATTTTTAACAATGGATTCGGCAGGCTTTCCGGTGGACGGAAGCTAAAGCTGAACGGGTTATCAACGTGTGCCGGGGCAATCAGTTCCATGCGCTCCAGCATTTTGATACGACTCTGCGCCTGTTTGGCTTTAGTGGCCTGCGCGCGGAAACGATCGATATAACTTTGCAGGTGCGCCACTTTTTCCTGCTGGCTTTGATACAACGCTTGCTGCTGTGCCAGTTTGGCGACGCGCTGACGTTCAAACGAGCTGTAGTTACCGGTGTACTCAAACATCGTTTGCTGTTCGATGTGGATGATCTTATCCACCACCGGATCGAGGAAGTCGCGGTCGTGCGAGATCAGGATCAGGGTGCCTTCGTAGCTTTTCAGCCAGCGTTCCAGCCAGATCACCGCATCGAGATCGAGGTGGTTGGTCGGTTCATCAAGCAGCAGCAAATCGGAACGGCACACCAGCGCTTGCGCAAGGTTGAGGCGCATACGCCAACCACCGGAGAAGTCACTCACCGGGCGTTGAAGCTGTTCCTGGTTGAAACCCAGACCGTGCAACAGGCTTGATGCGCGGGCATGGATACTCCATGCCTGTACGGCATCCAGCTTGCC
This sequence comes from Pantoea sp. X-Soil-OKNW-556, assembly GCF_059730695.1. Taxonomy (NCBI): domain Bacteria; kingdom Pseudomonadati; phylum Pseudomonadota; class Gammaproteobacteria; order Enterobacterales; family Erwiniaceae; genus Pantoea; species Pantoea sp. X-Soil-OKNW-556. The sequence continues at coordinate 4,088,474 of NZ_AP035990.1, read as the reverse complement.
ATGCAGCAGCGCGATGGCATTGCCGTCATTGCGTGCGTTGGCATCGGCTAATTCGGACTCCAGCTGACGATATTCGCGGTCGCCATCGATAACATATTCCAGCGCGGCTTTGCTCAGCGCCGGGGTTTCCTGATTGACCCACGCCAGCGCCCAGTTGCCCGGGAAGGTGGCGCTACCGGCATCGCTGCTCATTTCACCTTTGAGCAGCGACAACAGCGTGGATTTGCCGCAGCCGTTTTTACCCACCAGGCCCACTTTCTGGCCAGGGTTAATGGTCGCAGTTGCGTTATCCAGCAGCACATTGGTGCCGCGACGAATTTGTAACGAGGAGAAGACAATCATAAGCGCCGTATCGTCAGAATATGTTAATTTACTGGCAACATAATTAGATGAACTGTTAGTTGCGTCGAGCATGGTAGCGGAATTCCTGCGCTATGACGACGCTTTGGAGGGGAACGATGTCGCAGCCACCCAAAATCCTGCTGCTTTACGCCCATCCGGAATCACAGGATTCGATTGCTAATCGGGTTTTGCTGCAGTCGGCTATGGAACTGGACCACGTCACGGTGCACGATTTATACGCCCACTATCCGGATTTTTTTATCGATATTCACTATGAGCAGCAACTGCTGCGTGAACATCAAATCGTGGTTTTCCAGCATCCGCTTTATACCTACAGCTGCCCGGCGCTGCTGAAGGAGTGGCTGGATCGCGTGTTGTCGCGTGGCTTTGCCAGCGGCGTGGACGGCAATGCGCTGGAGGGGAAATACTGGCGTAGCGTGGTCACCACCGGTGAGCCGGAAACCGCCTATTCGCAACAGGGACTGAACCGCTACCCGATGAGTGACATCATGCGGCCGTTTGAGCTGACGGCACAGATGTGCCGTATGCACTGGATGACACCGATGGTGATCTACTGGGCGCGGCGTCAGACACCGGCAGTGCTGCGTAATTTTGCGCAGGCTTACAGCGACTGGCTTTCTGCGCCGTTGCCGCAGGGAGGTGTCTGATGGAAGGTCAAACGTTGCTGACTGCGGGTGTCATCTATCTGGTGGCGGCGGTGCTGATTGTGCCGATCGCCGCGCGGCTGGGTATTGGCGCGGTGCTGGGTTATCTGCTGGCGGGTATTGCCATCGGCCCCTGGGGGCTGGGTTTCATCAGCGATGTGGATGAGATTCTGCACTTCTCCGAACTTGGCGTGGTGTTCCTGATGTTTATCATCGGCCTTGAGCTGAACCCGGCAAAACTCTGGGCGCTGCGGCGTTCGATTTTTGGTGTGGGTGCGGCCCAGGTGCTGATTTCTGCGGCGATTCTCGGTGTTCTGCTGTGGCTGACCGATTTCTCCTGGCAGGCGGCGGTGATTGGCGGTATCGGTCTGGCGATGTCATCCACCGCGATGGCGTTGCAGTTGATGCGCGATAAAGGGATGAACCGGAGTGAAGCCGGGCAGCTCGGTTTCTCGGTGCTGTTGTTCCAGGACCTGGCGGTGATCCCGGCGTTGGCGCTGGTGCCCCTGCTGGCGGGTGGCGACAGCGGCCATGTGGACTGGCTGAAGGTTGGCATGAAGGTGCTGGCCTTTGCCGGGATGCTGATTGGTGGCCGTTTCCTGTTGCGTCCTATTTTCCGCTTTATCGCTGCCTCCGGTGTGCGTGAAGTCTTCACGGCAGCTTCGTTGTTGCTGGTGCTCGGCTCCGCACTGTTTATGGATGCCCTGGGCCTGTCGATGGCGCTCGGGACCTTTATCGCCGGTATCTTGTTGGCAGAAAGTGAGTATCGCCATGAACTGGAAGTGGCGATCGAACCGTTTAAGGGGCTGCTGCTGGGGTTGTTCTTTATTTCCGTCGGCATGGCGCTCAACCTCGGCGTGCTCTACACCCACATCCTGGAAATTCTGCTGGGCGTGGTGATCCTGGTGATGGTGAAAACGCTGGTGCTGTATGTGCTGGCGCGGGTATATGGCCTGCGCAGTTCGGAGCGTCAGCAGTTTGCCGGGGTGCTGAGTCAGGGCGGGGAATTTGCCTTTGTGCTGTTTTCGGCGGCCGCGTCGGCGAAGCTGTTTAGTGGCGATCAACTGCCGTTGTTGCTGGTGACGGTGACGCTGTCGATGATGACCACGCCGCTGCTGATGCAGGGGATTGATCGTCTGCTGGCGCATCGCTTTAATGAGGCGGAAGACGATAGCGAGAAGCCCTTTGTTGAAGATGATCAGCCGCAGGTGATCGTGGTCGGTTTTGGTCGTTTCGGACAAGTGGTGGGGCGTTTGCTGATGGCAAACAACAAACGCATCACGGTGCTGGAACGCGATATCTCGGCCGTCAGCCTGATGCGTAAATATGGCTACAAGGTTTATTATGGCGATGCAACCGAGCTGGAGCTGCTGCGAGCGGCGGGTGCGGCAACGGCGCAATCGATCGTTATCACCTGTAATGAGCCGGAAGATGCCATGACTATTGTGCATCTCTGCCAGCAGCATTTCCCACAACTGAAGATTTTGGCGCGGGCGCGTGGTCGTGTGGAAGCACACGAGCTATTGCAGGCGGGCGTGACCCTGTTCTCGCGTGAAACCTTCTCCAGTGCGCTGGAATTGGGACGCAAGGCGCTGATCTCGCTGGGTATGCATCCGCATCAGGCGCAGCGCGCGCAACATCATTTCCGTCGTCTGGATATGCGTATGCTGCGTGAGTTGATGCCTAACCAGCAAACCGATAGCGCGACCGTTTCACGCGTGCGTGAGGCGCGGCGCGAGCTGGAAGATATCTTCCAGCGCGAAATGCAGCATGAGAAGCGTCAGTTTGATGGCTGGGATGATGAGTAACTACACTTACCTTATCCGTGTGTAACGGGCAGGAATCAGTATGCGTAAACGTTTTATTGCCGGTGCGGTGTGCCCGCACTGTCAGCAGAAGGACACGCTGGCGATGTGGCGTGAAAACAATGTGGACGTGGTGGAATGCGTGAAGTGCGGGCATCAGATGCGCGAAGCCGATAAGCAGGTGCGCGATCAGGTACGCAGTCAGGAGCAGGTGATCGGCATTTTTCATCCCGAGTAGCGTGATGGCGCAGCTTTTTTTAAGCTTAAACTTACAGCGGGATTGAATTCCGCTACAATCGGCGCCATTAACGCTGAGCAGTATGCGGCATTGCGTTGTCAGCATCCTCAGTCTTGAACCTTTCTGGTTGGTGTTTTTGCTCGCAAAAATGGACCAATGAGACGGGATTCGCAGTTCTCAACGGTTAGGAGATATCATGAAAGTAGCAAAAGACCTGGTGGTGAGCCTGGCGTATCAGGTTCGTACCGAAGACGGTGTGTTGGTTGACGAGTCACCGGTGAGTGCACCGTTGGACTATCTGCACGGTCATGGTTCCCTGATTTCTGGTCTGGAAAAAGCGTTGGAAAATCACGCGGTAGGTGACAAGTTTGACGTGCATATCCCGGCAAACGACGCTTACGGTCAGTACGATGACAATCTGGTGCAGCGTGTACCGAAAGATGTCTTCATGGGCGTGGACGAATTGCAGGTTGGCATGCGCTTCCTGGCAGAAACCGACCAGGGTCCGGTACCGGTTGAAATCACTGAAGTTGAAGACGAGCATGTTGTGGTTGATGGTAACCATATGCTGGCGGGTCAGAACCTGAACTTCAACGTTGAAGTGGTCGCGATTCGTGAAGCGACGCCGGAAGAACTGGCGCACGGTCATGTTCACGGTGAACACGGTCATCACCACGATCATGATCACGACCACGGTCATGATCACGGCCAGGGCGGCTGCGGCGGCCACGGCGGTTGCGGTTGCAACCACTAAGTATTTCAGGGCCACCTTCGCGGTGGCCTTTTCTTTAGTAGTGCGGTGGTGGGGTTTCTTCAGATTGCGATGCAATCATGGATGGCGCGGCTGCCTTCACTTTATCGACCAACAGACGCACCTGCTCGCGCAGTTTGCTCATCTCCAGTTCATGTTGAACCACCGTCTGATTGAGCTGATCAATGGTGTGTTCCTGAAAAGCCAGTTTGCTTTCCAGCGCCTCAAGGCGTTGCTCCCATTCTGCTTGTTCCATCACCACTCCTCATATTACGGTGCTTGCGTATTGCGGGCGAGATTCTACGTGTTTTACCCCGGAATCGTCTGGTTTTTTGCGTAAATCCACAGGGGTGCTTGAATCTGGACATTATGCCACCATCTCTGATGAAACTTCCTGATGCAAAAAAGGTCAGAGGTTGACCGGATAATTACGTTGTGGGAGTGTTCGCCGCTGCCACGTAAAGTTATAGTGTGGGCCACAGTCCGCAATGATTCCCGAGGCGAGAGGCTTCGGTTTTGGAGAAAGGATGAAATCACTGTTTAAAGTCACATTGTTAGCTACCACAATGGCCATCGCACTGAATGCCCCGCTGGCAATGGCCGCTGAAGCGACCACCGCCCCGGCTGATGCTGCTCAGGCTGCGCCACAGGCACCGAAAAATGCTGCCTTCAAAAATGAAGATCAGCAATCAGCCTATGCGCTGGGTGCTTCTCTGGGTCGCTACATGGACAACTCTCTTAAGGAACAAGAGAAACTGGGCATCAAACTGGACAAGCAACAGCTGATTGCTGGTGTTCAGGACGCGTTCGGCGGCAAGAGCAAACTCTCTGATGAAGAGATCGAGCAAACTCTGCAGGCGTTTGAAGGCCGCGTGAAAGGCGCTGCTCAGGCGAAGATGGAAAAAGACGCGAAAGAGAATGCTGATAAAGGCACCGCTTTCGCTGACAAATTCGCCAAAGAGAAAGGCGTGAAGAAAACTGAGTCTGGCCTGCTGTACCAGGTTGAGAAAGAAGGTACTGGCGACGCACCGAAAGACAGCGATACCGTGGTGGTGAACTATAAAGGCACCCTGATTGACGGTACCGAGTTCGACAACTCCTACACCCGTGGCGAGCCGCTGTCATTCCGTCTGGATGGTGTGATTCCAGGCTGGACCGAAGGTCTGAAGCATGTGAAGAAAGGTGGCAAGATCAAGCTGGTCATCCCACCGCAGTTGGCCTACGGTAAAAACGGCGTGCCGGGTATTCCGGCGAACTCTACGCTGGTGTTCGATGTTGAGCTGCTCGACATCAAACCGGCGCCGAAAGCCGATGAAAAAGCACAGGCTCCGGCCGCTGCTGATAAGAAAGCGCAGTAATCTGCCTACCGCCGCCTCAGTGCGGCGGTTTCATTTCTGATGGATGACAAAGCTCTGGCATAACCCGGCGACATTTGCCAGACTAACGCCTGCACAACTACTACTATCAAAATGAGTCTGCCCCAGAGCTGCCGTGACAGGCTCCAGCCATTTAGGGTGATGTCTTCGATGTCTAATCCATTCAATCCCGGTGAACTGACTGACTTCGATTTACTGGAGCAACGTCCGTTTGAGCAAGCAGACTACGATATCCTGAAATCCTATGAGGCTGTCGTCGATGGCCTGGCGATGCTGATTGGCTCGCACTGTGAAATCGTGCTGCATTCACTGGAAGATTTAAAATGCTCCGCTGTGCGTATCGCCAATGGCGAACACACCGGACGTAAAGTCGGATCACCGATTACCGACCTGGCGCTGCGCATGTTGCATGACATGCACGGTGCGGATAGTAATGTCTCAAAAGCCTACTTCACCCGTGCCAAAAGTGGCGTACTGATGAAGTCGGTGACGATTGCTATTCGTAATCGCCAGCAGCGGGTCATTGGCCTGCTGTGTATCAACATGAACCTTGATGTGCCTTTCTCGCAGATTATGTCGACCTTTATGCCGCCAGAGATGCAGCAGGTCGACTCTAACGTAAACTTTGCCAGCTCGGTAGAAGACCTGGTGATGCAAACGTTGGAGTTCACCATTGAGGAAGTGAGCGCCGATCGCAATGTATCCAACAATGCCAAGAATCGGCAGATTGTACTTAACATGTACGAGAAGGGCATTTTCGATATTAAAGACGCGATTAATCAGGTTGCCGATCGCCTCAATATCTCCAAACACACGGTGTATCTCTATATTCGTCAGTTTAAAAGCGGCGATTTTCAGGGACAGGATCGTTAATGCGCTACACCCTGCTGGTCACCGGCCCGGCTTACGGTACCCAACACGCCAGCAGCGCGTTGCTATTCGCCCGTGCATTGTTACAGGCCGGGCATCAGCTTGAGAGCGTGTTTTTTTATCGTGAAGGTGTGCTGAATGCCAATCAACTGACGGCACCCGCCAGTGATGAAGTCGATATGGTGCGCGAGTGGCAGCAGCTTCAGCAATCGCACGGTGTAGCGTTGAATATTTGCGTGGCTGCGGCGTTGCGGCGTGGTGTCACTGACGTTCAGGAAGCTGCGCGCTTGCAGTTGGCAGGCAGTAATCTGCAACCCGGATTCGTATTAAGCGGGCTTGGCGCATTGGCGGAAGCCTCACTGACCTGTGACCGTTTGGTGCAATTCTGATGAACCGTGTGGCTTTTCTTTTTACTCAACCTCCCCATGGCAGCAGCGCAGGCAGGGAAGGGCTGGATGCGGTGCTGGCTACCGCTGCACTCAGCGAGGATATTGCGCTGTTTTTTATTGGCGATGGGGTACTGCAACTTAATTGCGATCAACAGCCTGAGCCGATTCTGGCACGTAACTATATCGCCACCTTTGGCGTGCTGGCGCTTTATGATATCGACCAGTGTTTTGTCTGTGAGGAATCACTGCACACACGCGGATTCAACGCTGCGTCACCGCGTGTGATACCCGCTGAGGTGCTGGACGCGGCTGCGCTACGCCAGAAACTGGCGACTTATCATCGCATCATTCGCTTCTGAGACTTCACCATGCTCTACACCCTTATGCATTCACCCTGGCAATGCGATATCGATACCTTATTGTTGCTGCTGGAGCCGCAGGATGATCTGTTGCTGCTCCAGGACGGCGTGACGGCCGCGTTATTGGGTAGTGCCATGCTGGAAAAGTTACAAAACACCCCGGCAAAACTTTGGGTGTTGCAGGAAGATGTGGTGGCGCGTGGCCTGGTTGAACAAATTTCGACCAGCGTAACCTGCGTGGACTATACTGAATTCGTTGCTTTAACGGCGAAGCACCAGCAGCAAATAGCCTGGTAGTACGCTAAAACCTGGTTATTTCTTGACACCCTTTTGACACAGCCCTAAAATTCTGCCTCCTCGTAGTAATACGAGGCGATTTATTACGTGTTTACGAAGCAAAAGCTAAAGCAAATCCAGGAGCTATTTAATGGCAACAGTTAACCAGCTGGTTCGCAAACCACGCGTCCGCAAAGTTGCAAAGAGCAACGTGCCGGCGCTGGAAGCTTGCCCGCAAAAACGTGGTGTTTGTACTCGTGTGTACACCACTACCCCGAAAAAACCTAACTCAGCGCTGCGTAAAGTTTGCCGTGTGCGTCTGACTAACGGTTTCGAAGTGACTTCCTACATCGGTGGTGAAGGTCACAACCTGCAGGAGCACTCCGTGATCCTGATCCGTGGCGGTCGTGTTAAAGACCTGCCAGGTGTGCGTTACCACACCGTTCGTGGCGCGCTGGACTGCTCAGGTGTTAAAGACCGTAAGCAGGCTCGCTCCAAGTATGGCGTGAAGAAGCCAAAGGCTTAATGGTTCTCCGTTAAGTAAGGCCAAACGTTTTAACTTAAATGTCAAACTAAACTCGTAGAGTTTTGGACAATCCTGAATTAACAACGGAGTATTTCCATGCCACGTCGTCGCGTCATTGGTCAGCGTAAAATTCTGCCGGATCCTAAGTTCGGATCAGAGCTGCTGGCTAAATTTGTAAATATCCTGATGGTAGATGGTAAAAAATCTACCGCTGAATCAATCGTTTATACCGCTCTTGAGACCCTGGCTCAGCGTTCTGGTAAAAACGAGCTGGAAGCCTTTGAAGTAGCCCTCGAAAACGTACGTCCGACTGTCGAAGTTAAGTCACGTCGCGTTGGTGGTTCTACCTATCAGGTACCAGTAGAAGTCCGTCCGGTTCGTCGTAATGCTCTGGCAATGCGTTGGATCGTAGAAGCTGCTCGTAAACGCGGTGATAAATCTATGGCTCTGCGCCTGGCGAACGAACTTTCTGATGCTGCAGAAAACAAAGGTACTGCAGTTAAGAAACGTGAAGACGTTCACCGTATGGCAGAAGCCAACAAGGCGTTCGCTCACTACCGCTGGTAACAGCCACGTAGTTGTTGTTAAACCAGCGGGCGCTCAAACGGCCAACCCGCTGGGGTCGACTAACTTTGAACGTCCGAAAAACCGAGGAATAAAATGGCTCGTACAACACCCATTGCGCGCTACCGTAACATCGGTATCAGTGCACACATCGACGCCGGTAAGACTACCACTACCGAGCGTATCCTGTTCTACACCGGTGTTAACCACAAAATCGGTGAAGTACACGATGGCGCAGCAACAATGGACTGGATGGCGCAGGAGCAGGAGCGTGGTATTACCATCACCTCCGCAGCGACTACTGCGTTCTGGTCAGGTATGGCTAAGCAGTTTGAGCCGCACCGCATCAACATCATCGACACCCCGGGACACGTTGACTTCACCATCGAAGTAGAACGTTCCATGCGTGTGCTCGACGGCGCAGTAATGGTTTACTGTGCAGTAGGTGGCGTGCAGCCGCAGTCTGAAACCGTATGGCGTCAGGCTAACAAATACAAAGTTCCGCGTATTGCGTTCGTTAACAAAATGGACCGCATGGGTGCGAACTTCCTGAAAGTTGTAGGTCAGATCAAAACCCGTCTGGGCGCGAACCCGGTTCCGCTGCAGCTGGCTATCGGTGCAGAAGAGAACTTCACCGGTGTTGTTGACCTGATCAAAATGAAAGCTATCAACTGGAACGATGCTGACCAGGGTACTACCTTCGTTTACGAAGATATCCCGGCTGACATGCAGGACCTGGCTGAAGAATGGCGTTCAAACCTGATCGACTCTGCTGCCGAAGCTTCTGAAGAGCTGATGGACAAGTACCTGGGCGGCGAAGAGCTGACCGAAGAAGAGATCAAAGGCGCTCTGCGTCAGCGCGTACTGAACAACGAGATCATCCTCGTGACCTGTGGTTCTGCATTTAAGAACAAAGGTGTTCAGGCGATGCTGGATGCGGTTGTTGAGTTCCTGCCAGCTCCGACCGACGTACCGGCAATTAACGGTATGCTGGACGATGGTAAAGATACTCCGGCCGAGCGTCACGCTAGCGATGATGAGCCTTTCTCTGCACTGGCATTCAAAATCGCAACTGACCCGTTCGTGGGTAACCTGACGTTCTTCCGCGTGTACTCTGGTGTGGTTAACTCCGGTGACACCGTGCTGAACTCAGTGAAATCTGCGCGCGAGCGTTTTGGCCGTATCGTTCAGATGCACGCCAACAAGCGTGAAGAGATCAAAGAAGTTCGTGCGGGCGACATCGCTGCAGCAATCGGCCTGAAAGACGTGATCACCGGTGATACCCTGTGTGATCCAAACGCGCCGATCATCCTGGAGCGTATGGAGTTCCCTGAGCCGGTAATCTCTATCGCCGTTGAGCCGAAAACCAAAGCTGACCAGGAAAAAATGGGTCTGGCTCTGGGTCGTCTGGCGAAAGAAGACCCGTCATTCCGCGTATGGACTGACGAAGAGTCTAACCAGACCATCATCGCTGGTATGGGTGAGCTGCACCTCGACATCATCGTTGACCGCATGAAGCGTGAATTCAACGTTGAAGCGAACGTGGGCAAACCGCAGGTTGCTTACCGCGAAGCGATTCGCGCGAAAGTTACCGATATCGAAGGTAAACACGCCAAGCAGTCTGGTGGTCGTGGTCAGTATGGTCATGTCATCATCGACATGTACCCGCTGGAGCCGGGTTCAAACCCGAAAGGCTACGAGTTCGTCAACGACATCAAAGGTGGTGTGATTCCTGGCGAATACATCCCTGCGGTTGACAAAGGTATCCAGGAACAGCTGAAATCAGGTCCGCTGGCTGGTTATCCGGTAGTTGATCTGGGTGTTCGTCTGCACTTCGGTTCATACCATGATGTTGACTCCTCAGAACTGGCATTTAAACTCGCTGCTTCTATCGCCTTTAAAGATGGCTTTAAGAAAGCGAAGCCGGTACTGCTTGAGCCGATCATGAAGGTTGAAGTTGAGACGCCGGAAGAGAACACTGGTGACGTCATCGGTGACCTGAGCAGCCGTCGTGGTATTCTGCGCGGTCAGGAATCCAACGTAACTGGCGTTGTGATTCACGCTGAGGTTCCGCTGTCTGAAATGTTCGGATACGCGACTCAGTTGCGTTCTCTGACCAAAGGCCGTGCTTCTTACTCCATGGAGTTCCTGAAGTACGATGATGCGCCGAACAACGTCGCTCAGGCCGTTATTGAAGCTCGTGGCAAATAAGGCTACGGTTTAAAAATTGTGAACTGATGCCTTCATCACTGATGAAGGCATAACGTAAGGATTATCGCCATGGCGAAAGAGCAATTTCAACGTAACAAACTGCACGTAAACGTGGGCACCATCGGTCACGTTGACCACGGTAAAACCACTCTGACTGCTGCAATCACCACCGTTCTGGCTAAAACCTACGGCGGCCAGGCTCGTGCATTCGACCAGATCGACAACGCGCCGGAAGAGAAAGCTCGTGGTATCACCATCAACACTTCTCACGTTGAGTACGAAACCCCGACTCGCCACTACGCGCACGTTGACTGCCCGGGCCACGCCGACTATGTGAAAAACATGATCACCGGTGCTGCTCAGATGGATGGCGCAATCCTGGTTGTTGCTGCGACTGACGGCCCGATGCCGCAGACCCGTGAGCACATCCTGCTGGGTCGCCAGGTAGGCGTTCCGTACATCATCGTGTTCCTGAACAAATGTGACATGGTTGATGACGAAGAGCTGCTGGAACTGGTTGAGATGGAAGTTCGTGACCTGCTGTCACAGTACGACTTCCCGGGCGACGACACTCCGATCGTTCGTGGTTCAGCTCTGAAAGCGCTGGAAGGCGACGCAGAGTGGGAAGCGAAAATCGTTGAGCTGGCTGGCCACCTGGATACTTACATCCCGGATCCGGTTCGTGCAATCGACCTGCCGTTCCTGCTGCCGATCGAAGACGTATTCTCAATCTCAGGCCGTGGTACTGTAGTAACCGGTCGTGTTGAGCGCGGTATCGTTAAAGTTGGTGACGAAGTAGAAATCGTTGGTATCAAAGCGACTGCGAAATCAACCTGTACTGGCGTTGAAATGTTCCGCAAACTGCTGGACCAGGGTCAGGCAGGCGAGAACTGTGGTGTTCTGCTGCGTGGTATCAAGCGTGAAGACATCCAGCGTGGTCAGGTACTGGCTAAGCCGGGCACCATCAAGCCGCACACTCAGTTCGAATCAGAAGTGTACGTACTGTCTAAAGACGAAGGCGGCCGTCATACTCCGTTCTTCAAAGGCTACCGTCCTCAGTTCTACTTCCGTACTACTGACGTAACAGGTTCAGTAGAACTGCCGGAAGGCGTAGAGATGGTAATGCCGGGCGACAACATCAAAATGGTTGTTACCCTGATTCACCCGATCGCAATGGACGAAGGTCTGCGCTTCGCAATCCGCGAAGGCGGCCGTACCGTTGGTGCGGGCGTTGTTGCTAAAGTTATCGCTTAATTGCGCTGACGCAGGTGGCTATTTCGGTAGCCACTTGAGCACGAAAAGAAGAGCACTTCGGTGCTCTTTTTTTATGCCTGAATTTCCCCCCTCTGATATCTAATCCCACACAAAATCCAGGTTTGAAATAAAAACCATTCTCATTTACACTTTGATCAGAAAATGTACCGGAGTCCGTAGTAAATGTACGTCTGCCTGTGTAATGCCGTGAGTGATAAAACCCTTCGCGAAGTAGTCCGTCGCTATCAGCCCAAATCTATTCAGCATTTGCGCCAACTGGTTCCTATTGGCAAACAGTGTGGCAAATGCATCCGTGTCGCGCGTGAAATCATGGATGACGAACTCCAGCAGGTACCGCTGTATAAAGAGATCGCCTGATTCACGAACCGGAATGGAATAACCACAAAAACTGTCGCGTTTTTTTGACTTCTTTTTATCCGCATCTACGCTCTAATTAACTGGAAGCGGAGGAAGCGAAATGAAGGGCGACACTAAAATCATAAATCATCTCAACAAATTGCTGGGGAATGAGTTGGTTGCTATCAACCAGTACTTTCTTCATGCACGTATGTTCAAAAACTGGGGTTTAACACGCCTCAATGATGTGGAATACCACGAGTCCATTGATGAAATGAAACATGCGGACAAGTACATTGAACGCATTCTGTTTCTTGAAGGGATTCCCAACTTGCAGGATCTTGGCCGGTTACGGATTGGCGAGGATGTGCCGGAAATGCTGCAATCCGATCTGGCACTGGAACTGGAAGGGGCGAAGGATTTGCGTGAAGCCATCGCCTATGCTGATAAAGTCCACGATTACGTCAGCCGCGATATGATGATTGAGATTCTTGCCGACGAAGAACACCACATTGATTACCTGGAAACCGAGCTGGAGCTGATTAATAAAATCGGGATTCAGAATTACTTGCAGGTACAAATCAAAGAAGAGGGCGACAGTTAGGCTGATTTCACCCTCACGCTATGCCCAGCCCGCAGCGTTCTGTGATCGCTGCGGGCTTTTCTTTTCCCGTTACGTCCTTTTCTGGTTAAAAACGCATCATGGGTTGCTTCCTGAACAGATTTGCGTATAATGCGCGGGCCTGCCGATATTGGCCGGCGCGATTCGAGCAGAATCGCAGGTGGTTATTAAGCTAGGCCACCTGACAATACTCCCAATTGGGGAGTTATATGCTGAACGATTACACTCCCCCATCAATCGTAATGGGTGTGGGTAGTAATTTTTTTCGTTTATAAAATGTTTGGAGCCTTGGTCTCATGTCGAACCAAAGAATCCGTATCCGTCTTAAAGCGTTTGATCATCGTCTGATCGATCAATCAACCGCGGAAATCGTTGAGACTGCCAAGCGCACTGGTGCGCAGGTACGTGGTCCGATCCCGCTGCCGACTCGCAAAGAGCGTTTTACCGTTCTGATCTCTCCGCACGTCAACAAAGATGCGCGTGATCAGTACGAAATCCGCACTCACAAGCGTCTGGTAGACATCGTTGAGCCAACTGAAAAAACCGTTGATGCACTGATGCGTCTGGATCTGGCTGCCGGTGTTGACGTGCAGATCAGCCTGGGTTAATCAGGTCATCGAGCGATTGAGAGGTTGATACAATGAGTGGTTTAGTCGGTAAAAAAGTGGGCATGACCCGCATCTTCACTGAAGATGGCGTTTCAATCCCAGTAACCGTTATTGAAGTTGAAGCAAACCGCGTTACCCAGGTTAAAACTCTGGAGAACGATGGTTACCAGGCGATCCAGGTTACCACCGGTGCTAAAAAAGCTAACCGTGTGACCAAACCTGAAGCTGGTCACTTTGCTAAAGCTGGCGTTGAAGCTGGCCGTGGTCTGTGGGAATTCCGCACCGAAGGTGAAGAGTTCGCTGTTGGCCAGAGCATCAGTGTTGAAATCTTCGCTGAAGTGAAAAAAGTAGACGTAACCGGTACCTCTAAAGGTAAAGGTTTCGCAGGTACCGTTAAGCGCTGGAACTTCCGTACCCAGGACGCGACTCACGGTAACTCCTTGTCTCACCGCGTACCGGGTTCTATCGGTCAGAACCAGACTCCGGGCAAAGTGTTCAAAGGCAAGAAAATGGCTGGTCAGCTGGGTAATGAGCGCGTAACCGTTCAGAGCCTGGAAGTAGTACGTGTTGACGCTGAGCGCAACCTGCTGCTGGTGAAAGGTGCAGTTCCGGGTGCGACCGGTAGCGACCTGATCGTTAAACCGGCTGTGAAGGCGTAAGGGGATAGCAATGGAATTAGTATTGAAAGACGCGCAGAGCGCGCTGACTGTTTCCGAAACTACCTTCGGTCGTGATTTCAACGAAGCGCTGGTTCACCAGGTTGTTGTTGCCTACGCTGCTGGTGCTCGTCAGGGTACTCGTGCGCAGAAAACTCGTGCTGAAGTAACTGGTTCAGGCAAAAAGCCTTGGCGTCAGAAAGGCACCGGCCGTGCGCGTTCAGGTTCTATCAAGAGCCCGATCTGGCGTTCAGGTGGCGTGACCTTCGCTGCACGTCCTCAGGACCACAGTCAAAAAGTTAACAAAAAGATGTACCGCGGCGCGCTGAAAAGCATCCTGTCCGAGCTGGTACGTCAGGACCGTCTGATCGTTGTCGAATCATTCTCTGTTGAAGCACCGAAAACCAAGCTGCTGGCACAGAAACTGAAAGACATGGCGCTGGAAGACGTGCTGATCATCACCGGCGAACTGGATGAAAATCTGTTCCTGGCTGCGCGTAACCTGTACAAGGTTGACGTGCGCGATGCAGCAGGTATCGACCCAGTTAGCCTGATCGCCTTCGACAAAGTCGTTATGACTGCTGAAGCAGTTAAGCAAGTTGAGGAGATGCTGGCATGATCCGTGAAGAACGTCTGCTGAAAGTACTGCGCGCGCCGCACGTATCTGAAAAAGCATCTACCGCGATGGAAAAAACCAATACCATCGTTCTCAAAGTTGCTAAAGACGCGACCAAAGCAGAGATCGTTGCTGCTGTTGAGAAACTGTTCGAAGTAGAAGTTAAAGACGTAAACACCCTGGTTGTTAAGGGTAAAGTTAAGCGTCACGGACAGCGTATCGGTCGTCGTAGCGACTGGAAAAAAGCTTACGTCACCCTGAAAGAAGGCCAGAACCTGGACTTCGTCGGCGGCGCTGAGTAAGTCGGAGGAGAAAGACAATGGCAGTTGTTAAATGTAAACCGACATCTCCGGGTCGTCGTCACGTAGTTAAAGTGGTGAACCCTGAGCTGCACAAGGGCAAACCATTTGCTCCGTTGCTGGAAAAAAACAGCAAATCCGGTGGTCGTAACAACAATGGTCGTATCACTACCCGTCATATCGGTGGTGGTCACAAGCAGGCTTACCGTATTGTTGACTTCAAACGCAACAAAGATGGTATCCCGGCAGTTGTTGAGCGTCTTGAGTACGATCCGAACCGTTCTGCGAACATCGCACTGGTTCTGTACAAAGATGGCGAGCGCCGTTACATCCTGGCCCCTAAAGGCCTGAAAGCTGGCGACCAGATTCAGTCTGGCGTTGATGCTGCGATCAAAGCGGGTAACACCCTGCCGATGCGTAACATCCCAGTGGGTTCTACCGTTCACAACGTAGAAATGAAACCAGGCAAAGGCGGTCAGATTGCTCGCTCAGCTGGTGCTTACGTGCAGATCGTTGCGCGTGAAGGTTCCTACGTTACCCTGCGTCTGCGTTCAGGTGAAATGCGTAAAGTCGAAGCTGACTGCCGCGCAACTCTGGGCGAAGTCGGTAACGCTGAGCACATGCTGCGCGTTCTGGGTAAAGCCGGTGCAACTCGTTGGCGCGGTGTTCGTCCTACCGTTCGCGGTACTGCGATGAACCCAGTCGATCACCCGCACGGTGGTGGTGAAGGTCGTAACTTTGGTAAGCACCCGGTAACTCCGTGGGGCGTTCAGACCAAAGGTAAGAAGACCCGTAGCAACAAGCGTACTGATAAATTTATCGTACGTCGCCGTAGCAAATAATTTTAGAGGATAAGCCATGCCACGTTCTCTCAAGAAAGGTCCTTTTATTGACCTGCACTTGCTGAAGAAGGTAGAGAAAGCGGTGGAAAGCGGAGACAAGAAGCCCCTGCGCACCTGGTCCCGTCGTTCAACGATCTTCCCTAACATGATCGGTTTGACCATCGCTGTCCATAATGGTCGTCAGCACGTTCCTGTCTTTGTTTCCGACGAAATGGTCGGCCACAAGCTGGGTGAATTTGCACCGACACGTACTTATCGCGGCCACGCTGCTGATAAGAAAGCCAAGAAGAAATAAGTAGGAGGAAGAGATGGAAACTATTGCTCAACATCGCCATGCTCGTTCTTCTGCTCAGAAGGTTCGCCTCGTTGCTGACCTGATTCGCGGTAAGAAAGTGTCGCAGGCTCTGGATATTCTGACTTACACCAACAAGAAAGCGGCTGTACTGGTTAAGAAAGTCCTGGAATCTGCCATTGCTAACGCCGAACACAACGATGGCGCTGATATCGACGATCTGAAAGTTGCGAAAATTTTCGTAGATGAAGGCCCAAGCATGAAGCGCATTATGCCTCGTGCAAAAGGTCGTGCAGATCGCATCCTGAAGCGCACCAGCCACATTACTGTGGTTGTGTCCGATCGCTGAGACTCTGGAGACTAGCAATGGGTCAGAAAGTACATCCTAATGGTATTCGCCTGGGTATTGTAAAACCATGGAACTCTACCTGGTTTGCGAACACCAAAGAATTCGCTGACAACCTGGACAGCGATTTTAAAGTACGTCAGTTCCTGACTAAAGAACTGGCAAAAGCGTCTGTATCACGCATCGTTATCGAGCGTCCGGCTAAGAGCATCCGTGTGACCATTCACACCGCTCGCCCGGGTATCGTTATCGGTAAGAAAGGTGAAGACGTTGAGAAACTGCGTACGGTCGTCGCGAATATCGCTGGCGTTCCTGCACAGATCAACATCGCTGAAGTCCGTAAACCGGAACTGGACGCGAAACTGGTAGCTGACAGCATCACTTCACAGCTGGAGCGTCGTGTGATGTTCCGTCGTGCTATGAAGCGTGCAGTTCAGAACGCCATGCGTCTGGGCGCGAAGGGTATTAAAGTTGAAGTTAGCGGCCGTCTGGGCGGCGCGGAAATCGCACGTACCGAATGGTACCGCGAAGGTCGCGTACCGTTGCACACTCTGCGTGCTGACATTGACTACAACACCTCTGAAGCGCACACCACTTATGGTGTAATCGGCGTTAAGGTATGGATCTTCAAAGGTGAGATCCTGGGTGGTATGGCTGCTGTTGAACAACCGGAACCGGCTGCTCAACCTAAAAAGCAGCAGCGTAAAGGCCGTAAGTAAGGAGAGTCGCTGATGTTACAACCAAAGCGTACGAAATTCCGTAAAGTGCACAAAGGCCGTAACCGCGGTCTGGCGCAGGGTACGGATGTTAGCTTCGGTACTTTCGGTCTGAAAGCTGTTGGCCGTGGTCGTCTGACTGCACGTCAGATCGAAGCAGCACGTCGTGCTATGACCCGTGCAGTTAAGCGTCAAGGTAAGATCTGGATCCGTGTATTCCCGGACAAACCGATCACCGAGAAGCCGCTGGAAGTGCGTATGGGTAAAGGTAAGGGTAACGTGGAGTATTGGGTTGCCCTGATCCAGCCTGGTAAAGTCCTGTATGAAATGGACGGCGTACCGGAAGAGCTGGCCCGTGAAGCATTCAAGCTGGCAGCAGCAAAACTGCCTATCAAAACCACCTTTGTAACTAAGACGGTGATGTAATGAAAGCAACTGAGCTGCGTGAAAAAAGCGTTGAAGAGCTGAACGCTGAGCTGCTTAACCTGCTGCGTGAGCAGTTTAACCTGCGCATGCAGGCAGCATCTGGCCAACTGCAGCAGACCCATCTGCTGAAGAATGTGCGCCGTGATGTTGCACGCGTTAAGACTTTACTGACTGAGAAGGCGGGTGCGTAATGACCGATAAAATCCGTACTCTGCAAGGTCGTGTTGTTAGTGACAAAATGCAGAAATCTGCAGTTGTTGCTATCGAGCGTTTCGTGAAGCACCCGATCTACGGTAAATTCATTAAGCGTACGACTAAGCTGCACATCCACGACGAGAACAACGAATGCGGTATCGGCGACGTGGTTGAAATCCGCGAATGCCGTCCGCTGTCCAAGACTAAGTCCTGGACTCTGGTTCGCGTTGTAGAGAAAGCGGTTCTGTAATAGAATCTGCTTCCTCTAAAAAATAAGATGAACGGCTCTCGCGAGCCGTTCATTTTTTCTACCCATATGCAGGAACCGGTGTTATAATGCCGCGCCCTCAATTATGGGGCTTTTTAACGACCTGAGGTTTTGGGTCCCGAAGTAGTAGTTGACATTAGCGGAGCACTAAAATGATCCAAGAACAGACTATGCTGAACGTCGCCGACAACTCCGGTGCACGTCGCGTAATGTGTATCAAGGTTCTGGGTGGCTCGCACCGTCGCTACGCAGGCGTCGGCGATATCATCAAAGTTACCATCAAGGAAGCAATTCCGCGTGGTAAGGTGAAAAAAGGTGATGTCCTGAAGGCGGTAGTGGTGCGCACCAAGAAGGGTGTTCGTCGCCCGGACGGTTCTGTCATTCGCTTCGATGGCAACTCATGCGTTATTTTAAACAATAACTCTGAGCAGCCAATCGGAACGCGTATTTTTGGGCCGGTAACTCGTGAACTTCGTACTGAAAAGTTCATGAAAATTATCTCTCTGGCACCAGAAGTACTCTAAGGAGCGAACAATGGCAGCGAAAATCCGTCGTAACGACGAAGTTATCGTGCTTACCGGCAAAGACAAAGGTAAACGCGGTAAAGTAAAGAACGTCCTGACTTCTGGTAAAGTCATCGTTGAAGGTATCAACCTGGTTAAGAAACACTCTAAGCCGGTTCCGGCTCTGAACCAACCAGGTGGCATCGTTGAAAAAGAAGCTGCTATTCAGGTTTCTAACGTTGCAATCTTCAATGCGGCAACCGGCAAGGCTGACCGTGTAGGCTTTAGATTCGAAGACGGCAAAAAAGTCCGTTTCTTCAAATCTAACAGCGAAACTATCAAGTAATTTGGAGTAGTACGATGGCGAAACTGCATGATTACTACAAAGACGAAGTAGTCCAGAAACTCATGACTGAGTTCGGCTACAATTCTGTCATGCAAGTCCCTCGGGTCGAGAAGATCACCCTGAACATGGGTGTTGGTGAAGCGATCGCTGACAAGAAACTGCTGGATAACGCAGCAGCTGACCTGGCAGCAATCTCCGGTCAAAAACCGCTGATCACCAAAGCACGCAAATCAGTTGCAGGCTTCAAAATCCGTCAGGGCTATCCGATCGGCTGTAAAGTAACTCTGCGCGGCGAGCGCATGTGGGAGTTCTTTGAGCGCCTGATCACTATTGCTGTACCGCGTATCCGTGACTTCCGTGGCTTGTCTGCGAAGTCTTTCGACGGTCGTGGTAACTACAGCATGGGCGTTCGTGAGCAGATCATCTTCCCAGAAATCGACTACGACAAAGTCGATCGCGTTCGTGGTTTGGATATTACCATTACCACTACTGCGAAATCTGATGATGAAGGCCGTGCTCTGCTGGCTGCCTTTGACTTCCCGTTCCGCAAGTAAGGTAGGGTTACTTCATGGCTAAGCAATCTATGAAAGCACGCGAAGTTAAGCGTGTGAAATTAGCAGACAAGTTCTTCGCAAAACGCGCTGAACTGAAAGCGATCATTTCTGATGTGAACGCTTCTGACGAAGATCGTTGGGATGCCGTTCTCAAGCTGCAGAGTCTGCCGCGTGATTCCAGCCCTTCACGTCAGCGTAACCGCTGCCGTCAAACAGGTCGTCCGCACGGTTTCCTGCGGAAGTTTGGGTTGAGCCGTATCAAGGTCCGTGAAGCCGCAATGCGCGGTGAAATCCCGGGTCTGAAAAAGGCAAGCTGGTAATTGTCACCATTTGAATCACGGGAGTAACACAGATGAGCATGCAAGATCCGATCGCGGATATGCTGACCCGTATCCGTAACGGTCAGGCCGCGAACAAAGTTGCGGTCTCTATGCCTTCCTCCAAGCTGAAAGTGGCAATTGCCAACGTGCTGAAGGAAGAAGGCTATATTCAAGATTTTAAAATCGAAGGCGACATCAAGCCGGAACTGGAACTGACTCTTAAGTATTTCCAGGGTAAAGCTGTTGTAGAAAACATTCAGCGTGTTAGCCGTCCAGGTCTGCGCATCTATAAGAAAAAAGATGAGCTGCCAAAAGTAATGGCTGGTCTGGGCATCGCTGTAATTTCTACATCTAAAGGTGTTATGACTGATCGTGCAGCGCGCCAGGCTGGTCTTGGTGGCGAAATTATCTGCTACGTAGCGTAATCGGAGGAAAACATGTCTCGTGTTGCAAAAGCACCTGTCGTTGTTCCTGCCGGCGTAGAGGTAAAACTCAACGGTCAGGAAATTTCGATCAAAGGTAAAAACGGCGAGCTGACTCGTACTATCAACCAAGCTGTTGAAGTTAAGCATGCAGACAACGCCCTGACTTTCGCTCCGCGCGAAGGTTATGCGGATGGTTGGGCACAGGCAGGTACTGCTCGTGCGCTGCTGAACGGCATGGTTATTGGTGTTACCGAAGGCTTCACCAAGAAGCTGCAATTGGTTGGTGTTGGTTATCGTGCAGCTGTAAAAGGCAACTCTGTGAGTCTGGCCCTGGGCTTCTCTCACCCTGTTGACCATGCACTGCCGGCTGGCATCACTGCCGAATGCCCAACTCAGACTGAAATCGTGCTGAAAGGCGCTGATAAGCAGCTGATTGGTCAGGTTGCAGCTGATCTGCGCGCCTACCGTCGTCCTGAGCCTTACAAAGGCAAGGGTGTTCGTTACGCCGACGAAGTCGTGCGTACCAAAGAGGCTAAGAAGAAGTAAGGTAACACTATGGATAAGAAATCTGCTCGTATCCGTCGTGCGACCCGTGCACGTCGCAAGCTCAAAGAGCTGGGTGCTACTCGCCTGGTGGTACATCGTACCCCGCGTCACATTTACGCACAGGTAATCGCCCCGAACGGTTCCGAAGTTCTGGTTGCTGCTTCTACTGTAGAAAAAGCTATCGCTGAACAACTGAAGTATACCGGTAACAAAGACGCCGCTGCAGCTGTAGGTAAAGCTCTGGCTGAGCGCGCTATCGAAAAAGGCATCAAAGATGTTTCTTTCGACCGTTCCGGTTTCCAATATCATGGTCGCGTCCAGGCACTGGCAGATGCTGCTCGTGAAGCTGGCCTTCAGTTCTAAGGTAGAGGTCTAAGATGGCACACATCGAGAAACAAGCTGGCGAACTGCAGGAAAAACTGATCGCGGTAAACCGTGTATCTAAAACTGTTAAAGGTGGTCGTATTTTCTCCTTCACAGCACTGACTGTGGTAGGTGACGGTAACGGTCGCGTCGGTTTTGGTTACGGTAAAGCGCGTGAAGTTCCAGCAGCGATCCAGAAAGCGATGGAAAAAGCCCGTCGCAATATGATTAACGTCGCGCTGACGCACGGCACCCTGCAGCACCCGGTTAAAGGTGCACACACGGGTTCTCGCGTGTTCATGCAGCCGGCTTCTGAAGGTACCGGTATCATCGCCGGCGGTGCAATGCGCGCCGTTCTGGAAGTCGCTGGAGTTCATAACGTTCTGGCTAAAGCGTATGGTTCCACCAACCCGATCAACGTGGTTCGTGCAACTATCGACGGCCTGGGCAACATGAAGTCTCCGGAAATGGTCGCTGCCAAGCGTGGTAAATCCGTTGAAGAAATTCTGGGGTAATCACGATGGCAAAGACTATTAAAATTACACAAACCCGTAGCTCAATCGGCCGCCTGCCTAAGCATAAAGCCACTCTGGTTGGCCTGGGTCTGCGTCGTATTGGTCACACCGTAGAGCGTGAAGACACGCCGGCAGTACGCGGTATGGTCAACGCGATTTCCTACATGCTGAAAGTGGAGGAGTAAGAGATGCGTTTAAACACTCTGTCTCCGGCCGAAGGGTCTAAACACGCTTCTAAGCGTCTGGGTCGTGGTATCGGTTCTGGCCTCGGTAAAACCGGCGGTCGTGGTCACAAAGGTCAGAAGTCTCGTTCTGGCGGTGGCGTACGTCGTGGTTTCGAGGGTGGTCAGATGCCTCTGTACCGTCGTCTGCCGAAATTCGGTTTCACCTCTCGCAAAGCAATGGTCACTGCAGAAGTTCGTCTGTCTGACCTGGCGAAAGTTGAAGGCGGTATTGTTGACCTGAACACGCTGAAAGCAGCAAACATCGTCGGTGTTCAGATTGAATTCGCGAAAGTGATTCTGTCTGGTGAAGTTTCTGCACCGGTAACGGTTCGTGGTCTGCGTGTCACCAAAGGTGCTCGTGCTGCAATCGAAGCTGCTGGCGGTAAAATCGAGGAATAAGTAGCAGATGGCTAAGCAACCGGGATTAGATTTTCAAAGTGCCAAAGGTGGCTTTGGTGAACTGAAGCGCAGACTCTTGTTTGTTATCGGTGCACTGATTGTCTTCCGTATTGGCTCTTTTATTCCGATCCCTGGTATCGATGCCACTGTACTTGCCAAACTGCTTGAGCAACAGCGTGGCACCATCATTGAAATGTTCAACATGTTCTCTGGTGGTGCTCTCAGTCGTGCCTCAATCTTCGCGCTGGGTATTATGCCGTATATTTCGGCCTCTATTATTATCCAGCTGCTAACGGTGGTTCATCCGGCGTTAGCGGAGATTAAGAAAGAAGGGGAGGCTGGCCGTCGTAAGATTAGCCAGTACACCCGTTATGGCACGCTGGTTCTGGCTGTATTCCAGTCGATCGGTATTGCTACCGGTCTGCCGAATATGCCTGGAATGCAGGGCCTGGTGATTAATCCGGGCTTTGCCTTCTACTTTACCGCTGTTGTAAGTCTGGTTACCGGGACAATGTTCCTGATGTGGCTGGGCGAACAGATTACTGAACGGGGTATCGGCAACGGTATTTCGATCATTATCTTCGCGGGTATTGTTGCGGGTCTCCCGCCGGCCATTGGCCATACCATCGAGCAAGCGCGGCAAGGCGACCTGCACTTCCTTCTGTTGCTGTTGGTTGCAGTTCTCGTATTTGCAGTGACCTTCTTCGTTGTTTTCGTAGAACGTGGTCAACGCCGCATTGTGGTGAACTACGCTAAGCGTCAGCAAGGTCGTCGTGTTTATGCTGCACAGAGCACACATTTACCGTTGAAAGTGAATATGGCAGGGGTTATCCCGGCAATCTTCGCTTCCAGCATTATCCTGTTCCCGGCGACGATAGCATCCTGGTTCGGGGGCGGTACCGGTTGGAACTGGCTGACAACAATTTCGCTGTATTTGCAGCCAGGACAGCCGCTTTATGTGCTACTCTATGCGACTGCAATCATCTTCTTCTGTTTCTTCTACACGGCGTTGGTTTTCAACCCGCGTGAAACAGCAGATAACCTGAAGAAGTCTGGTGCATTCGTACCGGGAATTCGTCCGGGAGAGCAAACGGCGAAGTATATCGATAAAGTAATGACACGTCTGACCTTAATCGGCGCACTGTATATTACTTTTATCTGCCTGATCCCGGAGTTCATGCGTGATGCCATGAAGGTTCCCTTCTACTTTGGCGGTACTTCACTGCTCATCGTAGTGGTTGTCATCATGGACTTTATGGCTCAAGTGCAAACTCTGATGATGTCAAGTCAGTACGAGTCTGCATTGAAGAAAGCTAACCTGAAAGGCTACGGCCGTTAATTCAGGCGCTTGAGAAGTTACGGAGAGTAAAAATGAAAGTTCGTGCTTCCGTCAAGAAATTATGTCGTAACTGCAAAATCATCCGTCGCGACGGTGTCGTACGTGTGATTTGCAGTGCCGAGCCTAAGCATAAACAGCGCCAAGGCTGATTTTCTCACATATTTTTCTTGCAAAGTCGGGTTGAGCTGGCTAGATTAGCCAGCCAATCTTTTGTATGTCGATGCGTTTCCATTTGAGTATCCTGAAAACGGGCTTTTCAGCATGGTTCGCATTTATTTAATTATAGGAGTGCATAGTGGCCCGTATAGCAGGCATTAACATTCCTGATCAAAAACACACCGTTATCGCATTAACTTCGATTTTCGGTATCGGCAAAACCCGTTCTAAAGCTATCTGTGCTGAAACGGGCATCGCTGAAAATGTTAAGATCAGTGAGCTGTCTGAAGAACAAATTGATCAGCTGCGTGATGCAGTTGCTAAATTCGTTGTAGAAGGTGATCTGCGCCGTGAAATCACCCTGAGCATCAAGCGTCTGATGGACCTTGGTTGCTACCGTGGTTTGCGCCATCGTCGTGGTCTGCCAGTACGCGGTCAGCGTACCAAGACCAACGCACGTACCCGTAAGGGTCCGCGTAAACCGATCAAGAAATAATCGGGGTGAGTAAATAATGGCAAAGGCACCAGTTCGTGCACGTAAACGTGTAAGAAAGCAAGTCTCAGATGGCGTGGCTCATGTCCATGCTTCTTTTAACAACACCATCGTTACCATTACTGATCGTCAGGGTAACGCACTGGGTTGGGCAACCGCCGGTGGTTCCGGTTTCCGCGGTTCACGTAAATCTACTCCGTTTGCTGCTCAGGTCGCTGCAGAGCGCTGTGCAGAAGCCGTGAAAGATTACGGTATTAAGAACCTGGAAGTTATGGTTAAGGGTCCGGGTCCGGGTCGCGAATCTACTATTCGTGCTCTGAACGCCGCTGGTTTCCGCATCACTAACATTACTGATGTGACTCCGATCCCTCACAACGGTTGTCGTCCGCCGAAAAAACGTCGCGTATAACGCCTCGTTTTTAGGATAGTTGGAGAAAGAAAATGGCAAGATATTTGGGTCCTAAGCTCAAGCTGAGCCGTCGTGAGGGCACTGACTTATTCCTTAAGTCTGGTGTTCGCGCGATCGATTCCAAGTGCAAAATTGAACAAGCCCCTGGTCAGCATGGTGCGCGTAAACCGCGTCTGTCTGATTACGGCGGTCAGTTACGTGAAAAACAGAAAGTTCGTCGTATCTACGGCGTGCTGGAGCGTCAGTTCCGTAACTACTATAAAGAAGCAGCGCGTCTGAAAGGCAACACCGGTGAAAACCTGTTAGCTCTGCTGGAAGGTCGTCTGGATAACGTAGTTTACCGTATGGGTTTTGGTGCCACTCGTGCAGAAGCACGTCAGCTGGTTAGCCACAAATCTATCCTGGTGAACGGCCGCGTTGTTAACATCGCTTCTTATCAGGTATCTCCGAATGATGTCGTAAGCATCCGTGAGAAAGCCAAAAAGCAATCTCGCGTGAAGGCCGCTCTGGAGCTGGCTGAGCAGCGTGAAAAGCCAACCTGGCTGGAAGTTGATGCGACTAAGATGGAAGGTGTGTTCAAGCGTATTCCTGAGCGTACTGATCTGTCTGCGGACATTAACGAACACCTGATCGTCGAGCTTTACTCTAAGTAAAGCTTAGTACCAAAGAGAGGACACAATGCAGGGTTCTGTGACAGAGTTTCTAAAACCGCGCCTGGTAGATATCGAGCAAGTGAGTTCGACGCACGCCAAGGTGACCCTTGAGCCGTTAGAGCGTGGCTTTGGCCATACTCTTGGCAACGCACTGCGCCGTATTCTGCTTTCTTCCATGCCGGGTTGCGCGGTGACCGAGGTTGAGATTGATGGCGTGCTCCACGAGTACTCCACCAAAGAGGGCGTACAGGAAGATATCCTGGAAATCCTGCTTAACCTGAAAGGGCTGGCGGTAAGAGTTCAGGGTAAAGATGAAGTCATCCTGACCCTGAATAAATCTGGCATTGGCCCTGTGACTGCAGCCGACATTACCCACGACGGTGATGTCGAAATCGTCAAGCCGCAGCATGTGATCTGCCACCTGACCGATGAAAACGCATCTATTAGCATGCGTATCAAAGTTCAACGTGGTCGTGGTTATGTGCCGGCTTCTGCCCGAATTCATTCGGAAGAAGATGAGCGCCCAATCGGCCGTCTGTTAGTAGACGCTTGCTACAGCCCTGTAGACCGTATCGCCTACAATGTTGAAGCTGCGCGTGTTGAACAGCGTACCGACCTGGACAAGCTGGTCATCGAAATGGAAACCAACGGCACAATCGATCCTGAAGAGGCGATTCGCCGTGCGGCAACCATCCTGGCAGAACAACTGGAAGCTTTCGTTGACTTACGTGATGTACGTCAGCCGGAAGTGAAAGAAGAGAAACCAGAATTCGATCCGATCCTGCTGCGCCCTGTTGACGATCTGGAATTGACTGTCCGCTCTGCTAACTGCCTTAAGGCAGAAGCTATCCACTACATCGGTGATCTGGTACAGCGTACCGAGGTTGAGCTGCTTAAAACGCCTAACCTGGGTAAAAAATCTCTTACCGAGATTAAAGACGTGCTGGCCTCTCGTGGTCTGTCTCTGGGCATGCGCCTGGAAAACTGGCCGCCGGCAAGCATCGCTGATGAATAACCCGATCACAGGTTAAGGTTTCACTGAGAAGGATAAGGTCATGCGCCATCGTAAGAGTGGTCGTCAACTGAACCGTAACAGCAGCCATCGTCAGGCTATGTTCCGCAACATGGCTGGTTCTCTGGTTCGTCATGAGATCATTAAGACGACTCTGCCGAAAGCCAAAGAGCTGCGTCGCGTAGTTGAGCCGCTGATTACTCTTGCCAAGACCGACAGCGTAGCTAATCGTCGTCTGGCATTCGCCCGCACTCGTGATAACGAGATCGTGGCAAAACTGTTTAACGAGCTGGGCCCGCGTTTCGCGAGCCGTGCCGGTGGTTACACTCGTATTCTGAAGTGTGGCTTCCGTGCTGGTGACAACGCTCCGATGGCATACATCGAGCTGGTTGATCGTCCAGAAGCTCAAGCAGAAGCTGCTGCAGAGTAATTTGCAGTAACGTAAAAAACCCGCTTCGGCGGGTTTTTTATTGCCTGCAGTTTCTTCCCATTTTCCCCCCTTCCGCTATGCTGATGGCAGTTATCCCTGTCAGGAGCACCTCATGTGGCTAATTGATCAACTCGCAGAACAACACATCCTTGCTGCTCAGGAAAAAGGCGAACTGAGCAATTTGCGTGGTGAGGGTGCACCATTGCAGTTGGAAGACGACAGCGCGATACCCGAAGAGCTGCGCATGGGATATCGGTTATTAAAAAATGCCGGTTTTTTGCCGCCAGAGCTGGAAATGCGTCGCGAAGCTCTGGAAGTAAAAGATCTTCTTCGTGAGCTGGATCCTGACGATCATCAGGCCCGCGAGCTGTCGAAGAAACTGAGCTTACTGGAACTGAAACTGCGTCAGGCAGGAATGAGTACTGCATTTCTGCATGGGGATTATTGTGAGGCTATTAAGCAGCATCTGAGGCAGGAGAAATAATATGTACCGTATCGGTCAGTTGGCGAAGATGGCTGATGTTACCCCTGACACCATCCGCTTTTATGAAAAACAACAAATGATGGATCATGAGGTACGCACTGAAGGTGGTTTCCGTTTGTATAGTGACGGTGACTTGCAGCGCCTGCGCTTTATCCGTTACGGACGTCAGCTAGGTTTTAGCCTTGATGCTATTCGTGGATTGCTATCGATCCGTATCGATCCCGAACATCACACTTGCCAGGAGTCAAAAGCCATTGTGGCGAAGCGCCTTGATGAAGTCAGCACGATGATCGTTGAGTTACAAACGATCCAGCGTTCACTGCAACGCTTGTCTGAAACCTGCTGCGGTGATTTACATAGCAGCGCTTGCTGCTCAATTCTCGAAGCTCTCGAAAAAGGTGAAGAACCGCATCCGGAAATTTGTTGTGGCAAGGATTGTATTTAACGTGGATAAGCCTATAGTTGCGCTGTCAATCATTGGAGGAAATATGAGCCGTTATCAGCATCAAAAAGGGCAGATAAAAGACAACGCCATCGAGGCGTTATTACACGACCCGCTGTTTCGCCAGCGTATTGAGCAGAATCAGAAAGGGAAAGGCAGCTATCGGCGTAAAGACAAACACGCGAAGCGAGGTAACTGGGAGGCCAGTGGTAAGCAAAGAAGTTTACCACTGGCCTTCTGGTTTTAAGGATAAAAAAAACCGCCTGGTCAGGCGGTTTTCTCTATCAGATTTTGGTGTTTTGTTGCTTGAGCAGGTCACGAATTTCCGTCAGTAACAACTCTTCATTTGTTGGCTTCGGATCGGCTTTTTCTACTTCTTTCTTCTTGTACAGTTTGTTCATCAGTTTGATGGCGATAAAAATAGCCAACGCGACGATTACGAAATCAAAAATACTCTGAATAAAAACACCATATTCCATGATCACGGCAGGCGCTGTGCCTTCCGCTGGTTTTATGATCCACTTAAACTGTTTAAAATCGACCCCACCAATCAGTAACCCCAGCGGTGGCATAATAATATTCGCCACCAACGATGAAACAATCTTGCCAAACGCGGCACCGATAATTACACCGACTGCGAGGTCAACCACGTTGCCGCGCATCGCAAAATCACGAAACTCTTTGAAAAAACTCATTGTTATCTCCTTGCCTTGGCCAATGTCTAAAGTCTAACAAACCTTTTAACATTTGCCATGACAACAAAGGATTAAGTTGGATTATCACGGCGGGCAACCAAAGCCTGCCCGCGGCGATTAAAGGAAGAAGGGACTCGGCTGGAACAGGCGTTCCACATCGGGCACAAATTTCTTATCGGTCAGGAACATAATCACATGGTCCCCTTGCTCGATACGCACATTTGCATTGGCGATGATCACCTCATCACCGCGTACCACTGCGCCAATAATCGTACCCGGTGGCAATTTGATGTCTTCGATCAGACGTCCAACTACGCGTGAAGTGGTTTCTTCACCATGAGCGATTGCTTCAATCGCTTCGGCAATCCCACGACGTAATGAGGAAACACCGACAATGTCTGCTTTACGGACGTGCCCGAGCAATGCAGAAATGGTGGCTTGCTGTGGTGAGATGGCGATATCGATCACGCTGCCTTGCACCAGATCGACATAGGCACGACGCTGGATCAACACCATGACTTTTTTCGCCCCCATTTTTTTTGCCAGCATCGCTGACATGATGTTGGCTTCATCATCATTGGTGACAGCGATGAAGAGATCGATTTGATCAACATGCTCTTCCGCCAGTAACTCCTGATCGGAAGCATCACCGTAGAAAACGATCGTATCCTGAAGCTGCTCCGCCAGTTCTGCTGCACGCTGCGGATTTCGTTCAATCAGCTTAACGCTGTACTGTTTTTCCAGCCGTTGTGCCAGGCCAAAGCCGATGTTGCCTCCGCCCACCAGCATAATGCGTTTGTACGGTTTTTCCAGCCGCTGCATCTCACTCATCACGGCGCGAATATGCTGGCTGGCGGCGATAAAGAAGACTTCATCACCGGCTTCGACAATGGTCGAACCCTGCGGGCGAATGGGACGATCCTGGCGAAAGATCGCCGCCACACGCGTATCAATATGCGGCATATGCTCGCGCAGAATAGAAAGTGGGTTACCGACCAACGGGCCGCCGTAATACGCCTTCACCACTGCCAGGCTCACTTTCCCTTCGGCAAAATTAACCACCTGCAAAGCGCCGGGATATTGGATCAGACGGTAAATATTGTCGATTACCAGCTGCTCAGGCGAAATCAAATGATCGATAGGGACAGCTTCTGGCACGAACAACTTGTCTGCATCGCGCAAATAGTCGGCAGCACGGATACGCGCAATACGATTGGGGGTATTGAATAATGAGTAAGCGATCTGACAAGCGATCATGTTGGTTTCGTCTGAGCTGGTAACCGCAACCAGCATATCAGCATCCTCAGCACCCGCTTCCCGCAGGATGCGCGGATGAGAACCATGACCGTGCACCACGCGCAGATCGAATTTGTCCTGCAACTGACGTAAACGCGTGGGATCACTATCCACCACGGTGATGTCATTGTTTTCCCCGACCAGGTTTTCCGCGAGGGTTCCGCCGACCTGGCCGGCGCCAAGGATTATAATTTTCATCGCTTTAAGCTCTTGTCAGATTGCGCCGTACTATTTTTTCATCAGCTTAGCGTAGAAGAAACCATCCCCGCCATCTGTCGCAGGAAACACCTGCCAGCCATTATCCTGACCTTGCGGCAGCGCTTCTGCAATGGCATCGGGATGTGCTGCCAGGAAAGCACTGATTTGCTGATGATTCTCTTCCGGCAGAACTGAACAGGTTGCATAAAGCAACGTGCCGCCACGCTTCAGCCGAGGCCAGACTGCGTTGAGGATTTCCTGTTGTAGGCTGGCCAGCTCAGCGATATCACGATCGCGTCGCAGCCATTTGATATCGGGATGGCGGCGGATCACACCCGTTGCCGAGCAGGGTGCATCCAGCAGGATACGGTCAAATTGTTGCTCACCACACCAGTCAGCTGGCGTTCGCCCATCACCCTGACGCACATCCGCCTGCATGCCGAGACGTTGCAGGTTTTCTCTCACGCGCGTCAGACGTTGTTCATCAACATCGACGGCCAGCACGTTCGCCTGCGGTGCAATTTCAAGGATATGGGTGGTTTTGCCGCCAGGCGCAGCACACAGGTCAAGAATCGATTCGCCATCTTGTGGTTCAAGCAGCAAAGCACAGCGTTGTGCGGATAAATCCTGTACCGTTACCCAACCCTGCTCGAAACCAGGCAGTTGGCCGACTGCGGTTGGCGCTTCCAGGCGAAGGGCATCCGGAGCATCTCCGGCGAAGGCATGTTTTTCTGTCGCTTCAAGCAGTGCCAACCAGGCATCACGGGCGTGATGTTGACGGTTGACGCGCAACCACATCGGTGGACGCTGATTGTTGGCTTCGACAATCTGCTGCCATTGTTCGGGCCATGCGGTTTGTAAACGTTTGAGCAACCAACCCGGATGTAAATAACGTTGCGTACCCTGATCAACTTCTGCAACCAACGTTTCCTGCTGCCGTTGAAACTGGCGCAGCACACCATTCAGCAAGCCTTTCAGGTTTGCGCGTTTTAGCTCTTCCGCGCCAGCCACGGTCTCAGCCAGTGCGGCATGCGGAGGGACGCGGGTATAAAGCAACTGATACAGGCCGACCATGATCAGATAATGAAGAACACGCTGCTTACCTGTTAAAGGCCGCTCCATCAGCTTGCCAATCAATGCTTCGAGCTGCGGTAGGGTACGCATTACACCAAAGCAGAGTTCCTGTAGCAGCGCCCCGTCCTTATCGGACAGATTTTTCTGTGCGCCGGGCAAAATGGCGCTGAGCGATTCGCCCTTATCCACTACGCGTTCAATTAATTGCGCGGCGAGGCTACGCAGGTTTGTGTTTTTTTTCATGCGATTCATTCATTAAACAAAAAGCCCGGTATTAACCGGGCTACGGGATCAGGCCAGAATACTGCCAGGCGAGAACCATTCACGACGTGAGTTAAGCAGATCCTGTGCAGACATGGCTTTTTTACCGGCAGGTTGCAGCGAGAGCAGGTTCAGAACGCCGTCAGCGGTCGCAATCTGGATACCTTGCTTATCGGCATGGAGGATTTCGCCGGGCTGTTTTCCCTGATGCGGCAGTACACTGGCTTGCCAGACTTTCACCGGTTGATCATCAACCATGAAATAGCTCATCGGCCAGGGATTAAAGGCACGAATGCAGCGTTCAAGTTGCGCGGCAGAAAGCGTCCAGTCGAGGCGAGCCTCTTCTTTGCTCAGTTTCTCTGCGTAGCTGACCAGTGCTTCATCCTGTTTTTCTGGCTGTGCGCTGCCATTTGCCAACTGCTTCAGCGTTTTGAGCATCCCTTCAGGGCCGAGCAGCGCCAGTTTGTCATACAGAGTGGCACTGGTGTCCTGCTCGGTAATCGGGCAGGCAAGTTTATGCAGCATATCACCGGTATCCAGGCCCACATCCATTTGCATGATGGTCACACCGGTTTCAGCATCGCCAGCCCAGAGTGAACGTTGAATTGGGGCGGCACCACGCCAGCGCGGCAGCAATGAGCCGTGGACGTTGATACAACCAAGGCGCGGCATATCCAGCACCGCCTTCGGTAAAATCAGGCCGTAAGCCACCACCACCATCACATCAGCCTGCAATGTGGCAACCAGTTGCTGGTTCTCTTCAGGTTTGAGTGACTTTGGTTGGAAAACCGGAACGTCATGCGCTAGCGCCAGCACTTTTACCGGGCTGGGAGTCAGTTTGTTGCCTCGTCCGGCAGGACGATCGGGCTGGGTAAACACGCCAACCACCTGATGCTCAGAAGCAAGCAGCGCGTCAAGATGACGCGCTGCAAAGTCAGGTGTACCGGCAAAGATGATTTTTAACGGTGCAGACACAGTTTAACCTTCTGTTTGCACTCAGGATGCGCGTGCATTCTGGCGTGCCAGTTTTTCCAGTTTCTGTTTGATGCGCTGACGTTTCAGCGGTGACAGATAATCAATAAACAGTTTGCCATCGAGGTGGTCGATTTCGTGCTGAATGCAGATCGCCAGCAAGCCATCGGTTTCCAGTTCGAAAGTATTACCGTCACGATCCTGAGCACGGACTTTCACCCATTCAGCACGCGGGACAAAGGCACGTTGTTCCGGAATGGAGAGACAGCCCTCTTCAATACCGGTTTCGCCGCCTTTCTCCAGCAGCTCTGGGTTGATCAAAACCAGGCGTTCTTCACGGCTTTCTGACACATCAATCACGATAATGCGCTGATGAATATCCACCTGCGTTGCCGCCAGGCCGATGCCCTCTTCGGCGTACATTGTTTCAAACATGTCGTCGACGATACGCTGTATCCCGGCATCTACGGTTTTTACCGGCGCCGCGATTTTGCGAAGGCGATCATCAGGGAAATGTAATACCTGCAAAACTGACATAAATATCCAGATCTGTATGCGTTAAAGAAAAGATTACTGCCTCATATTGTAGACTTTTTGAGGCATGATTGACAGCATTCCACCGCATCAAGGCACAGGTCGAACAGGGAGTGAGACATGGATAAAATTGAGTGGATGCTCAGGCTGGCGAATGTGAAAGGCCTCAGTGGCCATCAAATTCTTCGCCTGGCGAATATGCTGCATAGCGCCAGCCATGTGGATGATGATTTGCTGACGATGCAACGGCTAAACGAAACGCAGCGAAAACAATTTAATACACTCTGTCCACGACAACTCACGCGAACCCGGCGCTGGCTGGAAAATCCACAGCATCAGCTGCTTTCTGTTCTGGATAATACTTATCCCCCGGCATTGGCTGAAATCAGCCGTTTCCCACCCTTGTTATATGTGATGGGCAATGCCGCAGCCTTGCATACTCCGCAACTTGCCGTTGTCGGCAGTCGCCAATGTTCACATTATGGCAAGGAGTGGGGTGGTTGGTTTTCACAGCAGCTGGCGGCGAAGGGGTTAACCCTAACCAGTGGGCTGGCGCGGGGGATTGATGGCGTTGCACATCGTGCGGCGCTCAACGCCTCCGGCAAAACCGTCGCCGTGCTGGGAAGTGGGTTGAAGCACATTTATCCCAGAAACCATCAAAATTTGGCTCAGGAGATCATGAACAATGAAGGTGCCCTGGTCTCCGAATTCCCGTTGGATACGCCTCCTTATGCCACGAATTTTCCACGCCGCAATCGCATCATCAGTGGTTTGAGCATGGGGGTATTGGTGGTGGAAGCCTCCTTGAAAAGCGGCTCACTGGTTACGGCGCGCTATGCGTTGGAACAAAATCGCAATGTCTATGCGTTACCCGGTTCCTTGGGGAGTGAAGGCAGTACAGGAACGCACTGGCTGATACAGCAAGGTGCATTGCTGGTCTCCCATCCTGATCAGATTCTCGACGATCTTCATTCGTCCCTTCACTGGCTCCCCTCAACTCAACCAGAAACAATATATTCACAAGACAGTGACGATGTTCCATTGCCATTTGCGGACGTGTTGGCTAACGTAGGTGATGAGGTTACACCTGTTGACGTCGTCGCTGAACGTGCCGGCCAACCTGTGCCAGTTATCTCAGCCCAGTTGCTGGAGCTGGAGTTAGCAGGATGGATCGCAGCTGTACCCGGCGGCTATGTCCGATTAAGGAGGGCATGCCATGTTCGACGTACTTATGTACTTGTTTGAGACCTATATCCATAACGAAGCCGAAATGCGCGTTGACCAGGATAAACTGACCGATGATTTAACCGATGCCGGTTTTCATCGTGAAGATATCTATAATGCGTTGAATTGGCTTGAGAGACTGGCTGATTACCAGGATGGCTTGGTTGCGCCGGTATTGCTGGCGAACGACCCGCTCTCAATGCGTATCTACACGGAAGAAGAGGGCCAGCGTTTAGATGCTGAATGCCGCGGTTTTATTCTGTTCCTGGAACAGATCCAGGTGCTGAATATGGAAACACGCGAAATGGTTATCGAACGAGTGATGGCACTCGATACCCTCGATTTTGATCTGGAAGATCTCAAATGGGTGGTGCTGATGGTGTTGTTCAACATCCCCGGATGTGAAAATGCCTACCAGCAGATGGAAGAACTGTTATTCGACGTCAATGAAGGTATGCTGCATTAACTTGCGATTAATGCATCGGGTTATATGAGTAAATCAGCACTTTTTACCGTGCGTAAACACGACCCCTGCCCCGCTTGCGGGGCAGAATTAGTGATACGTGCCGGCAAACATGGCCCATTCCTTGGGTGCGTCAACTATCCAACCTGCGACTATATTCGCCCGCTGAAAAATCAGGGTGACGGTCATATCGTCAAAGTGCTGGAGGGACATGCCTGTCCACAATGTGGTGCTGATAAAGTACTGCGTCAGGGGCGGTTTGGTATGTTTGTTGGTTGTAGCCACTATCCTGAATGTGATTACACCGAAACGATCGATAAGCCTGATGAGACCGCGATCGCGTGCCCACAGTGTCAAAGTGGCAAGCTGGTGCAGCGCCGCTCGCGTTATGGCAAAACTTTTCATGCCTGTGATCGCTATCCCGACTGCCAGTTTGCCGTGAACGCGACGCCTGTTGAAGGTGTTTGCCCGCACTGTCAGTTCCCTTTATTAATTGAAAAGAAAACCGCGCAGGGCATGAAACGTTTCTGCGCCAGTAAGTGCTGCGGCAAAGCCGTAGTGCAGGACAACTGATGACTATGACGCAACAACATGCTTTACCGGGCAGTGTCGATTTCTGTATTGAACAACTGCAACAGCAGGCGGTTATCGCTTATCCCACTGAGGCGGTCTTTGGTCTGGGGTGTGACCCGGATAGTGAAAGCGCGGTGATGTCACTGTTGGCATTGAAACAGCGCCCGGTTGAAAAAGGACTGATCCTGATTGCTGCTGACTATGCCCAGCTGGAACCGTATGTGGCCGATCAGGAGCTTTCGGTGGTGCAGCGTGAGCGTATGTTTGCCAGCTGGCCTGGGCCGGTGACTTATGTGGTTCCGGCGTCGCCACATACGCCACGTTGGTTAACCGGACGTTTTGACTCGTTGGCGATTCGTGTTAGTGATCACCCTGATGTACAGGCGCTGTGTCGGCGTTTTGGTAAACCACTGGTTTCAACCAGCGCCAATCTGTCCGGCGAGCCGCCTTGCCGCACCGCAGCTGAGGTCGCTCAGCAATTCGGCGCGGAATTTCCGGTGCTGGTGGGAGAAACCGGGGGCCGTCTCAATCCTTCAGAAATCCGCGATGTGATCAGCGGCGAACTTATCCGTCAGGGCTAATTTATGGACAACTTTGCCGTTTTTGGTAACCCAATCGCGCACAGCAAATCGCCTTTTATTCATCGTTTGTTCGCTGAGCAAACGGGTATCGATCACCGCTATGGCCGGATATGTGCGCCATTGGATGGGTTCCCACAGGCCATTAGCGAGTTCTTTGCATCAGGAGGGAAGGGCGCCAATGTAACCTTGCCTTTCAAAGAACAGGCCTGGGAGTTTGCGGATGAGCTCAGTGAGCGCGCTGCGCTTTCCGGCGCAGTCAATACGTTGAAGAAAGATGCGCAGGGGCAGATTATTGGTGATAACACCGATGGCATTGGTTTACTGAGCGATCTTGAACGACTGGACATGATCCGCCCTGGCGATCGTGTATTGCTGGTGGGAGCGGGTGGCGCGGCGCGTGGTGTCATTTTGCCTCTGCTTTCATTAGGTTGTTCACTCACGGTCACAAATAGAACGGTTGAAAAGGCAGAGTTGCTGGCAGAAATCTTCCGCCACAGCGGTGCCATCCATGCCTGTGGTTTCGAGGCACTGGCGGGGCAGTCATTCGATCTGATTGTGAACGCCACCTCCAGCGGAGTGGAGGGTAAAGTGCCGCCATTACCGGTTTCATTGATTTCTCACCATACTCGTTGCTATGACATGTTCTACCAACAAGGTCTGACGCCATTCTTGCTCTGGTGTCAGCAACACGGAGCGCAGCAACTCGCCGATGGGTTAGGCATGCTGGTGGGGCAGGCGGCGCATGCTTTCCAGTTGTGGCATGGTGTGATGCCAGAAATCGCGCCTGTCATTAAACAGTTAAAAGAAGCGATGCAGTCGTGAATCAGGCTATCCAGTTCCCTGATCGCGAAGAGTGGGATCAGGCGCGTCTGGCGATATGTTTCCCTGTACAGGTCAACGGTATGGGACTGATGTGTGCGATCTCGGCGTATGAACTGCATGACAGATTCGGCGAGGGGGAAGCGATGGCGCTGTTTAGCGCCAATCGCTGGGATCTGGAAGAGGAAGCCGAACAGCTTATCCTGAATGATGAAGTCGATCCTCAAGGTTGGGTCTGGCTTTCCTGCGCAAGATAATCATTCTTCCAGCCAACATAGTTGTTTGCCGAGTAACGCAATCCTTCAATCTCAGCTTCATTCAGTGGCCGAATTTGCTTCACCGGGCTGCCTAAATAGAGGTAGCCACTTTCCAGGCGTTTTCCGGGGGGAACCAGGCTACCTGCCCCAATCATCACATCTTCTTCTACTATTACGCCGTCCAGCAGAATCGAACCCATGCCAACCAGAACACGATCACCAATGGTACAGCCATGCAACATGGCTTTATGGCCGACGGTAACGTCTTCTCCAATCACCAGCGGATAGCCTGTCGGGTTGCTGGCTGATTTATGCGTGACATGAAGTACGCTGCCATCCTGAATGTTGGTGCGCGCGCCAATGATCACCTGATTCACATCTCCGCGAATCGCGACCAGTGGCCAGATACTGACATCGTCTCCCATGATGACATCGCCGACCACAACGCTGCTTTTATCGATCATTACCCGATCGCCAATTTGTGGGTAGCTGCTTTTATAGGGACGTAAGGCTGTTGACATGATCTTTCTCCTTTTACTCATTTATCCCTAGCCTGAGCGCGATCAGGGCGGCAGACAAGCTGATTTTTGAGCGGATCGTTCGTGATCTCAGCAGAAAGGATGAAAACTCGCCACTCGGATGAAAAGATCGAAAAAAGGGGTTGTGCAAAAAATTCGGATCCCTATAATGCGCCTCCACTGACACGGCAAAGCGGCAACGCAGACGGTCAGCGAGGGACGAAGTGATTCATCCCGCCAGAGAAAAATCTCGAAAAAGAGATTGACTCTGAAGGAGGAAAGCGTAATATACGCCACCTCGCGACAGACGGTTAACCCGCTGTTCGCACTGCTCTTTAACAATTTATCAGACAATCTGTGTGGGCACTCGCAGGATTGATATCAAAAGTCTACGGACTTAAAAAATATCAAGTCTCAAGAGTGAACACGTAATTCATTACGAAGTTTAATTCTTTGAGCATCAAACTTTAAATTGAAGAGTTTGATCATGGCTCAGATTGAACGCTGGCGGCAGGCCTAACACATGCAAGTCGAACGGTAGCACAGAGGAGCTTGCTCCTTGGGTGACGAGTGGCGGACGGGTGAGTAATGTCTGGGGATCTGCCCGATGGAGGGGGATAACTACTGGAAACGGTAGCTAATACCGCATAACGTCGCAAGACCAAAGTGGGGGACCTTCGGGCCTCACACCATCGGATGAACCCAGATGGGATTAGCTAGTAGGTGGGGTAACGGCTCACCTAGGCGACGATCCCTAGCTGGTCTGAGAGGATGACCAGCCACACTGGAACTGAGACACGGTCCAGACTCCTACGGGAGGCAGCAGTGGGGAATATTGCACAATGGGCGCAAGCCTGATGCAGCCATGCCGCGTGTATGAAGAAGGCCTTCGGGTTGTAAAGTACTTTCAGCGGGGAGGAAGGGGTGATGTTTAATACGCATCATCATTGACGTTACCCGCAGAAGAAGCACCGGCTAACTCCGTGCCAGCAGCCGCGGTAATACGGAGGGTGCAAGCGTTAATCGGAATTACTGGGCGTAAAGCGCACGCAGGCGGTCTGTCAAGTCGGATGTGAAATCCCCGGGCTTAACCTGGGAACTGCATTCGAAACTGGCAGGCTAGAGTCTTGTAGAGGGGGGTAGAATTCCAGGTGTAGCGGTGAAATGCGTAGAGATCTGGAGGAATACCGGTGGCGAAGGCGGCCCCCTGGACAAAGACTGACGCTCAGGTGCGAAAGCGTGGGGAGCAAACAGGATTAGATACCCTGGTAGTCCACGCTGTAAACGATGTCGACTTGGAGGTTGTGCCCTTGAGGCGTGGCTTCCGGAGCTAACGCGTTAAGTCGACCGCCTGGGGAGTACGGCCGCAAGGTTAAAACTCAAATGAATTGACGGGGGCCCGCACAAGCGGTGGAGCATGTGGTTTAATTCGATGCAACGCGAAGAACCTTACCTGGCCTTGACATCCACGGAATTTGGCAGAGATGCCTTAGTGCCTTCGGGAGCCGTGAGACAGGTGCTGCATGGCTGTCGTCAGCTCGTGTTGTGAAATGTTGGGTTAAGTCCCGCAACGAGCGCAACCCTTATCCTTTGTTGCCAGCGATTCGGTCGGGAACTCAAAGGAGACTGCCGGTGATAAACCGGAGGAAGGTGGGGATGACGTCAAGTCATCATGGCCCTTACGGCCAGGGCTACACACGTGCTACAATGGCGCATACAAAGAGAAGCGACCTCGCGAGAGCAAGCGGACCTCATAAAGTGCGTCGTAGTCCGGATTGGAGTCTGCAACTCGACTCCATGAAGTCGGAATCGCTAGTAATCGTAGATCAGAATGCTACGGTGAATACGTTCCCGGGCCTTGTACACACCGCCCGTCACACCATGGGAGTGGGTTGCAAAAGAAGTAGGTAGCTTAACCTTCGGGAGGGCGCTTACCACTTTGTGATTCATGACTGGGGTGAAGTCGTAACAAGGTAACCGTAGGGGAACCTGCGGTTGGATCACCTCCTTACCTGAAGATACCTTCCTTCGAAGTGCTCACACAGATTGTCTGATAAAAGTCATGAGCAAGCCGTCTTGACGACGACACCCCCTGTGTCCCCTTCGTCTAGAGGCCCAGGACACCGCCCTTTCACGGCGGTAACAGGGGTTCGAATCCCCTAGGGGACGCCACTTGCTGGTAATGAGTGAAAGGCGTTACCCACGATACTTCAGAGTGTGCTGATTCAGCATACTGCGAAGTATTTGCTCTTTAACAATCCGGAACAAGCTGAAAATTTGAAACGACACGTTGTTTCATTTCTCCGTAATAAGAAATGAAAACGATGTGTTCGAGTCTCTCAAATGCTTGCAGTCTGCATGCGTGAAAACGCCTGTGGGTTGTGAGGTTAAGCGACTAAGCGTACACGGTGGATGCCCTGGCAGTCAGAGGCGATGAAGGACGTGCTAATCTGCGAAAAGCGTCGGTAAGGTGATATGAACCGCAACAGCCGACGATGTCCGAATGGGGAAACCCAGTGCATTTATGCACTATCGTTAACTGAATACATAGGTTAACGAGGCGAACCGGGGGAACTGAAACATCTAAGTACCCCGAGGAAAAGAAATCAACCGAGATTCCCCCAGTAGCGGCGAGCGAACGGGGAACAGCCCAGGACCTGAATCAGTTTGTGTGTTAATGGAAGCGTCTGGAAAGTCGCGCGATACAGGGTGACAGCCCCGTACATGAAAATGCACAGATTGTGAGTCCGATGAGTAGGGCGGGACACGTGGTATCCTGTCTGAATATGGGGGGACCATCCTCCAAGGCTAAATACTCCTGACTGACCGATAGTGAACCAGTACCGTGAGGGAAAGGCGAAAAGAACCCCGGCGAGGGGAGTGAAACAGAACCTGAAACCGTGTACGTACAAGCAGTGGGAGCACCTTCGGGTGTGACTGCGTACCTTTTGTATAATGGGTCAGCGACTTATATTCTGTAGCAAGGTTAACCGTATAGGGGAGCCGCAGGGAAACCGAGTCTTAATTGGGCGTTAAGTTGCAGGGTATAGACCCGAAACCCGGTGATCTAGCCATGGGCAGGTTGAAGGTTGGGTAACACTAACTGGAGGACCGAACCGACTAATGTTGAAAAATTAGCGGATGACTTGTGGCTGGGGGTGAAAGGCCAATCAAACCGGGAGATAGCTGGTTCTCCCCGAAAGCTATTTAGGTAGCGCCTCGTGAACTCATCTCCGGGGGTAGAGCACTGTTTCGGCTAGGGGGCCATCCCGGCTTACCAACCCGATGCAAACTACGAATACCGGAGAATGTTATCACGGGAGACACACGGCGGGTGCTAACGTCCGTCGTGAAGAGGGAAACAACCCAGACCGCCAGCTAAGGTCCCAAAGTCATGGTTAAGTGGGAAACGATGTGGGAAGGCCCAGACAGCCAGGATGTTGGCTTAGAAGCAGCCATCATTTAAAGAAAGCGTAATAGCTCACTGGTCGAGTCGGCCTGCGCGGAAGATGTAACGGGGCTAAACCATGCACCGAAGCTGCGGCAGCGACGCTTAGGCGTTGTTGGGTAGGGGAGCGTTCTGTAAGCCGCTGAAGGTGGACTGTGAGGTCTGCTGGAGGTATCAGAAGTGCGAATGCTGACATAAGTAACGATAAAGCGGGTGAAAAGCCCGCTCGCCGGAAGACCAAGGGTTCCTGTCCAACGTTAATCGGGGCAGGGTGAGTCGACCCCTAAGGCGAGGCTGAAAAGCGTAGTCGATGGGAAACAGGTTAATATTCCTGTACTTGGTGTTACTGCGAAGGGGGGACGGAGAAGGCTAGGTTATCCGGGCGACGGTTGTCCCGGTTTAAGCGTGTAGGCTTGCATTCCAGGCAAATCCGGAATGCTTTAAGGCTGAGGCGTGATGACGAGTCACTACGGTGATGAAGTAACTGATGCCCTGCTTCCAGGAAAAGCCTCTAAGCTCCAGGTAACACGAAATCGTACCCCAAACCGACACAGGTGGTCAGGTAGAGAATACCAAGGCGCTTGAGAGAACTCGGGTGAAGGAACTAGGCAAAATGGTGCCGTAACTTCGGGAGAAGGCACGCTGGCATTAGGTGAAGGGACTTGCTCCCGGAGCTGAAGCCAGTCGAAGATACCAGCTGGCTGCAACTGTTTATTAAAAACACAGCACTGTGCAAACACGAAAGTGGACGTATACGGTGTGACGCCTGCCCGGTGCCGGAAGGTTAATTGATGGGGTTATCCGTAAGGAGAAGCTCTTGATCGAAGCCCCGGTAAACGGCGGCCGTAACTATAACGGTCCTAAGGTAGCGAAATTCCTTGTCGGGTAAGTTCCGACCTGCACGAATGGCGTAATGATGGCCAGGCTGTCTCCACCCGAGACTCAGTGAAATTGAAATCGCTGTGAAGATGCAGTGTACCCGCGGCAAGACGGAAAGACCCCGTGAACCTTTACTATAGCTTGACACTGAACATTGAGCCTTGATGTGTAGGATAGGTGGGAGGCTTTGAAGCGTGGACGCCAGTCTGCGTGGAGCCAACCTTGAAATACCACCCTTTAATGTTTGATGTTCTAACGTAGGCCCGTAATCCGGGCTGCGGACAGTGTCTGGTGGGTAGTTTGACTGGGGCGGTCTCCTCCCAAAGTGTAACGGAGGAGCACGAAGGTTGGCTAATCCTGGTCGGACATCAGGAGGTTAGTGCAATGGCATAAGCCAGCTTGACTGCGAGAGTGACGGCTCGAGCAGGTGCGAAAGCAGGTCATAGTGATCCGGTGGTTCTGAATGGAAGGGCCATCGCTCAACGGATAAAAGGTACTCCGGGGATAACAGGCTGATACCGCCCAAGAGTTCATATCGACGGCGGTGTTTGGCACCTCGATGTCGGCTCATCACATCCTGGGGCTGAAGTAGGTCCCAAGGGTACGGCTGTTCGCCGTTTAAAGTGGTACGCGAGCTGGGTTTAGAACGTCGTGAGACAGTTCGGTCCCTATCTGCCGTGGGCGCTGGAGAATTGAGGGGGGTTGCTCCTAGTACGAGAGGACCGGAGTGAACGCACCACTGGTGTTCGGGTTGTCATGCCAATGGCATTGCCCGGTAGCTAAGTGCGGAAAAGATAAGTGCTGAAAGCATCTAAGCACGAAACTTGCCCCGAGATGAGTTCTCCCTGACTCCTTGAGAGTCCTGAAGGGACGTTGAAGACGACGACGTTGATAGGCCGGATGTGTAAGTGCAGCGATGCATTGAGCTAACCGGTACTAATGACCCGTGAGGCTTAACCTTACAACGCCAGAGGCGTTTTGAGTTGAGAGACGCGAAAATTTTCAGCATTGTTCGAACGGATTGATTCGTATGGCCTGTGAGGGCGGTACGGATAAACAGAATTTGCCTGGCGGCTGTAGCGCGGTGGTCCCACCTGACCCCATGCCGAACTCAGAAGTGAAACGCCGTAGCGCCGATGGTAGTGTGGGGTCTCCCCATGCGAGAGTAGGGAACTGCCAGGCATCAATTTAAGTGTGCTGATATGGCTCAGTTGGTAGAGCGCACCCTTGGTAAGGGTGAGGTCCCCAGTTCGACTCTGGGTATCAGCACCAGTTATGGCATGAGTTCGGATTCAAAAGAATTTGCCTGGCGGCTGTAGCGCGGTGGTCCCACCTGACCCCATGCCGAACTCAGAAGTGAAACGCCGTAGCGCCGATGGTAGTGTGGGGTCTCCCCATGCGAGAGTAGGGAACTGCCAGGCATCAATTAAGTGAAGAAGCCCTGAACGAAAGTTCAGGGCTTTTTTACGTCTGGAAACCAGTCAATATCCCCGTAGCGGCGCGATTTATCGCGCAGGTTTTACGTGAAGCTGCGCTGAAATGCGCGCGATAAATCGCGCCGCAACACCATCAGACAATAAAAAACCCCCTGCCGAAGCAGAGGGTTGGTAAAAAGCATCGCCAGATACTTCTCTTAATGAATAACCTGCGACAGGAATGCACGGGTACGTTCAGACTTAGGATTAGCAAAGAACTCTTGCGGTGGTGCCACCTCGACAATCTCACCACGGTCCATAAAGATCACCCGGTCAGCCACGGTGCGTGCAAAGCCCATCTCATGCGTCACGCACAGCATAGTCATGCCATCTTCTGCCAGACCAATCATGGTATCGAGTACTTCTTTCACCATTTCCGGATCAAGCGCAGAGGTAGGCTCATCAAACAGCATAATTTTGGGTTTCATGCAGAGTGAACGGGCAATGGCTACACGTTGCTGCTGACCACCGGACAGTTGCCCCGGAAATTTATGTGCATGTTCAGCAATACGTACGCGTTGCAGGTAATGCATCGCCAATTCTTCTGCCTCTTTCTTCGGCATTTTACGCACCCAAATCGGAGCCAGGGTGCAGTTCTGCAACACGGTCAGATGTGGGAAAAGGTTAAAGTGCTGGAATACCATGCCGACTTCGGTTCTTACACGCTCAATATTGCGCACATCGTCATTCAGATGGATGCCATCGACGACAATACGGCCCTGCTGATGTTCTTCCAGATGGTTGATACAGCGAATGGTAGTCGATTTTCCTGAACCTGACGGACCGCAGAGGACGATACGCTCACGCGGCTTCACCTGTAGGTTAATGTCTTTCAGCACATGGAATTGGCCGTACCATTTATTCACGTTTTCGAGCGTAATCATCATTGCGTCAGCAGAATTAGTCATAGATTGTGTCATGTAAAACCTCAGTGCGATTTACGCCCGGTGTGAAAGCGCTTCTCCAGATACTGGCTATAGCGCGACATGCTAAAACAGAAAATCCAGTAGACGAGGGCAGCAAAAACATAGCCTTCTGTCGACATCCCAAGCCATGTGGGGTCAACGGTTGCCTGCTGTACGCTACTGAAAAGATCAAACAGGCCGATGATGATCACCAGGCTGGTATCTTTAAATAACGCGATAATGGTGTTTACCAGACCAGGAATGGTCAGTTTGAGCGCCTGCGGCAGAATCACCAGAATCTGTGTTTTCCAGTAACCCAACGCCAGTGATTCGGCGGCCTCATACTGTCCCTTAGGTAACGCTTGTAAGCCACCGCGTACCACTTCCGCTACATAGGCAGACTGGAACAAAATCACCCCGACTAATGCACGCACCAATTTGTCGATGGTGGTGCCTTCTGCCATAAACAGCGGCAGCATCACTGAGGACATAAACAGCACGGTAATCAACGGTACGCCACGCCAAAACTCGATAAAAATCACCGAGAGAGTGCGTACAACTGGCATCTTCGAACGACGCCCCAGC
The DNA here is from genome assembly GCF_059730695.1 of Pantoea sp. X-Soil-OKNW-556. Lineage (NCBI taxonomy): Bacteria > Pseudomonadati > Pseudomonadota > Gammaproteobacteria > Enterobacterales > Erwiniaceae > Pantoea > Pantoea sp. X-Soil-OKNW-556. The sequence goes on along the minus strand of NZ_AP035990.1, from coordinate 4,044,235 downwards.
GCCAGCAAAATACCCAAAGGCAGGGCACCGGCGATCCCGACCGACGCGATAATTAACGTCAGCGTCAGGCCACCCCACTGACGAGTTTCAACGCGGTCGAGGCCAAAATAGCCGCCATACATCAGAAACCAGACGATGATCGGATAGGCCACCGCCCAGCAAGCGATATAGCGGCCACGCTGTGGCATCGATTTGATGAACATCGGGATGATTGAAAGCAGGCCAATCACCAGCGCCAGGTTAATACGCCAGCGCAGCTCATGCGGGTACAACCCATACATAAACTGACCAAAGCGCGCATGGATAAACACCCAGCAGGCACCTTCTTTGGTACAGTCGGCTCGGGTTGATCCAATCCAGTTGGCCTGGAAGACCAGCCAGTTCAGCGCGGGCGGAATCACGCTCCAGATAATCCAGAAGCAAAGCAGCGTCAGCAGCGTGTTAAACCAGCTGGAGAACAGGTTTTTACGTGCCCAAACCCAGGCTTTGCTGACGGGATTGGTTGGTACTGGCGGTGTTTCGTGTGTGGTAACAGACATAATAATCCCGTTCTCTTAACGCTCAACCAGCGCGATTTTGCGGTTGTAGAGGTTCATCAGCAGTGAAATGACCAGGCTGATGATCAGGTAGACCGCCATGGTGATCGCAATCGTCTCAATCGCTTGTCCCGTCTGATTCAGTACCGTACCGGCAAACAGCGACACCATATCTGGATAGCCGATAGCGGCCGCCAGTGAGGAGTTTTTCACGATGTTGAGATACTGGCTGGTCAGCGGTGGAATGATCACGCGCATGGCCTGGGGAATAATCACCTGGCGCATGGTGACGGGATTTGGCAAACCAAGCGAGCGGGCAGCTTCATTCTGTCCATGGGGTACCGATTGAATACCTGAACGAATCACTTCTGCGATAAACGAAGAGGTATAAATCGACAGCGCCAGCGTGAGCGAAGCCAGCTCAGGGATCATCACGAAGCCACCACGGAAGTTAAACCCGCGCAGTTCCGGCACATCCCAGTGCGTTGCCGCACCGAACATCGCATGAGCGATCAAGGGAAACAGAATGATCATCGCACTGGCAATCGGCCAGGTACGGCGCAGCTGACCGGTTTTAAGCTGATGTTTGCGGTTAAAGCGGAACAGTCCCACGCTGACGGCAATCGCCAGCATCAACGCGATAACAAATGGCCAGGTGCCGGGCGCATAGGTCGGCCAGGGGATATAAAGCCCACGATTGCTGACAAATGCCAGATCGAAGGCGTTCAATGCCTGGCGTGGGCCGGGTAGATTACGCAGCACCGCAAAGTACCAGAAGAAGATTTGCAGCAGCGGCGGAATATTACGGAACGTCTCGATATAGATCGTAGAGAGCCTGCGCAGCAGCCAGTTATCTGACAAACGCGCGAGACCGATAAAAAATCCGAGAATAGAAGCGAAGATAATACAGAGTGCGGAAACCAGCAGGGTGTTGGTTAACCCCACCATAAACACGCGCGCGTAGGTATCTCCCTCGGTGTAATCAATCAGATGCTGGACGATACCGAAACCGGCACTACGTTCCAGAAAGCCGAAACCCGATGTGATGCCACGATTGGCCAGGTTGATCACTGTATTGTGGATGAGATATCCCACTACAGCGAGCACGGCCACAATCGCGACGATCTGGTAAAGCCAGGCGCGAACCGTAGGATTACCGAACGAAAAATCCCTTTTTACGGTTGGGCGTTGTGACATGTTGAAACCTCAGTGAAGAAAACGCATTGGGCACCGCAGGGTGCGGTGCCCGACTGGAAGGCAGAATTAACGTACCGGCGGAGCGTACTGGATACCGCCCTGATTCCAGAGCGCATTTTGACCACGCGCGATTTTCAGAGCACTGTCTTTACCGACGTTGCGGTCAAAGCTTTCCTGGTAGTTACCCACCTGTTTGATGATGTTGAATGCCCACTTGTTGTCGAGCTTCAGGTCTTTGCCGAAGTCGCCTTCAGCGCCCAGCAGGTGCGCCATGTCCGGGTTAGACGGTTTGGCTGCCAGCTGATCAACGTTTTTAGAGTTGATACCCATCTCTTCCGCATTCAGCATGGCGTACAGTGACCATTTAACGATGGTGAACCAGTCATCATCACCACGACGCACTACCGGGCCCAGCGGCTCTTTGGAAATCACTTCCGGCAGAACGATAAATTCGTCTGGTTTGCCCAGCTTGATACGCAGCGCATACAGCTGAGACTGGTCAGAAGCCAGGGTGTCACAACGACCGCTGTCGAGCGCTTTCGCTGACTCATCAGAACGGTCGAAAGTCACAGGGGTGTACTGCATGTTGTTGGCTTTGAAGTAATCCGCCACGTTCAGCTCGGTATCAGTACCGGCCTGGATACATACGGTGGCGCCATCAAGCTCTTTAGCGCTTTTGAGACCGGCTTTTTTATGGGTCAGGAAGCCGATACCGTCGTAGTAGTTCACGCCTGCGAACAGGAAGCCCATGCCGCCATCGCGTGATGAAGTCCAGGTGGTGTTACGGGACAGAATGTCCACTTCACCTGATTGCAGTGCGGTGAAACGCTCTTTTGCTGTCAGCGGGGTGTATTTCACCTTGCTGGCGTCACCAAATACGGCAGCCGCAGCGGCGCGGCAGACGTCAACGTCGATACCGGTGAATTTGCCGCTGGCATCGGCATAAGAGAAGCCAGGCAGGCCATCACTGATACCGCACTGAACAAACCCTTTCTTCTTAATTGCATCCAACGTGGTGCCTGCATGCGCTTGCTGAGCAACAGCGAACAGAGAAGCTGCAGCGACCAGGGTGGAGAGCATCATCTTTTTCATAAAGCATCCTGTGTGGCGAAATCGTGTTGTTATGTGGTTGTGTTGCACACTTTTAAGTGCGCTTTTCCTGTCTGTGGCGGTCAGCCATTCCAGACTCTGCAAAGCTGATGCCAGGTTTGCAGAATCCTGAATTCATTAGAAAGATCTCTTCATAACCTGAAGCATTCAGAAAGTTCTGACTACTATCGCGCACCAAAAGGAAGCAAAGCGAGTCGCCTCGATCACAAACAGTGCAAAAAGTTTCACTATATGGAAGCAGTGTGAGCGGGGACGCAGGACAAAATGTATGAATTTGCACGTTTGCGGCTGGAGCGGTTCAGGATCACAGAGAAACAGGGCTGGCGGGCAAAGATGCAGAGAAAAGTCGAGGAGAACTGAGCCAAAATGGGACATTAAGCGAAGGGGTTTCGCCGTGGAATATCACTGGAGCAATTGCAACTAATGTTACCATTATGGTGACAATTGTTTCATGCGTAGTTAACGGCGGGAAACAGAAACAAAAACGCCAGCCCGAGGGCTGGCGTTATCGCAGCAACAAACTGAAATCAGTTCATGCCGTATTTTTTCAGCTTCTTACGCAGAGTACCACGGTTGATACCCATCATCAGAGCTGCACGGGTCTGGTTGCCACGGGTGTACTGCATCACCATGTCCAACAGAGGCTGCTCGACTTCAGCCAGTACCAGTTCATACAGGTCACTAACATCCTGACCGTTCAGTTGAGCAAAATAGTTCTTCAGTGCCTGTTTAACCGAATCACGCAGAGGCTTTTGCGTCACCTGATCCTGTGAGTTAACGGTAGAAACGGTCAGTACGTCAGAATTTACGCGTTGTTCGAACATAGTTCTTTCAGCTCTTTATTTCGTTTACGCAAGATTTTCGAAGTATGCCTCCAACGCCTCCAGCTGTTCGCTGGCATCCTCAATGGCGTTGAATGTGCGCCGAAACTGGTCATCAGGGGCATTTTCCTGCAAATACCAGGAAACGTGTTTTCGGGCAATACGGTATCCCTTGCGCTGACCGTAAAAGTCGTGCAGCTCCCGTATGTGTCCAATCAGCATATGCTTCACTTCAGCCAGCGGCTTCGGTGCCAGCAGCTCCCCTGTGTCCAGATAATGCTGGATTTCCCGGAAGATCCACGGTCTTCCCTGAGCAGCGCGACCGATCATCAGAGCATCGGCTCCTGTATAATCGAGCACTGCTCTGGCTTTATGCGGGTCAGTAATGTCTCCATTCGCGATAACCGGAATGGAAACGCTCTGCTTAACTGTCCGAATGCTGTCGTATTCAGCTTGCCCTTCAAACAAACAGGCGCGAGTGCGTCCATGAATGGTGAGGGCCTGAATGCCACAGCGTTCAGCCAATTGGGCAATCTCTACACAATTACGATTTTCTTTGTCCCAGCCAGTGCGAATCTTCAGCGTAACGGGTACATCAACTGCATTTACTACCGCGGTGAGAATAGACTCAACCAGTTGCGGATGTTGCAGCAGCGCAGAACCCGCCATCTTACGATTCACTTTCTTCGCCGGGCAGCCCATGTTGATGTCAATGACCTGCGCGCCTGACGCTACATTAATGCGCGCGGCAGCCGCCATTTCATCGGGATCACAACCGGCTATTTGCACGGCACGAATACCGGGCTCGTCACTATGCACCATACGCAAACGGGACTTGTCACTGGCCCATACTTCCGGGTTTGATGACAACATCTCGGAGACTGTCATGCCAGCGCCGTTCTCGTAACACAAGGTGCGGAATGGCTTGTCGGTAACCCCGGCCATAGGCGCAGCGATGAGTCGATTACGAAGCTGATAATGTCCAATGCGCATGAAAAAGAAGTGACCCTAACTGTTCGCAAGGCGGCGTATATTACGCATTTTTTCACGAAGATGAAAGGCCAAACTTTGAACAATTAGCAGGTAAAGATCAAGGAAATCGGACCGATCAGTAACAACTATAAGAAATACCTATATTATTCATATAATTAAAAAAATACGCTGAAATTGTGAACAAAAGTTTTTCTGAAAACTTGAGCCAAATCACAACATAAAAAACGCCACATCACCGGATTCGCAAGAGATGTGGCGGGGAGTCAAGAGTGAATGGTGCTAATTATGCGGTATTAGCGACGTACACCGGTGATGCGACACCACTCTTCTTTTTCGGCCACCGGGTCGAGAGCAAAACGCTCGGTATAGGCTTCACACACGCTTTCCGCCTGGCTGGCCAGCACGCCTGATAAGCCGAGATGTCCACCGGCTTTTGGCAATACGCTGATCAACGGTGCCAGCTCACGCAGCGGGCCGGCAAGGATATTGGCGACCACCACGTCGGCCTGCAAGTTCTCTGGCTGCTGATGAGGTAAGTACAGGGACAGGCGGTCGGCGACGCCATTGCGTTCAGCATTATCACGGCTGGCCTGAATCGCCTGCGGATCGATATCAATACCGATCGCCTGGGCTGCACCCAGTTTCAGGGCCGCGATAGCCAGAATGCCGGAGCCACAGCCGAAATCGATCACGGTTTTGCCCTGCAAGTCGAGACCATCCAGCCAGCTCAGGCACAACGAGGTGGTTGGGTGTGTCCCGGTGCCAAATGCCAGGCCGGGATCCAGCATCACGTTGACGGCGTTTGGATCCGGCACTTCACGCCAGCTCGGACAGATCCATAAACGTTCACCGAAGCGCATGGGGTGGAAGTTATCCATCCATTCGCGTTCCCAGTCCTTGTCTTCGATCTGCTCGATTTTATGGCGGAAACCCTGGCCGAGCAGCGGATGCTGGCTTAACTCTGCAACCACGTCGCTCATGTCAGTTTCGGCATCAAACAGGCCAATCACATCGGTATCGCCCCATAAAAGCGTTTCGCCCGGCAGCGGTTCGTAAACCGGGTTATCGTGGGTATCCTGAAAAGTGACGGATACTGCGCCGCTCTCCATCAGTGCATCACTCAGAGTCTCGGCGTACTCACCAGAGCTGTTAATTTTAATTTGAATCCACGGCATAGCGTTTCTCTTTATTCCAGGGCCGCGTCAGGTTGGTCAGACGCGGTGCCAAACAGATTACCGACCAGAAAGGCCAGCAGGCTAAGGATCAGGGAAGTAACGATAGGGTGGAAGCCCCACAGCTCCAGTTTCAGGCTGGCGAGCAGCGTGTAGCATGCGGCGCCAACCACCATGCCGCTAATCGCACCGGCAGCGTTAGCGCGTTGCCAATACAGACCGAGCACCAGCGGCCACAGGAACACCGCTTCCAGGCCGCCGAAGGCCAGCAGGTTCAGCCAGATGATCATATCCGGCGGGTTCCATGCTGCCAGCAGCAGCATGATGCCCAGCACAAAGGTAATGGTGCCGGAGAGCAGACGCAGACGCGCCTCATTCTCGCTGTGCTGCGGCGCAATGCGCAGATACAGATCCTTGATCAGGGTAGCGGAGGATTGCAGCAGCTGCGCGTTAATGGTCGACATGATCGCCGCCATTGGCGCAGCAAGAAAGATCCCTGCGGCCATAGGTGGTAAAACGGTGATCATCAGTGTCGGGATCACACGATCGGGAACGGTAAGATCCGGGATGATCGCCCGACCCAGCGCGCCAGCCAGATGCATGCCCAGCATCAGGATCACCACTACAATGGTGCCGAGGATAATGCCGCGATGCATCGCTTTGCTGTCTTTATACGAGATACAGCGCACGGCGGTATGCGGCAGACCGATCACGCCAAAGCACACCAGCACGGCAAACGAACTCAGGAAGGTGGGAGTGATGACATTACCCACCCCTTCTGGTGATACCAACTGTGGATCGATGGTGCGCAGTTTCGTGACGGCCGTCTCCAGCCCACCGGCCTGATGAATAACGGCAAACAGCAACAGGAAGGTGCCAATCAGCATCACCAGCCCCTGCATCGCGTCATTCAATACGCTTGCTCGGAAGCCCCCGACGGCGGTGTAGAGTGCGATGGTGCCACCAAAAATCAGCAGTCCGGTGTCGTAAGGAATGCCCGCAGCGGTTTCCAGCAGACGTGCGCCACCAATAAACTGCACTGTCATCGCACCGATAAACGCCGTCAGTAGGCTCAGGCTGGCCAGCCAAATCAGCAGCGGGCTGCGGTAGCGCCCATATAACATGTCATTGAGCGTCACGGCATTGTAGCGGCGCGCCAGAATGGCAAATTTCTTTCCCAGTACGCCGAGCGACAGCCACACGGCAGGCACCTGAATCATTGCCAGCAGCACCCACCCCAGCCCATATTTGTAGGCTGCACCCGGCCCGCCAATAAAGGAACTGGCGCTGATGTAGGTAGCGGTGATGGTCATTGCCAGCACAAAGCCGCCCATCGAACGGTTGCCGAGGAAATATTCGGTGAGGAAGTTACCCGCGCGCTGCTTGCGCATGGCAAAAACCGACAATCCGGCGATCAACACCAGATAGGCCAGCAGGGGAAGAATGATTTCACTTTCCATCGTTGTCCTCCAGTGACATATCGCGGAAAATCACCCGCACCATCAGCCAGCACAACGCAATAAACAGCACAGGGGCAAACAGGCAGGAGAGTTCAAACCAGTGTGGCAACCCGGTGATACCGGTGGCATCGCCACCCAGCCAGGCGGAAAGCCCCCACACGGCGAGATACGCCAGCGCCAGATACAACGCCCAGCGCGCCTCTTTATTCGCTTGCACAAAACGCCAATCCATCATGCAACCTCAAAGGCAACAAAAATGAAAAAGGCCGGTTTAACCGGCCTCAAAGGATCTCTGCGCTGCAAGAATTACTCTTGCAGGCCGAGTTTTTTCTCCAGGTAGTGGATATTAGTCCCACCCTGCTGGAAGTTTTCGTCGGACATGATTTTCATCTGCAGTTCGACGTTGGTCTTGATACCGTCGATGATCAGCTCCGCCAGCGCATTCTTCATGCGCGCAATCGCCACGTCACGGTTTTCACCGTAGGTGATCAGCTTGCCGATCATGGAGTCGTAGTACGGCGGCACGCTGTAACCGGCATAGATATGCGATTCCCAGCGCACTCCGAAGCCACCCGGCGCGTGGAAGCGCGTGATCTTGCCCGGACTCGGCAGGAAGGTGTTCGGGTCTTCGGCGTTGATACGGCATTCCACCGCATGACCGCGGATCACCACATCTTCCTGACGGATGGACAGCGGCTGACCGGCAGCAATGCGCAGCTGCTCTTTGATCAGGTCAACACCGGTGATCATCTCAGTGACCGGGTGTTCTACCTGAATACGGGTGTTCATCTCGATAAAGTAGAACTCGCCGTTTTCGAACAGGAACTCAAAGGTGCCCGCGCCACGGTAGCCGATATCGACACAGGCTTTGGCACAGCGGTCGCCGATAAAGCTACGCAGTTCCGGGGTGATACCCGGTGCCGGCGCTTCTTCCACCACTTTCTGGTGACGACGCTGCATCGAGCAGTCGCGCTCCGCCAGATAGATGGCGTTGCCCTGACCGTCGGCCATCACCTGGATTTCGATATGACGCGGATTCTCGAGATATTTCTCCATGTACACCATGTCGTTGTTGAAAGCCGCTTTGGCTTCCGCTTTCGTCATGTTGATGGACTGCTCAAGATCCTTGTCGCTGCGCACCACGCGCATACCACGACCACCGCCGCCACCGGAGGCTTTGATGATCACCGGGTAGCCGATGCGTTTGGCGAAGGCACGGTTTTTCTCCATGTCTTCCGTCAGTGGGCCGTCAGAACCCGGTACGGTCGGTACACCCGCTTTTTTCATCGCGGTGATCGCCGATACCTTGTCACCCATCAGGCGGATGGTGTCGGCTTTCGGACCGATAAAGATAAAGCCGGAGCGTTCGACCTGCTCGGCAAAATCGGCGTTCTCAGACAGGAAGCCATATCCCGGATGGATCGCGACCGCGCCGGTGATTTCGGCGGCGGAGATCAGGGCCGGAATATTGAGGTAACTTTTGACCGACTGCGCCGGACCGATGCAGACGGTTTCGTCAGCCAGCAGTACGTGCTTCAGGTCGCGGTCTGCCGTGGAGTGAACCGCCACAGTCTTGATGCCCAGCTCTTTACAGGCACGCAGAATGCGCAGCGCGATCTCACCGCGGTTAGCAATGACAATTTTATCCAGCATGGTTCGCCTCGTTATTCGATGACAACCAGCGGCTCGTCAAATTCAACCGGCTGGCCACTTTCCACCAGAATCGCTTTCACCACGCCGGATTTATCGGCTTCGATCTGGTTCATCATTTTCATCGCTTCAACGATGCACAGGGTGTCGCCGACGTTAACTTTCTGGCCGACTTCGATAAAGGCTTTCGCATCCGGGCTCGGGGTACGATAGAAGGTGCCGACCATCGGTGAACGCACGATGTGACCAGTGATTTCTGGTTTGGCAGCTTCAGCGGCTACTGGGGCAGCAGCTGGGGCAACAGCAGCGGCCAGAGGAGCCATCTGCGGTGCAGGTGCAGCATAAGCCTGCTGCATAACAGGATAACCGACATTGGCAGGTGAACGGCTGATGCGAACGGACTCTTCGCCCTCAGAGATTTCCAGCTCAGCGATGCCGGACTCTTCAACCAGTTCGATCAGTTTCTTAATTTTACGAATATCCATGAGTGTGGTTCCGTACTCTGTTTAATTGGAATGTGTCAGGCGTTTGACCGCCGTTTGTAAAGCCCACGAGTATCCATCAACGCCAAGTCCACAAATGACGCCGGCAGATACATCGGAAAGATAGGAGTGATGGCGGAACGGTTCGCGGGCATGCACGTTCGTGAGATGCACCTCGATAAAAGGAATGCTCACCGCCAGCAGGGCATCACGCAGCGCGACGCTGGTATGCGTGAACGCGGCAGGATTGATGATGATGTAATCCACATTGCCTCTGGCCTCATGGATACGATCAATCAACTGAAACTCCGCGTTCGATTGCAGATGACTCAATTTCACATGGTGCTGATCGGCCTGTTGCGTCAGATCGCTGACAATTTGCGCCAGTGTCGTGTGACCATACTTCTCAGGCTCGCGCGTACCCAGTAAATTCAGGTTGGGTCCGTTCAAAAGCAGTATGTGAAATTTGTGCGCCATCTTGCTGCTATCTCCTGCAATTATTCAGGCATCGCGTAAAATACCGCGACATTCTTGCTTTGTCACTCTTCGGAGTGAAAAAGAAGACGTGTCTTGCAATAAAGCCGGGCATTATATCCGTTTCGTCGCAATTCGCAGCAAAATACTGGTCTTATCTGCGAAGATGATCGGATGCGGCCTGAAGGCCACACCTTTTAACAGAAATTGCAGCCGGAAGACAACCTTGCAGGAATTATCTGGACAGGAGTTTTCGCAACTTATTGTAACGCCAGGCTAACAGTAGTAGCGCCAGCAGGGCATAGATCAACGGCTGTGGTGACAGGACTTTAACAGACCAAAGATAGTGAATGGGGGCGAGGATCGCCACCAGATAGATACCATTATGCAGCGTTTGCCAGCGCCGTCCCAGTTTGCGTTGTGCGCGTTGGAAGGAGGTGACGGCCAATGCGAACAGGATCATCCAGCAGATAATCCCCAAGGTCAGATAGGGTCGGGAAACCAGTTCGCTGCCGAGTAATCGCAGATTATCGACGCCAAGTTCCAGCAAGTAGTAGCTTGTCAGGTGCAGACAGGCCCAGGCAAAGCACCACAAACCCAGCAGGCGGCGGGTACGAATCAGCAGCGGTTGTTTGGCATAGCGGGTTAACGGGCTGACCAGCAAGGTCGCCAGCAACAATTTAAGCGCCATTCTGCCGGTAAAATGTTGGATATCTTTGGCCGGATCGGCACTTAACCAACCCTGATTAGCGGCGAAAAACAACCAGACGAACGGTAAAAAAGCCGCCAGGTGCAGCACCACTTTAAGCCAGGTGATATGACGTAATGTCAGGCGCACTCAATAGTTCTCCCGTAAATCCAGCCCGTGATACAACGAAGCGACCTCTTTGGCATAACCGTTAAACAGCAGCGTTGGTTGCCGTTCGACCTTCAAAATACCTCCCGGACCGATAAAACGCTCGGTAGCTTGTGACCAGCGCGGATGGTCAACATGCGGGTTAACGTTGGCATAGAAACCATATTCATTTGCGGCGATCTGGTTCCAGGTGGTGGGCGGCTGATCGTGCGTCAGGGTAATTTTGACAATCGACTTGATGCCTTTGAAACCATACTTCCACGGTACCGTCAGGCGGATTGGGGCACCATTTTGCGGAGGTAATGCTTTGCCATACACGCCGGTGCTGAGCAGAGTGAGCGGATGCATGGCTTCATCCATACGTAGCCCCTCAACATAGGGATAATCCAGTCCACCGCCAATAAAGCGGTCTTTCTGACCGGGCATTTGATCCGGGGCATATAACGTCTGGAACGCAACAAAACGGGCGTTGCTGGTGGGTTCTGCCAGTTTCAGCAGCTTGTTCAGCTCAAATCCCACCCAGGGGATCACCATTGACCAGGCCTCTACGCAGCGCATGCGATATATCCGCTGCTCCATCGCAAAACGTTTAAAGATGTCATCCATATCCAGCGTGATCGGTTTGGCGACTTCACCTTCAATACGTAACTGCCAGGGATCGGTTTTTAATGTCCCGGCATTGGCCGCTGGATCGGCCTTATCCAGGCCAAATTCGTAGAAATTATTGTAGCCTGCGACTTTATCGAATGGCGTTAACGGCAAATCGGCCTGCCAGGCGGGCGGTTTACTAAATTGCAGCGCTTTACCGGCCGGGGCTGCGGGACGATCGTTACCTTTAAACCAACTCAGGACATCGGCCTGGGCGCCGCCCGACAGGCTGGCAGCAACGGCACCTAATCCGAGCGCTTTCAGCACCTGACGACGCTGCATATTAAAGATGCTTTCTGGCGTGACATCAGCTTCAGAAAGGGAATGCTTTGTCTTCATGGAATTCTCCGGCTGCATAAATAAAGCAAGCATGATCAAACCCTGCGCAGCCTGCCAGTAAGTGCGGCAAAATGTGAAATTTCCTGGTTGCGCTTATCTTGAGAATAGGACGAAAAAAATCCGGTGAAAGTCAGGTGGACGATGTTTGTCGTTATACTCGCCTTTGTCTGCACCGCGATCTCGGCGGAACGCTGTTTCAGACGGTGATTTATGCTATTTTGCTCAGGTTTGCGCCAGTGAGGCTCGTGCAGACGGTTCTTTTCCATTCATAACCGCAGTGATTACAGGCACAGGGATGCGATTAACCACGAAGTTTTCTGCGTTTATTACATTATTAAGCTTACTGGCGATGTTACTGATGCTGGTCGGCTGCGCTTTTAGTTTTATCTGGCTATCACAGCAGCGCGTTGAAACCCGCGTACAAACGCTGGCTACCGAAGTCGACAAAGCCCTGCTCACCCAGTCGCCCCAGGATCTGACGCAATGGCTGACGCGTCTGATGCCGGTTATCAATGCTGAACAACTCGAATTACACAGCGGTGACCGCACGTTGTTTCGCCTGGCTCGCCATGAAAACCCGATGCTGGAGGATGAGCCAAACCGCTTTATTCAGTTTGATCTGCCGCTGGTGCACTCATCCGGTCTGTCGCTGCGCGTTGTGGTACTGGACCCGGCCAAAACCTGGTTTCGTTCCTTCACGGGTGCCTACACCTTGATCGTTATTTTTAGCGTGGTGCTGATCATGGCCTCGCTGTTGGTGATGACGCATCGCTGGCTGAACCGTCACTGGCGCAATATGGAGCGGTTGGAAGCGCGCTCGGAACGTATTCTGGCGGGCGATCGTCAGTCGCGCGTTGGAGAGGAGTCGGAATGGCCGCCCAAAGCCAGCCACGCCATTGATCTGCTGCTACATGATTTACGCGAAGCAGGCGAACAGCGACTGCGTATCGACACTTTAATTCGCACCTTTGCCGCGCAGGATTCCCGTACCGGTCTGAATAATCGATTGTTCTTCGACAACCAACTGGCGACCCTGTTAGAAGATCAGGAAGATGTCGGCACGCATGGCGTGGTGATGATGGTACGTTTGCCCGATCTCGAAACGCATCATGAAACCCTCGGTCCGGCACTGGCTGAAGAGTATCTTTTTGACCTGATTAACATGTTGTCGACCTTTGTGCTGCGTTATCCTGGCGCCTTGCTGGCGCGCTATTTCCGCAGCGACTTCGCGGTGCTGCTGCCGCACCGCACCCTGAAAGAAGCGAACAGTATTGCCGATCAACTGATCAATGCGGTGGATTCATTGCCACCGATGCGCATGCTGGATCGCGATGATCTTATCCATATTGGTATCAGCGCCTGGCGCAGCGGGCAAAGCGTGCCGCAGGTGATGGAAAATGTTGAAATGGCGACCCGTCGTGCGGCGTTGCAAGGGGGGAACAGCTGGTCAATTGGCGAGGGCAACCCTCTTGAGATGGGACGTGGCAGCGTGCGCTGGCGCACCTTGCTGGAGAACACCCAGAGCCGTGGTGGACCACGTTTGTATCAGAAGCCCGCCGTGTTGTTGGACGGTAAAGTCCATCACCGTGAGATGCTGGCTCGCGTCTTTGATGGTGATAAAGAAGTGGTGTCGGCGGAGTTCATGCCGTTGGTACAGCAACTGGGCATGGCTGAAAGCTGGGACCGTCAGATGGTGACCCGTATCGCTGCGTTATCAGAGGTGTGGCCCGATGAAACGCTGGCGTTGCCGGTGAATATTGATTCACTGGTACAGCGTTCTTTTCAGCGCTGGTTGCAAAAACTTTTACTCCAGTGCAGTAAATCGCAAAGAAAACGCTTTTTATTTGAACTTGCCGAGGCGGATGTTTGTCAACACATCAACCGTTTAGTGCCGGTTTTCAAAATGCTCAGTGCGTTTGGTTGTCGCATCGCCGTCAACCAGGCGGGGTTAACGGTAGTAAGCAGCGCCTACATCAAGCAATTTCCCGTTGAGTTAATCAAACTGGACCCCGGTCTGGTGCGCAATATTGAACGACGCACGGAAAATCAGCTTTTTGTGCAAAGCCTGTTGGAGGTGTGTAAGTCCACGCCGACTCAGGTATTTGCGGCTGGCGTACGTACGCGTGCGGAGTGGCAAACGCTGGCGGGGCTAGGCGTATCCGGCGGGCAGGGCGATTTCTTTGCGCCGTCGCTGCCGGTGAACAGTAACGTGAAAAAGCATTCGCAACGTTACCGGATATAGTCCTTCTAAGCCTGATAACGACGCTGATAGTTGTTTCCAGGTGTAAACGTGAAGTTTCTCGATCTCCAGCATGATGGGAAATGTTAGATTTTATGTCCAGAATCGCCCGTGCTGGCTGGGCGAATAGCCGTAAAAGCGGCGGCTTAGCGCCGTTTATCGTTAGCTAACCGTGGCATACAATGCTGTAAAATTTAGCTAGCACATTTTTTCACCGAAGCGGAACGTTTTTGCGCCTTGTAGCGGCTTCGCGTGGTTGGTAAAGTAGGCGGATTTTATTTTCCGCCCCCAGCTTGCAGGATTATCCCTTAGTATGTTTAAAAAATTTCGTGGCATGTTTTCCAATGACTTGTCCATTGACCTGGGTACCGCGAATACCCTGATTTACGTAAAAGGACAAGGCATCGTGCTAAACGAGCCTTCCGTGGTTGCCATTCGTCAGGATCGTGCCGGCTCCCCAAAGAGCGTAGCCGCCGTTGGTCATGACGCTAAACAGATGCTTGGTCGTACACCAGGCAATATCGCCGCTATTCGCCCGATGAAAGACGGCGTTATCGCTGACTTCTTCGTGACCGAAAAAATGCTCCAGCACTTTATCAAGCAAGTGCATAGCAACAGTTTTATGCGCCCCAGCCCACGCGTGCTGGTGTGTGTGCCGGTGGGTGCAACCCAGGTTGAACGCCGTGCCATCCGTGAATCTGCGCAGGGTGCAGGTGCTCGTGAAGTATTCCTGATTGAAGAACCGATGGCCGCCGCGATTGGTGCCGGTCTGCCGGTATCTGAAGCAACCGGTTCGATGGTGGTTGATATCGGTGGTGGTACCACTGAAGTGGCCGTCATCTCGCTGAACGGTGTGGTTTACTCCTCTTCAGTACGTATTGGTGGTGACCGCTTCGATGAAGCTATCATTAATTATGTACGCCGCAACTACGGTTCGCTGATCGGTGAAGCGACCGCTGAGCGTATCAAGCATGAGATTGGTTCTGCGTATCCGGGTGACGAAGTGCGCGAAATCGAAGTGCGCGGGCGTAACCTGGCTGAAGGTGTGCCTCGCGGCTTTACGCTGAACTCCAATGAAATCCTGGAAGCGTTGCAGGAACCACTGACCGGCATCGTGAGCGCGGTAATGGTGGCACTGGAGCAGTGCCCGCCAGAACTGGCTTCCGACATTTCCGAGCGCGGTATGGTGCTGACGGGTGGTGGCGCGTTGCTGCGTAACCTCGATCGCCTGCTGATGGAAGAAACCGGTATTCCGGTGGTCGTGGCCGAAGATCCACTGACCTGCGTAGCGCGTGGTGGTGGTAAAGCGTTGGAAATGATCGACATGCACGGCGGCGATTTGTTCAGCGAGGAGTAAATCCTCATCGGCTGTGACCCTGGTCAAATTGCGCAGGGAATTAGCGCCTGACCCCTTATTCAGGCTGTGGGAACGCATGTAATCCGCGTACCTGCAATTTGAAGAAAGGGGATATGACTATGATGCGTCCAGCCATGGAGGCGCAGGTCTTAACACCCGCGCTTCTTCCCTGATGTCGAGGAACACGCAGATTTTATGAAGCCGATTTTTAGCAGGGGGCCATCCCTGCAGTTGCGCCTTTTTCTGGCAGTCATTGTGGCGATCGCGATTATTATCGCTGATAGTCGCGTGGGCTCTTTTTCCCAGATCCGCAACTACCTGGACACCTCGGTCAGTCCCTTTTACTTCCTGGCAAACGGGCCAAGAGAGCTGCTTGACGGCGTCTCTGCCACACTGGCATCTCGCCAGCAGTTGGAGCAGGAAAACAAAGCACTGCGCCGTGAACTCTTCCTGAAGAACAGCGACCTGCTCATGCTGGGGCAATACAAGCAGGAAAACGCGCGTCTGCGCGAGCTGCTTGGCTCACCGCTGCGTCAGGATGAACACAAAATGGTGACGCAGGTGATCTCCACTGGCACCGATCCCTACACCGATCAGGTGGTTATCGACAAGGGCAGCGTAAACGGCGTTTACGAAGGCCAGCCGGTGATCAGCGATAAAGGTGTTGTCGGACAGGTGGTGGCGGTAGGTCAGGTGACCAGCCGTGTGCTGCTGATCTGTGATGCTTCCCATGCGCTGCCTATTCAGGTGCTGCGTAATGATATCCGCGTGATTGCGGCCGGTAACGGCTGTAATGAAGACCTGCAACTCGAACATTTACCGGGCAACATCGACATTCGTGTGGGTGATGTGCTGGTGACCTCGGGCTTGGGTGGTCGCTTCCCGGAAGGTTATCCGGTGGGTGTGGTGTCATCGGTGAAAGTGGATACGCAGCGTGCGTACACCATTATCCAGGCCCATCCAACGGCGGGCTTACAGCGTCTGCGCTATCTGCTGCTGCTGTGGGGTGCCGATCGTAACGGCGATATGCCAATGGCGCCGGATGAAGTGCATCGTGTCGCTAATGAACGTTTAATGCAGATGATGCCGCAAGTGTTACCGCCCGCCGGTGAAATGGGGCCACCTGCACCAGCCAGTCAACAAATGGGACCACCCGCACCTGCCAATAGTGGCAGTAGTTCGCAGGTAACACCGGCGAACTCGCGTGGAGGCCAGCCTTGAGTAGCTATCGCAGCCAGGGCCGATGGGTTATCTGGCTGTCCTTTCTGATTGCCCTCATCCTGCAAATCATGCCCTGGCCCGAACAAATCTACATGTTCCGGCCATCATGGTTGTTGCTGATCCTGATCTATTGGGTACTGGCGCTGCCACATCGGGTGAATGTGGGTACTGGCTTCGTGCTGGGTGCCATCATGGACCTGGTGGCAGGCTCAACGCTGGGCGTACGTGCGCTGGCGTTGAGTATCATCGCCTATCTGGTAGCCTTTAAATTCCAGCTTTTCCGTAACTTAGCGTTGTGGCAGCAGGCATTAATGGTTATGGTGCTATCGCTGGCGGTGGATGTTATTGTTTTCTGGGCGGAATTTTTGGTGATCAATGTCTCCTTTCGTCCGGAAATCTTCTGGAGTAGCGTTGTCGACGGCATTCTCTGGCCCTGGCTATTCTTATTAATGAGAAAGATTCGCCGTCAGTTCGCTGTTCAGTAAGGAAAACTATGATAACCCTGTACCTGGCTTCCGGTTCACCGCGTCGACGTGAGCTGTTGACGCAGCTTGGCCTGCAATTTGAACGTCTGATCACGGATGTGGAAGAGCAGCGTCAGCCTGAAGAGGCTGCTGAAGCCTATGTCTGCCGTCTGGCGCGTGATAAAGCTTCGGCTGGTGTGAAGGTTGCCCTGCAGGATCTGCCGGTACTGGGTGCTGACACCATCGTGGTTTTGAATGGCGAAGTGCTGGAAAAACCACGCGATGCCGACCATGCTCAGCAGATGCTGAGTAAGCTTTCCGGGCAGACACATCAGGTTATGACCGCAGTGGCGTTGGCCGATCGTCAGCGACAGCTGGATTGCCTGGTTGTTACAGACGTGACTTTCCGCAAGATCACGGCAGAAGAAATTGCGCACTATATCGCCAGTGGCGAACCGATGGATAAAGCCGGCGCTTACGGGATACAGGGCATTGGCGGAAACTTTGTCCGCAAAATTAATGGAAGCTATCACGCAGTGGTGGGGTTACCGCTGGTTGAGACCGGAGAGTTGCTCAGCAATTTCCAGTCGCTGCGTGCGCTAAGGGGACAAGATGACGGCTGAACTGCTGGTAAATGTGACACCCTCTGAAACGCGCGTCGCCTATATTGATGGCGGCATTTTGCAGGAAATCCACATCGAGCGCGAAGCGCGCCGTGGCATTGTGGGCAACATCTATAAAGGACGCGTCAGCCGTGTGCTACCCGGCATGCAGGCGGCGTTTGTCGACATTGGCCTTGATAAGGCTGCCTTTCTGCACGCTTCCGATATCATGCCGCACACCGAATGTGTTGCCGGTGATGAGCAGAAGAATTTCAGCGTACGCGATATTGCCGAACTGGTGCGTCAGGGGCAGGACCTGATGGTACAGGTGGTCAAAGATCCGCTTGGCACCAAAGGTGCACGCCTGACCACCGACATTACCCTGCCTTCGCGTTATCTGGTATTTATGCCGGGAGCCTCACACGTTGGCGTTTCTCAGCGTATTGAAAGCGAAGCGGAGCGCGAACGCCTGAAAGCGGTAGTGGCCGCCTATTGTGATGATCTTGGTGGCTTTATCATCCGTACTGCTGCTGAAGGCATTGGCGAGGAAGAGTTGGCGCAGGATGCTGCATTCCTCAAGCGTTTGTGGACCAAAGTCAGTGAGCGCAAAAAGCGTAACCAGACCCGTTGCCTGCTGTATGGCGAACTGGCGCTGGCGCAGCGTGTGTTGCGAGATTTCGCCGGGGCCGCGTTGGACCGCATCCGCGTAGACTCGCGTCTGACCTGCGATCTGCTGGTGGAATTCACCGGTGAATATATCCCGGAGATGGCCAGCAAGCTGGAGCTGTATAGCGGCAAACAACCCATCTTTGATCTCTACGATGTGGAGAATGAGATCCAGCGTTCGCTTGATCGCAAAGTTGAATTGAAGTCCGGCGGTTATCTGATCATCGATCAAACCGAAGCCATGACCACCATCGACATCAATACCGGTGCGTTTGTTGGCCATCGCAATCTGGACGAAACCATTTTCAACACCAATATCGAAGCGACACAGGCAATTGCTCGTCAGCTACGGTTGCGCAATCTTGGCGGCATTATCATCATCGATTTCATCGATATGAGTAACGATGACCATCGCCGCCGGGTGTTGCATTCGCTGGAAAGCGCGTTGAGTAAAGATCGGGTTAAAACCGGGATCAACGGTTTCTCAGCGCTTGGGCTGGTTGAGATGACCCGCAAACGCACGCGCGAAAGTATCGAGCATGTGCTGTGTGCTGATTGTCCGGTGTGCAAAGGACGCGGCACGCTGAAAACGGTGGAAACTGTTTGCTACGAGATCATGCGTGAGATCGTGCGTGTCCACCATGCCTACGATTCAGACCGTTTCCTGGTGTACGTGTCACCGGCGGTGGGGGAAGCGCTGAAGAGCGATGAATCACATGCGTTAGCCGAAGTTGAGATCTTCGTCGGCAAACAGGTGAAAGTCCATGTTGAGCCGCTATACACGCAGGAGCAGTTTGACGTTGTGATGATGTAATTTTCTTGTTAATGCTGGCCTTGCACGACGTTTTGTCATGGAATCGGGCTAAAAATACCCCCTTTTTTGGGTTAACATGCGCTTTCGTCCCGATTGTTCCGCACTGATAACGGTCAGGGCATGAGAGGTATCGATCCGTAATCCGGCGGAAGACAAGGAGAGGTGTGTGAGGCGGTTGCCGAGGATTTTGTTACTGCTGCTCGCCACAATCATCGTTATTGTGGCGCTGCTGGTCAGCGGGCTGCGCCTCGTCATGCCGCATCTCAACAGCTACCGCAGCGACATTTTGCAAGCCGTATCGCGCGTCACTGGCGTGCCGGTACAGGCCAGTGAGTTGCAGGGCCGGTGGGAAAACTTCGGCCCCACGTTACAGATCCGCGATCTGCACATTGCCCTGAAAGATCAGGGGCAAATGCATATTGGTAGGGTCAACCTGGCGCTGAATATCTGGCAGTCGTTGCTTCAGGGGCGCTGGCAGTTTCGTGATCTCACCTTCTGGCAGATGCGCCTTGAACTCAATCGCCAACTCCTGACCAGCGATGAACAGAAAAACAGCTTCAAACCCACGCAAATCAACGAACTTTTCCTGCGGCAGTTTGACCACTTCGACCTGCGTGACAGCAGTATCCGTTTTCTCACGCCCTCCGGACAACACGCCGAGCTGGCGATCCCTCGCCTGACCTGGTTGAACGAAAAAACGCGCCACCGTGCGGAAGGGGAAGTGAGCCTGTCCAGTTTTACCGGGCAGCATGGCGTGGTACAGGTACGTCTTGACCTCAGCGATAATAATGGCTTGCTGGATACCGGGCGTATCTGGATGCAGGCGGATGACGTGGATGTGCGCCCGTGGATTGGCCGCTGGCTGCGTGATAACACCAGCCTCGAAAGTGCACGTTTCAGTCTTGCCGCGTGGGTCAACCTGCGTGATGGCGATGTCTATGCTGGCGATTTGCTGTTACGTCAGGGCGGGGCGCGCTGGCGTGGCGATCAGGGCGATCATCAGTTGCAGGTGGACGGCTTAACGGCCCATCTGTCGCGCTTCCAGAATGGCTGGATGCTGTCCGTACCACAAACCCGTCTCAGCACCGATGGTGTCGCCTGGGCACCGGGACATTTCTCGCTGCTGTGGAGACCGGAAGATAAACAGTTGCTTGGGGCGAATAACGCGCCGGAAATCCGCGTGCGTGCCACCCAACTGGATCTGCAACGTCTGGCACCGCTGGTGCCGCTGTTCCAGCCCCTCTCTCCG
This sequence comes from Pantoea sp. X-Soil-OKNW-556, assembly GCF_059730695.1. Lineage (NCBI taxonomy): Bacteria > Pseudomonadati > Pseudomonadota > Gammaproteobacteria > Enterobacterales > Erwiniaceae > Pantoea > Pantoea sp. X-Soil-OKNW-556. The sequence goes on along the minus strand of NZ_AP035990.1, from coordinate 4,023,885 downwards.
GCGATGTTTGATAACTGGCGGGCGCTACAGCCGCAGGGTCAGATTGAAGCGCTGGCGCTGGATATTCCGTTGCAGCAGCCGGAGCAAACCCGCCTTCAGGCCAAATGGCGAGATTTAAGCTGGCAGCACTGGGAACTGTTACCGGGCATCAGCAATCTGAGCGGCAGCGCCAGCGGTAGCCTGAGTAATGGCATGCTGGATGTAGCGATGGGGCAGGCAGAAGTGCCCTACGGCGACATGTTCCAGGCTCCACTACAAATTCAGCAGGTTACCGGCAAGCTTAACTGGCGACATGATGACAATGGCCTGACACTGGATGGTCATCAACTGGACGTGAAGGCGCGTTCGCTATGGGCGCGCGGGGATTTTCTTTATCAGCAAAATCTCGGCAAAGCCCCGCGTCTCGATATCCTGGCGGGTATTCGTGTTACCGATGCCGGTGATGCCTGGCGTTATTTCCCGGAACCGCTGATGGGCCACGGCCTGACTCACTATCTCAGCGATGCCATCAAAGGCGGTCAGGTGGATAACGCCACCTTGCTGTTTGCCGGCGATCCGACACTCTTCCCGTTTAAGCATAACGACGGCATGTTTGAAGTGTGGGTGCCGTTACGTCAGGCTACCTATCAATTCCAGCCCGGCTGGCCGGCAATCAATAATCTCGACATTGACCTCGACTTCGTCAATGACGGCCTGTGGATGAAGGCCGAACAGGCGAAACTGGGAGAGGTGGACGCCCGCAATATCAGCGCGATCATCCCGGATTACCTGAAAGAGAAGCTGATTATTGACGGCGATCTGAGTGGTGAGGGCAAGCAGATTGCCGATTATTTCGAGCAAACGCCGCTCAAACCCACGCTGGGGGCCGCCCTGCAACAATTGCAGATTAAAGGCAACACCCGCGGCCATCTCAATCTCGACATCCCGCTGGATGGCGAGCTGGTTCATGCCAGCGGTAATGTGGTGATGAACAATAACAGCTTGCACATCAAACCGTTGAATACCACGCTGAACAACCTGACCGGGCGCTTCCGTTATAACAATGGCAACCTGGAAAGCGAGGAGATGCAGGCGAACTGGTTCGGGCAGCCGGTGGGCGTCAGCTTCAGTACCCAGGAGAACCCGGACAACTTTGGCGTCAACGTTAAGCTGCTGGGCGACTGGCAGTTGGCGAAGCTGAAGATGCTGCCCGCGACAGTCACCAGCCAATTAAGCGGCAACCTGGCGTGGCAGGGGAATGTCGACATCACTCTGCCGCATAAAGGTGGGGCCAGCTACAAGGTTGATCTGAGTGGTGATGGCAAAGATGTAAGCAGTCACTTACCTGCTCCGCTGGATAAGAAAGCGGGAGCGGCGATGCCGATGACAATCTCCGCCAATGGTAATCTCAACGGATTCGAACTGAGTGGTAGCGTGCTGGGAAATCATCGCTTTAACAGCCGCTGGCTGCTGGAACCTCAATTGCGGGTCGATCGTGGTATCTGGCTCAACGATACAAAAACCACGCCGAAGCTGCCGGAAAATCGCGGCATGGTGCTGAATTTGCCGGAAATTAACGGTGAAGCCTGGATGGGATTGCTGGCAGGCACGGGTGGTTCGCGCAATGCGCAGGGGGAAACCAGTGTCGGTGGTGCGTTGCTGCCGGGTGATGTCACGTTGCATACACCGGCGCTGACCCTGGCGGGCCAGCAGTGGCATGATGTCAATGCGACGGTGACTCAGGTGCCGACCGGTAACACTCAGGTACAGTTGGATAGCCGCGAAGCACGCGGTAGTCTGGTGACTGCGCAAAATGCTCCGTGGCAGCTGGCGCTGAGTTACCTCTATTACAATCCGGAATGGGCAGGAAAAGAGGGTGAAACATCATCACCTTTCAGTGACAACACCACGATTAACTTCTCCGGCTGGCCAGCTCTGCAATTGCGCTGCCAGGAGTGCTGGCTGCGCGGGCAGAAATTTGGCCATATGCAGGCGCTGCTGCAACCGCGTGGCGATACGTTAGCACTTACTAACGGTTCGGTGGACACCGGTAGCTCGAAGCTGAGTATCAATGGTGAGTGGGTGAATAAACCGGGTGAGCAGCGTACTTCTCTGAAAGGGACGCTGAGTGGCAAAAACATTAACGATGCCACCAACTGGTTTGGCGTGAACACCCCGCTGCGTGATGCGCCTTTTAAAGTCGACTACGATTTGCACTGGCGTTCTGCGCCGTGGCAACCTTCAGAGCCGACGCTGAGTGGCACGCTGAAATCCCATTTTGGTAAAGGCCAAATCGCCGATGTGAATACCGGCCGTGCCGGACAGTTGCTGCGTTTGATGAGTTTTGATGCGTTACTGCGTAAGTTGCGTTTTGATTTCAGCGACACCTTCAGTCAGGGCTTCTTTTTTGACTCGATCAACGGCACCGCATGGATTGAAAATGGCGTGATGCATACCGATAACTTGCTGGTGGATGGTCTTGAAGCGGATATCGCCATGCAGGGTAAAGTGGACCTGGTGAAACGCGAGATTGATATGGAAGCGGTGGTGGCACCCGAGATCTCTGCCTCCGTGGGCGTCGCAACCGCGTTTGTGATCAACCCGGTGGTCGGCGCGGCGGTATTTGCCGCCAGTAAAGTGCTGGGACCACTGTGGAGTAAAATTTCGCTATTGCGTTACCACATCAGCGGCCCTCTGGATAAGCCGGAAATCAATGAAGTGCTACGCAAACCGCGCGAAAACGACAAGAAGTGAATTTGACGCCGTCGGGGAATTGCCGCAGGCTATGAAATATCTGAGCGTAAAATGAGTGAGAAACGATGACTCTGAATCTGGTAAGTGAGCAGTTGCTAACTGCGAACAGCATTAATCAGCAGGACCTTTTTTCCCTGTTAGGGCAGCTTTCAGAACGTCGTCTGGACTATGCCGATCTCTATTTTCAGTCCAGTTTCCACGAATCCTGGGTGCTGGAAGACAAAATCATTAAAGACGGCTCGTATCATATCGATCAGGGCGTCGGTGTTCGCGCGGTCAGCGGTGAGAAAACCGGTTTCGCCTATGCTGACCAGATCACCCTGAATGCTTTGCGCCAGTCGGCTGAAGCCGCACGCAGCATCGTACGCGAACAGGGCAATGGCAAAGCCCATACCCTTTCGGCTGTGATCAACCGCTCGCTGTACGCACCGGTCAATCCGCTGGATAGCCTGACGCGTGAAGACAAAATCGCCCTGTTGCATCGGGTGGATAAAGTGGCGCGCGCCGCTGATCCTCGTGTCCAGGAAGTGAATGCCAGCCTGACCGGGGTTTATGAGCAGGTGCTGGTGGCCGCGACCGATGGCACGCTGGCCGCTGATGTGCGTCCGTTGGTTCGTCTGTCGATCAGCGTTCAGGTGGAAGATCAGGGTAAACGTGAACGCGGCTCCAGCGGCGGCGGCGCGCGTACCGGTTATGAATTCTTCCTCGCCGATGAAAGCGGTGATGTGCGTGCAGATGCCTGGGCGCGTGAGGCGGTGCGGATGGCGCTGGTGAACCTCTCGGCGGTTGCTGCTCCGGCAGGGACGCTGCCGGTGGTACTTGGCGCTGGCTGGCCGGGCGTGCTGCTGCACGAAGCGGTTGGACACGGTCTTGAAGGCGACTTTAACCGTCGTGCCACCTCGGTGTTCAGCGGCAAAATGGGCCAGTTGGTGGCGTCTGAACTTTGTACCGTGGTCGATGATGGCACCATCGAGGGTCTGCGTGGTTCGCTGGCGGTGGACGATGAAGGCGTACCGGGACAGTACAACGTGTTGATTGAAAACGGTGTGCTGAAGGGTTACATGCAGGACAAGCTCAATGCGCGTCTGATGGGCGTCAACCCTACCGGCAATGGCCGTCGTGAATCTTATGCGCACCTGCCGATGCCGCGTATGACCAACACCTATATGCTGGCGGGGAAATCCACGCCGCAGGACATTATCGCAAGCGTAGAATATGGCCTGTACGCGCCGAACTTTGGTGGCGGCCAGGTGGATATCACCTCCGGTAAGTTTGTGTTCTCAACATCGGAAGCCTATCTGATTGAGAACGGTAAAGTGACCAAACCGGTAAAAGGTGCCACGCTGATTGGCTCCGGTATCGAAGCTATGCAGCAGATTTCCATGGTGGGTAATGACCTGGCATTGGATAAAGGCGTTGGCGTCTGTGGTAAAGAAGGCCAGAGCGTGCCAGTGGGTGTGGGGCAGCCGACACTGAAGCTGGATAAACTCACGGTCGGCGGAACCGCCTGATTTAAGCACTGAACCGTAGCGGCGCGATAAATCGCGCTCTTTTGACCTTTACGATGGCAAAAAAACGCGCGATAAATCGCGCCGCTACGAATGAGTACGGATACGCATTGGGCGATAAATCGCGCCGCGACAGTACTTATGCTCAGTTTTTACGGTGCTGCTGATACTGGCGCGCTACCCGTTTGAAATACTCGGTCAGATAGTCGATACACACCTGCACTTTCAGCGGCAGCTTATCTTTTTCGGTGTACAGCGCATAAACCGGTCTGGGGGCCGACTGATACTGTGAAAACAGGATATCGATCTCACCGGTGTTGATCTCGTTTATCACCCACATCAGTGGGACATAGGCGATACCGCACCCGGCTTTCAGCCAACGGATCAGCGTTAGCGAATCATTGGTCACGAAACGTCCCTGCGGCGTCAGACGCGTGACCAGCCCTTCCGGTGCAATCAACTCAAAGGTGTTGTCCGGGCGCACGCTATATTCCAGCCACGAAAAATTATCGATCTCGCCAGGCTTTTCCGGCGTGCCGTGCTGTACCAGATAGCTTTTGGCCGCGCATACCACCATCGGCATCGCGCCCAGGCGACGCGAGAACAGATTGGAATCCTGCAACTCACCGACGCGGATCACCAGATCCAGCCCGTTAGCAATCAAATCCGGTGCCGGAATGCCGGTGACTAAATTGACGCTCAAACCCGGATATTCGCGTAACATATCGCTGGTCATATCAGCGAGGACATTTTGCGCCATTGTCGATGAGCTGCCGATACGTAAAATACCAATGGGCGTGTTGTTGAAGGCATACAGTTGTTCGTGGACCTGCATCGCCTCTGCCAGCATGCGGCGGCAGCCCTGATAATAAATTCTGCCCGCTTCGGTCAGGCCAATGCTTCGGGTGCTGCGATTCAGCAGCTTGACCTGGAGCTCATCTTCCAGTTTCGCGACTATCTGGCTAATCGACGAAACGCTAAGATGAAGCTGACGTGCCGCGGCGGTGAAGGATCCTAATTCAACCACTTTGGCGAAGATGGACATGCCTTTAAGTCGTTCCATTGTTTACTCTGGCTAAAAAGTGATTTAGCTCACAATATGTAGATAACGTATAGTCAAGCGCGTTACTATACGCACGCTGGGTCATTTCACCGCACCTTAACACGGCAGTGAATCTGCCTGTGTTTGTCAGATGATACGCTATGATTAGCTCAAACGGCCTGAATGTTGCCATCAGTCTACCCGTCATCCCATTATCATCAACCCCTTGTGCCATGTGGCATGCGGGCAGGTATCGGTGCAATCCGGCAAGGTCGAACTAAGGAACCGAAATGAGTGTGCTTCCGGTATTTGTCGTATTTGGGCTGTCTTTCCCGCCCATCTTCATTGAACTCATAGTTTCGCTGGCGCTGTTCTGGCTGGTGAAACGCGTGCTGACGCCCAGCGGATTGTACGATCTGGTTTGGCATCCGGCACTTTTTAACACAGCGCTTTATTGCTGTGTGTTTTACCTTGTATCCCGTTTATTCGTCTGAGGTTTTAAGTGAAAGCGCTAATAAGAAAAATCGCGCGCTACGCGATTACTCTCCTGCTGGTTGTCGTCGCTATCGTGATCATCTTCCGCGCCTGGGTGTTCTACACCGAATCCCCGTGGACGCGTGATGCTAAATTCTCTGCCGATGTCGTGGCGATCTCTCCGGATGTGACCGGTTTGATCACCGAGGTGCCGGTCCGTGATAACCAACTGGTGAAGAAGGGCGATACCCTGTTTGTGGTTGACCGCCCCCGTTACCAGAAGGCGCTGGATGAAGCACAGGCCGATGTCGAGTATTACCAGGCTGTCGCCAACGAAAAACGTCGTGAAGCGGCGCGCCGTAACCAACTCGGCACCAGCGCGATGTCGCGTGAAGCCATTGACCAGGCCAACAACGATCTGACCACCACCGAGCATCAGCTGGCGAAAGCTATTGCGACGCGCGATCTGGCGGCCATCGACCTGGATCGTACCACCATCAAGGCACCGTCTGACGGTTGGGTGACCAACCTTAACGTCTATGAAGGCGAGTTTATTACCCGTGGTTCAGTGGCGGTGGCTCTGGTGCAGCAGCATACGTTCTACGTGCTGGCCTATATGGAAGAAACCAAGCTGGATGGCGTACGCCCGGGCTTCCGTGCGGAAATCACCCCGCTGGGTAGCAATACCGTGCTGCGTGGCACCGTCGACAGCATCGCAGCCGGTGTTACCGACAGTAGCAGCACCAATGACAGCAAAGGCATGGCCACTGTTGATTCCAATCTGGAGTGGGTGCGTCTGGCGCAGCGTGTACCGGTGCGTATTCATCTCGACGATCAGCCTGGCAATCGCTTCCCGGCTGGCACCACCGCTACCGTGGTGATTACTGGTGAGAAGGATCGTAAGACGCAAGCCTCACCGATGAGCAAATTGTTTAATCGCCTGCGTGAGTTTGGTTAAGAGGGCGATATGATTGAGTTCCTGCGTTTCCCGGTGAAGCTGACATTTGCGCTGGTAGCGGCGCTGATTATCGGCTTTCACTTCAATCTGGAAACGCCGCGCTGGGCGGTGATGACCGCCGGGATAGTGGCGGGTGGCACCGCCTTTGTCGCCGGAGGTGATCCCTACTCCGGCGCGCTGCGCTATCGCGGCATCCTGCGTATTATCGGGACCTTTATTGGTAGCGCGGCGGCTCTGACCATCATGATCGCCACGGTGCGTGCCCCGGTAGTGATGCTACTGTTATGTTGCCTGTGGGCCGGCTTCTGCGTCTGGCTCTCCTCGCTGATTAAAGTCGAAAACTCCTACGCCCTGGGTCTGGCAGGCTACACCGCGCTGATTATCGTTGTCACCGCCGATGCCAGTGGTGGGCTGACGCTGGCTCCGCAGTTTGCGGTTGAGCGTTGTAGCGAAATCGTGCTGGGTATTTTGTGTGCCATTCTGGCGGATATGATCTTCTCGCCCCGTTCGATTAAAAAAGTGATCGACCAGGAAGTGGATTCGCTGCTGGTGGCGCACTACAAACTGCTGCAACTTTGTGTCGCGCACGGCGATAAAGAAGAAGTCGACAAAGCCTGGAGCGCGCTGGTGCGCCGCACCACGGCGCTGAACACCATGCGCAGCCAGTTGATGATGGAATCCTCGCGTTGGAAAAACAGCAGCCGTCGTCTGCAAATGCTGAATACTTTATCCCTGACCTTGATTACGCAGGCCGCAGAAACCTTCCTGATCCAGAATTCCCGCCCGGACTACATTCCGCCGCAGTATCGATTGCTGATCGAGAAAGAGGTGAAAAGCGTTGATGACGTGCACAAGCGCATGAAAATCATGCGCCGGGTAATTGGCGTCAGCAGCAAGTCCACTCCACTGACCTTAGCCAGCTGGGTGGGGGCGGCTACCGAATACTTGTTGCTGATTAATGGCGTCAGGAGCAACAGCCGCATCACTACGCTGGAAGACGGTATTCTGCAACGTGAAGTGGTGATTCAGGCGCGTTCTGCCGAAACCCACCATGCGATGATTAACGGCGTACGTACATTTGCGGCGACGGCGATTGGCTCACTTTTCTGGTTGTACACCGGTTGGACCTCTGGCAGTGGCTGTATGGTGATGCTGGCGGTAATCACCGCACTGGCGATGCGCACCCCTAATCCATTGATGATGGCAAAAGACTTCCTCTACGGTATGACGGTCGCAGTGCCGCTGGGTGCGCTCTACTTTATATACGTTCTGCCTGCAACCCAGCAAAGTATGCTGCTGCTTTGCATCGCGATTGGCCTGCTGGGCTTTATTGGCGGCATCTTTGTCCAGCGTCGCCAACTGGGAACGTTAGGTGCCCTGATTGGTACCATCAACGTGCTGGTACTGGATAACCCGATGAAGTTCGAGTTCAACGTGTTTCTCGACAACGTGTTGGGCCAGGTGATTGGATGTTTTGTGGCGATGATGGTGATTCTGCTGATTCGTGACAAATCTAAGGCGCGTACCGGACGTAAGTTGCTGAATCGCTTTATGTATGCGGCGGTGGCGGCGATGACCACCAATCAGGCGCGTCGTCGCGAGAATCACTTACCGGCGCTGTATCAGCAACTGTTTCTGCTGCTCAATCTGTTCCCCGGCGATATCAATAAATACCGTATCGCGCTGACGCTGATTATCGGCCATCAACGCTTACGCAATGCCGAGGTGCCGATCAATGCAGATCTCTCCGCCTATCACCGTCAGCTGCGATCCACTGCTGACCAGGTGATCTCGACGCGTAGCGATGATAAACGACGTGTCTATTTTGAGCAGTTGTTACGCGAGCTGGATGTCTATCAGGAGAAACTCCAGCACTACGCGGCACCGAGCAGCGTAACGGAGCCGGTAAAACGTTTAGCCAGCATGCTGAGTAAGTATCAGAACACATTGATTCAAATCTGAAACCAGCCACCGCGTGATGCGGTGGCTCACTCTCATAAAACCCACCGGTAATGCCATCTATACTTTCCTGACGGGATGCAAACTGTCAGGGGGAAGGAGGGCATCCACACCCCGCAGCAACACAAACATATCAACGCAGGCTACCCGGTTTAATGGGCAGTGGTACAGAAAAGAGAGTCGTCATGATGAGAATCGAACGTTTTGATTTCGATGAAATCGTCGATCAGGCGCACTTCTTCCGCCAGTTCAGTGACCGTTTTGCGCTGGCGGATCTGGCGATTACTGATTTGGACGATCTCTGGGAAGTGGTGACAGGCGAGCAACTGCCGTTACCGCTGGAGATTGAGTTTATTCACTTAGGATCAGGACAGAAGCGTCGCTATGGGGCGTTGATTTTGCTGTTTGATGAAGCAGAAGAGGAGCTGGATGGCCAGCTCCGCTTTAATGTGAAGTAACGCAAAAAGGGCCCCGGCGAGCGGGGCCAAAGGGTTCGTCAAGCAGTTGACGAGGAATTACTTATACAGTTCAGCAGTGATGTGATAGTTGTCGCCGGTGCGGGCTTCAATCACTTTATAGGCGCTGGCACCCTGTTCATCGGCTTTTTGCGACAGCTGAGCACGATAATCCATTGGTGCACCGGCAGTACCACTGATGGTCACTGTCCCCGCAGGCTGCATATTCTGAGCCTGTTCCGCCGTGACCAGTTGTGCCGCAGAGGCACCGAAGGTCAACAGTGAGAGCAGGCTAGCGGTTGCGATGGTTGCTTTGATTTTCATTGTTCGTCTCCTCATTACAATCAACAACCTGCGGTGGTAAGTGGGTAGCGGGTCGTCGATTCATATCCAGGCGCCGTTTGGGCGCCGGATAATCATTTATCGATTATTTGTACAGTTCAGCAGTGACGTGGTAGGTGTCATTCTGATTGTTTTCAATGATGCGATAGTGGCTGGCACCCTGAGCATCGGCTTTGGCAGAAAGTTCCTGACGGATGTTGTTCTGGTCGCCATCACGGCCACTCACGCTGATGGTTTGGTTCAGCGGTTGAAGATTCATGGTGTCTGCCTGCTCATTGGTAATCAGGCTTGCTGCGCTGGCACCGAAAGAAAGAACGGAAGCCAGGCTCAGCACTGCGATAGATAATTTAGTTTTCATGATTCACTCTCCTGAATTTGGGTCAGCAACCTGAGCGCAATCGCGTCTCAAATGGGTTGCCTTTCACATTGCGTCTTGTTTCGGCGAACTTATTTATAAAGTTCAGCAGTCGCGTGGTAGGTGTTGTCATTACGCGCTTCGATCACGCGATAAGCTTTAGCACCTTGCTGGTCTGCTTTTTCGCTCAGTTGCTGATGGATATCCATCGGCGAACCAGCCGTGCCGCTGACACTGATGGTGCCGGCCGGTTGCAGATTCATTGCCTGATCAGCATTAATAGAATCTGCGGCGAAAGCGCCAAATGACAGGGCAGATAGAATGCTCATGGTTGCGATAGTAGTTTTAACTTTCATGATTATTTCCTCGTCTTCTGTTTTTTCTCTTTTTGTTTGGTGTGATTTGCATCACGAAAAGAAGTATAGATCTAATCACTCATGAAATTAATATTCTGCTAATAATGTTTGGTTGTTATTCTTTGTCCTTATGACAACTTTTAATAACTGAGTGTTATAAAAACCGCCTGCTTTCTGCACAACACCTGTTAATTACATGTAAAAACAATGACCTATGTCATTTTATCTTTCTGTGCGAAATAATACGGTTGATCCAGCTGGCTGATACGCTGCGAGTGGGGTATATAGCTGATGTTGTTGTGTAAAGCAGTGTAAAATAGCGCTAAAGGTTAAGCAGGATAAAAGGTCCTACCAATTATTATCGGGCGTGAGAACGGACGAGAATATACTTAATGTATTGTTTCTTGATGATTTTTCTTCAAGCGTGACGGCGGGTAAAGGGAATGGCCGAGTTGTTACCGGCAGGTAATCTGCCGGTAGCGGGCAGGGTTTTATAGCTCTTGTTCGAATAACATCAGCACAGCGTCATGGAGCTGCTTCACGGTAAAAGCACGCGCGGGGGTAATAAAGATAGTGTCATCACCGGCGATGGTGCCGAGAATGCCTTCGGCTTTACCCAGCGAATCCAGCAAACGGGCGATGAGCTGTGCGGCGCCGGGGCTGGTGTGAATCACCACCAGAGCATCGTTGTAGTCGATATCCAGCACTAAATTTTTCAGCGGGCTGGTCGTGGTCGGCACACCCAGTTCGGCTGGCAGGCAGTAAACCATCTCCATTTTTGCGTTGCGCGTGCGCACCGCGCCAAACTTAGTAAGCATACGAGAAACTTTTGACTGATTGATGTTCTCGAAGCCGTCTTCCTGTAACGCCTGCACAATTTCACCCTGAGAGCTGAATTTCTCTTCTTTCAAGAGGGCTTTGAACGCCTTAACCAGGTCGTCTTGTTTAGATGGGTTTCGCATAGGTTACCAATAAAAAGAGGGATGCGTTGGGCAACAAGCCCATGCAGATAAATGATTATGCATTTAAATGAATTTTTATGCAATAAACAGGTGAGGGGTTCGCCGGGATAACCTGCGAGGGCGGCGATCATAACAGAGATTTACCGCTACGCCAAAATCGCGGCGTGGCGCGCAAAAGCGAAGGTTGCAATGTTGTTATATTATTGAAGTGGTAACAACAAAATGACTGATCATTGCCGACCCCTGTCTTCTGGCTGCGACCTATGATCATTCAGGCGACTTCTGAAGTGTGGATGTCTCGGGAGCCGTATTGCGGCGTCAGTGTTAATAGCGCGACGGGTATTGTCGCTATCGCCTGAGAAGTTGATTAAACTCGTAACCCGATGGAAACCCGGCAGATCTCTGCCCCACCTTAATAAGGAGTCCAGGATGAAAGTTGCCGTTCTCGGTGCCGCTGGTGGTATTGGCCAGGCGCTAGCACTGTTGCTTAAGACCCAATTACCCGCAGGTTCAGCCCTTTCGCTTTATGACATCGCCCCGGTTACGCCGGGTGTGGCTGTGGATCTCAGCCATATTCCTACCGCAGTGAAAGTTGAGGGTTTTAGTGGTGAAGATGCCACACCCGCACTGAAGGGAGCCGATGTGGTGCTGATTTCCGCCGGAGTGGCACGTAAACCCGGCATGGACCGCGCCGACCTCTTTAACGTTAACGCAGGCATTGTTCGTAACCTGATTGAGCAGGTGGCGAGCACCGCACCTAAGGCCTTGATTGGCGTGATCACTAACCCGGTTAACACCACGGTGGCGATTGCGGCAGAGGTGCTTAAGAAAGCGGGTGTGTATGATAAAAACCGGCTGTTTGGCGTAACTACACTGGATATTATCCGCGGCAACACCTTTGTTGCGGCGTTAAAAGGCAAGCAACCCGGCGAGATCGACGTACCCGTGGTCGGGGGGCATTCTGGCGTCACTATTCTGCCGCTGCTGTCGCAGGTCAAAGGCGTTAGCTTTAGTGAGCAGGAAGTGTTGGAGCTCACCAAACGTATCCAAAACGCCGGTACGGAAGTGGTGGAAGCCAAAGCCGGTGGCGGCTCAGCGACCCTGTCAATGGGTCAGGCTGCGGCACGTTTCGGTCTGTCGCTGGTACGCGCCATGCAAGGGGAAGCGAACGTGGTCGAATGTGCTTATGTGGAAGGGGATGGCGAATACGCGCGTTTCTTCTCGCAGCCACTGTTGTTGGGCAAAACCGGTATCGTGGAGCGCCGTCCACTCGGACCGCTCAGCGCCTTTGAGCAACAGGCGTTAACCGGCATGCTGGATACGCTGAAGAAAGATATCGCTCAGGGCGAAGAGTTTGTGAAATAAACTGACCAGGTGCGCATCCACTGCGCACCTCATTTTTACAACCCACCCGACTTATAATTCCGTGCCGCAGGTGTGCCATTGCTGGCCGGGCTTTTCTTGCCCAGGGTTTCCATACGAACCTGGAAAGGCGGGAAGGGCATTTCGATACCGTGCTCGGCAAAACCATGCAAAATCAGCTGATGCAGTTCATGGCGTAGCGGCATGCGGTGGCCCATTTCGGCGGCGTAGACTCGCAGTTCAAACAACTGGATACCTTGTTGCAGATCGACAAGGAACACGTCCGGGGGCGGCGTATCCAGTACGTAGGTACAGCGTTCGGCCGCTTGTTTCAGGATCAAGGTCACTTCGTCGCTATTCACCCCAGCCGGTGCCGGGATAGTCAGCACCACACGCGTCACCGAATCGGAAAGCGACCAGTTAACGAACTGCTCGGTAATAAACGCCTTATTCGGCACGATAATCTCTTTGCGATCCCAGTCGGTGATGGTGGTCGCACGGGTATTGATGCGGGTGATACTCCCGGTGAGATCGCGGATGGTGACGGTATCGCCGATACGAATCGGCTTCTCGAACAGGATAATCAGGCCAGAAATAAAATTGGCGAAAATCTCCTGTAAACCGAAGCCCAGACCAACACCCAGCGCGGCGACCAGCCATTGCAGCTTCGCCCATTCAATGCCAATCATCGAGAAGCCAATCAGTCCGCCAATCAGCATCAGGATATATTTGGTCACCGTGGTGATGGCGTAGCCGGTGCCAGGCGTCAGGCTCAGGTGCTGCAACAGCGCCAGCTCCAGCAGCGCAGGCATATTGCGCACCAACTGGGTGGTAATAATCAGCACCAGAATGGCGATCAGAATCGAACCGAGGGTAATTGGCTGGATGCTTTCCACCCCCTGCACCGTGGTGCTGACATCCCACAGGCGGATATTTTCGAGGAAACCGAACGCCGAGTGAATCTCCGACCACAACACAATCACCGACACCAGGGCAATCAGGGTCAGAATCGAACGAACCAGGCGCAGCGACTGGGCGCTGATAGCATCCAGATCGATGATGGGTTCATCCGCTTCCACTCCCACGCCCTCAATGCTGGTGGCAGGCTGCTCTTTATCCTCTTCACTGCGCGCACGGTTGGCCAGCATTTCTGCACGACGCTGGCGGGCGCGGTCAAAGGCGATACGGCGGCGTTGGATTAACATCCAGCGGCGAACAATATGGTAAATCACCAGCAGGAAGAACCAGATGCCGACGGAAGTTTCCAGGCGTGCCAGCAGTGCCTGCGCAGTCGCCAGATAGCCAATGCAGGAGGCGAGGGCCGCAACCAGTGGAATGGCGATCATCAGGTTCCACAAAATGCGGTTGATAAAGTTATCGCCGTTGCCTTCTTTATCCAGGTACAGCGGGATGCCGGCGCGCTTCAGGCTGACGGTCACGATGCTTAATGCACCGCAAATCAGGATGAAGCACAGCCTGCCAAGCGTCGAGGAGAACTCACGATCTTCCAGGTTGGCAAAAGCGATCAACAGCATGATCAACGGCACAATCAGGCCAACGGTAAGCGAGTAATAACGCATTGCGCGTGCCACACGCGCCTGAGGCCAGCGGAAATGCACGACAAACAGGCCATTGGGGCGGGCAAAAGAGGCGCTGATCATAAACGCCCACAGCAGAGGCAGCGTGGCGGTGATGCCATCGCCAATTGCCACCGCTATCGGGTAGGGCCAGGCTTCCTGCAAACCATAACCGAGGGCCGCCCATAACACCGGAATCGGCACGGCGACCAGAATCGACCAGAACACCGTGCGCATTGTCAGGCCGAAGTGATCCTGTGTCACCTTGCCCACTTTGCTGGCGGCTCGTGCCAGAAAAGCATGATAGTGGCGGCGTGAACTGATGCTGAACCCAACCAGCAGCACGGCTCCCAGAATCGGTAGCACCGTTTCCTTGCTGGTAAACATCATCGCCAGTGCTTTGCCTAACTGGCCCAGCGTATCAAGCGATAACAGCCGTGCCAGGGCTTGTGCGGTATCCACCGGAAAGCTCAGGTCAACCGCACTGACATCAGCGGTCCAGAACAGATAACGATGGGTGGCATCGCGCACTTCCGTCAGTGCATCCTGTAGCTGGGTATTGGAAACTTTGAGTTTGGTGATTTCCAGAATCAGCGTATCGCAGCCGGAAATTAAGGAGTTAAGCAACTCGCGCTGAGTTTTCAGCTGGGCTTCCAGAATGCGGCTCTGTTCACTGGTGAAAGGCGTGCCATCATCCTGCTTCTCTTTGCGTAATGCCTGCTGGCGCTCCAGCAAATCCTCATAACGGAGCCGTTGTACGCGCAACTGGCCCATTTCGTTGTCGATCTGCTGTGATTTGGGCATATCCGGCAGACGCGCCACCTGCGCGCGCAAGGCCTCGCCCAACAGGTTCGATGCGCCCAGCCATTGCGATTGCTCACGCAGGGTGCTCAGTGCCTGACGAACTTGCAACGTCTGATTGGTCGCCAGGCGTTGCTGCGAGGCGACCAAATCCATGCGTTGTGCCTGCTGATTAAGGTCAGCAGACAGCTCACGGTTTACCCGGAATTGTTCGCTAATGGCGCTGGGCAGATCGCCGCTGTTTTCCGCCAATTGCTCGGTACGTTCCAGTGCCTGTTCAGCCTCACGCTGGCGCTGATTGTTCAACTGATTGCGCAGCGCTTGCAGGTAATTATCCAGTTGTGAGGCCTGACGTTGATGCACTTCGGCACGCATGCGCGCCAATTCCTGACGGTTATTGGCGGAGAGTTGCGCCAGTTCCAGTTCATCCACACGCGCTTTGTTGGCGGCGTTCTCCGCCTGACGTGCATAGATCTGGGCTTGTTCCTGCGGGGTGGTGGCGGTTGACGCGCCCTGCACGCGACGGTCGCTCTCCGTCATGGCCCGGCGCGCCTCGGTCTGCTGCTGCGGCAACTGCGACAGCGAATCGCTGATTTCGCGTGCGCGATCCTGCTCCTGCTGTGCCTGACGTCCCTCTTCCAGTAACTGACTGCTGACCTGCAAAATCTCCTGATCCAGTTCGGTGCTGCTCATATTATTGCGCACCGTTTTGCTGCTCTCACTGGTCATGCTGGCGAGTTGCTGGCGTAGTTCTCGCGCCAGACGGGGGAAGTCGTCAATTACCTGCTGATATTGCTTTGCCCGCTCCAGCGAATCATCGCGTTCAGCAAGGAAATTGAGTGCCGTTTCCAGCGTCTGAATTTGTTCGGTTTGGGCAGGGGAGCTTTTAGCGGATTTGACGGCATCCAGTTCCTGTTTCAGGTCACTGGCTTGCGGCACGCTGGCCGCAAAAACAGGGCTGCTGAGCCACAAACTCAGCAGCAGGATAAGAAAGGCACGCACAGGGAGTTGTCCTGTTAGTCGGCGAGCGGGGTGGTTTCACCCTGCTGCGGCAGCGCGATAGCCAGCGGCTGACCAAGACGGGTTTTGCTCTCCGCTTCCAGGCTCTCTGCCAGTTTGACGCGCTTCGGGGCAAACAGGTTGATGACGGTGGAACCCAGCTTGAAGCGTCCCATTTCCTGGCCCTTCAGCAGCACTACCGCGCCATCATGATCGGCTGCCGGGTAGTGCCAGCGTTTGATCACCCCTTCGCGTGGCGGCGTGATGGTACCGGCCCAAACGGTTTCGATACTTCCCACGATGGTTGCACCAACCAGAATCTGTACCATCGGACCATGATCGGTATCGAACACACAAATCACGCGCTCGTTACGTGCAAACAGGTTTGGAATGTTACGCGCGGTCAGAGGGTTGACGGAGTAAAGGTCGCCTGGCACGTAAATCATTTCGCGCAGGATACCGTTACACGGCATATGTACCCGGTGATAATCACGCGGGGCGAGGTAAGTGGTGACAAACTCACCGTCCTGGAACTGTTCCGCCAGTGTATCATTACCCGCCAGCAGTGCCTGCAACGAGTAGTAATGGCCTTTGGCCTGGAAAATCTGATCCCCTTCGATGCGACCTAACTGACTGATGGCACCATCGGCAGGCAGAGCCAGCAGCGTGGCATCGGGATCGATCGGGCGAGCCCCCTCTTTTAACGGGCGCACGAAGAAATCATTAAAGGTGCGATAGCTGGCGGTGTCTGGTTTGCTGGCTTCCGCCATATCCACTTTGTAGTACCAAACAAAAATATCGATGACCGCTTTGGTCAGCCAGCCACCACGACGACTGGCACCCCAACCGGCAAGTTCGGTCAGTCCTTTCTTAGGCAGAATATGATTCAGGCCGAGCTTAAAACGATCAAACACCTTAGCCTCCTGGCTTTATTACACATCGTTTATACAAAAGGGGGCGGATTGTAGCAGCGCCCCGGTCAGTTGGCGAATGTGCCGTTGTATACCCTCCATCCTTCAAACGGCAGGTGCGTTGGCTGGGCTCGCTGACCCCAGTCACTTACCTGAGTAAGCGCCTGGGATTCACTCGTTTGCCGCCTTCCTGCCGTTCGAATGATTTTGGGTATAACCGTTAATCTTCGCTGGCGGAAAAGTTTTTACGCGTTTTTACTTGCGCCATGCTTTCCAGAATTCGGTGGTAGTTATCGAAGCGAGAAGCATCGATGATGCCGTTCTCTACCGCTTCACGAATAGCACAGCCGGGATCATTGCCGTGCTTGCAGTCGCGAAACTTGCAACTGCCAAGAAACTCACGGAATTCGACAAATCCACGGGTGATTTGTTCCGGCTCCAGGTGCCATAAACCAAATTCGCGTACACCCGGCGAATCAATCACATCGCCGCCGTGCGGGAAATGGTACAAGCGTGCGGCAGTGGTGGTGTGCTGGCCAAGACCTGAAACATCCGACACGTCGTTAGTCAGGATCTCATCACCCGCGACATCGAGGCCCAGCAGCGCATTCAGCAGGCTGGATTTGCCGACACCGGACTGCCCGGCAAAGATGCTGATACGTCCGGTTAACGCAGCTTCCAGCTCATCGAGGCCGTTTTTGGCGCGGCTGGACACCATCAGGACGCGATAACCAATGTGGCGGTAAATCGCCATCTGTTCATCAACAAAAGCACGCGCTTCATCGTCCAGCAGATCGGTTTTGTTCAATACCAGCAGTGGCTCGATCCCCAGGGTTTCACTGGCGACCAGATAACGATCGATGATGTTAAGTGACAACTCAGGCAGGATCGCCGACACGATAATGATCTGATCGATATTGGCGGCGATCGGTTTGACACCGTCGTAGAAGTCGGGGCGCGTCAATACGCTGGTACGATCGTATACCGCTTCGACGATCCCTTTGCCGCCGTTCTCATTGGCCGCACGCCAGACCACGCGATCGCCGGTAACCAGCGATCGAATGGTGCGACGAATATTGCAGCGATGCACCTCGCCTGCGCTGTCTTCAACGTCTGCGTGCATGCCGAAGCGGCTGATCACTACGCCATCGGTTGGCTCCCCAAACAGGCTATCATCCGGTTCCGGCTTTTCGCTCCGTTGCTTCAGACGACGCTCATGGTTCGCGCTTACGCGACGTTGTTGACCCTTCGACAGTTTATTTTTGCTCACGCATCCTCTCACGCTTTCGCCAGGCTTCGCCCCGCTGGGCAAAACGTCTATGATACACCTTAATTTAGTGTAATGACGACTTTGGCAACGGGCGGAAAATGCATGACAGCTGGAAATGAAAATAATCTGATTTGGATCGACCTCGAAATGACCGGGCTGGATCCAGAACGCGATCGCATCATTGAGATCGCTACGCTGGTAACGGATGCCAATCTGAATATTCTGGCGGAAGGGCCGGTGATGGCGGTACATCAGTCCGATGCGCAGTTGGCGCTGATGGATGACTGGAATGTGCGTACCCATACCAACAGCGGTCTGGTGGATCGCGTGAAGGCCAGCCAGTTTGACGATCGTGCCGCAGAACTGGCGACTATCGAATTTTTGCAACAGTGGGTGCCTGCTAATACCTCGCCGATTTGTGGCAACAGCATCGGTCAGGATCGTCGCTTCCTGTTCAAATATATGCCGGAGCTGGAGGCTTATTTCCACTACCGTTATCTCGATGTCAGTACCCTGAAAGAGTTGGCGCGTCGCTGGAAGCCAGACATCCTGCCAGGCTTCAAAAAAAGCGGCAGCCATCAGGCATTGGATGATATCCGCGAGTCCGTGGCGGAACTGGCGTATTACCGCGAGCATTTTTTGCAGCTTTAATCGCCTTCGGGTGCGCAGGAAAACAGCAGGTTGCTGAATTAATCGGCAAACGCGCAGAAAGCGCAAAATTTTGCTTTCAGGCTCTTGCGATGGAAAGGATTTCTCGTATAATGCGCACCCCGTACCGATGAAGAATTTCGGTGCGGCCAGAACCAAGATGATGCGGGAATAGCTCAGTTGGTAGAGCACGACCTTGCCAAGGTCGGGGTCGCGAGTTCGAGTCTCGTTTCCCGCTCCAAAATTTGGTTCAGCAGTACCTCCTATGCGGGAATAGCTCAGTTGGTAGAGCACGACCTTGCCAAGGTCGGGGTCGCGAGTTCGAGTCTCGTTTCCCGCTCCAAAATTTGTATAGCAGTACCTCCTATGCGGGAATAGCTCAGTTGGTAGAGCACGACCTTGCCAAGGTCGGGGTCGCGAGTTCGAGTCTCGTTTCCCGCTCCAGTTTTGAATATTCATTTAAGTTATTTGTCTTCGGTCACGAGCAAAACTAAAACTGTGGCAGTCAAACCGTTTTCTGGAAAGTTTGCGCAATGCTGCAAAGTCAAAAATTGATGAACTGACGACAGTCGCTGCCTTGATAGGCCAGCAGGTTATCCACAATCTGCCCGGTGCATTCAGACGGCGTTTTACCCTATATGCAAAACCGTTTTGAACAGAGTTATCCACAGGCTCTGGACGATTGCTTATATCCTAATGTATGTATAAATGTTTACGATAAATTTATAATTTATTGATTTTAATCTATTTTTTCATGTTTCAGACTGTTGTTAAACTTACTGGACGATATAACGGGGCATCCCGCTAATCGGCTTGATAATTTTATTCACAGCATGTGGAAAAGGATTTTATCCTGCAAATTTGTTCAATCACGCATCACGCGCCAGACCTTTTTCAATCGCTCGTACCAGACGCAATTTCTGTGCAGGCTGGACCTCAACTTTAAGAGCGGCACGCTTCTCACGCTGTTGAGCCAGCGCCCAATCGATATGTTCATCCAGCAAGGGATGCTCTCCTGAACGCTGTTGCAACACGGCGATATTTTCTTCTGACCAGGGCGCATTGCCCAATGCCACCGCTACGTTACGCAACCAACGCAGATGTCCAATACGGCGAATGGCCGACCCTTCAGTCACGCGCAAAAATTTTGCTTCATCCCACATAAACAGCGTGGTGAGCGGTGGTGCATGCAGCACGGCACGCGGTGAAAAATCGTCTTCGTCGGTGAGTTGCCCATAGCGGTTCCACGGACAAATCAACTGGCAATCGTCGCAACCATAGATACGGTTGCCAATCAGCGGGCGAAACTCTTCCGGGATGGCACCTTCCAGTTCAATGGTCAGGTAAGAGATACAACGTCGCGCATCTACGGTGTACGGCTCGACAATCGCTGATGTCGGGCAGATGGTCATACAGGCGACACAACGGCCACACTGTTCTTCCTGCGGGGTATCTACTGGCAACGGCAAGTCGATCAGCAACTCGCCGAGGAAAAACCACGAACCCGCTTCACGGTTGAGAATCAGTGAATGTTTGCCGGTCCAGCCCAGGCCTGCTTTGGCTGCCAGTGGACGTTCCAGCAGCGGGGCGGAATCAACAAATGGGCGGAAATTCAGTTCGCCACACTGCTCCTGAATCTTTTCCCCGAGCTTTTTCAGTCGATTGCGTAATACTTTGTGATAATCGCGGCCCAGCGCATAGCGGCTGACATAACCCAGTTGCGGATTTTTCAGCGTGCTGGCGAAGGCCGCTTTGGCCGGCAGGTAATTCATACGAACGCTGATCACCCGCAATGTGCCGGGTAGTAACTCATGGGGACGCGCGCGCATCATGCCATGACGCGCCATCCACTCCATCTCACCGTGGTATTGTTTATCCAGCCACGCCTGCAACCTGGGTTCTTCAAGGCTGAGATCGGTATCGCAAATACCGACTTGCTGGAAGCCGAGTTCGCGCCCCCAGAGTTTAATCTGTTGAGCAAGCTGTTGAAGATCGAGAGGGTATGACATGAGAAACCAGGAATTGAACGCTAACACGCGCAGTTTATCACACTCTGTCTGGCCTGCGCAGGCGATAGGAAAACTGGAGCGCGATGCCGCCGACAGCCTGGGACTGACCCTGTATGAACTGATGCAGCGCGCCGGGCAGGCCAGCTATGAACTGGCACGTCGCTTATGGCCTGAAGCCAGTCACTGGTTGGTTCTCTGCGGGCACGGCAACAACGGCGGCGATGGATATGTGGTGGCGCGACTGGCGCAAGCGGCAGGCATCACGGTCACGCTGCTGGCGTGTGAAGGCAGCAAACCGCTACCGGAAGAAGCGCAGCAAGCGCGTGAAGCATGGCTGGCGGCAGGCGGAGTGATTCATGCAGCCGATGCCTGCTGGCCGGAACAGGTTGAGGTGATCATTGATGCTCTGCTCGGCACCGGGCTGAACCGTGCGCCTGCTGCACCTTATGACCATCTGATTACGCTCGCCAATGCTCATGCGGCACCGGTGCTGGCAATCGACATGCCTTCAGGGCTGGCGGCAGCCAACGGTACGGCGCCGGGGGCGACTATGCTGGCCGCGCATACCTTAAGCATGATTGTGTTGAAACCCGGACAACTTACCGGCAAAGCGCGTGATTATATCGGGCAATTGCATGTCGATGAGCTGGGGCTGTCGGTCTTTCTTGCGGGTAACCCGGCACCGATGCAGCGTGTTGATGCTCAGGACCTCTCTCGTTGGCTGAAGCCGCGTAAAGCCACCTCGCATAAGGGCGATCATGGTCGTTTACTGGTGGTTGGCGGGGATCGGGGAACGGCGGGCGCGATTCGCATGACGGCAGAAGCAGCATTGCGTGCCGGGGCAGGGCTTGTGCGCGTGCTGACGCATGAAGATAATATCGCGCCAATCCTGACCGCCCGACCGGAACTGATGGTGGATGCGCTGGTCGAAGAACGGCTACAGCAGGCGTTGGAATGGGCGGATGTGATTGCCATTGGCCCAGGCTTGGGCCAGCGCGATTGGGGTAAACAGGCGCTGAAAACGGTTGTAGCCTGCGAAAAGCCGATGCTTTGGGATGCGGATGCGCTCAACCTGCTGGCAATCAATGCGGATTACCGTCAGAATCGCATCATTACGCCACATCCCGGCGAAGCGGCGCGTCTGCTGGGCGTCAAGACCAGCGAAATTGAGAGCGACCGCATCCATGCCGCCCAGACATTGGTCAAACGCTACGGTGGCGTCGTGGTGTTGAAAGGGGCGGGTACGGTGATCGCTGATGACCAGGGAAACCTGGTCATCAGCGATGTTGGCAATGCCGGTATGGCCTCTGGCGGTATGGGCGATATATTAAGCGGCATTATTGCCGCGCTGATGGGCCAAAAACTGGCCCTGTTTGATGCGGCCTGTGCAGGCTGCGTGGCGCATGGTGCAGCAGCGGACGCCGTTGCCCGCCAGCGCGGTACACGCGGTATGCTGGCCACTGATTTGTTCGAGCTGCTGTGGCAGTTTGTTAATCCAGAGATGATCCAACAATAAAGAATGAAGACCTGTGTTATTTCTTTGCCCGATGAAGCGGCAACTCTTGAACTTGGCGCGCAGCTGGCTCGCGTATGCAACAGCGCGCTGGTGATTTATTTATATGGCGATTTGGGCGCGGGTAAAACGACATTCAGTCGTGGTTTTTTGCAGGCGCTGGGCCATCAGGGCAATGTTAAAAGCCCGACTTATACGCTGGTCGAACCCTATACGCTGGATAGCCGTACGTTATACCACTTCGACCTGTATCGTTTAGCCGATCCGGAAGAACTGGAGTTTATGGGAATTCGCGACTATTTCAGCGGCGATGCCATTTGCCTGGTTGAATGGCCACAGCAGGGTGCGGGTGTCTTACCTGAACCGGACCTGGCGCTGACATTGCGTTACGTTGACAATGCGCGTGAAGCAGAACTCCAGGCGGTTTCAGCGCAGGGCGAAACCCTGCTACAACAGTTCCAGCAGTGCAGGGATCAGGCATGATGTCACGGATGAAAATGGCGTTGCTGGCGCTGCTCTGCCTGTTCTCCACCTCGGTGCTGGCCGCCACATTAGCAGATATCAAAGTCGATAATGGTGACAGTCAGGCGACGGTCACCCTGAGCTTTAACGGTCAGCCTGTGTACGGTTTTTTTCCGTTGCACAACCCCGATCGCGTGGTACTGGATATCCGCCAGAGCGGCAATATTCAGGGATTGCCGTTGACGTTCAGCGGCGAAAATATCGTTAAGCGTATCCGCAACAGTAAGCCACAAGATAAGCAGAGTATTCGTCTGGTATTTGAATTAACCCAGGCTGCGCGTACCCGCGCAACGACTCAGCGTGATGGCAATCAGTATCGCGTGGTGTTCACCATTCGCGGTACGCAAACGGCGAAGCGCAATGCGGCACCGGTCAGCTCGGTGCGCGAAACCACGAGCAGCAATCAGGGAAATCCGTTTAACGCTAACCCGGTAACCACGGTCAGCAGCAGTAATACCACCATCCGTCCCGGTGGCGCGGTGAGTCGTAACGAACCGGTGATTGTCGCGATTGATGCCGGTCACGGCGGCCAGGACCCCGGTGCGACCGGGCAGCGTGGTTTGCATGAGAAAAATGTCACCATCGCCATCGCACGTAAATTGAAAGCATTGATGGATCAGGACCCGATGTTTAAACCGGTCCTGACGCGTACCGGAGACTACTTTATCTCGGTGATGGGCCGCTCTGACGTTGCGCGCAAAGAAAACGCCAACCTGCTGGTATCCATTCACGCCGATGCGGCACCCAGCCACTCAGCAACCGGCGCCTCGGTGTGGGTGCTATCCAACCGTCGCGCGAACAGCGAAATGGCAAACTGGCTGGAACAGAAAGAGAAACAATCAGAACTGCTGGGCGGCGCAGGTGATCTGCTGGCGAATACCCAGGCCGATCCCTATCTGAGCCAGGCGGTATTGGACCTGCAATTCGGCCATTCGCAGCGTGTTGGCTATGATGTGGCGGTGAAGGTGTTGCAGCAGTTGCGTGGCATTACGCCGTTGCATAAACGTCTGCCTGAGCATGCCAGCCTCGGTGTATTACGTTCACCGGATATCCCCTCTTTATTGGTCGAAACCGGCTTTATCAGTAATTTGACTGAGGAGCGGCTGCTGGGCAGCAGCGCTTATCAGCAGAAGATTGCACAGTCGATTTATAAAGGGTTACGTAATTACTTCCTGGCGCACCCGTTGCAATCGGTCCCAAGGGAAGAAAACCGCCCGCTGGATAACGCACCAGTGGTAAGCGTCGCCAGTAATCCGGCGACAGGCACGGTGCAATATACGGGTGCGACACAACGCCATACCGTGACGCGTGGTGAAACCTTGTCAGGTATCGCCGCAAAATACGGTGTCAGTATGGCAACGCTGCGCGAGATGAACAGCCTGAAACGTGATGTGGTTTGGGTTGGGCAACGCCTGAAGGTGCCGGCGAAATCGACCGTCATCGCAAGTACCTCGCGTGGTCCGGTTCGCCATAAGGTAGTGCGCGGTGACTCATTAACCGCAATTGCCGCCCATTATGGCGTCAGCCCCAATGCCATCATGCAGGCCAATAATATGAAGTCCTCTAACGTGATGTTGGGGCAAACTCTGAAAATCCCGCAATCCTGATTGCTGGCCCCTGGTGGGCCAGCCAGCTACAAGGATCACCACCATGCCTATACAGATTTTACCGCCACAGCTGGCAAACCAGATCGCCGCAGGCGAAGTGGTGGAGCGTCCGGCATCGGTGGTGAAAGAGCTGGTGGAAAACAGCCTCGATGCCGGGGCCACGCGTATCGATGTGGACATCGAAAAGGGCGGCGCAAAGTTAATCCGCATTCGTGATAACGGTTGTGGGATAGCTAAAGATGAACTGGCGATGGCACTGGCGCGACATGCAACCAGCAAAATTGCCTCGCTGGACGATCTCGAAGCCATTGTCAGCCTGGGCTTCCGTGGCGAAGCGCTCGCCAGTATCAGTTCGGTGTCCCGCCTGACGCTCACTTCACGTACCGAAGATCAAACCGAAGCCTGGCAGGCCTACGCCGAAGGGCGGGATATGGCGGTCACGGTTAAACCAGCGGCACATCCGGTTGGCACCACGCTGGAAGTCCTCGACCTGTTTTACAACACCCCGGCCCGCCGTAAATTCATGCGTACGGAGAAAACCGAGTTTACCCACATTGATGAAGTGATTCGTCGCATTGCGCTGGCGCGTTTCGATGTGGCGATCTCGCTCAGCCATAACGGTAAGTTGATGCGCCAGTATCGTGGCGTGACTCAGGATGCACAGCGTGAGCGTCGACTTGGGGCGATTTGCGGCACCACCTTTATGCAGCATGCGCTGAGGATTGACTGGCAGCATGATGATTTGGCCCTGCGCGGCTGGGTGGCTGATCCGGCCGGTTCACGTCAGGTGACGGACCTGCAATATTGCTACGTCAATGGCCGTATGATGCGCGATAAACTGATCAATCACGCCATTCGCCAGGCCTATCAAACCCAGTTAGGTGATGAGCAGCAACCGGCTTACGTGCTTTATCTGGAAATTGATCCGCACCAGGTGGATGTTAACGTTCATCCGGCCAAGCACGAAGTCCGTTTTCACCAGTCACGTCTGGTCCATGATTTTATCTGGCAAGGGGTGATGAGCGCCTTACAGGCCAGCCGTGCTGCTGAATTGCCGATTGCACACGCAGAAGAACCTGCGCCACAGTGGCAGCCGGAGAACCGGCAGGCGGCGGGCGGAAATCATTTTTCCCAGCCAGCGGCAACGCCACGTCGCTCAGGCGCTGCGGGCGGTGGCTGGCAGTCGCAAGAGCCAGGCTATAACACGCGTGAAGGGGCGGCCTATCAGAAACTGATACAAACGCCGGTCAGCGTGCCGACGCCGGCAAAAGCGCCATCCGTCCCGGCCCCCGTGCCTAAACCCGCAAGCGAAACACCGCTTGCGGCTCATGTGCAAAGCTTTGGGCGGGTACTGAGCGTGGTTCGTCAATGTTATGCCTTGCTGGAGCGTGGCGATACGCTGCAATTACTCTCTTTACCGGTGGCCGCACGTTGGCTAAAACAGGCCCAGTTGCAACCTGGAGAAGAAGGGCTGAAACCACAGCCGTTACTGATCCCTGTCAGGCTGAAAGTCGCGGCAGAGGAGATGGCGGTAATTGGCCGACAAGCGGCATTGTTAACGGCGATGGGCATTGATTTACAACGGGAAGGGCAGCATGTGACGCTCCGCGCGGTGCCTTTACCGTTACGCACACAAAATTTACAAATCTTGATTCCAGAACTGTTAGGCTATCTCGCCCGGCAGCAAGAGGTTTCTGCGTTCGCACTGGCCCAGTGGCTGGCCCGTCGTGACAATGCAGAAGCCCCGCACTGGAATCACTCGCAGGCGATTACGTTGCTGGCGGAGCTGGAACGGCTATGCCCGCAACTGTTAAAGTCGCCGCCTTCTGGCCTGTTACAGGCCGTTGAGATTGAGAGCGCGATTAACGCGTTGAAGCATGAGTGAACTGAACCAGGCTAGCCGGCCTAAGGCAATTTTTTTGATGGGCCCGACTGCCTCCGGTAAGACGGCGCTGGCAATTTCGTTGCGTCAGCATCTTCCGGTGGAACTTATTAGCGTTGACTCTGCCTTAATCTATCGCGGGATGGATATTGGCACGGCGAAGCCGTCCGAAGAGGAGTTAGCGCAAGCACCCCATCGCTTGCTGGACATTCGCGACCCGGCGGAGGCGTATTCCGCTGCCGAATTTCGTCGTGATGCGTTGGCAGAAATGGCGGAAATCACCCAAAGGGGTAAGATTCCGTTGCTTGTTGGTGGAACCATGCTCTACTTCAAGGCGTTGCTTGAAGGATTGTCGCCGCTGCCCTCGGCCGATCCGGACGTGCGTCAGCGGATAGAGCAAATGGCGGCGGAGAAAGGTTGGGATGCCTTGCACCGTCAGCTGTGTGAAATCGATCCGGTCGCCGGTGGTCGTATTCATCCGAATGATCCGCAGAGACTTTCGCGAGCACTGGAAGTTTTTTTTATTTCGGGTAAAACTTTAACGGAACTGACAAAAACATCCGGTGAAGCGTTACCCTACGACGTGTATCAGTTCGCAATCGCTCCGGCGAATCGCGAATTGCTACATCAACGCATTGCGTTGCGTTACAACCAGATGCTGGCGTCAGGGTTTGAAGCGGAGGCTCGCGCTCTGTTTGCACGAGGTGATTTGCATACGGATATGCCTTCCATTCGCTGTGTTGGTTATCGTCAAATGTGGTCTTATCTCACTGGCGAAATCGATTACAACGAAATGGTTTATCGGGGAATTTGCGCAACCCGGCAGCTCGCGAAACGCCAGATGACCTGGTTACGTGGCTGGCCTGACGTGCACTGGTTAGACAGTGACGAGCCAGATTTAGCGCGTAATGCGGTGCTTCAGGTTGTTAGTGCGAAGCAGGGATGATTGTGTACAATTGATCCGTTATCGTGCGCAAATTTTTTACGCAGTTTTTCTGAACCACGGTTCAAAAAGTAACAAACAACAAGCATATAAGGAAAAGATAGAATGGCTAAGGGGCAATCATTACAAGACCCGTTTTTGAACGCACTGCGTCGTGAACGTGTACCGGTTTCGATCTATTTGGTGAATGGTATTAAGCTGCAAGGGCAGATTGAATCCTTCGATCAGTTCGTTATTTTGTTGAAAAACACAGTTAGCCAGATGGTGTATAAGCACGCCATCTCTACAGTGGTTCCTTCTCGTCCGGTATCGCACCATAGCAACAATGCGGGCGGCGGAAGCAGTAACTACCACCACGGCGGAAGCAACCAGGCCGCTCAGTCGCAGCCACAACAAGACGGCGATAACGCAGAATAATTTTTGTGTTGCCGTGAAGCCAGGGCTGGAGAGCGCGAACGTTTTCCCGTCCTGGTTATTTATTTTAGCGAGGTTATAGCTTGTTTGACCGTTATGATGCCGGTGAGCAGGCCGTACTGGTACACATCTGGTTCTCCCAAGACAAAGAGCTGGAAGATTTGCAGGAGTTTGAAACTCTTGTCTCTTCTGCGGGCGTCGAAGCGCTGCAGGTTATTACTGGCAGCCGTAAAGCGCCACATCCCAAATATTTTGTCGGTGAAGGAAAGGCAGTTGAAATTGCCGATGCGGTGAAAGCGAGTGGAGCATCGGTCGTTTTATTCGATCATGCCTTATCCCCTGCTCAGGAACGAAATCTTGAGCGGCTGTGCGAATGTCGCGTTGTCGATCGCACCGGCTTAATTCTCGATATTTTTGCTCAGCGCGCCCGTACCCATGAGGGTAAATTGCAGGTCGAGCTGGCACAGCTACGCCATCTGGCAACGCGTCTGGTTCGTGGCTGGACGCACCTTGAGCGCCAGAAGGGCGGTATCGGTTTGCGTGGTCCGGGTGAAACCCAGCTGGAAACGGACCGTCGTTTGCTGCGCAACCGTATCAGTCTGATCCTTTCCCGTCTTGAGCGCGTGGAAAAACAGCGTGAACAGGGACGACAGGCGCGCGCTAAAGCCGATGTGCCAACCGTTTCGTTGGTGGGATACACCAACGCCGGTAAATCCACCCTGTTCAACGCCATCACGTCAGCGGATGTTTATGCTGCGGATCAGCTGTTTGCGACGCTGGACCCGACCTTACGCCGTCTGAATGTGGCGGATGTGGGGGAAGTGGTGCTGGCAGATACGGTAGGTTTTATTCGTCACCTGCCTCACGATTTGGTGGCGGCGTTTAAGGCAACATTGCAGGAAACGCGTCAGGCCACCTTACTGATGCATGTGATTGATGCGGCTGATTTACGCGTCAATGACAACATCGAGGCAGTTAATGAAGTGTTGGCAGAGATTGAGGCCGACGAAATTCCTTCCCTGCTGATCATGAACAAAATCGATATGCTGGATGGTTTCGAACCGCGTATCGACCGTGATGAAGAGAATAAACCGATTCGCGTCTGGCTTTCCGCGCAGACCGGTGTCGGTCTGCCATTATTATGGCAGGCACTATCAGAACGTCTGGCGGGTGAAATTGCGCAGTATGATCTGCGTTTACCACCGGAAGCCGGACGTCTGCGCAGTCGTTTTTACCAGTTACAGGCGATTGAGAAAGAGTGGAATGAAGATGATGGCAGTGTAGGTTTACACGTACGAATGCCGATTGTGGACTGGCGTCGTTTATGTAAACAAGAGCCGTCGCTAGCCAGTTATATTGTTTGACCGTTGCCCAACTCATTTACCGGAACAGCCTGTACATCGGCTGTAAGGTAAAACGTAAATACAATAAATGGAGTAGAGACATGGCGTGGAATCAGCCCGGTAATAACGGACAGGACCGCGACCCGTGGGGAAGCAGCAATAATCAAGGCGGCAACTCTGGGGGAAACAAAGGAGGTCGCGATCAGGGACCACCTGATCTGGATGATATCTTCCGTAAACTGAGTAAAAAACTCGGTGGACTGGGCGGTGGCAAACAGAGTGACAACAACGGCCAGCGCAGCGGTGGTAGCGGTGGCAAATTGGTTGGCATCGTTGCCGCTGCGGCAGTGATCATCTGGGCGGCCAGCGGGTTCTACACCATTAAAGAAGCGGAGCGCGGCGTCGTCACCCGTTTCGGCAAATTCAGCCATCTGGTTGAGCCTGGTCTCAACTGGAAACCTACTTTTATCGACCATGTCCAAGCCGTCAACGTGGAGGCGGTGCGTGAACTCGCCGCTTCTGGCGTGATGCTGACGTCGGATGAAAACGTGGTGCGCGTGGAAATGAACGTGCAGTATCGCGTGACCGATCCGGAGCGTTATCTGTTTGCCGTGACCAGTGCTGACGATAGCCTGCGCCAGGCAACTGACAGCGCGCTGCGTGGCGTGATTGGTCGTTCCACTATGGATCGTATCCTGACGGAAGGCCGTACCGTGGTGCGTAGCGATACCCAGCGTGAAATAGACGAAACCATCCGTCCATACAATATGGGTATCACGCTGCTCGATGTGAACTTCCAGGCGGCACGTCCACCGGAAGAGGTGAAAGCCTCATTTGATGATGCGATTGCCGCGCGTGAAAACCGCGAGCAGTACGTACGTGAAGCAGAAGCTTATGCTAACGAAGTACAGCCGCGCGCGAATGGTCAGGCACAGCGTATCCTTGAAGAGGCGCGCGCTTACAAAGAGCGTACCGTGCTGGAAGCGCAGGGTGAAGTGGCGCGTTTTGCTCGCATGTTGCCGGAATATAAAGCCGCTCCGCAAATCACCAGAGAGCGTCTCTACATCGAAAGCATGGAACGCGTGCTCAGCCATACCCGCAAAGTGCTGGTTAACGATCGAGGCAACAACCTGATGGTCCTGCCGCTGGATCAGCTGATGCGTGGCGCTCAGGCAGCCCCAGGCCAGCCTGGCCAGAAAAATACCGATTTGATGAAGCTGCCGCCGGTTTCAGATAGCAGCGCCAGCAATAGCGACACTTCATCGTACAGTCCGAGCAGCATCATGGATCAGCGTCGCGCTAATGCGCTGCGTAACGATACCCAGCGTATGGGGAGGGAATAATCGATGCGTAAGCCAATTATCGCCGTAATTATCGTAGTGCTGGTGGTGCTTTACGCGTCACTGTTCGTGGTACAGGAAGGCCAGCGCGGTATCGTGTTGCGTTTCGGCAAGGTTCTGCGTGACAGCGAAAACAAACCGCTGGTGTACGCGCCGGGTCTGCATTTCAAGATCCCGTTTATTGAAACTGTGAAATCGCTGGACGCACGTATTCAGACGATGGACAACCAGGCAGATCGTTTTGTCACCAAAGAGAAAAAAGATCTGATTGTTGATTCCTACATCAAATGGCGTATCAGCGATTTCAGCCGTTACTACCTGGCAACGGGTGGTGGTGACGTTTCGCAGGCTGAAGTGCTGCTGAAACGTAAATTCAGCGACCGTCTGCGTTCTGAAATGGGACGTCTGGACGTGAAAGACATCGTGACTGACTCCCGTGGTCGTTTGACCACTGATGTTCGCGATGCGCTGAACACCGGTAGCGCGGGCAACGATGACGAAGTTCAGACGCCAGCGGCCGACGACGCGATTGCCAACGCGGCAGCACGCGTGGAGCGTGAAACCAACAGCAATGAACCGGCACCGAACCCGAACAGTATGGCGGCGCTGGGTATTGAGGTGGTCGACGTACGCATTAAGCAGATCAACCTGCCGACAGAAGTGTCTGACGCTATTTACAACCGTATGCGCGCTGAGCGTGAAGCGGTTGCGCGTAGTCAGCGTTCACAAGGCCAGGAAGAGGCGGAAAAATTGCGTGCTCAGGCGGATTATCAGGTAACCCGTACGCTGGCTGAAGCGCAGCGTCAGGCGTTGATCACCCGCGGTGAAGGGGATGCTGAAGCGGCGAAACTGTTTGCTGATGCATTCAGTCAGGATCCGGATTTCTACGCCTTTATCCGCAGTCTGCGTGCTTACGAGAACAGCTTTGCGGATAATCAGGATATTCTGGTTTTAAGCCCGGATAGCGATTTCTTCCGTTATATGAAGGCCCCCTCTAACGCCACGCGTTAATAACTGATATAAATTTAAGGCCGACAATGATGTCGGCCTTTTTTTTGGGGAAAGAATGATGAACACAACCATCTGGATGGCACTGGCTTTGGTGCTGGTTCTGGAAGGGCTGGGACCGATGTTTTTACCGCGTATCTGGCGGCGTATGATTCTGGCAATGGCACAGATGCCGGATCGTTTGTTACATCGGTTTGGTGGCGGCCTGGTGGTTGCTGGTGTGGTGATTTATTACATGGTTAGCGTCCATGCGAGCTAAAAATGCGCGTTCTGACTGAGCGGCATTGTGTCTCGCAGTCAATTTTCCCCCAAGATGTTGTATCGATCAAAACTCAGGCAAAAAACCACGCAATCGTATGCTAAAAGAGCTGAAAGTGAGAAAATCAGGTGGTAGAATCCATTTTTAAGCAATCGGTGATTTTGAAAAAATGGGTAAGAACGTCGTCGTACTGGGCACCCAATGGGGTGACGAAGGTAAAGGTAAGATCGTAGACCTTCTCACAGAGCGCGCGAAATACGTCGTGCGCTATCAAGGTGGTCACAATGCGGGCCACACGCTTGTCATCAACGGTGAAAAAACCGTCCTCCACTTAATTCCATCTGGCATTCTGCGTGATAACGTAACCAGCATCATTGGTAACGGCGTTGTTCTGTCGCCTGAAGCGCTGATGAAAGAGATGAAAGGCCTTGAGGAGCGCGGTGTACCGGTACGTGAACGTCTGCTGCTGTCTGAAGCTTGCCCGTTAATTCTGCAATACCATGTTGCAATGGATAAAGCGCGTGAAACTGCGCGCGGTGCCAAAGCTATCGGTACTACCGGTCGTGGTATCGGCCCGGCGTATGAAGATAAAGTTGCACGCCGTGGTCTGCGCGTTGGCGACCTTTTCAACAAAGAAACCTTCGCCGCCAAGCTGAAAGAAGTGGTTGATTACTATAACTTCCAGTTGGTGCACTACTACAAAGAAGAAGCCGTTGATTACGACAAAGTGCTGAATGATGTGATGGCAGTTGCCGACATCCTGACCAGCATGGTGGTTGACGTGTCTGAACTGCTGGATACTGCGCGCCAGCGTGGCGATCTGATCATGTTCGAAGGTGCCCAGGGCACGCTGCTGGACATCGACCACGGTACTTATCCCTACGTGACTTCATCGAACACCACCGCAGGTGGCGTGGCAACCGGCTCAGGTATTGGTCCGCGTTATGTGGATTATGTGCTGGGTATCGTGAAAGCTTACTCAACGCGTGTGGGTGCAGGTCCGTTCCCGACTGAGCTGTTTGAGGAAACGGGTGAATTCCTGTGCCAGAAAGGTCACGAGTACGGTGCCACTACCGGTCGCCGTCGTCGTACCGGCTGGCTCGATGCGGTTGCTGTACGTCGTGCTGTACAGATCAACTCATTGTCAGGTTTCTGCATGACCAAACTGGACGTGCTGGATGGCCTGAAAGAAGTGAAAATTTGTGTGGCTTATCGCATGCCAGATGGTCGCGAAGTCACCACTACGCCGCTGGCTGCTGAAGGCTGGGAAGGTATTGAGCCGATTTACGAATCAATGCCGGGCTGGAGTGAAAACACCTTTGGCGTGAAAACGCTGGAAGGTCTGCCGCAAGCCGCGCGTGATTACATTAAACGTGTGGAAGAGGTAACCGGTGTGCCGATAGATATTATTTCTACTGGCCCTGACCGTGAAGAAACGATGATTTTGCGCCATCCATTCGACGCATAATCCCCTCAGGCCGGACTCTGTCCGGCCTCTGCTTATCTGCTCTTTGACTCCGCTCACACCATTTTTTCTTGCAAATATCGATAGTTGCCTGAAAAAAACGCACCGGCCTTCACACACTGGTTTATCATCATAATTAAACACCACGCCCGCTGGCGCATAACAATAACATCCGATGATTTACTGAGGTAAATGTGCAGCTTACAAGTTTTACTGATTATGGTCTGCGCGCTCTGATTTACATGGCGACGTTGCCGGAAGGCAGACAGACCAACATTACCGAAGTGACCGATACCTACGGGGTGTCGCGTAATCACATGGTCAAAATCATCAACCAACTCAGTCGGGCCGGGTTTGTGGCCGCAACGCGCGGTAAAAACGGCGGAATTCGTTTAGGCATGGACCCGGAAAAAATTGTCATTGGCGACGTTGTAAGAAAAATGGAGCCATTACAATTGGTTAATTGTAGTGAATGTTCGATTACGCCAGCCTGTCGCTTGCGTAAAGCCTTGAACGATGCGGTCCAGTTATTTCTGAAAGAACTGGATAACTACACCCTGGCCGATCTCGTCAAAGGTAACGACCCTTTGTACCAAATTTTATTGTCCGAACCGCCGGTGGCAATCCATCAAAAATGACATCGGAGGAACCGTAATGTCAAAAGACCCTTTTCAGGACAGAGAAGCTGAAAAATATGAAAACCCGATTCCAAGTCGGGAATTTATCCTCGCGCTACTAGAAAAGCGTGAAAAACCTGCCAACCGCGAGGACATCGCGCAGGAACTTAACATCACCAGCGAGGAGCAGCTGGAAGCGTTGCGTCGTCGTCTGCGTGCGATGGAACGCGATGGTCAACTGGTATTTACCCGTCGTCAATGTTACGCCCTGCCAGAACGTCTCGATCTGCTACGCGGTAAAGTCATTGGCCACCGTGATGGCTATGGTTTCCTGCGTGTGGAAGGACAGAAAGATGATTTCTATCTCTCCGCAGAGCAGTTGAAATTGTGTCTGCACGGCGACGTGATTCTGGCACAACCTGGCGGTGCGGATCGTAAAGGCCGCCGCGAGGCACGCGTGGTGCGGGTACTGGAACCGCGCAACAGCCAGATTGTTGGTCGTTACTTTACCGATGCCGGCACGGGGTTTGTGGTGCCGGACGACAGCCGTCTGAGCTTTGATATCCTGATCCCGCAGGACCAGACGCTGAATGCGCGTATGGGATCCGTGGTGGTGGTGGAGATCACCCAGCGCCCAACACGTCGTACCAAGGCATTGGGTAAAGTCACCGAAGTGCTTGGTGACAACATGGGAACCGGTCTGGCCGTTGATATGGCGCTGCGCACCCATGAAATCCCCCATGTTTGGCCGGAAGCGGTAGAAAAGCAGATCGCTCAACTGAAAGAAGAAGTACCAGAAGCGGCGAAGAAAGGCCGTGTCGATTTGCGCCAACTGCCGTTAGTCACCATT
This sequence comes from Pantoea sp. X-Soil-OKNW-556, assembly GCF_059730695.1. Classification (NCBI taxonomy): domain Bacteria; kingdom Pseudomonadati; phylum Pseudomonadota; class Gammaproteobacteria; order Enterobacterales; family Erwiniaceae; genus Pantoea; species Pantoea sp. X-Soil-OKNW-556. The sequence continues at coordinate 3,989,401 of NZ_AP035990.1, read as the reverse complement.
GATGGTGAAGATGCACGCGATTTCGACGATGCGGTCTACTGCGAGAAAAAACGCGGTGGCGGCTGGCGCTTATGGGTAGCGATTGCCGATGTCAGCTATTACGTGCGTCCGGGCACAGCGCTGGACAACGAAGCGCACCAGCGCGGCACGTCGGTCTATTTCCCGTCCCAGGTTGTCCCGATGCTGCCGGAAGTGCTGTCGAATGGTCTGTGCTCACTGAATCCGCAGGTCGATCGCCTGTGTATGGTGTGTGAAATGACCATCTCCGCCAGCGGTAAACTCACCGGTTACAAACACTATGAAGCGGTGATGAATTCACACGCACGTCTGACCTACACCAAAGTGTGGAACATTCTGCAAGGTAACCCGGAGCTGCGTGAGCAATATGCTCCGCTGGTGAAGCATCTTGAAGAGTTGCATCGGATGTACCATGTGCTGGAAAAGGCGCGTGAACAGCGTGGCGGCATCTCGTTTGAAACCGAAGAAGCCAAATTTATCTTCAACGCCGATCGCCGCATTGAACGTGTCGAGCGCACGGTCCGTAACGATGCGCACAAGCTGATTGAAGAGTGCATGATCCTCGCTAACATCGCTTCAGCGCGCTTTGTTGAGAAGAACGAAGAACCCGCGTTGTTCCGCGATCACGATCGTCCCAGTGATGACAGCATCACCAGTTTCCGTACCGTGCTCAACGAACTGGGTCTGAGCCTGCCGGGTGGCAGCAAACCGCAGCCGATCGATTATGCCGAGTTGCTGACGCAAATAGCCGATCGACCGGACGCGGAAATGCTGCAAACCATGCTGCTGCGTTCGATGAAACAAGCGGTGTACGACCCGGAAAACCGCGGCCACTTTGGCCTCGCGCTGGCGTCGTATGCACACTTTACTTCGCCGATTCGCCGCTACCCGGATCTGCTGCTGCATCGCGCTATCAAGTATCTGCTGGCGAAAGAGCAGGGTGAAGAGAAGGGTAACACCACGGCTACCGGCGGTTATCACTACGACATGCAGCAGATGCTGCAACTCGGTCAGCACTGCTCGATGACTGAGCGCCGTGCTGACGAAGCCACCCGTGACGTCGCCGACTGGCTGAAATGCGACTTTATGCAGGATCAGGTGGGTAACGTCTTTAACGGTGTGATCTCCAGCGTGACCGGTTTCGGTTTCTTCGTGCGTCTCAACGATTTGTTTATCGATGGTCTGGTGCATGTGTCATCGCTGGATAATGATTACTATCGTTTCGATCCGGTGGGCCAACGCCTGATCGGCGAGTCCGGCGGACGTACTTATCGTCTCGGTGACGCGGTAGAAGTACGGGTTGAAGCGGTGCATATGGATGAACGCAAAATCGACTTCGCGCTGATTTCCAGCAAGCGTGTGCCGCGTGGTGAGGGCAAAACCGTCCGTGAGCGCGAGAAGCGTGGCGGCAAGCCTCCGGCGAAGCGTCGCCGTGACGCCGGTAAAAGCGTGAATTTCGAGCCGGATGAGGCTTTCCGCAGTGGCAAGAAAAAACCGGCCAAAGCGAAAAGCGAGAAAAAAAGCAAAAAAGTCTCCGAAAAAACCCGTAAAATCGCCGCCGCCACAAAAGCGAAGCGTGCGGCGAAGAAGAAAACCAGCGAAGCCTGATGCCATAAAGTTCCGGCACATTTCGTAGCGGTGCGATTTAGCGCGCAGATTTTACAAAGCGCGCAATGAATTGCGCCGCTACTGTTCGACATCCAACCTTGAGCTAAGTAATGAGTGAAATAATTTTTGGTATCCATGCCGTGCAGGCGTTGCTGGAGCGTGACCCCCAGCGTTTTCAGGAAGTCTTTATCCTCAAAGGCCGTGACGATCGTCGCCTGCAACCGCTGATCGCTGCATTGGAAGCTCAGGGAATTGCCGTGCAAGTCGCGAACCGCCAGTGGCTCGATAGTCAGGCAGAAGGCGGGGTACATCAGGGTATCGTGGCGCGCGTGAAGCCGGGTAAAAATTATCAGGAAGGGGATCTCCCGGATCTGCTGGAATCCATCGAGAATCCGTTCCTGTTGATCCTTGATGGTGTTACCGATCCGCATAACCTCGGTGCCTGCCTGCGCAGTGCCGATGCGGCTGGTGTGCACGCGGTGATCGTGCCAAAAGATCGCTCGGCGCAACTGAATGCGACGGCGAAGAAAGTGGCTTGTGGCGCCGCAGAAAACGTCCCGTTGATTCGTGTCACCAACCTGGCGCGCACCATGCGTCTGCTCCAGGAATATCAGGTCTGGATCGTCGGTACCGCCGGTGAAGCCGATCATACGTTGTATCAGAGCAAGCTGCCGGCGTCCCTGGCGCTGGTGATGGGGGCGGAAGGTGAGGGCATGCGCCGTCTGACCCGTGAACATTGCGATGAACTGATCAGCATTCCGATGGCGGGCAGCGTCTCCTCCCTCAACGTCTCGGTAGCCACCGGCATTTGCCTGTTTGAGGCCGTACGCCAACGTCAGGCGTGATCCCCACCGCAAATTAGTTTCTGTGCCAGGCATAACTGCGCGTCGTCCTCATACTTAGTGTGACGGGTAAGCGCGAGGAGCCGTTATGACCTGGACCACTCACAACGTTTTCAATCAACCTCAGCCACTGAGCAACAGCAACCTGTTCACCCGCGATCTGCCGTTATGCGAAGCTGTCGCGCGTGAAGGTGCCAGCTGGGATCGAGAGTGGCTGGCCTCTGTGGGCCTGCAACTCGGCAGTGCCGAATCACTGGAACTGGGGCGACTGGCCAATGCTCAGCCACCGGAATTGGTGCGCTATGACGCGCGCGGCGAACGACTGGATGAGGTGCGTTTTCATCCCGCCTGGCATCTGTTGATGCAGGGATTATGCGCCAGCCGCCTGCATAATCTGAGCTGGCAACCCGATGTACAACCCAATGCGATGGTCGCGCGCGCCGCGCGTTTTATTTTGCACGCGCAGGTAGAAGCGGGCTCTCTTTGTCCGGTGACCATGACCCATGCCGCCATCCCGCTGCTGCAAAACCATCTACCTGAGCCCTACGCCGACTGGCGCGATGCGTTACTGAGCGACCGTTATGATGCACATCATCAACCCGGTAATAAAAAGCGCGGTTTGCTGATTGGCATGGGGATGACCGAGAAGCAAGGCGGCACTGATGTGCTCAGCAACAGCACACGCGCGGAACCGCTGGGAGGGCGTGGGCCAGGTGAGACTTATCGTATCGTCGGGCATAAATGGTTTTTCTCGGTGCCGCAAAGCGATGCGCACCTGATCCTGGCACAGACCGCGGGTGGCCTGAGCTGCTTTTTCCTGCCGCGCCTGTTACCGGATGGCGAGCGTAACGCCATTCGGCTTGAACGTCTGAAAGACAAACTCGGCAACCGTTCCAATGCCAGCTGCGAAGTGGAATTCCAGGACGCCATCGGCTGGTTAATGGGCGAAGAGGGCGAAGGCATCCGTCTGATTCTGAAGATGGGAGGAATGACGCGTTTCGATTGCGCGCTTGGCAGTCACGGGCTGATGCGTCGCGCCTTCTCCATCGCCCTGCATCATGCGCAACAACGCCAGGTGATGGGCAAAAATCTCAGCGATCAGCCCCTGATGCGCACGGTGCTGGCACAGCAGGCGCTCCAGCTAGAGGGACAAACAGCCCTGCTGCTGCGTCTGGCTCGTGCCTGGTCAACCCCGGTCAGCGAGCATGAGCGCCTCTATGCGCGGCTGTTCACTCCCGCAGCCAAGTATGTTATTTGCCAGGCCGGGATACCCTTTGTGGCCGAAGCTATGGAGGTGCTCGGCGGCATTGGTTATTGCGAAGAAAGCGAACTGCCACGCCTGTATCGTGAGATGCCGGTCAACAGCATCTGGGAAGGCTCCGGCAATGTGATGTGCCTGGATGTGCTACGGGTTCTGAACCGGCAATCCGATATGCTGGCGATGATCAGTGATGAACTGGAGACAGTCAAAGGCTGCAACCGTCATTTCGACCGTCGCTGGCGGCAACTGCGTTTGCGTCTCGGCAATGTGCAGGAGGGGCAAGCGCGCGCGGTCACGACGGAACTGTTGCAACTGGCCACGGCGGCCATCCTGCTCAAAGTGGCTGAACCGCCACTGGCCGATGGCTGGTGTCAGCAGTTTCTCGATACGCGCGGGCAGCGGCCATTAAGCCACGATCTTAACTCGCGGTTACTGCTGCGAGCCTGTTCCGGTTGAGGGGCCATAAAGGATGGCGGTGGCGTACCAGAAACCGGGCAAAACCGTCTCATCCAGCATCAAAACCTGATAATACGTCGCACCCAACTGATTCGCTCTGGCGGCGATAGCGCGCTGGGCATCATCCGGCGAGCCGCGCACCTGAGCGCTGATGGTACCGAGTTTGGGCAGGCCGTAGCTCTGCGCTCGATTAATTTCCTGAGCATGTGTGGTGGGTGGCGGTGGCGCTTTGGGAGTTGGCGTCAGTGCCGAGCAGCCGCTCAACAGCAGGCTGAAGGCCAGAAATAACGAAACGCGCATGGTAGCTCCGGTTCAGGGAAGATGGCTCAAGTGTATGCCATCTTCCCCTGCCGCATTATGACTTGAGATGAAAAATACTCACCAGCTGGGTCAGATGATGGCCCTGCTGACTCAGGCTTTGGGCGGTGGCCTCAGATTCAGTCACCAGATCGCTGTTCTGATGGGTAGCCTGGCTGATGTGGTTCATCGCCAGATTCACCTGACCAATGCCTGCGGCCTGTTCCTGTGCGGCAACATTGATCTCACCCATCAGGGCTTTTACCTGCGTGATATGTTCCACAATGTGTTGCATGGCATCACGCGTCTGCTCAGACAGGGCATGACCTTCCGCTACCTTACTGATGGAGCGGGTGATCAGTCCGTCAATCTCTTTGGCTGCCTGGGCGCTGCGCTGCGCCAGTGCGCGAACTTCCGCCGCCACCACGGCAAAGCCTTTACCATGCTCACCGGCTCGTGCCGCTTCTACCGCCGCATTCAGTGCCAGGATATTGGTCTGGAACGCGATAGATTCAATCACATGGGTGATATCGGCGATGCTTTGCGAGGCGACGCGTATTTCGGTCATGGTGCTGACCGAACGTGATACGGTTTTGCCACCCAGGGACACGGTCTGGTCAGTCTCACCCACCAATACCAGCGCCTGGCGCACGTTGGCCGCAGTTTGCGCTACGGTTGCGCCAAACTGTTCCATGCTGGCGGAGGTTTGTTCCACGCTGCTGGCCTGGCGACCAATCTGTTCGCTGATGTTCTGGCTGCTGGCGGCAATATTGTCGGTGCCCTGGCTGATCTGCTGTGCAGTCTGGCGCACCTGACCGACGATCTGCTCCAGGCCATCACCAATGCCGTTAATCGCCGCCACTAACTGGCCAATTTCATCATGGCGAGTCGAGTCGAGATGCGCCTGGAGATTCCCTGCCGCATACTCCTCGGCTAAATGGATCACCTGATGAAGCGGGCGGGTGATGGCCCGGCGGCTGTACCACATAAAGCCGATGGCAAAGGCAATCACCAACGCCAGACCTATAGCGATAAACAGGTTACGGCTTTGGGTAATCGGAGCCAGCAGGCTGGCCTGGCTGACTTCCCCGGCAATAATCCAGTTCCAGCCCGGCAACTGCTGCCAGGCCAGAAGTTTGGTTTCACCGTCCAGCGGAATGGCGACCAGACCTTTTGGCTCGTTCAGCAATTGTTGCTGTGTCGCCGCACTCCACAGCGGCAATTTGCCTTCGCGCTGGCTATCAAACAGATATTGTCCCTGAGTGGCACCGGCTGCACCGTTCAGCACAAAGAAGCGCCCGCTGTCGCCGAGATGGCGGGCCAGCACTTTTTCGCGCATCAGCGCGTACTGTTTATCGATTTGTACCCCGACGAACAGGATGCCGATCACCGCACCGCTGTCATCGGTGACGGGCTGATATTGCGTGATGTAACGGTGACCAAATAAGGTAGCCAGGCCACGATAAACGTTGCCCTGATTGACGTTACGCCAGGCGGCGCTGCTGCGGTCCAGTCGGGTACCGATCGCACGGTTGCCGTCTTCCTTCTTCAGCGACGTTGCGATACGGACATAATCATCACCGTCACGCACGAAAACAGTCGACACGGCACCGGTACGATCGAGGAAATCATCCACCGCAATCTGGTCAAGGTTGAGGGTTTTCAGCCCGGCACGCAGGGTCGGCGTGTTGATGTCACCCACCTGGATGCGGGCGCTTTCATCGCGACTAAAGCGCTTCGGCAGAAAACTCTGAAACAATCGGGTGTAATTCGCCACCTCGGCAGAGAGGGTGGTATTAAACATGGTGGCCATCTCGCTGATGCCCTGCACCTGATTTTGCATATCGTCAGTCGCCAGTTGCTCCAGCTGGCGAGCGGCGTTGTGGCTCAGGGTCAGGGTGAGGGTCAGCAGTACCACGGCTACGCTTAAAGACGTCAGTACAGACAGCTTGATGCCGAGACCCATTGCGCTGAGAGAGAGACGCTTCATAAATTACCTATGTTGATGTGGATGAAGGGATACAAGATCAACGGCAAATTGGGCAAAAGGTTTAGGGTGGAAATTATTCGCACAAAAATGTGAAGTGACTCGCGTTTTGAAGTGCAGGGTTTACACTTGAGCAGGTGATAATCATTCTCAACGGAGGCGACATGATTGAACTGGCGACGGAAACACTGGCAGGAATCCAGTGTATCCATGCGGCACCCGCGGGACAGCGGCAGGCGCGTTTACCGACCGTGCTGTTTTATCATGGCTTCACCTCGTCGAAAGAGGTGTACAGCTACTTTGCGGTTGCCCTGGCACAGGCGGGGTTTCGTGTGGTGATGCCGGATGCGGATATGCATGGTGCGCGTTATAACGGCGATACCGAAACCCGCATGACGCATTTTTGGGAGATTCTCAGACAAAACATCGACGAAGTGCCGCTATTGGAAGCGGCACTGCGGGAAAAAGACTGGATTGCGGAAGAACGCTTTGCTGTGGCGGGGGCGTCGATGGGCGGGATGACGGCGCTGGGGGCAATGGCACGTTATCCGCAGATCCACAGCGTCGCCTGTATGATGGGGTCGGGCTACTTTATGCAACTGAGCCATATGCTGTTTCCACCGCTGGTGGCGCGCACGCCGGAGCAAAAAGAAACTTTTGCCGCACGTCTGGCACCGCTGGCCCCTTATGATCCCAGCCAGCACCTCGAAAAACTGGCGAACCGACCTCTGTTGTTATGGCATGGCGAAGCTGATGAAGTAGTGCCGTTTGCCGAAACGGTGCGGCTGGAGAAGGCATTACGTGAAGCGCAACTCGACGGCAAGTTAACCTTTCTGTCGGAGAAGCAGATTGGGCACAAAATCACCCCTTCAGCGTTGTGCGCGCTGGTGAGTTTTTTCAAACATCATCTGTGAAATGAATTCGGGCTGGCAATCCACCGCCAGCCCGTTACGACACACCGGACTACAATTGAGACGATAACCGTTCAGCCGCGCTGCTATTGGCGCCGGTGTGGTTATCACTGGGTGCGCCCAGCCGGTTGACGTAGACAGGGCCTGATGCCGCTTGGCTGCTGTTGCTTCGCATCTGCTGCGCATAATCAGTAGTGCTGGCAACCGCGGGAGTAGACAGGAAGAGACCCAGTAAAGCAGCGATAACGAAAGTTTTCATAATCGACTCCTCACTACAGGGAATTCACTCTCAGACGCCGACGACAAGCCGAACCGTTGCGCCCATAAATAGTTTAGTTCTTCACCAAATTGCTGCCAGCCAGGCCTGTTGAACCTGTTGTTCAGCCTTTTTGTCGTCACACCGCTTAACCCACTGAATTGTCATCGTTAGCACAAAATGACGCCTTACCTGGCACGTAGCACGCCATTTGATGAATTGTGCGCTTGAGTTTAGCGGGCAACGTCAGTATGATTACGCGTCAATTTTTCAGCTGCATTCAGAGGTGTGTTTCATTTATCGGATGAATCACAACCTATAACGTTCCTTGCTTCCGTGGGCCGCAGCTGACCCTGACAGGAGGCTGAATAATCCGTAAGGAGCAATTTCGATGCGTCATTACGAAATCGTATTTATGGTCCATCCTGACCAGAGCGAACAGGTTCCGGGCATGATCGAGCGTTACACTGGTGCTATCACTGGTGCTCAGGGCACGATCCACCGTCTGGAAGACTGGGGCCGCCGTCAGCTGGCTTACCCGATCAACAAACTGCACAAAGCACACTACGTTCTGCTGAACGTAGAAGCGCCGCAGGAAGTGATTGACGAGCTGGAAACTAACTTCCGCTTCAACGACGCCGTTATCCGCAGCATGGTTATGCGCGTTAAGCACGCGGTAACTGAAGCATCTCCGATGGTTAAAGCGAAAGACGAGCGTCGTGAACGCCGTGAAGATTTCGCTAACGAAGCGGCAGATGACTCAGATGCTGGGGATTCTGAAGAGTAATCCAACGTGACGACCAATCGACTGCGCCTCTCTGGCACTGTGTGCAAGATGCCGGTTCGAAAAGTCAGTCCGTCAGGAATTCCTCACTGCCAGTTCGTGCTTGAGCACCGTTCCATGCAGGAGGAAGCCGGGTTTCACCGGCAAGCCTGGTGTCAGATGCCGGTGATTATCAGCGGCAGCGCCCATCAGGCGATTACTCAACATATAACGGTCGGCACGCAACTCATTCTCGAAGGTTTTATTAGCTGCCATCAGGCACGCAACGGCCAGAGTAGAATTGTGTTACATGCCGAGCAGATTGAATTGATAGATTCTGGAGACTAGCCAAATGGCACGTTATTTCCGTCGTCGCAAATTCTGCCGCTTTACTGCGGAAGGCGTTCAAGAGATCGATTACAAAGATATCGCTACGCTGAAAAACTACATCACCGAAAGCGGTAAGATCGTACCGAGCCGTATCACCGGTACTCGCGCTAAATACCAGCGTCAGCTGGCTCGTGCTATCAAGCGCGCGCGTTACCTGTCCCTGCTGCCGTACACTGATCGTCATCAGTAATCGGCCGCCGTCAACCACGACTTTAAGAGGATAAGGTAATGCAAGTTATTCTGCTTGATAAAGTAGTAAACCTGGGTAACCTGGGTGACCTGGTAAACGTTGCAGCGGGTTACGCACGTAACTTCCTGTTCCCGCAGCAGAAAGCGGTACCAGCTACCAAGAAAAATCTGGAGCAATTCGAAGCTCGTCGCGCTGAACTGGAAGCCAAACTGGCTGAAGTTCTGGCAGCTGCTAACGCGCGCGCTGAGAAAATCAATGCTCTGGGCAGCGTTACCGTTGCGTCTAAAGCAGGCGACGAAGGTAAACTGTTCGGTTCCATCGGTACTCGCGACATCGCTGACGCTGTAACTGCAGCTGGCGTTGAAGTGTCTAAGAGCGAAGTTCGTCTGCCGAACGGCGTTCTGCGCACCGTTGGTGAGCACGAAGTTGACTTCCAGGTTCACGGCGATGTGTTCGCGAAACTGGTTGTGAATGTAGTTGCTGAGTAATTTTACTCGGTAATGCGGAAAAGCCGGCCTTGTGCCGGCTTTTTTGTTATTGCGCGCGGATAAAGCTGCCGTCTGGCTGACGGGTAAACAGCACCGGTCCGTTGCCGCTGTCCACGGTTAATCCTGTCACCACACCCTGGGCATTCTGACGAATTTTCACCTGCTGACCACTTTGCAACGCACTTAGCGGTTGATCGTTGCCTTCCACTCGTGCCATCGCAAACACATCATTCACCGGTAAATTGTTATCGCGAAACAGCTGCGCCAGCGTCTGGCCAGAGGCAACGGTATAGGTGTGCCACTCACCCTGTGAATCAGCGGCTGGTGTGCTCTTGTTGTCATAAATCTCCGCCTGCATCGGTACCTCTTTGGGTGCGCTTTCGCTGACCGGGCGTTCCACCGGATACTGCGGCGTGCTGCTGGGCCACAGAAAGGCTAACAGGATAACCAGCAGCGCAATCACGATACCGCGCCGGTGCAGCGCGGGCAGGGGATCCATCCAGCGAACATTGTCCAGCAGATGCCAGACGCGGTGCAGACCGCCAACAAAGCGGGAAGGGGTAGCTGAAGCCATTCGTGAAACCTCCTCACTGGCGGCCTGGCGTTTACCTTGCGGCAGCCAACGTTGCAACCAGGGTAAAAAAGTACGCGATGCGCGCGTCCTGCGACGTCGTGGGGCGATCTGGCCCATGTATTCTCTCTTATCTCGACGGAGGAAAGGCTCATCCTCTCCTCTAGTGTAGTATGGGCAATGTGGGCACGAAGTGCCTGCCAGCATTGAAAAATTTGACGTCTGTATTGTTTCTCTTTCCCTGAGAAATGTCATCTGTGATGCGCGAGATTTTACGCCAGCGGCCTGCGCTGTTATGCTGCCGTTTCTATTTTTCTCCGGGATTAAGGAAACAAGATGACAACCCCTTCATTCGACAGCGTCGAAGCACAAGCAAGTTACGGTATCGGTTTACAGGTAGGCCAGCAGCTGCTGGAGTCCGGACTGCAAGGTTTGCAGCCGGAAGCGCTGCTCGCGGGCCTGCGCGACGCGCTGGAAGGGAATTCACCGGCAGTTCCGGTTGATGTGGTTCACCGCGCCCTGCGCGAAGTACACGAGCGTGCTGAAGGCGTGCGTCGTGAGCGCGTACAGGCGATGGCGGCAGAAGGTCAGAAGTTCCTTGAGCAGAACGCACAGCGTGAAGGCGTAAGCAGCACCGAATCAGGTCTGCAATTCAGCGTGATCAAACAGGGTGATGGGGCTATCCCGTCTCGTCAGGACCGCGTGCGTGTGCACTACACCGGTAAACTGATTGACGGCACCGTGTTTGATAGCTCTGTGGCGCGTGGCGAACCGGCAGAATTCCCGGTAAGCGGCGTGATTGCCGGCTGGATTGAGGCTCTGACCCTGATGCCGGTTGGTTCCAAATGGGAACTGGTTATCCCTCATAACATTGCCTACGGTGAGCGTGGCGCGGGTGCCTCCATCCCGCCGTTCAGCACCCTGATCTTTGAAGTAGAGCTGCTGGAAATCCTGTAAGGCTCAGGCAGGGCGGCGATTTGCCGCCCGCCATCCCTCACTGCTGTTGTAAATTTACCTGCCAAATCGCAAAACCAATCTCGTCACTTCCTACCGCTTTCATCGGATAATCCGCGTGTTGCTTGATAAAGCCAGTAGCTTTCGCGCCAGGTGCGGTTTCGAAACGGATATCTAACGGCGTAGAGGTATGAATCGCTGCCAGACGCCAGTTATGATCCGCCTGCGGTTTAACCTCGCCATGCACTTTGGTTTCGCTGCTGATATAAGCCGCTACCACCGAGCGGTTCTCATCGGGCGAAGCAAACGCCACAAACTTATCTCCTGTCCCCGCAAATTTGCCGCCGTAAGCGCGATAGTTATTGGTTGCCACCAGGAATGTCATGCCGGGATCAATGGGTTTGCCCTGCCAGGTGAGATCCTTAATACGTGAGGCATCTTTATTGATCAGCTGACATTCGTTGTCGTAGCGCGCCGGTTGGGTGACATCAATCTGATACTGCACGCCGTCAATGACATCAAAGTTATAGGTGCGGAAGTCCCAGTTGATCAACGATTGTGGTTGAGTGCTGTGTGGATCGATCTGGTTAAACTGCCCGGCAGAACACTCCAGCCACTCCTTCACCTGCTCCCCGCTGACCTTCATTACCACCAGGGTGTTGGGATAGAGATAGAGGTCTGCGGCATTGCGAAAGGTTAGATTGCCTTTCTCCACTTCCACGTAGCTGGTCGGATCGTTTTTGCGACCACCCGCTTTGAATGGGGCCGCCGCACTCAGTACCGGCAAGCGGCTGAGATCGGGATCGCCCTGAACAAAATGTTCAACATAGGCACGCTGGGCGTTATTGACGATCTGCACTGTAGGATCGTCCTGTACCAGCGAGAGATAGCTGTACATCACATCAGCGGATTTGCCGATCGGTTTGGCGACAAAGGCGCGCGTAGCACGATGATCCTGTGCCAGTACTTTCACCAACCCGACGTCTTCAGCAGCCAGTGATTTTTTGGTCACACTATCATAAATCGGACGCGCCTCGGCTTTGCCCTGCTTCACCTGCCAGTGACCGCCGGCGTTATCCAACACCAGATCGACTACACCGAGGTGATCGCCCCACATGCCAGGCATCACGGCGGGCACGCCATTCAGCGTCCCCTGTGCAATGTCTGCGCCTTTAATAGCGGCAAAATCTTTACTCGGGAACACCGCATGCGCATGCCCAAACATGATGGCATCAATGCCTGGAACCTGGCTGAGGTAGTAAACCGAGTTTTCCGCCAGGGCGTGATACGGCTCACTGCTTAAACCGGAATGTGGGATAGCGATGATTATTTCAGCACCTTTTGTACGCATTTCCGGCACATAACGCTTCGCTGTTTCCGTGATGTCATCAACGCGAACTTTTCCCTGTAGATTGTTGCGATCCCAGATCATAATCTGCGGCGGAACGAAGCCGATGTAACCGATTTTTAACTTTTGTGGCTTCCCGTCGCGGTCAGTGACGGTCGTTTCTTTAATAAGATAAGGGGTAAACAGCGGTTTTCCGCTTTTCAGGTCAATAATGTTGGCGTTCACATAAGGAAAACGCGCGCCCGCCAGCGCTTTTTTCAAATAAGGCAGGCCATAATTAAATTCGTGGTTGCCGAGATTACCAACGCTGTAATCCAGCGTATTAAGCGCTTTGTACACCGGATGGACTTCGCCGGGTTTCAACCCTTTCGCTGCCATGTAATCACCGAGCGGGCTGCCCTGAATGATGTCGCCATTGTCCACCAGCACGCTATTTTTGACTTGCGAACGCGCCTGATGAATCAGCGTGGCGGTACGTACCAGGCCAAACTTTTCTGTTGGGGTGTCTTTGTAATAGTCAAAGTCCATCATATTGCTGTGCAGATCGGTGGTTTCCAGAATGCGCAAATCCACCGTTGCGGCCTGTGCCAGAGCGGCTGAAAGGCCGAATGTCAGTAACGCCATGCTCACTTTGAACATGTTGCCTCCTTGTTGCTGTCCAATTGGCCTCTCAAAATAATGTAAAAAGGTGACAAATTGTCAGATGAAAACGTGATGTGCTTCAGGGTTTTGCCATGTGGCTGTACCGATGCCACAGAGCATCAGGTCACAGATGACGGCATGCGTTGAACTATGATATTGATATTAAAATAGATTGCGCTCGCCCCGGCGTGTGCCTCGGGTAACACGGGTCGCCTGCTAAAATGGATACAGGTTTACCGTTGGCAGCGAGTAAGCAGAATCAGCAGAAAAAGAGGTGAAGTATGTTAGAGCAAATTTGCCAGCTGGCTCGTGAGGCGGGCGATGCGATTATGCAGGTTTACAACGGCGTACAGCCGATGGATATCGAACGCAAGGCTGACGACTCTCCGGTCACGGCAGCTGATCTCGCCGCGCATAAAGTCATTGTGAGCGGGCTGAATAGCCTGACGCCTGACGTACCGGTGTTGTCAGAGGAAGATCCACCAGGCTGGGAAATCCGTCAGCACTGGCAGCGTTACTGGCTGGTCGATCCGCTGGACGGTACCAAAGAGTTTATCAAGCGTAATGGTGAGTTCACGGTAAATATCGCCCTGATTGAAAAAGGAAAACCCGTGCTGGGTGTGGTGTATGCGCCCGCCATCGGCGTGCTTTATTCCGCTGCGGAAGGCAAAGCCTGGAAAGAAGAAGGGGGCAACAAAACCCAGGTGCATGTGCGCGATGCACGCCCGCCGCTGGTGGTGATCAGCCGTTCCCATTTTGATAAGGATGAGGAACTGAAAGAGTATTTGCAGCAGTTGGGTGAACATCAGACGACGGCCATCGGCTCATCACTAAAATTCTGCCTGGTAGCAGAGGGGAAGGCCCAACTCTACCCGCGCTTTGGACCAACTAACATTTGGGATACCGGTGCCGGACACGCCGTCGCGATCGCCGCAGGCGCGCATGTGCATGACTGGACCGGCAAAACCCTTGACTATGCTCCGCGTGAATCGTTCCTCAATCCTGGCTTTCGCGTGTCGCTGTTTTGATCCGCAAACCGTAACGTAACGGCGCGATAAATCGCGCCGCTACTTCAGCAGTTGATGTAACAGCGTCATCACCTGCTGTACTTCTTGTTGCGTCAGTGCACCATCTTTGGCGAACTGCACATGCCCGCTCTTATCCAGCACCACCACCGCTGAACCGCCACTTTCCAGTTGCCAGGCTTTACGCGCGTTGCCGTTGCTATCGACGATAAATTGCGACCACGGATATTGCTGCTTATTACTTTCGATGCTGCTACGTACAAACATACCGGTGCCTGGAATGGCATCGTCAGTATTGACCACGGTGGTGGTCTGGTAGCGGTCATGTGGCAGACCGGCGGCTTTAATGGCTTCAACCAATGCCGCATTTTGTTCTTTAGCTGACGATCGCCCGGCAATATGCTGGATGACCCGCACTTTGCCGATGAGCTGCGCGCTATTCCACGGGCGATAACTAAATTTATCCTGCTGCCAGAGCAATTCTCCTTTGTCATTGATACCGACCGCAGGTACGCGCTCCCCCTGTTTGAACAGGTGTGCCGCAGCGAGATTAGGTAAAAGTAGCGCCAGTGCAAACACCAGATGTGGCAATCGCATGAAAGTTGCTCCTGAGTGATCAGACCAGTTGGTCATGTTCCTGCAATAATAAGCGTGGATGATGCGCCCTGTCGCGGCGAGTTCACAGCTTTGTAACCAACGCCACAATTCCTTAATGTCCGAAGGTTTATACTGGATTGTGTGACCGTGATAACAGAGTGTTCTGTAATGATGTGTCAATTCAGTAAAAAAATCATTTTTTCGGAACATCCGCAACGCAGGATGTTCTATAGTTTAGGCCTCATTTGCGCTTCATGGGCTCGTACCGATTTTGGCAACGGCGAAGCGTTTTACATCTGTACAGGAGTTAAGAACAGCATGAAGATCTTCCAGCGTTATAATCCGCTGCAAATTGCGAAATACGTAAAAACGCTATTTAAAGGAAGGTTGTACATCAAGGACGTTGGCGCATTCGAGTTCGATAAAGGGAAGGTGCTTATCCCGCGCGTCAAAGACGTGCAGCACTTAAGCGTGATGTCCGAAATCAATCGCCAGGTGCTGCGGCTACAAGCCGAGTACAATTAAGCAGAAGAAAGGGCGCCGATGGCGCCCTGAATTTTTTATCGCGTGGTTACGATGAGGGATTTTCAGCATCAGCGGCGGCGTTTTTCGCCACATTCAGCACCGGCGGGCGTTCATCAATACGCGTTACCAGCAACTGGTCGATGCGATAGCTGTCGATATCCACCACTTCAAACTTATAACCCGCAAACTTCACAAAATCAGTACGTTTCGGGATCTTGCGCAGCATATACATCATAAAGCCGCCGATGGTTTCATAGTTGCCCGACTGTGGGAACTCATCGATATGCAGCACGCGCATCACGTCATCAATCGGCGTACCGCCTTCCACCAGCCACGAATTCTCATCACGCGCCACAATCTGTTCTTCGAGCCCCTGACCGACCAGATCGCCCATCAGGGTGGTCATCACATCATTGAGCGTGATAATACCGACCACCAGCGCGTATTCGTTCATAATCACCGCAAAATCTTCACCGGCGGTTTTAAAACTTTCCAGTGCTTCGGATAACGTCAGCGTATCCGGCACAATCAACGCAGAGCGAATTTGCACGCCGCTGTTTAGCGTCATGCTTTGATTACCCAGTACGCGCAGCAGTAACTCTTTGGAATCGACATAACCGACAATATGGTCAATATCGCCATCGCAGACGAGGAATTTGGAGTGCGGGTGCTCGGCGATTTTCGCTTTCAGGCTGCTTTCGTCTTCGTGCAGATCAAACCAGACGATATTTTCACGCGACGTCATGGAAGAAGGCACGGTGCGGGACTCCAGCTCGAACACGTTCTCAATCAGCTCATGTTCCTGCTTACGCAACACCCCGGCCAGTGCACCGGCTTCCACCACGGCGTAGATGTCATCGGAGGTGATGTCGTCCTTACGCACCATCGGCAGGTTAAAAATACGGAAGAAGACGTTCGCGAGTCCGTTAAACAGCCATACCAACGGGCGGAACACCAGCAGGCAAAAGCGCATCGGATTGATGATACGCAGCGCAATGGCTTCCGGCGCGATCATGCCAACCCGTTTCGGGGTTAAATCGGCAAACAGAATGAACATGCTGGTGACGATGGTGAAGGAGCAAATAAAGCTCAGTTGATCGGCCAGCTCTGGCGAGACAAAACGGGTGAACAGCGAGTTAAAAGCGGGGGAGAAGGCCGCATCGCCGACGATACCACCGAGGATCGCCACCGCGTTCAGGCCAATCTGCACCACGGTAAAGAACATACCCGGCGTCTCCTGCATCTTCAGGACACGCTGAGCATTAATATTTCCTTCATCAGCCAGCAGTTTAAGCTTGATCTTGCGGGCAGCCGCCAGCGAGATTTCCGACAGAGAAAAAAAGGCACTGATAATAATCAGTAAAAGAATGACAAGTAAGCTATCGAGCATAAATGGTCCGTTGGGTTAATCACTTGTCATTTTTGGCCTGGGCAGCTCAGAAAGGGCGTACATCCGGTACTTACCAGTCAAACAGGGCTATCCGTGCCAAAAATGTCTGCGCCAATTCGACAAGTCAGTAAACGTCGGGGCAGAAATGAAAGCAGGCGATGCCTGCCGGACGGTGATTATAGCAGCAGCGCTCATCATGCCGCCAGCGGAGACGTAACAGCGCTTAAGATTAGTCTGAGTGCTTGTCAAGAACCCGCAGAAGCGCCGCTTCGTTGTTGTATCGCTCCGGTCATTTGCCGACAATAGACACGATTTGGCTTAATTGCCGTTTTTACGCAGCTGTTCGGGGAAAAGAGCGGCTATGCTGATGGGTATGCCTGCACGGGTTTTACCCGCGAAACAAAAAAATGCCCCTGCGGAATAGGGGCAGGCATTATTAACAGGAGTAAGCGTGCCACGATTTCATATTTATTGCATGGCCAGCCTGTTGCTGGTCGCACCTGCCCTTCATGCGGCCAAGGTGCGATTGCAGCTGGAAGGCTTATCCGGGGATTTAGAGAAAAACGTCAGGGCGCGCCTCTCCACCATTGGTAGCGACGAGGTTTCCAACGACGGTCGTTTCCGCGCGCGTGTTGCCGTAGCGGTTAAAGAGGGGCTACGCGCCCTGGGTTACTATGAGCCTCAGATTGATTTCGAATCGCGTCCGGCACCGCCGCAGGGGGGACGCCCGGTATTAATCGCGCGCGTCACGGCCGGAGAGCCTGTCAAGATTGGCGGCAGTACCATCGTGGTGGAAGGCGCCGCGAAAAACGATCCCGACTACAAAGCTTGGGTTAAGCAGGGCACCCCGAAGGTGGGTACTCAGCTCAATCATGGTGATTACGACAAATTTAAAAGCGGGTTCTCCAGCCTGGCGCTGCGTAATGGTTATTTCGACGGTGACTTTAAGCAGAGCCAGCTTGGCGTGTCAGTGGAGCGTCGTGAGGCGTTTTGGAACATCGACTATGACAGCGGCCCACGTTATCGCTTTGGTGATGTAACTTTTCAGGGATCGCAGATTAATGAAGCCTATCTGCGCAATCTGGTGCCGTTTAAAGAGGGCGATCCCTACAGCTCGCGCGATTTGGCAGAACTAAACCGCCGTCTCTCCGCCACGGGGTGGTTCAACTCGGTCGTGGTGGCACCCGAATTTGATAAAGGGCGACAAACCAAAGTGTTGCCGCTCAATGCCGTTGTTTCTCCGCGCACGGAAAACACCATCGAAACCGGTATCGGTTACTCCACCGATGTCGGGCCGCGTCTGAAAGGCACCTGGAAAAAGCCGTGGATTAATGACAGCGGTCATAGCCTGACCACCAGCGCCTATATTTCCGCGCCGGAACAGCAGCTCGATCTCAGCTATAAAGTCCCGCTGCTGAAAAGCCCGCTGGAACAATATTATACCTTCTCCGGTGGGGTAAAACGCACCGACCTGAACGATACCAAAGCTGACACCACCACGCTTGGCGTGTCACGTAACTGGGACAGCAGCAGCGGCTGGCAAAGAGCCGTCAACCTGCGCTGGAGTCTCGACCACTTTACCCAGGGTAGCGTCACCAACACCACCATGCTGCTGTATCCCGGCGTCAGCCTTAGCCGTACCCGTTCGCGTGGTGGCTTGATGCCAAACTGGGGCGATTCCCAGCGCTATTCAGCAGATGTGTCGGATACCACCTGGGGTTCAGATGTCGACTTCCTGATCTTACAGGCGCAAAACGTCTGGATCCGCACGCTGGGTGAGAAGAATCGCTTTGTGCTACGCGGCAATCTTGGCTGGATTGAGACCAACGATTTTGAAAAAGTCCCGCCCGACTTACGCTTCTTCGCCGGGGGTGACCGCAGCATTCGCGGTTACAAATATCAGGGAATTTCACCGCGCGATGACAACGGTAAGCTGACCGGCGCCTCGAAACTGGCGACCGGTTCTCTCGAATATCAATACAACGTGACCGGAAAATGGTGGGGAGCGGTGTTCATCGACTCCGGCGAAGCGGTGAACGACATCAAACAAAGCAACTTTAAAACTGGCGCGGGCTTTGGCGTGCGCTGGGCTTCTCCGGTCGGGCCAATCAAACTCGATATCGCTCGTCCGATTGGTGATGATGAGGAGCATGGATTGCAATTTTATATCGGACTGGGGCCTGAACTATGAAGCTGTGGAAAAAGGTCCTGATAGGTTTTGGTATTTTTCTGCTGCTGATTCTCGGCAGCGTGGCGTTTCTGATTGGCACCACACCGGGTTTGCATCTGTTGTTGAAAGGGGCCGATCGCTGGGTGCCGGGATTATCCATCAACAAAGTCGAAGGTGGCTGGCGCGATCTGACGCTCAGTGGCGTGAAGTATGAAATGCCGGGCGTCAGCGTGGATGCCGGACGCTTCCATCTGGCGCTCAACCTGAATTGTCTGCTGCACTCCTCGGTGTGTGTCGATGACATCGGATTGCAGGATGTCAGCGTGGTGGTGGATAGTAAGAAAATGGCACCGGCTAGTGCGCCTGCGCCGGAGCCGGAGAGCGGGACGACCAATCTCAGCACCCCCTATCCGATCACCCTCAGCAAAGTCGGCCTGCATAACATCAATGTCAAAGTGGATGACACGGCGATTTCGCTGCTGGATTTCACTACCGGCCTGCACTGGCAGGAGCGTGCGCTGACACTGACACCAACCCATATTGAAAGCCTGCTGATTGCGCTGCCTAAAGTAGCCAAAGTCGTCGATGAGCAGGTGGTGCAGCCGAAAGTTCAGCAACCGCAGCCGGAAGAGAAACCGCTGGGCGAGACGCTACAGGCGATGTTTGCTCAACCGCTACTGCCTGCGTTACCGGACTTTACACTGCCGCTGGATATCACCGTGCAGGAGCTGAGCGGTAAACAACTGCGACTGACCGGCGATACCGATGTCACCATCAACAGCCTGCTGCTGAAAGCCCAGACGAACGATCGCCATCTGCAACTGGAAACCTTCGATGTGGATTCCACCCAGGGGCAGGTCAACGCCAGCGGTGAGGCCACTCTGGCCGATAACTGGCCGGTCAATTTTGCGCTCAGCGGTGCGGTGAATCTTGACCCGATTAAAGGGGAGAAGATCAAACTGAACCTGAGCGGCGCGCTGCGTGATGAGTTAAAGCTGGCGCTTAATCTCTCTGGCCCGGTGCAGGCGCAGTTAGATGCTGCCGCCCAGCCTGCGGTGGTGGGGCTGCCGTTGTCACTGAAACTTACCAGCCCGCAACTGCGTTGGCCGCTGACCGGCCCGGTGCAGTATCAGGCGGATAAGCTGGATTATCAGTTTAAAGGCAAAGCCACCGATTACGTGATGTCATTGCGTACGGCGGTGAAAGGAGAAGGTGTCCCACCTGCTGACATCTCACTCGACGGCAAAGGCAATGTGCAGCAGTTCAACCTCGACAAGCTGCGGGTGGCGGCGTTGCAGGGCAATATCGACCTGACCGCGCTGGTGGACTGGAGCAAAGCGATCAGCTGGCACAGTGAACTGACGCTATCCGGCATCAACACCGCCAAACAATACCCGGAGTGGCCAGCGAAGCTGGATGGCAAAATCGCCACACGCGGTAGCCTGTACGGCGGCAGTTGGCAGCTGAGCGTGCCGCAGCTACAGCTGAAAGGGAATGTGAAAAATAATGCGGTCAGCGCCGATGGTTCTCTCACCGGCAACAGCTACAACCAGTGGAAAATCCCCGGAATCAATCTGGTGCTGGGGCGTAACCATGTTGATGTCAAAGGCGAGCTGGGTGATGCACTGAATCTGGACGCCGTCATTGATGCGCCGCACCTCGACAATGCGCTGCCTGGGTTGGGCGGTGTGGTGAAAGGCAACATCAAGGCACGAGGAACGCTACAGGCACCGCAGGTGCTGGCTGACCTTACCGCTACCGGCTTGCGCTGGCAGGCGCTGAGCATTGCGCGTGTTGCGTTGCAGGGGGACGTGAAATCCAGCGACCAGGTGGCGGGTAAACTGCAACTGCGCGTTGAGCAACTGAAGCAGGATACGCTGGCGATCAATCTGCTCACGCTCAATGCTGACGGCAACGAAAAGCAGCATCAGTTGAAACTGAACGTGCAGGGTGAGCCGGTTTCCGGTCAGCTGGCGCTCAACGGCAGCTTTGACCGCAAAACGCAGCACTGGCAGGGGACGTTGAACAATACCCGCTTCGACACCCCGGTAGGCGAGTGGCGTCTGACGCGGGCGATGGCGATTGATTATCTCAACAGCAAACAAACCGCGACTATCGGGCCACACTGCTGGCAAAACCCGAATGCGCAGGTATGCGTGCCGGAGCCGATTGAAGCGGGTGCCAGTGGTCACGCCCATGTGGTGCTGAGTCGTTTTGATTTAGCGATGATCAAACCTTTCCTGACCGATGAAACTAAGCTGACCGGCGTATTCAGCGGTGATGCACGCGTGAACTGGACGGCCGACGGCGCACTGCCGACCGGCACCGTTGCACTGAAGGGCAATGGCGTGAAAGTCGAACAGGATGTGCAGGGTAATACGTTGCCGATTGCTTTCGACACCCTGAACCTCAATGCCGCCATGCACAACGGTCGTGCCCGGCTCGACTGGCTAATTCGCATTGTGAATAACGGGCAGTTAAGTGGCGATGTGCAAATCGCTGACCCCGAGAAACGTCGTCAGCTATCGGGTAACGTCAACATCAGCAATATTTCGCTGGCAATGTTCAACCCGGCATTGATGCAGGGCGAGAAGATCAAGGGCAATCTCAACAGCGCCCTTCGGCTCGGCGGCAATCTGCAACAGCCGCAGGTGTTCGGCCAGTTGGCGTTGAGTGGCGTGGACGTTGAAGCCAGCTTTATGCCGGTTGACCTCACCGAAGCTAACCTCAACATGGTATTTAACGGGATGAGTTCGACCCTCAATGGCTTGATCCAGACCGCCCAAGGCAATATCAACCTTAACGGCAATGCTGACTGGAGCCAGCTCGATAACTGGCGTGCGCGTATTGCCGCGCAGGGCAGCCGGGTACGCGTCACCGTACCGCCAATGGTGCGTATGGATGTGTCGCCAGACCTGGTGTTTGAAGCGACGCCAGCGGCTTTCAATCTTGATGGCCGGGTGGATATTCCCTGGGCGCGCATCACCGTGCAGGAAGTGCCGGAAAGTGCAACTGGCGTGTCGTCGGACGAAGTGATGCTGGACCAGAATCTGAAACCGATTCAGCCGAAAACCAACGCCATCCCGATCAACAGCAATCTGGTTATCCACGTCGGAAACGATGTGCGTTTGTCAGCCTTCGGCCTGAAAGCGAAGCTGAATGGCGACCTGAAGCTGGTGCAGGATAAAACCGGTCTTGGACTGAACGGCCAGATTAATATCCCGGACGGTCGTTTTCGTGCTTACGGTCAGGATCTGATTGTACGCAAAGGCGAGTTGCAATTCGCCGGACCGCCTGATCAGCCCTATCTGAACCTCGAAGCTATCCGCAACCCGGAATCGACTGAGGATGATGTCACCGCCGGGATTCGCGTAACCGGGTTAGCCGATGAACCTAAAGTTGAAATCTTCTCCGACCCGGCGATGTCGCAGCAGGAGGCGCTTTCTTATCTGTTGCGTGGTCAGGGACTCGATGCCAACGGCGACAGCAATGCACTAACTTCTGCGTTAATTGGCCTGGGGGTTGCACAAAGTGGGCAGGTTATGGGTAAAATCGGGGAGACATTTGGCGTCAGTAACCTTGCGCTTGATACCACCGGTGTTGGCGACAGCCAGCAGGTGCAGGTAAGTGGTTATGTGTTGCCGGGTCTGCAAGTAAAATACGGTGTTGGCATATTTGATTCACTGGCGACCTTAACCTTGCGTTATCGCCTGATGCCCAAACTCTATTTGGAAGCCGTGTCTGGCGTTGATCAGGCACTGGATTTGCTCTATCAGTTTGAGTTTTAGCAATGCGAATAATTGTCTACGGCAGTTTACGGCGCAAACAAGGAAACAGTCACTGGATGACGAATGCGCAATGGCTTGGTGACCATCAGATTGAAGGGTTTGAACTCTACAATCTGGGTCACTACCCGGGCGTGGTTGAAGGGGAGGGAAGCGTCTATTGCGAAGTCTATCGCATCGACGCCAGCACCCTGGGCGAGCTGGATGCTTTGCGCACCAGGAATGGCGAATATAAACGCCAATTGATCCAGACGCCTTATGGCAGCGCCTGGCTTTACGTTTATCAGCGCTCAATCAAAGGACTTACTCGTATCCCGAGCGGTGACTGGTTGCAGCGCGAGGATCTGCCAAAGGATGAGTAACCTGAAGGGTTAACAGTTATTAAAAAGGGTCATGTCGTACATGGCCCTTTTTTACAGTTCAGACCGGGGAGATAGACAAGCGATTGGTCTGGTGTGGTGAGTCATCCCGTTCACAGGTTGGGACAAAAATATAAACGAGAAGGGAAATGAAAAAGTATTATAATAGTTATCTTGTTGCTGCTTTTCTTTATTGTCTGCCATTGCTTATCGCTAATATTTATTATATTGATGATAACGGGAGAGCGACGCTCGGGTATACTAATTGGGGAGGAGATGGCAGGCCACTGGCTGACATCATTATGAAAATGATGTTTCTGAGTAGTCATGTGGCGGATATATTCCCACTTCCATTAATCATTTCAATTGCGCTGCTGGCCTTCGTTTTCTCTCTTTATCATAAACAAAACTTCAGTTCTTTGCCGGGCTGGATTGGTGCATTAGCGACCCTGAGCTTTTTTGCAAACCCTTATCTTGCGGAAGTTTTCTCCTACCGTTTTGATGTATTGACACTAAGTTGTGCCCTGGCGCTAAGTTTAGCGTGGGTGCTTTTGCCACCTTTAAACAGAATCGTTCGTTTTGTTATTGGTATTGCAATCATTATCGCAATTTATAGCCTTTATCAGATTGCCGTCAATGTTGCGGTGATGATGGCCCTGGTGGTGACGTTCAGGCAAATAATAAATAATGATCGTCCTGCGGTTATCTTTATGTCTTTGCTGCAACGTGGTGTGGAAGTGCTGGTGGCATCGATAATTTATTTGAAGATTGTACTGCCATCGACATTCTCAGGCGATCACCCGGCTAATCACCCGAATATCGCAGGTAATCAGTTATGGCTGACCATCAATCATAACGTACAGGCTTACTGGGATTTCATTAATCAGACCTTCTATAAAGACGGTAAAGGAATGGCGGTGCTGGTTGCCATTCTTATTCTGGCCGTTATCTCCGCCGCAGTTATTGCACTGCGTTATATCAGAGCCGGGATGAAGCATTCACGCATAGCAATCGGTTTATTAGCACTGCTATTACCCCCGGTCGCGTTTGTGATGATTGCCGGTAACTTGTTGTTTCTGGAAAATGCGCTGCTCGTCCCGCGCGCTTTGCTTTCAATCAGTGGGTTTATGTTGTTTAGCGCCACGTTGATGGCATGGGCATTCCGAGGGAAAATGTGTTTTGTTTTCGCTGTTATGGCCGTGCCGTTGCTTTACGCCGTGACCAGTATTTATGTTTACGGTAACGCGATCAAACAGCAGGATAATATTAATCAGGGTGTCGTTTATCAGTTGAAAAATGATACCGCGACGCTCGCTGATCAAAACTTTTATATGCAGTTTGTTGGGACATCACCTCGTGCCCAGGTGTATAAAAATGCATTGAGAAACTATCCGGTTTTGGGTGTGCTGATTCCAGAGTATTTTGCCAACTGGTGGTTCCCTTTCCCGTATATGGCGCTGAAAGGTTATCAGGTGCTTAACCCGTTGAAAGACGACCTTACCGTGACGAATGAGAATCTGCACGAGGGATTGTGTCAGGGAGAACGCATTGCCCACCATCAGGATTATGATCTGTATAAGTATCAAAATCGCCTGACGGTCGACTTTACGTTGCAGGGTTGCCAGCGTTAGGCAGGACAGACGAAAAAAAACAGGCCCGAAAATCGGGCCTGTTTACAGGATGTCTTCCGCTCGCTTTACAGATTATTTCTTCTGAGCGCGCTCGAAAGAGGAAATGATCTCAGCTTTGGCGGCTTCTGCGTTGTCCCAGCCGTCAACTTTCACCCATTTGCCTTTTTCCAGATCTTTGTAGTGCTCGAAGAAGTGGGTGATCTGCGCACGCAGCAGTTCCGGCAGGTCGTTCACATCTTTGATGTGATCGTACTCTTTGCTCAGTTTGGTGTGCGGAACCGCAACCAGTTTGGCATCTTCACCGGATTCGTCGGTCATTTTCAACACGCCAACCGGACGGCAACGGATAACGGAGCCCGGCTCCAGCGGATACGGGGTCGGCACCAGTACGTCAACCGGGTCACCATCCAGAGACAGGGTGTTGTTGATGTAACCGTAGTTGCACGGATAGAACATGGCGGTAGACATAAAACGGTCTACAAACAGGGCGCCAGACTCTTTGTCTACTTCATATTTGATCGGATCGGCATTGGCCGGGATCTCGATGATGACATAGATATCTTCTGGCAGATCTTTACCTGCGGGCACCTGGTTCAAACTCATCTGGCTTTCCTTCATTAGTCGTAAGTTGAGTGTCGGCTATTATAGCCAACTGACTCCGAAAGTATGCCCTCTTTTTGGCGTTTCGGAATGGTCCAGCCGGTTACTTCGCTGCGACAAACAGCGAGACAATGCCCGCAGCAATCAATGGTCCGACCGGAACGCCCCGGAAGAACGCCACACCAATCACCGTCCCAATCAATAAGCCGCCAATCACCGAGGGTTGCGCGCTCATAAAGTGCACGCCGCGCCCCCCCAACCATGCCACAAACACCCCGACCAGAATCGCCACAATCGATTGCCAGTTGGCAAAAGATTTAATCAACGAAGACGCTGGCAGCGATCCACTGGCCAGCGGTGCCATGACCGCCACGGTCAAAATAATAATCCCGAGTTGAATTCCCTGTTTTTCGACATAAGGGAAGAACTGCGCCAGCGGGGTAATTTTAATCGCCAACAGAATCAGAATGGAGATGGTGACGGCGTTGTTGTGGACGAAATAGCTCAGAACGGCGAGGCAAATCAGAATGATGGTCGAGGCATAAGCAGCCATGATTTCTCCCTGAGAATTGATGGGGCGTTGACAATTGCCAACGCGAAGCGGTTTTTACCGCCCCCATTTATCAACAATCATCGGGATTCGCGCAACTGCCTTTGTTAATAGATTGCAGCATCAGTGCCTGATTGCGTACCAAATCGACCCCTTGTGCACCAAGCGAAAGCATGGCCATAGTGCCCTGATTGGCGGAAAAGTAGCTCTTGCTGGCATCAAGCCAGCTATCACGATAAGCCAGCCAGGCACGCTGGGCGTTTTTTAATTTGGCTTTAGGTGCACCAGTTAATTTTTTCATCATTTGGTTGTACTGGTTGTTCATCTCCTGATCCCACGCCTTATTAGCTGCGTCATAACATTGAGACATCCCGACAGTACTGGATTCACGGTTCAGGCAACGCTGCAATTTCTGATCGATGAGATTGTCCTGTGCGCCCGCATAACCACTCAGCAACAGACAGGCAACCGGGAGCCATTTTTTCATTCTGGAATTCCTCAATCGGGGTTGGAGTAACGTTAGCATTATTGAAGAACAGGTGATCATCAGTAGATTGACCATCAACAATGGTTAAAGTTTAGCGAGGTGACTGCCGATAACTTATCCGTTTTAGGGCTGCTGGATTTCTGCCTTTTTCTACACACACGGGTACTAACATGATCAAAAATTTATCAGTACGGACCGGTCTACTCACACTACTCGCCTTTATGACATTGCTGCTGTTGGCGGTCAGCACCCTGGGAATTTACGCCATCAATGCCGGCAATCAGTCGCTGGATGTGATCAATCGTATTCAGGGCATTGAACTCAATAGCCTGTATCAAAGCAACGCTGATCTGATGCGTGCTCGCGCCAGTGGTGCGCTGGCGGTGCGCAAAATCGAAATTGGCCTGCTGGATGAGGGGGCCGCAGTGACCAAACAGGCCCAGGCTGATGTTGTCACCTCGCAAAAGCATCTGAAGGATTTTGTCGATGCTGGCACCGTGACGGCCCAGGGCAAAATCCTGGCTGATGCGGTGGCAGCCAGCTTTGGCGCTTATCTGCAACAAGGTATTGCGCCGATGATGGATGCGCTGCAAAAGCAGTACACCGATGAATATTACACGGTACTGGAAGGCAACCTCTCCACTCTGGCGGCCAACTACGCCAAAGCGGTGAACGATTTCAGCTTGTACGCCGATCAAGTCTCTGCTGATCGCCTGGCGAAGGCGGCGCGTAATGAAACGCAGATGAAAATCCTGATTGGCATTGCCGTGGTGCTGACGGTGGTGTTGATCGTACTGGCGTGGCAGATCCTGCGTCGACTGTTGCTGACACCGCTGGAAAGTGCGATTGGCCATCTGCAACGGGTAGCTGAAGGGGATCTGTCACAAACCTTGCCCGAAACCACCCACAATGAGCTGGGACGCCTGAATCAGGCGCTGGCGGTGATGCAGTTGGCCCTGCGCGATTCCGTCAGCCAGGTGCGCGAAGCCAGCCTGCAAATTGATGTCGGCAGCCGTGAGCTGGCGGCCGGGACGGTGCACCTTTCCCAGCGTACTGAGGAGTCGGCAGCGTCGCTGGAGCAAACTGCTGCCAGCATGGAGCAGCTCACCGCCACGGTACGACTCAACGCCAGCAATGCTCAGCAGGCGCATCAATTGGCGAACAGCGTTTCTGACACCGCCGATCGTGGCGCAGAAGTGGTGTGCTATGTAATTGAGAAGATGCAGGAAATCACCCACAGCTCCGATCGCATCGCCGATATTCTCAGCGTGATTGATGGCATCGCATTCCAGACCAACATTCTGGCCCTGAACGCGTCAGTGGAAGCGGCCCGCGCGGGTGAACAGGGGCGTGGTTTCGCCGTGGTGGCAAATGAGGTGCGTACCCTGGCGGGACGCAGTGCCACCGCCGCGAAGGAGATTCGTGAGCTGATCAGCGACTCGCAAACCCGTGTCAAAGAGGGCAGCGTCATGGCGACGCAGGCGGGTGAAACGATGGATGAAATCTCCAGTGAGGTGATGCGCGTGACCACGCTGATGAAGGAGATTTCGGTTTCCTCTGAAGAGCAGAGTCGCGGTATTGAGCAGGTCAATCAGGCGGTGACGCAAATGGACGAGGTGGCGCAGCAGAATGCGGCGTTGGTGGAGGAAGCCAGTGCGGCAACCCAATCGCTCGAAGCGCAATCGCAGCAGCTACAGGCATCAATGGCGCAGTTTCGTATCGCCACTGCTTAAAACCATCGCGGCGCGATAAATCGCGCCGCGACTTTATGCTAGCAATCAGCCCTGGTGATCATCCGGGAATTCACGCAGGAAGCGCTCGACGTCATCCACCATCGCGTCATTACCGCAGAAGAACGGGCAGCGCTGGTGCAGGGTTTCTGGTTGAATATCGAGAATACGTTGTTTACCGTCGCTGGCTTTACCGCCTGCCTGCTCGGCAAGGAACGCCATTGGGTTGCATTCGTACAGCAAACGCAGCTTACCTTTCGGGTGGCTGGCGGTGCTTGGGTAGAGATAAATTCCGCCTTTCAACAAGTTACGGTGGAAATCTGCCACCAGTGAACCGATGTAGCGTGAGGTATAAGGACGTTTAGTCGCAATATCCTCTTCCTGGCAGAACTTCAGATATTTTTTCACGCCCTGCGGGAAGCGAATGTAGTTTCCTTCGTTGATGGAGTAGGTATAGCCCTTCTCCGGGAAGGTCATACGTTCGTGGCTCAGGCAGAATACCCCAAGTGACGGATCGTAAGTAAAGGCGTGAACGCCAACCCCGGTGGTGTACACCATCATGGTAGACGAACCGTAGACCACGTAACCTGCGGCAACCTGCTTGTGACCCGGCTGCATAAAGTCAGCTTCGGTAACCGGTGTTCCCGGCGGTGAAACACGGTGGTAGATCGAGAAGATTGTGCCAACGGAAACGTTAACGTCGATGTTGGAAGAACCGTCGAGTGGGTCCATCAGCACCACGTATTTACCGTGCTCAACGCCTTCAAAGATGACGAACTCATCTTCTTCTTCAGAGGCGATACCAGCCACAATGCCGCGCGCTTTCAGTGCCGCTTTCAGCTTTTCGTTCGCGAACAGGTCCAGCTTCATCTGCTGTTCACCCTGGACGTTTTCCACGCCACTGGCGCCAAGAATATCCACCAGACCCGCTTTGTTGATGTCGCGGTGGATAATTTTAGCTCCCAGCTTGATGGCTGAAATCAGCGCCGTCAGTTCACCTGTGGCGTGAGGAAAGTCGTGTTGCTTCTCGACGATAAATTCGCCTAACGTTTTCATAACACATTCCCTGAATCTACGATGGAGTGGCAGCCACTGTAACAAACTGCCAACGTATGCGTACGCAGTTTAGCCGATTGAACTTCAAAAACCATAGGCCAAATCCGTTTCTTCCACTTGCACTCGGGGTTAAACTGAGCGCCGGACTTATGAGTAATGGAACAAATTTATGCGTATTCACATCCTTGGGATTTGTGGCACTTTCATGGGCGGCCTGGCGATGCTGGCCCGCTCGCTGGGCCACCAGGTGACCGGCTCTGACGCCAATGTCTATCCGCCAATGAGCACCTTGCTGGAGCAGCAAGGCATTGAATTAACGGAAGGTTATGATGCCAGCCAGCTCGATCCTGCACCCGATATGGTGATCATTGGTAACGCCATGACACGCGGAAATCCCTGTGTGGAAGCTGTGCTGGAACGCAACATTCCCTACCTCTCTGGTCCACAGTGGCTGCACGATTATGTGCTGCGTGACCGCTGGGTGCTGGCAGTGGCCGGTACTCACGGCAAAACCACGACAGCCGGCATGGCGGCGTGGATTCTGGAGGCTTGTGGCCTTGAACCTGGCTTCATTATTGGTGGTGTGCCAGGAAATTTCGATGTATCAGCAAAATTAGGAAAAAGCCCGTTCTTCGTTATCGAAGCGGATGAGTACGACAGCGCCTTTTTCGACAAACGCTCCAAGTTTGTTCATTACTGCCCGCGCACACTGATTCTTAACAATCTGGAGTTCGATCATGCGGATATCTTTGACGATCTGCGGGCGATCCAGAAACAGTTCCATCATCTGATCCGTATCGTGCCGGGCCAGGGGAAGATCCTGCTGCCGGAACACGATCACAACCTGAAGCAGGTGATGGCGATGGGGTGCTGGAGCGAGCAGGAAACGGTGGGCGACAACGGCCACTGGCAGGCGAAAAAACTGACGCCGGATGCCTCACGCTGGGAAGTCTGGCTCGATGGCGCCAAAGTGGCGGAAGTGAGCTGGGGCCTGGTGGGCGAACACAACATGCATAACGGTCTGATGGCGATAGCCGCCGCGCGTCATGTCGGTGTGAAACCCGAAGATGCGGGCGAAGCGCTGGGGCGCTTTATCAACGCGCGCCGTCGTCTGGAATTGCGTGGTGAAGTGAATGCCATCAAGGTCTATGACGATTTTGCTCATCACCCCACGGCAATTCTGGCTACCCTGGCTGCGCTGCGTAGCAAAGTCGGCGGCACGGCACGTATTCTGGCGGTGCTGGAGCCGCGTTCCAATACCATGAAGATGGGCGTCAGTAAGAATGAACTGGCTCCGTCACTGGGACGTGCGGATGAGGTGTTCTTGTTCCAGCCACACCATATTCCGTGGCAGGTGTCGGACGTGGCTGATGCCTGTATCCAGCCTGCGCACTGGAGCGCGGATATCGATACGCTGGTGGAGATGGTGGCGAAGGTGGCACAGCCGGGCGATAACATCCTGGTGATGAGCAACGGCGGGTTTGGTGGGATCCATCAGAAACTGCTGGAGAGGCTGGGTCGTTAATCCGTAACGGCGCGATTTATCGCGTAATGCCGATCAGTTAAGCATGAAATGATCGATTGAACGATCCTGTAGTTCTGCAAAAATCTGTAATCTCCCGGGGATTACGGATTTTTTTATGTTACTCAGCCAGGCTCTCGATACCGTCCTGAACTTTACGCCGAAAGAATTTTCTGCGCTTTCCGATCTGCTCTCACCCGAACTCATTGATGAATGTCTGGTTGATACCGGTGTCGTGACTCTGCGAAAACGCCGCCTCCCAATGGATATGATGGTCTGGGCTGTTACCGGCATGTCCCTGTTTCGTTCGCTTTCCATGAACCAGATTGTTTCTCATCTGGATATCGTGTTACCGGGTAAACGTCCTTTTGTCGCGCCCAGCGCCGTGGTGCAGGCGCGTCAGCGACTCGGTGAAGATGTTGTTCGTCTGGTTTTTGAGAAGTCCCGCCAGCTCTGGTTCGACAAAACACCCTTGTCGAACTGGAATGGTCTGACCCTGCTGGCCGTCGATGGCACGCTATGGCGTGCGCCCGATACGCCGGAAAACGATGCCGCTTTTGGACGAACGGCAAATATACACAGCCGCTCTGACTGGCCGCAGTTACGCATGGTCTGCCAGATGGAAGTGACCAGCCATCTGCTGTCAGGTGTGAGTTTTGGCAGTGTGACAGAAACCAGCGAAGTTGACCTTGCCGCCGGGCTGGTGAAACAGACTCCCGATAACTCACTGACTATACTGGATAAAGGCTTCTATGCGCTCGGCCTGCTGCACTACTGGCAGACATCCGGGACAGGGCGACACTGGATGCTTCCATTGCGTAAAGATGCAAAGTACCGGGTTCTGAAAAAGCTGGACAAAGGCCACGAGCTGGTAGAGTTCGACCTGTCGTGGCAGGCGCGCAAAAAATGGAAAGATGCGCCGGAGACACTGACGGCGCGGCTGATAAGCAAGCAGGTTAACGGGAAAACAGTACAAATCCTGACCTCGATGTGCGATGCGCGTCGTTATCCGAAGGCGGATATCGTTGAGCTTTACGGGTATCGCTGGGAAATCGAGCATGGCTTCCGGGAGATGAAACAGCATCTACTGAACAATGAACTGACGCTGAGAAGTAAAAAACCGGAGCTGGTGAGACAGGAGTTATGGGGCGTTGCACTGGCGTACAATCTCCTGCGCTTTATGATGGCGCAGATGGCTTACAGCCTGAAGAATGTGGAACCTTATCAGATGGGCTTTAAGCAGGCCGCGCTTTATCTGACGGGCCAGCTAAGCATCCTGCCCGCCGTAGCACCGGGAAAAATCCCGCGAATAATAAATGAAATAATGGAGATGGCAGGAAGCTTCGTGCTTCCGAAGCGAAGGCAGAGGCATTATCCACGGGCGGTAAAAAAGAGGCCGAAACGCTATGCGTTCCGGCATGACTGAGGCTTAACTGACAAGCATTACGCGATTTATCGCGCCGTTACGGTTCAGCAGTTTGAAGCTTATTGTGCTTCAGCCAGCTCACGCAAATACTGGAAAATCTGACGCGCGGATTTCGGTGGCTTGTTACCGGCTTTCTCTTTCTGCGCATTACGGATCATACTGCGCAGTTGCTGGCGATCCGCCTGCGGATAGAGGTTGATCACCTCGGCCATCACATCATCACCTTGCTCAATCAGACGATCGCGTAAGTTTTCCAGTTTATGGAACAGCGCAACCTGCTGGTTGTGGCGGTTTTTCAGCTTATCCAGTGCCTGGCGGATCGGATCTTCATCGCGCGCGCGCAGCATTTTGCCGATCAGCTGCAACTGGCGGCGGCGACCTTCTTTCTTAATACGCTGCGCCAGTTCAATCGCGGCACGTAAATCTTCGTCGAGTGGAATTTTATCGAGGGAGTTTTTCCCCAGATCAACTAACTCGGCACCCAGGCGCTTCAGCTCCTCGGCATCGCGTTTAATTTCGCTTTTACTGACCCAGATAATCTCTTCGTCTTCTTCTTCCTGATTATCCGGCACATCATCGAGCCAGTCTTCGGGCTGCTTGGTCATCTCTTGGCTCCCTAAAAAAAGAGGCTAATCCTACCAGTTTATCGGGTGACTGCGAAATTGTTCTCTGAGTCTGATAGACTCAAAACATTCATACATAAGATTAGACGGCAGGTCGATGAACGTATCTACTCAGGTTGCAGAACAACGTAAAGTGTTGGAACAGGCTGTCGCACAGGCGCTGGAACTGGCGAAAGCCAGCACCGATGGCGCAGAAGTGGCGGTGACCAAAACCACCGGTATCGGTGTCAGTACCCGCTACGGCGAAGTGGAAAACGTCGAATTTAACAGCGATGGCGCACTCGGCATCACCGTTTATCATCAGAATCGCAAAGGCAGTGCTTCCTCGACCGACCTCAGCCCGGATGCCATCAAACGCACCGTGCAGGCGGCGATCGATATTGCCCGCTACACCTCAAGCGATCCCAATGCTGGCCCGGCGGATCGCGATTTGCTGGCGTTCGAGGCACCGGATCTCGATCTCTACCATCCGTGGGAGATCGATGCCGATCGCGCCATTGAGCTGGCCGCGCAGGCGGAACAGGCTGCGCTACAGGCTGACAAGCGTATCACCAACACCGAAGGCGGCAGCTTCAACAGCCACGTCGGTATCAAAGTTTTTGGCAACAGTCATGGCATGTTGCAAAGCTACTGCTCCAGCCGCCACTCGCTCTCCAGTTGCGTGATTGCCGAGCAGAACGGCGAGATGGAACGTGATTACGCCTACACCATTGGCCGTGATATCAACGATCTGCAAAGCGCGGATTGGGTTGGTGCTGAATGCGCGCGTCGCGTGCTGTCACGCCTGGCGCCACGCAAACTCTCCACCATGCAAGCGCCAGTGATTTTCGCCCCGGAAGTGGCAACCGGATTGTTTGGCCATTTGGTGGGGGCCATCAGCGGCAGCAGCGTCTATCGTAAATCCACCTTCCTGCTGGATGCGTTGGGCACGCAGATCCTGCCGGAATGGCTGACCATCGAAGAGAAACCGCATTTGCTGAAAGGGCTGGCCTCAACGCCGTTTGACAGCGAAGGGGTACGCACTCAGGCGCGTGACATTATCAAAAATGGCGTGCTGCAAAACTGGCTGTTGACCAGCTACTCCGCGCGCAAACTCGGTCTGCAAAGCACCGGCCATGCGGGCGGTATCCACAACTGGCGCATTGCCGGTCAGGGCCACAGCTTTGCAGATTTGCTGAAGCAGATGGGGCGTGGCCTGGTGGTGACCGAGCTGATGGGGCAGGGTGTGAGCGCCATTACCGGTGACTATTCACGCGGTGCTGCCGGTTACTGGGTGGAGAACGGTGAGATCCAGTACCCGGTGAGCGAAATCACCATCGCCGGCAACCTGAAGGATATGTGGCGCAATATGGTCACTGTCGGCAACGATATTGAAACCCGCAGCAACATCCAGTGTGGATCGGTGCTGCTACCGGAGATGAAGATCGCCGGTCAATAATGACATCGCTTCCTGAAGGCAGCCCGCAAGGCTGCCTTTTTTGTCAGTAAAATAAAAAAGGAATAAACGATGCGTAAGCATGTGATTGCAATGTTGTCTCTGTCGTTGTTGTTCTCCAGTGCCAGCTTATATGCGGCTGACCTGGAAAAAGATATGGATACCCTCAAAGATGGCCTGAGCACGGTTAAAAAAACTGATGATGCGCAGGAGATGCAAACCGCACTGGGCAAGATGCGCCAGGCGGCGGAGGATGCCAAAAAATCCACGCCGGAAAAGCTGGAAGGTCAGCCTGCTGATAGCGCCCAGATCAAGGATTTCCATGCCGGACTTGATTCATTGATCGCCCAGATTGATGTGGTCGACCAACTGGCGAAAGCCAACAAACTGGACGAAGCCAAAACCGAAGCGAAGAAACTGGAAGATATTCGCAACGCCAACCATAAGAAATTCCGCTGATAGTCAGGCCAGCTAATTGGCTGGCCTTATTTCCCTGGTCATATCTGACTGCCTGAATGCGTTAAATCCATCATTCTGTGTAAAACGTGATGCGTTTTGCATTATTCGTGCATCCTGCGATCTGGCGCACAGTTGCTCGCATGATTTCCACTTTGAGGTGGAAAAGATGCGTCTCCACAGCCAACAGCGAACAGCGTAATTTCTTCTCAACGCGAATTAACTGTCATTGTCCGCTGTAAACAGGAGTGAGCCAGGTGAGTAGTGAAGCTGTTCCGCTGAAACAAAGCACGCCGGAAGCGATTCAGGCGCTGGCGGATAACGTGATGATGCAGATTGCCGCGCTGTATGCCGCGCACCACATTGAACCCAATGCGGTGCAGCAGCAGATGCTGGCCTCACATGTGCGAGCAATGGCCTCGCGCTCCCTGACCGGTGAAGCGTTACCGGAAGTGGAAGCGGAGCTGTTTGAGGACATCTCGCCCGAGACCATGGCGCTGGCGCAGCAGGTGGTGGATCTGTTTGGCAACCTGCCACGCGAAGAGGCGTGGTTGCTGTCCGTCCACATTGAAGTAGCAAGATCGAATTAAGTCAGCAATCAAAGAGGAATTGAACATGGTAACGGTAGTCATTGGTGATCGTTTGGGTAAAGGGCAAAAAGTCGCGGCTGGCGTAGAGAAAGCCGGTGGGCGTGCCGTGGTGGTGCCGGGGGTAGCGGCAGATATGAAGCTGGGTGACGTCATGAAGGCAGAAAATGCGGATTTCGGCATCTCCTTCTGCGGCAGCGGCGGTGCGGGGGCAATTACCGCGCAGAACAAATATGGCTACAAATCAAAGCACGGTATGCGTTCGATTGATGAAGGCGTCACGGCGATTAACGAAGGTGCCAATGTCCTCGGTTTTGGTTTTATGGATAAAGAAGAGCTGGGTGAACGGCTGGTACAGGCCTGGAACAAAAAATACGGCAGCTAAGTATGAAACAACAATACGTGACTCAGGTAACGGTACAGGGCAAAGGTGACAGCAAAGCCAAAGCCTTTGCCGATGCCCTGAGTAAGGTGCAGCAGCAGGTGCTGCGCACCACACAAAAAATTCTGCTGCGCATCGAACCCCAGGATGTCCGGGTGCTGCGCGCGCAGGAGCGCGTTAAGACAGAGAAGTTTTTGTTCTTTTTCCTCGCGCGTGAGCGACGGAACTACAGCGTGGAGCTGGAGATTACCGTCAGCGTCACCGTGATCGATACCGAACAGGTGGAATTCACGGCGGCACCTTAACAACAGACGAAAAACAAAGGTAAACGCATGTTTTTAATTATTTTGTTTAAGTCGTTAATCATTGGCGGGTTGGTAGGGGTTGGCGTTGGAGCAGGTGCGGCGCGCATGTTCCATGCTCCTACCACGCAGGGCATGGGCGCGTTCCGTACGCTGGGCGAGCTTAACTCCTGTGAGGGCGATCCGGCATCGCACTTCTCCTTTGGTCTCGGCTTTTTCTTTAACGCCTGGGCTTCATCCGTTGCAGCGGGTTCCTTCACTCAGGATGTTGACCATCGCATCCTGCCGAACTGGGGCGCGGCGGCCCTGATGGTGAAAAACCGCAACGTAGCAGAAACACTACACAACCCGAAGAAGATGGCGATTGCCTGCGGCATCATCGGCATGATCGTCGTCGCCTTCCTGAA
Organism: Pantoea sp. X-Soil-OKNW-556; assembly: GCF_059730695.1. Classification (NCBI taxonomy): domain Bacteria; kingdom Pseudomonadati; phylum Pseudomonadota; class Gammaproteobacteria; order Enterobacterales; family Erwiniaceae; genus Pantoea; species Pantoea sp. X-Soil-OKNW-556. The sequence goes on along the minus strand of NZ_AP035990.1, from coordinate 3,953,374 downwards.
CAGCACCGCTTCTGCCGTTCCGGCAGCGTTGCAGGTTACGGCGGTAAAAGTATTGGTACCGGCGGCCAACCTGCTGGTGAACACCGTGATGCCAGTGATTTTCTGGCTGGCAGCGATTGATGCCGGTAAGAAATCGGGCTTCTGGGCCACCATTTTCGGCGGCCTGGCGCAGCTGATTATGGGCAACGCCGTACCGGGCCTGGTTCTGGGTATCCTGATCGGTAAGGGTGTCGAGGAGAGCGGCTGGAACAAAGTCACCAAGGTGATGATGACCGCCATTGTGCTGCTGTTCGTGCTGAGCGGTTTCTTCCGCGGCTTTGACATGAAACTGCTGCAATCCTTCCAACTGGGTATTCCCGGCTGGCTGGACATGATTCACAACAGCCTCAGCGGCAAATAAGGAGCCATCAGCATGAACGAAAACAAAGGGTTCTGGTACGCCGACTGGTCTTTCCCGATTTTTGTCGGCCTGCTCTCCGCCGGGGTGTTTGCCGGTACGCATATGTACTACCTGTACGGCATTGGTGCTTTTAACGAAGTGGCGTTTGTCTCCATGCTGCGTTCCGGCATGGAAACCGGGGTCTACGGCGCGGTAGCGGCGTTCGGTGCCAGCTTCCTGTTCGCCCGTATCATCGAAGGTTCGCTGGTGGGGATTCTCGATATCGGCGGGGCGATTCAGACCGGCGTGGGTCTGGGGGTTCCGGCGTTGTTACTGGGCGCGGGCATTGTCTTCCCGGTCGCGAACTTCGCCGCCTCGCTGGCAACCGGTCTGGTGATTGGCGTGGCGATTGGCTACATCATCATCCTGGCGCGTAAGTTCACCATCAATCAGAGCGACTCCACCTACGGTGCCGACGTGATGATGGGGGCGGGTAACGCCTCTGGCCGCTTCCTCGGTCCGTTGATCATCCTGTCGGCAATGACCGCGTCAATTCCTATTGGTCTTGGTTCGTTGGCGGGTTCGCTGCTGTTTTACCTGTGGAACAAGCCGATTACCGGTGGTGCGATTCTCGGTGCCATGGTGCTGGGCGCGATCTTCCCGGTTTCTCTCTAAGGAGGGGGTATGTTTGATGTCATTCTCCGTCGTGCGCGTCTGTGCGACGGACAGCTGGTGGATATTGCGTGGCAGGACGGCAAAATCGCCGCACTGGGTAGCGTAAGCGGTCAGGCGGCACAAGAACGCGACCTGGCCGGGCGCTACTACCTCAGCGCAGGCTGGATCGACAGCCACGTTCACTGTTATCCCAAATCGCCGATTTATCACGACGATGCGGATGCCATCGGTGTGGCACAGGGGGTCACCACGGTGGTGGATGCCGGCAGCACCGGCGCTGATGATATTGACGATTTTTATCAGCTTACGCGACAGGTCACGACCGACGTTCGTGCGCTGATCAACATAGCCCGCACCGGCATTGTCACGCAAAACGAGCTGGCCGATATGGCGCAAATCGACGGTGAGGCGGTGGTGCAGGCTATTCAGCGTCGTCCCGATTTTATCGTCGGCCTCAAAGCGCGTATGAGCAGCAGCGTAGTGGGCGAAAACGGTATCCAGCCGTTAATCCGGGCCAAAGCCATCCAGCAGGCGGCGGGTGATCTGCCGCTGATGGTGCATATCGGCAACAACCCGCCGGTGCTGGAGGACATTGCCGATCTGCTGACTTCCGGCGACATCATCACCCATTGCTACAACGGCAAACCCAACCGCATTCTTACGCCGCAGGGCGAGCTGAAAGCCGCGGTGAAGAATGCGTTAGCGCGTGGTGTGCGGCTGGATATCGGCCACGGCAGCGCCAGCTTCAGCTTTGAGGTGGCGCGTCAGGCGATTGCGCAGGGCATTCTGCCTGACACCATCAGCTCCGATATCTACTGCCGCAACCGTATCAATGGCCCGGTGCACAGCCTGGCGCATGTGATGTCGAAATTCTTCAGCATTGGCATGACATTGCCGCAGGTGATCGACTGCGTGACACGCAAAGCCGCTGAAGGTCTGCGACTGAAAAACAAAGGTTGCCTGGCGGTCGGTTACGACGCCGACCTGACCATTTTTACCGTCAAAGAGGAAGCCCGCCCGTTCGTCGATGCTGAAGGCGAACAGGTGCTGGGTGAGCAACATCTGGTGCCGCTGGCCGCCGTGGTGGCGGGGCAATGGCATCTGACAGATGAAGGGAAAGCCAATCATGTCTTCGATTTATGAAAAATATGACCTGAAGCAGGTCATCAATGCCTCTGGTCGCATGACCATTCTTGGCGTATCGACCCCGGCAGCAGACGTGGTCGATACCGTGAAATACGGCCTTAACCACTACTTTGAGATGAAAGATCTGGTGGATAAAACCGGGGCGTATATCGCGCAACTGCTTGAGGTGGAAAGCGCAGTGGTGGTTTCCTGTGCGTCGGCGGGCATTGCGCAAAGTGTGGCGGCGGTGATCGTGAAAGATAACGCCTGGCTGCTGGAAAACCTGCATGCCGCACCACTCAGCGTGCCGCACGATATCGTGATGCCGAAAGGTCATAACGTCAATTTTGGCGCGCCGGTTGGCACCATGGTGGCATTGGGTGGTGGACGCCTGGTGGAGGCAGGCTACAGCAACGAATGTTCGCCAGAACAGCTGGCAGCGGCGATTACGCCGACGACCGCCGCGTTGCTGTATATCAAATCACACCATTGCGTGCAGAAAAGCCATCTCAGTGTCGAACAGGCGGCAGTGGTGGCGCGTAAGCATGGCATTCCGTTGATTGTCGATGCGGCAGCGGAAGAAGATTTGCAGTGCTACTACCAGATGGGCGCTGACCTGGTGATCTACAGCGGGGCGAAAGCGATTGAAGGACCAACCAGCGGTCTGGTGATTGGCCGCACCCAATATGTTGAGTGGGTGAAGCGCCAGAGTAACGGCATCGGTCGTGCGATGAAAGTCGGCAAAGAGGGCATCCTCGGCCTGACGCAGGCGATTGAAAACTATCTGTCGCAGGAGAAAACCACCGGCGCAGAGATGGTGGAAAAAATGACGCCGTTTATCGCCAACCTCAACACCCTGAACGGCGTCAGCGCGCGTGTGGTATGGGATGCTGCCGGACGTGACATCGCCCGTGCCGAAATCAAGTTCGACGAAGCGCAAACCGGCTGGGCCACTGGCGAGCTGGTGCAGGCACTGAAAAACGGCGCTATCGCCATCTATTTCCGTGGCTATAAAGCCAATGAAGGCATTATCGAGGCCGATGTGCGTAGCGTCAGCGCCGATCAGCTGCATACCATTTTTACCGCCATCGAGGCGCTGCTCAGCGGGGAGAAACACGCATGACTCTGACTCCAAAATTTTATCAGGGCCGTCTGTGCCTCAATGTGCTGGCGGGTTCTAAACAGAATGCGCGCGATATCTGGGAAGCGGCGGATGGTTATGTGTTGGTGGGCGTGTTGTCGAAAAACTACGCCAGCACTGAGGCGGCAATTGCCGATATGCGCGAATATGCTGCGCTGATTGATAACGCGATTTCGGTTGGACTGGGTGCCGGGGATCCCAATCAATCGGCGATGGTGAGTGAGATTGCAGCTGAGCTGCAACCGCAACACGTTAACCAGGTGTTCACCGGCGTCGCGACCAGTCGCGCGCTGCTCGGCCAGCATGACACCGTGGTCAACGGCCTGATTTCCCCCACCGGCACGCCGGGCCTGGTCAAAATCTCCACCGGACCGCTGAGTGCGCAAGGGCCGGATGCCATCGTGCCAATCGACAGCGCGATTCGCTTGTTGCAGGACATGGGCGGCAGCTCGGTGAAATACTTCCCGATGGGGGGATTGAAAGCGGTAGCGGAGTACCGCGCGGTGGCGGAAGCCTGTGCGCGTAACAACTTCTGGCTGGAACCCACCGGCGGTATTGATCTCGACAATTTTGAAGAGATTGTTCGCATTGCGCTGGAGGCGGGCGTCAGTAAAGTGATTCCGCACGTCTACAGTTCGATTATCGATAGCGCGACTGGCGACACACGCATTGACGATGTGCGTCAGCTTCTGGCAACGTGCAAAAAGTTGTTGTAACAATTAAGTAACAGGTGAAGCCCGTGAGATTTCCCAACCAGCGTCTGGCCCAACTTTTCGCTGCGCTGCAAACCGAAACGCTGCCGCAGGATGAGCTGGCGCGACGTTTTTCCGTGTCCACTCGCACGGTGCGCACCGATATCACGGCGCTTAACGCGCTGTTGGCGCAGCATGGTGCGCAGTTCGTGCTGGCGCGTGGCGAGGGTTATCAACTGAAGGTGGAGGACGCGCTGCGTTTTGGTCAGCTCCAGGCACAAACCGCGGCACCGCTGCGCGTGCCGCGTACCTCACAGGAACGGGTGCGTTATCTGCTCAGTCGTTTTCTCACCGCTGCATATTCGCTGAAGCTGGAAGATTTGTCGGAAGAGTGGTTTGTCAGCCGCGCGACCCTGCAAAGCGACATGGCTGAGGTGCGTGAATGGTTCGGGCGTTATCATCTGAATATCGAAACCAAACCGCGTTACGGAATGAAGCTGTTCGGCAGCGAAGCGGCGATTCGCACCTGCCTGACTGATTTGCTGTGGCAAATCGACCAGGATACGCCGGACAGCCCGCTGTTAACGGTGGAAACGCTACACAGCGGCATGCTGGAGCAGTTGCAACCGCTGCTTCAGCATTGTTTCTCGCAGCACGCCATTCGCCTCAGCGATGAAGGTGAACGCTATCTGCAAATCTATTGCGCGGTGGCAGTACGGCGCATCAGCGAAGGTTTTCCGCTGAACGATCCGGGTGCGGAGGATGTCGGCGAGGAGGTGCGTGAAGCCGCGCAGCAACTGATTAACCTGATGCGGCCGCTGGTGGGAAAACCGATCTCTCAGGCGGAAGAGAACTGGCTGCGCGTCAACATCGCTGCCCGCCAGATTCAGGCGCTGGCCCCCAGCACCATCAATGCCGATGATGCGGATGCGCTGGTCGATTACCTGCTGAATTACATCAACACGCACTACAACTATCGTCTGCAACAGGATGAACAGTTGCGTGCCGATCTGCTCACCCATATCAAAACCATGATCACCCGGGTGCGTTACCAGATCCATATCCCCAATCCGCTGCTGAGTAATATCAAGCAGCATTACCCGATGGCCTACGACATGACGCTGGCGGCGGTCACCAGTTGGGGGAAATATACCCCTTACAGCATCAGCGAAAACGAAATCGGTTTTCTGGTGCTGCATATCGGCGTCGGGCTGGAGCGTCACTATGATGTGGGCTATCAGCGTCACCCCCAGGTGCTGCTGGTGTGTGACAGCGGTAACTCTACCTTGCGCATGATTGAAGCGATGCTGCTACGTAAGTATCCCCAGTTGCAGGTGACGGGCCGCCTGTCGCTACGTGAATACGAGGCGCTTGCGGCTATTGATGAAGATTTTGTTATCTCCACCACCCGCTTGCGTGAGAAAAACAGCCCGGTGGTGGTGATGTCGCCGTTCCCAACGGAATTCCAGCTTGAGCAGCTCGGCAAACTGGTGCTGGTGGATCGTACCCGGCCTTATATGCTGGAAAAATACTTCGATGCACAGCATTTTCTGGTGGTGGACCAGCCGATGACGCAATCGGCGCTGTTCCATCAACTGTGCAACCAGCTTCAGCGTGAAGGCTATGTGGAAGACGATTTTTATCCCTCGGTTGAGGAACGTGAAGCGATTGTTAGCACCATGCTGGGGGAGGGGATTGCGCTGCCGCACTCGCTGGGTCTGCTGGCGAAGAAAACCGTGGTGTACACCGTGCTGGCACCGCAGGGCATCAGTTGGGGCGATGAAACCGCCTCGGTGATTTTCCTGCTGGCCATCAGCAAAAGTGAATATGAAGAGGCGATGGCGATTTATGACCTGTTCGTCACTTTCCTGCGCGAACGCGCAACCGCCCGGTTGCGTGACTGCGGCGATTTTGTCAGCTTCAAGGCCGTGGCGATGGATTGTTTGAGTCGCCTGTAACGGCGCGATTATTGCGTAATGCATTGTTCGTAGCGGCGCGATTCATCGCGCGGATTTTTCCTGCATCGCGCACGGAATTGCGCGATAAATCGCGCCGCCACGGAAAGGTTAGTCAGCGTTGCTGATTAACCTTTCTTCGCCAGCAAACGCGGGATCTCGCGCAGGCACCATGCTTTCGCTTCACCCATGCTGTCGCGGCGCCACGCCATAATGATATCCACCTCGCGGGTATATTCCGCACTCACCACGCGCAGACGTCCTTCGGCGATATCCTGCTCCACCAGCGAATAGGGCATGGTCGCCACACCCAGTCCGGCCAGCAGCGCTTTGCGTTTGTCTTCCATGCTGCTTACCGTCAGGCGCTGTTGCTTGTCCAGCAACTGCACGGTCAACACCGGGCGCTCGCGCGCGGTATCGGCCACTGCAATGCCGCGATACTTCACACGCGTCACCTCAGATTGTGGCTCGGCTTCCTGATGAATGGGATGATCCGGACTGGCGACATACACGCTCATCATGCTGTACAACTTGCGGGTGTTGATTTCCGTTGAGGCGCGGAAATGCATATCCGGCGCAATGACGATATCGGCACGCCCCTGCTCCAGCCGCTCCCAGGCACCGGCCAGCACTTCGGTCACCAGGGATATCTGGGTATTGGCTTTGTCCGCCAGTTTGGTCACCAGCGGGAACAGGTGTTCGGTGGGCACCAGCGCCTCGGTGACGATGGTGAGATGGGTTTCCCAACCGCGCGCCAGCGCTTCAGCGTCGGTGGTGAGTTTGTCGGCGGCTTCCAACAGCACGCGGCCACGTTCCAGCAGCATGCGTCCTACGTTGGTGAATTTAGTGCGGTGACCGGAGCGGTCAAACAGCACGACATCCAGCTCCTCTTCCAGCTTCTGCATGGTGTAGCTCAATGCGGAAGGTACACGTCCCAGCTCGTCGGCCGCAGCCGCAAAGCTGCCGCGCCGGTCAATAGCATCCATCACACGTAAAGCTTCCAGGGTTAACGCGCGCTCTTTTGCCATGCCGATTCTCTGTCAGGAAATTTGAACATGCCAGGCAGATTAACTGGCTAACAATCCGGCGTCCAGCCTTTTACCATAATCCTATAAACCTGCGGTCGTATCATCCCGCAGAGCGTCGGAGGTAAATCATGATGACAACCCGCTGCGCGTCAGCATGTGGCCAGGCCGATTTCGGTTGGTTGCAGGCGCGTTACAGCTTCTCATTTGGCCACTATTTTGATCCGAAACTGATGGGCTATGCCTCACTGCGCGTGCTCAATCAAGAAGTGCTGGCACCCGGTGCTGCCTTCCAGCCCCGCACCTATCCTCAGGTTGATGTACTCAACCTGGTACTACAGGGCGAGGCGGAGTACCGCGACAGCGAGGGCAACCATATTATCGCCCGTGCCGGTGAAGCGCTGCTGTTGTCGGCGCGCCAGGGCGTGAGCTATAGCGAAATCAATCTCAGCAAAGATCAACCGCTGACACGTATGCAGTTGTGGCTGTCGGCGTGCCCGGAACGCGAGAATCCGTTGTTGCAGAAAATGTCGCTGCCCGAGCAGACCTCTTTCCTGTTGGCTTCGCCAGACGGTGCGGAAGGCAGTTTACAGCTGCGTCAGCAGGTGTGGATTCATCAGGTAACGCTGGCTCCCGGCGAGCAACATAGCGTGAAGCTGAACGGTCCACGCGCCTATCTGCAATCGATCCACGGATCGGTGGATGTGCAGGCGAGCAGTGCGCATCAGGAAAAGCTAAGCTGTGGCGATGGGGCATTTCTGGCAGAAGAACAGCAGATTACGTTGCAGGCGAAAACGCCGTTACGTGCGTTGGTGATTGATATACCGGTGTAAAAAAGGGCGGCTGATGCCGCCCTGAAGGTTTATTTCAGAATGGTAAAGGCGGTGGTGACGTGCTTCACACCGCTTACCCGGCTGGCGATATCCGCCGCCGCTGCCGCTTCCTGTTGTGTCACCAGACCCAGCAGGAACACTTCGCCGTTTTCGGTGGTCACTTTCACGTTCGACGATTTCACCTGATCGCTGCCCAGCAGTTGTGAGCGGATTTTGGTGGTGATCCAGGTGTCATTAGAGGATGTACCGAGGCTGACTTTCTGGCCGGTACGGATTTCGTTGTACACCTCAGTCGCGCCATCGACACCCATCGCGATCTGTTTCGCGCGGCTGGCGAGATCCGCCGACGGTGACTGACCGGTCAGTAGCACTTTGCCCTGATAGGCGGTCACTACGACGCGCGCCTGGTTTTTGATCTGTTCATCTTTTGCCAGCGCGTTGCTGACGCGTAACTCCAGCGTACCGTCATCCACCTGGGTGCCCACGGTGCGGGGATCGGTGGCGGTTTTGGTGGCTACTGCGGCACCGCCAGCGACGACAGCAACGCAGCCCTGCAACATCATGGCGGTGAAAAGAATGGCGACAGCGTTCAATGCTTTCATCTTAGCTCCTTCAGTCATTCCTGGTGGGGGAACAAGGTGTTATCGATCAAATCGCACAGGCAGTTCAGCGTCAGCATATGCATCTCCTGAATACGCGCACTGCGATGTGACGGAATGCGAATTTCCACATCGTGTGGGCCGAGCAGGCCGGCCAGCTCACCGCCGTCGTAGCCGGTCAGCGCCACGATGGTCATATCGCGTGTAACCGCAGCTTCAACCGCTTTAATAATGTCACGGGTGTTGCCACGGGTGGAAATGGCCAGCAGAACATCACCGGCCTGGCCAAGCGCTCGCACCTGCTTGGCATAAATTTCATCGTGCAACCGATCGTTACCAATGGCCGTCAGCATTACGTTGTCGGCACTGAGCGCCAGCGCGGGCAGGCTGGGGCGTTCGGTCTCAAACCGGTTGATCATACTGGCGGAAAAATGCTGAGCGTTGGCCGCTGACGCGCCATTACCACAGCTAAGGATTTTGTTACCGCTCAGCAGCGACTGCACCAACGTCATGGCCGCACGGGAAATGGCATCCGGCAGCGCCTCGGCGGCAGCGATTTGAGTCTGAATACTTTCGGTAAAACACGCTTTAATTCTGTCCTGCACAAGACCACCTGGTTCTACACATCGGCATGAAAGGCATCGGGCAGCCACTCCAGCTCGCGCCCGGTAATGGCTATGATGTCAAAGCGGCAATTTACCGTGTCAAAACTGCCGTTACGTCCCAGCAGCCATAGCGCTGCGGTACGGAGTAGCTTTTGTTGTTTCTGACGCGTTACGCTGGCGGCTGCACCGCCAAAACGCGCATCGCGTCGATAGCGCACTTCGACAAAGACCCAGCAGTCGCCATCCTGCATGATGAGGTCAATCTCACCGCTGCGACAGCGAACATTGCTGGCAATCCATTGCAGCCCGGCGCGCTCCAGATAGCGGCGCGCCTGCTGCTCTTGCTCAGCGCCAATGCGCTGGCGATTTACTGTACCGGAACGATTTGTCCCTGACGATACTGGTTCCATGCCAACTTCCTGTTGATCACGCAATCCGGGGTGGCGCTCAGCTTGCCGGTGTTGCCATCAATGGCAAAGCCCGGAACCTGACGCATCTGGTTAAAGTGGTTCGCCAACGTCCAGGCATCAATGCCCATTGCGTACAGGCGTACCAGCGAATAATCATTGTTAAACGACTTCGCCGCTTGCTGCATCAGCGCCGGGTTGCTACCCGAAAGCAGCGGAATGTCACTGAATTGTAAGCCATCCATCTCCAGACGGAAGTCCGGACCCGCACCGGCCTGGAAGCTGCGTGAGCTGGCGTACAACGCGATATTGTTGCGGCTGCTGGTACGCATCGCAATCATCGGCTTGATCAGCTGTAGCTCATCCTGGTTGGCGACGATATACACCGCATCAAGGCTGCCACCGCTGGTATCGGCTACCGGGGTGCTGGTCTGCGGCGCCGGGATGTTCAATCCGGCAATCGATACGCCCTGCGACTGTGCGGGTTCCACCACCAGCGGTGTGCCACTCAGGTTGATACCGGCACCGCTGTTGATACCCTGTTTCAGCTCGCTGACGGAACCAAAACGTTGTTGCAACACGGTCGAACCACCCAGCGTCTGCCACTCTTGCGCAAAGGCCTTACCAACACGATCGCCATAACTGTTACGCGGCAACAGCAGCAGCGGCTGGCGTTTGCCTTGATCCCACATATGGTGGGCGGCATCGCGCGCTTCGTCTTCAGGAGAAAGCGCAAAGTAACAAATATTCGGATGGTTCTGGATCTGTTCCGGCTCGTTCAGGGCCAGTACGTTAAGCGGCGAGTTGCTGTTAGCGACAGTCTCTACATCACTTTTCAACAGCGGGCCGACGACGATGGTTGCGCCATCCTGCTGCGCCTGCTGCATCACCTGCTGAATCGGCTGACTGCTGGTGTCATACACCTTGACCTGGGCATTGCTATCACCTGCGCTGGCTGCCGGGGCAGGTGCAGCAGCAGCAGGTTGCGGCTGGGTGCTTTGATCCGGGGTGATGGCAGCAGCGGCCGGGCTGACTACGGTATTGGCGGTCGCATCTGGCGTTGCAGCGGCTGGCTGCGGCTGGGCGCTGGCATCCGCGCTCGCCGGTGTCGCTGTCGGCTGTGGTTGTGGGGCTGCGGCCGGGGCGGTTAGCACACCGTTTTTCGCATCGTTAAAGCCTTTCTGAATGGCGTTGGCGAAGATCTGCGCCTGGCCATTCAGCGGCAGCAGCAACGCGATGGTGCTGGTCGAAGCTTTGCTGAAGTTCTGCACCTGACTCAGGGCGGTCGGCAGGGTTTTGGCACCCGGATTGAGCGGATAGCGTGTTTGCCAATCCTTGATGGCGGCTTTCAGCATTTCCGGGTCCTGGCTGTTGGTATGCCAGGTGTTGAGCAGATCCAGCCAGCCCTGCAAGGTATTCTCGTCGGCATTGATCACCAGGCTGTTGAGCTGATCTTTGGTCATCTGCGTCAGCGCCTGCCAGGTGGCGTCAATATTGCTCTGGTGATCGGCCGCTTTCAGCAGCGGTTCCTGAGCGATATAGGCGCGCAGCAATGCCAGCGAGGGACGATTCTGAGCGGCAGCGATTTGCAGGCCGTAGAAGCGCGCCTGTTGATCCTGCGACAGACCGTCGGTTTTCACCTGGCTCAACAGTTGCTGTGCACCGTTGAAATCCTGCTGACCAATCTGCATCTGCGCCCGCAGCAACTGTAATTCCTGCTGCTGCACATCAGAGAGCTGCTGCGGCAATTGTTTGATCTGATCGCTGGCCTGTGGATACTTTCCTTCCTTCAACAAGGCACGGATGGCAAGTAATTGCCAGTCGGTCTTGCTATCATCGCTGCTTTGCTGCACCTGTTGCAGGTAATAGTCAGACTGGGCCGTGATCGGACCCTGAACATTGACGGAAGACGTTTGCTGTGGTCCCTGACCGCTACAGGCGGCTAAAATTAGCCCAGCGAGAAGAACAGGTACAAAGCGTCCTGCTTTACGACGTAAGACTTTTGAAGGAAGCATACTGTATCCAGTGATGTTTTTTTCTAGATGCTCAATATTAAATCGGCAATTCGGATGAAACAATGAAACAACTCGATCGGGCAGACATTTCTGCCAGCACGCTCTATATCGTTCCTACCCCGATCGGTAACCTGGGTGATATTACGCAGCGTGCGTTAACGGTGCTTGCGAGCGTCGATCTGGTCGCTGCGGAAGATACACGTCATACCGGGCTGTTGCTACAACATTTCGCCATCAATGCGCGACTGTTCGCACTTCACGACCACAATGAGCAGCAGAAAGCCGAAGTGCTGCTGGCCAAATTGCAGGAAGGCCAAAGCATTGCGCTGGTTTCTGATGCCGGAACGCCGTTAATCAACGATCCCGGTTATCATCTGGTGCGTCGTTGCCGTGAAGCGGGTATCCGCGTGGTGCCCTTACCGGGTGCCTGCGCGGCGATTACAGCATTAAGCGCAGCGGGATTACCGTCCGATCGTTTCTGTTACGAAGGGTTTCTGCCGGCGAAAACCAAGGCGCGCTGCGATGCTTTACGTGCTCTGGCGCAGGAGCCGCGCACCCTGATCTTCTACGAATCGACCCACCGTTTAATCGATAGCTTACAGGATATGGTCAGTGAGCTGGGGGCTGAACGTTATGTGGTGTTGGCGCGGGAAATTACGAAGACCTGGGAGTCATTGCACGGTGCGCCAGTGGCCGAGCTATTGGCCTGGGTGCTGGAAGATGAAAATCGCCGCAAAGGGGAGATGGTGCTGGTGGTGGAGGGCCATAAGGCCGATGAAGAAGCCTTACCGGCAGATGCGCTGCGCACCCTGGCGCTGCTACAACAGGAGCTGTCCTTGAAGAAGGCGGCTGCGCTGACGGCGGAAATTCACGGTGTGAAGAAGAACGCACTGTATCGCTACGCACTCGATCAGCAAGAGGCGTGACAAACGACGGCGGATCGCCTATTATCCCGCGCCGAAGCTGACCAGACAGTCGCCGCTTTGTCGTCGTCCCTCTTCGGGGGGAGACGGGCAGAGGGGAGGAAAGTCCGGGCTCCATAGGGCAGGGTGCCAGGTAACGCCTGGGGGGCGCAAGCCTACGACCAGTGCAACAGAGAGCAAACCGCCGATGGCCCAGTAATGGGATCAGGTAAGGGTGAAAGGGTGCGGTAAGAGCGCACCGCGCGGCTGGTAACAGTTCGCGGCACGGTAAACTCCACCCGGAGCAAGGCCAAATAGGGGTTCACAAGGTACGGCCCGTACTGAACCCGGGTAGGCTGCTTGAGCCAGTGAGCGATTGCTGGCCTAGATGAATGACTGTCCACGACAGAACCCGGCTTATCGGTCAGTTTCGACTTTTTAATGCAAAAACCCCGCTTCGGCGGGGTTTTTGTTTTTGCCCGGAATGAATAACTGTCCACTCCTCTTTCTATGAAAAGAACGCGGCTTATCGGTCAGTTTCGGCTTTTTAATGCAAAAACCCCGCTTCGGCGGGGTTTTTGTTTTTGCCCGGAATGAATAACTGTCCACTCCTCTTTCTATGAAAAGAACGTGGCTTATCGGTCAGTTTCGGCTTTTTAATGCAAAAACCCCGCTTCGGCGGGGTTTTTGTTTTCAGCATGCACTGAACCGTAGCGGCGCGATTTATCGCGCTATTCCGTGCTCGGTGCCAGAAAAATCCGCGCGATAAATCGCGCCGCTTGTATCTTGAAGTTGTAACTGGTTAGCTACCCGTTACACGAAACGGAGGCAGCTTGTCGCGCCGCTTAAGACCCGATCTTGTGCCGTAGCTTAAAGTCCTCCGTTTCTCCTTTCACGCCAGCATCTACTCTGAACGGTAACCAGAAGCTCTGACTTCGTATGTACAAGGCAAGATGGCGTGATGGTTCATGTGAAAGGGAGCTGTCTTATGATTTATCTCGGTATTGATGTCAGTAAAAACAAACTCGACCTCTGCCTGTTGCCCGGCAACGGGAAAAAGAAAACCAAAACCCTCAAAAATCATCCCGACGCCGGCCGGGAGATAAATGACTGGTTAATCAGGCAAAAATGCCATCCTGAACAGGTGATGGTGGTGCTCGAAGCGACCGGCATTTATCACGAAAACGTCGCCTTCAGTCTTCATGAAAATACCCCCGTCACGGTCTGCATCAGCAATCCTCAGCGGGTCAGGGAGTTCGCCCGTGGAATGGCTATCCTGACTAAAAACGACTCCGTTGATGCTTACATCCTGGCCCGTTATGGCGAGCTGAAACAGCCTGATGCCTGGGTGCCACCCTCCCCGGAGGTCCGTAAACTTCGGGAGCTGGTGCGTCTGCGGGACTCACTTCAGGCTGATGTCCAGCGGGCGGAGAACCGACTGGAAAAAGCCCATTCAACCCGCACAGCGCCTGAAATCATTGACTCGCTGGAGAGAACCCTGAAAGCCCACAGGGACGAGCTGAAGCGTATTGAAGCGCTCATCTCAGACCACACAGATAATCATCCGGGTCTGAAGGAAGACCGTGAGCTGCTGGAATCGATAAAAGGAATAGGCAGCGTGGTGGGCACGACAATGCTGTCGGTGCTGCGCTCGTGTCCGTTCCGGTGTGCTTCACAGGTCGCTGCGTGGCTGGGTGTGGTACCGGTGGAAAAAACGTCCGGGAGCTCAGTCAGGGGGCGTGCGCGGATGTCAAAAACAGGCCCGGCAGACGTAAGGGCGAAACTGTATATGGCGGCGATCGTGGCGATCAGGTGGAATGCCCCGGCGAAGGCGCTGTACCAGAGGCTAATCGCGAAGGGCAAAGCCAGCAAGGCCGCGCCTGGAGCGGTGATGCGCAAGCTGGTTCATCAGTGCTTCGGGGTGCTGAAAACGCGGATGAAGTGGGATGAAAATTACGCAGCTACCGCTTGACGTTCAAGACGGTAGCTACGAATTTATCCCCGTCCGTGCGGCTCATCCCAGTTAAATGCCGGTCCAAGCGAGATCACCCCACTCGGGTTGATGGTCTTATGGCTGCAATAATAGTGATGACGGATATGCGGCAGATTGACGGTTTCGGCAATCCCTGGCATTTGGTAAATATCACGCAGAAAGCCGCTGAGGTTGCGATAATCGCTGATCCGGTGGCGATCGCACTTGAAATGCGTGACATATACCGGATCAAAACGTACCAGGGTGGTCCACAGACGCAGATCGGCTTCGGTCAATTGATCGCCGGTCAGATAGCGATGCTGACCCAGGATCTGCTCCAGGCGCGCCAGTGAATGGAACAGCGCCGTTACCGATTCATCATAAGCAGCCTGCGAAGTGGCGAAGCCCGATTTATACACGCCATTGTTTACCGTGTCGTAAATCCAGCTATTCAGCTCATCAATTTGTGGCCGCAACGCCTCGGGGTAGTAATCGCCAGCGCGTGCGCCCTGCGCATCAAACGCGCTATTCAACATCCGAATGATGTCGGCCGATTCATTGCTGACAATGGTGTGCTGATGTTTGTCCCACAGCACTGGCACGGTAACGCGCCCACTGTAGTGAGGATCGGCATGCAGATAGAGTTGATACAGGTATTCGTTCTGATATAGCGAATCGCCGGTAGCGTCGGGGAAATCGTCGTCGAAGGTCCAGCCATTTTCCAGCATCAGCGGATGTACCACCGACACGGAAATCATCTCTTCCAGTCCCTTCAGCTTGCGCATCAGCAGAGTACGATGCGCCCACGGGCAGGCGAGTGAAACGTATAAATGATAGCGGTCGCGTTCGGCGGCAAAACCGGCTTTCCCGGTGGGACCCGCGCTGCCATCAGCGGTAACCCAGTTACGCCACACCGCTTCTGTACGTTTGAAGCGGCCACCGGTTGACTTCGTATCGTACCAGGTGTCATGCCAGACACCGTCAATCAGTTGTCCCATAAGCCCTCCACAAAAAAATGGGGCGAGGAATATCCTCGCCCCTTTTCAGTATACGCTGCTTGTGTACTTAGCGTGCGGTTGCAGTCTGGAAACGCTGACGAATCAGACGGTCGATGCTGTATGCACCTGGACCAACCAGACCCAGCACCAGGAAACCACCAGCGATTGACAGGTTTTTCATAAACATCAGCTGGTTAACACCTTCAGCGAAGTTACTGTGGAACAGGAACGCCGTCAGAATGGTGAAGCCGGCAGTAAACAGCGCCGTGAAGCGGGTCAGGAAGCCGAACAGAATCGCCAGACCGCCACCCAGTTCCAGCAGAATTACCAGCGGCAACAGGAAGCCAGGGACGCCCATTGACTGCATGTACTGTGCGGTGCCTGCATAACCGGTCAGTTTGCCCCAGCCAGCGGTGATAAACAGAATGGTCATCAGAACGCGTGCCAGTAACAGGCCAGAATCTTCGAATTTTTTCATCATCTACTCCAACAAGGTTTTTATTGCAGGTTGCTGGCCTGCGGCAATGTATCCCGTCGAATCACGCCTTGTGATTCATTGGGCTGATGGCTAGAGATGATAATCGCGGGTTGGAAAGGTTGTAAGCGAGATAATCTGTCGATGTTGTTCAGGAATTCTGATTAAAGGAAAAACGGACCTGAAAAAGGTCCGTTGTCAGAAGGAGTTAGCCTAACGTGGTGGCAGCGCTGATTTGATCATCCGCCAGGTGCTCCATAGCCCAAAGCCGCGTTTCGCCCAGCGTAGTAGCCGATTAGGGCTGCGAATTGACCAGATTGCCAGCGCGCTGCTACCAATCGCCAGATAGCGGCGCAAACTGAGGAAGGTGAGCCAGCCCCGATCATACTGCGCGGTGCTCTCCAGCCAGTCACGCCTGACTGCGCTCAGATCCAGCCGTTGCTGTTGTACCTGATTCAGCAATGCGTGGATGCGTGCTTCGCGCTCGCGGCGGCTCATGAGCGATGCTCCTCCAGCAGTTTGCGATCGGTATCCAGCTCTTTGCGCGTATGGCGCAGCAGTGTGGACTGGCGGGATTTACGCAGTGTCCAGACACCAAAAATCAGCGCCAGCAGGAACAGGACGGCAGTGGTAATCGCAATCGCCATCAGCCGATATTGCGCATCCACCGCCCAGATGATCAGCACCATCAGGCTCATTAACCCGAAAGCGGTAAACAGCATGGTAAGGCCCACCATCATCAGCATCTGAATCAGGTTGGCTTTTTCCTCTTCCAGTTCCACCACTGCCAGGCGGACGCGTGTCTCAACGATACTGACCAACGTGGTAACGATACGTTGACCAATGTTGATGACCCCTTTGCCCGGGCCGTGGCTTTGCTGACTGTCACTCATCATTAACGCCGTGAAAGCAGAATGCCGATGACCACACCCACCGCAGCACCAATACCGACGCCGTGCCAGGGATTTTCACGCACGTAATCATCTGCTTTATGTGCGGCTTCGCGGGTGGATTGCGCCAGGCGTTCGCCAGACTCGCCCAGGCGTTCACGCGAAGTGTCGAGGGCTTCGCGGGCTTTCTGACGCAATTTATCCAGCTCAGTCTTTGACTTCTCGCCGGTGCTGCTCAGCACTTCTTCCAGGGTGTCGGCCAGGTTTTTCAGTTCGGCACGCAAATGTTCTGATGTTGGTTCTTTAGCCATGAAAATCTCCTTTTATGCCCGTCATACTTCAGGCTACAGGTACGTTGGCTGCGTTCATATACCTCAGTCACTTACTGGAGTAAGCTCCTGAAGTCTATGAGCTTGCCGCCTTCCTGTAACCTGAATTATTTAGGGCATGTAACAGTAAGTCCGATTAATAGCGTTCAGCTTCGAGTTGCTTTAACTCGTGCTGCGCTTCTTCCAGCTTGCGCTCGCGTTTAGCGATCTTCTCTTTGTCATTACCTTCCTGGCGCTCTTCTTTCAACTCACGCTCACGTTCGGCGACATCATGCTTTTGCGCCTCAATACGCTCATGATGTGCAGCTTTCAGTTTTTCATCGGTACAACTGGCGCGCACTTCGGTTAGCGCACGCTCCAGCCCGTTTACCCGGCGCTGGTTATCATGCTGCTTTGCCATACCAATTTCGCGCTGAATGTCCTGCTCCTTCTGCTGACATAGTGACTCTGCTGCCAGAAGTGAGCCGGAGAGGGAGAGGAGAACAGCACCCAGGAGTAATTGACGTTTCATCAGGTAAAACCTTCCTTTGTGAATGACCTGCCGCAAACCGGGCAGGAGAGGCTTCCCAGCTTGTCTTGTGCTCGCGCTACCTTTAAGCATAGACAGCGGATGAAAAAATTCAAAGAAGACGCGGGGATAGCGAGGGTTGTGGTCGCCCGGACGAGTATCCGGACGACGCAATTTAGCTGTAAGTCAGACGACTGGGGTCCTGATTTTGCTGCGATGCCTGATGACCGGCGGCCACAACAAAACCTTGTGGCAGCAGGCGACGCAGTACCTTCTGTGCGGCCAGGCTTTGCTCTTCGTTTTCGAAATGAATCACCAATGCATCACCAGAAGGCGTGATGCTTTTAATGCGCACGCCCTGGGCGGAGAGTTGCTGATACAGATAGAAGCCATCCGGCAGCGGGGTGCCGCTGTTGGCAACGCGAATCTGCACCACAGTTTCATGGCTCAGCAGCGCAGGGGCGAAACTGATGGCAACGAGAGCCAGCGCAGCGCCCAACAACCAGGGCAGAAGACGCCTTGGGATGCGGGTCAGAATTTTCATCACTGTGATTTCCCATTCTGATCAGACTGACGTTTACGCCACAGCACCACCAGTGACCCGACAAGACCAAACACCAGCAACACCAGGGGAAGCATCATCAGGCAAAACATCAATTCGTCTTCATAGCGACGGAAAATGGGGGTTTTGCCAAGTGCGAAACCGAGCACTGTAAGGATCACTACCCACAGCAAACCGCTCACCCAGTTAAAGAACTGGAAACGCGCATTGCTGAGGCCAGATAACCCGGCAATGGTTGGCAGCAGAGTGCGCACAAACGCGATAAAACGGCCAATCAGCAGGGCGGAAAGCCCATGACGATGGAACAGGCTGTGCGCGCGTTGATGATATTGCGCGGGTAAATGAGAAAGCCATTTTTGTACCGTGGGGGTATTCCCCAGCCAGCGTCCCTGAATGTAGCTAACCCAGCAACCGAGGCTGGCACCGGTGGTCAGGACCAGAATGGTGAGTGGAAAGTTCATGGTGCCTTTGGCGATCAGCACGCCAACCAGAATCAGCAAGCTATCGCCGGGCAGAAATGCAGCGGGCAGCAGGCCGTTCTCAAGGAAGAGAATCATGAACAGCACGCCATAAATGGCCCACACCAGTGTCGGGTCGGAAAGGGTTTCAAAATCCTGCTGCCATAAGGCATGCAGTAATGCCTGCAAAATATCCATCAATCGGTCCTGAACATCATTGTTAAACGTGCCCGAAGGGCTGGAGCACTAGCTGGCAGTTTGGTTATGCATTTTAGGAGCGCAGCTGAGCCGGATTTTCCGGATCCTTCCAGAATTGATTGTTAAATCAGCAACTTTTTAATGCCCTGTCGCAAAGGGTAAGAAAAGGGCGATAACTGTAACAAAAATCATGGATCTGAGACAGTAGAAAGTTCCCGCAAGAGAGGAGTTTTACCTTTAGATGCAACTGGTCAAAAGGAGCTTTACATGAGCTGACACTATTGCAGATTAACTGACTTTCCTGCCGGAAAAATCAGCAAAATTAGCGGGAATTATCAGTGCCTTCCGGCAGGATGACCGGGTTTTCAGCAAACATGTAACGATCGACATTAAACTCAAAATCGTCTGCGGTAGCGTTAAACAACATCTGTTTAGTATTTTCCAGATGTTGCCACATAGCCAGCTTACTGGCGGCGGGATCTTTGCGGATGAGTGCTTTCAGAATTTGATCGTGATCATCGCACCAACTGAGGATGTTGCGCTGATCAATATGCTCATGCAATTTCAGCCAATAGGGGTTATGCAGGCGGTGCAACCACATCTTCTCGACAATGGCGGCTAAGGCGCTGTTCTGCGTCGATTGTGCAATGCGGACGTGGAACTGCATATCCCATTCAGAATCACGAAAATGGTCTTCCTGGCGGGCCTTCTCCTGAATGGCCATCAGCGCGATGATATCCTGACGAGTCACCTGGGTTGCCGCGAACTCCGCGACATTACTCTCAATCAGCTGACGTGCCTGCAACAATTCAAATGGACCAAAACTGGCGAATTCCAACTGACTGGAGGTCACGATACGGTTTTGCTGTTGGCTGGCAATAACGTGAATGCCTGAACCTTTGCGCACTTCCACGTAGCCTTCGACTTCCAGCATGATGATCGCTTCACGTACCACGGTACGGCTGACCTGCATCTCCTCAGCAATTAAACGCTCGGCAGGAAGTTTATCACCCACCGGGTATTCTCCGGCTTCAATGCGGCGTTTCAGCTCGCTGGCCAGTTGTTGATAAAGACGTCGGGATTCGGTCAGGTCCATTGCGCGGTTCCGCTATGCAGGTAAACGAGGAGTTGTTATACCACTTCGGCCGGGCGGAAGAAATGGGCTGGCTCACACCAGCCCAAAGAGATTAACTACGGACCGCCGCAGTTTGTACGGGTGGCGCGCTTTCCATTTCGGAAACCGGTTTGTTTTTCAGCACACTCCAGATAACGACTGCGCCGATCAGGTCAAACACCGCCAGAGCAGCAAAAAGCGGGCTAAAGCCGAGGGTATCGGCCAGGGCACCCACCACCAGGGCAAACAGGGTGCTGGCGGTCCAGGCTGCCATACCGGTCAGGCCATTAGCGGTTGCCACTTCATTGCGACCAAACACGTCAGATGACAGGGTAATCAGCGCACCGGACAGGGCCTGGTGAGCAAAACCGCCGATACACAGCAGACCAATTGCCACATACGGACTGGTAAACAAGCCGATGGTACCGGGGCCAATCATCAGCACTGCACCCATCGTGACCACCAACTTACGTGAGACGATCAGATTGACACCGAACCAGCGTTGAAACAGCGGCGGTAAATAACCCCCCAGGATGCAGCCGAAGTCAGCAAACAGCATCGGCATCCAGGCGAACAGCGCAATCTCTTTCAGATTGAAGCCATACACCTTAAACATAAACAGCGGAATCCAGGCATTGAAGGTGCCCCAGGCAGGTTCAGCCAGGAAACGTGGCAGCGCAATCCCCCAGAACTGGCGATTACGCAGAATCTGACCAACCGACATTTTGCTGTTGTTACCGGTTTGATGCTGTACTTCCTGGCCGGCAATGATGTAGTGGCGTTCTTCCTCGCTCAGCTTGGTTTGCTGCTTCGGATGTTTATAAAACACCAGCCAGCACAGCGCCCAAATCATGCTCAGCACCCCGGTAACGATAAACGCCATCTGCCAGCTATGCGCCACAATGGCCCAGACCACCAGCGGCGGTGCCAGCATCGCACCTATCGATGAACCCACATTGAAGTAGCCCACCGCCACAGAACGTTCTTTGGCCGGAAACCACTCGCTGCTGGCTTTTAATCCTGCCGGGATCATGGCTGCTTCTGCGGCACCGACCGCACCACGCGCCAGCGCAAACCCACCCCAACTCCCTGCTAACGCAGTGGCGGCGCAGAAGATAGCCCAAAGTATCGCAAACACCGCATAGCCGACCTTCGTGCCCAGCATATCCAGCACATAACCAGCAACCGGTTGCATCACGGTGTAACAGGCCGAATACGCGGCGACGATATATGAATATTGCTGGGTGGTGATGTGAAGCTGGGTCGCCAGCGTGGGTGCTGCTACGGCAATAGTATTACGCGTCAGGTAGCCCAGAACGGTGCCCATCGTCACCAGTCCAATCATGTACCAGCGTAGCCCTTTGATCTTACGCATCATTAACCTCTTCCAGTTTGTCGTTGCGGCGTTGCCGCTGTTGTTATCTGGAGCGGGACTGCTCGTGAGACAGCTCTCTTCACGCCCGCAGACGCTGAAACGCGCCTTTATTTCCTTGCCTGTGCCATCGGTCTGGCATCAATGGAGCGAGAGGTTAACTTGTTATACAACTTTAAAAGTTGAGAGCCATCACAAAAACCCTTCAAGGCGTGTGTGATACTGTTCTTCGACGTAATAACAGCAGGTTAGCGGTATTTTTGCGGCTTTTTTGTCCATATCCACATCAAAGATCTGTCATTAATGTGAGGTTCGTCGCAAAGAATTCCGCCGTTTATCAAAATTGGTATGATAACTTTGTGTCATTAGCCAACGGGCTACAAAAATGAGGAAGCAGGTATGTCGCGTTTTATGACTGAGGATTTTTTACTGGAAAGCGAATTTGCGCGTCGTCTTTATCATGACTACGCCAAAGACCAGCCGATTTTCGACTATCACTGTCACTTGCCGCCACAGCAGATTGCCGAAAATTACCGCTTTACCAACCTCTATGACATCTGGCTGAAAGGCGATCACTACAAATGGCGAGCGATGCGCGCCAATGGCGTACCGGAAGCCCTTTGCACCGGCAACGCCACCGACCGTGAAAAATTCAATGCCTGGGCGCGTACCGTGCCGCACACCATTGGTAATCCGTTGTATCACTGGACGCACCTCGAACTGCGCCGCCCCTTTGGCATCACCAATGTGTTGCTGTCTGAGCAGACGGCAGATGACATTTGGGATCGCTGCAATGCGTTGCTGGCACAGGATGCCTTTACCGCACGCGGCATTATGCAGCAGATGAAGGTGAAAATGGTCGGCACCACCGACGACCCGCTTGACGATTTACAGCATCATCGCGCCCTGGCGCAGGATGACAGCTTCAGCGTCAAAGTGCTGCCGAGCTGGCGTCCGGACAAAGCCTTTAACATTGAGCTGGAAACCTTCCTGCCGTGGATCCACAAGCTGGAGCAAGTGGCGGATGTCAGCGTGCAGCGTTTTGACGATCTACGTCGTGCCTTAAGCAAACGCCTTGATCACTTTGCCGCTCACGGCTGCAAGATTTCCGATCATGCGCTGGATGTGGTGGTGTATGCAGAAGCTGATGAGGCCACACTTGATGGCATCCTGACGCGTCGTTTGCAGGGTGGTTCCCCATCCAGCGAAGAAACCGCGCAATTCAAAACGGCGGTGCTGGTGTGGCTGGGCAGTGAATATGCCCGTCGCGGTTGGGCGCAGCAGTACCACATCGGTGCGCTGCGTAACGCTAATCGTCACCACTTTGAGCTGCTGGGACCGGATACCGGTTTCGATTCTATCAACGATGCGCCGCTGGCGATCCCGCTGGCTCGTCTGTTGGATGCACAAAATCGGCAAAACGCATTACCGAAAACCATCCTGTATTGCCTAAACCCGCGCGACAACGAAGTACTGGCGACGATGGCCGGGAATTTCCAGGGTGAAGGGGAACCGGGCAAGATGCAGTTTGGCTCGGCATGGTGGTTCAACGATCAGCTCGATGGCATGCAGCGTCAAATGACGCAACTGGCGCAGATTGGCCTGTTGAGCCGTTTTGTCGGCATGTTGACCGACAGCCGTAGCTTCCTGTCCTATACCCGTCACGAATATTTCCGCCGCCTGCTGTGCCAGATGATCGGCAATTGGGTGGAACGCGGCGAAGCACCTGCCGACGAAGCGCTGCTGGGGCAGATGGTACAAAACATCTGCTTCAACAATGCCCGTGATTACTTCGACATTGAGTTAGGAGCCTGATGATGCAGCGGCTAAACCGTCACGACTTTCCCGGCCCGCGCTATACCGACCGCGTAATCCAGTTTGGCGAAGGGAATTTTCTGCGCGCCTTTATTGACTGGCAACTCGACTGGCTCAATGAGCATCAGGGTACCGATGCCGGTGTGGTGGTGGTGCGGCCGCGTAATCGAGAAGTGAAAGACTCGCTGAATCAGCAGGATGGGTTGTACACCACGCTGATTCGCGGGCTGAATGCGGCGGGTGAGCAGGTGAGCGAAACCCGCCTGATTCGCAGCCTCAACCGGGAAATTCAACCCTATCAACAATTCGACGATTTTCTGGCCCTGGCGCGCGCGCCAGAGATGCGTTTTGTGTTCTCCAACACCACGGAAGCAGGCATTGCGTTTGCCGAACAGGATCAACTGACCGATGCGCCAGCCTCCTCCTTTCCCGGCAAGCTGACCCAGCTGCTGTGGGCGCGTTACCAGCATTTTGCCGGGGACGCTGCTAAGGGCTGGTTAATCGTTCCCTGCGAATTGATCGACTACAACGGCGATACGCTCCGCGCGCTGGTACTGCGCTATGCCGACCACTGGCAGTTACCGCAGGCATTTGCCCACTGGGTACAGCAGCATTGCGCGTTCTACAACACGCTGGTTGATCGTATCGTCACCGGCTTCCCGGCCGACAGTGAAGCTATCGCTACCCAACTGGGTTACGAAGATCGTTTCCTGGTGGCGGGTGAGGTGTATTACCAGTTTGTGATTCAGGGACCGGCGGCACTGGCACAAGAGCTGAAGTTGGCCGTGCTGGCACCTGAAGTGAAGCTGGTGGAAGACATCACCCCTTACAAGGCGCAAAAAGTGGCGATCCTCAACGGCGCGCACACTGCGATGGTACCGGTGGCGTTCCAGTCCGGTCTGGAGAGCGTCGGAGAAGCGATGGACGATGCGCAGATCGCGGGCTTTGTTGAAGCGTTACTGCGCGATGAAGTGATCCCCACTCTCGACTTGCCGCCTGCTGAGCTGCATGCCTTTGCTGCTGCGGTACAGCGCCGTTTCCGTAACCCATTTATTCGCCATGCACTGCTTTCTATCGCGCTGAACGGCATGACCAAATTCCGTACCCGCCTGCTGCCGCAGCTATTGCTGGCGCAGCAACAACAGGGTAGCTGGCCGCCGCGCCTGACCTTCGCCTTTGCCGCGTTGCTGGCGTTTTATCGCGGTCAGCAGGGCGATAAAAGTTGGCCGTTGCAGGACGATGCCCACTGGCTGCAACGCTATGCCGAACTCTGGCCAGCAGTGCAGGCGCAACAGCTGCCCGTGGAACAACTGGTCAGCACGGTTCTGAGCGATGCCAACCACTGGGGCGAAGATTTAACCCGGCAGCCAGGGCTGGTGGCTGCGGTAAGCCAACACCTGCAAAACATCATCGTTCACGGGATGCGAACGGCGCTGACACAACTGAGATAACGCTATGCAAGATGCGATAAGAATACATTCACGCGATAACGTCGCTGTGGCGTTGCGCGATTTGGAAGCCAATACCCTCGTTGAAATCGATCACGTCCGTGTTGAGCTGCGTCAGGCCGTGGGTCGCGGTCATAAATTTGCGCTGCAACCGCTGGCGACCGATGCGCTGGTGATCAAATACGGATTGCCGATTGCGCACGCTACGCAGCCGATTGACGCGGGTGAAATCATCCATTCGCAGAACGCGCGCACCAACCTGAGCGATCTCGACGAATATGATTATCAACCCGATTTTCTTGCACTGCCGCCGCAGGCCGGGGATCGCGAAGTACAGATTTACCGTCGCGCCAGCGGCGAAGTGGGGATTCGCAATGAATTGTGGATCCTGCCAACCGTGGGTTGCGTTAACGGCATTGCGCGCCAAATTCTGCAACGTTTTCTCAAAGAGACGGACGATGCGGCAGGGATCGATGGCGTGCATCTGTTCAGCCATCCGTTTGGTTGCTCGCAGTTGGGCCAGGACCATGAAAACACCCGCACCATGTTGCAGAATATGGTGCGTCATCCAAATGCTGGCGCGGTGCTGGTGATTGGTCTGGGCTGTGAGAACAATCAGGTGGATGTGTTCCGCGACACCCTCGGCGCGTATGAAAGCGATCGCGTACAATTTATGGTGTGTCAGCAGCAGGACGATGAAGTGGAGGCCGGACTTGAGCGGCTGCACGCGTTATACAACGTGATGCGTCACGATCAGCGCCAGCCGGGCAAACTCAGCGAGCTGAAGTTTGGTCTGGAGTGTGGCGGTTCGGACGGTTTTTCCGGCATCACGGCGAACCCGATGCTGGGGCGTTTCTCCGATCAGATGATCGCCAATGGCGGCACCACGGTGCTGACCGAAGTGCCGGAGATGTTCGGGGCGGAGCGCATTCTGATGAGCCGCTGCCGCGATGAAGCCACTTTTGATAAAACGGTGGCGATGATTAACGACTTCAAACGCTACTTTATCGACCATCAACAGCCGATTTATGAAAATCCTTCACCGGGCAATAAAGCCGGGGGCATCACCACGCTGGAGGAGAAGTCACTGGGTTGTACGCAAAAAGCCGGGCAGAGCCAGGTGGTGGATGTGCTGAAATACGGTGAGCGCCTGAAAACGCCAGGTCTTAATCTGCTCAGCGCGCCAGGCAATGATGCCGTTGCCACCAGTGCCTTAGCGGGCGCGGGTTGCCATATGGTGTTGTTTACCACCGGACGTGGCACGCCTTATGGCGGCTTTGTACCGACGGTGAAAATTGCCACCAATACGCAATTGGCGGAGAAAAAGCCGCACTGGATTGATTTCAACGCCGGACGACTGATTGAGGGCATGAGTATGGATGCGATGCTGGCCGATTTTGTCGAGATGATCGTCGCCATTGCCAACGGCAAGCCTGCGCGCAATGAAGCCAATGACTTCCGTGAACTGGCGATTTTTAAAAGCGGAGTGACGTTATAAACCGCGCAGCGGCGGGATTCATCGCGCAGTTTCGTGCGCGATGCAGGAAAAAAAACGCGCAATGAATCGCGCCGCTACGGGAAATAATTATACTGCGGTGCGCGTCTCGCGTTCTGCTTCGGCCTGACATACCGCCGCGGTAAACAGAATATCGGTTGACGAGTTCAGCGCGGTTTCGGCTGAATCCTGCAACACGCCAATAATAAAGCCCACCGCAACCACCTGCATCGCCAGATCGTTGGGTATGCCAAACATATTACAGGCAACCGGGATCAGCAGCAGGGACCCCCCCGCCACCCCTGAAGCGCCACAGGCGCACAGCGAGGCCACCAGGCTAAGCAGAATCGCCGTCGGCACATCAACAGAAATCCCCAGCGTATGCACTGCCGCTAGCGTCAGCACGGTAATGGTGATTGACGCACCCGCCATGCTGATGGTGGCACCCAGCGGAATCGAGACTGAATAGGTGTCTTCATCAAGGCCCAGGCGTTTCGCCAGCGCCATATTCACCGGAATATTGGCCGCGGAACTGCGGGTAAAGAAGGCGGTGACGCCGCTTTCGCGGATGCAGGTGAATACCAACGGGTAAGGATTGCGGCGGATTTTGTTGAACACCAGCAGCGGGTTGACCACCAACGCCATCAGCAACATACAACCCAGCAGCAGCGACAGCAGGCTGGCATATTCCCACAGCGCATCAAAACCGGTGGAGGCAAGAATCGATGCCACCAGGCCGAAAATACCCAGCGGCGCACAGCGGATCACGCAACGTACCACCCAGGTCGCGGCGTTTGAGGCATCATTGAGGAAAGCTTTGCTGCTCGGGCTGGCGTGCCGGAATGCCAGGCCAAGCCCCAGTGCCCATACCAGAATACCGATGTAATTAGCATTCATCAGGGCATCAATCGGGTTCGCCACCATACTCATCAGCAGCCCATGCAATACCTCAGCGATCCCGGACGGCGGGGTGATTTCAGTTTTACCGACATTCATCGACAACATTTGCGGGAACAGATGGCTGAAAATCACCGCCACCACTGCCGCAAAGAAGGTGCTGAGCAGATACAGCATGATAATCGGGCGGATATTGGTTTTCTGCCCTTGCTGATGGTTAGCAATCGAGGAGATTACCAGCACCAGGACCAACAGCGGTGCCACGGCTTTCAGCGCGCGAACGAACAGTTCCCCCAACAGGCCGACCGCCAGCGCGGCATCACGCGAGAACCAGGCCAGCGCCACACCGGCAATCAGACCCAGCATAATTTGTTTTACCAGGCTGCCCGCAAACAGCGCGCCCAGACGTCCAATGATGTTTGTTTGCATATCACGATCTTTTTATATGGCGGTAATAAGTTTGCTGCGCGGAGCCACCACGCAGCCCTAGTTTAACGGGCGGAGTATAAGGAAAACATGCGTTGAAGAAAGAGAAAATTCTGTCTTTGTGGGAATGATTGGATTTTCGATCTGCTAATGATGTTATCTGTGACAGCAGTATAAAGTGTGACTGTTTATGGTGGCAAAATAAAGCAGGGGCGATTAACGCCCCTGTAGCAGATTATGATGATATCTTCTTCTGGTCGTTTCTGCGGTTAACCCAGGCATTAATCAGCAGTGTTCCCCCCAAAATCACCCCAACCACCGTCAGCGAAACCCCTACCGGAATATGCCAGAACTCGACGATCAGCATCTTGATACCGATAAACACCAGCACAATCGCCAGACCGTATTTGAGCATTGAGAATCGCTCGGCCACGTTTGCCAGCAGGAAGTACATGGCACGCAGACCGAGGATGGCGAACAGGTTAGACGTCAGCACGATAAACGGATCGGTGGTGACGGCAAAGATTGCCGGGATACTGTCGACGGCAAAGATCACGTCGCTCAGCTCCACCATGATCAACACCAACAACAACGGGGTGGCGAACAGCACACCGTTTTTACGCGTGAAGAATTTCTCACCTTCCAGACCATCGGTCATGCGCAGGTGCTTACGCAGCCAGCGCACCAGCGGTTTGTCGCCGACTGCGTTGTCATCTTCTTCTTTCGCCAGCGCCATTTTCAGGCCAGTGAACAGCAGGAAGGCACCGAAGATATACAGAATCCAGCTGAACTGCGTAACCAGCCAGCTACCACCGAAAATCATGATGGTACGCAGCACGATCGCGCCCAATACGCCATAAATCAACACACGACGTTGCAGTTGCGCCGGAATAGCGAAGTAGCTGAACAGCATCAACCAGACAAAGACGTTATCGACTGCCAGCGCTTTTTCCAGAATATAACCGGTGAGGAAAGCGAGGGTTTGGGCGGTGGCAACCTCGCGCCCGGCGGTGCCGTTGAGGTACCACCAGAAGGCGGCGCTGAACAGCAATGAGATGGAAACCCAAACCAGCGACCAGACAGCCGCTTGTTTGAATGACATTGTTTGTGCGCCGCGACGTCCCTGAAGAAAGAGATCGATCGCCAGCATGATAAGCACTACGACAGCAAAGCTGCCCCAGAGTAGTGGTGTGCCTACAGATTGCATAAGCGTATCCTGTCCTGAAAATAAAAAAGGCTGATGTCAGAAGACGTCAGCCGCTTTATTAGGTATAAGCAAACCTCGCCTTCCGGCAAGGTCTCACTTACAACTCAGAATAGATTCCGCGTTGCCTGATGACCGGATGGGCAAATAGCGCATCGTAATGACGATCAATCAGCTTACAAGTTACTCCCCTTTGCTGTTGCGTAAATTACGTGCTGCAAAGTGAATAAGCAATAAGATGTCGGAAATATTTAGACATATTTACACAACAAACCACATTCCGTAGCGGCGCGATTTATCGCGCAATTTCGTGCGCGTATCATCAATTAACCTGATCCGCCGGGAAAACCACGCCAGTCTGGCGGCGGATTTCCGTTAGCAGCGCTGCGGTGATCCGCGACGCCTGCAACCCCGGGTGTTCCACCAGGCCCTGGCTTACCCGTTGCGCAAAGGTTTCGGCCTCATACAGCATCGAGTTGATATGCTGTGGTTGGGTCAGATTCTGGCTCTCGCCGCCACGCGGGGTAAAACGCAGTTGCTGGCACTCGGAAATTTTCTCGATCACCAGCGAACCTGCTTCGCCCTGAATCTCACTCGGAATCAGTGAATCGCTGACTTTCGAATGCAAAATCGTCACATCAAAATCGCCGTAGCCCAACACCACCACGCCGTGCGCATCCACACCGCTTGCCAGCAGTGACGCTTGTGCAGTGACCCGTTGTGGTTCACCCCATAACGTCACAGCCGCTGCGAGGCAGTAGTAACCAATATCCATGATCGAACCATTGGACCAGCGCGGATTAAAGGTATTGGGGTTTTCACCATCAAGATAACGCTGATAACGTGATGAATACTGACAATAATTAAGCAGCGCTTTGCGCAGCTTGCCGACCTGCGGTAACGCTTTTTGTAACTGCAAAAAAGTGGGCAGGCTGGCAGTTTTAAAGGCTTCGAACAGCACCACTTTGTTGTCACGCGCGCAGGCGATCATCGCTTCTGCTTCACGCAGGTTGGAGGACAGTGGTTTTTCGCAGATCACATGCTTGCCGTGCGACATAAACAGCAGCGCCTGCTCGCAGTGCAATGCATTGGGGCTGGCGAGGTACACCGCGTCAATGGCATCGCTGGCGGCCATCTGTTCCAGCGAGGTGAAGGTTAGCGGGCAAGGATAATCTGCGGCGAACGCTTCAGCCTGCTGCTGGCTGCGCGAATAGATGGCGCTCAGTTTCATTTTGCCGCTTTCATGTGCGGCGTCGATAAACTGGCGGGTGATCCAGTTGGTTCCCACAATAGCGAAGCGAATCACGTACGGTTTCTCCGGCAAGGGTAAAACGGCAGAGTAACACGCTGACCCGGTGGCGTAATTAGCAAACGCAGGCGAAATTTGATCCTGAGATCCGCATTCCAATATGATGATGCAGCTACGATTTTTAACCCGGAAAGAAGAGGACGCGCGGGTGAGCGGAAGTAAAAATGCCCTGAACTGGACCACATTGCTGATTGCTATCCCCGTGGGGTGTGCGGCCTCGCTGGTCACGCTGGCTTTTCGTGGGGTGATCGATCTGATTAACCGTTTGTTATTTAACAGCGATAACGAAATCACGGTGGCGATGCACGCCTGGCCGTGGATTTTCTGGCCGCTGTTGGTTGGCGCGGGCGGCCTGTTGGCCGGGTGGTTTTTACGTTATGCCGTGACCATCGAGCAGCAGGAAACGGTGAAAACCGATTATCTGGAGGTGATCAACGCCCGGCTGGATGCGGTGCCGACCAAAACATCGCTGTTTCGCGCCCTGTCATCGATCGCCAGTATCGGCAGCGGTGCCTCAATCGGTAAAGAAGGGCCGATGGTGCAGCTCTCGGCATTGTGCGGCAGCCTGATCGGGCGCTGGTTGCCAAAATCGCTTGGCCTGCGTAACAGCGATATTGTGGCGATGGCCGCCGCAGCCGGACTTTCGTCGGTGTACCACGCACCGCTTGCCTCGGCCATTTTTGTCGCGGAGATTGCCTTTGGCATCTCCGCGTTGCAACGTCTGATCCCGCTGGTGATCGCCTCGGCGGTTGCGGTGATGACCATGTGGTCGCTGGGATTCCGCAGCGCGCTTTATCCGCTTTCCAATGTGACTTTCCAGATGGATATCACCAGCCTGCTGCTGACGGTGGTGATTGGGCTGGCATCCGGGCTGGCCGGCTGGTTGCTGATTAAATTGATTGCGCGCAGCAAGACGATGTTCAGTCGGGTACGTTCCCTGCCGCTACGGCTGGGCGCTGGCGGGTTGGCGGTGGGCTTTCTGGCGCTAATCTCCACCGATATTCTGGGTAACGGCTATGAAGTGATCGTCAAAATCATCGATGGTCATTATCTGCTGGGTGGCTTGCTGGCGTTGTTGGTATTAAAAATCCTGGCGACCACGCTTTCGGTTGGCTCCAATGCGGTCGGCGGGTTGTTCACCCCTTCGTTACTGATTGGCGCGCTGCTGGGGGCGTTGCTGGCAAGTTTAGGGGCGGTGTTGCATCTGCCGGTCGGCGATACGTTGTTATACGCGGCGGTCGGTATGGCGGCGGTGCTGGCGGCCGTCAGCCAGGCACCGTTAATGGCGATGCTGATGGTGCTGGAGATGACGCTTAACAGCAGCCTGCTGTTCCCGTTGATGATTGCGTCGGTGCTGGCCTCGATGCTGGTGTACCGCCTGCAATCCGCCAGTACCTATCCGGTGGTCAGTGGGCATCTGAGTCGTTCCGAAGCCAAATACGATTTCGATAATATGCGTGTCGACCAACTGATCATTCCCGGTGCCGCCTTGCAGCCAGAGGAATCGGTGGGGCAGGCGCTGGCGGTCAGCTCGCTGAAGCGTGAGCGTTATGTCTATGTCATCAATGCCAGCGGCCAGTTTCTCGGCGTAGTGTCGATTCACGATATTGCGCGCAAAGTGCTGGCGGAGGAGATCACCCTGCATTCACCGGTCAGTACGGTGATGGACAGTAATTTCCCGTGTATTTATCAGAACCAAAGCATGCGCGAAGGGTGGGAGGCGTTTGCCCGTGTCACGCTGGAACGTCTGCCAGTGCTGAATAACCCGCAGGAGCGCCGTTTCCTTGGCGCGTTGACCAAAACCAGTCTGATTCAGAAGGCGCAGGAATTTTTGTAATTCTGCCACGCGCAGCGCCCGATGCAGGGCGCTGCTGGCGGCTTAACGAATGGCGTAGGTTTCAATTTCTACCCGCTGCCAGGTTCGCAGCATCGAATCCACCTGCACGATGGTGCTGGCCGGACGGATGGTGCCAAAGGTTTCAAGATGCGCCTTTGCCACCTTTTCCGCATCGTTGATGTCACGGACATACACCACGGTACGAACCACATCCTCCATTTCCATATCCGCCTGCTGAATCACGCTGGCGATGGTGTTCATGATCGATTTTGTCTGCTCGTAAGCATCGGCCTTTTCAAAGTCAGGCGTGGCGCAGGTGCCTGAGATATGCAGCTGATTGTCGGCTTTGACCGCCCGTGAGTAACCAAAAACAGACTCATAGGCACCGCCGGAAGAGATTTTAACTTTCGTGGTCAGGGGCATTTTATGCTCCATAGATACACAGGTGATAAAGAGAGGTCAGGACGGCAAGGGCTTGCCGGTACGGTCCTGCATTTTCCACAGCGCCAGCAGACCCAGCACCGCGCCGCCCATCAGGTAAAACGCCGGAATTAGCGTGATACCGGTTTTTTCGATCAGCCAGGTATTCACCAGTGGCGCGGTGCCGCCGAGCAGTGAAACCGACAGGTTGTAGCTAATGGCGAAGCAGCTGTAGCGTACGGTGGTGCCGAATAGCGAAGTCAGGGTGGCAGGGATGGTGCCCTCGAAGAACAACATGCCGAGAATTAACACCGCCATACCGATGACGATCGCCGCCAGGCCATGACTTTGAATCGCCCAGAATACGGGGATCGCAGAAAGGATAATCAGCACACAGCCGGTCAGGAGCATGCGCTTTCTGCCAAACCGGTCACCCAGCATGCCGAACAGCGGGATAAACAGCAGCAGCGCGAGGGTTGCAATCAGCGACAGCCGGGCGCTGAATGCGGCGGATTTCCCCATAAAGCTCACCAGGTAGCTCGGGATATAACCCAGCACGATGTAGTAGTTGATATTGAAGGTGGCGACCAGACCGGCGCAACGCAGCAACTGCGGCCACTCTTTAAGGAATAATGTCCAGCGCGCCGGGGACTGCGCTTCGGCGCGGGCTTTACCGGCCTGCATTTCACGAAATACCGGGGTTTCATCGACGCGCAAACGGATAAACAGCGCGACAATGCCCAGCAATCCGGCAATCACAAACGGCACCCGCCAGCCCCAGGCAATCATGGTGTCATCGCCCAATGTATTGCTGATCACATTGACGATAACCCCGCCCACCAGGAAGCCGGAAATGTTGCCAAACTCCAGCCAACTGGTGAAAAAGGTGCGGCGTTTATCCGGGCTGTGTTCGGCGATAAAAATGCAGGAGCCGCCATATTCACCGCCGGTGGAGAGTCCCTGCAACATGCGCATCAACACCAGCAGAATCGGGGCGGTGATGCCTATGCTGTGATAACCGGGGATCAGCGCGATGCAGAGGGTGGCAATCGACATCAGGCTGATGCTGGCAACCAGCGCGGTACGGCGGCCATATTTATCGCCAATCGGGCCAAACAGAAAGCCCCCTAACGGCCGGATAACAAATCCGGCGGCAAACGCCGCATAAATGGCGATCAATTCGTTGTAGCTGTTGCTGGTGGGGAAGAAAACTTTTGCCATCGTCATCGCCATCGAGGAGTAGATAGCGAAATCGAACCATTCCACCATATTCCCCAGCGTGACGCCGGTGACTGCGCGAGTTAAATTACCGTCGCGCGCCATGTGACGCGATGTCGGTCGCTCCTTTACATAGCGAACTGCTCCCTGAAGTGCTGGATTTATTGTTTGTTGTTTCATTGTCTTACCCTGTCTGTTTGAAGTGGAGTACGACGCCTGTGAAAAAAATGCTTAACGCATATAACTGCCCCCGGAGATAACCAGGGTTTCGCCGGTGATATAGCCCGGTTGTGAACTGAAGGCCCACACCCAGTCGGCGATCTCTCCGACACTGGCCGCACGCTGCATCGGCACGGCTTTAACACCTTCATGAATACGCCCGCTTTTTAGCGTGCCTTCGGTCTCGACCCAGCCGGGGGCGATGGCGTTCACCACGATTTTTTTGCCAACCAACTCAATCGCCAGCGATTTCACCAGCGACACCACCGCAGCTTTCGAGGCGCTGTACAACAGCTGACCCGGCGAGACGGCAAAGGCATCGACTGAGGCAAACATCAGCAACGCGCCACCCTGTTCGCTGATAAATTCGCTGGCGACTTTGGCGGTATTTACGCTACCCAGCACGTTGACGTCGAAAATCTGGCGATAGAGCGCATCGTTGCTGCTCTCCAGCGTGGAAACCGGAAAAATCCCCGCAGCGTTGATCAGCGCGCTAACGCGACTGCCCTGGAGCGCACCGGCCACCGCGTCGCGTAACGCGCTGTAGCTGGTGATATCAGCCACCACCGGCGTGATGCCGGGTTGTGGCGGTATTTCGCTGCGATCGATGGCGATCACCGCCCAGCCTTCGCGCTGAAACTTCTCCATCACGGCTTTGCCCATCCCGGAGGCGGCACCGGTGACCAGGGCAACAGGTTGTTTGTTCATGGTTTTTCTCCCGTCAGGCGGTTAAGGAAGCGTTGTGCAACAGGCTGCTATGCATGGTTTCCAGCAGATCCAGCGTGCGCCAGGTTTCATCGAGGTTGGCTTGCCACAGACGGCGCACGATATCGATACGCGCCTCATGCGGCTGCTGGGCCGCCAGCAGGCTGGCGATGTTGGGGATGCCCTGTTCACGCAGCTGAATCATGCGCGCGATAAGCCGCGTTTGCTGGCAGTAGGTCGGCCATTGCGGGCCGCGTGGGGCAGAAAGCCCGACAAAATAGAGGTTCTCCAGCGTGGTCGGCAGGGTCATGGCGGCGGTGCGTAACGGTACGCCATCCTGCCAGTCGAGCAGGGTCGCATCGAGGAACGGTAAACGGGTGTGAAAACCGGTGGCCCAAAGAATGCTGTCGTATTCTGTGGCGCTGCCATCGCTGAAATGCACCGTTTTGCCGTCGATATGATCGATGGCCGGACGCACGCCGATACGGCCATGCTGAATCCAGTACATCAGCAGGGTGTTGACCACCGGCGGCTGTTGTTCGAGGTCCCAGCTTTCTGGTTGCGGCATGCCGGGATAGTTTTCCCAGCGGCCCACGGAGATCATGGTCAGCACTTGGGTGACCGCATTCTGCATTTCCGGCGGTAACTGATTAAGGAAAGGAATTTCAGCGCGCGGCATACCAAGCAGCGCCTTAGGCTGGAACACTTGACCCCGGCGAATCACGATATCGGTAGTCAGACGATGCTGAGCGGCGTCAACTGCCAGGTCGCAGCCAGAGTTTCCGCAACCCACCACCAGCACCTTGCCTTGCAGCTGATCGGTGTTGCGATACTGGCCGGAATGCAGCGAGATACCGCTGAAGTGGCTAGCTTCTGCCGGGAACGCGCAGTCCCACAGGTGCCCATTGGCGACCAGCACGCCCTGGTAATGACGTGTCTGACCATTTACCGTCACCTGCCAGCCTTCGCTACCTGCCTTACCCAGCGGAACAATGCGTTCAACCGTGCTATTGAAATGGATTTGTGCTCTGAGGCCGAAGTGGTCGGCGTAGCTGTCGATGTAGTGCCGCACCTGATCGCGGCTGGGATAGACCGGCCACGACTCGGGCATTGGGAAGCCATCAAAACCGGAGCTTTTTTTCGGGGTAATCAGATGCAGGGCATCGTAGTCATGATGCCAGTGGCCACCGACCTGGCCACTTTTCTCAAAGCAATCAGCGTCGATACCCAGCTCTTGCAAGGTGCGTAGCGCCGCCAGACCAGCAGCTCCTGCACCAATCACACAATAGCGCGCCTGTGATGTCATACGTCTCTCCTGCAAAGTTATTGCAACATTGGGGTAACGTGATTGACATAGTTTTAAGCGGCTATTTGCACGGGATGAATAGGGTTATGATTTTGGTTCATATAGGTTTGCCCTATACCCAGCGTTTTCCATCAGCATTCGATATGGCTGTACGCCATCTGTACCTCCTGCAAATAACGTCGCATCAGTTGCATCATTTCGCGGGTGGCGGATGAGATCGCGGTATCGGCGCGGTGGATAAAGGCAAACACCTCAAAAGCCGGAGGCTCGATCGGCACCCACTTGAGTTTGTCGCTATAACCCAGGTGGTGGAGGATCGGACGCGTAGCGATAAGATCTCCCAATCCCCGTGCCGCCAGTTCCAGCGCGGTAGCCTGGTGCTCCACTTCAATAATCGGCTCCAGCCGTGCGCCAATCTCCTGCGCCCGTTGGTTGAGCAGACGGCGAATCGGATCGCTGTTATGCCAGGTGGCTTCGCTGAGGATCAGCGGGGCGTTGAGCAGCGCCTGCATATCCTTACTGCCTTCCAGCCGCGCGTCGCTGGCTGAGATATAGCCAATCTGCGTGGACCACACCGGTTCACTGATCACCAGGTTTTTGTTGTTCACCGGCAGCATCACCAGACCTGCTTCAATTTCGCCATCAATTACCGAGCGCGCGACCTCCGAGGAGTTGGTTCCGACCAGTCGCATCCGCACCCCCGGATAGCGCGCGCGGAACTCACAAATCAGATCGGCCAGAAAATATTGGTAAGCGGAACTGAAGGTGCCAAACGAGGCGAGACCATCCTTGAGCTGGCGCACCGACTGCACCGCTTCGTAGCCGCGTTGTGCCGCCTGGGTGGTGGCGCGGGCATGGGGTTCGAGACGTAGTCCGGCTTCGGTCAGGATCAGACGACGGTTGGTGCGAATAAACAGATGGGTGCCCATCTCGCTTTCCAGTCGCAGAATCTGGTCGGACAACGACGGCTGCGAGATATGTAACGCCTCAGCCGCTTTCGAGATGGTGCCAAAATCGATAGCGGCAAGAAAATAGTTCAGCTGCTGAAGTGTCATTGCGCCAACCCATTAAGTGAGGGAAATCAGACGCCTCTGAGCATATGCGCTACCACAGGAAAAGCAAACCGGTCAGGCGGCGTTGCCGCGTAGCGCCTGGTCGGTCATCCACAGCCGCGCATCGAACTCCAGTTGATGGTAATCCGGCTCCATATGACAGCAGAGTTGATA
Source organism: Pantoea sp. X-Soil-OKNW-556 (assembly GCF_059730695.1). Taxonomy (NCBI): domain Bacteria; kingdom Pseudomonadati; phylum Pseudomonadota; class Gammaproteobacteria; order Enterobacterales; family Erwiniaceae; genus Pantoea; species Pantoea sp. X-Soil-OKNW-556. The sequence continues at coordinate 3,916,620 of NZ_AP035990.1, read as the reverse complement.
GAAGGCTTTGTTGTGATCTTTCTCTTTCAGGTGCGCCAGTTCATGCACCACGATCATGCGCAGGAAGGGTTCCGGTGCGAGGCGGAAAAAGGTGGAGATGCGGATTTCCGCTTTGGCTTTCAGGTTGCCGCCCTGCACGCGGGAAATGGCGGTATGCAGGCCAAGGGCGTGCTTCATCACCTTGATTTTATTATCCCAGATAACTTTGCTCACCGGCGGCGCGCTGCGCATATAACGGCTTTTCAGGCTTTGCGTGTAGTCGTACAGCGCTTTGTCGCTCACCACATCGTGGGTATCCGGGTAGCGCTGCTGGAGAAAAGCCCCCAGACGTTGGTGGTCAATCAGCGTCTGGACCTGGGTGAGGATATGTTCAGGGTAGCCCTGGAGGTAGATTAATGACATTGGGATTCCCGGCGAAAGACAGTATACTGCGCCCCCTTTTTAGGGCGAAAATCGCGCAAAGTGTACCACGCCGGAGATTCCATGAGCCAACTTGAACTGACTGAACGCACCCTGACGTTGCACCGCTTTCCACCGATGCGTGAAGAAAGCCCGTTGCAGGCGTGGGATGCGGCAGATGAATATCTGTTGCAGCAGGCGCTGCCGGATGGCCCGGTGCTGGTGTTTAACGACAGCTTTGGCGCGCTGACCTGCGGATTAAATCCGCGCCAGGTCTGGCACGTCAGTGATTCCTGGCTCAGTCAGCAGGCGGCACGCCAGAATCTGCATCTTAACCAGCAGGATGAAGATCAGGTAACGTTCCTCGACAGCCTGGCGGCATTACCGTCGGCCCCGGCGGCGGTATTGATCAAAATTCCTAAGACGCTGGCGCTGCTGGAACATCAGCTGCGTGCGTTGCGCGATGTGGTCACCCCGGACACCCTGATTCTGGCGGCGGCAAAAGCCAAAGATATCCATAGCTCCACGCTGCAACTGTTTGAACGTATTCTCGGCGAGAGCAAAACCTCGCTGGCGTGGAAAAAAGCGCGTCTGATTTACAGCCGCTACACCGCGCCCAAGCTGCCTGACCTGGCGCAAACCACTGTCTGGCCGCTTGACGGCACCGATTATCAGATCCACAACCATGCCAACGTGTTCTCCCGCAGTTCGCTGGATATTGGCGCGCGCTTTTTTATGCAACATCTGCCGCATGATATCGAAGGGGAGATTGTCGATCTTGGCTGTGGCAATGGGGTGATTGGCCTGATGGCGCTGGAGCAGAATCCCCAGGCGGAGGTGCTGTTCTTTGACGAATCGTACATGGCGGTGGCATCCAGTCGTCTGAACGTTGAAGTGAACCGACCGCAGGATGTGAATCGCAGCCAGTTCCGCGTCAATAACGTGTTGAGCGGCTTCCCGTCCGATCGTCTGCACGCGGTGCTCTGCAACCCGCCGTTCCATCAGCAGCATGCGGTGACTGACCACCTGGCGTGGCAGATGCTGCGTGATGCCAAACGATGTCTGCAATATGGCGGCGAGTTGCGCATCGTTGGCAACCGCCACCTCGATTATCACCACAAAATGAAGAAGCTGTTTGGCAACTGCACGCTGGTGGCGTCGAATGCCAAGTTTGTGGTGCTGCGTTCGGTCAAACTGCGTTAATCACAGGCTGAGCGCCAGCTCGGTGGCTTGTGCGATGGCGCGGCGGGCATCCAGCTCCTGCGCCACATCGGCCCCGCCAATCAGCCTGACCTTTTTGCCGCGCGCAGTGAGCTGATCTGCCAGCACCCGCAGCGGTTCCTGACCGGCACAAATCACCACGTTATCCACCGCCAGCACCTGGGTTTGGTCCTGATGACGCAGGTGCAGACCCTGGTCGTCAATCTTCAGATACTCCACATCGCCCCACATGGTGACGCCGTGGGCCTGCAAACTGGCGCGATGAATCCAGCCGGTGGTGCGCGCCAGCCCGGCACCCGGTTTGCCAGATTTACGTTGCAGCAACCAGATCTGCCGATCAGCGGGCAGCGGCTGGGGGGGAATCAATCCGCCACGAGCCGCCAGTGCGCGGTCAACGCCCCAGCTTTGGTAGAAATCTTCGTGATGACCTGCCTGATGCAGCAGATATTCTGCGGTATCAAAACCGATGCCTCCCGCGCCAATAATGGCCACCCGCTTGCCGACCGGTTTTTTATCCCGCAATACGTCGAGATAGCTGAGTACGCACGGATGATCGATGCCGGGTAACGTCAGTTGGCGCGGCGCAATGCCGGTGGCGACGATCACTTCATCGGCGTCCTCCAGTTGGTCGGCGCTGACGCGGCACTGGGTATGAATCTCCACGCCAGCGGCCTGGAGTTGGTGGCGGAAATAACGCAGCGTTTCGCTGAACTCCTCTTTGCCGGGGATCTGACGGGCGATATTAAACTGCCCGCCAATCTGCGCCTCGGCTTCATATAGCGTCACCTGATGCCCGCGCTGTGCCGCCTGCAAGGCAAATGCCATACCCGCCGGTCCTGCGCCCACCACCGCCAGCCGTTTGGGTTGAGTGGCAGCAGTCACCGGCATCAGCGTTTCATGACAGGCGCGGGGATTGACCAGACAGGAGGTCACTTTGCCGACAAAAATCTGGTCGAGGCAGGCCTGATTACAGGCGATACAGGTATTGATCGCTGCGTCATCACCCGTCTGGGCTTTGCTGACAAAGGCGGCATCGGCGAGAAACGGGCGCGCCATCGACACCATATCCGCAATGCCGTCACGTAACAGCTCGGCAGCCACCGCCGGATGGTTGATGCGGTTGGTGGCAATCACCGGCACGGAAACGCGCTCGCGCAGGTGTTTGGTCACCCAGGCAAAACCGGCGCGTGGCACGCAGGTGGCGATGGTTGGAATACGCGCCTCGTGCCAACCGATGCCGCTGTTAAACAACGTGACGCCGCACTGCTCCAGTTTTTCCGCCAGATCCAGCGTTTCATGCAGCGTGCTGCCGTTGTGCACCAGATCCAGCATTGAGATGCGAAAGATAATAATGAAATCGTTACCGACCGCCTCGCGTACTGCACGCGTCACCGCCAGCGCGAAACGTTGACGGCGTGACACATCGCCACCCCAGTCGTCGTCCCGCTGGTTGGTGTGCGCTACCAGAAACTGGTTTATCAGGTAACCCTCTGAACCCATGATTTCGACGCCATCGTAACCGGCCTGCTGAGCGAGGCGGGCGCATTGGGCGAAGTCGGCGATGGTTTGCCGAATATCAGCGTCGCTCAATGCCTGGGGCATAAACGGATTGATCGGTGCTTGCAACGGTGAGGGGGCGACCAGATTGCGCTGATAACTGTAGCGTCCGGCGTGCAGGATTTGCAGGGCGATTTTGCCGCCCCCGGCATGTACCGCATCGGTGATGGTGCGATGCCAGCCGCACTGACTTTCCTGATTAAGAATGGCCCCACCCTGGGCGACCACTCCTTGCGGATTGGGCGCGATACCGCCGGTAACAATCAATGCCACCCCTTCACGCGCGCGCTCTGCATAGAAGGCAGCGAGCCGGGATGCGCCATCGGCATGTTCTTCCAGGCCGGTGTGCATGGAACCCATCAGAAAGCGGTTTTTGAGTTGGGTAAAGCCTAAATCCAGCGGAACAAACAACTCAGGATGCGGAGTCATAATCACTCATAAATTAAGTGGTCGGATGAGTTAACTTTAGCGTCAATTAATTGGGAAGGAAGTGCAATGCATCCAGCTTGTGAGAAGTGTCAAAAAAGCGCGATAAATCGCACCGCTACACCAGGGGTCCACGCGCAATTTATTGCGCGATCTTGCCTCCGACGCTGAATCAGCTTGCCCGTATCACGTTATGCGTAACAGCTTTTCCGTAACATGGTTTTGAGTGATCTTCATCACAGTTTTAACCCCTGTAACCCGGTTTTATGACCCCCATTGCAACACCACTGAATGGGGAAGTTATGAAAATCGAAACGCAATCCTGCGTGATCACCGGAAAACAACAAGTCAGCGTGGCGCAGCAGCAGGTGGAGTGGAACGGCAAAGGCACGCTGGTACGCATTACGCGCGGGGGTATTTGCGGCTCCGACCTGCATTATTATCAGGAAGGTAAAGTCGGTAGCTATGAAGTCAAGATGCCGATGATCCTCGGCCATGAAGTGATTGGTTTTGTGGTGGAAAGTGATGATCCACGCCTGAAGCCGGAACAAAAAGTGGCGGTTAACCCGTCCAAACCTTGCGGTGAATGCAAATATTGCCGCCGTGAGCAGGAAAACCAGTGCGTTTCGATGCGCTTCTTCGGCAGCGCCATGTATGTGCCGCATGTCGATGGCGGGTTTACCCAGTACAAAGTGGTGGACAGCGCGCAGTGCATCCCTTTCCCACAGGACGCAGACGAAAGCGTGATGGTGTTTGCCGAGCCGCTGGCGGTGTGCATCCATGCCACCCACCAGGCAGGCGATCTTACCGGTAAGCATGTGTTTATCTCCGGCGTTGGCCCGATTGGCTGCCTGATCGCCGCAGCGGCCAAAGCGCGTGGTGCGGCATCGATTGTCTGTAGCGATATCAGCGAACGTTCACTGGCGATGGCCCAGCAAATGGGGGCCACTGACGTGATTCATGCCGCCAACGGCGACTTCACCCCTTACCTGGCAGACAAAGGCTACTTTGACGTGTCTTTCGAAGCCTCTGGTCACCCTTCTTCGTTGCAACGCTGCCTCGACGTGACCTGCGCCAAAGGTACTCTCGTGCAGGTGGGTATGGGCGGAGCAATTCCCTCGTTCCCGATTATGCAATTGATTGCTAAAGAGATTAACCTGGTCGGTTCCTTCCGCTTTACCCATGAATTCAATACCGCTGTCGAGTGGCTGGCACAGGGCGTGGTCAAGCCGCTGCCGTTGTTCAGCGGAGCATATGGCTGGCAGGACATTGATGCGGCGTTGCAGTTTGCGGGCGACAAAACCCGGGCGGCAAAAGTCCAGTTAACATTTTAAGGAGATACGATGAGTCAGCTATTTTCCCTCGAAGGTAAACGCGTACTGATCACCGGTTCGGCGCGCGGAATTGGTTTCCTGCTGGCACGCGGTCTGGCGGAAGCGGGTGCAGAAGTGATCGTCAACGCCACCACCCCAGCCGGGGCCGAGCAGGCGGCAGCGAAACTGCGTGACCTTGGCTTGCGTGCTCAGTCGAAAGCCTTTGATGTTACACAATCGGCGCAGGTGCAGCAGGCGGTAGACGAGATTGAAGCCGAGTGGGGCGCCATTGATGTGCTGGTGAACAACGCGGGTATTCAGCGTCGCCGTCCGTTCCTCGAATTCCCTGAGCAGGACTGGAATGACGTGATTGCCGTGAACCAGACCGCGGTATTCCTGGTGTCACAAACGGTGGCGAAGAAGATGGTGGGACGTCAGCAAGGCAAAATCATCAATATCGGTTCGATGCAGAGCGAATTGGGCCGCGACACCATCACGCCGTATGCCGCTTCCAAGGGGGCCGTCACCATGCTGACACGCGGTATGTGCGTTGAGCTGGCGCGTCACAATATCCAGGTCAACGCCATTGCACCGGGCTACTTTGTTACCGAGATGACCCAGGCACTGGCTGACGATCCGGCTTTCACCGGTTGGCTCACCAAACGTACCCCAGCGGCGCGTTGGGGCAAACCTGAGGAGCTGATTGGTGCAGCGGTGTTCCTCTCCTCAAAAGCCTCCGATTTCGTCAATGGTCACTTGCTATTCGTCGATGGCGGTATGCGCGTGGCGGTGTGATGTGACTGGCGCATTCACCAGGGTGCGCCTAAACCTTAATCACCTCTTGTTTCTCTATGGATAATAAAAAATGCCAATAACCATAATCGTTCTGGGCGTGGTTCTCCTGCTGGTTTTAATGATTGTTTTCAAGGTCAACGGCTTTATCGCTCTGGTGTTTGTCTCCGCTGTGGTGGGGATTGCCGAAGGGATGACGCCGCTGAATGTCATGGCGTCGATCCAGAAAGGTATCGGCTCAACGCTGGGCGGGCTGGCGATGATCCTCGGCTTCGGTGCCATGCTTGGGCGGCTGGTGTCGGACACCGGGGCCGCGCAACGGGTCGCGACCACGTTGATTGCCGCCTTCGGGAAGGAGCGACTGCAATGGGCGCTGGTGGTCACCGGGCTGATTGTTGGTCTGGCGATGTTCTATGAAGTGGGCTTTGTGCTGCTGCTGCCGCTGGTGTTCACCATCGTTGCCGCTGCCGGGTTGCCGTTGTTGTATGTCGGTGTGCCGATGGTGGCTGCGCTGTCCGTTACGCACTGCTTCCTGCCGCCGCATCCTGGTCCAACGGCCATCGCCACTATTTTCGGCGCGAACCTCGGCACCACGCTGTTGTACGGCATGATCATCACCATCCCGACGGTCATTGTCGCCGGTCCAATCTTCTCGAAGTTCCTCAAAAGCTTTGAAAAGTCACCGCCGGAAGGGCTGTATAACCCGAAAATCTTCACGGAAGAGGAGATGCCGGGCTTCGGAATCAGTATCTTCGCCGCCGTGATCCCGGTGGTGCTGATGGCGGTCGCTGCGGTGTTTGAATTAACCACGCCGAAAGAGAATCCGCTGCGTCAGTTCTTTGAATTTATCGGCAACCCGGCAGTGGCACTGTTTATCGCCGTGGTCATTGCAGTCTTCACCCTTGGCCTGCGCAATGGGCGCAAGATGGAGCAGGTGATGGATATGTGTGGCGAGTCGATCGCTGCCATCGCCATGATCATCTTTATCATTGCCGGTGGCGGTGCCTTCAAGCAGGTGCTGGTGGATAGCGGCGTGGGTAACTACATCGCCGATATGATGAAAGGCTCCTCGCTGTCTCCGCTGCTGATGTGCTGGACGGTGGCCGCGATGCTGCGTGTCGCGCTCGGTTCTGCCACGGTTGCGGCGATCACCACCGCGGGTATCGTGACGCCAATCATTGCGGCGACTCATGCCGATCCGGCGTTGATGGTGCTGGCGGTCGGATCCGGTAGCGTGATCGCCTCGCACGTTAACGATCCGGGCTTCTGGCTGTTCAAAGGGTATTTCAACCTCAGCGTGGTTGAGACGTTGAAAACCTGGACGGTGATGGAAACGCTGATCTCGATCCTGGGTCTGGCGGGCGTGTTAATCCTTAACGCGTTGATCCACTAAATAATATGGCTGCACAGGGAGGTGAGCTATGACAACAACGTTGCAGGATATTGCCGAGCGGGCGGGCGTTACCCGGATGACCGTCAGCCGTTATCTGCGCACACCGGATAAGGTCGCAGCACAAACCGGCGAGCGTATCGCACGCGCAATGGCTGAGCTTAATTACGATCCCCAACGCCCGGTAGCGATGCCGGGTCATGCACCGGGACGTACCTTGGGGGTGTTGATCCCATCGTTTAAAAATCAGATCTTTGCCGATCTGCTGAGTGGCATCGAACAGGCCACTCGCGCCAGTCACTGTCAAACGCTGATCGCCAACTACAACTATGATCCCCGTAGCGAGGAGGAGCAGGTACGTAACCTGCTTTCCTGGAATATTGACGGCATTATCCTGAGCGATAAGCACCATACGCACCGTACCGTGAAATATCTGCGTGCGGCTAACATCCCGATTGTTGAGGTGATGGATACCCAGGGGCCGTGTCTGGATATGCAGGTGGGTTACAACAACTTCGATGCGGGCTACGACATGACGCGCACGTTGCTTGAACAGGGGCGGCGCTGCATTGTCTATCTCGGCTCGCTGGACGATCGGCGTGATGAGTGTCGGTTTCAGGGCTTTCGTAAAGCCATGCAGGAGCAGAAGTTACGGGCGGCACGTATCAACCCTCGCGCCATGTCATCCCAGCGTCTGGGAGCCACCATGCTGGAACAGGCATTGCGGCTGCACCCTGAACTGGATGCGATTTTCTGCACCAATGACGATTTGTCCCTCGGCGCTTTGTCGTGGTGCCAGCGTCAGGGGATTGCGGTGCCGGATAAGATCGCCATCAGTGGTTTTCACGGCCTGGAGAGCAGCCGTGAAATGTATCCCAGCCTCGCCAGCGTGGTCACGCCACGCTATGAGATTGGCTACCAGGCGGCAGAGCTGCTGCTGAAGAAGATCGCCGATCCGGCGTTCACGGTGGACAGCGTTGATCTTAACTACCAGATTTTTATCGGTGAAACCCTTCAGTCACGGCAGCGGATCCACGAAAAACGTGACTGATAACCGCTGGCGAAATGGGTGTTGTAGCGGTAGCTGGACCCGCTCTCGGCCATACAATAGGTACACATCTCCACCACCTCAATCTGCGCAGCCGGGATACCGCGTTGTTGCAGTAAGCCCCGCGCCAGATGCGGCAAGTCAAACCAGATCCCGTGCTGTTGTGGTTGTGCCTGGGGACGGATAGCACGCAGATTTTTCGGTTGGGTTTCGGACCAGCTCAGGGAGGGCAAACCCGGTTGTGCCTGCATTTCATCCACTAAATTTCTACCCAGTTCGTAGCAGCACGGCCCAATCGCCGGGCCGATGGCGACATGCAGCGTGTTCGTTTGCGCGCCCAACGTGAGTAGACGATCGATGGTGCTGTTCAACACGCCGGACAGCGTGCCTTTCAGGCCAGCATGCACCGCCGCCACCTGGCGACTATGGGTATCGGCAAACAGTACCGGCAAACAATCGGCGGTGTACACCGCCACCGGTCGCGATCCCTCGCCAATCACCGCGTCAGATTCGCAGCTTTTGGGCGGTAGGTTATCGGTCGCCATCACCACGGTCGCGCTATGGCGCTGGTGTCCGTAGGCCGCGTCGTCAGGAGCTGCAACGCCCGCAGGCTGAAAGGCGTACTCCAGCCAGCTCAGCGCATCCAGCAAGGATGAACGTGGAACCTGGAGTGGGTGGTGAGCCATAAGTATCTCCTTTATCTTGCCGATCGCTTTGTACTGCCAACCGCGTTGGTTAACTGCTACATTTTTAACGCTTTACCTAAACTGACCGCAATCGCTTAAGGATGAAATGATGAAAAAAACCACCTGGCTGGCCGCCTCCGGCCTGATGGCATTGGTGCTGACAGGCTGCGCGCAGCCAAACAAACAGCAGGCACAGATGCAGCTTGCCCAGCAATCGGTGCTGGCCGTCAACTGGTTCCAGCAGTCGGGCGAATATCAGGCGCTGAGCTGGCAGGCATTCAATACTGCGCGTATGGCGTTTGATCAGGCCCCTTCGCTGGCGGGTAAGCCGAAAGCGGTGATTGTTGATCTTGACGAAACGATGATTGATAACAGCGCCTACAGCGCGTGGCAGGCGAAGAATGGTCAGCCATTCAGCGGAAAAACCTGGTCTGCCTGGACCCAGGCGCGCCAGGCAACGGCGGTACCGGGAGCGGTCGATTTCGCTAACTACGTGAACAGTCACGGCGGCATCATGTTTTACGTCTCCAACCGTGACCAGAAAGATTACGCCGCGACGGTGGATAACCTGAAGAAACTCGGTTTTACCGGGGTGAGTGAAAAAACGGTGCGACTCAGTACCGGCAGTTCCAACAAACAGGCGCGTTTTGATGCCATCAAAGCGGAAGGCTATAACGTGGTGCTGTACGCCGGGGATAACCTGAATGATTTTGGTGGGGCGACATGGCATCAGGGCAACGCGCAGCGTCAGGCGTTCGTGAGCAGCAACCATCAGCGTTTTGGCACCCAGTTTATCGTCCTGCCTAATCCACTTTATGGTGACTGGGAGAGCGGGATGGCGGAAAACTACAACAAGTTGACGCCAGAACAGCAGTTGCAGGTACGTGAAGCGCGTCTCAAAGCGTGGAACGGTAAATAATTCGTCAGGCAAAAAAGCGCCTGTGATGCGGGCGCTTTTTTATCCGCTTTAGGTCCAGCAATATTTACTTTTCATTGCAACTATTACTCCACTCATTATTTTCCTGATCTCTTGCCACCACAATCGGTCGATAATGGCGTGTTATTCTGCAATAAAGATTATTTTATGGTGAAATCGTCTAATCATAAATTTTATAATTAAGATATTTCCTGGTAAAAATGGTCTGTCTGGTATGGAAGATCGAAAGTCCTGATCAAAGTACGTGTATTTTTTTGTCATTGCATTAAAAACTCACCATTGAAATTAATAAATAACTTTATGATTTTAATGCGTATCATTCGGCGTAACATTGCGGCCATCTCTTGCATAACCTTACATTTCTCTGACGTAAACTGAATCTCAATTTACATTGAGAGGCATTTTGTCGCACGTAGAAATATTCCTGGTGCATAACTACTCTTAAGTGTCTATAACCATTTTCTGTGAGGGATCTTCAGTTTTTCCCCTGAATCAGGTCTTATTCACGGCGTTATTCGCCTGGATGCGATATTCCCGGACATTAAGAGAAGATAATTGTGACGACACTCAAACCCTTATTAGCGAAAAATCGCAGTTGGGCATTACAGCGCCGCCAGCGTAATCCGCACTATTTCGAAAAATATCTTCATCAGCAGAAACCCCATTCCTTGTGGATTGGCTGCTCCGATAGCCGTGTTCCGGCGGAAGTGTTGACTGGCGCACATCCCGGCGAGCTTTTTGTCCATCGCAATATCGCCAATATGGTGGTGCCTGATGACGACAACTTAATGAGCGTATTGCAGTACGCCATTTTCTATCTCGGCGTACAACGCATTGTGTTGTGCGGCCACTACGGCTGTGGCGGGGTGCAGGCCGCGCTGGGACTGCCGGAAAGCACGCTGGCTAAAGAGGATTCGGCGCTGGCGCGCCGCATTGCAGCTCTGCGCCGTGACCTGGCGCAGGGACTGGCGGCGTATCGTGCTGCCGATGCGCACGAAGAGGAGAGCGACAAACTTAACCGTCTGGTGGAGGCCAACGTGCTGGCCCAATTTGCTCAACTGACTGGCAGCGAACCGGTGCGTTCGGCATGGCAGGCCGGTCAGACGCTGGACGTGTTTGGTTGCGTGTATGACCTGCAATCAGGACATCTCAAAGAGTTAATTCAGCAATCTACAGAGGAATCGATACCATGAATCTGCATACCTTGCGCCAGGATATCCCGGCCGGTCTGGTGGTTTTTCTGGTGGCGCTGCCACTCTGTCTCGGTATTGCCCAGGCCAGTGGCCTGCCGCCGTTTGCCGGTCTGCTCACCGGGGTGATTGGGGGGTTGCTGGTCACTGCGTTAAGCCCGTCGCGCTTCGCCGTGAGCGGCCCGGCCGCCGGGTTAGTCACCATTGTGGTGGCGTCAATCGAGACGCTGGGCAGTTTCTCCGCCTTTCTCACCGCATTGATTCTTGCCGGTTTGTTGCAGTGCCTGTTTGGTTTGTTGCGTGCCGGACGTTTTATCGCGCTGGTGCCGGGTAGCGTTATCAAAGGAATGCTGGCCGCGATTGGTATTTTGCTGATTATCCAGCAGATTCCGGTGGCGCTGGGGGCCGCAGGCGATGCGGAGCTGGTGTCGCTGGTCAATGGCGAGTTTGCCTTCTCCACCTCGGCAATGCTGGTGGCGGGCGTTGGCCTGGTGATCCTTTGGTTGTGGACCACGCCTGTCGTCAAGTCGATCAAAGCGTTGAGCTGGATACCGGGGCCGTTGGTGGCGGTACTGGTCGGCTGTCTGGCGACGCTCTTCGGTTTGGCTGGCCTGCCGCGTATTGCCCTGCCGGAGTTTGACAGCATGGCTCAGCTTGCTGCTGAGTTGGAAACCCCGGACTGGCTGGCATGGCGTAATCCGTCGGTGTGGGTGGTGGCGGTGACGCTGGCGCTGGTTGCCAGCCTGGAAACATTGCTCAGTCAGGAGGCGCTGAAAAAGCTGCGTCCACAACATCCGGCACCGTCACCCAATAAAGAGATGTTTGCTCAGGGGGTGGGAAATCTGACCGCCGGTTTACTTGGGGCGATGCCGATCACTGCGGTGATTGTGCGTAGTTCGGTTAACGTCAGCGTGGGTGCACAAACCAAGGTGTCGATTCTGCTGCATGGCGTGCTGCTGCTGATTTGCGGTTTGTGGTTCAGCGATTTACTGAATGCCATCCCACTCGCCAGCCTCGCTGCGGTGTTGTTGTATACCGGGTATAAACTGGCGACGCCACGCTTGTTCATCGAACAAATACGTATGGGTGCGCAGCAATATGTACCTTTCCTCGCCACCATTGGCGGCATCATCGTGTTTGGCATGCTGGCGGGGATTGGCATCGGTATTGCGACCCAGCTTTTGTGTAGCCTCTATCAAAGCCATCGTAATGCGTTGCAACTCACCCGTTATGACGACCATTACGTATTGCGCTTCCAGCAGAATCTGACCTTTATTCACAATCCCAAATTGCAGGGACTACTGGCGGAGATCCCGGAAAATAGCGTGGTGATTGTGGACCACGATAATGCTGAGTATCTCGATCCGGATGTGAAGGCGGTACTCCAGGATTTTGGCGAAAGTGCGGATAAACGTGGCATTCGTCTGAGTCAATGGCCAGTCGCGGTAAAATAGCAATCGGTTAGCCACTGAAATTTGTGTTTTGGCTTAAAAATCGGATATCTCGGATATCCGATTTTTTTGTTTACAGGGCATAATTATCCCGCTTTTCTCCAACATCCTTTAGTACCGGCGATGGATTCAGCCGCAGAGTTGAAGGATGAACACGAGCTTAATTAACGAATCAGATTACTAACTTTTCAGGTTTAATGCCTGCTGATGCCCACCGGCGTATGGCAGCGACTTTCCAGGTTACAGGGTTCAGACGTATGCGCGTTAAGCTGTTTGCAGAGAATAATTTTAAGAAGAATGCTCTCTCACTGTTCCTCATCACGCTTTTCTTCTGCTTTATCGGCAGCCATTTGCGTGTGCCGCAGGAGCTGTCGCTGTTCTGGCCGGTCAACGCGCTGATTGCCGGGTTGATGGTGCGTAATCCTTATCTGCACCGCATCTCCAGTTATGTGGTGTGCTTTGTCGCTATGGTGTTCAACGATACGGTATTTTCAGGCTGGGCGCTGCCTGCGGTCACCCTCAATGTGGCGAATATCCTGTTTATTCTGGTCGCGGTGAGCATGCTGATTAAGCATCTGCTGCCGCCCTCGGCGAATAGCCAGGTGATCAACGCGATGCGTATTTTCCCCGCCTGTTTGTTGGCGGCGCTGGCCTGTGCTACCTGGGGTGCCTGGGCGCAGGAAGTGGATTTCAACGCACGCTTTATTACTGCCTGGGGCGACTGGTTCAGCGAACAATTCTCCACGTCGTTGATGTTGCTGCCGGTATTACTGGCACGCCCGCTGCGTACCGTCCCCTGGCGTTCATTATTGCATCCCGGAAAACTGCTGCCGCTGACGGGCGTGGTGCTGTCGCTCACCATTGGCGCGATGATTGGTGGCGCGGGTAGCCTGACGTTCCCGGTCCCGGCATTGATTTGGTGTGCGATTGTCCTGCCAATCCCCATCACCAGTCTGGTGCTGCTGCTCACGGGCATCACCGAGATTATCCTGGTTTCTCACGGGGTGATGAATATTCAGGGCGATGATGCCTTGTTGCCCATCAGCCATCTGACCTCGGTTCGCCTCGGCGTCGCCACCATCACCATCAGCCCGTTGCTGGTGGCTGTCAGTATGGATGCCATCCGTCAGCTAAACCAACGTTTGTCATTACGCGCCAATTTTGATTTTCTCACCCAGCTGTTATCGCGTTCCGGGTTGTATGAAAATCTGCGCCAGGAGCCATTCTCACCGCAGCGAGCGGCAGGTGTTGTGATGCTGGATGTCGACTATTTCAAAACCATTAATGACAATTTCGGTCATGATGCGGGTGATGGTGTGCTGGAAGAGATCGCTCGCCGCATTCAGGATGTGGTGAATAATCGAGGTCTGGTTTGCCGTTTTGGTGGCGAAGAGTTCGTGGTGGTGGTGTTTGATTACAATCACAGCCAGCTTTATCAACTGGCCGAAGCGATTCGTCAGTCGATGGTCAGAGAGAAATTCTGGTTGCAGGGAAATACCGTCACCGTGACGGCCAGCCTGGGGCTGGCGCTTGGCAATGCAGTGAATGAGCGTGAGTGGCATGGGGTGGTGAACCGCCTGATTTCGGCGGCTGACAAAAATCTTTACCTGTCGAAGCGCAACGGTCGCAATCAAACCTCGCCCGCTGTCGAGCCACGCGCGCTGGTTAACGACGTGGCCTGATAATCACATGCTGCTTTTCAGGGCGCTGCTCTGCTGATGGCGCTCCAGCGCCAGTTCGATCAGCCGGGTGATCAACGAGCGATAATCCAGACCGGCTGCCTGCCAGAGCTTCGGATACATGCTGATGTTGGTGAAACCAGGCAAGGTATTGACTTCATTGACGATGATTTCCCCGCCTTCAGTCAGGAACACATCGACACGCGCCATCCCGCTGCATTCCAGTGCCTGAAACGCTTGCAATGCCACGGCGCGAATCGCTTCGCTATCGTCTGTGCTGATCGTGGCGGGGACAACTACCTGTGCACCGTTCTCGCTGATGTACTTGGTGTCATACGAATAAAACGCATCGTGCACCACCACTTCACCGCAGGGGCTGGCGACCGGCTCATCATTACCCAATACGGCGCATTCAATTTCGCGTCCCTTAATACCTTGCTCAATCAATACCTTGCGATCGAAGGTAAAGGCGAGATCGAGCGCTGCCGCAAACTCTTCGAGACGGCTGACTTTACTGACGCCAACCGAAGAACCCTGATTCGCCGGTTTAATAAACAGCGGCAGGCCAAAACGATCCACCACCGCCTGTGCATCAAGCCGGGCACGTTGCGCCTGAGTGACGCTAATCCAGGGGGCAACCTTAAGACCGGCATCACGCAGCAGACGTTTGGTGAAATCTTTATCCATGCTGACGGCGGAACCCAGTACGCCAGAACCGACAAACGGTAGATTAGCCATGCGCAGCAGGCCTTGTAGCGAGCCATCCTCGCCCAGCGTACCGTGAACAATCGGGAAAATGACATCAACCTGCGACAACGGGTGGGCATTCTGACGCGTGATCAACTGCTGCGATGCCTGGCCGGGCACCAGCGCCACATTCTCGCCAGAGCGATTGAGGGCAATCAGTGAGGGGTTTTCTGCATTTAGCAGAAAGCCGGATGCATCATTCAGATGCCACTCGCCCTGTTTATCGATGCCCAGCAACACCACTTCAAATTTGCTGGTATCAATAGCCTCAAGAATATTTTTGGCTGATTGTAATGACACTTCATGCTCGGCTGATTTACCACCGAAAATGATCCCCACACGTTGTTTTGCCATTGTTTTTTGTCCGATTGCGATAAAGCGAATGGCTAAGATAGCACGGGGTGGTAAGAGGGGAAATCAGATGAGGAGAAGGGCGGATAGCGGCAAAAAAATCCCCTCGAAAGAGGGGATGTGTGATTTATTCAGGCCAGCATCTGGGAAATGATGAATGAACCGTAACGTAGTTAGGTTTCCGTTAATGCGGGTGTGAATGTAACCGTGTGTTTTTGCAACGCCCATCAGGCGCATTGTACTCATGTTTTTTTAGAAGATGGCGTGTTAGAGAAAAGGGATGCCCAGCCTCATAGTCGCAATTCTGGAAGTGGCATTTATAAGGTGTATCACCGGTGTGGGTATTAATATGAATGCTCAATCCACGACGTGTCGAAAAACTTAATCCGCAGTCATCACAACAATAGCGATGCTCTTTGTGACATCGATTGATATGGATCTTAAGTTCAGATAAGGATTTGAACGTTTTTTTGCAACCGCTCTCCTGACAAAAAAAATCTCTTCGTACAGCATGAACTATTCTAATATGCTGGCTTAATTCACCAGAGGTATTAAATCCTCGGTTACACTTTTCACACCGATAATTTCGCAAGTTTTCATGCTTCGCAAGGTGTTGTGCCAGCGCACTCGGATAGAAAAAAGAGCGATTGCAACCAGCCTGATCACAAAAATAGGTTTTATCCCGGGTATGGATATTATAATGTTTCGCCAAACCACTACTGTGAATATAATCCAGTCCACAACCCTCCCAGTCACATTTAAAAGGACGGCCATCAGAATGAATATCTTTCAGATGAGCATGGTAATTTTTCTGTAAGTTGCTTTGGTAATTACAGTTGGCCCACAAGCAAACGTAATTGTGACTGGGAGGGTCAATGATAAAACTTTCATCCAATAGCGATGTTTTATCAATTTTTCCATATAAAGCTCGACCAGTTTTCACATCCCAGTTGGGATTCTTCCATAATTCCTGTTGTTTCCATGCAATAAAGCCCTGTTTATAAGTGATATGCGTTTTATCACTATTTTTGCGAGCCAGACCATCATGATCGTTAAAGGTTTCAGGATTGTTCTCAACCATGGAAAATAGATTAAGCCCGTCAATCCTCCCCGCAGGATCAGGATTCATCCAGCGCATTATCCAGGGGGAATAATATCGATAACCATAATAAACCAGGCCAGTTATGTCGCGCTCTTTACCTGAATAATGAAGGGTTTTATAACATGCTTCTATTTGGCTTCGAGTTAACCAGATGGCTGTTCCGCCGTAAGGATAATATTCTTCGCGGCTGATGACTCCCGCTTCGCCATCAATTTCCAGTGTACTGCTGTGATTCCGATTCTGAATGCTGTGGCGTTGAAGTTGGTTATCGGTCCCTTCAGGCATGCCTGACAACCAGCAGTAGATTCGCAAATTATTGACGGTTATCACCGTTAATTTTTCTTTCTGTCTGGTTCCCGCATAGCGCATACGCATTTCAATTCCTGGCAAATAACGGATGACATGCTGTTGCACCGAATTGGCATTTTTTTGTGACGAGGACTTTAGCACGCGTGTGCCAGGCACGCAGTAACGATACTGCTCACGCTGCATGATATTTCCGTTTGATTGCATTGTACTTTTCTCCATCAGGATGAAAAGCGCAGGATTATAGAAATCATATCCAAAAAATAGTCTTCCCTGATGTCAGGGTTGCAAAAAAAATTCCCCTCGGAAGAGGGGATGCCTAATCTATTCAGGCTAACACCAGGGAAATAATGTCTTAACTATACCAAAGTATAGCTTGCGTAAATGTCGGGTTGATCAAAAAAATGGCAAATAGATTCTGGTGAGTAGTAACAGCAGCAGGATCATGCCGACGATTTCGCTTAATGCTTGCCAGCTACGCGATGGTTTTAACTGGACGGCATTACGTAATGACTTGAAATTTATTGATGTTATTTTTTTCAAGGTAACGAATTATTAATCTGATATTTTTATTTTTTTTCATAAAAAAATATGAAAATTCCTGGTATTTAATTGCACGAAACTGTTTATTGCCAGCCTTTTTTTCTGCGATACATGCCGAAATATGTAATTTCAGGCGTTGCATTCCTTCAGAACTCTCATTTATATTGCGCAAGAATTACACACGGAAAGATTTGTCCTGCCATTTTCCCTGCCATTTTTACAAGGAGTAAATATGAGCAATTCTTATCAAAATGAGATCCCGAAGGCGCGAGTCAATATCAAACTGGACCTACATACAGGGGGGAGCCAGAAGAAAGTTGAACTGCCACTTAAGTTATTGGTTACGGGGGATTTTAGTCATGGTCAGGAAACTCGCCTGATTTCTGAACGAGAAAAAGTCGAAGTTAACAAAAACAATTTCAACAATGTACTGGCGGAGTTTTCGCCTGCCATCAATCTGAATGTACCGGATACACTTGCCGCTGACGGCAGCGAACAGTGGCTGAACCTGACTTTCCGCGAGATCAGCGACTTTGAACCGGAACAGGTTGCCCGCCAAATCCCGCAACTTAAAGCGATGCTCGCGATGCGCAATTTGTTGCGCGACCTTAAATCCAACCTGCTCGATAACGTTACCTTCCGCAAAGAATTTGAAGCCATCCTGAAAGATCCCGCGCTGAGCGATGAATTGCGCGCTGAACTGACCTCCCTGGTGCCAGAAAAGGCCTAATCACCCGTCATTTAATGGATTAATACGAGAGAATAGTCATGCCTGCAAAGAATGAAACTGCTACTGGCGGTCAAACGACTGTGCTTGAAAGACCAGCTTCGGCCGGTATTTATAACTCCCTGTTCGAAAAAATTAATCTCAATCCGGTGTCGCAACTTCGTGAGTTAGACATCTGGCAGGACAATCAGGCAATGTCCGATGCCAGTGCGGATGAACGCGTTACCGCAGCGATGCAGGTGCTACTGGAATGCCTGAAACAACATGGTTCGAAAGTTGAGAAGCTCGACAAAACGTTGCTGGATCTCCACATTGCACACCTTGATCAACAAATCAGTCGCCAGCTTGACCTGGTAATGCATCACCCCGTTTTTCAGCAAGTTGAGTCCACCTGGCGTGGTCTGAAATCTTTGGTTGATAAGGCCGATTTTCGCCAGAACGTCAAAATTGCCCTACTGGACCTTTCCAAAGAAGCTCTGCGTCAGGATTTTGAAGATTCACCGGAGATTATCCAGAGCGGCCTCTATCTGCAAACATATGTCAGCGAGTATGACACTCCCGGTGGTGAACCCATTGCGGCGATGATCTCGGCGTGGGAGTTTGATGCTTCCGCCCAGGATATTGCCCTGTTGCGTAATATCGCCAGGGTGGCGGCCTCGGCACATATGCCATTTATCGGTTCCGTCGGCCCGGCATTTTTCCTGAAAGAAAATATGGAAGAGGTCGCCGCCATTAAGGATATCGGCAATTACTTCGACCGCGCCGAGTACATCAAGTGGAAGTCCTTCCGGGAAAGTGATGATGCGCGTTATATCGGCCTGACTATGCCCCGTGTGCTGGGACGTCTGCCTTATGGTCCGGATACCGTGCCGGTGCGTAGCTTTAACTACGTCGAGGAGGTGAAAGGCCCGGATCATGATAAATATCTGTGGATTAACGCGTCCTTCGCCTTTGCCGCCAACATGGTGCGCAGTTTTATCCACAATGGTTGGTGTGTACAAATTCGCGGCCCACAGGCGGGTGGTGCAGTACAGGACTTACCTATCCACCTCTACGATCTTGGCACGGGTAATCAGGTAAAAATACCTTCCGAAGTGATGATCCCGGAAACCCGTGAATTTGAGTTTGCCAATCTCGGCTTTATTCCGCTGAGCTACTACAAAAACCGCGATTATGCCTGCTTTTTCTCGGCTAATTCGACGCAAAAGCCGGTTCAGTATGACACTGCCGATGCCACCGCCAACAGCCGCATCAACGCACGACTGCCTTACATTTTTCTGCTATCGCGAATTGCGCACTATCTGAAGATGATCCAGCGTGAAAATATCGGTACCACCAAGGATCGACGTCTGCTGGAGATGGAGTTGAACACCTGGGTACGTAGCCTGGTCACGGAGATGACTGATCCCGGCGATGATCTTCAGGCATCGCACCCCCTGCGCGACGCTCGGGTGGTGGTGGAAGACATTGAAGATAACCCCGGCTTTTTCCGCGTGAAGTTGTTCGCGGTGCCGCATTTCCAGGTGGAAGGCATGGATGTCAACCTGTCGCTGGTTTCACAGATGCCAAAAGCGAAATCGTAAGGGTGGTAATCAGGGATGAAAACCGAACAACCGCTGTGGGGGCGGGGGGTGATGATCTCGCCCCAGCATTTCCAACAGCAGACGGCCTGGATGGATTGGCGCAGTGAGTGTCTGGCAAACATGGGGCTCAATCATCCCTGGGGGGTATTTCAGGCTGAGTTTGAACTGGAATCGCTAAGGCAGGGTCGGCTTCAGCCCCGGCATCTGCGGGTCCGTTTTCGCGATGGAACGTTGATTGATACGCAAAATGCCGATCCACTCCCTCCGACACTGACATTGAGTTCTGAGCACAAGGAGGGGGTCGTGGTGCTGGCGCTCCCGCAAATGTACGCCAACGGCGGCAATTGTCTGCAACCCGATCAGGTGGCGGAACGTCCGGTGCGTTTTCGTCAGCACTGGCGCGACATTCGCAATCTGTTTGGTGATGACTCAAAACAGATTGCCGTGTTGCATCCGGAGCTGGCGCTGCGCTTTGCCCATCAGGACAACAGCGATTGGTTGACCTGTCCACTGGTGCGTCTGCAACGGGATGCGCAGGGAACCTGGACAATTGACAGTCAGTTTCTTCCCCCGCTGCTGGTGATGAGTGGACATTGCGGGTTAATGACTTCTCTGGAACAACTGATGACGCAGCTGCGTGCGCGGCTGGCTCGTCTGATGGGGATGCGTCGTGAAAGCAACCAGCGTATGGCTGATTTCGCTGTCGCAGATGTGTCGTTGTTCTGGTTGTTAAATGCGTTGAACAGCGCTGAGCCGGTACTGGCAAATTTCTTGCGCTATCCGCAAAGCGCGCCAGAGCGGTTATATCCGGAACTGGCACGGCTGGCAGGTAGTTTGCTGACATTTTCCCTTGAGCACCAGGTCAACGCGATACCTTGCTATCAGCATGATGATCTCAACAATGTATTTCCGCCGTTATTGAGGCTGCTTTCCCAGCTGCTGGAAGCCAGCCTGCCTTCACGCGTGGTGGCGATTGAGATGAGCCATGATCGCAGGCTGCGCCAGTGGCGTGCTCGCCTCAATGATCCTCGTTTGCGTGAAGAGGCGGATTTCTATCTTTCCGTACGCTCACCCTTACCCGTGGTGCAACTTCAGGAACAGGTTCCACGTCAGTGCAAAGTGGGTAGCCCGGATGATGTTGTCAGCCTGGTGAACACTTCACAGTTGGGGGTTCCACTCCAGCCATTGAGCCATGTTCCAGCCGCCATTCCGTTGCGGCTGGAAAATCAATATTTCTCACTCGACCTGTCGCATCCGGCAGCACGCGCGATGCTGGAGAGCGGCTGCTGCATGTTTTACGTCCCCGGTACCCTGGGGGACCCGGAACTTGAACTCTTTGCGGTACTAAGAACATGAGTGACAACCAACTGGAAAGTCCCGTGGATATTGATGCACTGATGCTGAACTGCTGGCTCCAGGTCATCGGTCTTCGGCATCAGCCACAATTCAGGGAGGGAGAGGGCAAAGCGTTATGGCAGCGTTGCGTGACTGACATCGAGCGGGTTCAGAAAGTCCTGCGTAATGCAGGCGTCAGTGACGAAAGCCGTCACGATATCCTGCGCGCGCATTGTGCATTACTCGATGAA
Organism: Pantoea sp. X-Soil-OKNW-556; assembly: GCF_059730695.1. Taxonomy (NCBI): domain Bacteria; kingdom Pseudomonadati; phylum Pseudomonadota; class Gammaproteobacteria; order Enterobacterales; family Erwiniaceae; genus Pantoea; species Pantoea sp. X-Soil-OKNW-556. The sequence continues at coordinate 3,895,586 of NZ_AP035990.1, read as the reverse complement.
GCGGTCAAGGGGCGTGGCGTGCAGGATGATGCCTGCACGCAGTGGTATCACCTGCCGCTTCAGGGGCACTTTCTGCATACCATCGATGCCGGTGAAACGTTGTGTGACCGGATGCGGCAGGTACTTAGCCAGCCCGCTGCGGATGCTCAGGTAGTGAAGTGCTTTCATCGGGTGATGTTGTTGGGATTCCTTGGCGGCTATCCGTCGCTGGACGTTACGGAGCGTCAAAACCTGATCGGGGCGCTCAATGAACGTGTTCCCCCTTGCTCGCTCACCACTGATCAGCCTCTGTTGGTTGGGGCTGGCAGCGGTTTGTCGCAGGGCGTGTTGAGCCACTGGCCGGTTCGCCTGGGAATTGCCGCGCTGCTGTTGTTGGCTTTGTGGTGGGGGCTGGATCGCTGGCTGGATCAACTGATAGCGACACTGCTGCCCGAGGTGAAAGGATGAAGTCTGCACTTCAGCGTTGGAAGATGTGGTGGGCTGCTTTCCGTCGCCCTCTACATTCTGCTCCGTCATTCAGTAAGGCTTTGCCAGACGCGGACTATCGCCTGCCGGTGGTGCTGTCTTGCGGCGATGACGCAGAGGGCTGGCCGCAGGGAGAATTTGTCCGACTCGTGCCACAGGGGTGCTGGATACGCATCATGGCCAGCAGCGAGCTCCAGCATGTTTTGCGTCAGTTGCTGCAATGTCGTCCTGGCTGGGGTGGGCAGATTGCCGTCTGTATCAGCGTTAATCCGCAGCAGCATACACAACACTCAGCGCTGGAAAACCAGCTTCATGAATTACGTTGGCAAATTGGTGTGCTGCGGCGTGAAACGCGGCAGGCGTTGCCGTTGCTGATAACCATCAGAGTGGCGGGCAACGTCACGCTGACGGCAACTCCTCTGTGGCAAGTTACGACCTCAGAGGCGGGAACGCAGATCTGGTACCAGGGACAGGCACCACAATCCATCGAGCAGTGGTTAGCAAAGGCGGATAGCACCGTGCTACAGCAGCAGGTGCTGTTTAACTCGGTGGAGCGCGGTTTCGGCCAGCAGGTGCGCCAGATCTTTACTGCGCAGCATCCGGATGTTGATGCAGTGCCACCTTATGCCATCCTCAGCGCGCTGCAATCCGCGCTGGTGCAGGAACAGCCGGATTCACTTTGGCGGCAATGGCTGTCCAGGCACACCGCCTTGCAGTCGGTTGCTGGCTGGTCGGCAAACCAGGATGAGTATGCCCAACCTGATTTCTTCCTACCCTTGTTACCTCGCGGGCAGGGCTTTACCCCTTTTCGCCGGGCGCTGCCGGTTGTCCTGACGGGCTTGTTTGTTTCCGCGATCATCGCGATGAGTTGCAGCGCATGGCACAACCAGTCGCTTATCCGTCGTATCGCGTTTGATCTCGCCAGTTACCAGGCTATTGCCATGACTGAGGTAGCGCCAAAAGCGGCGGCAGTTGCGGTACTGAGAGAGGATGCTGCTCAGCTGAACCACTGGGCTCGACAGGGGGCACCTTTGTATCTGGGACTGGGGCTGTATCGTGGTGAGCGTCTGCACCTGCCCGTCTTGAATGCTATCCGTAGCTGGCAGCCTTCTCCATTGCATCCACATCAGCCTGAACCCCAACCGACGATTGCCCAGCTTGACAGCCTGGCTTTGTTTGATTCTGGCAAAGCAGAGCTGAAGTCGGGCTCTACCAAAGTACTGATTAATGCCCTGATTGGCATTCGAGCCAGACCGGGCTGGCTGATTGTGATCAGCGGCCATACCGACAATACCGGCGATCCCGGATTTAATCAGCAGCTTTCACTGAAACGTGCCGAAGCCGTGCGTAACTGGATGCGGGACACCGGTGCTATAGCGGAGAGCTGCTTTGCGGTGCAGGGATACGGTGTCAGTCGTCCTCTTGCTACCAACGATACCTCGGAGGGGCGCGCGACCAACCGGCGTGTCGAAATCCATCTGGTGCCGCAGGCAGATGCCTGTCAGGTGCCAGATGACACCCTGCTGTCATCACGGGATGGTGACGGTAATCAACACTTAACGGAGTGAAAATTATGGCGATTCCAGTTTATCTGTGGCTGAAGGACGATGGCGGCGGGGCGATTAAAGGCTCGGTCGAGGCTGAAAACCGTGAAGGAAGCATTGAGGTGGTTGCAATGAAACATCAGGTGCATATCCCCACCGATGACAACACCGGCAAGGTGACAGGCACACGTATCCATGCGCCATTGCAGTTTACCAAAGCGATCGACTCCTCCAGCCCCTATCTCTATAAGGCAGTGACTACCGGCCAGACGCTGGACAGTGCTGAACTGAAATATTACCTCATCGATAGTGGTGGGAACGAAGTGGAGTACTTCAACATCAAGCTGGAAAAAGTAAAGGTGGTGAAGGTGAGTCCACTGATGCATGACATCAAAGACACCACCAAAGAGAAGCGTAATCACCTGGAAGAGATTGAGCTGCGCTACGAGAAAATCACCTGGAACTATAAAGACGGCAACCTTGTTCATTCTGATGAGTGGAATGCGCGACCTGTCGCGGTTGCGGCTGGCTAACCAGCGCGGGCGGCATTGCCGCCCGCTTTTATTCTGCTCGGCAAACAACACCGGAAGTTAACACCTGATGGGCATGGGTTACGGCCAGGGGCGGTAGCGTGCCTGAATTGGAGAAAGAGATATGGAACATCAATCCGCCGTTTTGTTGCGACGCCTCAATCCCTTCTGCGCGCGAGCCCTCGAGGCTGCGGCCTGTTTATGTCAGACGCGAACCCACGCAGAGATCACGCCTGAACACTGGCTGCTGAAGTTACTGGAGGCAGGTGAAGGTGATCTGACGGTGATCGCCCGTCGTTATGCATGGGATTTGGATGCCATCTGGCAATCTTTGTTGCGGTATCTGGATACTCTGCCTCGTACCGTACGCAGCAATCCCTCGCTTTCAGCTCGCTTGCAAACATTGCTGAAGCAGAGCTGGTTGTGTGCTTCGCTGGAAAATGAAAGCACTCAGATTCGCACGCTCCATGTGTTGATGGCGATCGTGGATACCCCAGCGCTGTTGGTGTGTGATGAACTCTGGCCGCTACTGACATTGGGTAAAACTCAGCTTGATCGCTTGTGCCCACTGCTTGAAGAACAGTCCGATGAGCGGGTCAGACCGCCTGAGATTTTTAGTGCCGCAGCGGCATTGCCTGCTCCCGGTGTAAAACACGATGCACATCAGGCGGTGCTGGATCGTTTTACCCTTGATCTCACGGCCCGCGCCCGCGCTGGCCATATCGATCCGGTATTTGGGCGTGACAATGAAATCCGTCAGATGGTGGATATCCTCGCTCGCCGACGCAAAAACAATCCGATTCTGGTGGGGGAACCTGGCGTGGGTAAAACCGCGCTGGTGGAGGGGCTGGCGCTGCGTATCGTGCAGGGAAACGTACCGGATAGCCTGAAGTCAGTTAGCGTTCGTACTCTTGATGCGGGCCTGCTCCAGGCGGGGGCGGGTGTAAAAGGTGAGTTTGAACAACGGCTGAAAAATATCATTGCGGCAGTACAGCAGGCAACCAGCCCGGTGCTGCTGTTTATTGATGAAGCCCATACCCTGATCGGCGCAGGCAATCCGGCGGGTAGCGTCGATGCTGCCAATCTGCTGAAACCGGCACTGGCAAGGGGGGAACTCCGCACTATCGCGGCCACTACCTGGAGTGAATACAAACAATATTTCGAACGTGATGCAGCATTGGAACGGCGTTTTCAACGTGTGCAGGTTGATGAGCCAGATGATGAAACCGCTTGCCTGATGCTACGCGGCCTGAAACCCCGCTATGCACAACACCACGGCGTCTACATTTCAGACGAGGCGGTGCGTGCTGCGGTGGCCCTGTCGCGGCGTTATTTGACGGGCCGCCAACTGCCGGATAAAGCCGTTGATCTGCTGGACACCGCCAGTGCGCGGGTACGCATGAGCCTGGACACTGTGCCGGAATCGCTGGTACGACTCAGAACGCAAATTGTCGCGCTTGAGATCGAACAACAAGCATTGCTGGAGGATTGTGCTGTCGGCCATTATGACGGCAACAATCGCCTGGCGGAGACCCGGCAGCTTATCCGCCAGCACAATGACGATCTGGCTGTGCTGGAAACGCGATATCAACAGGAAAAAAAACTAACGGAACAGCTGCTGGCTTGCCGCAGCGATCCTTCCCGCGAACAGGAGATTGCCGCGCTACAGGATGAGCTGATTAAGGTTCAGCAGACTGCACCACTGCTGGCGCTCGATGTGGACGCACGCACGGTGGCGAATGTCGTCGCTGACTGGACCGGCATCCCGCTCTCCTCACTAATGAAAGACGAGCAGAGTGAGTTGCTGATGCTGGACACCGTGCTGGCTCAGCGCATTGTTGGACAAGATCACGCGCTGCATGCAATTGCACAACGGTTGCGGGCAACCAAAACCGGCCTCGCGGCGGAAAATGGCCCACAAGGGGTATTTCTGCTGGTGGGTAGCAGCGGCACCGGAAAAACCGAAACCGCCCGGGCGCTGGCGGATACCCTTTACGGTGGTCAGCGCTCGCTTATCACCCTCAACTTCAGCGAATATCAGGAAGCGCACACTGTCAGTCAGCTTAAGGGTTCACCTCCGGGATACGTCGGTTATGGTCAGGGCGGTATCCTTACGGAAGCGGTACGTAAGCGTCCCTATAGCGTGGTGCTGCTGGATGAAGTGGAAAAAGCGCACCCTGATGTGTTGAACCTGTTTTATCAGGTATTCGATCGCGGAGTTATGCGCGACGGTGAAGGTCGCGAGATCGATTTTCGCAATACCGTTATCCTGATGACCTCTAATCTCGGCAGCGATCCACTGATGCAACTCCTGGAGGAGCATCCCGACATCAGCGATGCTGAGCTACAGGAACGGTTACGTCCACTGCTGCGTGACCATTTCCAGCCAGCCCTGCTGGCACGCTTCCAGACGGTGATCTACCGGCCACTCACACCGGCAGCGATGCGCACCATCGTTGCCATGAAGTTGGACCTGGTCAGCCAACGCCTGGCTCAACACTATGGCGTCTGTACCAGGCTTGAAGAAAACCTGTATGACGCCCTCACCTCCGCCTGCCTGCTGCCGGATAGCGGCGCACGTAATATCGACAATCTGCTGAACCAACAGATTCTCCCGGTACTAAGCCAACAACTACTGACGCTGATCGCTGCCGGGCATAAAACCACCGTCCTGAAGCTGGGCTGGGATATTGAGCAGGGCATTGTGCTGTCTTTGGAAGATCAGAGCGTTGGTGTGGCTGGTGGATAAGCATGGCTACATTCACCCGCTGCGTAAAACGATACCTGTGCTGAACAGCGTAATACTCGCTGCCGATTAGAGACCCCTTAAGGATGGAGGAGCCGAAAGTATGTCCGAAATAATCCGTCGTATTTCTTGTGCCGCTTTTTTAGCCGGCATGGCGTTTTTGTCGATCTGTATGCCGTCAAAGGCCGGGGCCGGGGTGATTAAAGCGATTAATCACACCCACTGGGCAATTAATCGCTTTAGCATCAATGGTCAGTCCGGCATCGATATTATCGGCCCGTATCAGGGCGGCGGGGGTGGCTGTTGTTTTAGCGTGCCGGAGAAATGGCAGCCGGGAATGACGGTGAGGGTGGACTGGGAGACCGGGGTCGGTGATATGGAGGGTTTTCCGGGATTCGGAGACGATGCGAAATATCTGGCCTGGGAGAAGAAAATGAAGGCCCTGAGCCACCAGTATACCAGGACGGTGCCGCTGCCGGATTATAACGGTCAGGATACCTGCGGTATCACCATCCATTTTCTGCCCTGCGACGAGATTAAGGTGACCACCAGTTGCTGGTCGCCGCGTAATGCGAACTACCCGATCAAAGAACCCTTAAGGATGGAGGAGCCGAAAGTATGTCCGAAATAATCCGTCGTATTTCTTGTGCCGCTTTTTTAGCCGGCATGGTGTTTTTGTCGATCTGTATGCCGTCAAAGGCCGGGGCCGGGGTGATTAAAGCGATTAATCACACCCACTGGGCAATTAATCGCTTCAGCATCAATGGTCAGTCCGGCATCGATATTATCGGCCCGTATCAGGGCGGCGGGGGTGGCTGTTGTTTTAGCGTGCCGGAGAAATGGCAGCCGGGAATGACGGTGAGGGTGGACTGGGAGACCGGGGTGGGTGATATGAAAGGGTTTCCGGGATTTGCTGACTGGGAAAAATATCTGTCCTGGAAAAAAGAAATGAAGGCCCTGAGCCGCCAGCATACCAGGACGGTGCCGCTGCCGGATTATAACGGTCAGGATACCTGCGGTATCACCATCCATTTTCTGCCCTGCGACGAGATTAAGGTGACCACCAGTTGCTGGTCGCCGCGTAATGCGAACTACCCGATCAAAGAACCCTTAAGGATGGAGGAGCCGAAAGTATGTCCGAAATAATCCGTCGTATTTCGTGTGCCGCTTTTTTAGCCGGCATGGCGTTTTTGTCGATCTGTATGCCGTTAAAGGCCGGGGCCGGGGTGATTAAAGCGATTAATCACACCCACTGGGCAATTAATCGCTTCAGCATCAATGGTCAGTCCGGCATCGATATTATCGGCCCGTATCAGGGCGGCGGGGGAGGCTGTTGTTTTAGCGTTCCGGAGAAATGGCAGCCGGGAATGACGGTGAGGGTGGACTGGGAGAGCGGGGTTGGATCTTCTGATGATTTTCCCGGATTTGCTGACTGGGAAAAATATCAGGCCTGGACGAAAAAGAACCACGCGCAAAAACGCCAGCTCAGTAAGACAGTGTCGCTGCCGGATTATAACGGCCAGGATACCTGCGGCATCACGGTCCATTTCCTGCCCTGCGACGAGATTAAGGTGACCACCAGTTGCTGGTCGCCGCGAAATGCGAACTACCCGATTAAAGAACCCTTAAGGATGGAGGAGCCGAAGGTATGTCCGAAATAACCGACAAAGCACAGGTCTGGTATCCCCCGGCATTTCCGGCGCAGGGCCGTTTACCGGCGGCTGCCACGCTGGTGGGCGAAAACTGCAAAAAGCAGAACAGCCGGGAGCGGGCGTATCGTCAGGAACTCTGTCTGGCTGCCGGACGACGGGTGGAGCCTCCCTGCTGCAAAACGCTGCATATCAGCCTGTTTTTCGACGGCACCGGTAATAACCTGAATAACGACCTGTATCTGTCTGACCCGCCACATCCGACCAATATCGCCCGGCTTTTTCGTGCCGCCATCGGCAGCGGTTATGCGGGCGGTGTCGGTGCACAACAGGCGCAGTTATTCGATATCGGGGCGGAGAACTATTTCAAGTTCTATATTCCCGGCGTGGGCACGCCGTTCCCGGAAATTGATGACCTGGATTACAGCACATGGGGGCTGGCATTCGCCAGTAACGGGGAGGACCGGATTAACTGGGCGCTGTTGCGTATTATTGATGTGCTGAAGTTTACCCTGACAGAGCTGTGGATGACCAATGGCGAAAGCCGCGCAGCGCTGGAAAATATGAAAACCAGCTGGGCCCACTTCGGTTTTGGCGGCAGTCATAACCGCTATGAGGAATTTACCCGACAGCTGCGGGCGCTGAAAGCCCGGCTGAAAAACGCACTGGAGCAGCCGGAGCCGGGCAAACCGAAGTTGCTGGGTATCAAACTGTATATTTACGGCTTTTCCCGGGGAGCCGCCGCAGCGCGTGCCTTTGTCAGCTGGCTCAGTGAACTGCTGCCCCCTCCCGCAGCGGGTGAAGACAGACCCGAGCAGTGTCTGGCGGTGGAGGGGATGAAAATTCCCCTCAGCGTGGAGTTTCTCGGTCTGCTGGACACGGTGGCTTCGGTGGGAGTGGCACATATGGTCCCTCTGGCTGACGGGCATATGTCGTGGGCGGATGGCACGCTGGCGCTGCCGGATGAGACCACCTACGGCGGCCTGATTAAACGCTGTGTGCATCTGGTGTCTTCCCATGAGCAGCGCCTGTGTTTTCCGCTGGATTCCATCCGGCGCGGCAACGGGAAATACCCGGCGAACAGCGTCGAGGTGATTTATCCGGGCATGCATTCTGATGTGGGAGGCGGGTATCCACGGGGGGACCAGGGTAAAGCTAACGGTAGCGATGACAGCCTTTTACTTTCACAGATCGCGTTAAATGATTTATATACAGAAGCATTTAAAGCGGGCTCACCGTTAAAAGTTCCTAAACTCAGTTTGCCATCTTCGTTGGCCAAAGATGCATGGCGGTCTATGGCCGATGATTTGATAGAGCAATTTGCGGTAGCCCCGGATTTAATCCACCGCTTCAACGCCTGGCGCGAACGCACCCTTAACCTCCCCACCCCCGACACCCCTGATGATCTTCAGGCCGCCGATTACCAGCCCACTCAGGCCCCGGTCTGCCTGGAAGTGGCCGCCGATGCACAGATGGCCTGGATAACCGGCTGGCGCATCAACCGTTATGCGCTGAAAACGCTGTTGCAGACTCCTTTCTATCAGCGCGCCACAGACACGCAGGCCAGTCCGGAGGTCCGCAGGCAGGCCAGAATCCAGCGGGATAAGGACCAGGCTGCCGTGGAGGCCAGAAGACGTAAATCGGTAAAGCTGAAAGATTATCTCCCGGAGCCGGGTATTAAAGATTTCGACCCGGATATGGCGCAGACGCAGTTAAGGGAGGCGGCACAGGAATTTGCAGAGGATTATCACAAAGTCTTTCGCAGCCTGAACAGCGCAATGGAGGTGTTGGTGGATAAGACGCAGCAGGTGGTCTTTCTGCTGAACAGCGATGATGAGGAGACGGAGTACTTCAGAATGAAAGCGGCAGGGGAGCAAAAACACCGGGAACTGCTTGAATCTGCTGACGGGTTGCTTATGGCGTTGTTTGATGACCAGGTGCATGACTCGCGCGCCTGGTTTCTCCACGCCAGTCTGGGCAGTCGTGAACCCTGGGGCAGCTACTTCCGCTACCGGATGATTTACTTTGGCGACAAGTGCAGCAAGTCGCTGGCAGCGCTGGTGGTTGACGGGAAGGTACCGGGGATGGTCACCCAGGATGAGCCAGTCCTCCTCCGCTTCAGGGTCAAATCCGACAGGGACATTCCCCCGGCTCTGGCCGTGTACGACGTGGAGGTAGTGGACCGTCAGAGCGGAGCGCCCGTGCCGCTGCTGGCGGAGTCTGGCAGTCTGCGTCAGTTCACCCGGGAACCCGGCGTGGTGGTGGCACAACAGAGAGCGATCAACAGTGAACGGCATCTGGCCCAGGTGAAAACTGCCATCCAGAACCGCTGGTCAGAGAAAGATCAGTTAGCCAATGCGTAAAGCATTCCGGTCAGGGATAACAACATGAGAATGCCCACCGACTACCCCCCTTACCGACTGCCACAAGTGCCAAACAAACAACGTTGGCTGGCAGCAGGCATGTTATTCACCCTATGTCTCTCCAGCTCGCTGGCGCTGTTCAGCCACGGTGAGGATCGGGTCATGCCAGTTGTGCTGGCTGCAATGGCCATCCTGACATTTATCTGGCTCTGGGTGCTCCGCCAGCTGTGGTTCCGTTGTGCCAGCCATAATGCCGCTTTTTATCAGCAACAGGTTGATGTTGAACATCGCCGGTGGTGGCAACAGCATCAACAAACGATGGCTATTCAGGATATCGTGCTGTTGGGTCCGGCCGGATGCGAACCCGGGCACTGGCAACAATTGCTGCAACGTGAGCAAAGCTCTCCGAAGACGGATCATATAGCGAAAATTTTCTGCCATGACCGTGGTGACAGGGAGGTGCGTCTGGCCCGGCAGTTGGTGTCACAGTGGTGCAACCAGCGGAGTACAGGGCTGTCAGTATCGCCCTGCTGTTGTTACTGGCAAGGGAGTCATAACGCCTGGCAGGCTTTTGTGCAGGAGGCCGCCATTTTACTGCCTGAACTAATACTTCCCATGCGGCCTCAACCCTGGCAGGGAGAAGCCTCGCTCTCGTCAGCTATCCGACAAATGAGTGATGGAGATGCAGCGACAACCTTGCTGATTGGCGGATGTCACTCGCAGCCACTGGGCCATGATGCACAGCAAGCCGGTGACGCGGCGGTGCTCTGGTTGGTTGCAAAACAAGGGGCAGTACACATCACCCGGGGGGAGATCTCCCGGCAGGATGAAGATGTCGGGCTGCCAGATATGTATCTGCGCGTGTTACAGCAAAGCGCACTGACTTCCCCTCCTGACACCTGCATTCTTTTCTCTTTACCAGACAACGTCTTACCTTCTAACGGGGACTGGAGTCTGACCCATCATCTACAGGACAATAACTGGGGCGAGATGGGCGCACTGGCGTCACTGGTAGTGATGTCTTTGGCCGCCATCGGCAGTACACAACAGGATGCCCCCTGCGGCTGGATCGCTCGCGATCCCTCGGGCGGGATAAGCACAGGAATCGTGAAACCCTATGAGTAAGCAAGAAAAACTAACCTTTTTCTCAGTAAAGGCAACCGTCATCTTTATCCTTGTGGGGGCCGCTCTGCCCGGGATTGTGGGAGGGGTGCTGTGGTGGTATTTCCCGCTGGAGCGTACTACTGAGTGGCAAGCGCTTTTCAAGCTTGCGTTAAGCTGTTTGTTGCTGTGGATAGGGCTGTTGTGCCTGTGTGCGCTGGTTGTTGCTATTAGCGGGGGCGGTATTCGTGCTGCAATCAGATCGATGTCCAAAACCGAAGAAAGTAAGTCGGAGGATAAACAGCAGCCAGCGTTAGCCGCGTTACGTCACCATCTGCACACGCGTTATACCGTCTTCTGGCGCAGTAAAGTCCGTCTGTTGTTGGTCACCGGAGAAGATGACGCCATCGACATCCTGATTCCAGGGCTGAGGAAACAGCAATGGCTGGAAGGCCGACGTACCGTACTGATTTATGGCGGCGATCTGCACAGCGAAGTGGGTCGCGAAAAACTGGCTGCTTTACGTATACTGCGCCCTGGCCGCCCGCTGGATGGCATCGTGCAGGTGTTGGGGCAGGATGAAATCCTGACCGCACGCCAAAGTGATACTTTCCTGCGTGCGCTGGAAAATATCAGCGCCATTTTGCGTTGGCGGCCCCCGATCTGGCTATGGCAACCGGTGCGCAGCGACAGGGCGCAAGAGGGAGTCGAACCCTGTTCCGCAGGCGTGACTTTTATCGCTGGCGCGACACCGGAAGATATTCAGCAACAACTGGAGCATCTCCAGACTTTGCTGTGCGAACGGGGAATGGCACAGGTCGTACGCAACCTCAACCATGACTGGCTGTTGCGTCTCTTACAGCAACTTAAACAAGGTGGCAGTCATCAATGGCAGCAGCACCTCACGCCCTGGTTTATGCCACAAACACCTGTGTCGTTACGTGGCCTGATGTTCAGCCTGCCGGACACCACCTCCACCGACGTTCGTCCTCATTCGCTACCGCATCCATCTCTGTGGCAGAAGATTGCCAGCGATGAGATGAAAGGCAGACGCATCGGCTTGCCCTGGCAGCAAACGCTGGTCTGGTCGCTGCTGGGGCTGATGTCGCTTTGGGGAGCCGGCATGCTGGTGTCGTTTGTGGCTAACCGCACGCAGGTGATAAATGCTGCTCAAGAGGTCAGAAAGCTGGTGGACAATCCGGCTATCAATGACGCGCAACTGATCGCTCTGCATCGCCTGCGCAATGATCTTGGCCGCCAACAACACTGGCTGGCGCAGGGACCTCCCTGGTATCAGCGCTTTCTGCTCAGTCATACGCGTGAACTGTACGCGGCATTGCTGCCCTGGTATGGCGTGACGAGCGACCGTCTGATTCACGCACCTGCCCGCGTAGCTCTTGAGGCGAGGCTGACCCGTCTGGCTGAACTGCCGCCCGATAGCCCGCTGCGCGCGTCTCTGGCGTCCTCCGGTTATAACCAATTGAAGGCCTGGTTGATGATGTCCCGCCCGGAGCGTGCCAGCGCGGATTTCTATGCGCAGACCCTGAAAGATGTGGAACCGCAACGTGAAGGGATCTCCACCAGCCTGTGGCAGAGTCTGGCGCCGGATTTATGGGGATTCTATGCCACCTCGTTGCCCTCGCACCCCCAATGGGCGATTCAGCCTGACCCGGCGCTGCTCACCCAGGTGCGACAGGTGTTACTCCAGCAAATTGGCCGCCGTAATGCGGAGAGCACGTTATATAACAATGTATTGCAGGCGATACGTCGTAACTATGCCGATGTCGATCTGGAGGATATGACGCCAGGTACCGATCCACATCGCCTGTTTACCAGTGATAAGACGGTCCCTGGTATGTTCACGCGTCAGGCATGGGAGGGGGGCGTGAAGCAGGCAATTGAGAAAGCTGCGCGGGAGCGTCGTGAGGAGATTGATTGGGTGCTGAGTGACAGCCGAAGCGCGCTGGCGCAGGATGTCTCCCCTGAGGCATTACAGGAGCGGTTGACGCAACGCTACTTCACCGATTTTGCCGCCAGTTGGTTGAATTTTCTCAACGGATTGCGCCTCAACCCGACGCACAATATCGCCGATGTAACCGATCAGCTCACCTTGATGAGTGATGTGCGCCAGTCGCCACTGATAGCGTTGATCAACACCCTCGCCTGGCAAGGGCAGACCGGACAACAGCGCGATGCGATTGCCACCAGCCTGCTTAACTCTGCGAAAACGCTGATTGGCCGCAAGGCGCAGCCGGTCATCAATCAGCAACCGGTTGAACCCACCGGTCCACTGGATGCCACTTTTGGCCCACTGCTGACGTTGGTAGGACGAGGCAACGGATCGCAACTGGTGGCCGCCGACAATTCACTCAGCCTGCAAACGTACCTGACGCGTATCACTCGGGTACGACTCAGATTACAGCAGGTGGCTGCCGCATCTGATCCCCAGGAGATGTTACAGGCATTGGCCCAGACGGTTTTTCAGGGGAAAAGCATCGACCTGACCGACACCCAGCAGTACGGCAGCCTGATGGCGGCCAGTCTGGGGGAAGAGTGGAGTGGTTTTGGTCAGACGCTGTTTGTCCAGCCATTGGCTCAGGCCTGGGGGACCATTCTGCAACCTTCAGCAATCAGTTTGAACGCGCAGTGGCGTCGTGCAGTGGTGGAAAACTGGCGTAACGCATTTGATGGCCGCTACCCGTTTGCCGTCAGCAACAGCGACGCCTCACTGCCGATGCTGGCTGAGTTCATCCGGAAGGATGCCGGTCGCCTCGATAGTTTCCTGAACCATCGCCTCGCTGGGGTGTTGCAGAAAGAGGGCAGCCACTGGGTGCCAGACCGTGCCCACAGTCAGGGACTGACGTTCAACCCTGCTTTCCTGAAAGCGATCAATCAGTTGCGCGAACTGGCGGATATTCTGTTCACTGACGGCACCCAGGGCATTAGCTTCGAATTACAGGGGCGCCCGGTACCTGAGGTGGTGGAGACACATCTGACGGTGGATGGGCAAAAGCTTCGCTACTTCAACCAGATGGCGGAATGGCGTGCGTTCCGTTGGCCAGGGGAAAGCTTAAAGCCTGGCACGCTGCTGAGTTGGTCAACGGTGGGTAGCGGGGGGCGTGTCTACGGTGATTATGCGGGTACCTGGGGCTTTATTCGCTGGCTGGAGCAGGGGAAACGTCAGCAATTGGATCGCAGCCAGTGGAAGCTCAGTTTCGCCATCGCTGACAAGCGGAACCTGCAATGGATACTGCGCACCCAAATGAGCGATGGCCCGCTGGCGCTCCTGCGTTTACGAGGCTTCACCTTACCGGATGAGATTTTCAGCGTGGATGCAGAGTCTGCTGCGCAGGCGCTGACACAATATGAATAACCAGGGGACGACGCAGCATGACAGGGATTGCCGTGTTAATCAGCGCCTGCGGCGCAGAAGAATCAGCCTTACGCGCAGAAGCGAAGCAACATATCAGTGACTGGGCGCGCTGGATGGAGCCGATCGCCGATCGGTCACCCACCGGCGAGGACCCTGCGTATGACGATCATTTCCAGCAAATGCGTGAAGAGGTCAACAAGCTCTCCGGCGTTGATACGGCGTTAATCATTGCATTGGCAGAACCTTTACTGCTCTCGGTGAGTAAAGATATCCGGGTGATCACGTTTTATTTGTGGGCGCGCCTGCACCAGCAGGGAGAGCAAGGGCTGGCTGAAGGTCTGGAGTTACTGGCTGCCTCATTGCAGCAATATGGTGAACTGTTGCACCCACAGCGGCCCCGTAGCCGCCAGGGCGCATTAAGCTGGCTCGGCAGTGGCAGAATGCTGGACAGCCTCGCGCTGTGGCCGGAAGTGGATAGGGTGCGCATTCGTCGCGTTTGTGCGGGGTTGCTTCGGATACATGACCTCTTGAGCGCAGAGGAACGTCCGGTTCTCGCGCCGCTGGTTCAGGCTCTGGAGGTGCGGCTGGCGCGCAGCGGCGGGGCTGACGTATTGGTACCGCAAAACTGCCGCGAGTCGTCAGACGTTGATGCTCACCAGCACATCACTGCGTCGATCGTGGCCCCGGTCTGCTCGGGGCGTGATCTTCTCGACCAGGCCAGGTCACTGGCGCGCTATCTGCGTGACCAGCCAGAGGGCTGGCTGGCTGCACATCATCTGATGAAGAGCGTACGCTGGGACACGCTTCACCATCTGCCGCCGCTGGATGCCAGTGGAAGAACTCGTCTGTCTCCCCCCAAACCCGAACATCTGGCGCATTTGAAACGCCTCTGGTTGCAGCAAAGCTGGCAGGAACTGCTGGAGCTGACCGATTCGCTCTTCGCGCAGGGGGTCAACCATTTGTGGCTTGATGTGCAATGGTACGTCTGGGAAGCACTCAACCGGGGTAAGGCCGATTCCCGACTGGCAACCCTGGTTGAACAGGATCTCGGCGCGTTGTTACTGCGGCTACCGGGTTTGGAAGGCCTGACATTCTCCGACGGCATGCCCTTTGCCGATGAAGTGACGTTGAACTGGATTGCCCGGCAGGTGAGCAACGATGCTTCGTATCGTGAACCCGTCGCCGTGGCATGCGGCGGGGAACAGGAGGGCGACATCCTTGCGCTGGAGAGCGATGCGCTGGCGAAAGCGGATGAGGAAGGCGTGGAAGCGGCACTTAACTGGTTACAGCAGCGCCCCGGCGTCAATAGCCCACGAGCGAGGTGGTTGCTGCGCTTGCTGATGGCGAGGGTGTGTGAACAACTGGGTAAGAACGACATGGCGCTGCATCTGCTACGCGAATTGGACAGTCAGGCGGAGAACCTCACGCTGGCGCACTGGTCACCTGAGTTTATGTTCGAAGTTCGGGCCAGACGATTGAAGCTACTCCGAACCCGAGCGGCGCGCAGCGAGAACGACAAAGCCCGGCTGCAATCCGAGATGAATAGCTTACTGGCCGGGCTGATTACCATTGATCCGGCGCGTGCCGCAGTACTTTGCGGCTGATTCCCCTCCTCGACTTTTATGTGAATTCTCCATGGATAATTTAACCCTGCGTTATTACGACGCTGAAATGCGCTACTTGCTGGAAGCGGGTGAAGAGTTTGCCCGTGCTCATCCGGAGCAGGCGGCGATGCTTAACCTGGATAAAGCCGGTGCGCGCGATCCCTATGTAGAACGGCTATTTGAAGGTTTTGCCTTTTTGATGGGACGGCTACGGGAAAAGCTGGATGATGATCTGCCCGAGTTAACGGAAGGGTTGGTCAGCCTGTTGTGGCCACATTACCTGCGCACCATTCCTTCGTTATCGGTGGTGGAGTTTACCCCTGACTGGCAGATGATGAAGGAGCCAATGCGGATTGCGCGCGGTTTTGAAGTGTTATCCCGCCCGATCGGGGAGAAAGGGACGCGCTGTCGCTATACCACCACCCGCGATATTGAGCTGCTGCCGCTGGTACTGGAAAAGGTGGGACTCGCGACCGATGCCCAGGGGCGTTCCATGATCCGTCTGCGCTTCAACAGCGGCGAGCTGGCCGACTGGAGCCGGATGGATGTCAGCCAGATTCCACTTTATCTCAACGCCGATGCACCCCTGGCCTGTGCGTTGCACGAAGCGCTGACCCTGCATGTTGCCAGCATGCGCCTGCGCCTGGCAGGGGAGAACGATAGCCGGATCGTGGAGGGACACTTTAGCGCACAAGGTTTTGATCCTGATGATCGGCTGTGGCCGGGCAGTGACAGCAGCTTCAGTGGTTATCAGTTGCTGCTGGAATATTTCACCTTTCGGGAAAAATTTATGGCGGTGGCGCTGCATGGGTTGGAGCAAGCGCAACTGCCAGCCTCATTACCGTGGTTTGAGCTGGAGGTGATATTGTCCAGGCGCTGGGAGCATGACTTTGTCTTTAGCGAAAAGCATCTGCGGCTGAACACGGTGCCGGTCATCAACCTGTTTACGCTGGAATCTGACCCGCTAACGATTAACGGTTTGCAGACGGAATACCTGCTACGTCCAATGCGTGTACAGGATGGCCATACCGAAATTTATTCGGTGGATGCCGTGACCTCTTCCCTTAACCAACCCTATGTGCCCTTTACCAGCTTTCGTCATAGAGGTGGCATGCTGCGTCATACCGCCCCGGAACATTACTACCACACGCGGGTACGTCAGGGACCATCCGGCCTGCATGAAACCTGGTTGATCCTCGGTGGCGACGCTTTCGATAACCATCGCGTACCGGAGGACGAGAGCTTGTCTGTCAGCGTCACTGGCACCAATGGGCAACTGCCACGTCGGGCGCTACAAAGTACGCTCCTGGATCATGCCGTGAAATCCGCCGCCGCTCAGGTACAGGTGCGCAATCTGTGTGCGCCAACGCTACCCTGCTATCCCCCCAATCGCGATCGTTTCCACTGGCGGGTACTGAGTCACCTTGGCTCCAGTTTCCTGTGGATGATGGATAACGCCGAGGTCCTGCGTGGCACGCTTGCGCTCTATGACTGGACGCACAGTGAGATGAACCGCCGCCGGCTGGAGGCCATTCTGCACGTTTGTCATCAGGAGACGACGCGATACGAGCAAGGTCATCTGCTGCGCGGTGTGCAAATTGAGATCACCCTCGACAGCGTCGGTTTTGCCGGAAGTGGTGATATCTGCCTGTTTGGTGAAATGCTCAGCCGCTTTTTTGCCTTGTATACCGATATCCATCTCTTTAACCGTCTGATTTTAATTCTGCAACCCACCGGAGAACGCCTGGAATGGGAAGAGAAACACCACCGTCGCATTCCCGGCTGATGCCGCGCTTTGAGAACGAATTGCACCGCCTGAATTTTTATCGCTTTTGCCAACTGATTGAACATCTGCATCGCGACAACCCACCGCTCGGCAGTACCAGCCATCCCGGCGATGACCCTGTTCGTCTGTTGCCTCATCCCGGCATGGGCTTTCCTGCCAGTGAACTAAAAGCGCTGGAGTATGGCGAGGGGCCACCGGTGGTGCGCACCACTTTTCTTGGGCTTTATGGTGTGGATGCGCCAATGCCTGGCGTGTATCTCGACGACATCGCACAGCGCAGTGAAGGGCACGAGGGGTTGCAGGGCTTTCTCGATATCTTTAACCACCGTGTGCTGACCCAGTTCTACCGCATCTGGCGTAAATATTCGTACCCCGCCACCTTCGAAGCAGGGGGCAAAGATGAGACATCTCAGTCGCTACTTGGGTTGATTGGCTTGGGCATTCCCGGCACCGGAAAACAGATTGCGACGCCGATTTCACGTTTTCTGGCGCTGCTGGGTGTTATGCGTCAACCCGGCAGAACAGCAGAGGGGATAGCCGCGCTGGTACGGCTGCTTGCTCCGCAGACGTCTGTTCAGGTGCAGCCGCATAGTCTGCGTCCGGTGCCGGTGAGTGAACCGAGGGGCCTCTCCGAACCGGGACTGCTGCTTGATGGCAATCTTCCCTTGGGGGATGAAGTGATGGATGTC
Organism: Pantoea sp. X-Soil-OKNW-556; assembly: GCF_059730695.1. Classification (NCBI taxonomy): domain Bacteria; kingdom Pseudomonadati; phylum Pseudomonadota; class Gammaproteobacteria; order Enterobacterales; family Erwiniaceae; genus Pantoea; species Pantoea sp. X-Soil-OKNW-556. The sequence goes on along the minus strand of NZ_AP035990.1, from coordinate 3,877,736 downwards.
AGCAGCCAGCTGCTGATTAATTTGCAGACTGACTGTGCCGATGAGGCACGCTGCTGGTTGCCCGATGGACTGTTATACCAGGACTTTCAGGTGATGCTGCGTGTGTATCTGGGCTGGCGTTACACCGCACGTATCAGACTGACACTCAATACATCGCTTCTGGCGCCACCCCGCCTGGGCGAGGCGTCTTTCTGGTTGGGAATGATCGGCGTGCTTGGCGTGGAGGGGGAAACCTGCCCCGCCGATATTCCAGCCACTTTCACCACCGAACTGGGCAGCTATACCGGCATGGAACCCGCCACACCAACACAAGGAAACCGACGTGTCGTCTACCATTTTACGTAATCTGGTGTTGTGCACCGCTGCATTAAATCTCACCGCCTGCGGGTTACAGCAAAACATTGTTGATAGCACCGCTTCGACTTTTAACGCGATGTTTTACAAACAGATAAAGATTCTGCATCTCGACTTTTCCGCTCGTGAAAGCCTTAACAGCGATATCCGTGAACATCATCCACTTTCTGAGCCGGTGATGGTGCGGGTTTATCAGTTAAAGGCGCGGAAAACGTTTGATAGCACTGTGTATCAGCAATTAATCCATGAGGCTGCCGAGGTGCTGCACCCAGACCTGCTGGAGGAGCGTGATGTGATTGTGACGCCCGGAGGGGATGTTGCTTTGAATATGCCTATGGAATCAGAGACGCGATTTGTCGCCATTGTCGGGCTGTTCCAACACCCCGATATGGCCAGAAACAGTTGGCGGCTGGTGCTGGAGCGTAACGATCTCGACCCGGATACACCAAGAGTGATTGAGTTGGATAGCCGGCATTTGCTGCTGCGAGCGGAGGCGAAATCATGAGTCAGCCCTCGCTCTACGAATTGCTGAAAGGGGGTTTTAACGGTGGTTTGGCGCTGCATCAGGTCAGTGAGCAGAATCAGGTGATTTTGTCCGTACTGGATAACATCCAACGTATTCTGAACACCCGTGCGGGTTCACTGGCGCATATCCCTGATTATGGCTTGCCGGATATGACACTCATTCTACAGGGCATGCCAGCAACAGCCCATCAGTTGCTCTTCACCCTGATGCAGGTACTGCTGAAATACGAGCCGCGCCTGGCAAAGATTGACGTATTCATGCTGGAACAAACGTTACCCGGCGAACTGCGTTATGTCATTGAGGCAGAACTGAAACAGGTTGGGCTGGTGCGATTTGGTACCGCGTTTATGCCGGAGGGACGTGTGCTGATCCGCCATCTGCAACAACAGCAGTTAATTGAAAACAAGGCTCTGTAACCGCAGGGCAGTGAGCAAATCTGCATAAGGACAATCAACGGATGATGACCGAACTACGGATACCAACGAGCGGCGAAAACGCCCCGATCTTCAATCACAGCCCTTATCTGCTGCGCGTCGGGAACAACAGCACCTTGCTGGATGTACTCAGCTTTACCGCCAGCGAGGCGTTGAATATGCCGTTCAGTTGGCAGATAACCTTTACCTGCTGCGACAAGTCACTAAGCCGCGAAGCGATGTTATTACAGCCAGCCTCGCTTACTTTGCAGGCCGCTCCGCCGCAACACAACTACCTGCCGTCTCTCCCTCCACAACGCGTGGTTCAGGGCGTGGTAACCGGCTTCGATGCACTTGGGGTGTCGGTCGACGAGGGGCGTTACGCCCTGACGCTGCAACCGCGGCTGGCACTGCTGTCGCGCCAGCGACAAAACGCAATCTGGCAGGATATGTCGGTACCACAAATTGTGGAATCGGTACTGCGTGATCGTCACAACATGCGCGGCCAGGATTTTCTGTTCAGCCTAAGTCGGGAATATCCGCCGCGTGAGCAGGTGATGCAGTATGACGAAGATGACCTGCGTTTTATCACCCGTCTGCTGGCAGAGGTGGGGATCTGGTTTCGCTTCAGCACCGATACGCGGCTGAATATCGATGTGGTGGAGTTTTACGACAGTTCCCAGGGTTACGTGCGTGGTCTGACGTTGCCCGCATTGTTGCCATCCGGGCAGCATGATGGGGGAATGGAGGCTATATGGGGATTGCAGAGCCACTATCAGGTGGTTGAGAAGTGCGTCATCACCCGTGACTATAACTACCGCGACGCCGGCGCTGATATGGATGCGCAGGCGGAGGTGACGGGCAGCGACCCCACCACCTGTGGCGAGGCGTATCACTGGGGGGATAACTATCTGCGAGTCGGAAAGGTGGAGAGCGCCACGCCGGAGACAGAAAGCGGTGCTTTCTACGCCCGGTTGCAGCACGAGCGTTATCTGAACCGACAGACGCAACTGAGTGCGATTTCCAATTGCGCGGCGCTGCTGCCGGGAACGGTGCTACGGGTGAACGAGGGAAGTGGCGCACCGCAGACCTTCAGCCAGGGCATGGTGATAACTGCGATGAGCAGCAGCGCCGCGCGGGACCGGGCTTTGGTGAGCACGCTGAGCGGCATACCGGCGGAGGCGGTCTACAGTTTCCGTCCGGACAGGATCGCGCGTCCGGTGATGGCAGGAACGCTACCGGCGCGTATCACCAGCACTGACAGCAGCGATAGCTACGGGCATATTGACCGCGATGGACGTTACCGGGTGCATTTGTTGTTTGATCGTGCGGAGTGGGAAAACGGCTTTGAAAGCCTGTGGGTGCGGCAGTCCCGACCTTACGCCGGAGCAACCTACGGCCTGCACCTGCCGCTGCTGGCAGGAACGGAAGTGGCGATCGGTTTTGAACACGGCAATCCAGACCGACCTTATATCGCTGGCGTGTTGCACAATTCATTGCGACCGGATCCGGTCACCATTCGTAACTACAAACGCAATGTGTTGCGCACCCCGGCGAATAACAAGCTGCGGCTGGATGACACCCGGGGACAGGAGCACATCAAGCTGAGTACCGAATACGGTGGCAAAAGTCAGCTGAATCTTGGGCATTTGGTGGACAGTGAACGCCAGCCGCGCGGTGAAGGATTTGAGCTGCGCACCGACAGTTGGGGGGCCATCCGGGCGCAGAAGGGGTTATATCTTAGCGCTGATGCGCAGCCCCTGGCACAGGGTAAGTCGTTAGAAATGGCGCAACCGGTCAGCTTGCTGAAAGGGGCCATCAATCAACTCTCCGAGTGGGGGCGGCTCACTCAAACCCATCATAACTTTTCACCGGATAGTGCGGCGCTGAAAGCTTACCTGGCGAGTGCCAGTCAATTGCATGAGCCGGCAATGTTGCTAAGCGCACCGAAAGGGATTGGTGCAGTGACACCCGCTGGCCTGGTACTTACCAGCGGTGAGGGGCTGTATCTCCAAAGTCTTGGAGAGGTGAATATCGCCACGGCGCAACGGATATCAGCCAATGCTACTCAGGGAATATCACTACTGGCACAGCAGGAGGGAATGCGGCTGGTCTCTGCAAAAGGCCCGCTGGCAGTAGAATCACATGGCGATACGCTTACCATAACATCGTTGAAGGATATAACGGTGCAGTCAACGCAGGGGCATCTGCAACTGCTGGCTAAAAACGGTATCACACTCGGTTGTGGTGGCGCATATATCCACCTCTCTCCCGAGGGACAAATTGAAATCCACGGGCCGGGGCGATTAAGTCTTAAAGGACAGCATAATTTGGATAACCCTGCCAGCCAGCAATTTCCCTTGCCGGAATTACCCGCATCGGTCTGTGAGGAGTGTCTGAAAAAAGCACGGTTGCTGGCGCAGGGATTTGTTCCGCGTTAATAAAATACGGAGGTATATAAATGGAATGGATTTCCTCACTGGAAGATGATTGTCGTCAGGTTGGTGTTGAATATATTTATATGATATTTGACCAGGCCGCTGTCGATTTTTCTATTATTCCAATTCTGAATGGTTTTCCCATTGAATGGCATTCGTTATGGCAGGGACTTCCGGAGGAAAGTTCGGTAAGGCAAGCACCACTGTTAATTCGTTTTGAATTAAATAATCGATCGCAACGTTTGTGGCTGGATGATCTCTGTGGCGAAGTGGCAACAAAATCTGCCGTGCTGATGTTCTGTTCGCTCTGGCCGACACCTACGCTGGCAGGCTGGCTGCAAAAGTGCACGGATGGTCGCCATGAGGGGCGACCGGGTCTGCTGCGTTTCTACGATCCCCGACTATTTCCCCTACTTGCCGGGGGATTGCTGAACGATGAGCAGCGGCAACAGTTGCACCGCCCGGTGCTTTTCTGGAGCTGGCTGGACAGAGATGGTGCGCCGCAACGGCTGGTGGGTGATGGTTCTCCGCCAGTTTGCGGTGAGGACGTGAAATCTATCGACCTCAGCGATCAACAACTGGAATATCTGATGTGCGTGTGCGATGCCAATATTCTGTTGGCACAGCAGCCACTCGCCATCCCCTCTTTTATCTCTGCGGAAACTTTATTTCAGATTTGTTATCGCGGCATGCAGGAAGCCACCGATAAAGGATTAATCATGGATGATGAACGCGATGCTTGGGTGTGCGGGAAAATATCTGAATATATTACCGAGAAATTATCCTGCTGAAAGGAATTCCGCATGAAAAAAATACATTTTGTACGGGTTTTATCTGTGCTGTTGATTACGGAATTTTTTCCTTTGAGGGTAAATGCCGGTGGTGGGGTTATTGAGGCGATTAATCATACCCACTGGGCGATTAATCGCTTCAGCGTTAATGGTCAGTCCGGCATCGATATTATCGGCCCGTATCAGGGGGGAGGTGGCGGCTGTTGTTTTAGCGTGCCGGAAAAATGGCAGCCGGGAATGACGGTAAGGGTGGACTGGGAGACCGGGGTGGGTGATATGGATGGTTTTCCGGGATTCGGAGACGATGCGAAATATCTGGCCTGGGAGAAGAAAATGAAGGCCCTGAGCCGCCAGCATACCAGGACGGTGCCGCTGCCGGATTATAACGGCCAGGATACCTGCGGCATCACCATCCATTTCCTGCCCTGCGACGAGATTAAAGTAACCTCCAGTTGTTTCACCTATGGCAGCCCGTCTTACCCCATCAAAGAGCCTATCAGGATGGAGGAGCCGAAAGTATGTCCGAACTAATCCGTCGTATTTCTTATGCCGTTTTTTTAGCCGGCATGGTGTTTTTGTCGATCTTTATGCCATCAAAGGCCGGGGCCGGGGTGATTAAAGCGATTAATCACACCCACTGGGCGATTAACCGTTTCAGCGTTAATGGTCAGTCCGGCATCGATATTATCGGCCCGTATCAGGGTGGCGGGGGAGGCTGTTGTTTTAGCGTGCCGGAGAAATGGCAGCCGGGGATGACGGTAACGGTGGACTGGGAAACCGGGGTGGGTATTTCGATGGATTTTCCGGGTTATGAGAATCGACAAAGATATTTGGAGTGGAAAAAAAATATTGATTCTCAAAAAAAACAGCACAGTAAGACAGTGCCGCTGCCGGATTATAACGGCCAGGATACCTGCGGTATCACCATCCATTTCCTGCCCTGCGACGAGATTAAAGTGACCACCAGTTGCTGGTCGCCGAGAAATGCGAACTACCCGATTAAAGAACCCTTAAGGATGGAGGAGCCGAAGGTATGTCCGAAATAACCGGCAAAGCACAGGTCTGGTATCCCCCGGCATTTCCGGCGCAGGGCCGTTTACCGGCGGCTGCCGCGCTGGTGGGCGAAAACTGCAAAAAGCAGAACAGCCGGGAGCGGGCGTATCGTCAGGAGCTCTGTCTGGCGGCCGGACGGCGGGTGGAGCCTCCCTGCTGCAAAACGCTGCATATCAGCCTGTTTTTCGACGGCACCGGCAATAACCTGAATAACGACCTGTATCTGTCTGACCCGCCACATCCGACCAATATCGCCCGGCTGTTCAGTGCCACCATCGGCAGTGGTTATGCTGGCGGTGTCGGTGCACAACAGGCGCAGTTATTCGATATCGGGGCGGAGAACTATTTCAAATTCTATATTCCCGGCGTGGGCACGCCGTTCCCGGAAATTGATGACCTGGATTACAGCGCGTGGGGGCAGGCATTCGCCAGTAACGGGGAGAACCGGATTAACTGGGCGCTGTTGCGTATTATTGATGTGCTGAAATTTACCCTGACTGAACTGTGGATGAGTAACGGTGAGAGCCGCGCAGCGCTGGAAAATATGAAGACCAGCTGGACCCATTTCGGTTTTGGCGGCAGTCATAACCGCTATGAGGAATTTACCCGGCAGCTGCGGGCGCTGAAAGCCCGGCTGAAAAACGCACTGGAGCAGCCGGAGCCGGGCAAACCGAAGTTGCTGGGTATCAAACTGTATATTTACGGCTTTTCCCGGGGAGCAGCGGCAGCGCGTGCCTTTGTCAGCTGGCTCAGTGAACTGCTGCCCCCTCCCGCAGCGGGCGAAGACAGACCCGAGCAGTGTCTGGCGGTGGAGGGGATGAAAATTCCCCTCAGCGTGGAGTTTCTCGGTCTGCTGGACACGGTGGCTTCGGTGGGAGTGGCACATATGGCCCCTCTGGCTGACGGGCATATGTCGTGGGCGGATGGCACGCTGGAACTGCCGGATGAGACCACCTACGGCGGCCTGATTAAACGCTGTGTGCATCTGGTATCTTCCCATGAGCAGCGCCTGTGTTTTCCGCTGGATTCCATCCGGCGGAGTAACGGGAAGTATCCGGAGAACAGCGTCGAGGTGATGTATCCGGGCATGCATTCTGATGTGGGGGGCGGGTATCAACGGGGGGATCAGGGAAAAGGGTGCGGGCAGGACGATAGTTTTTTACTTTCTCAGGTTACCTTACATGATTTATATGCAACGGCATTTGAAGCAGGTGCCCCCTTAAAAATGCCGCCAGTATCATTACCTAAAGCCTTAGAGGGCCAACAGTGGCGTTTGATGTCACCTGATATACAAGAGAAATTTGTCATTGATGTACCACTTGTAAATCGCTTCAACGCCTGGCGCGAGCACACCCTTAATCTCCCCACCCCCGACACCCCTGATGATCTTCAGGCCGCCGATTACCAGCCCACTCAGGCCCCGGTATGTATTGAAGTGGCCGCCGATGCACAGATGGCCTGGATAACCGGCTGGCGCATCAACCGTCATGCGCTGAAAACGCTGTTGCAGACGCCTTTCTATCAGCGCGCCACAGACACGCAGGCCGGTCCGGAGGTCCGCAGGCAGGCCAGGATCCAGCGGGATAAGGACCAGGCTGCCGTGGAGGCCAGAAGACGTAAATCGGCCAGGCTGAAAGATTATCTCCCGGAGCCGGGTATTAAAGATTTCGACCCGGATATGGCGCAGACGCAGTTAAGGGAGGCGGCACAGGAATTTGCGGAGGATTATCACAAAGTCTTTCGCAGCCTGAACAGCGCAATGGAGGTGTTGGTGGATAAGACGCAGCAGGTGGCCTTTCTGCTGAACAGCGATGATGAGGAGACGGAGTACCTCAGAATGAAAGCGGCAGGGGAGCAAAAACACCGGGTGCTGCTTGAATCTGCTGACGGGTTGCTTATGGCGTTGTTTGATGACCAGGTGCATGACTCGCGCGCCTGGTTTCTCCACGCCAGTCTGGGCAGTCGTGAACCCTGGGGCAGCTACTTCCGCTACCGGATGATTTACTTTGGCGACAAGTGCAGCAAGTCTCTGGCAGCGCTGGTGGTTGACGGGAAGGTACCGGGGATGGTCACCCAGGATGAGCCAGTTCTCCTCCGCTTCAGGGTCAAATCCGACAGGGACATTCCCCCGGCTCTGGCCGTGTACGATGTGGAGGTAGTGGACCGGCAGAGCGGAGCGCCCGTGCCGCTGCTGGCGGAGTCTGCCAGTCTGCGTCAGTTCACCCGGGAACCCGGTGTGGTGGTGGCACAACAGAGAGCGATCAACAGTGAACGGCATCTGGCCCAGGTGAAAAGCGCCCTTCAGGAAGGATGGCGTGAAAAGGCACAGTCAGCGATCGCATAACCAAAGGATAATCAACGGATGATGAGCGAACTACCTCCCCAACCAATCCAGATTGGTGGAGACCCGCGTACCTTCAGCGAATACGTCACGTTGCGTGATGAGATAGGCAAACTTTCTCATCCTGCCCGTCCTGATGTGGACTGGCGACATGTCGAGAAGCTCTGTCTCGCATTGTTTGAGTTGAATGGCATGGAGTTGCAAAGCGCCTCCTGGTACACCCTGGCGCGCATACACACGGCTGGGGTGCACGGCTTGAATGAAGGTTTGAGCATCCTCGAGGCGCTGATTGCATGCCAGTGGACGGTACTGTGGCCGCAGGCCATGTCGCCGCGCATGGATATCATTAGTACCCTGGTACGTCGGCTCCAGAACTTTCTGCGTTGCTGTATGTTTCAGCATCAGGATGAGTTAACGGGGTTGTACCGCAGCGAAGCATTGCTCCAGTCACTACGTGATACGCTCACAGGCTATGGCATGAGAGATGCAGGTCAGACAGGCGCTCTGTACGAGCAGATAAAGTCTGCAATCGCGCATCTTAAGGAGGGGGCGGTAAATATGCCGCAGCCACTCTCCGAACCGCCGACTCCGAAAGTCTATGTCATTCAGCCTACAGTGGGAGCGTCAGCTTCAATGTTAAAGCCTTTCGTCAGCGGTGCCTGTTGCGCGCTACTGGCTGGGGCGATGGTGTTGGGAGGTGTGGTCTGGTTCAGGTATGAGCAAATGCAACAACAGGCGCACATGGAACAACAACGTAGGGTAAAAGAAGCTATTCCGTTTGAGCGCTTACAGAGTTGGCAGCAAGGAATGGCTGAGTTACAGCAATTGACAGAGCAACTTAACCGTCTGGATAAAACGCGCGGCAAATACCTGACGGTAAGTGAATTGAAATCCAGCATATTTTCAGTAATGCAGGCATTTAATCAGCATCCACCAGTTGAGGAGCAGCTACGGCGTTACGCTGAAGACGAGGGAAATCAAAGCGGTGAACAGGTTCAGATCGAGATACTGTTGAGGCAGTTGGAGTATCGGTATCAGTTGCTGCGGGAGGAGAAGGGAAACTGATGCTGGTGATCGATAGGTTCAATTGATGTTATATAAGCAGATTTTTATAGAATCAGCTCAGTAAGCAGCGTTAGATTTCTGGCATATCCAATGATGGCATTTGCATTGGTATTGGCCGGGAAATAGCCCACCATTGAGGTGGGCTCTGTTGCTTAGTCTTGGTATTTGGCTCTTGCTGTCACTTCCTGCATGTTCATTCCGTGATGAAAACGCTGATGTCCACACATCCAGCATGAGCAGGGGCATGGCGTATGGTAAGCCTTCCCGATATTCGCCCCTTCAGGCCAGCTGTAAGCCGCATTATTATATCGACTGCGTTTAGTTTTGAGCCTTTTCATATGATGGCGACGAAACGCGCGATTTCTTGTTTGCATGGGTAATCCCCGAATAAACCGTCGGGGCAGCCACACCTTCGTGTGACCGCCGGAACGTGTATTCGGAGTAGAGGATTTTACGCATTGTTAAGATCCTTATTAAAATCCATTCGCCTGAATGCGGGAAATTTTTACTCGTTCGTACTCCAGTTTCTGAAGTGATTTTTCAATCTTTCAACAGTATGTCGCCACTTTGGCGTGGTAGGTTTGCAAACGGTATTCTGATTGCCGAAGAATCCAACCTCGTTCCTGGCTTCCTGCTCACTACGGGTTTCAAGCCATTTCACTGGGACGAAATACTCTGACTTATCAGGGTCATCCGCATTTTGGCGGTACAGTTCGCCATGCTTGAGTACGTCCATCGCGAGTTTTTCACCAGCTTCGGTATCCAGTGTAAAACTGCTGGCAGGTTCAACGGCGCTTTGCACGATGCCAACGCCGACATAACCGGTAGCCGGGATTTTCACCCATACGCGATCGCCGGGCTGAAGTTGTTTTAAGGTCTGGCTATACCAACTTCCGCCACCGGCGCTGATAAAGCCATAGCGGCGGGCCTCTTCCCAGCTACGGCTGGCTGGGTCACCAAACGAGACATAGAACTCACCGTTCCACGGCTCCTTGGTTTTGGCACTGGCCCCTGCGGTGGCTTGAGCAGCGTTAGTTTGCGTCTCGCTGGGGTCGATAAGCCAGGCGCGACTTAAAAACTGCTCCTCACCATGCTGAAAGACCTTAAAGAACAGAACGTTAATGGAAATACCATTTTTACTAAGATAGTCCACGATACGCTCAGTGGAGGGGTCTAGCTCTGCTGCCACGATAATGATTTGGTGCGACTGGTTAATTGACTCTTCTTCTAACTCAGCATTGAAACGTTGCTTAAAGGCGTCACCCAGATTGCCACCACCAGAGAATTTTTCATAAATCTGTGACAGGCGGTCGGCGGTTAAATCATCCACCCACGAGGCATAATCCAGCGCCTGAGCCACCACCTCGCGCGGTGTACGGTCGCGTTTAATCTCAATCAATATCAGTGAAGCATCGGGCGCAATCGCCAGTAGGTCAATACGCCCCTTATCGAGCGTATTTTCCTGATGCCCGATAATCATCCACTGGTCTGAAAGAATGGTTGGGTCGTTTAAGATCATTCTTTCCAGCAAACTCTCACTGGCCAGTTTGCTGATAGTCAATGGTTGGGGTTTATCACCCACCCGCCAGATAGCATGGTGAACCGGCATCGTCTGTTCCTTAGTTTAATGCTGCGTCAGTGAGTGCATCCGCCAGGTGAAGCTGGGTTTGCTGGGCGGATTGCAGGCGGGATTTTAGAGTGTCACACAAAGTGAATAGTTCTTTGACAGTTTTAACGATTAAATTTTGTTCTTTTAGAGGTGGGACAACAACAGGAATTTCTTTCAGCTTGGAGGCTTTAATACCCATAGCTGTCATGCCAGTTGCATTTGCAATAAGCTGATTTCGGAAAGGAGTAGACATAAACTGTAAAAGCATGAATGGAGATATTTGCTCTATATGCCACTGAAAGCAAATCGCTCTCTGTGCCAATGCGAATTTGCCCTCAAAATCTATAATTGCAGAATTTCCTAAAGGAGCCTCGGTCGTAAAAAGCAAATCGCCTTTTTTAGGAAAGCCTCGGCTCATCCAATCTAAATAGTCATTTTCAGAGATAAATTCTTCGGGTTGAAAATCAATGTAACCATTTCTAATGTTTTTTGCTGTAATAAGGCGGATACCAGTGTTTAGTTTGTTCGGCGTTTTTCCTCGATAATCTATGAATCTTGCAATGTTTCCGAGCCTGACCCATCCCCAACTTTCAGGAATATGAAGATAAACATCATTAGAATTTATTACATAGCTTGCGGAAGTTTTTAAGCTTGAGCTGGCAACTAATCGACTTTTTTCCTGCTCAATACGTTCAAGCAGCTCGAATACCGGTTCATCGTTCGGGTCTTGAGGCACCAGTTTACCCGTTACTGCCAGTTGCAGAATGGTTTGTTTAAGTGCGTCGATGCTGGCTTCAGTGGTGAACAGCGTGTTGAAATGCTGGCTGATTCGCGCCCAGTTTTCGGCTAAATCTTTGGCATTTTTACTGTCGGTGAGTGTTGCCAGTAGAGTTTCTATAAGCTGAGAATGTGCATCCATACTGGTCAGGGATTGTTGTTCCAATTGATCGCAGAGGGACATGAGTTCATTAACTTTGCAGATAATTCGGTTTTGTTCAGCTTTAGGCGGAAGTGCAAACACTGTGGCAATAAGTTTTTCTCTTGAGATATTCGGCTGAGCTCCACCAGCGCCCATGCCTATAAAAATCCTCTTGTAAGCTTTTAAAAGAGTTAATAAATAGGTGTTCGAAATTCCACCATACGGAGTACAAGCACATACTGCCTGATTAGTGGTGCCACGAACATTTAAGATCGATGTCTTACCAATTGTGGCTCCATACATCGCAATTAATACATCGCCGACATTATTATCTCGGAGTGAACACTCTTGCAATGCTAGTTCTGTAACTTTCTCCTCTGAGTTCGAAATAAAATCTGAGGTAAGTTCGCCTGATTTAAACCACGGAATATTGCCATTGTAATATTCAGGGTTAGAGCGATTTGGCGTGGAGCCCGCCCCCCAATTACCTATGTCATTTAAATAACACCACTCCCAACCATCAGGCAATTCAAAGGGTGTTTTGGCGTTTGTAATTTCCTCAAGCGATTTAGATTTCCTAATCACTTTACTTTTAACTAATTCGTCTCTTTCTTTTGCAATCTGCTTTAGTAATTCAGACGCAGGTTCATCACTCGGATCCTGCGGCACCAGTTTGCCGCGCACTGCCAGTTCCAGAATCAGCTCACGCAGCTTTTTAATGCCGTACAGGTCAATTTTACCGTTGCTACCGCGTCCCGCCGTCGAACGCGTCTGTAAGGCAGAAGTCCAGGTATCGATATGTTGGGTGATCAGTTGTTCAACAGACATCAGTTGGCCTCCTTGCCCGCAAGCGCGGCACCGAGGATATCGCGCAGCTGGTTGCGCAGCTGGCTAATCTCGGTTTGCTGCTGTTGGTACTGAGCAAGCAGTTCGTCCGGGTCGTGACTAACGACTTCACCCTGATACGGGTTTTTGATATCTAGGTTAAAATTGCGGGCAATAATCTCATCGATGCCAACTTTCCACGCCTGATTGGTTTCAACTCGGCTGGCAAAACCGTCGGCTTCGTTACCCCACCAGTCGATTTCCGTCTGGAACTCTTCAAACTTCATCGGTTTGGTTTTGCTGTAGTTTTTCACACCTTCTGGATACGGGTGTTCATAGAACCAGATATCTTTGGTCGGCTGGCCTTTAGTGAAGAACAGGATATTGGTTTTAATGCCGGTATACGGGTTAAACACACCGTTGGGTAAACGCACTATGGTGTGCAGATTACACTCTTCGGTCAGCAGTTTTTTGATTTTGGTTTTCACGCCTTCACCAAAAAGCGTACCGTCAGGCAGGACCACCGCCGCGCGGCCTTTATTTGCCAGCACTTCGATAATCAGTTGCAGGAACAGATCAGCGGTTTCACGCGTTTGCATTTCCGCTGGAAAGTTTTTCTCAATGCCGTCTTCTTCGGTGCCACCAAACGGCGGGTTGGTAACAATGACGTCAATCTGCTCATCCCAGGATGACAGCGGTTTGTTCAGCGTATTGCCATGACGGATTTGTACCGGCACCTCAATGCCGTGCAGCAACATATTGGTGGTGCACAACAGGTGCGGCAGTTGTTTCTTCTCAACGCCGAAAATCTGCTGTTGCAGCGTCTGATGATCCGCGGTGTTTTTAACGTAGTTATCTTTTACGTGGTCAAAAGCGCAGGCCAGGAAGCCGCCGGTGCCGCAGGCGGGGTCCATAATCGACTCACCCAGTTTCGGGTCAATGCGGTTCACCATAAAACGGGTGACGGCACGCGGGGTATAAAACTCACCGGCGTTACCGGCGCTTTGCAGATCACGCAGAATCTGTTCATAGATGTCGCCAAACAGATGACGTTCGGTGCTACTGCTAAAGTCGATTTCATTCAGCTTGTTAATCACCTGGCGCAGCAGAGTGCCGTTTTTCATGTAGTTGTAGGCATCGCTAAACGCCTGTTTCACCACATAGCCACGCGGGTTTTTATCCACCGGGGCAGTGAGATCTTTAAGGGTTGGGAACAGGTCATCATTGATAAACTCCAGCAGGCTGTCGCCGGTGATCCCTTCGCTGTTGGCGGCCCAGGTGCGCCAGAGGTAGCGCTTCGGGATAGGCAACTGGTAGTTATCCTGCTCCAGTTCTAACTCTTCTTCCTGGGTATCAAAGATTTTCAGAAATAGCAGCCAGGACAGTTGGCCCAGGCGTTGGGCATCGCCGTCAACCCCCGCGTCTTTGCGCATGATGTCCTGAAGGGATTTGATAACGGAGCTGATAGACATAGTGGATTATCCATTTTAAAAAAGGATGCCACCGCGAGTGTAGACTCATCGGTGGCATTAAATTGTTAAGCGGTCAGGCGGAGCGCGGCGGCAACTGGTAGATTTCGTTTTCCAGTTCGTTCACGGCATTTTCATAAGCTTGTTTGTCGCCAAAGCTGCTTTTGATGATCTCAAGTGGACGCCCAAGGGTATCGAAGGGTTTCAGTTTAAGTACCTGAATATCCTCAATCTCTTTGACGCCTTCATCGGCATACTTATCGAGCAGGGCGCTGAGTACCCGTTGTGCTGGCTCTGCGTATTTGGTGAAGTAGTTGCGTTTACGCACGTTCGCTGCCCGCTCCTGGCGAGTCAACGCTGGCTGGCCGTAAACCACATGGCAGAGTAAATCGAATGGGTCGAGATCTTTGCCCACTTCTTCAGCCAAAACTTCCCAGAGAATCCCCTGTTGCTCAAGCTCCTCGATGATTGCCTGCTTGCGCGCGCTGCCTTGCCACTTTGAGGTGAACTCATCGAGTGAGGCGTAGGATTTTATCAGGGTTTTGCGGGTGTAGTCCTGGAAAGATTCGGTGACCAGCTTTCCGTCGGCATCGTAATACTGCACGCGCTTAGCCAGCACCTTAACCGAAACGCCGCTGACGTGGAATTTGCGGATTTTATGCTCATCGTCTTCGACAAATACGGTTGGTTCGTCGTCTGGTGTTACGCCGTATTCTGCCGCTTCTTCTTCCAGCGCCGTTACGGCATTGCCTGCTTCTTCTGGAGGTGTTTCATCTGCCAGTTCCTCGTCGAAATCTGATTCAGGGTCAGTGATCTCTTCTGAAGTGGTGCGGATGACCTTTTCAGGGACGCCATCAAAACGTTCATCGGCAAATAATTCAGTGGCTTTTTTAAAGTCGAGGATAGTGAACCACAATTTGCCATACTTCTCGTCAATACGCGTGCCACGGCCAATAATCTGCTTGAACTTGGTCATCGACTGAATATTTTGATCCAGTACCACCAGCTTACAGGTCTTGGCATCAACCCCCGTACTCATCAGCTCAGACGTGGTTGCAATCACCGGATAGGCTTTTTTGGGATTAATAAAGTTATCCAGCTGAGCTTTACCCTCATCATCATCGCCGGTGATTTTCATCACATACTTTTCATTCCTGGCGACTTGTTCGGGATTCAGATTAACCAGGGCGCGGCGCATTCGGTCGGCGTGATCGATGTCGTTACAGAAAACAATGGTTTTATCCATTGGGTTGGTGCGCTTCAGATAGTCAGTAATGGTTTGCGCCACCAGCAGGGTGCGCTCGTCAATCACCATTGTGCGGTCGAAATCTTTTTGATTGTAGATCCGGTCTTCAATCTGCTCGCCGTTTTTATCAATCTGCCCCTTGGTTGGCCGCCAGCCCTGTAGGTCGACATCAATATCCACGCGCACCACTTTGTAGGGAGCAAGAAAGCCATCCTCGATGCCTTCTTTAAGCGAATAGGTATATACCGCGTCGCCAAAATAGTCGGTGCTGGAGACATCATCCGTCTCCTTAGGGGTCGCAGTGAGGCCCACCTGCGTGGCGTTGCCAAAATATTCGAGAATTTCACGCCATGAACTGTCTTCAGAAGCACTGCCGCGATGGCACTCATCGATGACAATCAGGTCGAAGAAATCGGGAGCAACCTGTTTATAGGCTTTCTGTGACTCTTCTGGTCCGGTGATGGCCTGGTATAGCGCAAGGTGGATTTCAAAAGCCGGATCAATGGTGCGTCCCGTCACTTTGGTCATTGCGCTACCGAAGGGTTGAAAGTCGTTATTCTTGCTCTGGTCTACGAGAATATTGCGGTCAGCAAGAAAGAGAATACGTTTCTTGTTTTTTGCCTTCCACAACCGCCAGATGATCTGAAACGCGGTGTAGGTTTTTCCTGTCCCTGTCGCCATTACCAGCAATACACGTTTCGCGCCAGCAGACACGGCTTCAATGGTTTTATTTACGGCCTGGAGCTGATAATAACGGGGGGCTTTACCGCTGCCATCATCGAAGTAATCCTGAGTAATGACCGGGAGCTGCTCTGAGGTATAACCTTTCCAGATACAGAATTTGTGCCACAGCTCAGCAGGTGTTGGGAAATCATGTAAGGCGATCTCCGACTCGAGCTGTGATGGATTGGTTTTATCGTGAAAGATAAAACCGTCACCGTTGGAAGCAAAAATAAATGGAACGTCAAGCAGTGAGGCATAGCCTAACCCCTGCTGCATGCCTTTGCCGACTTCATGCTTATTAGCCTTGGCTTCAATGACCGCTAACGGTAACCCTGGCTTATGGTAAAGCACAATATCTGCTGATTTGACCGCGAGACGGGCCGCCAGTTTCCCACGCACCACGACCTTGCCATCGCGCAGTTTTACTTCCTGGCGGATCTGGGCCATGACATCCCAGCCCGCATCTTTGATAGCCGGAAGGATAAATTTGGTGATGATATCGGTTTCAGTCAGTTGAGCTTTGTTCACGCCAGCCATAGCATTTCCGGTCAGATAAAAATGAAGGAAGATGGACCGATTTTTGCACAAATAAAGTGCTTCGTTAATGCCTTTTGCTAACTTTTGAATTTCACCGCCACATAGACATATGCAGCAATCATCACCAGGATGAATATTCCGATGCTTTTGATGGCGTATTTTTCCCAGTATGTAACGGCGATCATCGAGAAAATGATAACCAGAATAACGGGGATTGCCCCGGAGAAATACCAGGTAAGGTCTTTAAATATTCTCTTGAACAGTCTGTTTATCATTGCATTAACCTGTATAGCCCTTGTGCCAGTTCTGTTGCAGTTTTTCCAAGGGTACTGAAGTGATTGTTTCTGGAGATAATAGGCTCGATTAGAAAATACATCATCTCAAGGTTCTGACTGTAGAGGACATAATAATAGGCGAGCTGAAAGCGTTGTAATTCTTCAGCCTTTTTAGCCGCTTCGGTCACATAACTGTAGCCAGTTAATGCCCAAAGAGCATAATTTGCCCATTTGCGATTTTGTTACGTGCAAAATGTGAAGTCAGTGAGAATGAATGTGCAATTGACTGTGCTACAGCAAAAGTAAGTGCTCGACTCGTCAGCACACCGCTGGCAGTATGTGCGCCCATTTTTGATAATGCGCGAGCGATATTTGTGACTTTATCTTCTGATTCGTTCTTTAGATAAGTTTCCACATACAGTTTGATAAGAATAAAGATGATATCTCTTCTTTTTACCAGTTCAATCAGACCCTTAACAAACCTGACATCCTCATTACCCAGCCTGGAGCAAACATCCTGATAATTATCCGTCAGACATGATGTATACCAGGTTGCTCGGGTGAAGGCATCTGAAAGCTGCTGTCCTTTTTCCAGCATCTCATCTTTGACACCTTTAAGCGCGCGGTCCAGTCTGAGCGCCAGCTCTTTGTCTGCTTCCATCCAGTTAACAATGTAGTGATTATCGTAAGCCATCCCTGTTACCTTGCCGGTCAATGTCAGTCGATGCTGCGCTCAACCTTAGTGCTGAAGTGAGTTTTTCCGATACTACACCATGAAAACCCAGCAAAAAACCGCCTTCACGCTTTTTGAGGGCGCTGATTTCATGCGTTAAAGTTATCCAGTTAATGTGACGGCCTTCACACGACGTCCAGTGCGTGCCTTGATGTAGAGGAGGCGCGACCATAACGAAACCCCTAAACCGGAGATTCGTTTTATGGCTCGGGATTACCACCACGACGTGCGTGTTGAGGAAATCAACTAAGGCACCCGAACGATTATCAGCGTCAGCACGGTGAATGTGGGACTGGTTTGCACCGGCGATGATGCCGACACGTTGGCCGTGGCCACCGAACTGCTGAGCGTGGTGCGAGCCTGCGCGCTTTTTCCTGCCAGCCGGCCTACGGCAGAAGCCGTTGAAGATGCCATCTATTGCCAGCAACTAAGTGATTGTGCTCAATGGGTAAACTAAGATTTAACGAAAAACTTCTTAGCAATCTAAGAGCATTCTATGACGAAATTTCTGACGCAGATTCCAGGCATTCAGAGGCAATGTCAGGAGAAGAATCTAATCATTACACAATAGCTAGTTATGCGCAGGAATTGTGGGAAATAGCAGAAAAGTATCTCGATAAACTGAGAGCCATTGCTGAAAAAGACATTGGTCCAACTCGGCGCTGGGCATGGACATGGGGCTGGAACCGAAAGATGAAAAAATTGGGGGGACAAAAAGGGGGCACTCAGAGAGCATAACCAACAAGTCAACTGATGATATGCGTTTTAACTTAATGATTTTCATCACTAAATTTGGTGGCCCCTGCTGGGTTTGAACCAGCGACCAAGCGATTATGAGTCGCCTGCTCTAACCACTGAGCTAAGGGGCCAGCGGAGCGGGGATTATAAAGTATCTCGCCAGGGTGATCCAGCCATTGATAGCTGGTTGCTCAAAATTAGCGCAGTATCTGACTCCTTGATATCCATAAGAAAATTCGTAGATCCCTTATCCGTTGTGACAACAATCCCCTTAATCCGTAGACGAATCTGAGACAGGGCAGGAATGCCCTGTCTGCTTGTTACCTTTATGCCTGCTGATAACGTGATGCCGGTTTGTTCAGCGACAAATAAGGTTGCAACGCTATCCGGGCGTTATCGAATTCCTGCCATAGCCCAGTGTTTTCCAGCGACGGGATGGTGACCGACTCACCAGCATCCAGTCCACTCAGCGCGGCACTCACCAGATCTTCCACTTCCATCAGCATTTCTGCCGGGAATGTCGTAATTGGGGTGCCTGAACGATCAAAAATTTCGGTACGCGTTGCACCGGGCAGGACAGCCTGGACGTGGACTCCGCTATCAGCCAGCTCACGCTGCATGGCGCGCGTTAGTGTCAAAACAAAGGATTTCGTCGCGTCGTATGCGCCGTTAAAGCGCTCATGGATCAACGCCAGCACGGAAGCAATATTAATGATGGTGCCATGGCCGCGCGCACGAAAAGCCTGGGCTGCGACATGAGCTAATTGGGTTGGTGCGACAATATTCAACGCCAGCATGGTTTGAATACGTTCGATATCCGCATCAATAAATTCACCCTCTACGCTCATTCCTGCGTTATTCAGCAGCAAAGTGATTTGGTGGTTGTCACGAATTTCTTGTTCAATGCGCTGCAAATCCTGCGTTTTGGTGAGGTCTGCCGGGACTACGGAGACTTCCACGCCTGCTGATTCTCGCAAGCTCTGCGCCAGCGCGTTAAGGCGGGCAGCATCGCGTGCCACCAGAATCAGGTTGTAACCGCGAGCGGCCAGTTGTTTTGCGTAGGTTGCGCCAATACCGCTGGATGCGCCGGTGATCAAAGCCAGTTGAGATGATGACATGGTCGATTCCTCTAAATGATGGTTATCATATTTGACGTGATAAATATGACGGTCATAATATTTTTCGTCAAGCTGGAACATGATGGTCGTAATAATTACTATGATTGTCGTAACTGATGATCAGGAGGGGCAGAAGATGGAAAAACTGAGCCACAAAGCGCGTACGCGTCAACGCATTCTGGATGAGGCGGCCAAAGTGATGCGTGAGTGTGGTACTGAGAGCATTGGCGTGGCGTCGTTAATGAAGCGTGTCGGTTTGACGCACGGTGGTTTCTATGCCCATTTCGCGTCGCGTGAAGCATTGGTTGAGGCGGTGATTGAACAAATGTTTGCTGACTCTGCGCAACGTATTGCCGCGATTGTGCAGGTCGAGGACCCGGCTCAGCGCCTGGCATTGCTAATTGATAATTATCTCTCTGATATCCATCGTGCGATGCCGGGTGAAGGTTGCCCACTGCCCGCGCTTGCCAGTGAAATGGCGCATTTGCCAATCGAGGCGCGTACGTTGTTTTCCCGACGGCGTGAAGCGGTTCGCCAGCGTCTGGCGGAACCTTTGCAGCAGTTGGGTAATGCTCAGGCCGACACCCTTGCTGCCAGCATACTGGCCGAGATGGTGGGAGCGATGGCGCTGGCGCGCGCCTGTCCGGATGAAGCCGACGCGAACGATATTTTGGCTGCCAGCCGTCAGTCAGTGAAGCAACGCGCCGGGTTGGTGTTGGCATGAGTGAACACAACATTCGCGACATCATCGCTCCGCATTTGCAGGTGTTGTTTTGCGGCATCAATCCAGGCCAATCCTCAGCGCACACCGGTTTCCATTTTGCACATCCGGGTAATCGCTTCTGGAAGGTGATTCATCTGGCAGGATTTACCCATGAGCAACTCAAGCCGGAACAGGAGCAACGTTTACTGGAAACGGGTTGTGGCATCACCATGTTGGTGGAGCGTCCTACCGTACAGGCCACAGAACTGGCGGGTGATGAGCTGCGCGATGGCGGCAGTCGATTGCAGGAAAAGGTGCTGCGTTACCAGCCGCGTGCATTGGCGGTGCTGGGCAAAGATGCCTTCCAGCGCGCATTTCGCCAGCGTAAGGTGGAGTGGGGCGAGCAGCCGCAAATGCTCGGTGCTACCCGGTTGTGGGTGCTGCCCAACCCGAGCGGCCTGAATCGCGCTTCGCTGGAGGAGATGGCTGCCGCCTATCGCCAGCTATATGAAGGATTACAGTTGTTCTGAGACAATAAAAAACCCCGGCAAGCCGGGGTTTTTTGTTTTGGACCAAATCAGTCGTCAAGGAAGCTACGCAGTACTTCGGAACGGCTCGGGTGACGCAGTTTACGCAGCGCCTTGGCTTCAATCTGACGAATACGCTCACGCGTTACGTCGAACTGTTTGCCTACCTCTTCCAGCGTGTGGTCGGTATTCATATCGATACCAAAACGCATACGCAGCACTTTCGCTTCACGCGCAGTCAGACCCGCCAGCACGTCGTGGGTTGCGGAACGCAGGCTCTCAGAAGTAGCAGAGTCCAGCGGCAGCTCCAGCGTGGTGTCTTCGATAAAATCGCCCAGATGCGAATCTTCATCATCACCAATCGGCGTCTCCATAGAGATCGGCTCTTTAGCGATTTTCAGCACTTTGCGAATTTTATCTTCCGGCATCAGCATACGCTCAGCCAGTTCTTCCGGCGTTGGCTCGCGGCCCATCTCCTGCAACATCTGGCGCGAAATACGGTTGAGTTTGTTGATGGTCTCAATCATATGCACTGGAATACGGATGGTACGTGCCTGGTCGGCGATAGAACGGGTGATGGCCTGACGGATCCACCAGGTGGCGTAAGTTGAGAACTTATAACCACGACGGTATTCAAACTTATCAACCGCTTTCATCAGGCCGATGTTACCTTCCTGAATCAGGTCGAGGAACTGCAAACCACGGTTGGTGTATTTCTTGGCGATTGAAATCACCAGACGCAGGTTAGCTTCCACCATCTCTTTCTTCGCACGACGCGCTTTGGCTTCGCCGATAGACATACGACGGTTGATGTCTTTGACCTGCTCAATGGTCAGGCCGGTTTCTTCTTCAATTTGCAGCAGTTTTTGCAGGCAACGCATAACGTCATCCTGCACTTCCAGCAGTTTTTCAGACCACGGCTTGTTCATTGCCAGCGCGGCTTTGAACCAGCTTTCACTGGTTTCGTTGCCGGTGAACAGCGTGATAAAGTTTTTCTTCGGCATTTTGCACAGTTCAACACACAGCTTCATGATGATGCGTTCCTGAGTACGCACACGCTCCATCATTTCACGCATGTTGTTCACCAGGTAATCGAACTGCTTCGGTACCAGGCGGAACTGTTTGAACACTTCAGAAAGATTCTGAATTTCGGCAACTGCGTCGGCATGGCTGCGGCCCTTGGCTTTGATCACCGTGCGGGTCGTTTCATACTGTGTACGCAGCTCAACGAATTTTTCGCGCGCCAGTTCTGGATCGATAGAGTTATCGTCGTCAGAACTGTCGTCATCGCTCTCTTCGTCGTCTTCATCGTCGTCGTCGCGGTCTTCTTCAGACAGCTCAGAACCGACATGAGTCGCAGTTGGTGCCAGATCTTCTTCTGCATTCGGATCGACAAAGCCGGTGATCAGGTCGGACAGACGTGATTCGCCCGCTTCAACACGATCGTACTGATCGAGCAGATAGGTGATCGCTTCCGGATATTCTGCAACGGAGCACTGAACCTGGTTGATGCCGTCTTCGATGCGTTTAGCGATGTCGATTTCGCCTTCACGCGTCAGCAGTTCAACAGTACCCATTTCACGCATGTACATGCGCACCGGGTCGGTGGTACGGCCAATTTCAGATTCAACGCTGGATAACACCTGAGCGGCGGCTTCCGCGGCATCTTCGTCGGTATCGGCACTGTTTTCATTCAGCATCAGATCATCGGCATCAGGGGCTTCTTCCACCACCTGAATACCCATATCGTTAATCATCTGGATGATGTCTTCGATCTGATCGGAGTCGACGATATCTTCCGGCAGATGGTCATTGACCTCAGCATAGGTCAGATAGCCCTGCTCCTTACCACGGGTGACAAGTAGCTTAAGCTGTGACTGCGGGTTTTGCTCCATAAGACGGTATCCACACTTCTGTTAATTAGATTGGTGTCGGTCGGCAGCGAGCCAACAATAACAGTGAAGGCGTTGTGTTTTTGCCGCTGCCTTCGTCGCGGCCAGGGCTTTTGCCCTTCTATAATCGGCACTTAAGCCGCTTGGATTCTTTTTTCGGGCCTGGCTTTTCGCCAGGTTCCGCTAATGCTTATCGCCCCGGTTCCTTGCCATTTTAACGGTATCGGCAACCAAGGCGCTTAAAACGATTATTTCTTTGCCAGTGCCTGGCTCAGGGCCCAGAATTCACGGCGTTCGGCGGCACTTAATCCTTCGGTACGGTCGCGCGCGATAAGCGCTTCAAGGCGCTGCTCCAACGCGGAATCGTAAAGACTTGCCAGCGAATCCTGGAAGACCGCTTCGGCCTCTTCATCCACTATCATGTGGTTCCAGGTGGCCAGTGTTTCAAGTGTCTGACTAAAATTTGTCCCGCGATATAACTCTAGTAGCTGTCCGGTCGTCAGGCCAGGATTCTCAGAACAACGGCTGACTAACTCCACGAACAGCGGCAACCCCGCCATTTTTGACTGCTCAAGACCTTCGAGAGCAGGCACCATCGCGGCGAACTGCGGATTTTGCACCAACAAGGCAACCAGCACGCGCATGGTGGTGCGCTTCAGTGGCGGTGCAGTGGGTGCGGCACCACTCTCGGCCTGTTTCGGCAGTAGCTTCTCTAACTGGTTATCGTCAAGAATGCCGAGTTTATTACCTAATTCCTGACGCATATAAATGCGCAGGGTCTCGCCCGGGATCTGGCTGATCAACGGCAGCGCCAACGTACTCAGGCGTGCTTTACCGTCGCGCGTGCTCAGATCAACTTGCGGCAGCAGGCTGTCGAACAGAAACGTGGAGAGCGGCATTGCCTGCTCCATCCTTGCTTCAAACGCCACTTTGCCCTCTTTGCGCACCAGCGTGTCCGGGTCCTCGCCATCAGGCAAAAACATAAAGCGTAGCTGACGACCATCATTCATGTAAGGCAATGCGGTTTCGAGTGCACGCCAGGCGGCTTCACGACCCGCGCGGTCGCCGTCGTAACAGCAAATCACGTTTTCCGTCGAGCGAAACAGCAGCTGGATATGTTCGGCGGTGGTCGAGGTTCCCAACGAAGCAACGGCATAATCAATGCCGAACTGCGCAAGTGCCACCACATCCATATAACCTTCCACGACCAGCAGACGCGCTGGTTGGGGATGATTTTTCTGCGCTTCATACAGGCCATACAACTGACGGCCTTTATGGAAAATCGGTGTTTCCGGCGAGTTCAGGTATTTCGGCGTATCGTTGCCCAGCACCCGGCCGCCAAAACCAATGACTCGTCCACGTTTATCGCGAATCGGAAACATGATGCGGTCGCGAAAGCGATCGTACGTCCGGCCTTTGTCATTGCTAACCAGCATGCCAGCTTCCATCAGCGACTCTCGATCATCTTTCTGCTGACCGAAGCGCTTGAGCGCGTTATCCCAACCCGGTGGGGCATAGCCAATAGCGAAGTGATCAATCACTTGCTGGCTAAGGCCGCGGGTGGCGAGATACTGCTGAGCAAGCTGTGCCTGCGGCTGGCGCAGACTCTGCTGATAAAAGGTGTTCAGGCCTTCTAACAGTTGGTAAAGGCTTTGGCGCTGATGGCGTTCCATCTGGCTGGGGCCGTTACCCGCTTCATAAGGCACTTCAAGGCCGTGCTGGGTGGCCAGTTCCTCAATGCTCTCAACAAATTCCAGACGATCGAAATTCATCAGGAAGTCGATGGCATTGCCGTGGGCACCACAGCCGAAGCAGTGATAAAACTGCTTATCGCCGTTTACGGTGAAAGAGGGCGTCTTTTCGTTATGGAATGGGCAACACGCGTGATAGTTCTTACCCTGCTTTTTCAGCTTTACGCGGGCATCGATAAGGTCCACGATGTCCGTGCGGGCAAGTAAGTCATTGATAAATACGCGTGGAATTCGTCC
Source organism: Pantoea sp. X-Soil-OKNW-556 (assembly GCF_059730695.1). Lineage (NCBI taxonomy): Bacteria > Pseudomonadati > Pseudomonadota > Gammaproteobacteria > Enterobacterales > Erwiniaceae > Pantoea > Pantoea sp. X-Soil-OKNW-556. The sequence continues at coordinate 3,853,453 of NZ_AP035990.1, read as the reverse complement.
AGCCATAAGCCCCGATTTTTCAGCTCATAAACGGCAACAAGCCGCGCTTCCTTTCGGAAAGCACGGCCTCTTACTTGACTCTGTCTGCGTTGATCACGCGGCGGAGGCGAACCTCCGAAAGAAATTAGTACAGACGAGTGCGGCGTGCGTTTTCGCGAGCCAGTTTCTTGGCATGACGCTTAACAGCAGACGCTTTAGCGCGCTTACGTTCGGTAGTCGGTTTTTCATAGAACTCACGACGACGAACTTCAGCCAGAACGCCTGCTTTCTCGCAGGAACGCTTGAAGCGACGCAGTGCTACGTCGAACGGCTCGTTTTCACGTACTTTAATTACCGGCATGTAACTCTCACCTCGATAAAATTCGGTTTTGCTGCTGGCTGCGGCGCCAGCACATTTCAAAATGGTGCATAATTCTACTCCAACCGCGGTTGGCTTGTAAAGCACCAAGGACAAATTGAAACCAACAGGGGCGTTTGCCATTGCGGCTGCCGGTTTTTTCAGGCCGTGGAGTATAGCGCACTCTTTGCGCGGCGGAAAAACACTTTTTCCAGCCCAAAGATGTCCGGCCGGTGATCTCCCTGTGATACACTGCGCGCCGCAAGAAGAGGGTACGAAAGCTATGCGAGTTCTGGGTATTGAAACGTCCTGCGATGAAACCGGCATCGCGATTTACGACGACGCGTCCGGTCTGCTGGCAAATCAATTATATAGCCAGGTAAAATTGCATGCCGATTACGGCGGTGTGGTGCCGGAACTGGCATCGCGCGATCATGTGCGTAAAACGGTGCCGTTGATTCAGGCGGCGTTAAAACAGGCCGGATTACAGCCGCAGCAGATTGATGCGGTGGCTTATACCGCCGGACCGGGTCTGGTCGGGGCGCTGTTAGTGGGAGCGACCGTTGGACGCGCGCTGGCGTTTGCCTGGAATGTACCGGCGGTGCCGGTCCATCATATGGAAGGCCATCTGCTGGCCCCGATGCTGGAAGATAACCCACCGGACTTCCCGTTTGTCGCGCTGCTGGTATCGGGCGGGCACACTCAGCTGATAAGCGTCACGGGTATTGGTGAATACGCGTTGCTGGGCGAATCTATCGATGATGCGGCAGGTGAAGCCTTCGATAAAACCGCCAAGCTGCTGGGCCTCGACTATCCGGGCGGGCCAATGCTATCGCGGATGGCACAGCAGGGCACACCGGGTCGCTTCACGTTTCCACGCCCGATGACCGATCGCCCCGGCCTTGATTTCAGCTTCTCCGGCCTTAAAACGTTCGCGGCCAACACCATTCGTGAACATGCGGGGGATGAACAGGCGCGTGCCGACATTGCCCGCGCCTTCGAGGACGCGGTGGTGGATACCCTGATGATTAAATGTAAGCGTGCGCTGGATCAGACCGGTTTTAAACGTCTGGTGATTGCGGGTGGCGTGAGCGCCAACCGTACGTTACGTGAGCGTATGGCTGACATGATGCAGGCCCGTGGCGGCGAAGTGTTTTACGCCCGTCCGGAATTCTGCACCGACAACGGCGCAATGATTGCTTACGCAGGCATGGTGCGTCTGAAAGGTGGTACGCGTGGTGAGTTGGGCGTTAGCGTCCGGCCACGTTGGCCATTGGCGGAATTGCCTGCCATCTAAAATAAAAAAACCGGCCTTGCGCCGGTTTTTTTATTCTTTCTTCTTTTTCTTCCGCTTCCAGATTTTGTTTTCCTGGCCGCGCCACAGGCGTTGGATGTTGTCATGGTGGCGCAACAGAATCAGGCAGGAAAGCATCGATACCGGAAAAGTGAACTGTGGTTTGAACCACCAGACGTAAAACGGCGCGATGAGCGCGCTGACAATCGCACCCAACGACGAGTAACCACTCAAGAGGACCGTCAACAGCCAGGTACCGGTCATCAACCCGGTCAGGTCCCAGCCAATCGGCGCGATGGCACCAAATGCCGTTGCCACGCCTTTGCCGCCGCGAAAACGAAAGAATACCGGATAGATGTGACCGAGACAGGCGGCGATGGCCGTCAGGCCAAGGTAGAGCGGAGCAACATGCAGTAGCCAGGCAATCCACACCGGCAACATGCCTTTGGCGATATCGAAAATCAGTACCGCTGCCGCAGGCGCTTTCCCACCGATGCGCAGCACGTTAGTCGCCCCCGGATTACCAGACCCCTCGGTACGTGGATCGGGCAGGCCAGCGAGTTTGCATACCAGTATCGCGCTGGAAATGGAGCCGCAAAGATACGCGAAAATAATCATACCAAGCGCGATAGCACTCATAGTTCCATACCGTTCCTGTAGGGTCGTTTTGTTCTCGGTAAGTGTGGATAATACGCATAATCCGCCGGAAGTGGTATCCGGCATAGCCAAAAACAGAGACTACATCATGGATATCGTATTTATCGAGCAACTCACCGTGTTCACCACCATTGGCGTTTACGACTGGGAGCAGGGCATGCAGCAGAAGCTGGTGCTCGATGTCGAAATGGCGTGGGACAACCGTCAGGCGGCTGCCAGCGACGATGTTAATGATTGCCTCAGCTATGCTGACGTCACCGAAGCTATTTTAAACCATCTTAACGGCCAGCGTTTTGCCCTGGTTGAACGCGTGGCAGAAGAAATTGCGGATCTGTTGATGAACCGTTTCAAAACGCCCGGCGTACGCATCCGCGTAGGCAAACCGGGGGCTGTAGCGCAGGCAGCAACGGTTGGCGTGCGTATTGAGCGCGGGACTATTCCTAAATAAATCCGATGTGATTGCCATCACAATGAAACCAAACCAAATTATGGTGTGTCTTAGTTGCAGCCGCCGCGCTTAGTGCGGCTTAGTTGCCGGAAACCTTAAGGTTTCCTTCAGACTGGCGCAGGCATAATTTAAGGCGGTAAGCAGATGCGACCGCCTTTTTACTGTTTAAAACGGATAGAGGAAAATGTTGATGGCAGATATTCATCAGCTTTGGGTAGCTGCAATCCTGGGGATAGTGGAAGGTCTGACCGAGTTCTTACCGGTCTCATCCACTGGCCACATGATTATTGTTGGCCACCTGTTAGGCTTTGAGGGTGAAACCGCCGAAACCTTTGAAGTGGTGATTCAGCTCGGTTCCATTCTTGCTGTCGTGGTGATGTTCTGGCGTCGGCTCTTTGGCTTAATCGGTATTCACTTTGGTGAAGTCAAACATGAAGGTACGGGTAAAGGTCATCTGACCCTGATCCATATCCTGCTGGGTATGGTCCCGGCGGTGGTGGTTGGTCTGGTGTTGCACGATCAAATCAAAACCCTGTTTAACCCGATCAACGTGATGTATGCGCTGGTGGTTGGAGGCGTGCTGCTGTTGGCGGCGGAAATGCTCAAACCTAAGCAGCCGAAAGCAGTCGGGATTGACGATATCACCTACCGCCAGGCATTTATGATTGGTTGCTTCCAGTGTCTGGCGCTGTGGCCTGGTTTCTCACGTTCTGGTGCAACCATCTCAGGCGGTATGCTGATGGGTGTGAGCCGCTATGCGGCATCGGAGTTCTCGTTCATTCTGGCGGTGCCGATGATGATGGGGGCAACGGCGCTGGATCTCTACAAGAGTATGAGTTTTCTGACGATGCAGGATCTGCCGATGTTCGCCGTCGGCTTTGTGACCGCTTTCGTGGTGGCGCTGATTGCGATCAAAGCCTTCCTGGAACTGATTAAACGTATCTCGTTTGTCTCATTCGCCATCTACCGCTTTATTATTGCGGGCGTGGTTTACATGCTGTTTATGTAAGACCTTGCGCGGCCAGCTCAGGCTGGCCGCGTGTCGATCAATCCTTCCTGCACCGCGACTCTGCGCCGACGGGTTAATTCTTCCCGTACTTCTGCCCCTTTGAATCCAGCCTCAATCACCGCTTTGGTTGGTACGGCCTGTGCCAGGGCAAAAGCCTTGCGCAGATAATCTCCCTGCGGATAAGCGTTGCTCTCCAGACCGGCACGACCACGGGCATCAGCTTCACTGGTCAGCGCCAGTTGCTCCACACGCTGTGGCTTACGCCAGGCGTCGACGCGATCGAATAACGCCACCAACATCTCGGCCGACTGCCGCTCAATGGTGTGCACCATATCGTGAAATTCGGCGACGATCAGCGCCAAATCGCGAATCGCATTGGGGACGCGTAAGCGCTCGCACAGCGCAGCCACAATTGGTACGCCCGCCAGGCCGTGACCGTGATGGCTCGGCCACTTTTCGCGCGGCGTAACCGCTTTGCCAGCGTCGTGAAATAGCGTGGCAAAACGGACATCCAACTCATCCGAGAGCGCCGTGGCAAGGGTTAACGTCATCAGCGAATGGATGCCGGTATCAATCTCCGGATGCCATTTGACGGGCGCGGGAATACCAAACAAGTTATCCAGTTCCGGGAACAGCACCTGCAAGGCACCGCAGTCGCGCAGCACCTGGAAATAAACCTGCGGATTACGTGTCAGCAGCGCTTTTTCCGTTTCCTTCCAGACGCGCTCTGGCGTGAGGTGTGCCAGTTCGCCACTGGCGGTCATATCGCGCATCAGCGCCTGAGTTTCTTCGGCAATGCGAAAGTTGAGGTGAGCGAAACGGGCAGCAAAGCGCGCCACACGTAATACGCGCAGAGGATCTTCATTAAAAGCCGCAGAGACATGACGCAGGGTTCGATTGGCCAGATCGTGTTGACCACCGTAAGGGTCGATCAACTCGCCGTTGTCTGCCTGAGCGATGGCATTGATGGTGAGATCGCGCCGTTGCAGATCCTGCTCCAGCGTGACGTCAGGGGCGAACCAGGTCACAAAGCCGGTGTAGCCATTGCCGCTTTTACGTTCAGTCCGTGCCAGCGCATACTCTTCACGGCTTTGCGGATGCAAAAAAACCGGAAATTCCCGGCCAACTTGCTGATAGCCCTGCGCCAGCATCGCATCAGGCGTAGTGCCGACCACCACCCAATCTTTATCTTTTACCGGTAAACGCAACAGCGCATCGCGCACCGCGCCACCGACCAGAAACGTCTTCACTCAACTACTCCAGAGGTCAACTGCCTTTGCGTGCCATCCACGCATCTGACTTTAATTGTTACATAGTTTGGCCAAAATTCGGACATGCCAAAAGGGGCATCTTACGATCCCCTTAAGAAAAAGAACAAAAAGGTGCTTAGTTCATCCAGCGATTGTTCTTTTTGCGACGCGGCACCATATGCGGCAGTACCAGACCCAGCAGCAAACCGACACCCAACACGCCACCGCCATACATAAACCATTGCATGATGATGGTGCGCTGCTTGTCATCTAACTGGACATTGGCGGCACTGACTTTTTTCTGCGCGACGATCAACTCGTTTTTCAACTTCTGATTTTCCTCTTTCAGATCGTTGATGGTGCTGTCGCTGTTGGCCACTTTATTTTGCATTTCCGACGTACGCTGGTTCCAGCTGTTGTCGATGTTTTGCAGCTTATCGGTGAGATCTTTCACCTGCTGTTCCAACTGTGGCACACGGGTACGCAGGCTGGGGTCGGTACTCAGCTGTGACAGCGGAATCCAGGTAGTACGACCCTGTGAGTCCTGGATTTGACCATACTGGGAGTCAGTGTTGGTTTGCAGCAACTGCACTTCCTCCCCGGCATTCAGCTTGCCAACCAGACGATATTGATCGCCAGGCCCGCTGCGTACCCAGGTGGATAATTCATCGGAGATATAACGCTTTTCGGCAGCATGGGCTGTCGAGATGGCGCTGAAAGCCAGCAAAGAAAGAGCGGCAAAAGTAATTTTTTTCATTCGATATCAAAGTTTGGTAAAGGCGTAAAAACACTGGCACAGTCTGGAGAGGCTTCCCATAAATCTGAATGAGAACTATCCTGGTCTCAATCTGGTGCGAAAAGGGTCGTAAAAGCAAAAGAAACCCAAGACAGCGCGCATTCAGTGCATTACTCTTCGCCAGATTAACTTCTTAACGTGCCAGCAGCGTATTCAAAAAAATTATGACCATCGAAATCGAATTAAAGTTCATTGCCACGCCAGAAGCGGCCGAAAAACTTACCACCAACCTGGCGGCAATGCCTCATCAACATGTGGCGGCACGCGAACTGACCAACATCTATTTTGAAACCGATGACAATCAGTTGCGTCGCTGGGATATGGGACTGCGCATTCGTGGCGTTGATCAACGCTATGAAATGACGCTTAAAGCGTCCGGTAAAACCGTGGGTGGTTTGCACCAGCGCCCGGAATATAACGTGGATCTTGATGCGCCAGACCTGGACATCGCGCTGCTGCCAGCCGAAATCTGGCCGCAAGGCACCGATGTCGCTGCACTACAGCAGCGGCTGGAACCGTTATTCAGCACCCATTTCCAGCGTGAGATGTGGCTGGTGCAATTTGCTGACAGTGAAATAGAAGTGGCGTTTGACCGTGGTGAGGTTGCTGCCGGTGAATTCAGTGAACCGCTGTATGAAGTGGAGCTGGAGCTGAAACAAGGTAGCCGTGCGGACCTCCTGAGTTTCGCTGCAAAGCTGATTGATATGGGGAGATTACGTCTTGGCAGCCTGAGTAAAGCCGCCCGTGGCTATCAATTGGCACAAGGTAATCCACCCCGTCCATTGCGGACCTTTCCTCTGTTGAAGATACCGGCAAAAGCGACGGTGGAGCAGGGGATGATCAACGCCTTGTCTGCGGGGCTGAATCACTGGCAATACCATGAAGAGGTCTGGTTGCGAGGTAACCCGGCAGCAAAAACGTCAGTTCTGGAAGCGCTGGACGCGCTGCGTCAGACATTTTCACTGTTCGGCGCGCTGGTACCGCGCAAGGCCAGCAGCGATTTGCGTCAGAAATTGACGCGCATCGAAGAGGTGCTGACGAATGACGACCAGGAAGCTCAGGAACTCTGTTTTTCTCTTGCCTCTGTAGAGGCTCAGTTAGCGCTTACTCACTGGCTGGTCGAATCACAGTGGCAAAACTGGTTGGATGATAAGAACAAAAGCAAATTGCAGGGTTCCTTCAAGCGCTTCAGCGACATTATGCTGAGCCGCATCGCCGCCGACCTGAAAGAAACGTTTGTTGATGTGCAGTTGTTTAATGAGTTTCAGGATAAAGCCACTCGCCTTAATCGTCAGTTGCTGGCGGTCCATCTGCTGGCAGGGGCCTATCCGGCAGAAGAGGTGAACAACTGGATGTCATCCTGGCAGACATTGCAGCACGCTATCCATATCCAGCAGGAACGTGGTTTGAATACCTTAGTGAATCAGGCGGTTAAACAGGTGCCATTCTGGCTCAATAGCGGCGCATCGCGTTAACGCGACGCAAAACAAATTCAGGGAGGGGAGATGTTGTTACCGTTATCCGCGCTGATGCAGGCGCAACTGAACAGTGCGGCAGACAAATTAGGTCTGTCGCCAGACGCACTGACCCCTGAACAGGCAGGCGCGCTCGCATTCAGTGACTTTATTGTCGACAACCTGCAACAGCACCCTAAGTGGTGGCAGCAGTTGCAACAACAACCTCCTCAGCCTGAAGAGTGGCAACACTACGTCGCGTGGCTTAATGACACGCTGGCGGGCATTGATAACGAAAGCGACCTGATGCGCGAGCTACGCCTGTTTCGCCGTCACATGCTGGTGCGAATTGCCTGGATGCAGTGCCTGCAACAGGCCAGCACCAGTGAGAGCCTGCAACAACTGAGCGTACTGGCCGAAACCCTGATTGCGGCCGCACGCGACTGGGTATGGCAGGATTGCTGCCGCGACTTCGGCACCCCCTGCAATGCCGCTGGCGAAGCACAGCCGATGTTGATTCTCGGCATGGGCAAACTGGGCGGTAACGAACTCAACTTTTCCTCAGATATCGACCTGATTTTCGCCTGGCCAGAAAATGGCGTGACGCGCGGTGGCCGGCGTGAACTCGATAATGCCCAGTTCTTTACCCGTATGGGCCAGCGTCTGATCAAAGTACTCGATCAACCCACGGTGGATGGTTTTGTCTATCGTGTGGATATGCGCCTGCGTCCGTTTGGTGACAGCGGTCCACTGGTGCTGAGTTTTGCGGCGCTGGAGGATTACTATCAGGAACAGGGACGTGACTGGGAACGCTATGCCATGGTTAAAGCGCGTTTGATGGGCGATGACCAGGGGCGCTGGAGCCAGGAGTTGCAGCAGATGCTGCGGCCTTTTGTCTATCGCCGCTATATTGATTTCAGCGTCATCCAGTCGCTGCGCAACATGAAGGGAATGATCGCGCGCGAAGTGCGCCGTCGTGGCCTGAAAGACAATATTAAATTGGGTGCGGGTGGTATCCGTGAAACCGAATTTATTGTTCAGGTATTCCAACTGATTCGTGGTGGGCGTGAGCGTTCACTTCAGCTGCGCTCCTTGCTGCCAACGCTGTCAGCCATTGGTGAGCTGGGTTTACTGACGGCACAGCAGGTGGGGCATTTGCGTGAGGCCTATTTGTTTTTACGCCGCCTGGAAAACCTGTTGCAAAGCCTGAATGATGAACAGACTCAAACCCTGCCGGAAAATGCACTGGATCGGCAGCGTCTGGCCTGGGGCATGGGGATGGCGGATTGGACAGCGCTCATTAACCAGCTTGAACGGCATATGGCCGGTGTCCGCGCCATCTTCGATGAACTGATTGGTGATGATACACCCGATATTGATGATCAGCGTGAACTGGCAGAATTCGCGGTGTTATGGCAGGACTCGCTGGAAGAAAGTGAGCTGGCTGTGCTGGTACCGCAGTTGGATGAAACACAGCGACATGCGCTGTTTGAGGCGTTAAACGCCTTTCGCCTGGATGTGGGCCGCCGTACCATTGGGCCGCGCGGTCGTCAGGCGCTTGATCAACTGATGCCGCGTCTGCTCAGCGAGGTGTGTCCGCGCAATGATGCGGCGGTGCTCCTCAATCGCCTGACACCGCTGCTGCTCGGCGTGCTGACGCGCAGTACCTATCTCGAACTGCTGACGGAATATCATGGTGCGTTGCGTCATTTGATTCGCTTGTGTGCCGCTTCGCCCATGCTTGCCAGCCAGTTAGCGCGCTATCCGTTACTGCTGGATGAACTGCTCGATCCGGCAACGTTGTATCAACCCACCGCGACGGATGCCTATCGCGATGAGTTGCGTCAGTATCTGATGCGTATTCCCACCGACGATGAAGAGCAGCAACTGGAAGCATTGCGTCAGTTTAAGCAGGCGCAGCATCTGCGTATCGCCGCAGCCGACATCGCCGAAACGCTACCGGTTATGAAAGTGAGTGATCACTTAACCTGGCTGGCCGAAGCGATCATCGAATCAGTGGTACAACAAGCGTGGAACATGATGGTGCAGCGCTATGGCCGCCCGTCGCATCTGAGTAACGACAACGAGCGCGGTTTTGCGGTTGTCGGTTATGGCAAGCTGGGCGGTTGGGAACTGGGTTATAGCTCAGACCTCGATCTGGTTTTCCTGCATGATTGCCCGGACGATGCGGTCACCGATGGAGAACGATCGATTGATGGCCGCCAGTTTTATCTGCGTCTGGCGCAACGTGTGATGCATCTGTTTAGCACCCGGACCTCTTCAGGCATTTTATATGAAGTAGATGCACGCCTGCGTCCATCAGGCGCGGCCGGGATGTTGGTCAGCACATTCGCTGCTTTCGATGATTATCAACGTAATGAAGCCTGGACCTGGGAGCATCAGGCTCTGGTGCGGGCACGTATTGTGTTTGGCGAACCGGCGTTGTGCGAGCAATTTAATCAGATCCGGCGCGGCATTCTTTGCTTGCCGCGTGATGCCGATACTCTACAGAAAGACGTACGTGAAATGCGTGAAAAAATGCGCGCGCATCTCAGCAACAAACATAAAGGGCGCTGGGAAATTAAAACCGATGAAGGTGGTATCACCGATATTGAATTCATCGCGCAATATCTTGTCTTAGGCTACGCCGCCCGGCAGCCAGCGCTGACCCGTTGGTCAGATAATGTGCGTATCTTTGAGCTGATGGCGCAGCACGACATTATGCCGGAAGAGGAAGCGCGTGCGCTGACGCATGCCTATGTCACGCTGCGTGATGCATTGCATCATCTGGCGTTGCAGGAGTTACCCGGCCATGTGGAGCCGGAAGCCTTCGCGGCAGAGCGCACGACGGTCAACGCCAGCTGGCAGCGCTGGTTAGCTGGGGCTGAATCTGACAGCGCGGAACACTAAGCCATCTGTGCTATTATCCGCGCACTATTTTTATCGCAGTCTGGAGTCTCTGGAATGAAAGTAACACTGCCCGCATTTAACCAGGCCGCTGTGCTGGTTGTCGGTGATGTGATGTTAGACCGCTACTGGTATGGCCCCACCAGCCGTATCTCGCCTGAAGCACCGGTACCGGTGGTGAAAGTGGATACCGTGGAGGAGCGTCCTGGCGGCGCGGCCAACGTTGCGATGAACATTGCAGCGCTGGGGGCGGCTTCACGCCTGATCGGCCTGACCGGTGAAGATGATGCGGCGCGTGTGCTGAGTAACACGTTGCAGCAGGTGAAAGTGGACTGCGATTTTGTGGCGGTTAAAAGCCATCCAACCATCACCAAACTGCGCGTCCTGTCGCGTAATCAGCAGTTGATCCGTCTCGATTTTGAAGAGGGATTTGAACAGGTTGATCCTGAGCCGATCCATCAACGTCTGCGCCAGTCACTGGCACAGGCGGGCGCGCTGGTACTGTCTGACTATGCCAAAGGGGCGTTGAACAGCGTTCAGACCATGATCCAACTGGCGCGGGAAGCTAAAGTGCCGGTATTGATCGACCCGAAAGGCACCGATTTCGCTCGCTATCGCGGGGCGACGCTGCTGACGCCGAACCTGTCAGAGTTTGAAGCGGTGGTGGGTAAGTGCAAAAGCGAAGAAGAGATCGTCAGCCGTGGTATGCAGCTGGTGGCGGATTACGATCTTTCCGCGTTGCTGGTGACCCGTTCTGAAAACGGTATGACCTTGTTGCAGCCGGGTAAAGCACCGCTGCATCTGCCCACTCAGGCACAGGAAGTGTACGACGTGACCGGTGCCGGTGATACGGTAATTGGCGTGCTGGCGGCGGTTCTGGCGGCGGGTGAAAGCCTCGAAGATGCCTGTTTCCTTGCGAACGCGGCGGCCGGTGTCGTGGTGGGTAAATTGGGTACTTCAACCGTGAGCACTGTCGAGCTGGAAAACGCCATTCACGCCCGCCCGGATAGCGGCTTTGGTGTGATGAACGAAGCGCAGTTAAAAGCGGCGGTGGCACAGGCGCGTCAGCGTGGTGAGAAAGTGGTGATGACCAACGGCGTGTTCGACATTCTGCATGCCGGGCACGTATCTTATCTGGCCAATGCCCGCAAGCTGGGCGATCGTCTGATTGTGGCCGTCAACAGCGATGCTTCGACCAAACGTTTGAAAGGCGAAACGCGTCCGGTTAACCCCTTGGAAAACCGTATGATCGTCCTGGGCGCACTGGAAGCGGTAGATTGGGTCGTCTCATTTGAAGAAGACACGCCGCAGCGTCTGATCGCTGAAGTGTTGCCAGACCTGCTGGTGAAAGGTGGCGACTACAAGCCAGAAGATATCGCGGGTAGCAAAGAAGTGTGGGCCAACGGCGGCGACGTGCGGGTGCTCAACTTTGAAGATGGTATCTCCACCACCAATATCATCAAAACTATTCGCAGCCATTAAGCCGCCAGATGTCACGTAGCGGCGCGATTTATCGCGCGTATTGTTGACTACGTTAAAGTCAAAGACGCGCGATAAATCGCGCCGCTACAGTTTTTTTAATTGATCATTTTGTTTCTTCTGGCTTAACCACATCGGCGGCTGGTGGCGTGCTGCGGCTTTCCAGTTGGGCCAGACGCTGTTCCAGCGCGGCCAGTTTCTCACGGGTGCGTAGCAACACCTGCGTCTGCACATCAAACTCTTCACGGTTAACCAGGTCCATACGGGTTAATTGTGCCTGCAAAACCTGACGAATTTTCTTTTCGACATCGTCGCCAAATTCGCGAATGCCTTTCGGCATGGCTTCATGCACCTGGCGGGCCAGTTGTTCAATTTTTTTCGTGTCGATCATGATAATTTCCTGGTTACGGGGGCCGATGACAGCGCGTATTCGGTCTTAATAAGCATTAAGTGTAATGCCAGAAACGAAAAGGTTAAACCTGAAATCTGCACCGCAGGAAATGCAAAAGCATTTGCGCTTTTGTTGATTGCCCGACCAGGTGATTGGCGTTATAGTGACTTCGCTTATTCTCAGGGCGGGGCGAAATTCCCCACCGGCGGTAAATCAGCTTCGGCTGAAAGCCCGCGAGCGCTTTCGCTGCAAAGTGAAAGGTCAGCAGATCCGGTGTAATTCCGGGGCCGACGGTTAAAGTCCGGATGGGAGAGGGTAACGACATCAAACGGGCTATGCCCGTGTCACGTTATTGCCATGTGTTTTAAACGCACTCCTAAGCTCGCCCTGATTCTGGTAACTCATATTTTTTAAATAAAGGTTTTTTACCATGAATCAGACGCTACTTTCTGAATTTGGCACGCCGGAACAGCGTGTAGAACGTGCTATCGAGTCACTGCGTAATGGTCGCGGTGTGATGGTACTGGACGATGAAAATCGTGAAAATGAAGGCGACATGATCTTTGCCGCTGAAACCATGACCGTTGAGCAGATGGCGCTGACGATTCGCCACGGCAGCGGGATTGTGTGCCTCTGCCTCACCGAAGAACGCCGTCAGCAACTCGACCTTCCGATGATGGTGGACAACAACACCAGCTCATTCGGCACCGGTTTTACCGTGACCATCGAAGCAGCACAGGGTGTGACGACCGGTGTTTCCGCCAAAGACCGTATCACCACCATCCGTACTGCTATCGCTGATAATGCGAAACCGAGTGACCTGAACCGTCCTGGCCATGTTTTCCCGCTGCGCGCCCGTGAAGGCGGCGTGCTGGCACGCGGTGGTCACACTGAAGCGACCATCGATCTGGTCACCCTGGCGGGTTTCAAACCTGCCGGCGTACTGTGCGAACTGACCAATGATGACGGCAGCATGGCGCATGCGCCGGAAGCGATTGTGTTCGCTAAACAGCATGATATGCCTGTGGTGACGATTGAAGATCTGGTGGCGTATCGCCGTCAGCATGAAACACGTCACGCCAGCTAAGCTGCGTGGACTGAGAAAAAGGCTGGATCGATGATCCGGCCTTTTTTTTCATTCAAATTCTCTGATAAAGATCATCATGGTTATCAGCGTTAATCCTGACGTAAATCAGCGTATCGTAATGATTAATAAATCGGCACTTTTGTCAGAGGATTAATCATGAGCAACACCCGCATGCCAGCCCTGTTTCTTGGTCACGGCAGCCCGATGAACGTACTGGAAGATAACCGCTATACCCAAGCCTGGCAGAAACTGGGGGCGACTTTACCGCGCCCACGCGCCATCCTGGCGGTTTCGGCGCATTGGTACACCCGCGGCACTGCGGTGACGGCGATGAGCAATCCACGCACCATCCACGATTTCGGTGGCTTTCCGCAGGCGCTGTTTGATGTGCGCTACCCGGCCCCCGGGTCACCAGAACTGGCACAGGAAGTCGCGGAGCTGCTGTCACCGGTGATGGTGCATCTCGATCAGGAATGGGGATTTGATCACGGGTCCTGGGGGGTGCTGGCAAAAATGTACCCGGAGGCGGATATCCCGGTGGTACAGCTGAGTGTCGATGGGACTAAACCTCCCGCCTGGCATTTTGAGTTGGGCCGCAAGTTGGCCGCATTGCGCGAGAGTGGCGTGATGATTGTTGCCAGCGGTAACGTGGTACATAACCTGCGTATGTTGCGTTGGGAAGGCGCTACCGAAGCCTACCCGTGGGCGGAAAGTTTCAACCAATATGTGCTGGATAACCTGAATTATCAGGGTGAAATTACGTCACATCCGCTGGTTAATTACCTGCAACACGAAGGCGCGAAACTATCGAACCCAACACCGGATCATTATCTGCCGCTGTTGTATGTGCTGGGCGCACGTCACGAAGATGAAGGCGTTTCTATTCCGGTGGAAGGAATGGAGATGGGTGCCATCAGCATGTTGTCGGTGCAAGTGGGATAAAAGTCGTGTTGCATCGCGGCGCGAGACATGGCGCCGCGATGAAGTTACTCAATAAAGGTATGCGGATAGAAGCGTGACAGATCCTGGGTGATCAGCGCGCGATCCTCGCGGATACCGATCCCGGCGGGTTGATCGTCAATCAACCAGCTACCAATCAACGTGTAGCTATCACCAAATTTCGGTAGCGGGTGGAACTGCTGCACAATCATACCCTCTTCACCGTAAGGCCCATCAGCTCGCGCGATTTCCTGTCCGTGCTCGATGATACGGATATTGGCCCCTTCGCGTGAAAACAGCGGTTTCACCACATATTTATCCATCTGCGGCACATTGGCGGCATCGGCGAAATAGGCAGGCAACAAATTAGGATGGTTGGGGAACATCTCCCACAGCAAAGGCAGCAACGCTTTGTTGGAAATGATGCTCTTCCATGCCGGTTCCAGCCAGCGCACACCAGCATCTGCCAGTTTGGTGGAGAACATCTCGCGCAGCATAAATTCCCACGGGTACAGCTTGAACAGGTTGCTGATCACCTGATCATTGACGTCAGTAAACTGCCCCTTTTCACCCAGGCCAATCTCGTCGATGTAGAGGAATTCACTCGGCAGCCCGGCTTCGGTCGCACAATCCTGCAAATATTGCACGGTGGCGCGATCCTCTTCGGTATCACGACAGCAGGCAAAGTGCAGCCAGTTAAAACCATGCTGTTGATGCAGCGCGGCAAAGCGCTCAATCAACTTCTCTTGCAGGCTATTAAACTGATCGCTACCTTGCGGCAGGTTGCCTGCATTGAGCTGATCTTCCAGCCAGATCCATTGGAAAAAAGCGGCTTCATACAGCGAGGTTGGCGTGTCGGCATTATTTTCCAACAGCTTGGCATCACCTTTGCCATCCCAGGCAAGATCGAGACGTGAATAAAGCGACGGCTGGCGTAATTTCCACGAATCACGCACAAAATCCCAGGTGTGTTTAGGAATGCAGAAGCGGGTGAGCAGCGCTTCGCTGTTCACCACTTTTTCTACCACTTGCAGGCACATTTGATGCAGTTCGGCGGTGGTGTCTTCCAGTTGCTCAACTTGCGCCAGCGTGAACTGGTAATACGCTTCTTCACACCAGTATGGCTCGCCGTGCATGGTATGAAACTGAAAACCATACTCGGTGGCTTTTGCGCGCCAGTCCGGGCGTTCGGTAATGGCAATACGTTGCATGGTGCGGCTTAGCCTCCCAGCGAGCGAGAGCTGGTACCGGTGGCACTGCTACGCTGCATGGTATTTTGCTTCGCTACGGTTTCACCAAAGCCGCCACGGGTGATGGTCGAGGTCGTCGCGGGTTTGGGGGCCAGGGCGGTTTTCGGCACGGTCATGGTGCGGCCAGAGGTGGCGGAACCGTAGTTTTTGCCAGACGCATCAACAAACTGGCCGTTAGCCGGGCTATTGGGGGTTTTGGGCGAGAACAACGGCTGCTGCGCAAATCCGGCACCACCACCCATCATACGACCCATCATATAACCTGCCATCAGCGGCATCCAGAAGCTGCCACTTTGTTGGGCTTCGGCATTGGTGCCTGCCTGCGCCGGGGTTTGCTGACATTGGTTTTCACCAAACTCCGCCACACAATCTTCACGCGTCGCATATTTTGGCGCGGTGCGTTCCGCTTCTTTCAATGCGTTGTTGTAGGCAGTGGTACATTGCGCGCTCTGGCTCGGATTAGCCTTGCTGCAATCATCCGCATTCTGGTACAGCGAAACTGTTTCATCGCTCTGTTCGCAGCCAGCCAGCATAAACACTGCGGTTACCGCGAGTGCAACGGGCGTCAAATGGCGCGCCTGCCAGCTTTTGCGAAAAGCGGCATGTCTAATGTTTTTAGTCCGTTTCATTTGTTTTCATCCTGTGCCCAAAGGTGACGCTTAGGATAGGGGATGAGTGGTGGAAATTGAAGCGACAGGCCGGGCAGTAAGGGGATCTTTACGTAGCTATACGTTTGAATGAGAAAGGGGCCGCTTGCGGCCCCGGAATGGCTTAGTTACTGAAAGGATTGCTGGTGCTACGTGCCGCTGCCGGACGCGCTTTAGCGGCGGCAGATGCAGAAGACGCTTTAGGACCATTATCTACGCTGGCTGCCTGCTGCGAGTTTTCCGGCGCTACCGTTTCCGGCGAGGTGGATGTCTCTTTACCAAGCTGGCCGTTCAGCAGTTGCAGATCCTGCTCGTTGAGCGTGCCCAGCGCATATTTAATATTGAGCTGATTGATCATGTAGTTATAACGCGCATCCGCTAACTGCTGCTTCGCGTTATACAGCGTCGTGGTGGCATCTAACACATCAACAATGGTACGTGTACCCACCTGATAACCGGCTTCCATCGCATCCAGAGAACTTTGTGAAGACACGACAGCCTGTTTGTAGGCATCGATGCTACTGATCGAGGCGTTCACGTTGTTAAAGGAGGAACGCACGGTCTGAATGGCGCTGCGATGGGCGCTTTCCAACTGCTCGCTGGCGCTGACAAAACTGTACTGCGCCTGTTTCACCTGCGAAGTCACCGAACCACCGCTATACAGCGGCAGGGAGAAGCTCAGACCCACCTGATTAGAACCGGTGATGGAATCAGAAGTGCTGGAGCTTTGATTCGCACGGCTACCGCCGTATTTACTGTTCGACATACCGGTCGAGGCAGTCAGATCCAGTGTCGGCATATGGCCGGTTTCCGCAGAGCGGATTTGCTCACGCGCCAGATCCTGACTCAGGCGTGCAGACAACAGGCTGAGGTTGCGGCTTTCAGCCTCTTTTAACAGCGAACTAACGGCATCCGGACGTTTTGTTTTGAAGCGGTCAATATTCAGCTCCGCCAGCGACAGGTAATCCATGCCGGTGATCTGGCGCAACGCTTCGACAGCGTTATCGAGGGTGTTACGGGCGGTCACTTCGCTCGCCAGAACGCTGTCGTACTGCGCGCGGGCGTTCTGCACGTCGGTGATAGCAACCAGACCGACATTAAAGCGTTGTGTTGTCTGATCCAGTTCACGATAAATCGACTGTTTCTGCGCTTCGGTATAAGAAAGGGTATCAATGGCGTTCAGTACATTAAAGTAGGCGGTAGCGGTGTTCAGAATCAGATCCTGTTGGGCGATCTGATAAGTGACATCCTGAATACCGGCAGTTTTTTCCTGCAACGTCAGAGCACGCCATTTCGACATATCGAAAATCGTTTGCGTTAATTGCAGTGATGCGCTGGTCGTGTTGGAATGAAGGCCGCTGCTGTCGCGGAAACCATTGTTATAGGTATAATCTGCACCCAGGCCTAATTGCGGCAGTAACGGGCTGCGCGCTTCATTAATTTTCTCAAAAGCTGCATCGCGATCGGCGGCAGCAGAACGCAGTGTCGGGTTACTTAAACGCGCCTGCTGATAAACCTGCAGCAGGTTCTCTGCCTGGCTGGCAAGGCTGAAACCGCCCAGGCTCAGTCCAATAAAAAGTGGGAGCAGTTTTTTCATTTGCATTCCTTTTGTTGCAGCAAATTGCACTGGTAGCGCTGCAGGTAAGCCAAAAAATAATCGCCGATTCTAGCAGAGACGGCGCGACAGATAAGTTGGCTGAACGTGCCTTCTTCCTCTAATTTACGTAAATAATTCAGAAAGAACCACTCGGACGGAGCACAAGGGTTGGCTTTTCTTCGCTCCATCCCAATCTGCATAAGGAGCCAGAAGATGGCGGATAAAAAAAAATCCCCTGTGACTTTCACAAAAAACGATGTAGAAATTATTGCACGCGAAACACTTTACGACGGTTTTTTTTCCATTGTTCGCTATCGTTTCCGTCACCGTCTTTTTAATGGCGAAATGAGTGGTGAAGTGCAACGCGAAGTTTTTGAGCGCGGCCATGCTGCCGTACTGCTACCCTATGATCCCCTGCGTGATGAAGTTGTGCTGATCGAACAGATCCGCATCCCGGCGCTTGACTCCAGTGCAACGCCCTGGCTGCTGGAGATGGTGGCCGGCATCATTGAACCGGGTGAAACCACGGAGCAGGTGGCGCGTCGCGAAGCCGTTGAAGAAGCGGGCCTCAAGGTTGGGCGCACCAAACCGATAGTGAGTTACCTTGCCAGTCCGGGCGGCACTTCGGAACGCCTGTCGATCCTGGTGGGAGAAGTGGATGCCAGCCAGGCAGAGGGAAATCACGGGCTGGAGGAAGAGAATGAGGATATTCTTGTCCATGTGGTGAGCCGCGAACAGGCTTATCGCTGGGTGGAAGAGGGGATTATCGATAACGCAGCGTCTGTCATCGCCTTGCAATGGCTGGCGTTGCACCATGAAAAACTAAGAGAAGAGTGGAAGCCAAAATGAGACAGCGCTATACCCCTGACTTTCCCGAAATGATGCGCCTGTGCGAAACCAATTTCGCCCAGTTACGCCGCCTGCTGCCAAAAAGCGATGAGGCAGGTGCTTCGGTGACCTATCAGGTGAATGGCGCCAGTTATCAGCTGACCATCGAGGAATCCACCCGTTACACTACGTTGGTGGAAATCCGCCAGGTCGCACCGGCGGTGAGTTACTGGAGTCTGCCGTCGATGTCGGTACGGCTCTACCATGATGCGATGGTCGCTGAAGTGTGTTCCACTCAGCAGATCTATCGTTTTAAAGCGCGCTATGATTACCCTAATAAAAAACTGCATCAGCGCGATGAAAAACATCAGATAAACCAGTTCCTTGCGGATTGGTTACGCTATTGTCTGGCGCACGGTGCTGTGGCACTGCCCGTTTGCTGATAGCGTATAATGCGCGCAATGGCGTGGAGATTAAGGAAACGCTTTGGATAGCCTGCTAACTCTTTCTGCGGCGAGTGGGGCCGATATCAGGATTTTACAAATCACGGATACCCATCTTTTCGCGGGAAAACACCAATCGCTGCTTGGGGTGAACACCTGGTCAAGTTTTGATGCGGTGCTGGATGCCATAGAGGCCCAGCAACGCGATTACGACCTGATTATCGCCACGGGTGATCTTGCTCAGGACCATTCGGTCGAAGCTTATCAGCATTTCGTGGCGGGCATTGCGCGCCTGCCTAAACCCTGCGTCTGGTTGCCGGGCAACCACGATTTCCAACCTGCGATGGTCAACACGCTGGCCGATGCAGGGATTGCAGCAGACAAACATGTGCTGCTGGGGGATCACTGGCAACTGGTGCTGCTGGATAGTCAGGTGTTTGGGGTGCCGCATGGCATGTTGAGCGAATATCAGCTGGAATGGCTGGAAAAAACGCTGGCAAAATTCCCGGAACGGCATACGTTGGTGTTGTTGCACCACCATCCATTGGCCTCAGGATGTACCTGGTTGGATCAACACAGCCTGCGCAATCCTCACCAACTGGAAGCGGTGCTACAGAACTTTCCGCGCGCGCGGAATCTGGTGTGTGGTCACATTCATCAGGAGCTGGATCTCGACTGGCATGGCCGCCGGGTGCTGGCGACACCTTCCACCTGCGTGCAGTTCAAACCGCATTGTACTAACTTCACCATAGATACCGTGGCGCCAGGCTGGCGTTGGTTTACGCTCAAGTCGGATGGCACTTTGCACACCGAAGTGAACCGTTTGCAAAGTGAGGAATTCCGGCCTGATCTTGACTCTGAGGGCTACTAAACGATGGCGGCACTGATTTATCTGCACGGATTCAACAGTTCACCGCTCTCAGCAAAAGCCACGCAGCTACAGCATTGGATGCAGCAACACCATCCGGCGGTTGAGGTGATTGTGCCGCAACTGCCACCGTTCCCGGCAGATGCCGCCCTGATGCTCGAAGATATGGTTTTACAGCACTCGGGTGAGACGCTGGGTCTGGTCGGATCTTCGCTTGGCGGTTATCTCGCCACTTGGTTATCACAATGTTTTATGCTGCCAGCGGTGGTGGTCAATCCCGCCGTTCGGCCCTTTGAACTGCTGGTGGATTATCTCGGTGAGAACCGGAATCCCTACACCGGTCAGCAATATGTGTTAGAGTCACGCCACATTTACGATCTGAAAGTAATGCAGATTGACCCTCTGGAAGCGCCCGATCTAATCTGGCTGCTGCAACAGACCGGCGATGAAGTGCTCGACTACCGTCAGGCGCTGGATTATTACAGCGCGTGCCGTCAGACGGTCGAAGAGGGCGGCAATCATGCTTTTATCGGATTCGAACGCCATTTTGCGCAGATTGTTGATTTTCTTGGGCTAAACCACCCTTGAGAACTGCGTAGTGTGCCAATATTCATATTGCTAATCAGACAGTTACGATGAGCCAATCAAGTTATAATGCCGATGCCATTGAGGTCCTGACCGGCCTTGAACCTGTACGTCGTCGTCCTGGCATGTACACCGACACCACGCGCCCAAACCATCTGGGCCAGGAAGTGATCGATAACAGCGTCGATGAAGCGCTGGCTGGCCACGCCAAACGGGTTGAAGTGATTTTGCATGCTGACCAGTCACTGGAAGTCATTGATGACGGCCGTGGTATGCCGGTTGATATCCACCCGGAAGAAGGGGTGCCGGCGGTTGAGCTGATCCTTTGCCGTCTGCATGCGGGCGGTAAATTCTCCAACAAAAACTACCAGTTCTCCGGTGGCCTGCATGGCGTGGGGATCTCGGTGGTTAACGCCCTGTCAAAACGTGTTGAAGTCACGGTGCGCCGCAACGGCGAAATCTACAACATCGCGTTTGAGAATGGCGACAAAGTACAGGATTTGCACGTTACCGGTACGGTAGCGAAGCGCAACACCGGGACCAGCGTACACTTCTGGCCGGATGAAAGTTTCTTCGACAGCCCCCGCTTTTCCGTTTCCCGCCTGAGCCATCTGCTGAAAGCCAAAGCAGTGCTTTGCCCGGGCGTGGAGATTGTGTTTAAAGATCAGGTCAACAACACCGAGCAGAGCTGGTGCTATCAGGATGGTCTGACCGACTACCTGTGTGAGGCGGTAAACGGCCTGCCGACGCTGCCGGAAAAACCCTTTGTCGGCAGCTTTGCCGGTGATGTGGAAGCGGTTGACTGGGCGCTGCTGTGGCTGCCGGAAGGCGGTGAGCTGCTGACGGAAAGCTACGTCAACCTGATCCCGACCATGCAGGGCGGTACGCATGTCAACGGCCTGCGTCAGGGGCTGTTGGATGCGATGCGTGAATTCTGTGAATTTCGCAATATCCTGCCGCGCGGCGTGAAACTCTCAGCGGAAGATATCTGGGATCGCTGTGCCTATGTGTTGTCGGTGAAAATGCAGGACCCGCAATTCGCCGGGCAGACCAAAGAACGTTTGTCTTCGCGCCAGTGTGCGGCCTTTGTGTCGGCGGTGGTGAAAGATGCCTTCAGCCTGTGGCTGAACCAGAACGTGCAGGCCGCAGAACAGCTGGCGGAGCTGGCGATCTCCAGCGCCCAGCGTCGTATGCGTGCGGCGAAAAAAGTGGTGCGTAAAAAACTCACCAGCGGTCCGGCACTGCCGGGTAAGCTGGCAGACTGTACCGCCCAGGATCTGAATAAAACCGAACTGTTCCTGGTCGAAGGTGACTCCGCAGGCGGATCGGCCAAGCAGGCGCGCGATCGTGAATATCAGGCGATCATGCCGCTGAAAGGTAAGATCCTGAACACCTGGGAAGTGTCTTCTGATGAAGTGCTGGCCTCGCAGGAAGTGCATGATATCTCGGTGGCGATCGGTATCGATCCTGACAGCGACGATCTCAGCCAACTGCGTTACGGCAAGATCTGTATCCTCGCGGATGCGGATTCCGATGGTTTGCACATCGCCACCCTGCTGTGTGCGCTGTTTGTGAAGCATTTCCGCACTCTGGTCCAGAATGGCCACGTCTATGTCGCGATGCCGCCGCTGTACCGTATCGATCTCGGCAAAGAAGTGTATTACGCATTGGATGAAGACGAGAAAGAAGGTGTGCTGGAGCAGCTGAAGCGCAAGAAAGGCAAGCCAAACGTCCAGCGCTTTAAAGGTCTGGGTGAGATGAACCCGCTGCAACTGCGCGAAACCACGCTTGATCCTAACACCCGCCGTCTGGTACAGCTCACCGTCAGCGATGACGATGTGGAGCAGACGCTGCGCGTGATGGACATGTTGCTGGCGAAGAAGCGTTCCGAGGACCGCCGTAACTGGCTGCAAGAAAAAGGCGATTTAGCCGACATCGAAGTTTAAGAAATCAGGGCGCTGCGGCGCCCTTTTTTATCGGCAACGCTGAAAGGAAGTAACGTGTGAAGATCACGCTGGAAGAACTACGCGCCTGGGTTACGGTGGTGGATACCGGGTCAATTACCAGCGCCGCTGAGCAACTGCAACAGACCAGTTCCGGTATCAGCCGGGCACTGAGTCGTCTTGAGAGCAAGCTCGAAACCACGCTGCTGCATCGTACCACACGTCGTCTGGCGTTAACGGAAGAGGGGCAAATCTTCCTCGAACATGCGCGCCAGATCCTCGCCTCCGTTGAGCTGGCGGAGGAACAAATCGCCCAACGACGTGATGTTCCCGCCGGGCGTTTACGCGTCAACGCGGCCGCTCCCTTTATGTTGCATGTGATTGTGCCGCTGGTGGACGCCTTTCGTCAGCGTTTCCCGCAGATTCAGCTGGAACTGAATACCGACGATATCGTGATTGATCTGCTGGAGCAGCAAACCGATATCGCGATTCGTGTCGGCGAATTACGTGATTCCTCGCTGCGTGCGCGGGTACTGGGCAGCAGCGCGATCCGCCTGCTGGCCAGCCCGGCTTATCTGGCAAAACACGGCATGCCGGAGACGGTAGCCAGTCTGCACGATCATCAACTGCTGGGGTTCAGCCAGTTGGAGGCGCACAATGTCTGGCCGGTGTGGCAGCAGGAAGGAGAATTTCTGCGCGTCAAACCCACGCTGTCGGCATCGAGCGGTGAAACCCTGCGTCAACTGGCGCTGGCCGGTCAGGGCATCGTGCGATTATCCGATTTTGTCAGTCGCGGCGACCGCGTCAGTGGCAGGCTGGTACAGGTGTTGGAAGCGGAAACGCGAGAACTGCGGCTGCCGATTCACGCGGTGTACTACCGCAATCAGTCGCTGGCCTCACGGATTAGCTGTTTTCTGGATTTTTTGCGCGAACAAATCGAAGAGAAAGGCTTACTGTAGCGGCGCGATTTATCGCGCGGGGTTGGTGCGGTTTGACTCCCTCATCCCGGCCTTCTCCCGCAAGCGGGAGAAGGAGATGATCAGCACCCGGTGCTGTTATTTTTCTGCCGCTTCCAGCACCAAAATCTTCACATCCACCACATCATCTTTGATGGTGGCGCGGTGCGCATCCATGTGCGGCATCTGTTGATGTTGCTCCAGATGTCGCAGCGAATCCCACTGCTCCAGCATAAAGATCGAATCGGGTGAATTGTGCTTCCACGGTACCTGCGCCTGATGATCCACCAGCGCGTCATATTGGTGGCAACCCTCTTCCTGCAACACGGTGGGGATCAGGCGATGAATCGCCTCCAGTACCGTGGCACGACGTCCTGGCTTGATACAAATTTCTGCAACGACAGTGAGCATGAGATGTCCTTTTTCCTGTGGTGTTTACAGTTAAGCAAAAATTTGGCTGAGATGAGTCCGATAACGTGCGATGTCGCGTGGCACATCTGGTTGTTTAATCACGTCATTACAAATAAAGGTCGGCAGCCCGGTCATACCGAGGAACTGATTGGCCTTGTGGAAATGCAGATACACACCATCAACGCCAACCCCTTCGAAGAACTGCTCAGGATCGGTAAAGGCTTCCAGTGGCGCATTCCAGGTCAGCGACAGCATATATTTTTTACCCTGGATCAAACCGCCGGAGCCGTATTTTTTGCTGTCATCTGAGCGGCTACGACCATCGCTGGCGTAGAGTGAGCCATGACCTTCGGTAAACACGTCATCGATATATTTTTTCACCGTCCAGGGTTCACCCATCCACCAGCCCGGCATTTGATAAATCACCACATCGCTGGCGAGATATTTTTGGACTTCATCGGCCACCACGTAGTGGCTATCCGCCACCGTGATATCGACCTCATGGCCCAAATCGCGCAGCAGGCTGGCTGCCACCTCGGTTAGCGTATGGTTCAGTTCCCCTTTCGAATGGGCGAAGGTTTTACCACCGTCGATAATCAAAATTTTGCTCATGCTGCATGCGCTCCTTATGAGAAATTAACGCTCACTCTACGCGCGCGGACCAGGCAGAAAAATGCGTGTCAGATCACAAGACTTTTGCTTTTAACGCAATAATGCGCCAGCGTGTGGAACAATTGGAATGCAAACACAAAATAGAGAAGAAAAATGAAAACCATGTTATTCAGTGCGTTACTTCTGGTCAGCGGCGTCGCTCAGGCGCAATCTCACCTTGATCAGGTACGCGAAAGCAAAACGCTCAAAGTCTGTACCACCGGGGATTACAAACCGTATAGCTATTTGCGCAGTGACGGGCAGTATGAAGGGTTGGATATCAGCATGGCGCAGTCGCTGGCGGAAAGTCTCGGTGCCAAAGTGCAATGGGTACCCACTACATGGAAAACCCTCAGCGAAGATTTTGTCGCGCAGCATTGCGATATCGCGCTGGGTGGCGTGTCAGTCACTCTGAAGCGCCAGCAAATTGCCTGGTTCGCTCAACCGTTGGGGGTGGATGGCAAAATCCCGTTGGTGCGTTGCGCTGATAAAGCGAAGTATCAAACCATTGAACAAATCAACCAGCCGCAGGTGCGAGTGATTGAACCGGCAGGCGGCACTAACGAAGCCTTTGTGCACAGTCATCTGCCGAACGCTTCGCTGACGCTGTTCCACGATAACGTCACCATTTTTCAGCAACTGGTGGATAACAAAGCGGATGTAATGATCACTGATGCGTCGGAAGCCTTGTTCCAGCAGAAACACTATCCGCAGCTCTGTGCACTTAACCCGGATCAACCGATGCAGTATGGCGAGAAGGCGTACATGATCCCGCGTGATGATATGAGCTGGAAACAGTACGTTGATCAGTGGCTGCATCTCAGTACCGCCACCGGGGATTATGCGCGTATCGCGGAGCAGTGGTTGGGTGTAATTAAATAAAAACCGGTCGTAGCGGCGCAATTTATCGCGCGTTTTTTCAAAAACCGCGCGATAAATCGCGCCGCTTGTATCTTGAAGTTGTAACTGGTTAGCTACCCGTTACACGAAACGGAGGCAGCTTGTCGCGCCGCTTAAGACCCGATCTTGTGCCGTAGCTTAAAGCCCTCCGTTTCTCCTTTCACGCCAGCATCTACTCTGAACGGTAACCAGAAGCTCTGACTTCGTATGTACAAGGCAAGATGGCGTGATGGTTCATGTGAAAGGGAGCTGTCTTATGATTTATCTCGGTATTGATGTCAGTAAAAACAAACTCGACCTCTGCCTGTTGCCCGGCAACGGGAAAAAGAAAACCAAAACCCTCAAAAATCATCCCGACGCCGGCCGGGAGATAAATGACTGGTTAATCAGGCAAAAATGCCATCCTGAACAGGTGATGGTGGTGCTCGAAGCGACCGGCATTTATCACGAAAACGTCGCCTTCAGTCTTCATGAAAATACCCCCGTCACGGTCTGCATCAGCAATCCTCAGCGGGTCAGGGAGTTCGCCCGTGGAATGGCTATCCTGACTAAAAACGACTCCGTTGATGCTTACATCCTGGCCCGTTATGGCGAGCTGAAACAGCCTGATGCCTGGGTGCCACCCTCCCCGGAGGTCCGTAAACTTCGGGAGCTGGTGCGTCTGCGGGACTCACTTCAGGCTGATGTCCAGCGGGCGGAGAACCGACTGGAAAAAGCCCATTCAACCCGCACAGCGCCTGAAATCATTGACTCGCTGGAGAGAACCCTGAAAGCCCACAGGGACGAGCTGAAGCGTATTGAAGCGCTCATCTCAGACCACACAGATAATCATCCGGGTCTGAAGGAAGACCGTGAGCTGCTGGAATCGATAAAAGGAATAGGCAGCGTGGTGGGCACGACAATGCTGTCGGTGCTGCGCTCGTGTCCGTTCCGGAGTGCTTCACAGGTCGCTGCGTGGCTGGGTGTGGTACCGGTGGAAAAAACGTCCGGGAGCTCAGTCAGGGGGCGTGCGCGGATGTCAAAAACAGGCCCGGCAGACGTAAGGGCGAAACTGTATATGGCGGCGATCGTAGCGATCAGGTGGAATGCCCCAGCGAAGGCGCTGTACCAGAGGCTAATCGCGAAGGGCAAAGCCAGCAAGGCCGCGCTTGGAGCGGTGATGCGCAAGCTGGTTCATCAGTGCTTCGGGGTGCTGAAAACGCGGATGAAGTGGGATGAAAATTACGCAGCTACCGCTTGACGTTCAAGACGGTAGCTACGGACACAATATTAACGATACAAACTGGCTTTACCCAATCCACCAAACAGGTTCATTTTGTAGCGAATCACCTCTTTTGCCGCCGCAATCGCATCCGGGTAGATCACATTCGGATCCCACCAGGTTTCGCGCGCCAGAATTTCGCGTACTTTCTGGAAGTAGGCGAACTTCATATCGCTGGAGATATTGATTTTGCCTACGCCCAGCGTCACTGCTTCGGCAATTTCCGCATCCGGGTTGGCGGAGCCGCCATGCAGCACCAGCGGAATGCTCAGACGCTGTGAAATGTCGCGCAGAATATGCATCTGCAACTCCGGCTTCATATCCTTCGGATAGATGCCGTGCGCGGTGCCAATCGCGACCGCCAGGGTATCAACACCGGTACGCTGGACAAAATCCTCGGCCTGGGCTGGTTCGGTGTAGATCACCTTACTCACGCCGCCTTCTACCGTGGTGCCGGTATCGCCAATGGTGCCCAGTTCGCCCTCAACGGAAACGCCCACGGCATGCGCCAGTTTCACCACCTCTTTGGTCAGCGCCACGTTCTCTTCATACGGTAACAGCGAGCCGTCGATCATCACTGAGGTAAAGCCGCACTGGATAGCGCGCAGCACCTGAGCGATGGAAGCCCCGTGGTCAAGGTGCAGGGTGAAGGGGACGGTGCTTTTCAGCGTGCGCTCACGGACGTAGCCAAAAAATGCATCAGTAACGAATTCCAGTTCGCTGGGATGGATGGAGATGATCGCCGGGGTTTGAGTCGCCTCAGCTTCCTCGACCACAGCGCGAATAAAGCAGCTATCCGCCACATTAAATGCGCCAATGGCGAAACGGTTTTCACGGGTAGGTGCCAACATCTCTTTCATAGAAATCAACATGTTATGTTTTCCTTAAGGTGATGTTTAGTCAGGGCCGACGGCAACGCCGACCCGATGATGAATAAAATTGGGAAGAAATCTGTCTTCCGTAAACCTGCGCGATAAATCGCGCCGCTACGATGCTGTGCCCGGTAATCAGACCTTACCGGCCGACCCCGACCAGCTCAGGTACTCGGCCACCACTTCGCGGCAGGCGGATTCCATCAGCCCGAGCAAATCTGCCAGCTCGGCGTGGGGATGTTGTTTAAGTGCCTGTTGCAAGGCGTTCTTACCGGCATCAAATACCGCTGCGCCAACATTGATCTTGGCGACGCCAAACTGGCTGACGCGGCGCAGATCCTCAGCCGGCGTGCCCGATCCGCCATGCAACGCCAGTGGCAAGGGCGACACGGCGTTCAACTCCTGCAAACGCTGGAAGTCAATCTTCGGTTTGACGCCAGCCGGGTATAGCCCATGTGCCGTACCTACCGACACCGCCAGCAGGTCAATGTGCGTCTGCTCCACGAACGGCAGCACGTCGGCGACCTGGGTCATCTTCACCGCGGCATCCGCCAGTTCATAGGTTGGGGCATCGGCGATATGTCCCAGCTCACCCTCGACGCACACCCCAGCGGTATGTGCCATCTTCACCACCTGGCTGGTCTGACGAATGTTCTCCGCCAGCGGTTCAGATGAGGCATCGATCATCAGGCCGGTAAACCCGGCACGAAACGCCTGGCCAATCAGCGGGAAGGCTTTACCGTGGTCAAGTGCCAGCGCCACCGGCACCGTGGCGCTTTCCGCCAAAGCCCGCACCAGCGGCACCGCAAGCGGAGGTGGGAAATGCGTGCTATGCCCCTGATAAACATTGAGGATCAGCGGTGCGCGCTGTTGTTCGGCGGCCTGAATCGCCGCCCGCGTGGTTTCCAGGTTGAAGCAGTTAATCGCCAGCACCGCGTATTGTTGTTTTGCTGCTGCCTGAATCAGGTCATTCATCATGGCAAACATGGTGGCTCCTTATTCCAGTGTGAATTTGATCTCTTCATCGCGGACGCCAGGGGCTTCCACATCGTCGAACTCTTCATCCGCCTGGGTCACGGTTTTCTTCATCAGCGACAGCATCACGCCACACACCACGGTGCCAATGCCGAGCGCCAGACAGAACAGCCAGGGTTTGGTAAACAGCGGCACCACAAACATCCCGCCATGCGGCACCGGCGCTTCCACGCCCCACACCATAATCAGCCCGCCAGCAATCGCCGAGGCGACAACACAGCTGGCAACCACACGCAACAGGTCACGGGCCGCAATCGGGATCACCCCTTCGGTAATCATGCAGATACCCATCGGGAAAGCGGCTTTCAGCGCCTCTTTCTCCGCTTTGGTGTACTTATGCCGTGTCAGCAGGAAGGAGAGGGTGATGCCGAAGGGAGGGATGATGGAGCCGACAAATTTCACCGCCTCTGGACCGTAAATGCCATCCACCAGCATGCCGTCGGCAAACAGCGACATGGTTTTATTGATCGGACCGCCAAAGTCGAAGGTCGCCATCGCACCGAGAATCGCCCCCATGACAAACTTCGAGCCACCCTGCATCGATTCCAGCAGATGAATCAGCGCCTTCTGCAACCAGACAATCGGCTGGCCGATAAAGGTCATCATCAGCAGCCCGGCGATGATGGTACTCAGCAGCGGCAGCACCATGATCGGCATCAGTCCCTGCATTGATTGCGGCAGTTTGATGGTGCGGCGCAGCAGCAGCACGGTATAACCGACGAGGAAGCCACCGAGAATGCCACCAATAAATCCGGTGCCGATCTGGCCGCAAATAAACCCGACGATCAAACCTGGGGCAAAACCGGGACGATCGGCAATCGAGTAAGCGATAGCCGCGCTGATCAGCGGCACGATCAGCCCCATCCCCCAGCCACCGATCTGGTTCAACATCCAGGCGATGGTGCCGGTTTGCTTACCGACATCCGGCCCGCCGATCACCTGGCCCAGGGCGATACAGATCCCGGCAGCGACGATCAGCGGGATCATCCAGGAGATACCGGTGAGCAGATGGCCTTTGATCTCCTGGCCGTACTGACGTTTGTTGTCACTCATGATGGATCTCCTCAGGCTCGCGCCAGTGAATCCGCCACTTTTTCGAGGAATTTCACCGGTGACTTGATCACCACTTCGGTTTTGACCCTCACGATAGGCTTGCCCTGAAAGCGCTCTTCGCCTTTGATCTTGACGTCAACGGCGAGGATCACCACATCGGCTGCGGCGATCGCTTCACGCGTCAGTTCCGTCTCGGTGCCGATGGTGCCCTGAGTTTCGACGTGGATGGTGTGGCCCAGTGCATGGGCGCCCTTAATCAGTTTTTCGCGCGCGATATAGGTATGCGCGATGCCTGCCGTGCAGGCCGCTACACAGACAATATTCATGTGTCACCTCAGAGGAGTAGGGTTAACAGAGGTCGGTTTCGGCGTACTGACTAAACAGCCGGATGATATTGCTGGGGTCGTTTTCCGCCAGCAGTTGGGCAATCACCTCATCATCGGCCAGCGCGCTGGCCACCTGCGACAACAGGCGAATGTGGGTGGTGTTCTGATCTTCCAGTCGCACCGCGAACAGGATGATGCAGCGCACCTGGCTGCCATCGAGCGTTTCCCAGGGAATATCCTGCTGGGTGCGGCCAATGGCTAAGGTCGTTTGCCGCACGGCGGCAGACTTGCCGTGCGGGATGGCGATATGGTTTTCAAATCCGGTTGAGCCTTCCGCTTCGCGCAGCCAGACATCGGCGATAAATGCCTCGCGATCGCTGATGGCGCCGTCCTGATACAGCAGCTCGGTCAGCTCGTTGATCACTTCTTCTTTGCTGGTGGCAGTCAGGGCCAGATTGACGCGGCGCGGCGTCAGAATGCGAGAAATATCCATCAGTCAGACCTCATTCAATTAATGTTCAGCCAGGACGCAGCGCGTCCCCTGTGGCAGCTGGCTGCCAATCATGGCGTCGGTAACCCGCCGGATATCGTCATCGTTAAAAAATGCACTGACATACACGCTGGGGATGGCCCCGCTGCTGAGGTGAATCGTGGTAATCACCAAATCCACCGTTTCGCGCTGACAAAATGCCTCGTGGTTGCTGGCTGATACCACGCCTGCGATTTCCCAGTCCGGGAAGGCGCGCAGGATGCGACTTTTCAGCAAATGCGACGTACCCACTCCGCTGGAGCACACCACCAGAATGCGTTTATGGGCAATTTGCCGTTCCAGCGCGGCCTGAAAATGGACGCAAAGGTAACCTATTTCGTCATCGGCGACTGGCGAGAGATCGAACGTGCGCGCTGTCAATTGCATTGCCTGTTGTGTCAGTGAAAATATTTCTTTCATTTCCTGCTGAATATCATCCAGCAATGGATTACGAATATGGATGTGATATTTAAGGCGATTTAATAAAGGCTTAATATGCACCAGTAACCCGTCAAATAATAAACGGTCCTGAGATAAATCCTGCTGAATAAAGGCCGAGAAGCGATCAATTAATTCACAGGTTATTTTAACCGACTCCGCCGTGGAAAATTGGTTATGCATTGGCGCATGGTCGCCACGTTCCTCCACCACAATGCCGGATGAGACGATATATTGATAAATAAAACCGACTTCATCGGCGGGTAGCGCACAACCGATACGTGCCTCAATCTGCGTAACCATCTGTCGGGCGATGGTCAGGATACGCTTATCAAGATCCTGCGCCGCCAGCATGGTCTGCAACGCCAGTACGTTCCCCTGTGCCATACGGTGCATCATGATCAAAATGTGGGTGCACAGATTGAGATACCAGGCATCGCCCAGCGGGTAACTCAGTTGCTGCTCCATCTGTTGCAGCAGCGCCTGGACAAAGGCCACATCCTCATCGCCAAAATAATGGACCAGTGCCTGCTGGCTGCCGGGATCAAGCCGTGGCAGCAAGGGCGTTCCGGCGACGTTTTGCTGCATCACATCATTAATCAGCGACACCATCGCCTGACGCAGCGTCTGTTCGTTGCCCTCGATATGGGTGCCGCCTGGGCCGCGCGCCAGCGTCAATCCCAACGGTTGCAGCCACTCTTCAATCACCTTCAGGTCATTAACAATGGAGGCATGGCTGATAAAATAACGTTCGGACAACTTACTGATAGAGGTTTCGCGTGGTGCATCACTCAGCAACTGGGAGGCAATTTTTACCCGACGGCTGTTGTGGCTCAGCGCTTCGCTGTTGTCATCGCCATTCAGTTGTTGTTCCAGTTGCAGGCGTTGCTGAACATCATCAACCCGCAAGCGTACGCCGCGGCCAGGGGTTTTCTCCAACACCATTGCCCAGTTGTTCAGCCAGTTTTCCAGCCATTGCAGGTCACGGTAGATGGTTTTTTCGGATACGCCGAGCTGTTGCGCCAGTTGCTTCAGGGGTTGCGGCGCGGCCTGCTGCAACAGCAGTTTCACTAATCGGTGTTGTCGCGAAGTCAGTATTTGCATTCGTTCACCTTTATTTTGGCAAAACAGTTTCCCGTCAGGTTGTTTTTTATATTTTCCAGATGCCAGAAATCAGGAGCGCAAAAAATCTTTCTTATGGAGTATGAATTTAGAAAAGGACGGGGAAAGCAACAATACTAAATGTTGTCCTCCGAAGAGGACAGGATTAATACGAATTGGATTATCTGAAAATTAATTGGGATCGTGATCACAGCGCGTTGGAATTATTCATTGTGATCCTGATCGCATTCTATTTTGTTTTTTTAATCTGCCTCACATTTATTTTCCAACCATGATTCCTGATGTCAGAGATGGCTTCCCCTGTGACTAAGCCACGGGAATAAGGTACTATCCTCGCCAAACGACCGCCGGATGTCCCGCCGCCGTGGGCCACGAAGTGAGGATGCAAGCTTAATGAGCGAATTGACGCAGGATGGTGCAGAGCGTCTTGCCCTGCACAAATTTACAGAGAACGCGTACCTGAACTATTCCATGTACGTGATCATGGACCGTGCGCTGCCCTATATCGGTGACGGCCTCAAGCCGGTACAGCGCCGTATTGTCTACGCGATGTCTGAGCTGGGTCTGAACGCCAGCGCCAAATTTAAGAAATCAGCACGTACCGTGGGTGACGTGTTGGGTAAATACCATCCGCACGGTGACAGCGCCTGTTATGAAGCGATGGTGCTGATGGCACAGCCGTTCTCTTACCGCTATCCGCTGGTGGACGGTCAGGGCAACTGGGGTGCGCCGGATGATCCGAAATCGTTCGCCGCGATGCGTTATACCGAATCGCGCCTGTCCAAATATGCCGAAATCCTGCTGAGTGAGCTGGGCCAGGGTACGTCGGATTTTATCCCCAACTTTGACGGCACCTTGCAGGAACCGAAGATGTTACCGGCGCGTCTGCCGAACATCCTGCTGAACGGCACCACCGGCATCGCCGTAGGTATGGCGACCGACATCCCGCCGCATAACATTCGCGAAGTGGCGCAGGCCGCGATCACCCTGATCGAGAAGCCAAACACCACGCTGGATGAACTGCTGGATATCGTGCACGGACCGGATTTCCCGACCGAAGCCGAGATCATCACCCCGCGTGATGAGATTCGTAAGATTTACCAGAACGGTCGCGGTTCCATCCGCCAGCGCGCGGTGTGGAAAAAAGAAGAGGGTGAAGTGGTCATCACCGCGCTGCCGCATCAGGTTTCGGGGGCGCGCGTGCTGGAGCAGATTGCTGCACAGATGCGCAATAAAAAGCTGCCAATGGTGGAGGATCTGCGTGACGAATCCGATCACGAGAACCCGACCCGTCTGGTGATTGTGCCACGCTCTAACCGTGTCGATCTGGATCAGGTGATGAACCACCTGTTTGCCACCACCGATCTGGAAAAAAGCTACCGCGTTAACCTGAACATGATCGGGCTGGATAACCGTCCGGCGGTGAAAAACCTGCTGGAAATTATCTCTGAATGGCTGGTGTATCGTCGCGATACCGTCACCCGCCGTCTGAACTACCGCCTGGAACGCGTGTTGCGTCGCCTGCATATCCTTGAAGGTTTGTTGGTGGCGTTCCTCAATATTGATGAAGTGATCCACATCATCCGTACCGAGGACGAGCCGAAAGCGGTGCTGATGTCGCGCTTTGATATCAGCGAGACGCAGGCCGAAGCGATTCTGGAATTAAAACTGCGCCACCTCGCTAAACTCGAAGAGATGAAGATTCGCGGTGAGCAGGCAGAGCTGGAAAAAGAGCGCGATCAGTTGCAGGCGATCCTCGCCTCTGAGCGCAAGATGAGCAACCTGCTGAAGAAAGAGTTGCAGGCTGACAGCCAGACCTACGGCGACGATCGTCGTTCACCGCTGCGTGAGCGTGAAGAAGCCAAAGCGCTGAGCGAAACAGAGCTGGTGAGCGCCGAGCCGGTCACCATTGTACTGTCGCAGATGGGGTGGGTACGTAGTGCCAAGGGCCACGATATCGACCCAGCCGGTCTGAGTTACAAAGCGGGAGACAGTTATCTGGCTGCCGCGCGAGGTAAGAGCAATCAACCGGTGGCGTTTATCGATTCCACCGGCCGCAGTTATACCCTTGATCCGACATCGCTGCCGTCGGCGCGTGGTCAGGGCGAGCCGTTAACCGGCAAGCTGACGCCGCCACCGGGCGCGGTGATGGAGCAGGTGCTGATGGAGCCGGATGAGCAGAAATTGCTGATGGCTTCGGATGCGGGTTATGGCTTTATCTGTACCTTTGCCGATCTGGTGTCGCGCAACCGTTCGGGTAAAGCGCTGCTGACGCTGCCGGAAAACGCCAAAGTGATGACGCCGATGGCGGTGAATCACGAAGATGACATGTTGCTGGCGATCACTCAGGCCGGCCGCATGTTGATGTTCCCGGTGGGCGAGCTGCCACAAATGTCGAAAGGCAAGGGCAACAAAATCATCTCTATCCCATCCGCAGAAGCCGCAGCGGGTAGTGACAAGCTGGTGTGGTTGCTGATTCTGCCGACCGGCAGCGCGATTACCTTACATGTAGGCAAGCGCAAGCTGGTGCTACGCAGCGAAGAGTTGCAGAAGTTCCGCGCCGATCGTGGTCGTCGTGGTACGTTGTTACCACGCGGTTTGCAACGTATCGACCGTGTTGAGCTGGATGCCCCAACGCGCCACAGCGAAGCGAGTGAAGAATAACCCTGCAAAATAATAAAGCAGGCAAGGGTATGCCATTATTGAGGAAGCTATGTTACTAATTTTACGGGCTATTTTTGTAATCATCTATTCGATTCTGGTCTGTGTGTTTGGTTGTATTTGGTGCCTGTTTTCACCGCGTAACCCGCGCCATGTGGCCACTTTTGGCCACATGTTTGGTCGCTTATCATCGGTGTTTGGTGTCAAAGTGGAACTGCGTAAACCGGCCGATGCCGCGAGCTATGGCAACGCCATTTATATCGCAAACCACCAGAACAACTTCGACATGATCACGGCAGCCAAAATTGTGCAGCCCACCACGGTGACCGTTGGCAAAAAAAGCCTGTTGTGGATCCCGTTTTTTGGTCAGTTGTACTGGCTGGCGGGCAACCTGTTGATTGACCGTGATAATCGAGCCAAGGCACATGGCACCATAGGTGAATTGATCGATCAGTTTAAAAAGAAACGCATTTCGTTCTGGATGTTCCCGGAAGGGACGCGCAGCCGCGGGCGTGGCCTGCTGCCGTTTAAAACGGGTGCGTTTCATGCCGCGATGGCAGCAGGGGTGCCCATCATCCCGGTGGTGGTGTCCAACACCCATGACAAAATCAAACTCAATCGCTGGAACAACGGTCTGGTGATTGTTGAGATGTTACCCCCGGTGGACACTGCCGCGTTTGCCGACAGTTCAGTACGTAAGCTGGCGACCCACTGCCGCGAATTAATGTCGGCAAAGCTGGAAGAATTGAACGCCGAAGTCGCCGAGCGTGAAAAAAACGGTAAAATCTGACCGTTCCCACGGGGCAGGCAATCTGCCCCGTGCCATCTCCCCGCTTGGGGGACAGCACAGCAATAGCAATTAGAAAAAATGGACGGCGTCCTCACGCCACGCTCAAAGGGTCTGAAGTTTTATGTCTTGCAGCAGACGTCAGTTTATTCAGCTTTCTGCCGGTGTTGCGCTTGCTACCAGCGCTATGCCATACACCGCGCGTGCCGCTTCCGCACCCGCTGGTGATACACCTCTTCCGGTCCCGCCGTTGATTGAATCACGCCGCGGTCAGCCACTCTTTCTCACGCTCCAGCGTAGCCACTGGTCATTCAATGGCGACAGCAACAAAGTGCCGGTTTGGGGCATCAATGGCATGTATCTTGGCCCGACGGTACGTGTGTACAGCGGCGACGACGTAAAACTGATTTACAGCAATCGTCTCAATGAGCCGGTGGCGATGACGGTGAGCGGTCTTCAGGTGCCAGGCGCCCTGATGGGTGGCGCGCCGCGTATGATGTCGGCGGGTGTTGACTGGGCACCCGTGCTGCCAATTCGTCAGGGAGCAGCGACCCTGTGGTATCACGCCAATACCCCCAACCGTATGGCCCCGCATGTCTACAACGGGCTGGCGGGGATGTGGCTGATTGAAGATGACGTCAGCAAGACGCTGCCGCTGCCAAAGCATTACGGTGTGGATGATTTCCCGCTGGTGATTCAGGACAAGCGTCTCGACAACTTTGCCACCCCGGTGTACGACCCGCCGCAGGATGGCGGCTTCCTCGGCGACACCTTACTGGTCAATGGCGTGCAAAATCCCTATGTGGAGGTTTCACGCGGTTGGGTGCGTTTGCGCCTGTTGAACGCGTCTAACTCACGTCGTTACGATCTGGCTTTCTCCGATAATCGCCCGTTTACGGTGATCGCCAGCGATCAGGGCTTTTTGCCTGCGCCGGTCGCGGTGCAGCGTCTGTCGCTGGCTCCGGGTGAGCGACGTGAAGTGCTGGTGGATATGTCGCAGGGCGATGTCGTGTCGATCACCGCAGGCACTGCGGCGGGTCTGATGGATCGTTTGCGCGGGCTGTTTGAACCTTCATCGATTCTTGCCAACACCCTGGTGTTGACGCTGCGACCGACCGGTTTGCTGCCTTTGGTGACGGACAATCTGCCGATGCGTCTGCTGGCGGATCAGATTCTGGATGGTGCGGCGGTACGTACCCGTGAATTCCGCATTGGCGATGGCATGCCGGGCATCAATGGTGCGCTGTGGAATATGGGGCGTATTGATACCACCGCGCAGCAGGGCAGCTTTGAACGCTGGATCCTGCATGCCGACCGCCCGCAGTCACTGCATATTCAGGGCGTGATGTTCCTGATTAAAAGCGTCAATGGCGCGCAGCCGATGGGTGAAGATCGCGGCTGGAAGGATACGGTGTGGGTTGATGGTGATGTCGAATTGCTGGTGAGCTTTACGCAGAGTTCGTCGGATCACTTCCCGTTTGTTTATTACAGCCAAACGCTGGAGCTGGCGGATCGCGGTACAGCGGGGCAGTTATTGGTTAACCCATCGGCGTAATCTCTTTCCCTCGCCCTAACCCTCTCCCGCAAGCGGGAGAGGGGATTGAGAGGTGCACGGGTACTTCCTCCCTCTCCCG
The DNA here is from genome assembly GCF_059730695.1 of Pantoea sp. X-Soil-OKNW-556. Taxonomy (NCBI): domain Bacteria; kingdom Pseudomonadati; phylum Pseudomonadota; class Gammaproteobacteria; order Enterobacterales; family Erwiniaceae; genus Pantoea; species Pantoea sp. X-Soil-OKNW-556. The sequence goes on along the minus strand of NZ_AP035990.1, from coordinate 3,816,608 downwards.
CTTGCGGGAGAGGGCCGGGGTGAGGGCAATAGCTCGCACCTAACCGCCAAATTTCTCCGGATCTGGTCCCAACCGCTTACCAATATCCAGCGTGGTGATCTCACTGATCTCCGGTTTCTCCAACCGGAAATCAAACACCTTAAAGTTCTCCTCAATACGCGCCGGCGTCACAGACTTCGGAATCACCACCAATCCGCTGTCCAGATGCCAGCGAATAACGATTTGCGCCGGAGTTTTGCCATATTTCTTCGCAAGGCTTTTGATCACTTCCTGATCAAACACCCCCTGGCCACCTTGCGCCAGCGGACTCCAGGATTCAGTCTGGATTTGGTGCAGGGCATTCCACGCGTGCAGGGTGCGCTGCTGCAACATCGGGTGCAGTTCTATCTGGTTTACCACCGGGGAAACCCCGGTCTCATCCATCAGACGTTTCAGATGTGCTTCGTTGAAATTACACACCCCAATACTTTTGGTCAGACCCTGTTGCTGCAACTTAATCATCTGTTCCCAGGCACTCAGGTACAGATCTTTAAACGGACAGGGCCAGTGCATCAGGTAAAGATCCACCTGATCCAGTTTGAGTTTTTCAAGGCTGGTTTCCAGCGCCTGCTGCGCATTTTTCTGGTCATCATTCCACAGCTTGGTGGTGACGAAAACCTGTTCGCGAGGCACGTCCGTCTCCTGCAACGCCTGACCAATCGCCTCCTCGTTTTTGTAGGCGGAAGCCGTATCGATAGAGCGATAGCCCACCTCCAGCGCTTTTAATACCGCTTTGCGTGCTTCATCAATACTTGCCTGCCAGACACCCAGCCCGAGCTGCGGCATCATATTGCCGTCGTGCAGTTTAATCAGTGGTTGGTCTGCCATAGTTGCTCCTTATTTGTCGCAGTGACTCACCGGAAACACTGAGGTTAAGTCTAGTCAACAAACCTTAGCCTCGGGTTCATTGTGGCAACTCTGCGGCATTTTTGTGCTGTCTGTTTCTGCCGGAATCTTGCCTGATTCTCCAGCAAGCTGGAGCTTTCGCCCGAGGTGCGGCAAACTGCCTTTTTTGCTGCGAGAGACTATGCCATGCCTTATGACACGCTTTGCCGTCAGCTTGCCCGTCAGGTGATTGCGCTGATGAAGCCTGGTAGCCAGCCGCTATGTCAGCTGGATAACGTGCGATTGATCTACGCCGACGAGCCGTTGCCGCGCACGCCGATGATGTATCAGCCCGGCATTGTCATTCTGTTTCAGGGGCGTAAAACCGGCTATCTCGGCAGCACGGTGTTCCATTATGACGCCACCAAATACCTGATGCTCACCGTGCCGCTGCCAGTGGAGTGTGAAACCGAAGCTACGCCAGAAGAGCCGCTGGCGGGGATGTGTCTGACGGTCGATAACGCCAGCCTACAGGATTTGTTGATGGAGATTGGCGACGATCAGGATTTTCAGCCGCAGCCGCAAACCTCTGGCATTCATTCCGCTTTTCTCAGTGAAGAGATGCTGTGCGCCGCTGAGCGTCTGCTGGATGTGATGCGGATACCGCGTGACGCGCGTGTGCTCGGGCCGCAAATCGTGCGGGAAATTATCTACTACGTGCTGACCGGGCCTTGTGGCGGTGCGCTGTTATCATTGATCAGCCGCCAGACGCAATTTAGCCAGATCGCCCGTGCGTTGCGCCGTATCGAAAGTCATTTTAGTGAAAACCTTAGCGTGGAGACGCTGGCGGCAGAGGTAAACATGAGCGTATCGGCGTTCCACCACAACTTTAAAGCCGTAACGCAAACCTCGCCGTTGCAGTATCTGAAACGCTATCGCCTGCATCAGGCGCGCCTGTTGATGTTACAGGATGGGATGCGTGCCAGTGCCGCGGCGGTACGCGTCGGTTATGAAAGCCCTTCGCAATTTTCACGCGAGTTTAAGCGCTATTTCGGCGTCACGCCGGGAGAGGAGGCAAGCCGCGTGCGTCAGACGGTGTTTGAGTCCACCGCCGACGCCGCGCAGCTTCTATGACGCCTTCGGGCGTCTTTTTTTCCAGATCACCAGAATGCTGCCCGCCAGCCCGACGAACAACAAAACTACCGGCAGCAGCATCAGAATCGCCATCACCTGATCTTCATGGCGTTTGATAAACGGCACCTGGCTGATGCCATAGCCGAACGCCACCACAATGCATACCCACAGCCAGCCGCTCAGCCAGTTAAAAAACTGAAAACGACCGTTCTGCAAACCGGAAATGCCTGCCATGGTTGGCAGCAGGGTACGCACAAACGCCAGAAAGCGACCCACCAGCAGCGCCATCAACCCGTGGCGGTTAAACAACTGCCAGGCGCGTTGGTGATATTGGGCTGGCAGGTGCATCAGCCAGCTTTTGACAATTTTGGTGTTGCCCAGCCAGCGTCCCTGAAGATAGCTCAGCCAGCAGCCAAGGCTGGCCGCGGTGGTCAAAATCAGCATGGTCGGGACAAAGTCCATCACACCTTTGGCAACCATCGCCCCAGCCAGCAGCAGCAAGCTGTCGCCCGGCAGAAAAGACGCTGGCAATAAACCGTTTTCGAGAAACAGCGTCACAAACATCACACCGTAGACAATCCACACCACATCCGGATTGGCCAGCGCGGCAAAATCCTGATGCCAGAGCGCCTGGACAATCTCATGTAAAACACCCATCTGCTATTCCATCAAGTCACAAGGATTTTATTTTAACGGCCTGCGTAGCAGCAGACGTTGATCTCTGCCACGCGGCATCAGGCTTGTTGAGGCTTTGTTGAAGATTTTAGCGTTTCAGGCGCTCAAACCCGGCTTGCAGATCCTCAATCAGGTCGGCAACGTGTTCCAGACCAATATGTAGCCGCACCAGCGTACCGGTAAAATCGACGCCACCTGCCGGGCGAATCTCAGCCAGCTCTTCCGGTTGATTGGCGAGGATCAGCGACTCATAACCGCCCCAGGAGTAGGCCATGCTGAAGTGGTGGAAACCGTCGAGATAGTGCGCCAGCTGCTCGCTGCTCAGCTTCTCATGCAGGATGAAGGAAAACAGGCCGCTACTGCCGGTAAAATCTCGCTGCCAGAATTCATGCCCCTTGCACTGCGCCAGCGCCGGATGGTTAACGCGCGCCACTTCCGGGCGAGCGGCCAGCCACTCCGCCACCTGTAAACCACTCTCTTCATGCTGGCGCAGACGCGTACCCAGCGTGCGCAGACCACGGCTCGCCATATAGGCGGTATCGGCGTCCACCATCTGGCCCATCAGGTAGGAATTTTCACGCAGTTGATCCCAGCAGCGGGCGTTAGCGACGGCAGTGCCGATCATCGCATCGCTGTGACCGATCAGGTATTTGGTCCCGGCCTGGATCGAAATATCGACGCCATGCTCCAGAGCGTTAAACAAAACGCCCGCCGCCCAGGTATTATCGAGCATGATGATGGCATCAGGGGCTTTGCTGCGCACTGCGGCGACAATCGCCGGGATGTCCTGCACTTCCATAGTGATGGATGCCGGGGATTCCAGAAACACCACGCGAGTATTGGGTTGCACCAACGCGCTGATTTCGCTGCCAATGCAGTGATCAAAAAAGGTGGTGGTGACCTGAAGTTTGCTGAGGATTTTGGTACAGAAGTCCTGAGTCGGTTCGTAGACCGCGCCACTCATCAGTACATGATCGCCAGCGGCGACAAACGAAAGAATAGCGTTGGCAACCGCAGCAGCACCACAAGGATAGAGCACGCAACCGGCACCGCCTTCCAGTTCGGTCATCGCATCCTGGAGGGAAAAGTGTGTCAGGGTGCCACGACGGCCATAAAACAGTTCGCCTTTCGCCCGCCCGGCGGTGGCGCGTTTTTTATCGGCGACGGTGTCAAACACCAGCGATGAGGCACGCTGAATCACGCTGTTGACTGAACCCTGAGTGTAACGTTTGCTGCGTCCCGCGCTGACCAGCGTGGTGTCTATTTTTTTCGTTGCCATCACTGCCTTTCCTGCCGCATTTCACAAAACCACCACGTTAACACGAATCGGTCCTGTGCGTTGCCCCTGATTACGGAATATCAGACAGTCACCTTCATTGGACGAAGCGTGATCCGTAGCGGCGCGATTTATCGCGCGATGTGGAAAAACCTGCGCGATAAATCGCGCCGCTACGGGCCTACCTTTACATCACCCCCATGATATGTGGCAGCCACAGCGACAGCGCCGGGACATACGTGATTAACATCAACACCAGAAACAGCATGCAGTAGAACGGCAGCATCGCGCCGACCACCTGTTCAATCTTCTGTTTACTGACCGCACTGGCAACGAACAACACGGTGCCGACAGGTGGCGTGATCAGGCCGATACCGAGATTGGTCATCATGATCATGCCGAAATGCACCGGATCCACGCCGAGTGAGGTAGCGACAGGCAGCAGCACAGGCGTCAGGATCAGGATGATCGGTGCCATATCCATCAGCGTACCGATCACCAGCAGCAGCACGTTAATACACATCAGGATCACGTACTTGTTGTCCGACAGGCTGGTAAAGGCTTCGGTAATCGCGGTGGGCAGTTGCATAAAGGTCATCACCGCGCCAAAACCGGCTGCGAAGGCAATCAACACCATCACGATGGTGACGGTTTTGATGGTGCGAAACAGCAGGATGTGCAACTGGCTCCACTTAAAGTCACGATAGATAAACATGGTGACGAAGAATGCCCACAGGCAGGCAATGGCCGCAGATTCCGAGGCGGTGAAAATCCCGGACAGAATGCCGCCGAGAATAATGACGATGGTGAACAACCCCCAGAAGGCATCAAAGAAGATCTTCAGCGCCTGGCGAAACGGGATCGCTTCACCTTTGGGATACCCACGTTTGCGCGCAAATCCCAGACACATCACCATCAGACATGCTCCGAGCAGCAGACCGGGAAAAATACCGGCGACAAACAACGAGGAAATGGTCACCACGCCGCCCGTTGCCAGCGAATAAATCACCGAGTTATGGCTGGGTGGCGTCAGTACCGCCTGCACCGAACCGCTGGCGGTCACCGCCGCCGCAAAATCGCGTGGATAACCTTTCTCCTCCATTTGCGGGATCATTACCGAGCCTATCGAGGCGGTATCCGCCACGGAAGAACCGGAAATTGCACCGAAAAACGTCGATGCGACGATATTCACCAGCGATAAGCCGCCACGAATAAAGCCGACGAAGATATAGGCAAAATTCACCAGGCGTCGGGCGATCCCGCCTTCAGCCATGATTGCGCCTGCCAGAATAAAGAACGGGATGGTGAGTAACGAAAACTTATTGATGCCGTTGGTCACCTGAATCACCACCGCTTCAAGCGGCAGGTCAATCCACCAGGCACCGATAAAGGCGCTAAACCCGACCGCGAAAGCAACCGGAAAGCCGACCAACAGCAACAGAATCAGACTGCCAATCAGGATGAATGCGTCCATCACGATGCTCCGAGGTTAGTGGGTGCCGCCAAGCGTGACGATTGGGCGCTGGCTCTGGTCGCCATTCAGCAGACGTTCCAGGGCAAACAGTAGGGTAAAAACGGTGCCAATCGGGATCGGTAAATACATTTCGCCATAGGTGACATTGGGCAGTGAGGCCAGCGGCTGAATCCACATCGCGGCACACAGGTTGTAGCTGGCGCGGAACAGCACCACACATAAGGCGATTAACAGCAGGTTACACAACAGCAGCGCCCATTTTTGGCCGCCAGGTGACAAGCGATCGGTCAACATAGAGACACAAATATGGGTGCCGGCCCGCAGGCCGACCGGCGCGCCGACAAAGGTAAAAATGATCATACAGATAATGGCTACCGGCTCTGGCCATGAGAGCGCGCTGTTCAATACATAGCGCGCAAAGATGCCGACGGGAATGACCGCTACCATGATCATCAACGCTGCCGCCGCCACCCACATGCACAGCAGGTACAACCGATCCATCCACCGGGAATATGCGTTCATAATTGGATCCTGAGTGAAACGCCACGCCTGCGCGCGGCGTGGGGGGTTATTTCACCTCGGCGATCTGTGTCATCAGATCCTGATACTTGCCGCCAAACTGATCGCGTACCGGTTGGGTAGCTTTGACAAAGTAGTCGCGATCGATCTGTTGGAAGGTGACGCCTCCGGCCTTCATTTTCTCAATCGATTGCTGGGTGTAGCTGGCCCACAACTGACGTTCCTCATCCTGAGCTTCTTTGCCCAGCTTCTTCAGTAACGCCTGATCGTCAGCAGAGAGGCGATCCCACGCCGGTTTGGAGAACAGGATCATCTCTGGCTGAATAAAGTGGCCGGTGAGGGTGTAGTACTTCGCTACGGGCAGGTAGTTATGGGCGACAAAGGTCGGTGGGTTATTCTCAGTGCCGTCCACCACGCCGGTTTGCATGGCGCTAAACACTTCGCTGACGCCCATCGCTACCGGGTTAGCGCCCATTGCTTTTAGCGTGGCAAGCGAGATGGCGCTGTTCTGCACGCGGATCTTCATACCTTGCAGATCTTCAGGCTTAGTCAGCGGCTTTTTGGTGATCATGTTGCGCGTCCCGGCATCGGTCCAGCCGAGAAACACCATGCGGGTGTTGGGATCTTTATTGAATTTATCGACGATCTGCTCACCTACGCTACCATCCAGCACTTTGTGCATATGATCTTCATCGCGGAAGATAAAGGGCAGGGTAAGCACGCTGGTTTCCGGCGCGATGGTGGTCACCGGGGCCAACGAAACGCGGATCATATCAATCGCGCCCAGTTGAACCTGTTGTAAGGTTTGATCTTCATCGCCAAGCACGCCACCGGCATACACCTTCATCTCCAGACGACCATCGGTGGCCTGTTTCAGTTTCTCCCCCATATGCTCCAGCGCGACCACGGTGGGATAACCGGCGGGCTGCACTTCCGCCACCTTAAGGACTTTGGCCTGCGCATTACAGGCCAGCAGGGCGATCATGGAGGACAACGAAACTGCGAGTAGTCTTTTTTTCAGCGTCATTTTTTGCTCCAGCAAGAGGTAGCGAAATCGGACAGTGCAACGGCACCGTTAAAAGGCAGGGCTGGCTCAGAATAATGAAAATCGTGTGGTGAAAAAGTGGGCAGATGTTGATTGAATGAAATGCATCACATTTTGAAACGATGTTTTAATAATTTTATACGGTGCGTCACATTTATAAAACCTGCTCACAATCGAAAGAAACTGTGGTGGAAAAACGCACTTTTCGTTTGTAAATAGTAATGAGAACTACTATCAATTCGGCCCGCTAATTTGTTATGATCCGGCGCTCGATCGTGAACTATGCAATTGAAGTTGGAGATGCAGCGTGGTAGCCAGTGATTTGATGCAGACGGATCTCTCCGTTTGGGGCATGTATCATCATGCCGATATCGTGGTAAAGGTGGTCATGATTGGCCTGTTGATGGCCTCTGTGGTCACCTGGGCAATCTTCTTTGGTAAGTTTGCTGAGTTGAGTTCAGCCAAGCGCCGACTGAAACGCGAACATCTCGCCCTGAGTGATGCGCGTTCATTAGATGACGCCTCCAGCACTGCCGCCAGCTTCAAGGGTAACAGCCACAGCGCCGTGTTACTTAACGATGCACAGAACGAGCTGGAACTTTCAGCCGGTGTCGAAGACACCGATGGTATTAAAGAGCGTACCAGCTTCCGTCTGGAACGCCGTGTTGCCGCTTTCAGCCGTCATGCTGGCCGCGGTAACGGTTTCCTCGCCACCATTGGTTCGGTTGCTCCGTTTATCGGCCTGTTCGGTACGGTATGGGGCATCATGAACAGCTTTATCGGCATCGCACAGACGCAAACCACCAACCTCGCGGTGGTCGCTCCTGGGATTGCGGAAGCGCTGCTGGCGACCGCGATTGGTCTGGTCGCTGCAATCCCTGCCGTGGTCATCTACAACGTATTTGCCCGTATGATTGCCAGCTACAAAGCGTCGCTCGGTGATGTGGCGGCGCAGGTGCTGCTGCTGCAAAGCCGTGACCTTGACCTGGGAAACGTGACTAACGAAGTGGCTCGTCCGGCTGCCGCACAGAAACTGCGCGTAGGGTAATTGCGATGGCGATGCGTTTAAACGACGACCTGGAAAGCGATGGCGAAATGCATGAAATCAACGTGACGCCGTTTATCGACGTGATGTTGGTTCTGCTGATCATCTTTATGGTGGCCGCGCCGCTGGCAACCGTGGATGTTCGCGTCAATCTGCCCGCTTCCACCAGTGCGCCGCAGCCGCGTCCGGAAAAACCGGTTTATTTGTCGATTAAAGAAGATAACCAGGTTTATATCGGCAACGATCAGGTCACCAAAGAGACGCTGGTCAATGCGCTGACGGCGCAGACGGAAGGCAATAAAGAAACCACTATCTTCTTCCAGGCTGACAAATCAGTAAGTTATGAAACCCTGATGTCGGTGATGGACCAACTTCGTGAAGCCGGATATCTGAAGATTGGCTTGATGGGTATGGAAACGGTGAAGAAGTAGTTTCACTGAAAGTTATGAGGGCGCCCTAATGGGCGCCCTTTTTGTTATGGGCGTAATGGACGACCAAAAAGGAAAACCACGAATCAGGCGGATTAACGGGCAATTATCCTGCGGATCAACTTTGTTAATGTTTGGTTACGTATAACCCTGCTTTTGTAAAGTGCAATGGTGAATTGGATCACATTCATCAGGGAGACGTCACGATAAAAGGGACATCCCCGCATGGAAGACACTGGAAAATCCTATGAGCTCACCTTCTTCTTTACAAAAGTCATCGCAGAGCGGTGCCAGAACTATCTTTAGCGTAACCAGCGGCAACTTCCTTGAAATGTACGATTTCATGGTGTTTGGTTATTACGCGACCGCGATTGCAAAAACCTTTTTCCCCGGTGATAACCCGTTTGCGTCATTAATGCTGACGCTGATGACCTTTGGCGCAGGCTTCCTGATGCGTCCGTTAGGGGCGATTGTGCTCGGTGCCTACATTGACCATCATGGCCGCCGCAAAGGCTTGCTGGTCACCCTCGGTATTATGGCGCTGGGTACGCTGACGATTGCGGTGGTGCCAGGCTATGCCACCCTTGGGGCGGCAGCACCGGTGTTGATTCTTATTGGTCGTTTGTTGCAGGGTTTTTCCGCCGGTGTTGAATTGGGCGGCGTGTCTGTGTATCTGGCTGAGGTGGCCCCGAAAGGGCGTAAAGGCTTCTACGTTAGCTGGCAATCTGGCAGCCAGCAGGTGGCGGTTATCTTCGCGGCGCTGCTGGGACTGGGCCTGAACCACCTGTTGGAAAAAGAGGCGGTGACTGACTGGGGCTGGCGTATTCCGTTCGTCATTGGCTGTCTGATCGTACCGTTTCTGTTCTGGATTCGCCGTATGCTGGAGGAGACTGAAGCCTTCAGTCAGCGTAAACATCATCCGACCATGCGTCAGATTATGCGCTCGGTGGGACAGAACTGGGCGCTGGTGTTAGCCGGTATGCTGATGGTGGTCACCACCACGGTGATGTTCTATATGATCACCGCATTTACCCCCACATTCGGCAAAACCGTGCTGATGATGAGCGATAAAGATAGCTTTCTGGTAACGCTGTTTGTCGGTCTTTCCAACCTGTTCTGGTTGCCGGTGATGGGCTCGTTGTCCGACCGGATTGGTCGCCGTCCGTTGCTGATAACCTTTACCATCCTGATGATCCTCACGGCCTGGCCGGTGCTGCACTGGCTGGTCGGATCGCCGACCTTCGCCCATCTGGTGGTGGCTGAACTCTGGTTATCCTTCCTCTACGCCAGCTACAACGGGGCGATGGTGGTCTATCTGGCGGAAATCATGCCAGCCGAGGTACGCGCATCCGGTTTCTCGCTGGCTTATAGCCTGGCAACCGCGCTGTTTGGCGGCTTTACCCCGGCTGTCTCCAGCTATCTGATTCACGCCACGGGTGACAAAGCGATGCCAGGCGTATGGCTGTCGTTCGCGGCGGTGTGCGGTTTGATCGGCACATTGCTGATAGGCCGGATGGTGAAGCAGTATCGCACGCGCCACAGCACTGCGGCGGTAAATGCTTGATTATAATCCAGTCGTAGCGGCGCGATTTATCGCGCGTCTTTTTGCCAGAGGTTGCTTTTGCTAAAAAACAGCGCAATAAATTGCGCCGCTACGGAAAAATCTAAAACGACAAATCCACCACCACATTATCCGTGTAATTACCCGCAGCCGGGGTATTTTGCGTGGTCAGAATCTGCGCGGTATAGGTATAGCCGCGTGTCAGGCCATCGGCGCTGACGGTCGTTGAGGTGCTGCTGCTCCAGCGGTCCGTACCGGTGGGTCCCCAGCGTGTGGTGGTGGTGGTTCCCTGGTAGATGTCATAGCTTAACCGGTTGGTGCCACTCGCCATATTCCGCACGCCATTCGCCGCATAGCTGCCATTACTCAGGCCCACGGTATAGGTGCTGCCTTTGCTGCATACCACGCTAATGGTCTGCTGCACGGTGGAAAAGCTGCTGACCAGTGGCGCGCTGCCAAAACTGACGTTAGGTGCAGTGATGGTGGTGCAATCATTCGATATCACCACCGTCACGGTAATCGGAATGGTGCCGGTTCCGGTCTGCGGTGTCAGACAAAGTCCACCCACGCCAAGGCTGGTGCAAATGTTATAGGTGACGTACAGGTTGAGCGTCGCCGTATAGGTACCTGCCGCCACCGTCTGCCCCGTCACCGTTTTCAGATACACCGGCAAGGCAAAGTTCAGGCTGCCGAACAGACCGGCAAGGTTCGCCAGCACCGCTTGTGAAAAGGTATAGGTCGCCCCCCCCACTGTCAGCTCAGTGGCGCAGGCGCTGTCCATACACAGGCGCAGCGGAATGTTATCGCTGCCGGTATCGCCGCTGCGTTTCAGGGTGCCACGCGTGCCATTGACGTTGGACGCGCTGGCAAGCTGAAAGGTAATTTGGTTGGTTCCTAATAAGGTCAGGGCTGAACCTGCGCCACAGTTCACGTTTGCGGTGGTTGAGGTGGAACTGATGGTCGAATTGACCACAAAGGTGGTGACCGAGCCAAAACTGGCGGTTGATGCAGGTAGGCTACAGGCGGCTTGTACCAGACCTGGTAACAGTAACAACGTCAGCAGGAGCAGCATTTTTTTCATGGTGATATGCCTGTTGTAGAGTTTTCGCTATTGGGTAGCGCAGCGCCAGGTGGCGGCGGTGGCAACGCGCAGGTGAGCGGGCCATAGGTTTTCAGCGCCAGCGGCTGACCATTGGCGATCGTGAGTTCAGTGCGACAACTACGACCATCCGGCGTGGTGACCTGGATAGGATTGCTGGCCTCCAGGTTCTCCATCCAGGTAATCCCATCCCAGCCGACATACTCGGTTGCCTGCCCGGCACGTAGCACCTGGCTGGAGACGGGGAGCGGTTTTCCGTTGCTGTCATGCAGAATGACGCTGGCAGAACGCAGTTTCTCTACCGGGAAATTAAGCAGATAGCCGCTCTGGCGCTTCACGGCGAAACGCTGTTCGACACGCGGTGATGTCATATCCGCAGGCAAGTCCAGCGTATCGATATCGTATTTCGCGGCGTAGTAGCTGCTAATCGACGGAACCAGCAGATAACCTTCTTTATCGGTGCGTCCCATTGATTGGTTTTCGTAGCGGATGTTGACGTCGGGATAGTTGGTTTTCACCAGCACAAAGGCGTCGTTGATCTGATTGGCGACAAACAGGCGGTTATCCATCAGCACCAGCGCGCCGCTGAAATCTGCCCACTGGGTGATGTTATCGTCGTCGCCATAAAAGCCCGCCGACGTATCCACTTTGTTGTTGCGGTAGCGCAGGCTCCCCTGGCGATAATCGCCGCTGTTGCCGCCCTGATTAGCCCAGGAAGCATCCCACGAATAACCGCCGTCGCTCGGCATGGCGCGTGACAGGTAAATGCGTTGGTTGTTTTCTCCCTGCTGGTCGCGTTCCATACTGACCGAAGCACTGCCTTGTTCGCCAAACGGGATCACCAGCGAGATGGCTCCGCTCCATTCCCCTTGCTGTTGATCGCGGCTGGCGGAAATATACAGGCTGCTGTTACCCCAAAGATTTTTGCTCCACGACAGGTTCCACAGGCGTGTACGTTCGCCATCGCCGCTGTTGATATCGAGGTACGCCAGTCCGAGGCTCCCGTATTGATTCATCGACACGCTGGCGGTGTATTGCGCACTGCGACGTGCCAGCGAATAAGAGGTGTCCTCCGAGTCACTGCGATTGCCTACCAGCGCCAGATTGCCAAAATCCACGGTCCGCAGCGTGTGTTGCGTGCCAAGGCTGAGCCAACTGTTGTTGTACTGATAACCCCAGCTATATTGCGTGCCGGGTTTACCGCTCATCTGGCTCTGCGCCAGCGCGCCATTGATCACTCCCCAACTGCCGAGTTTCACCTGACCGCCAGCACCGCCCATCGCGACCTCATCACTGCCTTCGGCGTGAGTTTCCAGCGTCAGCCAGTCAGTCAGACCGTAGCGATATGAACCGCTGGCCGCGGCTGCGCCGTAGTCGAAGTTTTTGATGCCGTAATTTTCACGCATCGCCCCGGCGGAAAATGAGTAGTCGGACAAGCCTTGTCTCAGCAGATTGCTGGAAACGTAAAACGGCAGCGTGGTGGTGACCTGACGGCCCACCGCGTCGGTGGTGGTGATCACCGCATCGCCAGCACCGTTGACAAAGGGGACATTGGTGAGTGACCAGGGGCCGGGTTGAACGTTGGCCTGGCTGGAACGATAGCCATTAATAAACAGATCAACGGTGGACGGCACCGCCGCCTGGCCGGAAAACTGTGGCAACGGGTAAGTGACCAGGTCCGGACGCACGCTGAAGTCACGGCCAATCTGCACGCCGCCGAGACGCACGCTGTTGCTCCAGGAGAGAGAATCGGTGATGAGATCCCCGGCGCGCCAGCTGACTATCGCTTCCTCGTTTTCGTTACTCCACCAGGTGTCATAACGGATATAACCCTGCTGCTGCTGCGGAGCGCTGCCCTCCAGTTGCTGCTGCCACACGCCGTTGCTGGAGAATTGTCCGGCAGCACCAAATAAGCGCAACTCATTCCAGGTCGCGAGACGCGTGCCGCTATGATCGGTGCGGGTGGCGTAGAAGTCGTAATTGAGCAGCGCTCCCGTGCTGCTACGACCGGGATAGCGCGGGCCATTGTGCGACTGACCAATCACCTGGCCCGGTAACCAGGCCGGGGGAACGGTCAGCAGCAGGCGTTGACGTTGGTTGTCATAATCCACTTTGACGCTGTTCAGCTGGTTAACATTGATCTGCTGGCCCTGCAACTTGTCTGCCGGGATCCCGGCGCGTTCCAAATCGCCGCGCCGCAGCCAAAAATCCCCGTTCTTTTGTTCAACCGGGACGATATTGCCTTGTTCTCCCTGATTGATGATCAGCTCCAGCATGTATTGCTGTCCCGCCGCGTTATTTTGCAGGGCAGGAGGAGGCGGCAGCTCGGAGAACGTCTCCGCGCTACTTATCAGGGGGATCAGACAGCACAGGGCGCTGGTCACCGCCAGCGCGCAGGGATGTGGCGAAAATCGCATTAGCGCAGAGCAGCGCTACGCCAGTGGCCTTTATTCATCTCGGCCTCCAGTTCGCCGCTCACGCTGCTGTTAAGCGGCCAGCGATTGCTGCTGTTTGCCAGAACGTAGCCGAACAGACCGTCACCCAGCTTGCGCCCGCCAATCGTGACATTGCTCAGGCGCGCATGGCCGTTGCCGTGATTGGTCAACAGCAGCCAGCGCCTGCCCCCGCTGTTCTCCACCTGCCAGCTCAGGTCGGGTTTGGCACTTTCGACAGTCAGACCGCTGCCATACACAAACAGAGGCACCGAGTAGCGCATCTGGAAAGTGAGCCCAGCCTGATTGGCACCGGGACTCCGTGGCGTAGGGATTTCATCCAGTACCACGCGATAGGCCATCTCCTGACCGGCAGCAGGCGGGGTTTGCTTGATTAAGCGCACCAGCTGTTTCTGCCCCGGCTCGACGCGGACCAGTGGCGGGCTGGCGACCACCTCAGTCTGGGTCTGATATTGTTCACGTTGATTTACCTGCTGCCAGGCGAAAATCCGTACCTGCATTAAGGTGGTCGCATCGCCACGGTTCTCCAGCCAAAGCTCACTGGCTTTGTCGTCGGGATTGATGGCGGGATCAATCGGCCAGATCATCAACGAGTTAGCAGCATGGCTGAGAGCGCTGAACGTGAGCAGCCATATCAGCAGCAGGTTTTTCATGTGTTATTCCTTCTTTGTTGTTCCTTCACCAACTCAGGGTGACGGTTAGCGTATCGGTGTAAACCCCGGCGCGCGTCGGCCCGGGTAACTGCAACACGCCGTAAATCGGCAACGTGATGTTGTTGGCGTTGCTGTAACTCAGCGTGATGGGTGAATTCACCCCAATCGCGGTGGTGTGGCTGGCGTTGCTGTATAAGCTGTAGGCCACGGTATTGGTGAAACTGGCCAGTTTCAGGTTGCGGGTGGTGGTGTAGTTGCTGCCGCCATTGATTGACATGCTGACCGTGGTGCCTGGTGTGCAGGCAAGGCTGATGGTGGAACTCTGGACAAAAGTGGCACTGACGCTGTTGCTGGCGACGCCAGACTGGGTGCCAAAATTGAGCGTGCCAAAAACGCCGGGATTAGTACCGGAAACCACGCAGCCAGCCACCACTGAGGCAGAGACCTGAAAGGTTGCGCTCGGCAACCCCCAGGCGTTGACACTCCCTATCAGCAGGGCCAGACCGCCAACAATGCGCGTCCACCCATTGACCACTCTCACCCTGTTTAACCGAAGTTTCTGCCTCAGTAATTCACAGCAACGTTAATGGTATCGGTGTAGGTTCCCGCCGGAATTAACGGGTTGAAACCACCACCGACTACGCGACCATAAATGGCGTAGTTGGTCCCCAGGGTTGGGTCGGTGGTTCCGCTCGGCGCGATATTGGTGTTATTGGCGATAGCGGTGGTGAAGGCTGCATCGCTGTACAGGGTGTAGGCGATGCCTTGTGTGTTGTTGGAACCGAGGATTAAATAGCGTGGTTGTCCACTCACGGTGCCATAAATGGTGGCTGGCGCAGCATTGCTGCTGGTGACCTGCACGTTAAAGGTTTGACCGGTGGTGCAGCGAACATAGATACCATTGCCAGATGCCCCAACCAGGGTGGCATTCAATGTATCAAAAGTGGCAGCGCTGCTACCGAAGTTTAATGTACCGAAGTTCACCCCGGTCGTGGCTGATTGACCATTCACCAGGCAACCGGTAGTCAGGGTGAGCGTCGCGTTAATGGTTCCCGTTGTGGTGGCAGCGAAAGCAGCGTACGGCGGGAAGGTGGCGCTCAGGCTGGCGGCCAAAAGAAAAAGCTTGAGTTTCATAATCATTCCTTACTGATTATCCAGGGTCAGTGCTTTTTCACCTGATGATGTATTTATGAAATCAACCGAAAAATAACAAGAAGCCATGTTTGGCGGTACAGCAAAACCCCTGCTGTCTAAGAAAGTTCTTATGCGGCAGGGAAATGATTTATATCAGTTTTCTTTACTATAGTTCAGCAAAGCGAAGCCTGTCAGGTCCACCAATAATTTTTCCCTAATCAATTTATTCAATTCGCCGATAATTCAGTGATAGCAAGGGATCCCGGCAGGTCAAAAAAACTAAACAAGGAATTATTTCTCCCTCTACCGCGATGCAAGGTTCAGTGTTATGTTCATGCATTAATCAGACATAATAACGATTCTCCACTTAGCGATAGATAATGAACATAAAAAAGCCCCAGCGCGCTAATCCCCAGATTCTCCTGGCTCGATTAGCGGCTGCATCGCTTTAAAAGTTAACTGACCGTTTATGCATGCTTTTTAATCTTTGTTCCTGTTCGATAATTCAGCACCTGCTCGCTAGCGGGTTAGTGAGGAGCGCTCATGTTGCTGATTACCTGGGATAGCGTTCTGGTGACGAGCTCATTAATCGTCGCTTTTATCGCCTCATTTACGGCACTGGATACTGCCGGACGCGTTGCGGTGTCTCGTGGCTGCATCGCTCGTTTGTGGTTGGTGGCTGGTGGCACCGCGATGGGTATTGGTGTCTGGGCGATGCATTTCATCGGTATGCTGGCGATGATGCTACCGATGACCATGCGTTACAATGTGCCGCTCACCTCATGGTCACTGGCGGTGGCGATCGTCGCAGCCATCTTTTCGTTTGCCCAGGTGGTACGCGGTAGCCACCTGACATGGCGTCGGTTGGTGCGCGGTACGTTAATCCTCGGCAGCGGGGTGGTGGCGATGCACTATCTCGGCATGAACGCGCTGATGATCGAACCGGCCATTCACTGGAATATCGAGCTGGTTGCGTTGTCGGTGTTGATTGCTTATGCCGCATCCGGCGCTGCGCTCTGGCTGGCATTTCATCTGCGCCAGGGCGATGGCCTGTTGTTGATGCGGGGTTGTGCCTCCCTGGTCATGGGGGCTGCCGTTGCCGGAATGCATTATGTCGGAATGGCCGCTGCGCAGTTCAACAACACCAGCAGCATGATGGAA
The DNA here is from genome assembly GCF_059730695.1 of Pantoea sp. X-Soil-OKNW-556. Lineage (NCBI taxonomy): Bacteria > Pseudomonadati > Pseudomonadota > Gammaproteobacteria > Enterobacterales > Erwiniaceae > Pantoea > Pantoea sp. X-Soil-OKNW-556. Next base: position 3,800,087 of record NZ_AP035990.1, on the reverse strand, counting down.
CACGGTGTCAGCGATCAGGGGCTGGCAGTATGGGTGACCATCATCACCCTGACCATCCTTGGGATCACGTTGTTGCTGTCGATGCTGGATGCGCAGCTACGCGCGGCGCGACTGGCAGCGAAGCTGAAGCATGCCAACAATGAATTACGCCAACTGGCGATGCACGACAATCTCACAACCTTACCTAACCGGGTGTTGCTGGAGCAGCAACTGGACGCTGCCGTCAAACATGCCACGCTCAACGATCAAACCTTCGCATTGATGTTTATGGATCTGGATGGCTTTAAGGCGGTCAACGATACCTGGGGACATCACGTTGGTGATCGCTTACTTGTCGCGGTAGCTGCGCGCCTGCGTAATCAACTGCGTGAGGATGTCATTCTGGCGCGTCTCGGGGGCGATGAATTTGTGCTACTCAGTCCCGACAGTGACGGTTTACAGGCCGCGACTATCGCCCAGCGCCTGGTGAATACCATCGATGCCCCTTTTGAACTCGACCGTTATTCGCTACGGGTGTCACTCAGCGTTGGTATCGTCATCTTCCCGCTGCATGGCCGCAGCAAGCAGGAGATGATGTTCAACGCCGATTCCGCGATGTATCACACCAAACACAGTGGGCGTAACGGCTGGTGCCTGTTTGAACCGGCGATGAGCACGGTTGCGCAGCACCAGCTGGCGTTGGCTAATGATCTGTGGCACGCGCTGGAACATCAGGAGATGCGCCTGTTTTATCAACCGAAGTTTCGTGCCGGTGGGACCTTGCTGATGGGGTTTGAGGCCCTGCTGCGCTGGCAGCATCCGCGCCGTGGCTTGTTGATGCCGGATATGTTCCTGCCGCGAGCGGAGAAAACCGGGCAGATCATCGCGCTGGGCAACTGGGTGATCAACGAAGCCTGTCGCCAGTTGCGCCAATGGCATGAAGAGGGGAACAGCCACTGGAGCGTCTCCGTTAACCTGTCGGCATTGCAATTCCATCAGCGCGACCTGATCGACAGCATCAGTGAAATTCTGCAACGGCATGCTTTACCGGAAGGCGCGTTGATGCTGGAAATTACCGAAACTATCGCCATGCGCGACCCGCAATTCAGTCAGCAACGTATTGCTGAGCTGCACCAGTTGGGGGTGAAGGTCGCGATTGATAATTTCGGTATTGGTTATGCCAATCTGCTGCATCTGAAACATCTTGAAGCGACCGAGCTGAAAATTGATCGTAGCTTCATCAATAGTCTGCGTGCCGACAGCGAAGACGCCACCGTCGTCAGTGCGATGATTACCCTGGCACAAAGCCTGAATTTGCGCATGGTCGCCGAGGGTGTGGAGACGGAAGAACAGCAACGCTTATTAACCGGGTTGGGTTTTGATACGTTGCAAGGTTATTTACTGGGCAAACCTACCCCGGCAGATCGTATCGGCGAGTTCACGATGACAATGGGCGCACCGCTGGTTATTCCTGAAAATATCGCACCCATGGCGGGTGCGTGACGAGCAATTTTGATTTTCTGAATCGTAATCTTTCATCGTTCAACGACCAATAACGGCAGCATGACTGCCGATAAATAATACAATAATATTTATATATTTTACGTTTTATTAACAACACCACAGCTGTTAATCCAGCTATGACTTGGGAACTCACTATGTTAGTGACTTCGTACGATTGGTATACCGTCATCGTCTCGGTGTTGGTGGCGATGCTGGCCTCCTTCACGGCACTGGATATGGCGGGAAGAGTAGCGACTGCCAGTGGCAAATCAGCGCTGGTATGGCTACTGGGCGGCGGCTTTGCCATGGGGGTGGGCATCTGGGCGATGCACTTTATCGGCATGTTGTCGATGAGCCTCGATATGGTGATGAGTTACGACCCATTGCTCACCGTGGCATCGATGGTGATTGCGGTGCTGGCATCGATCTTTGCATTGTGGCTGGTGTGCTCGGGCGAACTGCCCTGGTCGCGACTGTGCGGTGGCGCATTGGTGCTGGGTTTTGGCGTGGTGGCAATGCACTACACCGGCATGGCGGCGCTGATGTTCTCGCCTGGCATCGTCTGGAATGGTTACTGGGTTGCGGCATCTGTCGCGATTGCCCTGGTGGCTTCTGGCGTGGCGCTATGGCTGGCGTTTACTCTGCGTGAAGGCACTGGCCGCGTCACCCTGTTGCGTCTTGGCGCGTCGGTGGTAATGGGCTGTGCCATTGCCGGTATGCATTACACGGGTATGGCGGCGGCGAATTTCCCGATGCACAGCCACGCTACCCATATGGGGGTTAATAGCAACTGGCTGGCAATGCTGGTGACGGTAGTGACGCTCGCGATCCTCGGCATCACTCTGCTGGTTTCAATGCTCGATGCTCGCATGCAGGCGCGCACCTCGATCCTGGCCCGTTCACTGGCGGAGGCGAACCGGGAACTGGCACAGTTGGCGCTGCATGACAATCTGACGCGCCTGCCGAACCGTATTTTGCTGGAAGACCGCCTCGATCAGGCGATCAACAAAGCTGACCGCGAACAGTCTCACTTCGCGTTGATGTTTATGGACCTGGATGGCTTCAAAGCGGTCAATGATGCTTTTGGTCATCATGTCGGAGACAACCTGCTGATTGCCGTGACCGAGCGCATGACCGGGCAGATGAAAGGGCATTACACCCTGGCGCGCATGGGAGGCGATGAGTTTGTCCTGCTGATTGAGATTGATGATCCTAATGATGCGGCGGCGGCGGCTGATGCGCTGGTGAAAGCGATCGAGAAGCCGTTCAGCATCTCGCGTTACGAGTTGGTGGTGTCGTTGAGTATCGGTATCGCGGTGTACCCTGGCGATGGTGTGGATGAGCGCGAGCTGATGTTTAATGCGGATGCAGCGATGTATCACACCAAAAACAACGGACGCAACGGCTACAACTTCTTCCAGCCCTCGATGAACACCCTGGCGCAAAGCCAACTGCAACTGAACAACGATCTGTGGCAGGCGCTGGATAATGACGAGCTGCGGTTGTTCTACCAGCCGAAATATTGCGCACCGCGTGGACCCATTATTGGTTTTGAAGCCTTACTGCGCTGGCAGCATCCGACGCGCGGCCTGCTGACGCCGGACAAATTCCTGCCGATGGCGGAAAAGACCGGGATGATCGTCAATATTGGTAACTGGGTGATTAACGAAGCCTGCCGTCAGCTGCATAGCTGGCATTTGCAGGGGCATCCTCACTGGTCGGTGGCGGTGAACCTGTCGGCTTTGCAGTTTGAGCAGTGCAATCTGGTGGAAACCGTCACCACCGCCTTAACTCAGCACCAGATTCCGGCAGAGCTGCTGACGCTGGAGGTCACCGAAACCACGGCGATGCGCGATCCTGAAGAGAGCGTGCGTATTCTCACGGAACTGACCAATATGGGGGTGAAAGCCTCGATTGACGATTTTGGTACCGGCTATTCCAGCCTGTTGTATCTCAAACGTTTACCGGCCAGTGAGTTGAAAATTGACCGTGCTTTCGTCAATGAACTGCAAGCGAAATCGGAAGATGCCACCATCGTCTCCGCGATTGTGGCGCTGGCGCAATCGCTGGATTTAAAAGTGGTGGCCGAAGGGGTAGAAACCGAGGAACAACAGGCGTTTCTCACCGGGCTGGGATGTAATTCATTGCAGGGTTATCTGCTGGGGCGGCCCCTGCCGCCAGACCGCATCGGCGAACTGCCGGAGTTTGTTGGCGTGTTGGAAGAGACGGCGAAATAAGCATTTTGCATAGAGTAGTGGCGCGATTTATCGCGCCACTACAATCGCTTGCGGGAGAGGGTTAGGGTGAGGGAAAATCCCCACATTACATTCTGACGGAGATTCAGGTGGCGAAATACCAGCAGCTGGTCGATCAACTGCGCGAACAAATCGAAGCCAATATCTGGCAACCCGGAGAAAAATTGCCTTCGCTGCGTCAGCAGGCCGATCAATCCGGCCTCAGCCTGATGACGGTGATGCACGCCTACGAAGTGCTGGAGAGTCAGGGCTGGATTTTGTCAAAACCACAATCCGGTTATTACATTGCGCCGCGCGCTGCGGCACTGCGACCGCGTCTGGCGACGCAAACGGTCGAACGCCTGGAGCAGACCGATACCAACAGCTTTGTATTTGATGTCCTCCAGGCGACACGCGATCCGGCGATTATGCCGTTTGGTTCCGCCTTCCCCGATCCGGAGTTGTTTCCTCAGCGCCAGTTGATGCGTTCGCTGGTCAAAGTCTCGCATAACCTGAAACCGACGGACGCGCTCAACAATTTGCCGCCCGGTAACCCTGAGCTGCGCAAAATCCTGGCGCAACGCTACGCACAGCAGGGGATCACCATTTCACCGGACGACATCGTGATCACCAACGGGGCGATGGAAGCCCTCAACCTGAGTTTGCAGGCGGTAACCGAGCCGGGGGATTGGGTGGTGATAGAGAATCCCTCATTCTATGGTGCATTGCAGGCGATTGAACGCCTGAAGCTGAACGCCATCGCCATAGCCAGTGATGTCGAGCAGGGCATTGATTTTGACGAACTGGAACAGGCGCTGCAACGCTGGCCGGTCAAAGCCTGCTGGCTGATGACCAACCGGCAAAATCCGCTGGGTTTTACTCTCAGCAACACGCGCAAGGAACAACTGGTGGCGCTGCTGGCGCGCTATGGCGTGACGCTGATTGAAGACGATGTTTACAGTGAGTTATGGATTGGCGAGGAGAAACCATTACCGGCGAAAGCTTTTGATCGCCTTGGTGATGTCATGCATTGCGGCAGCTTCTCGAAAAATCTGGTGGCGGGCTTTCGCATCGGCTGGGTGGCGGCGGGCCGGCATGCGCAACGTGTCCAGCGTATTCAGTTGATGAGTACGCTCTCCACCAGCGCGCCGATGCAACTGGCGCTGGCGGATTTTCTCTCCACCCGCAGTTATGACAGCCATCTGAAACGGCTGCGTCAGACCTTAGCAAAACGTAAACAGCTGGCACGCACTGCGCTGCGTCAGGTACTGCCAGCGGATGCCCGCATCAGCGATACGCCGGGCGGCTACTTTTTATGGGTAGCCTTACCCGAGGGCATCAATACCACGCAGCTTTATCATCTGGCGTTAGAGCAGGGGATCAGTATCGCGCCGGGGCAGCTATTTTCCAGCAGTGAAGATTTCCGTCACTGCTTCCGCTTCAATACTGCCTGGCCGTGGGATGCGCGCGCCGAAGCGGCGGTGGAAAAATTAGGTCAGTTAATCAAACAACTGCACCCGTAGCAGCGCGATTTATCGCGCAGTCTTTTGCGGCCAGACTCCCTCATCCCGACCTTCTCCCGCTAGCGGGAGAAGGAGATGTGCAGTATGCCGGTCAGGTTAAATTTAAACCTGCGCTGCCTGCCGATGTCCCCAGGTCAGGTAATACACATCGTAAAAATCCACTTCGCCTTTCTGCTGCATCAGGCGATGAATACCGCTACGCACACGGTCCGGCGTGCCGGGGTTATCCAGAATCTTGTTGATGCCCTGGGAGGATACCGGCTGAATGTAATACCACTCGCCGTTGTAACAAACGCGCAGATCCAGCGCATCAATGTCCTCAAAGCGGTATTTCGGATTGATATCCAGCAGCATTAAAAAGCTCATCACCAGCACGAAAACCGTGGCAAACCAGAATGCGGGCCAGCCGAGCATGTCGGTGGAAAAAATCAGCGCCACGCACAGCCCGTAGCACAAGTACATCACCGCCCACAGGCCAGGGTGCGTTTTCAGAAACGAAAAGCTAAAACGTGGCAAATTGTCGCGACGTTCTTCGCGATTCAGTGTGGCGATTTCATCAAGCAGGATTTGTTTTATGGCGTCCATTGTTCACCTCTCTTTCACTGCCTGCCAGTAAAGCACGTAACAGTGAAGGGCGGCAGACACAGATCAGTGAAGAATTTTTATAACAGTTGCGCACAAAATCGCAGGGCAAGGTCATTACGCCCAAAATGTTAAAGAGGTTAATCATTAATTTGGCTTTAGTTAGCAAAATCATGCTTTTATGTGAATTTTGCGGGCCTGAGCACATTGTATTGTCATCCGTTTTTGCCACACTTAAGCAACGTGGCTAACCGGAGAAAGAGTATGACTGTCTACCCATCCAGCCTGCTGTTACTGATGTCTTTCGCCGCTGGCACCTTTTCCGCAGGGGCTTCCAGTAACCCGCAGCATCTGATGTTATCTATCCCGTCTGGCGGGGTGCCGAATAATCCGTTGCCGCTGATCATCTGGCCGGGGGTTGCCCCCGACAACGACAGCGAAGACGAGGAAAATCAGGACACCGCCATCTGGTTTGAAGAAACTTTTACCCGCAACGGCTGGCCCGCTGCGTGGCGTTCTCCCATCTTTCCGTATACCCATTACCACCCGAATACGCATGAAATAATCGGTGTTGGCGCGGGCTGGGCAGAAGTGTTATTTGGTGGCGACAGTGGTCGCATGGTGACGTTGCGCGAGGGGGATGCGGTGCTGATCCCGGCGGGGGTCGGCCATAAACAGATCCACGCCAGTGAGGATTTCTTCACCGTTGGCGCCTATCCTGAAGGTATATCGCCGGAAACGCTGCGCGATGAACCGCGTTTTCTGAGAACCTCTCAGGCGCAGATTCAGCGCGTACCCATGCCGAAGCGCGATCCTTTCACCGGCGGGGAGGGAGCAATGACGGAAATCTGGTTACCGGTCGCGCAGCAGCTTCTGCACCAATAAGGTGCATTGCACCCATTTCCGGCGTTAACTCACTGATAAGGTGCGCGTGCGGTGCAGCACGCACGCGCCTGGCACAGTTTGTGCAGCAGTGAAATCAGGTCCTCTGATAAGCGCCGGGTAAATCATGAAAGAAAGCTACCAGATAGCATCACACTTCTATGATGAGATGTTGCTGAGCGACGGCCAACACCGCGCTCACTATCAGCACTACTGGGAATGGTTGCAAGCGGCGGACAAAGAGGCAGTGGCGCGTAAACGTGAGGAAGCGGAACTTTTGTTTCATCGCGTTGGCATCACCTTCAACGTCTATGGCGAGGACGGTGGCGCAGAGCGCCTGATTCCGTTCGATAGCGTGCCGCGTATTATTCCTGCCAGCGAATGGGCAATGCTCGATCGCGGTATCCGACAACGGGTACAAGCCCTCAACGCCTTCCTGCACGATATCTACCATCAACAGCACATCCTGAAGGCGGGCATCATTCCTGCCGAGCAGGTGCTGGTCAACGATCAGTACCAGCCTTGCATGCAAGGTGTTGATCTACATCGTAATATCTATGCGCATATCGTCGGCGTGGATATGGTGCGCAACAACGATGGCGAATATTACGTGCTGGAAGATAACCTGCGCACCCCGTCTGGCGTCTCCTATATGCTGGAGAACCGCAAGATGATGATGCGCCTCTACCCGGAGTTATTTGCCGAGCAGCATGTGGCCCCGGTCGAGCGTTATCCGTCGCATCTGTTGCAGACGTTGCGTGAAAGCTCGCCGGTGAACGATCCGGTGGTGGTGGTGCTGACGCCGGGCCGCTTCAACAGCGCCTATTTTGAGCACAGCTTCCTCGCCCAGCAGATGGGCGTCGAGTTGGTGGAAAGCGCCGATCTGTTTGTTAAAGATGGCGCGGTGATGATGCGTACCACCGCCGGACCCTGCAAAGTGGATGTGATCTATCGACGCGTGGATGATGCCTTCCTCGATCCGCTGGCGTTCCGCCCGGACTCAATGCTCGGCGTACCCGGATTGCTGTCGGTGTACCGTGCCGGGAATGTGGTGCTGGCGAATGCCATCGGCACCGGGGTAGCGGATGACAAATCGATCTACCCCTATGTGCCGGATATGATCCGTTTCTACCTCGACGAAGATCCGATCCTCAATAACGTGCCAACCTGGCAATGCCGCAACCCGAAAGATCTTTCCTACGTTTTGGCCAACCTCGATCAGATGGTGGTGAAGGAAGTGCACGGCGCAGGTGGCTACGGCATGTTGATTGGTCCGGTGGCGAGTCAACAGGAGCTGAGCGACTTCCGGGCGCGTCTCCAGGCAAGGCCGGATAACTATATCGCGCAGAATACCCTGTCGCTTTCGACCTGCCCGACCTTTATCGACAACGGCCTCGCACCACGGCATATCGACCTGCGTCCGTTTGCGCTGTGCGGGGCGGATATCCGTCTGGTACCGGGCGGTTTAACTCGCGTGGCGCTAACCGAAGGTTCGCTGGTGGTGAACTCATCGCAAGGCGGTGGCACCAAGGATACCTGGGTTCTGGAGGATGACGCATCATGCTAAGCCGCACGGCCAGTGGCCTCTATTGGATGGCGCGTTATCTGGAGCGCGCGGAACAACTCGCCAGGGTATTGGATGTGACTAACCGGCTGTCGTTGATGCCGGTGCGTAACAGCCACGGTGATGAGCTGCTGTTGCCGCTCAATCTTACTGGCACGCGTCAGCTGTTTGAAACGCTCAACGGTCGTTTCACCATGCCGCAGTTGTTCAACTTCTTTGCTCTCGACGATCGCAATCCCAGCAGCATTTTTTGCTGTTGGCAATCGGCATGGAACAACGCCCATGCGGTGCGCGGTAGCCTCTCGTCGGAAGTGTGGGAAAGCATCAACTCCACCTGGATTGAGATGCGTAGCATGCGCCGTCGTGGCATTTCCAGTGCCAATGCCGACAGCTTTTTTGACTGGGTCAAGGAGCGTTGCCATCTGTTTCGTGGTGCGATGTTTGGCACCCTGTTGCGCGGCGATGCCATGAGTTTTATTCGCCTCGGCACCCTGATGGAGCGTGCTGACGGCAGTACGCGCCTGTTGAGCGTCAATCAACAATTGCTGGAGCAGCATCCTGATTCGGTACGCGAATATTATTGCCTCGACACCTTGCTGCGTGCGGTATCCGCCCGCGAGGCCTATAACGCCATCTTCAAACAACAGCTGATGCCGGATCTGGTCAATGAAATGCTGATCCTGCGCAGCGAAAGCCCGCGATCCTTGCACTCCTGCATTGAAGAGATCGCTAACCAACTGGAGCAGATCGGCAGCAGCGGTGAAGATCGCCCGCGCTATCTTGCCACAGTATTGCTGGCTGAGATGCGGTTCAGCACCTGGGAAAGCCTGACGCGTGATGGCCTGAATAACTGGCTGAACCATTTCCTGGCAGACATTAACGCATTGGCTGACAGCATCAATCACACCTATCTGGAGGCGAAATGAGACTGAACATCGAGCATAAAACCTGGTATGCCTGGGAGCATCCGGTCAAACTCAGCACCCAGTATCTGCGCCTGACACCGCAAAACTCGGTGCATCAAAAAATTCTGTCGTGGGAGCTGGCGCTGCCCTGCGATGCGACCCGTACCGTCGATACTTACGGCAACGTGATGCATGTGCTGACGCTGGACACGCCGCATCAGATGCTGGAAATCGCCGCGCGCGGTGTGGTGGATATTCTTGATGAAGGCGAACTGGCGGCCGATCCGGAGTCAACGCTGTCACCGCTGATTTTCCTGCGCGGTACGCCGCTGACGCAACCGGATAGCGCCATCCGCGATTTTGCCCTGCGTTACTGGCGACCCGAAGCACCGCTTGCCAGCCTGGAAAAATTGATGGGAGAACTGCTGCTGAAAATGCCTTATCGTCCCGGCAGCACCCAGGTGAGTGATACCGCCGCGAAAGTATTTGCCGCCGGCTCTGGTGTTTGCCAGGATCACAGCCATGTGTTTCTCGCCTGCTGTCGCAGTCTGGGGATTCCGGCGCGGTATGTCAGCGGTTATCTCTATACTGACAATGTCGAACACGTTGCCACCCATGCCTGGGTTGAAGCCTGGTTGGATGGCAGTTGGCACAGCTTTGATATCACCAATAATACCCGCAGCACCCGGCAGCACTTACGGCTGGCGGTGGGCGTGGATTATCTCGACGCCTGTCCGGTTCGCGGCATGCGCCTGGGCGGCGGGGGTGAAGATATGCTGGCGGTGGCTGCGGTGCAACAGGTGCACTCGCAGCAGTAATTCTCTTTGCAGGCGTGACTATGACTTATTGTGTGGCAATGCGTTTATCATCAGGGATGATTTTTGTTTCCGACTCACGCACCAACGCGGGCGTCGACCATATTTCGTCGTTTCGTAAGTTGCATGTGTTTCAGGTGGATGATGAACGCACGTTGGTGCTGCAAAGCGCTGGCAACCTCGCCACCACGCAAAGCGTGATGAGCCTGCTGCGACGCGGTAATGATGACAGCGACCAGCCCAATCTGCTCAACGGGAAATCGTTGTATGACATTGCGTTACTGGTGGGCGAAACGCTGCGCGAAGTGATCAAGCGCGATGGTGAAGAGTTTGGCGGCACGCTGCTGCTGGGTGGACAGATCCGTGGCGAAGAGCCGCGGCTGTTCCAAATCTATCCGCAGGGGAATTTTATTGAAGCCAGCGTCGATACCCCGTATTTCCAGATTGGCGAAAGCAAATACGGCAAACCGATCATTGACCGTGTGCTGCGCTACGAAACGCCGCTCAGCCAGGCGATGCAGTGCGCGCTGATTTCGATGGATTCGACCCTGGCGAGTAATATCTCGGTCGGGTTGCCGCTGGATGTGATGATCTATCACAGCGACAGTTTCAGCGACAACGAGCAGTACCATATCACTGACCAGCACCCCTATTTTTCACAGATCCGCCAGCTATGGAGCAAGGGGCTGCTCAGCGTGTTCTCGCAGCTCCCGCCGCTGAAATTGTAGTTCCTGCCAACAAGCGCGATAAATCGGTGCTGTAGCGGAGCGATTTATCGCGCGTCTGTTAAACCTGATAACGACGTTCATAAATCTGAAAACAAGCCGTTTTACCTTCGGGGCGATAACCGCTCCCTATAAGAAGGTGAACAATGTTTTCTGTTGATCAGGTTCTCAATACTTACTGGCCGGGCTTCCAGGCGGCGGGATGGCAAAAACGCCTGCTGAAATGGGCGCTGCGTGAACACGAATTCCAACAATTTGCCGCTCGCTATCGCCACCTGCAAGGGGTGGACATGGTGGAGCAGGTGCTGGAGCACCTTGATGTGCGCTGCGAGTTAAGCGAGCGCGATCTGGAGCAAATTCCTTCTCATGGCCCGGTGGTGATTATGGCTAACCACCCCCTGGGCGCGCTGGATGGTCTGGCGCTGCTGGCTGCGGTATCGCAGGTCAGGCGCGATGTGAAAATTGTCGCTAACCGCATGCTGATGATGCTGGAACCGCTGAATAACCTGATGCTGCCGGTGGATAACATGGGCAACCGCACCAGTCGTGAGCAGTTGACGCGTATGCAGCAGCATCTCGACAATCAGGGCGTACTGATTGTTTTCCCGGCAGGGGAAGTTTCACGTCTGACCACCCGTGGCGTGCGCGATCGCCGCTGGCATCACAGTTTCCTGCGCCTTGCCGCCCGTGCCCGTGCTCCGCTGGTGCCGGTGCATGTGGTGGGGCGTAACAGCGCGGCTTTTTATGCCGTCAGCCAGATTGCCCAGCCGCTGGCCTTGCTGATGCTGGTGCGTGAGATGTTTCGCCAGCGTGGTTCGCGTATCAAGCTGCATATCGGTGAGCAGATCCCCTTTGCGCACTGGCACGACGGCCACACGCCAGGTAAAGAGCTGGCGAAGCGGCTGCGCAAGCATCTGTACCGTATCAGTCAGGGACGACGTGGCCTGTTTCAGACCGAGGCAGCCATCGCTCGCCCGGAAGATCGTGCTGAGCTGAGAAAAGCGTTGCTGGAGAGCGAGCGGCTCGGCACATTGCCGGATGGTAAGCAGATCTACCTGTGGCGGCGCAACGGCGCAAGTTGGGTGCCGTTGTTGCGAGAACTGGGCCGCCTGCGTGAAATTGCTTTCCGCGCGGTAGGCGAGGGCAGCGGCCGACGACGTGACCTGGATAAGTACGATGATGATTACTATCACCTGATTTTGTGGGATGACGCCGAGCTGGAGATTGTGGGCGCGTACCGTTTTATTCCGGGGGGAGAGCAGCTGGAGCGGCGCGGCCTGGAAGGGATCTACAGCGACAGCCTGTTTCATTATGACGAACGTATGCTGCCGATAATTCGCCAGGGACTGGAGCTGGGACGCAGCTTTATCCAACCCGCTTACTGGGGCAAACGGGGTCTGGATTACCTGTGGATGGGGATTGGTGCCTATATCGCCCGCTACCCGGAAACCCGTTATCTGTTTGGCCCGGTCTCGATCTCCGGCGGGATGCCGCTGGCGGCCCGCGACCTGCTGGTGGCGTTTTATCGCCTCTATTTCCCGACCGAGCTGCCGCTGGCAACATCGCGTCGTCCCTATCCGGCTTCGCTACCGGAAGTGCTGGCGCAGTTTACTGGCGACAATTACCAGGAAGATTTACGCCGCCTGAAGCATCTGCTTGCCAACCTCGGTACCGCTATTCCGACGCTGTACAAGCAATACTCGGAACTGTGCGAACCGGGTGGAGTGCAGTTTATTGATTTCGGTAGCGACCCCGATTTTAACCATTGCATCGATGGCCTGGTGTTGGTCGACCTGACGCGCGTCAAAGCCGCACGTTATGAGCGCTATATCGCGATGCATCTGGTCCCGTAGCGGCGCGATTTATCGCGCAGGTTTTTCCCACGTCACGCACGTATGGCGCGATAAATCGCGCCACTACGAATTTGTGTCGTTTTCAGTGGATGTCACGGTGCTGACATCTGAATGCCGTCAACACAATGTAATTTATTGCGTATCCCACTGAACAATTTCTCGCCACTGCCGATAACCAAATTACCAACTTTCGCCTGTAAGCTGATAGCGCTTGTCAACGCTGCGTATTTGCTATTAAGTCTGCAGAGCAATTAAGAATTTTCCTGGGTTACCAGGTGACATCAGGCCAGCAATAGGCAAATAAAAATGGATAATAATTCTGACGTCATGTACCGCTTGCTTGTGCAAAGCGTGCTTGATTACGCCATTTACATGCTCAAGCCGGACGGTACGGTAGCGAGCTGGAACGCTGGCGCACAACGCGCCAAGGGCTACACCGCTGAAGAAATTATCGGCAAGAATTTCGCGCTGTTTTACAGTGAAGACGATCGTAAAAATGGTGCACCGCTGCGTGGCTTAGCCAATGCCACCGCCACCGGACGTTTTGAGACTGAAGGCTGGCGTTTCCGCAAAGATGGCAGCGCCTTTTGGGCGCATGTGATTATTGATGCGATCCGCGATCAATATGGCGAGCTGCTCGGCTTTGCCAAAATCACCCGTGATTGTACCCAGCAACAGGAGCAACAACGCAGGCAGCGTGAGCAGGAAGAACGGTTCCGCCTGCTGGTGGAGGGTGTCACCGATTACGCCATCTATATGCTGGATCTGGACGGCAACGTCGAAAATTGGAATGCCGGTGCGCAACGCGCCAAAGGGTATGTCGCGGAAGAGATCGTCGGACAGAATTTTTCACGCTTTTACAGCGCACAGGATCGCCTCAACCATATCCCGGAGAAGAACCTCGGTATCGCGTTTAAAACCGGGCGTTTTGAAGATGAAGGCTGGCGTTATCGTAAGGATGGCAGTGCCTTTTGGGCGCATGTGATTATCGATGCCATCCGTGATGATGCCGGCAAGTTGATCGGCTACGCCAAAATTACCCGTGACTGCACCGAACAACAGGCGTTACTGCGCGCCCAGCGTGAGCAGGAAAAAACCTTTCGGCTGTTGGTCACCGGGGTGCGGGATTACGCCATTTACATGCTGGATGTGCAGGGGCGGGTGGTGAACTGGAATGCCGGGGCGCAACGGGCGAAAGGCTATCGTTCCGAAGAGATTGTCGGCCAGCATTTTTCGGTGTTCTACGGTGCACAGGAGCGCCAGTCGAAAGCGCCGGATGCCAACCTGGGTATCGCGCTGAAAACCGGTCGCTTTGAGGATGAGGGCTGGCGTTATCGTAAGGACGGCTCCGCCTTCTGGGCGCATGTGGTGATCGATGCTATCCACAATGAAGAAGGCCGACTGATTGGCTTTGCAAAAATCACCCGTGATGTGACTGAACGTCGTGAACATGAGCAGCAGTTGCTGCGTGCACGGGATTTGGCCGAAGCGCAGAGCGCCAAAGCCTCTGAGCTGTCGAAATTCCTCGACACCATCATTACCCATATCCCGTCGTGTGTGATTGTTGAAGACGCCATCACCCGTGAAATTCTGATGGTCAACGACAAAGCCGAGCAGTTGTTCGGCATCAACAAGTTATTGATCATGCATAAACGGCCGCATGAATGTATGTCGGCAGAGCTGAGTGATTACTTCAACAGCCTGGCGGATATTGCCCTGCGCAGTGAAGGTATCCATACACGCGAGCAACTGTTGCTGACGGCGGGCGGCGAGCGCATTCTGCATACCCGCGCCACCACTATCGCCGGAAAAGATCTGCGGCAGAACTTCGTGATGCTGATTGTGGAGGACGTGACCGACCAGCGTGAAGCGGATGCGCGTATTCACCATATGGCGCACCACGACAACCTGACCAGCCTGCCCAACCGCATTCTGTTCCGCCAGAAACTGAGTGAGGCACTGCGCGCGGATACACAGGGCGGGTATATCACCGCCACGCTGTGTCTCGATCTCGATAACTTCAAAAACGTCAACGATGCGCTGGGCCATCAGATTGGTGATGACCTGTTGCGTACGGTGGCAAAGCGTTTGCGGAATGTATTGCGGGATCACGACACCCTGGCACGTATTGGCGGTGATGAGTTTGCGATTGTGCTGCCTGGCATTCGTAACGCCGATGAAGGCGCCGTGGTAGCGCAGCGACTGATTGAAGCGATTCGTCCTCCGGTCAATCTGGAGGGACATAATCTGTCAGTCGGGCTGAGCGTCGGGATTGCGCTGAGTTCACAGGCCGCTAACACGCCGGAACATATGCTGCGCTGCGCTGATATGGCGCTGTACGAAGCCAAACGTAATGGCCGAAATCGTTATGAGCATTTCACGCTGGAGATGGATGACCTGGCGCGGAGTCGCCGGGTGATCGAGAACGATCTGCGCGATGCGATTAGCGGACGTCAGCTCAAGCTCTACTATCAGCCGATCACCGATGGTGATGAGAAAGGGATCATTGGCTATGAAGCGCTGATGCGCTGGCATCACCCGATCAAAGGGTTGATCATGCCGAACGATTTTATCCCGATCGCCGAAGAAACCGGTCTGATCCATCTGCTGGGGGCGTACGCGCTGTATGAAGCCTGTCGTGAAGCAGCAAGCTGGGAAGGGGACCAATCGGTGTCGGTTAACCTGTCGCCGTTGCAGTTCAAAAACAGCTCGTTGGTATCGGTGGTAGAAGGCGCGTTGCGTGAGTCCGGACTGGCACCGCATCGTCTTGAGGTGGAGATCACCGAATCGGTGTTGCTGGATGATACCCTCGGTAATATTCGTACTCTGCAAAGTCTGAAAGCGCTGGGCGTGCAAATTGCGCTGGACGATTTCGGCACGGGTTATTCATCTCTCAGCTACCTGCGGTCCTTCCCGTTCGACAAAATCAAAATCGACAAGTCGTTTATCAGCGATATGGGTGACAGTCGTGAAGCGCTGGCGATTATCCGGGCTATCACCGGGATGAGCCGGAGTCTGGATATTCAGATCACCGCAGAAGGGGTGGAGAGCAGCGAGCAGTTTGCCCGGTTGCGTGAAGAGGGTTGTACCCTGTTCCAGGGCTACCTTTTTGGTCGGCCGCAGCCTTCAGAGCTACGCTTAAAAACGCTGGAATAAAACAAATCGGCCCGCAATGCGGGCCGTTTTATCTTATGCGCCGTGGCTTTCGGTATTCATACGGCCCAGATCTTTGTCGATCAGGAACAGGCCTTCACCTTTGCTGCCCACCAACGCCAGTTTATCCAGCACGGTTTTGAACAGCTTCTCTTCTTCATGCTGCTCCGCCACGTACCATTGCAGGAAGTTGAAGGTGGAGTAATCCTGCGTGGTCATCGCCGCATGAGCCAGTTCATTGATTTTGCTGGTGATCAGCTTTTCATGATTTAACGTTTCTTCGAACAGTTCAGCCAGGGAGTTCCAGCTGACCGGCGGCGCCGCGATGCTGCCCAGTACTGGCAGAGAACCGGCATCGCTCAGGTAATCAAACAGGCGCTGCATATGTTCCATCTCTTCGCGAGAGTGCATTTTCAGGAAGGAGGCAGCCCCTTCAAAACCTTTGTCACTGCACCAGGCACTCATTTGCAGGTAGAGGTTGGCAGAGAAGAATTCCAGATTCAGTTGGTCATTCAGACGAGCAGTCATTTCAGCAGTTAACATGGCTGATTCCTTTTTTAAATTTTTCAGGTGAGTGCGGTGAATTATGCATCAACCTATACTTTTTTGTGAAGTGATTTTCGTCAAAAAGTTGAATTTATCTTATTGATTATAAATGGAATTATTCAGGTTTTTGAATGCGACCGATTCTCATTTTTGTCTTCTTTTCATTCGGATTTATTGCACCATAATGATGCGTCGAGGTTGCCTGTTTAGCGTGCACTCACTGCGTTATTGATTTTATTTTCAGCGATCTGATTACCTGACGAAAATATTGATGTGAGAAATAAAGGCATCTGCGCTGAATTTCTTCAGGCAGAAAGATTGATATTTCGGTCATTTAATTGTTACTGAACAAAATTAGCGCTTTCGCAATTAAAGAAAATTCCAGCTGGCATAAATCCTGCTTAGAACTTAGTTCCATATATTGCAACTGTCTGGTTAAAAAATAACGCCAGCAGGAGGGTTTTATGTCTGAAGAAAAAATCATTGCTACCCATGAACGGGTGTCGGCGGGTATCGGCGGTTACGTCGCGTTGATATTGGCCATTCTGTTTTTCTCCGGCTTATTTTATAAGGTGGACGGTTTTAGCTGGTTAGGGGCGTTTGATTTCACCACGCTGGGCGGCAGTTTCGGCACCATGAAAGAATCGACCAATACCTTCCTCGGTGCCGGTGGCCTGAGCGCCAAAGCAGGTTTTCTGTTTGCGTTGTCGCTGGCCCCAACGGTGATGCTGGCGTTGGGCGTACTGGAGATCTTTACCCATTACGGTGCGATTCGCGCCGCGCACAAGTTGTTGACGCCGCTGCTGAAACCGTTGATGGGTTTGCCGGGTCGCTGTGGTCTGGCATTAATTACCGATCTGCAAAGTACCGATGCTGGCGCTGCATTAACCAAAGAGATGTACGACCAGCAACAGGTCAGCAAAAAAGACATCGTGGTGATGTCCGCCTGGCAATATTCCGGTGCCGGTTTGATCAATAACTATTTTGCTATCGGCTCGGCGTTGTTTGCTTCAATGACGGCTCCGATCATTATTCCGCTGGTGTTAATGTTTGTTCTCAAATTCGTCGGTGCGGCTTTTGTCCGTTTCATGTTAAATAGTGTTTATAAAAAGGATTTTGCCGATGTCAAATAATGCTCCGTCACGGGTGAATAATAACCCGTTCGATATTTTTATCGTGGGTGCGCGTAAAGGCTTCCATATCGCTATCCATAATCTGATGCCAAATGTGGTGATGGCTTATGTGCTGGCGGAAGTGCTGAATCTGCTGGGCATTATGCAATTCCTCGGGCATCTCTTTGCCCCGGTGATGGGGCTGTTTGGCCTACCGGGGGAAGCCATTACTGTGTTGCTGACGGCCTGGTTATCCTCCTCGGCAGCAGTGGGGGTGGCAGTCAGTCTGCTGACCAAAGGGACTCTGAGCGGAGCGGATATCACTATCCTGGCCCCGGCAATTTTCCTGATGGGATCACAGTTGCAATACATGGGTCGCCTGTTGGGTGTTGCCGATGTGCCGAAGAAATACTGGCCGCTGTTGATGCTGACCAGCATCATCAATGCGGTGATCGCCATGCTTGTGATGCGTTTTTTTGTTTAGGAGCTAACCGGTGTCCAACGTCTTAGAACATTATCATTTTCTGCATGAAATCCCGGAACTGGGTTTTCAGGAGTTTAAAACCTCAGCCTATATCGCCGACCAGCTGGAACAGGCGGGGATCAAAGTCACTCGCGGCATTAACAACACCACCGGCATTGTGGCGGAAATTGACAGCGGTGTGCCCGGCCCGGTGCTGGCATTGCGTGCGGATATGGATGCACTGGGACATGTCATTGATGGTGTCGCTTGTGCACGCCATACCTGCGGTCATGATGGTCACTCCTCGGTGGTTCTGACTGCCGCACAGGAGCTGTTGAAAGAAGGGGCAATCAAAAAAGGCCGCCTGAAGTTATTGTTCCAACCCGCTGAGGAACTGGGCGCAGGCGCGCTGTCGATGATCGAGGGCGAGGCGATGGAGGATGTCGAGATGATCCTCGGTTTCCATGTGCGCCCGCTGGAAGAATGCCATGTGGGACAGGCGACGCCTGCGGTGATCTATTCTGCCTGTAGCACGCTGGAAGCGACCATCAAAGGCGTTCCGGCCCATGCGGCACGCCCGCACCTTGGCGTGAATGCGCTCGACGCGGCGGTACAGGCGGTGCAGGCCGTGAACAGTATCCATCTGTCACCGGGGCTGAACTGGAGCGTCAAAGCGACACGTTTTCTCTGTGATGCCGGTGTCACCAACTCGGTACCGGATGAAGCGCGCGTGGTGTGGGACCTGCGTTCGCAGGAAAACGAACCGATGGATATCCTCAAACAAAAAGTGACGCAGGCGGTGCTCAATAGCGTTGCGGCACTGGGGGCAACTGCCGAGGTGGTGGTGCTCAAGGAAATGCCTGCGGCGGAGATCCATGAGGAGGCGACGGCGGTGATTCGGGCGGCGATTGTTGATGTGCTGGGCGAAGAGGGGCTGCTGGGCGCGAAAACGACGCCAGGCAGTGAAGATTTCTTCTATTACCCGGTGAAATGCCCAACGGTGAAAGCCGGATTCTGGGGATTAGGCACCAACCTGGTGCCGGGCCTGCATCACCCTGAGATGCGTTTTGAACTGAGTTCGCTGGAAATTGGGGTGAAGATCTTCAAAGCCGCCGTAACACGGGTGCTGGGTTAGTTTTTCCTTGCCCTAACCCTAACCCTAACCCTCACCCGCCAGCGGGAGAGGGGACCGATCGAGCATATAGCACACCTCCTTCTCCCGCTGGCGGGAGAAGGCTGGGATGAGGGGGCTGCGTGCACCCAACATTCCCCACCTCACTGAAATATTGTATGCTATGCCGCCTGAATAACCGCTGGCTCAGCCCCGGTCACCCTGATTTATTCGCAGCGCGCGGCTCGTGCGTTGCCCTTTGAGAAGATTTCACTGATGTCTAATGCTCCCTTTTTACAAGAGGTGGCGCGCCGCCGTACCTTCGCGATCATTTCGCACCCGGACGCCGGTAAAACCACTATCACCGAGAAAGTTCTGCTGTTCGGACAGGCGATCCAGACCGCCGGTACGGTAAAAGGCCGTGGATCAAACCAACACGCCAAATCCGACTGGATGGAGATGGAGAAGCAGCGTGGTATCTCCATCACCACCTCGGTGATGCAGTTCCCCTATCGTGACAGCCTGGTGAACCTGCTGGATACCCCCGGGCACGAAGACTTCTCGGAAGATACCTACCGTACGCTGACGGCGGTGGACTGCTGCCTGATGGTGATCGATGCCGCCAAAGGTGTTGAAGATCGTACCCGTAAGCTGATGGAAGTGACCCGTCTGCGTGATACGCCGATCATCACCTTTATGAACAAACTTGACCGTGATATCCGCGACCCGATGGAGCTGCTGGATGAAGTCGAGAACGAGCTGAAGATCGCCTGTGCGCCTATTACCTGGCCGATCGGCTGCGGCAAACTGTTTAAAGGCGTGTATCACCTCTATAACGATGAAACCTATCTGTACCAGACTGGTCAGGGGCACACCATTCAGGAAGTGCGTATCGTTAAAGGGCTGAACAATCCGGATCTCGACAAAGCCGTCGGTGAAGATCTGGCGCAGCAGCTGCGCGATGAGCTGGAGCTGGTGCAGGGTGCATCCAACGAATTTGATGAAGAGTTGTTCCTGAGCGGCGAAATCACCCCGGTGTTTTTCGGCACCGCGCTGGGTAACTTTGGCGTTGACCATATGCTGGATGGCCTGGTTTCCTGGGCACCGGCACCGATGCCGCGTCAGAGCGACACCCGTACCGTGGAAGCTAAAGAAGAGAAGTTCAGCGGCTTCGTGTTCAAGATTCAGGCCAACATGGACCCGAAACACCGCGACCGCGTGGCTTTTATGCGCGTGGTATCCGGTAAATATGAGAAGGGCATGAAGCTGCGTCAGGTTCGCATCGGCAAAGATGTGGTGATCTCTGACGCGCTGACCTTTATGGCCGGTGACCGTTCACATGTGGAAGAAGCCTATCCGGGCGATATCATCGGTCTGCACAACCACGGCACCATCCAGATTGGCGACACCTTCACCCAGGGTGAGAACATGAAGTTCACCGGTATTCCGAACTTCGCCCCTGAGCTATTCCGTCGTATTCGCCTGCGCGATCCGCTGAAGCAGAAACAATTGCTGAAGGGTTTGGTACAGCTGTCGGAAGAGGGCGCAGTACAGGTATTCCGTCCGGTGCATAACAACGATTTGATCGTTGGTGCGGTGGGTGTGTTGCAGTTTGACGTGGTAGTCGCGCGCCTGAAAAGCGAATACAACGTTGAAGCAATTTACGAATCGGTCAACGTGGCAACCGCGCGTTGGGTTGAATGTGCTGACGTGAAGAAATTCGATGAATTTCAACGTAAAAACGAGATCAACCTTGCGCTGGATGGCGGCGATAACCTGACCTATATTGCCCCAACCATGGTGAATCTGAATATCACCCAGGAACGTTATCCTGACGTGACTTTCCGCAAAACGCGCGAGCATTAATCGCCGTTTTCTCCAGGGCCTGTGGTTTCCACTGGCCCTGTTTTTCCCTTCCAGACTCCTCTTAAAAACGCTGTTTTTTTCGCTTTTTGGCGAGATATCAACCACAAAAACCGGCAAAACCCTCAGTCCCGTCTATGATCATTCTGTCGGACGAGAAAAGAAACTTCAGGTTTCATTGCGTCCATTATCGCAGCAACGCCGTTTGTTGCTGGCTCATTCGCGGTTGCGGATGCGTAAACGGATAGAAGGATGATATCGATGATTAAGACTAAGATTGCCAAAACCCTGATTGCCGCTCTGGCGGGTTCGGCCCTGATGAGTGGCGCAGCACTGGCCGATGAATCCCTGACGCAAAAAGCGCAGGCGACCGCCGACAGTGCCGGGGCAAAAATCGATAGCTCTATGAAAAAAGTCGGTGGGTATATGGATGACAGCGGCATCACCGCCAAAGCGAAAGCGGCGCTGGTGGATGATGAAGCGATAAAAAGCACGGATATCTCAGTAAACACGCATCAGGGCGTAGTGACCTTGAGCGGTTTTGTCACCTCTCAGGATCAGGCGGAAAAAGCCGTAGCCGTGGTGCAGAAAGTTGAAGGGGTGAAATCCGTCAGTGACAAACTGCACGTTAAAGACAGCAAAACCACCTCACTGAAAGGTTATGCCGGGGATGCGGCAACCACCAGTGAAATCAAAGCTAAACTTTTAGCGGATGACATCGTGCCATCACGCAACGTGAAGGTGGAAACCACGGATGGCGTGGTGCAGTTGTCCGGTACGGTTGCCAACAAGGCGCAGTCGGACCGCGCTGAACAGATCGCCAAAGCCATTGAAGGCGTGAAAAGTGTCAAGAATGACCTGACGATTAAATCTTAACCCTGGGCGCTGCGGCTTTTCGTATCCGCCGCAGCGTAATAACAACATCTTTCTGCACACCCACATTGGGATGAACTAAGCAGTTCGATTTTCACGATGGTAAGGAGAGGCTTATGTTTCGTTGGGGCATTATCTTTCTGGTGATCGCACTGATTGCTGCAGCATTAGGATTTGGCGGTCTGGCGGGTACGGCAGCATGGGCGGCTAAAATTGTCTTTATTGTCGGTATTATTCTGTTCCTCATCAGCCTGTTTACCGGGCGTAAACGACCCTGACTCTGAGTCATAGTTCGCTCACCCGGCAGTAGCCTGAAGCGGAGACCAGTCAGGGCATAATAATGACTGGTTCTCCGGGTTGCGGGCGGTGGCGATTCTGCGCTTTAGCACCCCTCAGAGAAAGAACCGCTGAGGGACACATCTTGGGTATACGCATCCCTGTGACGCTGGGAACCATCGAACCCTTAGCGCTCACGCCCTTCAAATCAAACAAAATTGCGCTGGTGTGCGAAGGTGGCGGTCAACGTGGCATCTTTACCGCCGGAGTGCTGGATGAGTTTCAGCGTGCAGGCTTCAATCCTTTTGATCTGATGCTTGGCACCTCCGCAGGCGCACAAAATCTCTCAGCGTATGTCTGCGCCCAACCGGGTTATGCGCGGCGCGTGATCACCCGTTACACCACCAGCAAACTCTTCTTTGATCCGGTGCGTTTTGTGCGTGGCGGAAATCTGATCGATCTGGACTGGCTGGTAGATATCACCAGTCAGGAGCTGCCGTTGGCGATGAGCACGGCGGAGGGGCTGTTTGCCAAAGGCAGTGAGTTTTATATGTGCGCTTGCCGCAGCGATGATTACAGCGCGCATTACTTCAGCCCAACCCGCAATACCTGGCTCGATATCATCAGAGCCTCCAGTGCCATTCCGGGGTTCTATCGCAGCGGCGTGGAGATGGATGGCATCAGTTATCTGGATGGCGGTATCAGCGATGCCATTCCGGTGCGTGAGGCGGCCCGGCGGGGTGCCGATACCGTTGTGGTGATTCGCACCGTTCCGTCGCAGATGTCGTACACACCGAAATGGATCAAGCGCATGGAACGCTGGCTGAGCGACAGCGCTTTGCAGCCAATGATCAACATCTTGCATCAGCACGAAGAAAGTTATCATGATATTCAACAATTTATCGATCAGCCGCCGGGGGATTTGCGCATTATCGAGATCTTCCCACCCAAACAGTTAGCCAGTAACGCGCTGGGCAGTCGCATCGCCTCGTTGAATCAGGATTACCATCTGGGGCGGCGCTGCGGCCGCTATTTCCTGGCCACGCTCGGGCAGTGGCTGAGTGATGCCGAACCATTTGTGCGGCATACTGTCGTTACGCCACCTGCTGCGGTGGCGAATGCGCCGGATAACCGCGAGGTCAACACGCCAGACGTGGCCGGTAACGATGCTGATTATGATGCAGGTTCGCTGGCATGAGATTTATCGATACCCACTGCCATTTTGACTTCCCGCCGTTTGTTGATGCGGCGGAAGCGAGCATTGTGCGTGCTGCGCAGGCAGGGGTTGAACGTATTATTGTACCCAGCGTCGATGCCAGCCGCTTTGCGCTGGTCAGCCAGCTGGCACAACAACATGCCGCGTTATATGCCGCGCTGGGGCTGCATCCGATTCAGATCGCCGTGCATCAGGATACGCACCTTGATCAACTGACGGATTGTCTGCACACCCCGGACGTAAAACGCGTGGCATTGGGGGAGATCGGACTCGATCTGTATATGGACGATCCCCAGTTCGACAAACAAACCCGGCTGCTGGATGGGCAGTTGAAGCTAGCCAAACGTTTCGATCTGCCGGTGATCCTCCATTCACGTCGTACCCACGATCAGCTGGCGCTGCATTTGCGCCGTCACGATCTGCCGCGCCGTGGTGTGGTGCACGGTTTTGCCGGTAGCCTGCAACAGGCACAGCGTTTTATCCAACTTGGCTATGCGATCGGCGTCGGTGGCACCATTACCTATGAACGCGCCAGTAAAACGCGTAACACCATCGCAGCATTGCCGCTGGATTCCCTGTTACTGGAAACCGATGCGCCTGATATGCCGCTGAACGGTTATCAGGGCGAACCCAATCGCCCGGAGCGAGCACGGCTGGTGTTTGATGTCTTGTGCCAGCTACGCCGTGAGCCGCCGGATGTCATCGCTGATGCGCTATGGCAAAACAGCCTGCGCGTCTTCAATCTCCCCGACTGAACCTGGTCTGATCCCTGCGTGCTGCTCTGAATTGGCTACATTTACAGGGTGGTGGCGACACAACTTTCTCAATTAATGTGATAATAATAACATCTGCATTCCCGATCGTACCGGGCATGTAATGGTGATATTTTGTGATTTTTATCACCTAATAAATGTATTATTTGCACAGTTTTCTTTTTTCATGTGATGAATGATCGAATATTTCGTCGCTCAAATTGTTAGAATTATCACATTCCTTGGCGGGCGACTTCCGCCCAGGCTGACTTTTTTGGAGAGCACCATGACTGATTTCACCGCAGCCGCGCAGCGCGCACTGCAACTGATGGATTTGACCACACTGAACGATGACGATACTGACGAAAAAGTAATCGCGCTGTGCCGCCAGGCCAAATCACCCGCTGGTAACACCGCCGCTATCTGTATCTACCCGCGCTTTATCCCGGTGGCGCGCAAAGCGTTGCGCGAGCAGGGCACACCGGAAATCCGTATCGCCACGGTGACCAACTTCCCGCATGGCAATGATGATCTGGATATCGCACTGGCGGAAACCCGCGCGGCGATCGCTTACGGTGCCGATGAGGTGGATGTGGTGTTCCCGTATCGCGCGCTGCTGGCGGGCAATCGTCAGATCGGTTTTGATCTGGTGAAAGCCTGCAAAGAAGCTTGTGCGGCATCTGGTGTATTGCTGAAAGTCATTATCGAAAGCGGTGAACTGAAAGATGCGGCGTTAATCCGTGAGGCTTCCGAAATCGCTATCGATGCCGGTGCCGACTTTATCAAAACCTCCACCGGTAAGGTGCCGGTCAACGCCACGCCGGAAACCGCCGCTATCATGCTGAGCGTGATCCGCGATAAAGGCGTGCAGCAGCAGGTCGGTTTTAAACCGGCAGGTGGCGTGCGCAGCGCAGAGGATGCGGCCCATTATCTGCAACTGGCCGACGATATCCTTGGTGCGGGTTGGGCGGATGCGCGCCATTTCCGTTTTGGCGCTTCCAGCCTGTTGGCGAGCCTGCTTAATACGCTGGGCCATGTCACCACCGCCAGCAAAGCTGGGTATTAATTGTTTTCGTAGCGGCGCGATTTATCGCGCGATTTTCAGCCGGGGAGGCAACCTTGTTCCTGCCACAAGAAATTATTCGCAAAAAACGCGATGGTCGTGAGTTGAGCGAAGCGGAGATCCGTTTCTTTATCAACGGTGTGCGTGATAACAGCGTATCAGAGGGACAAATCGCCGCGCTGGCGATGACCATCTGGTTCCACGATATGTCGCTGGCCGAACGCGTGGCGCTGACGATGGCGATGCGTGATTCCGGCACGGTGTTGAACTGGCAGGCGCTGAACCTCAACGGGCCAATTGTCGATAAACATTCAACCGGCGGCGTGGGTGATGTGACTTCGCTGATGCTTGGCCCGATGATCGCCGCCTGTGGTGGTTATGTGCCGATGATCTCGGGTCGTGGTCTTGGCCATACCGGCGGCACGCTGGATAAGCTGGAAGCGATCCCCGGTTTTGACATCTTCCCGAGCGATGATCGTTTCCGCGAGATCATCAAAGAAAATGGGGTGGCGATCATCGGTCAGACCAACTCACTGGCACCGGCTGACAAACGTTTTTACGCGACACGCGATATCACCGCCACCGTTGATTCGATCCCGCTGATCACCGCCTCGATCCTGGCGAAAAAGCTGGCGGAAGGGCTGGATGCGTTGGTGATGGATGTCAAAGTGGGCAGCGGTGCCTTTATGCCAACCTTTGAAGCCTCAGAAAACCTGGCACAGGCGATTGTCGGCGTTGCCAATGGCGCAGGGTGCAAAACCACCGCGCTGCTGACCGACATGAATCAGGTGCTGGCTTCCAGCGCCGGTAACGCCCTGGAAGTGCGCGAAGCGGTGCAGTTCCTTACCGGCGAAGCGCGTAATCCCCGCCTGCTGGAGGTGACGCTGGCGCTGTGCAGTGAAATGCTGATATCCGGCAAGCTGGCGTCAAATGACTCCGAGGCTCGGCAGCAACTGCAACGGGTGCTGGATAACGGCCAGGCGGCAGAGGTGTTTGGCCGTATGGTAGCCGCGCAGCAAGGCCCGACGGACTTTATCCAGCGTATGGACCATTACCTGCCTGCCGCCATGCTGAGTAAAGCGGTGTATGCCGACCAGCCGGGCATTGTCAGCGCGATGGATACCCGCGCCCTCGGCATGGCGGTGGTGGCACTGGGCGGTGGTCGTCAACGCGCCAGCGATACCATTGATTACAGCGTTGGTCTGAGCGAAATGATTACCCTTGGGGCGCAGGCTGATGCACAACGCCCACTGGCGGTAATCCACGCCGCAACCGAAGCGCAATGGCAGCAGGCTGCCGCTGCGGTCAAAGCAGCCATCACCCTGAGTGACACTGCGCCGCCTGAGACGCCGGTGGTTTATCGCCGCATCAGCGAATAGTTGCCGCCGCTGCGTGCCAGGCCGAAGCCATTCGGGTATACTGATCTGATCGCTTTTTTTTGACTTGTCATCGCGCAGTTGCGCAGGAGACTTGCATGAAACGTGCTTTTATTATGGTGCTCGATTCCTTTGGGATCGGCTCCAGCAAAGACGCCGCTAAGTTCGGCGATGAAGGATCGGATACGCTCGGCCATATCGCCGAAGCGTGCTTTGCAGGCCAGGCCAATGAAGGCCGCGAAGGTCCGCTGCACTTGCCAAACCTCACCGCGCTGGGGTTGGGTAAAGCCGCTGAACTCTCCACCGGGCGTTTCCCGCCAGGGTTGGATCCGCGTGCGGAAATTATCGGCGCCTATGCCTACGCCAGTGAACTCTCCTCCGGTAAAGATACGCCGTCAGGCCATTGGGAAATTGCCGGTGTGCCGGTACTGTTCGACTGGGGCTACTTCAGCGACAAGGAGAACAGCTTCCCGCAGGAACTGCTGGATAAACTGGTACAACGCGCCGATCTGCCAGGCTACCTCGGCAACTGTCACTCATCCGGGACGGTGATCCTTGACCAACTCGGCGAGGAGCACATGAAAACCGGCAAGCCGATTTTCTACACCTCGGCGGATTCGGTATTCCAGATTGCCTGCCATGAAGAGACGTTTGGACTGGAGCGGCTGTACGAGCTGTGCGAAATCGCCCGTGAAGAGCTGACCGAAGGTGGCTACAACATTGGTCGTGTGATTGCGCGCCCGTTTGTTGGCGACAAGGCCGGTCACTTCCAGCGCACCGGCAACCGCCACGATCTCGCGGTTGAACCACCGTCACCGACCATGCTGAAAAAGCTGGTGGATGAGAAGGGCGGCGAAGTGATTTCCGTGGGCAAAATCGCGGATATCTACGCGCAGCAGGGCATCACGCAAAAAGTGAAAGCCACCGGTCTGGATGAATTGTTCGACGCCACGATCGCGCAAATGAAGAAAGCGCCGGATCAGTCGATTGTGTTCACCAACTTCGTCGATTTTGACTCGACCTGGGGCCATCGTCGCGATATCGCCGGTTATGCTGGCGGGCTGGAGCTGTTTGACCGTCGTCTGCCTGAGCTGATGGAACTGGTGAAGGAGGATGACATTCTGATCCTGACCGCCGACCACGGTTGTGACCCCAGCTGGCACGGTACCGAACATACCCGTGAGCATATTCCGGTGTTGATCTACGGCCCGAAAGTTAAACCCGGCTCTCTGGGTTATCGTGATACCTTTGCCGATATCGGCCAGACAATCGCACACTATTTTGGCCTGTCCAGCATGGACTACGGCAAAAGCATGCTGTAAAACAGCGACCAATTTTTAATAAGGAAAATAACGATGGCAACGCCTCATATTAATGCAGAAATGGGTGATTTCGCGGACGTGGTTCTGATGCCGGGCGATCCGCTGCGTGCGAAGCACATTGCAGAAACCTTCCTCGAAAATGCGGTTGAAGTGAACAACGTACGCGGCATGCTGGGTTACACCGGGACGTACAAAGGTCGCAAAATTTCGGTGATGGGCCACGGTATGGGTATCCCATCCTGCTCGATCTACGCCAAAGAACTGATCACCGAGTTTGGTGTGAAGAAGATTATCCGTGTAGGTTCCTGCGGCGCGGTGCGTGCGGATGTGAAACTGCGCGATATCGTCATTGGTATGGGTGCCAGCACGGATTCCAAAGTGAACCGTATGCGCTTCAAAGACCACGATTTCGCTGCGATTGCCGATTTCGACATGGTGCGTAACGCCGTTGATGCGGCTAAAGCTCTGGGTGTTGACGCGCGCGTTGGTAACATCTTCTCCGCTGACCTGTTCTACACCCCGGACCCGCAGATGTTCGACGTCATGGAAAAGTACGGCATCCTCGGTGTGGAGATGGAAGCGGCGGGTATCTACGGCGTGGCAGCAGAATTTGGTGCCAAAGCGCTGGCGATCTGTACCGTGTCGGATCATATCCGTACCCACGAGCAGACCACTGCGGCTGAGCGTCAGACTACCTTCAACGATATGATTAAGATCGCGCTGGAGTCGGTGCTGCTGGGGGATTAATTCCTCTGCGCCAGGTTACCCTCACCCCGGCCCTCTCCCATGAGGGAGAGGGAGACGTGCAATATGCTCGATCGGTTGCTTCTCCCATGAGGGAGAGGGAGACGTGCAATACGCTCGATCGGTTGCCTCTCCCATGAGGGAGAGGGAGACGTGCAATACGCTCGATCGGTTGCCTCTCTCGTTTGCGGGAGATAGAAACACGCTCGATCGGTTGCCTCTCTCGTTTGCGGGAGATAGAAACACGCTCGATCGGTTCCCTCTCCCGCTTGCGGGAGAGGGTTAGGGTGAGGGGTGAAACCATCTGTCACACTTTTACCCAGGCTTGTGCATCTTCCTGCTGGCTCTGACGCGAGAACTCCCTATCATTAGCGGGCTAACGATGAGATAAAGCCCCCCGATGAATTTCCGTAATTTCGAAGCCGAAGAGAAACTGTTTGTTCGCCGCGCGATCGTGGCCTTTGCGTTGGTGGTGATCTGTTTCACTATCCTCGGTGTTAACCTCTACCATTTGCAGGTGGATGAGCACAGCTACTACGCGACGCGATCCAACGAAAACGACATCAAAATGATCCCCATCGCGCCGACGCGCGGGCTGATTTACGATCGCAACGGCATTCCGCTGGTGCGTAATGTCACCTGGTACGACATCCTGCTGACCCCTTACAAAATCGATGATATGAAGGCGACCATTGCAGCGCTGACGCCGATTGTCGATTTAACCCCGGAAGAGATCGACACCTTCTGGAAAAACCTCAAGCAAAACAGCCGCTACAAACCGGTGGTGCTGAAAGAAGAACTGACTGACGAGCAGGTGGCGCGATTTGCAGTCAACCAATTCCGCTTTACCGGCGTGAGTATCGATACCTACCAGGATCGCCAATATCCCTATGGTGCTGACCTGGCGCATGTGGTCGGTTACGTGTCGAAAATTAACGATAACGACTACAAACGCCTGAACGAAGAGGGCGTGGGTGAAAACTATGCCGCTGACCACAACATCGGTAAGCAGGGCATTGAAGGCTATTACGAATCGGTTCTGCATGGCAAAACCGGTTATCAGGAAGTCGAAGTGGATAACCACGGCCGCATCGTGCGCGTCCTGAAAGAAGTGCCGCCGGTTGCCGGGAAAAATATCTATCTGACGCTCGACCTGCATCTGCAACAGTATGTCGAGAGCCAACTGGTGGGGCAACGTGCGGCGGTGCTGATTGAGGATCCGCATGATGGCAGCGTGCTGGCAATGGTTTCCAGCCCCAGCTATGACCCGAACCCCTTTGTGAAAGGCATCAGTTATCAGGCGTATAAAACCCTGTTGCAGGATA
This sequence comes from Pantoea sp. X-Soil-OKNW-556, assembly GCF_059730695.1. NCBI lineage: Bacteria > Pseudomonadati > Pseudomonadota > Gammaproteobacteria > Enterobacterales > Erwiniaceae > Pantoea > Pantoea sp. X-Soil-OKNW-556. The sequence continues at coordinate 3,770,327 of NZ_AP035990.1, read as the reverse complement.
AGAACCTGCCGTTGATTAACCGTGTGACCCAGGGCCTTTACCCGCCTGCTTCAACGGTGAAACCCTATATGGCGATGTCGGCGCTGCTAACTGGCGTCATCACCCCGCAAACCACCTTCTTTGGCGCGCCGACCTGGACGCTGCCGGGGACCGATCGTAAATACCGCGACTGGAAAAAAAGCGGTCACGGCATGCTGGATGTGACGCGCGCGATTGAGGAGTCGGCGGACACCTTCTTTTATCAGGTGGCGTTTATGATGGGGATTGACCGCATCCACCATATGCTCAGCCAGTTTGGCTACGGTAAACCGACCGGTATCGATCTCAATGAAGAATACGCCGGACTGCTGCCGAGCCGCGAATGGAAACAGAAAGTTCATAAGAAGGGCTGGTATCAGGGCGACACCGTCTCGGTGGGGATTGGACAAGGCTACTGGATTGCGACGCCGATTCAGATGGTAAAAGCGTTGGTGGCGTTAATTAACAATGGTCGGGTGATTAATCCGCATCTGTTAGGGAAAGTGCAGCTTGGCACCACCCAGCAGGCATATGCGCCAAAAGATCCGCAACCGCAAATTGGCGACCCGAAATCACCCTACTGGTCGCTGGTACGCCATGCCATGTTTGGAATGGCGAATGCACCTAACGGCACCGGTTATAAATATTTCCACACCGCCCCTTACGGCATAGCGGCAAAAAGCGGGACATCACAGGTATTTAGCCTGCGGCAGAACCAGGTCTACAACGCGAAAATGATCCCGACGCGCCTGCGTGACCATATTTTTTACACCGCCTTTGCGCCGTTCAACGATCCTAAAGTGGCGGTGGCGTTGATTCTGGAAAACGGCGGGAATGAAGGGATTACCGCTGCGCCGGTGATGCGTAATATCCTCGACCATATCTTCCTGCCGCCGCCAGCCGTGCCGCTGGAGACCGCGAATATCGCTAACGCGCCTGCGGCTCATTAATGGAACCACCCCGCTGTGTCACCAGGTCAGCGGGGTCGTGCCGATTACTCGCCTTTTAACGTCTTGGTGACGTGGCTAATGGCACGCACGACATCGTCGGCACTGTCACGGATTTCTGTCATCACGCCGCCAGCCTGTTGTGCCAGCACAACGCCCTGATCGGCGCGCTTCAGGTTGGATTCAATCCCTTTCAACGCCTTATCCGCCAGTTGGTGGTTCTGCTGCACCTTGCTCTCAATTTCGCTGGTGGCGCGGTTGATGTTTGCCGCCAGGGTTCGCACCTCGTTGGCGACCACCGCAAAGCTGCGACCGTGTTCACCGGCGCGCGCAGCTTCAATTGCCGCGTTAAGCGCCAACAGATTGGTTTGATTTGCGATACTGCGAATACTTTCCACAATCGCGCCGATACGGTCGGAGGAATTGCTCAGGTTATGGATATCGCCGGAAATATCCTGAAGCTCACTGGCAAGGTCATGCATGGTTTGCACGCTGTTCTCAATCACCGTTGCGCCAAGTCGGGTGTTTTCCGTGGTTTGTTGGGCGGTTTGATAGGCCTGCTGGGCCGCCTTGCGCTCCTGTTGGTTCTTCTCCACCTGTGCCGTGACGTCGGTGGCAAACTTCACCACTTTATACAGCTCACCGTGTTCGCTAAATACCGGGTTATAGGTGGCACGCAGCCAGACGATGCTGCCTTGTTTGTTCACGCGCTGAAACTGGCCGGAAATAAACTCACCTCGATTCAGTTTCTGCCAGAACTGCTGATATTCTGGGCTGTTACGTAGCTCCTCCGTGCAGAACAGGCTGTGATGGCGACCCACGATCTCATCGGCATGATAATGCATGGTGTTGAGGAAGTTAGCATTGGCTTGCAGCACTTCACCTTTCAGGTTAAAGGCGATCACGGCCATAGAGCGCTCAATGGCCGTGGTCATGGCGCGTTGTTCCTGGGCATCAACAATATGCTCAGTAATATCCGTCGCCAGCTTAATGATTTTAATCACCCGACCGCTGCGATCCTGCACCGGCACATAATTGGCTTCCAGCCAGATGGGACGGCTGTTTTTAGCCACCCGCAGAAACTTATTGCTGAAGGCTTCGCCGCGATTCAGCCGCCGCCAAAAATCACCATATTGGGGTGACTGGATCAGATCGGCCGTACAGAACATGTTGTGATGTTGACCGACGATTTCCGCCAATGTGTATCCCATACAACTGAGAAACAGGTCATTGGCGGTCAGGATACGTCCTTGCGGTGTGAACTCGATGATGGCGATAGCATCATGCAACGCGTTAAGCGTGGCTGAGGGATGGCTGCGCCGCTGCCACGCCAAACGTGACAGAATGCCTGATGTGATAGTGGTAAACATGGTGAACCTTATTTTATTGGTATGGTATCAGTTCGGTTATCGGCGCGATCGATTAAAAATCCACCGAAAAAGCGTGACTGGACATGAATTTTTACCACTTAGTCCGTTGGTTGCTGCAAAAGACGGCAGTCAGTTGCATTTCGCTGAAAAGCGTTTGACGGTACGGGCTGGTTAGGGTTTAATGCGCCCCGTTGCCCGAATAGCTCAGTCGGTAGAGCAGGGGATTGAAAATCCCCGTGTCCCTGGTTCGATTCCGGGTTCGGGCACCACTATTCAGAAAACCCAGCCTTATGGCTGGGTTTTTGCTTTTTGGGCCAGAACAAACCTTTTGCTCAGGGCAACGAATCAGCAAGGATTAATGGTATTTCCACGCCTGAGTCCAACTGATTCCTTTACCTGGCTCATAATGCATCTGTGACCACTGGCCCGTCTGGCTGCACCAGCCGGCAACGGTACACTCAAACAACTTACCGTCATGTTTCACCACATCACCTTTCGCATAACGGGTGCCATACACCCAGGCTGGGTAATCGCTACCTCCGTTCGCAATAGCCGGAACCGTAATTTCCTCCTCCAGATCGCGACTATGGTTACCTGCGGTGACGCTCACTTTAACCTTCAGGGTTTGTGGCTGAGTGGTTTTTGTCACCGTGAAACTTTGGTTAGCCCAGCCGTTAGTGCCACCGTGAGCAACAGCGGGTAAGGTCCAGCGATAAGACGGGGTGCTGGTTGCGGTGACGTCAGAGGAGACGCCGCCGCTAAAGACCATGTTTTCACCTTTGTCATTGGCAATCATCTTCAGCTTCGCAGCGGTGACAAATGCCTGATCACTATTCTGTACCGGCGTAGTCACATTGATGGTGTGGTTTTGTGAGGCGGTGCGTGCACCTGCGACACTGGTTGCGGTCACTTTTACGGTGTAGCTACCGGCTTCCAGACCGGATTTCACCTGCCCATGTTGGTCAATTCCTGCGGTAACAACCTGGTTGCCTTTTAACAGTGACCAGTCATAACTGGCTTGTTCAAAGTTAGCCTGCGCCTCCAGTTGAACCGGTGAAGTCGAATCCATACTTACCGGGCCGATAATGTCGACTGCTGGCGCGATGGCGGAGACGGTCAGCGTTTTTCTGTCGCTTCCGTGCTTACTGCTCGCCGTAACTTCAAAACGCGTAGAGACGTTAGCCACATTCTTAGGAATCACCACCTCCACTGTCGCGGTGTTGTTGGTTTTGGTGTAGATACGCGCATCGCCATCAATGCGCTTCCATTGATAGCTGACATCATTCTGGTCGCTGCTGGCGGTGACGCTATAACCAAAACCATTGTTGTAAGTTGCGACAGCGACGATGTTGTCCCGACTCAGATTCACCTGGGGTGCCGGCTGCTCGCCTTGCTCTTCACCTGGTTGTGGTAGTTTGAGATCAGCAACTTTCTGTCCAGCCTGGGCGCTGAAATTCAGTCCCCACTGCGTGAAGTACTGGCGCAAATCCTGCCCGGCAGCCTGGCTGTAAGCCACCACACTAAAGTCGATGACCTTTTGTTTTGAACCTATAACGGAATCGGTCTTTTCTGCGATGGTAGTGCCTGGTGCCTGCTGAATTGCCTTCAAACGCCTTTGGTTAACATGAGGGAAGAAATCTTCACCATACGAGAAGCGTAAACGTGAAAAGAAGTTGAGTTGCTTCCAGAGGTTATTAATGGCGCTGTAATCTGGATAATGCATGCCGGAAGCAATAAAGTTAGCCACTGCCTGCTTGTCCCAGATACCCTCTTCAGGAGAAATATCGACATGGCACTGGTTCAGGGGAACTTCGCGACCCTTAAACATTTGGCAGGCTTCAATGGAATAGCGGTTAACCTGGATTTCAGAGAAGGTACTAAATGCCTCTTTAATCGGCTCGTACTCATGACCAATTTCATGCCAGACTCCCCAGTTATCGCCGTTCTTATCATTCATGCGATTGGCATGGAAGCCGACACCGATATAACCGTTGCGATAATCCGCGAAGCAACAGTTATCGTAATTCGTGAACATCGAACCCCTGGGGGAGGTGAACAGATATTCTGTGCCATCCATACCATTGATCTTTTCGTACAGCGCCGCGACACGCAGGTTGTCACCCAATACTTTGCCAACCATTTCATCGGTTTGCTGTGCGATTCTGTTCGGAACTACCGTGTTTGCATGCCCGTCATATAAGAGCGCAAAACCAAATTTACCTGCAACCGTTTTACTTCCCGCCCAATCACTTTGGCGACTCTGCCCTAAAATAAATAAATGGCTGTTGCTGCCGCCATTTATTTTAAAGGGAACAAATTCGCTCACTTGTTGTTTATCCGGATCACCACAGCCTAATAATAAAACGCCGGATTTTTTAAACGTGTAGGTGTTGTCGCTTTGCGCGGTTAATTGTTGTTGATCCAGATACATGGCATCTTTATCCGCAAACTCACGCCCAGTCGCCGCATAGCACTTTGCGCCCGCAGGGATATTGCCAACACTCACGGTGATATTTTGCCCGGCTTCGCCAAAGGTTCGGGTAAAAAAGAAAATACCACGACCCATGGTGGCATAAGGCGCGTTGATCCAATCTTTGGTTTCATGGTGGGCCACCGGCATATTGTAACGATCCGGGAACCCGGGAGGGTACATCTCCATCGTTCGTTTCAGCCAGAACAAAGGTGTGCGGCTATCGAACGAATCTCGAAGTCCTTTCTCCGTATCCTGACGTAATTCTTCCAGGCTGGTGCCAATATGCGGCAGCGCCTCAATAAACCCGGCATTGCTGCTAAATTCTTCCCACCACGGAGAGCTGCTGGCGCTTGCATGACCTGTAAGCAGCAGCGGGGAAAGTGCCAGGGTGATCCCCATAGCTAATTGATTTAACTTCACGATTTTTCATTCCATTGAGATGTAGTCCCGGTATTCTTGTGGCTGTTGAAATATTTTGAAATCAGATAGTGGAATGGATGACCAAGATAATTCCTGGTCGCACTCAGATGTGGCGAAGGATTGCCTGGTCGTTACACCGACCAGGCATGATTCACTGCTACGGCTTTAATACCCAGATGTGATAAACACCGTCTTTCATTTCCGCGCCTTCCAGCTCTTTCTCGAAGCCTGGAAAGCGTTCGCCCCATTCGGCAATACTGCGGATATAACTGAGCCACGGGCCGTCTGCTTCACCAAAGCTTTCCCCAGGCATCACGATTGGGATACCGGGAGGATAGGGTATAACGCCGACGGCGGAGGTTCGTCCGGCCAGTTGCGTCAGCGGTAACTGCTCGCAATGACCAGCCATGTGCTTCTGAAACGCGTCACGCGGTAGTGTCACCGGTTGTGGCAGCTTGCCAAAGGCTTCCGATTGCAGGCGATCCATCTGGCTGGTGCGCATATAAGCGAACATCTCATCACAAATATCTTTCAGGCCCATTTTGCCGTAACGATCTTCATGGCCAGCAACCAGGTCAGGCAGGCAGCTTACCAGCAGCGTATTGGCATCATAATGCTGCTTAAATTCCAGCAAAACGTTAATCAGCGTGCCCCATTTTCCTTTGGTCACACCAACCGAAAACAGGCACAACACCATAAAGTCAGTAGTACGTGAAGGGACAATGCCATGCTGGCTCAGGAAGGCCGTCAGCATCGCAGCAGGGATACCACTTGCCTGCATTTCACCATCATCACCCATTCCGGGGCACAAAATGCCGGCTTTGATGGGGTCCAGCAGACACCATTCCTCCTCCAGATCGCCAAAACCGTGCCAGGCTTCGCCAGGTTTCAGTACCCAGCAGTTGGGATCACTAACCAACTGTTGGCGTGAAGCATCAACAAACGGAATGCGTTTACCGCTGGCGGCATCGGTGATTTCGGTCGCGTTCCACGGGGCGAAAAACCACTCCCCACGAGATTTGTAGGTCGCATTGACCTTTGCCAACGCGAGGCGAAAATCGACCGCTTCGTTAATCACCTCTTGGGTCAAGGTTTCCCCTTGCTTGCCGTCCATCATGGCGGCACCAACTTCGTTTGCGGCGATGATGGCGTAGAGCGGGGAAGTGGTAGCCTGCAACATATAGGATTCGTTAAAACGCGAATGCTCGACCGGCTTTTTGCCGTTGCGCACATGAATCCACGATGCCTGCGACAGTGCCGCAAGTAATTTATGCGTTGAATGCGTGGCAAACACCGTCGGTCCGGAAGGATCGTGATCGGCGGGATCGCCGCGCATCGCGAAGCGATCTTTATAGAATGGATTGAAGCGGGCATAGGCATACCAGGCTTCATCGAAGTGGATCTGATCAACGCTCTCGGCCAACAGCGCCTCCGCAACGCTGGCGTGATAGCACATACCGTCGTAGGTGCAGTTGGTGACCACCGCGTACACCGGCTTATCGTGAACTGCCAGTTCAGCAAACGGATGATGTTTGATTTTTTCCCGGATGGCGGCAGGTTCGAATTGACGCCGGGGGATCGGGCCAATAATGCCGAAGCGGTTACGTGTTGGTACGAAGAAGACCGGGATCGCACCGCTCATCACCAATCCTTGCTCGATCGATTTGTGGCAATTGCGATCGCACAGGGCGAACTCTTTATCGCCCAACACGGCTGCCATGATGGCGCGGTTGGAACCGGAGGTGCCGTTCAGCACTGAATAGCTTTGATGCGAGCCAAATATCCGTGCGGCATAGGCTTCAGAGTCTTTTATTGGTCCGGCGTGATCCAGCAACGAACCCAGAGAACCGCGTTCAATACCGGTATCGGTGCGGAACAGGTTTTCACCGAAAAAGTCATAAAACTCACGGCCCACGGCGGTTTTAGTAAAGGCAATCCCTCCCTGATGCCCCGGCGCTGCCCATGAATATTCCGGGGAGTGCTGGGTGTAATTAAACAGCGCTTTGGTAAAGGGGGGCAGCAGGCGGTCAAAATAGCGATCAATCAGCGTGATGGCGCGGGCGGCAATAAATTCCGCGGTATCCTCCAGCATCCAGACGAATTCATTCACCAGTTGCAGGACATCGAGATTGAGTGAATCGATGCAGGAGTGTTCAGCCATCAGTAATACCGGCACTTCACGATTGCGCTGACGAATGGTCTGCAACAGAGTAAAGGCCTCACGGTGGGTATCGTCGTCATTTTTACCTAAGGTCCAGTCGACAAACACGCAACACACCGATGAATCAGACATGATGGTGGCGACGGCATCGGTAAAACTGGCTGAGCCAATGACCGCCAGATTGTTCTCTTCCAGTGCTTCAATCAGCTCCAGCACAGCGCGACCACCGGTGGTATTGGGGGCAACAATGCTGTCGTCTACCACCAGCACGGTGCGTTTCTTATGTTGGCTCATATCTAACATCGTTGACTCCTTGTTTAGTCGTTCTGCGGCTGGGCATCAAGGGGATAGGGGTTTTTATGGCGGCGGTTGTAGTTGATGGTATACATCGCGGTGATCACCATCAGGGCGACAAAGGACCACATGACTTCCTGGGCACCAGAACCCACCACTGCCCAGATGCAATACAGGAACGCGAGCAGGGTGATGCCAGCATAGGCAGGACGTTGATTACCCAAATGACCATGTCCCACCAGCAGCAGGGCGGCGCAGGTGTAGAGATAAGGGACAAGGGTAAAAATCACCGATACGGAAGAAACCAGGGCGAACTGGGCGGTGGCATTGGGGGAAATGGTGGTCAGCTGAAATATCGTCATCAGAATGCCGAGAATCACCAGCCCGGCGACCGGTACGCCCTGTTTATTGGTTTTGCTGAATATCGGCGGGAAGAGACCATCATTGGCGGCGGCCTGCGCGGTCTGGCTGGCTAGCAGGGTCCAGCCACCTAACGATCCCAGACAACCTGCGGCGGCACAGAAGGTCACCAGTGCACCCGCGGTATTCCCCAGTGCCATGCGTGCCGCATCGCCAAAGGGCGAGTCGGACACGCGCAAATCAGCATTGGGTATCATGCCCATAATCGCTGTGGTGGAAAGGACATAGCACACTGCCGCAATCAGCACTCCGCCAAGGGTGGCTATCGGTACGTTACGTTTGGGATTCTCCACCACGGCGGCTGCCACTGAGGCACTTTCGACGCCAATAAATGACCAGAGCGTCACGCTTAAGGTACTTTGGATGGCGCCAAACGTACCCTGTCCGCTGACATTCCACGCGCTCATATAAGTGGCACCGCTAAACCAAAACCAGCCAAAGATGGCGACGGCCAAAATAGGAAATAATGCCAACACGGTGGCAACAGCCTGCACTTTAGTAATCATCCGTGGGCCAACAATATTTAAAATCACGAACAACCAAAGAACCGCAATACAGGTAAAGGTCAGTACCAGTGGGTTTTTTAATGCCGGGATGAAATAACTTAAATATCCGACACCTATCACCACCATCGCAATATTACCAATCCAACAGGCCAGCCAATAAAGCAGGTTGGTCTGGTAGCCTAAAAATGGACCAAAAGCGCGTCGGGCATAAGCATAAGAGCCACCAGGGCTGGGATCGAGCGAGGACATTTTGGCATAGACAATCGATAATGACAGCGCGCCAATAATGGTCACCAGCCAGCCGTAAATGGCGATGCCACCGGTGTTGGCAAGGCTGGCGGGCAACAGAAAAACGCCGGAACCCATGATATTGCCAGCCACCATTAATGTTACAGGCACTAATCCAACTTTCTTACTTTCAGGCGTAGCCATACACCCTCCATGTCGTGTTATTTAGGGTATAAACAGCGGGGAATTTTTTAGTGAATCATATCTATAGTTGATAATTATTTGTTTTGCACAAGTGGAAGTGGGTAATTTTTATCGTCGCTTCGTTTAAATTTATCCTTTGTGTTGTTTTATAGGAGTTTTTAAATTTTCAAACTGATATATCAGAAAATAAAATAAGGTTTTTTTTCATTGGTAATATCTGTTAAATAACGTTTAAATTAGTAACCAATTAAATTTATCCCCCTATAACAATCAGGGCAATCAGCCGGGTTGACAGAACACAGCAAACTCGCGCAATCTGCCAGCCTTCTTTGTTCCAATGACCTGACAGGAAACATTGCACTGTGAATGCTGCTGCCTGGCCTCCTCTGACAACTGCACACCTCTGAGCTACGCGCGTAACGCGCGGTCATTGCTCATCTGATGCGTGACCGATGCTTAAAGTATCGGGAGACACGTTTGTGCCCGGATTCTGCGCATGTTGTGCTGAATCAGGTAATCTATTGTCTGAGAACCAGAAAATGCATTTTATTGATGTGTTAGTTGCCCGTAGTCTGCCTTTTATTCCACGCGCTATCGTTAAGCGTTTGTCCACGCGTTATCTGGCCGGTTCCACCCTGGAAGAGGCGTTGCAGGTCATTCAAAACCTGAATCGTGCCGGGTTTGGCGTGACGCTGGATGTGCTGGGCGAATCTGCCACTTCTGCTGCTGAAGCCGATGCGATGAACGCCGCCTATGCCACGGCTATTGCCGCTATTGCTGCCAATAATCTTGACGCTGAATTATCGATTAAACCTTCGGCTTTAGGGTTACTGAATGATGAAGCGCAGTGCGAAGCGCGTATCCGGCAGATCCTGACGCAGGCGACACAGGTAGCAAAAACCGCCACACTGGATATGGAAGATCTGCAATGCACGCAGAAAGAGCTGAATCTGTTGAGTCGTTTGCAGCCGCACTATCCCGATCTGGGGATTGCCGTTCAGGCGTACTTGCAGCGCAGCTATGCGGATATCAATCAGTTAATGGCCACACGCAGCCGTTTACGTATCTGCAAAGGCATTTATCAGGAAGACCCGCAGTTCCTGGTGGCTGAAGCCAGTCGGGACCGCTCGGCGATCAATCCCCATTACCTCGCTCACGTTAAGCGCTGCTTCGCTGAAGGGCTGTTTGTCAGTGTCGCGACACATGACGAAGCGTTGATTGACGCGGTGGTTGCCCTGGCAAAAGCGCAACATGTTGCGCCTGATGCTTTTGAATTTCAGATGCTGCTGGGTGTGTGTGAAACCCTACGTGCCAGAGTGCATGCCCTCGGCTTTGCTGTGCGGGTGTATGTGCCCTATGGTGCCGACTGGTATGGTTACAGCACCCGACGTTTGCAGGAGAATCCGCGCATTGCCGGTTACATACTGCGGGCATTGATTAAGCGCTAACGCCGAAACCGCCAGTCATTTGTGACTGGCGGTTTTCGTTGGTGAGGCAGAAAAATCCGATAAAATCGCGGGAAACTGTCCTTTTCGGCATTTATAAATTTTAAAATGGATCTGTTTTTTGCCATTAACTACATGAAAAATTTATTTTTTAATATTATAAATCGATCCATTTAATCATTATATTTTTGTTTGCTGTCAGGACCAATAATTACCAAACCTTCGCCACAATACCCGGTACAATTTGCCCCAGTTCTGCGTTATTTCTCTTAGGGTAATGGCCGGGATCTATTCATATTTCGACGACGATGGTAAAATTTTACCCATAACCTTCAGGGATGGATGTATGCCAATAAAATCAGAAAAACTCCGCATCCCGAGTGGAATGCATTCCTTTATGTCGGTTATTACCCTGACCAGGATGTTCATTATCTCTCTCCCTTGTATCTTCCTGTTTATTTTAATGCCCTCGCGTGCCGTCGCTGCACAAGACGACGCTGCGAATCGCATTGTCAGCGGGATTATCAGCTTTACGCATTGGCCGGGTCTGGAACGTCTGCCGAAACTCTGTGTGCTGCCTTCTTCACAGCATCTCTCTTTGCCGTCAACCCAGACGGGCAATGGCTATACGGTGAGTTATCTCGTCAGCGAGAATGATCTGTTAACCGCGCAGTGTGATGCCGTGTATTTTGGCGCTCAGTCCCCGCAGCAGCAGGCACAGTTGCTGGAGCAAATCAGCAACAGACCCGTTCTGGCGATTGCTGAAACTAACCCGGAATGTACCATTGGCGCGGCTTTTTGCCTTATTTTCCATCAGGATAAAACGGTGTTTTCTGTCAATCTCGATTCACTGGCCCGGAGCGGTGTGAAAGTAAATTCAGAAGTGTTGTTACTGTCTCGCAAAGGAAGTCAGTAAGATGAAATTCGAAGATATAAAAACAGAAAAATCATCTATACGGAATAAGTTACGCAAAATCAGTACCATCAATGCTGCGGTTATTTTACTGCTGTGCTGGTTATTACTTTTTTCCACCTCCATGTTGTTTATTAAAAGTTATGAGAAAAGAAATCTCGAACTTATCGCGAATACGTTAAGTACCAGCCTGACTGCGGCCACCGTATTTGAAGACAGCTATGACGCGAAGAAAAAAGTGGTACTGCTGGGTTCGCAGGGGATGTTCTCTGCGGCAAAACTGGTCTCGTCGGAACAAACGGTGTTAGTGGACTGGCAGGATACGACCAATGACGATAGCCGGTTTCAGCGCCTGCTGCGCCAATGGATCTATGCCGAACCTTTAACGGTGAATGTAACCCATGAAGATGCTGTGGTGGGGACGCTGACGCTGTCGGGGACCGTAACCAATGTGGCTGATTTCATTGAATACTCAGTCATTATTCTGTCCTGTAGCATGATTTTCGTTTTTATTGTTTCGTTTCTGGTCAGTGAGCTTTTGCATCGTGGCATTCTTGCCTCCTTCAGAAATATCACCAGCACCATTCATTATGTCATCCGTTCCGGGGATTTTTCCCCACGTATTTCTGGCAGTTCCACCAAAGAGTTTCAGGTGTTCTCCGAGGACCTCAACTCGTTGCTGGCAGAGATGCAAACCCTGAAAGCTTCACTGCTGCGGGATAATAAGTCACTGGCGGCTAAAGCGCTGAAAGATCCATTGACCGGGCTGGCAAACCGGACGGCATTTATCAGCAAACTGAATCAACTGCTGGATCAGCAACTGGCGCAGGAAAATTTCGTGCTGTTGTTTCTGGATGGTGATCGTTTCAAAAGCATTAACGACACCTGGGGCCATGCCGCAGGCGATGAAGTGCTGCAAAGCATCGCTTCCCGACTCTCTGGCCTGGTGACGAAGAGTGACCTGGTGGCGCGTCTGGGAGGCGATGAGTTTGCTATTTTGATCACCAGTATGACCAGTGAAGAGGAGTTGCAGCAGCTCACCACCAGGATTGAAACGAGTATCACGCAAAAGATCGCCATTTCGGCAGGCGTCAATATCACCACGTCCGTGACGATTGGTTATGCCTGGTCGCAACACGGTGATTCTGTGACCTCGATTCTTGAACGTGCAGATATGCACATGTACAAAAATAAAGGGATTACAAAGGTATCAGGATGAAAATTAAAGCTTTCCTTCTCTTGTGCATCATTGCTTGCGCCGGATGTCAGTCAAAAAGAACCTTCACGGACGAGCAAATTGCGGCTATGCGTCAGGAGGGCTTCAGCCCGAATGCCGAAGGCTGGGGACTGGGGATGTCTGACAAAATTCTGTTCGGTATCAATGAGTCAGAACTGACGCCAGAAAGTAAAACTACCATTAACCGTATGGCGACCAATCTGGCCGCGACCGGTATTGAGCATTTGCGTATTGATGGTCACACTGATAATTACGGCACCGACAGTTACAACGAACAGCTGTCACTGAAGCGCGCCAACGCGGTGGCAACGCAGTGGGCTGAGGGGGCATCGCTGCCGCGCAGCAACATTGAAACGCGTGGCTTAGGAAAGAAATATCCGGTGACCAGCAATAACAACGCCCAGGGACGTGCGCAGAACCGGCGTGTGGCGGTGGTGATTACCGCGCCATAGCCCTCTCTGTCGCGCGATAAATCCCGCCGCTACAAACTATCGAACATTCCGTAGCGGCGCGATTTATCGCGCAGAAAAGTTGGCTACCCCAGATACTCAATAATCGATAACCCACCGTTGTAATCGGTGCTGTAGATTATCCCCTGCGCATCGACAAACACATCACAACTCTGAATCACCTGTGGGCGATCGGGCCGGGTGTCCATCATGCGTGCAGGTGGTGCGGGCACCAGTGCGCCCGTTTCTTTGGGTTGATACGGATTGGAGATGTCGTATGCGCGCACGCCAGCATTCTGGTAAGTGGCAAAAATCAGCGTGTCACTAACAAAGCTGCCGGGTCGATTCTCATGCAAATTATGCGGGCCAAAATGCGCCCCTTTTGCCACATAATCGCGTTCATCAGGTTGCGGGAAGGTGGCGATGCTCACCGGGTTGGCCGGTTCGCGGATATCAAACAACCAAATCAGCTTCTCGCCATCTTGTTGGTTATCCAGCACCGCTTCATCCAGCACCACCAACAGATCGCGCGCCGGTAACGGCAGCGCGGTATGAGTGCCTCCGCCAAAGGGAGGGCTCCAGTTGCGATGGCTGATGAGTTGCGGCGCGCTGCGATCGCTGACATCCAGCAGCGTCAACCCGCCATCGCGCCAGCATCCATAAGCGGTATCGCCGCTGATAATCGCGTGGTGCAATGCATAACGTTTCCCTTCCGGCCAGTCAGGCGTTTCACCGCCAGCGGTATGCATGCCCGGCAGCCACCAGCGTCCGGCGACGGCAGGGCGTTGCGGATCGGCTAAATCAATGGTCAGCAAAATATAATCGCTGAAACCCGCAATCAGCGCAGATACATAGGCCCAGCGCCCGCCAACATACCAGATACGATGGATGCCAATGCCATCGAGCGCGAGAAAGGCGATTTCACGCGGCTGCGCCGGTGAGGAAATATCAAAAATGCGCAGCCCGGATTGCCAGCTTGTTTCCTGAATATCCGCCGTGGTCTGGCCAACCGCGCGGGTGTAGTAGACCTTTTCATCCGCGAAACGCACATCAGCAAACAGATCACGCGCGTTGATCACCAGCAACAGGTCGTCATGGGCCTGCAAATGCACATTCCAGGTACCGGGTGGCGCGGCGACATAGTTGACGGTTTTGGGTTGGCGCGCATCGCGTACGTCAATCACGCTAAAGCCTTGTGACACCATATGGCCGACGTAAGCAAAACCGCGATGCACCATCACCTGCACGCCATCCGGGCGTCCGTCCTGAACGCTGTGCCCAATCAGCCGCATGTTGCGGCTGTATTCCGGGGTGGGGAGTGAGGTTGTCATGGCTGACCTCATTGCGCTTTGGCGGCCAGGGTGGCAAACCACGGCGCGACAAAATCGTTACTCTGGCCCCAGCCGGGGATCACTTTTTGCAAAGCTGCCACGTTGGCCGCGCCGGGTTGGCCGGTGACCAACGATTGTGGGATAGCCGAAGCTTTAAAGTCATAACTGGCCGGAGTGGCTTCACCCGCCAGTTTATACGCAATCAGGCGCATATTGATGGCACCAATCAGCCGGGGATCGACTGCCACGCTGACCTTCCACGGGCTGTTTTTTTCGCGCATCAACTGCAAATCACCGTTGGAGATATCGATGCTGTAGAGTTTGATTTCAGTGCGTCCATTCTCCTGCAAGGCTTTATAGGCACCCTGGCTGAAGGCATCCCAGGTACCCCAGATGGCATCGATTTTCCCTTTCGGGTATTTCGCCAGCAGCGCACCGACTTTGTTGGCGGTATCGCCCTGCACATCGGCAGAAACCGCGCCTACGGACTCCAGTTCATGAATGCCGGGATTGGCTTTCTTGATCTCCGCCCAGGCAGCCTGACGGCGCTCCATCGGCGGGAAGCCCGCCACCCACAATTTGATGATGTTGGCTTTGCCGTTGAAGTCTTTGATTAACGGTTGCAGCGATAGTTGTGTCAGTGACGCGTCATCCTGCTGCGTCACCGTAACGCCCGGCGGCGTGTTATCCACCGATGTATCAAAAACGGACAGCGCAATGCCGCTGTCATGAATACGTTTCACCAACTCGGTGGAGTAGGGCGCGCGTCCCTGTGACAGGATGATGCCGTCATATTTCTGGCTGATCGCCTGATTCACAAAGTCCTGAAAACGCGCATCGTCGCCCTGACTCAGGAAGGTACTGACTTTAAAGCCCAACTGTTTACCCTGCTGGATGGCTCCGGCGACAAACTGGGTGGTGTTATCGTCGGAACCCAGATTGCGGATCACTGCCACCCGAATCGGTCCCTGATGATTTGCCAACGCCGCAGGCAGCGGTGCCAACGTTTGCGCGGCACTGGCAAAGCTGCTGATCAGGCTCAGCGATAACAACGTAACGGCCAATGATTTCATGCAATTTCCCCGAATGGTGATGAATGATAAGCAGGTGGCGCGCCGCCGATTTTTATTGTGGTAAGCGGGCGATCTGTGCGGATTTTTCATCCTCCGCGTAAGGTTGGCAATCAAGGAAAAGGCATAAGTAATGCCAGATAAATCATTAGCTTTGCAGGCAGCGGAGGTTGACGATAACGGTTTCTTTTTCAGGGAAACCCCATTATGAGCGAACATCCGATTCAGGTCGTACCCGGCCCGGCCAACTACTACTCACATCCCGGCGCCATTGCCCGACTACGTGATTACTACAGCGAAGATCAGCTGCGCCATGCCATCTGGGTGGGTGGGCGCCAGGCACTGGCAGCGGCACGGCACTGGCTGGAGCCGTTGACGTTGCCAGGGGCGATTGTTGATATCTTTGGCGGCCATTGCAGCGCGCATGAGGTCACGCGGTTGGCGCAACGGGCAGGCAACGATCGTCAGGTGGTGATTGGCGTCGGCGGCGGTACGGTGCTGGATACCGCCAAAGCGCTGGCGCATCGGTTGAATTTGCCGGTGGTGACGATACCGACCATCGCCGCCACCTGCGCGGCCTGGACGCCGCTTTCCGTCTGGTATAACGAGGCAGGCGAAGCGCTGCATTTTGAAATCTTTCCCCACGCCAACCATCTGTTGTTGCTGGAACCGGAGATCATCTTGCAGGCACCAGCGCGTTATTTGCAGGCGGGCATCGGCGATACGCTGGCGAAGTGGTACGAGGCGGTGGTACTGGCACCGCAGCCAGAAACCCTGCCGCTGACGGTACGGCTCGGGCTGGATGTGGCGCAGACGCTGCGTGATGTCTTGCTGGAGAAAAGCGCCGCCGCGCTCAGCGACCAGCGTGCGCAGCAACTGACGCTGGCGTTCCGCGATGTGGTGGACGCGATTGTCGCCGGGGGCGGCATGGTCGGGGGACTTGGTGAGCGCTATACACGGATTGCGGCGGCACATGCGGTGCATAACGGCTTAACGACCCTGCCACAAACGGCAGCGTTCCTGCACGGCACGAAAGTTGCGTATGGGATTCTGGTGCAGAGCGCGTTACTGGGGCAACACGACATCACCCGGCAACTGATTGCCGCCTATAAACGCTTCGATTTACCCACCACGCTGGCGCAGTTGGACGTGGATATCCGCCAGCGCGATCAGGTCGATCGTGTTATTCAGCACACGCTGCGTCCGGTAGAATCGATTCATTATTTGCCGGTTACGTTGACGCCTGCAACGCTGTGGGCAGCGATTGAGCAGGTAGAGGCGCTGGGCGTTTAAACAAAACTGCGCGATAAATCGCGCCGCTACAGCACGGAACATTGTGTAGCGGCGCGATTTATCGCGCATGTCAGTACAAAAGGATCAACGCTTACTCAGCGCTTCCCACAGTCCCAGCAGGTAGGTGGTGCCCAGTGCGCGGTCATACAAACCATAACCCGGGCGGCCGGTTTCTCCCCAGATAAAGCGACCATGATCGGAACGGATATAGCCGTCGAAACCATTGTCGTACATCGCCTTCAGCACCTGATACATATCCAGCGAGCCATACTCGGTGGGGTGTGCGCATTCATAGAAATCCTTGTCCTGAATGATTTTGATATTACGCACATGGGCAAACGGGATGCGTTTGCGGCGTGAGAATTCGGCCAGAATCGCATACACATCGTTCTGCGGATCTTCAGCGATCGAGCCGGTACACAGGGTAATACAGTTGGCTGGTGAATCGACCACATTACAGATCCAGTCGAGATCGTCGCGGTTTTTGACCACGCGCGGCAGACCGAAGATCGAGTACGGTGGATCATCCGGGTGGATCGCCATCTTCACACCCACCTCTTCACACACCGGGATCACCGCTTTCAGGAAATATGCCAGGTTTTCACGCAGTTTTGCGTCATCCACCCCTTCATATTTAGCAAACAGCTCCTGCACTTTGGCCAGTCGCTCCGGTTCCCAGCCAGGCAGAACAAAACCGTTGGAGCTGGCCAGTACCTCTTTCACCACTTCGTCGAGACTTTTATCGATACCTTTCTTCTCGAACGCCATAGTAATGGAGCCATCCGGCAACACGTAATTCATTTCGGTCTTCATCCAGTCGAACACCGGCATGAAGTTGTAGCAAATCACCTTCACCCCGACTTCGGCCAGGTTACGGATGCTTTGCTTGTAGTTCTCAATATATTGGTCGCGACTTGGCAGGCCGATTTTGATGTCGTCATGAATGTTGACGCTCTCAATCACTTCCACGGTCAGGCCCGCAGCATGTGCCTGATCGACCAGCGCTTTGATCTTATCTTTCGGCCAGGTTTCACCCACTGGCACATCGTAGAGCGCACCGACGATGCCACGCACGCCCGGCACCTGGCGAATATATTCCAGCGAAACTTTATCTTCTTTCGGACCAAACCAACGCATTGTCAGCTGCATAATGTCATCCACCGTCATCGTGTTTCTGTGATAACTGCTAAGCTACCATTCTAGTATTCATGATGACAGCACCCTGCTGCTGATAACCCTTGATCCGTGTCACAGAACACAATTTATCCGTTGGCCGCGCGCTGGCGACCACGGATAAACCGCACCAGCCCAAAATGCAATCTTAATCCGGTCGCAGATATGTCTCATTCACTACCAGAAATAGTTAAAAACAGCGTGGTTTGCTGCTAATCAGCAAGCGGAACGGTATAACATCTGATTTTATGGCGATTAAACGCCACTGATCGGCTTTTCAATTGGGGCATTTACAGAATATTCCTGGCAGGCACAATAAACCTTATTTGCTCGCCGTCCGTGAATTATGTCCGATGAAGCGCTGCTCCAGCAGATTCAGAACCTGAAAAAGCATAATGCGCGACTCAAGCGTATAGCGCATGACGCCCGCAATAAGCTGAGCGCAGCGCTGGACGGCACCGGGCTGTGCCTGTGGCAACTGGATATCCCCAGCGGCAAATTGGTGATTTTTAACCGACGTTGGGGAGCGATGCTGGGCTTCCAGCCGAAAGAGTTGAACGCGAAGTTTGAAGTGTGGCGCGAGCATCTGCACCCCGAAGATGCGGATGAGGTGCTGAAAGCGTTCTACGACCATATCGAAGGCCGTGCTCCTTATTACGAAGCGTTGCATCGCATGGTGGCGAAAAACGGCACCATCACCTGGGTGCTGGATCGTGGACGCGTCAGCGAATGGGACGAGCAGGGCAACCCGTTGAAGGTGACGGGTACGCATATCGACATGACCAAAGAGAAGAATTATGAAGCGCAGCTATCGACGCTGGCGAATCATGATCCGCTCACCGGTCTTACCAACCGTCATTCGCTGCAAACCCATTTCAGTCAGATGAAAAAGCAGGGGCCGCTGTGCCTTGCTTATATCGATCTGGATAACTTTAAACACGTCAATGACACCCTCGGGCATCGCAGCGGCGATGAAGTGTTGATGCAGCTCAGTCAGCGGATGCGGGATGCGGTGCTGTCTTCGGTGGTGATTGGTCGTATTGGCGGTGATGAGTTTGTGCTGTTGATGCCGTTTTTGATCGACTTCCCTAAGGTGAGAATCATGGCTCAGACTCTGCTGGATGCCGCCCTCACACCGTTCGAACTGGGGAATGGCACGGCAGAAATTGGCGCATCGATTGGGATTGCGCAGGTACAGGTGCAGGATAGCTTCGACGACGCACTGATGCGCGCCGATGAAGCCATGTATAGCATTAAAAAGAACGGCAAACAGGGCTTTGGCCTGGTGCCCTAACAGCACGATAAATCGCGCTGCTACGTCTCAAAACAGCGCACCATCTTAAAACGCAAAGCACGAGCACCCCAGCGCGCCCCAGAAGGCATTGTTATCGGACACTGGCACCGATGACTGACGCGCAACATCATGCGCATGGCTGTGCACGCCACACGGGCCGCTGCATTGATGCACTTTCGGCATCATCCCGGCGCGACCCGTTGTCTGCGGTGGGGCGCTACGATAATGACCTGGCACCGTCACCACTGGCGACCACTCCGGCAACACCGGCACCGGCGGCGGTGCCAGCGGGGTAAAGCTACCTGCCGCATACACCACAGCGCCATCAACAAGGGTCAGTACGGATTCAATTCCCTTGATCTCCTCTTCTGCCACGCTGAAGAAATCTTTCGACAGCAGCACCAAATCTGCCAGTTGGCCGACTTTGATCTCTCCTTTAGCATTTTGTTCGCTGGAGAACCAGGCGCTGCCTTTGGTCCACAGCATCAGCGCGGTTTCGCGGTCGATGCGGGCGTTATCATCATACAGTTGCATTCCGCCGACGGTGCGGCCAGAAACCAGCCAGTAAAGCGCGGTCCACGGGTTGTAACTGGCAACACGCGTTGCATCCGTACCCAGACCCACCGGGACATCGGCATCCAGCATCCGCGCTACCGGCGGCGTCTGTTTTGCGGCTTGTTTGCCATAGCGATCGACAAAATATTCCCCCTGGAACGCCATGCGGTGCTGCACCGCGATGCCGCCGCCCAACGCTTTGACGCGCTCGATATTGGCTTCGGTGATGGTTTCTGCGTGATCGAAGAACCAGTGCAGGCCGTTAAACGGAATGTCACGGTTAACTTTCTCGAACACATCCAGCATGCGACTGATCGATTCGTTGTAAGTGGCGTGCAAGCGGAACGGCCAGCGATGCTCCACCAGGTGGCGTACCACACGCTCCAGCTCATCTTCCATACCGGGTGCAAGGTCAGGGCGTGGTTCGAGGAAGTCTTCAAAATCGGCCGCCGAAAACACCAGCATTTCTCCCGCACCGTTGTGCCGCAGGAAATTGGTGCCCTGGCCCGGTTTCAGCATATCGGTCCATTTTTCAAAATCTTCCAGCTCATGGCCGGGACGCTGGGTAAACAGGTTGTAAGCGATGCGCACCGTTAGCTGCTTTTTGGCGTGCAGCTCAGAAATCACATCATAATCATCCGGGTAGTTCTGGAAACCGCCACCGGCGTCGATGGCGCTGGTCAGACCGAGGCGATTCAACTCGCGCATAAACTGACGGGTGGAGTTGACCTGCTGCTCCAGCGGCAATTTTGGCCCTTTCGCCAACGTGGCATACAGCAACATGGCGTTGGGACGGGCAATCAACATCCCGGTCGGGTTACCGTTGCTGTCGCGCTGGATTTCGCCGCCCGGCGGATTCGGCGTATCTTTGGTGTAACCCACCACCTTGAGCGCCGCACGATTCAGCAATGCACGATCATACAGGTGCAGAATAAACACCGGCGTATCCGGTGCTGCCGCGTTGATTTCATCCAGCGTCGGCATACGACGTTCGGCAAACTGGAATTCGGTCCAGCCACCCACCACGCGAACCCACTGTGGCGAGGGGGTGCGCAGTGCCTGCTCACGCAACATTCGTAGCGCATCCGCCAGTGATGGCACGCCTTCCCAGCGCAGTTCAAGATTGTAGTTCAGACCGCCGCGAATCAGGTGCAGGTGCGAGTCGTTCAGGCCGGGAATGCCGGTGTGGCCTTTAGCATCAATAAGTTGCGTATCGCTACCGGCAAAGCGCATCACCTCGGCTTCGCTGCCTACGGCAAGGAATTTGCCATCTTTAATCGCCACAGCAGTTGCCAGCGGATTGGCGCGGTCAACGGTGTGGAATTTGCCGTTGGTCAAAATCAGTGAAGCGGTGGTCATGTTTCGTCTCCTGTCAGATTATGCTTTGCGGCCAATCAGCCATTGTTTCAACACGCGGGTCAGCAGTGGCATCCACAGGAAAACCACCAAAGCCACGACGCTGGCATTATCGAGAAAGTTCCCCCACAGCGTGCCGTGGCTTACAGGCAACACCGTATTCCAGAACCAGGGGACCAGGTTGGCTGAGGGAAAAATCACCCCCAGCGTGAGTAAGTATTGTTTCCATTTGGCCGGTTTGACCTGGCCTTTTTGCGTCGGGGTAAACCAAAACGCGGCGCCGGGACGCACTTCAATATGTTCCGGTTGCGCCAGGATGGCCGGGAGTTCCTTGACCAGGTCCTGACGGGCCGGTGATTTCAGCCAGGCGTACAGCTCATCCATACCGACAAAACGAATCAGCACGGTGTAGGCGTTGTCGCCGTGGACCGGGCGCAGCACGTTCACTCCGAGGTGTCCCGGAAAGCTGGCTGCCTGCGGCATGATGGTTTCCAGCCACTTTTCATAGTCGGCCTGTTTTTCCGGCTGGATGCTGTGCGTGATCACCAGCGTGACGTGATGAGCCTGTTGTGGGTAATTCATGATGGATTCCTCGCTGGTGAAAGTGCTTGCGTCGTTGAGGAAAAAAATACGAAATGAGAGCGTTTATTGATAACGGATTGTTTTTGGGTTGTTGTTCAACAAATTTTGGGGAGGCGGTTGGAATGCGTTTAAACCTCGAGGCGCTGCTGATTCTGGATGCGCTCGATCGTCATGGCACCTTTGCCGCGGCGGCGGCACGGCTGTTTAAAACCGCGTCTGCACTCAGCTATACCGTGCAGAAGATGGAGAGCGATCTCAAAATCACGCTGCTGGATCGTTCCGGTCATCGTGCCACCTTTACGCCAACCGGGCGTCTGATGCTGGAAAAAGGCCGGACGCTGCTGCGGGCGGTGAATGAGCTGGAGCAGCAGGCGCGCTACGTGGAGAGCGGTTGGGAGAGCCAACTGGTGATCAGCGTCGATGCCTCGGTGCCGTTTAGCCTGCTGACGCCGCTGATTGATGAGTTTTACCAGCAGCATTCGCATACCCAGCTGCAATTCCGTCATGACGTACTGGCGGGGTGCTGGGAAGCGCTGCATTACGGTGAAGCGGATATCGTGTTTGGTGCGGTGCAGGAACCGGCCACGCGTAAAGAGATTGGCTGTCAGCCGTTGGGTTGGCTGGAATACGTGTTTGCCGTTGCGCCGGAGCACCCGCTGGCGTCTGCACCGGAACCGTTGTTGCGCGAGCAAATTCGTCAGTATCGTGCGGTGACGGTGCATGATTCATCACGCCACGGCGCAGGGATGGATTTGCGCGTACTGGATGAACAGAAGACCCTCAGTGTGCACGATTTTCCGTCTAAGTTGCAGGCACAGCTTGCCGGATTGGGCTGCGGTTACCTGCCGCGCTATCTGGCGGAGCCGCATTTGCGCAGTGGGGCGCTGGTGGAGCGTCAATTGGATAGCGAGTGCCGACGCGATATGGCCTATCTGGCGTGGAACGAAAGCGCCAACGGAAATGCCGCCAACTGGTGGCGTGAGCGCTTACTCACGCTACCGGGGCTGCACGACATCTACCTGCCAGCCTGAGATTAGATAGAGATATGGTGGCTGACCTGTGGCGGTTCGTCACCCTGATGATATTGCAGCACCGCCTGTTGCAGCGCCACATCGGCGCGTGAGACGCGCTGGTGTTGGCGCAGGTGCTCCTGCCATGACTCCACCAGGAACCACTCCAGCAGGGCGGTGGGGTCGTCGCTCTGCTCCATCAATCCCCAGGCATAGGCACCATCACGGCGGCGTGCGGCGGCCAGTTTGCGCATGGCGCGTTTGAAATCGGCACGATCCTCCTGCGGGACCTGATAGCGCACCTGAATCATCACCGGGCCACGATGGCCGTTCATTTCTCCGCTTACCGTCGGGTCAGCCCAGTGCTGTGCTGGTTGCAGATCCGCCTCACCGGCAGGCAGCACCAGACGTTTCAGCAGCAGGGCGGTGATCAGCAACATGCCACCAGCCAGCAGCAGCGCCTGCGCCAGCCCGATATGCTGGGCAATCAACCCCCACACCAGGCTACCGCCTGCCAGCGTACCGTTGAATACCATCAGATAGACCGCCAGACCGCGTCCACGTACCCAGTCCGGCAGCACCGCCTGCGCCACCCCGTTCAGGGTAGTGAGGGCGATAATCCAGCCAACGCCGAGCAGTACCATCAACAGCAGCGCCAGCCACTGTGCCGGGCTGATTGCCAGCGCCAGCATCACGCCCGCACTGAGCAGGGCGGAGAGCAGCAGCAGGCCATCGTTACCCATGTGCTGGCGCAGACGTGGCAACAACAAGGCCCCGCCAATCGCCCCGACACCGACCGCGCCAAGCAGCAAACCGTAGAACCCAGCGGTGCCCTGCAACATATTACGCGCCACCAGCGGCAGCAGCGCCCAGACGGCGCTGGCGAAGGCGAAGTACAACGCGGCGCGCAGCAGCACGCGGTGTAAATCGCGGCTGGCGCGCACATAACGCAGCCCGGCACGGAAGGCACCGAAGAAGTGTTCGTTAAGTTCGGTTTTGGCCTTCGCCGGACGTTTCCAGTACAGCAGCGCGGCGACCACGAAGAAGTAACTGGCGACATCTGCGCCGTAGGCCGCCATCGCGCCGAAACTGGCCAGCAGCAAACCGCCGGTGGCCGGTCCGATAGCGCGCGCGATATTTATCCCCAGTGAGTTGAGCGCCACGGCGTTTTTCAATTCATGGCGTGGCACCAACTCCGGCACAATCGCTTGCCACGCCGGACCAAACAGCGCCGCTCCGATGCCGCCGACGAAGGTCAGACCGATCAACCATTCGGTGGTCAGCCAGTTGTTGTGTGACAGTACCAGCAGGGTGCCGCTGACACTCGCCATCAATATCTGTACCGCAATCAGCAAACGGCGACGGTCAACGATATCGGACAACACACCAGCAGGCAGCGCCAGCAGAAACACTGGCAACGTGGCGGCGGTTTGCATCAGGGCGACGGCGGCAGGGTTATCCGACAGTCCGGTCACCAGCCAGGCGCTGGCGACATCCCGGATAAAGCTGCCGGTGTTGCCCAATACCGAGGCGGTCCAAATCAGGGCAAACAGCCCGTAGGCGAAGGGGGAAAAAGCGCTGCTGCGCAGGGCGTTGGTTGGGGGCTGGCTCATGGTCATTCTCCAATAAGGTTGCGATAACTGCACCTTACGAACCCTGGCCGATGGTTGATAGCGGAAAAAATCGGCCATCTTGTCCAGGCTTTTTTGACAGCTTAGAAGCGCAAAAAAGTTTGAACAAGTTGTCAAAATCTCTGCTTTAGGTTTTTCCGGCAGTGCAGGGTAGTTTGATTAGCGAGACACAACATTACTCACCTGACGGAGAAAAATTATGAGCACTTTCAAGACTAAAGACGGCGTGAACCTGTACTACAAAGATTGGGGCAAAGGCCAACCGGTACTGTTCAGCCACGGCTGGCCGCTGGATGCTGACATGTGGGACAGCCAGATGAATTTCCTGGCGGAACGTGGCTACCGGGTAATTGCCTTTGACCGCCGTGGCTTCGGTCGCTCCGAACAGCCGTGGGAAGGTTATGACTACGACACCTTTGCCGATGATATTCATGGCCTGATTGAGCATCTGCAACTCAGCGATGTCACCCTGGTGGGCTTCTCGATGGGTGGCGGCGATGTGTCGCGTTATATTGGCCGTTACGGCACCGCGAAGGTGAAAGGACTGGTGCTGCTGGGCGCAGTCACCCCCATTTTTGGTAAAACCAGCGATCACCCTGAAGGGGTGGAAAGTGCGGTATTTGATGGCATTAAAGCGGGATTGCGTCAGGATCGTGCGCAATTTATTAAAGATTTCGCGGTTCCATTTTATGGCACCAATGCCGGACAGACGGTGTCGGATGGCGTGATGATCCAGACGCTGAATATCGCGTTACTGGCTTCGCTGAAAGGTACGCTGGATTGTGTCACGGCGTTTTCTGAGACTGATTTCCGTGCCGATATCGCCAAAGTGGATGTGCCGACGCTGGTAATCCACGGCAGCAATGACCAGATTGTCCCGTTTGAAGCCACCGGTAAGCTGGTGCATGAGATGATTAAAGGGTCTGAGCTGAAGGTGTATGAGAATGGTCCGCACGGCTTTGCGGTAACGCACCAGGATCAGTTGAATGCGGATTTGTTGGCGTTTTTACAGCGCAACTAAAATCCGCGCGATAAATCGCTAAAAACTTGCGCGATGAATCGCGCCGCTACGGGATTTTGCACACATCGTGTAGCGGCGCGGTTTACCGCGCATTGTTAGATATCAATCCGCCAGTAAATGTCCGTACATCGCCAGCAGGCGACGGGTGACACCGTTAGTCCAGCCGAAGCCATCCTGTAACGGATACTCACCACCCCCACCCGGACGGGCGCGGTCGCCGCTGATGTCATACTTCTCCACCAGCTTATGATGCAGCGAATAGAAGTTCTTCACCGTGGTCAGCCAGTTCACCGCAATCTCCGTGGCCAGCGTCTCTTCGCCGTAGTTATTTAACCCGACAATTGCCATCCATTGCAGCGGTGCCCAGCCATTGGGTTTATCCCACTGCTCACCGCTTTCCACCATTGAGGTCACCAGCCCGCCCTGAGTCAACAGTAACTGACGCAATGCCACCGCCTGCAAATGTGCCTGCTCAGGCGTCGATAAGCCGAGGAACAGCGGCACCGCCGCCGCCGCCGTGAAGGCACCAAAACGTTGGCGACGCCAGTCGTAATCGCGATACACCCCGGCGGTTTTATCCCACAGATAACGATGAATCGCACGCTTACGCACTTCGGCCTTTTTCTGCCATGCCAGAGCGGTCAGCTCCTCGCCTTTGGCGTGCGACAAGGTGGAGATCATCAACTCCAGTTTGTAGAGAAACGCGTTCAGATCGACCGGGATGAACTGTGTGGTGCGAATGCTCGCCAGGCGGTGGGGATCGCGCAGCCAGCGGGAGGAGTAATCCCAGCCGGAAGCCGCTCCGGCACGCAAATCGCGGTAAACCTCATTGGCCGGACGACTTGATTTGCTGGCGGTTTCCACATCTTCAATCCAGGATTCATCACGCGGCGTGTCGCGGTCGTCCCAGTAGCGATTCAGCAACGAACCATCGGGCATACGCACCACATGGCGGTAGGCCTGATCGGGCATCAGCGATCCGGCACCGTCCATCCAGAACTGATACTCCTTCATCAGATGGTCGAGATAACGTTTCGCGCCGCGAATCCCGTCTTCTTCAAACAGCTCCACCATCAACGCAAACACAGGCGGTTGCGAGCGGCTGAGATAATAGGTGCGGTTGCCGTTGGGCACATGGCCATAGTTATCAATCAGCCAGGCGAAGTTATCCGCCATATCGCGCAGTAAGTCGTCGCGCCCACTCTCCGCCAGACCGAGCATGGTGAAGTAAGAATCCCAGTAGTAGGTCTCACCAAAGCGTCCCCCCGGCACCACATAAGGTTTCGGCAGTGGCAACAGCGACGAGTGCGGCATATGTTGTTGCGGCATTTTAGTTAACACCGGCCACAACTCATCAATATGTTCTGTCAGGGTTTTATCCGGGTTCGATACATAAAAACTTTCATGGTGCTGCGGCAGATAAAAATGATCATGCACGAACTTAGTGAGATCGAATTGGGCAGAACGTTTCCGGCGGCGATAGTGGATTAAAATATCCAGCGGATCATATTTCGGCGCACAATCGGGAAAGGTTTTGCTGTCGGCAAATATCCGCGACATTTGTACATGCTCGAAAAGCTCCAGATAACGATCGGCAGGCGTCAGCGCATCCGGGGCGGGCAGGCCTTCAATCAGCTCCGGCTCCGGCTCCGAATCCTCCATGCCTTCAAGAATTAGCTCGTGAGGATCGTATTGATACTCCAGTTCAGCATCAGTACGTTTTTCCTCGAACGCATTATTTTGCTGTTGGTTAGTATTAATAGCGGCCTCCTGGAAACTCCGGTTTATACAAAGTGCAAATTATAGATCTCTCAACCCTCAGGGCAACAATGCGAAATATCTATGAACGTAATAAATCATGTCGATTGATCGGCTATTTTGGCGATTTTTCAGCGATAACAATGCTCTATATTTCAGGAAATGAAAACAGCATTTGAAATGAAGCTATAAATAAGCAGGCAGAATTATCTGTAAATAAGAAAAACGCCATTGGCGGGCAAAATCTGGCGGGAAATATTGATCAATTGATGGCAAACGCAGCGGCAACCCGTAGCGGCGCGATTTATCGCGTGTCTTTTAAAACATGCGCGATAAATCGCGCCGCTACGGAAAGTGTAAAACTTAACCTTCACTGACCCTGTAGCGCTCCAGCCAGTGGGCATACGGTGCCGGTAGCACCCACGACGGCTCACTTTTACCCAGCGCCAGCGCAGCATGATACGGCCAGTGCGGGTTTTTCAGGTGCGCACGACCAACCATCACCAGGTCCAGTTGACCTTGTTCAATGGTGGCGTTGGCGATGTGCGGCGTATCAATACCCCAGGCGGAGGCAACCGGAATGTCAGCCTCACGGCGCACACGCTCGGCGATCGGGGCCATAAACGGGCTGCCCCAGGGAATATTGGCATCCGGGGTAGAGAAGCCCATGCTGACGCTCAACAGGTCCATGCCGTTGCTGCGCCAGTATTTGGTCAGGGTGAGGGCTTCCTGCATTGTCTCTTCGTCGCGGCCATCAAACTCCAGCACACCAAAACGTGCGGTCAGCGGCAGGTTTTCTGGCCACACGTCACGAACCGCATCAAAGGTTTCACGCAGGAAACGACTGCGGCCAAAGGCATCGCCGCCATATTCGTCAGTGCGCTGATTGGCGTGGACTGAGAAGAAACTCTGCGCCAGATAGCCGTGGGCGAAGTGCAACTCCAGCCATTCGAAACCGGCGTCACGCGCACGTTTGGCGGCACTGACGAAATCATCGCGCACGCGTTTGATGTCATCCAGCGTCATGGCTTTTGGCACGCGCGGCAGGTTGTTACCAAAGGCGATGGCCGATGGGGAGAGGGTTTCCCAGCCGTTGGCGTCGCTTTCCGCGATATGATCGTCACCTTCCCACGGCTTATTGGCGCTGGCTTTACGTCCGGCATGACCAATCTGGATGCCGGGCACCGCGCCTGCGGCTTTAATCTCCCGCGCGATACGTGCCAGTTTTTCGGCCTGGGTATCGTTCCATATCCCCAAACAGGCCGGGGTGATGCGGCCTTCTGGTGATACTGCGGTGGCTTCAACAATCACCAGACCGGCTCCGCCGCGCGCCTGGCTACTGTAATGAACGTAGTGCCATTCGTTGCTCAGACCATCAATGGCGCTGTACTGGCACATTGGTGGAATCGCGATACGGTTACGCAGCGTCACGTCTTTCAGCGTGAACGGAGAAAATAGCCCTGACATAACAACCTCTTAATATGGTTAAAGCAAAATAATCTGTTTGCCGCTGAAGTTACGATGCTGTAACGCCTGCAACTGTGCAGGTAGCTGGTCGTAAGGAAAATGCAGCAGTAACTCGCTGTGTAAGGTTCCCTGCGTGATTTGTGCCAGCATACGTTCACCTTGTTGCGTCAACGTATGCCACTGCTGCGCGTCACCATGCAGATGCAACGCGCCCAGCGCCACTTCGTGTAGCGACAACGCACGCCCGAACGGTGTGCAGGGCCACTGCTCAACCCGGCCCTGAATGCAGACCAGATGGCCGTTTGCCAGTAACAGATCGGCCAGACTGGCGGCATGTTCCGGGCTGATGGCATCAATCACGGCATAGAAACGCGTGGCATTCTGCCGGGGATCGCTGAGCGTGTGCTTCGCCCCCAGTGCTTGCAGACGTGAAAAGTGACGTTCGCTGCTTTGCGTTGTCACTTCAAATCCGCGAGCCTGCGCCAGTTGCACCAGAAAATGCCCGACGGAACCACCGGCACCGGCAATCAACAGCGGGGCACCCGGTTGTGCAGGTACTTTCTCAATCGCCTGCCAGGCGGTAAGGGCCGGGCAGGGGAAGGCGGCAGCGGTGGCAAAATCGATGGCGTCCGGGACGCGCATCAACACCTGAGCGGCGATCGGGGTGAATTCGGCAAAACTGCCAGGACGTTGCAGGCTTTGGTGATAAGCCACGCGCGTACCAAGCCAGCGTTGATCGACCTCCGGGCCAATCGCCACCACGGTACCTGCGCCATCCACGCCGGGCACCTTGCCGATTTGGCTGCCGAGCACCTTCCAGTCCACCGGATTGAGGCCAATCGCTGCGTTCTGTACCAGTACATCGCCGGGTGCTAAAGGGGCGGTCGTCAGATAACGATCCTGTAAATCATTCGGCGTGTTGCCGCCTTGCCATACCCAGCCGCGCCAGTCGTCAGGCAGGTTAAACATAAGCACCTGCCGAGTAGGTCAGCTCGTAGCTGTGGCTGTAGATCTCAATGATGTTGCCGAATGGATCTTCCATATACACCATGCGGTACGGCTTCTCGCCGGGGAAATATTCACGCACCGGCATACGCTGTTTGCCGCCAGCGGCGACGATTTTCGCTGCCAGACCTTCAACATCCGGGTCCTGGACGCAGAAATGGAACACGCCGGTTTTCCAGTATTCGAAGTTGTTCTCTGGTTTTTCCGCCGCTTTAAATTCGAAGATTTCTACCCCAACGCGATCGCCCGTGGAGAGATGCGCGATGCGGAATTTCTCCCAGCCACCGCCAAATACGTCACTGCACATCACGCCAATCGCGGAATCATCTTCCTGAATTTCGGTCGGCGGCATAATCAGGTACCAGCCCATCACTTCGGTATAAAACTTGACGGCCGCGTCGAGGTCGGTGACCGACAGGCCAATATGGGAAAAGGTACGCGGGTAAGGAGCAGTCATCTGCGTTCTCCATTTGTCGAAAAGATCTACAGGCTACTGCGCAACAAGTATAATGAAAACAGTGATTCAGTTATGGGTTTTATAAAATTTCATTATGTTCAATCCACAGTGGTTAAAATCATTCGCCATGCTGGCGGAATTTGGGAGTTTTACTGACAGCGCGGATCGGCTGGGGATTACCCAGGCGGCGGTAAGTCAGCACATCCGCCATCTGGAGCAGCAACTGGGGCCGTTGATCCTGCGCAGCAAACGCCCGCTGGAGCTGACACCCGCCGGACTGGCGCTGCTGGATTATTGTCAGGAAGTGGATCGCGCTCAGCGCCATCTGACGCTGCGTTTAAGCGAAGAGGATCTGACCTGTGGCGAAGTCAGCCTGATTTCACCGGGCAGCATCGGTCTGCGCCTCTACCCGCTGCTGCTGGAACTTCAGCAACAGTACCCGGATCTCAGTATTCGGCATCGTTTTGCACCGGATAGTGAGGTGATAGATGCGGTGCTGCATAACCGCTACGAAATGGGGCTGGTGACGCAAAAGCCGGATGATAAACGGCTGGTGGCGGAGAAATTCGCCGAGGAGCCGCTGGAGTTGGTGGTGCCCGCCGGGGTGAAGATCCATAGCTGGGCGGATCTGGAAACGCTGGGTTATATCGATCATCCTGATGGTCAGGCGATGGCGACGCGTTTGCTAAGCCGCCGTTTTCCCGGCAATCCGGGAGTACGGAATTTGCCGCAGCGAGGTTTCAGTAATCAGATCAGTTTGATCCTTGAACCGGTGGCGCTTGGGTTGGGGTTTGCGGTGATCCCACAATCGGCGCGGCTGGCGTTTGCCCGTCAGGATGCGATTCAGGTAGAGCGTTGCGGCGTGTCGCTGGTGGATACCATTTGGTTGATCCATCGCGCCGAATGGCCGCTGTCAGGGCGTGCGCAGCAGGCACTGCGCTGGCTGGAGGGTAAGGTGTGATGGCCCTCACCCTAACCCTCTCCCGCAAGCGGGAGAGGCGATGCATTGGCATATTGCACATCTCCTTCTCCCGCTTGCGGGAGAAGGCCGGGATGAGGGCAACAGCCAGCACCTATTTCGCTAACGCCGCCTTGATGACTTCCGCGTAAGCGGTGGTCGGACGCCCAATCAGCTGACTCAGGGTTTTGCTGTTATCAAACAATCCACCCTGTGCAGCACCGGCATCTGAATCCGCCAGCATCTCTGCCAGGCCGTCCGGCAAGCCCGCACCTTTCAGCGCTGCGGCGAAGTCAGCCTGCGGCAGGTTGACATAATCCACCTTCTCGCCGGACTGCTTAGCAATTTCTGCCGCGAATGCTGCCAGGGTATAGCTGTCGTCACCTGCCAGCTCATAGATTTTACCCGCCTGATCGTCACGGCTGATCACTTCCGCTGCCGCTGCCGCGTAGTCAGCACGCGCGGCCGAGGCGATGCGGCCTTCACCTACCGAACCGATAAACGCATGATGCGCCAGTGCCGGTGGGATGCTGGCAGCATAGTTTTCGGTGTACCAGCCGTTGCGCAGCAGCGCGAACGGAATGCCGGAAGCCTTGAGCTGCGCTTCGGTGGCTCTGTGCTCGACACCAAGACCCAGCGGCGTGGTATCCGCATGCAGCAGGCTGGTATAGGCAATAAAACCCACGCCAGCCGCTTTGGCCGCGTCAATCACCGCTTTGTGCTGAGCTTCTCGCTGTCCCACTTCGCTGGAGGAAATCAGCAACAGTTTGTCGACACCGGCAAAGGCCGTTTTCAGCGTCTCTGGCTGGCTGTAATCCGCGGTACGCAGCGTCACGCCCACCGCAGCCAGATCGGCAGCCTTCTCTGGCGAGCGAACGGCGGCAATCACTTCACTGGCCGGGACTTTTTTCAGTAACGCGTCAATCACTAAACGGCCAAGCTGACCGGTGGCACCTGTAATCGCAATCATGTTGTTCTCCTTCAGTTTGAACTGGTATGCCATCAGGTTAGGAGATAAACTAACTTTTAGTAAGTACTTACAGATTTGTTAGTTTGAAGGGATGACATTAAATGTCTGAAAACCTGAGTGAAAAATTTAGTCGTGGTGAATTGCTTAACGTGAATTGCCCGTCGCGTGAGGTGCTGAAACGCATTACCAGCCGCTGGAGCGTGCTGGTGCTGCTGGCGCTACGTGAGGAAACCCTGCGTTTTAGCGAACTGCGACGCAGGATTGGTGGTGTCAGCGAACGCATGCTGGCACAGACGCTGCGCTATATGGAAGAAGATGGCTTTGTGCAACGCATTGCCTATGACGTGGTGCCGCCGCATGTGGAGTATCACCTCACGGAACTCGGACGTGAGGTGGAAGGACAGGTGATTGGTCTGGCTGACTGGCTGGAAAGCAACCTGCACCGGATTCTGGATGTGCGTGACAATGTCTGATGAGCGTAGCGGCGCGATTTATCGCGCGGTTCCGTGCGTGGTGCCAGAAAAATCCGCGCGATAAATCGCGCCACTACGTGCGGAATGAGTTAACCGTGCAAATATTTTTCAAACCATCCTAATGTGCGGCTCCACGCCAACTCGGCTGCCGCCTTGTCGTAACGCGGTGTCGAATCATTATGGAAACCGTGGTTCACGCCGGGATAAATGTACGCCTCATACACTTTATGATTGGCTTTCAATGCGGCTTCATAAGCCGGCCAGCCCTCATTGATACCTTTATCCAGCTCAGCGTAATGCAGCAGCAGCGGGGCCTGAATGCGCGGGACATCCTCCGCCTTCGGCTGGCGGCCATAAAACGGCACCGCGCAGGCCAGTTCCGGGAAGGCCACGGCGGCGGCGTTGGCGACCCCGCCGCCATAACAAAAACCGGTGATGCCGACTTTGCCGGTGCCCGCTTCGTGGTGCATCAGAAAATCTACCGCCGCGAAGAAATCATTCATCAGCTTGACCGGATCGATCTTCGCCTGCATCGCTTTGCCTTCTTCATCGTTGCCCGGATAGCCCCCCACTGAACTCAGGCCATCAGGGGCCAGCGCGATATAGCCCGCTTTTGCTACGCGGCGCGCCACGTCTTCGATATAGGGGTTCAGGCCGCGGTTCTCATGCACCACCACCACCGCAGGCACTTTGCCACTGGTTTTCGCCGGACGCACCAGATAACCGCGCACTTCGCCGTGGCCTTGTGGCGATGGATAGTGGATGTATTCGGGGACAATGTCGGGATCGGTAAATTCTACCTGCTGCGCCAGCGCATAGTTCGGGCTCATCGCGCTGAGCAGCGCCGCGCCCGTCATCCCGGCGATGGTGAACTTCGCGGCCAGCGCGATGAACTCGCGTTTGCTGATTTTGCCGTGGGCGTAGTAGTCGTAAAGCTCCAGCAGTTCCTGCGGAAAATCCTGTGCGGTAAGACGTGTCATAACCTCTCCTTCGCTGATTAACCAGATGGTATTGCCGCTCTAACAAAGCACAGCTTTTAACATCTGGCAAATCGCATGCCGCAGAGGGTTAACTGCATGGATGTGAATAGACGGTTTATTTTTGGCGTTTTAATTAGCGGCGAGCAGATCAGCCGCGGGTGAATTTGTACCAGAAATTAACTAATTCCCTCGTTTCGATAAATAATAAATAAAACAACACCTTCACCATGAATAACAATATTTGTCTTTAATTCAGTTGGATAGCGTTTTTGCAGCGCAATGATCATAATCAAAAAATACTGTTATAGTTTTATCAATCCTCACTGTTTATTTTTGTTCGAATCACTTCCTTTTACAGTGGACCGCCTTTTCTTTAGCGGCCACTAAATAAATTCGTGGCGCTTTGTTTGTTAATTATAAGTAAAAACCTGGTGCAATATGCGGCAAAGAGGTAAGCAATGTTCGGATTAGATGCTTTTCACCTGGCAAGGATACAGTTCGCGTTTACTGTCTCCTTTCATATCATTTTCCCGGCCATCACCATCGGTCTTGCCAGCTTTTTGGCGGTGCTGGAAGGTTTGTGGCTGAAATCCCGTAACGAAACCTATCGCGATCTCTACCATTTCTGGTCCAAAGTCTTTGCTGTCAACTTCGGTATGGGCGTGGTTTCTGGCCTGGTGATGGCGTATCAGTTTGGTACTAACTGGAGCGGCTTTTCACAGTTTGCGGGGAGCATCACCGGCCCGTTGCTGACCTATGAAGTCTTGACCGCCTTCTTCCTTGAAGCCGGTTTTCTCGGTGTGATGTTGTTCGGCTGGAACCGAGTCGGCCCGGGCCTGCACTTCTTTGCCACCTGCATGGTGGCGCTGGGCACCATCATCTCTACCTTCTGGATTCTGGCGTCCAACAGTTGGATGCATACCCCACAGGGTTACATCATTGAGAACGGTATCGTGGTGCCGCAGGATTGGTTGAAAATCGTTTTCAACCCCTCATTCCCGTATCGTTTGCTGCATATGTCGACAGCAGCGTTCCTCGCCAGCGCCTTTTTTGTCGGGGCATCAGCGGCATGGCATCTGTTGAAAGGGAATGACAACCCGGCCATTCGCAAGATGTTTTCTATGGCGCTGTGGATGGCGCTGATCGTTTCGCCGATTCAGGCGATGATCGGTGACGCGCACGGTCTGAACACCCTTGAACATCAGCCAGCGAAAATAGCGGCGATTGAAGGACACTGGGAAAATCCGCCAGGTGAAGCCACCCCGTTGATTTTGTTCGGTATTCCGGATATGGAGCAGGAGCGCACCAAATACGCGCTGGAAATCCCTTATCTCGGTAGCCTGATTCTGACCCACAGCCTCGATAAACAGGTTCCGGCACTGAAGTCGTTCCCGAAAGAAGATCGGCCAAATTCCACCGTGGTCTTCTGGTCGTTCCGCGTGATGGTGGCGCTGGGCTTGCTGATGATCACCCTTGGCGTGGTCAGCCTGTGGCTACGTTTCAAAGGCCGCCTGTATCAGTCGCGCCCATTCCTGTGGTTTGCGCTGCTAATGGGACCCTCGGGACTGCTGGCGATTCTGGCGGGCTGGTTCACCACAGAAATTGGCCGTCAGCCGTGGGTGGTGTACGGCGTGCAGCGCACTATTGATGCGGTTTCCGCCCACGGTGACCTGCATATGAGCATCAGCCTGTTGGCGTTTATCCTCGTGTACAGCTCGGTATTCGGTGTGGGCTATGTCTACATGATGCGTCTGATAAAGCAGGGGCCGAAAGTCGGTGAAGGTCACGATGTGAATCCGGGTGGTCCGGGTCAGAGCAACACCCCGGCACGTCCACTGTCTGCCGTATCTCATCAGGAAGGAGAACGCTAAATGATCGATTTTTCAATTATCTGGTTTGCGATCATCGTCTTCGCCATCCTGATGTATATCGTGATGGATGGCTTTGATCTCGGTATCGGTTTGCTGTTCCCGTTCAACAAAGATGCGGTTGAACGCGACATGATGGTCAATACCGTGGCCCCGGTCTGGGACGGCAACGAAACCTGGTTGATCCTCGGCGGTGCCGGGCTGTACGGGGCCTTCCCGCTGGCCTACTCGGTGATTGCCGACGCGTTAACCATCCCGCTGACGGTGATGCTGATTGGCCTGATTTTCCGTGGCGTGGCGTTCGAATTCCGCTTCAAAGCAACCGAATCACACCGTCCTTTCTGGGACAAAGCCTTTATCGGCGGTTCGATTCTCGCCACCTTCAGCCAGGGCGTATCTGTCGGTGCCATCATCAACGGCTTTCCGGTCAGTGGCCGTACCTTCGCGGGTGGCCCCCTGGACTGGCTGGCACCGTTCCCGCTGTTCTGCGGTGTTGGTCTGGTGGTGGCGTATGCGTTGCTTGGCTGTACCTGGCTGATTATGAAAACCGAGCACGACCTGCATCGTAAGATGTCAGCGCTGGCAACACCGCTGGTAATCGCCTTACTGGTGATTGTCGGCATTATTAGCCTGTGGACGCCGTTCAGCCATCAAGCCATTGCACAACGCTGGTTCAGCCTGCCAAATCTGTTCTGGTTCCTGCCGGTTCCGGTATTGGTGCTGGTGTGTGCATGGGGCATTGTGCGGGGCATCAAACGCGAAGCACACTACAGTCCGTTCCTGCTGACGTTGCTGCTTATTTTCCTCGGCTTTTCCGGCCTGGGGATAAGCGTGTGGCCCTATATCATTCCGCCTTCCATCACCCTGTGGCAGGCAGCATCTCCGGCGATCAGCCAGGCATTTATGCTGGTGGGGGGGCTGCTGATTATCCCGGTGATCCTGATGTATACCTTCTGGAGCTACTACGTGTTCCGGGGAAAAGTGAAAGCCAACGAAGGATATCATTGATATGTCAGGACACACTGAAGTGAAAGCACCACTCTGGAAGCGGGTGATGTGGCTGGTGATTATTTACGCTGCAAGCGTGCTGGCACTCGGTGTGGTGGCATCGCTGTTTCGTATGATGATGACGGCCGCGGGGATGCGCTCGCATTGATCAAAAATGTAGCGGCGTGATTTATCGCGCGTTTTTTTCTGACATCGCGCACGAAATTGCGCGAGAAATCGCGCCGCTACGTGATCTGCGTCAGCATTCATTGCTGGTGAAAATATTAGCGAACTAAGCAATTAATGCTTTTCCCGTTGCGCTTTCTTTACCCTTCCTTACATTAGCAATACATTTTTGTTATATTTGTGTGACCGAATACGCAATTCTGCGTCTCCATTTCCTTTCGATCATCACAGAAAATGCTCAGCCTGACTCTGAAAAAACAGTACATCAACGATTTGGTGGACTGGATTGAAGCGAACCTGACCGACGAACTCAACATCGATCTGATTAGCCTGAAATCCGGTTATTCCAAATGGCACATGCAGCGCATGTTCAAAGAAATGACCGGACAAACGCTGGCGTCGTACACCCGCAAGCGTCGTCTGACCATGTCAGCGATGGCGCTGCGCCTGACGCGTATGCCGTTGATTGATATCGCCGTGCGTTTTGGTTTTGATAACCAACAGAATTTCACCCGCGTGTTCAAAAACCATTTCTCGCTGACCCCGGGTGCATATCGCCGCATTCCGGAACTTCAGTTAAAGGATTTCCACAGTCGCATCCCCACGCAGCATCGCTGGGTTGACGTGCGGCTGGCGGAGAAGCCCGAGTTGCGCCTGTGCGGTGAAGTGATTGAGTGGGAATGTCGTTTTGGGGAGTACATCCACGATCATGGTGATGTGGTCGCCCAACATGCGCGCGATTTCGTGGCTTTTGCCGGACAGCATGTGAACAAAGGCTGGCTCGGTTTTCAGTTCAGTCCGGGGGAAGGCTCCGCCGACCAGCAACATATCAGCCTGTTTCAGGCGCTGGAAAGCCAGCATGGTGATGTGCTGCCGGGTAATGCGGTGAACTGGACCGGTGAAAGTGGTTTGTATGCGGAAATTGACTGGCAGGGTACGCCGGAGCAGATCAACGCCTTTACCGCCGATATGTACTATATCCATCTACCGGCGTTGGGCGTTGCCCGTCGTGAGGGCAAGGATCTGCTACGTCTTGATCTGAAAAACAGCACCCCGGATCTGTTAACCGGCACCTTCTTCATTCCGGTTAGTGCCGGATAATGCATAATTCGTGCGGTGAACTGTGATAAACCGCACGATTTTATAAAATACTTCCCATAACCGGCGTAAAATTCTCCATCGAAACCTGATCCCCCGCGTAAAACCCTGACGCCCCCGAATCAGGCTGAATAATCACCTGCATTCCTGGTCCAGCCCGGACCACTAAAGAGAAGAAAAATGATGCGACTTTTACCGTTGTTCCTTGTGACAGCGCTGACCGCGTTTTCGGCTATTGCCGGCGCTCAGCTCTCTGAACCATTCTCACCGCCAGCCGGTTTGCATCCGCACCAGAGCTGCCAACAGCATGAGATTTCCGGTGATAACCCGTTACCGCAAAATAATGGCGGCATGCTGGAGTGTGGTCACAACGACGCGCTGCAAAACTAAGTTTGTAGCGTCTGACGTTCAGCCCGCCGCGCCAGCAAGCTGGCACGGATAAACGCGACGATAAACACCGCGGAAAATAACACCACGATGGTGGGCGCAGGTGCGCTATCCAGATAAAACGACAGATACACCCCGCTAAGCGAAACCAGCACCGCCACCGTCACCGCCGCCATCAGCGCGTGTGAAAAGCGTTGCGTCAGCAGCAAGGCAATTGCCCCCGGCGCAATCAGCAACGACACCGACAAAATAATGCCCACCGCCTTCATGGTGGCGACGATGGTCAGCGCGACCATGCACAGCAGGCCGTAATGTAACCAGCCGGTGCGCAAGCCGCTGGCCTGTGCCTGTTGTTGATCGAAGCAGAACAATAAAAAATCCCGCCACTTCACCGCCATGATCAGCAAAATCACCGCTGCGATAAGCGTGGTTTGCACCATGTCGCCGGGGGTGATGCCCAACATATCGCCGAACAGGATATGATCCAGATGGACTTCCGGTTTGGTGGCGATATACAGAATCAACCCGACCGCGAACATCCCGGAAAACACAATGCCCATCACCGTATCCTGCTTGATGCGGCTGTTGTCCTTCAGGTAGCCGCTGGCGACAGCGCAAAATACGCCGGCAACAAAAGCGCCCAGCGCCAGTGGCAGACCGAGTATCCACGCCAGCACAATCCCCGGAAACACCGCATGACTCATGGCATCGCCCATCAAGGCCCAGCCTTTCAGCACCAGAAACACGGATAACAACGCGCAGGGAATTGCCACCACCAGCGCAATCAACAAGGCCTGATTCATAAAGGCAAACTGGAAAGGTTCCAGCAGCAGCGTCAGCATGGGATATCCTCCTGATGCGCGCGGGCGCGGCGGCGTTGCGCCAGCAGCCCCTGCTGCGGAGCAAAGACAAATGCCAGCAAAAACAACAGCGTTTGCGCCACTACGATGATGCCGCCGGTGGCACCGTCAAGATAATAGCTGGCCCAGGCACCAAGAAAACTGGTGACGCTGCCGATAGCCACGGCGATAGCCAGCAGGCGCGGGAAGCGATCGGTCAACAGCCAGGCGGTAGCCCCCGGTGTCACCACCAGGCAGATCACCAGAAATGCGCCGACAGTTTGTAGCGCTGCCACGGTGGAGAGCGCCAGCAGGGTGAAAAACAGCAGCTTCAACCGTTGTGGATTGAGGCCGATGGCGCGCGCATGGTTCTCATCAAAAAAGGTCACCAGCAGATCTTTCCATTTGAAAAACAGCACGCAAATGGAGACTGCGCCAATCAGCGTCAGTTGCAGGATATCGGCGGGAGCGATGGCGAGAATGTTACCTAATACAATGGTTTGGATATTCACCGCTGTCGGATTTAGCGACACCATAAACAGCCCGAGGCCGAAGAACGAGGAGAAAATCAGACCGATAATCGCATCCTCTTTTAAGCGAGTACGCTGGTTGAGAAACAACATGCTGCCCGCGGCCAATCCTCCCGAGAGAAAGGCACCGAGGGCGAAGGGTAAACCGAGCATATATGCGCCTGCCACGCCGGGCACAATCGAGTGCGACAACGCATCGCCAATCAGCGACCAACCTTTCAGCATCAGGTAGCAGGAGAGAAAAGCGCATATCCCGCCGACCAGTGCCGATACCCACATGGCGTTCAGCATGTATTGGTAGGTAAAGGGTTCCATCAGCCATTGCATAGTCAGGCCCTCTCACTGCCTGGCGGCAGATGTGACACAAACGGCCGTTCATCATCGGTGATGATGCGGTCTTCCGAGCCGTTCAGCACCACATGGCGCAGCACCCCGCTAAAGGCACGTTCGAGATTTTCCGCCGTGAAGGTGGTGGCAGTTGGGCCGCTTGCCAGTACCGTGCCTTTCACCATCACCGTGTAGTCACAGAATTCGGTAACGGAACCGAGGTTATGGGTCGATACCAGCATGGTTTTGCCCTCGTCTCGCAGCTCACCCAGCAGGCTGATGATCTTCGCCTCCGTCTGCACATCCACCCCGGTGAAAGGTTCATCCAGCAGGATGACTTCTCCCTGCTGTGCTATCGCGCGTGCCAGAAACACGCGTTTTTTCTGCCCACCGGACAGCTCGCCAATCTGGCGTTGGCGAAAGGCCAGCATATCAACCCGTTCCAGAGCGGCATTGACGATGGCGTGATCGTGCTCTTTGGCGATACGCAGCATCCCCATATGGCCATAACGCCCCATCATCACCACGTCTTCGACCAGCACCGGAAAGGACCAGTCAACCTCTTCGGCCTGGGGCACGTAGGCGACCAGATTGCGCCGCAGCGCCTGGCGCGTCGGCATGCCGAGAATGCGGATTTCTCCCTGTGCCAGGCGCACAAAGCCCATCACCGCTTTGAACAGCGTTGATTTGCCGGAACCGTTAACCCCGACCAGGGCAGCGATCGAGCCGCCTGGTACGTTAAAATTGGCCTCACGCAGCGCCGTGTGTCCGTTACGGTAAGTGACGCTGACCCCGGAAGCGCTAATCGCTGGCAGCTTTGTCATGGATTACTCCTTCAAACCGTCTTTGATGCCCTGCACCAGGGTGCGGGTGGTGACGTTGAGCAGGTCGAGATAGGTCGGCACCGGGCCATCAGGGCCGCTCAGCGAGTCGACATACAACACGCCGCCATAATGCGCGCCGGTTTCGCGTGCCACCTGACGTGCCGCTTTATCGGATACCGTGCTTTCACTGAACACGGCGGGGATCTGATCCGCACGCACGCGGTCAATCACCCGACGTACCTGC
This sequence comes from Pantoea sp. X-Soil-OKNW-556, assembly GCF_059730695.1. Taxonomy (NCBI): domain Bacteria; kingdom Pseudomonadati; phylum Pseudomonadota; class Gammaproteobacteria; order Enterobacterales; family Erwiniaceae; genus Pantoea; species Pantoea sp. X-Soil-OKNW-556. Next base: position 3,729,568 of record NZ_AP035990.1, on the reverse strand, counting down.
TGTGGTGTGCCTTGCGAATCGGCATTAATCGGCCACAGATAGAGTTCTTTCAGCCCCAGATCGCGCGCCAGATAGGAAAATGCACCTTCGCTCGACACCAGCCAGCGTTTGTTTTCCGGCAGTTGTGCCACCTGCTGACGCAGTGGTTGCAGCGTATCAGTGATTTTTTGTTTGTAAGCGGCGGCGTTGCGCTGATAGATCGCCGCATTGTCTGGATCGTATTTCACCAGCGCATCGCGAATATTATCGACGTAAATCAGCGCGTTATCGGGTGACATCCAGGCGTGAGGATTCGGTTTGCCGTTGTACGGGCCTTCGGTGATGCCCATCGGTGTCACGCCCTGGGTGACGATAACCTCGGGCACATCTTTTAAGTGCTGATAAAAACGACGGAACCACAGTTCGAGGTTCATCCCGTTGGCGAGAATCAGCTGAGCACCCTGCGCGCGTTTGATATCGCCTGGCGTCGGCTGGTATTCATGAATTTCTGCCCCCGGTTTGGTGATGGAACTTACCTCTGCGGCATCCCCGGCGACGTTTTTCGCCATATCGGCGATCACCGTAAAGGTGGTGATGACCTTCAGTTTTTCGCGGGCGTAAGCGCCGGGGTTGAACAACGTGCTCAGCAGCGCGCCGAGCACGATTCCTTTCATCATTTTCATACCGTCAGTCCCGAAGTGATTGAAAATCGATCTGATATAGCAATTGCTATACTTTATAGCAGTTGCTAATGAAATGAGAAAGGTCTGGTGTGTAAAGCTGTGTATGCGCTGGCGTAGCGGAGTAAATAGGTTGCACTTCTCCTTCTCCCGCTGGCGGGAGAAGGCCGGGATGAGGGAATCTGGCTGCACTAAATTTCGTGCGATAAATCGCGCCGCTACGGATAGCTGGATATATCTGCGTACGTAGATAGCATTTTTCGGCATTGCGCTTAAGATATATCATAACTATTCTGTCCTGCGTCAGATGAGAATGAGTTTCGCTTTCATATTTGATTCATGCGCGGGCTTCTGACGCCCGACGCGAGGCAAAATAATGGAAAAAAAACCTGAATCGACCAGCGCAGGGCTGGCCCGGACCTATCACTCGATTTCGCTGGCGGCGGCACGTACCGTTATCTCGGCAGCACTGGAAACCGCTGCACAGCATGACTGGCATATCAGCGTAGCGGTGGTGGATCGCGCCGGTGAGTTGGTCAGTCTTGACCGCAGCGATGCGGCAATTGGCATCAGCCCAAGTGTCGCGCAGGGTAAAGCGCGGACTGCCGCGTTGCTGCGCGCTCCTTCGAAAGAGTTTGAAAGCTTTATCAACAGCGGCAGCCCGAGTTTTCTTGCCACACCGGGTGTGACGCCGCTGGAAGGCGGCATTCCGCTGTGGTTGCACGGCGAGGTGATTGGCGCGGTAGGCGTGAGCGGGGCACATGGCGCGAACGATTCGCTGGTGGCTGAACTGGCGGCTGAAGCGCTGGCTGCATTCTGAGGAGCAGGGAATGGCATCATTACAGGCTAAACATCTGGTGGTGGTTGGCGGCAGCTCCGGCATTGGCTGGCAGGTGGCTCAACTGGCGGCAGCGCAGGGGGCGCAACTGACCCTTCTCGGTCGCAATGCCGAACGTCTGGCACAGGCGCAAGCCACGCTGACGCAGCAGGGCGCTCAGGTAGCGACGCTGGTGGTCGATGCACACGATCATGACGCACTGCGCAGTGCGTTTAAACAGCTCACTGCCTTCGATCATCTGGTTTCGATGGTCGGCGATGCGATGGGCGGTGGTTTCCTTAGCGCCGATATGGCGCTGATTGAGAAAGTGATTTACTCAAAATTCCTCACCAATGTGCTGATTGGCAAACTGGCGGCAGAAAAAGTGCGGGCAGGTGGTTCTCTGACCTTCACCGCCGGTACCGGCGGCCGCGCTCAGGATGCCTGCGCCAGTTATGTGGGTAATCAGGGCATTGTGTCGCTGGCGCAGGGCCTGGCGGTGGAGCTGGCACCCAAAGCGCGCGTCAATTGTGTCGCCCCTACCTGGACGGTGACGCCGTTCTGGCGACAGCAGGCGGCGGAGCAGGTGGAACAAACCCGGCAGCACTTTGCTGAGATCATTCCGCTGGGACGCACCGCTGAGATTGATGAACTCGCCAGCGCTTATCTGTTCTTAATACAAAACGACTTTATTACCGGACAACAAATTGCGGTGGACGGCGGCATTATGCTCGGCTGATCCTCGCAGGGAGATATGACTTGAGAAAACAGACCTCTTCGGCCAACCCACGCGCACCCCGTCGCGTACGCAATGAACTGCGTTTTCGCCACATTACCGTAGCGAGCAAAACACGCATTGCCGGACAATTTTGGCGTATCGTTTTTACCGGCAGCGATTTGGCCGGTTTTAACTCGCCTTCTTATGATGACCACATCAAAGTGTTCTTCCCGGAGCCGGGTAGCGCGCTGACACTGCCGACCATGACCGACGAAGGTGTGGTGTGGCCTGCTGGCGTACGTCCGGCCGCGCGTGATTACACCCCGCTGGAATTTAACGGTGTCGATTCGCTAACCCTCGATTTCTATATCCACGATGGCGGCGTCGCCAGTAGCTGGGCTAACGACGCGCAGCCGGGCGATCAGTTGGCGATGGGTGGCCCGCGTGGTTCCTGTGTGGTCCCGGTTGATTATGACTGCCAGGTTTATGTCTTTGATGAGACCGGTCTGCCCGCTATCAAACGCCGTCTGGCGGAAGTTGAGGCGCAGGAGGTGCATCTGCTGGCGTTTGTTGATGAGGCCACCGGGCGTGATTATCTGGGCGATCGCGACGGTGTGAATATTAGCTGGCTGGGCAGCGGCACCATGCAGAGCGATAACCTCGGCGCGCTGATTGCAAAGCTGGATCAGATCTCCATCCCCAGCGAGGAATACTTTATCTGGCTGACCGGGGAAGGTGAGGCGGTGAAACTGCTGAGCGATTACTTTACCCAGCGTCGCGGTGCAGATACCGATTTTGTTCGCGCTGTCGCCTACTGGCATCAGAAATAACCGACTCTTGCCCGTCCAGTTGCCGCCTGTGTTGAATTTTGCCAGGCGGCAGACTACTATCAACCTCCCTTAACCGACCCCTCAGGCAGGCAATGAAACAGCATCGCGACTCTCCCTGGCACGGCGACCACGCCCAGCGTGCATTTTGTGCAGGCGCACGCAAAAAGCGTCGGGAACGTATGCTTGATGCCAGCGATATCCGCCTGTTGATGCTGCACTTTCTTGCCCAGAGCGACGCTCACGGCTATGAGCTGATCAAATCGGTTGAAGAACTCTCCAAAGGGGAATACTCCCCCAGTCCCGGTATTATCTACCCCAACCTGACGCTGCTGGAAGAAACCGATGCCATTCGCGTGGTGGATGCGCAGGAGTCGCGTAAAGCCTACACGCTTAACGACAGTGGCCGCGCGCTGCTGGCTGAAAATCGTGAAAATGTGGATACCATTATTAGCCGCTTAACCTCGCTGGCTATTCTGGTCAATAATCGCAGCATTCCGGCAGTAGAACAGGCAATTCACAATATTAAATTCACGTTAAATCATCGTCTGGCGCAGGAAAATATTTCTGAAGATGCATTGAATATTGTGATTTCCGCACTGAACGAAGCTGCGGAAAAAATTGCAAAGAGTTGATCTAAATCATTTTTACGCCAAAATTTGTTGCAATATTGTTTTATTTAAATAAACAAATAAAAACAAACGTGTAGCATAAATATCATCCAAACCAAAAAGGTTTGGGTGGTAAATATAAACGGTAGTTTTTCCCGCAATTATTCAGCGCTACTTTCCCCTCATCGCATTCACTCTGAAGCGTTAAGGGAAAAGAATATGTCTGAAACAAAAAAACAGCCGGTGCATGATCTGCGTTCGGCTATCGCATTGCTGCAAAGTCTGAAAGGCGAATTCGTCAGTACCGATACCGAAGTCGACCCCCATGCGGAACTCTCCGGCGTATACCGCTATGTTGGTGCTGGCGGCACCTGTGAACGTCCGACGCGCAAAGGCCCGGCGATGATGTTCAACAAGGTGAAAGGTTTTCCTGATGTGCGCGTGGTGACCGGCCTGATGTCCACCCGTGAACGTGTTGGTCATCTGCTGGATTGCGCGCCGGAAAAACTTGGTTTTCTGCTGAAAGATTCGGTGCATCACGCGGTGGCACCGGTAGTGATCAGCGAGAAACCCTTGTGTCAGGAAGTGGTGCATTACGCGGAAGACCCTGAGTTTGATCTGCGTACCCTGCTGCCTGCGCCAACCAATACCGAAGAGGATGCCGGTCCTTACTTCACTATGGGGATGTGCTACGCCTCCGACCCGGAAACTCACGAATCGGATATCACCATTCACCGTCTGTGCATCCAGAGCCGCGACGAACTGTCGATGTGGCTGACTCCAGGCCGCCATATTGATGCCTTCCGTGAGAAAGCCGAAAAAGCCGGCAAACCGCTGCCGATCTCCATCAGCATCGGTGTTGACCCGGCAATCGAAATCGCCGCCTGCTTTGAGCCGCCAACAACTCCACTGGGCTTTAACGAGCTGAGCATTGCCGGTGCATTACGTGGCAAACCGGTGGAACTGGCTCCCTGTGTCAGCATCAACGAGAAAGCCATTGCACACGCTGAAATCGTGATTGAAGGCGAACTGCTGCCAAATGTGCGGGTGCGTGAAGACCAGAACACTAACACCGGCAAAGCGATGCCGGAATTCCCGGGTTATACCGGCGAAGCGAAAGCCGAGCTGCCGGTTATCAAGGTGAAAGCGGTGACGCACCGTAAACATCCGATTCTGCAAACCACCCTTGGTCCAAGCGGCGAACACGTCAGCATGGCCGGTATCCCGACCGAAGCCAGTATTCTCGATATGCTGGAACGCGCGATGCCAGGCCGTGTGCTGAACGTCAATGCGCACACCTCCGGTGGCGGCAAACTGCTGGCGGTGATCCAGTTTAAAAAATCTGCGCCAGTGGATGAAGGTCGTCAGCGTCAGGCTGCCCTGATTGCTTTTGCCGCGTTCTCAGAACTGAAACACGTCATTCTGGTGGATGACGACGTGGACGTGTTCGACACCGACGACATTCTGTGGGCCATGCAGACCCGCTTCCAGGGCGATGTCGATATCGCCACCATCGCCGGGGTGCGTTGCCATCCGCTCGACCCATCGCAGCAGCCAGGCTACAGCGCCAGCATTACCCAGCAAGGGATGACCACCAAAACCATCTTTGACTGCACCGTGCCGTGGCATATGAAAGCCCACTTTGAACGTTCGAAGTTCAAAGAGGTAGATGTAAAACGTTTCCTTCCCGATTTTGAGTAAGTGAGGTTGTAGTGAGCAGAAGGCGCATTATCGTCGGCATTAGTGGCGCATCCGGTTTTCAGTACGGCATGAAGGCGCTGCAACTGCTGCGCGATCAGGATATTGAGGTGCATCTGGTGGTGACCAAAGGTGCAGAGGTGACGCGTTCCATGGAAACCACCTGGCAGCGGCAGGAGATTACCGATTTGGCGGATGAGGTGCACAGCATCAGCAATCTCGGCGCCTCGATCTCCAGCGGCTCGTTTAAGACCCTCGGCATGCTGATTGCGCCCTGCTCAATGAATTCGCTGGCGTCCATCGCACATGGGCTGACCGGCAATCTGCTGACCCGTGCAGCAGATGTGATCCTGAAAGAGCGGCGTCGGCTGGTGCTGATGGTACGTGAGACGCCGCTCAATCTGGTGCACATCCGCAATATGGCAGCAGTGACGGAAATGGGCGGGATCGTTTACCCGCCGGTTCCGGCCTTTTACCAGAAGCCACAATCCGTGGATGAAATGGTGCATCACAGTGTATCGCGTGCCCTCGACCTGTTTGATCTCGACGTCGGCAACCTGAAGCGCTGGGGTGAAAAACATAATGAAGCCTAAGGAGTAAATTATGGTAGTGGGACCCTTTGTCAACGGCAGCGCCGTGCTGATTGGTGGGATGGCAGGCGCTTTTCTCGGCACCAAAGTGCCGGAACGCTTACGCGTAGCACTGCCGATGACCTTCGGCCTGTCGTCGATGGGCCTCGGGATCGTATTGATTGGTAAGATTCACAGCTTACCGGCGGTGATTCTGGCGCTGATTATCGGTGCCGCTCTCGGTGAACTGGTGTTTCTGGAGGAGAAAATTGGCCGCCTCGGTAATCTGGCAAAAGGGCTGGTTGGGCGTTTCCAGGGTGAACAAACCGAAACCGGTCTGACGGGCGCGGCCTTTACCGAGAAGTACGTGGCGATTATGGTGTTGTTCTGCGCCAGCGGTACCGGCATTATCGGAGCGATGACCGAAGGGATGACACACGATCCCAATATCCTGTTTGTTAAATCCATTATGGATATCTTCACCGCCGCGATTTTTGCTACCTTGCTGGGTTATGCGGTAGCGGTGATTGCCGTACCACAGCTCATCATTCAGCTGGTGCTGGCGTCAGCCGCAGTACTGATTATGCCGCACACCACCGCAACCATGATGAGTGACTTTACCGCGGCGGGTGGATTTATCATGTTGGCGGCGGGTTTCCGTATCGCCGGAATTAAATCATTCCCGGTGGCGAATATGTTACCCGCGTTGGTGCTGGTGATGCCGATCAGCCATCTGTGGACGATGTTTATTCATTAAGCAGTACGACAGCCGCGGTTGGATCGGGGTTAGCCATGTCGTATCAGGCGCGAGGAGGCGCGGAGCATCATGGATCTCAAACGATTGCATTACTTTTGCACAATAGCGGAACAGGGCTCCATCAGTAAAGCCGCAAAGCTATTGAACATCGCACAACCGCCGCTGGGTAAACGTCTCCAGGAACTGGAAGAGGAAATTGGTTCGCCGCTGTTTACCCGCACCCCACGCCGTATGGTGCTGACCGAGGCCGGAACTTTTCTTTATCGTCAGGCATGCGACATCCTGAGCCGGGTCAATCAACTGAAGCGTCAGACCATCACCATTGCCACGCGTAAGCAGCGTCGGGTGAATATCGGTATCTCCTACCTGTATCTGCGCTATTTCAATACCATCCTGATGGATTACTACCGCAACCGCCCCGACTGGGATATTAACGTTATCGTGTCTGACTCCAGCCATCTGGAAGCGATGCTGCTGGATAACACCGTTGATATTGCGCTGATGCAAACCCCTGGCGATCGTCAGGCGTGGTTTGTGCGTGAGCTGGAACCGATTGATACCATTGCGGTGATCTCTTCACATTACGCGCCAATGCTGGCGGGAAAAGCGTTGCAGTTTGCCGATCTCAGCGGCATTCCGCTGATTCTGCTACACCGCATTGGTGGGGAAGGAACCTATGAAGTGCTGCGCAGTAAGCTGTTCAGTAGCCTTGAACAGGTGAACATCAGTATCAAGGTATCCGAACCCCGTCTGGTGCTGGAAATGATGGAGCAGGGGTTTGATGGTGCAGCCTTTTTACCGCGATCGGAGTTTATCCCCAGTGCGCAGGGCAGATATATGGTGTGTCCACTGGCGGAACCCTTCGCGATTTACCATCCGGCGATTGTTGCGTTGAGCACCGCGCAGGATCGCCTGCTGTGGCCGCTGGAACATGAAGTGGCGTAGCGGCGCGATTTATCGCGCGTTTTTGGCTGCGGTGCGGTTGTAAAAGAGCGCGATAAATCGCGCCGCTACGATTCAGCTCGCTAGTTTTTTTTCTTATCCACATGGCCCAGCTCCCGATCCGGGAAGCAATAATCCCGCACCCGCTGCTTTAACGCCGCCGCATCGGGGAAGCCGCCTTCCTGCTTGCGTTCCCAAATCACGTTGCCATCGATGGTGATTTCAAACACGCCACCGGTGCCGGGTTGTAACGTCACCGAAGCTAAATCATCAGCAAAAGTATGCAGCAACTCCTGCGCCATCCACGCTGAACGCAGCAACCAGTTGCATTGCGTACAGTAATGAATATTCACCGCGGGTTTCTGTGCCATGTCATCGCTCATCTTAATTAATTGATTAGTAATAAGTTAACTATGGTTAACAAATTGTGCTGTCTAAGATACATCTTAGTGTAAATGCTATTGATAATGATTACCACTTACATTACATTCCTGACGAAATCATTTATAACATAAAAAAAGTCTGTAACTTTTTACGGTTTTATATACAAAACCTGTGGTTTTCTGGCAGCAAGCAAGTGAGCGAATACTAACAATTAACCAGGTATTTCGCGTCTATGTCCTCATTATTTTCGGGGTTAACTCACCAGCGTCTTTTCAAAACGGCGATCTTAGCGTCAGCGATTCACGCGGCTTGTGGCTATGCAGCGACCAGCGATAATCAAGATCTGACCATTTCAGGCAAGAAAACCACCACCAATGAACCGGTGATGACCGTTACTGCACCGAAACAACCGTTGGTTGCTGGCAGCCGTAACACCATCTCAGCTGAAGAAATGCAAAAGCAGGGTGGTAATGATTTCGGTTCAATTATGCGTTATCAGCCGCTGGTTAGCGCGCCGGGCGCCGCAGGCGGTAGTAACACCGGCAAAAGCGGCTACACTGGCGACCGTGGTGGTTATACCGGTTATAACATCCGTGGCCTGGAAGATAACCGTGTCTCTATCGACGTAGACGGTATCGAACAGCCTTTTGCAACGGGGCGTAGCTCCGTTGGCCGCACCGGTTCAGGCACCTTCGGGATTGGCCGCGACTATATCGATCCTTACATGTATGGCTCAGTCGGTATTGTTTCCGGTGCGACCGATGTTTCCTACAAGAATAACGCCCTCGGTGGCTCGGTGTCCTTCCGTCCCAAATCACCGGATGATTACCTGTCGCCAACTAAGCAGACCTACTTCGGTTATCAGAGCGACTACGATTCTTCCAACCGTAGCTGGCACAATGGCATCACCGCCGCAGCAGGTGATGAAACCCTGCGTGGTATCGTGGTGATTAGCCGTCGTGACGGTCAGGAAACCCGTAACAATAGCGGCACTATCGATGCCTACCCGGCCAACTGGCACTCGGATGCCATCGCTGCCACCGGAATCTGGCAGCCGAACAGCGAGCATCAGTTCAGCGCCACGCTGGACTACTACCACAAAACCAATCACACCAACTTCGATTACTGGGGCACAGGCACCACGACCATTTATGGCCGTGCCGATCAGAGCAGCCAGACTCGTCGCTGGAGTGGCATGTTGAAAGATCTCTGGACGCCGGACAATAACCTGCTGGTAGATTCGCTTGAAAGCAGCATCTATTACCAGGAAACGCAGGCACACGATGATACTGCCGTGCCAGTCGCCGGTTCCGTTGCAGCGCACAATATCTATTCAGACTACAACACCAAAACCTATGGTTTTGAAACCAAAGGTGAAAAGAGCTGGCTGTTTAACAACTTCAGCTATGGTCTGAACGCCAGCATCGCGAAAACTGAGCGTCCATACTGGATGGACCCGGCGCAGACGTCTTACAACAATATCACTCCGCCAGAAGCCAACAGCCGTAGCTGGACTTTCGGGGCTTTTGTTGAAGACACCATGAGCTGGGATTTGAACGGCCATACCTTCTCCGTGATTCCTGGCGTGCGTTACGCTTATCAGAATACCAAGCCGCAGAACCTCTCCAGCATTTCGGGCGGGGATGCCGATGTATCAACGGGTGCAGTGTCAACGCTGTATGGCAAGAGCTTTAGTGATGGCCAGCTGCTGCCGTCAATCGCCTTCCAGTACAACCTGACGCCGAAAATGATGGCTTACCTGCAATACAAGCGCGGCGCACAGTTCCCGAACCCAAGCCAGTTGTATGGTTCATGGAACCTGACATCCAATTATGGTGGTTCAAATCAGTATGCACTGTTGGGTAACACCGACCTGAAAACCGAAACCAGCAATAACTTTGAGTTCGGTCTGAAAGGCGAAGCGGTTGAAGGGATCACCTTCTCCGCGGCGACCTTCTACAACAGCTACAAAAACTTTATCGACTACACCCGTTACAGCCGTAGTTCGAATCCGGAAGTCTTTACTGACATCCCGAGCAACATTGGCATTGCTTACCGTGCGGAAAACCGTGACAAAGCCTATATCTACGGTGCGGAATTCGGTAGCAAGTTCAACATCGGCACATGGGTGCCAGAAGTCGATGGCCTGAGCGCACGTCTGGCATTTGGTTATGCGCAGGGCGCGTCTAAGTCCAGCTACCTGGGTGATAAATACGTGCCGTTGGAGAGTGTGCCGCCGATGCGTCTGATTACGGGTGTGGCCTATGACGATCCCGATCAGCGCTACGGTGCAGCCGTTACCGCTACCTTTAATCATGGTAAGCGTGCAACGTATACCCAGCGTCAGACCTATACCAATGCTGGCAGCGCGATTGGCACCACCAGCAATACCTACTACCAGAATATCCCCGGTTATGCGTTGGTTGACCTGACGGCTTACTACCGCGTCACCAAAAACGTCAAGATCAGTGGCGGTATCTACAACCTGACGGATCGCAAATACTGGGACTACCTCAGCAGCCGCGATCTGGAATCCACTACCAGCAAAACCGATCAGAACTACTATGATTCACAGCTTGCTGTGATGCCCGGACGCACCTTCCAGTTGGGTGTGAACGTCGATTTCTAATAAATCACTTCGCCCTGCGGCAACGCAGGGCATTTTCATGGAGCATGCGCAATGAACGAACGTTACGAACACTATCTGGCCCTGAAAGGCGAACATCCCAAAAAATACGCCCGCGATCTGGCGGCGCTGATGGGCATTGGCGAAGCGCAACTCTGTGAGGCGCGCGTCGGCCACGATGCAAAAGCGCTGAAAACCGATTTCCCGGCACTGCTGGCCGCCCTCGAAGCGGTGGGTGAAACCAAAAGCATCACCCGCAATGAATATGCGGTGCACGAGCAGGTTGGCAAATATGAAAACCTGCACCTCGGCGAACATGCCGGACTGATCCTCAACCCGCGCGCACTGGACCAGCGTCTGTTTCCTCAGCAGTGGCATAGCGCCTTCTTCCTGCAAGAGATGACTGCGCGCGGTGAACGTCAAAGTATTCAGATTTTTGACAGGCACGGTGACGCGGTGCTGAAAATCTACACCACCGACAACACCGACATCGCTGCCTGGGATGCGCTGATAGCGCAGTTCACCACCGCAGACCAGGCCGCACTGGAGCTGACACCAGCGAGTCATCCGCAGCACAGCACGACCGTGGATGCCAGCACCATCGAAGCCGAATGGCGTGCCATGACCGATGTGCACCAATTCTTCGGCCTGCTGAAACGCCATAACATTTCACGTCAGCAGGCATTCCGCGCGGTTGCAGACGATCTGGCATGGCAGGTCAGCAATGATTCGCTGGCCCAGTTGTTGAACCAGGCGCAGCAGGACGGCAACGAAATCATGATCTTTGTCGGCAACCGTGGCTGCACCCAGATCTTCACCGGCGCGGTAGAAAAACTGATGCCGATGGATAACTGGATCAACATCTTCAACCCGGCGTTCACGCTCCATCTGCTGGCGGACCACATCAGCGAAAGTTGGGTGACGCGTAAGCAGAGCGGCGATGGTTTCGTCACCAGCCTTGAACTGTTCGCCGCTGACGGCACTCAGATCGCGCAACTTTACGGCCAGCGCAGCGAAGGTACGCCGGAGCAGGCGCGCTGGCGTGAACAGCTGGCATTGCTTACCACCCCAGGAGCTGCCGTATGAAACGTCTGACCCTGTTGTTGCTGACTGCGCTGGCACTGCCGACGCTGGCAGCGGAACGCGTGGTTTCCATTGGCGGAGATGTCACGCAAATCATCTATGCGCTGGATGCTCAGCAGGACCTGGTGGCGCGCGACAGTACCAGCCAGCAGCCTGCCCAGGCGAATAAACTGCCGAACATCGGTTATATGCGTCAGTTGAATGCGGAAGGCATTCTGGCGCTGAAACCGACGCTGGTGCTGAGTAGTGAACTGGCAAAACCATCGCTGGTGCTGCAACAGGTGGCGCAGGCGGGGGTAAAGGTGGTGGAAGTTACCGGTAAAAACAGCATTGAGGCGATCCCGGAAAAAATCGCCACCATCGGCAAAGCGTTGCATCGTGAAGAAGCGGCCAATGCCCTGACCGAGCAAGTGCAGAAACAACTGGCGCAACTGCCGAGCCAGCCACTGCCGGTGAAGGTCCTGTTTATCATGGCGCACAGCGGCATGAACACCCTGGCGGCGGGATCGCAAACCGGGGCAGATGGCGCGATTCGCAGTGCCGGTCTGGTGAATGCAATGGCGGCAGTGCCGCATTATCAGCCGCTGTCGCAGGAGGGTGTTGTGGCTGCGGCACCGGATCTGGTGGTGGTGGGTCAGGATGGCCTGCGCACCCTCGGTGGCGAGGAGAAAGTCTGGTCGCTGCCGGGACTGGCGCTGACGCCTGCCGGACAGCATCATGCGTTGCTGGTGGTGGATGAGATGGCATTGCTGAGTTTTGGTCTGGACACGCCAGATGCCATCGTCAAGCTGCGTCGTGCAGCTGAAGCGGCCAAACATGACTAGCGTTGCACTGCTGCGCTGGCTGAGCCTGATGGCCGTCAGCATGGTGATATGTATGTTGATGGCCGCCAATTTTGGCGCGATGCCGCTCTCGATCCGCACCCTGTGGCATGCGCCGCTCAGCGATATGGTGTGGCAGATCTGGCTGAATATCCGTCTGCCGCGTGTATTGCTGGCGGTACTGCTTGGCATGGCGCTGGCGGTATCCGGTGCGGTGATGCAGGGGCTGTTTCGCAACCCGTTGGCCGATCCTGGATTGCTGGGTATCAGCAGCGGAGCCGGTCTGGCAGTGGCCCTGGCGATTATTGTACCGGTGGCTTTGCCACCCATTCTCGCGTTGTGGCTGCCCATGCTGGCGGCCTTTATCGGTAGCCTGGTGGTGACGTTGCTGATATTCAGCTTTAGTCGGCTGGCACTGGGTAACCTGTCGCGTCTGCTGTTGGTGGGCATCGCCATTAACGCGTTGTGTGGCGCGGCGGTCGGGGTACTGTCGTGGATCAGCAATGATCAGCAGTTGCGCCAGTTGGCGCTGTGGGGCATGGGCAGCCTCAGCTCCGCGCAGTGGCCGAGTCTGACGGTATGTGCACTGCTGATTTTACCGACGCTGATTGCCATTCAGACGCGTGCGCGCCGTCTTAACCTGCTGCAACTCGGTGAAGAAGACGCGCATTACATGGGGATCGATGTAAAACGCACCCAGCGTCAGCTGCTGGTGCTGAGCGCGTTGCTGGTGGGAACGGCCGTTTCGGTCAGCGGGATTATCGGCTTTGTCGGACTGGTGGTGCCGCATGTGATGCGTTTCTGTCTGGGGAGCGATCATCGCTGGATGTTGCCGGGATCGGCGCTGGCAGGGGCGATCCTGTTGTTGCTGGCGGATACTCTGGCGCGCACGGTGGTGATCCCGGCAGAAATGCCGGTGGGTCTGTTAACCAGCCTGATTGGCGGCCCGTGGTTTCTTTGGCTGATCCTGCGTCAACAGAGAGGGATAAATGAGTGATCGGATGCAGGCGCGCGGTCTGCAATTTAGCCACGGCGCACGGGCGCTGATTGATAATGTTTCGGTGACTCTCGAACCGGGCAATATGGTAGCGTTAATCGGCCCGAACGGTGCCGGTAAATCTACGTTGCTGCGTTTGTTAACCGGTTTCCTTACACCGGATGCAGGGGAGTGCTGGCTGGGTGATCGCCCGCTGGCAGACTGGCCGCGTGAACCGTTGGCCCAGCGTCGTGCAGTGATGCGCCAGCAAAACACCATGACCTTCCCGATGCCAGCTGAAGATGTGGTGGGGATGGGACGTGCGCCCTGGCCGACCACGGGAGCGAAGGCGGTGATTGAGGAGGTGATGCATATCACCGGTAGCCTTGAGTTGGCACGACGTGATTATCGCTCGCTGTCCGGTGGTGAGCAGCAGCGCGTGCAGTTGGCGCGTGTGCTGGCGCAGTTGTGGCATGCGGATGGTCCGCGTGGCTGGCTGTTCCTCGATGAACCTACCTCGGCGCTGGATCTGTTCTGGCAACAGCATAGCCTGCGGCTGCTGCATCGCTTAACGCGTAATGGCCGGTTTAGCGTATGTACCGTATTGCACGATCTCAATCTGGCTTCATTGTGGTCTGATCGTATCCTGTTGTTGCATCAGGGAAAACTGGTGGCAGAGGGGGCACCGCATGAGGTGATGACCGAGCAGACACTGACGCGATGGTATCAGGCGGAGCTGGACGTGGTACGGCAAGCGGAGCAGGGCAGACCGCAAATTCAGTTACGCGCCTGAGTGACATTGCGCGATAAATCGCGCCGCTACTATTGGGTACGGTTTGTAGCGGCGCGATTCATCGCGCTTTTTTGGCAGATGCTACCGACAATCGACGATCAGACGTCCACGCACTTCACCCGCCAGCAGCTGTTCTGCTCCTTCACGCGCCGCACTCAGCGGGATCACGCGGGTGAGTTTTTGTAGTTGCTCACCATCGACCAAATCTGCCAGACGTTGCCACGCCTGCTGACGCAGCGGCAGTGGGCACATTACGCTATCTACGCCCACCAGAATCACGCCACGCAGAATAAAGGGAGCGACGCTGGTAGGCAGATCCAGACCTTGCGCCATACCGCAGGCAGCGACCACGCCATCACGTTTGATGCCCGCCAGCACGTTACTGAGCGTATGACTGCCGACACTATCGATAGAGGCGGCCCAGCGCTCTTTCGCCAGCGGTTTGCCGGGTTGACTGAGTTCATTACGATCAATGACCGACGCTGCACCGAGGGTGGTGATCAAATAGTCGCTATCGCTGGCTCGACCGCTGGAGGCCACCACTTCATAACCGAGACGCGCCAGCAGGCTGACGGCAAAACTGCCGACGCCACCGCTGGCGCCAGTGACCAGAACTGGACCGTGCTGCGGGGTAATTCCTTGTTTTTCCAGCGCCATTACGCACAGCATCGCGGTAAACCCGGCGGTGCCGATTGCCATGGTTTGCAGCGGGCTGAGTGCGGTGGGGACTTTGACCAGCCAGTCACCGGAGACACTGGCTTTCTGCGCCAGGCCACCCCAATATTTCTCGCCGACGCCCCAGCCGGTCAGCAGCGCGACATCATCCTGCTGCCATTGCGGGTGGCGACTGTTGATCACCCGACCAACAAAATCGATGCCTGGTACCATCGGGAACTGGCGTACGATTGGGCCTTTATTGCAGATAGCAAGGGCGTCTTTGTAGTTTAGGGTGGAGTAGCTAACTTCGAGGGTGACATCCTGATCCGGTAGTTGTTTTTCTTCCAGATCTTTTAGGGTAGTGCGGTATCCCTGTTCGTCATTATCAATGACCAGTGCCTTAAACATGCAGCCTCCGGCTGGTTGAGGAAAGTGGGGTCATGGTACTCCTCAAATCAGGATGCATCTAGTGAGCCAAATCAACTGCACTTCATTCGTTGCTACCCTTCGAAACATCGATGACATTCCTGAATATTTCCTGAAGGCGCTCTGAAACTCTTAAATCGCTGTGATAATTTTACCTGGTGTATTTCAGTGGGTTATACCCGTTGTTAATGTCCGTGCACTTTATATCGGACTGGCAGGTGTTACGTTTATGAGTGTTATCCCGGCCCCGCATGATTCACTGTTCAAAAGGTTTCTTAGCCACCCGCCGATCGCCAGGCAGTTCCTGGAAATCCATCTCCCGTTAAAAGGAACAGATTATGACGGTTGAACAACAATGGCGTCTGGAGTCTCGTCTGGAAGGACGACAGGAAGGACAGCAAGAAGAGCGCCATCGAGGTGACAGGCATCAGTGAAGACGAGTTACAACAACTGCGTGCCTGAATCACGGACTTAACGGTAGCGGCGCGATTTATCGCGCAGTTCCGTGCGTGGTGTCGGAAAAAACTGCACGATAAATCGCGTCGCTACGGGGAGAGGCTTCAATCCCGCGCCTTATCCACCGCATCGCGGAAACGATACCAGCCGGTCACCAGCGGTAAAAACCACGGCTTCCCAGCGTACAGCGGGATCGGTTTAAAGGTGTTGCGCTCAAACGACAGCGGACGCGGCTCGGTGCCGAGCAACTTTTGTGCGGCGCGATAACCCAGCCAGCTCATCAGCGCCACGCCATTACCGTTGCAGCCCACGGCAAAACGCGCATTATCCATTTCACCGGCATAAGCGGTTTTATCCCACGTCATACCTACATATCCGCTCCAGGCATGACTGATGCGATACGGTGCCAGTTCCGGCCAGATCGCCAGCATACGTTGGCGAATACGGATCGCCGCGGTTTTATCGTCGCAATCCATAATGCCGGGACGTGATCCAAACAACAGACGGGTGCCGTCTGGCGACGGACGGGTGTAGATCAGATCGCGACGACTGTCGGTGATCATCCGGCCGCCGGGGATCAACTTCGCCATCAACTCAGGTGGCAGCGGCTCGGTGGCGATCTGATAACTCTTCACCGGCACAATACGTTTTGCCAGATTCGGCGATGCCTGGGCGTCGGTGTAACCGTTGGTCAGAAAAATCACCTGACGTGCGCGCAGCGTGCCACGCTCGGTGTAAATCACTTTGCTACCGCCCTCGGTTTCCACGCCAGTCACGCGGGCATGGGAAAACAGTTGCGCGCCCAGTTTACGCGCCAAATCGCGTAATGCCCGGTTGTATTTACCCGGATGTACGCCACCGTACTCGTCCACCAAAATGCCGCCGTGATAAAAATCGGAACCGATGATCGGTGCCTGAGTTGCGCGATCGATCTTATGCACCGTGACACCGGTAACGCGATGCAGGATATCTCCCATCTGATACAAACCAGCCAGCTGCTTTTGCGTGTGCGCGCCAAAATAGCGGCCACCGATAAACAGATCCGCGTCCAGTTGCTCCTCGCGCACCAGATCCTGAATAAAGGCAAAGGAGGCGATCGAGTCGGCGATCATGCGCTGGAACAGCTCCGGTGGGATGCCTTTGATTGCGCCACCTACCACCAGTTTCTGCCCGCTGCTGATCATCCCACCGGTACGGGTGCTGCCGCCGCTGCCCAGCTCGTTAGCCTCCAGTACCACGACTTTTTTGCCATGACGAGCCAGCTCGATCGCGGCATTCAGCCCGGCAAAACCGGAGCCAACGATCGCGATCTCGGTTTCCGCCGGGAGCGGATCGCGACAGGTTTCCGGCGGTGCGGCTTCCCACCAGTACGGGGTGGTTTTGAAATCTTCAGTAAAAATTGCCTGATCAGACATGATGTCTCTCAACTCCGTTACAACACCTGGCCGAGGAACTCGCGCGTGCGCGCATCCTGCGGATCGTCAAAGAGCTGCGCCGGGGGCGCCATCTCCACAATTTTGCCTTTGTCGGTGAAGCACACCCGGTGCGATACCTCGCGCGCAAAACGCATTTCATGTGTCACCAGCAGACAGGTCAGGCCGTCATCCACCAACTCTCGAATGGTGTTCAACACCTCTTTCACCGTTTCCGGGTCCAGCGCGGCGGTGACTTCATCAAACAGGATGATTTCTGGCTGCATTGCCAGCGCGCGGGCAATGGCGACGCGCTGCTGCTGGCCGCCGGAGAGTTCGCCCGGATAGCGTCCCTCTTTTCCTTCCAGCCGCACTTTTTTCAGCAGGCGTAGCGCGCGCTCGTGTACCGCTTCACGTTGATGTTTCAGTACCTGCATCGGTGCCATCATCACGTTGTCGAGCACGGTTCGATGCGGGAACAGGTTGTATTGCTGGAACACCATTGCCACCTGGTGGCGCAGCGGGCGCATCGCTTTTTCGCTCTCGATCTCATGTACGCGGTGCTCACCAACACGGATAAAGCCGTCGTCGATCGGCAGCAGGCCATTGATACAACGTAAAATGGTGGATTTCCCTGAGCCGGAAGGCCCGATGATGCATACCGCTTCGCCTTTGGTGACTTCCAGCGAAATGCCTTTCAACACCTCGGTGTTGCCGAAAGATTTGTGAATATTGTCCAGCTCGATCAGGGACGGAGTGCGAGCGATCATATGGCATCCCCTTTGGTTTGGTTTTCCAGCCGACGTGCCAGCAGGGCAATCGGGTAGCAATAACAGAAGAACATCAGCAGCACGGTGACGTAGAAGTAGACCAGCGAGCCTTCACTTTCGGTTGCCAGCGTGGTGCGTAGCAACGTCACCACCTCCTGTACGCCGGTCACGGTCGCCAGCGCGGTGGAGATGGCCAGCAGCGCATACAGATTCATCCAGCCAGGAATGATGCGGCGCAGCGCCTGCGGCAGGATCACGATGCGATAGATTTGCCACTGACTGTAGCCAAGCGAACGTGCTGATTCCCACTGACCGCTATGCACCGAATTCACCGCACCGCGAATCACCTCGGCGAAGTTGGCAGCAGTGGGCAGGCTCAGGCCAACAATCGCTTTAAACAGCGGCGACAGCGTAAACTGGAAGCCCAGCCATTCAACGCGGTATGGCAGCAGATACAACATCGAAAACAGCAGCACCAGCCACGGGGCGTTGCGCAGGAAGTTCATCACGGCGCGTGCCGGAATGCTTAACCAGCGGCGTTTCGCCAGCATCATCAAACCGAGAAACAGTCCGAGCACCGTGGCAATCGCCATGCTGGCAATGCCGATAAAGATGTTGAGGATAAAACCGCCGTTGAGCGGCCAGCCGTGCATAGAACCGGTCAATAGCAGCGGCAGTTTTTCCCACACCTGACGCCACTCACCGCCACGATCGGTCACCATGCTGAACAGCAGGATCAACAGACCAATAAACAGAAAGGCGTGACGCGTCTGCTTTTTACGTTTCAGGTACAGAACATCGCTCATGGATCAGGCTCCATAACCAGGATAGGCGAGGGCGCGCTGCACCCAGCCAATCAACCACACCACCAGGCTTACCAGCACCACGTAGATCACCAGGATCAGCAGCATCACTTCCAGCGTGCGGAAGGTGTCGTTGTAGATTTGCCCGGCGGCATACATCAGCTCCGGGACGGTGATCACCGATGCCTGTGAGGTGGTTTTGAACAGGTTGGTCAGCACGTTGGTGAGCGGTGGCAGGCAGATGCGGGAGGCAATCGGTACCTGCACATGACGGAACAATCCCCAGCGCGTGTAACCCAGCGAGCGCGCCGCTTCCAGCGTGGCCTTCGGCACTGCATCGAAGCCGGACCGAAAGGCTTCGATGCACAACGCGCCACCGAACAGGCTGAGCGACACGGTGGCTGACATAAAGGCGCTAATCAGCGGCACCTGTAAGCCGGTCACCGGGTCTTCCGTGGTGAAACCAATCTGCGTTAGCGTGAAATAGAAGAACAACATTTGCAGCAGTGGCGGCGTGTTGCGAAACAGCTCGACGAACAGCTCGATACTGGCATCCAGCCACGCGAGACGGAACGTCAGGCAGAAGGCACCCAACAGGCCGATAACAATGGCGAACGCTGATGAGAGCGCCGCCAGTTCCAGCGTTTGCAGCACGCCCTGAAGCAGCCATTGCTGATACGTGGGGTCGAGCAGCCAGGAGAAATCGAGTCCGAACATATTTCGCTCCTGACGGCTTATTTGGCCGCAGCGCGCGCCGCTTCCGCACGTTTGGCGATATACGGCGACGGTGGCATATCAAACTCTTTTTCCCAGCCAATCAGCTTGTCTTCGCCTTCTGCTTTAACAATTGCTTTATCGACGGCGGCGCGGAAGGCATCGTCTCCTTTACGCAGGCCACCGGCCATCGGCAGGTATTCATAGGGTTTCACCGCGATTTTGTAGTCGCTCCAGCCCGGCTCTTTCAGCTTGTTTTGCAGCGACATGTCATCAAACACCATCGCCACACAGCGATTGTCCTGCAACGCGCGATAGGCTTCCGGCAGCGCGGTGAAGTTCACCAGTTGCAGGCCATATTTTTCTGTCACGGTTTTATTGAAGTAAGACCCCTGGATACCACAGATTTTCTGGCCTTTTAACTGCTCCCACTGGGTAAATTTCACCTCTTTGCGCGCCAGGATCGACGGGCCAGCGGCGGAGACGTACTCATCGGTAAAATCGATCTGTTTGGCACGATCCGGCGTGACGCCGAGGGTTGCCATGATGATGTCGATCTGCCCGGAGTTGAGGAATTGCATACGGTTGGAGGCGTTTACCGGCACCAGCTTGATTTTGTCTGGTGAGCCGAGCAGTTCGTTGGCGATATAGCGCGCCAGGCTGATCTCGAAACCGACGGTGTTGCCGTTGTTGTCCATGTAGCCGTAAGGCGGGTAGTCATTCTTCACCCCGACCGTTAACACGCCGCGGGCCTTGATGTCGGACAGGGTGTCCGCGTGGGTGATTACCGGGGCAGCCAACAGCAACATCGAGGCAGCCAGAATACGCATGCGATGGTTTTTCATAGATATTTCCTCTGTCGGGGTGAATCTGCAGGTGTTGTAAATTTTGTTCTGTGAGCGACTTTTTTTGTTGAAACGCGTTGCTCACTTGTCAACCGAATATGAAATCTGCTAGAAAATTAGTCAACAAAAAACCATATACTGAAATCTTATGATTTAAAGTTTCACAATGTGGAACTTTAGCGGTGAGGCCGATGAGCGAAAATTCGGGGAAAAATGGGGTACAACTGCTGGATCGTGCGGTGATGTTGCTCGATCTGGTCGCCGATGCGGGCAGTGAAGGGACGACGTTAAAAACGCTGTGTGAGCTTTCAGGTCTGAATAAAGTCACCTGCCACCGCATTCTTAATTCGTTGGTGGAACATCAGTTGTTGCAGAAGGTGCAGAGTGACAAATGTTATCGGCTGGGCACCAAGTTACTGGTGTTCGGTGCCAAAGCGGCGCGCGGGCCTGGCCTGCGTCGCCAGTTCCAGCCTGCGCTGGAGCGGTTACGGCAGCAGACCGGTGAGACGGCGATGCTGATGGCGCGCGATCGTGATGATTCGGTGTGCATTGACCGTTACGACAGCGAATACCAGATGCAGACGCTGACCGGTTCGGTGGGCGGAGCGGTGCCGTTGGGCCTTGGGCCTGGCAGTCTGGCGATCCTGGCGTTTCTGGAGGAGGAACAGCAGCAGGCGATTCTGGCGCGTAACCGGGCACGGCTTGATAGCTGGCCGCAACTTACGGTGCAAACCTTGCAGCTCAAGCTGGAGCAGACGCGGCAGCAGGGTTTCGCTATCGATCCGGGGGAGTTAATTCCGGGGATCGCCGGGATCGCCGTGCCGATCATGGTTTCCGGCGCTGGCGTGGTGGGATCGTTGGGGTTGACCTTCCTCTCACCACGTCTGAACCCCGAGGTGCAGCAGCGTTATGTGGCGTTGTTGAAAGAGGAAGTGGCGGCAATTGCGCCACTGATCAGCCCGCTGGATACGCGGTTGCGGGCGTCATTGTAAACACGCGCGATAAATCGCGCCGCTACCGCAGGGAGAAATGGCAGGCAGCGGCGTTTGATGATGCACATATCCGTAGCGGCGCGATTCATCGCGCAGGCTTTAGCCAAACATTTCACAAGGGGGAGCTATGAAAAAATCAACACGTAAAGTCGCGTTAATCAGTGGTGCCAGTCGCGGTATCGGGGCGGCGATTGCCGCCAATCTGCTGGCAAACGGTTGGGCGGTGAGCCTGGGCTGCCGGTCACCAGAGGATGTGCTGGTTAGCGATAGCGAAAATCAGTTGGTATGTCGTTTTGATGCGTTTGATGCCGCCACGGAACAGGCGTGGGTCGATGCCACCCTCGCGAAGTTCGGTCGCATTGATGCGGTGGTACATAACGCCGGCATGATGCTGCCGCTGTCGATCCTGGAAGCCACTGACGACGAGTTCGATCGTACCTTTGACGTTAACGTCAAATCACCGATGCGGTTGAGCCGTCTGACATGGCCCCATTTGCAGGCCAGCGGTGCCGGGCGCATCGTAATGCTGGTGTCGCTTTCCGGAAAACGCGTCAAAGCCGAACGCTCCAGCCTGTATGCCATGAGCAAGTATGCCGCGCTGGCGCTGGCCCACGGGCTGCGCAAAATCGGTGATGCCTATGGCATTCGCTGTACCGCCATCTGCCCCGGCTTTGTCGCCACTGATATGGGGACGGCATTGACCGAGGTGCCCGCAGAAAAAATGACGCAGCCGGAAGATCTGGCGCACCTGATCCGTACGGTTCTGGAATTACCCACCACCACCAGCATCGCCGAAATTCCGGTGAACTGGACGGTGGAAGATAACTATTGATGCCCTTTTACCTGACGAGGAAATAATCATGGGTCCCAGCGTTGATGCAGTTCCCTCTTCGGAAACCTTTCCGACGAGCGCCGATGTGGTGGTGATTGGTGGCGGGATTATCGGCGTGGCGACCGCGTTGTCGCTGGTGCAGCGCGGTGTCAGAACCGTGCTGTTGGAGAAGGGCACGGTGGCGGCAGAGCAGTCGAGCCGTAACTGGGGCTGGTGTCGTCGTACCGGGCGTGACCTGCGCGAGCTGCCGCTGATCAACCTCAGCATGCAGTTGTGGGAGGGGATGAATGTGCGTGTAAACCGCGAAACCGGTTTTCGTCGCAATGGCATCGTTTATGCCTCACGCACCGAACAGCAGCGTGAGCGCCATCAGCGCTGGGTCAATGAAGCGCAACATTACGGTATTCACAGCGAGATGCTGACGCCGCAACAGCTGAGTCAGCATCTGCCGCAGCTACAGGGCAGCTATCCCGGTGGGTTATATACCGCGCTGGACGGGCGCGCCGAACCGCAGAAAGCGGCTCCGGCGATGGTTGCTGCGGCGATGGAGCAGGGACTGAATCTGCAACAGCATTGCGCGGTTCGCACCATTGAACGTACCAATGGGCGCGTGAGCGAAGTGGTCACCGAGCACGGCGCCATTCGTTGTCAGCAAGTGGTGGTGGCGGGGGGAGCCTGGTCACGCCTGTTGTTGCAAGGGCTGGGCGTGACGTTGCCGCAATTGAAGGTGTTGTCGACGGTGCTACGAACCCGTCCGGTGGATTTCGATCCTGGTGCCTGCGCCAGCTTCGGTAGTGTTGCGCTGCGTAAACGGCTGGATGGTGGCCTGACGGTCGCCAGTTCGGCCACCAATACCGCCGATATCACGCTGGATTCGTTACGTTTTAGCCCACGCTTTATGCCTGCCTTTTGGGTGGAACGTAAATCGTTGCAGTTGCGTCTCGGTAAGCGTTTTGTCGATGAAGCGCTGCGCTGGAAGCCCGGCCAGCCAGATAAACGATCGATCTATGAAGTGCTGCGCGTGCTCGATCCGGTGATTAATCCGTTGATCGTACAGCGCATGCGTCAAAACCTGGCAGAGTTGCTGCCACCGCTACGCGATCTGCCGGTGGCGCAGAGCTGGGGCGGGTTAATTGATACCATGCCGGATGCCATTCCGGTGATCTCCGGGATTGATCAGGTAGCCGGGTTGTATCTGGCGACCGGTTTTTCTGGTCACGGATTCGGTATCGCGCCCGGAGCCGGTCAGCTGATGGCGGATCTGGTGCTGAACAGCACGCCGTCGGTGGATGCCCAGCCGTTCCGCTTTAGCCGGTTTAGCGATGGTGAAAAGATTCGCGCGCAGCATTGGTTGTAATGCTTTGTTATCAATATCCGCGCCTTGCATAAATTTGCATAAGGTGCGGATAATTAAGCACTTTTAATTTTATCGGTTGATAAAAAACATTTTTTATCAATAAGTTATCGCTATGCGGAAATTGCGGGTAGCGGGTTGTTCCGGCAAAAAAAAGATGACATTATTGCGCCCCTGATAGTTATCCACCCCCTTAATCACTGAGGACGCCGCCATGGTCGGTACAATGCGCATCTGCACTTGTTCCTGTTCGCTTCGCTGCAAGCGTTCCTCCGTCATCTGTTGTTCGCATTTCTCGCTCACCATGCGGTGAGGCCAGCCACGCGCTCACTGTTGGACATGAGTAAAGACAGACATTTTCTGACTTTACTGATGTCTATCGGTTGCGGCTGTGATCTCTTTTTGCACCGATCCGTCTGACGTTATTCGCCGGGGAATCTTCCTCATTGCTGTGCCACTGGCACCCACTCATCCTTGACCTCTGGGGATTTGTGTTATGACACCACTGAAAATTGCTGCCAGCGCTGCTGTAGCGCCAAACCTGAGCCTGAACACCATGCGCGACGTGGTGACGCTGGACAATACTGACTTTACCGACGTAGCGGCTGTTGTCGTCTCTTTGGCAGATACGCGGAGTGGCGTGTTGGCGTTGTTGCGCCATACCGGCTTCAATCTGCCGGTGTTCGTTGCCAATGCCTTTGACGAAGAGGTGCTGCAACTGCCGGGCGTCGTTGCCGAGATCAACGGTGCACCGGAAGAGTGGGACGCGTTGGAAGAAGCGGCGCAAGCTTATGAAGCGGAACTGCTGCCACCGTTCTTTGACACCCTGACACGCTATGTTGATATGCAAAACAGCACCTTTGCCTGTCCGGGGCATCAGGGCGGCGCCTTCTTCAAAAAGCATCCGGCTGGTCGTCAATTCTATGAATTCTATGGCGAAAACGTCTTCCGTTCCGATATGTGCAACGCGGATGTCAAACTGGGCGATTTGCTGATCCACGAAGGCTCAGCCAAAGACGCACAGAAATATGCGGCCAAAGTCTTCAACGCCGATAAAACCTATTTCGTGTTGAACGGCACTTCCAGCGCCAACAAAGTGGTGACTAACGCACTGCTGACGCGTGGCGATCTGGTGCTGTTTGACCGTAACAACCATAAATCCAACCATCATGGCGCGTTGATTCAGGCCGGTGCCACGCCGGTATATCTTGAAGCGGCGCGCAACCCGTTTGGCTTTATTGGCGGTATTGATGCGCACTGCTTTGACGAAGCATATCTGCGCGAGCAGGTAAAGAAAGTCGCGCCGAAGCGTGCCAAAGAGCAACGTCCGTTCCGTCTGGCGATTATCCAGCTCGGCACCTACGACGGCACGGTGTACAACGCACGCCAGGTGGTGGACCGCATTGGCCATCTGTGTGATTACATCCTGTTTGATTCGGCCTGGCTGGGTTACGAGCAATTTATCCCGCTGATGGAAGGCTGCTCACCATTGACGCTGGAGCTGAACGAGAACGATCCGGGAATTTTCGTCACCCAGTCGGTGCATAAGCAACTGGCCGGTTTCTCGCAAACCTCTCAAATTCACAAGAAAGATAACCATCTGCGTGGGCAGAAACGTTTTTGTCCCCACAAGCGCCTGAACAATGCCTTTATGCTGCACGCCTCAACCAGCCCGTTCTACCCGTTGTTCGCCGCGCTGGATATCAACGCGCGTATGCATCAGGGCGAGGCGGGTCGTAGCATGTGGCACGAGTGCGTCACGCTGGGCATTGATGCACGTAAAGCGATTCTGGAACGCTGTGAGATGATCCTGCCATTTCTGCCGGAGCAGGTGCACGGTAAACCGTGGCAGGCAGCGGAAACGGAGGCTATCGCCGCCGATCCGGCTTACTTCAGCTTTGAACCAGGCGCGAAATGGCACGGATTTTCCGGATATGCCAGCGAGCAATATCTGGTGGATCCCTGCAAACTGTTGCTGACCACGCCGGGCATTGATGCCGCCAGCGGGGAATACACCGAGTTCGGCATTCCGGCCACCATTCTGGCGAACTACCTGCGTGAAAACGGCATCGTGCCGGAAAAATGCGACCTCAACTCGATTCTTTTCCTGCTAACGCCAGCGGAAAGCG
Source organism: Pantoea sp. X-Soil-OKNW-556 (assembly GCF_059730695.1). Taxonomy (NCBI): domain Bacteria; kingdom Pseudomonadati; phylum Pseudomonadota; class Gammaproteobacteria; order Enterobacterales; family Erwiniaceae; genus Pantoea; species Pantoea sp. X-Soil-OKNW-556. The sequence goes on along the minus strand of NZ_AP035990.1, from coordinate 3,703,897 downwards.
CCGAGAAGATGGCGCATCTGGTCGCGATGCTGGAGCAGTTTGAGCAGCACGTTAAAGAGGATGCGCTTCTGGCGGAGGTACTCCCGAGCGTGTATCGCAAAAATATGGCGCGTTATCAGGGGTATACCCTGCGCCGTCTGTGCCAGGAAATGCATGATTTGTATGTCAGCTATGGCGTGAAAGATCTGCAAAAAGCCATGTTCCGCGAAGCCTGCTTCCCGCCGGTTAAGGTGAACCCGCAGGATGCGCATCAGGCATATATTCGCGGCGACGTTGAGTTAGTGCCGATTGCCAAAGCGGAAGGACGTATCGCCGCTGAGGGTGCGTTGCCTTATCCTCCGGGCGTTCTGTGCGTGGTGCCGGGCGAGGTATGGGGTGGGGCGGTGCAGCGCTATTTCCTCGCACTGGAAGAAGGTATTAACCTGCTGCCGGGATTCTCGCCGGAGTTGCAGGGGGTTTACACCGAAGAGGATGACAGCGGGCGTAAGCATTTAGTGGCGAATATGATGGTTTGATTGTGCTTGCTGTTGCCCTCATCCCGGCCTTCTCCCGCAAGCGGGAGAAGGAGATGTGCAATATGCTGAATCTTCGCCCTCTGCCGTAAGCGGGAGAAGTCTGCCCGATCTACCCCCTCTCCCGTCTTGCGGGAGAGGGTTGGGGTGAGGGTTGGGGTGAGGGAACTGACCGCACTTAATAACGGTGATAACTGCGCTGGGCGCTGTTCACCTTGTACAGATAACGACGTGATTCCGCTGATGGATGGTTGGTGGTGAGCGTCTGATATACCTGCCCCGGCGACATACCATTAATCATCGCAAACGCGCGATCTTTATCGCTGGAGAACACCCGCAATACGCTGCCCGCGCCGCCATTATAAGCGGTAATCACTGCATAACGGCGTGATACCGGGTCCTGGATTCCACCCAGATAGGTGTTCTGCAACAACGACAGATAGGCCGTACCGGCATCAATGTTGTTCTCCGGATCAAGCAGATAACTACGGCTGGGTTTACCCCATTTGCCCTTCATGCGGAACACATCAACCCCGGCGGTATGTTGCACTACCTGCATCAGTCCCAGCGCATCAGAATTACTCACCGCATAGGGGTTGAAGCTCGATTCGGTCTGCATAATTGCCAGAATCAATGACGCATCCACGCCATACTCTTCTGCGGCTTTGCGTACCATTGGCAGGTATTTGTGCGCACGCTTGTCGAGATGGTTCGGCACCATCGGGATGGTCACCGACCAGATAACATGCAAGCCAGAGGTGCGTTTTTGCAGTTTGTTCTGAATCAGGTAGTCAGCAAAGTTACCAGCACGGCCCTGCCAGCGAATGGCCTGGCCGGTGTTGTCCAGCACCTGGCCGTACAGCATTGGCTCTTTACTGATCTGAATATCGTTGGCATCTGAATAGAGATCCACATTACCCGGTTCATCACCCATCAACAGCGTGGTGATGATCGCCTGACGCAGGCTCGCCATCGGATCGGTGCCGGAAATGGTTTCAATGGTAATGCTACCGCTATCAAAGTTGATATGGCTGCGGGTGTAATAGTTGTCGCTATATTTGACGTAATCTTTGGGGCCTGCGATCAGAACCTCATTGATTCCCCAAATATTTTCAATGTTATGGGCGAACTGACCCATCAGAATGTCGAAACCGTTGGTGTCCTTAACCCACTCTTCGTGATATTGCCCTTGTTTGTGTCCGGAGCAGGAAACCAAAAGCGGTGCGATTGCCAGCAGGGCGATCAATTTTTTATTCATTGTTAATGCAAGCCTGACCTGAAAAGGGCCTCAAGGTGAGGCCCAGAAAGTTTATTTTTCCGGCGGTGTGTAACCTTCAATGTGCACATCTTTGCCTTCAAACAGGAAATTCACCATCTCCTGTTCCAGCACTTTGCGATCGCCTGGGTTCATCATGTTGAGTTTTTTCTCGTTGATCAGCATGGTCTGCTTGGTCATCCATTGCTGCCAAGCCTCTTTGGAGATTTCGTTGTAGATGCGCTTACCCAGCTCGCCAGGATAGAGCTGAAAGTCCTGACCTTCAGCGTCGCGTTGCAGATAAGTACAAAAAATAGTGCGGCTCATTACTCTTCCTCTTCGGTCACTCGCGTATGCAGTGCCAGTTGCTGGGGATGTCGCAGTTCATGCAACAGGCGCTCGACCGGCGCAGCCAGACCCACTGACGGTGGTTGCGCTAAGTTATACCAGAGACCGCCTGCTTCATCCATCAGCGACCCGGACGAAGGCCATGCCAGCCACATAGGCACAATATCCAGATGGAAATGGCTGAAAGTATGGCGGAATGCAGTGAGCTGCTGCGGTTTGGCGTGAATACTGCGTTCTGCCAGCCAGTCGGTCATCGCCTGTTCGGTGGTGAATTGCGGGAAGCAGAACAGGCCGCCCCACAGGCCCACGGGTGGGCGTTGTTCCAGCCAGACATCATCACCGTGTTGCATCATCAGAAACCAGCCACTGCGTTCGGGCAGCGTCTGCTTAGGTTTTTTGCCGGGATAGTTGGCCCAACTGGCATTGGCATATGCGACACAGCCGCTGCTAAGCGGGCAAATCTCACACTTCGGACGTGAGCGGGTACACACTAACGCGCCGAGATCCATCATCGCCTGATTAAACTGGCTGACGCCCTGTGCTGGCGTCACTTCTTCGCTCAGTTGCCATAGCCGCTTCTCGACCTCTTTTTTCCCCGGCCAGCCTGCTACGGCGTAGCAGCGCGCCAGCACACGTTTAACGTTGCCATCGAGGATGGGGAAGTGTAGTCCCAGCGACAGCGACAATATCGCCCCCGCCGTTGAGCGGCCAACACCCGGTAACGCGGCCACGTCATCAAAGTTACGCGGGAACTCACCAGCGTGCTTATCCACCACCTGCTTTGCCGCTTTGTGCAGGTTACGCGCACGGGCGTAATAGCCCAGACCGGTCCACAGATGCAGCACCTCATCCAGTGGCGCAGCCGCCAGATCGGCAACCGTGGGGAAGCGCGCCATAAAGCGTTCAAAATAGGGAATGACGGTGGCAACCTGGGTCTGCTGCAACATCACTTCGGAGAGCCATACTTTGTAGGGCGTTTTCTCCTGCTGCCAGGGCAGGGTTTTGCGACCAAAGCGCTGATACCAGTCCAGCACCTGTTGCGCGAACTGCGGCGCTTGCATCATAAGAAGGAAATTTTCCGTGGTTACTCTACACTCAGGCAGGAATTCCAGCATAGAGACATCAGGGTGTAAACCGGAAGTTTGCAAAGGCTTGCTTCTGCTATTGAACTTTGCATAATGCGCGTTTCCCTGAACACGCTAATCAACAGGCTTTGACATGATTAATGACGTCATCACCCCAGAATTTGATGAGAACGGGCGGCCATTGCGCCGTATCCGCAGTTTTGTGCGCCGCCAGGGGCGCTTAACCAAAGGGCAGCAGCTGGCACTCGATCAATACTGGCCGGAGATGGGCGTCGAGTATCAGCCGGAACCGCTGGATTTGACCGCGTTGTTCGGCCGTGATGCGCCGCTGGTGCTGGAAATTGGTTTTGGTATGGGAGCCTCGTTAGTGACGATGGCGAAAAATAACCCGCATCAGAACTTCCTCGGCATTGAAGTTCATGCGCCAGGTGTTGGTGCGTGTCTGGGTTCAGCAAAAGAAGCGGGCGTGGAAAACCTACGTGTGATGTGTCACGACGCCGTTGAAGTGCTGGAGAAGATGATTCCAGATAACTCGTTGCGCATGGTGCAGTTGTTCTTCCCGGACCCCTGGCATAAAGCGCGCCACAACAAACGTCGTATCGTTCAGGTACCGTTTGCTGAGCTGGTCATGCGTAAGCTGAAGTTGGGCGGTGTCTTCCATATGGCGACCGACTGGGAAGCCTACGCCCAGCACATGCTGGAAGTAATGAGCAGCATTCAGGGTTATCAAAACCTGTCTGCAAGTCATGATTACGTGCCGCGTCCGGAGACGCGTCCGTTAACCAAATTTGAGCAACGCGGGCAGCGACTGGGCCACGGCGTTTGGGATCTGATGTTTGAGAGGGTGAAATAAATGGCCACACAGCGCAGCCGTCGTTTACGTAAAAAATTGCATATTGATGAGTTTCAGGAACTGGGTTTCTCCGTTGCCTGGCGTTTTGCCGAAGGTACCAGCGAGGAGCAAATTGACAGCACGTTGGATGCTTTCATCAATGAAGTGATTGATCCAAATGGTCTGGCTTACGATGGTAGCGGTTACCTGGTCTGGGAAGGGTTGGTGTGCCTGCAACAAACTGGCAAGTGCACCGATGAGCATCGTGAACTGGTTCGCAAATGGTTACAGGATCGTGGCCTGACAGACGTGCAGGTGACTGAACTCTTTGATGTGTGGTGGGACTAAGAATCCTGTAGACGGTACTTATTGGTACACCCCGTAGCGGCGCGATAAATCGCGCCGCTACGGTTCCGCAAATGGACGCAGGAGATTTCATGGTTCGTAAAGCGCTTCTCGCCGCGTTATTGCTGGCGGCGACACAGGCTCAGGCTGCTTATGAATGCAGCGTTAAGCCACAAGATGATGTGATTATTAAGCCGCAGAGCGTGCAGGTGGTGGGAGAGAACGGCAACCTCGAAATCTCGCCGCAGGGTGACGTGCAGTTCAATGGTCAGAAAGTTAGCGTTGATAACGCGACGCGCCAGAAAGCGATCAACTATCAAAATGCGTTGCGCCGTGACTTGCCCTGGATTGATCAAGGTGCCAGCACGCGACTGGAGCGTAGCCGCGTTGCTTTGGATCAGGTGATTGTCGAGAAGCTGGGGCCAAACAGCAACGTGCGTAATCGTCTTACTAAGCTGGATGGTCAGCTGAAGCAGCAGATGAACCGCATTATCGAACATCGCAATGATGGTCTGACTTTCCATCATCAGGCCATTGATCAGGTGCGTGCCGACGGTGAAAAGCTGGTGCAAAGCACTATGGGCGGCATCTTACAGGACAGCCTGAACGAGATGGGTAGCCAGCAGACAGGTGGCGGCAATAACCCATTGCAGGCGCTGATGGGCAATCTTGGTGGTTTACAACAGTCGATTCAAACCGAGTGGAACAAGCAGGAGCAGGATTTCCAGAATTTTGGCCATGAAGTATGTAATCGTGTGACGGATCTGGAAGGGCAGCGTAAAGGCCTGGTACAAGGTTTTAAAGGTTAATTTCGTAGCGGCGCGATTTATCGCACGGTTTTTTCCGACACTGCGCGATAAATCGCGCCGCTACTTTTCAGTGATAAGTTTTATTCGCCTTTCACTTCTTTTGCCACGGCCTTATTGCTGGTGGCAAAGTTATAAATAACCAGCAGAGCGAAAATCCCGGTAATCACCATAGTGATGGTGCCCTTGTCCATATATCGGGCCATATTGCCGAGGATGATCCCGGTGACACCAAAGTCGGTATCCGAGAAGGTGGTGTTGGTTAATCCCAACGCGCCCAGTACTGGTAACAGCGCTACCGGCAGGAAGGTAATTAATACACCATGTGCGAACGCACCGAGCATTGCACCACGTTTACCTCCGGTCGCATTACCGAATACCCCGGCGGTGGCACCGCAGAAGAAGTGAGGCACTACGCCTGGCAGAATTAATACCCATTTCAGCTGGCCGAGGATAAATAATCCAACCAGACCCCCAACGAAGCTGGAAATAAAGCCAACCAGTACCGCATTCGGCGCGTAAGGGAATACAATCGGACAGTCGAGTGCCGGGCGTGCATTTGGCACCAGCTTCTCAGAGAAACCGGTAAACGCCGGGACGATTTCTGCCAGAATTAAACGAACGCCTTGCAGAATAATAAATACGCCAGCCGCGAAGGTGATCGCCTGCACGAATGAGTAGACCAGATAGTTCTGACCATGACTGAAATGGCTTTCCACATACTCTTTGCCCGCAGAAACGGACAGAATAAAATAGATAATCATCATCGTCAGGGAAATAGAGATGGTGCTGTCACGCAAAAAACTCAGGTTTTTTGGCATGTTCATCTCTTCGGTAGATTTTGAACCTTTACCGACTAATGAACCAATCCAGCCAGACAACACGTAACCCACCGTGCCGGTATGGGCTAACGCGACCTGGTCATGGCCGATGATTTTACGCATATGCGGCTGAGCCAGCGCCGGGAAAAATGCCATCAACATGCCGAGTGCCAGTGAACCGGTGTAAATAAGCTGGACACCTTCGAAGCCGGCCACCGACAGAATAATTGCCACCATACAGGCCATGTAAAATGTCACATGACCGGAAAGGTAGATATATTTCAGGCGGGTAAAGCGGGCAACCACAATATTCGCCACCATACCAAACGCCATAATCAGCGTGGTGGGCGCGCCGTATTTTTCCAGTGCAATGGAAACCATCGCTTCGTTGTTAGGGATAATTCCCTGTACATCAAATGCCTGCTTAAAGATATCACCGAGTGGCGTCAGTGAACCAACCAATACGGAGGCACCACCTGCCAGTACTAAGAAACCCAGAATCGTTTTTACCGTGCCTTTAATCACATCCGGGAACGGTTTTCTTTGCGCGACCAGACCAAATAAAGCCACCAACCCTACGAGGATTGAAGGCACTTTCAGCACGTCGACAACTACCAATAAAAGGTTTTGGATAAACATATTAACCTCAGCGGTAAGCGTTCTATTTTTTCAGGTTGCATATACCCTGGTTGCAACCTGAATTATTAAGGGTAGAGAAGGTTGAGTCAGGCTTTATTAAAATATTCGCGGATCTTTAGCTCAAGCTCTTTGATGTCAATGATGTTATTGATGATGATGACTTTGTCCTCAGGCAGGTTCGCACTGTAGGCAATGTCTTTACCCATCACAAAAACATCAGCAACATCCGGGGTAACTGAACCCAGATCGGAATGTTCGACATCCGCTGTGATTTCGATGGCTTTAAGAACTTTTTTAATGTTCATTTCCATCATAAAACTGCTTCCCAGGCCTGAGCCACAAACCGCCATAATTTTCATATAACACCTCTTGATTCGTATTCTGAATGGTTTTCTTAATTAACAGCCTTATCTGCCAGTAAAATGGCGCTCAATTCTTCTTTACTACCTGCGTTGAATAATCGCCCCATCGTCTCGTCATCGGAAAGGACTTCAGCCAGTTGCGAAATCATTTCAATATGGCTGTTACTGTCCGGTGCTGAGAACATAAAAATAGCATCAACCGGATCATTTTCATCCGCATCGAATTTAACGGCATGGCCCAGTTTGACAATCGATAACCCCAGTTTTTGCGCTCCCTGTTCAGGGCGCGCGTGGGGCATAGCGATACGTGGTGCGATAACAAAGTAGGGACCAATGTCCTCTTTTTGCTGAATGATGACATCAATATATTGCTGAGAAATGGCGCCTTCATTCAGCAGTGGGCGTCCTGCAACCTGAATTGCCTCTTTCCAGTCAGAGACATTTTCCAGGTATTGGATCTTTTCCTCATTCAGCCACTTTGACAGATTCGACATAGTTATATCCTGAATTAAAGTCGTATTCGGTGTTTACTTCAGCAGGCTACGGGCGGTCTCAAGGACATTCTCCACCGTAAAGCCAAAATGTTTGAACAGGACGTTGGCCGGTGCTGACTCACCAAATGATTTCATACCAATCACTTTCCCATCCAGACCGGTATACCGCTGCCAGAATCCTTCGATGCTGGCTTCCACCGCCAGACGTTGACGCACGTCTTTCGGTAGTACCGATTCTTTATATTGTTCGTCCTGTTGATCGAAACGCTCGGTACAGGGCAGGGAAACCACCCGCACTTTGCAGCCTTCTTCGCGCAGCACTTTAGCGGCGGCAACCACCAACTCGATTTCTGAACCGGATGAGATCAGCAACAACTCGGGCTTGCCATCACAATCGACAAGGACATAACCACCACGGGAAATATCCGCCACCTGGGCCGCCGAACGCGGTTGCTGCTCAAGCGGTTGTCGGGTAAGGACCAGCGCGGTTGGTCCGTTTTGGCGTTCAATCGCCTGACGCCATGCCACCGCGACCTCAACCTGGTCGCAGCCACGCCAGGTTTCCATATTGGGTGTCAGTCGCAGCGAAGCTAATTGTTCCACCGGTTGGTGGGTTGGGCCATCTTCGCCCAAACCGATGGTGTCGTGGCTATAGACGAAGACCGAACGGATTTTCATCAGCGCCGCCATACGCACCGCATTGCGTGCATACTCCATAAACATCAGGAAAGTGCCGCCGTAGGGGATAAAACCACCATGCAGCGCCAGGCCATTCATGATGGCTGACATACCGAATTCACGCACACCGTATGAGATGTAATTTCCCGCCGGATTTTCAGCGCTGAAATCGACAGAGGTTTGCTGTCGGGTCAGGTTTGAGGGTGACAAATCCGCTGATCCACCCAGCAGTTCCGGCAGTAAATCGGCAAAATGGTTCAGGCACTTTTGGCTGACCTGACGGGTGGCAAGATTAGCTGGCGTTGCCTGCAATCCGGCGATGTAGCTGTCCATGTCCTGTGCCCAGTTGGCAGGCAGCTCACCCTGCATACGGCGGCTAAATTCCGCCGCCAGCTCCGGCCAGCGCTGTTGATAAGCGGCAAACAGGTGATCCCACTCTTGCTGGTTTTTTCCACCCTGCTCGGTTGCATCCCAGGCCTGGTAGATGGCAGCGGGAATTTCAAAGGGCGCATGCGGCCAGTTCAGAGCTTCACGCACCAACGCGACTTCTGTGCTGCCAAGGGCTGAGCCGTGGCAATCGTGGCTATTGGCTTTATTCGGTGAACCAAAACCAATGATGGTTTTGCAACATAGCAGGCTGGGTTTGTCGGTGACGGCTTTGGCTTCACGCACCGCAGCATCCACTGCCGCTGCATCATGTCCGTCGACACCTTCAATCACATGCCAGCCATAAGCGCGGAAGCGGGCGGCGGTATCTTCTGAGAACCAGCCTTCCACATGCCCATCAATCGAGATGCCATTGTCGTCCCAGACGGCAATCAGTTTGCCGAGCTGCAAAGTGCCTGCCAGGCCACATGCCTCATGGGAGATCCCTTCCATCAGGCAGCCATCGCCTAAAAACAGCCAGGTGTAATGATCGACCAGCGCGAAATCCGGTTTATTGAACTGTGCCGCCAGCCCTTTTTCGGCAATCGCCATCCCGACGGCATTTGCCACGCCCTGACCAAGTGGGCCGGTGGTGGTTTCTACGCCGGGTGTATAACCGTATTCGGGGTGTCCTGGCGTGCGGGAATGCAACTGGCGAAACTGACGGATGTCTTCAATGGTCACATCATAGCCAGTCAGATGCAGCAAGGAATAAAGCAGCATGGAGCCATGTCCGTTGGACTGAACGTAGCGATCACGGTTGAACCACTGTGGGTTTTTGGGGTTGTGGCGTAAGTGGTGACGCCATACCACTTCGGCAATATCCGCCATTCCCATTGGCGCGCCAGGATGCCCTGAATTGGCTTGCTGGATCGCATCAATGCTCAGAAATCGAATCGCGTTTGCTAACTCTCTATTTACCATGAACTGATCTCGCTCTAGCGCTGTTTTATGCAGAAATCCTGACTGTCATCGCTGGGTCGGTGGTAAAAGATGTCCAGTCACTTCCCGGTGGCTGCCCCTGGTGTGGCGCCCTGTCGTGATGTGTGAAGATATTCCCACCGTCATCCTGCTTTCGGCTGGGAAGTCACAGCATCTAAATAAATAATGATAAATATCATTATCTTGATTTGATTTGTTATGCAGGTGTCCTGATTTTTATTTTATATCAATCGGGTTTTATGGTTGCCTGATTAAGTCTATACATGTTTAATGTGTCTAGTCATCTTGATGATGCACCTGGACGTGTACAGATACAATATGTAAGATTCAAATCTGGCTGGACACCCTGAGCGGGAGTGCAAATTCGTTAACTGGATCACATCCTCATACGGTCAGGCTGGTACGAAGAAAATAAACTCAGGCATACATGTGCACTGATGGCTCGCGGTTGTCGGGTCTTACACTTATCGGGAACAACGCTGATGGTCGATGGCATTACTGAGAAGCAGAAAGAGGTTGTCGATTACATCCTCCGCAAAATCAAAGAGGATGGGCTTCTGCCTGGCGATAAGCTCGACACCGAAATCGCGATAGCCAAGAACATCGGCATCACCCGCGCGACGGTGCGCGAAGCAACCAGAATTTTGATTGAACAGCAGCGAATTTACCGGGTGAAAGGCTCAGGTCTGTTTGTTGGCTCGATTGGCAAAAGTAACCATTCTGGCCGTTTTCATGCGCTGTCACCTTTTGATTATCAGGCGCAGAAAAAAGGCTATAAAGGCATCAGGAAAGTTATCACCGTCAGCATCATGAAGGTGCCAACGCCAGATATGGCACAGTCGTTACGCATTAAGAACAGCGATCAGGTGTATAAAATCGTCCGTTTAATGTGCTTTGATGATATCCCGGTGGCGCTGGAACATATTCATTTGCCGGTCACCATGTTTAGCAGCATGGAATTCAGCAAGCTGGAGATCTCCAAATACTCGTATATTGAACAGCTCACCGGGAAGAAAGTGCAGCGCAGGGATCAGAACCTAAGCGCTATCAACTTAACCGATGCTGATCAGCTTAATCTGCTGAATTTGAAAGAGAACGATGCCGTGCTGGAGATCAGTGAAACCGTCTATCTGGATGATGGTACGCCGTGCGAAGTGAATATCGCGCTGATTAACACCCACCTGCTTCAGCTGCGACAAAATACCGAGAGAGGCTGATTTATCGCGCGTTTTTTTAAACACGCGCGATAAATCGCGCCGCTAAGTCGGGGCTACTCTTCAGCTAAGAACAACTCCAGCAGTGAGTTCAGGAACAACTTACCTTTTTCCGTAATCTGCCAATGTTGCTCCGTTTCCAGCACATATCCTGCTGCGATCGCTGCATCGATCTGTGGACGAATCACTGCCTCATCCAACCCGGTGTAGCGGCGGAAATCGGCGCGCGGTGCCGCTTCCAGCAGACGGAAACGGTTCATAAAGAACTCAAACGGTTTGTCGGCATCTGCGACATCATGCTGTTTATCGAGGTAATTACCCTTCATAAAACCACGCGGATGACGGGTTTTTACGGTACGGACAATGCGGCCATCCGGCTGTGTCAGTTTGCCATGCGCACCACAACCAATACCGAGGTAATCACCGAAGCGCCAGTAGTTGAGGTTATGCTCACAGCGATAGCCGGGCTTCGCATAGGCCGAAGTCTCATATTGCTGATAACCCGCGGCGGTCAGCAACTGATGGCCTTGTTCGAAGATATCCCACAGCGCGTCATCATCCGGCAGCACTGGCGGGCGTGAGCCAAACAACGTATTTGGCTCAATGGTCAGCTGATACCACGACAGATGAGGTGGATTTAAGGAAATCGCCTGGCGCAGATCGTCGAGCGCTTCTTCCAACGACTGGTCTGGCAGACCGTGCATCAAATCGAGGTTGAAGCTGCGTAACCCAAGACCGGCGGCAAGATGTGCCGCGCGTTTTGCTTCTTCCGGACCGTGAATACGTCCGAGACGCTCCAGTTTTTGCGGACTGAAACTCTGCACACCAATTGAAATGCGGTTAATCCCGGCTTGCTGATAACCGCTGAAGCGGTCGGCTTCTACCGTACCAGGGTTGGCTTCCATGGTGATTTCGGCATCGGGCGCCAGCGGTAGCCGCGCACGTACGCCATCCATCAACATTTGCATCGCGTTGCTGCTTAACAGACTTGGCGTACCACCACCAATAAATATGGTACGGACTTCGCGGCCGCTGGTCAGCGGTAAATCCTGCTCAAGATCGTTCAGCAGGTGCTGCACATACTCGATGTGCGGCACCTCGCCTTTCAATGCGTGGGAGTTGAAATCACAGTAGGGACATTTTTGTACACACCACGGAATGTGGATGTACAGGCTTAACGGTGGTAAATCAGGCATTGCGCATCGCATCCAGTAACAGCGTCAATGCTTTGCCACGGTGAGAAACAGCGCGCTTTTCATCTTTACTCAGCTCAGCCGCCGTTTTGCCTAATTCAGGTACATAGAAAATCGGGTCATAGCCAAAACCGCCTGCACCCGCGGCAGCACGCGTGATTTCACCGGCCCAGCTACCGTGGAATACCAGAGGCGTAGGGTCGGCCGCGTGACGCACGTAAACCAGCACGCAGTGGAACTGCGCCTGACGTTCGCCGTCTGGCACATTTTCCAGCGTAATCAGCAATTTGTCGAGGTTCTGCTGATCGCTGGCATCGAGACCGGCATAGCGGGCAGAGTAGATACCCGGCGCACCGCCGAGGGCGTCGACCGCCAAACCGGAGTCGTCGGCAATCGCAGGCAGACCGGTGATTTGCGCGGCATGGCGGGCTTTGAGAATGGCGTTTTCAATAAAAGTCAGACCAGTTTCATCCGCTGACTCTACGCCTAACTCGGTTTGCGCCACGATATCCAGACCAAAGGCCGCCAGCAGGTCGGCCAGTTCACGAACTTTGCCCGGATTACCGGTGGCGAGAACAACTTTTTGCATAACAGTTCCAGATTAACGAATTACAGCAAATACCAAAGACCCGGGAACAGGTCCATGCCGAGGAAATTCAGCGCATACAGCACCAGAATGACAATCATGGCAGAAAAATCGATACCGCCCATAGCTGGCAAAATGCGACGAATCGGTGCCATCAGCGGTTCAGTCAGTTGGATCAGCACATAATCAATGGGACCGCGGCCCTGGCTGATCCAGCTCATCAGTGAACGAATGATAATTACCCAGAACACCAGATAACCGGCTGACTTCAGCAGTGATAACAGGCCAACCAACAGGTTGGTTGGATCTACCGAAAACACGCCTACCTGAATCAACAGCAGAATCGGGTATTTCAGGGTGGTCAGCACAAACGCCAGCAGTAACGAGGCGGTATCAATCGGCCCTAATGCCGGTAATACGCGGCGCAGTGGTTTGATAATTGGCTGGGTAATCTTCACGACAAACTGCGACAGCGGGTTGTAGAAGTCACAGCGTGACCACTGCATCCAGATGCGCAGCAGCAAGACCATCACGTACAGGTCGATCAGCGTTTTGACTAAAAACGTCATTGTTAACATGAGGTTCCTCAATTATTGTTGTGAAGTGCGCGCATAATCCCGCGCGCCAAATACGGCGGTGCCGATACGCACCATAGTACTGCCAGCGGCGATGGCCGCTTCCATGTCGTCGCTCATTCCCAGAGAAAGCGTATCGACGTCAGGGTAATTCTGTTGCAGGGCACGAAACGCGGCAGCCATTTGCTGGCAGACCGCCAACTGGCGATCATAATCCTGTTCCGGTGCCGGAATCGCCATCAGGCCGCGCAAACGTAGCTGCGGCAAGGCAGAAATCTCCTGTGCCAACGTCGGCAGCGCCTCCAGCATGATGCCAGATTTGCTGTTCTCGTCACTGATATTTACCTGAATTAACACATTAAGTGGCGGCAGGTGCGTCGGGCGCTGGTCATTAAGACGTTGCGCAATGCGCTGACGATCCACGGTATGGCACCAGTCAAAATGCTCCGCCACCTGGCGACTTTTGTTCGATTGCAATGGACCAATGAAGTGCCATTGCAGTTCAGGATGTGCGGCCAGCGTGGTGACTTTTTCAACCCCTTCCTGCACGTAATTTTCGCCAAACGCCCGCTGTCCGGCAGCAATGGCTTCTTCGACCGCACTCACAGGTTTGGTTTTACTCACTGCAAGCAGCGTAATTTCTTCTGGAGCGCGTCCGCAACGCGCGGCAGCAGCGGCGATACGCTCGCGTACTTGCTGTAAGTTGTGCTCAATGGAAGTCATAGTCAGGAGAATTTCTATGGATTTGGATAAAGTTGTGGCCCTTAGTGTAAAGCATAACGCCGCCGATCTGCACCTTTGCAGCGGACATTTGCCACACTGGCGACGGCAAGGGGTGCTGGAGCCCATCCCGGAGCAATCCGCACTGGAACCGGCCTGGCTGGAAGCCTTTATGATGCAGTGGCTGGATACCGCGCAGCAGACGGCGCTGGAAGCAGAGGGGCACGTCGATTTTGCCATCACATTGGCAAGTGGCGTGCGACTGCGCGCCAATCTGTTTCTCCAACGGCACGGTTTGTCCCTGGCTTTGCGGTTGATTGCCAGTCAGGTACCGGCAATCGACAGCCTGGGGTTGCCGCCGGTTGTTGAGCAATTGCTTCTGCTGGAGGAGGGATTGATTCTCATCACCGGTGCAACCGGCAGTGGCAAATCCACCACACTGGCGGCGCTGGTCGATAGCCTGAACCGTGCGCAGTCACGCCATATTCTCACGCTGGAAGATCCCATCGAGTTTATTCATCACAGCCTGCGTTCGCTGATTCAACAGCGTGAAGTTGGGGCGCACTGTGCTTCATTCCGTCAGGGACTGAAGGCGGCGCTGCGCGAGGACCCGGATGTGATTCTGTTAGGTGAACTGCGCGATAGCGAAACTATCCGCCTGGCATTAACGGCGGCTGAGACTGGCCATCTGGTGCTGGCAACCTTGCATACGCGTGGTGCGACTCAGGCAGTGGACCGGTTGGTGGACGTGTTTCCCGCCGAGGAAAAAAACCTGGTGCGCAGTCAACTGGCAGGGAGCCTGAAAGCGGTGCTGGCGCAGCGGCTGGTGCCGGCAAAGCAGGGAGGGCGGGTGGGATTGTTTGAAGTGCTGGTGGCGACGCCTGCGGTAGCTAACCTGATTCGCGAAGGGAAAATGCATCAGTTGCCGGGAGTACTGCAAACCGGCGCACAGGCCGGAATGCAAACCTTCGCCCAGAGCGAGCTGGCGCGACAGCAGGCAGGGATGATTTGAACGATCAGTGGGTGTCGAACCAATCTTCGAGGATGATGACGGCCGATTGCGAATCGACCGCGCCTTTTTGCAGCGCGCGGTAGCCACCACGTTCGAACAAACCGGCACGCGCTTCAACGGTACTGAGGCGTTCATCCTGCAACTCAACACGCACCCCAAAACGACCATGCAGGCGGTTGGCAAACTTACGTGCGCGCGCGGTCAGTTCCTGTTCGCTGCCATCCATATTGAGCGGCAGACCTACCACTACGTAGTCGGGCTGCCATTCTTTTAGTAACCGCTCGATCAGGTTCCAGTCCGGCGTACCATCCTGCGCTTTAAGCGCCGCCAGCGCGCGGGCGGTGCCTGTCAGTTGCTGTCCGACAGCAACGCCAATACTTTTGGTGCCGAAATCAAAGCCCAGCAGCGTTTCACTGGCCATCAGGCGTGTCCTGCATCGTTAGTCATATTGTGGATATCCACACCCAGGCATTTCGCGGCTTCACGCCAACGTTCCGCGATCGGCGTCTGGAACAGAATGGTGCTGGATGCTGGTGTGGTGAGCCAGGCGTTTTCCAGCAATTCGTTTTCGAGCTGATCTTTTTCCCAGGCGCAGTACCCCAGCGCCACCAGCACATGTTCTGGTTGAGAGCTGCTACCAATCGCTTCCAGCACATCTCTTGAGGTGGTGATCACGGTGGTGTCTGAAATACGAATGCTGGAGGAGTAGACGCGTTGTGCAGAATGCAGAATAAAGCCACGGTCCTCCGCCAGCGGGCCGCCAGCGAATACCGGTTTATCCAGCCTGATAGCTGGATCGCGATCTGATGGGCTGATTTTGAGCTTTTTAAGGATGCCTTCGACCGTCAGATTCTCCATCGGCTTATTAATAATCAAGCCCATAGCACCATCTTCGTTATGCTCGCAAATGTACACGACCGAGCGCTTGAAGAAGGGATCTTGCAGGGATGGCATCGCAATCAAAAAATGATGCTGTAAATTCATTCTCACTCGTATACCAAAAATAACCGGCATTGCTGCGGCAATGCCGGTATTGGAGACATTCACGGAGCCTTGGCTCCGACGGCATCCTTAGCCCAGACGTTTCTCAATGGCATCCATCAGCATACCGGTGATGGAGATTGGGAAGGCGGCTTCAATTTCACGCACGCAGGTCGGGCTGGTCACATTCACTTCCGTCAGTTTATCACCGATGATGTCAAGACCGACAAAAATCAGCCCTTTTGCTTTAAGCGTCGGCCCAACGCGACGGGCAATCTCCCAGTCGCTGTCGCTCAGGGGACGAGCTTCGCCACGGCCACCCGCTGCCAGGTTACCACGGGTTTCGCCACCTTGCGGAATTCGCGCCAGGCAGTAAGGGACGGGTTCACCGTCAACCACCAACACACGTTTGTCGCCATCTTTAATGGCTGGCAGGTAGTTTTGCGCCATGCAGAAGTTCTGCCCGTGATTGGTCAGGGTTTCGGTGATAACGCCGAAGTTAGGATCATCCTGTTTCACGCGGAAGATCGATGCACCACCCATGCCATCCAGCGGTTTGAGGATCACATCGCCGTGCTCCTGCCAGAAGGCGCGTAATTTCTCTTTGCTGCGCGTCACCAGCGTGTCGGGGGTGAGATCGGCAAACCACGCGGTGTAGAGTTTTTCGTTGCAGTCACGCAGGCTCTGCGGCTTGTTGACGATCAGCGTACCTTGCTCTTCAGCACGTTCCAGCAGGTAAGTGGCATAGATAAATTCGGTATCGAACGGCGGATCTTTACGCATCAGCACCACATTGAGATCGGCCAGTTTGATCTCTTGCTCGCTGCCAAATTCATACCATTTATCGTAGTTTTGCTCTACGCTGAGCAGGCGCGTGCGTGCGTACGTCACACCGCCACGCAGGGAGAGATCGTTCATCTCCATGTAATGAATTTCGTAACCACGGCGCTGCGCTTCCAGCAACATGGCGAAGCTGGTGTCTTTTTTAATGTTGATGGACGAAATCGGGTCCATAACGATGCCAAGCTTAATCATTATTCTCTCCTCAAAGGGGGGAACTCACTACCCCTGCTTAGTCAGGACGCCATGTTAACGCTGGCGTCTTTATACAACCCGAAAGTATCCCTTAACCGAGGTCGCCAAACCTCACCTGAAGTGCCGTAATGGCGGTGAGGGCGGTGGTTTCGGTGCGTAACACGCGTGGTCCCAACAGAATATCAGTGAAACCGTGCTGTGCTGTCATGGCAATCTCCTCTGTCGACAGGCCGCCTTCAGGACCAATCAGCAGGCGGATGCGCTCAACAGGGTGGGGCAGCGTGTTGATACTGTGGCTGGCGCGCGGGTGTAAATTCAGTTTTAGCCCTTCATCGGCTTCACTGCACCAGGCTTCCAGCGTCATCGCTTCGCGAATCTCCGGCACGCGATTACGGCCGCACTGCTCGCAGGCGGCAATTGCAATTTTTTGCCATTGCTGGATTTTTTTTGCCAGACGCTCAGCATCCAGCTTTACGCCACAGCGTTCAGAAAACAAGGGCGTAATGACATTGACGCCAAGTTCGATGGATTTCTGGATGGTGAATTCCATTTTTTCACCGCGCGACATCACCTGTCCAAGGTGCAGATGCAGCGGTGATTCGCGATCATCCTGTTGACTGTCAAGGACTCTTACTTTTACACGCTTTTTATCAGCCTGGGTGATTTCGGCGGCAAAAGTCAGATTACTGCCATCAAACAGCTCTAGCCGCTGGCCTGCGTTCATACGCAGCACGCGTCCGACGTGATTGGCGGCGTCTTCATCAAGGAAGACCTCACTGTTCACAGTAAGGGGTTCGGGGTGAAAAATGCGAGGTATACGCATGCGGTTCCTGCCAGCGTTAATGCCGTGCCAGCGGCACGGCTCAATCGGAAAGCAGCTAGTGTAGGGTAGCGGTTTTAGCGCTGGCAAGCCTGAAGCACATAAGGATTATGATTGCCCTGCACTTTGGCGATGCGTTGATCGCGTTCGCACTCCCACGGCGTCACCGGATATTGCTTATCCCAAGCGGTAAACAGCTGTGTTTGCTGACGTGACAGGCTCAGTTTGTATTGATCGCGCATATAAAAGTAGGTGCGGGCAATGGCTCCACGGGCGCGCTCCGGTGGCTGCGCCAGTTTCTGTTTGAAATCGATCTTCATGCTGCACTGGCCGTAGGGCTGTTCACCACCGTTCCACTGGCTGTACTGGAAGTTGCCACGATCGCCATTCACTTCACCTATTGCCGGCTCAAGGTTGTGCAGATCGCTCTCAATGCGGCGGTAATCGGCATCTTTGCTGCAATTTTTACGTCCACCGTTTTGCCAGCACTGGCGCTGATGGCCGAACTCCCAGGCAGGCATCACATGTTCCCATTCGATGCGAGCTGCGCGGTTAGCATTTTTACGCACGTTATAGCCACAGCTGCTGAGGTCAGGTACGCCTTTCTTGCCCTGCCAGTTGATTTTGCAGCCACAGTAGAAACTGCCGGGCGCATCGGCATTGATTGAGGCCGCGTATTCTTTGGCCTGCTGGAAGTTATTCTGATGGTAATTATTGAGGTTGAGGCTCCAGGCACTCAGCGGAGCGACTAACAAGGTCAGGGCGATAATAATTTTGCGAGACATATTCCAAACTTAACCCGATGCGAAAAAAGGCGGCAGGTTAGCAGAATGCGCCCGGCGGTGAAATGAGATTACCGACTAACTTGCTGAAAATTCACCAGGTTGCAATATCGTACCGCAATGTACGCAGCGATATTCACTTTCGCCACGCACGACGCGGTTATGACGGCGCACGGTGAGTTGATGTTGCTGACAACGGCAACGGTAGGCAAAGGTACGGCTGCGCACCGAGTCGATTTCGAATTGATGTGTGCGGTGTGCGGGTACACCCAGCACTTCCTCCATCATCCATTTCCACTCTTTGCCGTGTGGGGCAACGCGACCGAAGGTTTTCCATACCAGCAGATGCGCGAGTTCGTGCGGCACCACTTCGTCGATAAACGCCTGTTGATTTTCCAGCAACAACACCGGGTTGAGACGGATTTCCCACTTCTCCAGCCAGGCGGTGCCTGCCGCTGTACCACGTTGTTGATAAATCAGTTTCGGTTCGGGATAGCTGCGTTTCAGCCGCTCATTTGCCAGTTGCAGGAACTGGCGCAGTGAGCGCATCACGGCTTGTTGTATGGCAATGGGCAGGCGGGGCGTTTTCATGGCGGAAAGCATAAGGCGTTGCGCGGGGGAACTCAACTGCTGCGGGACGTGCCATAAAAAAGGGCCGCCCGCAGGCAGCCCTTGTTAGCGCATGTTTCGATCATTCCTGACCGATTTCACGCAGTTTTTTACCCGACAGCAGGTTGCGTTCGATGTGCTCCAGCGAGACGTTTTTGGTCTCAGGGATCAGCACGAGCGTCAGCAGGATAAAGAACACGTTGAGTCCGGCGTAGACCCAGAAGGTCGGCGCGTTGCCCAGTGAGTTCAGCATGGTCAGGAAGGTGGCACCGACGATCATGTTGGCAATCCAGTTGGTCGCTGTTGAGACGGTGATACCGAAGTCACGGCCTTTCAGCGGCTGGATTTCAGAGCACAGTACCCAAATCAGCGGACCGGCGCTCATGGCGAAGCCGACGATAAACATCAACAGCATCGCAACCGCGAAGTACTGCGCACCGGCTGAGTGAATACCGACATGCAGCATGGTACCGAGGATACCCATACCGGCTGCCATCACCAGGAAACCCAGCACCAGTGTAGGCTTACGGCCCCAGCGATCCACCAGGCCAATAGCGATAAAGGTTGCCAGGACGTTGACCAGGCCGACAATCACCGTGCCCCACATTTGTTGTGTGGTGTTGGCGAAGCCCGCGATTTCAAAGATTTTCGGTGCGTAGTACATGATGACGTTCATACCGGTGAACTGCTGCATCACCTGCAACAGCACGCCAAGGAATACCGCGCGACGGAAGTTGCTGTTGCTCTGGAACAACTGCCAGCCTGACTGTTTGATCTTCAGGCTTTCGCGGATTTCATCCAGCTCGCGTTTGGCCTGCTCGCTGGTGTCACGCAGGCGATCGAGCACGCGCTGCGCATCGCGGAAGTTACCCTTCGCCGCCAGCCAACGCGGGCTGTTTGGCAGAAATACCACGCCTACCAACAGCAGGATTGCCGGAATGGTGATGACACCCAGCATCCAGCGCCATGCACCCGCGTCACTGAACGCGGTGTCGGACAGGTACGCGGCCAGAATACCAATGGTGATCATCAGCTGATACAGGGAGATCATACTGCCGCGGATTTTTTCCGGTGCGATTTCAGACAAATACAGTGGCGCAGTGTAAGACGCTACACCGACTGCCAGACCGAGTACCACACGGGCAACAATCAGCATTTCCGGGTTGGGTGCAAAGGCTGACCACAGGGAGCCAATCACAAACAGAATGGCTCCGGCCATCAGGCTTTTTTTACGACCCAGTTGTGATGACATCCAGCCGCTGCCGATAGCACCCACTGCTGCACCAAACATCATGGAGCTGACGATCCACTCTTGCTGGTGGGCGGTAACGTTAAAGTCTTTAGCGATAAAGGGCAGGGCACCAGCGATAACGCCGATATCCAGACCGAACAGCAGGCCGGCCAGAGCCGCGAGAAAGCAGACAAACAAGGTCATCGCCTTATTTGAGGTTCTGCTTTTATGAGTATTGCCAGGCATATTGCCTCCAAATTTATCTATCGTTGTTTTTATCAATGTTAAGGAACCTGCTTGCGGGAAAAAGTGAGGAGGATCACATGAATGTAATCGGTTACACTCGCTGAATCCCTGTCATTCAGCATTTTTCGCCCAAAATGGTTCTGTAACCAGTAAGGTATAGCACCCTTTAAGTTTCTGACATCATTCTAAATATCGGCTATCAGACGACGCTGAAAATAACGCATTTTTACTGGAATAACCACGCTGCAAAATTCCTAAATCTCAGATATTTAAAGCGTTTCAAAATGTAATCGTTAACAATTTATTGTTAATGGAAAAGCTGACCCGAAATGTAACGACGCGATTTATCGCGCGCTTTGGTTTCTGGCACGAAAAAAATGCGCGATAAATCGCGCCGCTACGGATGTGAGAAATAGTAAGGGAGGCCATTGGCCTCCCTTAATTGAACCGCAGGGGTATAAACTTACAAACCAGCAGCTTCGCGCAGCTGTGCAGCTTTGTCGGTTTTTTCCCATGGGAAGTGTTCGCGGCCAAAGTGACCGTAAGCGGCAGTTTCTTTGTAGATAGGCTTCAGCAGGTCCATCATCTGGATCAGACCGTACGGACGCAGGTCAAAGAACTCGCGTACCAGCAGGGTCAGTTGCTCGGTTGCCACTTTCTCAGTACCGAAAGTTTCCACCATGATCGATGTCGGTTCTGCCACGCCGATTGCGTAGGAAACCTGAATCTCACAACGGTCAGCCAGGCCAGCCGCAACAATGTTTTTTGCCACGTAGCGTGCTGCGTAAGCCGCAGAACGGTCAACCTTTGATGGGTCTTTACCAGAGAAAGCACCGCCGCCGTGACGCGCCATGCCGCCGTAGGTATCCACGATGATTTTACGACCGGTCAGACCGCAGTCACCCATTGGGCCACCGATAACGAAACGGCCAGTCGGGTTGATGTGGTATTTGGTGCTGGCGTTGATCCACTCAGTTGGCAGAACCGGCTTGATGATCTCTTCCATTACCGCTTCACGCAGGTCAGTCTGGGAAATCTCTTCCGCGTGCTGAGTCGACAGTACCACGGCATCGATACCGACAATTTTGCCGCCATCGTACTGGAAAGTGATCTGGCTTTTTGCATCCGGACGCAGCCACGGCAGGGTGCCGTTTTTACGTACTTCAGCCTGACGCTGGACCAGACGGTGCGCATAGGTTACCGGAGCAGGCATCAGAACGTCAGTTTCGTTGGTGGCGTAGCCAAACATCAGGCCCTGATCGCCAGCACCTTGTTCCAGCGGGTCGGTACGGTCAACGCCCTGGTTGATGTCCGGAGACTGTTTACCAATGGCGCTCAGTACTGCGCAAGAGTTGGCATCGAAGCCCATATCGGAATGAACATAGCCAATTTCACGAACGGTATTACGGGTAATCTCTTCGATATCAACCCATGCGCTGGTGGTGATTTCACCGCCAACCAGCACCATACCGGTTTTCACGTAAGTTTCGCAGGCCACACGAGCTTTCGGATCCTGTTCAAGGATGGCGTCGAGCACGGCGTCAGAAATTTGGTCAGCGATTTTATCAGGATGTCCTTCTGATACGGACTCAGACGTAAAAAGGTGTTTAGCCATTCTGTTCTTTACCTTACAAATGGTTTGAATTCGACTGCATAGCGTAAGCGAGGTTGTGCCAGGCTCGACGCCCCTTCAGGCAAAGCCGCGAGCAGTAAGAAAGCTTGGATGTTAACCAGTTTAGATGGATGACCATCTGGACGGCTATTTTAGGTTACTCACTGAGCGAATTACCAGCCCTTTTTCTGTTTCCGCATTTTACGCAACAGCTGAACTGGAAAATTTTCCTGACACGGATCACCGTATTGATCCCGGTATCGGCCGCTCTGGCAAAAGCTTTTGCAATTTTATGCGTCAGGCTGTATAAATCGCCGCTGCTGTCGACCACAGCCCAAAAGGATGACGCCGCCGTGCGTCGCGCCCGTCAGATATGTGTGTATCTGGCTTTCACCCAGGCCGTTTCCCGCATGTTTTCCCCATGCGTTGGAGGTGATAAAAGTAATGAACCACCCTTTCTCTTTTTACGGTTCACTGCGCTCAACGTGCGCGCTGGCAATCCTTTCCATTTCCACTTCTGTTTTTCACTCCAGTCGAAGTTTTGTTCGTTGCGGTAATTATCCCGACACGAGCGCCGGCTAACTTGTTCCCACAATCCTGGTGATTTTTTTCACGCTCGGGTGATGATGGCACTGCCAGGCTATTTCTGGCACGGTTGCACGCATCCCGGCCTGGTGTTTTACACTTAACGTCAGCAGCTCTTGAGGATAAGCAGGCAGAATGGGGCAATTTTATCCCGGCGTAATAACGACAAAACCCGGCAACTTTTTCATATTTCAACGGAAAATTGAGGTTCGTGATGTCTGACGACATGAAGAATATCAAGGGTTCGTCAGCTGGCGAACAGGGTGTACTCCGCTCCATGCAGGAGGTGGCGATGAATGATCAGGAAGCGAGCCGAATGCTGCGCACCTACAATATTGCCTGGTGGGGTAATAACTATTACGACGTCAACGAATTGGGCCACATCAGCGTGTGCCCGGATCCGGACATGCCGGAAGTTCGTGTCGACCTCGCCAAACTGGTGAAAGAGCGTGAAGCTGATGGTCAGCGCCTGCCCGCGCTGTTTTGCTTCCCACAGATTTTGCAGCACCGTCTGCGTTCGATTAACGGTGCCTTCAAACGTGCCCGCGAATCCTACGGGTATAAAGGTGACTACTTCCTGGTGTATCCCATCAAGGTAAACCAGCACAAACGTGTGATTGAGTCGCTGGTCAACTCCGGCGAACCGCTGGGGCTGGAAGCTGGTTCCAAGGCGGAGCTGATGGCGGTATTGGCGCATGCGGGTAAAACCCGAACCGTTATCGTCTGTAACGGCTACAAAGACCGCGAATACATACGTCTGGCGTTGATTGGTGAGAAACTTGGTCACAAGGTGTATCTGGTGATCGAGAAGATGACTGAGGTACGCATGGTGCTGGAAGAGGCAGAACGGCTGAATGTCGTGCCTCGCCTCGGTATTCGTGCACGTCTGGCATCGCAAGGCTCCGGTAAATGGCAGTCGAGCGGCGGTGAAAAGTCCAAATTTGGTCTGGCGGCGTCGCAGGTGTTGCAGCTGGTGGAGATCATGCGTAAAGCGGGTCGTATCGATAGCCTGCAATTGCTGCATTTCCACCTTGGTTCGCAGATGGCGAATATTCGCGATATTGCTACCGGGGTGCGTGAGTCAGCCCGTTTCTATGTAGAGCTGGCGAAGCTTGGCGTTAACATCAAATGTTTTGACGTCGGCGGCGGTCTGGGTGTGGATTATGAAGGAACACGTTCACAGTCCGATTGCTCGGTTAACTACGGCCTGAATGAATACGCTAACAACGTGATTTGGGCGATTGGTGATGCCTGTGATGAACACGGTCTTGAGCATCCTACGGTGATTACCGAATCGGGTCGTGCGGTAACCGCTCATCACACCGTGCTGGTGTCCAATATTATTGGTGTTGAGCGCAACGAATTTAGCAACCCGGAAGCGCCGGATGTAGATGCGCCACGCCCAATCCAGAGCATGTGGGATACCTGGCAGGAGATGCACGAACCGAACGTGCGTCGCTCGTTGCGTGAGTGGTTGCACGACAGCCAGATGGATCTGTTTGACATCCATACCGGTTACTCGTCCGGCACTTATGATCTGCGTCAGCGCGCCTGGGCGGAACAGCTTTACCTCAGCATCTGTCATTACATCCAGCAGCACCTTGATCCGAGCAACCGTGCTCATCGCCCGATTATCGATGAGTTGCAGGAGCGTATGGCTGACAAGATTTACGTCAACTTCTCGCTGTTCCAGTCGATGCCGGATGCCTGGGGTATCGATCAACTCTTCCCGGTGTTGCCGCTGGAAGGGTTGAACAAAATGCCGCAACGTCGTGCGGTGCTACTCGACATCACCTGCGATTCAGATGGCACTATCGATCACTATGTGGATGGCGACGGCATTGCCACCACCATGCCGATGCCGGAATACGATATCGACAACCCGCCGATGCTGGGCTTCTTTATGGTGGGCGCGTATCAGGAAATTCTCGGCAACATGCATAACCTGTTTGGCGATACCGAAGCGGTTGACGTGTTTGCTTTCCAGGATGGCAGCGTGGAAGTTCAGCTTTCAGATGAAGGCGATACAGTGGCAGATATGCTGGAATATGTGCAGCTCAACCCGGCAGAACTGATGACGCTGTTCCGTAATCAGGTGAAGCAAACCGATATAGACGAAGATCTGCGTGCGCAGTTCCTGGAAGAATTTGAGAGCGGTTTGTACGGTTATACCTATCTTGAAGACGAATAATTAATCGTCTCTTCACCGGGCCACGTTCGTGGCTCGGTCCATTTATTTCTCCACTATTTTTTCACTCCTGTCTTTTTTATTAAAATTGCGATCGTGATCACCGTGGTAATTTCTCTTGTCATTTAAAGAAGGAATGGCGCAGACACAACATCGCTATCTCATTCATTTATTTGAAAAAGCGAAGCCGCAATCCATTATATACGGGAAATACCCATTAATTCAGTAAGGTCATTTGGCCTTATAAAGCAGGTTTTCTGTTATGTTATATTTTTTATGCATAATTAAAATTTGATCATTGGTGGTGAAATAATAACTGTTATTAACTAAATGCTTTTCGACGCTTTTTGGAAAAAATCTTCTCATACCGATTCTGTAACTTTGACAAAAGAAATCCAAAACTCAACCATTCATATATTTTTTTTAATTAAAATCAAATAGTTAATATGAAATCATTTCTGTCAAGATGGGAAAAAACATTATTTTTTCCAGGAATTGTCTGAAACGGTAGTCATAATTTCACCGGCTGCAAGATGAAAATCAATACGCCATTCCTATCAAAATGTGCGAATGTCTTGGCTTAACCTATTTCTCAAACTGTAAGTTATACGTTAACCTTCAGTTAAGGTGTTAAGTTTTACCAATGTTTTCCTTGTGTTTAACATGAGAAATTCTGACATTTAAGGTGCGTCAGATCGTGGCAAAAGGGCGCGTTGATGAGCAATCCGCAACAATACACTTTTATACTGGAACCTGTTTACGGATTATCCGGCAACCTTTTTGCCTGGGAATTGCTGACGCGCTTTGTGGACGATGCTGATATTAAGCATATGAGGAATCCGGCAAGAGAAGCGGTTTTTTTCAGCCACTTACCCGTGGAGCAGAAATGGCAACTATTCCTGCGGCAAATAGATCAACTGGAGCGACTCTATCAAAAGGGATTCCGGCAGATCATTAGTGTGAACATTAACAGGGATATTGTTTCCAGCATTTTTTCTGATGAAAAAACTCAACAAAGACTGGCACTGTTGCCTTTCTTTCGCTTTGAAATATCCTCATTTTTCATCGCCCGCTTTACTCGTGCAGATCTATTAATTTTAAAGGGGTTGGCAAAAATTGCGCCCTTATGGCTGGATGACTTTGGTCCGGGATATTCCAGCCTCACCATGATGAGTAGCGGAATATTTGAGTGTGTCAAGATTGATAAAGCGTTTTTTTGGCAGTATGGCGAAAGCCATATATTTGATCTGTTGTTAGGCCATCTCAACGATTTATGCAGTGGCGTGATTATTGAGGGTGTTGAGAATCAACGTCATATCGAGATTCTGGCGCATAAAGCGATATATGGTATGCAGGGCTATCATTGGGATGGCGTGTATCTTGATGATTTTATTAATAAATCATGGGGCACCACCAGCACCTCCGATCCATGCGGAAAACAACTGTGCCAAAAAAAGAATTTAAGGAGTTTCATGTAGTTCACGCAGTGCCAATAGATAAAAACGATATTTTCCCCGTTGTTATTTTAAGAAATAAAACGTCCCCATTACCAGGATGGCGGCTTAACAAGGCTCAGTACGATTTCATCATCAGCATGTATGAGGTCGTCAAAGAGAAAGAGTGAATATCCAACGTTTATTCACTGGTGAGACCGGGATCTGCGGATTTCGGGCGTTTTTATGGATTCTAATAACCTCGGTGGAATATAGAGAAAATGAATAATATCTCAGTAACGCCTAAAGGAGGCACGATCGCCTCGCTTACTAACGGAAGCGAAGTGACGTTAACCACTCCGAGTTTGGTTAAACTCAATCTGAATCAATCAGATATTAAATCTTACACACGCAATGGTAATGACCTCGTTATTACAACGAAGTCGGGTGAACATCTTGTTATTCATAATTTTTATGGGCCGAATGGCGAAAGTGACCTTGTGCTACAGGATGACAAGGGCGCTTTATGGTGGGTGGAGAATCCTGGTGGTGATGGCTTCCAGTATGTTTCTATCGACAGTACCGATGGCCTGTTAGCAGCAAATACCACCCATGATAACGCCATTGCCGCCTTTGGTATGGGAGGTGCACTGCTGGCGGGGCTGGGTGCGATGTTTGCGGGAACCACAGGCAGTGGTGGTTCCGAAGGGGGTAGTAATAATGCTGTGGGCGGTGATAACGGCGGTGGCGGCGATACCACCGCACCCGGCACGGCCAGTAACCTTGTTCTGACCGATAATGCCGGCGCCATTCAGGGAGCGATTACCAGTGGCACCAACACCGATGACAATACGCCGATCTTAAGCGGAACGGCTGAAGCGGGCAGCATCGTCAGCATTTACGACGGGTCGACCTTGCTGGGCACCGTGGTGGTCGGCGCAGATGGCACCTGGAGCTTCACCTCGCCAACGCTGGCGGATGGATCTCACAGTATTACCACAACCGTTACCGATGCTGCGGGCAATACCAGCGCTGCATCTGATCCTGTCGACTTCGTTGTCGATACCGTGGCACCGGTAGCTGCCAGCGCTTTGGTGGTGACAGACGATGTCGGGGGGAGTCAGGGGCCACTGACTTCCGGCGCGACCACAGATGACAACACACCCACCTTAAGCGGCCAGGCTGAAGCCAATAGCATCATCAAAATCTATGATGGTCAGACGCTGCTGGGCAGTGCCGTGGCAGATGCGAACGGTAGCTGGAGCTTTACCACCCCGGCGCTGAGCAACGGTAGCCATAGCCTCACCGTTACCGTGACGGATGCGGCGGGGAATGTCAGCCCGGCAACCCCGGCGTTTGATGTCAACATTGCGGCAGGCTTCCCACCAGCCACCACGTCGTTGCAGGTGACGGATGACAGCGGCAACACCTTGGTGCAGCTGCTTGATGGATCCAGCACGCATGACACCACCCCGGTACTGACGGGGCTGGCAACGGCAAACGCCCTTATTACCCTGTATGACGGAAATACCTTGTTGGGTAGCGTCGTGGCTGGCACGGATGGGCAATGGGTGTTTACCCCAGGCACGCTGGCCGATGGTACACATACCTTTCATGCCACCATCACAGATGCTAACGGCAATGTGACTGACTCCAACACCATTCATATCATTATTGATACAGTGGCCCCGGAAGCGGCCGGTGATTTGCAACTCGGTAACAACGAAGGCAGCACCGTGATACCGGTACCTGCGGGGGGATCAACCAATGACACCACCCCGGTGTTGACGGGTACGGCTGAACCGGGCAGTACCGTCACCATTTCTGATGGCACCACCGTGCTCGGTACGGCGGTTGTCGGCAGTGATGGCAACTGGAGTTTCACCACCCCGGCGTTAGGTGAGGGGCAACACAGCCTGACCACCACCGTGAGCGACCCGGCGGGGAACACCAGCCCGGCATCCGATCCCATCAATTTTATCGTCGATACTACGCCACCGGCGGCGGCTAGCGGCCTGACGGTAACTGACAACGTGGGCGACAGTCAGGGGCCGATCACCTCGGGTGTCTCCACCGATGACAACACGCCGACCCTGAGCGGTCAGGCTGAGCCCAATAGCGTGATCAGCGTGTATGACGGCACGACGTTGCTGGGGCAAACCACCACCGACGTGAATGGGAACTGGAGCTTTACTACTCCGGCGTTGACCAATGGTAGTCACAGCCTGACGGTGACAGTGACCGATAGCGCAGGTAATGTCAGCCCTGCCACACCTGCGTTTGATGCAGTCGTTGCGGCAGATTTGCCACCGGCGACCAGTTCATTGCAGGTCACCGATGACAGCGGCAATACCCTGGTACAACTGGCCAATGGTGCCAACACTCAGGACAGTACGCCGGTGTTAAGCGGTCTGGCTGGTGCGAATACCCTGATCACCCTGTATGACGGCACAACCTTGTTAGGCAGCGTGGTGGCAGGCAGCAACGGGCAATGGAGCTTTACCCCGACCACGCTGGATGATGGTCCACATTCGTTCCATGCCACCATCACGGATGTTAACAGCAACATCACTGACTCCATCACCATCAATATCGTCATTGATACCCAGGCACCGGCGGCGGCCGGTGATTTGCAGCTCGGCGACAATAACGGCAGTGCTGTCGTTCCGATTGCGGCGGGTGGTGCCACCAACGACAGTTCTCCGCAATTGAGCGGCACGGCTGAACCCGGCAGCACCGTCACGATTTCCGACGGTAACACGGTGCTTGGCACGGCAACAGTCGGCAGCGATGGCAGTTGGAGCTTCACGACTCCAGTGCTGAGTGATGGCAACCACAGTCTGACCACCACCGTGAGCGATGCGGCAGGCAACACCAGCCCGGCGTCCGATCCCATCATTTTTACCGTTGATACCGTACCGCCTGCGGCAGCCAGCGGCCTGACAGTGACCGATGATGTGGGCGACAGTCAGGGACCCCTTACGTCGGGTGGATTCAGTGATGACAGCACGCCAACCCTGAGTGGTCAGGCCGAGGCGAATACCGTCGTCAGCGTTTACGATGGCGATACGCTATTGGGTACTGTCACCGTGGGCAGTGACGGCAACTGGAGCTTCACACCGGACGCGTTAACCAACGGCAATCACAGCCTGACCGTTACGGTGACCGATGCGGCCGGTAATGTTAGTCCGACAACCACGCCGTTCAACGTGACCATCAATGCCGATCTGCCAGCGGCAACCAGCTCTCTCCAGGTAACGGATGATAGCGGCAACACCCTGGTGCAGTTGGCTGATGGCGATTTTACCCATGACAGCACGCCAGTGCTGAGTGGCCTGGCGGGTGCAGGCAACCTGATCACCCTGTATGACGGCACCACCGTACTGGGCAGCGTCACTGCTGACAGTAATGGTCAGTGGGTCTTCACGCCTGGCACGCTGGTTGATGGATCGCATGCCTTCCAGGCCACCATCACGGATATCAACGGCAACATTACCAATTCTGACACCATCACCATCACCATCGACACGGTGGCGACAGGTGCCGCGGGCGGATTGCAGCTCAGTAATGACGAAAGCGGTACTCCGGTGCCGATCGAACCGGGTAGCGCAACCAATGACAACACCCCGGTACTGAGTGGCAGTGCGGAGCCCGGCAGCATCGTGACCATCCAGGATGGTGACAATTTGCTGGGCACGGCCACAGTGGATAACGACGGTAACTGGAGCTTCACGCTACCCACATTGACGGAAGGTGAGCATAGCCTGACCACCACTGTGACCGACCAGGCGGGTAACACCAGCGAAGCCACCGATCCGTTTGTGTTCACCGTAGATACCACGCCGCCAGCGGTTGCTGACAACCTGCAACTGAGCAATGACACGAGCGGCACAGCAGTACCGATCACGTCGGGTGCGACTAATGACACGACGCCGGTACTTAGCGGTACCGCCGAACCCGGCAGCACTGTCACCATTTCTGACGGCGATACTGTGCTGGGTACCGCGATCACCGATAGCGACGGTAACTGGAGCTACACCACCCCTGCGCTGGATGAGGGCGATCATAGCCTGACCACCACGGTGACCGATACGGCGGGTAATACGGGCCTGGCTTCCAGCCCTATCGCCGTCACGGTAGACACCACCGCACCAGAAGCGGCGAGCGGCCTGCAACTCAGTAATGACCTGAGCGGGACACCGGTACCTGTTGCGGACGGCGGCGTCACCAACGACACCACACCGGTGTTAACGGGAACAGCGGAACCGGGCAGCATCGTGACCATTTCCGATGGCGACACCGTGCTGGGAACCGCCACTGTTGGCAGTAATGGCAACTGGAGCTTTACACCTGACCCATTGGGCGAAGGCGATCACAGCCTGACGGCAACGGTGACCGATGCGGCAGGGAATACCGGTCCGGCTTCGGATCCGGTGACTGTCACCATTGACACCACCGCGCCAGCCATTGCGGGTGATGTTCAACTCAGTAATAACGATAGTGGCACACCGGTGCCAGTTGCTGCTGGTGGGGCGACGAATGATACCACTCCGGTACTAAGTGGAACCGCCGATCCGGGCAGCATCATTACCGTTTCTGACGGTAACGATGTGCTGGGCACCACCACGGTGGATAACGACGGTAACTGGAGTTTTATTACCCCCGCTCTGGGTGAGGGTGATCATAGTCTGACGGCGACCGTGACCGATCCGGCAGGCAACACCAGCCCGCCTTCTGCGGCCATTGATTTCACCGTTGACACCACCGCACCTGATGTAGCGACGGGCTTGCAACTCAGCAGCGATGTCACCGGGACATCGGTCCCCGTCACAGCCGGCACCACCAACGATACCACGCCGATATTGAGTGGTACGGCGGAGCCAGGAAGCACGGTGACGGTGTCTGATGGCACTAACGTGCTGGGAACGGCGACCGTAGATGGCAATGGTAACTGGAGCTTTACTACCCCTGCGCTGGATGAAGGTGATCATAGCCTGACAGCGACGGTGACCGACCCCGCGGGTAATACCAGCGATGCTTCGGACCCGCTTGCGATCACCATCGATACCACCGCACCCGATCCCGTAGATGGTGTGCAACTCAGCAATGATTCAAGTGGTACGTCTGTGCCGGTAGCTGCGGGTGGTGCGACTAACGACACCACGCCGGTATTAAGCGGCACGGCAGAGCCAGGCAGTACCATTACCGTGTCAGATGGTGACACGGTGCTGGGAACCACCACGGTTGACGGTGATGGTAACTGGAGTTTCACCACCCCTGTGCTGGCAGAAGGCGATCACAGTCTGACGGCCACCGTCACCGATCCGGCAGGAAACACCAGTACAGCCTCTGATCCGCTGACGTTTTCAGTGGATACCCAACCACCGGTTGCGGCCAGTGGTTTGCAACTCAGTAATGATTCCGGTGGTACCTCCGTACCGATTGCAGCAGGGAGCAGCACCAGTGATACCTCGCCGGTATTGAGTGGCACGGCGGAGCCGGGTAGCACGGTCACGGTGTCCGATGGCAGTAACGTGCTGGGAACGGCGACCGTAGATGGCGACGGAAACTGGAGCTTTACCACCCCTGAGCTGGATGAAGGTGATCATAGCCTGACAGCCATCGTGACCGATCCGGCAGGCAATGCCAGCCCGGCATCCGATCCGATCGCGGTCACCATTGATACGACTGCCCCGGCGGCAGCCGATAACTTACAACTCAGTAGCGATACCAGTGGCACGCTGGTGCCGATTACCACGGGTGCGACCAACGATACCACGCCGATATTGAGTGGTACGGCGGAGCCGGGTAGTACCGTGACAATTTCTGATGGCGCTAACGTGTTGGGAACCGCGACTGTTGATGGTGACGGTAACTGGAGCTTTACCTCTCCGGCACTGGATGAAGGTGATCACAGCCTGACGACGACCGTAACCGATGCGGCCGGCAATACTGGCGATGCCTCCGATCCTATCCTTGTCACTGTGGATACCACCGCACCCGATCCGGTAACCAATCTGACGGCAGAAAATGACAATGGCGATACGCTTAACGGTCTGACCGGTGACAGCACGCCAACCTTGAGCGGTACGGCAGAAGCGGGCAGCATCATCACCATTTACGACAATATGGCGGTGATCGGTTCGGTACAGGCGGATGCAACCACCGGTAGCTGGAACTTCACGCCGCAAACCCTGACCGATGGCGATCACAATCTGATGGTCACGGAGACCGATCTGGCCGGAAATGTGAGCGCGCCGAGTAATATGGTGGCGTTGACCGTTGATACCACGGCACCAGACACCGCCGACTTTGTTCTCAACAACAATAATGGCAGTACCGACGTCCCAATCACCAACGGGGGGCTGACTAACGACAACTCACCAGAACTGAGCGGTACGGCAGAGGCGAATAGCCTGATCACCATTTACGATGGCACCGATGTGATTGGCAGTGCGACCACCGATGGCAGTGGTAACTGGAGTTTCATTACCACGCCGTTACTGGATGGCAGCCATGCGTTGAGTATCACGGTGACCGATGCCGCAGGTAACATCGGCCCATCCTCCTCTGTGGTGAATTTCGATATCGATACCGCTGCACCGGATGCTGTGACTGATCTGGTGGTCAACAACAATGAAGGCAGTACGCTGGTGCCGATCACTGAGGGTAATCTCACCAACGATGCGACACCGGAGCTGACCGGTACGGCGGAGGCGGGCAGCATCGTCAATGTCTACGATGGCACGACGTTGTTGGGCTCAACATCCGTTGGTGCGGACGGCACATGGAGCTATATCACCCCAGAACTGGACCAGGGCGCGCATAGCCTGAGCGTCACGGTCAGCGACGCTGCCGGAAACACCAGTGCTAACTCTGACACCATAGATTTCACCGTGGACAGCGAAGCGCCCGATCCGGCGGATAATCTGCAACTCACCAATGACGCGACCGATACACCGATTGCGGCAGGCGGAGCGACTAACGACAACACCCCGGTGTTGAGTGGCACGGCTGAAGCCAACAGCATTGTGACGGTTTCAGATGGCAGCAATGTGCTGGGGACCGCCCTGACCGATATCGATGGCAACTGGACGTTCACCACGCCAACGCTGACAGACGGCGATCATAGCCTGACCGTGACGGTCACCGACACGGCAGGTAACGTCAGCACCGCGTCCGATCCGCTGGCGGTAACCATTGATACGCAGCCTCCAGTGGCTGCCAGCAATCTGCAACTCAGTTCTGATGCCAGCGGTTCGTTGGTACCGATCACGTCGGGGGCGACCAACGATACGACACCGGTGTTGAGCGGTACCGCTGAACCGGGCAGTACGGTCACGGTGGCGGAAGGCAGTAACGTGCTGGGGACAGCGACGGTCGATGGCGATGGCAACTGGAGTTTCACTTCACCGGTATTGAGTGAAGGCGCGCACAGTTTGACCACCACCGTCACCGATGCTGCCGGAAACACCGGACCTGCCTCACCGGCAGTCGCCATCACCATCGATACCGCAGCCCCGGATCCCGTGGCCGATTTGGTGGTCAACAATAACGAAGGCAGTATCCTCGTTCCGATTGCTGATGGTGGCTTCACGAATGACCCTACTCCGGAACTTACCGGTAGCTCTGATGCGGGCAACATCATTAATGTCTATGACGGTACGACGTTGCTTGGCTCAACGGTGGTCGGCACCGATGGAACCTGGACCTTTACCACTGGTGCATTGGATCAAGGCGAACACAATCTCAGTGTCACCGTCACTGACCCGGCGGGTAACACCAGTGCAAACTCTGCTGTTATCGGCTTCACCATTGACAGCGAGGCACCTGACGCAGCGGATAATCTCCTGCTGACCAATGACCAGACCGATACCGAGATTGCCGCTGGCGGCGCGACGAACGACAACACCCCGGTGTTGAGCGGTACCGCAGAAGCGAACAGTATCGTGACGGTTTCGGATGGCAGCAACGTGCTGGGAACCGCGCTGGTGGATGCCGATGGCAACTGGAGCTTCACCACCCCAATGCTGACCGATGGTGAGCATAGTCTGACCGTCACCGTGACGGACAGCGCTGGAAACGTCAGTGATGTGAGCGATCCGCTGACGGTGACCGTTGATACTGTTGTCCCGACCATCGCCGAACTTACCCTGAGCAACGATATTGGTGGCGGTTCTGTGGCGATCCCGGATGGCGGGTTAACCAATGACAACACCCCGGTTCTCAGTGGTTCAGGTGAAGAAGGGGATATCATCACCATCTCCGATGAGAACGGCGTGCTTGGCTCGCTGGTGGTTGATAACACGGGGACCTGGAGTTACACCACCAGCGTATTGGCTGATGGTTCTCATACCCTGAGCGTGACCGCGACAGATGCCGCCGGCAACGTCAGCGCACCTGCGACCATTAGCGTACAGGTCGATGCAACAGCGCCAGACGTGGCAACCGGTATCACGCTCAGTAATGATAACGGCACCACGGCGGTGGGTATCCCGAACAACGGCACAACCAATGACAGCACACCGCTGCTGTCAGGAAGTGCTGAGGCAGGTAGTGTCGTCACCATCAGTGACGGCAGCACCGTCATTGGCAGTGCAACTGTCGATAACAACGGTCAGTGGAGCTTCAGTGTACCGACGCTAACCGGAACATCGCACAGCCTGAGTGTCACCGTCACCGATGCGGCTGGCAACACCAGCGACGCGTCAACGCCCATCAACTTCACGCTGGACACCAGTGCGCCGATTGCCACCAGTATTGTGGTCAGCAATGACGACGGAACAACGCCTGTTCCACTGGCTGATGGCGACACCACCAATGACAACACACCGTTGCTGACGGGGACGGCGGAAGAGAACAGCATTATCACCATCTATGATGGCAGCGTAGTGATTGGTTCAACCACCGCAGATGCGGATGGCAACTGGAGCTTCAGTACACCAACCCTGATTGATGGCTCGCATACCCTGAGCGCCACCGTTACCGATGTGAACGGCAACGTCAGCACTGCCTCTACCACCTTTACGGTAGCAGTAGATGCCACTGCACCGGAACCGGTTGGCGATCTGGTACTGCAAAATAACGACAGCACGCCGTCCGTGGTGATACCTGATGGCGGTGCCACCAACGATAACACCCCTGAGCTGGTGGGTACCGCTGAACCGGACAGCATTATCTCGGTTTATGACGGAACAACCTTGCTGGGTACCACCACGACAGACGGTGATGGTAACTGGAACTACACCACGCCAACCCTCTCGAACGACACGCATACGTTGAATGTTACCGTCACTGACGAGGCAGGAAACGTGAGTTCGACCACCTCGGTCACCGTGACGGTCAACACGGTAACTCCTGATCCGGTTACCAACTTTGCTATCTACGACAACGACGGTACTACGCCGTTCGTGGTCGCTAATGGCGGTTCGACCAACGACGAGACGCCGGTATTGCGTGGTAATGCCACCGCAGGCACCACGGTGAATATCTATCAGGATGATGTGTTAATTGGCAGCACGACGGTTGGGGATAATGGTGTATGGCGCTTTGAAACCAGCGCGTTAACTGATGGTCCCTATACCTTTAATGTCTCGGTAACTGATGCGGCGGGTAACACCAGTGCCTTGTCGGCTGACTACACCGTTACTATCGACACCGTTGCACCGGATGCCATAAACGATTTTGTGGTGACGGATGATGCCGGTGGACAGACCGGTGAGCTGGCAAGCGGTGATACCACCGATGACAGCACCCCGACGCTGAGCGGTAGTGCAACGACTGGCGATGTGATTTCGATCTACGATGGCAATACGTTGTTGGGCACCGTCACCGCAACCGCAGGGGCATGGAGCTTTACGCCAGCGGCATTAAGTAATGGTTCCCATAGCTTCACGGTCACCGTGACTGATCCGGCAGGAAACGTCAGCGCGGCGTCCTCACCTGCTTTTGACGTTACCATCAACGCCGGAATGCCGCCGGCCACCAGTACCCTGGAGATCACCGACGATAGCGGTAGCACTCTGGTGTCGTTGTCTGATGGTGCGGATACCAAAGACAGCACGCCTGTGCTGAGCGGTCTGGCTGCCGAGGATGATGTGATCACCATCCACGATGGCGCGACGGTGCTGGGTTCTGTTCTGGTTGACGCCAGTGGACAGTGGACCTTTACCCCTAATCCGGCGTTAGCCGATGGTGACCATGCACTTTTCATCACAACGGTGGATGGTCTTGGCAATCCAGGTGCAACGTCGAACACCATCAATATCACCGTCGATACCACGGCACCTGATGCAGTGGATGATCTGGTGGTCAGTAAGGACACCGGTGGTACGGTGGTGGAGATTGCCGACGGTTCCTCAACCAACGACAGCACGCCATTGCTGACTGGCACGTCTGAAGCCAATGCGGTGATCACCATTTATGATGGCGCCAATGTGGTGGGATCGACCACGGCAAATGCGTCGGGCGTCTGGAGTTATAACACGCCGACCCTGAGCAACGGTTCCCACACGCTGAGCGTCACGGCGACCGATGCGGCCGGTAATACCAGCGCCAACTCGGCGGCAGTGACCTTTACGGTTGATACGCACGCACCGGATGTCGCGACGCTGGTGGTGACCAACGACACCACTAACACCGTGATTGCTAACGGCGCATCCACCAACGACAGCACACCAACCCTCAGCGGTACGGCGGAAGCGAACAGCACCATCACTATCTATGACGGCAGCACGGTGCTGGGAACGGCCATCACCACTGCGGGCGGCACCTGGAGCTTCACTACCGCAACACTGCCGGAAGGTAGCCATGTATTTACCGTCAGGGCAACGGATGCCGCAGGTAACGTCAGTGTGGCATCCAGCTCGGCAACCGTGGTGATTGATGTCACGGCTCCGGCGGCAGTAACGCTGGCGGCCAGCAACAACAACGGCACGACGGCGGTACCGATTGCCAATAACGGCACCACCAACGACAACACCCCGGCGCTCAGCGGTACGGCGGAGGCGGGTGCGAAGGTCAGCATCTACGACGGCGCCACCCTGCTGGGTACGGTGACGGCAGGCAGCAACGGGGCGTGGAGCTTCACCACCAGCACCCTGGCCGATGGTCCGCATACCCTGAACGTCACGGCGACCGATGCGGCGGGCAACGTCAGCCCGAACGCCTCCGTCACCCTGACGGTGGATACGGCGGCCCCGGCGGCGTCGACGCTGACCATCACCGCGGATAACGTCACGCCAAACGTGACGGTGCCGAGCGGTGGCTCGACCAACGACAACACGCCAACCCTGAGCGGCACGGCGGAGGCCGGTTCGGTGGTCACCATCTCCGACGGCAGCACGGTGCTGGGTTCCGTCACCGTGGGGACGGGCGGTACCTGGAGCTTCACCACCAGCGCGCTGAGTAACGGCAGCCATCCGCTGAGCGTGACGGTGAAAGACACTGCCGGTAACGTCAGCGGCACCACCTCGGCCACCATCACGGTGGATACCGTGGCCCCGGCGGCGTCAACGCTGGTGATCACCAACGATGCCACCAACACGGTGGTGCCGAGCGGTGGTTCAACCAACGACAGCACTCCGGTGCTGAGCGGTACGGCGGAAGTCGGCAGCAAAGTCACCATCTATGACGGCAGCACGGTGCTGGGCACGCTGACGGTCGGTGCGGGCGGTACCTGGAGCTTCACCACCGCCACCCTCAGCAACGGAACCCATCCGCTGAGCGTGACGGTGACCGATGCGGCAGGTAACGTCAGCGGCACCACCTCGGCCAGCGTGATCATCGACACCGTGTCCCCGGCAGCGGTGACGGGTCTGGCGGCCAGCAACAACAACGGCAGCACGCCGGTGGCGATTGCCAACAACGGTACCACCAACGACAACACCCCGGCGCTGAGCGGTACGGCGGAGGCGGGTGCGAAGGTCAGCATCTACGACGGCGCGACCCTGCTGGGTACGGTGACGGCAGGCAGCAACGGGGCGTGGAGCTTCACCACCAGCACCCTGGCCGATGGTCCGCACACCCTGAACGTCACGGCGACCGATGCGGCGGGCAACGTCAGCCCGAACGCCTCCGTCACCCTGACGGTGGATACGGCGGCCCCGGCGGCGTCGACGCTGACCATCACCGCGGATAACGTCACGCCAAACGTGACGGTGCCGAGCGGTGGCTCGACCAACGACAACACGCCAACCCTGAGCGGCACGGCGGAGGCCGGTTCGGTGGTCACCATCTCCGACGGCAGCACGGTGCTGGGTTCCGTCACCGTGGGGACGGGCGGTACCTGGAGCTTCACCACCAGCGCGCTGAGTAACGGCAGCCATCCGCTGAGCGTGACGGTGAAAGACACTGCCGGTAACGTCAGCGGCACCACCTCGGCCACCATCACGGTGGATACCGTGGCCCCGGCGGCGTCAACGCTGGTGATCACCAACGATGCCACCAACACGGTGGTGCCGAGCGGTGGTTCAACCAACGACAGCACTCCGGTGCTGAGCGGTACGGCGGAAGTCGGCAGCAAAGTCACCATCTATGACGGCAGCACGGTGCTGGGCACGCTGACGGTCGGTGCGGGCGGTACCTGGAGCTTCACCACCGCCACCCTCAGCAACGGTACCCATCCGCTGAGCGTGACGGTGACCGATGCGGCAGGTAACGTCAGCGGCACCACCTCGGCCAGCGTGATCATCGACACCGTGGCCCCGGCAGCGGTGACGGGTCTGGCGGCCAGTAACAACAACGGCAGCACGCCGGTGGCGATTGCCAACAACGGTACCACCAACGACAACACCCCGGCGCTCAGCGGTACGGCGGAGGCGGGTGCGAAGGTCAGCATCTACGACGGCGCCACCCTGCTGGGTACGGTGACGGCAGGCAGCAACGGGGCGTGGAGCTTCACCACCAGCACCCTGGCCGATGGTCCGCACACCCTGAACGTCACGGCGACCGATGCGGCGGGCAACGTCAGCCCGAACGCCTCCGTCACCCTGACGGTGGATACGGCGGCCCCGGCGGCGTCGACGCTGACCATCACCGCGGATAACGTCACGCCAAACGTGACGGTGCCGAGCGGTGGCTCGACCAACGACAACACGCCAACCCTGAGCGGCACGGCGGAGGCCGGTTCGGTGGTCACCATCTCCGACGGCAGCACGGTGCTGGGTTCCGTCACCGTGGGGACGGGCGGTACCTGGAGCTTCACCACCAGCGCGCTGAGTAACGGCAGCCATCCGCTGAGCGTGACGGTGAAAGACACTGCCGGTAACGTCAGCGGCACCACCTCGGCCACCATCACGGTGGATACCGTGGCCCCGGCGGCGTCAACGCTGGTGATCACCAACGATGCCACCAACACGGTGGTGCCGAGCGGCGGTTCAACCAACGACAGTACTCCGGTGCTGAGCGGTACGGCGGAAGTCGGCAGCAAAGTCACCATCTATGACGGCA
Organism: Pantoea sp. X-Soil-OKNW-556; assembly: GCF_059730695.1. Lineage (NCBI taxonomy): Bacteria > Pseudomonadati > Pseudomonadota > Gammaproteobacteria > Enterobacterales > Erwiniaceae > Pantoea > Pantoea sp. X-Soil-OKNW-556. The sequence goes on along the minus strand of NZ_AP035990.1, from coordinate 3,664,081 downwards.
GCACGGTGCTGGGCACGCTGACGGTGGGTGCGGGCGGCACCTGGAGCTTCACCACCGCCACCCTCAGCAACGGTACCCATCCGCTGAGCGTGACGGTGACCGATGCGGCAGGTAACGTCAGCGGCACCACCTCGGCCAGCGTGATCATCGACACCGTGGCCCCGGCAGCGGTGACGGGTCTGGCGGCCAGCAACAACAACGGCAGCACGCCGGTGGCGATTGCCAACAACGGTACCACCAACGACAACACCCCGGCGCTGAGCGGTACGGCGGAGGCGGGTGCGAAGGTCAGCATCTACGACGGCGCGACCCTGCTGGGTACGGTGACGGCAGGCAGCAACGGGGCGTGGAGCTTCACCACCAGCACCCTGGCCGATGGTCCGCACACCCTGAACGTCACGGCGACCGATGCGGCGGGCAACGTCAGCCCGAACGCCTCCGTCACCCTGACGGTGGATACGGCGGCCCCGGCGGCGTCGACGCTGACCATCACCGCGGATAACGTCACGCCAAACGTGACGGTGCCGAGCGGTGGCTCGACCAACGACAACACGCCAACCCTGAGCGGCACGGCGGAAGCCGGTTCGGTGGTCACCATCTCCGACGGCAGCACGGTGCTGGGTTCCGTCACCGTGGGGACGGGCGGTACCTGGAGCTTCACCACCAGCGCGCTGAGCAACGGTACTCATCCGCTGAGCGTGACGGTGAAAGACACTGCCGGTAACGTCAGCGGCACCACCTCGGCCATCATCACGGTGGATACCGTGGCCCCGACGGCGTCAACGCTGGTGATCACCAACGATGCCACCAACACGGTGGTGCCGAGCGGCGGTTCAACCAACGACAGTACTCCGGTGCTGAGCGGTACGGCGGAAGTCGGCAGCAAAGTCACCATCTATGACGGCAGCACGGTGCTGGGCACGCTGACGGTCGGCGGGGCAGGTACCTGGAGCTTCACCACCGCCACCCTCAGCAACGGTACCCATCCGCTGAGCGTGACGGTGACCGATGCGGCAGGTAACGTCAGCGGTACCACCTCGGCCAGCGTGATCATCGACACCGTGGCCCCGGCGGCGGTGACGGGTCTGACGGCGACCAACAACAATGGTACGCCGGTCACCATCCCCAACAACGGCACCACCAACGACAGCACACCGTTGTTGAGCGGTACGGCGGAGGCGGGTGCGAAGATCAGCATCTACGACGGGGCGACCCTGCTGGGCACCACCACCGCAGGCAGCAACGGGGCGTGGAGCTTTATCACCAGCACCCTGACTGAAGGGACGCATACCCTGAACGTCACGGCGACCGATGCGGCGGGCAACGTCAGCCCGAACGCCTCCGTTACCCTGACGGTGGATACGGTGGCACCAACCGCGTCAACGCTGACTATCACCAACGATTCGGTCACACCAAACGTGACGGTACCGAGCGGCGGCTCGACCAGAGATACCACGCCGGTACTGAGCGGTACGGCAGAAGTGGGCAGTCGCGTCACTATCTATGACGGCGCGACGATCCTCGGCTCGGTTTCTGTCGGGGCTGGAGGTACGTGGAGCTTTACCACTGCGGTACTTGCTAATGGTTCACATTCGTTAAGCGTCACAGTAACGGATACGGCAGGCAACATCAGTGGCACCACTTCGGCAACGGTGATTGTTGATACCGTGGCACCGACGGCAGCTACCGGGCTGGCGGTCAACACGGCGGGTACCCTCCTGACGGGTACGGGCGAAGCCGGTACCACGGTTACCGTGAAAGACGCCGGGGGTAACACCATCGGCACTGGCACTGTGGCCAGCAATGGCAGCTTCTCCGTGACGCTGACAACCGCGCAAACCACCGGGGCGACGTTGTCTGTCTCCCTGACGGATGCAGCAGGCAACACATCGCCGACGGCGACTGTGCTGGGTGCGATCAAAATCGTGGCGGCGAATGACCTCACAGAAGTGGATTACACCACCTCTACCGCGACGGTAAACAATGGCACCACCAGCGTCAGCCATTCAGCACTGGCAACGGTGAATCTGGGAACCGTATTGGGTCTCAACGTATTGTCGAACGGTAACGCTTATATCTTCAGCGTAGGCAATGACGATACGCGTAGCGTGACCTTGAATGGTACGGTTGGCGGTATCTCACTGATTGCTAACTACAATCTGTATCTCTATCAGCAGACCAGTACGGGGTGGACGCTGGTATCGGTGACCAACAACTATCTCTCGACCGGATTGATCAATCTGGGCTCGAAAACAGGGGTGAACGTCAACTACAACAACCTGGGGACCGGGACTTATGCGGTGGTGATTGGTTCGACCGGCGGGGTTTCCTTACTGCCGACCACCACTATCACAACGGTCACGGATACCACCGTGATGGCGGTAACAGTGGCGGCTACCGTCACCGGTAACTTGCTGACCAACGATACCAGCTCAGTAGCCGGTACCGTGCCATCAGGTACGGCGGTGACCTCGGTTTCGGGTCATACGGTGGGCACCAGTACCTCGTTCAGTACTACTTACGGCACGTTAACCATCGACTCTCATGGCAACTACACCTATACGCTGAAGGCCGGGCTGGATATCGACACACTGCCAGCCGCAGACACCTTCACCTATACGGTGACTGATGCTCAGGGCGTTGCCACCACGGCCACTTTGACCGTTGATCTGGTGCATTCAACGGGTACGGCATCGTTGTTAGCTGTGAACAGTCTGTTTGCGGAAGCCTCAACCACGACCGATAGCGACAGCTCGGTGAGCGGCAGCATCTGGGCCGACAGCACGACCAGTCACACCGGTACGCTGACCATCACCAATGAGCACGGTGATTCCACCACCGTGAGCAGCAGTGGCAGTACTGCGGTGGCGGGTGATTACGGCACCTTAAGCATTGCCGCAGACGGTAGCTATACCTATGCGCTGAGTGCCGACATTAACGTGCAGAACATCACTCACAAGGAGGTGTTTAGCTACACCCTGGCGTCAACCGATGGCACCCTCATCAGCAATTCGTTCACCATTGAGCTGCATCCGACCATTACCGGAACCTCGGCGGCGGATACGCTGACCAGCAGCGCCTATGACGACACCATCACCTCGGGTGCCGGAGCAGACACGCTGGTTTACCACTTGCTGAATGCGGCAGATGCCACCGGTGGCAATGGACACGATACCTGGACTGATTTCTCTGTCGCAAATGGCGACAAGATTGACGTCAGTAACCTGCTTATTGGCTGGAATGATGACACAAGTAACGTTAATGATTTTGTGAAAGTGGATCATACCGCTGATGGCAATACCGTGCTCTCGATCGACCGTGACGGAACCGGAACGGCTTACAGCAGCACCCAGTTGGTGACCGTGGAAGGCACTAACGCATCACTGGAGGAGTTGCTGCAACAACCGCACCAGAACCACACAGCGTAACCCTTGTTATCTGAGGCAGGATGCACCCCGGGCACAGGATGTGCCCCTTTCTCTTAATGACTGGTGGAGTATCGATGGACCTGATGCAATCAAGCGCAATATATCGCCGTTCCTGGAAGCTCAGCGTTTTCTGTGCTGGCATCGTTTTTCTCAGTAATTCTCAAGCAAACGCGGCCGATGACGCCCTGACAAGGGCCGGACGCATTACCACTCAGGGTCTGACACAACAGCAGGATCTACCTTCATTAACCGGCGAAGTTGCCGAACCCGCGTTAAACCACATCCCGGACACCCTGACGCTCAATCAGGCAGTGCAGCGAGCGGTGCACTGGCATCCCGATATTGCCGAAGCGGTAGGAAAACTGCTGGAGCAGGCCAATCAGGTTGATGTGGCGAAAGCAAAATATTATCCGCAGGTGAGTGCCGGGATGAATAATGGCTACTCCAACGCTTACACCGAAAAAGGCTACAGCCCCTCGTTTGTCCTGTCGGTGTCGCAGATGTTGTATGACTTCGGCAAAGTCAGCAGCTCGGTGCGATCGGCGGAAGCAGGCGTCGCGGAAGAGCAGGCCAACGTGCTGGTCAGCATTGATACCGTGGCGCATGACACGGCGGCCGCGCTGGTTGAAGTACAGGGTTATCAGCAACTGGTGGTCATCGCACAACAACAACTGGCGTCGCTGAATAAAATTGGCGATTTAGCCAGACAGCGTAATGACGAAGGGGCGGCTTCCCTTTCTGATGCCACGCAAACCGATGCCCGTATTGAAGGGGCGCGCACCACCCTGACGCAATATCAGGCCAATCTGGATCGCTGGCGTGCCACGCTGGCAACCTACCTCGGCTGGGCAACGGTCAATAAAGTCAGCGATGATTTTCCCGCGAAGCTGATGCGTTCCTGTCAGTCGTCGCAGGCGGAAGACCGTCTGATTCCGGCGGTGCTGGCAGCCTGGGCGGCGGCCAACCAGGCGCAAGCCAAGCTGGATAATGCCAACGCGCAGATGCTGCCGACTATCTCGCTGGAACCGGAAGTCACCCACTACCTTAACGATCACTATGCCAGCAGTGAAACGCTGGATCGCACCCAGTATTCCGCCTGGGTCAAAGTCGAAATGCCGATTTATCAAGGGGGCGGCATGACCGCCAGTCGTGATGCGGCGGCCAATGCCGTCAGCGCGGCTAATGCGGCGGTCAACTCGGCACGGCTTAAAGCACGCCAACAGCTGAGTGAATCGCAGAATACCTCGCAAAGTCTGGCGCTGACGCTCAACATTCTGGGACGGCAACAACAGCTAAGCGAGAAAACGCAGCAACTCTACCAGGACCAATATTTGCAGCTCGGCACCCGCCCGCTGCTCGACGTGCTGAACGCCGAACAGGAGGTCTACCAGACCCGCTTTACGCTTCAGCAAACCATCAGTCAGTTACGCTCACTGCAACTCGATTGCCTTTACAGCACCGGGCATATGCGGTCGGCGTTCGCCCTGAATAATCAGCGCATCCAGTCCGTGGAGATTCAGCCATGACGCAAATGCAGATTCCAGAAACCCCAGGCGCAAAGCCCGATCACGCTGAAGGCGGTGTGCCGTTACAGGGATGGGCAACGGCGATCATCCAGATCGCCACCCATTATCGTTTACCCTGCTCACCGGGCATGATCCTGGCTTCCAGCGAATGGCAGGGTAAGCAGACGCGCGATAAGGCGCTGCGCCATCTGGCGCGTCAGGCCGGTTTATCGCTGCAATTGTATGATGATGAGAAATGGCAGGTGACCCACTGGCGGCTGCCGCTGGCGGTCGAACTGAATGATGGCCAGGTGGGGGTGATCACCTCCTTTGATGGCGAGGACGAAGTGCGGGTGCATTTTGCCGGTGATGAGCAACCCACACCGCTTTCCCTGCTCGCGTTGCTGGCGGATGTGCGTTTTGCCGCGGCGTTTCGCCCGTTGGCCCCGGCCAAAGACAGCCGGGTCGATCGCTACCTGGAAACCGTTAAGCCGGACTGGCTGCGCCGCCTGGTACTGAAAGATCTGCGCCCCTACGGCTATGTGATGCTGGGATCTTTCCTGATCAACCTGCTGGCGCTGGTTGGCATTATCTTCTCGATGCAGGTCTACGATCGGGTGATACCGGCGCAGTCTTATCCGACATTGTATGTACTTTATATCGGCGTGATTATTTCGGTGGTGTTCACCTATATCCTGCGCGTCGGGCGCGACCATGTTACCGACCTGCTCGGCAAACGGGCAGATATGCGTGTGTCGGACCGGGTGTTTGGTCATGCGTTGCGCCTGCGCAACAGCGCCGTACCGCGTTCAACCGGCACCTTTATCTCGCAACTGCGCGAACTGGAGGCGATCCGTGAGATGGTCACCTCCACCACCGTGACGGCGATTGTCGATATGCCGTTCTTCCTGCTGTTTTTGCTGGTGATGGCGATCATTGCACCGCAACTGGCGTGGATTGCGCCGGTAGCGGTGATCCTGATGGTGTTGCCGGGCCTGTTTATGCAGAAAAAACTGTCGAAGCTGGCGCAGCAGGCGCTGAAGGAGTCGACATTACGCAACGCCGTGCTGGTGGAGAGTGTGCAGGGGCTGGAGGATATCAAACTGATGCAGGCGGAGGATCGCTTCCTGCAACAGTGGAACAGCTACATCCGCATCACCGCGCAATCCGGGGTGGAAACCCGTAAGGCAATGCATTCGCTGATCAGTTGGGGAGTGACCATTCAGGGGATGGTTTACGCCACGGTGATTGTGATTGGTGCGCCGATGGTGATTAACGGTGATATCACCACCGGTGCGATTGTGGCGGCCTCGTTGCTGTCATCCCGCATGATCGCGCCGATGGCGACGCTGTGCGGCGTGCTGGCTCGCTGGCAGCAGGTGAAAGCGGCGAAAACCAGTCTCGATGGCCTGATGACGTTGCCGGTGGAGAACAGCACCGACGAAACCCGCATTCATTGTCCGGTGCTGTTTGGTAATTATCAGTTTAACGAGGCGATGTTCCGTTACTACAGCGACACGCTCACCGTCGCGCTACGCATCAACCGTCTGACCATTAAACAGGGCGAACGCATTGCCATCCTCGGGCGCAACGGGGCCGGTAAATCGACCATGTTGCAGGCGATGATTGGCGGCGTGGAGTTAATTGGCGGTGAATTGCTGCTGGATAACCTCAGCCTGCCGCATATCGATCTGGCAGATGTGCGGCGCAACGTCGGTCTGATGACGCAGAACGCACGGCTGTTCCACGGCACCCTGCGGGAAAACCTGACTATGGGGGCGGCACACGCCACCGATGACGCCATTTTTGCCGCGCTGGTGGTCAGCGGCGGTGCTGACTTTATTCATCGTTTGCCGCTCGGCCTTGATCATCCGGTGATGGAAGGGGGCGTGGGCTTATCCGGTGGACAGCGCCAGTCGGTGCTGCTGGCCCGCATGCTGCTGCGCGACCCGAATATCGTGCTGCTGGATGAGCCAACCGCCTCACTGGATGATCACACTGAGAAAGAGTTTATCGAACGACTTGGGCAGTGGCTGAATGGCCGCACCCTGGTAGTCGCCACCCATCGTGCTGCGATTCTCGCGCTGGTGGATCGCATTCTGGTGCTGAAGGAAGGACAACTGGTGATGGACAGCCCGAAAGAGAATGCGTTGCCGCCACCGCGCGCCAGCCATGCGCGCCCGGAGGTTAACCCATGAAACAGTTACCTGCGAAATTACGCCTGGTGGCGGCAGAAGGGGATTCCTCGGACGATCTGGCGGGCGATCTGCAATCAGAAACCCACTATTCAGGTGCGGTGCGCTTGATTGTCATCAGCTTCTTTTTATTACTGGTCACCTGCGTCTGGGCTTATTTTGGCGTGCTGGATGAAGTCTCAACCGGTACCGGCAAGGTGATCCCCAGCTCCCATGACCAGGTGCTGCAATCGCTGGAGGGAGGCATCCTGGACGAAATCTATGTGCACGAGGGCAGCCATGTCGAAGCCGGTCAGGTGGTGGCGAAACTGGACCCGATCCGCTCGGAGTCGAGCGTTGGGGAGAGTGCGGCGCGCTATCGTGCGGCGCTGGCAGCCAGTGCCCGTCTTAATGCCGAGGTCAACGATTTGCCGCTCAGCTTCCCGGCAGAGCTGAATAAATTTCCCGATCTGATTGCGTCAGAAACCCGCCTGTTCAAAACCCGTCGCGCGCAACTGAAAGATGCTACCGCACAGATCCAGCAATCGCTTAGCCTTGCTAACCGCGAGTTGGCGATTACCGAACGTCTGGCAAAAACCGGTGCGGCCAGTAGCGTCGAAGTGCTGCGTTTGCAGCGTGACAAATCCGACCTTGAGCTGAAGATGACCGATATGCGCTCGCAATATTATGTCCAGGCGCGTGAGGATCTGGCGAAAGCCACGGCGGAAGCCGACAGCCTGTTGCAGACGGTTCGTGGGCGTGAGGATACCGTCAGTCGCCTGACCATTCGTGCCCCGATGCGTGGCGTGGTGAAAGACATCAAGGTAACCACGGTCGGTGGGGTGATCCCGCCCAATGGGGAGCTGATGAACATTGTGCCGATGGATGATCATCTGTTGATTGAGGCACGCCTGTCACCGCGCGATATTGCGTTTATTCACCCGGACCAGAAAGCGTTGGTGAAAATCTCCGCTTATGATTATTCAATCTATGGGGGGCTGGATGGGGTGGTGGAGAGCATTTCACCGGATACCATTCAGGATGAGGTGAAGCCGGAGATTTACTACTACCGTGTGTATATCCGCACCGATCATGATTATGTGCAGAATAAAGCCGGTAAACGTTTCTCAATCAGCCCCGGTATGGTTGCTACGGTGGATATCAAAACCGGCGAGAAGACGGTGATGGATTATCTGATTAAACCGTTTAACCGCGCCAAAGAGGCCATGCGCGAACGTTAATTGCAGCCGACGAGAATCTTCGCGATAATCAGCCGCATCAAATCCCTTCCTCGTCGGGTTTAACGACGCGGAAGGGATTTTTTTTGGTCATATTTCACCTATAACTAATCTCACGCAGATTCAGGATATAAAGAGGACGATTTATGTATAACACCCTCGGCAATCAGTACGATAACTCACTGGTTTCGAACGCCTTCGGTTTCATGCGTTTCCCGGTCAACTTCCAACCTTACGACAGCGACGCGGAGTGGGTCATCACCGGCGTGCCTTTCGATGCAGCGACCTCGGGCCGTCCGGGCAGCCGTTTAGGGCCGGGCGCTATTCGTCAGATCTCAACTAACCTCGCCTGGGAAGGCTGCCGCTGGCCGTGGGATTTCGATCTGCGTCAGCGTCTGAACGTGGTGGATTGTGGCGACCTGGTGTATGCCTTTGGTGATTCCCAGGATCTGTCTGACAAGTTGCAGGCCCACGCCGAGAAACTGCTGGCGAACGGCAAACGTATGCTGACGTTCGGCGGTGATCACTACGTCACGCTGCCGCTGCTGCGTGCCCATGCCAAGCATTTCGGCAAAATGGCGCTGGTGCATTTCGATGCGCACACCGACACCTACTCCAACGGCCCGACCTTTGACCACGGCACCATGTTCTTCACTGCGCCGAAAGAAGGGTTGATCGATCCTCACCATTCGGTGCAGATCGGCATCCGTACCGAGTTTGATAAGAGCCTCGGTTTTAACGTGCTGGATGCGGCGCAGGTTAACGATCGCAGTGTCGATGACATCCTGGCTGAAGTGAAGCGCACCGTTGGTGATCTGCCGGTGTATCTGACCTTTGATATCGATTGTCTTGATCCGGCCCATGCGCCTGGCACTGGCACGCCGGTGATTGGCGGCCTGACCACCGATAAAGCCACCAAGCTGATTCGTGGCCTGCAAGGGATGAATATCGTCGGGATGGATCTGGTGGAAGTGGCACCGGGTTACGATCATGCCGACCTGACTTCACTTGCTGCTGCGACGCTGGCGCTGGACATGCTGCACGTACAGGCGGCCAATAAAGGCTAAACTTACTGACGGTCAATTAATCTTCGGAGGTCATGATGGGCTTACTGGATGATTTAGTCGGATCGTTAGAAGGCGGCCAGGGGCAAGGCAATCAGCTGGGCCAGTTGCAGGCTATCTGGAGCTGGGTGCAGGAGCAGGGCGGTATTGAAGCACTGCTGCATAAGTTCCAGCAGGGTGGGCTGGGCGACGTACTGGGTTCGTGGATTGGCACCGGCAACAATCAGCCGGTGGACAGTGGCGATATGCAGTCGGCGTTTGGTCAGCCGGAGTTACAATCACTGGCGGATAAGCTCGGTACCGATGTACAGGGCGCGTCCGGCACCCTGGCGCTTCTGCTGCCGCAACTGATTGATAAAATGTCGCCGCAGGGGCAACTGGATGATCAGAGTTTGCATGATAATCAGTTGGATTTGGGGTCGATGGTCGATCAGCTGTTCAAGCGTTAGGCTGGTTCCCGTAGCGGCGCGATTTATCGCGCGTCTTTTCCGGCACGATGCATGGAATTGCGCGATAAATCGCGCCGCTACGGTGCATTATTTCCCGTCGGCAGCTATCCGGTCACGAATATGCTGCGCGCGCGCTTCGGAATCGGGGTGTGAATCAAACATCGAGCTTTGACGCCCCTGTTCCAGTTGCGCCAACTTTTCGAAGCTGGTCGCCAGTCCCATTGGATTGATGCCGCGTTTCTTCAGCAAATCATACGAATAATCATCTGCTTCTGATTCCTGCGTTTGTGAGAACTGCGCATTCACCAGCTTCTCGCCCAGTTCCCCCAGTTGCGATTGGGATAACGAACCAATGACCCCACCCATTGAGGTTGCCGCGGTACGCGCCGCCGTGGTCGCGAAGGCTACCTGCATCGCTTTACGCGTATGGCCCAGGGCGACATGGCCCATCTCATGACCCAGCACCCCCTCGACCTCGTTATCGGTCATCATATCCATCAGGCCGCTGTAGACGCGGATGCAGCCATTCGCCATCGCCCAGGCATTCACATCTTTGGTCAGATAGACCTTATAGTTAGCTGGCACACCGTTGATGTTGTCACCCAGCGCTGCGCCGATTTTATTCAGGCGTTGCTGGTACTCGCTGTTCGCCGGGGCGAGCTGATTTTCCTTATCCATCTGTGCACAGGATTGATCGCTCAGCTGCTTCACCTGGTCGTCACTTAACGCATAAGCCTGATACGCCTGCGCGCCGGATTGCAGCAACGCATTGTTGTCGAATCCTTCACAGCCGCTCAACAAGGCAGCTATCCCAAAGGCAATGATGGTCGGTTGGATCTTCATTCCAGAATCCTCAGAGTAACAAGGTAGTAAAAACAAACACCTGAACTTGATGCCGGTGTTTAAACGCTTTGTTTATAGCCTGCAAGCGCTTCGCTGGCTAGCAGACAGCAGCTGAATTGCAACCTCTGACCACCAGATTTAGCACCCCGTAGCATGTACTTTTGCCCCGTTTTTCATGTACATTGATGTGCGACTTTTTCCTTGCTTCGCCTGATAGCTGATTAATTACAATAAGTTAGGAGTGGCGAAGTATTAATCCGACCTGGAGTAGAAAATGCCCTCTCGTAAAGAGCTTGCCAACGCCATTCGCGCGTTAAGTATGGATGCAGTACAGAAAGCCAAATCGGGACACCCTGGTGCGCCGATGGGCATGGCGGACATTGCCGAAGTGCTGTGGCGTGACTTCCTGAACCACAACCCGACCAACCCGCAATGGGCGGCGCGCGACCGCTTTGTGCTGTCTAATGGTCACGGTTCGATGCTGATTTACAGCCTGCTGCACCTTACCGGCTACGATCTGCCGATGAGCGAGTTGCAGAACTTCCGTCAGCTGCATTCCAAAACTCCAGGTCACCCGGAATACGGCTACACCGCAGGCGTTGAAACCACCACCGGCCCGCTGGGTCAGGGTATCGCTAACGCCGTCGGCTTTGCGATTGCCGAACGCACACTGGCTGCGCAGTTCAACCGTCCGGGCCACGACATCGTGGACCACAACACTTACGTGTTTATGGGCGACGGCTGCATGATGGAAGGTATCTCACACGAGGTGTGCTCCATCGCCGGTACGCTGAAGCTGGGCAAACTGGTTGCCTTCTATGACGACAACGGCATCTCCATCGACGGTCACGTCGATGGCTGGTTCACCGACGACACCGCAAAACGCTTTGAAGCCTATGGCTGGCATGTGGTGCGCGGCGTGGACGGTCACGATGCCGACGCCATCAAAAAAGCGGTGGAAGAAGCCAAAGCCGTTACTGACAAGCCATCCCTGCTGATGTGCAAAACCATCATCGGTTTCGGTTCCCCGAACAAAGCCGGTACCCACGACTCCCACGGCGCACCGCTGGGCGACGCCGAAGTGGCGCTGACCCGCAAACAGCTGGGCTGGGACTACGCGCCGTTCGAGATCCCGGCAGACATCTACGCTCAGTGGGATGCCAAAGAAGCGGGCAAAGCGAAAGAAGCCGCATGGGACGAGAAATTCGCGGCCTACGCTGCTGCGCACCCGGAACTGGCTGCCGAATTCAAACGTCGCATGAACAACGAACTGCCGGCCAACTGGGCTGAAGAGTCGCAGAAATTTGTTGAGCAGTTGCAGGCCAATCCGGCGAAAATCGCCAGCCGTAAAGCGTCGCAGAATGCCATCGAAGCCTTCGGCAAAATCCTGCCGGAATACCTCGGCGGTTCAGCTGACCTGGCACCGAGCAACCTGACCATGTGGTCCGGTTCTAAACCGATCAACGAAGATGCGGCCGGTAACTACATCCACTACGGCGTGCGCGAATTCGGTATGACCGCGATTGCCAACGGTATCGCCCTGCACGGCGGTTTCCTGCCGTACACCGCCACCTTCCTGATGTTTGTGGAATACGCGCGTAACGCGGCACGTATGGCGGCGCTGATGAAGATCCGTCAAATCATGGTCTACACCCACGACTCCATCGGTCTGGGCGAAGACGGCCCGACGCACCAGCCGGTTGAGCAGATGGCGAGCCTGCGCACCACCCCGAACATGAGCCTGTGGCGTCCGTGTGACCAGGTGGAATCTGCGGTGGCGTGGAAATACGCCATTGAGCGTAAAGATGGCCCGAGCGCGCTGATCTTCTCCCGCCAGAACCTGGCGCAGCAGGATCGTAGCGCTGAGCAGCTGGCAAATGTGGCACGCGGTGGTTATGTGCTGAAGGACTGTGCCGGTCAGCCGGAACTGATCCTGATCGCCACCGGTTCAGAAGTGGAACTGGCGGTCGGTGCTTACGACCAGCTGACCACCGAAGGCCGTAAAGTGCGCGTAGTTTCCATGCCGTCCACCGATGCGTTCGACAAACAGGATGCGGCTTACCGTGAATCTGTCCTGCCGAAAGCAGTGGCTGCGCGTGTGGCTATCGAAGCGGGTATCGCCGATTACTGGTTCAAGTACACCGGCCTGAACGGTGCAATCGTCGGTATGACCCGCTTTGGTGAATCAGCCCCGGCAGAGAAACTGTTCGAAGAGTTTGGTTTCACCGTTGCCAATGTGGTCGCAACCGCGAAATCGATTCTGTAATGCTTTTGGGCGGCCCGATGGCCGCCCGTTTGGATTTCCGTAGCGGCGCGATTTATCGCGCGGGGTTTTCCGACATCGCGCACGGAATTGCGCGATAAATCGCGCCGCTACGAATTCGGGCAAGCATTACCTCATTATTCCTCCAGTAATAATCTTAAATTGGCTTATTTTGTGACGCAGATCCAATAATCAGCAGCGCAGTTGATCACAATCATTCCTGTTATTCCTTCCTTGCTTTATCCTAGCTGAACCGTTTCAGTTGTGGCGTGAAACCCGCTGACAACCACAGGCAGTCGACAAGAATTCCCTGTACAAAAGGGTGTGAAACGCTCAGGCTATCGGCACGTTTTTTCAGGTGTGGTTGAAGGAAAGATGACCGTTCGCATAGCTATAAATGGTTTTGGTCGTATCGGGCGTAATGTGCTGCGTGCGTTGTATGAAACAGGCCGCAGAGCGGAAATCACCGTGGTGGCGATTAACGAACTGGCGGAAGCCGCCGGTATGGCGCATCTGCTGAAGTACGATACCAGCCACGGACGTTTTGCCTTTGACGTGCGCCAGGAACGCGACCAGCTGTTTGTCGGTGACGATACTATCCGTATCCTGCATCAGGCCGATATCGCCACCCTGCCGTGGCAGGAGCTGAATGTCGATATCGTGCTGGATTGTACCGGTGTTTACGGCAGCCGTGCGGATGGCGAAGCCCATTTGCAGGCGGGCGCGAAGAAGGTGTTGTTCTCGCATCCGGGCGGTAACGATCTGGATGCCACCGTAGTGTTCGGCGTGAACGAACAGGCTCTTAAACAAACTGACCGCATTGTCTCCAACGCATCCTGCACCACCAACTGCATTATTCCGGTGATAAAGTTGTTGGATGACGCCTTTGGCATTGAGTCAGGCACCGTGACCACCATCCACTCGGCGATGCATGATCAACAGGTGATCGACGCTTATCACAGCGATCTCCGCCGTACCCGTGCAGCCAGCCAATCGATCATTCCGGTGGATACGCGGCTGGCGGCGGGTATAACGCGCATTTTTCCGAAATTTAACGATCGCTTCGAAGCTATCGCGGTGCGTGTGCCAACCATCAATGTTACGGCCATTGATTTGAGCGTTTCGGTACGCCAGGCGGTGAAGGCATGTGAGGTCAATGCCTTGCTGCAAAACGCATCAGAAGGGGCATTTCGTGGTATAGTTGACTATACGGAATTACCGTTAGTCTCAGTAGATTTTAACCATGATCCGCACAGTGCCATTGTGGATGGCACGCAAACGCGGGTCAGCGGTCACCACCTTATCAAAACCCTGGTTTGGTGTGACAACGAATGGGGCTTTGCTAACCGCATGCTCGACACAACGTTAGCAATGGCCGCAAGCGGTTTCAGGTAAGACGCGGTCTGCGTCTGGCAAAACTTATGAGAATCAACGAGAGGGTTCACCATGTCTGTAATTAAGATGACCGATCTGGATCTTGCTGGAAAACGTGTTCTGATCCGTGCCGATCTCAACGTACCAGTGAAAGAAGGGAAAGTGACGTCTGATGCACGTATCCGTGCTTCTCTGCCCACCATCGAAGCGGCGTTGAAACAGGGCGCGAAAGTGATGGTTACCTCTCACCTGGGTCGTCCGACCGAAGGTGAATACAACGAAGAGTTCTCCCTGCTGCCGGTTGTTAACTATCTGAAAGACAAGCTGAACGGCACCACAGTTACCCTGGCTAAAGATTACCTCGACGGCGTTGAAGTCGGTGCGGGTGAGCTGGTGGTGTTGGAAAACGTACGCTTCAACAAAGGCGAGAAGAAAGACGACGAAGCGCTGTCCAAAAAATACGCCGCGCTGTGCGACGTGTTTGTGATGGATGCCTTCGGTACTGCGCACCGTGCGCAGGCATCAACTCACGGCGTAGGTAAATTCGCACCGATCGCCTGTGCCGGTCCGCTGCTCTCTGCTGAGCTGGAAGCGCTGGGCAAAGTGATGAGCAACCCGCAGCGTCCGCTGGTGGCGGTTGTCGGTGGTTCTAAAGTCTCTACCAAATTCGACGTGCTGCAATCGCTGGTGAAAATCGCTGACACCGTGATCGTCGGCGGTGGTATCGCTAACACCTTCGTGGCTATCGACAACAACGTCGGTAAATCCCTGTACGAGCCAGACTTCGTGGAAGCGGCCAAAGGTCTGCGTGACCAGTACGGTATCCCGGTTCCGACCGACTCCCGCGTAGGCACAGAATTCTCTGAAACCGCACCGGCAACCGTGAAAAAGGTTTCCGAAGTGGCGGATAACGAAGAAATTATGGACTTCGGTGATGAAACCGCACAGGCAATGGCAAAACTGCTGAAAGACGCAAAAACCATCCTGTGGAACGGTCCGGTTGGCGTGTTCGAGTTCCCGAACTTCCGTAAAGGCACCGAAATCGTTGCTAACGCGATCGCTGACAGCGAAGCGTTCTCTGTCGCAGGCGGTGGTGACACCCTGGCAGCCATTGATCTGTTCGGTATCGAAGACAAGATTTCCTACATCTCTACCGGTGGCGGCGCATTCCTCGAATTCGTGGAAGGTAAAAAACTGCCAGCCGTAGCCATGCTGGAAGAGCGCGCGAAGCAGTAATCTTTTGGGGGCGGCGCTTTGGCGTCGCCTGAAGACTTGCCCTGACGCTATGGGGCATAAAATCCAGTCCCCCTCGATTCGGGGATGAACGGTAAACGAAACAGGACACAACCATGTCTAAAATTTTTGATTTCGTAAAACCCGGCGTTGTCACTGGTGATGACGTTCAGAAAATCTTCAAAGTGGCGAAAGAGAACAAATTCGCCCTGCCAGCAGTAAACTGCGTCGGCACAGATTCCATCAACGCAGTACTGGAAGCGGCAGCGAAAGTGAAATCGCCGGTCATCGTTCAGTTCTCCAATGGTGGTGCTGCTTTCATCGCGGGTAAAGGTTACAAAACCGACAAACCTCAGGGCGCGGCGATTGCCGGTGCTATCGCCGGTGCGCACCATGTGCACCTGATGGCTGAGCTGTATGGCGTGCCGGTTATCCTGCACACTGACCACTGCGCGAAAAAACTGCTGCCGTGGATCGACGGTCTGCTGGACGCGGGTGAAGCACACTTCGCCAAAACCGGTAAGCCGCTGTTCTCTTCTCACATGATTGACCTGTCTGAAGAGTCACTGCATGAAAACATCGAGATCTCCAGCAAATATCTGACCCGTATGGCGAAACTGGGTATGACGCTGGAAATCGAACTGGGCTGCACTGGCGGCGAAGAAGATGGTGTGGACAACAGCCACATGGACGCTTCTGCCCTGTACACCCAGCCGGAAGACGTGGATTACGCGTACACCGAACTGAGCAAAATCAGCCCGCGTTTCACCATTGCGGCATCTTTCGGTAACGTTCACGGCGTGTACAAGCCGGGTAACGTTAAGCTGACCCCGACCATCCTGCGTGATTCTCAGGAATATGTTTCTAAGAAACACAACCTGCCGCACAACTCGCTGGATTTCGTATTCCACGGTGGTTCCGGTTCTTCTGCTGCGGAAATCGAAGAGTCAATCAGCTACGGCGTGATCAAGATGAACATCGATACCGACACCCAATGGGCGACCTGGGACGGTATCCTGCAGTACTACAAAAAGAACGAAGACTATCTGCAAGGCCAGCTCGGTAACCCGAACGGCGTAGATAGCCCGAACAAAAAATACTACGATCCGCGCGTATGGCTGCGCTCTGCTCAGGCATCCATGGTGGTTCGCCTGGAACAGGCGTTCAAAGAGCTTAACGCGATCGACGTACTGTAATTTTCCCTTTCAGTACAAAAAAGGCCCGAAAGGGCCTTTTTTTATGCATTATTTTCGGATTATTCAGTAAATTCTGACCATCTTTGGCGCTGGCCCCCATTATTGTTTACCCTTGTACGCGGGAGTGTCGGATTCATTCTGGCAGTTTTTGTTCTTTCCTGCGGGAAACTCAACAACAGGGCTAACAAATGGAAGATTTAAATGTCGTTGACGGCATTAACAACGCGGGTGGATGGCTGGTACGCAATCAGGAACTGATCCTGAGCTATGTCGTCAATATTGTGGCGGCGATTGCCATCATCATCATCGGGATGATTGTGGCGCGCATCATTTCGAATGCCATCAATCGGGTGCTGGTGGCGCGTCATATCGATGCTACCGTGGCAGATTTCCTGTCAGCGCTGGTGCGCTACGGCATTATCGCCTTTACCATTATCGCCGCGCTCGGACGCGTGGGTGTGCAGACCGCCTCAGTGATCGCCGTTCTGGGTGCCGCAGGTCTGGCCGTGGGTCTGGCATTGCAGGGGTCGCTCTCCAACCTCGCAGCTGGCGTGCTGCTGGTGACCTTCCGTCCGTTCCGTACCGGCGAGTTCGTTGATCTTGGTGGCGTGACGGGTACCGTACAGAACGTGCAGATCTTCTCCACCACCCTGAAAAGCGCCGATGGCAAAATCGTGGTGGTACCGAACGGCAAAATCATTGCCGGTAATATCGTTAACTACTCTCGTGAACCGATTCGCCGTAACGAATTTATTATCGGCGTGGCCTATGATGCGGATGTGGATCAGGTTATCAGCTTACTGAAAGAAGTGACCGAAGCGGACGAGCGCGTGCTGAAGGACCTGGGTATCCAGATTGGCCTGAACGAACTGGCTGCCTCGTCGCTCAACTTCGTTGTGCGTTGCTGGAGCAAGAGCAGCGACCTGCAAAACGTCTACTGGGACCTGCTGAAAAACTACAAGCGCACGCTGGACGCGCATGGGATCGGCATCCCTTATCCGCAGATGGATGTACATTTCCATCCGGTGAAAAACGAGGCAGCGGTGGCTGAACGCACCGAGTAATCCTCTCAAGCGTAGCGGCGCGATTTATCGCGCGGGTTTTTCCGACACCGCGCACGGAATTGCGCGATAAATCGCGCCGCTACGTAATCGCTTTTACTAATGACCCATTAATTTTTTCCATTTCCTCTAATAATTTCACGCCTTTATACTTCACGCCATCACCCATGTTGATGGAAAAATTTCCGTGTTATCTGTTTATTTACAAGGGCTTGCTCTTGGGGCTTCGCTCATTCTGCCGTTAGGGCCGCAAAACGCCTTCGTGATGAACCAGGGCATAAAACGCCATTATCATTTGATGACGGCGGCACTCTGCATCCTGAGTGACATTGCTTTGATTTGTGGCGGTATCTTCGGCGGCAGCGCTTTGCTTAATCAG
This sequence comes from Pantoea sp. X-Soil-OKNW-556, assembly GCF_059730695.1. NCBI lineage: Bacteria > Pseudomonadati > Pseudomonadota > Gammaproteobacteria > Enterobacterales > Erwiniaceae > Pantoea > Pantoea sp. X-Soil-OKNW-556. The sequence goes on along the minus strand of NZ_AP035990.1, from coordinate 3,645,874 downwards.
TCGCCAGTGCTGCTGATGCTTATCACCTGGACCGGCGTGGTCTTTCTGAGCTGGTATGGCTGGGGTGCATTGCGCAATGCCTGGCAGGGGGATGTCTCGCTGGCATCGGCAGAGATGATAAAGCAGGGACGCTGGCGCATTATCGCCACCCTATTGGCGGTAACCTGGCTCAACCCCCATGTTTATATCGATACCTTTGTGGTGTTGGGGAGTCTCGGTGGTCAGTTGCCGTCTGAAGCCGCACGCCGTTGGTTTGCCCTCGGCAGCGTCAGCGCCTCGATCATCTGGTTCTTTGGTCTGGCGCTGATGGCCGCATGGTTATCGCCCCGACTGCGCACCGTGCGTGCGCAACGTATTATCAATTTGCTGGTAGGCACGGTGATGTGGGTGATTGCTTTCCAGCTGGCGCGTCAGGGTATCGCCAACTGGTGATGCAGATGCAAACCGTAAAGTGCGGGCAGAGCGCCCGCCGTGGCAAGCAGTTCAAGGCGTATTTGCCGAAAACTCACGCCCTGCGGCAATGCATGATGGCAGAGTGAATGATGGTTATCGTTCACCTCAGCCAGCAACATCTCATCCAGCCATACGCGGTAATGGGTGGTGCAATGCGGCGTTACGGCCTGCGCATGCCCCATCTGCACCGTCTCCATTGCATGGTCAAAATCATTATCAAACAACAGGGTGAGTTGGCTGGCCTGCTGGGGCTGTGACCATTGCCAGCTCACCACCGGCGCACTGTCGTCTGATGCCGGAACCCAACAGTTAGTATGACTTTCCGGGCGCAGCTTACCGTTCAGTAGCGCGTCGCGATGCCACAGTTGCAACGGAGCCTCAAGGGAGAAGGCGATGAGAACCTGGTGTGGTGCGCGGCGTGGTAGCCAGAAATCAAATTCATCGACACCATAATCGCCATCATTAATCTGGCGAGTGCGTTTTGCCACCCGTGGATTCAGGCTGTTAAACACCATCATGATGCCCGGCAGCCGCTGGTTGGTCAGGGCGATCTCAATAGCCGGATTCTCGGCAAAGGCAATCATCAGGTAACGATCGCAGTCGGCGTGCCAGGCAAAATCCAGCCGGTATTCCCCTTGATCGTTGACGCAGATCGTCTGACTGGCCAGATGACGGTCGCCACAGGTATTGGCCGGGTTTTCACTGGTCAGCAGCGACACCTGTAGCGACTGTTGTGCAGCCGCCCGCATCGACACCTTCAGTGCGGGCAAACGTTCTCCGGCTTTCAAGGGCAGCAGCAGCGCGCAACGTGATTTCAGGGGCTGCCAGCCACCATCAGCAGGCAGGGAACTGAGCTGAAGCGTGCTGCTGACGTGTACCTTCACTGCGCCGGACGGGCTAAACAGCCGCTGGCGCGGAATGTAAGCGCCCTGGCGCAGCAGATGCTGCTGAAGCTGTCCGATTCGTTCAGGAGTGGACAGCTCGCCTGGGGTGAGATGCTGCTGCTGGCAGATCGCCGCTGCACGTCCCACCACCTCACCGAGTACGCCGCAGGTACACATCACGCGTGCGCTACCGAACGCCACATGGGTGGCGGAGATCAACCTGCCGGTTAGCAGCAGGTTATCCAGCGACCGGCTGTACAAGGCGCGGAATGGGATGGTGTAGGTGCCTTTGCTGTGAAACTGGCGGCAGCCATCATGTTCGCTGTAGACGCCATCAGCGGGATGCAGGTCAATCGACCAACCGCCATAGGCCACGGCATCATAATGATCGTGTTGTTCCACGATATCCTGCTGACATAGCAGCGTGTCACCGAGAAAGCGGCGGCTTTCACGTTTGCCGGGGATCAGGCCGACCCATTCGATAGTCAGGTTTTCCGCATCGGGAAACTCGCCGGAATTCTTGATATAATCCCACACGCCCCAGACGATTTTCCACAGCTCCCATTTGATGGTTTCGCTCTCATGCACCGTGTCGAGCCGTCCTCCCCATTCCAGCCACCACAAGTCGCAACCGTTCAGTTCAGAGGTCAGGCGTTTATAGCGTGGAATGGCCTGGATATCCTTCAGGGCAAAGCCTGGCGGGATAAAACGCACAGGCTCAGCGCTGCGTTTGGTGTAGAAGTAGATAGAGTGACCGAGTTTGTGGCCAAAATGCTCGCCGGGAGCCATTTTCTCACCGAATTCCTCCACCGATTCCGCACCGACCCGATGCGCGGCACCTGCCAGATAGCCCAATACCCCGTCCCCACTGGCATCGATAAATTGTCGGGCGCTAACGTGATAGCGCGTCTGGTTGATGGCGTTAAAGGCATGCACAGCCTGTAACTGGCGACCTGATTTTTCTATCCCGGTCACTGTGGTGTTCAGCAGCAGCGTCAGGCCGGGCTGTGCCTGGACGAGATCCAGCAGCACCAGATCAAACAACACCGGGTTGCCTTCTTTGTTGCGCCACAGGTTCTCCTCCATGATCTCGCCCATGATGCCACCTTCGCGCGCCCAGCGATTATTGTTACCCATGTGCGAGGTGGCACCGTTGGCCCACAGACGAACTTCGCTGGAGGCATTGCCGCCCAGCACCGGGCGATCCTGAATCAGCACCACTGTCACGCCATCACGCGCTGCGGCCAGCGCGGCGCAGACACCGGCCAAACCACCACCGGCCACCAACACATCCGCTTGCAAAGGTTGCAGGGGAAATTGGCGGCTATCCTGAGAGGAGAAAATTTGCATCATTTCATTCCTGTAACTCTGACGCTAAGATTAAATTTTTGACCGCCACAGGGTGATGTATGTCTTCTCAACCCAATCAAAGCCTGATTGACGGTATTCGCTGCCTGCAATATCTGGTTTCCAGTGATAAAGCCGTTGGCTGTCGCGAACTGGCGCGCCAGATGGGGATGAACAGCACGCGGGTTAACCGTCTGCTGATGACCATGGCCTCGATTGGTCTGACGATGCAGGATGAGCATCGCCGCTATCTGCCCGGACCTGGGGTACATGCGCTGGCAGCACAGGCGATTCGCGGATCGTCGCTGTTTGCCCAGGCGCTGCCACAACTGGAAGCCAATGCGCCACGCGATATCGTGGTGGCGCTGGGCGTGCTGTGGGAGGACCAGGTGATCTATATCTGGCACTCGGAACCGGGCGAGCGTACCAGCACCAGCCAGGCGCTGGCGGGCTACCATATGTTGCCCGCCTGGCAGTCGGTGATCGGCGTATCGCTGTTGGCGGCGGAGAGCGATGAAGCCTTGCGGCCACGTTTCACCGACGATCAATGGGCGCAGATTGCCCCGCTGCTGGCGCGTAAACGCACGCAGGACACCCTCATCTGGCATCGTGACGATGGCGAAATCAGCATGGCACTGCCGATTAATAACAATCGCGCGGCCCTGGCGTTCGCCAAAATCTGGCAGGCGGATGAGGCACATCTCCAGCAGCGTCTGGCGCAGTTGCAGGCGCTGGCGCAGCGCATGATCATTGCGCGCTAACATGGTCGATTTTCCCGACGATAAACACGTAACTGGCGATGCCGATAGCGGCCAGCATGGCGATAAACGCCAGCGCTGGCGCGAAATTGTCGCCATCGATTAATGCGCCAATGGCGATCGGCACCACAATGGAGGAGAGCGCGCCGGTGAAGTTAAATACGCCACCGGCCAGCCCGATTAAATGGCGCGGTGCCAGCGCGGTAACAAACACCCAGGTAATGGTCGCGAGGCCGTTGCCAAAGAAGGCGACAGACATAAACAGGATGATCAGCGCGGAGTTGTCCGTGTAATTGGCCCCGAGAATAAATAAGGTCAGCGATAATCCGAGGATTACCGGTAGTTTGCGAGCAACACTGGCCGAAACGCCCCGACGTATCATGCGGTCCGAGGCAAAGCCCGCCAGTAGCACGCCGCAAAAGGCGGCGAAGTAGGGCAGTGACGCCACATAGCCGCTCTTAATAAACGCCATATGACGATATTCCACCAGGTAGGTCGGGAACCAGGTGAGGAAGAACCAGAAGGTAGCCGAAATGGTGAACTGACCAATGTAGATGCCAACCAGCTTGCGACTGCGGAACATCTGCGCCAGATCCTGCCAGCGCGCGCGTGGTGGTTGAGCGCTCTGGCGGTCACCCAGTAGCGCGCCATTGCTGCGCAGATAATTCAGTTCCGCCTGGGAAACCCCTTTGTGATCGCCTGGTTCGCGGTAGAGGACATACCACACCAGCGCCCAAATCATGCCTGCGACACCGGTAATCAGAAACAAGCCGCGCCAGCCAAACGCATCCTGCACATGAAACAGCAGCGGGGTCATGCAGGCTAAACCGACAAACTGCGCCGAAGAGTAAATACCGATGGCGCTGGCGCGCTCCTGTTCCGGGAACCAACTGGAGATCACCCGGTTGTTGGCGGGCATCACCGGGGCTTCAAAGGCACCGACGCCCAGACGCAGGCCAAACAGCGCGAGAAAGCTACCGGCAAAGGCGTGTAGCGCCGTCACCATCGACCAGACAAACAGCCCGACGCCATACACCAGCCGCGCGCCCAGACGATCGATCAGGAAACCGCCGGGGATCTGTAAGGCGGCATAAATCCAGCCAAAGGCAGAGAAAATTAACCCCATCTCCAGCGGCGTGAAGCGTAATTCACCGGCCATTGTCGTGGCGGCGACCGACAGGTTGGTACGGTCCATGTAATTAATAATGATGTTGATAAACACCAGGCCAAGCATCAGAAAGCGTGTGCGCCCGGCACGGACACAAACGTGGGGTTGGGCTATCGGTTGCTCTGTCATCGTGGAACGCTCCCGGAGGTCAGAGTGTCTCTTTAATAGAAACACTGGTAGGCAAATTCAGCGAATACAGGGTGATTATTTTGTGATCGCGGAGACGATAAAACAGCAGAGTGCCCGAACTTTTCGTTGAATCAAAACTCAGACCATCACGCATGGTAATGTGTAGCAGGCTTCGCCATAGTGGCGACCTCAGAATTGAATCTTCAAGGAGGACTTTCGTGAAACTCAAAGCACTGGCGCTGGCCGCCGTAATGAGCGCGGGCGCATTGCCTGCGATGGTTCAGGCCGACGAGCTGCCGAATGGGCCGCATGTGGTGACATCAGGGCAGGCAAGTGTCGAGGCACGTCCGGATATTGCTACGCTCTCGATTGTGGTGAATGTTTCATCGAAAGACGCGGCGGATGCGAAAAAGCAGGCCGATAGCCGTGTTGCACAATATTTTGATTTTCTGCAAAAAAATGGCATCGAGAAGAAAGATATCGATGCTGCTAACCTCAGCACCCAGCCGGAGTACGATTACACCAAAGAGGGGAAGTCGGTACTGAAAGGCTACCGCGCAGTACGCCAGGTACAGGTGACGCTGCGTCAGCTGGAGAAGCTGAATGAACTGCTGGATGGGGCGTTGAAAACCGGGTTGAACGAGATTCGTGCTGTCGATCTCGGCGTGGCAAATCCGCAGACCTATAAGGATCAGGCGCGTAAAGCGGCTATCGCCAATGCAACTCAGCAGGCATCAGCACTGGCGGAAGGTTTCAATGCGAAACTCGGTCCGGTGTATAGCATCCGCTATCACGTAGCCAACTATCAGCCGATGCCGATGGCACGCATGTTCAAAGCGGCGGCACCAGAGGCGGATACCTCAGCGCAGCAAACCTACGAGCAGCAGACCATTCACTTTGACGATCAGGTGGATGTGGTATTCGATATCAAACCGAATACACCGTAATGTTTCCGTAGCGGCGCGATTTATCGCTCAATCCTGTGCGTGATAACTCGCGCCGCTACGAATTCGTGCTGCTGTCAGGCCGCTAAATCATCCTGACGCAATACGCGGTGGCCGTGGGCAATTAATGCATCGGTGACGCGGCGCATCAGACGGCTTTCCGGGGCAAAGCGATGCCAGTACAGCATCCGGCGCTGGTACAAGCCGGGCGTCAAATCCACCAACTCACCATTCGCCAGTTCACGTTCAATCTGCAAATGCGGGATCATACAGCAGGTCGACCCCTGACGAGCCAGCTGGACGAAGGCTTCCGACGAGTTAACGATATGGCAGGGTACGCTACCCGGCGACAGATCGAAATTCTGTTGCAGAAACGCCTGATGCATATCATCGAGATGATCAAAGGCAATGGCCGGGGCTTTCAGCAGCGCCGAACGTGTCACGCCATTTGGGAAGTAGCGATTGGCAAACTCGGGTGAAGCTACAAACAGATAATCTAACGCACCCAGTTGATCAACCAGACAGCTCGGTAAGGGTTGTGGCTGAATACTCACCGCACCCACTACTTCACCACGACGCAAGCGCTCCTGAGTACGGGTTTCGTCTTCGACCTGAATGTTGAGGCGCACCGGGGAATCGGCCAGCACATCTTTCAATGCGGGCAGCAGCCAGGTTGCCAGACTGTCGGCGTTGACCGCCAGTGACAACAACAGCGGCGTGGTGCCACCGTTTTCATCACCCAGCCACTCCTCTTCCAGCAGCTCCACCTGATGCAACAACGCCAGCAGCTTCTGCCCCTGTTCCGTCGGGCGCGGCGGTACGGTACGCACCAGCAGCGGCTGACCGAATAAATTTTCCAGCTGTTTAATACGCTGCGACACCGCAGACTGCGTAATACAAAGTTTTTGCGCGGCGCGCTCAAAGCCGCGTTCACGAATCACAGCATCCAGCGCCTGAAGCGTTCGATAATCCGGGCGTTTCATTGTTGTTCTCTCTCGTTCAGGATGGAGGGTACTATGCCACAAAAAATCAAAAGATGGTTTTTGTGCACTGAGTTACAAAGCCTTTAACAGCCGCGCTTTTTTACGCCGCCTTGTTTTATACTACGCGCACCTCGTTGTCGCACAGGTTTTAAACATACCATGACCCAGGATGAACTGAAAAAAGCGGTAGGTTGGGCAGCACTGCAATATGTGCAGCCGGGCACCATTGTTGGCGTTGGCACCGGTTCGACCGCTGCTCATTTTATTGATGCGTTAGGTTCGATTAAGCATCAAATTGAGGGCGCAGTTTCCAGCTCGGAAGCCTCAACGCAGAAACTGAAATCCCTCGGCATTCATGTGTTTGATCTCAATGAAGTGGATTCGCTCTCGGTATATGTCGACGGTGCTGATGAGATCAATCCGCAGATGCAGATGATTAAAGGCGGCGGCGCGGCGCTGACGCGTGAGAAAATTGTCTCCGCCGTGGCTGAGAAATTTATCTGTATTGCCGATGCCTCGAAAGAAGTGGATGTACTGGGCCACTTTCCGCTGCCGGTTGAAGTGATCCCGATGGCGCGTTCCTATGTGGCGCGTGAACTGGTGAAATTGGGCGGCCTGCCAGAATATCGTCAGAACGTGGTGACCGATAACGGCAACATTATTCTCGACGTGCATAATCTACGCATCCTCGATCCGATCGCGCTGGAAAAAGCCATCAATGCGCTGCCTGGTGTGGTGACAGTAGGGCTTTTTGCAGCTCGCGGCGCTGATGTTGCGCTGATCGGCACTGCTGATGGCGTAAAAACCATTACCAAATGATCTGTCCGGCGCTGTTGCAGCGCCGCTTATTTCCATACGCAAAACATCTTTTCTTCGTATGCTGAAATTCGGTGACTTATGTCACAAAACAGTCATCAACAGCAGGTTCATTCTTCGCTCTGTACGCATATCCCGATTTTGTACGGCATTGTGCTGCCGTAGCGCTGACGCGTGCTGAGGTCGAGGCAATCGATTGTCTTGCTGCAAACGAATTTTTTGATATTTTGACAGAAGGCTGGCTTATGGCAGCCCTCGTTGAATTCTGAATAGGGTCGGGAAATGGCAGAGTTATCACTGGAAAAAGACAAGATTAAGTTCCTGCTGGTGGAAGGTGTCCATCAGAGTGCGCTGGATAACCTGCGCGCAGCAGGTTACACCAACATCGAATTCCACAAAGGTGCACTGGATGCGGAGACGCTGAAGTCCTCCGTTCGTGACGCACACTTCATTGGTATCCGTTCCCGTACCCAACTGACCGAAGAGATTTTCGCTGCGGCTGAAAAACTGGTTGCGGTTGGCTGCTTCTGTATCGGCACCAACCAGGTTGACCTGAATGCAGCAGCAAAACGTGGCGTGCCGGTGTTTAACGCCCCGTTCTCCAACACCCGTTCGGTTGCCGAACTGGTGATTGGTGAAATGCTGCTGATGCTGCGTGGCATCCCGGAAGCGAACGCCAAAGCGCACCGCGGTATCTGGAATAAAATTGCAGCGGGTTCCTATGAAGCTCGTGGCAAGAAGCTGGGTATCATCGGCTATGGCCACATCGGTATGCAGCTCGGTGTGCTGGCGGAAAGCCTTGGCATGCATGTGTTTTTCTACGATATCGAGAACAAACTGCCGCTGGGCAACGCCACACAGGTGCGTCACCTGTCTGACCTGCTCAACATGAGTGATGTGGTCAGCCTGCACGTACCGGAAACCCCATCAACGCAGAATATGATCAGTGCCGCTGAACTGGCGCTGATGAAGCCAGGTGCGCTGCTGATTAACGCCGCACGCGGTACGGTGATTGATATTCCGGCGCTGTGCGATGCCTTGTCCAACAAACATCTGGCGGGTGCGGCGATTGACGTGTTCCCGGTGGAGCCGGCGACCAACAGCGATCCGTTCAATTCACCGCTGTGTGAATTCGATAATGTGATTCTGACGCCACATATCGGTGGTTCGACGCAGGAAGCGCAGGAAAACATCGGTCTGGAAGTCTCTGGCAAGTTGGCGAAGTATTCTGACAACGGTTCAACCCTGTCTGCCGTTAACTTCCCGGAAGTGTCGTTGCCGATGCATGCCGCCAGCGCCAGTCGCCTGTTGCACATCCACGAAAACCGTCCGGGTGTCCTGACCGCCATCAACCAGATTTTTGCCGAGCAGGGCATCAACATTGCCGCCCAGTATCTGCAAACCTCGCCGCTGATGGGCTACGTGGTGATCGATATCGATGCACAGCAGGATGTGGCGGATAAAGCGCTGCAACTGATGAAGGCGATTCCGGGCACCATTCGCGCGCGCTTGCTGTACTGATTTAACATCGCGCTGCTACAGCTATCGTAGCGGCGCGATTTATCGCGCAATAACCCGGTTACCACTGCCACAATTTCGACGGTGTAATCACCACCGGCAACGGCACATCCCAGGTCGCTACTGGCAGCGTTTCAACATGCTGACAGTCATGCGCAATCCCCACCGGTAGAAAACCATGCTGCTGCCAGTTTTGTAGCGTGCGATCGTAAAAACCGCCTCCCATACCCAATCGCTGCCCGCTTTGGTCGAACGCGACTAATGGCACCATCACCACGTCCAGCTGATCAAGGGTGACCATTTGGGTGATATCCAGCGGCGGTTCCGGGATGCTTAATTTATTCGGGCTGAGTGGCGTGTCGGGTGTGTAGCGCAGGAACAGTAAATTTCCGGGGGCGAAAGGGTGCAGCACCGGCAGGAAAACCTGTTTTTTCTGTTGCCAGAGCTTGGCGATGAGTGGGCGAGTATTCAACTCCCCATCAACGGACAAGAACAACGCAATACGTTCGGCATTGCTGATGGGCGCAAAATTTATCGCATGCTCTGCCAGCAAATCGGCGGCTTGTTCCTGCTGTTCAGCCGTGAGGTTGCGGCGCAGATGACGCACATGTTGACGAATGTCTTGTCGGTCACGAAATGAGGGTTCAGACATGATATCCCCGGCAAAGTCGGCTGTTGCCAGCCACTATATCATGCGTACCGGGGGATAACAGAAGTGGAACTAAGAGGAGATCTCCGAGATGCCGCCGCAGGCTGTAACCCTTGAACCCTTGGTTCAAGGTGAATGTGTCGTCGCAACTATCAGGCTTCTCGGACGGACCGAGCATGCTCACAAGTTACGGAGCGCCACATTCTGTGGTAATGAAATATCGGCTCAGGGGACTGGCCCGCATGCAAACATCTCAGAGAAAATTTACTTCACCGTTACTGTATCACGATAACCATGAAGTGTTATTCAAACTTTGTGCCCTGGCGATCAGTTATGCGACCTTGCTCAACTAATGCTTGTTCAATGGTCTGTTGCAGCATACGAATACGTTGTTCCATATTGGCTGCGTAGTCGCGCGTCTTACCTTTCTCTTGTGCCAATTCGTGGCAGATGTTTAACGCGGCGATGAACACCAGTTGCTCTGTATTTGTGACTCTAGTGCGAACTTTTAAATCTTGCAACCGTTGATTGAGGTCCTCAGCTGCCGCATTCAGCGCATCTTGCTGTTCAGGCGGACAATTCACTCTCAACGAACGACCAAAAATCTGAATATCTACCGGTTGTGCAGACATGCCACCTTCCTGACTGATTACTTCGCCCGCATCTCCCTTAGCAGTCAATGGCTTGGGAGGAGCGCAACTATATAGACCTGGGTGAGAAGTTACAACCCCTTTTCTGGAAACCCTGAGGCACCTGGTGGTAGCATAACACGAACTTATTCTGCCAACGACGACCAAAGCTTATGTCTTTACAGAACGCAACGCCCACTTACAACGCGCTGGCAGCGGCGCTTTCCCAGCAGGGCGTGGGAATGACACCCGCCGAAATGCACGGCCTGATTTGCGGCATCCTGTGCGGCGGTAACCAGGATAACAGTTGGAAGACGCTGGTGCACGACCTCACCAACGAAGGCATGGCCTTTTCACAAAGCCTGTCGCAGCCGTTGCAGGCGCTCCATGAAAGCCTGACCAACACTCTGGATGAAGAGGGTTTCCTGTTTCAACTGATGTTGCCTGACGACGATGACATCACGGTATTTGACCGTGCCGATGCGCTGGCGGGATGGGTCAACCATTTCCTGCTGGGACTGGGTGTGACTCAGCCGAAACTGGACAAGGTCACCGGCGAAACCGGAGAAGCGATTGATGACCTGCGCACCATCGCTCAACTGGGCTACGACGAAGATGAAGATCAGGAAGAGCTTGAGCAATCACTCGAAGAGGTGATTGAGTATGTGCGCGTTGCCGCGCTGCTGTGTCACGACACCTTCACCCAGCCGCGACCGCCGACAGCACCTGAAGTACAGAAGCCCACGCTACACTAAGCGCGTCATTCCGGGTACTGCCGTGCCCGCTTTTCAACAGGGAGTGCAAACATGATTACACTGGAAACTTTCCAGCAACGTCGTCAGGCGCTGATTGCCCGTATGGCGCCCGGTAGTGCCGCATTGATTTTTGCTGCGCCGGAAGTGACGCGCAGTAACGACAGCGAGTATCCCTTCCGTCAGAACAGCGATTTCTGGTATTTCACCGGTTTTAACGAGCCGCAGGCGTTGCTGGTGTTGATTAAAAGCGACGAGACGCACAACCACAGCGTGTTGTTCAACCGCGTGCGTGATCTGACCGCCGAAATCTGGTTTGGCCGTCGTCTGGGCCAGGATGCGGCACCGGCGAAACTCGGCGTGGACCGGGCATTGCCGTGGGACGATATTGGCGAACAACTGCATCAACTGTTAAACGGTCTGGATGTGGTGTATCACGCCCAGGGGTTGTATGCCGAAGCCGACAAACTGGTGTTCAGTGCGCTGGAAAAACTGCGTCGTGGCTTCCGTCAGAACCTGAGCGCGCCAGATACCCTCACCGACTGGCGTCCGTGGGTGCATGATATGCGCCTGTTCAAAGGACCCGAAGAGATCGCCATCCTGCGTCGTGCCGGGGAAATCAGCGCGCTGGCCCATACCCGCGCCATGCAGGTCTGTCGTCCGGGGATGTTTGAATATCAGCTTGAAGGTGAAATCCAGCATGAGTTCAATCGTCACGGCGCACGTTTTCCCTCCTACAACACCATTGTCGGAGCGGGTGAAAACGGCTGCATCCTGCACTACACCGAAAATGAGTGCGAGATGCGCGATGGTGATTTGGTACTGATTGACGCAGGTTGCGAATTCCAGGGCTACGCGGGCGATATCACGCGAACCTTCCCGGTTAACGGCAAGTTCACCGCCCCTCAGCGTGCCATTTACGACATCGTGCTGGCGTCACTGTACAAAGCGCTGGAACTCTTCCGTCCGGGCGTGAGCATCCATGACGTGAACGAAGAAGTGGTGCGTATCATGGTCACCGGCCTGGTGGAACTGGGGGTGATGGAAGGCGAAGTGGATGCCCTGCTGGCCGAGCAGGCCCATCGTGAATTTTTTATGCACGGTTTGAGCCATTGGCTGGGGCTGGATGTACATGATGTCGGTCACTACGGCACACCAAGCCGCGACCGCATCCTCGAACCCGGCATGGTTCTGACCATTGAGCCTGGTCTGTATATCGCACCAGACGCCAGGGTGCCTCCGCAATATCGCGGAATCGGTATTCGTATCGAAGATGACATCGTCATCACCGAAGACGGCAACGAGAATCTGACCGACAGCGTAGTGAAGGATGCTGATGCGATTGAAGCCTTAATGGCGGCGGCACGACAGGCATGAGCATTCTGATTGCAGGCGGCGGCATGACCGGTGCCACTCTGGCACTGGCGTTATCCCATCTCACTCAGGGAAAACTGCCGGTAACGCTGATAGAGCGCAGTGAGCCGGACAGCCGTGCGCATCCGGGGTATGACGGCCGTGCCATCGCGCTGGCAGCCGGCACTTGCCAGCAACTGGCGGAGATCGATCTGTGGCGTTCATTGCAGGATTGCGGCACGCCAATCACCCAGGTGCACGTTTCTGACCGTGGCCACACTGGGTTTGTCTCGATGCAGGCGGCGGATTATCAGCTCCCGGCGTTGGGGCAGGTGGTGGAGTTGTTCGATGTTGGACAACGGCTGTTCCAGCGTCTGAAACAGGCGCCGGGTGTAACGTTACGTTGCCCGGCGCAGGTCACAGCGGTGTCACGCAGCGCTGATAACGTGCAGGTCACGCTCGATAGCGGCGAGCAACTGGACGGTGCTTTGTTGGTGGCGGCTGACGGTTCGCGTTCACCGCTGGCTGCCTCCTGCGGCATTAACTGGCAGCGTGAGGATTATCAGCAATTGGCGGTGATTGCCAATGTCACCACGCAGTTGCCACATCAGGGGCGCGCCTTTGAGCGTTTTACCGAACATGGCCCACTGGCGCTGTTACCGATGTCGGGCAATCGCATGTCACTGGTATGGTGTCATCCGCTGGATGACCGAGAAGCCCTGATGCAGTGGGATGACGCGACTTTCCTGCGTGAGTTGCAACAGGCCTTTGGCTGGCGTCTCGGGCGCTTCACCCATACCGGTCAGCGCGAAATCTACCCGCTGGCGTTGCAAACGGCTGAACGCCAGGTGGCGCATCGTCTGGCGCTGGTTGGCAATGCGGCGCAAACGCTGCATCCCATTGCCGGGCAGGGCTTTAACCTCGGCCTGCGTGATGTGATGTCGCTGGCGGAAAATCTCGCCAGCGCCTGGCGCCAGCGTCAGGACCCTGGCAGTTATGCGGTGCTGCATCATTTTGCCGCACGACGCCAACCGGACCGTGCCGCCACCATTGGCGTCACCGATGGTCTGGTGCGGTTGTTCGCCAACCGTTATGCTCCGCTAGTGGCAGGACGAAATTTTGGGCTGGTGGCGATGGACCACCTGCCGTGGCTGCGAAACCCCCTTGCCGCGCGTACGCTCGGCTGGGTAAAACGTTAAGCATGAATTAAGGGGCAGCAATGCAAACTTTTGATGTGGCTATCGCTGGTGGTGGCATGGTCGGACTGGCCGTCGCCTGTGGGCTGCAAGGCAGCGGATTACGCGTCGCGGTGCTGGAGAAGGCCGCAGAACCGCAGTTTGATCCGGCAGCTGCGCCATCCGTTCGCGTCTCGGCAATCAATGCCGCCAGCGAACGCCTGCTGCAAAAACTGGATGTCTGGTCAACGATTCTGGCTCTGCGCGCCAGCGCGTATCACGGCATGGAAGTGTGGGATCAGGACAGCTTTGGCAGCATCAGTTTCGATGATGAGCAGCAGGGCCTCGCACATCTCGGCCATATTATTGAAAATCCGGTGATTCACAGCGCGCTGTGGCAACGTGCCAGCCAGTGCAGCGATATCACCTTGCTGGCTCCGGCGCAGTTGCAGCAGGTGGCGTTTGGCGACAACGAAGCCTTTATCACGCTCCAGGACGGCAGCATGATGAGCGCGCGTTTATTGATTGCCGCTGACGGTGCCAACTCGTGGTTGCGTGATAAGGCCGATATTCCTATCACTTTCTGGGATTATGATCATCACGCGCTGGTGGCAAATATCCGCACCGATCTGCCGCATGATGCGGTGGCGCGCCAGGTGTTCCACGGCGACGGCATTCTGGCATTTTTGCCGATGCAGGACCCGCATCTCAGCTCCATTGTCTGGTCGTTGTCGCCGCAGGAAGCCAGCCGTTTGCAGGCGATGCCCGAAGCGCTGTTTAATCAACAGCTTTCCGTCGCGTTCGATATGCGCCTGGGTCTGTGCCAGGTCGAGAGCGAACGTAAAACCTTCCCGCTGATGGCGCGCTATGCACGTAACTTTGCTGCGCACCGACTGGCGCTGGTCGGCGATGCCGCGCACACCATCCACCCATTGGCAGGCCAGGGTGTCAATCTCGGCTTTATGGATGCGGCGGAGTTGATCGGTGAAATCCGCCGCCTGCACAGTCAGGGCAAGGATATTGGTCAGCATCTCTATCTGCGCCGTTATGAACGCAGTCGCAAGCACAGTGCTGCGTTAATGCTGGCGGGTATGCAGGGCTTCCGTGAATTATTTGCGGGCAGCAATCCGGCCAAGAAATTGCTGCGTGATGTCGGGTTGAAACTGGCCGATACCTTGCCAGGCATCAAACCGATGATGCTCAAGCAGGCCATGGGGCTGAATGATATCCCCGCCTGGCTGCGCTAATCTCCCCTTCCTGTAGCGGCGCGATTTATCGCGCGAATCCGTTCGCGATGCCGGTAAAACCCGCGCGATAAATCGCGCCGCTACGATCATTGCCTCCTTTGCACCATCCTGAGGCATTCTCGCACCCTTTTTGCGCCTCGTTTGATTTATTCTAATTTTACGTCGTAATTCGCATTACATTTTCTCATGCAAAAGATTTTTTTATGCGGTGCCATTGGCCCATACGGAGTGCTGGATTACATTATTTTTCTGTATAAAAGTTAACTTGTTGTATTTTGTGCGTGGTTAATCACATAAAACCAGTGAATTATCCTGCATCCTGTGCGGCGTTTTGCTGACGCCCAACGCAAGTTCGCCCTCGTTTTGCTTATGGTTAATTGCCTCGTTCGGTGGTAACGTCAGCGCAAAGAGAACGTTTGCGTCAGCCGCAATCGGCTACGCAGGCGCGTCACGCTCACTTGTTTCTACAGGATGGTTATGACTCAGCAAACGCCTCTATTCGAACAGCATCAGGCCTGCGGCGCACGTATGGTGGATTTTCACGGCTGGATGATGCCGCTCCACTACGGCTCGCAAATGGATGAGCATCATGTGGTACGCACTGATGCCGGCATGTTTGATGTTTCCCACATGACCATCGTTGACCTGCACGGTGCCCGCACCCGCGAATTTCTGCGTTACCTGCTGGCGAACGACGTCGCCAAACTGACCCAGCCAGGCAAAGCGCTTTACACCGGCATGCTAAATGCATCAGGTGGCGTCATTGATGATTTGATTGTTTACTTTATGACCGAGGACTTCTTCCGTCTGGTGGTGAACTCAGCCACGCGTGAGAAAGACCTTGCATGGATTGGTGAACACGCACAGCCGTATGGCATTACCCTGACTGAACGTGACGATTTAGCACTGATCGCGGTGCAGGGACCGCATGCGCAACAGAAAGCGCAGTCGCTGTTCAGTGCCGCGCAACGTGATGCCGTCGCGGGCATGAAACCGTTCTTCGGTGTGCAGGCGGATGATCTGTTTATCGCTACCACCGGTTATACCGGTGAAGCGGGCTACGAAATTGCCATGCCGGCTAACGCCGCCGCGGATTTCTGGCAGCGCCTGTTGGCGGCAGGGGTTAAACCGGCTGGTTTGGGTGCGCGTGATACGTTGCGTCTGGAAGCGGGGATGAACCTCTACGGCCAGGAGATGGACGAGGGCGTTTCACCGCTGGCGGCGAATATGGGCTGGACCATTGTTTGGGAACCCACCGACCGTGATTTTATTGGCCGCGAGGCGTTGGAAGCTCAGCGCGCTGCCGGAACAGAAAAACTGGTCGGTCTGATCATGACCGAAAAAGGGGTGTTGCGTAACGGCCTGCCGGTACGTTTCACCGATGAACAAGGTCAGCCGCAGCAGGGTATTATTACCAGTGGATCCTTCTCACCGACGCTGGGATACAGCATTGCGCTGGCACGCGTGCCAGCCGGAATTGGCGAGCAGGCGATTGTGGAAATCCGCAATCGTGAAATGCCGGTAAAGGTCACCAAACCAATTTTTGTTCGCGCCGGTAAACCGGTCGCACAGTAACTTTTTCAGGAGATTTGGCGATGAGCAATGTACCAAACGAATTGAAGTACAAAGATAGCCACGAGTGGGTGCGTCAGGAAGCCGATGGCACCTACACCGTAGGGATTACCGAACATGCTCAGGAGCTGTTGGGTGACATGGTGTTTGTCGATCTGCCGGAAGTGGGCCGCGTGGTTGAGAGCGGTGAAGATTGCGCAGTTGCCGAATCGGTAAAAGCGGCTTCTGATATTTACGCTCCCATCAGTGGCGAAATTTTGGCGGTCAACGAAGAGCTGGAAAGCTCACCGGAACTGATCAACAGCGACCCCTACACCGACGGTTGGCTGTTCAAAATCAAGGCCAGCGATGAGTCTGAACTCGAGTCGTTGATGGATGCCGAAGGTTATAAAAAAACCATCGAAGATTAAGCGCCAGTATCAGAAGGTGTCGCGTGGCGGCACCTTTCTTTTTTGTCTGTATTAATACCCAGCCCGATTCAGGATTTACTGCTAATGACTCAGACTCTCAGCCAGCTTGAACATAACGGTGCTTTTATTGAGCGCCATATCGGACCAACGCCGGAGCAACAGGCCACCATGCTGGAAGCGATTGGTGCCAGCTCTTTGGAATCCCTGATTGGTTCCATTGTGCCTGCCGACATCCAATTGCCGGGACCGCCCGCTGTGGGTGATGCAGCCACCGAGCAGCAGGCGCTGGCAGAGCTGAAAGCAATTGCCAGTCAGAACCAGCGTTATAAATCCTGGATTGGTATGGGCTACACTGCGGTGATCACCCCTCCGGTGATTCTGCGCAACATGCTGGAAAATCCGGGCTGGTACACCGCCTATACCCCGTACCAGCCGGAAGTGTCGCAGGGCCGTCTGGAAGCGCTGCTCAACTTCCAGACCCTGACGCTGGACCTGACCGGCCTTGATATCGCATCGGCTTCACTGCTTGACGAAGCCACCGCCGCCGCTGAAGCGATGGCGATGGCAAAACGCGTCAGCAAGCTAAAAAATGCCAACAAATTCTTTATCGCTGACGACATCCATCCGCAAACACTGGATGTGGTGCGTACGCGTGCCGAAACCTTTGGTTTTGAACTGATTATCGATAGCGCAGCAAAAGCGCTCGATCATGACGACCTGTTTGGTGTGCTGCTGCAACAGGCGGGTACCACCGGTGAAGTGCATGACTACCGTTCGCTGATTGCCGAGCTGAAAAGCCGCAAAGTGGTGGTGAGTGTCGCCTCTGACTTTATGGCGTTGGTGCAACTGGAAGCACCGGGCAAGCAGGGCGCAGACATTGTATTTGGTTCTGCGCAACGTTTCGGTGTGCCAATGGGCTACGGTGGTCCTCACGCGGCATTTTTTGCCAGCCGTGACGAGCACAAGCGTTCTATGCCGGGGCGTATCATCGGTGTGTCGCGCGATGCCGCCGGTAACACCGCGCTGCGTATGGCGATGCAAACCCGTGAACAGCATATCCGCCGTGAGAAGGCCAACTCCAACATCTGTACTTCACAGGTGCTGCTGGCAAACATCGCTGGTTTCTATGCGGTTTATCATGGACCGGCTGGCCTGAAACGTATTGCTTCGCGTATCCACCGTCTGACCAGCATCCTGGCGGCCGGACTGAAAAATGGCGGACTGAAACTGCGCCACAATAGCTGGTTCGATACCCTGACCGTCGAAGTGGCTGACAAAGCGGCAGTGCTAAACCGTGCTCTGAGTTTCGGTGTTAACCTGCGTAGCGACATTCATCACGCCGTGGGCATCACGCTGGATGAAACTACCCGTCGTGAAGACGTGCAGGCGCTGTTCGCCATTTTGCTGGGTGATGAACATGGCCAGGACATTGATGCGCTGGACAGCGCCGTGGCTGCTGAAAACAGCGGAATCCCGGCAGCGCAGCAGCGCCAGAGTGCGATTCTCGAGCACCCGGTATTTAACCGTCATCACAGCGAAACTGAGATGATGCGTTATATGCACAGCCTGGAGAAAAAGGATCTGGCGCTGAACCAGGCGATGATCCCGCTCGGTTCCTGCACCATGAAACTGAACGCCGCCGCAGAGATGATCCCAATTACCTGGCCGGAATTCGCTGAACTGCACCCGTTCTGCCCGGCAGAACAGGCGTCCGGTTATCTGCAAATGATCGGCCAACTGTCGCAGTGGTTGGTACAGCTGACCGGTTACGACGCGCTGTGTATGCAGCCGAACTCTGGTGCGCAGGGTGAATATGCTGGCTTGCTGGCTATCCGTCGCTACCACGAAAGCCGTAACGAAGGCGATCGTCATATTTGTTTGATCCCCAGCTCTGCGCATGGCACCAACCCGGCGTCGGCACAGATGGCGGGAATGTCGGTGGTGGTGGTGGCCTGTGACAAACAGGGCAACATCGACCTCGGCGATCTGCGTGAGAAAGCGGCGCAGTCAGGCGATAAACTCTCCTGCATCATGGTGACCTACCCGTCAACGCACGGCGTGTATGAAGAGACTATCCGTGAAGTGTGCCAGATCGTGCATCAGTACGGCGGTCAGGTTTATCTGGATGGCGCCAACATGAACGCACAGGTGGGGATCACCACGCCAGGTTATATCGGCGCGGATGTCTCTCACCTTAACCTGCATAAAACTTTCTGTATTCCACACGGCGGTGGCGGCCCAGGTATGGGACCGATCGGCGTGAAAGCGCATCTGGCACCGTTTGTACCGGGCCATAGCGTAGTGCAGATTGATGGTGTACTGACGCAGCAGGGCGCGGTATCCGCAGCCCCCTTTGGCAGTGCCTCGATTCTGCCGATCAGCTGGATGTATATCCGCATGATGGGTGCTGAAGGATTGAAGCAGGCGAGTTCGGTGGCAATCCTCAATGCCAACTACATCGCCAGCCGTTTGCAGTCAGCCTATCCGATTCTCTATACCGGTCGCGATGATCGCGTGGCGCATGAATGTATTCTTGATATTCGCCCGCTGAAAGAACAAACCGGCATCAGCGAAATGGATATCGCCAAACGTCTGATCGATTACGGGTTCCATGCGCCAACCATGTCATTCCCGGTTGCGGGGACGCTGATGGTCGAGCCGACGGAATCAGAGAGCAAAATCGAGCTGGATCGCTTTATTGATGCGATGTTGGCAATCCGTATGGAAATCGATCGTGTGGCAGATGGTGAATGGCCGGCAGAGGACAACCCGCTGGTCAATGCGCCGCACACTCAGATGGAGATCGTTGGTGAGTGGGCGCATCCGTACAGCCGTGAGCTGGCCGTGTTCCCGGCAGGCAGCGCTAACAAATACTGGCCGACGGTAAAACGTCTGGATGATGTGTTTGGCGATCGCAACCTGTTCTGTAGCTGCGTACCGATGAGTGAGTATGCGTAAGCTACACTGAACCACACGTTATCGAAGGCCGGGAAACCGGCCTTTTTCTTTGGAGGCAAAATGGAACTGGCATTAGTCACTGGCGCAAGTCGCGGTATCGGTCGTGCTACGGCGTTATTACTGGCGCAGGCAGGTTATTGCGTGGCGGTGAATTACCGCCAGCGTGAAGCTGAAGCGCAACAGGTGGTCGCCGCCATCGAAGCACAGGGTGGCAAGGCGTTTACGGTGCAGGCGGATATCGCCGATGAAGCGCAGGTGGTACGGATGTTTCAGCAGCTTGACCGCTACGAAGCGCCGCTGAAGGTGTTGGTCAACAATGCGGGCATTCTGTTTCAGCAGTGCCGCACTGAAGACCTGACCGCAGAACGCCTCCAGCGTGTCTTTGCTACCAATGTCACCGGTACGTTCTTATGCTGCCGCGAAGCGGTGAAGCGCATGGGAACCCAACACGGCGGCAGCGGTGGCGCGATCGTCAACGTGTCATCCGCCGCGGCCAGAACCGGAGCGCCAGGAGAATATGTGGATTACGCCGCCTCCAAAGGCGCGATGGATACACTTACTAAAGGCTTATCGCTGGAAGTTGCCGCGCAGGGGATTCGCGTGAACGGCGTACGTCCGGGATTTATTTACACCGAAATGCATGCTGACGGTGGTGAACCTGGCAGGGTAGATCGGCTTGCCAGCGTTATCCCAATGGGGCGTGGCGGTCAGCCGCAAGAGATCGCCGAGGCTATCCTCTGGCTCACCAGTGATGCCGCATCCTATATCACCGGCACTATCATTGATGCCGCAGGTGGGCGGTAAACAAAATATCTCTCCGATCCGTAGCGGCGCGGATTTATCGCGCAATTTCGCGTGCTGTGCCGGAAAAACCGCGCGATAAATCGCGCCGCTACGTCTGATCATACTGGCTGAAACACTGATTCACAGATTAATTTTAGCGTACATGTGTACACTGAAATTAATTCTGGTTACTCTGATGCACAGAAAAAGCACAGTCAGTTTCTTCGTTTTTCGGGATGCACTCTCATGGTACAGAACCGTCTTATCGCTCAGGGCTATTCGCTGGCAGAGGAGATTGCTAACAGTATCAGCCACGGATTAGGCTGCCTGTTTGGCATTATTGGCCTGGTATTGCTTTTAACGCAAGCCGTTGAAATGCAGGCGGATGCCACCGCGATCACCAGCTACAGTTTGTATGGTGGCAGCATGATCCTGCTGTTTCTGGCGTCGACCCTTTATCACGCCATTCCACACCAGAAAGCCAAATACTGGCTGAAAAAATTTGACCACTGTGCCATCTATTTGCTGATTGCGGGGACGTATACGCCATTCCTGCTGGTGGGACTGAAATCGTCGCTGGCTAAAGGGCTGATGATTGTCATCTGGAGCCTCGCGCTGGCGGGAATCATCTTTAAACTCACCATTGCCCACCGTTTTAAGGTGCTATCGCTGGTCACCTATCTCAGTATGGGCTGGCTGTCGCTGGTGGTGATTTATCAACTGGCAACAAAATTGTCAGCGGGTGGCGTATGGCTGCTGGCGGCGGGCGGGATCGTGTACTCGTTAGGCGTGATTTTCTATGTCGCGCGCCGCATCCCCTATAACCATGCAATCTGGCACGCGTTTGTGTTGGGTGGCAGTGTGTGCCACTTCTGCGCTATTTATTTCTATGTGATGTAAAATCCATCCTCCCGGTCTTGCATATGACATATCTCCCTCTCCCGTCTTGCGGGAGAGGGGCGGGGTGAGGGAAAAGGAAGCCTGAGAAATTTAATCTTCGAGAGAATAGGGCAATGGCTGAATAGTCAGCTTGCCCCCTTCATCACCCTCCACCCGCAGCACGCTATCCGGTTCCAGATCGTTATTCATCACCACCTGAATCCATGCTTCACCGTCATCCAGTTGAACGGCGGTGAGCACGGTGCCGGTGCGACGCCACCTGTCACCCATCTGTAATTCCAGCGACCCATCGGCCGGTGGCAGATGGCTGGCCTGGCCAGCCAGCCAGTACAGCGCGCGTTTGTTGGCGCCACGGAATTTCGCGCGTGCTACCATCTCCTGCCCGGTGTAGCAGCCTTTTTTAAAGCTGATGGCATCCAGCGCTTGCAGGTTAGTGGCTTGTGGGATCAACTGTGCGCTGGTGGCGCTGTCAATCACCGGAATGCCTGCTTCAATATCCAGTGCCAGCCACTGCGTGCTGTCATTGAATTGCGCATCACCCGTCAGTTTATCCTTCAGCGCTTCAGCCTGGGCCAGCGTAGTAACCAACAGGAAGCGTTCCGCCGGTTGCTCAAACCACAGCAGAGTCGTGTCGCCCTGCTCCACCACCGGGGTTGTGGCATCCGGCAGCACCGGGAACAGACCTGCCAGTGCCGTGCGTGCCTGGAAGCCAGCCAGGCCCAGCAGTACGGCATCATCATCGGCGGCAATGGCCACCTTGGCGAACACCGCATATTTTTTCAGCTCCGTAAGCTGGGTATCACGCAGATTACGGCGTACCAGGTAGCCATAACCTTCGCCACGATGAAACAGACGCAGGCTGCTCCACATTTTCCCTTTGGCATCGCAATGCGCGGCCGGACGATGCTGTGTCGCATCCAGCGCGGCTACATCCAGCGTCAGTTGGCCTTGCAAATACGAGGTGCTGTCTTTGCCCTGCACCGCAACCAGCGCCCACTCATCGAGTGACATCAGGGTTAAAGGCAGACGAGATGATGCAGTCGGCTGACGAGGGGGAAGGGTAAATATGGGCATGGGTTTTTCCTGATTAATGGGTTCATCCGTAGACAATCTTTCCATGTTAAAAGAGCAGCGCGGCTTTGCAACCAGTTTGCGGAACCTGACGCACAAATCGCGTGATAACCCTGCATTGTGTGAAAGGGTTTTGCGCGTCACTGCACAGCCAGTGCAGTGACGCCTGCACCCGCGAAAAAAAGCAGGTACACTGAGTGCCATTGTTTGCCGCTGTGGAAAAGAGACATGGATATTCATGACAAAGCCCGCGTCCAATGGGCGTGCCGTCGGGGCATGCTGGAGCTGGACATCGCTATCATGCCGTTTTTCAAATATGAGTACGATTCGCTGACTGACACCGACAAGCAGGTGTTCGTGGCCTTATTGAAAAGCGACGACCCGGATTTATTCAACTGGATGATGAACCACGGTGAACCGGTCGATCCCGAGTTTCAGCGTATGGTGAAACTGATTCAGCAGCGCAATCGTGAACGCGGTCCGGTGGCGATGTAAGCTGCATCCATCGCACAGCGCCCGGATATTGCAGGCGCTGATGCTGCTGCTTTGTTGTTCACTGGTGGTTTGCCTGCCCTGGCCGGAAACATGGCGCTGGAGTAAAGCGCCGTTGTTGTTGGTATTGCTGGTGGAGGGATGGCGTCACCAACGGCAGTTGCAACGATGCTGCGGGCCACTTTCGTTGGATCATCAGGGTATCTGGCACTGGGATGATATGCGCTGGCACAACGCGTGCGCACCAGGCTGGTTGCCGATTGGCGTCTTGCTGGTGCTACGTAACGACCAGGGGCAATGCAGGCGGTTGTGGCTGATGCATGACAACATGCCAGAAGGCAACTGGCGCAGATTGCGCGCCTGCTGTTTAAGCCCGTAGCGGCGCGATTTATCGCGCGGTTTCGTGCGTAATGTGGAAAAAACCGCGCGATAAATCGCGCCGCTACATCGTAGGAATCACGCGTTAAAGTAGCGCGGCGGTTTCCGTCAGAATCTGTTCACACCATTGTTCGATGCGTTCATCACTCAGTTCAAACTGGTTCACATCATCAAGCGCCAGACCGACAAATTGTTTGCCATCGGCGGTTAACGGTTTCGGGCTGGTAAATTCGTAGCCTTCCAGCGGCCAGTAGCCGACAAACTGCACGCCCATCGGCTGCAACAGTTCATGCAGCATACCCAGCGCGTCGAGAAACCATTCACTGTAGCCAATCATGTCACCCATGCCATACAGGGCGACAATTTTTCCGCGCAGGTTCAGCGCCGGGATTTGCGGCCAAATCGCTTCCCAATCCTCCTGCAACTCACCGAAGTCCCAGGTTGGGATACCGAGGATCAGCAAATCGTACTGCTCCATCAACGCCGGATCGTCATCTTTCAGGTTGTGCAGGGTGACTAATTCTTCACCAATAAAGTCGCGAATCTTCTCCGCGGTCATTTCGGTGTAGCAGGTACTTGAACCGTAAAACAGGCCGATATTCATGCAATTAATGCTCTGTCTGAGACTCACTCTGGCGCAATTGTACCAGAAGCAGGCGCTTTTCAGGCATAATGAGCACGATTTCACACCGGCTGGAGGGAGAAAGTGGCAGACAGCGACCTGATTGAACAGTTTCTGGATACGCTCTGGATTGAGCGCAATCTGGCACAAAATACCCTCGCATCCTATCGCCAGGATCTGCAAACTCTCACCGGCTGGCTGCATCATCATGAGCGCACGCTGCTGACGCTGGAAGCACTCGACTTGCAGCAGTTTCTGGCGGAACGGGTGGAGGGCGGTTATAAAGCCACCAGCTCAGCACGTACCCTGAGCGCCATCCGGCGGTTGTTTCAATATCTTTACCGTGAAAAGCTGCGTAGCGACGATCCCAGCGCACTGCTTTCCGCCCCGAAACTCCCGCAGCGCTTGCCCAAGGATCTGAGTGAAAGCCAGGTAGAACGCCTGTTGCAGGCACCCTCGATTGAGATTCCGCTCGAACTGCGCGACAAAGCGATGCTGGAGCTACTCTACGCCACCGGTCTGCGCGTTTCTGAGCTGGTGGGGTTAACCCTGAGCGATGTCAGCCTGCGTCAGGGGGTGGTGCGGGTGATTGGTAAAGGCAACAAAGAGCGCCTTGTGCCAATGGGTGAAGAAGCGATTTACTGGATTGAGCATTATATGACGCATGGTCGTCCGTGGTTGCTCAATGGCCAGACGCTGGATGTGCTATTCCCCAGCAATCGCGCGCAAAAGATGACCCGTCAGACGTTCTGGCACCGGATTAAGCACTACGCTTTGCTGGCCGGAATCGACAGCGAAAAACTGTCGCCGCATGTGTTGCGCCACGCTTTTGCGACACATCTATTGAACCACGGTGCCGATTTGCGCGTCGTACAGATGTTGTTAGGTCACAGCGACCTTTCCACTACCCAAATTTATACGCACGTTGCCACTGAGCGCTTGCGATTGTTACATCAACAGCATCATCCGCGCGCCTGAAACGCGGCAACAAGGAAATGAGATGAAAAAACAGTTAACGATGCTGGCTCTGCTGGTCAGCACCTTCTCCGGGCTGGTTCATGCCGATGACAGCGCCATCCAGCAGGCTTTGAAAAAGTTGGGACTGCAACAGACGGAAATTCAGCCGTCACCGCTGCCAGGCATCAAAACTGTGCTGACGGAGAGTGGCGTGTTGTACGTCACCGACGATGGTAAGCACATGATTCAGGGGCCGTTGTACGATGTCAGCGGCGCACAACCGGTGAACGTGACGAACCAGCTGCTGGAGAAGAAAGTCACGGCGCTGGAACCGCAAATGATTATCTACAAAGCGCCGAAACAACAACACGTTATCACCGTGTTTACCGACATTACCTGTGGTTATTGCCGTAAGCTGCATGAGCAAATGGCTGACTACAACGCGTTGGGCATCACCGTGCGTTACCTGGCATTCCCGCGTGAAGGTCTGCATGGTCAGGTCGAAAAAGCGATGAAAGCCATCTGGTGCAGTGCCGATCGTAACAAACAGTTTGATGAGGCGATGAAAGGTAATGCGCCGCAGATGGACGCACCGGCGACCTGCAAAATCGATCTCGACCAGCAATATAAACTGGGCATCCTGTTTGGTATTCAGGGCACGCCTGCCATCCTGACCGACAGCGGCATGATGATCCCGGGTTATCAGGGGCCACAGGAGCTGAAGCAAGTGCTCGACGGCCAGAAAAGTGGCGGTTAATCCACAGTGATCCATTCTGTTGAACTGCGTCGGCGTGAACCCCATGCCGACGATACCTTGCCTGCCGATTTGCCGCCGCTGCTGCGGCGGCTCTACCTGCAACGTGGCGTGCGTGATGCCGCTGAACTCGAACGCGGTGCTAAACATCTGCTGCCGTGGCAAACGCTTGGTGGCATCGATGCTGCGGTGACGCTGCTGCATCAGATGCTGCGCGACGGTCGCCGCATTGTGGTGGTGGGCGATTTTGACGCCGATGGTGCCACCAGCACCGCGTTAACGGTGCTGGCGCTGCGCAGTCTCGGTGGCAACATCGACTACCTTGTCCCCAACCGTTTTGAAGATGGCTACGGCCTCAGCCCGGAAGTGGTGGAGCAGGCGCGGGCGCGCGGTGCCGAGATGATCCTCACGGTAGATAACGGCATTTCGTCGCATGCGGGCGTCGATACGGCGCATCAGCATGGCATCCCGGTGCTGGTCACCGATCACCACCTGCCGGGTGAAACGCTGCCTGCTGCCGAAGCCATTGTTAACCCAAATCTGAACGACAGCGATTTCCCCTCACGGGCGCTGGCGGGCGTGGGCGTCGCCTTCTATCTGATGCTGGCGTTGCGCGCGTACCTGCGTACGCAAAACTGGTTTAGCGAGGGCCGGGCGGAACCCAATCTGGCGGAATGGCTTGATCTGGTAGCGCTGGGCACCGTGGCTGACGTGGTACCGTTGGATGCCAACAACCGCATTCTGGTGTGGCAAGGCTTAAGCCGCATCCGCGCCGGGAAATGCCGCGCCGGTATTCGTGCGTTGCTGGAAATCGCCAATCGCGATGCGCGACAACTGGTGGCGAGCGATCTCGGTTTCGCCATCGGTCCCCGTCTCAATGCGGCGGGGCGTCTGGATGATATGTCGGTGGGCGTTGCCTTGTTGCTGACCGAAGACATCAGCGAAGCGCGCATGCTGGCCAACGAGCTGGACGCGTTGAATCAGACGCGTAAAGAGATTGAGCAGGGCATGAAAAGCGAAGCGCTGGCGTTGTGTGATGCGCTGGAGCGACAACACACCGACTTGCCGCTCGGTCTGGCGTTCTACCATCCCGAGTGGCATCAGGGAGTGGTAGGGATTTTGGCTTCGCGCCTCAAGGAGCGTTTCCACCGTCCGGTGATCGCTTTCGCTCCGGCAGGGGACGGCACGCTGAAGGGCTCTGGCCGCTCGATTGCCGGGCTCCATCTGCGTGACGCGCTGGAACGTCTCGATACCCTGCATCCTGGCCTGATGATCAAATTCGGCGGTCATGCGATGGCCGCGGGATTATCGCTGCAAGAAGCTCGCTACGAAGAGTTTCGTCAGCGCTTTGCCGCGTTGATTGACGAATGGCTGGATGGCGAAGCGTTGCAGGGGGTAGTCTGGTCAGATGGTGAATTGCGCGCGCAGGAGTTTTCGCTGCAAACCGCTGAGCTACTGCGGGAAGCGGGACCCTGGGGCCAGGCATTCCCTGAACCGGTATTTGATGGCCGGTTTAAACTGCTGCAACAACGGCTGGTGGGTGAACGTCATCTGAAAGTGATGGTGGAGCCGATTGGCGGAGGTCCGTTGCTGGATGGCATCGCCTTTAACGTTGATACGACTTTGTGGCCGGACAGCAGCGTGCGCCAGGTCGAACTGGCCTACAAACTGGACATTAACGAGTATCGTGGCAACCGTTCGGTGCAGCTGATTATCGACCATCTGTGGCCGCTGGCATAAGCGGCCAGCAAAGCTATAAAGTGAACGCGCTTTCGGTTAAACTAGCGCGTTAGATTTTTCTCCTCTCACGAATCGTCAAAAAAGACTGAAAAGCCATGTTTGAAATCAACCCGGTCAAAAACCGTATTCAGGACCTCACCGAGCGCAGCGACGTTCTTAGGGGGTATCTTTGACTACGATGCCAAGAAAGAACGCCTCGAAGAAGTAAACGCCGAGCTGGAACAACCTGACGTCTGGAACGAACCTGAGCGTGCGCAAGCGCTGGGTAAAGAACGTTCGTCGTTAGAAATCATCGTCGGCACCCTGGACCAGATGTATCAGGGGCTGGAAGATGTGCAGGGCCTGCTGGAGCTGGCGGTTGAAGCCGATGACGAAGAAACCTTCAACGACACCATTGCCGAGCTGGACGTGTTGGAAACCAAGCTGGGTGAACTGGAATTCCGTCGTATGTTCTCCGGTGAATACGACAGCGCCGACTGCTACATCGACCTGCAAGCCGGTTCCGGCGGCACCGAAGCGCAGGACTGGGCCAGCATGCTGATGCGCATGTACCTGCGCTGGGCAGAAGCCAAAGGCTTCAAAACCGAGATTATTGAAGAGTCAGAAGGTGAAGTGGCCGGTCTGAAATCCGCCACCATTCGTGTTTCTGGCGAATATGCTTTCGGCTGGCTGCGTACCGAAACCGGCGTCCATCGCCTGGTGCGTAAGAGTCCGTTTGACTCGGGTGGCCGTCGTCACACCTCCTTCAGTTCTGCCTTTATCTATCCGGAAGTGGATGACGATATTGATATCGAAATCAACCCGGCAGATCTGCGTATTGACGTTTACCGTGCTTCGGGCGCGGGTGGTCAGCACGTTAACCGTACGGAATCTGCGGTACGTATCACCCACATTCCGACCGGCACCGTGACCCAGTGTCAGAACGATCGTTCGCAGCATAAGAACAAAGATCAGGCCATGAAGCAGATGAAAGCGAAGCTGTATGAGCTTGAGATGCAAAAGAAAAATGCTGAGAAACAGGCGGCGGAAGATAACAAATCTGACATCGGCTGGGGCAGCCAGATCCGTTCATACGTTCTCGATGATTCGCGCATCAAAGATCTGCGTACTGGCGTAGAAACGCGTAACACCCAGGCGGTGTTGGATGGCGATCTCGATCGTTTTATTGAAGCAAGTTTAAAAGCAGGGCTATAAGGAACCGACATGTCTGAACAACAACCGCAGAGCGCTGATGCCGCACTTGAGTTAAATAACGAACTGAAAACGCGTCGCGAAAAACTCAGCGCGCTGCGTGAAACCGGCGTGGCGTTTCCTAACGATTTTCGCCGTGACACCACCTCCGATCAGCTGCACGCCAGCTATGACGAAAAGAGCAACGAAGAGCTGGAAGACCTTGGCATCGAGGTCAGTGTTGCCGGTCGTATGATGACCCGCCGTATCATGGGCAAAGCGTCATTCATCACGTTGCAGGACGTCGGTGGCCGCATTCAGTTGTACGTGGCGCGCGATGATCTGGCGGAAGGCGTCTACAACGAGCAATTCAAGAAGTGGGATCTCGGCGATATCCTCGGCGCACGCGGTAAGCTGTTCAAAACCAAAACCGGTGAGCTGTCAATCCACTGCTCAGAACTGCGTCTGCTGACCAAAGCGCTGCGTCCTTTGCCGGACAAATTCCACGGCCTGGCCGATCAGGAAACCCGTTATCGTCAGCGTTACCTGGACCTGATTGCCAACGACGAATCGCGTCACACCTTCCAGGTGCGTTCAAAAATCATGGCGGGCATTCGTCAGTTCATGGTTGGTCGCGACTTTATGGAAGTGGAAACCCCGATGATGCAGGTGATCCCGGGTGGTGCGTCAGCCCGTCCGTTTATCACCCATCACAATGCGCTCGACATCGATATGTACCTGCGTATTGCGCCGGAACTGTATCTGAAGCGTCTGGTGGTTGGCGGTTTTGATCGCGTGTTTGAGATCAACCGTAACTTCCGTAACGAAGGCATCTCTCCGCGCCACAACCCAGAGTTCACCATGATGGAACTCTACATGGCGTATGCGGATTACAAAGATCTGATCGAGCTGACCGAAAGCCTGTTCCGTACTCTGGCGCAGGACGTCCTCGGCACCACGGAAGTCCCGTACGGTGAGAACACCTTCGATTTCGGCAAGCCGTTCGAAAAACTCACCATGCGCGAAGCGATCAAAAAGTACCGTCCGGAAACTGATCTGGCGGATCTGGATGATTTCGACAAAGCCGTGGCGATTGCCAACTCACTGCACATCAAAGTCGAGAAGAGCTGGGGTCTGGGCCGCGTGGTTACCGAGATCTTCGAAGAAACCGCCGAAGCGCATCTGATCCAGCCGACCTTCATCACCGAATATCCGGCAGAAGTGTCACCGCTGGCACGTCGTAACGACGAGAACCCGGAAATCACCGATCGCTTTGAATTCTTCATCGGTGGTCGTGAAATCGGTAACGGCTTCTCCGAGCTGAATGATGCGGAAGATCAGGCTGAGCGTTTCCTGCAACAGGTGAACGCTAAAGATGCCGGTGATGACGAAGCGATGTTCTATGACGAAGACTATGTCACCGCGCTGGAACATGGTCTGCCGCCAACTGCCGGTCTGGGTATTGGTATCGACCGTATGGTGATGTTGTTTACCAACAGCCACACCATTCGCGACGTAATCCTGTTCCCGGCACTGCGCCCTTCAGGTAAATAATCACACCATCCGTAGCGGCGCGATTAATCGCGCAGTCCAGTGCACGATGTGGGAAACCCCGCGCGATAAATCGCGCCGCTACATCCGGAAAAGGTCGGCATTGATGCCGACCTTTTTTCTCCATTAAAAAATCCAGATGACAACCCGGCACGCTCTGTGCAGGATGGTTTTTTTATTTTCAGGGATCCACCATGAGTGCAAAAACGGCATCACTGGAAGGCCGGATTCGTCAGCACTGGGAGCAACTCTCCAGCCACGAACAGCGGCTGGCCGACGTACTGCTGGCAGCCCCAGGCCAGCTCGCCATGAATACCGCCACTGAACTGGCGCACAGCGCCGGGGTTTCCAAAGCCACCACCACGCGTTTTTTCCGCCACCTCGGTTATGAAAGCTACGAAGCCGCTCGCCGTCAGGCGCGTGATATGCAGAGCAGCGGTTCACCGCTTTATCTGCAAGCCGCACCCAGCGCTTCACCGCTCGACAGCATCATGCAGCAACATCTGGAAAAAGAGATCGCCAATCTGGTGAACAGCTATCGCACGCTGGAGAGCAGCCAGTTGCAGGATGCGGTCAGCGCCATCGCCCGCGCACGGCGCGTGGTGGTGATGGGCTGGCGTCATAGCCAGACCATTGCGCAACTGATCTATCGCGATCTGATCCACGTTCACCCCGATATACGCCTGCTGCCTCGCCCCGGCGATTCGCTGGCGGAGCATCTGGCATCACTGAATGAACAGGATGTGGTGATTTGCGTTGGCCTGCGTCGTCGTATGCCAGCGTTAGAGGCCGCGATGAATGCGTTGGCCGAGCGCCAGGTACCGATGCTGTATCTGGCCGATGTGCTGTCCGGCAAACCGGCCCGCCATGCGCAATGGGTGGTACGCTGCCACACCGACAGTAGCCTGATTTTTGACAGCACCGCTGCACTCTCCGGCATCTGCAACTTGCTGTGCTCCCTGGTGGCGCGCGAGATGGGCAAAGCCAGCAACGATTACCTCGCCCAGGTTGAAGCGCTGCACCAATCCCTCGACGAACTCGAATAACGCCCCGCGCTGGCGCATATTGCACCCGCCATTGCACCGAAATGGTGCGCTGGCGGGCATCCCTGTTTCCAATGTATGAAATCACAGAAACGACAAATATGAACTAAGAAACAAATGTTTCTTTATGATTGTACAGGGAAAAATGATATCCCCGACCCTGGTATGCGTGGTGTGTGAAAAATCTGGCACAAAATATGCTCAGAAGAAAAAGACATTTCACCAACACCAGGGAAACACCATAATGAAAAAAACCGCTTGGCTCATCGCCGCACTTTTATCTGTTGGATCGCTGGCACAGGCGCAAGCCGATACGCTGGCCGATATCAAAAGCAGCGGCAAAATCACCGTCGGTATCGACCCGACATTTCCTCCGTATGAGTACACCGACGACAGCGGCGCGATCACTGGCTACAGCGTGGCGATCATGCAATCCTTCGCCAAAGATCTCGGCGTGAAACTGGAGTTTCAGAAAACCGCCTTCAGCGGCATTTTGCCGGGCCTGATTTCCGGCTCGTTTAACGCCGAAGGTTCCTCCCTCAATGTCACCGCCGAACGGGCGAAAAAAGTGCTGTTCACCGTGCCCTACAGCAAAACCGTCAACGGTGTGCTGGTGCGCGAAGATGAAGCCAAAACCTTTAGCGGCAAAACCCTCAGCCCGGAAAGTCTGTCCGGCCTGCGCGGTGCCGTGAAAAGCGCCAGCGTGCCAGAACAATTGTTGAAAGGCTTTAACGACGAACTGAAAAAAGCCGGTAAGAAACCGATCACCATCATCAGCGTCGATTCGCTGGATCAAACCGTCAGCACCCTGATGACCAAACGCGCGGATTTCGTCTACGACGATATCTCCGTGCTGGCGCCGGTGGTGAAGAAGTACCCGAGCAAAGTGGCGCAGGTCGGAGAAGTCGGTCCGTCACAATGGATGGGTTGGGCAACGCGTAAAGAAGACGGCAGCCTGAACAAAGCTCTGAGCGACCACATTCTGGCGATGCAGAAAGATGGCGAGCTGACCAGGCTGCAACAGCAGTATCTCGGCACCACCTTTACCGTTCCGTCCAGCGATTTCATTCCCCAGGAGTAATTATGTGTCAGTCAACCCTGACGGTCCCGGCGGGCCACGGCAAAACCTTCCGTGTGCGCAAAGGGCAGTTTATTACCGTCATTGATAGCGAAGGGCAGCAGGCCGCGGATTTTGTCGCGGTCAATGCCGACGACCTGAACGAAAAGCTGTCGCCGGTCCATACCCGTCAGCATCTGCGTTCGCTGTTTTTCAAACCGGGTGATGCGTTGTGGTCGAGCGAGAACCGTCCCCTGTTGCGCATCGTTGCCGACACCATCGGCATTCACGATGCCAACGTGCCGGCCTGCGATCGCACCCGCTTCAGCGTGGATTTCGGCGTCGAAGGTCATCGCAACTGCGTGGATAATCTGCTGGAAGGCATGAAGGCCTATGGCGTGACCTATTTCAGCCTGCCGGAGCCGTTCAACCTGTTCCAGAACGGTCCGGTCACTGCCGATGGCCGTATGGAGGTGACTGACCCCCACAGCAAAGCGGGCGACAGCATCACCTTTGAAGCACTGTGCGACCTGATTTGCTCCGTCTCTTCCTGCCCGCAGGACATCATTCCGGGCAATGGTTTACAGGTGACGCCCATCGATATTCGCGTCAGCGATCACTACCACGCCGAGGAGAAGTCGCATGCTGTTAATGCGTGAGAGTTATGAAGAAACCGCGGTGCGGACCCTCGCAGCACCGATTGAGGTCACCGCGGGAGGTGTAGCATCGATTCGTGTGCTGCGTGGTCAACTGCTGCGTATCACCGCGCTGGGCGAAGGGGCGGTCGCGTCGTTGTTCGGTTTTAGCCTGCAAGACCCGGCGGTGTGGCTGTCGGTGCATCATACCCGCGTATTCAGCAACAGCTACCTGTTGGGTTCCGGGATGCGCCTGGTCAACAACCGTCGTCGTCCGATGATGGTGTTGGGCAAAGATAGCGTCAAACGTCACGACCTGCTGCTGCCCGGTTCCACTACGGCGTTTCTGGCAGAGCGAGGCTACGGCGGCGAAGGCTGTATCGAAGCGGTCAGCGGCGAACTGGCTCGTCTGGGCATGACGGTGCCGAAACTGCCGGACCCGATCAACCTGTTTATGCATGTCAAACTGACGCGTGAAGGCGACATCCTGCCGGAACAAAACCTTACCCAGCCAGGTGACAGCATTACCTGTCGCGTGGTGATGGACACGCGTTTCATCGTTTCCGCCTGCAATACCGGCATCGAGGGGAATGACAAGCCCGCACCGCTGCGGTTGTCAGTGGCGGAAAACCTGACGGATTTTAACGCGGAGTAAGCAATGGGGCTGGATCAACAGGTAATAGCCGCGCTGCCGGAACTGGGGCACGGTCTGCTGATGACGCTGGTGCTGACGGTACTGGCGTCAATGGTGAGCGTAGTGATGGGGCAGCTTGGCTGTTTCCTGCAACTGCGCCGTGCCTGGATCTGGCGCTTTATTGGCCGTCTCTACGTGAGCATGATGCGTGGCACCCCGGCCATTGTTCAGCTGTTTGTGGTGTTTTTTACTCTACCGCGCCTGGGGCTGGGTGGTCAGCCGATGCTTGCAGCTGTGGTGGCGATTGGTCTGAACAGTGGTGCGTACGTGGCGGAAATTCTGCGCGTTAACCGCAGTCTGGTGACGCGCGGTCAGTTGGAGGCCGCCCGGACGTTGGGGTTAAGCCGCGCGCTGACCTGGTGGTATGTCATCAATCCCCAGGTCATGCGCGCCAGCCTGCCAATGCTGGTGAATGAATTCACCATTTTGCTGAAAACCACGCCACTGGCCTCGGTGGTGGCGCTGACGGAGTTGACCTATGCCGGTCAGATCGTTATCGCCCGCACTTATGATGCGACTCAGGTGTTGTTGCTGATGGCAGCGGGGTATCTGTTAATTGCCTTGCCGCTGATTAGCGCGGCACGGCGGCTGGAAGCGAAACGGAGGCTGGCATAATGGATTGGCAGGCGATTGCGACCTCATTGCCGTCGTTAGGTGACGGCCTGATTGCCACCCTGCAACTGTGTGCGGTGGCGGCCCTCTGTTCCTTACTGTGGGGCGGATTGATGGCGTGGATGCTGATGCGCGCCTCGCCGTTCTGGCTAAAAATTCTCAACCTCTACAGCGGGTTAACCCTGGCGCTGCCCTTGCTGGTGGTGATCTATCTGCTCTATTTCGTGCTGCCGGAGTATGACATCACCCTCTCTTCACCGGTAGTTGGGGTGCTGGCGTTAACGCTCTATTACGCGCCTTACATCGCGCAGGTCATCCGCGCCGCGATTGCCGCGCTGCCGCAAGGCCAGTGGGAGGCGTGCCGCGTACTCGGTCTTAGCCGCAGCGAGCAACTGCGTGATGTGGTACTGCCGCAGACGCTGCCGCAAATGTTATCGCCGCTGGTCGGGTTAACCATTGGTTTGATTAAAGACTCTGCGCTCTTATCGATTGTTTCGGTGCAGGAGTTTATGTACGCCGCCAAACAGGCGATTTCTGATACCTACGCGCCGCTGGAGATCTACCTGACGGTAGCACTCTGCTACTGGCTGCTGAACAGCTTGATTGACTGGCTGGCGCGTTGTCTTGAATCCCGCATGACGCGCTATCGTCGCGGCTTGCAGCATTAATCTGGAGAACAACATGTCAGCTGAATTTCAGCAACGCGCTATCGTCACTATCCCGGCGCGCTACGGTAAAGCCGTTCGTCTCAACAAGGGCGAAGCGGTACAGGTGATCAACCTGCACGGCACCCAGGTGGTGGATTGCTGGGCTTATAACGCGGAAGACGTGAGCGAGTATATGTGTATGGAGGCGACGCGTGTCTGGAACCAGCGCCTCAACCCAAAGGTGGGCGATAGCTTTATCACCAGCCAGCGCCACCCGATTCTGACGCTGGTGGCTGACACCTCGCCAGGCGTGCACGACACCTTTATGGCTGCCTGTGATGCCCGCCGTTATGAACTGCTGGGCTGCACCGAACCACACCGCAACTGTCACGATAACCTGCATGAAGGGCTGGCAGAGCTGGGGGTGACACTGCCGCACGGCAATCTGGCGTCGTTCAATATCTTTATGAATATTCAGGTACAACCTGATGGCATCACCCTGAAGACGCTACCGGTGGTGACCAAACCGGGCGATTACATTGTGCTGCGCGCCGAAATGGATTGTTTTGTGGCGTTCTCGGCCTGCCCGCAGGATATCGTCAGTATTCAGGGGCAGGGCGATAACACGCCGCGCGACGCGGAGTTGCGCATTCTGACCAGCGGTTTCCCGCAGGTGAAATTACAGGGGCCGTGGGTGCCCTGACCCTCACCCTAACCCTCTCCCGCCAGCGGGAGAGGGGACTGCATTGTGCACGGTTTACTATATTGCACATCTCCCTCTCCCTCATGGGAGAGGGACGGGGTGAGGGTAACAGGCCGCACTTCACGACTTTACGACTTCATCACCCCATCCAGCCACTTCTGGAAGCGTCCATAAGGCACGTACAGCGCCACATCCTTATACAACGTCTTCCCACTGTGATTGTCGTTAATCCGGCTACTGTAGCCCACGATAACCCCGGCCAGGGTATTGTCGCTGGCGTTGTACACCGCACCGCCAGACATGCCTTTCACCACGCCAGCATTGGCGGCAACCACCACGCAACTGGCTTTATTCCAGTCATTTACCAGCGTGGTATTGATCAGATTCTGCCCGTTGGACGCCACCGGCAGCGCGGTAATAAAGCTGTAGCCGTAGAGATTGACGTCGTCGCCAATCCGGCCATTGCGAAAATGCGGAGGCAAATTCGCCTCATCATTTTTGTGATATACCACGGCGAGATCGCATTCCGGGTGCCATGCCTTCACCCGATACAATGAATATTTCGCCACATGGGCAGCCGTCAGGCTGTACTCAGGGGTGAGCGGGATAACGCTGCCCAGCGAACCGACACCCAGCACTGTCGGGATACCGGTGAAGGTCATATCGACCCGTTTTTCTGCTTCTTTACTGTACTCGTAGTGTCCGACAGAACAGCCACTCAGGCAGCCGATCGTTAAGGCCATGAGCCATCGCATACGCTCCCCCCTTTGAAGAATGACGAGACATTACCAGGCAATCCATTGGGGTATCGGCAACGCGTAAATTTCCTTTAAGGAGTGGATCGCCGTCAAAATGAGAGGGTGATCACAACCAGTGTTCAAGAATAGCGTGAAAAATCAGCTTCGTGAGAGAAATGGGAAAAGGCCTAATTGCAAAAGGTCCATTAACAGATGTGAACAATTGTTGCGGTGGCGGCAAAATATCCTTGCTGCAACCGGGGTGTATGCCCGAAGGTGGCTATGCTTTAATACTCAATGTGACGCAGTTCAAAAATTTATAAGCGTCCGCTGTAACCATTCCACGTTCGTGGGGTGGCCCGCCTGCAAAATTATCGTTATTGGGAGAGTGTGTTATGCCTGTTGCATTACTGGCGCTGGCGCTGAGTGCGTTCGCCATCGGCACCACGGAATTTGTCATCATGGGATTGCTACCGGAAGTGGCGGGCGATCTCCAGGTGTCGATTCCCTCTGCGGGATGGCTGATCAGTGGCTATGCGCTGGGTGTCGCCATTGGCGCGCCAATTATGGCGCTGCTGACCGCCAAACTGCCGCGTAAACGGACTCTGGTACTGCTGATGAGCATCTTTATCATCGGCAACGTATTGTGTGCGCTGGCCTACAGTTACGATCTGCTGATGATGGCGCGTATCGTCACCGCGCTGTGCCACGGTGCATTTTTTGGTATCGGTTCAGTGGTGGCGGCCAGCCTGGTTGCGCCGAGTCGTCAGGCATCGGCTGTCGCCCTGATGTTCACCGGCCTGACGCTGGCAAACGTACTGGGCGTACCGTTAGGCACCTGGTTTGGTCAGATGTTTGGTTGGCGCGCCACCTTCTGGGGCGTGGCGATTATCGGTATCCTTGCGTTTGCCGCGTTAATTGTCAGCCTGCCAACCAATAAAGAAGAGAAGCCGGTGCATCTGGCAAGTGAAGTCAGTGCGCTGGCGAATGGCAAGCTGTGGTTGTCGTTGCTGATGACGGTGTGCTTTGCCGCTGCCATGTTCGCGTTGTTCAGCTACATTGCGCCGCTGCTGTTGCAGGTCACCGGCATCAGCGATCGTGGCGTGAGCTGGACTTTGTTCCTGATTGGCGCGGGCCTGACGGTCGGTAACATCCTCGGCGGCAAGCTGGCCGACTGGAAAGTCTCTTTCAGCCTGGTCCTCAGCTTCTCACTGATTGCGCTGTTTTCACTGCTGTTTAGCTGGACCAGCCATGCGCTGTGGCTGGCCGAGATTACGCTGTTCCTGTGGGCGATGGCGACCTTCGCCACCGTACCGGGTCTGCAAATTAACGTGGTACGTCATGGCAAAGATGCCCCCAACCTGGTGTCGACGCTGAACATCTCCGCGTTTAACGTTGGCAATGCGCTCGGTGCCTGGGTTGGCGGTGCGGTGATCGACAAAGGCTACGGCCTGACGGCAGTGCCGGTCGCGGCAGCGGCGCTGGCGGCGATTGGTCTGATTGTTTGCCTGATCACCTTCCGTAAATCCGGCGGGCAGGGCGAGGCGGTGCGCGCTTAAACCAGACGCTCGGCAATGCGCTGGGGGAACGCCGCGACCTGTTGTTGCAAATGGTCGCAGAAGTGGTCCACCAGCGCAGAAGCCGGGCGATGCTGCGGCCGTACCAGGCTGATGGTGAATGGCACCGCAATGCTGAAGCGTCGCATCACCACTCCGCTGTCGGCGTAATCCAGCGCCGTCAGCGGGTTAACAATCGAAACCCCCACGCCCGCGCGTACCATCGCGCACACCGATGCGGCGCTATGCGTCTCCAGCACCAACCGCCGTTCAACCCCCTGCTCATGAAACAACGAATCCAGTAACTGACGATAACTATCGCTACGCGACAGGCTGACATAGTTCTCGCCCTGGAAATCTTGCGGCGTCAGCACCGCGCGCTGACACAGTGGATGCTGCGGCGGCAGTACGCATACCTCATCGCAGGTCAGCAGTGCAACGCGTTCGGTGCCAGCCGGAGCGTGCTGGGTTTCCGTCAGGCCCAGATCGTAACGCTGCGCCGACAGCCACTCCTCCAGCAACGGTGACTCCTGCGGGATGATGTTCATACTGACCTGAGGATAGCGTTGCAAAAACGGTTGGCACAGTGGCGGCAGCAGCGACTGGGAAAACACCGGCAGACAGGCGATGGAGAGTTCGCCCTGACGGAACTGACGCAGGCCGTCGGCGGCATCCATGATGCGATCCAGCCCGTACCACGAGCGTTGCACCTCTTCAAACAGACGCAATCCCTGCACCGTGGGTTGTAACCGACCACGCACACGTTCAAACAGTTTCAGGCCAAGCTGCTGTTCCAGCCGCGCCAGCTCTCGGCTGACGGTAGGCTGCGAGGTATGCAGCAGCGTGGCCGCCTGTGTCAGGTTGCCGCTGGTCATCACCGCATGGAAAATTTCGATATGTCGCCAGTTAATCTTTGCCATCACGCCCTCCGTTCAGTCCATATCATATTTGCATAGCTGATGCTAAAACAGATATTTTTCTGCATGGTATGGCTGTGGCTAAATAACGTTAACGTCACAGGAGAATTGCTATGCCACGTCCACTGAATAACACCGAAACCGCGTTGACCGCCGCCAATTTGCTGCCGCTGGCGCAGCACTACAGCGGCCCGTTCTGGGCCTATGATGCCAGCGTCATTCAGCAGCGCATTGCCCAGTTGAACCAGTTCGACGTGGTGCGTTTCGCCCAAAAGGCGTGTTCAAATATTCATATTCTGCGCCTGATGCGCGCGGCAGGAGTGAAGGTTGACTCCGTCTCGCTGGGCGAAATCGAGCGTGCGCTGGCGGCGGGTTATCAGCCGGGCGGCGAAGATATCGTGTTCACCGCCGATGTGCTGGACCAGCCCACGCTGGCGCGCATCGCCGAACTGAAAGTTCCGGTTAACGCCGGTTCAGTGGATATGCTGCATCAACTCGGTGCCGTGTCGACAGGCCATGCGGTATGGCTGCGTATCAACCCTGGCTTTGGCCACGGCCACAGCCAGAAAACCAACACCGGCGGTGAGAACAGCAAACACGGCATCTGGCACAGCGACCTGCCACAGGCACTGGAGGCGATTCAGCAGCACGGTCTGCGCCTCGTCGGCCTGCATATGCATATCGGTTCCGGTGTCGATTACGGCCATCTGCAACAGGTATGTGATGCGATGGTGGATCAGGTGGTGAGCTTTGGTCAGGACCTGGAGGCGATCTCTGCCGGTGGCGGTTTGTCGATCCCTTACCGTGTGGGTGAAGAGGCGATTGATACCGATCACTACTATGGCCTGTGGAACGGCGCGCGCGAACGTATCGCGGCGCACCTTGGTCATCCGGTGAAACTGGAAATTGAACCGGGTCGTTTCCTGGTGGCGGAATCCGGCGTATTGGTGTCTCAGGTTCGTGCGGTGAAAGAGATGGGCAGCCGCCACTTTGTGCTGGTGGATGCCGGATTCAGCGATCTGATGCGTCCGGCGATGTACGGTAGCTATCACCATATTTCCTTGCTGCCTGCCGATGGCCGTACGGTGAATGACAGCCAGAAAGTGGAGAGCGTGATTGCCGGTCCACTGTGCGAGTCGGGTGATGTGTTTACCCAGCTCGAAGGTGGCAAAGTGGAAACCCGCGCGCTACCTGCGGTGCAGATCGGTGATTATCTGGTGTTCCATGACACCGGGGCCTATGGTGCGTCGATGTCATCGAACTACAACAGCCGCCCGCTGATCCCGGAAGTTCTGTTTGAAAACGGCACCGCGCGTGAGATCCGCCGTGCGCAGACTATCCAGGAGTTGCTGGCGCTGGAGCTGTAAGTCCCGCCCCTTCCGTAGCGGCGCGATCGATCGCGCCGCTACGGACTAAGCAGTTCTTTGCGCAATAAGACTAATTCCCCCGCCAAATCCCGGCACAGCATCGCGGTCATCAGATGGTCCTGCGCATGCACCAGAATCAACGTCACCGGCACTTTGCCGCAGCCTTCATCCGCCCCAATCAGCGCGGTCTGGATCTTATGCGCCGCTTTCGCAGCCTCATCTGACGCGGCCAGCGCGGCATCGGCACCTTCCCAGTCCCCTTTGCGCGCCTGCTGGATCGCCATCATCGCCTGCGATCGTGCTTCACCGGCATTTATCAGCAACTCCATCATCGTTTGTTCAAAATCCATCCTCGCCTCGCTTATTGGTATGCCAAATTCATATTTTTGATGCTACCGGAATACCAAAAATAAGTTCCGCGAGCAAGATCACAGAAAGAAAACACAATGATCGCCATTTTGGTATGCCACAGCACGGAAGCTGATGCACAACACAGGAATGCTCCATTCAAAACGCTGAGGGTTGAACCAATGTCTCTACAGGACCGTCTTATCGATTCTCTGGGTAGCTTTGCCACGCGTTTCAATAGCTACCGCTATATCATGGCGATCAAAGCCTCGTTTATTACGCTGATGCCGGTGATCATCGTCGGCGCGTTTTCGGTATTGATCTCCAACATGGTGTTGGATGCGAAGAACGGCCTCGCCAGTTTCCAGGCGCTGGCGTTTCTCGCCGATCTGAAACCGATCACCAGCAGCATCAACTACGCCACGCTGAGTTTTCTTAACATTGGCGCGGTGTTCCTGATTGGTATCGAGCTGGGGCGTATCAACGGCATCAAAACGCTGTTCCCCGGCTTGCTGGCAATTATCTGCTTCGTCTCAGTTACCCCAACCACCTTGCAGATGCTGGTGGATGGTCAGATGCATCTGGTCACCGATGTGCTGGCGAAACAGTTCTCCGACACCAAAAGCCTGTTCCTCGGCATGTTTATCGCCATCCTGTCGGTGGAGATTTATTGCCGCCTGGAAAATGTGGAACGGCTGAAAATCAAAATGCCGGATACCGTGCCACCCAATGTCTCGGCCTCTTTCTCCGCGCTCATCCCGTCGATCATCACCGTCACGCTGGTTGCTACCTTTGGCTTTATCTTCCATCAGGTTACCGGCATGTACCTGTACGACGCGGTCTACAAGGTGGTGCAGCAGCCACTGGAGTCGGTGGTGCAGAGCCTGTGGGGCATTCTGTTGCTGATGTTTGTCGCGCAACTGTTTTGGGTGATTGGCATCCACGGCAACCAGATGATTAAGCCGATTCGCGAACCGCTGTTGCTGGGGGCGATTTTGGTCAATATGAACGCCTTCGAGCAGGGCAAAGAGGTGCCAAATATCATCACCATGCCGTTCTGGGATGTGTATATGAGCATCGGCGGTTCTGGCTTAACCATTGGTTTACTGACCGCCGTGATGCTGGCGACCAAACGCAAAGAGATGCGCGAAATTGCCAAGCTGTCGCTCGGGCCGGGGCTGTTCAACATCAACGAACCGGTGATCTTTGGTATGCCGATTATGCTCAACCCGATCCTTGCCATTCCCTTCATCATCACCCCGCTGGTAACCGGTTCGATTGGTTATTTCGCCACGGTGATGGGCTTTGCCGGAAAAGCGGTGGTGATGGTGCCCTGGACCACCCCGCCGATCATCAACGCCTGGCTCTCCACCGCCGGTTCAATGGGCGCGGTGGTGACGCAAATCATCTGTATCTGCGTGTCCGTATTGATTTACCTGCCGTTTGTGAAGGTGGCGGCGCGTCGTGCCGAGGCGGCAGAAGCGAAAAATCTGCAACCGGAACTGGCGCAAAACTAAGGAGCAAGCATGAGTACTTACAACATCCCACTGCCGGACGGCTTTATTTTGGGTGCGGCAGCATCGGCGTGGCAAACCGAGGGTTGGAGCGGCAAGAAGCCGGGGCAGGATTCGTATCTGGATGCCTGGTATACCAACGATCGTCATGTCTGGCATAACGGTTACGGTCCGGCGGTGGCGACGGATTTTATCAACCGTTTCCGCGAAGATGTCGCGCTGATGAAAGCGGCAGGTTTGACGCACTATCGTACTTCGATCAACTGGTCACGCTTTCTCACCGATTATGAAAACGCGGTGGTGGATGAGGAATACGCGGCCTATTACGACCAACTGATTGATGAAATGCAGCGCAACGGTATTGAACCGATGTTGTGCCTTGAACATTACGAACTCCCGGCACAGTTGCTGGAGCAGTACGGCGGCTGGCAGTCAAAGCATGTGGTGGAGCTGTTTATCCGCTATGCAGCGCAGGTTTTTGCCCGCTATGCCGGAAAAGTGACGCGCTGGTTTGTCTTCAACGAACCGATTGTGGTGCAGACCCGTGTCTATCTGGATGCGTTGCGCTGGCCGTATGAGCAGAACACCCACAAATGGATGCAGTGGAATCACCATAAAAATCTCGCGACAGCGAAAGTGGTACAACTGTTCCGCCAACAGGGCTATGCCGGGACGGTAGGCACCATCCTCAACCCGGAAGTCACTTATCCGCGCTCGTCGGCGGCGCATGATGTTAAAGCGGCGAAGATCTATGACCTGTTCTACAACCGGGTGTTTCTCGACCCGGCGATCAAAGGGGAGTATCCCGTCGAGCTGGTGCAGTTGCTGGAAAAGCACCAGGTGCAATGGGAGGTAACGTCCGAGGAACTGGCGATTATCGCGGCCAACACCGTCGATGAGGTCGGGTTAAATCTCTACTAT
This sequence comes from Pantoea sp. X-Soil-OKNW-556, assembly GCF_059730695.1. Taxonomy (NCBI): domain Bacteria; kingdom Pseudomonadati; phylum Pseudomonadota; class Gammaproteobacteria; order Enterobacterales; family Erwiniaceae; genus Pantoea; species Pantoea sp. X-Soil-OKNW-556. The sequence goes on along the minus strand of NZ_AP035990.1, from coordinate 3,602,960 downwards.
CCGCACCGGGTAAAAGCCCCGTCGCGCGCCTGGCATCCGGAAACGCCATTCCATCCCGCTTATTACTACGAACATTTCGAGCTACCAGGCCGCCGCATGAATACCTCGCGGGGTTGGGAAATTCAGCCGTGCATCATCTATGACATGGCGCAACGCATGAAGGAGGAGTACGGCAACCTGCCGTGGTTTGTAGCGGAAAGTGGTATGGGTATTGAAAACGAAGCCCGTTTTAAAGATGCGCAGGGGGAAATTCAGGACGACTACCGTATCGCCTTTATTGCCGAGCATCTGTATCAGGCGGTGCGCGCCAGGGAGGCGGGCAGCAATTGTCAGGGTTATATGCTGTGGGCCTTCACCGATAACGTCTCGCCAATGAATGCGTTTAAAAATCGCTACGGATTAATTGAAATTGACCTGGATAACCAACGCCAGCGGCGAATGAAAAAGTCGGCGCACTGGTTTCGTCAGCTGCGCGACAACCAACAGCTGACGGTCAACATTGATGATGAAATGAAATAAGGACGCGAAGATGAAACGAATCGTACTGGCCTGCGCTGCGGGTATGTCAACCTCGATGGTGGTGACCCGCATGGAAAAAGAGGCAGCGGCACGCGGTCTTGAGTATCAAATCTATGCCATCCCGGAGCAAAACCTGCGGGAAGAGTTACAAAACTACGGCAACGAGGTGGCGGTGGTGCTGCTCGGCCCACAGGTGCGCTTTAAGCTGGAGGAGAACAAAAAGCTCACCGACAGCTATCAGCTGCCGATTGCGGTGATCGACACCGTTGCTTACGGTACGCTGAATGGTGCAAAGGTACTCGATCAGGCGCTGGCTTTGGTACACTAGCGGCCAGATTGCAGACAGGTTGCAGCCTGCCAGGGAGGCGGCTGCAACCTTGCGCGCCATGATGCAAAAAGGTGAAAGCGTGGAAAAAGCCGAAGCGCCACAAGAGAAAAAGCAGTATCAGGAAATTGGTCAGCATCTGCGCCAGCAAATCATTGATGGGCATTACCCGGTTGGCTCACGTCTGCCGCCGGAGCGTCAATTGGCCGAGACCTGGGGCGTCAGCCGTACCATCGTGCGTGAAGCTTTATTGATGCTGGAGCTGGAAGGAACGGTGGATATCCGTCAAAGCTCTGGCGTGTATGTGATGCGCATACCTTCCGACAGCGATGACGCGGAAGAGGCGTTTTTCCGCAGCGATGTTGGCCCGTTTGAGATGTTGCAGGCACGTCAGTTGCTGGAAAGCAACATTGCCGCGTTTGCCGCCAAAATGGCGACCAAAGCCGACATTGAAAACCTGCGCCGCACCCTTGAGCAAGAGCAGCGGGCTATTGCGCTTAATGACAGCAGCCAGGACAACGATAAGTTATTCCATCTGCTGCTGGCCGGGGCGACACAAAACCAGATGCTGCTGGACACCGTGACCAGCGTCTGGCGACATCATGAGGCCAGCCCGCTGTGGCAGCAGTTGCGCCCGCAGTTCGAAACCCGCGCTTATCGTCTGAAGTGGCTGGGCGATCATCAAACGATCCTTGCTGCGTTACGCCGCCGGGATGTGATGGGTTCGTGGCAGGCGATGTGGCAGCACCTGGAAAATGTGAAAAATACCCTGCTGGAGTTGTCCGATGCCGATGCGCCGGATTTTGACGGCTATTTGTTTGAATCGGTGCCGATCTTTCAGGGAAAATTGATGTAATGCAGATCCTGCCATTGAATGAAGTGCCGCAATTTGCCGAACAGATAACCGACTGGTTGTGGCAGGCGTTTGGTGCCGGGACCACGCGCGAGTTCTACGCCAGCATTGTGCAGAGCAGCCTGAACGGCGCTGATTTTCCTGTCACTTTTGTCGCGCTTGATGCGGGGCGGGCGGTTGGCACCGTGGGTTTCTGGCGTTGTGATTTGATCAGCCGCCAGGATCTCTATCCGTGGCTGGCGGCGTTGTATATCGATGAAAATGCCCGCGGGCAGGGTGTCAGCCAGGCGCTGCAACAACATGTTATCCACTACGCCCGGCAGCGTGGCTATAACCGGCTGTGGCTATGGTCAACCTTCGCCGGTTATTACGAGCGTTTCGGCTGGCAGTTTGCGGGCGAGGCGCTGGAGTATCCGCACACACGGGTACGTCTGTACCAGAAAAAACTGTCGTAGCGGCGCGATTTATCGCGCAATTCGGTGCACGGTGTAGGAAAAATCCGCGCGATAAATCGCGCCGCTACGGGAGGGGGTTAAGCGCGATTTAGGCGGAACGCCCCCACCAGCCGTGAGACATGCTCCGCCTGTTCCTGCAACGACTGTGACGCCGCCGACGCCTGCTCCACCAGTGCGGCGTTCTGCTGCGTCACATCATCCATTTGATCAATCGCCCGATGCACCTGGCTGATCCCCTGGCTTTGCTCTGCTGCCGCGGTAGAGATTTCACTGACCAGGCTGTTGACCTTTGATATCACCTCGTTGACGGATTGGATGCTATCGCCCACCTGCGCTGCCTGCTGGGCACCGGACTCAATCAAATTGGTTGAGGCTTCAATCAGCGTTTTAATTTCGCGCGCGGCAGTGGTGGAACGATGTGAGAGATTCCGCACTTCCCCGGCCACCACGGCAAACCCTTTACCGTGCTCCCCGGCGCGTGCGGCTTCTACTGCGGCGTTCAGCGCCAGGATATTGGTTTGAAACGCAATACCCTCAATCAGCCCGGTAATGTCTTTCACTTTCAGGGCGCTCAGATGAATGTCATTCATAGTGCTGAGCATGGTATTCAGCGACTCGGTGCTTTGCTGCGACAGGCTGCTGGCGTTATCCGCCAGTTGGGTAGCATCGCGGGTGTGATCGGCGGTCTGACGTACCGTTTCGCTCAGCTCGGTCATGCTGGACGCGGTCTGCTCCAGCGAGGCCGCCTGTTGTTCGGTGCGGGCAGAGAGGTCTTCATTACCGGCAGCAATTTGCGTTGAGGCGCTGCTCACTGAGCTGGCGGCGCTGTTCACCGCCGTCAGGGCCTGCGAAATATGGCGCATCAGCTTGTTAAAGGAACCCGCCATTTTGCTCACTTCATCATTGCGGCTCTCATCCGCTTCGAGCGTGAGATCGAGATGTTGCATGGCCTGCGCCATGATGGAGGAGATGTTATTCAGGCTGCGACGGATTTGCTTAATGGTCAGCAAAGCAAACACCACAATCATCAACACCGCCACGGTGATACCCGCCACCGTCGCCCAACTGACAAAATGGAAAATGGTGCGGTTGGTGGTACGGAGTTGATCTCCCATCGCCATATTCAGCGTCATCTGTTGGCGATAACCGGCAATCAGCTTTTGCAGTGTGCCGCCGACACCGTTAGCATTTGCCAGCACGTTCGGTTGATTAGCTTTTACCGCGTCGAGAAACGCGGGCAGACGCTGGCTCATCAGGTTAAGGGTGTCTGTCGCCTGTTGCGCCAGTTGGGCGTCTTTATCATCGGCGATATGGTTGTTCTGGTAAGCCTGCTGTTGGTCGCGAATGCCGGCGATCTGTTGCGTCAGCTGTGATTCAAGCGAATCTGTCGGGCTGTTTTGATATTGATACAAACTGAGCCACAGTTGTTGGCTACGGTCAGTGAGGTCACTCAGCAGTTTGATTGAGGGAATGGCGCGGCTTTGTACATTCTCGAAGCGATCCTGAAACCCGCTGATAAAGCTGATAGCCAGCGTCCCCTGCGCGATGATAACCGCGGTGATAAAACCCAGAGCCAGAAGTAAACGTCTGGAAATGCTCATCTTTCCTCCTTAAATTTCTATCGATCCTTGCTGGCAAGGCCAGAAAAGTCCGGCACAGGTATCGGCAGAAACGTTAAGAAGATGAGGGATATTTAACAGTCGTATTCCAATTTTGTGATGAATGCCCAGGGCGATTTTCATCGCCCTTACGGGTCACGATAAAATTTAACCCGGCCCGCTAACGGAATGGCGACGTACCAGCGTCGGACTGAACATATTGGTCACTTCCGGCATCGGCAAATCGTTTGCCAGTGCTAACGCCAGTTGGGCGGCTTGCTGCGCCATGGTCACAATCGGGTAACGTACCGTGGTCAGACGCGGGCGCACGTAGCGTGATACCAGCACATCGTCGAAACCAATCAGCGACATCTCTTCCGGCACGCGGATACCGTTATCGCTCAACACCGCCAGCGCGCCAGCGGCCATAGAATCGTTGTAACAGGCCACTGCGGTGAACTGCTTGCCGCGACCGAGGAGTTCGGTCATCGCCTGTTCGCCGCCTACTTCATCCGGTTCGCCCCAGGCAACCAGACGATCATTACTCGGCAGACCATGTTCTTTCAGCGCATCGTAATAACCCTGGAGGCGGTCTTCGGCGTCAGAAATGGTGTGGGTGGAACAGATGAAAGCAATCTGGGTATGGCCCTGTTGGATCAAATGGCGTGTCGCCAGCCAGGCACCGTAGCGGTCATCCAGCGCAATGCAGCGTGACTCAAACCCTTTCAGTAACCGATTCAGCAACACCATACCGGGGACTTGCTTCATCAGTTGCTCCAGATCATCGTCCGGGATCTTCTTGGCGTGCACCACCAGCGCCGCGCAGCGATGGCGCATCAGTTGTTCAATCGCCTGACGCTCTTTTTGTTCGTTATGGTAACCGTTACCAATCAGCAAAAAGTTGCCGGTCTGGCCCGCCACTTCATCAACGGCTTTAACCATCGCGCCAAAGAACGGGTCGGAAACATCACCGACTACCAGGCCGAGTGTTTCGGTGGATTGCTGTGCCAGCGCGCGTGCGTTGGCGTTTGGGTGGTATTGCAACTGCTCCATTGCCTGAGTCACGGCGAGGCGTGAACTCTCGCTGGCCTTGGGGGAATTATTAATCACGCGGGATACGGTCGCGACCGAGACCCCAGCCATTCTGGCGACATCCTTAATGGTAGCCATGCGTTAGCCTGCTTCCGGGAAAACGTTTACACATGCCTCCAGTGTTACGGAAATCCCCCAGCGTCGCAACCCGGCAGAATGCCAGCGCTGTCGCAAAAGTGCGGAAAATCAGACGCTCGCGGCAGGCTTTAGCCCGGCGCAGCCCCTATGTTATGCTGGCGGAACGAATCACACCTGCCTGCCGGACCCTAATCATGAAAACACGCGTGCCACATCTGGCGCACTGGGGCGCTTTTACCGCGGTGACGGAAAATGGCCGTCTCACCGGTTGCGAACCGTTCTTCGCCGATGCCGATCCTTCACCGATGCTGAATACCATCCCTGAGCTGGTTTATTCGGACAAACGTATTCGCCAGCCGATGGTGCGTCGTTCGTGGCTAAAATCCCGTGAGAACAGCGATCGCACGCTGCGTGGTCGCGAAGATTTTGTCGCAGTGGACTGGGACACCGCGCTGGATCTGGTGGCGGAGGAAAATCGCCGGGTGCGCGACCGTTACGGTGCATCAGGCATTTTTAACGGTTCCTATGGCTGGTCCTCAGCCGGACGCGTAAACCACGCACGCACGCTGATCCGTCGCTTCTATTTTCAGGGCGGCGGCGGGGTTGACCAGCAGGGCAACTACAGTTGGGGGGCGGCGCAGTTCTTTTTACCTTATGTGATTGGCACTTACATGCCGCTGACCGGCCGAGTCACCGACTGGCCGGATGTGGTGGAACATGCCGAGATCTTTATCGCCTTTGGTGGCCTGGCGCTGAAAAATGCTCAGGTAGCGTCCGGTGGCGCGGGGCAGCACAGCCTGAAACCGGCGCTGGAGCAACTGACCGCCAAGGGCACGCCGATCATTAACATCAGCCCGATGCGTGATGACTGCCCGGCGTTCGTCAATGCCGAGTGGATTCCAATTCGTCCCAATACCGATGTGGCATTGATGCTGGCGCTGGGCTTCGAAATTACCCGGCGTCAGGCGGTGGATGAGGCGTTTCTCGCCAGCCACTGCACCGGTTGGCCGCAGCTACGCGCCTATCTGCTGGGCGAGAATGATGGTATTGTCAAAACGCCGGAATGGGCCAGCCAGATCACCGGTATCCCAGCCGCGCGCATTGCGTTACTGGCGCAACAACTGATTGGCAAACGCAGCTTTATCACCTGTTCTTATTCGGTACAGCGCGCCCATCGCGGTGAACAGCCCTACTGGATGATGATTGCGCTGTCGTCGATGTTGGGTCAGCCCGGTTTGCCTGGCGGCGGTTTCTCCTTTGGTCATGGTTCGATGAACAGCGTCGGCAACCCGCGTCAGGAAGGCCCGGCTCCGCTGATGAGTACCGGACCCAATCCGTCTGGTCTGTCGATTCCGGTGGCGCGCATCAGTGATATGTTGCTCAACCCCGGCCAGCCCTACAGCTTCCAGGGCGAGACGTTGCATTACCCGGATATCCATCTGGTGCATTGGGCGGGTGGCAACCCGTTCCATCATCATCAGCAACTGAATCGTCTGGTCGAAGGCTGGCAGCGCCCGGATACCGTGGTGGTGCAGGATATCGTCTGGACGCCAGCGGCGCAGATGGCGGATATCGTGCTACCTGCCACTACCACGCTGGAACGCAACGATATTGGCGGCTCCTCGCGCGATCGCTTTGTGCTGGCGATGCATCAGGCGATTAAACCGCAGCATCAGGCGCGCCATGACTTTGATATCTTTGCCGATTTAGCCGATCGTCTTGGTTATCGCGAGGTGTTCACCGAAGGGCGCAATGAGATGCAATGGATTGAGCATCTCTATCAGCAGTGCGCAGTGGCGCATGCGCGCAAAGGGATCCACTTCCCGGAGTTTGGTGAGTTCTGGCAGCGTGGTTTTGTCGAAATCCCGCAGGGAGGCGCGCCTTACGTGTTTATGGATGCGTTTCGTGCCAACCCGGTGGCGAATCCGATTCAGACCGCCAGCGGCAAAATTGAACTGTTTTGCCAGACCATCGCGGATTACCAACTGGAGGATTTCGCCGGTCACCCGGAATGGCGTGAGCCGCAGGAGTGGCTGGGGGCAAGACTGAGCGAGCAGTTCCCGCTGCATATGATCTCGATTCAACCCTCCGATCGCCTGCACAGCCAGCTCGACGCTACCGCGACAGTGCAGGCCAACAAAACCGCCGGGCGTGAAACCCTGTATATGCATCCGCAGGATGCGGCGGCGCGTGCAATTAACGATGGCGACGAGATTGAAGTCAGCAACGCGCGTGGCCGCATGTTGGCAGGCGTGCGTGTAACCGATGGCCTGACACCGGGCGTGGTGATTATCTCGACCGGGGCCTGGTTTGACCCCGGCTTTGGCCGCGCCTGGCAGCCGTGGGACCGCGCCGGTAACCCGAATGTATTGACGCTGGATATTGGCACTTCGTCGTTAACCCAGGGGCCAAACGCCATGAGTTGCCTGGTGGAAATCAAAAAACATGAGGTTTGCACAATCCAGTAAGAATCTCATCGCTGGTTACATTTTGCGGGTAACTGTTGCGTTTGAGAGATGGCATCCCGTCTCTGCGCCTTGCTACAGTCAGGGTCCCAGAGGTATTGATGGGTGAACATCAAAAAGTTTTCTTGATTACACCGACCTGCGCAGATGCGCAGGTTTTTTTTGCCCGCACATTTCGCTAACGAACTGAAACACAGTTTTCCTGTTATCCCGCCTCGCGTTTCTTTATAACTGCTGCGTATAGCCTGTTTATCTATTCCGCCGCGGTAATATCATGCCCCGAATAAAAAAATTTCTGGGAAAAGACCAGATTCAAGCTCCATTTAATCCCTTTCGTTTTCGCCTGATCTGTCTGGGTGTGCTCTCCTGTCTGGGCCTGTTGCTGGCACGCGTCGGCGATTTGCAGCTGATTAACCACCCGATGCTGGAACACGAAGCGGATCAGCGTTCACTGCGTACCGTGACGTTGCCGACTAACCGTGGCACCTTACTCGACCGCGATGGTGAAGCGCTGGCACTGAGCGTGCCATCGCGCGACATCATCGCTGACCCGATGCGGGTGCTGGAGAGTAACCCGGACTTTACCAGCGCCAAATGGGCCTACCTGGCGAATGCGCTGAATATGCGCCCGGACCAACTGGCGCAGCAGATTGTGGCCAACCCGAAAAAACGCTTCCTCTATCTCGGGCGAAAAATTGAACTGAGTATCGCCAAAGATATTGCCGCGCTGCGCCTGAAAGGCATCAGCTCGGTGTATGACGACAGTCGTTTCTACCCGATGAGTGAAGCCGCAGCACCGTTGATTGGTATCGTTGGCGCGGATAACAACGGTCTGAACGGCCTGGAAAAAGGCTTTGATCGCCTGTTACATGGCGAAGAGGGTAAAGAGGTTTATCGCCAGGATAAAAATGGCGACATCATCTCGATGATTGATTACCAGCCACCGCAGCAGCCGCCGACGGTGCAACTGAGTATCGACAAATTTGACCAGTACACGCTGTTTAGCAAGTTGCGCGATGGCGTGTTGCTCAACAAGGCCGATTCCGGTGCTGCGGTGTTGGTGAAAATCGATACCGGGGAAATTCTGGCGATGGCCTCCTATCCGTCGTTCAACCCCAACAACTATGACGATGCTACCCCGGCGCAGATGCGTAACTCGGCGATTAACGACAGTTACGAACCCGGTTCCACCGTGAAGCCGTTGGTGGTGCTGGAAGGTCTGGAGCGTCATCTGGTGCGCCCTGACTCGGTGATTGATACCTCGCCTTATTCGGTCAACGGCCATCTGATCCGCGACGTCGGCCACTGGCCGCGTCTGACCATGACCGGGATTTTGCAGAAATCGAGTGATATCGGTGTTTCCCATATCGCGCTGGCGATGCCTGCGGAAGCGCTGGTCAATACCTATCAGGCCTTTGGCCTCGGTAAACCTACCGGGCTGGGGCTGACCGGTGAAAGTGTCGGTTACTTCCCGCTGCATCGTGAACGTTGGGCGGATATTGAACGCGCCACCTTTGCCTTCGGCTACGGCCTGCGCGTTACGCCACTGCAAATTGCGCGTGAATACGCCACTCTCGGCTCCTATGGCATCTACCGACCGTTATCAATAACCAAGGTGACGCCGCCAGTGTTGGGCACCCAGGTGGCCGATGCACAAATGGTACAAACCGTGGTGCATATGCTGGAGAGCGACGTCCTGCCGGGCGGCACCGGGGTGAAAGCGGCGGTGCCGGGCTATCGCCTGGCGACCAAAACCGGTACCGCAGAGAAAATGGGTAGCAGCGGCAAGTACGATGGCGGTTACGTCAACTACACCGCCGGCATTGCGCCTGCCAGCCATCCTGAAGTAGCGCTGGTGGTGATGATCAACCATCCAACCGCCGGGGATCACTTTGGTGGTTCGGTAGCCGCACCGGTATTCGGCAACATTATGGGGCCGGTGCTGAAGCATATGAACATTGCGCCGGATGCGATCTACAGTAAACCGACACCAGATAAATCTTAATGAAATCAGGATGTAAACGAGATTGCGGAGTTTTCACACCTCGTTGCATTTCCCAGAATTCGGTTGCGTTTTCCGGCTGTCGTCATCACACCGATGATGCGAGGATGAAAGTCCCAGAGGTATTGATTGGTGTGAAGAATGGCAGCCGATGCTGCTCACCCTGTTCAGTTGCACCGACCCACGCAGATGCGTGGGTTTTTTTTATCTGCGATACCAGGCCAAACTGCTTGTTATCGTCCTGCTTAATCGTTCACACCTCTTATCTATCTCTTAACGTTCCGCCGCCAACAAAAAAATATCTCGTCGTGTAACGTATTACCTAACGCACCGCGATGTCGCATTCCATCAAGGTCCGCCAGCCCCTTACTGTGTTGGTAGCGCAGGTAAGGGGCGTATTTATTGCCTTTGTTGAGTCGACAACCCTATGCCAAAACTCAAAGACAGAACGCCGAAAGGCGAGGGCCGCTCAGCGGCTTTTCAGCTGCGTATTCATCCCGAATTGCATAATCAGCTACGCGAACTGACCGATGACGACAATGTCACCTTGTCCTGTTGGTTAAAGGATCTGGCACGACGTGAATTACGTCGTCGTGGCATTGAGCCGAAAGGGTAATTAGCGCGATAAATCGCGCCGCTACATCAGGGGACAAAGTTTAGCAGTGGCGCTAAAAGTCGACGATCCCGTAGCGGCGCGATTTATCGCGCGATAACTTCTATGCATACCCGAAAACCCGCGAAAAGCTAAAAAACACAGCGATTTATCGCACGAAAGGTTTACCATTTTCGTTTCGAAAATATGTTTTACGCAACCTTAACAGCTGCGCCATTGCCTCCTGCCTACAATGACTTTCCTTGAGAGTAATCATTCTCATTACTTTCCCCAATCTTGTTGAGAAAAACTATGCGCCTGAAACTTCTTTCTGCCAGCGTGGTGTTTTTACTGGCAGCCTGTGATCAGGGTGGAGCGACACCCGCCGCGTCTGCGACACCGCAAGTCGGCGTTGTTACTCTGAAAACCGAACCCGTAACGCTGGTCACGCAATTGCCTGGCCGTACCAATGCGGTTCGTACCGCTCAGGTGCGCCCGCAGGTCAGTGGTGTGATCCAAAAAATCCTCTTCACCGAAGGTGGGGAAGTCAAAGAGGGGCAGCCGTTGTATCAGATTGATCCGGCGACCTATAAAGCGTCTTATGACAAAGCGATGGCGACCTGGCAAAACGACGCGATGGTTGCGAAACGCTATCAGCCGCTGGCTGCCGCCCATGCCATCAGCCAGCAGACCTACGATGACGCGGTAGCTGCGGAGCGTGAAGCTAAAGCTGATGTGGAAACCGCCAAGGTCAACCTCGACTACACCCTGGTAAAAGCGCCGATCTCCGGGCATATCAGCCGTTCGCTCTACACTGCCGGTGCGCTGGTGACTAGCGGGCAGACGGACTACCTTGCCACCATTACGCAGCTCAACCCGATCTATGTCGATGTGAATGAGTCCGCCACCGATCTGCTGCGTCTGCGCCGGGCACTGGCTGAAGGCAAAATTGCCAAAGTGGGTGACAACACCGCGGCGGTGGGGCTGACGCTGGAAGATGGCAGCAAATATAGCGAACAAGGCAAACTGGCCTTCTCGGAAGTCAACGTTGATACCGCCACCGGCACCGTGGTGCTGCGTGCCGTGTTCCCGAACCCCAGTAACGAATTGCTGCCAGGTATGTATGTTCATGCCAGCTTCCCGCAGGGTATCCAGCAACAGGGCATTTTGGTGCCGCAGGAATCCATCATGCATGACACCAAAGGGCAGCCTTATGTCTATGTGGTGAAAAGCGACAACACCATCGCACAGCGCAGCATCAGCACCGGTGAAATGATCCACGGCGAGTGGCTGGTTACCGGCGGTCTGCAAGAGGGGGAAAATGTGGTGGTGAACAACCTGCAAAGTGTTCGCAGCGGCGTTAAAGTGACCACCACCGCCGCCAATACCAATGACACGCCATCCGCTAATGCCGTCAGCCTCTCCATGACTGATGCTGCGGCACAATAAGGGGGCGTCATGTCTAAGTTTTTTATTGAACGCCCGATATTTGCATGGGTTATCGCGATCATTGTGATGCTGGTAGGGGCGATTGCGACGCTCAATCTGCCGGTTAACCAGTATCCGAATATCTCGCCTCCGGCGGTTTCCATCTCCGTTACCTATCCCGGTGCCAGTGCCGAAACCACGCAAAACACCGTGGTACAGGTGATTGAGCAGCAGCTCAACGGTCTGGACGGCTTACGCTATCTGGAGTCGAGCAGTGCGTCGGACGGTAGTGCGCAGATCATCGCTACCTTTAATCAGGGCATTAACCCGGATATCGCCCAGGTACAGGTGCAGGACCGTGTGTCCCTGGCCGAATCTCAGCTACCGACTGATGTGACACAGCAGGGCATCCGTATCCGTAAGTACCAGAAAAACTTCATGATGGTGGTGGGGTTGATCTCGAAAGACGGCAAGCTGACCAACGGCGACCTGGCCGATATGCTGGTGTCGAAGCTGGAAGATCCGATTTCACGTACTCCCGGTGTCGGCGACTTTATGGTGCTGGGTTCAGAATACGCCATGCGTATCTGGCTCGATCCGGCCAAGTTGTATAAGTACAACCTGATGCCAAGCGATGTCAGTACGGCTATCGATAACCAGAACGTGCAGGTTTCTTCCGGTTCGTTGGGCGGGCTGCCAACGATTCAGGGCGCCAAAACCCAGGCGACCGTGCTGGGCAAAACCCGTTTCACCACGGTGAAACAGTTTGAAAACGTGCTGCTGAAAGTGAACAGCGACGGCTCGCAAGTGCGCCTGAAAGATGTGGCGTCCGTGGCCCTTGGTCCACAGAGCTACGGCATTGATGCCACCCTGAACGGTAAGCCTGCGGCCGGTATCGCGCTGCGTCTGGCGACCGGTGCTAACGAACTGAACACCGCCAAAGCAGTACGTCAGACCATTGCTGACCTGAAAGACGCCTTGCCGGATAACGTGGAAGTCACCTATCCCTACGACACCTCGCCGGTAGTGAGCGCCTCCATCGAAGAAGTGGTGAAAACCCTGATCGAAGCGGTCATCCTGGTGTTCTTCGTGATGTTGGTGTTCCTGCAAAACCTGCGCGCGACCCTGATCACCACCCTGGTGGTGCCGGTGGTGCTGCTGGGGACATTCGGTATCCTCGCCGCCTTTGGTTACAGCATTAACACCCTGACGATGTTCGGGATGGTGCTGGCGATAGGGCTATTGGTGGATGATGCCATCGTGGTGGTGGAGAACGTCGAGCGTGTGATGCACGAAGAAAAGCTCGATCCGAAAACCGCCACCATTAAATCGATGCAGCAGATTCAGGGGGCGTTGTTCGGTATCGCACTGGTGCTGTCGGCGGTACTGCTGCCGATGGCCTTCTTCTCTGGTTCGACCGGGGTTATTTATCGTCAGTTCTCGATCACCATTGTGTCCGCAATGGCGCTGTCGGTGATTATGGCGTTGATCTTTACCCCGGCGCTCTGTGCCACCTTCCTGAAAGCCAGTTCGGCAGAACACAAAACTACCGGGTTTGCCGGTTGGTTTAACCGTAAATTCGACAGCGGCGCGATGCACTACACCCGTGGGGTGAATAAAGTGATCTCGCGTCGTGGCCTGTTTTTGGTGGTGTATCTGGTGATTGTGGGCGTGACCGGCTTCCTGTTTACCCGAGTGCCGACCACCTTCCTGCCGAACGAAGACCAGGGTCTGATGATGGTGCAGATGACCTTGCCGGTAAACTCGTCGTCGCAGCGTACCCAGCAGGTCATCAACGATCTGAATGATTATCTTCAGAAAAATGAAGCCTCGGTGGTGACCACCACCTTTGGCGTGGCAGGGTTTAACTTCGCCGGTCGCGGGCAGAGTAACGCTATGGCGTTTGTGCGCCTGAAGGACTGGGGAGAACGTACCCACAGCGGCCAGAGCGTGCAGGATTTGGCGAACCGGGTCATGGCTCACTTCGCCAACTACAAAAACGCCAAAATCTTCGCCATGGTACCGCCCGCGGTGATGGAACTGGGGAACGCCACCGGTTTTGACCTCTACTTGCAGGATACGGGCGCGCACACCCACCAGCAGATGATGGATGCCACGCATCAGCTGATTGATCTGGCAAACAAAGATCCACGTCTGGCTCAGGTGCGTATGAATGGCCTGGAAGATGAACCGCAGTATCAACTGGAGATCAATGACGAGAAAGCCAGCGCGCTGGGCCTGAGCATGACCGACATTAATAACACCCTGTCGGTGGCCTGGGGTTCGAGCTATATCGACCAGTTTATGTATAACGGCCGCGTGAAAGAGGTCTATCTGATGGGGAAAGCGGATTCGCGTGTCACGCCGTCCGACCTCAATAAATGGTACTTCCGTAACTCCAGCGGCACCATGGTTCCGTTCTCCGCATTTGCCTCGGGTAAATGGGTATATGGTTCGCCCCACTTCGAACGTTTCAATGGCCTGACGGCGGAAGAGATTCTTGGTTCCCCGGCACCGGGTAAGAGTACCGGTGAAGCGATGAAAGCCGTAGAAGATCTGGCAAAACAGTTGCCGAGCGGCTTCCGTGTGCAGTGGTACGGCATCTCCTATGAGGAACAGGCTTCCGGTAACCAGACCACGCAGTTGTATGCCATCTCGATTCTGGTGGTATTCCTGTGTCTCGCCGCGCTGTATGAAAGCTGGTCGATTCCGTTCTCGGTGATTCTGGTGGTGCCACTCGGCGTGCTGGGTACCATTTGCGCCGTGTTGCTGCGCGGCTTGCAGAACGACGTGTTCTTCCAGGTTGGGTTATTAACCACCGTCGGACTGGCGGCGAAGAACGCCATATTGATTGTTGAATTTGCCAAGGAGCTGCACGAACGGGAAGGTAAGAGCCTGATTGAGGCGGCGGTGGAAGCAGCACGCCTGCGTATCCGCCCGATTATCATGACCTCGATGGCCTTTATCCTCGGAGTCCTGCCGCTCACCATCTCTAACGGTGCCGGCGCGGGCAGTCAGCACTCCATCGGTACGGCGGTAGCGGGCGGGATGATTACCGCAACCTTCCTCGCCATCTTCTTTGTGCCGATGTTCTACGTGGTGGTGTCGCAATTCTTTGCGCGTAAGAAAAAAGCATCCGTAGAGGGGGTGCAGCATGATAACTAAAACCTTCAATTGGGCGTTGCTGCCGCTGGCCGCCGCACTGGGCTTAACCGGTTGTACTATGGAGCCGCATTACCAGCGGCCATCCATGCCAGTGGATGCGCGCTACGATCAACCCACGGCGGTGGGCAACGTCGCGGATTTGCCGTGGCAGAACTTCTTTAATGACGCGACGATGCGCAACCTGATTCAGCTCTCGCTCGACAACAACCGCGATCTGCGTGTGGCGGCATTAAACGTGGAAGAAGCGCGTAACGATGTGACGGTGCAGCGTGCGGCATTGATGCCATCGATTGACGCCACCGCCAGTCAGACCTCGGCGCATGAGCCGGGTAATCTGTACAACACTAAAACCACCGGTCCGGTGACCTATCACGAGCTGAACGCCGGTCTGGGCGTTACCTCGTGGGAGCTGGATTTCTTTGGTCGTTTGCGCAGCCTGCGTGATCAGGCTCAGGAAACGTATCTCTCCACGGCGGCCACGGAACGCGCCACCCGCATCTCGCTGATCTCCGAAGTCGCGACTGCATGGCTGACCTTGTGTTCGGATAATGATCTGCTGCATCTGGCACAGAACACCGCGCAGAGCCAGCAGGACTCGTACCGTCTGACCAAAATGAGTTACGACGGCGGCGTCAGCAGCGATCAGGATCTGGCGGAAGCGGAAAGCACGGTGCGCGCCGCCGAAGCCGACGTTGCCAGCTACACACGTCAGGTGCGTCAGGATGTCGATGCGCTGCGGCTGTTGGTCGGCACCGATTTACCGGTATCGCTGTTGTCACATGCCACGCTGGACGCAAACTGGCAGTTCCCGGCTACGCCTGCCGGGTTGCCGTCAGATTTGCTGACGCGTCGCCCGGATGTGATGGCGGCTGAGCATACCCTGAAAGCGGCTAACGCCAATATTGGCGCGGCGCGTGCCGCCTTCTTCCCGAGTATCACGCTGACCGCCTCCGGCGGATCAACCAGTAGCTCGTTGGGCAGTTTGCTGGGTGGTGGCACCGGAGCCTGGTCGTTTGTGCCGTCAATTAATCTGCCGATTTTTGACGGTGGCAAAAACGAAGCCAACCTGAACATCGCGCATATCGAGAAACGCATCGAGATCGCCAACTATGAGAAAGCGATCCAGACCGCGTTCAAAGAAGTGAACGATGCGCTGGCGGGGCAGGACACCTGGCAGGATCAAATGTCGGCCCTGCAAAAAGAGGTAGGTGCGAACCAGCGCGACTACGACTATTCTGAATTGCGTTATAAGCAGGGCGTTGATAATTATCTCAATGTGTTAGTCGCCCAACGTTCGCTTTACAGTGCGCAACAGTCGTTGATCAGCGCGCATCTGGGCCAGTTAAGCCAGAAAATCACGCTGTACAAGGCATTGGGTGGCGGCTGGAAATCCTGAGCTTCTTAACGGAATCCTTACGGTTTGAGCATGGAAAAAATCCTGCTCTTCCGCCGATAATACGCCCGGTAATGATTTACCTTTGAAATAATCCCCTGCTTTTCAGGGGATTTTCCATTTATCTGATGACCTGAAGAACCTAATGAAGACCAACGTACCTCGCTCCGCTTTCTCTCGCTGGCTGAAATGGCTGCTGCTGTTAGTTGTGCTGTTAATTGTCGCTGGCGTGATCTGGCGCGTAGTCGGGGGGCATGCGCCGGGTGGTATGCCATCGGGTGGTGAACGTGGCGGTCGCAGTGGTCATCGTCCGGCCGGTGGTCCTCCGGGCATGGCGATGATGATGGGCGGTGCAACCCTGGTGCATAGCGGTGTGGCCAGTACGGCGGATGTGCCGGTCTACCTTAATGCATTGGGTACGGTGATCCCCAACGCCAGCGTGACCGTCACCAGTCGGGTGGCGGGCCAGCTGGAAAAAGTCTACTTCACCGAAGGACAAAAAGTGGCAGCGGGCCAGTTGCTGGCGCAGATCGATCCGCGCAGTTATCAGGCGACGCTGGCGCAATATCAGGGCGATCTGGCACAGAACCAGGCGTTACTGAAAAGCGCAGAGCTGACGCTGACACGCTATAAAAAACTCTATGCGCAGGACTCGCTGGCGCGTCAGGATCTCGACACGCAAACCGCCACGGTCGGCCAGTATCGGGGTGCGGTGGCTGCCGATGAAGCGCAGATCGCCAGCGCCAAACTGGATATCGAATATTCGCGTATCACCTCGCCGGTCAGCGGTCGCGTCGGCTTACGCCTGGTCGATCCCGGTAATATGATCCAGACCACCGACACCACCGGCATTGTGGTGGTGACACAGATGCAACCGGCGGCGGTGACCTTTAGCGTGCCGCAAAGCAATATCCCGCAGCTGACCAAAGCGCTGCACAACAATCAGAGCCTGCCAGCGACGGCATTTGATCAGGACAACACCACGGTGCTGGCGCAGGGTGACGTGCGCTATATCGGTAACCAGATCGACACCAGCACCGGCACCATCGAACTGAAAGCCAGCTTCCCGAACGAAGACGAGTCGCTGTTTGCTAACCAGTTCGTCAACCTGCGTCTGCAAACCGATACGCTGAAAAATGCCACGGTGATCCCGGCGCAGGCATTGCAGTTGAGTAGCGACGGCAGCTTTGTGTTCATCATCAACAAAGACAACACCGTGACGCGCAAAGCGGTCACCACCGGCCCTGCCTTCGGTGAGGATCAGCAGGCGATCCTGAAAGGGGTTGAACCGGGCGATCGTCTGGTGACGGAAGGTATCGATCGCCTGACCGACGGCAGTAAAGTGACGCTGGCCGATGAGAGCAAACCGACTGCGACCGCCGAGGCCAAATGAACCCGTCACGCCTGTTTATCCAGCGTCCGGTCGCTACCATCCTGTTGATGGTCGGCGTGCTGATCTCTGGCATCTTCGCTTATAAGTTTCTTTCCACCTCGGCGCTGCCGCAGGTGGATTATCCCACCATCCAGGTGACCACCTTGTATCCCGGTGCCAGCCCGGATGTGATGGCTTCTTCCGTCACCTCGCCGCTGGAGCGCCAGCTCGGACAGATGGCGGGGCTGAGCCAGATGACCTCCACCAGCTCCGGCGGTTCGTCGATCATTACCCTGAAGTTCAGCCTCGATCTGTCGCTGGACGTGGCCGAGCAGGAAGTGCAGGCGGCAATTAACGCTGCCAACAACCTGTTGCCGAGTGATTTGCCTAATCCGCCGACCTATAAAAAGGTCAACCCGGCAGACAGCGCGGTGATCACTCTGGCGGCAAGCTCCGATACGCTGCCGCTTACCCAGGTTCAGGATCTGGTGAATACCCGCGTGGCACTGAAGCTGTCGCAGATCTCCGGCGTCGGTATGGTGACGCTGGCGGGCGGCCATCAACCGGCCATCCGCGTGCAGATGGATCCAAGAGCGCTGGCGGCGCACAACCTGACGCTGGAAGACGTCAACACCCTGATCAGTAACGGCAACGTTAACGGTTCGAAAGGGGGCTTCGACGGCAAATATCACTCCGTCACCATCGATGCTAACGACCAGCTTCGCACCGCCGAAGAGTACGGCAACCTGATTATCACCTACCAAAACGGTGCTGCGCTGCGCCTGAAGGATATCGCCCATATCGAACAAGGGCCGGAAAACAGCTTCCAGTCGGCCTGGGCCAACAACAGCCCGGCGATTGTGATCAGCGTGCAGCGTCAGCCTGGGGCGAATGTGATTCAGGTGGTGGATGCGATCAAAGCCAAATTGCCGACCTTGCAGGCCGCACTGCCGGATGGCGTGAAGATGAGCATCCTGTCGGATCGTACGCAAACCATTCGCGCTTCGATCAGCGACGTACAGTTTGAGTTGATGCTGTCGGTGGCGCTGGTGGTGATGGTGACCTTCCTGTTCCTGCGCAATATCGCGGCGACGCTGATCCCCAGCGTGGCGGTGCCGCTGTCGTTGATTGGCACCTTTGGCGTGATGTATCTGGCCGACTTTAGCCTGAATAACCTGTCGCTGATGGCGCTGACCATCGCCACCGGCTTCGTAATTGATGATGCCATCGTGGTGGTGGAAAACATCTCGCGGCGACTGGAGGAGGGCGAAACGCCAATGCAGGCGGCGTTGAAAGGATCACAGCAGATTGGTTTTACCATTATCTCGCTGACCTTCTCGCTGATTGCGGTGCTGATCCCGCTGCTGTTTATGGGCGATGTGGTGGGGCGTCTGTTCCGCGAATTTGCTATCACCCTTGCGGTATCGATTCTGGTGTCGATGATAGTGTCGCTGACGCTCACCCCAATGCTGTGTGCTTATTTGTTGCAGCATATCCCGCCGGAGAAACAATCGCGCTTCTCGCGCAAGGGCGGCGAGTTCTTTGACAAGCTGATTCGCGGTTACGACCGCATGCTGACCATCGTCCTTAACCACCAGAAGCTGACGTTGCTGGTGGCGCTGGCAACCTTCGCACTTACCGCGTTGCTGTACATCGCTATCCCGAAAGGCTTTTTCCCGACGCAAGATACTGGCCTGATTCAGGGTGTGACCATCGCGTCGCAAGATGTGTCCTTTAATGAGATGTCGAAACGTCAGCAGGCGCTGGCGCAGGTGATTCTGAAGAATCCTTCGGTGGAAAGCCTCTCCTCCACCATCGGCATCGACGGCACCAATACCAGCCTTAACAGCGGCAGCATTCAGATCAACCTCAAACCGTTTGGCGAGCGTGATGATAAAGCCGACGTGGTCATTAAGCAGCTGCAACAAGCCGCCGCGCAGGTGACGGGTATTCAGCTTTATCTGCAACCGGCGCAGGATCTGACGGTCAACGACCAGGTCACACCGAATCAGTATCAGTTCACCCTCGACGATGCCGACAGCGAAAACCTGGTGAAATGGACGCCACAACTGGTTGCTGCGTTACAGAAACGCCCGGAATTTAACGGCGTGGTGAGCAATTTGCAGGATCAGGGGCGCGTGGCGTACGTGGAGCTGAACCGCGACAAAGCTGCGCGCTATGGCATTACCGCTGCCGATGTCGATACTGCGCTGTATAACAGCTTTGGTCAGCGTCTGGTTTCCACCATCTTTACCCAGGCGAACCAGTATCGCGTGGTACTGGAGGTGGCGCCGCGTTTCCAGCAGTCGCCAGCCTCGTTCGACGATGTCTGGCTGCCCTCGACCACCAGCACCAGCGATAGCAGCTCCAGCAGCAGCACCACGACATCATCGTCCAGCAGCACCACGAGCAGTTCGACCTCCAGCAGTTCTGATTCGAGCAGCAGCACCACCACCGGTATGGTGAAACTGACCTCGATCGCCACCATTCATCAACGCACCGGTTCACTGATGCATATGCGTCTGAACCAGTTCCCGGCGGTGATGGTGTCGTTCAACCTCAACAGCGACTATTCGTTGGAGGATGCGCAGAAAGCGATTGCCGACGTGACGCAACAACTGAATCTGCCTTCGAGCATCACCTTGCGTTATCAAGGTGAGACTTCCGCCTTCCAGAGCGCCACCAGTAACACGCTGTGGCTGATTCTGGCGGCGCTGATCACCATGTATGTGGTGCTGGGCATTCTGTACGAAAGCTTTATCCATCCGGTGACCATCCTCTCCACGCTGCCATCGGCGGCGGTCGGAGCGCTGTTGACGCTGCTGCTGGCTGGCAGCGAGTTCAGCCTGATTGCGTTGATCGGGGTGATCCTGCTGATCGGTATCGTGAAGAAGAACGCGATTATGATGATCGACTTTGCGCTGGAAGCGGAAAACAAACAGGGGATGAGTCCACGCGATGCTATTCATCAGGCGTGTTTATTGCGTTTCCGCCCGATTCTGATGACCACGATGGCGGCGCTGCTCGGTGCGTTGCCGCTGATGCTGGCCTCCGGCTCTGGCGCAGAACTGCGTCAGCCGCTCGGCCTGGTGATTGTCGGCGGATTGATCGTCAGCCAAGTGCTGACGCTGTTCTCCACCCCGGTGATCTACCTGTGGTTTGATGGTTGGGCGCAGCGCGGCAAGCGTTTCGTGCAACGCAAACAACAGCAGGCGCGAGGCGAGCAATGAATTTGACGCGGCTGTTTATCTTCCGCCCGGTTACCACCTTACTGCTGACGCTGTCGATCATGCTGCTCGGCCTGCTGGGCTACCGGTTGTTGCCGGTAGCGCCGCTGCCGCAGGTGGATTTCCCGACCATTATGGTCAGCGCCAGTCTGTCTGGTGCCAGCCCGGAAACCATGGCCGCCACGGTGGCGACACCGCTGGAGCGCTCGCTCGGCCAAATCGCCGGTATCACCGAGATGACCTCCAGCAGCTCGCAGGGTTCCAGTACCATTATTTTGCAGTTTGAACTGGACCGCGATATCAACGGCGCAGCGCGTGATGTGCAGGCGGCGATTAACGCGGCACGCAGTTTGCTGCCCAGTTCAATGGAATCGCTACCGACCTATCGCAAAGCCAACCCGTCGGATGCGCCGATTGTGATGCTGGCGCTGGTATCGGCGACCCGTACCCCAGGTGAACTCTACGATCTGGCGGAGAGCAAGATTGAGCAGGCGGTAAGCCAGGTGCAAGGGGTGGGTGAAGTGTCGCTGATGGGCAGTGCGCTGCCTGCGGTGCGTATCGACCTGCAACCGCAGAAACTGACGCAGTACGGAATCTCGCTGGACACGGTGCGTACCGCCATTGCCGACAGCACCACCAACTTACCGAAAGGCATCCTGCAAGGTGACAGCCAATCCTGGGTGGTGGACAGCAACGGCCAACTGGATAAAGCGGCGCAGTACCGCAATCTGATCATCACCTATAAAGACGGCAAAGCGGTACGCCTGCATGATGTCGCCACCGTCTATGACTCGATAGAAGACAAGTACCAGGCCGGTTTCCTTAACGCTACCCCGTCGGTGATGGTGGGGATTAAGCGCCAGGCGGGGGCTAACATGCTCGATACCATCGACGCCATCAAAGCCCAGTTGCCGGAGCTGGAAAAAGATCTGCCCGCCGATACCCAGTTGAAGGTGGTGGTAGACCGTTCGCCGACGGTGCGCGAATCTCTGTACGACACCGAAGAGACGCTGTTGATTGCCGTGATGCTGGTGATTGCGGTGGTGTTTATCTTCCTGCGTAACGTGCAGGCGGTAGTAATCCCGGCGCTGGCGCTGCCGGTGTCGCTGATTGGCACCTGTGCGGTGATGTATTTACTTGGCTATAGCCTCGATAACCTGTCACTGATGGCGCTGATCATCTCCACCGGTTTTGTGGTTGATGATGCGATTGTGGTGCTGGAAAATATCACCCGCCATATCGAAGAAGGGCTTAGCCCGCTGCGTGCCGCCTTACGGGGTGCGCAGGAGGTGAGTTTCACCGTGCTGTCGATGACCATGTCGTTGATTGCGGTGTTTATTCCTATCTTGTTGATGGGCAGCATTGTCGGGCGTCTGTTCCGTGAGTTTGCGGTAACACTGACCATCTCGCTGCTGATCTCGATGTTTGTCTCGCTCAGCCTGACGCCGATGTTGTGCGCGCGCCTGCTGAAGGCCAAACCGAAAGTCACCCAACGCCCGCACCCGGTGTATCAGTTCATTGAAAACCAGCTCAATGCGCTGCTGGCCGCCTACTCGCGCGGTCTGGCGTGGGTGATGACACACCAGAAAATCACCATGTTTAGCCTGGTGCTGACCGTGTTGCTCAACCTGTTCCTCTATTCGGTGGTACAGAAGGGCTTCTTCCCCAACCAGGATACCGGCCTGCTGATGGGCGCGTTGCGCGCCGACCAGAACATCTCGTTCCAGGCAATGAAGCCGAAGATGCTGGAGTTCACCAAAATCATCCAGTCCGACCCGGCGGTGGAGAGCGTGATGTCATCAATGGGGAGCGGCATGTTTGGTTCGCGTAACAGCGCCAACTTCTTTGTGCGTCTGAAGGATTTTGATCAGCGCAGCGCGACCGCGACCGAAGTGGCTAACCGCCTGAGCATGAAAACCAGCCATATTGCCGGTGGGCAGATGTTCCTGATGGCGGCGCAGGATCTGCATATTGGTGGCCGTAGCGCCAACGCCACCTATCAATACAGCTTACAAGCCGACGATCTTGACCTGCTGCGTACCTGGACACCCAAAGTGCAGGCGGCGCTGGCAGCGATCCCGCAGCTAAACAGCGTCGATTCCGACTCGCAAACCGGCGGTCAGGAAGTGGTGATCAACATCGATCGCGATCGGGCGAAGATGCTGGGCGTTAACGTGCAGATGATCGACACCATGCTGAATAACTCCTTCAGCCAGCGACAAATTGCCACGCTGTACCACACGCTCAACCAATACCATGTGGTGATGTCGTTGCAGGATAGCTACACCCGTGACCCGGACATTTTGCAACAGTTGTTTGTGGTGAATGACAGCGGCGATCGCGTGCCGCTTTCGGCATTCGCCACCTTTAAGGGCGGCAACGCGCCGTTGTCGGTGGCGCATCAGGGCCAGTCAGCGACCAGCACCATTGCCTTTAACCTGAATGACGGCGTGTCGCTGGAACAGGCGCAGGCGCTGATTAAGCAGGCGATGGCGAAACTGGGCCTGCCTTCGACGATTCAGGCGGGCTTTGCCGGGACGGCGGCGGCCTTTGCCCAACTGACGGCCACCATGCCGTGGTTGATTCTGGCAGCGCTGGCGGCGGTGTATATCGTGCTGGGCGTGTTGTATGAAAGCTATATCCACCCGATCACCATCCTGTCGACGCTGCCCTCGGCAGGGGTGGGGGCGCTGTTGCTGCTGTTGCTGACCAATACGCAACTGACGGTGATTGCGCTCATTGGCATCATCTTGTTGATCGGTATCGTGAAAAAGAACGCCATTATGATGATCGACTTCGCCATCGATGCGGAGCGCCGCCTTGGCCTGACGCCACAACAGGCGATTACGCAGGCCTGTCTGATGCGCTTCCGTCCAATCATGATGACCACGCTAGCGGCGTTCTTTGGTGCCTTGCCACTGGCGCTGGGCAGCGGTGGTGACGCCGATCTGCGTAGCCCGCTTGGTATGGCGATTGCCGGTGGTCTGGCGCTCAGCCAACTTCTTACCCTGTTTACCACGCCGGTTGTTTATCTCTGGCTCGATAGTCTGAGCCGCGCCACGAAACGTCAGTGGCGGCGGTTGCGTCATGCGGAATCCTGATCCATGAAAATGTCGTTATCTGTTACCCCGATCGTTATGGCGCTGTTGCTGGCAGGCTGTACCGTTGGCCCTGATTATCAGCGTCCGACGATGGCGATGCCGACCCATTTTAAAGAGGCCAAAGGCTGGACTCAGGCCATGCCGCAGGATGATAAGAGCAAAGGTGAATGGTGGTCGGTCTACCACGATGCCACGCTCGACAGCTTGCTGCGTCAGGTCAGCATCTCCAACCAGAACGTTGCCAACTATGCGGCGCAATATCGTGAAGCCCAGGCACTGGCGGGGCAGTCACGCGCCGAGTTGTTCCCATCGGTCAGCTATGACGCCAGCAGCACCCGCAGTGGCAGCCGTGCCAGTACCACCGGGCAGCGCAGCGTCAGCAACAGCCATCAGGCTGAGCTGAGCGCCAGTTGGGAACTGGATCTGTGGGGCAAACTGCGCCGCACGCTGGAAGAGAACAAAGCCAGCGCTCAGGCGAGTGCGGCGGAACTGGCGAATATCACCCTCAGCGCCCAGTCCGAACTGGCGCAGGACTATTTCCAGTTGCGCATCATGGACGAAAAGATCGCCCTGTATCAGCGCAGTGTTGATGCCTATCAGCGTTACCTGACGGTGATTCAGAACAAATATCAGGCAGGCAGCGAATCACGCGCCACCCTGGCGCAGGCTCAGATGCAACTGGAGAGCGCCCGTGCCTCGGCGCAGGATTACCAGTGGCAGCGCGCCCAACTGGAGCACGCCATTGCGTTGCTGATTGGCCGTGCCCCGGCGGATTTCTCACTGCCGGTG
Organism: Pantoea sp. X-Soil-OKNW-556; assembly: GCF_059730695.1. Taxonomy (NCBI): domain Bacteria; kingdom Pseudomonadati; phylum Pseudomonadota; class Gammaproteobacteria; order Enterobacterales; family Erwiniaceae; genus Pantoea; species Pantoea sp. X-Soil-OKNW-556. The sequence goes on along the minus strand of NZ_AP035990.1, from coordinate 3,578,506 downwards.
GCGAAGCTGGAAGCGACCTTACCGGAGATCCCCAACAGCATTCCGTCGCAGTTGTTGCAACGCCGCCCTGATATCGCCTATGCCGAACGTAACGTCGCGGCAGCCAATGCGGCGGTGGGGGTAGCGATTGCCGGTTACTACCCGGATCTGACCCTGAGCGCCAGTGGCGGCGTCAGTTCATCAACCTTCAGTAATCTGTTCTCGCTGCCGAACCGTGTCTGGTCGCTTGGCCCGGAACTGAGCGGCACGCTGCTGGACTTTGGTGCCACCTCGGCGAAAGTGGAACAGGCGAGGGCTTCTTACGACGCCAGTGTCGCCAGCTATCGCCAGGCGGTGCTGGAAGGGATGCAGGAAGTGGAGGATTACCTGGTGGAGCTGAACACGCTGAAAGGCGAACTGGTTTCACTGCAACTGTCTACTGCTGCTGCGCAGGAATCGGCACGCGTGACGCGGAATCAGTATGAGGCGGGGATGATCGATTATCTCGACGTTGCCACCACTGAAAACAGCAGCCTGAGTGAGCAGCAGACCCTGCTGTCAACGCAAAGCACCCAATGGGTGACCAGCGTAGAGTTGATAGCCGCGCTGGGTGGGGGTTGGCAGGCGGATAAATCGCAATAACGGCTGGTGCGGGTTTCGTTCGCCATAGGCTGATGTAGTTGCAGCTCGCCGGTGCGGCGACCGAGCAAAGGGTGACTGGCCGCACCCTTTGCACTCCCCGGCCCTGCGCCAGCCTCTTTTTTTTGCGCGATAAATCGCGCCGCTACGGGTAACGTGCTGCCATTTGTAGCGGCGCGATTTATCGCGCAATTAAGAGAGCACCTGGCTTTCAGGCGATGGGGTGGGCGGCCGAGCGCAGAGGGAAGGCCAGGACGAGCCGCATGGATGCGGCGAGAGAGCGGAATGAGCCAGGGATGGCGAATCCGCGCGTGCCGTATGGCCTGAGTGATAAGCGAGGGCACAGCGCTATGCGCTGCGCGAGGACGGCGCAAGGCGCGGATTGCAAAGGTCCGCGCCCTCGGACCTTTGCCCGTCCGCCTGCACGTTGCGGCTGAAACTGCCTAATGCCTGGCGGGCGGAACCCTCTCAGTGCCAAACCGCTGCCTGACACGTAACACGATTTATCGTGCAGCCCCGCGCGATAAATCGCGCCGCTACTTGTCGAAAATCCCTGAATCCTGCATCGTAGGGGCCATTTTTAACGACTGCTAAGGAGCTGGCATGTTATTCACCTGTCTGCGTTTCCTCTGCCGCCTGTTATGGCGCGTCGAGCTGCGCGGTGATCTGACGGTACTGAACAAACCCAAGGTGTTGATCACCCCTAACCACATGTCATTTCTCGATGGCGTGCTGGTGGCACTTTTTCTGCCGATCAAACCGGTGTTCGCCGTCTATTCATCGATCAGCGATCAATGGTTTATGCGTATCCTCAAGCCGCTCATCGACTTCGTGCCGCTTGACCCCACCAAACCGATGTCGATTAAACATCTGGTGCGTCTGATCAACGAAGGCCGCCCGGTGGTGATATTTCCGGAAGGGCGTATTACCGTCACCGCTTCGCTGATGAAAATCTACAGTGGCGCTGGCTTTGTGGCAGCGAAATCGGGTGCCACCGTGGTGCCAATGCGCATCGAAGGCGCGGAATATACCCCGTTTGGTCGCCTTGCCGGCGTATTTAAGCGCCGTCTGTTTCCGCGTATTACCCTGAGTGTGTTACCTGCGACGGTTATCCCGATGCCGGAAGCCAAACGCGCGCGTGAGCGGCGTATCCTGGCTGGCGAGCATTTACATCATGTGATGATGGAAGCGCGTATGGCGGTGCGGCCACGGGAAACGCTGTTTGAGGCATTCCTCAATGCGCGTACCCGCTACGGTCTGTTTAAGCCGTGCATCGAGGACATCAACTTCAAAACCGACAGCTACACCGGATTGCTGAAAAAAGCGCTCGGCGTGGGCCGTATCCTCGAGCGCTACAGTCGTCAGGGCGAATATGTCGGCCTGCTGCTGCCGAATGCCACCGTGACCGCTGCGGCCATTCTGGGGGCTTCGCTGCGTGGACGCATCCCGGCCATGCTCAATTACACCGCCGGGGTTAACGGGATGCGCGCAGCGTTGACCGCCTCACAGGTGAAAACGGTCTTCACCTCGCGTCAGTTCCTTGATAAAGGCAACCTGTGGCATCTGCCCGAAGGTTTGACGGACGTGCAGTGGATCTTCCTCGAAGATCTGCGATCGACCGTCACCACCAAAGATAAACTGTGGATCCTCAGCCATCTGCTGATGCCACGTCGTGCGCTGGTGGCGCAAAAGCCTGAAGAGGCCGCGATGGTGCTGTTTACCTCCGGCTCGGAAGGCAATCCCAAAGGAGTGGTGCATTCGCATAAAAGCCTGCTGGCGAATGTTGAGCAGATTCGCACCGTTGCCGATTTCACCCCGCGTGACCGTTTTATGTCAGCGTTGCCACTGTTCCACGCCTTTGGTCTGACCGTGGGGCTTTTCACGCCGCTGCTGACCGGTGCGCAGGTGTTCCTTTACCCCAGCCCGCTGCATTATCGCGTGGTGCCGGAGCTGGTATATGACCGCAACTGTACCGTGCTGTTCGGCACCTCCACCTTCCTCGGCAACTATGCACGCTTTGCCAGCCCGTACGATTTTGCCCGTCTTCGCTACGTAGTGGCGGGGGCGGAAAAATTGCAGGAAGGCACACGTCAGATTTATATGGAGAAATACGGCATCCGTATTCTCGAAGGCTATGGTGTGACCGAGTGCGCACCGGTGGTGGCGATTAACGTGCCGATGGCGGCAAAATCGCACACTGTAGGCCGAATTCTGCCGGGGATGGACTCGCGTCTGATTTCGGTGCCGGGTATTGAGCAGGGCGGTCGCCTGCAACTGCGTGGGCCAAACGTGATGAACGGTTATCTGCGCGTGGAAAATCCCGGTGTGCTGGAGCCGCCAGTAGCCGATAACGGTGAAGGTGAGATGGAGCCGGGTTGGTATGATACCGGCGACATCGTCAGCTTTGATGAGGGAGGGTTCTGCCAGATTCAGGGCCGCGCCAAACGCTTCGCGAAAATTGCCGGAGAGATGGTTTCGCTGGAAATTGTCGAGCAGATTGCGTTGAAAGCCTCACCAGAAAAACAACATGCCGCATCGTTGCGACCCGATGGCAACCGTGGAGAGGCGCTGGTGCTGTTCACCACTGACAGCGAGCTGGATCGCGAGATGCTCAAACATGCGGCCCGTGAGTTGGGGGCGCCAGAACTGGCGTTGCCGCGTGATATCCGTGTGCTGAAACCTTTGCCGATACTCGGCAGCGGTAAACCTGACTATGTCAGCCTGAAAAAACTGGCCGAAGAGGAGCAGGCATGAGCCAGGCGGTAAATCCGGATACGCCGCTGTTGTCGCGTGGCATGATGGCGGTGATTGTGGCGCAGTTTCTCTCGGCGTTTGGCGATAATGCGTTGTTATTTGCCACCCTCGCGGTGCTGAAAAACCAGTTCTATCCCGACTGGAGTCAGCCGATTCTGCAAATGTTGTTTGTAGCCACTTACATTCTGCTCGCGCCTTTTGTTGGGCAGATGGCCGACAGCTTCGCCAAAGGTCGTGTGATGATGTTTGCTAACAGCCTGAAGCTGTTAGGGGCGTTGATTATCTGTTTTGGTTTCAATCCGTTCCTTGGATACACCCTGGTAGGGGTGGGCGCGGCGGCCTATTCTCCGGCCAAATATGGCATTCTGGGTGAAATCACGCAGGGTGATAAGTTGGTCAAAGCCAACGGACTGATGGAGGGCTCGACCATTGCGGCGATCCTGCTGGGGTCGGTTGCGGGTGGCATTCTGGCGGACTGGCATCTGCTGGCAGCGCTGGCGGTGTGTGCACTTACTTACGGCCTGGCGGTCGTCGCAAACCTGTTTATCCCGCGTTTGCTGGCAGCACGTCCCGGCCAGAGCTGGCACTTTGGCATGATGCTGCGCAATTTTACTCAGGCAACGTTGTTGCTGTGGCGTAATGGCGAAACCCGTTTTTCATTGATGGGTACCAGCCTGTTCTGGGGCGCAGGGGTAACACTGCGTTTTCTGCTGGTGCTGTGGGTGCCCGTGGCGCTGGGTATCAGCGATAACAAAACCCCGACCACGCTGAATGCGATGGTGGCGATAGGTATCGTGATTGGCGCGGCTGCGGCAGCAAAGCTGGTGACGCTGCAAACCGTACGCCGCTGCATGCCTGCCGGGGTGCTGATTGGCGTGATGGTGGTGGTGTTTTCCTTGCAGCACAGCTTGTTGCATGCGTACCTGATTCTGATGCTGATTGGTGCGCTGGGCGGGTTCTTCGTGGTGCCGCTCAACGCGCTGTTGCAAGAGCGCGGTAAAGCCACTGTCGGGGCGGGCAATGCAATTGCCGTGCAGAACCTCGGTGAAAACACCGCGATGTTGCTGATGCTGGGGCTGTATACGCTGGCGATTAAGCTGGGGGCACCGGCAGTGGCGACCGGGGTTGGTTTCGGCGCGATATTCGCTGTGGCTATCGCAGTTTTATGGTTGAAAGGGCGGCGCTAGCAGCGATGGGTTCGAACGTAGCTGCGCGATAAATCGCGCCGCTACGGATGATGGTACGCTTGGGATGTTGAGTGTGCGTATCAAGGCGCCGGGTAAGTAAACTGGCGGTGAATCGCTTCAATGCCTTCCAGCACGTCCGCATTTAACGTCAGATTAAAACTCTCAACATCGGTCTTCAGCTGTTCCAGCGTGGTCGCCCCTAACAGGGTGCTGGCAACGAAGGGTTGTTGACGGACATAAGCCAGTGCCATCTGCGCAGGATCGAGATTGTGCTGCTTCGCCAGCGCAACATAGGCCGCTACCGCTTGTTGCGACTGCTCGCCGCTATAGCGGGTAAAGCGACTGAACAGGGTGTTACGCGCACCAGCAGGTTTGGCACCGTTCAGATACTTACCACTCAGGGTACCAAATGCCAGGCTGGAGTATGCCAGCAGCTCTACGCCTTCATGCTGGCTGATCTCCGCCAGACCCACTTCGAAGCTGCGATTCAGCAGGCTGTAGGGATTCTGAATGGTGACGATGCGCGGCAGTTCATGTTTTTCCGCCAGTTGCAGATAACGCATCACGCCCCAGGCGGTTTCGTTCGAGACGCCGATATAGCGAATCTTGCCGGCACGAACCTGCTCGGTCAGCGCTTCCAGCGTTTCCAGCAACGTCACCGGTACGGTCGATTCCGTATATTGATAACCCAGCTTGCCAAAGAAATTGGTCTGGCGCTGCGGCCAGTGGAGCTGATAGAGATCGAGATAGTCGGTATTCAGGCGCTTCAGGCTGGCTTCCAGCGCTTCACGGATATTTTTACGGTCCAGCGCCTGGTTAGGGCGAATGGAGGCATCCGCGCCACGTACCGGACCTGCCACTTTGCTGGCGAGGATGATCTTGTCACGGCTGCCACGCTTTTTCAGCCAGCTGCCAATATATTGTTCAGTTAATCCCTGAGTTTCCGGGCGCGGCGGCACCGGATACATTTCTGCGGTATCAATCAGGTTGATCCCCTGGCTGACAGCATAATCCAGTTGCGCATGAGCATCGGCTTCGCTGTTCTGCTCACCAAACGTCATGGTTCCCAACCCCAGCTGACTCACTTCCAGCGTGCTATGGGGGATACGGTGATAGTGCATTGCCGGCTTCCTTTTTTCATTATGGAATGGAATGTTGTGTCCTGTGGGACTATAGCGCGTTGATCGGCGCGGAAGGAAGGGGGGAAAGTTCGGGAAATCGCCTGCACAACTGGAAAAATACCGCAGGCGATGAAATTTGGCACTTAACGCTCAATGATGGTGGAGACCTCGTCACCATTGATCTGCATCTCATGGCCTTTTTCGTCGGTGTACTGCACCAGGCCGGTGTCTTTATCAATCGACGGCTTACCTTCCGTCATAATCATGCGACCATCTTTGGTCGCCATCACGTAATCACTGCTGCAACCGCTTAACACCAACGCCGCCAGCACTAACCCCACTACACTTACCAACCCTTTCATTCGCCACTCCCTACACAGCTTCAACAGCAAAAGTGTAGTAATAAATGTTTTGGGCGTTTGAGGTAATCGCATGATTCTTAAAATCAGTGGGCGAGAATAACTCGCCCTTGACTTTGTCAGGCCGCGCCTTTCTTGCCGCGCATCAGGTTGAGGCACTCCACCGCCATCGAGAAGAACATGGCAAAATAAATGTAACCTTTTGGTACATGGACGCCAAAACTCTCCAGAATCAGGGTAAAGCCCACCAAAATCAGAAACGCCAGCGCCAGCATTTTCACCGATGGATGTCGGTCAACAAACTCGCCAATGGTTCGCGCGGCAAACATCATCATCAGCACGGCAATCACCACCGCCATCATCATAATGATCAGATGGTCCGACAGACCGACAGCAGTAATGACAGAATCGAGGCTGAAAATAATGTCCAGCAGCATAATCTGCACGATGGCCCCGAAGAATGAATGGACGTTGGTTTTATGTTCCTCTTCTCCACCTTCGATCGTCTCATGAATCTCCATGCTCGATTTCCACAGCAAAAACAGGCCACCGAACAGCAGAATCAAATCACGCGCCGAGAAGGCGTGGTCCATCAGTGAAAACAGGGGATTGGTCAGGCGGGCCACCCAGGCAATCGAGGCCAGCAACCCGATACGCATCAGCATGGCACCCATCAGCCCCAGACGGCGAGCGCGATTTTGTTGATGTTTGGGGAGTTTAGCGACCACCAGAGAAAGGAAGATGATGTTATCAATGCCCAGCACCACTTCCAGTATGGTTAACGTTCCCAACGCCAGCCAGGCATTCGGATCTGCAATCCAGTCAAACATGTGTAGATTTAATCCTAAACGAAAGTTAAACGGCGATTATACACGATATCGTTGACGCCCCGGTTACGGCAGCAAAAAATGGCGCGCCAGCAGTGGTCCGGTAAAACTTTTCTTCAGATAAAAGCCGCGCGGGAGCGTCATGATAGGCTCGCCGTGAGCACCGATGGCTTCGGTCAGTGCTTTACTGTTTGCCGCTTTGGGGCGGATTTGTAGCCAGGCACCGTGACGAGCGGTGATGCGTTCCACCTGGCCCAACACGATCATATCCATCAACTCTTCCCAATCTTCGCGCAGTTGTTGCTCTTCTTCGGCATTTGGCTGCCATAGCAGCGGTGAGCCGACGCGACGTTCCGCCAGCGGCAAGGTGCGATCGCCTTCAACCGGGATCCACAACACCCGTGCCAGCTTATGGCGCACATGGCTGGTTTCCCAGGTAACGCCGCTGTTCCCGGTGAGCGGTGCAACACATACGAAGGTGGTCTCCAGCGGTTTTCCCAGGGCATCGATCGGAATGGTTTTCAACTCGATGCCGAGATGGGCGAAATCCTGCTCCGCTTTACTGCCCGCGCTGGCACCGAGATGCAATTCCAGCAGCATCCCCACCCAGCCCTTATCCCGTTTCAGATTGGCGGGCATCGGCAGGTTAAGCTGGGCCGCCAGCGCGGCGAAAGTCTGGCCTGCCAGTTGTTGTGCACGTTGCAGTAACTCCGCTTCGTTTTGCGGCGTTGCGGGAGGAAAAGCTGGGGAACTCATGGTTTTGCTCGTGTTGGTTAAATGATAAACAGCAGGCTGCCAGAAAGGTTGTCCACATTTCATAACCGCCGGGCCTGAAGATAATAGCATGATTCGGCATACTTTTTTATTCACCCTCACCCAGCCTTTACCGCAGCGGTGGCAGGTTATCCCGGTTTGTTATCGACAATAAACAGGATCTTAAACCCAGTTATCCACAGAAAGATGGGATAACCCCCACTTTCCTGTACCCCTGTTTCGATTTCCAGCCTTGACTTTAGTGATTTGTTGGCTTTTTTTCCCATTTCTGACCAGGTTTAGGTCATTCTCTGTGGATAAAAACGACGGAGGTCGATCTTTGACCAGTTCGCTAAGGGGCGGTTTTACAAAGCCTCGGTTTCTGGATGTGAATTTCGTGTTTTTTATTTTATCATTATGATTATAAAGATTTTTAATATTGTCTGGTCCTGTCTTGATAAGACTTTTCCTAACCGGTTATTCATTTAATTCCCGTGTTCTGCACAAAGCTATCCACAGAAAAGGTGCATAAGATCGCCTGAAAAACCCCATCGCTGTTTATAACTTGGCTAAACTCTGTGAGTTATCCTGTAATTGTTCCGTCATCTCCCCTGATATCCAGTGGTTTACCGCCTGTAAGGAGTGTGAAACAATCAGACTATTCAAATTTAGCTTTGAGGTAGTCCAGTGATCGATGATGATGGCTACCGCCCGAATGTTGGTATCGTAATCTGTAACAGGCAGGGACAAGTGTTATGGGCCAGGCGCTTTGGACAGCACTCCTGGCAATTTCCTCAGGGAGGCATCAATCCCGGTGAAACCGCAGAACAGGCGATGTATCGCGAACTGTTTGAAGAAGTGGGTTTGCACCGTAAAGATGTTCGAATACTTGCTTCAACCCGTAACTGGTTACGTTACAAATTGCCAAAACGTTTGGTGCGTTGGGACACAAAGCCGGTATGTATCGGCCAGAAACAAAAGTGGTTTCTTCTGCAGTTGATGTGTAGTGACGCGGATATCAATGTGCAACACAGCAGCACGCCAGAGTTCGACGGCTGGCGCTGGGTCAGCTTCTGGTATCCGGTGCGTCAGGTTGTCTCCTTCAAACGTGATGTCTACCGTCGCGTAATGAAGGAATTCGCTGGCGTGGTGATGTCTATGCAGGAGAGTGCGGGGCAGCAGCGCAATGCCGCAGCCCATCGACGTAAAAGAGGATAGGCCACGCCCTTTATGCTCACTCAGTTGCGCGAAATAGTTGAAAAAGTGGCGAGTGCGCCGCGTCTGAATGAAGCACTCGACCTGCTGGTAAACGAGATTTGCCTTGCGATGGAGACCGAGGTTTGCTCGGTCTATCTTGCCGATCACGATCGGCGTTGCTACTACCTGATGGCGACGCGCGGGCTGAAAAAACCGCGTGGCCGCACGGTCACGCTGGCGTTTGACGAAGGTATTGTCGGGTTGGTTGGTCGTCTCGCCGAGCCGATTAACCTCGCCGATGCGCAGAGCCATCCCAGCTTCAAATACATCCCCTCAGTGAAAGAGGAGCGTTACCGCTCCTTCCTCGGCGTGCCTATTATCAGCCGCCGCCAGCTGCTGGGTGTGCTGGTGGTGCAGCAGCGTGAACATCGTCAGTTTGACGAAAGCGAAGAATCCTTTCTGGTTACGCTGGCAACGCAAATGGCGGCTTTGCTGTCGCAGTCGCAGCTTGGCCAGCTGTTCGGCCAATTTCGCCAGTCACGGGTAAAAGCCATTGCCGCAGCGCCCGGTGTGGCGGTGGCGCCGGGTTGGGTGGATGAAACCCAACCGTTGCTCGATCAGGTTTCCGCCGCTTCTACGCTGGATGTGCAGCGCGAACGCGATCGTCTGGCGGTCGCCATGAGCGAGGCCGCCAATGAATTTCGTCGCTTCAGTAAACGTTTTACCGCCAGCGTGCAGAAAGAGAGTGCGGCGATCTTCGATCTCTATTCGCACCTGCTGACGGATGCCCGACTGAAAAAAGATCTGTTCGCCGAGATCGAACGAGGATCGGTGGCCGAATGGGCAGTCAAAACGGTGATCGAGAAGTTTGCCGCGCAATTTGCCAGCTTGCAGGATCAATATCTGCGCGAGCGCGCCGGGGATTTGCGGGTATTGGGTCAGCGCCTGTTATTCCACCTCGATGATACCCTGGTCGGCACCAATGCCTGGCCAGAACGTTTTGTTCTGGTGGCCGATGAATTGACCGCGACCACCCTGGCCGAGTTGCCTCATGAACGCCTGGCAGGTGTGGTGGTGCGTGACGGCGCTGCGAACTCCCATGCGGCGATCCTGACGCGAGCAATGGGTATCCCGACGGTGATGGGGGCAGATATCCTGCCAGCCCAGCTCAACAAACGCTTACTGATCGTTGACGGTTATCGCGGCGAGTTGTTGATCGATCCTGAACCGGTGCTGGTGCAGGAGTACCAAAGGCTAATCAGCGAAGAAAATGCGCTGAGTAAAATGGCCGAAGATGTGGTGGAGCAGCCGGGCGAACTGAAAAGCGGCGAACGGGTGCAGGTCATGCTGAACGCCGGTCTTAGCCCGGAACATGAACAGGCGCTCGACAGTTGGGTTGATGGGATTGGCCTGTATCGCACCGAAATTCCCTTTATGTTGCAAAACGGCTTCCCGTCAGAAGAGGAGCAGGTGGCGCAATATCAGGGCATGTTGCAGCTGTTCCACAACAAACCGGTGACGTTACGTACCCTGGATATCGGCGCAGATAAGCAGCTGCCGTATATGCCAATCAGCGAAGAGAACCCCAGCCTGGGCTGGCGTGGTATCCGTTTAACACTTGATCAGCCAGAAATTTTTCTGGTGCAGGTCCGCGCCATGCTGCGCGCCAATGCGGCGTCTGGCAATCTCAGCATTCTGTTGCCGATGATCAGCCATATCGACGAGATCGAAGAAGCACGTCGCCTGATCGACCGCGCCGGACGGGAAGTGGAAGAGATGCTGGGCTACGTGATTCCTAAGCCGCGCATTGGTGTGATGATCGAAGTGCCGTCGATGCTATTTCTGATCCCGCATCTGGCGGATCGTATCGATTTTGTCTCTGTCGGTACTAACGATCTTACCCAGTATCTGCTGGCGGTGGATCGTAACAATACCCGTGTCGCCAACCTCTACGATCCGCTGCATCCGGCGATGCTGCGTGCGTTGCAATTGATTGCTCAGGAAGCCCACAAGGCCAAGCTTGAGCTCTGTCTGTGTGGTGAAATGGCCGGCGATCCGATGTGTGTTGCGCTGCTGGTGGGGCTGGGTTATTACCACCTCAGCATGAACGGAAAAAACATTCCGCGCGTCAAATACCTGCTGCGCCACCTCGATAAAGAGGACGCACAGAAGCTCAGCGAGCTGGGCGTGGCGGCAAATACGGTGTCGGAGGTGCGTCATCAGGTTTCGGCGTTTATGGAACGGCGCGGTCTGGGCGGATTGATCCGTGGTGGTCGTTAAGGTTTACATTTCTGCGGCATATGTATGAAAACCCGCTGTGCTATGATGCGCAGCTTTGATTGTATTGCCCTTGGCCACACCCGTTTTCAGGGCAGAAAATTTCATGGTGAAAGATGACTAACGGCTATATCGCTTTTCCCCAATTTGACCCGGTGATTTTCTCCGTCGGTCCGATTTCGCTCCACTGGTACGGTTTAATGTATCTGGTGGGTTTTGTGTTCGCTATGTGGCTGGCGGTGCGTCGCGCTAACAAGCCTGGTAGCGGCTGGAAGAAAGAGGAAGTGGAGAACCTGCTGTACGCCGGTTTCCTTGGCGTTTTCCTCGGCGGGCGAATTGGTTATGTGCTGTTCTATAACCTGCCGCTGTTCCTTGAGAATCCGCTCTATCTGTTTAAAGTCTGGGATGGCGGCATGTCATTCCACGGTGGCTTGATTGGTGTGATCGTGGTGATGCTGGTGTTTGCCCGTCGTACCAAACGTACCTTCTTCCAGGTTTCTGATTTTATTGCGCCGCTGATCCCGTTTGGTCTGGGTGCGGGCCGTCTCGGTAACTTTATCAACGGTGAGCTGTGGGGCCGTGTGGCACCTGATTTTAAATTCGCCATGCTGTTCCCCGGTTCGCGCAGCGAGGATGTGGCATTGGCTGCCACTAACCCGCAGTATCAGTCATTGCTGAACACCTACGGCGTGTTGCCGCGTCATCCGTCGCAGCTGTATGAATTGATGCTGGAAGGTGTGGTGCTGTTTATCATCCTCAATCTGTTTATTCGCAAGCCGCGCCCGATGGGTAGCGTCTCCGGCCTGTTCCTGATTGGTTACGGTGCGTTCCGTATTATCGTTGAATTCTTCCGCCAGCCGGATGCCCAGTTGGGTCTGTTCGACGGTGGTATCAGCATGGGGCAGATTCTCTCTACTCCGATGATTCTGGCCGGTGTGATTATGATGGTTTGGGCGTATCGTCGTCGCCCGCAGCAACAACCCCGCGAGGTAAAATGAAACAGTATCTGGATTTGATGCAACATGTGCTGAATGAAGGCGCAGAAAAGGCCGACCGTACCGGTACCGGCACGCTTTCCATTTTTGGCCACCAGATGCGTTTCAATTTGCAGGATGGTTTCCCGCTGGTCACCACCAAGAAGTGTCATCTGCGCTCGATCATTCATGAGCTGCTCTGGTTTCTGCAAGGTGATACCAACATTGGTTATCTGAAGGATAACAAGGTCACCATCTGGGATGAGTGGGCGGATGAGAACGGCGATCTTGGTCCGGTGTATGGTAAGCAGTGGCGCAGCTGGGGCAGCGCCAATGGCGAACAAATCGACCAGATTAGCCGGGTGATTGAGCAGTTGAAACGTGACCCGGATTCGCGCCGAATCATTGTTTCGGCATGGAACGTAGGTGAACTGGACCAGATGGCGCTGGCACCTTGCCACGCATTTTTCCAGTTCTACGTAGCGAACGGCAAGCTCTCTTGCCAGCTTTATCAGCGTTCGTGCGATATCTTCCTTGGTCTGCCATTCAACATCGCCAGCTACGCGTTGCTGGTGCATATGGTGGCGCAGCAGTGTGACCTGGAAGTGGGTGATTTTGTCTGGACCGGTGGCGATACCCATTTGTACAGCAACCATCTGGAGCAGGCGCGCCTGCAACTGACCCGTGAACCGCGCCCTCTGCCGAAGCTGATCATCAAACGTAAACCTGCCTCTATCTTTGACTATCAGTTCGAAGATTTCGAGATTGAAGGTTACGATCCCCATCCGGCCATCAAAGCGCCGGTCGCGATCTAATACCGCGTAGTGTGTCCCGTCGCGGCGCTATTTATCGCGCCGCGCGTACCTTTTCAGATCGCCCTCGCAAAATTCTGTAACCCACTGTATTCACCTGGTATTTCCTGCGTACTCTTTTCCAGAGTACATTTTCTCGCCTTGAGCGAAACACGCCAGGCACGCATTCTGACGACCATGAACAGAAACGATGAAAACGGCTTTACCTTGCCGGAACTGTTGGTGGTGATGGTGATTGCGGGCGTGCTGAGTCTGGGCGCGATGCAGGGATGGCAACGCTGGCAACAACAGCAACAACTTCGGGAAAGCGTGCTGCAACTCCAGGGCTTTTTATTACGGCTGCGTGCCTGGGCCAGTTGGCAAAATGCCGAGGCCAGCCTGTGGCTGCAACCAGGGAATCCGGGCTGTATCGGCAGCGGTCCGCGTCCGTTGGACGGTTGTCAGTCAACATCTCGTTGGATATTTGTCCCACCACATGCCGGTGTGAAGCTGGTCAGCATCATCGGTGAGCCAGGATTCTATGGCCGCCGCGATGTAGCACGGGCTGGCAGTATTGATGTTGAAAGCAGCGCCGGCCGCTGGCGGGTGATCATTTCAGCGCGAGCACGTATTCGCGCCTGCCAGCCGGGAGAGAAGGGATGCGAATAAACCAGGCCGGTTTTAGCTTGTTGGAAATGTTGATGGCAATGGCGGTGGGGGCGGTGTTGATGGTAAGTGCCGGGCGTTTTTTACCGCTGTTGCTGGCAGAAAACCTGCGTTTACTACAGCGTGTACAACTGCAACAGGAACTACAGCAAATCACGCAAACGCTACAAAAAGCGTTGCGGCGAGCGGGTTATTGCAATGGGGAATGCAGTGGCCCGCCACTGACCATCCGGGAAAACGGCAGTTGTGTCTTGTTGCGCTGGGATGAAAACAGCAATGGCCGCTGGGAAGGCGTTGGCCATAGCGACAGTGATTTTTATGGTTACCGATTACGCAGTGGTCAGCTTGAAATGCAGCGTGGCGTGGATGACTGCAATGGCAATGGCTGGGAGCGTTTGACCGACCCTGAGTTTCTTGCGGTGGAACAGTTCAGAGTTGAGCGGGAGGCAAGGCGCCTGATGGTGCAGCTGACGGGCAAGGTGGCTGAACAATCACTTACGCAGGAGAGCTGGGTAACGGGGGAGAACCTGTGAATCAGGCTGGAAACAGTACGCTGGGAATGGTGCTGATGGTGTTGCTAATGGGGGGCCTGACCTTACAGGCTACACGTACCCGGCTGGCACAGGACATGGTGCTGGTTGCGGATGAACAACACTATCATCAGGATTTCTGGCAGGCAGCGGGCGCATTGCAATGGGGGACAGTGCAACACTGGCCGCACAGCCAGGGCTGGCAATGTCAGGATTGGGCAGCCGAAAAGTGGCGCAGTTGTCTGCTACGGATGGAGGGTGACAATGGTTTATTGCAGGGACATGGAACGGAACGGGAGCTGGCACTGTGGCATTGGGTGTCAATTCAGGGGAATCAGCTCAAACCACGGGCGCAGGGCTGGATTGACTACTGCCCGCTGGCCGACGCCGCATTATGCCAGGCAGCAACAGGGATTTAGTCTGGCGGAAACGCTGGTCGCGATGCTGTTGCTGGCGATGAGCATCAGCGCGTTGCTGCATTATCATCGGGCATTAACGTTGAGCTTTAGCCAACAATGGCAACAACGTCAGGCATGGCGGGTGGCGGGGCAGGCGTTGCTTGGACACGATGTACCCGGCTGGCAGATTCAGCGTCAGCAGCAACTTCAGCCGGGAGGCTGTGTACTGGAACGCGCAACCGTCCGTGGTCCACAGCAGCGCACTGCGTCACTGGCAAGGTTGGATTGCACATCTCCCTGATTATGTCCTTGCGGTAGGCATCCCCAACGATACAGGGTAGAGTGACCGGGCTGCGTCGTTTTTAATTTATCAGGAGTCTTCATGTTCCGGGTTTACCACTCCAATCAGCTTGACCTGTTAAAAGATCTGGCGGTCACGTTGATTAAATCAGAACCCCTTACAGACCCGCTGGCGGCTGAACAGGTTCTGGTACAAAGCCCCGGTATGGCGCAATGGCTACAAATGGAACTGGCGAGCAGCTTTGGTATTGCGGCCAACATTGATTTTCCGCTCCCCGCCAGCTTTATCTGGAACATGTTTGTGCAGGTGCTGCCAGATATTCCGCAGGAAAGCGCCTTCACGAAAGCCAGCATGAGCTGGAAACTGATGCATCGCCTGCCCGCCCTGTTGGAGCAGGAAGCATTTCTGCCGCTGCGTCACTACCTGAACGACGACGATGATAAGCGTAAGCTGTATCAGCTCAGTGCTCGCGTTGCAGACCTGTTTGACCAGTATCTGGTCTACCGATCGGACTGGCTCAATAGCTGGGAGCGCGGCGAGCTGATTGAAGGGTTGGGTGATTCGCAACAGTGGCAGGCAGCATTATGGCGCGACCTGGTCAGCTTCACCGAAAGCCTTGGTCAGCCGCTCTGGCACCGTGCCAATTTATATGCGCGCTTTATCCGGACACTGGAGCAGGCAGACAGCCCGCCGCCAGGCTTGCCGCAGCGCGTATTTATTTGCGGGATTTCGGCACTGCCGCCGGTTTATTTGCAGGCGCTGGAGGCGTTGGGGCGCCACATCGATATTCATCTGCTGTTCACCAATCCCTGTCGTCATTACTGGGGGGACATTCAGGATTACGCATTTCTGGCTAAGCTCCAGAGCCGTCAGCGCCGCCGACTTCATTCCAATGAACAGCAATCGCTGTTTCGCGATCCTGCGTTGGCCTCGTCGCTGTTTAATGACGCGGGTGAACAACAATTAACGAATCCGCTGCTCGCATCGTGGGGCAAGTTAGGGCGCGATAATCTTTTCCTGCTCAGTCAGATGGACGCGGCTACAAACGATATTGATGCTTTTGTCGACATCCCCACAGATACTTTGCTGCATGCGTTGCAGGCGGATTTACTTGACCTGGAAGATAATGCGGTAATTGGTGTCAACGCCGGGGAACTGGCAAACAGCCAGGGGAAGCGTTTGCTGGATCCGCAGGATCATTCGCTGACCATTCAGGTGTGCCATAGCGCCCAGCGTGAAGTGGAAATTTTGCAGGACCATTTATTGGCGCTGATGGAAGCCGATCCAAACCTGAAGCCGCGCGATATCATCGTGATGGTGGCAGATATCGACAGCTACGCTCCCTTTATCCAGGCGGTGTTCGCCAGCGCACCATCATCGCGTTATTTGCCGTTCGCCATCTCTGACCGCCGTGCCAGCCAGGCACATCCGGCGATCCTGGCGTTGCTGAGTTTACTCGCACTGCCGGAGAGTCGCTTCGCTTCGGAAGAAGTGCTGGCGCTGTTGGAGGTTCCGGCACTGGCGCAGCGCTTCTCGGTGGATGAAAGCGGATTACGCCTGCTGCGCCGTTGGGTGATGGAATCCGGGATTCGTTGGGGGCTGGATGATGCCAGCGTGGAAGCACTGGCACTCCCGGTCACCGGGCA
Organism: Pantoea sp. X-Soil-OKNW-556; assembly: GCF_059730695.1. Taxonomy (NCBI): domain Bacteria; kingdom Pseudomonadati; phylum Pseudomonadota; class Gammaproteobacteria; order Enterobacterales; family Erwiniaceae; genus Pantoea; species Pantoea sp. X-Soil-OKNW-556. The sequence continues at coordinate 3,562,107 of NZ_AP035990.1, read as the reverse complement.
GCACACCTGGCGTTTTGGTTTGCAGCGTATGCTACTGGGCTATGCGCTGGAAAGTCGCAACGGCGACTGGCAAGGCATCCTGCCTTATGACGAATCCACCGGATTAATTGCCGAACTGGCGGGGCATCTGGCGGAGTTGCTGGCAAAACTCGATGACTGGCGTACGCGACTGGCGCAGGAGCGTACCCTTAATGACTGGTTGCCGCTATGCCGTGAAATGATCGAGAGTTTCTTCAGCGGTGATAGTGAAAGCGAAGTGGCGCTAATGCTGGTGGAAACCCAGTGGAAACAGATCATTGAGCAGGGCATGCAGGCCTCTTATCAACAGGCGATTCCTGTGACGTTACTGCGCGATGAGTTACGTTCACGGCTCGATCAGCAACGCATCAGTCAACGTTTCCTTGCAGGCCCGGTTAATTTCTGTACGCTGATGCCGATGCGTTCGATCCCGTTTAAGGTGGTGTGTTTGTTAGGGATGAACGATGGTGTTTACCCCCGCACTCTGGCACCGCTTGGCTTTGATCTGATGCAACAGCAGATGCGCAAAGGCGATCGTAGCCGCCGTGATGATGACCGCTATCTGTTCCTTGAAGCGTTAATTTCCGCGCAGCAGCAGCTGTATATCAGCTACATCGGCCGTGCCATTCAGGATAATACCGAGCGCTATCCCTCGGTATTGGTCACGGAGTTGGTTGACTATCTCGGTCAGAGCTTCTGTCTGCCGGGGGATGAAGCCTGTGAACCGGATGTCAGCGAGCAGCGCGTGCGCGAACATTTGCAGACGCTGCACAGCCGTATGCCATTTGCCCCTGAAAACTATTTGCCGGGGCGTAATGGGCAAAGTTTTGCCGCTGAGTGGTTACCTGCCGCTGCAGGGCAGGGTGAGGCGCAGCCTGATTTTGTCCAGCCATTGGATGCGCTGCCACTCACCACATTGTCGCTGGAGCAACTTTTGCGTTTCTGGCGTCATCCGGTACGTGCCTGGTTTCAGCAACGGCTGGGGGTGGCTTTCTGGATGGAGGAGAGTGAGTTGCCTGACAGCGAACCTTTCGCCCCTGACAGCCTCGAACGTTATCAGATCAACGCGCAGTTGCTGAATACCCTGGTTGCCGGAGAGGATCCTGCACAGTTATATGCCCGTCATCGCGCGGCGGGTAACCTGCCTTATGGCGCTTTTGGGGAACTTTTCTGGCAAAGCCAGACCGAAGAGATGCAGGAAGTGGCCGCTGAGGTCAGTGGACAACGTCAGATATCGGAAAGCTGGGAAGTGAATCTACGGCTTGGTGATGTGCAGTTGACCGGCTGGCTTACGCAGGTGCAAGCTGATGGACTGCTGCGCTGGCGTCCCGGCGTACTCAATATGAATGATGGCTTACTGTTGTGGCTGGAGCATCTGGTGTATTGCGCGCTGGGAGGCAGTGGCGAAAGCCGGATGTATGGGCGTAAACAGAGCCACTGGCGTTTTAACGCACTTCCTTGTGACCAGGCGCTGAGTTTGTTGCAGGAGTATGTGGCCGGGTATCAGGCAGGATTAGCACAGCCACTGATGCTGTTGAATAAATCCGGCGGAGCCTGGCTGGAAGCGAGTTTTGATGCCAAAACCCGCCAGTTACTGGATGACGAGGCGACGCAGAAAAAAGCGCGCAGTCGGCTGTTACAGGCCTGGCAGGGTGGTTTCCAACTGGAAGGTGAGGGCAGTGATCCTTACCTCCAGCGTCTGAGCCGTGTGCTTGATGACACGGCATTACAGGCAATCACTGAGGCGGCACGACGCTGGTATTTGCCAGTACGTCTGGCGCATCAGGATGATGAATAGCAATCGGGTGACGGTGTGACAGGATGTCGTCCCCACCACAATAAAAAAGTCATTTTTTGACCGCCGGGTGCACAGCCAGCGGTAAAGGGTAACGTAAGGGGTTTAAATGCGGATTTACGCACGCTGGATAGCGGCGCTGCTGCTGAGCGTCACGGCATTGGTTGCTGTGGCTGATGAGCAACGTGGCTGGCAGCCAGTCAATGAAACCATTCGTAAGAGCGATCATGATCCACGCGCCTACCAGGCCATTACGCTGACAAACGGTATGACCGTATTGTTAGTCTCCGATCCCGCCGCACCGAAGTCGCTGGCAGCACTGACCTTACCGATAGGATCCCTCGATGATCCCAATCAACAGCTGGGGCTGGCGCACTATCTGGAACATATGGTGCTGATGGGGTCGAAGCTGTATCCGCAGCCGGATAACCTCGCAGAATTCCTGAAAAAACATGGCGGCAGCCACAATGCCAGCACCGCGTCTTATCGCACGGCGTTCTATCTGGAAGTGGAAAATGATGCACTGCAACCGGCGGTGGATCGTCTGGCCGATGCTATTGCTGAGCCGTTGCTGGATCCGGTCAATGCCGATCGTGAGCGTCATGCGGTTAATGCGGAATTGACGATGGCGCGATCGCGCGATGGTTTGCGCATGGCGCAGGTGGGCGCGGAAACTCTCAACCCGGCACATCCCGGTGCGCGTTTTTCGGGCGGCAACCTCGATACGCTTAAGGATAAACCTGATAGCAAACTGCATCAGGCATTGCTCGATTTCTATCACAGCCACTACTCGGCTAACCTGATGAAAGCGGTGATTTACAGTAACAAACCGTTGCCGGAAATGGCGGATATCGCCGCGAAAACGTTTGGCCGCGTGACCAATCATCAGGCTAAAGTGCCGGATATCAGTGTGCCGGTGGTGACTGATGCACAGAAAGGCATCATTATTCATTATGTGCCTGCTCAGCCGCGCAAACAGCTGAAAATTGAGTTCCGCATTGCCAACAATAGTGACCGTTTCCGTAGCAAAACGGATACATTGATCAGCTATTTACTCGGTAATCGCAGCAAAAACACCCTGAATGACTGGCTACAGCGCCAGGGGCTGGCGGACGGTGTTAACGCCGGAGCCGATCCGATGACCGAACGCACCAGCGGCGTGTTTGCCATTACCGTGTCCCTGACTGATAAAGGTCTGGCGCAGCGTGATGAAGTGGTCGCGGCGATCTTCAGTTACCTCGATATGCTGCGGAATAAAGGCATCGACAAAGCCTATTTCGATGAAGTTTCCCATGTGCTGGCGCTGGATTTCCGTTATCCCTCCATCACCCGCGATATGGATTACATCGAATGGCTGGTTGATACCATGCTGCGCGTGCCAATTGAGCACGCGTTGGATGCCCCATACCTGGCGGATGATTATGATCCTGCCGCCATCAAAGCGCGTCTGGCGGAGATGACACCGCAGAATGCGCGCATCTGGTATATCAGCCCGCAGGAGCCGCACAACAAAGAAGCCTACTTTGTGAATGCGCCCTATCAGGTGGATAAAATCAGCGATGCCCAGTTCAGTGACTGGCAACAGCGCGCGGCTGCCATCCAACTGTCAATGCCGACGCTTAACCCTTATATCCCGTCAGATTTCTCGATTATGCCGTCTGATGGCAAAACCTATACCCATCCGGTGGCGCTGACTACGGGCGACAGCATGCGTATTTTCTGGATGCCAAGCCAGTTCTACGCCAGTGAACCTAAAGCTGCCATCACCCTGGCGCTGCGTAACAAAGCGGCGATCAGTGATGCTCAGCAACAAGTGTTGTTTGGCCTCAATGACTATCTCTCCAGCCTCGCGCTGGATCAGCTGAACTCTCAGGCCTCGGTTGGCGGTATCAGTTTCTCCACCGGAGAAAACGATGGGCTAGAGTTCAACGCCAGTGGCTTCACTCAGCGTTTGCCTGAGTTGCTGAAAAAGCTGGTGGAAGGCTATGCCACTTTCACGCCGACTGAGCAGCAACTGGAACAGGCGAAATCCTGGTACCTTGATCAGCTGGAATCCGCCGACAAAGGCAAAGCCTTTGAGCTGGCGATTCAGCCAATGCAGATGCTGTCGCAGTTGCCTTATACCCAACGCGAGGTGCGCCGTAAGCTGGTGAAAGAGATCACCCTGAAGCAGGTAACGGACTACCGTGATGCACTGATCCACCACGCCACGCCAGAAATGATCGTGGTCGGGAATCTCCCTGCTGACCGGGTTAAACAGTTGGGGGAGGACCTGAAACAGCAGTTGCAAAGCGATGGCCATCGTTACTGGCATAGCGACTATGTGTCGATTGAGAAACCGATTAAAGCCAATCTGCAAAAAGCGGGCAGCAGCACCGATTCGGCACTGGCAGCGCTCTATGTCCCGCTGGGTTACAGCGAATATCAAAGCATGGCAAACAGCTCAATGCTGAGCCAAATCGTGCAGCCCTGGTTCTACAACCAACTGCGCACCGTAGAGCAATTGGGTTATGCGGTGTTTGCTTTCCAGATGCCGGTAGGCCGCCAGTGGGGTATCGGCTTCCTGTTGCAAAGCAACAGCAAACAACCCGCTTTCCTGCTGCAACGTTTCCAGGCTTTCTATCCACAGGCGGAGCAGCGTTTGCGCAGCATGAAACCGGAAGAGTTTGCCCAGTATCAACAGGCGATGATCAACGATCTGCAACAACGCCCGCAAACGCTCGATGAGGAAGCAAATCGCTACAATCGTGATTTCAACCGGCAGAATTTTGCCTTTGATACGCGTGAAAAAGTGATTGCTCAGATTCAACAACTGACCCCCGTCGGACTGGCGGATTTCTTCCATCAGGCGGTGCTGGCTCAGCAAGGCATGGCAATGATTTCGCAAATCGGCGGCAGCCACGATGGCACGGTGAAAGACGATTATGCTCAGTTGCCGGGCTGGACCACCTGGCAGGAGCTTTCGCAGTTGCAACAGTCGCTGCCGGTTAAGAGTGACGCCCAATGAGTTTGCAGCCAGAATCGCTCAATCCGTTAACGCTGCCGTTGCGTGGCGAGCGGTTAATTGAGGCATCCGCAGGAACGGGGAAAACCTTCACTATCGGTCTGCTTTACCTGCGGTTGTTGTTAGGGTTGGGAGGCGAACGAGCCTATACCCGCCCACTCTCGGTGGAAGAGATTCTGGTGGTGACTTTCACGGAAGCCGCGACCGCAGAATTGCGTGGGCGCATTCGCGCAAATATCCACGAACTGCGGCTGGCTTGTATTCGTGGTCACAGCCACAACCCGATGTTGGCTCAACTGCTGACGGAGATGCCGCAACCAGCGGATGCAGCGTCCCTGCTGCTGGCAGCGGAACGGCAGATGGACGAAGCGGCAATCTTTACTATCCACGGCTTCTGTCAGCGTATGCTCAACCTTAATGCCTTTGAATCCGGCATGTTGTTTGAGCAGCAGTTGATTGAAGATGAACAACAGCTGCTGAAGCAGGCCTCTGCCGATTTCTGGCGACGTCACTGTTATCCGCTGACGCTGGACGTGGCGCGAGCCATCGTGGCGGAGTGGAGTGGCCCGGAGCAGTTGCTGGCAACCCTGCGTCCCTGGTTACAGGGAGAAACGCCTACCCTGCAATCTCCCCCGGCGGCTGATGAAACTTTGGCTACGCGACATGCGCAGAATCTGGCACGTATTGCAGATATTAAAGCGCGCTGGGCTGCGGTGGGCGAAGACATTGTTAGCCTGATTAGCGATTCCGGGGTCGATAAGCGCAGCTACAGCAGTAAAAATCTGCCGGTATGGGTTAACAAAGTGTCGCTCTGGGTGCACAGCGAGACGCTGGACTATCAGGTGCCCCCGGAACTGGCCCGTTTTGGTCAGCAGGTGCTGGACGAGAAAACCAAAAAAGGGGAGGCCCCGCGTCACGCATTGTTTGTCGCGATTGACCAGTTCCTGGCGCAGCCGATTTCTCTGCGTGATTTGGTGATTGCCCGGGCGCTGAGCGAAGTTCGTGAGGCGGTGCGTAAAGAGAAACGTCTGCGTGCGCTGCTTGGCTTTGATGACCTGTTGAGTCGTCTGGATGAAGCGCTGCAACAACCCGGCGGGGCACAGTTGGCACAGGCCATCCGCCAGCGTTTCCCGGTGGCGCTGATTGATGAATTTCAGGATACCGATCCGCTGCAATACCGTATTTTCAGCACGCTGTATGTTAATCAACCAGAGCATGCTTTGCTGTTGATCGGCGATCCCAAGCAGGCAATTTATGCCTTCCGTGGGGCTGATATTTTTACCTATATCCGCGCCCGTAATGATGTGAGCGCTCACTATACGCTCGATACCAACTGGCGCTCCTCACCATCAATGGTGACAAGCGTCAACCAGCTATTCTCCAGGCTCAAAGCCCCGTTTCTGTTTGCCGATATTCCTTTTCTGCCAGTGAACTTTGCCGTACCGAACCAGACGTTGACCCTGAGTCTTGACCAACAACCCCAGGCGGCATTGCGTTTTTGGTTACAACCCGGCGAAGGATGCAGCGTGGGGGATTATCAACAGTTGATGGCGCAGCAGTGTGCGGCGGATATCAGCCGCTGGTTGCAGGCTGGTCAGCAGCAACGTGCGTTGTTAGGAAAAGCCCCGGCTTTGCGACCGGTGCAGGCATCCGACATCACCGTGCTGGTCCGTAGCCGCAACGAAGCCAATCTTATTCGTGAGGCATTGAATCAGCTGGCGATCCCGTCGGTATACCTGTCGAACCGCGATAGCGTGTATACCACGCCGGAAGCGCGTGAACTGCTGTGGCTGCTACAGGCGGTTTTGGCACCGGAACAGGAGCGTATGCTGCGTACCGCCCTGGCAACCTCATTGTTTGCCTTTGATGCGGCGCAACTGGATGCGCTTGACCAGGATGCGCGCGGATGGGATCAACTGGTGGATACTTTTGCCCGCTGGCAGTTGGTGTGGCAGCAACGTGGTGTATTGCCCATGCTGCGGGAGATGATGCTGGAGCGTCAACTGGCGGAAAACCTGCTGGCTTCCGAAAACGGTGAGCGTCGTCTGACTGACTTGCTGCATCTTGGCGAGCTGTTGCAGGAGGCGGCCAGCCAGCTTGACAGTCCTCATGCCCTGGTGCGTCATCTGGCGCAGCAGATTGCCCGCCCGGACAGTCAGGCGGCCAGTCAGCAATTGCGTCTGGAAAGCGATCGCCATCTGGTGCAGATCGTCACCATCCACAAATCGAAAGGGTTGCAGTATCCCCTTGTTTGGCTGCCATTTGCCGCCGGTTATCGCGAGGCCGATAGCGCGTTGTATCACGACCGGGAAAACTTCGGGGCGGTGCTTGATCTGCAAAATGATGAGGCCAGCCTTGAGCTGGCAGAACAGGAGCGTCTGGCGGAGGATTTGCGCCTGTTATATGTGGCGCTGACGCGTTCGGTGTATCACTGTAGCGTTGGCGTGGCCCCCCTGTTCCGTGGCACGCGAAAGAAAGAGGGAGCCAGCGATCTGCATAAAAGCGCGTTGGGTTATCTACTGCAACGCGGTGAGGCGGCAACAGCGGAGCAGTTGGCGGCGTTGCTGGCGGAGATGAACGCTGACGGTACCGAAGTGGTGCTGGCCGGGGAGTCCGATGCCACGCGCTGGCAAGCGCAGACCGTCAGTGAAGAGACATTAAGCGCACGGGAGGTCACGCGTGTGCTGGCCGAACCTTGGCGCGTTACCAGCTATTCAGGCTTGCAGCAGCATGGCAGCAGTCGTTTGCTGGAGGTCATGCCTGGGTTTGATGTGGAAGCATCTGGCGATGAGTCGGGTGAACCTCAACCATCAGCGTTGACGCCCCACCATTTCCCGCGTGGTGCCGCCCCCGGCACCTTTCTGCATGAATTGTTTGAGTCGCTGGATTTCACTCAACCGCCAACGGATGCGGTGCTGGAGCAGCATCTGCAACAGAATGGTTATCCGCTGCACTGGCAGCCGATGTTGAGCGCATGGATTGCCAGGGTCGTCAGTACACCGCTTGATGAGCAGGGTATTCAGCTGGCAGGAGTGCAGACAAAAGATCGCCTGGTAGAGATGGCGTTTTATCTGCCGATTGAGGGCATGTTGCTGGCCGAAAAAATGGATAAGTTGGTCAAAAGCCATGACGAATTATCCCGCCAGGCGCCAGCTCTCGATTTTCGTCAGGTGCAGGGCATGCTGAAAGGCTTTATCGATTTAGTGTTTCGCTGGCAGGGGAAATATTATTTGCTGGATTACAAATCTAACTGGTTGGGTGACAGTCATGACGCTTACACGCCGCAGGCGATGGCCCAGGCGATGATCGACCACCGTTACGATTTGCAGTACCAACTCTACAGCCTGGCACTACACCGTTATCTGGAGCATCGCCTGGTGGATTACGACTATGAACAGCATTTCGGTGGCGTATTCTATCTGTTTTTGCGCGGCATGGATGGCAGCTCGCCTGCCAATGGGGTGTTCCATACCCGCCCCTCCCACGCATTCATTACCCAACTGGATAACCTGTTTCGCGGCGAAGGAGCGACATCATGAGTAGCATGACTGCGCTGCTGACTCAGGCGATGGCGTTGCGTTTGTTGCGCCCGCTCGATATCCAGTTTGCCTGCCTGTTGGCAGATGACACTCAACCGGCACGTTTGCTGGCGGCGGCCTGTCTGAGCGCGGAGGCCGGTGAGGGGCACGTTTGCCTGCCTTTGACACAATTGACGGCGGAGCAATTATTTAATGGCCGACATCCTGAGCTGGCCCAGGCGATGTGGCAGGCTGCGGGTGCCCCGCAAGACTGGCAAGCGGCGTTTCACGATTGGCCCGCGCTGAGTGATGGCTCACAGGCTACCCCGATGGTACTGACGCAACAGCGGCTCTACCTGCATCGCTTATGGCAGAACGAAGGTCAGGTCGCACGCTTTTTCCGTGTGGATGCTGCACCACAGCAATTCGCGCCAGAAGTGGTGCGCTCGGTGCTGGATGTGTTGTTTGGTACCCAGGCAGAAGACTGGCAGAAAATTGCCGCTGCGGTGGCGTTAACGCAGAAAACCGCGGTGATTTCTGGTGGGCCAGGCACCGGGAAAACCACCACGGTGGCAAAATTGTTGGCGGCGTTAATCCGGCTGAGTAAGGACCCACTGCGCATTCAACTGGCCGCACCGACCGGCAAAGCGGCGGCACGCCTGACGGAATCGCTCGGTAAGGCGTTACGGCAACTTGACGTCAGCGAGGAAGAACGCCTCTGCTTCCCGGCAGAAGCCACCACGTTACATCGTTTATTGGGGGCGCAGCCGGAGACACAACGCCTGCGCTATCATGCCGGTAATCCTCTGCATCTGGACGTGCTGGTCGTGGATGAGGCCTCAATGGTTGACCTTGGCATGATGGCGAATCTGATTGCCGCGTTGCCGCCACAGGCTCGCGTCATCTTCCTCGGCGATCGCGATCAGCTTGCATCGGTAGAGGCCGGGGCGGTGTTGGGGGATATCTGTCGCTGTGCGGAGGCGGGTTATAGTCCGGTACGTGCAGCACTGCTGAGTCAACTGACCGGATGTCATCTGACGGGCAGGGAAGATCCCCAGGCTCCACAGGTACGTGATGCCATTTGCCTGCTACGCAAAAGTTACCGCTTCGACGCACAATCCGGTATCGGTCAGTTAGCAGCCGCCGTTAATCAGGGTGATGTGGTTGCGGTCGAACGGGTGTTTGGTGCGGGCTTCAGCGATATCTCTCGCCAGCCGTTGAGCGATACTGAGGCGTATCAGACGATGCTGACACAGGTCGCAGAGGGATATCGACCCTACCTGAACCTGGTTGCCGAACGAGCCGACCCCGCCACGACTATTCATGCTTTTGGCCGTTATCAGCTGTTGTGTGCGTTACGTGAAGGGCCTTTTGGTGTTCAGGGGCTTAATCAGCGTATTGAACAGAAACTGATTCAGTTGCAATTGCTGCGTCGTCCGACTGGGGGCAGTCGCTGGTATCAGGGGCGACCGGTGATGGTGACGCGCAACGACAGCGCATTGGGGCTGTTCAATGGCGACATTGGCATTACCTTACTGGACGAAGAGGGACTGCTGAAAGTCTTCTTCCCGTTACCGGATGGCACCATCAAAGCCGTTCAGCCCAGCCGCTTACCGACGCATGATACGGCTTGGGTGATGACGGTGCATAAATCCCAGGGATCGGAGTTTGATCATACCGCGCTGGTCATGCCGGCGCAGTTTCTGCCGGTGCTGACCCGTGAACTGATTTATACCGCCATTACCCGTGCACGCCATCAATTGACGTTGTTCAGCGATGAAGGGGTATTCCGCCGTGCGGTACAACTGCGCACGCAGCGCAGAAGTGGATTGCTGGAGAGATTGGTTTCGTAGCGGCGGGATTTATCGCGCGGGTTTTTATTGGCATCGCGCACGAAATCGCGCGATGAATCGCGCCGCTACGGCAGGCGGAACAGTTAGCGCAAATCTGCCATCAACACTTTAGAACGGCGCTGATAGTTGTACATCTTTTTCTTGCTCTCCGGCAGCGATTCAATGTCCACCGGTGTGAAACCGCGTTCCTGGAACCAATGAATGCTGCGGGTGGTGAGCACGAACAGCTTTTTCAGACCCATCTGCCGTGCCTGCAATGCCACACGTTGCAGCAGTGCTTCGCCGCGTGACGAGCTACGATAATCCGGATGAACGGCCACACAGGCCATCTCGCCAATTTGTTCGTCCGGGAACGGGTAGAGTGCCGCGCAGGCAATGGTCAGGTTATCGCGTTCGATGATGGTGAACTTGTCGATCTCCATTTCCAGTTGCTCGCGTGACCGACGTACCAGAATCCCTTGTTGTTCCAGCGGGCGAATCAGCTCCAGAATGCCACCAATATCATTGATGGTGGCACGACGAATCTGTTCGGCAGACTCCATGACAATCTGTGTGCCGATACCGTCACGCGAGAACAACTCCTGCAACAGCGCGCCATCTTCCTGATAGCTGATTAAATGGCTGCGACGCACGCCGCTGCGGCAGGCTTTGACTGCGCCACGCAGAAAACGCACCGTGCCAGAGAGGAAATCACCTTCCTTTTCCATTTCATCAATACGCGCCTGGGCGTCGTTCGGGAACAGTTCGGAAATGATATTGCCATCGCGGTTGGTCACGCCCTGTTCAGAACAGAAGCCGATCATTTTTTCCGCTTTCAGTTTGATCGCCAGTTGGGTAGCGACTTCTTCTGAAGTCAGGTTAAAACTCTCACCGGTAACGGAAACAGCAACCGGACCAAGCAGCACAATCGCCCCGTTATCCAGCTGACGATGGATTGCCTCTTCGTCGATACGACGAATGCGTCCACTGTGGCAGTAATCCACGCCATCATCGACGCCAAGAGGTTGGGCGATGATGAAGTTGCCGCTGACCACGTTAATATGCGCGCCCTGCAAAGGGGTGTTGTTCAGGCTCATCGACAGACGCGCGGTGATATCCAGCTGTAAACGACCTGCCGCCTGTTTCACCAGCTCCAGCGATTGCGCATCGGTAACACGCGTATGTTTATGATAAGTCGGCTCCAGTTGATGCTGTGCCATGCTGGCATCAATCTGCGGACGGGCGCCGTAAACCACCACCAGGCGGATGCCAAGGCTATGCAACAGACCGATGTCGTTAACGATGCTGGAGAAGTTATCATGCTCGATGGCCTCGCCACCCAGCATGATGACAAAGGTCTTGCCACGGTGGGCATTTATATAGGGAACGGTATGGCGAAAACCCTGAACCAGTTCAGTACTACGTTCCTTCACGGCAAACCCTCTGTGAATGGTTATTCGAAATTTTTGTATTTTTATGCTTTATTGCGCCGTAATGCAAGCGGCCAGCCTGACGTTACTTTACGAATTTTCTGATGCAACCTGTGCTAACAGCCTGCATTATCTGGCTTTTCCTGAGTGGGAAGGCACCAGGGACTGGCTAAAGTTTTCATCTTCTTTTACTCAACTGGCGATATTTTAGACATTACGCAGTAGCTGGAGAGGCATGTTTGACGTAAATCCTTTTTTTTCACGCCGACGATTATTGCAGGGAGCGGGCGCGCTATGGTTGCTGAGCGTGACGCGCAGCGGGCTGGCGGCCAGCCAGCATATTGTGGCCGTGCGCATCTGGCCTTCGTCGACGTACTCGCGCGTTACGCTGGAATCCAATGTTCCCCTGCAATACAAACAATTCACGCTGAGTCATCCCGACCGTCTGGTTATCGACATCAACAATCTGCATATCAATCCGGTGCTGAAAGGCGTCGATAAACTGGTGCGCGTTGATGATCCCTATATCAAAACAGCCCGCGTGGGGCAGTTCGATCCGAATACGGTGCGTATTGTACTGGAACTGAAGCGCAGCGTGGCACCACGCAGCTTCACCCTCGATCCGGTTGCGGGGATTAAGCACCGGTTGGTGGTCGATCTTTATCCCAGCCAGCGTCAGCCGGAAGAGGATCCCTTACTGGCGTTACTCCAGGATTACAATCAGGGAGATCTGGATCGCGATCAACCTGCGCAGGCCCCGTTACCGGGTAAAGCCGGACGGGACCGCCCGATTATCATCATGATCGATCCAGGGCATGGCGGGGAAGATCCGGGCGCACATGGCAAATACAAAACGCGTGAAAAAGATATTGTGTTGAAGATGGGGCGTTATCTGAAGGCGCTGATCGACAAACAACCCAATATGAAAGCCTATATGACGCGCAACGAAGATGTATTTATCCCGTTGCGTGTCCGGGTGGCAAAAGCGCGCAAGCAGCGTGCGGATTTGTTTGTGTCAATTCACGCCGATGCCTTTACCAGCCGCGCGGCGCGCGGTTCGTCGGTGTTTGCGCTTTCCACCAGCGGCGCAACCTCTGCCGCGGCACGCTTTCTGGCACAAACCCAGAATGAATCAGACTTGATTGGTGGCGTCAGCATGAGCGGCGACCGTTATCTCGACCACACCATGTTCGACATGGTGCAGCGGCAGACCATCCATGACAGCCTGAAGTTTGGTAAAGAGGTGTTGTCGCGCATGGGGCACATCAACCATTTGCATAAACGTACGGTGGATCAGGCCGGTTTTGCGGTGTTAAAAGCGCCTGATATCCCGTCGATTCTGGTAGAGACGGCGTTTATCAGTAATGTGGAAGAAGAAAGGAAGCTACGTACAGCGCGTTACCAGCATCAGGTAGCGGAAGCTATTCTGCATGGCATCAAAGCGTATTTCGAGAAGGGGGCGGTGCTGGCGCATCGCTGATGGTTGTGGCAAGGATGCCGCGATTCTCCAGACGATAAAAACAAAAAAACACCCGTTAAGGTGCTTATTTGTATTGGTTGCGGGGGCCGGATTTGAACCGACGACCTTCGGGTTATGAGCCCGACGAGCTACCAGGCTGCTCCACCCCGCGTCCGTCTGTCGCTGTTCGACTTTTCACATTGTCTCTCTTCATCTAAGAAGAGTTGGTTGCGGGGGCCGGATTTGAACCGACGACCTTCGGGTTATGAGCCCGACGAGCTACCAGGCTGCTCCACCCCGCGTCCGTGGATGCGCACTATACTCCGCACGCGCCGCGATGCAACCCCTTTTTGACAGAAAGCACAAAATTTACAGCCAGTTGGTGAATAAAACCTCCAATAGGTTATTTATTGTACGTATATCAAGGTCGCACTGGGTGGCGGATTTCATTCTGTCGGCCCCTTTGCTATCGTCGCCATGCAAACTATCGATAAAAAGAGAAGGTCATGAAAGCAAATCGTGTGAAGTATGCACTTACTGGCGCATTTCTCGCGCTGTTGGCGGGTTGTAGCTCCAAACCTACGGATCGTGGCCAGCAATATATAGATGGCAAGTTGGATCAGCCGCTGGGCCTGGTGAACCAGCCGAATGCGAAAGGGCGTCCGGTCAATGGCCGGGACTTTGGCGATCAGGTTCGTCAGATTCAGTCTGCGTCCTCCGGGTTGTATGGCCGCAACACCGGTACCTACAGCGCGATTGAAAACTGGCTGATGTCAGGCGGTGATACCCGTCAGTTGCGTCAATTCGGCCTTAACGCTTATCAGATGGAAGGGACGGATAACTACGGCAACGTGCAGTTCACCGGTTACTACACCCCGGTGGTCGAAGCACGTTATACCCGTCAGGGCGAATTCCAGTACCCGATTTATCGTATGCCGCCTCGCCGCAGTGGGCAAAAATTACCCAGCCGCGCTTCTATCTATAGCGGTGGCCTCGATGACCGTTATGTTATTGCTTACAGCAACTCGCTGATCGACAACTTTATGATGGATGTTCAGGGCAGCGGCTATGTCGACTTCGGCGATGGGCGGCCACTGCGCTTCTTTGGTTACGGCGGTAAAAACGGCTGGGCTTACCATAGCATTGGGAAGGAGCTGATCGATCGTGGTGAAGTGAAACGCGAAGATATGTCGATGCAGGCGATTCGTCAGTGGGCGCAGACACATTCACCAGAAGAGGTGCGTGCACTGCTGGAAACCAACCAATCTTTCGTGTTCTTCAAACCGGAAGAGTATGTACCGGTACGTGGTGCCAGCGCCGTGCCGCTGATAGCCAAGGCTTCGGTGGCCTCTGACCGTTCGCTGATCCCTGCCGGGACGGCGCTGCTGGCGGAAGTGCCGCAGTTAAACGAGAAGGGCAAGTTTAACGGTAAGTATGAAATGCGTCTGATGGTGGCGCTGGATGTCGGTGGTGCGATTAAAGGCCAGCATTTTGACATCTATCAGGGCGTCGGCCCGGATGCCGCTCATTTGGCTGGTTTCTACAACCATTATGGTCGTGTCTGGGTGCTTAAAGCGGCACCGGGAGCCGGTCAACCGCTGTTCAGCACCGCACAAAGCGGCAATAATGGTTCGTTGTTGTTAGGTTCCAATTAAATTTTCCTCTGCGGGCGTTATCGCCCGCACGATCAGTAAGGTTTGTTATGACAGTGGTTAGCGACGCCTGGCGGCAACGCTTTGGCGGCACGGCGCGTCTGTATGGGCAGGATGCGTTGCAGCGTTTTGCCGACGCCCATTTTTGCGTGATTGGCATTGGCGGTGTGGGTTCCTGGGCGGCAGAGGCACTGGCGCGTACTGGGATCGGTAAAATCACCCTGATTGATATGGACGATGTCTGTATCACCAATACTAACCGGCAGATTCATGCGTTGCAGGGCAAAGTGGGCCAGGCAAAAACTGAGGTGATGGCGGAGCGTATCCGCGCGATTAACCCGGAATGTGAGGTCATCTGTATCGATGATTTCATCACGCCGGAAAACAGCGCAGAACTGCTGCCGGTCGGCTTCGATTATGTGATCGATGCGATCGATAGCGTACGGCCCAAAGCGGCGCTGATTGCCTGGTGTCGGCGCAACAAGATTCCGTTGATCACCACCGGTGGTGCCGGTGGACAGATTGATCCGACGCAGATCCAGGTAAGCGATCTGGCGAAGACCATTCAGGATCCGCTGGCGGCGAAACTCCGTGAGCGTTTGAAAAACGATTTTGGTGTGAAGAAGAACAGCAAAGGTAAGCTGGGCATCGATTGCGTGTTTTCGACGGAGGCACTGGTCTATCCGCAACCAGACGGCAGCGTCTGTGCATCCCGCAGCACCGCAGAAGGTCCGAAGCGGATGGATTGCGCCGCCGGATTTGGCGCGGCGACGATGGTGACCGCGACCTTTGGTTTTATCGCGGTTTCACACGCGTTGAAGAAATTCCTCGCGCGAGCAGCGCGGCAACATTAAATATGCTGGCGTGCGGCACGTTGCACTGCGTCGGCCAGTGCCTGCAATCCGCTGCTGCGAGAGGCGCTGAGCTGAGCGCGAAGGCCAAGCGTATCAAACAGCGCCAGTGGGTCCTGTTGCAGCAGGGCGGCTGGCGTTTTCCCTTCGACCGCGGTGAGTAGCACCGCCAGCAAGCCACGCACGATGCGACCTTCACTGTCGCCATAGAAATGTAAGGTGCCATTGCTTTGTAGCTGGCTACTCAGCCAGACGCGATTCTCACAGCCAGTCAGTTCGATTTCAGCGGATTTTAAATCCTCCGGTAAAGCAGGCAACTGACGACTCAACTGAATCAACTGACGATAACGGTCTTCCCACTGATGAAAATGGCTGAATTTCTCCGTCAGGCTGGCCTCGGTAATCAGATCACCAAACGGGTGCGGGGCGAGAAGGGCTGTGCTCATTGTATTATTCACTCAGTAAATCCACGGCGCTATGCATGGCGCGCACCAGCGCGTCCACGTCCTGCAAGTTATTATAGGGGGCGAACGAGACACGCAGCGTGCCGCTGACACCCAGTGCCGCCATCAGGGGCTGGGCGCAATGTTGACCGGCGCGCAACGCGATGCCATGTTCTGCCAGCAGTGTGACGATATCGCTATGATGGATACCCGCGATATCGAACGCCAGCAGGCTGCTGCTGCCGCAGCGGAAACTGCGGAAACCGGGCAGGGCGCTCAGCTGTTCTTCGGCGAGGCTTGCCAGTTGCTGGCTCCACATCTCCATCTTTTCCGCGTTGTGCTGGCTGAGCCACCGCAGCGCAGCGCTTAAGCCAATCACCCCTGCCACATTCGGTGTACCCGCCTCAAAACGCCACGGCACCGGTTGTGGGGTGAAACCGCTGAAATCCACCTGCGTCAACATTTTGCCGCCACCTTGCCAGGGGGACATGGCTTCGAGTAATTCCGCCTTGCCATACAGCACGCCAATACCCATCGGCCCGTACAACTTATGGCCGGAGAACGCATAAAAATCGATATCTTCAGCCTGCACATCCGGTGCGCAATGCACCACACCCTGTGCGCCATCGACCATCACTTTGGCACCCACGGCATGTGCCAGCTGAATCGCCTGCGCCAGGTCCGGGCAACCACCGGTGACATTCGACATCTGACCGATAGCCAGCAGACGGGTACGTGAGTTCAGTAAGTGAGGCAACTGCTGAATATCGGGCAGGCGATTGGCCCCCAGCGGCCATTTCACCACTTTTGCGCCTTTTGCTTGCGCCACCATCAACCAGGGCACCAGATTGGCGTGGTGCTCCGCCTCACTCACCACAATTTCATCGCCAGGTTGCAGACGCGGAGCCAGCCAGCTGTTTGCCACCAGGTTGATGGCTTCAGTGGTCCCACGCGTCCAGATAATTTGTCGGTCATCGGCAGCATTCAGCCAGCGTGCGACCAGGCCGCGTGCCTGTTCATATTGTTCTGTCAAGGCACGCGCGGCGGCAAACTGGCTGCGATGTACCGTCCCGGCGCTCAGGGAATAGAATTGTTGCGTGGCCTCAATCACCGCCAGCGGTTTCAGGGCGGTGGCGGCGCTGTCGAGATAGACACCAGCATCAGCCAGCGCGGGGAATTGCTGGCGAAAAGCGGTGGGCGTAAAAATGGTCATATCCGGCCTGTTGTGATGAGTTTTTAGGACCAGACTGAAAGTCGGTCTGTAACCTGGCAAAGCTGGGAAAGTGCGTTATGCTAATTATTGCAAGGTTTAAACCAAAACCCGCATTAGAAATCGACCTTTACCAGTCGATTTCACTTTTTCAGCTGCCTCTGGTCAGCGTCTCGCGGGTGGTTTGATGCAATCAATCTGCAAGGAGATAGAAAATGAAAAAACTCGCCGCAGTGCTGGCCGTGTGTACCATGGCCTTTACCCTGGCTGCCTGTTCCAGCAACTACGTGATGCATACCAATGATGGCCGCACCATTGTTGCTTCTGGCAAACCTAAAGTAGACGATGATACCGGTATGATCAGCTATAAAGATGCCAATGGCAACCAGCAGCAGATTAACCGCTCAGATGTCAAAGAGATGGTTGAGATGGGGCAGTAATCGACAGATAAAAAAAAGCACCGCAATTTGCGGTGCTATGTAAATCACTTTGGACAGACAGGGTAAATCTACAGGAATTAAAAGCTTGATCTGCAATCGTCAGATCAAAATGCAAACACAACATCACGACCAAAAGCCAAAAGCTCTCCAAAAGTCTGCGAACTAACGCACATTTCCAGAAATCTTTTCGTTCCGGCTTAGGAAGTGCGGCAACTATAGGTATTTGCTGGAGCTTCCTCAACGGACAATTTATAATGTCTCGGATTAAAAAAACTAATACCGTATGACTTGTTATAAGTTGCAGTATTACTCTGTTGATCCGGATACGGAAAACCATGTCAAAACGCCTTCCCCCGCTGAATGCTTTACGCGTCTTTGATGCTGCGGCACGCCATTTAAGCTTTACCAAAGCTGCTGAGGAGCTGTTTGTTACCCAGGCAGCTGTCAGCCATCAGATTAAATCTCTGGAAGATTTTCTCGGTCTTAAGCTATTTCGCCGGAGGAATCGTTCGCTTTTGCTGACGGAAGAAGGGCAAAGCTACTATCTGGATATCAAGGAAATTTTCTCCGCGCTAAACGATGCGACGCGTAAACTACAGGCACGCAGCGCCAAAGGGGCGCTGACGGTTAGCCTGCTGCCGAGCTTTGCCATTCAGTGGCTGGTGCCACGTCTTTCCAGCTTTAATACAGCTTATCCGGGTATTGATGTTCGCATCCAGGCCGTTGACCGCGATGAAGAGAAACTGGCGGATGATGTGGATGTGGCGATTTTCTATGGTCGTGGCAACTGGCCGGGGTTACGCGTGGAGAAACTCTACGCGGAATATCTGTTGCCGGTTTGTTCACCGTTATTGCTGACCGGGGACCATCCTCTGAAGTCACCGGCTGATCTGGCGCACTTCACTCTGCTGCACGATGCCTCACGCCGTGACTGGCAATCCTATATCCGCCAGCTAGGCTTGCAGCACATTAACGTGCAGCAGGGACCGATTTTCAGTCACAGCGCGATGGTGTTGCAGGCGGCGATTCACGGTCAGGGCGTGGCGCTGGCGAATAATGTGATGGCGCAGAGCGAAATTGAAGCGGGTCGTCTGGTCTGTCCTTTTAATGACGTATTGGTCAGTAAAAATGCTTTTTATCTGGTTTGTCATGACAGTCAGGCAGAACTGGGTAAAATAGCCGCCTTTCGACAGTGGATCCTGGCCAAAGCCGCAACCGAACAAGAGAAATTTCGTTTTCGTTACGATCACTAACGCGTTGATTGTTGCACAGTGACGTGCGTATTCACTCTGAGGATTGTTTGATGTCCAGTCGTGCGATGTTTATTTTTGCAGCCATTAGCGGTTTCACGCTGGTGGCTTTTGGTGCTTTTGGTGCCCATGTGTTGAGTAAATCCCTTGGCCCAGCTGAGATGGCGTGGATTCATACCGGCCTTGAGTATCAGGCCTATCATACGCTGGCGATTATCGGTCTTGCATCGGCGATGTTGCGCCGTGCCAATATCTGGTTTTACTGGAGCAGCGCGGCGTTAGCCTTGGGCACCGTGTTGTTCAGCGGCAGCCTCTATTGCCTGGCGCTGTCGCATCTGAAGTTTTGGGTATTTGTAACGCCAGTCGGTGGCTTTGGCTTCCTGATTGGCTGGTTTTTGATGTTGATTGGCGCACTGCGTCTGAAACGAAAGGCAGAACGCCATGAATAAAGTTTTACTCTATTGCCGTCCCGGCTTTGAGAAAGAGTGTGCGGCAGAGATCAGTGCGAAAGCGGCTGAGCGTGAGATCTATGGTTTCCCGCGCGTAAAAGATGATGCCGGTTATGTGTTATTTGAGTGCTACCAACAGGAAGATGCAGAAAAACTGATCAGCCAGTTGCCGTTTGCTGAACTGATTTTTGCCCGCCAGATGGTGGTGGTGGGTGAGTTGCTGCGTGATTTGCCGCCAGAAGATCGTATTTCACCGATTGTCGGTATGCTGACGGGCGTGGTGGAGAAGGGCGGTGAATTGCGTGTTGAAGTGCCGGACACGAATGAAGCCAAAGAGCTGACCAAATTCTGCCGCAAATTTACCGTGCCGCTGCGTGCCAGCCTGCGTGAAAATAAAATTCTGCTCAACTACGAAAGCCCGAAGCGTCCAGTGGTGCATGTGTTCTTTATTGCGCCCGGCACCTGTTATGTCGGCTACTCATTGCCGCAGAATAACTCGCCGTTCTATATGGGCATTCCGCGTCTGAAGTTCCCGGCCGATGCGCCGAGCCGTTCCACTTTAAAACTGGAAGAGGCGTTTCACGTCTTTATCCCGGCTGACGAATGGGATGAACGTTTGGGCAGTGGGATGTGGGCGGTTGACCTGGGGGCATGCCCCGGCGGCTGGACTTATCAGTTGGTGAAACGCAGCATGATGGTGTATGCGGTTGATAATGGCCCGATGGCTCCGAGCCTGATGGATACCGGGCAGGTTACGCATTGCCGTGAAGATGGTTTCCGTTTCCGCCCACCGCGTAACAACATCAGTTGGCTGGTGTGCGACATGGTGGAAAAACCAGTGCGCGTTGCCAGCCTGATGAGCGAATGGCTGGTCAATGGTTGGTGCCGCGAGGCGATCTTTAACCTCAAGCTGCCGATGAAAAAGCGCTACGAAGAGGTGACGCAAAATCTGGCAATGATCGATGCCACCCTGAAAGAGCATGGTATCAATGCGCAGATTCAGGCGCGTCAGCTCTATCATGATCGCGAAGAAGTGACGGTGCATGTGCGCCGTATCTGGGCCGCCGTCGGTGGTCGCCGCGACGAACGCTAATTTTGCTATATACGTAGCGGCGCGATTATCGCGCTGATGTTGAAAGTCGCGCCGCTACGAATTCGTGTTAATGAGCAACATTATTGGTGGTTATACCGCAGCGTATTCAGATTGCCCTGCAATACCAGGTCCCGCTTCAATGTCGAGACCTGGCGGCAAATCTCCGCCATATCACGCTGTGCCTGCAATTTCCCCTGCCACTTTGTTGGCACTTGATCCCACTGCTGGTAAATCGCTTCCAGCGAACCAAATTGCGCAATCAGTTCCCGCGCACTTTTCGGGCCGATGCCCGCCACACCGGGAATCTTGCTGCTGCTGATGCCACACAATCCCCAGTAATCCGCCAATTGACCGGGTGTGACGCCGAACTCTTGTTCGATAAAGGGGACGTCCAGCCAGCGTTTCTGGAAGTAATCGCGAATGCGGATATTCGGGGCCAGCAGTTGGCAATAACCTTTGTCTGTCGAAACGATGGTTGCCTGATGTCCGGCATAAGCCATTTTGACCGCCAGTGTGGCGGCCAGATCATCGGCTTCGTCCAAATCGGCGATCCAGCAACTGACCCCTGCCGCCTGAAACGCTTGTTGGATGGCAGGCATTTCCGACTGCAAATCATCCGGCATCGGTGGACGGCCCGCCTTGTAATCCGGCAATAACGTATGACGCCAGCCAGGCTGGCGTGTGGCACTATCAAACACCGCAACCACATGTGTCGGGCGGGTATGGCCCAACAACTGATGTAATGCTGCCACGCAGGCATCGCGGCATGGTGAGCCCTGAACGGCATGTAAACGACGGATCAGGTTCAGGGCATCAACAATAAGAAGATGGAAAGACATGATGATAGCGGCAGCCCGCAGGCTGCCTTCCTGAGTTATTTGATGATTTCGTAGCAGGGGATATACGCGGTGCCCGGCAGTTTCATGCGGTGTTGGGCGACGAAGCCCTGTAGCAGTTCATCCATGCGGTGCATGATGTCCTGATCGCCATGAAGTTTGTACGGACCTTTTTCGCGGATCTCGCGAATACCCACTTCTTTCACGTTACCGGCGACAATGCCAGAGAAGGCTCGACGCAGGTCTGCCGCCAGTTTTTCTGCGGGTTGATTGGTATACAGGTTCAGGTTAGCCATATTTTCGTGGGTAGGCAGGAACGGCAGTTGCAGGTCCGGCACGATACGAATTGACCAGTTAAAGCTGTATGCATCACCGGTTTCACGACGATACTCTTTCACCTGCGGCATTGCGTGCTTCATCAGGCGGGCCACTTCGGCAGCATCATCAATAATAATTTTGTAATGTTTGCGCGCACTTTCGCCCAGCGTGCTGACAATAAAATCATCCAGAACGCGGAAGTAATCAGCGCTCTCCTGCGGGCCGGTCAGAATCAACGGCAGTACCTGATCGCTATTCTGCGGGTTCATCAGAATGCCAAGCAGATACAGCAATTCTTCCGCGGTGCCAACGCCACCAGGGAAGATCACGATGCCGTGGGCAATACGCACGAAGGCTTCGAGACGTTTTTCGATATCCGGCATGATAATCAATTCATTGACCAGCGGGTTCGGTGGTTCAGCGGCAATGATTGAAGGCTCAGTCAGGCCAATAAAACGACTGTCGCGATAGCGTTGCTGTGCATGACCCACTGCGGCACCTTTCATCGGCGCTTCCATCACCCCCGGACCACAGCCGGTACAGATATTGAGTTCGCGCAGGCCAAGTTGTGTGCCGACGTTACGACAATACTGATATTCCACAGCGTTAATCGAGTGACCACCCCAGCACACCACGGTATTGGGATACTCACCGACGTGCAGCGCACGGGCGTTACGCAGGATAGAAAAGACCAGGTTGGTGATATGTGCCGAGTCTTCAGCATCCAGATTCTGAAAGCGTTCGGCAGCGGAAAGCTGGCCATTCACAAACAGAATGTCGCGCAGTACGGCAAACAGGTTCGCCTGTAATGAGCGGATAATCCGGCCATCGACAAAGGCTTCTTCCGGTGGGTTGATCAGTTCAAGTTTAACGCCACGCTCACGGCGTAATACGTTGATATCAAAGCTTTCAAAGCGGGAAAGCAGTTCATGACTACTGTCGGTCTGACTACCAGAATTGAGCACCGCGAGTGAACAGTTGCGAAACAGTTGGTACAGGTCGCTGCTGGCGGTGCGTTTCAGCATATCGACTTCCAACTGGGAGAGCAGATCCATCGAGCCAAGAGGGCTAATATGAGTAATCAAGAGAACTCCTTTACACGCAAGCGCGTGACTGATGACGCTGTGCTTAACTTCCTGAGCACAGTGACGAATATCCCTGGTCGCGCACGGTTAGCCGCCCGCGCCTTGGACAGAGTAGCCTTGTCTGCGGTCAATGCTCAAGTGGAACCGCGCATCCGTGCCGCGGCCTGCGAGGTATCTCGCAATCTGTTACTGGCGAACCAGGCGGGAAAATCCCGGTGAGAAGGGCACATTGCTACGCCACGGGTTGATATCCAGCCCACCACGGCGGGTGTAACGGGCATAGACCGTCAGCGCTTCCGGTTGGCAAAAGCGTTGAATGTCATTGAAAATGCGCTCAACGCACTGTTCATGAAACTCATTGTGCTGACGGAAAGACACCAGATAACGTAGCAGTGCTTCACGATCGATCCGTGGGCCTTTATAGCGAATCATCACCGAACCCCAGTCAGGCTGGTGGGTGATGAGACAGTTAGATTTCAGAACATGGCTGACCAGCGTTTCTTCAATAATGTCGTGGCCAGCGGCCTGCGCCAGGTGATCGGCATTAAACGCATAGTCGTGAATCTCAATGTCCTGTTCATCGATCAGTTCACCGGTAAAATGACCGATCGGTTGGCCTTCGATTTCACCGAGGCGGAACAGCGCCACGCTAACTTCACCTTCAGCACAGGCGCTGAGATCACGCTCCAGCGTTTGGCGAACTTCCCCCCAGTCGGCGAAAATCGTCTGATTAAAACTGTTAAGATAGAGCTTGAAACTCTTGGACTCGATAAGATTGCGGCTCGCAGCGTTGAGTACCACTTCGCCTACCGCCACCTGTGGTACGCCTTTGCTGTTAAGCCAGGAGAGTTCGTACAGCGTCCAGATATCTGCGCCGTGAAAAGGCAGGTTGTCGGGAAACAGCCCCAGCGGTTCGCGATTGAGACTGCGTGGCACAGCCTGTAACAGCGAACGGTCGTAATGATCGACATACGCCGTGGGTTTACCCAAGGTCAGGCCGCTTAATACCTGATCCTGTTGTTCAGTAGACATAACGGTTACCACTAAAATCCATCAAAGTGGCTAAGTGTAACCTATCAGAAGCGAGAAGATGAATGATGCAGCAAACCGTGGATGCTCTGCGCGATTTTACCGCCCGATATTGTGACGAATGGCAGCAGCGCACCGGGCATTTACCTGCAAGCAGTGAACTGTTTGGCGTACCTTCCCCTTGTATACAGAGCACGGTGAATGGTCGTGTGTTGTGGCAGCCACAGCCTTTTACCTTGCCTGCCACGCTGGCTGCGGTTGAGCGCGCACTGGAGATTGAGCTTCGGCCCGAAATCACCGCGTTTTACACCACTCAGTTTGCCGGTGATATGACCGCCCGTTTTCAGCAGCAGGATATGACCTTGCTACAGGTATGGAGTGAGGACGACTTCACGCGGCTACAGGAGAATTTGATTGGTCATCTGGTCATGAAGCGTCGCCTGAAGCAAAGCCCCACTTTATTTATCGCCACCACTGATTCCGAACAGGATGTCATCTCCCTGTGCAATCTTACCGGTGAAGTTATTCTTGAGCATCCTGGTAGCAAAAAGCGCGAAGTATTATCCCCAGAAATTAAGATGTTTCTTAATAACTTACAACCAGTTAGCGAGTAAATTGCAGACATTGGCCTGTATCTGTGTAAGAGATCTCTCACGTAGCGTGTGAGAGATCGGCAAATTGTACTGAAGAATTCAGGAAGCCAGGCTTGTAAAAATATTGTGAATCATGAGTTTATGGCAGCAGTCCGAAAATAATTCGATAACTGACTGATGTAACGGCTTTTAGTACCTTGTTTACGCGATAGTTTCTGCCAGAATAGTCACCACTGGCAGGAAGCCACGGATTAAGCGATGTTCAGGAGAATGTCAGCCAGGGGGCTGGAGCGTAACGGAGTTTACGGCACACGGAAGGCTTCATGATGAAGCAGGACACTCAGGAGTGAGTCAGGGACACCTCCAGGACGGAGAATGAGAGCCACGCGGGATGTGGCGGGCCAGGATGCTAAGGACCAATGTCAGGATGACAAGCGAAGGACAGCACAGGAAAAGTTGTCACGGATGAGCAGGGAGCACAGCGGTGGCGGGATTGCTGCAAACGAACCGGGAGCACTGTAATTACAGTGCTCCCCTTTTTTTATGCGTTTTTTGAGCATCGCCCGACAAGTGATATGCTTGCCGCCCGATTTTTCTCTGGAGGTGGCGCATGTCGTCGCAACAACTTATTTTGCAGCGGCTACAGCAGGTCGAAGCGGTGATGCGCGAGCACGACCACTGGCAGACGCAATCCCCCGATGCGGCAGCGTTTGCCAGTACCCAGCCCTTTTGCCTTGATACGCTAGCACCTCTTGAGTGGTTACAGTGGGTGTTGATCCCGCGTATGCAGGCGCTGATTGACGCCGGTGCACCCTTGCCGCAAAACTTCGCCGTAGCGCATTATTATGAAATGGCGCTTCCTCCCGGCACGCCGGGCCATCCCATGCTGTTGCTGACCTTACGCCAGCTTGATGCCTTATTTTCGGAACCCACAGCCTGATGTTGGAAATTATTTATCAGGACGAGTGGCTGGTCGCGGTCAATAAACCTGCGGGTTGGCTGGTGCACCGAAGCTGGCTCGACCGCAAAGAAAAAGTGGTGGTGATGCAGACTGTGCGCGATCAGATCGGTCAGCACGTCTTTACCGCACACCGGCTCGATCGCCCCACTTCCGGCGTATTGTTGATGGGACTGTCGAGCGAGGTTGGCCGGCTGCTGGCTCAACAATTTGAGCAACATCAAATCCGCAAAACCTACCATGCCGTGCTGCGTGGCTGGCTGACGGAAAGCGGCACGCTGGATTATCCGTTGGTCGAGGAACTCGACAAAATCGCCGATAAATTCGCCACCGAACCGCGTGGCCCGCAACCGGCCGTCACCGACTTTCAGATGCTGGCCCACACCGAGATGCCTGTGGCGATTGGCCGCTATGCCAGCGCGCGTTACAGTCTGGTGGAGATGCAACCGCGCACCGGGCGTAAGCATCAGCTGCGACGCCATATGGCGCATCTGCGCCATCCCATTATTGGTGATACCACGCACGGCGATCTGCGCCAGAATCGTGGTGCGGCAGCAAATTTTGGTCTTGATCGCCTGATGTTGCATGCCAGTGCGCTGAGTCTGAATCATCCGGTGACAGGGGAGCCGTTGGTGATTCGTGCCGGGTTGGATGCCGTCTGGCAGCAGATGCTGCATCAGTTTGGCTGGCAGGATCAGATCCCTGATGTTCCCAGGGTTGAGTTTGCCGATGAGGCAGTCCAGGATAAGCCAACAGAATAAGGAGCGGCTTGATGGCAAAGATTGGCATTTTTGTAGGTACGGTTTACGGCAATGCGTTGTTGGTTGCGGAAGAGGCGGAGCCGGTGTTGCAGGCGCAGGGTCATGAAGTGAAAGTCTTTGAAGACCCATCGCTGGCGCAGTGGCAGGATTATCAGCAGGATGTGGTGTTGATTATCACCTCCACCACTGGACAAGGCGATTTTCCCGATAGTATCGCCGGGCTGTACCATGCGGTGAAAGATCAACTGGGCTATCAACCTGACTTGCGTTACGGCGTAATTGCGCTGGGCGACAGCAGCTACGATAACTTTTGCGGCGCGGGTAAAACCTTTGATGCGCTGTTGCAGGAGCAGAGCGCCAAACGTGTCGGTGACCTGTTAACGGTAGATGCGACAGAAGATCCGGAGCCGGAATCCGTGACGACACCCTGGGTGGAAAACTGGGGTAAATTGTTGTAATTCCGTAGCGGCGCGATTTATCGCCAAAAATCCGCGCGATAAATCGCGCCGCTACGTGTTAATGCGTACCAGATTTTATCAGGTCACGGGTGCCGGATTGAACACCGCCAACTGATTGCGAATGCCCCAGCGATCTGACCATGTCTGCTTACGTGCGCTGGCAATATCCAGAATCAGTTCAAACAA
The DNA here is from genome assembly GCF_059730695.1 of Pantoea sp. X-Soil-OKNW-556. NCBI lineage: Bacteria > Pseudomonadati > Pseudomonadota > Gammaproteobacteria > Enterobacterales > Erwiniaceae > Pantoea > Pantoea sp. X-Soil-OKNW-556. The sequence goes on along the minus strand of NZ_AP035990.1, from coordinate 3,535,439 downwards.
CCGCCAACCCACCTGCTCGATACTCTCCTCGCCGGTGGCGATGGTGCCCGCATTGATGTCCATCAGATCATGCCAGCGTTCAGCCAGTGCGCTGCGCGTAGCCATCTTGATCACCGGAATTGCCGCCAGACCATACGGCGTACCGCGACCGGTGGTAAATACCTGCAACGTAATGCCGGATGCCATCTGCTGTGTACCGCAGACAAAATCGCTGGCGGGGGTCGCCGCATAGATCAAACCGCGCCTGGTAGGTCGCTGTCCTGGAGACAGCACTTCAACGATCGGGCTGCGGCCTGATTTGGCAATCGATCCCAGCGCTTTTTCTACCACATTTGCCAGGCCGCCTTTTTTGTTGCCGGGCGAGGGGTTGGCGCTCCGGTCGGTTTGACCGAGGCTGAGGTAGTCGTCATACCATGCCATCTCTTCCAGCAGACGTTTGCCGGTCGCCTCATCGACCACGCGCGGCGTCAGCAGATGGATTGCATCGCGCACTTCAGTCACTTCAGAAAACATCACTGTCGCGCCGCAACGTACCAGCAAATCAGAAGCAAAACCCACCGCCGGGTTAGCGGTGACACCGGAAAACGCATCGCTGCCGCCACATTGCATGCCGATGACTAACTCAGAAGCCGGGCAGGTTTCGCGCTTGCGTTGATTCAGTCGCTTCAGGTGGCGCTCAGCGACCTGCAAAATCTCATCCACCATCGCGCCGAAGCCGACCAGACGCTCATCCTGCAAACGCACAATGTCGTTATCGTCCAGCGAAATGGCCTGTACATCGGGCGTGCCGGTGAGCAGGCGTTCCGGCTGTAATTTCTCGCAACCGAGGCTAACCACCATCACTTCGCCGCCAAAATTGGGGTTCAGCGCCAGGTTATGAATGGTGCGAATCGGTACCACTGCCGCCGGCGCGTTGATCGCCACACCACAACCATACAGGTGATTCAGCGCCACTACGCCATCAACATTGGGATAACGCGGCAACAGATCCCGCTCGATAATTTTCACCACGTAATCCACCACGCCCGCGACACAATGCACGCTGGTGGTGATGCCGAGAAGATTACGGGTTCCCACGCTGCCATCGGCATTGCGGTAGCCTTCGAAGGTATAACCCTCAAGTGGCGGTAAATCCGGTGGGACATTATTCGCCAGCGGCAGGCTGGCGAGAGGGGGCGCTTCGGGCAGCGCCACCAGCGACTCTTCAATCCAGCTGCCCTGAGCAATCGGACGTAGCGCATAGCCGATCACTTCGCCGTAGCGCACAATCGCGCCCTGCTCAGGAATATCAGCCAGCGCGACTTTGTGGCCCTGCGGCACATGCTCAGTCAGTTGCAGCCCATCGTCAAAGCGGGTGCCCGCAGGCAGCCCCTGGTTATTCACCACGATGGCGACGTTATCGCTATCGTGCACTTTAATATAAAGCGGTTTCTCGCTTAGAGGTCGGTTCATTGCTCACCTTCCATTCTGCCGCGCTGTACATGGCAACGCGGTGTCATTGATTACTTCCGTCACGCCATCTTTTTTTTGCCAGCCTTAGTATATGCAGGGGTATTACCCAATACATTGTGCAACTGACTGGCTTTTAGCGGTTTTATTGCGTCAGTTTGAGACGTTTCACCAAACACAAGTGAAGGGACTCACAAAGCGTCATAAGGCTGTACGTTAATTAACCATTGTTGGGTTGATTTTGATGGTTCCGTGAGCCATGCCGCAGCGTTATGTGCAAACGCCATAAAATATGTATCCAGGTGATGAAATCATCGGGCTTTCTTCCAGTGTTTCGCTCTCCGCCTGTTCCTATACTGGCTCTCGTTATCCAACGTTAGGTTATTCGTCACGACGCATCATCGTATTGCCAATATAAAAATCGCCGTGTTTAACCAAACATCATTCTGATACCCAACGCGATGTGTATGCAGTCAGAGTGAATGTAGCTACCGCTATATTTCAGGAGTGCATCATGAATAGTTTTAGCCAGACAGCGGAAGCGGTGCAAAAGCGCACCAACGCCCGTTACTGGATTGTGGTGATGTTGTTTATCGTCACCTCTTTCAACTACGGGGACCGTGCAACGATTTCGATTGCCGGTTCTGCTATGTCCAAGGATATCGGCCTTGACTCGGTCGGTTTAGGATATATTTTCTCAGCATTCTCATGGGCTTATGTTATCGGCCAAATACCCGGCGGTTGGCTGCTCGACCGCTTCGGCTCCAAACGCGTTTACTTCTGGAGCATCTTCACCTGGTCGCTGTTTACCTTCCTGCAAGGATTCGTCGACCTGTTCAGCGGCTTCGGCATTGTGGCTTCGTTGTTTATGTTGCGCTTCCTCGTGGGGCTGGCTGAAGCACCGTCGTTCCCTGGTAACAGCCGTATCGTTGCTGCCTGGTTCCCTGCGCAAGAGCGCGGCACTGCCGTGGCTATCTTTAACTCCGCCCAATACTTCGCCACGGTAATTTTCGCGCCGATTATGGGCTGGCTGACGGCGGAAGTGGGCTGGGCGCATGTGTTCTGGTTTATGGGGGGACTGGGCATCATCATCAGCTTCGTTTGGCTGAAAGTCATCCACGATCCCAATGACCATCCTGGCGTTAATAAAGCCGAGTTGGAATATATGGAGCAGGGTGGTGCGCTGATCAATATGGATGCTAAAAAGGCCGAGCATAAGGTCAGCTGGAGTGAAAAGTTTTATCAAATCAAACAACTGCTGACCTCCCGCATGATGCTGGGTATTTACCTCGGTCAATACTGTGTAAACGCCTTAACCTACTTCTTTATTACCTGGTTCCCGGTTTATCTGGTGCAGGCGCGTGGCATGTCAATTCTGAAAGCAGGGATTGTCGCTTCAGTACCAGCGATATGCGGCTTCCTTGGTGGCGTATTGGGCGGGGTGATCTCCGATTACCTGATGCGTAAAACCGGTTCTTTGAACATTGCGCGTAAAACCCCGATTGTGGTCGGCATGCTGATGTCCATCAGTATGGTGATGTGTAACTACACCCAAACTGAGTGGGTGGTGGTGTTCTTTATGGCACTGGCGTTCTTTGGTAAAGGCATCGGGGCGCTGGGCTGGGCAGTGATGGCGGATACTGCGCCGAAAGAGATCAGCGGCCTGAGCGGCGGTCTGTTCAACATGTTCGGTAACTTCTCCGGCATCGTCACCCCGATCGCCATTGGCTACATCATTGCCACCAGCGGTTCTTTTGAAGGTGCGCTGATTTATGTCGGTATCCACGCCTTCGTCGCAGCGTTCAGCTTCCTGGTGATTGCCGGGGACATCAAACGTGTCGAATTGAAACATCGGGCATAAGGACAGAGCATGAATACGCAAAGTACCCCGGTTATCACCGATATGCAGGTGATTCCGGTTGCCGGTTACGACAGCATGCTGCTCAACATCGGCGGCGCACACAGCGCTTGTTTTACCCGCAACATTGTGGTGCTGACCGATAGCGCCGGGCATACCGGTGTCGGTGAAGCGCCGGGTGGCGAAACCATTTATCAGACGTTGGTGGATGCGATTCCGCAGGTGAAAGGCCAGCAGGTGGCGCGTATGAATCGCCTGGTGCAGCAGGTGCACAAAGGCAACCAGTCGGCGGATTTCGATACCTTCGGCAAAGGTGCGTGGACGTTTGAACTGCGCGTCAACGCGGTGGCTGCGCTGGAAGCCGCGCTGCTGGATTTGCTTGGTCAGTGCCTGGGGGTTCCGGTGGCGGAGCTGCTTGGCCCGGGTCAACAGCGTGATGAAGTCGTGGTCCTCGGTTATCTGTTCTACATTGGTGATCGACGTAAAACCGATCTGCCGTATCTGGGCGGCGAAGCTGCCAGCCATGACTGGTATCACCTGCGCCATCAGGAAGCATTAACGCCGGACGCGGTAGTGCGTCTGGCGGAGGCAGCGCAGGACAAATACGGTTTCAAAGATTTCAAACTGAAAGGCGGCGTGCTGCCGGGTGAGCAGGAAATTGCTTCTGCGGTGGCGTTGAAAAAACGTTTCCCGGATGCGCGTATCACCGTCGATCCCAACGGGGCTTGGTTGCTTGATGAGGCCATCAGCCTGTGTAAAGGCATGGGGGATGTCCTGACCTATGCGGAAGACCCTTGTGGGGCTGAGCAAGGCTACTCTGGTCGCGAAGTGATGGCGGAGTTCCGTCGCGCCACCGGCCTGCCGGTGGCCACCAACATGATCGCCACCAACTGGCGTGAAATGAACCATGCGGTGATGTTGAATGCTGTCGATATCCCGTTGGCTGACCCGCATTTCTGGACGCTGAGTGGCGCGGTGCGCGTGGCGCAGTTGTGTGACGATTGGGGCCTGACCTGGGGTTGCCACTCCAACAACCATTTCGACATTTCGCTGGCGATGTTCACCCATGTTGGCGCGGCCGTACCCGGTAAACCCACCGCCATTGATACCCACTGGATCTGGCAGGAAGGCGACCAGCGTCTGACCAAAGAGCCGCTGCAAATCCGCAACGGCAAAATCGCCGTACCGGACAAACCCGGCCTCGGCATTGAACTGGACTGGGATCGTCTGCAACAAGCCAATGCGCTGTACAAATCTCTGCCGGCAGGCGCGCGCAACGACGCCACGGCGATGCAATATCTGGTTCCCGGTTGGTCGTTCGACCGTAAGCGTCCGGCCTTCGGTCGCAGCAAAGTTTAAGGAGCAGGAAATGAGTCAGACACCGAAAATTACATCCATGCAGGTCATCCCGGTGGCCGGTTATGACAGCATGTTGCTCAACCTGAGCGGCGCACATGCCCCTTTCTTCACCCGTAACATCGTCATCATTAAAGACAATGCGGGCCATACCGGAGTTGGGGAGATTCCGGGCGGCGAGAAGATTCGTCAGACGTTGGAAGATGCGGCAGCGCTGGTAGTACATAAAACCGTTGGCGAGTACAAAAACATTCTTAACCTGGTGCGCAGTACCTTTGCCGACCGTGATGCTGGCGGGCGTGGCACCCAGACGTTTGACCTGCGCACCACCATCCATGTGGTGACCGGGATTGAAGCGGCTCTGCTCGATCTGCTCGGCCAGCATCTGGGCGTCAATGTGGCGTCGTTGCTGGGTGATGGTCAGCAACGCGACCGGGTAGAAATGCTGGGTTATCTGTTCTACGTCGGCGATCGCAAGAAAACCTCGCTGCCGTACCAGAGCCAGGAAAATGACAAATGCGACTGGTATCGCCTGCGCCATGAAGAAACGCTGACGCCGGATACCGTGGTGCGTCTCGCGGAAGCGGCGTATGAAAAATACGGCTTCAATGATTTCAAACTGAAAGGGGGTGTGCTGCGTGGTGGTGAAGAGGCCGAGGCGGTTACCGCACTGGCGAAGCGTTTCCCACAGGCGCGCGTCACCCTCGATCCGAACGGTGCCTGGTCGCTGAATGAAGCGATCCTGCTGGGGAAACAGCTGAAGGGCGTGTTGGCCTATGCTGAAGACCCGTGTGGGGCTGAACAGGGCTATTCCGGACGCGAGGTGATGGCGGAATTCCGTCGTGCCACCGGGCTGCCTACCGCCACCAATATGATCGCCACCGACTGGCGTCAGATGGGCCACACCCTGTCACTGCAATCCGTCGATATCCCGCTGGCCGATCCTCACTTCTGGACCATGCAAGGCTCGGTGCGCGTGGCGCAAATGTGCCACGACTTTGGCCTGACCTGGGGCTCGCACTCCAACAACCATTTCGATGTGTCGCTGGCGATGTTTACGCATGTCGCGGCGGCGGCGCCGGGCGCGATTACCGCCATCGATACCCATTGGATTTGGCAGGAAGGTAACCAACGCCTGACCAAAGAACCGTTCCAGATCAAAGGCGGCATGGTTCAGGTGCCGCAGAAACCAGGTCTGGGTGTTGAGCTGGATATGGATCAGGTGATGCAGGCCAATGCGCTGTATCAGAAACACGGGCTGGGCGCGCGCGATGACGCTCAGGCGATGCAATTCCTTGTGCCCAACTGGACTTTTGATAACAAACGTCCGTGCCTGGTGCGCTAATTTTTTCCGTTACAGGAGTCAAGATAATGAGCAATACAGCCTGGCCGAATGCGTTTCGTCGCCGTTTGCTGGCAGGAGAAACCCTGATTGGTAGCTGGTGTGCGCTGGCCAACCCAATCACCACCGAAGTCCTGGGGCTGGCGGGTTTTGACTGGCTGGTGCTGGATGGCGAACACGCGCCGAATGACATCACCACTTTTATTCCGCAACTGATGGCGCTGAAAGGCAGCCACAGCGCACCGGTGGTTCGTCCACCCTGCAACGAACCGATCATCATCAAGCGTCTGTTGGATATCGGTTTCTATAACTTCCTGATTCCGTTTGTTGAGACGGCGGAAGAAGCAACGCGCGCCGTCGCCTCCACCCGCTATCCGGGAGCCGGTATTCGCGGTGTGTCGGTATCGCACCGTAGCAACATGTACGGCACGCTGCCGGATTACAACGCCACCATCAACGACAACATCACGGTGCTGGTGCAGATCGAATCCCAGTTGGCGGTGGACAACATTGACGCCATTGCTGCGGTGGAAGGTGTGGATGGCATTTTCGTGGGACCGGGCGATCTCTCTGCTGCGCTGGGTTATCTCGGCCAGCCTGCTCATCCGGAAGTACTGAAAGTCATTAAATACATTTTTGAACGCGCCAAAGCGGCGGGTAAGCCGAGCGGCATTCTGGCTCCGGTAGAAGCCGACGCCCGTCGTTATCTGGAATGGGGAGCCAGTTTTGTTGCCGTTGGCAGCGATCTGGGTGTTTTCCGCAACGCCACACAGGCGCTGTGCGACAAATTTAAGAAGTAACTGACCAAGGGGCAACGTAATGAAAATTGGATTTATCGGCCTGGGCATCATGGGCAAACCGATGAGTAAAAACCTGCTGAAAGCGGGCTATTCGCTGGTGGTACGTGACAACAACGCAGCAAGTGAAGCCGAGCTGGTTGAGCTGGGGGCTACAGTCGCGAAAAGCGCGAAAGAGGTGGCGCAGCTGGTAGATGTGGTGATCACCATGGTGCCAAACTCACCGCAGGTGAAAGAAGTGTGTCTGGGCGAGAACGGCATCATTGATGGTGCGAAACCCGGCCTGATCGTGATTGATATGAGCTCCATTGCGCCACTGGCCAGCCGTGAAGTCCACGACGCACTGGCAGTGAAAGGCATCAAGATGCTGGATGCGCCGGTCAGCGGCGGTGAGCCGAAAGCAATTGAAGGCACGCTGTCGGTGATGGTTGGCGGCGATAAAGCGGTGTTTGATCAGTGCTACGACATCATGAAAGCGATGGCGGGTTCGGTGGTCCACACCGGTGATATCGGTGCGGGCAACGTTACCAAGCTGGCAAACCAGGTGATTGTGGCGCTGAATATTGCCGCAATGTCTGAAGCGCTGTCGCTGGCGACCAAAGCGGGTGTAAACCCGGAACTGGTCTATCAGGCGATTCGTGGTGGTCTGGCAGGCAGCACGGTGCTGGATGCCAAAGCGCCGATGGTGCTGGACCGCAACTTCAAGCCGGGCTTCCGCATCGATCTGCACATCAAGGATCTGGCTAATGCGCTGGACACCTCGCATGGCGTGGGTGCGCAATTGCCGCTGACCGCTGCGGTGATGGAGATGATGCAGGCGCTGAAGGCCGACGGTCTGGGTACCGCCGACCACAGTGCGCTGGCCTGCTATTATGAAAAATTAGCGAAAGTTGAGATTACCCGGTAGCTCGCGCGTCCGGTATCGCTGATACCGGACAGCCAGGTTGCCTTAGCAGGACGGATTTCCGTCATCAACCGCGCTCGGATTGCCTATGAAAATCGTTATCGCACCGGATTCGTATAAAGAGAGTTTATCCGCCCTGGAAGTGGCTTCAGCGATAGAAGCGGGATTCCGCGACATCTTCCCTGAAGCTGACTACGTAAAAATACCGGTCGCCGACGGTGGTGAAGGCACGGTAGAAGCGATGGTGGCGGCAACGCAGGGAAGCATTGTCAGGCTGACGGTCACCGGACCGCTGGGTGAGCCTGTTGATGCGTTTTACGGTTTGTCGGGTGATGCCCGCACCGCGTTTATCGAAATGGCGGCGGCCAGCGGCCTGGAACTGGTGCCAACCTCACATCGTGACCCACTGATTACCACCTCCTTTGGTACTGGCGAACTGATCAAGAACGCGCTGGATCGTGGGGTGGGACATATCATCATTGGTATTGGCGGTAGCGCCACCAACGATGGCGGCTCGGGCATGATGCAGGCGCTTGGCGCGCGTTTGCTGGATCAGCAGGGCAACGAGATTGCCTACGGCGGCGGGGCCTTGCCACAGTTAGCCCGCATTGAAATCGCTGGCCTCGATGCGCGCATTCGGCAGTGTCGTTTCGAAGTCGCATGTGATGTGACCAATCCGCTCACCGGAGAACAAGGGGCTTCGGCGGTGTTTGGCCCGCAGAAGGGGGCGACACCTGAGCTGGTACAGCAATTGGATCGGGCGTTGGCGCATTACGCCGATATTATTCATCGCGACCTGGATATTGATGTACTGCATATTGCGGGGGGCGGTGCGGCAGGCGGCATGGGTGCGGCGCTGCATGCGTTTTGCCAGGCTGACCTGCGTCGCGGTATCGAGATTGTTACCGAAGCGCTGGGCCTTGCCGAGCAGGTGCATGATGCCGATCTGGTGATTACCGGTGAAGGTCGCATCGACAGCCAGACCATCAACGGCAAAGTGCCGATTGGTGTGGCGCAGGTGGCAAAACGATTTAATAAGCCGGTCATCGGCATTGCGGGCAGTTTGACGGCCGATGTGGGCGTAGTACATGAACATGGGCTGGATGCCGTGTTCAGCGTGTTGTTTGGTATCTGCTCGCTGGAAGAAGCGCTGACGAATGCCGCGCAGAATGTGCGTCTGACGGCTCGTAACGTGGCGGCAACGATTAAGGTTGGCAACAGCCTGTAGCGGCGCCATTTATCGCGCCGGTTTTTCCCGTATCGCGCATGAAATTGCGTGATACGGGGGAATTATACCTGCAACAACGTGCGCGCTTCGCGTGCCACGTTTTCCATCTCGTCGCTCAACTCCAGCAATTCCGGCTCCAGCGCAGCAATATCACTTTCCTGATGCAGACTCTTTTCCAGTTGCCGACACAGTTCCTTCAAACGCGGTACGCCACTGTAGCTGGCGCTGCCATGTAGCTTGTGAATGATTTCGCGCAGCCCGGTCACATCGTTATTTTCCATACACTCTTCCACGCGCTGCGCCACTTCTGGCAGGAAATCCAGCAGCATCTGCAACAGATCGCGTGCGAGATCCTCTTTATGTGCTGCCTGGCGTAATGCCAACGCCCAATCCAGTGAAGGGGCCACCGCCGGGGCGGGTGAGCTGAGAGCGACGTTACGCGGCGCATAACGTTGCAGCAGTTGGCTGAGTTTATCCTCATCAATCGGCTTCGCCAGATAATCGTTCATCCCGGCATTGATCAACTGCTCGCGTTCGCCATCCAGCGCATGGGCAGTGACCGCCACAATCGGCGTTGCTGCATGCAACGGCAGGCTGCGGATAATCTCACTGGCGCGGATACCGTCAATCTCCGGCATTTGAATGTCCATGAGAATCACATCCAGCGGGCGCAGACGTGCCTGGCGAATCGCCTGTTCGGCGTTGTCGCACAGAATGATGTGTTCGACCTGTTCCTCCAGCAGGGCACCGATCAACTTCAGGTTGGCCGGATTGTCATCTACCGCCATCACCGTCAACGGTTGGCGTGCCCCACGCGGCAGGGCTTCGCGTTGTCGGCTGTGGAAGTCGAGCAGCATCGGTAACAGGCGTGTCAGCGATACCGGTTTGGTCAGGCAACCGGCAACGCCGCGGGCACGCAGTTCATCGGCATGCAACATCATTTCACTGGGGAGCGCCAGCAACACCGAATCGGCGCGGCTTAACAGGTGCGTGATCAGGTCATCCGGTAAGGCCGATGTGGTTTTGCCGTCAACCGGAAGCCCCATCAACAAGAGCGGGAAGTGGGCATCGCCCAATTCTTCCAGCGTGGCGGCATGATGTACCTGCAACGGGGTGCCGCTCAGCATCTCCAGTACCGCTTTTGCCACCGCCGGATGCGGCTCGATGTAGGCCAACAGGGAGGGACGCAAATCCTCCAGCGCACGCGGATGCGGGGGCGCATTCGGATTGAGATCCAGTTGGATATGAACCCAAAAGGTCGACCCTTCGCCCTGGCGGCTGTGGAAAGCGATTTCGCCACCCATTTCATGTACCAACTTCTGGGTGATCACCAGACCCAGTCCGGTGCCGCCGTGACGGCGCGAGATGCTGGCATCCGCCTGACGGAATGCCTGGAATAGCTGCGTTTGTTGTTGATCGGAAATACCAATGCCGGTGTCGTGCACCTGAATTTCCAGTGCGACACGCGTGGTGTTGGTATTGCGCAGTTCAACGCGCAGGTCGATATGCCCTTGTTCGGTAAACTTGATGGCGTTGCCGATCAGGTTAATCAGAATCTGTTGCAGGCGCAGGGGATCGCCAATGACATTGTCCGGCACCTGTTGTTCCAGGCAAACGGTGATTTCCAGCCCTTTCTCGTGAGCAGAAGGCGCCAGCAACACCAGGGTTTCATCCAGCGTGGCGCGCAGGGGGAAGGGGATCGACTCCAGCACCAGTTTGCCCGCTTCCAGCTTGGAGAAATCAAGAACGTCATTGATGATGCTCAACAGGTTGGCGGCGGAGCGCTCAATGGTGCTCATATAATCGCGCTGGTTGGTGCTAAGGCCGGTTTTCAGCATCTGGCGGGTGAAGCCAATCACCCCGTTCAACGGCGTGCGGAGTTCATGCGACATATTAGCCAGGAATTCGGATTTGATGCGCGCCGCTTCCTGGGCGCGTTTTTTCGCCAGATCCAGCTCGACGTTTTGGATCTCCAACTGCTCCAGCGTCTCCCGCAGGTCGTACGTTGCCTGGTCAATATTCTGCTGCATCTCTTCATGGTAGGCGGTCAGCGACATCGCCATCGCGTTGATACCGTTCTTCAGAATGCTCAGCTCGCCCAGCATGTAGCCTTCGACACGGCTGTCGAGCTGTCCCCGGCGAATGCGGTCCACGGTGGTGACCATATTACGAATCGGACCAGTGACGTCGCGCATCAGGCGGTAGGCGAACAGCATGGCGATACACAGGCAAAACAGCAGCAGCAGGGTGGCGACAAACACCTCTTTGTATTGCTCAAGACGTACTGATTGCAGATCCAGCTCGATCGCCACATAACCCAGCGGATTGCCGGTGGGCTTTGCATCTTCGCGCGGCAGTTCATCGACGGAATAGCGCTCCGACACGATCGGCGTGCGGAGCACCATCAGGTTGCCACGACGTTCAACCGAGACGCCATCTTCCAGCGTGGAGATATCCTCTTTCTGCACCAGACTGAGGTTCTGGTTGTTATTTGAGGTGACGTAGATGTGATTGTTGTTGTCGAAAACGGTAATCGCACGGACAATATCGGAATGTCGGCGATGCAGCAGGCTGACCAGTTCGCGTATCGCATCGCGGTTGTGCCATGTCATGCCATATTCGGCGGAAACCGCCAGCGGCTCGATAATGTTCGCACCCGCATCCTGGACCTGATGCTGCAATTCGTTATAGCGGTGAACCACGAAAAAAGTACTGAGCAACAGGCCAATCATCAGCGTTGGCGCCAGTATCAGGATCATCATTCGCGCCCGCAGGCTGTATTTGGTCATAATTAAGGCCTGGCGACTCCTGGCAAGTTTATCCCTGTGCAAACTGCACAACCCAATCAGAATAGAGAATTTACAACACTATGGCGCAATTTTACTCCGCAAAACAGCGGGTGACGACCAGGCAACGTATTACCGTCACTATCGAAGACCTTGATCCCTTTGGACAAGGTGTTGCGCGCCATAATGGCAAAGCGATGTTTGTCAGCGGTGCGCTACCCGGCGAGCAGGCTGAAGTGACGCTGTTGGAAGATAAACGCCAGTACGCGCGCGCAAAAGCTACGCGTATCACCAATCCCAGTGCAGAGCGAGTGGCACCGCGCTGCCCGCACTTTGGCGTGTGTGGCGGTTGCCAGCAACAGCATGTCTCGGTGGCGTTGCAGGAACAAAGCAAAGCCAAGGCGCTGGCAAGGATGCTGAGTCGTGACGCCCCTTTGCCGGTGCGCGTCGATGAAATTATCAGCGGCCACGCCTGGGGTTATCGTCGTCGCGCGCGCTTGGGGTTGCAGTGGCACCCAAAACAGCAGCGTTTGCAGATGGGGTTTCGCCAGGCGGCCAGCAATGATTTGGTGGAGTTGACGCAATGCCCCATTCTGGCGCCCGAACTTGAAGCGTTATTGCGGCCTCTGCACCACTGCCTCAGTGGCTTAAATGCGGTGAAACGTCTGGGCCATGTTGAACTGGTGCTGGCGGATAATGGCCCGCTGATGGTGCTGCGCCATCTTGATGCATTGTCCTCAGACGATCGTGCAAAACTGGAACGCTTTTCGCATGAACATGATTTGATGCTGTATCTCGCTGATGGTAGCGATGATCTGACAGCCCTGAAGCCTGATACGCCGTTTTATCGCTCATTCAACCTGCAACTGACCTTCAGCCCACAGGATTTTATTCAGGTGAATGATGGGGTGAATCAGCAAATGGTAGCGAAAGCCATCGACTGGCTCGACCTGAAGCCACAGGACCGGGTGCTGGATCTGTTTTGCGGCATGGGCAACTTCACATTGCCTATAGGAAAGTTCGTAGAAAATGCCGTTGGTGTGGAGGGCGTTGCAGCATTAGTACGGCAGGCAGCGTATAATGCAGACCTGAATAATCTGAAAAATGTCCGTTTTTTCCAGCATAACCTGGAGGAAGACGTTGCGCGCCAGGCATGGGCTGCGCAGGGATTTAATAAGGTGTTACTGGACCCGGCGCGTGCCGGGGCGGCGGGTGTGATGTCGCACATTGTTAAACTTGCGCCGGAACGCGTGGTCTATGTTTCTTGTAACCCGACAACACTTGCCCGCGACAGTCAGACATTACTGTCAGCGGGTTACCATTTGGAAAGGGTCGCGATGCTGGATATGTTCCCTCATACCAGCCATCTCGAATCCATGGTGCTGTTCAGCAAAACATAAGCGACACCTAAGTCGCTGTGGCAGGAGAGGATATGGTTGCGGTTAGAAGTGCGCATTTAAATACGGCGGGGGAGTTTGCCCTCGACCAGTGGATTGCCAGTTTGGGTATTGCTAACCCGCAATCCTGTCAGCGTCTGGCTGACACCTGGCGCTACTGTGAAGCCGAAACGCACGACCATCCTGATCAAGCTCTGCTGTTGTGGCGCGGTATCGAGATGGTGGAAATTCTCTCGATGCTGAGTATGGATATCGACAGCCTGCGTGCCGCGCTGATTTTCCCGCTGGCGAATGCCGACGTGGTCAGCGAAGAAGAGCTGGAGCAAACCGTCGGCAAAGGCATTGTTTCGCTGGTGCATGGCGTGCGCGATATGGATGCAATCCGTCAGCTGAAAGCGATCCATAACGACTCGATGGCCTCTGAACAGGTCGATAACGTGCGCCGTATGCTGCTGGCGATGGTGGAAGATTTCCGCTGCGTCGTCATCAAGCTGGCGGAACGTATCGCTCACCTGCGTGAAATGAAAGACGCGCCGGAAGATGAGCGCGTCCTCGCCGCGAAAGAAAGCACCAATATCTATGCGCCGCTGGCTAACCGCCTCGGTATCGGCCAGCTCAAATGGGAGCTGGAAGATTACTGCTTCCGCTATCTCCATCCCGATGAATACAAACGTATTGCTAAGCTGCTGCATGAGCGGCGTATCGATCGTGAACAGTACATCGAAAACTTTGTCGATAACCTGCGTAAAGAGATGCAGAAAGAGGGCGTGCGTGCTGAGGTGTATGGCCGTCCGAAACACATCTATAGCATCTGGCGCAAGATGCAGAAAAAATCGCTGGCGTTTGATGAGTTGTTCGACGTGCGCGCGGTGCGTATCGTCGCGGAACGTTTGCAGGACTGCTACGGTGCGCTGGGTACGGTGCATACCCTGTATCGTCACCTGCCCAGCGAGTTTGACGACTACGTCGCCAACCCGAAGCCTAATGGTTATCAGTCCATCCACACCGTGGTGCTGGGGCCGCAGGGCAAAACGGTAGAAATCCAGATTCGTACCCGTCAGATGCATGAAGATGCCGAGCTGGGTGTTGCGGCGCACTGGAAATACAAAGAAGGGCCGACCAGCAGCAATACACGCGGTGCGGCGGGCCATGAAGAACGTATCGCCTGGCTGCGTAAGTTAATCACCTGGCAGGAAGAGATGGCGGACTCTGGCGAGATGCTGGAAGAAGTGCGCAGTCAGGTGTTTGACGATCGCGTTTATGTCTTTACCCCGAAAGGGGATGTGGTGGACTTGCCTGCCGGTTCAACCCCGCTCGATTTCGCCTACCACATCCACAGCGATATCGGCCACCGCTGCATCGGCGCGAAAATTGGTGGGCGCATCGTGCCGTTCACCTATCAGTTGCAGATGGGCGACCAGGTTGAGGTGATCACCCAGAAGCAGCCAAACCCGAGTCGCGACTGGCTTAACCCGAACCTCGGCTATATCACGACCAGCCGTGGTCGTTCGAAGATTCACAACTGGTTCCGTAAGCAGGATCGCGACAAGAATATTATTGCTGGTCGCCAGATACTGGATACGGAGTTGACGCAGCTGGATATCAGCCTGCGTGAGGCGGAGAAACTGCTGCTGCCGCGCTATAACGTCACCTCGTTGGATGAGTTGCTGGCGGCGATTGGCGGTGGCGATATTCGCCTTAATCAGATGGTTAACTTCCTGCAAGGCAAGCTGAATAAGCCGAGCGCGGAAGAGGAAGATCGCGAAGCACTGCGCCAACTGACGCAGAAATCGTATACGCCGTCAGCGCGTAAAGAGAGCGGCCGCGTGGTGGTGGAAGGGGTCGGCAACCTGCTGCACCACATCGCTCGTTGCTGTCAGCCCATTCCGGGCGACGATATCGTCGGCTTTATTACTCAGGGACGTGGCATCTCGATCCACCGTGCCGATTGTGACCAGTTGGCTGAGCTGATCTCCCATGCGCCGGAGCGCATTGTCGATGCGGTGTGGGGCGAAAGTTATTCCAGTGGTTATTCGCTGGTGGTGCGTGTCACAGCGAACGACCGTAGCGGTCTGCTGCGTGATATCACCACGATTCTGGCGAATGAGAAGGTGAACGTGCTGGGCGTCTCCAGCCGCAGCGATACCCGCAAGCAACTGGCAACCATTGATATGGATATCGAGATCTATAACCAGCAGGTGCTGGGCCGCGTACTGGCTCGACTGAACCAGGTGCCGGATATTATCGACGCACGGCGGTTACACTAATTTTTCTCCTCACCTTAACCCTCACCCTAACCCTCTCCCGCAAGCGGGAGAGGGAACTGATCGAGCCGCACATCTCCCTCTCCCTTATGGGAGAGGGAACCGATCAGCCGCATATCTCCCTTTCCCTTATGGAAGAGGGAACCGATCAGCCGCATATCTCCCTCTCCCTTATGGGAGAGGGCCGGGGTGAGGGTAACCGACCGCACCCAACTTATTCTTAAAGGATCCGCCCATGAATGCCCTCCAACGCCTGCTCACCATCATGCAAACCCTGCGCGATCCGCAGCAAGGCTGCCCGTGGGATCGTCAGCAAACGTTCGCCTCTATCGCGCCTTATACGCTGGAAGAAACCTACGAAGTACTCGATGCCATCCAGCGTGAAGATTTTGATGATCTGCGTGGAGAATTAGGCGACCTGCTGTTCCAGGTGGTGTTTTACGCGCAAATGGCCAACGAGCAGCAGCGCTTTGATTTTGAAGATATCTGCAACGCTATCAGCGATAAACTCGAACGCCGTCATCCGCACATCTTTGGCGATGTCAAAGCGGAGGACGCGCAGGAGGTGCTGAAAAACTGGGAAGCCATCAAACATAGCGAGCGTGCGGAAAAAGCACAGCATTCGGCGCTGGATGATATCCCTAAAGCGCTGCCCGCGTTGATGCGTGCGCACAAAATCCAGAAACGTTGCAGCAACGTCGGTTTCGACTGGAATAGCCTGGGGCCGGTGCTGGATAAAGTGCATGAAGAGATTGACGAAGTGATGCATGAAGCGCAGCAGGCGGTGGTCGACAGTGACAAACTTGAGGAAGAAATCGGCGATTTATTATTCGCTACGGTAAATCTTTCTCGCCATCTTGGCAGCAAAGCGGAAGTGGCGCTACAGAAGGCCAACGACAAATTTGAACGCCGTTTTCGCCAGGTGGAAACGTTGATTGGCGCGCAGGGGATGGCGATGAGTGACGCCACGCTGGAGCAGATGGAAGAAGCCTGGCAACAGGTGAAACTCAGTGAGAACAAGGAGTAACATGATCCGCTGCGATTTGTTGATTATTCCAGCGTTGTGCATAAAATCGCCGCTTGAGCTTACTCGATTCAGCCATGCGGTGACTTTGTGACGTGCGTCAACATTTCAACCCTGGCTATCCGCTATGTTACCCGCTGCACTGCGTAGGAGGAGAGGGTGGTGATTGATCAATTGTGGCAGGTGACGACTTCAGGTATACTGTTTTCCCGTCCTGGTTATTCCACCGTCTTTAAACCTAAACTCTCAGGTTCAGCATGACAACGAACTATATTTTTGTGACCGGCGGGGTCGTTTCCTCTCTGGGGAAAGGCATTGCCGCAGCCTCCCTCGCAGCCATCCTTGAAGCGCGTGGTCTGAATGTGACCATCATGAAACTCGATCCGTATATCAACGTCGATCCGGGTACCATGAGCCCAACTCAGCACGGTGAAGTTTTTGTCACCGATGACGGGGCCGAAACCGATCTGGATTTGGGTCACTATGAGCGCTTCATTCGTACCAAAATGACGCGTCGCAACAACTTTACGACCGGTCGTATCTACTCAGAAGTGCTGCGCAAAGAGCGTCGTGGCGACTATCTGGGCGCGACCATTCAGGTTATCCCACACATCACCAACGCCATCAAAGAACGCATCATTGAAGGTGGCGAAGGTCACGACGTCGTTCTGGTGGAAATCGGCGGCACCGTGGGGGATATCGAGTCACTGCCGTTCCTCGAAGCGATTCGCCAGATGGCGGTCGATGTGGGCCGTGAACACACCATGTATATGCACCTGACGCTGGTGCCGTACATGGCTGCCGCAGGCGAAGTAAAAACCAAGCCAACGCAGCACTCGGTAAAAGAACTGCTCTCCATCGGGATTCAGCCGGATGTGTTGATCTGCCGTTCTGACCGCGCCGTACCGGCTAACGAACGCGCCAAAATCGCGCTGTTCTGTAACGTTCCGGAAAAAGCGGTTATTTCACTGAAAGATGTCGACTCCATCTACAAGATCCCGGGTTTGTTGAAATCACAGGGTCTGGATGACTACATCTGCAAACGCTTCAACCTGAATGCCCCGGAAGCCAACCTGGCCGAGTGGGAGCAGGTGATTTACGAAGAAGCTAATCCGGGCGGCGAAGTGACCATCGGTATGGTCGGCAAATATGTCGAACTGCCGGATGCCTACAAATCCGTGATTGAAGCGCTGAAACACGGCGGCCTGAAAAACCGCGTCACCGTTAACATCAAGCTGATCGATTCGCAGGATGTTGAAACGCGTGGTGTCGAATTACTGAAAGATCTGGATGCTATCCTGATTCCGGGTGGCTTTGGCTACCGTGGGGTGGAAGGCAAACTGATGACCGCGCAATACGCGCGTGAAAACAACGTGCCTTACCTCGGTATCTGCTTGGGAATGCAGGTTGCACTGATGGAATTTGCCCGCAATGTGGCGGGTATGGCTGGCGCCAACTCAACTGAATTTGTGCCAGACTGTAAGTACCCGGTGGTTGCGCTGATCACCGAATGGCGTGACGAAGAAGGCAACGTCGAAGTGCGTAGCGAGCAGAGCGATCTGGGCGGCACCATGCGTCTGGGTAGCCAGCAGTGTCAGCTTACGCCGGAAAGCAAAGTACGCCAGCTGTACGGCTCAGACGTGATCACTGAACGTCACCGCCACCGTTATGAAGTAAACAATATGCTGTTGAAGCAGATTGAAGCGGCGGGTCTGCGCATTGCGGGCCGTTCCGGTGACGATCAACTGGTCGAAATCATTGAGATTCCAAACCACCCGTGGTTTGTGGCCTGTCAGTTCCACCCGGAATTCACGTCGACCCCGCGCGATGGTCATCCACTGTTTGCTGGCTTTGTTAAAGCGGCGCAGGAATACCAGAAGCGGTTAGCGAAGTAAGTTTCACGAGCAGCGCGCGAAGTTTTCGCGCGTTGTTTGTCTTAGGATTGACTAACTTGTACTGAGGAAAATCGAATGTCCAAAATCGTAAAAGTCATCGGTCGCGAAATTATCGACTCCCGTGGCAACCCGACTGTAGAAGCAGAAGTGCATCTGGAAGGTGGTTTCGTTGGTCTGGCTGCTGCCCCGTCAGGTGCATCAACCGGTTCTCGCGAAGCGCTGGAGCTGCGTGACGGTGACAAATCTCGTTTCCTGGGCAAAGGCGTGACCAAAGCGGTTGCGGCGGTTAACGGTCCGATCGCTGACGCGGTAAAAGGCAAAGATGCCAAAGACCAGGCGAACATCGATAAGATCATGATCGAGCTGGACGGTACTGAGAACAAATCCAACTTCGGTGCAAACGCCATTCTGGCCGTTTCTCTGGCTGCGGCAAAAGCGGCTGCGGCTTCTAAAGGTCAGCCGCTGTATGAGCACATCGCTGAACTGAACGGCACCCCGGGCAAATACTCTATGCCGCTGCCAATGATGAACATCATCAACGGTGGTGAGCACGCTGACAACAACGTCGACATCCAGGAATTCATGATTCAGCCGGTTGGCGCGAAGACTGTAAAAGAAGCCATCCGTATGGGTTCTGAAGTTTTCCATCACCTGGCGAAAGTGCTGAAAAGCAAAGGCATGAACACCGCAGTGGGTGACGAAGGTGGCTACGCGCCGAACCTGGGTTCTAACGCCGAAGCCCTGGCTGTTATCGCGGAAGCGGTAAAAGCAGCAGGCTATGAGCTGGGCAAAGACATCACCCTGGCGATGGACTGCGCGGCATCTGAATTCTACAAAGACGGTAAATACGTGCTGGCCGGTGAAGGTGGTAAAGCATTCACCTCTGAAGAGTTCACTCACTTCCTGGAAGATCTGACCAAACAGTACCCGATCGTCTCTATCGAAGACGGTCTGGACGAGTCTGACTGGGCGGGCTTTGCTTACCAGACCAAAGTACTGGGCGACAAAATCCAGCTGGTTGGTGACGACCTGTTCGTAACCAACACCAAGATCCTGAAAGAAGGTATCGAGAAAGGCATCGCTAACTCCATCCTGATCAAATTCAACCAGATCGGTTCTCTGACCGAAACTCTGGCTGCTATCAAGATGGCAAAAGACGCAGGCTACACCGCGGTGATCTCTCACCGTTCAGGTGAAACCGAAGATGCAACCATCGCTGACCTGGCGGTAGGTACTGCGGCTGGCCAGATCAAAACCGGTTCAATGAGCCGTTCTGACCGCGTTGCTAAATACAACCAGCTGATTCGTATCGAAGAAGCGCTGGGTGCTAAAGCACCTTTCAACGGTCTGAAAGAAGTTAAAGGCCAGGCGTAATCGCCTGCTGATGCTGCCGTAAGGCAGTGTCGCCTGTTGCTAAGCCCCGCTTCGGCGGGGCTTTTGCATTTTTGACGTAAAGCCGCTGTTGTTACCGGTGACAGATCTGCCATAATCTGCGCCTTGAATGAGTGAAGTGAGTAAAAAATGTACTACCCGATTAACGAAATGTTCCAGACACTACAGGGCGAAGGTTTTTACACGGGCGTTCCGGCGCTGTTCATCCGTTTGCAGGGATGTCCGGTCGGCTGTAGCTGGTGTGATACCAAACATACCTGGGATAAGCTGGCAGATCGGGAGACCTCGCTTGGTGACATTCTGGTCAAAACAGTGGAAAGCGACGCCTGGGGCAACGCTGACCCGGCGATGCTGCTGGAGACGATTCAGCGCCAGGGTTGGACGGCACGCCACATTGTGATCACCGGTGGTGAACCGGCCATCTACGATTTACGCCCACTGACCAGCGCACTGGAAGCAGCGGGCTTTGCCTGCCAGATTGAAACCAGTGGTACCCATGAAATTCGTTGTTCCGACGCTACCTGGGTGACGGTTTCACCTAAGGTGAATATGCGCGGTGGCTATGATGTGCTGCCGCAGGCGATGCAGCGGGCTGATGAAATTAAACATCCGGTGGCGCGCGTGCGGGATATTGAAGCGCTGGATGCGCTGCTGGCGGGATTGCATGACGAGAAACCGCGTATTATCGCGTTACAGCCGATCAGCCGGGGTGATGCGGCGACCAAACTGTGCATTGAAACCTGCATCGCCCGTAACTGGCGTTTGTCGATGCAGACTCACAAATATCTCAATATTGCCTGATGACACCCGTAGCGGCGCGATTTATCGCGCATCTTTGGGCCGCAGCGCCAATGCAAAAGCGCGATAAATCGCGCCGCTACGATTTCTAGCCGCGATAGACACAACCTGCGGTGCAGGTTTCTTTGATCATCACAGCGCTCAATTCTGGCAGAATCGGTTTCATCTCATCCCAAATCCATTTTGCCAGCACTTCACTGGTGGGATTCTCCAGACCGGGAATGTCATTCAGATAGTGATGATCGAGGCGATCATAGAGCGGTGCAAAGGCCGCTTTCAATTCTGCAAAATCCATAACCCAACCGGTATAAGCATCCACTTCCCCGGTAATTTCCAGCCGCACCAGAAAGGAGTGGCCGTGCAAACGACCGCATTTATGCCCCTCAGGTACATGAGGTAAGCGGTGCGCCGCTTCAAACTGGAACTCTTTAAACAACGTGGTAGACATAATGGCCTCAACATAAAATCCGCTGAAGTCTACCTGAAATACAGATTTTTAGCACCCGTTACCGCTGAACAGGGCATTTTACGCACTCAGCCTGACGAAGCGATAAATTAACTCGTTGAATATAAATTGCTTTATTTACCACTTTTGCTGGTTAGCATTACCCGAAAAACCACTTAGTCATTTTGGTTATTTATTATGTCGAAGCTTTATTTAATCGTTAATATACGGGCCGGTAACCTATTCACTCTTCCGCCATTTTACGGTCCGGACTTCTGATACTGGAATTTTTAACGCGATGACGACTCAGGCACCCCCAGGTTCACTGCTGCCGCTAACCCCGGAGCAACTCGCGCGCTTACAGGCAGCGACTACCGATTTCTCTACCACCCAAATGGCATGGCTTTCGGGTTATTTCTGGGGCATGGTCAACCAGACGCCTGGTGCCGTTGCCACACCGGCACCGGTGCAGGCCGAGGCGCCGACCATCCTGTTGATCTCCGCATCGCAAACCGGCAATGCCCGTCGCCTGGCGGAACATCTGCGTGATGACCTGCTGGCGGCAAAACTGAACGTCAATCTGGTCAATGCCGGTGACTACAAATTTAAACAAATCGGCCAGGAAAAACTGCTGGTGGTGGTGACCTCCACCCAGGGCGAAGGTGAGCCACCTGAAGAAGCAGTGGCGTTACATAAATTCCTGATGTCGAAAAAAGCGCCGACCCTGAACGGCGCCGCCTTTGCCGTATTCGGCCTGGGCGACACCTCCTACGAATTCTTCAGCAAAGCCGGTAAGGATTTCGACAGCCGTCTGGCTGAACTGGGCGCAGAACGTTTGCTGGATCGCGTCGATGCCGATGTGGAATATGCGGAGCAGGCAAGCGCCTGGCGTAAGCAGCTCACCGACATCCTCAAAGCGCGAGTGCCGAGCGAAGCGCCAGCCGTGGCAGCAGTAACCGCTGCGGGTAGCATTAATGAAATCCACAGCAGCCCCTACAGCAAAGAAGCTCCGCTGACTGCCAGCTTTGCCGTAAACCAGAAAATTACTGGCCGTGATTCCGATAAAGATGTACGTCATATCGAAATCGATCTCGGTGATTCCGGTCTGCGTTACCAGCCGGGCGATGCCCTCGGTGTCTGGTTTGAAAACGATCCGGCGCTGGTTAAAGAGTTGCTGGAATTGTTGTGGCTGAAAGGCGATGAGCCGGTGACGATCCACGGTGAGACCTTGCCGCTGGCGGAGGCACTGCAACGTCATTTTGAGCTGACGGTTAATACACCGCAGATCGTTGAACACTACGCCGCGTTGTCACGTAACGACGCGCTGCTGGCGCTGGTTGGTGATAAGCCGAAACTCCAGCACTACGCACAGAGCCTGCCGATTGTCGATATGGTGCGTCAGGCTCCGACTGAATTGAATGCAGAACAGTTGACCAGCCTGTTGCGTCCTTTGACGCCACGCCTCTACTCCATCGCCTCTTCGCAGGCCGAGAACGAGACTGAAGTGCATATCACGGTGGGTGCGGTGCGCTACGAGATTGAGGGACGTCAGCGTGGTGGCGGTGCTTCCACCTGGCTGGCGGATCGTCTGGAAGAAGACAGTGACATCCGGGTGTTTATCGAACATAACGATAACTTCCGTCTGCCTGCCAACCCGGAAACCCCGGTGATTATGATCGGTCCGGGCACCGGTATTGCGCCGTTCCGCGCTTTTATGCAGCAGCGCGATAATGAGGGTGCAGGCGGTAAAAACTGGTTGTTCTTCGGCAACCCACACTTCACCGACGATTTCCTGTATCAGGTTGAATGGCAGAAGTATGTCAAAGACGGCTTGCTGACCAATATCGACCTTGCCTGGTCGCGCGATCAGGCGGAGAAGATTTACGTACAAGATAAGATCCGCGCTAAAGGTGCGGAAGTGTGGCGCTGGATCGAAGAGGGCGCACACCTTTACGTCTGCGGCGACGCCAATCGCATGGCGAAAGACGTTGAGCAGGCATTACTGGATGTGGTGGTCGAGCACGGTGCAATGGATCGTGAAACGGCTGACGAGTTTTTAAGTGAGCTGCGCATTGAGCGCCGTTATCAGCGAGACGTTTACTAATGAGTGAAAAACACCCTGGACCGCTGGTCGTTGAAGGCAAGCTTGTTGACGCCGAGCGTCTGAAAAAACAAAGCAACTATCTGCGCGGCACCATTCTCGAAGATCTCGACGATGGCCTGACCGGTGGCTTTAACGGCGATAACTTCCTGCTGATCCGTTTCCACGGCATGTACCAGCAGGATGATCGTGATATCCGTGCGGAACGTGCGGCGCAGAAACTCGAACCGCGTCATGCCATGATGCTGCGCTGCCGCCTGCCGGGCGGCATCATCACGCCAACCCAGTGGCTGGCGATTGATAAGTTTGCCACCGAAAAAACCATTTATGGCAGCATCCGCCTGACCAACCGCCAGACGTTCCAGTTCCACGGCATTCTGAAGAAGAACGTGAAACCGACGCATCAGATGCTGCATGAAGTGGGTCTCGATGCGTTAGCAACGGCCAACGACGTAAACCGTAACGTGCTCTGTACCTCGAACCCGGTGGAGTCGGCGCTGCATCAGGAAGCTTACGAGTGGGCGAAAAAACTGTCGGAGCATCTGCTGCCGAAAACGCGCGCCTATGCTGAGATCTGGTGGGATCAGGAGAAGGTTGCCACCACCGATGAGGAGCCGATCCTCGGTGAAACTTACCTACCACGTAAGTTCAAAACCACGGTGGTGATCCCGCCGCATAACGACGTGGATCTGCACGCTAACGATCTCAACTTCATCGCCATCGCCGAGAAGGGCAAACTGGTGGGCTTTAACCTGCTGGTGGGCGGTGGCCTGTCGATCGATCACGGTAACAAAGCCACCTATGCGCGCACCGCCAGCGAGTTTGGTTTCCTGCCGGTGGAGAAGATCCTTGATGTCGCGGCGGCGGTGGTGACCACCCAGCGTGACTGGGGCAATCGTACCGATCGTAAAAACGCCAAAACCAAATACACGCTGGAGCGCGTGGGCGTGGAAACCTTTAAAGCTGAAGTGGAAAAACGTGCCGGTATCACTTTCGGTCCGACGCGTCCGTACGAATTCACTAGCCGTGGCGATCGTATTGGCTGGATCAAAGGCGTCGATAAGAAGTGGCACCTGACGCTGTTTATTGAAAACGGCCGTCTGCTGGATTATCCGGGCCGTCCACTGAAGCGCGGCATTGCCGAAATCGCCAAAGTACATCAGGGCGATTTCCGCCTCACCGCTAACCAAAACCTGATTGTGGCGGGCGTGCCGGAGAAACAGAAAGCGCAGATTGAAGCCATTGCTCGTGAACACGGTTTGATGGAGCAGGTGACGCCGCAGCGTGAAAACTCGATGGCCTGTGTATCTTTCCCAACTTGTCCGCTGGCGATGGCTGAAGCCGAGCGTTTCCTGCCTTCATTTGTGACCAGGGTCGAAGAGATCATGCACGGCCACGGCGTGGGTGATGAGCACATAGTGTTACGCGTTACCGGTTGTCCTAACGGCTGTGGCCGTGCCATGCTGGCCGAAATCGGTCTGGTGGGTAAAGCACCAGGTCGTTACAACCTGCATATTGGCGGCAACCGCATCGGCACCCGTATTCCGCGCATGTATCGAGAGAACATCACCGAAGGGGAGATCCTCGCCAGCATTGATGAGCTGGTTGGACGCTGGGCGAAAGAGCGTAACGGTGAAGAAGGTTTTGGCGACTTCGTGATTCGCGCGGGCATCGTGAAGCCAGTGGTTGACCCCGCCCGTGATTTTTGGGACCCGGAGGCAGTATGACGGTACTCGATCTCGCAGCACTGAATGATTTACCCAAAATTGATCGTGTGATGGCGCTGGCGGAAACCAACGCGCAGCTGGAAAAACAATCGGCAGAAGAGCGTCTGGGCTGGGCACTGAAGCAGTTGCCTGGCGCGTTTGTGCTGTCCTCCAGCTTTGGTATTCAGGCGGCGGTGTTGCTGCATATGGTGACGCAACAACAGCCGGATATTCCGGTGATCCTCACGGATACCGGTTATCTGTTCCCGGAAACCTATCGCTTTATCGATGAACTGACCGATAAGCTCAACCTGAATCTCCAGGTGTTCCGTGCGGAAACCTCACCGGCCTGGCAGGAAGCACGCTACGGCAAGTTGTGGGAGCAGGGCGTCGAAGGGATCGAGAAATACAACCAAATCAACAAAGTGGAACCGATGAACCGCGCGCTGGAAACGTTAGGAGCGCAAACCTGGTTTGCGGGTCTGCGGCGCGATCAGTCCGGCAGCCGCGCGCATTTGCCGGTGCTGGCGATTCAGCGTGGCGTATTTAAAGTGCTGCCGATTATCGACTGGGATAACCGCCAGGTACATCAGTACCTGAAACAGCATGGCCTGAAATACCATCCATTGTGGGACGAAGGCTATCTGTCTGTCGGAGATACGCATACCACCAAGAAGTGGGAGCCGGGGATGGCGGAAGAGGAAACACGTTTCTTTGGGCTGAAGCGCGAGTGCGGCCTTCACGAAGGTTAATCTTCTCACCGTAGCGGCGCGATTTATCGCGCGGTGTTTAAAAGACGCGCGATTTATCGCGCCGCTACGGTTCAGTGATTAAATTCCAGTTAATGCCGCAAATGCCTCACTGGCACGCGTCACATTCACCTTGGTTACGTCGTAATTCGCCACCGCGACAAAGGGGTCTTCCGCCAGGATCGCATCCAACTCAGCACGTTCCATATCCTTCACCAGCACCATGCCGCCGGTACGCGGATCTTTACGTCCAGCCGCAATAAACGCGCCGCTGGCGAAATAGCGATCCAGCCACTCAATATGTGGCGCGAGCAGCGTTTCCACTTCGGCCACCGGGCGGAAATAGTTCAGATAAACTACGTACATATCAGATCCTCAGGTTGTTGGATTCGCCAGCTCGGTGAGCAGTGGCAACAGAATTTTCACGCTATCACGCGTGCGTTGCGTGATACGCCCCGGTAGCCAGTGGTCGAGATAGTTCAAACTATCACGTTCGGTTTGGTGGCGTACGCTGCCATCCGGGAAGTGGCGGCTGCGTGCGCGCTGCTGTTGGCCATCTTTATTACCCAGCGCCCAGTTGCTGGCCGTCACGTCCAGCAGCGGCAACCCGGCTTTATCGAAGGGATTCACACCCGGATAATCCCGTGCGGTTAAGGTATGGGTCACAGCAGATATCCCCAGACGGTGCGCCAGTTGCACGGCACGGCCGCTGGTTTGCTTACGCACGGCGGAGGGGGTATTGATCCCGCTATTAAAGTAGAGATGATCACCCACGATCAAACTGTTCAGATCAATCACCAACAGGGTGTTTTTCTTCTCTTTGGCATCCATACGCGACAGATAATCATCCATCCCGTGCAGCCCGGTTTCACCGGCACTCAGCGCCACAAAGCGCACGCCATAATGCAACGGCGTTTTGCTTAACTGTTGCGCCAGCTCCAGCATTACGCCAAGGCCGGAGGCGTTGTCATCCACGCCCTGTAAACGCAGACCGCCAAGGTTGTTGTCGGTTTCACGGCTGCTGAGTGGCGTCCAGGTATCAAGATGCGCCACGATCAGGATCTCCTGTGGCGCGCTACCGGCACGCGCGGCGATCACTGAAGTGGCAGTGACTTTGTGCCAGCGCATCTGACCCTGTTTTTCGCGCCAGTTATAACCGGTATTAAACTGACGGGTATTGCTCTGATAACCTAGCTGAGTGAACTGCTGACGCAGGTAATCCGCCGTCATCAGCTCTGCCGGGCTACCACTCATCCGGCCTGGAAAATAGGTTGCGATATGGCGCAATTGTTGTTCGGCAAACTGCCCGGGTACGCTGTCTGTGGCCTGAGCAAGGAGAGGAAAACCGCCCGCTATCACTGCTGCCAGCAGGGCGCGGCGGAGGGTGGCAAACATAATGTGTCCTTTTCTGACATCCCGTCATGCTAAAAAAAATCTGCTTTAGTATGAAACTGTGACCGGTATTACACAATTTGAATTGCTCCGAAACGCCAGCAATATCATTTGCTAAGCACAAAATGTTCTCAACAATCCCGGCCCGTTATTCCATTCGGTAACTACTCATTCCAATTCGTAATTTCATCTGCCAGAAGGCAGGGACGTATAGTCGCGTTAACTTATTGTAAAACTGACAAGGTTAACGTGGATTATCTGCCTCTTTTTGCCGATCTCAAAAACCGTCCGGTGCTGGTTGTCGGCGGTGGCGACATTGCTGCGCGCAAAATCGAGCTGCTGCGACGCGCCGGGGCACGCGTGCTGGTCGCTGCGCGTGAGCTGGGCCATGAGTTGCAGGCGCTGCATGAGATTGCGGCGATTGAGTGGATTGCACAGACCTTTGATGAGGCGCAGTTGGATGGCGTGTTTCTGGTGATTGCCGCCACCGATGACAACGCCCTCAACAGCCAGGTATTTGAAGCAGCCAACGCGCGTCACAAGCTGGTGAACGTGGTGGACGACCAGCCGAAATGCAGCTTTATCTTTCCCTCGATTGTCGATCGTTCGCCGCTGGTGGTGGCGATCTCCTCCAGTGGCACCGCGCCGGTGTTGGCTCGCCTGCTGCGCGAAAAAATTGAAGCGCTGCTGCCGGCCAACCTTGGGCAAATGGCCGAGGTTGCCGGGCAATGGCGTGACAAAGTGAAACAGCGTTACCGTCAGATGTCAGAACGCCGCCGTTTCTGGGAACGAGCCTTTAACGGCCTGTTTGCCAGCCAGATGGCAGCGGGTAACGTCAATGAAGCGCGTCGCACCCTGGATCGCGAGCTGGAAAACGACAGTGACAATCAGGGCGAAATTACCCTGGTGGGTGCAGGCCCTGGCGACAGTGGTTTGCTGACGCTCCGTGGCTTGCAGGTCATGCAACTGGCCGATGTGGTGCTGTATGACCATCTGGTCAGTGACGAGGTGCTGGAACTGGTGCGTCGTGATGCTGACCGGATTTGTGTTGGCAAACGCGCCGGTGCTCATTCTGTCCCACAGGAAGAGACGAATCGCCTGCTGGTGCAACTGGCGCAGCAAGGTAAACGCGTGGTGCGCCTGAAAGGTGGCGATCCCTTTATTTTTGGCCGTGGCGGCGAAGAGTTACAGGCCGCCAAAGCTGCCGGTATCCCGTTTCAGGTGGTGCCGGGTATTACCGCAGCCGCAGGCGCAACTGCCTATGCCGGTATCCCTTTAACTCACCGTGACCATGCGCAAAGCGTGATGTTTATTACCGGTCAGTGCCGCGCAGACAGCAACGGCATCGACTGGCCGTCACTGGCACGCGCACGTCAGACGCTGGCGATCTATATGGGCACGGTGAAGGCGGCGGAAATAGCCACCGGACTGATAGAACATGGGCGCGATCCGGCGACACCTGTCGCGGTGATTGGTCGCGGTACGCGTCAGGATCAACAGGTGCTGACCGGCACCTTAGATCAGTTGGAGGCGCTGGCCGCCGTCGCGCCGACGCCAGCCTTGCTGGTGATTGGTGAAGTTGTGAATTTGCACGGGCAACTCGCCTGGTTTCAACATTCAGCACAGCAGGGGACTCGCGAGTCCGCCGTTGTCAATTTGGCTTGAGGAAAAATTATGGACCAAAACCGACTCACTCATCTGCGCCAACTGGAGGCAGAGAGTATCCATATCATCCGCGAGGTGGCGGCCGAGTTCAGTAATCCGGTGATGATGTACTCCATCGGCAAAGACTCCTCGGTGATGCTGCATCTGGCGCGTAAAGCCTTCTATCCGGGTACGCTGCCATTTCCGCTGCTGCATGTTGATACCGGCTGGAAATTTCGCGAAATGTACGAGTTTCGCGATCGCACCGTCAAGGCGATGGGTGCAGAACTGCTGGTGCACCGTAACCCGGAAGGGGTCGCTATGGGCATCAACCCGTTTGTGCATGGCAGCGCTAAGCACACCGACATCATGAAAACCGAGGGCCTGAAGCAGGCGCTGAATAAATATGGCTTCGATGCGGCCTTTGGTGGCGCGCGTCGCGATGAGGAGAAATCCCGCGCCAAAGAACGTATCTATTCGTTTCGCGACCGCTTCCACCGTTGGGATCCGAAAAACCAGCGCCCGGAACTGTGGCACAACTACAACGGCCAGATTAACAAAGGTGAGAGCATCCGCGTGTTCCCGCTTTCCAACTGGACCGAACTGGATATCTGGCAGTACATCTTCCTCGAAAACATCGAGATTGTGCCACTGTATCTCGCGGCACCACGTCCGGTACTGGAGCGCGATGGCATGTTGATGATGGTGGATGATGACCGCATCGACCTGCAACCGGGCGAAGTAATCAAACAGCGTATGGTGCGTTTCCGTACCCTCGGCTGCTGGCCGCTGACCGGTGCGGTGGAGTCCGAAGCACAAACGTTGCCGGAAATTATTGAAGAGATGCTGGTCTCCACTACCAGCGAACGCCAGGGCCGTGTGATTGACCGCGACCAGGCCGGTTCGATGGAACTGAAGAAACGTCAGGGTTATTTCTAAGGAGACGCAGATGAATACCGTTATTGCACAACAGATTGCCGATCAGGGCGGCGTGGAAGCCTGGCTGACCGCGCAACAACATAAAAGCCTGCTGCGTTTCCTGACTTGCGGTAGCGTTGACGATGGCAAAAGTACGCTGATTGGCCGTCTGCTGCACGATACCCGCCAGATTTATGAAGATCAGCTCTCTTCGCTGCACAATGACAGCAAGCGTCATGGCACCCAGGGCGAGAAACTCGATCTGGCGCTGCTGGTGGATGGTTTGCAGGCCGAGCGCGAGCAGGGCATCACCATTGATGTGGCCTATCGTTATTTCTCGACCGAGAAGCGCAAATTTATCATCGCCGACACGCCGGGACATGAGCAGTACACCCGTAATATGGCGACCGGTGCGTCCACCTGTGATCTGGCGATCCTGTTGATCGATGCGCGTAAAGGCGTGCTGGATCAGACCCGCCGTCACAGCTTTATCTCCACACTGCTCGGCATCAAGCATCTGGTGGTGGCGATCAACAAAATGGATCTGGTGGCGTACAAACAGGACGTGTTTGAACAGATCAAGCAGGACTACCTCGATTTCGCCGCGCAGTTGCCTGAAGACCTCGATATTCGCTTTGTACCGATGTCGGCGCTGGAAGGGGATAACGTGGCATCGCCGAGCGAAACCATGCCGTGGTACAGCGGCCCGACCCTGCTCGACGTGCTGGAAACGGTGGAACTGAAGCGCGTGGTGGATCATCAGCCGATGCGTTTCCCGGTGCAGTACGTGAATCGTCCAAACCTCGATTTCCGTGGCTATGCCGGTACGCTGGCGTCGGGTGTGGTCAAGGTCGGCCAACGCGTGAAGGTGCTGCCATCGGGCGTGGAATCGACGATTGCGCGCATCGTGACCTTTGATGGCGATTTGCAGGAAGCTGCTGCCGGAGAAGCCATTACCCTGGTGCTGGAAGACGAGATCGACATCAGCCGTGGTGACCTGCTGGTTGATGCGGGAGCCGAGCTGAAATCGGTGCAATCCGCCACCGTTAACGTGGTGTGGATGGCCGAGCAGCCGCTACAGCCGGGCCAGAGCTATGACGTGAAGATCGCCGGTAAGAAAGCGCGTGGCCGGGTGGAAAAAGTGATCCATCAGTTCGACATCAACACGCTGGAAAAACGCAGCGCCGACAGTCTGCCGCTTAACGGCATTGGTCTGGTGGAAGTCACTTTTGATGAGCCGATGGTGCTGGACAAATATCGCGACAACCCGGTAACGGGCGGCATGATTTTTATCGATCGCCTGAGCAACGTTACCGTGGGTGCCGGATTGATTGAAGAACCGCAGAGCGCTAACCACGCCCAGGCAAGCCAGTTCAGCGAATTCGAGCTGGAGCTGAATGCGTTGATTCGTCGTCATTTCCCGCACTGGAATGCACGCGACCTGTTGGGTGGTCAGTAATGGCGCAACACGATGAAAACGTGGTGTGGCACGATCATCCAGTGACCCGTGCTGAGCGTGAGCAGCAGCACGGCCATCAGGGTGTGGTGCTGTGGTTTACCGGGCTGTCTGGCTCGGGCAAATCCACGGTGGCCGGGGCGCTGGAGCAGGCGCTGCATCGGCTTGGCGTCAGTACCTATCTGCTGGATGGTGACAACGTGCGTCACGGCCTGTGCCGTGACCTCGGCTTCAGTGATGACGATCGTAAAGAGAACATTCGTCGCGTCGGTGAAGTGGCCAAACTGATGGTGGATGCCGGGCTGGTGGTGCTGACGGCCTTTATTTCGCCGCATCGCGCTGAACGTCAGATGGTGCGTGACCTGCTGGCGGATGGGCAGTTTGTGGAAGTGTTTGTCGACACGCCGCTATCGGTGTGTGAAGCGCGCGATCCGAAAGGATTGTATAAAAAAGCGCGAGCCGGAGAACTGCGCAATTTCACCGGTATCGACAGTGTTTATGAGGCGCCAGAGGCGCCGGAAATCCACCTCGATGGTGAACAATTGGTTACAAAACTCACCGCCCAATTGTTAGACCTGCTGCGTCACCGCGATATCATCAGATCCTGAATAGACAGCGGCAAATCACCACGATTTGCCGCGATTAGCGTCAACAGGAACTCTATGCAGAACGTTACCCCTATGCTGGCACGCAAAGATGAACGCACCCAGGATGAGCCTCGCTCGTCGCTACCGGGTGGTGTGATTGGTTTTCTCTCGTATTGGTGTGCGCTGGCAATTCCGTTCCTGCTCTACGGTTCCAATACGTTGTTTTTCTTCCTCTATACCTGGCCGTTCTTCCTTGCTCTGCTGCCAGTATCGGTGCTGATTGGTATTGTCCTCAGCCTGATGATGCGTGGTCATCTGTTCTGGAGTGGGGTGGTGACGGCGATCGTGGTGGTATGCCTGTTCTGGCTACTCTTCTCATTTCTCTCCGGCTGGTAGGCCGTGCCTGATGTGCAAACGCGTCGGCAGGTTACAAAACTTTACCTGCCAATCGCCGCACCAGTGAATCAATATTTGTACGGACAATCGTCCGTAAACGGCATTTTCGCTGCTGGAGTGGAGTCCGGCGCGAAGTTATGGGATGATTGAGCCGTTTTTCAGGGGGCTGGGATGGGAAAACTGACGCTATTACTACTCGTTTTGCTCGGCTGGCTTCAGTATTCGTTGTGGCTGGGCAAAAACGGGATCCATGACTATACGCGCGTCAATGATGATGTTGCGTCACAACAGGCGAATAACGCCAAACTAAAAGCGCGTAACGATCAGCTGTTCGCCGAAATTGACGATCTCAACGGCGGCTCTGAGGCTATTGAGGAGCGCGCACGTAATGAGCTGGGCATGATCAAGCCTGGTGAAACCTTCTATCGTCTGGTGCCAGACCAGAGCAAACGTAACGCGCAACAAGCTGCGCAAAATCAACAACGATAAACCATGAACAACCACTCTTCCTCTGCGGATGTGATCGCCGTAGTGCCCGCTGCCGGTATTGGCAGCCGCATGCAGGCTGCCTGCCCGAAACAGTATCTGACCATCGGTCAACTTACCCTTCTTGAACATAGCGTTGCTCGTTTGCTGGCACATCCTGCGGTTAAACAAGTGATTGTTGCTATCAGTCCCGATGATGGCTGGTTTGATTCGCTGCCATTGGCGCAGGACACACGCGTGCTGCGCGTCACCGGCGGTGAGACACGCGCCGAGTCGGTGCTGGCCGGTTTGCAAGCGGTGACGCACGGGGAGTGGGTGTTGGTGCATGATGCGGCGCGGCCGTGTCTGCATCCTGATGATTTAGCGCGTCTGCTGGCGGTGCGTCAGCACAGCAAAGTGGGCGCGATTCTGGCGGCACCGGTGCGCGATACCATGAAGCGCGCCGAACCGGGTAAAGCCGCCATTGCGCACACCGTTGAGCGTGAAGATTTATGGCACGCGCTGACGCCACAATTTTTCCCCCATGCGCTGCTGATGGCCTGCCTGACGCGTGCCCTGAATGAGGGCGCGACCATCACTGATGAGGCCTCGGCGCTGGAATACTGCGGTTACCATCCCGAACTGGTGAGCGGCCGCAGTGATAACATTAAGGTGACGCGGCCAGAAGACCTGGCGCTGGCGGCCTTTTATCTTACCCAGATTCAGTTAAAGGAGAGCGCATGATGCGTATCGGTCACGGTTTCGACGTCCACGCCTTTGGAGGCGAGGGTCCTCTGGTGATTGGTGGGGTGCGTATTCCCTTCGAACACGGTTTTATTGCTCATTCTGATGGCGACGTGGCACTGCACGCGTTGACCGATGCGCTGCTGGGCGCAGTGGCGATGGGAGATATCGGTAAACTGTTCCCTGATACCGATCCGGCTTATAAAGGGGCGGATAGCCGTGGTTTGCTGGGCGAAGCCTGGCGCCGTATTCAGCAGAAGGGTTACCAGATCGGTAACGTTGACGTCACCATCATCGCCCAGGCGCCGAAAATGCTGCCGCATGTACCGCAGATGCGTGTGAATATCGCTGAAGTTCTTGGCTGTCATATGGATCAGGTGAATGTTAAAGCGACCACCACGGAAAAACTGGGTTTTACCGGGCGTGGCGAAGGTATTGCCTGTGAAGCTGTGGCACTGCTGGTGAAGGTGGCTGGCGCATGAGTGAACTGCTGTACCTGCACGGTAAGCCGCGCGCCACCGGCGTGATTAAAGCCAATCCAGAAGATTTTGTTGTCATTGAGGATCTTGGTTATCCCTATGACGGCGAAGGTGAACAGTTGCTGGTACGCATCCGTAAAATCGGTTGCAATACCCGCTTTGTCGCCGAAGCGCTGGCGAAATTTCTCGGCGTGCATGTGCGTGATCTCAGCTATGCCGGGATGAAAGACCGCCATGCGGTGACCGAGCAGACGCTGTGTTTCCGTTTACCGGGCAACGCGATGCCTGATCTGTCTGAATTTAAGCTGGAAGGCGTAGAAATCCTGCAGGTGGTGCGCCACAAGCGTAAACTACGTACCGGTGCGCTGGCGGGGAATGCGTTTCGTCTGGTGATCCGTCAAATCTCGGATCAGACTGTGGTGGAACAGCGTTTACAGAAAATTCAGAAAAGCGGTGTGCCGAACTATTTTGGTGAGCAGCGTTTTGGCCGTGAGGGTAATAATCTGACCCAGGCACAGCAGTGGGCGCAGGATCGATTCCGCCCACGCGATCGCAACAAAAAAGGCTTGTTGCTCTCGGCCACCCGCAGTCATCTGTTTAATCAGGTCACCAGCGCGCGTTTGCAGCGAGACGGCAATCTCGACGCGGTGATGAGCGGCGATGCCTTGCAACTGACCGGGCGTGGTAGCTGGTTCGTCGCGCAGACAGAAGAATTGACTGAACTGCAACAGCGCGTGAATCAGGATGAACTGCGGATCACTGCGCCGTTGCCTGGTCGTGGCGACTGGGGCACCCAGGTGGAAGCGCTTGAATTTGAACAGCACAGCCTGGCAGGTGCGGCAGAATTGATTACACTGCTTGAGCGTGAACGTGTTGATGCGGCACGCCGCGCGATGCGTGTGGTGCCAAAGGACTTGCACTGGAACTGGTGGGATGATGTGACGCTGGAGATGGCGTTCTGGCTGCCTGCGGGCAGCTTTGCTACCAGCGTCGTGCGTGAGCTTCTCCAACAAGAAGGTAACGATGCGGATATTGCTGAGTAATGATGACGGCATTCATGCTCCGGGCATTCAGACCCTGGCGCGCGCACTGCGCCAGTTTGCTGAAGTCCAGGTGGTCGCACCCGATCGCAATCGCAGCGGCGCGTCAAACTCGCTGACGCTCGAGACACCGCTTCGTACCTTTACCCATGAAAATGGTGATATCGCCGTGCAGATGGGCACCCCGACCGACTGCGTGTTTCTGGGGGTGAATGCCCTGATGCAACCGCGTCCGGATATTGTGGTCTCCGGTATCAATGCCGGTCCCAATCTCGGTGATGATGTGATTTATTCCGGCACCGTGGCCGCCGCGATGGAAGGTCGCCATCTTGGCTTACCGGCGCTGGCGGTATCACTGAATGGGCATCAACATTATGCCACGGCTGCCGCTGTTACCTGCGCGTTGTTGCGGGCGTTAACGCGTGAACCGCTGCGCACCGGTCGTATTCTCAATATCAATGTGCCTGATCTCCCGCTGGAGGAAGTGAAAGGCTTCCGCGTGACGCGTTGTGGCAGCCGTCATCCTGCCGACCAGGTCATCTGCCAGCAAGATCCGCGTGGCAACACCCTGTACTGGATTGGGCCGCCGGGAGAGAAACTGGATGCTGGCCCGGATACCGATTTTGCCGCGGTGGATGCGGGTTATGTCTCGATCACCGCGTTGCATGTTGACCTGACCGCCCCGGCGGCGCAGGTGGTGTTAAGCGATTGGTTGACCCAGGCGGAGGTGGATTTGGCATGGTGAACCGGCGCGTTGAAACCTTGTTGGCGCAACTGCGCGCCCAGGGTATCCATGATGAACATCTGCTGAAAGCCATCGCCGATGTGCCGCGTGAGCGTTTTATCGACGAAGCCTTCGAACACAAAGCCTGGGACAATGTCGCGTTGCCGATCGGTAGTGGGCAGACCATTTCACAGCCCTATATGGTGGCGCGCATGACGGCATTGCTGGAACTCAATGCTGACGCGCGCGTGCTGGAAATTGGCACTGGTTCAGGCTATCAGACGGCGATTCTGGCCCATCTGGTCAATCACGTTTATTCCGTAGAACGCATCAAAGGGTTGCAGTGGCAGGCGAAACGCCGCCTGAAGCAACTCGACCTGCATAATGTTTCAACTCGCCACGGTGACGGCTGGCAGGGCTGGGCCGCACGCGGTCCGTTCGATGCCATTATCGTTACGGCGGCACCTCCTGAAATTCCGACTGCGCTGATAGCACAATTGCGTGACGGCGGCAGAATGGTGCTGCCGGTTGGGGAAGATCAACAAGTGTTAAAACGTCTGCGCCGTCAGGGGGATGAGATGATCGAAGAGATTATCGAACCCGTCCGCTTTGTGCCTTTAGTACAGGGCGACCTGGCCTGAAGCTCTTCGTACTTGTTCACAACTGTTACATGGCACGGCGCAGTTGATCTTGTTACTATCCTTGTTAATCAATGCTAAAGGCCGTTTCACCTGCATTATGCAGTGTAAAATGCGGTTACGCAGACACAGTCATATCCAGGATTGCCATCACGGGGGATCAATGAGCACGGGAAGCACAACATTTCAATTACGCCGTCTGGCGGCACTGACACTGGTCGGATTTTGGCTGACAGGCTGTAGCTCCAGCGATAATACACAAGCACCCATCAGCCAGATCGGTGGCAACGGTGGTATGAGCGATACCTCGGGTGGCGGCGTACCTACGATGCCGCACGGCGGAATGTTAAGCGGTGGCGTACCTTCTGCACCGCCATCGGGCGGAATGATTAGTGGTAATAATAATGTGACGACGCAAAATGGTCGCATTGTGTACAACCGCAATTATGGGAATATTCCGAAAGGTAGCTATGGTGGCGAAACTTACACCGTTAAACGTGGCGACACCTTGTTCTATATTGCGTGGATTACCGGCAATGATTATCGCGACCTGGCGCAACGTAACAACATCCCCGCCCCGTATAGCCTGAACGCCGGGCAAACGTTGCAGGTTGGGAACGGTGCCGGACAGTCAATTACCGGTGGTAACGCTATCACTGCCGCTGATGCAACTCAGGGTGGCGTACCTGTCACACCGGGTTCTTCGCAAATTAAATCTGCCCCGGTTGCACAGCAACCTGTTATTACGTATTCTGATGATTCGGGTAATTCTTCAGGCAGCAAATTGTTGCCGTCGAAAGGGGCAAATAATGTGGCAACGACCACAGCTCCGGTTATCGCACCACCCACAGTCAGCAGCACGACGGATAGCACAACCCCGGTGGGAAGCTGGCGTTGGCCGACTGATGGGAAGATTATCGATAACTTCTCCGCTGCGGAAGGCGGAAACAAAGGGATCGATATCGCCGGTTCGCGTGGACAACCTGTTGTCGCCACTGCTTCGGGTAGGGTGGTATACGCAGGCAACGCGCTCCGTGGGTACGGTAATTTAATCATCATCAAACACAATGATGACTACCTGAGTGCCTACGCCCATAACGACACAATGCTGGTCCGGGAACAACAGGAAGTTAAAGCTGGGCAAAAAATAGCTACGATGGGTAGCACCGGAACCAGTTCAGTACGATTGCATTTTGAAATTCGTTACAAGGGGAAATCCGTAAATCCGTTGCGTTACTTACCGCAACGATAATCCGGCAGAACCCAGGTGTTCTGCCCTTGGATCACGGGTAGGAGCCGCTTATGAGCCAGAATACGCTGAAAGTTAACGAGTTACACGAAGATGCGGAATTCGAGGAGAACGGAGCTGAGGTTTTTGATGAGAAGGCTCTCGTTGAGAACGAACCTGGTGATAACGATGTAGCGGAAGAAGAGTTGTTGTCACAGGGTGCGACGCAACGCGTTTTGGATGCGACGCAGCTCTACCTCGGAGAGATTGGTTATTCTCCATTGTTAACGGCGGAAGAAGAGGTGTTCTTTGCCCGCCGCGCATTACGAGGCGACATTCCTTCTCGTCGCCGCATGATTGAAAGTAACTTACGTCTGGTGGTGAAAATTGCCCGTCGTTACAGCAATCGTGGTCTGGCGCTGCTGGATCTGATTGAAGAGGGTAATCTCGGCCTCATTCGTGCTGTAGAGAAGTTTGATCCGGAACGTGGATTCCGCTTCTCGACTTACGCCACATGGTGGATTCGTCAGACCATTGAACGGGCAATCATGAACCAAACCCGTACTATTCGTCTGCCTATCCACATTGTTAAAGAGTTAAATGTCTATCTGCGTACCGCGCGTGAACTTTCGCACAAACTCGATCATGAGCCGAGTGCCGAAGAGATTGCCGAACAGCTGGACAAACCGGTTGATGATGTAAGCCGTATGCTACGTCTCAACGAGCGTATTACCTCGGTTGACACACCGTTGGGTGGTGATTCCGAAAAAGCGCTGCTGGATATCCTGGCCGATGAAAAAGATAACGGCCCGGAAGACACCACGCAGGACGATGATATGAAACAAAGCATCGTTAAGTGGTTGTTTGAACTGAATGCCAAGCAGCGTGAAGTGCTGGCGCGTCGTTTCGGCCTGTTGGGCTATGAAGCGGCAACGCTTGAAGATGTGGGCCGCGAAATCGGTTTGACCCGTGAGCGTGTTCGTCAGATTCAGGTGGAAGGGCTGCGTCGTCTGCGTGAAATTTTGCAGACTCAGGGCCTGAATATTGAAGCGCTGTTTCGTGAATAAACCGTAATCGCTACATAAAAACGGTGACCACCTGGTCACCGTTTTTTTATGCCTGCGATTCAGGATGGTGATTGACACACGATCCCTTAAGCAGGGTTGTAGACCCTGGTGCTGATGTACATTCAGTAGCGGCGCGATAAATCGCACCGCTACTTCTAACTCATTGTCATAACAGCGTTTTTAGGCGATATATCCACTCCAGCGCCTGACGTGGCGTCAAGGTATCGGGATCCAATGCTTCCAGCGCTTCCACTGCCGGTGAGGTGTCCGCTACCAGTAATGGTAACTGAGAACCTTCCACCGTCGAGGCGGCAGTGCTCCCCGACAGCGCTTCCAGCTCCTTCAACTTGTGACGGGCTCGTTTGATCACTTCTTTCGGTACACCCGCCAGCGCCGCTACGGCAAGGCCATAACTTTTGCTGGCCGCGCCATCCTGCACGCTGTGCATAAACGCGATGGTGTCACCGTGCTCCACGGCATCCAGGTGCACGTTGACCACGCCTTCCATTTTTTCCGGTAGCGTTGTCAGCTCGAAATAGTGGGTGGCGAATAGCGTCATGGCTTTGATACGGTTAGCCAGGCTTTCGGCGCAGGCCCACGCCAGCGACAGACCATCATAGGTTGAAGTGCCGCGACCGATTTCATCCATCAACACCAGGCTATGCTCGGTGGCGTTATGCAGAATATTGGCCGTTTCGGTCATTTCCACCATAAAGGTAGAACGCCCGGACGCCAAATCGTCAGCCGCCCCCACGCGGGTAAAGATGCGATCGATAGGGCCGATCACCGTCTCTTCAGCAGGCACGAAGCTGCCGATCCAGGCCATCAGCGCAATCAATGCCGCCTGACGCATGTAAGTACTTTTACCGCCCATGTTGGGGCCGGTAATAATCAGCATGCGTCGCTGTGCCGACAGCGAAAGCGGGTTGGCGATAAAGGGTTCTTTCAGAACCTGCTCCACCACCGGGTGTCGACCTCCCGTGATGCGGATCCCCGCTTTCTCCTGAAGCACCGGACGGCAATAGTTGAGGGTCCAGGCGCGCTCCGCCAGGTTACTCAGTACATCGAGTTCGGCCAGCGCCGCCGCGCTTAATTGCAGGGCTTCAAGATGTGGCAGCAGGCGGTCAAACAGCTCGTCGTACAGGCCTTTTTCCAGAGCCAGCGCTTTCCCTTTTGAGGTCAGCACCTTGTCTTCGTACTCTTTCAGCTCAGGAATGATATAGCGCTCGGCATTCTTAAGCGTCTGGCGGCGCACATAATGAATGGGCACCAGATGGCTTTGACCACGGCTAACCTGAATGTAGTAACCATGAATTGCGTTAAAGCCAACTTTAAGCGTATCCAGCCCCAGTTTTTCCCGCTCACGAATTTCCAGGCGGTCAAGGTAATCGCTGGCACCGTCGGCCAGCGCGCGCCACTCATCCAGTTCGGCGTTATAACCTGGAGCAATCACCCCGCCATCACGCACCAGAACTGGCGGTGATTCAATAATGGCATTTTCCAGCAATTCGCGCAGTTCGCTGAACTCGCCCATCTGGCTACGCAACTGCGTGAGTTGTGGCGCGTTCACTGTTTGCAGTAGGGTATTCAGCTCCGGCAACTGCTGGAAGGCATGGCGCATACGCGCCAGGTCGCGCGGGCGTGCGGTGCGCAACGCCAGACGGGCAAGGATACGTTCCAGATCACCAATCTGACGTAAAACCGGTTGTAGCTCTTCGCTGTGCACCTGTAATTCCGCAATCGCTTCCTGACGGCGTGCGATGGTGTCGACATCACGCAATGGCATATGTAACCAGCGTTTCAGCATACGACTGCCCATCGGCGTGACGGTTTTATCCAGCACGGCGGCCAGGGTATTGTCGGTGCCACCGGCGAGATTTTGCGTGATTTCCAGATTGCGACGCGTGGCAGCATCCATGATCACGCTATCCTGCTGGCGTTCCATACTGAGCGAGCGGATATGCGGCAGTGAGGTGCGTTGGGTATCTTTGACATATTGCAGCAGACATCCCGCCGCGCGCAGCGCCAGATGCGCCTGTTCAACGCCAAAACCGTTGAGGTCGCGCGTGCCAAATTGTAGGTTTAACTGCTGGCGTGCAGTATCGATTTCATATTCCCAAAGTGGGCGACGACGCAGGCCGCGTCGTTGGTCGATAAGCGACATCGCCTGAAAATCTTCGGGATAGAGTAATTCGGCCGGGTTAGTACGCTGCAACTCGGCAGCCATCGTTTCCTGATCACCGGGTTCGCTCAGGCGAAAACGTCCTGAACTGATATCCAGCGTGGCGTAGCCAAAACCACGCTGGCTCTGGAAAATGGCGGCCAGCAGGTTGTCCTGACGCTCCTGTAGCAGCGCTTCATCGCTGATGGTTCCTGGGGTGACAATACGTACGACTTTGCGTTCGACCGGACCTTTGCTCAACGCGGGATCGCCAATTTGCTCGCAAATTGCGACCGATTCTCCTAACTGGACCAGTTTCGCCAGATAACCTTCAACGGCGTGATAGGGGACACCTGCCATCGGAATGGGTTCGCCTGCTGACGCACCACGTTTGGTGAGAGAGATTTCCAGCAGCTGCGAGGCGCGTTTTGCGTCATCGTAAAAAAGCTCATAAAAATCGCCCATGCGATAGAACAACAGAATGTCAGGATGATCGGCCTTCAGACGCAGGTATTGCTGCATCATGGGCGTATGGGCGCTGAAGTCCATTTGCTCTGCTCCTTTCATCTCTTTCTCACTTTATATTTACTCTTTGATGACCTGCGGCGCATGGTTGCCACAGGGGAAGATGTCGTCATCACGATGGGGCAACAACGAAAGAGGGGATGTTACCATTTTTACGGCATCTCCTTCATCCGCCCACGGGCTTTTCGGTTGCCGACCATAACAAATTGCTGTGTCAGGAAAAAATAAAAAAACGGGAAAAGAGTAAAGTATGGAGATGGGTCGCAAATTTTGTCTGACAGTACGATGGCAGAGATAACTGACGTAAATTTAAGATATTGCCCTGTAAGTCGGGTATCTGAACGATTAATATGTGTGCTTTAGTTTCGTCTGGTTTATGGATATCCGATGCGTTTTAAGGTTGCTTTTCTCCCGCTTATTGCTCTGCTTGCTGCCTGTAGCAGTAAGCCTCATACATCTCAGCAGCCCGCTGTTGTTTCTGCCCCGCAGGGGGGCTTTTTACTGGATGCATCCCATGCAAATCAGCCCATGTTTGGCGATTTTGCCGGTAATCCCGCTGCTGAAAAATTTATTGACGAGATGGTGGCGAAGCATGGTTTTGACCGCCAACAATTGCATGCGGTAATTGGTCAGGCAAAGCGGTTGGATTACGTGCTGCGTTTGATGGACCAACAGGCACCAAGCTACACACCACCCACTGGGCCTAACGGTGCCTGGATTCGTTATCGCAATAAATTTATCACCCCTGATAATGTGCAAAACGGCGTTGCCTTCTGGAATCAATACCAGGATGCGCTGCAACGTGCCCAGCAGGTATATGGCGTGCCGCCGGAAATTATTGTCGGCATTATTGGCGTAGAGACGCGCTGGGGCCGGGTAATGGGTAAAACCCGTTTGCTGGATGCGCTGGCAACCCTTTCGTTCAGCTATCCACGCCGTGCAGCCTACTTTAGCAGTGAGCTGGAAACCTTCCTGCTGATGGCGCGTACCGAACAGGATGACCCGCTGGATCTCCGTGGTTCTTTTGCCGGGGCGATGGGGTACGGCCAGTTTATGCCTTCTTCGTATAAGCAGTATGCGGTCGACTTCAACGGCGACGGACATATCAATTTGTGGGATCCGGTTGATGCCATCGGCAGCGTCGCTAATTACTTCAAAGCGCATGGCTGGCGGGCTGGCGAGACGGTTGCCGTCCCCGCCAGTGGCCAGGCACCTGCACTGGAAAATGGTTTTAAAACCATGTACCCGGTCAGCATGCTGGCAGCGAGTGGTTTGACGCCTCAAGGTTCGCTTGACGGTAACCAGCAGGCCAGTTTGTTGCGCCTCGATCTCGGCACCAGTTATCAATACTGGTACGGGCTGCCCAATTTCTATGTCATAACTCGCTACAATCACAGCACGCATTATGCTATGGCGGTGTGGCAACTGGGTGAAGCTGTCAGCAAAGCGCGGCAGGGTGCGATATTTTAATGCTGTCCTTACAGTTAGTAAGGAGATAAGATGGCGCCCCTTTTGCGGCGCCATCTTTGCCGCGACTTTTTCTCTGAGGAGCGCTTATGAATACCTTACCGGCCTGTCCTGAATGTCACGCTGACTATACCTGGCAGGATGGCGAGAAGCTGAACTGTCCATCTTGCGGCCATATCTGGTCTCTGGGTGCTGACGATGCAGCAACTGATGGACTGGTGGTGCGCGATGCAAATGGCAACCTGCTGGTGGATGGTGATAGCGTCACCGTTATCAAAGATCTGAAAGTCAAAGGTAGCTCTTCAACCCTGAAAATCGGCACGAAAGTTAAAAGCATTCGTCTGGTTGAAGGCGATCACAATATCGATTGTAAAATCGATGG
This sequence comes from Pantoea sp. X-Soil-OKNW-556, assembly GCF_059730695.1. Taxonomy (NCBI): domain Bacteria; kingdom Pseudomonadati; phylum Pseudomonadota; class Gammaproteobacteria; order Enterobacterales; family Erwiniaceae; genus Pantoea; species Pantoea sp. X-Soil-OKNW-556. Next base: position 3,492,635 of record NZ_AP035990.1, on the reverse strand, counting down.
TTTTGGGCCGATGAAGCTCAAATCTGAGTTCGTGAAAAAGAACTGATGATCGGACGGCTTAGCGCCGCCCGTATTCCTCTTTATGCCAGCAGGCGATCGATTTCCGCGCACTGCGCTGCACTCAATTCACCGCCGTAGTTGCGCGAATGACTGGCCATTGACTCAAAACGGCGGGCGACGGCAGTTTTGATAGTAGTGACAAAATCATCACCAATGGTATAGATCGCCATTAATTGACCGATGCGTTGTTGAATGGTGGTTAACTGGCGCAAATCTCCTGCGCGCCACGCCTGCATTGCCTGCGCAAACAATTCCGGCACGATATTATTCAGACCTGAAATCACGCCAGCTCCCCCTGCCAGCAGATTAGGCAGCAAGTATTCGTCATACCCCGACAGCACGGCAAAATCGCTACGGACTTTTCGTGTTTCTTCAATCAGCGCACGATTGTGTGACAGGCAATCGACGGTATCTTTAATCCCGATAAAATTGGGCAATTCTGCCGCCAGCTCAGCCACCAGGGTCGGTGTCAGATCGCAACCAGTGCGCGCTGGGAAATTATAGGCGAACCATTTGCCACCCAATTGTCGGTCGAGAGCTTTAAAGTAGCTCAGCAATTGTTTTTGCGTCTGACCATAGTAATAAGGCGGCAGCACCATCACCGCATCAAAACCGTTTTGCCATGCGCTTTCAGCCAGTTGCAGCATATCTGGCACGCAGGTACTGGACACGTTCGCGACCATCGTTAATGGCGAGAGCTGGCGGGCTTCACGCAGCAAACGCAGCCTTTCCGGCTGGGTGAGCGAAGCAAATTCGCCAATGCTGCCCATTAACAAAATTGTATCAATTCCTGAATCATTGAGCCGGGAAAAGTGGCGACCCAGGGCATCAACATCCACGTTACCGTGGCTATCAAAAGGGGTTACCGACGGACACCAGACACCAGCCAGTGCAGGTTGTGTAGCCATAGCAAACTCCTTGTTATGAAAAAATGAAACGTCGTTTTAACTTAATGCCCATTGTCATGACTGACCAGACCCTGATGTTAAAAAAGGTGAGATACCGCACTTTTCCTCCCTGCAAAGTGGAAAAAGCGGGTAGTGTTTGGTTCTTCGGGTAAAACAGGAGCGTTCAAATGCAAGACTGGAATCCACAGCTGTATCGGCAGTTTGAATCAGAAAGGACTCGGCCAGCCCGCGAGTTGCTGACACGGATTGCAACCCCTGATGTGCGCCATGCCACGGATTTGGGGTGTGGGCCGGGTAACAGTACTGAATTGTTGGCACAGGCATGGCCGGAAGCGATCGTCACCGGCATCGACAGTTCAGAGGCCATGTTGGAGCAGGCACGCGAGCGCCTTCCGGATTGCCGTTTTGCGCAGGCTGATATTCGTCATTGGCAGGCGGAGCAACCGCAGCAGGTGATTTACGCCAACGCCTCATTGCAATGGTTGGGCGATCACCAGACTTTGCTGCCGCATCTGGTCAGTCAGCTCGATATCGGTGGTTCTCTGGCGATTCAGATGCCTGATAACCTTGAGGAACCCTCACATCGCCTGATGCGTGAAGTGGCGGCGACTGAGCGTTGGCGAACTCATATTTCGCCCCAGGCTGCCGATCGTAAACGCTTACTTACCACCGAACAATATTATGATTTGCTGAACGATGCTGGCTGTGAGGTTGATATCTGGCGCACCACTTATTACCACGTTATGTCCGATGCGCAGGCCATCATTACCTGGTTGCGTGCAACGGGATTGCGTCCTTTCCTCGCTGGTTTGGATGAAAGCCAGCAAAAGGCCTTTTTAGCGGAATATCATCAGCGATTAATTCCTGCTTATCTGAGCCGTAGCAATGGCAAGGTTTTGCTGGCTTTCCCGCGTCTTTTTATGGTGGCGATGAAAACCCGCTGAAACTTGTGGAAGCCCGCGCGCAAAACGCGACATCAGGGTTGAAAAGGGCCCTTCGCTGCACCATTTCCTGTTAACGTGAGCGCCAGATAAGGAGAAGGCGATGAACGATGCACAGTTACAACAGTTGAGTCGTCACATTGGCGAACAGCTGAAAATGCGCAAGGCAACCATTACTGCGGCGGAGTCCTGTACTGGCGGCTGGATTGCAAAAGTATTTACCGATATCAGCGGCAGTTCTGCCTGGTTTGAACGCAGTTTCGTTACCTACAGCAACGAGGCTAAACAGCAGATGGTTGGCGTGCAGGCCAGCACGCTGGCGCAGTTTGGTGCGGTGAGTGAGCAAACGGTGCGCGAGATGGCCGCAGGGGCCGCGAAAGAAGCAGCGGCGGAGTATGCCATTGCCGTCAGCGGTATTGCAGGGCCGGATGGCGGCACGCCGGATAAGCCGGTTGGCACCGTCTGGTTTGGCTTTGCCGGACCGGAAGGGCGCGTAGTGGCGCAGTGCCAACGCTTTGATGGCGACCGTGATGCAGTGCGGCGTCAATCCGTCGCCTGGGCGTTGCAAACGCTGCATGATGAATTTCTGACAAATTAAACTTGATACTGTATGACTGTACAGTATAATTACCGGCAACAGAACGCGAGCTGGCATACAGAAATGCCTGCTTACCCGGCATGATTAGGAGTGGAAATGGCGATTGACGAAAACAAACAGAAGGCTTTAGCTGCCGCGCTGGGCCAGATTGAGAAACAATTTGGTAAAGGCTCCATCATGCGCCTGGGTGAAGACCGCTCGATGGACGTTGAAACCATCTCCACCGGTTCTCTGTCACTGGATATCGCACTGGGTGCGGGTGGCTTGCCAATGGGCCGTATCGTCGAGATTTATGGCCCGGAATCTTCAGGTAAAACCACGCTGACCTTGCAGGTGATTGCCGCAGCACAGCGCAAGGGTAAAACCTGTGCCTTTATCGACGCTGAACATGCGCTGGATCCGGTTTACGCGAAAAAACTGGGTGTTGATATCGATAACCTGCTGTGTTCTCAGCCGGATACCGGTGAGCAGGCGCTGGAAATTTGTGACGCGCTGGCGCGTTCCGGTGCGGTCGATGTCATCATTGTTGACTCCGTTGCTGCGCTGACGCCGAAAGCCGAAATTGAAGGCGAGATTGGTGACTCCCATATGGGTCTGGCTGCACGAATGATGAGCCAGGCGATGCGTAAGCTGGCCGGTAACCTGAAGCAGTCCAACACGCTGCTGATTTTCATTAACCAGATTCGTATGAAAATTGGTGTGATGTTCGGTAACCCGGAAACCACCACCGGTGGTAACGCACTGAAATTCTATGCTTCCGTACGTCTCGATATTCGCCGCATCGGTGCCATTAAAGAAGGTGACGAGGTCGTGGGTAGCGAAACGCGCGTGAAAGTGGTGAAAAACAAAGTTGCGGCACCGTTCAAACAGGCTGAGTTCCAGATTATGTACGGTGAAGGCATCAATACCTTCGGTGAACTGGTCGATCTGGGCGTGAAGCACAAGCTGGTTGAAAAAGCGGGTGCCTGGTACAGCTATAACGGCGACAAGATTGGTCAGGGTAAAGCCAACGCGACCAACTTCCTGAAAGAGAACCCGGCGATTGCCAATGAAATCGATCAGAAGCTGCGCGATATGCTGCTGACCGGTGCAACCGCCACTGGTGCTGCTGCGGATGTTTCCGCTGACGACTACGAAGAAGCCAGCGAAACCAACGAAGATTTTTGATACCTCAACGGGAGCGTTCTGCTCCCGTTTTGTTTTTCCCCGCCAGCACTTTCCCTCTTTGAATTCTTGCTTTACCCTGCGCCACTGTCTGAACAAGGTAGATCATATGTCATCATCACCGACACCCGCGCCAACGTTTTCCCGCTTACTGGATCGTGCGATGCGTATCCTGTCTCAGCGTGATCACAGCCGTGAAGAGCTGAAGGGAAAACTACAACTTTCCAATCAGCGCTCAGCCTGGATGAAGCAGGAAGCGGTCGAACCGATCCCGGATGAACTGCTGGATCAGGTGGTTGATTGGTGTCAGCAAAACGGTTGGTTAAACGATCAACGTTTCACGGAGCGTTTTATCCTGAGCCGCAGTTGCAAAGGTTATGGCCCACAACGTATCCGTATGGAGCTGCAACAAAAGGGCATCGCGCGCGATGAAATTGACCAGGCGCTGTTTGATACTGAGGTCAACTGGGTGGCGTGCGCCGCTAACCTGGCAACGCGCAAGTTTGGCGATCCGTTACCAAAAGACTGGGCAGGGAAGAGCAAGGTCCAGCGTTTTTTGATGACAAAAGGCTTTTTGATGGAAGATATTCAGGCCATTTTCAGAAATTTTGATGACTGAAAGGCGATGGGATTTTACTTCCCACTGAAGAAAATTTATCTTATTCCCACTTTTTGTTCCTCAGTCAGCGGTGGGTCGGGCGCATGCGGCTTGCCAGACGAAAGGGAACGTTCGTTAGCGTGATTCCAGGAAATTTATGAGCAAGAGCACTGCTGAGATCCGTCAAGCGTTTCTCGACTTTTTTCATAGCAAGGGACATCAGGTTGTAGCCAGCAGCTCCCTCGTACCGAACAACGACCCGACGCTGCTGTTTACCAACGCCGGGATGAACCAGTTTAAAGACGTTTTCCTCGGTCAGGATAAGCGCGATTACTCGCGTGCGACCACGGCGCAGCGTTGTGTGCGTGCCGGTGGTAAGCACAACGATCTCGAAAACGTGGGCTACACTGCACGCCATCACACCTTCTTTGAAATGTTGGGCAACTTCAGCTTTGGCGACTATTTCAAAAAAGACGCGATTGCATACGCCTGGGAACTGCTGACGGGTGAGCAGTGGTTTAAGCTGCCGAAAGAACGTCTTTGGGTCACCGTCTATGAAACGGACGATGAAGCCTATGACATCTGGGCGAATGACATTGGTATTCCGCGCGAACGTATTATTCGCATCGGTGATAACAAAGGTAGCGCTTACGCTTCTGATAACTTCTGGCAGATGGGTGATACCGGCCCGTGCGGCCCGTGCAGTGAAATCTTCTTCGATCATGGCGATCATATTTGGGGTGGCCCGCCGGGAAGCCCGGAAGAAGATGGCGACCGTTACATTGAAATCTGGAATATCGTGTTCATGCAGTTCAACCGTCAGGCCGACGGTACCATGCTGCCGCTGCCAAAACCTTCGGTGGATACCGGCATGGGCCTGGAGCGTATTGCCGCGGTATTGCAGCACGTAAACTCCAACTACGAAATCGACCTGTTCGCCAAACTGATTAAATCAGTGGCTGAAGTGACGGGTGCGAATGACCTCAGCAACAAATCACTGCGCGTTATTGCTGACCATATCCGTTCCTGTGCTTTCCTGATTGCTGATGGTGTGATCCCTTCGAATGAAAACCGTGGTTATGTGCTGCGTCGCATCATTCGTCGTGCAGTACGTCACGGTAATATGCTTGGCGCAAAAGATGCCTTCTTCTACAAACTGGTTGCACCGCTAATTGAAGTGATGGGTTCAGCGGGTGAAGATCTGCAACGCCAGCAGACTCAGGTAGAGAATGTCCTGAAAGCAGAAGAAGAGCAGTTCGCGAAAACGCTGGAGCGTGGTCTGGCATTGCTGGATGAAGAGCTGGCAAAACTGCAAGGTGATACTCTTGATGGTGAAACCGTCTTCCGTCTCTATGATACCTTCGGCTTCCCGGTAGACCTGACAGCAGACGTCTGCCGTGAGCGTAATCTGAAGATCGATGAAGCTGGTTTCGAAGTGGCGATGGAGCAGCAACGCCAGCGCGCACGCGAAGCCAGTGGCTTTGGTGCCGATTATAACAGCGTAATTCGTATTGACTCGGCCTCGGCATTTAAAGGCTACGACCAGTTGGTATTGGCTTCCACGGTGCAGGCGCTGTTTGTTGACGGTCAAGCGGTTGATCAGGTCAGCGCAGGGCAGGACGCGGTAGTGATACTGGATGAAACGCCGTTTTACGGTGAGTCAGGCGGGCAGGTGGGTGATACCGGTGTACTGGCTGGGAATAATGCTGAATTTAGCGTCCAGGATACACAGAAGTATGGTCAGGCGATTGGTCATATCGGTAAGCTTACTCAAGGTCAATTGCGTGTCGGCGATCGCCTGAATGCACAGGTTGATGAAGAGCGTCGCGCACGTATTCGCCTGAACCACTCGGCGACACACCTGCTGCATGCCGCGTTGCGTCAGGTTCTCGGTGACCATGTAGCGCAGAAAGGCTCGCTGGTAAACGACAAATACCTGCGTTTCGACTTCTCCCATTTTGAAGCGATGAAACCGCAGGAAATCCGTCAGGTTGAAGATATCGTCAACGCCCAGATTCGTCGTAACCTGGCAGTTGAAACCAATATCATGGACCTGGAAGCAGCCAAAGCGAAGGGCGCAATGGCGTTGTTTGGCGAGAAATACGACCAGCGCGTACGCGTGCTGAGCATGGGTGATTTCTCCACTGAGCTTTGTGGTGGTACGCACGCAGCACGTACCGGTGATATTGGCCTGTTCCGCATTCAGTCTGAGTCAGGTACCGCAGCAGGCGTGCGTCGTATTGAAGCCGTTACCGGTGAAGGCGCTCTGGCGCAAGTCAATGCGCAAAGCCATCAGTTGCAGGATATCGCGCATCTGGTGAAAGCCAACAGCAGCAATCTGAACGAAAAAGTGCGTGGTCTGGTGGATCACGTACGTGCTCTGGAAAAAGAGTTGCAGCAACTGCGTGACCAGCAGGCAGCGCAAGAGAGCGCATCCCTCAGTAGTAAAGCCGTGGATGTGAAAGGCACCAAGCTGCTGGTGAGCGAACTGAGCAACGTTGAGCCTAAGATGTTGCGTACTATGATGGATGACCTGAAAAACCAGCTTGGTTCCGCGATTATCGTGCTGGCAACCGTTGCTGAAGGCAAAGTGTCATTGATTGCCGGGGTAACCAAAGACCTGACTGACCGTGTCAAAGCGGGTGAACTGGTCGGTGAGCTGGCCGCACAGGTCGGTGGTAAAGGCGGTGGTCGTCCGGATATGGCACAGGCGGGTGGTACTAATCCGCAGGCGCTGGCCGGTGCGCTTGCAGGTGTGCAGGACTGGGTTAGCGATCGACTGTAACGAAATAAAACTAAGCATCGTGAGGAGCGCCAGGAACAGATGTTCCGGCGCTTTTTAACGCGATGTGCACCAGGTAATGACAAAGTCAGGTTGAGGCAGTGTATTTCGGCTAAACTAACTATCAGCAGAATGTATTGGCGTGACAAACCACAATGGTGTATTTGTCATAGACATTGTTCGGCAGTATATGATGGATATGGCCGGGAACCCGAACAGGCCCGACTCTTTTAATCTTTCAAGGAGCAAAGAATGCTTATTCTAACTCGTCGAGTTGGTGAAACCCTCATGATTGGCGATGAGGTGACTGTAACGGTGCTGGGAGTTAAAGGTAACCAGGTCCGTATTGGCGTCAATGCACCTAAAGAGGTTTCAGTGCATCGCGAAGAGATCTATCAGCGCATCCAGGCAGAAAAAGCTCAGCCTACGAGTTACTAACGGATTCAGCGCCTCGCTTTGCGGCGAGGCGCTACCGCTTTTCCCCTGCTTTTCTGTTTTTCCTGTTATTTTCCTCTTTCTCATTTTGTTATCTGTATCGACCTTTTACTGTTGATTAATCACTCTTTTTGTCGGCAAATTGCGCGGATTGTTTGTCATTTGTGCAAACAAACTTGTAGTGGGAAAAATTGTTTGACTTATAAGTGCGGGAAAGTAATATGTGCGCCACGCAGTGCCGATGAGCGGAAACAAAGTTCAGCAGCACAGTTCGTAAGAACGCGTAAGGTGAGGTGGCCGAGAGGCTGAAGGCGCTCCCCTGCTAAGGGAGTATGCGGTCAAAAGCTGCATCCGGGGTTCGAATCCCCGCCTCACCGCCATTTTTCGATGCATCCATAGCTCAGCTGGATAGAGTACTCGGCTACGAACCGAGCGGTCGGAGGTTCGAATCCTCCTGGATGCACCATCGAAAAAGATGTCGTAAAGAGTGAACGAGCAGTTCCTTTCGTGGTGAGTTGTTAGCACCCTGCGTTGTACAAGAATTTTCAGAAATGCATCCATAGCTCAGCTGGATAGAGTACTCGGCTACGAACCGAGCGGTCGGAGGTTCGAATCCTCCTGGATGCACCATTCTTCGTATCATTCCCAGGTTGATTTCAGTAAGTCCATCGCAAGAAAATCTCTCAATGCATCCATAGCTCAGCTGGATAGAGTACTCGGCTACGAACCGAGCGGTCGGAGGTTCGAATCCTCCTGGATGCACCATTCTTTGTCTCATCATCAACTTCAGTCAGTCCGTCGCAAGAAAAACTCTCAATGCATCCATAGCTCAGCTGGATAGAGTACTCGGCTACGAACCGAGCGGTCGGAGGTTCGAATCCTCCTGGATGCACCATTCTCTCGTCTTTACTCGCCGTTCAAATAAAAACACTGAATTAACCGTCATTTATGCGCGGTACCGTTTTCTCACCTTTTTCTTAAATCCAAAATTGCTAATGCTTTCAAAGCATTTGCTGTTAAGCACACCTGGCGACAACCTGAGCGCATTACGTTAAAGTAAGGGCACCTTTGCAGGATGTCCGGAGTGACAATGTACGACCAATATGACGCCTTGATTTTCGATATGGACGGCACGATTCTCGATTCCGAGCCGACACATCGAAAAGCCTGGCATCAGGTTCTCAGCCGCTATGGTTTCACCATTGATGACGAAAAAATGGTGAGCTTAAACGGTGCGCCTACCTGGCAGCTGGCGCAATTTATCATCGAGCAAAACAACGCTACGCATGATCCACATCAGCTGGCGGCGGAAAAGACCGTGGCCTTCAAAGCGATGTTGCTGGATAGCGTTCGTCCGTTGCCGTTGATGGAAGTGGTCAAGGCTTATCATGGCCGTCGTCCGATGGCGGTGGGGACCGGCAGTGAACATAGCCTGGCGGAAGCGTTGCTGAAGCAGTTAGGGGTTTATCATCTTTTTACCGCAGTCGTCGGCGCCGATGATGTCCTGCGCCATAAACCGCAACCTGATACCTTTTTGCGCTGCGCCGAGCTGATGGGCGTTGCTCCCGCACGATGTGTGGTATTTGAAGATGCTGATTTTGGCGTGCAGGCCGCTAAAGCGGCAGGTATGGATGTGGTTGATGTCCGTTTACTGTGAATGACTTTCTGACTTATGGCTCGTTATTTGGCAGTAGCTTTCTGAGTGCCACTCTCCTTCCGGGAAGCTCAGAAGCGATGCTGGTTGCCCTACTGATCGCCCAAAAAGGGTCGGTCTATGGGTTGCTATTGGCTGCATCAGTGGGAAACACGCTGGGCGGCTTGACGAACATTTTTCTTGGTCGCCTGATGCCACCAAAAGGGCAGGGGAGATGGCATAACACAGCAATGACGTGGTTACACCGATTCGGACCTGCAGCCCTGTTGTTTAGCTGGCTACCCGTGGTGGGCGATCTGCTCTGCGTCTTCGCAGGCTGGTTGCGCGTTGGCTGGCTTCCGGCGTTGTTGTTTCTCGCCATCGGTAAAACACTGCGTTACATCGTTATCGCGACGGTCACTTTGCAAGGTTTGCAATGGTGGCATTGATTCGCACAGATTCGAGGCTACGGTTAACATTATGCTGAACAAAAATAAATTATTCGCACAGCGGGAGGTTAATGTGATCCCGGACGTATCAAAAGCGCTTTCCTGGCTGGAAGCGCATCCCGACGCGTTAAAGGGTATCGGCCGTGGCATTGAACGCGAAACGTTGCGTGTCGAGCCGGATGGTCACCTGGCAACCACCGGGCACCCTGAGTCCCTTGGGTCAGCGCTGAAGCATGATTGGATTACCACCGATTTCGCTGAAACGCTGCTCGAGTTCATCACGCCTGTTGATCAGAACATTGATCACATGCTCAGTTTCCTGCGCGATATTCACCGCCATGTGGCGCGTGAGCTGGGTCAGGAGCGCATGTGGCCGTTTAGCATGCCCTGTATCATCGACGATGCGTATAAAATCGAGCTGGCGCAATATGGCAGCTCCAATATCGGCAAAATGAAGACGTTGTATCGTCAGGGTTTGAAAAACCGTTATGGCGCGCTGATGCAGACCATTTCAGGCATCCATTACAATTTCTCACTGCCGCTGTCATTCTGGCGTGAGTGGGCGGATGTTAAAGACGCGGAAAGCGGTAAGGAGACCATCTCCGCCGGGTATCTGCGCCTTATTCGTAACTACTACCGTTTCGGCTGGGTGATCCCGTATTTGTTTGGCGCATCACCAGCCATTTGCTCCAGCTTCCTGCAAGGTCGGGAAAGCAATCTGCCGTTTGAAACGAACGATAAAGGTACGTTGTGGCTGCCGTATGCCACCTCATTGCGTTTGAGCGATCTTGGCTATACCAACAAATCGCAAAGTGGACTGGGTATCACCTTTAACTCGTTGGAAGGCTATGTGGCGGCATTAAAAGCGGCGATCAAAACACCTTCTGAAGAATACGCTGCCATTGGCACCAAAGATGCCGATGGTAACTGGTTGCAGCTGAACACGAATGTGCTGCAAATTGAGAACGAGTTGTATGCGCCGATTCGTCCGAAACGCGTGACACGTAGCGGTGAAGCACCTTCAGACGCGCTACAACGCGGCGGCATTGAATATATTGAAGTTCGCTCGCTGGACATCAATCCGTTCTCCGCGATTGGTGTCGATGCCAATCAGGTGCGTTTCCTCGACTTGTTCCTGATTTGGTGTACGCTGGCGGATGCGCCGGAAATGAGCGCGGATGAGTTGCTCTGTAGCCGCAAAAACTGGAATCGTGTGGTGCTGGAAGGTCGTAAGCCGGGCCAGATGATTGCTGTGGGATGCAGCGCGACGCAGCATACCCTGGTTGAAGTGGGCAAGGCGTTGTTTGCGGATCTGCGTCGGGTGGCAGAAGTGCTCGACAGCAACGAGGGCAGCACGCAATATCAACAGGTTTGCGATCAACTGGTGGCATCGTTTGATGATCCTGAGCTAACCTATTCGGCGCGTATCCTTCATGCGATGAAGGAAAATGGTTTGACCGGAACCGGTGTGGCATTGGCTGAACAGTATCGTCATCTGCTGTGTGAGGAGCCGCTTGAGGTTCTGAGCGAGGATGATTTTACGCGCCAGGCACAGGCTTCCGTGCTCGCGCAGGAGACGCTGGAACAGAGTGATACGCTGGATTTCGCCAGCTATCTCGCCAGCCGGGAAGGGTAAAAAAGAAAAGGCCACATCACTGTGGCCGAATAAACATCTCTGTTGTCAGGGATGATGATAACAAATGCGCGTCTTTCATATATTCAGACGTTGGGCGAACAGAAAAGTTTCATCGTTTTAAAAAAATTCTCAAAACAGGAGGTGACAATATGCCACTGCTGGATAGTTTTACTGTAGATCACACCATCATGGCGGCGCCCGCAGTGCGTGTTGCGAAAACCATGAAAACTCCTCATGGCGATACCATCACCGTTTTTGACCTGCGCTTCTGCCGACCAAACAAAGAGATTCTGACCGAGCGCGGTATTCATACGCTGGAGCATCTTTTCGCCGGATTTATGCGTAACCACCTGAATGGTGAAGGCGTGGAAATCGTCGATATTTCACCGATGGGTTGCCGCACGGGTTTTTACATGAGCCTGATTGGCGCGCCGGACGAGCAGCGTGTGGCAAAAGCGTGGAAAGGGGCGATGGAAGACGTTCTGAAAGTTAAAGAGCAGAACCAGATCCCGGAATTGAACGAGTATCAATGTGGTAGCTACAAGCTGCACTCACTGGACGAAGCGCAGCAGATTGCGCGCAACGTGCTGGCACATGAGATTGGCGTTAACTATAACGACGAGCTGAAACTGCCGGAAGAAAAATTGCACGAACTGCACATCTAGTTGCTACTGATGCAGAAAGAAAAATGCCGCGTTAATCGCGGCATTTTTATGTCAGGAACCAATTGATGATTTGAGCGGCGTGTGCGGTGTAATGCGCACCTGCTTCACCATGTTGTCCTGCACATCGAGAATATCGATATCATACTTGCCGACCTGAACCTGAGTATTCACCTGCGGAATCTCTTCCAGCACTTCCAGCAGCATACCGTTGATGGTGCGGGCTTCCTCTTCCGGCAGTGACCAGTTGAACGCTTTGTTAATTTCGCGCACGTTAGCACCCCCCTCAATCAGCACCGAACCGTCATTCTGCGGCATCACTTCTTCTGCCAGCGTGGGAGACATTGAGGTGGTGAAATCACCGACGATTTCTTCAAGGATATCTTCGATGGTTACCAGACCTTTGATATCGCCGTATTCATCAACGACCAGTCCGACCTTCTTCTTATTGCGCTGGAATTTCACCAGTTGAACGTTCAGCGGTGTCCCTTCAGGCACATAGTAGATTTCGTCGGCAGCACGCAGTAGCGTCTCTTTGTTAAACTCTTTTTTCTCGGTCATCGTGCGCCAGGCTTCGCGCACACGCAGCATGCCAACACAGTCGTCCAGTGAGTCGCGAAACAAAACAATACGGCCATGCGGCGAATGGCTGAGCTGACGCACCACCGATTTCCAGTCGTCGTTAACGTTGATGCCGACAATCTCGTTGCGCGGCACCATGATGTCTTCTACGCCAACCTTTTCCAGATCCAGCACGGACAGCAGCATATCCTGATTGCGACGCGACATAAGGCTACGCGATTCATACACAATGGTACGTAGTTCTTCTTTACTCAACGCTGAGCTAATTGAACCATCGGTTTTAATGCCGACCATCCGCATCAGAACTCGCGTAATGGTATTCAACAGCCAGACCAGCGGTAGCATGACGTATTGCAGGGGGGCGAGGAGAAAACTGCTGGGATAAGCGACCTTCTCCGGGTAGAGCGCAGCAATCGTTTTAGGCAGAACCTCGGCGAAAACCAACACCACAAAAGTCAGGATACCGGTGGCAATCGCTACTCCGGCGTCGCCGTATAAACGCATACCCACGATGGTGCCTAACGCTGATGCCAGGATGTTGACCAGGTTGTTGCCGATCAACACCAGGCTGATCAAACGATCAGGGCGACGCAGCAGCTTCTCGACGCGGCGCGCGCTGCGCTGACCGTTTTTCGCCTGATGGCGCAGTTTGTAGCGATTGAGCGTCATCATGCCGGTCTCAGAACCGGAGAAATAGGCCGAGACCAGCACCATGATGACCAGCGTGATGATCAGCGTGGTGGTTGAAACATGTTCCAACGCAAAAATTCCTTTAGTGAGAAGATTGGGTGAGCAGGTGTTGCAGTACGCGGCTGCCAAAGTAGGCCATTGTCAGCAAAATTGCACCGCTGCAATTGAACCAGACGACACGGCGACCGCGCCAGCCCTCGTGGTAGTGTCCCCAGAGCAAAACGATATAAACAAACCAGGCAATGATCGACAGCACCGCTTTATCCACATTCTCGGCGCTGAACAGATTGTGCATATAGAACAGGCCGGTCACCAGCACCAGCGTCAGCAGCACGACGCCAATCTGGGTGATGTGAAACATTTTGCGCTCAATGCTGAGCAGCGGCGGCATATCCTGAGTGAAGGCCAGCTTTTTATTTTTCAGCTGATAATCGATCCACGCCAGTTGCAGCGCATACAGCGCGGCAATAATCAGGGTCGCGTAGGCAAATAGCGACAGACCGATGTGGATCATCATGCCTGGCGTGGTTTCCAGATGGGTAATAAAAGCGTTAGGCACGAAAGTGGCAAACGCCAGATTGATCAATGCAAAGCTATAGACAACCGGCAGCAGCAGCCAACCGCGATTGCGCGAGGCGACGATAGTCATAATGGCGCAAATCAGCAGGCTGACCAGCGAGCCAATATTTAACAGGCTGAGATTTTGCCCGTTATCGACGGCAAAAATGCGTTGTTGTAACGCCACGGCGTGGGCTATTAACGCCACACAGGCGGAAAGCACAGCAAAACGCCGCCAGCCACCATTGCGTTTCAGCAGGCTGGGGATGATCAAAGCAAGGCTGAGAGAGTAGGCGAACAACGCCACGATCGCGAAAACGAACATAGATCCTTTCAGGTGTCAGTCAGATAAGGAAAAAAGCAGTATAACGTCAGCCGCAGCAGGCTCCAAACGATCTGAAGGTCAATTGCAGAGATCGGCCTGGCTTCGTGTTATAATCCGCCGCATTGTGTCGCCCAGGCGGCCTCGCTATGTTTCTAAGTGAGAGAGCATGTTTGATAATTTAACCGATCGTTTGTCGCAAACCCTGCGCAATATCAGCGGCCGCGGAAGGCTGACCGAAGACAACATCAAGGACACGCTGCGTGAAGTACGTATGGCGTTGCTGGAGGCGGATGTCGCGCTGCCGGTAGTCCGTGAATTTATTAACCGCGTTAAAGAGCGCGCGGTCGGCCATGATGTGAACAAAAGCCTGACGCCAGGTCAGGAATTCATCAAAATTGTTCGCAATGAACTGGTCGAGGCGATGGGTGCAGAAAATAATGCACTCAACCTGGCCGCGCAGCCGCCGGCTGTGGTGCTGATGGCTGGCCTGCAAGGTGCGGGTAAAACTACCAGTGTCGCCAAGCTGGGTAAATTCCTGCGTGAGAAGCATAAGAAAAAAGTGCTGGTTGTCTCCGCTGACGTCTATCGACCTGCGGCGATCCGTCAGCTGGAAACATTGGCGCAGCAGGTTGGCGTGGATTTTTGTCCGTCGGACCTGAGCCAGAAGCCTGTTGATATCGTCAACAACGCGTTGAAAGAAGCGCGCCTGCAATTCTACGACGTCCTGTTAGTGGATACCGCCGGTCGTCTGCACGTTGACGAAGCGATGATGGACGAAATCAAGCAGGTTCATGCCGCGATCAATCCGGTAGAAACCCTGTTTGTTGTGGATGCGATGACCGGCCAGGATGCTGCCAACACCGCGAAAGCGTTCAACGAAGCGCTGCCGTTAACCGGTGTGATCCTGACCAAAGTCGATGGTGATGCGCGTGGTGGTGCGGCGCTGTCGATTCGCCACATTACCGGTAAGCCCATCAAATTCATGGGTGTTGGTGAAAAAACTGAAGCGCTGGAGCCGTTCTATCCGGATCGTATCGCCTCACGTATCCTCGGCATGGGCGATGTGCTGTCGCTGATTGAAGATATCGAAAGCAAGGTTGACCGCGATCAGGCGGAGAAGCTGGCGAAGAAACTGAAAACCGGCGATGGCTTTGACCTCAATGACTTCCTTGATCAGCTGAAGCAGATGCGCAACATGGGCGGCATGACAAGTTTGATGAGCAAGCTGCCGGGCATGGGACAGTTGCCGGATAACGTGAAATCGCAGATGGACGATAAGCTGCTGGTGCGTATGGAAGCGATCATCAACTCGATGACGCGCAAAGAGCGCGAGAAGCCGGAAATCATCAAAGGTTCCCGCAAACGCCGTATCGCTCTGGGTTCAGGCATGCAGGTGCAGGATGTTAACCGACTGCTGAAGCAGTTCGATGATATGCAGCGCATGATGAAGAAAATGAAGAAGGGCGGCATGGCGAAAATGATGCGCAGTATGAAGGGCATGATGCCGCCAGGATTCCCCGGTCGCTAAGGTGACCGGCTAAATGCCGGAAAAGTGAGATGCTCAGGTTGCTTTTTGCGCCAAAATGAGTAAAATTTTCGGGCTTTTTATATTGCACCCGGGCCCCGTTCCTCGATGGGGCCCGGTTGTTTTATTAACTAATGAGGATGTTATGGTAACCATTCGTTTGGCACGTCACGGCGCTAAAAAGCGTCCGTTCTATCAGGTCGTCGTTACTGACAGCCGCAATGCTCGTAACGGTCGCTTCATCGAGCGCGTAGGTTTCTTCAACCCGATCGCTGCTGGTCAGGCTGAAGGTCTGCGTCTGGATCTGGACCGTATTGAGCACTGGGTTGGCCAGGGCGCAACGCTTTCTGATCGCGTTAACGCGCTGATCAAAGAAGCAAAAAAAGCAGCTTAATCTGTCACGGTGGTGAGCATGAGCAGAAAACCTGCCGCACAGCCTCCCGCTAACCCGGTTGTACTGGGGAAGATGGGTGCCGCTTACGGCATTCGGGGCTGGCTCAAAGTGTTTTCTTCCACCGAAGAAGCCGAAAGTATCTTCGACTATCAGCCCTGGTTTATTCAGCACGCCGGTCAATGGCAGCTGGTCGAACTGGAAGGCTGGAAGCACCACAATCAGGACCTGATCATCAAAGTCAAAGGCGTTGACGATCGGGATGCCGCGGCTCAATTAACCAATTGCGAAATTACGGTTGATTCCGCGCAGCTGCCACCGCTGGAAGAGGGTGATTACTACTGGAAAGACCTGATGGGTTGCAAAGTAGTAAACCTCGAAGGCTACGAAATGGGCAAAGTCATTGATTTGATGGAGACCGGCTCGAACGACGTTCTCGTCGTTAAGGCAAACCTGAAAGATGCATTCGGTGCACAGGAACGGTTAATACCGTTTCTTGATGAACAGGTTATCAAGAAAGTCGATCTCGCTACTGGCACTATTGAAGTAGATTGGGATCCTGGTTTTTGATCTCCGGACAAACCGGTAACGCAACGGCGAACGCGATGTGGATTGGTGTTATTAGCCTGTTTCCAGAGATGTTTCGCGCTATTACCGATTACGGGGTAACTGGCCGGGCAGTAAAAAATGGCCTGCTCAACATTGAGAGCTGGAGTCCTCGTGACTTCGCGCACGACCGGCACCGTACCGTAGACGATCGTCCTTACGGCGGCGGACCGGGGATGTTGATGATGGTGCAACCCTTGCGGGACGCCATCCACGCAGCGAAAGCAGCGGCGGGGGAAGGTGCTAAGGTGATTTATCTTTCACCTCAGGGACGCAAACTCGACCAACAGGGCGTTTGCGAACTGGCGACACATCAGAAGTTGATTCTGGTCTGTGGTCGCTATGAAGGAATAGATGAGCGCGTTATTCAAACCGAAATTGATGAAGAATGGTCAATCGGTGATTACGTACTCAGTGGCGGTGAGCTGCCAGCCATGACGTTAATTGACTCGGTCGCCCGGTTTATTCCTGGCGTGCTGGGAAAACAGGCGTCAGCCGATGAGGATTCGTTCTCGGATGGTTTGCTGGATTGCCCGCACTATACCCGACCTGAAGTGTTAGAAGGAATGGATGTACCGGCAGTTTTACTGTCGGGGAACCATGCCGATATTCGCCGTTGGCGCCTGAAACAGTCGCTAGGCCGTACCTGGCTGAGAAGACCTGAACTTCTGGAAAACCTGGCTCTGACTGAAGAGCAAGCAAGGTTGCTTACTGAGTTCAAGCGTGAACATCAGCAGCAACAAAACGATGAGGCGGAAGAGTAATCTTCCCTGACTATCAGTTTACCCAGGATAAGAGATTTAATTATGAGCAACATTATCAAGCAACTTGAACAAGAGCAGATGAAACAGGACGTACCTTCCTTCCGTCCGGGTGATACCGTGGAAGTGAAAGTATGGGTCGTTGAAGGTTCTAAGAAACGTCTGCAGGCATTCGAGGGCGTGGTTATCGCTATTCGTAACCGCGGTCTGCACTCTGCATTCACTGTTCGCAAGATTTCTAACGGCGAAGGCGTTGAGCGTGTCTTCCAGACTCACTCTCCGGTAATTGACAGCATCGCTGTTAAACGTCGTGGTGCTGTGCGTCAAGCCAAACTGTACTACCTGCGTGAGCGTACTGGTAAGTCTGCTCGTATCAAAGAGCGTCTTAACTAAGAGCTCGCGTAAGCGACATCTCAAAGTTAATAGCAAACAAGGGGTTGGCATCTGCCAGCCCCTTTTTTTATCCGCGTTTTAAATGATAAATGGCGGTATTCACCGGGCCACTTTCCAGCACGATTAAACCGTAGCGGTAATCGACAAAGCTGAAGCCACTGCGCTCAGCCACTGCGCGGCTGGCGCGGTTATCGGCAGCCGCCAGAATCTCCAGCAACTTCACCTCGGGTGACTGAAAGCCTAACGCAATCAGTTGGGCGACTGCGCGTGTTGCTACTCCCTGACGCTGAGCTGTCGATCGGACCCAATAACCTAATGCGCAAAATTCTCCAGGATGTTGAGCAAAACGAATACCGGCACCGCCCAGCAACTGATCGTTTTCATCGACAATCGCGAACTCTTCGGCTTCTCCTTTGACGCGCTGGATATGAGTAAAGTTGATCCAACTGCTAGCCTCATCGCTGCAATAATTATCGTGTGCCCACGCCATCCAGGGCGTCAGACTGGTGAGGGATTCATTCACTGCCTGGGCAAAAGAGGCGGCGTCCTGCAAATGAAAAGGTCGAAGACCAACATGGCGAATACTCATAAAACTGATCCTGAAAAGCTACGTATAACAAAATGTTAGCGCAGGTCTGCGCAATAATCTTATGTTGTTTTGAATGTTGGTGTAATCAATTATTTACACTTATCTATTTGGCTTGTGGAGTGTTTTTTTAATTTAACATCATGTTTTTAAAATAATAAATTTATATTTATCATGGTGAGGAAATGATGTGGTAATAAAAGTGTACATCTGTGGATTGCATCATTTACGGCTTATGGTAAAGTGAGCGCCATCCTCAGTGAGGATCCCAACACGCATAAACGAGTAAAAAGGATCGCTATCATGCAAAAAGACGCGCTGAACAATGTGCATATCGCCGATGAACAAATTTTAATTACCCCCGGAGAACTGAAGGCGAAATTCCCGCTGAGTGCTGCTCAGGAAGCGCAAATTGCCGCTTCACGTCAGACTATCTCCGATATCATCGCTGGCCGCGATCCGCGCCTGCTGGTGGTATGTGGTCCTTGTTCAATCCACGATACCGAAGCTGCACTTGAATACGCGGGTCTGTTGAAAAACCTTTCTGAACAGTTGAAGGATCAGCTGTACATCGTTATGCGTGTCTATTTTGAGAAACCCCGTACTACCGTCGGCTGGAAAGGGTTGATCAACGATCCCTATATGAACAACTCGTTTGATATGGAAGCCGGGCTGCACATTGCGCGTCAGCTGCTGGTGAACCTCGTGGAGATGGGACTGCCGCTGGCGACGGAAGCGCTCGATCCGAATAGCCCACAATACCTTGGTGATCTGTTCAGCTGGTCAGCGATTGGTGCGCGTACCACCGAATCTCAGACCCATCGCGAGATGGCTTCAGGTCTTTCCATGCCGGTTGGCTTTAAAAACGGTACTGATGGTAGCCTGGGCACTGCAATTAACGCCATGCGCGCTGCTGCGATGCCGCACCGTTTTGTCGGTATCAACCAGGCCGGTCAGGTTTGCCTGTTGCAGACCCAGGGCAATCCGGATGGTCATGTGATCCTGCGTGGTGGTAAAGCACCCAATTACGGCCCGGAAGATGTTGCGCAGTGTGAAAAAGAGATGCTCAAAGCGCGACTGCGTCCGGCCTTAATGATAGATTGCAGCCATGGCAATTCTAACAAAGACTATCGCCGTCAGCCCGGAGTAGCCGAATCGGCTATTGCCCAGATTAAAGATGGAAACCGCTCCATTATTGGCCTGATGCTGGAAAGCCATATTCATGAAGGCAACCAGTCATCTGAGCAGCCGCGTAGTGAGATGAAATACGGTGTGTCCGTCACCGATGCCTGCATCAACTGGGATACTACCGAAACCTTACTGCGCGAAATCCATCAGGATCTGCAGGGAGTGCTGTCGGCGCGTCTGTCACACGAGGTGTAATGAGTCATGGTGGCTGAACTGACCGCGCTACGCGATCAAATCGATGAAGTAGATAAAGCCCTGCTTGGGTTGCTGGCGAAGCGACTCGAGCTGGTTGCTGAAGTAGGTGAAGTAAAAAGCCGTTATGGCTTACCGATTTATGTGCCAGAACGCGAAGCCAGTATGCTGGCTTCACGTCGTCAGGAAGCCGAGGCGCTCGGTGTACCACCGGATCTGATTGAGGATGTGCTGCGCCGTCTGATGCGGGAATCCTACACCAGTGAAAACGACAAAGGCTTTAAAACTCTGTGTCCGACGCTGCGTCCGGTGGTGATTGTCGGTGGCCGTGGTCAGATGGGGCGTCTGTTTGAGAAGATGCTGACCTTGTCTGGTTATCAGGTTCGCTTGCTCGATAAAGAGGATTGGGACCAGGCTGACGCGTTATTGAAAGATGCCGGTATGGTGATTATCAGTGTACCGATCCATCTGACAGAACAGATTATCGCGCAACTGCCAACGTTGCCGGAAGACTGCATTCTGGTCGATCTGGCATCGGTGAAGAATCGACCATTGCAAGCGATGCTGGCGGCTCATAATGGCCCGGTGTTGGGGCTGCATCCGATGTTTGGTCCGGACAGTGGTAGCCTGGCAAAACAGGTTGTGGTGTGGTGCGACGGGCGTCAGCCAGAGGCGTATCAGTGGTTCCTTGAACAGATTCAGGTGTGGGGTGCACGGCTCCACCGCATCAGTGCTGTTGAACATGACCAAAACATGGCCTTTATCCAGGCGCTGCGTCACTTCGCGACCTTTGCGTATGGTCTGCATCTGGCGGAAGAGAACGTCAATCTGGATCAGCTGCTGGCATTGTCCTCACCGATTTATCGGTTGGAGTTGGCGATGGTTGGGCGGTTGTTTGCTCAGGATCCACAGCTTTACGCAGATATCATTATGTCTTCAGAAAGCAATATCGCGCTGATTAAGCGTTACTATCAGCGCTTTGGTGAGGCGATTACCTTACTGGAGCATGGTGATAAACAAGCGTTTATTGAGAGCTTCCAGCGTGTGGAACACTGGTTTGGTGACTACGCGAAACGCTTCCTGGTTGAGAGCCGCAGCATGTTGCGTTCAGCCAACGACAGCCGACAATAAAAGAAAAGGGCATCCGCA
Organism: Pantoea sp. X-Soil-OKNW-556; assembly: GCF_059730695.1. Taxonomy (NCBI): domain Bacteria; kingdom Pseudomonadati; phylum Pseudomonadota; class Gammaproteobacteria; order Enterobacterales; family Erwiniaceae; genus Pantoea; species Pantoea sp. X-Soil-OKNW-556. The sequence goes on along the minus strand of NZ_AP035990.1, from coordinate 3,471,823 downwards.
AGGATGCCCTTTTGCTTAGATGCGCGGCTCTACCGGCACCACATTCTCACCCGGGTAACAGCCGAGCACTTTCAACGAACGCGTCAGACCGCGTAACTCTTCCAGCGCGCGCTGCATGCTGTCAGATTGCAGATTGCCTTGCACATCGATGTAAAACATCTCTTCCCACGGGTTGCCGTTAATCGGGCGCGATTCCAGCTTGCTCATGATCAGGTTGTGCTGACGCAGAACCAGCAGCGCTTCAACCAGCGCGCCCGCCTGTTGGCCCGTTGCCATAATCAACGTTGTCTTTGCCGGAACCTGGTCGGAGACATCAATCGGCTTACGTGCCAGCACAATAAAACGTGTATGGTTCTGCTGCTGATTAGCCAGATCACGTTCCAGCACCTGTAATTGATACAACTCGCCACCGGCTTCGCTGCCGAGTGCGGCGACTTTTGGTGAATTCATCGCAGCCACTTTTTCCATCGCGGCGGCAGTGCTTTCGGTGTACTCAATTTTCCATTGCGGGAAACGGTTGATGAATTGGCTACACTGTTGGAACGGTTGGGGATGGCTGTAGACGGTTTCAATCTGCTGTAAATCGGTGTTGCCACTGACTAACACGCAATGTTCGATAGGAATGGTCAGCTCACCCACAATCGACAGCGAGGTTTGTTGCAGCAGGTCATAAACGTCATTGATGGAACCAGAAGAGGTGTTCTCAATAGGCATCACCGCATAGTCAGCCTGGCCGCTTTCCACTTGCTGAATGATATCCTGAAACTTAAGACAACCACTTTCCACCATCGAATCGAAGTGACGGGCGGCGTATTTGCGTGCCGCAAGGTGTGAATAGGAGCCTTTCGGACCGAGAAACGCAATACGCGGGGCATGAGCATGCGGATGGTTGAGATTCTTTTGCAGCAACGCCTGCTGGGTCAGCACAGAATCCTCAATCACCAGTTGGAAAAGACGTGTGATGTAGTGTGCATCAAGCTGGTGTTTCTTCCCAAGAGTAATCAGGTTTTCCAGCAGGGCACGTTCACGTTCGACATCGCGGATCGGGCGATGGGTTGCCAGTTTGGCTTGCGCCACTTCAACTGCCAGGCTGCGGCGCTCAGCCAGTAACGTCAGTAGCTTCTCATCAACAGCGCTGATTTTGTCGCGTAATGCCAGCAGTGGATTATCGGGGTTCATAAGGCTCACCTGTAAGCTGTCCAATAAAAAAGCCTCCCGGTTGGGAGGCTTTGTTGTTCGTCTTCGCATTCATTTTCACATGACGAATCGCCTCCCAATCAGGGGAAGGTAAAAAAGAATGCGAAGAAGAACGGCAGATGTTTCATGGTAGTTTCCATAAATAAAGTGACCCGAGATTAACCGCACTGATTTAAGGCTGTCAATAAAAAACGCGCCCGTAGGCGCGTTGCTGAGAGAATCGGGGTTTATCCCGCCGGAGTAAAATCTTTAACACTCGTGGTGGCGCGACGCGCTTCAGGTTTGTGTTGCGCTTTATTGAGCTGTCGCTCCAGCTTGGCAATCAGGTCGTTGATTGCGGTGTACATATCATCATGTTTCGCGCTGGCGACCAGCGTGCCGTTTGGTGTGTTAATCGTGGCGTCGGCCACAAATTCTTTCGGCTCTTTCGATAACACAATGTGCGGATTTATCAGGTGAGTTTGCCATTTTTCCAGCTTGGCGAGACGGTCTTCGACATGGTTGCGGATAGCCGCAGTGATTTCCATTTGTTTACTGGTAATGTTCAGAATCATCATTCAAACCTCTCTGTCATTTCCGTCTGGGTAGGTCCAGCATACCGCGGAAACACGGAAAATGTGTGATCAATATCACGTAAAAATGTCACTTTTTGTCAATGCCAACAAATTGTGAGAAAGGCCGGGAAAGTGGCGGAAAAAGCTTGAAGCGCGGGGATGAACGGGGCAAGATTGACGAGTTAACCGGGGCGATAAATCCGATTTTTGTCTGATTTTTCACCAAAAAAAAGCAGCCAATGAAGGCTGCTTTTTTGTTGGCTGCGAATCAGGCGTTATTGGCGGCGATAATTTTCGCCACTTTATCGGCCTCAGCAGTCAGTTGGAGCTGGCGATAGGCATTTTCCATCAGCGGCAGCGCCTCATGAGTGGCTTGCGCGTCCGGATAATCTCTCATCATCCCTTCTACACGGTTAACAACAGCGACATAAGCACCGCGCTTGGTATAGAATTGCGCCACTGAAAGTTCATACTTCGCCAGGCGCTCTTTCAGGAACACCAGGCGTTTCTGTGCATCTGCGGCATATTGGCTGTTCGGGTAACCGCGCAGCAGCTGGGAGAAGTCGCGGAATGCATCACGGGCATGGGTCGGATCGCGATCGGAACGATCAATACCGAAGAAGCCCTGTAGTGCGGAATCATCCAGCGCCATATCCGTCAGACCTTTCATGTAAATGACGTAGTCGATGTTCGGATGAGTCGGGTTGAGACGCATAAAGCGTGCGATAGCGGCTTGCGCCAGCGGCAGATCGGCATTTTTATAATACGCGTAGATCAAATCCAGCTGTACCTGCTGAGAATACGGGCCAAACGGATAGCGGTTATCCAACGCTTCCAGTTGCTTAATCGCCGCTTTAAAGTTACCGTCCTGCAGTTTTTGCTGAGCTGTGGCGTAAATCTCAGACGGCGGGCTGTCCGGTACTGTGTCCTTAGAACCGGAGCAACCCACCAGTGCCAGGCTCAGTGTGGCAGCAGCCACCAGATGTTTCATACGCGTCATGACGAAATGATTATCCTCAAAGTGTTATGGCGGAAGCTGTCCGTGTAGCTCCCGGTAATGACCAAGTACGATAGCACATTATATTAAACGGCATCGCCGTGAAAACCCAACGTTAACGAAGAAGCTGTATATGGCACAACAAGTTCAACTCACCGCAACGGTGTCCGAAGCACAACTTGGACAACGCTTAGATCAGACTTTGGCGGAATTGTTCCCTGATTATTCACGTTCTCGCATAAAAGAATGGATCCTCGAGCGTCGCGTCAGCGTCAATGGCACCGTGGTCGACAAACCGAAAGAAAAGGTTCTGGGCGGCGAGCAGGTGTCGATCAGCGCTGAAATCGAAGAAGAACAACGCTGGGAAGCGCAAAATATCCCGTTGAATATCGTCTATGAAGACGACGATATCATCGTCATTAATAAACCCCGCGACTTGGTGGTGCACCCTGGTGCAGGCAATCCGGATGGGACGGTGCTGAATGCGCTGCTTTACCATTATCCGCCGATCGCTGATGTACCGCGTGCGGGTATTGTCCATCGTCTGGATAAAGACACCACCGGGTTGATGGTGGTGGCAAAAACCGTTCCGGCACAAACCCATCTGGTTGAAACCCTGCAACTGCGCGAAATTACCCGTGAGTACGAAGCGGTAGCGATTGGCACCATGACGGCGGGTGGTACGGTGAATGAGCCGATGGCGCGTCACTCGACCAAACGTACCCATATGGCGGTGCATCCGATGGGCAAACCAGCGACCACGCATTATCGCATCATGGAACATTTCCGTGCGCACACCCGTTTGCGTCTGCGGCTGGAAACGGGGCGTACCCACCAGATTCGTGTGCATATGGCCCATATCAACCATCCGCTGGTAGGCGATCCGCTATATGGTGGTCGTCCTCGTCCTCCGAAAGGTGCTTCCGACGAGTTTATCGCGACGTTACGTGGCTTCGATCGCCAGGCGTTGCACGCGACTATGCTGCGTCTCTACCATCCGATCACAGGTATTGAGATGGAGTGGCACGCGCCGCTGCCGCAGGATATGGTTGATTTGATCGACGCCCTGAAAGCCGACACCGATATGTTCCGCGATCAGCTGGACTGGTTATGAGTGACCTGATCATCCCGGACTGGCCTGCACCGGCTCGGGTTCGGGCATGTTCCACAACGCGTCACGGCGGAGTGAGCCTGGCGCCCTGGAACTCACTGAATCTCGGCGGTCATGTCGGCGACAGTGAAGATCATGTGATGCTTAATCGTCAGCGTCTGGTTGAGCGGGCACAATTGCCCGCTATGCCACAATGGCTCAATCAGGTGCACGGTCAGGATGTGGTGCGTCTGCCCCATGATAACTTGATTCCTGATGCGGATGCGGCGATCACCCGTGAAGCAGGTGTGGTTTGTGCTGTGATGACGGCGGATTGTTTGCCAGTGTTATTTTGCGCCCGTGATGGCAGTGAGGTCGCCGCAGCCCATGCGGGGTGGCGTGGCTTGTGTAATGGTGTGCTGGAACAGACACTGGCGCAATTTCACTGTCCCCCCAATGAGATTTATGCGTGGCTGGGGCCGGCCATTGGCCCACAGGCTTTTGAAGTGGGTGCCGAAGTTCGAGCGGCATTTATGGCGCATGATATTCGTGCCGATGCGGCATTTCGGCCGGTCGGGGAAAAATATTTTGCCGACATCTGGCTGTTGGCGCGTCAGCGTCTACAGGCGGCAGGTGTGCACTCCATCAGTGGATCATCGCGCTGTACCTGGCATGAAAACGACGATTTTTTCTCCTTCCGACGCGATCGTATCACCGGGCGTATGGCAACTTTGATTTGGCTGAGATAACCTTACGCCACAAGACGATCCAGTAGCGTATTTTTTGCTCACAACTCAGGTCATTAACCTTGAAAAATTTGAGGGATGACCTCATTTAATCTCCAGTAGCATTTTGACCTGTAACGGGAGGAATCATGCGTCTGGATCGTCTTACCAACAAATTCCAGTTGGCCCTGGCCGATGCACAGTCCCTTGCTCTGGGACACGATAATCAATTCATTGAACCCCTTCATGTGATGAGCGCATTGCTCAATCAGGAAGGCGGATCGGTGCGTCCGTTGCTCAGTGCCGCGGGTGCCGATGTGGCTGGCCTACGTACCGGCATTGATCAGGCTATTAATCGATTACCACAAGTTGAAGGCACGGATGGCGATGTACAGCCGTCCGCCGATTTGGTGCGTGTGCTCAACCTGTGCGACAAACTGGCGCAAAAGCGCAACGATAACTTTATTTCATCTGAATTATTTGTTCTGGCGGCCCTGGATTCACGCGGTTCGTTGGCGGATTTACTTAAATCTGCCGGCGCAACCTCAGAAAAACTCGCTAAGGCCATCGAGCAATTGCGAGGGGGAGAGAACGTGAACGACCAGGGGGCTGAAGATCAGCGTCAGGCATTAAAAAAATACACCATCGATCTGACCGAGCGTGCCGAAATGGGCAAACTCGATCCGGTGATCGGTCGTGACGAAGAAATACGTCGTACCATTCAGGTGTTGCAACGCCGTACCAAAAATAACCCGGTACTGATTGGTGAGCCAGGGGTGGGTAAAACCGCGATCGTTGAGGGGCTGGCACAGCGCATCATCAATGGTGAAGTACCGGAAGGGCTGAAAGGTCGTCGGGTACTGGCACTCGACATGGGTGCGCTGGTGGCTGGCGCGAAATATCGTGGTGAATTTGAAGAGCGCCTGAAAGGGGTGTTGAACGACCTGGCGAAGCAGGAAGGCAACGTCATCCTGTTTATTGATGAGCTGCATACCATGGTGGGTGCCGGTAAAGCCGATGGCGCCATGGATGCCGGTAATATGCTGAAACCTGCGCTGGCGCGCGGTGAGCTTCATTGTGTCGGTGCCACGACGCTGGATGAATATCGTCAATACATTGAAAAAGACGCTGCGCTGGAGCGTCGTTTCCAGAAAGTCTTTGTTGCTGAGCCGAGTGTTGAAGACACCATCGCTATTTTGCGTGGCCTGAAAGAGCGTTATGAACTGCATCACCATGTGCAGATTACTGACCCGGCGATTGTGGCAGCGGCAACGCTTTCGCATCGTTATATTGCAGACCGTCAATTGCCGGATAAAGCCATCGACTTGATCGATGAGGCCGCGTCCAGCATTCGTCTGCAAATTGATTCGAAACCCGAACCGCTGGATCGACTCGACCGCCGTATTATCCAGCTTAAACTGGAGCAGCAGGCTCTGAAGAAAGAGTCTGATGATGCCAGTGTTAAACGTCTGGAGATGCTGGAAACAGAACTCGACCAGAAAGAGCGTGAATACGCCGAGCTGGAAGAAGAGTGGAAAGCAGAAAAAGCGTCTCTGACCGGGACGCAGAATATCAAGGCTGAACTGGAGCAGGCGCGATTGTCGCTGGAGCAGGCGCGTCGTGTGGGTGATTTGGGGCAGATGTCTGAATTGCAGTACGGCAAAATCCCGGCGCTGGAGAAACAACTGGCAGCGGCAACCCAGTCAGAAGGCAAAACCATGAAACTGTTACGTAACCGCGTAACGGATGTGGAAATTGCCGATGTGCTGGCGCGCTGGACCGGTATTCCGGTGGCCCGCATGATGGAAGGGGAGCGCGATAAATTGCTGCGGATGGAGCAGGAGCTGCATGCGCGTGTTATCGGACAGGATGAAGCGGTTGAAGCGGTGTCGAATGCCATTCGACGCAGTCGTGCAGGGTTGTCCGATCCGAATCGTCCGATTGGTTCCTTCCTGTTCCTGGGGCCGACCGGGGTGGGTAAAACTGAGCTGTGCAAAGCGCTGGCAAACTTCCTGTTCGACAGCGACGACGCCATGGTGCGTATCGACATGTCCGAATTTATGGAAAAACATTCGGTATCGCGTTTGGTGGGGGCTCCTCCGGGATATGTCGGCTATGAAGAGGGCGGTTATCTGACTGAAGCGGTTCGTCGTCGTCCCTATTCAGTGATTTTGCTGGATGAGGTAGAGAAAGCGCATCCGGATGTGTTCAACATTTTGCTGCAGGTGCTGGATGATGGCCGCTTAACCGATGGGCAGGGTCGCACGGTCGATTTCCGTAACACGGTAGTAATCATGACTTCGAACCTGGGATCGGATTTGATTCAGGAACGGTTTGGTGCGCTGGATTATCCTGAAATGAAGGATCTGGTGATGTCGGTTGTTGGTCATCATTTCCGTCCGGAGTTTATTAACCGTATTGATGAAGTGGTGGTCTTCCATCCGTTGGGTGAAAAACACATTGCATCTATCGCGCAGATTCAGTTGCAGCGGTTGTATAAACGTCTGGAGGAGCGTGGCTATCAGCTACATATTTCGGACGAAGCAATTCGCTTGTTGGGAGAAAATGGTTACGATCCGGTTTACGGTGCACGACCGCTGAAACGTGCTATCCAACAGCAGATTGAAAACCCACTGGCACAACAGATTCTTTCTGGTGCGCTGGTCCCGGGTAAAACCATCGAGATGGATGTGAAAGATGATGCGATTGTCGCGCATCAATAGATAAAATGACGATAACGGGCCTGCGGGCCCGTTTTTTATGCCTTTCGCACAGGATTTTGCTGCATTTTGCAACGCCTTGCCTGGAAAGTGAGCGGTCGCGCAAAAAGTTTAAATTAGCGCTTGTCAGTCAGAATTATCTCCCTATAATGCGCCTCCACTGACACGGCAAAGCGGCAACGCAGACGGTCAGCGAGGGACGAAGTGATTCATCCCGCCAGAGAAAAATCTCGAAAAAGAGATTGACTCTGAAGGAGGAAAGCGTAATATACGCCACCTCGCGACAGACGGTTAACCCGCTGCTCGCACTGCTCTTTAACAATTTATCAGACAATCTGTGTGGGCACTCGCAGGATTGATATCAAAAGTCTACGGACTTAAAAAATATCAAGTCTCAAGAGTGAACACGTAATTCATTACGAAGTTTAATTCTTTGAGCATCAAACTTTAAATTGAAGAGTTTGATCATGGCTCAGATTGAACGCTGGCGGCAGGCCTAACACATGCAAGTCGAACGGTAGCACAGAGGAGCTTGCTCCTTGGGTGACGAGTGGCGGACGGGTGAGTAATGTCTGGGGATCTGCCCGATGGAGGGGGATAACTACTGGAAACGGTAGCTAATACCGCATAACGTCGCAAGACCAAAGTGGGGGACCTTCGGGCCTCACACCATCGGATGAACCCAGATGGGATTAGCTAGTAGGTGGGGTAACGGCTCACCTAGGCGACGATCCCTAGCTGGTCTGAGAGGATGACCAGCCACACTGGAACTGAGACACGGTCCAGACTCCTACGGGAGGCAGCAGTGGGGAATATTGCACAATGGGCGCAAGCCTGATGCAGCCATGCCGCGTGTATGAAGAAGGCCTTCGGGTTGTAAAGTACTTTCAGCGGGGAGGAAGGGGTGATGTTTAATACGCATCATCATTGACGTTACCCGCAGAAGAAGCACCGGCTAACTCCGTGCCAGCAGCCGCGGTAATACGGAGGGTGCAAGCGTTAATCGGAATTACTGGGCGTAAAGCGCACGCAGGCGGTCTGTCAAGTCGGATGTGAAATCCCCGGGCTTAACCTGGGAACTGCATTCGAAACTGGCAGGCTAGAGTCTTGTAGAGGGGGGTAGAATTCCAGGTGTAGCGGTGAAATGCGTAGAGATCTGGAGGAATACCGGTGGCGAAGGCGGCCCCCTGGACAAAGACTGACGCTCAGGTGCGAAAGCGTGGGGAGCAAACAGGATTAGATACCCTGGTAGTCCACGCTGTAAACGATGTCGACTTGGAGGTTGTGCCCTTGAGGCGTGGCTTCCGGAGCTAACGCGTTAAGTCGACCGCCTGGGGAGTACGGCCGCAAGGTTAAAACTCAAATGAATTGACGGGGGCCCGCACAAGCGGTGGAGCATGTGGTTTAATTCGATGCAACGCGAAGAACCTTACCTGGCCTTGACATCCACGGAATTTGGCAGAGATGCCTTAGTGCCTTCGGGAACCGTGAGACAGGTGCTGCATGGCTGTCGTCAGCTCGTGTTGTGAAATGTTGGGTTAAGTCCCGCAACGAGCGCAACCCTTATCCTTTGTTGCCAGCGATTCGGTCGGGAACTCAAAGGAGACTGCCGGTGATAAACCGGAGGAAGGTGGGGATGACGTCAAGTCATCATGGCCCTTACGGCCAGGGCTACACACGTGCTACAATGGCGCATACAAAGAGAAGCGACCTCGCGAGAGCAAGCGGACCTCATAAAGTGCGTCGTAGTCCGGATTGGAGTCTGCAACTCGACTCCATGAAGTCGGAATCGCTAGTAATCGTAGATCAGAATGCTACGGTGAATACGTTCCCGGGCCTTGTACACACCGCCCGTCACACCATGGGAGTGGGTTGCAAAAGAAGTAGGTAGCTTAACCTTCGGGAGGGCGCTTACCACTTTGTGATTCATGACTGGGGTGAAGTCGTAACAAGGTAACCGTAGGGGAACCTGCGGTTGGATCACCTCCTTACCTGAAGATACCTTCCTTCGAAGTGCTCACACAGATTGTCTGATGAAAAAGTAACGAGCAGAAAAAACCTCTACAGGCTTGTAGCTCAGGTGGTTAGAGCGCACCCCTGATAAGGGTGAGGTCGGTGGTTCAAGTCCACTCAGGCCTACCAAATTTCTCCTCATGCTGCGTTATGCGCGGTCGTTTATTCACGTAAACTTCCTTTCCGCATGCCTTGCCTGAGAAGAAATTACATTCTTCCTGTAAGAATGTTAACTCGGTTGAGTGGTAGTAGTGGTCTCTGCAGTAACTGTATGGGGCTATAGCTCAGCTGGGAGAGCGCCTGCCTTGCACGCAGGAGGTCAGCGGTTCGATCCCGCTTAGCTCCACCATTACAGTACTTCAATACTTCAGAGCGTACCGGAAACGGTGTGCTGCGAAGTATTTGCTCTTTAACAATCCGGAACAAGCTGAAAATTTGAAACGACACGTTGTTTCATTTCTCCGTAATAAGAAATGAAAGCGATGTGTTCGAGTCTCTCAAATGCTTGCAGTCTGCATGCGTGAAAACGTCTGTGGGTTGTGAGGTTAAGCGACTAAGCGTACACGGTGGATGCCCTGGCAGTCAGAGGCGATGAAGGACGTGCTAATCTGCGAAAAGCGTCGGTAAGGTGATATGAACCGCAACAGCCGACGATGTCCGAATGGGGAAACCCAGTGCATTTATGCACTATCGTTAACTGAATACATAGGTTAACGAGGCGAACCGGGGGAACTGAAACATCTAAGTACCCCGAGGAAAAGAAATCAACCGAGATTCCCCCAGTAGCGGCGAGCGAACGGGGAACAGCCCAGGACCTGAATCAGTTTGTGTGTTAATGGAAGCGTCTGGAAAGTCGCGCGATACAGGGTGACAGCCCCGTACATGAAAATGCACAGATTGTGAGTCCGATGAGTAGGGCGGGACACGTGGTATCCTGTCTGAATATGGGGGGACCATCCTCCAAGGCTAAATACTCCTGACTGACCGATAGTGAACCAGTACCGTGAGGGAAAGGCGAAAAGAACCCCGGCGAGGGGAGTGAAACAGAACCTGAAACCGTGTACGTACAAGCAGTGGGAGCACCTTCGGGTGTGACTGCGTACCTTTTGTATAATGGGTCAGCGACTTATATTCTGTAGCAAGGTTAACCGTATAGGGGAGCCGCAGGGAAACCGAGTCTTAATTGGGCGTTAAGTTGCAGGGTATAGACCCGAAACCCGGTGATCTAGCCATGGGCAGGTTGAAGGTTGGGTAACACTAACTGGAGGACCGAACCGACTAATGTTGAAAAATTAGCGGATGACTTGTGGCTGGGGGTGAAAGGCCAATCAAACCGGGAGATAGCTGGTTCTCCCCGAAAGCTATTTAGGTAGCGCCTCGTGAACTCATCTCCGGGGGTAGAGCACTGTTTCGGCTAGGGGGCCATCCCGGCTTACCAACCCGATGCAAACTACGAATACCGGAGAATGTTATCACGGGAGACACACGGCGGGTGCTAACGTCCGTCGTGAAGAGGGAAACAACCCAGACCGCCAGCTAAGGTCCCAAAGTCATGGTTAAGTGGGAAACGATGTGGGAAGGCCCAGACAGCCAGGATGTTGGCTTAGAAGCAGCCATCATTTAAAGAAAGCGTAATAGCTCACTGGTCGAGTCGGCCTGCGCGGAAGATGTAACGGGGCTAAACCATGCACCGAAGCTGCGGCAGCGACACTATGTGTTGTTGGGTAGGGGAGCGTTCTGTAAGCCGCTGAAGGTGGACTGTGAGGTCTGCTGGAGGTATCAGAAGTGCGAATGCTGACATAAGTAACGATAAAGCGGGTGAAAAGCCCGCTCGCCGGAAGACCAAGGGTTCCTGTCCAACGTTAATCGGGGCAGGGTGAGTCGACCCCTAAGGCGAGGCTGAAAAGCGTAGTCGATGGGAAACAGGTTAATATTCCTGTACTTGGTGTTACTGCGAAGGGGGGACGGAGAAGGCTAGGTTATCCGGGCGACGGTTGTCCCGGTTTAAGCGTGTAGGCTTGCATTCCAGGCAAATCCGGAATGCTTTAAGGCTGAGGCGTGATGACGAGTCACTACGGTGATGAAGTAACTGATGCCCTGCTTCCAGGAAAAGCCTCTAAGCTCCAGGTAACACGAAATCGTACCCCAAACCGACACAGGTGGTCAGGTAGAGAATACCAAGGCGCTTGAGAGAACTCGGGTGAAGGAACTAGGCAAAATGGTGCCGTAACTTCGGGAGAAGGCACGCTGGCATTAGGTGAAGGGACTTGCTCCCGGAGCTGAAGCCAGTCGAAGATACCAGCTGGCTGCAACTGTTTATTAAAAACACAGCACTGTGCAAACACGAAAGTGGACGTATACGGTGTGACGCCTGCCCGGTGCCGGAAGGTTAATTGATGGGGTTATCCGTAAGGAGAAGCTCTTGATCGAAGCCCCGGTAAACGGCGGCCGTAACTATAACGGTCCTAAGGTAGCGAAATTCCTTGTCGGGTAAGTTCCGACCTGCACGAATGGCGTAATGATGGCCAGGCTGTCTCCACCCGAGACTCAGTGAAATTGAAATCGCTGTGAAGATGCAGTGTACCCGCGGCAAGACGGAAAGACCCCGTGAACCTTTACTATAGCTTGACACTGAACATTGAGCCTTGATGTGTAGGATAGGTGGGAGGCTTTGAAGTGTGGACGCCAGTCTGCATGGAGCCAACCTTGAAATACCACCCTTTAATGTTTGATGTTCTAACGTAGGCCCGTAATCCGGGCTGCGGACAGTGTCTGGTGGGTAGTTTGACTGGGGCGGTCTCCTCCCAAAGTGTAACGGAGGAGCACGAAGGTTGGCTAATCCTGGTCGGACATCAGGAGGTTAGTGCAATGGCATAAGCCAGCTTGACTGCGAGAGTGACGGCTCGAGCAGGTGCGAAAGCAGGTCATAGTGATCCGGTGGTTCTGAATGGAAGGGCCATCGCTCAACGGATAAAAGGTACTCCGGGGATAACAGGCTGATACCGCCCAAGAGTTCATATCGACGGCGGTGTTTGGCACCTCGATGTCGGCTCATCACATCCTGGGGCTGAAGTAGGTCCCAAGGGTACGGCTGTTCGCCGTTTAAAGTGGTACGCGAGCTGGGTTTAGAACGTCGTGAGACAGTTCGGTCCCTATCTGCCGTGGGCGCTGGAGAATTGAGGGGGGTTGCTCCTAGTACGAGAGGACCGGAGTGAACGCACCACTGGTGTTCGGGTTGTCATGCCAATGGCATTGCCCGGTAGCTAAGTGCGGAAAAGATAAGTGCTGAAAGCATCTAAGCACGAAACTTGCCCCGAGATGAGTTCTCCCTGACTCCTTGAGAGTCCTGAAGGGACGTTGAAGACGACGACGTTGATAGGCCGGATGTGTAAGTGCAGCGATGCATTGAGCTAACCGGTACTAATGACCCGTGAGGCTTAACCTTACAACGCCAGAGGCGTTTTGAGTTGAGAGACGCGAGAATTTTCAGCATTGTTCGAACGGATTGATTCGTATGGCCTGCGAGGGCGGTACGGATAAACAGAATTTGCCTGGCGGCTGTAGCGCGGTGGTCCCACCTGACCCCATGCCGAACTCAGAAGTGAAACGCCGTAGCGCCGATGGTAGTGTGGGGTCTCCCCATGCGAGAGTAGGGAACTGCCAGGCATCAATTAAGTGAAGAAGCCCTGAACGAAAGTTCAGGGCTTTTTTACGTCTGGAAACCAGTCAATATCCCCGTAGCGGCGCGATTTATCGCGCATTTTTCAGCGTCCGGAACACTAAAACCCGCGCGATAAATCGCGCCGCAACGGGTAATGATGCGATAAATCGCACCCGGTAAAACGTGGGGCGAGCAGGCTGCGACAAATTCGTAGATTTTGCCATCAGGCGTGAATCCAGTTCACGTAACAGGCCAACAAATGCTTTACTGAATTCTTTAGCGTTTATTATTCGCAAGGAAAAGAGGTAAAGATGACAGACTCTCTACAACAAAAAGTGGTACATCACGACACGACGGCCATCAGCAAACAACGCATCTGGGCGATTGTTGGGGCTTCATCCGGTAATCTGGTTGAATGGTTCGACTTCTACGTATACTCCTTCTTCTCACTCTATTTTGCCCATATCTTTTTCCCATCGGGCGACACCACCACCCAACTTCTGCAAACCGCAGGCGTCTTTGCTGCCGGCTTTTTGATGCGTCCTATCGGAGGCTGGCTATTTGGTTATATTGCCGACCGTCACGGACGCAAAAACTCCATGCTGATCTCGGTCTGCATGATGTGCTTCGGTTCGCTGGTGATTGCCTGCCTGCCCGGTTACGCTGAAATCGGCATTGCAGCGCCAGTTATCCTGCTGCTGGCCCGGATGTTTCAAGGACTTTCCGTGGGCGGCGAATATGGCACCAGCGCGACCTACATGAGTGAAGTAGCCCTGGAGGGACGTAAAGGATTCTACGCATCATTCCAGTACGTGACCTTGATTGGTGGTCAATTGTTGGCCGTGCTCACGGTAGTGGTGTTGCAGCTGCTACTCAGTGATGAGCAGTTGCACAGTTGGGCCTGGCGTATTCCTTTCTTCCTCGGCGCCATTCTGGCGGTGGTTGCGCTGTGGTTACGCCGCTCCCTCAACGAAACTTCAGAGAAAAAACACCGTGAGCATCGTGATGCCGGCAGTATCCTGGGCCTGCTACGCAACCATTCGCGTGCATTTCTGATGGTGCTGGGATTTACCGCTGGCGGTTCACTCAGCTTCTATACCTTCACCACTTACATGCAAAAGTATCTGGTGAATACCGCAGGAATGGATGCGCGTGCGGCGAGTGGGTTGATGACTGGCGCTCTGCTGGTCTTTATGTTGATTCAACCCATTATTGGGGCGCTCTCGGATAAAATTGGGCGTCGATCCTCCATGATGATTTTCGGTGCAGGAGCTGCCATTTGTACCGTACCTATCCTGACGTTGCTGCAAAATGTGCAGAGCGGCTGGCTGGCGTTTGTTCTGGTGATGCTGGCATTGATAATCACCAGCTTCTACACCGCCATCAGCGGCATTCTGAAGGCTGAAATGTTTCCACCTGAAGTGCGGGCGCTTGGTGTTGGGTTATCTTATGCGGTGGCGAATGCTATCTTTGGTGGTTCAGCGGAGTACGTCGCGCTATTGCTGAAAAAAGAAGGAATTGAAACCAGTTTCTTCTGGTATGTTTCGGCGATGGGGGCATTAGCTTTTCTGGTTTCGCTGATGCTGCATCGTAAAGGCAAGGGCATCGCGTTGTAACAGAAGGCCAGCCGCTCCTGACGGGCGGCTGGCGAAGCCGCCATCACAACAAGCGGCTGATTAAACGATCGATACGGATACGGCGCAGACGGCGAATCAACTTGCGTACTTTTGCCGGATAATCGGCGATGCTTTCCAGCTCACGGAAATGCTGCACCACCGTGGTATGAGTCCGAATCAGCGCCAATTCTTTCTCTCGCTGTTCAGCCAGTTGGTTTAGCGGATCATGGATAAGTACCGCGTTTTCCAGATCAAGTCGCCAGGCGCGCGGGTTAAGGTTATTCCCGGTGATCATCATCCACTCATCGTCAACCCATATGCCTTTCAGGTGATAGCTATTTTCGCCATCTTTCCACAAACGCACAGTCAGTTGTCCGTTGTTGACGTAGTACTGCAAGCGGCTCAGGAAACGACGTAAGTTAATCTCGTAGAGATAAGGCAGCGCACCAATGATCTTAAAGGGTTGCTCCGGTGGGATATAGAAATCGTTAGCGGTTTTGTCCCCAACAATGATCTCCACTTGCTTCCCCTGACGCAGCAAATGGATCAGATTACGTACCAGAATGGCAGGCAGGTTGAAATATGGGGTGCACAGGGTGAGTTTACGCTCAGCGCAGGGCATCAAATGGAAGATGGTTTTATTCAGCAGGCTGCGTTTACCCAGGCCAACCAACGGTGTCACCGTCAGACTTTCATTGCCCGAGTTTCCGGAAAACTGATAATTAAAGCCACGCAGATCCTGGCGGAACTGTCGGGTTTCGTTTTTGATTTCCGGGCTGGATGGGCGTTCGGTCTGGTCAAGACGATGCACCGCATCAGATTGCTTCAGGTTAGCGCAAATCCATTGATACATGGTGTCTGCCAACTGCGGGTTACGAATCAGCTGGTAGCGGTCATAACGGTAGCGATCATGCTGGTGCAAATAAACATCGTTGAGGCTGGCACCGCTATACAACAAGGTATCGTCAATGATAAAGCCTTTCAGATGCAGCACACCTAACGCTTCACGCGTATTGACCGGAATACCATAAACCGGAATCGCGATATCCGGATGTTGTGCGGCCATTTCACAATACCAGTCGGCATTGGTGAGACCACGCGCTGCGCCAATGCGGCCACGCTGGGCACGATGCCAGTCCACCAAAATACTGATATCCAGCTCTGGACGAGCCTGACGAGCAGCATACAACGCCTGCATAACTCCACGCCCGCCATCATCATTTTCCAGATACAGCGCAGCGATACAGATACGTTTTTCCGCAGTGGCAATTTTCGTCAGCAGGGTTTCACGGAACTCAACAGGCGAGTAGAGCGTGGTCACGTCCGAAACGGATTGTGACAGTTTAGGCAGCTGTGCGAGGTGTTGTTGGTGTTTATTACGTTTGAATTTAGACAACATCACGGTGCACTTCTTCTCTGTTCATCGCATGGCCTTTTGCCATCAAATCATGATCCTAACGCTAAATGATAACATCAACCGAGCCTACAGGGAGGATTTTTACCTTTCTCTACAAGGTTAGTTGATGGCATCGTTAAGCGGCAAATTAAGGCTGACAATTCCGTCATCCAGTTGAATACTCACGCGAAAGTTAAGTTTTCGCGCCAGGGTAATCATGCCGGTATTGTGTGGCATGGTGATACCGTTCAATTGTTGCAGACCGTGATCGCGGGTATAGCGGATCATCTTCTCCAGCAGACGTCTGCCCATGCCCAATCCTTTCAAATCCGATCGTACCAGCACGGAAAACTCAGCATCAATATTGTCGGCGTCTGAAATTGCACGCGTCACCCCGATAATTTCATCATGACCCGCGTGCTGACGGACGGCGACAATCGCCATCTCGCGGTCATAATCGATTTGCGTCATATTCGCCAGATCCTCGTGGGTGAACTCATTGATCTCACTGAAATAGCGATAATAAAGATCTTCTTTCGTCACCAGCGCAATAAAGTCCCGCAGTAGCGGCTCATCTTCTGGCAGGATCGGGCGGAACAGGCAATGCTGACCATCTTTCAGTTCAACCTGCTCCTCAAGGTGGTGAGGATAGGGGCGAATCGCCAGCCGCGCTTCGTTATCGCCCTGGAACGGGGCGAGCTGTAGCGTGACATCCAGCAGGGTAAATTCGTCACCGGCGGCCAGCAGCGGATGAATATCCAGCCGCTGGATCTCCGGGCAATCAACCACCAGGTTAGAAACCTGAACCAGCAACTGACTGAGTGCAGGAATGTTCAGGGGTCGCAACGCACTGCGACTGCGAACTTTGCCGCTTTTCATCGCCTGGATCACCAGATAGCGCGCCAGCGTCATGTTCAGGGGGGGCAAAGCTACGGCAGCTTGTTTATCTGGCTGCCATTCCACGCCGCCTTCTCCCAACATAATAATCGGACCAAACAGCGGATCCTGTTCCACCACTATGCGCAGCTCCTGTGCACCCGCGCGGTTGGCCATGCTCTGCACCAGCAGGCCATCAATCCGTGCCTCGGGATGGGTTTGCCGAACACGGTCAAAAATCGCGTCGGCGGCCAGTTTGACTTCACTGGCGCTGCGCAGATAAAGCATCACCCCCTGCACCTCAGACTTGTGCGGGATATCCGGTGAGCGCAACTTCAACGCCACCGGATAGCCGATCTGACTAGCGATGCTGGCCGCCGCAGAGCTGTCAGCGGCAATCCAGGTCGATAGGGTTGCCAGGCCATAAGCCTGCAACACCGGCTGGACTTCATGCGTGTCCAGCGTGGTGATGCCCTGGTCCAGCGCCTGCTGAATAAGCTGATGCGCCTGCGCGCTGTTTTGCGTCAGGCCCAACGGTAGCGCAGGCGTTTCCCGTAGCTGCTTCTGATTACGGCGGTACTCCACCTGGTGCATAAAGGCTGTCACTGTCCCTTCCGGCGTACGCCAGGTTGGAATTCCTGCCTGGGTGAAGGCGCGACGAGCCGCCTGCGAGGAAAATTCACCGCACCAGTTGGTCAGCAATGTCACCTGCTTGCCGCGTGGATGGCGCGCTATCGCCGCAATGATCTGCTCGGCAGTTTCGCTGGCCGGTGACACGGCACTGGGGGCGTGAATGATCATCAAGGCATCCAGTTCATGACTATCCAGCAACTTCTCAATGCAGGCGACGTAGCGCTCGGGGGTGGCATCATCTTTCAGATCGAGCGGATTGCCACGCCCGACACCGGCCGGCAACTGTGCTGCCAGCGCCTGCAAGGTTTCCTCGCTTAGCGTCGCCAGTTTGCCATTGCGCGCGTATAACTCGTCCAGCGCCAGTGCCGCCGGGGCGGCGCCATTGCTGATAATCATTAAACGATCGCCACGTAATGGGCGCATATGGCTGAGCGACTCCACTGCGGAGAACAGTTCATGAGTATCCTGCACCCGCAGCAAACCGGCACGCTGGATGGCTGCATCCCAGGCAGCATCCAGCCCACTGCGGGTACCAATCATTGCCTGTGCCTGGTGGCTACGCCCGCTTTTGATCACCAGAATCGGTTTATTGCGCGAGGCGCTACGCGATGCTGAGACAAAGCGGCGCGCATCGCTAAGATGTTCCAGATAGAGCAGGATGGCGCTGGTTTTGCCATCACGAGCGAGGAAATCAAGCAGGTCATCGACATCGATATCGAGGCTGTCGCCCAGTGCGATAAACCAGGAGAAACCAAGATTACGCTGCTGCGCCCAGTCGAGAATGGTGTTGGATACCGCCGCCGATTGCGAAATAAACGCGATACGACCTTTGGCAATGGGTACCGGGGAGAAACTGGCGTTAAGTCCTTGCCAGGGGGCGAGCAGGCCAAGGCTGTTGGGGCCGAGCAGGCGGATTTGCCACTGACTGGCGCAGGCTTTCAATTCATCCAGTTGTTCTGGGGGAGCGGAAAGAATGATGCACGCTTTACAACCTTTCTCCCCCAGTTGTTGAAGCAACGCCAGATTACGTTTGGCATGAGTACAGATGATGGCAAGATCGGGGGCAAAAGGCAGGCTGGCGATATCGGGCCAGGCGAGCACGCCGCTCACCGCCTTGTACTTCGGCGTTACCGGCAATACCGGGCCACTAAAACCGCCCGCCAGCAGGTTACGCATCATAAAATAACCCGCGCGCCCCGGTTTTACCGACGCACCGATTACCGCAATGGATTTAGGTCGTAACAGCGCTTCCAGTCCGCGTTGGCTCATCATGCACTCCTGACATGGGGGATGGCGTGATTGTAAACGCTTTTTACTGCGCTTGCCGATCTGGCGATCGCAGGCTGAGGATCTCTTTCAAATTCCAGCGTTTGAGATGACCGATATATTCGATCGGCTGTTGTGCGTGCCAGGCGGATACATCCCCCTCACGCAGATGCAATAAATCCGCCGGGCTAACCCAGTTTGCCTGGCCCGCCAGCAACTCAATTCCGGCATAGCGGTAACCCGCCAGCACAAATTCCGAACAGAAAAAACGGTCAGATTCAGGATTTTCCTCGTCGGCCAGTTGTATGTTAGCCAGTATCGTCAGGCAGTTGCTGCGCACCTGTTCATTTATCAGCGGTAATTCACACACACGACGCGACACCATAAAGGGCATAAACATCACAATCCCTTTAAAGTTGTATTTTTTGCCCTGTTGCAGGTCGGAAAACTCGCGCAGCCGCAGCGTTTGTTCAACGGTGATGCCCGGTATGCGTAAAGCCAGCAGATTATTACTTTCGGCAATCGCGCGATCGAGGGGGATAATGTTGACCCCACTCCCCACCGCTTCAGCAACTCGCTGATCACCCAGATAAATAGCCGCGTGGCTGACGCCCGTCAGGGTAAACAGACGAATCCCCCAGGATTGCAGCGAGGTGGCTGATGAGAGCAGCAGATCGCCGGGTTGCAGTGCATCGGCAGCGATCAACGCAGAAGGATGGGTACTGACAGACTGAAATTTCAGGGGAAAGCCCTGTTGATGTTTTGGCGCGGTACTGCAACCGGCCAGCAGGAAAATAACCAACACGAAGAGTTTCATAGCGCATCATCCATGATTGAAAGCCAGCTCCGTGGCGATGCTCTACTATAGTTCAGTGCGCTGTGCAAAAAAAGAACAGTGTTAGTTATCCTCGTCACATAACGCGTGTGCCGGATGATGGGGTTTACCGGCCAGATACGCCTGACGGAAGCGCGTGAAATGCTGTTGTAACGCATCGGCAGCGGCGACGTCGCCAGCCTGCTCCAGCAATGCAGCGGCAACTTCTGCGGTGCAGTGCTGACCTTCGCCATGTGCTTCGCGCAGCGTGTAACGTGACGGGCTGGTCACATTCAAAGACATCACCGGGAATGCATCCAGCCAGGGGCTTTTGCGGAACATTTTGCGTGCCTCAGTCCAGGTGCCGTCGAGCATAATAAACAGCGGGGGCTTGCCGCTGCGTGGCGGCTCCGTCAGCACGGTGCGACCGGTATCGGCATAGGACGCGGGGAACACGACCAACGGTTGATAATCGCTCATCTGCACCGCTTGTAATAATGCGGCGTCGGGCTCGGTACGTGACCAGCCAAATGCCAGCGTATCCGGCAGGATATCGGCGATCAGACGTCCGGTATTACTGGGTTTCATCGGTTCGGTATCAAACATCACCAGACAAAAACGGCTGCGGGCGGTTTGCGGCTGTAATGTGGCGCATACGCAATGTTGATGCGGCAGGAGACAACCCTGACAGCGGATAACCCGATTGCCACGGGCCAGAAACGGACGGGTAGCGCGGGCAAGACGTTGCGTGCGCAAACGCAGGACGGCATTCTCAGACATAACACTCAGGCGGGCAGCAAAAACGTAATTGTAATGGAAATGCCGTGCAAAGGTAATATGGCCAGCACCCGGCTGGCCACGGAGGGGATCACAGCGACTCGTCGAGCCATTCGTTGAACGGTGCTTTTGGCATCGCGCCGTTCATCATGTCGACCAACTCGCCATTCTTAAACAACATGATGGTGGGAATGCTGCGAATACGGAAACGTGAACTCAGCGCTGGTTCGGCTTCTGTATTCACCTTCACAAAACGCACCTTGCCGCGCCGCTCATCGGCGACATCTTTAAATACCGGTGCGAAGTTGACGCAAGGCCCACACCACGGTGCCCAGAAATCGACCACCACGGGCAAATCGTCCTGCAAATATTTATCCAGCGTCGCGGCAGTCGCGCTCACCACTTCGCCGTTAAACAGCTCACCGCCGCAGCGGCCACATTTGGCTCCATCGGCAATGCGTGCTTCGGGCACGCGGTTGGTTGCCTGACAGGAGGCACATACCGTATTCATAGTTACCTCAAACCGGATCTGTATATTTATGATTGCCGAGCATTATGAAAGGGTTGAATGCTATGCTCAATCTGGATTGCTCGATAGGTTCAATAGTTGATAGCTAAGCGCCGACACATCAGGTAATCTTCGCGCTCTCAATGCTGGAGGAACAGATGAACGACGAAATTAAAGGCAAAAGCGGCAAGGTCAAAGTGATGTATGTACGTGGTGAGGATGAGGGCCAGAAAGGCTCGCGTGCGCCAAACCCCCGTACCGGCAAAGGCGGCCGTCCTGCTGCGCGCCAGGAAGAGAATCGTCGTTCTGGCCCCCGCACTGGACGTAATAATGAAGAAGGCGGTCGCGGTGCGGGTCGTCGCAGCGATCGCGGCGATGATAATCGCAAAGCACGTAGCTTCGAGGATTCACCGTGGCGCACCGTTTCACGCCCACCGGTAGCTGAAAACAACGCGCTGGAAGAGGGTAGCGTCAGCAAGCCTGCTATCGACCCGGAGCAGATTCGCCGCCAGCGTCAGGAAGAGACGCGTGTTTACGGGGAAAATGCCTGCCAGGCGTTGTTCCAGAGCCGTCCCGAGAGCATCGTCCGCGCCTGGTTTGTCCAGAGCGTGACGCCGCGTTTCCGTGAAACATTGCGCTGGCTCGCCGCCAACCGCAAAGCCTACCATGTGGTGGACGATGCCGAGCTGGCGAAAGCATCAGGAACTGAACATCACGGCGGCGTGTGTTTCATCATTAAAAAACGCATGGGGATGGCGGTATCTGAGTGGTTAAGCCTGGCCGAAGCCAAAGATTGTGTACTGGCACTGGAAGATGTCAGCAACCCGCATAACCTCGGCGGCATCATGCGTAGCTGCGCCCACTTTGGTGTGAAGGGGCTGCTGGTGAATGATGCATCACTGCTGGAATCGGGTGCCGCAGTGCGTACCGCAGAAGGTGGCGCGGAGCACGTCCAGGCAATCAGCGGTGAAAACTTCTCCGCCGGTCTGGAAGCCTTCCGCAAAGCAGGCTACACCATCGTCACGACCTCCAGCCATGAAGGTACACCGCTGGCAAAAGCTGAGCTGCCAGCCAAAATGGTGCTGGTGCTGGGCCAGGAGCGTGAAGGGCTGTCCGACAGCGCTTTCCAACAGGGTGACATGAGCCTGTCGATTGGCGGTACCGGCAACGTAGAAAGTCTCAACGTGTCGGTAGCAACTGGCATCCTGCTTGCCGAATGGTGGCGACAGAACGCATAAAAAAACGGGCCATTATGGCCCGTTTTTTTTGCTTAGTGTGCACCACCGCCGCCACCGCCCGCCCCAAAAGGTGGACGTGCGAACCAAATCAGCACCAACAGAATAAGAAACACCCCGGCCGAGGCCCAGAAAATCTCGTTGGCAGAGATAATCAGCCCCTGGTTGGTGATCTGCTGTGCGATATACGCTGATGCCTGCTGATGGGTCATGCCAAGACTTTCCAACTGATCGTACATCTGCTGCGAATTGGCGTTATACGGATTCACCGATTCCGACAAATAGCTGTGATGCATTGATTCGCGATCGGTCCACATGGTGGTAGTAATCGACGTCCCGATGGAGCCAGCCAGTGTACGCACAAAGTTCGACAGACTGGATGCCGCCGCCATGCGTTCTGGTGGCAAGCCCGACAGCGTAATGGTGGTCAGCGGCATAAAGAAGCATGCCACCGCGAAGCCCTGAATAAACTGCGGCCACGCCGACGCACCAAAATCCATCCCCGGCTCAAAGGTATACGCGCGCCAATAGAAGCACACCGCATACATAATAAAGCTGAAGGTCACCAGACGGCGCATATCCAGCTTATGAGCAAAGCGACCAATGATCGGCGACAGGATTACCGGAATAATCCCCACCGGCGCGGAAGCCAGCCCGGCCCAGGTTGCGGTATAGCCGTACACTTCCTGCAATAGCTGCGGCAGCAAAACAATCGAGCCGAAGTAGAGCATATAGGCAAGGCTTATCGACAAACACCCGATGGTGAAATTGCGCGATTTAAATAGCGATAGATCGACAATCGGATGGTCATCTGTCAGTTCCCATACCAGTAGCACCGCCAGGGCTACGACCGCGACAACGGTTAACGTGATGATTTCAGTGGAACTAAACCAATCCAGTTCTCGGCCACGGTCCAGCATGACCTGCAAGCAACCAATACCCACCACCAGTAGCACCAGACCGACCATGTCAATCGGGCGGCTGGCCGTTTGTGTTTCCCGACCGCGCAAGGTTTGCAGCGTCAGCATCACCACCACCACGCCAATCGGCACGTTGATGAAGAAGATCCAGCCCCAGTGATAGTTATCGCTAATCCAGCCACCGAGAATCGGTCCACAGATCGGTGCCACGATCACCGTCATTGCCCACAACGACAGCGCCACGCTGCGTTTTGCGGGGGGGTAGTTGTTCAGCAACAAACTCTGCGACAGCGGAATCAGGGGCCCTGCCACCACCCCCTGGATGACACGAAAGAAAATCAGCATCGACAGACTTTCGGAGACACCACAGGCAAAGGAGGCGAGGGCGAACAGGATTGTCGCCCAGGTAAACAGCTTCACTTCACCGACGCGTTTCGCCAGCCAACCGGTGATCGGAATCGAGATGGCGTTTGCCACCCCGAAAGAGGTGATCACCCAAGTGCCCTGGGAGTTAGAGGCACCCAGGTTCCCGGCGATGGTGGGAATCGCCACGTTGGCAATCGTCGAATCGAGTACCTGCATAAACGTCGCCAGCGACAGGGCGATGGTCATCAGGACTAACGGCGCGCCTTCAAGCGGTTTTTGTGCCATAACAGCCTCCCGCGTTATCAGCCGGCGTTGGCACGAACGATGTCAGTAATCATCTGGTTTACTGGCGTCAGGTCGATTGCCAGCGCATCGCTTTCATAAGCGGCCTGGCTACGGACGCTGCTGGCAAGTGTTGCGCCATCCTTATTGGAGGTATCCACTTTGACCAGCGTTGACAGGCCGATACGCAGCGGATGTTCTGCCACTTCTTTCGCATCCAGCTCGATACGTACCGGCAGACGCTGAACCACTTTGATCCAGTTACCGGTGGCGTTCTGTGCCGGCAGCAGGGAGAAGGCGCTACCGGTGCCCATATCCAGACCTACCACCTTGCCTTGATACACCACATCATCACCGTAGATATCACTGACGACCGTCGCTGGTTGGCCAATGCGCACGTCTGCCAGTTGGGTTTCTTTGAAGTTCGCATCTATCCACAAATTGGTGGCAGGCACCACTGCCAGCAGTGGCGTGCTGGTGGAAATTTGCGAGCCAACCTGCACGCTACGACGGGAGACATAGCCATCCATCGGGCTGCGGATCTCGGTACGTTGCAGTGCCAGCCAGGCATCGCGCAGTTCAGCGGCGGCCTGTTTCACCGCCGGCTGGTTTTCCAGTGAGGTGTTGAGGATCATCGCCTGATTCGCGTTGTACTGCTGCACTGCTACGTCGAGTTGCGCTTTAGCGGTAGCCACGGCGTCGCGCGCGTGTTGCAGTTCCTCACGGCCAATCAGGTTGGCGGCACCCAGCGGCTCACGACGCTTCAGGTCTGCCTCGGCCTGCTCCAGCGCCGTTTGTTGCAACTTGATAGTGGCCTGATCCTGCTTGCCATTGATCATCAACTGATGCGTCTGACGTACGCTGGTAGCCAGTGCAGTCTGCGCTTTTTCAAACGCCTGTTCTGCATCGGTTTTATCGAGTGATACCAGCACGTCACCTTTCTTCACGAAGTCGGTGTCATCAAACCACACTTTATTGACGCTGCCAGACACCTGCGCCATCACCTGCACCTGATTACCTGAGACATAAGCATCGTCGGTTTCCTGGAAATGACGCAGCACCAGGAACCAGTAAGCCAGATAGGCAATACCAATAATGACAAACACGATAGCCAGCAGGATAAGCGCACCTTTGCGCTTTTTCTTTTTATTTGCTGGCTGTTGCGGGCTTTGATCTGCCGCTGTCGCACTCATGTTATTCTCCACGTTTTCCATTTTTTCGGGATGTGTTCATCCATCAACACGGGGTCCCGAGTCGAAAAAAGCCAGCGCTTGTGACGCTGGCCGGATAAAAAGGGGATTAAAATATCGGTTTCGACAGGTGATTGTGTCGCACTTCTTGCTATTAGCGTGACAGGGAGGCGATGAGTTGCTCTTCATCCATTTTGTCGAGGCGGTTAAGCAGCTTACGGGTAATCGCTTCCAGCTGTCCTTGCTCGTCTGAGGAGAGCGACGACCAAAGATATTGCAGGCTCTGGTGCTGCGGTGGCAGCAGCTGGCGTAAAAATTCGTTACCTTTCTCAGTCAGATGCAGATGCAGGCAGCGACGGTCGTTGTCACTTTCGCGACGCTCAATCCAGCCACGTTTTTCCAGCTCATCAGCAATACGTGTGGCGTTGGTACGGGAAGATCCGAGAGCAGAACTCAGTTCAGAAGGCTGGATGCTCTGATTTTCCTGCGCATCAAGGGTGATCAGCGCCATGAATAAGGTTTCGTTAATTCCCTGCGCCTTCAACATTTTGTTGCGATTATCCAGCAGTTTGCCCTGCATATGCATGCACAGACGCGTCAGGATGATCTCCTGCAATGGAAAATCTTTATGGCGAGTAGCACGGATGTTTAGCATCTGCTCTATGGGAGTAAACGAACTTTCCATTCTAAAAAAACCTCACTAGTTGCAACTGGTATAGTAATGGTGGTGACAGATTAAGCGTAGTCATAATTCCCGCCAGTGATTGTTAGCACGATCACACTGTCAGCACCCGGCGATTCCAGGTCATTCCCTGACCCTGGGCGTGTTGCCCGATCCAAGGCTACGGATGCGCAGGCATTGGATGCTATCAATTCGCCTCGCGAAATCTTTTTACAGTTGAATAATTTCGCGAGAAAAAATAACCATGATGAATAACTCTCTGGCTAACCATAACAAACCCAATCATTGATGAACAGTATTGCTCATCGATTAGGTCCGGTCTTTACGTTTTCTAAACACTTTCGTAGCGCGCATTGCGCCACCAAATCAACAGGTTAATTGTGGTGAGCAGCACACCGGCTCCACAAACGCCATACCTGCCTGCATGATGAAATGCGTTCGCCGAGATGATTGAACCCAGCGCACCACCGATAAAATAACTGGTCATATAGCCGGCATTCAGGCGGTTGCGCGCCTCTGGTTTATGACGATAAATCACGCTTTGGTTAGTGATATGTACTGCCTGCACCGCTAAGTCGAGCAGCAAAATACCGATAATCAGTGCCAGCAAATGGTGTGCCCCCAGCGCGGTTACACCCCACGCCGCTAACATAATCATCAACCCGGTGCTGGTGGTCAGTTTGGCTTTCCCTTTATCAGCCAGACTACCGGCCTGACGTGCCGCCAGTGCCCCTGCGGCACCCACCAGACCCAGCAGACCAATCTCCCCTTCATTAAAACCATAAGGTTGCGCTGATAGCAGGAACGCCATGGAGGTCCAGAGCATGCTGAAATTGGCGAAAGAGAGGCAGCCGGTTAACGCGCGGGTACGTATCACCCGGTTAGCGGCGTACAGGCTGAAGATGGAGCGTAACAACTGCGGGTAATTAAGTGGGACATTCTGCTTATAGCGTGGCAGATAACGCCACAGCGCCAGTGCCATCAGGATCATCAATACGCTGGCGGTCCAGTAAACGCTGCGCCAGCCAGCCAGTTGCGCTAGCGCACCTGCGGCGGTTCGTGCCAGCAGGATACCGAGCAATAAACCGCTCATTACCGTTCCTACTACTTTGCCGCGTTTCTCGGGCGCTGCGAGGGTGGCCGCAAGAGGCACCAGAATTTGTGCCACGACAGAAAACAGCCCGATCACTACCGTGCCCAGCAGCATTAACGGCAGGGAAGGGGAGAGCGCGGTGATCATCATGCCACCGGCCGCGAGCAGGCTCATAGAAACAATCAGGGCGCGCCGTTCCAGCATATCGCCGAGTGGTACCAGCAACAGCAGGCCACAGGCATAACCGAGTTGGGCGGTGGTGACGATAAAGCCGGCGAGGCTGACGGAGAGATTAAACTGGTGGGCGATGGTATCCAGCAGCGGCTGGACATAGTAGTTGCTGGCGACGGCAAGGCCAGTCGCGACCGACATCAGCGCGACCAGGGCAGAACTGAGGCCCTGATGGGAAGCATTCATAGCGTCATGAGCAGGCAAATAATCATAATGGGTTAATAGTAACCCAAAAAACTATTTCATTGTTGTGTTAATTAACAGGACGTACCAGTACGCTATAGCGTCCGAATCGATTGGGAAAACCAGGTCGCCCTCTGTAGCGGCGCGATTTATCGCGCGACTTTAGCTGCTGATGGCCCTCATCCCGACCTTCTCCCGCAAGCGGGAGAAGGAGGTGTGCAGTATGTGGGCCCGGTGATATTTACTTCGCCGCAGCCAGTGCGTCCTGCACCCACTTATCAAACTCGGCCTGATGACCTTTGATCCAGCCATCAACGTGACGGTTGATATCGTCTTCAGAAGACTGACCGGCATGCATGGCAGCATTTTCCGCATTAATGTCGGTGATTGGCAGTTTCATCTCGGCAAACAGTTTCGCCGCCGCCGGGTTTTTCTCAGCCCAGGCTTTGTTGGCAACGATATGCATGGTATTCACCGGGAAGCCGTAGTTGGCACCGTTCGCCAGCTTGGTATCGACATTTTTCTGCTCGCCCGGCAGCGATGAGAACGGCACCTGCAACCACACCACATCTTTACCCGGCTTCAGCACGTCGCTCACCCAGTAGGGGGTCCAGGTGTAGTACAGGATCGGCTTACCCTGCTTAAAGCGAGTGATGGTGTCGGCAATCATTGCCGAGTAATTTCCCTGGTTGTGCTCCACCGTCTTGCTCAGACCGTAAGCGTCAATCTGGTGGTTAATCACGGCCTCGCAGCCCCAGCCTGGGGTGCAACCGGTCAGGTCAGCTTTGCCGTCGCCGTTAGTATCAAAAAGCTTCGCCAGCTTAGGATCTTTCAACTGGGCAAAGTTGGTGATGTGGTACTGATCCGCTGTTTTTTTGTCGATCAGGTAACCCTGTGCCGCACCGGTTACATAAGTCCCTTCGCGGTAAAACTTCTGGTCGCCACCGGCGGCTTTATACATATCATCATGCAGCGGCTGCCAGTTGACGGCGGTAAAGGTGGCATCGCCTTCGGCAATGGTGGTGTAGCCAACGTTGTAGTCCACTTCGCTGGGTTTATCGACGGTATAACCCAGTTTTTCCAGCGCGCGGCTCACCAGCAGCGTCTGAAACGTTTCTTCTGAGATGGTGCTCTGCACCGGTTTAACGGTGATGCCTTTACCCGGCAGGTCGGCGGCGGACACATGCGTCACGGCGAATGTCGTCAGGACGGCAGCGAATAGGGCTGTCTTGCGCATAGTCATTCCTTATTTTACGTGTGGCGTCGGAGACGGGCGGCTACAGTGGGCCGCCCAAATGAATCAGGGCTTTTTACTGAAAGGGCGCATCAGCAGGCCAACCGGGCCACTGCTGTACCAGTGGCGATTGCCACGGCTGCGGCTGTCGCGACCCACCGATTGGGTCAGACGATCAAGAATAATGGCGAGGATCACGATACCCACACCGCCCACGGTGGCGAGGCCCATATCGAGGCGACCGATACCGCGCAGCACCATCTGGCCAAGACCACCGACGGCGATCATCGAGGCGATCACCACCATCGACAGCGCCAGCATCAGCGTCTGGTTAACGCCAGCCATAATGGTCGGCATCGCCAGTGGCAGTTGCACTTTAAACAACATCTGACGCGGGCTGGCACCAAAGGACTCACTGGCTTCGATCAAATCTGCCGGAACCTGTTTAATGCCGAGAATCGTCAGACGCACAATCGGCGGCAAGGCAAAGATAATGGTCACCACTACGCCCGGCACATTACCGATGCCGAACAGCATGACAATTGGCACCAGATAGACGAAGGCTGGTGTGGTTTGCATCGCATCCAGCAGTGGTCGGATGATGCGCGCCGCGCGTTCGCTGCGTGCCAGCCAGATGCCGAGCGGCAGACCGATAATGATGCAGAACAACAGGGCGGTGAGCACCAGCGCCAGCGTCACCATCGCTTGTGACCAGGCACCAATTGCGCCAATCAACACCAGCGAAATCAGGGTCGCGATACCCATTGCCGGGCTGGCGATCTGCCAGGCGATCAGCGCGAACACCACCAGCGCGACCGGCGCAGGCATACCCAGCAGCAGTTGCTGGAAGGCACTGAGGATATAATCCACCGGCACACGGATGCCCTGGAACACCGGGCGGAAGTGGTTTACCACCCAGTCGATGCCGTGAGTCACCCAGCTATCGAGCGGGATCAGCGTCTTATGGAACGGATCCAGAATATTGAAATGTTCCGGCTGCGGCGCAGGTGCGCTGCTTAACCAGTCGCTGTTGCTGGCGGCGTTGCTGGCGGCGTTGCTGGCGGCCTCATGCGTGCCGGGGCTTGCCGGTGCGCTGGCCCCGGTTGACCAGGGATCGGTTGCGCTACTGTCGGGAGTGGCCGCCTGCGTAGTCTGACTGGCGCTATCCCACGGATTGCTATTTTGTTCACTCATTATCAGGCTCCTTCACGGTCTAAAGCGCGCAGCAGCGTGCTTTTCGATATCACACCAACATACTGATTTTCTTCACCTACCACCGGTACGGCACAAGGTGCCTGCGCCACATGGGAGAGCAGATCATTCAGTGAGGTGTCCGCCGGAACCGCCGGAATATCCAACAGCGCGTTGTCCAGACCCTCGCCTGCGGCCAGAGCCGCTTTCAGCGAATCGGTTGAAACCACGCCAACAAATTTTTGTTTTTCCAGTACATAGCCAAAATCGCGATCTTCATCCTGCAACAACTTGATCGCAGAGCGTGGGCCAAGACCCGCCGCTTTACGGATCAGCGCACCCGCGCTGCGTCGCGCAATATCTTTGGCGCTGAACACATGGCTGATATCGACGCCACGGAAGAAGGTTCGCACATAATCGTTGGCTGGATTATTCAATATTTCATCCGGTGTGCCGACCTGGACCACTTCACCGCCCTGCATAATGGCAATGCGATCGCCAATACGCATCGCTTCATCGAGATCGTGGGAAATAAAGACAATGGTACGTTGATGTTTTGCCTGCAATTTTACCAACTCATCCTGCATTTCAGTACGAATAAGCGGATCAAGTGCAGAGAAGGCTTCGTCCATCAACAAAATATCGGGATTGATTGCCAGCGCACGGGCTAATCCGACGCGCTGACGCATACCACCGGAAAGTTCATCCGGGTATGCATGGGCATAATTCTCCAGTCCGACCTGACGCAATGCTTCCAGCGCTTTTTCCTGACGCTCCTGCAATGCTACGCCCGCTAATTCCATGCCGAAGGCGGTATTATTTAATACCGTCAGATGTGGCATCAGAGCAAATGACTGGAATACCATGCTGATCTTATTTCTGCGCACTTCGCGCAGTTCGGCGTCGGATATTTTGGCAATATCGACGCCATCAATAATCACCTGGCCGCGTGTCGGCTCGATCAGACGATTGAGAAGGCGAACCATGGTGGACTTACCTGAACCTGAAAGCCCCATGATGACGAAGATCTCGCCTTCTTCAATGGCCAGACTGGCATCTTTTACGCCGAGAGAAAGTCCGGTTTTCGCCAGAATTGCCTCTTTACCCTCACCGCGTTCAATATGTTTAAATGCCCTTTCCGGGTGATCACCAAATATCTTATATAAATTCTTTACTTCGAGTTTAATTGCCATGCAGTAATTAAATTCCTGGTTAATTGATGTTTCGCTATTTCTTGTTGTGGCCCTGGTTAAAATTAAGCGGCCTATACCGTAACATAATGAGATTATCTGACAACCCTTGAGGGTGATATTTGGCTGGCGATGATGGAGAGAATGGCGAGAATTTCCAGTGCTCACAAGGGATAAGCAAGGATCAATTTTTTCTCAAATTCAGGCTGAATTTTTGTGCTTCTGGCGGTTTTATTTATCTGAGCGGCGATAAATCGCGCTTTACCAGGCGATATATGGACCATTGCAAGGAAGAAAAAATGACAGACTGATGACGATGTAGAGGCGAAATAACGGGGAAATATCCAGCAGTGAACAGAGGAAATATCGGGCTGAGGCCAGCCCGATATGAAGCGATTAAAAGTTCCAGTCTTCGTCTTCTGTTTCGACCGCTTTGCCCATTACATAGGAGGAGCCGGAACCGGAGAAAAAGTCGTGGTTTTCATCGGCATTTGGCGACAAGGCAGAAAGGATCGCCGGGTTCACTGCTGTGAGTTCCGCCGGAAACAGCGCTTCGTAACCGAGGTTCATCAGCGCTTTGTTGGCGTTGTAGTGCAGGAAGGTTTTCACTTCTTCCGCCCAACCCACATCGGCATACAGCGCTTCGGTATAAACAACCTCGTTTTCGTACAGCGCCAGCAGCAGCTCGATGGCGAATTGCTGCAACTCTTCACGGCGTGCATCATCGACATTTTCCAGCGCTTTCTGGTACTTATAACCGATGTAATAACCGTGCACCGCTTCATCGCGAATAATCAGACGAATCAAATCCGCCGTATTGGTCAGCTTGCCACGGCTTGACCAATACATCGGCAGCCAGAAGCCGGAATAGAACAGGAACGATTCGAGGAACACGCTGGCAATTTTCTTCTTCAGCGGGTCATCTGCGCGATAATGCTCCAGCACGATTTTCGCTTTATTTTGCAGCGCCTCATTCTCCTCACTCCAGCGATAAGCGGCATCAACATCTGCCGTGTTACATAGGGTGGAGAAAATCGAGCTATAGGAGCGGGCGTGAACCGCTTCCATAAAGCTGACGTTGGACAGTACCGCTTCTTCATGTGGTGTCAACGCATCCTCCATCAGCCCCGGTGCGCCAATCACGTTCTGAATGGTATCGAGCAGCGTCAGTCCGGTGAACACGCGGATGGTCAGCTGTTGCTGCTGTTTATCCAGTGTCTGCCAGGCGGGCAGGTCGTTGGACAACGGCACTTTTTCCGGCAGCCAGAAGTTACTGGTCAGGCGGTTCCACACTTCGAGATCTTTCTCGTCCTGGATACGGTTCCAGTTAATCGCTTGAATTTGATTTAGTCGCATAGTTTTCATCACAGCGCGCAGGAGACGCAGCCCTGCACCTCAGTGCCTTGAAGCGCCATCTGGCGCAGTCGAATGTAATAAAGCGTTTTGATGCCTTTCTTCCACGCGTAGATCTGCGCTTTGTTGATATCACGCGTGGTGACGTCATCACGGAAGAACAGCGTCAGAGAAAGTCCCTGGTCGACGTGTTGGGTCGCTTCGGCGTAGGTATCAATAATCGCTTCCGGGCCAATCTGGTAGGCATCCTGATAGAAATCCAGATTGTCATTGGTCATAAACGGGGCCGGATAGTAAACACGGCCGGTTTTACCCTCTTTGCGAATCTCAATCCGTGACACGATCGGGTGAATGCTGGAGGTCGCGTGGTTGATGTATGAGATCGAACCGGTGGGCGGAATCGCCTGGAGATTCTGGTTATACAGACCGTGCGTCATCACCGCTTCACGCAATGCCTGCCAGTCAGCCTGGCTGGGTAGGGCAATGCCAGCATCAGCAAACAGTTGCGCTACCCGTGCAGTACGCGGTTGCCAGGCCCGTTCGGTGTACTTGTCGAAGTACGCGCCGCTGGCATAGGTGGATTGTGCAAAACCATCAAAACTCTGTTTACGCTCCTGTGCCAGCAGGTTAGAGGTGCGCACCGCATGATAAGTGACACAGTAAAAATAGAGATTGGTGAAATCCAGCGCCTCTTGTGAACCGTAAGCCATGCCTTCGCGCGCCAGATAGCCATGCAGGTTCATCTGACCAAGACCAATCGCGTGTGAACGGCGGTTGCCTTCAGCCACCGAGGGCACCGAGTTAATCTCGCTCATATCCGACACGGCAGTCAGGGCTCGCACCGCGACTTCCACGGTCTGCGCCAGATTGCGTGAATCCATCGCATGCGCGATGTTGAGCGAACCCAGGTTACAGGAGATATCTTTGCCGACACGGCGATAACTCAGGTCGTCATGGAACTCGCTGGCGCTGTTGACCTGCAAAATCTCCGAGCACAGATTGCTCATATTGATGCGGCCGGCAATCGGGTTGCTGCGGTTGACGCTATCCTCATACATGATGTAGGGATAGCCGGATTCGAACTGAATCTCCGCCAGCGTCTGGAAGAAATCACGCGGCTGAATAAAGGTTTTGCGAATGCGGTCGTCGGCCAGCATCTCATCGTAATGTTCGCTGATGCTGATGTCGCCAAACGCCTTACCGTAGATGCGTTCCACGTCATACGGCGAAAACAGCGCCATCTCACGATTTTCTTTTGCCAGACGGAAAGTGACGTCCGGGATCACCACGCCGAGGGACAGCGTTTTGATGCGAATTTTCTCGTCGGCGTTCTCACGCTTGGTATCGAGGAAACGCAGGATATCCGGGTGATGGGCATTCAGCCACACTGCGCCCGCACCCTGACGTGCTCCCAGTTGGTTAGCGTAAGAAAACGCATCTTCCAGCATCTTCATAACCGGAATCACGCCGGAAGATTGGTTCTCGATACGCTTGATCGGTGCGCCGGACTCTCGCAGGTTCGACAGCAAAAATGCCACGCCGCCGCCACGTTTGGAGAGCTGCAATGCGGAGTTCACCGCACGGCCAATCGATTCCATATTGTCTTCGATACGCAGCAGGAAGCAGGAAACCAACTCACCGCGTTGCTGTTTACCGCAGTTCAGGAAGGTGGGCGTTGCAGGCTGGAAGCGACCGCTCAGCATCTCTGCCAGCAGTTCGCGCGCCAGGGATTCGTTACCGCGTGCCAGCGTCAGCGCCACCATGCAGGCGCGCTGTTCAAAGGTTTCGAGGTAACGCTTGCCGTCAAAGGTTTTCAGCGTGTAGCTGGTGTAGAACTTCCACGCCCCCAGGAAGGTATGAAAACGGAAACCCCAGGCATCAGCTTCGTCGTGCAGCTGGCACAGGAAGGCGAAATCGTACTGATTCAGTACCTCAGCTTCGTAGTAGCCTTCAGCCACCAGATAGCGCAGGCGTTCCGCCGCAGAGGCGAAAGGCACGGTATTGGGCGCAACATGTTGCAGGAAAAACTGATGCGTGGCTTCGTGGTCTTTATCGAACTGGATGCGGCCATCGGCGTCATACAGGTTCAGCATCGCGTTCAGGGCGTGGTAGTCAAGTCCTGCGCCATTGAGGGTGTCTGTCGTTGCCAAAATTGGGTCACTCCCGCTTTTACATTAGCGATATCGTCGGGGGTTCCCATCAACTCAAAGCGGTAGAGATAGGGAACCTGACATTTCTGCGCAATGATGTCGCCTGCCAGGCAGAATCCCGCTCCGAAGTTGCGGTTGCCGGCAGCAATCACCCCGCGGATACCGCGTCGGTTAGCTTCATCATTGAGGAATTGGATCACTTGTCCGGGCACCGCCCCTCTGGCACTGCCGCCGCCATAGCTCGGCACCACCAGAATGTAGGGCTGGTCGATATGCAGGCGCTGCGTGCTGTCGATGGGTATTCGTCGTGCAGGCAGGCCCAGACGTGTGATAAATCGGTGCGTGTTTTCCGACTGGCTGGAAAAGTACACCAGTGGAAACATCGCCTTATCCCCCGACAGCAGCGAGCTGGCGCAGGCTGGCGATTTTATCGGGACGGAAGCCGCTCCAGTGATCATCGTGAGTCATCACCACCGGCACCTGGCGATAGCCAAGGGATTTGAGGTTGTCGATAGCTTCAGGCTGAGCATCGAGGTTAATCAGTTGGTAATCGATGCCATTACGGTCCATGGCATTTTTTGTTGCATTGCACTGGACACAATTGTTCTTGGTGTAAATAATAATGCGCATGATTCGTATTTCCCTCTTGGTATGGTCAGGATGCGAGATACGAAGCAAAAAATCCTTTTGCTGCGAGCCTCATCCTTGCCGACATCTGGTAGTGAACTGATGAAGCAAATACTAGATGTAGTGGTTGTTGTGGTCAAGCCCACTATATATATGGGTTTGTGATTTGAAGCCTCAGAATTGGCCTAAGACCAGGGATCATGCGCCTTTGCGAGGAAAAAAAATTTTTGTGAAGGGTGAGGGCGGGGTGATTAAGGCAAGCGCTGCTGCAAATTTGAACAATGACCGGACCGTAGCTACCGTCTTGAACGTCAAGCGGTAGCTGCGTAATTTTCATCCCACTTCATCCGCGTTTTCAGCACCCCGAAGCACTGATGAACCAGCTTGCGCATCACCGCTCCAAGCGCGGCCTTGCTGGCTTTGCCCTTCGCGATTAGCCTCTGGTACAGCGCCTTCGCTGGGGCATTCCACCTGATCGCTACGATCGCCGCCATATACAGTTTCGCCCTTACGTCTGCCGGGCCTGTTTTTGACATCCGCGCACGCCCCCTGACTGAGCTCCCGGACGTTTTTTCCACCGGTACCACACCCAGCCACGCAGCGACCTGTGAAGCACTCCGGAACGGACACGAGCGCAGCACCGACAGCATTGTCGTGCCCACCACGCTGCCTATTCCTTTTATCGATTCCAGCAGCTCACGGTCTTCCTTCAGACCCGGATGATTATCTGTGTGGTCTGAGATGAGCGCTTCAATACGCTTCAGCTCGTCCCTGTGGGCTTTCAGGGTTCTCTCCAGCGAGTCAATGATTTCAGGCGCTGTGCGGGTTGAATGGGCTTTTTCCAGTCGGTTCTCCGCCCGCTGGACATCAGCCTGAAGTGAGTCCCGCAGACGCACCAGCTCCCGAAGTTTACGGACCTCCGGGGAGGGTGGCACCCAGGCATCAGGCTGTTTCAGCTCGCCATAACGGGCCAGGATGTAAGCATCAACGGAGTCGTTTTTAGTCAGGATAGCCATTCCACGGGCGAACTCCCTGACCCGCTGAGGATTGCTGATGCAGACCGTGACGGGGGTATTTTCATGAAGACTGAAGGCGACGTTTTCGTGATAAATGCCGGTCGCTTCGAGCACCACCATCACCTGTTCAGGATGGCATTTTTGCCTGATTAACCAGTCATTTATCTCCCGGCCGGCGTCGGGATGATTTTTGAGGGTTTTGGTTTTCTTTTTCCCGTTGCCGGGCAACAGGCAGAGGTCGAGTTTGTTTTTACTGACATCAATACCGAGATAAATCATAAGACAGCTCCCTTTCACATGAACCATCACGCCATCTTGCCTTGTACATACGAAGTCAGAGCTTCTGGTTACCGTTCAGAGTAGATGCTGGCGTGAAAGGAGAAACGGAGGGCTTTAAGCTACGGCACAAGATCGGGTCTTAAGCGGCGCGACAAGCTGCCTCCGTTTCGTGTAACGGGTAGCTAACCAGTTACAACTTCAAGATACAAGCGGCGCGATTTATCGCGCAATAAATCGCGCCGCTACGGGATTACAATGTGGATTAGCGGCGCGAGACCAGCAGCGCACCAATCACCAGACCGACCGCGGCACCAATGCCGACACCGTGCCAGGGTTTATCATGTACATACGCATCAACCTGGTAACTCGCGTCACGCGCGGCCTGGGAAACCCGGTTGTTACCGTTCAGTTTCGCGCGCGTCTGTTTCAGCAGCGATTGTGCTTTACTGCGTGCGTTTTCCACTTCATCTTTGGCTTCGCTGCCGTACGATTTCAGCAATGCTTCCAGCGAATCAGCCAGCTCGTTCACATCCTGATTGATATCAGAGGCCTCGTTTTTACTGGTTCGGTTAAACATTTTTCGCTCCCTTTACTTTAAAACGTAAGACTTAGTGTAGACGAATCGCGATCAAACGCAGATTTTCTCCTGACTTTCGGGACAATTCCGGATGTCCCGTTTTTCCCCGCTGTGTAAAGTTGCGCGACTTTTATAACAGAGGAACAATCATGTATTTACGACCGGATGAGGTAGCGAGCGTACTGGAAAAGGTAGGCTTCGAAGTGGATACCCTTACCACCAAAATTTTTGGTTATCGCCGTGGCGAGGACTATGTCTACGTCAACCGCGAAGCGCGCATGGGGCGCACCGCACTCGTCATTCACCCTACGCTGAGAGAACGCAGCCTGGGCTTCGCTGAACCGGCTTTAGAGATGAAAACCTGCGATCACTACACGCAGTTTCCGCTCTATCTGGCGGGCGAAACGGAGGAGCATTACGGTATCGCTCACGGCTTTACCTCGCGTGCATCTCTGAAGCGCTATTTGCAGTGCATCTACGGTGGCTCGAGCGAGCTCCGTTAATTTGCGGCAGCGATGGGAACATTTTGCCAATCTGGCTAAACATTTTTCGCTCCCTTTAAATTAAAACGTAATACTTAATGCAGACGAGTTGCCAGTGATGGCAGGTTTTAACCTGGCTTTATGGAAAATTCCGAATGCCTTGTGCAGCACGGCTGTTGTAAGGTTGCGAGGCTAAGAAGAGAGGAGCAAGCATGTATTTACGACCAGATGAGGTAGCGCGCGTACTGGAAAAAGCAGGGTTCGAAATGGATACCCTTACGCCCAAAATCTATGGTTATCGTCGTGGCGACAATTATGTCTACGTCAACCGTGAAGCCCGCATGGGGCGTACGGCCCTGATCATTCATCCCACGCTGAAAGAGAAAAGTCTGAACTTTGCTGAACCGGCATCAGAAATGAAAACCTGCGATCACTATACGCAGTTTCCTCTCTATCTGGCAGGCGATAACCAGGAACATTACGGTATCCCGCACGGCTTTAGTTCGCGTATTGCGCTGGAGCGCTATCTGCAAGGTGTCTTCGGCGGCTGACGCTGCGCCCCGCCATCGCGGGGCCGCACCCTTCCAACAAAATCCTTACCTTTTGCCACGTTGCATTTCGACGCGCTGGCGCGTATAACCCTGTATCCATGTAGATGTTTAGACGTCCATATGGATAAAAATAATGCAAAGCGAGCAAAATCCTTCGCAGGAAAACTTTAAGCGCACCATGAAAGTACGGCATCTGGTGATGCTGTCGCTCGGCGGTGTGATCGGCACAGGTCTGTTCTTTAATACCGGTTATATCATCTCCACCACCGGTGCCGCCGGTACGCTACTGGCGTATCTGATTGGTGCGCTGGTGGTGTGGCTGGTGATGGTATGCCTCGGCGAGTTGGCCGTTGCCATGCCGGAAACCGGTGCTTTCCATGTCTATGCCGCGCGCTATTTGAGTCCGGCCACCGGTTATACCGTGGCCTGGCTCTACTGGCTGACCTGGACGGTGGCCCTCGGCTCCAGTTTGACCGCCGCCGGGTTCTGTATGCAGTACTGGTTCCCGAGCATCCCGGTTTGGGTCTGGTGCCTGGTGTTCTGCGTCGCCATCTATTTGCTGAATATTGTCTCAACGCGCTTCTTTGCCGAAGGCGAGTTCTGGTTCTCGATTATCAAGGTCATCACCATTGTCGCCTTTATCATTCTCGGTGCCGGGGCGATGTTTGGTTTTATCCCGATGAAGGATGGCAGTGCTGCACCTGGCTTGCATAACCTCACCGCATCCGGCTGGCTGCCGCATGGCACGCTGCCGATTCTGATGACTATGGTCGCCGTCAACTTTGCCTTCTCAGGCACCGAACTGATTGGCATTGCCGCCGGTGAAACCGAACAGCCGCAAAAAGCCCTGCCGCTGGCGATCCGCACCACGGTCGCTCGTCTGATTGTGTTCTTTATCGGCACCGTGCTGGTACTGGCCGCGTTGATCCCGATGGATCAGGCGGGGATCGTGAAAAGCCCGTTTGTGTTGGTATTCGAGAAGATTGGCATTCCCTGGGCGGCGGATATCTTCAACTTCGTGATTCTCACCGCCATCCTGTCGGCCGCAAATTCCGGCTTGTACGCCTCGGGTCGTATGCTGTGGTCACTGGCCAATGAAAACACCTTGCCGCGCTGTTTTGCCCGCGTGAATCGTCGTGGCATCCCGGTGCTGGCGATTACCGTCAGCATGATTGGCGGCCTGCTGGCGTTATTCTCCAGCGTGATTGCCCCCGATACCGTTTTCGTTGCGTTGTCAGCCATCTCCGGTTTTGCCGTGGTGGCCGTGTGGCTCAGTATCTGCGCATCTCACTTTATGTTCCGTCGCCATCATGTGCAGCAGGGCGGTTCGCTGAAAGATCTGGTGTATCGAGCGCCACTTTACCCACTGACGCCGATTCTCGGCTTTCTGCTGTGCCTGTTGGCATGTGTTGGGCTGGCTTTCGACCCGTCACAGCGGATTGCCTTGTGGTGCGGGATTCCGTTTGTTCTCTTCTGCTATGCCGCATACCATGTCACGCAACGACGTAAATCATCTCTGAAGGCTGAGGAGGCCAACGATGTGGCGTAACCCGGTAGCGCAGGCGCTATCTCAAACCGATACCCTGATTCTTGATGGTGCACTGGCAACCGAACTGGAAGCGCGAGGCTGTAATCTGGCTGATACGCTTTGGTCGGCGAAGGTGTTGATGGAAAACCCTGAACTGATCTATCAGGTGCACTACGACTACTTCGCCGCAGGCGCCCATTGCGCCATTACCGCCAGCTATCAGGCCACACCGCAGGGCTTTGCGCAACGCGGCCT
The DNA here is from genome assembly GCF_059730695.1 of Pantoea sp. X-Soil-OKNW-556. Taxonomy (NCBI): domain Bacteria; kingdom Pseudomonadati; phylum Pseudomonadota; class Gammaproteobacteria; order Enterobacterales; family Erwiniaceae; genus Pantoea; species Pantoea sp. X-Soil-OKNW-556. Next base: position 3,432,365 of record NZ_AP035990.1, on the reverse strand, counting down.
GGATGAAGCTCAGTCTCGTACGCTGATTCAGCAAAGTGCCGCGTTGGCACAACGGGCGCGTGATGATTATCGCGCAGCATCAGGCACGGCAGCACCGCTGCTGGTGGCCGGTTCGGTTGGTCCCTACGGAGCTTTTCTCGCCAATGGCGCGGAATATCGTGGTGATTACGCGCTGCCAGAGGCTGAAATGAAAGCCTTCCATCGCCCGCGCGTTGCCGCCTTGCTTGAAGCGGGTGTGGATCTGCTGGCGTGTGAAACCTTGCCATCATTTGCCGAAGCGCAGGCGCTGGTCAGCCTGCTGGCGGAGTTCCCGGACAGCAGTGCCTGGTTTTCCTTTACGCTGCGTGACGCAAATCATATCAGCGATGGCACCCCGCTGAACGAGGTTGCGGCGTTGCTCAACGCGGCTCCACAGGTGGTGGCGGTGGGAATCAACTGCGTTGCGCTGGAGAGCGTCACGCCCGCGCTGCGCACCTTGCAGGCGCTGTGCGACAAACCGTTGCTGGTTTATCCCAATTCCGGCGAACAGTACGATGCCACCAGTAAAACCTGGCATTCGGCCCCGTCGGGTTGCACGTTGCACGACAAATTCCCCGAATGGCAACAGGCTGGTGCACGCCTGATTGGCGGTTGCTGTCGCACCACGCCACAGGATATCGCGGCGATTGCCGCCTGTTGTCAACCGCAATAAAGCGCAGAAAAGCGCCACTGATAGCGCGATTGAGGCGAGTGAAAAGGGCGGGAGGGCAGTTTAGACTGTCCCTTCTGACTCTGAAGCGGACCTGCTATGAACCTGCGACATCTCCTTCCTGCCTGCGCGCTACTGTTAAGCGGCTGTGCGACCATTGTTGGCACCGAAACGCAATCGGTACGAATCGACTCCGTGCCACAAGGCGCGCGTTTTACCGTGCAGGATGAGACCGGCCATGCCGTGGCGCAGGGCTTTACGCCGCAAAACGTTGAGCTGGCGAAATCCACCGGTCGTTATTTTGGCAAGAAACATTATCAGGTGATGCTGGAAAGACCGGGCTATGTGCCGGTGACGATGCCGATCGAGGGCAGCGCCAATTTATGGTATCTGCTGGGTAATATTCCGTTGCTTGGTTTCCCTGGCTGGCTGCTGGTCGATCCCTTCTACGGTGGCATGTATGACCTGAAGCCAGCCAACCCTAAACCTTTCCTGAACCCAGTGGGCGCGCGCGGTTAATGGTACGCAAGAACCGTAGTGGCGCGATAAATCGCGCCGCTACTGGGCGGTTGGTTTCACCATCGCCCCCGGCGTTTTATGCTGCGCCAGGTACTGCTGCTGAAAGATGCACATACGGATGGTGTTGCGGTAGGCGCCGTTGATAAAAAACTCGTGTTTCAGCACCCCTTCCACCTCAAATCCCAGCTTGGTGTAGATGTGGATGGCCTTCTCATTCTCCTGATCGACAATCAGGTAGAGTTTGTAGAGATTCAACACCGAAAATCCGTAATCCATCGCCAGCTTCGCCGCCTGGCTTGCCAGACCTTTGCCCTGATGCGCCGGATCGATAATGATCTGAAACTCAGCGCGACGATGGACGTGATTAATCTCGACCAACTCCACCAGCCCGGCTTTTTGTCCATCATGCTCAACCACGAAACGGCGTTCGGTCTGATCATGAATATGTTTGTTGTACAGGTCCGAAAGCTCAACAAAGGCCTCATACGGCTCCTCGAACCAGTAACGCATCACGCTGGCGTTGTTATCTAACTGGTGCACAAAGTGCAGATCTTCCCGCTCCAGCGGACGCAATTTGACCGTCATACGGCATTCCTTTTTTGACTGAGATGTGGCGAGTATAGCTGCACCAAAGTGGTTGTTACGTTTGCAAACTTGCTCTGTGACGGTGCAGCGCATTTTCGGATCATCCGCGTGCGCCACCGCACAGACTCAATCTCCTTTCTGGCACAGCCATTGCTTTGCTTGTATAGATAAGCCTATACAACTGTTGTTTTTCATCACCTTTTTGACAGGAGTGGAAGATGGGTAAGCCAGTGCAACATGCAGTTCGTGCGTTAACCGTAGCAGTGATGTTAGGAGGCGTGCTGAGCGCCCAGGCAGCCGACACTAAAGTGGCAATCGGTATCTCCGGCTGGACCGGATTTGCGCCTCTGACCCTGGCCGACAAAGCCGGAATCTTCAAAAAACATGGCCTTGATGTTGATGTAAAAATGATCCCGCAAAGCAGCCGTCATCTGGCGGTGGCATCGGGTACCATTCAGTGCGCGGCAACCACGGTAGAAACCTATATTTCGTGGAATGCAGCCGGTGTGCCGATTAAACAGATCGTCCAGCTGGATAAATCCTACGGCGCTGATGGTCTGGCAACCCGTAGCGACATCACCAGCATCAAAGACCTGAAAGGCAAAACCATTGCGGTTGATGCGCCGGGCACGTCACCCTACTTCTTGCTGGCGTGGATGCTGGATAAAAACGGCCTGACGATGAAAGACGTCCATCTGGCGACTATGGCACCGCAGGCCGCGGCTCAGTCATTCGCGGCCGGGCAAAACGATGCGGCGGTAACCTATGAACCTTATCTGTCGGTGATCCGTAATCAACCGAAATCCGGCAAAATCCTTGCCACTACCCTCGACTACCCGATGGTGATGGATACCCTCGGCTGCACGCCAACTTTCCTGAAAGAGCATCCACAGGCAGCCAAAGCGCTGGTGGCGAGCTACTACGATGCGCTGGAGATGATCAAACAACAGCCAGATAAATCGAACGAAATCATGGGTGCGGCGGTGAAATCCAGCGGTAAAGAGTTTGCCGAATCTGCCAGCTACCTGCGTTGGGCAGGCCCGGAAGAGAACAAAAAATTCTTTAATGGTGAGATCGAAAGCTTTAGCGATGAAGCGGGCAAGCTGCTGTTGCGTGCCGGTGTGATCAAGAAAATGCCGGACGTGAAAAGCCTGTACGACGCCAGCTTCGTGCAGTAATCAGGGAGACAGGAGATGGAGATGAGTAAAAGCCAACCCGTAACGCCACCCGAGGCACTGCCGGATGCGCCACGTCGCTGGCACAATCCGCTGATGGTGCCGTTGAAAGCGATCTCAACCCGGCTGAGAATTGGCCTCGGCGTGGGATTCTTTGTGCTGTTTGTCGCGGTGTGGGCGCTGGTGACCTTCAGTGGCATGGTTTCGCCTACCTTCCTGGCCGATCCGATCACCATGCTGGAGCAGGGCGTATCGCTGTTCACCGAATATAATTTCTCGCTGGATATCGGTATGACGGTGATGCGTGTACTGGCCGGGTTTCTGCTGGCGGCGCTGATAGGTGTGCCGCTCGGCATCATGATGGGCGCGTACAAAATGTGGGAAGCCTTTCTCGAACCTTTTGTCTCCTTCTGCCGTTATCTGCCAGCGTCGGCGTTTGTGCCGCTGCTGATCCTGTGGGCCGGTATTGGTGAGATGCAAAAGATCCTCGTCATCTTTATCGGCTCCTTTTTCCAGATTGTGTTGATGGTGGCGGTCACTGTCAGCAGCGCGCGGCGCGATCTGGTCGAAGCGGCCTACACGCTGGGGTGTAGCAATCGCTCGATCGTGCGTCGGGTGTTGATCCCTGGCGCCGCTCCAGGCATTGCGGAGCTGTTGCGGCTGGTACTGGGCTGGGCCTGGACTTACGTCATCGTCGCGGAGCTGATCGGCTCGGAAAGCGGCATCGGTCATATGATCGTCGACAGCCAGGCGCTGTTGAATACCGGGCAAATTATCTTTGGCATCATTGTGATTGGTTGTATCGGTCTGGTGTCGGATTATCTGTTCAAAGTCGCCAACCGGCGCTTGTTTGCATGGAGTAACCTGTGATGAAGCACAGCAAGCTGAATGTACGCGGAGTGGAGCGCGTCTTTACCGGGCCGAAAGGCGAACAAACCCAGGCGCTGCAACCGATTCATTATCAGGTGGAAGAGAATGATTTCATTACCATTCTTGGGCCATCGGGGTGTGGAAAATCAACATTGCTGCGCATTATCGCCGGGCTGGATACCCCCACGCGCGGGGAGATCTGGCTGGATGGACAACCGGTCGATGGCCCTGGCGCTGACCGGGGCATGGTGTTCCAGAGCTACACGCTGTTCCCGTGGCTGACGGTGGAGGAGAACATTCGCTTCGGCCTGCGTGAGCGGGGCTTAAGCACGGCGCAGCAGAAAGAACGCAGCGATTACTATATCCAGCAGGTGGGTCTGCGCGGTTTTGCACAGCACTATCCGCGCCAGCTATCGGGCGGGATGCAGCAGCGTACCGCCATTGCCCGCGCGTTGGCGAACGATCCCAAAGTGTTGTTGATGGATGAGCCGTTCGGTGCGCTGGATAATCAGACGCGCGTGATGATGCAGGAACTGTTGTTATCGGTGTGGGAGCAGTCGCGTAAGACGGTACTGTTTGTTACCCACGATATCGACGAGGCGATTTTTATGGCGAACAAAGTGGCGATTTTCAGTGCCAGGCCGGGTCGCATCAAGCAGGAAGTGGCGGTGAACTTTAACAGTGGGCGGGATTACACCATCAAAACCTCACCGGAATTTATGACGCTGAAGGCGGAGATAACGGAGTCGATTCGCAGCGAAACGCTGCAAACGATGGCGCATTAATGGATTGCGCGATGAATCCACCCGTCGCGACGCGATAAATCGCGCCGCGACGGAAATTTATGCACTTAACTGTTCAACAATCCGCCCCTGAGCCATACGCGCCGCACGATCGCACATATGGTCGATGACATCGGGATCGTGGCTTACCAGCACCATCGTCAGTCCATCATCGCGCTTCAGCTCGTTCAGCAGGTTAAGGATTTCTGCCTGGACCGACATATCCAGCGCCGACGTCGGCTCATCCAGTAACAGGATCTTCGGCTGCAACAGCAGGGCGCGCACGATCGCCACGCGCTGGCGCTGACCACCGGACAACTGATGTGGATAGCGATCCGCCAATGCCGGATCAAGACCGACATGGCGAAAGCCCTCGTTAATACGATCATCGATATGGTCGTATTTCAGCATCTTCAGCGGCTCGGCCAGGGTGCGACGCAGCCGGTGGCGTGGATGCAGCGAAGCATAGGGGTCCTGAAACACCATCTGCACATCGCGGCGGAGTTGGCCGGTAAAGGGCTTACCGGGCTGCACGCGGGTGCCTGCCAGCGCCATGCTGCCGGACCAGTGGGGATTCAGACCGGCAATCACCCACAGCAACGATGATTTGCCGCAGCCAGAAGGGCCAACCAGGCCAAAACACTCGCCAGCCTTCACGTTAAGGGTGACGTCATGCACCACGGTACGCAGCTCGTAGCCCTGCTTATGGGAGACGCTCAGGTTGGATAACTCAATCATGCTTCTGCTCCAGGGCGGCACGATCCAGCACCGGCAGTGCTGTACCATGAGTGGCTTTGCTCGGGCGGCAGGCCCACAACGTGCGGGTATAAGGATGGCTGGCGTGGGACAACTCCGCCGCTGGCAGCGTATCCAGCAGGCGGCCTTTGTACATCACCATCACCCGTTCGCAGTGTTCCGACACCTGTTGCAGATCGTGGCTGATCAGCAGTAGCCCCATATTGCGTTGTTCCACCAGACGGCGAATCAGCGCCAGCACCTGATCGCGCATTGCATGATCGAGCGCAGAGGTCGGTTCATCAGCGATCAGCAGTTCGGGATCGGTGATCAGCGCAATCGCCAGCATCACGCGCTGCCCCATACCACCGGAGAGCTGGTGGGGATAACGCTTCATCAGCTGGCGCGGATCGGGCAGGCCCACCGCATCCAGCATCTCGCACACCTTCTCTTTGCGCTCGGCGCGGCTCAGACGATGGTGCAACACCAGCGGTTCCTCCACCTGCCAGCCAATGGTGCGCGTGGGATTGAGGGCATATTTCGGGTCCTGCATCACCATCGCCACCTTGCTACCGCGCAGTCGGCTCCAGTCACGCTCACGCATCTGCAACGCATCTTCTCCAACCACCTGCAAACGTTCGGCCTGCAAATGCAGCGACGGCGACAGCAGGCCCATCAGGGTGCGGGCGGTGAGGGATTTACCCGAGCCGGATTCGCCGACCAGCGCCACGCGTTCGCGGCCCAGCTGCAAGTGAATGTTATCGACCAGCAGGGCATCGTCACTACGGATCGTCAGTCCCTGCGCATCAATTAACAGATTATTTGGCATGACGGGTATCCAGTTGATCGCGCAGGCCATCGCCTGTCAGGTTAAATGCCAGGCTGGCAAGTAAAATAGCCCCGCCAGGCGCAGCGGCGACCCACCATTGGTCGAAAATCACTTTACTGCCTTCGGCCACCATCGAACCCCATTCGGCGGTCGGCGGTTGCACGCCCATACCAAGGAAGCCCAAACCGGCAGCGGAAAGAATGATGCCACCGAGACTCAGCGCAGCACGCACCACGGCGGTGGGCAGGCAGAGCGGCAGAATATGACCAAACATCAGACGCAGGCCGGTAATGCCTTGCATACGCGCTGCGGCGAGGTAATCACTGCGGCGCAGTGCCAGAGTCTCAGCACGCGCCTGACGGGCAAATGGCGGCCAACTGGTGAGCGCCAGCGCCAATGCGCCATTCATCAGGCCGGGGCCAAGCATGGCGACAAACGCCAGAGCGATCACCAGGTTAGGCAGCGAGAGAAAGATGTCGGTAATGCGCATCAAAACGCGTTCAGTCCAGCCGCCAACGTAACCGGCGGTGATACCGACCAGCAGACCCACCGGAATGGTTAGCACCAAAATCAGCGTCACCAGCATCAGCGTTGGGCGCGTACCGTAAATCACGCGCGACAGCAGGTCACGGCCAAAACCATCGGTGCCAAACCAGTGGGCGGCCGAAGGGGGCAGCAGACGCATACCGATGGTTTGCACATTGGGATCGTCAGGGGCGAGCCACGGGGCAAAGATCGCCATCACCAGCAGAATTCCCACCAGCGTTAAACCGATGCTGAGGGAGGTGATGCGGCGACGGCTGCGGCGTGGACGTAACGTTTCCAGTTCAGAGAGTTGTTGAGTCATCGGGTTCTCGGATCGGTTAACCAGGTCAGGGCGTCGGCCACGGCGTTGAGCAGGATAAAGCAGCTGCCAATCAGCAAGGTGGCGCCGAGAATCGCCGGAACATCGGCGGAGAACAAGGCATTGGTCATATAACGCCCAACACCAGGCCAGGCAAAAACGGTTTCAGTCAGCACCGAACCTTCCAGCAAGGTGGCGTATGAGAGGGCGATAACGGTAATCAGCGTGCCCAGCACGTTAGGAAAGATATGGCGCAGCAGAATACGTGTGCGGCCAGCACCTTTGGCGCGCGCCAGGATGACGTACTCCTTGCTGCTCTCTTCCAGCAGCGCGGCACGCAACAGGCGCGTAATCCCTGCCATCGCCAGCAGCCCGAGGATCACCACCGGCAGCCAGATATGGGCAATGGCGTTGCGGAACATCTCAGGATCGCCCGACAGCCAGCTGTCGATCAGTACGAAGCCGGTTTTTGGCTCCAGCGTATAAATCCAGATGTCGTCTAACTGTCCTGGTCCGGCAGACCAGTGCAGCACGGCATAAAACAGCAGCAGGCCCAGCAAGCCGAGCCAGAACACCGGCACCGAGTAGCCAAGCAGTGAAATAAAACGTGCCACGTTGTCGATGATGCTGCCCGGTTTCCATGCAGCCAGCAATGCCAGCGCCACGCCGAACACGGCGGCAAAAATCATCGAACAGGTTGCCAGCTCAATGGTGGCCGGGAAGGTGCGCATCAGGTCGGCACTTACCGGCTGATTGGTCAGGTGGGACAGCCCAAGATTACCCTGTGCCAGATGGCTGATATAACGCCAGAACTGCACCAGCACCGGTTGATCGAGACCGAGATCGTGCCGCACCTGGGCATAGGTGGCTTCACTGGCGTGATCGCCCGCGATCTGTTGTACCGGATCGACCGGCGACAGATGCGACAGCATAAAGGTAAAGGCCAGCAGGCCGATCAGCGTCACCAGCAACGACAGCAGGCTGGTGAGCAATCGGCTGGTGCGTTGCCAGAGTGGCCGGGCGGACCCGGCCTGTGGGGCTGACGCCGCCATTACTTGGTGACCTGTGAGTAATACACCATATCCGGGTTGATCCCCTGCACATAGCCTTTCAGGTTATCGCGTAACGCAATCAGGTTACGTGCCTGCAAGCCGATGACATACGGTGAGTTCTTCAACACTTCACGCTGCATTGCCTGGTACAGCTCAACACGTTTGTTGTTGTCGCTCTCGGCGGTGGCCGCCAGCGTTTGCTTGCTCAGCTCCGGGATATGCCAGTCGGAACGGTAAGCGATGGTTTTGCTGCCATCTTCCGGGTTGTAAGCAAAAGAGGCGGCGTTGGTGTTGGGGTCGAAGTAGTCAGCACCCCAGGCATTCAGCGTGGCCTGGTACTGATGCGCCTTCACTTTGGTGGAGACTTCAGAGCTGAGGCCCGGTTGGACTTCAACTTTCACGCCACCTTTGGCAAAGCTGCCCTGCAACGCCTGAGCAATGTCGAGATACGGCGGCTGGTTGCTGGTGGAGAGGGTAAAGCTGACGTTGGTCAGACCGGCTTTCTTCAGAATCGCTTTGGCTTTTTCCGGATCGTAGCTGTACGGGGTATCGTTCAGCGCGCCAAGGAAACCTTTCGGCAGGAAGGTCTGGTGCACTTCGAACTGACCTTTCAGCAGGTCGTTAGCGATACCTTTGTAGTCGAACAGGTAACGTGCTGCTTCCCACAGGGCCGGGTTTTTCAGCACCGGATCGGAACCGACGTTGAACTGGATGTAGTAAAGCGAGGCCATCGGAATGGCTTCGGTTTTGACGCCCGCTTTGCCTTTCAGCGCGGCGATCTGGTCAGCGCCGAGGTTACGTGCGATATCCACATCACCCTGTTCCAGCAGCAGACGACGGGCGGCCGGTTCCGGCACGTTTTTGATCAGAATATTTTTCAGTTTTGGCGCGCCAGCCGGCGAGGTTGGGTTAGCCGTCAGCAGCACCACTTCATGCAGTACCACTTTGCGGATCTGATACGGACCGCTGCCTGCGGAGTTGGTCGCCAGCCAGCCATTACCGAAGTCGCCATTCTTTTCATGCGCCAGCGCGGTTTTCTCATCAACAATCGAAGAAACCGGTGCCGAAAGCAGGCTCAGCACGTAGGCCGGGCTGACGTTGGCGCTCCAGCTGATTTTGACGTGGTTATCGTCGACTTTGGTCAGGAAACTGTCGACGTTGTCTTTGTTCCAGCCCAACTGGGTCAGGATAAAGGATGGATCGAGGTTTAGTTTCACTACGCGGCCCAGCGAGAAGATCACATCTTCCGGGCGCAGCGGGTTGCCGCTGGAGAATTTGGCATCTTTACGCAGTTCAAAGGTCAGGCTGCGGTTGTCGCTGCCTGGCTGCCACGAGGTGGCGAGTGTCGGTTGCAGTTCGGTCGGATTCTGCGGATTAGACTGGACCAGACGTTGATAAAGGTTAGTAAACGCCTGCACCGTGGTCAGCTCAAAACCTTTCGCCGGGTCAAAGCTGTCGGCATCGTCGGTAGATTGGGCAATCACCAGCGTATCTTTCGGGGTGGCGGCTTGCGTTGTGAATGCGGCTACCATCGATAACGCCAGCAGGGAGGGGATTATTTTTTTCATGTGATTTCCTTGCCTTATAAAAAAGTAACGCGAGTTTACGAAAGCGCTGCCATGAAGAATAGTCAATTATTGGCTATGCATATGCTTATCTGTTCTAAGACTAGCGTTACGGTTATAAGGAGGTTAACGGATTTGCGAAACCTTAACATTCGGCTGCGGCGTATCCGGCAATTTACAACGGAAATTAAACGGAAGCCGATGGCCGAATAATTAACTTTACAATACCCGACTCGGGAATATAATGGCCGCAACTTCAAACAGGAGAATTCAGTTGGACAGTCACCCTTATTTAACATTACACAAGGCAAGCTGACGCGCGAATTCTTTTGTTGCTGCTTGCCGGAGTCGGCGGGCAGCAATCCTCTCTCATTTCTGACGATTGTTCCCCTTTATATGGATTTGCTACGGGCTAATGCTCGGGGGTTGACGTCATGCATATGATTTTACACGCACTTTTCCCTCCACCTCGGTGCGCACACTGATCTTCAGTGTGCTGATTTTTACTGCGCCTGTCGTGTGCAGACCCACATCTTAAGTTCAACTTCTTGCCTGTGAGGCAGGTGGGTTGTTTATTCTTTATTTCCGGGAGGATATATGAAAATTCCCGAAAGGTTATTTTTTTCTAAATAACGCTCAGCCGTTAATTTGCACCCCAATAATGCATGCCTGACATGCAGGGATATTTATCGCCGTAAAAAAGAGGAATGTCACGATGACTGACATGAAACTCAATAATGAAAAAAGTGTGCTGAATCTGGCACGTCCACCACGCCAGAAAACTCCTCGCTATCTGATTGAAGAAGAAGCGGCTTACTCCGCCAATGAAACCCTCGCGCGCATGCACAGCGATGCCGAGGGGCTGAGCCACAACGAAGCCGAAGCGCGCCTCGCGGTATTTGGCTACAACCAGGTGGCTCATGACAAAGCGCCACCGGCGTTGGTGCAACTGGTCCAGGCATTCAACAACCCGTTTATCTATGTCCTGATGGTACTGGCGTTGGTGAGTTTCGTTACCGATTTCTGGCTGCCCGCGCGTCGTGGGGAGGAGACTGACCTTACCGGTGTCATCATCATTGTAACGATGGTAACGCTCAGCGGTTTGCTGCGCTTCTGGCAGGAGTTTCGCACCAATAAAGCCGCCCAGGCATTGAAATCGATGGTTCGCACCACTGCCACGGTGCAGCGTCGTGAATCGGCACAGCAACCCGCCCGCAAACAGGAAGTGGATATTACCACGCTGGTGCCAGGGGACATTATCTGGCTGTCTGCCGGTGATCTGGTCCCGGCTGATGTGCGCCTGCTGGATTCACGCGATCTGTTTATCAGCCAGGCGATTCTGACTGGCGAATCGCTGCCGGTAGAAAAATATGATGTCACCGGCAATGTGGCGAGTAAAAGCAGCAGCGAAAGCCAGCAGGGCGCATCTTTGCTGGAGTTAGGTAGCGTCTGTCTGATGGGCACCAATGTCTCCAGCGGCACCGCTAAAGCGGTGGTGGTGGCAACCGGCGAAGAAACCTATTTTGGCAGCCTGGCGAAATCCATTGTTGGCAACCGGACGCAAACTGCCTTTGACCGGGGGGTGAATAGCGTCAGTTGGTTATTGATTCGCTTTATGCTGGTGATGGTGCCGGTGGTGCTGCTGATCAATGGCCTGACCAAAGGCGACTGGCTGGATGCCACCCTGTTCGCGCTGGCGGTGGCGGTGGGTCTGACGCCGGAAATGTTGCCGATGATTGTCAGCTCCAATCTGGCGAAAGGGGCCATCGCCATGTCGCGCCGCAAAGTGATTGTGAAGCGTCTGAACGCGATTCAGAACCTCGGGGCGATGGACATCCTGTGTACTGACAAAACCGGCACACTGACCCAGGACAACATCATTCTGGAGCATCATCTGGATTGCGCTGGTGTCGAGAACTCACGCGTTCTGATGCTGAGCTGGCTGAACAGCCACTATCAGAGCAGCACGCCCAACCTGATGGATCGCGCGATTCTGCGCTACGGTGAAACCCGCGTCAGCCATGCGGTGGCCGATTATTACAGCAAAGTGGATGAGTTGCCGTTTGATTTTGTCCGTCGCCGTGTCTCGGTGGTGGTGGGCGATCGTCGTCTCGGCCAGCAACTGTTGATCTGTAAAGGCGCGGTGGAAGAGATGTTGAGCATTTCCGTCGCTGAACGTGAAGGCAAACTGATCCAGCCACTTAATGAAACCCGCCGTGCGGAGCTACTGGCGCTGGCTCATCAGTACAACCAACAAGGATTCCGGGTCTTGCTGGTAGCCAGTCGTGTGCTGCCTGATCCGGGCTTACAACATGCGTTGAGCGTGGCAGATGAGCAGGGGTTAACGGTGGAAGGGTTGTTGACGTTCCTCGATCCGCCTAAAGAGAGCGCTGCGAAAGCCATCACCGCGCTTCAGGAGAATGGTGTCAGCGTGAAAGTGTTGACCGGGGATAATCCGGTGGTCACGGCGCGTATTTGCCAGCAGGTGGGCATCGACTGCGGCACCATTGTCACCGGCGATGATATCGCGGCAATGAACGATGAGCAGCTGGCAACAGTTGCTGCACGTAGCGCGGTGTTTGCCAAACTGACGCCGTTACAAAAATCGCGCATTTTGCGAGCCTTGCAGCAGCAGGATCATACCGTAGGCTTTCTGGGCGATGGTATCAATGATGCTCCGGCACTGCGCGATGCCGACGTTGGCATCTCGGTGGACAGTGCGGCAGATATCGCCAAGGAGTCTTCTGACATTATCCTGCTGGAAAAAGATTTGATGGTGTTGGAAGCGGGAGTGATGAAAGGACGTGAAACCTTCGGCAACATCATTAAGTACCTCAACATGACCGCCAGCTCTAACTTTGGCAACGTGTTCTCGGTACTGGTGGCGAGTGCGTTCATTCCATTCCTGCCAATGCTGGCGATTCATTTGTTGATTCAGAACCTGATGTATGACGTCTCGCAGCTGGCACTACCGTGGGACAAAATGGACCGCGAGTTTCTGCGTAAACCGCGTAAATGGGATGCGCGCAACATCAAACGTTTTATGTTGTGGATTGGGCCGACATCTTCGATCTTCGATATCACCACCTTTGCGGTGATGTGGTATGTGTTTGCCGCTAATTCTCCGGCCATGCAGTCGTTGTTCCAGTCCGGTTGGTTTGTCGAGGGATTGCTGTCGCAGACGCTGGTGGTACATATGCTGCGTACGCAAAAGATCCCGTTTATTCAGAGCCGCGCAGCGTTACCGGTGCTGCTGACGACGGCCTGTGTGATGGTAGCGGGGATATTGCTGCCGTTCTCACCGCTTGGTGCCATGGTGGGACTGGTCCCGTTGCCGTGGGCTTACTTCCCGTGGCTGGTCGCCACCTTGCTGGGTTACTGCCTGGTTGCTCAGGGAATGAAAACCCTCTACATCAAACGTTTTGGTCAGTGGTTCTAACCCCAGGGAGGCATGATGCGCAAACTGGATAAAGTGGTGTGCCATTGCCTGATCATCATGGTGGTGATTGTGCTGTTAACCGTGGTGATTCGCTAACGAATTTAACCATTTGGGCTTTTTATCAAGCAGCGTTTCCGCGCGAAACGCTGCTTTTTTTTTGCTGCATATCGAGAAGGCTTGACACGATTTGGTTGTACGCCAGTACGATTAGCAGAGGTTTTGGCTGCATAACCATGTCATTCAGCTCATGGTTGGGTTTTAGTGCTGCAATTTGTACGATGTACGGTAATTTTGTTGTGTTTGGTTGTTCAATATTAGTGAATAAGTTTGTCAGCGGGGCGGGGTTATGTTTGTCTGAGTACCGCTCTACCATGCGCTCCAACATTTCCCTGTTAATTGGAGCAAACATGAAAAATATCCTTGTGAAAATGATGATGGCGGGCGCGCTGGTTGCAGTCAGTGCTTCTTCTCTGGCGGCGACGGAAGTGATAATGCCTGGTACGCAACAGGTGGTTGGGCATATCAGCGCCAGCGGTGCCCGTAATCTGGATGAATTGGTGGCTGCACTGGGGCAGAAAGCTGACCTTGCCGGTGCGTCGGCATTTCATATCACTTCTGCCAATGGTAAGAACACCTTTTCAGGCACTGCCGAGCTATTGAAATAAGGTGAGCCAAATGTCAGGTGACGGAAAAAGGGCAGGGCGCGCCGGTGGTGAACAGATGCGTGATTCGATCTTGCATCATGCGGCGATGATTATCCGCCTGGAGGGACTGCATGCCTGTACTCACCGTGCGGTGGCTGAACAGTGCGCGATTTCACCAGGCACCGTCACCTATCATTTTAAAAACCTGGATGAACTGCATGCGGCGGTAATTGAACGGGCGGTGGAGAGCTTTACGCAGCAGACGCACGCGTGGTTTGCTGCAATGGAAGAAAACTCTGTCGCGCAGCAACTAACCCAATTTCTTTTCTGGACTCTGGATGAACGCGAAAGGCTAATTTGTGAATACGCGTTATTTGTGGCGGCAGTATCGCGTCCACGTCTGCGTCAGGCTGCTGCCGCATGGATTGCCAGCCACCAGCACATTTTACAGCAACATTTTGCACTGACTGCGCAGCAAGCCGAGGCGGTAGTCGCCTTTACCGACGCCTGGCTGTTACGTTCCATCATTCAGGAAGGGAAAAAACCGAATGCGGCGCTGGTGCAGCGTTTTTTCAACAGCATCCTGCAAAGTTAATCTTTGGCTTTATTCATCTGGCTGGTAATACTGTACGCCTATTTCAATGCGTTCACGGCCGCTGGCCACGCGATGACGATTGGTATCGCGTAGCGAATAGATACAGCCGCAGTATTCCTGCTGATAAAAACGTTCGCGCTTGCTGATTTCAATCATACGTGCCGAGCCACCACCTTTGCGCCAGTTAAATTCCCAATACAACATGTCGGGATAGCGCGCTGCGGCTCGTACGCCACAATCGTTGATTTGCTGCATGTTTTTCCAGCGAGAGATGCCGAGGGAACTGGTAATCACCGGGAAATCATGTTCATAAGCATACAGCGCTGTGCGTTCGAAACGCATATCAAAACACATGGTACAACGCACCCCACGCTCCGGTTCCCACTCCATACCGCGCGCGCGTTCAAACCAGTTGTCTTTGTCATAATCTGCATCAACAAAAGGTACGCCAAACTGTTCGGCGAAGCGGATATTCTCCTCTTTGCGCAGTTCGTACTCTTTCAGCGGATGAATGTTCGGATTGTAGAAAAAGATGGTGTAGTCGATACCGGAAGCCAGCATCGCTTCCATCACTTCACCTGAACAGGGCGCGCAGCAGGAGTGCAGCAGCACTTTGTTGTGACCATTTGGCAGGGGAAGAGGTTGGCGAGTGAAGGTGTCTGACATAAGAATGATTAATGGTTATGAATGGAAAACACCAGTGTAAGCGCTATGTCGTCGGGAAGCAAAATTGAGGATTATGGCAATAAAAAAGGCCGCATTCGCTGCGGCCTCTGTGAGCATTATTCGGTCACTTTTTTCTTCAGTTCGCTGGCACCTTCTTTGGTGCTGTTCCAGCCTTTTTGCGCACCTTCTTTGGTGGCATCCACACCTTTTTCCGTGGTTTCTTTGGTTTTATGCCAGGCTTTTTGCGTCCCTTCGCTGGCTTTGCTGCTCAGGCTGTCGCTCTTTCCTTCAGCGGCATGTTTGGACTTGAGTTTCAGCTCAGCGCCCTGATCCTGGGCCTGATGCAGTTTCTCTTTAGCCGTATTTGCGCCAGCCTGTGCATTGGCCACATCGTTATCTGTTGCGTGTGTGGTAGCGGCAAATGCCGACGAAGCCAGCAGAAATGTTGATAAAGCGATAATTGTCTTTTTCATGAATATTCCCTCATCAAAGTCATCATTGTTATGACTGTAGTTAACAATGGCACGCTCAATAACATCTGGCTTTAGGAATAAACTGTAAATGAATCATCGTGTTCTGGTGGGGTGGATTTTACTGACCATAGCCCTGCGCTCAGTCATTCAACATATACGCCCGCATAAGGCTGATTTGATGCTGTAACATCAATCGCCTGAAATGTATGGGATGGCCTTTCAACTCTGCCTCTCGTAGTAATGTTGTTTTTTCGGGGTAGATGATGATGTCGCAGACGAGTGCAGAGCGTTGCAGTTTTTCAAGAGAGAAGGGAATGCGTTCATCGTTTCCCATTCCGACCGAGGTAGCATTAATAACGAGGTCATGATGTGAGGGGGCATTTGAGCCCAGTTGCACCGTGATGTCTTTCTCATCATGAACGTCGACAGAGCTACCATTTGGCTGCACTGATTTGCTCCCATTGTGTGCAGCTTGCTTGAGTACATTTCACTGGTAGCGATGGTCTCACCATTACTGGCCTTCGGTACAAAACAAAAAAGCCCGCAGAGCTTGCGCTTTGCGGGCTTTCAGGACTTCGTCAGATGACTCTGGTAATCACTGACGGAGAATTTTGGTGGCTGGCGGAGTCTGAATTGGTTTTATAACTAAATGAATTATATAGTTAATTTATCAATTCAACTTTTAATTGGTGCCTAAGAGGGTGCCTAAAACATTTTTTCATTTTTTTCAGCTCGTTTTTCATCATCTAACAACGCTGGTTAGTCGAAGGTGGGAGCTGGTCCGGATAATGCTTAGCGATGATGCCGTTCATCTTCTCGACTAACTCAGGGCGCTTAAACGTGAGATGCGCTGTACCCTTCTGAAAGTAGCGGATGGAGAAGTACGTATCTTCATAAACATCCTTGCCAGGGTTATCGCGGATGTGGTTCATCAGGTTGATGGCGATGTCAGCACGATTATCCGGTATTGCTTTGCCGTCGAGTAAATACAGCATTCGTTCAAGATCTGCCAGCTGATCCCGCTTATACTCCCACGCCAGGCTAAACCCCCAGCGGTTGTGCGTCACCAGATTGTTAATGATGATCTTCTTACCGAAGAAACACGGGCTGTTGATTTTGTAATCCCATGACAGTCCTTTAAACACATTGATGATGCCGCGCTCAAACACTTCCGCTTTGCTCTGGTGCAACTGTTCAAATGTGCTGAGAATGTTGGCTTCACTGATGGCCGGTAGATCGCTATCTTCGAGGTTCTGGTACCACTGGTCACGCGCCTGAGCATCCATCAGCGTTAGCATGCCGGATTTCAGCATCAGGTCGCGCCACAGGCTGCGGTCAATGTTGCGGGTGATTGCTGGCATCGCTTTCTCCGGCTTTTCCATCAGCCAACAGTCATAGCGATGCCCCTGCTTCATCGCCCAGTCGGCAGCGTTGCCACCACCGATTCCGGCAGTGAGCTGAGAAATGGCATTGAGCTGCTGAATCAACTGTTCAATCTGCACCAACGCTGCATCACGTCCGGTGACGATGCGCTCGATGCTGGTGGAGCAGATAATCTCGGTATGGTCGGTAAGCACGTCGGGTTCGGGTTGCATGATATCTCCATAGATGAAAACACCCGCCGGTTTGAAGGGCCGATGCATAAGTTGAAGTGGGAATTGATGAAAAGTGGCGGTAACAGGGTTGGGCAAGTACAGCTACCACTCAAAGGTGTCAAAGTCCGGCAGCAGTTCACCAAACGCGTCTAGATGAATCAGGCCGATGCCGTAACGGTTTATCAGTGTGGCAACCAGGCGTCGGCTGGCCTTCGACAGGCCCAGCCGCTTCAGGCGCAGCAGCGGAAATGACCAGGCATCCAGCCGAATGAGATAACCTGAGCCGGTGAAGTGTATCCACTCGGCATCGCCGTATTCCTGTGCCTCGTGAGAAAGCGTATACAGCAGTGCATTATCTCCGCTGGTGATATGGGCGGTGCTGTAGCAGACGCCTGTCAGGCGGGAGCCAGCAGGTAGCGGGGTTTCAACCACTACCTTGCCGGGTTCATCCGCGATACGCAGCACCAGCCCCTGTGCATTAACGGCATCTATCAGCTCAGCGATGTCGATACCGTCAGCCTCCACTGCGATTTTGCCCATGTGCAGCGCCAGCACGCTGATGCTGTCGGCACTGAGGTTCAGACCGATTTTCACTGTGTTTTGTCCTCCCGATACCGGCCCGTTGTGATGCGGGTGATGGTGCTGTAGCCGCTGCTCACTATCAGCCCGGTTGCACGGCGGGCACGCAGGATGTCGATGGCCCCAATCAGCGATGAGCGCTCGCTGAGGCTGAAACGGCTGTGGTCGGTGCGCACCAGCTCATATCGTTCCACAATGAAATTGACGGCGTCGCATAGCGAGATACCGGCGTTGATGTGCGCCTGAATCACGCTGTCATCGCCAAACGGTGTGTCGCTGAGCGTGAGGCCATAGTGTTTATCCAGCAGATGTGTAAGCAGCAACTGCCAGACCTGTACGGGCGACGGGCATGGCTCAGCCGCCCGGGGTTCGGGTAAGGGTAAAGTTTGCATTAAGGATGTCCTGATGTTGGAGGTGCTGTCGGTCAGCCGGTTGCTGCCGCTGAGGGATAAATCGCGATGTAAAGGTAGCCGTGTGAACCGAGGGTATCGGCCTGGCATGTCAGCCCGTTTTGATGCAGAGTGACGCGCTGCTGATGGCGGGGATCCAGCTCGCCGGCTGAAAGCATTTGTTCCAGCTGCTTCATTATCAGCGGAAAAGCCTGGTCAAGGCGCAGTGCCTCATCGTCGCTGATGTCGCCGGTAAACCCTGCACGGTCAGCCAAGAAATGCAGCCGGTTGCCTTCCTGCACCAGCCGGGCACTGAAACACGGCGTTTTACCGCACGTCAGTCCCCATTGTTCAGAATGCATATAGCCTCCTTTATGACCAGCCGCGTTCGGCGAACGAGACAATCTCTTTGCTGCCGACAATCAGATGGTCCAGCACGCGTACCTCAACCAGCGCCAGCGCTTTTTTCAGTCGCTCGGTAATGCGCCGGTCGGCATCGCTGGGTTCGGCATGACCGGAGGGATGATTGTGGGCAAAGATGGCTGCGGCGGCGTTATGGCGTAATGCGGCTTTCACCACCTCGCGGGGATGAATCTCCGTGCTGGCGATAGAGCCGCAAAACAGCGTTTCGTGTGCCAGCAGCCGGTTCTGATTGTCCAGAAACACCACAATGAACACTTCCCGTTCCAGCCCTGCGAGGTTCAGCCTCAACCAGTCGCGGGTGGCGGTTGCTGAGGTAAACGCCACGCCCGGTTCGCGCAGGTGATTTTCCAACAGTGTCAGGGCGCGTTTTATAGTGCGGTGTGAAGTGAGCGGATGGGGCAATACGGTATTTTCCATGATGTTCTCCGCCGTCAGTCGATGATGTGCATGATGGCGTTGCTCTCAGGATGGCTCAGCGCAAATTCACGCAGGTGATAGTAGTGCTCACTCATGGCGGGGCTTCCGATTCTGCAGGCATGATGGCTCCAGTTCAGCAGGCAAACGCTGATGCCAGCGGCTTCGCTGCTCATCTCCGAGCTGTTGCCATTCAGCTTGTTGAACATGGCCCAGCTGTCTTCGCAATCAGGTGCAATGAAAGCACCGCCGTTGCTGAGCGTGTAATAATTCCAGTACCCACCGTTGTAGGCTTCGCACAGGCGATCCATCCAGGCGAAAGCGCGAGGTTCCAGCAGCATCCACTGAGGGATTTTGCCGAAGTGCTTCGGCCAGAAGTGAAGACGCTGTGCATCGGGTACGGAAACGGGGGTGACGGTTGATGTGGTTTGATTCATAACGATTCCTTTTCGGCATAAAGCAAAACGCCCCGCTCTTTCGAACGGGGCGTCTGCAGTTGTGATGTCAGGGGGATAAATATTCAGTCGGGCAGCGCAAACCCATTACGTTTGCCGTTAGCCCAGGTAACGATGATATTTTCAGCACGGGAGAGATTCGAATGGTCCTCGTCGAAAACAATACTGGTGAGGGACGAAGAATCAGCCTGCTTATCGATATACCAGAAGTCAGGCATCTGATTTGCAGCAGTTTCTGGTGCATCGGATGACATCAGAATGGCGTAGCGGCTCGTTTCTCCGACGCGGGTATAGTTGACGGCTTTTTCCTTTGCACCTTTCGGATAGTCAGCCATCAGATGATGGTCTGATTTGTCAGGCCCACAAAGATGGCACACCATATAGCCCTGCTCATCGGTAATGAGTTGTGCGCTCATGTCAGCCGGATTTTATAGTCCGGGGCTGGTGGGCGATGATGAAGATAACCGATCGGACCGTTCGATGATTCTGATCGTCACCTGAAGAAAAATGACCAGACTGAACCCGCCACGCTGGCAACAGTATGCGTGACGGCCTTCAGCGCACTGCGGGCTAGCTGAGGCAGCGGAGCCAGGTCAATCACACGGTCTATAACCTCCACGACGCCTTCGCCAAAACTGCTGCGGGCAGTGCTGATAATGCTGCTGGTGCGGTAACCCGGATGCAGGTGCGGCACCAGCGGACTGCGGGCCTGCTTTGGGAGGTGAGTAATGATGTGTTCAACCAGCGCGGGCAACCGGTAGCGACCGCGTACCGAGACTGGTAAGACGACGTTTTCTGCCAGGCCAAGCTGTCGGGCCACCGCCTGCTGCTTCAGCGCAATATGCTCAGCCTGTACAGGCGAAGGCTGTGCCGACGGCCAGCGCCATTGTTCCGCTGGCTCGATTTTGTCCACCTGATTCAGCACCCAGATAACCGGTGGTAGCGGTCCACTGAACTGCTGGAGCACATCGCGATAAAACTGCTCTTCAATGGAGAATGCACGATCATCAGCTTTGAGTACCCATAATCACCATGTCCAGTTCAGGCAACAGCTGGCGGTAGAGATCACAGTATTCGCCATCGCGCTGCTGGCTTTCACCGACGCCGGGGAGATCCACGAGTGTCAGACAGTGATTGCCAAACCGTAACCGCACACGCTGTGGCTGTCGGGTGCAGGCTTCCACCGCGTTCACATCACAGACTTCACTGCGGAATAGCGCGTTGCAAAGCGATGATTTGCCGACACCGGTTTTGCCCATAATGCCAATCACTGGCTCATAGGTGACAAGCTGATTGAGTTCGTGAATTAGCGTCTGGCGTAGCACTCGCGGATAACGCCGCAAATGGCGACGGATAAGGGCATAACCTGAAGGTTTTTTCATAGGCGTTCTCAGCATAAAAAAGGCCATCCGGTGTGGATGGCCTGAAGTAGTCAAATGGGAGGGAATTCAGTAGAGTGATATATATCTTAAAATTATTTAAAAATTTTTTTCGTTGGCGTTTTTACTTGTTCGTGAAAAAAGACAGTGAGTCAATAATGCCGAGGGGAATTCAAATAAAAATTAAAGCAGCGAAAATGTGAAGTTCCTCTTGCGGGAGGGTGATTTAAAAACCCTGATGTGTAACCTCATCAACTTTATAATTCATCCTGATTTGTCTATTTCAGTCCAATCGACTCCAGTGAGAAACAAAACATCCAGCCAGGTCTTATAAAATGCAATTTGGTTCGATATTTATTTTGATATTGACGTGCGATCGGGTTTGCTATTAATTGCTACCACTGCATACCAACAGACTACAGGCGAAACATGTCTAACATTCCAGTCAATGCACTTCCTGAGCTCATTCGTGAAACCATTTATGATATAGCGGAGCATACACAAGCCCCACGGGCTTTAATAACATCCTCTGTTATTAGCGCGCTCTCTCTGGCATGCCAGGGTTTAATAAAAGTGAGGGTGAATGATAGTCTTGAATATAACACCTCTATTTTTTCTCTGGTAATTGCTAATTCTGGAGAAAGAAAAACATCCGTTGACCGAATGGTTCTCGCACCATTTTATCAACATGACAAAATCAAACTGGCACAGTCTGATGAACTGAAGTCAGGTCATGGTGCCAGGCTGATGGCATGGCGTGAGAGAGAAAAAGGTATTCTGAGTCAAATCAGGAAAAAAACAGTCAAGGGGCAATGCACTGCTGCATTGTCTGATGCGTTAGTCGAATTGCAACTTGAAAAGCCTTTTCTGCCCAAAATGAACAAACTCATTTATAACAACGTCACTCCCGAGGCTCTACAACATGCGATGTATAATCATGGTTCGCACGTAGGATTGATTGCCGATGAGGGAACAAATATTCTGGATCGTAAAGTGATGAACGAATTCAGCTTTACTTGCTCAATGTGGGATGGCGTTCCTTTTAGTGTTGAACGAAAAACGTCGCCGAGTTTTACTATCGTAAATGGTCGCATCACCTTGTCTGTGATGGTGCAGAAAAAACCTTTTGATTTATATTTAAGGCGCCAGGGAGAAAAAGCCCGCGGTAGTGGCTTCTTTGCGCGTTGCCTGATAGTTAATATTGATGAACAGCTTTCCACACAAGGTGAGCGATATATCGATGAGCGCCCAAAAAACTCTCATTATCTGACACTCTTCCATAAACGAATAAATGAACTTCTGAATGAGAAAGATTTACAGGATGAAGTGCCTTCTGAAAAAACTCTGTACTTCACTCCTGCTGCTTTGTATGAATGGCAGGAAATTTATAATCTGATTGAAAGCCGTATCGGTCCGGATGAAGATTACGCCAACATGAATGACTTTGCGTCCAAGCTTGCTAATAATGTTGCTCGTTTATCAGCTTTACTGAGTTACTTTACCCAGGGTGAGCGTCCGATTGAAAAGGAGCATGTCGAAAGTGCATGGTTGATATGCGAATGGTACATGAAACAAGCCATTAATCTTTTTGGTTATGAAGAAGGCTACTATGAAGCGCTCTTGTTATCATGGCTGCGCCGTGAATATTATCGCTCAGATGCTGATATCAAATATAATGATATCAGAAGGTCTGGACCTAATGTTCTGCGGAAAGGTAGATTACTGGATAAAGTAATCAGCAACCTGAAAAAAGAAAAAGCCATTGAAATTGACTTCTCACTCCATGGAGCAAGGTTGGTGCTGAGAGGTCGTAATTTTCGTGGTAATACTTTCACTAAAAACCCTGTTTTTGAGTACTACTGAGTTGCTACACCTGCGACTGTAGCAAGTTGTAGCAGCTAAATTTAATAGAATTACAATAAATTAATTTCAGAGTGAAATTATTGAGGCTTTGTTTTTCATGTGCCCATCAGTCATGGGCACATACTATTGCTTTGGTCTGAATAATTAATATTTAACTGTCGGTGTAGTATTATATATACGTATACCTCCATCATATTCATTGATGGTTAATTATACATACTCATTAACCATCAATGCATTGATCTAATGGTCTAGTCATCCTAGATTGTTATCAATTGAGTGTAGGTACATATCATTAATCACTCGTCAGTGTTTATTACTCATGCGTAGTGTGTGCAACGAATAAGCTTGCAATGGTTGCGCTTTAGTCTGCTGTCATAATTAATCGAATTAACTTAAAGGTATTGAAATGGATAATAGTTCTCATAATGAACAATATCGACAGGACTTTATGAATGTCATTCATGATGCTGTTGAGCAATTCCCTCGTACTTTAGCGCTACGGGTTGATTTGCGCTTTTCAAAGGATTATCGGTATGAAATATCCAGCAAAGAAATCACACGCTTTATTGGATCCTTTAAAGCCAAGTTAGCGGTGGACTGCCGGAAGCGTAGCGAACGATGGAATCGCACCATGCGTAATCGCTTACGTTATATCTGGGTGCGAGAGCTTGGTGAGCTTAATCGTCGCAAGCATTATCATGTTCTGCTTCTGCTGAATAAAAATATCTACAAGGGGTCAGGCAATTTTGATTCCGATAACAGCCTGGCTGCCTTAATTCAACAGGCATGGTGTAGTGCGTTAAGTCTGGAATGGGAGCAACACCGGCAATTGGTTCATTTCCCTGAAAAGGCATGTTGCTATCTGCATGGCAATTCAGCCAATTATATGCAGGAAGCGACTGACCTGCTGCGTAATATTGATTGCATGGTGAAAAATTATTCTAAGCCCTATGGTGATGGGTATCGTTCTATTGGTTCGAGTCGCAGGTAGTATGTACGGATAAAACTGGCAGTCTGGTCATATCGGCTGCCAGTATATTTGGCTTTAATCACAGCTATTTCTTTTTAGGCTTTACGACATTATCAAATGCAGCTTTGATTTTCTGATCCTGACTTGACCAGACCTCAACCCTGTGCATCTTCATTGCAAATATTTCATCTCTCGTTTTGGACTGATTATTTCGATCACGGGCAGATGGCCATTCCAGTTTATTTATTCCATTCTCTATGGTTTTTAACGCTTCTAATTTAGTGTTCCACCCGCCTGCGGGGCACGTTTCTTGCAACAGTCTGATAATTTCAGTTTTAACGGCATCAAAGCGAGCTGCTTTACTTTTGCCACCCTGCGTGGGAACGTCCGTTTTTACGGCCTGATCCTGTTGCCACAATTCTTCATCTGCGAGACCTCGGCAGTAATCAAGGTGTTCAATACCCCGGAGAAGGCACTTTATCGCTTCATTTTTATTCGTGTTCAGGAGTCCAAGTCCCAGATGCCAGTTAACATCAGCCAGAAAAACAAGATCACCTATAGTTTCGCGAGTTGTGACCGGTTCATCAAATGTCATCCTGTGAACTTGATCATCAAACTTACGGCGTACTACCGGATTCTTAAACATGCTTTCAACCAGCGATAGTACAAACTCGTGATATTCATTGGCATCTGAAACCGCCTCTTCCTGTTCCCGCTCAGCCAACCTGAGTCTCAACGACAATGCTGCGCTCTTGTTGTTGAAAGTAGTTTTCAGAGCAGTGATAAAATTATCAAAATTAAAATCATCTATATTTCAGTTAGTTGCACTCCGTAAAAAATGAGGTATTGCAGCCGTATGTTGCACAACTGCAGCAGCAGATAGTCTGGCTCCCGTCCAAAGCAAACCAAAAGAGGAAGCCTTATCATGGAACCAGCAGCCGTTAAAATCCTGCGCATACCGGCACTTGTCAAGAAGTTAGGAATTGGTCGTTCAACGGTATATGACTGGCTTGACCCGGATTCGACCCGTTATGACCCGACTTTTCCGTTGAGGATAAAAATTGGAGTAAAAGCGGTTGGCTGGCTGGAGTCGGAAGTCGATGAATGGATTTTGAGCAAAAATAGGCAGTCCTGATACCTGTATTCGCCTTAGTTTTAGAAGACCACCCGGTAGGGAGTGAGACCCGCACTCATCCCACTGGTTTTAATTCCAGCCCCGCATCCTCAGCCATAACTTCAGATAAAAGCACAGATCGCTGAAATTACTTATGCCACGAAACAAGCTACCGGAGTAAACCCGCTCATGGAAACTGCTCCGCATTACCGCATTACCGCATTACCGCATTACCGCATTACCGCATTACCGCATTACCGCCTTATCGCGAACGTTATTGCGGTAGAGCCCCAGAAAATGACGGGACTCTACCAGTGCGTGCCGGAGCAGATACCTGCGCACGGCCTGATGCTCAGGTTGCTCACTAAGCCGAATTATTTCAGCAATTACTTCCAGGTAACTTATCGCCCTGACATCGTAATAATCAGCACGGTTGGTGATGGAGGCCGTGTTAATTCGGTACGCGTAATCTTTATCATCAGCGATGAAGAACTGCGCGTTGTTCAGAGCCAGTTCAATTGTCCAGAGAATGTCTTTATGGCTTTTGCCCGGATGGAACTGCAAATGATGCAAACGGATGCAGGATGAACGTGCAATCTGCAACCAGAGATAGTGCGGCCATTCGCGTTGTGTGACGCAGTGACGGATCCAGTCATGGCCCGATAGCAACTGCCCGTAAGGCTGGCGGGTATGTATCGCTCTGCTACGACCGTCAGGCTCAATCCGCCAGCCGTTGCAAACCATCACATCGGCCTGTGCTGCCTGCACTTTTTGCCAGCGGTTATAAACAAACCCGTCGCTCACCTCGTCATCCGCATCGAGGAACATCAGCCACTCCCCCCGGTGAATCGCTAGCGCAGCGTTTCGTGCCGCGTAAACCCCCTGGTTCGACTGTGTCACTAGCACCAGGCGCGGGTCTTCAACACTGGCGACGATGTGGCGGGTGTCGTCTGTGGAACTGTCGTCCACCACGATGATCTCCATGCTGACGTTGTGTTCGCTCAACAGCTGGTTGATAAGTGCGCGAATGGTATTGGCTGCATTCCATGCAGGGATAATAACGCTGACATCAACGGGGTTCGGCATAGTAGTGTCAACACTTCTCAACGTTTGCGTGGCCTGACTGGCACTGATGTTTTCTCCCGGACTTCACGCATCAAGTCATGCAAACACTCTTCACAAAGCGTTTTATCCGTGGACAGCAGGTGCTCAATGAAACCGCGCTTTTTGTTGCAACGCTCGCAGCGTTTCATGTGGGCATTCCTGAGGAGGTGGCATCCGTGCAGGCTGGTGGGCACAAAACCGATGCATGCAGGTTAATGAATGGGAAGGATAAACAACGCGGCGGTGGCAAAGATAATCGTTTTGATAGATCGATAAATCGTTATCGATCGTTTTTACCGATCAGTTTTCTGAGTGACTGATGATTCATCAGAGAGCTAAGAAAGCATGCCCTCTTAATTTGACCTGACTTACTTAACCGCCACATAAATAAATGCCGAACAAATCGCAGAAAGCGCACAACAAAAAGCTGGTGACCAACTTCTACAACGGCCTTTCAACTTTTTTGCAGTGCTCTCTTTGCTGCTGTAAATATGTGGCACTGCTTGCAGATTAGATGTCTCAGTTAACGCGAACCTTAGCCCACTATGTTGGTGAATACATGCAGCTATTACAAAGCGCAAGGTGTTCCCGGTAGACTACTCGATCTATGAGGTGATTTATCTGGCTATCAATGATGAGTCGAAGAAATGTATTATGTCGATCCACAACTGGAGGCTGACAATGAACCGTTTTATTATCGAGTTCGGTGATCGTCTGGGTGCTAACCTTTAATATGGTGGCAATTGAATAGAATAATTTACAGGAATCGCTTAAAAAAAGCATGGTAACGCGCCATCTTAGCCATGCCTCTATACTATTATCAATTACAGTCCCTGCATCAAATTTCTGGCTGCTGATTCCAGCATCCGGGACTTTCACTGTCAAAAAACTCTATCAAAATGTTTTTTCCAAGATTATCTTTGATTAATTGGTTGGCTCTATTGCAATATGCTTGGTCTCTTCTGAATACAGATACTGCGACTTTTTTTATGCCTGCACTAGCCATTCGTTTTAGTAGATGTACATCATGTTCTCCCATTCCCCAGCCTAGAATCACAAGATTTTCACGCTGTTCGGTAAGTACTTCCCGATAAACCGTTGAAAGATAAAAACTGCTCTGAATCGAGTTTACTTTTTGTTCATGCGTTCCTTCACTAACAAACAGAGGAACAACTTCCTCGCTTTGCCACCGCTTCAGAATCGATTCAAGTAAACCTGCATTCCTAATATGAATTTTACTCTCTTGTTCAATACGATTACGGCACAATATGAGGCTGCCATGTGGATAAAAAACAAGTGTATTCGATTGTTCATTTCCAAGCATTCCTCTTAACCGTTGCCAGTCCTGCTCAAAAAGGCCTCTGGCAAGAAAGCAGTCCTTAAACCGATGATGGTCGTTGAGATCCAGACCATATGTCATTGCCCAATAGACGATCAGATCGTAGTTAAGCGAAATGACCGTGTTAAATCTTTTCAGAAACTCGTAAATATATGGCAGCTGTTCGTCAACTTCATCATGCTCAGGATGCACATCTCGTACAGCTTGAATAAGGCATTCACGTATTCGTAGGTAGGCCTCATGAGTGCGGGCATCTTCAATTTCTAATGATTTGTTGACGTTTGACGCCTGCCAAACAATACGCAGAATGAGTTCGAAATCTTTAGTTTGAAAAAAGTCAAAAAGTTTTCGTACATCTGCCTCCAGACTCTCTTTTTGGGTGACGTGTTCAAGAAGAGAGCCATATGCAAAACGAGGACTGACGGCGATGCTTGCACCGTTGCCCAGCAAAATTGTCCCATCATATCGTGGTGCCAGCTCAGACCAAGGGAGAATGGAAAATGACATCTTAGTTATCTGCTCCAATAGTGAATTTTTCTAAATAAAAAACAATTTACAGCACAGATGCTGACTGTTTGCATTTCTAACATTGCCGATTCAACAGTCTTGCTTGATGATTTCGAAAAATATCTTATTTTTCAGTTATTTTCATGCTTTGTCACATGACCGATACAATTATCAATATAGATATTATCTTCCTGATTTTATAGACTATCTAGTTAAGAATACCTCTTTCAGGAAATTGAACGATGCCCCGATTCAGCAATACTATTTTATGGTCAGGTCATGAGCACTAAGGCTGCCATGAGTGACAATCATTTAACAGAACCTTACGAGGCAGGGTTTAGTTTCTATGAGTTTTTCGCGGGCGGCGGTATGGCTAGGGCTGGGCTGGGAAAACAATGGCGATGCCTTTTTGCCAACGACATGGACCCGATAAAAGCATCGACCTACATCGATAACTGGGGTGACGAACATCTCGACATGCGTGATGTTCGAGAGGTTACCTCCTTTGAACTGCCTCTCCACGCTGATTTAAGCTGGGCGTCATTTCCTTGCCAGGATTTGTCTCTGGCCGGTAATGGCTTGGGAATTGGCGAAAGAGATTCCAGTGCGGATGAAACCACGCGTTCCGGTGCGATATGGCCATTCCTCGATTTAATAAGCAAGCTCGGCGAGGAAAACCGTAAGCCGCCGATTCTTGTTCTTGAAAATGTTCTTGGATTGCTGACGCTGGATAAGGGGAGCCATTTCGCCGCGATATGCCATCAGCTAAGCAAAACTGGCTATCGGTATGGCGCAATAATCATCGATGCAAAGCACTTTCTACCACAGTCCCGCCCCCGCGTATTTGTTGTTGCGATTAGTCGCCATGTTTCCATTCCTGAATGTTTGGTTTCAGAAGAACCTTTGTCGCAATGGCATTCACCTTCGCTCCTACGCGCCTGCGATGCGCTGGCGAAGGAAGCTCGCAATGACTGGATCTGGTGGTCGCCTGGCGATTTACCAGACGCCAGAATGAGGGAACTGGACGACTTAATCGATTTTGAGCATGAAAACGCGCTATGGCATTCTGCCGAGGAAACACAACGGCTTATCAGTATGATGGCACCGGCTAATTTGGCGCGTCTGGCGAACGCGCAGGCATCCGGCGAGACAATTGCAGGCAGCCTTTATTTACGCATGCGCAAAGAAAAAGGCGTCAACCGGCAACGGACCGAAATAACGTTCTCGACAGTTCTTGGTTGCCTGAGAACGCCAAAAGGCGGAGCTTCTCGTCCTCGTATTATCGTTGTAAAAGGTAGCCAAGTGAAAACGCGTTTGTTGTCGGTCAAAGAAGCGGCGGCGTTAATGGGGTTGCCGGATGATTTCATCCTCCCAGCTGCGTATCAGTCAGCATTCAAAGTGATAGGTGACGGCCTTGCCGTTCCTCCCGTTCGTTTTCTGGCAGAACGTATTCTGGAGCCACTGGTGATGGCAATCCGAATCAATAGTCAGCGGACGGAGGATATACCTGAATGAACTGGACGTCTCTCGTTACGCCCGATGGTTGGGAAAGTAAACTGATTGATTATTTTCTCCGGTTCGGTGCCGGCGGCGACGCGCAGGATATTCGCTGGTTTGAGGTTACGCCGTCGACGCTTGCGGCAGCATTCGCTGACAGCAGTGCTAATGCGAATGAAATTGAAGAAGCGTTTCGAACCTGTATGTCAAAAATACGGGATCTGCCACAGCGCCTTGAATACGGCATGATAGAAAAGTCGACTCGTGATACGCCCGGATTTTTTACTTATCTGGTCATGACGTTGCTTATTAGCAGCCAATTCGACGCACAGGAAGAGCGCAATGACTTTCGTCTGAAGCTACAGAACTGGCTGCAGACCTCGCATAGTTTTCAGAATTTATCTGGCGTCAACCAGATGTGGGAGGCATTAGCCGAATGGCTTAACCAACGAATTCTGGAAGGTGAGTCTTACCGGCATCTTGTCCTGCCGCCGCGGGATGGTTGGGTTCAAATCGGTCACACCTTGCGGTTGGCATTCCCTAATAAAGCCGATCTACGCCTGATGAGCGAGTGCTTGGAACGTTATCCGCAAGCGGCCGCTGATCCGCGCCAGTTAATCAAGTGTTTTCAGATTGTTATTCAAAGACCTGGCGTTTCTTATGCGCTGAAGGAGGCTTACGCAGAATTCAGAGACGCGTGGTTACTAGGGCACCGCGCACTATTCGATATGCCTTTCTGGCGCCTGCGTCAACGGGCGTTCGAAATATCATCCGGCGCACCGAATCATCAAATCATTATTGATATGTATGTCGACTTTGACGGTTCACGATGTTATTTCAGTAGTGTGGGCGATACAGGCGAAACCGTTTTTTATCCTGTGTTATCCAAAGCTCTTAAAGACCGTGGTGCAGGGAGCAGCGAAAATCTGGGCAAGGCGTCGCAGGCCGGCTTACTATTTTTTGATGAGATCGGGCACGGGCGCTGGAGAGCGAAACCGTCTCCTGACGTAAACTCGCAACGGTTTCATATTGCCTTATCCAGTAAACATTCCGTACAGATAAGCAAGCGTCTCAACGGTTATATTGTAGAGGACGATTGGATTTTAACGGTCCAGCCTCTGAACCTAGTCTCGGCGATGGATATATTTCGCTTACTGAGACCCTCATGGGGCACTCAGGGTGATGACGTCACGCGCCCTCAGCTATACGGTGGAATACGCCTCCCCGGCGGATGGCTGGGATTACCCGCATTTTTGCCTTTTATTGAGTCAGATACGCTACGATACAAAATATATTCATCTGGGAATGATGAAGCAGGAATCAACGTTTCTGTAATTGATGGCCGTTTGATTTCTTCTGTACCTCTTAACTGTGAACTTTCCATCGAGCCAGCGCTTGAGACGGGAGAAAAAACTCCGCCGTGGCGGCGTCGCGCGCGTTTTTTCACCTACGCTGTACCGCACCCGACTTTAGGCGAAAGTGCAAGATACCGGTTTGAGCCGTTTTGCGACTGGTCGACGTCTTCACTAAAGGTGCCGACATTTAATTTCGAAGGTCAGTTTCAATGGGAAGATAGCGAAGTATGTTGCGATCATCTTCTGGAGGCGATATACGCCAGCGGAGCAAGCGGCTGGGAAGAGGCCGAGTTAATCGCGCTTCTAAGGCTTGTAGACGGGAAGATCAACGTATGGCATTTGATTCGTTGTTTACAAAATGCGGGTCTGATCGAGCCACGCCTGCGTCCCGGATGGAAAGGCCGGGCATGGACGCTGGTTAAATCTTCATTGCTTCATATTCGTAACGGAGAAAATTCTCTAATTGTTGTGGAAGGCGCAGTCTGCGCCAGACTGGTGGATGATTTTCAAAAAGTGGTCGCTGGGTTGGGCGGAAAAAGTTTTCGTCGTTGCGGCGTTAGCCTTTGGTCGCCCCCTGTGTTTGGCGCTGTACTTGCTGATCCTGTTGCGTTATCTCAGCGTCTAGGATGGCCGCTAATCGAAGCCTCATCGTCATCCGATACAATACCGCTTTCACTAGCCACGACAGAACGCGCTGCTGAATTACATGATCTAGCTGCGGTCTGGGACTGGCATTCAGGGCGATTTCAGCAACATGGTATCCAGGATAAAGAATCTGCGTCGCTGTCACTGCATACTCATCCTGGGGGGCGAGATCATGATATCTATCGGGTTATTTCCGGAAGAAAAACAACACATTATCTTTCCCGAACCGCAGCTATTATCGCCGCTGGCGCAAATAACAGGGAACCCATGTTTGAACGCGTCGCTAAAAATCATCTGCTGTGTCTTATCAATGATTGTGGCCTGCCCGACGTATTGGCTACGGGAATACGGCGTCACGCGCTCAGAAACGGAGGTCCGATGGACTCCGGTTACACCTATCCCGTCGATGACATATCTTTCCACTGGCTAGAGTCGCTACTTCCGGGATGTTTTTATTCTCTCTCGTCAAATGGCGAGGACGATTCAAGCCGACTAGTTTCAGTCAGTCGCCATTCTGGCGGAAGAATACGTCCGATATGGAGAAACGGTCGACTAACATTGACGCTGGGATAATAAGGAAAATTAATAATGGGCAACATCCCTTTGTATCTGGGTCAATATGATCGCAGAAATTATCAGTCCTACCTTACAGCTATTGCGCAGGAAACACCTGATGGCTGGCGTACGATCGAGAACCCTAAGAAACTATTTCCTCGTACGGGTGAGGTTGAGTTTAACGATTCTGATGCTTTGCCGCTCCGTAAGGGCGAATGGGCCGCTTTTCATGTTGGGCCTGGTACTCGCAACAGAGCGCAGGCGAAACGTACTCGGCGTATTTATCCTTATTATGATTTATCTTCTGGCCAGTCGCTGCTGGAAGCGCGTCGCCAATTAAGCTTTGATGGCATAACGACAGATGGCGAACCGGGGTTGTGGGCTATTCGTTTTGGGCCGGATGGCTTGATTCTGGCAAATCTGACTGAGTCGAAAACTGGCTGTCTGATCATTTCCAAGAGTCAGAACGTCTATGAATATGATTTCCGTGAAGACGGCGTGATTTCCGTATCAGGCATATCTGATAACGGAAAATTGTTTTATATGCCCGATGTCGATGCGTTGCCTACCCAGATCCATGACTGGACGCCGGATAAGCAGTACATCGAATACGTTATTCAACTTCTTTCCTGCGCTGATTTGACGGTCGAGATCTCTTCATGGCTTCGAGCGCATACAGACGAGCAAAACGGAAAATTATCTTCCGGCGTCGATGCTCTTCTGGCTGCTGCTCAAATGCTTCGGGCAGGAGAGTTGGCTAAGAAACTGGAAGAGCAGGATTCTCTGACTCGTCAATTTACCGAAGCTGTATTGAAGGACCAGCACATCACCCGCCTTCTCGAGCATCAGATACAAAGCATCGCGGAAGAAGAGCGAGTCAAGTTGCGCGCCCAAGAGCATAAGGCGCTCGATAATGAATTTTCGGCTGAACGGCTTCGACGTCGTGAAGTTATTGAAATGGAAATGACCGTTTTTGATAAGACAAGGAAAAGCGAAATCGAGGAGGAGATTGCACAATTATGGCAGCTCCAAAAAGAAAAATTACAGACTGATTTTGCAGAAAATAAAGCGGATATAGAAAAAACGTTCAATCAGGAAAAAGAGTATCTCGAAAGAGAAATTAGCCGTCTGAAAGACGCCAACAATGAGTTATGCGCCCAGAACGAAAATCAGCATCATATATTGGCTTCCTTAACCTACGATCATGAAGCATGTTTAGCATCTTTAAGAGAGACCGAAGAACGTACTGCTCAGGCAAAAATTGAACTCGAAAAGATGGATGTCGCGATTGCTGAGAAGTTTCGTTATATGGCTTATTCAGTATTCCCCAAAGTATGTCTTCCGACGCAAGCGAGAGTAGTATCATGCGAAGAATTCGGCCAGCTCGTTAGAGAGAACAAATTGCTGACACCTGGCGGAAAAATATTGATGACGCAATTTCTTGCGTTAATGTTGGCCGGTGAATGTCCGTTGTTATTTGGTCCGGAAACACAAGACTTCCTTGCTGTTGCTGAATCGCTGATTTCTTCAGGCCGCTCAATTCGACAGATCGCCGATCCAACGATAATTTCCTGCGAGGATCTGTGGGTTCGTGCGGGAAATAATATGGCGACGCCGCTTTACCAAGGATTATTGTTGAGTGAGGCTTCTTGTCCCCGAACGATCCTCGCCGTGATTGAACGTGTCGAGTGTTCCGCTGTGCGTTTCTGGTTGCCAGCACTGAAAGATCGATTGTACCGAGGTGATTTGCACCGACGCTTTCTGATTTGCGGCACCATTGAAAACGAAGATTGTGAAGAAACGGAGGAAATTAAGGAACAACATCTTCGCCTTCGAATGGAAAATGTCGTCATTAGGGATGCGATTGCGCTATCTCCTTTATATCTTTCTTCAGAAAATCATAGCGAACTGGACCCCGGTCCAAAATCGCAAGGTTCTTTCCCTGACAAGCTCGCTATCGCGGATGAAATGTCAGCCGGACGTTTGGATCTAGCAAATACACTACGGGCGATGAGAACGGCACATGAGGTGGTGCCGCTTGATACTGAAAACAAAGCGATGCATCAAAAATATTTAGTCGATTTATATGCAAATTTAAATAATGACGAGATGTTTGCCCAATAAATTATAGGAGAAGGAAATCATGTTAGACCCTATTGGCGGTTTTCGCCGTATTCAGGACTTCTTCATTTCATATATAGAAACTAGCTTTCGAATTGCCGATCCTTCAGTCGCGGCCTCAAGACGCAATCTTTTGAATAGTCGCGGAGAATTTGCAGCGGAGCCTTACATTGAACCTGTTTTGCGGTATGAGTCTTCTGATAAAACGCTTGAAGCTCTGGCCGAGATGGACGGTGGACCGCTCAATAGCTTGTCTCCCAAAGGACGGAAAGCGTTCGTTGAACTAGCGTTATCCGGTCTATTTGATTCGAAACTAGGTGACGAAGTCTGGTCGCGTCGTTCAGTCCATGCACCGTATAGCCACCAGACGCAAATGCTGGAGCGCGGTATTCTTCCCGGTAGACCCGGCATCGTGACATCTGGTACAGGTTCGGGAAAAACCGAAAGTTTTATGTTGCCTATATTGGCTGCATTATCGAATGAGGCTGTCAGCTGGGCCACGCCTCGCGAAGGCTATCTGCAAAATCGGTGGTGGACTGGCGAAAAAACAAACTGGACTTCTCGTCGAGAAGGAGAACAACGCCCGGCGGCCCTCAGGGCGATGGTGCTTTACCCGATGAACGCTCTGGTTGAAGATCAAATGGCGCGTTTGCGTAAAACGCTGGATTCCGAAGGGGCGCGTGGGGTTATGGAGCAGCATTTCTCCGGAAACAAGATATTCTTTGGGCAATATACCAGCGCAACACCGATTACAGGCTATGCCAGCCATCCACGTCTTTCCGGAGTCAAATCGGAAAAAAGTCGCCGTGCTCGTAATCTTGAAAAGTTACGTAAGGCATTGAAACGTATTGATAGCGATCAGCAGGCTGCACGCGCGTTCGATGAAAAAGAAAACACTGTGGAAAAGACTCGATATATATTTCCTTCGACAGACGGCGGGGAAATGATGTCTCGCTGGGATATGCAGGCTGCTCCGCCTGACCTCCTCGTCACTAACGCCTCAATGCTCGGGGCAATGCTTTCGCGCGAAGTCGAAGACGGTATATTTGACGCTACGCGCGAATGGTTAATGAATAATAACGACGCATACTTCTATCTGGTATTTGACGAGTTGCATTTATTACGTGGTTCTGCTGGAACTGAGACCGCGATGTTGATTAAGTCGCTAATTGTAAGACTCGGGCTTGACGACCCGAAACATCGCTACAAACTGCGTTTACTCGCGTCTTCAGCATCGCTGCCGATGGATGGCGTGGATGGAGAGCAATCTCGTAAATACCTACGCGATCTATTTTCGCCCTTCGGTACTTGCCGCGATTCTCTCGATCCCGGTCGTGATGATCCTGATTTCTGGCGTAACTGCGTCATTAAGGGAATACCCTATGTACCATTGAAACCAGAAGGAAAAATCGCTGTGCGGCCTTTCGCCGCATTGATGCGTGTTGCCCTCGAGGGGCAGGAAAATGTAGTACGCAATCTAAAAATGACGGACGCGCTTAGTCAGGCTTTATCTAATGTCTTCATAGCTCTAGACGTGAAAGCGCAAAATAGCATGCAAGGCATTAAACAAGCAGCTGAGAAAGCAGCAGCGTTGCTGACCAATGCTTGTATAGAAGATGGCAGCGATTTGCCGCGAGCGATGCCGCCGGGAATAATCATTGATAAGGTTTTTCTGAAGGAAGACCCAAGTAATCAAGGTGAATTGGAATTAGCATTACGCGGATTAATGCTGGTGCGTGCGCTGCCAGAATCGGAGATAGAATGCGATAAACCCGCTAACGTCACACCAGCTTTTCGCGTGCATACATTCGTCAGAAATATTGAGGGTTTCTTCGCCTCCGTATTGCCGGGAGAGCAAAAGGCGAAATTCTCCGATTTTTGTTTGGAGCGTGGTTTGTCGCACGCTCCAGCAGGCCTGGGGGAGAAACGAGGCCGCCGTTTATTCGAGATGTTGTACTGCGAGGCATGTGGAGAATTACTGATCGGTGGTCAGAAGGGACAGAAGGGCGGTAAGACAATCGAATTATTACCTTCGGCGACCAATCTGGAAAATCTTCCAGAACGCCCCGGCGCTGAATATTACGACGATATGACGTTGGATGAATTTGCGGTTTTCTGGCCTGTCGATACTACTCATTCAAGCCCGGTAGGCTGCGAAAAAGGTTGGGATGTCTGGGATAAGGCGGTGCTTAATCCTGTTACAGGCATTGTGACGATCGGGCAGGAAATATTTCCGACAAATACTGACGCGGTTCACGGATATCTGTATTTCCAAAAAACAATTCCGGGTAAAAAAGGCGAGCCGACAAAGAGACCCTCCGCGCAGCCTTTCTGCTGTCCTAACTGTGGCATTGACTACTCCAGCCGGCCTGCCAGCAATCGTACCAGAACGCCCATTCGCGCATTTCGTACTGGTGTGACTAAGTCATCCCAGCTTGTGGCGACAGAATTATTTGAATTGCTACATGCGATCGGTGCGGAAGCAAAGAGTATTGTTTTTTCAGATAGTCGGCAGGATGCGGCATCTATGGCGCTAGAAATTGAACGATTGCACTTGCGCGATCTACGCAGGGAAATATTGGTCGCAGCGGCCAGAACGATGCTTAAAGAAGCAGAAAAGAATTATATTTCAGAAGATATTCTTAAAGATAAGATGACCAAAGCCATGCTGGCTAATGATGATAATGAGTACGGCCGACTATATGCTATAAAAAAAAATCAAGAGAGCATTGCTAATCTTTATAAGTATAAACGCATAAAAATAGATAGGCTGTTAGAGTCTGAAGGTGATTCAATCGGAAGGATTACATCTGAGCTGGTTGGGTTGGGAATATCACCATATAAGTATCGTTCCAGTTCAGATGATGAGGATAGCAATGTTTGGCATGCTAATTTTACTAAAGAAGATACGGTCGTTAAATATAGCGATGGACTATCTTCTCATGAAAAAATGAAGATAAAAACAAAAGTCGCCGGCGATCAATTTGAGCTGATAGATGATGTTATTTTTGCTAATACCTTCTTCGCGCTTGAGGAAACAGGTCTGGCATATCCATGTATATCAGATAAAGATGACTTACCAGAGTTAGATGCATGGTTAAGGGTGTTTTCAGGGGCGTATCGCGTTACAGATAATAAATATTTTGACTCTACACGTACCCGTGATTGGTATGAAGGCAGTCATGTTGAAAAAGAAAAAGTTAAGCGCGTTGCCAGAGTATTATTCGGTGATAGAGGGTATCAAGAAGGTTTGACACGTATTTTAAATCAATTCTCTCAGCTTGAGCATAAGGCTGGGCGAATTAAGATAGGTAAATTGTTCCTCAAAGTTAGTAAGCCAGGCGATAGTTATTGGCAATGTAGAAAATGTGGGCGAATTCACTTACATTTGGGTTTTAATAATTGTACTCGCTGCTTAACCCCACTTGAAGTTGAACCCAGCGGAGTTGTCGAAAAGCTATGGAAGGAAAATTTTCTTGGTAAACGCATTGTTCGTGGAGAGCAAGACGGAGTTAAACGTTTCAGGCTGAACGTCGAGGAATTGACGGGGCAGACAGATGATTTCTCTGATCGCCTACGTAAATTTAAGGGCATTTTTGTTGATGAAATGAGTGAACTCGAAAAATTAGATGCGGAAATCGATATGCTTGCCGTTACCACGACAATGGAAGTTGGAATTGATATCGGTTCACTTCAGTCGGTTTATCAAGCCAACATGCCTCCTCAGCGGTTTAACTACCAGCAGCGTGTCGGCCGCGCTGGGCGACGTGGACAGGCTTTTTCTTTCGTTATCACATTTTGCCGCGGAAGAACTCATGATGCTTACTATTTCGCTCATCCTCATGCGATCACCGGAGACCCACCACCGCCGCCTTTTTTGGCAGTAGATCACGATGCCATTCCATTAAGACTTATGCGGAAAGTATGGCTTAGAGCTGCATTTAATCTTTTACGTGAAGAGGATAATAAAAAGGGAATAGCTTTCCCTGGAGATAAACTCGTTCCGCCTGATATTCATGGCGAATATATTTCTACGCATGATTACTATCATAGCGATGAAAATAATTGGGCTGAGCGGTTGCTGGGAGCGTTGAAAGCAACTCAGAATATACTTAATCGCTTTATTAAAGCAGCAACGTTCGATCCAGAACAAAAACAACGTCTTAATTCAAGATTAAATGCGGAAAACATAATTGATGAAATCTCTGAACTGAAAATTTATGTCACTGGAGAGGATATGGGGCTTGCACGTTTCCTCGCTGAGCACGGAAAATTACCAATGTATGGAATGCCGACTAGGGTGCGCAACCTTTATTTGGGGTTGAGGAAAACAAAAGGTCTTAACGCGCAAGAAGAATACGAATGGTCGACGATGGATCGTGATCTTGATCTCGCAGTTTTCGAATATGCTCCTGGCTCAGTATTGATTAAGGATAAGAAAAAGCATGAGGTAATAGGTTTCACTGGTAATTATCAAGAACCGCAGGTCAAGAATAACCGAATATCGGATCTTTCGACGGTAGGCTCGTGGCAGGAGTCATGCAGCCATATAGCAGTTTGCCCGGCATGTGGTTCAGCCAAGCTAGAGCTACATAAACCTGACAACGACATTAATTGCGAGGATTGCTGCACGCCGATTAGCCCTAAAGAATTCAAGCTTTATATCACACCAGCTGCTTTTCGTACGGATTTCAAACCCAAAGACGATATGGATAGCTTTATTCGCATGTCGTTGAAAACCACAGCAACAGTATTACATGAAGGCGTTCCAACAGAATGCGGTTCCTTCACGGTGCAACGCGGCGAAGTGACCATTCTACGTCTCAATGATGGTCCCATTAATGGAGAAAAGGAAGGCGAACGATTTAATGTTGACTTGGTGAACGATCAAAAAGCGCCAATGCCCTTTTCTACATATTGCCCGCCAGTTAATGGTGAGCAGGCTATCGATTCAGATTGGCTAAAATCGCACGATAACCCACGCTGGCAGTTTCGCGGCGAGAATAAAAGTTTTGGGCTTGTATCAAGCAAAGAGACAGAGTCTCTTCATCTTGAAATAACGAAATTCGATACTCGCCTTAATATGGATATGGTTGCCAGATATGGCGAGTACATGAATTTACCTTCGCGCGCTGCGGCTATTAGTGCGACCCAGATCTTGACGCACAAGGCAGCGCTCTATCTGGATGTTTCGCCAGATGAATTTGAAATGCTTGAACCCCGACTGCATCTTGGTAAACCAAGACTGCAAATCGCCGATGCGTTAATCAACGGTTCAGGACTATGCAGACGGCTTGCCGAACCAGCTACTGCTAACGGCTTTCCTCTGATAGTCAAACTATTACATGAGATTCTCGAAGAAAATAACAAATGGCCGATGGTTGATTTTTTAAGCAAAGATCACCCGATTCAATGCCAAACCGCGTGTTACAAGTGCATACAGCGCTATGGTAATCGCCAGTATCACGGTTTACTCGACTGGCGTTTAGGTTTGGCCTATTTACGTGCGATGGTTATGCCCGAATTCGCATGTGGTCTGAATGCCGCAGACTGGAACCAGCCGGAAATGAAGGGATGGCTAGAAAGAGCATTTCAGTTAGCGGAAGACGTCGAGGCTCTACGACCAGCAACAATCAAATTGTTAAAAGAGTATTCGTTACCTGTTCTTATCGAAATTCAGGATGGAAAAGAACTCTGGCGTGCAGTTGTTACACATCCCCTATGGCAATCCAAGGAACCTGAGCGAAATGCTCTGATTGATTCCATGGGGCTAGCTGATGGGAGATCTTCACTTAAGTTTATTGATACATTCGAGCTGGAAAGACGACCATTACGTGCTCTTGCTAACCTTAAGTCTAGTTAAAATATAGCAATAGTGCTGATAATTGTTGATTGATGAGGTTTTATTGGATGCGCTTTCGATATGAAAGCGCATTATATATAATCACAAGACATCGCCGGGTATTAATTTACAAACTTTATCCGACTGTTATCCAGAGTTAATGATAGATATAACAATGCAGCGCGAGTAGTTTTAAGCTTGGTTTGTTCATTTATATTCCCTTTTTCAGTGCAGAGATTACAGGTGGAGAGCTTTGTTCTTTTTAATAGTGTTAAATTATCTTAATGCGTGTGCTACTTAATCCAGGGGGGATGGTTCTATGATGTACTATGCTAAGTTAAAATAAGGAATGTTTTCAGTTGGAGAACACAAAGTCAGATATCCTATACACTCATTAAAGCTACATTAAATGCTCCGGTGATATTGATATTATAGAAACTATAAATTAAAATATTTGAGGCATTTAAGGGGGGGCAAAAGTGTTGAGTTGGAAGTAATGCTGCTTTGAGTGTTGTTTTCGGTAGTTAAAAATAGTGGTTGGTTAGGTTTTTTTACTGTGCTGTTTTTATTTCTTAAACTTAACAAGTTTACTGTCGAAGGCAGCCTTGGTTAGTGTAATAAAAGTTACATAAAACTCTTCTCAGTTCCCTAATGTAGGCTTCCCACATAAGCTCTCCATTAAGGTATCTTATTAAAGAAGTTAGGGGGGTATACTTACTTATCAATTGAATAGCAACTAGATAACATTATTTTTTAATGAAAATTTCATATTGCTAGTTATAGCTAGTATTTTCCATAAAACCTCAAAAAGATAAATGCGATGCAAATTTTTGATAATGATGGTACTGAACTAAATGCAGAGTGCTCTGTAGTTGAGGAAGATGGGGTTTATGGATTAATTCTTGAATCTTGGGGGCCAGCACACAGAAATAAAGACTACAATATAGCCCTCGATTGTATTATTGAGCGGCTGATTAATTACGGTGTGCAAAACGTCGTTGTCTATCTTGCCTCATCGACAGCCAAAAAACACATGCCGTCCATAGCTGAAAGAAAAATCCATCCAGGTGAATATTTCGCTTTGGTCGGCAATAGCCCTAGAGATATTCGCCAAGAAATGTGTAGTTATCAATCCCATTTCAGTAGTACAGGCAGAAAAGAAGTACCTTCAGGTAATAGAACTAAACGAATAATAATATATGTTCCTACAGTCAATAGTGAAAAGTTTTGGAACCGTGTAATATATGGAGAATCATCAGATATCTTGCAGCCTACAGATGATGAGAGAATTTTGAACGCAAGGGTTAGCCGACTGATAAAGAAACCTTTGACCGAACCAGACGGATATAAATCACCAAGCTCGATAGAGCGACTTCAAAAGGTCTATGTTAGAGATCCAGCGGTAAAAGCTTGGATCTTGCAGCAAAGTAAAGGCATTTGTGAAAATTGTGGTGAAAAGGCACCGTTTTATTTAAATGATGGCAGTCCGTATCTGGAAGTACATCACGTAGTACCTCTTTCATCAGCCGGAGCGGATACCACAAGCAACTGTGTTGCAATTTGTCCTAATTGCCATAGGGCCTTACACTACAGCCAAAATGCAAAAAAACTAATTGAAACTCTTTATGTTAATATAGGCAGATTAAAGAAATGACTTCGTTCTTTACTAAGTGAATCGTTGCAGTGTACTTCCGCTTTTGTGACACAGCGTACAGACTGGGAGGATATCAGGTCTGCTATGAATGAAGAATGGGCATCGTTGCATGGAAAGAATAACTGTTATGATAACTAATTTATGAAAAGGCATTCAATAGATAGAAAGCGGCGAAGGTAATAGAAGGGAGGTGTAATGAGATATTTAGAGAGTTTCTACTCAAAGCCACGCACAGCTTGGCACTCACGTAATCAACAAAGTGTCGTATTGATTACCGTATTGTCAGAATATCCTACAGACTATTTTAGTTTTAATTGCACATTCAAACTTGCCGGGGTTCCCCTGATATCAGGAGACAATCAATCCTGATCTAGCCTTGGTCATACAAGCGTCTGAGTAGGTCATTACCATCATCCGGGACGACGGTAATAGTATTGTCTGTGTTAGTCAATTGGAGAAGTAAAATAATTAGAGTAATTATATAAACCGCATATAATATTACCTCATAATTCCAGTGTGTTGTATTCCCCCTCATTCCTATTACTTCTTGGATCTTACATATCCGTAATTCAAACTATAAACATTAAATGGTTGCGGGTACCTAGTGAGTACCTTAGAAATAACTTTACTTGTTTTTTCAGGGGTTAACCATTTAAAGATAATTATTGTATTTGTCGTGATGTCATAAACAGAGTTGCTCAATGACAAGCTTTTGATGTCAGAATGGTGAGATATACAAAAAGCCTGAGAGCGACCACCCAGCATATAAATGTCTTTGTGAGTAACTACTTCCTTCTTTAATACTACTTCAGACTGGGTGTCTTTATAGCGGTCGATGCCTAGCTTAATATTCTTGATGTTATTCCTGTGTTGATTGAGGGCATTATGAAAGTAACACGATTTGTAAACTGCTATAAGATTAAGAATGACCTCATTTCGAGCTGGATTAGTTTGATAGATAAAGGATTGTTCGCCTATTTTAAGTGATACACCATGCTTAAAACTCTTCACGACATCAACGGAAGAAGACCATGAGGAAATTCGTTCCGGAAGACTATGACGCGCAAACACGCTAAACACACCATCTTTCTTCAAATTTATTTTCCTGTAACAAGGGAAGTCAACCGTTCTGTATTCTGAAGGGAGTTGTACACATAGTTTTTCTAATTTTTTTCCTCGAGCTGTAGTTGTACTTAGCTGCCAATCATTGATAGCTTGAAGTATTTCCAATGTAAAAGGATTATTCATGTGGCATCCATATGTCTTTAGTTGCGGATTGAAGTTCAATTCTATATTTTTTAACTTGTTAACACATTATTTTTTGCCAGGTCCATCATCATTGAGGTTGCATCTTATTGATAAGATTCTACCTATCTTTGCGAGGTTCTCCTTTGGTAGGGAGCAGGCATGCCCGTACGGCAGAGTAAGCTGTGAGCGAAAAGTGGAAGCTCGCAATTAAGTCGCCCCGGCTATTTCTAGTATGGTCGTGTGTTAATCAACGGGAAATAGGCTACCGAGACTCTCCGCTTAGAGGC
Source organism: Pantoea sp. X-Soil-OKNW-556 (assembly GCF_059730695.1). Classification (NCBI taxonomy): domain Bacteria; kingdom Pseudomonadati; phylum Pseudomonadota; class Gammaproteobacteria; order Enterobacterales; family Erwiniaceae; genus Pantoea; species Pantoea sp. X-Soil-OKNW-556. Next base: position 3,389,566 of record NZ_AP035990.1, on the reverse strand, counting down.
ATGTCCACATTACGTGGGTAGGATCACCCTGCATCTGACTTAGTCATTTCAGACCAGTTGCCATGTGTTTATCTTCCATAACACCGGAGAGTTCATGAAGTTTCATCACAATTCTCCATTATGATAAGACAAAGAATTTATAATTCACGAGGAAGGAACACTCTCCCCACAAGATTGATATCGATAATATTGCAATCAACTTTCACTCTGGCTCGCAGCAATTATGCCCTCTGGGTAAGGCCCGCTGTGAGCGACTTGTGGGAGTGGCGCTCGTATTTTCGATTGTTTTGAAGCGCAGCAGGAAACTAGTAAGACGACATGTGCTTGTTAGGCATTTTTTAAGTACTCCTGCTGAAATTTGTTTGTAAGTTCAATCCTTTTTATCTCGCTTGGGGTAAATAGCAATTGTACAAAACTCTCTTGTGCTGCGTGTAAGTTTCCAGTGTTTTCTATTTTCCCTTCCGACTTCAACTTACCTTCTAATTCATGAATGAGGCGTACCAATTTTTTACCTCTTGATGTCAGTGGTGCCATAAATGATGGCTGCATTTGACGATCATGCCAATCAATCATACAGTCAGAGAAATCAACATCAGCTATATGCTGGTGTACGATGAACTTTATATAATCAAACAGAAAGTTATGTTCTGAGTCGCCCATTCCGACACCAAAAGGTGAATTTTGATTTTCCAGCTCTGTTTCTGCTACAGTCAATGCTACATCCATACTAAAATATAAAGAGCGACAGATATTAGTCAGCCCGGAGCAGAAAAGATTTAAATATGAGACAGGGAACGAGGCGTTTTTACTTTTTGCCCTAATCAAATAGTCAAGAACATCTTCGACCGACATGAAGTCTTGATCTATAACTGCAAACCCTTCAAAGAGTGTTTTAGCACTTGTAGATTGTAAAATATTTGATTTGGGTATCGTAATTCCCTTTGCATCTGTTGGCTTGGCAACTCTTAAAGCTTGGCGAGCATCTTGCCAATAACTTAAATTTGTATCGGGGTTGTGGATAATTATGAGTACAGGCAACGGGAATCTTTCCCAATAAAATCGGTGCTTCTCTTCTGGGTGGAAAAGCCAATCTCCGTTGCTTTCCTTAAAAAAGGAAGGACCTGACTTTATTTGAACAGCGATCAACCTTCCTGTGGCAAACCCCTCAGGACTAACATACTCAATCTGGCCATCAATTCCAACGTCAGCCATTGGATTTTCACGCCAAATCTGGCCCATTTTTGCCATAGCTTCTGCTACAGCATTTACACCTAATCTTTCTTGAGAATTAGTCTGGTTATATTTGGGAAACATAATTTCCTCGATTGCCTAATGACGACTACAGTGGCCGCAGGATCTGGTACGGAATTGCCCTGGAATTTAAGTGACTAGTTTTTCGGTCCGTTGCTTTTTTCAACCGGTTTTACTCAAACCGAGAAAGCACTTCCGACAAATATGTATTCTCTATTCATCAGTTGTTTGAAATTAACTCACTGTAGTTGCTGTTTTTTCTTCAGTAAGTTATAGGATTTTTGGGGAAACTGTAAAGCTATATTAGACAGTGTTTGTCCGCTTTTGGCACTTAGCAGCCGATGAGTCTGCATCGTGCGCAACGTTTGGACTCGATGTAATTATGCCATAGCAATTAATTTGATACCTTTAAACCCATTCTCAATAATACTTCCTCGGTCTGCCGCTGTAACGAAATTTGCCCACCACTGCATCATAGGACGACGTTGCTCAAGATAATCGCTTCGGTTGTACGCACGACGAACCTCATTTTTGTCCACATGGGCAAGTGCCGCTTCAATGACATCAGGTGGCAATCCTTGCTCATTAAGGGCAGTACTGGCTATAGATCGCAGTCCGTGCGAAACGAGCACCCCACCAAAACCTGCGCGTTTCAGCGATGCGTTAACGGTCTGACTGTTCATTGGCTGGTTTGGCTTAATACGGCTGGGAAAAATGAATTCTCGATTACCACTTAACGGTTTCATCATTTCCAGAACAGCGATGGCTTCATCTGACAATGGCACAGTATGGTCACGGTTCATCTTCATGCGTGATGCAGGGATCTTCCATTCTCTTGCTTCCATGTCTACCTCTTCCCAACGGGCTTCAGCCGCTTCGGCAGGGCGGGTGATAGTAAGAAGCTGCCACATGAATAGGCACCGTGTAGAAAGGCTAATGCTGGCCGTGCGCATCGTCTGCATTAACTGAGGCAGCTGATCCGGACGAATACTGGGCATGTTTTTCTTCTGCGGTTTCTCGAATGCTTTGCCAATATTGACGCTGGGAACAGCATCAATCAGCCCCGTGTTCTGGGCATAGATCATGACCTCATTAATGCGCTGACAAAGGCGACGAACAGTTTCCAGTGCTCCTCTGGCCTGAACCGGTTGCACGGCCTGAACCAGGGTATGAGCTTTGATATCTGTAACGCTGACGTCACCAATCGCCGGAAAGACATCTCTTTCCAGAGATCGCCAAATATCCTCTGCATAGTCCTCGGTCACACTGGTTTTCTTCACATTCCACCAACGTTCAGCCACGAGTTGGAAAGTATTGGTTTTGGCTTCAAGCGAACTCCGCAGTAATTCTTGCTGATGTTCCTGAGGATCGATCTGCTTTGCTAAAAGAGAACGAGACTCTGCCCGATAGCTTCGAGCATCGGCAAGCGTAACGGACGGGTAGGAGCCAATGCTCTTTTTCGCTCGCTTTTTGGTGACAGGGCGAATGTAGCGAAACTGCCAAATTTTACTTCCGCTGGATTTGATCAGTAGCTCAAGGCCATCGCCATCATAGAGCACATAGTCCGCTTCCTTGGGTTTGGCAGATTCGATTTCCTTAACGGAGAGAGGTTTAGTTTGTCTTGCCATTGCCGGGTTTCCGTAGTTTTAGGCACCTCAAAAACAATAAAGCTTTATGAGGTGCCTAACAAGGAGCCTAAAAGGTTCGGATTTAATTAGTTAAGTTCGGATTTCGCGGGACAAATTGAAGGCACAAAAAAGCCCGCAGGGCTTGCGCCGTGCGGGCTCTTAGGACTTCATCGGATGACTCTGGTAATCACCGATGGAGAATTTTGGTGGAGCTGGCGGGAGTTGAACCCGCGTCCGAAATTACTACACCGTCGGCACTACATGCTTAGTCCAATCTTTACATTCGCCTGTCAGCTGCGGATGGACACGCCACTAACAAACTAGCCTGATTGGATTTAACGCTTCAACCCCAGGCAGGGCATCCACGCGATCTCTTTTGGGTTTGACCTCTCTTGATCCCCGTCCTAAGAGCGGAGGCTAGGGAGAGAGGACACCTTCAGTTTCTTAGGCTGATTAAGCTGCGAGAGCAGCAGGTGCGAAGTTTTCGTCGTTTGCGACTATTTTTTTGCGGCTTTTTTACGAGGCCTACCGCACCTCGGCATGCACCTAAGGGTTCACAATCCCGTCGAATCCAGAATCAGCCCCAGGAACTAACGATTATAGCAAAAAATTCTGCTGATTCCATCCCTTAGCGGTTGGAATTTTTCATGATTCGCGCTTTATCCAGCTTCCACTCGCGCTCTTTGATGTCATCGCGCTTATCATGTTCTTTCTTACCGCGTGCCACACCAATCTTCAGTTTGGCCCAGGCATTTTTCCAGTAAATCGACAACGCGACCACGGTATAACCTTCACGGTTGACGCGGCCATACAGCGAATCGAGTTCACGCTGCTTCAGCAGCAGTTTGCGGTTGCGGGTTGGGTCGCATACCACATGCGTTGAGGCCACCGCCAGCGGCTGAAAAGTTGCGCCAAACAGATAAGCTTCGCCATCGCGCAGCAAAATGTAGCTGTCGCTGATGTTGGCTTTGCCGGCGCGGAGAGATTTGACTTCCCATCCTTGTAACGACAATCCCGCTTCGAACTCTTCTTCAATGAAGTATTCATGGCGAGCGCGTTTATTGAGGGCAACAGTGGCTGAACCAGGTTTGTGGGCTTTTTTCTTTGTCATAGTGCGGCGTAGTCTACATCACTCAGTCTGTGGACGCATCCCCTGTCCTGCGGGGCGGTAAAAAACGGGTTATTTTAGCACAGCTGGCATACCCGTGAATTTTTGTTTGATAGCCGAAAATGATATTATTTAACGGTTTTGTGATGAACAGGAACCATTATGGCCCAGATTAGTCGTTCCGCGCTGGTCCCCTATAGCGCTGAACAGATGTACCAGCTCGTGAATGATGTGGATTCATATCCAGAATTTCTACCGGGCTGCACCGGCAGTCGGGTGCTGGATAATAGCGGAAACCAGATGACTGCTGCTGTTGATGTCTCCAAAGCAGGCATCAGTAAAACCTTCACGACGCGTAATACCTTAACCAGCAACCAAAGCATTCATATGCAGTTGGTCGATGGTCCCTTTCGCAAGCTGAGCGGCGGATGGCGATTTGTCTCGCTGGGCGATGATGCCTGTAAGGTTGAACTGAGTCTGGATTTTGAATTTACCAATATGTTGGTAGAAATGGCGTTTGGTCGCGTATTTAAAGAGCTGGCCAACAGCATGGTGCAGGCTTTTACCCAGCGCGCCAAAGAGGTTTATCGTGCCTGATATATCGGTTGAGGTGGTTTACGCGCTACCAGAAAAACAGTATCTGCGCACGGTGACGCTGGAAGAAGGGGCAACGGTTGAAGAGGCGATTAAGGCCTCGGGGCTGTTGTCATTGCGCAAAGATATCGATCTGAAAAACAATAAAGTCGGCGTCTACAGTCGTCCGGTGAAGTTGGATGATCTGTTACAGGATGGTGATCGGGTAGAAATCTATCGTCCATTGATTGCCGACCCTAAAGAGATGCGACGCCAGCGGGCAGAACGAGCTGCTGAAAAGAAATAGCGAAATCGCAGAAGCAAAAAAGGCGCTCAGGCGCCTTTTTTGTTGCAACTCATCAGCCTTCACTACCCGTGAGACGTGGTTTGTTGTCGATGTTGGTCAGCACGCCGTTGCTGTCAAATGTCAGCGTCAGAGTTTGCTGTCTTACGCGCTCATGACCCGGCTCTTCACGGAAGATGTAGTACCAGACATTGCTGCCAAAAGGATCGCGCATCATCGGTGTTCCGAGGGTATACGCCACCTGCTGCTGCGTCATGCCAGTGTGAATTTTAGCCACATCGTTGGCGACCAGATAGTTCCCCTGATTGATATCCGGGCGGTACACAACACGCTCAAGAGTGGAACATCCGGCGGTCATCATCAACATTACCACTGCCGCGGCAGTCAGCATTTTACAGCGCATCTATACATTCCTTTTCTGGGGCCAAACGCCTTTTCATCAGGCTGTTTTTTTGCCATCAAATTCTGAACTCTGCCTGCGGCAGGCTTTATTACTCTGGCGACATAAGTTGCCGATGATAATAAACCTTTTCGCTATTTGAAACCTCTACAGAGCAAGCATATGACCACCGGGCCGGAAAAAAGTGCGGTATCAGGCTGCTAAAAGTTCTTTCGCGTTTGCCAGCGTGTTGCGTGTAACTTCACTACCGCCCAGCAAACGCGCCAGTTCTTGCAAACGTGCCCGTTTATCCAGCGGCTGCATGTGCGTTTCGGTCATCGCGCCATCAGTCTCTTTACTGACGAAGAAATGTTGGTGGCCGCAACCAGCCACTTGTGGCAGATGCGTTACACACATCACTTGGGTTGATTCACCCAACTGGCGCAACATCTGGCCGACAACCGCAGCGGTAGGGCCGCTAATGCCGACATCCACTTCGTCGAAAATCATCGCCGGGGTTTCCATTTTCTGCGCGGTGATGACCTGAATAGCCAGCGCGATACGTGACAATTCGCCCCCTGAGGCCACTTTACCCAGCGGTTGCAACGGTTGTCCTGGGTTAGTTGTGACGCGAAAATCGATCCGGCTGGCGCCCTCGGCGGTCAGTTGATCCGGGTTAAACTCCAGTACAATGGCGAATTCACCGTGTGGCATCGCCAGCGTACGCATACTTTGGGTAATTAAATGCGTCAGCTCGCGGGCTGCCCCTTCACGTTGCTGATGCAGCATTTCGGCACTTGCCAGGGCTGCCTGGTGATGAGCGCCAACGGCAGCCTGCAACGTTTCCTGATCGCTTTCCTGCTGCGAGAGTTGCTCTGATTCATCCAACAGTTGTTGATAGAGTACAGGCAACGCTTCGGGTGTAACGTGGTGCTTGCGTGCCAAAGCAATCTGCCGGGACAGGCGTTGTTCCAGTTCGTGCAGGCGATTGGGGTCGAGATCCAGACGATCGCAATAGTGGCGCAGTTCATCACTGGCTTCACTCAATTGAATCGCGGCTTCTTCGAGCAGGTTAAACACACCGCTGACTTTATCATCCAGGCTGACCAACTCGCTCAACATCTGGCGTGCGCTATAAAGCAGGCTTTGCATGTTGGTGTCGTCACTGTCGGCCAAAATTTGCAAGGCCTGTTGGCTGGTGGAAAGCAACTGCCCGCTGTTAGCCAGACGTTTATATTCTTCATCAATTTGCTCGAACTCGCCGGGCTGAGGCGCAAATTCATTGAGTTCTTTCAACTGGTACTGCAACAGTTCGCGCCGTGCTTCACGTTCCTGTGATAACTGTTGATGTTGAGCCAGGGCGCGGCAACTCTGGTGCCAGTGCTGATAATGGACACGCATCTGAGCCAGCACATCGTCGTGTGCGGCGTAGGCATCCAGCAGATGCTTTTGGTGCTCGGGTTTGAGCAGCAACTGGTGAGCATGCTGACCATGAATCTGGATGAGAAGTTGGCCGAGTTCGCGCAGTTGAGAGAGAGGGACCGACGTGCCATTAATAAAACCACGAGAACGGCCATCGGCACTGATCACACGGCGTAATAAACATTCATTGCCATCGTCCAACTGGTTTTCTGCCAGCCAGCGTTGAGCCGAAGGGGAGGCTTTCAGTTGAAAGCGCGCGCAAATATCTGCGCGACTCGCCCCCTGGCGTACCATATCTGCTTCAGCACGGCCACCGAGGCACAGACCAAGTGCATCAATAGCGATAGATTTTCCTGCGCCGGTTTCACCGGTGATCGCCGTCATGCCACGATGAAAATCGATTTCCAGTTCACGAACGATAGCAAAATTACTGATGGTCAGTTGTGCCAGCATACATTCACCTGTATAGAAAAACAGACATGGTTTTTCATACAGTATAAACTGGTTTTTTATCCAGTAAAGTGGTGATGGGTGATTTTCAGAACAATTTTTTTGACCAGCCGAGTTTTGAGCTTAATGTGTTGAAGTAATTGTAATTTTTGGGGTGGATTAGATTGAGGTGATTGGCACTGCGCCGAATCAATACGTCCTCCCCTTCTTGAATCGGTAGCGCAATTTGGCTGTCGCAACTGATCTCCAGGTCGCTGCGTAAGGAAGAGAAACGCAGGCGGATGGTGCTACTGCTGTTGATCACTAAAGGACGTGCCGACAAGGTATGTGGAAACATTGGCACCAGGACAATCGCTTCCAGCGAAGGCGTAAGAATCGGGCCGCCAGCGGAGAGCGAATAGGCTGTTGAACCCGTGGGGGTTGAAATGATCAGGCCATCGGAACGTTGTGAAAAGGCAAATACTTCATCGATATAAACTTCAAATTCGATCATATGTGCCACTTTTCCCGGATGCAGCACCACTTCGTTGATGGCACTGCCAATACGCGGGGAGCAATCTTCTTTGCATACCTGCGCCTCCAGTAAGAAACGGCTTTCGATGAAATAGTCACCTTCCAGGACATCGTCCAACTGCTGTTGCGCGTTGTCAGGATCAAGGTCGGTCAAAAAACCGAGATTTCCGCGGTTAATGCCAATCACTTTGATGTCATAACGCGCCAGCACGCGTGCAGCGCCAAGCATATTACCATCGCCACCGACAACAACGGCCAGATCGGCGCGTTGGCCAATTTCCGCCAGTGAACCGGTCTGTACATCTTTTAGCGAAAGTTCGCGTGCAATTTGCTGCTCGACAATCACCTCATAGCCTTTTGCCGTCAGCCAGCGCCAGAGCATTTCATGGGTGGTTAACGCAGTAGGATGACGCGGATGGCCAACAATCCCAATGCAGTTAAAGTGTTTATTCATTTGAGCTGGTGTTCCTCATAAGCCAAAACGGCCAGGCAATGTGATGGGTTCTCTTGAAACCGTCAAACTGATCCCCATAATAAGCGAACAGCGAGATGAATGTGCAAAACGCGGAGAAATTCATGAGTAGTAAAGAACAGAACACCCCAAACGAGCAAGTCTCAGACGAAATTCAACAGGATCAACAGCACGCGGACGCAGAGACAGCAACTGAGGTGGATCCGCGTGATGAACGTATTGCGCAACTGGAGGCTGAATTGGCTCAGTCGCAGTCTGGCGTGCGTGATGCGCAACTGCGTGCGCAGGCGGAGATTGAAAATATCCGTCGTCGTACTGAAATGGATGTGGAAAAAGCGCACAAATTTGCGCTGGAAAAATTTGCCAACGAGCTGCTGCCGGTGATTGATAGCCTGGAGCGTGCGCTGGAAGTGGCAGACAAAGAGAATTCTGAGCTGGCATCAATGATTGAAGGCATCGAACTGACGCTGAAATCACTGCTGGGTGCGGTGCGTAAATTTGGTGTCGAAGTGGTAGGTGAAACCAACGTACCATTCAACCCGGATGTACATCAGGCGATGTCGATGATGGAATCTGAAGAGGTTGCACCGAATCACGTCATGATGGTGATGCAGCGAGGCTACACCCTGAACGGTCGCCTGCTGCGCCCGGCAATGGTTGCTGTGGCAAAAGCGAAAAGCTGATTTCTCGCACAATAGTTAACGGCCGCCTGACGCGGCCGTTTTTGTTTTACGGTAACACTGGTGTCCAGTCGATGGGTGTTTGTCCTGCCTGGCTGAGCAATGCATTGGCTTGTGAAAAGTGCTTGCTGCCGAAAAAACCGCGATGCGCGGAGAGTGGCGAGGGATGCGGTGCTTTCAACACATGATGGCGCTGACGATCGATGATGCTTCCTTTCTTCTGCGCATGTGACCCCCACAGAAGAAAAATCACCCCTTCACGATGCTGATTGATAGCGCTAATGACATTGTCGGTAAAGGTCTCCCAACCAAAGCGGGCATGGGAGTGCGCCTGACCCGCCTGCACCGTTAGCACGGTATTTAATAACATCACCCCTTGTTTTGCCCAGCTTTCCAGAAAGCCGTGCTGTGGGCGTATAAAGCCGGGAATATCCTGTTCCAGCTCTTTGTACATGTTCAACAACGAAGGGGGAATGGCGACGCCGGGCAGCACTGAAAAAGCCAGTCCGTGCGCCTGATTAGGGCCGTGGTAAGGATCCTGGCCCAATATCACGACTTTAACATCACCCAATTCGGTCAGTCGAAAGGCGTTAAAGACATCTTTTTGCGGCGGATAGACAGTGACGCCCGCAGCACGCTCGTTGGCGACCGCTTTCAGCGTCTCAACAAAATAAGGTTTCTGTTTCTCTTCAGCCAGCACATCGTGCCAGGTCAGCTTCTCGCTCATTATTGACTCCCTGCCAAAAAAATTGCGCTTAGCTTAACCCGTCCTGGCAGGGAGCAGAAGGTTAAAAAAATTTGAGAATTTACAAAAAAAATTTAAACGAGAAAATTATTTCAAATCAATTTATTAGGTGTCGAGGCCGAGAATCTGGCTGGATGAAATTGATGCAGGTCAAAACGGCTGGATTGTTGCAGTGCTATACCTGAGCATCACAAAATTTCGATAACCACGCTGTTCGCCTGCGGCAGCGCCAGGCTCAGGAGGCCATCTATGATTACCGGTATTCAAATTACTAAAACCAATAACCCGCAACTGCTGAACTCTTTCTGGTTGCTGGATGATGAAAAATCCGAAGCGCGCTGCCTGTGTGCAAAAGGCGATTTTGCAGAAGATCAGGTTGTTGCTATCAGCGATTTGGGTGAAATCGCTTACCGCGAAATTCCGCTGGAGCAAAAACCGGTGGTGCGTATTGAAGGTGGTCAGCATCTGAACGTTAACGTCCTGCGCCGTGAAACTCTGGAAGATGCCGTGAAACATCCGGAGAATTACCCGCAGCTGACCATTCGCGTATCAGGCTATGCGGTGCGTTTTAATGCCCTGACACCAGAACAACAACGTGATGTGATCACCCGCACTTTCACCGAAAGCCTGTAATTCGGCTTTTTGTACCACTGACGAAAAGACACACAGTAATAAAGGCCGTGCTGGTGCATACCGGTGCGGCCTTTTCATTTTGGTCAGCGAGTCAGATGGCTTAGTTCATCGAGCCTGAGTAAAGAAGTAGAGTGAAGTGTCTGTTTTGGGCAGTCAAAAATAAAAAAACCGCCTCAAATGAGGCGGCATTTTCGTCAGGGTGCTGATTTATTCCGCACTCTGTCCCGATGTCCCGGAGCCGCTCGGTTTGCGGCGTTTACCGATATTTTTAGTATCGCGGTGACGTTTCTTCACACGCGGTTTCTCGGCTTCTTTCTCTTTCTGCTCCTGACGCTTCGCAAGCACTTTTTTCGACGGTTTACCGGTGACTTTTGCGCTTGGTGCGCGCGATTCTGGGCGCAGCTCATCGATGGTACGAGGTTTCAACGGCTCATTAATATAGCGGCTGATCTTACCCAGCAACACATGGTCATGCGCTTCAACCAGTGACAGCGCGGTTCCTTTGCGTCCGGCGCGTGCGGTGCGTCCGATACGGTGCAGATAGGTATCCGCAGTACGCGGCATGTCGTAGTTGAAGACATGGCTGACGTCTTCGATATCAATCCCGCGTGCAGCAACGTCGGTCGCTACCAGCACGTTAACGCGACCATCATTCAGACGCTTCAGCGCTTCGTTACGCTTAGCCTGCACCATTTCGCCTTCGAGATAGCTACAGCGAATGCCAGCTTCATGCAGCCAGGTCACCAACTCATGCAGGCGTTCACGCTTACGTACAAACACAATCGAGCGCGTCACTTCCGGCTGCTTCAGCAGGTGCACCAGCAATTTAGTTTTATGCTCAACATCGTCGGCACGGTAATACCATTGCTGAATTTTCTTACGCTCACGCTGGCTGGGATCGGCATCAACCGATACCGGGTCGTTCAGCAGACGCTCAGCAAAATCTTTAATGCTGTCGCCTTCCAGTGTGGCGGAGAACAGCATCGTCTGTTTACGCCAGCGGGTTTCACCCGCGATAGTTTCAATATCCTGGGCAAAGCCCATGTCCAGCATGCGATCAGCTTCGTCCAGGATTAGCGTTTCTACTGCACGGCAATCAAAGTTCTCTTCTTTGATGTATTGCAGCAGACGACCAGTGGTCGCGACTACGATGTCCTGATTTTCGCTGAATACCTCAGCGTGGTTCATATAGGCAACGCCGCCGGTGATGGTGGCGATATCCAGATGCGTGTGTTTCGCTAACTCACGCGCGTGGTCGGCAACCTGCATCGCCAGTTCACGCGTGGGCGTTAAAATTAAAATGCGCGGCGGGCCTGATTTTTTACGTGGAAAATCGATCAGGTGCTGCATAGCCGGCAGCAGATAGGCTGCGGTTTTCCCCGTTCCGGTCGGCGCTGAACCCAGTACGTCACGGCCCTCCAGAGCGGCAGGGATGGCCTCAGCCTGGATGGCTGTTGGGCGCGTGAAGCCTTTTTCCTGCAGGGCATCCAGCAGGCTTTCGTCGAGTTCGAGTTCGGAGAATGTGGTTACGGTCATGGTCTACCTCAGTTTGGGGCGCTGATTATAGACAGAACAAACATAATCTTCATCTGTTTGTGTGCCAACTCGCCATGCCAGGAGATGTTTTCCCTGCTCTGTCACGTTACACTGAAGCTCTGCCATTGGGCAGGATTTGTTGAGTGGTTGCAGAGAATGACAAAAACGACGCCGCATCCGCGGCCTCAGTTACAAAAAAATGGTTTTACGTTTAAGCGATTTTTTATTGCCCACGATCGCTGTGCAATGAAAGTTGGCACCGACGGTATTTTGTTAGGCGCATGGGCACCGGTGGCGGGTGTGCGACGCGTGCTGGATATTGGTAGCGGTAGCGGCCTGATAGCCTTAATGATTGCGCAGCGAACGCCGGATGATGTGCAGATAGATGCAGTTGAGCTGGATGCTGATGCAGCACAACAGGCGCAGGAGAATGTGCAGGCCTCCCCCTGGCCATCGCGGGTAACAACCCATCAGGCAGATATCGTGCAATGGGCCGATGCTTGTGAACAGCGCTATTCCCTGATCGTTAGCAACCCACCTTATTTTGCTCCCGGTGTGGCCTGTGCCACGCCGCAGCGTGCGACCGCGCGTTCGACCGACACCCTGGATCATCATACTTTGTTGCGCTGTGCCGCCCAGTTAATAGAAGAAGAAGGCTTCTTTTGCGTGGTGCTGCCAGAATCACTGGGCCAAAGTATGATTGAACAGGCGCAGCAAGATGGCTGGCATCTGCGTTTTCGTTATGACGTTGCCGAGTATGCTCAACGCCCGCCTCATCGCGTGCTATTGGGTTTTTCCCCCTGCATGGGAGAACAACTGATAGAGCGGTTGGCGATACGCGATGAAAACACCCAATACTCGGAAGACTGGTGCAGCCTGACGCGTGATTTCTACCTGTTCATGTAGTGAGGCGGAGCCAATACCGTAGGAACCGCATCCGGCAGCAAATCCGGATAGTCCGGCGTATAGTGCAGGCCTCGACTTTCTTTACGCTCCAGCGCACAACGCACCATCAATTCAGCAACCTGCACCAGATTACGTAACTCCAGCAGGTTGTTGGACAGGCGAAAATTCGCGTAGTACTCGTCTATCTCCTGTTGGAGTAAGTTGATACGACGTAATGCGCGCTCCAGCCGTTTGGTGGTGCGCACAATGCCCATGTAATCCCACATAAACAGCCGCAACTCGTGCCAGTTATGTTGAATCACCACGCGCTCATCGGCGTCATCCACGCGGCTTTCATCCCAGGCAGGCAGGTGATTAACCTGTTCTGTACCGGGTAGCCGGCGGATCACATCTTCGGCGGCTGACCAGCCATAGACCAGGCATTCCAGCAACGAATTCGAAGCCATGCGATTGGCACCATGCAGGCCGGTATAGCTCACCTCACCAATCGCATACAGGCCATCGATATCAGTACGCCCTTGCTGATCAACCATCACACCGCCGCAGGTATAGTGAGCAGCCGGAACGATCGGGATCGGCTCTTTGGTCAAATCGAGGCCGAAAGTCAGCAATTTTTCATAGATCATCGGGAAATGCGCGCGAATGAAACTGGCCGGCTGATGGCTGATGTCGAGATACATACAGTCCACGCCAAGACGTTTCATCTCATGGTCAATGGCTCGCGCTACGATATCGCGCGGTGCCAGTTCGGCACGGGGATCAAAGTCAGGCATAAAGCGCGTGCCATCCGGGCGCAGTAGCCATGCCCCTTCGCCTCGTAATGCTTCAGTTAACAGGAAATTTTGTGCCTGTGGATGGAACAGACAGGTGGGGTGGAATTGATTGAATTCCAGATTCGCTACCCGACAACCCGCACGCCAGGCCATAGCAATGCCATCGCCGGATGCGACATCCGGGTTGGTGGTGTATTGATACACTTTGGCGGCCCCGCCGGTTGCGAGGATCACCGCGCGCGCCCGGCAGGTTTCAACCTGCTCACGGTTACGGTTCCAGATCCAGGCCCCAACAACCCGACGAGGTCCGGGTACGCCGATTTTATCGGAAAGAATCAGGTCAACAGCATTGGTACGTTCAAGAATGCGGATGTTGGGATGACTGAGGGCCTGGCTAACCAGCGTGGTTTCCACCACGCGACCGGTGGCGTCAGCGCTGTGCAAAATGCGACGATGGCTGTGGCCTCCCTCGCGTGTCAGGTGGTAGCGAGCTTCACCATCAGCTTGCGGTTCTTTGTCGAAGGCTACGCCATTATCAATCAACCATTGCACGCAGTCGCGTGCGTTACTGGCGATAAAATTGACGGTAGCACGATCGCATAACCCCGCTCCGGCAATCAGCGTATCCTCCACATGCGATTCAATGCTGTCGGTTTCATCGAACACCGCTGCGATGCCGCCTTGTGCGTAGAGCGTTGAACCTTCATTCACCTGCGCTTTACTCAGGACCGTAACCTGATAATGCGGCGCCAGGCGCAGCGCCAGTGACAGGCCAGCAGCGCCGCTGCCGACGATAAGTACGTCGCACTGATAATCGGATTGGGAAGTCATGATGTTTAATTTACTAAACAAAAGGTGTTCAGAGCATAAGCCCGGATGCCAACTCTGTGAAGTATTTTAAACAGGCTTTGTCGAGGAATTCGGCGTTTCCCGGCGATAATTGCGCGATTTCAGTAAGTTATGTCTGAAAATAACCTTTACGTGTTTTTTATACCAAACTTACTGAAAATTCAGGTAATAAAGATGAAAATCGTGGCGTCATAGGTTACTCTGCCAGCGATTATCGGTGCCGGAAATGAGGCTGCCAGCGCGGCAAATCGCTACACTGAAAGACAATCAACAACAACAGCGTCTGGGTTCCTATACGGAAAATTTTCAGGTCGTGGTGAACTTCATGCCAGAATATGACTCTAAGCGCATGCTTGCTCAGAACAATGAGATGTGCTGGCAGTTCATTTACGCATAAAAAAAGAGTTTGGGGAGACATTACCTCGGATGAGCGAGCAGTTAACGGATCAGGTTCTCGTTGAACGGGTTCAGAAGGGAGATCAAAAGTCATTTAACTTACTGGTGATTCGATACCAGCATAAAGTGGCGAGCCTGGTTTCACGTTATGTCCCATCGGGCGATGTGCCAGATGTGGTACAGGAGTCTTTTATTAAAGCGTATCGCGCACTGGAATCATTCCGTGGCGACAGCGCATTTTACACATGGCTGTACCGTATTGCGGTGAACACAGCAAAAAATTATCTGGTGGCTCAGGGGCGCCGTCCGCCGTCGAGTGATGTTGACGCAATTGATGCGGAAAACTTCGAAAGTGCGGGTGCATTAAAAGAAATTTCGAACCCTGAGAACTTAATGTTGTCTGACGAACTGAAACAAATTGTTTTTCGTACCATTGAGGCGCTTCCTGAGGATCTTCGTATGGCAATCACCCTCAGAGAACTGGATGGGTTAAGCTACGAAGAGATTGCCGCCATCATGGATTGCCCGGTCGGTACAGTACGTTCTCGTATCTTCCGTGCGCGAGAGGCTATTGATAACAAAGTTCAACCGCTTATCCAACGTCAGTGATAACGGCTACTGGAAGGGTACCAAAGCATGCAGAAAGAAAAACTTTCCGCTTTAATGGATGGTGAAACTTTAGATAACGAGCTGCTGGCGTCGTTATCAAGGGATGTGAATCTGCAAAAAAGCTGGGAAAGCTACCATCTAATCCGCGACACCCTGCGGGGCGATGTGGGTGAAGTGCTGCATTTTGATATCTCCGCGCGCGTGGCGGCAGCCATCGAAAATGAACCGGTGCGTAAAGTGACTTCGATGATTCCGGAAGCACAACCCGAACCGGTGCGCTGGAAGAAAATGCCGTTCTGGCGTAAGTCCGGTTCCTGGACTGCGCAGCTGGCGCAGGTTGGCGTAGCAGCCTGTGTATCGTTGGCGGTGATTGTCGGTGTTCAGCACTACAATCAGCCTGCGGGTAGCAACGCAACCGAATCGTCTGATTCGCCAGTGTTTAATACGCTGCCGATGATGGGCAAGGCTTCACCGGTTAGTCTGGGTGTGCCGTCTGATGCGTTTGATACCAACAGTTCAAACCAGCAGGTGCAGGAACAGCGTCGTCGTATCAACGCGATGCTGCAAGATTATGAGCTGCAACGTCGTCTGCATGCCGATCAGGTTCAGTTTGAGAAGAACGATCCGCAACAGGCGCAAGCGAATGTTCCCGGTAATCAGTCGTTAGGAATTCAGCAGCAGTAATGAAGCAGCTTTGGTGTGCCGTTAGCCTGCTGGCAGGCAGCCTGCTTTATACATCTACCGCCCCGGCGCAGACTTCTGCGTCCGGGGCGTTGTTACAGCAGATGGAGCAAGCAAGCCAGTCCCTCAATTATGAATTCGCTTACATCAATGTCTCCCGGCTTGGCATAGAGTCCTTGCGTTATCGCCATGCGGTTATCGACAATCGTATCTTTGCTCAATTGTTGCAGATGGACGGGCCACGTCGTGAGGTGATTCAGCGTGGTAACGATATCAGCTACTTTGAACCCGGCCTTGATCCGTTCTCCTTGCCCGGCAACCATATTGTGGATGCCCTGCCGCCGTTGATGTTTGCCGACTTCTCACGCCTGAGCGATGCCTACGATTTCATTCCCGTTGGTCGGTCACGCATCGCTGATCAGTTGTGTGAGGTGGTACGCATCGTCTCACGCGACGGTTCGCGCTACAGCTATGTGGTGTGGCTGGATGTTGATACCAAGCTGCCGTTACGCATTGACCTGCTGGATCGTGATGGCGAGACGCTGGAACAGTTCCGGGTTATCAGTTTTGCCGTTGATGAAGGTGTGCGTAATCTGATGCAGGGGCTGGAGAAAGCAAATCTGCCGCCAACATTATCATTACCGGCGGGCGATAAAGTGCAGCTCAACTGGCAGCCAACATGGCTTCCGGCAGGAATGACCCTCATCTCTCAGAGTCGCCGAGATATCCCGGCGCTGAATAAAACCGTTGAATCCCGCCTCTACAGCGATGGCCTGTTTAGTTTTGCGATTAACATTACTCCCGCAGATAAAAACAGCGTGGCGCAGACATTGCGCACTGGGCGTCGTACGGTGCAGACTGAAGTGCGCAATAATAACGAGATTACCGTGGTGGGTGAGATTCCACCGACCACAGCAAAACGTATTGCGGACAGCATTGATTCGGGATCAGCAAAATGATGAGAGAATGGGCCACTGTGGTGGCGTGGAAAGAGGGTATCGCGACGCTACATACCGAAGCGAAAACCTCCTGCAACAGTTGCTCGGCGCGTAAAGGTTGCGGCAGCCATATGCTGAATAAGCTGGGGCCGAAAAATGCGCATGTGATGGAGATCGTCAGTCCCGAACCGTTGCAGCCAGGTCAGCGTATCGAATTGGGGATTCGCGAAAGCAGTTTGTTAGGCTCAGCACTGTTGGTTTATATGACGCCGCTGTTTGGCCTGTTTTTGGTCGCAGGTCTGTTTCAGATGCTGTTCCATAGCGATCTGGCTTCCGCCTGTGGCGCGCTGTTGGGTGGAGTGGGTGGCTTTATTGTGGCAAAAGGCGTTTCATTGGTGTTTGGTGAGCGTGAGGCTTTTCAGCCGGTAATCCTCAATATTGCTTTGCCTCCTGATGCCATGCGGGTTGAAACTGAAGTTTGATACTTGCCGGGCCGCGTCGAACGCGGCCTTTTTCACGGCGTTTAGCCGCTGAAATCTGTTGCGATTCCCCGCAGTTCCATTCTTTAACGCAAGGCGTTAACAGTGTAATATGCGTCGTCATTAATGAGGCTGACAGGTTTCCAGGTAAAACTCCATTTCCTGAATATGTCTGTGCTCAAGTATTCAACTGATATTCTACGTGAAGATATTCATATAAATGAAGCACATACGAAATTTCTCCATCATCGCTCATATCGACCACGGCAAATCGACGCTGTCAGACCGTTTGATTCAAATTTGTGGTGGCCTGAGCGATCGTGAGATGGCGGCGCAGGTTCTGGATTCAATGGATCTGGAGCGTGAACGCGGCATTACCATTAAGGCGCAGAGTGTAACGCTCGATTACAAAGCGCTGAACGGTGAAACTTACCAGCTCAATTTTATCGATACTCCCGGACACGTTGACTTCTCTTATGAAGTATCCCGCTCTCTGGCGGCCTGTGAAGGGGCGTTACTGGTGGTCGATGCAGGCCAGGGCGTAGAAGCACAGACGCTGGCGAACTGCTATACCGCCATGGAAATGGATCTGGAAGTGGTACCGGTATTGAACAAGATCGACCTGCCTGCGGCCGATCCGGAGCGCGTGGCGGAAGAGATTGAAGATATCGTCGGTATTGATGCGACTGACGCCGTACGCTGTTCAGCGAAGACCGGCGTGGGTGTTCCGGATGTGCTGGAACGCCTGGTGCGCGATATTCCGCCGCCGGAAGGCGATCCAGAAGGCCCATTGCAGGCGCTGATTATCGACTCATGGTTCGATAACTATCTTGGCGTTGTGTCACTGATTCGTATTAAGAACGGCACCCTGCGCAAAGGCGATAAAGTTAAAGTGATCAGCACCGGTCAGGTGTATAACGCCGATCGTCTGGGGATTTTCACCCCGAAACAGGTTGATCGTACCGAGCTGAAATGTGGCGAGGTAGGTTGGCTGGTTTGTGCAATCAAAGACATCCTTGGCGCACCGGTGGGCGATACCCTGACGCTGCAACGTAACCCGGCGGATAAAGCGCTGCCAGGCTTTAAAAAAGTGAAGCCGCAGGTCTATGCCGGTCTGTTCCCGGTCAGCTCTGATGATTATGAAGCTTTCCGCGATGCGCTGGGCAAACTGAGCCTGAACGATGCGTCACTGTTCTATGAGCCAGAAAGCTCCACGGCGTTGGGCTTTGGCTTCCGCTGTGGCTTCCTTGGCCTGCTGCATATGGAGATCATCCAGGAACGTCTGGAGCGTGAATACGATCTCGATCTGATCACCACCGCACCGACCGTGGTGTATGAAGTGGAAACCACAGATGGCGAAGTGGTGTATGTTGACAGCCCGTCTAAGCTGCCGCCGCTGAATAATATTGAAGAACTGCGTGAACCGATCGCCGAGTGTCATATGCTGCTGCCGCAGGAGTTCCTCGGCAACGTCATTACGCTCTGTATCGAGAAACGTGGTGTTCAGACAAATATGGTTTACCACGGTAACCAGGTTGCGCTGACTTACGAAATCCCGATGGCGGAAGTGGTTCTCGACTTCTTTGACCGTCTGAAATCAACGTCGCGCGGCTATGCTTCACTGGATTATAACTTCAAACGTTTCCAGGCCTCTGACATGGTGCGTGTCGACGTGCTGATCAACTCAGAACGTGTCGATGCGCTGGCGCTGATTACTCACCGTGATAACTCGCAATATCGTGGCCGTGAGCTGGTGGAAAAGATGAAAGATCTGATCCCACGCCAGCAGTTCGATATCGCGATTCAGGCAGCAATCGGCAACCACATTATCGCTCGCTCAACAGTCAAGCAGCTGCGTAAAAACGTTCTGGCGAAATGCTATGGCGGTGACGTTAGCCGTAAGAAAAAACTGTTGCAGAAGCAGAAGGAAGGTAAGAAGCGAATGAAGCAGGTCGGTAACGTTGAACTGCCGCAGGAAGCATTCCTTGCCATTCTGCATGTCGGTAAAGACAGCAAATAAGGAACCTCAATGGCTAATATGTTCGCCCTGATTCTGGCGATCGCGACGCTGGTAACGGGTGTTATCTGGTGTATTGATCGTTTTAAGTGGGCACCGGCGCGTCGTGCGAAGCAGGTTGCCGCACAGGCGCAGGCAGGTAATACGCTGGACAGCAAAACGCTGGCGAAAGTCTCTCCGCAACCCGGTTGGGTGGAAACCGCAGCGTCGGTTTTCCCGGTGCTGGCAGTGGTATTTATCGTTCGGTCATTCGTTTATGAGCCATTCCAGATCCCATCTGGTTCGATGATGCCGACTCTGCTGATCGGTGACTTTATCCTGGTGGAGAAATTTGCCTACGGCCTGAAAGATCCAATCACCCAAACGACGCTGATCCCGACCGGTCATCCACAGCGCGGCGACATCGCGGTATTCAAATACCCGAAGGATCCGAGCATGGATTACATCAAACGGGTAATTGGTCTGCCGGGCGACAAAGTGGTTTACGATCCATACAGCAAAACCCTGACGGTGAATCCGGGTTGTGGCAACGGAAAATGTGACACTGCGCTGCCAATCACCTATACCAATATCGAGCCAAGCAGCTTTATTCAGACCTTCAGCGGTTTTGATGGCAACGAAACCGGTAATGGTTTCTTCCAGGTACCGCAGGGCGAAACGATGCGCGGTGGCTTACGTCTTGGTACACGTAAAGAGACGTTGGGCAGCGTAACGCACGATATCCTGTTGGTTAACGAAGCACAGAGTCAGGCGAGCATGTATTACCAGCAGCCAGGCCAGCCTCAGTCGACCTGGATTGTGCCGCAGGGGCAATATTTCATGATGGGCGATAACCGTGATAACAGCGCCGACAGCCGCTACTGGGGCTTTGTACCCGAGCGCAACCTGGTCGGTAAAGCGGTCGCTATCTGGATGAGCTTTGAGAAACAAGAAGGACAGTGGCCTACCGGCGTGCGCTTAAGTCGCATTGGCGGTATTCACTGATAAACGGTTGGCTCCCTGTGGGGAGCCACTGCACACGAAACGGAACGTGTTGGAACCTCAGCCCTGTTTCGTATGCAGAGTGACAGAAGCACAAAAGAACTGGAATCGCATGAACCCCATCCTCATTAACAAGTTGCAGCGCAAACTGGGCTACACTTTTACTCATCCGGAATTGTTGCAACAGGCTCTGACTCACCGCAGCGCCAGCAGTAAACACAACGAGCGTCTTGAATTTCTTGGCGATTCAATTCTCAGCTATGTCATTGCTAATGCGCTGTATCACCGCTTTCCGCGGGTTGATGAAGGCGACATGAGCCGTATGCGTGCGACACTGGTACGTGGAAATACGTTGGCAGAAATGGCGCGTGAGTTTGATCTTGGCGAGTGTTTACGTCTGGGGCCAGGTGAACTGAAAAGCGGCGGCTTCCGTCGCGAATCGATTCTTGCTGATACGGTGGAAGCGCTGATTGGCGGCATTTTCCTCGACAGCAATATTCAGACCGTCGAAAAGCTAATTCTCGACTGGTATCAAACGCGGCTGGAACAGATCAGTCCGGGCGATAAACAAAAAGATCCAAAAACGCGCCTGCAAGAGTTTTTGCAGGGACGCCATCTGCCGCTGCCTTCATATCTGGTAGTGCAGGTGCGTGGTGAAGCCCACGACCAGGAATTTACCATTCACTGTCAGGTGAGTGGCATGGCTGAGCCGGTGGTGGGCGTAGGTTCCAGCCGCCGTAAAGCAGAACAGGCCGCCGCCGAACAGGCGTTGATTAAACTCGGCCTTGAATAGTCACATCGCAGCACCCTGACCGGTGCTGATTAAGTCAGGACTCGAATGAGCGAACACGAAACTTATTGCGGCTTTGTCGCGATTGTTGGCCGACCCAACGTCGGCAAATCCACCTTGCTGAACCAGTTGCTGGGGCAAAAGGTGTCGATCACCTCGCGTAAGCCGCAAACCACGCGTCACCGCATCATGGGTATCCATACTGAAGGGCCATACCAGGCTATCTATGTGGACACGCCCGGATTGCACATGGAAGAGAAGCGGGCGATTAACCGCCTGATGAACCGTGCTGCCAGCAGCTCCATCGGTGATGTTGAACTGGTAATTTTCGTGGTTGATGGCACACGCTGGACGCCAGATGACGAAATGGTGCTGAACAAGCTGCGTGACGGCAAAGTGCCGGTGGTACTGGCGGTGAACAAGGTGGATAACATCCAGGATAAAAGCATCCTGCTGCCACATCTCCAGTTCCTCGGTCAGCAGATGAACTTCACGGATATCGTCCCAATCTCGGCTGAGACGGGTAAAAACGTTGATACGATTGCGGCCATCGTGCGCAAGCGTCTGCCCAAAGCGGAACATCACTTCCCGGAAGAGTACATCACCGACCGTTCGCAGCGCTTTATGGCGTCCGAGATCATCCGTGAAAAACTGATGCGTTTCCTCGGTGCAGAGCTGCCGTATTCCGTTACCGTTGAGATTGAAAAGTTCGAGACTAACGAACGCGGTGGCTATGATATCAGCGGCCTGATTCTGGTCGAACGCGATGGTCAGAAGAAAATGGTGATTGGCAACAAAGGTGCCAAAATCAAAACCATTGGTATCGAAGCGCGTAGAGATATGGAAGAGATGTTCGAGGCCAAGGTTCACCTCGAACTGTGGGTGAAGGTGAAATCTGGCTGGGCGGATGACGAACGTGCGCTGCGCAGTCTGGGTTATGTAGACGACCTCTAACCGATGGAAGGCTGGCAACGCGCCTTTGTGCTGCATAGTCGCCCCTACAGCGAAACCAGCCTGCTGCTCGATCTGTTTAGCGAAAGCGAAGGGCGTGTGCGTGTCCTTGCCAAAGGCGCACGTTCACGTCGTTCACAACTCAAGGGGGCGTTACAACCTTTTACCCCCTTGCTGGTACGCTGGGGCGGGCGCGGCGAAGTCAAAACGCTGCGCAACGCTGAAGCGGTATCGCTGGCACTCCCCCTGAGTGGCATCACGCTCTACTGCGGTCTGTACGTCAATGAACTGCTGTCGCGGGTGCTGGAGCAGGAAATCCCTTTCTCTGACCTCTTCTTCGATTACCTGAATTGCATCCAGGCGCTTGCCGCCGTCAGCGGCACGCCGGAGCCAGCCTTGCGTCGTTTCGAACTGGCGCTGCTCGGACATCTGGGATACGGCGTTGATTTCCTGCACTGCGCGGGCAGTGGCGAAGCGGTGGATGATGGTATGACCTACAGCTACCGTGAAGAGAAAGGTTTCATTGCCAGCCTGGTGGTCAATCAACGTAGTTTTACCGGTCGCCAGTTGCGGGCGCTGTGGTCACGCGAGTTCCCTGATACCGATAGCCTGCGTGCTGCCAAACGCTTTACCCGAATGGCGCTGAAGCCCTATCTGGGTGGCAAACCGCTTAAGAGTCAGGAACTTTTTCGCCAGTTTGTACCGAAAAAGAAGCCGGATGCGTCGAGCGAATGATGCCAGTCCTGTTGCTACGCGGTACACTGTAAACTCACTAACCCTGGTTAAGGATTGTCATGGCTGAGTTGCTGTTAGGGGTCAACATTGACCACATCGCCACCGTACGTAACGCGCGTGGCACGAATTATCCCGATCCGGTGCAGGCTGCATTTATTTCTGAACAGGCGGGTGCGGATGGTATTACCGTACATCTGCGTGAAGATCGCCGTCATATCACCGATCGTGACGTCCGTATTCTGCGCGATACCATCCAGACGCGTATGAATCTGGAAATGGCGGTGACCGATGAGATGGTTGGCATTGCCTGTGACATCAAACCACACTTCTGCTGCCTGGTGCCGGAAAAACGTCAGGAAGTGACCACTGAAGGCGGTCTTGATGTGGCGGGTCAGCAGGACAAAATCAATGCTGCGGTTAAACAGCTGAGCGAGGCGGGGATTCTGGTGTCATTGTTTATCGATGCCGATCACCGCCAAATCGAAGCCGCCGTGGCGAGCGGTGCACCTTACATTGAAATTCACACCGGTGCGTATGCGGAAGCACCCGAAGGTCTGGCACGCGATGCGGAGCTGGAGCGTATTCGTAAAGCAGCCACCTTTGCAGCCAGTCTCGGCCTGAAAGTGAATGCCGGGCACGGTCTGACCTACCATAACGTGCTGCCGATTGCGGCGCTGCCGGAAATGCATGAACTGAATATCGGTCATGCCATTATTGGTCGTGCGGTGATGAGTGGTCTGGCTGAGGCGGTCAAAGAGATGAAGTTACTGATGCGGGAAGCGCGTCGTTAATGGCTATTCTCGGACTGGGCACCGATATTGTTGAAATCGAGCGCATTGCCGGGGTGATTGAACGTTCCGGCGACCGACTGGCGCGTCGTGTGCTGAGCGAAGCCGAGTGGCAGCAATATCAAACGCATCAGCAGCCAGTGCGTTTTCTGGCGAAGCGTTTTGCGGTGAAAGAAGCCGCAGCCAAAGCGTTTGGCACCGGCATCCGTGGTGGTCTGGCGTTCAATCAGTTTGAGGTTTATAACGATGCGCTGGGCAAACCGGGGTTGCGTTTTTTCCAGCATGCCGCTGACATTGCCCGTCAACTCGGGGTGCAGCATGTGCACGTCACGCTGGCGGATGAGCGCCATTACGCCTGTGCCACGGTGATTATCGAGAATTAGTGGTGTAGCTCCACAAATTTCTCCCACAGCGCCTCGCGGCTTTCGGGGTGCTGTGGATCGGGAATGATGGTGTTATCAATGGGGCACACGCTCAGGCACGTTGGTACATCATAATGACCGACACATTCGGTGCAGCGGTCGCTATCGATCTGGTAAATGGCATCCCCGAGGCTGATGGCCTGGTTAGGGCACTCCGGTTCGCACATGTCACAGTTGATACAACGCTGGGTAATCAGTAAAGCCATGATCTGTTGAAATTCTGGTTAATCGGTAGTAATAAGCCGCGCACCTTACCATAATTTAATCTTTGCCCCAATCTGAAGTCCGTTTTTTCTTCATCAGTTTTGCGCTAGCGCAAAACGCTGACATCTATTTAATTTCAGTGATAATGTGATGAATTTTACGGTAAGTTTTTATCAGGCGAATAATCTCAATGTTTTTTCATGTTTACTAATGAAAGCATAATGGGTGTTTTGAGTTAGCATCTGTGGCATCAAGGATGAGTTAGATGGATTGAAAATGGATGCCTCGACTGAATTAATCAGGCAGCGTCACGCTGGTGATAAGTCCCATATTGATTTAAGTTATATAACTCACTTTTATTGCAATCAGGAATCTATCGATTCCGTCTTATCGCTGTTGAAAGAGTATGAGACCTATCCAGATGGGTTATTGGATCGGGTTGAGTTTATTATTGTAGATGACGGCTCACCAATTGCCTACGATATTCCTGAGCTGAATATTAATTTCACCTGGTTGCGTATTACGACTGATATTAAATGGAATCAGGGTGGGGCACGTAATCTGGGGGTGGCCTATGCCAAATCTGATAAAATCTTATTATCGGATCTCGACCACGCTTTTCCGGCAGCCACTCTGACTTCTCTGGCGAACATGGCAAACCCGGGACGACGTTTCTACAAACTGTGTCGCAAGCGTGCGGATGGGACTTACTATAAAGGCCATGCCAATCTTTTTTTTATGAGCCGCGCCCGCTTCTTACGCTTTTATGGTTATGATGAAGAATATTGTGGTCACTATGGCGCAGAAGATTATCGATTTGTGAAATACCAGAAATATCAGGGTTCGCAACAACGTTATATGCCAAAGGATATTTGGTGTTATGAACGCTCTCTGGATAGAGCAAAAACCTACCACAGTTTAGAACGCGATTTATCGGTTAATACGCCCATCGATTTACGCAAGAAGCAGGAGTGTGACACTTTCGGCAAGGAATTTGGTCACAGTCGGCTGTTTCTTAATTTTAACTGGGTTAAAGTGAAAAGCCATTGCCGACAGTCAATCACGGCACCAAAAATAAGAAAATATTGGCGTCCCTTATGGTGGTGGCGTTGGTTATGCGCGTACGCAGCGCGATAGAAATAATCGAGCACCTTACTCGTAGCGGCGCGATTTATCGCGCTTTCTGACCACAACGTCAGAATCAAAAGCGCGATAAATTGCGCCGCTACATATCCGGCACGGTTTACACCAGTTTTTTCACCAATTCTTCGCTATGACGAATATGGCTGGAGGCGCGTTCCGGGTCGTTCTGCACCAACGCCATAAACAACAGGTCGGTCAGGGCGAGTTGGGCGCTGGTTGAGGAAATTGCCGCACTACGCGTACTTTGTTCCTCCGCAACGGTATACAGACAATGGGTAGCGCACTGCTGCAAGGTATTGGGGGTAAAGCCGGTAAATGCCAGCACATCCGCGCCGGTCTGGGCCGCTTCCTGCGCTGCCAGGTTGATTTCGCGCCGTTCACCGGTGTACGAGATGGCGAGCAACACATCCCCGGCAGTCATCGCCTGCACACTGGCAAGCAACGCATGCATATCCTGCTCGGCCACCGCGTTGATGCCAATTTTCATCAACTTCCACGAAAAATCTTTGGCGACCAAACCGGATGCACCAATTCCCACCAGCAGAATGCGATTGGCATTTTTCAGCAACTGCAATGTCTGAAGCAGCATCTCTTCACTGTTAATATCCAGCGTGGCGCGTATCGCCGAGATTTTCTCCGCCAACAGTTTTTCACCCACCACTTTCAGTGGGTCATCGCTGAGAATATGGTTGTGCACGGTGATGGCATCACGATCGGCCAGCGACTCACTCAGGGCCAGCTTTAATGCCGGAAAACCTTTATAGCCCAGTTTCTGGGCAAACTTGACCACGCTGGACTGGCTGACGCCGGATTCTTCCGCCAGTTTTTGCGAACTCAGATGCCGTGCGCGATCTGGCTGCGACAATAAAAAATCCGCCAAACGACGCTCGTTAAGCGCCAGGCGCGGATAAAGCTGACGAATCCGCAGCAATGAACTCATGTCCGATCCTTAATTCAGAACGTAAGGCGTTTTTAGTCTGATCCCGGCGACCAGGAATGTCGCATGACAGACTACCGACCAAGAGAATAAACTATTCAGCTGGCATTGTAGTCATTGGAATTAAAAATGACACTTTTCACCCCCGACCGCGGATGCTGGCTACACTGTAAGGCACATGCGGCAGAATACCAGGAGAGTAGGTTGACAAAGGGTACGCAACGACGCGTGGTGTTTTTTGATCTCGACGGCACGCTACATCAGCAGGATATGTTCGGTACGTTTATGCGTTATCTGCTGAGACATCAGCCGCTGAATCTTTTGCTGGTGCTGCCATTGTTGCCGGTGATCGGCGCAGGATTGCTGTGGAAAGGCCGTGCCGCACGTTGGCCGATGAGCTTGTTATTATGGGCGATCACCTTTGGCCACAGTGAAAAGCGTCTGTTGCAGCGCGAAGCCGAGTTTGCCGATTGGTTTCGTCAGCGCGTCACCGCATTTCCGGTGGTACAGCAACGCCTGACTGATTATCTCAGTAGCGATGATGCGGATGTCTGGTTAATCACCGGCTCCCCCCAATCGCTGGTGGAGCAGGTCTATTTCGATTCGTCATTTCTGCCGCGTGTGCAGCTGATTGCCAGTCAGATGAAACCAGGCCGTGGTGGACGGGTGCTGGCGATGCGTTGTCTGGGGCATGAAAAAGTGGCGCAGCTGGAGGAGAAAATCGGTACACCTCTCCAGTTATACAGTGGCTACAGCGACAGCAAACAGGACAACCCGCTGTTGTTCTTTTGTCAGCACCGCTGGCGTGTCACCCCGCAGGGTAACCTGCAACAACTGGAATAACCCATCGTTTCCGTTATAATGCGCCGCCTTTACAACCCGCAGGAGCTGCCCGGTGAACCCACAGACAGATGAATACTGGATGCGTCACGCGTTGCGTCTCGCACGGCTGGCGTGGGAGCAGGGTGAAGTGCCGGTTGGCGCGGTTCTGGTGCAGGGCGATACGGTGATTGGTGAAGGCTGGAACCGACCTATTGGTCAGCATGATCCTACGGCACATGCGGAAATCATGGCGCTACGTCAGGGCGGCAAAGTGCTGGAAAACTATCGCCTGCTGGATACTACCTTATACGTCACGCTTGAACCCTGCGTAATGTGTGCCGGGGCGATGGTACACAGCCGGATTACCCGGCTGGTCTATGGCGCAAAAGATGAAAAAACCGGTGCTGCGGGTTCACTGCTGGATGTGATTGGTCATCCCGGGATGAACCACCAGATTCAGATCGATTCTGGTGTGTTGGCGGAGGAGTGCGCAGCGATGCTGAGTGACTTTTTCCGCATGCGCCGCGAGCAAAAGAAAGCACTGCGCCAGGCGCAGCGCGACGCCGGTTAATTCATCGCAATTTTGGGTTCGACTGCCGGGTAACCGGCCCCCAGTTCTGCTTCCATAGCGGATTGTTGTGCCAGCCGCTTCTCCTGTTCCTGTAAGTAACCCTCAAGGCTTATCTGATACTTACGGATATTCTCGACGTAATTGTACGCCTCATGGCCGCGCGCATAGCCGTAGGTGGTCTGGGCGTAGTAACGTTTCTGGCTCAGCATCGGTAAACGCAACTTCACGTCAGCCCAACTGTCCGGGTTGCCGCCTTGTTTGGCGGTCAGCTTACGTGCATCCAGCATATGAGCGTAACCCATGTTATAGGCAGCCAGCGCAAACCAGATACGTTCATCGTCCGGGATGGTCGTGGGGACCTTTTCAATCATTCGTTGCAGATATTCGCTGCCGCCACGAATGCTTTGCTCGGGGTCAAGCCGATCGGCAACGTCGAGGCTATCGGCGGTATTGCGCGTCAGCATCATCATACCGCGTACGCCGGTAGGCGAGGTTGCCTGCGGATTCCAGTGCGACTCCTGATAAGAGATAGCTGCCAGTAAGCGCCAGTCGATGCTGGAAGCATACTTTTCAAATAACGGCTTAATATCCGGCAACGTGTTGTCGATGGCACGCAGGAAGGTGCGGGTATCGACATAATCAAAGGTGCCGACGTGACCGAGGTACTTCTCTTCCAGTCGCGCCATCGTGCCTTCTTCACCCATCTGGCTATAGAAGTCGAGCATCGCCGCGTTCAGGCTGTCATCCTGCTCATCGCGTGGCAGATACCAGGTGACCGGTTCTTCGTCGGTGATATCAAAGGCGACCGCCAGCTGGGGATGGATGCGTTGCAGCAGGCCGATCGTGACAGAATCCCCCACGGTGTAATCCAGCTTGCCATCCGCCACGGCTTCCAGCAGCGCTTTTTGCCCCTGATCGGCAGCAATTGACCAATCGAGATCGGGATAATGGTCAGCTTTAGCGGAACGCAAAGTTGACAGGTACGCCGATCCGGACTGCACAACCAGCCGGCCTTTCAGGTCACCGAGATTTTTAGGTCGCGGCTTATCAATGCGGTACACCAGCTGTTGCGATACCGAATAATAACTCGGTCCGGTCTGATAACGGGCGATGCGATCGTTGTTGTAGATCAGGCCCGCCGCCAGCAAATCCGCTTTACCATCATCGAGATCGTCAAACAGGTCACCGAGGTTCGGACGTACCGTTACCTCAAGTTTGACGCCCAGATAATCGGCGAAGCGTTTCGCCAGCTCGTAGTCCATACCGGCTGGTGCATTATTGACGGTGTAGTATGTCAGCGGGGAGTTAACGGTACTGATGCGCAGCACTCCCCGTGATTTGATCTGCGATATCGCGTCTTTACCACCCCCGTACCAGGGGATCGAAGGCCACAGTGCCAGCGCAAGCAGCACGGTGATCAGACCGATGAACAGATAGTTTAATTTCAGGCGTTTCAAATAGTTGTCTCTCGCTGGCTCTAAGGCCTCTGTCTTTAATAGGCAGTATTGATCTTCTTTGAACTCCCAGAGCGAAGGGCATTTTGCGCAACAAAGTGAGTCGGAGCAACTTATATAGCAAGATTTGCGCAATTTTCAGGCAAATACTAAGACTCATAAATTCTGCGCAAACGGTTTCGTAACCGGTGCCGTTTCTCTATAATACGCCCCGTTTTCCCTGTTGCGCCCAATGAAGCGTCGCCCGGCGCTTCGAAGACGAGAGATCTTTAATGATGGAAATTCTGCGTGGTTCGCCCGCCCTGTCGGCATTTCGTGTAAACAAACTGCTGACCCGCTTTCAGGACGCTCATCTGCCGGTGAGTGATATTTACGCCGAGTACGTCCATTTTGCCGATGTCAGCGCGCCGCTGAGTGCGGATGAAAAAGCCCGCCTGCAACGTCTGCTGAAATACGGTCCGTCTCTCGCCGAGCATGCGCCACAAGGGCGTCTGTTGCTGGTGACGCCGCGTCCAGGCACCATTTCACCCTGGTCTTCCAAAGCGACCGATATCGCTCACAACTGCGATCTGCCGCAGGTGCTCCGTCTGGAGCGCGGTATGGCGTTCTACGTACAGGCACCTGAACTGACCGAAGCACAGTGGCAAACCCTCGCCAGCCTGCTGCATGACCGCATGATGGAGACGGTGTATGGCGATCTCAACGATGCGCAGCAGCTGTTTGTGCACCATGAACCGCAACCGCTGAAAAGCGTGGATGTGCTGGGTGGTGGTCGTCAGGCGCTGGAGCAGGCCAACACGACGCTGGGGCTGGCACTGGCCGATGACGAAATCGACTATCTGCTGGATGCCTTCACTAAACTGGGCCGCAACCCGAACGACATTGAACTCTATATGTTCGCGCAGGCGAACTCAGAGCATTGCCGTCACAAAATTTTCAACGCCGACTGGATTATCGACGGTGAAAAACAGCCGAAGTCGCTGTTTAAAATGATCAAAAACACCTTCGAACAAACCCCGGATCATGTGCTGTCTGCTTATAAAGACAACGCAGCGGTGATGGAAGGTTCTGAAGTCGGCCGCTACTACGCCGATGCTGAAAAAGGTGAATACAACTTCCATCAGGAAGAAGCCCATATCCTGATGAAAGTAGAAACCCATAACCACCCGACGGCGATTTCGCCGTGGCCGGGTGCCGCGACCGGTTCCGGTGGCGAAATCCGTGACGAAGGTGCAACCGGTCGTGGCGCGAAGCCAAAAGCGGGCCTGGTGGGCTTCTCCGTTTCCAACCTGCGTATTCCGGGCTTTGAACAGCCGTGGGAAGAAGATTTCGGTAAACCAGACCGTATCGTCACCGCGCTGGATATCATGACCGAAGGCCCGTTGGGTGGCGCAGCATTTAACAACGAATTCGGTCGTCCGGCTCTGAACGGCTACTTCCGTACGTATGAAGAACGCGTTAACAGCCACAACGGTGAAGAGCTGCGTGGCTACCACAAGCCCATCATGCTGGCGGGCGGTATTGGTAATATCCGTGCCGACCATGTCCAGAAAGGCGAGATCGTTGTTGGTGCCAAGCTGATTGTATTGGGTGGCCCGGCGATGAACATCGGTCTGGGTGGTGGTGCGGCATCGTCGATGGCTTCTGGCCAGTCTGATGCCGACCTCGACTTCGCTTCCGTTCAGCGTGACAACCCGGAAATGGAACGTCGCTGCCAGGAAGTGATCGACCGCTGCTGGCAGTTGGGTGAAGCTAACCCGATTCTGTTTATCCACGACGTTGGCGCGGGCGGTCTGTCTAACGCCATGCCAGAGCTGGTGAGCGACGG
Source organism: Pantoea sp. X-Soil-OKNW-556 (assembly GCF_059730695.1). Classification (NCBI taxonomy): domain Bacteria; kingdom Pseudomonadati; phylum Pseudomonadota; class Gammaproteobacteria; order Enterobacterales; family Erwiniaceae; genus Pantoea; species Pantoea sp. X-Soil-OKNW-556. Next base: position 3,358,598 of record NZ_AP035990.1, on the reverse strand, counting down.
TGGCCGTGGTGGACGCTTCAATCTGCGTGATGTGCTGAGCGATGAGCCAGGCATGAGCCCGCTGGAAGTGTGGTGTAACGAATCGCAGGAACGTTATGTGCTGGCGGTTGCGCCGGACAAATTGCCGCTGTTTGATGAACTGTGCAAACGCGAGCGCGCACCTTACGCGGTGATTGGTGAAGCCACTGAAGAACAGCATCTGAGCCTCGCCGACAGCCATTTCGATAACAAACCGATCGACATGCCGCTCGACGTGCTGCTGGGTAAAACGCCGAAGATGACGCGTGACGTAGTCCGTCAGCAGGCACAAGGCGAAGCGTTGCAGCGTGACGGCATCACGATTGCCGATGCGGTAAACCGCGTGCTGCACCTGCCGACCGTGGCCGAGAAAACCTTCCTTGTCACCATTGGCGACCGTACCGTGACCGGTATGGTGGCGCGTGACCAGATGGTTGGTCCGTGGCAGATCCCGGTTGCTAACTGTGCAGTGACGACGGCCAGCCTCGACAGTTACTACGGTGAAGCTTTCGCCCTGGGCGAACGCGCGCCAGTGGCGTTGCTCGACTTCGCAGCTTCGGGCCGTCTGGCGGTGGGTGAAGCGCTGACTAACCTGGCGGCCACGGCAATCGGTTCGCTGAAGCGCGTTAAGCTCTCTGCGAACTGGATGTCGGCTGCTGGTCATCCGGGTGAAGATGCCGGTCTGTATGAAGCGGTGAAAGCGGTGGGTGAAGAACTTTGCCCGGCGCTGGGTATCACCATCCCGGTGGGTAAAGACTCCATGTCGATGAAAACCCGCTGGCAGCAAGGCAATGAACAACGCGAAATGACTTCACCGCTGTCGCTGGTGATCACCGCGTTTGCCCGCGTTGAAGACGTGCGTCGTACCGTCACCCCGCAGCTACAGGCGGACAAAGACAACCTGCTGTTACTGGTGGACCTCGGCAACGGTGCCAACACCCTGGGCGCGACGGCGCTGTCACAGGTTTATCGTCAACTGGGCGACAAACCGGCCGACGTGCGCGATGCACAGCAACTGGCTGGCTTCTTCAACGCCATTCAGGCGCTGGTGGCACAGCAGAAACTGCTGGCCTACCATGACCGTTCCGACGGCGGTCTGCTGGTGACGCTGGCTGAGATGGCGTTTACCGGCCACTGCGGTGTTGAGGCGGATATCGCCGCACTGGGCAGCGATGCTCTGGCCGCGCTGTTTACCGAAGAGTTGGGTGCGGTGGTTCAGATCAATGCAGCCGATCGCGATGCAGTGCTGAAGACCTTCGCTGACCACGGTCTGGCGACCAACGTACATGTGATTGGTCAGGCGCTGCCGGGCGATCGCTTTGTTATCCGTTCTGGTGAGCACGCGGTGTACAGCGAAAGCCGTACCACGCTGCGTACCTGGTGGGCAGAAACTACCTGGCAGATGCAACGCCTGCGTGATAACCCCGCCTGTGCCGATCAGGAACACGACGCGAAGAAAAACGACAACGATCCGGGCCTGAACGTCCATCTGACCTTCAAACCAGAAGAAGATGTGGCAGCACCGATGATCGCCACCGGTGCACGCCCACGCGTCGCCGTGCTGCGTGAGCAGGGTGTGAACTCGCACGTTGAAATGGCAGCCGCGTTCCATCGTGCTGGTTTCACCGCCGTTGACGTCCATATGAGCGATCTGCTGGCGGGCCGTCGCGGTCTGGAAGAGTTTCACGCGCTGGTGGCTTGTGGCGGCTTCTCCTACGGTGACGTACTGGGTGCCGGTGAAGGCTGGGCGAAATCGATTCTGTTCAACAGCCGCGTGCGCGATGAGTTTGAAAACTTCTTCCATCGTCCACAGACGCTGGCGCTGGGCGTGTGTAACGGTTGCCAGATGATGTCCAACCTGCGCGAGCTGGTGCCGGGCAGCGAACTGTGGCCACGCTTTGTACGTAACCAGTCAGAACGTTTTGAAGCGCGCTTCAGCCTGGTGGAAGTTGCTGCCAGCCCGTCGCTGCTGCTGGATGGTATGGCCGGTTCGCGTATGCCGATCGCCGTGTCGCACGGTGAAGGTTTTGTTGAAGTGCGTGATGGTGCCCATCTGGCCGCGCTGGAAAGCAAAGGTCTGGTGGCGCTGCGCTTCGTCGACAACTTCGGTAAGGTGACGGAAACCTATCCGGCCAACCCGAATGGCTCGCCGAACGGTATCACCGCCGTGACCAACGAAAGCGGTCGCGTCACCATTATGATGCCGCATCCGGAGCGCGTATTCCGTACCGTGAGCAATTCCTGGCACCCGGCAGAGTGGGGCGAGGACAGCCCGTGGATGCGTATTTTCCGCAACGCACGTAAGCAGTTGGGTTAACCGCACCGCTTGTAGCAGCGCAATTTATCGCGCATCAGGGGCGTCCATCAGGGCGCCCTTTTTTATTGAATGTCGGAAAATGGCGACACCGCTACGGTTATCATGTCGTCAAAAGGTGACATTTAACTCATTGATATTATTAGTGGTAATTTTTGCCCCTGAAACCCGTTGCTAATTAGCGACACTTTACCGGACCGGACGGTAAAAATTTCCCGCCAGTCGAACATTCACTCGGGCATTTGTCTGATAATAAACACTATTTTATTTTTGGCACGATACTTGCTATAATCTTTGCGTTGCTCATTCTCCTGCTTATGATTGCCCCGCATTGCGGTTGAGCTCATAAAAACTGAATGACGCACCAAACGGTGCCTGCCGTCCACCCAACCGATAATCGCTTGCTTTGCAACGTTATCAAGCATCGGACGTAACGTTGAGTTAGGCACCACCTTATTCCTGCGCGAGGCATTCGGCGTCGCGCTTAACGGCAGGCATCGCGCCTGCCGTTTTCTTATCTGTACTTTCTTCCGCTGTCAGACTCCGCTAGCATTCCTCAGTTAAATTTTAAGGAAATCTGTTGTGAAGAGATGGCGTCTGTTTCCCCGATCGTTGCGTCAACTGGTGTTGATGGCGTTCCTGCTGGTGCTGCTGCCCTTGTTGGTGCTGGCCTGGCAGGCATGGGAAAGCCTTTCGGCGCTGAGTAATCAGGCGGCGGATACCAATCGCAACACCTTTACCGATGTGCGCCGAAGCGAAGCGATGGCACGTACGGCCATCGAACTCGAACGCAGCTATCGGCAATATTGTGTGCTGGGTGACGAGACCCTGGCCCATTTGTACCAGTCGCAGCGGGTGCGCTACGACCAGATGCTGAGTAGCCACGCGGCCAGCCTGCCGGAGTTACCCGCGTTCAGGGTCTTATCCGCGACACTGCCACAGCTGGAAACGCTGCAATGCACTAATGGCAATCCGGCAGCCCCCGCTGCGGCGGCGTTGGAACGTTTCTCCGATACTAATGCGCAGATGGTCCAGGCCACACGCGAAGTGGTCTTTTCCCGTGGTCTGCAATTGCAGCGAGAAATTGCCGATCGCGGTCAGTTTTTTGGCTGGCAGGCACTGATATTGTTTCTGATCAGTCTGGCATTGGTGCTGCTGTTTACCGGTATGATTATTGGTCCGGTCAAGCGCGTCGAACGTATGATCAACCGGCTGGGCGAAGGGAAAGCGCTGGGCGACAGTGTCAGCTTTGGTGGCCCGCGAGAAATCCGCTCCCTCGGCCAACGGATCGTATGGTTAAGCGAACGCCTTAGCTGGCTGGAGACGCAGCGGCATGAGTTTCTACGCCACCTGTCACATGAGCTGAAAACACCGCTTGCCAGCCTGCGTGAGGGTACGGAGCTGCTGGCCGATCAGGTGGCCGGTCCATTGAACAGTGAGCAGCAGGAAGTGGTGGCGATCCTCGATACCAGCAGTCGTCATCTGCAACGCCTGATTGAGCAATTGCTGGACTACAACCGCAAACTGGCGGATGGCCCAATGGCGCTGGAAACGGTGGCGCTGGATAGCATCATCGATACCGTGGTGAAGGCACATTCATTGCCCGCCCATGCCCGGCAGATGAATACCCACGTTGATTTGCAGGTGAACCATTGCCTGGCGGAAACCACCCTGTTGCAACGGGTGATCGATAACCTGTATTCGAACGCCGTGAACTACGGTAGCGAATCCGGTAACATCTGGCTGCACAGCCAACAGAAGGGCGATGTGGTGTGGATTGAGGTGGCAAACACCGGCACACCCATTCCGGCTGAGGAGCAGGCGATGATTTTCGAGCCTTTTTATCAGGGCAGCCAGCAGCGCAAAGGGCCGGTTAAAGGCAGCGGGCTGGGCTTAAGCATTGCTAAAGATTGCCTGCGCAGGATGCAGGGTGATTTGCAATTGGTGACGCGCAAGGATGCGGATGTCTGTTTTCGTATTATTTTGACTACCACCGCCGGGAATGCCTGATCAATGAAATTATCCCTCAGTAACTTACTCGCAGCTGGCTTGATGGTCTTTGGCCTGGCGGGCTGCCATGCACCGACCAACAACAGCGCCCTGCGTGAAGATGCAACGCTGCCGGAGCCGCAGGTGCGGCTGCCGGACTATCTGGCAACCGATTGTGGCAACATCTGGCAAATCGATTATCTTGCCGCGATGAATAACCCTTTGTATTGGCAACGGGCGATTGATTGTGCTGAGCGACTCTCCCCGGCGGAAGCCCGAGCGGAGGCGCGCCGCTGGCCGGTGCAAAGTTGGTCACGCGCCTTTAAGCAGGGCGTATTGCTGGCGAATGGCAACGTGACGCCTCAGGAGCGCCGTGATTATGTGGAGACGCTGGATAGCTATAGCACCGCGTTTCCTGCTGCCGTTCGTCCACTGATTCAATTGTGGCGCAGCAATCAGGCCGCGCAGCTTGAACTGAGCGAGGCGCGAGGCCGCTATACGCGTCTGCAACAGAGCAGCGACGCTGAACTGGATAGCCTGCGTCAGCAGCAACGCACGCTGCGTAAATCGCTGGATGACACGCAACACAAGCTGGAGCGTCTGACTGATATCGAGCGCCAGTTGTCCTCGCGTAAGACACCCGACAGCAGCGACAGTGCACACAGCAGCAGTACCAATGAGGAGCAGCCCTAATGAAACAGGCCGCACGATTATTGCTGGTGGATGACGATCCTGGTTTACTCAAGCTGTTGGGAATGCGTTTGAGCAGTGAAGGCTATCAGGTAGCGACTGCGGCCTCCGGCCCGGAGGCGTTACGCCATCTGCAAAAAGAGAAGGTCGATCTGGTTATTAGCGATCTGCGGATGGATGAGATGGATGGTCTGGCGCTGTTTGGCGAAATTCAGAAGCGTCATGCGGGGTTGCCCGTCATCATCCTGACCGCGCATGGATCGATCCCGGAAGCCGTCTCAGCCACCCAGCAGGGGGTATTCAGTTTCCTCACCAAACCGGTGGATCGTGACGCGCTGTATAAAGCCATTGATGAGGCGCTGGCACAACGCGCCCCGGCCAGCGATGACAGTTGGCGGGAAGCGATCGTGACACGTAACCCGTTGATGTTGCGACTGTTGGAGCAGGCACATATGGTGGCGCAATCTGACGTCAGCATTTTGATCAACGGCCAGAGCGGTACGGGTAAAGAGGTGCTGGCGCAGGCGATTCATGCCGCCAGCCCGCGTGCCAGCAAACCCTTTATCGCCATCAACTGCGGGGCATTGCCGGAACAATTGCTGGAATCGGAGCTATTTGGCCACGCCAAAGGCGCATTTACCGGGGCGGTGAGCGCGCGTGAAGGCTTATTTCAGGCGGCGGAAGGCGGTACGCTGTTCCTTGATGAAATTGGTGATATGCCGCAGGCATTGCAGGTTAAGCTGCTGCGCGTGTTGCAGGAACGTAAAGTGCGCCCGCTCGGTAGCAACAATGATGTCAGTATCAATGTGCGGATCATTTCCGCCACCCATCGTGATCTGCCCAAAGCGATGGAAAAGAAGAGTTTCCGCGAAGATCTTTACTATCGCCTCAACGTGGTGAATCTGAAGATCCCGGCGTTGCACGAACGTGCCGAGGATATTCCGCTGCTGGCGAATCATCTGCTGCGCCAGGCTGCCGATCGCCATAAACCTTTTGTGCGCAGTTTCTCGGTGGATGCCATGAAACGCCTGGTGGGTGCCAGCTGGCCTGGCAATGTGCGTCAGTTGGTGAACGTGATCGAGCAATGCGTGGCGTTGAGTACCTCGCCGGTGATTGGCGATGCGCTGGTGGAGCAGGCGCTGGCGGGTGAAAATACGGCACTGCCGACCTTTGTCGAAGCGCGTAACCAGTTTGAGCTGAATTATCTGCGCAAGCTGCTACAAATGACCAAAGGAAATGTGACCAATGCGGCGCGTCTGGCTGGACGCAACCGCACTGAATTCTATAAGCTGCTGTCGCGCCATGAACTGGACGCCAGCGATTTTAAAGAGTAGCTTGCTGCGGCTGCGGCAGAAACACTTATACTATCTGTTACCCGTCCGGCCACGGAGGGAGTGAAAAAAGGATCTGTCATGAAAAAGATCGATGCAATTATCAAACCATTCAAACTCGATGATGTACGTGAGGCGTTAGCCGAAGTTGGCATCACCGGGATGACGGTCAGCGAAGTGAAAGGTTTTGGTCGTCAGAAAGGTCACACCGAGCTGTATCGCGGTGCTGAGTATATGGTCGACTTTCTGCCGAAAGTAAAAATCGAAATGGTGGTGGGCGACGATATCGTTGATACCTGCGTTGAAACCATCATGAAAACCGCGCAGACCGGCAAGATCGGCGACGGTAAAATCTTTGTCTTTGATGTTGCGCGTGTGGTGCGTATCCGTACCGGCGAAGAGGATGAAGAGGCGATCTAAGCCCCTCGAATTGCTGAAAAGCCCGCAACGTTCCGCGTTGCGGGCTTTTTTATTGCAGGATTTACAAAACCTTATGCGGGCCAAATACCTCGTAATGAATACGATCCGCATCGATGCCGGCATCCAGCAACTGGCGAGCGACAAACTGCATAAACGCCAGCGGGCCACACAGCCAGAACTGACGGTCTGCCTCGCCCAGAGCGGCAGAAGCGGAGCCTAAATCCATCAATCCCGCCGCATCGTAACGCCCCGTCTCTTCGGCAGCGGGCTGGCGATACCAGATATGGCTGGCAAAATGCGGCAGGCGGCTGCCCAACGCTTTGACTTCTTCAACAAACGCATGTTGTTTGCCATCTTCCGCCGCATGCAGCCAGTTAACTGCCGCCGGATGCGTCTGTGCAGCCAACGTGGCGAGCATTGCCAACATTGGCGTTTGACCGACACCCGCCGAGATCAGCGTGACGGGTGTGGTCGGTGTCACTTGCAGGAAGAAATCACCCGCCGGTGCCGCGCACTGCACCACATCACCGACTTTTGCCCGATCGTGCAGCCAGCCGGACACCGTGCCCAGATCTTCACGTTTCACCGCAATGCGGTAGCACTGACCATTTGGTTGATGCGTCAAGGAGTACTGGCGGTGTTGCAGATTTCCTGTGCTGTCCGGACGCAGACTGATCGCCAGATACTGACCAGGCAAGAAATCTGCCACTGCCTCGCCATCGACGGGGGCCAGTTCGAAACTTTTAATCACGCTGCTTTGCTGCTGAATGGCGCGGATGCGGAAATCACGCGCGCCACGCCAGCCGCCGATTTTCGCCTCTGACGTGCGATAAAGGGTTTCTTCACGCTGGATAAACACCTCAGCCAATACCCCATAGGCTTTACCCCAGGCCTGTAAGACTTCCTCGCCGGGGTTCAGCAGTTCCTGAATGGTCGCCAGCAGATTCTCACCCACGATAGCGTACTGCTCCGGCTGAATATTCAGGCTGACATGTTTCTGGGCGATTTTTTCGACCGCGGGCAACAACACCGCAAGGTTCTCCAGATTGGCGCCGTAAGCGCAGATGGCATTGAACAGCGCTTCACGCTGATTACCGCTGCGCTGGTTGTTCATGTTGAACACGTCTTTGAGTTCCGGGTGCTGCGTCAGCATTCGCTGATAGAAATGGCCGGTGAGCTGGGGGCCTAATTGGGCAATGGCGGGCAGGGTCGATTTAACGGTAGCGATGGTTTGCGCGTCGAGCATGGTGAATCCTCATGGCAATTTATAAGATGCATTTTAAATGCATCTTATAATCCAGGCGCAGGGGTTGTAAATCCCCCTGATCGTTGCGGGATCTTTCGCCTGCTCTGGAATCCGCCTCGCAAACCTGAAATTTTTTCCGCTTCATGCTGAGGAAATATCGTGATTCACAGGGTTGCAAAAATGCGTAAAAAACCCGTTCCAGCGCCTTGCCAATCGTTTGCGTAAAAAGAAAGGATTGCGGCTACCGTCACCTGCCAAAACGGTTTACACTGTTGGCCTTCGCCCCTTAGCGGGGCTTAAACTGCCGTTAAAAAAGTTAGCTGAGTCAGGAGATGCGGATGTTAAAGCGTGATATGAACATTGCCGATTATGATGCCGAGTTGTGGCAGGCGATGGAGCAAGAGAAAGTGCGTCAGGAAGAGCACATTGAACTGATTGCTTCTGAAAACTACACCAGCCCACGCGTTATGCAGGCGCAAGGTTCACAGCTCACCAATAAATACGCGGAAGGGTATCCGGGCAAACGCTACTACGGCGGATGTGAATACGTAGATATCGTTGAACAGCTGGCTATCGATCGCGCCAAAGCGCTGTTTGGCGCAGATTACGCTAACGTACAGCCGCACTCCGGTTCTCAAGCTAACTTTGCGGTGTACACCGCGTTGCTGCAACCGGGCGATACCATTCTGGGTATGAACCTGGCGCACGGTGGTCACCTGACTCACGGTTCTCCGGTTAACCTGTCCGGTAAACTGTATAACGTGGTGCCATACGGCATCGATGAAACCGGTAAAATCGACTACAACGAACTGGCTGAACTGGCGAAAACCCATAAGCCGAAAATGATCGTTGGCGGTTTCTCGGCATACTCTGGCGTGGTTGACTGGGCAAAAATGCGTGAAATCGCCGACAGCGTGGACGCCTGGCTGTTCGTGGACATGGCTCACGTTGCTGGCCTGATCGCTGCTGACGTCTATCCGAACCCGGTTCCGCATGCACACATCGTAACCTCAACTACCCATAAAACCCTGGCGGGTCCGCGTGGCGGCCTGATCCTGGCGAAAAACGGTGACGAAGAGCTGTACAAAAAACTGAACTCCGCGGTGTTCCCGGGTGGTCAGGGTGGCCCGCTGATGCACGTTATCGCCGGTAAAGCGGTTGCGTTCAAAGAAGCGATGGAGCCTGAGTTCAAAACTTACCAGCAGCAAGTAGCCAAAAACGCCAAAGCGATGGTGGAAGTGCTGCTGGAGCGCGGTTACAACATCGTTTCTGGTGGCACCTACAACCACCTGTTCCTGATTGACCTGGTGAGCAAAAACCTGACCGGTAAAGAAGCGGATGCCGCGCTTGGCCGTGCCAACATCACCGTCAACAAAAACAGCGTGCCGAACGATCCGAAAAGCCCGTTTGTGACCTCTGGTATCCGTATCGGTACCCCAGCGGTAACCCGTCGTGGCTTTAAAGAAGCGGAAGTGCGTGAACTGGCTGGCTGGATTGCTGACGTGCTGGACAACATCAACGACGAAGCCACCATCGAACGTACCAAACAGAAAGTGCTGGATATCTGCGCACGTCTGCCGGTTTATGCCTGATAAGGCCTGAGTTCGAAGCGATAGAAAGGATGGCGTTAAGCCATCCTTTTTTTTATGCCTTGTGAATGACATCAGTGGTCGCGGCGCGATTTATCGCGCAGGTTAACATCACAGAAGACAGCGCGATAAATCTCGCCGCTACAAATGAATACAACTACGCTGGCTTCCATCGACTGTGAACTTTCTTATGCCCCGGATTCAACCGGTGCCAGATGGCAGGCCACGCGCTGCCCCTCCGCTTTGGTCGCCAGCACGGGGCGTTCTATGCGACAGCGTTCAGTAACATAAGGACAGCGGGTATGAAAGCGACAGCCCGATGGTGGGGAAAGTGGGCTGGGTAGTTCACCCATCAGACTAACGTTTTTACCGCGATTGCAGGGATCCATGCTCGGTGCGGCACGCAGCAGGGCCTGGGTGTAAGGATGCAACGGCGTATTGAAAAGCGTTTCCGTATCGGCGACTTCCACCACCTCACCGAGATACATCACCGCCACCCGGTGAGAAATATGCCTGACCAGCCGCAGATCATGGGCGACGAATAACACCGTCAGATTGAGTTTTTGCTGCAAATCCAGCAGCAGGTTAACCACCTGCGCCTGCACCGAAACATCCAGCGCCGACACCAGCTCATCGGCGATCAACACCTGCGGCTCCACAGCCAGCGCGCGGCTGATACCAATGCGTTGACGTTGCCCACCGGAAAATTCATGTGGCAGTTTGTCGATAGCGTCGAGCGGAAGACGAACCAGCGTCATCAATTCACGAATGCGGGCGGGAATCTGCTCTTTGGGACACATGTTGTGTACCGACAGCGCCTCGGTCAGTACCTGCCCTACAGTCATGCGCGGGTTCAGCGAACTGTAGGGATCCTGAAAAATCATCTGCACCTGACGGTTAAAACTACGCCGCGCTTTGCCGCGCAGCGTGGCGATGTCTTTACCATTGAAGTAGATTTTACCTTCATTGGTTTGCAGCAGTCCGACCATTGTTCTTGCCAGCGTTGACTTGCCGCAGCCCGACTCACCCACCACGCCGAGCGTTTCTCCTGGCAGCAGATCCAGCCGGACACCGTTTAGTGCCTGGACAAACTTACGTGGCTTGCCCTGAATTTTTTCGAAGATCGACTGTGCCACCGGAAAGTGCACAATCGCTTCCTCGACGCTGACAATCGGTAGCGCTCGCTGCGCGATCACTTCACTCATTTCCAACCCCTTCCGGCAACCTCAGGTTCGCGTGATGATGACAGGCAACCTGATGATGTGGATTTATCACCTCAGACGCAGGCAGTTGCCTGAGACAAACGTCAGTTTTATAACGACAACGTGGGCTGAAGCTGCATCCCGCTGGCAGATCGAGCAGGGAAGGGGGCGTGCCCTCAATCGACAGCAGCGGTTGGCGTTCACCACCATTTTGCGGCACGGAGGCGATCAACCCCTGAGTATATGGATGGCGGGGCTGACGGAAGATCTCCTCTACCGGAGCGGTTTCGACGATCCGTCCCGCGTACATCACCGCCACGCGATCGCATAGCTGGGCGACTACGCCAAGGTCGTGGGTGACAAAAATAATCCCCATATCGAGCTGATCGCGCAGATTAAACAACAGGTTGAGGATTTGCTCCTGAATGGTGACATCCAGTGCGGTGGTCGGTTCATCGGCCAGCAGCAGACGTGGATTCCCTGCCAGCGCGATGGCGATCATCACGCGCTGGCGCATCCCACCGGAAAACTGGTGCGGATAATCGTCAAGCCGGAGTTCCGGGGCAGGGATCCCAACCTGCGTCAAAAGCGCAATGGCCCGCTGACGCCGCTGCCTGCGCTTTAAATCGGTGTGCGCGCGCAGGCTTTCCTCAATCTGCCGCCAGACGGTGAGCACCGGGTTCAAGGCAATCATCGGTTCCTGGAAAATCATGGCAATCTCCCCCCCACGAATGTTGCGCAGCTCGGCAGCTTTCATGGTTGAGATTTCACGTCCCTGCCATTTGACGGAGCCGGAAACCTCCGCGCTGGTTGGCATCAGACGCAGCAGCGAGCGCAGCGTAACGCTTTTGCCGGAACCGGATTCACCCACTAACCCGAGAATTTCCCCCGGCAGAAGGTTAAAGCTCACCTCCTGAATGGCCCGCAGACTACCGCGAGAAGTATGAATCAGGGTATTGAGTTGATTCACCTCCAGCAAAGGGGATGTTTTACCGGGCATAATTCGCTCTCATTTTTTAACGGCTGCCGGGGCGCAGCCAGTCCGATAGCAGGTCACCAAACAGGCTAAATCCCAGCCCGGTCAGCACGATGGCGATACCGGGGAAGATGGTTATCCACCAGGCGGTGTCCATGAAATTCTTGCCGGAGGCGATCAATACCCCCCATTCGGCTGTCGGTGGCTGCGCACCGAGGCCAAGATAACCGAGGCTGGAACCGAGCAGAATAGCCAGTGCCATATCCGTCATCCAGTACACCAGCGTGGTGGTGATCACGTTTGGTAGCACATGGCGGAAGATAATCCTTGGCGTGCTGTAGCCCATCACTTTGCCTGCGGCGACGTATTCAAGGCGTTTCTGGATACTGACTTCACCGGCGATAAGTTTGGCGTAAAACACCCAATAAATAATGCCAACGGCGATATACATGCTGTTCAGGCCCGGACCCAGAATCGCGACAATGGCGATCACCAAAACCAGCAGCGGGAAGGTGACCACCGCATCCACGATGCGCTGAAACAGCATTTCGGCAACGCCGCCGAAATAACCCACCAACAGTCCGACCAGGGTGCCAAACACCATCGGAAACAGCGTGGTGAAAAACGCGATTTGCAGGTCGATACGGTACGCGAAGACCACGCGTGAAAAGATATCGCGGCCAAAGTTATCGGTACCAAAAATATGTTGCAGGCTCGGCCCCTTCAGGATCGCGCGGTAATCAAATTTCAGCGGATCGGCGGTGGCAACCAGATGCGGAAAGAACGCCATCAGCAGGCTGAGAGCGAGAATGGCGCAACCCAGCAGCGACGGCCACGGCAGATGCTTTCGCCAATGACGCGTGAGGGAGCGTCGGGCAATCAATTCACTCATCGCGCTCTCCTCGGATCAATCATGACCTGCACGATATCGGTCAGCAGGAAAATCAACGACACCAGCACCGACAGCACGATGACCAGCCCCTGAATCATCGGGTAGTCGCGGCTGAAAATGCTATCAACCATCAGGCGCGCAATGCCGGGCACGGCGAAGACAGTTTCGGTGATCACCGCGCTGCCAATGGTGGTGCCGATATTCAGCGCAAACAGGCTGAGCATCGGGATCAGCGAATTGCGTAACACATGCCGCAGCAACACCACGCGATTGCTAAGACCTTTGGCACGCGCAAAGGTGACATATTCCGCGTCCAGTACCGCGATGATCGAGTTGCGCAGGCTACCAATCAGTACCGAAGTGATGCTGACCGCCAGCGTCATTGCCGGAAGAAACAGATGCCAGAGGCGTTGTCCCCAGCTATCGCCGTAGCCACCGACCGGGAACCAGTGCAACTGGGCGGCGAATACCGTCAGCAGCACCAATCCGATATAAAACGAGGGCATCGACAACGTCACCTGTGACGCGCCGCGAATGGTGATATCGGTGGCGCTGTTGCGTTTGAGGGCAGAGATAAAGGCCAGCGGAATGGCCATAAGCAGCGCAAACAGCGCGGCCATGCCGGTCAACAGCAAGGTCACGGGCAAACGCTCGGCAATGACCGTGGTCACCGGGGCGTGCATGGCATAGGAGTTGCCAAGGTTACCGCTGGCGACCTGGCGTACAAAGAAGACGAACTGTACCGGCAGCGGTTGACTTAATCCCAGCTCTTTATTGATACGCGTGACGTCGGCGTCCGTTGCGCGGTCGCCAATCATCGCGCTGGCAGGATCGCCAGGCAGCAGACGCACGATGGTGAAGGTGACCACCAAAATCACCAGCAGCGTCGGAATAATCAGCAGAATGCGTTTGAAAATATAATTCAGTTCGGTCAACGCGTGCTCCCAAATCCAGCGTACAGGCGCTGTAGCCCACGCGGGTACAGCGCCAGATGCCTGGATTTCACTCGATGTAATAAAGGCGAATTATTTCTTCAGCCAGGTTTCAGTGAAGATGTTATTCCCCAACGGGATCTGGACAAATCCTTCGACATTTTTCTTCAGCGCCACCGGATAGGAGCTTTCATACAGCGGGATGGTGGGGCCGGTGCTGTTGTAGATATCCTGGATGCGTTTGTATTCTTCGGCACGTTTCGCTGGATTAGTTTCCTGCTGCGAAGCTTCAAACAGCGTGTCTAATTCATCACTCTTCCAGCCGGAATGCAGTGCCTGAATATTCTTCGAATACGCGTAGTAGGAGGTGATCTCGTTGGGGTCAGCGATGTCATCGGTCCACGGACCAATACGGGTGCTGAAATTCCCCTTACGATAGTTGGCGTTCAGCGTGGCGTTATCCATCTGGTTAATGGTCAGCTTGACGCCAATCTGCGCCCACATCTGTTGCAGGCCGGTCGCGATGCTCAGGCTGTCTTCATTACCCGCCAGAATATTCATGCTGGTGCTAAAGCCATCCGGGTAACCGGCTTCTTTCATCAGCGCCTGCGCTTTCTCAACATCCACGGGCCACAACGGCTTGGTGCCCGAGTTGAGTGGCGTGGAGGTCGACATAAACGAGGTCATCGGTTTGCCGAGTCCAAAGGTCACCAGTTGGATGATGCCTTCTTTGTCGGTGGCGTAGTTCAGCGCTTCACGTACTTTGGGATTCGCCAGTGGGTTCGGCTTGCCATCTATCTCCGGGCGCGCGTTCACGCTGGCGACTTCCACGCGGGTGGAGGGGAACAACGCCATATTTATTGCCGGATTTCCCTGCAACTCTTTAACGCGTGAGTAAGGGATAAACTCGGCACCGTCCAGTTCACCGGATTGCAGCTTCAGGATGCGTGTCGCATCGTCGGGGATGATTTCGAACTTGATGCTGTCGAGGTAGGGCAGCGCTTTGCCGTCAGCGCCTTTCTCCCAATAGTACGGGTTGCGTACCAGCGTCATGGTGGAGTTATGTTGCCATGACTTGAGGATAAACGGACCGGAACCCACCGGATGCTCGGCAAATGCCGCGGCTTTGTCGTGGTCAGTCGCGCCGGGTTCCGCTTCGAACAATTTCTCTGGCATGATCGCGGTGTTGAACACTGTCAGCGCGGTGAGAATGGCGGGATCGGTATGCGACAGATGGATCACCACAGTGTGCGGATCGCTGATGGTGACGTTAGCGATGGCGCTCACCAGAAATTGCCACACGCCATTACCCGGTTTGGCTGCTCGCTCCAGTGACCATTTCACGTCTTCAGCGGTGATCGGTGAACCATCAGAAAATTTGGTGTCAGGACGCAGAGTCAGGGTCAGGCTTTTACCGTCCTCCGACAGCTTCCACGCGGTAGCCAGGCCCGGTCGAATGCCTTTGCCATCGTTAGTCGGCAGCAGCAGGGTGTCGTAGAGGTTAGAGAGAATCCAGATATCGTTATTGCTTTCGTTCAGGATAGGTTCGAGGAAATTACTGTCAGCGTAGCGACCATAGATCAGGGTACCGCCGCGCTGTACTACCTCCGCCGCCTGAGCCGCCAGGGTACTGAATGCACCCGCTGCCAGTAAGGCGATTAACGTTAATTTAGGCATAACTTTCATGACCTTGCCCCTCTGTTTGTAAGTCAGAAAAATGTTTGTCAGGCCCTCAAATGCCCCCCGAAAACTGCGGAGAGCGGAGCCGGCAAAAATGGCGGTAATGATTGTGTTCTAGTTAACTGGTACGATAATTGATGTATTGCTCACAAACTGTCAATAATCAGCGCAAAAAAAATGCAAAAAATAAGAATTGGTTATAACAGTAAGTTATTTCGTCATGATTTTTTTGCCTGATGACTTGAATTGATGTAAAAAACAGCATAATTGTATTAACAGTCTAGTACACTGACCAGGCAGGTTATGGAATTCCACCTCGATCGTGACTCTTCAATCCCGTTGGGAGCGCAGTTGCGCGGGATAATTGAATACGCCATTACGTTTGGCGCGTTGAAACCTGGCGAACAGCTACCCTCGGTGCGCGACATGGCCGAACAGGTAGGCGTTGCGCCGATGACCGTGGCGCAGGTATATCGCGAACTCAAAGCGGCCGAGTTGGTGTACAGCAAGCCAGGCGCCGGTACCTTTATCGCCGATGCGGCGCTTGCGGTGGGATCGTCAGAACTCGCCCTTGACGAGTTGCATCAGCATCTTGATGCATTTATCAACAGCGGAATGTTGCTCGGTTTAAACGCGGCAGAACTGGGGGCGTTGGTCAGCAGTCGGTTTGCGGAACGACAACGCCAGCTCAGGAAGAAGACGGTATTTTTTATTGGCAACTTTATCGATGCGGCGCGGGATTATGCACACTGCATCGGCGAAACGCTGGGTGAAATCGCGCAGGTAGAAGCGACCACGCTCACCGATATAAAAAACGACCTGTTACTCCGTCAACGTGTTGCCAGTGCCGATCTGTTGCTGACCTTTGCCCATCGTCGGCGTGAGGTCAGCCAACTGATTCCGGGGCTGCCGTTGCTGAATATCAGTTTTATTCCGTCCGAAGCTACTCGCCGTGCGTTGGCTTCGCTCGATCCACTGACGCGCACGCTGGTGGTGTCGATTTTCCCGGAATTTACCGCGTTGATGACGTCTGGCGTGGCGCGCTTTGCGCCTCATGTAACCCAGGTCACCGTGGTGCAAAGCGATGATCCTCGTCTGGGTGAATTATTAAAAGAGACCGATGCCCTGGTGTATGCCACCGGCGTTCAGGAACTCACCGCCCGGTTGGGAGAGCACCAACGTTCTTTTGAGTACCGCCATGTTCCTGATGCAGGAGAGATTCAACGGGTGGTTGTGCCGTTGCTGCAACAGGATATTTTACACGCGTCCAACACCGGGGACCGTAATGAAAATCAGTGAAATGAACTGGCAGCAGTTAGCCCACTATCTCACCACCGACGACCGGGTGATTGTGCCGCTCGGCAGTACTGAGCAGCACGCGCTACTCAGCCTGTCAGTGGATTCAATTTTGGCTGAGAGAGTCGCCGCAGAGGCCGCAGAGCCTTACGGCATTCCTGTCTTCCCGGTGATGCCGTTCGGTATGACGCCGGCGTTTAGCGACTATCCCGGCACCATCAGTCTGAGCATGCAAACCTATGTGTGCATGTTGAATGACATACTTAATAACCTGAAACGGCAGGGGTTTCGCCGCATTTTGTTTATCAACGGGCACGGTGGTAACGCACCGGCGCAGAACATCATCAGTGAATGGATGGTGACCAATCCGGGGGTGACGGTTCAGTTGCATAACTGGTGGAATGCGCCGAAAACCTGGGAAAAAGTGATGTCTATCGATCCGGTCGCGTCACACGCCTCCTGGATGGAAAACTTCCCCTGGACGCGTTTGCCGGGCGTGACCCAGCCGCAGCAGCAAAAACCGATGGTGGATTTGGTGGCGCTGCGGAAACTGGACCCAACGCGTGCCAAAGCGTATCTCGGTGACGGCAACTACGGCGGCTATTATCAGCGCGCCGATGAGGAGATGCTCGCTATCTGGCAAACCGCACTGGCGGAAATTCGCGAGATTATTGACGCGCTCTAGCCGGTGATGCGCGACTTGCCCGGAGGTACGGATGTCAGTTGTCACTCAGCCAGAAACCGCAATTTCCCCCGCAGTACCGCAATCCCAGGATCCTCTGGTTATTTGGGGGGCGGGGGCGATTGGTGGCGTGATCGGTGCTGCGTTTATCGCTGCCGGTCAGACGGTGATTTTTGTCGATAATGTGGCAGAGCATGTTGCCGCGATTAATCTTCAGGGGATGCGCATTACCGGTCCCCTCGGTGAAAAAGTGGTGCGGGCGCAGGCATTTTTGCCTGAGCAACTTACCGGTCACTATCGCTGCGTGCTGCTGGCGGTAAAATCTCACCATACCGCTGGCGCTATCCAACAAATTGCACCGCACCTCGCGCCCGAAGGTTTTGTGGTATCGCTACAAAACGGCCTCAACGAGCGGGTTATCGCCGATAGCATCGGCGTTGATCGTACCGTCGGCGCTTTCCTGAATTTTGGCGCAGACTTCCTGGAACCCGGCGTGATCCACCACGGTGGTCGCGGCGCAGTGGTAATTGGTGAGTTAGACGGCATCACCCGCCCACGGACTGAAATGCTCTACAGGCTGCTGCTGAACGTGGACGCTGCGGCGATCCTCACACCAAACATTTGGGGATTTCTGTGGGCGAAGATGATCTACGGTGCGCTGTTGTTCGCCACGGCATTAACCAATGACAGCATTGCCGATGTCCTTGCGATGCCACGTTTCCGACCCGTGTTGACACGGCTGGCACAGGAAATCGGCAGCGTGGCCCATGCGCAGCAAATCGTTTTGCAAGGGTTTGATGGCTTTGATCCTGCGGCGTTTCTGCCTGATGCCAGCCCTGACCACACCCGACAATCCTTTGACGATATGGTGGCGCATAACCGCCGTTCAGCGAAATCTCACTCAGGTATCTGGCGTGATTTGGCGGTGCGCAAACGCCAGACCGAGATTGACGCGCAGATCGCTCCGGCTATCGCGATTGGTCTGAGCGTTAATGTACCGATGCCATTAACCTCGCGTCTGGTGCAACTGATTCACGAAGTGGAGCAGGGGATGCTGCCGCAAACTCAGGCAACCCTGGCCTTGCTGGAAAGTAACGAAACGGGAGCATCCTGATGCAAGACCCTTTTGATTATTCCCGGCGCACGGTGCTGGTGACCGGCGCCGCGCAGGGATTTGGCCGCGCGATTTGTCTGGCCTTCGCCGCACGCGGGGCACAGGTCATCGCCTGTGACATCCAGCAGGCGCAGGTTGAGGAGACGGCAGCGTTATGCGGCGAGGGGACGCTGGCGTTTACCGTCGACATCAGCTCACCCGAGGCAGTTAACGCGCTGTTTTGCACGCTGGCGTCGCACCGGCTTCAGGTCGATACGCTGGTCAACAACGCGGGCGGGGTGGTGGGGCAATCAGGTCAACCGCTCGAAACCGTCACCTTCACACAGTGGCAGGCGATAGTTGATGTGAATCTGAATGGGGTGTTTTTAATGTCCCAGGCGGCAGTGGCGGGGATGAAGGCGCGGCAATTTGGTCGCATCATCAATATCTCCAGCCGGGCCGGGCTGGACGTCAGCCTTACCGGTATCCAGGCCTATGCCAGTGCCAAGGCGGGACAGATTGGCCTGACACGTCAGTTGGCGCACGAGTTGGGGCCGTGGAACATCACCGTCAATAACGTGGCACCCGGATTTATTCGCAGCAATCCCTCCACCGAGAAGCAGTGGGAGGCAATGGGCAGCGCGGGCCAGCAGCGGCTGGTGGACAATATTGCCCTGCGACGACTCGGCGTGGCCGAGGATATTGCCCATGCGGTGCTGTATTTCGCCTCCGACTGGGCTAACTGGGTCACCGGGCAAGTTCTCAGCGTCGATGGTGGCCGATAGTTCATTACATAAAAACTAAAATTCATTATTTCCTTTTTCCCACGGCTCTGACAAAGTACCGCGCAAAATAATAACGTTAATAATTACCCTGCGGAGTTTGTATGACCATCGGATCGGCTAAGTGGCTTGGACTGAGCTACTTCACCTACTTTTTCTGTTACGGCATCTACTTACCTTTCTGGAGCGTATGGCTCAAAGGTTTAGGATTGGATGCGGAAAAAATCGGTCTGATGATTGGTTGCGGCATGGTGGCACGTTTTGTCGGCAGCTTGTTAATTGCTTCTCAGGTGAAAACCCCTTCCCATTTGATTCGCGCGCTACGCCTGCTGGCGCTAATGACCTGCCTGTTCGCGCTGGGATTTTGGCTCGGTGGCCAGTGGCTATGGCTGCTGTTGGTGATGATTGGCTTTAACCTGTTTTTTTCTCCGCTGGTGCCACTGAGTGATGCGCTGGCCGCCACCTGGACACAGCAAATTGGCCTCGCCTATGGGCCGGTGCGTTTATGGGGATCGCTGGCGTTTGTGATTAGCTCGGCGTTGACCGGAATGCTGGTCAGTGAGTACTCCTCGCAGGCGATTCTGGTGCTGCTCTCGGTCGGGGTGCTGGCGATGCTGTCCGGCATGATGTTGCCACCCAAAACGCAACCGCAGGGCGATGCACGCCAGGGGGCGAGTGGTGGCTGGTCTGCCTGGCGTAACCTGCTGCGGGAAAATGCCGTCTGGCGCTTTATGTTGTGTGTCACCCTGATGCAGGGCGCACACGCCGCTTATTACAGCTTCAGTGCTATCTGGTGGCAGGAGTCTGGCTATTCAGCCAGCACCGTGGGGTATCTCTGGTCACTCGGAGTGGTGGCGGAAATTGTGGTCTTTGCCCTCAGCAACCGGCTATTTCGCCGCTGGACGGCGCGCGACCTGCTGCTGCTTTCCTGCGTGTGTGCGCTGGTACGCTGGACGTTACTTGGGGCCAGCACCGCATTGCCACTGCTGATTGTGGCGCAGATTCTGCACTGCGGCAGCTTCACCGTTTGCCATCTGGCGGCGATGCGCTTTATTGCGGCGCGTAAGGGCGCAGAGGTGATCCGTTTACAGTCGCTGTATTCGGCGCTGGCGATGGGCGGCGGCATTGCGGTGATGACCATGATTTGTGGCGTGCTGTTTACCCCTTTGCAGGGGCATCTGTTTTGGGTGATGGCGCTGGTGGCGTTGCCTGCCTTGTTCCTGCGCCCCCGTTCTGCTTAAGACTCGAGTAACTGGCGAATACGCTGCTGCTGATGTTCGCTCAGCGGCAGCTCGGCGTGAATCAATGGCGGTGAAAACAGCGGCAGCGAGGTCGCATAAGGGGTAATCACCAGCGCAATATCACGCGGCGCACCCTCCTGCCTGAATTGCAGCATATCCTGATAGGTGATGTTAATTGGCAGCAGCGTCAGCTCACGGATTTGCTGTTCCAGCAGTTGCTCCAGGCTGGCATCCTCGCCAGTCAGCAGCAGCACCTGTTTCTCCTGCAAGGCGCTCTCCTGCATCAACCAGGCACCGAACAACACCGCCACCAGGCTCACTTCTTCCGCACTGAAACGCGTGGCAAATTGCGCCGCAAAGTCATCGAGCGCGGCGCGGGTGGTGCGCAGCAAGCGTGGATAGAGCCGGGCGACATCCAGCGCCACGCTGTTATCAATACCGATGGCAAAATGGCTGCGGTCCAGCGCTTGCGCCAGATGGGTAAACAGTTGCTGCTTCAACTCTTCCTGATTACTGATTTGCGTCAGCGCCAGTTTTTCAAAGCGGATGATTAACGCTTCCACGGCCTGCATCAGGATTTGCGCCTGCGGATGCTGCAACTGCGTGCCATCCGGCGCGTGAATCAGGCTAAACAGTAGCGTCCAGAAGTCGGCCTCGCTGGCATCGGGCGCGAGGTGGCAACGTTTTTGCCAGTGATGAATCACATCATCGGCGGCCTCGCGCTCTGCCTTTTCGGCCAGCCAGGCACGCTGCGCATCGTTGAACAGCGCCATCTGCCGCTGGCACAGGGCATACTTCATGTAGATTTGCAGAAATAACCGATCGCGCTGACTAAAGTTCCGGTTGAGTCGCAGGCTACAATGCTGGATCAGCGCCTGTAAGTTGGTTTCATCCCACAGCGCTTTTTCGATTTTGAGCACCTTAAGGCGTTGACGCAGCACCGGGGCGAAGTGTTCACAAACAAAATCCTGCGACAGGCGCAGAGCGCGTCGCAACCAATGGAGCAGGCATAAACGCCTGTCCAACTCCGTTCCATGTACGCGAAAGCTACCATCGACCATCTGGTGTAGTTCCAGTTGATGATAACGCTGTATCTCGTCACTGACATCCGCGATATCCTGTCGGGCGACAACAGGGTCCACGCCATTTAACTGGCAGAGCTTTTCAAGCGTCAGCGCGGGAGCGGGCAAAAACAGCAGCAGTAGCAGATGGCAGCGACGTTGGGAACGGCTGAAGAGTGGTGCAGAGGAGGTTGCAGAACTCATCAATAGTCATTCCAGCAGGTCATTTTTGAGCTAAGAATAGCCAACTCCGCGCGGTAACCCTGCACTTTGTCGTGACTTTTATTCAGAGCTTTAAAGCGGGTCACAGTTTTTCTGGACCACTGGAATCTGAACCTTTTAATTGTTACTTTATAACGTTATGAAAATTGCGCTTTTTACCCTGATGCTGTTGGTCAGTCACATGGCCTGGTCACATCCACACAGTTTTATTGATATGAAAACCGAGCTTCTGACCGACAATGACCATCTTACCGGCTTCAAAATGGTCTGGACCATGGACGAGATCACCTCTGCCGATCTGCTGTACGATGCCGGTAAAGCCGAGCCGGGCAGCGTGGTGTGGAAAAAACTGGCGGCGCAGGTGATGGCCAATGTGTTGGGTCAGCACTATTTCACCGAAGTGTGGCAGGGGAAAAATCGGGTGAAATTCCTCAATCTGCCAAAGGAGTACCAGCTATCGCGCAACGGTAACAAAGCGGTGCTGGAGTTCATTTTGCCTCTGGGCGAACCGCAATCTCTGAGTAACACGCAGTACCGCATTCTCACCTTTGATCCGAGCTACTTTGTCGATATGTATTACGACAACGCTCTGGCGCTCACTCTGCCGGACGCGCTGAAATCGCGCTGCCAGCTGGATTTACACACACCAAAACCGGATGACTCGCTGAAACAATACGCGTTGTCGCTGGATAAAGCCGATGCGCCGCCAGAGGATATGGATCTGGGGCAGCAGTTCGCGCAGACGGTAACGCTGACATGTCATTAATTTCCCTGCCTTCCGGGTCCCGCCGTTTATGGCCGCTATGGTTACTGGCGTTGGTGCTGCTGCTGGCGGCTGGCATGGTGTGGCAATTCTGGCCGCAAATCCTGCTACAAAGCGTGCTGTGGCAAAAAGTCTTAAATCGCGAGATGACGCAACTGCTACAACAGGTGGCGGAGCAACCCCACCAGGCGGGGGTGACCCTGATGCTGTTTAGTCTGGCTTATGGTGTGCTGCATGCCCTGGGCCCCGGTCACGGTAAAGTGGTGATCAGTACCTTCCTCGCGACCCATCCGGCGCGCCTGAAAACCAGTATGAGGCTGACGTTGCTGGCGGCATTGTTGCAGGGGGGCGTGGCGATCGGTCTGGTGACGGTGATGCTGGTGGTGCTACAAACCTCATCGCGCACCCTGCATCTGGGTAGCTACTGGCTGGAGAAGGGCAGTTACCTGCTGGTGATGGCATTGGGAATTTGGGTTGGATGGCGTGCGATCCGCGCCTTGCGGGCGGCGTTAAAACCGGTGCCGAAAATGCAGATCCATGCTATCCGCCCTCACCATCAGCATGATGACAACTGCGGCTGTGGCCATGCTCACTTGCCGAGTGCAGCACAGATGGAACAAGCCGTTAGCGGCAAAACGCAGGCGCTGGTGGTGTTCTCGATGGGGCTACGTCCTTGCTCGGGGGCCATTATGATGTTGCTGTTTGCCAAAGTGATTGATGTGTATCTCTGGGGAGTGGCCTCGGCGATTGCGATGGCGATGGGCACGGCGGTGACCGTATCGGCGATGGGATTGTTGGTGCAGCGTTCGCGTAAACTGGCGGAGAAACTGGGCAGTGCCAGTGCGACAGCGCAAGGGGTGAAAGTGTTGATGCCATTGCTGGCGTTAGTCGGCAGCGTGGTCTTACTGGTCGCGGGGGCGTTACTGTGGCAAAGCGCCCAGCCGATGATGAGCAGCGGCCTGCGGCCATTTTAACCATCGACCATAACGTAACGGCGCAATAAATCGCGCCGTTACGGGAAAAGCAATTAACGCTTCAACGCTTCGCTCAGTTCGTCACGCATGGTGGACAGCAGCGCTTTCACCACACGCGGATTACCGGCAACGATGTTACCTGACATCAGGTAGCCATGACCGCCAGTAAAGTCAGTTACCAGGCCGCCCGCTTCGCGTACCAGCAGTTCACCGGCAGCGAAATCCCACGGTTTCAGACCAATTTCGAAATAGCCATCTACACGACCCGCAGCCACGTAAGCCAGGTCCAGTGCCGCAGAACCGGTACGACGGAAGTCAGCACACTGGGTAAACAGTTTGCCCACCACATTGATATAAGACTGAGAATGCTGCTTCAGTTTGAACGGGAAGCCGGTCGCCAGAATGGTGCCATCCAGATCGCGAGCGGTGCTGCCGCGCAGACGGTAGCCGTTCAACTGAGTGCCCTGACCGCGTACAGCGGTGAACAGTTCATTACGCATTGGATCGTAAACCACCGCAACTTCGGTGCGACCTTTAATGCGCACAGCGATAGAAACGGAGAAGTGAGGGAGGCGTTTGATAAAGTTGGTGGTGCCATCCAGCGGATCGATTACCCATTGAATGTCCTGATCGTCACCCGCCAGCTCACCGCTTTCTTCGGTGATGATGGTGTGTTGCGGGTATGACTTGCGAATCACTTCGACAATCAGACGTTCTGCGTCACGGTCAACATTAGTAACGAAGTCGTTGCTGCCTTTCTGGCTGGCTTCGACAGCGTCCGGGGTTTCATAATTCTTTGCAATTAAATTTCCGGCCTTGCGCGCAGCGCGCACGGCGATGTTGAGCATCGGATGCATCGGTATCTCTCGCTGGATGTTAAAGAACAGGGAAAACGGCGCGGAGTATAGCAGCGCATTCGGTAAATGTCCTGTTTTATGTTAGCATCGCGCCATCATTTTCTTACCTGCTTCTATTATGCTGCAAAATATCCGAATTGTACTGGTGGAAACCTCCCACACCGGCAACATGGGCTCGGTAGCCCGTGCCATGAAAACCATGGGTTTGAGCAATCTGTATCTGGTCAACCCGTTGGTCAAACCTGATTCTCAGGCCATCTCTCTCGCCGCAGGTGCCAGCGATGTGATCGGCAATGCGCAGATCGTGGACACCCTCGATGAGGCAATTGCGGGTTGTAGCCTGGTGGTTGGCACCAGCGCACGTTCGCGTTCTTTGCCGTGGCCGATGCTGGATTCGCGTGAATGCGGTATCAAAAGTGTCGAAGAGGGGCAGCAGGCACCGGTCGCGCTGGTGTTTGGCCGTGAGCGTGTTGGCCTGACCAATGAAGAGTTGCAGAAGTGCCACTATCACGTCGCGATTCAGGCGAACCCGGAATACAGTTCGCTGAACCTCGCGATGGCGGTACAGATCATCGCTTACGAGGTGCGTATGGCCTGGCTGGATGCGCAGGAAAAAGCGACGCCGCAGCCACAGTTTGAAGAGTCCCCTTATCCGCTGGTCGATGATCTGGAGCGTTTTTATCAGCATATGGAACAGATGATGCTGAACAGCGGCTTTATCCGTGAAGGCAATCCCGGTCAGGTGATGAGCAAACTGCGTCGCTTGTACACCCGCGCGCGCCCGGAACGCGATGAGCTGAATATTCTGCGTGGCATGCTGGCGTCGTTTGAAAAACGTAAAGGTAGTGAGGGTAATAGTTGAGTAAATTGCTTGGTTAAATAGTTGAGCAAATTACTTGGTTAAATAGTTGACCAATTTACTCAGGAATGTCAGACTAGCGGCCATTCATCAGATACCCGCCGATAACCGACGGACGCTTACGAGGTTGTATGCTATGAGACTGACATCCAAAGGACGTTATGCCGTTACCGCTATGCTGGACGTTGCCCTGCACTCGCACGAGGGGCCGGTGCCGCTGGCTGACATTTCTGAGCGTCAGGGCATTTCGCTCTCCTATCTGGAGCAGTTATTCTCGCGTCTGCGTAAGCACGGTTTGGTTGCCAGTGTCCGTGGTCCGGGCGGCGGTTATCTGTTAGGTAAAGATGCTGGCGCGATTGCCGTAGGTGCGGTGATTACCGCCGTTGACGAATCCGTTGATGCCACCAAATGCCAGGGCAAAGAAGGTTGCCAGGGCGGTGAACGTTGCCTGACTCACGTTCTGTGGCGTGACCTGAGCGAACGCATCAGCGAATTCCTCAACAACATCACTCTGGCAGAACTGGTCAACAACCAGGAAATTCTGGATGTTGCTGACCGTCAAAACGCCATCGACAATCGTCGCTTCCAGACTCACCGCGTGCAGGAAACCATCAACGTTAACCTGCGTGCGTAATCCGCTCTCTTTCGGCCTTTCCTGCTAAGGCAGGGAAGGCTGAATCATGCTATAACGTCGTATGATTTTTTATACGGAGCTTTAGCGCAATGAAATTACCGATCTACCTGGATTACGCGGCAACGACGCCTGCGGATCCGCGTGTCGCCACCAGAATGATGCAGTTTCTCACCCTGGATGGCACGTTCGGTAACCCCGCTTCCCGTTCTCACCGATTTGGCTGGCAGGCTGAAGAAGCCGTTGATGTGGCACGCAACCAGGTTGCGGAGCTGGTCAATGCCGATCCGCGTGAAATCGTTTTTACTTCCGGCGCGACTGAAGCTGATAACCTCGCCATCAAAGGTGCGGCACAGTGCCATCAGGCGCGCGGCAAACACGTCATTACCAGTCAGACCGAACACAAAGCGGTGCTCGACAGTTGTCAGCAACTGGAGCGCGAAGGGTTTGAGGTCACTTATTTGCAACCCGGCCGTGATGGCATCGTGACTACCGACATGTTGGCTGCGGCGCTGCGTGACGACACGGTGCTGGTTTCGTTGATGCATGTAAATAATGAAACCGGCGTAATTCAGGATATCGCCGCGCTTGGCGCTTTGTGTCGCCAACGTGACATCCTGTTCCATGTCGACGCCACGCAAAGTGTGGGTAAGTTGCCCATTGATGTCAGTGTCCTGCCGGTGGATTTGATGTCCTTCTCGGCACACAAAATTTATGGCCCGAAAGGTATCGGCGCGCTCTGGGTTCGTCGCAAACCGCGTTTGCAGATTGATGCGCAAATGCATGGCGGCGGTCATGAGCGCGGCATGCGTTCGGGTACATTGCCGGTGCACCAGATTGTCGGCATGGGCGAAGCCTATCGCATTGCGCGTGAAGAGATGAGCAGCGAAGTTGCGCGACTAGCGGCACTGCGTCAGCGCTTGTGGCAGGGCATCAGCGCGCTGAGCGATGTCACGCTGAATGGATCGCTGGAGCAGGGCGCACCAAATATCCTCAATATCAGTTTTGCCCACGTTGAAGGTGAATCGTTGATTATGGCGCTGAAAGATCTGGCGCTCTCTTCCGGTTCCGCCTGTACCTCGGCCAGCCTCGAACCCTCTTATGTGCTACGTGCGATGGGCGTTGAGCAGGAGCTGGCACACAGCTCACTGCGTTTTTCGCTAGGACGCTTTACCACCGAAGAGGAAATTGATTACGCCATTGAGCTGGTCAACAAAGCGGTAACCCGTCTGCGGGCGCTGATGCCTGCGGCAAATTCTCGCTAATTATCGTTTAACAGCATCCTTCCGCCGGTCTGGCGGAAGGTGATAACTCACGCATACGGAGCCTCGCGATGACAACACAACCGATGACGATTACGCTCAGCTCCCAAGCCGCCGACGCGCGCTGGGGTGACAAAGCGTTGCTGAGCAGCAATGACAGTGGCATGACGATTCATCTCACCGGCGCAGATGTGCTGCTGAGTATTCAACGCGCGGCGCGCAAACTCGATGGTCAGGGTATTCGCCATGTCGCCTTAAGCGGCGAAGGCTGGGATCTGGAGAAATGCTGGGCGTTCTGGCAGGGCTACCGTGGCCCGAAAGGATCACGTCAGGTGGAATGGCCGACCCTGAGCGAGCAGGATCAGAACGAATTTGATCGTCGCCTGAAGATCGTGGATTGGGTACGTAACACCATCAACCTGCCTGCTGAAGATCTCAGCCCGGAGCAACTGGCGCACAGCGCGATTGATCTGATTTCTGCTGTCGGCGGCGACGCAGTGAGCTATCGCATCACCAAGGGTGAGGATTTGCGCGAGCAAGGTTATCTCGGCATTCATACCGTTGGTCGTGGCTCAACCCGCGCACCGGTTCTGCTGGCGCTGGATTTCAATCCGGGCGGTGACGAAAATACCCCGGTTTATGCTTGCCTGGTGGGTAAAGGCATCACCTTTGATACCGGTGGTTACAGCCTGAAGCAGAGCGGCTTTATGGACTCGATGAAGTCCGATATGGGCGGGGCAGCAACGGTTACTGGCGCACTGGCGCTGGCGATCTCGCGCGGTCTGAATAAACGCGTGAAGCTGTACCTGTGCTGTGCCGACAACATGGTCAGCGGCAATGCGTTCCGTCTTGGCGATATCATTCGTTACCGCAACGGCAAAACCGTTGAAGTGATGAACACCGACGCGGAAGGGCGTCTGGTGCTGGCCGATGGCCTGATTGACGCCAGCGAGCAGAAGCCGGAACTGTTGATTGACGCAGCAACCCTGACCGGTGCAGCCAAAACTGCGCTCGGTAACGATTACCACGCGCTGTTCACTTTTGATGACGTGTTGGCGCAATCGCTGCTGGGTAGCGCGGCCAGTGAAAACGAAGCCTTCTGGCGTCTGCCGTTGGCGGAGTTCCACCGCAGCCATCTGCCGTCAAACTTTGCTGATCTCAATAACATCGCCAGCCCGGCACACTCCGCCGGTGCCAGCAGCGCGGCCGCGTTTCTGTCGCACTTCGTCAGTCAATATCAACAGGGCTGGCTGCATATCGACTGCTCAGCGACCTACCGCAAAAGCGCGGTTGATCAATGGTCAGCAGGCGCAACCGGCCTCGGGGTTCGCACCATCGCGAACTTGTTACTGAAATAATGTCCCGTTAAGGCACATTACGTAGCGGCGCGGGTTTGAAAATGACGCGCGATAAATCGCGCCGCTACGGAGCAGTGCAGACACGTATTTTTGGAAAAACCAAACCATGAGTAACCGTCTTGAAGAGGTGCTGAAACTGGCTGCCACCGAGCCTGCGCACCGCCCGGAGTTCTTTCAGTTGCTGCTTGAAGCCGATGTCTGGGTGCCGGGTGAAAGCAGTGCGCAGCAGTTCGACGCCACCACACCGGTCGATCTTCAGCACTGGGAAAAGGAAGACGGCGGTAGCGTCATCCCCTTTTTCACGTCTGAACAGGCGATGAGCGAAGCCATCAAAGATGAGCAACCTTACCTGCGTCTGCCGGTACGCACCTTGTTTGAAATGACACTGGGTGAAACCTTGTTCCTCAACCCGAAACTCCCGGCAGGGAAAGAATTTTCACCGGGCGAAATTGCGCATCTACTGGGTGAAGAGGGCAGCGCGCTCAGCCAGCAAACGGTACTGGAAGGCGGCCATGCCTTGCTGCTCTCCGAAGTGGCTGAGCCACCGGCGCAGATGGT
The DNA here is from genome assembly GCF_059730695.1 of Pantoea sp. X-Soil-OKNW-556. Classification (NCBI taxonomy): domain Bacteria; kingdom Pseudomonadati; phylum Pseudomonadota; class Gammaproteobacteria; order Enterobacterales; family Erwiniaceae; genus Pantoea; species Pantoea sp. X-Soil-OKNW-556. The sequence continues at coordinate 3,329,680 of NZ_AP035990.1, read as the reverse complement.
TGACTCACTTACCCAGCTGTTTGCCAAATATAAACAGGTACGACGCGCGTATATTGCCAGCATTCGTGAGCAGGCCGATGAGACGCCAAATCTGTTGATTGGCATCGAGGCGGATAGCGATATTGACGCGATTATCCAGGCGGCGGGCAGCGTGGCGACAGATACGCTCACCGACGATGTGCCGATCGATCTCTGTGAAGTGGTTAGTGGCGAGCATGGCGTCAGCCATTTCTTCACCGCCCACATTACGCCTTTTTACGAGCGCCGCTGGGGCAGCTTCCTGCGCGATTTTAAAGGCAGTCAGCGCATTATCTAAAACTGAATTCTCTGTAGCGGCGCGATTTATCGCGCGGATTTTTCTGGCACCGCGCGCGATAAATCGCGCCGCTACGATGATTATTTCTCGATTGGGAGGTCGTCGCGACTTCCCCATTCACCCCAGGAGCCGTCGTACAGGGTAACATCCCGCACGCCAAGCGATGTCAGCGCCAGAATCACCACCACCGCCGTCACGCCTGAGCCACAGCTGGCGATGATCGGTTGTTCCAGCTTCACGCCTGCCTTCTCAAATTCCGTACGCAGTTCTGCGGCGGGTTTCAGTGCACCATTCGCCACCAGATTGTTCCACGGCACGTTACGGCTGTTGGGGATGTGGCCACGCAGCAGGCCGGGACGCGGCTCGTCGACTTCAGCATTGAAGCGATTCGCGGCGCGAGCATCGACAATCTGTGCGCCACCCTCATGGCTGATCAACAACACATCGGTCAACCGTTTCACCTGGGTGCTGTCATACTTCGCCTCAAACTCCCCTTCAGATAAGCTTACCGGGCCGGTCGCCAGCGCGTAACCTGCCGCTTTCCAGCCGGCCAGGCCGCCCGCGAGGATCGACACATTAACGCAGCCAAAGGCGCGTAACATCCACCAGGCGCGTGGTGCGGAGAACAGGTTGCCTTCGTCGTAAACCACCAGATGTTTATCCTGGCTGACGCCCAGTTCGCGCATCGCCACGGCAAAGGCCTCGGCACGCGGCATCATGTGTGGGTAAGGGCTGGTATGATCGGACAGGGCTTCGATATTAAAGAAAGGGGCGTTGGGCAGATGCCCGGCCAGATACTCTGCCTGGATATCACGTACCGCTTCCTGGCCGGGTGGCAACATGCGCGCATCCAGCACCTGTAGGGTTTCCTCGGTGTAATGTTCTTTTAACCAGTCAGCAGACACAAACAGGGGAGCTGTCATAGCAACCTCTTCTCATCAATCGGGAAAGACTCAGTGTCCGGGAATGTGGACGCTATCTCAAGGGTTAGTAAGGAGAAAGTTGGGGATGGTCATTCGGGTATGGCACATTTTTGGTCGGCTTGCCCCGACAAAAATCAATTATTTTCAATAATTCCTCTGATCGACGATAGGCAACGCCCGATGATGTCCCTATAATCGCCCCGTTTTCTTACCGGGCGGGTTCCCGGTTTCTTCAGGATGCTAAATATAGAGGTCAACATGGCAATCGAACGTACTTTCTCAATCGTTAAACCAAACGCTGTCGCCAAGAACGTGATTGGTGCAATCTACAACCGTTTTGAAAGCGCGGGCTTCAAAATCGTTGGCGCTAAAATGCTGCACCTGACCAAAGAGCAGGCTGAAGGCTTCTACGCGGAGCACAAAGGCCGTCCGTTCTTCGACGGTTTGGTTGAATTCATGACCTCTGGTCCGGTTGTGGTTTCTGTACTGGAAGGTGAAAACGCTGTTCAGCGTCACCGTGATCTGATGGGTGCAACCAACCCGGACAACGCGCTGGCAGGCACTCTGCGTGCTGACTACGCAGACAGCTTCACCGAGAACGCCACTCACGGTTCAGATTCAGCAGAATCCGCTGCGCGTGAAATCGCGTACTTCTTCGCTGAAAACGAAGTCTGCCCGCGCACTCGCTAAGGTGGCGTAAGGTTTACACCTTTTAACCCGGTGTAAATCTGTTCCCCTGGCATCATGCCGCAGATGTAGTACAATTATGCGCCCTTGTTGAGCCTGCTCAGCAAGGGCGCTGTTTTTTTCCTATTCTTAACCAGAGCCATAACGTGTAACAACGAGGCCAGAGAACATTATGTCCGAACAGATTGTGACGCCGTCGTCCGCTTCCCCCGTGGTTGTCTCCCCAAAAAACGAAAAAATTAACCTGCTGGATCTCAACCGTCAGCAAATGCGCGAATTCTTTGTTTCGCTGGGTGAAAAACCATTTCGTGCCGATCAGGTAATGAAGTGGATGTATCACTACTGCTGCGATGATTTCGAGCAGATGACTGACATCAACAAAGTGCTGCGTGGCAAACTGATGCAGCTCACTGAGATTCGCGCCCCGGAAGTGGCTGAAGAGAAGCGATCCAGCGATGGCACCATCAAATGGGCGATCCGCGTGGGCGACCAACTGGTGGAAACCGTGTACATCCCTGAAGATGACCGCGCTACGCTGTGCGTCTCTTCCCAGGTAGGTTGTGCACTGGAGTGCAAATTCTGTTCGACGGCGCAGCAAGGTTTTAACCGTAACCTGCGCGTATCAGAAATTATCGGTCAGGTGTGGCGTGCGGCGAAAATTATCGGTGCCGCCAAAGTGACCGGCCAGCGTCCGATCACCAACGTGGTGATGATGGGCATGGGCGAACCGTTGCTGAACCTCAACAACGTTGTACCGGCGATGGAAATCATGCTGGATGACTTCGGTTTTGGTCTGTCCAAACGTCGCGTAACCTTGTCGACCTCAGGTGTGGTTCCGGCGCTGGATAAGCTGGGCGATATGATTGACGTCGCATTGGCAATCTCACTGCACGCACCGAACGACAAGCTGCGCGATGACATCGTGCCGATTAACAAGAAATACAACATCGAAACCTTCCTCGCGGCGGTGAAACGTTACCTGGCGAAGTCGAATGCGAACCAGGGACGCGTCACTATCGAGTACGTGCTGCTGGATCACGTTAATGACAGCACTGACGATGCCCATCAGTTGGCCGAATTGCTGAAAGACACGCCGAGTAAAATCAACCTGATTCCGTGGAACCCCTTCCCGGGTGCGCCGTATGGCCGCAGCTCCAACAGTCGCGTTGATCGTTTCTCTAAAGTCTTGATGGAGTATGGTTTTACCACCATCGTGCGTAAAACCCGTGGTGACGATATTGATGCCGCCTGTGGTCAGTTAGCGGGCGATGTTATCGACCGTACCAAACGTACCATGCGTAAAAAGATGGCCGGTGAAGCCATCTCTGTGAAGGCGCTCTGAAACTCCGCGCCTGGTGATATTCACCAGGCGCAACTCATGTCAGTCTCTTCCGCCTGAATCACTCAGGGAGAACGGACAATGAGTAAGGGATTACCGGCAGTGTTATTGGCAGGCTTTGTTGTAACCGGTTGTGTCAGTGAGCCCGCGCATCAGGGCGCGGCAGATATTCGTTTGCAGCTTGGATTGCACTATCTGGCGGTGCAGGATTTTCCGTCTGCGCAGCGTAATTTGCTGCGAGCACAACAAGCTGCGCCACAGGACTATCGTGTTCCTTTGGCGCTTGCACGCGTGGCTCAGGCGCAGCAGAATATCGCGCAAACGCGTTGGTACTACCAGCGCGCGCAGCAGCTGGCTCCTGCCAACGGTTACGTCGCTAACAATTACGGTGCGTTTCTCTGCGGTTTGAGGCAGTATGACGAATCGCATCAACAGTTTAAGTTAGCGGCTGATGCGCAGGAACCCGACGCCCGTCACGATGCATTATTATTTTCGGGCTATTGTTACCTGCAAGCTGAAGATAATGCCGCTGCGCGGGGGCAATTAACTCGCGCGTTGGATGAAGCACCGGAGCAGGGCAGGCAACTGCTGACGGAGGCGGAAAGGCAGTTTGATCAGCAAGCGTGGAACAAGGTTTCACTGCTCTTAGAGGTTTATGACCACAGGCTGCCTGCCAGTGCAGACAGTTTATGGTTACAGATACGTTTCGCCGCGCAACAGGGAAACGCTGCTGACGTTACACGTTATGGCGACCGGTTGGCGCGAAGTTTTCCACAATCGATACAGTACCAGCGTTATTTAGCTAATGAATACTGAAGCCACTCAAGAGAAATCTGCAGTACATTCCACAGGTGAACGCCTGCGACTGGCCCGTGAGCAGATGGGGCTGACCCAGCAAAACGTCGCCGAACGCCTGTGCCTGAAACTTTCCACCGTACGTGATATTGAAGAGGACAAGTCGCCAGCCGATTTAGCCTCCACTTTCCTGCGCGGTTACATTCGTTCCTACGCGCGTCTGGTGCATGTACCGGAGGACGACTTGTTGCCGATGATGGCGAAACAGGCACCGGTGCGTGCCGCCAAAATCGAGCCGATGCAGAGCTTCTCCTTGGGTAAACGCCGTAAGAAACGTGATGGCTGGCTGATGATCTTCACCTGGTTGGTGATCTTTGTCGTCATCGGTTTAACCGGTGCCTGGTGGTGGCAGAACCATAAAGCCTCTCAGGAGGAACTGGTGTCGATGGCTGACCAGAACGGCAGCAACAGCGATAACAGCCAGTCAATTCCGTTGGGCGATAACAGCAGCAACGACACCACTGCCGATGCCGATACTAACGGTGCCGGCACGCCAGTGGATAACGGTGCGGGTGCGGTTGCTACCCCGAACACATCCGCTCAGAGCAGCACTGCGCCAGCAACAACGCCTGCTGCGCCAGCCGCACAAAGCAATGACAACGCGGTGGTATCCCCGAGCCAGGCTCCGGTCGATACCACACCGCCACCTGCGACCTCTCCTGCGCCGGTCAATAGCGTGGAAGGTCAGTTGCCCACCGGTGGCGCTGGCGTAAGCCAGGCACCGAGCGATCCAAACGCGCTGGTGATGAACTTCAGTGCCGACTGCTGGCTGGAAGTGACCGACGCGAGCGGTAAAAAGCTGTTCAGCGGCCTGCAACGCAGTGGCGGTAAACTTAGCCTTGCCGGTCAGCCTCCGTATCGTCTGAAAATTGGTGCGCCAGCGGCTGTGCAGGTGCAATATCAGAATCAGCCCGTTGATTTGAGTCGTTTTATCCGTAATAACCAGGTTGCTCGTCTGACCGTGGGTGCGCAATAACGCGCACCTCACCTGCCGGGCAATTGTGGAGAGAGAATATGCATAACGAAGCACCCATTATCCGTCGCAAATCAACGCGGATTTACGTCGGCAAGGTGCCAGTCGGCGATGGTGCGCCTATTGCCGTTCAGTCGATGACCAACACCCGCACCACGGATGTTGAAGCGACGGTCAATCAGATCAAAGCGCTGGAGCGCGTGGGCGTTGATATCGTCCGTGTCTCAGTGCCGACGATGGATGCGGCGGAAGCCTTCAAACTGATTAAGCAACAGGTCAATGTGCCGCTGGTGGCGGATATTCACTTTGACTACCGCATTGCACTGAAAGTCGCGGAATACGGTGTCGATTGTCTGCGTATTAACCCAGGCAATATCGGCAACAACGAGCGTATTCGTCAGGTAGTGGATTGCGCACGTCACTACAATATTCCGATCCGTATCGGCGTTAACGCCGGTTCACTGGAAAAAGATTTGCAGGAAAAGTACGGCGAACCCACGCCGCAGGCGCTGCTGGAATCAGCGATGCGCCATGTGGATCACCTCGATCGTCTCAACTTTGATCAGTTCAAAGTCAGCGTCAAAGCCTCGGATGTCTTCCTCGCGGTGGAATCTTATCGCCTGCTGGCGAAAGCCATCGATCAACCGCTGCACCTCGGGATCACTGAAGCGGGCGGCGCGCGTGCCGGTGCGGTGAAATCCGCTATCGGTTTAGGGCTGCTGCTGTCTGAAGGAATCGGCGATACGCTGCGTATTTCGTTGGCGGCCGATCCGGTGGAAGAAGTCAAAGTCGGTTATGACATCCTCAAATCACTGCGTATTCGCTCACGCGGCATCAACTTTATTGCCTGTCCGACCTGTTCGCGTCAGGAGTTTGATGTGATCGGCACGGTGAATGCGCTCGAGGAACGCCTTGAAGACATCATCACGCCGATGGATGTCTCGATTATTGGATGCGTGGTCAACGGACCTGGCGAAGCGACCGTCTCCACGCTCGGTGTGACCGGCGGTAATAAGAAAAGTGGTTTCTACGAAGATGGCGTGCGTCAGCGCGACCGCCTCGACAATCAGGACATGATCGACCAGTTGGAGGCGCGTATTCGTGCCAAGGCATCGATGCTGGACGAAAGCCGTCGCATCAACGTGCAGCAGCTGGAAAAATAAGGGAAGGTACGCATCCGCGTACCCGTTTGTGATTGAACCTGTGCGGTTTCATCCTCATAAGGTATGATGCCGGACAGGTTTTTTTGTCTTAAGAGATTCTAACGTGGCGAAGAATATTCAAGCGATTCGCGGGATGAACGATTACCTGCCAGCAGATACGGCAATCTGGCAGCGTATTGAAGGTACGCTCAAGCAGGTGCTGGCCAGCTATGGTTTCAGTGAAATTCGCCTGCCGATCGTTGAGCAGACTCCGTTGTTCAGCCGCGCGATTGGTGAAGTCACCGACGTGGTTGAAAAAGAGATGTACACCTTTGAGGACCGCAATGGCGAAAGCCTGACGCTGCGTCCTGAAGGCACGGCGGGCTGCGTGCGCGCCGGTATCGAACACGGTTTGCTGTATAACCAGGAGCAGCGTCTGTGGTACATGGGCCCGATGTTCCGTTATGAGCGCCCCCAGAAAGGTCGTTACCGTCAGTTCCACCAGATGGGTGCGGAAGTGTTTGGTCTGCAAGGACCCGATATTGACGCGGAACTGATTATGATGACCGCGCGCTGGTGGAAAGCGCTGGGTATCGCCGACCATGTCCAACTGGAGCTGAACTCTATCGGTTCCCTGGAAGCGCGTGCCAACTATCGTGACGCGCTGGTGGCCTTCCTCGAAAAGCACAAAGAGGTGCTGGACGAAGATTGCAAACGCCGCATGTACACCAATCCACTGCGTGTGCTTGATAGCAAAAATCCGGACGTCCAGCAGCTGTTGAATGATGCGCCGACGCTGGGTGACTTCCTTGATGAAGACTCCCGCGCGCACTTCAGTGGCCTGTGTGCTCTGCTGGATGATGCCGGTATCAAGTACAGCATCAACCAACGCCTGGTACGTGGTCTCGACTATTACAACCGTACCGTGTTTGAGTGGGTGACCAGTGCGCTGGGTTCACAAGGCACAGTGTGTGCGGGTGGTCGCTATGATGGCCTGGTGGAGCAACTGGGCGGTCGCGCGACGCCAGCCGTTGGATTTGCCATGGGAATGGAGCGCATGGTGTTGCTGGTTCAGGCCGTTAACCCGGAATTTGAACCGACGCGCATTGTTGATGTCTATGTTATCGCTTCGGGGCAGGGCGTACAGTCTGCCGCGATGCAACTGGCGGAAAAACTGCGTGATGCTGACCCACAATTGAAGCTGATGACCAACTTCGGTGGTGGTAACTTCAAGAAGCAGTTTGCCCGTGCAGACAAGTGGGGCGCGCGCATTGCGCTGGTGCTGGGTGAAGATGAAGTGGCAACCGGGCAGGTAGTGATTAAAGACCTGCGTACCGGCGATCAGCAGACGCTGGCCCAGAGTGAAGCCGCCGCGACGTTGCGCACGCTGTTGCAGTAAGCGTGCATCGCAACAGCCATTTTTAGGAGAAAGATTGCGTGGAAGTTTACAGCAACGAAAACGAACAGGTTGATGCGCTGCGTCGCTTTTTTGCCAACAATGGCAAGGCGCTGGCGGTAGGCGTTGTCATTGGTATCGCAGCATTGGGTGGCTGGCGTTTTTGGGCCAGCCATCAAGCAGGTGCCGATAAAGCAGCCTCAGCACAGTATCAGCAGCTGACCAGTGCCATGCAGGCTGATAAGCCGCAAACGCTGGAAGCGGTTGCCAGTTTTGCCAGTGCAAACAACAACACCTACGGTGCGTTGGCGTCTCTGGACCTGGCGAAGCAGTACGTTGAGACCAACCAGCTGGACAAAGCTATCGCTCTGTTGCAGAGCGGGCTGAAAGATACCAAAGATGCCAACCTGCAGGCGGTCATTAACCTGCGTCTGGCACGCATTCAACTGCAACAAAATCAGGCCGATGCCGCACTTTCTACCCTCAACAATGTTAAGGGTGATGGCTGGACAGCTATCGTAGCGGACATTCGTGGCGAAGCGCTGCTGAGCAAAGGCGACAAGCAGGGCGCGCGTGATGCCTGGAGCAAAGGTGCGGAGTCGCAAGCTTCTCCGGCACTGAAGCAAATGTTGCAGATGAAGATGAATAACTTAAGTTAAGCCAGTCAAGAGAGCGCACATGGAATTACGTAAATACCTGCTGCCAGGGCTGATTTCAGTCACCCTGCTCAGCGGTTGCTCGCTGTTCAGCGGCGAAGAAGATGTAGTGAAAATGGCCCCGCTGCCGAAGGTTGAAAACCAGTTTACGCCGCAAACCGCGTGGAGTACCTCGGTTGGCGATGGTGTGGGTGATTTCTACTCCAATCTGCATCCGGCCTGGCAGGACGGTACCGTCTATGCGGCTGACCGCTTTGGCGTGGTGAAAGCGCTTGATGCCAGCAACGGCAAAGAAAAATGGAAAGTGAATCTCTCTGAGAAGACCGGCTTCTTCTCGAAAAACATCTCCGCTCTGCTGTCAGGTGGTGTCACCGCGAACGGCGATCACATCTTTATCGGTAGTGAACGCGGTCAGGTCTTTGCACTGAACACCAGCGATGGCAGCATTGCCTGGCAGACGAAGGTCGCGGGTGAAGCGTTGTCGCGTCCGGTGGTCAGCGATGGCCTGGTACTGATTCACACCAGCAACGGTCAGTTGCAGGGACTGGATCAGGCCACGGGTGCCATCAAGTGGAGCGTCAACCTGGATATGCCAGCGCTGTCACTGCGTGGTGAATCCGCGCCAGCGGTTGCCTTCGGCGGTGCGATTGTTGGCGGTGACAATGGTCGCGTCAGCGCAGTGATCATGAACCAGGGGCAGTTGATTTGGCAGCAGCGTATTTCGCAGCCAAGTGGTGCGACTGAGATCGATCGTCTGAACGATGTCGATACCACGCCGGTGATCGTCAATGGCGTGGTTTACGCGCTGGCCTACAACGGCAACCTGACGGCGCTGGACCTGCGTTCAGGCCAGATTATCTGGAAACGCGAAATCGGTGGTGTGAAAGATCTGATTGTTGATGGTGGCCGTATTTACCTGGTTGACCAGAATGACCGCGTCGATGCGCTGAACGCCGATGGCGGTGTGGCTATCTGGCGTCAGAGTGAGTTGCTGCACCGTAACCTGACTTCCCCGGTGCTGTTTGACGGCTACCTGGTGGTGGGTGACAGTGAAGGCTACGTGCACTGGATCAATACGCTGGATGGCCGCTTTGTGGCACAGCAGAAACTCGACAGCTCCGGCTTCCAGACCGAACCGGTGGTGGCGGGTGACAAGCTGCTGATTCAGTCAAAAGACGGTGAGGTTTACGCCGTCTCCCGTTAAGGGCCTGGTCTGGCTGTAGGTTACGACGGCTCCTGATTGTTCAGGGGCCGTTTCGTTTTTATGGTATTCTTAGCGCCTTCAGCCTGAACCTTACGGCAAATGCCGTTATAATCACGCCATTCGGGCGATTAAATTTTAAAAACTGAGGCAAGTGTTATGGTACCTGTGGTCGCGCTGGTTGGGCGTCCCAATGTGGGAAAATCTACGCTGTTTAACCGCTTAACGCGCACCCGTGATGCGCTGGTGGCGGATTTTCCTGGACTGACTCGCGATCGCAAATATGGTCGCGCCGAAGTTGAAGGGCGCGAATTTATTGTTATTGATACCGGTGGTATCGATGGCACCGAAGAAGGCGTCGAAAACCGCATGGCGGAACAATCGCTGCTGGCGATTGAAGAAGCGGATGTGGTGTTGTTCCTGGTGGATGCCCGTGCGGGTGTGATGCCAGCCGATCAGCAGATCGCCAATCACCTGCGTGCGCGTGAGAAGGCCACGTTCCTGGTGGCGAACAAAACGGACGGTCTTGATCCGGAAGCGGCGGTGCTGGATTTCTACGCGCTCGGCCTCGGTGAGATTCATGCAATCGCGGCCTCTCATGGTCGTGGCGTGACATCGTTGCTGGAAACGGCACTGCTGCCGTGGATGGACGAAGTGGCACCGCTGGAAGTCAGCGAAGAGGACGAAAACGAAGCCTACTGGGCGGCGTTAGCGGCAGAAGAGAACGGTGAGACGCTGGAAGAAGAGGAAGAAGATGACTTCGACCCGACCACGCTGCCAATCAAACTGGCGATTGTGGGCCGTCCTAACGTGGGTAAGTCAACGCTTACTAACCGTATCCTCGGTGAAGACCGTGTGGTGGTGTATGACATGCCGGGTACCACGCGTGACAGCATCTACATCCCGATGGAGCGTGACGATCGTGAATATATTCTGATCGACACCGCCGGTGTACGTAAACGCGGAAAAATCACCGACACCGTGGAGAAATTCTCGGTAATTAAGACCCTACAGGCGATTGAAGACGCTAACGTAGTGATGCTGGTGATTGATGCGCGTGCGGGCATTTCCGATCAGGATCTGTCGCTGTTGGGCTTTATCCTGAACAGTGGGCGCTCACTGGTCATCGTGGTCAACAAATGGGATGGCCTGTCGCAGGAAGTGAAAGATGAAGTGAAAGAGACGCTGGATTTCCGTCTGGGCTTTATCGACTTCGCGCGTGTGCACTTTATCTCGGCCCTGCACGGCAGTGGTGTGGGTAACCTGTTTGAGTCAGTGACCGAAGCTTACGATTGTTCCACCAAGCGTGTGAATACCTCGATGCTGACGCGCATCATGAATATGGCTGCCGAAGACCATCAGCCGCCGCTGGTGCGTGGTCGTCGCGTGAAGCTTAAATACGCGCATGCCGGTGGTTATAACCCGCCGATTGTGGTGATTCATGGTAACCAGGTGAAGGATCTGCCTGATTCCTACAAACGTTATCTGATGAACTACTTCCGCCGTTCACTGAACGTTATGGGTACGCCGATTCGTATTCAGTTCAAAGAAGGGGATAACCCCTATGCAGGCAAACGTAACCTGCTGACGCCAACGCAGCAGCGTAAACGTAAGCGTCTGATGGCGCACCTGAAAAAGAACAAGAAATAAGATGATGAGGGCCAGATTGGCCCTCATTTTTCTATCTGTCTGGAGAACGATATGAGCGCCCATTGCCCCAACTGTCAGCAATTACTCACCCACAGCGATGCGGGATTCGATTGTCGCCATTGCGGCAGCCATTTTGGTGAGATCGCCATCTGCCCGGATTGCCATCAACCGTTGCAGGTGCTGAAAGCCTGTGGCGCAGTGGATTATTTTTGCCAGCACGGCGACGGCCTGATTTCGAAAAAGCGGGTGACGTTTATCCCCGACGTCGCCGAATCGTAGCGGTGCGATTTATCGCGCAATTCCGCGCTCGATGTAAGAAACCCCCGCGCAATAAATCGCGCCGCTACGGAAATATGCTATTTCAGCTTCTTAAATTTTAATAAGTTACGACTGGATTTGTAGCAAAAATGCTATTACCCAGTAACTCCTGCGTTATGGATGTTCACTTTTTAATGTACCAGGTGGTACAATCCTGCCGCCTTGTGGCGAACATCAATAGCGCTTCGCTGTGTCCTTCCTCACAAGACTGCATCTCGGGCGTCGCACCCGTACCAATAGTTCTAAAATAAAGACGTAAACGAAACGATTCCTGCCACAGGCAGGGCACGGGATCTGTGACCGGAAAGCACCCATATCTGGCACCTGCGCTTTATTTTTTCAGGAGAGTTTGTGTTATGGCAGAAAATCCCGCTCGCCCCTGTAAAGGGTTGAGCATCTGGTCTGTATTGTTCGGACTGGTCCTGTTGGCCGTTGGCCTGTTCTTCGCCATCGGCGGTGGTAAGCTGGTTTCTCTTGGCGGCAGCTGGTACTTCCTGATCAGCGGTATTGTTATGCTGCTGTCGGCGGTTCAATTCTTCCGTCGTAAATCTTCAGCCGTTACCCTGTTTATTCTGGTCTTCGCTGGCACCCTGATTTGGGCGCTGGTGGATGCGGGTTGGGTATTCTGGCCGCTGGTTTCACGCCTGATGGTCCCTGCTGGCCTGATGCTGCTGGCGTTCCTGACCTGGCCTGCATTGCGCAAAGCTGAGGGCAAAACCTCGCTGGCTAAAGTCTCTTACGCGCTGTCTGCGGTGATTGCCGTGGGCATGGTGGTGACCTTTGTTCAGATGTTCCAGCCTCATCCGACCGTGGCTTTTGAAGGCAAAGAGCTGCCGCTGATTCCGGTGGATAAAGCGAAACAGCAGAAAGACTGGGACAATTACGGTAACACCCCGGGGGGTAATCGCTTTGTGGCGTTGGACCAGATCACGCGTGATAACGTCAAGGATCTGCAAGTCGCCTGGACGTTCCACACCGGTGATACCCCGATCAGCCCGACCGGTAACGGCGCGGAAGATCAGGAGACCCCGTTGCAGGTTGGCAACACCCTGTACCTGTGTACGCCACACAACAACGTGATTGCGGTTGCGGCTGATACCGGTAAGCAGATCTGGAAACGTGAAATCAACGCCCAGTCTCAGGTGTGGAACCGCTGCCGTGGCCTGGCGTACTTTGACGCGACCAAACCGCTGACGCAACCGACTCAACCTGGCTCAACGCCGGTGACCCCGGTGACTCTGGCGGCGGGTGATACCTGTCAGCGTCGCATTCTGATGAACACCATCGATGCGCGTCTGATTGCTATCAATGCTGACAACGGTGAGTTCTGTGAAGATTTCGGTAACCACGGCGTGGTGGATCTGAAAGCGGGCCTCGGCAACGCACCAGACCCGCAGTATCAGCTGACTTCCGCACCTGCGATGGCAGGTACCACTGTAGTGGTGGGCGGTCGTGTTGCTGATAACGTGCAAACCGACATGCCGGGCGGCGTACTGCGTGGCTTCGACGTCATCACTGGCCAGATGCGTTGGGCGTTTGACCCAGGCAACGTGGACCCGAATGCCGTACTAATGCCGGGCAAAGACTATACCCGCAGCACCCCGAACTCCTGGGCACCAATGTCCTACGATCCGGCGATGAACACCGTGTTCCTGCCGATGGGTAGCTCGTCTGTTGACCTGTATGGTGCAGATCGTACCAAACTGGATCACAAATTCGGCGCATCTATTCTGGCGCTTGATGCGACTACCGGTGAAGAGAAGTGGGTTTACCAGACCGTCCATAACGATCTGTGGGACTTCGACCTGCCGATGCAGCCGAGCCTGGTTGACTTCCCGATGAAGGATGGCACCACTAAGCCTGCGGTCGTGATCGGTGCGAAAACCGGTATGATTTGGGTACTGGACCGCCTGACCGGCAAGCCTTTGACCAAAGTTGAAGAACTGCCGATGCCGCAGGGCCACATCCCGAACGAGCAATACACCAAAACCCAACCGCACTCGGTAGAAATGCCGAACATCGGTAACCAGACCCTGAAAGAGTCTGATATGTGGGGTGCTACGCCGTTCGACCAACTGATGTGTCGTATCAGCTTCAAATCCATGCGTTACAACGGCCTGTTTACCGTGCCGGACACCGATGTGTCCCTCAGCTTCCCGGGTTCACTGGGTGGTATGAACTGGGGTAGCATCTCGTTTGATCCGAACAACCAGTACATGTTCGTCAACGATATGCGTCTGGGCCTGTGGGTGCAGATGGTTCCGCAGGACACCAGCAAAGCAGCTACCAGCAATGGTGGCGAAGCGGTGAACACCGGTATGGGTGCGGTCCCGCTGAAAGGCACACCGTATGCAGTCAACAAAAACCGCTTTATGTCTCCGCTGGGTATTCCGTGCCAGGCTCCGCCGTTCGGTACCATGTCTGCGATTGATATGAAGACCCGTCAGATTGTCTGGCAGGTGCCGGTAGGTACGGTGCAGGATACCGGTCCGTTCGGTATCAAGATGCACGCTCAGATGCCTATTGGTATGCCGACGCTGGGTGGCTCTCTGGCAACGCAGGGTGGCCTGGTATTCTTCGCCGGTACTCAGGATTACTACCTGCGTGCGTTTGACAGCTCAACCGGTAAAGAAGTGTGGAAAGCCCGTCTGCCAGTAGGTAGCCAGGGTGGCCCGATCAGCTACGTGTCTCCGAAAACCGGCAAACAGTACATCCTGATCTCCGCAGGTGGTGCTCGTCAGTCTCCGGACCGTGGTGATTACGTGATCGCCTACGCTCTGCCGTAACCGTCACTGCCTCGGCCAGTGCCTGCTGGCCGGGTAAACGAAAAAAGGACCGACATCGCCGGTCCTTTTTTTATGCCTGTTCGCCATCTCGCCACAGCGCTTCCAGCTCGGGTGGCGCAACCTGCTCAGGAATCAGTATCACAATCGTTCCTGACTGCTGATGGGTGGCATAACTGATTTGCAGGCGAAAATAGCGTTGATCGCCACGCCCCATGCTGGCAGCCTGATCTTCTGGTTCACCCAGTGACATCGCCTGCTCAAGCACGCTGCATACCCGGTGTTTTTGTGGTTCAGGCAATTGCGCCAGGGCAAAACGGCGTTCGCCACGTAAATGTGGGATAAAAGCCAGCCCGCCTTCGCGAGCCAGTTCAATAATCGCATCATCGGTGAGTGGGGGAATGTTCACATTACACCAACCTCCTGCCATGCAGATTGAATTGCATCCGCCACCGAGCGATTAAAGCGTTTGCTGGCATGCTGGATGGTAAAGCCAGCAAAGGTGCTGAAATTCGCATCCTGCGGCAGGCTACGGTCGCATAACGTGTCGTACCATGCCTGACCCGCCAGTTCCCAGGCAAAACCGCCCAGCGCTTTGGCAGCGAGATAAAATGCCCGGTTAGGAATCCCGGAGTTGAGGTGTACGCCACCATTATCATCACGGGTTTCGATGTAATGGGCCATATCGGCAGGTTGCGGATCTTTTCCTAACATCGGATCATCATACGCCGTGCCAGGCGCTGACATGGAGCGCAGGCCGCGTCCGTTGATCCCTTTTGCCAGCAACCCTTCCCCGATGATCCAGTCGGCCTGATCGGCGGTTTGCTGCTGGTGAAATTGTTTTACCAGCGAACCGAACACATCCGACATCGACTCATTCAGCGCACCCGGCTGTGAGAAATAAACCAACCCGGCTTCGCTTTCGGTCACGCCGTGGGTTAACTCATGCGCCACTACGTCGATGGCGATGGTAAAACGATTAAAGATCTCACCATCGCCGTCACCGAACACCATTTGCTGGCCGTTCCAGAACGCGTTCTGATACTCCTTGCCGTAATGCACGGTACCGTCCAGTTTTAACCCCCGGTTATCCAGCGAGTTACGTTGATAGATTTGCCAGTAGAAATCGTAAGTGATCCCGAGATAGTCCCAGGCTTCTTCTGCTGCCACGTCACCGTTGCCAGGCTGGCCTTCCTGGCGTAACAGCGTGCCGGGCAGATTTTGCGTATGTTCGGCATCGTAAATCGCACGCACCACCTGGCCGGGTGTGGCCGCGCTGTTGGGGGAGGTGGTGCGTTTGTGTTCGGCCATCAGATGTTGAACATGGGTCAGCGTGCGGCGTGCATAATCCTGCTGTGGAGCGGAGCCATGCGCAATAATATTGCGTAACATGTAAGGTGGAATCACGCTGTAAGGCATATCAGACTCCCTGACAGATGAATGTGTCAGAAAGTATAGGCCAGGTAGGTCGTGGCGCGATTTATCGGGCGGGTTTACGAGGGGTAAGGGCGGTCACTTCACTTTCCACCCAACCATCATCCAGCCGGGTGCGTAGCAGATCGCCTTTGCTCAGCTGCTGCATTTTCTTCACCACATGGCCCTGGGTATCCGTGGTGACGCTAAAGCCACGCGCCAGGGTCGCCAACGGGCTGACCCCTTCAAGCTGTGCCGCCAGCGTGCCGAAGCGCTGACGATGCTGATTTAACTGGTTCTGCATTCCCTGTTGCAGCCGATATTGCCACTGCTGTAGCTGTTGCTGAGCACGCAAAATACGTGGCTGTGGCTGCTGTGCGTTCAGGCGTTGTAGCAGACGATCCTGTTGATGACTGGCGCTACGCAGACGCTGATCCATTGCGTCATGGAGTTTCTGCTGCAATTGCAGCAGGGCGGTGTTTTGTCGTGCCAGCCGCAGTTGCGGGTGTTGCTGCTGCAAGCGATGCAGAGTACGCGTGTAGCGGCGCTGCTGCTGCGCCAGATAGTAATCCATCGCCATTTCCAGGCGTTGCTGCTGAGATTGCAGACGGCGCAACAATTCCAGCTGATTACGGCTCACCAGCTCAGCGGCGGCTGAGGGGGTTGGCGCACGCAGGTCGGCAACAAAATCGGCGATGGTGACATCAGTTTCGTGGCCGACTGCGCTGACAATCGGCAAGCGGCTGGCAAAAATGGCGCGCGCCACGCGTTCGTCGTTGAAGCTCCACAAATCTTCCAGCGAACCGCCACCACGTCCGACAATCAGCACATCACATTCATCGCGCAGGTTTGCCAGTTCAATGGCACGCACAATCGCAGCGGGGGCATCCACTCCTTGCACCGCGGTGGGATAAATCACCACCGGCAGGGAAGGGTCACGACGGTGCAGCACGCGCAGCACATCGTGCAGCGCCGCGCCGGTTGCCGATGTGATCACCCCAACCTGGCGTGCCGGATCCGGCAACGGTTGTTTAAATTGCTGATCAAATAAACCCTCTGCCGCCAGCCGGGTTTTCAACTGTTCGAACTGCTGCTGCAACAAGCCTTCACCGGCCGGATGCATGCTTTCGATAATCAGTTGATAGTCGCCACGCGGTTCGTACAGCGTGATACTGGCACGCACCAGCACCTGCTGACCGTGCTGGGGGCGAAAGGCCACCCGACGGTTGCTGTTACGGAACATGGCACAGCGTACCTGGGCACCATCATCCTTCAGGGTGAAGTACCAGTGGCCGGATGCCGGTTGGGTAAAGTTGGATATCTCAGCACTGAGCCACACCAGGCCCATTTCATTTTCCAGCAGTTGACGCACCGTGGTATTCAGGCGGCTGACAGTAAAAATATTGGCGGTTGGCGGTAGCGACATGTGATGCAGATCAAATATCAAATCAGAGGGTTAATTAACCGATACTACATGGCTGGTACAGGGGATCAAGAGTTTTTCTGAAAAAACACTGGAGGCAACCGATTTCGGCCTGTATAATGCCGCGGCAATATTTTATCTGTTCTCATTCACCCCCAGGTTGAGATATTGCCATGCTACGAATCGCTAAAGAAGCACTCACATTTGACGACGTTCTGCTCGTTCCTGCTCATTCTACCGTTCTGCCTAACACGGCCGATCTCAGCACCCAACTGACGAAAAACATTCGTCTGAACATCCCTATGCTCTCCGCAGCGATGGACACCGTGACCGAAGCCGGTCTGGCGATCGCGCTGGCACAGGAAGGTGGTCTGGGCTTTATCCACAAAAACATGTCAATTGAGCGCCAGGCGGATGAAGTTCGCAAGGTGAAGAAACACGAAAGCGGCGTGGTCACCGAGCCACAAACCGTGCTGCCGACCACCACCCTGGCGGAAGTGAAAGAACTGACCGAGCGTAACGGCTTTGCCGGTTACCCGGTGGTTAACGCCGACAACGAATTGGTAGGTATCATCACCGGTCGTGACGTGCGTTTCGTGACCGATCTGAGCCAGCCAGTTTCTGCGGTGATGACACCGAAAGAGCGCCTGGTCACGGTGAAAGAGGGCGAAGCCCGTGACATCGTGTTGCAGAAAATGCACGAAAAACGCGTTGAGAAAGCGCTGGTGGTGGATGACAGCTTCCACCTGCTGGGCATGATCACCGTTAAAGATTTCCAGAAAGCCGAACGTAAACCTAACGCCTGTAAAGATGCGCAGGGCCGTCTGCGTGTGGGTGCGGCGGTAGGTGCCGGTGCGGGCAACGAAGAGCGTGTTGATGCGCTGGTTGCGGCAGGCGTGGACGTTCTGCTGATCGACTCCTCACACGGTCACTCTGAAGGTGTGTTGCAGCGTATCCGTGAAACTCGTGCGAAATACCCGGACCTCGAGATTATCGGCGGCAACGTTGCCACCGGTGCTGGTGCTCTGGCGCTGGCGCAGGCGGGTGTGAGCGCGGTGAAAGTGGGTATTGGCCCTGGCTCCATCTGTACTACCCGTATCGTAACCGGCGTAGGTGTTCCGCAGATCACCGCCGTTTCTGACGCGGTAGAAGCGCTGGAAGGTACCGGTATTCCGGTAATTGCTGATGGCGGTATCCGTTTCTCTGGCGACATCGCAAAAGCAATCGCAGCCGGTGCGGCGGCAGTCATGGTCGGCTCTATGCTGGCGGGTACGGAAGAATCTCCGGGTGAAATCGAGCTGTATCAGGGCCGTTCATTCAAATCCTACCGTGGCATGGGTTCGCTGGGTGCGATGTCTAAAGGTTCTTCAGACCGTTACTTCCAGACCGATAACGCCGCCGACAAACTGGTGCCGGAAGGTATCGAAGGTCGTGTAGCCTATAAAGGCCGTCTGAAAGAGATCGTGCACCAGCAGATGGGCGGTTTGCGCTCCTGTATGGGTCTGACCGGTTGTCCGACTATCGATGACCTGCGCACCAAAGCTGAATTTGTGCGTATCAGCGGCGCAGGCATTCAGGAGAGCCACGTCCATGACGTGACCATCACCAAAGAGTCGCCGAACTACCGCTTGGGTTCATAATCCCGTAAGATTTACCGCCCGGCTTTAGCCGGGCGCTTTTATTATTAAGTCCATCCCAATGGAAACGCCGCAATGACGACTGAAAATATTCATAAACATCGCATTTTGATCCTCGATTTTGGTTCTCAGTATACGCAACTGGTCGCGCGCCGCGTGCGTGAGCTGGGCGTCTACTGCGAACTCTGGGCGTGGGATGTCACCGAAGAGCAAATTCGTCAGTTCAACCCGAACGGCATCATTCTTTCTGGCGGCCCGGAAAGTACCACCGAACTGAACAGCCCGCGTGCACCGGAATACGTTTTCAACGCTGGCGTGCCGGTGCTGGGCGTGTGCTATGGCATGCAGACCATGGCGATGCAGCTGGGTGGTAAAGTTGAAGGCTCCACCGAACGTGAGTTTGGTTATGCGCAGGTTGAAGTGACAACCCCGAGCGCGCTGATTCGTGACATCGAAGATGCCATCAGCGACGCAGGCAAACCGCTGCTGGACGTATGGATGAGCCACGGTGACAAAGTGACTGCCATCCCGGCTGACTTCGTTACCGTCGCCAGCACCGAAACCTGTCCGTTTGCCATCATGGCCAACGAAGAGAAGCGTTTTTACGGCGTGCAGTTCCACCCGGAAGTGACTCACACCCGTCAGGGGCTGCGTATGCTGGAGCGCTTTGTGCGCGATATCTGCGGCTGTGAAGCGCTGTGGACCCCGGCAAAAATCATCGAAGATGCGGTTGAGCGTATTCGCGAGCAGGTTGGCGAAGACAAAGTCATCCTTGGCCTGTCTGGCGGCGTGGATTCTTCCGTCACTGCGATGCTGCTGCACCGCGCGATTGGTGACCGTCTGACCTGTGTATTCGTCGACAACGGCCTGCTGCGTTTGAACGAAGCTGACCAGGTGCTGGAGATGTTTGGCGACCACTTCGGGCTGAACATTGTCCACGTAGCGGCGGAAACGCGTTTCCTTGAAGCGCTGGCGGGTGAAAACGATCCGGAAGCCAAACGCAAAATCATCGGTCGCGTATTCGTTGAAGTCTTCGACGAAGAAGCGGGCAAACTGACTGACGTAAAATGGCTGGCGCAGGGCACCATCTATCCGGATGTGATTGAGTCTGCGGCTTCTGCCACTGGCAAAGCGCATGTCATCAAATCGCACCACAACGTCGGTGGCCTGCCGAAAGAGATGAAGTTAGGTCTGGTCGAGCCGCTGAAAGAGTTGTTCAAAGACGAAGTGCGCAAAATCGGTCTGGAGCTGGGCCTGCCATACGCCATGCTGTACCGTCACCCGTTCCCGGGTCCAGGCCTTGGCGTGCGCGTGCTGGGCGAAGTGAAGAAAGAGTATTGCGATCTGCTGCGTCGTGCCGATGCCATCTTCATTGAAGAACTGCATAAAGCTGACCTGTATAACAAAGTCAGCCAGGCGTTCACCGTGTTCCTGCCGGTCCGTTCCGTGGGTGTGATGGGCGATGGTCGTAAATACGATTGGGTAGTGTCACTGCGCGCAGTCGAAACCATCGACTTTATGACCGCACATTGGGCGCACCTGCCGTATGACTTCCTTGGCCGTGTCTCCAACCGCATCATCAACGAAGTGAACGGTATTTCACGCGTGGTTTATGATATTTCGGGTAAACCACCGGCAACCATTGAGTGGGAATAATCCCCGCTCCAGTTGCATAATCATCCTGAGCCCGCATTATTGCGGGCTTTTTTGTTTCATCAACCCGGTCCGTCACTGCCCGCCGCCAGCAGCGGCACCACCACATCGCTAATCGGGGTAGCGATACTGTGGACACGGCCATAGCGCTGTACGACGCCGTTGCGGATGTCCCATTCCAGCGGGCGATCGGCCTGGCGATCCGCCAGAATCGAGGTGCCTAAATCCACCGGTGCACGATGGAAGCCATCGACAATTTCCTGTGGCACCGCATCACTCAGATTCGCGCCTTCTGCGCGTGCTACCGTCAGACATTCGCGCAGATACGCCAGCGCCAGTTCAGTGATATCAGGACGCGAAAACATTCCGGCACGACGATTTGCCAGCACCATCAACCCGGCGACCGCGTTCTGCAATAACTTACGCCAGGCAATCGATTTAAAATCGTCTGAGATATCGACCTGACAGCGGGTATCGCGTAACGCAGCTACCACCAGGTGGGTCTGCGGGGTAGCTGGCAGGGTCAGGCGTGGTTTGGCGCGCAGCCACACCGAGGCGTCAGGTTCACGTTGCGCAGGGAACCACACCACTGAGGGCAGAACCGTGGCACCTGCGACAAAGGGGGCCAACTGTGCTGGCTGTTCAACACCGTTTTGCAGCGCGCAGACGACCGTCTGTTCATCGCACAGCGCGGCCAGCCACGGGGCGGTGGCTGCAATTTGGGTGGTTTTTACTGCAACGAAAACCAGATCGAAGGGGGCTGCTACTTCAGCGGGGATTGTGTGTACAGGCCCGGGCACGATAATTTTTCCCTCGTCGTGACGCAGTTCCAGCTGCGCATGTGCCGTGCGGCCAAAAATCATCGGCGTGCGACCTACTTCATGCAGTGCAGCCGCAATGGTGGTGCCAATAGCGCCGGGGCCAATCAGCGCAACAGTGGGATTTTCGTTTTTCATCATGATGCCCCTTTTTGAAAGGATAAATCGCGCGTTACGGAATGTGTTTAAACTTCCCAGTATTACGACACTAATATTGCATAGAAATGATGAGGGTATTTATCTTGCTGCCATCTTCTCCTTGCCCGGCCCCACCACCATCCACACCGCTACACAAACCATCACCGCGCCCAGCACAAACCCACTGGACAGCGTCTCACCCAGCACCAGATAACCCCACAGCACCGCAAAAGGCGGAATCAAAAAGGTGACGGTTAACGAACGCAGCGGACCGATATCGGCGATCAGGCGGAAATAAAGAATGTAAGCCAGTGCGGTACAAATCAGACCAACAGCGATCACGCTGGCCCATACGCTCGGTTGCTGCCAGTTAATCTCCGGTTCATACGCGACAGAAAAGGCAAAAAACGGCAGCAGAAATAACGTCGCACCAATCTGGCTACCAAAGGCGACTGTCTTCGCATCCAGACCGCCGCGCTGCGAAATCCAACGTCGTGTCAGGAAGCCAGCCAGTCCGTAGCAGCCGGTTGCCACCAAACAGGCTACGACACCCGCCAGCACGTTGCTGTCTGCATGACTTTCGCCCAGCGTAGTGATGATGGTGATACCCACCAGTCCCAGTATCACACCAATCCATTTGCGTGCCGTCAGTTTTTCACTGAAGAACATCACTCCGATGATTGCCCCCATTAATGGCGTCGTCGCATTCAGGATGGCGGAGTAACCTGCCGGGAGCCATTTTGCCGCCAGACAATACATAAAAAACGGCAGGCCGGAATTGATCACGCCAAGGACGAGAGCGGCACGCAGTTTACCGGCAAAATTAAACGAGGAGCGCAGTACCAGCATGATCAGCGCCAGCCCAATAAAACCAAACAAGACACGCAGGAACGCCGTATTTATTGCCCCGAATTGAGGCGCGGCAATCCGCATAAACAGAAAACTTGCCCCCCAGATTGCGGCCAGAAGAATCAGTCTTGTATAGTCCTGGATACGCATTTGATTACTCCATTAGCTCAACTTAATCGTAAATATCACTTTGCAGCGCTTGAAATGACGTTTCAAACGACGATTTCTTATCATATTTAGATTTTCTAATTTATGGAGGCACATGAAACTCCCACCGCTTTATGCACTGATGTGCTTTGAATCGGCCGCCAGGTTGCTCAGTATGAAGAACGCGGCGGAGGAACTCTGTGTCACCCCCAGCGCGGTGAGTCAGCAGATAGCCAAACTGGAAGAAAGTGTAAATGTCCGGCTGTTTATTCGTACGCCACGCAGGCTGGAATTGACCACAGAAGGAAGGGTGTATCTGCGCGCTATTCGTCCAGCTTTCAGCCAGATTAGTGAAGCAACACAACGGCTGATGGATGAAGGCAAGCGCAATAAAATTTCCGTGAGCTGTACCAGCGGTTTTGCTATGCAGTGGTTGCTGCCGCGCTTGCCCGCTTTTGAACAAGCTAATTCCGGTGTGGAGGTACAAATCAGCACCACCAACCGTAAAGTGGATCTGCTTTCCGAGGGGATTGATTTTGCTGTGCGACACGGTACGGGGGACTATCCAGGGCTGGAGGTTGAATGTCTGCTCAATGATCGACTGATACCGGTATGCAGCCCCCAGCTGGTGGCAAAACCTCTGACACCTCCTGATATCCTGCGCTACACCCTGCTGCATGATGAACATCGTCTTGACTGGGAGCTATGGTTCCATGCCCTTGGCTTTCACAATGCTGAAACCGCTAAAGGGCCGGTATTTATTGATTCAAATGGTGCTGTTGAAGCCGCTCTGGCAGGGAAGGGTATCGCTCTCATCCGGCAATCGCTGGTCAGAGAGGCGATTGCTCAGAGTTTGTTAATCAATCCGCTCAAGGTGGCGGTGACGTCTCCGATCGCCTATTACCTGGTCTGGGAAGAGTCTGCCGTCTTGCAGCGCATAAACCGTCGTTTCCGTGACTGGCTGGTGGCGACCGCTGCGGCAGAAAAAAACAACTATCCGGCCTGAACATCTCACCAATCCAATCAGCAGATTGTAGTAATGGAATCAATGAGATAAAGTTAAAAGATCTCCTCACCCTGAAAAATATCTGTTCAGCCGATCAGCAAATCTCCACGCTGGCAGCGTAATCTGGCACCGGGAAAGCTTAAAATCCTCGGTGAGGCTAATGAGCTGAGCCTGTCGTCGTTACGGCCAGAAGAGTTGCAACGCTCGCTGGTGTTGATCGATATCGAAGGATTTGAATTGTTGAGTAAGGCTTTTTTAGCGAAATTACAAGCTTGAACCATTATTATTGAGGTGCATAACTGGGTTGATAATTTCCAGGAAAAATATGTTCAGTTGCTGCGTAACGCGCACCACTTCTTTGATATCGAAATGGTTGAGCGTATTGACCGTACAACCAACCACCTGCCAGAATTAAGGGATATGACCGATGACAATCGTCTGTTATTTACCTCTGAACGTCGCCTCTGCATAATGCGATTTTTGAAATTGACTCCGAAAGCCACACCACGTTAAGCGAGCCAGCGAAAGACAGGCTACGGTGAATGGCCTGTTTTCTCGCCGGATGTTGCCATGTTGACCGTCAAAGCATTTTCCATTGGTTTTTTTATCATCGTTTTGTTGTCGCTGTTTGCCAGCCTGGCACAAGCCACGCATGGCGGTACGCTCTCCAGCGAACGCGGGGGCTGGTGGTCGGCACGGCGAGATTCTGCTGGCATCGCCCCCGATCCGCGCGTCTATGCTGCACAAGCCATTGTTCAGGTCTATGCCGCCCCCACCTATGGCTGGAAAGGGGCGGTGGCGGTCCATCCGTGGATTATTTTTAAACGCGCTGGAGAAACACAGTACAACCGCTATGAAGTGATCAGTTGGGGGAGTGACGATAAAGTGCGGCACAACGCCAATCTCCCCGATGGCTACTGGTATGGTGCACGGCCAAGATTGCTGGTCGATCATCGCGGGGCGGCAGCGCAGGCGATGATTCCGCAGATTGAAGCCGCGATCAAATCCTATCCCTGGCCGCAGACCTACCATGCCTGGCCAGGCCCGAACAGCAACACCTTCCTTGCTCATATTGGTCGTGAAGTACCGGCACTGGCGCTGGATTTGCCTGCCAACGCGGTCGGCAAAGATTATCGCCCTTTATGGCGGCCAATCGGGTTGCCGCCATCGGGGCGTGGGATTCAGGTATCAGTGCTGGGGGTGGCGGGGGTGACTCTCGGCGCGGAAGAAGGGTTTGAACTCAATATTCTGGGGTTGAATATGGGGCTGGATTTTACCCCATTGCGTCTGCGACTGCCTTTTATTGGCGGCATTGGCAGCGACAACGTGCAGCAGGATAATCCGCCGGGCTAATCCCCGGCGAAGCCCATCAACACACGCCGAAGTCACCGTCTTCGTGATAGAGATTGACGGTGTCGGCTTTGATCGCAATTTCCTTTTTGGTGGCATCATCAATCCGGGCGCACCACAGGGTATCGCCGTCAACGCGTAGCACCAACATTTTTGGACCACCGGTTTTCGACTGCACAAAATCATCCACGTTAAACATCGTATTCTCCTGCGAGGTTAAGGTATGGCTGATTCTAGCTGGCAGATAGCGCCCCTGCGCATTAGGTTGTGCGAAATTACGTGTGCAACAAAAACAAGGTGGCGAGGCCGAGGAAAATAAAGAAGCCACCGGTATCGGTGATGGCAGTAATCAGCACGCTGGAGCCGACCGCCGGATCACGTTTCAGCTTGGTCATAATGAGCGGGATCAGCACCCCCATCAGCGCGGCCAGCAACAGGTTCAGCACCATCGCCAGCATCATAACGCCACCTAACGCCAGATTATCGTACATCATCCAGGTGACGGCCCCCATGATGCCGCCCCAGAACACGCCGTTAAGCAGCGCAACACCCAGCTCACGTATAATCAGAAACGAAAAGTTGCCCGGCTCCACCTGATGCAGCGCCAGTGCGCGCACAATCATGGTGATGGTCTGATTGCCGGTGTTGCCGCCAATGCCGGCGACAATCGGCATCAGGGTAGCCAATGCCACCAGTTGTGAAATGGTTTCTTCAAACAGGCCGATAACGCGGGATGCAACGAAAGCGGTGCAGAGGTTAATCGCCAGCCATGCCCAGCGCTTGCTCACTGCTTTGCGTACTGGCGCGAAGACATCCTCCTCCTGACTGATACCGCCCATTTTACGGATATTGCTCTCATTCTCTTCATTGACGAGGTCAATCACGTCTTCGACGATAACGCGGCCGATCAGCTTGCCTTTGGCGTCGGTAACGGCGGCAGAAATCAGGTTATAACGCTCAAACGCGCCTGCGGCATCTTCGGCTTTATCGTTGAGCTGGAAGGTGGTCGGCGTGGCATTCATCACCGCGTCCACCCGCGTTTCTGGTGGATTGAGCAGGATGGTGGTGAGTGGCAGTTCACCCAGCAGTTGATTGGTTTTATCCGTGATAAACAGCTTATCGGTGCCGTCCGGCATGGTCTGACGGCGGCGCAGAAAGCGTTGTACGGTGCCGAGGGTGACATCGGCGCGCACCGTCAGAATGTTGAAATCCATAATACGACCAACCCGATCGCGATCGAACTCCACCACGCTGAGAACATGGGCGCGTTGGCTGGGATCGAGGGTGGTCAACAGACGGCCAGTCAGATCACGCGGCAGATAACGCGCCAGATAAGCCTGATCGTCAATATCCAGCGGCTGGATCGCGCGCAGAATTTCGCGATCGGTCATGCTTTCCGTCAGACTGGCCCAGACGGTTTCGGACGCTTCCACCAATACCCGACCACGCTGTTCACAGGGCACTAAGCGCCACAACGCCTGGCGTTCCTCCTGCGGCAGCGCCTCAAGAATATCGGCCAAATCTGCGGCGTGCAGCATCTGCAAATCGCCTTCCAACTGATGACGCCACTCGCTGACTTCTTTCAGTTTGCTGGCAGGCAGGTCAACCGACTTATCCAGTAGGACATCAACCAGGTCGTGTTGCGTGAGCAGCAGGTTTAGAATGCGATGGCGGGTTTCAGTCAGTTGTTGCGCGGGCGTGGCAGACATAACGCGTCCTTTGTGTCTGTAAATGTCAGTTCGAAGTGTAGTGCGTTACGGGTAAACAGGACGTAACAAACATCATCGTCGCAATGGACAATGTGGCGGCGCAGTGACTCGCAAATTCCTTAACGCGTGTCGTTACTGCTTTGTGTCACCGGATCAGAAGTGGCTTTCTTTTGCTGATGATGCTCAATGGCACCAGGGATGGTAAAAATCAGACGGCCAACCAAAATAAAAAAACTGATCAGCAAAACAATACGTGTCATCGAACCGGTTTTGGGACGTCTTCGTGCGGGGAAAGCGTTATTCACGCGGGGTGTTTCCTGTTGATACCCTTCTGGGCGATTGCAACATTTAGTCATACTTAGATCGCTAAATCAATCGCTGGGTGAAAAATGAGCAGAAAAGGTTAAAAATACCCACCCAACACGTAGCGACGCGATTTATCGCGCAATTTCGTGCGCGTTGCAGGAAAAACCCGCGCGATAAATCGCGCCGCTACGGTCAGTAACTTGCCTTTTGAGCCAGCAACGTGGCGAAACGGCAGCGGATGCGCTGGCCGTTTTCATCACGGCGATGCAACTCACCCACATGTTCGTTGTATTTCACGATATGCCAGTTGCGATAGTAGTGGCTCAGTTCGCCGGATTTAAAGGTGAACGGGAAATCCAGCGGGTTGGGATAGTCATCGGTACTCATCGCCGCGACGATCAGGTTATAGCCATATTTCACCGTGCTGGCCTGCATATCAGCAATCAACTGCGGGATGCTCTGCGGTTGCAGGAACATCATCACCACGGTGGACAGCACCAGCTGATACTCGCCGTTGAAGCGCACCTGATTCAGATCACAGGACTCAGCGCGGATATTTTGCAGCTGCTCCTCATGGATAATCTGCTGCAACCGCGCCAGACTCTGCGGATTGCTGTCCCAGCCTGTCACATCAAAGCCCTGCTGGTTGAGAAACAAGCTGTTGCGGCCCTGGCCGCATCCCAAATCCAGCGCTTTACCGGGCGTTAATTTGGGCAGCGCTTCCAGCACTTCCGAATGCGGTGGCGTCAGGCCATATTTTTCCGCGAAATAGTTGTCAGGACGAATGCTCATAGTAACCCGCGTTTACTCCTCTTGCAGAATCAGGTTCCAGCCGGTCACTTCATTCCAGTAGCTTTGCTCGCGCTCCAGATCCAACTGCACCAATGTATTCTGGCTAAAGTAGCCAGACGGGAAGGTGAGCGTCCAGTGACCGTCATCGGTGGACAATTTCAGCGAATCCGGACGCGTGGTCGCCTGGCGCTGATTGTTCAGCAGGGTGCCGAGACGCAGCAGGAAAACCAACGGTAAGAATTGCTTCTTTTTAAACAGGGTGAAGCGCGGCATCTCATCCATCTTCACCGCTTTACGATGGAAGCGTACCAGCATCGCCAGCAGCATCTGTTGATCCTGGTTAAAGCCCGGCATGTTGGTGTTTTGCAGGATATAGGCCGAATGGCGCTGCATACCGCTATGGTTAATGGTCAGCCCGACTTCATGCAGCAGCGCCGCCCATTTCAGCAGGGCAGAAAGCTGCGGGTTAGCCAGTTTGGGATTCTGATCGAGCCATTGCAGATAAAGTTGTTCGGTGGTTTCCAACACGCGGCGAGCCTGATCGCTGTCGATAGCGTAGTGGTTTGCCAGACTCTGGGCGGTGCGGCTACGAATGTCCTGATGACGGAAGCGACCTTCCATTTCATACAGCACGCCTTCGCGCAGCGCACCATCCGACAGACGCAGCTCGCGGATGGCCAGCGCATCAAACACGCCACACAAAATCGCCAGGCCCGGAACAAACACCACTTTGCGCTCTTCGGACAAGCCCGGCAGGCTGAGTGCAGCAAAGGATTTGTGCTTGATCACCTCGCTGTACAACTGGTCCAGCCGTTCCGGGGTAATCAGTTTCTCTTTCTCGCCCATCGCCAGCAGCACTTCGCAGGCCGCTTTGATGGTTCCTGATGCGCCCAGCGCATACTGCCAGCCATGCAGGCGATATTGCCACGACAGGGTTTCCAGCTTCTGTGCTGCTGCCAGACGGGCGCGACGAAAGTTTTCCGGCGAGATTTCCCCTTTCGGGAAGTAGAGCTGGGCAAAGCTGACGCAACCCATTCGGCGGCTTTCCACCAGTTGTGGCTCAAAATCTTCGCCAATCACCAGCTCAGTCGAACCACCGCCGATATCAATGACCAGCTTACGACCTTTCTCCGGCTGGGTGTGCTCCACACCCATAAAGATCAGACGTGCTTCCTCATTCCCGGAGATCACCTCAATCGGGTATGGAATGACGTCGGCCGCGCGTTGCAAAAACTCTTCCGCATTGATGGCCTGACGCAGCGTATGCGTCCCGACGATGGTTACGTTGGCTGGACTGAATCCCTGTAAACGCTCGGCAAATAACGCCAGGCAATTCAGCCCGCGTTGAATGGCTTCTTCGCTCAGCCGATTTTGTGCATCCAGCCCATCGGCCAGATGCACGCGTTGCTTGAGGCGTCCCAACACCTGCATGGCGCCATCCACCACACGGGCAATCACCATATGGAAACTGTTGGAGCCAAGGTCGATGGCCGCAAACTCCTGAGGCTTTGGCGTACTCTTATGGGATATTGGCATAGGAATTATTCAGGTTGTTCCAGTTGCTTGATGTAATCGTAAATCGCCAGTTGCGAGCGCACTTTTCTGCGGTTGCCGCGCGGCACATAACGGTTACTCAGTTCTTTGTCCACGATACGGGCTTTAACTGTATCGCTAAACAGGATGGCGATGATATCCAGCACGCGCTGTTTCAGACGCGGGTCGAGGATCGACACGGCCACTTCAATACGGTAATCGATGTTACGTGTCATCCAATCCGCAGAGGAGAGGAACACTTTTTTATCGCCGCCGCTTTCGAAAATATAGACGCGGTCATGCTCAAGGTAGCGGTCAACGATGCTAATCACGCGAATATTTTCGCTGATACCCGGTAAATCGGGGATCAGCGAGCACATGCCGCGTACCAGCAGGTTCACTTTCACCCCCGCCGCTGAAGCAGCATACAACCGATCCACCAACCCGTTATCTACCAGGTTATTAATTTTCAGCGTAATGCCCGCTGGAATTCCCTGCTGCACGTTGGCAATTTCGTTATCAATCAATTGATAAAGCATATTGCGCGAATTTTGCGGTGAAACCATCAAATGGTCGAAACTCACCGGGCGATAAGGGTTTTCAATAAAGTTAAACACCCGACGCACTTCGTTGGTGATACGAGCATCCGCCGTCAGCAAAGAGTAGTCAGTATAAAGGCGCGCGGTCTTCTCGTTAAAGTTACCGGTGCCGATATGCGCGTAGCGCACAATCTCTTCCCCTTCGCGACGCGAAATCAGGAACAGCTTGGCGTGAATTTTCAGACCCGGCGCAGAGAAGATAACGTGGACGCCAGCTTCGGTCAGACGCTTGGCCCAGTGGATGTTGGCTTCTTCATCGAAACGCGCCTGTAACTCCACCACCACCGTCACTTTTTTGCCGTTGTAGGCGGCGTGGATCATCGCATCCATGATGCGTGAGTTCTTGGCTACTCGGTAGATGTTGATTTTGATCGCCAGCACGCTCGGGTCGAAAGACGCCTGACGCAGCAGTTCCAGCACATGCTCAAAGGTATGATACGGATAGTAGAGCAGCACATCGCGGTTACGAATCGCATCAAAGCCGTTGCGGAAGCCATCAAAACCGATGTGACGGATCTGCGGCAACGGGCGATTTTCCAGATTGCTTTTGCCCTCATTCGGGAAGCTAATAAAATCTTTAAAGTTGTGGTAACGGCCACCCGGCACCACCGAATCGTAGTTGGAGATGGAAAGTTTATGGCGCAGCATCTCCACCATTTCATCTGGCATATCCCGTTGATACACGAAGCGCACCGGCTCCGCATTCAGACGCTGCTTCAGGCTGGAAGACATCAGTTCCAGCAGGCTGGATTCCATCTCCGTGACCAGATCGTACTCAGCATCACGCGTCATCTTCATCGAATAGGCGTTCAGCGCATCATAGTCGTAGAAGCCTTTAAAGATATCATCAAGGCAATAACGCAGGATATTATCCAACAGGATCATCGGTTTACGACGACGTGGCGACTCAGCAGGCAGGTTAACGAAGCGTGGCACTTTATCGGACGGAATCTCCAGCAGTGCGTAGCGTTTATCGTCCCCACGAATAATTTCTACCGCCAGGTAGGTGTAATCATCTTTCAGGAATTCGATTAAGTCGGTGTCGTGATTGACCAGAATTGGCGTGATGTGCTGACGCAGTTGATGCTTGAAATAGTAACGTAACCATACCTGCTGGTTGGGTGACAGTTGGCGTTCGTTAATCAGGAAGATCTGATTACGCGCCATTTCCAGCAGCAGATCGTTATACAGCGCATCAAATTCCTGGTCAGACTTCAGTACCCGTTGTTGAATCTTCTTCAGCAGGTGGCGTGGCGTGCTAGGTGAACCTTGTTCTTCCCCAATCAGAATGCGGCGTTTTAAATCGGCAAAGCGAACTTTATAAAATTCATCAAGGTTGTTCGAATAGATCCCGAGGAAACGCATACGTTCAATCAGCGGGTTACTTTTGTCCGCTGCTTCCTGTAACACGCGTTCGTTGAACGATAACCAGCTTAATTCTTTTTCTATATACAGCTTTTCCTGACCCATTCTGACTCCGTGATGCTGTTGCTGGACGGGATGCCCGGCGAAAAGGCGCGATTGCGCTGTTTCGCACAGTCTCCCTCACCATTATGGCGAGAGTATGGCAGGCTTGTCCAACGCCAACAGTTGTCTTATCAATCAGCTACGGGCAACATAGCGGCTTGTCTACGAGCCTAACCCTGATCTGCATGAGCATAACAAGCATTCCCGTCCACTTTAGCGATAACCGCCGCCGTGCCATTGACCGGTGGGTTAAGCGTATCGTCACCGCTTGCGGTGTGGGAATTCTGCTATTGATGTTACTGCTGTTCTTCTGGTTAATCTGGGTCGTATTACCCCTTTTTAGCACGCCAGGTGTGCAGGTGGTTGCCAGTCAACAGCTGTGGGACAAAGCCCCGGTGTTGGCGATGGGCAGTGATGGGCCGCTTGGTTGGCGTATCAGCCGTAACGAAGCACGTTTTATTCCGCTGGATGGACAACCTGCCGGACCTGCGCTGGCGTTGCAGGGCAAACCGGATGGGGTAGCGCAGAGCGCCGACCATCACAGCCTGCTGCTGAATATGCAGGGCGATCTACTGCTGATGCAGCCGGTTAACGGCGAATGGCGCTTTCCACTCGGCGATCGTCCGTTACATCTTCCCCAGGGGGCGGTGTCGCACATGGCGCTGGCTACGCTCACGGACAACCAATGGCGGATTGCAGCGCAAACCGCTGCCGGAATTGTTCTCCTGACACTGGATAACTCAAACCGCGTTGGTCAAATTCTTCTGCCGCAGCAGCAGGCCGATCGCCTGTTGCTCTCACCCGATGGCAGCGTGCTGTATACCAGCGAAGGCCGCCTGTTGCGCGTCTGGCAAGTCAGCGCGGATGGTGCGCAATTGCGCGAAACGCAAACCCTGACGGAGAAACCGCAAAGCCTGCATCTGTTGGCTGGGGGGCGTACCTTATTGATTCAGGATACGCGCGGCGTCAGCCAGTGGTTTGCCATTGCCGGGCCGCAGGGGCCGCGTTTACAGGAAATACGCACCTTCAATGCCAGCGCGGGCGCGAGCTTAATTGTCACTGAGTCCCAGCGCCGCGTATTCGCCACCCTGAATGCGGCAGGCGAGGTTAGCTTGTTTGCCAGCAAACAGCCGGGACCGATTGTCACCCGCAAACTGGCTCCCGGCGTTCAGGCGGCTGCGTTCTCTCCACGCGGTGACACGCTGCTGCTGGAGCGGGCAGGGCAATGGCAGCGTCTGCGCCTCGACGATCCCTGGCCGGATTTTAGTTGGCGTAATTTGTGGCAAAAAATCTGGTATGAAAACTACCCGCGGCCCGATTGGGTGTGGCAATCCACCGCCGCAGGGGACAGCTATCAGGCGAAGTTTAGTCTGATGCCGCTGGTGATTGGCACGTTGAAAGCGGCCAGCCTGGCGCTGCTGTTTGCCACGCCGCTGGCGCTGGCAGCGGCGATGTATACCGCATGGTTTATGACGCCGGGTTTGCGTCGTTGGGTCAAGCCGGGCATTGAGATGATGGGGGCGCTGCCGAGCGTGGTCATCGGTTTGATTGCCGGGATCTGGCTGGCACCACACATCAGCAATGCGTTGATTGGCGTGCTGTTGCTGCCACTGGTGCTGGCAGCGACCTTGCTGTTATGTGGCCTGTTAAGCCCGCGTCTGCCCGCACGCTGGCGTCAGCCGGGCTACGAAGTGTTGTTATTGCTGCCGATATTGCTGGCCGTCACCCTGTTTACGCTGTGGCTACCCACTTACATCTGGCCAAATATCGGGGAGCGTCTGGCCCATTATGAGCAACGCAACCTACTGGTGGCCGCGCTGGCGATGGGATTCGCGCTGGTGCCGCTGATCTTTACCTTAGCGGAAGATGCCTTGTTCAGTGTGCCGCTCTCACTGGGGCAAGGGTCGCTGGCATTGGGGGCGACACCGTGGCAAACCCTGACGCGCGTGGTGCTGCCGGGGGCTTCAGCGGGTATTTTTGCCGCATTGATGATCGGTTTTGGTCGGGCGTTGGGTGAAACCATGATCGTCCTGATGGCGACCGGCAATACGCCGGTGAGCGAAGGTGGCTTGTTTGCCGGGCTGCGCGCGTTGTCAGCCAATATCGCCATTGAGATGCCGGAGGCGGCGGCAGGGAGCGCCCATTATCGTATCTTGTTCCTTAGCGCGCTGATTCTGCTGATTTTTACCCTGATCATTAACACGGTGGCGGAGGTCATTCGTCAGCGTCTGCGCCAGCGTTTCAGCCAGCATGAGGGGCAGGGATGAAGGCGATGCGCCAAAATGATCGCTGGCGCTGGCTCACCGCCGGAGCGGTGGCCGTCTGCCTGTTGGCTTTTACCTTGCTGATTGGGCTGCTGGCCTGGCAGGGTATGCGCGCCTTCTGGCCCCAGCCGGTCGATCTATATCAGCTCCAGCCACCCGATGGTGAACCGGTGAAGCTGCTGGGCGAGACAGTGCAGCGCCAGCAGCATGGCAGCGGCTGGCGTTATGTGGTGAAAACCGGTAATCGTGATTTTGCTCCGCCTGATTTCCGCGTCATTGACAGCCAAAACCAGGCCGAAATCCGTCAGCCGCCGGATGTAATGGTGTTGCAGCGGCGCAGCGGCGGGAATGCTTACGGCTGGTTTATCGAATTGCGTGAAAATAATGAAGTGCTGACGGCGCGCGATCGCGATGCGCTGCTGCATCAACGTTTAAAAGCGGCACATGAGCAGCTACGTCAGGCGAGCCAGATCCGGCGTATTGATATGGCGCGTCTCAATGCCCAGTTGGAAAACCTGCAACAACAGGCGGAAGAGCAGCAACGCAAAGGGGTGTTCAGTGCGCGGCGGCAATCTGAATACGATGCCAACAGCGCCGCGCTGCAACGGCGTTTTAGCGCCCTGGCTAATCAACTGAGCCAGCTGCAAAGTGAAAGCCAGCGGGATGTGCTGGTGCTGCGCGATGTGCAGGGGCAGGACCATGTGATTCCGTTGGCGCAAATTGTCGCGGCCTGGTACCCGAATAGCATGAGCTTCGGCCAGAAAGTGCAACATTTCTTCAGCCAGGTGTGGCAATTCGTCAGCAATAATCCGGCGGCGGGCGAAAGCGAAAGTGGCGCGCTACCGGCAATTTTTGGCACTGTGCTGATGGTACTGCTGATGTCGGTCATCGTTATGCCGCTTGGCGTGGTGGCGGCACTCTGGCTGCATGAATATGCCGGACGTAATGCTCTGACCCGGCTGGTACGAATTGCGGTGGTCAATCTGGCGGGTGTGCCATCGATTGTGTACGGCGTGTTTGGCCTTGGCTTTTTTGTCTGGCTGATTGGCGGCACTATCGACCAATTGTTTTACTCACGCGCACTGCCAAACCCGACATTTGGCACCCCGGGTTTGTTATGGGCGGCGCTGACGCTGGCGTTGCTGACGTTGCCGGTGGTGATCGTCGCCACCGAGGAAGGATTATCACGCATTCCGGACAGCCTGCGACAGGGATCGCTGGCGCTGGGAGCCACTCAGGCGGAAACCCTGTGGCGCGTGGTGTTGCCACTGGCAGTGCCAGCGATGTTGACCGGTTTGATTCTGGCGGTCGCGCGTGCAGCCGGGGAAACCGCCCCATTGATGCTGGTTGGCGTGGTGAAGATGGTGCCGGAACTCCCGGTGGACGCGGTATTTCCGTATTTACATCTTGACCGCAAGTTTATGCACCTCGGTTTTCAGATTTACGATCTGGCATTTCAAAGCCCGAATATCGACGCTGACCGCCCGCTGGTTTATGCCACCGCTCTGTTGCTGGTGGTCATTATCCTGTCGCTCAACCTGCTGGCGATGGTGTTGCGCCACCGCCTGCGCGAGCGTTACCGGCTTATGACGCATTAAAAGGTTCTCCACATGACCCCTGATTACGACATTGCCCTCAAGGTTAATCAGCTTTCGCTGTGGTATGGCGAGCGCCAGGCGCTGAATAACATTGACCTGCAACTGCCGAAGAACCATATCACGGCGCTGATCGGCCCTTCCGGCTGTGGCAAATCGACGTTGCTGCGTTGTTTTAATCGCATGAATGATGTGATTGATGGTAGCCGCATGGAAGGGGAGATTTGGCTGGGGCAGCATGCCATTATGCAACCGGAGCAGGATCTGGCTGCACTGCGTCGCCGTGTCGGCATGGTGTTTCAGCGACCTAACCCGTTCCCCAAATCAATTTATGAAAACGTGGTGTATGGCCTGCGTTTGCAAGGGGTGCGTGACCGCCGGATATTGAATGAAGCCTGCGAACGTGCGCTACGCGCGGCGGCGTTATGGAGTGAAGTGAAAGATCAACTGGGGCAAAACGCGTTAACCCTCTCTACCGGTCAACAGCAACGGTTGGTGATTGCACGCGCGATCGCCATTGAACCGGAAGTCTTATTGCTGGACGAGCCAACTTCCGCGCTCGATCCCATCTCCACGCTGGTGATTGAAGAATTAATGACGACGCTCAAGCAACATTTCACGCTGGTGCTGGTAACGCACAACATGCAGCAGGCGGCGCGCGTGTCCGATTACACCGCATTTATGCATAACGGGCAGTTGGTGGAGTTTGATGAGACGGATCGGATCTTCACTTCACCGCAAGCGCGGCGTACCGAAGATTACATCACCGGGCGGTTTGGTTGAGTGGGAAATTTTGTGTGCTGCCGGCCAGATTGACAAAGATTTTCTCGCTTAGTCACCATTGTTGACTATCCTCTCACGCAACTAAATGGATGCCACGCTTGGTAGCGTGGCCAGGAGATGTTGCGTCGGTCTGCCAGTCGAGACGCAACGCTATCGTGAGTAAGGGAAGCAACACGATGAGCAAGGAAAAGCAGTCGGACGATGTGTTCAACAACCCGGTTCTCGGGACTTTTATTGGTGTGCCCCGTGATACCGCAGGGGCAATGCTCACCCAGGAATTTGCGGTGCGCAGCCCATTACCCTGCATCGTTATTCTGGTGCATGGCGTCAATGATATTGGCGAAGCCTACGAGACGCAGGAGCAGGGGATTGTCGCCGGGCTGAATACCCGGCTGGCGCGCACCGATATGCATCCTCATCGATGGGCGGAAATAAGTGGCTTAACCGACCTGAACGGTGCTGCACGGCGCGTGACCCACAGTGGACGCTCGCCGGTGATCCCGTTTTACTGGGGATATCGCCCGGTGGACCGCGAGACGTATGACAACGACCAGCAGCGTTACCGGGATGAAGTCAAAAAGCTCGGGCTGGAATCGGTGCTGCCATATGACGCGTTTCAGGAGAATGACCCTAAAAGGCTGAAAAAACTTAACCCGGAAAGTCGCGGTTTTTGTAACGATTACTACGGTAACGTGCTGGATCTGTCCGTCGCGAAAGGGGGTGGCACCTTCGCCAATGCCACCACCTGTATCCCGGATATGCTCGGGCCGGGCGCCAACGGCGGCGCCATCTGGATGGCGGGGGTATACAGCCGCAAGCTGAACGGGGGGGATTATACGCACCCGATTTACGGCAATCCGCACCGGATTTATCAGTTCTTTGCGGCACAGCGGCTGGCGGATTTGATTCTTGAGATTAGAAAAAACCCTAAAACTGAACTTGATACCATTAATATCGTTGCGCACAGCCAGGGCACCATTATCACCATGCTGGCCAATATGCTGGTAAGACAGCAGGACCCCCAATATGCAGTGGCTGACTGCACCATCCTCTGCCATTCCCCTTATTCGCTGGCACCGCGTTTTCTGGAAAACCAGCTCCCGGGCCGCCAGCAGACCGCAAAAGCCCGTCAGGAAACCCTGTGTAACTTTTGTCGGCTGATGGCGACTAACCCCAAATATGATCCTGCCGGGCGCTATCACCCGGACTTTGTGCAGGCGATGATGAACGACGGTACGCTGGCGCGCAAACACCAGTGGCACAGCGACCCGCGCTACGGCCGCAACAATTATGGTCGGGTGTACAACTACTTCTGCCCGGACGATGGCATCGTGTCGCTCCAGAGCGTGCAGGGTTTTGGCTGGCGAGGGATCTCTGACCAGTTAGCCGCCGGGATGGAGAACCTTTACCAGCGGGCGTTTTGCCAGCGCTATACCACCGGAGGCAACCCGACGGGTCAGCCGTTTGAGAAACCGGCCTGGCAAGAAGGAGATTTCCGCTATGACGGTTGGGCCACCAACGCGACCTATCCGCATCACAGCGGTGTAACTATCAATGCCGAAGCGCTGCCACAGGTGTTTGAACTGACCATGATGGGCAGCAGCAATGAAGGGGAGATGAAGTTTAAAACCGGTATTGCGGGAGAGGATCGCTATATCGATTATTCCGCCCGTGCCCACGAGGGCGTGTGGCAGGTAAAAGAAACCCGTCCGGTGCTCGAATTACACGCCTATTTTATGCAACCGGGGCATGTACTCACTGAAAATGAATTGAGTGCGGTGAATTATTATTACAAAACGCAGTTTACCGGCGGCCGGGTTATTGGTTCTCAGCAGCGTATGGAATATCGGTTGTTGCGGAACAAAACCGACCAGGAAATTGAAGAGATGGCGAAATATGGTGACCCGGTCAAATTCAGTCAGCACTCGGCCATTGTGATGGATCCGAATGTACAGGAAAAAGCGGTGGCGTATGACCTGGCGATTGGTAACTGTATGGCGTTTGAGGATCCGGAATTCTGGCTACGGCTGAGAAAGCTGGCCGACTGGCGGCATAAGTATAATCCGGATGAGGATACTAAGACTTATTACAAATCTGGCGAGTTGTCCCAAAAGAAAACGAAGCGTTTCATGAATAAGCCCAATGATGTTTTACCAAAAGGTGAATTTGGCGTCGTTAATGAATACCATCCCGCAACCAAAATTGATCCGGCTCGACCTGGAGAATTTCATCATAAAGAGATCCCGTTACCTCAGTGGGATATGCCGGAACCGGCCAGTCATTATGATATCCCCTCCACCGGCCAAAAAATGGTGTTTTAATGATGCTGAAATATATAAAAGGATTTACATCAACGATAGTGGTTGTTGCTTTGTTCATGATTAGCGGATGTCAGCACAACTTGTTAAAACCACGCCAGAAACCGGTACAGGTAGTGTACCGGTTTGATGACCACCGCTGGCTGGAGCTGAAAGGTTATAATTGTGAGGGAGAACTTTGGTTCGTGGATCAGCAACGAGGCATTCGGAGCGAAATATGGTCTCAGTTTTACCGAATTTTTACCAAACCCTATATTAATGCCTCTGAACGATATATAGCGGTTCCTAACTGGGGTGAAGCAGGATTTGTGGTTTCCAAAGACTACGGAAAAACCTGGCAAAATGCGTCAATTAAAGGTGAAGAGGACAATGGTTCTAATGCACCTAAATATGATGACATTGTCTCTGCCACGATTATCAACGACCAGGGGTTTCTGCTGACCAGACAGGGCCGTATTTATATGTCTTCTCACCCTTTCGATGACCCGCGTCTGCAACCCGGCGGAACAGGTGTGGATTATGTTGTGGAGTTCAGGGGAAGAAAAATACCGCACCATATCGATGCCATACGTCCGGCTGAAGGCCTGGATACATCATTATGGGGCCGTGAATATATCGATCCGCGCATTTTACATCGCTCGGTAAACCAGTATTACACCAACTTCCAGAACCTGCCGGACCGGATACCTGAAGTCAAAAATTATCAGGGCTGGACGCATATGAAATGCGACCTGAATGCCGGGCTATGAATGTCGCTGCGCCATTTTCGCGGCACAAAAAACAAGCGCGATAAATCGCGCCGCTACGGAGGGTTGCAAATACGGTAGCGGCGCGATTTATCGCGCGAAGTCAGTATTGAATCTGAGATCAATCGTGAGCGTAGCCCTGCGGTGGCAGCGGTTGATCATCCAGCCAGGCCGCACCCTCGCGCATCTGCAAACGTCCTTCCACAAACCAGCTAATCACCAGCGGATAGATGGCGTGTTCCTGGTGCTGCACGCGGGCGGTAACATCCTCTTCCGTATCATCGGCAAACACCGGTACGCGCGCCTGTAAAATAATCGGCCCGCCATCCAGTTCATCGGTGACGAAATGCACCGAAGTACCATGCTCTGCGTCGCCATTCTCCAGTGCCTGCCGATGGGTATGCAGACCGGGATATTTTGGCAACAGGGAAGGGTGGATATTGACCAGACGGTCATGATAATGCGCGACAAATGCCTGGCTGAGGATACGCATATATCCCGCCAGCACCACCAAATCAGGGGCGTAAGCATCAATCTCCTGCATCAGCTGGCGATCAAAGGCCTCACGGTCAGCGAATTGACTGGCAGCCAGCGCATGAGTCGGCACACCGGCTTCCTGCGCACGGGTTAAACCCAACGCTGAGGATTTATTACTGAAAACGGCAGCCACGCTGCCGTTAATACGCCCGCTTGCGCAGGCGTCAAGGATGGACTGAAGATTGCTGCCGTTGCCGGAGATCAGTACAACCAGTTTTTTCATGGGTTGATAACCACACGCTCTTCAGAATCAGACGCTTTGATCACACCAATCTTCCACGCCTGCTCACCTGCGTCAGTCATCAGCTGTACCGCTTTATCAGCTTCGGCTGCGCTCAGCGCAATCACCATGCCCACGCCACAGTTAAAGGTGCGGTACATTTCGTGACGGCTAACATTACCGGCCTGCTGCAACCAGTTGAACACTGCCGGCCACTGCCAGCTGCTTTCTTCCAGCACCGCCTGAGTGTTATCCGGCAGTACGCGCGGAATGTTTTCCCAGAAGCCACCACCGGTCAGGTGCGCAATGGCGTGCACATCAACCTGTTCGATCAGGCTCAGGATGTTTTTCACGTAAATGCGGGTCGGTGCCAGCAGATGATCGGCCAGCGGTTTGCCTTCCAGCTGTTTGGTTTCCGGGTTAGTCTGGCTGACTTCCAGGATCTTACGTACCAGCGAGTAACCGTTAGAGTGCGGGCCACTGGAACCCAGCGCGATCAGAACATCGCCATCCTGCACTTTCGAACCGTCGATGATCTCTGATTTTTCCACCACGCCGACGCAGAAACCCGCCACGTCGTAATCTTCGCCGTGATACATGCCAGGCATCTCTGCGGTTTCACCGCCAACCAGCGCACAGCCTGATTGCAAACAACCTTCAGCGATACCGGTGATCACCGAGGAAGCGGTGTCGACATCCAGTTTGCCGGTGGCATAGTAGTCGAGGAAGAACAGCGGCTCAGCGCCTTGCACCACCAGATCGTTCACGCACATCGCCACCAGATCGATACCGATGCTGTCATGGCGCTTAAGATCCATCGCCAGACGCAGCTTGGTGCCGACGCCGTCGGTGCCGGAGACCAGCACTGGCTCGCGGTATTTCTGCGGCAGCGCACAAAGCGCGCCAAAGCCCCCCAGTCCACCCATCACTTCCGGGCGGCGGGTCTTTTTCACTACGCCTTTAATGCGGTCAACCAGAGCGTTACCTGCGTCAATATCAACACCGGCGTCTTTGTAGCTGAGAGAGGTCTTGTCGGTCACTGCGGAATCCCCACGCGAGTTGCGGTTGGTGGTTAAAATAAAGCGGCGTAATTCTACCAGCGCAGGCAAACGTTTGCGAGTCCCATCTCACGCCCCCTTTGCACGGCACCGCTTTTTCGCTAATCCTTAATCTCAGATGGTGGAAGGCGTTGTATTGACCAATGACATATGGCGCAGCAGGAAAAAGGCGGTATAATCCCGCGATTTTTTTTTAGCTCAACTCAATTCCGGGAGAACAATCATGAAGATCGTGGAAGTCAAACACCCGCTGGTCAAACATAAACTGGGCCTGATGCGTGAGCATGATGTCAGTACTAAACGCTTCCGCGAACTGGCGTCAGAAGTTGGCAGCCTGCTGACTTATGAAGCCACTGCCGACCTGGCAACCGAGCGCGTTACGATTGAAGGCTGGAATGGCCCGGTAGAAATCGAACAAATCAAAGGCAAAAAAATTACCGTCGTACCGATTCTGCGTGCCGGTCTGGGCATGATGGAAGGCGTGCTGGAACACGTACCGAGCGCGCGTATCAGCGTGGTCGGCGTTTACCGTGATGAAGAGACGCTGGAACCGGTACCGTACTTCCAGAAACTGGTTTCCAACATCGAAGAGCGCATGGCGCTGGTGGTGGATCCGATGCTGGCAACCGGCGGCTCGATGATCGCGACTATCGACCTGCTGAAAAAAGCCGGTTGTAACAGCATCAAGGTGCTGGTGCTGGTGGCGGCACCGGAAGGTATTGCCGCGCTGGAAAAAGCGCATCCGGACGTTGAACTCTATACCGCTTCAATCGACAAAGGCCTGAACGAGAAGGGATACATTATTCCTGGTCTCGGCGATGCCGGCGACAAGATTTTCGGAACCAAATAAATAAAGCAGCCGGCCAGAGAGTCGGCTTTTTTTTGGCAAAAATGCACCACACAACTCAAGGGGATCACTGAATGACTCGTCGCGCCATCGGCGTTAGCGAACGACCGCCGCTACTCAAAACCATTCCACTCAGTCTGCAACATCTGTTCGCCATGTTTGGCGCAACCGTGCTGGTGCCGATTTTGTTTCACATCAACCCGGCCACGGTGCTGCTGTTTAACGGGGTAGGGACGCTGCTGTATCTCTTCATCTGTAAAGGGAAAATCCCGGCTTATCTCGGCTCCAGCTTCGCCTTTATTTCTCCGGTCCTGCTGCTGTTACCGTTGGGCTATGAAGTCGCGTTGGGCGGCTTCATCCTCTGCGGTTTCCTGTTCTGTGTTGTTGCCCTGATAGTGAAAAAGGCGGGCACCGGCTGGCTGGACGTGATGTTCCCGCCTGCGGCAATGGGTGCGATTGTGGCGGTTATCGGCCTTGAACTGGCGGGCGTGGCGGCCAATATGGCTGGTTTGCTGCCTGCTGAGGGCACCTCACCTGATGGCACCACCGTGTTTATTTCGCTGGTGACGCTGGGTGTTACCGTGTTTGGCTCCGTGCTGTTCCGTGGCTTCTTTGCCATTATCCCGATTCTGATTGGTGTGCTGGTTGGCTACGCGCTTTCTTCTTTTATGGGCATCGTAAACTGGGCGTCGGTTGAGAATGCGCCGTGGTTTGCACTGCCGACGTTCTATACGCCACGTTTTGAGTGGGCGGCGATGTTGACCATTCTGCCTGCGGCGCTGGTGGTGATCGCCGAGCACGTTGGTCACCTGGTGGTGACGGCGAATATCGTGAAAAAAGATCTGATCCGCGATCCAGGCCTGCATCGTTCCATGTTCGCCAACGGCCTTTCCACCATGATCTCCGGTTTCTTTGGTTCAACCCCCAACACCACCTACGGTGAGAACATTGGCGTCATGGCGATCACCCGTGTCTACAGCACCTGGGTGATCGGCGGGGCGGCAATCCTGGCGATTCTGCTCTCCTGCGTCGGCAAACTGGCCGCCGCGATTCAGGCGATTCCGGTGCCGGTGATGGGTGGCGTGTCACTGCTGCTGTACGGGGTGATCGGTGCTTCAGGTATTCGTGTGCTGATTGAATCCAAAGTGGATTACAACAAAGCGCAGAATCTGATCCTCACTTCGGTGATCCTGATCATCGGCGTCAGCGGTGCCAAAGTGCATATCGGTGCCGCCGAGCTGAAAGGTATGGCGCTGGCGACCATTGTTGGCGTGGCACTCAGCCTGATCTTCCGCGTAATTAGCTTGTTACGTCCGGAAGAAGTGGTTCTGGATGCTGAAGAGCAACGCGAACCCTAAGCGCGTTTGCCGGGCAGGGAAGCCCGGTTCATCTCTGGCGAGGATCGTGATAGACTTGCCCCGTTTTCTGCCCGTTCATACGCTGAGGTGCTTCTGAACACGCCGGCACAGCTTTCACTGCCACTTTACTTACCTGATGACGAAACCTTTGCCAGCTTTTGGCCTGGGGAAAATCCGTCCCTGTTAGCTGCACTTCAGGGTGCGCTGGTGCAACAACACGGCAGCTATCTCTATTTCTGGTCGCGCGAAGGTGGTGGCCGCAGCCATCTGCTGCACGCTGCTTGTGCCGAAATGTCGGCACGCGGTGAAGCGGTCGGCTATGTCCCACTGGACAAACGCACCTGGTTCGTACCGGAAGTGCTGGAAGGGATGGAGCATCTGGCACTGGTGTGCATCGATAATATCGAGTGCATCGCCGGGGACGCCGAGTGGGAGATGGCGATCTTTGATCTCTATAACCGCATTCTGGAAATCGGCAAAACCCGTCTGTTGATCACCGGCGATCGCCCGCCGCGCCAGCTCAATCTCGGGTTGCCGGATCTGGCATCACGTCTCGACTGGGGCCAGATTTACCGTTTACAGCCATTGTCGGATGACGACAAGTTGCAGGCGATGCAATTGCGTGCCGGGATCCGCGGCTTTGAATTGCCGGAGGATGTCGGGCGTTTCCTGTTGAAACGCCTCGACCGCGAAATGCGTACTCTGTTTGAAACCCTGGATCGACTGGATCGCGCCTCCATCAGCGCGCAGCGTAAACTCACCATTCCCTTTGTTAAAGAAGCGCTGGGGCTTTAAATAATCTCCAGCACCGCTTCGGGCGGGCGGCCAAGGCGCGCCTGTTCACCGTTGATCACAATCGGGCGCTCGATCAGTTTGGGATGCTCAACCAGCGCCTGAATCAGCTGATCCTCGCTAAGACCGGGTTCAGCTAACCCCAGCGATTTATACTGATCTTCTTTGCGGCGCATCAGCTCGCGTGCACTCGTCATACCCAGTTTTTTCAGCAACGCTTTCAGCGTTTGCGCATCAGGCGGTGTTTCCAGATACAGCACCACTTCCGGCTGCACTCCCT
This sequence comes from Pantoea sp. X-Soil-OKNW-556, assembly GCF_059730695.1. NCBI lineage: Bacteria > Pseudomonadati > Pseudomonadota > Gammaproteobacteria > Enterobacterales > Erwiniaceae > Pantoea > Pantoea sp. X-Soil-OKNW-556. The sequence continues at coordinate 3,285,803 of NZ_AP035990.1, read as the reverse complement.
GCTGTTGCAGCAGCGCCAGCGTCTCGCGGCTCTTGCTGCAACGTGGATTATGATAAATGGTCACCATGATTAAGATCCTTTTTGATACTGTTGGAAGCGTTTTTGCAGCTCTCTAAATTGATCAATGCGCGCGTCATAACGCGCCTGTTTCAGGCTACCGAGCGGCACCTGGGCGCTGGCGCTGCTAAGCGCTCTGATCGCCTGATCCATCTGACCATTTAACGCCAGGCCCTCCGCGCGTGCCGACAACTCCTCATCTTGTAAACCCTGGGCTGCCGATGCCTGCGCCAGCAGATCCCAGCCGTTAGGATCGTTGGGATTCGACCAGGTATAACGATGAAGAATACGGCTGGCATTGGCCGGTTGTTTGGCTTCGACATAGGCATTGGCGAGGTTGAGCTGAATTACCGGATTGCTGTTGCTGCCCTTGGCGCTGCTCAACATCTTGATGGCCTGTTGTGGCTGATTCAGACCGATGTCGATGTCGCTCATGATATCGAGAAACCAGACATTATCCGGTTGTTTAGTCAGCATCGGGGAGATGATTTTCTTCGCGTTTTCAAAGCTTTTCGCCTGCAAAAACTGCACCGCTTTGCCGTATTGTGAAGCCTGCTGTTCGCGGGTATTGCCCTTGGCGTATTGATCGAGCAGGTCATCTGTCAGTTGGTTTTGACCGGTGGAATACATGCCAAGTGCGCGTACCTTCGCCATATAAAAATCCTGCGATGATTGCACCACCACCGGTCGCATCTGGTTCGCGCGGTTGCGCGCATCCGCCAGGCGGCTATCGGGCAGGGGGTGAGTCAGCAGAATTTCCGGGGGTTTGGAAGAGAAGCGGCTCTGGTCAGCCAGTTTTTGCAGGAAATTTGGCATCGCCTGGGGATCAAACCCGGCACGCTGCAACACCTGAATGCCGATGCGATCGGCCTCCTGTTCATTCGCTTGCGTAAAGCTGATCATACCCTGTTGGGTCCCGGCGAGGGTGCCCATTAACCCGGCCATACCCGCTTGCGGGTTAGCAATAGCCAGCAGAATCGAGCCAAGCGCGCCGACCCAGGTCAGCGGTGCATTGCGTTTTTGCTCTTCCATCGCACGCGCCAGATGGCGCTGGGTGACGTGCGAAATTTCATGCGCCATCACCGATGCCAGCTGGCTTTCGTTATCGGTAAAGCGGAACAACGCCGAGTGCAGCACCACGTTGCCACCGAAGAAGGCGAAGGCGTTCAGCTCATCATTCTGGATCAGATAAAAATGAAACGGTGTACGCACCGAATCGGCGTGCGCCACCAGCCGCTGTCCGAGTTGATTGATATATTGATTTAACAGCGGATCGTTGATCAGTGGTGCACTGGCCCGCAGTTGTCGTACATAGAAATCACCAATCTGTAATTCCTGGTTAATCGACAGCGTTGCGCCTGCCGTGGTGCCAATATCGGGCAGAGAGTCGCTCACGTCAGCCCTGACGCTCAGCACAGGTGTGAGAAGCAGCGCAGGAATAAGGGCTGCCAGCGCTGATTTTTTCAACCGGTTAAACATGCCTTGATCCTGTAAAAAGTGTCCGGAAATTGGACCGTTAAGTGGTGCAAATGTTCTGTAAAGCCACTCAGTTAACGCCCATTCGTAGCGGCGCGATTTATCGCGCAGTTTTGAAAGACGCGCGATAAATCGCGCCGCTACGAATGTTGGGATGATTGTTTATCTTAACCACCCGCAGCATACAAGCAAGCAAAGCAGGGGGATGTGATGAATGCAAAATGTTGCTGTTGTCTGTTGATAAAAGCAGCAAAAATTTGAATAAAGCGACCTGGACGCCAGCAGGCTGTTTTCGGTTGGCTCAGATTAAAGATTGGTAAAGTTACTCAAAATTATTGAACCTGGCATAAGTTTTTCCAGGTTTTCTCTGAAAAACAAGCTATCTAAGCCCGAACTGGCCCATTTTATCCATCGACATTCTTTATCATGCCGCAAAAGGTTAAATGCGGCACTGTACATTAAGACGGCCATATTTTAAGTCGGTGTTTGTCATGACAATCCCTGTTACCGGCAAAACTTCCGACCAGCTATTTTTCAACTCCTCGCTCAGGCTCCATCAAGGTTGTTATTCAATTAGTCTCGCTAATTATTTTTCCTGCAAGTAAACCGTGCGCGGGCAGTAAATCCGCCTGCTTTAGGCGTTGTCCTGGTGTGGTATAGATAACGTACTTTGTTCAAACGGACTTTCCATGCCTGCCGGAGTATCTCTATGCGTACTGCTGTCTCCTGGGCCCTGATCGCGATTGTTGGGGGTTTTGTCGGTGCTGTCGTCAGCAGAAGCGATGACATCTATCAACGTGTAATGAACCACTTTTCTGCTCCACCAGCGGACCCGGAAGGTTTCTGGAGTACCCCAGGTATCGAAGGGTACGGCAAGATCCATTACGAAGCCGATGCCGCTTTTAAACCTGTGCCTGGACTGAGCAACAAGATCGTCTTTCAGCTCACTAAAAACGAAGGTGATATTGCCCGGCCTAATCTCGGCCTTGAGCGCGTAGCAAGGGTGGTTAATCTCTACATCGCCTCGGGCGTACCGGCCGATCAGCTGCATTTTGTGGTATCGGTCACCGGAGATGCCACCCCGGCGATGCTGGATAACACGCATTTCAAACAATTTTATGGCACCGATAACCCCAATCTGCCGCTGATTGCGGAGTTGAACAAGCAAGGGGTAAAGGTGTCGGTGTGCGATCAGTCGGTGGCGTTTCATCATTATCCCAATGACTGGATCGATAAATCGGTGATTCACGCGCTCTCCAGCCCGACCACGGTGTCGACGCTGCAAAATCAGGGTTATGCGTGGTTGCAAATGTAAACAGGCATTTTGATGATGGTTGAGGAGAAGTGAAATGCGTCCAGCGACATACATTGTTGTGGCAGCACTGGCCGGTTTTGTTGGCGGCAATGTGCTCCAGATTCCCGATATGGTCGATAAATTCAGCGACCGCTTTGCGGATAAGAAAACCGAACCGGCCGATTTCTGGAGCACGCCAGCAATCGCGGGTTACGGCAAGATCCACTTTGTTGACACGCCTGCATACAATCCGGCCAGCACGCCTGGTTTGAGCAATAAAATCGTGTTCCAGATTAACCGCAGTGAGGGGGATATTCGCCAGCCAAATCTCGGGCTGGAGCGGGTGGCACGGGTAACGAATCTTTATTACGCTGCCGGTGTGCCGTTGGAGCAACTGAACTTTGTGGTGTCGATCAATAGCGATGCAGTCCCCGCAGCGCTGAACAATGAACAGTTCCGCAAAGCCTACGGTGTGGATAACCCTAACCTGAAGTTGATCAGCGAACTGGAAAAAGCCGGGGTCAAGGTATCGATTTGCGATCAGTCGGTGGCTTTCCATCAACTGGAGCGTGAATGGATTGACCCGATGGTGACGCATACCCTCTCCAGCGGCACCACCGTGGCGACGCTGCAAAACGAAGGTTATGCCTTCCTGATGCTGTAATATTCCCCAGACGGCAGCATGCGCTGCTGTCATCTTGTTCGTTCTTCAGCGGGTTGACTCAAGTTGCTGACCCCGATTTGCTACAACTGCACGTCGGAATGGGCTAACTGGGGCACCCAGTCGAAAGCCATCGCGAAATTTTGTGCGATTGACGATTATCCCGGACCGTTTCCCTTTTACGATATAAACGGATTAATTGACTAATTAGCGCCAGATAAAAGCAAAAGAATTGGGGTGTCGGCAGGATGCTTAGTGCTCAAATTGGGTTGTGGGTGTACAATTCTCCGTTACCTCACCAGGGTAAGTACGTCCAACAATAACAAGACTGCCAGGCACACCAATGATGAACAGACTCCTGATGGCGGGTGCGCCATGTTAACGCGCATCTGGCCTAAAACTGATCTGCGCACGCTAATCATGCTGCTGGCGATCACCAGTATTGTTATCACGCTCGCTAATGCGTTGTACGCAACATGGCGGGTGCAACGCATGGTCCTGATCGAAAGCACCCTCGAAGCCAATCGCGCTTATGCCACCAAACTGGCTTCCACCACTGAAGTCTTCTTTCAACTGGCTGAATCACAGTTGCACTACAGCGCGACAAAACTGGGCAATGATTTTGATAACTCTGAGTTGGCTCAGGGAGAGGTGAATCGCCTGCGCGAGCAAACCAACAGCTTCAACTCGGTGGCGATAGTCGATACCGATGGCGTAGTGAAAGCCATTTCACCGGAATCGATGATGTTAAAAGGTATGCATCTCACCAGTCAGGCATCGCGTGAAGCCCTGGCGAAACGCCAACCTATGGTCAGTAAACCGACGCTTTCGGTAGCGAATAACCTGATTGTGTTTGTTTCCTGGCCAATCTGGAGCAACGATGGACGCTATCTGGGCTACATTGGCGGCACGATTTATCTGAAAAAGAAAAGTATTCTCAATGCGTTACTCGGCGAGCAGTTTTATCGCGATGGCACGCATGTCTATGTATTGGATCGTAATGACCAGGTGCTGTATCACCAGAACAGTCAACTGATTGGTAAAACGGTACCGGGGATTATCAGTGACCAGGAGCGTCAGAATCGGACTAACGGTTCATTGCAATTGATGGATGAAGAGACATCGAAGTTGGCCGGTTATGCGATTGTGCCCACCACCGGCTGGATGGTGGTAGCGCTGAAACCGACCGACGTGACGCTGGCACCGCTCTCCGGCCTGTTGTTGAAAGTGTTGAAAAACTCGGTGCCTTTTGCGTTGTTAACCCTGCTGGCGGCAGTCATTCTTTCGCGTCTGATTGCCTTACCGCTGTGGCAATTGGCGCGTAAGGCCAGCCAGATGGATACCCAAAGCGTGTCCGGTGAGATCAATGGTATCCGCGCCTGGTACTTTGAAGCCGCGCAGGTTAAACGCGCGATGCTGACCGGTATCGGTCTGGTGCAGGATAAAATCGGACGGCTGAAATCCGAAGTCCAGACCGATCCGATGACAAATTTGCTTAACCGACGCGGCCTCGGTGCGGTGCTGGATTACTTCCTTGCCATGCGTCAGCCGTTTGCAGTGCTGGCGCTGGATATTGATCACTTCAAACGGGTCAACGACAACTTTGGTCATGACGTGGGTGACGAGGTGATCAAAAAAGTGGCGCAGGCGTTGCGAAGCAGTGCTCGTCAGACCGATGTGGTTTGTCGTAATGGCGGCGAAGAGTTTTTGATGTTGCTGCCGGGGACTGCGCCGGAAGAGGCGAGAATCATCGCCGAAAGGTTGCGTCAAAGCATTGCTGATAGCTGGATTGATGCGGTGGGGAATATCACCATCTCGGTGGGTATCGCGCTGTGGCAGCCGGACAACGGCTCACAGGAGCAGAGCCTGAAACAGGCCGATGCGGCCTTGTATCAGGCGAAAAATGCCGGACGAAATTGTGTGATGCTGGCCGGGCAGGATGCGCTGGTCAGTAGTATTACGCGTTAAAGAGACATTATGGATTTGTAGCGGCGCGATTTATCGCGCAGATTTTTCCCGTATAGTGCACGGGTTTGCGCGATAAATCGCACCGTTACGGGAAAGGAAAGGTATGCTGGCTCTGCTTATTCAATGGTACAGACGTCGCTTTAGCGATCCCCAGGCAATTGGCCTGGTGGCAATTTTGCTGGCGGCGTTTCTTATCCTCTTCTTCTTTAGTGGCTTGCTGGCCCCGCTGTTGGTGGCGCTGGTGCTGGCGTATCTGCTGGAGTGGCCAACAGTCCGTTTAGAGCGGGTGGGATGTAGCCGCACCTGGGCTTCCAGCATCGTGCTGGTGCTGTTCGGCGGTATCGTGCTGGTGATGGTGTTGATTGTTGCACCCGTCGCATGGCAGCAGGGCATCAACCTCACCCGCGATCTCCCCAATATGCTCAACAAACTTTACCTGTTTGCCGCCGGACTGCCGAAGCGTTATCCGGCACTGGTGGATGCGGGCATCATCGACATCGTGGTCGAAAACTTACGCAGCCGCCTGACCGGGCTAGGTGAGTCGCTGGTGAAATATTCACTGGCGTCGTTGGTTGGGCTGATGACGTTGATGATTTACCTGGTGCTGGTGCCGCTGATGGTGTTTTTCCTGTTGAAGGATAAAGAGCAGATGTTAAATGCGGTGCGTCGCGTATTGCCGCGCAACCGTGGCCTGGCAGGCGTGGTGTGGCAGGAGATGAACCAACAGATCACCAACTATATTCGCGGCAAAGTGCTGGAGATGGTGGCGGTGGGCGTGGTGAGCTGGCTGGCGTTTCTGCTGCTCGGCCTTAACTACGCGCTGCTGCTGGCGGTGCTGGTTGGGGTATCGGTCCTGATCCCTTATATCGGTGCGATGCTGGTGACCATCCCGGTCATTGGCGTGGGGCTGTTCCAGTGGGGCCTGGGCAGCGACTTCTGGACCATGTTTGTGGTTTATCTGGTGATTCAGGGGTTGGATGGTAACGTCCTGGTGCCGATTCTGTTCTCGGAAGCGGTCAACCTGCACCCGCTGGTGATCATTCTGTCGGTCGTGATTTTCGGTGGGTTGTGGGGCTTCTGGGGTGTGTTCTTCGCCATCCCACTGGCTACGTTAATCAAAGCGGTGGTTCGGGCCTGGCCGGAAGAAACTATCGTGAATTAAAGAAAACGGGTGCGTGGTACGCACCCGTTGCTCATCAGGCTGACTGGAGGTAATCCAGCACGATGTCGTGGTGGTTAGACGTTTTGAAATCGTCGAACACCTTCTCCACCTTGCCATTACCATCAATCAGGAAGCTGATGCGGTGAATGCCGTCGTAGGTTTTACCCATAAAGGTTTTCTCACCCCAGACGCCAAACTGTTCGCATACCTGATGGTCTTCATCAGACAGCAGCGTAAAGTTCAGCAGCTCTTTCTCGGCAAAACGCGATAGCTTCTCCGGTTTGTCAGTGCTGATACCCAGCACTTCCACACCGACCTTTTTCAATTCATCCATGTTGTCGCGCAGGCCGCAGGCCTGTACGGTGCAGCCCGGCGTCATGGCTTTCGGGTAGAAATAGACCAGAACGCGCTGTCCCTGGAAGTCGGCCAAATTTACTTGTTCGCCATCCTGATCGGGCAAGCTAAATTTCGGTGCGGTATCACCGGCTTTCAGTGGATTCATCACAACTCTCCATTTTTTTCTTCATGCTGTGGGTAATACACCATCAGGGCCAAAAGTGCCAGGTGGAGTTTACCGTCAGGGTTATTTCCGCACACTGTTTATCCAATCCGGACAGAGTGTGTGACGAAATAACCCGGAGGTCGCATCAGTGCGGTACGGCATCATCCGCCACGCTATATAAGCGAATCGTACCCTGGGCGTGCAGTTCCTGACAGAGTTGATTAAACGCCGGTTCGATACGCGCGCCTTCAGCGCTGTGCGCCGTCATCTGAATATACAGGGTAGGCGGTACACCATCCTGCGCCGGTTGAATGCGCGAAACCAATTCAGCAATGTTCATTTGATGTTTATCGAACAGGTCGGTAAACCGTTCGATGATATGCGGGGAATCCGGAACTTCAACCTGAACCCAGACGGTGGCCGGCATTGGTGGCGTGGCGCGCGCATTGGTGCGCTTCATCACGATCAACAACTCCAGCTCAGCCCCTTTCATCGGCAGGGTGGATTCAATCAGGGTAATGGCATTCCAGCTTCCGGAGAGCAGCATAATAAAGGTGAATTCATCACCGAGCATCGCCAGGCGACTGTCTTCGATGTTGCAGCCGCAGCTGCTGACATGGCGGGTGATGGTATTCACAATACCCGGACGATCAACGCCCAATGCGGTGATCACCAGATGGTGAGGCTGTGGCTGCGACAAAATGACATTTCCTGTGTGTTCGCTAATAACCATAAGGTAAACATAAAAAAAACTGCTGACAAGCGCGGGAATGGCGTGGCTCGCTTGCTTTTCCCACAGCGTAAAACGTACCATGAAGCACTTGTTTGTCGAGGGGATCGCCCATGTTCACCGGAAGTATTGTTGCGCTCGTAACGCCAATGAATGACAAAGGCAATGTCTGCCGCGCGAGTTTGAAAAAACTGATTGATTATCATGTCGCCAGCGGCACCGCGGCGATTGTTTCTGTTGGCACCACCGGCGAATCAGCCACCCTCAGCCATGAAGAGCATGGCGATGTGGTGATGATGACCCTCGAACTGGCCGATGGCCGTATTCCGGTGATTGCCGGAACCGGCGCAAATGCCACCGCTGAAGGGATCTCGCTCACCAAACGCTTTACCGGCACCGGTGTGGTGGGTTGCCTGACCGTGACCCCGTATTACAACCGTCCGACGCAGGAAGGATTGTTCCAGCACTTCAAAGCGATTGCGGAAAGCACCGATCTGCCCCAGATGCTGTATAACGTGCCTTCACGAACCGGTTGCGACATGCTGCCGGAAACCGTTGCGCGTCTGGCCGAAATCAAAAATATTATCGGAATCAAAGAGGCAACCGGGAACTTATCGCGGGTTAGTCAGATCCAAGAGCTGGTTGATGATGAATTCATTCTGGTAAGTGGCGATGACGGCACCGCGCTGGACTTCATGCAACTGGGCGGTAAAGGCGTTATTTCGGTCACGGCCAACATTGCGGCTCGTGAAATGGTTGAACTGTGCGCACTGGCGCAGCAGGGCAACTTCGCCGAAGCGCGTCGCCTGAATCAGCGTCTGATGCACCTGCACCAGACGCTTTTCTGTGAACCCAATCCTATCCCGGTGAAATGGGCCGCGAAACAACTAGGATTAATCGCGGATGACACGCTGCGTTTGCCAATGACGCCGCTGACCGAAGCCGGTCAGAGCAAAACGGCGCAGGCATTGATCAAAGCGGGTCTGCGATAATTAGGGAGAATCAATGCGTTATACAGTGAAGCGCTCGACGCTGGCGACTGTGGTGGGTTTGTCCACCCTGATGCTGCTGTCAGCTTGTTCCAGCGATCAGCGTTATAAGCGCCAGGTCAGTGGTGATGAATCTTACTTGCAGGCGCCTGAACTGCATGATTTAAAAGCTCCGGCGGGAATGATTCTGCCTGTGCAGAATGGTGATTATGATGTACCGCACGCCGTTGCCAAAGGCGCGGTAGGTAAAGAACTGGATATTCGTCCGCCTGCTCAGCCGCTGGCGCTGATGAACGGTACACGCGCGCAGTTCACCGGCAATACCGGTGTTCTGGCAGTGGAAAGCAGCCGTGGCTCCATCTGGTCTCAGGTGGTGAACGTGGTGCAGTCGTACAAATTCCCGATCGCCCAGCGTGATGATGCTGCCCAGCAGCTGACCACCGATTGGGTGCAGTGGAACCGTGCGGATGAAGACAATCAGTATCGTGGCCGTTACCAGGTCAGCGTGCAGAATCAGGGCTATCAGCAGGTGCTGACGGTGCGTCTGCTTGAGCTGCAACAGTCAGGCCAGACGGTGACGACGCCGGTTCAAATCCAGCGCTACACCGCGCAGATGTTGAACGACCTCAGCACCGGTATGGATAAGATCGATACCGCAGCTCAGGATGCCGCAGCCGGTCGTGGTGTCGGCCAGATTGCCGTTCAGAGTGGTGCTGATGACACTGGCTTGCCGTTGTTGATTCTGCGTTCGCCGTTCAACCTGACCTGGCAGCGTCTGCCAGCGGCGCTGAAGCGCGCAGGCATGGAAGTGACCGACAGCAATCGCTCGCAGGGCAGTCTGAACGTCACCTACAAGCAGCCGGGCAGCGGCGCGTGGGATGACATTGGTGCGAAAGATCCGGGTTTACCGAACGGCGATTATAAATTGCAGGTCGGTGATCTCGATAACCGCAGCAGCCTACAGTTCATTGATCCTAAAGGTCATGTGCTGACCCAGTCGCAGAATGATGCGCTGGTGGCGGTGATGCAGGGCGCACTGAACAAATAAATTGCCTCAGGCCGGAGAATATCCGGCCTTTTTTTTGAGATTTTGGCATAATAGCGCCCGGCGAGGTAAACGATTGCGTATTGCCGCCGTGCAGTGGGCAACCGCTGTTGAACACGGGTTCTTTCATGTTTGGAGTTAACAAGATGCAAAAGCGAGCTGAGTTGTATCGCGGTAAAGCGAAAACCGTATACAGCACCGACAATCCGGATCTGCTGGTACTTGAATTCCGCAACGATACGTCAGCAGGAGACGGTGCACGAATCGAGCAGTTTGATCGCAAAGGAATGGTGAACAACAAATTCAACCATTTCATCATGACCAAATTGCAGGAAGCGGGCATTCCGACCCAGATGGAAGCGCTGCTGTCGGATAACGAAGCGCTGGTGAAAAAGCTGGAGATGGTGCCGGTGGAGTGCGTGGTGCGCAACCGTGCGGCAGGGTCACTGGTTAAACGTCTGGGCGTAGAAGAGGGCATGTTGCTCAATCCGCCGCTGTTTGATCTCTTCCTGAAAGATGACGCCAAACACGACCCGATGGTGAACGAATCTTACTGCGAAACCTTTGGTTGGGTGAGCAAAGAGAATCTGGCGCGCATGCGTGAGCTGACCTACAAAGCGAACGACGTGCTGAGCAAAATGTTTGATGACGCCGGTCTGATCCTGGTCGACTTCAAACTGGAGTTTGGTCTGTTCAAAGGCGAAGTCGTACTCGGCGATGAGTTCTCACCAGACGGCGCACGTCTGTGGGACAAAGAGACGATGGACAAAATGGACAAAGACCGTTTCCGTCAGAGCCTGGGCGGCCTGATCGAAGCCTATGAAGAAGTGGCGCACCGTCTGGGCGTGAAACTGGATTAATTAATCGGTAACCATTGACGGCACCCCATGTAGCGGCGCGATTTATCGCGCTGCTTTTTTTTGTGCCGCGTCCCGAATAGCAGGATAAATCGCGCCGTTACGCGCTGGTGCTTCCTCCTGCCGCCATCTAAAATCATGCAAAGCCAATTTTGATCAAAACAGGAGCATGCCATGCGCTGGCAGGGACGTCGCGAAAGCGACAATGTGGAAGACCGACGCGATCAATCGCCGGGTTACAGCGGAGGTCGACAGATCCGTCTGCCGCGTGGTAAAGGCGGCATCATCCTATTAATCATCGTGGCGGTGGCCGGTTACTACGGCTATGACCTGACGGCGCTGCTTGAAGGTGGCGGCAATCTGACGTCCACCACGCAACAACAGCGTCAGGCGAAACCGGCACAGGATGAAGCCGCAAAATTCACCTCGGTGATCCTGGCGACCACTGAAGATACCTGGGACAAACTGTTTCAGCAGATGGGCAAACAATATGTGCCGCCGAAACTGGTGATGTATCGCGGTGCCACGCGCACCGGCTGTGGTACTGGCCAGTCGGTAATGGGACCTTTCTACTGCCCGGCGGATCAGACCGTCTACATCGACTTGTCTTTTTACGATGACATGAAAACCAAACTCGGTGCGGGCGGAGATTTTGCTCAGGGCTACGTGATTGCGCATGAAGTGGGTCATCATGTGCAGAAATTGTTGGGGATCGAACCCAAAGTACGTCAGATGCAGCAGGGCGCCAGCCAGGCGCAGGTTAATCAATTATCGGTGAAGATGGAACTCCAGGCCGACTGCTTTGCCGGTGTCTGGGGCCATTATATGCAGCAACAGAACATCCTCGAAGTGGGGGATTTGCAGGAAGCGCTGAATGCAGCTGAGGCGATCGGTGATGATCGCTTGCAACAAAAAAGCCAGGGGCGGGTGGTGCCTGATAGCTTTACCCACGGTACGTCGCAGCAGCGTTATACCTGGTTCAAACAGGGTTTTGACAGCGGCAACCCTGGTCAATGCAACACCTTTGCCAGCAAAGGATGAACCTGCGTGAAGTCAGCACGGCGATGCAGTGGGCAGGCATTCGCCGCCTGTGCGTGATCAGCGGCAGCAGCGCATGGACGAGCCAGCAGGTTGCCCAGTGGCGCAGTACCTTAGCAGGTGACTGGCTATGCATCAGCGAACAAACCGATTTCAGCGCGACATCCCATGCCCCAGCGGCGTTACGCACGTTGCTGGGACGGGAATTCCTGCACGCTATTTTTGATGCCCGTCATGGCTTCCATGCCGAAGCGTTTGCCGCGTTGGCGGGTACCCTGAAAGCCGGAAGCTGGCTGTTGTTGCTGACGCCGCCGTGGCAGGCATGGGCCAGCCAGGCGGATGCCGACAGCCTGCGTTGGGCGGATGTCTCCGTCGCGATCGCCACGCCGCATTTCACCCGTCAATTACAACAGAGCATGCTTGATGACCCCCAGGTGATGTTGCTGCGGGAAGGCTATCCCGCGCGTGCACCGCAGGCGATCGCCTGGCCGGAGTGGCACTGTCGGGCACCGCAACAACAGCAGCGTATCCTGCAACAATTACTGGCCATGCCCACCGGGGTGGCGGTCATCACCGCCGCGCGTGGGCGTGGCAAATCTGCGCTGGCGGGTATGCTGGCGCGGGAAAAACGCCCCTGCCTTGTCACCGCCCCCGCGAAAGTCTCCACCGACGTGCTGGCGCAGTTTGCCGGTGAGCATTTTCAGTTTATCGCCCCGGATGCGTTATTGGCGATCAATCCTCCTCCACAGGCGGAGTGGCTGATTATCGATGAAGCGGCGGCGATTCCGGCACCGCTGCTTGCAAAGCTGGTGGCACGCTTTCCGCGTGTGTTGCTGACGACCACGGTACAGGGTTATGAAGGGACCGGGCGCGGTTTTATGCTGCGCTTCTGTGCCTCGTTGTCGGATGTACATTATTTCGCGCTGGATGAGCCACTGCGCTGGTCGCCGCACGATCCGTTAGAAGCCTGGCTCAGTCATGTCCTGTTATTTGAGGACGCGCAGGAGAGTGCGCCGCCGTCTGCGATCTCGCTGTTTCCCGCCTCGCCGGAACAGCATGCCGAAGCCCTGGCTGCGGGGTATCGCTTGTTAGCCAGTGCCCACTATCGTACTTCGCCGCTCGACTTGCGGCGGATGCTGGATGCTCCCGGTCAGCGTTTCTGGCTGGCGGGTACGCCAGACAACGTTCAGGGGGCGTTGTGGTTGGTAGAGGAAGGTGGGCTGGATCCCGCGCTGGCCTGGTCAGTATGGGCAGGGTTGCGTCGTCCCCGTGGAAACCTGGTGGCACAATCGCTGGCCGCCCATGCCGGTTTCGTTGAGGCTGCGACCTTGCGATCGCGACGCATCAGCCGTATCGCGGTGATGGCGGCGCAGCGGCAGCGTGGTATTGGAACCGCGTTGGTCGCGACGGCCCGTCAGCAAGCGCAGGGTTGCGATTATCTCTCGGTGAGTTTTGGCTATACCGAGGCCTTGTGGCGTTTCTGGCAGCGCTGCGGCTTTACCCTGGTACGCATCGGTTCACAGCGCGAAGCCAGTAGCGGATGTTACGCCGCGATGGCGATGCTGGCACTGACGCCAGCAGGCGAAATGTTGCAACAGCGGGCGGCCCGCAGATTGGCGCGTGACTGGCCGTGGCTGCAACAGTTGATTGAACTGGATCTGCCGCTGGAGCCGGAGGGGGAGCAGCAAACCGATGACGATGATCTGGCGTTGCTGGCCGGTTTTGCCTGGGCACAACGTCCGTGGGAGGCCAGCTTCGCGGCTTTGCAGCGCCTGGTACGACAACATCCACAGCCGTTGTTGCACGCCATACTTGTGCAAAAACAAGCGCTGAGTCAGGTGGGGAGTGGCGGGCGCAAAGCCTTGATGGCGCAGCTACGGGTTGAGGCGGCTCAGGCGCTGACAGACAGGGATGCCAGTGCGGCATCTCGCTGGCAACAACGGCTCGCGTCATTGCAATAAATCCATTATCTCATTCAAATTTTCCCAATATCACTGTGCTCACAGCGGCGTATAGTGATCACAGGAGGATATTATGGCACTACATTATGTGATTGTTCAGCAACCGAGCACCGACCCCGCGCAGCTGTTTCTGCTGTACCACGGTGTCAACGATAACCCGGACTCGATGGCGCAGATCGGGAGCTGGTTTGCGCGTGCCTTCCCGGAAGCGCTGGTGGTGGCGGTGGGGGCACCCTTGCCCGGCAGCGTACCGCAGGGGCGTAAATGGTATGCCGAAATCCCGGCGCACGATCGTTCCGAACAGCAGGGCGTCGATGGGGCGATGCCGGAATTTATTGAATCGGTGCGCCACTGGCAGCAACAAAGTGGGGTCCGACCGGAAGCCACGGCGCTGATTGGTTTCTCGCAGGGTAGCACCATGGTGCTGGAAGGCGTGAAGGCCCAGCCGGATCTGGCCGGACGCGTGGTGGCGTTCAGTGGACGTTACGTGACGTTACCGGAACGCGCCAGTACCCGTACCACTATCCATCTGATTCACGGCGACTATGATGATCAGATCCCGATGCAGCATGCTGAGGACGCGGCGCAGCGTTTAACGGCGTTGGGCGGTGACGTCACGCTGGATATTGTGGAGGATTTGCCACATGCCATCGACGATCGCAGTATGGAACTGGCGTTGAATCATCTGCGCTATACCGTGCCGCGTCGCTACTTTGACGAAGCGCTGAGCGGTGCGAAACCCGGCGATGATGATGTGGTGATGATGGTGTAACTCATGGTCCCGTAGCGGTGCGATTTCTCGCGCGGTTTGGTGCGTGATGCGGGAAAAAACTGCGCGATAAATCGCGCCGCTACGATGGTGCTAGATGTTATTTCTTCTTGGGCCAGTCGTCGTCATCGTCCCACTTGTCGTTGAAATCACGATGTGGCGGCAGATCCGGTTTGTTTTCCATAAATTTTTTATGGTCGATACGTTTCAGGTCTTTGTAGACGTTCATCAAAATACCGACCATCAGCAGGATCACCAGGATCCACCAATACTCTTTCAACCATTCCATTTGCCCACTCCTTATGCGTGTCTCAGGCGATCAGCTGTTCCATGATGCGCTGATACATACGGCTCAGCATCTGCAAATCTGACGCCTTCACGCATTCATTGATTTTATGAATGGTGGCGTTCACCGGGCCGAGCTCCACCACCTGCGCCCCCATGCGGGCGATAAAACGTCCGTCGGAGGTGCCGCCGGTGGTCAGTAACTGCGGCTTGATTTCATTATAGTGTGCCACCGCGTTCACCACGGCATCCACCAGCTTGCCGCGTGATGTCAGGAACGGCTGGCCGGAAAGATTCCACTCCAGCGTGTAGCGTAACTGGTGGCGATCCAGCAGAGCGGCAACACGCTCACGGATCATCTGGTCGGTCAGTTCGGTACTGAAGCGAAAGTTGAACTGAACGAAAAATTCGCCAGGAATCACGTTGTTGCTGCCGGTGCCTGCCTTGACGTTGGCAATCTGCATGCTGGTTGGTGGGAAGAATTCATTCCCCTGATCCCACTCGGTGGCCACCAGTTCATTTAACGCAGGCATGGCGCGATGCACCGGGTTATCCGCCAGATGCGGGTAAGCCACATGCCCCTGCACGCCGTGAATGGTCAGATTGGCGGTGATGGAGCCGCGACGGCCATTTTTCACCACATCGCCGACCACTTCGGTGCTGGATGGCTCACCCACCAGGCAGTAGTCCATGCGTTCATTGCGCGCCATCAGGCGTTCAACCACCTTCACCGTGCCGTTAACGGCGCTGGCTTCTTCATCGGAGGTGATCAAAAAGGCCAGACGCCCCTTATGATTGGGATGGGCCGCAACAAAGCGTTCTGCCGCCACCACCATCGCCGCCAGCGATCCTTTCATATCGGCGGCACCGCGACCAAACAACATGCCGTCACGAATGGTGGGTTCAAACGGGGGGTTAATCCAGCGGTTAGCATCACCGGGCGGCACCACATCGGTATGACCGGCAAATGCCAGGGTTTCACCCTCACCACGCGTTGCCCAGAAGTTAAGGGTATCGCCAATGTGCATTGGCTCCACCTGGAAGCCAATCGCCTCCAGTCGGGCAATCAGCAGCGCCTGACAACCCGCATCATCCGGGCTGAGGGAAGGGCGGCGAATCAGCTGCTGAGCCAGCTCAATAACCGGACAAAACATGTTATGACTTCTCCTGGATAAACGCGTGATAAAGGGATTCATTAAAGCCCACCAGCAGGTCGCCATTGGCCGCCGCCAGCACCGGGCGCTTGATGATGGCAGGTTGCGCCAGCATCAGGGCTTTGGCGCTGTCAGCATCCTGTACCGCTTCGCGTTCTGCTTCTGGCAGTTTGCGCCAGGTGGTGCCACGGGTATTGAGCAACGGCTCATAACCCAGCGTGTCAATAAACGACTGCAACAGCGCATCGTCCACGCCATCTACCCGATAATCATGGAAGCGATAATCAATGCCAGAAGCCTCTAAATATCGGCGGGCTTTTTTAATGGTGTCACAATTTTTAATGCCGTAGAGCTGGAACATAGTATTTGACTACTCTTTTAGCGTGAAGATGGATTGCGTGGTCGGCCAGGGATTGTAACAAGGTTGCCAGACGGGATAACAGCGATCTTGTATTCTCACTGGCAATTAAGCGCAGGCCCACTATTGTATAAAGATAATAACTATCAAATCGTTTGATCTAAATGAGTATTACCTATCAATTGAGGTGTTTTAATCTAGTCGCAAATTAAAAAAGCGGAGAGCAACATGAGCAATTCAAACGAAACAAACCCGACAGCAGCCAAATGCCCCTTTCATCAGGGTGCAGACCTGCCTGCTGCGGGGGGCGGAACCAACAACCGTGACTGGTGGCCCAAGCAGTTGCGTGTCGATTTACTGAATCAGCATTCCAATCGTTCGAATCCCCTCGGTGAAGACTTCAACTATCGTGAAGCCTTTAGCCAGCTTGACTATTTTGCCCTGAAAGCCGATCTGAAAGCGCTGCTCACCGACTCTCAACCCTGGTGGCCTGCCGACTGGGGTAACTATGCCGGTTTGTTTATTCGTATGGCCTGGCATAGCGCGGGGACTTACCGTATGACCGACGGGCGCGGTGGTTCCGGTCGCGGTCAGCAGCGCTTTTCGCCGCTGAACTCCTGGCCGGATAACGTCAGCCTGGATAAAGCGCGCCGCCTGCTGTGGCCGGTAAAACAAAAATATGGTCAGAAAATTTCCTGGGCTGACCTCTATATCCTCGCCGGTAACGTGGCGCTGGAAAATGCGGGTTTCCGCACTTTCGGTTTCGGTGCCGGACGTGAAGATGTCTGGGAACCGGATCTGGATGTGAACTGGGGCGATGAAAAAACCTGGCTGGCCCACCGCCATCCAGAAGCGCTGGCAAAAAATCCCCTCTCTGCCACCGAAATGGGTCTGATTTACGTCAACCCGGAAGGTCCGAACGCCAGTGGCGATCCGGCCTCGGCGGCCCCGGCTATCCGTGCCACCTTCGGCAATATGGGTATGGATGATGAAGAAACCGTGGCGTTGATCGCCGGTGGTCATACGCTGGGCAAAACCCACGGTGCTGGTGCTGCCAGCCATGTCGGTGCTGAGCCGGAAGCGGCTCCGCTGGAATCTCAGGGTTTTGGCTGGCAAAGCAGCTACAACAGCGGTGTCGGTGCGGATGCCATCACCTCGGGCCTTGAAGTGGTCTGGACGCAAACGCCGACCCAGTGGAGCAACTACTTCTTCGAGAACCTGTTCAAATATGAGTGGGTGAAAACCCATAGCCCGGCGGGGGCGATTCAGTACGAAGCCGTGGATGGACCGGATATCATTCCAGATCCCTTTGACCCGGCGAAAAAACGTAAGCCGACCATGTTGGTGACTGACCTGACGCTGCGTTTTGATCCGGAGTTCGAGAAAATCTCGCGTCGTTTCCTGAACAATCCGCAGGCATTTAACGAAGCCTTTGCCCGTGCGTGGTTCAAACTGACTCACCGCGATATGGGGCCGATTGCACGTTACTTAGGCCCGGAAGTGCCGAAAGAAGCACTGATCTGGCAAGATCCGCTGCCGAACCCGTCACACAATCCAACCGCAGCCGATATCGACAACCTGAAAACGGCGATTGCCGATTCCGGTCTGACCGTAGGTGAGCTGGTTGCGGTGGCCTGGGCTTCCGCTTCGACTTTCCGAGGTGGTGACAAACGTGGTGGTGCCAATGGCGCACGCGTGGCTCTGGCACCACAGAACAGCTGGGAAGTGAATGCCGGTATCCAGCCTGCGCTGGCGAAACTGAAAGCAATCCAACAGGCCTCCGGTAAAGCATCGCTGGCGGATGTGATTGTGCTGGCCGGTGTGGTCGGTGTTGAGCAGGCGGCGCAAGCGGCGAATGTTGCGGTTAAGGTGCCGTTCACTGCCGGTCGTGTCGATGCCACCCAGGAGCAGACGGATGTCGAGGCATTTGCCCTGCTGGAACCGGGTTACGATGGTTTCCGTAATTATCAGCGTGCAGGCACTACGCAAGAGGCGGAAACGCAACTGATTGATAAAGCGCAACAACTGACCCTGACCGCACCGGAAATGACGGCACTGGTAGGTGGCTTACGTGTGCTGGGTGCCAACTTTGATGGTAGCGAACACGGCGTGTTTACCGCCAACAAAGGCGTGTTGAGCAATGACTTCTTTGTCAATCTGCTCGACATGGGGACCGAATGGAAAGCGGTAGATCAGGCGAAAGGTCTGTACGAAGGGAGTGACCGTAGCAGCGGCGTCGCCAAATACAGCGCCACCCGTGCTGACCTGGTGTTTGGTTCTAACGCGATTCTGCGCGCGCTGGCGGAAGTGTATGGCAGCAGCGATGGCCGCGAGAAGTTTGTGCATGACTTTGTGGCTGCCTGGACCAAAGTGATGAACCTTGATCGTTTCTGATGCATAAAGTGGACTTCCGGGGCGACCCGGAAGTCTGGATCTTATGTGTTCGTAGCAGCGCGATTTATCGCGCTGTTTTTGTTTTTCATTCCTGTTGTGCGATTAATCGCGCCCCTACTCAACAGGATATATTCAGGACCAGTAACCGCTTTCATTAACGTCCTGAATAGTTCCCTTCCGTACCATAAGCCTGATCAGAATTATCCTAAGCCGAAAAATGTGCTACGCCTTGTCACCAGGAATTTTCTCCCGTTGCGTTAGGGGTTTGCTGAAATGTGCGTCAGTACGCAATTTGAGCAAATTAACGCTTTTGCCTGCTTTTGCCGATACAGATAACAGGTGGAAACGTATTCACCTGTAGAAAAAAACGGCGTATTATCGCCAGCACAATAAGAGAGGGTATTATGGTTGACACTGAACTGGGGAACTGGAAAGAATTTATTGACGCGATGTTGCGCAAGTAACACGCGAAGAGAAAAGCAGGGCAAATCCCCAACTTGCTGTAATTCTTACCAAACATAAATTAAGGCAGCCAACGGCTGCCTTAATTTTTTTATCGCCCATGACCAGAACACATTGCTTCATCCAGTAGCGGCGCGATTTATCGCGCATTGTTATTGCTGCATGAAGGTTAAAGGCGCGCGATAAATCGCGCCGCTACGGATCAGGGCTTAATCATGCGGCTTCTCTTTCAGCGGGAAGCGGCGGCGCACCAGCACAAAGAACAGCGGCACAAAGAAGATGGCCAGCACCGTTGCGGAGATCATGCCCCCCATCACGCCGGTACCCACCGCGTGCTGGCTGCCAGAACCCGCACCCGCGCTGATCGCCATCGGCAGCACGCCGAAGATAAACGCCAGCGAAGTCATCAAAATCGGACGCAGACGCTGACGCGAGGCTTCCAGTGTGGCCTCAATCAGCTCACGACCTTTGCTGTTGATCTCATTGGCGAACTCCACGATCAAAATGGCGTTCTTCGCCGACAGGCCAATGACGGTCAGTAACCCGACTTGGAAATAAACATCGTTTTCCAGTCCACGCAGCCAGGTGGCAATCAATGCCCCCACCACGCCCAGTGGCACCACCAGCATCACTGAGAACGGGATCGACCAGCTTTCATACAGCGCCGCCAGGCTCAGGAACACCACCAGCAGCGAGATGGCATACAGCGCCGGGGCCTGCGAACCGGAGAGCCGCTCCTGATAAGAGGCACCGGTCCACTGGAAACCGACGCCCAAAGGTAACTGACTGACCAGTTTCTCCATCGCATCCATTGCCGTCCCGCTGCTGACGCCATTCGCCGCTTCACCGACGATTTCCAGTGAGGAGTAGCCGTTATAGCGCTCCAGGCGTGGCGAGCCGACTTCCCAACGGCTGGTGGCAAAGGCCGAGAAGGGCACCATAGTGCCGCTGCTGTTACGCACATACCATTTATTGATATCGTCTGGCAGCATGCGGAATTCCGGCGCGGCCTGGACATAGACCTTCTTAACACGACCGCGGTCGATAAAGTCATTCACATAGGATGAGCCCCAGGCGGTGGTGAGGGTGTCATTGATGGTATCGATCGAAACGCCCAGTGCCTGCGCTTTGCGCTGGTCAACATCAATCTGCAACTGCGGGCTGTCATCCAGGCCATTATGGCGTACGCGTGATAACGCCGGGTCATGTGCTGCCGCATCCAGTAATTTATCGCGCATTGCCATCAGGGCGGTGTGACCCATTCCACCATGATCCTGTATTTCAAGGTCAAAGCCAGATGAACTGCCGAGGCCAGTAATCGCCGGGGGGCTGCTGGCAATCACCCGGGCTTCCCGGATTTTATTAAAGGCTTTGGTGGCGCGGTCAATGATGGCAAAAGACGTGCGGTCAGCTCCCGGACGCTCATCCCAATCCTTCAGACGGATAAACATACGCGCCACGTTCTGACCGTTACCGCCAGGGCCAGCACCAATGGTGGAAAACACCGATAAGACGTTATCTTTCTCGGCGGTCATATAATATTTTTCCACCTTAGCGACCACGTTAGAGGTTTGCTGGAGTGTTGATCCCGCCGGAAGTTGTACCTGCGTCAGAAATACGCCACGGTCTTCCTGCGGCAGGAACGACGTGGGCAGACGGATAAACATAAATGCCATCAGGCCAATGATCGCCAAATAAAGCAGCATCCAGCGGCCGCTTTTAACCAGAATCCGCGCCACACCCCGTTCATAACGTGCTGCATTGGTGTTGAAATGACGGTTGAACCAGCCAAAAAAACCACGCCGACCGTGATGTTGCCCTTGTTCCATCGGTTTGAGCAGAGTGGCACAAAGGGCGGGGGTCAAAATCAATGCCACCAGTACCGACAGGATCATGGCGGAGACGATGGTAATGGAGAACTGGCGGTAAATCGCGCCAACGGTGCCACCGAAAAACGCCATCGGGACAAATACCGCCGACAGTACCAGCGCGATGCCAACCAGAGCACCCTGAATCTGTCCCATTGATTTACGCGTGGCCGCGCGGGGTGAAAGACCTTCTTCACTCATAATACGTTCGACGTTTTCTACCACCACGATGGCGTCATCCACCAGCAGACCAATGGCCAGTACCGTGGCAAACATGGTCAAGGTGTTAATGCTGTAGCCGCAGGCATACAGCACCGCAAAGGTACCGAGTAACACCACAGGAACTGCGATGGTGGGGATCAGCGTGGCACGGAAGTTCTGCATAAACAGATACATCACCAGGAACACCAGCAGAATCGCTTCCAGCAACGTTTTCACCACATCGGTGATCGACGCTTTGACGAACGGCGTGGTTTCGTAGGCGATTTTTGCTTCCAACCCGTGTGGAAAGTATTGTGATAATTCGGCGATGCGGGCGCGTACCAGTTTGTCGGTGTTCATCTCATTGGCGCCGGAAGCCAGTTTAATGCCCAAACCGGACGCAGCCTGGCCGTTGTAACGGCTGAGATAGTCATATTTCTCTGCCCCCATCGCGACATCCGCCACATCACCCACGGTAACCACAGAACCGTCAGTGTTGGTTTTTAGCGTAATGGCTTTGAACTGCTCCGGGGTTTGTAGCATCGACTGGGCATTGACCGTCGCATTCAGCGCCTGTTTTTCAACCGAGGGCAAGCCTCCCAACTGACCTACCGCAACCTGGGCGTTTTGCGATTCAATAGCGCTGACGACATCATCGGTTGTTAACGCGTAGGCGTTCAGTTTGTTCGGATCGAGCCAGATACGCATGGAATATTGCGAACCGTAGGCATCAACTTCACCGACACCATCGATACGGCTGAGGGGATCCTCAATGTTACTGGCGACATAATCTGAAATATCCTGTTTGTCCATACTTCCGTCGGTAGAAACAAACGCAATCATCAGGATGTTGCTGTCACCCGTTTTGTTGACGGTGACGCCCTGGGATTGCACTGCCGAGGGCAACTGGCGCAGGGCTGTCTGTAGCTGGTTCTGAACCTGCTGGCGTGCTTCGTCCGGATCGGTGCCTGCGGTAAAGGTGAGGGTAATTTGGGCCTGACCGGTATTGCTGCTGTTCGATGACATATACATCAGGTTGTCGATGCCGGTCATGTTCTGCTCAATCACCTGGGTAACGGTGTTTTCCAGCGTTTCCGCTGAAGCACCGGGGTAGTTGGCGGTGATGCGCACGTTCGGTGGCGCGAGGTCAGGATATTGCTCAATCGGCAGCGAGATGATCGCCAGAGTGCCGCATAAGCAGAGTAAAATCGCCAGAACCCAGGCAAAAATGGGGCGGTCGATAAAAAAATTCGACATGGAACCGACACTCCTCAGCTGCGTATTTTTTACTTTTATTATCAGAAGCGTGAACCCGTGTGGGCCCACGCTGGCGGAGGGGATGCGCTATCTCGGGAGAATCTCCTGCCGCTGCTTACTCTACGCGGCGCAAATTAGATAATCGTGGAGAAATTATGGAGAAAGTGTAAATGTCCCGACGGTTTTATGTGATGTGCTAGACGTTCCGGCTCTCCAGCCAGAGCACGGTGGCGGCCACGCGTGAGCGTACATCCAGTTTGCGCAGCAGATTGCGAATATGCACTTTGACCGTCTCTTCAGAGATATGCAGCGTGGTGGCAATCTCTTTATTCGACAAACCACGCGCCACTTCCTGTAGTACGTCGAGTTCGCGCTCGGTCAACTGGCGGAACGGATTGGAGCTGTGTGGGCGATTGGCGAGATACTCCTCCACCACCTCACTGAATACGTTCTCCCCCTGGGCGCCGGACAGGATTTGTTGCAGCAATTGCTCCGGTTCACTGTCCTTTAGCAAATAGCCATCAGCACCGGCATCAATCATGGCGTAGATATCATTACGCGCATCGGAAACGGTCAACACCAGGATGCGGGCGGAGATCTCCTCATGGCGTAACGCTTTTAGCGTATCCAGCCCGGACATCCCTTTCATATTCAGGTCGAGCAGAATCACATCCGGCGACAGACGACGGGCCTCTGCCAGCGCTTCCGTGCCATTATTGGCCTCGGCCACCACCTGAAGCCGTGGCTCCAGCGCCAGCAACTGGCGAACGCCACGGCGCATCAGGGGATGGTCATCAACTATCATGATTGTCAGTTTTGGCTGGTCCATATTCTCTCCAATAAACAGTCCATGTATCGCGTTATTCCAGCAGGTAGGTCGGGCGAGGCGGGAAACGTAAGGTGACACGCGTGCCGCGTTCCTGCGGGGTAATCAGCAGCGTGCCGGCAAGGCGCGCTGCCCGTTCTGCCATAATTGTCAGGCCATAATGGCCCGGCGGTTCTTCCGTGCTGCGGATACCAATACCGTCATCTTCGATGGTTAACAGATGATCCTCCTCAGCGATACGCTGATAGCAAATGCGAATCTGCTGCGCACCGGCATGGCGAATGGCGTTGAGTAAGGCCTCGCGCGCAATCTGTAAAACATGCACCTGCTGTTGTGCATCGAGGCTTTGTAGCCCAGGTTGATAGTCAAATTGGATCGCCGCCTGGGATTGTTCCTGCAAGGGTACGATCATTGCCTGCAATGCTGCTACCAAATCTGCCTGCTCAATGGTCAGGCGGAAGGTGGTCAGCAATTCGCGTAATTGTTGATAAGCGTCTGCCAGCGCCCGGTCAAACTCGCTGATAATACTTTGCGCTGCCAACTGGCTGCCATCGACCGTGCGTCTCAGCAGCGTAAGCTGAATCCGTAAAAAGGAGAGTGACTGCGCCAGCGAATCGTGAAGTTCGCGGGCAATGGTCGCGCGCTCCTCAATTAACAGCATTTGCTGATACTGCTTCTGCGTCTGCCACACCCACAGGGCACGAGCCAGCATATTCGCCAGGCTCTGCATCAATTCTCCGGGCGACGCGCGTTGCGGCGATTGCCAACGCAATTCGCCGAAGGGCTGCTCATCCTGACGCAATGTGATGCGCTGCCAGCGGCAGTTGGCATCACTGCTTCCGGTCTGGAATGTCTGGTTGTCACTCTCCAGCACCACCACGTTAAAACCTTCGCGCTGCTGAAGTTGCTCGATAAAACCCTGAAATACATCGGGATTGAGGGCGCTGCTGGTAAGCATTTGCGAGCTTTCATAGAGCAGAGACAGCGTGCGGTTAGCCTGCGTCAGGCTCTCGGTTTTCTCCTGCACCGCATCTTCCAGCAGGCGATAATGTGATTGTAGTCTGGCCGCCATCGCCGTGAAGGCATGGGCCAGCACACCAAGTTCGTTAGGCTGTGCCACGGGCAGGGGAGGAAAGCTGAAGCGAGTTTGTTCGACAAACTGACTGGCGGTGACCAGCGCGTCGAGCGGCCCCACCACGTTGCTGCGAATAAAACGGATGGTCCAGAGTGCCAGCCCGACAATCGCCAGAAAACCAAACAGGCTGCTGGCAACCACCAGATGCATTTTTAGCTCGGCGTAATGCTGTACGGACAACACAAAACGATTGATTTCACTGACGTAGCTGGCGACCTGCTGTTGATAAATCAGGGTGTTCTGCGTTTGTAACCGTTGCTTCAGTTCCGGCCAGTTATCACGCAGGTAGTGGTAACGGTTGCGAACTTCGATCGGTACCCACGCGCGCTCCAGATTGCTCAATGCCGGAGCGTCCAGGGTTTGTTCATATAAACCAATATGATGAGTTAGCTGTTGGGGATCGCGCGTGCTGTCCCAGGCCAGGCGATAAATTTGCATTCGCAGCGACCCGGCGACATTGACTGTCTCAGCATCACGTAAGCTACTGGAAAGTGTCATCAACGCCAGCCCGGAAGTGAGCAGCGAAAGCAGGACAATTGCGCTCAGCGCGCGAGCGATAGTGCGTATTACGGGACGTTTAACCATCACGATAAAAACCCTGTTGCGAGCGCGGAATTATAAAGCAGCGTTGTCATGTCGGCGACGTTATCTCGCTACATCAGGTTACTCTTCGCACATAAAGTAACCGCAATTTACATTTCCCAGGATAAATCTGAAACCCCTGTCGAAAAATTGAACAGTTTTACCGCTTGTGTCATCCCGCTTTTGCCTGGCTGACTAATACTTTTTGCGTAGGCCGTCGGTTTCCCCGCAAGATAACAGGAGCATCCCATGAAGACTCGATATGCTGTTCTGGCTGGTGCACTGCTAGCCGCCGCAAGTTTTAGTTCGCTGGCCGCGACAGCGTTAAACGCGGAACAAGCTCAAAATATGCAAAGTATCGGTAGCGTCTCCGTCAGTGGCGTCAGTGGCTCACTGGATGATGCGACCCGTCAGTTGTCACAGAAAGCGCAAGAGATGGGTGCCAGCCATTACCGCGTCATCGGCGTGCAAAATCCAGGTGACTCCAGCATGTGGAGTGGTACCGCCGAGATTTATCGTTAATTTCCCCGATTTTTTCCTGCCGCAATCTTCACCGGCCAGAGGCTCTGGCCGGTTTTTTTGTGCACTGTGAAGGATAATCTCAATTCATTCTGTGCAATCTGGCGGTATATTTTGCTTCGTTCTTGCAGAACGGGTAGGATTCATCGCCGTAATTTCCCGGATCGCTGCGCGACATCGTTCCGCCGCCTGCAACCGGGGTTTTACCCCATTTCGCACCGTGCTACGCAAACGTTTGGTAAGCCGGTGATTGATGGTCAGGATAAACAGGAAAGCTATGAAACCTACTAAAAAAACCGCGGCCGAACAACGCGCTGCGAAACGACGCTGGCTGAATTCCCACGACACCGGTTACCACAAAGCTATGGGTAATCGTCAGGTTCAAATGATCGCCATCGGCGGTGCTATTGGTACGGGGCTATTTTTAGGCGCAGGCGCGCGCTTACAGATGGCAGGTCCGGCTCTGGCACTGGTGTATCTGGTGTGCGGTATCTTCTCTTTCTTCATTCTGCGTGCGTTGGGCGAACTGGTTTTACATCGTCCTTCCAGCGGCAGCTTTGTTTCCTATGCGCGTGAATTTCTTGGTGAAAAAGCGTCATATGTGGCGGGCTGGATGTACTTTGTTAACTGGGCGATGACCGGTATCGTCGATATCACGGCCGTTGCGCTGTATATGCATTACTGGGGCGCGTTTGGTGATGTTCCCCAGTGGGTGTTTGCCCTTGGTGCGCTGGCGATTGTTGGCACCATGAACATGATCGGCGTGAAGTGGTTCGCCGAGATGGAGTTCTGGTTTGCGCTGATTAAGGTGCTGGCCATCGTGGTGTTCCTGGTGGTTGGTGTGGTGTTCCTCGGCAGCGGTAAGCCGCTGGACGGCAATGCCACCGGTTTCCACCTGATAACCGATAACGGCGGCCTGTTCCCACATGGTCTGCTGCCTGCGCTGGTGCTGGTGCAAGGGGTGGTGTTTGCCTTCGCCTCGATCGAGCTGGTAGGCACGGCGGCGGGGGAGTGTAAAGACCCGAAAACCATGCTGCCAAAAGCGATCAACAGCGTGATTTGGCGTATCGGCCTGTTCTACGTGGGTTCGGTGGTGCTGTTGGTGCTGCTGTTGCCGTGGAATGCTTATCAGGCCGGGCAGAGTCCGTTCGTGACCTTCTTCTCCAAACTGGGCGTGCCTTATATCGGCAGTGTCATGAATATCGTGGTGCTGAGTGCGGCGTTGTCCAGCCTGAACTCCGGTCTGTACTCCACCGGTCGTATTCTGCGTTCGATGTCGATGGGCGGTTCTGCACCGAAGTTTATGTCGAAGATGAGCAACCAGCAGGTGCCGTTTGCCGGTATCCTGGTGACCATTGCTGTCTATGTGGTGGGCGTGGTGCTGAACTACTACGTACCCTCTCAGGTATTTGAGATCGTCCTGAACGTGGCATCGCTGGGTATCATCTCTTCGTGGGGCTTTATCGTGGTATGCCAGATGCGTCTGCGCAAAGCCATCAAAGAAGGCAAAGCGGAAGATGTCAGCTTTAAGCTGCCGTGGGCACCGGTCACCTCCTGGTTGACGCTGCTGTTCCTGGTCAGCGTGCTGGTGTTGATGGCGTTTGACTACCCGAATGGCACCTACACCATTGCCTCCATCCCGCTGATTGCGGTGGTGTTGGTGCTGGGCTGGTTTGGTGTGCGTAAGCGCGTACACGAAGAAGCGATGAAAGAGCATGATCATCATGTCGATGAGTCGGATGACGCACCGCGTATCCTGGCGGAAGATTCTTCACGCTAAACGCGCATGATGTGTTATCAGAAGGCCGTCTCTCCGACGGCCTTTTTTGTTTTTGCCACCGTAATGCCGCGTTTTTGCTGGCACCTGGACCCGTCTGATCACCATCTGCTCCCCCCTT
Organism: Pantoea sp. X-Soil-OKNW-556; assembly: GCF_059730695.1. Taxonomy (NCBI): domain Bacteria; kingdom Pseudomonadati; phylum Pseudomonadota; class Gammaproteobacteria; order Enterobacterales; family Erwiniaceae; genus Pantoea; species Pantoea sp. X-Soil-OKNW-556. Next base: position 3,258,355 of record NZ_AP035990.1, on the reverse strand, counting down.
GATCCCACTCCGGGAATTACTCCTTTCGGGTGATATAGCCCTCCATTGTGTCAGGTTATTTTAAGCCCTAATTTTCTAACCCGAATTAAGGTGTGCCGATGGGGCTGTCACGACGCCAATTCTTCACCGGGCAGCGTAAAGCTGTCACGGGGGCAATTGCATTGCCGTGGTGGCGCCATCAGACCGGGTGTGACGGTTGTGGCAACTGCGTAACCGCCTGCGAAACGCAGATTGTACAGCTTGCGCCCGGTGCGGTACCGCAGATCGATTTTCAACGAGGTGAATGTACCTTCTGTGCCGCCTGCGCCGATGCCTGCCCACAGGCGCTGTTTTATCCGCGCGAGCAGCAGCCGTGGCAGCAACGTATCCGCATCAGCCGTGATTGCATCACCTTTCAGGGGGTGAATTGTCGCAGTTGTCAGGAAAGTTGTGAGCAGCAGGCCATCGTTTTTCGCCTTACTGCCAACGGTATCGCACAACCCGAAACCACGCCGCAACATTGCACCGGTTGTGGTGCGTGCATCGCGCCTTGCCCGGTTTCAGCCACAGGATTACATCATGAACCCGAATAACAGTTGGCACGTCTGTGGCCTGGTGATTCAGGCGCGACCGGCGGCTTGTGCTGCGGTCACGCAGGAGCTGCTGACCTGGGCCGACAGCGACATCGCCGCTCAAGACGCCGCACGCGGCACCCTGGCAGTTACGTTGGGCGCGTCCGATAGCGCCACGCTGCTTAGCAACATTGAAGCCACGCGCAATATCCCAGGCGTGTTGGCGGTATCGCTGGTGTATCACCAGCAGGACGAATTTGAAGAACTTGCCAAGGAAACCTCATGCAACTGAGTCGTCGTGATTTTATGAAAGCCAATGCGGCGGCGGCAGCTGCAACCGCTGCGGGATTAGTCATCCCTACCGTTACCAAAGCCGCCACGGCGTTGGCGGCACCGATTCGTTGGGAAAAAGCGCCCTGTCGCTTTTGCGGAACGGGCTGCGGCGTGCTGGTGGGCACTCAGGATGGTCGTGTGGTTGCTTCACAGGGCGATCCGCAGGCGGAGGTGAACCGTGGCCTGAACTGCATTAAAGGCTATTTTCTGCCCAAAATTATGTACGGCAAGGACCGTCTGACCCAGCCGCTATTGCGGATGACCGAAGGGCGTTTCGACAAAAATGGCACATTCACGCCGATTAGCTGGGAACAGGCGTTCGACATCATGGAGGAGAAGTTTAAGGCTGCGCTTAAGGCCAACGGACCGGAATCCATTGGTATGTTCGGTTCTGGCCAGTGGACCTTGTGGGAAGGTTACGCGGCCTCCAAGCTGATGAAAGCCGGTTTCCGTAGCAATAACCTCGATCCCAATGCGCGTCACTGCATGGCGTCGGCGGTGGTTGGGTTTATGCGTACCTTTGGCATGGATGAACCGATGGGCTGCTATGACGATATCGAGCAGGCTGATGCTTTTGTGTTGTGGGGATCGAACATGGCTGAGATGCATCCGATTCTCTGGTCTCGTCTCACGGCGCGTCGTCTCAGCAATGAAAACGTCAAGGTTGCCGTGCTGTCGACCTATCGCCATCGCAGCTTTGAGCTGGCGGATAACGGCATGGTGTTCGTGCCTCAGACCGATCTGGTGATCCTCAACTTTATCGCCAACTACATCATTCAGAACGGCAAGGTGGATAAAACCTTCCTGGAAAACCACGTCACGCTGCGTCAGGGTACGACTGACATCGGTTATGGTTTGCGTCCGACCGACCCGCGTCAGGCGAAGGCGAAAAATCCGGACAGCGATGCCTCGACACCAATTAGTTTCGACGAGTACGCGAAGTTTGTCGCGGAGTATACGCTGGAAAAAGCCAGTGCCATGAGCGGTGTCGAGCAAGATCAACTGGTGAAACTGGCCGAGTTGTATGCCGATCCCAACATCAAGGTGGTGTCGTACTGGACGATGGGTTTCAACCAACATACGCGTGGCGTGTGGGCCAATAATCTGGTCTACAACCTGCACTTGCTGACCGGCAAAATTTCACGCCCTGGTACCGGCCCCTTCTCTCTGACCGGGCAACCATCAGCCTGTGGTACGGCGCGTGAAGTGGGGACGTTTTCCCATCGTTTGCCTGCCGATATGGTGGTGACTAACGACAAGCACCGCGCGCTGGCAGAAAAACTGTGGAAGTTGCCGTCCGGCACCATCCCGGCCAAACCGGGCTACCACGCAGTGGCGCAGGACCGCGCGCTGAAAGACGGCAAAATCAATGCCTACTGGTCGATGTGCAACAACAATATGCAGGCCGGACCGAACCTGACGCAGGAACGTATGCCGGGTTGGCGCGATGAGCGCAACTTTGTGGTGGTGTCGGATCCCTATCCGACCGTCAGCGCGCTCTCAGCCGACCTGATTCTGCCCACCGCCATGTGGGTGGAAAAAGAGGGTGCCTATGGCAATGCTGAACGCCGCACCCAGTTTTGGCATCAGCAAGTCAAAGCGCCGGGTGACGCCAAATCCGATCTGTGGCAACTGGTGAACTTTTCGAAGCGATTCCGCGTGGCGGAAGTGTGGCCGGAGGCATTGATCGCCCAACAGCCGGAGCTACGTGACAAAACCCTCTACGACGTGTTGTTTGCCAATGGCCAGGTTAACCAATTCCCGCTGAGTGAGGTCGCCGACGACCAACTGAACGATGATGCCCGTGCTTTCGGCTTCTATCTGCAAAAAGGATTGTTCGAAGAGTACGCCAGTTTTGGTCGTGGTCACGGCCACGATTTGGCACCGTTTGACACTTATCATCAGGCGCGTGGTTTGCGCTGGCCGGTGGTTGACGGCAAAGAGACGCGCTGGCGTTATCGCGAAGGTCATGACAGCTACGTCAAAGCAGGCGAGGGCGTGCGCTTCTACGGCAAACCAGACGGCAAAGCGACCATTTTTGCCCTGCCGTACGAGCCGCCTGCTGAATCACCGGATGCGGAATACGATCTGTGGTTCTGTACCGGCCGCGTGCTGGAACACTGGCATACCGGCACCATGACGCGCCGTGTGCCGGAGCTGCATCGCGCGGTGCCGCAGGCGTTGCTGTATATCCATCCGCTGGATGCCAAAGCGCGTGGTCTGCGTCGGGGCGAGAAAGTGCGCGTGGTTTCCCGCCGGGGTGAAGCGATGGCCACCGTCGAAACGCGTGGCCGTAATCAGCCACCGCAGGGGTTGGTGTTTTCACCGTTCTTCGATGCCGGGGTGCTGGTCAACAACGTCACGCTGGATGCCACCGACCCGCTTTCGAAACAGACCGATTATAAAAAATGCGCCGTTAAGCTGGTGAAAATTTAAGGCAGGATGCAATGAAACCTCTTATCACACTTCTTACATTGGCTGCCCTGACATTGGGCGGCGCGGTCTGGGCCGATAACGGCGTGGACTTGCAACAGTCACCGGAGGTGACGGCCACGCAGCAGGGCACGATCCATCAGCCCAAAGAGCAGAGCCGCAAGCCGCTGAACTATGTCAATCAACCACCGGTGATCCCGCATAGCGTTGATGGCTACCAGGTGACGAAAAACGTTAACCGCTGCCTGCAATGCCACGGTACGCAAAGTTACCTCACCACCGGTGCGCCCCGCGTTAGTCCAACGCACTTTACCGATCGTGATGGCCTGGTCAGCAGTACGGTTTCACCGCGCCGCTATTTTTGTCTGCAATGCCATGTGCCGCAGACCGATGCCAAACCGGTGGTGGAAAACACCTTCCGTCCGGCTGAGGGCTTTGGTCAATGAAGCAGATGATTCTCCGCATCTGGCGCTGGTGGCGTCGTCCCAGCCGCCTGGCGCTTGGCACGTTGCTGCTGATTGGTTTCGCCGGAGGCATCATTTTCTGGGGCGGATTTAATACCGGCCTGGAGATGACCAACCGCGAGCAATTCTGTATCGGTTGCCATGAAATGCGTAACAACGTCTATCAGGAATATATGCAGACGGTGCACTACAACAACCGCAGCGGCGTGCGTGCGACCTGCCCGGATTGCCATGTGCCACACGAGTGGGGGCCAAAAATGTGGCGTAAGTTACAGGCCAGCAAAGAGGTGTATGCCAAGGTGTTCGGCATTGTCGACACGCCAGAAAAGTTTGAGGAAAAGCGGCTTGAACTGGCGCAAAACGAATGGCGCAGGATGAAGAACAACAATTCGCAAGCCTGCCGTAACTGCCATAACTTTGAATATATGGATTTTACCGCGCAGAAGACGGTCGCGGCGAAGATGCACACCAAAGCGGTGGAGGAAGGCAAAACCTGTATCGACTGCCATAAAGGGATTGCGCATCACCTGCCAGATATGAAAGAGGAAAAGAACGGATTTTGATGTTTACAGCGCGGTAAACCGCGCCGCTACGACAAAGGTGCGTAGCGGCGCAATTTATTGCGCTCTTTTGTTCTCTGTGACAAACAATTCAGATAGTTTTCCCCGCCATAACGTTTTACTCTTTCAGGCTCCCTCAAAATTTGCAGTGGAGTGGTCATGCCGTTAAAGATCAATATCATCAAAGACAAGTTGCTGTCAGAAAACTGGTTTGTGCTGCGCAACTTTACCTACGAACTTACCCGCAACAATGGTGAAGTGCTGCGTCACAAACGTGAAGTCTACGACCGTGGCAACGGCGCAACCATCCTGCTCTACAACCGTGAAAAAAATAGCGTGGTGCTGACGCGCCAATTCCGTATTGCCACCTACCTGAACGGTAATGAGAGTGGCGAACTGATTGAGGCCTGCGCGGGCCTGCTGGACGACGATACGCCTGAAGACTGCATCCGTAAGGAAGCGATTGAGGAAACCGGTTATCAGGTGGGTAAAGTGGAAAAACTCTGGGAAGCCTATATGTCACCAGGGGGCGTTACCGAGATTCTGCACTTCTTCGCTGCTGAATACAGCGAAGCTCAACGCGCGAACAAAGGCGGCGGTATTGAAGACGAAGAAATTACCGTGCTCGAACTGGCGTTTCCTGAAGCGCTGGCGATGGTGAAAAATGGTCGTATCCGTGACGGTAAAACGATTATGTTACTGCAACATGCGCAACTTGTAGGATGGCTGCACGCCTGATGCTGACGCCAGGCATAAAGCGTAACGGCGCGATTTATCGCGCCGTTGGAGTTTAATGGCTGCCAGAACCGGAGGTTCCCGGCTGATTATCCTCTTCACTCTCCTGTTCAGCTGTGTGGTTTAACTGTTCCAGAAATTTTCTGACTAATGGGTAAGTAGTTATGTTTCCATCAGGAACTGTGCCATGTGTGGTGACATAGGCCGCATTCATTACAGCCGGAAACATTTCCTCAACTAAAGGTCTGACAGGTTCGACCAGTTTATGCAACGTACTATTAATGACGGAATCACGGTAATCAGGTTGGTTAGGTATCATACTCGATACGAAGCCAGCATCGGTCGACTGAACCTGTATGCCGTTATATTTCTGGCCGTCTACTTTCAGTAATATGACCTCTCTTTTGTGAACGTCTTCTATGATTTTATCGGGTAACGCTGCGGCATAATTTCCCCGTTTCGCATCATTAGCAGAAATCTCCAGTTTTAGATTATATGAAACGATATTTCCGCCTGAGTAGTAGTAGGTCACTTCATTTTTATTATTTATTGTCACGATATCTCTCCCGATGGTAAGGGCGAGATGCTCCAACGTTCGCTCTTGCAATGAGCTGAGAAAGGGTTCAGGTAAAGAGACGTTCTCAGGACGAAAGCGGGTAAAAGGGCTAACCATCTCTCTAAGTTGATTGTCGATGGGGTTGCATGATCTGGCAGTATTGGCGGCAGGTATCATGGCTGTGGCGGCGGCGCTGGTTGAGGGCTTAGGGTCAGCAACATATGGCGGCAGAAAGGTCTGCTTTTCTTTATATACACTCTCCGCTACAACTGGATGGATATCACGAAGGGTATCCGGCTGAAAAAAGAATTCATGATAAGAGAGTTTGTCATTATTAGATGTAGGATAAACGCTGGGGATCGCATGCATAAAGTCAGCAGTTATCGTGTTTATAACGATTTCAGTACTTAAAGTATGTGTTTGTGTGAGAGTCGCGACATGTTTTGATTCAACTTCTCCATTTTTAACAATATTTACTCTGATGTTATGGTTGACTTCAGTGCGTATCCTTTGTGTATTTACAAATTTAAAATCGGGGTTGGTTTTCTTAATGGTTTTTAAAATCTTATTCTGATCTAGTCTCTTTTTATCATCCAATATATCGACATTCTTGGTACGTATCATTGTCAGACCAATATCATATTCATGGCTATGTTCACTTTGGAAAAACTCATCATTGGAAAATATAATTATCGATTTATGCCCGTCACGTACTATGGTTTTGTAAACAATATATCTTGGCTGCCACCAAAACATAAACTCCCTGGAGAAATCCATCACATGTTGAAGGAATATATTCGACTCGAGCGTCATCTGTTGGTTCCATAGGTCTCGGTCATTTCTGTATTCAATCTGACGTTGATCTCTTATGGCATCTTCCCTTTCACATTTTTCTCGATAGAGTGCCCTCTGGCGTTCGTGTTCCGTTAAGAGAACTCCTGCTTGAATCGCCGCATTTATTGTGCTCGCATTCAGCGAAAAGTTGAGGGCCTCTATTCTTTTTTGGTTACATTCAATTTCATCGTCACGTATTTTGGATACGAATGAAAGCCAGGGTTTAAGCCTGAAGAATTTAAAATAGAGCGAGGGGGAAAGCTGATGCCTGCGGTTTAATGCATGGAGGAAATCAGCATGACTGGCAGCATTCATGTCGCCTAAGATAAAGGTTTCTTTCGATAGTCTGGCGGTAGTGCGTTTAATGACATCAGGTTCCATTTTGATAAGTGAAGGGATACCTTTTTCCTGATCAAGTTCCTGGATTTCAAAAAATAATTGGCTCGGGGTTTTACCTTCTTTGTCACTAAATACTTTTTTAAATTTCATATAGAGATCGTAAATGTAGATAGCATATCTTTCGCTGCTTTCTTTTGCTAATTCTTTCATTTTATCGAATAGCTTTTCTATATCTGAAGCGTAGTCGCTACTACCTGACTTGAACAAGTTATATAATCCATGTTTTAACAGTTTAAATTGATCGGGTGTTAAGCGGAGTTTCCTGGTATGAGTATTTTTTTCGTTAGGTTTGGAAATGTACTCCTTCAACGCTTTTTCGATAGCATCGGGGTTGTCAATAATTTGACATAAGGCCAGTAAGTTAAATGCAGCCTGATCGTGTTCCGGGTTAAAAAAATCAATCGATTTTTTTATTTCATCGTTCAAAATGATGTCCATCTGTGCCAGTAACTGTGTTGACAGGGTATTAAACGGCGTAGCCACTTGTACACTTTGTGAAGTAGCTGCTGGGTCTGACAAGGGAAGGGAAGAAAATAATTCGTGAACAATAGCGGATATCACTTCGGAATGATAATTTGGATGCTCTTTACCATCATTTAGCATTTCGCTCAGGAATTGGGTTGTTTTTTCCTGACTGTCACTGTTCAGCGGAAGACCCATTTCCTGCATCTTGGCATAAAATTTATTAATGTCTTTAGCCTGGTAGGATGAAAAATAATTATCCAGGAGAGGAATGATTTCGTTAAGCGGTTCGTCATTATCTTCTTCGATTAAACTATTCAACTCCACATTTTCCAAAATTGTCTTGGCTAACTCTTTGAGTTTCTCTTTCAACTCAATATTATAAGGTTGCTGATTTAATCTGTTCTTTTGTTTAATAAATTCTTCTTTCAACGTGTTCTGCTCGGCGTCACTGAATCCGTTAAGGTCAGCAAACCTTACGATATACTCCACGCTTTCAAGGTGTTCAAGTGTCGTTGTCGTTTCAGCTACCACCTCCTGGAGGTACTGAATAATAACCACTAAATGATCAACGTTACTGATTTGCTTTGCGGTAAAGAGGTTATCTGTCTGATGAGCGTGATGTCTGAAATGATATGACGGTGTATAATTTATTTCTGCCATATCACTGAGGAACTTTTGTGGTGCCACTTTTAGCAGGCTGGCAAGTTTGGTGCGAAAAGTGAAAGGTCTTAAATCGGCATCAGAAAAACATCCGTCACAAAGTAAATAGTTTATCATATCAGAAGATATTAGCTGCAAATCTTCGGTTGTGATATTTTGATTTATCAGCTTGATGATTTTTAGGTCAAGTTTAATGCTTTGTTTAAATTTCCACCTTAATTTTTCTTTGTTTATTCTATTTGAAACGTACTCTAAAATGGTATCGAAATGATCAAGTTTAACAAAATGCCTGATTTTATGATTGTCGTGCATCATTACCGTTTGCTCGGTCGCATCGGTATTCTCAGCATGTTTTTTATCGGCGAATCCCAGTAATATATGCCACTGTGCCATCCAGTCCATTTCAGGATCAGCAATACAGTTCTGTAGAGCAGCCAGCAGTAATGCCTTAATAACTACGTGACCTTCGTGATCTAACTGATTAAAGGTGAGTTCCTGAATCATATCGGGATGGAGGAATTTTTCTCTCATTACGTGATATAATTGAGTAAGATTACCCATATTATCTGCAATGACGCGGTTGTTATACAATGTATTAGCAACACATAACGCTTCTGATACCGATAATTCCTCCGTCATGAATTGAGGAGTAACAGCTTTTACTTCCGGTGTTATGCCTATTGCACTGACAACTTCATTAAGGATTTTTTCATTTTTAAGTAACGTCGTAAGTGATTTTCTCACTCCGGAATAGGCAGTGTCATAAATTGATTTCAGACCTGAATCAACAGATGCTGATACATCCAGCCCCCAATTTCTGGATGCGCGTAGTTCACTCCTCAGATCATCAGTACTATCCAGTAAATTAATGCAAATTGGTATGGAGTTAAATAGCGCTTTTAGTAAGCTGGTTTTTTTCGACGTTGCACGTTCCGGAGCTATTGTTGCCAGTTCAGCTTCTATTTGTTTTTCTCTTTTTGTTCTGGTGTACTGAGCTAACAATACCTTATAATTATTGAGCTGTTCTAATAACTGTTTGCCATGATCCGTACAACTTAACACGAAGGTTAAGCCCTTATTTTCCTGCATTGATTCTATTGCTGCGGCAACACTTTTATCATTGAGATGCAGATCGCAAAATTGATGGCGATATAGATTGTTTTCTTCCTGGGAAGGTGTTGAAGGAGCACAAAGGGTCTTTAATTCATCATACAACTGGTATTGACGTGCTATGAAGTCAGGAAAGTTGTCATCGTCGTTAGCCTCCAACATATGGTTTACATTGTCGCGGAAGTAATCCCATAAGTTAAATCCCACCAAAAAATCTCTAAGGGGATTATCTCCTTCATCAATGATGGCCCGCCATAATGATTTGATTTTTTCTGTGTTGTTTTTTTCTTTTTCATAAACTGTCATGAACATATCGATTTGGCTGAAGTATCTTGCAAATACCTTACTTGTCTTTGCCTGATGGATGGCCAATATTTTTTGAATAAACTCCCCAATGCTCTTGTTGTTAATGGTTTTACTTAGCTTCTTTAATGTTGCTTTATTTATTTTGTAGGTTTCCTTTGCTTTTTTATTTATGCTTTTTATAATGTTGTCGTTTTCGGCTTTGAAATTTAACAGGCAATCTTTGTATTGGATTACCAGAGGGTTAGTTGAACCAGCCATTTCAGTGGTAAGTCGAAAAATGGAGTCGGTGAAAGTATTAAGTTTAAACAATCGCTCTATATGCTGCTTACCATTTATATTTGATAAACCTTTTATTCTTGGCTGGAGAGTAAAGCATGCTGGACTGGAGGATGACGGGGTGACATGTATGCCAAACGAAGTCGAAGCGGGAGACAATGACGGTGAAATTAGTGACTCCAGCGGTTGCTGACTATAGGGAACGGTATTTTTTTCGTTGATGGTGGAGATTTGATTAATGATAGCTGGCGTTGTAGTAATGATTTCATTGACGGGTGAAGGCTGTATTGTGAAACGTGTGGAATTGTAAGTACTAAGCATAATTCATCCTCTTCCTTGATGACTTCGCACTGAATTGGCACTTTGCCAGCGTTAAAATTAACATGCTCCAACATGGCGATAATGTGACGCTTTCTCTACTCCAGACAATCTCTCTCATAATCCCTGACCGTGTGCCGGGCTGGCTGACGCATTGTGCGACAAATCCGATTGAGCGCACGGCGTTGGACAAGGATGATGACCCCTCGCACCACCCGCACAGATCGCTCCCAGGCGACGTCTTTTTCGGCAGTTAGTACCGCTTTTAGGGCCAGCTCACAGATTAGGCCCGGTGTCAGCGCTGCCACTGCGCTATCATCTTCTCTCTAAGATTTTGGGGATCGGTTTTCTTAATGTCGTATTGGATGAAATCGCTGCTTTTATTGCTTTTTCTGTTTGCTGCGGGAGTGCAGGCGGATCCACTGCAAAAGTCATTTTCTGACTGGCAGCTGACCTGCAACAATGCGGCTTTTTGCGTAGCGCGCAGTTTTCCTGGTGATAATGGCCTGGTCATGACCCTCTCCCGGCATGCGGGTGTCGATGATCGTCCTTTGCTGCGCATTGATTATGGCAGCGCTTACACTGGTGAACTTCCCGGTGCGTCCTTACAGGACAATCTGTTGCTCGATCAGCGTCTGTTGAAACCCGATCTCAAACACTGGAGCGTGGAACCGCATCATCTCGCTACCAGCAATCCCATCGCCATTGATGAGTTTCTGGCACAAACGCTGGACGCGGATACCCTCCAGCTCACCTGGCAGGCCAAAGCAGCCGTTTCATTGCACGGGATGAAAGCGGCGTTGCTGCTGATGGATGAGGTGCAGGGCAGGGTGAACGGTTTGAGTGCCTGGGTAAAGCGCGGCGATCGTGTGGTATGGGATGTACCGCCGCAGCCAGCGTTACCCCGGTTGCCTGCGCCTTTGCCGCAGCCTGCGCCACTCACCCATGACGAAGCCAGTGGGTTGATCGACTATGGTACCTGGCGCATCAATACCGACAGTTGTTCACTCGATCCGATGCGGCGTGAAGTAAGCGTCGCGCCGCTCACCGACGATAAAGCGTTGCTGCTGGTGAGCTGTGAAACCGGGGCGTATAACGTGATTGATCTGGCCTTTGAAGTGACACGTAGTCAACCCTATGTGGTGCGCGGTCTGACGCTGACCTTACCCTTCACACCCGCGTCACGCAGTGATAATCAACTGGAGCTGGTGAATGCCGAATACGATGCCAGCAGCGGCTTCCTTTATACCTTTAGCAAGGGGCGTGGCCTGGGGGATTGTGGCATCGCTACGCGCTGGCAGTTTGATGGCAATGAATTTGTGCTGGCGGAGTATGCGGAAGAGAAGACCTGTGATGCCTGGCACAGCAGCGATGACTGGCCAACCTTGTGGGTCAGCCAGTCGGAGACGGCACCGCAATCGCGTTAACGGATTGCCTGTACCATCATCGGTGAGCCATTCTGGTTACCCACCAGTTCGGCCAGCAGATCATTGACTCCATCGCTCATCGGCGTAAAGCGGGTTAGCGGCGAGCGCGTCACCACCACAAACACCCCGACATTTTGCTGCGGTATCATTGCCATATAGGTTATGAACCCACCCGCGCCACCGGTTTTCTGAATAATGCCTGGGCGACCGTTTTTCGGCCCCATATAGACCCAGCCCATACCCAGCGCATCGGCACGTCCGGGGACATCCATCCCTTCCACTTTATTCAACTGGTCACGACGATAAATCAGCGTTTGCAGACGATCGATTTGCGGCGTGCGCTTGTTGACGGCGGAGTTGAGGAACTGTTGCATCCAACGCCCCATATCGTCCGGCGTTGAATAGACGCCGCCGCTGCCAATCGCTGCGAGGGTGTTGTTACACGGACTGGCACCTTTTTCAGCAATCATCAGACGCTTGCATTGATCTGGCGAGGGGGTATAGGTGGTGTCCTTCATCCCCAGTGGACGGGTGATCAACTGCTGGAACAGGGCTGGATAGGGTTGACCGCTTGCTTTCGCCAGCGCATCGCCCAGCAGGTCATAACCGAGGTTGGAGTAGGCTGCATTAGTACCTGGTGCCGCTTTCAGCGCAGCACGCGACAGCCACTGCCAGCGATCACTTCGGGTTGGCCAGACAAACACCGGACGATGCGGTTTGCCACCGGGCTGCTCACGCGGCAGACCACTGGTATGGGTCGAAAGATTAATCAGGCGAATCGGTTGGCCGTTGAAGTTTGGCACACGCACGCCCGCTGGTGCGTATTTGCTTAAAGGATCGTCGAGGCGAATCTGACCACGCTCCGCCATTTTCACCATCACTTCGCTGGTCATCAACTTGCTGAGCGAGGCAATACGAATCACCGAGTCTTGCTGTGGCCGGGTGTTGTTGCCGGGGCTGGTTTCGCCGAAGCTGGCGAAAACACGCTGGTTGCCATCAATCGCTACCAGTGCCATGCCAACGGCACCGCTGCCGTAAAAGATATGTTCAGCGTAACGATCAACGATCTGCGAAGCGAGCAGGGGGTCTGGAGACGCCTGCGCCATGCTTTTTAACGGAAGCAGCGAAACCAGTAAGCTCAGTAAAAAGGGTGTACGTTTTTTCAACGGGAAAGCGTCCGCCAGGCTAATTAAAGGAACGTCTTATAGTAATCAGTTTGCGAGGGGCGGAAAGAGGTCAAGTAAGATTTTTTTCTGTTTCAGGCTGTGATCAAAAACGGCCCCACAGCGGGGGCCGGGTCAATTAGTGCGGCTTGAGTAAGGCTTCGGTATGGCTGACGATATTTTCCACGGTAAAGCCAAATTCCGGGAACAGTTTACCGGCTGGTGCCGACTCACCAAAGGTGGTCATGCCGACGATGGATCCGTCAAGGCCAACATACTTGAACCAGTAATCGGTAATCCCGGCTTCCACCGCCACGCGTGCCTTAACGCCAGAAGGCAGCACCGATTCACGATAAGCCGCATCTTGTTTATCGAACACGTCGGTGCAGGGCAGGGATACCACGCGGATACGATGACCATCCGCCATCAGTTTATCCGCTGCACCAAGAGCGATTTCGATTTCCGAACCGGTGGCGATGATGATCGCTTCCGGCGTGCCGTCGCAATCCTGCAATACATAACCACCCCGCGCGATATCTGCAACCTGCGCAGGGTTGCGTTCCGGTTGCAGTAAATTCTGACGCGACAGAATCAGCGCGGTTGGGCCGTGCTGACGTTCAACCGCCGCCTTCCACGCCACCGCCGTTTCTACCTGGTCGCACGGACGCCACACGCTCATATTCGGCGTGACGCGCAGGCTGGCGAGTTGTTCCACCGGCTGATGCGTCGGGCCATCTTCTCCCAAACCAATCGAGTCGTGGGTGTAGACCAGCACCTGACGCGCCTTCATCAATGCCGCCATGCGCACCGCGTTGCGTGCGTATTCGACAAACATCAGGAAGGTGGCGGTATAAGGCAAAAAGCCGCCGTGATTGGCAATACCGTTGCCGATCGCCGTCATACCAAACTCGCGCACTCCGTAATGAATATAGTTACCGGCAATATCCTCTTTGATCGATTTAGAACCGGACCAGATAGTGAGATTGCTGGGGGCCAGATCGGCAGATCCCCCAAGGAATTCCGGTAACAGCTTGCCAAACACTTCGAGGGTATTTTGCGATGCTTTACGGCTGGCAATTTTCTGTGGATTTGCCTGAAGTTGTTCAACAAACGCCTGAACCTCGCTTTGCCAGTTAGCGGGTAACTCACCGCTCAGGCGACGTGTGAACTCTTTCGCCAGTTCGGGATGCGCTGTTGTATAGGCCGCCAGTTTTTCGTCCCACGCTTTTTCGCGCGCGGCCCCGGCTTCTTTGGCATCCCACTGCTGATAAATCTCTTTTGGGATCTCAAACGCCGGAGAGTTCCAGCCCAGTTGTTTGCGCGCCAGCGCCACTTCCGCTTCGCCGAGCGCGGCACCGTGCGACTCCTCTTTACCGGCCTTATTGGGCGAGCCAAAGCCAATGATGGTGCGACAGATAATCAGCGAGGGTTTGTCGGTGACGCCCTGCGCCTCTTTGATGGCGTTGCTGACGGCGGTCGGATCATGGCCGTCAATGTCGCCAATCACATGCCAGTTGTAGGCTTCAAAGCGTTTGTGGGTATCGTCGGTAAACCAGCCTTCGGTTTCACCGTCGATGGAAATGCCGTTGTGATCGTAAAAACCGATCAGCTTGCCAAGTCCAAGGGTACCCGCCAGCGAGCAGGCTTCGTGAGAGATCCCTTCCATCAGGCAGCCGTCACCCATAAACACGTAGGTGTAATGGTCGACGATCTCATGCCCCGGCTGGTTAAATTGTGCCGCCAGCGTGCGTTCGGAAATCGCCATCCCCACGGCATTCGCCAGCCCCTGACCGAGTGGTCCGGTGGTGGTTTCTACCCCTGCGGTATAACCCAGCTCCGGGTGTCCCGGCGTTTTCGAATGCAGTTGACGGAAGTTTTTCAATTCCTCCATCGGCAGGTCATAACCGGTGAGATGCAGCAGGCTGTAAAGCAGCATAGAGGCATGGCCGTTGGAGAGAATGAAACGGTCGCGATCGGGCCAGTGCGGGTTGGTCGGGTTATGTTTGAGAAAATCGCGCCACAGCACTTCGGCGATATCCGCCATGCCCATCGGGGCTCCCGGATGGCCGGAATTTGCTTTTTGTACGGCGTCCATGCTCAGGGCACGAATCGCATTAGCCAACTCTCTGCGTGAAGACATAGGGTTCTCCCTTGTGATTTGGCAATAAGGACGGGCAAGACGCCCGTCCGGCATGAGGTGATGGTCGGTCAGAGGCGAGCAGCCAGCACGTCCTCCAGTTTTTGCTGGTCAATGGCAAACTGACGGATCCCATCGGACAGTTTTTCTACCGCCATCGGATCCTGATTATGTTCCCAGCGGAACTCCGCTTCAGACAGCGGCGCAGGCTGATGGAAGCCTTCGGTTGACGGTTCCAGCTTACGTTCCACTGGCGCATCGCTGTTGGCCAGTTCTTCCAGCAGATTTGGCGAGATGGTCAGTCGGTCACAACCCGCCAGCGCCAGAATCTGCTCCACTTTACGGAAGCTGGCACCCATGATGACGGTGTTGTAGCGATGCTTTTTGTAATAATCGTAGATGCGACGCACGGACTTCACGCCCGGATCTTCATCTGCTACATACGGGTCGAGCGGTTTACGGCTGTTGTACCAGTCATAAATACGACCAACGAACGGGGAGATCAGGAACACACCCGCTTCGGCGCAGGCACGGGCCTGAGCGAAGGAGAACAGCAGCGTCAGGTTGCAATGGATGCCGTTTTTCTCCAGCTCCTCGGCAGCGCGGATGCCTTCCCAGGTTGATGCCAGTTTGATCAGGATACGCGAACGGTCAATGCCGTTCTCTTCGTACAACCGCACCAGTTTTTCGGCTTTGGTAACACACATGCCCCGATCGAAAGAGAGGCGCGCATCCACTTCGGTCGAGACACGGCCTGGTACGCTTTTCAGAATTTCCATACCGAGGTTGATCGCCACTTTGTCGCTGGCGTTGATGATCTGCGTTTCTTTACTGCCGCCCTGTTTTTTTGCGTAGTCGATGGCGTCATCAATCAGGTGTTTGTAGGCGTCAAGTCCGGCGGCTTTGAGGATTAATGAGGGGTTGGTCGTGGCGTCTTCCGGGTGGTATTGGCGAATGGATTCAATATCGCCACTGTCCGCCACCACGGTGGTGAACTGTTTTAATGCATCGAGCTGGTTCATCGCTTAACTCCTTGATTAGCAATCATTATGGCAAATAGAAAACCTCAGGCAGCTTTGGCCTTATTACGCCATTTCCAGGTGAGTACCGGTCCAACACATTGCTACAGACGTCAGGTGAAGAAAATGCGTTTTCTCTGATTGTGACGCTGGGGCGCCCACTGCGCGCGCTTGTGATTAGGGGCCAGCCTGAGATGACAGCTGCGCGTTTTACCACCACTAAGCATAGCAGTCTGTGACCGGGGCGTTGATCTGGCTGTGGCAATCTGTGCCCTTGTAAACCGCGTATTCTTTGAGCGCCTTCACCCTCTTTTGGGCGGTTGATTTCTATACTGAACGCTCTTTCTCCGCGCAACAGGATGCCCAATGGACGATCAACTGAAGCAAAGCGCTCTCGATTTTCACCAGTATCCCACCCCCGGAAAAATTCAGGTGTCACCCACCAAGCCGCTGGCGACGCAGCGTGATTTGGCCCTGGCCTATTCACCCGGCGTGGCAGCCCCGTGCCTTGAAATTGCCGTGGACCCTCTGGCGGCACATAAATACACCGCACGCGGCAACCTGGTGGCGGTGATCTCTAACGGCACTGCGGTGCTTGGCCTCGGCAATATCGGCGCGCTGGCGGGGAAGCCGGTGATGGAGGGCAAGGGCGTGCTGTTTAAGAAGTTTGCCGGGATAGACGTGTTCGATATCGAAATCGACGAACACGACCCGGATAAACTGATTGAGGTGATTGCCGCGCTGGAACCGACTTTTGGCGGCATTAACCTTGAAGATATCAAAGCGCCGGAGTGCTTCTACATCGAGCAGAAGCTGCGCGAACGTATGAAAATCCCGGTGTTCCACGACGATCAGCACGGCACCGCTATTATCTGTACCGCTGCGGTGCTGAACGGATTACAGATTGTGAAAAAAGCCATCTCCGATGTGCGGCTGGTGGTCTCGGGAGCGGGCGCTTCAGCCATCGCCTGTCTGAACCTGCTGGTAGCGCTGGGGATGCAGCGTCACAACATCGTGGCCTGCGATTCCAAAGGCGTGATTTGGCGTGGTCGTGATGCCGAGATGGCAGAAACCAAAGCGCGGTATGCCATTGAGGACAACGGTAAACGCACGCTGGAGGAGGTGATTGCTGGCGCGGATATTTTTCTTGGCTGCTCCGGGCCGCAGGTGCTGACGCCGGAAATGGTCAGGCAGATGGCAAAAGATCCCCTGATTCTGGCGCTGGCAAACCCGGAACCTGAAATCATGCCGCCCTTAGCCAAGGCGGTGCGGCCTGATGCCATCATCTGCACCGGACGTTCGGATTTCCCTAATCAGGTCAATAACGTGCTGTGTTTCCCGTTTATCTTCCGTGGCGCTCTGGATGTGGGGGCTACCGCGATCAACGAAGAGATGAAACTGGCGGCGGTGCACGCCATTGCGGCGCTGGCGCAGGCGGAGCAAAGCGATGTGGTGGCGTCGGCCTATGATGATCAGGATCTGAGTTTTGGCCCGGAATATCTGATTCCGAAACCTTTTGATCCGCGTCTGATTGTGCAGATTGCGCCTGCGGTGGCGCAAGCCGCGATGAAATCTGGCGTCGCCACGCGACCGATTGAGGACTTCGATGCCTATCGCGAGAAACTCACCGAGTTTGTCTATAAAACCAACCTGTTTATGAAACCGATTTTCTCGCAGGCACGCAAAGAGCCGAAACGGGTGGTGCTGGCGGAAGGAGAAGAAGTGCGGGTGCTGCATGCCACTCAGGAACTGGTGACGCTCGGACTGGCGAAACCCATTCTGATCGGTCGTCCTAACGTAATCGCCATGCGCCTGCAAAAGCAGGGACTGAAAATCGAAGCCGGAAAAGATTTTGAGGTAGTGAACAACGAATCCGACCCGCGTTTTAAAGCCTACTGGAGCGAGTATTACCAGATTATGAAACGGCGTGGCGTTACGCCGGAGATGGCACAGCGTGCGGTGATAGGCAATCCCACCCTGATTGGGGCGATCATGGTCCATCGTGGTGAAGCCGATGCGATGATTTGCGGCACCGTTGGTGATTATCATGAACATTACGAAGTGATTGAGAAGGTGTTTGGCTTCCGTCCTGATGTACGCGTCGCCGGGGCGATGAACGCGCTATTGCTGCCGAGCGGCAACACCTTTATTACCGACACCTACGTCAACGAAGATCCGACACCAGAACAACTGGCAGATATTACCTTGATGGCGGCGGAGACGGTGCGACGCTTTGGTATCGAACCGCGTGTGGCGCTGCTGTCGCACTCCAGCTTTGGCACCTCGAATGCGCCGGGCGCGCGCAAAATGCGTGAAGCGCTGGCATTGATTCAGCAGCGTGCGCCGGAACTGGAGATTGACGGAGAAATGCACGGCGATGCGGCGCTGGTGGAAAATATCCGCCGGGAATTGATGCCGGACAGCCCGTTAAAAGGCACTGCCAATCTGTTGATTATGCCAAATGTTGAAGCGGCGCGTATCAGCTACAACCTGCTGCGCGTCTCCTGTTCGGAGGGGGTGACGGTTGGCCCGGTGTTGATGGGTATCAGCAAACCGGTACATGTATTAACACGTATCGCTTCGGTGCGACGCATCGTCAATATGGTGGCGCTGGCGGTGGTGGAGGCGCAGACCGAGCCGTTGTGAGATCGTAGCGGCGCGATTTATCGCGCGTGTTTCAAAACCTGCGCGATAAATCGCGCCGCTACGAAATGGCCATTATCTGGACGCGATACTCAACCAATCCTTCACCGGCAGGAAATCGCGGTACAACGCCTCTTCTGGCGTTCCCGCTTCCGGTTGATAATCATATTCCCAGCGCACCAGGGGGGGCATCGACATCAGGATCGATTCGGTTCGTCCACCGGTTTGCAAACCAAACAGGGTGCCGCGATCCCACACCAGGTTGAACTCGACATAGCGACCACGCCGGTATAACTGGAACTGGCGCTCGCGCTCGCCCCACGGCAGCGCTTTGCGTTTTGCCACAATCGGACGATAGGCTTGCAGAAAACCGTTGCCTACCGCCTGGGTAAAGTCGAAGCAGTGGTCAAAATCGGGGGTGTTGAGATCGTCGAAGAACAAACCGCCAATGCCACGCTGTTCCTCACGATGCTTGATATAGAAATAGTCGTCGCACCATTTTTTAAAACGTGGATAGACGTCCTCGCCAAACGGCTGGCACAACTCAAAGGCTGTCTGATGCCAGTGCACGGCATCTTCTTCAAAACCGTAATACGGGGTGAGGTCGAAACCGCCACCAAACCACCACACCGGATCGGCTCCCGGCTTCTCTGCAATAAAGAAACGCACGTTGGCGTGGCTGGTCGGTACATACGGGTTTTCCGGATGGATCACCAGCGATACACCCATCGCTTCGAAACTGCGGCCAGCCAGCTCCGGACGATGCGCAGTCGCGGAAGCGGGCATCTGGTCGCCATGAACGTGGGAGAAGTTAACGCCAGCCTGCTCAAACACCGCGCCGTTGCGCAGTACGCGGCTGCGTCCGCCACCACCGCCGGGCCGCTGCCAGTTATCTTCTGCGAAGTCTGCTTTACCATCTTCCGCCGCCAGTTGGGCGCAAATGTCATCCTGGAGCGCCAGCAAAAAGGCTTTAACGCGGGAAATATCGGGATTGCTCATGAGTCACTCGTTCCGGAAATTTGCCGCGATTATACCTAAGCCTGACGACGATCGTACTCATCAAAGTAATTGACGATGCCATCGGCAATTGCGCTGGCGATTTTACGGCGGAACGCCGGGGTGCCGAGCAACTGCTCTTCGTGCGGGTTGGTGATAAACGAGGTCTCCACCAACACCGAAGGAATGGATGGCGACTTCAGTACCGCAAACGCGGCCTGTTCGGTGTGCTGGCTGTGCAGATGATGCACCGGGCGAATCTGATCCAGCACATGTTTACCCAGCGTCAGGCTGTTACGAATGGTGTCGGTCTGCACCAGGTCGAACAGAATCTGGTTCAGATACTGATCCTTCGCCGCCACTTCGGCACCACCAACTTTGTCGGCATCGTTCTCTTTTTGCGACATATAACGCGCCATCGCGCTGCTTGCTCCGCGATTCGACAAGGCGAACACTGACGCGCCATTGGCATCCGGGCTGGTGTAGCCATCGGCGTGAATAGACATAAACAGATTTGCACCGTGCTGATGGGCGATTTCAACGCGCTGATAGAGCGGAATAAAGTAGTCAGTGTCGCGTGTCAGACGCACTTCCACCTTCGGATGATCCTGCAACAACTGACGTACGTTGTTGGCGATATCCAGCACGATATGCTTCTCTTCCGAACCTTGCTCGCCAACCGCACCGGAATCGATGCCGCCGTGACCAGGGTCGATCATCACAATACGTTTGCCGCTGCGGGCTGGGGGCGCAGGTTTGCTGTGGCGTGGCAGCATGCGTAAATCCGCACTCTCTTCTTTGGCCTGGACCAGACGCGGTGACAGCACCGCCAGCGCCAGCCCGGACAGCAGCAGCTGACGGCGATTGGTTAAGCGTTTGAGCAGTGAAATCTTTTTCATCAATGAATCCCTGACAGGTAAACCTGCGAAGTGTTATAGCGTAACACCCTGTCGCGTGCGACCTCACAACTATTTCAGGGCTTTACTTTGTATTTCAGGTCGCTAACAGGAAATTTGCCGCTTTTTTCCGCCACTGAGCGGTGCAAGGTTTGCACCTGGCAAAGAATGCGTGATAATCAGCGAATTGTGGCCAACTGTAGGGTAACGCCGATGGAAATCCGTTCTTTCCGCCAGGAAGATTTTGAAGAAGTGATCACGCTCTGGGAGCGTTGCGATCTGTTGCGCCCGTGGAATGACCCGGAGTTGGACATCGAACGCAAAATGAACCATGACCCGGATCTCTTCCTGATAGCCGAAGTCGGTGGCGAGGTGGTGGGGACGCTGATGGGCGGCTACGATGGTCATCGTGGTGCCGCATACTATCTGGCGGTCCACCCGGATTATCAGGGACGCGGCTTTGCCAATGCGCTGATGAACCGTCTGGAAAAGAAACTGATTGCGCGTGGCTGCCCGAAAATCCATCTGATGGTACGTGAAGAGAACGACCAGGTGGTGGCGTTCTATGAAAAGCTCGATTACGAACCGGTGGACTCGCTGCTGTTTGGTAAACGGTTGATTGAAGATCGCGAGTATTAAGTGGTCACGCTGAAATATCCACCCGAAGAATATGATGCGAAAGGGCAGCTACGGCTGCCGTTTCTTTTCTGGTTGATCCTGTTATTGCAGGCGCGCACCTGGCTGCTGCTGGTGATGGCTGGCGCTTCACGTCAGCAGGGCAATGACCTGTTGGCGCTGTTTTATCCGGACCGGCAAAGTTTCTGGCTCGGTCTGGCGCTGGGTGTTCCGTCGGCCATCGGTTTATTACTCACCGGTTATCGCCAGCGTTGGCCCCGGGTGTGGCAAAGCTGGCGCTGGGTGTTGAGTCTGTCGCTACTGATTAACCTGCTGTGGCAGGGGGTTAATCTGTGGCAGGGCGAGATGCCTGACTCGCCATTTCCGCTGTTGCTGACGTTGTTTGACCTGCTGGCGTTATATTGGCTGCAAACCCATCGCCGCCTGCGTGACTGTTTTTTGCCCGAACATCAGCATCACGAATAAACTTTTTGTCGCTTTGCGACTCCAACAGGCACGCCAACCGGCAAAGAAGATCAAGGAGTTTTCATGAACGTTGTTCGTCCCGCGCTGCTGGCGACGGCTCTGGTGCTGGCAGGATGTGCCAGTTCGGGTTCCTCTTCCCAGGCTGATGAAAGCCACTGGTACAACCCGCTCAGTTATCATTGGTCAGCGCTGAATCCGCTGAACTGGTTTGGTGGTTCGCTTACCGTGACGGAGCAGGGGGTAGCAGGCCTTTCCAGCAGCACCGCGATGACGCAAACTGCCATCGATAAAGCCCTGGATGGGGATTACAAATTGCGCCAGGGCATGCGCACCCAGAACGGCCAGGTGGTGGAGTTCTGGCAGGCGTTGGATGATGGCAAGGTCAAAATGGTGATTCACGGCCAAAGCAGCGTGGAGCGTATCGAAGTCGTGGATAGCAGCGCAAAAAGTGCCGATGGCAGCAAAATCGGTGACCTGTTCAGCGCGAAATTCAGCAAAGCTTTCGATAACTGCAAAATGGTGCCAGGCCTGGATAGCCGTGATGTTGAGTGCCGGGCACCCAACAGCCAGCACATCGCTTACATCTACAGCGGTGAATGGCACGGGCCTGAAGGTCTGATGCCGTCTGACGATACTCTGAAAAACTGGAAAATCAGTCAGATCGTCTGGCAACGGTAACCCTGAAAAAAGTGCGGTGATACGGGCTATCACCGCCGCTTTCCGGTATGATACGGGCGAAAAAAACGTCGTTTAACCCCCATCGCCGGAGAGCATGTCGATGTCTCAATTTCAGAGCGGGATCCTGCTGGAACACCGCCGTTTCGCCATTTGGCTGGAAGCTCGTGTCACGGGCGATCTCGATGCGCTGCGTCTGGGCAGCAAAACTTTTCTGCAACACCTCGAATCACTGCAACAACAATTCACCGATGCGGGTCTGGGCGCGGTTATCGCTTTTGGCGACACGCTGTGGCGCGATTTGCACGGGACGGATAGCGCGCCGGAGCTGAAAGCCTTTCGCGAACTGGGTAAGGGCATTGCGCCCGCAACCCAGCATGATTTGCTGATCCATATTCAGTCGCTACGCCATGACGTTAACTTCTCCCTGGCCCAGGCGGCGCTGGTGGCTTTTGCTGACGCCGTTAGCGTTGAAGAAGAGACGCACGGCTTCCGCTGGGTGGAGGAGCGCGATCTCTCAGGCTTCATCGATGGCACCGAGAACCCCCAGGGCGAACAGCGTCAGCAGGTGGCGATTATCGCCGATGGCCCGGATGCCGGGGGCAGCTACGTCTTCACTCAGCGTTGGGAACATAACCTGAAGCTGTGGAACCGCATGGCGGTTGAGAAGCAGGAAGCGGTGTTCGGGCGTACCAAAGTGGAAAATGAAGAGATACCGGGTGAGGCGCGCCCGGCGACGTCGCATCTCAGCCGTGTCGATCTCAAAGAAGAGGGAAAAGGGCTGAAGATTTTGCGTCAGAGCCTGCCTTACGGCACCGCCAGCGGCACCCACGGCCTGTTTTTTATCGCCTACTGCAATCGTCTGTATAACATCGAACAGCAGCTGCTGAGTATGTTTGGCGAGCGTGACGGCAAAATGGACGCCATGCTGCGTTTCACCAAACCAGTGACCGGCAGCTACTATTTCGCACCGTCCCTCGACGCGTTGCAGGCGCTGTAACTCTGCTACGGACGGCCACGCTGCCGTCCGTGCCCAATCCCGCCAGCCGCATATTCTTCCCCGCCGTCTTATGCCTTTTTAGACTTTGAAATCAGCAAACGATATATAAAACCGTTACTGGTTTCCCCTGAGTTATAAATACACTGACAACATCTAATGGCATCAGCCGTAACTCCATATCTCTGGGTGCAGCATGACACTTCCCGTTTTGAAAAAGTTGGTTGGCGGTATCGCGCTTTCGCTGGCAATGGCGGGTGCTGTGCAGGCGACAGAACTGCTCAACAGCTCTTATGACGTCTCGCGCGAGTTGTTTGTTGCGCTGAATGTGCCGTTTGAGCAGCAGTGGGATGCCAGCCATCCGGGTGACAAGCTGACCATTAAACAATCTCATGCCGGTTCTTCAAAACAGGCGCTGGCGATCCTGCAAGGATTGCGTGCCGATGTGGTGACTTACAATCAGGTGACGGACGTGCAGGTGCTGCATGATAAAGGCAATCTGATCCCGGCGGACTGGAAAACTCGTCTGCCGAATAACAGCTCACCGTTCTATTCCACCATGGCGTTTCTGGTGCGCAAGGGCAATCCCAAAAACATTCACGACTGGGCTGACCTGGCGCGCGATGATGTGAAGCTGGTGTTCCCCAATCCAAAAACCTCTGGTAATGGCCGTTATACCTATCTGGCTGCGTGGGGCGCGGCGGATCAGGCTGATGGTAAAGATCAGGCCAAAACCGCAGCCTTTATGACTAAATTCCTGAAGAACGTCGAAGTGTTTGATACCGGCGGTCGCGGTGCGACCACCACCTTCGCCGAGCGTGGTCTGGGGGATGTGTTGATTAGCTTTGAATCTGAAGTGAACAACATCCGTAACCAGTACGCCAAAGACGGTTATGAAGTGATTGTGCCCAAAACCAACATCCTCGCCGAGTTCCCGGTGGCCTGGGTGGACAAAAATGTTGAGCACAATGGCACCGCCGATGCGGCGAAAGCCTACCTGAATTTTCTCTATAGTCCGGAAGCACAGAAAATTATCACCAGCTTCTACTATCGCGTAAACAACCCGCAGCTGATGGCGGAGCAGAAAAGTCGCTTCCCGCAGACGGCATTATTCAACGTAGACGAGGCGTTCGGCGGCTGGGATAACGTGATGAAAACCCATTTCGCGTCTGGCGCTGAGCTGGACAAACTGCTGGCAGCGGGGCGCGGTTGATGTTTGCCTCTACGCAAAAACGGGTGCTGCCCGGATTCGGTCTCAGCCTGGGTACCAGCCTGCTGTTTACCTGCCTGATCCTGCTGCTGCCGATCAGCGCGCTGCTGATGCAGTTGTCAAAGATGACGCTGGCGCAGTACTGGGAAGTGATCACCAGTCCGCAACTGGTGGCGGCTTACAAGGTGACGCTGTTGTCTGCCGGTGTTGCCTCCATCTTCAATGCGGTGTTTGGCATGTTGATGGCGTGGATCCTGACCCGTTATCGCTTCCCTGGCCGCACGTTGCTTGATGGCCTGATGGATTTACCGTTTGCGCTGCCTACCGCTGTCGCCGGTCTGACGCTGGCCGGGTTGTTCTCGGTCAACGGCTGGTATGGGCAATGGCTGGCGCAGTTTGATATCAAAGTTTCTTACACCTGGCTTGGTATCGCAGTGGCGATGGCCTTCACCAGCATTCCGTTTGTGGTGCGTACTGTGCAGCCGGTGCTGGAAGAGTTAGGCCCGGAATATGAAGAAGCGGCAGAAACGCTCGGGGCCACGCCGTGGCAGAGCTTCCGTCGCGTGGTGCTGCCGGAAGTCGCACCGGCGCTGCTGGCCGGGACCGCGTTGTCTTTTACCCGCAGCCTCGGCGAGTTTGGCGCGGTGATCTTTATCGCCGGTAACATCGCGTGGAAGACCGAAGTCACCTCGCTGATGATTTTCGTGCGTTTGCAGGAGTTTGATTACCCGGCCGCCAGTGCGATTGCCTCGGTGATCCTTGCCGCATCGCTGCTGCTGCTGTTCGCCATTAATACCCTGCAAAGCCGCTTTGGCCGTCGTTTAGGAGGCCACTGATGGCAGAGATTTCGCAAATCAATCGTGTTGACCGTTCACCGATTAACTGGGGCAAATGGCTGCTGATTGGCATTGGCGCGCTGGTTTCGCTGCTGTTGTTGGTGGTGCCGATGATCTCCATCTTTTGGGAGGCATTGGGCCAGGGGCTGGGCGGCGTCATCAGCAATCTGAAAGATGGCGACATGCTGCATGCCATCTGGCTGACGGTGATGGTGGCGTTGATTACCGTGCCGGTAAACCTGGTGTTCGGTACGCTGCTGGCGTGGCTGGTGACGCGTTTTAACTTTCCTGGTCGCCAGCTGTTGCTCACGCTGTTTGATATTCCGTTTGCCGTGTCACCGGTGGTGGCAGGCTTGATGTATCTGTTGTTCTGGGGCATCAACGGTCCGGCTGGCGGCTGGCTGGATGCGCACAATATCCAGATTATGTTTGCCTGGCCCGGTATGGTGCTGGCGACCGTTTTCGTCACCTGTCCGTTTGTGGTGCGTGAGCTGGTGCCGGTGATGCTGAGCCAGGGCAGCAATGAAGACGAAGCGGCGGTGCTGCTTGGCGCATCCGGCTGGCAGATGTTTCGCCGCGTGACGCTGCCCAACATCCGCTGGGCGCTGCTGTACGGCGTGGTACTGACCAACGCGCGTACCATCGGCGAATTTGGTGCGGTCTCGGTGGTATCGGGATCGATTCGCGGCGAAACCTATACGTTGCCGCTTCAGGTTGAATTACTGCATCAGGATTACAACACCGTCGGTGCGTTTACCGCCGCCGCGCTGCTGACCCTGATGGCGATAGTGACACTGTTTCTGAAAAGCGTGCTGCAGTGGCGTTTAGAGCATCAGCAGAAACGCCAGCAGGAGGAAAATCATGAGCATTGAGATTAAACAAATTAACAAAGCGTTTGGCCGTACCCCGGTGCTGAACGATATCTCTCTGGATATTCCTTCCGGCCAGATGGTGGCGCTGCTGGGGCCATCCGGTTCCGGTAAAACCACGCTGCTGCGGATTATCGCCGGACTGGAGCATCAGAACAGCGGGCAGATCTATTTTCACGGCAAAGACGTCAGCCGCATTCATGCTCGCGATCGTCAGGTCGGTTTTGTCTTCCAGCATTATGCACTGTTCCGCCATATGACGGTGTTCGACAACATCGCCTTTGGTCTGACAGTGTTGCCGCGGCGTGAGCGTCCTTCCAGCGCCGAAATCAAACAACGGGTGACCCGCTTGTTGGAAATGGTGCAACTGGCACACCTTGCTAACCGTTTCCCGGCACAACTGTCGGGCGGCCAGAAACAGCGTGTTGCGCTGGCGCGTGCGCTGGCAGTGGAACCGCAGATTTTGCTGCTGGATGAACCCTTCGGCGCGCTGGATGCGCAGGTGCGTAAAGAACTGCGCCGCTGGCTGCGTCAGTTGCATGAAGAGTTAAAATTCACCAGCGTATTCGTCACCCATGACCAGGAAGAGGCGATGGAAGTCGCTGACCGGGTGGTAGTGATGAGTCAGGGTAACATTGAACAGGTGGGGACACCGGATGACGTGTGGCGCGATCCTGCCACCCGCTTCGTGCTGGAGTTCCTCGGTGAAGTAAATCGCTTCGACGGTGAAGTGCACGGCTCGCAGTTCCATGTCGCCGCGCATCGCTGGCCGCTGGGCTACACGCCTGCCCACCAGGGCAAGGTCGAGTTGTTCCTGCGTCCGTGGGAGATTGATGTCTCGCGCCAGAGCAGCCTGGAAACCCCGTTGCCGGTGCAGGTGCTGGAAGTCAGCCCGCGTGGTCACTTCTGGCAGTTGGTGGTGCAGCCCAGTGGCTGGCAAAGCGAGCCCTTCACCCTGGTGTTTGATGGCGAGCAAACCGCACCGATTCGCGGTGAACGCCTGTTTGTTGGCCTGCAACAGGCACGACTTTACCAGGGAACAACGCCGCTGCGCGCGGTTGCCTTTGCCGAGAGCGCCTGATATTTTTGACACTCCTTCGGGCGGGATTTTCCCGCCCGATTTCTTTGCCCCTCTTTCTACGCCGGGAATCTGACCGTGACCACACTGGAAAATACCATCGGCAACACGCCGTTGATTAAGTTGCAGCGCCTGACGCCTGACAACGGCAGCGAAATCTGGTTAAAACTGGAAGGTAACAATCCGGCGGGATCGGTAAAAGATCGCGCGGCCTGGTCGATGATTCACCAGGCGGAATTGCGTGGCGAGATTAAACCGGGCGATACGTTGATTGAAGCCACCAGTGGCAACACCGGCATCGCGCTGGCGATGATTGCGGCGATGAAAGGCTATCGTCTGCGTTTGCTGATGCCAGATAACATGAGCCAGGAACGCCAGGATGCGATGCTTGCCTACGGGGCTGAACTGGTGCTGGTAACGCGTGAGCAGGGCATGGAAGGGGCACGCGATTTGGCGCAGGAGATGGCGGCGCGTGGAGAGGGGAGGGTACTGGATCAGTTCAACAACCCGGATAACCCACTCGGCCACTACCTGACCACCGGCCCGGAAATCTGGCAGCAGAGTCAGCAACGGATGACGCATTTTGTCTCCAGCATGGGCACCACCGGTACCATTACCGGCGTGGGACGTTACCTGCGTGAGTTTGCTCCTGCGGTGAAAATCATTGGCTTACAACCGCAGGAAGGTAGCAGCATTCCCGGTATCCGCCGCTGGCCGAGTGCCTATCTGCCGGGGATTTTCCGTCCGGAATTGGTGGACGAGGTGATGGATATGTCTCAGCAGGAAGCCGAAGAAACCATGCGCGCGCTGGCGCGGCGCGAAGGTATTTTCTGCGGTGTCAGCTCCGGTGGGGCGGTGGCAGGCGCATTACGTGTTGCCGCAGCGCAACCAGGCAGTGTGGTGGTGGCGATTATTTGCGATCGCGGCGACCGTTATCTCTCCACCGGTGTTTTCCACTAAACTATCCTCTTGTAAAAATGCGTAACGGCGCGATTTATCGCGCTGTTTTCCTGTGTTTTAAATTCGCGCGATAAATCGCGTCGCTACGGAGTATCGTCACTGTAAGGATCGAGTAAAACCGGCTGCGCTCAGGACGAACTCAGGACAAAATAGCGGCAATTTTGTACGAGAGATAAAGATGAAAATTCTGCTTGTTGATGACGATTTAGAGCTTGGTACTATGCTGAGCCAATACCTGATTGCTGAAGGCTTTGATGCACAACTGGTTTTAACCGGAAGTGCCGGGGTTGAAGGTGCGCTTTCAGGCAATTACACCGCCATGATCCTCGATATCATGCTGCCGGATATGAGTGGAATTGATGTGCTGCGTCAGGTACGCCAGAACAGCCGTCTGCCAGTGATCATGCTGACCGCCAAAGGTGACAACATCGATCGCGTCATCGGTCTGGAAATGGGCGCTGACGATTATGTTCCAAAACCTTGCTATCCCCGTGAACTGGTCGCGCGCCTGCGTGCTGTGCTGCGTCGTTTTGAAGATCAGGCCCCGCTGCCGGACAAAAAAGAGATACTGCGTTGGGGGGATTTAAGCCTCAATCCTGCCACCCGTATCACCGAATGGCAGGGTAAGGCGTTTGATCTCACCGCTTCGGAATTTAACTTGCTCGACCTGCTGATGCGCGCCCCCGATCGTGTGGTATCGAAAGATGAACTGTCGGAAAAAGGGCTGGGGCGTCCGCGTGAAGCCTACGATCGCAGCGTCGATGTGCATATCAGCAATATTCGCCAGAAACTGGCAGCGTTAACTGCTGACAACGTCAATATCGAAACTGTGCGCAGTATTGGTTATCGCATTCGATGAAGCACAGCTACCGTGGCCGCATGTTCTGGAAGATCCTGCTGGGCTTCTGGATTGTATTTGTGATTATCAGTCAGCTACTGTGGCTCGGTTTTTCGCTTTCCGGTAACCGCCATGAACCGCCAGAAATCGTGGCGATCCGTCGTATTGTGAATTTACAGATGGCTTCAGCCGTCTCGGTGCTTGAGCGCGGTGGGCCGAGCGCACTCGACGACATGATGGCTGACTGGGAACCGAACGATCGCCAGTTTTTCTCGGTGATCCAGCACAGCAAACCCGTCGCTACGGTGAATGCGCCACCGGAAGTATTGCCGCCATCAGGCTTTAACGAGCCGTTCCACGGTCCCTTCCCGGATGTGATTGTACGTTGGGTAAAAGGGGCTGATGCTAAAGAGTATGAACTGCGTTACGACGTCAAAGCACTGCGGGAAGATAGCTCAATGGGTGTGGGTGGTCCTCGCCGCATCCTGAATATCCCGGAACCGATGTTCACCTTTGCGGGTGCGCTCGGTTTGCTGTTTAGCCTGTTGTTGGCCTGGAACCTGACGCGTCCGATGCGTCAGCTCCGTGAGGGCTTTGCCCGCGTCAGTAGTGGTGACCTGAGCGTGCGGCTCTATCCGGTAATGCGCAAACGCCATGACGAGCTTTCCAGCGTCGCGCAGGATTTTGATGCGATGGTGGAACGGCTGGATACGCTGGTGAAAGCGCGTGAGGAGCTACTGCATGATATCTCCCATGAGCTGCGTTCGCCGTTAGCCCGTCTTCAGCTCGCCACAGGTCTGGCGCGCCAGACGCCGGAAAGTGTCGAATCCTCGCTTAATCGTATCGACGAAGAAGCGCGTCGACTGGACAAGATGATTGGTGAACTGCTGACGCTCTCGCGTGCTGAGCACGAGAGTATGCCGGGTGAACAGTACTTCGACCTGACCGGTCTGCTGCATGCGATAGTGACGGACGTCCGTTACGAGGCGCAGATTCCGGGGGTGAAGGTTGATTTTCAGGTCGATGAAAATGCGGATTACACCGTGCACGGCAATGCTGAGTTGATACGTCGTGGTGTGGAGAATGTGCTGCGCAACGCGCTGCGTTTCTCTCACAAGGGGCAGCATATTCAGGTGCGCTTGCAGGCGGAAAACCAGTGGCTGGCGATTCGTGTGCGCGATCAGGGACCGGGAGTCGATGACGAAAAGCTTTCCAGCATTTTTGACCCCTTTGTGCGCGTCAATTCGCCGCTGATGGGCAAAGGCTATGGGCTGGGACTGTCGATTGTGCGGAAGGTAGTGCTGGCGCATCATGGTGAAGTCCAGGCGGTAAATCGTCCGGAGGGTGGCCTGGAGCTGACGATCAGGCTACCACGCTGGAAACAGGACTAGATTATCGTGGAAACAAAAACGGCACCCATTGGGTGCCGTTTTACTATCCAGACTGCGAATTACTTCTTGATACGAATCACCGGGGTCTCGCCCACAGTGACCGGACCAGAGAGTTTGATCAGGTCTTTGATCTCGTCCATGTTCGAGATCACAACCGGCGTCAGCGTGGATTTTGCTTTCTCTTCCAGCAGCGGCAGATCAAACTCGATCACCACGTCGCCTTTTTTCACTTTCTGGCCTTCTTCAGCGATACGTTTGAAGCCTTCACCTTTCAGTTCAACCGTGTCGATACCGAAGTGGACAAACAGCTCGATGCCGTTGTCAGACTCGATTGAAAATGCGTGGTTGGTTTCGAAAATTTTACCGATGGTGCCGTCAACCGGGGCAACCATTTTGTTGCCGGTCGGTTTGATCGCAAT
The DNA here is from genome assembly GCF_059730695.1 of Pantoea sp. X-Soil-OKNW-556. Taxonomy (NCBI): domain Bacteria; kingdom Pseudomonadati; phylum Pseudomonadota; class Gammaproteobacteria; order Enterobacterales; family Erwiniaceae; genus Pantoea; species Pantoea sp. X-Soil-OKNW-556. The sequence continues at coordinate 3,227,700 of NZ_AP035990.1, read as the reverse complement.
ACCGTCACCGACAATTTTCTCCGCGAATACCACATCTGGTACGTCTTCAATATTCACGATTTCGCCTGACAGAGGCGCTACAATTTCAATAGTCCCTGATGCGCTCTCTGTTTTATCGCCAAAAAGTTTAGAAAACAAACCCATGATCTTCTCCTAAGCAGTAATTTGGGGCCAGCGTCTCGCGTATCAGCAGAGTGTTTTTTCTTTGATGAACTTGTTAACCAGCGTCATCAAATCTTCCGCTGTGGGTTGAGCCAGAGCCTGCTCCGCCAATGCCTTCGCATCTTCAAAATTGGTATTACGGATAATTTTCTTGATGCTTGGGATTGAAATGGCACTCATGCTGAATTCGTCCAGCCCCATTCCCAGTAACAGTAGTGTAGCACGTTCATCACCAGCCAGCTCACCACACATGCCGGTCCATTTCCCTTCGGCATGTGATGCATCGATCACTTGCTTGATGAGGCCCAGAACGGAAGGCGACATTGGGTTATAGAGGTGAGAAATCAAATCATTACCACGATCGACCGCCAGAGTATACTGCGTCAGGTCGTTTGTCCCAATACTGAAGAAGTCGACTTCTTTTGCCAGATGACGAGCAATAACCGCTGAAGCCGGTGTTTCCACCATAATGCCCACTTCAATGGTCTCATCAAAGGGTTTGCCTTCTTCACGCAGTTGCGCTTTCAGGGTTTCCAGTTCAGCTTTCAGGAAGCGAACTTCTTCCACAGAAATGATCATCGGGAACATGATACGCAGTTTGCCGAACTTCGAGGCACGCAGAATCGCACGCAGCTGAGCATGCAGAATCTCTTTGCGGTCCATTGCGATACGAATCGCACGCCAGCCGAGGAATGGGTTCTCTTCTTTCGGCAGGTTCATGTACGGCAGGTCTTTGTCACCGCCGATGTCCATAGTACGCACGATAACCGCTTGTGAGCCCATGGCTTCCGCAACGGCTTTGTAGGCCTGGAACTGTTCTTCTTCGGTCGGCAGTGAATCGCGGTCCATGAACAGGAACTCAGTACGATACAGGCCCACGCCTTCCGCACCGTTACGCTCGGCACCGGCGACGTCACGTACCGTACCGATGTTGGCGCAGACTTCAACCTGATGACCATCCAGCGTGATTGCCGGCAGATCTTTCAGTTTCGCCAGCTCATGTTTTTCTGACAGATATTGCGTCTGGATGGCTTTCAGCTCTTCCAGTACGTCAGGGGTCGGGTTGACATAAACTTTGTTGTTTACGCCATCCAGAATCAGGAAATCACCGTTGTTAACAGTCGCGGTCACGTTACCGGTACCGACAATCGCTGGCAGTTCAAGTGAACGCGCCATGATGGAGGTATGCGAGGTACGGCCACCGAGATCGGTGATAAAGCCCAGCACCTTTTTCAGGTTCAGCTGTGCGGTTTCTGACGGCGTCAAATCTTTTGCCACCAGAATGGATTCGTCTTCGATAGCGCTGAGATCGACGATATGCAGGCCGAGGATGTTTTGCAGCAGGCGTTTACCGATGTCACGCACGTCAGCGGCACGTTCTTTCAGGTATTCATCGTCCAGCTCTTCCAGGGCTTTCGCCTGGCCATCAATAACCGAATGGGCAGCAGCGTCAGCAGTCGCGTGATCTTTTTTGATCAGGTCGATGATTTCCTGCTCCAGCTCTTCGTCTTCCAGCAGCATGATGTGACCTTCAAAGATCGCCGCTTTCTCTTCACCGAAGGTTTCACCGGCTTTAACTTTGATGGCTTCGAGCTGGGTAGCAGCCTTGCTGCGTCCGTCGAGGAAGCGCTGTACTTCCTGCTCAACCTGATCGTCAGAAATTTTTTTACGGTTGATGACGATCTCATCTTCCTTCAGCAGCAGTGCTTTGCCGAAGGCGATACCCGGTGATGCTAAAATGCCTGAAATCATAACCCTACCTTTTAATCACGATGGCTCGTTGACCCAATGCATTGCCATTGTCGCGGACGTGTAATCTACGGAAGCAATAACGCGGACAAGTTGTCCGCGATCAAGATGTTTGCACTCAATGGGGCAAAGGAGTCGGTTTAGTCACAAACTGAGTGGATTACTCCAGCTCAGCCATCAGTTTTACCAGGTGTTCAACCGCTTGCTGCTCATCTTCACCTTCGGCAGACAGCGTAACAACCGTACCCTGAGTCAGACCCAGTGTCTGCAGTTTGAACAGGCTTTTCGCGCTGGCAGATTTGCCATTCGAGGTCACAGTGATTTCTGACTGGAAAGCCTTGGCTTCTTTAACGAACTGAGCTGCAGGACGAGTGTGGAGGCCGTTAGGTGCGGTAATGGTAACTTCTTGCTGGAACATTCTATTTCCCCAACTTTATCAGGTTTGGTGTTATGGATCTAAAGTCTAGCCTGGAGCCGTAACTTTAGCCTGTGTAGGTGCACTGGATGGCATCACGCTAACCAAAAAATGCGCATGCGATGTGAGCGTCATATCCAGCGGAAGGATCAAAAGCAGAGATGATCGCTCCATCTGCTCATTATGCCGTGATTCGCCGTATCGCCAAATCAGTAAATCGATTCAGCTTGATCCACTTCAAAGCCCGATTAATTTCAGGCATCGAAATAATTGGTTGCTTAAATACCAGACCCACGTCACTGAAAGCAATCTGCCAGGTGGTAAAAGTGAGATCTGAGCCACAAAAAAGCACCCATTTGGGTGCTTTTTTCGTCATTTCAGACTTTGACCGGTCACTGTTGCAGCTCTTTTTCAGTGAACAGATCGGCAAACAGCGCGGTACTCAGATAACGCTCGCCAGAGGAGGGCAGAATCACCACAATGTTCTTATTGGCGAAGGCTTCATCTTCCTGCAACTTAAGTGCAGCGGCGACCGCAGCACCTGAAGATATACCGGCGAGAATACCTTCCTCTTCCATCAGAAGACGTGCGGTGCTGATCGCTTCGTCATTGGTGATGGCGACCACACGGTCAATCAGCTTCAGGTCAAGGTTGCCCGGGATAAAACCGGCACCGATACCCTGGATTTTGTGCGGGCCAGGTTTGATCTCTTCGCCTGCGAGTGCCTGGGCGATAACCGGCGAGTCGGTTGGCTCTACCGCGACGGTGATCAGGTCTTTCTTGCCTTTGGTGTTTTTGATGTAGCGACTGACGCCAGTCAGCGTACCGCCAGTACCGACACCGGCAATGAACACGTCAACGTCGCCGTCGGTGTCTTCCCAGATTTCCGGGCCGGTGGTTTTTTCGTGAATTTCCGGGTTTGCCGGATTGCTGAACTGCTGCAACAACACATATTTGTCCGGGTCACTGGCCACAATTTCTTCAGCTTTGGCGATGGCACCTTTCATGCCTTTCGCGCCTTCGGTCAGCACCAGGTTGGCACCCAGTGCTTTAAGGAGTTTACGACGTTCGATCGACATGGTTTCCGGCATGGTCAGCGTTAGCTTGTAACCGCGAGCAGCCGCAACGTAAGCCAGGGCAATACCGGTATTGCCGCTGGTCGGCTCAACCAGTTCTACGCCTTCTTTCAGGATACCGCGTTTTTCTGCGTCCCAAATCATATTGGCACCGATACGGCATTTGACGCTGAAGCTCGGGTTACGGGACTCGACCTTCGCCAGAATGCGGCCGTTACCGATGCGGTTCAGTCGAACCAGCGGCGTATGACCAATTGTCAGCGAGTTGTCTTCATAGATCTTACTCATAGCTCGTCCTTAACTGTATGAAATATTGGGAACCCTCAGAGCATACCTTTTCTGCCCGTGTGCGGAAGGAAAGAAATCGTATATCTATATAGCCCTTGACCATAAGCCCCATGCAAAAAAGCATAAGGCTTTTTGATGGTTTAATGACGGCCATTTTGCTGGCGATAACGATCGACCCACATGGCGGTGGCACCACACACGGCAACGGGCATGATGGCCAGATTGAGGATGGGGATCATGGTAAACAGGCTGACCAGCGCCCCAAATTGCATATTGGCGCTTTTATGCCGACGTAACGCATGGCGCATCTGTTGAAAACTCACTTTATGGTTATCAAATGGATAATCGCAATATTGGATTGAGAGCATCCAGGCGCTGAACAAAAACCATAAAACCGGAGCCACCGTTTGCCCGAAACCCGGAATAAAGTACAGCAGCAATAACCCAAGTGCGCGGGGCAAATAGTAGCCCAGCTTCTGCATTTCACGCTTCATGATGCGGGGAATGTCTTTGAACATGGCTACCCAGCCACTATCGGGCAAGGGTTTACCGGTCAGACGCCCTTCCAGTTGTTCTGCCAGCAGTCCGCAAAAAGGGGCCGCAATCAGGTTAGCGATGGTGGAAAAGAAGTAACTGAACACCAGCACAATCGAAATCACCGACAACGGCCAGAGCAGGTAACTCAACCATTGCAGCCAATCGGGGATATGTGCCATTAGCTGGGGAATCCACTGGCTGAGGCGGTGGAAGAGCCAAATAAAGGCACCCCCCAACAGCAGGATATTGACCAGCAGCGGGATGATAACATAGCGGCGAATACCGGGCAGACGCACCAGCTTCCATCCCTCGGCGAAGTAATGAATACCATTCAAAGATGAGACCGATTTCTCAACGGGCATAACAAGCCTTTCTCCAATGTGTACGGGCGCGAACATCATAACCTGGCTTTTTATCGGCAACAGGGTCGCTTTGCACGAAAAAACAGCAAAAAAGCGTGGGGGAGCTATCTTATTTGTCAGAAAATACTGCACAGACTTGCACTTGTGTAGCAGGGCAAATACAGTTAGAGGATAAAGTTTGCCGTGGTGGCAAGGTATTGGAACAACAGAGAATACAATGATGCAGGATTTGCGTCTGATATTAATCGTTGTTGGCGCGATCGCCATAATAGCGCTGCTACTTCACGGACTGTGGACCAGCCGTAAAGAGCGCTCCTCCGTGTTTCGCGATCGCCCGCACAAACGTCTGAAACAACGCGAAGAAGCGGATGATGATCTGCTGGGCGACGATGATGAAGGCGTCGGCGAAGTACGGGTTCGTCGCGATACGCATGATGAACCTGAGCTGGGCGGCTATTCAGAAAAGCCGGTCAGTGCGCCGCGTGCGCCTGAACCTGTTCGTCAGCCTGCACCGCGTCAGGAACCTTCAGTTGCACGCGATCCGCTGTTTGATGCGGAGCCGGAAGTGCGCCAGCAACCCGTACCGCCTGTTCCTCCAGTGGTAAAACCTGTTGTGCAGCCGCAACCACAGCCGCAACCGATTCAGGCAGATCCGTTGCTGGATAACGACCCGCTGGTTAGCGCCGCACCGGTCGTGGCCCAACAGCCTGAGCCGGAAGAAGAGACGCCCGTTGCCCACGAAGAACAACCGCAGCCAGCCGCTGCGGGCAGCAAAAAAGAAGCCGTGCTGGTACTGCACGTTGCGGCTCATGCTGGCGGCGTGCTGAATGGTGAAGCGCTGTTGCAGGGGATTTTGCAGGCAGGCTTCCAGTTTGGCGAAATGAATATTTTCCATCGCCATCTGAGTCCGGCCGGCAGCGGTCCGGTGCTGTTCAGCCTGGCGAATATGGTAAAACCCGGTTCGTTCAATCCGGATGAAATGGGTGATTTCAGCACGCCAGGCGTATCCATCTTTATGATGGTGCCGTCGTACGGCGATGCGAACCAGAACTTTAAACTGATGCTGCAATCCGCACAGCGTATCGCGGATGATGTCGGCGGCGTCGTGTTGGATGATGAGCGCCGAATGATGACGCCACAAAAGCTGGAAACTTATAAAGCACGTATTCGCGAGGTTATCGGCTGATAACCCGTGCAGGCGTCAACAATCTCTACTTATAACCCCCGCCTGTCGGGGGTTTTTTATCGGATGAGGCACTATGAAATCGGTTCAGGAGCAGATCACCGCGCTGCGCACCACGTTACGTCACCACGAATATCTCTACCATGTGATGGATACGCCGGAAGTCCCGGATGCAGAATATGACCGACTCATGGCACAGCTGCGTGAGCTGGAAAGCGCGCATCCCGAGCTGATCACGCCGGATTCACCGACGCAACGTGTCGGTGCCGCACCGCTGGCCGCCTTTGAACAGGTTCGTCATGAAGTGCCGATGCTGTCGCTGGATAACACCTTCGATGAAGCCGGTTTCCTCGCTTTCAACAAACGCGTTCAGGATCGTCTGAAAAGCAGCGATGACCTTGTCTACTGCTGCGAACTCAAACTGGATGGTCTTGCGGTAAGCCTGTTGTATGAAGATGGCTTATTGGTCAGTGCCGCCACGCGCGGCGACGGCACCACCGGAGAAAATATCACCGCCAACGTGCGCACCATTCACGCGATTCCGCTGCGCCTGCACGGCGACAATATCCCGGCCCGCGTTGAAGTACGTGGCGAAGTGTTTATGACGGAAAGTGGTTTCGAAAAATTGAATGAAGAAGCGCGCCGTACCGGGGGGAAAGTTTTCGCCAACCCACGTAACGCCGCTGCGGGTTCGCTGCGTCAGCTCGATCCGCGCATCACCGCGAAGCGCCCACTCACGTTCTTCTGCTACGGCCTTGGCCTGCTGGAGGGCGGTGAGATGCCTGCCAGCCACCTCGGCCGTCTGCAACAATTTAAGGCCTGGGGTTTACCGGTCAGCAACCGTATCCGTCTGGCCAATAATGCCGATGAAGTGTTGGCGTTTTATCGCGAGGTTGAAGAGGCGCGCCCAACGCTGGGGTTCGATATCGATGGTGTGGTGATCAAGGTTGATTCGCTGGCATTACAGGAACAACTGGGCTTTGTCGCCCGCGCACCGCGTTGGGCTGTTGCGTTTAAATTCCCGGCGCAGGAGCAGATGACCGTGGTGCGTGACGTGGAGTTCCAGGTGGGCCGTACCGGCGCCATCACGCCAGTTGCCCGTCTGGAGCCGGTGCAGGTGGCCGGCGTAGTGGTCAGCAACGCCACGTTGCATAACGCCGATGAAATTGCCCGTCTGGGGCTGCGCATTGGTGACAAAGTCGTGATTCGTCGTGCCGGGGATGTGATCCCGCAGGTGGTGAATGTTGTGGAATCGGAACGCCCGGAAGACACGCGTGAGATTGTGTTCCCCAGCCACTGCCCGGTGTGCGGCTCTGATGTGGAGCGTGTGGAAGGCGAAGCGGTGACGCGTTGTACCGGTGGCCTGATTTGCGGTGCGCAACGTAAAGAGGCGCTCAAGCATTTTGTGTCGCGCCGCGCGCTGGATGTCGAGGGGATGGGTGACAAAATCATCGATCAACTGGTGGAAAAGGAGTACGTCAAAACGCCTGCCGACCTGTTTCGCCTGACCGCCGGTAAGCTCACCGGGCTGGACCGTATGGGGCCGAAATCGGCGCAGAATGTGGTCGATGCGCTGGAGAAAGCCAAACTCACCACGCTACCGCGTTTCCTCTATGCCCTTGGCATTCGTGAAGTCGGGGAGGCCACCGCGGCTAACCTTGCCAATCATTTTGGTGAGCTGGAAAAAGTGATGGATGCCGACCTCGATGCGCTGATAGCGGTGCAGGATGTCGGCAAAGTGGTTGCCAGCCATGTACGCAACTTTATGGATGAAGAGAGCAACCGTGAGGTGATTCGCGAACTGACCGTGGAAATGGGCGTGCACTGGCCGCAGGTTGAGGTGGTAAATGCAGCAGAGATCGATAGCCCGTTTGCCGGTAAAACCGTGGTATTAACCGGTTCGCTGTCGCAGATGAACCGTGATGATGCCAAAGCGCGTCTGACGGCCCTGGGTGCCAAAGTCAGTGGCAGCGTATCAAAGAAAACCGATTTGCTGATTGCCGGTGAAGCCGCCGGTTCCAAACTGGCGAAAGCACAGGAGCTGGGCATTGCGGTGATCGACGAAGCAGAGATGATTCGCCTGCTCGGAGCCTGATATGGAAAAGCAGCAGCTGATTGAGATTGCCAACACGCCAATGCCGTTTGGTAAATACAAAGGCAGGGTGTTGATTGATTTGCCGGAGGAGTATCTGCTGTGGTTTGCCCGCAGCGGTGAGTTTCCCGCCGGTAAACTGGGTGAGCTGATGCAGCTCACCCTGGCGATTAAGATTGAAGGGTTACAGGGTTTGGTGAAGCCGCTGAAACGTACATGATGTAAGGCGACACGGTTTATCGCGCCGTTTTTTTACAACCCGCGCGATAAATCGCGCGGCTACGAATCAGGATTTCTGCACTTCAACCTGTTGCTGCTGCGCCTGCCGTTTCGCATTGCTGGTTTTATAACGTTGGGCAATGAAAGAACACACCATCAACTGCACCTGATGGAAGATCATCAGCGGCAGCACGATAATCCCCACGCTGCTGGCTGGGAACAGGATATTGGCCATCGGCACGCCGTTGGCGAGGCTCTTTTTCGAACCACAGAACAACACGGTAATTTCATCGGGACGCTTGAAGCCAAACAGGCGTGATGCGCCAAGGTTGATCAACAACACCACAGCCAGCAGCAGCAGGCTACCGGCCAGAATCCACAGCAGCGTATCCACGCCCACGCGGTGCCAGATGCCGTTGACTACCGCTTCACTAAAGGCGGAATAAACCACCAACAGAATGGAGGTCTGGTCGGTTTTACCAATCAGGCTGCGATGCTTCTCCACCCAGCCGCCAATCCAGCGACGTGAAATATGACCGAGCACAAAAGGCACCAGCAACTGCAACATGATTTTGCCAATCTGCTCCAGCCCGTTGCTCGGACCATCGCTGTGCACATTCATCACCAGATTCACCAGCAACGGCGAAACAAATACGCCGAGTAAGCTGGATGCGGAAGCGCTACATACCGCAGCCGCCACGTTGCCTCCGGCCATAGAGGTAAAGGCGATTGCCGACTGCACGGTTGCAGGCAGAATGCACAGGTAAAGAAAACCGGTATAGATTTCAGCGCCTACATCAACCGGATGCCACCACACCAGCAGCAGGCCAAGGATCGGGAACAGCACGAAGGTGCTGCACATAATCCATAAATGCAGTCGCCAGTGGCTGCTACCGGCGATGATTTTTTCGCGTGACAGCTTGGCACCGTGCATAAAGAACAGCAGGGCGATGGCAGCGGTGGTCAGCCATTCAAAGAAGTCGACAAACCCGCCTTTGGCCGGTAAGAAGCTGGCCAGCAGCACGGTGATGATGAGTTTGACCATCATCGGGTCGAGGCGTAAAAATCCCATTGTTACAATCCGGTTAATTAAAATTTGATGTTGCTGATTGTGCGCCAATCGGGTTTAGAAATAAAATTGATTTATTGCATTAATCTATGAGTGATATCGATGAATTACACGCTGCGCCAGTTGCGCACTTTTGTCGCTGTGGCAAAACATGGCAGCTTCAGCCTGGCCGGGCAGGTCATTGGCCTGAGCCAGTCGGCGGTCAGCCACAGCATTAAAGAACTGGAAGCGGAAATGGGGGTGCGTTTGCTGGATCGCACTACGCGCGAGGTGCTGCTGACTGGTGCGGGACAGCAGCTGGCCACGCGCCTGGAGCATCTGCTGGAAGAACTTAACACCACGGTGTTGGATGTCCGTAGCTACGGTGAACAGCGTAGCGGTACGGTGCGGGTGGCGGCCAGCCAGACGCCTTCTGCGCATCTGATGCCGCAATGTCTTGCCAGCAGCCAACAACGCTATCCCGATATTCGTGTGATCTTGCATGACCGCGCGCAGCAGTGGGTACTGCAAAGCGTGCGTAACGCGGAGGTAGACTTCGGCATCATCATCGGGCCATTGCGTGATAGCGATTTTGACTACCAGACCATTATGGATGAACCCTTTTTATTGCTGTGTCGGGAAGATGATGTCCTGGCACAGGCGCTTCAGCCACAGTGGTCAATGCTGGATGGGCGTACTATGGTGCTTCAGGACTACGCTTCGGGCAGCCGTCTGCTCATTGACGCCGCGCTGCATCAGCAGGGGATCTCGGTCAACGTGGTGCAGGAGATAGGGCATCCGGCAACGCTATATCCGATGGTTGAAGCAGGGATTGGCATCAGTATTCTTCCGGCGCTGGCGTTGCCCTTACCGTCCGGGCGCAAACTGACGGTGCGACGTCTTTACCCGGAAATAAACCGTAGCCTGATGCTGATTAAACGCCGAAATCGATCGTTGACGCCCGCAGCAGAGGCGATCTGGCAGGAAGTGCGTCAGCAGGCAGCGCTGCTGACGCAACAACGTTCTCTTAAACCGGCGTTTTAAACGTAAACGTTGATCTTATTGGTATCCGTCGGGCGGTTGATACCATCAGCTTTTGCCGTGGTGCTGGCGGTTTCCTGTTTTTGCTGCTGCTCCTGCTGTTGTTGCGCTTTTTCAGCCGCTTGCTGCTCGATTTGCGCAATCTGCGCTTCAATCATCTGAATCTGCGACTCCAGTAACTGCTCCTGTTCAGATTTTTGTTCATCTGTGAGGGTGTCATCACTGGACAGATCTTTGAGTTCTTTGGTCAGGCTCTGAATTTGTTTATTCAGGCTGGCGATTTGCGACGTGTTGCCGCTACTGCTGGCACTGGTGGTACTACTGGATACACTGGAAATGGTACTCATGGTTTTCTCCTTGCAATAGTTCACAGTCGTTATCGGCAAGGGGATAAAATCACATGAGGGTTCAAAGCGTTAAGGTTGTGAAAGGAATCTGTAAAACGCGCATAGCAAAAAGGCGCCTTTAGGGCGCCTTTCTACATAATGGTGGGTCGTGCAGGATTCGAACCTGCGACCAATTGATTAAAAGTCAACTGCTCTACCGACTGAGCTAACGACCCGAAGTGGTGGGTGATGACGGGCTCGAACCGCCGACCCCCTCCTTGTAAGGGAGATGCTCTACCAACTGAGCTAATCACCCACTTCGGTACTACTTAACAAGAGTGTCATCAGACTAAGATATGGTGGGTGATGACGGGCTCGAACCGCCGACCCCCTCCTTGTAAGGGAGATGCTCTACCAACTGAGCTAATCACCCATATCTTATCTCTTGTTCACTGCGGGCCACCTTGAGAGTGGTGGGTGATGACGGGCTCGAACCGCCGACCCCCTCCTTGTAAGGGAGATGCTCTACCAACTGAGCTAATCACCCCCGCTGTGTGGAGTCGCATTATAGGGATCCTTCGAAGTGAGTCAACGCTTTTTAAAACATAAATGTGCGTTCGCTTTAAAATTAAACATCTCGCGGCGCTTTTAGCCAATATGCTGGTTTTATTAGCAGAAAAACCACTATCTATTGTGACGCGTACCGCGACAATGATTGAGGAATCATGGTCAGCTGCTAGAATATGCGCACTGTTTTTTCGCGTTAACCTGTTTTTTGTCATCCAGACAACGAACCTCCGCGCATTTAAGGCAATGCTGAATGAAAATCAAAACTCGCTTCGCACCCAGCCCCACTGGTTATCTGCATGTGGGCGGTGCTCGTACCGCGCTTTACTCCTGGCTTTATGCTCGTCATAACAAGGGCGAATTTGTTCTGCGTATCGAAGATACCGATCTGGAGCGATCCACGCCGGAAGCCATCGAAGCCATTATGGATGGCATGAACTGGTTGAGCCTGGACTGGAACGAAGGCCCGTACTACCAGACCAAACGTTTTGATCGCTATAACGCGGTGATCGACGAAATGCAGGAAGCAGGCACTGCCTATAAATGCTACTGCTCGAAAGAACGTTTGGAAGCATTGCGCGAAGAGCAGATGGCGAAAGGCGAAAAACCGCGTTATGACGGTCGTTGCCGCGACAGCCACGAACATCATGCCGCTGATGAACCTTGCGTGGTGCGTTTCCGTAACCCACAAGAGGGTTCGGTAATTTTCGATGACCAGATCCGTGGTCCGATTGAATTCAGCAACCAGGAGCTGGATGACCTGATCATTCGCCGCACCGATGGTTCGCCGACCTACAACTTCTGTGTCGTGGTGGACGACTGGGATATGGGGATCACCCATGTGATTCGTGGTGAAGACCATATCAACAACACGCCGCGTCAGATCAACATCCTGAAAGCGATTGGCGCTGAAGTGCCGACTTATGCTCACGTCTCGATGATCCTCGGTGACGATGGCAAAAAACTCTCCAAGCGTCATGGTGCGGTAGGTGTGATGCAGTATCGTGATGACGGCTACCTGCCGGAAGCGCTGCTCAACTATCTGGTGCGTCTGGGCTGGTCACATGGCGATCAGGAAATTTTCAGTGTGGCGGAGATGACGGAGTTGTTTACCCTTGATGCGGTCAGCAAGTCAGCCAGTGCCTTTAACACAGAAAAATTGCAGTGGCTGAACCATCACTACATTAATACGCTGCCGCCGGAATATGTCGCCACCCATCTGCAATGGCACATTGAACAACAGAACATCGATACCCGTACTGGCCCGGAACTGGCGAAGCTGGTTACGTTGCTGGGCGAGCGTTGCAAAACGCTGGTGGAGATTGCCGCTTCCTGCCGCTACTTCTATGAAGAGTTTGACGCGTTTGATGCCGATGCAGCGAAGAAACACCTGCGCCCGGTAGCGCGTCAACCGTTGGAAGTGGTGCGTGACAAACTGGCCGCCATCAGCGACAACGACTGGACCGCTGAAAATGTGCATCACGCCATTCAAAGCGCGGCTGATGAGCTGGAGCTGGGGATGGGGAAAGTCGGCATGCCGTTGCGTGTTGCCGTAACCGGTGCCGGGCAATCACCCGCGCTGGATGTGACGGTACAGGCGATTGGTCGCAGCCGCAGCGTGGCGCGCATTGAAAAAGCGCTGGCCTTTATTGCGGAACGTGAAGCGCAGGCCTAAACCTGACGTGAGTAAAAAAGCCGGAAGCGTTGCTCCCGGCTTTTTTATTTTTCCTGAATTCCCAGCCGTTGTAATACGCCTCTGATTCCTTCCCGCAACAGAAGTGCCACCAATTGTTCCTGTTCGGCGACTGTCATTTGCTGGATAGAATTTATTAATAACGCAGGTAACGTATTTTGCTGAGCACCGTAATGAGCTGCCGGTTCACTCGCGTGTCGGGTAGATTGGATAAAGCTTTTAACGCGTTCATCAATGTGGATCAAACGCGCCTTGCCGCCCTGTACACCGGGCTTTGGCGTGGTTGTCCAGTTTTCGCGTTTAATCCATTTGTTAACAGTCTGGCGACTGTATCCGGTTTCCAGCGCGAGTTCTTCGGGTGTTAGCCATTCCTTTTTCACGACGCTTTCCCTGTTAAATACATTAGAATTACATATTACAACAAAACGTTTCAGGTGAAAGTCATCACGCAGCAAAATGCCTTTTGCCCACCAGCAAAAGGCACCATTCGATTAACGTGCTTCGCTCGCTGCCGCCATCGCCGGGCGGAAGGCGATAAAGTAGGTCAGACCGACAAAAATCGCCCCGCCAACGCCATTACCGAGGAACACGGCGACAAAATTCGGCAGGTACTCAGTCCAGCTCAACTGTCCGGCGAAAATCGCGGCCGGCACGATAAACATATTTGCCACGACGTGCTGGAAGCCAATCGCCACGAAGGCCATTACCGGGAACCACATACCAAAAATCTTGCCTACCACGTCTTTACTGGCAAACGCCAGCCACACCGCCAGGCACACCAGCCAGTTACAGCCAATGCCAGAGATAAAGGCATGCAGGAAATCAGCATTCACTTTGGCGGTAGCGATGGCGACCGTTTTCTTCAGGTAGTCTCCCTCCGTCATACCCAACATATGACCAAAGAACCAGGCGACGGCGATACTGCCGAGGAAGTTGGCGATGGTGACCCAGAACCAGTTGCGCAGCACGCTGAAGCCACTGATACGGCGTGCGAACCAGGCAATCGGCATGGTCATCATATTGCCGGTCAGCAGTTCACCACCGGCCAGCACGGTCAGAATCAGACCGACCGGGAAAACCGCCGCGCCCAACAGCCCGCCGAAGGAGCCCCAATCGGCGGGCAGTTGGTTAATAACGTGCAGATCAAGCAGAAAGCCGGTTGCAATAAATGCGCCCGCCATAAAGCCGAGGATCAATAAGGTAGATACCGGCGCCTGGCTTTTAACCACGCCAGACTGAATCGCCAGTTGGGCGATCTCTTTTGGTGTATGCAGTGACATAAATTCGCATTCTTATTAATAACAAGGGAAGGGACGTGCTGGCCGATCAAAAGAGGCAAAACCCCTGGTCGATGACCGGTTAATTAGCGTGCGAAGTTTTACACCGACCATTAACAAAAAACAAGCGTTCTTACGATAGCAATTAACGATGGTTTAACCAGGCGGCATCAGAAAACGGGCGATGATGCTGAAAAAAAAGCCACAGCGACACGGGTTTGCCGCCTTTTTCAGCGATTGAACACAGAACGGAAATTTGACGTTGACACCCAGGAAGGGGTTTCATATTATGCCGTCCGTCGAGGTGACTCGGCGGTTTTTTCGGTTCGGGGCTATAGCTCAGCTGGGAGAGCGCTTGCATGGCATGCAAGAGGTCAGCGGTTCGATCCCGCTTAGCTCCACCAAACTTCTTCCCAAAAGTTTGGCACTGAAAAAACGATTCCAGATGTGGGGGTATAGCTCAGCTGGGAGAGCGCTTGCATGGCATGCAAGAGGTCAGCGGTTCGATCCCGCTTATCTCCACCATTTCTCTGTTCGTTCCGAACAAATTTTAAAAAAAAATCATACTATTGGGTACAAGTACCCCGTAGCGGCGCGATTTATCGTGCGGTTTTTTTCTGCAACAAATTAAAAACAGCGCGATAAATCGCGCCGCTACCAGTCAGACGGTCACTGCCTGTGACACTGGCTTGAGTACCCTGAATCCATGCGTTCCATCGCGATCCAACTGCGCCACCAGACCATATTCCCAGTCGAGATAAGCCTGCATCACCGTCGGCTCAATATCGGTGCCCTCATACGGACGGCGATAACGGTCAATCGCTGGTGACAGCAACCGCTGTTCTCCTTGTTCGGTTGGCAGGCCCGCCGCGCGCCAGGCGGCGTTACCGCCTTCCAACACATATACCGGCTTTCCGCTCAGCTCTGCAATCTGTTCGACCGCATAGCCCGCCAGCAAACTGCTGCCGCAGGTCAGGACATAACGTCGCGCTTCAGGCAATAAGGCGTTGCCCTGTTGTTGCAGGGTGGAGCGCAGCAGCCAGGCTGCACCGGGAATATGGCTGTTGAGGTGATTGACGCGCGTGGTGAAATCCAACACCTGGGTTTGTCCTTCAGCCAGCCAACTGGCAAGCTGTTGCGGTGAGACAAATTCTGGCTGTGCGACAGGCGGAACCTGAGCTTGCCAGTTGCCCGTCACACTGAAATCACTGACCTGCAAACCCTCCAGCACCGCCACCTGCCAACCCAGTTGCGCCAGCCAGGAGGCCGCCATATTGGCACGCACGCCGTCGTCGTCAATCAATACAATGCGCGCACCACGTACGCTGGCGTAGTGATCGGTTTCCTGCACCAGTTGACCACCTGGAACATGGCGACTGCCGGGGACATATCCGGCGGCATATTCCTGTGCATCGCGCACATCAAACAGATAAGTGGTGCGAGGCTCCTGTCGCAAACGATGCAGTGTGTCGAGCGTAATGCGTTCCGCGCCCGCGCGATCCGCCAGTTCACGCGCTTTTGCCGCCGCCTGGCGCTGTGCGATTTCGCTGGTTGCACCATAACGGCGGTCCTGTCCCTTATCCAGCGGATGTCCCGCCAGTGTCCAGCCGATAGTGCCGTTCCGTAGTGCAAACACCGGATTACGGATTCCGGCATTCACCAGTGACTGCGTGCCGATGATGCTGCGCGTGCGGCCTGCGCAGTTAACGATCACTGTGGTTTCCGGAGAGGGGGCGAGGTCGCGCACCCGCAACACCAACTCACCGCCCGGTACACTGGTAGCGTGTGGGATGCTCATGGTCTGGTATTCATCAAAGCGGCGTGCGTCCAGCACCACCACATCGTGGTCGCCGTTCAGCAGGCTATGTACCTCATCGGCGGAGAGCGACGGTGTCTGGTTATGATGTTCCACCAGTTCACCGAAAGCTTTACTGGGGGAGTTCACGTCAATAAACAGCTCCCCTCCGGCGGCCTGCCAGCCTGGCAGATCATCCGCCAACAACGCGACATTGTGGTAACCCAATGCTGCAATGCGTTCCGCAGCCGTTTGCGCCAGACCCTCGCCATTGTCGTATAAGGTAATGGCGGTAGCACGCTGCGGGATGCGATCCAGCCACTCCAGTTCAAGTTTGGATAACGGGATGTTCACCGCAAACAACGGATGACCCGTGGCATACAGCGCTTCATCGCGCACATCGACCAGTGCCACTTCCTGCTGCTGACGCAGCGCGGTCAGAATGTCGGCCGCCTGGCGTAACGGAAAAACCGGTTTAGTCATGTGAAAGATCCCAAATGTTTGGTAAGTAACGGTTGCTGTAGCCGGAGATAAACTCTTTTTCGCTGCCGTCTTCGCGATACACCGCGCGCTTAACCGCGCCGATATTGGCGCCATAGACGTGGATGCTGATGGATACCCGATCGTCAAAGGCATTGCTGACACGATGGATGTCGCCCACCGTAGGAGATACCGCCTCTACGCTGCCTGGCTCAAGGCGTACCGGCGGGCCTTCCGGTTGTAAACCGTTGGGGCCGGGTTGCCATGACTGGGATATCTCCGCGCCACGTAGCATGCCAATTAAGCCCCAGACGCGATGGTCGTGTATCGGCGTCTGCTGCCCCGGTCCCCAGACAAAGCTCACCACCGAGAAGCGCTGCTGCGCATCGGCGTACAACAAATATTGCTGATAATGTTGGGGATGCGGTTGGGTAAAGGCTTCGTCCAGCCAGTCGTCATGGTGGATCAACTCAGCCAGCCAGGCACTGGCGCGTTGCAACAGAGATTGCTCATCAGGATGGCTATCGAGCAGTTGCGCCAGATTGCCGACAAAGGTACGTAACCGGTGGTGCTGAAGTTCTCTCATGATTTATCCCCCTGAACACTTTTTGCCACCTGATTGGCCCCGGCGGCGAGGCTGAAATCAAACGCTTTGCTGACATCAACCTGCTTTGGCAACACCTGGTAACGGTGGAAAAAATCCGCCGATTTTTGCAGCGTACCAATCAGGCTGGCATCGAATACCAACGGACGAATGCGCGCATCAGCGATCCAACTGGCGGTAATGCTGGTTGGCATATTGAGGGTTTTTCCCAGAACCTGGGCGAACTCAGTGGGATGCTGCTGCGCCCAAACCTGCGCTTTGGCTAAGCGCACCAGCAAATCGGCGATGGCTTTGCGTTTTTCCGGGTTACTCAGTGCCTCATCACGCGCCAGCGCATAGGAATATCCCGACATAATGCCCTTGCCACCGCCTTGTGGCACACGCACCGTACCATCGACGGCGGTAGAGGTTGCGATATAAGGTTCCCACGGTGCCCAGGCGGCCACGGCACCCGAGGTTAACGCGGCACGTCCATCCACCGGACCGAGGAAGCGCAACGTCATGTCGCTGGGCTTAAGGCCCGCGCGTTCCAGCAAACCGAGAATCAGATAATGGCCCCAGCCGCCGCGATTCACCGCAATTTGCTTGCCTTTCAAATCCTGCAAGCTGTGCACCCCGGCATTGGGACGAGTGAGCAGGGCGATACTATCCGGGTTGTTTTGCCACGCACCTACCGCTTTCACCGGGGCCCCCGCAGCATAGACAAACAGGAACGGCAGATCGCCGGTGAAACCGACATCCAACGCCCCGGCGTTCAGCGCTTCCTGCACCGGTGCACCGGAGTCAAATGCCGTGAGCTTAAGGTCATAAGGCAGGTTGGTCAGCTCGCCAGACGCCTTCAGCGCTGCAAAGCGGTCACCCTTTACATCACCGAGGCGCAAAGTGACTTTCTCGGCGGCAAACAACGGATTAAGCGATAGCGCCAGCGTCAGACCGGCAAATAAAGCAGCCAGCCGCATCAGGCACTCCTTTTTTCATGGCGATCGACAGCCGCGACTTTTTCGCGCGTCAGTGGCAGCAATTCGCGGCCATATTCCACCGCATCGTTAAGGGGATCGAAACCACGAATCAGCACGTTATGGATGCCGAGGCGGTAGTAATCCAGCAGCGCGTCAGACACCTGTTCGGCCGTGCCAACCAATGCGGTGGAGTTGTAGCCACCCTGCACCAGTTTGGCGACGCCGGTCCACAGCACTTTATCGTGGCGTTCGCCCTCGTTGGCGGCAGCTAACAAGCGCTGTGCACCGACGCTCTGTGGTTTTGGCAAGCCGAAGGTATAACCGCTTTCCGCCAACTGTTTCCCGGCCGTTTCGCGAATGTACTCGGCACGTTCCCAGGCCTCTTTTTCGGTGCTACCGAGGATGGGGCGGAAAGAAATGTTGAAATCAATTTCCCGCCCCTGTTTTGCGGCGGCAGCACGAACGCTGCGCACCGTCTCTTCTGCGCCTTTCAACGGTTCGCCCCACAAGGCGAACACATCGGCATGGCGTGCCGCGACATCAATCGCTTCTGCTGACGAACCGCCAAAATAGATCGGCAGCTTTTTCTGCAACGGCTTAATCGCGGAGAACGCCTGCTCGGCCTGGTAGAACGTTCCCTGGTGATTGTAGGGTTGCGTCGATTCCAGACTCTGCTTCAGCACCGTCAGAAATTCATCGGTACGCGCGTAGCGTTCGGCTTTATTGAGGAAATCACCATCGCGGCGTTGTTCACTGTCGCTGCCGCCGCTGATGATATGCACCGCCAGGCGGCCATCGGTGAGGTGATCGAGCGAAGCCAGTTTGCGCGCGGCAAGGGTGGGTGCCACAAAACCTGGGCGATGGGCCAGCAGGAATTTCAGCGTCGAAGTATGGGCGGCGGCATGGGCGGTGACGAGAAAACCGTCCGGTTGATCGGACCAGTAACCGACCAGGATGCGGTCAAACCCGGCGTCTTCATGGGCGCGGGCGAAGCGGGCGATGTAGTCTTTATCAAATAACGGGCCGTTGGCTGGAATGATTTCGGAGGCGAGGCGGTGGCCAATCATGCCAAGAAACTGAATGCTCATAGTGTTCTCCTGATGTGAAGTCATGGAGAAAAGCTACGGGCGCGGGCGGTGGCAACGGAAATTCAATATTGTGCAAAGGTTTTGCGTTTTGACGTGAAGAAGCGTCAGGCGCGGAGAGCGGGGTAAAAAAAGGAGATATAACGGATAGGAATAATAAAGAAGAGAAGGGCGAGCCGAAGCCCGCCCTTAACATCAGAAGCCCAGCACCAGACCGGCAATCGCAGCGGAAAGCACGCTCACCAGGGTAGAGCCGTACAGCAGTTTCAGACCGAAGCGGGACACCACGTTGCCCTGTTCTTCGTTCAGACCTTTAATCGCACCTGCCACAATCCCGATAGAGGAGAAGTTAGCAAAGGAGACAAGGAACACTGACAGAATACCTTCCGCATGCGGTGACAGCTGACCGGCAATTTTTTGCAGATCCATCATCGCCACGAATTCGTTAGAAACCAGTTTGGTCGCCATGATGCTGCCAACCTGCAACGCTTCGTTGGAAGGCACGCCCATCACCCAGGCAAACGGATAGAAGACATAACCCAGCACGCCCTGGAAGCTGATGCCGAAGATCACATCAAACAGCGCATTCAGGCCGGAAATCAGGGCGATAAAACCGATCAACATCGCCGCAACGATAATCGCCACACGGAAACCGGCAAGGATGTATTCGCCCAGCATTTCGAAGAAGCTCTGACCTTTGTGCAGGTCCTGCAATTGCAGATCTTCTTCGCTATCGACGCGGTACGGGTTAATCAGCGACAGCACGATAAAGGTACTGAACATGTTCAGTACCAGCGCGGCAACCACATATTTGGGTTGCAGCATGGTCATGTAAGCGCCAACGATCGACATAGACACTGTGGACATCGCGGTAGCCGCCATGGTGTACATGCGGCGCTGTGACATTTTGCCGAGGATATCCTTATAGGCGATAAAGTTTTCTGATTGTCCCAGAATCAGAGAGCTGACGGCGTTAAAGGATTCCAGCTTGCCCATGCCATTGATTTTTGACAGCACGGTACCGATGCCACGAATCACCCACGGCAGGATGCGGAAATGTTGCAAAATACCGATCAGGGCGGAGATAAACACAATCGGGCACAGCACATTCAGGAAGAAGAAGGCGAGGCCTTTTTCATTCATATTGCCGAACACGAAGTTAGTCCCTTCTGCGGCGTACTTGAGCAGATGGTCAAACAGGCCTGCAAACCCTTTCACGAAGCCAAGACCCGCTTCAGAGTTCAGGAAGAACCAGGCCAACAGAACTTCAATCACCAGAAGCTGAACGATATAGCGAATACGGATGCTTTTACGATCGTGACTGACCAATAAGGCCAGCACGGCTACCACCACCAATGCCAAAAGAAAGTGCAAAATATGGGACATGTCGGCTCCAAATTTGAGGAGGGTTGTATTTTGCTGCGTATTCTATGTAACGCGTTACTTAAAAACGAGATCTAAACCACATTATAAGTATTAACTATCGACATATTTTTAAGATTAGTCTCAACCATCACAACTTCTTCACACACTTGTTACAACAAAAATAACCACAAAGTCATTGTCTATAAAATGAGCCGAGGGTAGATTGATTCCTGTTGCACACATTTTGGCAAAACCTGGCTTTACCGCAATGTATAGCAAAGGCTATACTTTATAGCACTATCTATTAAAGCGATAACTATAACCATATTTCACTTGCCGCGCCTGCCCCGTAACCTGTTCGGGTCAACAAGCGTTAAGACAGGGTCAAAAACTATGTCAGAAAGCCGCACCGCTGAGCGCGCTGCTCGCGGAGCCAGAAAGATAAAACTTGCCTTGCTGGGACCGGCCTTCATCGCGGCTATCGGTTATATCGATCCCGGCAATTTCGCCACCAATATTCAGGCGGGGGCTGCGTACGGCTACAAACTGCTGTGGGTGGTGGTCTGGGCGAATATCATGGCAATGCTGATTCAGCTCATGTCAGCTAAGCTGGGTATCGCTACCGGCAAAAATCTCGCGGAACATATTCGCGATCGCTTCCCACGTCCGGCGGTATGGTTTTACTGGGTACAAGCCGAAATCATCGCTATGGCGACCGACCTGGCCGAATTTATCGGTGCCGCGCTGGGCTTTAAGTTGTTGCTTGGTATCTCGCTTTTCCAGGGTGCGGTGCTGACCGGTATCGCGACCTTCCTGATTCTAATGCTGCAAAATCGTGGACAAAAGCCCCTCGAATTGGTTATTGGCGGGTTGCTGCTGTTTGTGGCCGCGGCATATATTGTTGAGTTGTTCTTCTCCCAGCCCAAAGTCAGCGAGTTGATTACCGGCATGGCGCTGCCATCCTTGCCGACGGCGGATGCGGTATTCCTTGCTGCCGGCGTACTCGGTGCCACCATTATGCCGCATGTGATTTATCTGCATTCGGCACTGACGCAATACGGTAATCAGGGCACCAAAGGACAGCGTTACTCCTCCACCAAACTGGATGTGGCGATTGCCATGACCATTGCCGGGTTTGTTAACCTGGCGATGATGGCAACCGCAGCGGCAGCGTTTCACTTCAGCGGTCACACCGGCATCGCCGATCTGGATCAGGCGTATCTGACGCTGCAACCGTTGTTAAGCCATGCTGCGGCGACGGTATTTGGTCTGAGTCTGGTGGCAGCAGGGTTGTCTTCTACGGTGGTGGGAACCCTCGCCGGGCAGGTGGTCATGCAGGGCTTTATCCGTTTCCAGATTCCGCTGTGGTTACGTCGCGCTATTACCATGCTGCCTTCTTTTATTGTGATCTGGGCAGGCTGGGATCCGACACGCATTCTGGTGTTTAGTCAGGTGCTGCTGAGCTTCGGTATCGCACTGGCGTTGGTGCCGCTGCTGTTTTTTACCGGCAACCGTGAGCTGATGGGGGCTGAGATGGTTAACTCACGTCTGATGCAAACCGTCGGTTGGGTGATTGTCGGGTTAGTGGTGGCGCTGAATATTTATCTGCTGGTCGGGCAGGCGCTGGGATTATAAAAAAGGTGTGCAGATGCACACCTTTTTGTTGTAGCGGCGCGATTTATTGCGCAGAGGAATAAGCCGAAATTAGTAACGGTCGCGACCGTGGTCATGGCCGTGACCATGTCCATGATGGTCATGACGATGCTCATAACGCCAGCGCTCATGACGGCGACGTTCCTGCTCGCGTTTCCACGCCTCATGTCGACGCCACTCCTCATGACGCCACCAACGATGATCGTGATAACGATAGCGATCATTCCACCAACGCGGTTCGCGCCAGCGGCCACCATCCCAGTAGTAACCTCGATGATCGCGATCGCCTAAATGCAGGGTGATGCCAGGGGCCAGATTAATGGTGGCACTACTGGCATGGGATGTGTGTAGTGCCAGTGGGGACAGCGTTGCCAGCAAAGCGGCAAACAAAATTCCACGTTTCATAATTCTCCTTTCCGGCAGCTTATCGATTGCTACCGTTGCGCTAGTCTGCCAGATCGGACCAAAAAGACCTTAAGACGTAGTCTGAATACATTGAGGATAATCTGAAATAAGAGTTTTCTGCCGGAAGGGAAGCCCGGCCTTGGCCGGGCGGGAAAGCGGTTACACCAGAATCGCGTTGATGGCCTCTAACTCTGCTTCGCTCAGCGCAGGCTGGCTCAGCATGGCAACGGCATCATCAATTTGCGCAGTTTTACTGGCACCAATCAATACTGAGGTGACGCGGGTATCACGCAGCACCCAGCTCAGCGCCATCTGCGCCAGTTTCTGGTCACGCTGCTGTGCAATGTTTTGCAATGCACGGACCTTGGCCATTTTTTCCTGTGTCAGTTGGTCTTCACGCAGGAATTTGCTGCCGCTGGCCACCCTTGAATCCTCGGGAATACCTTGCAGATAACGGTCAGTCAGAACGCCACCAGCCAGTGGTGAGAAGGCGATGCAGCCGACGCCATTGTCGCCCAATACATCCAGCAACCCTTGTTCCGGCGCGCGCTCAAACATCGAGTAGCGTGGCTGGTGAATCAGGCAGGGCGTACCGAGGTCGCGCAGAATGGCAATCGCTTCAGCGGCGCGCTCTGCCGGGTAATTTGAGATGGCGGCATACAGCGCTTTGCCCTGGCGCACCACCTGATCCAGCGCCCGCATGGTTTCTTCCAGCGGGGTTTCCGGGTCCGGACGATGGTGATAAAAGATATCCACGTATTCCAACCCCATGCGTTTCAGGCTTTGATCGAGGCTGGAAATCAGATACTTGCGCGAACCCCAGTCACCATAGGGGCCATCCCACATGGTGTAACCGGCTTTGGTGGAGATTAACAACTCATCACGATAGCCACGGAAATCCTCCCGCAGAATGCGCCCAAAATTCTCTTCAGCCGATCCCGGCGGCGGTCCGTAGTTATTTGCCAGGTCAAAATGCGTGATGCCGCAATCAAAAGCGTGGCGCAGCAGTTCGCGGCTGTTATCAACCCGGGTGCTGTCGCCAAAGTTGTGCCACAAGCCAAGCGAAATCGCTGGAAGTTTCAGGCCACTACGACCACTGCGGCGATATTGCATCTGTTGATAACGTTCGGGATGGGGAAAAACACTCATGCAGCGTTCCTGTCTCAAAGGGGGAGAAAGTGTCATCAGCATAGCAGTGTATGCGTTTACACTAATGGCAAACGCGTCGGCGATCGCAACTTACGGATTTTTCCGTCATCGTAACGTTCTGTTGCCAGATCATTCTGAGAAATGATGTTGAAAATCTAACCAATTCAGCCGCATCGCTAATACTCCAGATATAACCCACCAAGGAGTCGCTGCGCATGAAAACCCTCAAAGTTGGCGAATTTTTGTTGATGCGTTTACAGCAAGCGGGGATCCGGCACCTGTTTGGCGTGCCGGGGGATTACAATTTACAGTTTCTCGATAGCGTCATTGCGCATCCCGATATCACCTGGGTCGGCTGCGCTAACGAGCTGAATGCGGCCTATGCGGCGGATGGTTATGGCCGTTGTAACGGCGCTGCCGCCTTGCTGACCACTTTCGGCGTCGGCGAGTTAAGTGCGATCAACGGTATCGCTGGCAGTTACGCCGAATATGTACCGGTGATTCATATCGTGGGTGCACCGGCCAGCCAGGTACAGAGCCAGGGGGATTGTGTCCATCATTCTCTGGGCGATGGCGATTTCCGTCACTTCAGCCGTATGGCGCAGGAGGTGAGTGCGGCGAGCGCGGTGCTGACCGCAGAGAATGCGGTACAGGAAATCGATCGCGTGATGGGTGAAGCCCTGTATCAACACCGCCCTGGTTATTTGCTGTTGGCGGTCGATGTTGCTCAGGCCGAGGTCACCTTACCGCTGCCATCCTCTGCCATCACGTCGCTTCCTTCCGCGGTAGATGCCTTTGCGACAGCGGCGGAAGCTATGCTGTCATCGGCTCAACATGTGGCGCTGCTGGCCGATTTCCTTGCCGCGCGCTGGCAACTGCAATCCCCCCTGGCTGCCCTGCGTCAGCTGCGTGCCATTCCTGCCGCCACCCTGTTGATGGGCAAAGGCGTGCTGGATGAGCAGCAGCCAGGCTTTGTCGGCACCTATGCCGGGGAGGGCAGTACGCCAGCGGTGCGGGCGGCCATAGAAGAAACTGACGTGACTGTCTGCGTCGGTGTTCGTTTCACCGATACCTTAACCGCCGGTTTTACCCAGCAGCTCCCCACAGAAAAACTTATCGACCTGCAACCGTTCCATGCTGTGGTTGCCGGGGAAACCTTCTCGCCCTTAAGCATGGCAGAAGCGCTGGGCGTGCTGGAACCTTTGTTCCGACGTTATGGCGAACGTTGGGCTATCGGTGGCATGGCGACACGGGAAGATACATCGGATGATGATGCTTTCATCAGTCAGCATGCCTTCTGGCAGGCAATGCAGCGTTTCCTGCTGCCAGGTGATATTATCCTTGCCGATCAAGGTACTGCCGCCTTTGGTGCCGCCGCTTTACGCCTCCCCGAGGATGTGCAATTGCTGGTTCAGCCGCTCTGGGGTTCGATTGGCTATACTTTACCCGCCGCCTTTGGTGCGCAAACCGCGCAGCCGCAACGGCGGGTAATTCTCATCATCGGCGACGGTTCGGCGCAGTTAACCATCCAGGAGCTGGGATCCATGCAGCGCGATGGTCAGCAGCCGATTATTTTTCTTCTCAATAATGAAGGTTATACCGTCGAACGCGCGATTCATGGCGCGCATCAGCGTTACAACGACATTGCGCAGTGGAACTGGACTGCGCTGCCGCAGGCGCTCAGTCTGACGGGAGAAGCGCAAAGCTGGCGCGTCAGCGAAACGGTGCAACTGGAGGCGGTGATGGCACGGCTGGCGAATAATCAGCGTTTGTCGCTGGTGGAAGTGGTGCTGGATAAAGAAGATATCCCACCATTGCTGCGTAAAGTGACTGCCTCGCTGCATCAGCGCAACGGCGGCTGAATTCGGACAGTTGCCTCTGTGCAGTCCAGCCACTGCATGGCAGGATGTGGTCGCACCTGAGTGATTACGCCCATCTGACGCACTGATGGGCGTTGTTGTTTTATTGGCAGGCTTTTATAGTGTCTTGCAATTATTTATGACCCAAGCGGAGCAGCAGAAGAATGACAAAATACGCCCTGGTCGGCGATGTGGGCGGCACCAATGCCCGTCTCGCCCTGTGTGAGGTGGAAACCGGTGCCATCTCCCAGGCCAAAACATTCTCAACAGCAGACTATGACAATCTCGAAGCGGTGATTCGTCACTATCTGGATGAGCAGAAGCAGGATATTAAAGATGGCTGCATCGCCATTGCCTGCCCGATCACCGGCGATTGGGTCGAAATGACCAACCATGACTGGGCTTTCTCCACGAAGCAGATGAAAGAGAGCCTGGGTTTTGCTCATCTTGAGATCATCAATGACTTCACCGCCATCTCAATGGCGGTGCCGATGCTGGCGGAAAGTGATGTGATTCAGTTTGGCGGCAAAGCCCCGGTGAAAGATAAGCCGATCGCTATTTACGGCGCGGGCACCGGCCTCGGCGTCAGCCATCTGGTGCATGTCGATAAGCGCTGGGTCAGTCTGCCGGGCGAGGGCGGCCATGTTGATTTCGCGCCGAACAGCGAAGAAGAGGGCGAGATTCTGGAAGTGCTGCGCGCGGAACTGGGCCATGTTTCAGCGGAACGTGTACTGTCCGGTTCCGGGCTGGTTAATCTCTATCGCGCTATCGTCAAATCGGATCAGCGCGAGCCGGAAAACCTGAAACCTAAAGACGTGACCGAACGCGCGCTGAAAGACAGCTGCATCGATTGCCGCCGCGCATTGTCGTTGTTCTGCGTCATCATGGGACGTTTTGGCGGCAACCTCGCGCTGAATCTCGGCACCTTTGGCGGCGTGTATATCGCCGGTGGTATTGTGCCGCGTTTCCTCGACTTCTTTAAAGCCTCCGGCTTCCGCGCCGCGTTTGAAGACAAGGGCCGCTTCCGCGACTATCTGGTTGATATCCCCGTGTTTATGATTACGCACGATCAGCCGGGCTTGCTTGGTGCAGGCGCGCATCTGCGTCAGACACTGGGTCGCGTGCTGTAATTTCCCGCAGGCGAGTGGCCTCCAGCGCTGCTCGCCTTATAAGCGCATCAGTTGCCGAAACGCTTTCACCTTGCTACGACTCACCGGCACCTGCGCATCCAAATCGCGTAATTTCACCAGATAAGTATTGTTGAACCAGGGTTCTATCTCGCGGATTTTACTCAGGTTGACACAGTATGAACGGTGGCAGCGAAAGAAAGCCGTCTCGGGTAAGCGGCTACAAAACTCGCTGATGGTCATCGACATCACATACGCTTCGCGTCGCGTATACACGAACGTCAGTTTCTCGTGGGCTTCAACATAATAAATATCGTTAATATCGGTGACGATGATGCGCTCATCCTTCACCAGATTTACCGTCTGCTGGGCAATAGCCTGCGGGCTGCTGGCGGGGGACTGCTGCTGTTGCCAGCTCGCCTCCAGCTTGTTAAGCATGGTGATGATGCGTGATTCGTGATACGGCTTCAGAATGTAGTCAAAAGCCTCCAGCTCGAAGGCTTCTACCGCATGCTCTTTCCACGCGGTAATAAACACAATTAACGGCTTATGGGCGAATTGATTGATGTTTTGCGCCAACAACATGCCATCCAGCGAGGGGATATTGATGTCGAGGAAAATGACATCGACCCGATGGTTTTGCAGATACTTCAGGACTTCCAGTCCGTCATCAAAACAGGCTTCGATGGTGATCTGGCTGTGATGCTGAATCATCCAGCTCAGTTCCTGCTGTGCCAGAAACTCGTCTTCAACAATAATGGCTTTCACGCTGAAGTCTCCGTCACGCTGGCCTGTGTTGCTGGTAGTCGATGGCCATGTTTACTGAGGGTAAAGGAGATTT
Source organism: Pantoea sp. X-Soil-OKNW-556 (assembly GCF_059730695.1). NCBI lineage: Bacteria > Pseudomonadati > Pseudomonadota > Gammaproteobacteria > Enterobacterales > Erwiniaceae > Pantoea > Pantoea sp. X-Soil-OKNW-556. The sequence continues at coordinate 3,200,343 of NZ_AP035990.1, read as the reverse complement.
CGGTGCCAGGTTGATGGCGCTCTATGGTCAATCCCTGGCCGGAGAGCAACTTCACCCGATGATGTACATTCAACAGGCCGATTTTATTACCGGGCATCTCATCCCGCGCCACGCGTGCCATTACCTCTTCACTGATTCCGGCTCCGGTATCACGTACCGCCACCCGCACCCGATCACCGAGATCTTTGACGCTGAGAGTCACCACGCCTTTGCCGCGACAGGGCTGGATGCCGTGCACGATGGCATTCTCGACCAGCGGCTGAATCAGCAGACTGGGCAAGGTAAAATGCAGGTCTTCGTCGATGTCATAGATCATCGATAGCTTGTCACCAAAGCGTGCCTGTTCGATGGCAATGTAATCCTTCACCTGCCACAGCTCTTTTTTGATATCGATTGGCTCGTCGTCATTCAGTTCCAGGTTGTAACGCAAATAGCGCGACAGATTAATTACCAACTGGCGTGCGGTATCCGGGTTCATTCGAATCGATGCTGAAATGGCGTTCAGGGCGTTAAACAGGAAATGTGGGTTGATCTTGCTTTGTAAGGCACGCAGTTCAGCTTTGTTTGCCATCTCACGCAGTTGCTCGGCGCGGGACACTTCCAACTGGGTAGAGATGATTTGCGACAGCCCCACGGCCATCTCTTTTAGTGATCCGGTGATACGGTGAGCGCGGCGATAATAGATTTTTAGCGTGCCGGTGACTTCCCCTTTTTCCAAAAGGGGAATAACCAGCATTGAGTGAATATCCTTGGTACGGTGCGCTTCGTCATTATTCTTGATGATGATTTTACCGCTGGTGATCGCCTGCGCGGTGGTCGGGCTGAGGCCGTCGTCGCCATTCTGATAGTTTTGCGCGCCGTAGCCGACGTAGGCGAGAATCTGTTTGGTATTGGTGATCGCCACGGCGTCAGCATTGATTTCACAACGAATGATGTCGCATACCTGATGCAACGAGTGGCTGTTAATCTGGCGGAACAACGGCAGCGTCTTGTTGGCAATTTCCAGCGCCAGCTTGGCCTGTCGCGCGGCAATCGCCTCTTTTTCACCTTCGACACTCTGTACCAGCAACACAATCAAACCGATGCTGGAAGCGCCGAGGATCATCGGCAGCGCAATCTCGGAAACAATATCCAGGCCGAGTGACATCGGTCTGGCCCACAGCACAATCAGCAGCATGGTGAGGGTTTCACATAACATGCCGCCGAGAATACCGGCGCGCCAACGCTGTTCCTTGCTCACCCGACGATTAATCGCCCCCGAGGCGATACCGGCAATGATGCTGGTAATCAGGCAGGGAATCGAGGTAATGCCATGAATATCAATCAGAAAACGATGCAAGCCGGCAATCACCCCGGTGGCGATGCCGACCCACGGGCCAAACAAAATGCCACCTGACATTACGGCAATCACGCGCACGTTAAGCAGTGAACCATCGACATCAATACCTGACCAGGTGCTGAACAGGGCAAACAGCGAAAAAATCGCTGTCACCACCACTTTTTCCTGACGCGAGTGTTCATCTTTCTGTAGTAACTGGCGAAATGCGCGCGTCCGGGTGAGAAAGAACAGGCAAATCAGCATCAGCGCGGCGCGGTCAAATACCGCCAGCAGCATGTCAAAGTGAGAAGGCACAGGCATCTCGTCAGTAACCGGAGGGTAGGGCTATGATAAAAAATGTGATCGCGATCCGCCAGCGCCCTGACCGGCCTCAGACACTTCTTATGGCCAGGATCAATTTTTATCGTGTAAAACGCAAAAAGAGGAAAAGTTGAGTAGTAAAAAGAGGATTAGCTTTTCCCTGCGCTGAGACTGGTTGTCACCGGTGCGGTTTGTTATGTTGGCCTAAGCCTTTTTCGGAGCGCAGCCATGCAATTAGTTACAGCCCGTTTGACCCTCAACCGCCTCCAGCCGGAAGACTGGCAGATTTTCAAAGCGGTACATGAAGATGCCGCGACCATGATCTGGGTAAGTGAAATCCCCGATGAAGAGGATATCCGTCAGCGGTTTACGGAACGCCTTGCTCCCTGGCAGGTCAGCAGTTTTCACATGTTGTGCATGGTGGCCCGTTTGCGTGAAACCGGCGAAGCAATAGGCCTGTTTGGTTGCAACCCGGAGTGGGAACCCTATCGCCAGGCCGAGGTCGGCTACATGATGCTGCATCGTTTTACCGGACAGGGGTATGGCAGCGAGGCGCTGGGTGCGCTTTGTACGTTTTTGCTGCAAGCCGAATTTCATAAGCTGAAAGCACTGGTGGTGGAGGGGAATTGGCCATCAAGACGCATTCTGGAGAAGAATGATTTTGTGCTGGAGGGGACGCTACGGGATAATTATCTGTTAAACGGCCAATGGGTGAACGATTGGGTGCTGGGGCGTCTGAATCAGCAAAAATAAAAATATTATCTTCGGCTCTCGACAATCCTGTTATCACCGCGTTATGTTCTTGGTTCGGTCACAGCAGTGACCCACGTCGCTCGGACGGTCCGGGCGCTAACGTACTCCAGAGGACATCATGGCTGATAACAGCACACCCCGTCGTTTTTCTCGTATTGACCGCCTTCCCCCTTACGTTTTTAACATCACCGCTGAATTGAAGATGGCTGCGCGTCGGCGCGGCGAAGACATCATCGATTTTTCGATGGGGAACCCGGATGGCGCGACGCCGCCGCATATCGTAGAAAAACTGTGCCAGGTGGCCCAGCGCGAGGACACTCACGGCTACTCCACCTCGAAAGGGATCCCGCGCCTGCGTCGCGCGATTTCACGCTGGTACGCTGACCGTTATCAGGTGGATATCGATCCTGAGTCTGAAGCCATTGTCACCATCGGTTCGAAAGAGGGACTGGCGCATTTGATGCTGGCAACCCTCGACCACGGCGACACCGTGTTGGTGCCGAACCCCAGCTACCCTATTCATATTTACGGCGCGGTGATTGCCGGGGCGCAGGTCCGTTCTGTGCCGCTGGTGGCGGGCGTCGATTTCTTTAACGAGCTGGAACGCGCCATTCGTGAAAGCTACCCAAAACCGAAGATGATGATCCTCGGTTTCCCGTCCAACCCGACTGCGCAATGCGTGGAACTGGATTTCTTCGAACGCGTGATTGCGCTGGCGAAGCAGTACAACGTGTTGGTGATCCACGACCTGGCCTATGCCGACATTGTCTACGATGGCTGGAAAGCGCCGTCGATCATGCAGGTGCCGGGTGCACGCGATGTCGCGGTTGAGTTTTTCACCCTGTCGAAAAGCTACAACATGGCGGGCTGGCGTATCGGTTTTATGGTCGGCAATAAAGAGTTGGTTTCGGCGCTGGCGCGTATCAAGAGTTACCACGATTACGGCACCTTTACGCCGTTGCAGGTGGCAGCAATCGCTGCGCTGGAAGGGGATCAGCAATGTGTACGCGATATCGCCGAGCAGTACAAACGTCGTCGTGATGTGCTGGTGAAAGGGCTGCACGAAGCGGGATGGATGGTCGAGATGCCCAAAGCCTCGATGTACGTCTGGGCGAAAATTCCTGACCATTACGCGCATCTTGGTTCGCTGGAGTTTGCCAAACGTTTATTGCAGGAGGCCAAAGTGTGCGTGTCGCCAGGTATCGGCTTTGGTGACTACGGTGACACCCATGTGCGTTTTGCGCTGATTGAGAACAGCGATCGTATTCGTCAGGCGGTGCGGGGAATTAAAGCGATGTTCCGTGCCGACGGGATTTTGCCCGGAACCGTGAAAACCACAGAAGAAGAATAGCCTTCCGTTTCAGGGGCGACAATCCCGTCGCCCCTTCCTGGTGATACTAGAGCATCAGCATGAAGGTGCCGACCCAGATTAACAGGAAAAAAGAGATTCCCATCAAAGCGTATTTCACACTACAACTCCTCTGAGCGTTTACGACGATGGTGATCCCAGACCAGCGTAACGCGACAGAATAAGAGAAAGGTGGAGTTCATCACCGCTACACGCTTTCATCTCAGGTCGTTCAGAGCAAACTCAGAACAGGATCGAACGCTAATTTACGCGTAATTTTTCCGAAAAGAAATAGATCCATTCTGAGATATTTCTCACGTTTTTAGTGCACTTCAATTTCCGGGATCGCCGACATGCCAACGCGTAATTGCGCCAGATCGGCCTGGTTGGGATCCAGCACGATTTTCACCGGCAGGCGTTGCACCACCTTGGTGTAGTTGCCTGTCGCGTTATCGGGTGAAATGGCGGAAAAGGTTGCTCCCGTGGCGGGCGCAATGCTGTCAACATGGCCGGAAAATGTCTTGCCCGGCAGGGCATCCACCCGCACCAACACCTTTTGCCCCTCACGCACATCCGTCAACTGCGTTTCCAGATAGTTGGCGGTGATATAGGTTTGCTGCAACGGCACCACCGCCAGCAAACGGGTTCCCGCCGTAACATAGGCCCCGAGTCGCACCGAACGTTGTCCCACCATGCCATCGACCGGGGCGACGATACGGGTGTAGGACAGATTAAGCTGTGCCTGATCGACGCTGGCTTGTGCGGCGGTGACATCCGCTTCTGCCTGACGCAATGCTGCCTGCAAAACACCAACTTCCTTCACGGCGGCGGCCAGCGCCGCTTCGCTCTGGCGTACGGTGGCGGCAGCGGAACGCTGAGTAGATGTGGCTTTTTGCTGCTCATCGGCGGCGATGGTGCCACTTTTATACAGGCTGTCGTAACGCGCCGCACTCTGACCGGCATACTGAGCTGAAGCCTGGCTGGCGGCCAGTGTCGCTTTTGCCTGGTCAATGGTGGATTGCTGTTGCTCCAGTTGCGCCTGGCTGCTCAGACGCTTGGCTTCACTGACCTGTAAATTGGCTTTGGCGGTTTCCAGCGCGACGCGATAATCACGGTCGTCGAGCGTCGCCAGCAGTTCACCCGCTTTGACGCGCTGGTTATCCTGCACATTAACGCTGGCGATATAGCCGGAGACTTTCGGCGCAACCAGCGTGTAATCCGCATTGACGTAAGCATCATCCGTTCGGTGATCATTGCCGGTCATCGACGACCAGACGAAAAAAGCCATGATCAGCAACACCAGCAGTAAGGCGCTCAGCAGCACCGTTCTTTTCAGAGCAAAAGCACGCATATCAGTTATCTCGACGTGTTTGTAACAGGTTGAATCAGAGTTTGTGGCGGCCAGACACGTTTTGGCAGCCAGGCGGTGAGCAGCAGAAGCAGTGCGGCGAAACCGATCAGCATCACATAGCTATCACTCAAACTGAGCACCATCGCCTGATGCTTCAGCAGACTGGCGAAACCGCTCAGGTTTTCACTGCTGCTGGCGCTGCCATCCGGCAAAAGCGGGAAGCTGCTGCTTGCCTGTGCGCTGGTGGGTGCGGTCATCAACCACGAACGGCTGGCGGCGTTACCCACCAGGATATTGGAATGAAACTGTTCGCGGTGGCTGATAAACCACTCCACCAGCGTACTGGCGGCGACGCTGGAGAAGCCGCGCACGGTATTAAACATCGCGGAGGCAAAAGGACCTTCCGGCGGGGCAACGACGCTGGTGGCGCTCATCAACACCGGCAAAATCACCATTGGCTGACCAAAAGCCTGCAAAATTTGTATCAGCCAGAAATTTTGTCGCCCCCAGTCGGTGGTGATTTGCATCCCGAGCAGGCAGGAGGTCACCAGCAATGCCACGCCTGCGGTCAGCATCCAGCGGCAGTCAATCCAGCGGATATTCAGCAGCGCGGCAATCAACGGTGCGATTAACAACTGTGGTAAACCCACCGTCAGTGCCAGCGGTGCAAATTGCAGGGTACGGAAACCCTCGATCTGGCCAAAGTAAGCCGAGGGTAGGGCTGAACCGGAAAGCGACAGAATCAGTACCCCGGCCAGTGCCAGCAGACCGTGCGCGAGGTTGTGGCGTTGCAGCATCTGCAACTTGAACAATGGCAACGGGTGAAACCATTCATTAATAAAGAACACAATCAGCAATGCCGCGGCGCTAAATAATAGCGCGACGATTAATGGCGAGCTGAGCCAGTCCAATCGTTCACCCTGTGTCAGTGCGAGGATCAGCAACGCGATACCGCTGCAACCGGTCAGCATGCCGAACAGATCCATTTGCTGGAAACGCTCGAAACGCAGTGGGTCCTGGGGCAGGCCCCAGCCAATCAGCAACATGGCTACCAGCATAGCGGGCACCACTTGCCAGAACACGAACATCCAACTGACGTCGTCGGTCCAGAAAGCAGCCAATGAGGCGGCAAGATTGGGGCCGAAGGTCGCTGTCAGCGCGTAAGCGCCAAGGCCATAAAGTTTGATCGGCGGAGGCAAGAAACGTAACGCGACCGTCATCAGTAACGGGGGCAGAGCGCCACCAAACAGCCCCTGGATAATGCGCAGGGTGATAAATAAGGTGGCATTGGGTAGCAGCGGCAGCAGAATGCCGGTGATCATGAAGCCAGCCGAGACGGTAAGCGCAAAACGGCGCAGCGAGAAGGTGACGGCAAACCAGGGCGCAATCATCATGGTGGCCACTTCGGCAGCCTGGTAAGCAGAAATGATCCAGCTACCCTGATCGTAACTGATGCCAATGGCTGCACGGATATCCGCCAGAGCAATATCGGTGACGCGATCGTTTAAACCGGCGGTCAGGGCGGCAATCAGCACACCCACCAGACCGAGCGCAAGGCGCAGGGTAAAAGGATGGGGTGCCGGGGCCGCTGCGGGCTGGGCATTCATAGCAGGTTTCTCGTTATGTTGATGCAGTGTATTGCGATGTGATACAGATCGCATATTACATCCCGGTATGTTGTATTGCAATGTGATACAGGGTGTAAAAGTGCGGTTAATCGCGCTAAAGTAGGGCAGGCCACAAAGGATCGCACTATGGTTGAAATCCCCTCCTGCCGTGAGGATGAAAAAGCGGGCGGCATTCAGGTCATCGCCCGCGCGGCAAAAATTCTAAATGCATTGGGTGAGCATCCCGGCGGTATGAGCCTGGGGGAGATTGCTCAGGCGGTGGATTTACCCCGTTCGACGGTGCAACGTATTGTCGCCGCGTTGGATAATGCGCAACTGGTACGCAGCAGTGGCGCAGGCGGATTACGCCTCGGTCCGGCGCTGCTGAAGCTGATCTCCAGCGTGCACAGTGACGTGGTTGAAGTGGTGCGTCCTTTTCTTGAACGACTTTCCGCAGAGACGAATGAAACTGTCTCACTGGCACGCGCCAGTGGTACCCAACTGGCTATCGTCCATTATGTGGTGGCGTCACGCGAACTGCGTGTGGTGCCGCGCATGGGGCTGAATCTGCCGCTCTACAGCACCTCGGGCGGTCGGGCCTTACTGGCGCTGGAGAGCGATGAAGATGTCAGGGTAATTGTCGGCGAAGCCTATAAAGAGCTGACGGAGATGACCATCAAAACGCTGCCGCAGTTGCTGGAGTTGATTGGTGAAGTGCGCAAAACCGGCTTCTCCTACGATCGTGGTGAGACGCTGGAGGGCATCTCAACCATGGCGGTGGCGATCGACACTTTATTTGGCCGCTTCTCTATTTCACTGCTGGTGCCGACAGCGCGTTTTCGTAAACACGAGGCGCGTTATTGTGAGGAAATCCTGAAGTGTAAAGAGGCGCTGACCCGCGAAATTGGCAAAATGACCGCTGTTGAAGGATAACCGCAGATGAAAACCTTGTTGATGGCCATTGATAACTCTCCAGTGGCGGAGAAAGTGATCGCCCTGACGATTGAACAGGCGCTTGCGCACCAGGCGCAGGTAGTGGTGCTGTGCTGCATCGACCCGGCTTATTCTTCCTGCAACCAGCCGATTGAGATTGATGCCGGTGAAGATCCGGATGATTTTCTGGTGGCAAAGGATGAACAAAATACCGCTGAAATGGTGGTGCGCCATGCGCTCGCACCGATTATGCGCGCCGGGGTGACAGCAAAAGGGGTGATTCTGGCCGGGGAAGCGGCGGAAACCATTGTTGCACAGTCGGCTGCCGTGCAGGCCAGCATGATTATCATGGGACGACGCCATCTTTCGCCGTTCAACCGCCTGCTGAAAGGCTCGGTCAGCGCTGCCGTGATTGAACGCGCCAACTGTCCGGTTCTGATTGACGTACGCAAGGATTAATAACCGCTCCATGCTCTCGCTTTTCATTATTACGCTGGTGGCATTTGGGCTGCTGGCGCTGATCATTATTGTGCTGTTGCGTACCACCGCATTGCGTCTCTGGCAGGGTGTGCTGCTCTTTCTGTTACCGGTGTTGCTGGCCAATTTGCTGTGGTTTAGCTGGCTGCATCCACGCCAGCAGCGGCAGGCGCTGGCGACTGAAGTCGCTAATCAACTCAGCGAGGCACCGGGTTATCGGCTGTTGAAAACCCAGGAACCCGTGTTGTGGCAGCTCCTGAATCGTGAGTTGTTGCATAAACGTCTGGCCGGGGTGCCACCGGAAGAAGCGTTGGGCGAGATGCGTGGCTGGCTATTCGATTTAGTTAATCAACGTCTGGTCCGTGCCAGTGATACCGCCATCCTCAATTACATTCGCGTTTCCGTCGAGGAGATGCAGGCGCTGCAACAACAGAATGCACAAAGCTGCTTCCGGTTTCTTTACCCGCAGGTGAATGGCGGTGTCAATTTACAGCAATTGCTGCCACCACAACTGAATCAGCGTGATGCGCAGGCATTGGACGAATTGCTGGCGCAAAGCACCGGAGATGAGCAACCGCTGGATAATCAGGCGGCGCAGCGTGATTTGCAGAAAGTGGTGGAGACGTTGTACAGCAAATGGGGTGACCGTCTGCAACAACTTAATATGCCTGCGGATACCACGGTCGATCGTTCGGCGATGTGCGCGATGTCGATTGACCTCTACAACGGCATTCTCGCATTGCCTGACAAACAAGCGGCTAATCTTCTGCGTAAAATGGTCAGTCTTACCGGATAGCGGGCAAAAAAAAGCCCGCTCAGCACGGGCAATAAGGTCACAATCAGTCAGTCTCTTACGTTATTCACCTGGTGTGGCGTGGACTTCGTTTTGTCTGAGAAAAGTATGTCACTACAGAAGTGATAAGAATAGCCGTTTGGTTTTATTAATTTAATTGGTAAAATCTTTTCTTTGTTCAGATATTTCGCTCCCCATTCCTATAGCCAGACGCAGCGCTGCTTTTTACACTGCGGTGCTAAATGAGGACATCACAATGAAAAATGGGTTAATGGGTGCCATCGCGCTGTTATTATTGTCTGGCTGTAGTGTCAGTCACCCAGGAGGATTTGAGCGTGTAGATGAAGATCCCAGCTCAAATACTGTGCAGTATCGTTACGATCCGCAGACATTTAATAAAGATGCCATGGCAGTAGATTTGGCTGAATATTGCAGCAAGCGTGGATTTGATAAAGTTGAAGCGTTACCCGCCCAGGATAGTCATATTCCAGGACTAAAGAAAGCCTGGTATCAATGCAATTACGCAGTGAAAAGTTAAAAAAGAAGGGCGGGAAATTTTCCCGCCCTTTTTCTTTTTTATTATTTGCTGTGTGTTAGCTTTGCCCGCTTACCAGTGTCTGCCTGGTCCGGGCCCATGATGCCAGCCACCGTGCCAGCCCCCATGTGGCGGTCCCCAGCCAGGTCCACGTCCGTGACCACCATCAATAATACAACCACTCAGCATGGCAACGACGGCAACGACAGACGCAACTTTAATTAGTTTTTTCATGGAGAGTCCTCCTCTTTTCCAATGAGGCCAGATTACAGTGGAAAAGTGGAGCGAAGATGCAGCGAATGTAGAGTTATTTCTGGATCTATTTCTGAATATTTCAATTTGCAGAGAGGATTGTCAGGAAGGAATATAAACCAATCGGAATAAGCTGAATGCCTGATGATAATAACGCGATTAGTCTGAAAAGCAAGTCTAAATAATATCTGTTCTCAGTTAAAATAGATGACGTTAGCGGTGCGATTTATCGCGCAGGTTTCTGAAATACAGGTTACAGTCGGGACAGCATAAATAAGGAGCAATCATGGCGCGTGAAGTGAGAAATGTACTGGCCTTGCAGGCCGAGTTGGCTGAGTGTCCTTTATGGTCAACACGCGAACAGGTGCTGTGGTGTGTGGATATTCTGGCACCTGCCATTCATCGTTTCGATCCCGTCAGTGGTGAGTTGCATACGTTTCCTCAACAGGAAGAGGTGGGTTGTATTGGGCTGCGTGAGCAGGGCGGCTTAATTGCGGCGCTGCGCAGTGGCGTCTGGCTGCTGGATCAACAGGGTAAACCCCAGCGTAAGCTGGCAGATAATCCGGGGGTTGCAGCGAAGAGTCGCTTCAACGACGGGCGTGTCGACCCCTGGGGGAATTTCTGGTGCGGCAGCCTGTGGGAGCCACAGGATAAAAATGGTGGGCTACTGTGCCGCGTTACCCCTGATGGTGTATTAGCGGTGATGGCTGAGGACGTGAAAATTTCCAACGGTCTGGCGTTCTCACCGGATCGCCAATGGATGTATCACAGCGATACCCCCAATGAAGTGCTGTATCGCTACCCACTGAATGTCCAAAACGGCGAACCTGGCGAGCGTCAGCGTTTTCGTCAGTTTGATGCCAAAGGGGGATTGCCGGATGGTGCTGCGGTGGACAGCGAAGGTTACTACTGGTCTGCGCTATTTGACGGTGGTCGGGTGGTGCGTATTGATCCGCTGACAGCGAAGATCGTCGATGAGATTACGTTGCCGGTGCGCTGGCCGACGATGGTCGCGTTTGGCGGTGCCGATTTGAAAACCCTGTATATCACCTCATCGCGTGAACATCGAACTGCCGAGGAGCTGACACGTTATCCGCAGTCGGGCGATATTTTTGCTGTGGAGGTGGACGTGGCGGGAATAGCGGAGCCGTTATTTAAAGGATAAAAACATGCCGTGCCCGAAAGCACGGCATGGCCTGGAACTTAACTGCGATGTAGTACCGGCTCCTGTACATTGTGGCGTTGCGGCAGGCGGATGCTGAGTGACAGGAACAATGAAATCACCAGCAAGGTCATAATCAGGCTGAAGGTGATAGTGAAGCCACCAAACACCGATGCCACCAGTGATCCCAGCACGCTACCGATACCAAAACCCAGATAAATCAGGCCGTAATTTTTGGTCAGGTTGTTCAGGCCGAAGAAATCGCTGACCAGTGACGGGAAGACGGTGATGGTGCCGCCAAAGCTGAATGCCACGCAGGCCAGGGAAATAAAGAAGGTGGATTCATTCATGTGGGTGAAAAGCAAAATGCTCATCCCTGCCAGTGAAACCACCTGTGCCAGCGAAATCACCCGGATACGCGCCATTTTATCGGACAGCACACCCAACACCAGACGACCACTCAGGTTAGCGATAGCAATCACCGTCACCGCATTCGCCGCAGTTTGTGTGCTGAGATGAACCAGACCCTCGCCAATATCTTTCGCCACGCCAATCACATACAAACCGCTCATGCAGGCAGTGAGGAACATCAGCGCCAGCATCCAGTATTGTGGTAAACGGATGGACTGCGCCAGCGTGTAATCTTTGCTTTGCACGGCGGAGGTGCTGCTGCTCTGCTGGACCGGTGCATCACGCATCAGCAGTGCGCCGAGGATGATCATGGTCATTGCCAGCACCCCCCAAATCACGAAGGTGTTTTCCAGCCCCTGGCTGTTGAGCAGCGCGCCGCAGATAAATTTAAAGCCCAGGCTACCCAAACCGTAGGCACCGATGGCACAGGCGGAGATCACCCCTTTACGTTCCGGGAACCATTTTACGCAGTTGGATAAGGTCATCAGATAACCGGCACCATCAGCCAGCCCGACCAGTACCCCTGCGCTGAGGTACAGCATCATCAGGTTATCCGCATGCGCGGTTAACCAGAAACCCAGCGCCATCAATACACCGGCACCAATGGTGACATTACGTACGCCGAAGCGTTCCTGTAATTTACCGGCCAGCGATGAAGCAATCGCCAGGCCGAGGCTCAGTAAACCAAACGAGAACGCGACCTGACTGACCGGGGCATCAAGCTTATGCGCCAGTTGGCCGTTAAACAGGCTCCAGGTGTAGACCGAACCTAACGCAAATTGAGTCAAAATGGTGCCAGCCAGGGTGAGCCAGCGGGTGCGTTGATAATTTGATGTGGTGGTTTGCATATTTTTCTCTCCCATCCGGGAATTCGGAAACTGAAGCGATGGTAATCCGCTCGCGCGTAGGCATGGGGAGAAAAGGCGTGAGAGGCTGTAGCGACGGAATGAAATGCAGTGAAACCGGTATGAATGGCATTGCGCTACTTGCTAGCACGCATTGCGTGTCAGCGCATGAAAGATTGTTGCATCAGGTGGTGATATGTAACCAGATGCGTCTCAGGCCATTTATGGGCTGCAAACTAATAAAATTTTGCCATGCTTAAAGCTCATCAAACAGGAGGAAATATGAAAGACCGAGCATATGAATCCGCGTCGAGTGAGGATGAAGTTTGCTGCATCATCGGTCAGGCGGTGATCGAGTTAAGCGATGAACATCATCCAGTGAATAAATCCACGCTGTCGTTGAAACTACTGGCAATGGCCGATCGCGACAGAGACGATGAGCGCATACTGCTTTACTGGATCGCCAGAAAAGCGATCAATCAACCTCACCAGCTCAATATCGGCGTGCAGGGCTGGCGCTAAGAGGACCAGAGAGCGGGCGCAATGCCCGCTCTCGTGCATCAGGCCAGACTCAGGCGTTTTGCGGTCGGCCAGCGTAGGAACATCACCATATTTCCCGCCAGAATCATCACCAGGCCGACAATCGCGTTGCTATGCCATTGATAACCTTCATACAGGGTGGATAACGTTAACGCCACCAGCGGGAACAGTAGCGTGCTGTAGGCGGCCTGACTGGCCCCGATTCGTCCCACCAGGGTGAAATAGGCACCAAATCCCAGTACCGAACCAAAAATCGCCAGATAGCTCATGGAACCCAACCATTGCAGATTGAGTGCCGGGGCCAGTGAATCACCGTTTAGCGTGGCCAGCACCGCCATGATCAGCGCGCCATAAAGCATTGCATAGCTATTGGTGGTCAGAACATCACGCTGACGACGCTGGTGGCGCGTCGAAATCATATTGCCAAAGGAGAACCCCAGCGTGCCAAGCGCGCTCAAACCCACACCCCACAACAATTGTGGCGCTGGATGCGCAGCGCGGATATCGCCCCAGAACAGCGCAACGATGCCACCTAACCCGAGAATCGCGGCAGGTAACAGACGAAAGGGGGGACGCTGACGGAAGAAGATCCAGCTATTCAGGGCATTATAAAGCACCGCCATCGAAAAAATCACCGACTCCAGACCACTGCTAATCCATGCTGCGGCATGATAAAAACAGACGAAATTGAAGCCAAACACACAACAACCCTGCAAAACACAGAACAGGTGATCCTGCGCATCCAGTTTTTTCAGGCGACGAATCAGTTTCAATACCACCAGCATCACCAGCGAAGCCAGCAAAAAGCGCCAGAACACCGCCACCAGGACCGGCGTATCAGCGGCTTCCTGCTGTAAAAAAATTGCTATCCAGGTGGTGCCCCAGATTAAAACCACCGCCAGATATAACACCAGGTTCATATGCTCTCTCCACAACAGATTTGCGGCGAGTGTGACGTCCCTTGTGGTGGTTGGCTTGCATTCTCTTGCGCCACAATTGCAAAATCTTGCGCTTTTTACCTCTGCGTCCCAATGTGGCCTGTTTTCTGTCCGTCTGAATCCGTAAACTAAGCGCTATTGCCCAGCGAGTGATGTTGACCATGCCTGATTACCAGACTTTTACTATGCTTCAGCGCCATAAAGCGCAGTTGCGTGACAGCGTGCAGCTAAGCAGCGGCATCAAGCTGGCAGCCTGGTTCAACAGCGGCGATCGCGTGACCAATCTGAGTAATCACCACACCCTCAGCCTCTACACTGCGGATGGTTATGATACCTGGCACAAAACCCAGCATGGTTGGCGTAATGGCGGTGGCCCTGATCGTTTTTGTCTGATGCCTTCCGGCACCGAATCGGTGTGGGATATTCGTGCAGACCTGTCGTTTGTGCATCTTTACTGCACCGATCAACACCTGCGCCAGATGGCTGAACAAATCTGGGATCGCAGTCCGGCTCGGCTTAATTTGCATGAGAAGGTATTCTCGGCGGATGATCGCATCACTCAACTCTATCGTCATTTCCTGCTCAGCACCGACTGGCAACAACCAGCCAACCAGTTGATGCTCAGCAGCGCATCAACCTTATTAATGACGCATTTGTTGCAGCATTACAGCGATGTGCAATGGCAAGCACCGCAGATACGTGGTGGGCTGGCCCCGGTAGTGCTACGTCGTATTCTGGCTTATATCGATGCGCATCTGGATCAACCGCTCACGCTGGCACACCTCGCGGCTGAGGCGGCGTTGAGTGAGTTCCATTTCGCGCGCATGTTCCGCGCCAGCGTCGGGGAGGCACCACACCAATATGTGATGCGCCGACGCATGGACGAAGCCCTGACCTTGCTCAGGCACACGGCGTTACCGCTGACCGAGATTGCACTACGCTGTGGTTTCCACTCCTCCAGTCACTTCAGTAACCGGTTTCGCCAGTTACATGGGGTGACGCCTTCGGCGTGGCGGCAGACGCAGGGATGAGATCTGTCACTCGCTGAGATCGTTCTGCAACGTCATGCAACGTCCTGCTTTTCCTGAGAGACCCTACGCATTTTGTGATTCTGGCCAGTGAATTAGCGTGATTTTCAATGCTGAGTAGTTAAAATGGTTTTGCTAACATGGTGTGATTATCACTTGTTTCACAGTAGGTTCTTATGCGAGGAAGCCCAATATGGAAATTCGTGTGTCAAAGTTGGAACAGGATCTGAGCGAAATGAAAACCGATCTGGCGGTTATTAAGTCAAACCACGCAACGCGTAGTGATCTTCTTGAGGAAATCGGTAAACAAACAAAATGGTTAATGGCGAGCATGGCTGCGATTGCCGGAGTGTCTCTGGCGCTGGCGCGTTGGTTGTTTTGAAGGGGTAACACCAGACATGGCGTTCCCTGCAGGGATCGAACCTGCAACTAGCCCTTAGGAGGGGCTCGTTATATCCATTTAACTAAGGGAACGTCGGCGCGCAGTATACCCCAGCAGCTACGCAAATTTAACCGCCTGTTTCCCGTTTGCTTAATATCTCAACAAATTAGCGTGATTTCTCACACTTCGCCTGGCGTTTTTGCTCGGCACGGGCTTTGGCTTTTGCCGCCTCGCTCATATCGTTGCGAATCTGCGCATGGCTGATCAAAGCAAAAATCAGCGTTCCGCCGGTAATATTGCCAAGCAACGTCGGCAGGGCGAATGGCCAGAGGAATTCATGCCAGGGAATACGGCCGGCAAACACCAGATACAGCACCTCCACTGAACCAACCACGATGTGGGCTAAGTCACCAAGCGCCACCAGCCAGGTCATCATCACGATCACCACAATTTTCGCGGCACCGGCATAGGGAAACATCCATACCATGGTGGCAATGATCCAGCCGGAAATCACCGCATTAGCGAACATCTCTCCCGGCGGGTTTGCCATTACTTTTTCACTGATCACGGTGAAAGCCTGACGGGTTGCCTCATCAAAGATCGGCATATAATTAAACGCCAGCGCACCCAGTGCCGTCCCGATCAAATTACCCGACAGCACCAGCCCCCAGAAGCGCAGTAGCAGCAAAATATTCCCTGACGTGGGTTTGTGCATTACGGGCAGCACAGCTGTCACGGTGTTTTCAGTGAACAACTGCTGACGCGCCATAATTACGATAACAAAACCAAAGGTATAGCCAAGATTTTCCAGTAAAAACCCCCCAGGTACGCCCTCCAGATGGACCTGGAAAATCCCCTTCGCCATCAGAGAGGCGCCCATCGACATCCCAGCTGCGATCGCTGACCACAGCAGCGCCATACCGTCACGCTCTAGTTCCTTTTCCCCGTCCTGACGTATCTCTTCATGGATGGCAGCGGCTCGTGAGGGTAACGCCTCCTCATCGACTTCAATCTCTGTGCCTTGCGTTTTTTCTTCGCTTTCAACGTCATTATTCGCTTGAGAAACCGATGGTGAACGCTTCATATTTTCCTCCGGTGATAATGCCATTGCGTAATAAGCGTAGCCGTTTTGCGCAAGCTTGATTTGTTACGTGGATTCAATTTAAGAGTAACAAGATTTTAACTGTGGTGGTTTTTTGAGCGATTTATTGATCTGAACCACCCGTTTACCCCGTTTGGGGTAGGTGTGACATGGCTCACAGACTACGGCCCACAGATTCATTGTGGTATTATCCCGGCCTAATTTCATTGCCGTGATTCCCCCTTTTATGCTCGAAGTCATTAATCTCGCATGCGTTCGCGATGAGCGTACCCTGTTCAACGGGCTGAGCTTTCGTGTTGAAGCAGGCGACATCGTGCAAATTGAGGGGCCAAATGGCGCAGGTAAAACCTCGCTACTGCGCTTGCTGGCCGGATTGAGCCGGGCGGAAGAGGGTGACGTGCTGTGGCAGGCGCAGCCGATTCGTCAGCAGCGGGAAATATGGCATCAAAATCTGCTTTATCTGGGCCATCACCCGGGAGTGAAATCGGTACTCTCACCATTAGAGAATTTGCATTTCTGGCATGGCGACAGCCACAGTGACGCGATTTTCCAGGCTCTGGAGCAGGTTGATTTGCTGGGATATGAAGAGGTGCCAGTGGCACAGCTTTCTGCTGGTCAGCAGCGACGCGTCGCATTGGCTCGCCTGTGGCTCAGTCCGGCAACCTTGTGGATTCTTGATGAGCCGTTGACGGCCATCGACAAAGCTGGCGTGGAAAAATTGATGGCGCGTTTTGCGCAGCATGCCGATAACGGAGGCGCGGTGATTTTAACCACCCATCAGGATTTGCCAGACAGCGCAGAGCGGGTTCGTAAAATTCGTCTGGTATCGGAGTGGGCATGATGCTGGGCCGTGTGATTCAGCGTGAGCTGAAAATTGCCTTCCGCAGTGGTGCGGAAGTGATTAACCCGCTGTGGTTTTTCCTGATTGTCATTACGCTGTTCCCGCTGGGTATTGGCCCTGATCCGCAGCAACTGGCACGCATTGCCCCCGGTATCGCCTGGGTGGCTGCGTTACTGGCGTCGTTACTGGCGCTGGAGCGTCTGTTTCGCGATGACTTTCTGGACGGTTCGCTGGAGCAGCTGTTGTTACTGCCAACGCCATTGCCAGTCACGGTTCTGGGCAAAGTGATCGCTCACTGGCTGATTACCGGACTGCCGTTGATTTTATTGTCGCCGCTGGCGGCACTGCTGTTGTCACTCGACTTTGCCGGGTGGCGGGCAATGGCGCTGACCCTGTTGCTGGGAACGCCAACCCTGAGTTTTCTTGGGGCTATCGGCACCGGCCTGACCGTCGGTTTGCGGCGCGGCGGGGTGTTATTGAGTTTGCTGGTATTGCCATTGGCGATCCCGGTGTTGATTTTTGCCAGCGCAGCGATTGATGCCGCCGGACAGGGCCTGCCGATTGGCGGTTATCTGGCGATCCTCGGTGCCATGCTGGCAGGCAGTGCTACGCTGTCCCCGTTTGCTACGGCGGCGGCGCTGCGTATTAGTCTGCATTAAATCGTGCATCCACAGAGATGCCGAAATCTCTCTTCTTATATTGTGAGCTATGCAAATGTGGAAATGGTTACACCAGTGGGCAAAGCCTGAAAAGCTGTATCGGCTTTGTGGTCGCTTAATTCCCTGGTTCGCGGTACTTGGGGTCGCCACCTTGTTGTTGGGTTGGGTGTGGGGCTTTGGTTTTGCGCCAGCGGATTATCAGCAGGGCGATAGCTTCCGCATCATGTACATCCATGTACCGGCAGCAATGTGGTCAATGGGCGTCTATGCCTCAATGGCGATTGCCGCGTTTATCGGTCTGGTGTGGCAGATGAAAATGGCTGACCTGGTATCGGCAGCGATGGCACCGGTTGGCGCTGTGTTCACCTTTATCGCGCTGGTCACGGGGTCCGCCTGGGGCAAGCCGATGTGGGGCACCTGGTGGATTTGGGATGCCCGCCTGACGTCTGAACTGGTATTGCTGTTCCTTTATATGGGTGTCATCGCCCTCTATCACGCCTTTGATGACCGTCGCACTGCCGGTCGTGCTGCTGGAATTTTAATTCTGGTTGGTGTGATTAACCTGCCGATTATTCACTTCTCGGTGCAGTGGTGGAACACCCTGCATCAGGGGTCGTCCGGCATTCTGCAACAGGCGATTGCGCCGAGCATGCGTACCCCGCTGCGTTGGGCGATCCTCGGTTATCTACTGGTATTCATCTCGCTGACGCTGATGCGTCTGCGCAATATGATTTTGTTTACTGAACGTCATCGTCCCTGGGCGATTGAGGTCGCACAGGGAGGGCGCAAATCATGACGCCAGCTTTCTCTTCCTGGCAGGATTTCTTTGCCATGGGTGGCTATGCCTTTTATGTCTGGCTCGCCGTGGTCTTCACGCTGATTCCGCTGATCGGTCTGGTGCTGCACACCGTGCTGTTCCGCCGTCGCCTGCTGGCGGAAATTCGCCAGCGTCAATCCAGGGAGCGTCGCATCCGTGCGGCTAAATCGAAAAAAGCCGCCAGTGAAGCGGCAGGAGAATCTGTGTGAATATCCGTCGTCGTAACCGCCTGTATGTGGTGGTAGCGGTGTTGGTGGGCTTGGGCCTTGCCACTACGCTGGTGATGTATGCGCTGCGTTCCAACATCGATCTGTTCTACACCCCGAGCGAAATTCTGTACGGCAAGGGCGAAAATCACCAGAAACCCGAGCCAGGCCAGCGTTTGCGCGTTGGTGGCATGGTGATGCCGGGGAGCGTCAAGCGCGATCCCAAAACCCTCGCTGTCTCATTCAAACTGTATGACGCCAACGGCGTGGTGAGCGTCAGCTATGAAGGCATTCTGCCGGACCTGTTCCGCGAAGGGCAGGGTGTGGTGGCACAAGGGGTGCTGGAGGACGGCAACCTGGTGAATGCCAAAGAAGTGCTGGCGAAGCACGATGAAAAATATACGCCACCGGAAATCCAGGACGCGATGAAGAAAAATCACACAGGACCTGCGGCCAACTATCAGCAGGCAGGTGCCCAATCATGATGCCAGAAATTGGCAGTTTTCTGCTCTGCCTGGCGCTGGGACTGGCGCTGCTGTTAAGTATTTATCCGCTATGGGGCGCGGTGCGTCAGGATGCACGTTTAATGGCGTTGGCGCGCCCGCTGACGGTCGGGATGTTTGCCTGTATCGCAGCGGCGTTTTTGCTGTTGGTACACGCGTTTATCGTGAACGATTTTACCGTGGCTTACGTCGCAACCAACTCCAACACCTTGCTGCCGGTTTATTATCGCATCGCCGCGACATGGGGAGCGCACGAAGGTTCGCTGCTGTTGTGGGTGCTGCTGTTGAGTAGCTGGACGTTGGCGGTGGCGATTTTCAGTCGCGGCATGCCGCAGGATGCGCTGGCGCGCGTGCTGTCGGTGATGGGGATGATTAACCTCGGCTTCCTGCTGTTTATCACCCTGACATCGAACCCGTTTACCCGTACCTTGCCTAACTTCCCGATTGACGGCAGTGACCTCAATCCGATGTTGCAGGATATCGGCCTGATCTTCCATCCGCCGCTACTGTATATGGGCTATGTCGGCTTCTCCGTTGCCTTTGCGTTTGCCATCGCCTCACTGATGGCGGGGCGTCTCGATACCGCATGGGCGCGCTGGTCACGTCCGTGGACTACGGCCGCCTGGGTGTTTCTGACCATCGGCATCGTGCTGGGTTCGGCCTGGGCATATTACGAACTCGGCTGGGGCGGCTGGTGGTTCTGGGACCCGGTCGAAAATGCTTCCTTTATGCCGTGGCTGGCAGGCACAGCGTTGATGCACTCGCTGGCGGTAACGGAAAAGCGCGGCAGCTTTAAATCCTGGACGGTGCTGCTGGCGATTACCGCATTCTCGCTGAGCTTGCTCGGCACCTTCCTCGTGCGTTCCGGCGTGCTGGTATCGGTGCACTCGTTTGCCTCCGATCCGGCGCGCGGCATGTTTATTCTCGCTTTCCTGGTGATCGTGATTGGTAGCTCGCTGTTGCTGTACGCAATTAAAGGCGGTCAGGTACGCAGCCGGGTGCAAAATGAAGCCTGGTCACGCGAATCGTTCCTGCTGGGTAACAACGTACTGTTGATTGCCGCCATGCTGGTGGTTCTGCTGGGTACCCTGCTGCCGCTGGTGCATAAGCAACTGGGGCTGGGCAGCATTTCGGTCGGCGAACCTTTCTTTAATACCATGTTCACCTGGCTGATGGCGCCGTTCGCGCTGATGCTCGGCATCGGCCCGTTGGTGCGCTGGCGACGTGATGAGCCGCAGAAACTGTGGAAACGTCTCGGCATCGCCTTACTGGTGACGCTGATCCTCTCCATCGCGCTGCCGTGGTTGTTGCAAGATCGTATTGAAGCGATGACGGTGATTGGCTTGCTGATGTCGATCTGGGTGATCCTGCTGACATTAATGGAGCTGCACGAACGCGCCACCCATCGTCATACTTTCTTCAAAGGCTTGCGCCATCTGACGCGCAGCCATTGGGGTATGGTGCTTGGTCATCTCGGTGTGGCAGTGACGGTGATTGGTATCGCCTTCAGTACCCAGTACAGCGTCGAGCGCGATGTGCGGATGAAGTCGGGCGATAATATTGATATCCACAATTACCACTTCATCTTCCGTGACGTGCATAACCTGCAAGGGCCGAACTACAGCGGTGGCGTGGCGATTATCGACGTGACCCGCAACGGTAAGCCGGAAGCGGTGCTACACGCGGAGAAACGCTTCTATACCGCCGCGCGTACCATGATGACCGAAGCGGCGATCAGCGGTGGCTTTACCCGCGATCTCTATGCGGCGTTGGGCGAAGAGCTGGATGACGGCTCCTGGGCAGTGCGGATTTACTACAAACCTTTCGTGCGCTGGATCTGGTTCGGCGGCGTGTTTATGGCGGTGGGTGGCCTGCTTTGTCTGCTCGACCCGCGTTATCGTTCGCGCAAAAAAGCGCAACGGGAGGAGCAGGCATGAACAAGAAAATCCTTTTTATCCCGCTGGTGTTGTTTCTGCTGCTGGCGGCGGCGCTGCTGTGGCAGTTGACGCGCAATGCCAATGGCGACGATCCGACGTTGCTGGAGTCGGCGCTGATTGGCAAACCGGTGCCGGTGTTCAAACTCGAAGCGCTCGACAAACCAGGTAAAATATACGACCAACAGGTGCTGACTGATGGCAAACCGATTTTGCTGAACGTCTGGGCCACCTGGTGTCCGACCTGCCGCGCGGAGCACGAATATCTCAACACGCTGGCGGAAAAAGGCATTCGCGTGGTGGGCCTCAACTATAAAGACGATCGCACCAAAGCGGTGACCTGGCTGAATACCCTGGGGAATCCTTATGCGCTGAGCCTGTATGACGGTGATGGCATGCTGGGTCTGGATCTCGGCGTCTACGGTGCGCCAGAAACCTTCCTGATTGATGGCAAAGGCATTATTCGTTATCGCCATGCCGGTGATATGAACGAGCGTGTCTGGCAGCAGGAAGTGAAACCGCTGTGGGATAAATACAGCAAGGGGGCAGGGGCGTGAAACGGCTGCTTCTTTTGCTCGCAGGCGTGTTGTTGAGCACCAGCCTGTGGGCGGCGATTGATACTTACCAGTTCGATTCGGTGCAGCAGGAGGAGCAGTATCGCGATCTGACCGGTTCGCTACGCTGCCCGAAATGCCAGAACAACAGCATCGCTGACTCCAACGCGATGATTGCTGCGGATATGCGTCTCAAAGTTTATGAACTGATGAAGCAGGGGCAGAGCCGCCAGCAAATCATTGATTATATGGTGGCGCGTTATGGCAATTTCGTCACTTACGAACCGCCGGTGACGCCATCAACCCTGATCCTGTGGGTCGGCCCGGCTCTGTTTGTGGTGCTCGGTGGCCTGATCATTATCCTGCGCAGTCGCCAGCGTAAAACGCGCAGCGAACTGGATGACAACGAACAACAACGCCTTGCGGCGATTCTGAAGCGTGACGGGAAGCCGTAATGAGTGGATTCTGGATTACCCTGATAATTTTACTGGCGGCAGCCACGGTGCTGTTTCTGAGCGCAGGCTGGCGTCAGCGTGTGGCGAGTAATGGCGATCGCGATCGTCTGAACACCGACTTTTATCAGCAGCGCTTGCGCGAGCTGGAGCGTGATGAAGATGAAGGTGTGGTGGCAGAGCGACCCGAGATGGTACGCGAGCTGCAACAAACGTTGCTGACCGATGTGCCGCAACAGGATGAGGTGCGCAGCCATCAAAGCAGCCGCTGGGTCCTGCTCCCCGGTGTCGGTTTGTTGATCGTGGTTTCACTCGGCATGTACCTGAAAACCGGTGGATTGGCGCAACTGGCGGGCTGGACCTCGGTACAACAAGAATATCCGGCGTTACGTGCGCGCGTGATGGATCCGCAGGCGAAACCGTTGACGATGGAAGAACTGGCGCGTCTGCAACTTGGGCTGCGTACCTCGCTGCAATCCGACCCGCAAAACCTCAATGACTGGACCATGTTGGGCCGACTTGGCATGGTGCTGAATAACGCCACCGATGCCAGTCAGGCATTCGAACGTGCGTTGCAACTGGCTCCGAATAATCTGGAACTGCAACAGGATTACGCAGAAGTGCTGACGCGCTCCAGCGATCCACAGGATAATCGTCAGGCCAGCATGTTGCTGCGTGACCTGCTGAAGCGCGATCACAGCAATGTCCGTACCCTGAGTTTGCTGGCGTTCAACGCTTTTGAGCAGCAGCAATATGATGAGGCGATTGGTGCCTGGCAGACGATGCTGAAATTGTTACCTGCGGGGGACCATCGTATTGCGATGATCGAGCGCAGCATTGAACAAGCAAAAACCGATGCGGGACAGCAAAATAGCCACCTGGCATTGGCGGTAAGTTTAACGCCCCAGGCAGAAAAAATGTTACCGCAAGGCGGAGTGTTGTATATTTCTGTGACTGACGGTGTATCACCGGTGCCTGTGGCAGTGAAGCGTTTACCGCTCAGCCACTTCCCGTTATCGCTCACGCTGGATGACAGTAACGCTATGATGCCAGACCGTTTATTGTCGGCGCAGCATCAGGTGCAGGTCCGGGTGCGTGTCTCGCGCGATGGTAGCGCCAATCCGCAGTCTGGAGACTGGTTTGGTTTAAGCGCAGTGACGCCCTGGGACGGTCATCAGCAACTGGCTGTAGAGATTAATCAGCAGCAGCCCTGAAGCGATACACCCTAAAACTGCACGCACAGGGAGAGAATATGAATTACCGCCTGACCGGTCTGGCGCTGGCCAGTGTATTGCTGGTGGGATGCGCCAGCTCCAAACCGGCTGACAACGATCAACCTGCGCAGCGCAGCGATCCGTTTGAAGGCTTTAACCGCACGATGTTTAATTTCAACTACAACGTGCTGGATCCGTATGTCGTGCGTCCGGTGGCGGTGGCCTGGCGCGATTATGTGCCGGTGCCTGCGCGTACTGGGATCAGCAATGTGCTCAGTAACCTTGATGAACCGGCGAGTATGGTCAACGCCTTCCTGACCGGCGAGCCGCGTCGTGCAATGATCCATTTCACCCGTTTCTTCCTGAACTCGACGTTAGGATTGGGTGGTTTTATCGACGTAGCGGGCAAAGCTAACCCTGAGCTGGCGCGTGAAGAGCCGCACCGTTTTGGTAGTACGCTGGGCCGTTATGGCGTCGGTTATGGACCTTATGTGGAACTGCCTGCTTACGGTAGTTTTACCCTGCGTCAGGATGGCGGGGACTATGTTGATACCCTCTATCCAGTGCTGGGTTGGCTGACCTGGCCAATGTCGATAGGTAAATGGACGCTGGAAGGGGTGGAAACCCGTGCGCAGTTGCTGGATAGCGATGCTATTCTGCGTCAGCAACAGGATCCTTATGCGTTTATCCGCAACGCTTATTTCCAGCGTAATGATTTCCTGGCCCGTGGCGGTAAGCTGAAGCCAGAAGAAAACCCGAACGCTAAAGCGATTCAGGGCGATCTCAACGAGATTGATGCGGAATAAATGAAAAGAAGGCGGCTGATTTAGCCGCCTTCTTATTTGTAACGGCGCGATTTATCGCGCCGCTACGAACGGGGTGCACAACAATGTACACCCGTATTCATCAGAACTTATAGTTAAAGCCTGCTGCATACAGCATCGCTTTCCCTTCCGATCTAAAGGTGTAGTCACCTTCTTTAATCGTTACGTTCTGGCCGTGCATGTAGGAAATACCAATATCCACTGACGCATCCTTGTTGAACGCATAGGACGCACCGGCGCTCAGCCACAGACGGTCCTGGTCCGGGATCGAGATAGAACGTTTATCTGCCGGTACCGGGCTGTCATCAAAGGCGATACCGCCACGGAAGGTCCAGTTATCGTCGTAGAAATAGGTGGTACCCAGCGCGATACGATAGGCGTCGTGGAAGCCTTCATCTTTATAGAACAGGGTCTGACCATTGTTGGTGGCTTTCAGCTCCTGGAACTGGCTCCAGCTGGTGTAGGTCAGGCTATAGTGCACCGCCCATTGTGGCGCAACTTTATGCCAGCCAGACACTTCCCACATTTCCGGCAGATTGAGTGTCAGTGAACCTGGGATCGTCGATCCCCCTGTGGCATACGGCAGACCTAAACCCATCGCCTGGTTAATGGCGTTAACAGAGGTCGGCAGGTCACTTTTGTAATCGCCATCAAAGTCGATTTTCACTTCAGAACGATAGGTAAAGCCAAAGCGGTTGTTTTTATCCACTTCATACAGGATACCAGCGTTCCAGCCATAGCCCCATTCGTCGCCTTTCAAATGGGCGATTTGGGTATTAGCCGGAAGACCCAGCGCAGCACCAGATTCACCGGCGTAACGTTCGATTTTCGCTTTGGCATACACCGCATCAAAACCGATACCAAAACTGAAATGTTCATTCAGACGATAAGCGGTGCTGATATTAAAATTACCGGTGGTTAAATCGGTAGTACCGCCGTAAGCGCCTGCGGTGTAACCGTTATTAAATTCTGTCGCCAGGCCATAGTTAGAGGTGACCGAAGCCCCCACCCACCACTGATCGTTAATCGGGTGCACATAGTGGATATTGGGAATCCACTGGTTCGGGGCGATGTTTTTGGCGTCGAGGCTACGGCCCGTTGGGCTGGTGCCGCTAATATTCACATCCGGGTCGATATACACCGCACCAATTGAAAACTCGGGGCGGTCCATCAACGCCATGGTTGCAGGGTTGCGGCTGGCGGAGGCGGCGGTATCACCCATTGCGCCTTCACCTGAATAGGCACGGCCTAATCCGATTGCTGAAAATTCATTAAGTTGAAAGCCAGCAGCGTAAACATGAGAAGAGACGAGCGCGACTGCAGCTGCCACAGCTGACTTTGCAAACAGGTTCTTATGGTTCATGACCACAACCTCATCAATTATTATTAAACGTTGTTACATCGCGTAACAAGGGTCGGCGGATTGTAGGGACTGACGACAGAGACACATATCAGACCAGTGCGACGAGTATAGGTCGGACCTGTGTATTTGTTGCAATAATGTTTTTAAAATATTTCCAATTTGATCGATAAAATCAGATCTGCTTAACAAAATCCTTGCCGTTACGTTCCAGCATAGCGAGTCAAATTTGTTTTGGATCAATTTTTAGTGTGATATTCGTCACTTAGCAGGTTGAGCGTGGCGACGGTAAGGCTTCAGGCGTACACTTTGTGGCAGAAAAAATTCCTTTTTGTCTGTTTTATCGTCAGGAGAAAGCCATGACTGATGCCATTAATAAATGCAGCGCCAACGAAACCGCAGCCTGCTGCTGCGTTGATGTGGGGACTGTTGTCGACAACACCGATTGCACTGCCAGCTGGTCTGGATTGTTTGCCGACCGCCATGCGGCTGAAGCGATGCTGAAGCACCTGAGTGAGCGGGCGCGACAGGTTGAATCCGAGCCGTGCGATATCCGCCCACAACTGGAGAATGAAGCCGAAGGCGTGCGCCTGAATATCGATTTCATCTTCGCCTGTCAGGCAGAATCCCTGATTTTCCAGCTCGGTCTGCGCTAATCCCCCCAACTGCCGGACTTGGTTCCGGCAGTGTTTGTTAATTTCGTGTTTCTCCTCGCACTTTTTTCCTCTGCATATTGGCGACTTACGCGCTCCTGGTTAACACTGATGATCAGGTCAGACCTCTTTGGGCAATGACGCCCCGGTCGAATAGCACAGGTGACAGGCAATGAGCAAAGCGCAGCCGCTGCTGACGCGTCAGGGCGAACGCATCGCCATAACCCACGGACTCCGTACCCCGTTTGCCCGCCAGGCGAGTGATTTTCATGGTATCCCGGCGCTGGAGCTGGGACGGATGGTGGTGAGCGAATTAATGGCCCGCAGCGAATTGCCGGTGGAGGTTATCGACCAACTGGTGTTCGGCCAGGTGGTGCAAATGCCGGAAGCACCCAATATCGCCCGTGAAATCGTGTTGAGTAGTGGATTGAGCGTGCATACCGATGCGTACAGCGTCAGCCGGGCCTGTGCCACCAGTTTTCAGGCAGTGGCAAATGTGGCGGAAAGCCTGATGGCGGGTAGCATTGATGCCGGTATCGCTGGCGGCGCGGATTCCTCTTCGGTATTGCCGATTGGCGTCAGTAAAACCCTGGCGCGCGCGCTGGTTGATCTTAACAAAGCGCGTCGCTTCAGCCAGAAGCTGCAAATTTTACGTCGCCTGCGCCCGCGTGACCTGTTGCCGGTGCCACCGGCGGTGGCTGAGTATTCCACCGGACTGCGCATGGGGGACACCGCCGAGCAGATGGCGAAAACGCACGGCATCACCCGCGAGCAGCAGGATGCGTTAGCCCTGCGTTCACATCAGCGTGCGGCGCGTGCATGGCAATCTGGTGTGCTGTCACAGGAAGTGATGCCTGCCTTTGTGCCGCCGTGGAAAGCCCCGATCGAGCAGGATAACAACGTCCGTTTTAACGCCAGCGCTGCCGACTATGCGCGGCTGCGTCCGGCGTTTGACCGTCAGCATGGCACAGTAACCGCCGCCAACAGCACGCCGCTTACCGACGGTGCAGCCGCCGTGATTCTGATGCGTGAAGGGCGTGCGCGTGAGTTGGGCATCACTCCGCTTGGGTATCTACGCAGCTACGCGTTTAGCGCCATTGATGTCTGGCAGGATATGTTGCTGGGACCGGCCTATGCCTCGCCTCTGGCGCTGGAGCGTGCTGGTATTGGCCTCAACGACCTGACCCTGATTGATATGCATGAAGCTTTCGCCGCACAAACCCTGGCAAATTTGAAAATGTTTAATGATGAACGCTTTGCGCGCGAGGTGTTAAACCGCCCGCATGCGCTAGGTGAGGTGAATGAAGAACGTTTTAACGTGCTGGGGGGATCGATCGCCTATGGTCATCCCTTCGCCGCGACCGGCGCGCGGATGATCACCCAGACGTTACAGGAATTACGGCGACGCGGTGGCGGGCTGGGACTGGTGACCGCCTGTGCAGCGGGTGGCTTAGGCACCGCAATGGTACTGGAGGCCGAATAATGCATGATTCTGCGTTCCACCTGCATATGCGCCTCGATCACATTGGCGTGATCACCATTGATGTACCGGGCGAGAAGATGAACACCCTGAAAGCTGAATTTGTGCCGCAAATTCAGGCGGTGCTGGCAGAAGCCCGCCGCGATCCCGAGCTGGTCGGGCTGGTATTGATCTCCGGTAAACGTGACAACTTTATCGCTGGCGCGGATATCAGCATGATTGACCGCTGTCAGACGGCGGATGACGCCGAAGCGCTGGCTCGGCAGGGACAAGAAGTGATGGCGGCTATTGCGGCGCTGCCGTTTCCTGTCGTGGCGGCGATTCACGGTGCCTGCCTGGGGGGCGGGCTGGAGTTGGCGCTGGCGTGTGATGCACGTATCTGCTCGCTGGATGACAAAACCCGTTTGGGTCTGCCGGAAGTTCAGTTGGGATTGCTGCCCGGTTCTGGCGGTACGCAACGTTTGCCACGGTTAATTGGTCTTCAGCAGGCGCTGCCGTTGCTCCTGACCGGGAAACAACTGCGGGCGAAGCAGGCGCTAAAGCTGGGGCTGGTTGATGACGCGGTCCCGCAATCCATTCTGCTGGAAACCGCCATTGCGCGAGTGCTGAAGGGGAAAAAGACGCTGCGAACGCTGCCATGCCGTGATCGACTGTTGCAAGGGCCAATCGCCCGACAGGTGGTGTTCGCGCTGGCAAAACGTCAGACCGACAGCAAAACCCACGGCAACTATCCGGCTGTCGAGCGTATTTTACAGGTGGTGCGTAGCGGGCTGGATCAAGGTAGCAGCGCCGGTCATGAAGCAGAAGCGCGTGCCTTTGGACAACTGGCGATGACCCGCGAATCGGTCGCGCTGCGCAGTTTATTCTTTGCCTCCACGGCGATAAAGAAAGAAGCCTTTGCTGATGCTGAACCGCGCGAGCTTCAGCATATCGGCGTGCTCGGTGGCGGGCTGATGGGCGGGGGTATCGCCAGCGTCACGGCGTTGAATGCCGGATTGCCGGTACGTATTCGCGATATTAACCTCAGCGGCATTAATCATGCGTTGCAATATAGCTGGGATCGCCTGACGCAGCGCCTGAAACGCCGCCAGATCAAGGCGGCTCAACGTCAGCAACAGATGGCGTTAATTAGCGGAACGCAGGATTATCAGGGATTTGCCCGGCGAGACCTGGTGATTGAGGCGGTATTTGAAGATCTGGCGTTGAAGCAGCAGATGGTGGCAGAAATTGAAAGCCATTGTCAGACGTATACCATTTTTGCTTCCAACACCTCATCGCTGCCGATTGGCGACATTGCTGCCAAAGCCCAGCGCCCGGAGAACGTGATCGGTCTGCATTTTTTCAGTCCGGTAGACAAAATGCCGCTGGTGGAGGTGATCCCGCACGCAACCACCTCGGCAGCAACCCTGGCGACTACCGTGCAGCTGGCGCGCCAGCAGGGTAAAACCGCCGTGGTGGTGGCGGATAAACCGGGCTTCTACGTCAACCGTATTCTGGCGCCCTATATAAATGAAGCGATGCGTTGTCTGCTGGAAGGCGAACCAATTGAACATATTGATCGAGCGCTGGTGAAGTTCGGCTTTCCGGTGGGGCCGTTGCAGTTGCTGGATGAGGTGGGGATTGACGTTGGCAGCAAAATCAGCCCGATTCTGCAACAGGCATATGGCGATCGTTTTAGCGCGCCGGAGGCCGTCGCGGCGATTCTGGCTGACGATCGCAAAGGACGTAAAAACGGCAAAGGCTTCTATTTATATCAGCGCGCACGTTTCCCGATGAAACGCAAAGCCGATCCGTCGCTTTACACGCTGCTCGGCATCAAACCGCAGGCCAGGCAAAGTGAAGGGCAAATCGCCACGCGCTGCGTCATGATGATGCTGAATGAGGCCGCTCGCTGTCTGAACGAAGCGGTGATTCGCAGCGCGCGTGATGGCGACATTGCCGCTGTGTTTGGCATCGGTTTTCCGCCGTTCCTGGGCGGCCCCTTCCGTTATATGGACACGCTGGGTGCCGCAGAAATGGTCAATACATTAAACGCCTTAATGCAGCAGCACGGTGATCGTTTCGCACCTTGTGACACTCTGATGACAGCGGTACAAGAGCAAACGAAATTTTACACTTCTGCACAAATCTGAATAGGCTTACAGATTCAGCGGGTTAGAAAGACGGTTCGGATAAGGCTTATGCGGTAGCATTCTGAGATATGCTTATTTAATAAACAACCGGTTGACTATACTGAAGCCATTGCGGTAAAACACAGCGTTCATTCGCAGAATGAAGCGTCTGGTGCTGTGGTACCGGATGATATCGACAAACAACAGCGGTGCTTTATGCAAGTTTTTATCATGCGTCATGGCGATGCGGCTCTGGAAGCAGCAAGTGATTCAGTCAGACCACTCACGCTTTGCGGATGTGACGAATCACGCCAGATGGCGAGCTGGCTCAACGGCCAGGCGCTGGATATCGAACGGGTGCTGGTCAGCCCCTATCTGCGTGCCGGGCAAACCCTGGCAACGGTACGCGAAGCCCTGACGCTGCCGGAAGGGCAGGACGTGTTGCCAGAGTTGACGCCGGGTGGCGATCCGGGG
This sequence comes from Pantoea sp. X-Soil-OKNW-556, assembly GCF_059730695.1. Taxonomy (NCBI): domain Bacteria; kingdom Pseudomonadati; phylum Pseudomonadota; class Gammaproteobacteria; order Enterobacterales; family Erwiniaceae; genus Pantoea; species Pantoea sp. X-Soil-OKNW-556. Next base: position 3,170,165 of record NZ_AP035990.1, on the reverse strand, counting down.
CTGGTGGCCTGCTATTTACAGGCGCTGGCGAACGAAGGGGTGAAATCGGTACTGGTGATTTCGCATCTGCCGCTGGTGGGGTATCTGGTTTCCGAGTTGTGCCCGCAGGAAACGCCACCGATGTTCGCAACCTCCGCCATTGCCTGCGTCAATTTTGACCCGGCAACCTGCGAAGGCAAGCTGGAGTGGCAGGTCAGTCCCTCGAAACTGGCCAAAGCGATGTAATCCCGCTATGGGCCGCTGCGGCGGCCCCATCCCTCAAGGCAATTCTGGCGGTTGCCACTCTTCCACTTCAATCAATACCAGCAAGGCTGCATCGCCACCGAACAATTTTGGTGCCTGATGAAACGCCATCACCCACGGATGTTGTGCCAGCCACAGCGGCGTTTGCTGCTTGAGGATGTGTTTGCCGTGCCCGGTCATCACACTGGCGCAAAACAGGTGCTCGCGCCGACAGGCGGCGATTAGCGCACCCAGCTCCTGCTTGGCTTGCATCTGGGTTAAGCCGTGCAGATCGAGAAAGATCTCCGGGGTGTAGTCGCCACGCCGCAGTTTTTTCAACTCATAATGGCTGACATCGGCGCGCACGTAACGCACCGGCCCGTCGCTGGACAGCAGCGGCCGAAACTCGTCGGAGAAATAATGGCTATTATCGGCCTGTTCGGAAAGCAGCCTTTTCAGCGGAACTTCACGCGTTTTCACCACCGGTTTATGCACGATGGTGTCCTGTTTCAGCTTGCGTGTTCCGGTCATTAACTGGCGGAACAGCGCCTGATCGTCCTGGCTTAGCGGCGTCTTTTTACTCATGTCTCAATTGGTATCTTCAGGAATGGCGGGGGGTTCTGAGGTCCTACCTTACCTTTAAGTGTTAACAAATGTCAGCTTTTTCGCCTCGCCGCGCTGAATTCTGCCCGGCTTCGTGGCAAACTATCGGCCGATTGATTTTATGGCCTGCTGGAGGGCTACGTGGACAAAATTTTCGTCGATGAGGCAGTCAACGAACTGCACACCATTCAGGATATGCTGCGCTGGGCCGTCAGCCGTTTTTCTGCGGCCGGTATCTGGTACGGTCACGGCACAGACAACCCCTGGGACGAAGCGGTACAACTGGTCCTGCCCACCCTCTGGCTGCCGCTGGATATCCCGGAAGATATGCGCCATGCGCGCCTGACTGCCAGCGAGCGTCATCGTATCGTTGAACGCGTAATTCGCCGCGTTAACGAGCGCATTCCGGTGGCCTACCTCACTAACAAAGCCTGGTTCTGCGGCCATGAATTTTACGTTGACGAGCGCGTGCTGGTGCCACGTTCGCCGATTGGCGAATTGATTGACAACCGTTTTGCCGGACTGATCGCCGAAAACCCAAACCATATCCTTGATATGTGTACCGGTAGCGGTTGTATCGCCATTGCCTGCGCTTATGCTTTCCCGGAAGCCGAGGTGGATGCCGTTGATATCTCCACCGATGCACTGGCGGTCGCAGAGCAGAACATCGAAGAACATGGTTTGCTGAACCACGTAACCCCGATTCGTGCCGACCTGTTCCGTGGCCTGCCAGAGGTGAAATACGATCTGATCGTCACCAACCCGCCTTACGTCGACGCCGAAGATATGGATGACTTGCCGGGTGAATATCGTCACGAACCGGAACTGGGGCTGGCCGCAGGTAGCGATGGCCTGAAGCTGGTGCGTCGTATCCTCGCCTGTGCGCCAAATTACCTGAGCGAGCAGGGCGTGCTGATTTGCGAAGTGGGCAACAGCATGGTGCATATGATCGAACAGTATCCCGATGTGCCTTTCACCTGGCTGGAGTTCGACAACGGTGGCGACGGCGTATTTATGCTGACTCGTCAGCAAATCGTTGACGCGCAGCATCATTTCTCATTCTTTAAAGACTAAAAGCGAACAACGCAACAAGGATTCAGCATGGCCGGAAACAGCATCGGACAATTTTTTCGAGTAACCACGTTTGGCGAGTCGCACGGTATTGCGTTGGGCTGTATTGTCGATGGCGTACCGCCGGGCATCCCTCTGACCGAAGCCGATATTCAACACGATCTCGATCGTCGTCGTCCTGGCACCTCGCGTTATACCACCCAACGCCGCGAGCCGGATCAGGTGAAAATTTTGTCAGGCGTGTTTGAAGGTGTGACCACCGGCACTTCAATTGGCCTGCTGATTGAGAACACCGACCAGCGTTCCCAGGATTACAGCGCCATCAAAGATCTGTTCCGTCCCGGCCATGCAGATTACACCTACGAGCAAAAATACGGCCTGCGTGATTACCGTGGTGGCGGCCGTTCCTCGGCACGCGAAACTGCGATGCGCGTGGCGGCGGGTGCCATCGCCAAAAAATATCTACAGATGAAACACGGCATTCAGGTGCGTGGTTATCTGGCGCAGATTGGCGATGTGGCTTGTGAGTTGAAGGACTGGAGCATTGTCGAAGAAAACCCGTTTTTCTGCCCGGATGCTGACAAGCTGGAAGCGCTGGATGAACTGATGCGTGCGCTGAAAAAAGAGGGTGACTCCATTGGTGCCAAAGTGACGGTGATGGCAGAGAATGTCCCTCCGGGCCTCGGTGAGCCAGTGTTTGACCGCCTCGATGCTGACCTGGCCCATGCGCTGATGAGCATCAACGCCGTGAAAGGCGTTGAGATTGGCGACGGTTTTGCGGTGGTGAACCAGCGTGGCAGCCAGCATCGCGATGAAATCCGTGCTAACGGTTTCCAGAGCAACCATGCGGGCGGTATTCTCGGCGGTATCAGCAGCGGCCAGACCATCAGCGCAAACCTGGCGATGAAACCGACTTCGAGCATCACCGTACCGGGTAAAACCATCACCCGTGACGGCGAAGAAGTTGAGATGATCACCAAAGGTCGTCACGATCCCTGCGTCGGTATCCGCGCGGTGCCGATCGCTGAAGCGATGATGGCGATCGTGCTGATGGATCATCTGCTGCGCCAGCGTGCGCAGTGTGCTGACGTTAACTCCACTGTTCCACGCTGGTAAATCGATGCGTCGTCTGCTGCTTACCCTTGCCGCGCTGCTGTGTACCGTCGCCGTCAATGCTGCCACACCGTGGCAGCAAATTTATCAACCGATTAGCGGTGCGCCACAGTCAATTGGCAGTTTTGCCAATGGCTGCATCGTGGGTGCCCAACAATTGCCGTTGAACTCGCCCGATTACCAGGTGATGCGTCAGGACCAGCACCGCTATTTTGGTCATCCTGATTTGATCGCCTTTATTCAGCGTCTCAGCAACCAGGTGCATCAACTGCAACTGGGGCAGGTGTTGATTGGGGATATGGGTATGGCGGCAGGTGGACGTTTTAGCAGCGGTCACGCCAGCCACCAAACCGGGCTGGATGTCGATATCTGGTTGCAACTGCCACGCAATCGCTGGACGGCGCAGCAACTGTTAAAACCACAACCTCTCGACCTGGTCGCCCCGGATGGCAAGCAGGTGGTGGCGCGTCATTGGCAGCCGCAGATCGATAGCCTGATTAAACTGGCGGCGAAAGATGATGAAGTGACACGTATCTTCGTCAATCCGGCGATCAAAAAGCAGCTTTGCGCCGATGCAGGAAGCGATCGCGGCTGGCTGAATAAAGTGCGTCCGTGGTTTGCGCATCGCGCACATATGCATGTCCGACTGCGCTGCCCGCCGGGGAGTCTGGAGTGTCAGGATCAACCTGCGCCGCCTCCGGGAGACGGTTGTGGTGCGGAACTGGAAAGCTGGTTCCTGCCGAAACAGCCAGGCACCACGGCCCCGGTCAAAAAAGAACCGCCACCGCTGCCCGCTTCGTGTCAGGCATTGTTGGATAACCATCTGTTATAACAGGGATGTAACAACATTATGGAATGGTTTGTAGCCAGCCCTCTGGTGCTGGTGGTGTTATTTGGTGTCTCGGTGCTGGCGGCTTTTATTGATTCCATTGCCGGTGGGGGTGGCCTGTTGACCCTGCCGTCACTGCTGGCGGCCGGACTTTCCCCGGCCCAGGCGTTAGCCACCAATAAGCTGCAATCGGTCGGCGGCTCTTTCTCCGCCAGCCTGTACTTTGTGCGTCGTGGGGTAATTAACCTTCGAGCACAGCGCTTGAATATCGCCATGACCTTTATCGGCGCGATTTGCGGTGCGGTGCTGATCCAGCATATCAAGGCCGATATTCTGCGCCAGGTACTGCCGCTACTGCTGATCAGCATTGGCCTATGGTTCCTGCTGATGCCGCGTATTGGTGAGCAGGATCGTGCGCAGCGCCTGCACGGTTTGGCTTATGCGCTGGTGGGCGGGGGCTGTGTCGGTTTTTACGATGGCTTCTTCGGTCCCGGTGCCGGTTCCTTTTACGCGCTGGCTTTCGTCACCCTGTGTGGTTTTAATCTGGCTAAAGCGACCGCGCACGCCAAAATCCTCAATTTCACCTCCAACTTCGGCAGCCTGCTGTTCTTTATGTTTGGTGGCAAGGTGGTGTGGGGCACCGGCCTGATTATGCTGCTGGGTGCGTTTTGCGGTGCCAGACTCGGCGCGCGACTGGTGCTGAGCCGTGGTCATAAACTGATCCGCCCGATGGTGGTGACGGTCTCTGCGGTGATGAGCGCCAAACTGTTATGGGATAGTCACGGCAGCGCATTGCTGGCATGGATGGCCACCCTGTGATCAAACACTCGTCAATACCGGCAGCCGATGCGACAATGACGCCGGTTTTCAACAGAACAATGACATCATGAGTACAACACACCATTACGAGCAGCTGATTAGCGTGTTCGATAGCTGCTTTCAGGACGAGTTTCAGACGCGTCTGGTTAAAGGCGACGACGAACCCATTTATCTTCCGGCAGATGAAACCTCACCGTGGCATCGCATCGTCTTTGCGCACGGTTTTTACGCCAGCGGCATGCATGAAATTTCCCACTGGTGTATCGCCGGTGAGGCGCGGCGTAAACTGGTGGATTTTGGTTACTGGTATTGCCCGGACGGGCGTGATGCGCAGACGCAAAACCAGTTTGAATCGGTGGAGATTAAGCCGCAGGCGCTGGAGTGGATGTTTTGTATGGCGGCAGGCTTTCCCTTCAACGTAAGTTGTGACAATCTCGAAGGAGATTGTGAGCCAGATCGCATTGCGTTTCAGCGGAAGGTGCATACCCAGGTGATGACCTACCTTGAGCAAGGCATTCCGGCGCGCCCGGCACGGTTTATTCAGGCATTACGAGATTATTACGGCACCCCTGCGCTGACTGCGGCACAGTTTCCCTGGCCGGAAGATCTGTGACCATTAATGAAGGAAAATTGAGATGATCGTAGAATTTGAGTCACGCATTCTGGCGCTGATTGACGATATGGTGGATCACGCCAGTGACGACGAATTGTTTGCTGGCGGTTATCTGCGTGGACACCTGACGTTGGCGGTGGCCGAAATTGAACAAAGTGGCGAGCACACGCCGGAAGCGCTACAGATTCAGGTCACTAACAGCCTGCAAAAAGCCATCGCCGCCGGTGAGCTGTCACCACGCGACCAGGCGCTGGTAGTGGGTATGTGGGAAAACTTGTTTAACCAGGCGCGTCAGACCGTCTAAGCCGCTTCCGTAACGGCGCGATAAATCGCGCTGTTACGGGCGTCCTGCCTTCTTCCCTTTCAGCAGTTTCCTCACCCAGTAGCGATTCGGATTCAGTGCCGCCAGGGTAGTAACATCCAGCGGCTGCGGCTCGCCACTCATTTGTGCCGCCAGCACTTCTGCGGCCAGCGGTGCGCTGCACAAACCGCGCGACCCCAACGCCCCCAGCACAAACAATCCCGGGTACAACGGCGCGGTGGCGATAGTTTCCCCGCGTGCCCGCTGTTCTGCCAGCGTGGCGTACTGCGTCAGGGTGGCGTCATAGTCCGGCGCGCTACCGACCATCGGCAGATGGTCACGCGTGGCACATCGAACGCCGATACGCGCCTCGCTGCCGCTGACGTCGACTTTTTCAGGCCAGTCGGTGCCAGGCAGGCAATTGATCAGTCGCTGACGATTCTCCAACTGGTCATCGGCACGGTAATCCGTCGCGGTATCGCCACGATGGTAGCTGGCTCCGATACAGTGGGTCGCATAATTTGGACTGACCGGCGTGAGATAACCGTCATAGCACAACACGCTGCGTAATGCGCCTAACGCCGGGTGGCTCGGCACATGGCTGACCTGGCCCGCCACCGCATATACCGGTAGATCCTGGCTCTGCTCGATATCCAGCAACGCGTGACCATTTGCCAGCACCACCTGTTGATGCCGGACATCGTGCTGTTCAGCAAAACTCAGTGTCCAGCCGTCATCCTGCGATGTCAGCCGGGTCACACGATGCAGCCAGTGCACGCGTAATCCCAGCGTTTGCGCGTATTCAAGCAGGTTGCTGGTCAATTCTGACGGTGACAGCCAGCCACCGTGTGGGTAGTAAATGCCGCCCATTCCCAGCTCAACGCCTGCCAGCGCTTCTGCTGCTTCTTTATTAACACCGTAAGCGATGTCGTGCGGTAGCCCCATACTCAGCATCTGAGCGATTTTGTCAGCACTTTTCTCGTCCCAACCGAGTTGCAGCACGCCGCTCCAGTCATGTTCGAACGCCACCGGCAGTGCATCATAGATACGGCGGGCAAAGCTGAATGCAGCGGGGAAAAAGTTAGCCAGGGCCGGATCATGCTGATTGAGCAGCGGATAAAGCGCTCCCTGACGATTACCCGATGCACCCAGCGCGGCCGCGGCATCGGCACAATAAAGGGTGACGTGCCAGCCACGGCGCAACAGCGCCAGCGCCAGTACCGCGCTGGCGACGCCACCGCCAATCAACGCCACCTCCTGGCCCGCCGCCTGCGGGCGTGCATACCAGGGCTGGCGCTGTGGCAGGGCGGGGGCATCAGGGAGTTGGCCGGTCAGCATCTCGCGTTTATGACCAAAACCTTTGCGTTTGCTGACGTGAAAACCCGCCTCCTGCAAACCGCGACGCACAAAACCGGCCGAGGTGAAGGTCGCCAGCGTACCGCCAGGACGTGCCATGCGTGCCATCGCGGCAAATAATCCTGCTGTCCACATCTCCGGATTCTTCGCCGGGGCGAAGCCATCGAGGAACCACGCATCTACCTGACGATGCAGACTGTCATCAAAGGTATCAATTAGCGCGTTAATATCGCCTAACCACAGGTCCAGGGTGACCTCACCGCCGCCAAACAGCAGACGCTGGCAACCCGGCAATGGCGCGGGCCATTGCTGCTGCAACAGTTCGGCCCAGGGGTGAAGTTCTGGCCAGTGCGCATGCGCTGCGACCAGATCCTGCTGCGTCAGCGGGAATTTCTCACAGCTGATAAAGTGCAGGCGTTTCAGGTGGGCTGTTGGGTGCTGGCGGCGAAAATGGTCGAAGGCTTGCCATAAGGTCAGGAAGTTAAGCCCGGTGCCAAAGCCGCTTTCCGCCACGATAAACAGGTCGCGATCGTGATCGTGGAAGCGTTGCGGCAGGCCATTGCCATCGAGAAACACATAGCGTGTCTCCTCCAGACCATTGTCGTTGGAGAAATAAACGTCGTCGAAGGCTTGCGAAACAGGTGTACCCTGTTCGTTCCAGTTCAGTTGTGCGTGTTCAACCGGGGATAACTTCAAGGGAAAGGCTCATTTTTCAGGCAGTGGCGTGATTTTAGCGAGTGCCGTCACATGACGCAAATTTACAAAAGGAAATGGCTGATCGGACTTGTTCGGCTTACAACTGTAAGCTAGAGTGCACGTCAATCCAAAAGAAGTGGAATGAGGACTATTTGAATGAAACGTGCAGTGATTACTGGCCTGGGTATCGTTTCCAGCATTGGTAATAACCAGCAAGAGGTGCTGGCATCTCTGCGTGAAGGCCGTTCTGGCATTACTTTCTCCGAAGAGATGAAAGAAGCCGGTATGCGCAGCCACGTATGGGGTAATGTAAAACTGGATACGAACGGGCTTATCGATCGCAAAATCGTGCGTTTTATGAGTGATGCCTCCATTTACGCTTACCTTTCTATGGCCGAAGCGATCAAAGATTCTGGCCTGACCGAAGAGCAGTATCAGAGCAACCCACGCGTGGGTCTGATCGCCGGTTCTGGCGGCGGTTCTCCGCGTTTCCAGGTCTTCGGTGCTGACGCGATGCGTAGCCCGCGTGGCCTGAAAGCCGTTGGCCCGTACGTGGTGACCAAAGCGATGGCCTCTGGCGTTTCCGCTTGTCTGGCAACACCGTTCAAAATCCACGGCGTTAACTACTCAATCAGCTCCGCCTGTGCTACCTCGGCACACTGCATCGGTAATGCGGTTGAGCAGATTCAATTGGGCAAACAGGATGTGGTATTTGCTGGCGGCGGCGAAGAACTGAGCTGGGAAATGGCCTGTGAGTTCGATGCGATGGGCGCACTCTCCACCAAATACAACGAAACCCCGGAAAAAGCCTCTCGTACTTATGATGCGAACCGTGATGGTTTCGTTATCGCTGGCGGCGGCGGTATGGTGGTGGTTGAAGAGCTGGAACACGCACTGGCGCGTGGCGCGCATATCTATGCCGAAATCGTTGGCTACGGCGCAACCTCTGATGGTGCGGATATGGTCGCACCGTCAGGTGAAGGCGCAGTGCGCTGCATGAAGATGGCGATGCAGGGTCTTGATACCCCGATCGACTACCTCAACAGCCACGGTACTTCTACCCCGGTTGGTGATGTGAAAGAGCTGGGTGCGATTCGCGAAGTGTTCGGTGATAACACGCCGTACATCTCCGCTACCAAAGCCATGACCGGTCACTCACTGGGTGCGGCGGGCGTGCAGGAAGCGATCTACACCCTGCTGATGCTGGAACACAGCTTCATCGCACCAAGCATCAACGTGGAAGAGCTGGACGACGCGGCGAAAGGCATGAACATCGTTACTCAGCCGACGGAAAAAGCGTTGACCACCGTGATGTCCAACAGCTTCGGCTTTGGTGGCACCAACGCCACCCTGACGATGCGTAAATATCACGCATAAGATTCAGTACCAGAATGCCACGAGGGCCGGTTAATCCGGCCCTCGCTGTTTTGACATTCTCCGTTTCGCTTGCCACAATCTATCCCCTCATCGCGTAATACGTAAGCGTTCACGTTAACCAACGCACCCGTTTCTGTTAATTACAGAAGACGTGCGTGTGTCTGGTTTTCGCCTGCATGGCACGTCTCAGAACAAGGAGTTACGTCCATTATGTCTACTGCTGCCGATGCGCAGACGCAATCTGTGTTTCCTTTAGCCTGCACCTCCTTTGCGGTGTTTCTCACTTATCTGACGGCGGGGCTCGCGCTGCCGGTCATCCCGCTGTATGTCCACCAGGAGCTGGGCATGAACAACGTCATGGTTGGTGTGGCGGTGGGGATTCAGTTCTTTGCCACCTTGCTGACACGCAGTTTTGCCGGACGGCGGGCCGATCAGCACGGTGCTAAGCTCACTACCCAACATGGCATGATCGCCATTGCGCTGGTCGGCGTGGCCTATCTGGCGGCAGCGCTGTTGCCAGTGTCGCCGTGGGCAAAGTTTGGCCTGTTGGCGATTGGCCGTCTGCTGCTCGGTTTTGGTGAAAGCCTGCTGCTGACGGGTAATCTCACCTGGGGCATGGGGTTGGTTGGCAGTCGGCGATCCGGACTGGTGATGTCGTGGAATGGTATGGCGATTTATGGGTCGCTGGCCGCCGGTGCGCCGCTTGGGTTGCTGGTTCATCAATACGCCGGATTTGCTGCCCTGGGGGGGGTGGCGCTGTTGTTGCCGTTACTGGCGCTGGCATTAAATAGCTGGATCGCCCCAGTACCGGTAATGGGCGGTGAACGACCTTCGCTGTTTAGTGTGGTGAAAACCATCTTTCAGCCTGGCCTGGCGCTGGCGTTGCAGGGCACCGGCTTTGCGGTAATCGGCACCTTTACCTCGTTGTACTTTGCCGCCCAGCAGTGGGGCAATGCCGGTCTGGCACTCACCGCTTTTGGTTGTGCTTTTGTGCTGGTGCGGGTGTTCTTTGGCGGCCTGCCGGACCGCCACGGCGGAACGCGGGTGGCGATGGTTTCGCTGTTGGTTGAAGCCGCGGGTCTGACGCTGTTGGCACTGGCCGGACAGGGCTGGGTAGCCCTGCTGGGCGCTGCGTTGACTGGCAGTGGTTGTTCGCTGATCTTCCCGGCACTGGGTGTTGAGGTGATAAAACGCGTCTCACCGCAGATTCGCGGCACCGCGCTGGGTGGTTTCTCTGCGTTCCAGGATATCGCTTACGGTGCCAGCGGTCCGTTGACCGGTTTGCTGGCAACGGCGCTGGGCTATGGCTCGGTCTATGCGGCGGGTGCCTGTTGTGCGGTGCTGGGTATCATGGTCACCTGGCGTTTTGCCCGCAGCGCGACAGCAGCGTAACCAGCTTGTCACAGGCGCTGACGATCTCACCGGGCGTCAGCGCGGCAAAACCCAATATCCAACCCGGCTGCCGCGTCTGTCCGGCATAGAGCGGGGACAGGCGCGGCAGCAACAATCCCTGTGCTTGTCCCTGAGTGGTTAATGCTGCTTCATCCCCCTGCAATAAACGCACTGTCAGTTGTAAACCGCCCGCTGCTGGCAACGGTGTCAGCCAGGGGGCGCAGCGTGTGGTGAGTTGTTGCAACAGCACATCACGACGGCTGTGGTACAACTGACGCATCAGGCGCAAATGGCTGGCGAAATGTCCCTGCTGGATAAATTCGGCGGTGATCGCCTGCGGCAGCAACGCGCCGTGTCCATCCAATACGCTACGCGCGCGGCCCAGCGCATCCACCAATGCAGGAGGCACCACCATCCACGCCAGACGCAGCGAAGGAAACAAGGTTTTGGAAAAGGTGCCAAGGCTGATTACCCGGCTATCCGCTTCCAGCCCCTGTAACGCGGGCTGAGGGCGTTCGTCGTAGTGAAATTCGCTGTCATAATCATCCTCAATCAACCAGCTATCCTGCTGACGCGCCCAGGCCAGCCATGCAAGGCGACGCGCCAGACTCATCGGTGTCCCGGTCGGATAATGGTGTGACGGGGTGAGATAGACCAGCTTTGCGCTGCCCTCGAGTGGCACGGCTCCGGCTTCATCCAACGGCATCGCCCGGCAGCGGGCTCCGGCAGCGAGAAACGCATTCCGAGCGCCGGGATAGCCCGGCTCCTCCAGCCAGACATCGTCGCCGCTATCCAGAAACATCAATGCCAGCAGTTGCAGCGCCTGTTGCGAACTGGTCAGAATCAACACCTGTTCGGCGCTACAGCGTACTCCGCGTGACAGCGCCAGATAATCGGCCAGTGCCTGCCGCAGAGGCGCATAACCGCAGGGATCGCCATAGCCCATGACTTTGCTGGCGAGTGAACGTTGCACGCTGGCGCTGATACGCCGCCATTGCGTATGCGGAAAGGCGCGCAATTCCGGTGAACCGGCGGCAAAAGCGTGGGGAAAGGGCGGGTCTTGACAACCCCCGGTCGCCAGCACCTGGCTGCCGCGCGCCGAGAAACGCAGGCCGTTGCGCGGCTGGACGGTCGGTGCGCGCTGTGGCATGGCAATCGCGACAAACGTACCGCGTCCACTATGGCGTTGCAGATAACCTTCACTCTCCAGTTGGGCATAGGCGGCTTCGACCGTCACCCTGGAGAGGCCGAGGTCAGTGGCGAGCTGGCGGCTGGAAGGGACTTTCTGGCCGTAGCGCAGATGACCGCTGGCAATTGCCTGACGCAGCGTGCCGCATAACCGATCGCGCAGACCGCCCTGGCTTTGATGGCTGAACAGGGTCAGCAAAGGTGAAGAGGTCATTGTGGTCTTATCATCGGATGAAAAGTGGTATCAATATGCAGACCACTTTGCCTTACACTGAAGGAAATTCAAAGCAGGAGAATACGATGTCATCTGTCTTAGCCTTCCCCCCGGCCAGCCCCTCTGCCAGCCTGGCGTATCTGCAACATAAGCTGGCGTACTACACCGACGCCTGGGACTTAGCCGAAGATATGGCGAACGGTTGTGAGGCGATCGTGGTGTTTGATGCCCGATCGGATGCGGTGTATCAGGCCGGGCATCTTTGTGGCGCGATCTCGTTCCCGCACCGCACGATCAACGCCGCCACCACCGCGCATCTGGATCGGCAAAAAGTCTACATCACCTATTGCGACGGCATTGGCTGCAATGGCTCGACCAAGGCGGCGCTGAAGCTGGCGGCATTAGGCTTTCAGGTGAAGGAACTGATTGGCGGGCTGGATTTCTGGAAGCGTGATGGTCACCCGATGGCATGGGGCAGTGCGCCGGGCGAATGGCCTGCGGCGGCACCGGCTGCATCGTGCGGCTGTTAAATCACAGAAAAACCCATAGCAGGAAAATAAACACCACCAGCGCCAGGCTCAGGGTCAACGCTGGGCGCTGCGCCAGCGGCGCAGGCAGTTGGCTAACCCACGGCGCCCAGATCGGTTGAGGGTGCAGTTCGCTGCCAGCCAGCGGCTGTTCCAGGTTTTTCTCGGCGCGACGGCTGAACAGCAGATTCAGTAAGTCCTGTGTTTGCGCTGGGGTCAGTACCATCTGCGGTGTGGCCTGGAAACGTTGTTGGCTGTAATCCTCCAGCAGGCGTTGTTCGCTGGGGGTTAACGGCTGTTTGAGCGAGCTTTCCAGCATGTGCAGTGTTGGCGCGCTCTGTTGGCTCAACGTTTGCCGCACCTGTAAATATTGCGTCAGCAGTGGGAAGTGACGTGACGGGATCGGGTCGCCACTCTTCAGATTCACCAGCTTCAGCACGTCTTCCAGCACTTTAACCGGCGATTCGCCGGTACTGGCGGCAAGACGCGTTACTTGCTGATTCAGCGCCTGATGCTCAGCCGGCAGCAGGGTGCGATCGCTGCTGCGCGTTTGTTGCGGCTGCGGGATGGCCATCTGACCGTTTTGCAACATGGTCAGCACCTGACGCAATTGATCCGGCGACAACGCACTCAGCACCGTCTGATTAAACTGCTGGCGGATAAAGTCGCTCACCGCCTGACGGTTATTACCCTGCGGCAGTTTTTCCAGCAATTGCTGCAACAGCTGGCGCGTGGCGTGGCTGTCCTGCACTTGCGTCAGGCGGCTGTTGAGATGCTGCTCAGCAGCGGGAAAATGGCGCGATTGCAGTTCCGCATCATTCTTTACGCCAACTTCATGACGGACGCCAGCCCACAGTTCCGGGGCTTTCAGGGTGCTGAGCGACATGATACGCACAATCAGACGTTCCAGTGTGGTGCGCTGGGCAGGGCTTAATGGCTGCTCGCCAGCGGGGCCACCGGGACGGCCAGTTGCGTTGGTGAGAGGGGAACGATCGCCCGCGGGCACACCGGGACCGCTAATAGGTTGCATGGCGGAATCCTTGAAAACCGAGTCAGATCCGGGTGCGCCGGAAAAACGAGGCCATATGATAGCAAATGCCCCCGGGAAATCCACGGGGGCAGCAGAGGGCAGGGAATTATTTTACCTCGACCAGTTTCACACGTTTACGTCGCCAGCGTTTCCAGATGGGGGGAACGATCAGCACCGCCACGGCCAACACCAGCAGCACTTTGCAGATCAGGCTTTCCCACAGAATCGGCAGGTTGCCGTTGCTGATCGACAACGCGCGTCGCAGGTTTTGCTCCAGCATCTCCCCCAGCACAAAGCCAAGGATCAACGGTGACATCGGGAAATCCATCTTGCGCAGGATGTAACCAAAAATCCCCAGTCCCACCATCAACAGTAAGTCAAAGGTGGTACTGTGCACCGCATAGACGCCCACCGCGGAAATTGCCGCAATCGCCGGCACCAAAAACCACAGCGGAATGGTCAGCATGCGCGCGAACAGGTTAATCATCGGGATGTTCATAATCAGCAACATCACGTTGCCAATCAGCAGCGCGGCGATCAATCCCCAGACAATATCCGGCTGCTCGGTGAACATCGCCGGACCGGGGGTGATGTTGTACAACGTCAGCGCGCCGACCATCACCGCCGTGGTGCCGGAACCGGGAATGCCCAGCGTCAGCATCGGGATAAACGAACCGCAGGCCGAGGCGTTATTGGCCGCTTCCGGGGCGGCCACGCCGCGAATGTCCCCTTTACCAAACTGATCGCTGCCGCTGATCTTTTTCTCGGTCATGTAGGCGATGGCGCTGGCAATGGTTGCTCCGGCACCGGGTAACACGCCGACAAAGAAGCCGATAAAAGAGGCACGCAGGGTCGCTCCGGTCGACATCGCCGCCTCTTTCATGTTGAACAGCATCCGGCCGCTGGCGCGCACCATCTTCTGACCGCTGCTGGTGGATTCCAGCATCAGCAGAATTTCGCTCACCGAGAACAGGCCAATCACCACCACCACGAACTGAATACCGTCGGAGAGATGCACGCTGTCGAAGGTGAAGCGATAGACGCCGGTGTTGGCATCAACGCCCACCGTTGCCATTCCCAATCCCATCAACGCGGCGAGGAACGACTTCAGTGGGTTGTGGCTCATCATGCTGCCGAGGCAGGCGATAGCGAACACCATCAAGGCGAAATACTCCGCCGGACCAAAGGCCAGCGACCAGTTTGCCAGCAAAGGGGCGAACAAGATGATGCCGATGATGGCGATGGTGGAGCCAATAAACGAACTGACGGCCGAAATCGATAGCGCCACCCCGGCTTTGCCCTGTTGTGCCATGGGATAGCCATCCAGCGCGGTCATAATCGCTCCGGCATCGCCCGGCACATTTAGCAGAATCGACGAAATGCGACCGCCGTATTCACAGCCGATATACACCGTCGCCAGCAGGATCAGCGCCGATTCCGCCGGTAAGTGCAGGGCAAATGCCAATGGCATCAGAATTGCCACGCCGTTAATTGGCCCAAGTCCCGGCAGCAGTCCGACAATGGTGCCGATAAAGCAGCCGATCAGGGCGATCATCAGGTTTTCCGGCGTCATGGCGACGGCGAAACCCTGCATCAGAAAAGACCAGGTATCCATCATAATCTCCCGTTAACTGAACCAACTGCCGACCGGCAGCGTGACATCCAGCAGATGATCGAAGGCGTAAAACAGTGCGATGCCCATCACGCCACCAGAAATCACCGCTGCCCACCAGCGTGCGCCAAACAGCAGACCGATGCCGAAGGTCAACAGGGTGGTGCAGAGGGCAAACCCCATGCGTTCAAACAGCCAGCCATACAGCATCAACATCAGACACAGGACAATAAGTTTTCTCAGTGTGGCTGGCGCGGGCCAATGTATGGCATCCGGTTGGCGCAACAGCATCAACACCGAACACAAGGCCATCAGGCCGAGCAGCAGCATCGGGAAGGGGCGGGGCCCGACCGGTTCGTAGCTGTATTCGCTTTGAATCTGCCAGGCGATAAACAACCCGGCGATACACAGCAACAGCCAGACGGAGGCAAAAATACGATCGCTCATATAGCCCCCTTATTTCGCCAGACCGAACGATTTAGCCTGTTCACGATAGGTGGCGACCTGTTTTTTTACATACGCGTCTAACTCGCTGCCAAACATGTTGAACTCAAACAGGCCGCGCATATTACGCTGCTGCTGGAACTCTTTGGTGGTCACCAGCTTTTTGAACGCATCCTCCCACCATTGATAATCGGCATCGCTCACTTTTGGCCCCAGGTAGTAACCACGGATAATCGGCCATTCAACGTTGAAGCCCTGTTCTTTGGCGGTGGGGATTTGCGCCAGTTCGCCCGGCAAACGTTTGTCAGCCATCACGGCCAGAACACGCATTTTGCCACTCTGCAAATGGGGTACCATTTCGCTCATATCGCCGGAGACCACCTGGATATGGTTGCCAAGCAACGCTGTAACGGGTTCACCACCGCCTTCAAAGGCGACATAACGCATTTTGCGGGGATCGATACCGGCTTCACGCGCCAGCAGCGCGGTTTTCATCCAGTCCTGGCTACCAATGGAGGCGCCAGCGCCTACCACCACTTTGGTGGGGTCCTGTTTCATTGCTTCCATCAATTCACCGAGGGTTTTCCACGGCGCATCGTCGCGCACCGCGACCATGCCGTAATCAGTGCCAATCGCCGCCAACCATTTCACGTCGTCCACCGAATAACGACCAAACTTGCCTTGTGACAGGTTAAGCAGAGAACCCCCTGAGTAGGCGACAAGGGTGCCCGCTTCTGCCGGACGCTGGGCAATGATGGCATTGTAGGCGACGGCACCCACGCCACCAGGCATATAGGTCACGCGCATCGGTGTGGTGATTTGCCCAGTTTCTTGCAGGGACACCTGCAACAATTTGCAGGTCAGATCAAAACCACCACCCGGTTTCGCGGGGGCGATACATTCAGTGCGTTCTGGTGCAGCGGCAAAAACTGACGACATTGACAAGACCAGCAGGCCTGCGGTGAGGCTGGTGCGAATAGTATTTTTCATTGGTCGCTCCATAGTAGGTTTCAGAGTGTGATACCCGCCGAAGAATCGCGGTTAATGAATTGTTAAGGCCCGAGCCTTTCATTTACCTTTCATTCATCGGGAAAAATGGCGGGGTGTGACATGCGTCTCTTACTGGTGGAAGACACGGTTGAGCTGGCGGGTTGGTTGCAAAAAGCGCTGACGCAAAAAGGATTTGCGGTTGATTGGGTCGCCGATGGCGTGGCGGCAGATCATGTTCTGCAAACCGAAGAGTATGCGTTGGTGGTGCTGGATGTGACGTTGCCGCGGATGAATGGTCTGGAAGTCCTGGCGCGTTTGCGTCGACGTGAGCAGAAAGTGCCGGTTCTGCTGCTGACTGCCCGTAGCGCGTTGGCGCAACGGGTTCAGGGTTTGAATGCCGGTGCAGATGATTATCTCACCAAACCTTTTGAGCTGGATGAGCTGGAGGCGCGCTTGCGCGCTTTGCTGCGGCGCGGCCAGGGGCAGTTAGCGCAATCACAGGTGATTGGTCAGTTGGAGCGGGATAACCAGGGCTGCTTCATGTTGAACCGTAAACCGCTGCGCCTGACGCCGCGCGAAGCGAGTGTGCTGACGACCCTGATGCGCCGACCGGGTCATCCGGTATCCCGCCAACATCTGTATGAACAGACCTTTACGCTGTGTGATGAAGCCAGTCAGGAGTCGATTGAGTTATATGTCCATCGGGTACGCAAAAAACTGGCGGGCAGCGATGTGGCGATCGTGACGCTGCGCGGATTAGGTTACAGCCTTGAGTGCCAGCAATGCGGTTGATCCACTCATTACGCGGCGAGTTGTTGTTGTGGCTGGGGGTCCCGCTGTTGCTGCTGTGGGGATTATCGGTCTACACCCACTATCAAAGCGCGTTGCATGCTGCGAATCAGGCTTATGACCGCTCCCTGCTGGCCTCGGCAAGGACCGTTGCGGAACGCTTGGAAGTGCGGGAAAAGCGTATTCGCGTCGATGTCCCCTGGGTGGTGCTGGATAGCTTTGAACGCAATATGAATGACCAGTTGTTCTATCAGGTGATCTCGCCAGAGGGGGAGACGCTGTCCGGTTACGATGATCTCCCCCCGTTACCCGCGACGGCCCCGCGATCGGACGCCTTTCCGGCGCTGGTGCATTTCTATGACGCGCGTTATCACCTGCAACCGATTCGTGTTGCTGCCCTGTGGCAACCGGTTAGTGACGAGGGCGTGCAGGGCATGGCGCTGGTGCTGGTGGCGGAGACGCTCAATTCACGCCATGCCTTTGCGGAAGGCTTGCTACGTACGGCGTTGATCAGCCAAAGTATTCTGGTGCTGATAACCTTGCTGTTGGCGGGGTGGCTGCTGCGCAAGGTGTTGCGGCCGCTGCGGCGCTTGTCGCGACTGGTGTTGCGGCGTGCTCCCGGTGAACTGACGCCGCTGCCGTCGCTGCTGCCGTGGTCGGAGCTACAACCGCTCATCATCGCCTTCAACCGTCATCTGGAGCGTTTACGCGGCCTGCTGGCACGCCAGGAACGCTTCAGCGCTGATGTTTCACACCAATTACGCACTCCGCTTACTATTCTGAAAACGCAGGTGGGGGTGGCGTTGAACAGTGACGATCCACAGCAATGGCGCGAAAGCCTGCAAGGCATGCGCCACACGCTGGATGACACCGTTCAGTTAACCGACCGGTTGTTGCAACTGGCGCAGATCAAGGCGCGCCACGGTGAAGATAAAGCAATGGCGCGTGTTGATCTGGCGGCGATTGTGCAGCAGGCGTGTTTAAGCGGCTATGCGGCGGCGCGGCATAAACAGATCGATCTGGGGTATGAAGGGGCCAGTCAGCTCGAGGTGCAGGGCGACGTGTTGCTGCTGGCGGAGTTGTGCGCCAATTTACTGGATAATGCCATCAAGTACACACCGGCGCACGGCACCGTCACGGCAAGAATCAGTGCGATGGGGCTGGAGATTGAAGACAGCGGTCCGGGGATTGAGGAAGCGTATCAGCAGCAGGCGCTGCAACCGTTTTCCCGGTTGGATCATGGTCAGCAGCAGCCTGGTGCGGGGATCGGGCTGGCGCTGGTGAAGGATATCTGCACCTGGCACGGGGCGCAGTTGACTCTGGATCGTAGCCCGCAGTTGGGCGGGCTACGGGTGACCATCAGTTTCCGCTGACGGGGGGCGTCACGGCGCGGGCGCGGCGCAGTGGCGTACGCAGGCGTTGTGCCAGAATCACCCCCACCAGCGTCATGCCGCCGCCAATCCAGTGATATGCATGCAGTTGTTCATGCAGGAACAACACGGCAATGATGGCGGTAAACACCGGCACAAAATTCATAAAGATGCTGGTGGTACTGGCGCCCAGACGCTGCACGCCGAGGATCCACAGGAAGGGGGCGATGATCGACGCGAACAGCCCGGCAAACAGCACCAGTGGGATATTGTGCGTGTTGAGTGACACATCGGGCGCGCGCAGAAAACCGGGCAACAGCAACAACACACCAAAGAAAATCTGCACATACAGGCTTTGCCAGGTGGGCAACGGGATTGCCCAACGTTTGGTGAGCACACCGTACAACGCGTATGAAGTTGACGCCGCCAGCATCATTAACTCCCCGTTGCCGAGGCGCTGATTCAGCAGTTGCGCCGGATTTCCGGCGCTTACCAGCCACACCAGACCGACAAACGACAACAGCCCGCCAAACAAAATGCCGCGCGTCGGTGCCAGGCGCAACACCACCAGGCTGAGCAGAATGGTCAGCAGTGGAATAGTCGCGCCCAGAATCCCCATCATGACCGCCGACACGCTGTGCGCCGCATAATAGGCAAGGCTTTGATACAGCACCATGCCGAGCAGGCCGAGGATCAGTAAACGCCCGCTACTGGCAACAATCTGGCGACGATGACGCCAGACACCCGGTAGCGCAAACGGGGTCAACACCGCCAGCGCCAGAATCCAGCGATAAAACGAGATCGCGGCAGGATCGATGCTACCGGCGGAGAGTTTGCTCACGATGGTGTTGATTGACCAAATCAGCACCGCCACCAGCGGAAACAGAAAGTTCATCGTACAGCTCCTGAAAGTAAACGCGAACAGTTTACGTTTGACCGGTTTAGAACAGATAACTAAAATCGGACAAAAATCATTAATGACCGGACAGAATGAATTTACAGGTTGAGTATCAGCCACCCGTCGATGCCTCGCAGCTGCGCTACTTTATGCGTTTCGAACAGGCCAATGCTAAAACCGAATATCTGCCGCACGCCCACGCCTGGGGACAGGTGATTTTCGTTAAAAGCCATGTACTGGAGATGGAGGTGGAAGGGGAACGCCTGCTGACGCCAGCAGATATGCCGATCTGGATCCCTTCGGGCCAGCGCCACAGCAGCTATAACCATCGTCAGTCGCTGTTCCGCACGTTCAATCTGGCGGCGGATTTGTGCGACGGCTTACCCCAACAGGCCTGCCTGCTCAATGTTGATGCCATTGTTCATGCCATTATGGACGAGTTTGCCCGGCGTGAGCTGGAGCAGCCGCACAGCGCAGCAGACTGGCGTTTGTGTGAGGTTTTAGTGGATCGGCTACGTCTTGCGCCGGTACATAAAAGTTACCTGCCTGGCTCGAATGACAAACTGCTCGCTCCGATCCTGCACGCCTTGCAGGCACACCCCGGTGATAACACCACGCTGGCACAATGGGCGAAGCGCGTGTTTACCACCGAGCGTACGCTGGCGCGACGTTGTCAGCAGCAGCTGAATATGTCGTTTAGCGAGTGGCGGCAGCGCCTGCGTTTTTTACGCGCTATCACCCTGCTGGAGCAGGGCATCAGCGTGCAGGCCATCGCCCATGAGCTGGGCTACAGCTCCGCTTCGGCGCTGATTGTGATGTTTCAGCATCAGGCGGGCACAACACCGGATCGCTATCGCAGCCGGTTAGGTTAATCAAAGGCTTTGTGCCAGAATATGGCCCTTGCGAATTTACAGGACAGCCGTGGTGAAAATTCTCGTCGATGAAAATATGCCGTACGCCCGTGAACTCTTTAGCCGCACCGGTGAGGTGCTGGCGGTGCCGGGGCGTCCGTTACCGGAAGCCGAACTGGCGGATGCCAGCGGGTTGATGGTGCGCTCGGTCACGAAAGTTAATGCCGCGCTGCTGGCAGGAACACCGGTGAAATTTGTTGGCACTGCGACGGCAGGCACCGACCATATCGATGAGGCCTCACTGGCTGATGCAGGAATCGCGTTCTCGGCAGCACCGGGCTGCAACGCCATCGCGGTGGTGGAATATGTCTTCTCCTCGCTGTTGTTGCTGGCGGAACGTGATGGTTTTGCGCTGCGCGATCGTACCGTGGGGATTGTCGGTGTCGGTAATGTCGGTGGCCGTCTGCACAAACGTTTACAGGCCTGGGGGGTGAAAACCCTGTTGTGCGATCCGCCGCGTGCCGATCGTGGCGATGCGGAAGATTTTCGCTCGCTGGATGAGGTGGTGGCACAGGCGGATATCCTGACCTTCCACACGCCATTGTTTAAAGACGGTCCGTATAAAAGCTGGCATCTGGCCGATACTGCGCTGTTGATGGCGCTGAAACCCAACACCATCCTGATCAATGCCTGCCGTGGTCCGGTGGTGGATAACGCCGCGCTGCTGGAAGTATTGAAAGTACGCCAGGATCTCAGCGTGGTGCTGGATGTGTGGGAGCCGGAACCGGAGCTGTCGCTGGACCTGCTGGATAAAGTTGATATCGCCACCGCCCATATCGCCGGTTATACCCTGGAAGGGAAGGCACGCGGTACCACGCAGGTGTTTGAAGCCTGGTGCGCATTCCTCGGTCAGCCGCAACAGGTGCCGTTGGATAGCCTGCTGCCTGCGCCAGAGTTTGGTCGCATTACCTTACACGGCAAGCTCGATCAGCCGACGCTGAAACGTCTGGTGCACCTGGTGTATGATGTGCGCCGCGATGATGCGCCGCTGCGTAAAGTGGCTGCGCTACCAGGTGAGTTTGACCGCCTGCGTAAGCAATATGAGGAGCGCCGCGAATGGTCGTCGTTGCAGGTGATCTGTGATGATGCAGAGGCGGCAGCGATGCTGAATCAACTCGGTTTCCGTGCCAGTTTGCAGCACAGTTAACCTGACCCTGGCGGGATAAATCTTAATTCCTGGGCGGTGAAGATCACCGCCTTCTGTTTTTATGTCATTGTCTGGAGTAAACCAACATGTCTGACGGCTGGAATATTGCGCTATTGGGCGCGACAGGCGCAGTAGGGAACGCTGTACTGGAACTGCTGGCGGAACGCCAGTTCCCGGTTGGTGAGATATATCTGCTGGCGAGCGAGAACAGCGCAGGCGAAACTCTGCGTTTCGAGGGGCGTTCGGTGCGGGTACAAGATGCGGCGGAATTTGACTGGTCGCAGGCGCAACTGGCCTTTTTCGCTGCCGGTCGCAGCGCCTCGGCGCGTTACGCCGAAGAAGCCGCCAGCCAGGGCTGCCTGGTGATCGACAGCAGCGATCTGTTCGCGCTGGAGCCGGATGTGCCATTGGTGGTGCCGGATGTGAATCCCCAGGTGCTGGCGGATTACCGCAACCGCAACATCATCTGTGTGGCGGATAGCCTGGTCAGCCAGCTGTTAAGCGCCATCAAACCGCTGGTGGATGCTGCCGGTCTGGGGCGTTTGCAGGTAACAAACCTGATGTCAGTCTCCAGCGATGGTAAGAGCGCGGTGGATGCGCTGGCGGGCGAGAGCGCGCGTCTGCTCAACGGCGTACCGGCGGATGAACATTATTATGGTCGTCAGCTGGCGTTTAACCTGCTGCCACAGCAGGTGGACAGCAACGGCAGCGTGGAGAGCGAACGTCGTCTGGTGGATCAGGTGCGCAAAGTGTTACAGGACGAAGGCTTACCGATTGCGGTGAGCAGCGTGCAGGCCCCGGTATTTTACGGCAATGCGCAGATCGTCCATGTGGAAAATCTGCGCCCCTTGTCTGCTGAAGAAGCGCGAGATGAACTGGCGCGTGCCGAGGATATCCGTCTGAGCGACGAAGGCGATTATCCGACTCAGGTGCAGGATGCGTCCGGCAACGGCGAATTGAGCGTTGGCTGCGTGCGTAACGATTACGGTATCCCAGAGCTGCTGCAATTCTGGTCAGTGGCTGACAACATCCGCTTCGGCGGCGCGCTGATGGCGGTCAAAACCGCTGAGAAGCTGGTGCAGGAGTATCTGTATTAATGTTGTCTGAAGGTAACACGCATAAGCTGGCGCTGGGTATTGAGTACGACGGCAGCCGTTATTATGGCTGGCAGCGGCAGCAGGAAGTGCGCAGCGTGCAGGAAAAGCTGGAAAAAGCGCTGTCGAAAGTCGCTAACCATCCGGTTAGCGTGTTTTGCGCCGGACGTACCGATGCCGGGGTACATGGCACCGGGCAGGTGGTGCATTTTGAAACCACTTCTCAGCGTGCCGAGGGTGCCTGGACGTTGGGCGTCAATGCCAACCTGCCGCCGGATATCGCCGTGCGTTGGGTTAAAGCGGTGCCGGATGAGTTTCATGCTCGTTTCAGCGCTACAGCGCGTCGCTACCGTTATGTTATTTATAACCAGCGGCTGCGTCCGGCGATTTTGGGCAGCGGCGTGACGCACTTTTATCATCCGCTGGATGCAGAAAAAATGCAGCGCGCCGGACAATGCCTGCTGGGCGAAAATGATTTCACCTCATTTCGCGCCGTGCAGTGTCAGTCACGTACCCCGTGGCGTAATGTGATGCATCTTAACGTTACGCGTCAGGGACCGTACGTGATTGTGGATATCAAAGCGAATGCGTTTGTACACCACATGGTGCGCAACATCGTTGGCAGCCTGATGGAAATTGGCTGCGGTAATCAGCCTGAAACCTGGATGGCAACGTTGTTGGCCGCGAAAGATCGCACCCTTGCCGCAGCGACCGCCAGAGCCGAGGGGTTGTATCTGGTGGCGGTGGATTATCCGTCCCACTTTGCGTTACCTCAGCCTGCGCTGGGACCACTGTTCCTCGCGGATTAATTGTTACTCGAAGGATGTAAGGAGCCTGGCTTTATGGAGTTCATCCATTTTATCGTCGATTTTATTCTGCATATTGATGTGCATTTGGCCGAACTGGTGGCGCAGTACGGTATCTGGATTTATGCCATTTTGTTCCTGATTCTGTTCTGCGAAACCGGTCTGGTGGTCACGCCGTTCCTGCCGGGTGATTCTTTGCTGTTTGTTGCTGGCGCATTGGCCGCACTGCCGAGTAATGACCTCAATGTGCATATGATGGTGGCCCTGATGGTGATTGCGGCCATTCTCGGTGATGCCGTTAACTACACCATTGGTCGTCTGTTTGGCGAGAAGCTGTTCAGCAATCCCAATTCAAAGATTTTCCGCCGCAGCTATCTGGATAAGACCCATGCGTTCTACGAGCGCCACGGTGGTAAAACCATAATACTTGCGCGCTTTGTACCAATCGTGCGAACCTTTGCCCCCTTTGTGGCAGGGATGGGACACATGTCCTATCGTCACTTCGCGCTCTTTAACGTTGCGGGTGCGCTGCTGTGGGTGTTGTTGTTCTCTTACGCCGGTTACTTGTTTGGTGATTTGCCGGTGGTGCAGGAGAACCTGAAACTGCTGATCGTCGCGATTATCGTGGTGTCGATCCTGCCAGGCGTGATTGAAGTCTGGCGTCATCGTCGTCAGGCACGTCAGCAGAAATCCCAGTAAGCCCAAAACCAGATTTTTATCCACAGCGAGAAGCGGTTGTGGTTTAATGAGCGACATTTACGGCCTGCTGAAGGTGATTTCAGCAGCAATGAGAAGACTGGACCAGGTCGGTTTTAAACAGAAAGGTCATCAATGAGCTGGATTGAACGCATACTTAACAAAAGCAATATTACGCCGACGCGCCGCGCCAACATCCCGGAAGGGGTCTGGACCAAGTGCGACAGCTGTGGCCAGGTGCTGTATCGCGCCGAGCTGGAGCGTAATCTTGAGGTCTGCCCGAAGTGCGACCATCACATGCGCATGCACGCCCGTGAGCGCCTGCATAGCCTGCTGGATGAAGGAACGCTGGTAGAATTAGGTAGCGAGCTGGAACCCAAGGATCTGTTGAAGTTCCGTGACTCGAAGAAGTACAAAGATCGTCTGGCGGCGGCTCAGAAAGAGACTGACGAGAAAGACGCTCTGATCGTCATGAAAGGCCAACTGCACGGTATGCCGATCGTGGCTGCGGCGTTTGAGTTCTCCTTTATGGGCGGCTCAATGGGTTCAGTGGTTGGTGCGCGTTTTGTGCGTGCGGTTGAGCAGGCGCTGGAAGATAATTGCCCGCTGATCTGCTTCTCCGCCAGTGGCGGTGCGCGTATGCAGGAAGCGCTGATGTCGCTGATGCAGATGGCGAAAACCAGTGCCGCACTGGCGAAAATGCAGGAACGCGGTCTGCCGTATATCTCGGTACTGACTGACCCGACCATGGGTGGCGTTTCCGCCAGCTTCGCGATGCTGGGCGATCTCAACGTGGCGGAACCGAAAGCGTTGATCGGTTTTGCCGGTCCGCGTGTTATCGAACAAACCGTACGTGAAAAACTGCCGCCGGGCTTCCAGCGCAGTGAATTCCTGATCGAAAAAGGCGCGATCGATATGATCATCCGTCGTCCGGAGATGCGCTTTAAGCTGGCCAGCCTGCTGGCGAAAATGATGAACCTGCCAGCGCCGCTGCAGGATGGTGATCAGCCGATTGCGGCTGAGCCGGAGAGCAACGAGGCCTGACAGGCAACGGAAAGGCGCAGAAATGCGCCTTTTCACCAATGCACCGTATAAAGTTAGTTAACGGGACACATGGACACTCTTCACCTTCCCCAAGCCACGTCGCCTTTAGCTACGTGGCTTCATTATCTTGAACACCTGCATTCTCAGCCCATTGAACTGGGGCTGGATCGTATTCAACGCGTCGCTTCACGTCTTGACCTGCTCAAACCCGCGCCATTTGTTTTCACCGTTGCCGGGACTAACGGCAAAGGCACCACCTGCCGTACGCTGGAAACCCTGTTGATGGCGGCGGGATACCGCGTGGGCGTCTACAGCTCACCACATCTGGTGCGCTACACCGAGCGGGTGCGCGTCCAGGGCGCGGAGCTGGATGAAGCGTTGCACAGCGCCAGCTTTGCCGAGATTGAAGCCGGACGTGGCGATATTTCCCTGACCTACTTCGAATTCGGTACCTTATCGGCACTCAATCTGTTTCGTGCTGCCGGGCTTGATGTGGTGATCCTTGAAGTCGGTCTCGGTGGGCGACTGGATGCCACCAATATCGTTGATGCGGATATCGCCGTTATCACCAGCATCGCACTGGATCATACCGACTGGTTGGGACCGGACCGCGAAAGCATTGGCCGCGAGAAAGCAGGCGTGTTTCGTGGTGGGAAACCCGCAGTGGTGGGTGAGCCCGATATGCCGCACACCATTGCCGAGGTTGCAGCAGAGAAGGGCGCGCTGTTGTTGCAGCGTAACCGTGACTGGCAATGGCAGCAGCAGGGCGAGAGCTGGAGTTTGCAGGATGCGCAGGGCGAATTGCGCGATCTTCCCCTGCCACAGGTGCCGCTCCCCAATGCCGCCACCGCGCTCATTGCGTTGCGCGCCTCGGGCTTATCGGTAAGCGAAGCGCTCATTCGCCAGCATCTGCCGCTGGCGATTTTACCAGGCCGTTTTCAGACGGTAAGCACCTCGCCGCGTGTGATCCTCGATGTGGCGCATAATCCCCATGCCGCTTATTATCTGGCTTCACGTCTGGCTGAATTGCCGCGTACCGGTAAGGTTCATGCGGTGGTCGGGATGCTGCATGATAAAGATATCGCCGGGACACTGGCGGCGCTGGCACCACAGGTGGATAGCTGGTACTGCGCACCGCTTGACGGCCCGCGTGGTGCGACGGCGGAGCAGTTGATTGCTCACCTGGCAAGCGGTGAGGCATTTGCGACCGTAGACTCAGCATGGCAGGCTGCGCGTCAGCAGGCTCGGCCCGAGGATGTGATTCTGGTGTGTGGTTCTTTCCACACCGTAGCACAGGTAATGGAATCGATGGCAGCGGAGAACGGCAGTGGCAAGTAAGTTTCAGAACCGTTTAGTGGGCACGGTAATCCTGGTGGCGGTTGGCGTCATCGTGTTACCAGGCCTGCTGGATGGCAAGAAAAAGCACTACAAAGAGGAATTCGCTGCAATTCCGCTGGTGCCAAAACCGGATGATCAGCAGGACAGTGAGATGGTGCCCCCGGTGACGCAGTCGCTGCCTGCCCAGCCGCCGGAAGGCGCAGGTGCGGCGCAAAGCGAAGCCAGTGGTAAAACCACCACCCCGGTCGAGTCTGGCAGCGCGCAGCCAGTGGAGAACAACGAACCCACGGTAGTGACACCTCCGCCAGTGCACCAGAGTGCGCCGGTGCAGACTGCGAAACCGAAACCGGTCGAGCAACCTAAGCCGAAACCGGTGGAGCAGCCGAAACCAAAACCGGTTGAACCGAAGCCGGTCGAGCAGCCGAAGCCAGTAGAAACCGCTAAACCGGTTGAAGCGCCGAAGCAGAGCGAAGCGGAAGCCCCGGCGGGCCAGGCTTATGTGGTCCAACTCGGTGCGTTGAAAAACGCGGCTAAAGTGAATGAGATCGTCGCGCAGTTGCGTCTGTCGGGATATCGCGCATTTACCGTGCCATCCACGCCGGTTCAGGGGCA
The DNA here is from genome assembly GCF_059730695.1 of Pantoea sp. X-Soil-OKNW-556. NCBI lineage: Bacteria > Pseudomonadati > Pseudomonadota > Gammaproteobacteria > Enterobacterales > Erwiniaceae > Pantoea > Pantoea sp. X-Soil-OKNW-556. The sequence goes on along the minus strand of NZ_AP035990.1, from coordinate 3,143,063 downwards.
AATTACCCGCATCTACGTCGGGCCTGATGCCTCAAAAGCGAAGATGCAAGCTGCGCTGGGTGAACTGAAAAACCTCTCCGGACTCGGTGGAGTGGTGAAACCCTACAGCACGCGCTAAACCGTTGATAAGCCGCGCCGATGGCTGAAAAAGGCGCGGCATAGCACGGAGTGTTCACCGTGATGTTGGCTTAAAAATTACTATATTTCAGTGAATTACAGCACTGAATTGTCTCAGGGCGAGGAAAGTTTTTTTCATCGCCCTTTTTATGGATGCAGAACCGGAAAACCCTACGCAAACGTTTTCTTTTTCTGTTAGAATGCGCCCCGAACTGGATGCAGGGGTGCAATCGCGCTGGCGCTGGAAGAGTTCATGATCTGGATTGATTACGTCATTATTGCGGTAGTTGGTTTTTCGGCCCTGGTCAGCCTGGTTCGTGGGTTTGTCCGGGAAGCCTTATCTCTCGTTACCTGGGGATGCGCGTTTTTTGTCGCCAGTCACTACTACGCCTACCTTGCAGTCTGGTTTACAGGTTTTGACGACGAACTGGTTCGCAACGGTATCGCTATCGCGGTGCTCTTCGTTGCCACCCTGATTGTGGGTGCCATCGTGAACTATGTGATCGGCACGCTGGTTGAAAAGACCGGTCTGTCGGGAACCGACAGGGTGTTGGGGGTCTGTTTCGGGGCGTTGCGTGGCGTGCTGATCGTTGCCGCTATTCTCTTCTTCCTCGATACATTCACCGGCTTCTCGAAAAGCCCGGACTGGCAGCAGTCCCAACTCATTCCCCAGTTCAGTTACATCATCAGGTGGTTCTTCGACTATCTGAAAAGCACGTCCAGTTTTTTACCCCGGTGACGCCATCGGGAGTGCGGCTAATGAGGAAATGACAACATGTGCGGTATTGTTGGTATCACCGGTTTTATGCCAGTAAACCAGTCGATCTATGACGCGTTAACGGTGCTACAGCACCGCGGGCAGGATGCCGCCGGCATTTGTACCATCGATGCGCTGAACTGCTTTCGTCTGCGCAAAGCCAACGGGCTGGTGAGCGATGTCTTCGAAGCACGCCACATGCAGCGTTTGCAGGGCAACATCGGGATTGGTCATGTACGCTACCCGACAGCAGGCAGCTCCAGCGCCTCTGAAGCGCAGCCTTTCTATGTGAACTCCCCTTATGGCATTACACTGGCGCACAACGGCAACCTGACTAACGCACACGAGCTGCGTAAACAGCTGTTCGAAGTGGGTCGCCGTCACGTCAACACCACCTCAGATTCCGAAATCCTGCTGAACATTTTTGCGCAGGAGCTGGACCGTTTTCAGCATTACCCGCTGGAAGCTGACAACATTTTTGCCGCAGTGGCTGCGGTGCACCAGCAGGTGCGCGGGGCTTACGCGGTGGTTTCGATGATTATCGGTCACGGTATGGTGGCCTTCCGCGACCCGAACGGTATCCGTCCGTTGGTACTGGGTAAACGCGTGATTGCTGATGGTCGCACCGAGTATATGGTCGCGTCCGAGAGCGTCGCGCTGGATACGCTGGGCTTTGAATTTATTCGTGACGTAGCGCCGGGCGAAGCGGTGTACATCACCGAGCAGGGCCAACTCTCGACCCGCCAGTGTGCTGAGAACCCGAAAAGTAATCCGTGTCTGTTCGAGTACGTTTACTTTGCGCGTCCGGATTCCTTCCTTGATAAGATCTCGGTCTACAGCGCGCGCGTCCGTATGGGCACCAAGCTGGGTGAGAAAATTGCTCGTGAATGGGAAGATCTCGACATCGACGTGGTGATTCCGATTCCGGAAACCTCAACCGATGTGGCGTTGGAAATCGCCCGTATTCTCGACAAACCGTATCGCCAGGGTTTTGTGAAAAACCGTTACGTGGGCCGTACCTTTATTATGCCGGGTCAGCATCTGCGCCGTAGCGCGGTGCGTCGTAAGCTGAACGCCAACCGTGCCGAGTTCCGTGACAAAAACGTGTTGCTGGTGGATGACTCCATCGTGCGCGGTACCACCTCTGAGCAGATTATCGAGATGGCGCGTGAAGCGGGTGCCAAGCGTGTCTATCTGGCTTCAGCCGCACCGGAAATTCGTTTCCCGAATGTCTACGGTATCGACATGCCGAGCGCAACTGAGCTTATCGCTCACGGTCGTGAAGTGGAAGAGATTCGCCAGCTGATCAAAGCTGACGCGCTGATTTTCCAGGATTTGGACGATTTGATTGAAGCGGTTCGCGAAGAGAACCCGGATATCGCACAGTTCGAGTGTTCGGTGTTTAACGGTGTTTATGTCACCAAAGACGTTGACCAACGTTATCTGGACTACCTCCAGTCACTGCGTAACGACGATGCGAAAGCCATTGCACGTCAGACTGAGGTTGAAGGTCTGGAACTGCATAACGAAGGTTAAGTTTTATTGCCCGTTTTTAATTGATGATTAAAAACGGGCATACTCTGCAAATAATTTCACTGCTAACTTTTCTCACCTCTCTCCTGCGCGTTTAATTGCCACCTGTCCGACTATTTATTCTTAATTGCAGTAGTAAAAAACTGATAAGCCTTGATTGGGGAATGACTAATTCCTGATTATTCTTTTTTTCTTGCCCTGATTTTTAGTGATGGGTTTAATTAAAAAGCATACATTAATTTAAACATATCATTTCCATATTGTTAATAACTCAGAAGGGAACAGGTTTTATTTTCAGTTTCTTATCAGGATTGTTATGCCTTGTATTCCTAATTATCAATGGCATAAATGGTTAATGGCTGATTTTTGAGATTTTACTTGTCGATGTGCTTATGAGTGAGAAAAATAGCCTGTTCGCGACGATTTTTCTCATCCATAATTATTCCGCGTAATCTCATTAACGATTTTTTCTCACTGCATTGAAAATTTGCTGCGGTAAAGCTCGAAATAAAACAGCGATTTTTATTCCGGGCGATATTTTTCAGGCGTTTTTCAATCACTGGGTAAATCTTAATGCAATTTAAAAAATTTAAGCTCTCGGCTATTTATACTGCAATTTTTATGCAGCTATCAGTTTCGACATTGGGTATGCCCATTGTTGCTCAAGCGAGTACGCAGCAGGACATGAAGGTGCAGTCCACGGTGCTGAAAGCGGGCGAGAGTGTTGCAGACGTAGCAAAACGCAATAAGGTATCTGTCGATCATCTGTGGGAAATCAACTCGTTTGCGTTCAGCGATAAAGCCACTTTCCTGGCGGCTTCTGCCGGTCAGGCTATCTGGATACCGGCTGGCAAAGCAGCAGCCTTACCGCTGGAAAGAGCGACCCAGCAGGATACAAAAGCGAATAAATCAGCACAGCAGGCTGATGTTAAAGTAAATGACAAAACCACCGATGCACGTCAATTCGGTCAGAACCAGCTCAACTCGATGGCGGGCCAGCAAGCGGAGTCCTGGCTGAACGGTTTTGGTGGGTCATCGCGGGTTTCCATCTCCTCTGATAAGAACTTCTCTAACTACAACTATGCCGGTGATGTGCTGGTACCGTTGTGGGACAGCCGTGATTTTATGATCTTCAGCCAGTTGGGCGCGCGTCATGCTGACGAACGTACCACCGGCAATATTGGCTTCGGTTCACGTTATTTTGTTGATGGCTGGATGCTGGGTAATAACGTCTTCTTTGATAACGATTTCAGCGGTAACAACCGTCGTATTGGTCTTGGTGCTGAGATCTGGACTGAAGCGCTGCGTCTGGCTGCTAACGGCTACTACGGACTTAACGGCTGGCATCAGTCTAAATTGCTGGCGGATCATGATGAGCGTCCAGCCAATGGCTGGGATATCGAATTGGCGAGCTGGCTGCCGATGTATCCGCAGCTCGGAGGTAAGGTTAAATACGAACAATTCTATGGCGACAACGTGGCGTTGATGAGCCGTAGTAACCTGCAAAAGAATCCGTCAGCCGTGACGATGGGTGTGAACTGGACACCGGTACCGCTGGTGACTGTTGACGCGGGTCATCGTAAGAGCATGCAGAGTGGCGGAGACACCACCGTTGGCCTGAACCTGAACTGGAACTTCGGTCAATCACTTGACTGGCACCTTTCGCCGGAAGCGGTGGCCGATCAGCGCAGCCTGGTGGGTTCACGCTATGAGTTGGTGTCACGTAATAACGAGATTGTGATGGATTACCGTGAGCAGACCGTGATTACCTTCTCACTGGCGAGCGCGATCAAAGGTGTGGAAGGCACTTCACAGCCGCTGGGTGTCAGCGTCTGGGCGAAGCATGGCTTGGGCAAAATTGTCTGGGACGATGCCGCATTGGTGGCGGCGGGCGGTAAAATTACCGGTACAGGTGCTAATTCGGCGTTGGTGTTACCCGCCTATAAAGATGGCGCGAACAACAGCTATACCCTGAGTGCGGTAGCTTACGACAGCAAAGGCAAGGCTTCACCGCGTGCACAGGTACAAATCACGGTAGAAAAAACGGAGCAGATTCCTGAGCAGCCGGGCCAGCCGGATGCCGGACAGACCACTTTGACCCTCATCAATGGGCAACTTGTGGCCAATGGTACAAGTAAAACCGAGTTGGTGGTCGAGCTGAAAGATAAAGAAGGCAAGCTTATTAGTGGCAATGCCGGTAATTTGCGTCTGGACGCGCAGATGCAGAATAAACTGACCCGTGCAGCTAATAGCGGTGTGACTGTCGGCAAATTCCGTGAAGAAGGTTCAGGGCGTTACGTGGTGGATCTGACCGCAGGTACTGAAGCCGGCGTAGTAATGCTGACGATGTATCATGGCAGCACGCAATTGGGTCATCTGGAACTGACGTTGAAGGCGAAAGGATCTGATGCGGGAGATGTTGCACAAATTAACTTCACTTCTATTGAAAATCAATTTGTTGCGGGTCAGAGCTTTACCTATACCGTCATTGCTACTGACAGCGAGGGTAAGCCCGTTTCAGGTGCAGCCCTTGAGTTTAATGATCGAGAGGGAAATGCCATCATTGCTGATAATGGCGGCATAACTGACGCAGAGGGCAAAGTATCTTTAACTCTGATGAAAGAAAAAGCGCAACACTATAACATCGCCATTCGTGTTGCTGGCTCTGATAAATATTTGGTTGATAAACCTTATATGGTGATGGCAGATGTGGCTTCAGCGCAAGTTGCTCAGAGTGAGATCACGGCTGGAAAATTTAAAACAAATAATGGTGTAGTACAAATGATTACACCCGCAACCTTTACTGCCATAGTGCAGGATCGGTTCCAAAATCCACTTATTTATCAAACTGTCGTTTTTGAGGCGGAACAAAATGGTAATCAGATCAAAATTACAGCGAACGGCGCTGGTAAGACCAATGAACATGGTGAGGTGAGCGGAACGGTGACATTGCAGGTCCCTGTAGAAGAGACCACAGTAACCTATAACCTTTATGCCATGATTGATGGTAAGCGTGTTGAAGGTAATGTTAAACCGGTGACGATGGAGCGCGTAGCCAGTGAGCCTGCCACAATTCGCTTCGAGAATAACGATCAGGTATTCGTTGTTGGCAGTGAAGTAAACTTCCCAGTTGTTGTGACTGACAGCTTTGATATTCCGGTTCCAGATGTAACGGTTGAGTTCTTTAATCAAGCGAACAACATTATCGACAGGGTTAAAACTAATGCACAAGGTCAGGCGTCTACCACGATGAGGATGCCAGAAAAAGAAAGTGTTGGAACTAATCTGATCCTTGGCGTTCGTGTTCAAGACCATAGTAAAGTAATGCAACAAAGACCTTATATGGCGATAGCTGATATGGCTTCGGCACGAGTTGTAAGTGGTGAGTCCACACAGGGAACTTACAGAGGAGTAGGAACCGCTGGAGTAGAAACAGTGACACCAGCAACGTTTGCCATTGCTTTGGAGGATCGCTTCCAAAATGCATTGATTAACAAAACGGTAACTGTTGTAGCGGAACCAAGATCGGATATCTTGCCGACAATTACTATTGTAAACAACAAAACCAATGGGGATGGTGTGGTCATTGGTGAGGCAACATTGTCTGGGCATACTCAGTCGTCGAATGCTTATTACGACCTGTATGTCATGATAGACGGTAAACGTCTTGATGGTCCCAGCACTACGATGGAATTTACCAATGTCAATTAAATAGCAGGGGAGTCCACTCTTCTCCTTTAAGGCAACCACTCCGGTGGTTGCCTTTTTTCTGTTAAGTAGCAATGAGGATATGCTGATTTTTGTTATTATTTTATTAATTAAAAAGAAAAAATAAAATTATCGCCAATTGCATTATTATCAGCCTCGAAAAGTTAATTTTATTGTGACCTGTTGGCGACTTCTTGTAGTAGATCATTTTTCCACTGGTTTTTTTCTTGATAAAGATATTAATGGTTCAGGTTTCAGGAGTGTGATATCGGGAAATCAGGAAATGAATTTCAGGATAAACTCATCATAAATTTCTGTGAAAAATCTCATTACCGTTTTTTGCGAGTTGAATAGAGAATGCCCGGCGAAAAAAGCACAGGAGGAAATTATTTTGCCCCTTGCTTAATGATTACAAGCGTCTTCACTTTGCTGGGTTATTTATAAATGAGATTTAAGAAGTTTAAGCATTCCGCTATTTATACGGCGATTTTTTTGCAACTCGCGATTTCAACTGTTGGTGTCACCGGAGTTGCTCATGCAAGGAGCACGCAATATCAGGATATGGCGGTTGAATCTACCGTACTCCAGCCTGGTGAGAGCGTGGCGGATATTGCCCGCAAAAATAACCTGATGGTTGATCATCTCTGGGAAATTAACTCCTTTGAATGGAGTGACAAAGCGGCTTTCCTGGCGGCAGGTGCCGGGCAAACCATCTGGATTCCGGCAGCTCCGGCCGTAAAAGCCTCCACGTTGCCGCTGGCGCACGCCACCGTACAGGCACCAAAAACCAATAAGGCGGATGTCAAAGCCAACGACAAAACCACCGATGCCCGCCAGTTCGGCCAGGACCAACTGAACTCGCTGGCCAGCAAACAGGCGGAAGCGTGGCTCAATGGCTTTGGCGGCTCTTCTCGTGTCGCCATCAGCTCGGCGAAAAATTTTGCAAAATACAACTATGCCGGTGATGTGCTGCTGCCGCTGTGGAACAGTCGTGAAGATTTCATGATTTTCAGCCAGTTAGGTGTGCGTCACGCGGATGATCGCACCACCGGCAACGTCGGTGTTGGCGCGCGTTATTTTGCTGATGGCTGGATGTTGGGTAATAACGTCTTTTTTGATAACGATTTCAGCGGCAATAACCGCCGTATCGGTATCGGTGCTGAAGTCGGGACTGATGCCATGCGGCTGAACGCCAACGGCTATTTCAAACTCAATGGCTGGCATGATTCGCGGTTTATCGCCGACCATGACGAACGTCCAGCCAATGGCTGGGATATTGAGCTGTCCAGTTGGTTGCCAGTCTATCCGCAGCTCGGTGCGAAAGTAAAATATGAACAATATTATGGTGATAATGTTGCACTGATCAGCCGTGATCGTCTCCAGCATAATCCATCGGTCGCGACTGTCGGGGTAAACTGGACACCGGTTCCGTTGGTCACGATTGATGCGGGACATCGCATGAGTATGCAGCGCGGAGAGGACACCACCATAGGGCTGAACCTGAACTGGAATTTTGGCCGCTCTCTGGACTGGCATCTGTCACCAGAAGCCGTAGCCGCACAGCGCAGTCTGGCTGGTTCGCGCTACGATCTGGTGTCGCGTAATAACCAGATCGTGATGGACTATCGCGAGCAGACGGTGATCACCTTCTCGCTGGCAAGTGCGATTCAGGGCGTTGAAGGCACGCAACATTCTCTTGGCGTGAGCGTCTGGGCTAAGCATGGTCTGGACAAAATTGTCTGGGATGACGCGGCCTTGGTCGCAGCGGGCGGAAAAGTTGTCGGTACTGGCGCCAATTCGGCGCTGGTGTTGCCAACTTATAAGGAGGGTGCGGATAACCACTATACCCTGAGCGCCATCGCTTATGACAACAAAGGGAAAGCCTCGCCACGCGCCCAGGTACAGATTACGGTAGAAAAAGCGGAGCAAACTCAGCCTGAACAGCCCGCCCAACCGGCACAACCCGATGCGTTAAGATCCACCCTGAAACTGGGTGCTGATGAGCTGATTGCTAACGGTACTGACCAGACCCATGCGGTGATTGATCTGAAAGACAAAAATGGCAATCCGGTCAGTAACGAAACGGATAATCTGCGTCTGGAAGCCACGTTGCTGGATACGAAAATGCGTGCCAGTTCCCGTGTGACCATCGGCCAGTTCCGTGAATTAGGTAAGGTGCAGGGCAACTACGTGGTGGATCTGACCGCAGGTCATGAAGACGGTATCGTGACGTTGACGTTGTATCACGGCAACCAACAGTTGGGACAACCGCAAACCCTGAAGTTAAAGGCCAAAGAAGCGGAAGTGGTTAAGGTGACCAACCTGGCATTTGTCAGCAAGGAAAACAAATTTGTCGCAGGCAGCAATGCCACCTTTACGGTGAAAGCCACGGATATTAATGGCAAACCGGTTAAGGATGCGATCATCACCTTCACCGACCAAAATGGCAAAACTATCGCTGCGGCGAATGACGGGAAAACTGATGCACAGGGTAACGTGTCAGCAACTCTGGTAGAGAAAAAAGCGGGTAACTACAGCGTAACCGTGCGTGTTGCGGGTGAGAAAAAACCGGTAGCAATGAAGCGTTTTACCGTCATAGCCGATGTCAATTCGGCTCAGATTTGGAAAAGCCAAACCACAGACGGAAAAATAAAAGCCGGGTCGGTTCAGATGAGTAAACCGGCTGGCTTTACCATCACGCTGCGCGATCGCTTCGAAAACCCGATTATTGGCGAGAAAGTGTCTGTGCTGGCGGTAGAAGATACCGCAGGGAAATTGGTCAATATCCAACTTCTCAACCAGAACAAGACCGATATAAAAGGTAACGTAAGCGGCTCTGCGGCGATTGCTACTCCGCACTATAAAACAACCACTTATACGTTGAAGGTGATGATCAATGGCAAACGTGTTGACGGTCCGAAACCTAAAATTATGTTTGTTCGCTGTTAATCAGCCCATGTCATTAAAGATGTTTTGATCCTGCAAGGTAATCGCTTCGGCGATTACCTTTTTTTGTTTTCTTTTCTCGCTGCGGGTTATGATTAGGGTTTACCTGCATAGCAAGATCATTATGAAACGACTCATCATTGGTATTTCCGGTGCCAGCGGCGCCATCTACGGCGTGCGACTGTTACAGGTGCTGCAACCGCTGGCAGAGGTGGAAACCCATCTGGTGATGAGCCAGGCGGCACGGCAGACGCTGGCGCTGGAAACAGATTTTAATCTGCGCGATGTGCAGGCGCTGGCCAATGTGGTGCATGATGTGCGCGATATCGCCGCCAGTATCTCGTCCGGTTCTTTCAAGACCCTTGGCATGGCGATTCTGCCGTGTTCAATGAAAACCCTGTCCGGCATTGTGCACAGCTACAGCGATAGCCTGCTGACGCGTGCCGCCGATGTGGTGCTGAAAGAACAGCGCAAACTGGTGCTGTGTGTGCGTGAAACACCGCTCCATGTTGGACATTTGCGTATGATGACCACCGCCGCAGAACTGGGTGCGGTGATTATGCCACCGGTACCGGCGTTTTATCATCGTCCACAAAATATCGGAGAACTGGTGGATCAAACGGTCAACCGTGTGCTGGATCAGTTCGATATTGAGTTGCCACAGGATCTGTTTACCCGCTGGCAAGGCGCTTAAATGGTGCAGTTGCGCACAAAATTGGTGCAAAATATCGCGTCCGATCACTCTTCGTGCATTTCATGCACCAAAAGTTAACAATGTCGCTTTTTCCTGCTCACTTCGCTGTTATATTTCCCTCACAAACTAAGTGCTTGCGCCCCTGGTGGACGCAGTATTTAGTGCGCCTGTACAGCGTTTCGCCAATTTGCATAACTGGCATGAAACATGCACATTAATCAGCGCAAACACATCACGCAGCACATAACAAAAAGCACTTCACTTGAGGGTTACCTATGAAAAAGCGAGTTCTGGCTCTTTCTCTGATGCTGGCCATGTCCAGCGCCGCGAGCGTGTTCGCGGCGGTACCGCATACGCTACGCATCGGGACTGACCCGACTTACCCGCCGTTTGAATCAAAAAACGCGCAAGGACAGTTAGTGGGTTTTGATATTGATTTGGCTAACGAAATCTGTAAACGCATCAAAACCAAATGTACCTATGTAGAAAGTGATTTCGATGCACTGATCCCGTCGCTGAAAGCGAAGAAGATTGATGCCATCATCTCTTCTCTCTCCATTACTGAAAAACGACAGGAAGAGATTGCTTTCTCTGAAAAACTCTATGCGGCCAACGCCCGTCTGGTGGCACCGAAAGGTTCAACCATTCAGCCGACTGTTGAATCGCTGAAAGGCAAAAACATCGGCCTGTTGCAGGGCACCACCCAGGAAACCTACGCTAACGAATATTGGCGCCCGAAAGGTGTAACGGTCACGCCGTACGCCAACCAGGACCTGGTCTACCAGGACCTGAACGCGGGTCGTATTGATGCGGCGTTCCAGGATGAAGTGCAGGCGAGCGAAGGCTTCCTGAAGCAGCCGGTTGGTAAAAACTACGCGTTTGCTGGCCCGGCAGTAAAAGATGACAAAATCTTTGGTGTTGGCACCGGTATGGGCCTGCGTAAAGATGATGCAGACCTGAAAGCCGCTATCGATAAAGCCTTCGATGCGATGCGTAAAGACGGTACTTACGACAAGATTGCGAAGAAATATTTTGATTTTAATGTTTACGGTGACTGAGTAAAACCTGTCGACCAGACTGCCCGCCGCGTGCGGGCAGTGCTTCGTTAATTACCCCCACGACAGGATCAAATTCATGCTGTATGGCTATTCTGACGTCATTCTGAAAGGCACCCTGGTCACGCTGGAACTGGCGCTCAGTTCAGTGTTGCTGGCCGTTGTGCTCGGTTTAATTGGCGCTGGCGCCAAACTTTCCCGCAGCCGCCCTCTGGCGATGCTGTTCGAAGGCTACACCACGTTGATCCGTGGCGTGCCGGATCTGGTGCTGATGCTGCTGATTTTCTACGGTTTGCAGATCGCCCTGAATGCCCTGACTGATGCGCTGGGTGTGGCGCAGTTCGATATCGACCCGATGGTGGCCGGTATAATCACGCTGGGCTTTATCTACGGTGCCTATTTCACCGAAACCTTCCGTGGTGCTTTCCTCGCAGTGCCGAAAGGGCAGATTGAGGCCGCTACCGCCTTTGGCTTTACCGGTTCGCAAACCTTCCGCCGCATTCTGTTTCCGGCGATGATGCGCTTTGCGCTGCCGGGTATTGGCAACAACTGGCAGGTAATCCTGAAGGCGACGGCGCTGGTGTCGCTGCTGGGCCTGGAAGATGTGGTGAAAGCCACTCAATTGGCCGGTAAAAGTACCTGGCAACCGTTCTACTTCGCGATTGTTGCCGGAGTGATTTATCTGGTGTTTACCACGCTGTCGAATGGCGTGTTGTGGTGGCTTGAACGCCGCTACTCGGTAGGTGTGAAAAGGGCAGAGCTATGATCGATATTATTCACGAGTATTGGAAATCCCTGCTCTGGACCGATGGTTACCGTTTTACCGGTGTCGCCATTACCCTGTGGCTGTTGATTATTTCGGTGGCGATCGGCGGTTGCCTTGCGGTGTTGCTGGCAATTGCCCGCGTGTCGCCTAATCGCTTCGTCTCCACCCCGGTGTGGTTGTTCACTTACATCTTCCGAGGTACGCCGCTGTATGTGCAGCTGCTGGTGTTCTACTCCGGTATGTATACGCTGGAAGTGGTGAAGGGCACCGAATTGCTTAATGCTTTTTTCCGCAGCGGTCTTAACTGTACTTTGCTGGCGTTTACCCTCAACACCTGTGCTTATACCACCGAGATTTTTGCCGGCGCGATTCGTGCCGTGCCGCACGGGGAAATTGAAGCGGCGCGTGCCTATGGCTTCTCCACCTTTAAATTGTATCGTTGCATCATTCTGCCGTCGGCGCTGCGCACTGCGCTGCCTGCGTATAGCAATGAAGTGATCCTGATGCTGCACTCCACCGCGCTGGCGTTCACCGCCACGGTGCCCGATCTGTTGAAAATCGCGCGTGATATTAACTCGGCGACCTATCAGCCGTTTGTTGCGTTTGGCATTGCCGCAGTGCTGTATCTGATTATCTCTTACGTGCTGATTAGCTTGTTCCGTATGGCGGAGCGCCGCTGGCTAGCGCATGTGAAACCCTCTTCATCGCATTGAGTAACCTATGTCTGAAAATAAATTAAGCGTTACCGAACTGCATAAGCGTTACGGTGAACATGAAGTCCTGAAAGGTGTGTCATTACAGGCAGATGCCGGGGACGTTATCAGTATTATTGGCTCGTCAGGTTCCGGGAAAAGTACTTTTCTGCGCTGCATTAACTTCCTCGAAAAACCGAGTGAAGGCACCATTGCCGTCAATAATGAGCAGATCAATCTGGTACGCGATACCGATGGTCAGTTAAAGGTGTCGAACAAAGAGCAGCTGCGTTCCTTGCGTACCCGCCTGACTATGGTGTTCCAGCACTTCAACCTGTGGAGCCATATGACGGTGCTGGAAAACGTCATGGAAGCACCGATCCAGGTTTTAGGATTGAGCAAAGCAGAAGCGCGTGAACGTGCCATTAAGTATCTCGATAAAGTCGGTATTGACGAGCGCGCCCGTGCGAAATATCCGGTGCATCTTTCTGGCGGTCAGCAGCAGCGTGTGTCCATCGCCCGTGCGCTGGCAATGGAACCTGAAGTGTTGTTGTTTGACGAACCAACCTCAGCCCTCGATCCTGAGCTGGTTGGCGAAGTGCTGCGCATCATGCAGAAGCTGGCTGAAGAGGGTAAAACCATGGTGGTGGTGACGCACGAAATGGAGTTTGCCCGTCATGTCTCCAGCCATGTGATTTTCCTGCATCAGGGTAAAATTGAGGAACAGGGCGCGCCGGATGAGGTGTTTAACAATCCGAAAAGCCCACGCCTGCAACAATTCCTGAAGGGTTCATTGAAATAATCGATCCCGCTGTAGCGGCGCGATTTATCGCGCGGGTGTTTCCTGCATCGCGCACGACATTGCGCGATAAATCGCGCCGCTACCAGGGGTTATTATCTTTACGCCGCCGTATCCTCCAGCGCCTCCTGCAAGTCATACCAACGGAAGCCAAATCCTGACTCTTCCAGTCGTTTCGGCAACACATGCTGGCCGCCCAGTACCAAAACCGCAGACTCGCCCATCATTAGTTTGATGGCGCTGGCAGGCGTGCGCATAAAAGCGGGGCGATGCATCACATGACCCAGCGTGGCGGCAAACTGTTCGTTGCGCACAGCGTAGGGGGAGACCAGGTTAAAGGGGCCCTGTAACGGATTATCAATCAGCCACCAGATAGCGTTGACCAAATCATCAATATGAATCCACGGCAGATACTGCTTACCGCTACCAATCGGGCCGCCAACGCCGAGTTTAAACGGCAACTTCATCTTCGCCAGTGCACCGCCTTCTTTCGCCAGCACCACGCCAGTTCGCAGCAGGCATACTCGGGTACGTTCACTCTGAGCCGCCTGGGCCAGTTGTTCCCAGCGGGCACACAGTGTATGGGTAAACTCTTCGTGTCCGGGATCATCCTCTGTAAGTACCAGATCGCCGGTATCACCATAGAATCCGGTCGCTGAACCGGAGATCAAAAATTTCGGTGGCTGGCTGCTGGCGTTGATGAGAGCGACGATTCGTTCAGTAATCTGCCAGCGACTTTCACACAGCCGCTGTTTTTGTTCGGCGGTCCAGCGCTTATCAGCAATGGGTTCACCGGCAAGGTTAATCACGCCATCCACCCCATTTAAATCCTGCTGCTGCGCCAGACCGGACCAGATAGCGACGCGCGGATCCAGCTTTTCGCGCGCGGCGGCGACGTCGCGCGTGACCACGCTGACCTGCTGACCCAGTTGCAGCAGACGCGGGATCAGATGGCGACCAATTAAACCGGTGCCGCCAGTAATAAGCAGATGCATGTTGAGCCTCCTTGTGCTTGTTATGTGCTCAGTTTCAGCATAGAAGAGAAGCGTATAACTGGCGTGACCGCGCCGACGCTTACGATGAAAAATCCGCAGTCTTAACTGGTCTTACCGCCCCAGCAACTGGCCTGACTGCCATTGCCTAATGCGCGAAAAATCGGTAAACATGAAGCACTCCTGATGCATATCCGAGGCAGCCGATGAATTACCCGAACATGACGTTGTGGTCCGATGCTTCTTTCTTTAGCCCTTATGCCATGTCGGTCTACGTAGCACTGACCGAAAAGGGCATCCCGTTCACCCTGAAACGCGTTGACCTGTCGCGTAATGCGCAATGGGATGATGAGTATCGTGCGTTGTCACTTACCTGCCGGGTGCCAACCTTGCAGATTGACGATTTGATCCTGAATGAGTCCTCGGCGATTGCCGAATATCTTGAGGAGCGTTTTCCAGCACCGGAATATGAACGCCTGTACCCGCGCGATCGTGAAAAGCGCGCCCATGCGCGTGAGATTCAGGCGTGGTTGCGCAGCGATTTCATGGCGCTGCGTCAGGAACGTCCGACCGAAGTGTTATTTGCCGGCGAACGTTTTGCGCCGCTGACACCGGCGGGTGAGCAGGCAGCCGAAAAGCTGATCAGCGCGGTGCTGCGCCTGTTGCCAGATGGGCAGCAGAATCTGTTTGGTGAATGGTCAATTGCCGATACCGATCTGGCGGTGATGATTAACCGTCTGGCATTGCACGGCGATCCATTACCGGTGAAGTTACAGCACTATGCCGAGTTCCAATGGCAGCGCGCTTCCGTGCAGCTGTGGCTGGCTGAATCAGGTAAACAGCGCTAAGCACGAAGAGGTCTTGCGATGGGGAAAAGAACCCTTTACCTTACCGCTCACTCTAATAAAGAACAGTAAACAGGCGCGTGCCCGGCACGCCTAAACAGAAAAGGGTTACGGATGGTGGATCAACCTGCAGCTGACGGTATCGAATGGGTAGATATCGTTAACGAAGAGAATGAAGTGATTGCACAGGCCAGCCGCGCACAGATGCGTGCACAATGCCTGCGTCATCGCGCCACCTATATCGTGGTGCACGACGGCATGGGAAAAATTCTGGTGCAACGTCGTACTGAAATCAAAGACTTCATGCCAGGCAAGCTTGATGCTACCGCGGGTGGCGTGGTGCAGAGTGGTGAGGATATGCTGGAATCGGCGCGGCGCGAAGCGGAAGAAGAGCTGGGTATCGCTGCGGTCCCGTTTGCTGAGCACGGCAAATTCTACTTCGAAGATGAACATTGCCGCGTCTGGGGCGGTTTGTTTAGCTGCGTCTCGCACGGTCCTTTTGCTATGCAGGAAGAGGAAGTGGATGAAGTATTCTGGATGACGCCAGAAGAGATCACCGCGCGTTGTGACGAGTTCACCGATGATTCACTGAAAGCCTTGTCGTTGTGGCTAAGTCGCAACAGCGACGCATAAAACAAAGGCGCCAACTGGCGCCTTTTGCATTAATGGGCTGGATGCGACTGACGCATCCGCTCACCCCGTCGCCGTAAGATCTCCATGACAATCAGCAGCACCAGCGACGCTCCAATCATCAGCGTTGCCGCTGCGGCAATGGTTGGATCAAGGTTTTCACGGATCCCCGCGAACATCTGAATCGGTAGCGTGCGCTGGCTTGGACTGGCGAGGAACAGTGTCACCACCACTTCATCGAATGAGGCGGCAAAGGCAAACAGCGCCCCCGAAAATACCCCCGGCGCAATCAGCGGCAGGGTGACTTTGCGAAAAGTCAGCAGCGGTGATGCCCCAAGGCTGGCAGCCGCGCGTGACAGATTGGTGTCATAGCTTTTCAGCACCGCGACCACGGTAATCACTACAAAGGGCACGCCGAGCAAAGTATGCGCCAGTACCAGACCGAGATAGCTGTTCAGCAATGACAGCCGGGCAAAGAAGAAAAACATCCCCACCGCGATGATTACCACGGGAGCCACCATCGGCGAAATGATGATCGCCATGACCAGACCTTTACCTCGAAACTCACCCCGCACCAGACCCATCGATGCCAGCACGCCAAGGACGGTGGCGAGTAACGTCGCCAGCGGCGCTATCAGCAAACTGTTACCCAGCGCGCCCAGCCACTCCTGTGAATGGAAGAAGGTTTGATACCAGCGCAGAGAAAAGCCGCTCAGTGGATAGCTGAGGAACGAGCTGGCATTAAACGACAGCGGCACAATCACCAGAATCGGCAGGATCAAAAACAGCAACACCGCCGCGCCATAGAAGTTGAAGAATGCGCCCCACAGGCGCAGCAGAGTAGAACCTTGTTGTTTCATCTTCGCCACTCCTTAACGCGCCGCCGCTTCAGCGGGGGTACGGGTAACACGAACATAGACGATGTACAGCAGCATCACGATGATCAGCAACTGGCTGCCGAGTGCAGCGGCCATGCCCCAGTTCATGGTGCTGTTCGTAAAGAAGGCCACAAAATAGCTGACCATCTGGTCGTCGGGACCGCCGAGCAGCGCCGGGGTAACGTAATAACCAATCGCCATCATAAATACCAGCAGCGCACCGGCGGTGATACCCGCGAAGGTTTGCGGCACATACACGCGCCAGAAAGCGAGAAACGGATGCGCCCCAAGGGAGATGGCGGCACGCATGTAACTGGGTGAAATGCCTTTCATCACTGCATACAGCGGCAGCACAATAAACGGCAGCAGAATATGGGTCATCGAGATATAGACGCCGAGGCGGTTAAACACCA
Source organism: Pantoea sp. X-Soil-OKNW-556 (assembly GCF_059730695.1). Taxonomy (NCBI): domain Bacteria; kingdom Pseudomonadati; phylum Pseudomonadota; class Gammaproteobacteria; order Enterobacterales; family Erwiniaceae; genus Pantoea; species Pantoea sp. X-Soil-OKNW-556. The sequence goes on along the minus strand of NZ_AP035990.1, from coordinate 3,126,238 downwards.
GCGTCAGCGGATGATCGATCAGGCCAATCCCCATCAGCGCCCGGTTGATCAGCCCGCCCGATTGCAGCAGCACAATCCAACTGGCGGTACGGACAATCAGCGAGGTCCAGAACGGCAGCAGCACCAGAATCATCAACAGGTTGGCACGGCCTGACGGCTGCTTCGCCAGCCAGTAAGCGAGGGGATAGCCGATACCGACACACAACAGGGTCACCACCGTCGCCATCCATAAGGTGCGCAGCAGTACATTTACGTACAGCGCCTGGTCAGCGGGTTGGCTGACGATAGCACCGGTTTTGGCATCGACTTTACGGTCAAAGGCCGACAGCAGATACAGGCTGGTCAGAGGTTTGGCGGCACGTTGCAGCGTGCGCCAGGTGGTGATATCTCCCCACAGCGGCTGTTTGGCAATCAGGATGTTCTTCACATCAACACCATCGGCCGGTGCCTGACGTGGAACGGCCAGGATCAGGCGACGGTAGCTGGCATCTTCGTAGCTGAGACGCTTCGCTACACTGGCGATTTGTCCCTGATCGCGCGCGGCGATTAACTCTTTCGCTAGCAGGGCATAAAGGTGCTCGTCCGGTAATGCATCCCCCGACCATGCCTGTAAGGCTTTGCTGGTTTGCGGCAACGCCTCTGGCAGTTCCGGGTTATTGATGCTTTGGCTGAGGATCGAACCAATCGGGAAGAGGAAGCAGACCACCACGAACACCAACAACGGCGCAATAAGCAGCAGCGAACGCCGGGTTTTGGCAAACTCACTGCGGTTCAGGCGCTGGCGCAGTGTCGGTTCGTGCGCGTTGGGCGCCGATTGTGCTGGGGTATCCAACACGGGATTTTGGCTCATGGCCGGACTCCTTACTGATATTTCTGCACTCATTCGTAGCGGCGCGATTTATCGCGCAATGCTGTGCGTCGTGCCGGAAAAAAAACGCGATAAATCGCGCCGCTACGGGACTACTTACTTCGCGGCCCAGCTGTTAAAGCGCTGTTCCAGCTCTTCGCCATGCTCCAGCCAGAAATTGGCATCTACCTGTACCGATTTCGCCAGGTTATCCGGCGCGGTTGGCAGTTGCTTCAGACGGGCAGGTTCAAGCAGCGATCCGGCTTTAATATTGGTCGGACCGTAAGGGATATTTTCGGCATAGACTTTCTGGTTTTCCGGCTGGTTAGCAAAGGCGATAAACTTTTCCGCCAGTGCCTTATGTTGCGAACCTTTGACGATGGCCCAGTTGTCCAGGTCATACAGGCCGCCGTCCCAGACGATTTTGAAGTTGTGACCTTCAGCCTGCGCGGTACCAACGCGGCCGTTGTAAGCGGAAGCCATCACCACGTCGCCCGATACCAGCCATTGCAGCGGCTGCGCACCGGATTCCCACCACTGAATATTCGGTTTCAGCTCATCCAGTTTTTTGAAGGCACGATCAACACCGGCCGGGGTCGCCAGCACTTTGTAGACATCTTCACGCTTCACGCCATCGGCCATCAGCGCGATTTCAAGGGTATATTTGGCGCTCTTACGCAGCGCGCGTTTACCCGGGAATTTCTTCACATCCCAGAAGTCAGCCCAGCTGGTCGGGGCGGTTTTCAGTTTGTCGGCGTCATAGGTCAGTACGGTCGACCAGACAAAAATCCCGGCACCGCATTCGCTCACGCTACCGGGAATAAAATCACTTTTTTTCCCCAGCTTGTTCCAGTCGAGAGTTTCGAACAGCCCTTCCTCGCAACCGCGCAGCAGTTCCGGCGTTTCCAGCTCCACCACATCCCAGCCAACCTGTTTGGTTTCAACCATCGCGCGGATACGTGCCATCTCGCCGTTGTACTCGCCCGCGTCAATGGTGCCAAGGCCAGCGGCAGTGAACGGTTTATAGAATGCTTTGTCCTGGGCGTCTTTATTGGTGCCACCAAAAGAGATCACAGTCAGGGTTTCTGCCTGTGCTTGCAGTGCTATGGTAGCGAAAATGAGTACAGCTAACTTTTTAACCATCCCACAACTCCTGAATTATTATTGATGTGCAGGCGAACCTGCGTGGTGTTTGCAATGCAGCTTTTATGCCAGGTAACCGGCGCAGCGCTGGAACGGAGCGATGCGCCGGGGGAGACTTAGTGTTTTGCCAGAATGCCGGTCAGCAGTTGCAAGGCGCTGTCGAACTGCGCGTCCGGAATGGTGAGCGGATAGAGGAAGCGGATCACGTTGCCGTATACACCGCAGGTCAGCAGAATCAACCCTTGAGCCAGCGCCTGTTGCTGGATGGAACGGGCGATATCGGCAGACGGCTTGCCAGCCGCATCGTTAAATTCTGCGGCGATCATCGAACCACGGCCACGTACGTCAACCAGTGCGCGACAACCGGCACCCTGTAAGGTTTCGGTAAGTTTTGCGCCGAGCTGATTGGCACGCTGGCACAGCTGTTCTTCATCGATAACATCGAGCACCGCGTGTGCCGCAGCAATTGCTGGTGGGCTACCGGCGTAGGTGCCGCCCAGACCACCCGGTTGCGGGGCATCCATCACTTCGGCGCGACCGGCCACCGCTGACAGCGGCATGCCGCCTGCCAGGCTCTTCGCCATGGTGATCAGATCGGGTTTGACGTCGTAGTATTCACAGGCGAACAGTTTACCGGTGCGGGCAAACCCGCTCTGAATCTCGTCGGCAATCAGCAGAATTCCGTGCTGGTCACACAGCTTGCGCAGCGCGCTGACAAACTCTGGCGGCGCGACGTTGAAGCCGCCTTCGCCCTGAATCGGTTCGAAAATAATTGCCGCTACCTGCTGTGGGCTGATATCGCATTTGAAAATCGCTTCGAGGCTTTCCAGTGCTGCGGCAACGCTGTGGCCATGCAGTGCGTTGGGATAGCGGGCGTGGAATACCGAGCTGGCAAACGGGCCGAAACCGGTTTTGTAAGGCACCACTTTGCCGGTCAGGGTCATGGTCATATGGGTTCGGCCATGAAACGCACCGGTGAAGGCGATGATACCCGGACGTCCGGTGGCCGCACGGGCAATCTTCACCGCGTTTTCCACCGCTTCTGCGCCGGTGGAGAAGAACGTGGTTTTGGCTGGACCGGCCACCGGTACACGTTCGTTCAAACGCTCGGCCAGGCTGATGTAATTCTCGTACGGGATGACCTGGAATGCGGTGTGAGTGAAGCAATCCAGTTGCTGCTTCACTGCTGCCATCACTTTAGGATGGCGATGACCGGTGTTCAGCACCGCGATGCCAGCGCTGAAATCGGTGTATTCGCGGCCCTGATGATCCCAGAGCGTGGCGTTTTCCGCTTTCACGGCATAGAAATCGCACATCACACCGACCCCACGCGGGGTGGCGTTTAAACGACGTGCCTGTAATTCGCTGTTACTCATAGCTCAACCTCATCATGTGATTCGCCGGCTGATTTCACGCCGGAAAACTGCCCTGCTTGCTTTTTAGCGTTTTCAGGGTTTTATAATCCAGAGCCAGTTTTTTTTATTTTGAGGTACCAATTTTGCGCAGCTTACTGGGTGACCTGCTGTTTCAGCGTTTAAATCAGCTTTCCGGCGGCCCGTTGGCGAAGCGCCTGTACGATGTGTTGCAGGGGGCGATTCAGGAAGGGGCCATTGCCACCGGCGTGCGTTTACCCGCCAGCCGTGACCTGGCGCGCGAGCTGTCGGTATCACGTAATACCGTGCTGGCGGCCTATGAAAAACTGCAATCTGAAGGGTATCTGGAGACGCGAACCGGAAGTGGTACCTTCGTCACCCTTGTGTTGCCTGAAGAGAGCCCGGAAGTGGCACCTGCACCCACCATCAAACCGCGTGCGATGAGCAACATCCGCTTGTCACGGCGCGGTACGCGGCTGCTGTCGCAAAGTGGGGCCGGGGCGTTCCAGTGGGGGGCGTTTATGCCGGGGGTGCCGGATGTCAGCTACATGCCACACGACATCTGGCGCAAAATCCAGTTGCGTATCAGCCGTCGTCTGCCGGTGGAATCCCTGAGCTACGCCAACCACGGTGGTTGCGTTGAGCTGCAACAGGCGTTGGCTGAGTACCTGCGGGTGATCCGTTCGGTCAACTGCACGGCAGAGCAGGTGCTGGTGACAGCCGGGACGCATCAGTCGCTCGATTTGCTGGCGAAGATGCTGTGCGATCCCGGCGATAGCGCGCTGGTGGAAGAACCGGGCTATTGGGGCATTCGCAATGTGCTGGCGGTTAACGGTATCGAGCTGATCCCCACCGAGGTGGACGAGCAGGGGTTGGTGCTGCCGCCGGAGCAGAGTGACCGACCTGCTCCGCGCCTGATTTGCGTGACGCCATCGCACCAGTATCCGCTTGGGGCGGTGATGAGCCTGCAACGCCGGCATGAGTTATTAAATCGCGCCAAAAGTACCGGTAGCTGGGTGGTTGAGGATGATTACGACGGCGAGTTTCGCTTTGCGGGTAGCCCGATTCCTGCGCTTCAGGGGTTGTCCCCGGATGCGCCGGTGATTTATCTCGGTACTTTCAGCAAGACGCTCTATCCGGGTATCCGCCTGAGTTACATGGTGGTCCCTAAACCGCTGGCGGCCCGCATGAAAATGGCCCATTCGGAGTTGTATCGTGGCGGCTACGGTCTGGTGCAACTGACGCTGGCGGAGTTTATTCGCGAAGGGCATTACGCTGCGCACGTCAGGCGCATGCGGCAGATTTACAGTCGCCGCCGCGCGGCGCTGGTGGCGTTGATCAGCGAAACGCTGGGCGCGTCCTGGGTGGTGCATCACAGCAACGCCGGACTGCACCTGATTCTCGGATTGCCGGAAAGTATCGACGATGTGGCCTTCAGCGCGGAGTTGGAGCAGAACGGCGTGTTAACGCGCCCGTTGTCGTCGTATTACCAGCGCGGCACGCTGCGTCGCGGGTTGCTGCTGGGCTACGCCTGTGTCGACGAAGCGCAGATGGCCACCGCCTTCGCGCCGATTCTGCAACGGTTGCAACATCACCTTAAAACCACGCCTGTTGCTCAGTGATCCGATGTTGCCCTGACACGGTGCAGGGCACGTTATCAGTGCAGTTGCGTTATTTTTAACATTTTCGCAACGTTAATTTTAAAAAGACAATAGAAAACAATAGCCTGCGATTTTTGATTCAGGCTAATTTTGTAGTTGAATTGTCAAATTTCTCTTGTGTTCCTGAAATGCGATGTGGTAGTGCTAAAAAAAGAGCCGCCAGCATGTGCATTTTCAACTTGTTCATGCAGGAACCGTGCCTGGATTACATTTCCTTCACGCATTACGAGAGAACGTCATGAGAAATTTCGTTAGTTTCAGGAACATAAAAAAGAGTTACGACGGCGATAAGCTGGTGGTGCGTAACCTCAATCTTGACGTGGAGGAAGGGGAGTTTCTCACGCTGCTTGGCCCATCCGGTTCGGGTAAAACCACCAGTCTGATGATGCTGGCGGGGTTTGAAACGCCGACTGATGGCGAGATTCTGTTGCGTGATAAACCGTTGCATACGTTGCCGCCGCACCAGCGCGATATTGGTATGGTGTTCCAGAACTATGCGCTGTTCCCGCATATGACCGTGGCGGAGAACCTCGCGTTTCCGCTGTCGATCCGGCGTATGAACAAAGCGGATATCAAATCCCGTGTGGATCGCATCCTTGACATGATCAAGCTCACCTCGCTGGCGGATCGTTACCCGGCGCAAATGTCCGGTGGACAACAGCAACGCGTGGCCCTGGCGCGCGCCCTGGTGTTTGAGCCGAAGCTGGTGTTGATGGATGAACCCCTCGGTGCGCTGGACAAACAATTGCGTGAACATATGCAGATGGAGATCAAACAGTTACACGATATGCTCGGCCTGACGATCGTCTATGTGACGCACGATCAAAGCGAAGCAATGACCATGTCCGATCGGGTAGCGGTGTTTAACGACGGTATGATCCAGCAGATGGACAGCCCGGATAAACTTTACGAGCAGCCGGAGAACGCCTTCGTTGCGCAGTTTATCGGTGAAAACAACAGCTTGCTGGCAACGCAGGTGGCGCAGAACGGTGATTTCTATCAGGTTAAACTGGATGACGGTACACAACTGGATGCGTTAAAAGTGCGTCCCAGTTCACCGGGTAAAAAGATCCAGCTCAGCATTCGTCCGGAGCGCGTCAACGTCAATGCACCGGAGCAGGGCGATCAGATCGTGCAGGCACAGATCCAGCAGTTTATTTATCTTGGCGACCATGTGCGGATGTTGACCAGCGTAGCAGGTCAGGGGAATTTTATGGTGAAACTGTCGCCATCGAAGATGGACAAGAGTTGGCAGCCGGGTGCACAGGTGACGCTATCGTGGCAGCCGCAGCATCTGCGTGCGCTGGATGTGATGTTGCAATAATGCAGTAATGCGCGATAAATCGCGCCACTACCAACGTTTTCCTGGCCGTAGCGGCGCGATTTATCGCGCAAAAAAAGGCGTCCCACGGGACGCCTTTAGCGTTTTAACCTTCAGCCTGCTGTGACTGAATCGCCGTCAGCGCGATGGTGTAGACGATATCATCTACCAGCGCACCGCGTGACAGGTCGTTCACCGGCTTACGCATCCCCTGCAACATCGGCCCGATGGAGATCAGGTCAGCGGAACGCTGTACCGCTTTGTAGGTGGTGTTACCGGTGTTGAGATCCGGGAAGATAAACACGGTCGCACGGCCCGCAACCTGCGAGTTCGGCGCTTTGGATTTCGCCACGTCTTCCATGATGGCGGCGTCATACTGCAACGGACCGTCGATCACCAGATCCGGACGTTTTTCCTGCGCGATACGGGTCGCTTCACGCACTTTCTCTACATCGCTACCGGCACCAGAGTTACCGGTGGAGTAGGAGATCATTGCCACGCGCGGATCGATACCGAAGGCTTTGGCCGAGTCGGCAGACTGAATCGCGATTTCTGCCAGCTGTTCCGGGTTCGGATCCGGGTTGATAGCGCAGTCGCCATACACCAGCACCTGCTCCGGCAACAGCATAAAGAACACCGAGGAAACCAGTGAGCTGTTCGGCGCGGTTTTGATCAACTGCAACGGCGGACGGATGGTGTTAGCGGTGGTGTGAACGGCACCGGATACCAGGCCGTCGACTTCGCCACTTTCCAGCATCATGGTGCCGAGCACCACGTTATCTTCCAGTTGCTCCTGCGCGACCACTTCGGTCATGCCTTTGCTCTTACGCAGTTCGACCAGGCGTGGCACGTAGTTCCCACGGACCACTTCCGGATCAACAATCTCGATACCTTTACCCAGTTCAACACCCTGTGCCGCAGCAACGCGTTGGATCTCGTCCGGATTACCCAGCAGCACGCAGGTGGCGATGCCACGTTCGGCACAGATTGCGGCCGCTTTCACGGTACGCGGTTCGTCGCCTTCCGGCAGTACGATGCGTTTGCCCGCTTTGCGTGCCAGCTCGGTCAACTGGTAGCGGAATGCTGGTGGTGACAGACGACGGCTGCGCTCTGACGTCGCCGTCAGCGACTCGATCCAGTCGTTGTTGATGTAGCTGGCAACGTACTCCTGCACTTTTTCGATGCGCTGGGTATCGTCAGCCGGAACCTCAAGGTTAAAGCTTTGCAGGCTGAGCGAGGTTTGCCAGGTGTTGGTTTTCACCATAAAGACCGGCAGGCCAGTCTGGAAGGCGCGTTCGCACAGACGACCAATACGTTCATCGATCTGATAACCGCCGGTCAGCAGAATGGCACCGATTTCTACGCCATTCATCGCGGCCAGGCAGGCTGCCACCAGCACATCCGGGCGGTCTGCCGAGGTCACCAGCAGGGAACCCGGACGGAAATGTTCCAGCATATGCGGGATGCTGCGGGCGCAGAAGGTGACGGATTTCACCCGACGGGTGTGGATGTCGCCTTCATTGATGATGTCAGCGTTCAGGTGACGGGACATATCAATCGCACGGGTAGCGATCAGATCAAAGCTCCACGGCACGCAACCCAACACCGGCAGCGGGCTGTCAGCAAACAGCTGCTTCGGATCGATGTTGGCGATGCTGGCTTTGGAGGAGTCGTCAAAGATCTCTGACAGGTCAGGACGCGTACGGCCTTGTTCATCGACCGGGGCGTTCAGTTTATTGATGATCACGCCGGTGATGTTTTTGTTCTTGCTGCCGCCAAAGCTGCTTTGCGTCAGTTCGATACGTTCTTTCAGCTGCGCCGGTGAATCGTTGCCCAGTGCGGTCACAAACACGATTTCCGCATTCAGGGTCTTGGCGATTTCATAGTTCAGCGCAGAGGCAAACTGATGTTTGCGCGTCGGCACCAGACCTTCAACCAGCACCACTTCCGCGTCTTTGGTGTTTTCGTGGTAGCGGGCGATGATCTCTTCCATCAGCACATCCTGCTGGTTAGAACCGAGCAGCGACTCAACGCGTGACATCAGCAGCGGTTCGGCGGCTGGGATGGCGGAGTTCTTACGAATGATGGTGGTGGTCTGGTCTGGCGTATCGCCGCCAGCGCGCGGCTGGGCGATAGGCTTAAATACGCTCAGGCGCACGCCTTTGCGTTCCATCGCACGGATCACGCCGAGGCTGACGCTGGTCAGGCCGACGCTGGTGCCGGTAGGAATGAGCATAATTGTACGAGACACGTTATATCCTCTCTGGTATTGCAATGGCTCAAAACAACTCCGTCAGCCTGAGCTGACGGAGAGAAGCATTTATGCGGTAAGACGCGCAGCGTCCTGGGCGATGACCAACTCTTCGTTGGTCGGGATGACCAGTGCCGGGCGAGTCCCTTCTTTGTTAATGAAGCCAGACTTGCCGAAACGCGCGGCCAGGTTACGTTCGTGATCCACTTCGAAGCCGATCAACCCCAGTTTCTGCAATGACAGTTCGCGTACCATCGCGGCATTCTCACCGATACCGCCGGTGAACACCACGGCGTCGAGGCGGCCTTCCATCAGGGAGGTGTAGCCACCGATATACTTCGCCAGACGATGACAGAACACGTCCATAGCGCGTTTAGCATCTTCTTTGGTGGTGTAGTTATCTTCGACATAACGGCAGTCGCTGGTGACTTCGGTCAGACCCAGCAGGCCGGACTCTTTGGTCAGCAGTTTGTTGATGGCATCCACGCTCATGCCGAGGGTGTCGTGCAGGAAGAATACGATCGCCGGATCGATGTCACCGCTGCGGGTACCCATCACCAGACCTTCCAGCGGCGTCAGACCCATTGAGGTATCAACGCACACGCCGTTGCGAATGGCCGAAACAGAACCGCCATTGCCAAGGTGGCAAGTGATCACATTCAGTTCTGTCACCGGTTTATCCAGCATTTTGGCCGCTTCCTGAGTCACATAATAGTGACTGGTACCATGCGCGCCATAACGACGTACGCCGTGCTCTTTATACAGTTTGTAGGGCAGGGCGTAGAGATAAGATTCTTCAGGCATTGTCTGATGGAAAGCTGTATCAAAAACCGCCACATTCTTGTCAGACAGATGCGGGAAGTTTTTCATCGCTTCGTCGATACCAATCAGGTGTGCCGGATTGTGCAGCGGAGCAAAGGAAGAAGCGTCTTTAATCCCCTGGATTACGGATTCATCAATCACAACGGATTGGGTCAGCTGTTCGCCGCCATGCACGATGCGATGACCGATTGCAGCGATTTGTGCCGACAGCTCTGGTTTTTGTGCCAGAATAGTTTTAACAATGAAGTTGAGGGCTTCGCTATGCGCGGCACCCGCACCCAGAGGGGCTTCCTGTTTGCTACCTTCCAGTTTCCACTTAATGCGTGCTTCGGGCAGATGGAAGCATTCAGCCAGACCGGAGAGATATTCGTCGCCGCTGGCGGGGTTGAGGATGGCAAACTTGAGTGAGGAGCTGCCGCAGTTCAGAACCAGAACTAACTTCGTCGACATGGAAGTACCTATTGGTTAAATAGTGGCGAAAAATAACGCGATCAGACTAACAGCGTAGCCCATGAAAGCTGGTAAATTAATGATTAACATCATGCGGTAGTCAAAAAGAGACCGTTCCGCAAAAAATTTTGGTAATTTTACGCGAATTTTTGAAATCCGCTTAGCGAAACATGGCTCTAAACTGTTCTTTAATTGAGCAGTAGCTTCCGGTAATGTTGCTAAAACGGCGTCAGAATACTCAGTGTCACCCTTAAAGACAAAAACTTTTGAAGGATGTCACGTAAAGTTGTGTAGTTATCAGTTTATTTTAAATGTTGTAAGAATAGTTGAGGTCTATCATGGCGAATGACACGGGCAATCCTGGCTGGTTCGGCTTATTTCAGCGCGGACAGCATTACATGAAGACCTGGCCGGCTGATAAACGCCTGGCACCTGTTTTTCCTGAAAATCGGGTAGTGACGGCAACGCGTTTTTCTATTCGTTTTATGCCGCCATTGGCTATCTTCACCCTGACCTGGCAAATCGCGATGGGTGGGCAACTGGGACCAGCCGTTGCAACAGCATTATTCGCCTGTAGCCTGCCAATGCAGGGGCTGTGGTGGCTGGGCAAACGTTCGATGACACCGCTTCCGCCAACCTTACTGCAATGGTTCCATGAAGTGCGCGCCAAACTGGAAGAGGCCGGACAGGCGATTGCCCCGGTGGAAGGAAAGCCGACCTATCAGGCGTTGGCGGATGTGTTAAAACGCGCGTTCAAGCAACTCGACCGTACCTTTCTTGACGATCTTTGATCGCAGCGTCTTTTTAACTGCGACAGAATTTGCCGCTTATCCGGGGTCAAATCAAAGAAAAGTGGTGCGGACATACCCGCATCACTTCCGTTGTGCAATCATTTCTCCATTGGTTTAAATTTTAAACGGTCGCAATGACCCTGGAGAACATCATGGAAATGACCCACGCACAGCGGCTCATCCTGTCGAATCAATACAAAATGATGGCGATGCTTGAGCCGGATAATGCCGAGCGCTATCGTCGTTATCAAACCATCATCGAACGCGGCTATGGCCTGCAACTGCGCGAACTGGATAAAGAGTTTGGCGAGTTGAGTGAAGCAACTTGTCGCACCCTGATCGATATCATGGAGATGCACCATGCGTTGCATGTCTCCTGGTCCAATCTCAAAGAGGGTGCACAGATCGAGGAGCGTCGCCTTGCCTTTCTTGGCTTTGATGCCGCGACGGAAGCGCGCTATCTCGGCTATGTGCGTTTTATGGTTAACACCGAAGGGCGTTATACCCATTTCGATTCCGGTACCCACGGTTTTAATGCGCAAACGCCGATGTGGGAAAAATATCAACGGATGTTGGCGTTGTGGCACACTTGCCCCCGCCAGTATCATTTAAGCGCGAATGAGATTGCGCAAATTCTCAATGCCTGAAGAAGGAGTAGCGAGTGACGTACAGAGGTTTTCTGTTTGATTTGGATGGCACGCTGGTGGATTCACTGCCTGCCGTAGAGCGTGCGTGGACACAATGGGGCGCACGCCATGGGTTTACGGCAGACGTCATTCTGAACTTCATTCATGGCAAACAGGCAATAACATCGTTACGTCATTTTATGGCGGGCCAGAGCGAGGAAGCGATTCAGGCGGAGTTTTTGCGTCTGGAAAGCATTGAAGCGTCAGATACTGATGGCGTTCAAGCCTTACCTGGCGCGCAGGTGCTACTGGCAACGCTGAACGAGCTGCAAATTCCGTGGGCAATCGTGACTTCGGGTTCGATTCCGGTTGCTCATGCGCGCCACAAAGCCGCCGGTCTGCCTGCGCCCGCGGTCTTTATCACGGCTGAGAATGTTAAACGCGGCAAGCCGGAGCCGGACGCCTATCTGCTGGGAGCTGAGAAACTGGGGTTAAGCGCGCGTGAATGCGTAGTAGTGGAAGATGCGCCTGCGGGCGTGCTGGCGGGACTGAATGCCGGAAGCGCGGTGATCGCCGTGAATGCCCCAGCCGATACTCCACGTCTCAGCGATGTAACTTTTTCGCTGACTACGCTGGAAGCGTTGGTGGTCACCGGTGATGGGAAGGGCGGTTTTACCCTGTCGCTGAAAGCATAATTCGCAACGGCGCGATTTACCGCGCCGTGAATCACGCCGCTACAGCGGCGTTTCCTGCGAAATCTCGTCCAGTGACAGGCTAAAGCTGGGAATGAACACCTCGACAAAGTAATCCATTTCTGGCGAACGGCGTTGCGCCAGGGTTTTTTCAAGACGCGCTTTTGCCAGCAGGAATTCGTTGTTCCCGGCTGACAACTCCTCAAGACACTTCACGTACGCGCACAAGGCATCGGCTTGCTTCACCACCGCCTGTTCCGCTTCGCTGTGCAGATGTTCGTCCAGTAATGGGCGGTAAGCATCCTGCAATTCAGGAGGCAGCATCTCAATCAGCTTTTGCTGTGCAATTTTCTCTATCTTCTTATATTCATGAGCGATTTGCGCGTTGTAGTACTTCACCGGAGTTGGCAGATCACCGGTCAGCACTTCACTGGCATCATGATAAAGCGCCAGCATCGCAATGCGTTCAGCATTGAGATTACCGTTAAATTTTTTGTTCTTAATGATCGCCAGCGCATGAGCAACCATCGCCACCTGAAGGCTGTGTTCAGAGACGTTTTCAGTGCGCACGTTGCGCATCAGCGGCCAGCGGTTGATCAGTTTGAGACGGGAGAGATGGGCGAAAAAATGGCTTCGGGTCATGAGCGGTTCCTGTCGTACAACGGGGAGAGAGGACTCTCCCCGAAATACCACAACTATACGCGTCTGCGGTTACTGACGATACCCTTGCAGGAAGCGACCAAACTTGCTGATGGCCATTTCCAGATCGTCAACGCGTGGCAGGGTCACGATACGCACATGATCCGGCCACGGCCAGTTGAACGCGGTACCCTGAACCAACAGCACTTTTTCCTGTAGCAGGAAATCGAGCACCATTTTCTGGTCGTCGAACAGGTTGAACTTTTTCGCATCAATACGCGGGAACATATAAAGCGCACCCTGCGGTTTCACACAGCTGACGCCGGGAATGTCATTGATTAATTCCCAGGCGCGCTGACGCTGTTCATATAACCGTCCACCTGGTGCGATAAACTCACTGATGCTCTGGTAGCCACCCAACGCCGTCTGGATTGCGTGTTGCGCCGGTACGTTGGCACACAGGCGCATTGACGCCAGCATCTCCAGACCTTCGATATAGCCTTTGGCATGCTTTTTGGGGCCGTTCAGCACCATCCAGCCCTGACGGAAACCGGCAACGCGATAGGTTTTTGACAGACCGTTAAAGGTAACGGTCAGCAGGTCAGGTGCCAGCGCAGCAATAGAATGATGCTGGGCTTCGTCGTACAAAATCTTGTCGTAGATCTCATCGGCAAAGATGATCAAATTATGCTGACGCGCAATCTCGACAATCTCCAGCAGCAGTTCTTTGCTGTAGACCGCACCGGTCGGGTTGTTCGGGTTGATGATCACAATACCACGCGTGCGCGGCGTGATTTTGCTGCGGATATCATCCAGGTCCGGGAACCAATCCGAAGACTCGTCACACAGATAATGAACCGCTTTACCACTGGAAAGCGAAACCGCTGCTGTCCATAACGGGTAATCAGGTGCGGGCACCAGCATTTCATCGCCGCTGTTCAGCAATGCCTGCATGGCTTGCACGATCAGTTCCGAAACGCCATTACCTATATAGATGTCTTCAACGGTCATATCGCGCATTTCGCGCGCCTGGTAATGCTGCATGATCGCTTTGCGCGCCGAGTAGAGACCTTTGGAGTCACAATACCCTTGTGCGCTGGGCAGGTTGCGGATCACATCAACCAGGATTTCATCGGGGGCTTCAAAACCAAACGGGGCAGGATTGCCAATGTTGAGTTTGAGAACTTTGTTGCCTTCTTCTTCGAGACGTTTCGCCTCTTTCAGTACCGGCCCACGGATGTCATAGCAGACATTATCCAGCTTACCGGATTTATCAATTTGAAAATTCATCGCTACCGCCTTAACGGGCAGAGTCCATTTAACCTGCCACAAAAAACAAACCCGCCCAATTTACTCCTCTCCCCGTAACAAAAGAAGGGTCACCTCAGGTTTTGGCGTGTTTGGCAATTTTTCGAACTAGTCCTGGGGGAAAAGATATCTTAGACTAATTAAGGTGGTTAAATTGTCCAGTAAAGTAAAGAAAGTTGAAATTTAATGCTGCTTGCGTTGAGGTGGTCTGTAAACACCTTAATCCAGATGATGAGGGTGTGATTAAAAAAAATTTATTCACAACTGCGGGATTGGATTATTAGCGACAGGATGAAATAGTTAAAAAATATTTGTCAGAAGATGAATAGTTAATCGTTATTGGCCCATCCTCTGCTGGCGTTAGAAAATGCACCTCATTCTCATCGAGTTTCAGTGGGCTAATTCAAAGATGGGCCTGGTTCAGATAGCCGCTGGCGGCCTGCGATAAAGAGCATTTGCGCTGAAACTTAAGCTTTCCCTGACAAGTTTAGGAACCGGGGGGGCTTAAAAAATGAGCAGCATTGTGGCAGGATGTGCTGGAAAGGGGTTTTGGTCAAAAATTACAAGGTTTCTGATAAAAACATTTCCCTTTCTGGTGCAAAAATGATTAAGTATAATTTATTATTTGATGCAGTTTACCTCTTCGCATCATCATAACACGCAGTTATCATTTTTTGATCCGCAGCTCCTTTTTGCGGAAAACCAGGCAACTACACAGCTTCCTGCATTTGCGCGATTTACGCTTTCGGCCCGAGAAGTTGTTCTGTCTTATTGACGCCGCTGCTCTGTTTTCAGAGTGACGTAATCGTTGGTATCCGCCTGACACAGTTTTTCATGACAGTCTCCACACAGGGCTGTCATTAAGCACCATTACCTCTTATCCCAATGATGAGTAAGGTAATACACCAGGGTAGTAGTTTGTAAAAAATCTTATAAGTGAAGAAAAACATGACTAATGCAAATCGTCCGATACTGAATCTCGACCTCGATCTGCTGAGAACTTTCGTCGCCGTTGCTGACCTGAACACCTTTGCAGCTGCGGCTGCGGCCGTGTGCAGAACGCAATCAGCAGTAAGCCAGCAGATGCAGCGTCTGGAACAATTGGTAGGTAAAGAGCTGTTTGCCAGACATGGACGTAATAAATTGCTGACGGAGCATGGCATCCAACTGCTGGGCTACGCCAGAAAGATCCTTCGTTTCAACGACGAAGCTTGTACCTCTCTGATGTACAGCAATATTCAGGGCGTGCTGACCATTGGCGCTTCTGATGATACTTCCGACACCATCCTGCCATTCCTGCTTAATCGCGTAACCTCGGTCTATCCGAAACTGGCGATTGATGTTCGCGTGAAGCGCAATCCATTTATGATGGAAATGCTGAACCAGGGCGAAGTAGATTTGGTGGTGACCACCTCCAGTCCGGGTAACTTCACCCATCAGGTACTGCGCACGTCGCCGACCTTGTGGTATTGCGCGGCTGACTACATCTTCCAGCGCGGCGAAGCGATTCCTCTGGTGCTGTTGGATGAGCCCAGCCCGTATCGCGATATGGCGATTGACCATCTGAACGAAGCGGGTATCCCGTGGCGTATCTCTTACGTCGCTTCCACCCTGGCTGCGGTCCGTGCTGCGGTTAAAGCCGGGCTTGGGGTCACGGCGCGTCCGGTTGAGATGATGAGTCCGGAGCTGCGCGTGATGGGAGCGGCTGAAGGTTTGCCTGTGTTGCCGGATACGCAATATCTGCTGTGCCGTAACCCGGACAGCGATAACGAGTTGGCGCTGGCGATTTTCAATGCCATGCAATCCACTAACGATCCGTACAACCTGAGCGCGAATCCGGATAGTACGCTGCTGCTGGATGATGAAGAGTAATAACAATTTGAGCCGATAATCGTTCTCAAATAGAACATCGGCCAATTGTTAAAACATCGATAAATAAGCCTTAGCCTGGTTTTTACCGGCTAAGGCTTTTTTTGTGTCATTTTTGTTGGATATATCAGACGAAATTAGCACCAAATTATTCCCAGCCTTCCAAAAAAATGAAATGCATTCCATTTTTGTGTTAAATAGAACGCTTTTATCATTTCGTGCCATCTTCTCCTGGGCGTTTGCCTGTCCCTTTTGCCGATTTTTACAGCAAAAAGCACTGTTATGTGTTCTGGATCAAAAAAATAGCCCTGAAAAGGACAAGGAAATCCGGTTAATTCCTGTCAAAATATGATTGTTAAATGCACGATCCATGCATGTGAATTCCCGCTACACTGAAATTAACCTCACAAACTGAAGCGATTTAGCTGGCGCAACGGGCCTTGTATGTTAATAATATGCTGCGGATGTAAAATAATGTTTGGATACTTTTGTCAAAGTTGACAAAAGGTTATAGAAAGGAGTAAAAAACCCCATAAAATTGCTGCTTAATTGATAATGACAGCAAAGTTTATAAGGTTTTTTATCCTTCCCTTGAATCGATGTGGTGTGTTTGCTGCGACAGTGCAGGATGCCAGCGCCACTTTTGATGAGTAAGCAAAGAGTATGTCGACAACCACTGAAGTGATCGCTCATCACTGGGCATTTATTGTATTTATTGTTATCGCGTTCGGTCTTTGTGCCTTCATGTTGACCGGTGGCTGGTTGTTAGGTGGACGTGCCCGGGCGCGCTACAAAAACACCCCGTTTGAATCGGGTATCGACTCGGTCGGTGACACCCATATTCGCCTCTCCGCAAAATTCTATCTGGTTGCGATGTTCTTCGTAATTTTCGACGTCGAAGCCCTCTTTTTATACGCATGGTCGACCTCCATCCGCGAAAGCGGCTGGGTCGGCTTTGTCGAAGCCGCAATTTTCATTTTGGTGCTGCTGGCAGGCCTGGTTTACCTGGTTCGCATCGGTGCACTGGATTGGGCGCCTGCGCGTCGTCGCGTTGTCGTCAAATCAATCCCGATCAGTCACAGCCACACCAATCCTCATAAGCAGTAAAAGCGAGGCAATAAGATGGACTACACGCTGACACGCGTAGACCCAAACGGGGGCGATAACGATCGCTATCCGCTGCAAAAACAGGAGATTGTCGCCGATCCTCTGGAGCAGCATGTTCACCGCAGCGTCTACATGGGCAAACTTGAGCATGCCCTGCACGACATGGTGAACTGGGGACGTAAAAACTCTCTCTGGCCGTATAACTTCGGCCTTTCCTGTTGCTACGTGGAAATGACCACGTCATTTACTGCGGTGCATGACGTGGCGCGTTTTGGTGCGGAAGTTATGCGTGCCTCCCCGCGTCAGGCTGACTTCATGGTGATTGCCGGTACGCCCTTTACCAAGATGGCACCGGTGATTCAGCGTTTGTATGACCAGATGCTGGAACCCAAATGGGTGATCTCGATGGGAGCCTGTGCCAACTCCGGCGGCATGTATGACATCTATTCAGTGGTGCAGGGCGTGGATAAATTCCTGCCGGTGGATGTGTACATTCCGGGCTGCCCGCCGCGTCCGGAAGCTTACATGCAGGCGCTGCTGCTGTTACGCGAGTCCATCGGTAAAGAGCGTCGTCCTCTCTCGTGGGTGGTGGGTGATCAGGGTGTGTATCGCGCCAATATGCAGTCGGAACGCGAAAGAAAACGCGGTGAACGCATTGCCGTCACCAACCTGAGAACACCCGACGAAGTTTAAGCTACCCGTACACGGATGGAGCCACGGCCGCAGCAGAACACCACAATTTAATGTGTGCCGCCATCCTGACGCCTTCTTTTGAGTGCCTGATTACAGGCCGGAATGGTGAGTAACGTATGACAGATTTAACCACGCAAGATCTCGCTCAGCCTGCATGGCAAACCCGGGATCACCTGGACGACCCGGTGATCGGCGAGCTGCGTAACCGTTTTGGGCCGGACGCCTTTACCGTTCAGGCTACCCGCACCGGCATCCCGGTGGTTTGGGTGAAGCGTGAACAATTGCTGGAAATTGTTGAATTCCTTCGTAAGCTGCCGAAGCCTTACGTCATGCTTTATGATTTGCATGGCATGGATGAGCGTTTACGTACCAACCGCGCCGGGTTACCCGCCGCGGATTTTTCCGTTTTCTATCATCTGCTATCTATTGAACGCAATCGCGACATCATGCTCAAGGTCGCGTTGTCTGAAAACGATATGCATTTGCCAACCATCACCAAAATTTTCCCGAATGCCAACTGGTATGAGCGCGAAACCTGGGAAATGTTTGGTATGACTTTTGATGGTCACCCGCACCTGACGCGCATCATGATGCCGCAGACGTGGGAAGGGCACCCGCTGCGTAAGGACTATCCGGCGCGCGCGACTGAGTTTGACCCCTTCACGCTGACCAAGCAAAAAGAAGACCTTGAGATGGAGTCGCTGACCTTCAAGCCAGAAGAGTGGGGCATGAAGCGCAGCACCGCCAATGAGGACTTCATGTTCCTCAACCTGGGTCCGAACCACCCGTCTGCACACGGTGCGTTCCGCATCATTCTGCAACTCGACGGTGAAGAGATTGTCGATTGCGTCCCGGATGTCGGTTATCACCACCGTGGTGCCGAAAAGATGGGTGAGCGTCAGTCCTGGCACAGCTATATTCCGTACACCGACCGTATCGAATACCTCGGCGGTTGCGTTAATGAAATGCCGTATGTGCTGGCGGTCGAAAAATTGGCGGGTATCACCGTGCCAGATCGCGTCAATGTGATTCGCGTGATGCTGTCAGAGCTGTTCCGCATCAACAGCCATCTGCTCTATATCTCGACCTTTATTCAGGACGTCGGCGCGATGACGCCGGTGTTCTTTGCCTTTACCGACCGTCAGAAAATCTATGACGTGGTGGAAGCCATCACCGGTTTCCGTATGCACCCGGCATGGTTCCGTATTGGTGGTGTAGCGCACGATCTGCCGAAAGGTTGGGAACGTCTGCTGCGTGACTTCCTCGACTGGATGCCTAAGCGTCTGAAAGAGTACGACAAAGCCGCGCTGCGTAACCGCGTGTTGATGGGGCGTTCACAGGGTGTTGCCGCCTACAACATGGATGAAGCGTTGGCCTGGGGCACCACCGGTGCGGGTCTGCGCGCGACCGGTCTTGATTTTGACGTGCGTAAATGGCGCCCCTATTCAGGTTATGAACACTTCGATTTTGAGATTCCGGTCGGTGCGGGCATCAGCGATGCCTACACCCGCGTGATGCTGAAAATGGAAGAAATGTGGCAGTCGCTGCGTATTCTGGAGCAATGCCTGAAAAATATGCCGGAAGGGCCGTTCAAGGCGGATCACCCGCTGACCACGCCGCCGCCAAAAGAGCGCACGCTACAACACATTGAAACCCTGATTACTCACTTCCTACAGGTTTCCTGGGGGCCGGTAATGCCGGCCAACGAATCCTTCCAGATGATCGAGGCGACCAAAGGGATCAACAGTTACTACCTGACCAGCGACGGCAGCACCATGAGCTACCGCACCCGTGTGCGTACGCCGAGCTTCCCGCATCTGCAACAGATCCCGTCGGTGATCCGTGGCAGCCTGGTATCCGACCTGATCGTTTACCTCGGTAGTATCGATTTTGTTATGTCAGACGTGGACCGCTAATTATGCACGATCAAAAAATTGCCATCCAAACGATCGACCCTAATGAGGTCTTTGTGCTGAGCGAGGCAGAACACCACGCGATTGAGCACGAAAAACACCATTACGAAGATGCGCGTGCGGCTTCGATTGAAGCCCTGAAGATCGTGCAGAAACAGCGTGGCTGGGTCCCCGATGGCGCGATTAACGCCATTGCTGAAGTGCTGGGAATTCCGGCCAGTGACGTGGAAGGTGTCGCGACCTTCTACAGCCAGATTTATCGTCAGCCAGTGGGCCGTCATGTGATTCGCTACTGCGACAGCGTGGTGTGCCATATCACCGGTTATCAGGGTATTCAGGCCGCTTTAGAACAAAACCTGCATATCAAACCGGGCCAGACTACGCCGGACGGTCGCTTTACGCTGCTGCCGACTTGCTGCCTGGGTAACTGTGATAAAGGCCCGACCATGATGGTGGATGAAGACACCCACGTTCATCTGACGCCGGAAGGTATCGCCACTTTACTGGAGCAGTATCAATGACCATCAAACAGATCATTCGTACTGCGGAAACGCATCCTCTGACCTGGCGTCTGCGTGATGACAAACAGCCGGTGTGGATTGATGAATATCGCAGCAAAAACGGTTACGTCGGTGCCGAAAAAGCGCTGAAAGGTATGAGCCAGGACGAAATCGTCGCAGCCGTAAAAGACTCCGGTCTGAAAGGTCGCGGCGGTGCAGGTTTTAACACCGGTCTGAAATGGAGCCTGATGCCGAAAGACGAATCCATGAACATCCGTTACCTGCTGTGTAACGCCGATGAAATGGAGCCAGGCACCTATAAAGACCGCCTGCTGATGGAACAAATGCCGCACCAGTTGGTGGAAGGTATGTTGATCAGCGCCTTTGCGTTGAAAGCTTACCGTGGCTACATCTTCCTGCGTGGTGAATACATCGAAGCAGCGGCCAACCTGCGTAAAGCGATTGCCGAAGCCACCGAAGCGGGCTTTATCGGTAAAAACATCCTCGGCACCGGCTTTGATTTCGAGCTGTTCGTGCATACCGGGGCAGGCCGCTACATTTGTGGTGAAGAGACAGCGTTAATCAACTCACTGGAAGGACGTCGCGCTAACCCGCGTTCCAAGCCACCGTTCCCGGCCAGCGCCGGTGTGTGGGGCAAACCGACCTGTGTTAACAACGTTGAGACGCTGTCAAATGTGCCTGCCATCTTCCTCAATGGGGTGGATTGGTACAAGAACATCTCAAAAAGTGAAGACACCGGCACCAAAATGATGGGCTTCTCAGGCCGCGTAAAAAATCCGGGTGTCTGGGAATTGCCGTTCGGTACTACCGCGCGTGAAATCCTCGAAGACTATGCAGGTGGCATGCGCGATGGCCTGAAGTTCAAAGCCTGGCAGCCAGGTGGCGCAGGGACCGACTTCCTCACCGATCAGCATCTCGACCTGCCGATGGAATTTGCCAGCATTGGTAAAGCCGGTAGTCGTCTGGGTACCGCGCTGGCGATGGCGGTGGATCATGAGATCAACATGGTCTCGCTGGTGCGCAATCTGGAAGAGTTCTTTGCTCGCGAATCCTGCGGCTGGTGTACGCCATGCCGTGATGGTTTGCCGTGGAGCGTGAAGATCCTGCGTGCACTGGAGCAAAAGCAAGGTCAGCCGGGTGATATCGAAACCCTGCAACAACTTTGCCGTCAGCTTGGCCCAGGTAAAACCTTCTGTGCGCATGCGCCGGGTGCCGTCGAGCCGCTGCAAAGCGCGATTAAATATTTCCGTGAAGAGTTTGAAGCCGGCATTGCGCCGCAGGTGTTTGGCAATACCCGCGCTATTGGCGGTATTCAGCCCAACCTGCTGAAAGCGCGCTGGTAATCAGCCGCCGTACACGGATAACCCTGTGGCGAGAGCATCGCGGCGGGGGAAAGAAAGAGATGTTTAACGCTCGTCTTCGGACGGGCCTTACGGAAGCATATTCACTATGGCTACAATCCATGTAGACGGTAAAGAGTATGATGTGAACGGGGCGGACAACCTGCTACAGGCTTGTCTCTCCCTGGGCCTTGATATTCCTTATTTTTGCTGGCATCCCGCGCTGGGAAGCGTAGGTGCCTGCCGCCAGTGTGCGGTAAAGCAATTCCAGAATGCCGAAGATACTCGCGGCCGCCTTGTTATGTCCTGCATGACACCGGCGTCGGACGGCACTTTTATCTCCATCGACGATGGCGAAGCGAAAGAGTTTCGTGAAAGCGTGGTGGAGTGGCTGATGACCAACCACCCGCACGACTGCCCGGTGTGTGAAGAGGGGGGTAACTGCCACCTTCAGGATATGACGGTGATGACGGGCCACAGCTTCCGTCGCTATCGCTTCACCAAACGCACCCACCAAAATCAGGATCTCGGCCCGTTTATTTCGCATGAAATGAACCGCTGTATCGCCTGTTACCGCTGCGTGCGTTACTACAAAGATTATGCCGACGGCAAAGACCTTGGTGTCTACGGCGCACACGACAACGTCTACTTTGGTCGCCCGGAAGATGGCACGCTGGAGAGCGAATTCTCCGGTAACCTGGTCGAAATTTGTCCGACCGGGGTGTTCACCGATAAAACCCACTCCGAACGCTACAACCGTAAATGGGACATGCAGTTTGCTCCGAGCATCTGCCAGCAGTGCAGCGTCGGTTGTAACACCAGCCCGGGTGAACGTTATGGTGAACTGCGTCGCATTGAAAACCGTTACAACGGCACGGTAAACCATTATTTCCTGTGTGACCGTGGTCGCTTTGGTTATGGCTACGTCAACCGCAAAGATCGTCCTCGTCATCCGGTACAGTTGCGCGGTAATGACTGGGTTACGCTGAATGCCGAACAGGCGGTGAACGCGGCGGCAGATGTGCTGCGTCAGGCGAAAAAAGTCATTGGTATAGGTTCACCGCGCGCCAGCATTGAAAGCAACTTTGCGCTGCGTGAGCTGGTGGGTGCAGAAAACTTCTCCACCGGTATGCCTGCTGGCGAGCAGACGCGTCTTGAGCTGATGCTGAAAGTGCTGCGTGAAGGCGGCATCTACACCCCGTCTCTGCGTGAAATTGAAAGCTACGATGCGGTGCTGGTGCTGGGTGAAGATCTCACTCAGGTCGGTGCGCGTGTCGCACTGTCCGTGCGTCAGGCAGTTAAAGGTAAAGCCCGCGAAATGGCGGCGGCGCAGAAAGTCGCTGACTGGCAGATTGCGGCGATCCTGAACATTGGTCAGCACGCCAAACATCCGTTGTTTGTGACCAACGTTGATGAAACCCGTCTGGATGATATCGCGGCATGGAGCTACCGTGCACCGGTGGAAGACCAGGCGCGTCTTGGTTTTGCTATTGCGCATGCGCTGGACGAATCCGCGCCAGCCCCAGGCAACTTTGACAAAGCTCTCGACGGCAAGCTGGACGTCGTGGTGCAGGCGCTGGCAGGGGCGAAAAAGCCGCTGATTATCTCCGGTACCCACTCGGGCAGCACCGCCATGATTGAAGCGGCGGCTAACGTCGCGAAAGCGCTAAAAGCGCGCGGCGCGGATGTCGGCATTACCTTGCTGGCGTCAGCGGCAAACAGCATCGGTCTTGGATTGATGGGGGGGGCATCGCTGGACAGCGCGCTGGATCAACTGAGCAAAGGCGAAGCGGACACTCTGGTGGTGCTGGAAAACGACCTTTACCGCCACGCGCCAAAAGCGACGGTGGACGCCGCGCTGGCTCAGGCAGCCAACGTGATTGTGGTCGATCATCAACGCACCAGCACGCTGGAAAAAGCCAACCTGGTGTTCTCTGGTGCCAGCTTTGCGGAAAGCGACGGCACCTCGATCAACCACGAAGGCCGCGCACAGCGTTTCTTCCAGGTTTTCGATCCGGCCTACTACGACAACAGCGTGGTGATGCTGGAGAGCTGGCGCTGGTTGCACTCGCTGCACAGCACGGTTGAAAGCCGTCAGATTGACTGGACGCTGCTTGATCATGTGATTGATGCTGCGGTGGCTGCTCTGCCACAACTGAAAGGTATCAAGGACGCGGCACCGGATGCCAGCTTCCGTATTCGTGGACAAAAACTGGCGCGTTCACCGCATCGTTACAGCGGCCGTACCGCCGCGCGTGCCAACATCAGCGTGCACGAACCGCGTCAGCCGCAAGATAAAGACACCATGTTCGCCTTCTCGATGGAGGGTAACAACCAGCCGGGTGCGGCCCGTTCGCAGATCCCGTTTGCCTGGGCGCCAGGCTGGAACTCCCCGCAGGCATGGAACAAATTCCAGGCCGAAGTGGGCGGTAAGCTGCGCAATGGTGATCCGGGTGTGCGTCTGTTTGAAGCTACGGAAGGTGCATTGCCGTGGTTCAGCGCGATTCCGGACAGCTTCGTTAGTGGCAGCCAGTGGCGTGTCGCCCCTTACTATCAACTGTTTGGTAGCGAGGAGATGACCCAGCGTTCTCCGGTGTTCCAGAAACGTATGGCTCCGGCTACGCTGGTCATTAACCCGGCCGATGCGGAAAAACTGGGCGTCAACAATGGTGCCGCCGTTGAGCTGGTGTGTGCCGGTGAAACGCTGCGTCTGCCGGTGCGCTTCTCCAGTGCGTTGCAGGCGGGGCAGGTAGGTCTGCCGCTGGGTATGCCGGGCGTGCCGCCGTTCCTCTCCGGTGCGCAAATTGACAAATTGCAGGAGGCGGCGCAATGAGCTGGCTGACACCGGACGTTATTGACATCCTGATTAGCATCGTCAAAGCCATCGTCATCTTGCTGGTGGTGGTGGCCTGCGGTGCCTTCATGAGTTTTGCCGAGCGTCGTCTGCTCGGCCTCTGGCAGAACCGTTACGGACCAAACCGTGTAGGTTGGGGCGGTTCGCTGCAATTAGCAGCAGATATGCTGAAAATGTTCTTTAAAGAGGACTGGGTCCCGCCCTTTACCGACCGCTTTATCTTTACTCTGGCCCCGGTGATTGCGTTTGTTTCGCTGCTGCTGGCTTTCGCCATCGTACCGGTATCGCCCACCTGGATGGTCACCGACCTGAACATCGGTCTGCTGTTCTTCCTGATGATGGCCGGTCTGGCGGTGTATGCGGTGCTGTTCGCGGGCTGGTCGAGTAACAACAAATACTCGCTGCTCGGCGCGATGCGTGCTTCCGCGCAGACCCTGAGCTACGAAGTGTTCCTCGGCCTGTCGCTGATGGGCGTGGTGGCACAGGCAGGTTCCTTCAATCTGAACGCTATCGTCGAAAGTCAGGCGCATTTGTGGAACATCATTCCGCAATTCTTTGGCTTCCTGACCTTCTGTATCGCGGGCGTTGCGGTGTGTCACCGTCACCCGTTTGACCAGCCAGAAGCAGAACAGGAACTGGCCGATGGTTACCACATCGAATACGCCGGGATGAAGTTCGGTCTGTTTTTCGTGGGTGAATACGTGGCGATCACCACCGTATCAGCGCTGATTGTGACGCTGTTCTTCGGTGGCTGGCACGGACCGTTCCTGCCGCCGTTCATCTGGTTCGCTATTAAGACCGCGTTCTTCATGATGATGTTTATCCTGATTCGTGCTGCGCTTCCGCGTCCACGCTATGACCAGGTGCTGTCGTTCGGCTGGAAAGTGTGTCTGCCGTTGACGCTGTTGAACCTGCTGGCGACCGCCGCAGTGATTCTGTCTGCGCAGTAAGGGGTTTTGAGATGACTTTAAAAGATATTGTCGTTGGCTTCGGCACGACAGTGCGCAGTATCTGGATGATAGGCATGCATGCCTTCGCCAAACGCGAAACCCAGATGTACCCGGAAGAGCCGGTCTACCTGCCACCGCGCTACCGTGGCCGTATCGTGCTGACGCGCGACCCGGACGGTGAAGAGCGTTGCGTTGCCTGTAACCTGTGTGCGGTAGCTTGTCCGGTAGGCTGTATTTCGCTGCAAAAAGCCGAAATGCAGGATGGTCGCTGGTATCCGGAATTCTTCCGCATCAACTTTTCACGCTGCATCTTCTGTGGTCTGTGCGAAGAAGCCTGTCCGACCACCGCTATCCAGCTGACCCCGGATTTCGAACTGGGTGAGTTTAAGCGTCAGGATCTGGTGTACGAAAAACAGGATCTGTTGATCTCCGGTCCGGGTAAATATCCGGAGTACAACTTCTACCGCATGGCGGGTATGGCAATTGACGGCAAAGGCAAAGGCGACGCGGAAAACGAAGCCAAACCGATCGACGTCAAAGGCTTGTTACCTTAAGGAGCCAGCTATGGAATTTGCGTTTTATCTTTGCGGTCTGGTGGCGGTGTTGACGACGCTACGCGTCATCACCCACACCAACCCGGTGCATGCACTGCTGTACCTGATTGTTTCGTTGCTGTCGATTGCTGGCGTGTTCTTCTCAATGGGCGCGTACTTTGCCGGGGCGCTGGAAATTATCGTCTACGCCGGTGCCATTATGGTGCTGTTCGTGTTCGTGGTGATGATGCTGAACCTTGGCAAATCCCAGCAGGATCAGGAGCGTGAGTGGCTGAAGCCGTCGCTGTGGATTGGTCCTGGCATCGTATCCCTGCTGCTGCTGGTGGTGATGATTTATGCCATCAGCACCGCGCACGATCAGGGCATTGATGGCACTGTCATTGACGCCAAAGCCGTGGGTATCAGCCTGTTTGGTCCTTACGTACTGGCGGTGGAGCTGGCATCCATGTTGCTGCTGGCCGGTCTGGTTGTTGCCTTCCATATTGGACGTGAAGAGCGTCAGGGCGAGGTGCTCAGCAATCGCCCGGCTGAGGCGCAAGGGAATAAGGAGGAGCACGCATGATCCCGTTACAACACGGCCTGATTCTGGCTGCTGTGCTGTTTGTTCTCGGCCTGACCTCACTGGTGCTGCGCCGTAACCTGCTGTTTATGTTGATTGGTCTGGAGATCATGATCAACGCCGCCGCGCTGGCGCTGGTGGTCGCAGGGAGCTACTGGGGGCAAGCCGACGGTCAGGTGATGTATATCCTGGCAATCAGCCTCGCGGCGGCGGAAGCCAGTATCGGTCTGGCGCTGCTGCTCCAGCTCTATCGTCGTCGTCAGACGCTGAACATTGACACTGTGAGCGAGATGCGCGGATGAATCTTCTCTACTTAACTGTTTTATTTCCGCTGATTGGCTTCCTGCTGTTGGCATTTTCCCGTGGTCGCTGGTCGGAGAACCTGTCTGCCGCTGTGGGGATGGGATCAGTCGGTCTGGCTGCCCTGACCACGATTTTTGTCGGCATGGATTTCTTCAGCCAGGGACAGCAACCGTTCACTCAGGCGCTGTGGACCTGGATGCAGGTTGGTCACTTTGACATCAAGGTCAATCTGGTGCTGGATGGCCTGTCGCTGACCATGCTGTCAGTGGTGACCGGTGTGGGTTTCTTCATC
Source organism: Pantoea sp. X-Soil-OKNW-556 (assembly GCF_059730695.1). Lineage (NCBI taxonomy): Bacteria > Pseudomonadati > Pseudomonadota > Gammaproteobacteria > Enterobacterales > Erwiniaceae > Pantoea > Pantoea sp. X-Soil-OKNW-556. The sequence continues at coordinate 3,099,359 of NZ_AP035990.1, read as the reverse complement.
CACATGTTCGCGTCCTGGTACATGCGTGGTGAAGAGGGCTACTCACGCTTCTTCGCCTACACCAACCTGTTTATCGCCAGCATGGTGGTTCTGGTACTGGCCGATAACCTGATGCTGATGTACCTCGGCTGGGAAGGGGTGGGGCTGTGTTCCTACCTGCTGATTGGTTTCTACTACAGCAACCCGGAAAACGGCAAAGCGGCGATGAAAGCCTTCATCATTACCCGTGTGGGTGATGTGTTCCTCGCGCTGGCGTTGTTCATTCTCTACAACGAACTTGGCACGCTGAACTTCCGCGAGCTGATGGAGTTGGCTCCGGCGCACTTCGCCGCCGACAACCATATGCTGCAATGGGCAACCTTGCTGCTGCTGGGTGGTGCGGTTGGTAAATCTGCCCAGTTGCCGTTGCAAACGTGGCTGGCGGATGCGATGGCCGGTCCGACGCCGGTTTCAGCGCTGATCCACGCCGCGACGATGGTTACTGCGGGTGTCTACCTGATTGCCCGTACGCATGGCCTGTTCCTGCTGACGCCTGACGTGCTGCATCTGGTCGGTATTGTGGGTGCCATCACCCTGGTGCTGGCGGGCTTTGCTGCGCTGGTGCAAACCGACATCAAACGCGTGCTGGCATACTCCACCATGAGCCAGATTGGCTACATGTTCCTGGCGCTTGGCGTGCAGGCGTGGGATGCGGCGATTTTCCACCTGATGACCCACGCGTTCTTCAAAGCGTTGCTGTTCCTGTCATCCGGTTCGGTAATTCTGGCCTGCCATCACGAACAGAACATCTTCAAGATGGGCGGCCTGCGTAAGAGCATCCCGCTGGTGTATACCTGCTTCCTCGTGGGGGGGGCCGCACTGGCTGCGCTGCCGCTGATTACCGCAGGTTTCTACAGTAAAGATGAAATCCTGTTTGGTGCGCTGGCGAATGGTCACATCAATCTGATGGTGGCGGGTCTGGTGGGTGCGTTCCTGACCTCAATCTATACGTTCCGCATGATTTTCATCGTGTTCCACGGTGAAGAGAAAATCCATGCTCATGCCGGTAAAGGTATTACTCATCATCTGCCGCTGATTGTGCTGCTGGTGTTGTCCACCTTCATTGGTGCGTTGATTACACCGCCGCTGGCGGGTGTGTTGCCGCAGAACGAATTTGGTGAAGGCGGCAAAGTGGCACTGGAAATCACCTCTGGTGTGGTGGCGATCGTCGGCATTCTGATTGCTGCTGCGTTGTGGCTGGGCAAACGTCAGCTGGTTACCCGCGTTGCCAACAGCGCGCCGGGCCGTTTCTTCGGCACCTGGTGGTTTGCCGCCTGGGGCTTCGATTGGTTATACGACAAAGTGTTCGTTAAACCTTTCCTCGGCATTGCGTGGCTACTGCATCGTGATCCGCTGAACTCGCTGATGAATTTGCCAGCCCTGATTTCGCGCATTGGCAACAAAGGTCTGGTGGTCAGCGAAAACGGTTATCTGCGCTGGTACGTGGCGTCGATGAGCGTCGGTGCCGTGGTAGTGCTGGCGCTGCTGCTGGTGATCTAACAAGATTGATGGGCGGGGTGAGGGTTTCTTCACCCCAGTCGAGAAAGTAAAAATTGCCTGATAAAGGCAGAAAAAAGGGAAGTATGCCGTGTTATTACCTTGGCTAATAATCATACCTTTTCTCGGTGGCTTGCTGTGCTGGCTGGCTGAGCGCCTTGGCGCGAAGGTGCCGCGTTGGATAGCCCTGATCACCATGGCACTGACGCTGGTGATTTCGTTGCAACTCTGGTTGCAGGGTGGCTATTCACTGACGCAGGCGGCTGGCATGCCACAGTGGCAATCCACCTTCTCCGTACCGTGGATTCCGCGTTTTGGCATCAATTTCCATCTGGCGATTGATGGTCTGTCGCTGCTGATGGTGGTGCTGACCGGTCTGCTCGGCCTGATGGCGGTGCTCTGTTCGTGGAATGAAATTGAGAAGTATCAGGGCTTTTTCCACCTCAACCTGATGTGGATCCTCGGTGGCGTGATTGGTGTGTTCCTCTCCATCGACATGTTCCTGTTCTTCTTCTTCTGGGAAATGATGCTGGTGCCGATGTACTTCCTCATCGCACTCTGGGGTCACAAAGCGTCAGACGGTAAAACCCGTATCACGGCAGCGACCAAGTTCTTCATCTACACCCAGGCATCCGGTCTGGTGATGCTGATTGCTATCCTGGCGCTGGTGTTTGTGCACTACAACGCGACCGGCGTCTGGACCTTCAGCTACGAAGAGCTGCTGAAAACCCCGATGTCCCACACCGTGGAATATCTGCTGATGCTGGGCTTCTTTATCGCCTTCGCCGTCAAAATGCCGGTGGTGCCGTTACACGGCTGGCTGCCAGATGCGCACAGCCAGGCACCTACCGCAGGTTCGGTCGACCTCGCCGGGATTCTGTTGAAAACCGCAGCCTATGGTCTGCTGCGTTTCAGCCTGCCGTTGTTCCCGCACGCGTCGGCAGAATTTGCTCCGATTGCCATGTGGCTCGGCGTGATTGGTATCTTCTACGGTGCCTGGATGGCGTTCGCGCAGACCGATATCAAACGTCTGATCGCTTATACCTCCATTTCGCACATGGGCTTTGTGCTGATTGCCATCTACACCGGCAGTCAGTTGGCGTTCCAGGGTGCGGTGGTACAGATGATTGCCCACGGCCTGTCCGCCGCGGCGCTGTTTATCCTGTGCGGCCAACTGTATGAACGCCTGCATACCCGTGATATGCGTCAGATGGGTGGCCTGTGGTCACGTATCAAATGGATTCCGGGCCTGTCGTTGTTCTTTGCCGTGGCTAACCTCGGGATGCCGGGCACCGGTAACTTTGCCGGGGAATTTATGATTCTGACTGGCAGCTTCCAGGTGGTGCCGGTGATTATCGTGATTGCCACCTTTGGTCTGGTATTTGCCTCGGTGTACTCGCTGGTGATGATGCAGCGCGCGTACTACGGCGAAGCCAAATCACAGGCCCCACTGCCAGGGATGTCACCGCGTGAGTTCATTATGATTATGGTTTTGGTGGTGTTGCTGGTTCTGCTGGGGGTTTATCCGCAGCCGATTCTTGATACCTCCCATGCTGCAATGAGCAATATTCAGCAGTGGTTTACCGCTTCAATTTCAACTACAAGGCCGTAATTCGCCATGACAATAACTCCTCAACAATTGATCGCGTTACTGCCGCTGTTGATCGTCGGATTGACGGTGGTGGTTGTGATGCTGTCCATTGCATGGCGACGCAACCATTTTGTAAATGCCACGCTGACGGTCATTGGTCTTAACCTGGCGCTGCTTTCTCTGTGGTTTGTTGCCCATGTCGGGGCAATGGATGTGACGCCGATGCTGCGCGTTGATGGTTACTCCATCTTCTACACCGGACTGGTGATGCTGGCGAGTCTGGCGACCTGTACTTTCGCCTACCCGTGGCTGGCCGGTTTCCCGGACAACAAGGATGAGTTCTATCTGCTGGTGCTGATTGCCGCGCTGGGCGGTATTGTGCTGGCCAGCGCTAACCATCTGTCGGCGCTGTTCATCGGTATTGAACTGCTGTCTCTGCCGCTGTTTGGTTTGATTGGTTACGCCTTCCGCCAGAAACGTTCGCTGGAAGCGGCACTGAAATACACCATCCTGTCAGCTGCAGCCTCATCGTTCCTGTTGTTTGGTATCGCACTGATTTACGCGGATTCCGGCAGCCTGAGCTTTGTGCAGTTGGGTAAAAGCCTGAATGACAGCATGATGCAGCAGCCGCTGCTGCTGGTCGGCCTCGGGATGATGATTATCGGTCTTGGCTTCAAACTGTCGCTGGTGCCGTTCCATCTGTGGACGCCGGATGTCTATCAAGGCGCACCCGCTCCGGTATCCACTTTCCTTGCGACCGCCAGCAAAATCGCTATCTTTGGCGTGATCATGCGTCTGTTCATGTACGCGCCGGTGACCGACAGCGAAGCGGTACGTACCGTGTTGGGTGTGATTGCCTTTGTTTCGATTCTGTTCGGTAACCTGATGGCGATTTCGCAGAGCAACATCAAACGTCTGCTCGGTTACTCCTCCATCGCTCACCTCGGTTATCTGCTGGTGGCGTTGATTGCGGTGAAAACGCATCAGCTGTCGCTGGAAACCGCTGGCGTCTATCTGGCCGGTTACCTGTTCAGCAGCCTTGGCGCGTTCGGTGTGGTCAGCCTGATGTCCAGCCCTTACCGTGGCCCGGATGCCGATACTCTGTACTCCTACCGTGGCCTGTTCTGGCATCGTCCGATTCTGTCGGCGGTGATGACCATCATGATGCTGTCACTGGCCGGTATCCCGATGACACTGGGCTTTATTGGTAAGTTCTACGTGATCGCTTCCGGTGTGAACGCCCATCTGTGGTGGCTGACGGGTGCGGTGGTGGCAGGTAGCGCCATCGGCCTGTACTACTATCTGCGCGTGACTGTCAGCCTGTACCTCAGCCCGCCAGAGCTGCATACCCGCGATACGCCAGCGAATTGGGCATTCACCGCCGGTGGTGTGGTGGTACTGATTTCCGCGATTCTGGTGTTGCTGCTGGGGGTTTATCCGCAGCCGCTAATCACGCTGGTACAGATGGCTCAGCCGCTGATGTAACCTTCGTGTTGTTGCTTCAGACAAATCAGGCCTGCGGGCCTGATTTTTTTTGCCCGCTATCTGACAATTTTGCCGCGTGTTGCTAGTTTTTAAGCAGTGTTCACTCGTCGCGCAGAGGCCTTGTGATCAAGTTGATATTTTTGCTCACCGGTGCTCAGGTGATCCGCAGACGCTGGTACTGGCTGGCTTTAGTGGGTTCGGCCTTGCTGATTTTGTCTGCATTAATCCTCTATGACATCAGTAGCGACGGCCTGCTTTCGGTGCCGCTGGATCTGCTGGCGATATTTTTTATCATCGAAGGTCTGGTGCAGATGACATTCGCGTTTATCCGCGAAATGCGTATTGACGGGCTGACCCTGCTGAAAGCGCTGGGATTATGGTTTATCGGTTTTCTGATCCTCAATATTCCCCAGGACAACAATGATGTTTCGGCGGTGCTGTTTGGCATCGCGTTTATGGTCGATGGCCTGTTTCGTATTGCTGCAGCTGTGGTATTGCGTGGCTGGCGCTGGCGTAAGCAGTGCCTGACCGGGGTTGTCGAGTGGTTTATCAGCATTCTGATCCTCAGCGACTGGCCGTTTCATCATCACATCGCCGTGCCCTTATGTTTCGCGTTGTTGTTGCTGAGTATCGGCACCACGCTGCTACAAATGGCACGACAGGCGAATTTGTTGACGGATAACAGCACCGTCACCACGCTACCGCTGTTTAAAGTCGGGGGATTGCGACAATGGCACAGCAGCCAATACGTCCATCCGCCATTTCCCCACCGACCACCCACTCAGCCATTGAAAGTCTATGTCTGGACCCCATTGGGATCAGGCAGGCTGCGCGAGAGTTACCAGCTAATCAATCGTTATATTGCCGCCGTCGATCAACATGGCGTGATATCAACCGGCCATGCGGCGATGGAAGCGGGCGAGGATCTGTATATCAGCCACTATCCGCTGGATGATATTGATCGCGACAGCAGTAACTTCCGCGCGGTGCTGCGTTCCGGGGAACACAATGATGTAGCCGGACGTTTCCTTGCCTCCCTTACGCTGGAGGTCGCTGACTGGTGCACCCCTGATAAACAAATTCTGTTTACCCATTATAATTTCAAGGCATTACATAATTTCTGGCACAGTTACCGCCTGGACAGTACCTACAACCTGACCGCGCGAAACTGTTCTTCCGCCGTGATTCAGGCATTAGATGTCGCGATTGAGGGCGTTCTCGCCAGAAAACCCTATGCCGGATTGCGATTGTTCAGCGATCCCAACTTTTGGTTATTGGGGGTCGTACGCGGCAGGGCGGAGGAGATGACCTGGACGCCTGGCCTGGTGCTGGATTATGTCCGGTTGCTGCACCGTGTCATTGAGCCACAGCCCAGCTCGCTCTGGCCGGTTCGTTTGTGGCGTAGCCTGTGCTTACGCCATGCGTTATGGCAGCAAAAACGGACGCCATCGCGCAGTGTGATCAAATGACGCGAAACAGCGTAATGATCCTTGTCGCGATCACTATCTTTGGTCTGACTTATGGTTTAAGCGCACCACTGATTGCACTCAGGCTCTCGGCGGCTGGCTATAGTGAAACGCTGATTGGCATCAATGCGGCGATGCATGCGGCAGGTGTGCTGATTATCGCCCCTGCCTTGCCAGCACTTTGCCGCCGTTTTTCGCCACAAGCATTGCTGATCACCGCACTGCTGGCCTCAATGCTGCTGTTAATCTTTTTTCCTTTGTTACCCATTGCCAGCAGCTTCTTGTTGCGGTTGCTGCTCGGTATGGCTTCCGAAGTGATTCTGGTGGTCACGGAAACCTGGCTCAATCAACAATGCGTGGAAAGCAATCGCGCGAAGATGCTGGCAACCTACACCGCGATGTTATCGGCAGGGTTTGCGCTTGGTCCTTTTATCTTGACCTTGCAGGGCAGCGGGGATGGCGCGTTTATTACCGGGGCCGCCTTGTCTGCCATTGCCGCGCTGGCGCTGCTCGGCAGCGGTAAACTGCGTTTCAGTGCGGAACAGGGGGGGGCACGGAGTTTCTCACGCTGGTTGCGATTGTTACCTCTGGCACTGTCGGCGACCATCCTCAACGCGGCTCTGGAAGCGGCTGGTATGAATCTGCTGGCACTTTACGCCATCAATCTTGGCTGGTCTGAAGCGCAGGCGACATCCTTAATCACCATTTTACTGGTCGGTGCGATCCTGTTGCAGTTGCCGATCGGTTGGCTGGCCGATCGTATGGATCGCCATCATTTGATTGTCTGGCTGGCTGCGTTGTCGACCCTGGGGGCGCTTGCCTGGCCGCTGGCGTTGCAATCGTTGTGGCTGGCGCGTTTGCTGTTGTTCTGCTGGGGCGGGGTATTTGTCGGCATTTATACAGTGATCATCACGCTGGTGGGGCAGCGCTTTCAGGGTTCGGAACTGGCGGCAGCCTATGCGGTGCTGTCGGTGGCGTGGGGTATTGGCGCCTTTGTTGGCCCGGCATTGGGGGGATTAGCGATGTCACTCACGCTGCATGGCCTGCCGTGGATGGCGGCGCTATTGTGCGCCTTCTTTACCGGTTTCGCCTTACAACAACGACGATGTTGATTTATTTTTCGGCTTCATAAAACCTGCGCGATAAATCGCGCCGCTACGGAAGGAAATGATCATGGATATTAACTGGCTGGATATTCATCACCGCGATTTAACGGTGCCACAACTTTATGCGTTGCTGGCGTTGCGCAGTGAAGTCTTTGTAGTGGAACAAAATTGTCCCTATCTCGATGTCGATGGACAGGATCTGGTAGCGGAAAATCGCCATCTGCTGGGCATGCTGGGTGACGAATTGGTGGCGTATGCACGTATTTTATCGCCTACTGATGCGCAAAGTCCGGTGAAGATTGGGCGGGTGATTGTTTCCAGTCGCGCCAGGGGAATCAATCTCGGCAATCGCTTGATGACGCAGGCTTTGCAGAGCTGCCAGCAGCACTGGCCGCAGCATTCGCCGTTCCTCTCAGCGCAGGCGCATCTGCAATCGTTCTATGCCGGGCATGGCTTTGTGGCGGTGAGTGATATCTATCTCGAAGACGATATCCCGCATATTGATATGTCGCGCACAACTTCGTAGCGGCGCGATTTCCAAAAAATAATGGCGAGGTTCTCACCTCGCCATGTTTATCAGCCCGGCGTCATCTGCCGATCGTCAACGTATTTACGCTGGTCCGGCGCTGGCGGGAAGTATTGATACAACCAGGTTTCGCTCAGTGTCTCGTCTTTGGTACGCAGGAACAGACGCATATCCACCGGCTTGGTGGAATCGCTGTTCGGGTACCAGTCAAACAGGATGCGGTAGCCATCGATCGGCTCCACATACAAAATCTCGACCTGCTTGATGGTGCCCGCTGACACGGTAATCACCGGTTCGATCCCCTTCGGTGCAGCGGCTTTGAGATCGCCCCCGACGAAATCGATGGCAAAGCGACGGCTCCACTGCTCCGGGAAGTGCTCGCCTGGCGCCCAACCTTCCGGGAAACCGCCAATGCCGGTACGGGTGGCATCCACACGCGCCAGACCGCTGCGTACCGGTGGCAGGCCGCTCCAGTAAAGTTTGTACTGGAAGTTGAACTCGCTACCGGCTTTCACCGGTTTTTCCGGTTGCCAGAAGCACACCACGTTATCCAGCGTTTCGCCGGTGGTGGGGATTTCCATCAGGTTGATGGCCCCTTTGCCCCATTTGCCAATCGGCTCAACCCACAGGCTTGGACGTTTGTCGTACCAGCCAATCACATCCTGATAATCCTTAAAGTCGTGATTGAGCTGCAACAGACCAAAACCGCGCGGGTTCTCATCCTGATAAGCGTTGAACTGCAAACGCTGCGGGTTGTTCAGCGGGCGGGCAATCCATTCACCGTTGCCGGTCCACATTGCCAGACGGTCAGAGTCGTGGATTTGCGGGTGGTAGGTGTTGCACATGCGGCGTTCGTTGGTGCCACAGCTAAACATACTGGTCATCGGCGCGATACCCAACTGACGGATATCATTGCGGGCAAACAGGTGGTTTTCCACCTCCATCACCACGCGTTTGGCTTCGCAGTGGATGGTGAATTTATACGCACCGGTCACGCTGGCACCGTCCAGCAGGGCATACACCACAAAGGTGGTGTCTTCGGCTTTCGGGGTTTCAAACCAGAAGGCGGTGAAATCCGGGAATTCTTCATGACCGTTGCTGAAGGTGTTCACCGCTACGCCACGGGCGGACAGACCGTACTGGTAGGTTTCATCCACGGCGCGGAAGTAGCTGGCACCGAGGAAAGAGACGATGTCGCGGCGCGCCAGTTCCGGTTTCTTAAAGGCGCGGAAACCGGCAAAGCCGAGATCGGTTTTGCCAACCAGTTGTTTGGGATCAACGTTGGCGTCGTTATAGTTAAACAACTCCGGGCGGAAGTGGATTTCACGCGCTTCACGGCTGGCGGCATCCACGGAGAACATCTGGATACGGCGTTTAAAACCCATACCAACATGGAAGAATTGTACATCCAGTTCGCGGTTGGGGATGTTGTTCCACAGCGAATGGTTGGCGTCATACTGAATGGCGTTATAGGCCTGTGGCGTCAGATTGGCCAGGGTGTCCGGTAGCGGGCCTGGCGCGCCGCCCCAGGGTTGCTTCGCCAGTGCGGCAGCTTTCTTTTTCAGTACATCGAAATCGAAGCGAACCGCAGTACCGTCGGCAATGCCATCTGCGGCCCAGGCGGACTGTGCAAACAGCGTGGACAGACCCGTCATACCACTCAGGGCAGAGAGGGCCATGGACGCTTTCATAAACTTTCTACGATTCATGCCAGAAATCTAATCCTTAGCTGCTCGGGTTTAAGGTGACTGCCGTGCATCATGCACGCATTTCAGACCTGATAGCGTCAGGCTACAGGGGGTTACGACAGTCGCCGAATGAAAAAATTCAGTCCGAAGAAATTTATCAGATAAATCATAGAAGCGAAGCAGATTTCATATCTTTACCCTTTGCCGACGAAACTCGGGCGATTCCTGGCCGTTGCTTGCCCCGAACGGGCGTTTAGTGACTATAGTTAACCGACAGGTAAGTTAAATACATGGAGGAACTACGTAATGTCATCCACCGATCAATTTGAAACCCGTCTTGATGATGATTTGGCTTTGCTGACCGAAACGCTGGAAGAGGTGCTGCGTTCGTCCGGCGATCCGGCCGATCAAAAATATATCGAACTGAAAAGCAAAGCGGAGCAGGCGCTGGAAGAGGTGAAGTCTCGCGTCAGCCAGGCGTCCGACAGTTACTACTATCGGGCAAAAAAAGCTGCTTACCGTGCCGATGAGTATGTGCACGACAAACCCTGGCAGGGCATTGGTATTGGTGCCGCCGCCGGTCTGTTCTTAGGATTGCTGCTGGCCCGCCGCTAATCATTATCGGGCGCGTACCCATCGCGCCCGTCCTCCCCCTGAAATACCCCAAACCGCATCGACAGCGATTGTGTTTCTCTCTCCCGCTTTCTACATTAAACCGACAGGGATAAAGGAGAATAAACGTGATACGAGTTGAAATGCTCTCGACGGGCGATGAAGTGTTACACGGGCAGATTGTCGATACCAACGCCGCCTGGCTGGCTGATGTGTTATTCCAGCATGGCTTACCCATGACCAGCCGCAGCACAGTAGGCGATGCACTGCCATCACTGGTGGAGGCGCTACAAAGCCGCAGCCAGGTTGCTGATGTGCTGATTGTGAATGGTGGCCTCGGCCCGACCAGTGATGATCTCAGCGCGCTGGCGGCAGCAACCGCCAGCAACAGTCATTTGGTGCTGCATCAGGAGTGGCTGGAAAAGATGGAGGCCTGGTTTGCCGGTCGTGGGCGAGTCATGGCTCCGAGCAACCGTAAACAGGCGGAGATCCCCGCCAATGCGGAATTGATCGATAACCCGGTGGGTACCGCTTGTGGTTTCGCGCTGCAACTCAATCGCTGCTGGATATTCTTCACCCCGGGTGTACCTTCCGAGTTTAAGGTGATGGTGGAGCAGGAGATCCTGCCGCGTCTGAAAGCGCGTTTCGACCTACCCGAACCGCCTCTGTGCCTGCGTCTCACCACTTTCGGGCGCGGAGAAAGTGATATAGCGGCGGAACTGGAGCCGCTAGCCCTGCCGGAAGGCGTGGTGATGGGGTATCGCTCCTCAATGCCAATTATTGAAATTAAACTGACCGGCCCGGCCAGCCAGCGGGTGGCGATGGAACAGGTGTGGCAGCAGGTCAAACTGCTGCTGGCGGAATGCACCATTTTTGAAGGCACAGAAGGATTACCGGCGTGGCTGGCGCAACAACTGGCGGCGCGTGAATTGACGTTGGCCGTGAGTGAATCCTATACCGCCGGATTGCTGCAATGGCAACTGGCATCAGCCGAGGTGCCGTTGCGTGCCGGTAATGTGTTGCCGGAACAGACGGAAAGCCTGGAGCAGCAGGTGCAGCGTCTGCGTGAGTTCGCGGCTCAGCAGCAGGCTGAGGTTGGGCTGGCGGTCGGCACGCTACGCGAAGGAGAGGTGGCGATTTCATTGCACACCCCGGAGGCGAGCTGGGGCCAACTGGTGAAGTTCAACCACGGACGCCATAACCGCGAGATCCGCCAGAAAGTGGTGGCGATGATGGCTATGAATATGCTGCGCCGCTGGTTGCATGGCAGCGAAGTCAGCACCGGACACGGCTGGATTGATGTGCTGGAAACGGTGAGGCTCTAGCCAAAACAGGCTCGGTTGTAGCGGTGCGATTTATCGCGCGGCTTTTTCCGTCAGGCGCACGGATTGCGCGATAAAGCGCGTCGCTACAGCTCAATCTCAATCTCGCCGTTGGCTTTACAGCAGCAGGGCAGAAACTCGCCCTGCTGAATAAAAGCCAGCGGTGTCTCGGCGTACTGCACTTCACCTTTCAGCAAACGCATACGGCAAGAACCGCAATAGCCTTCACGACACTGATACTCGACGCAGACATTATGCGCTTCGAGGGTTGCCAGCAGATTGGGATGATCTTCTGCGCACTCCAGTCGGGTGCCGGAGCTACGCAGAATAACAACGGAACGGCTCATACTTAGAGTTGGAAGTCGTTAAAGTCGTCTTCGCCCACTTCCGAGTCAATCTGGCCGACCAGATAGGAACTGACTTCAACTTCCTGCGGTGCCACCTGCACGTTGTCAGACACCAGCCAGCTGTTGATCCACGGAATCGGGTTCGAACGGGTCTGGAATGGCAGGTCAAGACCGACCGCCTGCATACGGATGTTGGTGATGTACTCGATGTACTGGCACAGAATGTCTTTGTTCAGGCCAATCATTGAACCGCCGCTGAACAGATATTCTGCCCACTCTTTTTCCTGTTCGGCTGCTTTCTTGAACAGGTCATAGCATTCGTCACGGCATTCGGCCGCAATCTCTTTCATCTCCGGATCATCTTCGCCAGTACGCATCAGGTTCAGCATATGCTGGGTACCGGTCAGGTGCAGCGCTTCGTCACGGGCGATCAGACGGATGATTTTGGCGTTACCTTCCATCAGCTCACGCTCGGCAAAGGCAAACGAGCAGGCGAAGCTGACGTAGAAGCGAATCGCTTCCAGCGCGTTGACGCTCATCAGGCAGATGTAGAGTTGTTTCTTCAGCGAACGCAGGTCCACGGTCACGGTTTTACCCGCGACCTGATGGGTGCCTTCACCCAGCAGATGCCAGTAGTTGGTCATCTCAATCAGATCGTCGTAATACTTGGAGATATCCTGCGCACGGGCAAGGATCTGCTCGTTAGTGACGATATCGTCAAACACCAGCGCCGGATCGTTAACGATATTGCGGATGATGTGGGTATAGGAACGTGAGTGGATGGTTTCAGAGAACGCCCAGGTTTCCACCCAGGTTTCCAGCTCCGGGATGGAGATCAGCGGCAGCAGCGCCACGTTCGGGCTACGACCCTGGATCGAGTCCAGCAGCGTCTGATATTTCAGGTTGCTGATAAAAATGTGTTTTTCGTGATCCGGCAGCGCCTGATAGTCGATGCGATCGCGCGACACGTCCACTTCTTCCGGACGCCAGAAGAAGGAGAGCTGCTTCTCAATCAGCTTTTCAAAGATGTCATATTTCTGCTGATCGAAACGGGCAACGTTAACCGACTGACCGAAAAACATCGGCTCTTTCAGTTGGTCATTCTTGGTTTGTGAGAATGTGGTGTAAGCCATAGGGATGTCCAAATGTGGGCGGAGCCGCAGCTCCGCCTCTGATTAAATCTTACAAGCGCCGCTTTCGCAGCCGTCGTCCTGAATGGAGGGGGCCAGATCGTCCTGTGCATCCTCAGCACCGTCACGGGTGTTTTGGTAGTACAGGGTTTTCACGCCAAACTTGTAAGCGGTCAGCAGATCTTTCAGCAGCTGCTTCATCGGTACTTTGCCGTTAGCAAAGCGGCTCGGATCGTAGTTGGTGTTCGACGAAATCGCCTGGTCGATAAACTTCTGCATCACACCAACCAGTTGCAGGTAACCATCGTTAGACGGCATTTCCCACAGCAGTTCGTACTGATCTTTCAGACGCTCATACTCCGGCACTACCTGACGCAGGATACCGTCTTTCGACGCTTTGATACTGATGTGGCCGCGCGGCGGCTCGATGCCATTGGTGGCGTTCGAAATCTGCGATGACGTCTCTGACGGCATCAGCGCCGACAACGTTGAGTTACGCAGACCGTGCGTTTTGATCGACTCACGCAGCGTTTCCCAGTCGAGGTGCAGCGGTTCGTTGCAGATGCTGTCGAGATCCTTTTTATAGGTATCGGTCGGCAGAATGCCCTGCGCATAAGTGGTTTCGTTGAACCACGGGCAGGCACCTTGCTCTTTCGCCAGCTCGTTCGACGCCTTCAGCAGATAGTACTGAATCGCTTCGAAGGTTTTATGCGTCAGGTTGTTGGCGCTGCCATCAGAGTAACGCACGCCGTTTTTCGCCAGGTAGTAGGCGAAGTTAATCACGCCGATACCCAGGGTACGGCGGCCCATCGCACCGCGTTTCGCGGCCGGAATGGGGTAATCCTGATAGTCGAGCAGGGCATCCAGCGCACGTACCGCCAGAATCGCCAGCTCTTCCAGATCGTCGAGACTATCAATCGCGCCGAGGTTGAACGCTGACAGCGTACACAGGGCGATTTCACCGTTTTCGTCGTTAACGTCGTCCAGCGGCTTAGTCGGCAGGGCGATCTCCAGACACAGGTTGGACTGACGTACCGGCGCGATGGACGGATCAAACGGGCTGTGGGTGTTGCAGTGGTCAACGTTCTGGATGTAGATACGGCCAGTGGAGGCACGTTCCTGCATCATCAGTGAGAACAGATCAACCGCTTTGACACGCTGTTTACGAATGCTGTCGTCTTTTTCATAGGTGGTGTACAGACGCTCGAACTGGTCCTGATCGGCGAAGAACGCGTCGTACAGGCCCGGTACGTCAGACGGGCTGAACAGGGTGATGTCTTCACCTTTCAGCAGGCGTTGATACATCAACTTGTTGATCTGCACGCCGTAGTCCATATGACGCACGCGGTTGCCTTCAACACCACGGTTGTTTTTCAGCACCAGCAGGCTTTCCACTTCCAGATGCCACATCGGGTAGAACAGGGTAGCGGCACCACCGCGCACACCGCCCTGCGAGCAGGACTTCACGGCGGTCTGGAAGTGTTTGTAGAACGGGATACAGCCGGTATGGAACGCTTCACCGCCACGAATCGGGCTACCCAGCGCACGAATGCGACCGGCGTTGATACCGATACCGGCACGCTGCGAAACGTATTTCACAATCGCGCTGGAGGTGGCGTTAATGGAATCCAGGCTGTCGCCACACTCGATCAGCACGCAAGAGCTGAACTGACGAGTCGGGGTACGCACGCCAGACATAATTGGCGTCGGCAGCGAGATTTTGAAGGTCGAGACTGCGTCATAGAAACGTTTGACGTAATCCATACGTGTATCACGCGGATAACCTGAGAACAGGCATGCTGCGACCAGAATGTACAGGAACTGCGCGCTTTCGTAGATTTCACCGCTAACGCGGTTCTGCGCCAGGTATTTACCTTCCAGCTGCTTGACGGCGGCATAGGAGAAGTTCATATCGCGCCAGTGGTCGATAAAACTGTCCATCTGCTCGAACTCTGCTTTGCTGTAGTCTTCCAGCAGATGGCGATCGTATTTGCCCATCTCGACCATTTTAACTACCTGATCGTAAAGCGCTGGCGGCTCAAACTGGCCGTAGGCTTTCTTGCGCAGGTGGAAAATCGCCAGGCGTGCGGCAAGGTACTGATAATCCGGGGCATCGCGAGAAATAAGGTCTGCAGCGGCCTTGATGATGGTCTCATGAATATCTGAAGTTCGAATCCCATCATAGAACTGAATGTGGGAACGCAGCTCAACCTGTGACACTGAGACGTTGTTCAGACCTTCGGCTGCCCAGTCCAGTACCCGGTGAATTTTGTCGAGATCAATGCGCTCCTGGCGGCCATCGCGTTTAGTAACGAGCAGACTTTGGTTCATGTCGCGTTTTTACCTTTGCGTGAGTATCCAAAAATTAAAAGAAACCCCGGTTTATACACAGCATATTCATTGTGAATAATGTTGTGGATAAACACTACATCTAGGGGCTGAAGGGGGAAATCATAACTACATGGAGGCATATTTTAGTATTTTAACGCGGGTTAACAAGAGGAAAAAATGATGTATCGAGGGGTTGTAATTTTTGCGAAATTTCTTAGGCCTTGTCTTATAAGGCCCGACCCCGTGTCAACCAAATTGGAGATTTTTTTCAGAACTTGATCGAGCGCGTATTTCTTATGCAATCCTCTCCGGCAAGCCAAATTTCTGGTGAAAAAATGGCAGCATAAGCTACGCATAGTCGGACTTTTCTGGTTTTTCTTATGAAGTTTTTATGAAATCAAGATGCAGTTTTGTGCGATGAATCGCACCGCTCCGACGTGTGCACCCATTCGTAGCGGCGCGATTTATCGCGCACTTCTTTACAACCCCGGCGCTTTCCACATCGAAGTCGTTAGCCCGTTATCCACTAACGCCAGTTGATCCGCATACACTTTCTGCCACACGGTCTTTTGCTGTTGATACAAAGCATGGTTAGTCGCATTGGGGGTAAACTCCCGCTCCCAGCGCACCAAATCACGCCCCGTCTCCGCCAGATTGGGGTACAGCCCGGCTCCCACCCCCGCCGCAATCGCACAGCCCAGCGCGGTGGCCTCTTTGACCTGGGGCACTTTTACCGTCAGGCCGGTGACATCGCTCAGGATTTGACTCCACAGCTTGCCTTTGGCACCCCCGCCGGCAAACACCAAATGCGGCGCACGGACGCCGGAAAAGGCAGCCACCTGGTCGAGGTTACAGGCTGAGACAATGGCGGCATTCTCCTCTAACGCGCGGAACAGGGTTTGTTTATTACAACGTTCAGGGTCAATAGAAAGGTTAATAAACGAGGGGGCGGCGTGATACCACTTGTTGAAGTGCATGGCGTCGGAGAACACCGGCATCACTCCCCAGGCACCTGCCGGAACGCGCGCCGCCATCTCTTCCAGCAGGCTGTAACAATCGACACCCAACCGTTCTGCCAGCAATTTTTCTTCGCTACAAAAGGCATCGCGAAACCAGCGCATGGTCAGTCCGGTAAAAAAGCTGATGGCTTCAGCCTGCGCCATCCCCGGAATGACGTGGGGATTGATGCGAATATTCATCGCCGGATCGACCTGTGGCTGCGGCAGGTTCACCACCTGTTGCCAGAATGTGCCGCCCAGCACCGCAGTTTCTCCGGCGTTGACGACACCCAGCCCCAGGGTGCCGAGCTGGACATCACCGCCACCCACGGCGACGACCGTCCCTTGCCGCAGCCCACACGCCTCGGCTGCTTCAGCGGTGACCGCTCCGATCGGCGTGCCGGTCTCCGCTACCGGTGACAGGAGATCGCCGCGCAGGCCCGCCATCTCAAGCAGATCGGGACGCCAGTTGCGGGTGTATAAATCAAGCAAACCGGTGGTACCGGCATTGGAAGGATCGACGGCCAGTTCGCCGCTCAGGCATTTCGCCAGCCAGTCGCTGATCATCGTCAGCGTGGAAGCCTGACGATAAATATCCGGTCGATGGTGCGCCAGCCACAGCAAACGTGGCATCGCGCCAAGCGCCAACGTCTGCCCGGAACATTGGTAGATCTCCCGCTCAAACTCGCCGTGATGGATCTCTTTCAGTTCGCTGACTTCGCGGCTGGCACGGGCATCGACGTTGGCACAGGCCCAGATGGCATCACCAGCCTTGTTATACAGCACGATACCTTCACGCATTGAGCAACAGGCCACGCCACGAATCGCGCTGGCAGGCAGTTGCGCCTGGTGCAGCGCCTGGCGAATGCACTGGCAGGCGAGCTGCCAGTTCTTTGCCAGATCAAACTCCATCGATCCGGGCACATCGGGCAAGGCAAGGTGCTGCCATTCCGCTTGTGCGACGGTAACCTGCTCGCCTTGCAGGTTAAAAATCACGGCTCGAATGCTGCCGGTACCGGCGTCGAGCGCCATTAAATGCGGGGCGTGGGATATCGTCATCTCAGTAACTCCTGCAATAATCTGACCGGATCGACCCCGCCGCAGGGCTACGACAATAACGCCAACATCGCGCGGGCTGTTCCCTCTTCAGTCACCAGAGCATTAATGCGTTTGCCTTTCAGCGCGGCAATGATCGCTTCGGCTTTCTCTGCACCACCGGCCACTCCGACCACGGTGGGGATCGTCGCCAGCTCGTCAGGGCTAACGGCAATCAATTCATCATGGATGGGCATCGCTTCAGCCAGTTGCCCGTCATGACACATAAAGTAGCCGAGGATGTCGCCCACCGCGCCTTTACGGCCATACATCAATTGCTCACCTTCGCTGATATACCCCGAGCGCAAAATCGTCGCCTGCTGACGTTGACCGATCGCCCCGATGCCGACGATCGCCACATCGGCAGCACAGGCGGTCAGCATTACGTCCTGCACGCTGCGCTCGTGGCGCAGAATTTGTGCAACGCTGGCACTGGAAGCGCGCAGCGGCGCGGGGATAATGCTGATGCCGCACGCCGGATCTAACTGACCAATCCCGGTCATATACGGCCCCACGCCGCCGGACAGCGTCACCATGCGGATCTGCTGCGAGGCGATAAAGCCGCTCAGATGTTGCAGCGTGTTCATGCTGGTTTCGCCAAATCCCACCGCCAGCAGTTGCTGCGGCTGGAGTAGCGACATCAGCATTTGTGCCGCCCCCACGCCCAGTCGCTGACTGAGGTTGGGGCTATCGAGCTGCGGCAGCACCCGGACCTGCTTAAGGTTAAATCGCTCAAGCAGCGCATGTTCCAGCGCCAGGCAGCCCTCATAACGGGAGTTGATCTGGACGCGGATCACGCCCGACTGACGGCCTTTTTCCAGCAGGCGCGACACTTTCAGGCGCGTCAAACCGAGCCGCTCACCAATTTCGTTCTGTGTCAGTCCGTCGTGGTAATAGAACCAGGCGGTACGCGCCAGTAGCTCTTCTTCACTCATACTGTGTTCCACAGTCAGACCCGTTGCCGGGTTAAGATCGCTTTTCATGATGAACACTTTATAAAAAGTAAATCAATTGTTCGTTCGGGATCGTAAAGAAAATGTGACCTTGCTGGCAGTTCGCTCAACAAGTCAGCCACAATCATACGCGCCATCATGGCGAAATAACAATCTGTGACCGCTGCGAGAGTTTTATCGAAAAAGCTTATCCAGGATTGTGAACATAATGTGTTTTAAAAATCATTTGTTCGTAACGGGAGTCGTGATGGGGCAGAGCAGCCTGCTGTTGCAAATCACCGGAGTGAGTAAGGCCTTCTCCGGCGTGCCGGTATTGCGGGGCATCGATTTTCAACTGCATGCAGGGCAAATCCATGCGCTGCTGGGGGGGAATGGTGCCGGCAAATCAACGCTGATGAAGATCATCGCCGGAATTGAACAGCCGGATAGCGGCACGATCCTGCTCGCCGGGCAGACTCTTCCCCTGATGACCCCTGCCAAAGCGCATCAACGCGGCATTTATCTGGTGCCGCAGGAGCCGTTGTTGTTTCCCAGTCTGACGGTGCGTGAAAACATCCTGTTTCGCCTGCCGCGTGCGCAGGCCGATCAGCAGAAACTGCAACGTTTACTCGGTCAGATGGGCAGCACGCTGCCGCTGGATGCGCAGGCTGGCTCCCTGGCCGTGGCTGACCAGCAGCAGGTCGAGATTTTGCGTGGTCTGATGCGTGACGCCCGGGTGGTGATCTTCGATGAACCCACTGCCTCACTCACGCCGGTAGAAACCGATCGGTTGTTTCGTTTGATCCGCCAGCTCGCCACGCAAGGCGTTGGCGTGGTGTTTATTTCCCACAAGCTGCCGGAAATCCGCGCGCTGGCACATCAGGTTAGCGTAATGCGCGATGGTTGCGTGGTGCTGCACGACAACATTGACGTCCTTAATGATGACGCGCTGGTGGCCGCGATGATGCCACCAGAACGACAGCCGCCGCTCAGCGCGGAACAGCAACTGTGGTTGCAGGCAGGTAATTCGCCATCGGGCCGCAAAGGCGAGGTGTTGTTGCAGGTGGAGGCTTTGAGCGGTGAAGGCTTCCGCGAGATCTCTCTCCAGGTGAAGGCGGGAGAGATTCTCGGGCTGGCAGGCATTGTCGGTGCCGGACGCACCGAGCTGGCGGAAACCCTGTATGGCTTGCGTCCGGCCAGCAGTGGATCGGCGCATTTGCAGCAACAATCGCTGCTGGCAATGTCGCCGGCGCAACGGCTGCGCGCCGGGCTGGTTTACCTGCCTGAAGATCGGCAAACCTCCGGCCTCTACCCGGATGCTCCACTGGCGTGGAACGTTACCGCGTTAACCCTGCCGCGCCGTAACTGGTGGCTGCGACCTGCGCAGGAGAGGGCGGTACTGACGCGTTACCAGCGAGCGCTGGGCATCAAATTTAGCCGCTGTGACCAACTGGCGCGTACCCTGTCCGGCGGCAATCAGCAAAAGCTGCTGCTGGCAAATTGCCTGGAAGCGATGCCAAAAGTCCTGATCGTCGATGAACCGACGCGCGGGGTGGATGTGGCGGCCCGCGCTGACATTTATCAGCTGCTGCGCTCGGTAGTGGCGCAGCAGATTGGTTTGATCATCATCTCCTCGGATCTGGATGAAGTGGCGCAACTGGCGGATCGCGTGGTGGTGATGCATCACGGCGAGTGGGTCGGCGAATTAACGCAGTCGGCGGTCAGCGCTGAAAATATTATCCAGATGGCCTGGGGACGTCACGCTCAGGCGGCAGGAGAACATTGATGCTGAAATATCTGCAAACCCACCGTGAACTGAGCACGTTGCTGGCGATCCTGCTGTTATTTCTGCTGCCGTGGTTGCTGGATCGGCAAACTGCCAGTCTGCAACTGGTGGGAATGATTTTTGGCAGTGCGCAGATCGCCATCCTGTTGGCAATGGGGGCGACGCTGGTCCTGCTGACGCGCAACATCGATGTCTCCAGTGGTTCCACAATGGGGTTGTGCGCGGCGGTGCTGGGCATCCTGCTGAATCAGGGGATGGCGCTGCCGCTGGCCTGCTTACTGACGCTGGCCAGCGGTATGCTGGCCGGGTTGTTTAACGGCGTGCTGGTGGTTGGGTTGCGCATACCGGCAATTGTCGCCACGCTCGGTACCCTCGGGTTATACCGTGGCCTGATGTTGCTCCTGACCGGCGGCAAATGGATTGAAGGGCTGCCCGAGCAATTGAAAACCCTGGCCGTACCGCTGTTTGGCGGCCTGTCCCCGTTGGGGATCATGGTGCTGCTGATTGCCGTGGTGATGATGGTATTCCTCGCCCGCAGCGCGGCAGGTCGTAACTTTTACGCTACTGGCGATAACCTGCAAGGGGCGCGTCAGTTAGGCGTACCGGTGCATCAGGTTCGCCTGCTGGCGTTTACCGTCAACGGGGCGATGGCGGCGCTGGCCGGGATGGTGTTCGCCGCACAAATTGGCTTTGTACCCAATCAAACCGGCACCGGCATGGAGATGAAAGCGATTGCCGCCTGCGTGCTCGGTGGCGTAAGCCTGCTGGGAGGTTCCGGCACCTTGCTGGGAGCGGTACTTGGCGCGTGGTTCCTGACGCAAATCGACAGCGTGCTGGTGTTGCTCAGGCTGCCCGCCTGGTGGAACGATTTTATCTCTGGCCTGGTGTTGTTGCTGGTGCTGGTGATTGATGGGCGTTTACGTCAGGCGCTGGCGCGCCGTTTACATCGTCAGCGCTATACGCGTTTTTTAACGCCCCCGGTGCGAAAAAAAAGCGCAGCTAAAGCCACATCGACATCGGCGACGCGCCGGGGAGCGACGGAATGAAACGCTATCTGAACTGGGAAGGGGCGCTGGCGCTGCTGTTGGTTCTGGAGATTTTGCTGTTCGGCTGGGCCAACCCCCGGATGTTGAATATCGACACCTTACTGTTCAGCACCAGCGATTTTATCACCGTCGGCATTGTGGCGTTGCCGCTGACGTTGGTGATTGTCAGTGGGGGTATCGATATCTCCTTTGCGGCGGTCACCGGCTTGTGTGCCATCGCCCTCGGCATCATGTTGCAGAGTCACTGGCCGTTGCCTGTCGCCTTGTTGTGCACGCTGCTGCTCGGCAGCCTGTGTGGATGGCTCAACGGTGCCCTGATTCTGTGGACCGGCGTCAACCCGCTGGTGATTACCCTGGGCACCCTTTATCTCTACGGCGGCGGCGCGTTGCTGCTCTCTGGTCTGGTCGGGGCGACCGGTTTTGAAGGCATCGGAGACTTTCCGGCGACCTTTACCGATTTAGCCAATCTCACCCCGCTCGGTATCCCCATGCCCTTGCTGATATTTACGCTGTTGTGTCTGGTGTTTTGGTTGCTGATGCATCGCACCCGTACCGGGCGTTATGTGTTTTTGCTGGGGCAGAACCTGCGTGCGGCACGGTACGGCGCGCTGCCGGTGAATCGCACCTTGTTGCTGCTCTACAGCCTGGTTGGCCTGGCATCCGCCATCGCGGCGGCGGTGATGAGTGCCTATTTTGGCTCGGCGCGTGCCGATCTCGGCGCCCCCTTGTTGATGCCTGCTATCACCGCGGTGGTGCTGGGCGGGGCAAATATTTACGGCGGAGCAGGTTCGGTGCTGGGCACCGCATTGGCGACGCTGGTGATTGGGTTTTTGCAGCAGGGCTTGCAAATGGTGGGAGTGTCGAGTCAGGTCAGCAGTGCGCTTGCGGGTGCTTTGTTGATTCTTGCGGTGATCGGACGCTCCTGGAGCCTGAATCCAGGCATTGTGCGCCAGCTTAGCCGGCGCTTGTGTGCACGCTTCACGCGGGAACGCACATCTTACCAGGAGTAAAAATGATGAAAATGCAGCGTTTATCACTGGCGCTTTGCTGTGTGCTCGGCGTGAGCTTTAGCGTGCAGGCAGCCGAGCGAATCGCCTTTATCCCGAAACTGGTGGGCGTGGGCTATTTCACCAGCGGTGGCAAAGGGGCCACGGACGCGGGTCAGGCCCTCGGGGTAGATGTGACTTACGACGGCCCGACCGAACCCAGCGTCTCCGGCCAGGTTCAGATGATCAACAACTTCGTCAATCAGGGTTACAACGCCATTGTGGTGGCGGCCGTTTCACCAGACGGGCTGTGTCCGGCATTGAAACGCGCCATGCAACGTGGCGTGAAGGTGCTGACCTGGGATTCCGATACCAAACCGGAATGCCGCTCGATTTACATTAATCAGGGCACACCGACACAATTGGGCGGCATGCTGGTGGATATGGCGGCCAGCCAGGTGAAGAAGGACAAAGCGAAGGTGGCGTTTTTCTACTCCAGCCCAACGGTGACGGACCAAAACCAGTGGGTTAAAGAAGCCAAAGCGAAGATTGCCAAAGATCATCCGAATTGGGAGATCGTCACCACGCAGTACGGTTATAACGATGCCACCAAATCGTTGCAAACCGCCGAAGGTATTCTGAAATCCTGGAACGATCTGGATGCGATTATCGCCCCGGATGCCAATGCGTTACCGGCAGCGGCGCAGGCGGCGGAAAACCTCGGGCGCAAGAATGTCACCATTGTCGGCTTCAGTACGCCGAACGTGATGCGGCCTTATGTCAAACGCGGTACGGTGCAACAGTTTGGCCTGTGGGACGTGGTGAAGCAGGGCAAAATCTCTATCGCGGTTGCCAACCAACTGCTGAAGGGCAACCTTAATCCGGGCGATACCCTGGAGGTGCCCGGCGTGGGGAAAGTGACAGTCTCAGACAACAGCGTGCAGGGCTACAATTATGAGGCCAAAGACAACGGCATCGTGCTGTTGCCGGAGCGGGTGGTATTTACCAAAGACAACATCGATAACTACGATTTTTAAGGAGCAGGCGAATGGAAGTCACTTTGGTTGAGATTAACGTCAAACCCGACTGTATCGACGAATTTCTACGAGTTTTTCGCGAAAATCATCTAGGCGCGGTGCAGGAACCGGGCAACATGCGTTTTGATGTGTTGCAGGATAGCAACGTACCGACGCGTTTTTTTATTTACGAAGCTTACGCCAATGAAGCGGCGGTGCTGGCGCATAAAAAAACACCGCACTATCTCGCCTGTGTCGACGCGCTGGAGGCGCTGATGTCCGAGCCGAGAAAGAAAACGGTGTTTAACGGGATATTCCCGGCCTAGTTTGTCTTATGCGCGATAAATCGCGCCGCTACAGGGCTAAGAACAAATTGTAGCGGCGCGATTCATCACGCAAGGTGCCATTACATCTGACGATGCGTATGCACCATATAATTCACATCCACCCCGCGTCCCAGGCGGAACTGGTTGGTCAGCGGGTTGTAATGCAGACCAATCATCCCCTGTTCACGCAGCGGGGTTTCATCCACCCAGTTCAGCAACTCGGCCGGACGGATAAATTTCTTCACGTCATGGGTGCCGCGCGGCACCATGCGCATCACATATTCGGCACCGAACACCGCCAGCAGCCAGGCTTTGGGGTTGCGGTTAATGGTGGAGAAGAATACTTCGCCGCCTGGTTTCACCAGTTGCGCGCAGGCCAGTACCACCGAACGCGGATCGGGCACATGCTCCAGCATCTCCATACAGGTGACGACATCATATGCACCGGCGTGACTGGCGGCGTGATCTTCCACCGTTTGCTGGACGTAATTGACGCTGACACCGCTTTCCAGCGCATGCAGACGCGCCACTTCCAGCGGTTCAGCCCCCATATCTAACCCGGTGACATCGGCACCTTCACGCGCCATGCTTTCTGCCAGAATGCCGCCACCGCAGCCGACATCCAGCACCTTTTTGCCAAACAGGCCGTTGCTGTGCTGGGCAATCCAGCCAAGACGCAGGGGATTAATCCGGTGTAACGGCTTGAATTCACCCTCTAAATCCCACCAGCGCGATGCGACTGCCTCAAACTTGGCAATTTCGTTGTGATCGACGTTCTGGCGGCTTTCCTGCGGTTGTTCATTCATTGAATCATGACTCCAGACAAAATGTGGCTTCAGTATAAACGCTTAAGCGCGGCCTGCGCACCTCTCAGAACGAAGGAAAAGCCGCATTAAACCGCGCTTAACATTCACCCCATGTAAGCAATGTGATATACTTTCGCACCTTTGAATTCCGGGATTATGTAGAGGGATAGCGGCTCCATGAGCGACCT
This sequence comes from Pantoea sp. X-Soil-OKNW-556, assembly GCF_059730695.1. Lineage (NCBI taxonomy): Bacteria > Pseudomonadati > Pseudomonadota > Gammaproteobacteria > Enterobacterales > Erwiniaceae > Pantoea > Pantoea sp. X-Soil-OKNW-556. The sequence goes on along the minus strand of NZ_AP035990.1, from coordinate 3,075,040 downwards.
TGCGAGAGAAATTACACCGGTCAATATCGAAGAAGAGTTGAAAAACTCGTATCTCGATTACGCCATGTCGGTCATCGTTGGCCGAGCCTTACCCGATGTCCGTGACGGCCTGAAGCCGGTGCACCGCCGTGTGCTTTTTGCCATGAGCGAACTGGGTAACGACTGGAACAAAGCCTATAAAAAATCCGCCCGTGTGGTCGGTGACGTTATCGGTAAATATCACCCCCACGGTGATTCCGCCGTCTACGACACCATTGTCCGTATGGCGCAGCCGTTCTCCATGCGTTACATGCTGGTTGACGGTCAGGGTAACTTCGGTTCCATCGACGGCGACTCCGCCGCAGCTATGCGTTACACCGAAGTGCGTATGGCGAAGATTTCCCATGAGCTGCTGGCTGACCTGGAGAAAGAAACGGTCGACTTCGTGCCGAACTACGACGGCACCGAGCAGATCCCTGAAGTCTTGCCGACCAAAATTCCTAACCTGCTGGTGAACGGTTCGTCCGGTATCGCCGTAGGTATGGCGACCAACATTCCGCCGCACAACTTGACGGAAGTGATTAACGGCTGCCTCGCCTTTATCGACGATGAAAACATCAGCGTTGAAGGGCTGATGGAGTACATTCCGGGACCCGATTTCCCGACCGCCGCCATTATCAATGGTCGCCGTGGTATCGAAGAGGCTTACCGTACCGGTCGCGGCAAAATCTACATCCGCGCCCGTGGCGAAGTGGAAACCGATGCCAAAACCGGCCGCGAAACCATCATCATTCACGAAATTCCCTATCAGGTGAACAAAGCGCGCCTGATCGAGAAGATTGCCGAGCTGGTGAAAGAGAAGCGTGTTGAAGGCATCAGCGCGCTGCGTGATGAGTCTGACAAAGACGGCATGCGTATCGTCATCGAAATCAAACGCGATGCTGTGGGTGAAGTGGTTCTGAATAACCTCTACTCGCTGACGCAGTTGCAGGTTTCGTTCGGCATCAACATGGTGGCGCTGCATCAGGGCCAGCCGAAAATCATGACGCTGAAAGGGATTCTGGAATCCTTTGTCCGCCATCGTCGTGAAGTGGTGACGCGTCGTACCATTTTCGAACTGCGTAAAGCGCGTGACCGTGCCCATATCCTTGAAGGTCTGGCGATTGCGCTGGCCAACATCGATCCGATTATCGAGCTGATCCGTCGCGCGCCGACCCCGGCAGAAGCGAAAGCCGGATTGATCGCTCAGGCGTGGGATCTCGGCAACGTGGCTGCCATGCTGGAGCGTGCTGGTGATGACGCGGCGCGTCCGGAGTGGCTGGAAGCAGAATTCGGTATCCGTGACGGTCAGTATTACCTGACGGAACAACAGGCTCAGGCGATTCTGGATCTGCGTTTGCAGAAACTGACCGGCCTGGAGCACGAGAAGCTGCTTGATGAATATAAAGAGCTGCTCGACCAAATCGCGGAATTGATCCACATCCTGCAAAGCGCTGAGCGCCTGATGGAAGTGATCCGCGAAGAACTGGTGGCGATGCGCGATCAGTTCGGTGACGAACGTCGTACCGAAATCACCGCCAACAGCGCCGATATCAACATCGAAGACCTGATCAATCAGGAAGATGTGGTAGTGACGCTGTCGCATCAGGGTTATGTCAAATACCAGCCGCTGTCGGACTATGAAGCCCAGCGTCGTGGCGGTAAAGGCAAATCCGCAGCCCGTATTAAAGAAGAAGACTTTATCGACCGTCTGCTGGTGGCTAACACCCACGACACCATTCTGTGCTTCTCCAGCCGTGGCCGTCTCTACTGGATGAAGGTCTATCAGTTGCCGGAAGCCAGCCGTGGTGCGCGTGGACGTCCAATCGTCAACCTGCTGCCGCTGGAAGCCAACGAGCGTATCACCGCCATTCTGCCGGTGCGTGAATACACCGAAGGCTTCAACATCTTTATGGCGACCGCTGACGGTACCGTGAAGAAAACGGCGTTGCAGGAGTTCAGCCGTCCACGTAGTGCCGGCATCATTGCCATCAACCTGCGTGAAGACGATGAGTTGATCGGTGTGGCGCTGACGAACGGTAGCGACGAAACCATGCTGTTCTCAGCCGCCGGTAAAGTGGTGCGCTTCGCCGAGTCGGCAGTGCGCGCAATGGGACGTTCTGCTTCGGGCGTTCGTGGTATCAAGCTGGCCGAAGGCGACAAAGTGGTGTCGCTGATTGTGCCGCGTGAAGAGGGTGCCATCCTTACTGTGACGCAGAACGGTTACGGTAAACGTACTGCCAACAGCGAATACCCGACCAAATCCCGTGCCACGCAGGGTGTGATCTCGATTAAGGTCACCGAACGCAACGGACCGGTGGTCGGTGCGGTGCAGGTGGACGACAGCGATCAGATCATGATGATCACCGATGCCGGTACCCTGGTGCGTACCCGCGTATCGGAAGTCAGCGTGGTGGGTCGTAACACCCAGGGTGTGATTCTGATTCGTACCGCAGAAGATGAAAACGTGGTGGGTCTGCAACGCGTTGCTGAACCGGTGGAAGAAGAAGAACTGGATTCCATCGACGGCAGTGTGGCGGAAGGCGATGACGATATCACGCCGGAAGTCGATAATGACGATGACGCGCCAGATGCGGATGAAGAAGAGTAATTCGTAATCTTGAAAATCAACGGCAGGTCAGGGCAACCGACCTGCCGTTTCTTTTTCAGAGTTTTCGCCACCAAGAGCGCTTTGACTGGCTTTTAAGGGATGATAAAGCTAGTGTTTCGCCATGATTATTACCGTGAGTTGAGCCTGTTTTGAAATATCTCGTCTCGTTTCGCACCACGCTGCGCATTTCGCGCTACCTGTTTCGCGCGCTGGCGCTGTTGCTCTGGTCGCTGGGTGCGCTGCTGACCACTTTTTACATCATCAATGTGCTGCACGAGAAAGAGAACGCGGTTCGTCAGGAATTCGATATCAACTATGGCCAGGCGGAGTGGTATGTGCGCCATTCGGCGGATGTGATGCGTGAACTGAAATACATCACGGAAAATCGCCTGACCAGCAGCGCCAGCGGCCTCGATGTACTTAACGGCATCCCGACCAGTAAAGGTACGTTGCCGCAATTTACCCCGTTATTTTCCGACGGTGATTGCACCTCGATGAGCAGCACCTGGCGCAATTCTCTCGACTCACTCAGTTACTACATCAACTACTGGAAAAGTAACTTTGCTTCGGCCTATGAGCTGAACCGGGTGTTCTTTATCGGCGGAGAAAATCAGTGTCTGGCGGATTTCACCATCGGTAGCAATACGATGGATCGCGAACGCAGCCTGAAGATACTGCGCGAGCGTGTGCTGCACTATCGCAGCAGTAACGAAGACGAACGCCGTAATCCGATGTACTGGATCACCGAAAGCTCGCAGCCCGGCGTTGGCAGCTTCTACATGGTGATGCCGGTCTATGTCGCCAACAAGCTTCAGGCGTTACTCGGGGTGGAACAAAATATCCGGCTCGATGAGTTTATTCAGCCAGGCGGCCTGCCGCTGGTGGCGACCATCACCGATGATAACTACCGCCCGCTGTTGAGCTCGCGTCGCGGGGGACCTGGCTACTCGCTCGACGATCTTCCGGATGACAAAACCTGGTTCGGCTATCTCGACGGCTACCGCCAACTGGTGCTGAAGAAACCGCTGCCGCCTTCTGATCTCAATGTGGTGTGGTCACTCTCCACCGATGTCCTGGTCGATCAGCTAAAACTGATGCTGATTAATGCGCTGTTGCTGAATATTTTCAGCGCACTGCTGCTGTTTACCCTCGCCTGGGTGTTTGAACGCCGGATGTTTTTACCGGCGGAAGACAATGCGCATCGGCTGGAGGAGCATGAGCAGTTCAACCGTAAAATTGTCGCCTCGGCGCCGGTTGGCATCTGTATTTTGCGCACCAGCGACGGCACCAATATCCTGAGTAATGAACTGGCGCATAACTATCTGACATTGCTGACTCAGGAAGATCGACAGCGTCTGAACGAGATCATCGGCGGGCAGCAGGTGAACTTTGTTGACGTGCTGACCGGCAGTAACACCAACCTGCAAATCAGCTTTGTCCATTCACGCTACCGCAACGAAAACGTCGCCATTTGCGTGCTGGTGGATGTCTCAGCGCGTGTGCGCATGGAGCAGTCGTTGCAGGAGATGGCGCAGGCGGCGGAACAGGCCAGTGCATCGAAATCGATGTTCCTTGCCACCGTCAGCCATGAATTACGTACGCCGCTGTACGGCATCATCGGCAACCTTGATCTGTTGCAAACCAAAGCACTGCCGAAGGGGGTTGATTCGCTGGTCACGGCGATGAACAACTCCTCCAGTCTGCTGCTGAAAATTATCAGCGACATTCTCGACTTCTCGAAAATTGAGTCGGAACAGCTGAAAATCGAACCGCGTCCGTTCTCACCGCGTGAAGTGATCAACCATATCGTCGGCAACTACCTCTCGCTGGTGGTTCGCAAGCGGTTGGCGTTGTATGTGTTTATCGAAAACGATGTACCGCTGGCGTTGGAGGGGGATCCGCTACGCCTGCAACAGGTGATCTCCAACCTGTTAAATAACGCCATCAAGTTCACGCATACCGGTTGTATCATCCTGCATGCTTACCAGCACGAAGGGTATCTGGCATTCCGCGTGCGTGATACCGGTGTTGGAATTCCGGCCAAAGAGGTAACACGTTTGTTCGATCCGTTCTTCCAGGTCGGCAGTGGCGTGCAGCGTAACTTCCAGGGGACTGGCCTCGGACTGGCTATCTGCGAAAAATTGATCAACATGATGGACGGCGATATCGAGGTGGATTCCGAGCCAGGCATGGGCAGTCAGTTTGTGGTGCGTATCCCGATCTACGCCGGGCATCAGCCACCGCCACCGTTGCTGGAGGGGCTGGAGGAAAAAGCGATCTGGCTCGATTTGCGTAATGATTACCTCGCCAGCTTCCTGCTGCGACTGCTGCAACAACAGGGGATGCAGGTGGCGCGCTATCAGGGCCGGGCAGGGAGCGATGATGTGATGATCAGCGATCATGATGATGCGCCAGGCCACAGCCTGCGAGCCCGCATTCGCATCAGCGGGGAACATATTGATATGCCGCAGGAAAGCGAGCCGGGATTATGGCTGCACAGTAGCGCCACGCTGCATGAATTGCCGGTGCTGCTGGGACGTATTTATCGCATTGCTATCGACAGCGAAACCTCCGCACCACTGGCGTTGCCGGGGGCTGTGGCGGAACAGGCCAGTTATGAAGACATCATGGTGCTGATTGTCGATGACCATCCTATCAACCGTATGTTGTTGTCAGAACAGCTGGGTACGCTGGGCTATCAGGTGAAAACCGCGCAGGATGGCGTTGATGCATTGAATGTACTGAGCCGTAACCATATCGATATCGTGTTAAGCGATGTGAATATGCCGAATATGGATGGTTATCGTCTGACGCAACGTCTACGTCAGTTGGGACATGCGTTCCCGGTGATTGGCGTCACGGCGAATGCGTTGGCAGAAGAGAAACAGCGTTGTATGGAGGCAGGGATGGATAATTGTCTGTCCAAACCGGTGACGCTGGATGTGTTGAAAACCACGCTGGCGATCTACGCAGAGCGGGTGCGGAAGACGCGGGAAGGCTGACCTTCATTCCCGATGCATAACGGCGCGATAAATCGCGCCGCTACGGGATAGTCTTATCAAGAACACGCGGTGCGTTAGCACCGCCTGCCAGGGATTACTCTTTATCGACCTGCGTGGCGCTGACCGAAGAGAGATAATTCAGCAGCGCGATATCGTTATCCACGCCCAGTTTCATCATCGCCGACTTCTTCTGGCTACTGATGGTTTTGATGCTGCGGTTCAGTTTCTTGGCAATCTCGGTGACCAGGAAGCCTTCAGCAAACAGACGCAAAACTTCGCTCTCTTTAGGTGACAGGCGCTTGTCGCCGTAACCACCCGCGCTGATTTTTTCCAGCAGCTTGGCGACGCTTTCCGGCGTGTACTTCTTGCCTTTTTGCAACGCGGCCAGTGCTTTGGGCAGGTCAGTTGGTGCACCCTGTTTCAGCACAATCCCTTCGATATCGAGATCCAGCACGGCACTCAGGATCGCCGGGTTATTGTTCATGGTCAGAACGATAATCGAGAGATCCGGATAGTGACGTTTGATGTATTTAATCAGGGTGATACCGTCGCCGTACTTCTCGCCAGGCATGGAGAGGTCAGTGATCAGGACATTGGCATCCAGTTTGGACAGGCTGTTAATCAGTGCTGTTGAGTCTTCAAACTCACCTACAACGTTGACCCATTCAATCTGTTCCAGAGATTTACGGATACCAAACAGAACAATTGGATGGTCATCGGCAATAATTACATTCAAGTTATTCATCTTATGGGTTACCTTGCTGCAGCAGTTGATTGACGTAAGTGTCAATGTCACTGGTGGTATTTTTAATGGTTGAATCGTCACATACTTTAATGTGCTGTTCTAACTCTTCACAAAGCTGTTTACCTGGAACCAGATTTAGCATGGCAAACACGCCTTTCAGGCGATGCGCTGTCTGAGCAAGCGAGGGGTAATCCTTCTCCGCCGCCTCAGTATACAGTCTCTTGACATCAGGCGGTACTGTCTCGGTAAACAGCTGAAAATAGCCTCCGCTTAGTAGCGGTGTGGCAGTCTCATCTTCGTTATTCTCCTCCATCAAATCATGGGCCAGTTGCTTCTCGATCAGCGCCAGTAGTGCATCCAACAGCGCATTGCTGAGATTAAAATTGACACGGAACTGCTGATCATTGAGTGCGTGGTGACCCATTTCGTCACCGGCCAGTAACAACGCCCAACCACTCAGTCGGGCCGGATCGTCAGTGACCAGCACATCATGTTCCTGCCCTGACAAGCGTTCGTCAGAGGTCAGGCATTTCGCCCCCCAGTTCTCCAGGTGGCGGCAAACAATTTTGTGCACATCTTCCATCGCGATATCCACCAGCACGCTGACGCCTTCCAGCAGTTTCTCTTCCTGCTCGGTTTGCTGCTCCAGCGCCAGCGGCAGTTGAATATTGTAACGCGTACCAATATCCGGTTTCGCCACAATCTCCAGGGTGCCGCCCATCTGCTTGCACAGCTGTTTACACAGGAAGAAGGCCATCCCCGATGCCTGACCAAAGCGGTCCTGGGTGGTATCGCCAAGGAACGGGAAATCGACATTGGACAACTCATCGACGGTCAGTCCCGAGCCGGTGTCCACCAGTTGCAGCAGGATACGGTCTGCTTTGCCTTCGTTGGCTTTGATCTCCAGCGAGATCTTGCCCCATTGCGTGGTGGTCAATGAGTAATGCATCAGGGTGGTCAGCACTTTTCGCAGTGCCCGACGATCGCCGAAGCGCATTTCATCATTGGCGAGGTGATTATTCACGACCAACGCCAGTCCTTTACGGCGCAGCAGCGGCAGACTCTCCAGCGCGATCTCATCTAACAATTCTTGCAGGTTAAAACGGCTGGCATCCGGTGACCAGTCATGTGCCTCCAGACGATTAAGCAGCACGATGTCATCCACCAGACGTGCCAGACCCTGACTTTCGTCGAGCAGGTCAAGCACGCTTTCATCATCGTCACGCTGGCTGAGTTGCACCAGTTGCATCACCATACTTTCCAGTGGGCGATGTAGCGCATGGCCGAGGTTATGCATCAACTGCTGGCGCATCTGGTGGTTACGATCCAGTACCTGCTGGGCTTTTTGCAGCTTTTTGTTCACCAGCAGTTCGCGATCCTGATCGCGCATCATAAACAGTTGGGTATGTGGCGACAGTACGCTACGGGCATGGCGGATCTCATACACTTCGTTATTGATCGTGGCCTGTAACACACCCTGATGCTGATCTGACATATTGATGATTTTTTGCAGATTCAGATGCGGCAGCAGATGTTCGGCGATTTTGTTGCTGAGGAGAGTGCGGTTAGTCGCGAAGTCATACACCAGCAGTCCGACCGGCAGACTGGCGACAATCTCCTCATTCAACATGCGCAGCGAGTCCAGCTCAGCGCTTTGGTTCTCATTCGGGCGCAGTGACTGCTGGCGCAGCAGGGTGATCCCCGCAATCGACAGCAGGAACAGCACCAAATTGATCAGCAGCGGCCACAGCAGATTACGCAGGGTATCCAGCGCCAGACTGGTGAGCGGCACACGATAAACCAGCTGCAATGAGGTGCTGGGCAGCGAGGCGGCAATCTCCAGATTCGGGTTTACCAACGAAACATGCGTACTTTCGCTGGATTCGTCATCGGTGCTGCTGGTCTGAGTCGCGTCCTGACGCAACTGGAAATTCTCCAGCGGCATGCTGCGTGGAATAAGATCATTCACCGGTAAATCAAAAGCCACGACCGTCGCTAAATGGCCCGGCTGATTAAAGGTGGTGCGCAGAGTGAAGTAATGATCGTTCTGCCAGGCGAAATGCCGCAGGGGCGAAAAGCTTTCGCGCTCATCCAGCGCATTGGCCTGTTGCAGCATCTCAGCACGGCGACTGTCCACCAGGGAATTGATGGCGCTTTCTTTATACCGTGTCGCCATGTCTTTCAGCGGCAGGGTAGAGATCATGATCAGACTATTATCCTGACCATTGAGGAAATACATCGACCAGGTTGGATTCTCTGCGCCCCACAGGGTGTCGAGGTAGTTGGACATGCGCATGGTCATGTCCAGCGTGCTGCTGTCGTGAGAACCAAAAATCAGCGCTTCGGTTTTACGGCGCGTTTTTTCCAGATAATAGACATCCGGGCGCAGACGGGTTTCCTGCAAACTGCTGTTCGGCGCAGAGCCAGCCGCACTGGTCGCAAGGTTTTCATAGATCTGCCAGGTGGCGAAGCGATAGGCATCGATGCGTTTCTGCATGGCGCGGGCCAGATCGGTCATGGCGTAGCGTTTTTCTGTCACCCAGGCGTTGACGCTGTTGTGGACCATTGCGCCCAGCGCCAGAAAAAGCACCAGGTTGAACACCACAAAAAAGCGGGTCACATTGCCGGATGTCAGAGGGAATTTGTAAGGCAGCATAGCGTCTCAGGCACCTGAAATTATCGCGCAACCAGTCGGGCACTGGCAGCCACGGCCAGCAGCAGCAGGGCGATAAGCAGAAATGCGCCGCTCAGGCTGATCCACTGGGATATCAATCCGATCAAAGCCGGACCTGAAAGAATACCTGCATAGCCTAAGGTTGTCATGGCGGAAATCGCCAGATTTGACGGCATATCGTGTTGATTTCCTGCCGCATTGAACAACATTGGCACCGTATTGGCGAGGCCGAAGCCGACCAACAGAAATGCCAGCAGCGCCATTAACGGCCAGGGGATCAACACGGCAAGCGTCATCCCTGCGGCGGCAGCCAGCGCACCGCCCAGCATCACCGGGTAACGACCACAACGCTGAATAATCTTATCGCCAGTGAAACGCCCCAGCGTCATGGCGACAGAAAACACCGCGTAACCCAATCCGGCCAGGCTGGGTGTCATCTCCGGGCTTTGTAACAACAGCAACGCACCCCAGTCGAGAACTGCCCCTTCCGCCAGAAACAGGATAAAGCACAGCAAGCCGAGAAACGCCACCCAGCCGCGCGGACGTACCAGCCAGGGTTGATCGGGTTGATGCAGGCGGGTGGTCATCATGCCGGGTTGACTGCGCAGCAACAACAACACCATCACCAGCATCACCACACCAACGGCAGCCAGCGGCGACAAACTTGCGCTCATCAGCAGACTCACCGTCCCGGCCCCCAGAATGCCTCCCAGGCTAAAGAAGGCGTGGAAGCCGGACATCATCGGACGGCGCGCAGCCTTTTCGACCTCAACCGCCTGATAGTTCATTGCCACGTCCAGCGTACCTAACCCGGCACCAAACAGCATCAACGTCAGCGCCATCAATAAAGTGTGGTGGGAGGTTGCCAGCAGCGGCAACATCGCCAGCACCAGCGCGGTGGAGCACAGCATCACCCGTTTACAGCCGAAACGAGCCACCAGTTTGCCGGTGACCGGCATGGCAGCCAGAGAACCAATACCCAGGCACAGCAATAACGCGCCCAGCATACTGCCGGATAAATGCAGGCGGTCGCGGGCGAACGGCACCAGAGGAGCCCAGGCTGACATGCCAAGACCATTGATCAGGAAGACGGTGCGGGTTGACCAGTGCAGATGGCGTGCGTCTTGTGGCTGTTGTGCGGCGTCCAGTGCTGTCATGAGGTTATTATCTTTCTCTATATAAAAAGGGCGATTTTAGCATCAACTCGCCGCAACAGCAGGTGCTGCGCGGGTTTAAAGACCCGTACCGTGCCATCGAAAATCAGGATTAGGAGGGCATTTTACCGACTTTTACGACGCTGCATTTTTTTTCCAGAACTTTCCTGGAGTCGGGGAAGCGAGTTGATTGAACTTAACTCAAATTATCCAACGTAGATTCAAAAGGTTAGCTGAAAAAGGGCAGGGTCGTCAGAAAGGAATTTGTGATATCTGTCACGAGTTGATGAGAAACTTGCCTGAGCGCTGCCCTGTTGCTGACCGGGAAATAATGGCTTAAGTCCTGGTCGTGATATGGCGAGTTTATTTTGGCACTGATTATCTGTGACGCCGAAGCTACTATAAATAAAAACGGCTATAAACCAATCATTAGGGGTTGGTTTAACTCGCTGAATAAATTCGAAGAAGTAATCTGTAGACGTTAATATTGCAGTCCGCAAATAATTCCAATTAACTTTGTTACGGGCGGAAATTAACATTCCGCTTTTTTATTTTATTATTAAACAAAATGTGCGGAATTAAGCAATTAATGTGATCTCAGGATTGCCTTAATTGTACCCAGTCAACTAAGTTTACGGAAAATGACAAATTGAAGTGAAATTCGGATAAAAAAATGCCGGACAATCATGTCCGGCGGGAATTTAGGGTAAACATCTCATTCGGGGTGAATGAAGGTAATAATGAAATAAATGATGATAGCGGGGGTAATTGTATTCTCTGATGGCTGAAAAGTTTTATCATTCAGTGCTGAAAGGTGGTGTTGTTCATTTTATTGATTTTAAAGGATAAAAAATCGGTTTATCAATACGTGCTATATTTTTTACCGATGCGTGCTGATTATTAGTTCCCCTATATTTACATTTAGAAATATCTATTTAATACAATGAAACACTTTTGGAAATTTAGTATCATTTTCATGATAGATTATTGCCCGGTATAAAATAACAATGGATTGCCGGCTGATTTTTATTCGCTCAGCTCGCAGTGGCATAAATAAGGCACATTACAGAGGGTAATAAAATGAAACTTCGTGTTCTCTCCCTGATGATTCCTGCGCTTCTGGTAGCAGGCGCTGCAAATGCAGCGGAAATTTACAATAAAGATGGCAACAAATTAGACCTCTACGGCAAAGTTGACGGTTTGCACTATTTCTCCGACAACGACAGCAGTGACGGTGACCAGTCTTACTTGCGCTTCGGTTTTAAAGGTGAAACTCAGATCACCGACCAACTGACCGGTTATGGTCAGTGGGAGTACCAGGCTGCGCTGAACACCGCTGAGTCACAAGGCACCGCTAACAGCTTTACCCGTGTTGGTTTTGCTGGTCTGAAATTTGGCGACGCCGGTTCATTCGACTATGGTCGTAACTACGGCGTGCTGTATGACATCGGTTCATGGACCGACGTCCTGCCAGAGTTTGGTGGTGACACCTACGGTGCGGACAACTTTATGTTCCAGCGTAGCAACGGCCTGGCGACCTACCGCAACAGCAACTTCTTCGGCCTGGTTGATGGCTGGAACTTTGCTGTGCAGTATCAGGGCAAAAACGATAACCCGACTGAATCTTCATCTGGCCGTGATGTACTGGGTGAGAACGGTGACGGTTACGGTCTGAGCACCACCTATGATATCGGTGCTGGCTTCGGTGTTGGTGCTGCGATGATGTCGTCTGACCGTACCAACAACCAGAACGGCGGTTCTGCGGGTATCCTCGGTCGTGGCGATCGTGCTGATGCCTACACCGGTGGTCTGAAATATGACGCCAACAACATCTATCTGGCGGCAATGTACACCCGTTCCTATAATGCAACCCGCTTCGGTTCCAGCGATGCCTCAGCTTATGGCTACGCCAACAAAGCGGATAACTGGGAATTGGTTGCACAGTACCAGTTCGACTTCGGTCTGCGTCCGTCTCTGGCCTTCGTCTCCTCTCGTGGTAAAGATATCGAAGGTTATGGCAGCCAGAACCTGAAAAAATATATCGACGTAGGCGCGACCTACTACTTCAACAAAAACATGTCCACCTATGTTGACTACCAGATCAACCTGTTGGACGACAACAACTTCACCCAGGCTGCCGGTATCAACACCGACGACATCGTAGCACTGGGCCTGGTTTACCAGTTCTAAGAAGTGTTGTGGAGCGTGGCCTCGTGGTCACGCTCCGGTTTTTAGCAGTGTACTCAATGCCGCGCGTAATATCCCGATCGTATCCAGTACCGCTTCACCCAGTTGCACCTGCACAATCGCGCCTTCCACCAGCAACACAATCTGACCGATCTTATCACGCTGTTCAGCGCTAAGTTTCTGCCCGATCGCTGCCGCCATCTCTCTTTTATGGCCAATAATCAGAACATTGGCTTCTGGCAGGCTATCTCCTAATTCGGCTGCGCTGTTGATAAAGGCACAGCCACGGAAATCCGCTTCATTAAACCAACTAAGCAGGGCGTCGGGCAGGGCGTCCACCAATTCTGACTGCTGCGCCAGCGCTGTGCTAAAAGCGCTCATCCAACGTTGATGGCGCTGTTGCAGGAACGCCAGAATCAGCGCGTTTTTGGCTGGAAAGTGGCGGTAAAAAGTCACTTTGGTAACGCCTGCTTCAGCAATCACCTTATCAATGCCAGTGGCGCGGATGCCCTGCTGATAAAACAGACGTTGGGCGGTGTTGAGAATGCGATCGCGGGCGGAGGCCTGCGGATCGAAGATCAGGGGTGCGAGCATAATGTCACCGATAAAATGGGGTAGACAGAATTGTCTACATACGGCAGGATGAATCAAGTAGACAGACCTGTCTACATGCAAGGAGACGATGATGCTGATTCCCCCGTTTAATGAACAGAGCGCCATGCAAAAAGTCCGCATGGCAGAGGATGCCTGGAACAGTCGCGACGCGCAGCGAGTCGCACAGGTTTACAGTGAAGACACGCGCTGGCGCAATCGCAGCGAATGTGTCAATGGCCGATCCGAAGTGGTGGCGTTTTTACAACGCAAGTGGGCTAACGAGCTGGAGTATCGACTGATTAAAGAGTTATGGGCCTGGCATCATGACCGGCTGGCGGTGCGGTTTGCCTATGAATGGCGTGATGATAGCGGCAACTGGTTCCGCAGCTTTGGCAATGAGAACTGGCACTTTGGCGCAGATGGACTGATGATCACGCGCTACGCTTGCATCAACGATTTGCCGATTGCTGAATCTCAGCGTCTGTTCCACTGGCCATTGGGGCGACGCCCGGACCATCATCCGGGCCTGAGTGAATTGGGGTTGTAGCGGCGTTTATGGCATGGCACGCCATTTTTTGGCTTTGGGTGCCTGCTGTAATTGAGGCTGAGTCGGGGGCAGACTGCCTTCCAGTGCTACTCCCGCCAGCGTGAATGCTGAGAAGCTCAGCCACTGCTGCCATTTATCCTGTGGTGTTTTTGCCTTTTCCATTTTACTGCCTCGCTGATATTCAACTCAGCGTCAACGATGCAGAATTCGTGCCACAGCACCGCTCTCAGCGCCACGCGCGCCATTCTGGCTTTGCTACACTGCGCCAGCGCTGAAGCGGTGCAACGCGGGTCTTTCTGGTGCAAAAATTTAACGCCCGCGCAGATGACGGTGGCGATAGTGTTGCCAGCATTTCAGGCTGCTGTAGAAAAACAGGCCAGCGGCCACGACAAGGATTGCATAGATCATCTGACGCTCCGGTCTTCGCGGTTGTGCAGGAACGGGTTATCCTGCGGTAGCCTGTCACCGACTTCAAGCGACTTTAGCCTGATTTACAAGCGAGTTATGCTTTGAAATAGACATTATTAAAGCGTTACAGATGAGGATTAGATGCGTTTTAAGAATATTCTGCTGACCTGTCTGGTTGTGGTCGGGGTAAGCGGTTGCGACCAAACCGCCAGCCGGGCAAGCCTGGTACTGGAAGGTAAAACTATGGGTACCGTATGGCGTGTCAGTGTTGCCGGTGTGGATGAACAACGTAAAGCAGCACTTCAGCAAGCGATACAGCAGCAGCTTGACCATGATGATGGTGAACTCTCCACCTGGAAAGCGGATTCGGTGTTGTCGCGCTTCAATCAGTATCAGGGCACAGATCCACAGCCGGTCAGTGCCGATATGGCGGATATTGTGACGGAGGCCTTGCGTATTGGACAAAAAACCGCAGGTGCTATGGATATCACCGTCGGACCACTGGTGAATTTGTGGGGGTTTGGTCCGACAAAGCAACCGGCGCATACCCCGTCAGACGCTGCAATCGCAGCAGCGAAGGCGCTCACGGGTTTGCAACATCTGCGTGTGATTCAGGCGGTTAACGGCCAGTGGCTGCAAAAAGATCTGCCGGGTTTGTATGTTGACCTGTCCACTATGGGCGAGGGTTACGCTACCGATCATCTGGCGCGCCTGATGGAGCAGCAAGGGATCACCGATTATCTGGTATCGGTAGGCGGCGCGGTGCTGAGTCGGGGTCACAATGCACAAAACCAGCCGTGGCGGGTGGCGATCCAGAAACCCACCGATCGTGAAAATGCGGTGGAGGCGCGGGTCGATTTACAAGGCCACGGTATCAGCACCTCCGGCAGTTATCGCAACTATTATGAACTGGATGGTAAACGTATTTCTCATGTTATCGATCCCAGTACCGGTCGACCGATTGAGCATAAACTGGTGTCGGCAACGGTGATTGCCACCACTGCGTTGGAGGCTGATGGCTGGGATACCGGCTTGATGGTGCTGGGCACTGAACGCGCGAAAGCGCTGGCGCTGAAGGAGCACCTGGCGGTGTATCTGATCACCAAACAGGGCGACGGTTTTACTCACTGGATGTCGCCCCAATTTAAATCCTTCCTGATTTCCGTGGATGACCACCCATAACGGAGGCGCAGATGCTGGATCTGTTTAGTGAAGAAGCGCCGTGGCAGGAGCCGCTGGCAGAAGGGGCGGTGATTCTGCGTCGCCGCGCGCGTGATCAGGCGGATGCGCTGCTGGCGGAAATATATGCTATCGCCGCGCAGAATCCGTTTGCCCATCGTATTACCCCCGGTGGACACCGTATGTCGGTGGCGATGACCAATTGCGGTGATTTAGGTTGGTCAAGCGACTCGCGTGGTTATCAATATACCGAGCAGGACAACCATAGCGGTCATAAATGGCCGCCAATGCCCTCCCTGTTCCGCGAGCTGGCACAACAGACGGCGCAGGAGGCGGGATTCAGTGGTTTCAATCCTGATGCTTGCCTGATCAACCGTTATGAACCGGGGGCAAAACTGACGTTGCATCAGGATAAAGATGAGAAGGATTTGCGACAGCCGATCGTGTCCGTGTCGCTCGGGTTGCCTGCCGTTTTCCAGTTCGGTGGTTTTGAGCGCGGCGATGCCACGCAACGCGTACTGCTGGAGCATGGCGATATCGTGGTGTGGGGCGGTCCGTCGCGCCTGCGTTATCACGGCATCCTGCCGCTCAAGCCCGGCGTTCATCCGCAGGCGGGCGCCTTCCGCTACAACCTCACATTCCGCCGTGCGCATTAATTCGTAGTGGCGCGATTTATCGCGCTACTACGGACCTGGCAGAGGCTAGGGTGGGTTGAGAATTATTCTTGCTATCATTTGACGCCCCATTAAACTGCTAGCTGCTTTTTTACTTGCTGGAACCTTTTAATGGCTCTGCTTCAGGTTGTTTATCGCCAGTTCCGCTGGCCTTTTATTGGCGTCATCCTTCTTACTTTACTCAGCGCCGCGCTTGGCATCGGCATGATCGCCTGGATCAATAGCGAGCTGATCACGGCAGTGAATACCTCGGTTGGTGTATTGCCAGAATTCCTCCTGCAACTGTTTTTGCTGATGGCGGTGACGCTGGGCTCACAGCTTTCGTTAACGTTGCTCGGGCATCAGTTTGTCTGGCGTCTGCGTGGGGAGTTTATCAAACGTATTCTCGACACCCGCGTGGAGCGTCTTGAACAGATCGGCAACGCACAACTGTTGGCCGGGCTGACCAGTGACGTGCGTGCGATTACTATCGCCTTTGTTCGCCTGCCTGAACTGATTCAGGGCATCATTATTACCCTCGGTTCTGCGCTATATATGGCGTGGCTCTCACCCAAAATGCTGCTGGTAACGTCAGTGTGGTTGGTGGTGACTCTGGTTGGCGGCTGGCTGCTGGTGTCACGCGTATATCAGCATATGGCGAAGTTACGTGAGGTGGAGGATGACCTGTATCGCGACTATCAGACCATCATTGAAGGGCGTAAAGAGCTACAGCTGAACCGTCAACGCGCGCAATTGATTTACGACAACGTCTATCAGGAAAATGCCAACAGCTATCGCCACCATATTGTGCGTGCCGATACGTTCCACCTGAGCGCGGTGAACTGGTCAAACATTATGATGCTTGGCGCGATTGGCATCGTGTTCTGGATGGCTAACGGTCTTGGCTGGGCCAATACCGCCGTGGCCGCCACCTATTCATTGACGTTGCTGTTCCTGCGCACGCCGCTGCTGGCGGCAGTGGGGGCGTTGCCGACCTTGCTCAGCGCGCAGGTGGCGTTCCGCAAACTCCATACCTTTGACCTCGCCCCCTATGAGGCGGAATTTAAAAACTTGCCTGCGATTGGTGACTGGCAAACGCTGGAACTGCGCGATGTGCGCTTCCATTATGGCGAACATGGCTTCGAAGTGGGGCCGATTAACCTGACTTTACGACGAGGCGAGCTGGTGTTTCTGATTGGGGGTAACGGCAGTGGTAAATCGACGCTGGCAATGCTGCTCACCGGCCTGTACCAGCCGCAATCTGGCGCGCTGTTGCTGGATGGTAAGGTGGTTGACTGGCATAACCTGGAGGCTTATCGCCAGCACTTCTCCGCGGTATTCACAGATGTGCATCTGTTTGATCGCCTGATCAACCGGGCAGGCAAGCCCGCCAATCCGGCATTGGTGCAGCAGTGGCTGGAACGCCTGAAAATGCAGGATAAATTGAAGCTGGCAGGCAACAAGGTGTTGAACCTGCAACTGTCGAAAGGGCAGAGCAAGCGTCTGGCGCTGCTGTTGGCCGCGGCCGAGGAGCGTGACATCCTGCTGCTTGATGAATGGGCAGCCGATCAGGACCCGCACTTCCGTCGTATCTTCTATCGTGAATTGCTGCCGTGGTTACAGGAGTCGGGCAAGACGGTGTTCGCCATCAGCCATGACGATCACTACTTTATCCATGCTGACCGCCTGCTGGAAATGCGTGATGGCAAACTGAGTGAATTGACCGGCAGAGAACGTGAAATGGCGACGCTCGATGCGGTAAAACGTACCGATACCGGCCATTAACGCCAACTGGCAAAGCTTAGCGGAAAGGGTTATTGGGCAGCGGAGGCGGAGCGCGCTAAGTTAACCACCAGCAGAGACTTCGGTTTCTGCCTCCCTGGAACATTTTCTGTCGTCTTGTGTTGTTACCGGCTCTGGAGGGTTCTGAGCCGGTTTTTTATTGCCCGGCAAGCGGGTGAGTCACCAGCGTGATAATGCGTTGAGCTTCACAACAAAAACGCGCCTGCAAAGCAACGTCCTGATTAAATCCATTACCAAAATCGGCGGTTAAGCGCAGTACGGCGCTACCGGTGGTCAGATCGGCCGCGCACAATGCGGCCTGCAAGAAATCCATTGGCTGATGTAACTGCGGCCACAGCGCTTTGTAAAGACTCTCCTTCAGGGAAAACAGCAGCGTCGCCCCCTGGGCAAAAGGAAGCGCCAGTTGTTCCAGCAACTGGCGTTCCTGGGTGTTCATCAGCATTTCTGCCGTTTCCCGGGCAGTATCGTTGCTCATCACCTGTTCCACATCCACCCCGACACACAGCGGCTCTCGCGTGGCCGCCATCACCACCTGATTATGGCTGTGCGATAGCGAAGCCTGAATGCCAGCAGGCCAGCAGGGGGAACGATCCGCCGCATTACGCAGCACGAAGCCCTCCACGCCCAATTGCAGCAACGCTTCACGCGCCAGCCAGCGGCTGGCGAGGTGTTCCGACTTACGTTTGACCACAGCGTTTGCCAGCGCAGCGGGTAGGGGGAGTTGCCAGCGCTGATGCAGATCGGCCTGCCAGTGCTGTTGCTCGAATTGACACCCGGCCAGCAGCAGAGATCCAGACGTTAAACCGGCAGCAGTGAAAAAAGGTGAGTCTGGGAGGGCAAGCGGTGAGGAGAAGGTAAACATAGAGAATCACGGCTGACGGAAAAAGCTATTTAATCAGTCAGCCGGAGAGAGGGCAAGCTCAGCGCTCACCGTCTTTAGTCATTGGGGGGAATGGCAAAACTCTTGATCGATACCACAAAATGCTGATGGCCTTTGCTGATGCGCGCTCCGCGATCGCACCAGCGAGACGCCAGGCGGAAGAAATCGTCGCTACCGATATCGTAAGCCAGTTCGACTTTGCTGATACCGGAGTGCAGGAGTTCTTCAGCGTCCTGCAGGTTTTTTGCTTTGATGACCATATCGGTTTTCCATCGAAAAACAGGAAGCTATAAGGTAGGGGATGTCTGTGACAGTTTTGTTTCAATCAGATGAATTGCTGTCACAATCTGCCAAAAGTGTGATCCTGGTCCATATTGATTGCTTACGGTAACTGACTGATGTTTTGGATAAAAACATTGTTAAAACTGATTTTTTTCTGATAAAGCTTAATCAGTTCCCCAACAGGAGGTTGAGATGACAGTACCCCGGCTTACTACCCCGCGTTTGCTACTTGAACCCTTACAAAGCGACGATGCTATCCAGATACAACAGGTTTTTCCGCGCTGGGAAATTGTGCGTCATTTAACCAATGCGGTGCCCTGGCCCTATCCGTCGGACGGCGCCCGTTTTTTCGTTGATCAGGTCGCGTTACCGGCTATGGTCGCGGGACAGGCATGGCACTGGAGCTTGCGTCATCGCTCGGATCCGGATCGGCTAATCGGCCTGATCTCGTTACGCGCAGGCGATGAAGATAACCGTGGTTTCTGGCTGGTACCGGAGTGGCAGGGGCAAGGATTGATGAGTGAAGCCTGTACTCTGATAACGGATTTCTGGTTTCAGACCCTGCAACAACCCCGTTTACGCGTGCCAAAAGCGATGGATAACCAGGCGTCACGACGGATCTCAGAACGCAGCGGGATGCGACTGATTGAAACCTTCAGCAAAGCCTTTGTCGGTGGAGAAATGCTGGCGGGCAATTGGGAAATCACGCGCGACGAGTGGCTGGCGCAACGCCCGTCGTTATGAGCGACTCTCGCGGCGGGTGAATAGCCACATCATGTAGGGGGCACCGAGCAAGGTAGCAACCAGCCCTGCCGGAAGTTCCTGTGGTGCCAGCAGGTTGCGCCCGATCCAGTCGGCCACCACCATCATCAGTGCGCCACAGGGAATGGCCAGCAGTAACTGCTGGCCGGGGCGACGGGCACCCAGCAGGCGGGCAATATGCGGGGCGGTCAGACCAATAAAGGATATCGGACCGACGGTAAGCGTAGCCCCTGCTGTCAACATGGCGATCAAACCCAGCGTGAGCAGACGTGTTTGCGCCAGCGCGATTCCCACCGCACTGGCACAGGTGGGGCCGAGCGGCAGAATCATCATCCAGCGACGGAACAACCCCGTCAGCACGCTGAGCGTCAACGCCAGCAGTAGCGCGGTTACGGCATCGCCAGGCATGATGGTATAGGTTGAACCAGAGAGCCAACTCAACAATGTCACGGCACGTTCGTCTCCGGAGGCGATGATGGTTGCCACCAGGGCCTGGAACAGCGCGCTGATGGCGACGCCGACCAACAGCACGCGATCGGCTGCGAAATGGTGACGACGCGAGAAAGACAAAATCATCAGTAGCGCCAGCAGTGCCCCGGCGCTGGTAACGGCAAAACGCAAACTGTGCGACACCTCTCCGGTCACCAGGGTTAATGCCAGCATTCCCAACGCCGCCCCGGCACTGACCCCCATCATCTCCGGGCTGGCCAGCCGATTACCACTAAAGCGTTGTAGCAGCACGCCTGCCGCAGCCAGCATCATCCCCGCGGCACAAGCCGCCAGGGAGCGTGGCCAGCGCCAGGGCAGCAGTGGCGACAGCGGGGACAGTGACGCCATGCTCCAGCCGTTGGGCGCGCGGCCAAAAACCAGCGAGAGCAGGAGAGTCAGCACCAGTAACAGAAACAGAGTGAGGCTAAGCAGATACAATCGACCATCCGCAACCTGTGCCCCCTCAACGGCAGCATTAACCGAGCTGAACGGTACTGACGGGGTGCGCATTCTGAGCAGCAACCAGAGGATTAGCGGTGCGCCAAACAGCGCGGTCGCAGCACCGGTTGGCACCAGTTCCCCCAATGCGTTGGCGAACGGTTGCACTGCCTGATCGGTGGCCCACAGTAATAGCGCGCCACATAACGGGGCCAGCAGTAATCGCTGTGCCAGACGGCGGGCACCGAGTAACTGTGCCAGAGCCGGCGCAGCCAACCCGACAAAGCCAATCACTCCCACGGCACTGACTACTGCGGCGGTCAGCAGGACTGCCAGCGAAAATCCTCCCAGCCGCACATAGCGACTGGGCAAGCCGAGACTGCTGGCGTGCATGTCTCCCAACCCCAGCAGTTGCAACGGACGACATAACATCAGCGCCAGCAGCCAGCCGACCAACAATTGTCCACCGAGCAAACGGACATTGCCCCAGCCCTGCTGCACCAGTGAGCCGGCTCCCCAGATAAATAAACTGTGCAAATACGGGGCGTATAACAATTGCAGCACCGTGATTAACGAGCCACAGAATAAACTCACCACCAACCCGGCAATGGCGACCCTGGAGGGCTCCAGCCCACGCGAGGCCGCAAGCGTCAGTACCAGCACGGCAGCGATAAGCGCACCGGCGAGGGTGATCCAGGAACTGGCTGCCAGCCAGTGCGGGAGAAATACGGTGGTCAATGACAGGGCAAGTTGTGCCCCGTCAGCAACGCCAAGTGTCATTGGCTCAGCCAGTGGATTGCGCAGCGTTTGCTGAAACAGTAAGCCTGCCAGCCCCAGCGCGGCACCGCATAACAGGCTGATTGCCAGACGAGGCAGCCAGCTCTGCAATACCAACAACCGGTGAATATCAGGGTTCGCCGTCCAGGGGAGCAACGCGCGCCACTGCGCTGCGGGTAACAATTGTGTCAGGTTGTGCAGGCTCAGTAGCACAGCCAACAATAACGCGATAGCTGACCCGCGCTTCATGCTGCCAGCACCGCGGATAACTGTTGGGCAAAACGAATCGCAGAAGGCAGCATGCCAAAGCCCCAAAACGCCGGTAATGCTGCGCTATGGCCGGCCTGTACCGCAGGCAAAGCCTGCCATAGCGCATTGTCTGTCAGGCCGTGCGTCATATTGGTGGGTAACGGGGTAAAATAAAGGATCCGCGCATCATCCCTCACTGCCAGACTATCCAGCCCGGTGACGCTAATCCCCCAGTAATCGGTAGTCTGGTGCCAGCCGTTAGTAAGCCCTAAAGCATCCAGCACATCCTGAAACAGGCTGTGCTGACCATAGATACCGATATGGCGCGCATCGAAAAAGCGGATCAGGAACAGGGGGATATCTGGTTGTCGCGACTGGGTCACTGGCTGCAACGCGTTTGCCGCCTCAGCGATTAACCGTGCCGCCGCAACCTGTTGCTGACACAGTTCACCCAGTTGATGGGTTGCCGTAATGGCGTGTTGATACGGAGTGCCACTGTCGCTGTAAATGGCAAAGGCGCGTACCGGTGCGATACGCTCCAGCATTGCGCGCTGTGACTCCTGGCTGGAGTTGATCAGGATATAGTCCGGCGCCAGTTGTTGTAGCCACTCCAGATTGGGTGCCAGGCGCAATCCAACATCGGGAACCTGTGCCGGGATTACCGGGGTCACCACATTGTCGTGGTAACCCGCGATCTCGGCGACGCCAACCGGGACCACCCCGATGGCCAGCAGCGTTTCCACCAGTCCCCAGTCGAGTACCACTAAACGGGGAGCGGGCAGAGAAGACGCACCAACCCGACACGCCATACCCGCTAGCGGGAGCAAGGTGATCGTTTGCAGAAAAGTGCGTCTTCTCATCTCATTACCAGCGGTAGCGCGCCGTTGCCAGCACGTCAGCACCTGCGGCATAGGTGCAGGTCGAGGCGCTGTAGCAAGAGGCAACATAGTGACGGTCCAGCAGGTTGCTGGCATTCAGGCTGAACAGCCAGTGCTCACCGATGTCGTAGTGGATACCGGCATCCATCACCGTCGCAGAGGCTACACGAATGGTGTTGGAGGTATCTTTACTGGCCCCGATATAACGCACCCCGGCATTGATACCAAAGCCCTGCAATGCGCCTTGATGGAAGGTGTAATCCAGCCAGGCTGAGGCGGTATTGCGCGGCATTCCCCACAGACGTTTGCCTTGCATCGAGGTTGTACCACCGTCCAGCGTGGTGGCGCTGTCGTTGGAGTCGATGGTGACGGCATTCAGCCAGGTATAGGCGGAGATCAGCGTCAGGTTTGTCGTCAGGTTGGCGTGAGCCTCAACTTCAACCCCTTTTGACCGGACTTTACCTGCCTGAGTATCGTAGCCTGAGTGCACAGGATCGCTGGTCAGTACGTTCTTCTCGGTCAAATCAAACCATGAGGTAGTGATAAAGCCATTGAAGCCAGTTGGCTGATATTTCACCCCCACTTCATATTGATTAGCGGTGGTCGGTTGTGCCATACCGCCGCCATACAGGGTACCCACCTGCGGGATAAAGGATTTGGCAAAGCTGGCATAGGGCGCGATGCCATTATCAAACTGATATACCAACCCGGTACGCCAGGTAAAGGCACGGGCGGATTGTTCGGTGGAAGAGTCAGTCACCGGATTGACATCATCCGCATGAGCCCAATCCTCGCGGATACCCAGCAGGTAGCTCCAGTTGCCCAAGCGCATCTGATCCTGGGTATATACGCCCAGTTGTTTCTGGCGAATATGGTCGTCCGAACTGGTGGCTGGCATGGTGATGTCGCTGTATTGCGGGGCGAAGGCATCAATGGTTGACGCGGCACCTAAACCGACGGTTTCGCGATACAGCACGCGTTGGAAATCGACGCCTGACAGCAGTTGGTGCGACAGCGCGCCAGTATTGAACTCCGCTTCTAACTGATTATCAACGGACAGTGTTTTCGCCTGCTCGTGGTTAAAGAAGGCGTAGCGATTTAATACCCGGTCAGAGCCGCTGGCGTAACCGTTGGTGAAGACATTCTCGAGGTTATCTTTCACGTCGCTGTAATGCACATTTTGCCGCATCATCAGGCTGTCGTTCAGACGATGCCAGAATTCGTAGCCAACCGAGAACTGGGTGCGTGAATGGTGATCAAAATTGGCATCGCCAAGGTTGGTCTGCGGTGAGATTTTCCCATGCGGGCCGCTGTACACGCTGCCAACTGCCGGGACAAAGTTGTAGTAACCCACATCCGGATCACGTTGATACTTCGCCAGCAGCGTCAGTGAAGTATCGTCATTCGGCTTCCAGGTGATGGCTGGCGCGACATACACATGCTTCTGGCGGGTGTCATCCACCTGGGTTTTGCTGTCAGTGGCGCTGGCCGTCAGGCGATAGAGCAGGGTGCCGTCATCGTTGGCCTTACCGCCAACGTCAAAGCCGGTTTGCAGATGGTCATGGTTGCCTGCGGTGACAAACACCTCGTGTACTGGCGTCTCGGTGGGTTTTTTGCTGGTCAGATTGACCACCCCGCCCGGATTCACCTGGCCGTACAGCACCGAGGCTGGGCCGTGCAGCACTTCAATGTTGCTAAAACCATAGGTGTCATAATTGGCGATGGCATAGCCGAAGCTGCTGTCACTCGGCATGCGTGCACCGTCAAGGAACTGCTCCAGATAGAAACCGCGACTGAACATATACCCGGCGCCACTGCTGGATGCACCTCGAATCTCTGAAACCACGCCGGAGGTATAACGCAGCGCTTCTGCGGCGGTTTGTGCGGCCTGCAAATCCATCTGCTTACGCGTCACGCTGGATACTGATTGCGGCACCTCAATCTTCGGGGTGGCGGTTTTGGTGGCACTGGTGGTGCTGGTGGCGACGACGCCACTGCCATCCATGTGCTGTAGCGGGTTATTCTGCGCGTTGGCGGTGACCACCATTTGCTGATCGGCGGCACTGCTTCTGCATGCGATTAGCATTAACGCCATCATGCTGAGTGCGAAAGGCGCTTTGCTCATGCCTGTCATTTTGCACATCAATTTTCCCTATCTTTGAATAAGTTAAAGAAATGCTCACCATTAAAAAGTGCATACTGGATAAGGCTTTTTTGACTCGCGTTACGATAAGGAAAGGGCAGCGTAACGGGGAATCATGACCAGGAGAAGGCGAATGATAATGATTTTATTTCTTATTAAAAGATGGCGGATGTCTGCTAATCTGTGTCTTTATAACTAACCCTGAAAATGCGACAAAGGTTGTCGCAAACGACAAATCGTTACGCGTTTTTCAGGTATCCGGCGAGAGGGGTGATGAAAGGTCAGATTCCGCAACTGAAGCCTGAGATGCTGAGTGCAACCTCGGTACCTACCGCGGTTTCCTATTTTTATGCCCGTGAGCAGGCGCAGGCCTGGCACTCCCACGCAACGGTACAGTTGACCTGGTGCAGTCGTGGTGCCATCACCATTCACACCGCGCAGGCAAGCTGGACGTTGCCCCCCTGGCGTGGACTATGGATCCCTTCGGGGCTGCCACATCAAACCCATGCTCAGGCGGGGACGCAAACCCATAATCTCTACCTGTCTGAAACCGGTGAGAAGAAATGTATCGAAGCACTGTGCCCGCTGCGGGTGACGCCCCTGGTGCATCAGTTGGTCAACGAACTCAGTGCGCAGCACCCGGCGCGCAATGCACTGATTCTGCCGCTGCTATGCAATGAATTAAGCCAGGCCCCTGCGGCTACGGTGGGGTGTCTGCCGGTGGTGACCGAGCCGAGATTGCTGGCGCTCACCGGAATGCTGACCATGCACCCCGGTAACCACCAAACGCTGGCAACCCTGAGCCTGCGTGCCGGCACGACGTCACGCACCATTGCCCGTTTGTTTCGCCAGCATACGGGCCTGACATTTGCGCAGTGGCGGCAGCAGTTAACCATCATGACCTCCATCAACCAGTTATCCCAGGGAGTGTCGGTGGAAGAGATCGCTCAACAGCAGGGGTATTGCAACGGCAGCGCATTGATTGCCATGTTCAGCAAGGTGCTGGGCATGACGCCACAACGCTATTTTGCGCTCAGGAGTTAATGTGCTCCTTGCAGTAGCGGCGTTTCCAGCTTGCTGGGGTCAGCCCGGTATGTTTACGAAAAATCTGACGAAAGTAGCTGGTGTCGTTGAATCCGCACTGTCGTCCCACCTCAGTTAACGACAGCGAATTATTGATCAGCAACTTTTCCGCCATCAGAACGCGCTGGCGGTGGAGGGCCTCCGTCAGCGTCAGGCGAAAGGTGCGGCGATAGACACGCCCAAGATAATCCGCGTTGCAGTGCAACTCTTTTGCCAGTGATGATGTGGAAAGCGGCAGGTGGAATTGCGTGCGGATGATCTGATTGGCTTTCCACGCCAATGCCAGGCCGGGACTGTCATTGGTGCTTTCCTGCGGGCCGGGCGCGGCAATTTGTTGCAGGATCAGCAACAAAATACACTCCAGCGAGATGCTGCGATGAATGTTTTCCTGCTCGCTGAGAAACTGACGAAACAGCGAAATGACGTATTGGGGATCGCTGACGCGTGTGTGCTGCGGGATGTTCAGCAGTGTCGCATGTAACCCGGCTGCCGATGTGGCTTTCAGCCAGTCAAAATGCAACCAGTAGAATTTGAGGTCGGCAGGAAATGTTCCTTCACCCACATGACGATGGCCGGGTCGCAGCAGCAAACTCTCTCCAGCCTGCACAGTGAACAGGCGATCGTCTTCGCGGATTTGCAGTTGTCCTCGTTCAACAAAGATGACTTCCCACGAGGTCAGAATCCGTGCCGGATGGCTTCCTACCCCACGCGAAATGAACAACCCGCCATTTTGCACCTGAATCGGAAATGCTATGGATAATTCGAGCATTGATATTCAATTTTCCGCTTTTTATGTTATGTGAAATACGATTTCTTATTGATTATTAATCATAAAATCTTCATTCGCTCGATCCAGTTCACACTTTGTTAATCAGGTCGGAATTACCCCTTTTTTATACTTTTCCCTTCCCTTGTTGCACGGCATATTCCGGGCAGAATAAATCCGTACCTGAAAATAAGCCCGCCCTGATGCGGGTAATGGACTCTGACCCTGATGAGGAGTTTGCAATGACTTCTACCCCGATTACCCACACCGAATTGACGCAGCAGGCAGCGAGTGATTCGCTCTCTCTGCGTGAGAAAATCGGTTACGGGCTGGGTGATGCCGGTGGCACGGTGATCACCTGCCTGATCATGAATTTCCTGACATTTTTCTATACCGATGTGTTTGGCCTGACACCTGCGCTGGTCGGGACGCTGTTTATCGCGCTGCGCGTGTTTGATGCCGTATCCGACCCGATTATGGGCATTGTGGCAGACCGTACTCAAAGTCGCTGGGGACGTTTCCGTCCGTGGCAGCTGTGGATCGCGGTACCGATTGGCATTATCGGCGTACTGACCTTTACCGTCCCTGACGTCAGTATGAATATGAAGATCATCTGGGCGTTTGGTACTTATCTGCTGCTCTCCGTCAGCTACACCGCGATTAACGTGCCTTACTGCGCATTGATCAACACCATGACCAGCCGCCACAGCGAAGTGATTGCCTGCCAGTCATGGCGTTTTGTGCTGTGCGGTGTGGCGGGCTTTTTGGTATCGGTGGGGCTGCCGTGGCTGGTATCGACCCTGGGCAAAGGCAATGCGGCGCAGGGATATCAGCTCGGTGTCGGTATCCTGTGTAGCGTGGCGGTAGTGATGTTTCTGTGCTGCTTTTTCTGGGTGCGTGAGCGTGTCTCGCTGGACAGTATGGGGAAATTTACCCTGCGGGAACATCTGGCAGGGCTGCGCAAAAATGACCAACTGCTGCTGATGCTGCTGATGTCGTTCCTGCTGATCAATGTGTTCAACATTCGGGGGGGCGGCTACATGTACTTCATCACCTACGTGTTGCAGGGCAGTACCGCTTACACCTCGCTGTTTTTTACCATGGTGACTTTTGCTTCGATTCTTGGCTCGGTGCTGGTCAGCCCGCTGTCAAAACGCGTGGATACCGTCAGGCTGTATTATTGGACCAACATCGTGCTGGCTGCGCTGGCGGTATTAATGTGGCTCTTGCCCACCGGCCCGGCGTGGCAAACCCTCTGGCTGGTGGTGATCCTTGGCAATGGGATTATCCTTGGCTTCACGCTGCCGCTGCATTTTTCACTGATGGCCTTTGCCGATGATTACGGCGAGTGGAAAACCGGCGTACGTTCTTCGGGGATGAACTTCGCCTTTAACCTGTTTTTCATCAAGTTGGCCTGGGCCTCCAGTGCCGGCATCATCAGTCTGGTGTTTATTTTCGTCGCCTATCAACCAGGTGCAGCTAACCAGACGGCGGTATCTCTGCACGGCATCACCAGCATGG
Organism: Pantoea sp. X-Soil-OKNW-556; assembly: GCF_059730695.1. NCBI lineage: Bacteria > Pseudomonadati > Pseudomonadota > Gammaproteobacteria > Enterobacterales > Erwiniaceae > Pantoea > Pantoea sp. X-Soil-OKNW-556. The sequence goes on along the minus strand of NZ_AP035990.1, from coordinate 3,047,197 downwards.
AAACCTTGTTGCCTGCCTTTTTCCACCTGCTGCTGGCGTTCACCATTCTCGCCTGCAAACTCAAAAATCCCATGATGGCGCGCATTGCCAGCGATCTGCGTGTTCGCCATGTCCAGTCTTAAGGAGAACGTTATGTCTGTAATGGAAGTCGATCTGCATCAGCTCAAAATTAACGATCCGTTCCTCGGTCAGTATCAACAACTGGTGCGTGATGTCGTGATCCCCTATCAATGGGCGGCACTGAACGACCGGATTGCTGAAGCCGATCCCAGCCATGCGATTGAAAATTTCCGTATCGCTGCCGGGTTACAGCAGGGGGAATTCTACGGCATGGTGTTTCAGGACAGCGACGTGGCGAAGTGGCTGGAGGCGGTTGCCTGGTCGCTGTGCCAGCGGCCAGATGCAGAACTGGAGAAAACCGCTGATGAGGTGATTGAACTGGTGGCGGCCGCCCAGTGTGACGATGGCTATCTTAACACTTACTTCACTGTCAAAGCGCCCAACGAACGCTGGACTAACCTCGCGGAGTGTCATGAGCTGTACTGTGCCGGACACATGATCGAGGCTGGTGTCGCTTTCTTTCAGGCCACCGGCAAGCGCCGACTGCTGGAAGTGGTGTGTAAACTTGCCGACCATATCGACAGCGTGTTCGGGCCGGGTGATACCCAGTTGCACGGCTATCCGGGACATCCGGAAATCGAGCTGGCGTTGATGCGTCTGCATGAAGTGACCCGGGAGCCGCGTTATTTGACGCTGGTGAACTACTTCGTTGAGCAGCGTGGCACGCAGCCGCATTTTTACGATAGCGAGTACGAAAAGCGTGGCAAGACCTCTTACTGGAATACCTATGGCCCCGCATGGATGGTAAAAGACAAAGCCTACAGTCAGGCGCATCAACCGATTGCCGAACAACACACGGCGATTGGCCACGCAGTGCGCTTTGTCTATCTGATGACCGGGGTGGCGCACCTGGCCAGACTCAACCAGGATGAGGCGAAACGTCAGGACTGCCTGCGGCTGTGGAATAACATGGCCCAGCGCCAGTTATATATCACCGGCGGTATCGGTTCGCAAAGCAGTGGCGAAGCTTTCAGCAGTGATTACGATTTGCCGAACGACAGCGTCTATGCCGAAAGCTGCGCGTCGATTGGCCTGATGATGTTTGCCCGTCGCATGGTGGAGATGGAGGCCGACAGCCAATATGCCGATGTGATGGAGCGGGCGTTATATAACACCGTGCTGGGGGGGATGGCGCTGGATGGTAAACACTTCTTCTACGTCAATCCGCTGGAAGTCCATCCGAAAACCCTCAGCGCAAACCATATCTATGACCACGTAAAACCGGTGCGCCAGCGCTGGTTCGGTTGTGCCTGTTGTCCACCCAATATTGCTCGCGTGCTGACTTCACTCGGTCATTACATCTATACGCCACGCGAAGATGCGTTGTATATCAATCTCTATGTTGGCAATAGCCTTGAAGTGCCGGTGGGTGAGGATAAGTTGCGCTTGCGCATCGGTGGCAATTTCCCGTGGCAGGAGCAGGTGACCATCACCATTGATTCCCCGCAACCCATTCAGCACACGCTGGCATTACGCTTGCCGGACTGGTGCGATGCGCCACAGGTGATGCTGAATGGTACGGCAGTGGAAGGTCAGTCCCGGAAAGGCTATCTGCATATTAGCCGCTGCTGGAAGGAGGGCGATACCTTAATCCTGACGTTGCCGATGCCGGTACGTCGCGTCTATGGCAATCCGCTGGTACGTCATGTGGCGGGCAAAGTGGCGATCCAGCGCGGGCCGCTGGTCTATTGTCTTGAACAGGCCGATAACGGTGAGGAACTGCATAACCTGTGGTTACCACAAACGGCGACCTTCCGCACTTTTGAAGGTAAAGGGCTGTTTGCGCACAAGGTGTTGATCCAGGCTGAAGGCAGCACACACAGTGCGAGTTCGCCGGAAGAACAAGCGCTATGGCATTATGATCGCTCTCCTGCCACCCGTCAGACACAAACATTGACCTTTATTCCCTGGTTTAGCTGGGCGAATCGAGGGGAAGGCGAGATGCGAATCTGGGTGAATGAGGGATAGCAGAAAATAAAAAAGCAGCCTTATGGCTGCTTTTTTATTGGGAATTTTGGTCGGCACGAGAGGATTTGAATCTCCGCAGGCAGTGGATCGAACAAAATGTTCAGCATCAAAGGCTGGAAATAACGATATGTAATGTTCCCCCAGTGAATAAAATCTGCCTTTACATTGAACATATATGATTTAACATATTTGTTCAATGATTATCAGGAAACATGCACTGATGCAGCCAGTTCAACTTTTCAAACTCCTTGCTGATGAGACACGCACAACAATCATCTTGCTGTTGCGTGAGGCTGGAGAACTCTGTGTGTGCGACCTGTGTGCCTTTACAAGTCAATCCCAGCCGAAGATTTCACGCCATATTGCGTTATTGCGAGATGCTGGTTTGGTGTTGGATCGTCGTGAGGGTAAATGGATTCACTACCGTTTATCGCCTCATATGCCAGCCTGGGCGGCGTCGATAATAGATACTGCCTGGAGCAGTCAGCGTGATGAATTACGTGAATCATTCAAAAGTGCCAAGGCAAATGTGTGCGGCCGTTAAAACATATTCATAAAAGCATATGTATTTTCAGGGCAGGGGATTTTAATGTTACTGGCAGGCGCAATATTTGTTCTCACCATCATTTTTGTCATCTGGCAACCTCGCGGACTTAGCATCGGCTGGACCGCGTCGATAGGCGCAGTTCTGGCGTTGATGACCGGGGTCATCCAGTTACATGACATTCCGGTTGTCTGGCATATCGTCTGGAACGCAACGACTGCGTTTATCGCAGTAATAATCATCAGCCTGTTGTTGGACGAATCGGGTTTTTTCGAATGGTGTGCCTTGCATGTCGCCAAATGGGGTAACGGGCGAGGGCGGTTGCTGTTTACGTATATCGTCCTGTTAGGTGCTGCGGTTGCTGCATTATTCGCTAATGATGGTGCGGCGCTGATTTTGACACCTATTGTTATCGCGATGCTACTGGCATTGGGGTTCAGCAAAGGAACGACACTGGCTTTCGTTATGGCGGCAGGCTTTATCGCGGATACCGCCAGTTTGCCGCTGATAGTGTCCAATCTGGTTAACATCGTTTCTGCCGATTTTTTCCAACTGGGATTTAGTGATTATGCGTCAATCATGGTGCCGGTTGATCTTGCTGCCATCATTGCCACGCTGATCGTACTGCATCTTTTCTTCCGCAAGGAGATTCCCAGACACTACGATCTTTCCCTGCTAAAGTCCCCGGCTGAAGCCATCAAAGACCCTGCGACATTTAAAATGGGCTGGCTGGTGTTGGTTCTGCTGTTGGTTGGTTTCTTCCTCCTTGAGCCGCTCGGTATTCCTGTCAGTGCAATAGCGGCGGTTGGTGCGCTAACGCTATTTGCGGTGGCTAAACGCGGTCATGCTATTAACACAGGGAAAGTTCTGCGAGGCGCACCCTGGCAGATCGTCATTTTCTCACTGGGGATGTATTTGGTCGTCTACGGTCTGAAAAATGCGGGCCTCACCCAGTATCTCACCTTGCTGTTGAATACCTTTGCAAACGGGGGGGTATGGAGTGCCACCTTTAGCACTGGTTTAATTACGGCGATACTTTCATCTGTGATGAACAATATGCCTGTTGTTTTGATCGGTGCGCTCTCAATTGATGCCAGCACGGCGGAAGGTGTCATCAAAGAAGCCATGATTTATGCCAACGTAATTGGCTGCGATTTGGGGCCGAAGATCACACCCATTGGAAGTCTCGCTACGTTACTTTGGCTGCATGTACTCGATCAGAAAAACATCAAGATTAGCTGGGGGTACTACTTCCGGGTGGGTGTTGTGATGACACTGCCAGTGCTGCTGGTAACTCTGAGTGCGCTAGCTTTGCGCCTGGCCTTTACCCAATGATTTGAGAATGAACATGACTGACATCACCATCTATCATAATCCTGCTTGCGGGACTTCACGTAACACGTTGGCATTAATTCGCAACAGTGGGGTTGAACCTGTTGTCATCCACTATCTGGAAACACCGCCGCAACGTGAAGAGTTAAAGGAACTGATCCATGCGATGGGGATCAGCGTGCGGGCCTTATTACGCAAGAATGTCGAGCCTTATCAGCAACTCGGTTTGGCTGATGAGCACTTTAGCGATGATCAGTTGCTTGATGCCATGCTGTCTTATCCCATCCTGATTAACCGTCCGATAGTGGTGACACCGTTAGGGACGCGGTTATGTCGCCCCTCAGAAGTGGTGCTTGATATTCTTCCTGACCCACAGCAGGGGGCGTTCAGCAAAGAAGATGGCGAAAAAGTGATTGATAAGGATGGCAACCGTCTGCTGTGATTGCTGCATGCGGAAAATAAAAAAGCAGCCATAAAGGCTGCTTTTTTATTGGGAATTTTGGTCGGCACGAGAGGATTTGAACCTCCGACCCCTGACACCCCATGACAGTGCGCTACCAGGCTGCGCTACGTGCCGAACGTGGAGGCATATAGTAACGTTTCCGCGCACGATTGCAAGATGCACGGGATTTAACTGCCTCATAATTAATCAGTTTGCGATGAAACGCTTCTGTTCCGTCAGCACCTGCAACAGCAATGCCAGTTCAGGTTTATGGTCCCTGAGGACTTTTCCCTGCGCATCATAAGCGTAATAGCTGCCGTTGTTGTTCAGCACCAGGGTTGTTTCAGGGGTAGTGACTACCAGTCTGCCATCTTCACTGCTCGCCACCCAATTATGGTTGCGTTGCGCGGCAAAAAGATCTTCACCCTGAGAGTAGTTCACCGGATTGGTACGCACATGCAACAGACGCTGCATCAATGTTGCCATCACATCCTGCTGATCGGTCAGGCGATCGATAGTTTGTGCAGGCGTATTAGGCCAGTGCACCACCAGCGGTACCTGAAGCGTCGCACGGTTACCTGGATTGTCATCATCACCATCCAGCGCAATCGCATGCTGGGCGGTAATCACCACAACGGTATTTTTCAACAAATCGCGCTCCTGCAAAGTTTGCAGCACAGCGGCGATTTGGCTGTCAACGCCAGCAGCCTGACGCAGATAGCTGCGCTGGCGCGCTTTAACACTGTCGCCATTCACGGTAATGCCGTTCAACGCGATCCAGGAGAACCACGGGGCATTATTGTCTTTCTGCCCATTCAGCCAGTTTTGCCATTGGGTAACCGTAGCGCTATTGGTCTGACTCTCCATCGTTGGCAGCGAGTAATCGGCCAGCAATGCCTGGCGATACAACGGCTGATTAAAGCCATCGGACGAGAACAGACCGAACTGATAACCCTGGCTATTCAGGGCGCTGAGTAACGCGGAAGGCATACGCGCCGCCAACACGCCATCCATATAGCTGGATGAGATGCCGTAGAACAGGCCAAACAGGCCTTTTTCAGCCTGGTTGCCCGCGCTGAAGTGCTGCGTGAAACGCACATTGTCGCTGGCAAACTGAGTGAGCGACGGCAGGGCTTTCTCTACCGTAGCGTTGTTAAGGCCGTTTACCGTCAGCACCAACAAGTTATGCCGTGTACCGCCATCGCGGAAAGTAATGTCGCTCAGCGGATATTGAACCGAGAGGGCTTCGGGATCACCTTGTTGCACCAGACGACGCTGATATTCCTGTGCATCCAACAGGCCGTGGCGTTCAAGGAAACGTCTTGCGGTCATTGGATAAGAAAGTGGCAGGTTCGCGCGCTGCATGGTGATGGGGCGATAGAAATTGGCATCGGCCCAGATATACAGTAGATGGCTGGCGAAGAACGCTGAGATAAACAACGCCGCCAGCGGCTTGCCGAATGAGCGTCGATTGAGGCTGCGCAGTTTCTGCCAGCTCCAGGTGGCGAACAGCATCTCCACCAGGAATATGATCGGCACACCGATAAACATCAGCTGCCAGTCACGCGCCATCTCACTCTGGTCGGGGTTAATCACCAGTTCCCACACCACCGGATTGAGGTGGAGATGGAAGCGATTGAACACCGCGCTGTCGACCATAATCAGCGTCAGGCCCGCCGTCGCGATAATGGCCGACAGGAATCTCAGCAGCCGTTGCGACATCACCACGAAGGTGAGGGGGAAAATTATCAGCAGATAGCCAGCAAACACCAGGAAGCTAAAGTGGCCAATCCAGCTGCTGTAGGCATAGATACGACCAGCCAGCGAGGCAGGCCAGTCGGAAACCAACAGGTAGCGGCTGCCTAAAATTAACGCGAAGATAATATTAAACAGGGCAAACCAATGCCCCCAGCTGATCATCTGGGAGACTTTTTCACGGTAGCGCTGCCGGTTGGTTACCATATTATAAGGTCAAATCTGCAAATTAATGGGCGTTGTCATCGCGAACCGACGCCTGCAATGCATCGGCAAAAGATCGCGCCAGGCTACGGCGCTGCGCCGGAGATACACTGGTGTTGATCAAATTGGTTACCATATTTCCCAGCACCATCAGGGAAAGGTCGGTTGGCGCTTTGTCTTTTTCAAGAACCTGCGCCAGTTGCGCGAGGAGTTTCTCCACGCGTTCGTCACTGTAACGGGATGATTGTGGCATATCGTCGACTAATCAAGTATCAAAAGGCGGTATATTACCGTAACAACGCGATTTTTTCCGCAATTTTATCGAAAGCGAAATGTTCGTGTTGTGCATGGAGTTGAAAGCCGCGGCGGGCGGTGTTTGAATACGCGCCTGAGCTTAAAGGAGAGTCTATCATGAGTCTGGATATCGACCAGATCGCCCTGCATCAGTTAGTCAAACGTGATGAAAACCAGCTGGAGCTGGTGCTGCGCGATACCCTGCTGCCTGCCACCAAAGCGGTGGAAGAGATGGCAGAAGAGTTACACCGGGTTTATAGCGCGAAAAACAAAGCCTATGGGTTATTCGATGAAGAGAGCGAACTGGCCGCTGCGCTGCGTAACTGCCGCAAAGGAGAAGATGACTTTCTGGCCTTCAGTCGGGCGGCGACCGGTCGTCTGCGCGATGAACTGAGCAAATATACGTTTGCTGAAGGCGGTATCGTTCTGTTTATCCATTATCGTTATCTGGCGGTGGAATATTTGCTGGTGGCGGTGCTTAACAGCCAGTCCAGCATGCGTGTTAACGAGCAACTGGACATCAGCAGCACCCATTATCTTGATATCAATCATGCGGATATTGTGGCGCGCATTGATCTCACCGAATGGGAAACCAACCCGGAGTCCACCCGTTATTTGACGTTTTTACGCGGGCGGGTAGGGCGTAAAGTCGCTGACTTCTTTATGGATTTTCTCGGTGCCAGCGTGGGCCTCGATACCAAAGCGCAGAACCGTGGCTTGTTGCAGGCGGTTGATGATTATTGCGCGGAATCGAATCTGGATAAAAACGAGCGCCAGAATTATCGTCAGCAGGTCTACAGCTACTGCAACGATCAGCTCCAGGCCGGTGAGGAGATTGCGCTGGAAGATCTATCCAGCGAACTGCCGCCACTGGGCGAGAAGACGTTCCAGGCATTTACCCAGGAACAGGGCTACGAACTGGAAGAGCATTTTCCGGCTGACCGTAGCACGTTGCGTCAGCTGACTAAGTTTGCTGGCAGCGGCGGTGGCTTAACCCTGAATTTCGATGCCATGCTGCTGGGCGAACGTATTTTCTGGGATCCGGCGACCGATACGCTGACGATTAAAGGGACACCGCCGAATCTGCGCGATCAGTTACAACGTCGCACTGGCGGCAACTGATTTTCGCCCATAAAAAAACGCCGCAAATGCGGCGTTTTTTCTTCAACTCGTCAGGCGATTAAGCGCGAACGAAGTCGATGTGGTGCAGTTTCGGCTTGAACGGGTGACGCTGTACAGCCTGAACTTTAACCTTGGTTTCTTTACCGTCAACAACGATGGTCAGAACTTCAGAGTAAAAACCTTCTTTAGCCTGCATGTTCATGATTGCATCGTGATCCAGTTCGATAGAAACCGGTGCTTCAGTTCCGCCGTAAACGATGGCCGGGAACTTGTTAGCGTGGCGCAGGCGGCGGCTCGCACCCTTACCCTGCTCTTTACGTGCTTCTGCGTTGATAGTGAACATCTTAATGTCTCTTCGTTGATTCCTGCTACAGGCGACCCAGCAACAGGACGATTATTCAAACGCTCTTGCGGATGCAAAAGCGGGCGGCATTATAGCCGCTATCCCGGCGCCGGGCAAATGATTCCGTGGCTTATCGCAGCTCATTGGCGCGGCGATAACGCCCCTGATAATCAAACACCTTTTCGCGAACCTGCCAGAAATGGCCTTTCGCGCGCGCGACGACAAAATCAGGGTGGCGCAATAACGGCTGCAACGCCACCACATCAGCGGCGGTCTGCCATCCCAGCGGTACGCCAGGCGCGCGCTGATGCGGGCGCATAAACAGTTGCTCAAAGGCTTTGCGCTGTGCGGGCGTATGCAGACGGAAGCGCTCACTTACATCCAGCCCATCTTCATCGTAGTAGGTGGCCTTTAACCATTCACCTTTCTCGTCTCGTCCTTGCGTCAGCGTCATACCGCCACAGCGTAATACCCGGGCATCTTTCAGCTTCAGCGCCGCTTTCAGCATATCGTCGGGATCGACCAGCACCTTGTCACACTGGTGACAGCGGCGCGCAGCTATATCGTTTTCCGCACCACAATCCGGGCAGCTTTTAAAGCGGAAACGGTAATCACATTGTTCGCGTGCGCCGTCGTCATCTTCCAGTACTCCCTGGCAGCGGCGACCAAAATGCTCAATCACATGGCCATCGGCAGTGGCTTTGCCCCAGAAGGTGTTGGCGAAGCCGCAGGCCGGACAAAACACCTGCACGGGTTGGTTGTCACTGGCACCTTTTGGCGCACCGACTTCTGGCGTAAAAAGATCATGCGGGTTGCCAGCGTAATCGAGGATCAGGCAATCGGTTTTGCCGGGGGCAAGCCGCAGACCGCGCCCGACAATCTGTTGATACAGGCTGACTGATTCGGTCGGACGCAGGATGGCGATCAGATCGACATGGGGGGCATCAAATCCGGTGGTCAGCACCGCAACATTGACCAGATATTTCAGTTGCTGTGCTTTAAAGGCGTTAATCAGCCGATCGCGCTCTTTCACGGCGGTTTCGGCCGAAACCAGCGCGCTATCCTCCGGCAATAACGTCAGCACTTCCCGCGCATGTTCGACGGTGGCGGCAAAAATCATCACCCCGCGTCGATCCTCGGCAAATTCCACGATCTGCTGGATGATATGCGGCGTGATGCGTTGTTGTTGCTTCAGCTCGCGATTCAGATCGGCTTCGCTGAACAGGCCATTGTTTTGCGGAATCAGGCGACTGAAATCATATTGCACCACCGGCATATCCAGCCGCTCAGGTGGCACCAGAAAACCGTGCTTGATCATATAACGCAACGGTAATTCGTAGATGCAGTCGCGAAACAAGGCATGGTTATCGCCGCGCACCATGCCGTGATAATGAAACTGATAGATCCAACCCTTACCGAGGCGAAAAGGCGTGGCCGTCAACCCCAGCAGACGGAGTTGTGGGTTATGTTGGCGCAGATGGCTGAAGAGTTGCTGATACTGGCTTTCACTCTGGTCACTGATGCGGTGACATTCATCGACGATCACCAGTGAAAAGGCGCTATCGAAGCGGTCAAGGTTGCGCGCCACCGACTGTACGCTGCCAAACACCACTTTGCGTTCACTTTGTTTGCGTTGCAGACCGGCGGCGAAGATGTCAGCCTCCAGGCCGTATGCCTGATATTTGCTGTGGTTCTGCTCCACCAGTTCTTTGACATGTGCCAGCACCAGCACCCGTCCACGCGCCAGTCGGGCCAGCTCGGCGATGACCAGGCTTTTGCCCGCACCGGTAGGCAGCACAATGACGGCGGGCGAAGCATGCTGGCGGAAGTGCGCGATGGTCGCATTAACCGCCTCTTGTTGATAGGGGCGCAGGGTGAAGGACATCGGAAAAAACTTTTTTCTGAAACGGGCGCGCATTATGCCATGAAAGGGCGTGAAACGCAGGATCAGCTCTGTTAGCCGCCGAAGGTTCAGGCTATACTGCCCTCACATTTTCAACGGATAAAAACACCGTTTCAGTTTCCCTCCGCAGTAAACAGGCAAAGCGAATTCATGCGACTCGACAAATTCATATCTCAGCAACTGGAAATCAGCCGTGCCATTGCCGCGCGTGAAATCCGCGCGAAAAAAATCACCATCAATGGCGAAGTGGTACGCGACACCGCCTATAAAGTGTTGCCGGATGACGAAGTCGAATACGACGGCAATCCACTGGTGCAGCAGCACGGCCCGCGTTATTTCATGTTAAACAAGCCACAGGGTTATGTTTGTTCCACCGATGATCCGGATCACCCGACCATTCTGTTCTTTATTGAAGAGCCAATGGTTGGGAAGCTGCATGCGGCAGGGCGTCTGGATATCGATACCACCGGTCTGGTGCTGCTGACGGATGACGGTCAGTGGTCGCATCGTATTACGTCACCGCGTCATCACTGCGAAAAAACCTATCGTGTTGGCGTGGAGTTGCCGATAGATCCGGCTCTGGTAGAAAAGTTTGCCACCGGCGTGCAACTGCACAATGAAAAAGATCTGACTAAACCGGCTACGCTGGAAATTGTTGGCCCGCAGGAAGCGTTGCTGACCATCAGCGAAGGGCGTTATCACCAGGTAAAACGCATGTTTGCCGCGGTAGGTAACCATGTGGTGACGCTGCACCGTGAACGCATTGGCGAAATCGTGCTTGATGCGGAGCTTGCGGAAGGTGAGTACCGGGAATTGACTGAAGAAGAAGTTGCCAGCATTGGCTTACCTGACGAATTAAAACAGCAAAAATAGCGGGAGCATGTGGTGCCAAAGGAAAAGAATTCACCGGTCGGGTTAGTGGTTATTCTCGGATTGCTGGCGATGCTGATGCCGCTCTCCATCGACATGTATCTGCCCGCTATGCCGCAAATTGCCCGCCAGTTTGCTGTTTCGTCTGGCAGCGTACAGATGACGTTAAACCTGTATATCTTCGGCTTTGCGATTGGTCAGTTGGTGTATGGGCCACTGGCCGACAGCTATGGCCGTAAACCGGTGATTGCCCTTGGCACCTTGATTTTTGCCTGTGCGGCGGCGGCATGTGCGTTGTCGCAAACCATTGATCAACTGATCTTCATGCGTTTTCTGCACGGCCTGTCAGCTGCGGCGGCCAGTGTGGTGATCAACGCCCTGATGCGTGACAGCTACTCGAAAGAGGATTTCTCGCGCATGATGTCGTTCGTGATGCTAATCACCACCATTGCACCCTTGATGGCACCAATTATCGGCGGCTGGTTGTTGCTGTTATGGAGCTGGCACGCCATCTTCTGGACACTGTCGATTGCCGCTATTGTCACCACGGTGCTGGTGGTCACGCAAATCCGCGAGACGCTAAAACCGGAGCAGCGCCAGCGTTTTCACCTGCGTACCACACTGGGGAATTTTGTCGCATTGTTCCGCCATAAACGCGCTTTCAGCTATATGCTGGCGAGCGGATTCTCCTTTGCCGGATTGTTTGCTTTCCTCAATGCCGGTCCCTTTGTTTACATCGAGGTGAACCACGTCTCGCCGCAGAATTTTGGTTACTACTTTGGCCTCAACGTGGTGTTCCTGTTTGTGATGACGTTAATCAACAGCCGTGCCGTGCGCCGCTTTGGGCCACTGGCGATGTTCCGCATTGGTCTGGTAATCCAGTTCTGCATGGGAATTTGGCTGCTGGTGGTGAGCGCGCTTAACCTAGGTTTTCTGCCGCTGGTACTGGGAGTAGCGATGTTTATCGGCTGCGTCTCAACGGTATCTTCCAACGCGATGGCGGTGGTGCTGGATGAGTTTCCACATATGGCTGGCACGGCATCCTCGTTGGCGGGCACCTTACGTTTCGGTGTCGGTGCGCTGGTTGGGGCATTGTTGTCAATGATCAATGTCAGTAGCGCCTGGCCGATGGTGGCGACTATCGCGCTGTGCGCCACCGTTTCAATTGCGTTGTTCAGTTACGCTTCACGACCCCGCCACGCCAGCGCCTGACCTGTTAACATCCCCCCAACTCGTAACAGCGCGATTTATCGCGCTGTTCTGCAATTTGCGCGATAAATCACGTCGCTACGGTTTATGTAATACCTTTTCTGTTTGTAATGTTTCCATATTGTGAAAATTAATAAGTAAAAAAGTAACGTTATTGCGTCTAAAATGATTGTTAACTACCGCCGAACAGGGTACATATAGCGATAAATGCGAGCAAACTCGCAAATAATAACTCTGCTACATGCTTTGTGTTTAAAACGAGAAGGCTAACCTTGACGTCCGTATTCTGAGTTAACCAGGAAAAAGGATTCACTGCGTGTGCGCCGTTCGTTGTGAATAACGTTAACGTCTCTGGGGATTACGTATCTATGCTGCAACTTTCCGTTGTGCATCGTCTGCCGCAACATTACCGCTGGTCGCTTGATCATGCTGGTGAGATTGAGCGCCAGGAATCTGCCGATGCTGAAAATGACCAGGATCTGGTGGCGTTACGCCTGCTTAGCCACGACGGCCATCCGGCAATGGAGATTCTGCGTCAGTTGCAGGATACGCTGGCGCAGATTCAGGTTGAGTGCAAGATCGCCCAATGTGAAGGGCAGCCCTGCCTGCTGATCCAGCGTGGTGACGAAAGCGCCACGAATTGCTGCCTGAAGAATCAGGGTGTCGCCATCGCGGAAACTTTTGACGGTCATTAAATCAGGCTTTCAACCTGCGCGGATGCCAACAGCTGCCGCGTATATTCCTGCTGTGGCGCATCAAATAGCGCATCACATTCACCTTGCTCCACCACCTCTCCCTGGCGCAGCACAATCAGCTGATGGCACAGGGCGCGCACCACCTGCAAATCGTGGCTGATAAACAGATAAGCCAGCTGATGTTGTTGCTGTAAACGACGTAGCAGGCTAAGTATCTGTTTTTGCACCGAGCGATCGAGCGATGAGGTCGGCTCATCCAACACCATCAGTTGTGGCTCAAGAATTAACGCCCGCGAGATAGCAATGCGCTGACGCTGGCCGCCGGAAAATTCAGCCGGATAGCGTGTACGGCTTGCCGCATCCAGTCCGACTTCCTCCATTACCGCTATCACTTTGGCTTCCTGCTCGGCGGCGCTGAGAGAGGGGCGATGTACTGCCAGGCCTTCGGCGATAATCTGCTGCACCGTCATCCGTGGGTTAAGTGACGAGTTAGGATCCTGAAACACCACCTGAATTTTTTCCCGCAGCGGTAACAACTGCTTCGCTGACAACTGATGCAACGGTTGATTATCGAACCAGATTTCCCCACGCGCCGCAATCAGGCGCAGCAGTGCCAGCCCGGTGGTGCTTTTGCCGGAGCCGGACTCACCCACCAGGCCAAGACTTTCGCCGCGCCGCAAGGTAAAACTCAGATCCTGCACCGCCGTTTTCTCCGCCACGGTACGTTTTAGCAGGCCACGGCGCACCGGAAAGCCGACATGCAGATTCTTTACCTGCAACAGCGGGAGAGTGTCGCTGAGAGGGGCGGGCCTGCCATCTGGCTCCGCTGCCAGCAATTCTCGGGTATAGGCGTGCTGTGGCTGGCTGAACAGCGCAGCGCAACGGTTATGTTCGACTTCCCGGCCATTACGCATCACGGTGACGCTATGTGCCAGCTGACGCACAATGTTGAGGTTGTGGGTGATAAACAGCATCCCCATATTCAACTCGCGTTGCAACTCGCGCAGCAGTTGCAGGATCTGCGCCTGTACCGTGACATCCAGTGCGGTGGTTGGCTCATCGGCAATCAGCAATTTTGGTTGAGTCAGCAGCGCCATCGCAATCATGACGCGCTGGCGTTCACCGCCGGAGAGTTGATGAGGGAAATCCTGCAAACGCGTTGCGGCCTGGCGGATGCCAACACGATCAAGGCAGCTAAGGATCTCCGCCCGTGCCGCTTCACGCCGCATCCCCCGATGCAGCGACAGCACCTCATACAACTGCTTTTCTACGCTGTGCAGCGGATTGAGCGATACCATTGGCTCCTGGAAAATCATCGCCATCTGGTTGCCGCGCAAGCCACGCAACGTGCGTTCGTTGGCCTGCAACAGGTTCAGCCCATTAAACAGAATCTCGCCTTGTGGATAGCTGACCGGCGGCTGCGGCAGCAAGCGCATAATCGACAGCGCGGTGACACTTTTCCCAGAACCGGATTCGCCGACCAGCGCCAGGGTTTCACCCGCATCAATGCGCAGCGAAATATCCTCCACCACGGTGCGTTGTTGAAACGCAACAGCGAGGTGATTGACGGTCAGTAAGTTGCTCATTTAGCTCCCCCGGCTTGGATCAAAGGCATCGCGTACCGCTTCACCAATAAAAATCAGCAGCGACAGCAAAATGGCCAACGCAAAAAAGCCCGATAACCCGAGCCACGGCGCCTGCAAATTATTCTTACCCTGCAACAGCAACTCGCCCAGCGACGGTGAACCCACTGGCAGACCAAAGCCAAGGAAATCGAGTGAGGTCAGCGTGGTGATCGACCCGCACAGAATAAAGGGCAAAAAGGTTAAGGTGGCGACCATCGCGTTAGGTAGCATATGGCGCAACATAATGCGGCTGTCACTGACGCCCAGCGCGCGTGCTGCACGAATATAGTCAAAGTTGCGGGTGCGTAGAAATTCTGCCCGGACCACGCTGACCAGACTCATCCAGCCAAACACCACCGTCACCAGCAACAGCCACCAGAAACCCGGCTGAATGACGCTGGAAAGTAAGATTAATAAAAACAACGATGGCATGCCGGACCACACTTCAATCAGGCGCTGCCCGACTAAATCGACGCGTCCGCCGAAATACCCCTGCACCGCGCCGACCACGATGCCAATCACGCTGGAGAACAGCGTCAGCAGCAGACCAAACAGCAACGAAATCCGCGTGCCATACAACAGGCGGGCCAACACATCGCCGCCGTTAGCATCGGTGCCGAGCCAGTTCTGCGTCGACGGAGGAGAAGGGAAGGGGACATTGGTTGCAAAGTTGATGGTGCTGTCACTGAAACGAATCGGTGCCCAAATGGCCCAGCCTTGTTGAGCAAGGCGTTGTTTCAGCCACGGGTCCTGATAATCCGCCGGGGTCGAAAAATCCCCGCCATAATCGCTTTCGCTGTAGTTAAACAGCAGCGGAACATACCAGCGCTGCTGATAATGCACCAGCAACGGTTTATCGTTAGCCAGTAACTCGGCACCCAGCGACAGCAGGAAAATAATCAGGAAAATCCACAGCGACCAGTAACCCCGTCGATTGTGGCGAAAACGCTGCCAGCGCTGCTGGTTTAATGGGGACAAGCGCATCAGCGACCCTCAAAATCAATGCGTGGATCGACCAGGGTGTAGGTCAAATCACTGAGAATATTCATCAGCAGGCCAATCAGCGTGAAAATATACAACGTGCCAAACATCACCGGATAATCACGTTGGATGGTGGCATCGTAGCCCAACAGGCCAAGGCCATTAAGGGAGAACATCACCTCAATCAGCACCGAACTGGTGAAGAACATGCTGATGAACGTGGCGGGAAAACCAGCAATGACCAACAGCATGGCGTTGCGGAACACATGGCCATACAGGATGCGTTTTTCATCAAGGCCCTTCGCGCGTGCGGTCACTACATATTGTTTGCGGATTTCATCGAGAAAAGAGTTTTTGGTCAGCATGGTCAGGGTGGCAAAACCGCCAATCACCGTCGCCAGCACCGGCAGCGTAATATGCCACAGGTAATCGGTAATTTTGCCGTACCACGGCAGGCTGTCGAATTGGGGTGATGTCAGACCGCGCAGTGGGAACCAGTCGAGATAGCTGCCCCCGGCAAATAACACAATTAAAATCACGCCGAACAGAAACGCCGGAATCGAGTAACCAATAATGATAAAGCTGCTGCTCCAGATATCAAAAGCGCTGCCGTTACGGACCGCTTTCTTGATACCGAGCGGAATGGACACCAGATAAATGATTAACGTGCTCCATAACCCAAGGCTGATGGAGACCGGCAAACTTTCTTTGATTAACTGGAGCACCGACGAACTGCGGAACAGGCTGTCGCCAAAATCGAAGCGCACGTAATTCCACAGCATCTCCACATAGCGTTGCCACATCGGCTTATCGAAGCCGTAGCGCTTTTTGATCTCGGCAATCACTTCAGGGTCAAGGCCGCGTGCGCCGCGATACTGACTATCGCCGGGATTATCACGGCTTAGCGCACCACGCGCTCCGCCACTGTCGCCAGCTGGCGCGCCGGGTATCCCACTACTGTGACCAAACTGAATATTCGCCAGCGCCTGATCCACAGGCCCACCCGGTGCGATTTGGACGATAAAAAAGTTGAGCGTGATAATGGCCCACAAGGTGGGGATGATCAGCAGTAATCTGCGCAGGAAATAAGCACCCAAACCGCACTCCTCAGCGTCGATCGGCCGGCAAACGCGCGGCTTTGTTCACATCGTACCACCAGTTTTCCAGCCCGGTGGCGAAGGCGGGCTTGATTTCGGGGTGCGAGAATTTATTCCAGTATGCCAGCCGTTGTTCGGCGTTGTACCACATCGGGATCATATAGGCGCGCCACAGCAGGATGCGATCCAGCGCCTGACCGAGCGGCAGCAGCGCTTTCTCATTGCCCTGATCCGCGACTATCTGTTGCACGAAGTGATCAACAACCGGATCTTTCACCCGCGCGGTGTTCCAGGTTGATTCGATATATTCAGACTGCCAGATGGTTTGCAGATCGGTCGATGGCCACGGCATCGCGTAATAGGTTGATGGCGTCATATCGTAATCACCGTGGCGCAGGCGACGCAGATATTGTGAGCTGTCTACCTGACGCAGGGAGACCTGAATGCCCAGTCGCGCCAGACTGTGCTGGAACGGTAGGGTCCAGTCATTGTTTGAACCGCTGTTCAGCAGTAGCTCAAAGCGGAATGGTTGACCGGTTTTCGAATTGACCAACTGCTGGTTTTTAATCTCCCAACCGGCTTCTTTCAGCAGGTTCATGGCTTTCAGCAAATTGTCACGATCGAAACCGCTACCATCGGAGCGGGGGGGCGCATACTCATTGGTAAACACTTCCGGCGGCAGTTCGCTTTTGTAAGGTGCCAGCAAAATCAGTTGTGCGGCGTCGGGGTAACCTTTTGCCGCATACGCGGTGTTCTGGAAGTAGCTGCTGGAGCGTTTATACGCACCGTAGAACAACGCCTTATTCATCCATTCAAAATCAAAGGCAAGGCTCATCGCCTGACGTACCCGTAAATCCTGAAACAATGGCTTTTCATTATTGAATGCCAGCCAACTGGTATTGGTGGAGACATCATTCGGCGTGACCTGTTTGACGATGGCGTGGTTGTCAAAATTGCGGCCACGATATTGCGTTGCCCATTTCTTGGCGGAACCTTCAAGACGCAGGTCGAAGGCACCGGCTTTAAAGGCCTCAAACGCCACATTATCGTCGAGATAGTAGTCGTAACGGATAGTGTCGAAATTAAAACGACCGCGATTCACCGGAAGATTGGCGGCCCAGTAATTTTTCACCCGGCTGTACTGAATAAACTGCCCGGATTTATACGACGTGACGCGATAAGGGCCACTGGCAAGGGGGGGATAACCAATGGGTTCGTTGAATTTTTTATCCTGCCAGAATTTTTGCGGCAACACCGGCAGCGTCAGCCAACTGAGGGCTAAGTCTTTATCCGGCTTGGGCAGATCTATCCGCACCGTGAGGCGGTTCAGCGCTTTGACTTCAACGCCGCGAAATGCCACACGGAACTGCGGCACACCTTCGGTCATAAATTTCTGAAAGGTGAAGGCGACATCCTGCGCGGTAATCGGCGTGCCATCCTGGAATTGCGCGTGTGGGTTAATGGACACTTCCATCCAGTGGAAATCACTGGGATAGCGAGCGGATTCAGCAATCAGAGGATAGTAACTGGCTGGCTCATCATCGGAGGTGGTGAACAGACCGTCGTACAGCGTATCGGTCGCAGCGCCGGGATTGCCGCGCGAAGCGTAACGGTTGAAGTTGTCAAAGGTGCCGATCACCGCCAGCGTTAGCTTGCCACCTTTCGGCGCTGCCGGGTTGGCATAATCATAATGGGTGAAGTTCACCTCATACTTTGGATCGCCCAGCTTGGCGAAGGCATAGCTTTCGTTGATGGTTTCCGCATGTACTGACGACATGACACAGCCAATCAATAACGCTGTGATTAAACGAAGCAGCATAAGAGGGACGCTCTCCTTTCGTTATCCGCACCTTATGGTAGCAGTTTCATGACGTTCGCGTGACGTTAACCCGCAGCAGCCAGTTGCTGCTGATAATAATTCACCAGATTCTCCGGTTTCAGCGGGCGGCTAAACAGATAACCCTGCAAATGCGTCACCCCCCGATTAACCAGCCAGGCTGCCTGGTCACCGGTTTCCACCCCTTCCGCCACGGTTTTCAGATTGAGTTTTCTTGCCAGCAGTAGCACTGCATCCAGCACTGGTGACGTGACGGTTTCGGTACCGATGCTTTGTACAAAACCACGGTCAATCTTAAGATAGTCGAAGGGATATTTTTCGAGGTAAATCAGGGCGCTGTGTCCGGTACCAAAATCATCAATCGCAATTTTGATGTCGTTATCATGCAACCAGGCAAAGATTTCACCTGCGTTTTTCTCCTTCACCATGGTGCGTTCGGTAATCTCAAACACATAGTTGAAGTGATTGGGCGGCATGTCGGCAATCCAGTCCTGCACATCACGTCGGAAACTGTCGGAAGCGAGGTGCAACGGTGACAGGTTGAGACCCATGCGGGTGCCACGCGGTAATTGATGACACATCTCATGAGCATCACGCGCGACCAATTTAAACAGATGACGGGTGAGGGGGATAATCAGGTTTTGGGCTTCAGCGTAGCTGATAAATGCATCGGGCGGGATCATGCCTTCGCTGGGATGAGTCCAGCGTAGCAGGGCTTCCACACCATAGGGTTTGCCGTCTTGTGCGGTGACCAGCGGCTGATACTCAACGTGAAACTGACCTCGTTTGATGCCCTGCATAATCTCTTTGCTGGGGTGTTGATGAATCGTCAACAGCAACCAGCAGGCACCACCCACCAGCAGTGAAAATAACATGCCGCTGAGAACAATCAGGTGATAATCCGGTGCGGCGAGGGTGGAGCCAAACAGGACAAACTGCATGGTGCCCTGATTAAACGTAATACTTGCCAGAGACGGGGGTAAATCGCTTACGTGCACCACTTGGTTACTGCCGCTTAATATAGCCCGATCACCGACTATCAGCGCCATGCCGGTGATTTCTGGATGGTAAGAGGCCAGTAGCTGATAAGGCGTAAGGCTGAGGTTCATGGTAGTGAGAATGCCGGTTTCTTCGTTGCCGGGATTTTTCATCCACAATACCAGCGCCGGTTTTTTGGGTTGCAGCGGCGTGCCTTCCATTAAGCGCAGATCGCTGTCGCGCTCCAGTTCCGATTCCGGGGAGATATCCCCCACCGGCAACAGGAAGGCCCCGGTGGCGGATGAACAATAGGCGTTACCATGACGCACCAACAGGATGGCACGAATATTACCGGCGAAGGCGGCGCGTGAGGTAAGCTCGCGACCAACGCTGTTGCACTCCAGTTGGGTGTATTGCTGAAGTGGATAAAGGGTATTGACCAGAGTTGTCATCACCTGTTGTAAATCGTCCCGACTATGAGACAACAGCAACGTATGCTGCTGAACTCTTTTTTGCCAGGTCATCGTTAACAGGACAGTGACAAACAACAGAAAGAACACGGCGCCGACGATCACGCTGCTCCAGGCGATTCGGCGCGAATAGGTTGCATGACGTTTTAACGTCCCCGACAGTGGCATGGAGTGAATTCCCCTTGTCTTGCCATTTTATTATGTTAACCGCGCACTACTGCTATCTGGTGTCTTCCCGTCTTCCGTCTGGTTGCTGCTGCGTCTTTCGCCGCTGTGCAACCCGATTTGATGAGGGTAAGTAAGTGAACGAGAATATAACGAGAGCGCGAGAAAAGTCTCGTTATATTTCTGATTCTCAATTACTTTTTATCGATTCTGAGGGAGAAAAAAACGACAGGCGAAAAAAAACGCTGCCGGGGCAGCGTCTTCTGATTCTCTGGCTGAGAGGATCTTCAAAGGGGATTGATTAGCTGGGATTACGCCCTAAAACACGCCGTGCTTCACGGTAACGTGCCTTCCAGTAACTCTCGTTGAGACTGGAGATCATCACACCACTGCTGGTGGATGCGTGTACAAAATTATCATTACCCAGATAGATGCCGACATGGCGACCGGTTGAACCGGCGCGGAACAGCACTAAATCACCAGGGCGCAGTTTTGTACGAGAGACCTGCTTACCGGTATCTTCCTGTTCATAAGTTGAACGCGGAAGATCTAACCCAAACTGCTCACGAAAGGTGCGCTGAACAAAAGCGGAACAATCGATGCCGCGCTTGGTATCACCGCCTAAGCGATAACGCACGCCTTTCCAGTCATCGTATTGGTCCATGATGCGGGATTTGATATCCACATTCCGCACCATCTGTTCGAATTCATCCTGAGACGCCTGAAGTAAAAAACCATTCTGGTTGTTAACTTCATGATTCTCGTTATTCGCGTTCTGCCCGTTATGGGTACTGCTACATGCTGATAAGAGCGTTGCTAATGCTACTGCCGGAATAATCCGTCTGAGGTATCTCAGTATTGGTTGAGACTTGACCATTATGGGTGTTTTCCTTCGAAATCCTTACGACAAAATGTCGCCAGCCAGATGACAAAACGAGTCGAGATTAATAAGAGCGACCAGCTAAGACAATTCCTTAATTACTAAAATGTGTTAATGCACACATTTTTGTTGCCTTCGGAACCACATTTTATGCTGTTCAGCTACTGATTGCGTTTGAGGTTAACCGATTACAGACCGCGTGGCGAGTGCTTTTATATAAATTTTTATAGGTTTTTTCGATGTGAAATCAATCTGTAACACAATGGCTACTTTATCGACAACTGGCAGCGATTAAACAGGGAAATAGCGGCAGGATCAGGGGCTAATTCTGGCGTTAAGGCCGATTTTAAGAGGGTTCTGACTGGACAGGTTAAGAAAAAGCCTGGTCTACAACAGATCACACCATAATCTTTTCTTTTTACTGATAACTACTTAGCGAGCTAATAATCTATTTAGGGTTTCATTAAGCGCGAGCGATCACTATTTTGTTGTTTGATCACTCGCGCTAAACAATTACGCTTGCGGCTTATATTTACCCGGCAAGCTTCGATACAACCAGTTAACTAATTTGTCACTGGCCGGCGTTAATAACCACCAGCTCAGGCCCACCAGTACGACGGACAGTGAACCGACAGCGATATCAGTGAACCAATGCGCACCAGCCATTACACGCGGCAAACCAAACACGAATACGATCACCAAACCCACCAGGAAAGCGCGGAAGCCGAAATAGCGCCACATAAAGCAGGCAAAGATAATCAGCATCATACCGTGGTCGCCAGGGAAGCTATCGCTGGATGCATCTTTAGCGGGAATGCCAGTCAGTTCGCTGACGCGATGGACGTTTTCAAAGAACAGCGTCGGGCTGACGTGTTGCACGGGCAGCAGATGACCCAGTTGGTTCAGCACCACCGCAGTCAGTAGCATGGTGACGCCGATTGCCAACATCCGGCGACGGCCCTGCGGTGTTTCGCGACGCCAGAACCACAGATAGAGCAGCCCCATTGCCAGCAGTGACACCAGGTCAAAACCGCGAAAGTTGGTGATCGCCACCAAAATCGCAAAGCCGTGGTGTACCACCATCTGATCGTTGAAACCAAAGAAGATGGCTTTATCAAGCCCAAACCAGAAGCCGTGGTCGGGCGGCAAATACCAGGAAAAGAAAATCACCACACCCAGCACATTCAACAGCAGGATGGTGAGAAGACGAGAAGCGCGCATAGTTCAACTCAAAAAAAGAAAAATAACGGGGAAACCTACCGCAGTTATTTTAAACGAATCTTCAACAAGCCGGACTGCAAAATGTTCCAGTCGACGGGCTGATGGTGGATTAATTCAATGCGACTATCAGGTGGTGTGGTGGGACGCGTTTCAATAAACAGGTCCTCACCCTGACGATTAATGGTGACCAATCCGTCAGGCGTACGCAGCACGCCTTTCACCCTGTCCACTGGCGCAAGCCGCGCCCATTCAAGGGCTGGGAGGGTATCGAACACCGTGTCAGCATCGAAAATCCAGCCGCAGGAAGCATAACCCTGACCATCATTTAGCGCGCGTCGCCAGCGCGCCTGACCATCAAGTTTCAGCGCCGCCAGCCCTTGCGGGCGAGATTCTGGGTGGTGATGTTGTGCTTGGGGAACCGCACGATCCGCCAAACCCTGTTGCCTGAGTAGCGCGGGATCGATCTGGCCCAAGGCCGCTTCTACCCACTGACGATCGCCAAGGTTTTGCTGTTTCCAGGCAGTAAGCCGTTGCCGATCCTCTGCATGCCAACGGTCACTTTTGGTTGCAACCACGATATCGGCGGCACTGAGTTGATCGCGGAAGTTTTCATTCTGCACAATGCGTTCGTCAGCCAGATGCCGCGGATCGAGCAGCGTCAGCGTAGCATCAACCTGTAACCAGGGTTGATAGACGGCAGCGCGTAGCATATCAAGTAATTGTCGGGGATGGCCCAACCCGGTAGGTTCAATCAGCAGGCGGTCAGGTTTGGTTTGCTTCAGCAGCATATTCAGGCCAACCTGCAATGGCAGGCCGTTGACGCAGCACATACAACCGCCAGGGATCTCCTTGAGCGTGGCTCCGCGATCGGCGAGCAGCGCGCCATCAATACCAATTTCGCCAAACTCATTCACCAGCACTGCCCAATTTTCGCCGGGCGGCTTATTGGCGAGTAGATGTAGCAGGGCGGTGGTTTTGCCGCTGCCGAGAAATCCGGTAATCAGATTTACATGCGTCACAATTCTGCCTCAATCATCGAGAACAACGTGCGCAGGAGATCACTCCCCGGCGCAGCCAATAGATTGTTATACTATAACATTTGTGGCGCGCCGGACAGTCAGGGTGTGCTTAATCAGCACGTCCCATATAACGACGTTCCGCGATATGAATGCGGATGCGTTCGCCATTACTGAGATATTCCGGAACCTGGATAACCAGACCGGTGCTCATTCCGGCGGGTTTGGTGCGCGCGCTGGCGGAAGCGCCTTTGATGCCCGGTGATGTGTCAACAATTTCCAGGTCAACGGTTTGTGGCAGTTCCAGTGCCAGCAACTGACCATCCATCGTCAGTACCTGCATGCCAGGCATACCGCCTTCAGGAATAAACAGCAGCTCTTCTTCAATCTGCTCTTTTTTGAAGGTGTATGGCGTGTAGTCTTCATCATCCATAAACACGTATTCGTCACCATCTATATAAGAGAAGGAGACAAAGCGACGGGTCAGGGTGATCGCTTCCAGAATATCGTCGCCTTTGAAGCGTTCTTCCACTTTCATGCCGGTACGCACGTCGGTAAAACGCATCTTGTATAGGGTTGACGCGCCACGCGCGCTGGGGCTTTGAATATCGATGTCTTTCACCAGCAGCAGTTTGCCATTCCAGGTGACAGCCATCCCTTTTTTAACTTCGTTTGCCTTTGGCATCGTGTGTTACTCGCTAAGAGAGAATTGATCGCGCCACGTTACCCGCGCCGGTAAAAACAGGCAAGCGGACTGGCGCAAATTTTCCCATCTTGTAGGGAATTCGGGCATATTGTGTAGCGGCGCGATTTATCGCGCGGTTTTTTATACCCAAAGGTCAAAAGAGCGCGATAAATCGCGCCGCTACGGGAAATGAAGTGGCGTTCCCACAGGTAGCCTGCTATTGTCGCCGCGAAATCCCGGTGCAGGTACCTGTAATGTTGTGTCGTGACCAGTGCGGTGCCTGTTGCACAGCTCCCTCCATCTCATCTCCCATTCCTGGCATGCCCAATGGCAAACCGGCCAATACCCCCTGCATTCAGCTTGATGCCCAGCAACGCTGTAAAATATTTGGTTCACCGTTACGCCCGGCGGTGTGCGCGGGCCTGCAACCCAGCGCCGAAATGTGTCACACCAGTCGCGCTGAGGCCATGATTTATCTGCTGAAATTAGAAGCGGATACCGCGCCCTGAAGATTTGCTGATATTTTGCTGAAATGGTGGCTTTAACTGCCGCTGGCGTTACAGCAAAACCGTCAGCGTTGCATCTGGCGAAAATCCTAAATCACATCTGAAGTGTGCGTAGCGTCAAAAATCTGCTACGTCGATTACGCATTTTCTTGCCTGTCGGGCAGAGCTGTACCATATTCCCTGAAACGTTTCAGCGTTGTCGTCCCGGCTAAGCCGATGTCGTACAGCGTATTTTTTCGCCATCAAGCTGAAACGATTCAATTCAGCAAGCGAGGAGAGATATGTTCCAGCTCGAAGTTCAGGCCATTCATACCGGTGCCAGCGCACAGAACAAAGAAGAAGCCATTCGTCAGGTCGCGGCAGCGTTAACCGCTGCGGGCAATGTAGCGGAAGGCTACGTTAATGGCATGTTGGCGCGCGAACAGCAAACCACCACATTTCTCGGCAACGGCATTGCCATCCCACACGGTACGACCGACACCCGCGATTTGGTGCTGAAAACCGGCGTGCAGGTGTTCCAGTTCCCGCAGGGTGTGGCGTGGGGCGACGGCCAGACGGCGTATGTCGCCATCGGTATTGCCGCGAAATCCGACGAACATCTCGCCTTGCTGCGTCAGCTGACCCATGTACTCAGCGATGACAGCATTGCCGAGCAGCTGAAAACTGCATCGGCAGAAGATCTGCGTGCGCTGCTGATGGGTGAAAAGCAGGCGGCGGAATTCAAATTCGATACTTCCTTGATTGCAGTCGATGTTGCTGCCAGTGACCTGATGACGTTGCAGGCACTGAACGCCGGTCGTTTACAGGCGGCAGGTGCCGTGGATGCTGGTTTCGTTGCCAGCGTGGTATCAAACGCGCCGTTGAGTCTCGGCCAGGGCATCTGGTTGAGCGATAGCGCCATCGGCAACCTGAACAGCGCCGTGGCCGTCAGCCGTGCGGCAACACCGTTTGACCACGCCGGTGAAAACGTGGCGCTGTTGGTGACCGTGGCAGCCAGCGACGACCGTCCGCTGGAAGTGCTGGGCTACCTCAGCAGCTTACTGCATGCCAATAAAGCTGAACGTCTGCTGAAAGCCGATGCTGCCGGGATTCTGGCGTTGCTGACCAGCGAAGTGGACGAACAAGCCGATATGCTGACCGCTGAATACACCATCCGTAACGAACACGGTTTGCATGCCCGTCCGGGTACCGCGTTGGTCAGCGTGATCAAACAGTTTAACAGCGACATCACCGTCACCAACCTTGACGGCAGCGGTAAACCCGCCAATGGTCGCAGCCTGATGAAAGTGGTTGCGTTGGGTGTGAAGAAAGGTCATCGCCTGCGCTTTACCGCCAGCGGTGAAGATGCACAGCAGGCACTGAATGCCATTGAAGAGGCCATTAATAGCGGCCTGGGCGAGGGGGTAGCATGAGTCGTCGCGTAGCCACCATCACACTTAACCCGGCTTATGATCTGGTCGGCTATACGCCGGAGATCGAGCGCGGGGAAGTTAACCTGGTCAAAACCACCGGCCTGCATGCCGCAGGTAAAGGCATCAATGTCGCGAAAGTGCTGAAAGACTTAGGCATCGATGTCACCGTGGGTGGTTTTCTTGGTAAAGAGAACCAGGACGGCTTTCAGCAGCTGTTCAGCGAGCTGGGTATCGCCAACCGTTTTCAGGTGGTGCAGGGCCGTACCCGTATCAACGTCAAGCTGACGGAAAAAGACGGTGAAGTGACCGACCTGAACTTTTCCGGTTTTGACGTCACCGCCCAGGATTGGGAGCGCTTCACCGCCGACTCTCTGACCTGGCTTGGTCAGTTCGACATGGTGTGCGTCAGCGGCAGCCTGCCAGCAGGGGTGGCGCCGGAAGCCTTTACCCAGTGGATGAGCGATCTGCGCACCCAATGTCCGTGCATCATTTTCGACAGCAGCCGTGAAGCGCTGGTGGCAGGTCTGAAAGCCGCGCCGTGGTTGGTAAAACCCAATCGCCGCGAACTGGAGATTTGGGCGGGGCGTAAGCTGCCGACGCTGAAAGATGTGATTGACGCCGCGCATGAGCTGCGCGAGCAGGGCATAGCCCATGTAGTGATTTCACTCGGAGCAGAAGGGGCGCTGTGGGTGAATGCTTCAGGCGAATGGATTGCCAAACCGCCTGCGTGTGAAGTGGTCAGCACCGTAGGTGCCGGGGATTCAATGGTTGGTGGACTGATTTATGGCCTGCTGATGCGCGAATCCAGTGAACACACCCTGCGTCTTGCAACGGCAGTGGCGGCTATGGCCGTCAGCCAGAGCAACGTTGGGGTTACCGATCGTACCCAGTTGGCCGCGATGATGGCGCGTGTTGACTTACAACCCGTTAACTAACAGCAGGAGAGGTATAATGAAAACGCTGCTGATTAAAGATTCTTCCCTGGGCCTCGCCTCAGGTCATTTAGCGATGGAAAGTTTGCGTGCGGTTGCGGCGCAGGCTGGTCTTACCCTTACAGAAAATGCTGCTGACGCCGATCTGGTGCTGGTGGCGGGTCACAACGCCCCGAGCGATGCACAGCTGGCAGGCAAATCACTGGCGCTGGTGGATGTTCAGCAGCTGCTGCGCGATCCGCTGGCGACAATCAGCCAGGCGAAAGCCAACGCCCAACCGGTGCAAAGTGCGGTTGCCGCCCCGGCTGCGGTACAGAGCAGCGGGCCGAAACGCATCGTTGCTGTCACCGCTTGCCCGACTGGCGTAGCGCATACCTTTATGGCTGCCGAAGCCATTGAAGCTGAAGCTAAAAAACGTGGCTGGTGGGTGAAAGTGGAAACCCGCGGTTCCGTGGGTGCGGGTAACGCTATCACCCCGGAAGAAGTGGCAGCTGCCGATCTGGTGGTGGTTGCGGCCGATATCGATGTGGATCTGGCGAAATTCGCCGGGAAGCCGATGTACCGTACCTCAACCAGCCTTGCGCTGAAGAAAACCGCGCAGGAACTGGATAAAGCCCAGACCGAAGCCAAAACTTACCAGCCAAGCGGTGCGCGTGCTTCTGGCGGCCAGGAAGATAAGCAGGAAAAAACCGGTGCTTATCGTCACCTGTTGACCGGCGTGTCGTACATGCTGCCGATGGTGGTGGCTGGTGGTCTGAGTATTGCGCTCTCCTTCGCCTTCGGTATCACCGCGTTTAAAGAGCCGGGCACCCTCGCCGCTGCGCTGATGCAGATTGGTGGCGGCAGCGCCTTTGCCCTGATGGTGCCGGTGCTGGCAGGCTTTATCGCCTTCTCCATTGCTGACCGCCCGGGTCTGACGCCAGGTCTGATCGGCGGGATGATCGCGACCAGCATTAACGCCGGTTTCCTGGGGGGTATCATCGCCGGTTTCATTGCCGGTTACGCCGCGAAGATGCTGAGCAGCAAAGTGAAGTTGCCGCAAAGTATGGAAGCGCTAAAACCGATTCTGATTATTCCGCTGGTTGCCAGTCTGATCACCGGCCTGTTGATGATTTACGTGGTAGGCAAACCGGTAGCGGGCATCATGAGCGGCCTGACTCACTGGCTGGCGAACATGGGTACGGCGAACGCTGTCCTGCTGGGCGCTATCCTCGGTGGCATGATGTGTACCGATATGGGTGGTCCGGTGAACAAAGTGGCCTACGCATTTGGTGTGGGACTGCTGAGCTCGCAGACTTACGCACCGATGGCCGCGATTATGGCCGCCGGTATGGTGCCACCGCTGGCGATGGGTCTGGCGACTATTGTTGCGCGTCGTAAATTCAACAAAGGTCAGCAGGAAGGTGGCAAAGCTGCGCTGGTACTGGGCCTGTGCTTTATCTCTGAAGGTGCGATTCCGTTCGCAGCGCGTGATCCGATGCGTGTCCTGCCATGCTGTATCGTTGGTGGGGCGGTGACCGGTGCGATTTCGATGGCAATTGGCGCGAAGCTGATGGCACCACACGGTGGTCTGTTCGTGCTGCTGATTCCAGGGGCGATTACGCCGGTACTGGGTTACCTGATGTCCATCGTGATTGGTACAGCGGTGGCGGGCCTTGGCTACGCTATCCTGAAACGCCCGGAAGAAGAGCTGGCAACCAAAGCCGCCTGATTTAACGCCAACACCAGGAAAAGCAAAGGGGCGAACCGTAAGGTCGCCCCTTTTTTTATCCTTGCTGTTCCGACTTCAGCCAGGCAATTTCGTCTTTCCAGATGTCCGGGTTGATAGTCTCCAGAATCATCGGGATACCATCAAAGCGTGCATCTTTCATCAGCCAGCTAAACACGGTTTTACCGATATTGCCTTCGCCAAGGCTGTGATGACGGTCAACACGGCTGCCGAGGGTGCTCTTGGCATCATTCAAATGCATCCCGCGCAGATACTGAAAACCAACAATGCGTTCAAACTCAGCAAAGGTCGCGACACAGGCCTCTTCCGTACGCAGGTCATAACCCCCGGCAAAGGCATGGCAGGTATCAATGCACACGCCAACGCGTGATTTATCCTCGACGTGTTCAATGATGGTCGCGAGATGTTCAAAGCGGAAACCGAGGTTGCTGCCCTGACCGGCGGTGTTTTCAATCACGGCTGTAACGTTGTGCGTCTGCTCCAGCGCGATATTGATCGACTCCGCGATACGTTTCAGGCAGGCCTCTTCTTCAATTTGTTGCAGATGGCTGCCCGGATGGAAGTTCAACAACGTCAGGCCAAGTTGTTCAGCGCGTTGCATTTCATCAATAAAGGCATCACGGGATTTTTCCAGGGCGTCCATCACCGGGTGGCCAAGGTTAATCAGATAGCTGTCGTGCGGCAAAATCTGGCCTGGCGTGAATTTATACGTCTCGCAGGCGCTTTTGAACGCATCAATCACCTCGCCGGAGAGGGGGGCGGCGCGCCACTGGCGCTGATTTTTGGTGAACAGCGCGAAAGCTGTGGCTTCCAGTTCGTGGGCACGGATCACTGCCTGGTCTACGCCGCCTGATGCACTGACATGTGCGCCGATATATTTCATGCCGCTCTCCTGAATGGGCTGGGTTTTGCAAAACGCCCATCATAGCGGATGTACCTGGGCCATGAAATGTTGCACCAGCACATTCAGTGCGCCGCCACCGATAATCAGCCAGATAAACACCATCGATCCCAGCAGCAGAGGTTTAACGCCAGCCTGCTTCAACGCGCTAAAGCGGGTGGTCAAGCCAAGCGCGGCCATCGCCATCGCCAGCATCAGGTTTGTCAGTTGGTTGATGCCACCCACAACGTTGGCAGGCAACAGATGCAATGAGTTAAACAACGCCACGCCAATAAACAGCAGGGCAAACCACGGAAAGGCCACCGGTTGAGAACGCGTACTGCTGTGACTGCGCTGACGGCGTAACCAACTGCCCAGCACCAGCAGAAAAGGGGCCAGCATCATCACGCGCAGCATCTTGGCGATCACCGCGTTGTTTTCCGCATCCGCGCCGATAGCATGACCGGCAGCGACTACCTGAGCCACTTCATGCAGCGTCGAACCGGTGTAGATGCCAAAATGCGCTTCACTGACCGGCGGTATCAGCGTCCAGATCACCGGATATAACAGGATGCCAAGGGTGCCAAACAGCACCACGGTGGCGACCGCGACGGCCACTTTTGACGGCTCGGCTTTGATAATCGGTTCGCTGGCGAGTACTGCCGCTGCCCCACAGATGCTGCTACCCGCACCAATCAGCCACACGGTTTCGCGATCCATTTTCAGCAGGCGAATGCCGAGAAAACAGGTCAACATGAAAGTCGAGCTGAGCACCAGCACATCAATCAACACGCCACTCAGGCCAACATCACCAATTTGCTGTAGGGTAATGCGAAAGCCATACAGAATAATGCCGAGACGCAACAGACGCTGTTTCGCCAGCAGCACGCCGCTATCACATTGGCTGGCCAGACGGGGATACAGGCTGTTCCCGAGCAGGATGCCCAAAATAATCGCCAGCGTTAATGCACCAAACCCTGCGCCAGCCAGCCAGGGCTGCTGAGCCAGTAACGCGGCACAGCCCGCAATGGCGGCAGTCAGCAGCAAGCCGGGTAGCCAGTGATGAAAGGGAAACGGGGTTTTGCTTACGCTTATGTCAGCCATACACTCCTCCTTAGTAGGTCTTTAGCGTGCGCCTGGCTGGCTTAAAAGTGAAATTGATAATATATTTATAATTAACCATTATAAGTGGTAAGCAATGTGAGGAGGACGCGTGCACATTACGCTGCGTCAGATCGAGGTTTTTACTGAAGTACTGAAAAGTGGCTCAACGACGCAGGCGTCGCAGGTTTTGGCGCTGTCGCAGTCGGCGGTAAGCGCCGCGCTGGCGGATTTGGAAAGCCAGCTTGCCGTGCAACTGTTTGACCGGGTCGGCAAACGTCTGGTGTTAAACGAGCATGGTCGTCTGCTTTATCCGCGCGCCGTTGGGTTACTGGAGCAGGCTGGCGAAATCGAGCAGCTGTTTAAAGAGGACAACGGGGCGATCCGTCTGTTCGCCAGCAGCACCATTGGCAACTACCTGTTGCCGGGCATGATTGCGGCGTATCGGCGCGATTTTCCCGCGCTGCCGCTGGAACTGAGCGTGGGTAACAGCCAGGATGCCATCAATGCAGTGGCTGATTTCCGCGTGGATATTGGTCTGATTGAAGGGCCATGCCATATGCCGGAATTGATTAGCGAACCCTGGCTGGAAGATGAGTTGGTGGTGTTTGCCGCGCCAGATGCCGCCATCCTGCAACAACCGATCACCCTGGCAAGTCTGGCGGCTGCCCCCTGGATCCTGCGTGAGCGCGGTTCCGGTACGCGTGAAATCGTCGATTATCTGCTGCTGTCGCATTTGCCGCAGTTCCAACTGGGTATGGAATTGGGGAATTCCGAGGCGATCAAACACGCGGTGCGCCACGGGATGGGCATCAGTTGCCTGTCACGGCGGGTGATTGCTGATCTGCTGGAAGCCGGCACGTTGGTTGAGGTAGCGGTGCCGCTGCCGCGTCTGACACGCACCCTGTATCGCATCCATCATCGGCAGAAACACCTGTCAAAAGCACTCAACCGTTTCCTGACGTATTGCCGCGAGTAAACGCAACTGGCTAATAATTTTGTAACGATTATGAACGTAACTAATAACCCGACGTGAATGCTATACAGAGCAGGCTTAGCTGCTACAATCGCGCCTTATTTTTATTCAGCATAGCGTTTACACATGCATAATGACTCAAAAACAACACAACAACCTGGGCTGCGCCGTGAAATAAAAGTGCGCCATCTCACTATGATCGCCATTGGCGGATCGATCGGCACTGGTCTATTTGTCGCCTCGGGTGCCACCATTTCTCAGGCTGGTCCGGGCGGTGCGCTGCTCTCCTATGCGCTGATCGGGCTGATGGTTTACTTCCTGATGACCAGCCTCGGCGAACTGGCCGCCTTTATGCCAGTGTCCGGTTCCTTTGCCACCTACGGTGCCAAATACGTGGAAGAGGGCTTCGGCTTCGCGCTGGGTTGGAACTACTGGTACAACTGGGCAGTGACCATCGCGGTCGATCTCGTCGCTTCTCAGCTGGTAATGAACTACTGGTTCCCGGATACCCCCGGCTGGATCTGGAGCGCGCTGTTCCTCGGCCTGATGTTCCTGCTCAACTACATCTCGGTTAAAGGCTTTGGTGAAGCGGAATATTGGTTCTCGCTGATTAAAGTCGCCACCGTGATTATCTTTATTGTGGTCGGCGTGTTGATGATCGTCGGCATTATGCGTGGCGCGGAAAATGCGGGCTGGCATAACTGGACGGTAGGGGATGCGCCGTTTGCTGGTGGTTTTGCCGCGATGATTGGCGTGGCAATGATTGTTGGTTTCTCCTTCCAGGGTACCGAACTGATTGGTATCGCTGCGGGAGAGTCTGAAGATCCGGCGAAGAATATTCCGCGTGCGGTACGTCAGGTGTTCTGGCGTATCCTGCTGTTTTACGTGTTCGCCATTCTGATCATCAGCCTGATTCTGCCGTATACCGATCCTAAGCTGCTGCATAACGACATCACCGATATCAGCATCAGCCCGTTCACCCTGGTGTTCCAGAATGCCGGTTTGCTGTCTGCGGCGGCGGTGATGAATGCGGTGATCCTGACGGCGGTGTTGTCAGCGGGTAACTCTGGCATGTATGCCTCGACCCGTATGCTGTTCAATCTGGCGCGTGAAGGTAAAGCCCCGCGTATTTTTGGCAAACTGTCGAAAGGCGGTGTGCCGCGTAACGCGCTGTATGCCACCACCGTGGTTGCCGGGCTGTGCTTCCTGACCTCGAAATTTGGTAACCAGGAAGTTTATCTGTGGTTGCTGAACACCTCGGGTATGACCGGCTTTATCGCCTGGTTGGGCATTGCCATCAGCCACTATCGTTTCCGTCGCGGCTATATGGCGCAGGGCAGGGATCTGGCGGATTTACCCTATCGCTCAGGTTTCTTCCCGCTTGGACCTATCTTCGCGTTTGTGCTGTGTCTGATTATTACACTGGGCCAGAATTATCAGGCGTTCCTGGCAGACCGTATTGACTGGTACGGCGTGGTGGCAACCTATATCGGTATTCCACTGTTCCTGGTGATTTGGTTGGGTTACAAGCTGGTGCGTGGCACCCGTTTTGTGAAATACAACGAAATGGATTTCCCGACGTTTAAAGAGTGACGTAATAAAGAGAAATGCGCGGCAAAGTCCGCGCTTTTTTTTGCTTCTTTGTAACAGAGATAAAATTGATAATTATTATCACCTGCTCTATTGTGGCAGCCGTTATGATTGCAACGGGGAACAGGTAGATCAATGCGTACCACGGAAGCCGCGCTGGTGGCGGAAAACAGCAACGATATCGATACCATGACGCGCTATCACCAGGTGCTGCGTCAGAGGATGTTGCTGATTGGCGTTCTGGTGCTGGCGATTCTGGCATCATTAATTCTCGATTTCACTCTTGGCCCGGCCGGTCTTTCACTAGATACCCTGTGGCAAACCCTGACGCACCCCGATAGCGTCGATGCGGGTACACGAGTGATTGTCTGGGATATCCGCCTGCCTTATGCGCTGATGGCGATTGTGGTCGGATTCTCGCTCGGGCTTGCCGGTGCGGAGATGCAAACCATCCTTAATAACCCGCTGGCCAGCCCTTTCACCCTTGGTGTCTCTTCTGCGGCGGCTTTTGGTGCGGCGCTGGCGATTATTCTCGGCATTGGTATTCCCGGCGTACCGGACCAGTGGTTTATCTCGGCTAACGCCTTTATCTTCGCGCTGTTTGCCGCGCTGATGCTGGACGGCATTACACGTTGGACGCGAGTCTCTACCTCAGGCGTGGTGCTGTTTGGTATCGCGCTGGTGTTTACCTTTAATGCGCTGGTGTCGATGATGCAGTTTATCGCCAGCGAAGATACGCTTCAGGGATTGGTGTTCTGGACCATGGGTAGTCTGGCGCGCGCATCCTGGGAGAAACTCGGCGTGCTAACCGCTGCGTTTGCCATTCTGCTGCCTTTCTCGATGCTCAGTAGCTGGAAGCTGACCGCGCTGCGTCTTGGTGAAGATCGTGCCATCAGTTTCGGTATTGACGTGCGCCGTCTGCGCCTCGCCACCCTGCTGCGTATCAGCATCCTTTCCGCGTTGGCAGTGGCGTTTGTTGGGCCGATTGGCTTTATTGGCCTGGTGGCGCCGCATATCGCCCGTATGATGTTCGGTGAAGACCATCGTTATTATCTGCCTGCCAGTGCGCTGATCGGTGCGCTGGTGCTGTCGCTGGCTTCTGTGGCATCGAAAAACCTGATCCCCGGCGTCATCATTCCGGTCGGTATCGTGACCTCTCTGGTTGGCGTGCCGTTCTTCCTGAGTATTATTTTGCGTCATCGGGGGAATGTGTGATGGAGCAAGGATTACGTCTCAGCCACTTTTACGCGGGCTACCCCAAACGCAAAGTCATTGAAGACCTCAATGTGCCACAACTGCCTCGCGGTAAAATCACCGTGCTGCTGGGGCCAAATGGTTGTGGTAAGTCGACGCTGCTACGTGCGCTGGCGGGGTTAAGCAAGGGGGAGGGCGAGTTGTGGTTGAATGGTGAAGAGTTGATGACTCAGCCGTTTGCCCGTCGTGCCCAGCGTGTGGTTTATTTGCCACAGACCCTACCCGCCGGGGTGCATCTGCATGTGCTGGAATCGATCATTGTCGCGCAGCGCGCTTCTGGTGGTCTGCACAGCGCAGCCAGCGAAGCAGAAATTATGCATCTGCTGGATCAGTTGGGCATTGCACATCTGGCCATGCGCTATCTGGACCAACTCTCGGGTGGGCAGAAACAGTTAGTCGGTTTGGCACAATCCTTAATTCGTCGCCCGGAGTTGTTGCTGCTCGATGAGCCGCTCAGTGCGTTGGACCTTAACTATCAGTTCCACGTTATGGATCTGGTACGCCGTGAAACGCAATTGCGCAATATCGTCACCGTGGTGGTGGTACATGATATCAACATTGCGCTGCGCCATGCCGATCATGCGTTGATGTTGAAAAACGGGACGCTGCTGGCTGACGGCGAGCCGGTTCAGGTGATCACGCCGGAGACGCTGGCTCAGGTTTATGGGGTGCGCGGCCGCATTGAATGCTGCTCGCGTGGTATGCCGCAGGTGATGATTGATGGGCTGGTAGCCGAATCTATCATTTAAGGCGTTCGTAGCGGCGCGATTTATCGCGCGTTTTTTTCGAGCTGCGTGCTCAAGACTCGCGCGATAAATCGCGCCGCTACGTAGGTTTTGTCAGTTACACCAGTAAATGCTTCGCGTGAAAACGCAGATGGTCTTCAACAAAGCTGGCGATAAAGAAGTAGCTGTGGTCGTAGCCCGGCTGAATACGTAACTCCAGCGGGAAACCCTGTTCACGCGCCACCTCTTCCAGACGTTCCGGACGCAGTTGATCCGCCAGGAACTGATCGTTGTCACCCTGATCGATCAGGATTGGCAGGCGATTTTCCACCTCACTCATCAACAGGCAGCTATCGTACTCACGCCAGGCGGCACGATCCTCGCCCAGATAGGCGCTGAACGCCTTCTGTCCCCACGGCACTTCCGTCGGATTTACGATGGGTGCAAAAGCGGACACCGAAGAGAAACGTCCGCCCAGGCGCAGCGCCAGCAGCAATGCGCCGTGGCCGCCCATCGAATGCCCCATAATCGACTGTCGTTCGCTCAACTTGAAGTTATCGGCGACCAGTGCCGGTAACTCCTTGCTGAGATAATCGAACATGCGGTAATGCGCGGCCCACGGTTGCTGGGTGGCGTTGAGGTAGAACCCCGCGCCCTGGCCCAGATCGTAAGCACTGTCATTCGCCACATCGTCACCGCGTGGGCTGGTATCCGGCATAATCAGCACCAGACCCAGCTGCGCCGCCACGCGCTGCGCACCCGCTTTGGTGGTGAAGTTCTCGTCGGTACAGGTCAGTCCGGCGAGGAACCACACCACCGGCGGCGGTGTGTCGTCTTGCGGCGGCGGCAAAAAAATGCTGAAGATCATCGGGCAGTTCAGCACCGCTGAATAATGCCGCCAGCGCTGTTGCCAGCCACCAAACATGCGATGTTCTTCCAGCAATTCCAGAGTGGATGCCATAACGCCTCCTGCTTATTTGTTGAAATGCACCACCGAGCGGATGGATTTTCCTTCATGCATCAACTCAAAGGCGTCGTTAATCTCTTCCAGCGGCATGGTGTGGGTGATGAAATCGTTGAGCGCGAATTTCCCGTCGAGGTAATCCTGCACGATACCCGGCAGCTGGGTACGGCCTTTCACGCCGCCGAATGCGGAACCACGCCATACGCGACCGGTCACCAACTGGAACGGACGGGTGGAGATCTCTTCCCCGGCACCCGCCACACCGATGATCACGGATTCGCCCCAACCCTTGTGGCAGCATTCCAGCGCGGAGCGCATCACGTTGACGTTACCGATACATTCGAATGAGAAATCCACGCCGCCATCCGTCAACTCGACGATGACATCCTGAATCGGCTTGTCATAATCTTTCGGGTTAATCAGATCGGTGGCGCCCAGTTTGCGTGCCAGATCGAATTTACTGGTGTTGAGATCGATACCGATAATGCGGCCAGCTTTCGCCATTTTCGCGCCGATAATCGCCGACAGACCGATACCGCCCAGGCCGAAGATCGCCACGGTATCGCCTTCTTTCACCTTGGCGGTGTTCATCACCGCACCCATACCGGTGGTGACGCCACAGCCCAGCAGGCACACTTCTTCCAGCGGCGCTTCTTTGCTGATTTTCGCCAGCGAAATTTCCGGCACGACGGTGTACTCAGAGAAGGTCGAGGTACCCATATAATGGAAAATCGGCTGACCGTCTTTAAAGAAACGGGTGGTGCCATCCGGCATCAAGCCTTTGCCCTGGGTGGCGCGAATCGCCTGGCACAGGTTGGTTTTGCCCGACAGGCAGAACTTACATTTGCCACACTCCGGGGTGTACAGCGGGATCACATGGTCGCCGACGGCCACGCTGGTCACACCCTCACCAACCGCTTCCACGATGCCGCCGCCTTCATGGCCAAGGATCGCCGGGAACACGCCTTCCGGATCTTTACCCGACAGGGTATAAGCATCGGTGTGGCACACACCGGTCGCCACAATGCGCACCAGCACTTCGCCTTTCTGTGGTGGCATCAGATCCACTTCTTCGATTTTCAGCGGTTCACCAGCTGCCCAGGCAACGGCGGCACGGGTTTTAATCATGTTCATGCAATTCCTCTTCCTGTAGATGCGGGCCAAACAGCCCGTTGGTCGTGATAAGGGTTAAAATTACTCAGCAGCATGCAAAGGATGCATTAACTCAT
Organism: Pantoea sp. X-Soil-OKNW-556; assembly: GCF_059730695.1. Classification (NCBI taxonomy): domain Bacteria; kingdom Pseudomonadati; phylum Pseudomonadota; class Gammaproteobacteria; order Enterobacterales; family Erwiniaceae; genus Pantoea; species Pantoea sp. X-Soil-OKNW-556. The sequence continues at coordinate 3,010,143 of NZ_AP035990.1, read as the reverse complement.
CATTGAGCGGCCGGTCGTCAAATTGTTCAATAATCAAATACTTCAACGCTTCCACGTTGGGAGTGAAGGCATCACGCCGCCACATCAGCCAGGTGGCGGTGTCGCGATACTCCGGTGGCAACGCGTGTTCCTGTACCCGAACTTTACCCGGCATCTGGTTCAGCACCGAGGCCGGGATCATCGCGACGCCGGCCCCTCCCGCCACACAGGCCATCATGGCGTGGTAGGACTGGATTTCCATCACGCTGTCCGGTGCGGTTTGGCTGTCGCGATACCAGGACTCAAGTTTGACGCGATACGAGCAGCTGTTACGGAAGGCAAACAGCGTGTCGCCCTGGGTATCCCGTGCGTTTTTAATCGGTTTATGTTCAAGGCTGGTGATCAGCACCATCTCTTCCCGAAAAGCGATACAACCGTTTAAGTCGTCGTGGGTGACCGGGCCATCCACCAGCGCTGCCGCCAGTGTACCTTCGCGCACTTTATCGATGATCTCCCCGGAGGTGCCGGTGATCAGCGAGAGCGCCACCGCAGGAAAACGCTGATGATAAGCCGCCAACAGGCCAGGCAGACGGGTTGCCGCAGTGCTTTCCATCGAGCCGAGGGCAAAATTGCCGCCGGGTTCGCCCGCGCGTGTCATACTCAGCGCCTCATCGCTCAACGCCAGAATACGCTGGGCGTAATTCAGAAAGTTATGGCCCATCGGCGACAAACGGATACGTTGTTTCTCGCGGATAAACAGATCCACTCCTAACTCTTCCTCCAGCTGACGCAGGCGGGTAGTGAGGTTGGAGGGGACACGGTGCAGTTGTTCCGCCGCGCGAACCAGCGAGCCGGTTTCGGCTACAGAACAGAACATACGTAACTGGACTAAATCCATATTCTCTTCTCGTAAACAACTTAGTTAGTATTATTCACTTTTCGTGAGTTTAAACATCGCGCATGCTTGAGGCAAGTGATAAAACAAGATCAGGGGTTGGTTATGCCGTTTCGCGTCGCGCTCAGCGCATTCTTAAGTTTAGTGGTTGCTATGGGGATTGGGCGATTTGCTTTCACGCCGCAGGTGCCGTTGATGATTCAGGACCATCAGCTGACCTTAACCAGCGCCAGCCTGGTGGCGGCGCTCAACTACCTCGGTTATCTGTGCGGTTCTTTTGATGCCATGCGCGCACGCAAACGCGTTGAGTGGCGTTTACAGATGGGGGTCTGGGGCGCGGTGGTGCTGACGTTGATCTCCGCCTGCGTCAGTGGCCCGTGGATGCATGGGCTGATCCGTTTCCTGATCGGTTGTGCCAGTGGTTGGGCGATGGTGCTGGTGGCGGCGTGGAGTAATGAGCAGCTGCTGCACCACGGTCGTCCGGGCCTGTCGGCGGCGGTGTTTGCCGGGCCGGGTACCGGCATCTTCCTCAGCGGCATGCTGGCGGTACTGCTGCACGCCATCGGTGCCAGCGCGGCGCTGGCATGGGGCGCTTATGGCCTGTTGGCGTTGGTATTGATTGCCGCCATCGCACGATTTCTGCCGCGCAAGGGCCAGCTCCATCGTCCCGATCAGGCACCTGCACCGTTGGTGCTGAATGGCAACCTGAAGCGACTGGTGCTGAGCTACAGCCTGGCCGGATTCGGTTATATTCTGCCCGCCACCTTTCTGTCGCAAATGGCTGCTGCGCGTTTCCCGCACAGCGCGTTTGCGCAGTTTGTCTGGCCGGTATTCGGCGGTGCGGCGGTGTTGGGGATTGTGCTGGGCATCCTGACCCGACATTGGGGCACCAGCCATTTTCGCCTTGCGCTGGTGTTATGGGCGCAGGCGTTGGGGGTGATTGCGGCCAGTGTTATGCCGGGGCTGAATGGCCTGATGATCGGGGCTGCGTTAATTGGTGGCGGCTTCCTGTGCGTGGTGCAGCTGGCGTTGCAGTATGGCCGCGAACTGGCTCCGCAGCATACACGTTATCTGGCCGGGCTGCTGACCACCGGTTATGCCGTCGGGCAATTGGGTGGGCCATTATTGTCGTGGATCTCCTCGCTGCTGTGGCATCAGCTGGAGCCGGCGTTGTGGGTAGCCGGAGCCGGTTTGTTGCTGGCCGGAGCTCTGGTGTTGCGTCGCGCGGCACCATGAAAAGCTTTCATCTCCAATCAGATTGATTGCTGGATTAAGGGCGCGGAGTGTTTCACAATACGCGCTCAGAATTTCCCCCGCAGGCAAAAATCTGCGGGCGCATCACCTGCCGGAGAAGAGTACGATGAGCACCTTAAGTCAGGAAGCCGCCCTGGTTCATGAAGCGCTGCTGGCGCGTGGCCTGGAAACGCCGTTACGCGCCCCGGTGCGCGAGATGGACGACGAAACCCGTAAGCGTCAGATCGCCGGTCATATGACCGAAATTATGCAGCTGCTGAATCTCGACCTGGAAGATGACAGCCTGATGGAAACACCGCATCGCATCGCCAAGATGTATGTTGATGAAATTTTCTCAGGTCTTGACTACGCCAACTTCCCGAAAATCACCGTTATCGAAAACAAGATGAAAGTGGATGAGATGGTGACGGTACGTGATATCACGCTGACCAGCACCTGCGAACATCACTTTGTGATTATCGATGGGAAAGCCACGGTCGCTTATATCCCGAAAGACAAGGTCATTGGCCTGTCGAAAATCAACCGCATCGTGCAGTTCTTTGCCCAGCGCCCCCAGGTGCAGGAGCGTCTGACCCAGCAGGTGCTGGTGGCGCTGCAAACGTTGCTGGGCACCAACAATGTGGCGGTGTCGATCGATGCGGTGCATTACTGCGTGAAAGCGCGCGGCGTCAAGGATGCCACCAGTGCGACCACCACCACCTCGTTAGGTGGTTTGTTCAAATCCAGCCAGAATACCCGTCAGGAGTTTCTGCGCGCAGTGCGTCACAACTAATTAATTTGGGCGGCGTTTGCCGCCCGTTTTCATTTTTCTCTCAGGACACCCGATGCAACGCTATCTCGCGCTGGATTTCATTCGTGGTTGCGCCATCCTCGGCATTTTACTGCTCAACATTGTCGGCTTTGGTTTACCTTCGGCGGCCTACCTCAACCCGGCCTGGCAGGGTGACATATCGTTGTCCGATGCCTGGACCTGGGCGATCATGGATGGCCTGGCCCAACTCAAATTCCTCACAATGTTTGCGTTATTGTTCGGGGCCGGTCTGCATATGCAGATCCCGCGCGGCAGCCGCTGGATAACATCGCGCTTATCGCTGCTGGTGCTGCTTGGTTTTATCCACGCGGTGTTTTTTTGGGAAGGGGATATCCTGCTGGATTATGGCCTGGTTGGGCTGATTATCTGGCGCATGCTGCGTGAAGTGCCCTCCGATCGAGCCTTGCTGCAAACTGGCGTGCTGCTGTATCTGGTGGGGTGTGGGGTGCTGGTGGTGTTTGGGGCGATTTCCACGCCGCAGCCCAGCCGTTCCTGGTTGCCGGGAGCGGCCGATCTGCAATATGAACGTTACTGGAAGCTGCTGGGCGGTTGGGAGACGGTGCAAAACCGGCTCGATCACCTTGCATCCAGCCTGATGGCGCTGGCATCACAATACGGCTGGCAACTGGCGGGATTGATGCTGATCGGTGCGGCACTGATGCGCAGCGGCTGGCTGAGCGGCCAGTTCAGCGTGCAGCATTATCGACGTGCGGCAGTGATGTTGCTGGGTGTGGGTTGGTTGATTGCCATCCCCGGCATCGTCGCCCAGTGGCACCTTGGTTGGGAATTCCTCTGGAGTGGCTTTTACTTACAGGTGCCGCGCGATGTGGCCAGCCCGTTTATCAGCCTCGGCTATGCCGCGCTTTGCCTGGGATTCTGGCCGCAAATCGCCCGCACGCGCATCAGCTTTGCCATTCAATGTGTCGGACGCATGGCGCTCAGTAACTACCTGCTTCAGACCTTAATCTGCACCACGCTGTTCTACCGTTTTGGCCTGTTTATGAAGTTTGACCGGCTGCACCTGCTGGCTTTCGTTCCGGCTATCTGGCTGGTTAATATCCTGTTTTCCGTATTGTGGTTGCGCGCGTTCCGCCAGGGGCCGATGGAGTGGCTATGGCGGAAACTGACCGCCCTTGCTGCCGGTAAATCAAGTAACGCGATCCCGTAAAGATAATGACGGCCATCACAAAGGTTGCAGAATTGTATGTAACCGTTTTCATCCGTGTGACGTAATTCACGCTGTGCCCACAAATGCCCTGACAGAATAGCGCCGTTACGCGCGCCAGGCGCATTTTCTCCTCTGTGGAACAGCTGCATGATAACGATTCGTGATGTCGCCCGTCAGGCCGGTGTGTCGGTAGCCACCGTCTCGCGAGTGCTCAATAACAGCAGTGCCGTTACGCCAGATACCCGCGACGCCGTGCTACAGGCGGTGGAAACCTTGGGATATCGCCCCAACGCCAATGCTCAGGCGCTGGCAACCCAGGTCAGCGATACCATTGGTGTCGTGGTGATGGACGTGTCTGACCCCTTTTTTGGTGCGTTGGTGAAATCGGTTGATACCGTCGCTCAGCGTATGCATAAACATGTGCTGATCAGCAATTCCTGGCATCAGGAAGAGAAAGAACGCCACGCGATTGAGGTGTTGATCCGCCAGCGTTGCAACGCGCTGGTGGTACACGCGAAAACGCTTTCAGACGCCGAGCTGGCGCAATTCCTCGAACAGGTTCCGGGTATGGTACTGATTAATCGTACTATTCCAGGCTATGAGGACCGTTGCGTCTGTCTGGATAATGTCACCGGTGCGCTGGTTGCCACGCGCATGTTGTTACAGCAGGGCCATCAACGCATTGGTTTCCTCAGCTCCAGCCATCCGATTGAGGACGTCGCGCAGCGCCGTGAAGGGTGGTTGCAGGCGCTGGCAGAGCAGGGAATACGCCCGCCAGAGAGTTGGATCGCCCAGGCTGAACCCGATATGCAAGGCGGTGAAGCGGCGATGGTGGAGTTACTGGGACGTAACCAACATTTAACCGCCGTCTTTTCCTATAACGACGGCATGGCCGCAGGCGCGCTCACCGCGCTGAAGGATAACGGCATTCAGGTGCCACAACATTTCTCCGTCATCGGTTTCGATGACATTCCTATCTCGCGTTATACCGATCCGCAACTGACGACGGTGCGCTATCCCATTGTTTCAATGGCAAAACTGGCTACCGAACTGGCGCTGAAAGGGGCGGCTGGCGAACTTGATCACAATGCCACGCATTGCTTTATGCCAACGCTGGTGCGTCGCCACTCCGTGGCCCAGCGGCAAAATGTGGAGTCCGTCACTAATTCAGGCGATGGGGCAGTGTAACCGTTTTCAATCTGTGATTGTATTCACAGTTAATTAACATGGCGCTCACTATGATGGCAGCGTCTTACCGGACTGAAACATTATGTAACGCCGGGTTTTCCTTCCCCGGTATGGTTTCAGCAGCCGATTGAAATGGTTCACAACATTCTTCAGGAAGCGGTTACGCACAGGGAAGTCAGGAAAACGATGGGGTTCGGCTTAAGCGTTATGCAACCACCCATCAGAGAGTTTCAACCGACTGCGTTGTCTGCCGCAGAGCAGCACGGCGCGATGAAATACCCTGCATAAAAAAACCGGAGATACCATGAATAAGAAGGTTTTCACGCTCACAGCACTGGTTGCCAGCATGATGTTTGGTGCAACTGCTCACGCCGCCGATACCCGTATTGGCGTGACCATTTACAAATATGACGACAACTTTATGTCCATGGTGCGTAAGGACATTGAGAGTGAAGCGAAGAAAGTGGGCGGCGTGCAGCTGCTGATGAATGACTCGCAGAATGACCAGTCAAAACAGAACGACCAGATTGACGTGCTGATGGCCAAAGGCGTGAAAGCTTTGGCGATCAACCTGGTAGACCCGGCGGCAGCGGCGGTGGTGATTGATAAAGCCAAAGCGAATGATGTGCCGGTGGTGTTCTTCAACAAAGAACCGAACGCGAAAGTGCTGGCCAGCTATGACAAAGCCTACTACGTGGGTACTGACTCCAAAGAGTCTGGCGTTATCCAGGGCAAACTGATTGAGAAACACTGGAAAGCGACTCCGGCGTGGGATCTGAACAAAGATGGCGAAATCCAGTTTGTGCTGCTGAAAGGCGAACCGGGCCACCCGGATGCGGAAGCCCGTACCAAATACGTTATTGATACCCTGAACAAAGACGGTATCAAAACCCAGCAGTTAGCGATGGATACCGCGATGTGGGACACCGCACAGGCGAAAGATAAGATGGACGCCTGGTTGTCTGGCCCTAACTCTAAGAAAATCGAAGTGGTAATCGCCAACAACGATGCGATGGCAATGGGTGCGGTTGAAGCACTGAAAGCACACAACATGACCTCTATCCCGGTGTTCGGTGTTGACGCCCTGCCGGAAGCCCTGGCGCTGATCAAATCTGGCGCGCTGGCTGGTACGGTGCTGAACGATGCGGAAAACCAGGCCAAAGCTACGCTGGATATGGCGAAAAACCTGGCTGACGGCAAGCCAGCGACTGAAGGTACCAACTTCAAGATGGTTGATAAGATCGTCCGTGTTCCTTATGTACCGGTAGATAAAGAAAATCTGTCCCAGTTTGTGAAGTAATCCGTCCTGGGCGCGGCGTTTCGCCGCGCCTTATTGCATCTGACCAACGCTTTTTTTAGCCAGGTAAATTATGGCCAGTGATAATCCGACCACACAGCGTGAATATCTGCTGGAGATGACGAATGTCTCAAAATCATTTCCAGGGGTTAAAGCCTTAGATAATGTGAATTTAAAAGTGCGCCCTCACTCAGTTCACGCATTAATGGGTGAAAACGGTGCCGGGAAATCCACATTATTAAAATGTCTGTTTGGGATTTATAAAAAGGATACGGGGAGCATCCTGTTTCAGGGTGAGGAAATTGATTACAAAAGCTCCAAAGAGGCGCTGGAAAATGGCGTGTCGATGGTGCATCAGGAATTAAACCTGGTTCTGCAACGCAGCGTAATGGATAACATGTGGCTGGGCCGCTATCCGCGCAAAGGCGTGTTTGTTGATCAGGATAAAATGTATCGCGATACCAAGGCGATCTTTGAAGAACTGGATATTGATATCGACCCACGCGATAAAGTGGCCAATCTTTCTGTTTCACAAATGCAGATGATTGAAATTGCCAAGGCTTTCTCCTATGACGCCAAAATCGTTATTATGGATGAGCCCACTTCATCGCTGACGGAAAAAGAAGTTAATCATCTTTTTACTATTATCCGTAAGTTAAAAGATCGTGGCTGCGGCATCGTATATATCTCGCATAAGATGGAAGAAATTTTCCAGTTATGCGATGAGATTACCATTCTGCGTGATGGACAATGGATTGCCACCCAGCCGCTGGAAGGGCTGGATATGGATAAGATCATCGCCATGATGGTGGGGCGTTCGCTTAACCAGCGCTTCCCGGACAAAATCAACGTGCCGGGTGAAGTGATTCTGGAAGTGCGTCATTTGACGTCGCTGCGCCAACCGTCGATCCGCGATATCTCGTTTGATCTGCATAAAGGTGAAATCCTGGGTATTGCCGGGCTGGTGGGGGCCAAACGTACCGATATCGTCGAAACGCTGTTTGGTATTCGCGAAAAATCGGGCGGCACCATCAAATTGCACGGTAAAGCGATTAATAACCACAGCGCCAACGAAGCCATTAACCACGGTTTTGCGCTGGTCACGGAAGAACGTCGTTCTACCGGTATTTATGCTTACCTCGATATTGGATTTAACTCGCTTATTTCTAATATCAGAAAGTATAAAAATAATATGGGGCTGTTGGACAATAAACGCATGAAAAGCGACACCCAATGGGTGATTGATGCGATGCGGGTGAAAACGCCCGGGCACCATACACAAATTGGATCGCTTTCTGGCGGTAACCAGCAAAAGGTAATTATTGGCCGCTGGTTGCTCACTCAGCCGGAAATTCTGATGCTGGATGAACCCACTCGTGGTATTGATGTTGGGGCAAAATTCGAAATTTACCAGTTGATTGCTGAGCTGGCGAAGAAAGAAAAGGGCATCATTATTATCTCTTCTGAAATGCCAGAACTGTTGGGCATTACCGATCGCATTCTGGTGATGAGTAATGGACAGGTAGCGGGCATTGTTGATACTAAAACGACCTCGCAGAATGAAATCCTGCGTTTAGCGTCATTACACCTTTAATGAAGCAAGGGCTTTAACATGAAAGCGACTACTAAAAAGAATGCGCTAACCTGGTTAAAAGAGGGCGGCATTTACGTTGTCCTGTTGGTACTGCTGGCTATTATTATTTTCCAGGATCCGACATTTTTAAGTTTAATGAACCTGAGTAATATTCTGACCCAGTCATCAGTGCGTATTATTATCGCACTCGGTGTCGCCGGGTTGATTGTCACCCAGGGTACTGACTTGTCGGCAGGTCGTCAGGTTGGCCTGGCGGCGGTGGTGGCAGCAACGCTGTTGCAGGCGATGGATAACGCTAACAAGGTGTTCCCGCATCTTGATACCGTGCCGATTCCGCTGGTGATCCTCACCGTGTGCGTGATTGGCGGTATCATCGGCCTGGTTAACGGTGTCATCATTGCTTACCTGAAAGTGACCCCGTTCATCACCACCCTTGGCACCATGATCATCGTTTACGGTATTAACTCGCTGTATTACGACTTTGTCGGTGCATCGCCGATTGCTGGTTTTGATGCGGGCTTCTCGAAGTTTGCTCAGGGCTTCTTCCGCTTTGGCGATTTCAAACTGTCATACATCACCTTCTACGCCATCATCGCTATCGTGTTCGTGTGGATTCTGTGGAACAAAACGCGTTTCGGTAAAAACATCTTCGCTATCGGTGGTAACCCGGAAGCGGCGAAAGTCTCTGGCGTAAACGTCCCGTTGAACCTGATTCTGGTGTATGCGTTGTCGGGGGTGTTCTATGCCTTCGGTGGGATGCTGGAAGCGGGGCGTATCGGTAGTGCTACCAACAACCTCGGCTTTATGTATGAACTGGATGCGATCGCGGCCTGTGTGGTCGGCGGCGTCTCCTTCGCCGGTGGTGTTGGTACGGTAGCGGGTGTGGTGACCGGTGTGATCATCTTCACCGTTATTAACTACGGTCTGACCTATATCGGTGTTAACCCTTACTGGCAGTACATCATCAAGGGCGGCATCATTATCTTCGCCGTGGCGTTGGATTCACTGAAATACGCACGCAAGAAATAACCATACCGTTAACAACAAGGGCCGCTATAAGCGGCCCTTTTGTTATTCCCGTAGCGGCATCGGGTTATTTCTTCAGCTTCTGTTCCAGTTCCAGCAACTGTTCCGGTGTGACTGCCGGATAACTCTGTGCATCCTCCGGCACTTCATGCAGTGCCGGGATTGGCACCAGCGGCCCTAAAAATCGCGGTTCACGTTTCATCAGATAAAGATCCGCCAGCGCACCCAGGCGAGCACCCACCTCGCGGAAACGCACTGTCAGCATATTTTTTGGCGAAGGCACGGCATAGCACTGCGCCTGGATCCCTAAATGTAAGGCGATAAACAATGCACGCTCGCAGTGGAAACGCTGGGTAATGATGATGAAATCGTTGGTGTCGAAAACCTTGCGGGTGCGCACTATCGAGTCCAGCGTACGAAATCCAGCATAATCGAGCACGATATCCGCTGGATCGACACCTGCTTTGATCAAATCGCGCCGCATGGTCATCGGCTCGTTGTAGCTTTGCAGCGCATTGTCACCACTCAGCAGCAGGTAATTCACTTTGCCACTGTTGTAGGCGTTGAGTGCGCCCTGAATGCGATACAGGTAATACTGGTTGATAACGCCGGTACGATAATACTTGGCAGTGCCTAACACCACGCCGACCTGCCGATGCGGCAGCGAGGCAACGTTTTCATAGATGTAAGGAGCCGTTTTCCAGCTAATCCAGCGATCGAGGCCAAGCGCGGTCGCCATCATCAGTAAGATGATGAAAAGCAGACCAATGAAAATGCGTTTAATCATGCACGCAGGCACTCGGTTGGCGGAAAAAGTAATGGTTAAAGGCTACTTTAGGCATCTGCGGGAAGCAAGTTAACGCCAGTTGGCTGGCGTTTTTTTAAGCACTGCCGGGCCTGTGTCACAGCCCGGCATGGAACAGCATCAGATTGAAGTACGACGATAGTGACGGTACTGCGGCAGCCAGAAGTTATTGTTGACGGCTTGTGACAGGACATCTTCTGAGGTCACCACCGCGACACCTGCCAGCTGCGCGGCTTTGCCCACTTCCATCGCAATCACTTTCGATACGCCCTGGATATCCTTGATCTCCGGCAGCACCGGACCTTCACCATCATTCACCAGCGGTGAACAATCAGCCAAAGCGCGGCTGGCGGTCATCAGCATCGAATCGGTGACGCGCGAAGCACCCGCGGCAATCACACCCAGACCGATACCGGGGAAGATATAGGAGTTGTTGCACTGGGCAATCGGATAAGTTTTACCTTTCCAGTTCACCGGTGCAAACGGACTGCCAGTTGCCACCAGTGCGGCTCCGTCGGTCCAGGCGATAATATCTGCCGGAGTTGCTTCAACGCGCGAGGTTGGATTGGACAACGGCATCACAATCGGGCGTTTGCAGTGCTTGTTCATCTCACGAATGATCTCTTCGGTGAACAGACCTGGCTGTCCGGAAACACCAATCAGGATATCCGGTTTGGCGTTGCGTACCACATCCAACAGAGAGATCGAATCACTGGTGATATCCCAGCCCTTCAGATTGTCGCTCTTCTGCACCAGACGGCTCTGGAAATCGAGCAGATTTGGCAATTTGTCGGTCAGCAGACCAAAGCGATCCACCATCAGGACACGAGAGCGTGCTTCATCATCGCTCAGACCTTCCGACTTCATTTGCGCGATAATTTGTTCGGCGATACCACAGCCAGCAGAACCGGCACCCAGGAACACCACTTTTTGTTCGCACAGGCGGCTGCCTGCGGCACGGCTGGCGGCGATCAACGTACCCACGGTCACCGCGGCGGTGCCCTGAATATCATCGTTGAAGCAGCAGATTTCATCACGATAACGTTCCAGCAGCGGCATGGCGTTTTTCTGGGCGAAGTCTTCAAATTGCAGCAGAACTTTCGGCCAGCGGCGTTTAACGGCCTGGATAAAATCATTAACGAAGGCTTCGTACTCTTCGCCAGAAATACGCGGATGACGCCAGCCCATGTACAGCGGGTCATTCAGCAATTGCTGGTTATTGGTACCTACATCCAGCACTACCGGCAGGGTATACGCCGGACTGATGCCACCACAGGCGGTATACAGCGAAAGTTTACCAATCGGGATCCCCATGCCGCCGATGCCGAGGTCACCGAGGCCGAGAATACGTTCACCATCCGTGACCACAATTACCTTCACGTTCTGTTTGGTGGCGTTTTGCAGCATGTCTTCGATGCGGTCGCGATTGTTATAGGAAATAAACACGCCGCGTGCGCGACGATAAATCTCGGAGAAGTGTTCACAGGCGGCACCGACCGTCGGGGTGTAGATGATCGGCATCATCTCTTCCAGATGATTGTCCAGCAGTCGGTAGAACAGGGTTTCGTTGGTGTCCTGGATATTACGCAGATAGACGTGCTTGTCGTTATTGTTCTTAAAATCCTGGAATTGACGCCAGGCACGCTCTGCCTGTTCTTCAATGGTTTCAACCGCTTCGGGCAGCAGGCCATTAAGATTGAATTCATTACGTTCTTCGAGAGAGAAGGCGCTGCCTTTGTTCAACAGCGGAAATTCCAGCAGGATCGGACCCGCGTAAGGAATATACAGCGGACGTTTACTTTCGTACTCGAGTTCCATGCAATGTTTGCTCCGGTTGCAGTGTTTTCTGGCGTGTCGCCGGGAAAGGTAACGCCAGCCTTTCTTATTGTGAAGTGATTTCTGGCGCCCGATCCTATGAAATTTCCTGCGGATGTACAGCTTTTGTTAATAAAAGGTCACAAAAGCGGTAAAAGGATCACTTAACTGCGATGGCTGACAAGGTTTCTGTTGCAAACGCATGACAACCCAGCGCCGCAAGTGTCGCACGCGTGGCATCTCGCTGGCTGAGGGTTGCCGTCTGACACTCCGCCAGTACCGCCTGCTGAATGCCATCCAGGGCTTCGTTATGCATATTCATCAGAATCAATGCTGCCTGTAGCGGTGGCAGGCTGGGATTAAACGCGGCATTTTCGGCGTAGCGTCCGGTAAAAATCTGCCCACTGCGACTGCGTAGCGCCACGCCGCTGTAGCTCTGACTGTAGGGTGCATGGCTTTGATTGGCGGCTTCGATGGCTGCCTGTTGCAGTGTATCGCCCTGCAAAGCAAAACCATGATCAACCGGGGTGAGCAAACGTTCGGCAATATTCAAATCTGCCGGGCCAAAGGCATCGGGCAGATAATCGCCAAGGGTGCGGATTGCCCGTCCCGGCAGGCTGACGCGAATTGCGGTGCCACTGTTCAGTTCATTCATAAACTGGCGGCAGTGCCCGCAAGGTGTGTAGTTGACGGTGATGGTTTCCAGCCGGGTTTCACCACGCAGCCAGGCATGGGTGATAGCGCTTTGCTCAGCATGTACTGTCTGCTGCAACGGGGCGTTGCGGAACTCCATATTGGCACCAAAATACCAGTTGCCACTGATGCCGCGCGCGATCGCGCCCACGTTAAAGTTCGACACCGGGGCAATCGCGCAGGATGCCGCCAATGGCAACAGCGCGAGAGCGAGGGCATCTGCATCCAGACCGGTAGCCTGCTGTAGCTGTGTCACTTCATTGGCATGCAGCACGCCATGAAAATCGGCCGCGTCCAGCAAGGGTTGCAGCGCCTGTTGCAGTCTGAGCGGCAGGGCAGAGAAAGCGGAAGTGAATCTTGGATGCATAATGGCCTCGTTACCTCGTCAGCGGCGGCACGCCGCCAGAAGGTTTATATGTGATCTATATCTCTCTGACAATGTAAGACGATTTGCGCGTTTCAACTTTGAGAGATCTCTCGCAAGTTTCATCTCAGCCAGTGCATCAGGACCGGGTAGAGAAACGGTGCCAGTAACGACGTAATAATGCCGCAAATCACCAACGCCAGAGAACTGAATGCCCCTTCCTGATAATCAATTTCCGCCGCTCGCGCAGTACCCAACGCATGCGAAGCATTGCCAATGGCTAGTCCCCGCGATGCTTTGCTTTTTACCTGTAACAGATTCAGCAGCATATGACCGAACACGGCACCCAGCACCCCAGCAATCAGCACGCAGATGGCGCTGATGGCGGGAATACCATGCAGCGAGCCGGACACGGCCATCGCGATCGGCGTGGTGACGGATTTCGGCATAATGGTGGCGGCGATCTCCGGGGTCGCTCCCAGCCATAACGCAATGGCGGTGCCGGAAATCATGGCGGTCAGGCTGCCAATAAAACAGACGCTGATAATGGTTTTCCAGCGCGCGCGGATTTGATGCATCTGCTCATACAACGGCAGGGCCAGTGCAACCACGGCAGGTTGTAATAATTGATTCAGCAGCGCACTGCCCGCGAAGTAACGCGCATAAGGCATATGGGTGAGCAACAAAATTGGAATCACAATCGCCATCGCCACCAGCAGCGGATTAATGATGGAGATATTGATTTTCGCGGCCAGCTTGCGTGCCAGGAAATAAGCGGCGAGGGTGAGGGGTAATGACCACCAGATGTCACTCATCGTTCGATTCCTTCCTCACTTTTGGCCGTTGCATCCGTTCAGCGCTCAGGCTCACCACCACCAACACCAGGAAAGTACTGACCAGGCAGGAAACCACAATCGGACCGAATTGGGCGGTAAGGATGTCGGTATAGCCCATCACGCCAACACTGATCGGCACAAACAGCAACGCCATGTAGCGGATCATCAAGTGGCAGCCAGGCTTGACCCAATCAACCGGCAGAATTTGCAGTGCCAGCAAGGCAAACAACAGCAACATACCGATGATGCTACCGGGAATGGTGATCGGGAGAAGGGCGGCAATGCCGATTCCGGCATAAAGAGCAGCGTAAATAATGACAAAGGCACGTAAATAGCGCCAGCAGACAGACAGCACGGTGGGCATGACAGGCTCCTGTTTTCTCAGGACTTCATCATACGCATTAAGCGCATAGCGTGCCAGAGATCACATTGCGAGACAGATTCCGGGTTTGGCGGCATTTCCAGACAGACCCGGTAAAAAAGCATAGTCTGGCGGCGTTCATAAGGAGGTGAGAATGAAAAGAGCGATTCTGCTGCGACGTGAGCTTCGCAAGAATATGACTGAGGCGGAACTTCGGTTATGGCGTTTTTTGCGTGACCGGAATTTATGCGGGGTAAAATTCCGTCGGCAATACGCAATCGGACGTTACATTGTCGACTTTGCCTGTATCGAGCGTTTACTGGTTATCGAGCTTGATGGTGGTCAGCACGCTGAACAATCGACGTTGCACTACGATGAAGTCAGGACAGCCTATTTGCATCGTTGCGGATGGCGGGTGATTCGCTTCTGGAATAATCAGGTGTTTTGCGAATTAGATGCGGTGGTGGAGGAGATTTATCGGCAACTTAATTGGTCACCCTCACCCTAACCCTCTCCCGCAAGCGGGAGAGGGCCGAACAAACATCTCCCTCTCCCGCAAGCGGGAGAGGGCCGCACAAACATCTCCCTCTGCCGCAAGCGGGAGAGGGCCGCACAAACATCTCCCTCTCCCGCTTGCGGGAGAGGGCCGGGGTGAGGGTAACAGCAGCGTATTATTTTACCGGCATCCCCGGTTGCGCGCCGCTATCCACCGACAATACAAACAGGTCTTTTCCACCCGGTCCGGCTGACAGCACCATGCCTTCCGAGATACCAAAACGCATCTTACGCGGTGCCAGGTTGGCAACGATGATGGTCATCTTGCCGACCAACACGGACGGATCCGGATAGGCAGCACGGATACCCGAGAAGATCTGACGTTTTTCGCCGCCAAGATCCAGCTCCAGACGCAGCAATTTATCCGAACCCTCCACCAGCTCAGCCTTCTCGATCAGCGCCACGCGCATATCGACTTTAGCGAAATCATCAATGGTGATGGCATCGCCAATCGGCGCGTCAGCCAAAGGTCCGGTAACAGCCGGTTTGTTGGCCGCGGCAGCATCTTCTTTTGATGCTTCAACCAGGGCGTCGACTTTAGCCATCTCAATGCGGCCATACAGCGCTTTGAACGGTGCCACGTTGTGATCCAACAGCGGTTGCTGAATGGCATCCCAGCTCAATTCGCTTTGCAGGAAGGCTTCTGCACGCGCGCTGAGCGACGGCAGTACCGGCTTCAGCCAGGTCATCAGTACGCGGAACAGGTTGATACCCATTGAACAGATGGCTTGCAGGTCAGCGTCACGGCCTTCCTGTTTCGCTACCACCCACGGTGCCTGCTCATCCACATAACGGTTGGCGAGATCCGCCAGCGCCATGATTTCACGGATTGCGCGGTTATATTCACGGCTGGCCCAGGCTTCGCCGATCTTCTCAGAAGCATCGATAAAGGTCTGATACAACGCAGGGTCCGCCAGCTCAGCCGACAGTTTGCCGCCAAAGCGTTTGGTCAGGAAGCCCGCGTTACGTGACGCCAGGTTCACCACTTTGTTGACGATGTCTGCGTTGACGCGCTGGACGAAGTCTTCCAGATTCAGATCGATATCATCAATGCGTGAAGAGAGCTTCGCCGCGTAGTAGTAACGCAGGCTGTCGGCATCCAGGTGCTGCAACCAGGTGCTGGCCTTGATGAAGGTGCCGCGTGATTTCGACATCTTCGCGCCGTTTACCGTCACATAGCCGTGTACAAACAGGTTAGTCGGCTTACGGTATTGGCTGCCTTCCAGCATCGCTGGCCAGAACAGGCTGTGGAAATAAACGATATCTTTGCCAATAAAGTGATACAGCTCGGTAGTGGAATCTTGTTTCCAGAATTCGTCAAAATCGATATTGCCGCGTTTGTCGCACAGGTTCTTAAAGGAACCCATATAGCCGATAGGCGCATCAAGCCATACGTAGAAATATTTGCCCGGAGCATCAGGGATTTCGAAGCCGAAATACGGGGCATCACGCGAGATGTCCCACTGTTGCAGGCCAGACTCGAACCACTCCTGCATCTTGTTCGCCACTTGCTCCTGCAACGCGCCAGAACGGGTCCATGCCTGAAGCATTTCACTGAAAGACGGCAGGTCGAAGAAGAAGTGTTCGGAATCACGCATCACCGGTGTCGCACCAGAGACGACGGATTTTGGCTCGATCAATTCCGTCGGGCTGTAGGTCGCGCCACAGACTTCACAGTTGTCACCATACTGATCCGGCGATTTACATTTCGGGCAGGTACCTTTGACGAAACGGTCAGGCAGGAACATGCCTTTTTCCGGGTCGAACAGTTGAGAGATGGTGCGATTTTTAATAAAGCCGTTCTCTTTCAGACGGCGATAAATCAGCTCCGACAGCTGGCGGTTCTCATCGCCGTGCGTCGAGTGATAGTTGTCATAGCTGATGTCGAAGCCGGCGAAATCTGTCTCGTGTTCCTGCTTCATCTCAGCAATCATCTGCTCAGGCGCGATACCGAGCTGCTGGGCTTTCAGCATGATCGGTGTGCCGTGCGCATCATCAGCGCAGATGAAGTAAACCTGATTGCCACGCATTCGCTGGTAACGCACCCAAATGTCTGCCTGGATATGCTCGAGCATGTGGCCGAGATGGATTGAACCGTTCGCGTATGGCAGCGCGCACGTTACCAGAATTTTTTTAGCGACTTGAGTCATAGTTTGCGTAGCTTTCTGTAAATGAAAAATCGGGCTTAAGATGTTAACCGAAGCACTCTCTGGGGACAACCACGGTCACATTTAGCGCCTATCTGATATTATTGAAAACACATCGCTGAAATTCAGCGTCAGAATAAAGAGTAAGGAGCGGGGATGACTTCACTATCCCGGGAACAATATTCACCCGAGGCCCTACGTGCCGTGGTGATGGGCGTGCTGAGTGGCTTTGAACACCCGACACTGCAACACAATCTGACCACCCTGAAAGCGTTGCGCCATGTGGCGTTACTGGATGGCAAACTGCATCTTGAACTGGTGATGCCTTTCGCCTGGGCCAGTGCGTTTGAAGAGTTGAAAGCACAGACCAGTGGCGAGCTGCTGCGACTGACGCAGAGCGATGCCATTGACTGGCGGCTACGGCACGATATCGCCACGCTGAAGCGGGTGAAAAATCATCCCGGAGCCACCGGAGTGAAAAATATCATCGCCGTGAGTTCAGGCAAGGGCGGCGTCGGTAAATCGAGTACCGCGGTGAATATGGCGCTGGCATTGGCGGCGGAAGGCGCGCGCGTCGGCATCCTTGATGCGGATATTTACGGTCCGTCGATCCCGAATATGCTCGGCACCGAAAACCAACGACCGACCTCGCCAGATGGCACCCATATGGCACCGATTATGGCGCACGGGCTGGCAACTAACTCGATTGGTTATCTGGTGACGGATGACAACGCGATGGTGTGGCGTGGCCCTATGGCCAGCAAGGCACTGATGCAGTTGCTGAATGAAACCTTGTGGCCGGATCTGGATTATCTGGTGCTGGATATGCCGCCCGGCACTGGCGATATCCAGCTGACGCTGGCACAGAATGTGCCCGTCACGGGTGCGCTGGTGGTCACTACGCCCCAGGACATTGCGTTAATTGATGCACGCAAAGGGATTGTGATGTTCGAGAAGGTCAACGTGCCGGTACTTGGCGTGGTGGAGAACATGAGCATTCATATCTGTAGCGAATGCGGTCATCATGAGCCGATCTTTGGCACTGGCGGGGCACAAAAGCTGGCGCAGGATTACAACACCCGTCTGCTGGCTCAGTTGCCTTTGCATATTAACTTGCGTGAGGATCTGGATGATGGCGAGCCGACGGTGATCCGCCGTCCCGATAGCGAGTTTACCGCGTTGTATCGCCAACTGGCGGGACGTGTCGCCGCGCAGCTTTACTGGCAGGGGGAAGTAATCCCCGGCGATATCGCCTTCCGCGCGGTTTAAGGGTTCAGGTTCCGCTGGTGCGTGTCGCCAGCGGATAGTGCATCAACAGATATTTCCCCTGATCGCTTTCACCTTGCGCCACCTTTTGCCAGCCATGTTGCAGATAAAAGCGTTGCGCCGGCACATTCAGCAGCAAACATTTTAACGCGCCGGTGCCGGTAAAACGTGCCTGCACGGCTTTCAGCAATGCACTGCCAACGCCCTGGCCCTGAAAAGCCGGGTCAACATACAGGCTATGCAGGAAATTATCATTATCCAGCACCCCGGCAAACCCGGCGCGATGTCCGTCCACCTCGGCCACCAGCACCGTCTCACCGAGGATCACCCGGTCAAAATCTTCCAACTGCCAGTCATCCCCCTTAAGCCAGGTCCAGTTGGAACGGCGTGCGGCGAGGAACAACGTGCGCAGAAAAGGGCGATCAGCTTCCTGAAAAAATCGGATTTGCACAGATAAACTCCAGCAGGCGGTTAACTCAAAAGTAGCAGCGATGCGGCAAAAAGATAAACCACGTTAAATCAGGGTTATTTCTGTGTAGAATGCCGCGGCAGGCCGCACCCCTCGGGCCTTACCGCGTTTGATAGCTTTTGTTTATCCAATTGATAACGGCTGCATATTAGATGTTGGCCCGAAAATTATGTAACCTGCATCACATCTTTTAACGGAGGTCACCCGATGTCTATCATTAACACCAAAATTAAACCGTTCAAAAACGCAGCATTCAAAAACGGCGAATTTATCGACGTAACCGAGAAAGACGTTGAGGGTAAATGGAGTGTTTTCTTCTTCTACCCAGCTGACTTTACCTTCGTTTGCCCGACCGAACTGGGCGACGTGGCTGATCATCACGAAGAATTCCAGAAACTGGGCGTAGATATCTACTCTGTTTCTACCGACACCCACTTTACCCACAAAGCCTGGCACGGTTCTTCTGAAACCATCGCGAAAATCAAATACGCGATGATCGGTGACCCGACTGGTGCGCTGACCCGTAACTTCGAAATCATGCGTGAAGCAGAAGGTCTGGCAGATCGTGGTACCTTCATCGTTGACCCGGAAGGCATCATCCAGGCTATCGAAATCACCGCAGAAGGCATTGGCCGTGACGCATCTGACCTGCTGCGTAAAGTGAAAGCGGCTCAGTATGTTGCTTCTCACCCAGGTGAAGTTTGCCCGGCTAAATGGCAGGAAGGCGACGCAACTCTGGCTCCGTCACTGGACCTGGTTGGCAAAATCTAAGCAACCTCCCAGCTCTTCGATTTTTCTCCAATCGGGTGCTACGGCACCCGATTTTTCGACCAGCAACAGGAACTTATTATGCTCGACACCAATTTAAAAACCCAACTCAAGGCTTACCTTGAGAAATTAACGAAACCGGTTGAGTTAATTGCCACACTGGATGATGGCGCCAAATCCACAGAGATTCGGACCCTGCTGGCAGATATCGCGAGCCTGTCTGACAAAGTCAGCTTCCGCGAAGAGAACGATCGCCCGGTACGTAAACCTTCGTTCCTGATTACTAACCCTGGCAGCCACAGCGGCCCGCGTTTTGCTGGTTCGCCGATGGGCCACGAATTTACTTCACTGGTGCTGGCACTGCTGCAAACCGGTGGACATCCTTCTAAAGAAGCACAAAGCCTGCTGGATCAGGCCGCTGCGTTGGAAGGCGAGTTCCATTTCGAAACCTATTATTCCCTGTCTTGCCACAACTGCCCGGATGTGGTGCAGGCGCTGAATCTGATGGCGATCCTGAACCCGAACGTCAGCCACACCGCGATTGACGGTGGCATGTTCCAGAATGAAATCACCGACCGTAACGTGATGGGCGTTCCGGCGGTGTTCCTGAACGGTAAAGAGTTCGGCCAGGGCCGCATGAGCCTGGCAGAGATCGTCGGCAAAGTGGATACCAACGCTGAAAAACGCGCGGCGGAAGAGCTGAACAAACGTGATGCCTATGAAGTGCTGATTGTAGGCAGCGGCCCGGCGGGGGCAGCGGCAGCCATTTACTCCGCACGTAAAGGTATCCGCACTGGCCTGATGGGCGAGCGTTTTGGTGGTCAGGTACTGGATACCGTCGACATCGAGAACTACATTTCAGTGCCGAAAACCGAAGGCGCGAAGCTGGCCGGTTCACTGCGCGCACACGTTGATGATTACGATGTGGATGTTATTGACACCCAGAGCGCGATCAAACTGATCCCTGCCGCCAAAGAGGGTGGCCTGCATGCGATTGAAACGGCATCTGGCGCAGTGCTGAAATCACGCAGCATTATCCTGGCGACCGGGGCTCGCTGGCGTAATATGGGCGTGCCGGGTGAAGAAGAGTATCGCACCAAAGGCGTGACCTATTGCCCGCACTGTGACGGCCCACTGTTCAAAGGCAAACGCACGGCAGTCATCGGCGGAGGTAACTCTGGCGTTGAAGCGGCGATTGACCTCGCAGGTATCGTTGAACATGTGACGCTGCTGGAATTCGCCAGTGAAATGCGTGCCGACAAGGTGTTGCAGGATAAACTGCGCAGCCTGAAAAACGTGGATGTGATCCTGAACGCGCAAACCACTGAAGTGAAAGGTGACGGCAGCAAAGTGACCGGTCTGTCTTATATTGACCGCAGCGCCCAGACCAGCCATGAAATTGCACTCAGCGGTATTTTTGTCCAGATCGGCCTGCTGCCAAATACCACCTGGCTGGAAGGCGCGGTGGAACGCAACCGCATGGGTGAAATTATTATTGATGCCAAATGCGAAACCAGCCTGAAAGGCGTATTCGCTGCGGGCGACTGCACCACGGTGCCGTACAAACAGATCATCATTGCCAGCGGTGAAGGGGCGAAAGCGTCACTGAGCGCCTTTGACTATCTGATCCGCACCAAACCGGCTGAATAAGTTTTCTTGCGATAGCCACGCAACCGCCCTGCAACCTGTGTTGCGGGGCTTTTTTTGTGAAAATTTCCCCGATATATCGCGCCGTTACGCGGCATTACGCGAGGTGGCAACTTAATAACCGGCCAGCGTCATCAGCATCATCCACACTGGGGTCGTCACTGCGGCAAATAGCGTTGAAAACAACATACTGGCTGCTGCGGGACCGGTCAGTACCTGAAACTTTTGTGACATCAGATAAACATTGACCCCGACCGCCATCGAACCGAGTAAAACCACCACTTTACTTTCCAACGCCGGGAGATCGGTCAGCCATGCGATCGCCCAGATACACATCGGCTGCACAATCAGTTTCAACATGCAGATGCTGTAACTCTCCTTCAGGCCATCACGTACCCGGTAATGGGCCAGACTCATGCCAAGCGTCACCAGCGACAGCGGTGCTGCGATGGTGCCGAGCATGTCAATTGGTTGGGCGGCAATCAGGGGCAGCGGTCGTTGCAGGAAACTCCATGCCGTGCCGCTCAGGATGCCGATAATTAACGGATTCTTCAGCACGCTAATCACCGTTCGGCCAAGACCCTGAAGTGAGAAGCTGCCGTGTTTTGACCACTCCACCGAAACCGTGAGTAATGTCCAGAGGATCAGGCTGTTGAATACCAGCACTAGCGCCACCGAGGGCAACGCCTGCTCCCCGAGTAGCACGGTGGCAATCGGAATACCCAGCATCACGTTATTGGAAAAAATACCGCCCAGTGCAAACACCGACCCGGCGATGCTTTCCAACTGAAACACTTTTGCTGCGATGATGCGCCCGACAATAAACACCAGCAAACAGCTACCAAAAAATGCCAGCAGCAGACGGAAATCCACGGGTGGGCTTTTGTAAAAGTCACTCATTACATCAAACAGCATGCAGGGCAGGGCAACGTTGAAAACAAACCGATTCATCCCTTCGCTGATGCTGGCCGGCCATTTGCCAATACGGGTCAGACAGTAGCCAAGAAAAATAAGGATAAATAATGGGGCCGAGAGGTAGATCTGATGACTCAATGTTGTAAGCAAATCAGGCATAGCTGCAATATTGGCAAGAGGTCAATGCTTGCAGGGTAACATGCCAGCCAAGGGCTGCAACATACAATCCGCTGATATTAATACGATTATCCTAACCAACGACGCGCTTCGGCATCGCTGATATCACGATAATAAACGCGATGAATGCGTTCGCCACACCTTTTGCAATGAGCCTGAACATGCGTGGAGTGATAGTGGCGGCCGCCTGGTGAAACTGCGCCTTTACGTGAAATCGTGATGTTGCGCCATTTGTGTGCGTGCGGAATAAAACTGAATAATTTTAATTTCATTGTGTTTACCGGAATTATGAGCTTTTAGTCCGGAATGAAATTAGGCCGTTTTTTTCCTGGTGGCGGCTTGATATTAATCAAGTTGCAGTGATGTCGGTCTCATTTTGATATTATTTCTTATTTGCAGATAAAAATACCCCGCCGCGGATGATGGTTTTATTTTAATTATTTTGATCTTTGTTATTAATTTAATTTCATTCGCGTAACTCTTATTGGTTATTTAATGCGTCGCCTCTATTTTGATTGATTTAGCGTTGGTATGAAAATTTGCGCTGGATCAGTCAGACCGGTGTGGTTGATTACCTGCCTGAATTGATCCAGCGCAATTTCGCGATTTACAGTGCTTCTACGCGGCTTATCCGTGTACCATCCGGGCTTTGGCTGCGCACCATCACCTTGTCGTTTACGCCAATCTCAGGACGGTCTTGTGGGTTATAATCCAGCCAGCTGTTGCCGTTATCGAGGCTATATTGCAGCGGCAAACCAGGTAGGGCGACATTCATTTCCAGCTTACCCTCGAGAATGCGTGCGCCAGGCACCGGCAGACGGTAGTGGATACCGGCTTTATCCATTTTACCCAGTTCGCGTTGCCCCAGCAGATTGGCAAAACGTTGCCAGTCGCGCTTGAGCTGCTTCTGATTAACATGCTGGGTTTCTCCCCCTTTGAAGTTGCGACCTTGCTGATAATCCAGTTCCCAGCTGGCGCGATGCCAGCTACGTTCGGCCACGGATAACAAACGCGGGAAGATCATATATTCCATCTGCTGATCGGTACGTACGGTTTCGCTCCACAACTGGGCAGAAAGACCATATGCGCCACCCCAGGGTTTCTCCGAGGTAGTGGTAAACGCATTGCCATCACGATCAACCGAGGTTTCAGCATTTTGCGGCAGGTTATCAGGTGCGAAGCTGAACATCTTGCGTTCATCACTATAACGGGTGCCCCAGTAATAACCGCGTTCCAGAGGATTGACCTCATACGGGAAATCCATATAGACGTAATCCGGGTTAGAGATGATCACATCGTAGTTTTTCTGCGTCCAGTCGTTGGCGCTGTCAAACCCGCCCCAATAAAGCGTATCCCAGAAATTAACGCGGGTGCGGGACGTGGCGAAGGCCTGTGCATTAGCTGCATCTTTCAGACCATCCTGCCACGCCTGCATCACCGGAATGCCGTGCGCTTTGACCAGTTGGCTGACCTCCAACGCGAAGTGGCTGGGGAGGTGTTCCAGATCCTGTACCTTGCCGGATTTCACCAATGCCTGGCAGACCTGAGATTTCGCCCAGGGTTTATCCTCTTTACTTTGGTCCAGGACCCCCTTACCAGCTTCCGGGTTAGAGATGTCGGTGTAACCGGCACCAAGGCGAATGTTTTTCGCCTCATCACCGCCAAAATGCCAGGTGTTCAGCGGCTGGCCGGCTTCACGATGCATTCGCTGGATCTCTCCAATCACCTTATCAACAAAACGCTGCGACGAGTCGAGGCAGGGATTGAGATAGCTGGTGCGATCATACAGCTGTACTGACGTGGTGTTAGACGTATCGGTGGGATCGACCAGGCGGAACTCGCTCGCTTCACGGGTTTTACCGGCCTTCATCAGGGTGTTATAACGCGCTTCCATCGCTATAACCGCAGCACGGGCATGTGCGGGCATATCAATTTCCGGGATCACTTCAATGTTGCGTGCCTGAGCGTATTTCACGATGTCGATATAATCGGCGCGGCTGAAGTAGCCGCTGCCGTTGTTATCGCTAAACGGTCCAGAACCCAGTTGTGGCACCAGACAGCGTTGCTCATCCATGTCGTGACAGCGTTTGCTGCCAACCTCAGTCAGTTCCGGCAGTCCGGGGATTTCAATGCGCCAACCTTCATCGTCGCTCAGATGGAAATGGAATTTATTCATCTTCCATGCCGCCATCTGGTCGAGCATGCTGAGTACCGCCTGTTTGCTGTGGAAGTTACGCGCCACATCGAGGAATGCACCACGGTAAGCGAAGCGGGGGGCATCCTGGGCCTCCAGGGTGGCGATCAGCGGTTTACCCTCTGCCGGTACCAGAGACAGCAGCGACATCAGTCCATAGAAAACGCCCGCAGAG
This sequence comes from Pantoea sp. X-Soil-OKNW-556, assembly GCF_059730695.1. NCBI lineage: Bacteria > Pseudomonadati > Pseudomonadota > Gammaproteobacteria > Enterobacterales > Erwiniaceae > Pantoea > Pantoea sp. X-Soil-OKNW-556. The sequence goes on along the minus strand of NZ_AP035990.1, from coordinate 2,985,744 downwards.
TCATAGCCGACGATGTCAGTGCCGCGTGGGGTGATGGTTAACTGATACGCCCCGGACACGGCCTCTTCTCCCTTGAAGCGTGCGGCATCGATTTGCGTTGCGATGCCATAACCGGTTGGGTTCGTCTTGATATTCAGCAGGGCAAAGCGTTGCTGCACTGCCGCCGCCTGGTCAGCCGTCAGGGTATTCAACTGGAGTGCGACACCCTGACTCAGATCGACATCTGCCGTATGAATGTTCACCGATCGCGGCGTGGGGGTGATCTGTCCACGCAGCGAAACAGCAGGCAGCAGCTTGATATCGGCATTTTTCTCAAAGCGGCTGACCGGTTGCATCAGCACGTTTTTGTCATCTGCGGTACGTTTCCACTGTTCGCCAAACGGCATGACAAAATCGGTTAAATTTTCCGTGTCGGTGCTGGTGATAATCTTGGGCGATGCTCCTGCCGCAGTGACGTACCAGCGCGGCATTACATCGGTAATAAACAGTTGCCAGTATTCGTTGACGATGGGGATCTCCACCGTGGCCCCGGCAGCAAATCCGGTGAACTTATCCGTAGGCTCCAGTCGGGTTAAATCACCGACGATATGCGTCATTTTAAACTGGTCATTATCAACGCGCAGGGTTTCATGCACGTTGCTCATATAAATCGCCCAGTTTTTGCTGGTGATGGCCGGACCGTGGTTGGTCAATCTGATGGTTGCCCGGTTGCAGGATGCCCAGTCAGCACCCAGTTGGGCGCAATCCACGCCGTGGCTGGCAGCCTGGTTATCCGTGACCTGGTACTGCACACCAAATTGACTGATTTGATCGACGACCTGTTGCTGATTTTGCGGTACGGCACTACAGGCGGTAATGCCCATCATGCTGAGTGCCAGAAAGCTTAACTGTAACTTTTTCATGCGGTTATCCTTGTGCATGGATGACAATAGCGGGATCCAGCCCGCTTAGCGTCAGAAAATAGTAAAGGGAGCAATGACCATAAATTTGATGTCTTTTTCATCCTGGAAGATGTTGCCGTAGCCACCGCTGTAGCTCGGCAGGTTGCTATGGTTGTCATATTGGGTGTAATGCAATTTGAACTGCGTCCCTTTAGCGCGTGTTTCCTGCAAGGTGTACACCAGATCAAGGCTCCAGGCGGATTCTGTCAGGCGCTGCTGTTGGTTGTATATGGGATTGGTGGAAGGCTTCGCATCCCAGCCATAGGCATAGGAGCCACCAACCTGCCAACCCGGCAATTGCCAGTGTGCGAGATCGGCCATCACGCCAGCAAACACGGCTTTCTCACCATTAGCGTTCCAGTCTGAACGCGAGTCCCACCAGACGTCCATGCGACCATTGGAACTGGCGTACGAGGGCGTCATGCGTTGTAAAAAGAAGCCTTGATTACCTTCTGCTTTTACCCAGGTGCCTTCCAGGCGGAAATCAAATGCGCCAAGGGTGTAGCCGAGTGTCATCGCCTGGAGCCAGGCTAAACCGTCATAGACATTGTTGACGTTGCTGGCGCCGCCTCCCTCGCGATCCTGTGCACCATAAAATTGATAACTGGTACGCAACGGCGAACCGGCCAACGGCAGTTGATACGACGCGTTGGCGAAGTATTGATCCATGTAGTTTGCGGCCTGGCCGTAAGCCCCTTCCACGACCAGGCTATTTTTAAAATCGTACTTCGCGCCGAAAGATTGCAGCCACGGTACATCCGTAGTGCCGTCTGCTTTGCGGAAGTTGTACATATGCTGGTACCAGGGCGCTTTGTATTGATCGGTCCACATCCATGAGAAGGAAAGGGCTCCCGTATCACCAAAATCATAGGTGGTTCCCGCCTCGACACCACGGTAAGTTCCCGGCAGGAAACTCCAGTGCGGTGCCAGTAACGTTTGGCCGGTGGGTTGTAGATATCCGGCACGCAGCCAGTAATCCTGCCATCGGGTTTTTAGCGCAGCTTTGTACAAGCTGGCACCACTTTTATCACCGGTCCATTTTTCATCCCAGCGGTTGCTGGCATCACTGAACCCGATTTCGTTGGGTGCAGCCGGACCACCATGAGTCAGCTCCAGCGCGCCATACGCAGCAAGGTCAAGGCCGATGACGTCCGCCAGATAGCCTGAGGAGAAATCGAGGCTGGCATTGCCTGTTGCATGATGCAGGTTGGCATCATACTGGCCGTATTTACCCTGTTGCGGATCCATCTCTTTGCGATCGCGCTGCCGCTGCCAGTAGTAGAGACCACCGGTCAGGGATGAGTCATCAATGAAACCGGCTGCAAAAGCAGGGGCAGGGATAAATGATGTAATGAGAAGTGCAGTGGCGATAGCTGTGGATAGCGACGTGCGAACTGTCCTGTGCATGGTAAATCCTCCGTGATAATCCCTTGTGTGATGATGCTTTCCATTTACTGTTACTTCGTGTAACCAGTGCGCAGATGCTATTTTTCGTGACGCGAATTATCAATGACGATGAGTACGATTTATGACGCAGGACGCAAAAATAAGCATTTAATTCACTAATATCATGATGTTACTGTTTTGTTGTTTATGTGAGTCAATTGTTTCTCAGTACTTGATCCTGTTGATTAGCAGAAAACCGGGAACAACATTCAGCCTTAAGATGCAGCAAAAAAGTTTTGTTCTGTTGTTCTTTGGTATAGTTGCTATACCTTGATATCGTCAGCCATATTGTCTAGGATTTTTTCCGGAAGCCAGCGCTGTGCTGGCTCCTGGCCTTAAGTGGGGCTGTATGGCAATCACCGGACGGCTAACATCCTTCGGTTAAGCTAACGAGTTACTCTTCTTAAGAAGCGATAGTCATGTTTTCAGGATTAACCTCAGGAGCTGCAAAATGGCTGATGATTTAAAGAGAAAACAACCGGAAGACAAACGCTTTATTAGTCTTACTGAAACCTGGGAGGTTGAGTATTGGACGAACACCCTGGAAGTGAGCGCGACACAATTGCGTACCGCTGTTGCTAACGTAGGTAATGGTACTGAGAAAGTTAAGCAGTACTTGAATCAATATCAGCGAAAGTGATTTTCAGGAAGAAAATAACTGACTAACCCCGTTCTGCGGGGTTTTTTACTTATGCTGGCGCGCGGGTTTATAGTGAGGATGCATGTTGTTTACGTATGATTTCATAATGCCTTTATGAAAAGCAATCAAATAAAAAATTTAAAAAAGTAGAGTGGTCGTTATGGTAAATAAATAGAATTTGATCTTCAACCATCCTGTCGTTTCATGTGGTAGACTTCGTATGAAGTCATAATGTTCTGATTTCATGTTTCTAACAGTAAAACTGCCTTTTCTAACAGTAAAACTGCCTTTTCTGACAATAAGTGGCAAGAAGAAATATAAATCTTTTTGGAAGGTAAAGAAAGCCCCTCCATTCTGAGCAAGGGTCATTCCATTGGGTAAGTATCCAGATTTTTCACGAAAGAGAGTACATAACATAATGTGTCTTTCGGTTTTTAACGCGGAATATCCATATGTTGTGATTGTAGAGGCGAGAAATAACGAAAATAAAATAGCAGATACAACGTTCATGTCATTTACCTACCGAATTATAGAAAAGTTCACCAAGGTATTCGCCTTTATCTGAAGCGTATTCCAATATAACCACCAGCAAGTCCTCCAGAGAAGCGACCAATCTCGGTGTATTTTTTCTTAGAACATTCATCTTCCCGGCCAATTGAGCAAGCCTCATCGATTTCATTAATTGAGTGAATTGCATGTTGTTCTGGTTCTGACTGAAATTTTGGCATTAATGCGGCTGGAGCCTAAGCCGCTAAACCAGTCTCTCGCGAGACAGGGGGGTCTTCTTTCACATAGCCAGGATAAGCGTTAGACGGTGTGATTTTAGCCTTGCAAGGACATGAACTGTGGCTATCAAGCGATCCGGCAATACGTTTTTTATCGGGGCCGCTGGTGTAAAAAGGTATGCCTCCGATAATCTTGTAGGTCTTACCATCTTTCCCACAGGTAACAGGATTGCCTTCTTGCGCCTGCGGTGATTTTGCCGCCGCATGACGTCCTGTCTCCCTGACAAAGCACAATTCCTTTTGCCATAAATCCTTCATCTTGTTGTGGGAATAATCTCGGTGGTCATTTTACAAGCAACGACCACATGCGCAATGTGTATTTGTTTTCAATCGTAGTGCTGCGATTTATCACGCGAACTTGAAGTTTTACGCGATAAATCGCGCCGCTACGCAACGTATGGGGAAAAAGCCCAGCGGTATATTGAGCAGGGCGGGCTTGCGTCAGCAAGTCACTTGCCCTAATCTGCCAGTCATATAAATGACTCGGGGTGCCCTTCCTTGTGAAGGCTGAGAAATACCCGTACCACCTGATCTGGATAATGCCAGCGTAGGGAAGTCAGATGCCTGACCGCATTCGCCTTCTTGATCGCCGGTTGGGAGCTTTATGAAACAACCTGACCTTCTTTCCTCCGCGCAACTCGCGCACTCGCTTCAGTTACTGCAACAACATGCTTCGCTGGTACATTGCATGACCAATGATGTGGTACAGACCTTTACCGCTAATGTCCTGTTGGCACTGCGTGCCTCACCTGCCATGGTGATCGACGCTGATGAGGCCGCACAGTTCAGCGGTTATGCCGATGCTCTGCTCATTAACGTGGGTACGTTGACGCGCGATCGCAGCATCGCCATGCAGGCTGCGGTAGAGGCGGCAAACCGTGCCGGCACACCCTGGACGCTCGACCCGGTCGCAGTGGGCGCGTTAACCTTTCGCACCGAATTTTGTCAGCAGCTATTGACCCAGCAACCGGCAGCCATCCGTGGCAACGCCTCGGAAATCCTTGCCCTGGCGAACCAGGCGGCGGGCGGGCGTGGCGTGGACAGCATGCATCAGGCTGACGCCGCACTCAGCGCTGCTCAACAGTTGGCGCACGATTACCGCAGCATCGTGGCGGTAACCGGCGAAGTGGATTACGTTACCGATGGTCAGCATACCTTTGCCATCCCGGGCGGCAGCCCACTGATGACACGCGTAGTGGGGACAGGTTGTGCACTGTCGGCAGTGGTGGCGGCTTTTGCCAGCCTGCCGGGTGAACGTCTGCAACATGTGGCGGCAGCTTGTCGGGTCATGTCACTGGCCGGTGAACGGGCGGCACGTCAGGTCCAGGGGCCGGGCAGCTTTGTTGCTGCCTTTTTGGATGCGCTGTGGACACTGGAGGTGACGCCATGAAACGTATTAACGCATTGACTATTGCCGGTACTGACCCCAGCGGTGGTGCTGGAATTCAGGCCGATCTCAAAGCCTTCTCCGCGCTGGGTGCCTATGGCACCAGCGTCATTACCGCGCTGGTGGCCCAGAATACCCGTGGTGTGCAGTCGGTCTATCGTATCGAACCAGATTTTGTCGGAGCGCAGCTGGATTCGGTGCTCGATGATGTGCGTATCGACACGGCAAAAATTGGCATGCTGGCGGAAACGGCGGTGGTGGAAATTGTCGCTGACAAGCTGAAGCGTGCCAGCCTGCCGTTCGTGGTGCTGGACACCGTTATGATTGCCAAAAGTGGCGATGCGTTGTTATCACCGGATGCCATCGCCAGCCTGCGTGAGTTGTTGTTACCACAGGTATCGTTGATTACGCCGAATTTGCCAGAAGCCGCGGCGCTGCTTGGCCGCAGTGTGGCGCAGGATGAGAAGACGATGCTGATGCAGGGGGATGCATTGCTGGATCTCGGGTGTGAAGCGGTACTGATGAAGGGAGGACATCTGAGTGATGCGGAGAGCCCGGATTGGCTTATCACCCGCAACGGACGTCAGCGTTTTACCGCGCCACGCGTCAATACTCGCCACACCCACGGCACCGGTTGTTCGCTGTCAGCTGCGTTGGCGGCGCTACGTCCACGCCATGATGACTGGGCTGCGACGCTCTCCGAGGCTAAAGCCTGGTTGCAACAAGCGTTACTGCATGCCGATTCTCTGGAAGTCGGAAAAGGCATTGGACCGGTGCACCATTTTCATCGTTGGTGGTAGGGCGTAACGCCGAATTGCCATTTTTTGCCTGCGTATCTGTCTGAAAAATGGAGTCAGCAATTTGCCAGCCTGGCGGATCCCGGTCCAGGCTGTTGGGGGCGAATCGGCAGGTGCCGGTTCCAATCCAGCCATTAATCAGGAGTGAGTATGACGGACATCGTTCAGTTATTGGGCCAAGAAGCGGATAGCCTTCTTCAACATCGCTGCATGACCATTCCAGCGGAAAGCCTTTATTTACCGGGCGCGGATTATGTTGATCGCGTAATGACCGATAACAATCGTTCTCCTGTGGTATTACGCAACATGCAAACGCTGTACAACACCGGTCGCCTGGCTGGGACGGGTTACCTGTCGATTTTGCCGGTTGATCAGGGGGTTGAGCACTCCGCCGGCGCTTCATTTGCCGCCAATCCTCACTACTTCGACCCGAAAAATATTGTTGAGCTGGCGATTGAAGCGGGCTGCAACTGCGTCGCTTCCACCTACGGTGTGCTGGCCTCGGTGGCGCGGCGTTATGCGCACAAGATCCCGTTCATGGTGAAGCTGAACCACAACGAGACGCTGAGCTATCCGACGCAATATGATCAGACGCTGTACGCCAGCGTCGAGCAGGCGTTCAATATGGGAGCCATTGCGGTCGGGGCCACCATCTACTTCGGTTCTGAGCAATCACGTCGCCAGATTGAAGAGATCTCCGCCGCGTTTGAACGTGCGCATGAGCTGGGTATGGTGACGGTGCTGTGGGCCTACCTGCGCAATAACGGCTTCAAGAAAGATGGCGTGGATTACCATGCCAGCGCCGATTTAACCGGTCAGGCCAACCATCTGGCCGCGACCATTGGCGCGGATATCGTGAAGCAAAAAATGGCAGAGAATAACGGGGGTTATACCGCGGTGAATTTCGGCCATACCGATGATCGCGTTTACAGCAAGTTGACCACCGAAAACCCAATCGACCTGGTACGCTACCAGTTGGCAAACTGTTATATGGGGCGCGCCGGGTTAATTAACTCTGGCGGTGCGGCAGCAGGGGCAACCGATGTGGCCGAGTCGGTGCGTACGGCGGTGATTAACAAACGCGCCGGCGGTATGGGACTGATTTTGGGACGCAAAGCGTTTAAGAAGTCGCTGAAAGAGGGCGTGGAGCTGATTAACGCGGTGCAGGATGTGTATTTGTCCAAAGATGTGACGATCGCATAATTAAACCGTAGCGGCGCAATTCTGCGCATGATGCCGCAAAAAAACAGCGCGATAAATCGCGCCGCTACGGCATGTCACACTGCTTAAGGCGCTTCAAACCACTCGCTATTGCGTTCTGCAATCGGCGTTATTGTCATAATCATCTCCTGCAAATGGCGGCGCATTGCCGACTCCGCAGCCTCAACGTCGTGCGCTTTCAGCGCCGCATAAATCTCTTCATGCTGCTGGATCAAGTTCTCCGGCGGTGAGACTTCGCTTAATGTCAGAAAACGCACCCGGTCCATGGTCGCTTTGATATTTTCCACCGTTTCCCAGGCCAGCAGACAGTTGATACTTTCCGCAATCAGGCGATGAAACTCATCGTCGAGGGCGAGAAACGCCTGGCTGTCGTGGCGTTCGGCCGCTAAACGTTGCAGTTGCAGGTTATGCTCCAGCGCCATCAGGGCGACAGGCGTAATTTCCTGCGCGGCCCGGCGGACCACGGCAATTTCCACCGCTTCACGAATAAAACGACCATCAGCAACGCGCTGGGCAGAGATTTTTCGCACAAAGGTGCCACGCTGCGGCAATACCTGCACCAGGCCGGCTTCAGCCAGCTTGATAAAAGCTTCGCGCACCGGCTGACGAGAGACGTTAAAGCGCGCAGAAACCTCTTTTTCCGACAGCAGCGAGCCAGGGTGAATGGCGCAGGTGACAATGTCCCGACGCAAATAGCGATAGATCTGCTGATTCACCGGTTCGCTGGTGGTGATGGTATAGGCAATTGACATGCAGCAATATCCGTATTTATGGCTGGTATTGACCAGCCTTTATGGGAAAGATTCAGTCTAATCAGCACGCTGCATCTGCGCTACCAGTTTGTTGCGGCGTTACCCCTGACTGAGGGCATGCACCGTGGCACGCGCCCCTTCGGCACACAGCTGCTGATAAAGTTCTGTCACCCGGCTCACGAAGCCTGGGTGTTGCAGCAAATCGTCACCGAACACCGCTTTCAACCCCAGTAACGCCCGGACACGCGGCGCGCCTTCTTCGCTGGTCGCTACAATACGCGCCAGTTCATCTTTCAGCGGGTCGCGAATCTCAATGGCTTGACCGTGCTCATCAACGCCGCTGACATAACGCATCCAGCCTGCCACACCCAACAGCAAAAAGTCACAGTCAGAGCCATTGCGCAGATGCCAGCGCACACTGTCCAGCATTCGCTGTGGCAGCTTTTGCGTGCCATCTGTGGCGATTTGCCAGGTGCGATGTTTAATGGCGCGATTCTCGTATCGGGTGATCAGCGAATCGGCATACGCGGCCAGATCCACCCCGTTGGTACGCAGTGTCGGAGCCTGATCCTGCATCATCAGCGCACGGGCGGCATGGCGATAATGCGCATCGGCCATACAATCGCTGATATGTTCATAACCCGCCAGATAGCCAAGATACGCGAGGAAAGAGTGGCTGCCATTCAGCATTCGCAGCTTCATCTCTTCGAACGGAAGCACATCGCTGACCAGTTCTGCTCCGGCGTTTTCCCACGCCGGACGCCCACTCACAAAGTTATCCTCGATCACCCACTGAAAAAAGGGTTCCGCTTCCACCGCCACCGGGTCTTCGCAACCGAGACGCGCAGTGAGGCTGGCAAAAGCGGCATCGGTCATCGCCGGGACGATGCGGTCCACCATGGTGGAAGGGAAGGTGATATGGTTTTTGATCCAGTCGGCCAGTTCTGAGCTGTGTCGCTCCGCCAGTTGCACAATCACGTTGCGCGTCACATGGCCATTCTCTGGCATGTTGTCGCAGGACATCACGCTAAAGGGCGGTAAATTGCCTGCGCGCCGACGGATAATCGCTGCCAGAATCAGGCCGGGTAACGAATGCGGCTCCTGCGGATGCGCCAAATCGTGCACGATATCGGGATGATCAGGGTTGAGATTGCCGCTGGCGGGTAGGTGGCAGTACCCTTTTTCGGTGACGGTCATCGACACAATCGCCACATCCGGCTGACACATTGCCTCGATAACCGCGTCGATACCGTCCCCTTTACCGTGCAGCGCGCCAGTCACCACGCCTATCACCCGGGTATGCAGGCTGTCATCAGCCATTTCAGTCAGGGTGTAGAGCAAATCCTGCTGGCGTAAAGCCTGAATCAACGCGCCGCTGTTGAGGTTCACCTCACAATAACCCCAGTCGCTGCCCTGTTCCGCCAGCTTGTCCGTTGCCAGTGCCTGGTGGGCACGATGAAAGGCACCAAACCCGATGTGGACCATGCGGGTTTTCAGGCGGCTGCGATCATAGCCTGGACGCTGAACATCGGCGGGAAGGCTGCCAATCTCTAACATAATCATTCCTTTTAGCAAGCGGGGCGTAAAGTCGCCCCGCAATGGTCAATTTTTTAGGCTGAGACCGGTTTGTTACTGGTTTTTGGGCTGCGAATAACAAACAGCACCAGCAGCGCGCCCAGTCCCGCAACCACACCCGCCAGGATAAAGGCGCTATCGAACTTGCCGGTGTGCTGGACAATAAAACCGGTGACGATGGGACCGATAATGCCTGACAGGCTACCCACCAGGTGAATAAAGCCGCTGATGCTGCCGACACGGCTTTTGTGCACCACGTCCTGAATAATCGCCCAGTAAATCGCGCCGGTGATATAGAGGAAGAAGATGGAGATCGACATCATGATCACCGCCGAATTCACCTCTTTTATCGTACCGGCCAGCGCGACACAAATTGCGGCGGCCAGCAGTGAGACCACCAGCACAATTTTACGTGACAACAGTAACTTACCGGTAATGTTGAAGATTTTATCGGAGATCCAGCCGCCCAATGCCAGGCCGACGAAACCGACAATCCACGGGATCATGGTGGTGATGCTCATGGCTTTGATATCCAGGCCATGTGCCTGCACCAGATAGGCCGGGAACCAGCTCAGGAAGAAGAACAGGATGTAGTTGTAGCAGAAGAAGGCGAAAGCGGTGACCAGGATGATCGGCTGGCGCAGGTAGTAACCCATACCATGTACAGCACCGGACAGATCGGTTTCTTCACCGGGCTGCTCCGCTTTCAGTTTTTCCACCAGCGCACGTTCTTCCGCGGAGACGCGCTTGCTTTTCGCCGGATTGTCAGCGGCAAAGAAGAACCAGAACGCCATCCATACCAGACCAATCAGGCAGATTGCCACGAAAGCGGGGCGCCAGCCGAATGACAGCGCCAGATAGCCAACAATTGGGCCGGCGACGGCACCACCCAGCGGTGAACCGGCACTGAGCAGGCCCATCGCGGTAGCCGCTTGTTTTTTCGGGAACCAGCCATTAATGGCTTTGTTAGCCGAGGCGCAGATTGGGCCTTCTGCCATACCAAACAGCACACGCAGAATCATCATTGACCAGAAGCCGGTCGCCAGTGCGGTCATACCGCAGAACAGCGACCACATACCCACAGCGGTGCCCAGCACAATGGTCGGGCCGAATTTATCGGTCGCAAGGCCACCAATAAAGTTAAACAGCGCATAGCCGAAGAAGAAGCTGCCGAAAATCATGCCGAACTGTTCAGCGTTGATCATCAGATCTTTTTCCACCAGCGGTACGGTCAGGGACAGGGCAATACGATCGAGGTAATTGATCATATAAACCAGAAATAACAGCAGTACGAGGGTCCAGCGCAGGTTCTTTAACATAGAAACTCCGACATCTTGCTTTATTGTATTATTGCCGGCGGGTACGCACCGGCAAGAGGACACCTGGTGTGAAGGTTAACTCAACCCATGTGTAGGATCACTTTGCAGCAGGTGCGTGGGTCTTTTTCAAACAGCGTCATGGCACGTTCAATTTCCGCCAGCGGGAAGTAGTGCGTCACCAGCTTCTCTGGCTGGATCTGGCCTTTTTCCATCCACTCGATCACTTGCGGGAAACGGTTGCTGTTCAGACGTGAGGTGAACAGCGACAGTTCTTTACTGGTCAGGCTTTGTTGCGTAATGCTGCACGGTTCGCCGGAGAAGCCCAGCAAGCCGATGCGTGCGGCCGGAGAGGCGAGGGCGGCCGCTTCCGCCAGAATGCTGGGGTGACAGGCGGCATCGATGATCAGTGTCGGCTGTAGCCCTTCCAGTTGCGCCGCCAGCGGGATCTCGCTGTTGTTGAATACCTGGTCGGCACCGTTTTGTTGCGCCAATGCGAGGCGTTCTGGCAGACGATCCACCACCAGTACCTGTTCAACGCCATAGACGCCTTTTAGTACCTGAATGGCGGTTAGTCCCATTGGGCCTGCGCCGTAAATCAGCGCCACATCCTGTGATTGTGGTTTCAGAAACGCGGTGATGTTGGCGGCGATGGTGAAGGGTTCAACCATGCTGGCGAGCTTATCGGGAATCGTATCAGGCAGACGAAAGGCGTTTTTGGCTGGAGCGACCGCGAATTCACTGAAACCACCGTCGCGATGCACGCCGATCACCTGAAGTTCCTTGCAAACGTTGGGGCGACCAATCGAGCAGGGATAGCAGTGACCGCAACTGACAACCGGATCGACTGCCACGCGTTCGCCAACACGCTGTGCATCGACGCCTTCGCCGACGGCGTCGATCAGCCCAAAGAATTCATGCCCGATAACGCGAGGATATTTAGCAAATGGGTTGTGGCCGTGCCAGATATGCACATCCGAACCACAGATGCTGGCAAACTGGACTTTCACGCGAACTTCACCGGCAGCAGGTTGCGGTAAGGGACGCTCTGCCAGTACCAGTTCACCCGGTTGTTCAATCACCACACTTTTCATCATCAGCTCCTTTGCCCTGGGCCGTCATTCACGGTCGAGGGGCTTTAACGGGAAATCAATGATGAAAAAATACGCTTGCAAATACTACCATACAAGTCGACTTAACAGAGTTGTGAAGAGGGTCACAGCTCGGGAAAGGAGGGATCGGAACGTAGTGGCGCGATTTATCGCGCGGTTCTGTGCATGCTGGCAGAAAACCCCGCGCGATAAATCGCGCCGCTACGTAAGATACAAATTACGCCAGTAGCGGACACTGCGGCGGCAGACGGCAGCTCAATGCGCCCGGCAGCACCTCTATCTGGAATTCGCTACCGCTCAGGGGTTCGCCGTCCAGGTTAAATGTCATCTCGTGGGGAGAGCGGATACTCAGCGACTGCAACTTCGCTGAGACAATGTTGGGGTTTTCATCATCGCGCGTCAGCGAATGCAACAGGGTCGGCAACAGTTCCTGGGCGGTGACGATGCTCAGATTGAGCTGGCCATCATTAATCAGCGCGTCAGGACACAATTTTTGGCCGCCACCTGCCTGACGTCCGTTGCCAATACCAATGACCAGCGCATCGCCCTGCCAGTCAAAACCAGGTGCTACGATTTCACAGCGGTCCGGTTTGAGGGCATCGACACGCATCAGGCCATGAATGAAATAGGAAACACCACCCAGCGCGGATTTGAGTTTTTCCGGTGTTTCGGTAGTAATGCGAGTGCCAAAACCGCCGGTCGCCATATTGATAAAGTAGCGATCGCCATTGACACGCGCCAGGTCGATGGCGGTGGCTTTGCCGAGCACCGCGAGGCGCAGTGCCGGTTCCATCTCCAGCGGAATACCGACGCTGGTGGCAAAATCATTCGCGGTACCCAACGGCAGAATGCCCAGCGCAGGACGGTGGGCTGCGGGTAGCGCTGCCAGTGCGGTGGCAATTTCGTTGATGGTGCCATCGCCGCCGCCAGCTACCACCGTTTCCGCCTGCAAACTGACGGCTTCCTGCACGTAGCGGTCGCCATCGCCTTTTTCCCAGGTGACACGCACGGCCAGATTAAAGCCTTCATCACGCAATTTATTTACCGCGGTGCGGAGTTCTTCATTTCCGGCACCTTTGCCATTCAAAATCAATAAGGTAAGTGGTTGGTTTTGCATCGTCCATTCCCTGAGGCATTACAGATAAAAGTGGTTATAGCATAGCCGGGACAGGAACTTTATCGGTGCGGGGATGAAAAAAAGAAAACCCGCACGGGGGAGCCGGGCGGGTGAATGAGGTGGTTCCTGGTACTACCTGCTGATTATTGTTACTCGTTAGCAGCGAAAGCGAGTTTACGCCAGGGCGAAACGGCGGTCTGTGATCCTGTTCTAATTTCACCCATTTCTTTTCATTAAGTGCGGTTGCTGGCGTGTGGGTCGCGCGTGCTGTCGCCAGCGGAAAAGTTACGCAGCAACAATGCGAAAGCGAGATCGACGTGCTCGGGTACCGGCAGCCAGACACGATGACCATCCCCCGGTGCCACATCAACGGCGCTTCCCTTGTCATTCTGCATCGCTTCCAGCCGACAATTCAGATTGCCATTGGGGGTCATGATTTCCAGCTCATCACCCAGCAAGAATTTATTCTTCACGGCCACCTGCGCCCACTCGCCACGGCGTTCACCGGTAAATTCACCGACAAACTGCTGGCGTTCCGACACCGAATAGCCTTGTTGGTAGTTTTGGTAGCTGTCATGGGTATGACGACGCAGGAAACCTTCGGTGTAGCCACGATGTGCCAGACCCTCCAGGGTTTCCAGCAGCGAAGGATCGAAGGGTTTACCTGCGGCGGCATCATCGATGGCCCGGCGATACACCTGGGCGGTACGAGCGCAGTAATAAAACGATTTGGTACGGCCTTCAATCTTCAGCGAATGCACGCCCATCTGACTCAAACGTTCAACATGTGCCACGGCGCGTAAATCTTTCGAATTCATGATATAGGTGCCGTGCTCATCCTCGAATGCGCTCATGGTTTCGCCCGGTTTCATTTTCTCTTCCAGCAGAAAAACGCGATCCGTTGGCGTACCCAGTCCCAACGTCGGCGTGGCTGCTTGTACCTCAACCGGTTGGTGGACACCGACAATATTGCCGACCTCGTCCTGCTGGCCTTCCGCCACCTTATATTCCCAGCGGCAGGCGTTGGTACAGGTCCCCTGGTTGGGATCGCGTTTATTCAGATAACCGGACAGTAAACAACGGCCAGAATAGGCCATGCACAGCGCGCCGTGTACGAAGATCTCGATCTCCATTGCCGGCACCTGCTGACGGATCTCACCGATCTCCTCCAGTGACAATTCGCGCGAAAGAATCACGCGGGTTAACCCCATCTGCTGCCAGAATTTCACCGTCGCCCAGTTGACGGCGTTAGCCTGTACCGAGAGATGGATCGCCATCGCCGGGAAGGCTTCGCGTACCAGCATAATCAGGCCGGGATCGGACATGATCAACGCGTCCGGCTGCATTGCCACCACCGGAGTCAGATCGCGGATAAAGGTCTTCAGTTTGGCGTTATGCGGTGCGATATTCACCACCACATAGAATTTTTTGCCAAGTCGGTGGGCTTCATCGATGCCTTTGGCGAGGTTTTCATGGGTGAATTCGTTATTGCGCACGCGCAGGCTATAGCGCGGTTGCCCGGCATACACCGCGTCAGCGCCATAGGCAAAGGCATAGCGCATATTCTTCAGCGTTCCCGCTGGAGAAAGCAGTTCAGGTTTAAACATGGGATCTCACTGATGTCAGGTCAGCATGCCATCGACGATGGCAGGTGCAGTGGCCGTATCAGACGGCCCTGCAAAAGGTGGGGAATTTTAGGCAGGGCCACTCACGAAGTAAATTGACCTGGATCAAGCTAAGGCGCTGATTGCTACAGGATGCGGCAGACATCGGCCTCCCAGCGATAACCCATGCCGTATACCGCGCGGATAAACGGTTGTTCCGCGTCGAGACTTTCCAGCTTACGGCGCAGATTTTTGATGTGGCTGTCGATGGTGCGATCGGTCACCACGCGATAATCGTCGTACAGATGGTTGAGCAACTGTTCACGCGAAAACACTTTACCTGGTTCCAGCGCCAGCGTTTTCAACAGCCGAAACTCGGCTGGGGTCAGCTCCAGTTGCTGTTCACGCCAGGTGGCCTGGAAACGCCCCTCATCGATCACCAGATGTGACGCCTGTTGCGCTTCTTCCGGCGTCCGTTTGACGCGGCGCAAAATGGTTTTCACCCGCGCCACCACTTCACGCGGACTGAAGGGTTTGCAGATATAGTCGTCGGCCCCAATTTCCAGGCCAAGCAGGCGATCAATTTCTTCGGTGCGCGCCGTCACCATGATGATAGGTAATTCGGAGAAACGGCGAATTTCGCGACACAAGGTTAAGCCATCGCGACTTGGCAACATTAAATCCAGCAGCATCAAATCCGGCGGCGTCTGCTGCACATAACTCAGCACTTCGCTGCCGTTGCCAATATGGTGGGTGCGATAGTTGGACGCTTGCAGATAATCAATCATCAGCTGCGCCAGTTTCGGCTCGTCTTCAACAACAAGGATTAAAGGGTCGTGCTTTTCCGTGCTCATAGGCTGTGCTTAATGGGGAACATAAGGCAAGTTTAGCGTGATTTGCAGACCACCTAAATCAGAGAGATCTGCACTAATGCTGCCACCATGCGCTTCCGCAATATTTTTGCAGATCGCCAGACCGAGACCCGAGCCGCCGCTGGCACGGTTGCGTGAACTCTCCGTGCGGAAGAAACGCTCAAACAACCGGGCCTGATGGGCCGGGTCCACACCAGGCGCGCTGTCGGCAAAGCAGAGCTGCCAACTGTCGCCGAGGTTTTTCATGGTCAGGCGCACCTGACCACCGGCATCGGTATAGCGCAGGCTGTTTTCCAGCAGGTTGGTGAACAGCTGCATCAACCGATCGGGATCGCCGAAACTCGGCGCTTCTGCTGGCAATGTCAGCTGCAAGGTCAGCTGGCGGCTGCGATAGCGTTCGCCGAAGCTGCCCGCCGCCACCTCCAGCAGATGGACTAAATCCACCGCCTGCTTGCGATAGGCAAGGGCACCGGCATCAGAGAGTGATAACTGATGTAAATCATCCACCAGCTTGGTCAACACCACCACTTCGCTTTGTAGCGAAGAGATGGCTTCCGGTGTCAGTTTGCGCACACCATCCTGCATGGCCTCCAGCTCGCCACGCAGGATCGCCAGCGGCGTGCGCAGTTCATGGGAGATATCCGCCATAAAGGCCCGGCGGTTGCTCTCGTTTTTTTCCAGCGAGCTGGCGAGCTGGTTAAAGTCGCGCGCCAACTGGCCGAGTTCGTCGCTGCTTCCCACTTCGACCCGCGTGGCGAAATCGCCTGCGGCCAGATGGTGGGTGCCATCCACCAGCCTTTTTACCGGGGCCAGCAAGCCGCGCGCCATCAGCCAGGTCGCCAGCGCTGCCATCAGTGCCGTAAAGCCTACGATGATCCAACTGGTGCGGCGCTGTTGTTGGTCAAAATTAATGTCAGTGCTGCGGGTGAGGCGTTCAGCAGGTGAGCCGATCACCCAGCCAACCACTTTGCCATTGCTGGTGGTGATATTGCGTCTTGTCCCTTCAGGGGGGACCGGGGATCGCGGGCCAGAAAGTACCTTGTATTGCTGATCGATAATCCAGAACTGGGTGCGCCAGCCGTGTGGGGGCAGCAGGTTACCGCTGCCGGGGTTCTGCTCCAGCGAACGCAGGATAGAAAAAATCAGCCGGTCATTGTTGCGCAGAAAATCCCAGTTACCGTGCTGTTCATATTGGTCAGCAAGCGCATCGCTCAGCAGCGTCAGACGTTGTTCATTCCCTTTACGAATGTAATCGACAAAGCCGTGTTCAAAGCTGAGCCGCACCCCCCAGTGCATGATGATAATCACCAGCATGCAGGTGGAAAAAATCGCCATAAACAGCTTGGGACCAATGCCGAGTTTCAGCGCGCGCTTCATCCTTCACTCCTTTTGCGTCGCAGATCGACGTTTTTGCTCACATCTTTCGGCACACGCCAGAACACCAGCGCAGGCAGGATAATCACCAGCGCCATGCTGAGGTAAGCGTAGATAAAGGTTTGGTGGGCTGCTGCGCTGTTGGCGATGGCGCCATGACCGAAAGCACCCAGCAGCAGGCCAGCGATGGTGACACCAATGCTGGTGGAGAGCTGCATGATCATCGACAGCAAACTGTTGCCGCTGGACGCCAGTTCATCTGGCAGCTCTTTCAGCGTCAGGGTGTTCATGGATGAGAAGCGAATGGCGTTGACCATCCCCTGAAGCAGTAACACCACCGGCAGCAGCCAGGTCCAGCCCAGCAACGCGACCGCCGGGAACAGCAGCACCACCAGCGCGAGCGCGCAGGTGCCACCCACCAATGCATTGCGGTAACCGAACAGATTCACGATCCTCACCACCACGCGTTTGATCCCCATATTACCCAGCACCATTGGGATCATCATCAGCCCCGCATGGAACGGGCTGAAGCCGAGGCCCACCTGCAAGAAAATCGGCGTCATAAACGGCAGCATGCCGCTGCCGATGCGACCGGTAAAACTGCCGAGCAGACCGATGGAGTAGATACGATTATCAAATAATTTCAGGCTAAACAGGGCATCGTCGTTGTTACGACCGTGCATCAAATAAAACAGCAGGGAAAAGACGCCAACCAGGATCAGCAGACCGAGCAGCAGCGCAGAGCCATCGGTGCTCCGCTGTCCATCAAGCGCCAACGTCAGGGTCGCCATGCCTACGGCCAGTAAACCAAAGCCGAGAAAGTCGAAGCGTCGGGTTTGCATGGTGTAGTTGGGCATGATCGCGAGGGTGGCAATGGCACCAATGATGCCGACCGGGATGTTGATCAGGAAGATCCAGTGCCAACTGGCGTACTGCACCAGAATACCGCCCAGCGCCGGACCGAGCAGCGGACCGACCTGGCCGGGTAGGGTAACAAAGGTCATCGCCGACATATATTGCTCGCGCGGGACGATTTTCATCACCGTTAAGCGCCCGACAGGCACCATCATTGCGCCGCCGACCCCCTGAATGACACGCGCCAGCACCAGTTGATCCAGTGTGCCGGAGAAGGCACAGAACACCGAACCAATGCTGAATAATACGATGGCGGTGAAGAAGATATTCCGCACACCAAAACGGTCAGCCAGCCAGCCACTTAGCGGCAGGGTGACGGCCACCGTCAGGACATAGGAGACAATCACCGAATGCATATGCAGTGGACTGACGCTGAGGTCGCGCGCCATCGACGGAATGGCGGTGTTGACGATGGTGGTATCCAGCGACTGCATAAAAAAGCCAAAAGCGACAATCCACAATTGCCAGCGCACCGTCGCGTTCTGAGTGGTCATGGTCTCTTCATCCCGTTAATTCTCCTGAATGTTGATCAGCGCCGGGCGCTTCCTGCGTCGCAGCTTATCCATCATCAGATACACCACCGGTGTGGTGTAGAGCGTTAGCAGCTGGCTCATGACCAGGCCTCCAGCGATGGTGATGCCGAGCGGTTGCCGCAGTTCTGCGCCATCGCCGCTGGTCAGTACCAGCGGCAGTGCGCCAAACAGCGCGGCCAGCGTGGTCATCAGAATCGGGCGAAAACGCAGCTGGCACGCCTGAAATATTGCCTCACGCGCCGTCAGGTTGCCGTTTCGTTCTGCCTCCAGCGCAAAGTCGACCATCATAATCGCGTTCTTTTTCACGATGCCAATCAGCAGCAAAATGCCGATCAGCGCAATCAGGCTGAACGGGGTGTTAAACAGTTCCAGCGCCAGCAGCGCACCGACTCCGGCGGAGGGCAGGGTAGAGAGAATAGTCAGCGGATGGACATAGCTCTCATACAAAATCCCCAACACGATATACACCGCCGCAATTGCCGCCAGAATCAGGTACAGCTGGCTGGATTGCGACTGCTGGAACACCTGCGCCGTACCAGCAAAGCTGCCACGCACGCTGCTGGGGACACCCAGTGCCGTCATGGTGCGGTCAATCGCATCGGACGCCTGCGACAAGGATACGCCTTCCGGCAGGTTAAAAGAGATAGTCGAAGCGGCAGATAAGCCCTGATGGTTAACGGACAACGGCGCATTGGCCGGTTGCCAGCGGGCAAACCAACTCAGCGGGATAGCTTTTCCGTCGCTGTTGATGACAAACATTTGCTCCAGTGCGCTGATATCCTGGGTGTAACGTGGTTCCACCTCCATCACCACTTTGTACTGGTTCAGTGGTTGATAGATGGTCGAAATCTGCCGCTGACCAAAGGCGTTATTCAGTAAGGCGTTAGCGGCAGAAACATCAATCCCCAGCCGCGCCATGCTCTCGCGATCGTAAGTCAGCGCCATCTCGCTGCCGTTATCCTGTTGATCAGAGTTGACGTCAGCCAGTTCCGGCAGGGCGGCAAATGCTTTACGGATCTGAGGCTCCCAGGTGCGCAAATCCGCCAGGTTATCGGACAGCAGGCTGTACTGGTAACTGGCGTTTGACTCGCGTCCACCAATACGGATGTCCTGCACCGCATTGAGATACAGATTAGCGCCCGGCTCCTTTGCCAGCTTGGTGCGCAGGCGGGCAATCACCTGCTGGGCGGTTTCACTCCGTTCGGAAAGCGGCTTAAGGGAGATAAACATCGAGCCGCTGTTGGTGCGCGAGCCACCGGTGAAACCGGTGACATTATCCACCGCCGGGTCGGCCTTGATGATGTTCATAAAGTCCTGCAATTTCCCCCGCATCGCCTGAAAGGAGATGCTCTGGTCGGCAGAGATAAAGCCGGTCAGGCGTCCGGTATCCTGCTCTGGCATAAAGGTTTTGGGAATCGAGATAAACAGCCAGATGGTCAGCCCGACGGTGGCCAGCAGCACCAGCAAGACCCAGCGCGCATGATCCAGCACCCAACCGAGTGAGCGACCATAGCCATGCTGTACCGCCATCAGCACGCGTCCGGCACCGCGCAGACGCGGCTGTGCGCGGGGAGCATGTGGTTTCAGCAGGTATGCGCACATCATTGGCGTCAGGGTGATGGAGATAAACAGCGAGATCAGGATCGCCACCGAGAGGGTTATCGCGAATTCAGAGAAGAAGCGGCCAATGATACCGCCGAGCATCAGCAGCGGCAGAAATACCGCAATCAGGGACAGGCTCATCGACAGCACGGTAAAACCGACTTCACGTACCCCCTGCAACGCCGCCGGTAAGGGTTTCATTCCGGCTTCAACATGGCGCGCGATATTCTCCAGCACCACGATGGCGTCATCTACCACAAAACCGGTGGCGATGGTAAGCGCCATCAACGACAGGTTATTCAGACTGAAGCCGCACAGATACATGGCGGCAAAGGTACCAATCAACGACACCGGCACTGCGGCGGCGGGGATTAACGTGGCGCGTCCGTCACGCAGGAAGAAAAACACCACCAGAATCACCAGGGCGACGGCGATGATCAGCGACTGCTCCACCTCCTGCAAGGAGGCGCGGATGGTGGGCGAACGGTCCTGCGCCACTTGCAGGTCGATGGATGCCGGAATGACATCATGCAGCTCCGGCAGTTCGGCACGAATACGGTCAACGGTGTCGATGACGTTCGCTTCCGGGGATTTGCGGATCACCAGCAGTACCGCCGGTTTGCCATTGGTCATCCCGGCGTTACGCACATCCTGCACCGAATCCTGCACGTTCGCCACATCACGCAGCCGTACTGCCGCGCCGTTGTTGTAATGCACCACCAGCGGCTGATAATCGCTGGCGGTTTGCAGTTCATCGTTGGTTCGCAATTGCCAGCGTTGCTGGTGGTCATCAATCGCGCCTTGTGGACGGCGCTGGTTGGCGTTAGCAATGGCCGTGCGCACCGCATCCAGTGACACGCCCTGATTGAACAACGCCTGCGGATTCAACTCGACACGCACCGCTGGCAGCGAGCTTCCGCCCACCGTGACATCGCCAACGCCTTCAATCTGCGACAGTTTCTGCGCCAGTTGCGTTGAGGCGTAATCATACAGCTGACCGGGATTATAAATCTCCGAGGTCAGCGTCAGAATCATAATCGGCGCGTCGGAAGGGTTGGCCTTACGGTAAGTCGGACGGCTTGGCATCCCGGTGGGCAACAGGCTCTGCGCGGCGTTGATCGCCGCCTGCACATCGCGTGCGGCACCGTTGATGTCGCGGTCAAAATCAAACACCAGGATAATACGCGTGCTGCCCAGCGAGCTGGTGGAAGTCATCTCGCTGACGCCAGCGATACGCCCGAGCGAACGTTCGAGCGGCGTCGCAACCGAAGAGGCCATGGTTTCCGGCGCGGCACCCGGCAGCGATGCGGAAATCACGATCACCGGAAAATCAACCTGCGGTAGCGGCGCGACCGGCAGCAGGCGGAAGCCGAGAATCCCCGCCAGCGCAATCGCCAGCGTCAGTAGCGTGGTGGCGACGGGGCGGTGGATGAACAGGGCAAAGAACTTCACGGCTGCGTCTCCGGGCGGCGGAAGCGGCGACGCGTGATCTGTGCCAGGCGGTCAAACAACAGATAGATGACCGGAGTGGTGAACAGCGTCAGGATCTGGCTGAGGATCAGGCCGCCAGCCATAGCAATTCCCAGCGGCCGACGTAACTCTGCCCCCGCGCCGGTGCTCAGCATCAATGGCAGCGCACCCAGCAGAGCGGCCAGCGTGGTCATCAGGATCGGACGGAAACGCAGCAGACAGGCCTGATAAATCGCCTCTCGCGGGGACATACCCTGTTCCCGTTCCGCCGCCAGCGCAAAGTCGATCATCATGATGGCGTTTTTCTTCACGATACCGATCAACAAGATGATGCCGATGATCGAAACAATATCCAGTTCGTTGCCGCTGATCATCAGCGCCAGCAGCGCCCCCACCCCGGCGGTAGGCAGCGTTGAGAGGATGGTCACCGGATGGATAAAGCTTTCGTACAGCACCCCCAGCACGATATACATCGCCACCACCGCCGCGATGATCAGCCACACCGTGCTGGTGAGCGCCGCTTCAAATGCCAGCGTGCTGCCCTGGAACTGGGTCATCATCTCGGCAGGCATGCCGACCTGATCTTCAGCTGCGCTGACCGCTTTGACGGCGTCGCCAAGTGAATAGCCGTCGGCCACGTTAAAGGAGAACGTTGCTGAGGGAAACTGGTCGAGATGGTTGATACTCAACGCCGCATGACGTTCTTCCACTCTGGCAATGGCACTCAGCGGCACGCTGCCGCCATCGGTGCTGGTCAGACGAATGCCGTCCAGACTGGCGAGGCCGGGTGTGGCCTCGTTGTTCTGTCCTAACACCACGCGATATTGATTGGCCTGGGTGTAAATGGTTGAGATCAGACGCTGACCGAAGGCGTTGTACAGCGCGTTATCGACATCCGCCATGGTGATACCCAGACGGCTGGCGCTGTCGCGGTCGACACGGATAAAGGCTTCTAACCCTTGATCCTGCCAGTCGTTGCTGACATCGCGCAGTTCGGGCAGGGTGTTGAGCAGGTTTTGCAGCGCCGGCACCCAGGTACTCAGCGAATCAAGCGAGCCGGATTGCAGCGTGAATTGATACGGGGTGCGGCTGGCCTGAGTATCGATGGTGAGGTCCTGGACCGGTTGCAGCCACAACGACACGCCCGGCACGCTGGCGATCGCATCCTGCAACCGTTTCTGCACTGCCGGGATACGATCATCGCGCTCGGCCAACGGTTTGAGGTTGATTTGCAGCCGTGCGCTGTTCAGGGCGGCATTGGTGCCATCCACCCCGACAAATGAAGTCAGACTCTGCACCGCCGGATCTTTCATGATGATCGAGGCGACATCGCGGGTGCGTTGCGCCATGTTGGCATAGGAGACGGACTGTGGCGCCTGCAAGGTGCCCTGAATGATGCCGTTATCCTGTTGCGGAAAGAATCCTTTGGGGATAACGATCCATAGCAAAACGGTAAGTAGCAGGGTGCCCAGCGCGACTGACAACGTCAGCCACGGATGTTTCAGCACCCGCGTCAGCCAGCGGCCATAACCGGCGACTACTCGATCAAACATCGCTTCACTGGCGCGTGAAAAACGGTTCTGTTTGCGTAAGGATTCGGCACTGAGCATGCGTGCGCACATCATCGGCGTCAGCGTCAGCGATACCACGGCGGAGATCAGGATCGCCACCGCCAGGGTGACGGCAAATTCACGGAACAAACGGCCAATCACATCTCCCATAAACAGCAGCGGGATCAGCACCGCAATCAGGGAGAAGGTGAGGGAGATAATGGTGAAGCCGATTTCACCGGCACCTTTCAGCGCCGCGGTAAGCGGTTTTTCCCCTTTCTCCAGATAGCGGGAGATGTTCTCAATCACTACGATGGCGTCATCGACCACAAAGCCCGTGGCGATGGTCAGCGCCATTAACGTCAGGTTGTTGATCGAGAAACCGAGAAAATACATCGCGGCGAAGGTGCCGACCAGTGACAGGGGAACGGCTACCGCCGGAATAATGGTGGCCGGGACATTGCGTAAAAACAGATAGATGATCATCACCACCAGGCCAATTGCCAGCATCAGCTCGTGCTGGGTATCGGCCACTGAGGCACGGATATTGGTGGTGCGATCGGTGAGCATTTTCACTTCAACCGACTTCGGCAGCGCAGCGGTCAGGGATGGCAGCAGCGCCCGAATGTTATCTGCTGTGGCGATAATGTTAGCGCCTGGCTGGCGTTGTACGTTGAGCACGATGGCGGCCTGACGGTTCGCCCAGGCACCGAGCCAGCTATTTTCCGCGCCCTGTTCGATGGTGGCAACATCGCCCAAACGCACCGGTGCACCGTTGTTGTAGCTGATGATCAACTGACGATAATCCTCGGCAGAGGTCATCTGATCGTTGGCTGACAGGGTGATTGAACGGGTGGGGCCGTCGAGGCTTCCTTTCGCCGAATTGACGTTAGCGTTGCTGATGGCGGTACGCACGGTTTCGCTGGTCAGCCCCAATGCTGCCAGCGCCTGCGCGTTCATCTGCACGCGCACGGCGGGACGCTGCCCGCCGGAGAGCGTCACCAGGCCGACACCGCTGACCTGAGAAATCTTCTGCGCCACACGGGTTTCCACCATATCCTGCACCTGGGTGAGCGGCATGCTGGTGGTCGTGACGGCAAGGGTCATGATCGGCGGATCGGCCGGGTTAACTTTACTGTAGACCGGTGGATTGGGCAGATCGCTCGGCAAAAGATTGGTTGCGGAATTGATTGCCGCCTGCACTTCCTGCTCGGCAACATCGAGCGACAGCGTGAGCTGGAATTGCAGCGTTATCACCGATGCGCCACCGGAACTTTGCGAAGCCATCTGCTTCAGCCCCGACATCTGACCAAACTGGCGCTCCAGCGGTGCGGTGATTGACGAGGTCACCACATCCGGGCTGGCGCCGGGGTAAAGGGTAACGACCTGAATGGTCGGATAATCCACCTCCGGCAGCGCGGAAACCGGCAGGAAGCGATAACCGAGGATACCGGCCAGCAAAATAGCGATCATCAGCAGGGTGGTTGCCACCGGGCGCAGAATAAACAGGCGGGACGGTCCACCGCTGGTGTCGGGAGGCATAACCTGCATTATTGACGTTCTCCGCGTGCTGGCTGCGCAGCGCGAGTGCTGTGGGTGGCGGTGCTCTGCGGCGCGACAATCTCAACGGTTGCGCCTTCGGTCAGACGATCCAGACCGTCGGTCACCACACGTTCACCCGCTTCCAGCCCGGCGCTGATCACCACTTTCTGGCTATCCTGCAAACCGGCGGTAACGCGTTTTTTGCTCACCTTGTTCTCGCTATTCACCACCCAGACAAAATGGCCGTCGTTGCTCATTTGCAACGCAGCGGCAGGGATAACCACCGCATCCTGCAAGGTATCGACTTTCAGGCGTGCATTGACGAACTGGTTGGGAAATAACGCGTCGTCTTCATTGCTGAAACGCGCTTTTAATTTGATGGTACCGGTGGTGACATCAATCTGGTTATCAATACTCAGCAGCGAACCAGTGGCGAGCAGGTTGGTGTTGCTCCGATCCCAGGCATCCACCACCAGCGGCTGGCCGCTTTTCTGTGCCTTGAGGATTTGACTGATATTGTTCTCGGCCACGCTGAATACCACATCAATCGGATGCGTTTGCGTGATCACCACCAGGCCGGTGGTGTCGCCAGAGGTAATGTAGTTGCCAACATCGACCTGCTTCAGGCCGACGCGCCCGGAGATGGGGGCGGTAATCCGACTGTAGGTCAGGTTCAGTTGCGCGCTGGCGACGTTGCCTTCATCGGCTTTGATGGTGCCGAGGGTTTCACTCACCAGCGAGCGTTGGGTATCCAGTTCCTGCTGTGAAACCAGCGCGGTTTTTGCCAGCTTTTCATAACGGGCCAAATCGCGTTTGGCGTTGGCAAGTGTGGCCTGATCTTTAGCCAGTTGTCCTTGTGCCTGGGTGAGCGCCACCTGATAAGGGCGAGGGTCGATCTCGGCCAGCAACGCGCCAGCGTTAACCTGTTGCCCCTCTGTGAAATGCAGCGCCATTAACTGACCATCGACCCGGCTGCGCACCGTGACGGTGTTGGCAGCGGTGACGGTGCCGAGGCCAGTCAGATACTGTGGCACGCTTTGTAAGGTGGCGGTGGCGGCCTGAACCGGGGCCAGTGGTCGACGATTAGCGCCATTTGCACCACTCACGCCGCGCCCATAATGGCGTTGTCCTTCGGCCTGTGGCTGTTTATTGGGTTCAGCCGGATGTTGCCACCAGTAATAACCGCCCGCCAGTACAGCGACGATCGCCAGAGTAATCAGGCTTTTTTTCAACAATGGACGTCGGGTGTTCATGAAGTTATGTGCTCTCCAGCGAATTCGTTTTCCCAAAATGCGCCGCCCAACCTGCCGGAGCGCAAACGAAAGAATTGTAGTCGCCAGGCATGGGCGAAAATTGAAGGAAATAAGAATATCGTCCTGTGCACGCTAAGTATTCATATTCTGTACGAATTTTATCAGGATTTTTTCATAAGCCGGTTTTGCCCTTTGCTAAGCTGGAGAGCTGAGCCGTCTCGTTTCAATTAAGGAGAAATAAAATGAGTCAACAATCAACTCGCCAGCTTGGCGACACGGGTATAGCAGTGCCGGTTCTTACTTTTGGTGGGAATGTATTTGGCTGGACCGTGGATGAGAAAACGTCCTTTTCCTTGCTGGATGCATTGGTGGAGAAGGGATTGTGGTTTATTGACACCGCCGATGTTTATTCGCGCTGGGCGCCTGGCAATCAGGGCGGTGAATCGGAAACCATTATTGGTAAATGGCTGAAAAAAACCGGCAAACGCGACAGCATCGTGCTGGCGACCAAAGTGGGTATGGAATTGTCGCCGGATAAAACCGGCCTGAAACCGCAATATATTCGCCAGGCGGTGGAAGACTCACTGCGCCGTTTGCAAACCGATTATATCGACTTGTATCAGGCGCACCGCGATGATCAGGATACGCCGCTGGCTGATACGCTGGCCGCGTTCGATTCATTGATCAAAGAAGGGAAGGTACGGGCGATAGGTGCCTCCAACTACAGCGCCGAACGGTTGCAGGAAGCGCTGGACATCAGCGAGCAGCAGGGGCTGGCACGTTATGAAACGTTACAACCGGAGTACAACCTGTATGATCGCCAGGGCTATGAAAGCGGTCTGGAGCAAGTTGCAGTGGAACATGGCCTGGGCGTGATTAACTACTATTCACTGGCCAGTGGCTTCCTCAGCGGCAAATATCGTACCGCAGCAGATGCCAGCAAAAGTGCGCGTGGACAGGGCGTGGTCGCAAAATATCTTAATCCGCGCGGCTTGCGCATTCTTGATGCGCTGGACACCGTGGCCGATTCCCATGATGCGTCACCCACTCAGGTAGCCCTGGCATGGCAGATTGCCCGCCCGAGTATCAGCGCGCCAATTGTCAGCGCGACCTCGTTAGCGCAGATTGATGATTTGGTGCAGGCAACGCAACTCAGGTTAGGTAAACAAGAGATTGAAGAACTGTCGCGCGCCAGTGCCGGTTAATTATCCTTTCGTCGCGGTGCGATTTATCGCGCCGCAACAATGGGTTGCTGATGTTAACCGGAGCGTAATTTTTTCCAGTCAAAAAATGCCATTCTCGTCAAAAGATATTCATTCATAGATCGCTGTCACAATTGCATTAATTAACTGTCACCTCAGGGAACTCTGAGCACATATTTGCAAAAATCACCCCACCCTCAGCACTATTCTCTGCTCGATCTTTCCAGTAACTCACAAAAGAATAACCATTATGAACAGAAAAGAAGCAGTGCAACGCATCCCGAGCCGTCTGGCCGCGGGAACGATTATGTTCGCTCTGCTGAGCGCATCTGCCGTGGCAGCAGATGCATTCAGCTACGATTCTCCCTATATGTTTGGTGACTGGGGCGGTTACCGAACGCAGCTTGAGAACGATGGCGTCAAATTTGACGTTAACTACACCATGGAAAGCGCCTCTAACCTTGGTGGCGGTTATGACAAAAACACCTCGATGCGCTACAGCGATCAGTGGGCGTTTGGTGTCAATCTCGATCTGGAAAAACTGCTGAACTGGCAGGATGCCGAATTCCAGATGACCATTACCGACCGTAATGGCCGCAACATCTCTGATCAGGTGGGCGATCCGCGAAGCGGCACGCTCTCTTCCGTTCAGGAAGTCTACGGTCGCGGTCAGACCTGGCGTTTAACCCAATTCTGGTTACGCCAGGGACTATTTAATGACGTGGTCGATATCAAAGCGGGTCGTGTCACCGTGGGTGAAGACTTCGATAACTTCGACAGCAAATTCCAGAACCTGGCGTTCGGCAGTGGCCAGGCCGGTAACTGGCGTGGCGACCGTTGGTACAACTGGCCGGTTTCACAATGGGGCGGTCGTATCAAAGTTAACATTACGCCGGAAGTGTTCTTCCAGGTGGGCTTCTATAACGACAACCCGAAAAACTACGATACCGGCAATGGCTTCCGCCTTGATATGAACAATTCACTCGGCAACATGGTGCCGGTGGAATTAGGCTGGAAACCGACCTTTGGCCCGGACAAACTGCCGGGTAACTACCGTATCGGTTACTACTATTCGTCAGTTGATGGCGATGTGTATGGCAGCTGGCGTAATGGCGCTTACCAGGATCAGGCGCATGCCTATGGTGGTTATGTCCTGTTGCAACAACAGCTGACGGCGCAGGGCGGCGATGCCAGCCGTGGTCTGGGCGTCACGGTTCAGGCGGTGATGAACGATCACAAAACCTCAAAAACCGACAACTATCAATCCATCAGCTTTACCTGGAAAGGACCGTTTGATGCGCGTCCTGCCGACGAAATTGGTATTGGTGCAGCACGTATCCACGTAAACAGCTCCTATACCACGGCATTACGTCAGCAAAATGCGGCGAATGGTGAAACGGACTACAACAGCCCGACCTATCTGCCGATTCAGGATGGTTCTGAATATAACTATGAAATCTATTACAACGCTCAGTTGACCAAATGGCTGCAACTGCGTCCAAACCTGCAATATGTTGTAGCGCCGGGGGCCGTGAGCGAAGTGAAAGATGCGTTTATCGGCGGTATTGCGGCGAATATCAATTTCTGATTAATCACTTACCAAAGAGGCGTCCTGTGGGACGCCTCCAATTCTGCGCGATAAATCGCGCCGCGACAGAAATTATGTTCGGTTAACCGAACATAATCTCGGCCCAACGGGCCAGGCCCGCGGTGACTGAGCCAAAATCATCGCCACTGGCAATGGGCGTATCCGGTAATGCCTGCTGTAACGCTGCACGCAGCACCGGTGAACGGGCGCTGCCGCCGGTCAGATAGATCACCTCCGGCTTGGTCTCACAGGTCGCCAGTGCCAGATGCACCTGTTCCAGAATGCGTTCCAGCGGTTGATTGATCGCCTCTTCCAGCTGTGCCGCGCTGGTTTCCGTCTGTAACTGCGCAGCAATAAATGCCAGCGAAGCGGAGGTAACCGGTTGATCGGAAAGCGCGATCTTGCTTTCTTCCGCCGCACGCACCAGCCGATAGCTCAGTTTCTGTTGCCATACCTTCAGCAGGTATGCGACCTGATCAGGATCCTGGGCATCACGTACCAGGTCGCGCAGAAGCTTGCCGCAGGCGGCAGAGTAAAACTCGCTTTGTGCCGGAACATCGTTGATCGCCACCGCGTTCCACCACGGCAGGGCGGGGAGGGCGATGCCTTTCTGCGTGTTACCGCCAAGACCGAGCAGCGGCATCAGGGTTTTGAACGCCAGCATAATATCCAGATCGTTTCCGCCCACGCGGCAACCGCTGTGCCCCAGCAAGCTGGCGCGACGATCGGCTTTATTGCGCCATTCCGGTCCCATCAACAGCATTGAGCAGTCGGTAGTACCGCCGCCGATATCGACCACCAACACCCGTGTCTCTTTGGTCAGTGTGGCTTCGAAATCTAAACCTGCGGCCACCGGTTCAAACTGAAATTCCACATCGCGGAAACCGGCGCGTTTAGCCGCACGCAGTAGAATCCCCTGCGCCTGCTCATTCGCTTCATCTCCGCCCAGACCCTGGAAGTTAATCGGACGGCCAATCACCGCCTGATCAATCGGCTGCTCGAGCTGGCTTTCACCCTGCTGGCGGATATGCAGCATCATGGCGCAGACCAAATCCTCAAACAGCGCGATCTGCTGTGGTTTCAGGCCGTTGGCCCCGAGAAAGGATTTGGGCGATTTAACAAACCACACCTCTTCCGGCTCAACCATATAGTTTTGCAACGCAGTAAGACCAAACTGGACGCTGCTGGCGGTCACATCGATGTCTTCTTCGCGGTTAAAACGCAACGCGCGTTGCAGCAACGCCTGACCTTCGCTATCGGGAGTCGGCACCTGATGGTGACGGTAAAGCCATTCGCTGATAGCTTCGCGGGTGGGCGCGCAAATCATGGAGGGAAGCAGGCGCTGGCCATTTTCCAGCGTCAGCAGCCGTGGTGTGCCCGCATCGCTGACTGCGATGGAACAGTTGGCGGTGCCATAATCGAATCCGATAAACATTATTGTCCCCCATGCCGGAAAAAAGGGGGCGACTTTAGCGCAGCTCGCGCGGGCAGGCAAGGCAGATTACATCTGTATTTCCTGATAAACATGATATTGCCCGCGTCCGGCGTGTTTGGCGCTGTAGCAGGCAACGTCGGCCTGGGACATCACCAGATTGCTGATGCAATTATGCTCGTCAATCTGCGTCATACCGGCGCTGGCACCGACTTGATAGATACTGTCCAGCCACATAAAACGATACTGATTGATCGCCGTCACCAGCCGTTGTACCACCTCGCGCACGTCATCGACCTCGCAGTCCGGCAACAGCAAGCCAAATTCGTCACCGCCGAGGCGGGCGAGGAAATCACTGCTGCGGATATGGTGTTGCATCAGCTCACTCAGCTCGCGCAACAGCGCATCTCCGGCAGCATGGCCCGCGGTATCATTCACCGCTTTAAATTTGTCGAGGTCGATAAATACCAGCACATGCTGATGCTGGTTGACTGCCGCATCACTCAGCAAGCGTTTAAACTGCCTTTCAAAGTTGAGACGATTGGGTAAACGCGTCAGCATATCGTGAGAAGCGCTATAACTCAGACGCTTCATCATCTTGCGTGATTCGCTGACGTCCTGAATGACCATCACTGCCCCAATACTGTCGCCAGTCAGCGTCTTCAGCGGGGTGATGCTGTAATGGACTTCGAATACGCCCCCGTCGGCGGTGTGCAACACCAGCTCTTCTTCCAGGTCTGGCGTGGTTTTTTCTGCCGGAAGCTGGCACAACAGCAGATTGTGGATCCGCGCCCCGGCAGGGCCATGCGTGATGTTAAGCAACTCGGAGATTGCCATCCCTGCTGCGGCATCCTGCGTCCAGCCGGTCATCTTTTCTGCCACCGGATTCATAAAGGTGACCTGCATTTCATCGTTGGTGCTGATCACCGCTTCACCGATCGAATCCAGGGTAATCGCCATGCGTTCTTTTTCCTGGAATAAGGCATCGTTCAGTGCGCGCAGATGGGTAATATCCTGGCTGATACCGAGCATACGTTCGATCTGCCCATCCTGGCTGAGGATACGGTTGGCTTCGGTACGCACATAACGGATCCCCTCCGATAATCCGATGCGGTATTCCATATGAAACGCACTGCGGCGTTCAATCGCCTGCTGCACCGTCAGTGCGACATATTCCTGTTCTGTTGGGTGCACCCGTTGTAACCACAGGTCATAGGTAGGGACTTCATGCGGTGCCAGCGCAAACAACTCATACATGCGTTTGTCCCACATCAGCTCACCGGTCACCAGGTTCCATTCCCACACGCCAATACCGCCCGCTTCATTGGCGAGGGTAATGCGTTCCATCAGGCGTCGATTTACTTGCTCACTCTGCTTAAGCTCAGAGATATCAACGATTTGTGAAATGAAATACAGCGGTTGCTGTTGGGCATCCCGCACCACTGAGACGGTCAGGCGCGCCCATACCGTTTCGCCATCTTTGCGGAAATAACGCTTTTCCAGGGTGTAAGTCATGATTTCACCCTCCAGCAGCCGCCTGAGTTGCTGTAAATCGTTGTTCAGATCGTCAGGGTGGGTGATTTGCTGAAAAGTGAGCTTACGCAACTCTTCCGCCGGAAAGCCCAGAGTTCGGCACAGCGATTGGTTGACCTGCAACCAGTTCCCCTGCGGGGAAACCAGCGCCATGCCGATCGCGGAATACTCCATAGCGTTACGGAAGCGGGTTTCGCTCTCAGCGATATGATTTTTTTCACGCTGGAATGCATCCATCACCAGCGCCATAACGTGGCTGGGGATGAGCACCAACAGGAAGGGCAGCCAGGTTCCAGCCTGACCCAGCATACGGTCATCGTGACCGAGATTGACCAGGTTGAATGCCAGCAGCAGCGAGATAAAACTGGAGTTGAGCAGGAACAGTAAAAAGGCTTCGAACTTGGGTAAGCGTATCGCACACCAAAACAGGATCACTACAATAAAGGTGAAGGGCCACGGCAGATAACGCAGGCTGAGGTAGCTGGCAAGCAGGGTAAAGGCCAGGGTGAGGATCGTTTCTATACTGCGATGGCGCGCAACCGGGTTTTCCTGCTTTCCTAACGGCCACAGCAGCAACACCGGGCCCAGCGCCAGCATACCAATGACTTCAGAAATCACCCAGGTGGAGAAAAACGGCAGCGAGGCGGTGCCACTGACGCTTAACAACCACAGTGCCAGCAAGCCGCCGACAAAAGGCGCGATAATACCGGCAGTGACCACATAACGGCCCCAGTCCAGCAGTGAGTCGAGGGGCGCGCGCCGATCGAGCAGCACACGCAGCATGATGCCGCCCATCAGCGCCTGTAACATGTTAAGCAGGGCAAATTTGAGGTTGCTGACCGCCGGGCCAATCACCAGGAGGTTGGCTAACGCAGTACCCACCATGCAGCCTAATAATAACAGCGGCACGCGGTGCACCGGGGCGCGGAACACCACAATGGTCATTAACGCGGTGGAGAACCACAACGGAGAAATACGCCCGCTGACAATGATCAATTCCAGACAGAATAACGTCAGCACAAACGCAACTACCCCCAGGTAGAGGGCGTTGAGCCAATGTTTCTTTGAGCCATCTTGCGAGGTTAAAATTTCGAGGGTCATGCACGAATCCAGCAGCGCGCATTCGCAACACGACGAAAAATGCGCCAGTCATTCTCTAACTGGAATGCTAGCACATCTGGAAAAGATGTCTGCCGCGAATTCACTTTTCTACCTTATTCAATGCATTGAATCGCCCTTTATTAACAAAGGGCTGACTGATCACTGACGAAAAAGATCCGCACGAGTATAAGGTTTTTCCAGCCCGGCGAGGTCAGCGGAGAAGCGTTCAAGGAATTGCTGGGTGGTCGCAACCCGCCCGTGGCTCATCAATAACAGTGGTACCAGAAATGCGACACCCATCTGCGGCAGACTAAAACCTTTAAGTGCGGTGTCGCGCTGGCTGAGCAGAAACGCACTGCTGAGGGTAAAGCCCAGCATCAGGCCGGTAAGCACTTCACTGAGCGAATGCGCATGGATCACCAGACGCGAGAAGCCGACCATCATCGGAATCAGGTAGCCGACACCAATGGTGCACAGCCGCCAGAAACCAGACCAGCGACCCGACACCAGCCACATCATCACCGGCCAGAGCGTCGCTGACATGGCACTGTGACCACTGAATCCGGTGAAGTTAAATCTGGCGCTGCCGATGCCAAAGCCGAGAAACATGATTTTCGAGATGCTGACCAGCAAACCCGCGAGGCCAAATGCCAGCAACCAGTACCAGACGGTACGATGGTTGTCGCTTTTCCACGGCAACACCAGTGCGATGATCACCGCGGTGGGGATCAGCAACATACTGTCACCGAAATACGTCAGGGTTTTCCAGCTCATACTTCTCCTTGCGGGCTTACAATCGAACAGGCGCAACGCTGCATACCACGTCGGCATGAAGAACAGTGTATCGATTATGCGCCCCGCTGCAAAAGGGGATAATCTGAAAAGGTGTCGGCTGCATTTCTCTGGCATCAAACCGGTGAAATCCCTATAATTGCCGCCAACCAAACCCTCTCATTATCGGCCCGTCGAAGCATGTGCTTCAACAGGCTCCAGTTATCAGGTCTTAAAAAAGTATGACTGACAAGTCTCATCAGTGCGTGATCGTTGGCATTGCAGGTGCATCCGCATCCGGAAAAAGTCTTATTGCCAGCACGCTCTATCGTGAAATCCGTGACCAGGTCGGTGACGAGCATATCGGGGTGATCCCGGAAGATGCCTACTACAAAGATCAAAGTCATCTCACAATGGAAGAGAGGGTAAAAACCAATTATGACCATCCCAGCGCGATGGATCATGACTTGTTACTGCAACATTTGCAGGCGCTGAAGGCAGGCCAGAACATTGATCTGCCGGTTTACAGTTATGTCGAGCACACCCGTACCTCTGAATCTATCCATCTGAAGCCGAAAAAAGTGATCATTCTGGAAGGGATTCTGTTGCTGACTGATGCACGCTTGCGTCAGGAGATGAATTTCTCCATCTTTGTCGACACCCCGCTGGATATCTGTCTGATGCGTCGTATGAAACGCGATGTTAATGAACGTGGTCGTTCGATGGATTCGGTGATGAGCCAGTACCAGAAAACCGTGCGCCCGATGTTCCTGCAATTTATCGAGCCTTCCAAGCAGTACGCCGACATTATTGTGCCGCGCGGCGGGAAAAACCGTATTGCTATTGATATCCTCAAGGCAAAAATTAACCAGTTCTTCGAATAAACCGCGTCCGGATGGACGTGTGCGGCTCAGGTTGTCACCAAATGGCAACCTTTCGCTACACTTAAATCATGGAGTTACAGCGATGAGATTATGCGATCGCGATATAGAAACCTGGCTGGACAGCGGTAAGTTGGCGATCACACCGCGTCCACCGGTTGAACGTATTAATGGGGCCACCGTAGATGTGCGCCTGGGCAATCAGTTCCGCACGTTTAGCGGTCACACTGCACCTTTTATCGATTTAAGTGGTCCGAAGCATGAGGTGAGTGCTGCGCTGGACCGCGTGATGAGCGATGAAATCGTGCTGCCGGAAGGGGAAGCCTTCTTTCTGCATCCGGGGGAACTGGCGCTGGCGGTGACGCTTGAGTCGGTGACGATACCCGATGATCTCGTCGGCTGGCTGGATGGTCGTTCATCACTGGCGCGTCTGGGATTGATGGTGCATGTTACGGCGCACCGTATTGATCCCGGCTGGCAGGGACGGATTGTGCTGGAGTTTTACAACTCGGGTAAGCTGCCGCTGGCGTTGCGTCCCGGCATGTTGATTGGGGCATTAAGCTTTGAGCCGCTCTCTGGTCCGGCAGCGCGTCCTTACAATCGTCGTGAAGATGCGAAATATCGCGGTCAGCAGGGTGCTGATGCCAGCCGTATCGACAAAGATTGATCGTCAAACTTTGAGGAAGTAATGAGAAGATTGATAACCACGCTGGCCATCCTGTTAGTGGTGGTCGTCGCGGGAATGACCGCTCTGGTGTTGCTGGTAAACCCCAACGACTTTCGTACCTATATGGTACATCAGGTGGAACAACGAAGTGGTTATCGGCTTCAGGTTAACGGCGATTTACGTTGGCATGTATGGCCGCAGCTCAGTATTCTCGCGGGGCGCATGAGCCTGACAGCGCCGGGTGCCAGCCAGCCGCTGGTTACCGCCGAGAATATGCGTCTTGACGTGAATCTCTGGCCATTACTTTCTCATCAACTCAGCGTCAGTCAGGTGATGCTGAAGAATGCCATCATTCGTGTCACACCCGACAGCGATGCGCAAAAACCCACTGGCTCACCTGTGGGGCCGCGTGATACCGAGCCGACCACCAGCAGCAATGGCTGGTCTTTTGATATCGGTAAGCTACGACTTGCTGATAGCCTGCTTATCTGGCAGCAGCAGGGTGGCGACGAATATAACTTCCGCGATTTCAATCTCAGCCTGAATCAGGATGCCAGCAAACAAGCCAGCATCGATCTCAGCACCCGTGTTTCACGTAATCAGCGTAATTTCACTGTCAGCCTGAAAGGGCAGTTCGATGCGGCTCAGTACCCCCACCGTCTCAGTGGCAGCATTGACGCGCTGGATTACACCCTTGATGGCGCGAATCTTCCGACGCAGGGGATTAAAGGGACGTTAAGCGGTGAGGGTGAGTGGAACAGTGACCGGCAGCAGTTTGCCTTTAATAAATTGCAGCTGAGCGCCAACGACAGTTCTCTTGATGGCAGTGCAGAAGGGAGCCTGATGCTGCCGCAGCGGCTTGATCTTAAATTGCATGCGACGGCACTTAACCTCGATAACCTGATGGTCAGTGCGCCGGCAACTGATAGCAGTGCCGCGCAGCATGCCACTGTGATACGCACGCCAGTGATTGCGGAACCACGCGAACGTGACAATAGTGATTCTCCGCTGAATATGATGGATCTGGCGCTCAACCTGACGGCAGATCAGGCGGTATGGCGTGGCCTGACGCTCAGTCAGTTGCAACTGACGGCGAGCAACCAGGAAGGGTTGATGACGCTGAGTCAGTTACAGGGCAAGTTGGGTGACGGGCAATTTTCTATTCCGGGCACTGTCGATATTCGTCATCCAATCACCACGGTGACACTGCAACCCGAATTGCAGCAGGTGGCGATTGCGCCATTGCTGAAGGCGTTTGCCTTGCCGGAAGTGCTTCAGGGGACGGTATCTCTGCAAGGGGATTTGAGCGGCAGTGGTCTGAGCATTGATGATGCTAAACAGAAGTGGCAGGGTAGTGCAGAGCTGACGGCGAGCAACCTGCAACTCGCGCAGCTTAATCTGCAACAGATGGTGAGCCGTGCCGTGGCGCGCGTCAGCAATCGCGTCAGCAATGATGAAGGTGAAGATCAGAGCATCCAGCAACTGAGTGGCCGCATCAGCCTGAATAAAGGTGTTGTCACGCTGCCTGATTTACAGGGCGGCAGCAATCATCTGGCGGTACAGAGCCAGGGGAATATCAATCTGCTTACCCGTCAGTTGGATGTGACCATCAATATGATGTTGCGTGGCTGGAAAGGGGACGAGAAGCTGGCTGCGGTCATGAATGAGCAGACCATTCCCCTGCGGATGTACGGGCCGTGGGATAATTTGCAGTACTCGCTGCCGGTAGATCAGGTATTGCGCCAGCAGTTGCAAAGCGAAGCGAAGAACCGACTGGAACAGTGGCTGGATCGTCAGCAATCATCACAGAAGAAACCTTGATTGACCAACGTAACGGCGCGATTTATCGCGCTGTTACGAAAGTGGATCGCCTATTCTGTCCAGCGGCACAATCTCTACCTTCTGGACGCGATGATTTTCCACCCGCAATGTACGCAATAAATAATCCCCCACCTGCAACTCCTCACCTTCCTGCGGCACATGCTGGAGGCTATCCATCAGCAAACCGGCCAGTGTGTGATAATTGCGCTTATCATCCAGCGGCAGCCGGACATAGGTCGCCAGATCCTCCAGCGGCATATGTCCGTTGGCAATCCAGCCACCTTGTGGGCCGGGTTGGATGTCGTAGCGGGGATCAATCTCTTCCCCTTCATTGGGGAGATTGCCGGCAATGGTTTCCATCACATCACTTAAGGTAACCACACCTTCCACCGAGCCAAACTCATCGACAACAAAGGCAAAATGCGTGCGTGCCTGACGAAATTGCTCCAGTGCCTGTAGCAGTGTGACGCGCTCGGGAAAAACCAACGGTTGGCGGATGAGTGAACGTAAATCCAGTGATTTTGCGTGCAGCGACTGATGCATTAAATCAATCACATGGACGACACCGAGCGGTTCATTGCCCTTTTCGGTAATCAAAATGCGCGTGTGTTGATTACGGTCGAGCTTGGCCATGATTTCCGCTGGATCTTCACTCAGATCAATATGCTCGATATCGTGACGTGAGGTCATGATGCTGCTGATTTGACGCTGTCCCAACCCCAGCACGCGTGCGATCATCCGTCGCTCCTGTCGGTTAAATAGCGCGCCTTCTTCATCACTTAGCAATGAGGCGGTATCGGCGTCCAGCTCTGCTCGCTGTGCTTCTCCGCGCAAAATACGTAATACAGCTTCGGCGGTACGCTGGCGCAAGGGACGGCCTGCGGAGAGAAAACGACGACGGTTGAACATCGCCAGCTGGTTAAACATTTCAATCAGAATCGAGAAACCGATAGCGGCATACAGGTAACCTTTCGGGATGATAAAACCGAGTCCTTCAGCGACGAGGCTGAAGCCAATCATCAGCAGAAAACTGAGGCAGAGAATCACGATGGTGGGGTGGCTATTGACGAAGCGCGTTAAGGGTTTGCTGGCCATTAACATCAGCAAGATAGCAATGGTCACCGCCGTCATCATTACCGGCAATTCATTGACCATCCCCACGGCGGTAATCACCGCATCCAACGAGAAAATGGCATCCAGCACCACAATTTGCGCAACTACCGGCCAGAATTTAGCGCCATTTTTGGTTTGACCGTTGTCCTCGTCGCTGCCTTCAAGACGGTCATTCAGTTCGGTGGTGGCTTTATAAAGGAGAAATACCCCTCCGGCAAACAGCAGCAAATCGCGGGCGCTGAAGCTGTGTTGCCACAGGGTAAACAGCGGCTGGGTCAGCGTGACCAGCCAGGAAAGCGAAGCCAGCAGAACCAGGCGCAATAGCAACGCCAGCAGCAGACCAATCACGCGAGCGCGATCGCGCACCACAGGGGGTAGTTTTTCCACCAGAATGGCAATGAAAACCAGGTTATCAATGCCCAGAACCAGCTCAAGAACGATTAGCGTGACTAATCCTGCCCAGAGCGAGGGATCAGCGATCCACTCCAACATGCTTTCATCACCTGAATGTCTGAGAATGAGCTTAGTCTTATCATAGTTAATCCTGTGAGGGGAACAAATACCCCGACCTTGCCGATTTCCGTAGTGCAGCAGCGTAATAAGGATTAATCCGAGAGGGGTTTTTTGACAGATAAGTTGAATGTATGGATAAACACCGCATACCTGAATTTGTTGTGGTTAATTGTTTTCGGGGCGTGACTGCGTTCGTTTTTAATGCGAATTGCTCAGAAGTTGAATATCGAACTTTTCTGATTTTTACGTGGGAATGGCCTGAAAGGGATGGCATCAATACTAATGACTGGTAGTCTTTTTCCTAAAAGAGAGCAGGGAACACGGGGTCTACTTGTAAACAAGCCAGTAATAACTAGTATAGCAACGTGTTAGTAAATGTCTGCGCTTATGTAGTTAATAGCGTCTTGTTTAGCTTCTTAATGTTGAGAATTGTGATCGTGTCCCGGTTAAGGCCAGTTATTGTCATGGCAAACCGGTAACCACGGACGGGAAATTAGGGCAAGTAAAGCGGTATTGGCAGCGACAGCCAAGGGCGGTAGCGTGTCCGAAGTACTTTTTAAACTGGGAATCTGGTCTGCAAGAGTGTTGAAGGAATTCAGACTAATCTGTTGGTATTTATCACAATTTTCTTTCTTTCTCGGTAAGGGAATTGACATGAACGCCAGAGATTTTCCCCGCAGATTGCCTGTTTTATGACAGTTTCAATATCGCTCGTTTATTACACAGGCCAGAGGCGTTAAGGATTAGGGAAATAAAATAAAGAGTTAATTATGCGCGATAACGAATTTACCTATAAAAGTCTTCTCACTAAAATTTTACTGGCGTGCTCGGATTTAATTTGTTTCAACGCGGCGTTGTTTATTGCTCTGGCACTCATTAATTCGCTCACGAATTCCCCACTGGCAGATATTTCTGAAAAAGACCTCAATTTAAAAATCGCCACGCACATCTGTTTGTCGATTATTTGTGTTGGCTGGTTCTGGGTGCGGCTGCGTCATTTCACCTATCGCAAACCTTTTTGGTTCGAGTTGAAAGAGATCTTTCGTACCATTCTTATTTTCTCAGTTATCGATTTGTCCATTACCGCACTGTCGCAATGGCAAATGTCGCGTTTCGTCTGGGTGCTGACCTGGCTGCTGGCATTAATGTTGATCCCGCTGGGGCGCGCCATTGCAAAACGTGTGCTGAACCGGTTTGGACTGTGGAAAAAGCAGACCATCATCATTGGCAGCAGCAAAAATGCCGTGGAAGCCTGGCAGGCGCTGCAAAGCGAAGAGGTGATGGGATTTGATGTGATTGCCTTTTTCGATGTTGATGGCAGTTGCCCGCAAGCCAGCATCGAAGGTGTGCCGGTGCTACGCAGCGAACACGAGCTTTGGCAACTTACCAACAATGAAACGCAGTTTATTGTCGCCGTTGAATTTGAGCAGAGTCAGTACCGCGATAATTGGTTGAAGACGTTGGCGATGCACAACTGCCGTTCGGTGTCAGTGATCCCGACCCTGCGTGGTGTACCACTCTACGGCACCGATATGGCGTATATCTTCAGCCACGAAGTGATGATTTTGCGCGTTAATAACAACCTGGCAAAACGCACCTCACGCTGCCTGAAGCGCGCGTTCGATATCGTCGGTGCACTCAGCATTATCATCGCGCTGTCCCCAGCCCTGCTGGTGTTAGGGTTCCTTGTCGGACGTGACGGTGGCAATCCAATTTATGGTCATGAACGTGTCGGTATGAATGGCCGAAAATTCAAATGCCTGAAGTTCCGCTCCATGGTGATCAACTCCAAAGAGGTGCTGGAAGAGGTGCTCCGTACCGATCCGGTGGCCCGAGCCGAGTGGGACAAAGACTTCAAGCTGAAAAATGACCCGCGCATCACAAAGGTTGGTCACTTTATTCGTAAAACCAGCCTGGATGAGCTGCCGCAGCTGTGGAACGTGGTCCGTGGCGATATGAGCCTCGTAGGACCGCGTCCGGTTATCGAAGATGAACTCTGCCGTTATGCCGGTGATGTCGATTATTACCTGATGGCGAAACCAGGCATGACGGGATTGTGGCAGGTCAGCGGTCGTAACGACGTTGACTATGAAACGCGTGTCTATTTCGATTCGTGGTACGTCAAAAACTGGTCGCTATGGAATGACATCGCGATTCTGTTTAAGACCGTTGGCGTAGTGCTCAAGCGCGATGGCGCCTATTGATAGACGCGAGGGCAGGGTGAGAACAGAAAGCATAGGGAGCAAATGATAATGACCCACAGTTTCGGTGTTTAACCCGTCAGTCTTTGTTTTGTAAGACGCTTACACAGCGGCGTTTTCGCCTCTATCAATCATTAACTGATAGCGAAGATCCAGATGATTACAATGAAAATTAAAATGATACCGTTACTGGTATCCGCCACTATTCTATCCGGGTGCACGATCGAACCAGGTCAGCGCCTTTCCACTAGCGGAAAAGATGTCATTGAACAACAGGATAGCAATTTTGACATCGACAAATACGTTAACGTCTTTCCTTTAACGCCGCGTCTGGTTGAGCAGATGCGCCCGAAACCGCTGGTTGCGCAAGCCAACCCAATGTTGCAGAACGAAATTCAGAACTACGAATATCGTGTTGGCATTGGCGACGTGCTTAACGTAACGGTCTGGGATCACCCGGAATTAACCACCCCGGCAGGTCAGTATCGTAGTGCCAGCGACACCGGTAACTGGGTGCAGGCAGACGGTACCATCTTCTATCCGTATATCGGTAAAGTGCGCGTCGCAGGTCGAACGGTGACCGAAATCCGTGCGGAAATCGCCCGTCGTCTGGCGCAGTACATCGAAAGCCCACAGGTGGATGTGAATGTCGCGGCTTTCCGCTCACAAAAAACCTACATCAGTGGTTCAGTGACCACCTCCGGCCAGCAGGCGATCACCAACGTACCCCTTACCGTGCTGGATGCCGTCAACGCCGCCGGTGGCCTGACCGCCGATGCTGACTGGCGCAATGTGGTGCTGACGCACAATGGCCGCGAGCAGCGTATTTCGTTGCAGGCGTTGATGCAAAACGGTGACCTGAGCCAGAACCATCTGCTGTATCCGGGCGATATTCTCTACGTACCACGTAACGATGATCTGAAGATTTTCGTGATGGGCGAAGTGAAGCAGCAGACCACGCTGAAGATGGACCGCAGCGGTATGACGCTAGCCGAAGCACTGGGCAATGCGCAGGGGATGGATCAGACCACAGCCGATGCCACCGGCGTATTTGTTATTCGTCCTATTCGTGGCAGCAACCGCACCAAGATTGCCAACATCTATCAGTTGAATACCAAAGATGCGGCGTCGATGGTGATGGGCACCGAATTCCAACTGGAGCCGTATGACATTGTTTATGTCACCTCCACTCCGCTCACCCGCTGGAACCGTGTGATTTCCGCGCTGTTACCGACCATTGTGGGTATTGATGATGCAAGCTCCGCAGCACTGCGTTTCCGCAACTGGTCAGACTAAGGTTTAACCATGATTACGTCCGTGTTAGTCGTCTGTGTCGGCAACATTTGCCGCTCCCCTACCGGGGAGCGTCTGTTCAAACGCGCTTTACCTGAAACCCGGGTAGCGTCTGCCGGGTTGGGTGCCTTGCGTGGCTCCCCGGCAGACCAGACCGCCAGTGATGTGGCCGCCAGACATGGCCTCTCGCTGGCGGGACATCATGCTCAACAGTTAACGGCAGATATGTGTCGTGACTATGACCTGATCCTGGTGATGGAAAAGCGTCATGTTGAACAGGTAAATCGCATCGATCCAGCCGCGCGCGGGAAAACCATGCTGCTTGGGCACTGGCTCAACCAACAGGAAATAGCGGACCCGTACAAAAAAAGCCGTGAGGCCTTTGAAGAGGTTTACGGGTTACTGGAAAACGCTACCCAGAAATGGGTCAACGTACTAAGCCGATAGTTGGGATTATCCATGAATATAAAAAACAAGGTTATGACAGCGCCGAAAGAGGATTCGAATGGATGGGATCTGGCGCATCTTGTGGGACAGCTCATTGACCATCGCTGGATCATTGTCGCTGTCACCGCCTTCTTCATGCTAGCGGGCACCCTTTACACACTGTTCGCGACACCGATCTACAGCGCCGATGCTATGGTGCAGGTCGAGCAAAAAAATACCAACTCGGTATTGAATGACTTACAGGACATTATTCCTTCAACCCCGGCTTCAGATACCGAAATTCAGATTCTTGAATCTCGCATGGTGTTGGGTAAGACGGTAAATGACCTCGGTCTGGATACCGTGGTGCAACAAAACTATTTCCCGATTATTGGTAAAGGTTTGTCGCGCCTGATGGGCAACAAACCCGCGCAAATCGCCATTACCCGTCTGGAAATTCCGCGCTCAATTGAGAAACGCACCGTACAGCTGGAAGTGACGGGTCCGCAGACCTACACCGTTACCAGCGACGGCGATGAGTTGTTCAAAGGCCGCGTGGGCCAGTTGGAGCAGCACGGCGAAGTGACCATGTTGGTAAGCGGTATTGAGGCTGATACCGGCACCAGCTTTGATGTCACCAAGCTGAGCGATCTGCAGGCGATCAAAGCGGTGCTGGCTAACCTGACCGTGGCTGATAAAGGGAAAGATACCGGCGTACTGGGTCTGGAATACCAGGACGAAGACCAGGATCAGGCCAGTCGTGTACT
This sequence comes from Pantoea sp. X-Soil-OKNW-556, assembly GCF_059730695.1. Classification (NCBI taxonomy): domain Bacteria; kingdom Pseudomonadati; phylum Pseudomonadota; class Gammaproteobacteria; order Enterobacterales; family Erwiniaceae; genus Pantoea; species Pantoea sp. X-Soil-OKNW-556. The sequence goes on along the minus strand of NZ_AP035990.1, from coordinate 2,942,631 downwards.
GAACCAGATTGTGAACAACTATCTGTTGCAGAACGTTGATCGCAAATCGGAGCAGGCGGCGAAGAGCCTCGACTTCCTGAAAAATCAGCTGCCCGAAGTACGTGAAAGTCTGAATGTGGCAGAAGACAAGTTGAACGCTTACCGCCGTGAAAACGAATCGGTGGATATGTCGCTGGAAGCGAAATCAGCGTTGGACTCGTCTGTCAGCGTCCAGAGCCAGCTTAACGAGCTGACCTTCCGTGAAGCGGAAGTGTCACAGCTGTATACCAAAGATCACCCGACGTACCGCGCGCTGCTGGAAAAACGCAAAACGCTGGAAAATGAGCAGGCCAATCTGAACAAGAAAATTGCCCAGATGCCGCAAACCCAGCAGGAGATTCTGCGTCTGACCCGTGATGTGCAGGCAGGGCAGGAAATCTACATGCAGTTACTGAACCGTCAGCAAGAGCTGGGTATCAGTAAAGCCAGTACCGTTGGCGATGTGCGTATTATCGACCAGGCAGAGACGGCCGCGTCACCTGTGGCACCGAAGAAACTGCTGATTATCGCCGCCAGCCTGATTGTTGGTCTGATGTTGTCAGTCGGTCTGGTGCTGCTGAGAGCGCTGTTCCACCACGGTATCGAGAACCCGGAACAGCTGGAAGAGCTGGGCATGAATGTCTACGCCAGTGTTCCCTTGTCGGACTGGCAGCGTAAGAAGGACACCGAAGCGCTGGCGCGTCGTGGTCACAAAGAGAAAAGCGACCCGCACAATACGTTGCTGGCGCTGGGGAACCCGACTGACCTCTCCATCGAAGCGATTCGTAGCCTGCGTACCAGCCTGCATTTCGCCATGATGGAAGCGAAGAACAACATCCTGATGATCACCGGTGCCAGCCCGGGTATTGGTAAAACCTTTATCTGTGCCAACCTGGCGACGCTGGTGTCAAAAGCCGGTCAGCGCGTGTTGTTCATCGATGGTGATATGCGTCGTGGTTATACCCACGAACTGCTCGGTGCGGAGAATAAGGTTGGTCTGTCTAATGTGCTGTCGGGTAAGACTGAATTCTCGCCAGCCATGATTCAGAAAGGTGTTTATGGGTTTGATTTCCTGCCGCGTGGTCAGGTGCCACCGAACCCGTCAGAGTTACTGATGCACCGCCGCATGAGTGAGCTGCTGGAGTGGGCCGGTAAGAACTATGATCTGGTGTTGATCGATACGCCGCCGATTCTGGCCGTCACCGATGCCTCCATTATCGGTAAGCTGGCGGGAACCTCACTGATGGTGGCGCGCTTCGAGACCAACACCACCAAGGAACTGGATGTCAGCTACCGTCGTTTCGCACAGAACGGTATCGAAATTAAAGGCGTCATCCTCAACGCCGTCGTACGTAAAGCGTCGAATGCCTACGGTTATGGCTACGACTACTACAACTACGAATACGGCAAAGAAACGAAAAGCTAATTAAAACGCAAAGTTCCGGGGCGGTTTATCCGCCCCATTTTTATGTAGCGGCGCGATTTATCGCGCGCCCTGGTTTTTAAATGCGCGATGAATTGATGCCGTTCATTTTTTTCATGCCGTCTGGCATGACGTTACACACAGCACACGCTTAAGTAATTCCGTAATGGTACGTATCTGCAAATGAAGAATGGAACTAACGCTATGATTTTTAGGAATAAAGCCAATTCCTCTCTTCAGCCCGCAGAGGTTACCGTTAACCCTGGAACAGCTGTTTAAGAGGTGCTGGCAATGCAGGACATCCGTTTCTCAATTGTAATTCCCGCCTATAACGCGTCGAAGTCGATTGTGACCACGCTGGATTGCGTCAATGCGCAAAGCTATCGCAATTTTGAGGTCATCATCGTGGATGACAAATCGGCCGATGCGACTGAACTGGCGCAGGTGGTACGTAGCGATCGCTATCAGGACCTGGATATCCGGCTGGAACTGTCGGACGTCAAACTGAACGGTGCGGGTGCGCGTAATAAGGGCATTGAACTTGCCACGGGTGATTTTATCAGCTTCCTTGATGCGGATGACGAGTGGCATCCGGACAAGCTATTGGAAGTCAGCCGCACCATCGCCAGCCTTGAGGCGCAGGGCAAATCCCGCTATGTCATCTTTAGCCAGGTAAACATCCATCAGGATGGCAGCTTCCTGAAAGTCATGCCGATGCAACCGCCGGGCAAAAAAGAGACGGTGGCTGAATATCTGTTTGGTTGCTATGGCTTTATTCAGACCAGTACCATCGTGCTGAGACGTGGTGATGCTGAAAAGATCAAGTTTGATGCCCGTTATATCCGCCATCAGGATTACGACTTTTGCATCCGCGCCGATCGCATGGGTTATACCTTTGTGATGATCGATAAGCCGCTGGCGACCTACCATCTGGTGACCAAATTCGGTTCGAAACATAAAGGGGAGTCGGTGAAATACTCCTTCTTCTGGCTCGACACCATGAAACCCTACCTGACTGCGCGTGATATCCACACCTACAAAGCGTTCAAGTTGCCACTGCGCTACAAAATGGATGGCAATTCATTGCAGGCGAGCCTCAGTTTTGCGCGCTACTTCTTCCTGACCAACAAGGACAACCAGGCCTACTTTCTCAGCCGCCTGATGGATAAGGTGAAAGCCCGGTTTTTCGGCAGCAGAGCCGTTTCTTGATTGCGTATTTATTGGCTCCGATCTCTGGAGCATTTTTTGGTTCCTGTCATCTCCTCTCACGGGTATTCAGATGAAAAATCATGTTGGCACCATTGGCATTGTCATGCCGATGTATAACGCACGTCAGACCATTTTGCGTGCCGTGCAGTCGGTAATGAATCAAAGCTATAGCGACTGGCACATCTACCTCATCAACGATAAGTCGACCGATGACTCACTGGCGCTGGTGCGTGAGCACTGCCAGGATGCGCGCATCACTGTGTTGGATAATGAGATGAACCTCGGGGCCGCAGAAACCCGTAATGTCGGGTTGCGCGCCGCGCAGGAAGAGATCATTGCGTTTCTCGACAGTGATGATGAGTGGCACCCGGAAAAACTGGCGGAGCAGGCCGCCGCGCTGGCGGCAGGTGACGATTTCGTCATTACCCATTATCACTACAAAACCCAAAGCGCTGATCACGACATCAACTACAGCAAACCCTATCTGCAACAGGAAAACTTCGTGAAGAAGCAGTATCGCGTCTGCTTCTCATCCGTCTGTTTCCGCCGTCCCCCGCAGGGCATCTTCTTCCAGCGTAAAGGCCATGAAGATTTCCTGTTCCTCTACGAACTGTTTCTCCGCTACAGGCAAGCCAGGGTGATCCAGAAAACGCTGGTGAACTATTACGAACTGGGCGATTCGCTGTCTCGTAATAAAAACAAAGCAGCGAAATGGCATCTGGAATTATTAAGAATTATCTATAAAAACAATCCCTTAAAAATTTATTACTATTACGGCTGGTATATGGTGAATGGTGTGCTTTTCACCCTGAAGCATCGTTAATAGCTGGCATCATTTACGTTTGAGGTGGAAAGCGTTTCATGAAAAAGATTGTTCTGGTGATTAAGGATGCCTATTCGTACGCGGGGACGGAAAACATCTGCAACTTTATGTCCGAGTGTCTCGGCGAGCAACATGATGTCACCGTGTATTCGCTGGAGGGCAGTGGTAAGCCGTTCTATCCATTCACCCATGCGAAAGAGATCGTCAGTTTCGCCGGGCATAAAAACCCGATTAAAAGTGCGGTGGCGCGTATCCAGCAGGAGGGATTCGACAGCGTTTTCCTGATCAGCATGGGGCGTCTCAGCGTGATGTTTGCGTTCTGGAATCTGATGTCGATGAAGAAAAAACGCTTCAAGGCCTATGCCTGTGAACACATCGCCATCAACTCATTCAGTAAACCGATCAAACTGCTGAAATGGCTGCTGTTGCGCTTCTATGACCAGGTGATTGTGTTGACCGACAAAGATCATCAGGTGTTCAGCCGCTGGAACATTCCCAGCCAGCAGATCCCGAATCCGGTGGTGTACAAATCATTCCAGCGTAATGCACGCAGTCGGCAGGCGCTGGCCATTGGCCGTCTTGAACACCAGAAAGGCTTCGATTTGCTGCTGGATATCTGGGCCGATTTCAGCAAAACCCACCCGGAGTGGAAGCTGGTGATTGCTGGCGACGGTGAACTGCGCCAGTCGTTACAGGAGCAGGCGACACAGCTGGGTCTTAACGATAGCGTCAATTTTGTCGGCCGAGTCAGCAACATCAACGATTACTACCGTGACAGTGACATGGCGTTGATGACCTCGCGCTATGAAGGGCTGCCGCTGGTGCTGCTGGAAGCCAAATCCTGGTCGTTACCGGTGGTGGCGTATGACTGCCCGACCGGACCGCAGGAGATCATCAATCAGGGCGAAGATGGTTTCCTGGTGCCGATGGACGATAAAGCCACCTTCCTGGCACGCATGGATCAGCTCGCCAGCAACGATGCCCTGTTCTATGCCATGAGCGAAAAAACCAAAGACACTGCGCTGAAGTTTGACGGTAAACAGATCAAACAAAGCTGGTTGGCGCTTGTTTAGCAAGCCGTAACGATTGTCGTGCCTCGGGGATACTTTCACCGCCCATTGACCACGGAATTTGACGCATGAAAAGAAGAGAAGTCTTGCAAACCGCAGCCTCCTCCATTGTTGCCGCACTCTCGGTGAGTGCGTTTTCCAGCTACGCAGCAAAAAGTGGCCAGCCGGCGCTGAAAACGGTGGATCCCTCCAGCGTACCGCAGGGGGATGTACCGATTCTCACCCCGGAAAATGTTTACACCATGCCGCCGCAGTTCTGGCAGAACTTCGAGGGCAAATTGTGGATTGGTAAAGCGGGCAGCGATGCCAGTAAAGCGGGGAATCAAATCCCGGTTTATCTGCGCGACGCCAGCGGAAAAGTGTCCCAAATTAGTCAGCCGATTGCGTTGAATAAGGGCAACTTTGCGCAATTTATTCACGATAATGCCGCATTGATTGCCGATCCTGCGCATTCAATGGCAGTGGAGGACAGCAATGGCAACACGTTGTTCTCCATTGATGACGTTAGCCGCCCGAACCAAAGCAATTTCAGCCAGCGTCTGGCGCAGCCGAACGGTTATCAGCTGATTGGCGAGATCCCGTCGGTGGAGGAGTTGCGCAAAACCCGCCCACTGTTTGCCGGTGCCAAAATCAAGCTGAAAAGCTGGCATGAAGGGCTGGAAGTGGGTGGCGGTGAGTTTGTTGGTGCGTTTGGCGCGGGTAAAGACGATAGCGGCGTGATATTTGCCGGTGAGGGTTTTACCTGGCGTCGTGTGGTGGACGATTTTAATCGCCTGACGCTGTTTGATTTCGGCGCGATAGCCGACGGCAAAACCGATACTGCGCCTGCCATCAAAGCGATGTATCAATGGTCGCAGGATGCGAATCAACCGATATGCGTGCAGTTCCCGGCGGGCACGTTCTTTGTTTCTGGCTGCGATTTTGGCGACCAGCAGCAGCGTTTCTTCCGCATCTCTGGTGCGATGGTCAACTTTGGCTACTTTCCGGCCACCACGCTGGTATCTGACGGACGTTCCGACTTCCTGTTCCAGGTGAATGCGCGCTGGACCGAAATCTCTAACCTGATTTTTAACGGCAACACTGACAAGCGCCCGAACAGGCAGGGACTGTTCCGCAACACCTGTCCGGGGGGGCAGTTCTTCCGTGGTGCCTGTCTGCGCTTTAACCAGGTGGGTGGCGTCTCGCTGAGTCTGCTCGATACGCTGGATTGCAAAATTGACCAGTGGTATGCCAACGCCTGTACCGGCGATGTGATCAAAGCCAGCTGGTCCGGGCAGAAAGCCGGTAACTGGGATCACAGCACCGCAATTGAGCTTTCCAACTTTAATGCTCAGCATTGTAAAGGTGGCATGGTGTTGAATCTGCCGCGTTGCAGCCAGTCGATTATTCACAACGGCTGGATCGAGCACACCGAACATCCGGGCGATATTTCCAACGGGCAATGGATCATTGATGCGTTGAGTCTTGAGGATTGTAAGAACCCGCTGATCGCTCGTAACTCGCGGCTGAATATGCGTCAGACCAATTTGCAGGCCGGAAGCTGGATCGACAACTCGCTCGAAGGCGAACGCTGGCTGAATATCTGGGAGATGGGTTCCACGCGGGTTGAGTCTTACGGCGTCGCCATCGATGGCAGCCTGAAATACAACTACATCACCTCACGCTTTCGACTGACCAACAACACCAATCAGGAAACCTGGTTTGAGCTGGGCAACTTCTACTCGCCGACGGTGGGCGACAGTTGGGAAATTGAAGTGTTTGGTCAGTCGCAGTTTAGCAATGGCACCGACAATCAGCCACTAATGAACCCAATCGACGGTAAAGGGACCGGCGGCAGGGCGGTGATCCATCTGCAACGCAAAACCAATAAGGCGGAAGCCAGTTGGTCGGCTGAAGGCAGTTCACCCGTGGTTGAGGTGCGCTTTGAACCACGCACCGATACCGATACCAAAGTGTTCGTCAAACTGGCGGGCTGGACGCCAACCAGCGCCGTGCTGATCAAAAGCACCGGCAAGGATCGCTTCCTCGCCGGTCGTTGCGCCAGGGTGGATGCCAGCATGACGCAGGGCAATCCGTCCAACGGCAGCAAGCCCGCTCCACAGCGTTTCAGCCTGCATAACGGTAAGGCCGGGATTGGCGGCAATGAACAAGGGGATCTGTTGATGGCGTCACGCCCGCTCAAGCCCGAGCAGGTCGATACGCGCGAGCCAAAGGGGTATGTCTCCGTGGTTATCAATGGGGAGCCGTGCGCACTGCCGTATTTCGCTATCAAGTCATGATGATTAAACCGGCCGCACCGGGACGCGGCCGGAATGCCAGGAGCAGGTCTTTTCCAGGCGTTTCGCCTCTATTGCAGTCTTTTTAATACAGAGTTCACTTTGCCAGTTCAGGAAATGGCGGTTTGTAGAATTACAAAAATTTATCTGGAGTTTTTATGAAGATTTTATTGGTGGGTAACCATACCTGTGGAAATCGTGGGGATGGCGCGATTTTACGTGGACTGATCGATTCGCTTCAGTCTGCGCGTAGTGATCTGGATATTGACGTTATCAGTCGTTATCCAACCAGCTCCGGATATTTGTTGCAGCATGAGATTCAGCAGGATTCCCTGTTTCTGCACAACAGCAAATCAGCAAAAGGGTTGGTGGGCAGCGTCAAGCGTAAAGTTGCAAACCGACTGATGCCGGAGATTATGATGGCGCACCTCGGCAAAGGTGGGCTGTATAAATCGTTCTCCGTGCCGCCGCATCTGGCTGAATTCACCAAAAGTCTTGCCTCTTATGACGCCGTTATTCAGGTTGGCGGTTCTTTCTTTGTCGATCTGTATGGGGTGACGCAGTTCGATCATGCGCTGTGTGCGCTGATGGCAAAAAAACCGCTACATATGATCGGCCATTCGGTCGGGCCGTTTGAAAATCCGCGTGTGAATGCGTTGGCGAACTTCGTATTTGACCGTGTCGATAGCCTTGTGCTGCGCGAAGAGGTGAGTCTCGATCGCCTGAAGCAAGATGGCGTGACCACCAGCAGGGTGAAAAAGGGCGTTGACACAGCCTTTCTGGTTAAGGCCCGCGCAGTGGCGAACCCCAGTCATAACCTGTTGCACTGGGAAGAGATTATCAGCGCGCGCAAAACGATAGCCATCACCGTGCGTGAGCTGGCACCGTTCGACAAACGTCTTGGCGTGACGCAGAAAGAGTATGAAGCCGCGTTTGGTCGCGTGATTAACGCGATGATCGCCGAGGGTTATCAGGTGGTGGCTTTCTCGACCTGTACCGGCATCGACAGTTATGCCAAAGATGACCGCATGGTGGCGCTACAGTTGCGCGATCGCGTTGATCATCCTGAGCATTATCATGTGATTATGGACGAATTTAACGACCTCGAACTCGGCATATTATTAAGTCATTGCCATCTGACGATCGGCACTCGCCTGCATTCCGCCATTATCTCGATGAATTTCGGTACCCCTGCCGTCGCCATCAATTATGAGCACAAGTCGCTGGGTGTGATGAACCAGCTTGGCCTGCCGCAAATGGCGACCGATGTGAAAAGCCTGATGGATGGCTCACTCATCGATAAGGTACACACCGTACTGGCGGATTACGACAACGTGAAACAGAAAGTTGACGCAGCAGTGGCACAGGAACGTGAGATTGGTAACCGAATCACTGAAGAAATTCTTAACGTCTTAGGGTGAAGTGATGAAGCTGACCTTTTTCACCATGCGTTTTCCGGTTGCCTCTGAGACGTTTGTCCTCAATCAGGTGACGCATTTTATTGATGCCGGTTATGACGTGGAGGTGATCTCCGTGTTTCCGGGCGACATGATTAACCGTCATGCCGCGTTCGATGATTACAATCTGGTGGCGAAAACACATTATCTGTTGCCGGAAGAGAAAGTATCGAATCTCGATAAGCTTACGCAGCGTATCGGATTGATGCTGCCGAAAATTGCCAAGCCCTCGCTGATCAAATCCCTCAATGTGCGCCGCTATGGCGCACAGTCCAGCAAACTGCTGCTGCCGGCGATTGTCGCCAATACCAGAGAACCTTTTGTCGCTGATGTCTTCCTGGTGCATTTCGGCTATGCCGGAGCGCTGGCGAATAAATTGCGTGAACTTGGCGTACTGAAAGGCAAGCAGGCGACGGTGTTCCACGGTGCCGACATCTCACGTCGTCATATCCTCGAGGAACACAAGCTGGATTACGTCAATCTGTTCCGCCAGAGCGAACTGATGCTACCTATCAGCCATCTGTGGGAGAACAAGCTAATTGAGATGGGCTGCCCGGCGGAGAAAATTCATGTTACGCGCATGGGCATCGAGCCAGAAAAGTTTAATTTCCGCCCGCGTGCCGCTTTTCATTCGCCGTTGCGCATTGTCTCCGTGGCACGTCTGACTGAGAAAAAAGGGCTGGATGTGGCGGTGAAAGCCAGTGAAATCCTGCGTGATCAGGGCGGTCAGTTCCAGTTCACCATTATCGGTAACGGTGAGCAGGACGGCATGATGCGTGAGCACATTGCGCGCGCAGGCCTGGAAGATTGCGTCAGCATGCCGGGCTTTAAACCACAGGACGAGATTCGCCAGGCGCTGAACGAAGCAGACATCTTTTTGCTGCCGTCTAAAACGGCGGCGGATGGCGATATGGAGGGAATTCCGGTGGCGCTGATGGAGGCGATGGCAGTAGGTTTGCCGGTTGTCTCCACCTTCCATAGTGGTATCCCAGAGCTGATACAGAACAACGTAAGCGGCTGGCTGGTTTCTGAGAACAATCCCGATGAGCTGGCGCAAACGTTATTACGCCTGTCGCGCGGGGATGTGGACGTTGCACCGGTAATTGCCGCTGCGCGCCATAAAGTGGAAACCGAGTTTAATCAACATATCGCCTATGGCGAGCTGGCCAAGATTCTGGAGCGCATAGTGTGAGCGGATTAAAGTCGCAAGCCATTTGGTTACTCGGCAGCACCGGTTTTGCTGCGGTGTTGCAGGTGTTACAACTCAGCGTCCTGGCGCGTAAGCTGGAGGCGCATGAGCTGGGATTACTGGCGATCATTAACGCCATTCTGGCGGTTGCCTCGGTGTTGCAGGACATGGGCATGAGCAGTTACCTCGTGCACCGTCAGGACATTACACGCCGTGAGCAGAGCACCATCTATTGGGTTAACGTCTCGCTTAGTTTATGTACCGGTTTGATTATGTTGATAATTGCCTGGCCGGTTTCCTGGTTCTACCATCTGCCGGAGCTGACCGGGCTGATTATGCTCACCAGCCTGAACTTCCTCGTGTTGGGGCATCTGTCGCAATATCAGGCGCATTTTGTCAAAACCAAACGCATGGTGACGCTGGCGAAGATTGAGATGGTCACCAAGTTGTTTGCCTTCCTGTGTACCGTGGCGATGTTGTATTTCACCACGCTGACGGTGGCCGCGGCGATCCTCGGTCTGTTCATCGCAGCCTTCACGCGTATTCTCTGCATGATTTACTTCGGTGAAAAATCCTGGCGGCCAACCTGGGAATTCGACCGGGCAACCTTCATTGCGGCAGTGCGCTACGGTATCTATCAACTGGGATCGCAAACCATCAACCAACTGCGTACCCAGGCAGATGCGCTGATTGTGGGTAAGGTGATGGGGGCCGATATGCTGGGGATTTACTCGCTGGCTAAAGAGCTGATTCTGCAACCGCTGAAGCTGGTTTCACCGGTAATCAACCGTCTGGCGTTGCCGCGCTTTGCCGAGAAACAGCACGATCCTGAACAGTTGAAGAAACTGTTCCTGAAAGGCACCTTCGTCATCATGCTGTTCAGCAGTGTGATGTACCTGGCGATTGGCATTCTGTCACCGGTGATTGTCCGGGTATTGTACGGCTCTTCCCATGAGCAGGTTTACCATCTGATCCCGCTGATGTTGCTGTTTGGCATGCTGCGTCCGATGGGCGGCCTGACCGGCGCAATTTCTCAGGCCAATGGACGGACCAACGTCGAGTTCTACTGGAATATCGTTGCCAGCCTGGTGGTGGTGGCCGTGCTGGCGACCACCTTGATCTGGCCGAACGTCATCTATGTGGCGCTGACGTTATCGATTTCTCAGGTATTGATCTCGGCTTTTGCCCATCCGTTCTTCATCAAGCCGGTGATTGGCATCCGCTTTATGCCTTATGCCCGTCAGTGGGTCTCCGTCTCGGTGGTATTTGTCGGCCTGATGTTGCTGGTTAACCATTTCAACCTGTTCGTGATGCCGGAATGGTTTGCGGGCTGGCTCTAATCTGGCGGCGCGATTTTTCGCGCCGCGACCTCACGATCTGTCTGAAAATGACTGGTCTTATTAAATCTGACTTTCTCTGATCCCTTCTACTGTTTTACAGTGGTTTAGCGATTTAATTTTCCTGCCAACTGGCGCATCGGTGGGTGCCGAAAAAAGCGATTTTTTATGCTGTGACAGAGAGTTAGTGCCGGTTTTTCAGATAAAGATTATACTTGCTGTTCCGGCCGATCCTGCATAATCGACCCCACGTATTCACTTCATGAAATGGAATAAATATGACCAAGCTTAAAGCTGTAATCCCGGTTGCGGGTCTCGGTATGCATATGCTCCCTGCGACGAAAGCCATTCCGAAAGAAATGCTGCCTGTCGTCGACAAACCGATGATCCAATATATCGTTGATGAGTGCGTGGCTGCAGGCATCAAGGAGATTGTGCTGGTCACTCATGCTTCCAAAAATGCAGTGGAAAACCACTTTGACACCACTTATGAGCTGGAAGCGTTACTTGAAGCGCGTGTTAAACGTCAGCTGCTGAGCGAAGTGCAATCGATTTGTCCTCCGGGCGTAACTATCATGAACGTACGTCAGGCAAACCCACTGGGGTTAGGCCACTCGGTTCTGTGCGCTCGCCCGATGATTGGCGACAACCCATTTGTAGTGGTATTGCCGGATGTTCTGCTGGACGACTCCACCGCCGATCACCTGCGCTATAACCTTGCCGCAATGGTGGCACGCTTTGAGGAAACCGGTCGCAGCCAGGTACTGGCAAAACATATGCCGGGTGCCGATCTTTCTGAATACTCCGTGATCACCACTGAACAGCCGCTGGATAACCCAGGTGACGTCAGCACTATCACCAATTTTGTCGAGAAGCCGGAAGAGGCTAACACACTGGATTCTGACCTCGCAGCGGTAGGTCGCTATGTCCTCTCTGCCGATATCTGGGCTGAACTGGAACGCACCGAACCGGGTGCCTGGGGACGTATCCAGCTGACTGACGCCATTGCCGCCCTTGGCAAGAAAAAACCGGTAGATGCGACGCTGCTCACTGGCACCAGCTTCGACTGTGGCCGTAAACTAGGCTACATGCAGGCATTCGTCTCTTATGGCCTGCGTAACAACAGCCAGGGCCGTGACTTCCGCGCTGCTATTCAGAAAATCCTGGCGAAATAACCCTTTTCATTATGTGCCGCGCGGTTGCGCGGCTTAAAGGAGTACGCATGGCTATTTTGGTAACGGGTGGGGCGGGGTACATTGGCTCTCACACGGTGCTGGCGCTGTTGCAGCGCGGTGACGACGTTGTAGTCCTTGATAACCTTTGCAATGCCTCGCGCGAAGCGATTAACCGCGTAGAAAAGCTGGCGGGCAAAAAGGCGGTGTTTGTTGAAGGTGATATTCGCGATCGTGCGTGCTTGCGCGATCTGTTCGCCGCCAATGAAATTACGGCTGTCATCCACTTTGCTGCGTTAAAGGCGGTGGGGGAGTCGACCCGTATGCCGCTGGAATACTATGAGAATAACGTGGCAGGCACCGTCGTGTTGCTGGAAGAGATGCGCAGCGCGGGTGTATGGAACTTTATCTTCAGCTCTTCAGCGACGGTCTATGGCGCTGATGCACCGGTTCCTTATGTGGAAACCACCCCGATTGGCGGCACCACCAGCCCCTATGGCACATCAAAGCTGATGATTGAACTGGTGATGCGCGACTTCGCCAAAGCGGATAACCGCTTCAATGCGATTGCGCTGCGTTATTTCAATCCGGTAGGTGCGCACGAATCGGGTGAGATTGGTGAAGATCCAACCGGCATTCCGAATAATTTGTTACCGTACATTGCTCAGGTCGCCATCGGTCGTCTCGACAAACTGGGCGTGTTTGGCGATGACTACGATACGCCTGACGGCACCTGCCTGCGTGACTATATCCATGTTGTCGATTTGGCCGAAGGCCATCTGAAAGCGCTCGACCATCTGCCAAAAGTGACCGGGTATAAAGCCTATAATCTCGGCGGCGGAAAAGGTTTCTCGGTGCTGGAGATGATCAACGCGTTTGAAAAGGCTTCCGGTAAGCAGATTCCGTTTGAGTTTAAGCCGCGTCGCGACGGCGATCTGCCTGCATTCTGGGCGGATGCTTCGCTGGCGAATAGCGAGCTGGACTGGCGTGTGACTCGGGGTATCGATGAGATGATGCGTGATACCTGGAACTGGCAGTCAAAGAACCCGAATGGGTTTCGTTAATTAAATATCATCAAATTCTAAGCCTGTTTAATAAACAGGCTTTTTTTATTGCTAGCTTAAAACCACGTCCTGTGGACGTGGTTATCGACTCGGTTTTGGCTCTGCATGTAAGAACCTATCCATGCCAAAATCCCTAGCTGTTGTCCCCACAACTGATAAGGAAATTAAACATGAGCAGGTTTCAAAGAGCTTCCCACGTACTGTGGCATTGTCAATATCACATAGTCTGGACGCCTAAGTGCCGTTTCAGAATTCTTAAAGGTAATGTTGGCAAAGAAGTGTACCGGCAGATATGGATACTCAGCGAGTAGCTAACGATCCAAATTATTGAATTAAATGTTCAGTTAGATCATGTACATCTTCTGGTGAAGATACCACCGAAGTTGTCAGTATCAGAAGTGATGGGCCACTTGAAAGGTAGGACGGCAATAAGGCTCTTCAGCAAGTTTCCGTACTTACGTAAGCATAAACTCTGGGGAAATCACTTCTGGGCTAAAGGTTACTGCGTGGACACCGTAGGTGTGAATGCGGAGATGATCCGGAAATACGTCAAGTATCAAGAGAAGCATGAAGTGGAAGATAAACAACTTTCGCTTCATGAGGTGTGAAGAGAGGGCTCTATGAGTCCGAACTTAGAGCGCCCCTCTGGGGCGTAATCAAAGCAGCCTTCTATGAAGGCGGATTTTTACTTGAAAAATGGTTGTCGGTAAGCAGATATGACAATTCTGATATAGAAGTGTATGTCGCTAATAGTTACGCAGTGTGAAATCAGTTTGTATAAATATGTTGAACAGCATCGCCCAATCTTGGGTTTTATTTTTTATATATTAAATCAGTGTGTTATTTTTATAATTTGCGGTTTTCAGTATGGATTTAGCTTATCGGAACGGATTCTTTTGATAAAGAAGTCATACAATAATTAGGTGTTAAAGTAACAGTGAATATTAAATAATAACTTTCGATGATCATTTTTCTGAAATTTAAATGCTATGACTATTTATAAATATAATTAGCATTTCGTGTTTTTTGAGTGCGAGATCTTAATCGTTTTGGATAAGTACTGGTAAAATATATCATAGATGTAGGGGAATTAACGTGTTACCAGGTACTTAATGCTCACTTTGAGCATTCAAAACTACCTCTTCGCGAGGATAGTGAGTTAACATGTTCGCTACTTATCCGCGTGATGTTACTGATAACATCACGAGAGACCTTCAGACAGGAGTATGTAATGTCCAAGCAACAAATTGGCGTTGTAGGTATGGCTGTTATGGGGCGTAATCTGGCACTTAACATTGAAAGCCGTGGTTACACCGTTTCCATCTTCAACCGTTCTCGTGAGAAGACCGATGAAGTCATCTCAGAAAACCAAGGTAAGAAACTCGCTCCCTACTATACCGTTGAAGAGTTCGTTGACTCTCTGGAAAAACCACGTCGTATTCTGCTTATGGTTCAGGCAGGCGAAGCGACCGACAAGACGATTGCTTCTCTGACTCCGCATCTGGATAAGGGCGACATCCTTATTGATGGTGGCAATACTTTTTATAAAGACACTATCCGTCGTAATAAAGAGCTGTCAGATCAAGGGTTTAATTTCATCGGAACCGGTGTTTCCGGCGGTGAAGAAGGGGCACTGAAAGGACCTTCCATTATGCCCGGTGGGCAGAAAGAAGCGTATGAGCTGGTTGCCCCAATTTTGGACAAAATCGCAGCACGCGCTGAAGATGGCGAGGCTTGTGTAGCTTACATCGGCCCGAATGGTGCTGGTCACTACGTGAAAATGGTGCATAACGGCATTGAGTATGGCGATATGCAGCTGATCGCGGAAGCCTATGCTTTGTTGAAGGGAGCACTGCAACTTGACAATGAAGAGTTGGCTAAAACTTTCACTGAGTGGAATAACGGCGAACTGAGCAGCTACCTGATCGATATCACCAAGGATATCTTCACTAAAAAAGATGAAGAAGGTAAATACCTGGTCGATGTAATCCTGGATGAAGCGGCAAACAAGGGGACAGGTAAATGGACCAGCCAGAGTTCACTGGATCTCGGAGAGCCGTTGTCCCTGATTACTGAGTCTGTATTTGCGCGTTACCTTTCTTCATTGAAGTCGCAGCGTGTTGCAGCGTCTAAAGTGTTGAGCGGTCCACAGGCTCAGGTCATTACGGGTGACAAAGCTGAATTTGTTGAGAAAGTTCGTCGTGCGCTCTATTTAGGTAAGATCGTTTCATATGCACAGGGCTTTTCACAGTTACGTGCTGCATCGGAAGAAAATAATTGGGATCTGAACTACGGTGAAATTGCGAAAATTTTCCGTGCCGGTTGCATTATTCGTGCTCAGTTCCTGCAAAAAATCACCGATGCTTACGCACAAGATAAAAAGATCGCTAACCTGCTACTGGCTCCTTATTTCAAAGATATCGCTGATCAGTATCAGCAAGCGTTACGTGATGTTGTGGCTTACGCGGTGCAGAACGGCATCCCAACTCCTACATTCTCAGCAGCGATTGCGTACTACGACAGCTACCGTTCTGAAGTGCTGCCTGCTAACCTGATTCAGGCACAGCGTGACTACTTTGGCGCACATACGTATAAACGCATTGATAAAGAAGGCGTATTCCATACTGAGTGGTTGGATTAACTTTCTCCTGGCGCGCAGTCCAAACTTCTCTAACCCTCATTAAGTAGATGTATAGAGCAGGTTAAAAGGGTTCATGTTAAACATGAACCCTTTTTAATTCTTATTATGTAGGTTTACGTTGATTGCGTGGTTCTCATTAATTGAATACTCTTGTATAAAACAGATTCAAATGTTTATCTCGATACTGAAATGAAAAATTTAAGGATCATAATTAGTGCAAAGGTGTCAGTATAGATAATCAATATGGGAATCATTATTGTTATTTATGTCCTTCCCTGGCCGTATTGGAACTGCTATTTTCGGAATGTTCCATATTGAAGGGCATTAAGCGGATGTGGCTTTCGATAGGAATGTTAAAACGACTATCGAAGAATTAGCGGTATTTAATTGATCTGTCATTAAAAAGCAACCAGAGACACGCTATTTTTTAGCAATTAGTGCTGGAATGATGAATAAAAAAGTTTATAATCTCTGACGTTTACAGTGAAAATGTACTGTTAACACGATAAAGTGTGAAACTGAATTTTTTGAGAGCATATTGTACCAGTCTTCAGCTTCGATAGGTAAAAGCTGAATACGAAAGGACGGACAACAGATTTGTAGTTTGAGAACGCTGGTATCTCTAAAGCCAAGGGCGGTAGCGTTGGTATAATTCTTGCGTTCTCACCGGTCGCTGTTTATGCCTGAATTGGTGATGTCACAACTACTTGATTTTATTAGATATTAACCAACGCAAATGGAGAAGTTATGAAGGTTATCGACACGAAAATTGAAGGTGTGAAAATTATCGAACCAAAAGTCTTCGGTGACAACAGAGGCTTTTTCCTTGAGTCGTTTTCCCAAAAACGCTATCAGGAGATGCTTAATATTGACCTCGACTTTGTTCAGGATAATCATTCTCGTTCTTCAAAAGGTGTATTAAGAGGTCTTCATTTTCAGCAGAGTAATCCACAAGGGAAGCTGGTACGCGTTGTTCGTGGTGAAGTGTTTGATGTTGCTGTTGATGTCAGACCTGGCTCACCCACTTTTGGGCAATGGGAAGCAGTCCTGTTAAGTGAAGAGAATAAAAAACAGTTCTGGATTCCACCAGGCCTTGCACATGGTTTCGTTGTATTATCCGATATTGCGGATTTCGAGTATAAATGCACCACATATTATGATCCATCTTCTGAATTTAGTTTATTATGGAATGACCCTCAGGTCGGAATTGAGTGGCCTGAAATAGATGTTGAATTTAAACTATCTGAAAAAGATAAGGTAGGCAAGCTTCTCAGTGAGTTAAGGTTTTAATTTCTGTGTGTAGCGTGACAAGATTTACTAGCGGCTAATATAATGGTATGACATCTAATAATGAGTTATTCTAATAAAATTAGTGACGGTAAAGTTGCCATTTTAATGGCAACTTATAATGCCGGAACATTTCTTCAAGAGCAATTATTGTCATTTTCAGATCAAACATATCCTTTTTGGAAGTTATATGTTTCTGATGATGGGTCTTCAGATGATACTGTCCACAAAGTTAGTGAGTTTATTAATGCTGCAACTGGAGAGCGCAGTAGCATAAAGGATGGTCCAAAAATTGGTTTTGCAGCTAATTTTATGTCATTGGTTTGTGATTCCAACATTAGAGCTGATTATTATGCATATTCAGATCAGGATGATGTTTGGTACGAGGATAAGCTTTCCAAGGCTATTAATAAACTTAAAGAAATAGAAAGTTCAATCCCAGCGTTATACTGTTCCCGAACGTCATTAATCGATGAAGAAAATAATCATATAGGTTCATCGCCTGCATTTCAAAAAAAACCTGGTTTTTGCAATGCAATGGTGCAGAGCATTGCGGGTGGTAATACGATGGTTTTTAATCATGCAGCAAAAAAAATATTAGAACAGGCTGGTGAGGCAAAAATTGTATCTCATGATTGGTGGACTTATATAGCTATTACTGCTTGTGATGGCATCATAATTTATGATCTTGAGCCATCTGTTAAGTATCGACAACATCATAATAATCTTGTGGGTACGAATAATGGAATAAAGCAGAAATTGAAAAGAATTTTCAGTCTCTTCCAGGGCAACTACTCGCTGTGGATATGGCAAAATATCAAAGCATTAGAACCATTAAATAATTTGATGCCTGAGGAAAACAAAGCGATTATAAAAAAAGTTTGTAAAATTAAACGCGGAAATCTAATTGAGAGGCTGTTTTGCCTGATTAGATTTCCACTCTACAGGCAAACTTTCTTTGGGAATATAGCGCTTGTTGTTGCAACAATATTCAGGAAGTTGTGAAGAATATGACCACTGTGCAAGATATTGAAGATTACATTTGTGCCATAGTTGTAACTTTTAATCCTAAAGTGTCTTCTTTAGTCAAGACGTTGCAAGAACTGAGTAAACAAGTAGATAAGGTTATTATTGTCGATAATAATTCAAATTCTGATTTACTTGGAAAAATTGAAGAGTTTTGCGCAGGTGAAAAGGATAGCTATGATGTTATATCTCTCTCTAAAAACTCAGGAATTGCAGAGGCGCAAAATATAGGGATTTCTAAGGCTTATACCTATCCCTGTAATCATATTATCTTCATGGACCATGACAGTATTCCTGAAGTAAATATGGTAAAAAACCTGATAAGTGTTGAAACGAAAATACTAGAGCAAGGTTTGAAAGTGGGCGCAGTTGGGCCTACGTTGATCGATCGGCGAACAAAGTCCAAATCAGGGTTCGTCAAGAAAAATGGGATATTTATTTCAAGAAAATATCCACAGAATGAAAATGTAGAATTTGTTGAGACAGATTTCATTATTTCTTCTGGAACGCTTGTAAGAACGTCTGTGTTAAAGGACGTTGGTGGTATGAATAGTGGTTATTTTATTGATCATGTAGATACAGAATGGTGTTTTCGGGTTACTGATGCTGGTTATAAAATCTTTGGTGCAAGAAATGCATTCCTAAATCATCACCTTGGTGAGAAAGTGGTGAAAATATGGTTTGGACGTTGGAGAGAAGTGCCCAGACATAATGATTTTCGCTATTATTATATATTCCGAAATACTATTGTCATGATCAAAAATGTGCCAATGGCAACCAGTTGGAAAATTGCACATCTATATCGATTGTCTATCTTCCTGTTTTTCTTCGGATTATTGTGTAATGCGAGTAAGAAAAGATGGAAGTTTATGTTCCAGGGTATTTCCGATGGTATGAAAACTCGGATGGGGCAATATAATAGGCATGAATGAGTGATTGGTTTTTTTTGCTGATGTTATGCTTTTTTAACTATTTTTAAGGTTTTAGTAATGTCCAAGACTTTCAAAGAGTTAGGTGAGTCGTTAAAGCAGATGCCATTGCTGTTCCACATGGCATATAGCGATACAAAGGCAAGATATAAAAGGAGTATGTTAGGCCCACTTTGGTTAACATTAGGCGCTGCTATTGGTGTAGTTGGATTGGGACTGGTGTGGAGTGGACTACTTAATCAGGACAAAAGCGTTTTAATTCCGTCCCTGACAATTGGCCTGCTGTTATGGCAATTTATGTCAGCGTGCGTTACTGAAAGTTCATCTGCATTTGTTCGACAGTCTCAGATCATCAGAAACTTGAAGCTCCCTTATCTGATATACCCTATCCAACTAATTGTTAAACAACTTATCACCCTGGCACACAACTTAATTATTGTTGTCATCGTGTTCATGATATATCCACCTGCTCTTAGCTATGTCAGTTTGCTATCTATAGTTGGTTTTGTTTTATTATTAATTAATTTGTCATGGATATCAGTGTTTTTTGCTATGGTTGGTGCAAGATTCCGTGATGTAGAGCAAATTATTCAGGCGTTGATGCCTATCATATTCTTTCTTACACCTGTTCTATTTAAAACAGGACACGCGGGTTTGAATCAGTTTGTAATTTGGCTTAACCCATTCACCTATTTTATTACTCTCGTAAGAGATCCACTGTTTGGGGTAATGCCTGAGGCTTTTGTCTTCTATATTAGCATTGGCATAGCCTGTGTCGGCTGGTTTTTTACCGCATTGATATTTAATAAATATTCAAACCGAATTGCATTTTGGATCTAACCATGTCAATACTGAAATTTGAAAATGTAACTGTTAAATATCCTATTTATAATGCCAGCTCCCAATCTCTTCGAAAGCAACTCGTAAGAATAGGCACGGGGGGGCGAATTGGTAATCAGGACGAAAGAATAGTAACAGTTACTGCTGTTGAAAATGTTAGCTTTGAGCTGAAGAATGGCGATGCAGTGGGATTAATTGGCCATAATGGTGCAGGCAAAAGTACTCTTCTTAGAACAATGGCTGGCATCTATTCACCAACATCCGGAGATATTATTCGTCAAGGGAGAGTGGCGACTGTATTTGAACTGGGTGCAGGTATGGATCCTGAGCTTTCTGGCTATGAAAACATCATGCGTATGTTGATGTTGATGGGTTTTTCCCGTAGTTCGGTTAAAGGTAAAATCCCTGAAATTGAAGAGTTTTGTGAGTTGGGCGATTTTCTTCAACTGCCTGTCAGAACGTATTCTTCCGGTATGACAATGCGTTTGATGTTTGCGGTCGCTACCTCCGTTAAACCCGAGATCCTGTTAATAGATGAGATGTTTGGTACTGGAGATAGTGATTTTCAAAACAAAGCAGAAAAAAGAATGCATGACTGGATTTCTGCTTCAGATATTTTTGTTTTTGCATCGCACGATTTGGGATTGATAAAAAGGCTTTGTAATAGGTTCTTTAGACTGGCACATGGGACAATTGAAGAAGTATCAGTCGACTCGTTTTAGTTAACAAAACCGAAAATGGTTTAAGTGTCATAAAGTGTCAATTGATTTTTATATTGAAAGGAATTTTCTATGAGTAAGATACTGGTCACAGGTGGCACTGGAATGTTAGGTGCATACGTTACGGATGCACTTGCCCAATTAAATGCAGACGTAATTGTTACAACTCGCAATGACCTCGATTTATCCAAGTCTGGAAAAATCTACGATTATGTCAAAAGTGTTAATCCCAAAATAATTTTGCATATTGCTGCAGAGACAAATGTTGATCTTTGTGAGCGCGAGCCTGGAAGAGCGGGTGAATATAATCACTTGGCCACCAGAGAGATCGCAAAGGCAGCTCGCGATTGTAATGCTTGGATTCTGTATATTTCATCTTCGAATGTTTTTGGCGTTGAATCGAAATATTTATATAACGAATTGGATTTACCGTCTCCACTAAACTATTATGGGCGTTCTAAACTTTTTGGTGAACAAGAGGTGCGTTCATTTTGTCCCACGAATCATTTGATTATTCGTTCGGGTTGGATGATCGGAGGTGGGCCGACCCGCGACCACAAATTTGTTGGGAAAATTGTTCAGCAAATTAAAGATGGAGCTACTGAACTAAAAGCTGTGAATGATCGTTTGGGATCTATCACGTCAGCTCAGCAATTATCGAAATTTATCCTTTGGGCAATCGAAAATCGTCCAACAGGTACAGTTCATTTTGCAAGCCGCGGTGTAGTGAGTCGCTTTGATATTGCTGTAGCAATTGGTGAGATGTTGAGTTTTAAAGGGAAAATTGAACCTGTCCAATCATCTATGTTCCCTCTATCAGCACCAAGACCATTCTCAGAAGGCATCGAATCAATTTATTTAAATTCATTTGAGGGTTGTCCTGCACCAGGAAATTGGAAGGATGATCTTTCTAACTACGTTTCAACTTTTTTTGAGTAATGGTTATTGAGTATGAATAATAAAATTAAGTATTTCATGATTTATGCGAAACAATTTGGCTACGGTAATGCTCTTGTTTTTGCCATGTTTAAATTGTTTCCCCGATTTTTTGTTTTGATGCACCAAAAGGTCAATGCTGGAACTAATAATGTCTGGCCTGAGATGTCGACTGTTGATCCTGTAATGTCCATTGGTGCAGTCTTGGATTATAAACCCTGGACTGAATTTGGTGGGGCAGTAAAACCTGTTAAATCCAACGATAACCAACGCACTTTTATTTGGTTTGTACCGGACTGGTCGAATGTTTGGGGTGGCGGACATTATACTCTGTTCCGCTTTGCTAATCATTTCGCAAAATACGGCACCAGAAACATCATTTATATCTATAACAATGAGCGACATACTTCTCCTGCACAATTGCAGGGTGAGTTAGATCATGCAGTTCCTGATTGTCGCCTTGAAGTTATAATTGATCCAAAGTTGCTGCCTGAATGTACTGGCGCAATTGCAACAACATGGCAATCCGCTTACGACGTAAGAGCATTTCCATTCGCGCAGAAGAAATTCTATTTCATGCAGGATTATGAAAGCCAGTTCTATGCTTATGGTACGGCTTCAATGCAGGCTAACGCGACTTATACCTTTGGTTTCACCGGCATCACAGGTGGCGGCTGGCTGAAGAAATGTTACGAGTCACATGGTGGTAAAGCTAAAAACTATCTGTTTGCTACGGATAAAGATATTTTCTATCCTTCAACACCAGAAGCTAAAGTCAGAGATAAAGTCACTCGTTTGTTTTTCTACGGTCGTCCCTCAACTGAACGTCGTTGCTTCGATTTAGGTATGGCGTCATTGATGAAAATATCCGAAAAGTTCCCGGACGTTGAAATCATCATTGCTGGCCTTGATTTGAAAGCTGAGCCACCGTTCCGTGCTACGATGTTGGGCAACATGACATTAAAAGCAACTGGTGATTTGTATAGAACATGCGATATTGGTCTCGCATTTTCTGGTACTAACCTTTCTTATTTGCCTGTTGAACTCATGTCTTCTGGCCTGCCTGTCATTTCAAATAACGGTCCGCAGGTAGAATGGCATTGTAAGCACAATGAGAATGCCTATTTATGTGACCCCACGCCGCAAGCCGTTCTGGAAGCGTTTACCGAGTTGTACAATGATCGTGAGCTGAGACAACGTCTGGTTGATGGTGGCCTGAAAACAATGGCCCCATTAACATGGGAATCTCAAATGTCTCAAATTTACGAGTACGTCTCAGAAAATATTGATTAAGTAAGTGTATTTTAGCAACAAGCCACACCAGATTAGGTGGCTTGTTGCAATTGGATTATCAAGATCCATAAAACAACTTGTATGTTGAATTTTTGATGCATTGATTTCTGTAGTGATGTGATACCGACATTCTTAATGTACTGCTATTAAGAATTTTGGTGTCAAATGCATCATATGATTGAAATGTTTGAGTGAAGATCGTTTAGAGGTTTTATGAAAATTATTGTTACGGGTGGCGCAGGTTTCATTGGCTCCGCGGTAGTTCGTCATATTATCAACGATACTACTGATGAAGTATTAGTTTTAGATAAGCTAACGTATGCTGGTAATCTGGACTCGCTTAGTGACGTATCCTCAAGCGATCGTTACCATTTTGTTCAGGCAGATATTTGTGACAGTCATGCTGTTGAAGAGATTCTTACCCAGTTCAAACCTGACGCAATTATGCATCTTGCTGCAGAAAGTCATGTTGACCGTTCAATTGATGGTCCTGCTGAATTTATCCATACAAATATTACCGGAACTTACACGCTGCTTGAAGCGACGCGTCATTTTTGGACCGCGCTGGATGAAAGCAAGAAGCAGAATTTCAGATTTCACCATATTTCTACAGATGAAGTTTATGGTGATTTACATAATACGGATGATCTTTTTACCGAGACAACTCCGTATGCTCCGAGCAGTCCTTATTCCGCGAGTAAAGCTGCAAGTGATCATTTAGTGCGTGCCTGGTTAAGAACCTTTGGTTTACCAACTATTGTTACTAACTGCTCCAATAATTATGGTCCATATCATTTTCCTGAAAAGCTTATCCCGTTAATTATCTTGAATGCATTAGAAGGCAAACCTCTCCCAGTTTATGGTGATGGTGGCCAGATAAGAGACTGGCTGTATGTTGAAGACCATGCGCGCGCGCTGTACAAAGTGGTGACAGAAGGTGTTGTAGGCGAGACCTATAACATTGGTGGACATAACGAACGTAAAAATATTGAAGTTGTGCGAACTATTTGTAGCTTACTTGATGAATTAGTCTCACCGACTAATCTTCAAATTAATAAATACGAAGAGTTAATTACATTTGTTATTGACCGCCCTGGTCATGACTTACGCTATGCAATTGATGCGTCGAAAATTGAAAAAGAGTTAGGATGGAAGCCTGAGGAAACGTTTGAAAGTGGCATTCGTAAGACTGTTGAATGGTATCTTGCCAATGAGAACTGGTGGCAGCGCGTAAAAAATGGTTCTTATGCTGGTGAACGCCTTGGCTTAAAAACAACGAAGAGTGCAAAATGATGAAAGGAATCGTACTTGCTGGCGGATCAGGAACCAGACTGTATCCTATTACCCGGGGTATTTCGAAACAACTGTTGCCTGTCTATGATAAGCCTATGATTTATTATCCAATCTCTGTCCTGATGTTGGCAGGGATTAGAGATATTTTACTGATAACGACACCTGATGACCTGGCCAGTTTCCAGCGCTTACTGGGTGATGGTAGCCGCTTTGGTATCAATCTCAGCTATGAAATACAACCCAGTCCGGATGGACTTGCCCAAGCTTTCATTATCGGTGAAGAGTTTATCGGCGATGATCGCTGCGCGTTAGTTTTGGGCGACAATATCTACTTTGGGCAAGACTTTGCCAAAAAGCTCAGTGGAATTGCAAAGAAAGAACGTGGAGCGACCGTATTTGGCTATCAGGTTGTTGACCCGGCACGTTTTGGTGTCGTCGAGTTTGATGAGAATTTCCGTGCTCTCTCAATCGAAGAAAAACCTGAAAATCCGAAATCGTCATGGGCGGTCACCGGGCTTTATTTCTACGATAATCGTGTTGTTGAAATGGCGAAACAAGTTCGCCCGTCGCCCCGTGGCGAACTGGAAATCACAACTATCAATGAAATGTACCTCGAACTTGGTGAGTTGGATGTTGAACTTTTGGGTAGAGGCTTTGCATGGCTCGACTCAGGTACACATGAAAGTTTGATTGAAGCAGCTCAGTTCGTCCACACCATCGAAAGTCGTCAAGCTTTTAAAATTGCTTGTCTTGAAGAAATCGCCTGGCGTAATGGTTGGCTGTCGACAGAACAGGTACTTGCTGAAGCTAAAATTATGGCTAAGACGCAATACGGAAAATATCTTTCAAACTTGATTAGCCACCAATAAATTTTATCCTGTTGAAATTTAAAGCTAAGTTAATGATTCTCACCGGAGAAATAATAATCCTTCTCCGGTGATTTTTGTTAGTTAACAAACTCGTTAAAAACGCACCATCAACCAACCAGTAAATCTCCCCTACGCTCTGCATTCTCACCTGCAAGTCTAACCACCAACATTCCCGCAGTAGTAAACTTCATCAAATGCCGTGCATAGATAATCCCACCAAATTCAGCGATCAGCGGCGTTACTTGATCCGTGATCGGATCGACAATCTCTGCAACTACTTCTCCCGCCTTGATCCACTCACCAAGATGGCGGCGATAAAGAATTAATCCCGAGTGTGGCGCAAAAATATACTCGCAACCTGCCAGTTCAGTTGCTGGGTTTATTAACGCAGGGGGGTCAGGGATGTCTCCCATGATGTAACCACCCTCGATTAATGCATTTATGATTGCGTTAGCATCTTTTTCCGCCTGTGTCGGGTCAACATCGGTTACGCCTCGTAACTCTAGTGTCACCGGCAGCAGACCTGATGGCATGGGATACTCATCTCCATAGTGTGCCGCCAGCGTCAGCCACGGCTCGCAGCATGCCTCGTCAAAGGGTTCTCCGCCGGAAACTTGCGCTAATAATTGCACCTCACTGCCTAGCCAACGTGCCATAGGCTCAATATCTGGCCAGGCTAAAGGGGTCGTATACAAATGGGGTAGTGCATCCCAGTCGCAATGCAGGTCAATCATTAAATCGGCCTGACTGGCCATCCGCATCAGTGTGAAACGTTGTGCGTCCAGCTCGGTTTTGGCGATGGTGTCACGGTAGTGGCGGTCAATAGCATCCCGAATCAGCCGTTTGTTTTCGTACTCACTCTGTGTCAGTGAACCGGCCAGCTCCGCAACTAATGTCTCACCCAATGCCGGAAAGCGACGGTTAAAGTCCTGCCCGGAGAGCGTATGAAACCGCCCCAGATGAGTACCATGCCAGTGCTGCCCCAAAGCCAGCGGATTGGCTACCGGCACCAACGTAAATGAAGCTTTTAGCTGCCCGGTGGACTCCAGCTCCAGCAATTTTTGTTTCAGATACCAGGCCACCGCCATGCTTGGCAATTCATCACCATGTAAAGCAGCCTGAATATAGACACGTTTGTGTGTGTCGCTGCCGCTGAAGTGAAAACTATAGATTTCACGCTGCGTACCCAGCGAAGCGCTTAAAAGAGGGTGATGTTGTTGTTGCATGGCGTTAATGATGTCCTGTTTGCTGCCGCGCGTGAGCTACACGCAGACATTGGTGTTTCGAATGGCAATTATTATAGTGCGACTGAAAAGAAGGGCGGCTCATGCCGCCCCAGATTTACTGCTGAATGGAGATATCTGTCGCGAAGTATTTTTTCTGGATCTTGTCGAAGGTGCCGTTCTTTTTGATTTCAGCAAAGGCATCATCCAGTGCAGTTTTCAGCTCGGTATCACCTTTGCGCAGACCAATCGCCGTTCCCGGACCGATAATCGGGTCTTGGACCGTCGGTCCTGCCAGTTCAAAATCTTTGCCTTGTGGCTGCTTCAGGAAGCCGATAGCGGCTTGCGCAGCATCGGTAAACACCGCATCAAGACGGCCAGAAACCAGATCGCTCTCTACCTGAGCCTGGTCGCCATAAGGGACAACGTTAACACCATGAGGTTGCCATTTCGCACGCGCATAGCGTTCCTGTACCGTGCCTTGCTCAACACCGACAGTTTTGCCTTTCAGCGATTCAGCAGTGGGTAACAGGCCGGAACCTTTACGTGCGATCAGCTGAGTTTTGGTGTCGTAAAGCGGCACGGTGAAATCGATCTGCTTCAGACGTTCTTCAGTCACGCCCATATCAGAAAGAATTGCATCAAATTTGCGTGCTTTCAGGGCCGGGATCATGCCGTCAAACTGACTTTCTACCCACACACATTTGGTTTTCATCTGTTCGCAAAGCGCATTGCCCAGATCGATGTCAAAACCGACCAATTTACCCTGCGGCGTTTTGGATTCAAAAGGAGGGTAGGTGGGATCAACGGCGAAACGAACCTGGTCAATTTTTGCCTGTGCGCCGAACGCGCAGCTTGCCAGCACAGCCATTGTCAGCGTCTGACGCAGGCGGGCGGTAAAACGTGAACTTGCCATAAAACGGTCTTCTTTTATCGTGATGTGGAATCACGCAGAGTACCGTCCAGAGAAAGTTATAGCAATTACTGGATTATTTTCATCACGTTACCATTGTGTATCGCTTTGTAATCCTCAGTATTCAACACCACTGACTTCTCCAACACCCCGGCATTAAACGCAATTTCGTCGTAGCGTTCAAACAGCGAGGGATCCACCACCAGCATTAAGTCGGCATGAAAACTGAAGGGCGGAATAGCGCCAAACACACAACCGGTGAGCACATCAACTTCTGCCGGGCTGGCGAGTGAAGCGCGACGCCCCCCCACGGCTTCCGCGACTTTGCTTAAATCTGCCTGCTGATCGGCAGGTAGCACCGCCAGCACATGTTGCTTGATACCGTTGCCCTTGACATGACACACCAGCGCTTTTGCCCCCTGACCAACTTCGGTGCCACGAATAGCGGCCACCGCTTCACACTTACCTGTTGCTTCATGCGACATCAGACGATAACGCGCCTGATGCTGATCAAGCAGGGTAAGCAGTTTTTCATGGGGGGTCATGGTGTGGGGTCCTTTAGAAAATGGGGCGTATGCTGCTCAACGATGTTGAGCAGCATGTTGCACAATCGCTTACTTATGACGCGCACGCAGATTGTTGATAATGGTGCTCAGATCAAGCTCCTGATCCTGCAACAACACCAACAGATGGTAGATCAAATCTGATGCTTCATTGGTCAGCTCGTGACGATCATTGACCGTCGCAGCCAGCGCGGTTTCTACGCCTTCTTCACCTACCTTCTGTGCAATGCGCTTGGTACCGCTGGCGTACAGCTTCGCGGTATAGGAGCTGGCCGGGTCAGCATGTTTGCGCTCTGCCAGCAGTTGCTCCAGTTGATACAGGAAAGTCCAGTCCGGTGCTGCCGGAGAGAAACAGCTGGAAGTACCGAGATGACAGGTAGGGCCTATCGGGTTTACCAGCACCAGCAGCGTATCGTTGTCGCAATCTGGTGTAATGCTGACCACTTGCAGGAAATGACCCGAGGTTTCGCCTTTGGTCCACAGACGATTTTTGGTGCGCGAGAAGAAGGTGACGTTGCCCTCCGCGAGGGTTTTCTGCAACGCTTCCTCGTTCATATACCCGTGCATCAGCACTTCGCCAGAGACGCTGTGCTGGACGATAACGGGCATCATGCCCGCGGTTTTGACCCAATCCAGACGGGTCAGTTGTTCTGCAGTTAACACGCGCGAATCTCCACACCGTTGTCAATCAGGAAGCTTTTCAGCTCACCGATATTAATAATCTGTTTGTGAAACACCGAAGCTGCCAGCGCGCCATCAACATTGGCTTGCTCAAACGCTTCGAGAAAGTGTGCCATGGTGCCCGCACCACCGGAAGCAATCAACGGCACCTTGCACACATCACGCACTTTCTTCAGTTGTACCAGGTCGTAACCGTTGCGCACGCCGTCCTGGTTCATCATGTTGAGCACGATCTCGCCTGCACCCAGCTTCTGCACTTCCTGCACCCAATCCAGCGTCTCCCATTGGGTAACGCGGGTGCGGGACTCATCACCGGTATACTGGTTAACGTGATATTTACCGGTTGCTTCGTCAAACCAGGTATCGATACCCACCACAATACATTGCACGCCAAAGCGATCGGCCAGGCGGGTAATCAGTGACGGGTCAGCCAGCGCGGGCGAGTTGATAGAAATTTTATCGGCACCGAACTCCAGAATGCGCGCGGCATCCGCTTCACTCTTGATGCCACCTGCCACACAGAATGGAATATCAATCACTTCCGCTACCCGTGATACCCAGCTCTTATCCACCACACGGCCATCAGACGAGGCAGTGATATCGTAGAACACCAGTTCATCGGCCCCTTCCTGTGCATAACGCTGCGCCAGCGGTACGATGTCGCCAATGATTTCGTGATTGCGGAACTGAACCCCTTTCACCACCTGTCCGTCACGAACGTCGAGACAGGGAATTATCCGTTTTGCCAGCATGCAATGGCCTCCGAAACCGTAAATTTATCTTCCAGCAGTGCGCGACCGACAATCACGCCCTGCGCACCGCTGCCGCGCAGGGCGGCGATATCGTCCAGCGAACCAATGCCGCCGGATGACTGAAACGCGATATCCGGGAACGCATCAGACACTTCCTGATACAGGGCGACATTGGAACCGCTCAGCGTGCCATCACGCGAAATATCGGTGCACAGCACATGCTTCAGACCAACCGGCTGATACCAGCCAATGACCTCTTCCAGCGTTACGCCTGCTGCTTCCTGCCAGCCGCTGATCGCCACTTCTTTGCGATTGTCGGCGTCGATACGCACATCCAGCGCCAGCACGATGGCATCTGCGCCAAACTCCCGGAACCAGCTTTTCACCTCTTCCGGTTGTTTCACGGCGGTGGAACCCACCACCACGCGACTGGCACCTGCCGCCAGCAACGCCGCGACATCTTCACGATTGCGGATACCGCCACCGACTTGCACCGGAACGCTGACGCCGCGCAGCAGGGTTTGCAGTAATGGGATCTGACGTTTGGCCGGATCTTTGGCACCGGTCAAATCCACCAGATGCAGCACCTGCGCCCCCTGGCGTTCGTAGTCCTGCAAGCGTGGCAGCGGATCGCTACCGTAGTCACGCTGCTGGCCATAATCGCCCTGATGCAGACGCACCACTTTGCCGTCGATTAAATCTAAAGCGGGAATAATCATTACATCTCCAGGAAATTTTTCAGCAGCTGCGCACCCGCTTTACCGGAACGCTCCGGGTGGAACTGCACGCCGAAGAAGTTATCTTTTTGCAAGGCGGCAGTGAACGGCAAGCCGTACTCGCACTGAGCAATGGTATTGGCGTTGACCGGCATGGCGTAGCTGTGCACGAAGTAGAAATAGCTACCGTCGTCGATACCGCGAAACAGGTGGTTTCCGGCCTGCGAGGTGATCTGATTCCAGCCCATATGCGGCAGAGGTAAACCTTTGGTATCCATCAGCGTTACCGGCTCATCAAGGATGCCGAGCGTGGTGACGCCGCCATTCTCATCACTGCCGCGTCCCAGCAGTTGCATACCGAGGCAAATCCCCAGTACTGGCTGCGTACAGGCTTTTACCAGCTCGATCAGATCGCGTTCCTGTAACTGGTTCATGGCCGCCTGAGCAGTACCGACACCCGGCAGAAACAGTTTATCTGCGCGCAGCACCACATCAGGATCACGGCTCACTTCCGGGGTATATCCGAGGCGCTCAACCGCCCACTTTACCGACGACAGATTGGCGCAGCCGGTGTCGAGAATCACCACGTTCATCACAGCACTCCTTTCGAGCTCGGCAGGGTGTTACCGTCCACGCGGATCGCCTGGCGCAGAGTGCGACCAAAGGCTTTAAACAGGCTTTCCACGCGATGGTGATCGTTGCGTCCTTTGGTTTTCAGGTGCAGGGTGCTCATCATGGCGTAGGAGAGGGAGCTGAAGAAATGCTCGACCATCTCAGTGCTGAGGTCGCCCACGCGCTGATAGCTGAACTCCGCTTTGTATTCGAGGTGCGGGCGACCGGAGATATCCAACGCACAACGCGCCAGACATTCGTCCATCGGCAACACGAAGCCGAAACGGCCAATACCACGTTTATCCCCCAGCGCTTTCAGCAGGGCTTCGCCCAGCGCCAGACCGGTATCTTCTACCGTGTGGTGGTCGTCGATATACAGGTCGCCTTTCACATCAATATTCATGCGTAAGCCACCGTGTACCGCAATCTGGTCCAGCATGTGGTCAAAGAAGCCGACGCCGGTGTTGATCTTGCTGCCGCCTTCACGGTCGAGCCACACTTCAACTTTAATCTGCGTCTCTTTGGTGTTGCGGTTAACCAGCGCATAGCGATCGCGCTTGGTCAGACGTTGCTGGATAGCGTTCCAGTCTTCACCTTCTGCACCGTAACGCAGGCCCTGAATACCCATATTTTGCGCCAGCTGGATATCGGTGTGACGATCGCCGATCACATAGCTGTTCGCCACATCCAGCGCGCCTTCTGCCAGCCAGGCTTCAACCATTTTGGTTTTTGGCTTACGGCAATCGCAGTTGTCTTCCGGCTTATGCGGGCAGATCAGAATGTCACTGAAACGAATACCCTGCGACGTCAGGATCTGCATCATCAGGTTGTGCGGCCCATCAAAATCGGCCTGCGGGAAGCTGTCGGTGCCCAGACCATCCTGATTGGTGATCATCACCAGCTGGTAACCGGCGCTTTGCAGCGCCAGCAGGGCAGGGATCACGTTTGGCTCGAAGGCCAGCTTGTCCATGCGATCCACCTGAAAATCCACCGGGGGTTCAGAGATGATGGTGCCGTCGCGGTCGATAAAAAGGGTCTTCTGACTCATGCTTGCTCCACAGGTAAGGCTTGCAGCGCGGCGATCAAGCGCTCGCACTCTTCACGGGTGCCGATTGAGATGCGCAGGCATCCCTCCAGGCCGGGGTTTTTATTCTGGTCACGCAGGATAATGCCTTCATCCCACAGGGTTTTAAACACTTTCGGTGAATCGGTGAAACGCGCCAGAATATAGTTTGTCTCGCTTGGGAATACCGCTTCCACACAAGCGATCTGCGGCAGCTGTTCCAGCAGCCAGCTACGGTTGGCATTCAGTTGCAGCGCGTGTTCACGCATCAGCGCCAGCCCCTGATCGCTCAGCGCCTGAGCCGCCACATCCGCTACCGGGGTGGCGAGCGGGTAAGGTGCAATCACTTTCAGCAGCAGGTCGATCACTGGCTTGTTCGCCAGCGTAAAGCCGCAGCGCAGGCCAGCCAGCGCAAAGGCTTTCGACAGGGTACGCAGGATCACCAGATGAGGATAATCTTTCAACCAGCCTGCCAGCGTCGCTTGCGGGCAAAATTCGATATAGGCTTCATCCGCCACCACCAGCGCTTTTCCGGCGGTCATATCCAGCAGGGCGCGGATATCGTCCGGGTTTATCAGGTTGCCGGTCGGGTTGTTCGGACTGCACATATACACCACTTTTACCCCGTCGAGCTGGTCAGCAATGGCGGGCAGATTCAACTGCCAGTTGTCCAGCGCTGGCACGGTGCGGTATTCGATACCGATGGTTTCAGCGCTGACGCTGTACATGCCATAGGTTGGCGGGCAGAACAGAATCGCGTCTTTGCCTGGCTCACAGAAAGCACGCATCACCAGTTCAATACCTTCATCCGCACCACGGCTCACCAGCACCTGATCCGGCCTGACGCCGGCATAACCGGCGTAACGCTCGATCACCAGCTTCGGCTGGCATTCCGGGTAACGGTTCAGCGTCTGCTGCGACAACTCAAACGGCACCGGCAGCGGGAATTCGTTGGCGTTCAGCCACACATCACCGTTCCCCCCCAGGCGACGGGCTGATTGATACGGCGTCAGCGCGCGCACATTGGCGCGGGCCAAATCTTCAACATTCAGGCTCATGCTTGCTCCTTCAGGGCCGCAACACGCAGGGTAACGGCGTTTTTGTGGGCTTCCAGCTGCTCAGCGGCGGCCAGGGTTTCGATGGTGGCCGCGAGGTTAAGGAAACCCTGTGGCGTCAGTTCCTGCACGGTCATACGCTTCTGAAAATCCGCCAGACCGAGGCTCGAGCAGGTGGCGGTGTAGCCGTAGGTCGGCAGCACATGGTTAGTGCCGGAGGCATAATCACCGGCTGACTCAGGTGACCAGTCACCAAGGAACACCGAACCGGCGCTGGTGATGCTATCGACCAGGTCACGCGGAGTACGCGTCTGAATAATCAGGTGCTCAGGGCCGTATTGGTTCGAGATGGCGACGCACTGCGCCAGATCTTGCGCCACAATCAGGCGGCTGCTGGCTAACGCCTGACGCGCGGTGGCGGCACGCGGCAACTGCGCCAGTTGCTCGTCAACTGCGGCTGCAACGTTGTTTGCCAGGTCCAGTGATGGCGTCAGCAGAATCACCTGCGAATCCGGGCCATGTTCGGCCTGGGACAACAAATCAGAAGCCACAAAGGCTGGGGTTGCGCCAGCATCGGCAATCACCAACACTTCAGACGGACCGGCAGGCATATCTATCGCTGCACCATCCAGACGCTGGCTCACCTGACGCTTGGCCTCGGTGACATACGCGTTGCCTGGACCAAAGATCTTGTCCACTTTTGGTACGGTGTCGGTGCCGAAAGCGAGGGCGGCAATCGCTTGCGCGCCACCAACCTGAAACACTTCCTGCACGCCGCACAGTTGAGCGGCATAGAGGATCTCATCGGCAATCGGCGGTGGTGAGCACAGTACCACACGGCCACAACCGGCGATGCGTGCCGGGGTTGCCAGCATCAATACGGTGGAAAACAGCGGGGCAGAACCGCCAGGAATGTACAGGCCAACCGATTGCACCGGGCGCGTAATCTGTTGGCAGCGCACGCCGGGTTGCGTCTCCACATCCACTGTCGCCAGAATCTGTGCGTTGTGGAAAGTTTCGATATTGCCCACGGCCACGGCCATTGCCTGCTTCAATCTGTCGCTCAGGCGGTCACTGGCGGCTTGCATCTGCTCGGCCGTCACACGCAGGTTATCCACCTGCGCTTTATCAAATCGCGCGCTGAATTCACGCAGCGCATCGTCACCGTTCTCTTTTACCTGTGCCAGGACATCACGCACCACCTGGCTGATGCTGTCGGAGGCGGAAATCGCCGGACGCATCAGTAACGCCTGTTGCTGCTCGGTGCTGCATTGCTGCCAATCAATCGGGGTCATCAGGGCGCTCATTCGGTCACTCCAGCATTTTTTCAATCGGCAGCACCAGAATTGAGCTGGCACCCAGGGCTTTCAGTTTTTCCATGGTTTCCCAGAACAGCGTTTCGCTGCTCACCATGTGCATCGCCACACGGCTGACTTCACCGGCCAACGGCAGGACGGTAGGACGCTCCGCACCTGGCAGTAGGGCAATCACTTCTTCCAGACGCTCGCTCGGCGCGTGCAGCATGATGTATTTGGACTCACGCGCTTTGATGACACCCTGAATACGTGTCATCAGTTTGTCGACCAGCTCTTGTTTGGCACCGGACAGCTCACCGTCACGTTGGATCAATACCGCTTTGGAGCGATAAATGACTTCAACTTCGCGCAGGCCATTGGCCTCCAGCGTGGCGCCGGTGGACACCAGGTCGCAAATCGCGTCGGCCAGACCGGCACGGGGTGCCACTTCAACTGAACCATTCAGCAGACAGGATTTAAAAGCAACGCCTTGTTTATCGAGATACTTTTTCAGCAGGTGAGGGTAAGAGGTGGCAATGCGGGATTTATCAAGGCATTGCGGACCGGTGTATTCCGCGTCAACCGGCATTGCCAGCGACAGGCGGCAACCGCCAAAATCGAGACGACGCAGGGTAAAGTAACGCGGATCCTCACCCTGGGCGCGGCGCGTTAACAGCTCCTCTTCCAGCACGTTTTCGCCCACGATGCCAAGATCCACCACGCCATCCATCACCAGTCCGGGAATATCGTCATCGCGCACGCGCAGGATGTCGATTGGCATGTTTTCCGCAAACGCAATCAGACGCTGCTGCTGAAGGTTAATTTTAATGCCACAGCGTGCCAGCAGTTCGCGTGATTCATCACTTAAACGGCCAGATTTCTGCATAGCTATGCGTAAACGGGTGTTATCTAACATGGTTCCTGTCCTCTTATTCATTCCTGTCTGAACTCAGTTGGGTTGCGTCAGCCCATAAAAAAACCCCCGGAAGATGATCTTCCGGGGGCTCTCTTTGCGCTCACACCACTGGAAGATCCTAAACGTCTTCCAGCACACATCGCCTGAAAGACTAGTCAGGATGATGGTGATGATGGTGGTTGAACTGAACGCGTGTCATAAAAAATTCCGTTGCTGAATGGGTATTCATTTGCGTGCTGATTAACCTAGCGAAGATAGCGCCGTGTGGCAAGCCTTTTTTAACGTCAATTTCTGGAATCTCCCGCAACAGTTAGCGCTGGTTTGACACCCACGACAGCACTAAGATGAAGTGTCTTTGAGCAGCGAAGCCGGGAGTCGATATGAAAAAGGTCGCGATTGTGGGGCTGGGATGGCTGGGCATGCCGCTGGCGATGGCGCTGGCGACACGCGGCTGGCAGGTGACGGGCAGCAAAACCTCGCCAGATGGGGTAGATGCGGCTCGTCGTTGTGGCATTGAGGCGTTTCAACTGGTGCTGACACCTGAGCTGGAGTGTGAGGCAGAAGATCTGGAAGCGCTGATGTCGGTGGATGCGCTGGTGGTGACCTTACCCGCCAGTCGTACGGTGCAGGGCGGTGAAGATTATATGCAGGCGGTACAAAATGTGGTGGATACCGCATTAGCCTTTAAGGTCCCGCGGATTATCTTCACCAGTTCCACTTCAGTGTATGGTCCTGGTCCGGGGGTGATGAAGGAGCACAGTCCGTTGCAACCTGAAACCGTGGCGGGTAAAACGCTGGTGGCGCTGGAGAACTGGTTGCACGATTTGCCGGGAACCTCAGTGGATATTGTTCGTCTCGCCGGGCTGGTGGGACCCAATCGTCATCCCGGACGTTTCCTTGCCGGGAAAACGGATTTACGCGATGGCGCACATGTGGTGAATCTGGTGCATCTGGATGATGTGGTGGATGCAATTGTGCTGTTGTTGCAGACGCCGAAAGGTGGGCATGTATATAACCTGTGTGCGCCGAAACATCCGACGCGTCGTGAATTTTATCCGACAGTAGCGCGTCAGCTTGGACTGACCGCGCCAACCTTTGTGGCTGAGCAGACGGGGAATGCAGGCAAAACCATTGATGGCAATGCGATTTGCGATGAACTGGGCTTCGAATACAGTTGGAATGACCCGATGACGATGCCATTGGAATAGTGGCGTAAATCATGGGGCCTGTCATAAGGCCCCATGGTGAGGGATTAACTCTCTACCGCAGCATTATGTTGCATTGGTGATTCGATGGCGTTACTTCGCAAAATAAATAGTTTTTTAAAAATATACATACAAGAAAGGATGCACATTATTTCAAATACAAAATCAACTCTAAATCCTGAAGCGTAAACAGTAGGAGACATTCCCAGCATTGTTACGGTCATAAACCCCAGAAAAATAGCAATAATTGGGAGGGTCGAGATCATTTTGTTTATCAACATGTCCAACATAATGATAAACAGGGACGAAATGACAATAAATAAATACAAGTAAGAAAGAAAAATTTTCTCTGATGACCAGTTAGATGCATCCAGTGTCGTGCTATAGAAAAAGGAAATATTAGAGAAGAAACCAGTCAGTGAGTTTGTTATGGATAATGCAATAAATGTCATCATGACAACCATCGCAATCTTGATTGATAGCAGCATCTTACCACCCACAGATCTCAGGGCAATAATAGCTGCGACAAGACCGATCAATGGGATATTGCATCTGAACGTCATTAGCTGATGTAACTTATCAAAGCCAAGCGAAAGTTTATTTATAAGGCCATAAGTGGTATATTGTGGATACCAATTCCATGGTTCAAGTAATAATCTTTGCTCGTTTCCCGGCGCCTTGAGGCAAATAGCCAGGTTTATTATGCTTATTGTAAGAATTGTTATATTAAACTTGCTCCTTGATTCTTTATTTGACAGCAAGATGCAGCTGATTGCTATTACATATGCAATGCCTGCCTGCTCCATATATGAAAAATAAAAAACTGCGATAAAACAGAAAGCTTTCTCAATTGGCTTGTTGCTGTTGGTATACGTCACAGAGAAAGAGTATATAGCAAGGGTTACGGGAAGAAGATAATTATAAAATCCGGTAATCCACCATGATGCATCCGTGTTTATATTGTTTGGGATGGTGGCAAATAACCCCAGTGTAATAGCAAAAGATATTACACTGACTTTCTTATTTACAATTCTTGATAGTGAAAAACACAAAACAATGACAGCCAGAGGGACGCCAATCTTCCAGAAAGCCTTAAAGCTAATGGTAGTTGTCATCAATAGTTCAATAGGGAATCGGCCCGTCCATGTAAAATATCTTTCAACAAGGATTTGGATGATATGGTTTGAATTAAATATGCTAATAAAGTACTGGTCATCAGAAAAATCACGGAGATGTAATTTTCTCACAATAATAAATAGGTATGTAAACGCACAAATGAGGACAGATGTTTTAATCCATTTGTTTGCAATGATATTTGGCTGCATGGCCTGCTCCTTTGCTGTCCATTGAAATAATCATGATATCGTGCGTGAAACTGCTTCTTGATAAAAAACCACTCCTGGTAGCAATGAATCCTGACTTGTCATGATTAGAGGGGATGGAAGGTGCAGAGTCATCAATTTTTCTAACTACGGTGGAACTCATTAACTCAATCCATTCACCGTTTTTTTCTTTTGCATAAATCCTGTTCAGAACTTTTGTGTTTCCTGGAACGAATGCCCATCCTGTCACGGTTATCTTTTTTTCTTCAAAATGACAGGTGTTGACAGAAAAGCTTTCGAGCTGATATTCGGCTGCTTCAGGTGTGGCTGGCGAGGCATTGTTCCATGACCTGAAAAACAAATAGGTCATAATTACAGAGGTAACTAGCATGACAACAAATACCATGTTTAGATTTATATTTATTCGCCTTGAATTTATATATTTATTTTGGCTCATTCTTATTCTCGTCGTTCTTTATTATATAGCGCGGTCTTTTCTTCGTCTCAATATAAATTCTGCCAATATACTCCCCAAGAACGCCAATCCCAATCAGCTGAATGCCACCGAGGAAAAGGATTGAAACCAGAATTGAAGGATAACCTCGTACCGGGTTGCCGAAAATAAGGGTGTTTAACACCATATAGGTGCCATAAATAAAGGATAACCCGGCAACAAACAGGCCAATATAGGTCCACATACGTAGAGGAAAGGTGGAAAAGGAGGTGATACCTTCCAATGCAAGGTTCCAGAGTTTCCAGCCATTGAACTTAGTTGTGCCCGCAACGCGCTCTGCTCGGGTATATTCAATGACTTCAGTTTTACCACCTACCCAGCTCAAAACGCCTTTCATAAACAAATTTCTTTCAGGCAGCAACTTGATGTTCTCGACAACTTCACGAGACATCAGTCGAAAATCGCCCACGTTTTCTTCAATCTGTGGTTTGCTAATCTTATTGTGTAAATGGTAGAACCACTCGGCACTTTTGCGCTTCAGATGAGTATCTGACGATCTGTCGATACGTTTTGCCAATACCACATCAGCACCGTTCCGCCACTTCTCAACAAGTTGGGGAATTATCGCAATCGGGTCCTGCAAATCGACATCAATCGGGATAACCACATCTCCCGTTGAGGCTTCAAGTCCGGCAAAGAGAGCGGGCTCTTTGCCAAAATTGCGGGTAAAGGTGACATATTTAACCAGCTGATCATCGAGGCTAATATTTTGCAGTATCTGTTCAGTGCTATCCGTGCTTCCATCATTAATAAAGACAATCTCAACGTCATCATCGCCAAATCCATTGAAATTCCGGATGGCGTTATAAAAGACCGGCAGTGCTTCTTCTTCGTTAAGAACAGGAACTATCAGTGAGATTTTCATTTTCGCACCCTGAAAACGAATAATTTTGACCAGAAAAAACCGCAAACCAGGCTTATCGCCGAGAAAAGGATCAGAGTCAGCAGTGGATTGATATGTGCGTTATCAGCAGCCCATCCCACAGCAAGCGCGGTGGCCCCCATAAACACGGTATAGAAAATATATCGCGCCGTGGTGGCTTGCGCGTTAAATGTCCATCGGGCGTTGGCAAAAAATGAAAAGGTGACAGCCGTGCAAAACGCAATGAAGTTCGAGACGGATTGCTTAAAACCAAGATTGTACAATGTGCCAAAAATAACCCAATGAATCAGAGTATTAAGGACACCAATTGAGGCATATCGGGTAAACCGTTTGAGCATTTTGCCACCCATTCTGGAAAACGCTCACGATCTTGTCACCAGAACAGCGATATAGCAAGTTTTGGTAAGGATAACGTTATTAACTGTAAGATAAGGCTGTATTTCCCCTTTCTAAGGTTACACCCCCAATCGATCCCGCAACGCATACCACACCGCACCCATTGCCGTGAGTGGCACTTTAAAGCGTCTGCCGCCGGGGAAGGGCAGATGCGGCAATCGGGCAAAGGCATCAAACCGTTCCGCCTGGCCGCGCAGGACTTCCGCGATCAGCTTGCCGGATAAGTGGGTACAGGTCACGCCATGACCACTGTCACCCTGCATAAAGTAAACATTCTTCTCCAGTTGGCCAAACTGCGGCATCCGTGACAGCGTCAGCAGGAAATTTCCGCTCCAGCGATAGCTCAGTTTCACATCGCGCAACTGCGGGAAGGTGCGCAGCAGCTTCGGGCGAATCAATGCATCAATATCCTCCGGCTCGCGTGCGCCATACACCACACCGCCGCCGTATAACAGGCGGTTGTCTGCGGTGAGACGGAAATAGTCGAGCAGATAATTACAGTCTTCTACGCAATGATTATTCGGCAGCAGACTGAGCGCCAAATCGCGACTCAGCGGTTCGGTGGTGACGATTTGTGAGCCGCAAGGCATGCTTTTACGGCCCAGACGTGGTTCCAGTTGCGTCGGGAGATAGGCGTTGCCAGCGAAAATGACAAAGGTGGCGCTAACATCGCCGCGCGCCGTTTTTACCCGATGCGGTGTGCCATACTCCACTTTCAACGCGGCAGATTGTTCATAGATACGCCCACCATGCCGCCGGATGGCCTCGGCTTCGCCCAGCGCCAGATTCAATGGATGCAGATGCCCGCCGCGTTTGTCCAGCAATCCCCCAACGTAACGGTCGGTCGCCACTTCACGGCGGATACCACGCTCATCCAGCAATTCCAGCTCATGGTTGCCATAGCGCGCCCAACTGGCTTTCTGGTTACGCAGATGGCCCATCTGGCGATTATTTAACGCGGCAAAAATTCCGCCGGGGCGATAGTCACAGGCGATGGCATAGCGATCGATACGGTCGCGAATAATATCCGCACCTTCGAACATCATGCTGCCAAGCATCTTAGCGGTGTCTTTGCCGTAACGTTGTTCAATCACATCAACGTCGCGGCTGTAAGAATTGACCACCTGGCCGCCATTACGTCCACTGGCACCAAAGCCGATTTTCGCCGCCTCCAACAGCACCACATCGTAACCCGCTTCAGTGAGATACAGCGCCGATGACAGGCCGGTAAAGCCGCCACCGATAATGCAGACGTCACATCGAATGCTCTCCTGCAATTCTGGCCAGGGTTCATGCGCATTCGCTGTTGCGGCGTAATAACTCTCCACATGTTGCATCACAACCTCCTTCTGCGCGTGGGCTCAGAAATTTGCCGGCGAATGGGCGCTCACAATTCGGCACGGCTGATCAGACATATTGGTAAAGCTATGCGGTAAACCGGTATCGATGACGTAGCTTTCTCCGGCGTACAGATGATAGCTCTGACCATTCACTACCAGCGTAATTTCACCCTCCAGCACGGTGCCAGTCTCTTCGCCGGGATGGCGGAGTTTTTCACCGGTACTGGAACCTGGCGCGTAATGCTCCAACAGCATCGCCAGCGCGCGCTGCGATGCCCCATTATCAATCAGCTGTAACGACACCCCCAGGCTGCCAATCTCCACCCGATCATCGGGGCGAACAATCACGCGTGGTGTGTAGTCCTGCTTCGGCTCGGAAAAAAATTCTGATAGCGATAAGCCGTACACCTTCAGCAGTTTTTGTAGGGTACTCACCGCCGGGCTGACTTTATCCTGCTCGATGGTGCTGATGGCGCTATGGGTCAAACCTGACAACTCAGCGACGCGACGCTGAGACAATCCCAACTCCTGCCGGATTTGCGATAAACGTCGTCCGGGCGCCAGAGTGGCGTCGTTCATGGTCGTTTTTCCTTGTGATAACGAACAGCGGCGTGAATAAATGCCTCGAACAACTGGCGCGAAACCGGATCGTCGGTTGAATGCCACTCCGGATGCCACTGTACCGCCAGAGCAAACGGGTGCTGACGTAAACTGACCGCTTCTGGCAGGCCATCGGCCGCGCGCGCCTCGATGCGCAGTTGGGGGCCGGGTTCACGGACCCCCTGTTGATGGAGCGAATTCACTCTAAAAGCGGCATCGCTACCAAGTATGTGGCTGAGCAGACCATCGGCTTCCGGTTTTACCTCATGTACAGGGGCATACTGTTGTTCCAGCGGCAGCGTGTCATCCTCACGATGCTCCTGGAATTGATGAGTGAGGTGAAGATAGCGATGCAACGACCCTCCATTTGCCACCACCATCTCCTGCAATCCCCGACAAATACCCAATATCGGCATCTTTTTTCCCACCGCATGGGTAATCAGGCCGAATGCGAGACGGTCGCGGGCCGGATCGGCATGAGGCTCCACACCTTCTTCGCCATAATGCCAGGGTTCTATGTTGCTCGGGCTGCCCGTCAGCAAAATGCCATCCAGCAACGTCATACTGTTTTCTAATAGATGAGGGGCTTGCATCAGTTGATGCGGCAAAGGGAGGGGCAGGCCACCGGCGAGCACGATGGCATCAAGATACTTGTTATGGACGGTCTGCCCAGGATGGCTACCGATGTTGTTCTGACACATCACTACGCCAATCAAGGGTTTGTCAAAAATAATGCCCATTACGTCTCCGCGTCGCTGTTCAATATTTTCGCCGATAAAGCGCACCTGACGTAAAAGTGTGCAATATAATGTCAATCTAGCAACCGTCTGGCTAATCTTCAAACAGATTTGTTACATTTGCACACTTTTTCTCCAGGAGCTATCTTAGATTTGTGGCTGTTATTTTGAGCATTGCGCAAACCTGACAAACGGTAAAGGGCGGGTGGGATCATGACGAACCTCGTAGAAGTAGAAGACTTCACGCGACATAGTGAAGAGAAGCGAACCAGCGCGTTCCAGCTGGAGGTGAAAACCTGGCTGGAACGCCATCCTGAAACGCAGTATGTCGATATTCTTCTGAACGATCTGAATGGGGTATTTCGCGGTAAGCGCATTCCCGTCTCAGCGCTGGCAAAGCTGGAAAAAGGGTGTTACTTCCCGGCTTCGGTTTTCGCTATGGATATTTTGGGTAATACCGTCGAAGAGGCTGGACTGGGACAGGCACTCGGCGAACCTGACAATATCTGCTTTCCTGTTCCCGGTTCTTTAATGCCTTCCGCCGCCGATCCGCAACGTGTCGCGCAACTGATGTTGACCATGTGCAACCAAGATGGCACTCCCTTTGACGTTGAACCCCGTAATGTCCTCAATCAATTGTGGCAACAACTGCGCAATCGGGGATTATTTCCGGTGGTAGCGGTAGAGCTGGAGTTCTATCTGGTCGATAAAAAACGCGATGCGGAAGGCTATATCCAACCGCCGTGCGCACCCGGTAGCGATGAGCGCAACATGCAAAGCCAGGTCTATTCGGTGGATAACCTTGATCACTTTGCCGATG
Organism: Pantoea sp. X-Soil-OKNW-556; assembly: GCF_059730695.1. Classification (NCBI taxonomy): domain Bacteria; kingdom Pseudomonadati; phylum Pseudomonadota; class Gammaproteobacteria; order Enterobacterales; family Erwiniaceae; genus Pantoea; species Pantoea sp. X-Soil-OKNW-556. The sequence goes on along the minus strand of NZ_AP035990.1, from coordinate 2,900,154 downwards.
TGTTACGGGATATTGATTCCCTGGCGAAGCAGCAGGGGATACCGGCCGATGGTGCCCTGGCGGAGGCCTCACCGGGACAGTTCGAGATCAATCTGCACCATACGCGCGATGTATTGAAAGCCTGCGATCACGCAATTCAACTCAAACGTCTGGTTCGTCAGGTCGCAGAAAATCACGGCATGACGGCGACTTTCATGGCGAAACCCTATGAAGAGTACGCCGGTAGCGGCATGCATGTGCATATCAGTATGCTGGATGCCGCCGACCACAACGCCTTTTCCCTTGATGACGGTAGTGATTCGCCGCTGCTGAAACGTGCGCTGGCAGGCATGATCGATTTAATGCCTGCATCAATGGCACTGCTGGCTCCCAACGTGAACGCCTATCGTCGTTTTCTGCCGGATGCTTTTGTCCCCCTTCAGGCCTCATGGGGGCACAACAACCGTACCGTGGCGCTGCGCATTCCCTGTGGCGATGTCGATAATCATCGCGTGGAATACCGCGTGGCGGGGGCCGATGCGAATCCTTACCTGGTGGTGTCAACCATTCTTGCCGGTATTGTACACGGACTGGACAATCAATTGCCGTTGCCGCATCCGGTGAAAGGCAACGGCCATGAAGCGGAAGGACTGGCGCTACCGATTCGTCAGAGCGATGCGCTGTACGAATTTGAGAACAGCTATCCGCTACAGAAGCTGCTGGGCGAGCGTTTCAGCGCGGTGTGGCACAGCTGCAAACAGTATGAACTGATGCAGTTTGAGCGACTTATCACCGCCACCGAGATTGACTGGATGCTGAAGAACGCCTGAAGCAGGGAGATTTAGCGCAACATCTTGTATTGATGCCAGTAATTAAGGCAAAATATGCGCCCTGCAAAATACCAACATAACCGACGCTTATCGCGTCGGTTATTTTTTGCATAGTGATTTCACTCTACTTCAACCGAGGCCGGACACGCATCCGGATAGATAGACACTACAAACACGCGTTGTGCGTGAGATTTTGAGGAAAAAAGATGGGGATGTTTTCAACTGCACCAGCGCTGGCTGGTTCTCGCTTTCGTGATGACTACGGCGCTGTGATGAGCACTCTTGCTTATCAACCCACCTCCTGTCGCAATTTGCGCAGTTTCCCTGTGGTACAACCCAGTCAGGTTGTTGCTGTAGGGGGGCTGAACGATGTCGCTTAATACCTCTAGCGCACCACAGCGTGCACATCTGAAAAAATCCCTGACTCTGATCCCGGTGGTCATGATGGGCCTGGCCTATATGCAGCCAATGACCCTGTTTGATACTTTCGGCATCGTATCGGGTCTGACCGACGGCCACGTCGCCACTGCGTATGCGTTCGCGCTGATCGCCATTCTGTTCACTGCTATTAGCTACGGTAAGCTGGTACGCCGCTTCCCATCTGCGGGCTCCGCTTATACCTATGCACAGAAGGCCATTAGCCCACACGTTGGCTTTATGGTGGGCTGGTCATCCCTGTTGGACTATCTGTTCATGCCGATGATCAACATCCTGCTGGCGAAAAGCTATTTTGAAACGCTGGTGCCGGGGATCCCGTCGTGGATTTTTGTCGTGCTGCTGGTGGGCTTTATGACGCTCTCCAACCTGCGCGGCATCAAAACCGTAGCCAACTTCAACAGCGTGATTGTGGTGTTGCAGGTGTTGGTGATGATCGTGATTACCGGCATGGTAATTTACGGTGTTGTCCACGGTGTTGGCGCAGGTACGTTGACCAGCAGCAAACCGTTCTGGTCACAGGATGCCCATGTGGTACCGATGATCACCGGTGCGACCATTTTGTGTTTCTCGTTCCTCGGCTTTGACGGCATCAGTTCGCTGTCGGAAGAAACCAAAGACGCTGAACGTACCATTCCGCGCGCGATTTTCCTCACCGCGTTGATTGGTGGCGTGATCTTTATTGCGGTGTCTTACTTCCTGCAACTCTACTTCCCGGATATCTCACGCTTCCAGAATCCGGACTCATCACAGCCGGAAATCATGCTGTTTGTGGCGGGTAAAGCTTTGCAGGTTGGTATCCTGATCTTCTCGGTGGTCACGGTGCTGGCATCTGGCATGGCGGCGCACGCCGGTGTTTCCCGTCTGATGTATGTGATGGGCCGTGATGGTGTATTCCCGGAGCGTTTCTTCGGTTATATCCATCCGAAATGGCGTACCCCGTCATTGAACGTGCTGCTGGTCGGTGCCATTGCGCTGCTGGCGATCAACTTTGACCTGGTTACTGCAACCGCGCTGATCAACTTCGGTGCGCTGGTGGCGTTTACCTTTGTGAACCTGTCGGTGATTGCCCAGTTCTGGGTGCGTGAGAAGCGCAACAAAACGCTGAAAGATCACATTCACTATCTGGTGCTGCCGGTGTTGGGTGCGATGACTGTTGGCGCGCTGTGGATTAACCTGGAAGAGACTTCAATGGTATTGGGTCTGGTCTGGGCTGCGGTGGGGATTATTTACCTCGCGGTGGTTACGCGCACCTTCCGTAACCCGGTGCCGCAGTACAGCGAAGAAGTGTAAGTCGGCAAGGTGCGCGCTAATGCGCACCTTCCGTAAAGGCGCGGGTCACCGCGCCTTTGTCATCGACATCGCGTTCATCCGTTAACCGGCAATCTGTAATTCCCAACTCCCCAAACTTAACGTCTCGCGCGCCGCTTTACTCAATTCGTTATCTGTAATCAGCGTATCAATCCGTTCCAGCGGCAATGCCAGATGCGTGGCAATCTTGTTGTACTTGGAACTGTCGCTTAACAATATCCGCTTGCTACTGACATCGCTCGCTGCCTGTTTTACCGGCACTTTCTCTTCATCAGGGGTAAATAATCCGCGCGGTCCCCAGCACGAGGCGGAGATGAACGCGATATCAATCGCCAGTTGGCGCAAACTGCGCGCCGCAGCGGCACCAATGCTGGAACGGTTTTCCCGACAAACGGTTCCCCCGGTATGGATCAGCTTACAGTTGCTGCTTTCCATCAACAGACGCGCGATGACAAAGTCATTGGTGACCACCAGTAAATCCTCCCGGTCAAGCAGTTCCCGTGCGAGGGCCAGCGTAGTGGTGCCGGCATCAAGGTATATGCAACTGTTACGCGGAATATGACGCGCCGCCAACTGGCCAATCGCCATCTTCTCGTTGCTGTACATGCTGGTTTTTGCCAGATGAGACGGTTCTGCCGCCAGTCTGTCTGCCGACCGCACGCCGCCTGATACCGAGAGCACCGCGCCTTGTTCCTCCAGCTTCTGCACATCACGGCGGATGGTCATATGGGATACCCCCAGCCGCTCGGTTAGCTCGGCGATACTGACCACGCCACGCTCGGCAACCAGCGCTAAAATCTGTTGATGACGTTCAACCGGAATCACAATCGCCTCCATGAAATTATCATTTTTTCACATTGTAGAGCATCGCTTCTTTACATGCAGTAGATATTATCCCTGTGGAATGTAAGCAAAAATCGCCAAAAGTCTGCGGATAAGCCACGTCGTGGCTGTGTGAAATGTTGTTATGAGAGATGCGTCGAAGTTAATTTTTGTGATTCTCCGCACATTTATCCGCCAGTGTCTGCGGCAGAATTAACAGCAATGAACAAATAATCACTTAAATTAACAATGGAGGTTCGCTGTGTCAGCAACCGTCAATAATATCTGTGTAGTGGGTTTGGGTTCGATGGGTATGGGCGCGGCGCAGTCCTGTATTCGTGCCGGTTTAAACACCTGGGGGGTTGATCTCAATCCCCAGGCGCTGGAAACCCTGCGTCAGGCCGGCGCGCGTGACGCACAGACCTCCGCTGCCGCGTTCGCTCAGGAACTGGATGCGGTGTTACTGCTGGTGGTCAATGCCGCGCAGGTTAAAGCGATTCTGTTCGGCGACAACGGTCTGGCGGCACAACTCAAACCCGGTACCGTGGTCATGGTGTCCTCCACCATCTCAGCCCAGGACGCGCAGTCCATTGAACAACAACTGGTGCAGCATCAACTGGTGATGTTGGATGCGCCGGTATCCGGCGGCGCAGCGAAAGCAGCAACCGGCGACATGACGGTGATGGCATCCGGTAGCGAGGTAGCCTTTGCTCGCCTGCAACCGGTACTGGACGCGGTTGCCGCGAAAGTCTACCGCGTGGGTAGCGACATCGGTCTTGGCTCAACAGTGAAAATCGTTCATCAGTTACTGGCAGGCGTGCATATCGCCGTTGGTGCAGAAGCGATGGCCCTGGCTGCGCGAGCAGGCATCCCGCTGGAAACCATGTATGACGTCGTGACCAATGCGGCAGGAAACTCCTGGATGTTTGAAAACCGCATGCGTCATGTGGTGGATGGCGACTATTCACCGAAATCAGCGGTCGATATCTTTGTCAAAGACCTCAACCTGGTGGCCGACACCGCCAAATCCCTGCATTTCCCGCTACCACTGGCCTCGACTGCACTCAACATGTTTACCGAAGCCAGCAACGCGGGTTACGGGCGTGAAGACGACAGTGCGGTGATCAAAATCTTCAGTGGCATCACGCTGCCCCAGCCGAAGGGGAAGTAACCATGCGTTTAGGTGTCATTGCTGACGATTTTACCGGCGCGACTGATATCGCCAGTTTTCTGGTGCAAAACGGCCTGCCGACAATTCAGTACAACGGCGTGCCGGAAAGTGTGGATAGCCTGAGTGCACGGGCGATAGTTATCAGCCTGAAGTCACGCTCTTGCCCACCCCAGCAGGCGATTGATCAGTCGCTGGCGGCACTGCGCTGGTTGCAGCAGCAGGGCTGCGATCGTTTCTACTTTAAATATTGCTCCACCTTTGACAGCACCGCACAGGGCAATATCGGTCCGGTGACGGATGCACTGCTGGCTGAATTAGGTGAAAGCCAGACGGTGATTTCACCTTCTTTACCCGTCAATGGTCGTACCGTCTATCAGGGTTACCTGTTCGTCGCTGATCAACTGCTGTCGGAATCCGGCATGCGCCATCATCCGGTGACACCGATGACGGATAGCAACCTGGTACGTCTGATGACGCGTCAGGCGCAGGGTAAGGCTGCCGTGATCAATGCCAGCCAACTGGATAAAGGCGCAGATGTGGTGCGTGACCAACTGGCAACGTTGAAAACCCAGGGTATCAACTATGTGGTGCTGGATGCGCTGCATGAGCAACACCTGCTGACCCAGGGTGAGGCCTTAAAAGAGATGCGCCTGGTGACCGGCGGTTCCGGGCTGGCAATCGGTATTGCTCGCGCCTGGTCAACGGCGCAGCAGAATGCGGCCGAAGCGGAGTGGGCCGGGCGGCCACAGGGCCAGCGTGCGGTTGTCATCTCAGGTTCCTGCTCGCAAATGACCAACCGCCAGGTCAACGCCTATCGCCAGATCGCACCCTCATTCGAGGTGCAGGTTGAGCGCTGTCTCGAAGATGCGGCCAGCTATGCCGATGAATTGTGCGACTGGGTGGCGGCGAACAGCCAGCAGGCTCTGGCTCCGCTGCTTTACGCCACTGCCGATGCACAGCAGTTGCAGGCGATTCAGCAGCAGTACGGTGCCGCACGCAGCAGTGAAGCGGTTGAGCTGCTGTTTGCCGCCGTTACCCGTGAGCTGAAGGCACGCGGCTGGCAGCGGTTTATTGTGGCCGGTGGTGAGACCTCGGGAGTGGTGGCACAAACCCTCGGTGTGACCGCCTTCCATATTGGTCCGACGATTTCACCCGGCGTACCCTGGGTGCGTGATATTCATCAACCGCTGTCGCTGGCCCTGAAATCAGGCAACTTTGGCGATGAACAATTTTTCGCCCGCGCACAAACGGAGTTCTCTGCATGACCGAACAACAAGCCCGCCTGGAGATGGTGCAACTCGGCGCCTCGTTTTTTCAGCGTGGTTACGCGACCGGCTCGGCAGGAAACCTGTCGCTGTTACTGGAAGATGGCAACCTGTTGGCGACGCCAACCGGTTCCTGCCTTGGCGAGTTACAGGCCGACCGTCTGTCGAAAGTGACGATGCAGGGCGAATGGATTTCCGGTGATAAGCCGTCAAAAGAGATCGCTTTTCACCGCGCACTCTATCTGAACAACCCACAATGCAAAGCGGTGGTTCATCTGCACAGTCATTACCTGACGGCGCTCTCCTGCTTGCAGGGGCTGGACACGGAAAACTGCATCCGTCCATTTACGCCTTATGTGGTGATGCGCGTGGGGGATGTGCCGGTGGTGCCGTATTACAAGCCAGGCGATCAGCGCCTGGCGGAAGACCTGGCACAACTGGCGTCACGTTATCGCGCCTTTTTACTGGCAAACCACGGGCCGGTGGTGGTCGGGAAAACGTTACGCGAAGCGGCGGATAACACCGAAGAGTTGGAAGAAACGGCACGCCTGATGTTCACGCTGGGCGATCGTGCCATTCGTTATCTGAGTGATGACGAAGTGGCAGAGTTGAGGAATTACTGATGCCAAAGTTTGCTGCTAATTTATCTACACAATTCAATGAAGTGCCGTTTCTGGAACGTTTCGCTGCGGCAGCCAACGCGGGGTTTCGCGCCGTTGAATTCCTGTTTCCTTATGACTACCCGGCAGAGGTGCTGAAAGCCGAACTGGAGAAATATCAACTGGAACTGGTGCTGTTCAATACCGCCGCAGGCAATGTTGCCGCAGGGGAGTGGGGTGTTTCAGCCATTCCGGGCCGCGAAGCGGAGGCGCACGCGGATATCGATCGTGCGCTGGAGTATGCACTGGCGCTCAACTGCCCGCAGGTACATGTGATGGCGGCGACCGTCGCGCCAGGGGCTGACCGTACGGCGTATGAAACAACGTTTGTCAGCAACATGCACTACGCAGCTGAACGTTTTGCCCCGCATGGGATTCGTCTGCTGTTGGAAGCGCTAAATCCGGTAACCAAACCGCATTACTTCTACGCCAGTCAGTACCAGACGCTGGCGATGATGGAGCGCATCGACAGATCGAATGTTTTCACCCAATTGGATCTGTTCCACGCGCAGTTGGTGGATGGCAATCTCAGTCACCTGATTAAGACCTATGCGGGTCGCTATCGTCATATCCAGATTGCTTCTGCACCGCATCGCCATGAGCCGGATGAAGGTGAAATCAACTATCCGTGGCTGTTCAACCTGCTGGATGAGGTGGGTTACGACGGTTGGGTTGGCTGTGAATATTTTCCTCGCACCACCACGGAAGCGGGTCTGGGCTGGTTCGCACCTTACGCACAATAACCCTGAGTTTTACCGCCCCACACACAGGACACACGTTGCCCCGTGGGGCTTTTGTAACCTTTGTTTTGCCTGAGCCAGAGAAATCTGTACCCGAATATACTAATTAAATCAGAGGACTATCATGTCAACCGCGTTGTTGTTAACCATCGCTGTCGCCAGCATTGTGATCCTGCTGCTGCTGGTGATTAAAGCCAGAGTTCATCCGTTTGTCGCTCTGTTGATTGTCAGCCTGCTGGTGGCGATTGCTACCGGAATCCCGGCGGAAAAAATCATGGAGACCATTTATAGCGGCATGGGCAGCCTGCTGGGACATATCACCATTATTATCGTGCTGGGGGCGATGCTCGGCGCAGTGATTGAAGCCTCTGGCGGCGCGGAGTCGCTGGCCCAGCGTTTCAGTAAAACGCTGGGTATGAAACGTACCGTCGCTGCGCTGACAATGGCGGCATTTATCCTCGGTATTCCGGTATTTTTCGAAGTGGGCTTTATCATCGTTATCCCGCTTATTTACGGTTTCACCAAAGTGGCACGCGTCTCGCCCGTGAAATTTGGTCTGCCGATGGCCGGTGTGATGTTGACGGTGCATGTGGCATTGCCAACCCATCCAGGGGCGGCGGCAGCGGCGGGCATACTGCATACCGATATGGGCTGGCTGATGATGCTCGGCATTCTGATCTCCATCCCGGTCGGCATTGTTGGTTACTACGTGGCGAAAATGATGAATCGCCGTCAGTACCATCTGTCCGTTGATGTACTGGAACAATTGCAACTGGCAAAACCAGAAGGGACGACCAGCACCCAGGAAACCCCTCCGGGCGCGATGACCATTGCTGGTTTGATCGTGGTGCCGATTGTATTAATTGTGCTGGGTACCCTGTCACACTCCATGCTGGCTGAGGGCAGTGTTTTAAGGTCAATTATGACCGTCATCGGCACCCCACCGATTGCGCTGTTGATTGCCCTGGCGTTGGCAGCATGGTTGCTCGGCGTGCGTCGTGGCTGGAGCAAGGACAAACTGGAAGATTTGACCGGCCGCGCTATCCCCAGTTCCGCCAGTGTCATTCTGGTCGCCGGCGCGGGTGGCGCTTTTGGTAAAGTGCTGGTCGAGTCAGGCGTGGGCAAAGCGCTGGCGGTAACGCTGGAGACACTCCACCTGCCATTGGTTCCGGCCGCATTTATTCTGTCGCTGGCGCTGCGTGCGTCGCAGGGTTCCGCCACCGTGGCAATTCTCACCACCAGCGGCCTGCTGAGTCAGGCGGTCGGTGATGTCACCGATATGCAGCGTGTGCTGGTGACGCTGGCAGCCTGTTTTGGTGGCCTCGGCTTGTCACATGTAAATGATGCCGGATTCTGGGTAGTGACCCGTTATCTGGGGCTGTCAGTCGCCGATGGCCTGAAGACCTGGACAGTCCTGACCACATTGATGGGGCTGAGCGGTTTTGCACTGACCTGGCTGGTGTGGGCGTTGATCTAACTGAGGTGAGAGCGGGCATCCGCCTGCTCTTGATTAAGAAACCAGCTCCTGCGCGTACAAATACAGCGCTTTCAACAAACCCAGCTTCTCCGCATTCCCTTCATGCAAACTCGCCAACGACTCCAGCTCCAGCAGAAACGCCTGCACGCGTTCAGCATTCAGCGCTTCGCGACGATGCTGTAACCAGCGTTGCTGCTCGGCGTCATCCAGCGTGCCGGGGAAATTGCGCGCCCGATAGCGAAACAATAACTTCGCGATACGCTTGTCATCAAAGGTTAAGTCCAGCGCGGGTAAATTCTGCGGCGGTGTCTGGCGCACGATATTCATCGCTGCACGATCGGCATCGCTGAAAAATCCGTTGTAGAGCTGTGCATCCACATCATCCGAGGGGGTAAAAGGCTCAGCTTCGGCAAACAACGTCACCACTTTTTCGCGCACTTCCGCATGCTGGCGCAGCAGGGCGAGGTTGGCGAGGCAGTGCTGACGATCGATATTCAGGCGTTCCGCATCTTCCGGGCGCAGGGTATTCGCCGGGGCCAGCACCGGGCATTTGTTGATATGCACCAGTTTGATGGGCACCGCCGCGAGGTCGCCCAGCTCGGTGTGGCGGGTATACAGCCGCTCACGCAATTCATCTGGCGACAGCGTCAACAGCGTGCTCATATCCCCCGCCAAATCAGCCACAATCAGCGCGTTACGGTTATCCGGATGCCACGCCAGCGGCACGACCCAACTGGTATTGCCGCGTGCCGCACCAAACATTCCCGAAACGTGCACCAGCGGCTTCATTTGCGGAATATCGATCAGCGTCATCAGTTTCTGTTTATTACGATGAGTAAACAGGAACTCAAACAATTTTGGTTGTTTCTCTTTGACCAGCTTCGCCATCGCTAATGTGGCGTAAACGTCAGACATCGCATCATGCGCCTGCTCGTGTGCCACGCCATTGGCTTTGGTCAGATGTTCCAGCTTAAAGCTGGGGAAGCCGTCATCATTTTCCGGCCAGACAATGCCTTCCGGGCGCAATGCATAGCAGGCACGCATCACATCAAGCAGATCCCAGCGTGAATTGCCGTTCTGCCAGCTCCAGCCATAGGGATCGAAGAAATTACGATAGAAAATGTTGCGGGTGACTTCGTCATCAAAACGCACGTTGTTGTAACCCACCACGCAGGTCTGTGGCTCGCTAAACAGGCTGTGGATACGTTCGGCAAAGGCCGCTTCCGTGACGCCACGCGCCTGCGCGGTTTGCGGCGTAATGCCGGTGATCATCACCGCCTCCGGTTGCGGCAAATAATCATCCGCTGGCTGGCAATAAAACACCTGCGGTTCACCTGTGGCATTGAAATCTTTATCAGTACGCAGCCCGGCAAACTGCGCCGGTCGGTCGAGTGACGGGCTTTTGCCGAAAGTCTCGTAATCGTGAAACAAAAAGGTGAAGTCGGAGGCGGGCACGGCGTTATCCTGGCAATGGAAAAATCAACGCACAGGATAGTCGCCCGGCTGACACAGTACAACCTTCCTCCCGGGGTCTGCGTGCCAGCGCGCAGAATTTGTCCTCAGTTCATACTTTTTTTCAATTTATTCAAACCTCTTAAAGCCATTTGCCGTAAAACGTGCGGCGGTAAATTCATTTTTTGAGGAAGAAGTGTTGAAAAGGCGTCTGCTGGTTACTGTTTCTGGAATGATTGTTTGGGCATCGCTGGCGCAGGCTGACGACAGCATGCCGTTCCCCCTGACGCCTCCGGCGATTGATGCGGCTTCCTGGGTACTGATGGACGCCACAACCGGACAGATTCTCACCGCCGGGAATCCCGATGAGGAGCGCAACCCCGCCAGCCTCACCAAGCTGATGACTGGCTATGTGGTGGATCGTGCCATCGACCAACACAAAATCAGCCGTGACGATGTGGTGACGGTGGGTAAAGATGCCTGGGCGGCCGGCAACCCGGTATTCAAAGGTTCCTCGCTGATGTTTCTCAAACCCGGCGATAAGGTCACGGTACGTGATCTGAGCCGTGGCGTGATCATCGATTCCGGTAACGATGCCTGTGTGGCGCTGGCCGACTACGTCGCGGGCAGCCAACAAAACTTTGTCACCATGATGAACAGCTACGTGCAAAAGCTCGGCCTGACCCATACCCATTTTGAAACCGTCCACGGTCTGGATGCACCCGGTCAGCACACCACCGCGCGCGACCTGGCGGTACTGTCACGCGCCATCATCAGTGGCGAACCCGATTTCTATGCCATGTACAGCGAGAAAACCCTCACCTGGAACGGTATTACGCAGAACAACCGCAACGGATTGCTGTGGGATAACAACCTGCACGTCGATGGCCTGAAAACCGGCCACACCGAAACCGCCGGTTTTAACATCATCGCGTCAAACATCGTTGGTCAGCATCGGCTGATTGCGGTGATCATGGGCGGCAAAAGCTCCAAAGGGCGTGAAGAACAGGCGCGTAAGCTGCTGGTCTGGGGACAAAATAACTTCGACACCGTCCAGTTGTTCCATGCCGGGAAAAAAATCGGCACGGAAAACGTCTGGTACGGCAATCCGCATCAGGTTGATGTCGGTACTACCCAGGATATCTACCTGTCACTGCCGCGCGGCGAAGTGCAAAACGTTAAAGCCAAATACGTTATCGATCGTAAGGATCTGGAAGCGCCGTTAAAGGCCAATGAACAGATCGGCGAGATTCAGGTGATGGACAAAGATAAACAGCTGGCGAGCTATCCGCTTTACGCGCTCAACGCGGTCAATAAAGCGGGTATCGTGACGCGCATTGAAGATTACCTGAAGCAAAAACTGTAAGCATGAACTAACTTCGGTATCAGTGCCGTAGAGTGTCGCTGATATCGAGGTCAATCATGAAAACATCTGTCGTTGAACGTCCGGCGCAACACTGGGTCGGCTATCATCTGCAAGGTCCGTGGCAGGAGACGGTGCCACAGGGCTTTGCTCAGCTTAAAGTCTGGGCCGCGCGTCACGGCCTGTCAGGCGAGTGGATGGCCATTTATTATGGTAATCCGCAGGAGCTGCCCCCGGAAGAACTCAGGGTAGAAACGGTGCTGACCGTCCCGGCCGATTATGCGCTGGCAGCGGGTGGCGATATTCAGCATGGCACTCTGGCCGGCGGCCATTATTTCCACACCTGCACGGAAGTACTGAACAACGATTTCTTCGCGGCCTGGAATGAATTTTTTGCACAATTGCAGGCGCGCAGTGACTGGCAGGTGGATAATCGTCCCTGTTATGAACACTATCTTTCGGATGGATCGCAAAGTGGTAACTGGCTACTGAACATGTACATCCCGGTTCGGCCCCACTAAAAAAGGGGCTGGCGTTACATCTATGTTTCTATTGGGGAAATTTGATGTTGCGTTGATGTTGATTTTTGTAAGCAGTGGTCAAAAAGTCAGGAAAAACGCGTGTCAGGTGTTAAGGGATCTGGTTTCGCCAGGGTAACATAGCGCGCAAAATTTTCCCGCACCCGGATAATCATGTTACGCGCTGACAAGCCCATTTCGTCGATTGAGTTCTGGTTCTACCGCCACTATCGCGCCGTACACGGCGTGCGTATCGCTATCGCTTTTGTCCTGAGCTTTTTGTTTGTCCGTCTGACGGACATTCCGGAAGGCACCTGGCCACTGATTACGCTGGTGGTGGTGATGGGGCCAATCTCGACCTGGGGTAATGTCTTTCCGCGCGTAGTACAGCGCATCATTGGCACCTTTGCCGGGGCGATCTCCGGATTGATCGCGCTGAAGCTGGAGTTGATATCCTTGCCCGTGATGTTGGTGTGGTGTTTTGCGGTGATGGTGATTTGTGGTTATCTCACCCTCGGCAAACATCCGTATATGGCGTTGTTAATTGGTATCACCCTCAGCGTCGTGGTTGGCGCACCGGCAGGGGATTTCACCGTCGCGTTATGGCGTGGTGGCGATGTGATTCTCGGATCGCTAATGGCGCTGCTGTTTACTGCTATCTGGGCGCAGCGCGCTTATACCCACTGGCGCATCCAGTTGTCGGACGCCTTTATCAGCATGGCGAAAATTCATCATACCGGCTTCTCAGCTAACCTGGTGGATAAGCCGCGCCTGAACAAACCGTTCCAGAAGCTACTCACCAATGTGATCAAGATGCGTGCCTTGTTGGAACCCGCCAGTAAAGAGACACGCATTCCCAAATCGGTGTTTGAAGCCATTCAGACCATTAACCGTAATATGGTTAACACCATGCAGATGCAAATTGATGCGTGGTGGGCGTCACGCGAAAGCCACTATTTGCTGCTCAACGCACCGACCCTGCGCCGCACGCAGCAAATGACGGAAAACACCCTGAACGCACTGGCGGCGTTAATGGTGAAAGGGGAGACGGAGCAGGTGACAGCCAACAGCCACGAGCTGGGCAGCATCATGCAGGAGCTGGAGCAGTTGATTGCCACTGGCAGCAAGCAACTGGAAACCACCTCGATCTACGGCTACGTCTGGCTGAGTCTGGAACAGGCGCGTCAACTGGAGCGTATGACCGATCTGGTAAGGCTGGCGTTACGTAAATAGTTTTCCGGGGCAATGACTTAATGTGAATCGCCCTTTCTTTGCGCTAAGATAAGTGCCAGTCCGATTTTAGATGTGAGAATTGCTTACAGGGCTGGCAAGCCGCTAAGCTAAAGGTTATGACTATCTCGCCTGCTCAAGCAGGCCCTAAGAAAGGTGCCAACATGGAAAATGCCAAGCAATCATTTCAGGACGTTCTGGAGTTTGTGCGTATGTTTCGTCGTAAAAACAAACTACAGCGCGAAATTACGGATAACGAAAAGAAAATCCGTGATAACCAGAAACGTGTGTTGCTGCTGGACAACCTGAGCGAATACATCAAACCGGGCATGAGCGTTGAGGCGATTCAGGAAATTATCGCCAGCATGCGCGTGGATTATGAAGATCGCGTTGACGAATACATCATCAAAAATGCCGACCTCTCCAAAGAGCGTCGCGAGCTGTCGAAAAAGCTCAAAGCGATGGGCGAACCCAAACCGCAATAAGATTCAGGGGCCATTTGGCCCCTGAATTTTTTGCCGATACTGCACTCACTAACATATTGCACATCTCCCTCTACCGTCTTGCGGGAGAGGGCCGGGGTGAGGGTTAGTTGCGCATTAGCCGCCGGGCCAGCGCCTGCAACTGCTGCGCCACCTCTGCCGCATCCAGCCCGTTTTGCTGCGGTGCAGCGGTGGTTTCCCGGATCACCAATTGGGTTTCCAGCGATGGCATTTCAGCACTGACGTCATTGAGCCGTGCCAGCAGGTGATCCACACTTTCCGCGCCCAACTGCTGTAAATCCTGACGCACCGTGGTGAGGGGCGGCTGGTACCAGGCGCTCTCTGCGGTGTCATCATAGCCAATCAACGATATTTCGCCGGGAATCCGCACGCCATGTTGGTGTAGCGCGCGCATCGCGCCCAGCGCCATCTGGTCGTTCGCCACCAACAGCGCCTGCGGCAGCGTGTGAGGCAACAAACTAAGTAAGGCCTGATAACCCGATGCCGCGCTCCAGTCCCCCTCCAGCACGCAACAGGCTTCCAGTTGATGAGCTGCCAGCGCCTGTTGCCAGGCCAGAAAGCGGCTGCGTGCCGAGGCGGAACTCGTCGGGCCATTCAATACGCCAATCTGGCGATGGCCGAGCGCCACCAGATGATCTACCGCCTGACGCGCACCGGACTCGCTCAGGAACTGGCATTGCGCTACCCCGGCATGGCGTTCCACATCAAGAAACAGCGCGGGTTTTGTGCCACACTGCTGCTGGATTTGCTCCGCTTCAGCCGCATCCAGCGGCAGGTTGATCAGCAGCGCATCGACCCGCTGGGCCAGCAGCTCATTAACCGTGTCCTGCGCATTGCCTGCGGTCATTGCAATCACCAGATGGTAACCGAGCGCCGTCGCGCGTTGCTGGATGGCGGAGGCAATCTGCGCCGGAGCCATCAGCGCCAGATCGCTGGTTGCCAGCCCCAGCGTGCGCGTGGCTTTACCTGCCAGTTGCTGCGCCACCCGGTTCGGCACATAGTTGAGTTGCTGCATCGCCGCTTCCACTTTGGCGCGGGTGCGGGGAGAAACCTGTGCGGCGCGGTTAAGCACGCGGGAGACAGTCTGGTAAGAAACCCCCGCCAGTTGGGCAACGTCATCGAGGGTTACGGAGCGCGAAGTCATTGATCTCTCCTGAAGATGAAGCTGCGAGTGTAGCAAATTTTTTCCCTTCGGCGAGGTCTTAAGCCAGGATGAAAACCTAAGGAGAACAGCATGAAGCTTAATGGTGAACATATTCAGGATATCAATGCGCTGGCGGCATGGCTGGCGCTGGATCATATTCCGCAGGAGGGTACGCTGGAGGCCGATTTAGCCATTCTGGCCGGACATGCGGTGCTGCCGAATATTGAAGGTGTGGTCGCACTGACCAAAAAATATCAGCTCCCTTTGCTTATCAGCGGCGGTATCGGTCACTCCACGCCACTGCTGGCACAAATGATGGCGGCGCATCCGTTGTACCGGCAAATCGCGACTCAGGGTAAAAGCGAAGCAGAGATGCTGGGCGATATGGCGCGTCTGTTTGCCGCGTTGCCGGACGACCAACTGTTGCTGGAAGATAAATCGCGCAACTGTGGCGAAAATGCGGCCTTCAGCCAGCAGTTATTAGACAAACTGGCGTGGCAGCCGCAGCGGGTGATTCTGGTGCAGGATCCGCTGATGCAGCGTCGTACCTGGGAAACCTTCCGCTGGCAGTGGCGCGATCGTGACGATGCGCCTGAGTTTATCAGCTGGCCGGTGTTTACCCCGCAGGTGATGATGGATGCCGGTATGCTGCGTATTATCGGCGCGCCACCGCAGGGGTTGTGGTCAATGGAACGTTTTCTGTCGTTGCTGATGGGGGAAGTGCAGCGTCTGCGTGATGATGAAAACGGCTATGGCCCGCGCGGCAAAGGGTTCTTCGGTCATGTTGATGTCCCGGATGCGGTCGAAGCGGGCTGGCAAAGATTGATGCGCCTGCCAGGGGTGCAGTCGCGCATCAATGGATAATTAACCTTCTACGCCGTCAACACGATTTTCCCGACGTTAAGGCCCTCTTCCATGCGCTGATGGGCCGCCGCTGCTTCAGCAAGGGGATAGACACTGTCGATAATCGGTGCCAGTCCCTCCTTGCCAAATTCGGATAACCAGCGTTCACGGAAGCGTTGTGACATCGCGTGTTTGACATCCTGACTGCGCGATTTCATCACCGTGCCGAAAATTTGCAGGTGGCGATACAGCAGCCGATCCAGTGGAATTTTGGCATTTTCGATGCCGCCCATAATACCAATCTGCACCAGGCGACCGCCGAAGTTGAGCGCATTAACGTTACGTTCGAAGTAGGGCGCACCGATAAAGTCGAGGATCAAATCGACGCCGCGTTTCTCCGTCAGGCTGTCGACCACCGTGGCGAAATCCTCATGCACATAATCGATAACATAATCTGCCCCCATACGACGTACCAACTGATGAGCGCTGGCCTGGGCGGTGGTGATCACCGTTGCCCCGATGGCATGCGCCAGTTGTACCGCCGCACCACCCACGCCACCCGCCCCTGCATGGATTAACACCGTCTCGCCTGCCTGCAATTTACCGAGATTCACCAGCGCTTCATTGGCGGTGACAAACACTTCGGTGATGGCTGCCGCCTGGACGTAGTTCAGGCTGTCAGGGATCGGCATCGCCATGCGGTAATCAATGCGCGCCACTTCGGCGTAAGCCCCACCGCCAACGATACCCATTACGCGGTCACCGACCTTGTAACCGGAAACTTCGGCACCGACGGCAATCACATCACCGGCGATTTCCAGCCCCATCAGGGTGGAATCCCCGAAGTCAGGGCGGCCATAGCCGCCACGACGATGGGTGAGATCGGCCCGGTTAACCCCGGCGGCGCGGGTGCGCACCAGTAAATCCTGTGGGCGCAGAACCGGTTCTGCAACCTCGGTCAGGGTTAACACCTCGGCCGGTCCAAACTGATCAAATGTAATGGCTTTCATGGTCTTTTCCTTAATTATCAATTGCTCTGGTCATCGGCAAAGGTGGCGTTGGCATAGGCTGACGCGGTAATGGCGGCCGGGAAACCGGCATAAAACGCCATATGGGTAATCACGGCACTTAACTCGGTTTGGGTCAGGCCATTTTCGATACCACGGCGTAAATGCGCGGGCAGCTCATTGGCGTGGTTCAGTGCAATCAGACAGGCGATGGTGATCAGGCTGCGGTCGCGCGGGGCCAGATCCGCATCTTTCCAGACGTCTGAATACAGCGGCTGTTCAACAAAGTCCGCCAGTTTCGGGGTAAACGGACGAGCGGCAGCGCGCGGGCTGGTGAAATCAATCGGTTTCATGGTCATCTCCTTAAATCTGGCTGATAAATTTATTGGTCAGGTAATGTTCAATGCCTTCGGTACCGCCTTCAGAGCCGTGGCCGCTCTCCTTCATTCCGCCGAACGGCAACTCGGTCGCAATGATGCGGTACTGATTGATGCCGATCATCCCGGCTTCGAGGCCATCGCCGACATCAATGGCGGTACGGGCATCACGGGTAAAGGCATAGGCAGACAGTCCGTAGGGCAGGCGATTGGCTTCTGCCAGGCCGTCTTCCAGCGCGTCGAAGGGGCGCATCACGGCAATCGGGCCAAACGGTTCTTCATGCATGATGCGGGCGCTCATCGGCACATCCGCCAGCACGGTGGGTTGGAAGAAATAACCGGGACCCGCAATACGTTTGCCGCCGATCAGTACTTTTGCTCCCTGGGCGACGGCATCCGCCACCAGCAATTCCATCTTCTCCAGCTGACGTTGATTCGCCAGCGGGCCAACCTGCGTTCCTGCCGCCATACCGTCACCAATCACCAGCTTCTCGGTTGCGGCGACAAAGGCCGCGACAAAGCGTTCATATACCGGACGCTGGATCAGAAAGCGGGTGGAAGAGATACAGATTTGGCCGGTGCCACGGAAGCGATTTGCGGCGCCCCCGGTTGCGGCGGCATCGATATCGGCATCGGCAAACACCAACACCGGACCGTGTCCCCCCAGCTCCAGCGTGATGGGTTTTACCCCGGCGGCGGCACGTTCTGACAGTAGACGACCGACCGGAACCGAACCGGTGAAGGCCACCTTACGAATGATCGGTGAGGCGATGAGCTGAGAAGAGACTTTATCCGGTACGCCAAAGACAATTTGCAGCACCCCTTTTGGCAGGCCAGCCTCGTCGAGACAGCGCGCCAGCGCCAGTGCCGTTGCCGGGCTTTCCTCACCGGGTTTCAGAATCACGCTGCATCCCGCAGCCAGCGCGGCAGACAACTTGCGTGCCGGGGTGATAGCCGGGAAGTTCCACGGGGTGAAGGCGGCGACCGGGCCAATGGCCTGACGTTTCACCAGTTGCTGCACGCCGGGACGATTGGCGGGCACCACGCGGCCATGAATACGGCGGGCTTCTTCGGCGAACCATTCGAAGTATTCGGCGGCGCGCAGCACTTCATCACGGCTCTCGGTCAGCGGCTTGCCCTCTTCGAGGGTCATCTGCGTGGCGATATGCTCAGCGCGTTCACGCATCAGTTCCGCTGCACGCTTCATAATGCGCGCCCGTTCAGCGGGGACGGTGTGACGCCAGACGTCAAAGCTGTCACGCGCAACATCCAGCGCCAGCGCCAGGTCAGCTTCGGTCGCCAGCGGCAGGCGGCCAAGTACGTTGCCAGTCGCCGGGTTTACCACGGCGGCGGTATCGCGGTCGTCGGCGTTCAGCCACTTGCCATTGATGAACAGGTAAAGTGAATCATAAGTTGGGTTTTGCATGGTCTTCTTCCTCAGATGGATGATGTTGTTGATTTGCGTTGAGAAGAAGGTTAAGCCCGGCGAGCTTCGCTGATAAGATGGCCTTTCCCCACAACAGCTATGCAAGAAATGCACAGATGCAATCAGAGAAATTTGCCGAGTTCCTTGGCGTCTTCGTTGACGTCGCACGCGAGAGTAGTTTTTCCGCTGCTGGTCGGCGGCGTGGCCGTACCCCCTCGTCGATTGGTCGTCAGATTGATGCACTGGAAGCGCATCTTGATACGCCGTTGTTTCTGCGCTCCACCCGCCATCTCACCCTGACGGATGCCGGTGAAGCCTTGTTGATCCGTGCCAGACAGATTCTGGATTCGCTGGTGGATGCACAGCAGGAGCTGGCGTCGATGAAAGGGGAAGTCACCGGGATTTTGCGCGTGGCCTGCTACCCGACCTTTGGCAAGCGCTACGTGCTGCCGGTGATGGGGGAACTGGCCCGTCAGCACCCGGATTTACGGCTGGAGCTGGATCTGACCGAACGTCTGGCTGACCCGGTAGCGGAACGTCTGGATCTGGTGATCCGCATCGGGGATATGGCGGACAGTACCCTGATTGGCAGTCGCATTGCTGTTCAGACCCGCGTGTTGTGCGCCAGTCCGGCATATCTGGCGCAGCACGAGGGACCTGCCACGCTGGCCGATCTGGCCGCACATCGGCTGATCGACAAATTACATGGCTCCGACCTGTTGGGTTGGTCTGCGGTGCTGGGGCATCCGACACGGGCATCCAACACCGCACCGGTTTTTGGTTGTGATGATTTTGAAGGGATGCGTCTGGCGGCGGTGGAGGGACTAGGAATCGCTTATCTCCCCGATTGGGTGGTGGGGGAGGATATCAAGGCCGGGGTTTTGCAGCAGATTTTTCCTGAGTGGTCGGCACAGCCGCAGGCGGCAACCGGGATTTACGCGTTACGCGCGTTACGTCATCCCCCGGCTCGCGTCACCCTGTTTCTTGATGCCTTGCGCACCCGGATTGGCAATCCGGCGATCTGGTCAGTGCAGGATATTTAATGGGCGTAGCGGCGCGATTTATCGCGCGCCTTTGACCTTGTGCAGCAGGCAAAATGCGCGAAAAATCGCGCCGCTACGGTTGGCGATTACCGGTTCTTCAGATACACCTGCAAATTAACATACACCGCATTCAGCAGCGGCGTAGCCACCCCGTTGCGCGTGGCGCGCGCCACCAGGTCACCGATGATCTGATCCGCCTCAATATCAAAGCCCTGGGTCAGGTCACGGTACATCGAAGAGGTCATTGGGGTGGCCGGATTATTCAGCGTCTCAAGAATCTTCGCCGTCACCGCCGGGCGCTCAAGATAGCCTTCGGCGCTGATCACCTTCAGCACTTCACCGAAGATGCCCTGCAACAACGCTTCCCCGCCCTGTGATGTCAGGATTTGCTGAGTATTGCCGCGCCCGAGGCAGCACACGGCTCCCAGCGTACTCAGCAGCAACCACTTCTCCCACAGCTCACTGCTGATGTTGTCGGCAAACACGGTGTTGAACTGCGCACCGCGCAACGTCTCATCCACCCGTTGCAGACGCGCGTCATTCACGCCGTTCAGCGCCCCGTAGAACAGGATATGCAGCGGCGTCATCTGCACCACTTCGCCGTTCTCACCGAGGGTGGCGTTGATTTTACACAGGCCGCCAATCACCTTGTCGCCAAAACGTTTTTGCAACGTATCGATATGCCGCATGCCGTTGAGAATTGGCATAATCAGGGTGTCAGGGCCGACAGCCGGGGCGATATCTTCCATCGCCTGCGCCAGACCAAAACTTTTTACCGTCAGGATAATCAGGTCATAGCTGCCGTCCAGCGTGCCGGCCTGTACCAGTTGCGGATGCAGGGTTTCGGTGCTGTCGGGGGTTTTCAGCACCATCCCGTTCGCTTTTAACTGCTGAAAACGGCGCTCGCGCACCAGAAAAGTCACATCACGTCCTGCTTGCGCCAGACGCGCACCGAAATACCCGCCGGTTGCGCCGGCGCCGACTACCAGAATGCGCATGGTTGTGTTTCCCGTTGTGAATGAGACCCCTACCTTAAAACGCAGCGCTGAGGGATGCCAGTGGACAAATGCGTATGCATGTAAAGGACTGATGAAAAACAGCTCAATCTGTTCGCATTTCTTCCTGCGCGAGGTCTAAGCTGATTGGCAACGGCGGGCAATGGTGCCCGCCTTTTTCCGTCGAACTGACTAAGGACGCATCATGCCCCGACCGCTACCCATCGAACGTTATCGCAATATCGGCATTTCCGCGCACATCGATGCCGGTAAAACTACCACCACCGAGCGCATCCTGTTTTACACCGGGATGAGTCATAAGCTGGGTGAAGTGCACGATGGCGCGGCAACCACCGACTGGATGGCACAGGAGCAGGAGCGAGGTATTACCATCACCTCGGCAGCGGTAAGCTGCTACTGGCCCGGTATGGATGGCAGCTTTGCGCCGCACCGTATCAACATTATCGATACCCCCGGACACGTCGATTTCACTATCGAAGTGGAACGTTCAATGCGTGTGCTGGATGGTGCCGTGATGGTGTATGACGCCGTGGGTGGCGTGCAGCCGCAATCAGAAACCGTCTGGCGTCAGGCCAACAAATATCATGTGCCGCGCATTGCCTTCGTCAACAAGATGGACCGCCAGGGCGCGGATTTCTTCCGCGTGGTGCAGATGATGAAAGATCGTCTGCACGCCCATCCGGTGCCGATTGTGATCCCGATTGGTGCCGAGGAGCACTTTACCGGCGTGGTGGATCTCACCAAAATGCGCGCCATTTACTGGGACGATGCCACGCAGGGTATGACCTTCAGCTACGCTGCGATCCCTGACGAATTACAGGCGCTGGCCGCTGAGTGGCGTGAAAATATGGTGGCTGCCGCCGCAGAAGCCAGTGACGCCTTGATGGATGTGTATCTTGAGCAGGGCGACCTGAGCGAGGAGCAGGTGATTGCCGGTCTGCGCCAGCGTACCTTGCTGAACGAGATCCAGCCGATGCTGTGCGGCAGTGCGTTTAAAAATAAAGGCGTGCAACGCATGCTGGATGCGGTGGTTGAGCTGATGCCGTCACCGGTGGATGTACCCCCGGTGGCGGGTATTGATGAGCACGGCGAACATGCTGAACGTCATGCTGATGATGACGAACCGTTCTCGGCGCTGGCATTCAAGTTGATGAGCGACCCCTACGTTGGCCAGCTGACTTTTGTGCGCGTCTATTCCGGCGTGCTGCGTAAAGGCGACAGCGTATGGAATGCGGTGAAAGGACGGAAAGAACGCATCGGGCGTATCGTACAAATGCAGGCGAACGATCGCATCGAGATCGAAGAAATTCGCGCCGGTGATATCGCCGCCTGCGTCGGCCTGAAAGAGGTCACGACCGGGGAAACCCTGTGTGACCCGAATGCGGTGATCACCCTGGAACGTATGGACTTCCCGGATCCGGTGATTTCGCTGTCGATTGAGCCGAAGACCAAAAGCGACCAGGAAAAAATGGGGCTGGCGTTGCAGCGTCTGGCGGCGGAGGATCCATCGTTCCGCCTGCATACCGATGAAGAATCGGGCCAGACCATTATTTCCGGTATGGGTGAGCTGCATCTGGAGATCATCGTTGACCGCATGAAACGCGAGTTTGGCGTGGAGGCCAATATTGGTCGCCCGCAGGTGACTTACCGTGAAACCATCCGCAAAACGGTACGCGATGTTGAAGGTAAGTTTGTGCGCCAGTCAGGTGGTAAAGGTCAGTACGGCCATGTGGTGCTGACGCTGGAACCGCAGCAGCCGGGGGGCGGATTTGCCTTCGAAGATGCCACCAAAGGCGGTGTGGTGCCGCGTGAATTTATTCCTTCGGTCGAGAAGGGGATTCGTGAAGCACTGAACAGCGGCGTGCTGGCGGGATATCCGGTGGTAGACGTCAAAGCCACCCTGACCTTTGGTTCGTATCATGATGTCGACTCATCCGAGATGGCATTCCGCATGGCCGCCATCTTCGGCTTCAAAGCGGCGGCAAAACAGGCCGATCCGGTGATCCTCGAACCGGTAATGCAGGTGGAAGTGGAAACCCCGGAAGAGTATGCCGGTAACGTGATGGGCGATCTCTCTTCACGCCGTGGCACCTTGCAGGGCATGGAAGAACGCTTTGGCGCGCGAATTATTCACGCCGAAGTGCCGCTGGCGGAGATGTTTGGTTACTCCACCACGCTGCGTTCGATGTCGCAGGGTCGTGCAACCTACAGCATGGAATTCAACCACTACGCCGAAGCACCGAAAAACGTCGCCGACGCGATCATCGCGGCACGGCATTAAACTTACAGCGCCGTCACGCCCCGCGTGGCGGCCTGCTGTTCCCACTGCAACACTTCATCGTAAAAGGCGCGATCCGGCGTAGCGAAGCCGCCGATCAGGCTGGTTGCGCACAGTTCCCGATAAGCCTCATCCTGCACCAACTGTGTCAAGGCGCTACGTAAGGCGGCCAGCGTCGGTTGATCGGTGCTGGCGGCGGTAATCAGCGGCAGCGCAGCACACAACGGCGTTTCACCAATAATCGTTAACCCGGCCAGCTCCCCGGGAAAATTGTGCAGCAACAATGCCCAGGTGATGCAATCAATGGCGGCAATATCCGCCTGCTGATGACGCAGGGCGGCCAGCGACTGACGATGGCTGCCGCTGAAACCTGTTTCGGCAAAGAATCTTCCCTGCTGCGCCAGCGGGGCCACCACGTAACGCAGCGAGTTGTAGCCGGAGTGCGAATCATCGCTGTTGCACACCGCCCGGCGACCACGAAAATCGGCCAGCGTCAGCGCTGCATCCTCGGCGCGAACCACCAGCCAGCTGCGATAACGCAAACCTTCACAACCCGGTGCGCTGGATTGAAATGCGCCCACCAGTTGCACATCCGGCAGCAGTTTTACCAATGGGTAGCCACAGGTCTGGCTCAGCAACAAGTCGTGATCGCGCCAGTGCGGCAGCAGATCGCTGTGCCACGCCACGCGGGCTGCCACGCCGCGCGCGGCCAGCAACTGCACCAGCGCATCCGTCAACGCTTCGGTGGTGGCATGGTTGATATCGTACATCGGTAAGGAAAACGTTTTAGTCATGGCGTACATCCTGTTTGCGAGCCGGGTGGGCGTTAACCGCAACCGGTCTGGCCCAAAAGCGTCGCAGCCATTCGCCATAACCCGCGACGCGAAACCCCTGGTTGCGTTGGAAATAGTCCTCGCGATGAAGCAGGTAAACGCGACGCAGGCCATACCACGGCAGGCCCGGCAGATCGTGATGTACTGAATGATAGTTGAGGTTAAGGAACAGCACGCGCCACACCAGCCCCGCTTCGTTATTCACCGAACGCGCCAGCGGTTCCTCCTCGGCGCGATGTTCATAGAAAGACCGGACTTTGGTCAGCGCCAGCGCCGGATAACTCACCGCCAGTACTAACCACAGCGGTGAATAACCCCATTGCGCCAGCCACCAGAACAACCCAGCCAACAGGCTGAGGTGAATCACCCACATGACGATGGCCTGCCTGTCGCGCTGACGAAACGCCAGCAGCAGCGCTCGCAGCGTCGCAAGAATGTCCAGCAATGGCCCCAGCAGCAGCCGTCCGGTGAACGTATTACGCAGATGGATCACCCGGCGCTGCCAGGGCTGCAAGCGCGCCCAATGTTGCGGTGTCAGATAATAGCTTTCCGGGTCGTCATCGGGATCGGTCAGGGTGTGGTTACGATGGTGCGCCAGATGTGAATCGCGATACAGACCATAGGGATACCACACCGCCAGCGGCAGAGTGCCGAACAACTGATTGAGGCGCGGCCAGCGGGTAGGGTGGCCGTGGATCAACTCATGCTGCAACGACATATACCAGGTGGTAAAGATAATCATCAGCAACGTTGTCGGCAGCCAGCCAAGTTGTTGCCCGAAAAATAACGTGCCAAACCAACCACCATACACCGCCAGCATCAGCAGCCAGGTTGGCAGTTCACTGCGCCATAACCAGCTACGCGCCAGTTGATGAACCTGTTCACGTTGTTGTGCGTTGATATAGGCGGAAGAACCTTTGGGCATGATGGCGACATTGTCCTGCTGGCTGAAAGGGTGTCGCCAGACGATGCGGCAAGGTCAAAAAAAACACAAAGACCTTAATTTTCTTACTTATGTCGAAAAACTTGATGAAGCGGGTGAAAACAATTGGCTATCAGTACGGACGCGGCTGACGTAACCTTTCAGCATCGAAAACGACTTACTTACGCCGGGGCGTAACCCGCCCGCGAGGAGAACAGTTCCATGAAAAAGATTGGCTTTTTATCCTTTGGTCACTGGACGCCATCATCACAATCTGCCACCCGTTCTGCTCAGGATGTGTTGTTGCAATCTATCGATTTGGCCGTGGCCGCTGAAGAGTTAGGTGCCGATGGCGCATACTATCGCGTGCACCACTTTGCCCGTCAGTTAAGTTCTCCGTTCCCCTTGCTGGCCGCTGTGGGGGCGCGTACCAAAAGCATCGAGATTGGTACTGGCGTGATTGATATGCGCTACGAAAACCCGCTGTACATGGCGGAAGATGCCGGCGCCGCCGACCTGATCTCCAATGGCCGTCTGCAATTGGGTATCAGCCGTGGTTCGCCGGAGCAGGTGGTTGAAGGTTATCGCTACTTTGGCTTTAACCCGAAAGACGGCGAAAGCGATGCCGATATGGGACGTCGTCATACCGAGGAGTTGCTGGAAGTGCTGCGTGGTGAAGGCTTTGCTAAACCCAATCCACAGCCGATGTTCCCAAATCCACCGGGGCTACTGCGCCTGGAGCCTTTCTCTGAAGGCCTGCGTGAGCGTATCTGGTGGGGTTCCGGCTCGAACGCAACCGCCATCTGGGCCGCGCAGCAGGGGATGAACCTGCAAAGTTCAACGCTGAAAGATGATGAAACCGGTGAGCCGTTCCATATCCAGCAGGCGAAACAAATTCGCGCGTACCGTGAAGCCTGGCAGGCAGCCGGTCATCAGCGCACGCCGCGTGTTTCCGTCAGCCGCAGCATTTTTGCTCTGACCAATGATATCGACCGTGCCTATTTTGGTCGCAGCGGTCAGGATCAGGATTCCGTCGGTTTCCTCGATGAGAAAACCCGCGCTATCTTTGGTCGCAGCTATGCGGCAGAGCCGGAACAGCTGATCAAACAGCTGGCACAGGATGAGGCGATTGCCGAAGCCGATACGCTGTTGCTGACCATTCCGAACCAGCTTGGGGTGGATTACTGTGCGCATGTGATGGAAGCGATCCTGACCCATGTGGCACCGGAGCTGGGCTGGCGTTAACGCAAAAACGCGCCGCTACAAAATCCTGCGATATTTTATCGGTGCGCATTATGCGCACCTTCATTTTTTACACCGGCGGATAGTGGGCAAATAACGCGGTGTCTTCCATCTGCTGCGCCACCTGCTGCAAACGCGGATAATGTTCTGCCGGCACCACCTGCGGAATAATCGACTGAATAAATCCCCAAATCACCGCGCTGCTGATCGCCACCTGATCCGGCTGTTGCGGATTGATCTCGCGTTGTTCCAGCTCGGCATTCCAGGCTTTACAGGCCGTCAGCAGTTGCTGTGTCACGCGGTCGAGCCACGGTTGATGCTGCTTCTCTTCTGGACGTAGCGTGCATTCGTACTGGAACTGCACCGCTTTATCACTGGCGGCCAACGCCAGCCCGAGAATCTGGGTATCTTTAGCCAGCGCAGTCGGCGCTGTGGGAAGCAACTTGCGGGACGTAGCGGCCTGGCTTTCCAGATAGTGCAGAATCAGCGACGAATCCATCAGCGTGCTGCCATCGGCCAGCACCAGCGTGGGGGCTTTGACCACACCATTAATCTGCGCGAACTGATCAAAGTGACGAAACACCGACAGCGACTGATGTTCAAACGCCATGCCGTAATGCGCGAGGGAAATTGCCACGCGGCGTACATAAGGGGAATCCAGCATACCAATCAGTTTCATCATGACTCCTTGTAAATCCTCAGTTTCTTTGCCCAGACAGTACCCCAGCCGCCGTGATTCAGCCAGCGACGCTTTCTAAGCGTTTTTGTTAGTAAAACTTACGCTTATTGTGGCAGGCTTAGGTTTTCATTATGTGAGGAACGGTGATGGCAGATTTCCCCCCGGTTGCCAGCCTGCGTAGCTTTGAAGCGGTAGCGAGACTGGGTAGCGTTACTCTGGCGGCGAAAGAGTTGCATGTTACCCATTCGGCCATCAGCCAGCAGATTAAAGCGTTAGAAGATCTGTTGGGGGTACGCTTATTCACTCGCCAGGTCCGCGGAGTACAGATTAACGAAGAAGGGCGGTTATATGCGATGCAGATCCGTGAAGCGCTGGGGCGTATTGCCGATGCTACGCGTCAGGTGCAGGTCAAACCGCGGCGCGCCGAACTTAGCCTGGCGGCGGTGCCTTCGTTCGCCAGCCACTGGCTGATGCCGCGGCTGCCACGTTTTCGTCAACGTTTCCCACATATTCATCTGCGCTTACAGGCCAGCTTGAGCGTCAACGATATGCAGCAGGCCACCACCGATATCGCCATTCGTATGGGTAAAGGTGACTGGGCTGGCGTCAACAGTCAGCTATTGTTTGCCGATACGCTGCTGGTGGTGGCGTCACCGCAGTTTAATGGCGGTAATCTGCCGCAGACCCCACAGCAAATTGCCGCCAGTGAACTCCTTTTTACCCTCGAATCCTGGGATAACTGGTGCCAGGCGGCGGGATTGAGTCAACCGATAGTACCGAATGGCCTGGTTACTAACGATTCAAACCTGATTTTACAGGCGGTACGACTTGGACAAGGTATCGCGCTGGAACGACGATCGCTGGTGCAGGACGCGCTGGATCGGGGGGAAATGGTGCAACTCAGCCCGTTCAGCGTGGATTACCCGTGGCCGTATTGGCTGGTGACGCGTAAGGAGAGTGAGAAGCGCGAGGAGGAGACGGCGTTTATTAGTTGGCTGATGGAGGAAGTGGCGCATTTCATAAATAACTAATTGAAAAATCACGATACGACCAGGGGGGATGCTTTATATTCGCGGCGGCATCGATTCTGTTTCCAGCAGGATGCAGGAAATTAACATACCGCCATTCCAGAAAGGAAACCTCAATGATTGATACTCAATCCGCCACGCAAAAACCGATAAACCGCCCATCTGGTGCCGATCTTGATAACGGGAGGATAAATTATAGCTGGGGAAATTGCCTCTCCGACATCGCTACCTCGCTGGTCAGGCCGGTGTCTGACGCCTGCTCATTGATATCTCTACCCCGCTCGGCATGCGACCTTGGACTGGGCATGCTAAATAACATCACCTATTTTCTCGCCCATCCGGCTTTTCTTAGTGGCTCGACGACGGCCCCGGTTCCTGGCGCTATTATCGGGGTAGGGGCCAACGTGCTGGCATCCGGGTTACACAGAACTAAAATACGCGACGTACAGTCTTTTATTGACCGTCTGCCCGCCTTGTACCGCTACTGTTTAAAGGATCGCAAGAAACTTATCGGCACGTTGGAGAGGATCATGGACGGACTTCAGCCACCTGAAGAGCGTGTTGCCAACTCCGGTGGAAAGCCGTGTGGTGAAGACGGGCGAAATGATAGTCAACAATTTGAACGCCATAAAAACAATATTAAAAGTCTGATCCGCTTTCTTCTCTATCCGGAATTTGAGTTGCTGGAACTGGTAGATCGGGTGTTTTCTTTGAGCGATACGCCGCAAAAAACCGTGTCGGTTGACGAAGTCGCTTTCCGTGCGAGAAACGCACTGGATGTACTTAAGGAGCGCAAAGAATGGGTAGAAAAATTTTTATCATATGTCACTGCGTTAAATAAGCTGCCGTTAAGATCAGAACTCATCCACTCTCAGCGGCAAATGAAAAATGAGAGGGAGCTGGCGGCGTCAAAAGAGGCATGGAACACCTTTACAACGGAGTGGTTTCGGTTGGCCGAAGTGTTAAGAAATATTCTGCTCGGGCTGACCGATTTACGAACGCATAGTAATCCATTGCTTCCGCTATTAGAGGATGCTTTACCGCTGACAAGTCATGCGACCGGGAATGTTTGGGAGCAATTACTACAGGATAATTGTGGTAAGCCTGCGCTGCATACATCCCAGTATCTGTTTGCGAGTGATAAAAACCATAAACCAGTCAAAGATGATATATTTCCGGAGTTTGATCCAACACCTGAACCCAAACGGGCTGCCATTCAGCGGAAACCGGAGCAGGACGCTCCGACGAGTCGGGATGGCGTCTCATTATCGCCACTGATTCAGAGTTTGACCGACAGTATTTCCACGACATTTCGCGGCATTGAAAACATAAGTTTATTCCCCCTGTTCTTACCGCTGGTGGAGGGGGCCGGGAAGGAGAGTGATTTAATCACGACGCAAACACCAGATGACATATGGCTACAACATCCAGAACTGCTACCAGACAGGTCCAATACTACCACAACAGGCGAAACCACCCCATTATTACGGAGGCTCAACAACCAGCTTTCAATCAGCGTTAATGGATCCTTAACTGAAACATCAACGGAAGAGAAAATAAAATCAATTATCTGGCAAGACTTTCTGGCTGCCCCTCCCGTTACCAAGATGTATGAATATAATTTATTATATAAGCATTCTGAAAATATGAGAATGCTCAGTTTGCAGGATAATATAATAAATGGCGAGGATGTTACCGTTGAGAATTTACTTAACGCATATGCGGGTGTCTGTAATAATGCTCTGAGTCAAGGTTTGACTGACGTTAATCAGTACGAGTTCAGTTTATTTGTTCGCACTCTGGTTAGAGGCGGTGATTTTGCCGTTTCACCAGAACAATTGATGACTAAAATCCTAAGTCTTCCTGATAAAAAAGAATGGCTGGCCAGTCTGTTTTTTAGCAGTCTTATCAAGGTTGATAAAGATATTATAACTTATGCTATGGACTCTTTTTATCAAAGAATAAAAGGTGATGTTAAAATATCTGATCTTCACTCAATAAAAGAAGCGGTATTATCATCATTGCCTGCTAGCAAATCTTCACCATCGCCGGGGGATACGAATGCTATAAAACATTCCCGACATCAAAACGAACAAGCTGAAAAGTTCAGACGGTTAAGTCGAACACAACTGGCGGCAATCAGGCAGATTATTGACCATAAAATAGCTGATCTGTTCCCGCTGGCAAATGTTAACTTGACTCATGGGGGGCAAACAGAAAATCATCCCTATCTTAATTACCGCGTACTTTCTCTTGAAGGTATTATGCTGAATTTTGGTGCAGCCTGCGCTAAAACCTATGACCTTTCTCTCTCAGTGAATGAAAATCCAGTTCAGTTGCAGTTTATTGCCTTGCTGACTCTGCTTCATGCCGACCCTGAATTTATGCCGCCAGATAGCAAGGATTATTTTAAATTGTATGATGAAGACCAAATCACAACATCTGCGGTGACAGAAAATAATATTAAGATTAATGAGGTTACGTCATCATTTAGAGGATTAGGTAAGTTATTAAAAGATCTGAAACAGGTTTATCATTTAAGTAATAAACTCTTCTCCGCGCATTTAGATTTTGCTGTTGCAATGAACGCATCAGATGAAAGCAATGATGATGCTAAAAAATTAACGTTAATAAAAGAAAAGTTTTCGAGGGAGTTTGTTGAGACATGTGAACATATTCTGTCTTCGCTGCCGATGGAAGCCAAAAATTACATTGAGAAAGCAGTCTCCGCTGGCACGCTCAGGGTCAAAGTAAATCGATTAATCATCAGTGTTAATGGCAATAAAAATAATGTTCCGTTAAATGCGGGGACTATTATCACTGTTCAAAATTTAGAGGGTATTATCACCCGCGCGTATCTGTTGAGTCCCTCGATGATGATCACCGATATGGTTAACTCCGGCATATGTGAGATCCCTGTTTCATCCCTTGAAATAAAAGATATCAGTAAATACGTCGAGCAGCATTCCCTCTTCTTTATTAATAAGTTTATCCCACATATGATGCATAAAAACAAAGCGGAGGATTATAAGTTTGCCATCCCTCAAGTTAAATTGATCAAACCCTTGTCGATTGCAGGATCTAACTGGACATCTCAGGTGTCAAATTTTACAGCAGAAAATATTCATGTTGTCTATCAAGCTGTTCAGGAGGAATTACCTGAAATACTGCCTCAGGCTGAAGCATTTAAGTGGTTTAATATTCAGCCTGAAGTGGCCCCTTTATTTCCTCTATTGCCGCAAGATGGCAAGTATGAAGAAAATAACGATGAGGCATTAAATAAATTAGACAATCTTTTAAATCAACTTCTTGGTTTTATCCCATTCGGAAGTTGTGTAAACTCAGTTGCGGATCTGATAAAGATAACAGAGATTACAAAAGAAGAATCTCAGAAAAAAATAATATTTATCAATAAAGCAGAAAAATTCAAAGTGTTGAAAAACGACACGGGGAAGGCGCCAATAGAGATAATAAGTAAGCCAGATGCTGGACCGCTTCGTATACAAGAGATAACCTCATCCACCAATGAGGGGCTGGACGAGGCGAAAGTGGCACTGGCTAATGATGGGATAGGTTGCATAGCCGACTTTATGTCATTGGGTACGGAGAAAGCGGTGCAGGATTTGCAACAAATTGCAGAGAAGGCACTAAAAAGAATCGTATTGAAGCATGATCTTCACCAGGAAAATGGCCCACGGAAGGTCAATGAATTCACGCCATTTAAAAATCATAAAGAAAATTCCTGGGGAAATAAACTTAAACAGCATGAGGCGCTTGCTCCTTTTGTCAAAGAAGTATCACCGGATAAAAAACCACAGACAGATACCTTCAATCTGGATAATATACCGCAAGATCATATTTATAGCGGAATTATTTATAATGCACCTGATGAATCCTTAACCATTGTTTTTAAAGTTGGCAATGATGAAAGGATGTATTCTGTCGAGGGTGCAGGGAATTTACTTGCCAGAAAATCAGATGGCTATCAGCTAAGATATTGGCGGGAAAAGATATCAGGTAAACAACTGGATAATATAGCCGGTAAATTCTTAGGTGGTCATGCAAAAAAAGAAGACCTTAAGCAGGCGGTAAAAGAAGAAATACAGTGGAATCATCTGGATGGCTACGCTGTGCCGGAGGGTGCTTTTGGCACGGCTTTTTCTCAAGTCGAAAAATTAGATAACAGCCCGGATATTTATTTTGATAAAAAATCAAAAGATTATTTCCTGAACAGGAATGATGGGTATATCAGGCTTGAAAAAAACAGCCCGGAGAATATTTTTAATGCGGTGGGTGAAAATGCCCCGCCTGACCTCAATGTACAAATAAAGGTAGAGCAGGATGGTAGTTATCGAGTTATTGATGATAGCCGGATCAAAGTCAGGACGATCGATGCGGCATTACATGCACTGAAAAAAACACATCAGGATAAACCCATTTTCAATAATGATATTTTTCTGTCAATGATTGGGCCAGATGAAACGTTAACCATGACCCAAACCCATGTTCTGCTATCACCTTATCAGTATGGTGATCTTTCGGAAAATGCGGTGAGATTTATTCAGGTACTTGAGGATAAAAATGGAGGGTTGCATTATCGTATTGGACCAAACGAAGAGGGGCGTTTTGTTCCATTAGATGCTGAACAGAGCGCCTCTGTGGGTAAGTTCTGTCGTGTTAAGAAAAGAGCGGGAACCCGTAAAGAGGGTTGCGTGCAAACGCAGATCGGTCAAAAAACGCTGTCGAGTGATACGGCACAACGCGTAAAGGAGCTGGATGATCTCTATCAGGCCCGTGATGAGTACAGAAATAGTGAATCGGAAACCTTTAAGATTTTGCAAAGTTATCAGCGGATAGATGAGCTAAAATCCGAGATAAATATAGATGATGATATAAAGTCGCTTATTGATAAGCATCGTGATCTGGAAGGCGCTGGTGTGGTGGAGAATTGGTCTGACAATGACTTTTTCTCTTCCATTGTTGATGCGGGTGAGTATTTTCTGATAATTGGCAATAATTTCTGGAAGAAAGTTGTTAAAAAAAGTCATGCGAATGAAAAGGAATTGGCTGAGAAAATTTCAGACATTACTCAGACTCTGGTCGATGCGAAAGCAAATAACAAAGAGCA
Source organism: Pantoea sp. X-Soil-OKNW-556 (assembly GCF_059730695.1). NCBI lineage: Bacteria > Pseudomonadati > Pseudomonadota > Gammaproteobacteria > Enterobacterales > Erwiniaceae > Pantoea > Pantoea sp. X-Soil-OKNW-556. The sequence goes on along the minus strand of NZ_AP035990.1, from coordinate 2,867,433 downwards.
CGACTTCGTTTCGCGAAGAAAAGAATACAAGGATAAGTACTTAAAAACTGAAAATGAAATATGGGACAAAGCCTTATCAGAAGTGAATACCAGGGGAGCCGACTACAAAATTGATGGTAAACAAATTGTACATAACGAAAACACGAATTCATTGTATAAAAAACTGGGGCGTGCCTCTGATGAAACATTTTCGAGTGAGTATCCAGAAATAAAAACCATCATCGATGATGGTGTTAAAAAAACCAGAGAGATAGCCAAAGACGCTTTGGCTAATGGAAAAAGCGAACAAGATTTTTGGCGTTATTTCACCGAGTTAACCGGCATTGACCCCAGGGATTTATCACAGGAAATGCGGATTGATATAGAAGATAAGTTCTATGGTATTACTCAACTTTCTTCTGAGTTAACGCTGGAAGATATTGAGGTGCTTGAAGAGTTTAGTGTTCTTACCTCGCATCATTTACACGAGAAATCAACAAACCCACTGCGCAAAGAGATGGAGATATTCGGCAGTCACATCCACGGCTTTGTTGAGGGGGGCGACTATCCCATTCATATTGCGGTCAATAGCATTAAACTCAAAGAGCTGCCGGAAACGATAATTCATGAAACTGGCCATCTTCAGGGAGATGAGTTTTTTGACAAGGAAATTTATACCGATCTGGAAACAAATATCGCGTCTGACAGGAAACAAAACCTCCCGGCACTGGTTAAGATATTGTGCCATTCTCCGCTCGCATTAGCTAAATATCTGAAGTCAATTGGCGAGAGTGTCGGGATTGTCTTTCAAAAGGTAGGGCGTTCTGTCCTGGAGGAACTCAATTACAGGAATTCCGAATTGGCAGATTTGGTGGGTTACGGCGCAAATGAAAACGTAGCACAGATTAACGAGCATGCCTCCAGGATAACCGAACTCGAAAAAGCGCTAAATGACCTTGCGAAGGTGGTCCGATCCCATGATTTTAATCACGAATCAATTGATAACCTCGTCAGGTTCATGTCTGAAGCGGGTAACGCACAGCATCGGGCTGCGGGATTGATAATGCATCCCGATATTTTCGCTGCAATGGTTCAATATATTGCCGCCCCTGCGCGCGTTAAGAGGTCGGTTGAGACAGACAGCAGCCAGGATAATGACGCGACTCTGTTTAGCAAGATGGTGACAGTTGGGTTGGCTAAACGGGTGTTCACCACTCAGCTACAGTCCCGGAATTTGACTCATGGGGAAGCCCTGCTATCGGTGAATTTCTTCACCTCACCTTCTTTAGAGACTTCGACAGTAACGGCGCAGGCGTAATCTACATCACGCGATAAATCGCGCCGCTACAGGCAAAAAAAAAGCAGCCTTTTCAGGCTGCTCTTTCTTCGAATTTGGCTCCTCTGACTGGACTCGAACCAGTGACATACGGATTAACAGTCCGCCGTTCTACCGACTGAACTACAGAGGAATCGTTTGAACGGGGCGCATAGTAACGAGCGAGCCGCGGCTTGTCAAAGCCCTTTTGCACAAATTGTTCTGACTGCTGAAGAAAGCAGCATTCTCCCGGTCTGTGGGAGAAAAATCCCGGAGCGGGTCTTGCAGGAAAATGGAACATCCCATCCATAAAGGAAATAAATGGCAAGCTTGATTGTGATGGCAGTCACTAACTCTATGAAAAATTACATTCTGATTTGTCGTTTTTGTCAGATTCATCGCATGCATGATCACAGATATTTCATTTGGCCGTTGTGGCTGTTAAGGGTGAAATTTATATTCCGTATCACTTCTTCTGTGAACCCAGGATGTGCAGTATGAACAAAGTCAGAATCGGCATGATTGGCAGTGGTTACATCGGTCGTTGTCACGCAATCGCTTATGCGCAGGCACCCACGGTATTTGCCCTGAAGGGTGAAATCGTGCGTGAGATGCTGGCGGAGGTCAATCCGGCGCTGGCGGCCAAACAGGCGGCAACCTTTGGCTTCGCGCGTTCAACCGGTGACTGGCGTGAGCTGGTGCGTGATCCCAATATTGATGTGGTGGATATCTGCGCCCCCAACTTCCTGCACAAAGAGATGGCGCTGGAAGCGATCCGCAACGGTAAACATGTCTATTCCGAAAAGCCGCTGTCGCTCTCTGTCGCCGATGCGGAAGAGATGGTGCAGGCTGCGCAGCAGGCCGGGGTAAAAACCCTGGTAGGCTTCAACTATATGAAAAACCCGACCAGCCAACTGGCACGAGAAATCATTGCCCGTGGTGAAATTGGAGATGTGGTGCATTTCTACGGTACCCACAACGAAGACTATCTGGCGAAAGCGGAAACGCCGCTCGACTGGCACTGCCAGAAAGCGCTGGCGGGGCTGGGCGCACTCGGCGACCTCTCAGCGCATATCGTCAATATGGCGCACTATCTGGTGGGCGATATCGCAGAAGTCAGTGGCGATATGATGACGGTCATTAAGCAACGCCCGGACCCGAAAGATGCCAGCCGCCTGTTGCCGGTAGAAAATGAAGATCAGGCCAGCGCGCTGCTACGCTTCAAAAATGGTGCGCATGGCGTATTTGAAACGTCGCGTATCGCCTGCGGCAGCAAAATGGGGCTGACCTATGTGGTGACCGGCACCAAAGGCACGCTGCGATACACCCAGGAGCGAATGGCGGAGCTGGAACTCTATATCCACGATGATCCGGCCGGACGTCAGGGTTTTAAAACCATTCTCACCGGCCCGGCGCATCCGGATTATGCCAACTTCTGCGTTTCAGCCGGACACGGTATTGGTTTTAACGATCAGAAAACCGTCGAAATTCGTGATCTGATTAACGGCATCGCCGCAGGTGACCGGATGTGGCCAGACTTCGCGGAAGGATTACAGGTTCAGAAGGTGCTGGAAGCGGTGGCGATATCTGCCACCGAACGACGCTGGATGACCGTATAATATTCTGCGTTGCCCAACGGCGCGTTCAAGCGCGCCGTCAGGTCGCCATCTGCCACCACAACTTATCCAGCGCATAGTAGCGATCGCGTTCCATCTCCGGTTGATACAAATCGCGTTTCCACGGTTTCGCCAGAATATAATGCAGATTCTTAACCTCTTCGGCGTGCCACAGCTCAGGATGCTGGAAAGGTAAGGTCTTTAACGCGTTGTAGATATAAGGCAACGGCAACCAGCGCCCGGCAAACACCTCATTCAGCAAATCCTGCTCGGAAAACGGGTAGCGGCGCAAATCGTCAATGGTGGCAACTTTCTCCTGCAACTGCCGGAAGACCGCCATATCAGGTTTCAACACCAAAAAGCCGCCATTGAGATACAGATCGACGTTGGCGGGGGCAGGTTGCTGGCGCTCCTGCCAGGTGTAGTGGCAATGCTCTGGCTGCCAGCTGGCGGGATAGCTGGCAATTTGATTCGGGTTGCAGCGACAGGCATGGCAGGCGGCGAGGGCATATTCACCCAAATCGAGGGTGAACAGTTCGTCCATATTGCGCAGTACCAGCATATCGGCGTCGAGAAACACCACGCGCTCGCAGCCGGTCAATTCCCAGACCCGCAGCTTGCTCCACACCTCGCCAAACTGCGCCGAGGCATAGTGCTGCGCCAGATCGCTTCGCGGTGTCAGCGGCACCACCGGATGAATGACGCAGCCCTCGGCCTGCAAGGCTTCACGCGTCGTCTGGTCAATGGCATCGGTGACCATCACCACCAGCGGCCAGCGGCTGGCGCTTTTTTTCAACGAACGGTGCAGCGCGTGCACGCCCACCAGATAATCGGGTTGTGTTAATAAAGTGACCCAGGCAAACATACTTTCCTCTCGTCAGGCTTAATCGAAAAGGGCGGTAACGTAGTCGTTGCTGAAACGTCGCTGTGGATCGAGCTGCTGGCGCACCGCGCGAAAGGCATCCCACTGTGGATAGATATCCCGCCAGGTGTAACGCTGCGGATCGTAATATTTTCCCCAATGGGGGCGGCCACCCTCAGCCGCGAGCAGCTTTTCCACTTCAGTAAGAAAATGCAGGCCTTCCTGCGATAGCGAACCGTCGTCGGCGTAGTACACCACAAAACCAAAAAAGCAGGTGGGCTGTTGATACGCCGGGCTGAGCCATGCCGACGATGGCCCGGTACAGCGCAGAATAATCGGGTAATGCATATGTGGATGTTTTGCCGCGTACCATGCTTTAATTTTCCCGATGACAGCGGGCGTTCGCGCCAGCGGGACACCAATCTCCACATTGATCTGCGGCACCGCAATGCCACGGCAAAATAACTGATAGATATCGCCGCTGATGTCGGTGAAGTCGCGAAAACGCGTCACGGTGCGGAACTGTTTACCCCCTTTGCCGTGAATCTGCGTATCGCGATGCATCTGGGCCAGCGTCTGATCGATAGTTTCATTCAGGCTGCTGTCGGTCCCCTCGCCATGTTCAATCACTTCACGCTGGTTGGCGTAGTAACGTTGTTGATCCTGGGGATTGGCTTCTTCGGCATTCCACACATGCAGCAGATTGTCGTCAACAAACCACCAGGCTTTGCTCAGTTCGTATTGCTGATTCCAGGTCAGCAGATCCTGACCGAGGTTGTCAGCCGTAACGGCATATTTATGGCAGGTAAACAGGCGAAAAGGGCGGGTGCGTAACGTGACGGCTGTGATAATGCCTAATGCGCCCAGCCCCACCTGTACAGCAGAAAAATCGGCATCATCACGGGTGAACTCCCGCAGGCTGCCATCCGCCAACACCATGCGAATGCGAGTCGCTTCGTCAGCCAGTGAACTTTGATCCAGCCCCTGACCGTGGGTGCCGGTTGACATCGCACCCGCCAGAGTCTGGACCGCAATCACGCCCGGCGAGGAGGCCAGCATGCGATCCATCCCTGTCAGGGTGGTATAGATCTGCTCCAGTTGGGTGCCAGCGGCAAAGGTGACGCTCTCATCATCGACAGCGATCACCCCCTGCATTGCGCTGAGATCCAGTAGCAGATCCTGTGCCCCGACGCCCAGCATCCGGCCTGGTGACAGACGGCTGCCGAGCACGCGTACTTTGCCTGTGGTCTGACGTAGCAGCTGTTGTAATTCCGCTTCGCAGGTTGGCCGCTGTAGCTGGGCACGCAGACCGACGACGCTATTTTGCGCCCAGTTCCACAGACGGTTTTCGTTATCGATGTTGGCGGTGTGGCGTAAAGGATAAAGGTGGGAATCTTTCACTACGGCGTTCCTTAGTCTGAGGTCTGTGATGGTCCCATTGACTAAAGCGTAGACCATCACAGCGCAGCCGCAGACTAAGGGGCTTTGCGGATATAACGGAGCGTGGCGGTAACCGCCAGTTGGCGATTGCGGTGGATACTCTCCTCTTCACTGTTATCCGGGCTAAACAGCGCGTTAAAGGTATAACGGTTGGAGACATGATGGACGCAGATGCTGCTTATCAGGCGATGCACATCAATGGTATTCACGCCGGTGATAAAAATGCCCTGCTGTTGCCCGCGCGACAAAATGTCATCGAGCAGGTCGAGGGCACTTTTATTCAGCGCTTTAATACGTTCTGATTGGGTGATGTAGCGACCGCGCAGCAGGTTTTCGGTGCAGACCAGCCGCATAAAATCCGGGTGCGAAACGTGGTAATCGAAACTGGCTTCTACCAGTTTGGTCATCGCCTCTTCCGGGGCCATCGCCGCGAGATTCAGCCCGGTTTCATGCTGACGAATCGCCTGATAAACCTGCTCCAGCACCTCGATATACAACTTCTCTTTATTAACGAAGTGATAGACCACCATACGTTTGGTGGTCTGAGCGTGTTCAGCAATCTGCTCCAGCCGTGCCCCTTGCATACCGAATTCGGCAAAGGTTTTCAGTGCGCCAGCAAGGATGCGTTTCTTCAGCCCTTCAGGGTCATTTTTACGTTTGGTCGTTTCTGACATAGTGCTCAATAACAAGGTGCGAAAAGGTGATGTTAGCACAGCATGCCGGGTGAAAACGTAAGGCTGTGCGCTTTATATGCTTTTTGTGAATAACAATTCTGAAATCGAGATTAAGTGATAATAAGTCGCTGCGTATACTGCGCTGATTCCCGGCCCGCGAGCCGGGCCATGCGCGCCCGATGCAGGTGAACCATGACACTACTCTTTCCCGATGACATTTCATTATCGCGCCGTGCGGCCACGGATACGACAGATATTGTGCACCGTGCACCGGTGGTGGTTAACGTACGCGATCTTTCTCGTACGTTTGGTGCAACTCATGCGCTGCGCAAACTCTCTCTGACCGTCAATCAAGGCGAAATCCTCGGTATTATCGGCCGCAGCGGTGCCGGGAAATCGACGCTGATTCGCTGTCTTAACGGCCTGGAACAGCCGGACGAAGGCGTGATTGAAATCGAGGGGCGTGCGATCAGTGGGTTGTCGGAACAGGACCTGCAAGCGGTACGTAGCCGGGTTGGCATGGTGTTTCAGCACTTTAATTTGCTCTCGGCGAAAACCGTGGCGCAGAACGTGGCGTTGCCACTGAAAATTGCCGGTGTGGCGAAAGCACTGCGTCAGCAGCGTGTTGCGGAGTTATTGCAGCTGGTGGGGTTGTCCGATAAAACGGATCACTATCCGGCGGCACTGTCGGGTGGTCAGAAGCAGCGCGTGGGGATTGCCCGGGCGCTGGCGGGAAAGCCCGCGTTGCTGCTGTGCGATGAGGCGACCTCAGCGTTAGATCCTGAAACCACCCGCTCCATTCTGGGGTTGCTGAAATCTCTTAATCAGCAACTTGGCATCACCATTCTGTTGATCACCCATGAGATGGAGGTAATCAAATCCGTCGCGCATCGGGTCGCGGTGATCGACGCCGGGGAAATTATTGAAAGCGGGCCGGTATGGCAGGTATTCGCCCATCCGCAAACCCCACTGACACAAACTCTGCTGCGCGGTTTGCTGCCCCAGTTGCCGGAAAATCTGGCGGCGCGTCTTCAGCAACAGCCTGTCGGTGAAGCCATTTATCGCGTTGATTTTGCTGGTGAAGATGATCAGGGCGATTTACTGACGCGCCTTGCAACGCGCTGGCCGGGGGCATTCCGTTTATTGCAGGGTGGGGTAGACCACATTCAGCACTACGCGGTAGTCCGTTTCTTTATTGCGCTGCCGCAGGCGCAACAGCAACCCGTCATCAGTTGGCTGCAACAGCAGCAGGCACAAGTGGAGAGAATCGGCTATGTCACCGGTAATGATTGATTTAATGCTTAACGCCATTGGCGAAACCTTGCTGATGACGCTGGTTTCTGGCTTGTTTTCACTGGTTGCCGGGCTGCCATTGGGTTTGATTTTAGTGGTGACCAGTCCCGGTGGCATTGCCGAACACCGGCTGATTAATCAGGTGCTGGGGATCATCATCAATGGGTTTCGATCCTTACCCTTCATTATTCTGCTGGTGGCGCTAATCCCGTTTACCCGTTTTCTGGTTGGCACGTCGCTGGGAACCTGGGCGGCGATTGTTCCGCTGTCGATCACCGCGACGCCTTATTTTGCCCGTGTAGCGGAAGTGTCCTTGCGCGAGGTGGATCGTGGCCTGATCGATGCTGTGCGTGCTATGGGAGCCAGTAAATTGCGTATTGTCTGGGAAGTGTTAGTACCGGAAGCGTTACCGGGTATTCTGGCGGGATTCGTCGTTACGTTGGTGGCGTTAGTGGGTGCCTCCGCGATGGCCGGGGCGATTGGTGCCGGTGGCCTGGGGGATCTCGCGATTCGCTACGGCTATCAGCGTTTTGAAACCAACGTGATGCTGGCGGTGATCGCGGTGCTGATCATTCTGGTATGCGGTATTCAGTGGCTGGGTGATCGACTGGTGGCAAAAGTGGATAAGCGTCATTAATGACGATTTCCTCGTAATGGCGCGATAAATCGCGCCATTTTTTTATGCCTGTTCCGTTCATTCTGGTGTAAACCCGGTATTCATTCCATTCCCTTCACATTCAAGCTGCATGTTTCTATCTAAGAGACAGGTCAAAATTCTGCCATTTACAGACATAACTATGTCCCTTTTTGGTTTTGTAAGTATAAAAACCTGTCTTACCTGACATAACTCAAATTGAGTAAATGCGTACTCAATCAGGACCACTTTTTTTGTGAAATTTTATGAATTTTAGATGTGTGAATTTTCATTGTTAGTAGCAAAATTCTTATTAATTGCATCATTTTTTAAGACGATTCTGATTTTGTCTGCCTAAAACGAGGTAAATTTCCATTAGAATTATTTGTTAAGTAATGTTTATGGATGTTTCCAGGAATACCGCACGTTGATATTTTGTCAGGCTTATGTAAACCTTTGCCCGATGTTAACACATGGATGATGATTTATGCTCACGGGCGGGTTTTACCAGGCTCGTGCGGTAGCTATGATGCTACAGAATGATCATAACTAATTGATTTAGATCGATTGTGATCCATGTTGCTCGCGATTAATATTCGTCACGACTTTTGCACCCTGATTGAGCGGTCTTATAAGGCAGGGTGGATTTCAGACCAGGAATGTCATAAGTAAATCTTGTGCACGCTGCTTTACCCCCTATTGAGTTGCAGATATTGATCACTTTAGTGAATGTTTTATAACTGCATATCAACCCCCTCCTGGTCTTACGCTCCCTTTTATTGCATCTGAAATACTTAATTGGAACTGATCAATTTTAAGCAGACATTTGGTCAAGAGATTCCGATAAATAGTGTGGTCAATTTTCTAAATGGTCCTGATTGCATCGGTTCGCCCGGCATTCAGTGATTTATTTTGCTAACAACCGGCCAATGGCCATTTTTTAGAGATTAATGGAACTAAACATGAAGAAAATGGTGAATCTCCGCATTGCGTTAAGCCTGCTGTTTGTCTTTGTTGTTGCAGGTTGTAAAGCGCCACCACCCATCACTGACGACACCCTGGTGACCAGCACTGTTGACGGTGTAACCCTGGTCCACCGTCATGCGGTCAATCCGCCTGCGCAGTTCAGTCCTGTCAATGACGCCTATCGCGCGCTCTACCCGACCTCGGTGATGACGCGCCCTGACTACGGCGGCAAAGTGGTGACCACGCTGAAAACCGGTGAAACCTACACGGTCCTTGGCATGGTTGAGAACAATTGGCTGGCGATTGGCGAGCAGGCGCAGCAACAGCAACAGGCCGAAGCCGCACCGACAGAAGGGCAGAAAACCGCGGCTGCGCCAGCTGCGGCCCAGCTCACTGGTTATGTCCCGTTCCGCGCTCTGGTGAAAAGCGATCTCTACGATCAAACCCTGAAAGCCGATCAGCCGAAACGTCGGGTGCGTACCGCAAAGAAAAAGACCTGCGTGTCGGTCGATGGCGACAGCAAAGCCTGTCAGAACGGTAACAGCGGTACCTGGATCATCAACTAATCTCGCTAAACATGGAGGGACAGGTGATGTTGATAAGTCGCCTGAGAAAGTGGTGTTTGCCGCTGTTCGTCCTGTTACTGGCGGCATGCAGTAGTAGCCAAACCTCAGTAGCGCGCTACAACCTGCATTTCCAGGCGCATCCGCAAATCAATGCGGGTGCGCCGCTCAAAGTTCGGGTGATGCTACTCACCTCTGACGCCGCATTTATGTCTGCCGACTTCTATTCACTACAAAACCAGCCGGGGGCAGTGCTCGGCGCTTCACTGCTCAATAACCAGGAATTCTTCCTGAGAGCAGGGCAACTCAGTAACACGCTCAGTGGTAAGAGTCTGGCCGAAGCCCGCTTCATCGGCATCATGGCGGAATATCAGACGTTGGACGGCAAAGTCTGGCGTCTGGCACTGCCCTTCCCGGACGGGGATGACAGTGCGTTCTGGCAGTTCTGGAAAAGTAACGATGGTGAGCTGAATGCCAGCATTGTGGCGGATATCAACGGCCTGCGCCTGGTTAAGCAGTAAAGGATGATTATGAACAGAGCCGAAAAGGTGGTGTGGACGGAAGGTATGTTTCTGCGCCCGCATCACTTCCAGCAGTCGGAAAATTTTCTGCACAGTACCTTACGGGAATGGGGCCAGTCCCAGCGTGTCTACACCTGGGGATTTTTTGACGTTGAATTTGATGACGCGCTGCTGCGCCAGGGCAAGCTGGCATTGAGTGCGGCCAGTGGTTGTCTGCCGGATGGCACCTTCTTCGCCTTCAGTCAGCCACAGCAGGGGCCGGCTCCTTTGGATCTGCCGGACAATGTTGATCGGGCGAAAGTGGTGCTGGCGATCCCGACGCGACGCAATGGACGCGAGGCCGTGACCTTTCAGGATGCGTCGGACTCGCTGGCGCGTTATCTCGCCTGGGAAACGGAGGTCGAGGATGACAATGCGTTGGCCGTTGGCGCGGCCACGGTGCAATTCGGTAAATTGCGCCTGCGTCTGATGCTGGAGCAAGACCTCACCGCCGAATGGACCGCGATGGGTGTGGCGCGGGTGGTGGAAAAGCGTAGCGATAACCATGTTCGTCTCGACAGTGATTACATTCCGCCCATGCTCACCCTGACCGGAAACCACGGGCTGCAAAGCATGCTGAACGACCTGCATGGCCTGATTCAGCAACGCAGCCAACAACTGAGCCAGCGCACGCCTGGTACCGGGCGATTCAACAGCGCTGATATGGTCGATTTCATGCTGCTGGCGCTGTTAAACCGGCAGCTTGGTCTGCACGCGCATCTGCAAACCTTACCGTTGCTGCATCCCGAATCCCTGTATAGCCACTGGCTACAACTGGCGTCAGAGCTATGCACCTGGTCGCCCGCCCGCACGCCTGACGCCTTCCCGCGTTATGACCATGACGATCTACATGGTTGCTTCATGCGGTTGACGTTGCAACTCCGGCAGGGGTTGTCGCAGGTGATGGAAGAGAGCGCGATTCAGTTGCCGCTGACGCAACGATCACACGGGCTGAATGTGGCCACGGTACCGGAGAGCAGCATGGTGCGCGAATTCGGCTTTGTGCTGGCGGTGAAAGCCAGCGTACCCGCCGATGCGCTAAAAACCCATTTCCCGGCGCAGATGAAAGTCGCGCCCGTCACCAAAATTCGCGATTTGGTGCAGTTGCAGTTACCTGGCCTGTCACTGATCGCCATGCCGGGTGCGCCGCCACAAATCCCGTGGCATGCGGGCTACAGCTACTTTGAACTGGATAAAAACAGCGAGCTGTGGAAGGAGATGGAGCGCTCGGGAGCCTTTGCACTTCATCTCGCCGGTGAATTTCCAGGCCTGAATATGGAGTTCTGGGCCATTCGCAGTCAGTCAGAATAATCAAAACTGAGCACGCATGATGCAGCCACAACAGAAACCGAATAGTGATGCCGCGCAGCCCGATGTTAGCCACCAGAATGTGTTGGTGGCAGCGGCAAATCCGCTGATTAACGCCATCCCGCAGATCCGGCACTCCGTTTCCCATGACGATCCCGCGCGTCTGCGTCAGCAGTTAATTGACCAGATCCGTCGCTTTGAGCTGAGCTGTCAGCAGTCTGGCCTGAGTTATGAAGTGATCATTGGTGCGCGTTACTGCCTGTGCACCGCGCTGGATGAAGCCGCCGCGCTGACGCCGTGGGGTAGCCGTGGCGTCTGGACCAGCAACGGTTTGTTGGTCACCTTTCACAATGAAACCTGGGGCGGGGAGAAGTTTTTCCAGTTGCTGGCAAAACTGTCACAAAATCCGCGTCAGCATATCCTGCTGCTGGAGTTGATCTACTTTTGCCTGCTGCTGGGTTTTGAAGGGCGTTACCGGGTACTGGACAACGGGCGTTCGCAGCTGGAAACCATCAAACAACGGCTGTTACAGATGATTAAAAGCGTCCGCGGCAGTTATGCGGCGGCGCTGTCGGTGCATCCGACCGATCAACCGGTGCTGCGCAAGCTGTGGCGTCCGATGATTCCGCTGTGGGCCTGTGCCGCAGTGGCCGCGCTCGGTGCCTGCCTGTTCTATATCATTCTTAACTGGCGACTGGGAGATTACACCACGCCGGTGCTGGCTAACATTTATCAGACCTCATTACCGGAAATGCAGATCCTTAACCCGGCACCGCCGCCACCTGCCGCGCTCAATCTGAAAACCTTCCTCAAACCGGAAATTGATGCCGGTCTGGTGGCAGTTCGCGATGAAGCCGATCAAAGCGTGGTGACGTTGAAAGGGGATGGCTTGTTTACCTCCGGTGCGACCACGGTGCGTGGCCGTTATGAAGCGGTTATCCAGCGTATTGCGGCGGCGATGAACAACGTCAGCGGCAAGATTCTGGTGGTGGGCTACAGCGATAACGTGCCGATCCGCAGCGCCCGCTTTGCCTCCAACTATGAACTCTCTCTGGCGCGCGCGCAGTCGGTTCAGACCTTGCTGCAACAGCAATTGACCCAACCGGCGCGCGTTAAAGCGGAAGGGCGCGGCGAAAGCAATCCGCTGGTGCCGAACACCAACGCCGAGAACCGTGCACGCAACCGTCGTGTAGAAATCACGCTGCTGGTGGCACCGGATGCAACGCACGCTGAACTTAACGGCCTGGCGAGAGGGAACTAATCCATGCTGAATCTGCTTTTTGCCGTGCTGACCAGCCGCCTCGCCTGGGGTTTTGTCGGCATCACGGCGCTGTCATTTATCATCTGGGTCATTGGCCCGGTGTTCTCGATTGTCGATTCGCGGCCACTGGAGCCGGAGCAGAATCGCGTGATCAGCATTGCCTTGCTGTATCTGGTGTGGGGGTTAAGCCAGGCGATACCTCGTTTCTACAACATGTGGCTCAATCGTAAGTTGATGTCGAGCCTCGAAACCCCACAGTCGGACGTGCCCGATCAGGATCGCAAACGGCTGACCAACGAGGAACAGGTGCTGGCGAGCCGTTTTGGCGAAGCCACGGAGATGCTAAAGAAAGCCCATTTCCAACGCCATCACAGCAAAGGAACGCCGTTCTGGGCGCAACGATTCAGCCGCCAGTATCTCTATCAATTGCCGTGGTACATGATCATCGGCGCACCCGGAGCCGGGAAAACCACCGCACTGGTCAACTCCGGCCTGCAATTCCCGTTGGCTGACAAGTTGGGTAAGGCGGCGCTGCGTGGCATTGGCGGTACGCGTAACTGCGACTGGTGGTTCACCAATGAAGCGGTACTGCTGGACACTGCCGGGCGCTACTCCACCCAGGAGAGTCAGCAGGAGCGCGACGCCAGCGAGTGGCACCACTTTCTTGCGCTGCTGTGCAAATATCGTGGTCGTCAGCCGATCAATGGGGTGATCGTCACCCTGAGCGTGGCGGATCTGTTGAGCCAGACACCGGAAGCGCTGCGTAATCAGGCTTTGGCGTTACGTCAGCGCTTGATGGAGTTACATGATCGTCTCGGTATCCGTTTCCCGGTCTATGTGCTGGTCACCAAGGCGGATTTGTTAAAGGGCTTCCGCAGCTATTTTGCCGGGCTGGATAAAGCACAGCGCGAGCAAATCTGGGGCTTCACCTTTCCCTGGGCGCAAGCCTCCACCGCCGATTTCGAACTCAGCAGCCAATTTCAGCAGGAATATTCGCTGCTGCAACAACGTCTGGATGCCGGATTAGCCGATACCCTGCTGGGAGAGAGCGACGCCCAGGCGCGCGCAGAAAGTTATCTGTTCCCGCAGGAGTTTGCCGCATTACGTCCGTTGCTGGCCGAGGCGCTGGAAACGTTATTCGCCCGCTCCGATTTCGAAACCCAGTTCGCACCACGCGGCATCTACTTCGCCAGTGGCACGCAGGAAGGTTTGCCGTTTGACCGCGTGATGGGGGAATTGACCCGTGCGCTCCATCTGCCGGGGCAACAGCAGGGTGAATCAGGCCGCTGGGATCAGGTGGGGAAAGACGCGCCGATTCCGCCTGGCAAGGGACAAAGCTTCTTCCTCAAGGACATGCTGGAAGATGTCGTCTTTCAGGAGTCCGGGCTGGCGGCCAGCAATCGTTGGTGGGAGCTGCGCAATCGCGCCGGTTTATGGTCTGGCTATCTGGCGTTATTGGTGGTGGTGGTGATTGCCGGGGCGTTATGGCTCACCAGTTACAGCAAAAACAAAGCCTATTTGCAGGAGATGGCGGCAAAAACGCCGCAGGTTGAGCAACTGGGTGAACAGCTACAACGCCAGGGAACCGGCGATCTGTTTGCGCTGGTGCCTTATCTCAATACGCTGCTGCATTTGCCAGAGAGTAAAGACTTTTCATTGCAGGACCCGCCACTGACGCGTCGTATGTGGTTGTACCGTGGTACTGAAGTGAGCGATGCCAGTCAGGCGCTGTACAACAAAGCGTTGAAGCAACTGTTGCTGCCCCAGGTGGCGCAAAACATCACCCGCTGGCTGCGTAATGACAACGGCAGCGATGCAGACTACAGCTACGAGGCGCTGAAGGCGTATCAGATGCTGTATCAACCGAAGCATTATGACGGCAAGTTCCTGCACGCCTGGTTGATGTTGAATATCTCGCGTGAGCTGCCGCAGAACGTGACTCAGCAGGAAGTGAAGCAACTGGCATGGCATCTGCAACAATTGCTGGAGACACAAATTCAGTCCTCGCCCTATGCGCAGGATGATGCGCTGGTAAAGCGCGAGCAGGCGCTGATTAATCAGATGCCGCTATCACAGCGCGTTTACGGACGCCTGAAGCGCCTGCTACAACGTGATGGCAGCTTACCCACCGTCAGCCTGGCTGCACTGGGTGGTCCACAAAGCGAGTTGGTGTTTTCGCGCAAAAGCGGTAAGTCGGTCAACGAGGGTGTCTCTGGCCTGTATACCCCGGAAGGGTACTGGCAGCACGTCGACAAACAGATCGCGCCGGTGACGCAGGCGCTGTACCAGGATGATGGCTGGGTGTTAGGTGGCACGACGCAACAGGAGAACAGCCAGCAGACCGATTTGGCGGTACGCCAGCTTTATATGCAGGATTACATTAGCCAATGGGAGCAGTTCCTCAGCGATATCCAGCTCAACAACAGCGCCGACCTCGCACAGCGTATCAACACGGCCCGCTTGCTCTCCGGCAACCATTCGCCGTTGCGCCAGTTGGTGATTAACCTGAGTAAAGTGCTGACGCTGACGCGCGCGCCAGCCGATGACAAAGCGGAACAGTCAACGCCGCCAGCCTCAGACAACAGCGCCACCCGCACCTTGCAGGCGTTGTTCAGCGCGCCCAAAGCCAATGCAGCGCAAAGTAGCGGCGGCGCGGCACCGGAACAGGTGGTGGGCGCGCATTTTGCCTCGATCATCGAGCTGGCGCAGCCGTTGCAGCAGGGCAGTAAAGTGCTGGCGGTGGACGATTTTCTGCACCAGATCGACGATCTGTATCGTTACCTGACTGCGGTGCAGGATGCCGCCAACAGCGGCATGCCACCGCCATCAAGTGATGCCATCAGCCGCGTGCAGGCCAGCGCCGGTCGTTTGCCGGGTACCTTGCAAAACATGGTCTCCAGCATGGCGGTAGGGGCCAGTTCGGATGCCCAGCGTCGTGATATGGATAACGTGCGCAAACGCATCCAGATGGAGGTGGGGAGTTTCTGTCAGCAGGCCATCGCCGGACGTTATCCGCTGGTGCGCACCGGCCGCAACGAAGTGACGCCCGACGATCTGGCGCGCATGTTTGCGCCGGGAAGCGGCCTGATGGACAGCTTCTTCCGCGACAACCTGGCGAACAAGGTCGATACCACCCATGCCGCGTGGCGCTTTACGCCGGGGATTGACGGCAAAACCTTACCGGGTGGCGAAGCGCTGCTGCGACCGTTCCAGCAGGCTCAGTCAATCCGCGATGCATTCTTCACCAATGGCGCGACCACGCCATCTTTCCGCGTCACCCTGCGCACGGTGAAAATGGATAACGATATCCTCACCCTGACGCTGGATGTTGACGGACAAATTCTGCGCTACAGCCACGGTCCACAGGCCGTGCAGATGGTCAACTGGCCGGGGCCGGGGGGGACCAGTCAGGTCAGGATGCAGCTTGGTTTAACCAACGGCACCACCTCAACGCTCATCACCAGCGGTCCCTGGGCGTTAAATCGCTTTTTTGATCGCGCCCGCGTGTCGCAAGCGGGTGGTTTGACCCGTGAAGCCAGTTTTAACGTCGAAGGACATCAGGTCACGCTGTCATTTACCCCCGGCAGCATTCGCAACCCGTTCCAGCTTCCCGCTTTTAGCTGCCCCTGAATCGGAGCCTTACGATGACGCAATACGCAGCCCCCGGCTGGTACGGCAAATTGCCCAGCGCGGGTGATTTTGTTAAGCGGCGCTTTCCCGATAGCTTGCTACGGCAATGGTCGCACTGGTTTCAGGTGGGTTTACACCACTGGCAAACCAGTGCTGAAGGGGAGAGCGCCCCTTCGCGCGCCTTTCTCAGTGCACCGGTGTGGAATTTTGTTGTGCCGCCCATGCTGGGTAGTCAGCTGGTACAGATGGGCAGTCTCACCGCTTCGCGTGATAGCGTGGGTCGCCACTATCCGCTGTGCGCTCTGCGCCACTTCAGCCCGACGGAGTGGTCGCCTGCGTTGTTGGCCCGCTCGGGTGATTGGTATCAACAGGTGGGAAATACCTTGTTGCGGGGGGGACGGGATAACAGCAGCCCGGAACAGTTGGATCAGGCGTTACTTAGCATTCCCCAGCCACAGCCGCCCGAAGCGGGAGAGTCATCTGACATTCTGACGATTATTGGTGACGGAGGCAGCGTGTCGAACCTGAGTTGGCAACTGCCTGCCGACAGCTTTGACCCACAGTTTTACACCAGTTTCTGGTGGACCAACCAAAGCGACGGTTTCCCGTTGTACACCCATGTGCATAGCGGCAACTTCACTGCCCAGTTGTTTTCGTTGCTGTTTGATCCGGCTGGCGGTGCGAAACCTGGACGAAATGGACTTTATCCCCCGATGTTTGAATCCTGAGGTACAACCCGCATGACTATCGATCTCGACGCACTGCTGGTGCCGATCAGCAACGACGACCCCTGCGGTGAAAACCTGGAATATCACGCTGATTTTCAGGCGATGGAACAGGCCAGCGCCGGTAAAGCCGAGCAGCAATTTGGTGAAACTATCATCCCGGCGGAACCGGCTGACTGGAACCGGGTAGAAAAACTGGCGACCGAACTGTTGAGTCGCAGCAAAGATTTACGTGTGATGCTGTCCCTCACCCAGGCATGGACCCATCTTAACGGGCTGCCGGGTTATGCGCAGGGGCTGGCGTTGATTGAACAGGCGTTGCTGCGCTATTGGGATCCCCTGTGGCCCCGCCTCGAAGAGGATGGCGAGCTGGATCCGTTCTATCGCATCAATGCGCTGGCGCTGCTGGAGGACGCCTCCTCGCTGACTGCCGCTGTTCGCCAGGCATGGCTGCTACGTCACGCCTCGGATGGCATCACCCTGCGCGATGCCATCGCCTTGTGCGATGGCAGCAAAAGCGAGACGACAGACTATCCGGGCGGCATGGCACGTTTGCGTGATGAGCTGGCGCAGCAGGGACAGCCCGCTGCCGCCACCGTGCAGCAAATTGATCAGCGTCTGCAAAGCTTGCACCACATCATTGCCGAACGACTGGGTGAAAGCGCCGTACCTGATATGACGCAAGTGCAGAAAAATTTTGCCGTGCTGGTCAGCCTGACGCAATCAGCTGAAGTGGCTGAGGTGGCACCGGACACCTCCGACGATCAACAGACCGACGCACCGGCCCCGCGCTCTGTCGCTGACTGGCGCACAGCACAGCTGACCAATCGCGCAGATGCTCAGTTGATGCTGGAAAAAGTGAAGCAATACTTCGCCCAACATGAACCCAGCCATCCGGCCCCATTAATGATTGACCGCGTCCAGCGGCTGATCGAACTCGATTTTATGGACATCATCCGCGACCTGGCGCCGGACGGCGTTCATCAGTTGCAAAACATCTTCGGACGCCACGACTAACGCCGCGTCCAACGCTTCATCACGCAGTGAGACCTGCGCGCCTTAACCCGCGCATCATTTATGGAGAAAATCATGGCCACTATGAAATCCAGCGGGCAGAAATTTATCGCCCGCAATCGCGCGCCCCGCGTTCAAATTGAATATGACGTGGAGATCTACGGCGCGGAACGCAAAATCCAGCTGCCGTTCGTGATGGGCGTACTGGCAGACCTGGCTGGCAAGCCGCTGGAACCGCAGGCTGCCGTTGATGACCGTAAATTCCTTGAGATCGATATTGATAACTTCGACGAACGTATGAAGGCGATGAAGCCGCGTGCGGCGTTCCAGGTCGATAATACCCTGACGGGAGAGGGCAAGCTGAATGTCGAGCTGACCTTTGAAAGCATGGATGATTTCTCGCCGGATGCGATTGCCCGTCATGTGGAACCGCTGAACAAACTGCTGGAAGCACGTACCCAACTTGCCAACCTGTTGACCTATATGGACGGCAAAAACGGTGCGGAAGAGTTGATTGGCAAGATTCTGCATGACCCGACGTTGTTGCAGGCACTGACGCATTTGCCGAAGCAGGCAGACGCGGCAGAAGGTAAGGAGGAGCAATAATGAGCGAGCAACGCCAACAGCAGCCACAAGGCGCATCCAGCTTCAGCCAGGATGAATTCAGCGCGTTACTGAGCAAAGAGTTTCGCCCGAAAAACGATCAGGCGCGGGAAGCGGTTGAAAGTGCGGTCAAAACCCTGGCGCAGCAGGCGCTGGAAAACACCGTCACGATTTCCAACGACTCCTATCGCACCATCCAGTCCCTGATCGCGGAAATCGACGATAAGTTATCTCAGCAGGTTAACCAGATTATTCACCACCAGGAGTTTCAGAAACTGGAAAGTGCGTGGCGTGGCCTGAGTTATCTGGTGAACAACACTGAAACGGATGAGATGCTGAAAATCCGTTTTATGAGTATCTCCAAGCAGGAGCTGGGACGGACGCTGAAGCGCTACAAAGGCGTGGGCTGGGATCGCAGCCCGCTGTTTAAGAAAATCTACGAACAGGAATATGGTCAGTTTGGTGGAGAGCCTTTCGGTTGCCTGGTTGGCGATTACTACTTCGACCACGGCCCGCAGGACGTGGAACTGCTGGGTGAGATGGCGCGTATTGGTGCCGCCGCACACTGTCCGTTTATCACCGGTGCTGCACCGGAAGTGATGCAGATGGAGTCGTGGCAGGAGCTGGCGAACCCACGCGATCTGACCAAGATTTTCCAGAACACCGAATATGCCGCCTGGCGCAGCCTGCGTGAATCGGAAGACTCACGTTACCTCGGTCTGGTGATGCCGCGCTTCCTGGCGCGTCTGCCGTACGGTATCCGTACCAATCCGGTGGACAGTTATGATTTCGAAGAGCAAACCGACGGCTCCGATCACAACAACTACGCCTGGAGCAACGCAGCCTATGCGATGGCGGCCAACATTAACCGTTCATTCAAAGAGTACGGCTGGTGTACCTCGATCCGGGGTGTGGAATCGGGCGGGGCGGTAGAAAACCTGCCGTGCCATACCTTCCCCAGCGATGATGGCGGTGTCGACATGAAATGTCCGACCGAGATCGCTATCAGCGACCGCCGTGAAGCCGAGCTGGCGAAAAACGGGTTTATGCCGCTGGTGCATCGTAAGAATTCTGACTTCGCGGCCTTTATCGGCGCACAGTCATTGCAAAAACCGGCGGAATACCACGATGCGGATGCCACCGCCAATGCGCGTCTGGCGGCACGTCTGCCGTATCTGTTTGCCTGCTGCCGCTTTGCTCATTATCTGAAGTGCATTGTGCGTGACAAAATCGGTTCCTTCCGCGAACGCGATGAGATGGAGCGCTGGCTGAACGACTGGGTGATGAACTACGTGGACGGCGACCCGGCTAACTCCTCCCAGGAAACCAAATCACGTAAACCGCTGGCGGCGGCTGAGGTTAATGTTGAGGAGCAGGAAGACAATCCGGGTTATTACGCAGCGAAATTCTTCCTGCGTCCACATTATCAGCTGGAAGGTTTGACGGTATCACTGCGTCTGGTATCGAAACTGCCTTCGCTGAAAACCAACGATAAGTAACACGCGCTTTAATCAGAGAACCTGAAGAGCAGGTTCTCTGAACCTTTTTCTTATTCACTGTTTGTGCAATGAGAACCCCTCTGAATAAACATGTAGCAATCTATTCAGAAAACGAGGCAGAGGTAAAATATGGATGGTTTTATTCAGCCCCATGCTTTCCTGTTTGCCATAACGATGCTTTTTCAAAGCAGAACGTAAATCAAGCAAGAGAAGATAATTATGGCTATTGATATGTTTTTAAAAGTTGATGGTGTGACCGGTGAATCGAAAGATTCTAACCACACCGGTTGGACCGATATTACCTCCTTTAACTGGGGCGCTACCCAACCTGGAAATATGGCGGTTGGCGGTGGCGGTGGTGCGGGTAAGGTTAATTTCAATGACCTGCATGTTGATGCATTAATTGATAAATCAACTACTGCGATCCTTAAATATTGTGCAAATGGTAAACACCTGACTAAAGTTGAGCTCTCAATTTGTAAAGCGGGTGGTCAGCAGGTCGAATATGCACGTATCACCTTAGAAGATGTGCTGGTTACAGCAGTCAATTACACCGGTTCAGACAATGGTGATACTGTAGGTATTACCTACTCCTTCCAGGCATCTAAAGTGAAACAACAATACTGGGAGCAGACCTCTACGGGTGGTAAGGGCGCGGAGAGCAGTGCTGGATGGAATATTAAGGAAAATAAAGAGGCTTAATTAGCCCTCCGGGAGACCCGTTGTGTCTCCCGGTTTGATTTTATCAGGATAAGGATGTGCTCATGAAAATTTATCATTCAGTAGGTATTCATGGTATCAATAATTCTCAGGATGTTAAGATTGTTCAAAACCTGCTGAATAAGAAGTTTTCAGCCAGATTGAGTGAGGATGGGATTTGTGGACCGAGAACAGTCCATTATATCCTTCATCTGCAAAAACAATTTATGGCGAAACCCGATGGGGTTGTAGATGTTAACGGTAAAACTTTCCGCACCTTAGCGGCTGAAGATTCACAAAGTCGTAACCCGGCACCGGCAGTTGTTCCCGTTGAGCCACAAAAATATGAAAATGTCGCTGGTGTATTAAAAGTTAAATTTGGTCAGGTAACTTTTGATGCGGAAGGTAACGATATTAAAGGTAGCGCATTTTTTAGCCGCATGATCCACTGGCCACCGACTGCATTATCTGGTGTCACTATCGGTCGGGGATATGATATTGGCAGCAGGAAAGAAACGGATAGCTATAAGGATCTTACCAGTGCAGGTGTGCCTGACAGTCAGGCAAGAATGATTGCCTCTGGCTCAGGCTTAAAAGGGGGGCAGGCAAAGATATTTGTCGATAAAAACAGAGATGCCATTGGTGAAATCAGTCATACCATGCAAAAAAATCTGTTTGAGTTGATCTATCCCGGTTATATACAGCGTGCAGCAAATAATTACCGTAACTGGACATCCTCGTTTAATGATGCGGTTGAATGGAATCAACTCAAACCGGCGATTAGGGACGTGTTGGTCGATTTTGTGTATCAGGGTTTTACGAAGGGTGCCAGCCCGATGAAAGCAGGTATGCACAATGACGTGAACGAGTTGATCACCTATATACAAAAAAGTTCGGTTATGCAATCTTATGAGAAAGGACGCCAGCGCGTTCAGTACCTCAAGCAAAAAGGATAAGCTAAATGAAAAAGATTGTACTCCTGGCGATGGTCGCATCTTTGTATCAGGTTTCAGCATTTGCTAAAGATGACTGTAATAACGCAACCAGCGATGCAGAAATCAATGCCTGTTACAAAGCATCAAAAGCAGACGCTGAGAAACAATTGAATCAGGAATATGGAAATGCAAAGAAAAGAATCGATGCTGAGTATTCCGCCTCACCGGCAGATTTACAAAGCTACACGTCAACGTTAACCGAATCCCAGCGCGGTTGGCTGAAGTACCGCGATGGTCAATGTAATCTTGAGTCTTTTATGGCTGAGAAAGGAACCATTACTCACGATACGCTTACGGATAAATGCGTCGCCAGAATTGATTTGGATCGTGTAGAGCAACTTAAAGCTATCCCTTATGAATAACCATTTCTAAGTTGTTTCTTGTTGCTGGCCCCTTTTATTTGGGGCCGTCGTTTGTATAAATAAATCTCTTCTGACCTCTTTCATTTTACTTGTGGCTAGCACATTGCTTTTTACCTTATAAGTGCACTCATTCCGTTGCGGCGCGATTTATCGCGCGGTTTAAAGTACAGAATTAACCCTTCGAAAAGAGCGCGATAAATCGCGCCGCTACCAGTCATAAAAACGCTTCCTATATTCCGCCTCTTTTCCGAGAGAGGCGCGATATAGATGCCGAACAGCTAACCGCAGGAATCCGTTATGCGCTTTACGATAATAACGACTAAACCCGGCCATCAGCCGCCGCAAACTCTTTTTGACTTCTTACCCCCCGGCGGCACCATTGGCCGTGGTGTGGATAACAACCTGGTATTACCCGATGATGACCGAACCATTTCCCGGTTACAGGCGATCGTCCATATTTCCGCCGATGGTGAATGTCGCCTGACCAATCGCGGCAATGTTACGCGTGTGCTGCTGAATGATATTCCGCTGGAACGGGGTCGCCAGGTGGAATTACAGGATGGCGATATTTTGGGCATTGATGATTACCAACTGCTGGTCAACGATATTCACGCGGCACAGCCAGCCAGCAGCGTGCCAAAACCGGCGGCCAAAGCGGCAATCATCGCGGATGAACCCCCCACTGTCAGCAGCAACACCGCCGCCATCCCCAGTGAAATCTGGGATAGCCTGGCGAAAGAGTTCTCCATTTCTGACGATTTATCGCAACGGAATAAACCAGTACCCGCTTCATCCGAGGCCCATCCGCTGACTGCCCCGGCCGCGGTTGAGCGCAACCCGGAGGATCCGCTGGCGGCGCTGATTAGCGATGCGCCCCTGGATATCGGACAGCAGCCCACCACCCATAGCCTGTTTGATGAAGGTGATGCGTTGTTTGCCGAGGAGAGCATTTTTGACGATGCGACACCCAGTGCGCTGGTGGGGCAGAAACGTGTCGCCGCGCCAACGCCAGTGGAAAACCCAACGGCAGAGCTGGACCCACTCAGCCTGTTTGGCAGCCAGAACACCCCTGATCCACGCCATCACGATGATCCACTCGGCCTGATGATGGGCGGGGCGGTGCCACTGGCACAACCGGAGGTTACGCCAGCAGCAATTCTGGAGCCTGAACCTCTGCCAGTGCCGGAGCCAGAACCGGCACCAGAGCCTGAATCAGAACCCGAACCCGAATCCGCAGACGTCAGCCCGACACCGCTGGAGTATGGTGGCATCACGCTGCCAACCCCGCAGGCGGTGCAGCGTACGCCATCACCTACACCCAAAGGGCGTCTGCGCATTGATCCGGTGGCTTCCAGCAGTCAGCGTGAAGCCGCCGCGCAAAGCAGCGGTGATGCACTGAAAGGTGAATTACTCGATGCGCTGCTGGAAGGGATGGGCTTACAGGATTTGCAGCCCACGCCACAGTTCGATCGCGACCAGATGCGCCAGTTCGGCCAGATGCTGAGCATGTTCTCACAAGGCACGGTGGCGTTACTCTCTTCACGCTCGATTCTCAAGCGTGGCGTGAAAGCCGATATGACGGTGATCCTCGACGATGCCAACAACCCGTTCAAACTGCTGCCGTCGGGCAAAACCGTGCTGATGCAGATGTTTGGCAGTCGGATGCCCGGATTTATGCCGCCACGCCAGGCTGTGCGTGATGCACTGATCGACCTTCAGGCGCATCAGTTGGGGATGATTGCCGGTATCCGCGCCATCATCGCGTCAATGCTGCAATCCTTTAACCCGGACCAGTTAGAAGAGGAAGCGCGTGAGGCGGGTTCCGTGTCTCGTCTGGCACTGCCCGGCAGTCGTAAGGCGGCATTGTGGGAGCATTTTGTTGAGCGCTACGGCGAAACCGCTGGTGAGATAGAAGACGACTTCCACACCCTGTTTGGCGAAGCCTTCCTGCACGCCTATGACATGGAAGTTAATCAGTACAAAGATTCACAAACCCACACGGATGACGCATGAATATCACTATTGCTTCCACGTCGAATCAGGGCGACCGCGCCAGCAATCAGGATCAGACCGGTGAGATCATCGGTGAACGCTCAGCCTGCTTTGTCGTCTGTGACGGCGTGGCCGGTTTCCCTGGCGGAGATGTCGCCGCCACCATCGCCCGCAGCAGCTTGATGGAGACGTTTAACGGCGAAACCCATCTGAATGCGCAGTCGATTCGTAATTATGTCAATCACGCCAATCAGGCTATCCGTCAGCAACAGAAGGCGAGCAGCGAGCACCGCCGAATGGGTACCACGCTGGTAAGCCTGTTTATCGACCGTGATTACGAGCTGGCTTACTGGGCGCATGCCGGGGACAGCCGGCTCTATCTGTTTCGGCGCGGTTATCTCTATCACGTCACCACCGATCACAGCCTGGTACAACAAATGAAGGATGCCGGGCACCAGACTGAAGGCATCAACACCAACCTGCTTTATTTTGCCCTCGGCATGGGCGATGAGCAGCGCGATGCCAGCTACAGCGATGTGGTGGAGATTGAAGACGGTGACGCCTTTCTCCTTTGCACCGACGGTTTCTGGCATGGCGTCTCGCTGGAGCAGATGCAGCAATCGTTGCATATGGTCAACACGCCGCAGGAGTGGCTCACGTTGATGCAACAAATCATTAAAAACGATCAACCGTCCAACGGTCAGCAGGACAATTTCAGTGCGCTGGCCGTGTGGGTCGGTTCGCCTCAGGACACCACCTTACTGCACTCGCTTTCTGATGCGGCGCAGTTCTTCCCTCTTCGCGATTGAGAACGCCAACATGAAATATGGATTACTGGGACTGGCGGCGTTGCTGCTGAGTACGCAGGCTATGGCCGAGAACTACCGCATTGTGCAGTCCCCGACACAGAAACTGGATGTGTGGATTGATGACGTAAAAGATAACCAACTGGCGAGCTGGTGTCAGAAGAGTGTGAACCTGCGCATTGTCACCAAAGGGGAAAAAAGTGCCACGGTGCTGGATAGCTTTCTGCCGCGTGTTGCCGGGTTGATGGCGTCGCAGTGTAAAGCGCTGCAACAGCTGCACTGGCAATTGCAGGATGCGGATGGCAATGCGCTGGCCGAAGGGAATGCTGAGCGGGAGCAAAACTGGCAACCGGTTGTCACGCCGCCACCACAAGCGGCCGTCCCGGCACCTGCGGCTCCGGCGATCAGTTCGCCACCCGCCGACACTACCCCCTGGCAGCAATTTAGCCTGCTGGATGGGTGCCACTTCCGTACCTGGTGGCAGCAACCGGCGCAATCCAGCGCCATCTTTGTACCGTCGAAGCAGGGCCTGGTATGCGGTCAGGATGGCTGGTTAAGCGGCCACAGCACCCTGACGCAGATGGGTCGCGGTGCGCCAAAGTCGGTCGACGTCACTTTTGTACAGGGTTTTCCGATTGCCGGATTAAGCAGCGGGCAACCCGCCAGCGAGCTGACCATTACCACCGTAAACCGTGAACGGATGGTGCTGGCGAATGAGAAATCGCCGGAAAGCTGGTTGGTGCTGCCATTCAGCGCACAGTTTAACGGCTGGCTGGCACCGGAGCAGGTGGTGGTGCAGATGCCCGCCAGCGAAGCCGCTGATGAAAGCGCGCTGCGCGCCCGTTTACAGGAAGTACGCAAAGTCTGGTCGCCCTGGTTACACAGTGTCGCGCCGCTGAAAGTCGAGCTGGTGGAGCAGCTGCACCCGGAGCTGCAAGATCCAGCTGCTGCCGCTTACCGCACCCTTAACTAACGCAAAAGGAGTTTGCATGGAGTCGTTACAACAACGTCTGGCAACTGCATCACTGGCGGATAATCTGGCGCAGATTACGGCGCAAATCCAGGCCAATCCAGCCGATGCCGATCTGCGCGCCGCTTTTGTCCAACTGCTGTGTCTGGCGGGCAACTGGGGACGCGCGCAGACGCAGTTGCCATCCTGGCTGGCGCTCACCCCCCAGGCGCAGCCGACCATCACCTTGCTCCAGCAGGCGATTGCCGGGGAACAGCAGCGTGCAGCGGTGTTGCGCGGTGAAGCGCAGCCGCAGTTGCCGGGCAGTGCCTGGCCGTGGTGCGAAACCCTGCTGGCGGCGTTGCAGGCCGAAGTCACGGGTGACGCGGCACGCGGTGCCGAGTTGCGGCAACAGGCGCTGGACGATGCGCAGGCCAATCCCGGCACTCTGGAGCAGCAGGATCAGCAGGTGGCGTTTTCATGGCTGATGGATGGCGACAGCCGTTTCGGTCCGGTGTGTGAGGCCATCGTCAATGGGCGTTATTACTGGGTGCCGTTTGCCGCCATCCGTGAAATGCAGTTCCAGCCACCGGCCAGCGTCACGGATTTGGTGTGGCGTCATACGTTGATCCAACTGGTAGATGGCAGCGAACAGGTGTGTCAGATTCCGCTGCGCTATCCCTTACCGGTACAGGCCGAAGAACGTTGGCTGCGTGGCAGCGTTACCGAATGGCAGCCGCTGGGCCACGATGAAAGCCAGTTTATCGGCCTTGGTCAGAAAGTCTGGTTGAGCGACAACGCGGAGTTCTCGCTGCTGGCCCTTCAGCGCCTGACCTTTAACGACATCGGGCCAGATCATGAGTCGTGATGACGGCTACGCCCAACTGCATGGGGGGTATCGTGCGCGTAAAAATCGCGACACGCTGACCTCACGCGACAAGTTGCAATCCTCGCTGCTGGATCGTCTGACGGACGATGCACCGGACAAACGTAGCGAGCCGGGTAATAGCGTGCTGATCACCCACAGCACCCTGCGTCGCCATGTACTGCGCGACTTGCAGTGGCTGTTTAACACCATCAACAACGAAGCACAGCAGGATCTCAGCCCGTATGGCGAGGTACAACGTTCGGTGTGGAATTTCGGTGTGGCACCGCTGGCCGGACAAAATATGTCAGATATCGAATGGCAGGACATCCAGCGCAAAATGACCAACGCCATTTTGCATTTTGAACCGCGCATTCTGCCGCAGGGCTTGCAGGTGCGTTGCGTCAGCGATCTGACCGCGCTTGACCTGCACAACGTGTTGTCGATTGAGATCAAAGGGCGTCTGTGGTGCGTACCGTATCCGCTGGAGTTTCTGTTTCGCACCGAGGTTGATCTGGAGAATGGTCATTTCGAATTACAGGATGCGGGGTAATCATGGACAGCAAACTACTCGACTACTACAACCGCGAACTGGCTTATCTGCGTGAGATGGGCGCAGAGTTTGCCGAACGTTATCCCAAAGTGGCAGGACGGCTGGGGATGCGCGGCATTGATATCGCCGATCCCTACGTTGAGCGACTGATGGAAGGCTTTGCGTTTCTCACCTCGCGCGTTCAACTGAAAATGGATGCCGAGTTTCCGCGCTTTTCACAACGACTGCTGGAGATGATCGCGCCGGGTTATTTAGCGCCGACACCCTCGATGGCGATAGCGCAACTGACGCCGGATAGCCGCAAAGGGGACATCAGCAACGGTTTTCTGGTGCCGCGTGGCACCATGATGGAGAGCCAGAGCCTGAAAAAATCGGGCGTCACCTGTAGTTACACCACGGCACATGACGTGATGCTGCATCCGCTGCGCATCAGCGATGTGGCGCTGGGTGGCGTACCTGGTGATATCCCACTCGGTGAGCTGAAGTTAAGCGGTCTGGGAGCGGCCAGCGCGTTGCGTATCCGCATTGAGTGTGAAGGGGTGGCCTCGCTCAGCCAACTGACGCTGGATGAGTTGATGCTCTACCTCAGCGGGCCGGATATTCAGGCGCTGAAGTTACTGGAGTTGCTGATGCAGCACCGTGTTGGCATGGTGCTGCAATCGGTGGAACCGCAGCCGCAACGTCAGGTGCTGACCGATAACGCGCTGCAACAACAAGGCTTTGCACCGGAGCAGGCGCTGCTGCCGGATGATCTGCGTAACTTCGACGGCTACCGTTTGTTGCAGGAGTATTTTGCCTTTCCAGCCCGCTTCCAGTTTATCAGTCTGCATCAGCTGGCCACGTTCCTGCCGCGCTGTGACAAAGCCACCGCGTTTGACATCATCATCCTGCTGGATAAAGCCGATGCGGATCTGGAAAGCGTGGTCGATCGCAGTCATCTGGCGCTGCACTGCACCCCGGTGATTAACCTGTTTCCGAAAATGGCAGAACGGCTGAAAGTCAGCGACAGCCAGCATGAATACCATCTGGTGGTGGATAATATCCGCCCGCTGGATTACGAAGTGCATTCGGTGCAACGTCTGTTTGCTACCGTGGCAGGGCAGCGCGAGGAGCAGGTGTTTCGCCCCTTCTGGAGCACCTTCAGCCCGGATCAGGGTGACTACGGTGCCTATTTTTCTCTGCGCCGTGAGCAGCGCACCCTGTCGGAACATGCGCAACGCTACGGCACCCGGACCGGTTATATCGGCTCCGAAGTGTTTCTCTCGCTGGTGGACGAACACCACACGCCGTGGCGTGACGAGATGCGTTACCTCTCCGCCGAGGTGATGTGTACCAGCCGCGATTTGCCGTTGATGTTGCTGCAACAGGAGCAGGGTAATTTCGTGATGCCGGATTCGATCCCGGTGAGCCAGCTGACATTGTGTAAAGGGCCGACGCCGCCGCGTCCGGCGCTGGCGGAAGGATTATCCTCCTGGCGGCTGATCAGCCATCTGCAAATGAACTACCTCAGCCTGATGGACAGCGCCGATGGTGAGGGGGCCAGCGCCTTACGCCAGCTACTGAGCCTGTACGCCAACCTGGCGGAAGCGCCAGTGGCGCGCCAGATCGAAGGTATTCGCCATTGCCAGCTCAGCGCGGTACATCGCCGAGTGCCGGAACCGGGACCGGTAGTGTTTGCGCGTGGGGTCAGCATTGCGCTGGAGGTGGATGAACAGGTGTTCTCCGGGGCCAGTCCGTGGCTGTTCGGTAGCGTACTGGAACGTGTCTTCGCGCGGCTGGTGGCGCTGAACAGCTTTACCGAACTCACCCTCAGCAGCCAGCAACGCGGCGAAGTCGGTTACTGGCCGCCACGTATGGGCCAGAAGGCGTTGTTATGAGTGAGGGCGCACAAATTATCCCGTTGTCGCGTGCCAGCCGTTTGCCAGATGATTTCTGGTCAGCGGTGATGGCGGCACCGTGGCGCTACGATCTGTTCCAGCTGCTGCGTCGGATCAATGCGCAGAGCGGCCAGCGTTATGCGCTGGGACGTGCACCGCTACCGAAGTTCGAAACGGTGCGCATCGGGCAAAAACCTTTCCTGACCTTCGCACCCGCGACCCTCGCCGGGGTGCGTGAGCGTGAGACGGATGGCCGTCATGCTATCTCTATCTACAGTTTTGGCCTGTTTGGTCCAAATGGTCCACTGCCTACGCATCTGACCGAGTATGTGCGTGAACGTATCGACCACCATCAGGATCACAGTCTGGCGGCGTTTGCCGACCTGTTTCATCATCGTGCCACCTTGCTGTTTTATCGCGCCTGGGCGGATGCGCAGCCGACGGCTTCTCTCGATCGCGGCGACGACCAACGTTTTCAGGACTATCTGGCCTGTCTGGCCGGGATTGGTTTTCCGGCACAGCAACAGGCCAGCTCGCTCAGCCTGCATGCGCGCCTGATGCTGGTGGGGCACCTCAGCCGGCATGGGCACGATGCCGAAGGGCTGGTGCGGATTCTGCGCCTTTACTTTGGCGTCCCGGTCAGGCTGGAGCAGAACCAGCCACAGTGGCTGACGCTGGATAGCCGCGATCAGGCACGTCTGGCGGCCGGACGACATATGCCGCGTTTGGGCGAGTCCGCGTTTCTCGGTGTGGCAGTGCGCGATGTGCAGCACCGTTTCCGCCTGCGGCTGGGTCCCCTCACGGCAGAACAGTACGCGCACTTCCTGCCCGATGCGCGTGGGGCCTGTGAAGTTCGCGACTGGGTACGGCACTACCTCGGCATTGAAATGCAGTGGGATCTCAGCCTGATCCTCGCCGCTGACGAGGTCAAGGGCACGACCCTGGGGGGCAATGCCCGGTTGGGTTACACCAGTTGGCTGGGGCAGCCGGCACAGCCTGTCGATCGTGAAGATTTCGTTTTTGAAGTTGAGGCTACCGCACGGTAGCCCCATCGCCTTTTCCTGTCACATAGCCTGCTTCTTCTATTACAGAGATTCGATATGTCAGAAATCAGCCGAGCCGTGTTATTCGGTAAACTGGACACGCTGTTATTTACCTCGCTGGAAAGCGCCACCGCCTTTTGCAAGCTGCGCGGCAACCCGTATGTCGAGTTGGTGCACTGGCTGCATCAACTGATGCAGCAGCAGGACGGTGACTTACAGCAGGTGATCAGTCATTTTTCACTGGATGAAAACGCGCTGACGCGGGATATCGTGGCGGCGCTCGACCGCCTGCCACGCGGCGCAAGTGCCGTCTCCGATCTCGCCGAACACATCGACAGCGCCGTGGAGCGCGCCTGGGTGTATGCCTCGCTCAAATATGCGGCCAGCCGCATTCGTGGCGGCCACCTGTTAATCGGCATGCTCAAGACCTACAGCCTTGCCAGCGTGCTGAAAGGTATTTCATCTCAGTTTTCACGCATTAACGTCGATGTCCTGCTGGATCAATTCGAGACTTTACTCGGTCACAGCAAAGAGGCGCAGCAGGCGCTGACGCAGCCGGATGTCGCCGCCGCTCCGGCAGCAGCAGGCAGCAGCACCCTGGCGCAATACGCGCAGGACCTTACCGCGCGTGCGCGTGATGGCCGTATCGATCCGGTGACGGGACGCGATGAAGAGATCCGCCAGATGGTGGATATCCTGATGCGTCGCCGCCAGAACAATCCCTTGCTGACCGGTGAAGCCGGTGTCGGCAAGACGGCGGTGGTGGAAGGGCTGGCCCTGCGCATTGCCGCCGGTGATGTGCCTGCGCCACTGCGCGATGTGCAACTCTGGCTGCTGGATATCGGCATGTTGCAGGCCGGGGCCGGGATGAAGGGCGAGTTTGAAGCGCGCCTGCAAGCGTTGATCAACGAAGTGCAATCCAGTCCCACCCCTGTTGTGTTGTTTGTGGATGAAATCCACACCCTGATTGGTGCCGGTGGGCAGCAGGGGACCGGCGACGCGGCGAACCTGCTGAAACCGGCACTGGCTCGTGGTCAGTTGCGTACCATCGGTGCCACCACCTGGGCAGAATATAAAAAATACATTGAGAAGGATCCGGCACTGACGCGCCGTTTCCAGACGGTGCAGGTGCAGGAGCCGGATGAGGCCAAAGCCATTCAGATGCTGCGCAGCACCGTCAGTGCGCTGGAAAAACATCATCAGGTGTTGCTGCTGGATGAAGCGGTCAGCGCCGCAGTCAAACTGTCGCATCGTTACATTCCGGCGCGGCAGTTACCGGATAAAGCGGTCGCGCTGCTCGATACCGCCTGTGCGCGGGTGGCGGTCAGCCAGGGGGCGCAACCTGCGGCGCTGGAAGATTGTTTACATCGTCTGGCGGCGCTCGACATTGAAGCAGAAATCGCCGGGCGCGAGGCCAAAGTGGGGCTGGGAGCACCTGATCGCCAGCAGGAGATTGCCCGGCAGCAGGCTGCACTGTGCGCCACGCGTGATGCGCTGACAGCGCGCTGGCAGCAGGAGCGGGCGCTGGTGGATCAACTTATCGCATTGCGCGCACGTTGCGTCAGTGAAGATGATACGGCGCTGCGCAGCGAACTGGACGCCACCCGGCAGCAGTTACATGACCTGCAAGGCGAAGAACCGCTGCTGTTTGCCGCGGTGGATGCCAGCGTGGTCGCCGCCGTGGTCGCCGACTGGACCGGCATCCCGCTGGGGCGCATGGTGAAGAACGAAATCGATGCGGTGCTGAATCTGGCCGATACCCTGAACCAACGGGTCATTGGTCAGCGTCATGGGCTGGATCTGATTGCGAAACGGGTTCGCACCTCACGCGCGCGGCTGGACAACCCCAATAAACCGGTTGGCGTATTTATGTTGTGCGGCCCTTCTGGCGTAGGGAAAACCGAAACCGCGCTGGCGCTGGCCGAGTCGTTGTATGGCGGCGAGCAGAACATCATCACCATCAACATGAGCGAATTCCAGGAAGCGCACACCGTCTCGACGCTGAAGGGCGCACCGCCGGGCTATGTTGGCTATGGTGAAGGTGGCGTGCTAACCGAAGCGGTGCGGCGTCGGCCATACAGCGTGGTGCTGCTGGATGAAATCGAGAAAGCTCACCCGGATGTGCATGAGTTGTTCTTCCAGGTGTTCGACAAAGGCTGGATGGAAGATGGCGAAGGACGCCATATCGATTTCCGTAACACCATTATCATCCTGACTTCCAATGTCGGTACGCAGTTGATCAGCGCGCTGTGCGCCGATCCCGAACTGCTGCCGGAGCCGGATGCACTCAGCACCGCACTGCGCAAGCCATTGCTGGAGGTATTCCCTCCGGCGCTGCTCGGACGCCTGCTGGTGGT
This sequence comes from Pantoea sp. X-Soil-OKNW-556, assembly GCF_059730695.1. NCBI lineage: Bacteria > Pseudomonadati > Pseudomonadota > Gammaproteobacteria > Enterobacterales > Erwiniaceae > Pantoea > Pantoea sp. X-Soil-OKNW-556. The sequence goes on along the minus strand of NZ_AP035990.1, from coordinate 2,834,993 downwards.
GCCGTACTACCCATTAAGCGATGCGATGCTGGCGCAAATCGTCCGGTTACAACTGGCACGCATCGTGCGCCGTCTGGAGGAGAACCACGGTATCGCGGCAGACATCGACGATGCCGTGGTCAGCCAGATCGTGCAGCGTTGCACCGAGGTGGAATCCGGCGGCCGTATGGTCGATGCCATTCTCACCAATACCCTGTTGCCGCAAATGAGTCAGATGCTGCTCAGCGCCCATGCCCGCGATGAACGTTATCGCCGGGTACAGGTGCGAGCCGAGCAGGGCGAGTTTGTTTGCCAGTTTGCTGTCTAAAGCCGTTCGTTATCAGAGAGTTTTCGTCTATGTCGGAACACGATAATCACCTCAATGTCCCCAACGCATTGCCCCTGGGTTACCGGTTTAATGAGTTCGAGATCAAAGAAGTCATCGGCGGTGGCGGCTTTGGCATTGTCTATCGCGCCTGGGATCATCAGCTGGAGCGCGATATCGCCATCAAAGAGTTTATGCCTGCCTCGCTGGCGGTGCGCAGCGAAGGGTTAAACCTGGTGCTACGCAGCGAACGTTTTAGCAAAACCTTCCATGCCGGGTTGAACAGTTTTATTCAGGAAGCTCGCCTGCTGGCGCGTTTTAATCATCCCAACCTGTTACATGTCCTGCGCTTTTGGGTGCAGAACGACACCGCCTACATGGGGACGGCGTTTTACAGCGGCACCACGCTGTCAACGCTGCGTGCGCGCAATCCGCAGCAGATTGACGAAGCCTGGATTCGCCGCCTGTTACCGCCGTTGCTTGGGGCGATTAAAACCATTCACGAGGCGGGTTATCTGCACCGCGATATCTCACTGGACAACATCCAGATCCAGAGCAACGGTGAACCGGTGCTGCTCGATTTTGGCTCGGCACGGAAAACCATCGGCAACCTGTCCGATGAAAGCGAAACCATGCTGCGTCCCGGCTTTGCGCCGATTGAACAGTACAGCGATAACGATGAAAGCGAGCAGGGCGCGTGGACCGATATCTATGCCCTGGGTGCCGTGCTGCATACGTTGATCACCGGCGCACCGCCGCCGGTCAGCGTGGTTCGCAGTATCGAAGACAACTATCAGCCACTGGCGCAACGTCGTCCGGCGGGCTACTCCCCGGCGTTGCTGAAAGCGGTCGACAGCGCGCTGGCGCTGAAGGCAGAAGATCGCCCGCAAAGCATTGACGCATTTGCCGAGTTAATGGCGCTGCCGGAGCGGGAAGCCGAGCCGGTGCTCGCGGCAAAAATCAGCGGTCCGGGCACCATGCTGGTGCCGGTGGAGGCGGTGGAAGAAGACGTAGCGGTTTCACCGGTTAAACGTTTAATGCAACACCGCTTCGCGCTGCCAGGCCTGGTCGCTGCGGGTGTGTTGGTGGGGCTGGGCGTAGGTCTAATGATGGCCGGGGGCAGTGAAGATGCTCCGGTGCAGGCGAACAACACGCCTGTTGCGGCGCCTGTGTCACCGGCACCGGTTCCGGCAGAAAAACCGGTTGCTCCGGCACCTGTCCAGACGGCTCAGCGTGAGCCGGAACCGGCCCCTCCTGCGGCACCGGTGGCTCAGGTTTACATTCGCCTGCAACCGGGTGAGCAGGTGCAGGTGAATGGCAAGCCGCAGGCGCTGGTCCCCGCAGCGAATGGCTTTGCGGCACTGCAACTGGCACCGGGACATTACACCTTCGCCATCAGCGGCCATAACGGCGCACGCGCCCAAACGCTCACCATTGGCGCGGAAGGTGTCTGGTTGCTCGATCCTCACAGTTAATTATTTCCGGGATTTACTTATGTTCTCACGCATCACCGTCCAGCTGCCCACGGAGGGCCTGCTGTTCTGGAAACTCAGCGGGCGTGAAGCCCTGTCAGAATCATTCACCCTTCAGGCGGACCTGCTGTCGACCGATGCCCGCATCGATCGTCATGCCCTGTTGGGTAAAGCGGTTACTTTTACGTTGCCGACCCAGAATCTGCTTACGCCACGCTATATCAACGGCAAGATCACCCGCGTAGCGGTACGCAGCGAGGAGCTGAACGGCACGCGTTATGCGGTTTATGCGCTGACCGTCGAGCCGGACCTGTGGCCGATGAAGCGTGATCGTAACCTGCGTATTTTCCAGAGCCAGACGGTGCCGCAGATCGTGCAGACGTTGTTGAAGGAGTACAACGTCAATGTCGAGTCAAAGCTCGCCAGCAGCTATCGGGTGTGGGAGTACTGCGTGCAGTACCAGGAAAGCAGCTTCGATTTTATCAACCGTCTGATGGAGCTGGAGGGGATCTACTATTGGTTCCGCCACGAGTCCGATAAACATACGCTGGTGTTGTGCGATGCGGCCGATCAGCATCAGCCGTTTAGCGGCTACGCCACCATTCCCTACCACGTTGCCGTTTCCGGTGGCAGCGTAACGGAAGAGGGGATCAGCCAGTGGTCGCTGGCAGAGAGCGTCACGCCGGGGATGTACAGCACCGACGATTACGATTTCCGCAAACCGAATGCCTGGATGTTGCAGGCACGGCAGAATCCGGTCGCGCCCACGCCGGGTACGGTGGATGTGTACGACTGGCCGGGCCATTTTGTTGATCACAGCCACGGCGATTTCTATACCCGCATCCGCCAGGAAGTGTGGGAAGTGGAGCATCACAGTGTCAGCGGTACCGGTACGGCGACCGGCATTGCGCCCGGTTACACCTTTGAGCTGCTCAATGCGCCACATTTCAGCGACAACGGTGAGTATCTGACCACCAGTGCGGAATATCGCTTCGAGGAAAACAGCTATGCCAGCGGCGATGTCACCGCATCGCACAACATCACCTTTACCGTGTTACCCACCACGATCACCTATCGTGCGCCCCCCAGAACGCCGTGGCCGAAAACGCATGGCCCGCAGACCGCGAAAGTGGTGGGGCCAAAAGGTGAATCGATCTGGACCGACCGCTATGGCCGGGTGAAGGTGAAATTCCACTGGGACCGACTGGCAAAAGGTGACGACACCAGTTCGTGCTGGGTGCGAGTCTCCAGTGCCTGGGCGGGCCAGGGCTTTGGTGGGGTGCAGATCCCGCGTGTCGGCGATGAAGTGGTGGTGGATTTTATCAATGGTGACCCGGATCGCCCGCTGATCATTGGCCGCGTGTATAACGAGGCGAGTATGCCACCCTGGGCGCTGCCCGCGGCGGCGACGCAGATGGGATTTCTCAGTCGCTCGAAAGATGGCACGTCAGACACCGCCAATGCGCTGCGTTTTGAGGATAAGGCGGGCGAAGAGCAGCTATGGATCCAGGCACAGAAGAACATGGATACTAACGTCAAAAACGACGAGACCCACAGCGTTGGCGGTTCGCGTACCGTCAGTGTCACCCAGGACTACAACGGCACGGTGTCAGGTAGCCACACGGAGGCGACGCAACTGGCCCACTCCCAACTGGTGGGTGGCGGTTTTATTCAGCGTGTCCAGGGGGCGATTGTGCAGGCTTCCGACAGCGGCATCCGCCTGGTGGCGGGCCAGTCGGTGCTGGAATTAGGTGCTAACGGTCAGGTCACGTTGCAATGCGTGAATTTTAATATTGATGCATCCGGCACTGGCCAGATCAACACCGGCGGAACGCTGGATCTCAACCTGAAGCAACCCGGCGCACTGCCCGCCGTAGAGCCAACCCCGGCGCAAATCCAGGACGCCGTCAAAGCGGCATTTAATCAAGGAAAAGATAACGCATGAAAACCGTCCCTTTTGCCCTCTCTGAAGGGGTACTTAACCTGCCTGGCGCAGTCCAGGATCACAGCATCAATGTGTTGAAGTTCGCCGATGCGACCCTGGTGATCACCCGTGCGTGGGATATCCCGGTGGGGGATGAGGAGCAATACCTCAGCCAGCAACTGGCCAAAATTAAACGCAATATGAAAAAGGTGGTGTTGGGGCCGGTGGTGGACAGCGACGTTGCCGGTTTACCGGCGCGTGAGGTGGCACTGCGCTTCGAAAATCAACATGTGATGGTGTATGAAAAGCTCGCCGTGGCACGAGTGAATGACCATTTGCTGGCGTTTACCCTCAGCCGGATGCAGCCGTTTGATGCGAATGCAGATGCCTTCTGGACCGCGATCAAAGCTGGTCTGCAACCGGGAGGCTGAGGATGACAGATTATCTCGCGGCGCGTATCGGCGATCCGCTGGTGCACAGTTCGGCGCTGGCGGATTTTGTCGGCGGCCTGGTGGAAGGCGCGATTGTCGCTGGCATCGTGATCGCCGCCGGAACCGGCGTTGGTGCGCTGCTGGGTGGCGTAGCAATAGCTACGCTGGTGTTCAGTGGCGGCCTGGAGACGATCAGCAATGCGGCGGCGTCACTGGTCGACAGCCTTATTGACCCCGGACCGCCGGATGCGTTTATTGTCAGCGGATCCGGCAACGTCCATATCAAAGGGAAGCTGGCGGCGCGCGCGGCGGGTAGCGTGTCGCGCGATTATCTTAATGCGCCAGCGGCGGCTGACAATGGCATCGATTGGGCGGCGGTAGGCATGCTGGCGCTGACCGGCGTGGCGGCGGCAATGAAGACCGCGCTTAACCCCGGTGCCGCGCTGATGGCGGTAGCCGAGCGAGCCAGTCATCTCTCACTGGATGATGTTAAGGATTGGGGTAAAAACGTCTGGACCAGCCTGATGCAGCCGGTGGTGGAGAGCGCCAGTCCGTATGCGACTCCGCTGCCGCTCGATACCGTGGCCTGCACCAAAGGTCATATGGTCACCAGCAGCAATTTTATTGCGCAGGGTTCGAAAAAGGTACTGATCAACAATCAACCCGCCGCACGTAACGGACACAAAAGTACCTGCGAAGCGGAAATCAAACTGAGTGAAAATCCGCGGGTGCGCATCGGTGGCGATACCATTACGGTTCGTGACATCCACAGCGGTAAAAATATCTGGGCGTACATGGCGGGGAACCTGATCGGCGGTGCGCTGGTGGGTATCCTGCCGGAGCTGTACCGCTTTGGCTTCAGCCGCTTGATTTTGCGCGATCTGGCAAAAGAAACGATCTGCCCGATTTTCGGCAACATTGGCATGGAAGCCGCTGTCCAGACCTTACACCCGGTAAATATCGCCACCGGGGCCAAAATCCTCGCACGCGAAGAGGATCTCGATTTTGTCCTGCCGGATCGTATGCCGCTCTACTGGCAGCGTATCTACCACAGCCGCAATCTGGCTACCGGTATGCTCGGTACTGGCTGGATGCTGCCGTTTGAAGTTCGCCTCTGGCGCTTGCCGGGTAATCAACTGATCTACCAGGACATGACCGGACGCGAGCTGGGCATGGGGGAGGTCAACCCTGGCGATGTGATTGATTTTCAGCAGGAGGGGCTGAAGCTGTTTTGCAGCCCGAATGGCGCGATGGTGATGCAGACCAGCGAAGGTGAGCATCAGTTGTTTGAGCCGGATCCAACGCGACCGGGCGAGTGGCGCATCCATCGTCTCTATGACCGCCACGAAAACGTACAGCATTTTAGCTGGAATGATGAAGGCAAACTGGTTCGTATTTCCAGCGATAACGACGCGCTGGATGTGGAACTGGAATATGGCACGCATTCCGGGCGTCTGAGCGCGGTTTACCAGATTGCGGCAGGGGCACGTCATCTGCTGGTTACCTACGGTTATAACGACCAGGGGCAACTGACGACCGTGACGGACGCCGACGCTATCGTCACTCGTCGCTACGGCTGGGATCAGGCGAGCGATATGATGGCATGGCACAGCTATGCGACCGGACTAACGATCCGGTATCAGTGGCGGCCTGCTCATAACTCACGGCACTGGCGCGTCCATGCGTATCAGGTATGCGACGAACGGGATGAGGTGCTGGAGAGCTGGCGCATTGAGACAGATGAGCAGCAGCGCTTTGCGTGTGTCAGCAATGATGAAGGCGTCAGCAGCGAGCACCACTGGGACGCCCTCAGCCGTATTACCGCCTGGACCGACCCACACGGTGGAGACTGGTCGTTCGACTGGGCGGCGAGCAGCGAGCAACTTCTGGCGATGACGCAGCCAGGTGGTGCACGCTGGGAATACGCCTGGGATGAACGCGGCAATATGACGATGGAGCGCGACCCACTGGATCGCACCCGCATCACCACCTGGCATCCGCTGTACGCGCTGCCGCTCAAGGAGGTACTGCCGGACGGCGCATTGTGGCAATACGACTACAATCTGGCGGGTGATGTGGTCGCGTTGACCGATCCCGCAGGCGGCGTTACCCGTTTTGAATGGAATGAACAGGGCGATCTGACGCGACGTATCGATGCGCTGGAAAACAGCCATCAATTCTGGTGGGACATGCGCGGGCAGTTGATCCGTGAAGAGGACTGCTCGGGCTATCAAAGCCAGCGGCAGTACGATGCCTGTGGAAAATTGATCAGCACTACCGATGCACTGGGTAACACCGATCGCTACCAGTGGAGCGCAGCGGGACGCCTGCAAACCTATGTTCGCGCCGACGGGCGGGAAACGCTGTTTAAGTACAACCAGGCCGGGTTGCTATGCGGTCAGAATATTGATGGCATGCTGGAACGCAGGGTAACGCTCAATGCGCGCGGTCAGGTGATTGAGGCGGTTGATCCCGCCGGACAGGTGACTCGCTATGACTTCAACCGGGCCGGACGGTTGGTGACACTAACCAACGGCAACCGACAGCAGTGGCATTTTGACTACACGCCAGCCGGACTGCTCACGCAGCAACAGGACTACGCCGGACGTAAAACCGAATACCAGTACAACGGCGTGCAGCAGGTGGAGACGTTGATCCGTCACCCGGTGCGCGACAGTCAACTGGCACCAACGGTGGTGAATTATGAATACGATGTTCTGGGCAGGATGGCGGCGCGCGAAACGCCGCAGCACCGCACCGAGTATCGCTACCATGCTCTGAGCACCGAGATCCACCGCTTCTCATACGATGCATGGCGCCAGGCCATCATCAACGAATGTGAACCGACTGGCGCGGAAGTGATGGTATTCCAACGCGACCCGTTGGGTCGGCTGGTCAGTGAACAGAATCATTCTGGCGAATATCGCCACCAGTATGATGCGCTGGGCAACCTGAGCGCTTCTGTGTACCCCGATGGGCGTGAAATGCAGTACCTGCGCTACGGTACCGGCCATCTGCTGGAGATGCAGTTAACGTTAGGTGGGCGGACGCATGCGCTGGCGGGCTATCAGCGTGACCGTCTGCATCGCGAAACGCATCGCACCCAGGGTGAACTGGAACTGGAGACGCAGTACGACATTGCCGGGCGCATTACCCAGCGTCGCAGCGTCGATAATTTGCGCCAGCGGCTGGTGTCGGAACGGCGTTATCAGTGGGATCGCGCTGACCAAATCATTCGCCAGATTGTCACCGATGGCGCACCTTCCAGCCCGGCAGAAAAATACAGTCAGTCTTTATGGGGCTATGATGCCGCAGGCAGAATGACGCGCAGCATTCAGCCGGGCGGCGAGGAACGTTTCTGGTATGACGCGGCGGATAACCGCACCAGCGAAGATCTGCATCCGGTGTGGGATAACCTGTTGAAGCGCCTGGAAGGCATTCGCTGGGAATACGACGGTTTTGGTCGTATAACCGAACGACATGATAGCCAGCGCGGCATTGTGCAGCATTTTAGTTACGACGATGAACACCGCATTTGCGAGGTGTTGATTGAGGGGGATGCCGAATATACCCGCGCGCAGTATCAATACGATGCGCTGGGCCGTCGCATCGGCAAGCAGGTGTGGCGGCGCAATGCGGTGCAGCCCGAATGCACGCATTACGCGTGGTCCGGCATGCAGATGGTGGGTGAGCACAGCGACAGCAAACCCGAAGCTGCGGTGCAGTATGTCTATGCTGAAAACAGCTACGAACCGATAGCGCGCATCGACAGTTATCAGCAACACGCTGAGGTTTACTGGTATCACACCGAGATCAATGGGTTGCCAGACCGGGTGACAAATAATTGCGGTGACACTGTCTGGCAGGGGGTGTTTTCCGCCTGGGGACGCACCACACGAGAACGCACTGGTGTTGACTGGGATGTGCCGCAGAACCTGCGCTTCCAGGGGCAGTACCTTGACCGCGAAACCGGTCTGCACTATAACACTTTCCGGTACTATGACCCGTGCGGCGGGCGTTACACCCAGTTGGACCCGATAGGGTTGATGGGTGGGTTGAATTTGTATGGGTATGTGCCAAACCCCGGAAATTGGGTAGATCCCTTAGGGTTAAGCAATTGCAATATTCGCTATGGAGAATTGGATGAGCTAGGTCGTCCTACTGGTGTTAGGGCCAGATTGGATGCTAGCGATATAAATACAGGCACGCATGCGAATCCTGCGATTCAACCACCTGGATTTATTACCGGTGCCGGGTCCAATCGTGCTCGTGGGCATTTGCTGGGGCGGCAATTGGGGGGCTCAGGTGATGATGTAAGAAATCTGGTCACTATCCAGCATCGTCCAGTTAACACGCCTGATATGAGTAGTGTTGAAGGACGTATAAGAAAGGCTTTAGAACGAGGGGAGACAGTTGATATGTCGGTAACACCAATATACAAAGGACCTTCAAGAATCCCTGCGGGGATAACAATAAGTGCAGAAGGTAGTGGTGGCTTCTATGAGCATGTGACCCTTCTTAATCCTCCAGGAATGTAAAAAATGACTATTTCGAATTTGAAAAACATTTTAATCCCTCCCGCATTGCCTAATGAAAATGGGAACGGTGAAATTTGGCCCCTCATCGATGATAAGATAGAATTCCCAGAAGATTATGTTGAATTCATTAGCGCTTATGGCACCGGTAGAATTGCAGATTTTATTGCATTGTTTAACCCATTTTCAAAAAATGAAGATATAAACTTTTTTGAGCAGAAAAGTCTGATTATTGAGGATTTTAATTATCTTATTCAGGAAGATGCTGATTATTATAAATATATCCTATATCCTAACGATGATGGCCTTTTGCCAGTAGGCGTAACTGATAATGGTGATTATTTGTTTTGGGTTGTAAATGATAAGGAAAATAGCAATTCCTGGAAAACTGCAATAGTCGCATCGAGATCTCCTGATGTTGAATACTTTGATGAAAATATTACCTCTTTGATTTTCGGTGTTTTATCCAAAAAGATAAATCCTGATTCATTTCCAGGTGGCTTCCCATATAAAAATATAGATTTCGATAAAATATAGGTTTTTAGTTGAGGCTGGATGCGATTTTAACGAACCTTCCAGCTTTATCTTCCCGTCATCTATTGCCCCTCTCATTTCCGATCTTGCTATAAATCCTCCTCTTTATTTACATAAAATACGACAAGCTGTTTTAACAGTTTCACAAAGTTTCCTTATTTAAAACTCTTGTGCGGTTTTTTGGCCGCGCAATATTAACAGCCGGTGCACCGGTGTTGACTGGGAAGTATCGCAGAACCTGCGCTTTAAGGGGCAGTACCTTGACCGCGAAACCGGTCTGCACTATAACACTTTCCGGTACTATGACCCGTGCGGCGGGCGTTACACCCAGTTGGACCCGATAGGGTTGATGGGTTGAATTTGTAGGGGTATGTGCCAGAACCTCTGGGTTGGATGACCAATGGGGTTTATCGGCTGATGATTTGGTTCGTTATAAACCTAATTCATCTATCACTGCTCAGCCAGGAGCAAGGGCAACAGCAATTAGCCGTGCATAGGGAGAGGAACGCGAATTAGTGGCTGCTGGTGGAGGAATACGCGATTGGTCTGCGGCAGAGAAAGAAGTAATCCTCAATACTACAAATAATCGGCAACTCACTTCAATTATGTCTGAAATGGGGTATACAGGTCATCATATTAATAGTGTTAAGGGTAATGGTGAACTTGGAACTCTCTGGCAGGGGGATGCGAGAAATATTGTTTTCTTGCAGAATGGGAACCATCCGAGCGGTTTTGATGAGCATCTTCATAGTCTCCAGGAGCATTGGGGTAATTTTGAAAATGCGGGCAAAGGACGACTCATCGATCGTGTGACAACACGAACAAGAATGGTTAAGTGTTGAACTTAATATTTTCAGAGGTGATTATGATAGATGTAAATGACGCGATTAAAAAGTTGGTGTTTATTTTAAATAAGTATTCAATCGCAGGAATGGATTCAACAACACTACCTGAAGATATTAGTGATGAAACAAGGGTGAAAATATTATCATCATCTGAATTGCATGAGTTTTATTCTTCGTTAAAGCCGAGTGATATAAAAATAGAAACTGGTTATTCACCTATAAAAATATTTTCACTTGATACGATCATGGCTGTACAATCAGGATATCAAAGTTTGTCTGATGACTCGTTAGTCATAGCTGATGATGTTATTAAAGATGATTTTGTAAATGATTTGAGATTTCGAGTGGAAAATTTAATTGGGCCTTCAAATTTTGATGCTTGGTTTGATTATTTATATGGGTGATATTTCTTCTTGTTATGCAGTGATAAAGAAATAATTAAATAAATCGAGCCATAAACAAGTCGGAGGCGAACATATCTAAACTTCCGGCCTTATTTTGCTGTTAATTTAATCCTCATCTCTTTTCCTGACAACGCATCCAGTCTTCCCTGTAACTCTTCCTTTAACACAAAATTCCCCGAAGAACTCAAACACTATCACTAACTTATCAGTGACTTAATAAATGCTGAAACTAAGATGCGAGCTATGGATATTATAGAAAAATACCATTCGATCCACATGAAACGAACAGGATGCTCATGATGAGTAATGCTTACGAAGCTGATAGTGTACATCTTTGGATAGGAAGTAATCATGATTCAGAGGGCGACTATTTTAAATACTTCGAGCTGGATTACTCCACCGAAGGTGATTTTGAAGATCCCTCCTATAAAGTTTGTGCGTTTTGTCAGTATCTTGGCATAAATTGGTATGATGATGATTTTATTGGAATTATACCAAGAGAAGATAAAGATATACCTCTTGACGAAATTCTTCAGAAAGCAGCCGTTGACCAGAGTGAGATGAATAACGTAAAAAAAACATGCTTGAGTTTGGGGATTAATAAAGCAAATTCTATTTTATGGTATTCAAGCTCTGACATTGACCACCTTCCTGCTATAGGAAGTGATTTTAAAGGATTAAAATATATTGGTTGCTTCAAAGGCGATTAGGTTATCATCTGATAAATGATGCACTCGTAACTTTATAATGTTACGCCGGAATTGATTATTATGGCCTTTCCGGCTTTTTTTATGACTAACTTCAACCCTCTCACTTCTCCCAACCTCACTCACAACCTCCCTGCAACTCTTCCTTAGACTACTGACCGGGCATCTCCAGCAACTGACAAAGAAAGAGTGATGTATGGGGCGTACGCTGGAACAATTACTGGCTGATGAAAAACCCTCTGTCGTAGCCAGGGCGGGATGTGAAGCTATCGACGCTAAAACGCTATGTTTAAGCGGCGGGTGGCAAGCTGCGTGTTGATGTTGAGTTGCCAGACGGTTCACATTACGATTTTGTAGTGTGAAATCAGGGGAGAGTGCGTAGGTGCGTTTGTTTCTGTAATAGCGTGAAGGAGTCAGGTCTGAGTAATTCAGCGACTCAGCCAAACACCTCACCAAGCTGTAGATATCGTGTTGAACGTCAAGCCGTTATTTACTGGTGCTAATAAATTCTTACGCTGTATTGGAGCGGTATTTATGCCAGCCGGGATTGCCGTACAAGAGCGTAGCGGCGCGATTTATCGCGCCTGCCGGGAGCAGCACGTTAACCTCTTGTGATTTGGTTTATTTTCAAAAGCCCTGTACTCATATCTTTTGAAAAAGAGAAAAAATTAAATTTTAACTTCGGAAAGCATAACATTTTCTCCGTTCAAACAAGCCGAAAACATCCTGCCATCTCTGGCTACAGGTGTTTGTTCTGAAAGTTTTTCCTGAGCACTTAAATTGTCTGCCTTCTGCACACATACTTTAATTTTCCCCGAATTATTAATAGCGCTGGCATCCAACTCTCTTGCCATATAGCGTCCAAGCTCGCGATAACCCCAGAAGAGATAAGAGCTTGAGTTCAGGGTCAAATTCGCGGTGTTTATTTGGGGGAAATACATATTCTTGTCATTTTTATTGCGCAAGCTAGCGTTATTTAAATAGAAAAAGGTCAGGAACGCAGCAGCAGGTTCTGCTGCATCAACTTTTTTCTGGTGGTAAGCGTTCAATTGTCGCTGAAAATAAGGCTCATTCCAGCCAAGCTTGAAATAGAAAACCTTTATTGGCTGATGTTGTTGACTATTCCAACTGATATTTCCTGGCAAAACCTTATTGAGCCACCTCGAAATGTTATAAGCCTTTCGCCCTGCACATACATCTGGCAGGTCAGGCAGGCTGGAAAATGTTATCTGCATTGAATTCTTTTCCAGTATACGTTTAACCCGGCAAAGATCTTCCATTGTTCCACTTCGGTCGTAGCTTCCATCAGCGATAATTATATTTTTGACCCCACGGCGTATCAGACTGATAACACCCAGATTTTCTTCACCACCTCCATCACTTAACCGAACTTTTTTATTGGTTTGAGCGTCGGGAACTGAAATCTCTTCACCCCAGGTGGTGCTGGATATCAGTCGCATCGCTTTCATAAACCTCCCCATTTGGTTATCTGGGGTGAGTCCCTGATAATCGACAAAAGCCCCGGACAATCGCACTGCGGTCGAAATATTTTTAAAGGGGAACGGTAAAGTGGTATAGCCTAATTCTTCAGAACCGTGAGCATAGGGAGTGATTTCGTAAATACGTTCTTCATCCACATTTTCGACACTCTTCTGATCGTGTCTGCTATTCAGGATCCAAAACGGTAGCTTGTGTTTGTTATAATCTGCCTGAAGCTGAGACCAATTCAGATCAATGGTCTGCATCGAATGTTCTGGTAGAGGGCCCCATACGCGCTTAATCCCCTGTTCATATAGTGAACCAGTCAGTCCACCTCCCACTTTTGATAATATTGTTGCATCGTATGTTCCTTTCGCGACTACTTCTAAAAGCTTTAGCCAATTAGTTTTCTGAGCATCACCTTTAACGTTAGTTGGGGTTTTGCGAAAAAGATCAGGATGCGTTGCAATATTAGCCTGCCAGCGGTAGGCGTCTTGCAGGTAAGATGGATTTTTGTGGAGGAGATAATTATTGTTTGGGCAACGAGGCATATCAGGTACGTTGTTCAAAATCCGTCTGTCATCGGAACCCTCCCTGGTCGCCCAAATGGGTACGCAGTCTTCAAATATTTTTTGCTGCTTGAACGTTTCTTTTTGTGCCTGATGGCTGTTGGCAATTAACCAGTAGGCAGCATACCCCCCACCGGACACAGAAGAGATAATGCTTATTTTATCGAGCAACCCATTATCGTGCAGGCCTTGTATAATCCCATGAGAGAAGAGGGCCGCGCGCGTGCCACCACCGGATAACGCAAGCCCAATTTCACCATCATAAAGAGACATCTTTTGTTCATTTTGATAATCACATGCGATGGTCCTGGCTGTGGTTTCTTTAAGGCTATGTCGCTTAAAGTAACCGCCTGTATCGGTGCTGCTACATTCATCTGCCATTGCTATGTTAGCTATGAGACCAATGGTTAAAAGCAGGAACTTAGATATTGGCATTTTGCTCTACCCTCAATGCATTAACGGGATGCGTCACCCGGGTGTATCAAAATATTTCAAACATGTTGTTGGGAATGTCAACGGACAAAAGGAGGGCTAATGACAATGGCAGGGCAGGTATCGATGAAGGTCCTGATTACACATAGCAAAAAGCCTGCTAGAAAGCAGGCTTTTCAGAATTTGGCTCCTCTGACTGGACTCGAACCAGTGACATACGGATTAACAGTCCGCCGTTCTACCGACTGAACTACAGAGGAATCGTTGGAACGAGGCGCATATTAGCGATGCCGATTCCCGTTGTCAAAGCCCTCCTGCACACTTTTGGTTTAAGTGCGCGGAAAAGCAGCGGATTGCTGTTTTTCTGCCTTGAATGATCACAATTCAAACTGCCAGCAAGATCTCACTTTAAACGCAATTCCTCGCAGATGTTAGATGCGTGTCAAAGTTTTGTTATTTGCCGATTTTAAAACAATCGTTTCAGTGCTTTTATGATGAAAATTTCAAATGGCATCGAGATGGAATAAATGAACTGCTTATCATCACTGGCGGAACAACTTTTACAACCCGAAACGCTGTTTTGAAAATAACTTGTTGATAAGGAACAAGTTACAGAAAGGAGTTGTTGCAAACCGATAACGTTAAACCAGAAGCCTTACCTCTACAACCAGATAAAAAACGCCAGTGACGTTGAGTGAATGTAAAAGAATTTTTTCATTCGAGGTATCAGCCAACCTGTGCATGTTAACGATAAAGAAGGGTTACCTATGAACATTAAAAAAGCGTTAGTGACTTCCCTGTTAGTTTGCATGTTACCTGCCGCTGCAATGGCAAAAGATCTCCAGGTTGGTGTTTCTATGGCGTTGTTTGATGACAACTTTCTGACCATTCTGCGTACCTCAATGCAAAAAGAGATGCAAAAAGACAACATCAAAGGGCAGGTGGAAGACGCTAAGGGCGACGTTGCACAGCAGCTGCAACAGGTGCAGAACTTTATCGGGCAGGGCGTGGACGCCATCATTGTTAACCCAGTTGACACCAATGCGGTAAAACCAGTGATTGATGCAGCAAGCAAAGCCGGTATCCCGCTGGTCTTTGTTAACCGTAAACCGGCGGGCGAACTCACCGACAAAATGGCTTTCGTGGGTTCCGACTCCGAACTGGCAGGTCGTCTGCAAATGGAAGCATTAGCCAAAGCGATGAACGGTAAAGGTAACGTCGCCATCCTGTTGGGTGACCTTGCGAACGAATCAACCCGTGAGCGTACCAAAGGCGTTGAAGCGGTGGTGGCAAAATATCCGAACATCAAAGTGGTACAGAAGCAAACTGCAAAATTCACCCGCAACGATGCGGTGGATGTGGTGAGTAACTGGTTGACTGCGGGGGATGATATCCAGGCTATTGCCTCCAACAACGACGAAATGGCGATCGGTGCTTTACAGGCTCTGGGCAAAAACCCGAACCACATTTTGGTTGCTGGTGTAGATGGTACGCCTGATGCGTTGCAGATGATCAAAAACGGCAAAATGGTCGCCAGTGTGTTCCAGGACGCCAAAGGCCAGGGTGAAGGTGCAGTGCAAACTGCTATCAAACTGGTCAACGGTGAAAAGGTACAGAAGATCGTCGACATCCCGTTCCAGCTGATCACCAAAGACAACTACACCAAGTTCGCCAGCATGAACCAGAAATAAACCGAACCCGACAAAGCCGTACGGAGGTGATGTATGACCGCTTTTGCGCTTGAAGCCGAAGGCATCAGCAAGTTCTTCCCTGGAGTGAAGGCACTCGATAATGTCTCACTGCGAGTGAAACCGGGGTCGGTACATGCCCTGATGGGCGAAAATGGCGCGGGCAAATCCACTTTAATGAAATGCCTTATCGGGATGTATCGTCCCGATAAGGGCACCATCCGCATTAAAGGGGAGCCAGTGCAGTTTCAGGACACGATGGACGCGCTGCGTTCCGGGATTTCCATGATCCACCAGGAACTGAATCTGGTGCCTCATATGACCGTGGCCGAAAACATCTGGTTGGGTCGCGAACCGATGAAATACGGCTTTGTCGATCACGCGTTGCTTAACCGGCAGACGCAAGAGCTGCTGAACAAACTCAATATCCGTCTCAAAGCCGAGCGCATGGTCGGTGAACTGAGCATCGCAGCGCAGCAGATGGTGGAGATCGCCAAAGCGGTGTCGTGGAACTCAGACATCGTCATTATGGACGAGCCAACCTCGGCACTGACAGAAACCGAAGTCTCGCATCTGTTCACCATTATTCGTGACCTGCGTGAGCAGGGCAAAGCCATCATCTATATCAGCCACAAAATGGATGAGATCTTCTCCATCACTGACGAAATCAGCATCTTCCGTGACGGTGCCTGGGTGGGCAGCAACAGCACCACGCAGTTTACCCGTCAGTCGCTGATTACGCAGATGGTAGGCCGTGAACTCACCCAGTTGTTCCCGAAATTCAATAACGCCATCGGTGAAGAAGTGTTGACGGTACGTAACCTCAACAGCAAAGGTCGCTTTCAGGATGTCAATTTTACCCTGCGTAAAGGCGAAATCCTCGGCGTTGCCGGGCTGGTGGGGGCCGGACGCAGTGAAGTGATGGAAAGCCTGTTTGGTATGGAGAGTTTCGACAGCGGCGAAGTGCTGATTGACGGCGTTCCGGTGAAGATCGACTCACCGTCCACTGCAATTGAAAAAGGCATGGCGTTCCTGACGGAAGACCGTAAAAAGTCCGGGTTGTTCCTGGTGTTGTCGGTGCTGGAGAACATGAGCATCGTCAACATGCCGGATTACATCGGAAAAAGCGGCTTCGTCAGTCATATGAAAATGGCGCAGGACTGCATGGAGCAGATCCGTAAGCTGAACATTAAAACGCCGACGATGGACCAAATTATCAATAACCTCAGCGGGGGGAATCAACAGAAGGTGCTGATTGCCCGCTGGCTGCTGGCGCAGCCGAAGATCCTGATCCTTGACGAACCGACGCGTGGTATCGACGTAGGCGCCAAAGCAGAGATCTATCGTCTGATCAGTGAACTGGCTAACCGTGGCGTCGCCATCATTATGGTGTCGTCAGAATTGCCGGAAATCCTCGGCATGAGTGACCGCGTGATGGTGATGCACGCAGGACGTATAACCGGCATCCTCAATAAAGAAGAGGCCGACCAGGAAACCATTTTGTCGCTGGCATCCGAGTGAGGCGTGAGACAACCATGAGCAACATGAAAGTGACGGCCTCCCAGGCCACCGAGCAGACTTCGTTTTTCGGCAACTTGCGTCACAAGCTGCCCAAAGACACCGGTATTTTTGTTGTTATGCTGGGCATTGCCCTGATTTTCGAAATTGCGGGTTGGTATGTGCGTGACCAATCCTTCCTGCTGAACACTAACCGTCTGGTCCTGATTGTATTGCAGGTGGCGATTATCGGTATCATCGCGGTTGGGGTGACTCAGGTCATCATTACCACCGGTATCGACCTCTCCTCAGGGTCGGTAATCGCCCTGACGGCGGTGGTGGCGGCCAGTCTGGCGCAAACCTCCGATAGCCTGTCGCCGATGTATCCTTCGCTGGTGAACCTGCCTGCTGCGATTCCGATTGTCGCGGGGATTGGGGTAGGGCTGCTGTGTGGTCTGGTCAGCGGGGTGCTGATTACCCGCACAGGTATCCCGCCGTTTATTGCTACGCTCGGGATGATGGTGTCTGCTCGTGGTCTGGCGCAGTACTACACCCAGGGCAACCCAATCAGTTTCCTGTCGGATGGCTTTACCTCAATTGGCCAGGGCGCAATGCCGGTTATCATCTTCCTGGTGGTAGCGTTCCTGTTCCATATCGCGCTGAAACATACCCGCTACGGCAAATATGTCTACGCGATTGGCGGCAACATGACTTCCGCCAAAGTGTCAGGCATCAACGTGAATAAGTACCTGATCATCGTCTACACCATTGCCGGGGCACTTTCTGGCCTGGCCGGGGTGGTACTGGCGGCGCGCGTCAGCAGTGGGCAATCCAGCATGGGCCTTGCTTACGAACTGGATGCCATCGCCGCAGCCGTTATCGGCGGTAGCAGCCTGATGGGGGGGGTGGGACGTATTACCGGCACCCTGATCGGTGCGGTGATCCTCGGTCTGATTAAAAGTGGCTTTACCTTCGTCGGTGTGGACGCCTACGTGCAAGACATTATTAAAGGGATCATCATCGTTGCGGCAGTGTCCATCGACATGCATCGTAACCGTAAGAAACGCTAATGACCTTCTGAGTAAATCAGGCTACTGCCTTGCACGGTAGCCTGTGCGCCAGTACCAGGAAATCCAGTCTCCACGCGTAGTTGCGTGATATCCATGACCCGACCTGCACCAATGGTGCACGTCGGGTCATCACTTTTTTGCACATCTGCCTCGCATTTTCTGCACCGTAATGGTGCATTCAGCGCAATCTTTCAACAATCCGTGCCATGCCCTGCGCTTATTAACCCTTATGGGGTAATCAGAAACGCTTATTTTCCGCGCCGTTAGGAAAAATCTGGTAAAGCTTTTTTGTGAACTGATAAAACCTGGCCTGCATATTGCAATCTTTATGACACAAGCCAGCAGGCTAAGAGCTCCAATTATAATTGGGCATTCGGGGATCCGTTACGGAGGCAAAATGAACTTAAGACGACTGAAATACTTTGTAAAAATCGTCGATATCGGCAGCCTGACTCAGGCAGCAGAAGTGTTGCATATTGCGCAGCCCGCGCTTAGCCAGCAGGTTGCTACGCTGGAGAATGAACTTGATCAGCAACTGCTGATCCGCACCAAGCGTGGTGTGACGCCGACGGAAGCCGGTAAAATTCTTTATGCCCACGCTCGCACCATCCTGCGCCAGTGTGAACAGGCACAGACGGCTGTGATCAATGCTGGTCAGGCGCTGAATGGTCAGGTTTCGATTGGTCTGGCGCCGGGAACCGCAGCGTCGTCGCTGACCATGCCGCTGCTGCAAACCGTCCGCGAGCAGTACCCGGATGTGCTGGTGTATCTGCACGAGAACAGCGGTACGTCGCTGAATGAAAAAGTGATGAACGGTCAGTTGGATATGGCGGTGCTGTATGACCGTGCACCGACTGCGGGCATCAACAGCATTCCGCTGATGAAAGAAGAACTCTACCTGGTCGGTGCTACTGACTGTCCGGGAGCAACTGTTGATTTGGCCGATGTGGCACAGATGAATCTGTTCCTGCCACGCGACTACAGCGCCGTGCGTAAACGCGTGGATGAAGCCTTCTCCCTGCGTCGCCTGAGTGCACGTATTATTGGTGAAATCGAATCGATTTCGACGCTGACCGCAGCGGTATCCAGCGGGATGGGTGTGACCGTGCTGCCGGAATCTGCGGCGCGTGCGTTGGTGAGTTCCACTCATGCGTGGATGGCGCGTATCAATAGCCCATCTCTGAACCTGCCGCTGTCGCTGAACGTGTCGGCGCGCCTGCCACTCTCTCCGTCGGCTCAGGCGGTGAAGAATATCCTGCTGTCGCTGCTGAACAAGCCGATGGTGGAAGATCGTGAACTGATGCTGGTGAGCTGATAGCGGCTGGATTCGTGCCGGTTTCGTTCGCCTTGGGCTGATGTAGTTGCAGTTCGCCGGTGTGGCGACCGAGCAAAGGGTGCCTGGCCGCACCCTTTGCAATCCCAGGCCTTGCGCCAGCCTCTTTTTTTGCGCGATCAATCGCGCCGCTACAATTCAACACCGCCTTTCACCGCTGCACGACGTTAACTTCGCTGTCATATCATCATTGCTGCCTGCACGATCAATCGCGCCGCTACGAGTAATGTGCTGCCATTTGTAGCGGCGCGATTGATCGCGCAATTAAGCAAGCAGCAGGCTTTCAGGCGGTGGGTGGGTGGAACCTTCTTGAACCAACCTGTCTCCCTCCAATCCCCTTATTACTATTCCGCATAACAAACCGTTTTTAATTATTTGTTGTGCTGCCAGCAACTTCATAACATGGAAGAAACAGGGCAGGAATCAGGAGAAAAGGGTGTGAATTTCCAGCAACTTAAAATTATACGCGAAGCAGCCCGTTGCGAGTTCAACCTGACAGAGGTCGCCAATACGCTCTTTACCTCACAATCCGGGGTAAGTCGCCATATACGCGATTTGGAAGATGAGCTGGGCGTTGAAATTTTCATCCGCCGTGGCAAACGTCTGCTGGGGATGACGGAACCCGGCAAAGCATTGCTGACCATTGCTGAACGCATCCTCGATGAAGCGGGTAAAGTGCGCCGCCTCGCGGATGTGTTTACCAATGAAACCAGCGGGGTGCTGACCATCGCCACCACCCACACGCAGGCGCGTTATAGCCTGCCACGGGTGATTAAAGCGTTTCGTCAACTCTATCCCAATGTGCGGCTGGAGCTGAACCAGGGATCGCCGCAGGAAATTGTGGCGATGTTGCTGGCGGGTGAAGCGGATATCGGCATCGCCAGTGAGCAACTGGTGAACAACGCCAGTCTGGCGGCTTTTCCGTGGTTTAGCTGGCATCACTCGCTGCTGGTGCCGCACGATCATGAATTGTTGCAGAGCGAGCCGGTGTCGCTGGGACAACTAAATCGTTATCCGCTGATCACCTATCGGCAGGGCATCACTGGCCGTTCGCGTGTTGACCGGGCCTTCCAGGCCGCCGGATTAAAGCCAGACATCGTGCTCAGCGCACAGGATTCTGATGTGGTGAAAACCTATGTCGAACTGGGGCTGGGCGTCGGTATTCTCGCTGACCAGGCTTGCGACATCTATGATGGCGAAGACCTGGTGAAAATCGATGCACATCATCTGTTCGATGCCAACACCGTATGGCTCGGCCTGAAGCGCGGCCAGCTGCAACGTAACTATGTCTGGCAGTTCCTCGAACTGTGTAACGCCAACCTGTCGCTGGAAGAGATCAAACGTCAGGCGCTCTCCTACGAAACCGGCGACGAACCGGCAATCGATTTCCAGATCTAATCCCCCCTGCGCGGCCCATCCGGGCCGCACAGCATAAAATTTCTTTTCCCGTCGCAAAACGCGTACCTGTGTTATTTCCCCGTCGCAGAAAAACATCCTGCGCTGTGCCGCCGCGTTACAGTGAAATGACACAGACACAGGGGAAAAGCATGTCGCGTATTCAACTGAAAGATGCGGAATTACTGCGCCAGCAGGCGTTATTTGGCGGTCGCTGGCAGGATGCGCTGGCAGGGGCAACGCTGCCGGTGATTGATCCTGCAACCCAGGAAACGCTGGCCACCATTCCGGCATTGGGTGCCGCCGAAACCGAGCAGGCGATAGATTATGCCGAGTCAGTGCGTATCAGCTGGGGCAAGACCCCGAACGCGACCCGTGCGGCGCTGCTGGAAAAGTGGCATCAGCTGATTCTGGACAACGCCGATGACCTGGCCATCATCATGACCGCTGAGCAGGGCAAACCGCTGGCCGAAGCCAAAGGCGAAGTGTTGTACGGTGCCAGCTTTGTCAAATGGTTTGCCGAAGAGGCGCGGCGTATCTATGGCGACACCATCCCGGCCCCCAGCGAAGATCGCCGCATTCTGGTGCTGAAGCAGCCAGTCGGGGTGGCGGCGGCGATTACGCCGTGGAACTTCCCGATTGCGATGATCACCCGCAAAGTGGCCCCGGCGCTGGCCGCAGGTTGCCCGATTATCGTGAAACCTTCCGAACTGACACCGCTTTCGGCGCTGGCACTGGCGGTACTGGCGGAGCGCGCCGGATTCCCGAGTGGGGTACTTCAGGTGTTGACCGGACTGCCAACTGAAATCGGCAGCACGCTGACTGCCAGCCGCACGGTGCGCAAAATCTCCTTTACCGGCTCTACCCGCGTCGGGCAATTGCTGATGCAGCAAAGTGCCGACAGCATCAAACGCCTGAGTCTCGAACTGGGTGGTAACGCGCCGCTGATCATCTTTGATGATGCTGATTTAGACATCGCGGTGGCCGGAGTGATGGCGAGTAAGTTCCGCAATGCCGGACAGACCTGCGTGTGCGCCAACCGCATTCTGGTTCAACGCGGCATCTATGAACGCTTTAGCGCGCGCTTGTTGGATGCCGTGGCGACCCTGAAAGTCGGAGACGGTTTTGATGCGCAAAGTACCATCGGCCCGTTGATCAACGATCGCGCCGTCGAGAAGGTGAACAGCCATATTGATGATGCGCTTAGCCAGGGGGCCACGCTGCTCAGTGGCGGTATCAGCCAGCCCAACGGCACCTTTGTGCAGCCGACGGTGTTAGGCAATGTGACCAACAAGATGCGTATTGCTCATGAAGAAACCTTTGGCCCGGTAGCGCCGCTGTTTATGTTTGACGACGAGCAGGAAGCAATCGCTATGGCGAATGATACGCCTTATGGGTTGGGTGCTTATTTCTTCACCGAAAATATTCGCCGCGCCTGGCGTGTTGCCGAGTCGCTGGAATTTGGCATGGTAGGATTTAATACCGGCGCGATTTCATTAGATGCGGCACCTTTCGGCGGAATTAAATTATCCGGATTAGGGCGTGAAGGTTCTCGTTACGGAATTGAAGAGTATCTGGAGCAGAAAACTTTTCATATTGGCAGTCTCTGATTAGAAATTAACAAACGGTCAGCTCAACGCCTGTTACTTCCGGTAACAGGCGTTTTTTTATTTTGTGCGCAATGTCATGTTTTTCCGGCTATTCGCCGTTTTAGTGCAAGTTTCATGCGCAGTGCACCAAAGAGATGCGCATAATTTGTGAGCCAAATCATCTGTTTAAAGCTTCGGCAATTCCGCAAAATTTCCCTCACCAATACGGCAGAAAATTTTTTTGGGCTGTTTTTTACGCATTATAATTTTTTGCCGGGCTGGCATACTTTCTGCATTAGCTTATTAACAGCCCACATAAGTGCGGCGAGAAAGTTTAATTAGCACGCTAATGACGGGTGTAACAAATAAGGATTTTTCCATGTTAAGTTTCGACCCTGAAAAAGTTTTATTACCTGCCGGACATTATATTGATGGCCAGCACCAACATACGCAGGGCGCGTCTTTTGCGGTGAAGCGTCCGTCAGATGGCAAAGTCTATGCCACCCTGAGCGAAGCTACGGCAGAGGACGTGGATCGTGCGGTCACGATTGCGCATCGCGCCCTGACCGTCAGTGGCTGGCGTAGCTGCCCACCGCGCGAACGTGGCAAGGTGTTACGCCGCTGGGCCGATCTGATTGAGAGCGATCTGCTGCTGGCGCAACTGGAAGCGCTCGGCTCCACCCGGCCAATCAGCGATGTGGTGCAGCACGAAATTCCGTTCACTGCTGAAGCCATCCGTTTCTACGCGGAGTGCGCCGACAAATACAGCGGTGACCTGTTCCCGACCCAAGAGCGCAGCCTCGGGATGCTGATCTCCGAACCTTATGGCGTGATCGGTGCCATCACGCCGTGGAATTTCCCGCTGTCGATGGCGTCATGGAAATGTGGCCCGGCGCTGGCGGCAGGAAATGCCGTGGTGCTGAAACCTTCAGAGCTGACGCCGTTCTCCACCGTGCGCATGGCCGAACTGGCGGTGCAGGCGGGCTTACCGGCAGGCATCCTCAACATCGTGCAGGGCAGCGGGGCCGTCACCGGCAGCGCGCTGGTCACACATCCTCTGGTACGCAAAGTCTCCTTTACCGGTTCCACCATCACGGGTGCTCGCATCATGAGTGATGCGGCGCAGCATGGTATGAAGCCAGTGACCCTCGAGTTGGGTGGCAAAAGCCCGCAACTGGTGTTCGACGATGCGGGCGATATTGACGTACTGGCGCAACGTATTTTACGCGGCTTTACCGCCAACGGCGGCCAGGCCTGCGTGGCCGGTACACGCCTGATTGTGCAACGGGGTATCGCTCAGCCGTTGCTGGATCGTCTGGTGGCGCTGTGTCAGCAACCGCGTCCGGGCGTGACCTGGCAGGATGACAGCCGCTATGCACCGCTGATTGATGACCGTCAGGGGAAAAAAGTCGCCTCCGTGATTGCAGCGGCCAAAGCCGAAGGGGCGGAGGTGCTGGTGGGCGGTGAACGTTTTGCTGACACCGAAGACGGCTGGTTCTGGCAACCCACCTTGCTGTGCGGTGTGGCACCGAACAATCCGGCGGTGCAGCAGGAAATTTTTGGCCCAGTGCTCACCGTGCAGGAATTTGATGACGAAGAAGAAGGGCTACAGCTGGCGGCGCATGAAACCTACGGCCTGTGCGCCGGGGTGCATACCCTGAGCCTGCCACGCGCCATGCGGGCCATGCGGGCGATTGAATCCGGCACCGTGTGGATCAACCGCTATGGCCGTTCCGGCGATTTTATTATCCCCACCGGCGGCTTCCTTGGCTCCGGCATTGGCAAAGATCTGGGGCGTCAGGCATTTCAGGCCTGTCAGCGTCAGAAAAGCGTATTAATCGATTTTTAATTTCCGTATCAGACAACGACGAGGTCGCGTCATGGCACTGTTTAAACCGAAATACATCACCTTTGATTGCTACGGCACCCTGATCAACTTCGATATGGCCGGTGCGGCTGAGCGTTGCTTCAAAGCGCGCGTCGCGCCAGAAGCGATGCAGGCCTTCACCACCGATTTCGCCCGTTATCGCATGGATGAAGTGCTGGGTGCGTGGAAGCCGTATTACGACGTGGTGAGCAATGCGCTGCAACGTACCTGCAAAAAATGGGGTGTGCAGTGGGACAAGGCCGACAGCGACTTTATCTACACCGACTGCGCCACCTGGGGACCGCATCCCGACGTCCCGGCTGGTCTGGCAAAAGTGGCACAGGAGTTTCCGCTGGTGCTGCTCTCCAACTCGATGAAAGACCTGCTGCCGCACCACATTCCGCGTCTTGGTGCGCCCATCCATATGGCGATCACCGCAGAAGAAGTCGGTGCCTACAAGCCGCAGATGAAGGGCTTCGAATACATGCTGGAAAAACTCGATTGCCGTCCGGACGAGATCCTGCACGTCTCCTCCAGCCTGCGTTATGACCTGATGACCTGCCATGACATGGGCATCACCAACAAAGTGTGGGTCAACCGTGGTCACGATCCGGCTAACCCGGCTTACGGCTACACCGAGATCAAAGATATCGGCGGTCTGCCCGCTGTGGTTGGACTCTAAGCCCGGAGGGCAGCGCAATGAAACTCGAATCTTTCTGGCAGGCGACCGCACCGCAATTCCGGGGCGCAGCAACGGGTGCGCTGCCCGCGACCGCCTCGGTGGTGGTGATCGGCGGCGGGTTCACCGGCGTCTCGGCGGCGCTCAACCTGGCACGCAGCGGCATTGATGTGGTGCTGCTGGAGAGCGGCGACATCATGAGTCAGGCCTCGGCGCGCAACGGTGGTCACTGCAATACCGGCGTATCGCAAAACTTTGCCTCGCTGGTTGCCAGCCAGGGACTGGAGCAGGCCAGCCGCTTCTACCGTGCGTTTGACGGTGCCGTGAGCTACGTCGAGCAACTGGTGCGGGAAGAACAGATCGATTGCGATTTCCGTCTGTGCGGCAAGTTGAAACTCGCCAGCAAAGCCACGCACTTTCCCGGCTTACGCAGCGCCTGGCAGTTGATGCGCGATACCGTGGATCCGGAAATCGAGCTGATTAGCAAAGATGAGATCCGCCGGGAAGTGGGCAGCGATGCCTTTCACGGTGGCCTGCTGCAAAAACGTGGCGGTCAGATGCATATGGGGAAATTTGGTGTCGGTCTGGCGGAAGCCGCGGCACGCAGCGGGGCGAAGATTTTCCCGCACCATGCGGTGACCGGGTTGACGCGTCTTGACGGCTACCGTCATCGCGTCACCACCGCTAAAGGCGAGATTGTGGCAGACAAAGTGCTGATGGCGACTGGTGTGTCCAATGAAGGTCCGTTCCCGTGGTTCCAGCGCCGTATTGTGCCAGTCGGCAGCTTTATCGTGGTGACGGAACCGCTGGGCGATGCGTTGCTCAGCCAGGCACTGCCAAAAGATCGTACCTATGTCACCTCGCTGAATATCGGTAACTACTTCCGCACCACGGCGGATCGTCGTCTGGTGTTTGGTGGCCGCGCCCGTTTTGCCGTCAGCAATCCGACCTCGGATTCGCGCAGCGGCGAGGTATTACGCGCCGCGATGACCGCGTTGTTCCCGCAGTTAGGGCAAGCGCGCATTGATTACTGCTGGGGCGGCATGGTCGATATGACCGCCGACCGGCTGCCGCGTGCCGGTGAGCATGACGGCGTGTTCTATTCCCTCGGCTACAGCGGGCATGGCACGCAAATGTCAACCTGGATGGGGCGGGTGATGGCCGATGTACTGGCAGAAAAAAGCAACGACAACCCGTGGCAGCGTGAGGCCTGGCCTGCGTTGCCCGGTTACCACGGGAAACCCTGGTTTTTGCCTCTTGCGGGCTTGTATTACAAAGCTAAGGACCGGCTCTCCTGATCGTCTGGCGCGATAAATCGCGCAGCTACAAAGCATGGCACCAACTGTAGCGGCGCAATTTATTGCGCAATGCGTAAAAGCCTGCACCCATCTGTAGCGGCGCAATTTATTGCGCAATGCCGCGAGGTGCGGGCTTTCAGTGACGATGATCGAATTAAACAACATTTCATATTGAGGGTGTGCAGATGAGTAAATTTAAGAAAGAATCTGACGCTGTAAATCCGGCCCTGACGCGCGCACTGACCGAAGGGTCGCTGTCCCGTCGTAGCCTGATGAAGTTGTTGTCCGCCGGTGCGGTGATGAGCACCGGTCTGATCGGTTTTCCGGAAATGGGTTTTGCGGCGGAAACGCCGGTTAAAGGGGGGAAACTGCGCGCGGCGATGTCTAACGCCTCGGCTACCGATACCCTCGACCCCGCTAAAGGCAACAACAGCGGCGATTACACCCGTCAGTTTATGTTTTACAGCGGCCTGACCGAGCTGGATAAAAACCTGCAAGTGCACCCCGCACTGGCCGAATCGGTGGAGTCAGGCGATGGTGTGACCTGGCAGATCAAACTGCGCAAGGGCGTCACCTTCCACGACGGCAAACCGCTGACGGCGAAAGACGTGATTTACTCCCTGAGCCGCCATAAAGATCCGGCGGTAGCCTCTAACGCCTTCAAGCTGGCGGATCAGTTTAAGACCTTCACCGCCGTCAATGACAACGAAGTACAGCTGGTGCTGAGCCAGGCCAACTTTGACGTGCCTTATATGCTGGCGGCCGCGCCGTTCCTGATCGTGCAGGATGGCACCAAAGATTTCAGCAAAGGCATCGGCACTGGCCCGTTCAAACTGAAAGAGTTTACCCCTGGCGTGCGTTCAGTTGGGGTGAAGAACCCGAATTACTTCAAGCCGGGTCTGCCGCACCTCGACGAAGTGGAACTGTTGGGCGTCACCGACCAGGCTGCACGCGTCAATGCCCTGATGTCTGGCGATCTGCACATCATCTCCACCCTGGGCGCTGCCGACTGCAAACGCATCAAAGCCACCTCCGATTTCGCCGTGCTGGAGAGCAAATCCGGCATGTACACCAACCTGATTGTGCGTACCGACATGAAACCGGGCAGCAACGAAGACTTCGTGCTCGGCATGAAGTACCTGCAACCGCGTGAGATGGTGGTGAAAACCGTGTTGCAGGGCTACGGCGATGTGGCGAACGATACCCCAGTACCGCCGTGGCATCCGTTCTACAACGCCGATCTCAAGCCGCGTCCGCTGGATGTGGAAAAAGCCAAATTCCACTTCAAAAAAGCCGGAATGGTTGGAGCCAACGTCGAGATCATCACCACGCCTAACATTGAAGGCGCAGTGGAAGGCGGTCAGTTGATTCAGCAGGTGGCACGCAACACCGGCGTGAACTTTAAAGTACGCCGCGTGCCGTACGACGGCTACTGGTCCACCCACTGGACCAAAGACCCGGTCGGTTATGGCTCGATCAACCCGCGTCCAACGCTGGATATGCTGTTCTCACAGTTCTATCTCTCCAGCGCCTCCAATAACGAATCCGGCTGGAAGAACGATCAGTTTGACCAACTGGTGGTGGCAGCCCGTGGCGAACGTGACCAGGCGAAACGCAAGCAGATGTATGGCGATATGCAGACGCTGATTTATGACCACTGCGGCACCATCATCCCGACCTTTATCAGCTCAACCGATGGTTACAGCAAGAAGGTGAAAGGGGTGGAAGCCTGGCCGTCAGGCATGATGATGGGCTATCGCTTCCATGAGTTCGCCTGGCTGTCTGCCTGATCCCTAAACCGTAAGAGGAGCACGCCGATGAACCGATACATGATGTTCCTGATTGCCCGCCGCGCAGGCGCGGGCATCCTGACCTTGCTTATCGTCTCGGCGGTGGTGTTTTTTATCACCAGCCTGCTGCCCGGTGACGCGGCGCAGATGATTCTGGGGCAAAACGCCACACCGGAAACGGTGGCGGCGTTACGCCAGCAGTTGGGGCTGGATCAGCCGCTGCTGGTGCGTTATTTCAGCTGGCTGGGCGGGATGCTGCATGGTGACTTTGGCATCTCTTTCGCCAGCCATTTACCGGTAGCGCAGTTGGTGGCGCAACGTATTCCGGCCACCTTTGAACTGGCGGCGATCACCACCCTGATCTGTGTGCCGCTGGCGCTGGTGATTGGTATCGCCGCAGCGATGAACCGGGGTTCGTTGATTGACCGCTTCCTGGTGGTCAGCACGATGGCGACCGTGGCGGTGCCGGAATTTCTCGTCGCCACCGTGGCGGTGCTGATTTTTGCCGTCAAATTGCATTGGGTGTCGGCGATGTCGTTCGGCAGTCCGAATATGGATCTGCTCAGCTACCTGAAATCCTATGCCTTGCCGGTGTTGACGCTGTGCTGCGTGCTGGTGGCGCAGATGGCACGCATGACACGCGCCGCCATCATCAACCAGCTCGACAGCCCGTATCTGGAGATGGCGCGCCTGAAGGGGGTCTCGCCGTTGCGGGCGGTACTGCGCCACGCGCTGCCGAATGCTGTCGGACCGATTGCTAACTCCATCTCACTCAGCCTGTCGTATCTGTTTGGCGGCGTGATCATTATCGAAACCATTTTCAGCTATCCCGGCCTTGCCAGTGCGCTGGTCGATGCGGTGAGCAACCGCGACCTGCCGGTGGTGCAGTTCTGCGTGATGCTGTTCGCTGCCTGTTACCTGCTGTTGTTGCTGGCGGCTGACATCCTGACCATCGCCTTTAACCCGAAATGGAGGAGCTGATGAATAGCTTGCTACTTCCCTGGCGCTTTTTTCAGTCGCTAACGATCTCTGGCCGCTTCGGCCTGCTGATCTCGCTGTTCTGGGTGTTTATGGCGATATTCGGCACCCAACTGGCACCGCACAGCGTTGAAGATATTGGTGGTGGCCCGATGCTCGGCGGTATGACCGCGGATAACTGGCTCGGCACCGACTATCTCGGGCGCGATATCCTCAGCCGCATTCTGTACGGTGCGAAGTTCTCTATCGGTCTGGCGCTGACCGCCGCGCTTGGGGCCAGCCTGATTGGCACCCTGCTGGCGCTACTGGCCGCGGTAACCGGACGTTGGCTGGAGGAAGTGCTGGGACGTGTCAACGATGCACTGCTGGTACTACCGGGCAAAGTGCTGTCGCTGATGATCGTTGCGGTGTTCGGTTCCTCATTGCCGATGCTGATTCTCACCGCCATCTTCACCTACTGGCCGGGTGCCTTCCGTATTGCCTTCGCTATGGCGAGCAGCCTGCGCAATATGGATTACGTGCGTGCGTCGAAGCTGCGGGGCGAAAGCCGCTGGTATATCGCAATCCACGACATCCTGCCCAATATGGTGCATCCGATGCTCACCGACTTCGGTCTGCGGTTCGTCTATATCGTGTTGCTGTTGAGCGGCCTGAGCTTTCTCGGCCTCGGCGTTCAGCCACCATATGCCGACTGGGGCACGCTGGTACGCGAAAACATTCAGGGCTTGTTTGATGGATCACCGGCGGTACTGATGCCTGCGGTCGCCATCGCCAGCCTGACCATCGGTGCCAACCTGTTTATCGACAGCCTGCAAGCGATGCGTCCACTGACCCTTGCGAAGGAGGGAGCATGAACGTGACACCCCATACCGCCATGCCTGTGATTGCCGTTGAGAATCTGCGCGTCACCGCGCAGACCGACAAAGGTGAAGAGATTGATCTGGTTTCTGATGTGCGTTTTACCGTGCAGAAAGGGGAAGTGCTGGCACTGATTGGTGAGTCCGGCTCCGGCAAAACCACCATCGCTATGGCGCTGATGGGTTATGCCCGCCACGGCTGCCGCATTGCTGACGGCATGATCCATGTTGCTGGCACCGATGTACGCAGCCTGTCACCGGGGCAACTGCGTGAATTTCGCGGTAACAAAGTGGCTTATATCGCCCAGAGTGCGGCGGCGTCGTTTAACCCGGGTATGCGTATTCTTGACCAGGTGATTGAACCGGTGGTGATCCACGGCACCATGAAACGCAAAGCGGCGAAGGAGAAGGCGATAGCGCTGTTTCGCGAACTGGCGTTGCCGAACCCGGAAACCATCGGCGATCGGTTCCCGCATCAGGTATCCGGCGGTCAATTGCAACGTCTGATGACGGCGATGGCGTTGATTGGCGATCCAGATGTGGTGATCCTCGACGAACCGACCACCGCACTGGATGTGACCACCCAGGTCGAAGTGCTGAAAGCGTTTCGCCGCGTGGTGGCCCAGCGTGGCGTGACTGCCATTTACGTCAGTCACGATCTGGCGGTGGTGGCGCAAATGGCCGACCGTATTCTGGTGCTGTTACAGGGCAAAATGGCGGAGTACGGCACCACCGAACGGCTGATTGGCGCGCCACAGGCGGAATACACCCAGTTGTTGATGAATGCGGCGCGTCAGAGCGAGCGTCCCAGTAACTGGAGCTGCGCTGCCGCAGAGATGCAACCGCTGCTGGAAGTGCGCGATCTCTGCGCCGGTTATGGTCCGCGCGACAAAGACGGTCAGCCGAAAATCCGCATCCTTGAAGATATCAACCTGAAGCTGTGGAAAGGGCAGGCGATCGGCATCATTGGGGAATCCGGTTCCGGTAAAACCACGCTGGCGCACGCCATTGCCGGGCTGAATGCCCCGAGCCAGGGACATATCCTGTTTAACGGCCATTACATCAACGGCGATATGCACAAACGGCCTGATAACGAGCTGCGCCGTATTCAATACGTCTTCCAGATGGCTGACACCGCACTTAATCCGGCGCACAGCGTCGAACGCATCCTGTCACGACCGTTAGCGTTGTTTCACGGCCTGAGCGGCGCGGCGCGCGAACAGCGGCTGCATCAGCTGCTTGATCTGGTCAAGCTGCCGCGCAGCGTGTTGTGGCGACGTCCGTGGGCGTTATCAGGCGGGCAGAAGCAGCGCGTTAACCTGGCGCGTGCGCTGGCTGCCGAGCCGGATCTGATTTTGTGCGATGAAGTGACTTCCGCACTCGATACCGTGGTGGCCGCCGCCGTGCTGGATCTGATCAGCGAGCTGCGACGCGAGCTGGGATTGTCGGTACTGTTTATCAGCCATGACATGCACGCGGTACGCGCAGTTTGCGACGATATCGTGGTGATGAAAAGTGGCCGCATTATCACCCAGATTGCACGAGCAGATTATGCCTTGCCGACCAGCGAGTTGTATTTCGAACGCCTGAAACGCGCCGTTCCCGAGCTGCGTCAGGGCTGGCTGGATGAGCATGAAGAGGTATTGAAGGCGGAGTAGGTGCGGTCTGTGACCCTCACCCCGGCCCTCTGGGCAGGTGCGGGCTGTGACCCTCACCCCGGCCCTCTGGGCAGGTGCGGGCTGTGACCCTCACCCCGGCCCTCTGGGCAGGTGCGGGCTGTGACCCTCACCCCGGCCCTCTGGGCAGGTGCGGGCTGTGACCCTCACCCCGGCCCTCTGGGCAGGTGCGGGCTGTGACCCTCACCCCGGCCCTCTCCCATAAGGGAGAGGGAGATGTGCCATATGCTCGATCTGTTCCCTCTCCCGCTTGCGGGAGAGATTGCTTGCTCGATCAGTTCCCTCTCCCGCTTGCGGGAGAGGGTTAGGGTGAGGGAAAACGCTCACCAACCCAAACCAAAAGAGGTCGTTAAGTTATGCCTGCGCCGATTCGCTATGTACAGGACAGTGCAAATTTCCCTGAGTCTGCCGATGTGGTGGTGATCGGTGCCGGTATCGCCGGTTCAGCCGCCACCTGGGAGCTGGCAAAGCAGGGTTTAAACGTGGTGTTAGTGGAAAAAGGGCTGGTCGGTGCCGAGCAGTCGAGCCGTAACTGGGGCTGGTGCCGCCAGCAGAACCGTGACGAGCGCGAGCTGCCGCTGATCATCTATGCGCTGCAACGCTGGGGTGAACTCAATGCGGAAACCGGTGAGGAGCTGGGCTTTCGCCGCAGCGGCCTGGTGTATGCCACGCGCAACGAAGACGATATCGCCGCCTGGGAAAAATGGGGCCAGATGGCG
The DNA here is from genome assembly GCF_059730695.1 of Pantoea sp. X-Soil-OKNW-556. Taxonomy (NCBI): domain Bacteria; kingdom Pseudomonadati; phylum Pseudomonadota; class Gammaproteobacteria; order Enterobacterales; family Erwiniaceae; genus Pantoea; species Pantoea sp. X-Soil-OKNW-556. The sequence goes on along the minus strand of NZ_AP035990.1, from coordinate 2,802,921 downwards.
AAACAGTACGGCGTGCGCAGCGATATGCTCAGCGCCGAACAGGCCAAAGCGATGACTCCGGGCAGCACCACCCACTGGCTGGGCGGCGTTTCATCGCCGACCGACGGCCATGCCGAGCCGCGTCTGGCGTCTGCCGGTCTGGTCATCGGTGCCCAGCGACTTGGTGCGCTGGTGTTCCAGCAGTGCGCGGTGCGCGGGCTGGATATTGCCGGTGGTGTGGTGAGCGGTGTCTGGACCGAGCGTGGTTTGATCAAAACCAGCCGGGTGATTTGTGCCGCCGGTGCCTGGACCTCAATGTTCTGCCGCCGCCACGGTATCGACCTGCCGCTTGGCAACGTGATCGGCACCGCTTTCCGAACTCAGCCGATTGAACAAGCCATCGCCATGCCGCTGTATACCCCCGGCTTTGCCTGTCGTCCGCAAATTGATGGCAGCTACACGGTATCGGTGTCGGGACGTGGTCGTCTGGAACCCGGCGCGCAGGGCATTCGCTATGCCCGCCAGTTCTATCCGACCTTCAAAAGTCGCCGTAAAAACCTTAAATTCAGTTTGAGCTTCAAACCGTTCCTGACTGGCCCGGAAGCGCTGGGCGGCTGGGAATTCGATCGCCAGTCACCGTTTGAGCGGGTGCGAATTCTTGACCCGGCAGCGGATGCCAGCCTGGTACAGGAAGGACTGGCGGCGATGCGCAAAGAGTATCCGGCACTCGCCAACCTGAAACTGGCGCAGGCCTGGGGCGGCATGATCGACAGCACGCCGGATGCGATTCCGGTGATCTCCACCGTGGCGAAACTGCCGGGGCTGGTGCTGTCGGCGGGCTACAGTGCACACGGTTTTGGTATCGGTCCGGGGGCCGGTCGGCTGGCGGCCGATCTCGCCACGGATACGACGCCGGTGGTCGATCCGACCCCTTATCGCTATTCCCGTCTGGTTGATGGCAGCGGCCTTGACGCGCCAGGCATGATGTAAGGAGCACAGCATGAGTATCACATTACGCGCGATGACGGCAGACGACATCGAACAGGGTTTTGCCATGACGCAACACCTCAAGTGGCCGCACCGCCGTGAGGATTGGTTGCAGGCGGTGACGTTGGGTGAGGGCGTGGTGGCCGAAGAACACGGCGCTTACCTTGGCAGCGCCATTGGCTGGCGTTGGGGTGAGCAGGCCGCCACTATCGGGCTGGTGATCGTTAACGACCAGTTCCAGGGACGTGGCGTTGGCAAGCAGCTGATGCTGGCGTTGCTGGAAAAATTCCCCGGCTACAATGTGCGGCTGCATGCCACTGAAATGGGTAAAGGGTTGTACGCCAAACTGGGTTTTAACGTCACCGGCCATATCCAGCAGCACCAGACGCGTGCGCTGACGACTGTGCCGACCGTGACTATCCCAACCGGGCTGACGCTGCGTAACGCCACCGCTGCCGATGCCAGCGTGCTGACCGAACTGGACCAGCAGGCGCATGGCATGTGGCGTCCCAGGATGATTGCAACCCTGATTGCCGACAGTCAAACGGTGATCTTGCAGGATGCGCAACAACGTATTCATGGTTTTGCCAGCCTGCGCCGCTTTGGACATGGCTGGGCGATTGGCCCGGTGATTGCGCTCAACCTGCCGGTAGCACAGGCGCTGGTATCGGCGCTGATGCAGGGGTTAAACGGTGAGTTTGTGCGTATCGATACCGACGGCGCACAACCGCTGGCTGCCTGGCTGGAGACACTGGGACTGGCGCAGGTCGATGCGCCAACCACCATGATTCGGGGAACGCCGTGGTCACCGCAGGTCGGTGGCATGCAGGCGTTCGGGTTGATGACCCAGGCGATGGCCTGATGCATATCGCCTACAAATCCGATCCGGTGCGCGGTGCGCACTGGCAACGCTGGCTGGCGCAACATGCGCCAGATATTCAGCTACATATCTGGCCGGACATTGATGACGCTGAGCAGGTCGAGGTGTTGGTGGCCTGGCAGCCGCCAGACGATGTCATGGCGACCTTTCCCAACCTGAAAGCGTTGATGTCGGTTGGCGCAGGGGCAGACCAGTTTGACCTCAGCAAACTGCCGCCGGAACTCCCGGTAGTGAGGATGATCGAACCCGGCCTGACCCAGGGCATGGTGGAGTACGTTACCTTTGCCGTGTTGGGGTTGCATCGTGACATGCCGCGTTATTTCCAGCAGCAGCGTGAACAGCTGTGGCAAACCCATCGCATCTATACCGCGGGCGAACGCCGCGTCGGGGTGATGGGGCTGGGAGAACTGGGCCAGGCATCGCTAAAACAACTGGTTTCGCTTGGCTTCAATTGCGCGGGCTGGAGCCGTACACCGCGTGACATCGACGGCGTGCGCTGCTGGCACGGCAGCGAGCAACTGGCGGAGTTCCTCGCCTGGAGCGACATTCTGGTGTGTCTGCTCCCGCTTACTGACACCACCCGTGGACTTCTGAACGCCGAACTTTTCGCGCAACTGCCATCAGGAGCCGCATTGGTGCAGGTTGGGCGCGGGCCGCAACTTAACGACGATCATCTGCTGGCGGCGCTGGCGAGTGGCCAGCTCAGCGCGGCGGTGATTGACGTAACCGATCCCGAACCGCTGCCAGCCGGGCATCCGTTCTGGCACCACCCGGCTATCTGGCTGACACCGCATATCGCCAGCCAGACGCAAACCGACAGCGCTGTGGCGGCACTGGTGGAAAATCTGCGTCGCTATCAACGCGGCGAACCGATGGTCGGCGTGATCGATCGCAACCGGGGATACTGAGATGCAACTGGAACAATTAGTCGCACTGCGACGGGATCTGCACGCCCATCCCGAGCTGGGATACAAAGAAACCCGCACCAGCGACATCGTGGCGCGGGTTCTCACGGAGCAGGGCATTGAGGTGCATCGCGGACTTGGCGGCACCGGCGTGGTAGGGGTGCTGAAACGTGGATCGGGATCGCGGGTGATTGGCCTGCGTGCCGATATGGATGCGCTACCTATGCAGGACAACGGCAGCCAGCCGTGGAAAAGCACCCATGATGGTATCTGCCATGCCTGTGGTCACGATGGACATACGGTGATGCTTCTGGGTGCCGCCATGCAACTGGCGCAACAGGGCGATTTCGACGGCACGCTGGTGTTTATCTTCCAGCCGGCGGAAGAGGGGCTGGCAGGGGCGAAAGCGATGATCGATGACGGTCTGTTCAGCCGTTTTCCCTGTGATGCGGTCTATGCGCTGCACAACTGGCCGGAACTGCCGCTGGGTGAGGTGCAAACCCGTCCGGGGCCGATTATGGCGGCGGCGGATCGTTTTGATATCACCGTGCAAGGGGGCGGCGGCCATGCTGCGCAGCCGCACCTGACGCGCGACACCCTGTTGGCGGCCAGCGAGCTGGTGGTGGCGCTCAACACGTTGGTGGCGCGCGCACTGGACCCCTGTGAACCGGCGCTACTTAGCGTGACGCGGATGCAGGGCGGTTTCTCGCACAACATGATCCCGGCGGAAGCCAGCATCACCGGCACCGTCCGTACCTTCAGCCCGGCGGCGCAGGACATTATCGAAAGCCGGTTGCGCGCAATGGCGCAGCACGTCAGCGCCGCGCACGGTTTGCATGCCGAGGTCAACTACCTGCGTTATTACCCGGCCACCGTGAACAGCGCGCCTGAAGCGCAGCTGGCACTGACTGCGGTACAGCAGGCTGGAATGACGGCGAGTGAAGCCAGACAACCGGCGCTCACCTCGGAAGATTTCGCCTTTATGTTGCAGGCAAAACCGGGTGCGTATCTGTGGATTGGCTCCGCGCCGAGCCAGCCGCTGCACCATTCAGCCTACGACTTTAATGATGCACTGATCCCGCAGGGTATTCAGGCGTTGACCGCCATTGCCCGCCACGCGCTGCGTACAGAATTTCCCTGCTGAATGGCAGACGATTTTGACAGGAAATGCCGCTGCCCCGGCAATTACGGCAGCGTGAGAAACCAACGGGTTGCGATACTTGAGCCAACAGAACGTTACGTGGATGAGGGTTAAAAATGCAGAATGTCATGGCGGAACAGCAAACATATTCCGATAACAGCCTGTTACTGGATGCGCGTGAGCAGCATGTGCCGCGTGGCGTGGTCACCGCACATCCGCTGGTGATCGAGCGGGCTAAAGGTAGCGAAGTATGGGACGTTGAGGGGAATCGTTACCTCGATTTCGTTGGTGGTATCGGCGTACTGAACGTTGGCCATAACCATCCGGCGGTGGTAAATGCGGTTACCAAACAGCTCGGTCTGGTTTCGCACGCCTGTTTCCAGGTGGTGGCGTATCCGGGGTATATCGAACTGGCGCAGCGCCTGAATCAACTGGTGGGCAATGGCCAGCCGTTTAAGAGCGTGTTTTTCACCAGCGGTGCAGAAGCGGTAGAAAATGCGGTGAAGATCTCCCGTGCGCATACTCAGCGCTCCGGCATCATCGCTTTTGATGGCGCGTTTCATGGCCGTACCTTGCTGGGTTGTACCCTGACGGGCATGAGCCAGCCCTACAAACAGAATTTCGGTCCTTTCCCTGGCGAGGTGTATCGCCTGCCGTTCCCGAACGCGTTTTACGGCGTAAGTGATGACGATTGTCTGCAAGCGCTGGACCAACTGTTTGCGGTGCAGATTGCGCCGGAACGTGTGGCGGCGATTATCATCGAACCGGTTCAGGGCGATGGCGGCTTCCTGCCAGCGGGTGCCAACTTTATGCAGGCGCTGCGCCGCGTTACTGAAAAACACGGCATTCTGCTGATTTGTGATGAAGTGCAGACCGGCTTTGGGCGTACCGGCAAAATGTTCGCTTTCCAGCATTCGGAGATTACTCCGGACCTGGTAACCGTGGCGAAAAGCCTCGGCGGCGGCTTGCCGATTTCCGGTGTGGTAGGGAAAGCAGCGATCATGGATGCGCCATTACCTGGCGGGCTGGGCGGCACCTATGGCGGTAATGCGCTGGGCTGTGCGGCGGCGTTAGCGGTGCTCGATCTGATGGAACACGACAACCTGCTGGCGCGCAGTAATCAACTGGGCGAGAAACTCAATGCGCACCTGCATCAGCTGGCGGAAAAATACGCCTGTATTGGTGATGTCCGTGGCGTGGGCTTTATGCAGGCGGTGGAAATCATCGATTTTGAGACCAAACGTCCTGATGCGGCGATGACGCAAAAGATTCTGGATTGCGCCTGTCAGGAAGGATTGCTGTTGATTAAATGTGGTCTGCACCGCAGCACCATCCGCTTCCTGGCTCCGCTGGTCACCACCGATTCTCAGCTGGAAGAAGCGTTGCATATCTTTGATATCGCGCTGGCCCGCGCCAGTGGCCGACTCGGATAAATTCGGCTTCCTCATTGATATTGCTGGAATTATTAACAGGTTCCCCGAAAAACGTGGCGTGCGTCAGTGCTGGCGCAGCCACATTAAAGCGTGATATACCATCGGGATAACCTGCACGGTTGGTCAACAATGAGGGGTGCTATGAACGGCTTAATGAAACTCGACCGCATCGATATTAATATCCTGGTGCAACTACAAAAAGATGGCCGTATCAGCAACGTCAATCTGGCCGACGCCGTTGGACTTTCACCCAGCCCTTGCCTGCAACGGGTGAAACGTCTGGAGCAGGCTGGTTTTATCACCGGTTATGAAGCACACATCAACCTCACCAAAATTACCGACTCCGTGACGGTATTTACCGAAGTCACGCTGTCTGGTCATCGCCGCGAAGATTTTATGAAGTTTGAAAACGCCGTGCGTGATGTGGACGAGTTGATGGAGTGCCACCTGATTACCGGCGGTTATGACTATTTGCTGCGGTTTATTACCCGCAGCATTGAACATTACCAGGAAGTGATTGAGAAGATGCTGGATGCGCAAATCGGCATCGATAAGTACTTCAGTTATATCGTGATTAAATCACCGATTATGAAAAGCAGCGTGCCGTTGAGGTCGTTGATTGCGAAGCAGAATTCGGTGGAGTTTGGGGTGTGATTTCGTTCACCGTGCTGGTTTTGTTTTCCGTGCCGGTTTCGTTCGCCTTGGGCTGATGTAGTTTCAGCTCGCCGGTGCGGCGACCGAGCAAAGGGTGCCTGGCCGCACCCTTTGCAATCCCGGGCCTCGCGCCAGCCTCATTTTTGCGCGATAAATCGCGCCGCTACCACTCAACGCCGCCTTTCGCCGCATCCATGCGGCTCATCCTGGCAGCATTCATTCACTCAGCGAGTCCGGATGGCGCCCCACCCGCCGCTGCATGACTTGTGTTTTTTGGTGATTTAATTATTGCTGTCTGCGCGATAAATCGCGCCGCTTGTATCTTGAAGTTGTAACTGGTTAGCTACCCGTTACACGAAACGGAGGCAGCTTGTCGCGCCGCTTAAGACCCGATCTTGTGCCGTAGCTTAAAGCCCTCCGTTTCTCCTTTCACGCCAGCATCTACTCTGAACGGTAACCAGAAGCTCTGACTTCGTATGTACAAGGCAAGATGGCGTGATGGTTCATGTGAAAGGGAGCTGTCTTATGATTTATCTCGGTATTGATGTCAGTAAAAACAAACTCGACCTCTGCCTGTTGCCCGGCAACGGGAAAAAGAAAACCAAAACCCTCAAAAATCATCCCGACGCCGGCCGGGAGATAAATGACTGGTTAATCAGGCAAAAATGCCATCCTGAACAGGTGATGGTGGTGCTCGAAGCGACCGGCATTTATCACGAAAACGTCGCCTTCAGTCTTCATGAAAATACCCCCGTCACGGTCTGCATCAGCAATCCTCAGCGGGTCAGGGAGTTCGCCCGTGGAATGGCTATCCTGACTAAAAACGACTCCGTTGATGCTTACATCCTGGCCCGTTATGGCGAGCTGAAACAGCCTGATGCCTGGGTGCCACCCTCCCCGGAGGTCCGTAAACTTCGGGAGCTGGTGCGTCTGCGGGACTCACTTCAGGCTGATGTCCAGCGGGCGGAGAACCGACTGGAAAAAGCCCATTCAACCCGCACAGCGCCTGAAATCATTGACTCGCTGGAGAGAACCCTGAAAGCCCACAGGGACGAGCTGAAGCGTATTGAAGCGCTCATCTCAGACCACACAGATAATCATCCGGGTCTGAAGGAAGACCGTGAGCTGCTGGAATCGATAAAAGGAATAGGCAGCGTGGTGGGCACGACAATGCTGTCGGTGCTGCGCTCGTGTCCGTTCCGGAGTGCTTCACAGGTCGCTGCGTGGCTGGGTGTGGTACCGGTGGAAAAAACGTCCGGGAGCTCAGTCAGGGGGCGTGCGCGGATGTCAAAAACAGGCCCGGCAGACGTAAGGGCGAAACTGTATATGGCGGCGATCGTAGCGATCAGGTGGAATGCCCCAGCGAAGGCGCTGTACCAGAGGCTAATCGCGAAGGGCAAAGCCAGCAAGGCCGCGCTTGGAGCGGTGATGCGCAAGCTGGTTCATCAGTGCTTCGGGGTGCTGAAAACGCGGATGAAGTGGGATGAAAATTACGCAGCTACCGCTTGACGTTCAAGACGGTAGCTACGGGTAACGTGCGGCCATTTGTAGCGGCGCGATTTATCGCGCAATTAAGAGAACACGGGGCTCGCAGGCGGTGGGGGTGGGCGGAACCCTCTCGGAGCCAGACCGCTGCCCCCCACAGCATAAAATTTCCCCACCGCACAAAATTCCCTTTATCTTAGCTGTTCCGGCTCCCGCTTCAGCCGCTACGCTTGCCCGTACGCCCTTACACTCAATTTATCCCTTTACAAGGAGTTGCCATGACCGCCTTGAACCTTGCCGATCACCTGTGGCAGCGCGATGACTTCATCATCTCCACCGAACGTCAGCGCCTGGATGTTGACTGGATTCATTATCAACTGGCCGAGCGTTCTTACTGGGCCAAAGGTCAGCCGCGCGCGAAAACCGAGCGCGCAATCAACGGATCGCTGCCCTTTGGTTTGTATCAGCAGAACCAGCAAATCGGTTTCGCCCGGCTGATCACCGACTACACCCGTTTTGGCTGGCTGTGTGATGTGATCATCGATGAAAACTGGCGTGGTCACGGCCTGGGCAGTTGGCTGGCAACCTGCGTGCGGGAGCACCCGGAATTGCAAACCGTGCACCGCTGGATGCTCTCAACCAATGATGCCCATCAGCTGTATCAGCGCCTTGGCTGGCGCGTAGTGCAGGACCCGCACAAGCTGATGGAATTTCCTCTCTCCTGATAACGGATAAAAACCATGTACCGTGTTGGCGTAGATATTGGCGGTTCCTTTACTGATTTTGCCGTGCTGAATGAGCAAACCAATCAGATCCACACTTTAAAAGTTCTCTCAAGGCCAGATCAGCCCGGCAGTGAGATTCTTACCGGGTTGGCGCAATTGGAGCAGCGTGACGGTATCGCGCCGCAGCACATCGAATACTTCACGCATGGCACCACGGTGGGCATCAACGCGGTGATCCAGCGGCGTGGGGTCAAACTGGCGCTGTTTGCCACAGCAGGTTTTTGCGATGTGCTGGAACTGGCACGCCTGAAGATTCCGCACATTCATGATCTGTTCTCGCGGCGACCCGCCCCACTGATTTCCCGTGACCGGGTGTTTGCTATCAAAGAACGCACCGATCGCCACGGCGAGGTGGTGCAGGCAGTGGATCGCCAGAGCGTGCTGGAGGCCATTGCTGGTGCAAAAGCGGCGGGTTGCCAGGGGATTGTGGTGGCGTTACTGCACAGCTATCGCAATCGCCACAATGAAGCCGCCGTCAAAGCCATTATCAATGAACAGGCGCCGGAACTGCTGACCTCCTGCTCAGCCGATATCTGGCCAATTATCCGCGAGTATGAACGCACCATCACCGCCACTATCAATGCCTATGTGCAGCCGATGGTGATCAACTACCTCGAATCCTTTGAGCGTGCGCTGAAGACGATGGGGGTGCTGCCGCCACCGCGCATCACCAAATCCAACGGTGGGGTGATGGGGGTGGAGCAGGCGAAAAGCGAATGCGTGCAGATGGTGCTGTCCGGTACCGCCTCCGGGGTGATCGGTGCCAGCTTCCTCGCCAGCGCTTGCGGTTTTGACAAAATTCTCAGTCTGGATATCGGCGGCACCAGCGCGGATGTGGCGGTGATTATCGACGGCCAGGTGGCGCAGGGTAACGGCGAAATTATCGGTGATTTTCCCATCTACATCCCGTCCGTGGCGGTGACGTCCGTGGGACAGGGCGGCGGTTCGCTGGCGTGGATCGATAATCAGGGCGTGATGCAAATGGGACCGGACAGCGCCGGTTCACTGCCGGGACCGGTGTGTTTCCAGCGGGGCGGTACGCAACCGACTGCCACCGATGCCTTTGCCGCCTGCGGCATGATCGGCCACGGTGATTTGGGCTATAACGCGGTGAAAGTCGATGTCGCGGCGGCGCGTGCAGCCTGGCAGCCGCTGGCAGATAAGCTCGATATTTCCGTGGAGGAGACGGCGGAAACCGCCATCGAACTGGCGATCTCCAGCATGTACAGCGATACCAGCGGTTTGCTGTCGCGTTTTGGTCTTGATCCGCGTGAATTCTGGTTCCTCGCGTTTGGCGGGGCTGGCCCGATGATGGGCTGCTTCCTTGCTCGCGAATTGAATATGAAAGGGGTGATCGTGCCGCCGACGCCTGGCGTGTTGTCGGCGCTGGGTGGGCTGGTGGCGGATATCCGTAACGACTTTATCCGCACGCTGTATAGCGAACTGGACAGCACGCTGGCAGATAAACTGGCCACTGAGGCCGAGGCGCTGAGCCAGCGCGCACGCGGTTGGCTCACTGAGCAGCACGGCGAGGGTATGCCGTTTACCCTGCACTACAGCGCGGATATGCGTTATCGCGGCCAGTCGTTCGAAATTGAAGTGGCACTGGAGGCGTCCTGGCTGACGGAGGCCAACGTTAATGCGCTGCATGAGGCCTTTGATCGCCAGCATCAGCAGTTGTTTGGTCATTGCGATGCCAGTGCCCCGGTGCAGGTCATCAACCTGCGGCTGGTGATTGCGTCACCGACGCCGAAACCCACGCTTAATCGTCTGGCAGCGGCGCAGGGGCCGGTTGCGGTGGCGAAGCAAGTTAGTGCCTGGATCGATGGTGCACCGCATCAGGTCGATGTGGTGCTGCGTGCCAGCCTGGGCGCGGGACATCAGCTTTTCGGCCCGGTGATTATTGCCCAGGACGACTGCACCACCTGCGTGCCGCCGCAGATGGCGGTGCGGGTGGATGAATTTGGCAACTTACTGATTACCCCGCTGGAGAGCAACTAAGATGGCGATTGACGGACGTAACCTGCAAATCCTCGCTAACTACTGCGCCGCAGCGGCCGATGCGATGGCGTTTACCCTGATGCGCACCGCGCACTCCACCTTCGTGAAAGAGACGGAAGATTTCTCCTGTCAGATCGTTAGCCGCGATGGCATGGCGTTTGCCTCGCCGCGCAGTTTCGGTGCGCCCTGGTACAGCGGCATTGACTACGGCCCGGTGCTGGCGCTGATCGACCACTACGACGAGGGGGATATCTGCATCACCAACGATTCGTATGCCGGTAACGTGGCGACCCACTCACCGGATATCCATATCTGGAAGCCGGTATTTCATCAGGGGGAAATCGTCTGCTTTGTCGTCGGGCATATCCATAACACCGATGTCGGCGGGGCGGTGCCCGCGTCGCTGTCGCGTTCCCTGACGGATATCGTGCAGGAAGGCATCCGCATTCCGCCGCTGAAAATCGTGCGCAATGGCGAACTGAATGAAGAAGTGGCGCGCATTATGCGCCTTAACGTGCGCGTGCCGGACCAAAACTGGGGTGATTTCAAAGCGCAACTCGCTTCGGTCAACGTGGGTGAACGCAAAATCCATGAGATCATTGCCCGTTTTGGCGTTGAAGATTTTCTTCAGGGCATCGAAGGGATTCTCGATTACGCCGAACGCCAGGCGCGCAGCATTATCGCTACCATTCCTGACGGCGAATATTTCTATGCTGACTTTGCCGATGAAGATGGTGACGGGGGCTATCCGTGCCGCGTGGCGATCACCCTGCGCGTGCAGGGAGAGACGCTGGAGCTGGATTACACCGGTAGCGATCCGCAGTTGGCCTCTTCGTTAAATATGCCTACCGGGGGACGTGAGCGTCATCCGCTGGCGTTGGTCGGCGTCACTTATGTGCTCTCGACACTGGACCGTAACCTGCTGCTGAATGCCGGAACGCTGCGTCCGACGCGCGCCATTCTGCCGCCGGGCACGGTGATGAACTGTGAAGCGCCCGCGGCGGTCGGTATGCGATCGCTGACCTGTGCGCTGTCGCAAATCGCCACCATTGGCGTGTTCTCGCAGGCCATCCCGGATCGCCTGCCTGCCAACTCGCCGGGCGGTAACTCGATCATGAATATCCGCACCAGCGATGCTGTCAATCGGAGCGTCGTGGCGTCACTCGGGCCGGTCGGTGGTGGCGCGGGCGGCACGCCGCGGCATGATGGCCCGGACGGTTCCGGCGGTTTATCCGCCTTTCTGAAAAATACGCCGATTGAGATCAACGAAGCCGAGGTGCCAATCCACTTCCACCGCTACGGTCTGACGGCAGACAGCGCCGGTGCCGGGCGTTATCGCGGCGGACTGGCGACCGAGATGGTGTTCGAGATTTTCGCACCGGATACGCTGGTCACTGCGCGTAACCGTAACCGTTCTGTATTTGCCTCGGCGGGGGTGTTGGGCGGGCAGCCTGGCGGTCTGTCTCATTTCCGCACCCTGCGTGACGGCGAGGTGATCGAGCATGGCAATACCGATGTGATTCGGTGCCAACCGGGCGACATTGTTGAAGTGCGTGGGCCGGGGGCTGGAGGTTATGGCCTGCCGGTGCAACGGGATGAACAGGCGGTGCTGGGCGATGTACGCTGTGGCTTTGTCAGTCACGAGGCCGCCCGTGCCGACTATGGTGTGGTGATCGTCAATGACCAGATTGATCAGGCAGCCACCGCGCGGCTACGCAGTGAAATGCGCCAGCAGGCCAGCGAACACTTTGATCATGGTGCAGCGCGTAACGCCTTTGAAGCGCTGTGGACGCCGGAACGTTATCAACTGCTGACCACGTTTTTGGCGGCAGCGCCAGTTGGCTGGCGTCATTTTCTCAAACAGCAGGTGTTCAGGGCGGTAGCGGCCGGAGGTGACACGGACACGGCAGCGCAGATGCACGCCATCTTTGCGGATTTGCGCCAGCGCTATCCGGCAATGAACGTTTAATGAGGCACATCGCGCTAAAACCGTTACGGGTTTCCTGCCAGACTTAGTCTCTTTGCCCGCTGGCATTGCCATCGGGCCTGGATCATTTCAGGAGAGTCTCAGCATGGCAACAGCAAAACTTCCGGTATGGTTTATCTCCGGCTGCTCCACAGGCTTTGGTCGGGAACTGGCGCAGCAGGCGATTGCGCGTGGATTCAACACCGTGGTGACCGCGCGCGATCCGGCTAAAGTGCAGGATTTGGTCGAGGGCCACAGCAACGCGCTGGCGGTCGCGCTGGATGTGACGCAGCAGGCAAGCATTGATGCGGCGGTAGACAAAGCGCTGGCAACCTTCGGCAGCATCGATGTGCTGGTGAATAATGCCGGTTATGGTTACCAAAGTTCGGTGGAAGAGGGCGAGGAGCAGGAAATCCGCGCCCAGTTCGATGCCAACGTATTCGGCCTGTTCGCCCTGACACGCGCTGTGCTGCCAGCGATGCGCAAAGCGCGCAGCGGCCATATTATCAACATCACCTCGGTGGCCGGATTTATCGGTTTTGCCAGCTCGGGTTATTACTCCGCCAGCAAACATGCGGTGGAAGGCTGGTCCGATTCGTTAGCACTGGAAACCGCTCCCCTCGGCATCCACGTCACCTGCGTGGAACCCGGACCGTTCCGTACCGACTGGGCAGGGCGTTCGCTGCATCAAACGCCAGGTAAGCTGCCGGAATACGCCGAAACCGCAGCCGCACGAATGAAAGCCACCTCTGCATACAGCGGCACCCAGGCGGGTGACCCGGCTCGCGCCGCCAGCGCGATGATTGCCATCACCGAAAACGCTAACCCTCCGCGCCATCTGGTCATGGGGGCCTGGGGTTATGACGCAGTGACCAATAAATTAAAAGAGCGGCTGGCGCAGATTGAAGTGTGGAAACAGACGTCGATTGATACGGATTTTCCGCAATAAGGAAATAATGCGCGATAAATTGCGGTGAGGTAAAAACGCGCGATAAATCGCGCCGCTACAGATCCTGCGCATAACCGTAGCGGCGCGATTTATCGCGCGATGTTTTGATAGTAACGGTCCAGCTCCCAACTCATCGGATTCTGCTCAATATATTGCCGCACATTATATAATTCCTGCTCATCACGAATCACCCGCTCGAAGAAATTAAATTGCCAGATTTTCTGCTCACAACGCCGGGATACACCCGCTTTGTATAATCCAATAATACGAGGCAGCGAAAAGGTGATGTTTTCCCCCAACCATAAAACACCATGTAGATGATTTGGCATCAGAATAAAGCTATCCAACGTTAATCCAGCGACACGAGAGGGTAAAAAAAACCATTCCTGGACGGCAATTTTTCCAACATTGTTGCATATCACCTTATTTTGATCGATATAACCAAAGAGCGGTGCGCGTAAACGGGTTACCAGCGTAATAAAATAGGCACCCGACGTTGTGTAGTCATAATGCGGTAATCTCAGGTTTTTTCTGCGCGGCATATTAATCTCCTTGTTGCCGGAGCATGCTGTCAGAAATAAAGCGATAAGACATTTTTATACCGGAATATTGCGTAACAGATTCCAGAAAATTTGAGGAACAGCTGCGCGATAAATCGCGCCGCTACAGAACCATGCCTTCCCCCGTAGCGGCGCGATTTATCGCGCGATGTTTTGTGATGTATCGCGCAAAGTTTTGTTGGTCTTAAACCATCCTTTCCAGCTCCTCAAACGGCACCGCCTGGCTGAACAAATATCCCTGCAACTGATTGCAGCCGGCGTCGGCGAGGGCGCTCATCTGGCCTTCCGTTTCGACCCCTTCGGCGGTGACCATCAGTCCCATGGCATGCCCGAGCCGTACCACCGATTCAATGATCGCTGCCGAATTCTGCGCCACCCCTAACGATTGGGTGAATGAACGATCGATTTTAATTTTGTCGACCGGGAAGGTACTCAGATAATTGAGGCTGGAATAGCCGGTGCCGAAATCATCCAGCGCAATGCGGAAACCGGCGTTGCGCAAGGCGATGATGTTATTGCGCGCTTCATGTTCATCCTCAATCAGCACCCCTTCGGTAATTTCCAGCTCGAGGCGTTGTGGATCGGCCCCTTCAGATTGCACAATTTCAATCATGCGCTCGACAAAACCGCTGGCGCGAAACTGAACCGGCGACACATTTACCGCCACAATCAACTGCGGCAGGCGCAACGAGGTTTTGCAGGCCTCGCGCAACACCCATTCCCCCAACGGGATAATCAGCCCGGTTTCTTCGGCAATGGCGATAAACTCGCCTGGCGGCACTTCGCCGCGTTCCGGGTGTTGCCAGCGCAACAACGCTTCGACACCATCAACGCGCTGACCGCTGATCTCCATCAACGGCTGATACCACACCGCCAGCCCATCAAAATGCAGCAGCGCCTGACGCAGGTCGGCGGCAATTTGCTGGCGGGTGCGCAGCGACTCATCCATCACGCGTTCAAACTGGCGAAACTGACCGCGCCCACTATTTTTCGCTTCATACAGGGCAATATCGGCTTTGCGCATCAACTCCTGGCGGTCCAGTCCATCTTTGGGGGCCAACGCCAGACCGATGCTGGCACCAATCCACGCCTCGCTGCCAAATAGCTGATAAGGCTCGCTGAGCGCGCTGATAATGCGTTTTGCCAGCGACTGCACCTGACCAATATTCTCGACGTCTGGCATCACGATAATAAATTCGTCGCCGCCAATGCGGCCCACGGTATCGCTGGCGCGCACGATACTGGTCAGGCGATGGCCCACCTGAATAATCAGATCGTCCCCTGCGTGGTGACCATAGGTATCATTGATGGTTTTGAAGCGATCCAGATCAATCAGCAACAATGCCACACGATGGTCATAGCGTGCCGCAAACGCCAACGCCTGGGAAAGACGATCCTCCACCATCGAACGGTTGGGCAGGCCGGTCAGTACATCGTGAAACGCCAGGTGCTGCGCCTGGGCTTCGCTGGCACCTAACTTCAACAGCGACTGCGACAGACTGAGCGATGACGTCCAGATTCGCCGCACCATAAACAGGCACACCAGGGTGATCATCACCACCGACAGCAGGGTCGAGGGGCCGATGGTGCGCAACATCTGTGCGCCAGGGCGGTCAGGTTCCCAACTGATATATCCCACCGGGTCGCCTTGCTGCGAACTCAGGAGATAATGCGCCTTGTCATTGGGCAGCGATGTGTCACCGCTGAAATGTAATTGCCGTAGCTGGCTGCGATTCGCCAGTCCGTGCAGATAGTGGTCATCGAGATATTTTACGCTGATCAAGCGATAGCGCCCCGGCTGGCGGGTATCGCCGCTGATTTCCCCCACCGCCAGAGAAGCGGCACGATCACCAATACGGACAAAATCGGCGCGATCCGTGGTGCTGGCTTGTACCAGCGTCGTGTCCAGCATCGCCTGCACCTGCGGTTCAACATGGCGGTCTGGCACCCGTTGGCCGTTACGCCATACCTCAATCAGTTGGTTATCGCGGCCCAGCACCAACACCAGTTCGTGGTCGAACATTTCATATAACCAACTGCCGACATTTTCATCCAGCCAGCTTTGGTCAGGTTGGGATAAATCCAGCTGACTGGCTAAGGGGGCCCAGCGTGTCAGGCTACGTAGCTGGCGTAGATGTTCCGCCAGGCTTTGTTCGAATGAGGCCTCAATCATGCGTTGCTGCTGTTCTTGCGCTTCGTTATTGGTCAGCCGGGTGCCCCAGAACAGGCCCGCTCCCGCACCGGCAAAGGTCAGCAACAGAATCGCCGCTAACGGCAAAATCACTTCACGCACAAAATTGCGCCGAAAACCATCGGACAGTTTGATTGTATTAATCATTTTTAAAGTCGCGTAACAAGGAGGGATCATGATTTAACTTAGCAGAAGTCTGAAAAGCTGCATTGCGCAAGGGAAGTGTTAATGTTGTGAAAAAGGAAAAAAATAGTTGAGCGTCGTCACAAAAGGAAACAGTTAAAATTTTTTTATTAAAATCCCCGCCATTGTAGTCATTTCCTGCTGTCCAAAAGCAAATTCATCAGCACGTCATTGAGCCGTCACGGCATTGTCATTTGTCTGGGTCAAGGTAGTCGCCATCCCGCAGCGCCTCTGCTGCGTTTCCTCAACACTCGCGAGCGAGGTATTGATGGTGATGGAGATATCCAGACATCCGACCACTGTATATCAGGCAGTCGCCGCCCAACTGGAGCAGGCGTTGCAGCAACAATATCGCTGTGGCGATTACTTGCCTTCTGAACAACAGCTGGCTGCACATTATGCCGTTAATCGCCACACCCTGCGTCGTGCGGTGGACGAACTGGTAAACAAAGGGCTGCTGCAACGGCGGCATGGCGTCGGCATCCTGGTGCTGATGCGGCCTTACGACTACCCGTTACACGCCCAGGCGCGCTTCAGCCAGAACCTGCTGGAGCAGGGCAGCCATCCCACCAGCGAGCGTCTGCTGGCGGTGCTGCGTCCGGCCAGCCACGATGTGGCGACCGCACTGGGCGTCAATGAAGGCGATGACGTCATTCATCTGCGTACCCTGCGCCGCGTCAATGGCGTGCCGGTCTGCGTTATTAACCACTTTCTGTCCGAACTGCGCTGGTGGCCTGCGTTACAGCAGTTCCACAGCGGATCGCTGCATGACTATCTGCAACAGCATCTCGGGTTGCAACTGACCCGTTCACAAACCCGTATCAGCACCCGCCGGGCGCAGGCGAAGGAGTGTCAGCAACTGGAGATTGCCTTGCAGTCGCCGGTGTTATGCGTGCGCACCCTGAACAAAAACAGCGACGGGCAGGTGGCGGAATACTCCGTCAGCCTGACGCGCGGCGACATGATTGAACTGACTCTGGAGCACTAATGAAACAACCAACAGCCCGCCAGAACTGGCTCTCCGTGCTGGCTCACAGCGATGCCAGCGTGCTGGAAGCCCACTGGCAGCCGCTGCGCCTCGCCCCGCGTTTTGAATGCGTGCGCCCGGCGGAAACTGGCCTGACGCGTTTGCAGGCACGTATGGGCGGCAGCGGCAAACGCTTCGTAATGGGTGATGCCACGGTGACGCGCGCGGTGGTAAAGCTGCACGACGGCACCCTGGGATTCAGCTATGTGCTGGGACGCGACAAAGCGCATGCCGAGCGCTGCGCGTTAATTGATGCCTTATTGCAGCAGCCGGAAACCCAGGCGCTGATTGCAGAAAAAGTGATTGCCCCGCTGGCGGCCCTGCGTGAGGAGCAGCGCCAGCTGCGCGCACGCGAAATCGCCAGCTCCAAAGTGGATTTCTTTACGCTGGTTCGCGGAGATAACTGATGACATTACTGGCAAGTTTTAACCATCCGGTGGCTGACGCGCAGCGTGCCTTCCGCCGAATTTTGAAAGCGATGAGCGAGCCGGGCGTGATGGTGGCGTTGCCACTGGCACAGGGCTGGGGCGATCTCTCCCCGGCGGCCACCGCGGTGCTGCTGACGCTGGTCGACCAGGAAAGCGCATTGTGGCTGGATGGCGCGATGGATAACGAACTGCTGCGCAACAATCTGCGTTTTCATACCGGCGTGCCGATTGTCAGCGAGCGCGATGCGCCGTTTGCTCTGACCCATGCCAGCGCCAACCCCGATCCGGCGTACTTTGCGGCCGGTGATAACCTGTCACCGGAAAAAAGCACCACCTTGATTGTGGAAGTCCCGGCACTGAACGGCGGCCTGACCCTGCGACTCTCCGGCCCCGGCCTACGCGAAACCCGCGCCATTGCACCGCAATTGCCGGAGGCGATTCTGCATTACCTGCGCGAACGTCCACATCCGTTCCCGCAGGGTGTCGATCTGATCTTCACCTGTGGCGAAGCGATGATGGCACTGCCGCGTACCACCGACGTGGAGGTGTGCTGATGTACGTCGCAGTGAAAGGGGGCGAAAAGGCGATAGCCAGCGCCCATCAGCTTCAGGCCGATCTGCGTCGCGGCGATCGCTCACTGGCGGAGCTGCATTGTGACCAACTGGCCGCACAACTTGGTCTGGCGGTGGACCGCGTGATGACCGAGGGCGGAATCTACGATCCCCCACTGGCGGCACTGGCGATCAAACAGGCCAGCGGCGACTTGGTGGAAGCGATTTTTCTGCTGCGTGCTTACCGCACCACGCTGCCACGCCTTGCCGACAGTCTGGCGCTGAATACTGACGCGATGCGCATCGAACGGCGCATCTCGGCGGTGTACAAAGATCTGCCGGGTGGCCAGGTGCTTGGCCCCACCTATGACTACAGCCACCGTCTGCTGGATTTTACCCTGCTGGCGAACGGCGTAACGCCAGCGGCACCGCGTGACGACCAGGCGCTGGCCCAGCACTGCCCGCATATGTTCAGCATGATGACGGCAGAAGGGCTGGCGGCCCACGAAGAGGACGACGGCAGTGAGCCGTGCGATATCACCCGTGAGCCACCGACGTTTCCGGCTTCGCGTGCGGCGCGTCTGCAACAGTTGGTTCGCGGTGACGAAGGCTTCCTGCTGGCGCTCGGCTATTCGACCCAACGGGGCTATGGCCGCAACCATCCGTTTGCCGGCGAGATCCGCACCGGCTATCTCAGCGTGTCCATCTGCCCGGAAGAACTCGGTTTCGAGATTGAGATCGGTGAAATCCTGCTGACCGAGTGTGAGATGGTCAACGGTTTTACCACCCAGGGCGACAGCGCACCGCATTTCACCCGCGGCTACGGTCTGGTGTTTGGCCGTGCCGAGCGCAAGGCGATGGCGATGGCGCTGGTCGATCGTGCGCTGCAAAGCGATGAATACCAGGAACGTATCACCAGCCCGGCACAGGACGAAGAGTTTGTGCTGGCGCATGCCGACAACGTGGAAGCCGCAGGTTTTGTTTCGCATCTGAAGTTGCCGCACTACGTCGATTTCCAGGCGGAGCTGGAGTTGCTCAAGCGGCTGCGCCAACAGCATCAGGAGCAGAAAGATGAGTGAACTGAGCGGCTATAACAACGGTTATCTGGATGAGCAGACCAAACGCACCATCCGCCGCGCCATCCTGAAGGCGGTGGCGATCCCGGGTTATCAGGTGCCGTTTGCCGGACGTGAAATGCCGATGCCCTATGGCTGGGGCACCGGTGGTATCCAGATCACCGCCAGCATTATCGGCGATCAGGATGTACTGAAGGTGATTGACCAGGGGGCCGACGATACCACCAACGCGGTGTCGATCCGTCGCTTCTTCCAGCGCGTCAGCGGTGCAGCCACCACTGAGCGCACCCATGATGCCACCCTGATCCAGACGCGTCACCGCATCCCGGAAACGCCCTTAGAGGAAGATCAAATCCTGATTTTCCAGGTGCCGATCCCGGAACCGTTGCGCTTTATCGAACCGCGTGAAACCGAAACCCGTACCATGCACGCGCTGGAGGAGTACGGCATCATGCAGGTGAAACTGTATGAGGATATCGCCCGCTACGGCCATATCGCCACCACCTACGCCTACCCGGTGAAGGTCAACGATCGCTATGTGATGGACCCGTCACCGATCCCCAAATTCGACAACCCGAAAATGCATATGATGCCGGCACTGCAACTGTTTGGTGCCGGGCGTGAGAAACGCATCTATGCGCTGCCGCCGTATACCAAAGTAGAAAGCCTCGACTTCGACGATCACCCGTTCAGCGTGCAGCAATGGGACCAACCCTGTGCACTGTGCGGTTCACGCCACAGCTATCTCGATGAAGTGGTAATGGATGATGCCGGTACGCGCATGTTTGTCTGCTCCGATACCGATTTTTGCCACCAGCAGCAGGAACAACAGCATGCACAGTGAACAGCCGCTGCTTGCGGTCAATAACCTTACCCACCTCTACGCACCCGGCAAAGGGTTTGAAGAAGTGAGTTTTGCCCTCTATCCCGGCGAGGTGCTGGGGATTGTGGGCGAATCCGGTTCCGGTAAAACCACGCTGCTGCGTAGCCTGTCAGCCCGTCTGGCACCGCAGCAGGGCAACATTCTCTATCGCGATCGCGATCTTTATCAGTTAAGCGAAAGCGAGCGACGTCGATTGTTGCGTACCGAATGGGGGGTGGTGCATCAGCATCCGCTGGATGGTCTGCGCCCGCAGGTGACGGCGGGGGGCAATATCGGCGAGCGACTGATGGCGGTGGGGCAACGTCATTACGGCAACATTCGCGCCGAAGCGATGCGTTGGTTACAGGATGTGGAGATCCCGGCCGGGCGTATTGACGACCTGCCGACCACCTTTTCTGGCGGAATGCAGCAGCGTTTGCAGATTGCTCGCAACCTGGTCACGCAGCCGACGCTGGTGTTCATGGATGAACCCACTGGCGGGTTGGATGTGTCGGTGCAGGCGCGCCTGCTCGATCTGCTGCGCACCCTGGTGCGTGAACTCAATCTGGCGGTGGTGATCGTCACCCACGATCTCGGCGTGGCACGGCTACTGGCCCATCGTCTGCTGGTGATGAAACAGGGCAGGGTAGTGGAGAGCGGCCTCACCGATCGGGTGCTGGACGATCCGCATCATCCTTATACCCAACTGCTGGTCTCTTCGGTGCTTAACTAATGGCGGAGTCAACCATGAATACGCAACTGCGCGTGGAGAAGCTGTGTAAGACCTTTGTGCTGCACAACCAGAGCGGTGTGGCGCTGCCGGTGCTGCATGATGCCAATCTTGAGGTCAGCGCCGGGGAGTGTGTGGTGCTGCATGGCCGTTCCGGCAGCGGCAAATCCACGCTGCTGCGTGCGCTGTACGGCAACTATCAGGCCAACAGCGGCCATATCTGGTTGCAACATGCGGGGGAGTGGATCGATATGGCGCAGGCTCCGGCGCGCCAGATCCTTGCCATTCGTCGTGATACTGTCGGCTGGGTCAGCCAGTTTTTGCGGGTGATCCCACGGGTGCCGACGCTGGAAATCGTCATGCAGCCGCTGCTGGAGCGTGGCGTGGAACGTGCGTTTTGCGAAAAGCGCGCCAAAGAGCTGCTGACGCGTCTTAACGTGCCACAACGCTTGTGGTCGCTGGCACCTTCCACCTTTTCCGGCGGGGAGCAGCAACGCGTCAACATCGCGCGTGGCTTTATCGCCGACTATCCGGTGCTGCTGCTGGATGAGCCGACTGCCTCGCTGGACAGCGCCAATAGCGCCGCAGTGGTGGAACTGATTGAACAGGCGCGCGCGCGTGGCGCGGCCATTGTGGGTATTTTTCATGACGAAGCGGTGCGCGCACGCGTGGCCGATCGCCTGCACGTCATGCAGCCGGTACAAACAGGAGCAGAAGCATGATCGTCAATAACGTCCGACTGGTGCTGGAAGAGGAAGTGGTGTCTGGATCGCTGGAGATGCGCGATGGCCGTATCGCCAGCTTTAGCGACAGCAACAGTCAGCAACCCGGTGCGCTGGACGGTGAGCAGGCGTATTTACTGCCGGGGCTGGTGGAGTTGCATACCGACAACCTCGATAAATTCTTTACTCCGCGCCCGAAAGTGGACTGGCCAGCCCACTCGGCGATGAGCAGCCATGATGCGCTGATGGTTGCCAGCGGCATCACCACGGTACTGGATGCGATAGGCGTCGGTGATGTGCGTGACGGCGGGCATCGCCTCGATAACCTCAACAAAATGATCGAGGCTATCCGCGACAGCAACCGCAAAGGACTTAACCGCGTTGATCATCAGTTGCATCTGCGCTGTGAATTGCCTTATCACACCACGCTGTCGCTGTTTGAGGCGCTGGTCAGCACACCGGAACTGTCGCTGGTGTCGTTGATGGATCACTCACCCGGACAGCGCCAGTACGCGTCACTGGAGAAGTACCGCGATTATTATCAGGGCAAATACCAGCTGAATGACCAGCAGATGGATGAATTTGAGCGTGAGCAACTGGCGCTGGCGGCGGAATGGTCACAACCGAACCGTAATGCGATTGCCGCCATGTGCCGGGCGCGCGGTATCCCGATTGCCAGTCATGACGATGCAACCGCCGCGCATGTGGCTGAATCACATGAGGTAGGTAGCGCCATTGCTGAGTTCCCTACCACGCTGGAAGCCGCAGCCGCTTCGCGCGCCTGTGGAATGCAGGTTCTGATGGGGGCGCCCAATATTGTGCGTGGCGGGTCGCACTCTGGCAACGTAGCGGCCTGGGAGCTGGCGAGTGCCGGTCTGCTGGATATTCTCTCCTCCGATTACTACCCGGCCAGTCTGCTGGATGCGGTGTTCCGGTTAGTGGCGGATGAACGCAACGCGCTGGAATTGCCACAGGCGATGGCGCTGGTGACGTGTAATCCGGCGCGCGCGATTGGCCTGCGCGATCGCGGCATCATCGCCGAAGGGCTGCGAGCCGACCTGGTGCTGGCGCATACCGATCACGGCCACCCGCATATCCGTCATGTTTGGTCACAGGGCAGGTTGGTGTTCTGATGGCGCGCCTGATCTGGCTGACCGGGCCATCCGGCTCGGGTAAAGACAGCCTGCTCAACGCGCTGCGTGAAGCGCCGCCAGAACGTCTGGTGATCGCCCATCGCTACATTACCCGCCCGGCGGATGCGGGCGGTGAAAACCATGTGGCGTTGAGTGAGGCGGAATTCCTGCGACGTGAAGCCCTCGGGTTGTTCGCCCTGAGTTGGCAGGCGCACGGGCTGTGGTATGGCCTCGGCACCGAGATCGACCAGTGGCTGGATCGCGGGCTTAACGTGCTGGTTAACGGTTCACGTCTGCACCTGCCAGTGGCGCAACAGCGCTACGGCAGTCAGTTGCTACCGCTGGTGTTACAGGTGTCACCCGAGATTCTGGCGGCGCGTTTGCGCCAGCGCGGGCGCGAAAGCGAGGCAGAGATCGCGCGTCGGCTGACGCGCGCGGCAGAACCTTTGCCTGCGCACAGCTTCCCGTTGAATAACGATGGGGCGCTGGCGGAGACGCTTTCTCAGCTACGTGAGTGGTTGTAGCGGCGCGATTTCGTGCGCGTTGCAGGAAAAATCTGCGCGATAAATCGCGCCGCTACAGAACACACTGAACCGTAACGGGTGCTGTCATTGTTTGATCATTTCCCTGTCATCAAGCCTTCATCGCCTTTGGCCGTAATAAGCGGGCAATTCACACCTCAGATGAAACGGAGCGGAAGATGGCACAGGCACTACTGAAAACCGTGATCGACAATCCTTATGTTCCGCACATTCAGCAGGGCCATAAGGTGCTGTCGGTGCAGGGACTGTGCAAGGCATACGGTGAAAATCGCGTGCTGGATAATGTCAGTTTCGATCTGCATGCGGGAGAACTGGTAGCGGTGATTGGCCGCTCTGGCGCAGGTAAATCGACATTGTTACATATGCTGAACGGCACCATCAGCGCGTCCAAAGGTGCCATTATTAGCGCGGAGCAGCATGATGTGGTGAAACTGAACAGCCGCCAGATGCGTGAATGGCGCAGCGCATGCGGCATGATTTTCCAGGATTTCTGCCTGGTGCCGCGTCTCGATGTGTTGACCAACGTCCTGCTTGGCCGTCTCAGCCAGACCTCTACGCTGAAATCCTTCTTCAAAGTGTTTTCCGAAACCGACCGTGCGCAGGCGATTGAACTGTTGCAGTGGATGAACATGCTGCCGCAGGCGCTGCAACGCGCTGAGAACCTGTCGGGCGGGCAGATGCAACGTGTGGCGATCTGCCGCGCGTTGATGCAAAACCCCAAAATCCTGCTGGCTGATGAGCCGGTAGCCTCACTCGACCCAAAAAATACCAAACGCATCATGGACGTGCTGCGCCAGGTCAGCGAACAGGGCATCAGCGTGATGGTGAACCTGCATTCGATTGAACTGGTGAAAAACTACTGCACCCGCGTGATCGGCATCCAGCGCGGCAAAGTGCTGTTTGACGGACATCCTGCGCAGTTGACCGACGGTCTGCTGCACGAGTTGTACGGCGACGAAATTAACCAGCTCCACTAACTCCCACGGCAAGAGAATAACCACCAATGAAACTGACTTCTTTAGCTTTACTGACTGGCGCTCTGATGGCTTTTGGCGTTAACGCAGCGGATGCACCAAAACAGCTTAACCTCGGGATTCTGGGCGGTCAGAACGCCACCCAGCAGATTGGCGACAACCAGTGCGTGAAAACCTTCTTCGACAAAGAACTGAACGTCGACACGCAACTGCGTAACTCGTCTGATTATTCAGGCGTGATTCAGGGGCTGCTGGGTAACAAGATTGACCTGGTACTGAGCATGTCACCCGCATCCTATGCCTCGGTCTACCTGCAAAACCCGAAAGCCGTGGATATCGTCGGGATCGTGGTGGATGACAAAGACGGTTCGAAAGGTTACCACTCGGTGGTGATCGTCAAGGCCGACAGCCCGTACAAAAAGCTGGAAGATCTGAAGGGTAAATCGTTTGGTATGGCTGACCCGGACTCAACGTCGGGTTTCCTGATGCCAAATCAGGCGTTTAAGAAAGAGTTTGGCGGTACGGTAGATGACAAATACAAAGGCACCTTCTCTAACGTAACCTTCTCTGGCGGCCATGAGCAGGACATCCTCGGCGTGTTGAACGGTCAGTTCGACGGGGCGGTGACCTGGACCTCACTGGTGGGCGACTACAACACCGGGTACACCTCGGGTGCCTTTGGTCGTCTGATTCGTATGGACCACCCGGACCTGATGAAGCAGATTCGCATCATCTGGCAGTCACCGTTGATCCCGAATGGCCCGATCCTGGTAAGCAACAATCTGCCGGCTGACTTTAAACAGAAAGTGGTGGATACCATCAAGAAACTGGATAAAGAGGATCATAGCTGCTTTGTTAAAGCGGTGGGCGGTGAGCAACATATCGGCGCGGCTACCGTAGCGGATTATCAGAACATCATTGATATGAAACGTGATCTGATGAAGGGTAGCCGTGGGTAGACCTCTGCGGTCTGTGACCCTCACCCCGGCCCTTGCCATACTGGGTGCGGTCTGTGACCCTCACCCCGGCCCTCTCCCATAAGGGAGAGGGAGATGTGCCATATGCTCGATCAGTTCCCTCTCCCGCTTGCGGGAGAGGGTTAGGGTGAGGGCAGCAACCTGCACCTCACACAACCACAGGACTCCCCCCTTTGACCGACTTCGAACGCTACTACCAACGCATCCGCCGTCAGCAAAAGCGTGACACGCTGTTGTGGTCATTGCTGCTGGTGGCGCTGTATCTCGCTGCGGGCAACATCGCAGAATTCAACCTGGTGACGGTCTGGCAATCGCTGCCGCATTTCTTTGACTACATCGGCGAAACCCTGCCGGTTTTGCACTTGCCGGTGTTGTTTGCCGATGTCAAAACCGAAGGTTCCCTGGCTTACTGGGGGTATCGCCTGAATATCCAGTTGCCGCTGATCTGGGAAACCCTGCAACTGGCAGTTTCTTCCACGTTGCTCGGCGTGGGTATCGCCGCCGTATTGGCCTTTTTCGCCGCCGATAACACTCAGTCGCCGAAGAGCGCACGCGTCGCCATTCGTGCCTTTGTCGCCTTTCTGCGTACCATGCCGGAACTGGCGTGGGCGGTGATGTTTGTGATGGCTTTTGGTATCGGCGCGATCCCCGGTTTTCTCGCCCTGGCGCTGCACACCATTGGCAGCCTGACCAAGCTGTTTTATGAAGCGATTGAGAGCGCCTCGGACAAACCGGTACGCGGCCTTGCCGCCTGTGGGGCCAGCAAATTGCAGCGGATGCGTTTTGCTTTCTGGCCGCAGGTCAAACCGACCTTTCTCTCCTACAGCTTTATGCGTCTGGAGATCAACTTCCGCTCCTCGACCATTCTTGGTCTGGTCGGCGCGGGGGGCATCGGTCAGGAGCTGATGACCAATATCAAACTGGATCGTTATGATCAGGTCAGCATTACGCTGCTGCTGATCATTGTGGTGGTGTCACTGCTGGATACGCTCTCCGGCTGGTTGCGCCGCCGCGTGGTGGAAGGAGAACGCGCATGATCGCCCTGGCCCCGGATATCAGCCGGCTGAAGCAGCAACACCCGGAACTGTTTGCGGCGCAAAATCGTTACCTGCGTCGGATCGCCCTGATCGCCCTGGCGGTGTTGTTGTACTACGTTTTTTTCTTTGAATTCTTTGGTATCGAATGGAGTCGCCTGCTGATCGGCTGCCAGCAACTGGGACGTTATTTTCTGCGCATGTTTGTCTGGCAGGATTTCGCCAACTGGCCGTTTGGTTACTACCTGTCGCAGATTGGCATCACACTGGCGATTGTGTTTGCCGGAACCCTGACCGCCACGCTGTTGGCGTTACCGATCTCCTTTCTCGCGGCGCGGAATGTCATGCACGGTTCCATCACCCGACCAATTTCCCTGCTGATGCGTCGTGTATTGGATGTGCTGCGCGGTATCGATATGGCGATTTGGGGGCTGATCTTTGTACGCGCCGTCGGGATGGGGCCGCTGGCCGGGGTGCTGGCGATTGTGATGCAGGATATCGGCCTGCTGGGCAAGCTCTACGCCGAAGGGCATGAAGCGGTGGAACGCTCGCCCAGCCGGGGGCTTGGCGCGGTCGGAGCCAACAGTTTGCAGAAGCATCGCTTCGGCATTTTTACCCAATCGTTCCCGACTTTCCTGGCCCTGAGCCTGTACCAGATTGAATCTAACACCCGTTCGGCGGCGGTGTTGGGTTTTGTCGGTGCGGGTGGCGTGGGTCTGGTGTATGCCGAGAATATGCGTTTATGGAACTGGGACGTGGTGATGTTTATCACCCTGATTCTGGCGGCCATCGTGATGATGATGGATGTCATCTCCAGCCGCCTGCGTAAACGTTATATCAGCGGGAAAGCGGTGCCGCTGTGGCAGCCTGCCGGGCGCGATTAAGCCGTTCACTGCGTTGCCAGGCGCGTTCCAGCGCCTGTACCAGTTGCGCCTGATGCCAGGGTTTTGCCAGCCGTTCACACAGCGGCAGCATAACTGGCGTCTGGCGCAGATCCTGTCCGCTAATCAACAAGGTGGCGAGATGGGGGTAGTGCTGCTGGGCCTGGCGAATCACATCCGCCCCGTTCAGGCTGCCGGGTAGCATCAGGTCGCTGATCAGCAATTCAATATCCGGCGTCTGGCGCAACAGCGCGAGGGCGCTCTCGCCATCGCCACACTCCAGCGTTAAATAACCTAACTGGTGCAGATGCTCGCACAACGTCTGGCGTACTGCCGGTTCGTCGTCGAGCACCAGCACCAGCCGGTCAGCACTGTCGCTCAGCGTGGCGGGAAGTGGCGCAGGGACGGGTTGGGCGACGACTGGTGCGCGCGGCAGCAACAGGCGTACGGTGGTGCCCTGGCCGGGGGCGGTTTCCAGTTCAATCTGCCCGCCAGATTGCCGGACAAAGCCATACACCATCGATAGCCCCAGCCCGCTGCCGCTACCCAGCGCTTTGGTGGTAAAGAAGGGTTCGAACACCTGACTGCGTACTTCCGCCGACATGCCACAGCCGTGATCGATCACTTCAATGGTGACACGATCACCTTCATCGCGGTGCTGATGCCAGATACGCAGACGGATTTCGCCGCTCTGTTTTTCCATCGCGTCCCGCGCATTGACCACCAGATTCATCAGCGCGTTTTCCAGTTGTCCGGCGTCGATCCACGCGGGCCAGCCGGGGCGCTGCGCCTCAATCACCAGTTGCTGGCCCGGCAGCAGCGAATGCTGCAACAAGCCTTGAAGGTTATCCACCAACTCCACCACCGACACGGCGCGTGGGTAGAGCGCCTGTTTGCGCGAAAAGGCCAGCAGCCGCTGGGTCAGTTGCGCCGCGCGGTCGGCGGCCTGACGGGCGCGCTCCACCCGGCTGGCGAGGGTGCCGGGCGGCAGTTGATCGACGGTCAGGGCCAGACTGCCGATAATCACCGCCAGCAGATTGTTGAAATCATGCGCCAGACCGCCGGTCAGTTGCCCGACGGCTTTCATCTTCTGGCTGTGCAGCAGCGCTTCTTCCAACGCTTTGCGTGTCGTGCGTTCCAGTACGGTATTGACCATGCCACGCCGTGGTACCGGACTGAAGCGCAACTCCAGCGTGCGGCCATCGGCCAGCCGCACTTCCTGCGCTTCACCCAGCCCATGCAGTTCAATCTTCAGCCGCTTCAGCAATTGTTGGTAATGCAGGCCGCGATGTAGCTCGCGCGGCGCAATGCCGAGCAGTTGCGGGTACTGTGCATTCCATACCACCAGCTCGCCGCCGTTATCGAACAGGGCAAAGCCATCGCGCATCGCCAGAAAGGTTGATTCCAGTTGGTTACTTTTCTCTTTTAACAGGCGTGAGGTGTGCGCCAGCGATGCGGTATTGCGGGCGAAGACGTTGAAGGCGCGCGCCAGATCGCCCAGTTCATCACGCCGTGCCAGTCCGGGAACGTTGACGCTTTTCTCCCCCTGCGCCAGTTGCGTCATGGCGTGGGCGATCGCGGTCAGACTGGAGCCCAGGTTGCGATAAATGTAATAACCGGCATAACCGGTGATCAGCAGCGCCAGCAGCATAAACAGCACGATAAAACCGATGATGGAATCCAGTTCCTGATGGGTGGCCTGGCTGCGGGCGTCATTCTGCTGCGCGACCAGTTGCACGTAATGGGTGATGTCATCATTCAACATCGCCACCAGGGCTTTGATGCGATAGGTGGCATAGGCGATAGCGATATCACTCTGCTCCAGTTGGCTGGCAACCGGCAGCAGCGTCAACTCGGTGCTGACCAGTTGCTGCACTTTGTCGGCCAGTACCCCCTGCAACGGGGTGGCAGACCAGGCTGCATTGAGTGAATTCAGTTGGCGCACCGCTGCCTGTGGCGCGGTGGACTGAATCGCCACGGTCAGCAGGCGGGCGGTTTGTTGACGCAGGTCGAGGGACAGAGGCTGGCTGGTGACAAGGCTATCGATATGGTTGAGCAATAGCTGCGCCTGCCACAAGCCACTCAGCATCAGGTTACGTTGCAGATGGCGTTCGTGACCTTTCAGCAGCAGTTGATTGATACTTTGTTCCAGCATCTGGCTACGCTCGCGAATACGTTGCAACAATGCCGGTTGCTGTGCCGCCAGCGGTGCGCTTGCCAGCCGGCTCAGCGACTGCTGCAACGCCTGCTGGGTTTGTTGTAGCCGCGCCGATTCGCTTTGATACTCCAGTGCCCCCACCACCTGCGACAAACGCACTGCCGCCGTTGCCACATTGGCGGTATCGCGTGCCAGTGCCAGACTGCCGTTCATATCCGCCAGGGTTTGCGCCTGGGCTTGTTCCTGAATGTGACCGGCGTGGCGAAATCCGCTAATAGCGACGAGGCCGACCGCCAGCGTAACGCACACCACCAGCAGGTTAAACAGCAGCAGGCGACCGCGTGCGCCCAGGCTCCGACTCATGTTGCACCCTCCAACCGGCCTCATTCAGCGCGAGTATAGAAGTCGGTCGGCGGTGAAATATGACAAATATAAATGGCGGCTGACATTTTCCATTTATCTGTCGCTGATTAACTCGCTGCACCCTTTGCCAGCAGGAGCGCAGCGATGACGGCCACACCGATTCTGGAAATGCGGGCAATCACCCGACGTTTTGGCAGCTTTTACGCGTTGAAAGGGGTGGACCTGACGGTCTGGCCCGGTGAAGTCCATGCGCTGATGGGGGAAAACGGCGCAGGCAAAAGCACCCTGATGAAGATCCTCGCCGGGGCTTACACCGCCAGCAGCGGGGAGATCCTGATTGATGGGCAGCCTTACGCCATTAAAGGTCCGAAAGAGGCGCTGGCGGCGGGCATCACCCTGATTTACCAGGAGATCAACCTGGCACCCAACCTGACGGTGGCGGAGAACATTTTCCTCGGCAGTGAAATCACTCGCGCCGGTTTAGTCAAACGCCGTCAAATGGCGGAAGAGGCACAACAGGTGATTGACCGCCTGGGTGCGCAGTTCAGCGCCACTGACCTGGTGAGCCGACTGAGTATTGCTGAGCAGCAGCAGGTGGAGATTGCCCGTGCGCTGCATCGCAAAAGTCGCATTCTGGTGATGGATGAACCGACCGCTGCACTCTCCAATCGCGAAACCGAGCAACTGTTTGCGCTGATCAAACGTCTGCGCAGTGAAGGCATGGCGATCATCTATATCAGCCATCGTATGGCGGAAGTGTATGAGCTTTCCGACCGTGTCAGCGTGCTGCGCGATGGTCAATACGTTGGCAGCCTGACGCGTGACCAACTGAATGCCAGTGAGCTGGTGCGCATGATGGTCGGGCGGCCCCTCAGCGATCTGTTTAACAAAGATCGATCCATTCCGTTCGGCGCCATTCGTCTCGCCGTGAATCACCTTGGCGATGGCAAAAAGGTTTATCCCAGTAGTCTGGCGGTGCGGGCCGGGGAGATAGTCGGTCTTGCCGGACTGGTGGGTGCCGGGCGCAGCGAGCTGGCGCAGCTGATTTTTGGGGTGCACAAACCGAGCAGCGGGGAAATCTGGATCGATGGCGAACAGGTAAAAATTCATTCACCGCGTGAAGCCATCGCCCACGGCATCGGTTTTCTTACCGAGAACCGGAAAGAGCAGGGCTTGTTTCTCGAACTGGCGGCGCAGGAAAACATTGTGATGGCGACGCTGGAACGCGATGCCAGTTACGGTCTGCTTAATCGCCGCAAAGGGCAGAAGATTGCCAGCGAAGCGATCCAAACCCTCAACATCCGTGTCCCCCATGCTCAGGTCCGTGCCGGTGGCCTCTCCGGCGGCAACCAGCAGAAGCTGCTGGTGTCGCGCTGGGTGGCGATTGCACCGCGCATCCTGATCCTCGATGAACCGACGCGCGGTGTCGACGTCGGTGCCAAAAGTGAGATCTATCGCATGATGAGCCAACTGGCGCAGCAGGGCGTGGCGATTCTGATGATCTCCAGCGAGCTGCCGGAAGTGGTGGGGATGAGCGACCGGGTTTACGTAATGCGTGCCGGCACCATTGCCGGTGAATTAAGCGCGAACGAGATCAGCCAGGAAAACATTATGACGCTGGCCACCGGCGCACAGCCGGCCCATGCGTGAGGAGACGAGGATGACCAGTGAAACCACCCGAATGAAAAACCCCACGCTGAAACGGGCGCTGATGGCGGATCTGTTGCAGACCGTTGGCATCCTGCCGATTTTGATTCTGATTGTCGCGGTGTTTGGCTTTGTTGCACCGAACTTTTTTACCGAGGCCAACCTGCTGAACATTACCCGTCAGGCGTCGATCAACATCGTGCTGGCGGCGGGGATGACCTTTGTGATTCTGACCGGCGGTATTGATTTGTCGGTGGGGTCGATGCTCGGTACTACCGCGGTGGTGGCAATGGTGGTGTCGCTCGATCCGGCCTTCGCCAGCCTGACCATTCCGGCGGCGCTCGGGGCAGGGCTGATCATGGGGCTGTTCAACGGCTTGCTGGTGGCGTGGGCGGGACTGCCGCCGTTTATCGTCACCCTCGGTACTTATACCGCGCTGCGTGGTGCGGCCTACCTGCTGGCCGACGGCACCACGGTGATCAACTCCGACATCAACTTTGAGTGGATCGGCAACGGCTACATCGGGCCGATTCCCTGGCTGATTGTTATCGCCTTTGCGGTAATTGCGCTGTGCTGGTTCATCCTGCGCCGTACCACGCTGGGGGTTCACATCTATGCGGTGGGCGGCAACATGCAGGCCGCCCGGCTGACCGGTATCAAGGTTGGCGCGGTGCTGGTGTTTGTCTACGCGGTGAGCGGCCTGCTGTCCGGCTTGGGCGGCCTGATGAGCGCCTCGCGTCTCTACAGCGCCAACGGCAACCTCGGTGTCGGCTATGAGCTGGATGCTATCGCTGCGGTGATCCTCGGCGGCACCAGCTTCGTCGGCGGCATCGGCACCATTACCGGCACGCTGATTGGTGCGCTGATTATCGCCACCCTGAATAACGGTATGACGCTGATGGGGGTGTCGTACTTCTGGCAACTGGTGATTAAAGGCGCGGTGATCATTATCGCCGTGCTGATCGATAAATATCGCACCCGGCATCATGTGGGGTAGGTGCGGTCTGTAACCCTCACCCCGGCCCTCTCCCATAAGGGAGAGGGGGATGTGCCATATGCTCGATCGGTTCCCTCTCCCGCTTGCGGGAGAGGGTTAGGGTGAGGGCAAGGGCAGCAACAATACAAAACCAAAAAAAGCAGGAGAACATCGACTATGCGTTTTAATCCGATCCTTACCGGACTGCTGGCGGCCACGCTTCTCAGTGCGCCGCTGGTCCAGGCCAAAGAGTTAAAAGCCATTGGTGTAACCGTCGGCGATCTCGCCAACCCGTTCTTCGTGCAGATCACCAAAGGGGCGGCCCTGGAAGCGCGCAAGCTGGCCGGTGACGACGTGAAGGTGACGCTGGTCTCCAGCGGCTACGATCTTGGTCAGCAAGTGGCGCAGATTGATAACTTTATCGCCGCTAAAGTGGACATGATCATCCTCAACGCCGCCGACTCCAAAGGGATTGCCCCGGCGGTGAAACGCGCGCGTGATGCCGGTATCGTGGTGGTGGCGGTGGACGTGGCCGCCGAAGGGGCCGATGCCACCATCACCTCCGATAACACCCAGGCCGGGGCGATGGCCTGTAAATACATCTCCGACCGCCTGAAAAACAAAGGCAACGTGGTGATCATCAACGGGCCGCCGGTTTCCGCCGTGCAGAACCGTGTCGAAGGTTGCGAGGCGGAGTTCAAAACCCATCCTGATATCAAGATTCTGTCATCGAACCAAAACGCCAAAGGCAGCCGTGAAGGGGGGCTGGAAGTGATGACCGGCCTGCTGTCAGCTAACCCGAAAATTGATGCGGTGTTCGCGATTAATGATCCTACCGCCATCGGCGCGGATCTGGCCGCCAAACAGGCGCAGCGCAGCGAATTCTTTATTGTCGGCGTCGATGGTAGCCCGGACGGTGAAGAGGCGCTGAAGCGCAAAGGTTCGCTGTTTGTCGCCACCCCGGCACAAGATCCGCAGGTGATGGCAGCCAAAGCCGTGGAGATTGGTTACGACATCCTGCAAGGCAAGCCAGCGCCGGACAAACCGGTGCTGATCCCGGTGACGATGATCGATCGTAACAACGTCGGCAGCTACAAAGGCTGGACGGTGAAATAACCGACCTGGGCGGCGTAATGTTGTTCAGTTAAGGCTCGCGCCGCCCCAATTTCCCACTGACCGGAGACGCAGTGATGCAACGTTCGGAAGTGAATGCCATTCTACAACTGACCCGCGAATTCTTTATGCGCCAGGATGTCCACCTGCCGAGCTGGGCCGATTACGGTCTTAGCCAATGGCGTGCGCTGGATAAATCTGTCGCCGATGAACTGCTGGCCCTGCATCTGGGCTGGGATGTCACCAGCTTTGGTGCCGAGGATTTTTTTCAGACCGGGTTAACCCTGTTCACCCTGCGCAACGGCTCACGCGGCGGTAAGCCGTGGAGCAAACCCTATGCGGAAAAAATCATGCATGTGCGCGAAGGGCAGGTGACGCCGATGCATTATCACCCGCAAAAGATGGAAGACATTATCAACCGTGGCGGCGGTAACCTGATTGTCACGCTGCACAACCGTGACGGCCAGCAACTGGCTAACACGCCGGTTAACGTCACCCTTGATGGCCTGCGCCAGACCCATGCCGCCGGTTCGCAACTGCGTCTGTCGCCGGGTGAAAGCGTCACCCTTGTCCCCGGCATCTGGCACAGCTTCTGGGGCGAAGAGGGCTACGGCGATGTGCTGGTAGGGGAAGTCTCCATGCCGAACGACGACGAACACGACAATGTCTTTCTCACCCCGCTGGCACGCTTCAACCCGGTTGATGAGGATGAAGATCCGCGCTGGTTGCTGTGTAACGAATATGCCCGCTGGCTGGCCTGAAGGAGCATCCTATGGCACTGATTTCACTGGCGCAGGGTTTGGCTCATGCGCAACAAAATGGTTATGCGCTGGGCGCGTTTAACGTGCTCGATACCCACTTTCTGCGTGCGCTGTTTCACGCGGCGGAACAGCAACGTTCGCCGTTTATCATCAACATTGCCGAGGTGCATTTTAAGTATGTCAGCCTCGATCATCTGATTGCTGCCATTCGTACCGAAGCGGTGCTGCACGATATTCCGGTGGTACTCAACCTCGATCACGGCCTGCACTTCGACGCGGTGATGCAGGCTATCCGCCTGGGTTTTACCTCGGTGATGTTTGATGGCTCCACCCTCAGTTATGACGAGAATGTGCGCCAGACCCAGGAGGTGGTGAAAATCTGTCACGCGCTTGGCGTATCGGTGGAAGCGGAACTTGGCGCAGTGGGCGGCGATGAAGGTGGCGCGTTGTTTGGCGAGGCCGACAGCAATAAATTCACCGATCCACAACTGGCAGCCGAGTTTGTGCGCAGCACCGGCATTGATTGTCTGGCCGTGGCGATCGGCAATGCGCACGGTAAGTATAAAGGCGAGCCGAAACTCGATTTCGACCGGCTGGCGGCGATCCGTGATGCGGCACGCGTGCCGTTGGTGTTGCATGGCGGTTCAGGTATCAGCGACGCCGATTTCCGCCATGCCATCAGCCTGGGCATCCACAAAATCAACTTCTATACCGGCATGTCGCAGGCGGCACTGGGGGCGATCGAGAACCAGATTGCCCAGCGAGAGGCGCGTTATGACGCCTTTGCCGAGCTGCTGATGGCGGTGGAGCGTGATATCAGCAACGTGGTGGCTCAGCAGATGCGGGTGTTCGGCAGCGCCGGGAGGGCCTGAGATGACAATACGCAGCGGCATCCTGGCAGCGGGCAGCATGTTGGTGGATCATGTACAACGCATCAGTCACTGGCCGGAACAAGGCTGGCTGGCGGAGATTCACCACAGTGAAAAATGCAGCGGGGGGGCCGCGCTTAACGTGTTGTTCACCCTGGCGCGTATGCAGATTGATTTGCCGCTGGCCGGGGTGGGGATGATCGGCGAGGACAGCGACGGTGATTTTATCGTGCAGTTGCTGGACCAGCATCAGGTTGATCGCCGCCTGGTACAGCGCACCCGAAGCGTGAACACCGCCATGACCCAGGTGATGACCACACCGGATGGTCAGCGTACGTTTTTTCATGCCCGCGGGGCCAATGCACAGCTCGATTTACCGCATTTTGCCGCTATCCATACCTCCCATCGCATCTTCCACCTCGGTTATCTGTTGCTGCTGGATTGCCTTGATTTACCGGATGAACATTGGGGCACGCGCGGTGCCCATCTACTGGCGCAAATGCAGCAGCGCGGCTATCTGACCTCGCTCGATCTTGTGTCGCGCGTCGGGGAGTACCAGGCGCTGGTGGTGCCCGCACTGCGCTGGCTCGATTATCTGGTGATTAACGAACTGGAGGCGCAATCCCTGACCGGTGTCAGGCTGCGCAGCGCGACGGGGATCGCACCGCCTGACGCCTTTGCGGCGGCGGCGACCTGGCTGGTGCAGCAGGGCGTCCGGCGACGCGTGGTGATCCATGCGCCAGAAGGGGCATGGGGCCAGGAGGTCAACGGTGAAGGGCGCTGGCAACCGGCGTGGCAACTGACGCCAGAAGAGATTGTTGGCAGCGTCGGGGCCGGGGATGCCTTTTGTGCCGGCGTGTTATACGCCAGTCATCAGGGCTGGCCAATGACCGAGACGCTGAAGCTGGCGCATACCTGCGCCTGTTTTAATCTGCACGCGGCGAATGCGCTGGACGGCACCCGGCCACTGGCCGAGATGCAGCGCTGGATGGATCAGGCGATTTGTGTGACATGCACGGCAGAGGCCGGGCGCATCACATCCGCAGAGAAAACATAACCCAGACCACGGATGGTGCGGATCAGGCTCGGCTGATGCGGGTTCATCTCAATCTTGCGGCGCAACCGCATGATCAGCACGTCAATGGTACGGTC
Organism: Pantoea sp. X-Soil-OKNW-556; assembly: GCF_059730695.1. NCBI lineage: Bacteria > Pseudomonadati > Pseudomonadota > Gammaproteobacteria > Enterobacterales > Erwiniaceae > Pantoea > Pantoea sp. X-Soil-OKNW-556. Next base: position 2,766,846 of record NZ_AP035990.1, on the reverse strand, counting down.
GAACACATCCAGCGTTTCGCTGTGGGTGAGTTCCAGCAACTGGTCGCGCGTCAGTACTTTACGGGCATGACACACCAGGGCGCGCAGCAACGCATATTCACCCTGAGTTAACGTCACCGTCTCACGCTGGGGGTTAAACAGTTGGCAGCGCGTTTCATCCAGTCGCCAGCCGTTAAACTGCCAACCCTCGTCCTGGGTGCTGACGGGTTGCGCCAGCCGACCACAACGGCGTAATGCTGCACGCGCCCGCGCAACAACCACGCGGGGATTAAACGGTTTGGCAATATAATCGTCAGCGCCCATCTCCAGACCCACCACCATATCCGCTTCTGATCCCATGCCCGTTAGCATGATCACCAGCAGCTCAGGCCGTTGGCGCTGCATTTGCTGTAGCACCAGCAGACCATTGGTGTCCGGCAGCATCATATCCAGCATCACCAGCGAGATTTCCGGGTGTTTATCCAGCAACGTCAGCGCATCTTTTCCCTGATGGCAGCTGAATACGGTAAAAACATGTTCACTCAATACATCGTGCAGCAGTTCGCATACCGCGCGATCGTCATCCACTACCAGAATTGCGGGCTTCATTACGGGCCTCTTTTGTTATGGAAGGGTTAACGAGAGTGTATACCGACCACTTTTGCCTGCTTAATCAGGCAACAGAAACGTGAGCGGCATCGCCTGACAGAGTTTGAAAGCGTGCGTTACCGCAATCTTTTTTCGCTACCCGGTTGACGGATGGGAAAACGATTGCGCGCACATGGTGCAATGCACCATAATCGCGCCTCGTTCTGGTTCAGAATTGTCTGAGTCTAAGATACAGTCGTGAAGGTAAACGATTGCGTCCTGTTATGGCATAGCAATTGCTATGAGGACAGGGGGAAAGGAGTTTAGTAACAAGGCGGATTGATGGCCGAGCATGCAGCCGTCTGCCTTTTCCCGCAACAATAACGCGCATGCACACCCCATTGGCAAGAGAACGCACGTCAGTGACGTCTCCCCATCACGAGAGATGATGATGTTAGAAAAACTATTCAAGCTAAAAGCGCACAACACAACGGTCCGCACCGAAGTTATCGCGGGCATAACCACCTTCCTGGCTATGGCCTATATCCTGTTTGTTAACCCAAGCATTTTGGGTGCGACCGGTATGGATAAGGGCGCGGTTTTCGTGGCCACCTGTCTGGCGGCGGCAATCGGCTGCGTGCTGATGGGCCTGATTGCGAACTACCCGATTGCGCTGGCGCCGGGTATGGGCCTCAATGCCTTCTTTACTTACACCGTGGTGCTGCACATGGGCTACACCTGGCAAATCGCGCTGGGTGCGGTGTTCCTGTCAGCCTGTATCTTCTTTGCGTTGTCGGTGTTCAAAATCCGTGAATGGATTATCGCCAGTATTCCGCTGCCGTTGCGTGCCGGGATTGCTGCCGGTATCGGCCTGTTCCTGGCGCTGATTGCGCTGGAAGGCGCGGGTATCGTGGTGGATAACCCGGCGACCCTGGTGGGCCTGGGCGATCTGACCAAACCTGGCCCGCTGCTGGCGCTGCTGGGCTTCGTCATCATCGTGGTACTGGAAGCGCGTCGCGTGACCGGTGCGGTGCTGATCGGCATCCTGATCGTCACCTTCCTGTCGATGGGTATTGGCCTGACGCCGTTTGGCGGCGTGTTCTCTGCACCGCCGTCTATCGCTCCGACCTTTATGCAACTGGACATCGCCGGTGCCTTTAACGTGGGCCTGGTGAGCGTGATTTTCGCCTTCCTGTTTGTCGACGTGTTCGACAACACCGGTACGCTGCTGGGTGTGACCAAGCGTGCGGGTCTGGCGGATGAGCAGGGCAACGTGCCGAAAATGGGCCGTGCGCTGATCGCCGACAGTGCGGCTGCGCTGTTTGGTTCTCTGCTGGGGACTTCAACCACCACCAGTTATGTTGAATCGGCAGCGGGCGTCAGCGCCGGTGGCCGTACCGGTCTGACCGCGATTGTCGTGGCTATTCTGTTCGTGCTGAGCCTGTTCTTCTCGCCGCTGGCGGGTAGCGTGCCGGTATTCGCCACTGCGCCTGCGCTGCTGTTCGTGGCGGTGCTGATGGCTTCTGGCCTGGCGGAGATTGACTGGAAAGACATCACCACGGCTGCGCCGGTGACGGTCACTGCGCTGACCATGCCGCTGACTTACTCGATTGCTAACGGTATCGCGTTTGGGTTTATTACCTGGACGGTGGTGAAGCTGCTGAGTGGCCGTACCAAAGAGGTGAATGCGGCGCTGATTATTATGTCGATCCTGTTTGTGATTAAGCTGGGTTGGTTGAGTGCGTAATTAACCTCACCCTGGTCCCTCACCCTAACCCTCTCCCGCAAGCGGGAGAGGGAACAGATTGAGCTAGCGCCCTCTCCCGCAAGCGGGAGAGGGAACAGATCGAGCATATGGCACATCTCCCTCTCCCTTATGGGAGAGGGCCGGGGTGAGGGTCACAGACCGCACCTGCCCAGAGGGCCGGGGTGAGGGTCACCAACCGCACCGGGTCCTACCTGAACGGCGGTTCATTAAACGTGCGTAATTTGCGCGAATGCAATTTATCACCCTCCGCCCGCAGCAACTCCACCGCACAAATCCCAATCTGCAAATGCTCCGAAATCGCCCCTTCATAGAAGCGATTCGCCTGGCCTGGCAGCTTGATCTCCCCGTGTAGCGGCTTATCTGAAACGCACAACAAAGTGCCATACGGCACACGGAAGCGGTACCCTTGCGCCGCGATTGTCGCGCTCTCCATATCCACCGCCACAGCGCGACTCAGGTTAAAGCGCAACGCCGAAGCGGAGTAACGCAGCTCCCAGTTACGGTCATCGGTGGTCACCACGGTGCCGGTACGCAGGCGTTGTTTGACCTCTTCACCCGGCATGCCGCTCACCGCTTTGGTGGCGTCGTACAACGCGCGCTGTACTTCGGCAATGCTGGGGATCGGGATATCCGGCGGCAATACGCTGTCCAGCACATGATCGTCACGCAGATAGGCGTGGGCCAGCACATAATCGCCAATGGTCTGGCTTTCTCGCAGGCCGCCGCAGTGACCAATCATCAACCACGCATGGGGACGCACCACCGCCAGATGGTCGCAGATGGTTTTGGCATTGGATGGCCCCACGCCGATATTCACCAGCGTAATGCCGCGACGATTGGGTGACGTCAGGTGCCAGGCGGGCATCTGGTGCTTCTTCCACGCCAGGTCCGACATCATCGCTTCCGGGTCCTGGGTCTCTTTGGTGATCACCACATCGCCAGCACAGGCAAGGCTGTCGTAAGGTGTGTTCGGATCCTGTACTTGCTCAATCGCCCAGCGTACAAACTCATCGACATAACGCGTGTAGTTAGTGAACAGCACGAACGGCTGAAAGTGCTCAACGGCGGTGCCGGTGTAGTGACGCAGACGCGCCAGCGAGAAGTCGGTACGCAGCGCATCAAAATGCGACAGCGGGAACTGCGCGTCGGCGTTGAACAGGCCATCGGCGGTTTCATCACCAATCTGCGACAACTCGGTGGTGGGGAAATGACGGGCGATGCTGGCGCTCATGGAACGATCCAGCGACAGGTCCGAACCGTCGATCACGTAAGGGTAGGGGATCTCCTGCTGAGAGGGACCGACCTCAATCACCACCTCGTACTCTTTCTCAATCATCGACAGTTGCTCGCTCAGGTAATGACGCAGCAAGGCCGGACGGGTAATGGTGGTGCTGTAGCTGCCGGTATGGGTGAAGCGGCCCCAGGCACGGGTGCGGTTCTGCTGCGGGCCATCGCCCGCCCAGGTAAGGCGCAGTTCCGGGTAAACAAACAATCCCTGCTGCCGTGCCGTTTCATCCGGCAGACGTCCCTGTTCGGTAAAGTCACGAATTGCGCTGCGTAAAGCCGCAACCGCGTTGTCGTACAGGCGTTCCAGTTCATCCAGCGCCTGCTGGCTGCTGATGCCGTTCCGTTGTGTAGTCATAGGTTCTCCCTCCGAAATTTGGGCCGATTTGGCTATAGCATAGCGGGTAAACCCCTCAGCACCATGAAGAATCTGTGATCGACCGCATTCTGCACCATCAGAGTGCTGGTGCGTCGGCAAACGCTGGCTATGGTTAAGATCAGCAGACGTGTTCCCGCCGCTTTAACGCGCTGTCGGTGCAAAAACTTGTCACCAATGCTTACCTTTGGCGAGGTTTTTGCTTAATCGTTAACCGTGGCCCTGCTGGCCACTCATCGCACTTCGTTAAGTTTCAGAAATTGATTTCTCCCAGGCCGTGGTATGGCTCCGTTCCTGACCCGTTGAGGATTGAAAGCATGTCTTTGAAATTCATACAAGTACCATTGAAGGTCGTGATTGCTGGTTGCCTGAGTGCGGCGTTTTATGCCCAGGCAGACATTAAAATTGGTGTAGCCGGACCCTTTTCCGGCCCTAATGCCACTTACGGCGCACAGTATTGGAAAGGTGCCACTCAGGCGGCGGATGATATCAACGCTGCCGGAGGCATTAACGGTGAGAAAATTGTGCTGGTGCAGGGCGATGACGCCTGTGAACCAAAACAGGCGGTGGCGGTAGCCAACCGTCTGGTGGATCAGGACAAAGTGCTGGCGGTGGTCGGCCACTTCTGCTCCTCCTCCACCATGCCCGCCTCTGAAGTGTATGACGATGCCGGTGTGCTGGCGATCACCCCCGGTTCCACCAACCCACAAATCACTGAACGCGGCATGAAAACCATGTTCCGTATGTGTGGCCGTGACGACCAACAAGGGGCGATTGCGGCTAACTACATCATCGATAAGTTGAAGGCCAAACGCGTGGCGGTGATCCACGATAAAGACACCTACGGTCAGGGGCTGGCTGATGCGACCAAAGCGGCGCTGGAAAAACGTGGCGTCAACGAGGTGTTATATGAAGGTCTGTCGCGTGGTGAGAAAGACTTCAACGCGCTGGTTACCAAAATCGCCTCGGTGAAACCGGATGTGGTCTACTTTGGCGGTTGCCACCCGGAAGCGGGGCCTCTGGTGCGTCAGATGCGTGAGCAGGGCGTTACGGCTGCCTTCTTCTCCGGTGACTGCATCGTGACGGAAGATATGGTGACTGCTGCCGGTGGCCCACAATACACCAAAGGGGTCTACATGACCTTTGGTCAGGACCCGCGTCAGATCCCGGATGGTAAAGCGGTGATCGCCAAGTTCCGCGCGGGTGGTTTTGAGCCGGAAGGTTACACCCTGTATGCCTACGCCTCGGTGCAGGCACTGGCCGCTGCGTATAAAGCCGCAGGGAAAGATAACGCCAAAGCCAGCGACTGGCTGAAAGCGAATAGCGTCGATACCGTAATGGGTAAAAAAGCCTGGGATGGCAAAGGCGACCTGAAAGTCTCGGATTACGTGGTCTACCAGTGGGACGATAAAGGCAAATATCACCAGCTGTAAGCTGACACGCGGCCCCGCGTGCAGCGGGGCCATTCGCGATTGGGCGCGAGGTTTGCGCTCCCCTTAAGCACGGGACTTGCATATGGACGCCTTCTTTCTTCAGCAACTGGTGAACGGCCTGACGCTGGGCGCGGTTTACGGGCTGATTGCTATCGGCTACACCATGGTGTACGGCATTATCGGCATGATCAACTTCGCCCACGGCGAGGTGTATATGATCTCCGCCTATCTTTGTGCCATCGGGCTGGGCCTGCTCAGCTTCTTCGGCATCCACTCCTTTCCACTGCTGATTTTCGGCACCCTGATCTTCACTATCGTCATCACCGCCGTGTATGGCTGGACCATTGAGCGCATCGCTTATCGCCCGTTACGCAACTCCACCCGTCTTGCGCCGTTGATTTCGGCGATTGGGATGTCGCTGATTTTGCAGAACTACGTGCAATTGAGCCAGGGACCGAATCAGCAGGGCATCCCCACGTTGATGAGTGGCGTGCTGCGTATGGAGATTGATGGTGGCGTGGTGCAAATCACCTGGACCAAAGTGTTTATCCTGATTGCCGCTCTGTGCGGCATGGCGCTGCTGACGTGGATTATTCAGTACACACGGCTGGGGCGGATTTGTCGTGCGGTGCAGCAGGATCGGCGCATGGCCGCGATTCTCGGTATCAACACCGATCGGGTGATCTCGCTGGTGTTTATGATTGGTGCGGCAATGGCCGGGCTGGCCGGGGTACTGGTGACCATGAACTACGGCACCTTTGATTTCTACATTGGCTTTGTCATCGGCATCAAGGCGTTTACCGCTGCGGTACTGGGCGGTATTGGTTCGCTGCCCGGGGCGATGCTCGGCGGTCTGCTGCTCGGGGTGGCGGAAGCGCAATTCGCCGGACTGGTGAACTCCGATTACAAAGATGTTTTCTCTTTTGCCCTGTTGGTGGTGATCTTGATCTTCCGGCCACAGGGGCTGTTGGGACGACCGCTGGTTGCCAAAGTGTGAGGACGCCGAAATGAGTGCAATGACGCAATCTGTGGATGTGCGCCAGTCGCTGCTGGATTGTCTGATGGCCGGGCTGGTGGCGCTGGTGGTGTTTGGACCGATCGTCGGCGTGGTACTGGATGGCTACAGTTTTCATCTGTCGCCACTGCGGGTCGCGCTGCTGGTGGGGGTGGTGATGGTGGGGCGACTGCTGCTCAGCCTGTTGCTGCAAACTCCGACCGGACAACGCTTCGCCCGCAAGTTCGAAGGCAGCGATGACGGGGTATATGTCCGTGAGCCGGGCCACCGATCAGCGATGCGCTGGGTCCTGCCGCTGGTGGTGGTGCTGGCGTTGGCCTTTCCGTTCCTTTCCAGTAAATACCTGCTGACGGTAGCGATTCTGGGTTTAATTTATGTGTTGCTCGGCCTCGGGTTGAATATCGTGGTGGGGCTTGCCGGGTTGCTGGACCTCGGTTATGTGGCGTTTTACGCCATCGGCGCTTATGGTCTGGCGTTAGGTTATGAGTATCTCGGCCTGGGTTTCTGGAGCATGTTGCCACTGGCGGCCTTGATGGCGGCCTTTGCCGGGGCGCTACTCGGTTTTCCGGTGCTGCGGATGCACGGTGATTACCTGGCGATCGTCACCCTCGGGTTTGGTGAAATCATCCGTTTGATCCTCAACAACTGGCTGGCCTTCACCGGCGGTCCCAATGGTGTCTCGGTGCCGGCACCGACCTTTTTTGGTCTGGAGTTTGGCCGTCGCGCACGCGAGGGCGGTGTCCCCTACAACGAGTTTTTCCATCTCGACTACAACCCGAACATGAAGTTTATCTTTATCTATGTGGTGCTGGTTCTGGTGGTGTTGCTGGTGTTGTGGATCAAACATCGCCTGACGCGTATGCCGATTGGCCGCGCGTGGGAAGCGCTGCGCGAGGATGAGATCGCCTGTCGCGCAATGGGGCTGAATCATGTGCTGGTCAAGCTGTCGGCGTTTATGCTCGGCGCGTCCACCGCCGGGATCGCCGGGGTGTTTTTCGCCACCTATCAGGGCTTTGTCAATCCAACCTCGTTCACCTTCTTTGAATCGGCGCTGATCCTCGCCATTGTGGTGCTGGGCGGGATGGGGTCGACGCTCGGCGTGGTGCTGGCGGCTTTTGTGCTGACGGTCGCCCCGGAGCTGTTGCGCAGCTTTGCCGAATATCGCGTGTTGTTGTTTGGCATGTTGATGGTGCTGATGATGATCTGGCGACCGCGTGGCCTGGTACGTACCGCGCGCGTGGGTGTACCGCTGCGTAAAGGAGTGCGCCATGAGTGATGCGATTTTGCAGGTGAATAACCTGATGATGCGCTTCGGCGGTATTAAGGCGCTGAACGACGTCAGCCTGGCAGTGGAGCGTGGTTCGGTGACATCGTTGATCGGCCCGAACGGCGCGGGTAAAACCACGGTATTTAACTGTCTGACCGGTTTCTATCGCGCCACTGGCGGGCGCATCACTCTTAACGCCAATCAGCGATCGACCGATGTGATCCAGGTACTGGGGCAGAAAATTCATCCCGGTGACTGGCTGCATCCGGCGCGGCTGGGTTCACGTATCTGGTACAAAATGTTTGGTGGCGCGCATCTGGTGAACCGCGCCGGGCTGGCGCGTACCTTTCAGAATATCCGCCTGTTTCGCGAGATGTCGGTGGTGGAGAACCTGCTGGTGGCGCAGCATATGCAGGTTAACCGTCAACTGATCGCTGGCATCCTGAATACCCGTGGTTATCGCGAAGCGGAGAATCGCGCGCTGGACCGGGCATTTTACTGGCTGGAGAACGTTGACCTGGTGGGCAGCGCTAACCGACTGGCGGGCACCTTATCTTATGGACAGCAGCGGCGACTGGAGATTGCCCGTGCCATGTGTACCCGCCCGGAGCTGATCTGCCTTGATGAACCGGCGGCAGGCCTGAACCCGGTGGAGACCGAGGCGTTAAGCCAGATTCTGCATCGGCTGCGCGCCGACCATCGTATCAGCGTGTTGTTGATTGAACACGATATGCCGATGGTGATGCGTATCTCCGATCATATCGTGGTGTTGGATCACGGCGACGTGATTGCGCAAGGCACGCCGCAGCAAATCCGTCATGACCCACGGGTGATTGCCGCCTATCTCGGCGCGGAAGAGGAGGATGACCATGTCTGAACCGATGCTGAGCTTTGAACAGGTGGACGTATTTTATGGCCCGGTGCAAGCACTGAAGCAGGTGTCGCTGACGGTTAATGAAGGCGAAACCGTGGCGCTGATTGGTGCCAACGGGGCGGGTAAATCAACGCTGCTGATGTCAATTTTCAGCCAGCCGCGCATCGCCGCTGGCGAGATTCGCTTTCGCGGCGAGGCCATCAGTCACCGATCCACCCATTTTATCGCCGCCAGTGGTATCGCGCAGGCGCCGGAGGGCCGGCGCATCTTCCCGGATATGACGGTGGAGGAAAATCTGCTGATGGGCACCATTGCCATCGGCGACCGCTTTGCGCGCGAAGATAAGGATCGCATGTATCAACTGTTTCCCCGACTGCTGGAAAGGCGTAAACAGCGCGCGATGACGCTATCGGGCGGTGAGCAGCAGATGCTGGCGATTGCCCGTGCGTTGATGAGCCGCCCGAAATTGCTGCTGCTGGATGAACCCAGCCTCGGGCTGGCACCGCTGGTGGTGAAGCAAATCTTCGCCATCCTGCGTGAGCTGACGCAGCAGGGCATGACGCTGTTTCTGGTGGAGCAGAACGCGCGCCATGCGCTGCAACTGGCGGATCGGGGTTATGTGATGGTTAACGGCGAGATACGACTCAGCGGCAGCGGCGAGGAATTGTTGCATAACGAGGAGGTGCGCAGTGCCTATCTGGGAGGCGCAGTCGAACATCCTGCCGCCTCGGGAACAAAAAGTTTGTAATAATGATTAAATGTTGACGGGAAACATTTTGCATAATTGTTAGCGTCCTATCATTATTATTCTTCTTGTCCAAAGTGATTTGGTATTCCCTTGCAAAATCCTGGCGTAGCAGTGATGCGTGCGATCAGAAATACGGCGTGGTATCCGAAACGCCGTTCTTATCGCACGCTGTTATGGCGTGAGATCACGCCGCTGGCCGTGCCCATCTTTATCGAAAACTTATGTGTGATGCTGATGGGCGTCCTCAGTACCTTCCTGGTCAGCTGGCTGGGTAAAGAAGCGATGGCAGGCGTAGGTCTGGCCGACAGCTTCAATATGGTGATCATCTCATTCTTCGCCGCTATCGATCTCGGCACTACGGTGGTGGTGGCGTTCAGCCTTGCCAAACGCAACGGCAAACGGGCGCGCGCGGCAACCCGCCAGTCGCTGGGATTGATGACGGTGCTGGCGTTTGTGTTGGTGATCGCCATTGAGGTTTGGGGCCACCTGATCATTGATGTCATCGCCGGTAGCGCCGAACCCAAGGTCAAGGCGCTGGCGCTCAGCTACCTGCAAACCTCGGCGTGGAGTTACCCGGCGGCAGCGATTGCCTTGATAGGCAGCGGGGCGCTGCGTGGGGCAGGAAATACCAAAATCCCGATGCTGATTAACGGCGGGATGAACATCCTCAATATCGTCATCAGTACCGTGCTGATCTATGGCTGTCTCGGTTGGGAAGGGTTGGGCTTTATCGGTGCCGGGCTGGGGCTGACTATCTCACGCTATATCGGGGCGATTGCGGCGATTTATGTGCTGTATCTCGGTATCAACCCGGCGCTGAAAATCTCCATCCAAAGCTACTTCCGACGCTGGAACTACGGCATTTTGATGGAGGTGCTAAGTATCGGTGTTCCGGCCAGTATCGAGTCGGTGTTGTTTAACGGCGGTAAGCTGCTGACGCAGATTTTTGTCGCCGGAATGGGGACCAACGAAATCGCCGGCAACTTTATCGCCTTCTCCATCGCCACGTTGATTAACCTGCCGGGCAATGCCCTGGGGTCGGCGTCGACCATTATCACCGGCAAACGTCTTGGGCGTAACCAGGTGATGCAGGCGGAACGGCAAATCAAACATGTATTCTGGCTGGCGATGATTGGCTTATGTAGCCTGGCGGCGATTACCGTGCCGATAGCCGGGTTGCTGGCGAAGTTCTATACCCGCGACCCGGAGGTGATTTCGGTGACCAAACACCTGATCTGGCTGAACGCCGCGTTTATGCCAATCTGGACCGCCTCCTGGGTGCTACCTGCCGGGCTGAAAGGTGCACGCGATGCGCGTTACACCATGTATGTCTCGATGTTCAGCATGTGGGGCGCGCGCGTGGTGGCCGGTTATCTGCTTGGCATTGTGCTGGGTATGGGGGTGATTGGCGTATGGCTTGGCATGTTCCTCGACTGGACCGTGCGCGGTATCTGCTTCTGGTGGCGTCTGACCAGCGGCAAATGGCTGAATAATTATCGCCGGATGATCGCCAGAAGCGGAGGGTAATGCCCTCACCCTAACCCTCTCCCGCAAGCGGGAGAGGGGACTGATGCGTGCACCGGCTACCATTTTGCACTACCTCCCTCTCCCGCTTGCGGGAGAGGGCCGGGGTGAGGGTATCAGCGTACACCACCGCCCAGGCAAATAAGTAAAACCTATTATTTATTCTCAACCTTTCTGTGTCATTTTCCCTTCTTAATTTAAAAATTAAATTCATCCTGCTGGTCAATTCCGTTATTTAACCGCTGGCTTAGATACTGAAAAAATTATTTTTCTGTGCAACCAGGAGCGTCAATATGGAAAAGCCTGACAACATCGCCCCATTATTTTCCGTGCGCCAACTTTCGGTGGCGCTGCCCGCCGGGATGGACCGTCGCTTTGCGGTGGAAAATCTCAGCTTTGATCTGTGGCCGGGAGAAATTCTCTGCATTATCGGTGAATCCGGCTCGGGCAAATCCGTGACCGCCCATGCTGCTATGGGCCTGTTACCCAAAGCCCTGCGCGTGCAGGGTGGCGAGATCCTGTTGCGCGGCACCAATCTGCTGCAACAAACGCCGGAACAGTTGCGCCAGCTCCAGGGCAAAACCCTCGCCATCATTTTCCAGGACCCGCTGTCGGCCCTCAACCCATTGATGACCATCGGCGAGCAGATCGCGGAGGTGATGCTGGCGCACAACGTTGGCACTGCCGCGTCACGCCAGCAAAAAGTGCTGGCGCTGTTGGAAGAGGTGGGGCTGCCGGAGCCCGATAAAATCCAGCATCAACATCCGTTTCGCCTCTCCGGCGGGCAGCGTCAGCGGGTGATGATCGCCATGGCGCTGGCGCTCGACCCCGATGTGCTGATTGCGGATGAACCCACCACGGCGCTCGATGTCACCACACAGGCACAAATTCTGCGTCTGATTCGTGGCCTGCAACAGCGCAAGGCGATGAGCGTGATGTTTATTACCCACGATTTTGGCGTGGTGGAAGAGATTGCCGATCGGGTGATTGTGATGGAGAAGGGCCATATGGTGGAGTCCGGCCCGGCGCAGCAGGTGCTTAACGCGCCGCAACATCCCTATTCGCAAAAGCTGATTGCCGCCGTGCCCCGCATGCATGCCGGGGAAAAAGACATACGTAATACGCCAACGGTATTGCAGGTGAAAAACCTGGTAAAAACCTACCGCAGCGACGGCGGCTGGCTGAGCCGCAGCCGCGAAGTGAAGGCGCTGAACAACGTCAGCTTCAGCCTCAATAAGGGTGAAACTCTCGGTATTGTCGGGGAGTCCGGTTCGGGCAAATCGTCGCTCGGGCGGGTGCTGCTGAAGCTGTTGGCGGCCGATAGTGGCGAAATCCTGTTTGATGGCCGTGATATCCAGCCAATGAAAGAGAACGAATTCCGCCCGCTGCGCCGCTATATCCAGATGATTTTTCAGGATCCGTTTGCCTCGCTCAACCCACGTCACACCATTGGCACCATTCTGTCGGCTGGGCCGCTGGCGCTGGGTGGCATGACACCGCACGAAGTCGAACGCAAGGCGAAACAACTGTTGCAACGGGTTGGGCTGGATGCCAGTGCCTGGAACCGCTTCCCGCATGAGTTCTCCGGTGGCCAGCGCCAGCGTATCGGCATTGCGCGTGCGCTGATGTTCGATCCGGTGCTGCTGGTGGCTGATGAGTCGGTGTCGGCGCTGGATGTGTCAATTCAGGCACAGGTGCTGGAATTGTTGCGCAGCATTCAACAGCAAACCCAGGTGGCGATGATTTTTATTACCCATGATTTGCGCGTTGCCAGTCAGATTTGTGACCGCATCGCGGTGCTGTTCAAAGGTGAAATTGTCGAGCAGGGCACACCACAGGCGGTGTTCCGTGAGCCGCAGCATCGCTATACCCAACAGTTGGTTAGCGCCATTCCCGGTCATGCCGAAGAGCGGGTGGCATCTTAAGTGAAATTGGAAAAAGCTATGACAAAAGTCGTTGTCATTGTCCACTATCTCACCAATACTGGAGGAAAGTTTGTACTGCCCTAATCCCTTCTTCTGAGACGTTTTTTTCAGTTATGTGGAGCGCAGAATGACAAAACCAGCCGTACCTGCCGTTCCGCAACAGGCCACCGACGTGGATTTGGGACCCTTGGGTAATATGCTGAGTTTTTACATTCGCAGCATCAATATCGCCGTGTCGCGCGACCTTGACCAGCAGCTGGCCGGACTCGAAGTGGCGCGCGGCACCGGCAAAATCAGCACCCTGCTGGTGGTCGACCGCCACCCCGGTATTCGGCCTTCGGTGATTGCCGATGTGATCCAGCGCGACCGTTCCGCTATGGCGCGCCTGCTCGACCAGATGGAACAACAACAGTTGCTGAGGCGCGAAGCTGATCATAGCGATAACCGCTCTCAGGCATTGTTTCTTACCGAACATGGTCAGGCGCTGGCACAGCGTGTACGTGAGCTGACACAGCTACAGGAAGATCGTTTTTTTCAACGGCTGACGGCGAGAGAAAAACAGACCGTCATCCGTTTATTAAAAAAAGTCTTACAGCCGTAACGCAGTAATAAAATCGGATGATTACGGTGGGGAGAAATTAATTTTCCCCGCACGGTGAACTGTTGCCGAAATATCGCTGCGTGCGTCTGATGTCGGAAATTAATAACCGTCAATAACCTGTGGGAATAATTATGCCAGGTCCGTTTGTAGTACCCGTGCACGGCGATGTGACATTACCGGAAAAAGTCGATGTGGTGGTGATTGGCGGCGGCATTATTGGCTGCGCTACCGCGCTGGAAATTGCTGAGCAGGGCGTCAGTGTCGCACTGTGCGAAAAGGGCGGCATTGGTCATGAGCAGTCAAGCCGCAACTGGGGATGGGTGCGACTGGCACGGCGTGATCCGCGTGAAGTGCCGCTGATGGCTGAATCGCTGCGACTCTGGCAGCAACTGGATCAGCGTTTACAGGCGGATACCGGTTATCGGCGTGCAGGCATCACCTTTAACTGTGCTAACGACCAGGAATTCAGTGAACTGCAAAACTGGTCGCGCCATATGGATGGCACCGGCTTTCGTGCTGAGATGCTGGATCGTGACGGGGTCGCGAAACTGTTTCCCGGCCATAAAGTGCAGGGCGTTGGTGCACTCTACACCCCGGATGATGGCCGCGCCGAGCCGCAGAAAGCGGCCCCGGTCATTGCCGAAGCGGCGCGTCGCCACGGCGCTCATATTCTGACGGAGTGCGCGGTGCGCGGCATTGAAACCAGCGGTGGGCGGATTTCCGGGGTGGTAACCGAACGCGGTGCCATCGCCTGCCAGACGGTGGTGCTGGCAGGAGGCGCCTGGTCCAGTTTGATGGCACAACGTTTTGGCCTTTTTCTGCCGCAGCTCAAGGTATTAAACAGCGTGGTGCGCACTGAGCCACTGCCCGGTGGCCCGGAAGCGGCATTCTGGACACGCGATTTTGCCATTCGCAAACGTCAGGACGGCGGCTACTCCATCGCCTCCGGTCATGAAAGTGAAGTGGATATTGTGCCGGACAGCTTCCGCTTTGCGCGTAACTTCCTGCCTGCGCTGCGCCATGAATGGGGTTCGTTGCGGCTGCGGCTGACCGGACGTTTCTATGACGAGTGGCGGATGGCACGCCACTGGCATCTGGATGAACCCAGCCCGTTTGAGTACTGCCGCGTACTGGACCTGCCGCCGTCGAAAAAACTCACCAATAACGTGCTGGAGCAACTGAAGCAGCAACTGCCGGCGCTGGCCGGACTGAAGGTGGCGCAACGCTGGGGCGGATGCATCGATGTGCTGCCCGACGCCATTCCGGTGATTTCCCATGTTGACCGCTATCCCGGCCTGGTGATGGCGACCGGCTTCTCGGGTCACGGCTTTGGCATTGGTCCGGGAGCCGGGCGTCTCACCGCCGATCTGGTGCTGAACCGCACGCCGGTGGTGGACCCGAAAGCGTTCCGTTTTTCACGTTTCACTGATGGTTCGAAGATTGAAATTATGACCGGCTACTAACTCTGATTGCCGCTGCGCGGCGTTGTGTTTCTGTTCACCTGAGGAAAAACGATGAGTGATAAGTTTGCAGATTCCCTGCCAAAAATTTCCCGTCGGCAGGCGCTGGTGTATCTGGCCTCCGGCACCGCCGCGATGGCGCTGCCAGGGCTGTTTGGCAGCAATGTCGCACGCGCGGCGATGACCGGAGCAGCCGGTAGCGGTGGACAGATGGTGGTCGGATTCTCGCAGGAACCGACGGTGTTCAACCCGTTGATGCCGCATATCGAGGTGGATGACGGTCTGCATTTCAGCCTGTTTGATCCGCTGTTCGGCGTTGATGAGAAAGGTAACTTCACCCCGGCACTGGCGACCGAAGTGCCAACCCAGGCTAATGGCGGCATCTCTGCCGATGGGCTGAATTTTCATCTCAAACTGCGCGATGGCGTGAAGTGGCACGATGGCCAGCCGTTCACTGCGGAAGACGTGAAGTTCACCCTTGAGTTGCTGGTGGACCCGAATTTCCGCAGCTGGAGCCGTTCCGGACATGAACTGGTGCGTGATATCACCATTGTCTCACCGACTGAAATCAAATGGCGGATGGAGAAACCCTATTCGCCTTACACCTCGATCCTCGCCGCCACCTTTATCATTCCCAAACACGGCTTTGCCAACGTGCAGGACAAAAACACCGCGCCGTTTAACAGCGCGCCGATTGGCACCGGACCGTTCAAGTGGCAGCAGCGCGTGCCGGGCGATCATATCGAACTGACCGCTAACAAAGAGTACTACGGTGATGGACCGAAGCTCGACCGTCTGATTTATAAGTACATCCCGGATCTCAACGTGATGTATACCCAGTTTGTCTCTGGCGATATCGATATCGCCGGGTTGCAGTGGATTTCAGCCGACCACTACGACGAGGCGAAAAAATTACCGGGGAAAGTGGTGGACGTATTCCAGAGCGCCACCATTGAGAACTTTGCGTTTAACCTCGCCCGTCCTCAGTTCCAGGACCCGGCCGTGCGAGAGGCGTTGTATTACGCCATTGATAAACAAACCATTATTGATGCGCTTTACTACGGACTGCCGAAACCGACCGAAACCTATATGCCGCGTCAGTCGGCCTATTTCAACGCCTCCCTCCCGGCACACGAATTCAATCTCGACAAGGCCAAAGCCCTGCTGGATAAAGCGGGCTGGAAACCGGGAGCGGGCGGTATTCGCGAAAAGAATGGCGTCAAACTGTCGTTTACCAACTCCACCACCGCTGGCAACCATCTGCGCGAACAGATGCAGCAGTTTATGCAGCAGAGCTTCCAGGAGATTGGTGTGGAGATGAAGATTTCCAACCTGCCACCGGCGGTGATGTGGGGGGATTACTGGATGCTGTCGAAGTTTGACAGCGCCATTGTCGGCCTGAATTACCTCACCGGCTCTGATCCCGATACTGCCACGTATATGCGTTCTGATGCCATCCCGGCGCAGGGGGGCGCGGGGCAGAATGTGTTCCAGTACAAAAATCCCGAAGTGGACAAACTGCTGGCGCAGGGCAGTGCCGAGTTCGCGCCGGAGCAACGCAAAGCGGCTTACCTGCAAATCCAGTCGCTGGTGCGGAAGGACATGCCATTCCTGACGCTGTTCAGCTTTGCCAACGTGCGCGGGCACAAAGAGGGCGCGGAGAATATCACGCCCAACATCAACGTGCGTATCGATAGCTGGAACGCCAACACCTGGTACTGGGATAAGAAAGCCTGATTCCATTCACAACGTGCGTGACGGGCAGGAAGCCGTCACGCCGGGGAGGAGAGCCGTGGGCGCATTTCTGTTACGACGTTGCGGTCAAAGCATCATTTTGTTGTTCCTGGTATCCATTATCGGTTTCGCTGCCCTCAATCTGGCTCCGGGCGGGCCGTTGTCGCAATACGCCTTAACACCGGGGATGACCCAGGAGGCGATGCAGCGTATCGCCACACAGATGGGGCTGAACCGACCGTTGCCGGTGCAATATTTCGACTGGCTCAGTCATCTGCTGCGCGGTGACTGGGGGCGTTCATATCGCGATGGTCAGCCGGTCCTGAGCATCATTTTTTCGCATCTACCGGCGACGTTGTTGCTGATGTGCACCTCGATGGTGTTCTCGATCGCCATCGGTGTCTGGATCGGTATTCAGAGCGCCATCAAGCGCGATAGCCTGTTTGATCGCTTTGCCACTATGGGCGCGATGGTGGCGTTGTCGATTCCGACCTTCTGGTTCGGGCTGGTGGCGATCTACTTCTTTGCCCTGAAGCTGCAATGGCTGCCCGCCGGGAATATGTACACGGTGGGCGATGGTTCGCTGCTGGATGTGCTGCGCCATCTGGTGTTGCCGGTGCTGGTGCTGACCTTTGTTGATGTGGCGATCTGGAGTCGTTATATGCGCACCGCCACGCTGGAAGTGATCAATCAGGATTTCATCAAAACCGCGCGGGCCAAAGGGGTGCCGCCACGTCGCGTGCTGCTGAAGCATGTGGTAGGCAATGCGCTGTTACCGATGATCACCCTCGCCGGGATGCAGCTGCCGACCATTCTGGGCGGCGCGCTGGTGGCGGAGACGGTGTTTACCTGGCCGGGCATGGGGCGTCTGTTTCTCGATAGCCTGGGCTACAGCGATTATCCGGTGGTCATGGGGCTGCTGATGTGCTCGGCGATTCTGGTGCTGATTGGCAACCTGCTGGCGGATGTGATCACTGCGCTGGTCGATCCGCGTATTCGTCCCGCTTAAGGAGGCAAGATGGCATCTTCTGTGATTACGCCGCCGGTAACGCCTGTGCGCTGGCTACGCAACCGCACCTTACAACGCTTTGTGCGCCATAAACTGGCCTGCGCCAGCTTGTTGCTGATTATCCTGATGGCGCTGGCCTGCGCGTTTGGCCCGTCGCTGCTGCCGTTTGATGACTTGCATATTGACCTGCGTGCACGCTTCGCACCGCCGTTGACTGGCTGGCACTGGCTCGGTACCGATCCGCTCGGGCGTGATTTGCTGGCGCGCCTGTTGATGGCCGGGCGTATTTCGCTGCTGGTGGGTTTCTTTGCCATGGTGCTGAGCATCATGCTCGGAACCCTGGTCGGCATTGTGGCCGGCTACTACGGTGGTCGTGTCGGTGCCGTGCTGATGCGTATCGTCGATGCCTTTCTGGCCTTTCCCAGCGTGTTTCTGTTGCTGGCGCTGGCGGCGTTTATCAAGCCCGATCCGGCAATGATCACGGTGATTATCGCCGTCACCAGTTGGATGGAAGTAGCGCGTATCGTTGAGGCCGAGGTGCGCTCGTTGCGTGAACGTGAATACATCCTGGCGGCACGGATGCTGGGGCTTTCCGGCCGCTGGATTATGTTCCGTGAGCTGCTGCCGAATGTGGTCGGGCCGATTATCGTGGCAGCCACGCTGACGGTGGCGCGCGCCATCCTGCTGGAAGCCTATATCAGCTTTCTCGGTTACGGTATCCAGCCGCCGTTGCCCAGTTGGGGCAATATGCTGAACGGCGCGCAGCAGTATCTGATCCGTGCGCCCTGGCTGGCGCTGGTGCCGGGCATCGCCATTACGCTGGCGGTGACCTGCTTTAACTTCATTGGTGATGGGCTGCGCGATGCGCTGGACGCCCGCAGCGACAAAGAGTGAGGTGATGCGCAATGGCCCGATTCTCCCCGTTCGAAGATTCGTTGTGGTTTGCCACGGCGGCACCCGCGCCTGACTTGCCCTCCTTGCAGGGAGAACATCGCGCGGATGTCTGCATCGTGGGTGGTGGTTATACCGGGCTGACCACCGCGCTGACGCTGGCAAAACAAGGCGTGAAGGTCATGCTGCTGGAAGCTCAGCAGGCGGGATTTGGTGGCTCCGGGCGCAATGCCGGGCACTGCACCCCAACGTTTACCCATTTCTCGCTGCCGGAACTGCGTCGCTTGCTGGGGGAGCCCTGGGCCGAGCGGTTAATCAGACGCCAGACCCAGGCCAATCACCAGGTCAGCGCGATGATCCGCGATTATCACATTGATTGTGAATGGCAACAGAACGGCTATCTCCAGGCGGCGGCGCGACCGGGTGCGATGAAGTTGATTGAGGAAAAAGCGCGTCAGTACAACGCGGTTGGGGCGCATACCGAAGCGGTGGATGCGGCGCAGGCGGAGCGCATCAGCGGCAGTCCGCGTTTTTATGGTGGCTGGTTTCATCATGAAGGGGGACATCTTAATCCGCTCGGCTATGCGCGTGGTCTGGCGCGGGCCGTGGGGCAGGAGGGCGGCGAAGTTTACTGTGCCTCTCCGGTTAGCGAGGTGAAAAAGCAGGGAACAGCCTGGCAGGTGATCACACCACAAGGTCATGTGCTGGCAGATAAAGTGATTTTCGCCACCGGGGCGTACACCGTGGCCGGCTGGCCACAACTGGAACAGAGTTTTCGCATCATGCGGGTGTTTGTCGCCGCCACTCAGCCACTGGATGCGGCACTGCGCAGCAAGGTATTGCCACTAAACACCACTATTCATGACGGTCGTGGTGATATCTATGTCTACAAATATAACCAGCAAGGGCGCATCGTCGCCTCAATGTTCCCGATGGGGCGGCGTGGGCGCGAGATGAATTATACCCATCAGGTGATGAGCGATCGCCTGTGCTGGCTGCATCCGGCCATCGGGCAGCCGCTGCGCTGGGACTATTTCTGGTACGGCGAGCTGGATATGCAGCAACGAACCATTCCGCGTTTATATCAACTGGCACCCGGCGTCGTGGCGCTGACGGGCCTCTCCGGGCGTGGCGTACCGACCGGCAGTATGCTCGGCGGCATTCTGTCGGAGTGGGCGCTGGACATGCCCGTGAGCGAGTTGGCACTGAAGATTGAACCGTTGCATAAAGCGCCGTTCTGGATGGGTTTTGGCCCGCAATTGACGTTGCGTTATTACCGCGCGCGGGACTGGCTGCGTTGTCGTATCGAAGGTGCTGCGCTGCCCCCGCATGCCTGACGTTATATGCAATTTGTAGCATTGAAGCGCAGAACTTCTTGTTTTGGTTATATGGCGGATTGCGCTTAACTGACAGGGTCAAACATTTCTGGAGAACTGCCGATGAAAAAGTTACTGCTACAGTGGTTTAATCGCCTGGTGGAGCCACAGTCTGCCGGGGTCGAACAAGACGAGGTGGATTTCAATAAACATATTGAGCTGCTGATCCCGGTAAGCCAACTGTATGGTATTGAATTTCATCCGACGGTTTACCGTTACTATGAAAGATGAATGCTTCCATCTGTGATGACGCGCGATAAATCGCGCCGCTACGTATCGCTCGAAACCGTAGCTGCGCGATTTATCGCGCTTTTTTTTTTGCCCATTTCTGACGAATTTCTGCACATTGTTTAAATAATTCTTACAAACCCTCCTCACTTCCTTCAATTGTATTGAATTCGTAATGTTAGCGTAAAGAAATGTGTTTCCTTACCGTTGCGCTCATGCAAAAATACGAAAGTAAATGATAACCATTCTTCTTATCATTTGAGGTGCGGGCCATTTTGTACGGCCCGTTGTGCGCGTCAATAACTACAACGAACCCACACTTTTCAAAATGGATAAAAATCGCAACCTGCCATTTGGCAGCTTTAACTCGCTGACCTTGTTTACCGGGCTGTGCATCGGGATCTCGCCAGCCGCCGCGCTGGCCGCTGACAACACCACCAAAAAGAACGACGATACCCTGGTGGTGGAGGCACAAACGCCTTCACTCTATTCTCCTGGCGTATCCGCCGATCCTAAATTTACCCAACCGCTGGTGGATACCACCCGTACCATCACGGTGATCCCTGACCAGGTGATTAAAGATCAGGGTGTGAATAACCTGACTGATGCACTGAAAAACGTTCCGGGTGTCGGGGCGTTTTATGCCGGGGAGAACGGCAGTTCATCGACCGGCGATGCGGTGTATATGCGTGGCATGGATACCTCCAACAGCATCTACGTTGACGGTATCCGTGATATTGGCAGCGTGACGCGCGATACCTTTAACACCGAGCAGGTGGAAGTGATCAAAGGCCCGTCAGGCACCGACTATGGCCGTAGCGCGCCGTCCGGCTCCATCAACATGATCAGCAAACAGCCGCGCCTTGATACCGGCCTGGATGCGTCGGTCAGCGTGGGTAGCGCCTGGATGCGTCGTGGGACACTGGATTACAACCAGGCGATCAGCGATAACGCTGCGTTCCGCCTCAATTTAATGGGTGAAAAAACCCATGATGCCGGTCGCGATAATATCCAGAATGAACGTTATGGCGTGGCACCCTCATTGGCGTTTGGCCTTGATACCTCTACTCGCCTGTACCTCAATTATCTGCACGTTCACCAGAACAACACGCCGGACGGCGGCATTCCGACCATCGGGCTGCCGGGCTACTCTTCGCCTACCGCAGCGTCCTCAGCGCTGAATACGTCTGGCAAAGTCGCGACCAGTAACTATTACGGCACCGATTCAGATTTCGATAAATCCACCACCGATACGGTGACCATGCGTTTCGAGCATGACCTGTCGGATAGCACCACCATCCGTAACACCACGCGCTGGTCACGGGTGAAGCAGGAGTATCTGCTGACGGCGGTGATGGGCAGCACCATTGGCATGCCGAACCCGAACGATGTCAGCACCTGGACCTGGACGCGTAACGTCAACCTGAAAGACGTCAGTAACCGCATCCTGACCAACCAGACCAATATCACCTCGAAGTTCTTTACCGGTTCGGTCGGGCATGATGTCAGCGCCGGGGTAGAGTTTACTCGTGAGAACCAGACCAACTACGGTGTCACCCCGATTACCGCACCTGTCGTGAATATCTACCATCCGATCAGCAGCATTTCGCTGGGTGGGTTGAATCGCAACGGTGCTAATGCCAACGGCCAGACCGACACCTTTGGTATCTACGCCTTCGATACGCTGGCGATCACCAAAAACTTTGAGCTGAACGGCGGCATTCGTCTCGACAATTATCACACCGATTATGACAGTGCCACCGCCTGTGGTGGCACCGGACGTGGTGCGCTGGCCTGTCCGGCGGGCGTGGCGACCGGTACGCCGGTTACCACAGTCGATACCGCGAAATCAGGCAATCTGGTCAACTGGAAAGCCGGTGCCCTGTATCGTCTGACCGAGCATGGTAACGTCTACGTTAACTACGCGATTTCCCAGCAACCGCCGGGTGGCAGCAACTTTGCGCTGGCTGCGGGTGGCACCGGCAATAGCGCCAACCGTACCGATTTCAAACCGCAGAAAGCCAAATCCAGCGAAGTGGGCACCAAGTGGGAAGTGTTGGATAAACGTTTGCTGTTGAATGCGGCGCTGTTCCGTACCGATATTGAGAACGAAGTGTCCGCCAATGACGATGGCACCTACTCGCAATACGGTAAGAAACGTGTTGAAGGTTATGAGCTGTCGGCCACCGGCAATATCACCCCGGACTGGCAGGTGATCGCTGGTTATACCCTGCAACATGCTTCTGTAACCGAGGGCGCCAGCGTGGCGCAGGATGGTTCATCGGCGCTGGCGTATACGCCGAAGCACGCCTTCACCCTGTGGACCAACTATCAGGCCACCGATGCACTGTCAGTGGGAGCCGGTGCACGTTATGTTGGCAGCCTGCGTCGCGGTAGCGATGGTGCGGTGGGCACGCCAGACCACACCGAAGGATACTGGGTAGCAGACGCGAAGCTGGGCTATAAGGTGAATAACAACCTTGATTTGCAGCTTAACGTCTACAACGTTTTCGACACCAACTATGTTGCCTCCATCAACAAGAGTGGTTACCGCTACCATCCGGGTGAGCCGCGTACCTTCCTGTTGACGGCTAACGTGCATTTCTAACGGCTGTAGCGGCGCGATAAATCGCGCCGCTACCTATGTGCTAATCCCACGTTTTAAGAGAGAACAACGCGATGATGTATCACATTCCTGCCGTGCTCACGCCGGAAGAGGTCGCCAGTTTCACCACGCTGCTGCAACAGGCCGAGTGGGTAGATGGCCGGGTAACGGTCGGCAGCCAGGGTGCCACCGTGAAAAATAACCAGCAGATCGACACCCGTACGCCGCTCTATGATCGGTTGCAGGCGGCGGTGTTGCAGGCATTGAACAACAACCCGCTGTTCTTTTCCGCCGCGTTACCACGCAGCATTTCCACACCGCTATTCAATCGTTATGAGCAGGGGGAAACCTACGGTTTTCATGTCGATGGGGCGGTGCGTCACAACGGCGCGGCAGGCTGGATGCGCACCGATCTTTCCGCCACGCTGTTCCTGTGCGAACCAGAGAGCTATGACGGTGGCGAACTGGTAATTGAAGACACCTACGGCCAGCACAAGGTTAAACTGCCCGCCGGGCATCTGGTGTTGTATCCCTCCAGCAGCCTGCACTGCGTGACACCGGTGACGCGTGGCGCGCGTGTCGCATCATTCCTGTGGATTCAGTCGATGGTGCGCGATGACAAACAACGCGCAATGTTGTTTGAGCTGGACCGCAATATTCAGAGCCTGAAAGCGCGTCACGGCGACAGCGAAGAATTGCTGTCGCTGCTGAATATGTATCACAACCTGCTGCGTGGCTGGACCGAGGTGTAGCGGCGCGATTTATCGCGCTGTGAGTGCCTATTGTGTCAGCTCACGGGCAAACTGGATAAAGTCATGTAACGCTTTATTCTTTATCTCCCGCTGCCAGCTCATGGTCAGCGTTGAAGTGGCATGCTGATCCTGCAAAAAACAGTAGGCCACGTCGGGTATCATTACCGAACGCTGGGTTTCGGGTACCAGCGTGACCCCCATCCCCATCGACACCAGACCGATAGCCACCGAGACATCACGGGTGGGTTGGATTTTCTGTGGCACAAATCCCGCCTGCTGGCAGGCGTTCAGCGCTGACCAGCCCAGGCCAACCCCAGGCGGATCTTCCTGCATCAAAAAGGGTTCAGCAGCAAGTTGTGACAACGCAATGCGCGGCTGGGAAGCCAGCGGGTGGCGACGTGAGAGCACCGCAATCAACGGGCGGGTGGCGAGATCGAGATAGTCCAGATGATCATATCGTGGCACCGGTGAGCGTACCAGGGCGATATCTATTTGATTAGTTAACAGAAGTGTAAGCTGTTCGTGAACATTGCGTTCTTCAATCACGATATCAATGCCTGGTTTACGCTGGCGATAACCATTAATTAACAGCGTGAGTGCCGGGTCGAGTATCGAAGAACCGACGTAACCAAGCTTGATCTGCCCGCGATATCCCAGGCGTAAACTGCGCGCATTTTCGCGGAACTTGGTGTAATGACTGGATGCGATACGTGCCTCTTCCACCAGTTGCTCACCTTCAAACGTCAGCGCCACATGCCGCCGGTCACGGGTGAATAGCGCAAGATCCAGCTCCTTTTCCAGCGCCTTGATGTACTGGCTCAGCGCCGGTTGAGCGATATTCAGACGCAGTGCCGCCTTGCCAAAATGCAGCTCCTCCGCCAGTACGACAAAGGCGTGTAAATGTCGGTAATCCATCGATGTCCTCCTGATTTTTACTGATAATAACTCTTTATCAAAACGCCAGGTATTATTATTGGACTCTTATCAGTGATCCTCTAACACTGTGGGGGTAACGACGGGAGGTGCCGGTTCTATGCCACTGAATTCGCTCCTGTTGTTCTCAAGGTGTGCCAGCGCCTGTCTGCGCCGATGCATCACCGGTTACCACGACCAAGAGGGACATTGAGATGTCTGAGAAGCAAGTAAAAGTCACCGATTTACGTTCCGCGCTGGAGGTGTTAAGCCAGTACGATGATGAATTGATTTACACCGATGAACCTGTAGATCCGATCGCGGAATTATCCGGCGTTTACCGTTATGTCGGTGCACACGGCACGGTAAAACGTCCGACGCAAATCGGCCCGGCGATGATTTTCAACAAAATCAAAGGCTACAACGATATGCGCGTGCTTATCGGCCTGCTGTCTTCACGTAAACGTGTGGCACGCCTGTTTGGCACCACACCGGAAAATCTGGCGTTTATGCTGAAAGATTCGGTCGCTAACCCGATCGCGCCGATTGTTATCCCGCGTGAACAAGCGGTATCTCAGGAAGTGGTGCATCTGGCCAGCGATCCGGACTTCGATATCCTGAAAATCCTGCCTGCGCCAACCAACACCCCGGAAGATGCCGGCCCTTATTTCACCCTCGGTATGTGTTACGCCGCCGATCCGGAAACCGGTGAACACGACGTCACCATCCATCGCCTGTGCGTGCAAAGCAAAGACGAAATCTCGATGTATTTCGTGCCAGGCCGTCACCTCGATACTTTCCGTCAGAAAGCTGAAGCGGCCGGTAAACCGCTGCCGATCTCTATCAGCATCGGTGTCGATCCGGCGATTGAGATTGGTGCCTGTTTTGAACCGCCAACAACGCCGCTGGGCTTTGATGAATTGTCGATTGCCGGCAGCCTGCGTAACCAGGCCGTTGAGTTAGCAGAATGTCTGACCGTGAAAGCACGCGCCATCGCCAATGCGGAAGTGGTGATTGAAGGTGAGTTGCTGCCCGGTGTACGTGTACGTGAAGACCAGAACACCAATTCCGGCAAAGCGATGCCTGAATTCCCCGGTTATACCGGTGCGGCACAGGCTCAGGTGCCGGTGATCAAAGTCAAAGCCATTACCCATCGTCGTTCACCGATCCTGCAAACCTGTATTGGCCCCAGCGATGAACACACCAATATGGCCGGTATCCCGACTGAAGCCAGTATTTTGCAGATGGTGGAACGCGCGCTGCCAGGTTTCGTGCAGACCGTACACTGTCCGACACCGGGCACCGGCAAATATCTGGCGGTGTTGCAGGTGAAAAAACGCACCCCGGCGGATGAAGGTCGTCAGCGTCAGGCGGCACTGCTGGCGTTCTCCGCTTTCTCTGAGCTGAAACATGTGATGCTGGTGGATGAAGACGTCGATGTGTTTGATATTAACGATGTGATCTGGGCGATGACCACCCGTTATCAGGGCGATGTCGATACCGTGTTTATTCCGGGTGTACGTTGCCATCCGCTTGATCCGTCCTCTGATCCGGCCTACAGCCCGTCAGTACGCGACCACGGTATTGCCTGCAAAACTATCTTTGACTGCACCGTGCCTTACCACCTGAAAGCTAACTTCCACCGTAGCGAATTCCTCGAAGTGGATGTGAATCGCTTCATCCCAGGTTTCAACAAAAAATAAGGAGGCAGCATGTCAGGGTCTGTCATTCGAAGCAGCGGTAAACCACGGGTTATTGTTGGCATTAGCGGAGCGTCTGGTTTTTCCTATGGCGTACAGGCATTGCGTTATTTACGTCAGCTGGAGGTGGAGAGCCATCTGGTGATCTCGCCAGCCGGGCACCTCAATCGCGAACATGAAACCGATCTTACTGCTGAAGATGTCGCGGAAATGGCCGATGTGGTTTATCCCATCCGTGCCGTCGGGGCCGCCATTGCCAGTGGCTCATTCCGCACCCTTGGCATGCTGGTGGCTCCGTGTTCGATGCACACCCTGGCGGCTATCGCCAATGGCCTGACTGACAATCTGCTGACGCGTGCAGCCGATGTGGTGTTGAAAGAACGCCGTCGCCTGGTGTTAATGGTGCGGGAAACGCCGCTTCACTTGGGGCATATCCGTAATATGCAGCAGGCGACGGAATCCGGCGCGATTGTGTTTCCGCCGGTGCCCGCGCTTTATGCGCGGCCACAAACTGTTGAAGAGATAATTGCGCACAGCGTGGCGCGTGCTCTGGGGCTGATGGATCTGGATTGTGCCGATCTGCCGCGCTGGGGGGAAGACGTGACTTTAATGACCAGGAGTAATAAATCGTGATTATAGGACCCTATATTAATGGCTCTGCCGTGCTGATCGGCGGCATTGTCGGTGCGTTGCTCAGTTCGCGTCTGCCAGAACGCATCAGAACCTCGATGCCGCTGATCTTCGGTGCAGCTTCCATGTGTATGGGGATTGTGCTGGTGGTGAAAGTCAGCCATATGCCGGTGATGGTGTTATCGGTGATCCTGGGGGCGTTGCTGGGTGAGCTGTGTTATCTGGAAAAAGGTATCGGTAAGCTCGGCAGCAAAGCGCGTGGACTGGTCGAGATGTTCGTCAGTTCCGGCGAACAGGATAAGGAGTCGCAGGAGCAGTTCCTGCAAAGTTATGTGGCGATCATCGTGCTGTTTTGCGCCAGCGGCACCGGGATTTTCGGTTCGATGCATGAAGGGATGACCGGTGACACCAGCGTCCTGATTGCAAAATCCTTTCTCGACTTGTTTACCGCCGCGATTTTTGCCACGTCGCTCGGTTTCGCGGTGGCGGTGGTTGCGGTGCCTCAGCTGATTATTCAGCTACTGCTCGCCTATGGTGCGGTGTTTATCCTGCCGTTAACCACGCCCGCGATGCAGGCTGATTTCTCGGCGGTTGGCGGCGTATTAATGTTCGCCACAGGCTTTCGCATTTGCGGCATTAAAATCTTCCCGGTCGCCAATATGTTGCCTGCTCTGGTGCTGGCGATGCCAATCTCTTCTTTATGGACCAGCTTCTTTTAAATCAGGAGGGTAAAAAACAATTATATCGGGGATGGAAAAGTCATTAAACCAGGGGCCGGAAAGTAACGGTGTTTATTTCCGGCTACTTTAGTCAGATCGGAATTCATCATGATTAAAAATAACATTGCCTGTGCAATAGCGTTGCTATTGCCATTGGCTTCGCACGCCGCAGATAACGCAACACAAGGTATTGAAGTATTACGGGTGACGTCTCCTGCCGATGATGGCAGCCAGGGCACGCTGCGCTGGGCGCTGGAAAAAAACAACCAAAATCCCGGACATTATCGTATTGAATTACACTCCGCCAATAACCAGCCACTGATTATCAAACCTAATAAACCATTACCGGAAATTAAAGGTCCGGTAGAGATTATTAACACCGATTTCCTTAAACAAGGGAAATATGTCGCCATCGACGGTTCTGGATATATTAAAGGTGTGGACCCGCAATCCTGCCCCGGTGCCGTCCCTGGCCAGTACGGTGCTAATGTGCGTACCACGACCATGCCGGGTCTGGTGCTGCGCGATACCCATGATGTCACCCTGCAAGGGGTTGAAGTGCGTAATTTCTGTATCGGGATTCTGGTGAATCGCGCCAAAAACAACGTGATTGAAGATAACCGCATCGTCGGTAATCATGGCGGTGCCGGTATTATGTTGACCGGGGATGATGGCAAGGGTAACTCGACCGCCACCACCACCGAGCGTAATAAAATTATCCGCAATACGTTTATTAATAATGGTGATGCGATGGAAGCCACCCGTGGTGCCTCGTTTAACCTGATTGCGGATAACTTTGTCACCACCGACAACGTACATAACCAGGAACCTTCACAGGGGCTGGAGATGCTGTGGGGGAATGACAACGAAGTGATTCATAATCATTTTGAAAATTATTCCGACGGCGTACAGCTCAATTGGGGAAATCGCAACTACATTGCCGATAATACCTTCACCAATCTCTCTTCTGCGGTGACATTAAGTGGGACGGGCAACGTGGTGGCCGGGAATACCATGATCGGCAATCGGGTGGCGGTTTCCGTGCGCCCGCAGGGTGAACCCGGTAAAAACGGCAGCTTTGGCATTAACCGGATTACCGGGCCGGCCGTGAACCGGATCACTGAAAATATTATGGTCGACAACGGCAAAGACATTAAACGTTGCTTTGCCGGTGGGAGCTGCCTGCCAGGTTATGCCGGTGCCATTGTATTTAATGTGCCAGGCCTCGAACATGCGGCCTTTATCGGTAATCGTGGCGGTGGTATCGGCAATGACACCAGCAAGCTGGAAAAAATCTGCGCCATTGATGGTAACGTGGCTGGATGTGAAGCAACACCGAATAAAGATCAGCCTGCGCCGGTCATTACCCGTGTCGTGCGTGACCAGCAGATGCTAACCATCGACGGCAGCGTGAAAGGGGAGGCCAATACTGCCTACCGCATTGAGTTTTTCTCCAACAGCAAAGCAACGATGGACGAAGCGGAGCATTTCCTCGGCTATCAGATGGTTGCCATTAATGCACAGGGTAACGGCACTATCCATTATCAGACCCCGCTGAGCGCGGATTTAGCGGTGGCGAATGTGACATCCACTGCCACCACCGATGACGGTGCTACTTCACCTTTAAGTAAGCCTGCCCCCATGCAATAACCCATTCCTGAGCGAGCTGCGACACAGCATTACCTGACGGCATTCATCTGCAACTAAAACAATAAACCGACCGGAAAGAGACAGCCTCGCAGCTGATCTCGTCCAGTCAGGTGTGTCATTAGCGAAACAGGAACTCCCCATGAATTTGCATAAAAGTGTATTAGCGATTTCTTTGCTGCTGGCCTTGCCAGGTGTGACCAGCGCCATTGCCGCCACCAGCGCACCGGCTGCGGCCGTCAACGTACGACACGCACAACCCATCACCATTCGCCAGACCACCATTGGCGAAGGGATGCCGAAAGTCATCATCCCTACCACCGGCGCGACAGCCGACCAGGTTCTGGCGCAGGCCAAAGTTATCGGCGCGAACCCGGATGCCGATTTGATTGAATACCGTATTGATTATCTGAATTTCGCCACCGATGCTGCGCAAGTTGGCGCATTGGGCAAACAGGTTGCGGGTGAAGTGCAGGGTAAACCCCTTATCCTGACCTTCCGTACGCAGTCTGAAGGTGGCGCGAAAGCCATCAGCGATAAGGCGTATGGCAAGCTCTATCTGGCGCTGATTAAAGATCACTTTATCGATATTCTCGATGTGGAGATGTTCCGCGATCCGGCAGTGATCCACCAGGTGGTCACCGCTGCCCATGCCGCCGGAATTAAAGTGGTGATGTCCAGCCATGATTTCCAGAAAACCCCGGCCACCAGCGAGATCGTTGCTCGTCTGCGTAAGCAGGACAGCATGGGCGCAGATATTCTGAAAATTGCGGTGATGCCGCATGATTCAGGTGATGTGGTGAAACTGATGGATGCTACGGCGCAGATCCGCAATGACTACTCGCGTAAACCGTTGCTGACGATGTCGATGGGCGGCCTGGGGGCGATTTCCCGGCTTTCCGGGGAAGTGTTTGGTGATGACCTGACCTTTGGCATGATTGGTACGGCGTCTGCACCGGGACAGGTGGATGCGGCACAGTTGCATCAGGTATTGAAAACGGTTGATGTGGCGCTGAACGGCCATTAATCCCCTGCAATTATGCCTTCCGCAAGCTCTGCGGAAGGCATTCTGTTTTAGAACTTCACTTTAACCTGCACACCCGCAACCCAGGTATCTTTAATCTCTTTATTCGAGAACGCACCCGGTTCTTTGATGTACTGCACGCTCGGGCGTACCGACAGCCACGGCGTTGCTTGCAGGGTATAGGTCATCTCAACCAGCTGTTCGCCAATATCCAGACCATTTACCATTTCTGCGTCGGCTAATTCGCCTTTGGCGCGCAAACTGTCAACGGCATTATCACGACTGTGCTGGTTGTACACCGCACGACCATAACCAATGGCAATCGCATCATGCGGACGCGCTGCAAACGGTCCATTCAATACCAAACCGGCCGAGTACCAGTGACGGAACGGCGAGGTGGCGGCATCGGTGGTGGTGGCCTGACCAAACATATGCAGGTTCTGGCTGCGCAGCGAAGTGGACTGCCAAATGGTCTGGTCGGCCAGCAGGTAGGCACCCCAGCGTTTATCAGCACGGCGATCGGGCTGGTCGATACGTGCGACGTTGGAACTGTCGTAGTAGTAACCGAGTTTGTACTGACCGGGTAACTCA
The DNA here is from genome assembly GCF_059730695.1 of Pantoea sp. X-Soil-OKNW-556. NCBI lineage: Bacteria > Pseudomonadati > Pseudomonadota > Gammaproteobacteria > Enterobacterales > Erwiniaceae > Pantoea > Pantoea sp. X-Soil-OKNW-556. Next base: position 2,736,186 of record NZ_AP035990.1, on the reverse strand, counting down.
CCCTGTAAGTTGTAGATCAACTCAACCGGGACGATATAGCCGGTGGTGCCCGGTGCAAAGGGTTTAAACGCACGGGACGATTCGCTGTTCTGTTCCGGGTTAACGTTAAATACCGCCGTTTGCAGCGCCCAGCTATCATTGAAGCTGTACTTTAACTCACCGCCGAGGTGGGCGTTGGGGTAGTTACCCCAGCCGCTGCCACCTGACATCGACAGCGGGTGAGCACAGAAGCCTGCGTTCATAAAGTTGGTCAGAATTGACAGGCCGCCGAAATCATTCCCCATAGCCAGCCAGCCCAGCTTGTACTGCAACTGCGGGGTGAAGAGATAATTGGCGTAGCTCAGTTCGCTCAGGCGAGTATATTCGCCGCCATACGCTTCCTGAATTGGCAGACGGTTGCCGACCAGATCCGCCGAGGTGCTGCGTCCACGACGATCGTTGATTGACAGCTGGACCGTACCGGCGTGCTGCGCATTGAACAGACGGTTCAAATCAAAGGTGGCACCCAGACGGATCTGCTGAGCGTAGCGTGTGCCATAAGACTGGCCGCCGCTCAACACGCCTGCGGTTTCTGAGACATAGTCGCCGGTTAAGTTAACGCCGTGCTGGGCGAGATCGCTCCGTGCGCCATCCCAGTCACCGGTCAGGGTGTCCTGGTGGAAGAAGTCGGTAGCTTGTGCGGCAGGTACTGCCAAAGCGCAAAGGAGGGCGGCAGGCAATAGCCTGATTTTAAAACAAATGGTTTTCATGGTGTAAGTGATAGAAAGTTAATAAGCACGCTTATTGTACCTTCTGGTACGTTTTTGATCGTGTGCTTATTGACGCTTCCTGACAAACCAAGTGTTTCTGGATTTTACGAGCGGGTGGCGGCGCGATTTATCGCACAGGTTTTCAAAAAAGCGCGATAAATCGCGCCGCTACAGACAAAAAAAAAGCAGCCTTTTCAGGCTGCTCTTCTTCGAATTTGGCTCCTCTGACTGGACTCGAACCAGTGACATACGGATTAACAGTCCGCCGTTCTACCGACTGAACTACAGAGGAATCGTTGGAACGAGGCGCATATTAATGGGCAGTGCCGGAGCTGTCAACAGCTAAAAATACATTTGTATTCAACTGGCTAGCATTAATACAAAGCGATCACGCTTTAAGCAATTTCCGGTCGCGTGGCGGCTAAACGCGCCAGGGGGTCCTGACGATAGAATTGTTGCAGATGGCGGTACATAGCGGGAAAACGCTCTGCCAGTAAATCCGGTGCGCTAAAGAAATATTCGGAGAGGACGGCAAAGCACTCGGCGGGATCGCTGGCAGCGTAGGGATCGATGGTGGCGGCTTGTTCACCCACCAACTCCACTTCAGCTTCGATCTCCTCCATCGCCTGAAGTAAATCTTTTTCCCAACTGGCGACATCACGCAGGGCAATGGCCGGGACACCGCTGGTGTAGCCGCTGCCGCGTGCATCCAGTTTATGTGCGACTTCATGGATCACCAGGTTATAGCCGGAGAGATCAAACGAATCCTGGATATCCAGCGCATTCAACACCACTGGCCCCTGGGTCCAGCTTTGTCCGGCGTGCACCGCCGCCGCCTGATGCACCAGGCCGCTGTCATCTTGCCAGTGGTCATCGACGTTGAAGGGCTCGGGGTAGATCAAAATTTCATGGAAGCCATCAAGCCATTCCAGGCCGAGCTTCAACACTGGCAGGCAAAATAGCAACGCCAGTCGGGCGGTACGCAGTTCGTCGAGTTGCAATGCCTGCAATGGCGTGATTTTTTTTTGTTGCAGGAAGCGCTGTGCCAGTGCGATGAGGCTGGTTTGCTCGTTTTCGTCAAGCAGAGAGAAAATAGGTTGTGCCAGCGCTTGTTGCCACGGCAGCGCTGCGACTGAAGTTTCTACCTGCGCGTGCCACGGCCATTTGAACATCGCATCACTCACTCTTCAGGGCGTAAGACGGTATCCTCGCGCGGTACAGCGAAAATTACCAGCGCAGAATCAAAGCTGTCTATTCAACCTGTTAGTAAGAATTTTGTCTGTGACTGAGATTGCAAAGGTGAGAGGTTTACCCCTCACCTCTGCCGGAGAGAGGACTTACCCTTCACGCTCCACACGCTGGAACTCGATCACCCATACCCACGGGTTCACTTCCCAACTGGTGGCACCGTATTGTTTCTGCCACGCCTTGCGATAGGCCTCTTTAGGCGACTCGGAGTTCATATTCATGGTGAAGAAGTTATTCAGGAAGTGCGAGTCGGTCTGCACGCCTTCTGCCATGATGTCGTCTTCACTGATGTCCTGAATCTTCTCGGCACGAACGGAGGTGATCTCAAGATCAATACGGCTGGCCCAGCGTGGCATATGGATGGCCGTCTGCCAGCCAAATTGCTCCGCATCTTGCACATTGTCATCCTGCTGCCCCAGCTCATTGCTGTCGGCGCGATACTGACAATACACCGGGTCGCGGAAGGGGAGTGGCTCGCGTTCATACTCTGCCAACTGTTCCTCAGGCACGATCGGACCACGCCAGGTTTCGCGCACCCAGAGACGATCGCCGGGTTTACCATAGGGGCAGTGATAACTGATGTCTGACATCGACATCAGTTTATAGCCGTGCAGATGGTTTGCACTGACGTCAAATGCGTGTACGCCTTCGTGATGATCCTGACCAGGGCCGAAAGCCTGAGTCTTCATAATGCGCCGGGTCTGTGTTTGCTGGCCAACCAGCAGGGCGCGGACCCGCTGTTCGGAAAAAAGAATCGGCCGTTCTTTCATGATTTACCTCTTGTTGTGTTACCAACCCGGAGAATTTGCTGAACCATCCGCGTCCACGGATGTGCAGAATTAGCATAATGGGTTTAAATCAATTTGCTTAATAATTTGTCGCCTTATAGTCAGGCATTCAGTGCGTATTCAGTTTTAAAAATGGCTCACAAGCAAAAAACGTGCTTGATTGGATGCAATGGAAAAACAAAATCGCATTTTTCTCAGATACAGTACGTTATAACGGACACAATGGGAACTCTTTCAGAATATGTCGTGGGTGATCGGTTGACCGACGGGTTTTAAGCTAGTGAGTTAAACCAGAATTAATCCGTTACACACTATTTCCGCATGGCTTTAAAACATTATCACTGCTAAACAGAGTCGTTTAACTGAAACGAGGATGAGGAAATACCGAAAACGCGCGTGGTGCTGGGAAAGTGCTGTTAACAGCGCTATAACAGGATCAGGATCGCATTTTTTCGCAGTTGATTATGCAGGAGGAGTGTAAAGAAAGTGTCATCACCGGGCCGCTATGATGTTTGCAGGAGTAGCACGCTCGTCATTGACGGCGGTGCTTTATAACAGCAATAACAGGAGAAGCACGATGTCGCTAACAGGCTGGCAAAACCGTTTCGAAAACTGGTTGCAGCAGAACTGGCTGCACGATGATAAAGCCCATGATATCGCCCACCTGCGCCGTGTCTGGATGAGCGCGGCACGCATTATGCAAAATAGCGATGCCGATGCGCTGGTGGTGCTGACCGCTTGCTACTTTCATGATGTTGTCAACTTACCGAAAAACCACCCGGAACGTCATCTGGCCTCAACTTACGCCGCTGAAGAGACGCGCCGCATTCTGCAACAAGACTTCCCGGACTTTCCGGCTGACCACATAGATGCTGTCGCGCATGCCGTGCAGGCGCACAGTTTCAGCGCCGCGATCGCGCCACAAACCCTTGAGGCGAAGATTGTGCAAGATGCCGACCGCCTGGAGTCACTGGGTGCCATTGGTCTGGCGCGGGTATTTTATACTGCCGGTGCGCTGGGACGCCCGCTGTTCGACAGCGACGATCCTCTGGGCAAAGATCGTGAATTGAATGATGTGCACTGGACGCTGGATCACTTCCAGAAGAAGTTATTACGCCTGCCTGAAACTATGCAAACCGAAGCGGGACGCCAACTGGCGGAACACAATGCCGACTTCCTGGTGCGCTATATGGCAAAACTGTGCGCGGAGCTTCAGGGCAACCTGACCTCGATGGACGAATCGGTGTTGAGGGATTTCAGTCCCCTACACGTCTAATATTAAATTTTTATGACAGCCTGTTAACTTTCGGCATCTTCCGCTACGTTGATGAAAATCAATAAGGAGTAACACGATGACCGAGACCGTTAATTTAACGATTAAGATTGATCCTGCGCTGAAAGAACACATCAAACAACTGGCTCTGGACAACCAAATTTCTATGAGTCAGGAAATTGTGAATCGCTTGCAGGCGAGCCTACAGGCTCCGGCGCAGGATGCGATCGACAATCAGGACACAGCAGAAGCGGTAACCGATCAACTGAGTGCTGCTGAACTGAAACAGATTCGCGCGCTGTTGAAGAAGCAGGGCAAGAAAAAGAAATAAAACAAAACCCGTCAATTGACGGGTTTTTTCTTACGCGTTTTCCAGTCTGAACCGCTGTGCCCGCAGCCCGAAATCACTTCATGTTGCGGGTGTATTGTTCGATCAATGGCAATAGCAGTTGCGCTACAGCAGCAAACACCGGCACCACTACCGAATTGCCAAACTGTTTATAGGCCTGGGTATCGGACACCGGAATGCGGAAGCGCGTTTCACCCGGTGCTTCAAATCCCATCAGCCGCGCGCATTCGCGTGGTGTTAAACGACGTGGGCGGCGTGACATATTGTCCGGCTGATGAAAGTCCTGCTCGCCCAGCTCACGGTCCCAACCACGATCAATAAGAATTTCCGAACCGTCTTTGTAATAGCGAGCCGACAGGGTGCGCACGCAAACCGACGGATTACGCGCATCGTTCAGACCGAAACCAAAGCCGTTCCCCTTGGCTTTGTGTTTTTTGGCGTATTGGTAAAGGTAGTTCCACAGTATCGGTGACAACGTATATTTGGCATCAGGCTGGGGTTCCAGCAAGCTACTGAGCGTCGTGACTTTTTTGGGATAGAGTGCGGGTAAGGCGCGCAGAGAAAATCCCTCGCTCAGATGGGTGTCGCGACGGATACCCACCAACACAATACGCTCACGATGTTGCGGCAGAAAATGGCGTGCATCGATGATTTTGGCATCGGCCAGTCCCGCGTTATCCGCATCGGCCACGTCATAGCCCAGCTCATCCAGCGTCGCCATAATAATGGCGAAGGTGCGTCCTTTGTCGTGACTTTTCAGGTTCTTCACGTTTTCCAGCACGAAGAACGGCGGCTTTTTCGCAGCCAGAATGCGTGCCACATCGAAGAATAAGGTTCCCTGTGCCTCACACTCGAAACCGTGCGCCCGGCCCAGGGCATTCTTTTTACTCACACCGGCCAGCGAGAACGGCTGGCAGGGGAAACCTGCCAGTAGCACCTGATGGTCAGGGATTGTGCGATCAATATGTTGATAGATGGCTTGCTCATCACTCAGACCGGCCGGTTGCGTTACCTGGCGAATATCGCTGTTGAAGCGATGTTGCTGCGGATCGCAATAGTGGTTGGCCTTGTAGGTACGCACCGCTTCTTTATTCCATTCACTGGTAAAGACGCACTGGCCGCCAATCTGTTCAAAGCCACGGCGAATGCCGCCAATACCGGCAAACAGATCGACAAACTGAAAACGAGGCGCGTCATAATGCGCGGGACGAGCGGGTAATAACGCCTGCAAACTGGCAACTTCCGCGCTGCTTAACGCCGGTGCTGCACTCTTTCCCTGACGAATACGGTTGAGACGAGGCACGCTCCAGTCGCGACCACCGGCGTCGCTCAGCGTGCTCACAAGGTCGCGTGCGGCGTAAATTGCCAGCACTTGCAACAACAGCGTGGTGGCATCGTCAGTGGCGGAAACAGTGAGTGGGGAGGGTGAGGCAGTCGCGGCGGTCTCTTCGGCGTGCATGCGTTTTTCCTTAACAGTGAAGCGGCTATGCTACCACTCCTGACGCTATGAAGAAATTGGCCCGACGTGCCGGTGGTGAATGCGGCTTTCGCTTTTGCCCCAAACCGCTAAAGTTGAAGGAGCCACAAGAAAAAGGAAAGGTTATGGCCGACGTCCATTCTCGTGATGTTCGTAGCAAGAATATGCGTGCAATTCGTACTCAGGATACGGCGATTGAACAGCGTATTGCGTTGATATTAAAAGACCGTGGATTTACCTATCGGGTGCAGGATAAAGCATTAGCCGGTCGACCTGATTTTGTCGTCCCGGCCCAGCAGGCGATTATTTTTGTCCACGGCTGCTTCTGGCATCGTCATCATTGCTATCTGTTCAAAATGCCCGCTACGCGTACCGAATTCTGGGCCGGTAAAATTAACAGTAATGTCGAACGGGACCGGCGCTACATTCAGCAGTTGCAGGAGAGCGGCTGGAAGGTGCTGATCGTCTGGGAATGTGCGTTACGTGGCAAGCTGCGCCTCAAGGACGAGGCGTTAATTGAACGACTGGAGGAGTGGCTGTTGGCCGCCAGTCACAGCGGTGAAATCGATCATGCAGGTTTGCATCATTATCGCGGCGTATAAGGCAGATTGTTGCTTTTACTCGCTATAACGGTTTAGATCACTCCTTTCTCTGGGACGCGGAACATAGCCATGAGCAGCATAAAACTGACGGTCAAACGCCTGTACCAACTTCGTGACGAACGGATGGTCAACACCCGAGCCACCGCCCGGATCTATCTGGGTGATACGCTGGTCGCCACCGAAGAGATTACGGGTATGACGGAAAGTCCGGTGAGCAAATATTTGCATGCCGGGGATGTGGCGGGGCAGCCGTTACGCGTTGAGTGGGATTGTGCGGGCATCGCCGATATGTCAGTGACGGCGGTCGAGCGTTGCCCCTGTTGTCAGGATCACGAACAGGAATAAGGAAAACATTTTGGCAGGAACCAGCTTACTGACGCTTCTGGATGATATTGCCACCTTGCTTGATGACATCTCCATGATGGGCAAAGTGGCCGCAAAAAAAACCGCCGGGGTATTGGGTGACGATCTGTCCCTGAATGCGCAACAGGTTACCGGCGTAAAAGCCAATCGCGAATTGCCGGTGGTGTGGGCGGTGGCGAAAGGCTCCTTTATTAACAAATTGATCCTCGTGCCGCTGGCGCTGCTGATCTCAGCTTTTGCGCCCTGGCTGATTACGCCGTTGCTGATGATTGGCGGGGCGTATCTCTGCTTTGAGGGCGTGGAGAAGGTGTTGCACAGCCTCAACCACGATAAAGCCGAGCAAAGCCCGGAAGCACGTCAGCAGCGTCTTGAGCAACTGGCGCAACAGGATCCAAAGACATTTGAGAAGGATAAAGTGAAAGGTGCGGTACGTACCGACTTTATCCTTTCGGCCGAAATTGTTGCCATCACACTGGGCATCGTGGCGGAAGCGCCGTTGCTCAATCAGGTGATGGTGCTGGCGGGTATCGCCATTCTGGTGACGGTGGGGGTGTATGGCATCGTTGCCGGGATTGTGAAAATCGACGATCTCGGATACTGGCTGCGGGAAAAATCATCCACGCTGGCGCAGGCGGTGGGGGGATTGTTGTTAGCCGCTGCCCCGATATTGATGAAAATTCTGTCGGTGGTGGGTACCCTGGCGATGTTCCTGGTGGGGGGCGGTATTGTCATTCACGGGATTACGCCGTTGCACCATGCGATTGAGGCGTACAGTGCGGGTTTTAACCCGTTGGTCTCGGCGCTGCTCAGCAACGGCGCCAACCTGGTACTGGGCTTTTTGATTGGGTCGATCGTGCTGTTGGTGGTGAATCTGATTGCCAAAGTGCGTGGATAAAGACTATAAAGCGCAGGAAATTTCTAATCACGGGTCAGGAGAACGATGATGAACGACGATATGTTTGAATTTGATATCGATGCACAGCTGGAACAGGCTGAAGCGAAAGCGGCGGAGAAAGCACGCGAAGTCCCGACCGATCTGAGCGACGAAGCTGATTGCGAAGGTTGTAAAATCTGATTTTCCCACCCGGGAAAGCATTTCAAAGCGGATAATAATTTTTATCCGCTTTTTTTATTTTCCGCATATTTAACTGCTTATTCCTAAATTGCAGTAGTAATCACAATCTCTTATAGGCAAAAACCCCCCGCACCTGCTATACCTGATGAAGTTCATTCAACGGGTAGAAGGGAGGGCGCGTATGACCTTTGCGATCAGTGACGAAGTTCAGCACAAACAGGGCGGACCCACTATGGTGGTGACCGGCTATGCCAGCGGAATGGTAGAGTGTCGTTGGTATGATGGCTACAGCGTGCGCCGTGAGGCATTCCATAGTGACGAACTCTGTCACTTATCTGCCGCGCGCCAGCTGGCCAGCTAATAGCTGAGATGAATACGTAGCGGCACGTTTTATCGCGCGACTTTTTCTGCACCCTGCACGAAATTGCGCGATAAATCGCGCCGCTACCGATCCCCGTCTGTACGATCTTTCCCCGGCTGGCTACACTGTTTTCATTCGCCTTTTTCCGGAGCATGGTTGCTGATGGCACAAACGCCACTTCCCCGGCAGTCGGGCAATCCCATTTTATCTGTTCACCTGTGTTTTTTTGCGGTTTTCCTTTTCTCGGCTTTCCTGACGGTGCATGAAGCGCTGGAACTAAAAACCAGCTATGAAGATCGTCAGCGTGCGCAACTGGCGGAGATTCAAAAGAATCTCGACAGTCAGTTTCAGGAGAGCGTAGATGAGCTGGTTTACTACCAGAAGATGCTGAGTTATGCGCTGACACACCCGCTTGATTCCGATAACGCGCGCGAAGCGGTGACGCGTTTCCAGGCGTTACGTCAGCATCCGTTGTGGCAATTGCAGCTGAATAGCCCGCGTAGTATGCCGCTGAACGGTGTCGGAGATGCCTGGCTGGCGCGTGATCCGCTGCTAAGGCGCGATCCGGCTCTGATTGACCAGGAGATCCGCGCTGCGCTGGAGTTCAGTTTTATCATGCAATTCAGCGATCCGGACCATGATTTTCATTCGCGCTTCTGGTACATCTCCCGCGCGGGTTTTTATATCAGCTCGCGACCACCGCAAAGCCCGCAAGAATTGGAGCAAAGCTATGCCACAATGGTGCAGCGCGCCTATTTTCGTGCCCTTAACCCGCAGCAGAATCCCAGCCCCTATCTGCGCTGGACCAGCGGTTACCAGGGGCAGTTCGATGAAGGACTGATGTTGACCCTCAGCGCGCCGATTATCAGCAATGGCTACTGGTATGGCGTGTTGTCGATGGATTTCCCCCAGGCGCGCATTCGTAATCTGCTGGCGGAAACGCGTCATACGCTGTTGCAAGGTAACCTGGTGTTCCTCGATCGTAAGCTGGAGGAGGTGGCTCGCCTGCATGCCCCAGATGAAGTCCCACTGAATGCTGAACAACGGCAAGAATTGCTGAAGCGTATGCAACATGAACGCAGCGGCATATTGCGGCTGGGGACGCAGTTTGCCAGTTGGAGCAAACTGGAAAATGTCGACGGCTACATTATCAATGTGCAGACCCTGAAGCAGGGTATGAAGCAGGAGCTGGGACGCGTTACGCTGTTCCTGCTCGGCATGTGGTTGCTGTTTGTCCTGATGCTGGTGGTAGCACATCAGGTGATCTTCCGTCTGGTGCGCCGCCAGGATGAACTCTCTGCGCGCCTCACCTGGCGGGCCAATTACGATGGTTTGACGCGTTTACTCAATCGCAGTGCCTTCTTCGAACAGTTTGTGGCGCAGGCTGCCCACTGCCAGCAGTTGCAGCGACCGCTTGCGGTTATCCAGTTGGATGTTGATCATTTTAAGAAGGTCAATGACACCTGGGGGCATCATGCGGGCGATCAGGCATTGATCCGTGTAGCCAGCGTAATCAGTCATACGCTGCGTAAATACGATGTGGCGGGACGTATTGGCGGGGAAGAATTCTGTATTGTGTTGCCAGAAACCACCCTGGCGGAAGCCAGTGTGGTTGCGGAGCGCATCCGTGCGCGTCTGGCGGCCAAAACTATCCTGGTGAACGCCAGTACCACCTTTAACATCACGCTCTCCGCCGGGGTGACCAGCAGCGAGGAGCAGAGCGATTATGACGCAGAGAGCTTGCAGGCCAAAGCCGATAGCCGACTCTACCTGGCGAAAACCAGTGGCCGTAATCGCGTGTGCAGCGCGGATTAGACCTTACCGTCGTTATCCTCTTCAACCGCCTGGTAAATCCGTTGCAGGATATCCGGAAAGGCAGATTGCACCCGGCTCCAGCTGGGAATAAAGGGTTTGTCATTCGGACGTTCAATAAATGCCTGACCGGCATCGAGAATCGCCTGGGTGAACATCTCTACCGCCGCCTCTTCAATATGCTGGTCGAACTTCAGACCATTCATAGTGGCTTCGTGATTGTAGACCTCCATCATATCCAGCGCGTTGCGATAGTAGGTGGCTTTCAATACCCGAAATGAGTCACTGGTCAGAGGCACACCCATTGTCGCCAGTTTACGTAGCAACGATTGCACGATGTCATTGCTCATACGCTTAAGGCCACCGGTGCCATCTTCTTCGGCCAGCGGCTGATGCTTATGGTCATAGTTATCGGCAATCTCTACCTGGCAGCTTTGCCGTGTGGTGTAGTTGCGATAAATCTCCGACAGCACGCCAATTTCCAGCCCCCAGTCGCCGGGAATCTTAATATTGTTCAGCACATGGGTGCGCATGGCAAATTCCCCGGACAGCGGGTAGCGGAAGCTGGCGAGATAGTCGAGATATTCCGAATGACCATACACTTTTTGCAGTGAGCGCAGCAGCGGCCCCACCAGCAGTCGCCCGACACGACCATTCAGTTTGCCGCCTGCGACACGCGCATAAAAACCTTTGCAGAATTCATACTGAAAAGCCGGGTTAGCCAGCGGATAGAGCAAGCGCGCCAGCATACTACGTTCATAAGTGACGATGTCGCAATCGTGCAACGCGACGCAACTGGTACGGTCGGAGGCCAGCGTATAACCGGTGCAGAACCAGACGTTACGCCCTTTACCCGGCTGGCTGGGCGAAAGGCCCTCTTTATCCAGCTCGGCATCCAGCGCTTTCAGACGCGGCCCGTCATTCCACAAAATACGATGGCGCTGGGGCAGGCGAGCAAAGAACTCGCGTGCAAACAGAAACTGCTCGCGGTCTGCACGGTCGAGGCCAATCACAATCTCATCGAGGTAAGGCACTTTCGCCAGTTCATTGACAATGTTATCCAGCGCCGGTCCTTCCAGTTCGGAAAACAGCGACGGTAAAATCAGCCCCATTTTGCGTTTGCGGGCAAAACGCACCATCTCTTTTTCCAGCGACTCAACGCTACGGTGGGTGAGATTATGAAAGTTGGTAATCACGCCATTCTGGTAAAAATCACTCATCGCCTCATCCTTCTGATTGGCTGTGTGCCCGTTAATCGGGTTGGGCAAGAAAATAATCCAAACCTTCACGCCAGCCCTCGGGACCAACGTGTGCGGTGTGGTAGACGTTTTCCTCATCATCGCGCGTCAGGATGACCGGCGTTTTACTGAAGCCTTTTATGACGACGGCATAATCGACGCATTCCAGCATTGGCACATCATTGGGGCCATCTCCCAGGCCGATGGTGGTACGGGTGATCCCCTCGCGCCGGGCGAGATGCTGTTGCAACGTTTGCAGCGCGTGACCTTTTCCGCATCCTTCAGGCATCACATGCCAGAAGCGTCCTCCCTGGGTTAACGCCAGACCGTGCTGATGCAGGGCCGCGCGGAATTCATCCAGCCGTGCGGCATCATCACGCCACAGCACCACCTCAGAAGCATCGCGTTGTCGACTCTGACTGGCTTCCGCCAGCGTCAGGCCAGTGAATCTGGACACCTCAACGTCACTGAAATCGTGAAAACCGGTGAAGTGAAAGTCAGCCTGTAAGCCTTTCAACTGCTGACAAAGTGCAAGGTAAGCGTGTCCCTGTCCTTCACTGCGCCGGTCCTCCGCCTCAAGAACAATACGGGCACCGTTTTCAGCAATAAAAGGCGATCCGGCGATGCCGAGTTTTTTTTGCAGCGGAATGATCTCGGCCGCCGTTTTGCTGGAACAGATCACCAGCGGAATCTGATTTTGTTTCAGACGTGCCAGCCATTCGCTGGCGGCATCCCAACGATAATCGTGATGGTCCAGCAGTGAGCCATCGAGGTCGGTGACGATCAATAACGGTTGGTCAAGACTGACCATCTTCACACTCCTTACACCCTTGGGCATCCGTAAAGCGAGGAATAATCAGTATAATAGCGTAATCGCGATCACACTTTTTCGCACAGCAATGGGAAGTTAACCCAGGAAAATTCCTAAAACAGGCTAACAGCAGAATTGTGCATGTGTAAAAGATGCGCAGAAAAAAGACAGCATACATGCGGTGTTTTCGGTAACAACCGCGACGTAAAACAGGTGAGGGGTTGCACCTCTGGAAAGCGTTGGCACTTGTCTTATTCAGACTGAGGCGTAATCTGGCTGCTGTGTTAGAGATTTTCCTGGTGTAACGAATTTAGCGCTTTTACTTTACCCGGCTATCCCGCCGGGTATTTTTTTGCCTGATATCAATGATGCACTTCAATGCAGGAGCAATCGTGGATATCCAGTTCAAAGGCTTGTGACAGATCGATTTGCGCATCCTGCGATCCGCTCGCGTGTGGTTGCATATGCTCTTTGATCTTGCCTGATGTCTTTTCCTGAATGGCGTTAAGCAATGTATCGATATTGCTGTTCAGGTTATCGCTATCGTCGTTTACCGTTACCATCATCGTGCCTCCTGAGCGGAGAAGGGGGACGTAGACAGTATAGACGTCTGAGGGGAATCGTGCGGAATCTGCGTAACAGGCAAAAAAAAGCCCGCGCTGCGCGGGCAAAAATCCTTGTTACTTTTAGGTTGACTGCGCCTTTGGGGTTGGTGCAGTAACAAAAATTCTACGCGCTGGCCGCGTCAAAAGTCTCGCCATTAAACGTTAAGAAAGTGAAAATCCCTTACCAGGCGCATTCTTAGGCGAGTTAAGCAATCACCCAGGCTGATCGCGATCACACGGTTACCCAATTCTTCCGTTACACTGTGTCCGAGGCACTATTTCTGGAGAGTATTCAATGAAGGTCAATGACCGCGTGACGGTAAAGACAGACGGTGGTCCGCGCCGTTCAGGCACGATTCTGGCGGTAGAGCCATTCAATGAAGGCGTCATGTATCTGGTTGCGCTGGAGGATTATCCGCTGGGTATCTGGTTCTTTAATGAAAACGATCATGCGGATGGGGTGTTTGTCGAACCCTATGTCCCCTCACCCTAACCCTCTCCCGCTGGCGGGAGAGGGGACTGATGCGAGCACAGGCTAACATTTTGCACTGCCTCCCTCTCCCGCTTGCGGGAGAGGGCCGGGGTGAGGGCATAAGTAATCTCAGATTAGAACGTTTCCCAATTATCATTGCTGACGGTTGCCACGCGAGGCGTCAGCGCTTTTAACGTCGGCTGCACGGTCGGCGTCGGAACCAATAAACCGGGCTTGTCATTCAAACGAAACGCGGCAACCGCCTGGGTCAATTTACCCGCCTGGTCTTCCAGCGATGCTGCCGCCGAAGAGGCCTCTTCCACCAGCGAGGCGTTCTGCTGAGTCACATTATCCATCTCGGTGACCGCCAGGCTCACTTGCTGAATTCCGCGGCTCTGCTCATCTGAAGCGGCGGCGATTTCAGACATAATGTCGGTAACACGGCGCACCGCCTCAACAATTTCACTCATGGTATTGCCGGCTTCCCCTACCTGATGCGAGCCATTGCTAATCAGATCAACCGATTCTGCAATCAGAGACTCAATCTCCTTCGCCGCCTGCGCACTGCGCTGGGCCAGGCTGCGCACTTCACTGGCGACCACGGCGAAACCGCGACCCTGCTCACCGGCACGGGCGGCCTCAACGGCGGCGTTCAATGCCAGAATATTGGTCTGGAATGCAATGCTGTTGATAACATTAGTGATTTCGGCAATCTTTTTCGAGCTGCCAGAAATGTTGTTCATGGTTTTCACCACGCCATCGACCAGCTCTCCACCGCTGCGCGCTTTACCCGAGGCATCGGCTGCCAGTTGGCTGGCATGATGGGCGTTTTCGGCATTCTGCTTCACGGTGGCCGTTAGTTGTTCCATGCTGGCTGCGGTCTGCTCCAGTGCGGAAGCCTGCTGTTCGGTGCGTGAGGAGAGATCGGTGTTACCGGCAGAAATCTCACTGGAACCCTGGTAGATCGCCACCGCACCTTCACGTACCACACCAACCGTACGAACCAGTGAGGCCTGCATCAGTTGCAGATTATGCAACAGGCTGCCGATTTCACTGCGGCCCCATGCCTGATCGGGCGCGGTTAAATCACCCTGAGCGATTCGTTCAATACGCGCGACGGATTGACGCAGTGGGTTAATCACCACGCGGCGCAGGAACAGGAAGGTCAGCAATACCAACACCAGTGCTGCGGCAAAGGCGGCGGCCATAGCAATAAAACCAATACGTGACTGATGTGCCGCTTCCGCATTTATCGCATCAGCGCGATTAGTACGGATCTTGATTGCTTTGAGTAACACCTCGTTATAGGCGTCATCCAGTTTGCGTGTTACATCGGTTTCCTGCGCAATAATGCCTTCAAAGCTGCCTTGTTTTGCCGAATCGATCATCGGCTTCAGACCTTTATCGATATAAGCGTTGAAGCGTTCCGTCAGCGGTGCATCCAGCGCCAGGTCTTCTGCGGTTTTGGTTTTGCGGTCCATATAAAGTTTGAAACCGGCGCGTGCCTGTTCAATACGCTGCTCGGTGCGCGCCAGGTCAGCGCGGTAGCTATCCATCTCGCCAATACGTGCGGCGGCACCAGACTGAATAACATTCAGACGTGCAGTACGCAGGTGGTTTGAGCTGTTGGAAATCCCCATACGAATCTGGATTTCATCTGTGGCGTCATTCAGCGAGTTATTGCTTTGAATCAGAAAGTAGCTGGCGAGTCCAATGCACAGGGCAAAAAGCAGCAGAATGCCACCAAAGATCATGCTGAAAAGAGGCATCAGGCGCAGGTTCTGCCAGATGCTGAGCTTATGTTGCTCATCAATCGATGCTGTTTTCATATCCTTGCTCTCATATAGGTTGGTGTTCTGAAGCTAACATCGGCAAGGGAGGGGAAAGGATTAGTCAGCAGAGTGGGATCTGCATCGCAAAATGGACAAAAACAAAAAAGGGCCAATCAGCGGATTAGCCCTTATTTTTACCGAGGGAAATTATCGCACGTTGACATAGATCCCGGAGGTAACATTATCAGTGAGACGCACAACATGATAAATAACTTGTTTATTGTGGGTCTTGATTTTACGTTTAATATTACCTTTATGTGACGAAACTGTTTTCGCCTTAATTTGCATCTTGTCTGAAATCTGAATGGTGTCATGTCCTGACATCCACATTTTCAGCATATTTGACTCAGTCTGGCTTAATGTCAGAGGGTGAATATCAAGCCCGGCTGAAATTCGTGGCGCTGCATTGAGTTTCTTTTGCAGATAGGTGCCGAGAAGGGAATCCAGGGTCGATGTTTTAATCGATTTTGACGTAATAATCAGGTTCTTACGAACGTAGAGATATTCCTCAAAATGGATGTTTGAGATCGCCATGAAGATGAAAAATAGGGTGTCAGGATGCTGCATAATAATGCCGCGGATACGATCGCTGGAGTCGGATTCATGAATGAACGATTCTTCGTTAATAAATACGACCCCGGGTTTTAGCTGTTCACATCTTTGTTGCAATTGCTCGATGTCAGACACGGAAGTAATATTTTTCTTTTTAACTCCTTTTGCGGACATATAGTCCGATAATCCCAGGCGTGTGTAGTTGCATGAATCCATAATAATCGTTGGCATGTTAGCGACCCTCACCAATTTGTTATCCGTTTAAATCAACGATGAATTACGCGTTTGCGGTACGAGAGAGATTTCCAAAGACACTTTTTTATTCTGCTCAGCAGCCTGGCGGAGTAAACCCGTGCGCCATCATGACTCTTCCCTGACCCGTTCTGCGAAGTTTGTTGTGTTACTTCAACGTCACTCTTGACCCCGCGACAGTGGGAATCGCCGGGAATTTGTTTTAAGTCGGTAAATCGCTCATTTTTGCGAGCCATGTCACTATCGCGCATGTCACAGACAAATCTGATAGGACAAATCTTAAAAACATTTGAAATACGAAAGTGTGACGTTTCAGCGAGTGTTGACAATGCCGGAAAAAAGGTTTTCTTACAAGAAAAATCGCTGCTAAATTTTTTTTGTTTAAAAACAATCTATTGGGCATTTTCTCAACGAATCCACACGCTTAGGTACTGTAGGATTCGTCTGACTAAAATACTTGAAGCGCCGTTTAATAAGAATAATTTTCACCAGAAATGCGCATTTATCAGATTTTCCTCAGTTGATTTCTGAGAATTATGGTTCGAAAAATGCACAAATAGATTTTGAACGCTTAACTATCACTTAAGAACGGCTACAGATTCGTTAATCAACTCGTACGGGAGAGTTCTGACAGGAACTGAGCGAGCAAATCAAAGACTTCACTGAAGAGATGTTCGCAAAAAGGGGCAAGGAGCGGCATCATCAGACCGATGCTCAGGATCCCCACAGTTAAGGTGATTGGGAAGCCAACAACGAAAACTGATAACTGTGGTGTAACACGGTTTAACAAACCCAGGGCCATATTGAGCGTGAGGAGCAGAACGATTAATGGCAGCGCTAACATCATGCCATTAAGGAAAATTAATCCCGCTGCCTTCACCAACGCCATAAACGCGTTAGCGTTGAGCGGATGATCGCTGATCGGCATGGTGTGAAAACTGTCGACCAGCATCGAGATGAGCCACAGATGACCGTTGAAGGTCAGGAACAGCAGCATCGCCAGCATATCAAGAAAACGCGCCAGCACCGGCATATTCAGACGGCTGCCAGGGTCAAAGAAGGTAGCGAATGACAACCCCATCTGCAAGCCAATCACTTCGCCCGCCATACGCACTGCACCGAATGCAAACTGCATGGTCAGCCCCAGACCGACACCAATCAGAATTTGCTGAAGCAGCAGCCAGAAACCGGCAGCGGTAAACAGGGTGACTTCAACCGGTGGCAGCAACGGCATCAAAATCCACGTCGTTAGCACCGCCAGACCAATTTTGACGCGGTTCGGGATACTTTTCTCGCTGAGTACCGGCGCGCTGGCAAACAGCGCCAGCAAACGCACCATCGGCCAGAAGAACTGGCTGACCCAATGAACTAATTGGCCGCTGTCGAGGTTAATCATTAACCGATGATATAAGGCAGGTTGCTAAACAGGGTGCGCATGTAATCCAGGATCAGGTTAAGCATCCACGGACCGGCAACCACCGCGGTGGCGGCCACGGCAAGAATCTTGGGAATAAATGACAGGGTTTGTTCGTTGACCTGCGTAGCCGCCTGCAACAGGCTGATAATCAGGCCACTCACCAGCGCCACCAGCAACATGGGTGCCGCCATCATCAGGGCAACACGCATCGCGTCCTGTCCCATTACCATTACCGATTCGGGTGTCATGCTGCACTCCTCAGGAATAGAAACTTTGCGCCAGTGAACCCACCAGCAGCTGCCAGCCATCCACCAGCACGAACAGCATCAGCTTAAACGGCAGTGAAATGGTGGCGGGGGGGACCATCATCATCCCCAACGCCATCAACACGCTGGCAACCACCAGGTCGATGATCAGGAAAGGGATAAAGACGGTAAAACCAATCTGGAATGCGGTCTTCAGCTCACTGGTGACATAGGCAGGCAGCAGGATGCGCATCGGCACCGCTTCCGGCCCTTCAATCGGCGGCGTATTTGCCAGACGGGCAAACAGCGCTAAATCCGCTTCACGCGTCTGACGCAGCATAAATTCACGCAGCGGCTGTGCACCCTTATCAATGGCGACATCCATGCTGATCTTGTCCTGGCTAAACGGCAGATAAGCGTCGGAATAAATCTTGTCGAAAGTGGGTGCCATGATGAAGAAAGTGAGGAACAGCGCCAGACCGACCAATACCTGGTTCGGCGGTGCTGATGGCGTACCGAGCGCGTTGCGCAACAAGCCAAATACAATAATGATGCGGGTGAAACTGGTCATCATCAGCAGCACTGCCGGAATAAAAGTCAGTGAGGTGATAAAAACCAGCGTCTGCACCGGCAACGACCAGCTCTGGCCACCATTTGCCAACGGATGGCTTACCAAACCGGGCAGTTGCGCATGCGCAACCGGTGCCAGCAACAGCAGCGGCAGAAGAGGAAGCAAACGACGCATCATTGGGTTTTTCCGGGGCGTTTAACCAGAGTGTTTAACAGCTGACGAAAATCCTGCGGCGCGGGTGGCGCAGCAGCATCTTCAGGCGCAAGCGGTGGCAGGGTATGCAGGTGAGTGACCTGTTGTGCGGTGACGCCAAGAACCAGACGGGCATCCTGGGTATCAACAATCACCACCCGCTCGCGTTGGCCGACCTGTACGCTGGCACTGACTTTCAGCGCCTGACCGCTCACCGCCTTCGGTGCAAAACCGAGGCGGCGTGCCAGCCAGCCACAGGCGAGGATCAGTAACACAATCACCGCCAGCACGCTGCTGACCTGGCCAATCACCGAACCGGCTGAAACCACCGGTTGGCTGTGGCTGGCAGGTTGTACCGTTTGCGCGTTCTTCAACATACTTAGCGGCTCAGACGACGCATACGTTCAGACGGGGTGATGATATCGGTAATGCGCACGCCATATTTGTCGTTCACCACCACCACTTCACCCTGGGCAATCAGGTAGCCGTTGATCAGAATATCCAGTGGTTCACCGGCCAGACCGTCCAGCGCCACTACCGAACCCTGCGTCAGGCGCAGCAGCTCTTTGATGGTCATTTTGGTCCGACCCAGCTCCACGGTCAGTTTGACCGGGATATCCATGATCAGATCGATGTCCTGCAATGATCCGCTGGCACCGCCGCCGTCGAGCGACTTAAATACCGCTTCGCTTTGCTCCGGCGCGCTGGTTGCCGCCTGCTCGTTCATTGCAGCAGCCCACAGATCGTCCGCGGAGATGTCGTCATCGGACGGTTTCTTGCTGTCACTCATTGGGCTGTTCCTCATTCAGCGAATTCAAAATCGGGTTAATCAGATGCTCGACACGCAGCGCATACTGGCCGTTTAACGTGCCGTACTGGCTGGTAAGCACCGGTACGCCATCTACGTGTGCGATGATGCGATCCGGCTTCTCAATGGGCAGGACGTCACCAGGTTTCAGTTGCAAAATACGTGACAGACGCAGCGACACATCGGCGAAGTGGGCAATCAGCTCCAGCTCCGAGTGCTGCACCTGTTTCACCAGGTTGTCGCGCCAGTGGTTATCTTCCTGACGAGAGTTCTCCAGTGGGGGATTGACCAGCAGCTCACGCAGCGGCTCAATCATCGAAAATGGAATACAGATGTTGAATTCACCCACCAGGTTGCCAATCTCCACCTGGAACGGGGTGTTCACCACGATATCGTTCGGCGAGGTGGTGATGTTGGTGAACTTCACCTGCATCTCAGAACGGACATACTCCACATCCAGCGGGTAAATCGCTTTCCATGCGTCGCTGTAGCCTTCCAGCGCCAGCTTCAGCATGCGGCGAATGACGCGCTGCTCGGTATGGGTAAATTCGCGGCCTTCCACTTTGGTCGGGAAGCGGCCATCGCCACCGAACAGGTTATCCACGGCGATAAACACCAGACTCGGCGAAAACACCACCAGCGCGGTGCCGCGCAGCGGTTTCAGGTGGATCAGGTTCAGGTTGGTCGGCACCGGCAGGTTGCGGGCAAACTCATGGTACGGCTGAATCTTGATCGCCCCGACGCTGATATCCGGGCTGCGGCGCAACAGGTTAAACAGCGCCATACGAAAGTGACGGGCAAAACGCTCATTGATGATCTCCAACGCCTGCAAACGTTCACGCACCACGCGACGTTGGGTATTGGGATCATAGGGACGAATATCACTGTCGCCCCCGTTGGAACTCTTCTCTACTTCCGCGCTGTCACTGTCGCCATTGAGCAGCGCGTCAATCTCAGCCTGGGAGAGAATGCTATCGCCCATTAAATCACCTCAAAATGAAGGCGGTAAACAGCACGTCACTGACCACCTGCGGAGGTTGACCTTTTACCAGCGGCGGCGCCAGCACCTGTTTGATTTGATCAACCAGGGCCTGTTTGCCTTGCTCAGACGCCAGCGCCGCAGCGCTTTGACGTGAGAGCAGCAACAGCAGGCGGCTGCGCACTTCCGGCAGGTAGTCATTCAGCCGACGTCGGGTGTCCTCATCGGGCAGACGCAGCGTAAAGCCTACGTACAGCACACGGTCAGGATCGTTGTCAGGATTGACCAGGTTAACCGTAAAAGTATCCATTGCAAAAAATACGGGGGCAGGGGGTGGCTCTACTTTCGCCACTTCCGGCTTATCGCCCTCGTGTTTATTCATCATTCGCCAGACTGCATAGCCTGCCACGCTGCAAGCGGCCAGCGTCACAATCAGTAACACCGGAATTAATATTGAACGTTTGCGGCCTTTAGCTTTCGCGTTATCAGACATGTTTGCAGTTACTTCCTGTGAATTATGGGCAAGCCTTTCGGCTCGCCTGGACAGATTATCCCGCGTCTTAAGTCAAACAATGGGAAGAAAAGACGCGGGTTTTACGCTTACCTTCAGCGTTAGCCGCTGTCAGGCAAAGATATCGACAGCGCCGTTGCCGGTCGCGCGCGCCTGAAGGGCTGCCGGGACGGCAATAGGCGTTATCTCGTTGTCACTGTCCTGGGAGAGGGTAAAGCTGCCGTGCTGGCCATCACGGCGACCTTCCTGCTGACCCTGATAATTCTGGCCTTGTGCGGAAGCGTCGCTGCTGACATTACTCTGTCCCAGGTTTATACCGCTCTCCGCCAGCGCCGTTTTCAGCTGTGGGAGAGCCGCTTCCAGCGCGGCCCTCACATGGCTGTGGCTGGAAACCATATTCAACTGTGCCTGATCCTTATCCAGGGTCAGGCTGATCTGAATTGCACCCAGGTCCTCCGGGTGCAGACGCAACTCAGCATTCTGCTGGCCGTTGCGACTAAACATCACAATCTGCTGACTCAGCGCCTGCTGCCATTCCGACGAACCAAGTTGCGCATTCAGCATCGGTGTCGACGGTGTGGTGCTGGTCGACGCGGTGCTGCTGGTCAGCGTGCTGGTACTGCTCAGCGGTGCGCTGGTTACCGGCGTTGTCGTGTCGCTACTGCTCAGATCACGCTTATCATCCGGTTTACTTAGCGTACTCAACACCTGCTGAAAACTCTCATCCAGCGTAAGGGCGGTGCTGTTAGTCGAACTGCTGCCGGCCGTGGTGCTGGTGGCCTGCGTTGTGGTGGTTTGCGCGGTTAACGCATCAGCCACATCGCTGCTTTTCTTCGTCGCTGCCGTTGTCACTGCCGTTGTGGTGGCTGTCGTTGTATCCGACTGCTCATCCTTAACTTTACTGGTTAGCGCACTGAGTAACGTACTGTTCAGACTGGCACGACTGTCACTGGTATTCTCACTCAGCGCCGTGGTGGCCGCTGTTTGCGTAGTACGATCTTCCACCGCTGCCGGTAACATGGCGAACAGGGCCTGAACATTCTGTAAGTCGCTGGCGCTTAACGAACTTGCCTCAGTCTTATCCTTATCATCGGCTGATTTCAGCGTGGCTTTAATATTTTCCGGCTGTAAAAGTGCGTTCAGCGTCTCTGGTTTGTCCAGTGCCTCCAGCAGCGCGCTCAGAGAGACACCTTTGCTGGATTTTTCATCGCTTTCTGCTGATGAATCAGCCGATTGCGCGTTGGTGCCTTGCTGTTTTGCCAGCGTCAATAACTGATTTCCCAGGGCGGTAACGAAGTCCTGCGGCAGGTTTTCCACCCCTTGCAGAATGTCCGTTGAAGCTGAAGTATCAGCCTCACCCGAACTGGCAGTTTGTGTAACGAGTGTTGGCAGCGTAATCATTCGCCTTTCCTCAGTGCGGCCCGTTGGGCGTATTCATCCATCCGTTTCTGATCGAGACGGTTTTCTTGTCGTAATGCGGTTTCGGCGGCGCGGGTAATCAGCGTTTGATAGGCATTAAGCCGTTTCTGCTTTTCGCGCCAGTTATTAAGAGCCTGATCGAGGCGCTGACTCCATTGCTGCAACTGTTGACGATGCTGCTCAATGGCTTTTTCCAGCGTCTGAATAAATTGGTGATAGTTGGTCCAGCGGGTGCTGGCGATACCGCCAGACATATCCTGATTCAGCTTGTTGCGATACTCATCCTGGTAATCGAGCAGCATATGCAGCTGCTCGTCAGCTTGCTGGTGGCCGCGGCGCATATCACCAAGGTGAATGACCGCTTTCTCCAGGTCCTGTTCCGCCAGGTCGCGCAATGTATCGATAGCATTGGCCGTTTTCATTGCAATCCCCCTTCACGCAGGTTTAACCGAACATCGCCTGTAAATGCAGGCAGGCATCGTCGTAGTCGCTGCGTTCGAAAATCCCCTGTTGCAGGAAGGCTTCCATCTGTGGATAGAGCTTAATGGCCCGATCCAGCATCGGATCGCTACCTGCGGCGTAGGCTCCCACGCTGACCAGATCACGGTTGCGCTGGAAGCTGGAGAGCAGTTGCTTAAACTGACGCACGCGGGCGTAGTGGTTTTCATCGATCAACGCGGTCATGGCACGGCTGATCGAGGCTTCAATATCTATTGCCGGATAATGTCCCGCTTCCGCCAGACGGCGCGATAACACGATATGTCCGTCAAGAATGGCGCGCGCGGAGTCGGCAATCGGGTCCTGCTGGTCGTCACCTTCGGTCAGAACGGTATAAAAGGCGGTAATGGAGCCGCCGCCATGCGTACCGTTACCGGCGCGTTCCACCAGCGCGGGCAATTTGGCAAACACCGAAGGTGGATAACCTTTGGTGGCAGGAGGTTCACCGATAGCCAGCGCGATCTCACGCTGGGCCATAGCGTAGCGGGTGAGTGAGTCCATAATCAGCAGCACATGCTGACCGCGATCGCGAAAATCTTCAGCGATGCGGGTGGCGTAGGCCGCGCCCTGCATACGCAGCAGCGGTGAGACATCAGCCGGAGCTGCAATGACCACCGAACGTGCCCGGCCTTCGGCGCCGAGAATGTTTTCAATAAACTCTTTAACCTCACGGCCACGTTCACCAATCAGGCCAACCACAATCACATCGGCTTTGGTGTAACGTGCCATCATGCCGAGCAGCACGCTTTTGCCGACGCCGGAACCAGCGAACAGGCCCATACGCTGCCCGCGTCCGACGGTAAGCAGGGCGTTGATAGCGCGTACGCCGGTATCCAGTACATCCTCAATCGGGGTACGTTGTAACGGGTTGAAAGGGGCGGTGATCAACGGCGCGCGATAGCCGGTTTCTGGGGAGGGCAGGCCATCAAGTGGCTTACCGCTGCCATCAAGCACCCGACCCAGCAGTTGTGGACCGAGCAGCAGTTGTTTGCCGCTATGCGCGTTATCACCGGTGACGCGCGCATAAACGCGAGCACCGGGCAAAATCCCGTCCACTTCTTCCAGCGGCATCAGAAACAGTTTCTGGCCGTTAAAGCCGACCACTTCACTTTCTACTTCAGTGATATTCGCGCCGTCATGACGTTCAATAATACAGGTGGCACCCAGCGGCAGTTGCAGGCCGGTGGCCTCCAGAACCAGGCCAGTGGCACGAACCAGGCGGCCATAGCGACGTACGGTCTGCACCTGGGAAATACGATCTTCGAAGGCGTCCAGCGCCCCGAGCCAGCGATTGAGGCGCGTGCTCATCAGAACTCTCCCGGTGCCGCCAGGCGGCACAATTCCTGCCAGCGTGTTGCTACGCTGGCGTCGAGATCGCCATCCTCGGCGCTGAGTTTACAGCCGCCAGGGTGCAGGGTACTGTCGGCCAGCAGACGCCAACCGTGCAGATCCAGCGTCGGGCCGAGGGTTTGTTCAATTCGTTGCAGGTCATCCGGGTGCACGCGTAGCTGGGGTTTCCCGCTGAACATCGGTTCCTGTTGAATCAGCTGTTGAATCTGACGCAGCAGTGCGCTGCCATCGACCGTCGTTGCCTGACCGATAACGGTGCGTGCGGCTTCCAGCGCCAACTGCATCAAACGTGCGGCGATCACGCTATCGAGCGACTCCAGCGTGTGCTGAAACTCTGTCACCAGTTGCTGCATACGCGCTTGCAACGGCGCCTGCTGCTGTTGGGCGTCAGCCAGGCCCTGCTGGAAACCAGCGTCGTAGCCATGTTGCTGCGATTCAGCATGACCTTTCTGGTAGCCTTCGCTGTAGCCCTGCGTTTGCGCCTCTTTGCGCATCTGCTGTTGCAGACGCTCCAGTTGTTGTTGCTGTTCATCTTCGGCGCTCAGCACTTCGTCGCTGATGGACTCCAGCGGCAGCTCTTCGGGTTCAGAATCGAATGAACGCCCTAAATCATCAGGCTGCCAGCGTTGCCACGGACGGGCAGAAAAGGCATCAGACATAGGTTTCCTCGCCACCACCAATTACCATTTCGCCTGCCTCTGCCAAACGGCGTACCACCAGCAGGATGGCTTTCTGTTCGTTTTCCACCGCAGACATACGGACCGGGCCACGGTTGGCAAGGTCGTCGCGCAGGATATCCGCCGCACGGGCTGACATGTTTTTGAGGAACTTCTCGCGCAGCGGCTGTTCGGCACCCTTCAGGGCGATCAGCAACTGCTCGGATTCCACTTCCTGCAACAGACGCTGGATGCTGCGGTCGTCCACTTCCACCAGGTTTTCGAACAGGAACATCTCGTCGATGATCTTCTGAGCCAGTTCGCCGTCGAAGTCGCGAACCGCTTCGATAACCGCCTCTTCCTGCTGGGTTTTCATCAGGTTGATAATTTCCGCTGCGGTTCTCACGCCGCCCATCTTCGCGCGCTTGAGGTTGGTACCATCCAGCAGGCTGTTGAGCACTTCGGTCAGCTCGGCCAGCGCTGCTGGCTGCACGCCGCCGAAGGTGGCGATACGCAGCATCACATCGTGACGCAGACGTTCGTCGAACAGCGCCAGAATATCTGCCGCCTGACCACGTTTGAGGTGGACCAGGATGGTGGCGATAATCTGCGGATGCTCGTCGCGGATAAGGTCTGCCGCCGCCTGCGGTTCCATAAAGTTGAGCGTTTCCATACCGCTGGTGGTTTCGCGGGTTTCGAGAATATCTTCCAGCAGGCTGGAAGCACGCTCTTCGCCCAGCGCCTTAATCAACACGGTGCGCAGGTAGTCGTTGGAGTTGAGACTGAGCGCGGCAAACTGCTCGGCATTCATCTCAAACTCACGCAACACCTCGGTCAGCTGCTTGTGCGAAATCTGTTTCATGCTGGCCATGGCCGCACTCAGATGTTGCACTTCACGCTGGTTGAGGTGTTTAAACACCTCAGACGCACGATCCTCGCCAATGGTCATCATCAGAATGGCGCTTTTTTCAGTACCGGTCAGACTCATAGTTCGTTACTCATCCATTCACGGATCACCAGCGCAACTACGCGTGGATCGTTTTCAGACATATCGCGGATACGCTGGCTCATGACTTCCGCGCTCATGCGGTTAGTTGATTTGCGTTCCTGATCCAGCTCATCTTTACTGAGCTGCACGCTATAGGCTTCTTCCTCTTCCTGCGCAGCGGCACGGGCGGCAGCGGCTTCGGCGGCGGCCTGTTCCTGCTCACGCTTACGCATAATCTGCGGACGTACCAGTTTGCGATAGAGGATGAAGGCAACCAACGCCACCAGCAGCCAGCGACCGGCATTCATCAACTGATCAAAGAACGACTGCTGTTGCCAGAAGGGCAGGTCGCCACCGGCAGGCTCGGTCATATTGAACGGTGAGTTCACCACGTTGATGCTGTCGCCACGGTTCTGCGAATAGCCCATCGCTTCACGGGTCAGGTCTTCAATCTGCTTAATCTGCTGATCATTCAGGGCAACTTCTTTGCCTTTGTCGTCAGTGCGGTAGTTCACCACCACCGCGACCGACAGACGCTGCACATCCCCGACGTTCAGCTTGGTATGACGAATGGTGCGATCCAGTTCGTAGTTAACGGTGTCGTCACGGCGTGAACTGCTTGGGCCGCTCTTTTCGCTGGTACTGGTGCTGGTGCCATTGGCCGCATTGTTTTGTCCATTGGCATTGTTAGCGGGCGGATTGGTCACCGGCGCGGTATTCGCTGGGGCGGGCTGATTTGACAATGCACCAGGTACGCCACCCGGGTACGGGCTACCGTTCTGCTCGCTGGTGCTGGTCTGACGCGAACGAATCGCTGAATTATCAGGGCTACCGTTAGGCTGATACTTCTCATCTGTCTGTTCGCTACGGTCAAAGTTGAGCTGCGCTGTCACCTGCGCATGCACATTGCCCTGGCCAACAATAGGATTAAGAATCGCTTCGATGCGCTGCTGATAGCGGCCTTCCACTTCGGCGGTATATTTCAGCTGGGCATCGTTCAGATCACGGCCTTCGCTGTCAGAACGGGTCAGCAGGCGACCGGCCTGGTCTACCACTGTCACGTTACCCGGCGGCAGGCCAGGCACACTGCTCGAGACCATATGCACCACTGCCTGAATCTGACCTTCGTCCAGAGCGCGGCCTGGTTGCAGATTCAGCGTAACGGAAGCCGACGGCGCTTTCTGCTCACGCACGAACAGGGTCGGTTTCGGCATCGCCAGATGAATACGCGCGCTCTTGACCGGACCGAGTGTTTCGATAGTTCGTGCCAGTTCACCTTCCAGCGCGCGTTGATAGTTAACCTGCTCGCTGAACTGGCTGATGCCGAACTTTTCTTTATCCATCAGTTCAAACCCTACCGAGCCACCTTTCGGCAACCCTTGTTGGGCGAGACGCAGGCGCAGTTCATGCACCTTATCGGCCGGCACCATCAGTGCACCGCCGTTCTCGGCAAACTGGTAAGGAATGTTCATCTGGGTCAGTTGAGTGACAATCGCGCCGCCATCCTCATCAGAGAGGTTGCTATAAAGGACGCGATAGTCGGGGGCTTTTGCCCAGAGCACCAACGCAAAAACCACTGCGATAGCCGCAGCGGCAGCGATAATTAAGGGAATTCGCGGATTGGCGCGCAGGCGGGCGAGAAGGTCACTGAAGCCTTTCTTGGTTGTATCCTGTGTAGCGGCTGCGCTCGCATTCATGACCGATTCCTGCCTGACATAATTGACCGGGTGAGTTGTGGTGACAAAACGGACTCCCTGAAACGTCGAAAAATGAAATTCCACTCCAATGCTTTGCATTATTTTCTGAATCGCGAAATTTGATGGGCGAAAAAGCCGGGGTTTTTGCGGTCATTTAACGCCTTTGTCTTATTGACAGTGTGATAACTTTTCCAGCGTGAAAAAATGAATCATCTTCAACGAGGTAATGGCATGTCGATTCAGGCAATTGATGGTGTTCTGCAACAGCTTCAGCTGACGTCGTTGCAAGCCAGCGGCCAGCAGAGTGACGCCACTCAGCAGGTGGACTTTGGCGCAACCATGAAAGCGGCGCTGGATAAGATCAGTGAAACGCAAAACAATGCGCGCAGTCAGGCACAGGATTTTGAACTGGGTAAACCGGGCGTGGCGTTAAATGATGTGATGGTCGATCTGCAAAAATCGTCGATTTCTATGCAGATGGGGATTCAGGTCAGGAACAAGCTGGTGTCGGCTTATACCGATATTATGAATATGCAGGTGTAGTCAGCATCACGCATTGACACTGCAAACAAAACGGCGCGATTCCTCGCGCCGTTTTGATGAAAAATTTATGCCCCACCCGGCGCTTATCTCCGGCACTCACAATGGCTTAGCTCTTGAAGGGGCAAGGTCATTATCTCAGACTTATCCGAAAAATACAGCGTCACGCAGGCACATTTGCCAGGTATCGTGATGCCAATCACAAGCATTTTTAACCGTGCTAGTTCATGACCCCGGATTGCGCAAGTTTTTCGGGATTAGCGTATCTCCGGCCATGCCACAGCCGGGATGCCGTTCAATTGTGGTCGGGCAAACAAAAAGCCCTGAAATTTACTGATTCCTGCCGCCTCCAGCCACATCCACTCTTCGGGTTGCTCTACGCCCTCCGCTATCACGGAAATTTCCAGCGAAGCGCAACACTTGATCATGGCATGCACAATTGCCTGTTTAGGCCCGCTTTTGTGGACATCTTTGATAATGCTGCGGTCAATTTTGATTTTGTCCGGCTGGAACTTTGCCAACAGAGACAGGCCGGCAAAACCGGCACCAAAATCATCGAGGGCCACACTGATGCCCGCTGCTTTGAGTTGTTTAATGGCGGCGGTAAATTCGTCGGCGCGTGAGATGGCCTCATCTTCCGTCACCTCAACCACAATCTGCTCCGGGATCAGGCCATTGGCATGAATTTCTTCCAGCAGGTAGTCCACCGCATTTGGCACCATCACCAGCGACATCGGCAGCAGATTAATCGACAGCGTTAATTTCGGGATGTTGAACTGCTTTGCCAGCTTAAATGCCTGGCTTTTGCATTTGAGATCAACCTCATAAGCTTGCTTGCGACTGTATGGGGCAAAAAACTTTTGTGGTGAGCCGCCATCAGCACTGCGAATCAGCGCTTCCAGCGCCAGTACTTCGCGTGAAAAGGGGTCGATAATCGGCTGGAAAGCAAAATGACACTGGACAGAAGCGTCTTGCGGAACATCGATGATTAAATTTTCCTGCTCGTCGGCGATAAATTCCCAGGTGTTGCCGGGCGGGATTTCGAAATAGTTCTCTTTTTCTCCGGCCTCGACAAACGTTCGCAGAAATCGTAATGCCCGGTCTTCAAAGGTAAGCTGGTATTTTGATGTTCCTTTATTGAGCACCGCCTGTAAAACCGTGGCTTTATCGTGTTCGCGTAAATCAAACAGCTCCATCCCGGTATTGCCAAAACGGCGCGCCGGGGCATAGTCGTGCAATAGCTCTACCAGGTTTTGATGGCGGGCGTCTTTACAGATCCGGTCATAGATAGACTGTACAGCATCGGTTGGCCCTTCCAGCAACTGAAAAAAATGCAGCCCGTCAAATAATAAAATGCCCGTCACATCCAATAATTCATTATTTCTATTGGCTTTTTCAACCATGTCTTCCAGTCTTTTCACTGGAACATGGTCGCAGAGATGGCTGCGATAAAGGATGGTTGAGAGCATGGCAGGTTCCGGAACATTATTTTTGTGAGGTCTACATTAACAGAGCATCCAGGGAAAATGTCTCAGACAGCGATTATTTATCTTGAGAAGCGTCTGAAAGCGCTCGACAGGGTAAAAAGCGCTGTTCTGTTTACGTCAAATCGGATTCTTTCTGCATCCGACCGTGTTATGGTTAACGATAAAAATATTAGATTGAAACGACAAATAAAAAGCGTAGTGTGACCTTCGTTAACGGGAGGTGAGCACAATGTTGCGTGATTATTTGAAGATTGATGATAGCGATCGCTTAGTAGAACAGAGCATACAAAGGCTCAACAATCGCGGTCAGGAAGATATTACCGAATGGCGTATTGTCGGGAAGAATGGTGAACATAAGGGCCATGTCTCCCTGTTTGATAAACTGTGCATCCAGCGGTCCTGGAATGTCAGCTACCGTATTACGCAAACCGATGTAAACGGAAGGGTTGTCGTCGATCACTTGACCGACGTGTTGTAATTTTTGCCGTAGTTTTTGTGTTACTTGACCCGCCTGTGAGCGGGTTTTTTGCATTGATACTTTTCGGCGAGTCATTTGCATGGCCGGCACACGGCAGCGAGGGCATCAGCCTCAGTAGAAAAGTCAGATCCGATTATTCCTAATGCGTTATCGATATATTTAACTACCTTTAATCACTGAAGCGTTATTTAAATGGGTAATTTTCACAGAAAAGGAATATAGCATGAGTGATTCAGAGGCAATCAAAACCAAAACTGACTACCTGCGTGATGTCACCTCACAGCTAAAAGAGATGCGTCATTATGCGCAGACCAACACCGAAACTCTTTCCAGTCACTGGCTGGCCTTTGATGCCGGTGAGTATAAAGACAAAGAATATGCCGCACGATTCGATACGTTGATTAATAAGCAGGGAAAACTGCTGGACGATATTGATCAGGCGATTCAGGATATGGAAATCGCCGTCAATCATAACGAGCAGGAGCGCTAAGCCACCAACGCGGTGATTTAGTCGGCCACCAGCCACATATCGGCTTCATCGAACATCTCCTCGATGATGCGTGACAGGGTGGCTTTATCATTTTTACTCATATCGGTCTCAATGGCGTTCCGTTCCATCGGTTTGACCCGTACCTCAAGCTCCGGAAATACCCGCTGCACGCGTTTTTCCAGTTCCTGCAAGATCATTTCGCGCGCACCGGGTAATCCTGCGACGTTGCGCTTGTCGTAAATCAGCTCCACAAACATTCAGGGCATTCCATTTAATCAATCAGAGCGTCATATTACTGTAAATAAAAACAGTATCAAGCGGCAGGAAGGGGAAAGCTGATAATTTTCTCGACCTGTCTCTCACCACGTCACTTTTTCACGCCAGGAGGGGAAGCATGCGCCAGTTGGTCGTCGATATTTTACTTAAGATGGCAAAGATGGATGTGGAAGCGAAAGAGCTGATGGCACAGGTCGAAGCGCAGTCGCTGTTGCTGGCCGCGTTATTGATTCAGGCAAAGCAGGATAATTCGCTGACCATCAGTGAAACGGTACAGGATGCGATTGTCACCGCGTCTCGCTCCTCTGAAGAGTTTTTGCAGTCTGATGTGGATCTGCTGCTGACCCATATCAATCGCCTGTTGGCAGTGGCGCGTTATGTCGAAGTGAAGGCGATAGAACGTGAAGAGTAAGTGAAAAAATAGAACCTCTGGAGGTGGAAATCCAGCAACACCTCCAGAGGCGGTGCAAAAGCACCATTCGTTCAAGGACAATCTACGACCGAAGTCGTAGAACTAACTTATACAAGTTTTTCGTCCTTGTACAACTTTATCCTGATCATTTTGAGTGGTAGGAGGTGTGAAATCGCGACCACGCAAAACTGAAGTGTTTAAAGTTCGTTCTTAATACAGAACTCTTCCCACGTCATACCTAACGCCGCCGCGTGAGATTTCAGGTAGGTTTCGATGGCCTCTGCGGCCACCGCTTTATCCGGTTCGGCGAGCTGAATAGAAAACAGCATGCCGTCGAGGTTCTTCTGGCGTAAGAACGCGGCATAGATACGTTCTGCGTGCCACTGGTGCAGCGCAGTCAGGGTCATGCCCGCTTGCTGCGCATCATTCTCTGTCAATTCATCCAGCGCCGCCTGGAAATCAGGATGGGCGGCAAAAAACATTTCTCGGGCCTGGGCGTAATATTGTTCTGGCGTTTTCATGCGGAGGTTCCTGCTAATAAACTCGGCGCGTAGTGTAGCGCGCATGCGTCAGCTTGTCAGGAACCAGCCAGATCCTGTGCAGATACCTTGCGCAACGCCCTGGAAAAATTATAACGTAGCCGCCATTGAAGCGAGTGTAGGGATCGAATGATGAAAAAGTGGATGGTATTGACCGCGCTGGCGCTGACGGGGTGTGCGCAAATCAACAATTATGAAGCGGCGGTGAAGACGCCCGCGCCAGCGGAATTGCAGGGCTACTGGCAAACGGTCGGTCCCCAACGCAAGCTGGTGAGCGATCAGGCAATGGGCAGTCTGATTATTGGCGCACAGGGCGATACGCTTGATTGCCGCCAGTGGCAGCGCGTTATTGCCAAACCCGGCAAGCTGACTCGTCTGGATGACCAATGGGTTAACGTGACACGCCAGGTACGTGTGATGCCGCTGAGATTAAATAATGGTGAGCTGCGTTACGATGGCTTGCGGATGCGTAAAGTGGACCGTCCAACCGTTGAATGTCAGCAGGCATTAAAAGAAGTCGCCGCACGACCAAATGACGATGTGATTCAGAATATTGAACCTGAGATTTTGCGTCCGACGCAGAGTGCCGCACAGAATTAATCGTTGAAAAAATAGCGGCAGGGAAAGAGGTTTCGCTGCCGCTACTTCAGGTAACACTCAGACTGACTGACGTGGTACCAATACGCTGCCTTGCTTGCCGTAGGCGCTCATCATGGTTTTCTGCCGTGATGATTGTCCAACCAGCTGTGCCAGTTCATCCAGACGTGCCTGTAACAGGCGTTTGACTTCACTCTCATTGTCAAGGATATGGCGTAGTACCGGGCGAAGTTGCTCCTGAGTTTGCAGCGAAGGTGCGTTATCTTGCGTCGATCGTGCCAACTGTTGCACCGCACTAACGTATTCCATCTCCTTGGTGATTAATTCATCCCATTCGCCGTCTGCGGCAAGGCGCAGCATTCCCTGGCTGAGATCGAGTAACTGCTGGTAAATGGCAATCAGATGCGGTGCGATAGTCATTAAACGGCGTCCTGAAGGTGTTGAGGTTGAGCGACTTCTTTCCAGGCATCAGCGATGTTACGTAGCAGCCCTTCAACTTCTTCGATGGCTTCTACGTCATTACGCAGATTGGCCTGTAACAGACGGCGAACCATGTAGGCGTACAGCCCTAACAGGTTATCGGTGAGTTCATCACCGCTGCCTTCTGCCAGACCCTGTTTGAGTCCGTTTTCGATAATATTGATCGCTTTAGAGAGCGACAGACCTTTGCCCTCCACATTTCCGTCCTGCAAAAACAGACGGGCGCGTACCAGTGCACTGAGCGCACCGTCAAACAGCATCACCACCAGTTGCTGCTGGCTGGCGCTCATGACGGCGCTTTCAACGCCGATTTTGGCATAGGCTTGGGTGCCATTTGCGCTATACATGAATCACTCCTTATGAGGATGAGCTACTGGTCGTCGTGCTGGAGCTGCTTGAAGAATCAAACTGCTGCGTCAGGTAGCTACTGGTACTGTTTAACTGACTCATCAAAACATCGAGGGCAGTAAACTGTGTTTTATAACGCGCGATCAGGTTATCGATACGCGTACTCATATCGTTGTACTGATCAGTCAGATCATTCAGGGTTTTACTCACGCCATCGGTGGCCGCCTGAACGATACCGGTGGTAGAAAGCCAGCTGGTCAGGTTGGTGGCGATGGTGGTGGTGATGCCAGTGGTGGTGCCATCGCCAACGATCATCTCTTTCACGCCATCCGGGTCGCTGGTCAGGGCGGTTTCCAGTTCATCAGAATCCAGCTCCAGCTGACCGGATGTCGGGTCAGTGGTAATACCGATCTGCGCCAGCGTTTTATAGGTTGAGCTGCTCTGCGCATTGGTCAGCATGCTTTTCAGCTGCGTCTGAATGGTACGCAGGGTGCTGTCACCGAGCAGCGCGCCGTTGCTGGAGTCCTGTGAATCTGAACCCACGTCCACTGCGGTATATTTGGTCAGGGTGTCGAACTGTGTCAGCAGGGTGTTGTAGGCATCAACCCAGCTCTCAATCGCGCTTTGCGCTTTCGACGAGTCTTTGGTGATGCTTAATGTCGCGTTACCGGTGGTGGTGTCATTGAGTTTGAGCGTAATGCCCTCCAGCGCATCACTGATGGTGTTGCTGCTGTTCTCAATTTCAACGTTGTTTACCGTCAGCTTGGCATTCTGAGCCGTGACGCTTTCCGTCATGGCGTTGCTGCTGGAGGTTGAGTCATATCCTACGATGCCTTGCAGGGTGTCATCGCCGGTCACGCTGATGCTGCTAACGGCATAATCGCTGCCGGTTTCTGACGACGTCAGTGACAGGCGATAGCTGCTATCACCGGTTTTAATAATGGTGGCGGTAACACCGGCATCGGCACTGTTGATGGCATCACGCATACCCGTCAATGACGTCTGATCGCTGGTCAGGGTGATGTCTTTACTGGTGCCATCCACCAGGGTAATGGTCATCGTACGGCTGCTGGCAGAGCTGTCGCCCAGCGCGGTGCTGTTGCTGGTCTGTGTTGCTGAAGTCAGGGTTTGTGCCTGCGCCAGCTGTGACACGCTAATGGTGTAGTTTCCGGCTACTGTGCTGCCAGATGTCGTGGCGCTAAAGGCACTGGAACTGCTGGTGGCAGATGTCGCAGTAAAAAGGTCTGCGTCATTCAATGCGGTATTCGCGGTCTGGAACGTGGTCAATGCGCTTTTCAACGTACCGTAAGCGCTCAGCTTGGCGGTATAAGCTGTCTGCTGAGTAGAGATAGGATCTAATGACGCTTTTTCGGCGGTTTCCAGACTATCCAGAATGCTACTTAAATCGAGGCCTGAACCGACACCCAGGGTAGAGATACTTGCCATGTTGTTTCCTTTTTATGTCGACACGGAGAGTGAATACCGGGGTTATCGGCTTTCGATGGGGAAAGTTTAAAATTATTTACCTGCGAGTAATAAAGCGAATAGCGCATATAGAGAAGGGTATTTCTGACGCTAGAAAAGTGATCATTTATATCTAAAGAAGTCAGCGGGTCGGGCGATAAACATAAGCGTGACAGGCTGAAGACAAAAATTTTTGCCTGGTACTAAAAAAAATCTAAAGGTTGTTTAAGGGCAGACGATAACAACTTTGACGGCGCTGAAGCCGGCGGGTTGAAGCCCACACCTTAACCGAAAGACTTGATTAACAGGAATATTTATCATGGCCCAAGTCATTAATACCAACAGCCTCTCGCTGATCACTCAGAACAACATCAACAAGAACCAGTCTGCTCTGTCTACTTCTATTGAGCGTCTGTCTTCTGGTCTTCGTATTAACAGCGCTAAAGATGACGCAGCGGGCCAGGCAATTGCTAACCGCTTCACTTCTAACATCAACGGCCTGACTCAGGCAGCTCGTAACGCCAACGACGGTATCTCTGCTGCGCAGACTACTGAAGGCGCACTGTCTGAAATCAACAACAACTTACAGCGTATCCGTGAACTGACCGTACAGGCACAGAACGGTACCAACTCTGATTCCGACCTGTCTTCAATCCAGGACGAAATCAAATCACGTCTGGATGAAATCGACCGTGTGTCTGACCAGACCACTTTCAACGGCGTGAACGTGCTGTCTAAAAACGGCTCAATGAGCATTCAGGTTGGTTCTAACGATGGCGAAACCATCGACATCAACCTGGAGCAGATCGACTCTTCAACTCTGGGTCTGAGCGGCTTCTCTGTTTCTAAAAACTCTCTGGATGTGACCGACGCGGTTACTCAGGTTGCCGATACTGGCGGCGTGATGACTGATGTTGACATGTCAGACGTAGCAACCAAACTGGGCGTGAGCAGCGGTACTCTGTCTCTGCACCAGATCTCTGGCACCAACGAATATGTTGTTCAGTCTGGCAGCGATTACTACTCTGTATCTGTTGATAACAGCGGTGCAGATGCCGGTAAAGTTGAACTGAACACCACCGACGTTTCTTACGGTGACGAATCTAACGGTATCGCCACTAACGGCGCGGTACAGAGCGGTCAGCTGATTAAAGTTGGCACCGACAGCAGCGGCAACGCAACTGCCTACGTCACCATCCAGGACAAAAACTACAGCGTGTCTTCTGGCCTGCTGGCAAACAGCTCCGATGCAACTGCTGCGACTTCTGGCGCAACTTCAGGTATCGAACTGAGCTCTACCGGTGGCGTGACTGCAACCACAGAATTCTCTGGCGCAGCAACTGCTGACCCGCTGGCGCTGCTGGACAAAGCTATCGCTAAAGTTGATACCTACCGTTCAAGCCTGGGTGCGGTACAGAACCGTCTGGACTCTGCTATCACCAACCTGAACAACACCACGACGAACCTGTCGGAAGCGCAGTCCCGTATCCAGGATGCGGACTACGCAACAGAAGTGTCGAACATGTCTAAAGCACAGATCATCCAGCAGGCAGGTAACTCCGTGTTGGCGAAAGCTAACGCCGTACCTCAGCAGGTTCTGTCTCTGCTGCAAGGCTAATCAGCGTAACAGGCGTTATCCAAACAGACTTGTCTGGCATAACGAGTTACTGAATCTGATTAACGTAAACGAAGGGTGTTTATACACCCTTCGTTTTTTGCTTTCTGCAAGCCAGAACACGCTCCCCAGGGTGAATATGTAGGCGGCAAATAGTCGTGAATTAGGCCTTTATCTCACGATTGAAAAGGTTTATCCGGTGTTAATTTTAATCTCATTTAACCGCCCGGATCCCTCCTGGCACTTTAGCAGAGTCATCCCATTCTGGCTTCGGTAAGAGCAGATAACTTGTCAAACCGGAGGGGATAAGCAGGAGAGTTTCAATGAACTATTTCGATCAGATCAGTTTCGGTTCAGACGAAAGCATTATGAATTTGTTAGATAATCGTCGCAGTGCGCTACTGACGGATATTCAGAAACAAATCATGTTTAAACGACACGTTGAAATCGTCAACCTTGAGCTCTCATACAGTTGTAACCGGAAGTGCGATTATTGCCCGGTAAGTTTTTCGAATCGTCAGTCAGTGCAACGCTTCATGGACCAGACTTTATTAGAAAAGATCTGTCATGAACTGGCGGCAGTTCGTTATGAGAATCGCATCTCGTTAAATCTTTATAACGAACCGTTAATGGACCTGGCACTGGAAAGCAAAATTGCTTTGATAAAACGCACGTTACCCTATACCCATGTGGCATTTAACAGTAATGGGGATTATCTGGACAGCGAACGCTTGGCTACCTTAGCTGAAAGTGGACTGGATGCCATATGTGTGACGTTACATCCCAATGCGAACGTCATACAAAGTGCATCCTCCATTTGTCGGCGAGTGCATAAAATTGTCGAGCGATTGGGTTGCGAACACTTGTTTGCCGATTTCAGTGTAGATGATGTGACGCAGTCAACGAACATTGAGTTCAGCCTGCGGGGCGTAAAAATTAAGGTTCAATGGCCAGACTGGCGCAAAAGCGGCACAAATCGCGCGGGATTATTAACAGAACATGTTGCGAGCAGTGCGATTCGTACGCAGCCCTGTGTGAAGCCATTTAGAGAATTCACTATTTTCTATGACGGTACGGTTCAACCTTGCTGCGAAAGTTTTCTTGATGACAAGACTAATCTTGCTTCAGCAGGGAGTTTACAGACGTTGTCAATCTATGACATCTATGCTGGGAAAATGCTAAGTAATTTCCGTAAAGGGTTATTTGATTTTGGCCTGAAAAAAGGAATTTGTGCTTCTTGTACTGTTGCGGACTATAGCCGTGAAGAAGATGATGCTGAACGCAAGCGTATATTACAGGCGTTATAAATCAAGGCATTTCCGGGCATTTTATCAAAGAGAAAAGACATGAGAGACATTGAAGATTTTATTACTGGTGAAAGTCGCTATTTCGAACCCATGCTGATGCGTGCAACTCAATCGACAGCAGCGCAGCGGGAACAATGGCGTACGGAGACGATTCGGGAACGCCAGGAGCGTATTTCACTTGAAGTCTTTGAACAGTTAGAGGGCCATGTTAAATACGGTCCTTTTACTGGCATGAAACTCGATCGTAATACCTGGTGGGGTAAGCTTGATCTTGCGTCACAATGTCTGGGTTTATATGAAAAAGAGATTCTTGATATTGTCGGAGAAATAAATCCCGATCAGTACAGCCGATTTATCGATATTGGTGCTGCTGATGGGTATTATGCTATTGGGATGCTGCTTTCCGGTAAATTTAACAAGACATCTTGCTTTGAAATAACGGAAAAAGGGCGCGAAGTCATCGCCAAAAATTGGCAAAACAATGGTTCACCCGGTGAATTGCGTATTTTTGGTGAGGCGACTGAGAAGAGTCTCGCCGCGCTATCTGCGGAGGAAAGGAACAACGCGTTTGTACTGGTGGATATTGAAGGGTTTGAGTTTGAATTGTTGAGCGAAAAAACACTTTCGTTGCTGCAATCCTGTACTGTTATCATTGAAATTCATCATTGGGTTGATGATTTTTTGCCACGTTATACAAGGTTATTGCGCACAGCAAGTCAGTTATTTGACCTCGAGCTGCTTAAACCTGTCGAGCGTGCCACACTCCATCTGGCTGAGCTGCGTGATTTAACCGACGACAACCGTTTACTACTGACTTCCGAGCGACGTCCGGGTGTTATGCGTTTCTTAAAACTTTCGCCAAAATCACCGGCCATGTGACATTCAGCAGCGCCTGATTGCTGACCAAAACGGTATGAATAGGCGGCGATTCACGGTGTTGCTCGACGGATTGAATCCAGAGAGGCTCTTTATCATGAGGAATACTCGTCTTTCTGCGCCTGACAAAGAGTGCTGGCGCAACGTATTCCAGCGAAGGGCCTCTGATGAATCACTCTCCACTTGTCAGCATTATTATCACTGCACACGTTCCCGTCTGGCTGGAGGGATCGCTTAAAAGCGCCCTGGCACAGGACTATCCGCATTGTGAGATTCTGGTCTCCGATACCAGTGGCAAACAGTTTATTGGTCAACGGTTACAACCTTATCTCAATCAGCCAGGACATACCGTCAGGCACTTAATCTTTCCAGCTGGGTACTCAACAGCACTGGCTGAAGCGATCCATTCGGCACAAGGCAAATACATTAAGTTGCTGAGTTTTGCCGATCAATTGGCACCTCAATGTGTTTCAACGATGGTCCAGGTGTTAGAAAGCCTGCCTCAGGCGGTGTTGGCTGTCTCCAAACGTAAGCGACTTGATGCAGGCGGTGAGGATGTGGCGGATACGTTATCCACAGCGGCATTTTTGCCACAACCGGGGCTGGTAAAGGGTACCGACCTGCTGCGTTATCAATGTCGTCTCAGCTACAACCTGATCGGTGACCTCAGTGCGACCTTAATCAGGCGGGAGTGCCTGTTGGCACTGATGCCAGAACCAGAGGCGCTGTTCACCCTTGAGAATGAAACATTAGCACCAGCAGGTGCACTGGTTTTGTATAGCAAATTGTTAGCACAAGGTGATGCGGTTTGGTTCCCGACCCCACTCTGTGCAGTACGCGTTTCTGATGTCCATCCTCAACCTCATCAGATCGAGGATGACGAGCCGGCTCGGACGTCGCGAGAGAGAGTGATTCAGTTTTTGCGGCAAGCATCCTGGCAGAGCAGCGCAAAAGGGCCATCAGAGCTCATCTCTGTTGCGCCCTTATCACAGCCAGCGGCATTTACGCAGCATAATGTCAGGCAGTTGCAATATCATGCACTCAGTCTCAGTACGCTTTTTCACTGGAATGCGGTACGGAGTCTGAAGCCGGTTCACCAGGCGGCGCTGCAACAGTTGAGCGATCGTTCACCACAGCCTGCGAGCCTTGCGATCATCATTATCGTCACGCCTGAAAATGTAGAGCAGCTGAATGACACGTTAACATCCCTGAGTGATTTTTCTTCGCCATTATTGGTACTTACCCCTTTATTGGTCGGTGAGGTAACTGACAATACGCAGGGAGCCCCAGCCTGGCCTGCATCAGCTGAATCCCGACTTGCGATAATTAACCAGCTCATTGCTGAACAGACGTACACTTGGTTGATGTGTGTTGAGGCCGGAACACGTTTTAATCTCTCCGGGCTAATGGCGTTGTCTACCACTTTGCCATCACGGGATGACGTGTTGGCGCTGTATGCAGATGAGTATTTCTATATTGAACAGCAACCCGCAGGTCTGGCATTCCGCCCGGATTTCAATCTGGATATGTTGCTCAGTTCACCGAAGTCCATGGCACGACACTGGCTATTTCGTCGTGAACTGTTACTCGCAGCAGAGGGGTTTGACATCAATTTTAACCAGTCAGCTGAACTGGATCTGATCGTCAAACTGATTGAATCGCAGGGGTTGAATGTCGTCGGTCACCTCGCGGAACCACTTCTGACAGCTCATCTTCGACCACGAGATATTGCGCAGGATGCACAGATTATCCAGCGTCATCTGCACAACCGTGGTTATGCAGAGGCGGAAATTGCGCTTGATGGCTACTACAACTATCGGCTGCGCTATAACCATGCTGATCAACCCAAGGTTTCCATAATCATTCTGGCCGGGGAAAGCCTGGCGGCGTTGATCACCTGTGTCACAACATTGATGGAGAAGACACGTTATCAGCATTACGAGTTGATGATCGTGGCTGACAATCAGCGTAGCCAGGAGCGCGATAACTGGCTTGAGGCGATTGCAACCGTTGATGTAGAGCGTATCCGCGTCGTGCGTTACGACGGTGAATGGCATCAGGGCGCAATGGCGAATCTGGCAGCAGAACATGCACAGGGCGAATACCTGATGTTTCTGCACAGTGAGCTAGCCATTACGGATGGCGAGTGGCTGGCGAATTTGCTCAATCACGCGCAACGCCCGGAAGTGGCGATTGTGGGAGGCAAGCAACTGTCGGCGGATAATAAAGTGCGCCATGCGGGCTTTGTCCTTGGTGTTAATGGCATCGCTGGCGATGTATTTCGCGGCCAGGACGATAAGGCTCCGTCTGCGCTTGGACGCCTACATCTCGATCAAAACTACAGTGCCGTATCAGGCGACTTTATGCTGGTTCGTTTTACGGTGTTTGCCGCTCTGAATGGTTTCGATGAAACCCTGACGCTATTCACTGACGTTGATCTTTGCCTGCGCGCCCGAAATCAAGGCTACCTGACAGTGTGGACGCCCTATGCCCGTGTATTGCGGGCGGCAGATCGAAAACGTCCGTTTGCGGGCGTGTCGATCCAGGCTGCGGCGCGACTCAAGCAACAGGAAGAGGATTTGCTGTTGCAGCGCTGGTTACCGTTAGTTGGACGCGACCCAGCGTATAACACCAACCTGTCGCAACGTGGTCGACATTTTGATATCAGCAATGACAGTGAAATGTGCTGGCAGCCAGTGAGAAGTGCGGGTTTACCACAGCTGTTACTCCATCACTCAGATACGGCGGGTTGCGGTCACTATCGTATGCTGCAACCCTTGCACGCGATGCAAATGGAAGGCAAGGCACAGGGTAATGCCTCTCTCTCATTGCTTAACCTGAGTGAGGTGGCACAGTATCGTCCAGACAGTTTGATTATCCAGCGCCGGTATGCACCTGCCTTTCATACCTGGATTGAGCGTGCCGGTAAGATTCCCGAAATGTTCAAAGTGTTTGAGCTGGATGACTATATTCTTAATTTGCCCATGAAACACTACAACCGCGCCAATTTCCGGCAGGAAGTATCGGGGCATTTACGTAAAAGCCTGAGCTATTTTGACCGCTTCGTGGTGTCGACACAGCCACTAGCAGAGGCCCTGTCGTCTTTCCACCCTGATATTCAGGTGGTGCTTAACCGTTTGCCGGTTAACTGGTGGGGAGGGCTACACAGTCTACGTGGGCAAGGGCGTAAACCCCGTGTCGGCTGGGCTGGTGGCTCCAGTCATCAGGGGGACCTGGAAATGATAGCGGATGTGGTCAAAGCGCTTGCCAACGAAGTGGAATGGGTGTTCATGGGGATGTGCCCGGAGAAACTGCGCCCTTACGTGCATGAACATCATTCAGGCGTGGACATCAGCCTTTATCCGGCCACGCTGGCTGCACTGAATCTGGATCTGGCTCTGGCACCGGTAGAGGATAATATCTTCAACGATTGCAAAAGCAATCTGCGCTTGATGGAGTATGGCGCTTGTGGCATCCCGGTGGTGTGCAGCGATGTCCAATGTTATCGCCACACTAACTTACCGGTGACTCGCGTGAAAAATCGCTTCAAAGATTGGGTCGATGCGATCCGTATGCATCTTAATGACCTGAATGAAAGTGAACGAACCGGTCTCGCCCTCCAGCGGCAGGTGCGTGAAGAGTGGATGCTCAAAGGCACCCATGTTGATAACTGGCTCAAAGCCTGGAGCGCCTGATTACTGTGGCACGCAGGCTGGGTATCCCATCCAGCCTGTTTCCTTTGATATGAAAAATGCCGCGTTTTTGCCCTCTGTTTTGGGGATTGGTTGTCACCTGTCATGGCTACTATAGAGAAAATTTGCCCGGCAACACTTGCCGCTCAATATACGCGTAACCATGATGACGACTATTCAGGACGAAAATTTCCCT
This sequence comes from Pantoea sp. X-Soil-OKNW-556, assembly GCF_059730695.1. NCBI lineage: Bacteria > Pseudomonadati > Pseudomonadota > Gammaproteobacteria > Enterobacterales > Erwiniaceae > Pantoea > Pantoea sp. X-Soil-OKNW-556. The sequence continues at coordinate 2,694,199 of NZ_AP035990.1, read as the reverse complement.
TATTTCATTATCGCGCCAGATTACCGCGACTCTTCTGCTGGCGTGCAGGTTATGCATCGCTTGTGCCATCTGTTAAATGAAAGTGGCAGACGCGCATGGATGGTGAATTGTAAGGTCAATCCAGAATGGAATACCCCGGCGGTGACCGGGAAAGAGTTGCGTGACTACCGTTTGCGCGGCGGCCTGTTTATTGCTGTTTATCCAGAAGTTGTCAGCGGGAATCCACATCAGGCTCCGGTCGTGGTGCGATATATGTTGAACCGTGAGTCGGCAATTAATGGCAATACATTACAAGACAAGGTGGGCGACCTCTTTTATTGGTATCGACCGGAGTTCGCTGCAAAGCACCACCACGCCAATATTCTCAATATTGAGTGTTATGACCTTGACCTGTTTTGTGATGAGCAGCGTAAACGTAATCGTGATGTGCTGTACCTGAATCGAGTTCCAGAATCTGCCGTTGACTTCGCGTCATTGCCTGCGGATATACAGATTCTCTCCATGCGTAATCCGTTATCGTTGCCACAACTCGCCGAAATACTCAAAACTACCCGTACGTTATATACCTATGAATCCTCGGGAACAGGATTGCTAGCCGTACTCTGTGGTTGTCCGGTGGTGGCGTTGACGGCCAGGGGCTATGAACAGCATGCGGTAACACCCGCAACGATCAATGATCTAAATGGATTAGGCTATTGTTGGGATGACAAACCTGGGACCCTGGAGAGGGTGCGCAGTAACATCGGAGAGATGCATGATGTGTTACTTGAGCGCCGTAAACAGACTGCGTCACAGCTTGACCATCTGGTGAGCTCTTCACAGCAGGCAGCCAGAGAATTTCAGCAAACGGTTTGGGAAGGACGCCTGGAAAATTGGTTGGTGAACCGAAGTTTGACACCTGCGCTGAAAAGCAAACTGCAATTTACGCAGATGCCTCGTTTGCTTATCACGATTTTTGATGATGCTGAACATCCCGATCGCTTGTCGTTAACGCTTGATACGCTGGCTGAACGTCCTGCTTACGTGGCTGTTGTCATTGTTTCATCGCGTCAGGATGCCGCAAGGCAAGGTGTTGAGGTTGTTGCACTGACGCATTGGCGAGGGTGGTTGGCACGGCAGGTTGCTGAGGATACTTTTGATTGGTTGCAGTGTATTCCTGCTGGTGGTTTTTATAGCGCTGAGTGCTGGCCGGGCCTGGCACATTTCCTTGCGAGTCAGACGCAAGTGCAGGCGGTGTATGCCGACGAGTTATGGCTTGATGCTAACGGTGAGCCGGTTCCACATCTCAAACCGCAATGGGATTGGGATCTGTTCAGTAACGCACCCGAAATCTATCTCAAACGCTGCCTGCTGGCGCGAAGTGCATTCGCTCAATGGCTGGATACAGCCCATTTAACGCAGGCACTGGACGTTAGCGTGCTGCAACAACTTTATCTCCATGCCGGTGTTATGGCTATTCGGCATTATCCAGACCTGATCTGTATTTTGCCGCAGCCGCAAGTGCACACCGAGGAGAGTGATGAGGCTGCTCAGGCGCTAAACGCGTTGACAATCCAACGAGGTTATCCGACGGCCTCCGTAGAGGTACAACCCGGTTTGCCGATGCGTGTTGTGTACCATCATCGAGCGCAACCCTTGGTTTCTTTAATACTGCTGGCGGGCAACAAACTGGCGGCTCTTGAACGTGCAATCACCAGTTTGCTGCAATATAACGCATGGGCAAATACCGAATTGCTGGTGATCAATCATCAACATAGTGATAGCACGATCAATACATGGCTGGAGGGACTCGCAAGCATTGATCCTGCGCGTATCCGGGTGATTAATCTTACTGTCGGCTGGCAGCCTGTAATATTACGCAATCGTGCTTCGCAACACGCCAAAGGCGAGTTTCTTTGCTTTATCGAACCTCACCTGATTTTCTTTAGTGATAACTGGCTTTCTGCGCTGATGAATCACGCTCAACGTCAGGAAGTGGCTGTGGTTGGTCCAAAACTGATCCATACGGAGCAGCATATCCTGTCGGCTGGCATCATTGGTGGTTATCGTGGCCTTGCCGGGCACATTGGTAAGGGCGAACGTTGGGATTCGATGATCGCCGCCGGTTTCCTGCAAAGTGACCGTTATTCTCGCCTGTTAGATGGGCAATGCCTGGTGGTTCGCCAAACATGCTGGCATGAGATGAAGGGACTGGACGAGAGTTATGGCGACATTGCTCTGGCGGAAATCGATTTTTTCCTCAAGGTCGCGCAAGCTGGTTACCTGTCCATCTGGACGCCCCACAGTGTGGTCGCAACTGATGCTGATGCGCGTGGATTTAATCCATCTTCTGTCGAGGCTTCGCATCTTCAGCAGCAATGGGGCAGAAGTCTATTCTGTGACCCTGGCTATCACCCCAGTCATTCTCTGTATGGCGAACCCTTCACGGTTGATGAAAGCGTCAAGCAAATGTGGCCAGCATTCACCCAGGCAAACATCCCACGCGTCGTTTGGGTACAGGGAGATAACGGTATGCCCGCCAGCGCTTACCTGGGTGAGATACTGAGCGCGATGGCGCAGCAACAACAGATTGCGTTGCTCACATATGATGCCCTCGCACCTTGGGTGTTGGTGCGCTTACAGCCAGACATGCTGATCATATCGGCGGAGGTGGGCGAACGCCAACTGGGGCATCTTAAGTCGATTACCACCATGACCGGTTGCCAGACGTATTGCTTACCTGAGGCTGGCATCAATCAGCAAGCAGTCCAGGGACTGTTGCATGCCGATTGGCTCGCTGGCTGGCTGGTACGCAACGAAGAATTAAAACTCTGGCTGCAAAAACGTAAGCAAACGGTCTATTCCCTGCCATCGTTGGTGGTCATGCCAAAACTTCAGTTAGGAGTCGCCCCACGCGGCACGAAACTGCGGGTGTTATGTGACACTCTGCAATTAAGTGATGCTGATAAGCGCTTCTTTGCCCCTGTCATCAACGAAACCGCGGGATTTATCGATTGGGTCATTCGTGGCGATGTTCCCGCCGGTTGGTTTGCCGGTGTGAGTGAAATACATCGAACGCACTCTGTGCTAGTGAACGCTGATGACATCATATCCCTGCAAGTCAATCTGGCGGTGCTGTTTCGTCTCAACAATGATGAAAACCGCTTCAAAGATAATTTGCCCCTGCTGCATTACCAGGCGGCTTCGCTTCCGGTGTTGTGCAGTGAGCATATCGCGTTGGCACACGGCGGGTCAGTAGCAGCGGTAAGGAATAAAGACAATGTTTGGATTACTCGCTTACGTGAATGGCATCAGAACGTTGAGTCGGCAGTTGTGTCGCCAGTAACCCGCGAAAACCAGTCAACGACAAACACGCTTGCGACCTTTTGGCAGCAGGCCGGTGTAGATCTCCATTAACCGTGACACATTACTTTGCCCGCAGGGGGCCACGATGAAAAAAATCGCGCCACATTACGACAACAAAAATATTCTGGTGACCAGCCCCTTACTGCCGCCACTGGAGGAGTTTATTCCTTACCTCGAAAATATCTGGCAGAGCAAATACCTGACCAACGGGGGCCCGTATCACCAGGCCCTGGAAGCTGCGCTGGCAGAATACCTGGGTGTGAAACATATCTGCTTGTTTTCTAATGGCACGCTGGCATTGATGACCGCGTTACAGGCGCTGCGTATTGATGGTGAGGTGATCACCACACCATACTCCTTTGTGGCAACCTCACATTCGTTGTTGTGGAACGGCATCAAGCCGGTGTTTGTCGATATTGATCCTCAAACCTGTAACCTCGACCCGGCCAAAATTGAGGCGGCAATTACGCCTAAAACCAGCGCCATCATGCCTGTGCATTGTTACGGCCTGCCGTGTGACACCGATGCGATTCAGCGCATTGCCGATACTTATGGCTTACGCGTGATTTATGACGCGGCACACGCTTTTGCCGTGAAACGTGAAGGGGTCAGCATCCTGAATCATGGTGATTTATCGGTGCTGAGTTTCCATGCCACGAAGGTGTTTAATACCTTCGAAGGCGGTGCGATTATTTGCCCGGATGAGAAGATTAAACGTCGCATTGATTATCTGAAGAACTTCGGTTTTGCTGATGAAACAACGGTCGTAGCGGCGGGCATCAATGGCAAAATGAGCGAATTCCAGGCGGCATTTGGTATGTTGCAGCTAAAGCATGTGGATGCCGCGTTTGGTGTGCGTCAACGAATTTATCAACGCTATGCTGAGGCGTTAGCCGTGGTGCCAGGGGTATCGTTGTTGCAGGCGGATGCGCAAACCGAATGGAATTACGCCTACTGCCCGCTGTTTATCCACCCGGAACACTTTCCGCTGACGCGCGACCAGCTTTATCAACAGATGAAGGACGCAGGGATTTACGCCCGTCGCTACTTCTATCCACTGATTTCGCAGTTCCCGATGTATAAAGGTTATGAGTCGTCTCATCCTGACAATCTGCCGGTTGCCAGTGCCACTTCCCAGCAGGTGCTGTGCCTGCCGATCCATCCCACGCTGACTGAGACAGAGCAAGTGCGCATTATTGATATTGTGTTGGCAGCCAGTCAGACCGCGGCGGCCTGAGAACGGCTCCCCCCGAAAGGGGGGAGCAAAGTGTTAGCGCATTAACCGGTCGCAGTGGCGGGATGGGAAAGCAAGTCCAGCAGCGTTACTGGCTGGTGTAACGTGGCACTGCGTTGGGCTTTTTCGAGAAAATTCAGCCCGCTCAGTGCCGTATCAATACCCTGACTGTAGTCGTTGTGTTCGCCACGTAAACTCTGGGCGATATCCGCATAGTAGTTAGCAAAGGCTTCGATAAATCCAGCCGGATGACCTGCCTTGAAGCGGCAGTAGCGTGGCAGGTTAGCGATGCGGTTGGCATTATCGGTACGGTCAATCAAAGTGACCTGGCCGTGCACATTGCTGAGTTTCAGGGTTTCCGGTTCCACCTGTAACCACTCCGCGCTACCTTTATCGCCCATTACCCGGATACGTAAGCCATTGCGGTAACCCAGCGCCGCCTTGCCGTACCAATACTGGCATACCAGACCATCTTCATAGCGGGAAACAGCATGGACGGTGTCGATAATGTTGGGTAACGTCGTGAAGTGGCTATTGATCGCATAGACATCGGTCGCCCGACGTTGCGCAATAAAATCCACTAACTGATGCACATGAACACCGAGATCGAGCGATACAGTGGGGATCACTCCGTCGGACTGACGCCAGCTTTGTGGCCGTGCTACATCCCCGGCCATATTGCGACGGCTAAAGCCCTCCTGCGGCATCTCTACCAGGATCTGCTGGATATTCCCCAGCTCGCCATCGGCAATGCGCTGGCGCAGCTCGCGCACCATTGGGTAACCGCTGTAGTTATAGGTAACAAACAGACGACCACCAGTACGTTGCAGGGTGTGGCTGACCACCAGCGCGCTGGCGACTGACTCCACCAATGCCTTTTCACATATCACCGCGACACCATATTCAAGGCAGCGCACGATGACGTCGAGATGATGCGGCGTAGGCAGTAAAATCACCACCGCATCCAGTTGTGAATGTTCTGCTGCCAGCAGCGCTTCATAATGGTCGTACAGACGATCGGTGGCGATGCCCCAGATCTGCGCTGTTTGTTGATTTATCTGTGCATCGCGGCTGAAACAGCCAGCGACCAGATGAAATTCACCATCCATCTGGGCGGCAATTTTGTGGGTCTGGCCGATGGCGGAATTGATGCCGCCACCAAGGAAGGCAATCCTGAGTGGTTGGGTCATGACTTTCTCTCCTGTTGCATCGGGGGATTAAGATACTGGTTCAGATGCGGCGTCAGTTGCGCCAGCCTGGTCAGGCTGTCGCACTCGGCAAACACCAGTCCTGCGCGGTCGCGCGGCGCGGCTTCCAGTGCATCGCCCGGTAACTTGAGGGGGATGACATCGAGTATTTTTGCCGGTAATGCGGCAAAGTGAAAACCCGCGAAACGGGTTGCTTCGGCGACGGAGACGGTATGACGGGCGATAAAACGCTGGCGTACCGGGCGGCGTTGGTCAAAGTGGTCATCAATATTGATAAAGGGGGCGACAAAATGGCTGCTGTAAGGCACACCGGTCGACAGGCTGATCAGGCGGCTGTAGAGATCACCTGGACAACGTCGTGTCAGTTCAATCAACCAAAAATCGTTGCCGTCGGTCATAAACTGGGTGTGTAGCAGGCCATCACACAGATTGAGCTGTGACGTCAACGTCGCCAGACAATCGCTGACGCGATCCTGTAATGTGCGGCTCAGTTGCGTGGTGAGAGAACTGCTGTTGACTTGCCACGGATAAACGGTGCAAAACTCATCGACATAAAATTCGCAGACGATTTCACCTTTACGAATAAAGGCGGAGTGACTGTGCAGCGTGCCATTAATAAACTGCTCAATCAACGCTTCACCGCTACGTGAAGCCTGTTGAGCAGCGAGGAAAGCAGCAGCTAACTGTTCGCGTTCAGAGATATGGGTAATCCCTAACCCGCTGTAGGCGTCAACTGGCTTAACGATCAGCGGTAAAGACAATCCATTGCTTTCGCTTAACTGCTGTACCGCTGCTGGCACCGGGAAATGGTTAGCCTGTGCCCATTGGCGAAACTGGTCCTTCTGGAACAACGTATCGGCAACATCCGGAGTGTCGAATCCGGAAAAACCAAGTTGTTCTGCGACGCGTGAACCGGTGAGATACGAGACATCCGTGACGCCGGGCAGCAGGGCCGAGATGCCCCATTCGCGACACAGGTCAATGACTTGCTGCACATCACCATAGTTAACAGGACTGCTGTCATCTGCAAAACGATGGCCAGGGTCTTGGTTTTTGCTGCCGCACACCGCCGTGCGGTAACCGTGCTGGCGTAATACATCCAGAAAGGGCAGTGAGGCGAATCCCGCATCAAGCAGCAGCGCCCGGGAGGGTGAAGACATGGCGTCCAACCTTAGCCTGAGTAAATTTAACCGCCTTATTTTATTCAGGCTTGGGTCAGTGCAATGGCAGAAACAGACAGGGTTTTTGGCTCAATTTGCCTTTTTCAACACGTTTGCTGCCAGCAGTTGAGGGACCACCTCGCTTAAACGGGCGCGCCAATCCGAAGAAGGGAAACCTAACTCGGCCAGGCGTAAGCTGCACAGGACTGAATTCCGTGGGCGCTTTGCCGGTGATGGCCACTGTTCACTACTAATGGGGGTGAGTTGCATGCTGGCGTAGGCCGGACAGATAGCCGTTGCTGCCTGGAAAATCGCCTGCGCAAAGCCAAACCAACTGATGGTTTCATTGCCGGCAAAATGCAAAACTCCTTTAACCTGCGGTTTCTGCGCCAAAAAGATGAGAAAATCGGCTAAATCACCGGCGTAGGTGGGATTACCAATCTGATCTTCGATAACACTGAGTTGCCGACGCTGCAATCCGATGTCGAGCATGGTACGTACAAAGTTTTGACCATATTCACTAAACACCCAGGATGAACGCACAATTAAGGCATCAGGTAAGGTGTTAATCAGCCGCACCTCCCCGGCAAATTTACTTAAGCCGTAAACATTGATCGGGGAGGGCGTGTCACCTTCCACCCAAGGCGTCGATTTATTGCCATCAAAAACATAGTCCGTAGACACATGAATTAGACGAGCGCCCGTTTGATTCGCCGCTTCAGCCAGCAAAGCCGGACCTTCTGCATTGACCGCTATTGCATGTTCGGGTTCGCTTTCCGCCTTGTCCACTGCGGTGTAAGCAGCAGCATTAATGACAACATCCGGGCGCAGATTCAGGAACCTGTGTTTTACGGATGGATAGTGCGTAATATTCAGTTCACCAGACGTGAAAGGATGAATATCCCATTCTGTCGGTAAGCGATCAATCAGGGTGCGCCCGAGTTGGCCGCCCGCGCCTGTCAGCAGGATACGCATGGGGTCAACTCCACCACATCGGACGGCCGTAACACCACGGCGTGCACACAGGATGTAATCGGGAGCTTGTGCCCGCCAACACCATTCCTTTCATAATTTGCTCTCATCTTGGTCCATTCACTGCGCGTGCAGAGTCATGACAGCAGCATACGAGTGAGTCAGGGTAATTAATGGCGCAAATAAACACTAAAAAAGCCGGTAATGCAGGGGATAAGGGGCAGAAAAATGACCTTTGTATGGATACCATAAAAAAGTAACCAACCTGTTACAGAACCCTGCAAATCTGCCGATAACTCCCTTCAGAATCACACGAATTTTTGCCGTACTTTTTCCATTTTCTGGGGTGTCTATGCGCTTCAATTATGACTTGTTACCCGGTGAGCTACTGACTTTCGAAGAGATCGCGTTGCGCTACATGCAGCAAAATCCTGATGATAAAGAGCTTACCGCCCGTGGGTTGCTGAGCCCGTCAACCAGCTATCGCAATTTGGTGATACGCGCGGTGTTCGCTCAGCAGGAGATCAATAGCCCGATTGAGGATCTGCTGTTTGTCTCGGACGACAACGAACGCAAAAACTATCTGCGTCGCTTTGAGCATTACCTGAAGAACCAGCAGGCTTTCCTCTATTTCCGCCGCACTGACGAAATAAAGAAAGAAAATCGCTGGAAGGTCGTCGGGGAAACCCGCGTCTACGCGATGCTCGATCCCCATTCGGCAGAGGCGCAGAACCTGCTGGCAAGCCGTGGCTTTAAGCTGGTGCTGATGCGCCAGAATGAAGACGACGAATATTGGCAGTTGTTCGACCCGCAGGCTCATCCCTGTTTTCCATTATCGCGCAAGGTGCAATTCCTGGTGGTGCTGAGTACACCGCAACATAAAGTCCCGATTGCGGTGATGCCCGGTACTGAAGTCGGCAGGCGGGTTAAAGCGCGAGTATTCCAGCGTGCCAGTCAGGCCGAGTTTAGCGCGGCGGTTAAAGCGCGCTACGGCGCTTGCGTGATCACTGGCACGCGATTGACTGAACGACACAGCTGGCCGTGGGTCGAAGCCTGTCATATCGATACTCAGGAAAATGAAGAAGGATTTCTCGCCGATAATAGCGTGGATAACGGTTTGTTCCTGCGCAGTGACTTACAGCGGCTATTTATTAACCGCATGTTAAGCATCGATGCGGAAACCGGTCAGGTGGTGTTCAACGCGCAACTTGAAAGCGATGGCAACATTAGCCCTTTCTATCAGTCGCTTGAGGGGAAAACCTGCGTGTTATGGGACAACGTACCGCCCGGCACGCGCCAGCGCCTGCGTAATCTGCGTTAGGGAAGTCTTGGGTGGCGGCCTGCTGTGCCGCCATCAATTACAAATTGAAATAACCGCGCTTTGCCCGCCTATTCCTCCAATCAAAACGCCCTACAGAATTAGATAATCATGCCGATAACTTTATTAACGCAGGGTAGTCAACGTGAACGATCTCTATACCGCCGATGGCGTGATGGATAAACATTCGCTCTGGCAGCGCTACGTTCCTCTGGTGCGGCACGAAGCGCTTCGCCTACAGGTACGGTTGCCCGCCAGCGTTGAGCTTGACGATCTGTTGCAGGCCGGTGGCATTGGCTTACTGAATGCCGTGGAACGCTACGACGCGTTACAGGGCACCGCCTTTACCACCTACGCCGTGCAGCGTATCCGGGGAGCAATGCTGGATGAATTGCGCAGTCGCGACTGGGCACCTCGTAGCGTACGCCGTAATGCGCGCGAAGTGGCTGGCGCCATGCATCAGGTAGAGCAAGCGATGGGGCGCGCGGCTACCGAGCAGGAAGTGGCTGATCAATTGAATGTTTCGCTGGAGGAGTATCGGCAGATTCTGCTCGATACCAACAACAGCCAACTCTTCTCCTACGACGAGTATCGGGAAGAACACGGTGACAGCGCAGAGCTGGTGACGGAAGGGCATGAAGAAGCCAACCCGCTTCATCAACTGATGGAAGGGAATCTGCGTGAGCGCGTAATTGAAGCGATCGAGGCATTGCCCGAGCGTGAAAAATTAGTGCTGACACTGTACTACCAGGAAGAACTGAACCTGAAGGAGATTGGCGCGGTGCTGGAAGTGGGCGAATCCCGCGTCAGCCAACTGCACAGTCAGGCGATCAAACGCCTGCGTGCCCGTTTAACGGGAGCGCGCTGACAGAATCAGTTCCTGGGGATCCAAAAAAAATAAAACCGGGGACTCAGCAATGGGAGCCAAATCCAAAGCCAGACCTTTAAGTCGCTACCTTAAAGACTACAAGCACAGCCAAAGCAATTGTTCACATTGTGGCAAGGTTCTTGACCGTATGGCGTTAGTGTTCCGCGGCCAGATCATCAATAAAGAGGCCATTGCTCGCATGGACCAAATGATTGACGATCAGGTGTGGATGAAACTCCAGCCGGAATTGACTGCGTTGTGCCGTTTTTGCAGCGATATTTTTTGTAATACTCATCCGAATTACTTCGATATCATGGCGTTCAAGCAATACCTCTTTGAACAGACTGAGATGAGTCACAGCACCATCCGCGAATACGTGGTGCGTTTACGTCGACTCGATGACATGCTCAAGGCGAAAAATTTCCCGGCAGAACGTTTGCGGGGCAACAGCTGGCATGAGTGTCTGGAGAACGATTTACCTGATGCCGGTAATAATAATTACCGCATCGCTTTGCGTAAATATGACCAGTTTTTAGGCTGGCAGCGCAGCTAACTGTGATCCTCCCCCTGTTGTTGTCGAAGACGCCAGCAACAGGGACTGCACCCGGTGAATTCCGGGTGCGACTTTTCTCATCTTCTGCAACACTGTAAGAATAATTGCAATTTGCCCGAATGGAGGCTGCATTGTCCTTACATCTTTTGCACCAATTCCCTCGTCTTGAGCTGCTGGGTGCTCCCACGCCGCTAGAGCATTTGCCCCGTCTTTCTGACTATCTTGGGCGTGATATTTTCATTAAACGTGATGATTTCACCCCGGTGGCGCTCGGTGGTAACAAGCTACGCAAACTCGAATTCCTCGCGGCCGATGCGCTGCGCGAAGGCACGGATGTGCTGCTGACGGCGGGTGCAATACAATCTAACCACGTACGTCAGACAGCGGCAGTGGCGGCACGTCTTGGTCTGAAGTGCGTGGCGTTGCTGGAAAACCCGATTGGCACCACGGCACAAAACTACCTGAGTAACGGCAACCGACTGCTGTTGGACCTGATGGACGTCGAGGTGGTGATGGTCGATGCGTTGCATAATCCGACGGCACAGTTGGCGGAGCAGGCTGAACGTCTCGAAGCACAGGGTTTTCGTCCTTATGTGGTGCCGGTGGGCGGTTCCAATGCACTGGGTGCACTCGGTTATGTGGAATGTGCCCAGGAAATTGCGCATCAAAGCGAAGGCGTGGTGGATTTTGCCGCCGTGGTGGTGGCATCCGGCAGTGCCGGTACCCATGCTGGCCTGGCGGTTGGTCTGGAGCAACTGCTGCCGGACAGCGAGCTGGTGGGTGTGACGGTGTCGCGCAAAGTGGCAGATCAACTGCCCGTGGTTGAGCGCATCCGCACGGCACTGGCGCAGCAGCTGGAGGTTGCAGCGCGCGCGCCCATTACGCTGTGGGATGAATATTATGCTCCGCGCTACGGCGAACCGAACGAAGAGGGGATGGAGGCGGTGAAGCTGCTGGCGCGGCTGGAAGGCATCATGCTTGACCCGGTGTATACCGGAAAAGCGATGGCCGGTTTGATTGACGGCATCAGCCAGAACCGTTTCCGTCGTGAAGGCCCGTTGTTATTTGTCCATACCGGCGGATCACCCGCGTTATTTGCTTATCATCCTTCGGTCTGAGACGCAGGTAAAAAAAGGTTTATAATCCGGCCGTTATTTGCCTGACCCGGTGAAATAACGCACACAACACACACAACTCACAAATAATAAATGGGGTATTTATGGCTTTCTCACAGGTTCGTCGCCAACTGGTGATGGGAGTGATGGCGGTGGCGCTGGTCGCCGGTTTCAATGTGAAAACCTTCGCGGCAGAAAATCTGCTGAATAAAGTGAAAGAACGCGGCACGCTGCTGGTGGGGCTGGAAGGAACCTATCCGCCGTTCAGCTTCCAGGATGAAAACGGCAAACTGACCGGTTTCGAAGTGGAATTCGCCCAGCAACTGGCGCAGCATCTTGGCGTGAAAGCCAGCCTGAAACCAACCAAATGGGACGGTATGCTGGCCGCGCTGGATTCAAAACGTATCGATGTGGTCATCAACCAGGTCACCATTTCGGATGAGCGTAAAAAGAAATATGACTTCTCCACGCCGTACACCATTTCCGGTGTGCAGGCGCTGACGCTGAAGAAAAACGCGGGCAGCATTACTAAGCCGGACGATCTCTCCGGTAAGAAAGTCGGTGTGGGTCTCGGCTCCAACTATGAACAGTGGCTGCGTGATAACGTGAAGGGCGTGGATATCCGCACCTATGATGATGACCCAACCAAATATCAGGACCTGCGTTCAGGCCGCCTTGATGCCATCCTGGTGGATCGTCTGGCCGCGCTGGATCTGGTGAAGAAAACTGGCGATACCATGGCAGTGGCAGGCCCGGCCTTCTCGCGTCTGGAATCTGGCGTGGCACTGCGTAAAGGTAATGATGATCTGCTGAAAGCGATTGATGCGGCGATTGCTGATATGCAGAAAGATGGCTCCCTGAGCAAACTTTCCGAGAAATGGTTCGGCGCGGACGTTACTAAATAATGCAGGAAAGCCTACAACTGGTGCTGGATTCAGCACCATTTTTACTCAAAGGCGCGGTGTTCACACTGCAACTGAGTATCGGCGGCATGTTCTTCGGGCTGATACTTGGCTTTGTGCTGGCATTGATGCGCCTGTCGCACTTCTGGCCGATTAACTGGCTGGCGCGATGTTATGTGTCGATCTTTCGTGGCACGCCGCTTATCGCCCAGCTGTTTATGATCTACTACGGCCTGCCGCAGTTTGGTATCGAGTTGGATCCCATTCCTTCCGCCATGATTGGTCTGTCGTTAAACACCGCCGCTTACGCCTCGGAATCGCTACGTGGCGCGATTGCTGCGATTGAGCGTGGTCAGTGGGAAGCGGCGGCCAGTATCGGTATGACGCCGTGGCAAACGCTGCGTCGCGTGATCCTGCCGCAAGCGGCACGTACCGCGCTACCGCCATTGGGCAACAGCTTTATCAGCCTGGTGAAAGATACCTCGCTGGCGGCCACGATTCAGGTGCCGGAGTTGTTCCGTCAGGCGCAGTTGATCACCTCGCGTACCCTGGAGGTGTTTACCATGTACCTGGCGGCGTCGGTGATTTATTGGGTGATGGCGACGGTACTCTCCGCCTTGCAGAATCGACTGGAAGCGCATGTTAATCGTCAGGATCGGGAGGCGAAATGAGTGCCATTGAAGTACGTCAGCTGGTGAAACAGTTTCACGGCCAGACGGTGCTGCACGGTATCGATCTGGACGTGGCTTCTGGCGAAGTGGTTGCGATTATCGGGCCGAGCGGTTCGGGTAAAACTACCTTATTGCGCAGCATCAACCTGCTGGAAGTGCCGGATAGTGGCACCATCCGGGTGGGCGAGATTGCCGTCGATGCTGCTCTCGGCATCAACAAACAGAAGGAACTGGTGCGCCGTCTGCGTCAGCAGGTGGGATTCGTGTTCCAGAATTTCAATCTGTTCCCCCATCGTTCGGTACTGGAAAACATTATCGAAGGGCCGGTGATCGTCAAAGGTGAACCGAAAGCGGAGGCCATTGCGCGTGCACGTTCATTGCTGGAGAAAGTGGGGCTGCACGGTAAGGAAGAGAGCTTCCCGCGACGCTTGTCCGGTGGACAGCAGCAGCGTGTGGCGATAGCGCGCGCACTGGCAATGCGCCCACAGGTGATTCTGTTCGACGAACCCACCTCAGCGCTTGATCCTGAGCTGGTGGGGGAGGTACTGAATACCATCCGTGCGCTGGCGGAAGAGAAGCGTACGATGGTGATTGTCACCCATGAGATGAGCTTTGCCCGCGACGTTGCTGACCGTGCCATCTTTATGGATCAGGGCCGTATCGTTGAGCAGGGGGTGGCGAAGGCGCTGTTCAGCAATCCGCAACATGCCCGTACCCGACAGTTCCTCGATAAATTCCTTAATCAATAATCTTAAGCGCCGTGGATGATTCACGGCGTTTTCCTCATTTTTCCACATCAGTTTCTTCCGAAAAAAATCAGCCTGATTTTCTCATTATGCTGATTTTTAAGTATTTATTTTACCTTCATTTACTCTGCTGGGTTCTTGCGGTCTTTTTAAGAGTGGTACTGATTGTGATGAATTAATAAATAAAAATAATTATTTACAAATTCATGACACAATCAGGACTTAACAATGACGTCTGCCAGGCAAGAGGTACTCTGGATCAATACGCTAAAAGGCGGCTGTATTTTGCTGGTGGTTCTGCACCACGCTATCATCACCACTTTTGCCCCATCGTTGCAGTATCTGACCGCCGGGATCATCCCTGCTGAAGGCTGGGTGACCTTTAATAAATACCTCTCCCCGTTACGTATGCCCGCTTTCTTCTTCGTCTCTGGCCTGCTGGCGGCGAGCGCCATCAGTAAAAAAAGCTGGCAGGAAGTGTTTACAAAGAAATTCAGCAACATACTGTATCTTTATTTGCTGTGGGGCGTGATTCAGTGGCTGTGCATCCACTACATTTCAACGCATATGATGGGTGACCGCTTATCGACGGCGAAAAACGCCGCCTACGCGGATTCTCCACTTCAGTTCATCAAGTTGCTGCTGCTGTCGATGACCAGCCTTTGGTATCTTTATGCGCTGGCAGGCTTTTTCCTGTTCACCAAGCTGTTTCACCGCCAGAAGGTGGCGCTGGTGCTGCTGGCAATTGTGGCTAACTATGCTGCTCAGCTCAGTCTGATCCCCGGTTGGGGCCCCGCCAGCGTGGCTCAGAACTATCTTTACTTTCTGCTTGGCGTTTTCTTTAGCGAGAGATTGATCGCCATCAGCCACCTTGAGCGGCAACACTGGCTGCTCCTGGCCGGTATCGCGTTAATCGGTGTGGCGCATCATGTCGGCGGTAGTTACAAGAATCCCTTCTATAGCCTGCTGACCATCGTGTTTGGCATTGTGCTGTGCCGCTTCCTCAATCAACGTTGCAATATGGCGTGGCTTAACTGGATTGGCCGGAACACGCTACAGATTTATGTGCTGCACCGCATCTTTATTGAACTGCTGGGATTAAGTGCGCTAACGCTCGCTTTGCACTATGGCTGGTTTGGTAACACCACCTTTAGCTGGGCATGGGCATTACTGATGCCGTTGGCAGGGGTAGCCGTCTGTACTTCGCTGTCATTAGTGGTCTGGACGCTATTAAATCATGGTCCGGGGCGGATGCTGTTTCTCTACCCACGTTTACTGCGTAAGCAAGCCACTGAAGCAAAATCATCGCCGTTATCCTGATGAAATACAGGCCAGTGAAAACTGGCCATTTCGCCATTTACAAGCAGCACAGGCAGAATTTTTTTTCTTAACTCTCTGCCACATGCTGTTTATTTTTACTTTTATTTGATTATCGTGTGGATTGAAAGCAGGTGAGTAAATCTTAATTATTGACCGCGTTTATTTGCGATTGATGTGTATCAATATTCACTTTAACGTTTAAATAAATGGAGAAAATTATTAGCCTGCTTAGTTATGCTGGTCGGTGTTATGACGTAACGCATTGTTATATAGGGCCAGTAAAAATTTTTTAAGACTTTCGCTACAGTCAGATTGCCTCGCCTGTTTGATAATCCCTCTCACTATTAAAAATGTCATACCTCATTTCTCGGCGTCAAATTTCGCGTTCAAGACTGACACAGCGGGAGTTAATCATATGAATAACACCAGGACCGATGAGATATTATGGGTGAACACCCTTAAAGGCACCTGCATTTTGTTAGTGGTGCTCTACCATACGGTTTTACCCGGATTCGAAAATACCGTGCATTATCTGTCGGCAGGCTGGCTGCCAGCGGAAATTTGGGTGAAGTTTAATACGATTCTGTCGCCACTGCGTATGCCTGCCTTCTTCTTTGTGTCGGGACTGCTGGCGGCGAATGGCATCATGAATCGCCCGTGGAAGCAGGTTTTCACCAGCCGCATTACCAATCTGTTCTATCTCTATATTTTATGGGGATTTATTCAGTGGTGGTCCATCGATGGCATTTCATCGGAAATCACCGGGCAACGTATTTCTGACAATACCAATGCGGCCTATGCCGGATCGCTGTTGGAGTTTCTGAAGCTCACCTTTATGGCGATGAGCACGTCATGGTATCTCTACGGTCTGGGCATTTATTTCCTGTTAGCCAAGATCTTTCGCGAGCAGAGAATGGCGTTGCTGGCGGTGGCGGTGGTGTTGAATTATCTGGCGGTAGTGAAAATTATCCCGTACTGGGGACCGCAGAGTCTGGCGCAATATCTTCTGTTTTTCCTGCTGGGGGCGTTCTGGAGTCCACTGATGCTGCGGCTCAGTAGCTGGAAGCGGGAAAATATGGTCCCCTGGGCACTGCTGGCCGCCTTTGCGGGGGTAAACATTATCTTTGGTGTCGGCAGGAACCTGTTTCTGTGCATCATCGCGGTGCTGTTAAGCGTGGCGATTTGCCGCTGGCTGAATGCGCATTTCCGCATGACCTATCTGAACTGGATTGGCCGCAATACCCTGCAAATTTATGTTATTCATCGCATATTTATTGAATATTTTGGCATGTCAGCCATTTTATTTGCGCAGCGCCATCATCTGTACGAGCAGGCGTGGTTCTCGATACTTTGGGCGTGCTTGTATCCGATTGCCATCGTAGCCATCTGTTCGTTGTGTTCGGTGTTGGTGTGGTCACTGACCAATCGCGGGTTGGGGCAGTCGCTGTTTGTGTTCCCGACATTAATTGGTATGAAGCGAAGAAAGACAGCCGCATAACGAAAAGCAAGCACATTCCGTAGCGGCGCGATTTATCGCGCAGGTTTTGCTGCAATACGCACGATATTGCGCGATAAATCGCGCCGCTACGGGTTTGTATCTGCATGCTTGCCAGCATAACTGGCAAGCATGTTATTGGTGACGTTAACCAATGGTCATCAGACTGGCGTTACCACCCGCTGCTGCGGTGTTGACGCTGAGCGAACGCTCAATCAGCAACCGTTCCAGCAGCAAATTGGTTTCCCCACGGGCGAAGCCCTGCACGGAAACAATAGCACCTTCACGCGCTGCGACCTGCTCGCACAGGTTGCGTAACTGATCGGCATCACCGTGGTAGATCACCGCATCAAACTCTGCGGCCAGCAGATCTTTTGCCAGCGTAATACGCTGCTGTACCGCCGCTGGTAAGGCAGCACGCAATGAACGATGTAGCTCGTCATCTGGCCATAGCGCCTGACTACCGACACTGGTGACAGCAGCCAGTTGCGTCAGTGCATCCTGTTGGTTGTCGGCAATACACAGCACCTGCTCACGCGGCAGCAAAGTAAAGGTATTGCGCTCACCGGTAGGACCCGGCAACAGACGGACGGTACCGGCCTGTGCCAACTGGTCATAACGTTGCGTCAGGGCCAGCAGCTCGGGTTTGTCCTGCGCCCATTGTTGCAATGCCTGGTGTGCGCTGAGCAGGGTGGTACGCAAGGTGCTATCCACCGGACGTTCAGCATCCTGACGATCAAACGTTGTAAGCAGCGCGCCATCCGGACGGTTCGCCAGCAGGCGATACAGATACAACGGGCCACCCGCTTTCGGTCCGGTGCCCGATAAACCTTCACCACCGAACGGTTGTACGCCAACCACCGCACCCACCATATTACGGTTAACATAGAGGTTGCCGACTTTGGCCCCTGCCGTTACCTGGGCGATGGTTTCGTCAATGCGCGTATGCACCCCCAGCGTTAAACCGTAACCGGAAGCATTGATCTGGTCGATCAGCTGCGGCAGATTATTGCGCGCAAAACGGACAACGTGCAGCACCGGACCAAACACTTCTTTATCCAGATCGCTGACCTGCTCCAGTTCAATCAACGTCGGTTTCACAAAGGTGCCGGTCGTCCACTCTTTCGTGTCCTGCGGATTTTCCTGTGCAGCCTGGTAGATGGTGAAACCTTTATTGCGCATAGCCTGAATATGGCGCTCGATATTGGCTTTGGCTTCGGCATCAATCACCGGGCCGATGTCCGTCGAGAGGCGTTCTGGGTTCCCCATGCGACATTCCGCCATCGCACCGCGCAGCATTTTTAACGTGTGTTCGGCGACATCTTCCTGCACGCACAGCAGACGCAGCGCCGAGCAGCGCTGACCTGCACTGTCGAACGCGGAGGCGACAATATCCACCACCACTTGTTCAGTCAGTGCTGATGAATCGACGATCATCGCGTTCATGCCGCCGGTTTCCGCAATCAATGGAGTAGGGCGTCCCTGTGGATCAAGACGTCCGGCAAGATTGCGTTGTAGCAGCGTCGCGACCGCCGTGGAACCGGTAAACATCACGCCGCGCACACGGTCATCACCGGTCAACTGTGCGCCGACAGTCTCACCGAGTCCTGGCAGCAGCTGCAACACGCCAGACGGCACACCGGCATCCAGCATAATCTGTACCGCCTGGGCGGCAATCAGCGGCGTTTGCTCGGCAGGTTTCGCCAGCACGCTGTTGCCTACGGCGAGCGCGGCGGCAATCTGCCCGCTGAAAATCGCCAGCGGGAAGTTCCACGGACTGATACACACCACCGGGCCGAGTGGACGGTGGGTTTCGTTGTCGAAATCGTCACGCACCATACCGGCGTAGTAATAGAGGAAATCAACCGCTTCGCGGACTTCGGCGATGGCGTTGTTATAGGTTTTACCCGCCTCACGCACCAGCAGGCCAATCAGTTGCTGCATCTGGCTTTCCATCATCTCAGCAGCGCGCTCCAGAATGGCGGCACGCTCCTGGGGTGGGGTGGCGAACCAGATCGGGCCGGCATTCACTGCCGCATCCAATGCTTGTGAGACTTCTTGCGGGGTGGCTTCACGTACGTGACCCACCACATCGGCTGGCGCAGATGGGTTGAGTACCGGGTTGCTGCTGCCGACAGCCAGTTCACCTTCAATCAGCGGCTGGGCCTGCCACGGCTGGCTGGCGCTGTTGAGCAAAGCACTGGAAAGCGAGGCCAGACGGTGTTCGTTGGCCAGGTCCAGACCGGCAGAGTTAACACGTTTCTCTCCGTACAGCTCACGCGGTAACGGAATTTTGGCGTGAGGCAGCCCCATTGCGCCTTCGCTGGCGCCCATTTTCTCCACTGCCGTCACCGGGTCAGCGACCAGCTCATCAATCGGCAATGAGGTATCGGCGATGCGGTTAACAAATGAGGTGTTGGCACCGTTTTCCAGCAGGCGACGTACCAGATAGGCCAACAGGGTTTCGTGCGTACCTACCGGCGCATAAATACGGCACGGACGATTGAGTTTGCCATCGGCGACTTTACCCACCACCTGTTCGTACAGCGGCTCACCCATGCCATGCAGGCACTGGAATTCGTACTGGCCCGGATAATAGTTATTCCCTGCCAGCTGATAAATGGCCGCGAGGGTGTGAGCGTTGTGGGTGGCAAACTGCGGATAGATCAGATTCGGCACCGCCAGCAGCTTGCGTGCGCAGGCCAGATAGGAGATATCGGTGTACACTTTGCGGGTATAGACCGGGTAGCCTTCCAGGCCGTCCATCTGGGCGCGTTTGATTTCGCTGTCCCAATAGGCACCTTTCACCAGACGAATCATCAGTCGGCGACGGCTACGCTGGGCCAGATCGACCAGGTAATCAATGACAAACGGACAACGCTTCTGGTAAGCCTGGATAACAAAGCCAATGCCGTTCCAACCTTCCAGCTCCGGCTCGAAGCAGAGTTTTTCCAGCAGATCGAGCGACAGTTCGAGGCGGTCAGCTTCTTCTGCATCGATGTTAATACCAATGTCATAAGAGCGAGCCAGCAGCGTCAGGGATTTCAGCGTGGGATAGAGTTCTTCCATGACGCGTTCATATTGCGCACGGCTGTAGCGCGGATGCAGTGCCGACAGTTTGATCGAGATCCCCGGACCTTCATAAATACCACGGCCATTGGACGCTTTGCCGATGGCATGGATCGCCTGCTGATAAGACACCAGATAGGCTTTGGCATCGCTGGCAGTCAGCGCTGCTTCGCCCAGCATGTCATACGAATAACGGAAACCTTTCTCTTCCAGCTTGCGTGCATTAGCCAGGGCTTCGGCGATAGTTTCGCCGGTGACGAACTGCTCACCCATCAGGCGCATCGCCATATCCACGCCTTTACGAATCAACGGCTCGCCGCTTTTACCGATAATCCGGTTGAGTGAGCGCGATAAATTCGCTTCGTTATGAGTCGAAACCAGACGGCCAGTGAACAGCAGACCCCAGGTGGCGGCATTTACGAACATCGACGGGCTACGACCGAGGTGGGATTGCCAGTTACCGTTGCTGATTTTGTCGCGGATCAACGCGTCACGCGTGGGTTTGTCCGGAATACGCAATAAGGCTTCCGCCAGACACATCAGCGCGACCCCCTCCTGCGAGGAGAGGGAAAACTCCTGCAACAGACTTTGCACCATCCCGGCGCGACCGGTTGCACCTTTCTGATGCCGTAATTTATCCGCGAGGCTGTACGCCAGTTGATGCGTTTTCTCCGCCAGTGGGGCAGGGAGACGGGCCTGTTCCAGCAGCATTGGCACTGCATCGGTTTCCGGGCGACGCCAGGCGGCGGTGATGGCTGAACGCGTCACCGACTGCGGCAGAATGTGTTCGGCAAAATCGAGGAAAGGTTGCACCGACTCTTCTGACGTTTGTTCTTCCGGCGCGCCCTCGATGAGTTGTAGCGGAATTTCCGGTAATGCGTCACCGGATTCCAGCTGTGTCAGGTAATTAAAAATTGCCTGTTTAATCAGCCAGTGCGGCGTGCGATCAATCTTCTGTGCTGCCAGTTTAATGCGATCGCGGGTAGCTTCATCCAGCTTCACCCCCATCGTGGTGGTTCCCATGCTTGCCTGTTCCTCAAAAGAGTAGAGAGAGTTCTGAAGTGATCTGCACTATTACCCATGTTGCAACTTTGTGCAACCGTGTTAAATGTGTGCCATGTCGTTAGTAGGATGTCTGTTGCAAGATTCTCGCCAGGGTTGCAACTCATCTGCTGGAGGTTTATTTCGGTGCAACCCGCTGTTGCCCCGATCACAACCTGTGAAACGTCGTTAACTCCGCGTATTCAAAGGCATTGTGCCAGACGCCGCTTTGCGGCAGGATACCGCGCCTTTATGGAGATCCAATAACAAGTGGAGAGACGAAATGAGTGTCAGTACACCGATGCTGGTGACTTTTGTTGTATATATCCTTGGGATGGTGTTGATTGGTTTCATTGCTTACCGTTCAACCAAAAACTTTGATGACTATATTCTCGGTGGGCGCAGCCTCGGAAGCGTAGTCACCGCGCTTTCAGCCGGTGCATCAGACATGAGCGGCTGGTTACTGATGGGCCTGCCTGGGGCGATTTTCCTGTCGGGTATTTCTGAGAGTTGGATTGCAATCGGTCTGACCATTGGTGCCTGGCTGAACTGGAAGATTGTCGCCGGACGCCTGCGTGTGCAAACCGAGCATCACAATAATGCGCTGACGCTGCCGGACTTCTTTACCAGCCGTTTTGAGGATCACAGTAAGATTCTGCGCGTTATCTCGGCGCTGGTTATTCTTATCTTCTTTACCATCTACTGCGCCTCGGGTGTGGTGGCCGGTGCCCGTCTGTTCGAAAGCACTTTCGGCATGGATTATCAGACCGCGCTGTGGGCGGGCGCTGCCGCAACCATTCTGTATACCTTAGTCGGCGGTTTCCTGGCTGTTAGCTGGACCGATACCGTGCAGGCCAGCCTGATGATTTTCGCGCTGATCCTGACCCCGGTGATTGTGATTGTCGCGGTGGGTGGCTTCTCCGATTCACTGGCGGTGATTGAAGCGAAAAGCCTCGAAAACCTGAATATGCTGAAAGGCCTGAATTTTGTGGCGATTGTGTCGCTGCTGGGCTGGGGGCTTGGATACTTTGGTCAGCCCCATATTCTGGCGCGCTTTATGGCGGCTGATTCGCATCGCTCCATCCGAACGGCGCGCCGTATCGGCATGACCTGGATGATTCTGTGCCTGGCGGGTGCGGTTGCGGTCGGTTTCTTCGGTATTGCTTACTTCCAGAACCATCCGGAGCAGGCGAGCGGCGTCAGCCAGAATGGTGAACGCGTGTTTATCGAGTTGGCACGTATTCTGTTTAACCCGTGGATTGCCGGTATTCTGCTGTCGGCCATTCTGGCGGCGGTAATGTCAACCCTGAGCTGTCAGTTGCTGGTCTGCTCCAGCGCGCTGACGGAAGATCTCTATAAAGGTTTCCTGCGCAAAAATGCCAGCCAGAAAGAGTTGGTATGGGTTGGGCGCTTGATGGTACTGCTGATTGCATTGATCGCCATTGCGCTGGCGTCAAACCCGGATAACCGCGTACTCGGTCTGGTCAGTTATGCCTGGGCGGGCTTTGGTGCGGCTTTTGGTCCGGTGGTGTTGTTCGGTGTGTGCTGGCAGCGTATGACACGCAACGGTGCTCTGGCTGGCATGGTGATTGGTGCCGCCACGGTGTTGGTGTGGAAACAATATGGCTGGCTGGGTCTGTATGAAATCATCCCTGGCTTCCTGTTCGCCAGCATCGCGATTGTCGTCGTCAGCCTGTTGGGCCGCGCACCCTCGCAGATGGCTCAACAACGCTTTGCCGCAGCGGAAGCGGAATATCTGACCAAATAAATCCTTCTCCCGAGATGTCACCCGCCTCATTAATGAGGCGGGTTTTTTATCGCACGTTTTGCAGAAGAAACGTTTCAGTGAGAATAGAAGCTGGGTAAGGGCCATTTACCTCAGTAAGCTCATCCTTGTTCCTTCTTACACCCGATTGATTAATAAATGTACTTTCCACTGACCAGACTGCGAAAACGGAGCAGCGATCTTTCATGTTTTTTAGTTGGATTAACTGGTCAGAATGATTTCCGAATCCTCCTAAAAACTTCATGCGCAGTCGAATTAATCAATTACATGATAAATAAAACAAATTTAATTTAAGCTGTGAACTGCTTACGGGGCCTGGTCACTTTTTGTTGGTCACCAGGTAAAATTACTGTTGCAAATTACCGCAAATATGATGCATTTTAATCATAAGCGTTGTCAGATGTGTGGCTAAGGTCACTGGAGTTCGCGCATGATTCGGTCCTTCAAAGGACAGGTAAATACCCTTCAATATACGCAGTTCACTGCGGGGGATTTTTTCCCTCGAAAGTTTCCTCTTCACTTTTCAAGCTTCGTTCTTTTTCAATCTCATATTTCTTACCGGTGCGTAACAGCGTTTGCGCGTTGTTGCACACTATTCTCAATGGCTCGAAACGGCTCTAAAGGAAGCCACGTCAACCTCTAAAGCGTTCACGTCATCGCAACAGGATAATCCTGAAGCGATAAATGAAACCAACTGTAAGGTGCCACTATGGGAAGACAGAAAGCAGTGATCAAAGCGCGTCGTGAAGCCCGCAGAGTGCTTCGTAATGACTCTCGCAGTCATCGTCAGCGTGAAGAAGAATCGGTCACTTCGCTGGTGCAGATGGGTGGGTTGGATGCAATTGGCATGGCACGCGATGTGCGAGACAGTTCACCAATTGAAGCCAGAAATGATGCTCAGGCGCACTATCTTAAAGCCATAGAAACGAAACAGCTTATTTTCGCGACCGGAGAAGCGGGCTGCGGAAAAACCTGGATCAGCGCAGCCAAAGCGGCTGAGGCCCTGATACATAAGGATATCGACAGGATAATCGTTACACGCCCGGTCCTACAGGCGGATGAAGACCTCGGTTTCCTCCCCGGAGACATTTCCGAGAAATTCGCCCCGTATTTCCGACCGGTCTACGACGTTCTGGTTAAACGTCTCGGCTCTTCCTTTATGCAGTACTGCCTGCGCCCGGAAATCGGCAAGGTAGAGATCGCGCCCTTCGCTTATATGCGAGGACGTACTTTCGAAAATGCCGTGGTGATTCTCGACGAGGCACAAAACGTCACCGCTGCGCAGATGAAGATGTTCCTGACGCGTCTTGGTGAGAACGTGACCGTCATCGTCAACGGCGATATTACCCAGTGCGATTTACCGCGCGGAGTGACATCCGGACTCGCGGATGCCTTGGGACGATTCGAAGAAGATGAGATGATCGGCGTGGTTCGTTTTGGCAAAGACGACTGTGTCCGTTCGGCCTTGTGTCAGCGTACGCTACATGCTTACAGTTAACCATTGAGATTTGATACACAAAACCCGGCTGCGGCCGGGTTTTTTTGTGCGCAACGTATGGTGCACAGGCAAAAAAAAAGTCTGAACGTTAGTTCAGACTCTTCTTCAGAATGATGGCGGTGAGGGGGGGATTCGAACCCGCGATTAAATCTCCGTAACAACCTGAAATAAATAGTGTTTATCATGGCATTCTTTCCTGCGTGCATTATACGTGCATTGATCGTCAAAAAGCGGTGTTACTCGCTTCCGGTTTTTGCCCCTGGCCGCATCAGGTGCCCGTCGTAGTCGGCGAGGTATGAACCGTAATTTCTGAACAGCATATCCGGTCCCTTATGTCCCATCTGTTTACACAGCCAGAACAGGTTTACCCCGGCGCTGATATGCATCGTGGCAAACGTGTGTCGGGTCTGGTACGGATTCCGGTAGCGGATTTTTGCCGCTTTCATAATCGGCAGCCACGCTTTCTGGCGAATTGCATCCGAACCTGTCCAGGGTTCCCCGGTGCGAGGATCTTCAAAAACAAATTCACTCTTCATCATCGTGAACTGCTTCTGCTCGGCCAGCGCTTGCATTGCCTCATCATTCAGTTCAATCTTTCTGGTGCCGGATTTTGTTTTCGTGCCTTTGAAAACTCCCTCAACGACCGCGTTCTGCACAAACGCGGTTCGTTTCTGCAAATCGATATCAGCCCACTTCAGGGCGCACAACTCTGACGGCCGCACACCGGTATTGAAGGCAAATTGAAAAGTCGTCTTCCACTGGAGAAACTGGCAGTTGAGATAAATGATCCGGATTTCTTCTGGCGTAAACGGGTCAACCTCATATTCCTCTGTGTTTCCTGATTCCACTGAGAAATAACGGGATGCGCTGATGTGCGCTACCGGATTGTTGGTGATCAGACCGTCCGTCACCGCTTCATCTATGGCGCTACGAAGGAATGAAAGCCGGTTGCGGATCGTCTTCAGCTTTGTCTTTCGGCTGGCAACCCATCGTTTTAGAGCCGCCGGGGTCAGGTCGGTGACATAGATTTTGTGCAACTCCCTCAGCGCCCGCTGGCACTTGCGGTAGCCATCAAGGGTGGAAGGGGAGAGGTTGCGGTTTTCGCAGATCACCAGGTACTCATCCAGGTAATCTTTAACCGTCTTTTTTTTCTTTTCATGCCCGAATATGGCGGCCTTCTTTGACCGTGGAAAATAGTCGAGGTAGTGGAAATCCCCCGTTGAAATGCGGTTCTGGATCTCGCCAAGATATCGCTCGGCATATTTGATGTTACGCGGGTTTACCTCCATCCCGGAAAGGGGTTCCCTGCACAGAACCCCTTTAAACGTAAAAGTTAACTGGAGGGTATCGCCAGTTTTATGCTGGCGCACCGTTATTCCCCGCGGTAAAGCGGGTCCCTGCTGTTTCTTGCCCATCGGTTTACCTCATCAAGATCAATCCAGCGTTCCCGGACGCCGTCCACTTTTAATACGTGAACTCCCTCCCTCCAGATCTTCCTTTGTATCCTTTTGTTAATGGCTTCGACCGTTTCACCGGTGTTTTTGCAGTATGTTGAAAGGGGGACACAATCGAGGCTCATGCGATTTTCTCCTGTGAAAGTGGGGAACACATTTCCGGCAGATTGGCGCGCACCAGTGCCTCAGCGAACGGCGGCGGGACGGCATTGCCACAGCGGGCAACCTGTTTGTCTTTGGCGTATTTCACGCCGCGATAATCGCAGTCGATGACATACCAGGAGGGGAAGCCCTGGGCGGCGTAAAGTTCATGGGGCTGAAGCATCCGCATGCCGATATCAACGATCTGGTAATCGATACCCTCGACCGTCACCAGGCCGAAGCGGTCATTGGTGGTGACCGTACCAAGCGGATCGCTCAGGCCAACGCCGCCTTTCTCGTTACCGTAATACTTCATCAGGAAGGCCCGGACCTCGCCGAAATGATTGCCACCGGCGGTGACCGTTTGCAGCGGATCATCGGCTTTCTGCCCGGTGTTGGTGCCGCGCATCTTCACAAGGTTGGAAGTTACCAGGGCGTGGTGATCGGTGGTGGTTACGGTGTGTGCTGGCGCATCCACCGCCGCGCCGGGACCGGTGTAATTGCCGCCGAAATGCTTCGCCAGAAAGGTGGTGACCAGCGCGCTTTTGCCACCGCCGCCAGCGGTGACCGTTCCCGCTGGCTCATCTACTGCATGGCCGATGCTGCTGCCGAACTGGCGGGAAATAACCGGGGCCAGCCGTGGACAGATGATGTTGGTGCGGTTCTGCGTTAGCAGCGTGAAAAACGGTTTGTCCACCGGGCGCGGCTTCATCTGGAATGTAGATCCGCCGGTTCCGGCAAACACTGGTGACACGACTGCATAACCGTGTGTTTGGGTGATGGTTTTCAGCGGTTCTTCCAGTGACTGCCCCCGGAAACAGTCATATTTCGTTCGGTTGCTGGTGTGATTGCACTTCACAATAAACGGCGTTGGGTTGTCGATCACAAAGCGCTGGATGCCGCGCGCGATGCGTTTCATCGTGTTTTCTGCCAGCGGTTTAGAGCGCCCGAAAATGCTGGGGCAGGGGATCGACCAGTCAATACACTCTGCCGCTGTGCGCCACGGCTTCAGGTGTCCCGACTGAACCGCCAG
Organism: Pantoea sp. X-Soil-OKNW-556; assembly: GCF_059730695.1. Classification (NCBI taxonomy): domain Bacteria; kingdom Pseudomonadati; phylum Pseudomonadota; class Gammaproteobacteria; order Enterobacterales; family Erwiniaceae; genus Pantoea; species Pantoea sp. X-Soil-OKNW-556. The sequence continues at coordinate 2,667,270 of NZ_AP035990.1, read as the reverse complement.
ACTTTTTGGATCGCCGTGGGTTGGCTGCGGCCACGTTACCGGCAGCCCGTCGCAGCGCATCACCATGAAGAAGCGTTTGCGGATGGTCGGCGCGCCGTAGTCGCAGGCGCGCAGCTCTCGGTGCTCGACGGCATAACCCAGCCCTGCCGTCAGGCGGCGAGCGGTAACGCTGTGGCGGTCAATATTCAGGAACTCGCACACCTCATCCAGCGCCGGGTGATCAGCGGTCACGCCGGTGCTGAGCATACCCACGAATGCGGCGAATGTTTCCCCAGCGCGCGCCGGGTCTGGCCGGTCCTCATCGGTGAGCAGCGGCCCCCAGGTTTTGAACTCTTCCACGTTTTCCAGCATCACAACGCGTGGCCGCTTCGCCAGCGCCCAGCGGATCACTATCCACGCCAGCCCGCGAATCTCCTTTTTAACCGGCTTGCTGCCCTTGGCTTTGCTGAAGTGGCGGCAGTCCGGAGAGAACCAGGCGAGGCCGACCGGCGCGCCTGCGGTGGCTGCCAGCGGGTCAATGTCGAACACCGATTCACAGTAATGCAGGGTGTCAGGATGGTTGGTGGTGTGCATGGCGATCGCGTTGGGGTCGTGATTAATAGCGATATCCACGCTGCGGCCGGTAGCCATTTCAATTCCGGTGCTGGCTCCGCCGCCACCGGCAAAATTATCGACGATGATTTCCCTCATTGGGCGTGCTCTCCGAATGTGGCTGTAAGTGATTGTGCTGCGGCAATGATTTCGCCTGACGGCTGGCGCTCCAGCAGCATGCGGTTGATGTGGTGCTTTACCTTGCGCTGGTGGTCAGTGGCCAGGCTGCCGAGTTGCGGTAACTGCCCGGCCAGCAACTGAACTTCAGCGGGCCAGATGTCGTTCTCTGTTTCCGGAATGACTGGTATTGATTGTGCTGCTGGAATCATCCGGGCTGCCGCCCGCTCGATGTGCTCTATCAACAAGGATCCACGTCTTTCCAGCTCGTCGCGGCTGACATAATCGAACTTTGGCCCATGCCACGACTTATCGAATACCGCGATGGCCGCGCCGAACCCGGCGGATGATTCTTCCGGCTGGCCCGGCTCCGGCCGATACCATGTAGGCAGGTCAAAACTGATGCGCCCGCGAATGAAAGCGATGTGATCGGCATCTTCCGGCCACCACACCTCGCCGGTTGCTGCTTTGATGAGAAACACATAGCGCCCGCCAGCCTCGCGCATCGCCAGCGTATGAGCAATGATGTGACGCATGCCGGTGATGTAATGCCCCTCATGCTGGCTGGCTCGGCTGTAGGGCGGGTTGGCGTATGCCGCGCCGTTCAGTTCCGCCAGGCGCTCAGACCAGTTTTGCACCAGAGCATTATCCTCAGCGGTGTAAAAAGCATCGCATTTGGCGTTGCTGGGATCGGCGAACAGGTCCAGCACGAACGGACCGAACATTGAGTTGATTCCCCACCAGAGCGGATCAGGCGTGCGCCACTGGTCGCCAACCTGCTTTAGTTTGTGAGTTGACTGGCCGCGTAGCGCCTCCAGCGCTGCGCAGTATGGGTTGATGATGTTATCGGTCATTGTTTTTACACCTCCTGTCAGCGCTTAAATTTCCTATTCAAATCAATCTGATGGTATGAACAAAAATCCAGCACATACGGGCATTCAGCCGGGCTTTCTGTCCCGTTTACAACGTCGCAGCCGCCCGCGTGCAGGCAGTTTCAGTTCTGGCAGCCGAGGCGGTTTTCAAAGCAGTTTTTAGCCATGTGGTAGCCATTGCACCGGCCGCCAGTGAACCGGTGAGGGAAGTCATAAGCGGAGCACCAGCAGGTAACCTGTCTGCCGCTCCAGTAGGCTTTTCCGCTGGCAATTGAGTTTTCATAACCTCACCTCACTGGAGATAGAACTCTGTGGTAAATGCCGCGATGAGCAGGAGAATCCACACGCCAGCGATTGCGGCGACATCGTAGAAAGGCTGGTGGCGCGCATAGTGCGCGCGGAGACGTTTTTTCATGGTGGCAGGCACAAAAAAACCGCTTTCGCGGCTATCGGTAGACGGGTGAACACTCGAGCTGCGCCGATGGTCGGCGCTCGAGTATTCGCTCTTTCATCTGGTTGCAGGCTGTTTCGGTTGGGTAGATGTGCTCACTGACGGGAACGGGCATGGCTGATGCGATAATGAGGACGAAGCCGATCAGCATGGTTACTTCACCTCCACATTTACTCGGGCAACAGTGCAATCTCGCTCAATCGCCTCTTTCACCCAGCGTTTATAAGCCTCAGGAAGAAACACCTCTGTTTTCCCTGAACCGTGCCAAAAGGCTTTAGAACTGGTATCAGGAAGGCGGATCGCCAGTGGCGGCTGCATCTGTTTGGCCTGTTCCAACATCCAGTTAGCGCCGTCGCGGAATATAGCGCCAGCGTGCCAGGATGTGTTGAGGCGGTAGCCATCCTCCTCGGTGATTGGCGAGGGGAGGTGCAAAACTGGAACTGGTTGCACAGCATATACAGCAATCTTATATACGCCGTCGTCATATGGTAGAACCCTGAAAGCTTCCCGCGCGTCTTCTCTGTGATACCCGATAGGCTCAGCTTCCAGCGCAGCCAGGGCGATGCGGGCATTTTGAATATCAAGCTGATCGACTTCGCTGATGGTTCCATTACTGCACATTTCGATTATTGCGTTGTTGCGGTCGATAAGCGTCTGGCGCTGTTCTTTGGTGATCACCATTCACATTGCCCCTTCTGAATAAACCCAATGGTGGACATATTGAACTTGGCTGCATACTTTTCGATCGTGCTGATGTAGGTGTGTTTGCTGTTCATCAGCTGGCGCAACGTGCTGGTCGAGACACCGCAGAACCACGCGGTTTTTTTGATGGTCCATTTCCGCTCGCGAGCGATTTTGCGCACTGCCAGATTGAATGAGAATTTATCAGGCACGATCCACCTCCACGCGTTTAAACTCAATGACCCACACCCACGGGCTATGCTGCCAACTTTCAGCACCGTAAATTGACTGCCATAGGCTTATGAAGCTGTCGCTGGGACGGTCAAACCATTCTTGAACGTCATTCAAATTGGCCGCCAAGTAATTGCAGTAGGCTGGATCAGTTACTGGTGTGCTGTCTCTACGACGAATACCTTCAGCCAATGCGTCTTGCTCGCTGATACTATTCAACCGCTCCACACGAACGCCGGTAATCTCCAGCGTTATGCGGGAAGCCCAGCGCGGCATGTGGATGGATGGAGTCCAGCCAACCATTTCGCTACCTTCCCAAGATGCGCGGTGAATACAATGCTCAGGCTTGCGGTAGCGCTTAGGTATCATGCTTAGCGGTGAGCCTTTGCAGCCGTAGAACTCCACATCAGCCCAAGTACCATCACGCGGAGCGTCAGGCATCCACGCCTCACGCACCCACAGGTGATCACCTACTGCACCGAAAGGGCAAGCAAACATCTCTGAGCGGATGTGATGGCCGGTGGCGTTCGATTCAGACCAGTAGTGTTTGCCGATATCGCTGCGTTTAGTTGAAGCCTTGACGCGAGACAGCCCAAACTGGTTTGATTCCGGCTGCACCTTGATAATCCGGCGTGTCTGCGTCTTGCTGCCGTTCAGAACTGCCCGAACCATGTCGGCGTTGAAAATCATTCCGCGCTCACGCATGGTCATCACCCTTACGCTTCTGATCAGCAACCTCAATGGCGTTCGCCAAGATGATTTCTTCAGCAGCCATGAGGTGTATCTGTACCGGATGAACTGGTCGCGCATTGAGTTCGCCACTGTCCAGCGCGGTAAGTTGTGCTGCAACCAGATTTGCCTCGAACTCATTCAGTTTGCGGATGTAACCCTGACCGGTGGCGGCGTCAGTGAAAACCAGAGCAGCATTTGATAATTCAACTTGTTTAGGCATCAGTGCCCCCGCTTTCTCGTCACCACGCGCGCGGCGCAGCGGCTGAAATTGCCGTAATAGTCGCCCTCATCAAACTTGATGACGGTCCCAGTGAAGTCCCTGCGATGCATCCACATAATCGCGTTCGATTCGATGGAGATCCCGCGTGCACGCTGTTTAGCCATGATTACCTCCTTTCAGGTCGTTATAGCGTTGCAGGAACAGCACGCGAGCTTGGCGGGGATTGAGCGGGGACAACAGGAAAGATGCCGGTTCGATGTCATTCGGGATCTGCCAGTAATCGCCATCGTTCAAATCTAAATCCCGGCGTTCAGTTGCCAGCATTGTCAAATCTGCCCGGATGACCTCTATGCTCATTACCTCCGGAAAACCAAACTTGGCAGCGATGACCTCTTCGACTGATTTGATGATGCGGCGGTAATCCGGCAACAGTTGCTTTAGCGGTGATGAAATGTCGTTGCAATAAGCCTCTGCCGCGTCGTGCAGCAACGCTTCCAGCGCGAATTCGGGCGGCACCAGATAGCTGACGTGAACCGAGTGCTGCGCCACGCTGTAGAAGTCCTGAACGTGGCCGGTGAAGCGGCAGAGATTCGATAGCGCACAGGCGATGTCATCGATGCAGATGGCATCTGGCGACATGTTGAGAAAATCGAAGTGCTTGCCAGACTGCGTGGTGATCCAGGACATTTATTCCTCTCCCTGTTTGCTGCGCTTAAACGCACCCAGGCAGAAAAGGGCGCGGTGTTTTGACCAGTTGACGTTGGCACCTGAGGCTCTCTTTTTGGCCTGGCGCCATACCTGTGATGCTCTGAAGAATTCGCCGCTGTGCTCAAGGGCAACGGCTTCGGTTGCGAGTGACGTGTAGGTTTCGTCCATAGTTGCCTCGGCAGCTGATGGTTGATGAAACAAAAACCACCTCAGTCGAGGCGGTTATGATGACCGGTTTACAAAATTCACACCTCAGAAGGGAATGTCGTCGTCGAAGTCTTGTTGCGGTGCCTGCTGCTGGTTATTTCGACCGCCTGAGTTCTGAGCCAGCCGCGACTGCGTCTGTTGCTGGCCTCCCAGCATGGAACGCTGCTGATTACCGCTGATACCACCCATTGCTCCCTGTGGTTGCTGCTGGCGTTCGTCACGGTCGCTCAGATTTGCCAGTAACTTATCAACGGCTTCAGCGGGTGTGTTTTCCATCGCCTCTTTGTAGGTTTTGCGTGTTTTGGTGCCGAATGCCTGGCGAATTTCAAAACGGTACCCGTCGCGGCCATCCGATTTGGTGTAGAGAACCTTCTGCAAAACAAACCCGATTGGCTTACCTTCCAGATCCTTACAGTGATATTCGAGACCTTGTTCACCCATAACCTCAGTGGAGAAAAGCTGTTTCGTGTTGGTGAGGCCCATGATGGCGTTAATCATGGCTGTACCGCCCTTCAGCGGGTTACCGTCACGCCCGATGTAGGAAACACGCAAATAGTTGATTGAACCCACATCAGCATCGAGAGATAGCTCGAGTGACTGCGACTGAGAATCCTGACCGTTGGTGAACAGCGCGGTGCGGATGGTGCCGATATAGGCCCCGGTTTCAGATGCGCCGCCCGGTCCTGCTGCTTTCGCTGATTCAGCGTCAAAAGTGAAAATTGGTTGCTGCATTATGCGGTTACTCCGTCATTAAGTTCGTAATAATCCCGGATCGCCGCATCGACGGCGTTCAGGTCGTTGTCGATCTGGAACTGTTCAAAGAGGCCAATCGGCGATTTCACCGGGTCGGTGCCGTCGGATTGGGTTGTGAAGTAGTAGCGGCCATCTGTCACGCCGGTGCGCAGCGCGATACTGAACATGCCCTCTACGGTGATTTTTTCATCCAGCATCTTGCCGATGGTCTTCATTTTGATGCGGCCGGCGGCCGTCTCTTCGGTATGTGCGAGGAAGTAAACAATCAGGTCATCCTCCGCTGCCTGGGCTGCGCGTATAACGTCCCAGGCTCCGCCGCCGATCTCGGTGAATTTCTCGAACGACTTTTCACTGCGGCGCCGCATGAACTGGTTGCCCATCACATATTGAAAGTCGTCAACCACCACGAACCGTTTACCGGCGCGCCGGGCGAAGTTGATGATCGTGACGATGTCGTTCGGCACATCGGTAAAGAAGACGTTGCCGGTTTTGGCAGTGAAGTCGCGAGGCTTCCAGCCACTGGATTTGAAGGGAAGACGCTTGTTTTCAGGGTTAACAAGGAAACCGTGATCGGGGTTCAGGTGCATTAAACTGGCTGACTTGCCAGAACCTGAGTCACCCAGAATAAGGACCGGAATGCCCATATCAGCCCTCCAGGTAATGTTGCATGGTGAATTTCTGATCCTCATCGAGGTCCATATTCGCCAGCGCCCAGCGCAGATAACCCTGGTCTTTGGCGGCAATCTCTTCGAAGGTTTTGCCTTTGTGCTTGCCAAAACGCATGGTGTGTAGCAGGGAAGGGCGTGAGGAAATATCACGCATCTGAGAAATAGTCAGCTGCACATCCCGGTTCAGACGAATCAGGAGCGCCGCCGTTACGTAGCAGTCATACAAGGCGCGGTGGGCGTGTAATCCTTCCGGCACATCAACATCGAGCATGAAGTGGTAGCGCAGGTACTGGTTAGAATGGCTCTCAAGCTCCGGGTACAGCTTGCGCGCTAATTTCAGCGTGCAGATCCACGGTGCTGTGATTTGTGGCAGCTTTGGGCGGTCAAACGCGGCGTTGTGCGCAACATAAACGTCGGCACCCAGATAGCGGTCAATCACATCAGCAATCGGCGGCGCGTCGGCCACCATTGCATCTGTGATGTGGTGTACAGCCATCGCGCCAACTGTGATTGGCTCTGGTGGTTTAACAAAGTTGCTCATCGGGTTGCACAACTGGCCATCAACGATGTCGATGCTCGCCAGCTCACAGATACCACCCTCAAAGCTGGTGGTTTCCGTATCTATAATGCGGATAATTGTCATGGATTCATTTCACCCAAGCATAACGGGTGCCTAATTTGATGTTAGTGATAGCTGTTCTTGACAGCCCGTATCTGATGCCGATAGTCCGATGAGTTTCAGTGCTTGCCCTTATTTCGCGAACATCTTCCTCAGTAAGTTTCTGCAAGCCATGCATGTTGACCGTTCTGCATTTTCGGGAACGATCGATCATGTTTGCTTTATGATCGCCAATTGATAAGTGTTTGATATTGCAGCAGCGTGGGTTATCGCAGGAATGTAGAACATTGGCGTTCGGTGCGGCATTAATTATCACTCTGTGAGTTTTTAGCGTTACCTTGCCTGAACGAACATGCCCGTAGCCATCAGCGGTAAGTGACCCCTGCCATTCCAGGCAACCGCCCTCAGATAAAATGCAGCGACTAAGAATGTAGGCTTTAAGCTCACTGATAGACCTTTTCATGCAATATCCTCAACGTTGAATCGTCGGCGTTCGCTTCGCGCTGCGCCAGCCTGTGGGCCAGCGTCACCAGTTCCGCCGGGGTAATCTGGTTCTGCTCGCAGATGGTTAAAATCGTGTCGAGCGTCAGGGAATGCATCGCCTCTTTCAGGGCGATTTCTGTGGGGATAATGGTTACATCCATCCGGCACACATCCCCGCCACGACAAGCGCGGCCAGAGTAAGAGGAATCAGCCAAGTGCGACGGCGTGGGTGGAAATCAGCGCCGGTCAGGCGATATTTGAATTGCAGGCGTTCCACAGGGTTCATGATGCACGTCTCCGGGTTTTGCCCGGACGCGCTGCCGGGACACGTATTGTTTGCTGATAAAGCCGGGCACATTCCCTGTCATTGCAGAAATTGCGCTCTTCGGTGCGGTTCCAGAAGCGGATGACTGCAAGTTTTGTATCGCCAGGGTGACGGAAACGCCCACAGTAATCACACAGCTCTGATTCGGTGAATTCGGTTCCGGACTGGAGTACCGTGAATTCCATATGCCTGCGCTGCTGGCCGGCGCCGTCGATATAGTGAACAAAGGTTTCGTCGTGCCCTTTGTAGTCCGGCTCAATCGTGCAGTGGTCGAAAATGACTTTCTGATTACCGATGCGGATCGGCGTGCCAGACGGCAGCTCAGCGAGGCGCTGGCTCGTCAGCTTGGGAATGATTTGCATGTGAGTTACCTCGGCTTGCTGGGAAAAAGTCAAAAAAATGCCCCCGATGCGGGGGCTAACAACTACACACAGCATTTATGGGGTTGTGGCGCCAGGTGCTGATCTTCTGGTTGCCTCGATGGACTGCAATTCACCACAACGGGGAGAGCACTGGCTAACCAGGCACGAGGCGTCATCTGTCATGCACCTCTCAGCGCTCTCTCCGTTGTGTGCCGGGATGATGCCCGGCTTATCCACCGCCTTTACTTTTAAGCCCAATATGCTGCTGCGGTACTCCGGGCTGCCATTCGTCATTAAAGCTACTTACGCGTTAACCGGGCGCTAACCGGCTACTTAGTGATGCCTTAAGACTTCCTCTCCCTCACTACGTCGCCGTGGGAGCCAGACCGTAATACGCCGTCTTCACGATGCGTCACCCGTTAGGGTGGGCATAAGCGGTCTATCCGCTTTGCTACTTCATTGTTTTATCTCCTCTTTGGTTGAAAAACGCATCTGTATAAGTTGTACCCTCTGCTTTGCTCACTATGCTGGCGTATGTCTTGCCTCGCCTGTAGCACCGTCCATGATGTCGCAGGGAGTGAGCGCGCTGCGTACTGTCTGCCTTGATACAGAAGCGCTTGCCGAATTGTTAAAGAGCGATCAGCTTTCTGCGGTGGGCTGCGTCGTGCTGTGGAATGAAATATACCCTTGGTTATTTTGATGGTCAATACCTTAGGGTATAAAATGTATAACTTTGGGTTTAAACTGATGATTGAAGGAGAGAAAAAAATAATTTTGGGTTTTTCGGGGAAGGGAAAACATAGGAGGGTTATTTTTCTTGATCTTTTCTTGATCGAAGCATAATCTTTACTGTATATATAAACAGTGTTGGAGGTTTGGGGTGTGAAAAAACATTGTGAATCAGGTGATTAAATGGTTATGGGTATTTATCGGGATGGGGCGGGAAACTACAAAATGGTAAGCCCTGTGTTCATTTATCCACGACAGGGCTTGGAAAAAATTTTCTATCTGAAGAAACGGGAAAGGAAAACTATGACGCCAATTATTTTAGTTTCTTCTGTCACCGATAACAGAGGGATGCGTGTATCACCGCTATCGAGATAACCAGAACCACCTTTTGATATGAATTTATAAACGGACTGAACGCCATTTAGTTCCACAAAAACATAATCCTCGTTGCCTGGCTTCTCTTCGGTATCGATCACGATGATGGAACCTTGAGGTATCTCGCTAAAGCCACTTGGATGTCTAAGTTTATAAGCTCTTGCGTGGCTGCTATCAACAATGTTGGGCACCAATGCCACATCCGGCGTTATGCCATTCATATCCCAAACATTAACGAACCTATGTTTATCATCAGCTTCTTTGCTGGACCTCGTTCGCTCAGATTTATCAGCATGGTATTCACCAGACTGAGCATGCGGATACTCCATGTCACCTTGGCCGGTTTGTAGCCATTCTGGCCGCACATTCAACGCTGTTGCTATTTCAACCAGTCGCTTCGAACTCTTTGTTTTACCAGTAACGATTTTCCAGATTGTTGGCTGTGAGACACCTGCGGCCTCAGCTAATGAGACCTGGGTATGACCACGTGCATCTATGGCCGTCTGTAGTCTTTCTGCAAGATTCGTCTTTTTCATGCCCGAAAACATATAACTAGGGATATTGGCAGTCAAATACCCTAGGGTATTGATATTGTGTATTCTCAAGGTTATTATCCTCGCATCGTTAAACCTTAGGTTATTAACATGATCAATGAAGCAATCGAAAGAGCAATCAAGGTTGTCGGTAGCCAGAAGAAATTTGCGGCGCGAGTCGGCGTTAGCCAACCAAATGTTTGGTGCTGGTTACACGGAAAAAAGCGGGTTTCACCCGAAAAAGTACCTGCAATTGTTGAAGCAACTGGTGGGGAGGTTTTGGCGTATCAAATTCGCCCAGACCTACCCGAATTATTCCCACATCCAAATCAAAGTAAGTAAGGAAATTTTCAATGGAATCATCCGCAACATCACGCAACAAGGCGCGTGATATCGAAAGCGAAATTGTCAGTCGTATTGCCGCCCAGGGGGTGACGGCAGTTGCCAAAAAACTCGGCGTGGATAAATCGCAGGTCAGCCGCTGGCAGAGCCCCGGCGGAATGATTGAGAAAGCCAGCTGTTTGCTGGCTGCCCTCGATTTCCAGCAGCCATCCGGGATGGTGATCTTTAAGGGTGATGAGACAGCCGATCTAGCTCGTTGCCTGATCGGGATGCTCGAACATCTCCGGGCAGAGAACGGGGGCGCTGGTGGATGAAAGGTTCGTTGAAACCGACAGGGAGTACCGCGACAGGCGGGGCATTATTGTGCGCGTCGTCAGTTATGACCGTAAGGAATGGCGCGTCATCTTCATGCGCCCTGGCTATCCGCATGAATGCTTTGTGCCGAAATGGTACTTCGAAAAGTATTTCCGAGAGGTTGGGAAGGAAGGCTGAACAGGTAGGACTGAACAGCCGGGTACTTCATTGCTTTGAGAAAGCGAGGTCAATTATGCGCCATAAACGCCGTAAACCGCAACCAGAAAACACTGTACATAAAGACATGGCGCGTGATGAGTTTGCGCGCCAGATAGCGCCCGGCGTCGGGCGTCATCTCCGTGATGCTCTTGAGCAGGCCAAACAGCTGAAGCGTGAGAGGTCCGGGGATGAGTAACACTGCTGAGGTTATCAATTTTCCCGCTCGCACAGAGCGTGTGGAGTCACGCATGGCCGATACCGATGATGGGTTCACTCGGCTGGCTAACGAGCTGTATGAGGAGCTGATTGGCGCTAACCTCACGCGTAACCAGGCGAAGGTAGCGCACGCTGTGTGCCGTAAAACTTATGGCTTCAACAAAAAGCTGGACCGCATCTCTGACAGCCAGATTTCTGAGCTGACTAAACTTCCACGCCAGAAGGTGAACAAGGCTAAGAATGAGCTGATTGCCATGCGCGTTCTGCTTCGTGAAGGGATGAACATTGGCCCTAACAAGTGCCTTTCTGACTGGAAAATTCCAGAGTGTCACCAAAACGGTGTCACTGTCACCGAAACAGTGACAAATAGTGTCACCGAATCAGTGACAGGGTTGTCACCAAAACGGAGACACACAAAAGACACTATTCAAAAGACAATAAATACAGATCCCCCTAACCCCCAGAAGGGGGAATTTTCGGAGGAAGTTCTCTCACAGGCAAAACAGGTCCTGGAATATTACAACGAGGTCACAGGCACTGCCTGCCGCTCTGCTGAAGCTTTTGCCGTTTTACTCACAGAACGCTCTGCCCGTGCGGCCTACACCGTTGATGACCTGCAACTGGTGATCCGCTGGGTTTCCCTGACGTGGAAGCGCCGTAATGGCGCCGTTGCGAAACCGGCAAATATCTGCCGGGTGAACCGATTTGACGGCTATCTGGCCGACGCCACCATCTGGAGCAAGAACCTGGTGGACATCGATTGTGAGGCAGTCGTCGATGCATGGAACGAAATCACTGATGGTCGCCTGGCCACTGCTGAACTTGACCGGGATCGAGAAAATGCCATCCGTGCACTGTTGGCTCATATGTCGAAAAAGTCTGTCGAAGCGTTTCGCATGTATTTCAGTGCTTTCATGGCTGACGCTCGTGAGTTCCATTTCGGCGGCCCTGATGGCACTGGCTGGCGTGCCAACTTCGATTACCTGATGAAACCCGAAACGCTCCGTAAAGTCCGGGAAGGTGCACTATGAGTGATCTGCACCTCGAAGCCAGCGTGATTGGTTGCCTGCTGCGTTCCGGCCTGACGCCCGATGCTTTGGACGTTCTGAACTCGGTTGAATCCACCGCGTTCACCAACTCGTTCTACAGCCGTCTGTACATCGAGATTAAGCGCCAGGCGACGCACAAGAAAATGATCGACGCGCTGCTGGTGGCGGAGTCTATGGGCAATGAGCCGGGCATCTTTGCGGATGTGATGGAAACCGTGAAAGTGGTTCCGAGCGCGGCCAACCTGAAGGGCTACGCCAAACGCCTCAACGAGAAGGCCATGATCAGCGGATTTGCCCGGCTGATGGAAACGCATTACGACAAAATCACCGGGGCAATAAACCATGATCTGGCAGTCGAGCAGATCCAGGCATTCACGCGTGAGCTGATGACCATCAATCGCACGGATGATGAAGTGCAGCCGGTTCGTGTTAGTGACCTGCTCGATGGTTACCTGGAAAATCTGGAGAAGCGCGTCAGTGATCCGGAAGATTCATTCACCGTAAAAACCGGCATACCCGAACTCGATGAAATTACCGGTGGGCTGAATGACACTGACCTGATCATCCTTGCGGCTCGTCCCGGTATGGGTAAAACCGAACTGGCGCTGAAGATTGCCGAATGCATTGCTCAGCGTTCTGTCACCCTCGGCACGGAGAAGGTGAAGCGGGGCGTGCTTATTTTTAGCATGGAGATGCAGGGCCAGCAGATTGTCGAGCGCCAGCTGGCAAACGCTTCAAATTTATCGGTTTCCAAACTCCGTAAAGCGCAGGAGCTGGAGGACGAGGATTGGGGCCGAATCTCTATGGGTATCGCACAACTCGCAAACCTCGATGTGTGGGTGGTCGATGCCACTAACCTCAGCATTGACCAAATCCGGGCAGTAGCCACGCGCCATAAGCAGCGTTATCCAGGCCTGTCGCTCATTTTGGCTGACTATCTCGGCCTCATCAGAAAGCCCTCAGCCGAACGTAACGACCTGGCGATTGGCGAAATCACTCGCGGCCTGAAGACGATGGCAATGGGACTGCACACCCCCGTGATGTGCCTCAGCCAGCTTTCTCGCGATGTGGAAAAGCGCCCGAACAAACGTCCGGTTAATGCCGATCTGCGCGACAGCGGCAGCATTGAGCAGGATGCCGACGGTATCTGGTTTATTTATCGCGATGGTGCATACAACCCCGACAGCCCGGCGGCCAACATTGCTGAAATCATCATTGGCAAAAACCGCCACGGTGCCCAGGGCATTGTTTATCAGGAATTCCGTAACGGCCATTTCATCGACACCGACCAGGCTGTCGCGGCGCAACTCGCCCGCGAGAAACCGGCCTATGGTGGCAAGCATGACAGGAGAGACTTTTGATCCAGATTTACGACATTAAGCCTTTGGGAAAGCCACGTATGACACAGCGTGACAAATTCCAGAAACGTCCCGAGGTGCTACGTTACCGGGCGTTTTGCGATGAGGTTCGCCTGAGGGGCGTAACTCTGCATGCAGCCGGATGTCACATTACTTTTGTTCTACCGATGCCTGACAGCTGGAGCAAAAAGAAAAGGGCTGAGTTAGTTGGTCGCCCGCATCTGCAAAAGCCTGATGTGGACAACATGTTTAAAGCGCTGATGGATGCAGTGTTCAGAGACGACAGCGCGGTATGGGATGCGCGGATCACCAAGATTTGGGGGGAGAAGGGACAAATACGGATCGAGAGCAATACCTGACTGATGTACCACGCCAATAAATATCAGGAGAATCACATTGAATCTGGAAAGCTCTATCAAATTTTTCGCGCCTAAATCACCTATGTTCAGCGATTCTCCACGGGCAACGGCCAGTGACAGCCTGACCATAACGGATGTGATGGCATCCTTTGGTCTTACCGAAGCGCAGGCACGCTTCGGCTTTGAGCTGTTTCTGTCGAAACTCGGCATCACTTCCAGTGACCGCGCCGTGGAGATGCTTACTGATTTTGGTCTGAGTCAGGCGGTGCGCTACCGGGCGATTGCCGTACTCGAAAACGATATTAAACGCGACCTGGTGCAATTGCTCGCAACATTCGCATATCAGGATTATTCACGCAGCGCGGCCAGCACCCGGCAGTGTCCTTGCTGTCACGGTAAAAAATTTATCGAAGCGGAGACGTTTACTAACAAAACGTATTATCCCGACGGCAAGCCGCCGAAATGGGCGCGTTGCACAAAAGGCGTATTCCCGTCGTACTGGGAAGAGGTGAAGGCAAAGCGTGAAGTCGTGCGCGCCCTGTGTAAATCATGCGACGGCAAAGGCGAAATCAGCAATGCCTGTCGCTGCCACGGAAAGGGGAAGGTGCTGGATAAAGAGCAAAGTGATTTACAGGGCGTACCGGTTATGAAGAACTGCCCGAAATGTTCTGGACGTGGTTATGCCCGGCTTCCGGGGGAAACGGTACGGCGCGCAGCCGGTTATGCAGTAATGGCTATCAGCGAGCCTACGTGGCGCCGCAGCTTTAAACCGTTCTATGAACTGCTGATCATCCAGTGCCACAAAGAGGAAGCGCACGCTGATGACATGCTTCAGAAGGTGACGAGAAATCGAGAAAATTTAGAAAAAATCAATTAGGTCCGATTCGTTGTATTGACGTTGTGACGAAAATGGCCCAATATCTCGCCAATGATAGGATTTTTGTGTGCTGTTCATCAGCGAAGAATCCGGTCAGTTGCATAATCTGTGACTAAATAAAGCGCCCTGAGGCCTCACCAGCCAGTAGGGCGTTTTTTTATGTGTGTTGTTTTCGGCTGATTAACGGGAGAGTATAATTTTGACTCTCTTCTTATGAGGCAATAAAAATGAAAACATGGACATTGTTAGCGCTACTGGCTTCACCATTATCAACATTTGCAGCGTTATCTCCTGTGCAGTATGTAACTGCGCCTGGCGGGAAGTTGGTTTACTACATCATGGCTGATGAGAGCAAAAAAGGGACGGAGGACTACGAAGGTGGTTCCCAAATTTTGCTGAAAAATTTCTCCTCTGGAAAAGATGAGGTACTTCTTAACTCTGCTCCAGACGCTGATCCTAAAAAAACACTTTACGGATTTAGCAACCTTAAATTATCTCAAGATGCAAAAACGATCTACTTTGAAACGGCAGCATGGGCTACTTCTTCTGCAATTCACTCGCTTGATATATCAACTCATCAAACTAAATATGTTACGGACGGAAGTTTAGTATGTGTTGTTGCTGGTGGGGAATATCAGGGGAAACTAATTGTCCAACAACATCGTTATTTCGTTCAAGGTGGTTCCTACGATTATCTTTATCTCTATGAAACTTCGGGGAAGAAATTAGGCATCGTTTCTGGTGATAATGTTACGAGAGAAGCAGTTCTATCTATGTGTCAGTCATTGGGCTAATTATACTTTCAAATCTGAGTGTAGTTATTTCATTCACCAAAAATAATCAATTTTAAAAACCAGCCGCCGATGCTGGTTTTTTCGTTTCTGCCGATTTAAAAATTTCAGAATTTCTCCTGAAGAAGGTCTGTTTTTATACAGGAAATTTCCACGTTCTGATTGGTATGCAGGTGACTGCGAGTCATTCATCCATTGGCCGACGAAGGGGGTTCTCAGGTGACAGTGAGAATATTAACCGGGTTCGCTGTGGTCACAATTTCCTCAATTCCTAAAAGCGAATCCCCTACAGGGGTAGAGACCATGAAAATGAACAATGACCCGCATTCATGGCCGGATGTGTATGAGCTTCTTCATAGCTGGTGGCGTGGAGACACACCGGTTGGTGCCGTTCTGCTGGCCTTTGTCATGGCAGGCTTGCGCATTGCTTATGGCGGCGGTGGATGGAAAAAGATGTTACTGGAAGGGCTATTGTGCGGTGCTTTAACGCTTACCGCGTCGTCAGGCCTCGAATACTTCTCAATACCAAAAGCGCTTTCTATCGCAATTGGCGGCGGAATCGGTTTTATCGGCGTCGAGCAGTTCAGAAAATTGCTCCTGAATATCCTTGCTATCCGCTTCGGTGGTAATCCTAAGGCTTAATCAATGAATCAGACTCAATTTCAGCAGGCGGCTGGTATAAGCGCCGGGTTAGCTGCGCGCTGGTTTCCGCATATTGATGCGGCCATGAAGGAATTTAGCATCAACGCACCGATTGACCAGGCGATGTTTATTTCACAAGCAGGCCATGAGAGTTCCGGTTTCTCCAGTCTGGTTGAGAGTTTCAACTACAGTATTGCCGGGTTGGCAGGCTTTATTAACGCCGGGCGGCTGACACAGGACCAGGCTAACGCTTTGGGCCGTCGGCTGAATGAACCTCCATTACCGCTGGCACGTCAGCGAGCTATTGCCAATCTGGTGTACAGCAAGCGCATGGGTAACAGCGCTGCGGGAGACGGCTGGTTTTATCGTGGGCGTGGTCTTATCCAGATCACTGGCCTGATGAATTACAGCAACTGTGGCACGGGCCTGAAAGTGGATCTGGTATCGCAGCCCGAACTGCTGGCGCAGGATGAATACGCCGCCCGCAGTGCTGCGTGGTTCTTTGCCAGCAAAGGTTGCCTGAAATACAGCGGTGACCTCCTGCGCGTTACTCAGATTATCAATGGCGGCCAGAATGGTATTGATGATCGGCGCGCCCGTTTTCTCAAAGCCAAATCGGTTCTGGTGGTGTGATATGAGGTTAGTCGCTGACTGGAAGCGCTCATGGCGCTGGTTGTCTGTTCACTGCCTCGCGCTCGCCGGTGCTATCCCGGCTGCCTGGGTATGGCTTCCTGATGACCTCAAGCGTCATATACCGCCCGATTACATGGGGGCCATCACAGCTGTGGTCGCTGTGTGCGGAATCGTTGGTCGTCTTGTGGATCAGGGTAAAAAGCCATGACAGCAGAGATTAAAGCGGGGATCGTCATCGTTCTTCTAATCATGCTGTTCAGCCTTATCGGCGCTGGTGGCTATTTTGGCTACCAGTTCAAAAGCAACAGCGACCGGGCTGATACTGCCGAGAATGCAGCAAAACAAGCCAGCACAGTGACGGCCAATGTGCTCAGGACCGTCTCGATCATCAACAGCATTGTCCAGGCGAATGCAGATGCAAAGCAGAAAACAGACCAGCAGTCAGCGGAGCGTATCGTCGTTATTCAGAAAGCCGTTGCTGACGATGAATGCGCTAAACGCCCTGTGCCTGCCGCTGCTGTTGAGCAGTTGCGGGACCACGCGAACCGAATACGTGCAGGTGCCACCCGTACCGTTGCCAGCCAGCCTGCTAATTGATTGTGTAATTCCCGAAATCCCTTACCAGATGACGTGGAGCGACAGCCTCACGCTGAACGAGCAACTGCTGGCCGTGATTGAGAAATGCAATCAGGACAAAGCAGACATCCGTACCATTGAACAATCCAGACAGGAACAAACTAAATGACTTTTATTCAAACTGTAATGCTGTGGTTCTCAACCCTCGGGGTTGCTCTTTACCTTATCTCGGGTGGCTGGGTAAAAATCCGGGATTACATTAAGGCAAAAGCGCAGGCCAAGTCTGATGCGATTGAGGCTGAAGTACAGGCGCGGCTTAAAGTAGCCCAAGCAACATCAGCAGATGCCCCGGCAGCGACTGCTACGTCCACTGAGGGGCCGGTAGTTGCAGGGACTGCCCCGGCATAAAGTTGGCGTTATCATCAAAAGGCGCATTCATGCGAGTGCGCCTCTAAGTGCTTTTCCGTTAGAGTTACTAAGATATTATTTTTTCGATTCTTTTTCTAAATCTTCACCTGAAGATAGCGTATATGTGACTTTGAAAATCAATCCCTTTCTGGGGTGGTTCTTAATATATTTCATGTTTGTTATTGTCTGAATTGCGGACTCGGAGAAATAGTATTTCGGCCACTCCTGAATAACTTTGGCATTATAAGTTCTGCCATCACTATCTACGTCATATTGAACCTTAACAACACCTGTCATCTTTCTATTATATGCAAGAGCTGGGTACGCAGGGGTTGGTACGTAAAGGAGTCCTTCAGAAGGATTTGCAGATGACTTTATGGATGTTGAGCATCCTGAAATTATTAAAATAAATCCGACTAAAATTGCTTTCATATTTAATCCGTTAATTTTCAATGTGAACAAGCACCATGCATGATAATGAAAATCGTTATCATTTGCAACTTAATGTATTTTCCTACGACTTATTAGTCGATTTTAAAATTTCATAAGGAACTGATATGACTGATGTAAGTAAGCTCATCGCTGCTGGATATACTCTGCAACCGAAGGATGATTCCTATCCTGATCAGGAGATATGGTCTCGTGGTGGACTTATTTCAGATGATACTCTTTTGTCTGAAGCATATAACGGTGGGGATTTATCAGCATATACAACATCAGATATTACCTCATCTGCCTATAACCTATCAGGCATGGAATCTTGGGAAGCAGGCTTGCAGGCAGCAATTGATGGTCTAAATGCTACATTTCCAATTCCACAGACACTGTCAGAGCTGAAATCGTTCAACTCATCCGAAGCTATTGCTCAAATTCAGGAAGGAATGCAATGGCAGAAAACAAGCCAGGCGACTTATAACGCTGCGCTTGATGCGAGTCTTAATGCACAAATTGCATATTTGAATGTTGATAAATCTAACGCGCTGAACAATGCACAGGCATATTTAGCCTTGGCAAAAGCAAGATCGACAGAAGTAAGTGCATATGTGAGTTACTTACAGAATGTAGCTTATACCGTTGGTGGTGAATGGCTTTATTATTCTGGTGGCGTTTGGTGGCCAGAAAATGAAGCTGAACTTGAGTCATCACAAGTCAAAGTAAACGAGCTAGCTGCGGAAAAAGATGACCTAAGCAAGCAAATTGTTGAGAGTCAGGCATCACTCTCAAATATTAATGCTGATATCACCCAAACGGAAGCTGATATTGTTAGCATTCAGAATGGTACTGTACCGGATCGGTTTAACTACACCCAAGCTGAAAAAGATGCTGAAGGGTATCTGGAAAATGCGATCAGCTTTTTCCAGAGTGTTTATGAGACTCTTGGTGAGAATGCAGCCAAAGAGGCCATGCGCCTTGCTAATGCCTCGGTAGGTAAAACAATCAGCAGTTATGCAGAAGCTGTTACAGCTTGGGAAAAATACGGGCTAGCAGTAGTGAGTAAATTTAGCAGCTCAGATCTCACTGCAATCGCCAACGCTCTTGAGTCGATGTCACAATCTGACGTTGAAGCTCAGTTCAAAAAATGGGCTGGGTATCTGGGTGATGCCAGCAAGTCATTGCAGATTGTGGACTTCGCGAAAGAGGTGGGGGATGCAGCCCGGTCTGGCAACTGGAATCCGGTGTTGAACTACATTTCCGCGTATCTGGCTGGTGAGGTTGTTTCCAATCTTACTGCATTTCTCTTTGGTTCGTTGGTTATAGGAACAGGTACTGCGGTGATGTTTGGTCTGTTGGCGCTGCTCCTGGCAACATACGCCGACGAAGACCATATGGAAGACCTTTCTGAGTGGCTTGACTCCATTCTCGCTGGTTAATGGATGCCCTAATGGCCGTCCACTTGGCGGCCTTGATTCTTCATCACAAGGCGCATTTACGAGTGCGCCTGATGATGAAATAGTTAATAATGTCATGGGCTAACCTAGGAGAGCGCCATGACAGAATATGAGATTGAAGACATTGCTGGGACTATGATTCCATTTAGAAATCTCAATATCCTTTCCATCGGGCCTATGAAAAGACTCGTTTGGCAGTGGGAAGAAAATGGCAATGTCAGAAGCCATAGTTTAATAGTCGAAGATGGGTCTGCCTTAACAGCATCCCAGCTCAGAGGGATGCTTGATTCAGAGATTCAGAGCATTATTGCTAAATATCCTGATGAAGAGTTTTCAAATAAATAGCGAATCAAGCTATCTAACTAGGCCGCCTCCGGGCGGTTTTTTATTGCAGAAGAAATTAATCTGCACTAACGCAAAGCGATCATGATGAAAGCAAAAATGGCGATAACGATAAGCACAATTGCGGCGATCTGTTGAGGCTCTAGATCACCAGCGCGATTAGATTGCTTAGGATTAGCCTCTGAGTGCATAGATTGCTTTCGGTTTCTTCTTGCCACTTGTTGCACAGCTCTCTGACCTTTGCTGCCTCTTGGCATTCCTTTCATGTTCTATCACTCCAGAAGTTAAAAGTTTTCTCTACCATAACATCAAAAGATTATTACTCAGCTCGTATATCGGCGCGTTTAGTAATGGTCATTAGGAGATAATATGGCTGATGATGAAATTGATCGGCCTACTGCGCCAGCCAACTTTATTGAAGATTTTCAACCTCACATAAAGCTGATCCCCGCGCCTGAGGTGCTCGAGTGGATAAACCAGCAAATCCTTTCGCAAGACGGTCACCTGCACAACCCCGACCATGCACATCTGATAGACGCCAATATCCGCGTTATGTGGGCATCATCGGCATTCGCCAAAAAGGGGCGCACGGTACTCGGCCAGGCCGAAGAGGTCGCGTTTCGCGCTGGCGGCTGGCAGAAAGCCCGGATGGAACAGCAGATGTATGAATGGTTCGGCGAGGTGCCGGATTACATCATCACGCTGGCCGCTGATTACTGTGCCGAATGCAGTGATGTTGAGTTCTGCGCACTGGTTGAGCATGAGCTGTACCACATCGCGCAAAAGGTGGATGAGTTCGGCGCGCCGGAGTTCACTCGCGAGGGCCAACCTAAGCTAACGTTGCGCGGCCACGATGTTGAAGAGTTCGTGGGAGTGGTACGACGCTATGGTGCCAGCGCAGAGGTTCAACAGCTTATCGATGCCTTCAGCCAACCGGCTGAGGTGGCAAAACTCGACATAGCCAGGGCGTGCGGCACATGTCTGCTGCGACTGGCTTAATTTTTGACTGTTTATGACGGGCAGGTAACCAATGGCGACACTGAAAGGTGAGGTCAAAGCCTTCATCGTCCAGTCCCTGGCCTGCTTTGACACCCCTTCAGCGGTGGTCGATTCCGTCAAGAAAGAATTTGGGATCGCCGTAAGCCGACAGCAGGTCGAATCTCACGACCCGACGAAGGTTAACGGGCGGGGGCTGGCACAAAAGTGGGTGGACATGTTCAACGCCACCCGCGAACGATTCCAGACTGAGTTAGCCGACATCCCGATCGCCAACAAAGCGTACCGGCTGCGCGCACTCGACCGCATGGCGACGCGCACCGAAGGCATGAAGAACTTCGCGCTGACCGCCCAACTGATTGAGCAGGCGGCCAAAGAGTGCGGCGACGCATTCACCAACCGGCAGAAAGTGGAGCACACCGGCAAAGATGGCGGCGCTATCCAGACATTCACCATGAGCAAAGAGGATTACAAATCCGCCCGGCAGGAGATGATGGAGGATGACGACTGCTGAGCAAAAGGTATTCGCGCGCCGGATAGAGTGTGAAGAGGATGGCATGTATTTTGCCCGCTACTTCTTCAAGCAGCGCACCGGCGGCAAGATGATAGTCGCGCCGCATCACCAGGTGATTCAGCAAACGCTTGATCGCGTCATCGATGGCGAGATTAAGCGCCTCGTTATCAACGTTCCGCCCGGTTACACCAAAACCGAACTGGCGACCATCAACATGATGGGGCGCGGGCTGGCGATTAACCGGCGCGCCCGCTTCATGCATCTGTCGTACTCGCATAATCTGGCGCTGCTCAACTCATCGACCGCGCGCGGGATGATTAAATCGAGCGCCTTTCAGGGCATGTGGCCTATGGATCTGCGCGACGACGCAGACAGTAAGGCCATGTGGTGGAACGAGTATGGCGGTGGCGTTTATGCGTCGTCGGCAGCTGGGCAGGTCACCGGCTTTCGTGCCGGGCATATGGAACCTGGTTGGCAGGGTGCGCTGATCATCGATGACCCGGTTAAGCCAGATGATGCATACAGCGATACCGTGCGCGGCGGCGTTAACGACCGTTTTAACGAAACCATCAAATCACGTCTGGCCGTCGAAACGACGCCGATGATCGTGATTATGCAGCGTATCCACTATCACGACCTCAGTGGTTATCTGCTGCGCGGCGGCAGCGGCGAAATGTGGCATCACCTGAATTTGCCGGTGATCATCGATAACAGCCGCAGCTATGCCGAGATATACCCGGATAACACCCACGCCATACCGATTGATCACGGCCTGCCTGATGGCTGGCTGTGGCCGTTCAAGCATAACGAGTCGCACCGTGTTTCACTCTTCTCCCACCGGCGCACCGCCGAGGCGCAGTACATGCAGAATCCGAAGCGTTTCAACGCCGAGGGCGCACTGTGGAATGAGGAGATGATCAGCGCGGCGCATGACATGCGGATCACGCAGGAACTCGCGCGCACCGTTGTTGCTATCGATCCACAGGCAACCAACAGCGAAGAGAGCGACGAATCAGGCATTGCGGTTGCCAGCGTGTACGGTAGCGGTGATGAGCGCCAGTACAGCCTCGACGCCGACTACAGCGGCAAATACTCGCCAAACGGCTGGGCTACGCGTGCGATTGAGGCGTATCACCAACATGATGCCGATGCGATTGTCATTGAAACCAACCAGGGCGGCGACATGGCGGAAGATACGCTGCGCAACGCTGGATTCTCTGGCCGCGTCATTCGTGTGCACGCCAGCAAGGGTAAGTTTGCCCGCGCCGAACCCATTTCCGCGCTCTATGCGCAGGGCCGCGTAGCGCACCGGGGCAGTCTGTATCAGGTTGAAAACCAGTTTATGGAGTACGTGCCAGCGACCGCGAAGAAATCACCTGACCGGCTCGACGCCGCTGTTTATGCCCTTACCGAACTATCAGAACCACAATCTCTTGGCATGTTGGTGCGCTCGCGCTGACGGAGGACACCAGTGAACGAAAGCCAGATGAAACAACAGCATGCCGCTAATGCCAGCCTTGAAAAGGAGCGGGGCAAATTTCTGTCGTCCCTTTACGGCGGCACAAGCAACACGAAGCGCCAGCGGCTGTATCAGGAATTCGGCTACCCGGTCGAATTGAGCTTCGACGATTTCTATCGCGCCTACACGCGCAACGCGATCGCCGGTGCATCAGTGCAACGGATGATTGATGGCTGCTGGGAAGATACCCCGGAAGTGTATGAAGGCGACGACACCAAAGACGCAACCAAACTGACCCCGTGGGATAAGCGTATCAATAAGTTGCTGAAACGCTGCTGGAAGCAGATTAAAGGCGCTGACCGGCGCAACTTGGTGGGGCGCTACTCGGCATTGCTGATTCAGGTGAAAGACAATAAAGCTTGGAGAGAGCCGGTCGACACAGCGGTTGTAGGCCGTCAGGCTGAGAAAGCGCTGGTGAAACTGATCCCGGCGTGGGAAGCGCAGATTGAGCCGATTGAATGGGACAGCGATGAGCAAAGCGAGACATTCGGCGATGTGAAGATGTATTCATTCGTCGAGATGCCGGTTGGCAACAACCGTGATCCGCGTCCGGGCCGCGTTATTAACGTGCACCCCGACCGCGTGATTATCCTCGCCGAAGGCTCTGAAGATGGCGCTATGACGTCCGGCCGGTCGATGCTTGAGGATGGATTCAACAAGCTGCTGGACATCGAGAAGGTGAGCGGTGGCGCGTCTGAAGGCTTTCTGAAGAACGCCAGCCGCCAGCTCAACTTCAGCTTCAGCAAGGATACGAACTTTGCCGCGCTGGCTAAAGCCCTTGGCGTGACCGAGGGGCAGCTGTCCGATGCGCTGGATAATCAGGTTCGCCGACTCAACGACAGCACCGACAGCGCCACATTCATGCAGGAAGGGACCGCCTCGGTGCTTTCAGTGGCCGCTGCCGATCCCGAACCAACGTGGCGAACTGCGCTGAGTGAGTGGTGCGCCACCGTGCCAATCCCGATGAAAGAGCTGGTGGGTATGCAGACCGGCGAACGCGCCTCAACCGAGGACGGCAAGAGCTGGGCGAAAACCCGAATGTCACGCCGCAATGGCTTTCTTACCGACGTGATCACCGACCTGGTCACGCGCTTCTGGACGCTGGGCATTGTGCCGCCACCAGAGTCAGGCGAAATCACGGTTGGCTGGTCTGATTTACTCGCGCCGAGCCAGTCCGAGAAGATTGCCAACATGAGCGCGATGGCCGATGTCGCCGTCAAAACGACGAATGCGCTGGGCCGCTCAGCCATCAGCGGCAACGAGGTGCGCGCGCAGGGCGAATTGCAGCCGGATCCGGAACTGGATGATATCGATGACAACCAACCACCTGCCAAACGTCCCGACCCTCTCAGCGGTGACGACGATGAACAGGAAACCACAAAGCCCGGTGATCCCCAGGTCGCGCGTTGACCCCACAATGTCTGGTAAGTCAGTCAGCAAGATGGCCCGCGATATTGATGAACGGTATTACCAGATAAAGCTGACGCTCAAATCGCTGTTTGATCAGCGCCTGACCGGGCGGCAACGCGAGGGTAATTCGCACCAGTGGCATTTCCTGTGTCATCAGAACGGTGACATGCCGACGCTGTACCAGGTCAACGCCTCAGCCTACATCTACGACATGACGAACCAGCAGCTCAACGAGATGCTGAATCTGATGCAGGCAATTCTGGATAATCACCTGCTATCTGGCGGCGAAAATGATTTCTGGGCTTCCGGTTATGTAGAGCAGGAGCTACAGCGCGGCACGTTTGAGGCATTCAACAATCTGTCCCGACAGTCTGATTACTACGCCCAGCAGACAACGCTGGCGCAGCTGTTGAGCAGCCCGGCGTACCAGAACCAGGTAGCAGCTGCCGCGCTGTCCACCTACAGCGACTGGAAAAGCATCAGTGACGCAGCGCGCGGCGACCTGGCGAGTATTGTGATCGATGCGGTAGCTCGTGGTGTGAACCCGCTTGAAACCGCGCAGGTTGTCAGCAAACGCCTCGATGTATCCATGTCTAAGGCGCTGACCATTGCACAGACAGAGCAGGTTGGCGCGCTGCGTAAAGCCCAGCGCAACGAAACAGAGTGGACGCGGGACCGGCTGGGGCTTAATACCGCCATGCTCTGGATGTCAGCGCTGAAGCCCACCACTCGCCCGTGGCACGCCTCGCGTCACGGCAAGACGTACACCACGGAAGAGGTTGAACAGTTCTATGCCGAAAACGGCAACCGCTATAACTGCTATTGCTCGCAGATCCCGGCATTGCTCGACGACGACGGCGAGATAGTGAACCGGGGGATGGTGGAAAAACTGGCGAAAGAGCGTGAGCAGTGGAGCTCATAGTTTTGTATCATGAATAAAAAGGAGATGTTTATGCATGAACACACAGACTACTCGCCGGATTTATATCATTGGATTAAAACAGATTACTTTGGTCAAGATGAAGAAGTAGCTCGGGAGAAAGCATTTGAGGTGATGCTAAAGATTTTCGATGACGGATTTCTTAGAGCATCGGGTAAAGACACATTCAAAAAAATCAAAAGTATTTGCTTTACTGAGTCTCCAAAGGAAGTTAAAGCACATCAAACCTCGCGTTATACAACTTTTGGCTTTTCGTTCACAAAAGAATACATATTTAGTATTGGCGGTAGGCATGTAATCTACCAGACAAAAGAAGAGGGTGAAGCAATGCCTCCCTGTATGCACTGGCGGCATGTAACTTACAATCCATTAGACACACGTAAGCGAGAGGCTGGCATCAATTTCACTTGGGAACGTGAATGGCGTCTAAATGAACCTGAGCTGGATGTGACAAAAGCTATTAAAATTATTGTTCCTTCTTTGAAGTATGCTGAAGAAATCTCAAATTATTTGCACATCCAACATCCAATCAAAGAAGCATACTGGCTCATGGGTTCAATGGATGCTACAGAGCCAAATGAGTTTGAGAGATACTCACAAGATGTTCAGCATCTAATAGAAATATTTTCATAAACATAAAGCCGCGAAAGCGGCTTTTTTATTGCCCTTAATCCATCAATGAGGACGCGACGTTGAAGTTATCGAGCATTCACGTTAAATCCCTCGCCATTAACACCTCCAACATCTCAACGACCTCCATCGATGGTGCCGAGCATTACGTCATTCGTGGCGTGGTGCCGATCGTCGATAACATCGTGATGAACGGCGGCCTGTATCCGGCGGAGGAGATTAACAACAGCTACCAGTCGATGGAAGGCAAGCTGATGCCGCTGTCGCACCCGAAGGTAGACGGCAACTATGTCAGCGCCAACGACCCGCGCGCCGTGAACAAGTATCACGCTGGCGCGTGGGCGCAGAACGTCAGCAAGGCCGGTGACAAGGTCGTGATGGACGTTTACGTGAATAAGGCGGTGGCTGAGTCTAAACCGGACGGCAAACGCCTGATTGAGCGCCTCGATGGCATGCTGGCAAACACCAACACCGACCCGATCCACGTTTCCACCGGCCTACTCACCAACAAAGAAACCAAAGCGGGCGAATCGAAGGGAAAGAAGCATTCGTGGATCGCCCGCAACATGCGTTTCGACCACATAGCCATCCTGCTTGATGAGCCGGGCGCTGGCACGCCAGCAGAAGGCGTGGGCATGTTCGTTAACGCCGATGGTGAACAGGGTGAGGTTGAGAGCGCCAGCATTACTGAGGCGGCCAACAACACACAGGATGGCATCTGGAACAAGGTGAAATTCTTCTTCAGCAACGCAGCGGATATGTCCTTCGACGACATCTACCAGGCGCTGCGCATGGCTATCAAATCCGACGATAAGACATGGCGATACATCGCCAGCGTCTGGCCGGATCATTTCGTTTACGAACAGGACGGCGAAGGCGTTACGCGCAAGCTGTTCGACCAGAAGTACCTCATGGCTGACGGCGCGGCGACGCTGGTTGGCGATCCTGTAGAAGTCGTGCGCAAACCCACTGAGTACGAAATTAAAACCAACGGAGAAATTAATCCGATGAAAGACCTGATTATCAACGCGCTGCAAGCCGCAGGTAAGCCGACCGAGGGCAAATCGGAAGCCGAACTGCTCGATGCCTACAACCAGATGAAGGCGGAGGAAACGGGCAAGAAAAAAGGCGGTAACGGTGAAGGCGATGACCTCGATCCGGAAACCGGTAAGCCGAAGAAAAAACCGGCACCCACCAACAACAGCGATCAGGCACCAGCCTGGTTTGCTCCGTTTGCCGAAAAACTGACCAGCATCGAAAGCGGCCTGACAGCTAACGCTGACAAAGAAAAGGTCGTTAAGCGCGCTGCCGTAAAGGTGAAGTTTGGCCTGGACGATGCAGTGGTCAACGCGATGGACGGTGCAGCGCTGGACGGCATGTATGCGAAGTGCCAGACCTCGCACGGCCTCAACGGTGGTTTTCATCATAACAGCCAGGATAACGACCAGTGGTCGAACTATGACCTCAACACCGGTACGGATCAGGAGAATAAATAATGCCTCATGTCATTTATCGCGGCCCGGTCGAGCGTGAACCGGAAACCCTTAATCTGGCGGTTGCTACCGCGCTCACACCTGGTGTGGTGGTGAAGAAAAACACCACCGGCGGTGTCACTGTCGCTGCCGACCCGACCGGTCGCCTGCTGATTTTGGGCAATCGCCGGTTTCTCGGTCAGGACATCAACACGGCCTATGCCGCCAGTGAAACAGGCGTGCAGTACCGCGTTGAGGTTGACCAGGAGTATTACGTGCAGCTGGCCGCCGCCGCTTATACGGTTGGTCAGGAGCTGACCGTGGGTGCGGGTGGTGTATTCGCTGCGGCAGCCGAAGGCGACATTGTGGTTGCCACCTTTGACGAAGCAGCCGCCCGCACGCTCACCGCACAGGGTTTTGCCGACGTGGTGATCGTTAACTCCTACACCAAACCGGCTGCGGCCTAAGGAACAAACAGAATGCTTAAGTTTACTGTTGATCAGCAAAAGCTAATCCTCAATGCCCGTCGCCGCTGGGACATGATGCAGCGCAACATGGCCGTCGCGCATGGTTTTGCGATGAATGACGCCAACGGCCAGTTCATCGCGTATGACCAGTTGGTCGGCAACGCCTCAGTGCTACCGAAGGATGTGTGGGGTGAGTGGGACCGTTCGGCTATCACCGTTCAGCGCGATGTGCTGGCCGTGTTTAATGATCTGGCCGCCAGCGTGTCCCGCCCGATGGCCCTCGGCAAGCTCATCCACTACTTCATGACGCTGTCCGACTCTGGTGATGTGAACGTCAGCCTGGATGGTCGCGGCAAAGCTAAAACAGATCAGCCTGTCATGGATTACGAAGGTACGCCGCTGCCGATTATCGATAGTGAGCTGTCATTCGGCTGGCGTCAGATGCTGGCGGCGCAGACCGAAGGCTATTCGCTGGATAGCGACGCTATCTCTAACCATCAGCGCAAAGTCGCTGAGAAGCTGGAGGACATGGCGCTGAACGGCGATGCCAATATCAACGTCGGTGGTGCCAAAATCTTTGGTTTGCGTACCGCGCCGAATCGTGCGACCGGTACGACTGCGCTGGATCTAAACGGCGCATCCGGTGCGCAATGGGTTGAGGCCATCAAAGAGCTGATCAGCCTTTTGCAGGACAACAACTTCTTTGCGCCGGTGACCATCTACCTGAATTACAAAGACTGGTTTTACACCACCACCACGGATTATGCGGCTAACTACCCCAAAACCATCTTCACCCGGATCATGGAAATCCCAGGTGTGGCCGCACTCGTTCCGGCGTCAAAAGTACCTGCTAACGAGCTGCTTGGTGTGGTCAAGCGCAGCGATGTGGTGCAGATCCTTAACGGTATGCCGCTGACTATGCGCCCGAAAGCACGCCAGAATCCGGAAGACGATTATGTCTTTACCGTGCTGGC
Organism: Pantoea sp. X-Soil-OKNW-556; assembly: GCF_059730695.1. Lineage (NCBI taxonomy): Bacteria > Pseudomonadati > Pseudomonadota > Gammaproteobacteria > Enterobacterales > Erwiniaceae > Pantoea > Pantoea sp. X-Soil-OKNW-556. The sequence goes on along the minus strand of NZ_AP035990.1, from coordinate 2,638,696 downwards.
CGCAGCGGCACCGCAGTTCAAACACGATGCGGAAGGCCAGGCCGGTTACGCCCAGCTGACCAAAGCCTGATTAACCGGGGCTTCGGCCCCACTCATTTTGCGGAGGGCATATGCCTGAAGAAAAACAGAAGTGGATCCTGACACATGACAGCCATGAGCTGAAAAAGGGTGAGGTGTACGAAGGCGCAACGCTGCCTGCTTGGCTGGCTGGCAAAGCGACGCCTGTATCGGCTGATGCATTCGAAGTGTCAACGCCCGGTGCTGCTGATGTAAAAAAGCTGAAAGCGGAGATCACCTCGCTGACGAAGCGTGCTGAAACAGCAGAAGCCAGCTTGGTGGAAGCCAATACCAAGTTGGAAGCGGAGACCAAACGCGCTGATGAAGCGGTCGCAGCGCTGGCAGCAGCAACCAAGAAGGAAGGTTAATGATGGCAGCCCAGATCACTGCGGAGGATGTAAAGTCGCTGCTCACTGAGCTGGGCTATTCCATCCCTGATGTTCTCCTGACGCCGATCCTGAGTGCAGTCAGTAAAATTGATACCTGCCTGGACGGTGCCGGTTACGACGAAAGCACGCAGACGCTGATTAAGCTGTATGCGGCGGCTCTCATGTCGGCGTCATCCGGTGCCCGGCGCATCAAATCGCAGGGCGCACCTTCAGGAGCTTCGCGGTCGTTCGATTATGATGATGAGGGGCTAGCCAATCTGCGTACGGCCCTGTCACTGGCCGACACATCCGGTTGCACCGAGTCGCTGCCGATTTCCGCCGGGCAGAGCGCTGGCTTTTTCATGGTGCTGGGTGGTTGATATGCAATGGATACCAGCCTCTCAACTCCCCAAACCATTCGAACGCGTATGGCTCAAAACGTCCACTGGCCGGGAAACAACCGGCTATGTGAATAGCCGCGGCGAATGGGTAATTAACTGTCGGCGTATCGCTGCTGAAAAGCCAACTGTAATCAGCTGGAGACATTGATATGTCGTCATTGGCTAACTGGTCATACACGGCTCAGGCGACCATCTGGAAAAAGCTCGAAGGCCAGAACGAATACGGTGATCCGCTCGGGTTTGACGCACCGCTGGTCATCTTTTGTGATTATCAGGGCGGTCTGTCAAAGCGTGTCGGCGATATTGGCGGCGAGAAGGTGGTGAAAAATACCATCTGGACCGAATACGCACTGGCCGATACCGGCGATTACATCCTGATCGGCGTATCGACAGGCGCAGATCCGATTGCCGCCGGTGCCGATGAGATAATGCAGGCCATTCGATATGCGGATACGTTTGACCGTCTGGCCGATGATTTCGCGATCATTACTGGAGCTTGAATATGGGTATCAAGATCAGAGGTGTGGCAAACAGCGTTAATGCCCTGAATCGCCTTATCGACGATATACAGACGCGGAAAATTCCCCGCGCCCTACAGTCGGCGAACCTCGTTATTGCCGCACAGGCAGCAATCATCACCCCGGTTGATACCTCCACGCTTCTCAATTCTCAGTTTCGCGAGATTATCGTTAACGGAACGCGGATCACCGGACGGGTTGGTTATTCCGCCAACTATGCGCTTTATGTCCACAACGCATCCGGGAAACTCAAAGGGCAGCCGCGTGCGCATTTCGGCAAGACCCGAGACGGCAAGGAGTTCGGTGGCGGCTCCGGTACTGGAAATTACTGGGATCCGCATGCAGAACCTCATTTCCTTACCAAAGGGGGGGAGCAGGCGAGGGATGATGTTGATCGGGTTGTCAGGAAGGAGTTATCACTTTGAACCCTCCAATGCACACGCGGGTGCGCAATTATTTTGAGGATGCCGGGTTACTGACTGGATTCACGCCGCAGTTGCTGGTGTGGAACGACACAGGACAGCTGACTGAAGCATTTATGGTGTTTCGCCCTAATGGTGGTTCATCAATCCAGCATGACCTCGGCAGCGAGTATTACGTGATGGTCGATGTGGTAGGTGCAAAAGGCGGTAACAGTGCTGCCGACGCTGCCATGCAGACCATAATCGATTACGTCCAGAAAAACCCCATGACCGACAACTGCGTTGGTTATCTGCAAAACCTCGGCGGCATCCCGGCCCCCGTTCTTACAACCGAAGGCCGCCTGGTCTATCGGCTCCAGTTCGTCGCCACCTACGGCGATTAGTTAAACGTCAAAGAGGAATTACTCATGGCAAATTGCCAGAACAGCAACGAACGTTTGTTCGGTGGCGCGGTTGTGCTTGAAGTTGCTGACGGATGCAGCGACGTAGTCCCTGTTGAGTCAGAATGGAAGGCGCTGGCGGCAGGCACCAGTAAAACTTTCGACTTCAACCCAAACGCCACAACCAGTGATGCGGATGACGGCGGCGGCTATGTTGAAAGCATCATCACCAATGCCGATTTCACTATCAGCTTTGAAGGTGAAGTGCGTAAAAAGGATAAGCTGGATCAGTATGGTGTTGGCAAATTCATCAAATACTTTGCCACTGAGCTTGCTGCTAAGCGTCAGCCTGGTCTCTGGGTTCGTATGGAATTCGGTCCTGTCACCTTCCAGGGTTATATGGTGATCACCGCGCTCAGCTCAGACGGCGGAACCAACGACATCACAACTTTCTCAACCGAGTTTAAAGTTGGTGATGCGTCCACTATTCAGGCATATGACACGCCTGAAGACGTACCAGTAACCGGTGTTACCGTCGCACCATCTACCGCATCAGTTGCTGAAGGCGCTACCACTCAGTTAACACTGACTGTCGCACCTTCTGATGCAACCAACCCGGCAGTAACCTGGTCATCTTCCAACACGGCGATCGCCACAGTGAACTCTTCCGGCCTGGTGACAGGCGTTGCAGAAGGATCGGCCACCATTACTGCAACGACCGCAGACGGCGGATTCACATCCACTTCTGTAATCACTGTTACCGCTGCGTAATTATTACAAGGGGCGGCGTGCTGCCCCTGATAATGGTTATGGAGACACTGATGATCCCCCTCAAAGAAATTGGCGAGTGCCTGATAAGCGATGGCGATCAGGATTTCTTTTTCCGACCATCGTTTATTGCAATGACGCAGTTGGGTTCACCAGAAGAAATCGTGACCACCTTTCATGATTTGTTCGATGATAGCGTGGCTCGAAAGATAGTTGCCGAGATTCAACGCCTAAGTAGCGTTTCAGCGTCAATGCGCATCCTCTACACGGCGATGACTGGAAAGGTTGACGATCAGCAGTGGCTGTTGCGGCAACTGTGCAGCGCAATGTCTGCCAAGCGAACCATTATGGCTGCGTATTCTGTTATCCAGGCATGCTGTGACCGGGACGCCACTCCATTAATTGGCGAACTCATACCCAGCAAAAGTGGCAAATGGGCTTTCGTTTACCGCGCCGGAAAGCTCCCGGTGGCAGACATGATAACGGTCGCGCGATCGCTAATTGTTCATGGCCTGATTGGTAAAGCGAAGGTGCGACGCCTCCAGCGGCATGAATCATCAACCGGTTCGACTGAGTTCAGTGCGCTTGAGTACATCAACGCAGCACGCAACCATTTCGAAATCAGCCGACATGAAGCTGAACAACTCACGATGACTGAGTTTCAGATGATGATCGCCATGAAGTACCCCGATCAGAAGGGCTTCACCCGCGAGGAATACGACAAAGTAGCAGATGACTATCTGGCTAAGAAGGCGAGGCGGCTAGCAAAGGGTCAAGAAAACCCGGCCTGAACCGGGCTTTTTTTTATTGTTGAGATTTGGCCTGATCCACTCGTATGTCAGTTAGGACTGTACTCATTTTATCCAGCTTGACGTTTAGCTGAGAGAAATCCTGGCGCATGTCTTCTCGCAGAGCCTGATTATCACTCGAAGCCCCATCCCTTACTGAACTTATGTCAGCTCTGACATCATTTATGTCAGAGTGAAGCAAGGAAAAGGTGCCCCCAGCGATCGCTAAAGCTGCGACAATCAGTGTGGCTGTCAGGCCAATAGCCCAACCTACCGTTAGTGGTGATGAAGTTGGTACTGTCATAATTTCATCTGCTGTTATGAGCGGTTGCTGTACAAGTAGAGTGTTGACATGATCATAGGCAAGATTTGAAGGTAGAGCTATCGTTTTGATGCTCTTAATTACCGTTACAACCGAAGAAGATGTAATTTTAGGAATTTCTACTGGTTGTGTATCTTCAAATCTGGCAACTGATAGTGTGAATGCATTACTGAAACCATATGAAGATATGGTGGCATCCATTTGTTAAATATCCTTTAACTTCTTAAGTTGATCTTCAATTGCAGTAATCAGTTGACGAGCTTGGGCTTCCGTCAGTGTCACAGAACTTACGTTCTTGAGTATCATCTTTGCCTGAGCGCTCATTGTACCACCTTCATTAATGCTCTGTTCAGCAGATTTGTCTATAGCAAAAATCGGCCTCATAAAAAGTAAGTCGAGATATGCTTCAGTGCCAAATTTGTAACCTGTAACGCCTGTGGTGGCGGCGAATACAGGAACATTTTCATTTTCGCTAATTTCAGGTGTATGATTCATTTTAATTCCTTTTCAAACGGTTAGACAAAAAACTCTTTTCTCAGTATCTTTTTTACTTAAAAACCAGAATAATCCTAACGCTATTTTTACGTTCTTAATATCCTGACATATGATCAGTGCTTATGGTTTTGCACTTTTTGTCACCTGCCCCATGCTAAGATTTAACCCACTGTTACTTATGGGGATAGGGATATGGGGAAGCTGTTTATTGCGATGCTGTCTATAGTGCTTGCTGGATGCGTATATGTAGGCACTAATTTTGATGAGTCAAAGCTGGCAAATGTCCAGAAAGGTGTGACCACGAAACAGGAAGTTATTTCCATGTTTGGCGAGCCGACGACAACCACGGTTGACTCTGATGGTAACGAGGTTCTGATGTGGTCATACAGCATCGGTAGCGCTTTCGGTGCTAACGCAAAAGTGTTGAGCGTTCAAACTCATAATGGGAAAGTACAGTCGTACACGGTCAGCAAATCAAAGGTCTGACATTATAAATTGATAAAAAGTGAACCTCGCTTCGGCGGGGTTTTTTTATGCCCGGAGATCCGTATGTCAGAAAAGGTTGGGGAGATTTATTACGACGTTGAGTTGGAGACTGCCCAACTCCTGACTGGTGCCAATGAGGTTAAATCGGCGTTGTCGGACATGACCGGTAGCGCTAAGAACACCGGGAAAGCAGTTGATAATCTTGGTAAAGAAGCAAAATCTACAGCTTCTAATCTGGACCAGATCACCAGTCATGCAAAATCAATGGATGGTAGCCTCCAGTCGCTGAATACCACTTTTTCTGCCGTAGCCACAGCCATCAGCCAGGCCAACACAAACTCTCTTGCCGCCAGCATGACGCTGACACAGATGAATGCCGCCATGCAGACACTGATTTCATCGGTGAACTCTATGGCGAGCGCGATGAAAGAATCATCCAGCAGCACGGCGGCAGTATCAAGGGAGTATTCACGCGCAGAATCTATCATCGAGGGGCTTGGTAACCAGATAGCCATTCTGGAAGAGGCAAACGAGAATGGAGCGCGGAGCGCTGCTGTCCTGGCTGCACAGTTGCGTGCCGGTTCTGCTGCGACTGATGACGAGAAGCAGAAGATAGGTCAACTGACAGGTCAGCTTTTCGACATGAAAAACAGCACCGATCGGGGTGCAAAAAGCCACGGTAACTGGCGCACACAGATGCAGCAGGCCGGTTACCAGGTGCAGGATTTCATAGTACAGGTTCAGGGCGGTCAGTCTGCGCTGGTGGCATTCAGCCAGCAGGGTTCTCAGCTGGCCGGTGCATTCGGTCCGAGCGGTGCCATTATCGGTGCGATAATCGCTTTGGGATCTGTACTGGCAGGAACGCTGGTTAAATCAATGGGCAGCGCTGAAGACCAGATGAAAACGCTGGCAACTGCCACAAATGCCCTGAATGATGTGATTAACATTTCTCAGAGTGGCGTGGCCGCTTTGTCGGACAAGTATGCTCTGCTGGCACGCACAAACGCTGAAGCAGCCACGATATTGCGCAATCAGGCAATAATCGAATACAACCAGGCGGTGTCAAAACTGCCTTCAGCAATAAATGATGCGGCCACTTCAATTTTCGGACTTGGAGATTCTGCGAAAGCAGCATTTGCTGGGGCAACTGTCGGCATAAGCGCGTTCAATGACATCCTTAAAGCCAATCAGATCGAAACAGATAATGTCAAAGAGGCATTTAGCCAACTGGCGTCGAGAGGTGATGCTGCGCAGGGATCAATGCTTACATTTTCCAGCACGATTTCAGCCTTATCATCCAATTTTGGCATTTCTGAACAGCAGGCTTTCAATTTAGCCAAACAGTTGCAAAATGTCTCCCAGACCAAATCCCCCGAGGCTTTGCAAGCGTTGGTGTTGGAGCTACAGGGGATAAAATCATCTTCCACTGATGGGCAGGTGGCGCTTACTGCTTTTATCAGCAAATTGGTCAATCTTGTCTCCGCTTCTGCAAATGCGAAAGCAAACGTTGCGGCTCTAAAGGGGGAGATGGATAACCTGACTCAGGGACAGAAAAACCTGATCCAGCAGTCGCAGAGGGAACTGGCGCTATCAAAGCTACAAGGAGCAGCTCGTGCAAGGTTGCAGGCGCTATACAAAGCTGAAGATGCAGGGTTCACCGGAGACAGCTCACAAGCTATTCAGATGCAAAATGAGGCCGAACAGACATATAACAATGTCCAGGCTCAGCAGAAACTTAAAACCAGCGGTAGCCAACTGGCTAAGCAGGAAGAGTCTGTCGCTCAAAAGTTGGCAAATCTGAAACATCAGTCTGAACTCGCTGCAAACTCGACAACTGAACTGAGCCGTGAACAGGCCGTCCTGACTGCGCAGCAGTCTCTCGGCAAAGGGGCAACTCAGGAACAAATCGCGCTGGCCGGGCAGTACGCAGCCAAAAAATGGGACACGGCAAACGCACTTAAGGCTCAGGCAGCAGCTGAAAAGCTCATCCCGGAAGCCAAGGAAAATGCCAGCTATGCGCAGGATGTTAAGGATCTACAAACTGCCTACAATGCAAAGAAAATAACCCAGCAACAGTATAACCAGACCAGTGAACAGCTGGAGCAACAGCATCAGGTTAATTTAGCCAAGATCCGGGCAGAGCAAAATTCCGGGGTTTCACCTTTGCAGGATGCCCAGGGTGCAATTGACCCTGTCCAGCAACTTGCAAATGAGAACGCCCGTAAACTGGCGCTCATCCAGCAATTCGAAACTGAAAAGGGCGTACTGACGCAGAACGGGCTGGCGCTTATGAATGCTGCCAACACCGAGTATGAGCAGGCTCGTATCGCCGCACAATGGCAGATTTACAAAGCGCAAAGTGATTCAAACGCATTATTGGGAACAGCCATTGAATCTTTGGGTGGTGGTGCCACTAACGCTATCACCGGGCTTCTGAATGGAACTCAAAGCCTTTCGGAAGCATTCGCCAACCTTGGTACATCAGTCCTCAATGGTCTGGTAAGCAGTTTGGTCGAGATGGGCGTGAGATGGGTTGAATCGGCTGTCATGGGCCAGGCCGCGCAGACCACTGCGATCGCCAGTAACCAGGCAACCGCGGCAACCGCTCTGACAGCATCTGTTTTTGCCGGGTCAGCCGCAGCTGCTGAACTGCTGGCAGCATGGTCCCCAGCGGCAATGGCGGCATCAGTAGCAACCTCAGGCGGGGCAGCAGCAGCGGGCATGACGGGCTTCACAACGGCAATGACAGCTGCCCAGGCAATGTCACTCACTGGTGCTCGCGAACACGGCGGCCCGGTCAGCGCCAACAGCATGTATAAGGTGGGAGAGGGCGGTAAGCCTGAAATCTTCAAGGCCAGCAATGGCAGCCAGTATATGATCCCAGGTGATAACGGCTCCGTTATTAGCAACAGGGACATTGGTAGCTCCAGCAGCGGATCGACAATTCAGCAGGAAGTGCATTTCAATATCCAGACAACCGGTGGCATTGATGATGCAACCATGAGCAAGATGGCTGCGATGATGAAGCAGGTTGCGCTATATCAAATCAAAGATCAGCAGCGCCCGAGAGGTATGTTAAGTAAAACAAAATAATGCTGTAATAATTACCTGACAACAAGGAGTAAGAAAATGCAACGCTATATCGAAGATATTACTGCTTTCGAGCATGAGGACGATTCGGGAATTATTGCCACGGTTAAGTTCATTTATGAGGATCATAACCGGACCATCAAAGTATTAGTGCGCATACCTTACGACAAATTGGCGTCTCTGGCTGAAATTGAGCGGCGTCTGTTTGAAAAAGCCAAGCAACAGCTGCAAGAATTGGTTTCGGAAATTTAATATTCACACTGCATATTGAGAACCCGCTCCGGCGGGTTTTTTATTTGGAGTAACCCATGCCAGAAACTTTCACATGGTCACCGCAGAAGGCTTACACCGTCTCGCGGCAACCGAACGTGTCCGTCGTGTCTCTGGGAGACGGCTATGAGCAGCGTCAGACCAAGGGCATCAATTCACTAATGGACAGCTACTCGCTTAAATTCGTGGGTTATGACGATACAAAGTGCTCCCGACCTAATGTGGCAAAAGAGGCCGAAGCCTTTATTAAAGCGCGGATGGCAGTTGATTCATTTTACTGGACGCCGTCAGACACTGGAGTTCAGGCGCTTTTTGTGTGCCGATCGTGGTCGATGACTAAAACTGGCAATTATTACGAGTTAACCTCAACATTTGAACAGGTGCCACGATGAGAGATATACCCGCCGAACTCATTATCGAAAGTGTTGATGCTGGTGTCGGCGCGATGCTCGATCTGTTTGAGCTTGACCTTCAGGCATTTGGCGGCGATGTGATCCGCTTCCATTCAGGTACGAACGGTTATTACAACGATGTCATATGGAAGGGGAATGCTTATTCAGCCTATCCGATTGCTGTAGAGGGGTTCGAAACCAAATCCGAGGGAACCTATGCCCGTCCTACAATGGCTGTCGCCAACATGGACGGTCTGATTACCGGGATCAACAGTGATTTTAACGATGCAGCTGGGGCAACGCTGACCCGCCGGCAGGTGCTGGTAAAACATCTCGATGCGGTAAACTTTCCGAACGGGAATCCGGATGCTGATACCACGATGGAGGCTGTGTCTCGTTACACCGTGGAGGAAATGTCTGAAGAGACACCCGAGCAGGTCACTTATAACCTTTCCACACCGGTAGACCAGGACAACGCGGTGATCCCCGGTCGCACCATTCTTGCTGATGTATGCCAGTGGCTTTATCGGGGTGACGGTTGCGGTTACAACGGAGGTGCGGTGGCTGATGAGTTCGATCAGCCCACATCGGATACAACGAAAGACCGGTGTTCAAAACACCTGAGCGGTTGTCGTCTTCGGTTCCCCGCACCAGCGGTTAAACCCTACGGGGGCTATCCTGGGGCGAGCAAAATATCATGACGCTGGAAGATGAATGCCTGATCTACGCTGCTTCATCCGGTAATGAAGTGTGCGGATTGATCCTGGATAACGCGCGCCTTATCCGCTGTGAGAATGTCCATCCACAGCCATCTCAGCATTTCAGAATAAGCGATGAGGACTGGACAAGCGCTGAAGCGGCGGGAGAAATCACCGCCGTTTTTCATTCTCACCCGAAATCAAAACCGGTGCTGTCACCTGCTGACCGCACTGCACAGATTGCCACTGACATCGACTGGTGGCTCGCCAGCGCTGGGGTGCTGCGCAAAGTCCGTCCCGTTCCGTATCTGCTGGGACGCCGGTTCGTTCATGGCATCACGGACTGCTATACGCTGTTTCGGGATGCCTATCATCTCTGTGGCATCGATTTGCCTGATTTTGAACGCACGAACGGGTGGTGGCTGCGCGGTGAAAATCTGTATTTAAAAAACATGGCAACCAACGGATTTTATGGCGTTGCCGACGCAGATATCCAGCCAGGCGATGTCATTATCCGGCGCGCATTTCCCGAGGCCGACCCGTGCCACGCGATGATCTGGCTGGGGAATAACACCATTCTCCATCATGAGGTTCATGGGCGGCTGAGTCGCCGAGAGCAGTTGCGCCCAATTTACATACCGCTGATCCATTCCATCTGGAGGCATGAACAATGCTCATCTTTAGATTTGCGGGGAATCTACGACGACATTTCCGCCAGATCGCTTTAAACGTTGATACCCCTTCTCAGGGGCTGCGCCTGCTGCTGGCTCAATGCCCCGCCTTCAAGCGTGATTTTTATAAAACCCGTCTGCGTATCCGCATCGATGGAGGTGATGTGTCCAGCGATAGGCTGGCGTTTCATATGGACCGTCATCTGAAAGATGGTGCAGCGGTGTTGTTTGTGCCAGTAGTTGAAGGGGCAATTACGGCTGCGGCTGCGGCCTGGATTATGGTGGCGGTCACGGTCGCTTCGGTTGCCTACTCGCTTTATATGACATCCACGCTGAAAACCGCCAGTTCATCGGAAAACGATTCGACCAGCATCACCAACAATTCATTTACCAGTGCCGAAAACCGCGTAGGGCAGGGGAGTCCGGTTCCGATTCTGCTGGGCGAGATGGTTATCGGATCGAATGTAGCCAGTCTCGGCATTGATACCAGCAACAATGAAGACTGGGACATCTCAATCGGCTGATAGACAACAAATCATTCTTTTTCAGGGCTGCCTCAGGGCGGCCCTTTTTTATGGGGCGCTCACATGAGTTCTGGCGGCGGCGGTGGCAGCACACCGAAACTGGTTGATGACAATCTAACATCAAAACAATTTTACAGGGTACTGGACTTGCTGTCAGAGGGGCCGATCTATGGACCGGTTGATCAGACTTACCTGTCTTCGTTCATGCTCAATGACACCCCTGTCACTGATTCCAGCGGTAATGTGTCAATTAACGGTGTCAGTGCCGCTTGGCGTCCCGGTAGCCTGACTCAGACGGCGATCACCGGATTTGACACCATTGAGGCAACAACAATTGTTAATACTGACGTGACTTATGACACTCCCCTTGTGCGTACTGTCAGTGATGAAGATGTCAGCCGGGTTCGTATGAATATTGGCGTGTCAGCGTTGGTTGAGCAGGACTCAAAGGGCAACCAGAAAAACACGTCGGTCACAATGGTGATAGAGACCCGCACCGGTACGGCGGCCTGGTCGACTGCTAAAACTGTGACCATTACGGGGAAAATCTCGGGGGAGTATCTGGAAGCGCATCTGATTGACGCGCCGGAAACCAAACCGTTTGATATTCGCCTGCGCAGAATTACCGCTGACAGCACCAGCGATCTCCTCAATAACGGCACCGTATGGAACAGCTATACGGAAATCACCGATGACAGCTTGTCGTACCCGTATACCGCTATTGCCGGGTGTGTTGTTGACCGCGACCAGTACACAGACACACCAACCCGCACTTATCATCTGCGCGGTCTGATTGTTGATGTGCCGGATAATTACGATCCGATTGCACGTACTTACACCGGGATCTGGACCGGTGGATTCAAGTCGGCATGGACAAATAATCCGGCCTGGCTGTTTCGTGCGCTGGTGAAAAACACACGGTATGGCCTGGCTAAATATGCGGGCTATGTCGATGTGGATGACGGCACACTATACATCCTGTCTCAGTTCTGCGATCAGGAAGTTGATGACGGCTATGGTGGTAAAGAGCCGCGCATTACGATGAATGCATACCTGACTGATGCCTCCAGCGCCCGCGACACCCTGGATAAGATTGCCAGTGCGTGCCGGGGCATTGCACTCTGGGACGGGATGCGGTTATCGATGATTATCGATAATCCGGCGGACCCGGTTGCTGTTGTGACCAATGCCAGCGTGGTTGACGGTAAATTCACGTACAGTTCGATGAAGCGCAGCGAACGATTTAACGCTGTTGTCGTCTCGTGGACAGACCCGAACAACGGCTGGAGCGCGTCGAAAGAATATGTTTCTGATGATGAGCAAATCAGCCTTTATAACTACAACGAAACGACACTGGAGGCGTTCGGTTGTACGTCCCGTGGTCAGGCCGTGCGGGCCGGAAAATGGCTGATTGAGTCCTGCAAGCGTGAATACCGTAAGGTTTCATTTCAGATGGCGCGCGATGCTATTGCTTTCATGCCAGGCGATATTATCGAGGTTGCGGATAACAACCGCGCCGGAACGCGGCTGGGTGGCCGGATAATGTCGCACAGCGGTGCACAAATTACCGTTGACGCTGATGTGACCAGCCTGGCCGGTAGCGGTGACTCGATGTCGATCATGGGGGCTGACGGGAAATTTGCTAAACACACTATTTCAGCGGTGAACGGTTCAGTTATCACGCTTTCCGCTTCACCGGCCTGGGTGCGTGACGGTACTGTGTTTGCGATTTCAACGGGGCAGGTGGCAACGCAGCTTTTCCGGATCATGGGTATCACGGAAGATCAGAACAATTCAACTTATACCATCTCAGCAACCCGCCACGACCCGAACAAACAGGCGGTGGTAGATGAGGGCGCTGTATTTGAAACGCCCAGCGATACGCTGAATGCATACCGCGTGCCTAACGTTGAAAACCTGACCATCATTAACACCAACTCTGAGACCGTCCAGGTCACGGCGAAGTGGGAAACCGCAACCACCACCAAAAAGCTGACGTTTGAACTCACGGTCTACACTGAAGCCGGTGCGGTGGTGAAAAGCTACGAGACTGAGGCGTTCACCTATGATTTTTATGGGCTGGATGCGGGGAGCTATACGCTGGGGGTTCGTGGCCGCAACAGTAATGGTATGAAGGGCGTGGAAACGCAGGTCAGTCTGGTGATCGGCGCGCCGTCTGCGCCAACCTTTATCCAGTGGACGCCGGGGATCTTCTCTGCTGATATCGTGCCGGTGATGAATGTCACTGCAACCACAGATACCTCTTTCGAGTTCTGGTACACCGGTGAAGTGCAGGCCAGTAGCGTTGCTTCGATTGAGGATGAAGCGCAGTTCCTCGGTCGCGCGTCTCAGTGGACTCTTAACGGTCTCAAAGCAGACACGACCTATTACATGTATGTGCGCACCAAGAATGCCTTTGGTGTGTCTTCTTTCGTGGAAGCGTCAGGGCAGGCATCTTCTGATATACCCGGAATGATTGACCTTATTGACCAACAAATAAGGGAATCAGAAGCATTTGAAAACCTCACCACGCAAATTGATACGAACATAGAAGGAATGCTTCAGAACGCTCTAAATAATAATGCCTCAGTCGATTATCAGTTTGCGGTCAATGGAGAGATCAAAGCCCAGGTTATTGTCATCACAACCACCATTGCTTCAGTTAACCAGGCGATGGCCGAACTTGAAACTCAGGTTCAGGCAGAGATTGGGGATCTGAATGCAGCCGTTAACGAAAAACTCACCGCAACCGTAACTGACAATGGAACGGCGAAAGCGTCATACACGCTTCAGGTCGGTATAACCCGTAGTGGAGTTTATTATAGTTCTGGCATGGCAATAGGTATTGAGCCATCAGGCAGCAGCTATAAATCCACAATTGCATTTAATGCCGACCAGTTCGGGATTTACACAGGAAGTGATGCTGGAAGTTATCAGCTGGCGTTTGCTGCTTTGAATGGTCAGGTATTTATCAATGATGCCTTGATAAATTATGCCGCAATAACTCTTGCAAAGGTTGGCTCTTGGTATTCTTCAAATTATGTCGCTGCCACGACAGGAACAATTATGAAATCAGATGGTTCATTTGAGCTTAATGGTGCGGTGTCCGGGCAGGGTCGATTTGTTGTAGATAACAAAGGTGCAGCCTGGTATAACGCAAGTGGACAACTTGTTTGCTCAATGGGGGCTGTCCGATAATGGCTGATGGATTTACAGCTTATATTGATGGAACAACATATGACGTTCTTAATTCGATGTCGTTCAACTTTGTGGTCGATATCATTACCGTCTCCGGGTCCGGAAGTAAAACGTACAGCTTGCCGGGCTTCTCCCTTACAGCGGCGATTTTAGGTGGTCGCACAACTTACGGCAGCAGCCAGATAACGTACGGCACATCGGTATCAGGGCAAACAGTAAGCTGGTCAGGCGTTGACACGGTATCTAAGGTTATCGTGATCGCCACCGCCACGACAATTGGCAGTTATTCAGGGTTCGTACTGAATGACTATAGTGTGAATCCGCCTGTGTTCAAAATTGCGCCGCCATTTACCCCGTTCAATCTTGCCCAGGTTATTGACCTCACGCCGACTGGCGGGCAAATCCTGCAAACGAATGTGCCTGCGTCAATGCCCTTTATAGCGTTCCATCGTTCTACGAGCGCATCAGGGTTTAACAATGTCTGGTGGACTGAAATAACGCAGAACGGGTATTGGGCGTTGGAATTCAGAGGCAATTTTGGATCAGCAATGTCTGCTACTCGTATCTATGTTTTCTCAAAGATGATGGTGAATACACCGGCGGCGGGATTCTTCATGTATGACAACGGGCAGATTGTCTGGCACCAGAACTGCCTGCCCCTGAAATTGACCGTGGGTTCAACCACTACCTCTGATGTCCCGGTTGCAATTACCAGCGGCGTTTCAGTAGTAGTGGCGATACCCGTTACTGGGAACTCAGGTTACGTAAGGTACAACTGTTATAGCGCCGGATTTAATATATCCGGCACAAGCAAGTATGAGGCGCAAGGGGGGAATACTTATAATCAGGTATCCTATGATAATGAACAGGCACCTTATCAGTATTCATGCAGCCCTCCGGCTTATATTGAAACAAATGTGTACGATACCTACTACCATCAGGCATTAGGGGTTTAGCCGATCACACTCAGATGTGTCAATAAACTGTGATTTATCTGTCCATGTGTAAAAAGGATATCCGGCAAGGTATCGGCCATTTTCTTTCTTGAAAATCGGAATGTCATAACTATGGTTTGATATCTTGGCTTTATTGCTACATATCGGCGGGGTCGATGATGCACATCCAGAGATTCCGATTGAAATAAGAATTATGCTGATGAGTTTGTTCATGGTTATTTCCTTTTTTATGTGTATGGATAATCGAATCACGAATTTAATTAATGATTAAGTGAATAAAAGAGATCGATAAGATCGATTTATTTTCTTGAGGCATTCTAAATGTCGAATAATAACCGGCCGCAGCGTCGGTTTTTTATTGTCCGGAGATAATATATGCCAGCAGGCACTATCACTTTAACTAATGGGTCAACTGCGGTTACGGGTAGCGGAACAGCTTTTACAACTGACGTGGCGGTTAACGGGTTCATCGTGGCGACCATTGGCGGTACGGCGTATACGCTGGGGATCAGCGCAATAACAAGTGATACTGCGCTGACATTGACGCAGGCATACACCGGTCCGACAACATCGGATGTTTCATTTGATTATGTTCCGTTAGCAACGCTGAACCTGATAACGTCTGCGCTGGCTTCTCAGGTTACTTACGCCATTCGCGGGCTGAACCTGGACAAAGCAAACTGGCAACAGATTTTTACTGGCACCGGTAATGTCACCATAACTCTACCGGATGGCACGAGCTGGACAGGCCCGGCATGGAACGGAATTATCGACCTTCTGAACAGTAAGGCGGACACAACCGATCTTAATGATTACGCGAAAAATGGAGCAAACGGCGATATCACTTCGCTGAGCGGATTAACAACCGCGATGAGTATTGAGCAGGGCGGCACAGGGGCTAAAACGGCAGAGTTGGCGCTCTCAGCGCTCGGTGGTTACCCTAAGTCAGGCGGGGCATTGAGCGGCGCGATTTCCTTTGCGGCCGCAGCGAATGCCAGGCAAAGCCTTTTAAATATGGGAGTGCAGGGCACAAACGTCAGATTGGTTATCCCTATCTCCACCACTCAGGGACTGATGATCATTACATCAGCGGCGGCCCCAACTTCAAACGCAGCTGGAGAGGGTACGGTGTCTTTCCCTGTTAGTTTTGCTTCTGCGCCAGCGAGTGTTGTGGTTTCCAACGGAAATGGCGCAGCTCTTACCGCAGGAGATATACAGGTTATTAACACACCGGGTGCCGGTGGGTTCGATTTCAGATTAAGGAACTTCAGCGGCGCTGTTATTGCGAACACTACGGTGCAGATCAACTACACAGTTATGGGAATCGTTAACCTGTAAGGAACGGATAATGACCTCGATCACCTATTATTACGACTCAGCCACAAAAGCTTTCTTTAGTAGCGAATTCCCCGGAACTATCACGGCAAATGGATTTACCCCAGAAACTCTGACTGAGATTAGCCTTGATGACTATGAAGCCTGGTTCAACCCGCCAGCGGGCAAATCCATTGCATGGGAAGACGGGAAACCGGTACTTATTGATACTCCGGGAGTGGACTATGTTGCTGTCGCCGAACAGACGCAGCAGGCTCTACAGGCAGAGTCTCAGCAGGCCACTTACTCACTTAACCTTAAATTAATGATGGGACGGACATTAACTGATGCAGAGGAAGCTACTGTTAACGCCTGGCTTGACTACAGTGACGCGCTTAACGCCCTCGACCTTTCAAAAGCCCCTGATATTGACTGGCCCATGAAGCCAGCATAAAAAAAGCCCGCACTCCGGGACGGAAAAAACGCGGGCAAGTACTAGCATTGATAATCGGTTTCCGGCATGTCGGTGTGGCATGCCGTAAGATCATTATAGCAGAACACGGTGAGGGCAAAGCACTGGACGAGGTTACGGCGATTGGCGTTCAGACTTGGGGAGCGATATCGGGTCATGATGACAACAGGCCGACAATTTAAGAAATATTGTGTTTCAATTAGACACAAACAGAAAAGCCTCGGGGATTAACCAGAGGCTTTTTCTTTGCATCCAAGATGCGCGTGCATTTCGCGTGCACTTTTTTTTACTGCTTTTGTAGTTCCGTTGTCTTCATGTAGTCTCGGAAGTCAGTCTACATGCGGTGTTGTCCACCTAACGTCCTACTAATGATGGCGGTGAGGGGGGGATTCGAACCCCCGATACGTTGCCGTATACACACTTTCCAGGCGTGCTCCTTCAGCCACTCGGACACCTCACCACATTTTGTTTGCCAACCTCAGCGGGTCAACGGGGCGCTACTATAGGGAGTTAGCTGAAAAGGGTCAAGCTCTATTTTCTCCTTTTTTTCTATTCGCTTAAGCTCTGAGCGGATTGCATTAGCCTTGTTCGTTTTGCCGATCCTGTCATCAAAATATTGCGTGTCAGTCACAAAAGTGTCACGGCATTGTCGCAGACTTGTCAGCGGAAACATTTGGTTATATTTGTGAATAAGGATGCTTATAAATGAAAAAGATACCTTTGATTACGGTTCCGCTTATCACCTCATTGTTCGCGACGGCAGCACTTGCTGATGCAACCAGCTACTCGCGTGCCGCCACCGGTGACCTGACTCAGCATGGTGGTGCGCGTCGCCTGACCGGTGATCAAACGGAGGCGCTCAAAGCTTCTCTGAGTAACAGTACGGCAAAAAATGTCATTTTGTTGATCGGTGACGGCATGGGGGACTCAGAAATCACTGCTGCACGTAATCAGGCAATGGGCGCAGGTGGCTTTTTCCCCGGGATTGATGCCTTACCTTTAACCGGTCAGTACACCCATTACTCGCTGGATAAGAAAACCCACAAACCGAACTACGTCACGGATTCAGCAGCGTCTGCGACCGCGTGGGCCACGGGGACCAAATCCTATAATGGCGCAATTGGCGTCGATGTGAATGGGAAAGACCAAACCACGCTGCTGGAACTGGCGAAAGCTGCCGGTAAGGCCACCGGTAACGTTTCAACTGCGGAGCTACAGGATGCAACGCCTGCGGCGTTGATCGCTCATGTCACTTCACGTAAATGCTATGGCCCGGAAAAAACCAGCGAGCTATGCCCGAGCAACGCGCTGGAGCAGGGTGGCAAAGGTTCCATCACCGAGCAGATGCTGAAAACTCGTGCGGATGTCACGCTGGGTGGTGGCGCTAAATCCTTCAGCGAAGTGGCGAAAGCAGGGGAATATCAAGGCAAGACTTTGCGTGAGCAGGCTCAGGCACTGGGTTTTCAACTGGTGGACAACCTTGACGGTATGAATGCGGTCCAGCAGGCGGATCAGAACAAACCGCTGCTGGGGCTGTTCTCGGAAGGTAATATGCCGGTGCGCTGGCAGGGGCCGAAAGCCAGTTATCACGGCAATATTGATAAGCCGGTAGTCACCTGTGAAGTGAATAAGGATCGCCCGGTCAGTACGCCAACACTGGCGCAGATGACCAAAAAAGCGCTGGATCTGTTGAGCAAAAATGACAAGGGCTTCTTCCTGCAAGTTGAAGGTGCCTCCATTGATAAACAGGATCATGCCGCTAATCCTTGTGGGCAAATTGGTGAAACCGTTGACCTTGATGAAGCGGTACAACAGGCACTGACTTTTGCTCGCGAGCATGGCAATACCCTGGTCGTGGTGACGGCAGATCACGCGCACAGTAGCCAGATCGTAGAAAATGGTACCAAAGCACCAGGCTTGACTCAGGCACTGAACACCAAAGATGGCGCGGTGATGACCATCAGTTACGGTAACTCAGAAGAAGATTCACAGGAGCATACCGGTACTCAGTTGCGTATTGCTGCCTATGGCCCGCATGCGGCGAATGTGGTTGGACTGACTGACCAGACGGACCTGTTCTTCACCCTGAAAGATGCGATGGGAATTAAGTAAGCTAATCCAGCCTAAAAAAATCCACGCGCAAGCGTGGATTTTTACGTTGGGAAAACAATTAACGCTGATGTGACAAATAGCAACGGATAGAGTGCCGACACTTTTCTGCCAGGTTTTTCGGCAGTTCATCAGATGAGAAAAAAGTCAGTTCATCGCTTTCACTGGGATCATTGATCATCACACCCGACCATTCATCAACCTGATAGAGAGCCGTTACGGCGTTGTCTCCCTCGTTGTACTCCTGGTTAAGGGTATATTCCGGCTCACAAAAAAATCCTAACAGTTGCATCCGATGTACATCAAGATTGGTTTCCTCCTTCACTTCACGTTTCACCGTTTGTTCTGGTGATTCCCCAGGATCCAACCAGCCGCCTGGTAAGCCCCAACTTCCATCCTTGCGCAGTTGTAACAGGATACGCGTCCCTGCCAGCAGTAATAAGCGGTGTCCAACCTGGCCGCGCATCTCTTCAATGTGGTTCACTTCTGTTTCCGTTCTGGCAACGATTAATCAATTGAGACTTCAACAGTCAGGTTGGCGCGCTCTTTTTTCCATATCAGGTTGCGATATTGCGAGCCAGCGATCACGTTGATGGTGTTATCTCCCTCTTTTTCACCAATTACAATCTGCTTAAAGATCTGATTGAACTCATTGGCTGCAAAAGGGGGCCACTTATAGCGATCCAGGTGTCCATCCGGCAGCTCAACCGTATGTTCCTCCAGCAAATTACCCAGGCTACTTTTTACCTTTATGGTAACTTTGCTACCTGAAGGTAAATCGGCTGCCAGCTTATTGCCAAAAAGGTCATGGTTTACCCAGGGATTTTCTGATGCAGTAAAAATCTCAGCTTTGACGGTTAAATGTTCCTGACTCTTTTTCCAGATTTTATTTTGCCAGGAGGTCCAGGGCATAATGGTGATATCATTATTAGCATCTTTAACGCCAATCTTGATTTTTTTCAGAGCATTGTTGAATTCATAGCCAGTATATTCTGACCAGCGCCAGCGACCCGTCATACTATCAGGAACCATCACTGTGTAATCTTCCAACATTTGCCCAGCCTGATCTTTTACCGTAATCATGACTGAACTGCCGGAGGCCAAATCACCAGTGTAAAGTTCGTCACCGAAAGGGTCGTTATTAACCCACATGTCCTCGATGGTAGTGATGACTTTTAAATTGTCCAGTTTGTTTTTATAAATCTGGTTTTCGAAGGATGAACCAGGCTTAACATTAATTTCACCCGTATTAATGTCCAGCATCCCAAGTTTAACTTTCTTTAAATTGCTATTGAAGATCGCCGCAGAGTATGCCGGCCAGGTCCATTTGCTGACGTAGTCTTTACCCACTTTTACTGTGTGTTTTTCCAGTTCTTTATTTTGACTGTCATATACGCCGATCGTAATGAAACTGTCAGGGGAAAGTTCACCATCGAAAAGAGCGGAACTATAGGCGTCGGTCGTAATCATACGTCGGCCAACGGTCGTTCTGAGATCATTACCAACCCATCCGTATTGATAATTCACTTTACCTGTGCACCTACCATACTCATGCGGGTAGTAAAACGATCCCTGTTTACCGGTTGCAGTGACATAGGGTGGTGAAACGGTAATTTGTGAAACTTCAGGTGTGTAACAGGTATCGACACTTTTATAATATTCAATCCAACCGGATTGAACTGACCTCAGTAACCCCGAGCCAGCAGGAAGTCGCCATGCACCGATTTGTGTTTCTGTTGTGCTGCCTTCTTCTTTGACGAAACCGTACCAGACGTTGACATCGTCACTCCCACGACGGACTTCAAACAGATATCTTTGCCCTTTTTTGATCGGGTATAACCTGGAACAACTGGCACCATAGCTACCATCAGCGCCCAGTCTACAGCGTTCACTGTCTACAACTTCAGTGCCGTAAACAAAAGAGGAAAACACGACTGAATATTGATCGGCAGTTCGCGGTTGCAGACCAATATAACCAATTGCGGTTGCACCCGTAAAACCAAATTGGTTTGCATAGTAATAACCTGGCGTTTCCGGAGCGGTATTAACTGTAAATGGGAAGGTCAGGCCGGTGATATTCGTTGCATCGAGAGTATAGTTCCAACCTGCCATTCCTCCTGGTGTAATAGAGGCAGCATTCCCTGCGAATGTCGCACAAAGCGCCAGGGCTAATAAATGGTGTTTCATGTTTCTCCGGTGTAAAAATAAAATATTGTAATTTTTTCTGTAGTTATTTTAATAAACTTCAGTTTTGGGTCTGGTTGCAGCTAAGCAAGGAATAAATATACCCTGCACTTCACTGAATAAAATTATCAATGTGTCAAAGGTAATAATTTAATTGATAATTAAGATATAACAATGTCGAAGAAGTGAAAATAGAGAGTGTTCTGGCGCGCGTTGAGAAAGTTCCCAGGAGTGTATTTCGTCAGTAAACTGCAATTGAAGATAATTGACAAACCGAAGTGGTATTGTTGAGTGAATAAAAAAGCCCATGCACAAGCATGGGCTTTTAATTAACGTCTGTTGCTGAAAATGATTAGACGTTAAACAGGAAGTTCATTACATCGCCATCTTTAACGATGTATTCTTTACCTTCAGAACGCATTTTTCCTGCTTCTTTCGCGCCTTGTTCACCTTTATAAGCGATGAAGTCATCAAACGCGATAGTCTGGGCACGGATAAAACCTTTCTCGAAGTCGGTATGGATTTTACCAGCCGCCTGCGGTGCAGTGGCACCGACCGGGATAGTCCAGGCACGAACTTCTTTTACACCCGCGGTGAAGTAAGTTTGCAGGTTCAGCAGAGTATAACCAGCGCGAATCACGCGGTTCAGACCGGGTTCTTCCAGGCCCATCTCAGCCATAAACTCCGCACGCTCATCATCTTCCAGTTCAGCGATATCGGATTCCACTGCGGCGCAAACTGGCACAACCACTGAACCTTCTGCGTCTGCAATCGCACGAACCTGGTCGAGATAAGGATTGTTCTCGAAGCCATCTTCGTTAACGTTGGCGATGTACATGGTGGGTTTCAGCGTCAGGAAGCTGAGATAACGAATAGCCGCTTTCTCATCAGCATCCAGATTCAGTGAGCGCAGCATCCCGGCATTTTCCAGATGCGGCAGACACTTCTCCAGCGCCGCCAACTCAGCTTTGGCGTCTTTGTCGCCGCCTTTGGCTTTCTTCTGTACACGCTGGATAGCACGTTCACAGGTATCGAGATCGGACAGCGCCAGTTCGGTGTTGATGATATCGATATCTTCCGCCGGGTTTACTTTGCCCGCGACGTGAATGATGTTCTCATTTTCGAAGCAGCGAACCACATGGCCGATGGCATCCGTTTCACGGATATTGGTCAGGAATTTGTTGCCCAGGCCTTCACCTTTAGAAGCACCTTCCACCAGACCGGCGATATCAACGAACTCCATGGTGGTCGGCACAACGCGCTGTGGCTTCACGATCTCGCTCAGCTGGTCAAGACGCAGATCGGGCATTGGAACGACACCGGTGTTTGGCTCGATGGTGCAGAACGGAAAGTTGGCTGCTTCGATACCCGCTTTGGTCAGCGCGTTGAACAGGGTGGATTTACCGACGTTCGGCAGGCCCACAATACCGCATTTAAATCCCATGATCTGATTACCTTTCTCGCTGAGTGTGCAGCGTTGACCGGCAACGCTGACGATTCAAAAAATTTCGCGCATTATACACAGATTTCCCGGTCTGCGGCGCGGGATTTGGCCTTAACCGGCTTTGAAGGCGTGCAGACGGTTCATTGCTTTAATCTTATCTTCTTTCAGCCACAGTTCCGTACAGCGCACCGCTTCATCTACGGCATCATCGATCAGCTTCTGTTCACTGGCAGGGGGTTTACCCAGTACAAATCCGGTGACTTTATTGCGGTCACCCGGATGACCAATGCCGACCCGTAAACGGTGAAAATTATTGTTGTTACCCAGCTTGCTGATGATGTCTTTCAGACCGTTATGACCACCGTGGCCGCCACCCTGTTTAAACTTCGCCACGCCAGGAGGCAGGTCCAGTTCATCGTGTGCCACCAAAATTTCCTCTGGCGCGATGCGGTAGAACGTCGCCATTGCCGCGACCGCCTTCCCACTCAGGTTCATAAAAGTGGTGGGTACCAGTAGCCGCACATCTTCGCCCGCCAGCGATAAGCGAGCGGTGTAGCCAAAGAATTTGGGTTCGTCTTTCAGAGACTGATTGTTGCGCTCCGCCAGCAGATCCACATACCAGGCACCTGCGTTATGGCGCGTAGCGGCATATTCCGCGCCGGGATTAGCCAGTCCCACAATCAGTTTAATGCTGCTCACGATGATTATCCTGTCTCGAAATCGAAAGGGCGTTAGTTTACTGCCTGGCAGGGGAGATGACAAAGGGCGCAGACACTGAATAGTGCCGCTACGTTATTTATCATTTTCTATCGAAATCAACCCGATAAGCGGTAAAGTTTCGTCAGGATTGTGAAAGATGTGTGATCATGCACGCATCTTAACCCCGGGTCATTGCCTAAACTTATAGCAAGTTAACGTTATGTGCTGTTTTTGGCATTACTAAAAAAGGATGGAGGTGAATTATGAAACGTCATCACTCTCGCTATATCGGTAATGGCCTGATGTGTCTCGGTTTACTCACCATGGTGCTTGGCGTCGGTTACTCGATCATTAATCAAATTCCTTCGCTAAATCTGCCGCAATTCCTGGCGCATGGCGCAATGTTTAGCATCTTTATTGGTGCGCTGCTCTGGCTGGTGGGTGCGCGTGTCAGTGGGCGTGAAAAAGTGGAAGACCGCTATTTTTGGTTGCGCCACTACGGTGATAAACGTTGTCGTCGTAACACGCATCACCCATAAGACTACACCAGCGTAGCCTGATTCAACGGCTGTAACTGTGTCAGATATTGTTCAGTACGGTTACGGCCGCTGGCTTTTGCGCGATACAACGCCTCATCAGCCAATGCCAGTAATGTCGGAAAGTGAAGTTCTTCCTTGCTGGCTGTTGCATAGCCGATACTGACGGTGTAGCTGATATTATCCGGCAGCGATAACTGCGTTGCGACGCGAATACGTTCACATACCAATTGTGCCTGCTCGCTGTCGCCGGGCAGGATGGCGGCAAACTCTTCACCTCCTAACCGGGCAAACTGCCCCTCGTCGGGCAATAACGCCTGGGCAATCTGGCAAAAATCAATTAATACCCGATCACCTTGTTGGTGGCCGTAACGATCGTTAATGCTTTTGAAATGGTCGAGATCGAATAATATCGCCGTGAAGGGTTGTTGTTGCCGTAAGCGTCGGGCGATGATTTTTTCCGCCTGCTCGAACAATGCGCGACGGTTCCACACACTGGTTAAGGGATCGTGCAGTGATGCCAGTTTATGGGCGATCTGGGTACGTTCATTGACCATCGCCAGAATCGTAAACGTCAGGCCAATAACGAACAGAATCGATTCCAGCATGACGTACACGGAAAAACTGGAACCACCAATTGCACCATGCACCGGGGTGGCAACGGCGTCATCAAAGAAAATTCGTGCGACGTGAAACAGCAAATGTATCCACAACAACATCTGCGCGGGCCAGAAGGTGACGGTGAGCGCGGCGCGTGCCCGCCACAGCAGCTGAATCAATGCGCCGGTGTAGATGATGCACAGCAGACAAACGACCAGAACGCGTTTTGGCAGACTGAAGTAAAACGCCGGGAAAATACACAGAATCGCCCATAGCAATGCCCCCGCCAGCCAGCTCATGCCAAGCGGTTTTTTACAAAACACCCGGAAAGCATTTAACAGGTTGCCATAAGCCAGCATCATCACCACATTACCCACCGCAATGGGCAGGAACTGTAATCCTGCGGCACGCAGGCTGCTCAGAAACACGGCGGTAAGGGTTAACACCAGCGTCAGAGTGGTGAAACCCAGTACCCGATCATACTGTGAGCCAATCCAGGCAAATACCATAATGATGCTTAAAAACCCCAGGACATAGAGCTCGCAAACAAAAAGTGTGTAGATGTCGAGAGCCATAGTGGTCGGAGTTCTCAAAAAAAGTGTGGTGAAAAATACCACTAAACCCTGGACGGCTAAAGTCCGGATAGTAGTGTTAGTTGAAAACAGTGAATGGCAACGCGAATAGCGAATTTTAACGAAAATTATCGCGAAAAAATCTGCGCCCGAAGCGCCTTAATCGGTAACTGAACTTAAACGTGTGGCAGGGAAATAAAACCGGGCCAGAGGTGGCCTAATGCCGATCAGTTAAGCATGAAATGATCGATTGAACGATCCTGTAGTTCTGCAAAAATCTGTAATCTCCCGGGGATTACGGATTTTTTTATGTTACTCAGCCAGGCTCTCGATACCGTCCTGAACTTTACGCCGAAAGAATTTTCTGCGCTTTCCGATCTGCTCTCACCCGAACTCATTGATGAATGTCTGGTTGATACCGGTGTCGTGACTCTGCGAAAACGCCGCCTCCCAATGGATATGATGGTCTGGGCTGTTACCGGCATGTCCCTGTTTCGTTCGCTTTCCATGAACCAGATTGTTTCTCATCTGGATATCGTGTTACCGGGTAAACGTCCTTTTGTCGCGCCCAGCGCCGTGGTGCAGGCGCGTCAGCGACTCGGTGAAGATGTTGTTCGTCTGGTTTTTGAGAAGTCCCGCCAGCTCTGGTTCGACAAAACACCCTTGTCGAACTGGAATGGTCTGACCCTGCTGGCCGTCGATGGCACGCTATGGCGTGCGCCCGATACGCCGGAAAACGATGCCGCTTTTGGACGAACGGCAAATATACACAGCCGCTCTGACTGGCCGCAGTTACGCATGGTCTGCCAGATGGAAGTGACCAGCCATCTGCTGTCAGGTGTGAGTTTTGGCAGTGTGACAGAAACCAGCGAAGTTGACCTTGCCGCCGGGCTGG
This sequence comes from Pantoea sp. X-Soil-OKNW-556, assembly GCF_059730695.1. Lineage (NCBI taxonomy): Bacteria > Pseudomonadati > Pseudomonadota > Gammaproteobacteria > Enterobacterales > Erwiniaceae > Pantoea > Pantoea sp. X-Soil-OKNW-556. The sequence continues at coordinate 2,613,067 of NZ_AP035990.1, read as the reverse complement.
TGAAACAGACTCCCGATAACTCACTGACTATACTGGATAAAGGCTTCTATGCGCTCGGCCTGCTGCACTACTGGCAGACATCCGGGACAGGGCGACACTGGATGCTTCCATTGCGTAAAGATGCAAAGTACCGGGTTCTGAAAAAGCTGGACAAAGGCCACGAGCTGGTAGAGTTCGACCTGTCGTGGCAGGCGCGCAAAAAATGGAAAGATGCGCCGGAGACACTGACGGCGCGGCTGATAAGCAAGCAGGTTAACGGGAAAACAGTACAAATCCTGACCTCGATGTGCGATGCGCGTCGTTATCCGAAGGCGGATATCGTTGAGCTTTACGGGTATCGCTGGGAAATCGAGCATGGCTTCCGGGAGATGAAACAGCATCTACTGAACAATGAACTGACGCTGAGAAGTAAAAAACCGGAGCTGGTGAGACAGGAGTTATGGGGCGTTGCACTGGCGTACAATCTCCTGCGCTTTATGATGGCGCAGATGGCTTACAGCCTGAAGAATGTGGAACCTTATCAGATGGGCTTTAAGCAGGCCGCGCTTTATCTGACGGGCCAGCTAAGCATCCTGCCCGCCGTAGCACCGGGAAAAATCCCGCGAATAATAAATGAAATAATGGAGATGGCAGGAAGCTTCGTGCTTCCGAAGCGAAGGCAGAGGCATTATCCACGGGCGGTAAAAAAGAGGCCGAAACGCTATGCGTTCCGGCATGACTGAGGCTTAACTGACAAGCATTAGGCCAGAGGTGGCCCGGTTTCGTTCGATTAATGCTCGAACATGGCTGAAATGGATTCTTCGTTGCTGATACGACGAATCGCTTCGGCCAGCATACCGGACAACGTCAAAGTACGTACGTTCGGCAGAGATTTCATCTCGTCAGACAGTGGGATGGTGTCACAGACAATCACCTGATCGATCACTGACTTGCGCAGATTTTCCACCGCGTTACCAGAGAAGATCGGGTGGGTGGCGTAAGCGAAAACGCGTTTCGCGCCACGCTCTTTCAGCGCTTCAGCCGCTTTGCACAGCGTACCGCCGGTGTCGATCATATCGTCGACCAGTACACAGTCACGGCCAGCGACGTCACCGATGATGTGCATCACCTGAGAAACGTTAGCACGCGGGCGACGTTTATCGATGATAGCCATGTCAGTGTCGTTAAGCAGTTTGGCGATGGCACGGGCGCGCACCACACCACCAATGTCAGGAGAAACGACAATCGGGTTCTCCAGACCAATTTGCAACATATCTTCCAGCAGGATCGGGCTGCCAAATACGTTGTCTACCGGGACATCAAAGAAGCCCTGGATCTGCTCGGCGTGCAGGTCAACCGTCAAAACACGGTCAACACCAACGCTGGAAAGGAAATCCGCGACTACTTTAGCGGTAATCGGCACACGCGCGGAACGCACACGGCGGTCCTGACGGGCATAGCCAAAGTAGGGGATAACGGCAGTAATACGACCAGCAGAAGCCCGACGCAGCGCGTCGACCATCACAACCAGCTCCATCAGATTATCGTTGGTGGGGGCACAGGTGGACTGGATGATGAAAATATCACCACCGCGTACATTTTCGTTAATCTGTACACTCACTTCACCGTCGCTGAAACGACCGACAGCGGCGTCTCCGAGGCTGGTGTAAAGGCGGTTGGCAATACGTTGTGCTAGTTCCGGGGTGGCGTTACCAGCAAATAGCTTCATATCAGGCACGAGAAGAACCTCAGGCTTTGCGTCCAGCGAATGAACGACGTTGCGATAACCGGCGAATATCGCAAAGCGTGTTCAGACAGGTGTGTTGATGCGTCGCGTGCTGTGCCTGGAACAGGGGTGACACAGTCACGCATACGCTTAAATCCCGGAAAGAGTACGCTGTAACGGCGAGACATTCAGCCCGCGCGCCACAAATCCTCGTATCCATTCCGGGGCAAGCTCCAGCACCTGACGAGCTTCGGATTCGGTGTTAAATTCAGCAAACACACAGGCCCCGGTCCCAGTCAGGCGCGACGGCGCGTATTCTAGCAGCCAGGAAACCAGCTCATCAACCTCGCGAAAACGTTTTCTTGCCACAGACTCACAATCATTGTGGAAAGGGCGCTGCAAAAGTTCATCAAGTGAGCGTATCGGTGAATCGCGCGTCAGTTCAGGATCGCCAAAAATGACCGGTGTGGCGATACTTACGCCAGGATGCGCCACCAGATACCATTTTTCATCTGGCTCTGCGGGTTGCAATTGTTCACCTACGCCTTGCGCAAAGGCGGCATGACCGCGAACAAACACCGGAACGTCGGCACCGAGTCGCACGCCAAGGGTTGCCAGCTCATCTACGCTAAGTCGCGTTTGCCACACATGATTCAGCGCCACCAACACCGTCGCCGCATCTGATGAGCCACCACCCAGGCCTCCTCCCATTGGCAGCCGCTTTTCCAGCGCAATCGCCGCACCGGCCTGGGGCGGTAACGTACCGCGTGCTTCAGCCGCATGCATCAGGGCATGAGCGGCACGAACGATCAGGTTGTGTTCATCCGGCACACCCGCTAACGGTGTCAACAGACGAATGTTGCCACTCTCATCCGGGGTGATGGTCAGCGTATCGCCGTAATCTAAAAACTGAAACAGGGTTTGCAGGTTATGATAGCCGTCAGGACGACGGCCGGTGATGTAAAGAAATAAATTCAGCTTTGCCGGGGCAGGCCAGGAGGTAATCATTGTACGGTCCAGCTATCCATCCGCAGCTTAATACGCTGTCCACCCTCGGTCAGCTCGAGATTGGCAGGCAGAGGAGGGGTAACTTTGCTGTCGTAATCTGAGATGGCTACGTGCCATTGCTGGCCGTTACGACTGTAATTCAGGCTCTGCAATTGATACTGGTCGTTTAACTGATAGTCGCTGGCATCGCCTGGCAGACCCATCATCCACTGACGCAGGTTGGCGAGGGGAATATCCATCCCGGTAAGCTGAGAAATCATCTTTTCAGCGTCATTGCTGACATAGCGTTTGCCTTTGTTATCGACCACCTGTACCACGGAACCCTGGGCATCAAGTTGTAACTCGGTGCTGCCCAGCGGATTGGTCAGCAGCAAACGATAACGGTCAGCGGCAGTTTGCTGCCAGTTAAAGCGGGCATACACCTTCTGGCGATCAGAAATATAGGCGAAGGCACCGCGTGTCTCATAATGGCTGACTTTAGCCACCGCCTGTTGATGTTGCTGCCACTGGGGTGCGGTGGTGCTTGGGCCTGGTCCCTGCGGTTTGTTGACGCTACAGGCAGCCAGCAATACGCTGGCAAGGGGTAAAAGGCGCAACAGCTTGCGCGAAGGCATAGGCATCACCTGGTCATCTCCTCAGACAGGTTTTTACTTCGTAACCGGTAACGCTAACCATCCGCATCTAAGCCGTCAATGCTGTTGTACCGATTATTGCGCACGATCAGTTTAATCTTATTACAGTCATAGGCTTTGTATGGCTTTTCTTGATCTGTGGCATCTTGTAGAATGCGCTTCACAAAACCCTGACAATAATTGGGATATCCCAACCAGAACCACCATGACGCTGCTCGCTCTCGGAATCAACCATAAAACCGCACCCGTTGCACTGCGCGAACGTGTTTCGTTCACGCCGGACACGCTGGATCAGGCGCTTAGCAGCCTGCTGTCCCAGCCGATGGTGCAAAGCGGAGTGGTGCTTTCCACCTGTAATCGCACTGAACTCTACCTCAGCGTAGAGCAGCAGGCCGATTTGCAGGAGAAGCTGGTGCGCTGGTTGTGTGACTATCACCAACTGCGTGAAGAAGATGTGCGTAAGAGCCTGTACTGGCATCAGGACAACGCGGCAGTCAGCCATCTGATGCGTGTTGCCAGCGGTCTGGATTCTTTAGTGCTGGGTGAGCCGCAGATTCTCGGCCAGGTAAAAAAAGCCTTTGCCGATTCACAACGTGGTCAGGCGTTGTCCAGTGAACTGGAGCGGATGTTCCAGAAAACCTTCTCCGTCGCCAAACGGGTGCGCACAGAAACTGAAATTGGTGCCAGTGCGGTATCTGTGGCGTTTGCCGCCTGTTCTCTGGCACGTCAAATCTTCGAATCTCTCAGCACGGTTAACGTGTTGCTGGTGGGCGCGGGCGAAACGATTGAATTGGTCGCGCGTCATTTGCGTGAGCATCATGTGCAAAAGCTGATGATTGCCAACCGTACGCGTGAACGCGCGCAGTTGCTGGCTGATGAGGTCGGGGCAGAAGTCATCGGGCTGGCGGATATCGATTCGCGACTGGCTGATGCCGATATTATTATTTCTTCCACCGCCAGCCCGTTGCCGATTATTGGTAAAGGCATGGTCGAGCGTGCATTGAAAGCCCGCCGTAACCAGCCGATGCTGCTGGTGGATATCGCAGTACCGCGCGATGTGGAGCCGGAAGTCGGCAAGCTCGCCAATGCTTACCTGTACAGCGTGGATGACCTTCAGGCGATCATTGAGCAGAACATGGCCCAGCGTAAAGCTGCGGCGGTGCAGGCTGAAAGCATCGTGGTGCAGGAAAGCGGCGAATTTATGGCCTGGCTGCGTGCGCAAAGCGCGGTCGACACCATTCGTGAATATCGCTCGCAGGCCGATGATGTACGCCTTGAATTGCAGGAGCGCGCGCTGGCCGCACTGCGTCAGGGAGCGGATGCCGAAAAAGTGTTGCAGGAACTGGCGCACAAACTTACCAATCGTTTAATTCACGCTCCAACCAAATCACTACAGCAGGCCGCGCGCGATGGCGACAGCGAACGCCTGCAAATCTTACGTGACAGCCTCGGTCTCGATTAGGCTGTCACGACCTTTTACGGGATACCCTCAATTACATGAAGACCTCTATTGTTGCCAAGCTGGAAGCTCTCCAGGAACGCCACGAAGAAGTGGAAGCCCTGCTGGGCGATGCTGGCGTGATCGCCGATCAGGATCGTTTCCGTGCCCTCTCGCGCGAATATGCGCAACTGTCTGATGTGACCCGCTGTTTCCGTGAATGGCAGCAGGTGCAGGAAGATGTTGAGACAGCGGAGATGTTGCTCGACGACCCTGAAATGCGCGAGATGGCGCAGGATGAACTGAAAACCGCACGCGAAAAGCGTGAAGTGCTGGAGCAGCAGCTACAGGTATTGTTGCTGCCGAAAGATCCTGATGATGAGCGTCCGTGCTTTGTCGAAGTGCGTGCTGGTACCGGTGGCGATGAAGCGGCAATTTTTGCCGGCGACCTGTTCCGCATGTACAGCCGTTATGCCGAGTCTCGCCGCTGGCAGGTGGAAATTATCAGCAGCAATGACGGTGAGCATGGCGGGTATAAAGAAGTCATCGCCCGTGTGACGGGTGATGGTGCCTATGGTCGTTTCAAGTTCGAATCGGGCGGTCATCGCGTACAGCGTGTGCCGGAAACCGAATCACAGGGGCGTATTCACACCTCGGCCTGTACGGTGGCGGTAATGCCGGAACTGCCGGAAGCCGAGCTGCCGGATATCAACCCCAGCGACCTGAAAATTGATACCTTCCGCTCCTCCGGTGCGGGTGGTCAGCACGTTAACACCACCGATTCCGCCATCCGTATTACCCACCTGCCGACCGGCATTGTGGTGGAGTGTCAGGATGAGCGTTCGCAGCATAAAAACAAAGCTAAAGCGTTGGCAGTACTGGGCGCGCGTATTCACGCGGCGGAGATGGCAAAACGCCATGAAGCGGAAGCGTCCACCCGTCGTAACCTGCTGGGCAGCGGCGACCGTTCGGACCGTATCCGTACTTACAACTTCCCGCAGGGGCGCGTTACCGATCACCGCATTAACCTGACCATCTATCGTCTGGATGAGACGATGGAAGGCAAGCTGGATAGCCTGATTGAGCCTATCGTGCAGGAATACCAGGCCGACCAGTTGGCCGCACTGGCTGGACAGGATTAATGGATATTCGCCACTGGCTGAAGCATGCCGTTGCCACCCTGAGCGGCGGCGACAGCCCCAAGCGCGATGCCGAAATTTTGCTGGCGTTTGTTACCGGCAAATCCCGTACCTGGCTGGTGGCGTTTGACGATACAGTGCTGGATGAGAACCAGTTACAACAACTGAATGTGCTCCTGGCTCGACGTGCGCAGGGCGAGCCGGTGGCGCATCTGGTGGGTGAACGTGAATTTTGGTCGTTACCTCTGCGCGTCAGCGATGCGACCTTGATCCCGCGTCCTGACACCGAGGTGTTGGTCGAGCAGGCGCTGGCTCATCTGCCGACCCGTGCCGCCACTCTCCTTGACTTAGGTACTGGCACCGGAGCCATCGCGCTGGCGCTCGCCAGCGAACGGCCTGATTGTCAGGTCATCGGGTGTGATCGTATCGCAGCTGCCGTGGCGCTGGCGCAGGAAAACGCGCAGCGTTTGCACATCAGCAATGCACAATTTCTCCTCAGCGATTGGTTCGACAATCTCACCCCGCAACGTTTTGATCTGATTGCCAGTAATCCCCCCTATATAGACGCTACCGACCATCATTTGCAGCAGGGTGATGTGCGGTTTGAACCGCTAAGTGCGCTGGTTGCCGATGAAGCTGGATTAGCCGATCTGCGGGTGATTATTGCAACGGCACCACACTGGCTGCTCGCTGGCGGTTGGTTGTTGCTGGAACATGGCTGGCAGCAGGGCGAGGCGGTGCGAGAATTGATGGTTCAACATGGCTATCAACAGGTCAACACAGTGGACGACTACGGCGGCAACCCGCGCGTTACACTTGGGCAATTTTTCTTATAAAGGAAGCAAGATGGCTAGCTGGTATCCGCTGATTAAACATTTTCATCTGCTTACAGTGCTGATTACTGTCAGCCTGTTTCTGGTGCGTTTTTACTGGAAATGCACCGGTTCAGCACAGCTCGATCGCCGCTGGGTGCGCATTGCTCCGCACATCAACGACACGTTTTTGTTGCTGAGTGGTGTGCTGCTGGTCGTAATTACGCACTTTTACCCGTTCACACCACAAGGAAGCTGGCTGACTGAGAAGCTGTTAGGGGTTATTATCTACATCGCCTTAGGTTCCGTGGCCTTGAGTCGTCGCCCGCGAAAGATGAGCACCCGCTGGATTGCCTGCCTGGTCGCGATCGTTGCGTTACTGGTAGTGATTAAGTTGGCGATGACCAAAATGCCGTTATTGGGGATAGTATGACCTCGCCAGAGCAACTCGATTACAGTCAAACACCGTTATGTGAAGCGGTTATTGGTGCAACCTGCGCCATCCGCGAAGATTTTTCTGCTCAATCCGTAGAGCAACAGCTGGCAGCGTTAGTGGCGGAAGCGCGTGCGTATGTCAGCAGTGCCAGTGATGCTGACCTGCAACTGGAGAAGTTGCTGGAGCTGTTCTACCGCCAGTGGGGTTTTGGCGGTGCCAGTGGCGTCTACAATTTATCCGATGCCTTATGGATCGATAAGGTGTTGAAAAGCCGTCAGGGCACTGCGGTGTCACTGGGCGTGATCCTGCTGCACATTGCCGAAGAGCTGGAGTTGCCGCTGATGCCGGTTATCTTCCCGACCCAGATGATTCTGCGGGCCGACTGGCTGGATGGTGAGATGTGGCTGATTAACCCGTTTAACGGTGAAACCCTCGATACCCACACGCTGGAAGTCTGGCTGAAGGGCAATATCAGCCCGACGGCCAAGCTCTATCAGGATGATCTCGATGAAGCGAAAACGGTCAGCGTAATGCGTAAGATGCTGGATACGCTGAAAGCGGCGCTGATGGACGAGAAAAAGATGGAGCTGGCGTTAAATGTTAGCCAGGTGCTGTTACAAATCGATCCGGATGACCCCTACGAAATCCGCGACCGTGGTTTGATTTACGCGCAACTGGAGTGCGAACATATCGCGCTAAATGATCTTACCTACTTCGTTGAACAGTGTCCGGAAGACCCGGTTAGCGAAATGATTAAAGTGCAGATCCACGCAATTGAACAAAAACAGGTCACGCTGCACTAAGCGTACCTCTGAAAAAGGAAAGGGCATGACACAGAAAGTAGTCAGTATTGGTGATATCAAGGTCGCAAACGATCTGCCATTTGTTCTCTTTGGCGGCATGAACGTGCTGGAGTCGCGCGACCTCGCCATGCGTATCTGCGAACATTACGTAACCGTGACCGACAAACTCGGTATCCCCTACGTGTTCAAAGCCTCTTTTGACAAAGCCAACCGTTCCTCTATCCACTCTTACCGTGGTCCGGGCCTGGAAGAGGGGATGAAGATTTTCCAGGAGCTGAAGCAAGCCTTCGGTGTGAAAATCATTACTGACGTCCACGAACCGGCGCAGGCACAGCCTGTGGCTGATGTGGTAGATGTCATTCAGCTGCCGGCCTTCCTTGCACGTCAGACTGACCTGGTTGAAGCGATGGCGAAAACGGGCGCAGTCATTAACGTGAAAAAACCCCAGTTCGTCAGCCCGGGTCAGATGGGTAACATTGTCGATAAATTCGCCGAAGGCGGTAACGATAAAGTGATCCTGTGTGACCGTGGTAGCAACTTCGGTTATGACAACCTGGTCGTGGATATGCTGGGCTTTAACGTGATGAAGAAAGTCACCAATAACTGCCCGGTGATTTTCGACGTGACTCATGCGCTGCAAACTCGTGATCCGTTTGGTGCTGCCTCAGGCGGTCGCCGTGCGCAGGTGGGTGAACTGGCGCGTGCCGGTATGGCGGTCGGCATTGCTGGTCTGTTTATCGAAGCCCACCCGGAGCCAAACAGCGCCAAATGTGATGGCCCGTCTGCACTGCCGCTCGACAAACTGGAGCCGTTCCTGGTACAGATGAAAGCGATTGATGACCTGGTGAAAAGCTTCCCGGAACTGGATACCAGCAACTAAATCGTTGGTTGGTAAAAAAGGCGTCGAAAGACGCCTTTTTTATTGGCTTGCTATCCGTAGCGGCGCGATTTATCGCGCAGGTATTACCGATAGCGTTAAAGGCGTGCGATGAATCGCACCGCTACAGCATAATCGTCATCAAATAGCCGACAAACAACGCCAGGTGCGCCGCGCCATTCAACACATTGGTTCGTCCGGTGGAAAATGAAATATGGCACAGGATCAGCACCGCACTCATCACCACCATATGCGGTGGTTCCAGACCGAACACCAGTTGCTGCCCGGTCAGCGTGGCTATAATGGTTACCGCCGGTACGGTCAGTGAAATGGTGGCCAGTACTGAACCGAAAAACAGGTTCATCGCACGCTGCACCTGGTTCATCAGCACCGCTTTAATCGCCCCCAGTCCTTCCGGTGACAGGATCAGCAATGCCACAAGAAAGCCAGTAAACTGCTGCGGTGCGTTTAATTCGGTTAACAGATGCTCCAGCGTGTTGGCATTCATCTTGGTTACACTGATAACCGCAATCAGATGCACAATCAGCCAGGCGGTATGCCATAACGAGCTGTGCGCTGAAGGTTTTCCGTGGTGCGGGTCGCCATCATCGCTCTCATCCTCGTGTTCGTAGACAAACAGGTTTTGATGCGTTTTGGTCTGAATCAACAGAAACACGCCGTACATTGCGGCAGAAATCGCCGCAATCAGCAAAGCCTGTGCAGTTGAAAAATTGCCGCCGGGCAACGCATTCGGGAACACCAGCACCAGGATGGCGAGTGGGAAAATGGCGATCAGGTATTGCTTCACCCCCACCAGATTGACGTATTGCGTTGCGAATTTGCGTCCACCCAGCAGCAGGGCAAATCCCACCAGCCCGGCGGTAACAATCATAATGATCGAATACAGGGTATCGCGCATCAATGCGGGAGCGGCGTCGCCGGTTGCCATCAGCGCCGATATCAGGCTGACCTCAAGGATCACCACGGAAAGGCTGAGTATCAGCGAACCATAAGGCTCACCCAGTCGGTGCGCCAGCACATCGGCATGGCGTACCACGCTGAACGCACTACTCAGAATGGCCACCAGGGCCAGCAAATTAATGCCAATCACCACTGGCAGGCTGGTTTGTGCACCAAAAAAACTCAGTACGCCCAGTGCGACGATGGGGAAAATCAGGGAATATTCAGTGTGACGGGTTTTCTCATGTACAGCCATTCGCCATCCTCTCCGAAAAAAGAATAAAATCAGGCAGTCAGTGCCTGATAAATATACTTACTTTTACAGCGTTGCGCAGTGTAACTTTTCATCACGTTCGGTGCCGGGTTTTTACGATTATTTACTTTAGAAGAAAAAATAAATCTCATCACTAAAAAAACCCGGTTATTTCTCTTCATTTCATTATTTTCATTACGTTAATCATTGTTGATTCTCATCTTAATCTGGAAATATGGCGTTTTTTTTACGTTTTGGTTTGAGTAAATGCTGGTTATGAACTTTTAATTCCTTTAACGCGATAAAAGTGATGATTTGCGTTTTTTACTATCTGTTCCAGACTTACCCTGTGGTTAGAAAAGGAGGATTTATGCCTTACTCATCAACACATGAACTACCTGACAGTGTACGCCACGTACTACCGGCGCATGCGCAAAAAATCTACCAGAAAGCATTTAACAGCGCCTGGGATGAATACCGTGATGAGGATGATCGCTTCGGTAACGACTCGCGCGAAAAAGTGGCCCACAAAGTTGCCTGGGCTGCGGTCAAAAAAGATTATCAAAAAGGCGACGATAACAAGTGGCACCCTAAACACTGATCCCTGCGGGCCATTGCGGCCCGCTTCACACTTCCTGTCTCCCCCGGTCAAGTTTCATGCCAGGCAGCCGATGCTATTTACGGGCAATTTACCCTTTGTGATCGGCATCAACCTTGAAAAAATTGTGACAAATGCATTAATGTCTTCTGATAAGGCGGTGCATCAGCATCCGCTGTGACGAAATCAGTATCTCAGGAGCTAAACCGACAGGATGTCAGGGCAGTTGAGGAGGTCGCATTGCTAACCCGGGAATTCTTATTAAAAGCAGATTGTAAAACCTCATTCGGTGATATCGAAGAGACGTTGCTGTGGAGTTGCGAACAGCGAGCTGCTTCGCTTGCCGCCACGCTTGCCTGCCGTCCTGACCACAGTCCGGTATGGATTTTTGGTTATGGCTCGCTGATGTGGAACCCGGTGTTTGAGGCGGAAGAAGTCGCTTCTGGTCAACTTGATGGCTGGCACCGGGCATTCTGCCTGCGGTTAATTGCCGGGCGTGGAACGGCAACGCATCCCGGACGTATGCTCGCGTTGAAAGAGGGTGGCAGCACCAGCGGCCTGGCGTTTCGTCTGCCCGAAGTGCGTCTGCATGACGAGCTGGAATTGCTGTGGAAGCGGGAAATGATCACCGGTTGCTATCTGCCTACCTGGTGCGAACTGAAGCTGGATGATGATCGCAGGGTGTCGGCGCTGGTATTTATCATGGACCCGCGTCATCCGTTGTTTGAAGCAGACTCCTGTCCGGGCACCATTGCGCCATTAATTGCCCAGGCCAGCGGTCCGCTGGGCACCAATGCGCAATATCTGTTCTCGCTGGAGCAGGAGCTGGCAAAACGCGGCATGCAGGAAGAGGGCCTGACGGTTCTGGCTACCCAGGTCAGAGCGCTGCAACAGTGCACAGCGCGGGTATCCTCTTAATTACCGGGATTAATCAGCCAGGTGCCAGGTTTATCAATCGTCAGTGACTGACTGTGAACCTGGTTACCGTTGTGCACTTCAATATGATACTGACCTGCCGCCAGACTCAATGACGCAAAGCCGTTACTGGCGGGTTTCACATTCTGCGCTTTACCATTCACCACAATATTTTCCCCGTCCTGCAACCGCAGATAAAGGGTTGCCAACACCGGCGTACTGCTGGCAGATTTGCTGGCGTCAGCGGAGGCTGCGGCATTTGAGGCGGCTATTTCTGGTTCAGCGCTGCGATGGTTGACCTTCCACACGGCAACGATCACCGCCAGAATAGCCACCGCAGCGACGGCCAGCAGACCGGGTGACAAAAGACGTACATTGCGCGGGGTGACCGGTTCAATAACCGCAGCCGCGTGGTTAACGGCCATTACCTGTGGTTCGGGTACGCTAATCGGTACTTCTGGCTCGATGGGCGTGTCGTTAAACGGGGTAATCTGGGTAACCAAGGCTTCCACATCGCTCACCGGCAGATCGATCAGGCTGGCAAACGCATCAATGGTCTGTGGCCGATCTGCTGGCTTCATCGCCAGCGCACAATCAATCGCATGCAGCAGTGGCAACGAATAACCTTCAGGTTTACGTTCAACCAGCGGCTGATAGTTGTCTTCAATGCAGCGTACTACGGAAACCGGGGGCGCATAGCCGGTGATCAGATTGTGCAACACCGCGCCCAGCGCATAGATATCCGTCCAGGGACCTTGTTCGCCTTCACCTTCTTCACTGTATTGCTCGATCGGTGCGAAGCCCGGCTTCAGCATGATTTCGGTTTCGTCGGAGAGATTACCAATCTCCTTGCGTGCGGAGCCGAAATCGAGCAGCACCGGCAGCTGATTTTCCTGAATCTGGATGTTGTCCAGGGAGATATCGCGATGCAGATAACCCGCCTGGTGAATGGTATTGATCGCGCCAAACAGCGGTGGTAACAGTCGGCGGATCCAGGCTTCATCGATGCTTTCCGGGCTGGTGACTTGCCACTCTTTAAGCGTCATCCCGCTGTAATAGAGCGTGCCCATATAGGCAGTGCCATTTTCTTCCCAAAAACGCAGAACGTGTAGCAGGCCAGGATGATTAAAGCGCGCCAGCAGGCGAGCCTCCTGAATAAAACTGTTGCGACCGGCGTTGAACAATTTTTGAAAACGTTCGCCACGCAGTTCCAGCGACAGATCGGCAGCGCGCACCGCCAGCGACACCGGCATATATTCCTTAATGGCGATGGTTCGTTCCAGTTGATGATCCCAGGCGCGGTAGACAATGCCAAAACCACCGCCGCCAATCACATCTTTAATTTCGAACTCATTGAACCGGTAACCCGCAGGCAGGGCGTTAGGTATCTTTAGATTATCGTTTGCCGACATAGTGAACTCTCTGAACACGTCCTGTAGCCCGCCCGGGAAATACACGGGCAACGGCCGCTATTAATTAATGTTACGCCAGGCACCAATGGCAGGATCCGCGAGATCCGCATGCAGGGTGTCAATCAGTAACACAGTCACTTTTTGCTGTGGCATAAACTGCGGCGACCAGACGCCACGTAAAGTTTCAACGCGTTTTTTAACCACATCGGCATCCTGTCCCGTGGTCTTGTCCATTTTGACCAACAGCGTTCCGTTAAAACGCCAGAGGTGCTGTTTGGCATCGAAGGGCAGCACCAGCCAGCTGTCGGCAGCATCCGGGCGCGTCACGATCATGCGTTGGTTATTGACGGCGATCACCTGTAACGGTGGGCCGCTGACATTGAGATTGGCGATCGGATAACCCTGGTAAAAATTGACCGCCAACTGCTGCGGCTGGCCGTTGATCACCTGGGTCAGCTCGCTGCTGCCTTCCAGCCAACCTTCAGACGAGCAATGCTGCTGCGTCATTTCAGGGATAAACAGCGATGCGCCTTTATCATCCCACCAGGTGCGGAAATGACAGCCACCCGGCAAGGCAAATTGTTGCAGTGGGCTGCTGTCTGCCGGGCGTGATAAATCGAGAGGAGCAGCATTGTTGGCGCTGGCATTGGCGGTGGCATCATTCAGCACAATAGGCCGCCAGTTCTGTAATTTGGTGGCGCTGCCGTTAGCCAGCACGTTGCCATCTTTGTCGGTCATCTGCCAGGGAATCACATCCAGTGTGCCGCACTGATTCGCCAGCAGCGTGCCGACACGCGGCAAAAAGCTGGTGAGCACGCTGGAGTCGGTGCCTTTGCCGGAGACAATACGCAGCGGTAGTGTCTCTTTACACCAGTCGTTTGGGGCGTTACTTGCCACGTCATCGATATACACTTCCAGCGCGAGGCTCGGGGAGTACACCACCCGATAATCTTCAGCCTGTGCATTCAGGGCCAGCAGCAGCGTCGCTAAGCCCGACAACCACAATTTCATATGAATCCTTGGAATCAATAACGTGACGGCAGAAAACGTGCCGCATCGGCCTGGGAATAAAGCAGCGTTGCTTCCTGTGGCTCACCAATCCAGATCGCCAGAGCACTCAGATTGTCGCTTTTTACGCTGCGGTTAACGGCTTGTTCCATCAATGCCAGCCACTCTTCGCAGGCATTGACCATGCGCAGGGCCTGTTCCATTTCGTCAGTCGTCAGGTTGAGCCAGAATCCGTCGGTACAGACCAGAAAGGCATCGCCATCTTCCAGCGCAATTACCTCGCTAAAAGTGGCCGGACGCGCCGGTTCAACGCCGAGCGCATTATAGAGTAAATTACTGTTAATGCCGGTATTTTCATAGCCAGCCTCACGCAATTGTTGGGCCAGACTATGATCGCGTGTTACCTGAAAAAGAGAACCGTGGCGAAAGTGATAAACCCGGCTATCACCAGCGTGCGCCCACCATGCCCGTTGTTTTTCCCGATCAATAAATAGCGCGGCCAGCGTGGTGCTCATGCGGGAAAAATTCGGATTCTTTCCCTGTTCCTCCAGCAGCACGCGCTGGCAAAGTTTGATTGCCTCGGCAGTCACCGCTGGTGTGAAGGCCGCATCTTGTTGTACTGCGTCGAGCAGGGTATCACGTACCAGTTGTGCCGCCCGATCTCCGCCCGGCAGGCCCGCCACGCCATCACACACCACAAAACAAGCCTTGCGATCGTCCAGTTGCGCACCGGTACGATCCTGATTTTCATCGCGCATACCTTGCTGGCAGCGGCTGGCAAACATCATCTTCATGAGTCTTCCGTCCGCGTCTGTGAATCTTTGTACTGGTTAACTTCCATATCGTAGGCGTGCAGAAAGGCTTCACCGAACAGGGTGTGGAAGTCATCCTCAATCTCGCCAGCTGTGCGTTGATAATGACGGGAAAAATGGTCCCATAGCGCGGCCTTACGTGTATTCGCAAACGGCATTTTTGGCATGACGCCATCTTGTCGTGCCTGATCTTCCAGCCGCTGGGGATTGAATGATTGCAGCATCGCCGCGATGATGGCGCGAATACCGGCAATCATCCCTAATTGATGGGCCTGTAAATCCACCAGGGCATCACGCACGGCAGTTTCTGGCGGCATAAAGCCCGGCATCTGGCTTTGGTACATCTGCATCAGCACCGTTTTGCCAGAAGGAAGGATTTTGAAGGGGTTATTGGCCTCGTTGAGGATCATCGTCATATCGGCTTTGACACCGCGTTTCAGAATCGATCGCGAGGAGAGAAGCGCGACTGTGCCCTGCGAAAACAGACTCAGCATCCGTCCGGTGATGCGCATCTGTTCTTCGTTCATGGGCGTTTGATGGCCGTTGTTCAGCCCCATTCCTTCCAGCAACGCGATAATCAGCTTATCCTGGTCCGTACCGGGCAGCACCGTGGGCAGGGCGGGTGAACTCTCCTGTGGGTCGATCGCCAGGCGTGCATCATTATGACGTTCAGGGCGCGGCGCTGCGGGTTCAGGGATGACATGCTGGATGCTCTCCAGCATGCCAAGCGGGTCACTTTCTGCCGGGGAAAAAAACGCCAGTGGATCGTCTTTTTGCGCCGTGGTGCGTGCCGGGTCGCGTACCTCGAGCCCGTATTCTCCAATCGTTAACGCATCACCATGTTGCAATGACGCTTGCGCACCGCGTGGCAATGGCACGCCATTCAGCACCACGGAGGTGACGCTGCCCTGGTTGGTCAAACGGCATTCGCCTTCGGGCGACAGATGTACCAGTGCCTGTAGGCGAGAAATGGCTCGCGATTCATCCGGCAGCACCAGATCATTATCCTGACTACGGCCGATGGTGCCGCCTGGCGGCTTGAAGGCCACCGTTTTTGCCGGCACATCCGTATTGCACTGCACAATGGTAAATTCCATGAGTCTTCCCGTTTACAGAGGGCAAACGTCGCGGTCTATTCGAACATGGGCGGATAGAGGCCGTTACGTCCCGGCTGCGCACCTGACGCCGGGTTAAACAATAATGCAAAAAGCTGCGCGGTGAGCGGGCCACTGTGTTTATGTGTGGCGTGTGCAAAACCGTCACTGCGGTTACTCCACCAGTAGCTGATATGCTCGTGGGGATCAAAATGGTCGGCCACTTCACGCCAGCTTAACGAGCTGGGCAGGTCAGCGAAGCCGATCACGTCCATGATGTCGGTACGACGTTTTTCCGGGACCAGCAACGGTGACATCTGTTGTATAGCCAGTTCCAGCATGTCTGCGGTCTGGGCATCCCGCACTGCACGCAACAACGTCATCCCCAGTTCCTGATACCAGTCGCCAGAGAGCGCCAGTTGCGCAGGATGCCACTGGCTCACGGGAAAACTGCGCAACGCCAGCAACGGCCAGGCGCGCCCGACACGGTCACAGGAGGGCAGCAGGCAACCCATTTGTACCTGGGGGCGCAACGGTGAAATCGGTAAAACAAAATTCCACACCGGTGCCGCCAGAAAGTGCTGGGTCGTGGCATTCTCCTGCTGATGCCAATGCAGTAAACCTTGCTGAAACCAATGGCTCCAGGATGTCACGCTATTCTCACTGAGTCGCTGGCGCAGGAAATCACCGGTTGTCGGCAACTTCCCGTACCAGCCAGGGGCGGTATGTGTCGCCATCATTACCTCACCATTACTCACTGTGTCCGGTCAATCGCTGTGCAGCGTTTAACGGTGCGAGCGTCAGCGTATTGCCGTTCTGACCGGCATTTTTCAGATTTTCCGCAAGCTTACGCATCATCAGTGCGTTGTCGCGGGCATAAGGCGAAGACTGAATCTGCTGATCCAGCAATTGACTGAGGTGCCAGTCCAGCTGCTGTAAATCGCGTGCACTGACGTTATCCGGCAGGGTGCGTTGCAGATTTTGCATCAGCCAGCCACGCAAAAACTCGCCATCATAATTGCGTGGCTGATACAGCATCTGATAGGCCCGGAGCGCATTACGGCTGTATTCATTATCAGTACCGGGATCGTCGCGCAGCAGATTGGTGATCTGCTGGGCCACGCGCGGCAGTAATAAAGACTTAAGGGCGTTTTGATAAAGCACCCAAGCTGCATCGCTTACCTGATTACCGCGATACAAGCCGACACGCATGGTTAGCGGAGGATTATCGAGGGAAAAGCGATCCGAAAGCGGCAACTTCACCAGATTATTTAAGAAGGGTAGCAGATCAAAAATATTATCCGCAGGCTGATGAATAACTTGCTGGCTCTGCTGGGTGATCGGTGCGATACGTGCGGCGACCTGATCAAGATAGCGCTGATTCTGGAGATAGCTGGCGAGCCACAGGCAGGAAAGCAGCAGCAAAGCGCCGGTCAACACGCCATAGCCAATCCAGTGGAACAAGCGATTGCGGTACTCCCAGTGACGGTTGCTGCCTGCCAGACCGCTCTCCCGAAACACTAAATCGCTCAACAGGTTGCGAATAAAGAAGCTTTGCCCACGCGTGCCGGGGATTGGGCTGCTGCGATTGACGCTATCCCAGGCGGCGATGGTGTGCTGGCCTGCTTGCGGCAACTGAAGTTTGCGGTTTAGCTCGCCCATAATGCGATCAAAAGGCAAGCCTTCCTGGGTGCCGCTGGTGAAAAACAGGCCGCGTGCCGACCAGGCCACGGCGTCCTGATGGCCGGAAAATACCACATCAAGGTACTCGTTCAGCAAGGGACGCAACGAGCTGAATTCCTGTGGAAACAGGAAGCTATCGGCGCGCTGGGTCAGGTCGCGATCCTGCGCCATCACACCTGCCAGCTGCTGATGCAGGCGCTGTTCGAGCAGATGATATTGTTGGCTGAAGCTGCGGTGCCAGTCATCCTTGTGTGGTTTACCCGGTTCCCAGGGAAAGGTAAAACCCCAGATAGCATCGCGTTGCTGTTTATTCAGGCCACCATAGAAACTCATAAAACCTTTCAACAGATCGGTTTTCGTCACCATCACGTATACCGGAAAGTGGATGCCGGTTTGCTGGTGCAATTCCACCATCCGCTGGCGTAACGCGGTGGCCTGCGCGTGGCGTGCTTCGGCGGAGTCGGTCAGCAGATCGGCCACGCTGATGGTCATGATCACGCCATTGATGGGTTGCCGGGTACGGTAACGCTTCAACAACTGGATGAAGTTATGCCATTCGCTGGCATCGCGTGCCCGTTGGCTTTCCTGCAACGCATACCGGCCAGCGGTATCAATCAGCACTGCACTGTCCGTAAACCACCAGTCACAATGACGTGTACCGCCAACCCCGCGTACAGCGGCATTGCCGAGACTGTCGGTGAGGGGAAACTCCAGTCCGGCATTGAGCAACGCGGTGGTTTTCCCGGCACCAGGCGCGCCAATAATGACGTACCACGGTAGCTGATAGAGATAGTGACTCTGGAAGCGCGCCAACCAGCCTTGCCGCTGACGGCGGCCAAATTGGGTGCGTTTCAGCCGTTGGGCTGCTTCGCTAAATCGTTGAGTCAGCAGCGTCTCCGTCATCTGGCGATCGGAAAGCTCCTCGCTGCTGACTTGCTGCAAGCGGGTCAAAAGTTTGCTGTTAAACCAGGCACGCCAGATGGCAGGGATAAACTGGAACAGTACCCAACAAAAATAGAGCAATCCCACTACCAGTTGCCGTGGCAATAAGGGTTCGAGTGGTCGGGTATCGCCCCAGCTCCACAGTGGGCCGAGAATCCACAACACGCAGCTCAGTGCAGTGATGCCAATAAAACTCCACAGCAGACGGTGCGTTAATAAATGCTGAAGTGATGCGCGCATCATTGGCCTCCCTGATGATTGCTAAGGGTTTCCGGTGCCGCAAACAGGGTGATTTCTACCCGGCGATTGCGGGCGCGATTTTCATTGCTGTCGTTTGGCAACAGGGGATTACTGTCACCACGGCCCTCCGCCTTCACGCTATGTCCCTCAGCCAGTTGCGGATTGAGCAACTGGGCGACAGCGCGGGCGCGGGCAAAGGAGAATTCGTAACTGGAAGCAAAACGGCCATCCACCGGGCTGTTATCGGTATAAACCGACACCAGCACCGTGCCCTTCACGGTTTTCATGGCACTGGCAACATGCGCCAGTAGCGCACGTCCCACCTGATTGACCACGGTGCCATCAGTGATAAACAACTTGTCAGCCGGGATGATAACTTTGCTGCCGAAGGCCCCATCGCTCACTTCAAGTTGCCCCGCCGCGATGACATCATTGAGACGCTGATGCAAATCAAGCAATGCCTGCGGTGACGTTGGGCGACGCCCTGGGGTGATTTGCGGTAAAGGGGTTTCGTAGATGGCACGTAACAGCGGTTCCGCCGCATTGCCGAGACGCCAGTTCAGACCGCTATAAATCAGACACGCCACCAGCGCCGCCAGGGTGATGCAGGCCCACAGCGGCACCATCGGGCGAGATAAGCTGCTCACCAGCGGATGCACCTCAACCAGTCGGGCGCTGGCAGCGCCAGTATCGGGTCGGGTTTCTGCAATCAGATGCGCCAAACGTTTCCGAATGATTTCGCACTGCGCCTGGCCATTTTCGCTACCGCGATAGCGTCCTTCGTAGCCTAACAACAGGCAGTAGTGGATCACTTCCAGCAACCACAAATGTTGCTGCGGATTTTGTGAAATGCGCGATAACAGCTGGAACACCTTCTCGCCGCCCCAGCTTTCGTTGTGGAATGTCACCAGCATACCGTTACCTGACCAGACGCCGCGCGTACCCCACGGGGTCTGTGCTGCCGCTTCATCCAGCAAGCTGCAAAGGCAATAGCGTGCGCCAATGATCATCTCGAAAGGTAAACCGGACATTTTACAGCGCTGTTCAAACTGACGAATTTCATCGATCAACAGCTGACGTAAACCAGCGGGGTCATCGTGTGTGGCGGCCTGCCGTATCTGAACGACGGCATTGAGGATCGGGGCTGCGGCAGTCAATAACAGGTTATCATTGCCCGCGACGGTAACGTCTCGTGCCAGGGCTTCCTGAGTCATTAAATCTCGTTCTTCCAGGCAATAGTGGAACCCTCTGCCCGCAGAGAGTAAGGCTTCTGCGGGCAATATGCGCCGGATTTCATGATCAGTCTAAGATCCAGGTCGCGGTATCGTTGGTGCGGCACGCTTTGCTGGCGCCCCCCACGTCTACACAGACCTGTTTGCTGCGGCGAGGACGGGGGCGGTCACTACGCAGGGTGGCATCATAGCGGCTGCTCTCTACGCCTGCTTTCGGCGGCACGTAGCCAATCAGCGTGCCCTGGGGTTCATCAGCAATCGCCAGCCAGCTATGCTCAACACGACCCAGAACTTCAAAGGTTTTACCCGTCTCCAGGTAGCGTACCACTTTGCCGCTGTAATCTGGCGTGGTCATGATTGAAGCGCCATAGAGCGCCCGGAAGCTCTGATTGACCGGCGTGAATTCGCCAGGTGCTGCCACCGCATGACGATGAACCAGTTTAACCCCATTCACTTCACTGGTTACCAGGGTGTCATCTGTGACTGGCGGCGGTGGTGCTTTGCAACTTGCCAAAGTCAGCACCGCCAGCAGCGTTAGCACAAGACTCTTATTCACCATGATCCTCAAATTTCATCAGATTAACTGCATAATGCATTGCCCTTTACGGCGAAAATCAGGCGCAGGCGGCCAGATTATGCAGTGAGAATGCCTTCAAAAAAACAGTCAGATTACAGAAAGATAGTGCTCCCGTCAGTCTACATAAGACTTTTGAGAATTCAAACTATTGCACCGTGGGAAATCCCGTGCTACTGGGTAAAACGGCGTTGTTTGCCGGTGATAAAAAAAGCGTACCTTCAGGGATAGTTAAGCCAATTTAACTTATTTGTTGCCATTCAGCGCCTAAGGCTGCGTAGCCGCTTTTGGCTCAAGTTAGCGCCAAAGAAAATTGGTAAATAAGATTAATCTATTTTCTATCATAAAAAAAGATTGCGGCAGTAAACAATTTTCTTACTTTCAGAATATCCGTGCCTGATTCAGCCAGTTGCAAATCCAGTTCCGGCATGGCTTTTGCTAAGACTTTTACTCAAAAGGGGAATGCCAGGAGAATGCGATGACTCAGGCTGTAGATTACCTGAATGCCAGCCGCGCCAGTGAAATTGCCAGCCTGCAACGGCTACTGCGTACCGGTGAATTGATCACTGCCATCAGTGAGTTAATTCATCGGTTACAGCGCGAGAGAGGCGTCAGCAATATCTGGTTATGCTCAACCGGACGCGTATTTGGTGATGAGCTGGAAGCGCGTGCGCAAGATGTGCAATCAGAACAGCGTCACATGCTCTCCGTGTTACCGGCGGCAGATGCGCAACCCGGCTACAGCCGTTTCTGTCTGTTAATTGCCGCCGCATTACAGGCGCTGGAAGGGCTGCCGGCGCTGCGGGCGCAGGTGCGCAGCCTGCAATTGCCCCATGCGCAGGCGATGGACGCCTTCAACCACATCATTCGCACCTTATTGAATCTGGTGTTTGAAGCGGCAGATACCGCCAGCGAACCGGATATCTCACGGGCGCTGATCGCGTTGTTCAGCTTTATGCAGGGCAAAGAGCTGGCTGGTCAGGAACGGGCAACCGGCTCAGCGGGCTTTGCTGCCGGGCAATTTACCCCGGAGCAGCGGCAGCGCGTTCAGGCGCTGATCGAAGCCCAGGAGCAAAGTTTTGCCACCTTCAGTCAGTTTGCCGATGCACAGAATCTGCAACGCTGGCGTCGGATGAGTGATGCGGGCAGTGAAGTCGAACGTCTGCGCCGTATCGCCTGTACCGGTGCGCACTGCGGTGATAACGGCGTGTTGCAGTGGTTCTCTTTGCTCACGGCGCGTCTGGACAATATGAAGCAGGTCGAAGATGGTCTGAGCGCGGCTTTAATGAGCTGCTGCCGCCGGGCAATGGCCGAAACGCAGCAACACGATGCTAATGCCACCCTGCTGGCGGATGAAGCAGGTTTTACCTTGTATGTCGCCGGGGCCAACTGGCTGGCAGGGCAGGATGTCACGCTGGACAGCAGCGGTCTGGCGCCACAGCTGGGACGCTCGGTCCTGTCGCTCATCCGTGAACAGGCGCAGCGTTTGCAGGCACAGGCCGATGAGCTGGCCAGTATGCGTGCGTCACTCGATGAACGAAAAGTCATTGATCAGGCCAAAGGCTGGCTGATGCAGCAGCATGGTTACAGCGAGCAGGATGCCTGGCAGACACTACGCAAAAGCGCCATGAACCAGAACAAACGCATCCTTGAGATCGCTCAGGCGATTCTCGCTGTCGCCGCCACATTGAAGGTCTAACCCATTGGAGTTATCTGCACAAAGAATGTGCGTATTTTGCGTCAACGCGGTGCGTGTCAAGGGGGGGCGCGGGAGCTGATGCTGATAAATAGCTGAAAATTCACCCTCCGCCATCCTGGCACACCCTTTGCAACATCTTTATGACATTGCGCATTTGTTGTGCCAACGGCGGCAGAACGAGTGCTTTGGATAAAGGCGTCCGGCCCCATGCGATTGCATGTGGGAGGACGCCTTTTTTTATTCCTTTTTTTCAGGGTGATGCGGATGAGCAGAACGCAGTTTTCGATTTCCCGTCGGCATTTTTTGCTGGGCAGTGCGGCGGTTGGGGGGAGTTATCTGCTGCCGGGGTTACGCAATGCCGTCTGGGCGGCAGGTAGCGATGCGCCGGAGAAAAGCACTGTGCGGGTTGGTTTTATCCCACTGACCGACTGCGCGCCGGTGGTGATGGCAGCGGTGAAAGGCTTCGACAAAAAATACGGTATCAGTCTGCAACCCAGCAAAGAGGCGAGCTGGGCGGCGGTGCGCGATAAGCTGACGGCTGGCGAACTGGATGCGGCCCACGCGTTGTACGGCATGATCTATGGACTGCAATTGGGCGTTGCCGGTCCACAACATGACATGGCAAACCTGATGACGTTGAATAACAACGGCCAGGCCATCACCCTGTCGAATCAGCTCAAAGAACAGAAGGTGACGGATGCAGCCAGTCTGAAAACCTTTATCGCAGGCAGCGCCAAAGGCACTTACACCTTTGCTCATACCTTTCCCACCAGCACCCACGCCATGTGGCTTTACTACTGGCTGGCGAATGCCGGTATCGATCCCTTTGAGGATGTGCGTACCGTCGTGGTGCCGCCACCGCAGATGGTGATGAACATGAAAATCGGCAATATGAGCGGTTTTTGTGTTGGTGAACCGTGGAACCAACGTGCCATCAGCGACAACATCGGCTTCACTGCCGCCACCTCCCAGCAAATCTGGCCGGATCACCCGGAAAAAATCCTCGCCACCCGCGCGCAATGGGTGACGGAGAATCCCAACACCGCCCGCGCCCTGACTGCTGCGGTGCTGGAAGCCGCACGCTGGATTGATGCATCGGATGACAACCGGCGCGAAACAGCGCAAACCCTGGCCGGACGGGCATGGATCAATACCAAACCTGAAACCCTCGAGGGACGCATGCTCGGCCAGTACCAAAACGGCCTCGGTCAACAATGGCAGGATGCCCATGCGATGCGTTTCTTCCACGACGGTGAAGTCAGCTTCCCGTACTACTCCGACGGCATGTGGTTTCTGACACAGATGAAGCGCTGGGGACTAGTGAAAACTGACCCGGATTACCTTGGCGTGGCGCAAAAAATCAACCGACTCGACATCTATCAACAGGCGGCAGCGGCGGTGGGGAACGTGACCGTGCCCGCCAACGCCATGCGCAGCAGCACCCTGATGGACGGCAAAGTGTGGGACGGTAGTAACCCCGCCGCCTATGCCGCCAGTTTCGCCATTCACCGTTAAGAGGAATTACCATGAAATCTGAAGCGCGTTCCCTGACACCACCGGTCAGCGCCGCTGCCCCCACGGCACAGGTGATCCCCCTTAAGGCCCAAAGCCGGTCCGGCGTACGACAGCCCAGGCTGCGGCCGTTGCTGCAACGGTTGATCCCGGCGAGTTGCGGCATCCTGTTGCTGCTGTTGGTATGGCAAATTGCGGCCATGTCGAGCAAGGGTTTCCCCACGCCGTGGGCCACCTGGCAGGCGGCATTAACCTTGTTTGCTGATCCCTTCTACAACAATGGCCCCAACGATCAGGGTATTGGCTGGAACGTGCTGGCCTCACTGCAACGCGTGGCGGTGGGCTTTGGGCTGGCGGCGCTGGTGGGGATTCCGGCAGGGTTCCTGCTGGGCCGTTTCACCTTTGTCTCACGCATGTTCAACCCGATTATCGCGCTGCTACGTCCGGTCAGCCCACTCGCCTGGCTGCCGATTGGCTTGCTGTTGTTCCAGCGTGCTGAACCGGCCTCAAGCTGGACCATTTTTATCTGCTCGATCTGGCCGATGGTGATCAATACCGCCGAAGGGGTGCAGCGCATTCCCCAGGACTACCTCAATGTGGCGCGGGTGCTGCAACTCTCGGAGTGGACGGTGATGCGCCGCATCCTGTTTCCGGCGGTGCTGCCTGCGGTACTGACCGGCGTTCGTCTCTCAATCGGCATCGCCTGGCTGGTGATTGTCGCTGCCGAGATGCTGACTGGTGGTCTGGGGATCGGCTTCTGGATCTGGAATGAGTGGAACAACCTCAATGTGGAAAACATCCTGATTGCCATTGTCATCATCGGTGTGGTCGGGCTGCTGCTCGAACAGGCGTTGATGTTACTGGCCCGTCGTTTTAGCTGGGAAAAATAAGGAGCCATGACGATGAATCCAATTATTCGTGTGCAGCAGGTGAGCCAGCGCTTTGCCACCGCGCAGGGGGAATTCCTCGCGCTTGATAATGTCAGCTTCGATATCCATCCGGGGGAAACCCTCAGCCTGATCGGCCATTCCGGCTGTGGCAAATCCACCTTACTGAACCTGATAGCCGGTCTGACGCGCCCGAGCAGCGGCGTGCTGTTGTGCGACAACCGTGAAGTGACCGGCCCTGGCCCGGAACGCGCGGTGGTGTTTCAGAACCATTCGCTGCTGCCGTGGCTGACAGCGTATCAGAACGTCGAACTGGCGGTGCAGCAGGTGTTTAAAGGCAAGATGAACCGGAGCGAGATGGCGGAGTGGATCGAGCACAACCTTGGCCGGGTACAGATGAGCCATGCGCTGCACAAGCGTCCTGGAGAAATATCCGGTGGCATGAAACAGCGGGTGGGCATTGCCCGGGCGCTGGCAATGAAGCCGCGCGTGTTGCTGCTGGATGAACCCTTTGGCGCGCTGGATGCCCTGACGCGCGCCCATCTTCAGGACAGCGTGATGCGTATCCAGCAGGAACTGAACACCACCATCGTGCTGATTACCCACGATGTCGATGAAGCGGTGTTGCTCTCCGATCGCGTGTTGATGATGACCAACGGTCCGGCGGCGCGCGTCGGTGAAATTCTGCCGATTGACCTGCCGCGCCCACGTTCCCGTGTGGCGCTGGCGGAGGAGCCGCGTTACCACCATCTGCGCCAGCAGGTACTGCATTTCCTGTATGAAAAGCAGACGGCAGTGGCGTAAGGAGCCGGGCATGCAGCAACTGATTGTCATCGGCAACGGTATGGCGGGTATGCGCATGGTGGAAACTCTGGTGCAGCAAGCACCGGGCCGCTACGCCATCACGGTGATAGGCCGTGAACCGCACGGCAACTACAACCGGGTGCTGCTGTCGCCGGTGCTGGGCCGGGAGAAGACCTTCGCCGACACCCTGATCCATACGCCAGAGTGGTACGAGGAACACGGAGTCAGGTTGCTGGCGGGGGAGGAGGTGCGTTCCGTTGATGTCGCCGGGCGTCAGCTCCATACCGACCAGCGCAGTCTGCACTGGGACAAGCTGGTATTTGCCTGTGGTTCCCAGCCACGGATGCCGACCTTACCCGGTATGGCATGCCCGCACGTATTGGGTTTCCGCACCGTGCGCGATGTGGAGCGGATGCAGGCCCAGCAGGGACCGGTCGTGGTCCTCGGTGGCGGGCTGGTGGGGGTAGAAGCGGCGGCTGCCCTGCGGTTGCTGGGGCGCGATGTCACGCTGCTGCATCACCGCCGCTGGCTGCTCGATCGCCAGCTCGATGCGCAGGCGGGAGCGTTGTTGCAACAACATCTGACGGCGCGCGGTATCGATTGTCGACTCGGCGTCTCGTTGCAACGGATTGATGCGCAGCAGGTCACGCTGACCGATGGTAGCTGTCTGGCAGCACAACAGGTGGTGATCGCCATTGGCGTGGAGCCGGAAATCGCGCTGGCGCAGGCGGCGGGTGTGCCTTGTCAGCGCGGCATTCAGGTCGATCGTCAACTGCATACCGCCATTCCCGATGTGTACGCGCTCGGCGAATGCTGTGAAATCGACGGTGAAACCTTCGGGTTGATCGCCCCCTGTCTGGCGCAGGCTTTGGTCCTGGCGGCCAGTCTGGCCGGGCAACCGATTGACGATTTCCACTATCAGGAGAATGGGACGCGGCTCAAGGTCAGCGGTATTGACGTCTTCAGCGCCGGAGACATCCGCGATGCCCCCTCTCTCACCAGTTTCGATCCGCTGTCCGGACACTACCGGCGGCTATTTCTACGCGACGGCGTGCTGGCGGGGGTGTTGCTGTTTGGCGATAGCACCCTGGCCTCCCGTTTACTGACCCGACTTCAGCGGGCCGAACCGGTGGATCTCAATGCGCTGTTCGGTCTGGACAATAACAAGACGCAGCCTCGCGCTGTAGGAAAGGTAATGATGAGCAAACCGATTCTCGCGTTGGTTGGTCACGGTATGGTCGGCCACCATTTTCTCGAACAACTGGTCAGCCGCGATCTGCACCAGCAGTACCATATCGTGGTGTACGGTGATGAGCCGCAGATGGCCTATGACCGCGTACACCTGACGGAGTATTTCAACGGCAAGAGCGCTGATGACCTGTCGTTAGTCAGTGACAACTTCTTTGAACAGCACGGAATTGAGCTGCGTTGCGGCTGTGAAGTGCTGGCGATTGACACGCAACGCCGCAGCTTGCGTGATAGCCACGGCAGCGAACTGGCATGGGATAAACTGGTGCTGGCGACCGGCTCGGTGCCTTTCGTGCCACCGCTGCCAGGGCGTGACCATCCGCGTTGTTTTGTCTATCGCACGCTGGCGGATCTGGATGCGATCGCCGATTGCGCCCGGCAGGCAACGCGCGGCGTGGTGATTGGCGGCGGTCTGCTCGGTCTGGAAGCCGCCAATGCGTTAAAACAATTGGGACTGGAAACCCATGTGGTGGAGTTTGCGCCACGGCTGATGGCGGTGCAGCTGGATGACGGCGGCGCGCAGATGCTGCGCGGTAAAATTGCCGCGTTAGGTGTACAGGTACACACCAGCAAGGCGACGGAAGCGATTGAAAACCAGCCGGACGGCAGCGTGCAGTTACGCTTTGCGGATGGCAGCCTGCTGGCGACTGACCTGGTGGTGTTCTCTGCCGGGATCCGCCCGCGTGATGCGTTGGCACGGGCGGCGGGCATCAGCATGGGCGAGCGTGGAGGCATCGTGATTGATGATGGCTGCGCCACCAGCGTCAGCGACATCTATGCTATCGGCGAGTGCGCGTTGTGGCAGGGACAAATTTTTGGTCTGGTGGCGCCAGGCTACCAGATGGCGCGCGTACTGGCGGGGCAGTTAGCGCAAGAGACAACCGCATTTAACGGTGCCGACATGAGCACCAAACTCAAGTTGCTCGGTGTTGAGGTGGCGTCATTTGGTGATGCACATGGACGTACACCGGGCAGCCAGAGTTATCAGTGGACGGATAACCCGAAAGGCATCTACAAAAAGTTGGTGATTTCCGACGACGGTAAAACCCTGCTTGGCGGTGTGCTGGTGGGCGACAGCAGCGACTATGCCAGCCTGTTGCAGATGATGCTGAACAAAATGGCGCTGCCGGAAGCAGCGGAAAGTCTGATTCTACCGCAGCTGGCAGGCGCACCCGGCAAAGCATTGGGTGTGGCGGCGCTACCGGACAGCGCGCAGATCTGTTCCTGCCACAATGTCAGCAAAGGGGATATTTGCGCAGCAGTGCAAAGTGGTTGTGGTGATATGGCTGCGCTGAAAAGCTGCACCAAAGCCGCGACCGGCTGCGGTGGCTGTAGCGCGCTGGTGAAGCAGGTGATGGAGCATCAACTTGCCAGCCAGGGTGTCGAGGTGAAGAAGGATATTTGTGAACATTTTGCCTGGTCACGGCAGGAGCTGTATCACCTGATTCGGGTGGGTGAGATCACCACATTCGACCAACTGCTGGCACAGCATGGTCGTGGTCACGGTTGCGAAATTTGCAAGCCGCTGGTCGGATCGCTGTTAGCCTCCTGCTGGAATGATTACCTGCTGAAACCGGCGCATCTGCCGTTGCAGGATACCAACGATCGCTACTTTGCCAATATCCAGAAGGACGGAACCTATTCAGTGGTGCCGCGGGTGCCCGGTGGCGAGATTACGCCCGAGGGCTTGATGGCGATTGGCGCGGTGGCGGCGCAGTACCGTCTCTACACCAAAATCACCGGCGGTCAGCGCATCGATCTGTTTGGTGCGCGTCTTGATCAGCTTCCGGCGATTTGGGAAGCGCTGATCGCTGCCGGATTTGAAACCGGCCATGCCTATGGCAAATCACTGCGCACGGTGAAATCCTGCGTGGGATCGACCTGGTGCCGCTATGGCGTACAGGATTCTACTGCGTTTGCCATCGCCCTCGAGCATCGCTACAAAGGGCTGCGCGCACCGCACAAAATCAAAATGGCCGTCTCCGGCTGCACCCGTGAATGTGCGGAAGCGCAAAGCAAAGACATTGGGGTGATCGCCACCGATAAGGGCTGGAATCTGTACGTTTGCGGCAACGGGGGAATGAAACCCCGCCATGCCGACCTGTTTGCCAGCGATTTGGATGATGCCACGCTGATCCGCTACGTTGACCGCATTCTGATGTTCTATGTACGCACCGCTGACAGGCTGCAACGCACCAGCGTGTGGATGGACAACATGGAGGGGGGCTTGGCTTATCTGCGTCAGGTGGTGATTGACGACTCGCTCGGCCTGGGTGCCACGCTGGAACAGGAAATGCAGTGGGTGGTCGATCGTTATCAGTGCGAATGGCAGACCACGCTGGAGAACCCCTCGCGTCGGGCGCTGTTCACCGCCACCATCAACAGCGACCAGCCGGACGAAACCCTGCATTACGCCGAGGTGCGGGGGCAGCGCCAGCCGCTGGAGAGGCTGACTATCCCGAGTGTAACCCTGCCTGCGGAGCCGTGGAGCGCCATTTGTGAGCAAAGCGCCATTCCTGCCTCAGCGGGGATGGGTGCCCGGCTTGGCAATCAGCGCGTGGCCCTGTTCCGCTTCGGCGACACCGTTTATGCCCTGGAAGATATTGAACCCGGCACTCAGGCCAGCGTGTTGTCGCGTGGCATCCTGGGCGATGTAGCCGGTGAGCCGGTGGTGATTTCCCCCTTGTATAAACAACGCATCCGGTTGCGGGACGGCCAGAGCCTGGATAATCCGCAGCATCAGTTGCGTTGCTGGCCCGTGCGTCTGGAAGGCGGTCAGGTGTGGTTGGGTAATCAGCCGCTGTTGGCGCTGGCGGCGGCATCATGAAAACGACCTGTCCCTACTGTGGCGTGGGCTGTGGCGTTGAGATCGACGCAGCGGATAGGTCAGTGAGTGGCGACCGTCAGCATCCGGCCAATTTTGGCCGCCTGTGTGTCAAAGGTTCGGCGTTGGGTGAAACCCTCGGACAGGAAGGGCGTTTGTTGTGGCCGCAGGTGCGGGGGCAGCGGGTGAGTATCGATCGCGCGTTGGATGTGGTTGCCAGCGAATTGCAGACGATCATCGCGCAGCACGGGCCGCAGGCGGTGGCGTTTTATGCCTCCGGGCAGTTGCTGACCGAGGATTACTACGTTGCCAACAAGCTGATGAAAGGCTTTATCGGTGCCGCCAATATCGATACCAATTCGCGGCTGTGTATGGCGTCGGCGGTGGTGGGCTATAAACGGGCGTTCGGTGCTGATGCGGTGCCCTGTTGTTATGAAGATCTTGAGCAGGCCGATGTGGTGGTTCTGGTGGGTTCGAATGCCGCCTGGGCGCATCCGGTGGCGTGGCAGCGTCTGGTACAGGCGAAACAGCAGCGTCCTGAGATGAAGCTGGTGGTGATCGACCCACGTCGTACCGCCAGTTGCGAGCTGGCTGACGTGCATCTGGCGCTCCGCCCCGGCAGCGACGGCGCGCTGTTTGCCGGATTGCTTAACTGGCTGGCGATTCAGGGCGGGATCGATCAGACAATGTTGCCGCATCTTGCCAACGTGGATAGCACGCTGGCGGCCTGTGCTGACTGGGATCTTGCGGCGGTGGCCCATACCTGCCAGTTAGCAGACGCTGACATTCTCGCCTTCTGGCAGCTGTTCACCACCCAACCCCGGGTACTGACCTTATGGTGTATGGGGATCAACCAATCGCAAACCGGTAGCGACAACAACAACGCTATCCTCAATGTTCATCTGCTGAGCGGTAAAATTGGCCGACCTGGCTGCGGGCCGTTTTCGTTGACCGGTCAACCCAATGCGATGGGCGGGCGTGAAGTGGGCGGTTTAGCTAACCAGTTAGCGGCGCATATGGGGTTTAGTCCGCAAGAGGTTGATCGGCTTGGGCGTTTTTGGCATAGCGATCGTGTAGCGCATCAGCCGGGTTTGATGGCGGTCGATCTGTTCCGGGCGATTGAACGTGGCGAGGTAAAAGCGGTATGGATCATGGGTACCAATCCGGCGGTGTCGATGCCGGAGGGCAACCGCGTCGCCGAGGCGCTGCGGCGCTGTCCGTTGGTGATCGTCTCGGAGGTCAGTGCCGTGACCGACACCAGCGCCTTTGCCGATGTGCTGTTGCCTGCCCAGGCCTGGGGCGAAAAAAACGGTACCGTGACCAATTCAGAACGACGTATCTCGCGCCAGCGCGGTTTTGTCGCCCCTGTCGGGGAGGCGAAACCGGACTGGTGGTTATTGGCACAGGTGGCGCAGCGATTGGGTTATGGCGCAGCCTTTGACTGGCAGCATCCCCATGAAGTCTTTGTCGAACATGCGGCGTTATCAGGTTTTGAAAACGCCGGTAGCCGTGCGTTTGATATCAGCGCGCTGGCGACCTTAAGCCGTGAGCAGTATGACCAACTTACGCCGGTACAATGGCCGGTAAATGCCGCCGCACCGCATGGCTCGTCGCGCTTGTTCGCCACGCGCCACTTTTATCATCCGGATGGTAAAGCCCGCTTGTTGCCAGTGGGCATCCCAATCCTCAGTTCACCCACCCGCCACTATCCCCTCCTGATGAATACCGGGCGTATCCGCGATCAATGGCACACCATGACACGCACCGGTAACGTCACACGCTTGATGCAGCATTATGACGAACCTTTTGTGTTGCTCCATCCGCATGATGCCGCCGCTCACGGGCTGGGGCAGGGTGATCTGACACGGGTGCAATCCACATTAGGCTGGTGGTGTGGCCGGGTGATGATCGATCACGGCCTGACACGCGGCCAACTGTTTATCCCGATGCACTGGACGCGTCAATTCAGTGCCCAGGCCAATGTCGATGGCCTGGTGGCGGCGCGCAGTTGTCCGGTCTCCGGGCAACCGGCGCTGAAGCAAACCGCGGTGCGCCTGCAACCGCTGCGCCCGCAGTGGCAGGGGTGGCTGTGGCAGCGTGCGCGATGCGATCCGCAGCAACTGGATTATTGGTCACGCGTGCCGCAGTCCGGTGTGCAACGTTACGTATTGGCTGGTCAGGGGGATCCGGCGGCATGGCTGCATCAGCAGCCCGGCATGGATGAGCTGGAATGGCAGCAGGCGCACGCCGGTCAGCAGCGACATATGCTGGGCTGGCGCGATGGGGTACTGGAACGGGCGTTCTATGCTGCGCCCTGGCTACCTGAAATCGACCACGCTTTTGTGGCACAGGCATTCAGCCTCCCGCCAGGCTCGGCGCAACAGCGCCATGCGCTGCTGGGTGGACGACCGGAACAGGGGGAGAGTCAGGGTCGTACCCTGTGCAGCTGCTTCGGGGTGGGCGAACTGGCGATCCGCCGCGCCATTGATCAAGGCTGCCAGACAGCCGCCGCCCTCGGGGCGGCGCTGAAATGTGGCACCAACTGTGGCTCCTGTATCCCGGAGCTGAAACAACTTATCGCGGCGCACACCGTGGCGCAGTAATGGAGGTCCGCATGACACAGGCAATTGAGACGCTGGATAAACTGTTCAACCCACAGGGCGCGACCGGCCAGGATGGGGTGGTGTGGCTGGTGGGGGCAGGACCGGGCGATGTCGAGTTGCTGACGTTGAAAGCGCTACGGTTGATTAAAGTGGCCGATGTGGTGGTGTATGACCGACTGGTGAGTGATGAGGTGATGGCAGAGGTGCCGGCGGGAACGCTGGCGATCGACGTCGGCAAAAAGCCGGGGAGTCATGGATTAAAGCAGGGACAGATTAACCAGTTGTTGGTGGATCTGGCGCGCAGTGGACGCAACGTGGTGCGGCTCAAAGGGGGCGATCCCTTTATTTTTGGCCGGGGTGGCGAAGAGATGGCATTTTTGCAGCAGGCGGGGATTGCTTGTCAGGTGATACCCGGCATTACGGCCGCGGCGGGTTGCGCGGCTGCCAGTGGCATTCCGCTCACCCATCGTGATTGCGCGCAATCCTTGCGTCTGATCACCGGTCACGGCAAATCCGGCGAGCCATGCCTGGAGGATAAAAGTCTGGCAGCGGCTAACCAGACGCTGGTGTTCTACATGGGGCTGAAGTGGAGCAGTAGCATCAGCAGCCAGTTAATGGCGCAGGGGCGTGATGCGGCCACACCGGTCGCCATCATTGAAAACGGCACCAGAGCTGACCAGCGGGTGCTGATCACGACGCTGACTCAACTAAGCGAGACGGTGGCACGCGAACAGCCTCAGTCACCGGCGTTATTGCTGGTGGGCGAGGTGGTGCGGTTTTATCAAGAAGCCAGCATCCGGGCGACTGAAACTCACATAAGCCCGTAGCGGCGCGATTTATCGCGCGTTTCTTCCGTGCTGAAAATGCGCGATAAATCGCGCCGCTACGGGACCCGTGCTGGTGACAATTTCCCTTATGGCTAAATAAACTGACGTTTTCTCCCCTTAATCCACGCTTTAGCTTCGTCGCCTTTTGGCATTCTATGCTCAGAATTCCTGCCAGCAGAGGTATGCCGTGGCTGACGAGAGTAGCGACGAGGACAAAACAGAATCGCCCACAGCGCACCGACTTGAAAAAGCACGGCAGGATGGGCAGATTCCGCGTTCGCGCGAGCTGACATCGTTATTGATGATGTTGTCCGGCATCATGATTCTGTGGCTGGGCGGCACCAGCATCGCGCGTCGTCTGGCTTCGATGGTGGCGACCGGTTTTCGTTTTGATCATGGCATGGTGACCGATGACAAGGTGATCGTGGCGCATATCAGCAGTCTGATTGGTCAGGCGGTACTGGCCGTGCTGCCGCTGATGGCCGGACTGGTGCTGGTGGCGATCGCGGCCCCCATGCTGCTGGGCGGCATTGTGATCAGCGGCAAATCCCTTAGTCCGGATTTCACCAAACTCAACCCGTTAAGCGGCCTGAAGCGTATGGTTTCCGGGCAGACCTGGGCGGAGTTGTTGAAGGCGATCCTGAAAGCGGTGTTAGTGGGTACGGTCGCAGGTTGGTACATCTGGTCGCACTGGCCGGAGATGCTGCGTTTAATCAGCGAATCCCCGATGAATGCGCTGGAACATGGCATGAACATGATTGCCATCTGTTGTGCGCTGGTGATGCTTGGCTTGATCCCGATGGTGGGATTTGACGTTTTCTGGCAGTTGTACAGCTACTTCAAAAAGTTACGTATGTCGCGCCAGGATATCCGCGATGAATTCAAGCAGCAAGAGGGCGATCCGCACGTCAAAGGGCGTATTCGTCAGGCCATGCGCGCGGCGGCTCGCCGCCGCATGATGGCTGACGTCCCGAAGGCGGATGTGATTGTCACCAACCCGACACACTACTCCGTGGCTCTGCAATATAACGACAAGAAGATGAGCGCCCCGAAGGTGGTTGCTAAAGGTGCCGGAGAAGTGGCGCTGAAAATTCGTGAACTGGGCAAGGAACATCGCGTCCCGATTCTTGAGGCACCGCCGTTGGCGCGTGCGCTGTACCGCCATACCGAAATTGGTCAGTTCATTCCCGGCGCGCTGTATGCGGCGGTAGCGGAAGTGCTGGCGTGGGTCTGGCAGCTGCGACGCTGGAAGCGTGAAGGCGGCCTGATACCGAAGAAACCTCATAATCTGTCGGTCCCGGCAGAGATGGACATTCCAGGAGAGAACAGAAACGATGGCTAATCTGGCCGAAAAGCTGCGGTTACCGGGCAATTTTAAAGACACGCAATGGCAGGTACTGGCGGGGCCGGTGCTGATCATGATGATTCTGTCGATGATGGTGCTGCCTTTACCGGCGTTCATCCTTGACCTGCTGTTCACCTTCAATATTGCGTTGTCCATTATGGTGTTGCTGGTGGCGATGTTCACCCAGCGCACGCTGGATTTTGCCGCATTCCCCACCATTCTGCTGTTCTCTACGTTGTTACGCCTGGCGTTGAACGTGGCCTCCACCCGTATCATCCTGCTGGATGGTCACACCGGCGCGGCCGCCGCAGGTCGCGTGGTTGAAGCCTTTGGTCACTTCCTGGTCGGCGGCAACTTCGCCATCGGTATCGTGGTGTTCATCATCCTGGTGATCATCAACTTTATGGTCATCACCAAGGGTGCCGGACGTATCGCCGAAGTCGGGGCGCGTTTTGTGCTCGATGGGATGCCGGGTAAGCAGATGGCGATCGACGCCGACCTCAACGCCGGTCTGATTCGTGAAGATGAAGCGAAGAAGCGTCGCGCAGAAGTGACGCAGGAAGCCGACTTCTACGGCTCAATGGACGGTGCCAGTAAGTTTGTGCGTGGTGATGCCATCGCCGGGATCATGATCATGGTGATTAACGTCATCGGTGGTCTGCTGGTTGGCGTGGTGCAGCATGGTCTGGATCTGGGGCACGCGGCGGAAACCTATACGCTGCTGACCATCGGTGACGGTCTGGTGGCGCAGATCCCGGCGCTGGTCATCTCTACCGCCGCCGGTGTTATTGTCACGCGCGTCAGCACCGATCAGGATGTGGGCGAGCAGATGGTCGGGCAGCTGTTTAACAATCCGCGCGTACTGATGCTGAGTGCCGGAGTTATTGGTCTGCTGGGCCTGGTGCCGGGCATGCCGAACTTTGTCTTTCTGCTGTTTACCGCTGCGTTGCTGGGACTGGCATGGTGGCTGCGTGGACGTCAAATGCAGCCGAAGAAACAGCCAGAAGCGTCCAGCGTGGTGAAAAATCAGGAAACCCCGGCGACAGTGGAAGCCTCCTGGACCGATGTCCAGTTGGAAGATTCGCTCGGGATGGAAGTAGGCTATCGTCTGATCCCGATGGTCGATCACCTGCAAAATGGTGAGCTGCTGGGACGTATTCGTAGTATCCGTAAAAAAGTGGCGCAGGAGGTCGGTTTCCTGCCGCCGGTGGTGCATATTCGCGACAATATGGAACTGCCGCCTGCGCGCTACCGTATTCTGATGAAAGGGGTAGAGATTGGCAGCGGTGATGCCTATCCGGGACGCTGGATGGCGATTAACCCGGGTACCGCAGCAGGCACCTTGCCGGGTGAAGCCACCGTCGATCCGGCCTTTGGTCTGGCTGCGATCTGGATCGACAGCGCGCTGAAAGAACAGGCACAGATTCAGGGCTTCACGGTGGTGGAAGCCAGTACCGTGGTGGCGACACACTTGAATCATCTGATCGGTCAATACGCCAGCGAGCTGTTTGGTCGTCAGGAAGCGCAGCAACTGTTGGATCGTGTCACGCAGGAAATGCCGAAACTGACCGAAGATTTGGTGCCGGGCGTGATCACCCTGACCACGCTGCACAAGGTGTTGCAGAATTTGCTGACCGAACGTGTGTCGATTCGCGATATGCGTACCATTATTGAAACCCTGGCGGAGCATGCGCCGGTGCAGACTGATGCGCAGGAGCTGACCAGCGTGGTGCGGGTGGCGCTGGGCCGTGCGATCACCCAGCAGTGGTTCCCGGGTAACGGCGAAGTGCAGGTGATTGGCCTGGATGCGACGCTGGAACGTCTGCTGTTGCAGGCGTTGCAGGGCGGTGGCGGTCTGGAGCCGGGTCTGGCTGACCGTCTGTTGCATCAGGCGCAGGATGCGCTGCAACGTCAGGAGATGCTGGGAGCACCGCCGGTGCTGCTGGTGAACCATCCGCTACGTGCGTTATTGGCACGCTTCCTGCGTCGCAATCTGCCTCAGCTGGTGGTGCTCTCCAATATGGAGCTGACGGATAATCGTCAGATCCGTATGACCGCCACCATCGGGGGCAAATAAGATGCGCCGCGTGTGGCCGGGATTATTTCTGCTGCTGCCCTTGTGGGCGGTGGCTGCCGAGGGGGCATGGCATGCCAGCGCCAGTGGACCGAGTCTCGGGGCGCGTGGCAACTGGCTAAGCTCGCCACCGCTGCGCGCTGCTGGCCCGGTGCCGGGCGTTATTTCTCAGGTCAGTTGGCGTTATAAGCTGAGCCGTCCCGCCCCGTCAGGACTGGTGGTTCGGCTGTGTGCCAACCAGAGTTGCGTGTTGCTGGACGGCGCCAGCGGCACCACGCGCGGGCTGGCACATGTCGCTGCCGATGAAACCCTGCATCTGGCGTTTGGTTTTAATGGCCGGGGAGCGATGCCACCAGGTTTGCGCGTGGTGAGCAGCGAAGTGACGGTGAATTATCAGTAGCCAATAAAAAACCCGCCGGTTGGCGGGTTTTTCGTATTACATACGCTCGACGGTTTTGATACCCAGGGTATCAAGACCTTGTTTGAGGGTTTTCGCGGTAAGCGCCGCCAGTTGCAGACGGCTGTTGCGCACCTGCTCATCTTCCGCCGCCAGAATCGGGCAATGTTCATAGAAGCCGGAGAACAGGCCAGCCAGATCGTAAAGATAAGCACACATCACATGCGGCGTACCATCGCGTGCCACCAGGGTGATCACTTCTTCGAATTGCAGCAGGCGGGTTGCCAGTTGGGCTTCACGCTCTTCAGACAGAATGATGTTGCCTTGCAGGCTGTCGGCGTCGATACCGGCTTTGCGGAACACCGACAGCACGCGGGTGTAGGCATACTGCATGTAAGGTGCGGTGTTGCCTTCAAAGGCCAACATATTATCCCAGTCGAAAATGTAATCGGTGGTGCGGCTTTTTGACAGGTCGGCATATTTCACCGCACCAATACCTACCACTTCTGCCAGCGCCTGTAACTCGTCGGCAGACATTTCCGGGTTTTTCTCGCTCACCAACGCCAGCGCGCGTTCCACCGCTTCATCCAGCAGGTCGGCCAGTTTGATGGTGCCGCCGCTACGGGTTTTGAACGGACGGCCATCTTTGCCCAGCATCATGCCGAATGCGTGGTGTTCAAGCGGCACCGATTCCGGTACGTAACCGGCTTTGCGTACGATGGTCCAGGCTTGTTGCAGGTGCTGATGCTGACGTGAATCGATGTAGTACAGCACGCGGTCAGCATGAAGGGTTTCATAACGATATTTCGCGCAGGCGATGTCGGTGGTGGTGTAGAGGTAACCGCCATCTTTCTTCTGCACGATGACCCCCATAGGTTCGCCTTCCTTGTTTTTGAATTCATCAAGGAACACCACGGTTGCGCCTTCGCTGATCACTGCCAGACCTTTTTCTTTCAGATCAGCAACGATGCCCGGCAGCATATCGTTGTACAGGCTTTCACCCATCACATCTTTGCGCGTCAGGGTGACGTTCAGACGGTCATAAACTTTCTGGTTCTGACTCATGGTGATGTCGACCAGCTTCTTCCACATGGTACGGCAATACTCATCGCCACCCTGCAATTTCACCACATAGCCACGGGCACGTTCCGCGAAGGCTTCATCTTCGTCATAGGTGCGTTTGGCTTCGCGATAAAAGGCTTCGAGGTCGGCCAGCGCGATATCTTCATGATGCTCGCTCTGCTGTTTCTCCAGATAAGCGATCAACATGCCGAACTGCGTACCCCAGTCGCCAACGTGGTTAGCGCGGATGACATGATGGCCGAGGAACTCCAGCGTACGCACCGCAGCATCACCGATGATGGTGGAACGGACGTGGCCGACGTGCATCTCTTTCGCGACGTTAGGGGCAGAATAGTCGACGACAATGGTTTGCGCCGCCACGTTGCTGACGCCAAGACGCGGTAAGTTCAGCGCCTGCGCGGCCTGGTCAGCCAGCCACTGGTGATCAAGGAAAATGTTGATAAAACCCGGCCCGGCGATTTCAACCTTGCTGGCAATGCCGTGCAGATCGAGATGCTGGATCACCTGTTCAGCCAACTGACGCGGTGCCTGACCGAGCTTTTTCGCCACGGCCATGATACCGTTCGCCTGGTAGTCGCCGAATTGCACTTTAGCGGACTGACGTACCTGTGGTTCGCAATCGACAGGCGCACCTGCCGCGATCATTGCCTGACCGACTTTGTCGGAAAGAAGAGCCTGAATATTCACCGCGTTACCTTCATATGCTGAAATTGCTCGCCTGCCATGTGCGAGCCGATGTCGTCATCCCGCAGAGGCGCTGTTGGGCGGGCGGGACGGAAAAAATAAGACGGGAAGTATACGTGAAATGTTAGAGTGCGTCAGCTATCGGATAGACGCCGGAATCAGGCAGGGAAACTCCAGCGCCGATTAACGGCGCCGTTGAAAGCGACGAGGATTTTTGACGCTTTTGTCTTCACGTACCTTCCAGTGGCGGGAAATAGCAAATCCCATCAATGCAATCAGGACCGCGACAACAATGAGCATAGACATAGGGCCATTCCTTTAATTTGTGTAGCCACAAATTTATAAGAAAGGATTTCAGGCTGCAATTGTTCGCAGGCTAAATAAGACTTATCTCATTGTATTAATTATTGTTATATTAAACATGTCGTTAAGGTACTTTCATAAAGTAACAACTGGACCTGTGCCTGCGATTAATCCTAATTCAAAGGCACTTTTATACGGTTTTTCGGGGGTTTTGCGGCTAAATCAGAGGATTCTGACTATTTTGCCGTCAGAAGCTCTGGAAAAGCAATGTGCTGGATTGATTAAAATATTTAAACTGATAGCGGAGTAATTGACGCATGACGATGATTTTTCCTTCAGAACTGAAGGATTTGGAACAAGACCTGCTGCGCTTTGAACAGGCATTGCAGCAATTTGCTGAACGTTTAGGTCTGCAACTGAATGAACACGACGCCGATCATGTGGCCGTTCGTTGCCATCAATACGCGACAGCGGAGCGCTGGAAGCAAGGTTTGCTGCAAATCGGTAGCCAGTTCTCTGAAGCGATGATCAATGGTCGTCCGATTTGTTTGTTCAAACTGCATCAGCCGCTGCAACTGGCGGGATGGCAGATCGATGTGATTGAGTTGCCGTGGCCGGGGGAAAAACTTTATCGCCACGAGGGCTGGGAACATGTGGAAATTGTGCTGCGTGGTGAACCGGACACGCTGGGCATGCGGGCGATGGCGCTGCTGGCCGATGAGGCGTTGATGCAGCCTGGCATCTCCTTTAAAACCAGCGCCCCGCAGGGCGAAAAGGAGCGTCTGCCCAATCCGACCCTGGCGGTCACGGATGGGCAAACAACCATCAAATTTCATCCGTGGCGGCTGGAAGAGATCGTCGCCAGCGAGCAAGACTAGCGCCGTGCAGCGATCGCCCGTTGCAGTCGCGTGATCGCTTCCTCCAGCGTGGCGCGGGTACAGCCGAAGTTAAAGCGCACGAAGCGGCCATCACCAAAATCGTGTCCTGGCGAGAACCCCAGACCATGCTGTTCGAAATAACCCGTCGGGTTGTCGACACCCAGCCCGCTGGCATCGATCCAGCCAAGATAAGTCGCTTCGGGTGCGACCATACTCAGTCCCGGCAACGCATTCACCTGCTCAACTAGCCGGTCGCGGTTGGCGCGCAGATAGGCGATCTGCGCCGCCAGCCAGTCATCTCCGCCGCGCCATGCGGCTTCTGCGGCCACCAATGCCAGGATATCCACACCGGGCACAATCCCCTGACGTGTTTGTTTAAAGCGCCTGCGCAATTCCGGGTTGGGGATGATCGCCATTGAGGCACCAAGACCCGCAATGTTGAAGGTTTTTGAAGGGGAAATCAGTGTAATGCTGCGCTGGGCTGCATCCTCGCTTAAGGTGGCAAAGGGAATATGCTCCACGCCTGGAGTGAGAAGCAAATCACAATGAATTTCATCGGAGCAGACAATCATATCGTGCTGTTGGGCAAAAGCCAGTTGCGCCAGCAGTTCTGAACGGCGATAGACC
This sequence comes from Pantoea sp. X-Soil-OKNW-556, assembly GCF_059730695.1. Lineage (NCBI taxonomy): Bacteria > Pseudomonadati > Pseudomonadota > Gammaproteobacteria > Enterobacterales > Erwiniaceae > Pantoea > Pantoea sp. X-Soil-OKNW-556. The sequence goes on along the minus strand of NZ_AP035990.1, from coordinate 2,572,699 downwards.
GTGCCGCCGGGATTTTGCGGATTACACAGCATCAATAAACGTTCATCGCCCTGCAATCTTTCAGGGGCAGTGTGTAAATCCATAAGCCAGCGCTGACCTTCTAATCGCAACGGCAGACTGATCTGCGCGCGTTCAGCCAGTTTCGCCGCCGCGCGAAACGGTGGATAAATGGGTGCCGGTGCGACCGTGCTTTGTTCGGAGTCGGTAAATGCACGGACCGAAAGATTGAGGCCGCATACCACGCCAGGCAGAAAGACAATCCACTCCGGTTGAATGCGCCAGCCATAACGCTGTTCAAGGCGGGATATTGTGATATCTATCAAACCGCTGGGGGTGTCGCCATAACCAAAAACCCCATGCTCAGCGCGCTGCTTTATCGCTTCAATAACGCATTCAGGGGAGCGAAAATCGGTATCCGCAACCCAGAGTGGCAGTACATCCTGATCGCCATATTTGTGCCATTTCAAACTATCGCTGTGACGACGGTCTATCCATTGGTCAAAATTGAATGCCATAGTGAGTTTTCCACGTAAACTGTCTCCAATGAGCAGACTAACTTAAGCAATCTTCCCGAGCCAGCTGTCATGTAAAGGAGAAAAGTATGACGAAACTGGAAATATGCTGCTACGGCATCGACTGTGCAATGACTGCGCAGCTGTCCGGTGCTGACCGTCTGGAGCTGTGCAGCGCGCCACGCGAAGGCGGGTTAACCCCATCCGCAGGGGTGCTGGAAGCCGTACGACGAGAAATTACCATTCCGGTCCATCCGATTGTTCGACCACGCGGCGGCGATTTTTGCTACACCGACCGTGAGTTTGAAACCATGAAGTCGGATGTGGCGCTGATACGCGAGCTGGGTTTCCCTGGGCTGGTGATTGGTATGCTGGACGAAGATGCCCATGTGGATATCGCCCGTATGCGGCAGATTATGGCGCTGTGTGATGGGATGGCGGTGACCTTCCATCGCGCCTTTGATTTGTGCCACAGCCCGAAACGCGCGCTTGAAGTGTTAACTGATCTGGGTATCGCGCGGATACTGACTTCGGGCCAGCAGCAAAGTGCGGAAACCGGAATTCCATTATTACGGGAACTTAATGAACAGAGTAGCGGTCCAATTATTATGGCAGGGGCTGGCGTCCGTTTAAGCAACCTGCAAAAGTTTCTCGATAGTGGTTTGCAGGAGGTTCACAGCTCGGCCAGCCGCTTAGTTGCTTCTCCGATGCGCTACCGTAAAGCGGGTGTATCGATGTGTTCAGAAGCGGAAAACGATGAATTCAGCCGCTATTGCGTTGATGGTGATGTGGTTGAAGCCATGAAAAGCATGATGCAAATGAACAGCATCCGGGTCGCCTGACATCGTACCATTTTTGCCGCACAGCACGCCGATAGCCTGACGTGATGTTTGCAAGTACCAAACCCCAGTCTTCTTGCTGGGGTTCTTTTTATCAAACGCGCTTTAACGACTGCTCATAAATATCAATGGCCGTGGCAATGATAGCCGCCTGAGACACCCCGGTATCACTTGCCAGCAACTCGATACGATCAATGGTTTGCAACGGCAGTTTATAGGTTTTAGGTTTGACACCCCGTTTTTCGTCGCTGCGCTTCTGGATATCACTTGCTGATTGAATCATGCTCAACCCCTTAGTATCGAGTCAGGTAAGGTAGGGTACTACTCGTTTTATTAAGATTGCCTTGGGGAGTTTAGAAGATCGTCCTTGAGAGTAATCTTGTGAGTAACCAAACAATAGATGCTTAATAAGGCTTGACTTTATTCAGAAGGGTTCTGCATTGGGATGCTGGATTAAATGCAACATCGATCACGAAAGTGATATTTCCGTGGTGAGACTGGGGTTAAGTAATTAAATCAAAGTATAAATAAACTTTTGCGCTGCGTAATTTGGCCGTTATGCGGTGAATCCCCCTGTGCGGAGGGGCAAAGCCAAGGTTTCTGACGTGTCATGCGGGCCGGGATTGGGGCTTATCCGGCTCACCGGGAGGCACCCGGCACCGCACATCATTCAATTTCAAACAGTTAATCAATACGCACTGGCGGCGGTCTTTCCCTTCCACGGCAATAGCAACTTTTAACCAGGCCATAGCGCATCATGGAAAAAGATGCTTACATTGACGTTAAGGCTATTCACGGATAACCATCATGAAATCCATCTCTTGTGCCGTTTTACTGCTGCTTTTTCCGCTCAGTGGCGCTGCGCTGGCCGTCAGCACGCAATGCCCACCGCTGAGCAAAAATATCACCAATAGCAACAACTGGATCATGCTGGGTGGCAATGCCAAAGGCGCGGTACGTCAGGTTATTGCCGGTGAGTTTGGCAAAGATGTGGATTCACAAAAACGGATTCTGGGGCAGTTTGATCCCTGCGGTGATTTAATGGTGGCAGATATCAGTTACGATAAAAGTGAAAGCAATGTGGTCCTCAGCATGGAGCAACATATCGCACGGGTGCAGGGCGGCTGGGTCGCTGAATATGCTTATCTGGTCAAGGTGCTGAAAGAAGGTAAAGAAGTGGTGGTAGATAACCGGCAGGGTACCATCAACTGGCAGATGGGACAGCGCGGAAACATCATCAGCTCGTCGGATAAATTTACCAGCATGGGCAAAGATGGCTTCACCGATACCACCTATCGCTATGACAAACACTTTCGGCTGGAGCGCAGTATCGCGCGCGGCAGCGATGAGCTGACCAACGGCGAGAGTGTCTACAACTGGAATCCACAAGGTCTGGTGACCAGCGCCACCAGCGCACGCAGCAAAGATACCTACACCTACGATAACCAATGGCGTGAGTTACGTCTGAACGGCACGGCCAGCACCCCCGTCAGCACCATCCGTTCTGTCGATGAATGTCAGCTATGGGACGAGGTCGGCAACTGCACGCTAAGTTATTTGCATGAAACGGAAGTGTTTGAGAAAGGGACTATCGAGCGCCACCTGAGTTCGGCATATAAATATCAGTATTGGGATAAGCCAACGGAAGAACAGTAATCTCGTTAGCGGCGCGTTAAACCGCGCCGCAGGCAGGCTTATTTCACCGTTTTGCTGAACGCATCGACCGCCAAAATGGCGTTAGCAATATCTTCCGGTGAGAGATGTGGATTGAGGTTTTTGAGCGTATCACCGTCACTGTTTGCCAGCGCGCCGACCCGCACCAGATTCTCCCAGCTTTCACTCTCCAGATGCACCTCTTTCAGGGTGGTAGGCATGTTGATCGAGCGATAGAAACGGATATAGCGGGCAATTTCCTCATCCGGGCGTTGCTCCAGCACCATCTGCGTCAGCGTGCCATAAGCCACTTTCTCGCCGTGCGTCAGATGATGGATATCGCCATCGATGGCGGTAAAGCCATTATGAATGGCGTGCGCGCCCGCCAGTCCGGCATTTTCAAAACCCAGGCCAGAGAGCAGGGTATTGGCTTCCACCACCGCTTCCACCGCAGGCGTCACGCGTTTCTCCGACACGGCGGTCCAGGCGCTGAAACCCCAGGTCAGCAGCGTTTCTTCACAGGCGCGGGCGATCGCCAGACCGGCGATAGTGGGATCGCCATTGACCATTGATTTGGCATGTGAACGGAGCACCGCCTGGGCTTCAACCCAGGTGGCAAGACCATCAGCAATACCCGAGGCGAACAGGCGCGCCGGTGCAGCGGCACAGACGGCGGTATCCACCAGTACCAGATCCGGGTTTTTGCTGTAGAAACGATAGCTTTCAAACACGCCGCTGTCGGAGTAGATCACTGAAAGCGCGCTACAAGGCGCATCGGTTGACGCGACCGTCGGGACGATGGCGACCGGCAGCTTCAGTTCATCGGCTACCGCTTTTACCGTATCCAGCGTCTTACCGCCGCCCAGCCCGACAATCACGTTGCTGCCCTGAGACTGTGCCAGTTGCGTCAGACGGTTGATCTCATTGCTGGACGCCTCACCCTTAAACGCCTGGCGGCTGAACTCGACGCTGGCAGCTTTTAAGGTCAGCTGGGTACGCTCGCCAATCAGCTGCCAGACAATATCATCGGCCACCAGAAACGCGTGATGACCCAGCTCGGCGATGTATGACCCCAGTTCATCCAGCACGCCAGCGCCTTGAACATACTTCCGTGGTGAAGAGAAAATAAATTTACTCATAGCCATAACTCCTTTGGGTTAGAAAAGAGACTGGCACCACACTGACACAGAAGCCTGACGGCAATTTAACCTTTGGTGGCAAGTTGAGAATCATTCTCAATTAATCACGGAAGGTAACTATCGTGTTCACGCAGACACAACGTTAAGATGTAGGACAATTCACCGGGAGTCGGCCATGACGTTACTGATTTCATTTCTGTTTGCCATCACCATCCTCACCTTAACACCGGGTTTCGATACGGCGCTGGTGCTGCGTACCGCAGCAGCTCAGGGCTGGCAACGCGCTTCCGCCACCGCGTTTGGCGTGACATTAGGTTGTCTGGCCTGGGGCGTGATGGTGGGGCTGGGGTTGGGTGCGTTACTGCTGGCGTCCGAGATGGCGTATAACCTGCTGAAATGGATCGGGGCGTTATATCTGCTGTGGCTCGGGGTGAAGTTGCTGCTGAATCCGCGCACCCAGGCGCTGGAGGGGCAGCCCAGCGCCACCAAAGAGCAAGGCTTTTTCGCCTGCTTCGTACGCGGTTTACTCGGTAATATGCTGAACCCGAAAGTGGGGGTGTTTTATGTCACTTTTCTGCCGCAGTTTATTCCAGCCGGCGCTTCCGTGCCGTTGTGGTGTACCTTGATGGCGCTGACCCATATGGCGATTGGCCTGGTGTGGAATGCTGTGCTGATTGGCGGTAGCCACTACTTTGCTGCGCATCTGCGCCGTCCGGCGGTGATTAAAGTGATGGACCGACTGACCGGTTGCGTGTTTATCGGGTTCGCCGCGAAGCTGGCGCTGTCGCGGCGTTAAGGCTTACGGTTTGCGGGCTATCAGCACCGCGCGCAGCGGAGCCGGGTAACCTTCTACCGTTTTACTGCTGTCGTGCGGATCCAGGAATTCGGCCAGTGACTCACTGGTCATCCAGTCGGTGCGACGCTGCTCCTCCACCGAGGTGATAGCGTAATCAGCAATGCGCACATCCACAAAGCCACACTTCTCCAGCCAGCTTTTCAGTGCAGCGGCAGACGGAATAAAGTAAACGTTACGCATCTGCGCATAACGTTCACCGGGCACCAGTACCGCGTTCTCATCACCTTCAATCACCAGCGTTTCCAGCACCAACTCCCCCTCGCTGACTAACTGATTTTTCAGTTGCAGCAGATGGTCCAGCGGTGAACGGCGGTGATACAACACGCCCATCGAAAACACGGTATCGAACGCCTGTAGCGCCGGGAGCTGCTCAATGCCGAGCGGCAGCAGATGCGCGCGGCGATCGTCGCCCAACAGTTTACGCACCGCTTCGAACTGACAGAGAAACAACTGCATCGGGTCGATGCCCACCACCAACTGCGCGCCCGCACCGACCATGCGCCACATGTGATAACCGCTACCGCAGCCGACATCCAGCACGGTACGGCCCGCCAGCGGCGAGATATGCGGCAACACACGCTGCCACTTCCAGTCCGAACGCCATTCGGTGTCGATCTCGGTGCCGTACAGGGAAAACGGCCCTTTGCGCCACGGCATCAAATTACGCAGCAGTTTCTCAATCCCGGTGCGCTGACGCTCGGTTAAATCATCCTGCTGGGCACTGACGCTATGGAGTAAATCAAGTTTATGCGGCACCAGCGCCGGAAGGTGTTCAACCGACTTTTCCCAGTTGCGAAAGTGGCCGTGCAAATTTTCACGCTGCCAGGCCGCAACCTGTGCCGGTAACACTTCCAGCCAACTGGCGAGCGGGCCGGTCGCGATTTGTTGATAGAACCTGCCAAAATCAATCATTTCAACGCCACCAGTGAGCCAAAGTTAAAGCACTGGAACCACAACTCTGCGTGACCAAAACCGGCCTGTTTCAGACGGGCCTTATGGGTTTCTACGCTGTCGGTCAACATCACGTTTTCCAGCATGCTGCGCTTTTGACTGATCTCCAGCTCGCTGTAGCCATTGGCCCGCTTAAAGTCGTGATGCATGTTAAACAGCAACTCGCCGACTTCAGCATCTTCAAAGCTGAATTTCTCAGACAGCACCAGCGCGCCGCCCGGGTTCAACCCCTGAGCGATTTTCTCCAGCAGCAGCACGCGTGCATCGGGTTCGAGGAATTGCAACGTAAAGTTCAACACCACCAGGGAAGCGTTTTCGATCGGAATATCGCGGATATCCGCTTCTAACACCTGAACCGGCGTATCGGCACGGAAAGCGTCGATATGACGACGGCAGCGTTCCACCATCGCCGGTGAATTATCGACTGCAATGATCTGGCAACCCGGCACATGGATATTGCGGCGCACCGAAAGCGTCGCCGCACCCAGCGAGCAGCCGAGATCGTAGACCTGGCTGTTGGGCTGGACAAAGCGTTCTGCCAGCATGCCAATCATCGAAATGATGTTGGAATAACCAGGGATCGAGCGCTGAACCATATCAGGAAAGACTTCAGCCACGCGCTCGTCAAAGGTCCAGTCACCCAATTTATTAATGGGCGCGGAAAATAGCGTATCGCGGTCAGACATAATGAAATATCCGGAGAGAAAACGGAAAGGGCGCTATTCTGGCAGAAACTGCCGCAGGCTGCACCCGTTTCCCATGAGTGTAGCCTGCGCGATCAGAACAGGCTCGATTGCTGCGGCCAGACGGGCAGGGCGGGCAGACACGGTTCCAGTTGCTGCAACTGTGGCCACAATGCCTGAATCAGCGGGAAAACCTCGCCCATATCCGGGGTATGGATAAACAGCAGTGGATCGCTCTCCACCTGCCATTCCGCCAGCTTACTCTGCCACGGTTGAAACAGCGGCAGGCTTTCGGTCACGCTATCGCTCCCGATAAAACGGACCATCGGTTGCTGCCCGGTGCGCACTGCATGCGGTGGTACGCGCGGCTTCTTTCTGCGTGCTTCAATGGCGGCGGCAGTTTGCGATTGTGAAGCATGCACCGGGCGGCTATCGAGGATCACCCGATTTACCCCACGCTGTTGCAGGCCGCGATTCAGGGCGCGCTCGGCTTCCCCTTTAGCGAAGAACGCCGCGTGGCGCACTTCCACGCCATAGCTGAAGCGGCGTGGCAGGCTATCCAGAAATTGCCACAGGTCATGCAGCTGTGCCGGAGCAAAGGTGGAGGGCAGTTGTAGCCAATATTGGCCGATGCGGTTGGCTAACGGGTCCAGCAGGCGGAAAAACTCAGCCAGCAAGTCATCGCACTGACGCAGTGCAGCCTGGTGGCTAATGCTGGCGGGAAATTTAAAGCAGAAGCGGAAATCATCGTGGGTCATATCGTACCAGCGCTGGACGACTTCCGGTTTCGGCAGGGCGTAGAGGGTGGTGTTGCCTTCGACACAATCGAATAACTGCGCGTAATCCGCCAGTGTCTCCAGGCCAAATTGTTTCCAGTGTGGATGCTGCCACTGCGGCAAACCAATACGTAGCGTCAAAAATGATCTCCAGGCGGTAAAATCCGCCACAGGTTAACCGGTTTTCGCAACCGTGGGATAACAAGCTGTGACAAAAGCAGATGTTTTGTTGGCTTTGGCGCGGCTCTACTTATCCTGTCTGGCTTTTTCCATTATAATAGCCGCCTTTTTTGCGGCAGCATCTCAGAAGGTTACGCGGCCTGATGTTGTCAGCAGCAGCAGCGGCGAAGTTAAAAGGATACGTTATGCGTACAGAATATTGCGGACAGCTCAATCTGTCTCATGTGGGTCAGCAAGTCACTCTTTGCGGCTGGGTAAACCGCCGTCGCGATCTGGGTAGCCTGATTTTTATCGATATGCGCGATCGTGAAGGCATCGTGCAGGTGTTCTTCGATCCCGATCGCCAGGAGGCTTTCCAGCTGGCGTCTGAGCTGCGTAACGAATTCTGTATTCAGATTACCGGCACCGTGCGTGCGCGTGATGAGAAGAATAAAAACAGCGACATGGCAACCGGCGAGATTGAAATCTTTGCCCACGACCTGAACATCATTAACCGTGCTGAGCCGCTGCCGTTGGACTCCAACCAGGTCAACAGCGAAGAAGCACGCTTAAAATACCGTTACCTTGACCTGCGTCGTCCGGAAATGGCGCAGCGTCTGAAAACTCGCGCGAAAATCACCAGCTTCGTGCGTCGCTTTATGGATAGCGAAGGTTTTCTCGATATCGAAACCCCGATGCTGACCAAAGCCACACCGGAAGGCGCGCGTGATTACCTGGTACCGAGCCGCGTGCATAAAGGTAAATTCTATGCGCTGCCGCAGTCTCCGCAGCTGTTCAAACAGCTGCTGATGATGTCCGGTTTTGACCGTTACTATCAGATCGTCAAATGCTTCCGCGACGAAGACCTGCGCGCTGACCGCCAGCCTGAATTCACCCAGATCGACGTTGAAACCTCCTTCATGACCGCCGAGCAGGTGCGTGAAGTGATGGAACGTCTGATCCGTGAACTGTGGTTGGATATCAAAGGTGTTGATCTCGGTAGCTTCCCGCAGATGACCTTCGCGGAAGCGATGCGTCGTTACGGTTCCGATAAGCCAGACCTGCGCAACCCGATGGAACTGGTAGATGTTGCTGATCTGCTGAAAAACGTTGAGTTCCAGGTGTTCTCTGGCCCGGCGAACGACGTGAAAGGCCGTGTGGCAGCGTTGCGTGTTCCGGGTGGTGCGACCCTGAGCCGTAAACAGATTGATGAATACGGTAAGTTCGTTGAGATCTACGGCGCGAAAGGCCTGGCGTGGATGAAGGTCAACGAGCTGGCGAAAGGCTTCGAAGGGGTTCAAAGCCCGGTTGCGAAGTTCCTGAGTCCTGAGATTGTGGCCGCGATCCTGGAGCGTACCGGTGCGCAGGATGGTGATGTGATCTTCTTTGGTGCTGACCGCGCCAAAGTGGTGTCAGATGCGCTGGGTGCGCTGCGTCTGAAAGTGGGGCGCGACCTGCAAATCACCAATGACAAAGCCTGGGCACCGCTGTGGGTGATCGACTTCCCGATGTTCGAAGCGGATGACGAAGGCGGTCTGGCGGCGATGCACCATCCGTTCACCTCGCCGAAAGAGATGACGGCATCAGAGCTGGCGGCTAACCCGGAGCAGGCAATCGCCAACGCTTACGATATGGTGATCAACGGTTATGAAGTGGGCGGCGGTTCGGTACGTATCCACAATGGCAACATGCAGCAGGCGGTGTTCAGCATTCTCGGCATTGCTGAAGAAGAACAGCGCGAGAAGTTCGGCTTCCTGCTGGATGCACTGAAATATGGTACGCCACCGCATGCGGGTCTGGCTTTCGGTCTGGACCGCGTCACCATGCTGCTGACCGGCACTGACAACATTCGTGATGTTATCGCCTTCCCGAAAACAACTGCGGCGGCCTGTCTGATGACCGAAGCGCCAAGCGAAGCCAATCCGGCCGCGCTGGCGGATCTGGGGATTCAGTTGGCACCGAAGAAAGACAAGCTCGAGAATAAATAATGGGTTATAAGCATCCGGTTTCGGTTCTGGTGGTGATTTTTGCTCAGGACTCGGGCCGGGTGTTGATGCTGCAACGCCGTGATGACGACAGCTTCTGGCAATCGGTCACCGGCAGCCTCGAAGCCGGGGAAACCCCGCTTCAGGCCGCTCAGCGTGAAGTGCAGGAGGAACTGGCGATTGATGTGGTGAATGAACAGCTGGCGCTGGTGGATTGCCACAAACAGATCGAATTTGAGATCTTCCCGCATTATCGCCACCGCTACGCCCCGGGTACCACCCACAACCGCGAGCACTGGTTCAGGTTGGCACTGCCCGCCGAGCGCGAGGTGATCCTCAGCGAACACCTTGCCGCGCGCTGGCTGGCTCCCGCGGATGCAGCAGCCCTGACCAAGTCCTGGAGTAACCGCCAGGCAATTGAAGAATTTATCTGAATGCCAGCCGCCGCGCGTTTTTCCGGCGGCAAATTCTTTAAGATTTTTATTTATTCGATGCGGTTTAACTGCATTGCAGACTTAAACAGACGGGCGTTATCGGCGCAGCGAGGTTGTACACCGCCAGCAAGATAGCCCGTGCAATAGACGAGAGATGAGAAATGGCCGGACATAGTAAATGGGCAAACACCAAGCACCGTAAGGCTGCTCAGGATGCAAAGCGCGGTAAAATCTTCACCAAAATCATTCGTGAGCTGGTCACTGCCGCGAAACTGGGTGGTGGCGATGCCGGTTCTAACCCGCGCCTGCGTGCTGCAATGGACAAAGCCCTGTCCAACAACATGACCCGTGACACCATGAACCGTGCAATCGCGCGTGGCGTGGGTGGTGAAGATGATTCCAACATGGAAACCATCATCTATGAAGGCTACGGGCCGGGTGGTTCAGCGGTCATGGTTGAGTGTCTGAGTGACAACCGTAACCGTACCGTGGGCGAAGTGCGTCATGCCTTCACCAAAACGGGTGGCAACCTCGGCACAGACGGCTCCGTTTCCTACCTGTTCAGCAAAAAAGGCGTGATCTCGTTTGCTCCGGGCCAGGATGAAGATACCCTGATGGAAGCTGCGCTGGAAGCCGGTGCGGAAGATGTCGTGAGCTACGATGATGGTGCGATTGATGTCTTCACCGCCTGGGAACAGTTGGGCGCAGTGCGCGATGCGCTGGAGGCCGCTGGCCTGAAAGCCGATGAAGCTGAAGTCACCATGATCCCATCGACCAAAGCCGATCTGGATGCGGAAACCGCACCAAAACTGCTGCGTCTGATTGATATGCTGGAAGATTGTGACGACGTGCAGGAAGTTTACCATAACGGTGAAATTTCTGATGAGGTGGCGGAAACGCTGTAATGGCGTTTTCTCAACCGCAACCTGCCGGAGGCGCGCTATGGCAATAATTCTCGGGATCGATCCCGGCTCGCGCGTCACCGGTTACGGTGTTATTCGTCAGACCGGCCGCCAGCTCAGTTACCTGGGCAGCGGCTGTATCCGCACCAACGTGACCGACCTGCCTTCCCGTCTCAAACTGATTTACGCTGGCGTCAGCGAAATCATCACCCAATTTTCCCCGGACTTTTTTGCCATCGAACAGGTGTTTATGGCGAAAAACGCGGATTCTGCGCTGAAGCTGGGACAGGCTCGTGGTGCGGCGATTGTTGCCGCGGTGAATCTCGATTTGCCGGTGTTTGAATACGCGGCGCGCCAGGTGAAGCAGACGGTTACCGGCATCGGTAGCGCGGAGAAAAGCCAGGTGCAGCACATGGTGCGAACCTTACTGAAGTTACCGGCGAATCCCCAGGCCGATGCGGCCGATGCGTTGGCGATTGCCATCACTCACTGCCACGTCAGCCAGAATGCCGCACGGATGAGTGACAGCAAACTGGTGCTGACGCGCGGCAGGCTACGATCGGGCTAACGAACACCCCCATCAGGCTGGATATTCATCCAGCCTTTTTTATGTTATAAATAGCCGCCATACGGGTTCATACAAATAAGGAAGCGTTCAGGTGATTGGTCGTCTACGAGGCAATATTCTGGAAAAACAGCCGCCGCTGGTGTTGATTGAGGCGCACGGTGTCGGTTACGAAGTGCATATGCCAATGACCTGCTTCTATGAGCTGCCTGAACTCAATCAGGAAGCCATCATCTTCACCCAGTTCGTGGTGCGTGAAGATGCGCAACTGCTGTTCGGCTTTAACAGCAAGCAGGAGCGAGCGCTATTCCGCGAGCTAATCAAGGTCAACGGCGTGGGGCCAAAACTGGCACTGGCGATCCTCTCCGGCATGTCGGCTCAGCAGTTCGTTACCGCCGTGGAAAAAGAAGAGATTGCGGTGCTGGTGAAACTCCCCGGCGTCGGGAAAAAAACCGCCGAGCGTCTGGTTGTCGAGATGAAAGACCGCTTCAAAGGGATGCATGGCGACCTGTTTGGTGGTGATAACGCCTTTACCCTGACCACGCCATCTGCGGCACCAGAGAACAACGACGCCGAAGCAGAAGCGGTTGCGGCGCTGGTAGCGCTGGGGTATAAACCGCAGGAAGCCAGCCGTATGGTCAGCAAAATTGGCCGACCCGATGCGGATTGTGAAACCCTGATCCGTGAAGCCCTGCGCGCAGCCATTTGAGGTAATGCATGATTGAAGCCGATCGCCTGGTCTCGGCCGGCAGTGTCAACGAAGAAGAGAGTCTTGACCGCGCCATCCGTCCTAAGCTGCTGGCAGAATATGTCGGTCAGCCACAGGTGCGTGAACAGATGGAGATCTTCATCAAGGCTGCGCAGTTGCGCGGTGATGCGCTCGATCATCTGTTAATTTTTGGTCCCCCGGGCCTCGGCAAAACCACGCTGGCAAACATTGTCGCCAATGAAATGGGTGTCAATCTGCGCACCACTTCGGGGCCGGTGCTGGAGAAAGCAGGGGATCTGGCGGCGATGCTGACCAACCTTGAACCGCATGATGTGCTGTTCATCGATGAGATCCATCGGCTGTCACCGGTGGTGGAAGAGGTCCTTTATCCGGCGATGGAAGATTACCAGCTGGATATTATGATTGGCGAAGGCCCGGCTGCGCGCTCGATCAAGCTGGATCTCCCTCCCTTTACCCTGATTGGTGCCACAACGCGTGCGGGTTCATTGACTTCGCCGCTGCGCGATCGCTTTGGCATTGTTCAGCGCCTTGAGTTCTACAACGTGGCTGACCTGCAACATATTGTGGGTCGTAGCGCGGCCTGTCTTGGCCTGACATTAAGTGAGGAAGGCGCGCTGGAAATCGCCCGTCGTTCACGCGGTACACCACGTATTGCGAACCGTCTGCTGCGCCGTGTGCGTGACTTTGCCGAAGTACGCGCCAATGGCAACATGAGTGGAGACGTTTCCGCCAGCGCGCTGGATATGCTGAATGTCGACAGCCAGGGTTTTGACTATATGGATCGTAAGCTGTTGCTGGCGATTATCGATAAGTTTATGGGCGGGCCGGTGGGGCTGGATAACCTGGCTGCTGCCATCGGTGAAGAGCGTGAAACCATTGAGGATGTGATTGAACCCTTCCTGATCCAACAAGGGTTCATTCAACGCACGCCGCGTGGCCGTATGGCAACGCAGCATGCGTATCGTCACTTCGGCATTTCGCGCGAAGAGTAAACCGGCGTCAGGACGCCGGTTTTTTTGCCATGCTGATGATAAACAGCATGGCTGCGCAGAGCACCACCGAAGGACCGGCAGGCGTGTCGTACAACGCTGAAAAGCTTAAACCGCCGGTCACCGCGAGAATACCGATGATTACCGCAAACCCCGCCATCTGCTCAGGCGAACGGGAAAAGCGGCGTGCGGTGGCCGCCGGGATGATCAGCAATGAGGTAATAATCAGCGCACCGACAAATTTCATCGCCACGCCAATGGTCAGCGCGGTGACCAGCATCAACATCAGACGTGTACGTTGAATATTGACACCGTCGACCTGCGCCAGCTCCGGGCTGATAGTCATTGACAGCAAAGAACGCCACTGCCATGCCATCACCGCCAGCACAATCGCCACACCCCCACCCATCATCCACAAATCCTGCGGTGTGACTGCAAGCAGGTCACCGAACAGATACGCCATTAAATCAACGCGAACCCCGGACATCAGGCTGACCACCACCAGGCCCAGCGATAACGCGCTGTGCGCCATAATGCCCAGCAGGGTATCAATGGCCAGATGAGGACGCCGCTCAAGCCACACCAGCCCCAACGCGAGGCAGACCGTGACCACGATCACCGCATAATAGGGGTTAACGTTAAACAGCAGGCCGAATGCCACACCAAGCAGTGACGCGTGCGCCAGGGTGTCACCAAAATAGGACATACGGCGCCAGACGACAAAAGCGCCGAGGGGACCGGCGGCCAGTGCCAGAAACACACCACCCAGCCAGCCGGGTAATAACAGTTCAATCATGACGGGCCGTTTCCTTTGCGCAGAACGATGCGTCCCTGTAAATCGTGACGATGATTATGATGGTGGCGATAGATAGCCAGTTGCTGTGCACCGCGCGGACCAAACATGGCGATGAATTCCGGGTGTTGCGATACCGCCTCCGGGGTGCCGGAACAGCAGATATGATGATTGAGGCACAGCACTTCGTCGGTTTTTGCCATAACCAGATGCAGATCGTGCGAGACCATCAGCACACCGCAGTTAAGCTCGCGGCGCAGTTGGTCAATCAGGTCATACAGCGCGACCTGACCATTCACATCCACCCCTTGTGTCGGTTCATCCAGTACCAGCAATTGCGGGTCACTGAGCAGCGCGCGGGCCAGCAGGACTCGTTGGGTTTCACCACCGGATAATTTCTGCAACGGTGCGTGCAACAGATGGCCCGCCTGCACGCGCTTCAACGCTGGCAGGATGGCATCGGCGCGACTGCCACGCGATAAACGCATAAAGCGTTCGACGCTAATCGGCAGGGTAGGGTCGATATGCAGCTTTTGCGGCACATAACCAATACGTAAATTGGCGTCGCGTTTCACTTCGCCGCTATCGGGCGTCAGCAGACCCAGCACGACGCGCACCAGGGTCGATTTCCCGGCACCGTTAGGGCCAAGTAACGTTAAAATTCTTCCCGGCTCCAGTTTGAGGCTGATACCCGCAAGTACCGGACGCTGAGCGAATTTCACAGAGATGTTTTCGAGCGTAACAAGTGAAGGCATGATATTTACAGGTTGCACAGAATTTCGGATGTTATAATATCACATTCCATCAACTGGTCACGATGGAATGACGCATTATGTTACACATTAAAAAGCGCCTTGCTTTTACCCTTCCTGCGGCAGCAATGGCTGCTTCTTTTGCTCTGCCAGCATCGGCTGCGGTTGTTGCTTCGATTAAACCCATTGGATTCATTGCCGCTGCGATCGCCGATGGCGTCACGCCGGTTGAAGTACTTTTGCCGGATGGTGCGTCTGAGCATGATTATGCACTACGCCCTTCAGATGTAAAACGTATAAAAAACGCGGACTTAGTGGTTTGGGTTGGCCCTGAAATGGAGGCGTTCCTGACTAAATCGGCGGCGCAACTTCCGGCAAATAAAAACCTCGAAATTGCTGATATTGCAGGAGTTAAACCACTTTTGATTCGTGGTATCGATGATGACGAGCACGAACATGATGCAGAGTTGAGTAAGGAATCAGTAAAGTCTGGTCAACAAGACGTGTCTGATGAACATCACCATCACGGTGAGTTTAATATGCATTTGTGGATGTCCCCAGAGATAGCAAGGCAATCAGCGGTTGCAATCCATGGGAAATTATTGGAACTTATGCCGCAAAGCAAGGCCAAACTAGACGCAAACCTGCATCAGTTCGAGGCAGAATTAGCGGATACCGACAAACACATTGGCGCGCAGCTCGCGCCGGTGCGGAATAAGGGTTACTTCGTTTTTCACGACGCTTATAGCTACTTTGAGAAACATTACGGTTTATCACCATTAGGGCATTTTACCGTCAATCCTGAGATCCAACCGGGCGCACAGCGTTTAAATCAGATACGAACACAGTTGGTTGAGCAGAAAGCCACATGCGTTTTCGCTGAACCACAATTCAGGCCAGCAGTCATCGATGCAGTGTCACGGGGAACCAATGTGCGTAAAGGCACCCTGGATCCGTTGGGCATGGGGATCAGCTTAACCAAAGACAGCTACGTGAAATTCCTCTCACAGTTGTCGAGCCAGTATGCAAGCTGCCTGAATGGAGCATAGAGGAATAGGTAAAAGTGCAGCAGATAGCCCGCTCTGTCGCCCTCGCATTTAATAATTTGCCGCGCCCCCACCGCGTTATGCTGGGGTCATTAACTGTTATCACTCTGGCCGTCGCAGTATGGCGGCCCTATGTTTATCATCCCAGTGACGATACGCCGGTTGTTAAAAGCATCACACTGGACAAGTTCGAATCCCCGCATCTGTTGCCGGAAGCCAGTGAGCCGATCGATCAGACCGCGCCTGAGCCGGAACCGGAAGAAGATATTCCTGCGGATGATATCGATAAAGACGTACCGGAAAATCCGAACGTCCATGATTACACCGTATCTTCCGGGGATACCCTGAGTAGCGCGTTGAATCAATACGGTATCGATCTGAGCGACATCAATGCCCTGGTCAGCAGCGACAAAGATCTACGCGGTCTGCGCGTGGGACAGCAGCTGAGCTGGACACTGAATGCCGACGGTCAGTTGCAGACCTTCAGCTGGGAAATGGATCGCCGTGAAACCCGTCGTTATGAGCGCCAGCCGAATGGCAGCTATAAAATGCAGCAGGAGCTGCAAAAGGGTGAATGGCAGAACAGCGTGCTGAAAGGTGAAGTGCGTGGCAGTTTTGCCGCCAGCGCCCGCAGTGCCGGATTAACCAGTGCGGAAACCAGCAATGTGATCAAGGCGTTGCAGTGGCAGATGGATTTCCGCAAGCTGCGTGCTGGCGATCAGTTCAGCGTGCTGATGTCTCGTGAAATGCTGAACGGTAAAAGCGCACAAAGCCAATTGGTCGGTGTTCGTCTGCGAACTGGTGGCAAGGATTACTATGCGTTCCGCGCCGAAGACGGCAAATTCTATGATCGCAATGGTTCTGGTCTGGCGCGTGGTTTTATGCGTTTCCCAACGGTGAAGCAGTTCCGCGTCTCATCCAACTTTAACCCGCGTCGTCTGAATCCGGTCACCGGTCGCATTGCGCCGCACCGTGGTGTCGACTTTGCATTGCCGATTGGCACGCCGGTCCTGGCGGTGGGCGACGGTGAAGTGGTGGTGGCAAAGAATGGCGGTGCCGCTGGTAATTACGTGGCGATTCGACATGGTCGTCAGTATATGACGCGCTACATGCATCTGAGCAAAGTGTTGGTGAAACCGGGCCAGAAAGTGAAACGCGGCGATCGTATCGCCCTCTCCGGTAATACCGGGCGT
Organism: Pantoea sp. X-Soil-OKNW-556; assembly: GCF_059730695.1. NCBI lineage: Bacteria > Pseudomonadati > Pseudomonadota > Gammaproteobacteria > Enterobacterales > Erwiniaceae > Pantoea > Pantoea sp. X-Soil-OKNW-556. Next base: position 2,555,742 of record NZ_AP035990.1, on the reverse strand, counting down.
TCAACCGGCCCACACCTGCACTATGAAATTTGGATCAATAATCAGGCGGTGAATCCGCTGACAGCGAAGCTGCCACGTATGGAAGGTTTGACCGGTAAAGAACGGACCAGCTATCTGGCGGATGTGAAATCGTACCTGCCACAGCTGGCGTTGAAATAACGCTTTATCGCGAGTAGTGAGTAAAAACCGACGGATTCTTCGTCGGTTTTTTGCTATCTGACGCACGAAGATTGCAAAATTAGTCATCGTCACTATTATTGACCGGTCATTGTCAGAGGCGAGTGCATGGAAACCCGTAAAAAAAATAACATTGAGTTTATACCCGTTTTTCAACGTTCTTTTTTAAAGCCGAAATACTGGGGCAATTGGCTGGCGATTGGGGCGCTTGCTGGCATGGCGATGTTGCCTGCTAAAGTTCGCGATCCGGTGCTGGGTGGTCTGGGCAAACTGGCTGGAAAGCTGGCGAAAAGCGCGCGTCGTCGTGCATTGATCAATCTTTATTACTGTCTGCCTGAATTAAGCGAAGCGGAACGCGAAACCATTGTCGACCAGATGTTTGCCACTGCGCCGCAGGCGATGGTGATGATGGCCGAATTAGGCATCCGCGACCCGGCGCGCGTGCGTCAGCGTGTTGACTGGTATGGTCGTGAAATTATCGATCAGTTACAGACCAATAACGAAAACGTTATTTTCCTTGTGCCACACGGCTGGGGTGTTGATATTCCTGCCATGCTGCTGGCGTCTGAAGGTCAGATGATGGCGGCGATGTTCCATAATCAAAGCGATCCACTGATGGATTATGTGTGGAACACCGTGCGTCGCCGTTTCGGTGGCCGCATGCATGCGCGTAACGACGGTATCAAACCCTTTATCAGCTCGGTGCGCCAGGGCTATTGGGGCTATTATCTGCCGGACCAGGATCACGGTGCCGAGCACAGCGAGTTTGTCGATTTCTTTGCCACCTATAAAGCGACATTACCTGCCGTTGGGCGTCTGATGAAGGTGTGTCGTGCGCGCGTGGTGCCGTTGTTTCCGGTGTATAACAGCGAAACGCATCGTCTTGAGGTCTATGTCCGTCCGCCGATGGATGATCTGCTGGATGCCGATGATAAAACCCTGGCGCGGCGTATGAATGAGGAGGTGGAGATTTTTGTCCGTCCTCATCCCGAGCAGTACACCTGGATTCTGAAATTACTGAAGACGCGCAAAGAGGGGGATATTGAACCCTACGTGCGTAAAGATCTTTACCCACGCAAATAACGGAAAAACCTGTCGGGATGTGCTCCCGACAGGTTCATTGCATCAGAAGCGATATTGCAGACCAACAGTAACGGTATAGTTCTTGTTGGAGATACCCGCAGCATCACCGCCATAAGAGGCTGATTCGCCGGTAGGGGTGTAGATCACCTGAGTACCGCCTTTCCCTTCTTCATATTTGCTGTAAGTGAATTCAGCAAACACTTTCGCATTCGCAGTGACGTAGTAACCCGCATCTACTGACGCGCCGTAGTAACGTGAGTTCGATGTTTTCTCACGGAAGGTCAAATCACGCAGATAGTGTTCGTCGTTATCGTGTGCGCGAACCCAATCACTGAATTTGAACTGTGCGTTGAATTCAAAATCGTTGATACGGTACTGGCCCACTAACCCAATGTACGGCATAGAGAAGCGCTGGCTGTAGCCAATGCCTGCCTGACCGTTCGGGAAGTTGCCCTGGAATGCGCCGTTATCGTAATTGTAGGAACCACCGGTCGCGGTCCAGCTGAAACGCGTTTCCTGATAACCTGCGACAGCACCCACTTTGTAATCATCACCCTGCAAGAACCAACCTTTAACATTCAGGTCGTATTCGTTGGCGTAGTTCACGTCTGTGCTGGGGTGTGATGAGTGATCGGTCCAGCTTGACTGGTTAGCGTTCTGCCAGTCGTAGTCATCCATATGGCCAGAACCGGAAGCCAGTGAGGTCCAGCCACGCGCGTTCAGGGTCAGAAAGGAGAAGGCATCCCAGGAGAAATCACCTTTCAGGATCGCCACGTTTTTAATTTTCCAGTCGAGCTGGCTAATTTTACGTGCGTTGCTGGTGTCATAAACCAGTTCTTTCGATTTCCCGCCCAGCATCCCGATAGAGGTTGCAACACTTACGCTATCCGCTGAAAAGTTTGGCATAAATTGCGCAGATTCAGCGTAAGCGCTCCCTGAAAGTGCGGCCATCATCATTACCGCAACAGTAGTTTTTTTCATTTTATATCCCGTGTTGAATTACGTTAATCCTTAAACAGCGGGCACAGCCTAATGCGCAGTAAAGTGTCAGGCAAGTGTAAGTTTTTGGATAAGAAAATGTCAGGTGAGACTTCAGTAAAATTAACTAATAAAATGTGTTTTTGGGACGATAATAACCGATCGCCTGATGAGTAAACGGGCGTAGTTAAATAATTATGTTTATAAGCAGAAGGTTAGATGGTTTTTCGTGCCCGAAGCAGGAAGGACCTTTTTTACCGGGTCTGGCGCGTTAATTTCCGCTGCGAATTAATTGGAGTCGGCCATTGTGCAGTAAATTTTATTTTTATGCACGTCCACGGGCTATTTGAGTTAATGATAAGGTTGGCGATAAAATACACAAAAATAAAGTTCACTGCACTATCATGAAATCTTTTCATCAATTATCTTAAGCGAAATTTTTCGCTGCAAATATGATCAATTTCAGGCGTTGAATAATGTTTGCCAGATACTCAACGCCTGATTAATCACACCTCAGCCAGCTGGCTACGGCGTTTACGTTCACGCAGGAACAGCGTGACCAGGCCAAACCACATCACTCCGCTGATAAAGTTAATCGCGCTGAACCACGGTGTACCCCCGCTGAAATAACCACTTTTTGCCAGCTCGATACCTATCGCCAGGGTAAGAATGCTGATCATCCCGAGCATCGCGGCGATACTGCCTTTCCCTTCGTTGCTGGCATACAGCGTCAGACGGTACAAACCGGCGTTAACCATCCCGGCACCAAAAGCGTACAAACTCAATCCTGCCGTCAGCAGCAGGTAGCTGTGGCTATTGAGCAGGTTCGCCAGCAGCGCAATGCTCAGACCAAGCAAAATTGGCCATGCGGCAAATTTTACCGGTTGCTCAATCGGCACCCGACCGGCCAGCTTACCGAGCGTCAGGTTTCCGGCAATCATCGCGAGGAATACCGGTAATTGCAGCAAGGCATAATGCAGGCGAGATAACCCTTCATCATGCATCAGGATCACCGGGGATAACGCTACCCAGGTCAGGATGGGGATAAAAACCAGACCGATGGCGAAAGAGCCATACATCACCTGGCGGTCACGCGCCAGACGACCATAGCCACGCGCCAGCGTCGGCAGGGCAATGGAATGGCTACGATCACCGGCCGTCTCCGGCATGATGCGCCACAACACCACAAACGCCACGATGCTACAGGCGGCGAATAACCAGAACATGCTGCGCCAGTCGCCAACGCTGAGCCAGGCGGCCCCCGCCAGCGGTCCTGCTAACGGGGCGAGCAGAGCCACATTGGCCATTAACGCCATCATGCGCACGGCAAGCGCTTCAGCGAAAGCCTCCTGTACCGCCGCATAGCTGACCGCGCCGATAAAGCACAGGCTGATCCCCTGAATAAAACGCAGTGCTACGAATTGTTCGATGTTCTGCACCAGCGTGGTCAGCATACAGGCGGCGGCAAAGAACAGGATGCCGAACAGCAATACGGGCCGTCGACCATATTTGTCGGAGAGCGGCCCAAGCAGCCATTGCAACACCACGCCGCCCATCAGGTAAGCCGTCAGTGAGGTCGATACCCATTCCGGGCCGACCTGAAACTCTTGCGTCACCAACAACATACCGGGTTGAATCATGTCGTGGGCGATATAGGTGGCAAACTCGAACAACACCAACGCCAGCGGAAACAGCAGCACGCGCCCGGTGAGTTGAGTTATCGGTTGATAGCGGGCCATCTGGCCTCCTTGACAGAGAAAATAAAACGCGACTGCCGAAGCAGTCGCGTTGTCCATAATGTTACAGCCGCTGTCAGAGGGCGTAATTAATCTACGCGCAGTACACGGCTGGTATTGGTGGTGCCTGTGGTCGCCATGACATCACCCTGGGTGACAATCACCAGGTCGCCTGAAACGAGGAAACCTTTGTCACGCAGCAGGTTAATGGCATCGTGCGCAGCGGCAACACCATCATTGTTGCTGTCAAAGTAAACCGGCGTTACACCGCGGTAAAGCGCAGTCAGGTTCAGAGTGCGTTCATGACGTGACATCGCGAAGATCGGCAGACCGGAGGTGATACGGGAGGTCATCAGCGCGGTACGGCCAGATTCAGTCATGGTGATAATCGCGGTAACGCCTTGCAAATGGTTTGCGGCGTACATGGCAGACATGGCGATGGCTTCTTCAATGTTGTCGAACTGCACTTCAAGACGGTGCTTGGACACATTGACACTTGGGATTTTCTCCGCACCCAGACACACTTTTGCCATCGCAGACACGGTTTCCGCCGGGTACTGACCGGCAGCTGTTTCTGCTGACAGCATTACCGCGTCGGTGCCATCCAACACAGCGTTTGCCACGTCCATAACTTCTGCACGGGTTGGCATCGGGTTGGTAATCATCGACTCCATCATCTGTGTCGCGGTAATGATGGTACGATTCAGCTGACGCGCACGACGAATCAGTGCCTTCTGGATACCGACCAGTTCCGGATCGCCAATTTCCACGCCAAGATCACCGCGCGCCACCATCACAACGTCAGAGGCGAGGATAATGTCATCCATCGCTTCCTGCGTGGCAACCGCTTCAGCACGTTCCACTTTTGCGACCAGTTTGGCATCGCAACCGGCATCACGCGCCAGACGGCGCGCATAGTTCATATCTTCGCCGCAACGCGGGAAAGAGACGGCCAGATAATCTACGCCAATTTTTGCTGCGGTGAGGATATCGGCCTTATCTTTCTCGGTCAGCGCTTCGGCTGACAGGCCACCACCCAGTTTGTTGATGCCTTTATTGTTGGAAAGCGGGCCGCCGACGGTCACCTCGGTGAACACTTTCATGCCCTGAACTTCCAGCACCTTCAACTGCACGCGACCATCGTCCAGCAGCAGAATGTCACCTGGCACCACATCCGCCGGCAGACCTTTATAGTCGATGCCGACTTTCTCTTTGTCGCCTTCACCTTTACCCAGGCTGGCATCCAGCAGGAAACGGTCGCCGACATTGAGGAACACTTTGCCTTCTTTGAAGGTCGAAACACGAATTTTAGGACCCTGTAAATCGCCGAGAATGGCGACATGGCGACCCAGTTTGGCCGCAATCTCACGCACTTTATTTGCGCGTAGCTGGTGATCTTCCGGGGTTCCGTGGGAGAAGTTTAGTCGAACAACGTTCGCACCTGCCGCAATGATTTTTTCGAGGTTGTTATCGCGATCGGTTGCCGGGCCGAGGGTTGTTACGATCTTGGTTCTTCTGAGACGTCTGGACATGAAGGACTCCGTTGACTAAGTATCGTGTCCCTGTCATCTGGACACGTTGTGGTCACTATTCTATATGATCGATGGGCTGTGATTCGACTCACATGTGAATGCGATGTTAATTATTTTGCTGTGCATTGATTTCCTGCTGCACATGCTTCTCCAGGCGCGAATCTCTCAGCGCCTCTTTCACTCGTTTCAGATTTTCGCGAAAAGAGGCGCCACGCTCAAGGGTAAAACCCGTTGCAAGGACATCGACCAGGGTCAATTGTGCCAGGCGGGAAACCATCGGCAGATAGATATCAGTATCTTCCGGGACATCGAGCGTCAGCGCCAGCGTGGCTTCTGCTGCAAGCGGTGAACCGGGAGAGGTGATAGCCAAAACGGTGGAAGCGTTTACACGCGCCAGGCGAGCCAGTTCTATCATATTTTTGGTTCGACCAGTATGTGATATGAGAACAAAAACGTCATTTGGTCCACTATTTATGCAACTCATGCGCTGGATCACAATATCCTCTGACCAGATGACCGGCAGATTAAAACGCAGAAACTTATTGGTGGCATCATGGGCCACGACGGCGGAGGCTCCCAGACCAAAAAATGCAATCTTATTCGCCCGTGTCAGCGCCTTTACCGCCTGATGAATCACCGCCATATCCAGTTGCTGGCTTACGCGACTTAACCCGGCCAACGCCGAATCAAAAATTTTCTGACTGTAGCGCTCGACGCTGTCATTTTCTTCCACACCCCGGCTGACCCAGTTCGGGCCTTTCGCTAAACCTTGTGCCAGTTGCAGTTTAAAATCCGGAAACCCGCGCGTACCCATACGGTGGCAAAAGCGATTCACCGTTGGCTCGCTAACCTGTGCGGCACGCGCAAGCGTAGCGATACTGGAATGCATCGCCTCCTGAGGTGCAGCAAGGATTTGCTCTGCGACTTTTCGTTCCGATTTGCTCAGCGTCGGTAATTGCGCCTTAATCTGTTCCAGCATATTGATAACCCGATGACCACTCACCACTTTTGCCAATTTCATTCCTGGATGAAAGGGCGCTCTGTTCAGAACAATATACCGTGTAAACTGCGGTCGCACGCAGTAGCGGATAAATGTAAACGTGATTTTTTTGTCATACTTTGACGCGCACCAGGTTTTCCCCGACAAATCGCGAAACAGAAAAAAGCGCCGAAAGCGCACGCGACAACACACGTTAGTCGCAAATGGCGTGCAGAGTTATCTGATGCAACACCCCCGTTCGGGTTGTCCTGGAACCGGGAAAAAAGTACATTGTGCTGTAAGAAAATTACAATAAGGACCCGGTAAATGAGGACGCTCGACCGGGTATATCCTGCAACGAGGAGAGGAAAATGGCGGTAACACAAACAGCCCAGGCATGCGATCTGGTGATTTTCGGTGCCAAAGGCGATCTTGCGCGCCGGAAACTGTTGCCTTCACTGTATCAGCTGGAAAAAGCCGGTCAGATTCACGAAACCACACGGATCATTGGTGTGGGGCGCGCGGAGTGGGACAAAGACGCGTATACCAAAGTGGTACGTGAAGCGCTGGAAACCTTCATGAAAGAGAAGATCGACGAAGCGCTGTGGGACAAACTCAGCAGCCGTCTCGACTTCTGTAACCTCGACGTCAACGACACCTCGCATTTCTCTCGTCTGGGCAAAATGCTCGACCAGAAAAATCGCGTGACCATTAACTACTTCGCGATGCCGCCGAGCACCTTTGGTGCGATTTGTGAAGGTCTGGGTTCAGCCAAACTGAACGCCAAACCGGCACGCGTGGTGATGGAAAAGCCGTTGGGCACCTCACTGGAAACCTCTCAGGAGATTAACGACAGCGTCGGTAAATACTTCGAAGAGAGCCAGGTTTTCCGTATCGACCATTACCTTGGTAAAGAAACGGTATTGAACCTGCTGGCCTTGCGTTTTGCCAACTCGATCTTTGTGAATAACTGGGACAATCGCACTATCGACCACGTACAGATTACCGTGGCTGAAGAGGTTGGTATCGAAGGCCGTTGGGGGTATTTCGACAAAGCAGGCCAGATGCGTGACATGATCCAGAACCATCTGCTGCAAATCCTGACCATGATCGCCATGTCACCGCCGTCTGATCTGAGCGCCGATGCGATTCGTGATGAGAAGGTCAAAGTGCTGCGTTCGCTGCGTCGTATCGACCAGAGCAACGTGCGCGACAAAACCGTGCGTGGCCAGTACACCGCCGGTTTCGTCCAGGGTAAAAAAGTCCCTGGCTACCTGGAGGAAGAGGGCGCGAATAAGCAGAGCGCGACCGAAACCTTCGTGGCGATCCGTGTCGATATCGACAACTGGCGCTGGGCAGGCGTGCCGTTCTACCTGCGCACCGGTAAGCGTCTGCCGACCAAGTGTTCTGAAGTGGTGGTCTACTTCAAGAACCCGGAAATGAACCTGTTCAAAGATTCCTACGCTGAATTGCCGCAGAACAAGCTGACGATTCGTCTGCAACCGGATGAAGGTGTGGATATCGAGATCCTGAACAAGGTGCCGGGTCTGGATCATAAACACAAATTGCAGACCACCAAACTGGACCTCAGCTACTCTGAAACCTTCAATCAGTCCCATCTGGCGGATGCTTATGAGCGCCTGCTGCTGGAAACCATGCGTGGCATTCAGGCGCTGTTTGTGCGTCGTGATGAAGTGGAAGCGGCATGGACCTGGGTTGACTCCATCATGGACGCATGGAGCGCCGATGCGGATGCACCGAAACCTTATCAGGCAGGTACCTGGGGACCGGTTGCCTCTGTGGCGATGATCACCCGCGACGGTCGTTCCTGGAACGAGTTCGAGTAACAGAATGGTAGCGGCGCGATTTTTCGCGCAATTTCGTGCGTGAAAAACGCGCACGATAAATCGTGCCGCTACGCAATATGCCTTAACTCAACGTGATTTATAATCCTCCAGATGAATATTGAAAGCTTTCAGCTTGCGCCATAATGAGGTGCGGCTGATCTTCAGCGTCTGAGTAATCTTTATGGCTTTGCCCTGACACTGGACGGCGGCTTTAATTAACGCATCACGTTCCATATCGATGAGGCTATGCAAACCATTCGACGGCGGGAGCGTGGCCAGATCGCGAATACGTTCAATCAGCGCCAGGGGAATATCTTTGACGCGGATTACCGCGCCATCGCTGTAACTAAAAGCCCGCTCGAGCACATTGCGTAACTCGCGGTTATTTCCCGGCCAACTGTAACGCGTCAACAGTTGCAGCGCATCCTCTGACAACGACAGATTGCTGTCGACTTCACGGCTCATGATCTTCAGATAACGTTTAATCAGCGCCGGAATATCTTCACTGCGTTCGCGCAAAGGGGGGATATGGATATCGAACGACTGCAATTCATACAGCAAATGGCGGCGAAAACGGTTTTCATCCACGTACTGATTAATATCGACGCTGGTGGTGGTGATTAGCCGTACATCCAACGGTACCAGCAGTTGGTTGGCCTTACTCAGCAAGCCGGTTTTCAGCAGTTGCAGCAGGGCGGTCTGGACTTCGGTGGTCAGGTACTCCACATTCTCCAACAAAAGCGTGCCGCCTTTGGCCAGTTCAAACTTTGAGATCACATGTTTGTCGCCATTGACGATGCCGCCGAGAAACTCACTGGTCATGGTTTCGCGCGGGATTGCCTGGCAGTTGATGGTGATAAAGGGCTTATCCTGACGCTCGCTGGCATTATGAATGGCCTGAGCCAGATAGGACTTACCCAACCCTTCCTCACCATGCAGCAGCACCGAACCTCGACCTTTCGCCGCCTGTTGCGCCAGGCGCACCACGCGGCGAATGGTATTTGAGGTGCCGACATAATCAAGGTCATCAAAGGTGAGCCGAGCACCAATACCGCTATGGCGATGGACCAACTCGCGGATGCGATCAATCGGGTGCATCAGAGCGATATAACGATCCGAGGTATTGTTCGGTCCCTTGACGATTTTCAGTGAAATCGCCAGAGAGATGAAGGAACCCGCAAATTCGATGGCGGTTTCAAATAGATCAACCTCACGATTGTGAGCGATCGCATTGAGAATGCTTTGCGGTAGCTTGATGATATCGTGAATATTTTTGCCGAGAATTTTTTCACTTTTGACCCCGAACAAGTCGCTACCGTGGATATTGAGATAGAGGATAGTGCCTTTATTATCCCATGCCAGTACCCCTTCCTCCACGCCATCCAGCAGGGCGTGGACTTCGCTGAGATGTTGATTGGACTCAGCCAGAATCAAATCGGTATTCAGTTTGGCGGTGATCTGTTGCTCAATGGAATGCACCAGCGCCAACCCCAGCGCCGGGGCGCTCTCCTGAGCGCTAAGTAAAATAATCCCCACCGCCCCCATCAGCGTACTGTCGCTGCCGAACACCGGTGCGGCGCAGATCTCAAACGGGTGCAGATGTCGGTTGAAATGTTCATAGCCCTTGATGCTGAGGGTTTCATGCAACAACAATGCGCTGGAGATGGCGTTATTGCCCATCATGCCTTCGCGCCAATAAATGCTTTCGCGAATCCCGAGCGGTGCCAGCCTGATCGCCATCGACGGCGTAGCATAAAACTTCAACGTGCAACCGGTTTCGTCGGTCACGAAGATGGCGCAATCCGGCGCATCAAGATATTCGAAAATATCTTCGATGATGGGGGATGAGATATTCAGCATTTCGGATTGGTTGCGGCACAGCGACTCAAAGGTTATGCCTCGGGCATAAAGTTGTTGTGGCCAGTGATCGTGACGCAACAGGCGTCGGCAACGCAGCCAGGATTGTTTCAGCCAGGGTTTGATGTCCGGGCGGTCCAGACTGGTGAGGTTGTTATATAACTCCGGATCCTTGGCGATGAATGCCCGCCATATTGCTTTCATATTGAGACGCATGCATTGCCTTCCTGCTGAAAATGGCCCAGCTATTAATTGAGTCTGTCAGGGTAAGAGCCGATCACTGGCGCGGAGCATAACGCTATATGTAGTGTATTTTGACGCTTCCCGGTAAAGCAGCGTGCCAAATTGTGACAGCGATCTGGAAATAGTTTCCCGCATCAATGTTCACTATTATTTTAAACTAACCAATTGTATTTAATTTGTTTTTTATTTATTTAAACAACTGATGTGAAATGTCTCACATCTTTGAATACAGTATGACCGGGTTCAAATAACCCTGTTTTCATCCGTCATTATGTTTCTTTTTGCAACCTTCCCGGAAAAAATAACGTTTCTGAATTAAACAAAAAAATATTTTTTACAGCCTTTTTCTCCCTTTCTATTCTCAGCATGTTCTTGCATAAGACGACCAGTTATATCAACTGTTAATAAAAGGAAAGGAAGATGAACATCTTTTTATCAGAAATGGTCGGCACCATGCTGTTGATTCTGCTTGGCGACGGTGTGGTGGCCAACGTGGTCTTAAAACAAACCAAGGGAGGAAGTAGCGGCTGGATTGTGATTACCGCAGGGTGGGGTTTTGCGGTGACGGTCGCTGTTTACGCCGTCGGCTGGATCAGCGGCGCGCATCTCAATCCGGCAGTGACATTGGCTGTCTGGCTTCAGGGGGGCATTCCATCGGGAATGGTGCTGGTTTACATGCTCGGCCAACTGGTGGGGGCGTTTCTTGGCGCTATCCTCGTCTGGCTGACGTATAAGCGCCATTATGATGTTTCCGATGATCCCGGCTTAATTCTTGCCACTTTCTGTACCGGTCCTGCTATCCGCGACTATAAATGGAACCTGGTCACTGAAATTATCGGTACTGCGATGCTGGTATTCGGCGTGTTGGCGATTTTCAACTCGCACAACGGTATTGCCGGTGGTTTTGGGCCTTATGCGGTCGGCGTGTTGGTGTGGAGTATCGGTTTGTCATTAGGCGGACCTACCGGCTATGCGATCAACCCGGCGCGTGACCTTGGCCCGCGTATCGCGCATGCGTTATTGCCGATTAAAAACAAAGGCGGTTCCGATTGGAGCTATGCCTGGGTGCCGATTGTCGGTCCATTAATTGGCGGTGCGGTCGGCTCTCTATTATACAAATTCTTATTACCTCTCTTAACTACCCCATAACAGTCGCCCCCAGGCCGCACCGGCCTGGGGACATGACGAGGAAAGATTGATGAAAAAGTTAATCAACAAGGTTGATGATGTTGTCAGGGAACAACTTGAAGGCTTTGCCCTGGCGCATCCGGAATTAACGGTCAATATCGAACCTTTCTATGTCTGTCGCCGCACCGATAAACCGAAGGTTGCACTGATTTCCGGTGGTGGGTCAGGGCATGAACCGATGCACGGTGGATTTGTCGGTTTTGGCATGTTGGACGGTGCCTGCCCTGGACATATTTTTACCTCGCCAACCCCCGATCAGATGTACGAATGCGCGCAAAAGGTCAACAGCGATAACGGCATCCTGTTGCTGATTAAAAATTACACCGGCGACATTCTTAACTTTGAAACCGCCGCTGAATTGCTGCATGGCGAGGGCATTCCGGTACAGGTGGCGGTGATTGACGATGACGTGGCGGTGAAAGATAGCCTGTACACCGCAGGTCGTCGTGGTGTTGCCACGACGGTGCTGGCAGAGAAAATTCTGGGCGCAGCGGCGGAAGAGGGTTACAGCCTGGATGAATGCGTGCAACTGGCGACGCGTATTAGTAACCGTGGGCGTTCAATCGGCGTGGCACTGTCGGCCTGTACGGTGCCCGCTGCGGGCCGGGCAAGTTTTGATTTAGCTGATGATGAAATTGAATTTGGTATTGGTATCCACGGTGAACCGGGTATCCGCCGCGAGAAGTACAGTGACTGCGATACCCTGGTCACAGAGATGCTCAACGAAATTCTCGACAATACGCCCTACAGTCGCGTGTTGCGGCAGTGGGACGGTGATAAAGGCGAGTGGGTGGAAAACAGCCAGACTACCGAGCCGTTAAATGAACAGGACAGCGTGATTGTGCTGGTCAATGGGCTGGGTGGCACGCCGTTATCAGAGCTGTATGCGGTGTACCGCAAAACGGCAGAAATCCTGACCGCGCGCAACATCCATATCGCCCGCAACCTGGTGGGGACGTTCTGTAGCTCCATCGACATGCAGGGGGTATCGATCACGCTGTTGAAAGTCGACGAAGAGATGCTGACGTTGTGGGATTTTCCGGTCAGCACCCCAGCGCTACGCTGGAAAATGTAACCTGGTGTCGCGGTCTGGTCAGTAAAGCCAGGCCGCTGTGACGCGGGAAGAGAGCATTCTGTGGGGGATAACAATGGTCGTAAGCAAAAAACAGGTGATTGATTGGCTGGATGCCTCAGCAACGGTTTTTGAGCAGCAGCAAGAGTTTCTGACCAATCTGGACCGCGAAATCGGCGATGCCGATCACGGGTTGAACATGAATCGTGGCTTCAAAAAGGTCAAAGAGAAACTGCCGACGCTGGAAGATAAGGATATTGGCACCATTTTGAAAAATACCGGGATGGTGTTGTTGTCGAGCATTGGCGGTGCCAGCGGGCCACTCTATGGCACTTTTTTCCTGAAAGCCGCCGAATGTGTCATGGCGAAAGAAGAATTAACGGTGACGGATTTATACAACCTGTACCGCGAAGGCACGGAGCGTATCATCGCACGCGGGATGGCACACCCGGGTGATAAAACCATGGTGGATACATTGTCGGCCATTGTTTCATCGTTGCAAACCCAGCAGGAAGCTCCGCTAACCAGTGCATTGAATAGCACATTAGTGGCGGCCGAGGCCGCGATGAAAAGCACCATTCCGATGCGGGCCGCAAAAGGGCGTGCCAGTTATCTTGGTGAACGTTCTATCGGACACCAGGACCCCGGTGCGACCTCCAGTTATCTGTTATTTAAAACACTTTGTGAGGTTGTTGGCTAACAAACGTGGTCCTCAATAAGGTGATCCAACTATGGTTAATATTGTGGTGGTTTCGCATAGCAGGAAGCTGGCTGAAGGCGTGATTGAGCTGGCGTCACAAATGACGCAGGGAAAAGTAAAGTTCGCCCTGGCGGCTGGCATTGATGATCCTGAAAACCCGATTGGTACTGATCCGGTCGCGGTGATGATGGCCATTGAGGAGGTGCTGGATGACGATGTGCTGGTGATGGTCGATATGGGAAGCGCGATCCTCAGTACCGACATGGCGAAAGAGCTGCTTGGCGAGGAAAAGATGGCACGGGTGCAGATTTGCGCAGCGCCGCTGGTGGAAGGCACGGTGGCGGCAGCGGTCGCGGCGGCATCCGGGCAATCGGTTGAACAGGTGATGGCAGAGGCACATCAGGCGCTGACAGCAAAGTACGCCCAGTTGGGGCAGAGCGAGGCGTTGCCAACGATGCCGCTCCCGGTGGGGCCAACTGACACGCACAACGACAGCAAAAGCTTTTCCTGGACAATAACCAATCCGACCGGCATTCACGCCCGTCCGGCATCGGCGATTGCCCGTTGTCTGAATCAATTTGATGCGGAGGTACAAATCGTCAATGGCGACCGTGTGTTGAATGCCAAGAGCATGAACAATGTGGCGCTGTTGGGCATCAAATGTGGTGATGTCATTACGTTGCACGCTCATGGACCTGAGGCGCAGCAGGCAATCGATGCATTTGCCGCGCTGGCAGCAACGCAATTTGGCGATGACAACGCGGGGCCGGAGGCGGTGGTGAAAAAAAAGTCCGGCGTGCTGGCGGTGACGATCTGCCGCATCGAACGTGGCCTGCCACAATTGACGCAACGTGCAGTGGCCGCAAAAGACGTCGAAATTGCCCGACTGAGTCAGGCGATTGCGGCGGCGAAGCAGGAACTGGAGATATTGATTGCCACCACATCTGAGCAACTGACGGACAATGAGGCGGCAATGTTCTCCGCTCACCAGATGATGTTGGAAGATGGCGAGTTGTTCGACACCACCCTTGAACGGCTGGAGCAACAACCAGCACCTGTCGAGCAGTTGTGGCTTGGCGTGATTAGCCAGATGGCCGATGAATACCGGGCGATTGAGGATACGTATCTGCGTGAACGGTATATCGATGTTTATGACGTTGGTATGCGGGTGCTGGGGCTGTTGCTCGGCCATCCTCTGTTTACTCTGCCGCCAGCGCATTCGCCCACATTAATTATCGCTAATTATCTCTTGCCCTCGGAAATTATGGCCTTAGACAGCATGCTGACCGAGGGCGTCTGTTTTACCACCATCGATGCCCAATCTCATGCGGCGATTTTGGCCGCCGCACGCGGGATAGCGGTGTTTATCGACCGCAACGGCAAGCGTACCAGACAATGGCAGGATGGCACGCGAGTGCAGCTGGCAACGGATTCCGGCGAGATCATGGCGGTATAACCTTTTCATCATCCTGAATTGAACCGTGGTTTCAAAAACCTGGCGTCACCGATAGACGTAAGTCACGCCGATCTTGTATGGTAATGCTCAGGAACATCCTGCGGGCCAGCTACGGCCTGACTGAAACCCTTAGGAAACGTGATGAAAAACTGGAAAACAAGTGCAGAACAGATCCTGACCACCGGACCGGTTGTTCCGGTCATTGTGGTAAACAAACTCGAACACGCCGTACCCATGGCTAAAGCGCTGGTGGCGGGCGGTGTTCGCGTGCTGGAAGTGACCCTGCGCACGCCAGTGGCGATGGATGCGCTGCGTGCCATGATTAAAGAAGTTCCGGAAGCGATTGTCGGGGCGGGAACCGTTATCAACCCCCAGCAGTTGAAAGAAGTGACCGACGCGGGCGCGCAGTTTGTCATCAGCCCCGGTATCACCGAACCGTTGCTGAAAGCGGCTGTAGAAGGCCCGGTGCCGTTGATTCCGGGTATCAGCACCGTATCCGAGCTGATGACGGGTATGGACTATGGTCTGCGCGAGTTTAAATTCTTCCCGGCGGAGGCCAACGGTGGCGTGAAAGCGTTACAGGCGATTGGCGGACCCTTCCCACAAGTACGTTTCTGCCCAACTGGCGGTATCTCACCGGCTAACTATCGTGACTATCTGGCGCTGAAGAGCGTGCTGTGTATTGGCGGCTCATGGCTGGTGCCGAACGATGCGCTGGAGGCGGGTGACTGGGATCGTATTACCCATCTGGCTCGCGAAGCGGTAGCGGGCGCGAAATAAGTGATGAGCGGTGAGCCGGGTGCTCACCGCATCAGGTGTTAACCTTCGACTTTCACCGCGGCTGCGGCTTTGATAGCGCGAGCAACGGCGTCATCGGTATTCTCACCGGTGGCGAGCGCCACGCCCAGACGGCGTTGACCGGCGATTTCCGGCTTACCGAACAAACGTAACTGCAAGCCCGCACCCAGTGCCGCTTCAACATTTACGAAGCGTACATTGGTGCTTTCCAGTTGCGGCAAAATCACCGCGCTGGCCGCTGGGCCATACTGACGAATACCGCCAACCGGTAAACCGAGGAAGGCACGGACATGCAGCGCGAACTCAGACAGATCCTGAGAAATCAGCGTTACCATGCCGGTATCGTGTGGACGCGGTGACACTTCGCTAAAGATCACCTCATCGCCACACACGAACAATTCCACGCCAAACAGGCCATAACCACCCAGTGCCTTAACCACTTTTTCCGCGATAGCTTGCGCGAGTTGCAGGGCGAGGTCGCTCATTTGCTGGGGTTGCCAGGATTCACGGTAATCGCCATCTTCCTGACGATGGCCGATCGGGGCACAGAAATGTATGCCATCGACAGCGCTGATGGTCAGCAGCGTGATTTCGAAATCGAACTTCACCACGCCTTCAACAATCACACGACCGGCACCGGCGCGCCCACCTTGTTGCGCATAATCCCAGGCCTTGTCGAGCTGGCTGGCTTCGCGAATAAAACTCTGCCCTTTACCGGAAGAACTCATCACCGGCTTGACGATGCATGGAAAACCAATGGCATTGGCGGCGGCAACAAAGTTTTCTTTGCTGTCGGCAAATTGGTAGGTGGAAGTCGGCAATGCCAGTTCCTCGGCAGCCAGACGACGAATCCCTTCACGATTCATAGTCAGACGCGCGGCGCGCGCGGTGGGCACCACTTTTTGCCCTTGCTGCTCCAGCTCAAGCAGTTTTTCGGTGTCGATGGCTTCGATTTCCGGCACCACGAAATCCGGTTTCTCCTGGGCAATCAGCGCGGCCAATGCGTCGCCATCCAGCATGTTAATGACATGGCTGCGATGGGCAACATGCATGGCAGGCGCATCGGCGTAGCGATCGACAGCAATCACTTCCACACCCAGACGCTGGCACTCCAGTGCCACTTCTTTACCCAGCTCGCCTGAACCTAACAGCATGACACGCGTTGCGGCAGGACGCAGCGCGGTTCCGAGAGTCGTCATAATTTCACCTTAGCAGTCAAAATGCGCGCGCAGTATATACGAAAACGTTTGCGTTCTCATCTTTTCAGCACGGCAACGTTTGCCTTACTTTGCGTCGTTCTGACGTTTCCTGACATCCACTGCGGCAGCATGTGAAACCCGGTTCTTAAACAGGAGTTAAACGATGAATAACTGGTTGCAGCAAATTCAATCGGTACTGAAAAAGCAGGGAAGCAGCGGTAGGGGTAGCGGGTTAAGCGACATGCTGGCACCGGGGGCGTTAGGTGGGCTGGCGGGTTTGCTGATTGCCAGCAAATCCTCCCGTAAGTTGCTGACCAAGTACGGTGGGCAGGCGTTGATTATTGGCGGTGGAGCCGCAGCGGGTGCCGTGCTGTGGAATAAATATAAGCAACGGGTACGTGAAACCCATCAGGATCAACCGGGTTTCGGCCAGGTGCAAACGCCGCTGGATCAGCGTGCTGAAAGGTTGGTCACCGCCCTGGTGTTTGCGGCCAAGAGTGATGGGCATATCGACGATCGTGAACGTGCGGCGATTGAGCAGAATATTCATCAGGCGGGTTACGGCGCGCAAGCGGAAGCCCTGATTCAGCAGGCGATGAACCGCCCGCTCGATCCGCACTGGCTGGCGGCTGATGTGAAAAATGAAGAAGAGGCACTGGAACTCTATTTTCTCAGTTGCGCAGCTATTGATGTCGACCACTTTATGGAGCGCAGTTACCTGACCGCATTGGGCGATGCCTTAAAGATCCCGCAGGATGTACGCGACGAAATGCAAAAAGATCTCGCCGCTGAAAAAGCCAGCTTACCCGCCAGTTAACCCCCGCACAGGCCACCTGGGTGGCCTTGTTTTACATTTTCCTTGTACTCAATGGCTTGGCTTCCTGCGCGATCGGTGCCACGCTTGCACAATGTTGTCTCTTCAGGGAAATGAACCATTATGAATCATCCTCAGGCAAAAAAAGTCCCTCACCAAATGACCCTGCATGGGGAAACTCGCACCGACAATTATTTCTGGCTACGTGATGATGATCGGGAAAATCCCGAGGTGATCGACTATTTGCATGCTGAAAATGACTATGGCAAAGCGATGATGGCTACGCAGGCGCCACTACAGGATCGGGTGCTGAAAGAGATTATCGACCGCATTCCTCAGCAGGATCATTCGGTGCCCTACGTGAAAAACGGCTACCGTTACCAGAGTCGTTATGAAACCGGCAATGAATATCCGGCCTATTATCGCCAGCCGAAAGAAGCTGATCTCGATGCCGAATGGCAATTGCTGCTTGATGGTAATCAGCGCGCGTCGCACAGCGATTTTTACACTATGGGGGCGCTGGCGATTAGCCCGGATAATCAGGTGATGGCATTGGCGGAGGATTTTCTTTCTCGTCGCCAGTATGGCATTCGCTTTCGCAACCTGGTCAGCGGCAGCTGGTATCCCGAGGTGCTGAGTGATGCCTCTTCCAGCCTCGCCTGGGCCAATGATTCGCGTACCGTCTATTACGTGCGTAAACATCCCAAGACTTTGCTGGCTTATCAGGTCTGGCGTCACGAATTAGGGCATCCGCAATCTGATGATCAACTGGTCTACGAGGAGAAGGATGATACGTTCCATCTCAGCGTGCACAAAACCACCTCTGAACACTTCATCCTGATTGCGCTGTTTAGCACCACCACCAGCGAGATTCAGCTGATCGATGCGGAATATCCTGACGCTCAACCCCAGGTCTTTTGCCCACGCCGTCGCGACCATGAATACACCATCGATCACTACAATCATCAGTTTTATATTCGTTCGAATCGTGAAGGGAAGAATTTCGGTTTATACCGCAGCGCCTGGTTGGCGGAAAATCGCTGGCAGACGCTGATTCCGGCTCGCGATCAGGTGGTTCTGGAAGATTTTCAACTGTTCAAGCATTGGCTGGTGGTAGAAGAGCGCTCGCGTGGGATGACCAGTCTGCGTCAGATTCATTGGGAAAGCGGTGAGAGCACCGGCATTGCTTTTGACGATCCCACCTATGTCACCTGGTTGGCCTACAATCCAACGCCGGAGAGCGATACGCTGCGCTACGGCTACTCGTCAATGACCACCCCAACGACGTTATTTGAACTCAACATGGAAAGCGGCGAGCGGCGTGTGCTGAAGCAGACGCCTGTCCCGGGTTTCAATCCGGATGATTATAAAAGTGAACATCACTGGATAACCGTACGCGATGGCACGGAAGTTCCGGTTTCGCTGGTCTACCATCGTAAGCACTTCCAGACGGGCAATAACCCGATGCTGGTTTATGGCTACGGTGCTTATGGCAGCAGCATGGACGCCAGCTTCGGCACCAGCCGTATCAGTTTGCTGGAACGTGGCTTTGTCTATGCGATTATCCATGTGCGGGGCGGTGGCGAGCTGGGTCAGCAATGGTATGACGATGGCCGACTGCACAACAAGATGAACACCTTCACTGACTTTATCGACGTCACGGAAGCGCTGGTTGCGAAGGGAATTGGTCACCCGCAACGGTTATACGCGATGGGGGGCAGTGCCGGGGGGTTATTGATGGGCGCGGTGATCAATATGGCTCCGCAGCTTTACCACGGCGTGGTGGCGCAGGTGCCATTTGTGGATGTGGTGACCACCATGCTGGATCCTTCCATTCCGCTGACTACCGGGGAATATGATGAATGGGGCAATCCAGAGGAGGAGGCGTATTATCACAGCATCCGACAATACAGCCCGTATGATAACGTGGCCGCACAAGACTATCCGCATTTGCTGGTGACCACCGGTCTGCACGATTCACAGGTACAGTACTGGGAACCGGCAAAATGGGTGGCGAAATTGCGCGAGCTAAAAACCAACGATACGTTGCTGTTGTTGTGCACCGATATGGATTCTGGTCACGGTGGCAAATCAGGCCGTTTTAAATCCTATGAAGGGGTCGCGCAGGAGTTTACCTTCCTGATTGGTCTGGCGCAGGGTGTTCTGCCAGACCGTCATGACTACTGATCATTTTTGACGTACTTGCGCAGCGCCTGCCGCAGTGGTGGGCGCAAATCACGCACATTTTCCAGCACCCAGCGCAGATAACCGGGATCTTTGCGCGCCACGCTGCCGATACTTTGCCCGCGATATTTTCCAAACGGGAACACATCATCGGCCACCGGTGCGGGCTGGCAACGGCTGACCATCTGCTCAGCATCCCAACCAGACTTCTCCATGATGCGAATCAGCAACGCCGCGGTGACGTAACAATCGTACAGCGCGCGGTGCGCGTGCAAATTGGCGGGCGGGGTGACGTCCAGTTTCAGGCTATGACGCAGGGCCTGGTTACCGTATTTCTGACCGGGCCAAAGTTGACGCGCCAGCGTCATGGTGCAAATCCACAGCCCCGGCATTTCCGGCAGCATTCGCCTGTCAAAACTGGCGTTGTGCGCGACGTAATGGGGGCTGCCGTGGTAGCGACCGATTGCCTGCTCAATGGTGGGTTTCCCCACGACCATCGCTTCAGTGATGCGATGCACGGCCATCGCCTGGCGGCTGATGGGGCGATCCGGGCAGATCAGATCACTCATCGGATTGAGGATCTGCCCGTCAATCACATCCACGGATGCCACTTCAACCACACCACCCTGTAAACCGCAGGTTTCGGTATCGATTACGCGTAGCATGGCTTATTTCTGCTTCGGTTCGTAGGGCAGGCGAGAAAGGCTGAGTGACGCCTGACGATATTGCATCAGACGCTGGCGAAACCAGTCACGCAGCGCTTCCGGTTGCTCCCTTTCGACCAAATCCGCTACCACCGGCATGTTGTAGCGCTCTTTAAACGCCACGCCAGCGGCTGCCAGATCGACATTCACTTTGTCTTTCTCTTCCTGCGACAGCAGGGCAAGGTTTTGACTCATGTTTTTCTCCTGATAAACAGGGGCAAAAGTAATGTTTTCCCCGTTCAGGATCAAGGGAAAAGGGATCGCATTGCAGGTATCGACACCTGCGGAACAGCAGCGTATCCTGCTGCCACGCTTGCGGCAGATTGCCGTAAAAAAGAGGATAGCCTGATGAAGAAGACGAGATTAAGCCGCCTGGCGGCGCTGTTGCTGGCGTCATCCGCGCTGGCCTTCAGTCAGTTTGCGCTGGCGCATGCCCACCTTAAAACGCCGGTTCCGGCTGACAAATCTACCGTTGATGCTTCACCCAAGTCGTTAACTCTGACGTTTACCGAAGATGTCGAACCGGCATTTAGCGGCGTTGAAATCCGCAATGCACAGAATCAAACCGTACCGGTTGGGAAAGCTCAGATTAACGCAAAGCAACATGATCAACTGATTGTACCGCTGAGCCAGCCACTGCCAGCGGGAAGTTATCAGGTGAACTGGCATGTGCTCTCGGTTGATGGTCATAAAACCAAAGGTAGTTATCAGTTTAGCGTGAAGTAATGGGGCTAAGCACGCTGTGGGTAAGCCTGCGGGCGATCCACTTTTTGTCGGTATTATTGCTGACTGGCAGTGCGTTTTACACCGCACTGCTGGCGCCGGCGCGTTTTCGTCCGGTACTGGCGTTTCGTCTGCGTGGCATCCTGGCGTTAAGCGCACTGGTGAGTTTGCAGGCGGCAGTGTTAATGCTGGCGACGCAAACAGGCCTGATGAGCGGTGACTGGCGCAATGTGTCCGATGCAGAAACCTGGCTGGCAGTACTGAGCACCCGTTTTGGCGGGGTATGGCGCTGGGAGATTCTCTTCGCGTTAGCGAGCGTGTTGGCGTTATTGCTTCGAGGCAGGTTGTGTCAGCAATTGTTGTTACTGACCGGATTACTCCAGCTTATCGCATTAGCGGGTGTGGGCCACGCGGCGATGCGTGATGGCTGGCTGGGAAGCTTGCAGCAGGCAAACCACGCCTTGCATCTGATTTCTGCCGCGTTCTGGAGTGGTGGTTTGCTACCACTGCTACTACTGATGCGCGACGCACGCAACATAGCCCATCGGGCTGATGCCATCCGCAGCATGATGCGTTTCTCTCGCTATGGGCATCTGGCGGTTGCGCTGGCGTTGCTGACCGGGATGTTCAACAGCCTGTTGATTGCCGGTGATCCATTGCAATGGCAGCCCACATGGTGGAGCACGCTGCTGATTGTCAAAGTGTTGCTGGTCATGTTGATGGTGACCATTGCTGTGATTAACCGCTACTGGTTGGTTCCTCGTTTTCGTCTGGCCGGAAGCGATGCAGCAACACTTTTTATTCGTCTGACGCAGCTTGAGCTGCTGCTGGCGATCGCTGTAATTGGGTTGGTCAGCGTGTTGGCCACGTTGGCACCAGCCTGAATCATTAATACCGATTGAATGTATGAGGTCGACATTTTGCTGAAGAAACTGATTCCAGCTTGTGTACTGATGGCACTTTGCAGCCAGGCGATGGCTGCTGAAATTATAACCATCAGCCGTTTTGAGATTGGCAAAGACAAGTGGCCGTTCACGCGGGAAGAAGTCATGTTGAGCTGTGAGAAGGGGGGAGCGCTGTTCGCCATCAACCCCAGCACCTTGTTGCGTTACCCGTTGAATGATAAAGCGGAAGCGAACCAAAAGTCCGGACGCGGCACCACTGAATCGATCAGCTCAATTCAGGCTGATGATAAAGCCCATCCCGGACAGAAAATGAGCCTGGAACCGATTATCGCCCGTGCTCAGGCACTCTGCGACAAGTAAATCCCGCTGCATGGCGCGGCAGAGCCTGCTGCGCCTCATCCCTCAAGTATTCTGCCGTCGCGATCACAGAGTCGACAGCTTTCCGCCCCCCCGGTGACAGTTGGCTGGAAAATAATCACCCGTGGTCTACCTTTAAAAGGCAAGGCGAACTCGCCTGCATTAATGCCAACTTTTAGCGCACGGCTCTCTAAGAGCCATTTCCCTGGACCGGATACAGGAATCGTATTCGGTCTTTTTTTATTTATATGATTTATAACGATTTATTTTCATTCGTCCGAAAATGTCCGAAATTTGTCCGAACTTCCGATATCCGGTTTAAACCATAACGTATTCCTGACCTCGCGAATCCAGGTACTTTTTGGTCATGGCTATGTTTTTATGGCCGAGCAACCTTTGAGCGAATTCCTCTCCATTCTCTACTTCATATAATCGACTGGCAAGGCTTCTGATCTCATGGAAAGTCGGTGGATTTGCCCCGAACTGAATCCCGCTCAAATCACGAGCTTCAGCAAACGCAGCGGTCATGGCATCGGGCATAACCGGGCCGGCTTTACGTCCACCACGCCGGACTGACGAATAAATCAGGTTGTCGGAAGGATTGCCTACCCGGCAGCGTTCTATCACTCCATTCAGATCCAGCCCGATAATCTCCAGCCGCAACGTCACCGGCAGTGCCAGTTTGTGGCTGGTCTTGCTCTGTGTGATAAACAACCTTCCATCTGCAATGTCACTGAACTTCATCCTGGTGATATCTTCACGCCGCTGCCCGGTTAGCAACCCGATATTCATCGCACACTCGAGCCAGCCCCCCATAGACGCCGCAGCAGTGCGGATCGCGATGAAGTTATCGAGAGACAGCCGTTCGCGTTTAACCTCTGGTGGCGGGGTCTTGGTTGGCTCTACCGGGTTGCGCTCAATGATCCCCTCCACGACAGCTTCCCTGAAAACGTCCAGCATTAAAGAGCGGAGAGCAACAGCCATACTCCGCTTTCCGCATTCAACGTAGGTTTCAAGAAACAGTGCGATTTCCCGCGTGGTAATCACTTCGATGGGCTGGCGGCCAAACTCAACCTGAAGTGTTGAAAGCTGATTGCTCCGGATCTTCATTGTGTTCGGCTTCAACTGCCTGCGCTCCAGAATGACACTGTAACGTTCAAGCCATTTGCTGAAAGTGAATGTTGGTTTCTCTTTCAACCTGTCGAGCAGTGCCGAAGGTAGATAATTTTCCTCGATATAGTTATTTGCCTCAATAGCCTGGGCAACCGCTTCCCTGCGTGAAATGCGTCCGAGAGAAATTTCCTGACCTGTCACGGGATTTCGCCAGTAATAACTCTGCCTGGACTTACGATAAGTCAGATTCCTTGGCAGGTTAGCGTCGTACCGTTCCGGTCTGTTCGACATGCTTCAACTTCTCCAGTAGCGACCCCTTTCTGGGCGGGGCAACGTGCGCCGGTTTGCGCTTCATCTTACTTTTGCGCGGATCAACATAAACCGAATCGGGCGAAAGTTTATATTCCCTTCCGTGTAACTCGGGGCATGGATAAATACGGCCTTCCCGCACCCAGCGGCGAAGTGTGGAAAGGGAAGGAGGGCGCGAGTATGTATCAGCAGCCCACTCCTGCAAAGTGAGTAGTTTTGCCATAGTCTACCTCTGGGTCTTTTTACCAGGTTTTAAGCGCAACGAAGCGCAATATATGAAGATTTTGCGTGCTTATTCTTCAAGCAGAGCGTGGAATAGCTAATGGGGAGCACATTTCAGGCAGATTGGCGCGCACCAGCGCCTCGGCAAACGGCGGCGGGACGGCGTTACCACAGCGGGCAACCTGTTTGTCTTTGGCGTATTTCACGCCACGATAATCGCGGTCGATGACATACCAGGATGGGAAGCCCTGGGCGGCGTAGAGTTCATGTGGCTGAAGCATCCGCATGCCGATATCCACTATCTGGTAATCAATTCCCTCTACAGTGACCAGGCCGAAACGGTCATTGGTGGTGACGGTGCCGAGCGGGTCACTCAGGCCAACGCCGCCTTTTTCATTGCCGTAATATTTCATCAGGAAGGCCCGAACCTCTCCGAAATGATTACCACCGGCGGTAACCGTTTGCAGCGGATCATCTGCTTTCTGCCCGGTGTTGGTGCCGCGCATCTTCACCAGGTTGGAGGTAACCAGCGCGTGGTGATCGGTGGTGGTTACGGTGTGTGCTGGTGCATCCACCGCCGCGCCGGGGCCGGTGTAATTCCCGCCGAAGTGCTTAGCCAGAAAGGTGGTGACCAGCGCGCTTTTGCCACCGCCGCCAGCGGTGACCGTTCCCGCTGGCTCATCTACTGGATGACCGATGCTGCTGCCGAACTGACGGGAAATAACCGGGGCCAGCCGCGGACAGATGATGTTGGTGCGGTTCTGCGTTAGCAGCGTGAAAAACGGTTTGTCCACTGGGCGCGGCTTCATCTGGAATGTAGATCCGCCGGTTCCAGCAAACACTGGTGACACAACAGCATAACCGTGTGTTTGGGTGATGGTTTTCAGCGGTTCTTCCAGCGACTGCCCCCGGAAACAGTCGTATTTCGTCCGGTTGCTTGTGTGGTTGCACTTAACGATGAACGGCGTCGGATTGTCGATCACGAAGCGCTGAATACCGCGCGCGATGCGTTTCATCGTGTTTTCTGCCAGCGGCTTAGCGCGGTCGAAAATACTGGGGCAGGGAATCGACCAGTCAATACACTCTGCTGCTGTACGCCACGGCTTCAGGTGCCCTGACTGAACCGCAAGGCTTTTTGGATCACCGTGCGTTGGCTGCGGCCACGTTACCGGCTGCCCGTCGCAGCGCATTACCATGAAGAAGCGTTTGCGGATTGTCGGCGCGCCGAAGTCGCAGGCGCGAAGCTCACGGTGCTCGACGGCATAACCCAGCCCGGACGCCAGGCGGCGCGCATCATCGCTGTGACGGTTAATGTTCAGGAACTCACACACTTCATCCAGCGCAGGGTGATCAGCGGCAACTCCGGTGCTGAGCATGCCCACGAATGCGGCGAACGTTTCTCCCGCGCGCGCCGGGTCTGGCCGGTCCTCATCGGCAAGCAGCGGCCCCCAGGTTTTAAACTCTTCCACGTTTTCCAGCATGACAACGCGTGGCCGCTTCGCCAGCGCCCAGCGGATCACAGTCCACGCCAGCCCCCGAATCTCCTTCTTGACCGGCTTACTTCCTTTGGCTTTGCTGAAGTGGCGACAGTCAGGCGAGAACCAGGCAAGGCCGACCGGCGCGCCAGCGGTGGCTGCCAGCGGGTTGATGTCGAATACCGATTCACAGTAATGCAGGGTGTCGGGGTGGTTGGTGGTGTGCATGGCGATCGCGTTGGGGTCGTGGTTAATCGCGATGTCGACGCTGCGGCCGGTAGCCATTTCAATTCCGGTGCTGGCTCCGCCCCCACCGGCAAAATTATCGACGATGATTTCCCTCATTGGGCCTGTTCTCCGAATGTGGCTGTAAGTGATTGTGCTGCGGCAATGATTTCGGCTGATGGCTGGCGTTCCAGCAGCATGCGGTTGATGTGGTGCTTTACTTTGCGCTGGTGGTCAGTGCCCAGGCTGGCGAGTTGCGGCAACTGCCCGGCCAGCAACTGAACTTCAGGGGGCCAGATATCATTATCTGTTACCGGTATAGCTGGCGCTGGTGATGCCGGTGGGATCAACCGGGCTGCTGCACGCTCAATCTGCGCCATCAATACAGATCCACGCTTTTCCAGCTCGTCTCGGCTGACATAATCGAACTTTGGCCCGCGCCACGTTTTATCGAATACCGCGATGGCCGCGCCGAACCCGGCGGATGATTCTTCCGGCTGGCCCGGTTCTGGCCGATACCAGGTGGGCAGATCAAAACTTATTCGCCCGCGGATGAAGGCGATATGATCGGCATCTTCCGGCCACCACACCTCGCCGGTTGCTGCTTTGATGAGAAACACATAGCGCCCGCCAACCTCACGCATTGCCAGCGTGTGAGCGATGATGTGCCGCATGCCGGTGATATAATGCCCCTCATGCTGGCTGGCGCGGCTGTAGGGCGGGTTGGCGTATGCCGCGCCGTTCAATTCCGCCAGGCGCACTGACCAATCCTGCACCAGCGCGTTATCCTCGGCGGTGTAAAACGCATCGCATTTGGCATTGCTGGCGTCGGCAAACAGGTCCAGCACGAACGGACCGAACATTGTGTTGATACCCCACCAGAGCGGATCCGGCGTGCGCCACTGATCGCCGACCTCTTTAAGGAGATGGTTTTTTTTCTCTTTTAATCGCTTTATAGCTGTAAGATAATTTTTCTCATAAGCCATAACTTTATCCATATTGGAGATTGAGATGTTTAAAAAGGATGATCTTAGTTTTGAAGTTCCATTGTTGGCGTTAGTAACAGCAGTTGTGTATTTTATGTCTTATGCTTACCAGTCGGGATATGCTTATTTCTATGGCTACAGCATAGGGTTTCAAACACTAGATCTGAACTTCATTCTCGATTCATTTTTTCCAATCACCTATTTAGTGTTGGCATCTATAATTGGTATGTTCATTGTTAAGGTGGTTGAACCTTTCAAACACTCCTTTAAATTTCTCACTCTGGGTTATATCGCTTTGTCCTCGACCATATCCATTCTAATCGTGAATGGTGGAAGGTTTGGTTGGGTATATGAATCAGGGGTGTATTTTAAGGTTTTTGCAATCAATGGCTTTATATTGATTGGCATGTTCATTCCTCAAACGATAGGGATCTATTCAAAATTAGGGCTTAAGGCACCTATTTTTTATATTTTTTCAAGTTCCGTTATGATTGTCTTCATGGCATTTCCCTTAGGGACTGTTTCCGCTGCTTCTCAGCAGTACCTATTTAAAAAAAGAGGCGAAGAAACATACTTGCTTACAAGTGTGGGAGGAATGTATGTTTTTGGGTGGTGCGATAGGAGTGATGTACATTATGAAATGCAGAAGAATGATCAAAGTATTCAACTTGTCAGACTTTATGATTTAAACGAAATTCATAAAATTAAAAACTGTTTCTATTCTCAATCGCATGAAAAAGTGGGGCGTGATTCAGTACCAATCTTCACTGTTCATAAATACCAATAATTTCTTCAGCCCAGTTAAATTCACAAGAATAGCCATGTGAATTTCTTTCCGCTGGCTTGCACAAGTGTTCGCCGCCGCCTTAATTTTTGCTCTGTCCTTTTTGGATAAAAAGGATGATGGACATATTGAACTTGGCAGCATACTTTTTGATCGTGCTGATGTAGGTATGCTTGCTGTTCATTAACTGGCGCAACGTGCTGGTCGAGACACCGCAGAACCAGGCGGTTTTTTTGATGGTCCGTTTCTGCTCGCGTGCGATTTTGCGCACTGCCAGATTGTAGGGAAATTTGTCAGGCATAATCGCCACCTTTCAAATCATTGAAGCGCTGTAGAAACAACACACGCGCCTGGCGGGGATTGAATGGGGATAGCAGAAAAGGTGCTGGTTCTACTCCCTCAAGAATCGGCCAGGGCGTGCCGTCATCTAAATCGAGATCACGGCGCTCGGTCGCCAGCATCACCAGGTCGGCATGCTTAACTTCGTCGCTCATTGCCGACGGAAACCCAAACTTAGCAGCGATGACCTCTTCCACTGATTTGATGATGCGGCGGTATTCCGGCAACAGTTGCTTTAGAGGTGACGAAATATCGTTGCAGTAAGCCTCCGCCGCGTCGTGCAGCAACGCTTCCAGTGCGAACTCGGGCGGCACCAGATAGCTGACGTGGACCGAGTGCTGCGCGACGCTGTAGAAGTCCTGAACGTGGCCGGTAAAGCGGCAGAGATTCGACAGCGCACAGGCGATGTCATCGATGCAGATGGCATCTGCCGACATGTTGAGGAAATCGAAGTGTTTGCCAGACTGCGTGGTGATCCAGGACATTTATTCCTCTCCCTGTTTGCTGCGCTTAAACGCACCCAGGCAGAAGAGGGCGCGGTGTTTTGACCAGTTGACGTTGGCACCTGAGGCTCTCTTTTTGGCCTGGCGCCATACCTGGGATGCTCTGAAGAATTCGCCGTTGTGCTCAAGGGCAACGGCTTCGGTTGCGAGTGACGTGTAGGTTTCGTCCATAGTTGCCTCGGCAGCTGATGGTTGATGAAACAAAAACCGCCTCATGCGAGGCGGTTATGATGACCGGCTGACAAAATTCACACCTCAGAAGGGTATGTCGTCGTCCCACTGCTCAGGCTGATTTTGTGGAGTCTGGTTGTTTCGACCGCCAGCGTTACGTTGCAGGTTCGACTGTGGCGCCACGGTGTTCGCCTGGTTGGCGTAACGGTTTCCAGTTGGTCCGCCGCGCTGCTGGCTGCCGGGGCCGTTTGTTGCTGGCTGGCGCTTATCTACATCTTTCAGGGTGAGTAGCAGCTTGTCGATCGCCTCCGCAGGTTGTTTTTCGGCAAATTCAGCATAAGTCAGACGGCTGCCGGGCTGGAATACGTGTCGGATGTTCATCTGGTAGGTATCAGAACCGTCGGTCTGTTTGGTGCGCAGCTCTTTCTGTAGAACAAAACCGACCTTTTTGTTGGTCAGCGCGGGGAATACCCAGACCGTGCCATCAGGTGCCTGTTGCTGCTCAGGAATAAGGTCACGCACGCCAGCGGTCCACATCAGGGCGTTAACCAGATCCATACCAAATGTTGGTTCACCTTCGCGGCCAATGAAGTTGATGCGCAGGTAATCGGCTTTAGCACCATTGGACTCGAACTTAATTTCCATCGTCTGAGACTGGCTGTCAGTACCGAAGCCAACCTGTGCATGGAGAATGAAACCTTCATAGGCACCGGTTTCGTTAATCAGGGCAGACGCGCCAGCTTTCTTAGCTGCGTCAGGGTCAAACTTAAAGCTCATTGGTTGCATCAGATGTCTCCTTCGGACATGAAGTTGCAAATGGCCTGATCTACAGCGAACAGGTCATTTTCCATTTCGGTTTGGTCAGGGAATAAATCGGGGGGCGCTTTGGCAGTGTCGTTGTCATCGCCCTTAATCAGGAAAACGTGCTTGCCGTCTTTCTTGATGGCGCGCAGCACGATAGAGAAATAACCCTCAGGCGTCAGCTTCTCGTTAAGCATCTTGCCCGCGGTCTTCATTCGCACTTTGCCTTCCGATTCCTCGGTATGGGCCAGGAAGTAAACCCGGATGTCGTCCGGCAACTGGGTTGCCGCAGTGATGATGCGCCAGATGTGATCGGCCATTTCAGTAAACTTTGTGTAGCCGGTCTGGTACGCACGCAGCATGTTTTCGTGCTGCATCACTACCTGGAAATCATCGATAATCAGCACCCGGCGAGACTTCGACAAAACCATACGCTGGATTTTGTCCTCCACATCTGCCCAGTCATCGGTACGGAAAACGTTGCCACGCTGTGGGTTGCCGCTTGCATCAAGTTTGCCGTGTACCTTCCAAGCGCCCTTATGGCGAAATGGCAGCATTTTGGGGATGCACTGGATAAGCAGGCAGTCATCGGGGTTGAAGTTCCTGAGGCTGTACGACTTACCCGCGCCAGAATCACCCAAGATCAGGACAGGGGTTCCCATATCAACCTCCTGCCTGTTGCAAATGATGTCTGAGGGTGAACTGGATATCTTCGTCGTCGGCCAGGTTGTCAAAACACCACCGCCGATATTTGAAATCAGTCAAAACCCACTCTTCAAACGGGATACCTTTATACTTCCCGAAACGCATGGCATGTAACAGAGAAGGGCGCGAACTGATATCCCGCATCTGGGCGATTGTGAATCTCGCATCGCGGTTCAGGCGCAGCAGCAACGCCGCCGTGACGTAGCAGTCGTACAACGCGCGGTGGGCGTGTAATCCCTCGGGCACATCTACATCGAGCATGAAGTGATAGCGCAGGTACTGGTTTGAATGACTCTCCAGCTCGGGGAACAACTTGCGCGCCAGTTTCAGCGTGCAGATCCACGGCGCTGTGATTCGTGGCAGTTTTTCCCGGTCGAATTTAGCGTTGTGCGCGACATAAACGTCAGCTTCTTGATAACGATGTATCACATCATCAATTGGCGGTGCGTCGGCAACCATGTCGTTGGTAATGTGGTGTATCGCCATTGCACCAACTGTGATTGGCTCTGGGGGCTTAACAAAATCGCTCATCGGGTTGCATAACTGGCCGTTGATAATATCGATACTGGCAACCTCACAGATACCACCCTCAAAGCTGGTGGTTTCAGTGTCGATCACGCGAATGACTGTAGGCATAAATCTCTCCTGTTAATGCGTCGGCGTTCGCTTCGCGCTGCGCCAGCCGGTGGGCCAGCGTCACCAGTTCCGCCGGGGTAATCTGGTTCTGCTCGCAGATGGTTAAAATCGTGTCGAGCGTCAGGGAATGCATCGCCTCTTTCAGGGCGATTTCTGTGGGGATAATGGTTACATCCATCCAGCACACATCCCCGCCACGACAAGCGCGGCCAGAGTAAGAGGAATCAGCCAGGTGCGACGGCGCGGGTGAAAATCAGCGCCGGTAAGCCGGTGCTTGAATTGCAGTCGTTCAACAGGGTTCATGATGCACGTCTCCGGGTTTTGCCCGGACGCGCTGCCGGGACACGTATGGTTTGCTGATAAAGCCGGGCGCATTCCCTGTCATTGCAGAAATTGCGCTGCTCGGTGCGGTTCCAGAAGCGGATGACCGCCAGTTTTGTATCGCCAGGGTGGCGGAAACGCCCGCAGTAATCACACAACTCTGATTCGGTGAATTCGGTTCCGGACTGGAGCACGGTGAATTCCATGTGCTTGCGCCGCTGGCCGGTGCCGTCGATATAGTGAACAAAGGTTTCGTCGTGCCCTTTGTAGTCCGGCTCAATCGAGCAGTGGTCGAAAATAACGTTCTGGTTACCTATGCGGATTGGCGTGCCTGACGGCAGCTCCACGAGGCGCTGGCGCGTCAGCTTGGGAATGATTTGCATGTGGTTTACCTCGGCATGCTGGAAAACAGTCAAAAAAATGCCCCCGAGGCGGGGGCTAACAACTACACACAGCATTTATTGGGTTGTGGCGCCAGGCGCTGGTCTTCTGGTTGTCTCGATGGACTGCAAATTCACCACAACGGGGAGAGCACTGCATTTGACCACCTTGCGCCGGGTTGCCCGTAACGTCGCCTTTGCGACCTCACTACCTCACCCCCAGGTGGAGTTACACAGGTGCTGGCCAGATATTCGGCGCAGTGCTCTCTCCGTTGCGTGCCTGGATGATGCCCGGCTTATCCACTGCCTTTCTAAATCTGAAATTGAGATTAATTTCTTCATTAGTGGCCTCAGATGTAGGTAATAAAAAAGGCCGCATAAGCAGCCTTGTTATTAATGTATGATGATTTAAATTTTTACTGTTTGGGTTTAATTGATGGCTCATTAATAAAACTATTTGTTGAAAATGCTTGTGAGCTATCCTTTGCTATCCTGTCTGCTTCAGCAGTGATTTTGCTTTCAAATCGTTCATTTTTATCAATTATTACATCTTCGTCTTTAATCATAAGCGTATACATAGGCATATTCTCAGATATGTACTTTATGTAAGTTTTGATATTTAACTTGAAGGCTACGTTACCTACTAAATTTTCGGCTTTTATTTCCTTATCGCCAGTTAGCTTCTGGCTTTCATTAACATCTTTTGCAATCTTCACTAAGGCATCATGGAGTTCTTTCGAAAAATTGTTGGGGTCAACATCGACCAGATGTATGGCTGCCGGTGATTTGTCTGAAGTGTTAATAAGGGTGATGTCCATTCCACGACTTTCACTGTACACCTTACCTAAATTCACATGGCCGACAGTTGTGGTCAGGATGTTCTCTCTTGGCTGTACCTGTTCTTTTTGAAGAACCAAGCCTTTGTTAACCAAAGATGCGCCAAAAATTGATCCGCCCAGAACAAAAGAAGCAACTACAATAGCAATGCTATTAACTTTCATAGTCATTATTTCAAGCCTTATGCTTAGTTTAGTTTACTATGCAATTCTACAATATATTCATATGAATAATCCTTATAAAAAACGGCGATTTAGGCGCTTTTTCAGTTGTTGAACTTACTCAGGAAGAACGCATATGTACCGTCTTTTCAGTAAGTGCACTTGCCGAACCCTATTTCAATTTGCAGATTTCAAGTCGCTTCTCAGTTCAATCTGAGTGGTACAGGGATTAAGCTCCACAGCGGTTTTTGCTAAAACCAACTCTGCTATTGGTAATACATTCCGCGGTCCAATCCGCTCATCGATTACATAATTCATCTCCTCTGGTTGCGCCCCATCATCGGAGCGCCCAACTTGCGTGACTTATCAGCTCACCGTTTTGTAGTCCTCTGTACCTACCATACGCATATGGACTCGGCACTTACCTCGATCCGATCGGGTGCTATTTCGTTTGCTAGGAGCGCATCGGCTTGCCTGTCACGCGGGTTAAATTGTTAAAGAGCGGTCAGCTTTCTGCGGTGGGCTGCGTCGTGCTGTGCAATAACAATACTGGCGGTATTAAATTAAAGCAATACTACAGGTATTAATAAAAATACCGTAACTATTAATTAGTTGATTTGTAGGGTGATTTATTTTTACTTAGGTATTAAAAAACCCGCACTTGGCGGGTTTTAAGAGGTTTTTTTGGGGGTGGGGCTATACCAATCGCAATTTTGTCTCGATCGCTACGCCTATGATGCGGCAGTTACCATTTATCTTAACTCGTCCTTGCGAAGGATTCAGTGGTTGTAAATAGCGTTCCCCCATTCCTTCATCGATGACCAGCTTCTTAAAAGTAGCCTCATTGGCATCTGTAAGTTTTGCAATAACCAAACTGCCGTTTTTGGCTTCTCTACCTGTATCGACCAAAACCAGCGTCCCTTCAGGAATGCTTAACCCTACGGGTGATGTCATCGAGTCGCCCTTCACACGCAACCAAAAAGCAGCACCTGATACATGAACCTCAGACTCATACCACTCATCTATCTCATCAAGAGAATAGGGTTCAACAGCTTCTGACCATGCGCCAGCACTAACCCAGCTAATCAATGGATATGGTTGGCCTCTTTTATGGGCACTGGCAAAAGTGACGTTTGACTCAACAGCTTTTGCTATTTCCTCAGCTTCCCTTGCGAGTGAGGGACTAAATTCTGCGATAGAAACTTGCAAGGTTTTGGCGAAAACAGTCGCAGCCGGAACGTTCAACGCGATCCGACCGTTCAGATAATGGCCCACGCCACCTTGGGTAATATCAAGCTCATCAGCAATTTTTTGCTGTGTCACACCTAAGGCTTTCTTTTTTGACTCATACAAAGCCATTAGGCGCTTAGCGTCTTCAAGCTGTTCTGGCGTCAGAGACTTTTTCTTATCCATATCCTGATTCTAATACCTGCGTTATTAAAACGTGAAATACCGCCAGTATTGATATATTTAATACTTAGGGTATTATTGGGCCATCGGGTCACAACTGGAGAAATACCGATGGAGAAAATCCCCCTAAGCGATTTCGTCAAAGAAAACGGCCAAGCAAATGCAGCTGAGGCTATTGGTGTTCATCAGACGGCGATCAGCAAGGCGGTGCGGGTGGGGCGAAAAATCTTCGTAACCCGATTACCTGACGGGAAGGTTACGGCTGAAGAATCTCGGCCTTTCCCAACCCAGCGCCACCTTAAAGACTGATCAGCACGGTGCAAGCGACGAACACTTGCATGTTTACATTTTGAATAAAGGAAAATAATCAATGGAATCAAACGCAACGTCACGCAACAAGGCGCGTGATATCGAAAGCGAAATTGTCAGTCGTATTGCCGCCCAGGGGGTGACGGCAGTTGCCAAAAAACTCGGCGTCGATAAATCGCAGGTCAGCCGCTGGCAGAGCCGCGGCGGAATGATTGAGAAAGCCAGCTGTTTGCTGGCCGCCCTCGATTTCCAGCAGCCATCCGGAATGGTGATCTTTAAGGGTGATGAGACAGCTGATCTGGCGAGGTGCTTGATTGGAATGCTTGAGCATCTCCGGGCAGAGAACGGGGGTGCTGGTGGATGAAAGGGTTGTTAAAACCGACAAGCTCTACCGTGACCGGCGCGGGATAATCGTTCGTGTCACTGGATATGACCGCCAGACCAGATGGGTCATTTTCAGGAGGCCAGCATATCCGGACGACTGTTGCGTGCCTAAGTGGTACTTCGAGAAATATTTCAGGGAGTTTGAAGGAGATGGCTGAACAGCAGCAACTGTCCAGCCGGGTACTGCATTGCTTTCCACAAGCGAGGTCAATTATGCGACAGAAGCGCCGTAAACCGCAACCTGAAAATACTGTACATAAAGACATGGCGCGTGATGAGTTTGCGCGCCAGATAGCGCCCGGTGTCGGGCGTCATCTTCGTGATGCTCTTGAACAGGCCAAACAGCTGAAGCGTGAGAGGTCCGGGGATGAGTAACACCGCCGAAATTATCAATTTTCGCGCCCGTCAGGAGCGTGAGGAGCAGCGTGTGGCAGATACCGATGACGGGTATGCCAGGCTGGCAAATATGCTGCTGGAAGAATACGCCGGTGCTGATTTAACGAAGCGCCAGTTTAAAGTGCTGCTTGCCGTTCTGCGGCTCACCTATGGATGGAATAAAAAAATGGACCGCATCAGCGATTCGCAGATCGCCAGCATTGCCAAACTCCCCGTTAAGCGCTGCAACGAAGCCAAGCTGCAACTGGTTTCCATGAATATTCTTATCCAGCACGGTCGCCAGTTTGGACCCAACAAAAACGTCTCTGAATGGTCTATCCCTCAAAACGAGGGAGAATCCCTCAAATCGGGGGATAAAAAATCCCTCAAATTAGGGGATAGCAATCCCTCAAAACAGGGGGACACCAAAGACATTATTCCAAAGACAGTAAAAACAGATCCCCCTAACCCCCAGAAGGGGGAGTTTTCGGAGGAGGTTCTCTCACAGGCAAAACAGGTCCTGGAGTATTACAACGAGGTCACAGGCACTGCCTGCCGCTCTGCCGAAGCCTTTGCCGTTTTACTCACAGAGCGCTCATCCCGTGATGCTTACACCGTTGATGACCTGAAGCTGGTGATCCGCTGGGTTGCCAAAACGTGGAAGCGGCGCAATGGCACCGTGGCGAAACCGGTAAGCATCTGCCGTGTGAACAGCTTTGACGGTTATCTGGCCGATGCCACCGCGTGGAATGCAAGCTACGTGGAGATTGATTGCGCTGCTGTCGTTGAGGCATGGAACCAAATCACCGATGGCCGCCTGGCACCGGCTGAACTGGATCGGGATCGTGAGAATGCGATTCGTGAACTGGTGACCAAACACATGTCGAAAAAGACCGTGGAGGCTTTCCGGTCATACTTTGTTGCCTTCATGGCTGATGCCCGAGATTTCCACTTTGGTGGTCCCGATGGAACGGGCTGGCGTGCCAACTTCGATTACCTGATGAAACCTGAAACGCTCCGTAAAGTCCGGGAAGGTGCGTTATGAGTGATCTGCACCTTGAGGCCAGCGTGATTGGCTGTCTGCTGCATTCCGGCCTGACGCCTGACGCGGTAGACGTTCTGAACTCGGTTGAATCCACCGCGTTCACCAACTCGTTCTACAGCCGTCTGTACATCGAGATTAAGCGCCAGGCGACGCACAAGAAAATGATCGACGCGTTGCTGGTGGCTGAGTCTATGGGCAATGAGCCGGGCATATTTGCGGATGTGATGGAAACCGTGAAAGTGGTTCCCAGCGCGGCCAACCTGAAAGGGTACGCCAAACGCCTCAACGAGAAGGCCATGATCAGCGGTTTCGCCCGGCTGATGGAAACGCATTACGACAAAATCACCGGGGCAATTAACCATGATCTGGCAGTCGAGCAGATCCAGGCGTTCACGCGCGAGCTGATGAACATCAACCGGCCTGATGATGAGGTGCAGCCGGTTCGTGTTGGTGATCTGCTCGATGGTTACCTGGAAAATCTGGAGAAGCGTGTCAGTGATCCCGAGGATTCTTTCACCGTCAAAACCGGCATACAGGAACTCGATGAAATTACCGGTGGGCTGAATGACACTGACCTGATCATCCTTGCGGCTCGTCCCGGTATGGGTAAAACCGAACTCGCTCTGAAGATTGCCGAATGCATTGCCCAGCGTTCTGTCACCCTCGGCACGGAGAAAGTGAAACGAGGCGTGCTTATTTTCAGCATGGAGATGCAGGGCCAGCAAATTGTTGAGCGCCAGCTGGCAAACGCTTCAAATTTATCGGTTTCCAAACTCCGTAAAGCGCAGGAGCTGGAGGACGAGGATTGGGGGCGGATATCTATGGGTATCGCGCAACTGGCAAACCTTGATGTATGGGTGGTAGATGCCACAAAACTCAGCATTGACCAGATCCGGGCAGTAGCCACGCGCCATAAGCAGCGTTATCCAGGCCTGTCGCTCATTTTGGCTGACTATCTCGGCCTCATCAGAAAGCCTTCAGCCGAACGTAACGACCTGGCGATTGGCGAAATCACTCGCGGCCTGAAGACGATGGCAATGGGACTGCACACGCCCGTGATGTGCCTCAGCCAGCTTTCTCGCGATGTGGAAAAGCGCCCGAACAAACGTCCGGTTAATGCTGATCTGCGCGATAGCGGCAGCATTGAGCAGGATGCCGACGGCATCTGGTTTATATATCGCGATGGTGCCTACAACCCGGACAGCCCGGCGGCCAACATTGCTGAAATCATCATTGGCAAAAACCGCCACGGTGCTCAGGGCGTTGTTTATCAGGAATTCCGTAACGGCCATTTCATCGACACCGACCAGGCTGTCGCGGCGCAACTCGCCCGCGAGAAACCGGCCTATGGCGGTAAACATTCAGGGAGAGACTTTTGATCCAGATTTACGACATCACGCCACTGGGCAAGCCCAGGCAGACACAGCGGGATAAATGGGCAAAGCGCCTGGCGGTGCTGCGATACCGGGCATTCTGCGATGAGGTTCGCTTGAGGGGCGTAACTCTGCCTGATGCCGGATGCCACATTACGTTTGTGCTTCCGATGCCTGAAAGCTGGAGCAAAAAGAAGCGGGCTGAACTCATCGGGCGTCCTCATCAGCAAAAGCCGGATGTCGATAACCTGCATAAGGCGCTGATGGATGCGGTATTCGACGATGACAGCGCGGTATGGGATGCGCGGATCACCAAAGTTTGGGGGGAGAAGGGACAGATACGGATCGGCAACATTGACTGATGTACCACGCCAATAAATATCAGGAGAATCAAATTGAATCTGGAAAACTCTATTAAATTTTTCGCGCCCAAATCACCGCAGTTAAGCGATTCTCCACGGGCAACGGCCAGTGACAGCTTCACCATTACGGATGTGATGGCATCCTTTGGTCTCACCGAGGCGCAGGCACGCTTTGGCTTTGAACTGTTCCTGTCGAAACACGGCATCACTACCAGTGACCGCGCCGTGGAGATGCTTACTGATTTTGGTCTGAGTCAGGCGGTGCTTTACCGGGCTATTGCCGTACTCGAAAACGATATTAAACGCGACCTGGTGCAATTGCTCGCAACATTCGCATATCAGGATTATTCGCGCAGCGCGGCCAGTACGCGGCAATGTCCATGCTGCGGTGGTAGCGGGTTTACTGATGCAGAAGTGTTCACCAACAAAACGTATTATCCAGACGGCAAGCCGCCAGTATGGGCACGCACCACCAAAGGTGTATTCCCGTCATATTGGGAAGAGGTGAGGGCTAAGCGCGAGGTTGTGCGCGTTATTTGTAAGTCATGCGACGGCAAAGGCGAAATCAGCAACGCCTGCCGTTGTCACGGAAAGGGGAAGGTGCTGGATAAAGAGCAAAGCGATTTGCAGGGCGTACCGGTTATGAAAACTTGCCCGAAATGCTCCGGGCGTGGCTATGCTAGGTTGCCAGGGGAGACGGTGCGCCGCGCAGCTGGTTATGCGGTGATGGCCATCAGTGAGCCGACATGGCGGCGCAGCTTTAAACCGTTCTATGAGATGCTGATCATCCAGTGCCATAAAGAAGAGGCGCACGCTGATGACATGCTTCAGAAGGTAACGAGAAACCGGGAAAATTTGGAAAAAATCAATTAGGTCCGATTAGTTGTATTGACGTTGTGACGAAAATGGCCCAATATCTCGCCAATGATGGGATTTCTGTGTGCTGTTCATCAACGCCGAATCCGGTCAGTTGCAAAAACTGTGACTAAATAAAGCGCCCTGAGGTCTCACCAGCCAGAAGGCGCTTTTTTCTTAATTTTAGATTCAAATTAACCGAATTAGTTTTAGATCATGTATCTTGTCTATGCCAGAAGTATTAATGGAAAACAACATGGACAAAGAACAGCTAGAGAGAATTCAACAGACTGCACAGCAACTGTCTGAGCATTTAAGGGATGTGCTGCTACCTCGGAAATACTCCGAGAAAATTTTAGAAGCGGTTAAGGCAAGCAATGATGAGTCTTTAGCATTAATTAAGATTGACTGCATTTTACTTGAGTACAATAAGGCAGTCCTCAATACTAGTGCGACTCTTCCTGACGTCATAGCCAATCTAAAAAAGTAAGTGCATATTGAAAATGTATCTAAGGCTCACTTCGGTGGGCCTTTTATTTTTTCGCCCTGCCAATCACTGCAACCTCAAACCTTTTCTGAAGTGGCAAGCTGCTGATTCTTATCGGAAGTGAAGGGGAACTCTTGGGGGATATTTTCAGGTGACAGTGAAAATATTAACCGGGTTCGCTGTGGTCACAATTTCCTCAATTCCTAAAAGCGAATCCCCTCAAGGGGGTAGAGATGAAAATTATGCCTGACAAAATTGCTTCCGCAGCCAGTTACTGCGTGTCTGGCACCCTTGTATGCGGAGGTGGTGTGTCACAGTGGATACAGAACCTCGACTGGAATCAGGTTGCGATAATCAGTGGGGTGTTTATTGGTTTCGCAACATTTCTAGTTAATGCCTGGTACAAGCGCCAGATGTTAAAAGCCTATCGCGAGGGTATCGCGCGCGGCATCATTACCCCGCCAGCGCAGGAGGATTAGTCATGGCTATATCCTCGGCGCTGCGAAAAAGCCTGATTGGCGCAGTAAGCGCCGGGGCAATTGCCGTTGGCGTAACCTTAATAACGGGCACCAATGGGAATGACGGTCTGGAGGGGGTGAGATACAAGCCATACCATGATGTTGTTGGCATTTGGACGGTTTGTTACGGACACACTGGCAAGGACATCACACCAGGTAAGACCTATACGCCAACAGAATGCATGTCGCTGCTTAATAACGATCTGCAAACAACAGCTCGCCAGATTGACCCTTACATCAAAGTCGCTCTCCCGGCATCAACGCATGGTGCTCTCTATTCATTTGCGTACAACGTCGGTTCTGGAAATTTCAAAACCTCGACTCTGCTTTACCTCATCAACAAAGGTGATACAGCTGGCGCTTGCAATGCTTTACGCAACTGGACGTATGCCGGGGGTAAAAAATTTAAAGGACTGGTGAACAGGCGCGAGATTGAGCGTGAAGTCTGCATGTGGGGTGCGAATCCATGACAGCAGAGATTAAAGCCGGGGTTGTCGTGTTGCTGGTGATCTTGCTGCTCGGGCTGGCTGGCGGCGGTGCTTATCTGGGTTACCAGTACAAAAGCAACAGCGCCCGCGCCGATGCCGCTGAGAAAGCAGCGAACCAGTCCAGCATGGTGACGGCCAACGTTCTGAAGGCTGTTTCGATCATCAACAGCATTGTCCAGGCGAATGCAGATGCAAAGCAGAAAACAGATCAGCAATCAGCGGAGCGTATCGTTGTTATTCAAAAGGCCGTTGCTGGTGATGAGTGCGCTAGGCGCCCTGTGCCTGCCGCTGCTGTTGAGCAGTTGCGGGAACACGCGAACCGAATACGTGCAGGTGCCACCCGTACAACTACCGGCAAGCCTGCTGGTTGATTGTGTCATCCCTGAAATTCCTTACCAGATGACGTGGAGCGACAGCCTCACGCTGAATGAGCAATTGCTAGCCGTGATTGAGAAATGCAATCAGGACAAAGCAGACATCCGTACCATTGAACAATCCAGACAGGAATAAGCCAAATGACCTTTTATGAAACAATCATGTTGTGGTTCTCGACCATCGTTTCCGCACTGTATCTCATCGCCGGTGGCTGGGTAAAAATCCGGGATTACATTAAGGCAAAAGCGCAGGCTAAGTCTGATGCAATTGAGGAAGAGGTGCAGACGCGACTGAAGGCTGCGCAGGCTGCCAGTGCTGACGCCCCAACAACCACGGCAACATCAGTAGCTGGACCAGTTACTGAAAGCAAAACTGCTGCTTAAGCAGGACATCACAAGGCGCATTCCAGCGAGTGCGCCTGATGATGCTTTTCTCTTGATAATACAGATCATGATTAGAGTGGTAACAGGTTACGGATATATGAACATATACTCAAAAATCATGGTTTGTTGAGATTTATGCTGTTGATAATTCCAAATTAGCCTCAATTATGATTATGCGAATCCTCGCAAATTTAAGGTTATTAATATGGATATCAACGAAACTAAAGTACGTATTGCCGAGATTGCAGCATCATTAACAAAACTTGAAATGGAACAAAGGCCAGATCATTTTAGAAATAGTGCATCGGTAGATGATGCATTCAAAAAGCATTATGACGCGATAGCTTTAAAATTTGATGGGAAATAATAATTTTTTACTAACGAAAAACCGCCTTCAGGCGGTTTTTTATTGGGGTTCATATGGCAAAACCGGATTGGGGGGCCATACAGCATGAGTTCCTCGCCGATCATGCCATATCAGGTATATCGCCAAAGGATTGGTGCGAGGCGCGGGGCATCAACTACGCCACGGCCCGCCGCTATATCAAAAAGCCTGCGCAGCGCAAAAGTGCGCAGGATGCGCAAAAAAGTGTGCGCAATGCTCAGGCTACACAGCGTCTTCAGAGTGCTGAAGAATTAATCGAAGACGAATCACTCACTCCTCAGCAAGCCGATTTTATCCTTGAATATCTGAAGGATAAGAACGCCTCTCAGGCGGCCTTACGTGCTGGCTACAGCGACGCCTCGACCGGCCGCCAGCTGATCGCGAAAGATCACATTGCGCGCGCAATTAAGCGGCAACTGTGCGCAGCGGCTGAACGTGCGCTGATTTCGACCGACCAGGTGATTGCCCGGATGTGGGGCATAGCTACGCTCGATGTTAATGAGCTGGTGGAGTATCGCCGGACGTGCTGCCGTCACTGCTGGGGTAAAAATCATGGTTATCAGTGGACCGAGGAGCAGTACAACGAAGCCCGGATGAGCGCCGAGGAGCGAGACGAGGAGCCGCCAGATACAGCTGGTGGCTTTGGGTTTCGCCCGCATCGCCCGCCACACCCCGAATGCCCGGAATGCAACGGTGAGGGTTACGGCACCGTTCATATGCATGACACGCGGCGGTTATCGCTGGCAGCCCGTATGGCTTACGACGGCGTGAAGGTGACCAAAGACGGTGTGCAGATGCTTATCGCTGACCGAGCCAAAATGCTGGAGAGCGTGGCGAAGCATCTCGGCATATTCGACACCGCCCACTCCCGCAAGCTGGAAGAACTGGAAGTGGCCAGGCGCGAGATGGAAAACAAACGCATGGCTGAAGAGGACGACGAAGAACGCCAGGCTACGCCGGTGCAGATCAATATCAACGTGGTAGATGCGAGGGCAGACGATGGGGATCAGCCCGACACTTAACATTCCTCAGGCGCGCTTTCTGGCGATGCCGCATAAATTCAAAGCCTATGTGGCCGGATTCGGTAGCGGTAAAACGTGGGTAGGTTGTGGCGGCCTCTGTAAAGGCTTCTGGGAGTTCCCGAAGATTAACCAGGGTTACTTTGCCCCGACGTACCCGCAGATCCGCGATATCTTCTACCCGACCGTAGAGGAGGTTGCTTTCGATTGGGGGCTGACCGTCCGGATCAATGAGAGCAATAAAGAGGTCCATTTCTACGAGGGCAGGACTTACCGGGGAACCACCATTTGCCGCTCGATGGAGAAACCGGCCAGCATTGTCGGCTTTAAGATCGGTAATGCGCTGGTGGATGAGCTGGACGTCATGCCCGCGGCTAAAGCACAGCAGGCATGGCGGAAAATCATCGCACGTATGCGTTACAAGGTTCCGGGCCTGCGTAACGGCATTGACGTAACCACGACGCCGGAAGGGTTCAAATTCGTCTGGCAGCAGTTTGTCAAAGCCGTGCGCGATAAACCTGAACTGGCGACATTGTACGGGCTGACGCAGGCGAGCACCTTCGATAATGCGAAGAACCTGCCACCTGACTACATCCCATCGCTGATGAGTTCGTACCCGGAAGAGTTGATCAAAGCGTACCTGCGCGGCCAGTTCACTAACCTGACCAGCGGCACCATTTATCACCAGTTCGATCGCCAGCTCAATAACTGCGCCGATGAGGAGCAGCCGGGCGAACCGCTATTCATTGGCATGGACTTCAACGTTGGGAAAATGGCTGGGATCGTCCATGTGTTACGTGACGATGAACCGCGAGCGGTCGCTGAAATCGTTAAGGCATATGACACGCCGGACATGATACGAATCATCCGGGATCGATACTGGTCATACGTAAATGGCGACTACCTCAAGGATCGGGAAATCTACATCTACCCGGACGCCTCTGGCGAGTCGCGCAAATCGAACAACGCCAGTCAAAGTGATCTGGCGCAACTCCGTGATGCTGGTTTCAGCGTCATCGTGAACCCCTCAAACCCGCCAGTTAAAGACCGCATCAACTCAATGAATGCGATGTTCTGCAATGGTTACGGGCAGCGCCGCTACAAGGTGAACGTGAAGCGCTGCCCGGTCTATACCGAGGCGCTTGAGCAACAGGTATGGGCCGTTAATGGCGAACCGGATAAGTCTGCTGATAACGACCACCCGAACGATGCTGGCGGCTATTACATCGTCAAAGAATTCCCAATTGTTAATCACATCGGCATGTTGGTGCGCTCGCGCTGACGGAGGACTCCTGTGAACGAAAGCGAGATGAAACAACAGCGCGCCGCAAACGCCAGTATTGAAAAGGACAGGGGCAAATACCTGTCGTCACTTTTCACCGGCACCAGCAACACGAAGCGCCAGCGGCTGTATCAGGAATTCGGCTACCCGGTTGAATTGTGCTTCGACGATTTCTACCGCGCCTACACGCGTAACGCGATCGCCGGTGCATCAGTGCAACGCATGATTGATGGCTGCTGGGAAGACAATCCGGAAGTCTATGAAGGCGATGACACCAAAGATGCAACCAAACTGACGCCGTGGGATAAGCGGATCAATAAGCTGCTGAAACGCTGTTGGAAGCAGATTAAAGGCGCTGACCGCCGCAATCTGGTGGGCCGTTACTCGGCGTTGCTGATCCAGGTGAAAGACAATAAAGCCTGGAGAGAGCCGGTCGATACAGCCGTCGTTGGCCGCCTTTCTGAGAAAGCGCTGGTGAAGCTGATCCCGGCATGGGAAGCGCAGATTGAGCCGATTGAATGGGACAGCGATGAGCAAAGCGAGACATTCGGTGATGTGAAGATGTATTCGTTCGTCGAATTGCCGGTTGGCAATAGTCGCGATCCCCGTCCTGGCCGCGTCATTAACGTGCACCCCGACCGCGTGATCATCCTCGCCGAAGGCTCTGAAGATGGCTCTATGACGTCCGGCCGGTCGATGCTGGAGGACGGATTCAACAAGCTGCTGGACATCGAGAAGGTGAGCGGCGGCGCGTCTGAAGGATTTCTGAAGAACGCCAGTCGCCAGCTCAACTTTAATTTCAGCGAGAAGACCAATTTTTCGGCACTGGCAAAAGCGTTGGGAACCACTGAAGGATTGCTGGCCGATGCGCTGGATATGCAGGTCCGACGCCTAAACGACAGCACCGATAGCGCCAGCTTTATGCAGGCTGGTACTGC
The DNA here is from genome assembly GCF_059730695.1 of Pantoea sp. X-Soil-OKNW-556. NCBI lineage: Bacteria > Pseudomonadati > Pseudomonadota > Gammaproteobacteria > Enterobacterales > Erwiniaceae > Pantoea > Pantoea sp. X-Soil-OKNW-556. The sequence continues at coordinate 2,511,254 of NZ_AP035990.1, read as the reverse complement.
TGAGGTGCTTTCGGTGGCCGCTGCCGATCCCGAACCAACGTGGCGAACTGCGCTGAGTGAGTGGTGCGCCACCGTGCCGATCCCGATGAAAGAGCTGGTGGGTATGCAGACCGGCGAACGGGCCTCGACTGAGGATGGCAGGAGCTGGGCCAAAACCCGCATGTCCCGCCGTAATGGCTTCCTGACCGAAGTGATCACCGATGTGGTGACCCGCTTCTGGACGCTGGGCATTGTCCCGGCACCCACCTCAGGTGAAATCACGGTTGGCTGGTCTGATTTACTCGCGCCGAGCCAGTCCGAGAAGATTGCCAACATGAGTGCGATGGCCGATGTCGCCGTCAAAACGACGAATGCGCTGGGCCGGTCAGCCATCAGCGGCAATGAGGTGCGCGCTCAGGGCGAATTGCAGCCGGATCCGGAACTGGACGATATCGATGACAACCAACCACCTGCCAAACGTTCCGATCCTCTCGGCGGCGACGACGATGGACAGGAAGCCGCGTAGCCCGGTTATCCCGAGGTCGCGCATTGACCCTACGATGTCCGGTAAGTCAGTCAGCAAGATGGCCCGCGACATTGAGGAACGGTATTACCAGATTAAGCTGGCATTGAAAGCGCTGTTTGATCAGCGCCTGACTGGGCGGCAGAGAGAGGGTAATTCGCATCAGTGGCATTTCCTGTGCCACCAGAACGGTGATATGCCGACGCTATACCAGGTCAATGCTTCTGCCTACATCTACGACATGACGAGCCAGCAGCTCAACGAGATGCTGAATCTGATGCAGGCAATTCTGGATAATCACCTGTTGGCTGGCGGCCAGAATGATTTCTGGGCTTCCGGTTACGTTGAGCAGGAGCTACAGCGCGGCACGTTTGAGGCGTTCAATAATCTGTCCCGGCAGTCTGATTACTACGCCCAGCAGACGACGCTGGCGCAGTTGCTGAGCAGCCCGGCCTACCAGAATCAGGTAGCCGCAGCCGCGCTGTCCACCTACAGCGACTGGAAAAGCATCAGCGACGCGGCGCGCGGTGACCTGGCGAGTATTGTGATCGATGCGGTGGCGCGTGGGGTGAACCCGCTCGAAACCGCAAAAGTGGTGAGCAAACGCCTCGATGTCTCGATGTCTAAGGCGCTGACCATTGCGCAGACCGAGCAGGTTGGCGCGCTGCGTAAAGCCCAACGCAACGAAACAGAGTGGACGCGGGACCGGCTGGGCCTCAATACCGCCATGCTCTGGATGTCAGCGCTGAAGCCCACCACGCGCCCGTGGCACGCTTCGCGACACGGCAAGACGTACACCACCGAAGAGGTTGAGCAGTTCTATGCCGAAAACGGTAACCGCTATAACTGCTATTGCTCGCAGATCCCGGTATTGCTCGACGACGACGGCGAGATAGTGAACCGGGGGATGGTGGAAAAGTTAGAAGTTGAGCGTAAAAAATGGAAAACTTGAGTCTCGAATAATCGGACTAATAGAGGGATTTATGCGCGATTTATCTGCTTTAGACAGTTGGCTCAAAATTGATACATGGTCGACATTTCACCCGTTAGATGATCAGCGTTTTTACAATGCGGTTAGGAAAATCTTTAAAATTAATGGGTTTAATGTTTATGGAGAACATGTTCGCGACTACATAATTGACTTTCGCTCTAATGGAGAACCGAGCGAAAGATTAATTGAATTGGCTAATACCTTCGCAGAACGCTACGAGATAATCTTCAGTTTTCTACAGGATAATCAGATAGAACTCTAATCATCTAAAGGTCGCATCAGCGGCCTTTTTTTACGCCTGAAATCCACCAATGAGGACGCAACGTGAAGCTATCCAGCATCCACGTTAAATCCCTCGCCATCAACGCCTCCAACATCTCAACGACCACCATCGACGGTGCTGAACACTACGTGATCCGTGGTGTGGTTCCCATCGTCGATAACATCGTGATGAATGGCGGCCTGTATCCGGCGGAGGAGATTAACAACAGCTACCAGTCGATGGAAGGCAAGCTCATGCCGCTGTCGCACCCGAAGGTAGACGGCAACTATGTCAGCGCCAACGACCCGCGCGCCGTGAACAAGTATCACGCTGGCGCGTGGGCGCAGAACGTCAGCAAGGCCGGTGACAAGGTCGTGATGGATGTTTACGTCAATAAAGCGGTTGCCGAGTCCAAGTCGGACGGCAAACGCCTGATTGAACGCCTCGATGGCATGGTGGCGAACACCAATACTGACCCGATCCACGTTTCCACCGGTCTACTCACCAACAAAGAAACCAAAGCGGGCGAATCGAAGGGCAAGAAGTATTCGTGGATCGCCCGCAACATGCGTTTCGACCACATTGCCATCCTGCTCGATGAGCCGGGCGCTGGCACGCCAGAAGAAGGCGTGGGCATGTTCGTTAACGCCGACGGTGAGCAGGGTGAAGTCGAGAGCGCCAGCATCATCGAGGCAGCCAACAACACCCAGGATGGCATCTGGAACAAGGTGAAATTCTTCTTCAGCAACGCAGCGGATATGTCCTTCGACGACATCTACCAGGCGTTGCGCATGGCTATCAAATCCGACGATAAGACGTGGCGCTACATCGTCAGCGTCTGGCCGGATCATTTCGTTTACGAACAGGACGGCGAAGGCGTTACGCGGAAGCTGTTCGACCAGAAGTACCTCATGGCTGACGGCGCGGCGACGCTGGTTGGCGATCCTGTAGAAGTCGTGCGCAAACCCACTGAGTACGAAATTAAAACCAACGGAGAAATTAATCCGATGAAAGACTTGATTATCAACGCGCTGCAAGCCGCCGGTAAGTCTACCGAGGGCAAATCGGAGGCCGAACTGCTGGATGCCTACAACCAGATGAAGGCGGATGAAGCAGCCAAGAAAAAAGGCGGTGGCGGTGAAGATGACGAAACCGATCCTGAAACCGGTAAGCCGAAGAAAAAACCGGCACCTACCAACAACAGCGATCAGGCACCAGCCTGGTTTGCTCCGTTTGCCGAAAAACTGACCAGCATCGAAAGCGGCCTGACAGCTAACGCTGACAAAGAAAAGGTCGTTAAGCGCGCTGCCGTGAAGGTTAAGTTTGGCCTGGACGATGCAGCCGTAAATGCGATGGATGGTGCAGCGCTGGATGGCATGTATGCGAAGTGCCAGACCTCGCACGGCCTCAACGGTAGTTTCCACCAGAACAGCCAGGATAACGACCAGTGGTCGAACTATGACCTCAACACCGGTACGGATCAGGAGAATAAATAATGCCTCATGTCATTTATCGCGGCCCGGTCGAGCGCGAACCGGAAACCCTTAACCTGCCGGTCGCTGGTGCTTACCAGCCCGGTGTAGTGGTGAAGAAGAACACCACCGGCGGTGTCACTGTCGCAGCTGACCCGACCGGTCGCCTGCTAATCCTGGGTAATCGCCGCTTCTACGGTCAGGACATCAACACAGCCTATGCTGCCAGCGAAACCGGCGTGCAATACCGTGTTGAAGTTGATCAGGAATATTACGTGCAACTCGCCGCCGCCGCTTACACGGTTGGTCAGGAGCTGACCGTGGGTGCGGGTGGTGTATTCGCTGCGGCAGCCGAAGGCGACATTGTGGTTGCCACCTTTGACGAAGCAGCTGCCCGCACGCTCACCGTACAGGGTTTTGCCGACGTGGTGATCGTCAACTCTTACACCAAACCGGCTACGGCCTAAGGAATAAACAGAATGCTTAAGTTTACTGTTGATCAGCAAAAGCTGATCCTCAATGCTCGCCGCCGTTGGGACATGATGCAGCGCAACATGGCCGTTGCGCATGGTTTCGCGATGAATGATGCTAACGGCCAGTTCATCGCGTATGACCAGTTGGTCGGCAATGCTTCGGTGCTCCCGAAGGATGTGTGGGGCGAGTGGGACCGTTCGGCGATCACCGTTCAGCGTGATGTGCTGGCAGTGTTCAATGACCTGGCCGCCAGCGTGTCCCGCCCGATGGCCCTCGGCAAGCTTATCCACTACTTCATGACGCTGTCCGATTCCGGTGATGTAAACGTCAGCCTGGACGGACGCGGCAAAGCCAAAACGGATCAGCCGGTCATGGATTACGAAGGCACGCCGCTGCCGATTATCGACAGTGAGCTGTCATTCGGCTGGCGTCAGATGCTGGCAGCGCAGACTGAGGGCTATTCGCTGGACAGCGACGCGATCTCCAACCATCAGCGCAAAGTCGCTGAGAAGCTGGAGGACATGGCGCTGAACGGCGATGCCAACATCAACGTGGGCGGTGCCAAAATTTATGGCCTGCGTACCGCGCCGAATCGTGCGACTGGTACGACTGCGCTGGATCTGAACGGAGCATCCGGTGCGCAATGGGTTGAGGCTATTAAAGAGCTGATCAGCCTTTTGCAGGACAACAACTTCTATGCGCCGGTGACCATCTACCTGAATTACAAAGACTGGTTTTACACCACCACCACGGACTATGCCGTCAACTACCCCAAAACCATCTTCACCAGGATCATGGAAATTCCCGGCGTTGAGAAGCTGGTTCCGGCCTCAAGAGTCCCGGCGAACGAGCTGCTTGGTGTGGTCAAGCGCAGCGATGTGGTGCAGATCCTTAACGGTATGCCGCTGACCATGCGCCCGAAAGCACGCCAGAATCCGGAAGACGATTATGTCTTTACCGTACTGGCCGCTGCGGCACCGCAGTTCAAGCACGATGCTGAAGGTCAGGCCGGTTACGCCCAACTGACCAAAGCCTGATTAACCGGGGCTTCGGCCCCACTCATTTTGCGGAGGGCATATGCCTGAAGAAAAACAGAAGTGGATCCTGACACATGACAGCCATGAGCTGAAAAAGGGTGAGGTGTACGAAGGTGCAACGCTGCCTGCTTGGCTGGCTGGCAAAGCGACGCCTGTTTCGGCTGATGCTTTCGAAGTGTCAACGCCCGGCGCTGCTGACGTAAAAAAGCTGAAAGCGGAGATCACCTCGCTGACGAAGCGTGCTGAAACAGCAGAATCCAGCCTGGCGGAAGCCACTACCAAGCTGGAAGCTGAGACCAAACGCGCTGACGAAGCGGTCGCAGCACTGGCAGCAGCAACCAAGAAGGAAGGTTAACGATGGCAGCCCAGATCACACTTGCAGATGCGAAAGCGTACCTGGCTGAGCTGGGCTACTCCATCCCGGACACAGTGCTTAACCTGCTAATCACCAAAGCAAACGGTATTGATGCATGTCTGGAAGGTGCCGGTTATGACGACGCGACGCAGACGCTGATCAAGCTATATGCCGTGGCTCTCATGTCAGCGTCATCCGGTGCCCGACGCATCAAATCGCAAGGCGCACCTTCAGGCGCTTCGCGGTCATTCGATTATGACGATGAGGGGCTTGCCAACCTGCGCACAGCGCTGTCACTGGCCGACACGTCTGGTTGCACCGCGTTACTACCGATTTCTGCCGGGCAAAGCGCAGGATTTTTCATGGTGCTGGGTGGCTGATATGCAATGGATACCTGCCTCTCAACTGCCAAAACCATTCGAACGCGTGTGGCTCAACACGTCCACTGGCCGGGAAACAACCGGCTACGTGAACAGCAGCGGCGAATGGGTAATTAACTGCCGTCGTATCTCAGCCGAAAAGCCCACTGTAATTAGCTGGAGGTCATGATATGTCGTCATTGGCGAACTGGAGTTACACCGCCCAGGCGACCATCTGGAAAAAGCTTGAAGGCCAGAACGAATATGGCGATCCGCTCGGGTTTGCCGCACCGCTGGTCATCTTGTGTGATTATCAGGACGGTCTGTCTAAGCGAGTCGGTGATATTGGCAGCGAAAAGGTGGTGAAAAACACCATCTGGACTGAATACGCGCTGGCCGATACCGGCGATTACATCCTGATCGGCGTATCTACAGGCGCAGATCCGATTGCTGCCGGTGCCGATGAGATAATGCAGGCAATTCGCTATGCGGATACGTTCGACCGTTTGGCCGATGATTTCGCGATCATTACTGGAGCTTGAATATGGGCATCAAGGTCAGAGGTGTGGCAAATAGCGTTAATGCCCTGAACCGCCTTATCGACGATATACAGACGCGGAAAATTCCCCGCGCCCTACAGTCGGCGAACCTCGTCATTGCCGCACAGGCAGCAATCATCACCCCGGTTGATACCTCCACGCTTCTCAATTCTCAGTTTCGCGAGATTATCGTTAACGGAACGCGGATCACCGGACGGGTTGGTTATTCCGCCAACTATGCGCTTTATGTCCACAACGCATCCGGGAAACTCAAAGGGCAGCCGCGTGCGCATTTCGGCAAGACCCGAGACGGCAAGGAGTTCGGTGGCGGCTCCGGTACTGGAAATTACTGGGATCCGCATGCAGAACCTCATTTCCTTACCAAAGGGGGCGAGCAGGCGAGGGATGATGTTGATCGGGTTGTCAGGAAGGAGTTATCACTTTGAACCCTCCAATGCACACGCGGGTGCGCAATTATTTTGAGGATGCCGGGTTACTGACTGGATTCACGCCGCAGTTGCTGGTGTGGAACGACACAGGAACGCTGACCGAAGCATTTATGGTGTTTCGCCCTAATGGTGGTTCATCAATCCAGCATGACCTCGGCAGCGAGTATTACGTGATGGTCGATGTGGTGGGTGCAAAAGGCGGTAACAGCGCTGCCGATGCCGCTATGCAGTCCATCATTGACTACGTCCAGAAAAATCCCATGACCGACAACTGCGTTGGTTATCTGCAAAACCTCGGCGGCATCCCGGCCCCCGTTCTTACAACCGAAGGCCGCCTGGTCTATCGGCTCCAGTTCGTCGCCACCTACGGCGATTAGTTAAACGTCAAAGAGGAATTACTCATGGCAAATTGCCAGAACAGCAACGAACGTTTGTTCGGTGGCGCGGTTGTGCTTGAAGTTGCTGACGGATGCAGCGACGTGGTCCCTGTTGAGTCAGAATGGAAGGCGCTGGCGGCAGGCACCAGCAAAACTTTTGACTTCAACCCAAACGCCACAACCAGTGATGCGGATGATGGCGGTGGCTATGTTGAGAGCATTATCACCAATGCCGATTTCACTATCAGCTTTGAAGGTGAAGTGCGTAAAAAGGATAAGCTGGATCAGTATGGTGTTGGCAAATTCATCAAATACTTTGCCACTGAGCTTGCTGCTAAGCGTCAGCCAGGTCTCTGGGTTCGTATGGAATTCGGCCCTGTCACCTTCCAGGGTTATATGGTGATCACCGCGCTCAGCTCAGACGGCGGCACCAACGACATCACAACCTTCTCAACCGAGTTTAAAGTTGGTGATGCATCCACTATTCAGGCATATGACACGCCTGAAGACGTGCCAGTAACCGGTGTTATCGTTGCGCCGTCTTCCGCATCAGTTGCTGAAGGTTCCACAACTCAGTTAACAGTTACTGTCGCGCCTTCTGATGCAACCAACCCGGCAGTAACCTGGTCATCTTCCAACGCGGCGATCGCCACAGTGAACTCTTCCGGCCTGGTAACTGGTGTGGCAGAGGGTTCGGCAACCATCACCGCCACAACGGCCGATGGCAGCTTTACCTCTACTTCTACAATTACCGTTACCGCAGCGTAATCATTACAAGGGGTGGCGTGCTGCCCCTGATAATGACTATGGAGAGAGCGATGACACCTTTGAAGGAAATTGGCGAGTGCCTGATAAGCGATGGCGATCAGGATTTCTTTTTCAGACCTTCGTTTATTGCAATGACGCAGTTGGGTTCACCAGAAGAAATCGTGACCACCTTTCATGATTTGTTCGATGATAGCGTGGCTCGAAAGATAGTTGCCGAGATTCAACGGCTAAGCAGCGTTTCAGCGTCAATGCGCATCCTCTACACGGCGATGACTGGAAAGGTTGACGATCAGCAGTGGCTGTTGCGGCATCTGTGCAGCGCAATGACTGCCAAGCGAACCATTATGGCTGCGTACTCTGTTATCCAGGCATGCTGCGACCGGGATGCCACTCCATTGATTGGCGAACTCATACCCAGCAAAAGTGGCAAATGGGCTTTCGTTTACCGCGCCGGAAAGCTCCCGGTGGCAGACATGATAACGGTCGCGCGATCGCTAATTATTCATGGCCTAATTGGTAAAGCGAAGGTGCGACGTCTCCAGCGGCATGAATCATCAACCGGTTCGACTGAGTTCAGCGCGCTTGAGTACATCAATGCGGCGCGCAACCACTTCGAAATCAGCCGACATGAAGCCGAACAACTCACGATGACTGAGTTTCAGATGATGATCGCCATGAAGTACCCCGATCAGAAGGGCTTCACCCGCGAGGAATACGACAAAGTAGCCGATGACTACCTGGCTAAGAAGGCAAGAAAGTTGGCTAAGGCTGGATAACCCACCACGACCATTTATGGGTTCGGCATACATGCGGAATATTGAACAATTGATGGATGCTATCGGGTTGGCAATATCGCTGGGTTTAAGGCTTACTGATGGAAGGTAGGTGAGTGCGGATAGGGATAAGGAAAACCCGGCAAGCGCCGGGCCTTATTTACTTTTGAGATTTGGCCTGATCTACTCGTATATCAGTGAGAACCGAACTCATTTTGTCCAGCTTGACATTTAATTGAGAGAAATCTTGGCGCATATCTTCGCGTAATCCCTGATTGTCACTTGAAGCACCATCTCTAATTGAACTCATCTCTGCTCTTGCATCATTTATGTCTGAGTGAATCAAAGACAGGGTCCCACCTGCGATACCTAACGCTGCAACAATCAAAGTGGCTGTGAGGCCAATAGCCCAGCCTACTGTTAATGGAGTTGATGTTGGTATTGTCATAATTTCATCTGCTATTCGGAGCGGTTGCTGTATGAGCAAAGTGTTCACATGATCATAGGCGAGATTAGAAGGTAGAGCTATCATTTTGATGCTCGAGACTGCTGTTGCGGCCGTAGAAGATGTTATTTTAGGATTTTCTACCGGCTGTACATCTTCAAATCTGACTATAGGCAAAGTGAGCGCACGACTGAAACCATATGATGATATGGTCGCATCCATTTGTTAAATTTCCTTCAGCTTTTCTAGTTGGTCCTCAATTGACCTTATTAGTTCACGGGCCTGATTCTCTGTTAGGGTTACCGAACTTACTGTCTTCATTGTCATTTTAGCTTTAGCATTAACCAAACCCGACTCATGAACTTCTTGTAAAGCATGATCTACAGAAAAAACTGGCCTCATGAAAAGTAAATCCAAGTATGCCTCCTTGGCAAATTTATAACCGGTAACGCCAGCAGTTGCTGCAAAGGTTGGTACGCTTGGAGCTGTAGAGTTGTCTTGCTCAGTTGACATTGGTAATCCTTTTTTAACGTTTGGTATATCTGATAGCGATTAGTTGATAGCGCAATGTGATGGAAAAACCAGAATAATCTTAACTCTTAATCGATTTCGTGACATCCTGACATATGAACAGTGTTTATCGGCATAATAGAGCGGATCTTAAGGGTTGAAATGGGTTAGCACCTGTCGCAGCCCCATTCTGTCAGCAAAACTTGGCATGCAGGAGTTGATTCCTCTTCGTTTCGGCCTTGTGGTCATCACAAAACCTCATTGATTTTTAAGACAGCTGTGCTGTGTCCATTTTGCGTTTTCTTACACGTTCCTCATGTTAGGATTGGTCCTAACTTTACGGATGGGGACAGGGATATGAGGAAACTGTTTATTGCGATGCTGTCTATAGTGCTCGCTGGATGCGTATATGTAGGCACTAATTTTGATGAGTCAAAGTTGGCAAATGTCCAGAAAGGTGTGACCACGAAACAAGAAGTTATTTCCATGTTTGGCGAGCCGACGACAACCACTGTTGATTCTGATGGTAACGAGGTTCTTATGTGGTCATACAGCATCGGTAGTGCTTTCGGTGCTGACGCAAAAGTGTTGAGTGTTAAAACTCATAATGGGAAAGTGCAGTCATACATAGTCAGCAAATCAAAGGTCTGACTTGGTGAATTGATAAATAGTGAACCTCGCTTCGGCGGGGTTTTTTTATGCCCGGAGATCAGCATGTCAGAAAAGGTTGGTGAAATTTATTACGACGTTGAACTGGAGACGGCTCAGCTTCTGACTGGTGCAAATGAGGTTAAATCTGCGTTGTCTTACATGGCCGGTAGCGCTAAGAACACCGGGAAAGCAGTTGATAATCTTGGTAAAGAGGCAAAGTCTACAGCTTCTAATCTGGATCAGATCACCAGCCATGCCAAATCAATGGATGGCAGTCTTCAATCGTTGAACACCACGTTTTCTGCCGTAGCCACAGCCATCAGCCAGGCCAATACAAATTCTCTTGCCGCCAGCATGACGCTGACACAGATGAATGCTGCCATGCAGACACTGATTTCATCGGTGAGTTCTATGGCGAGCGCTATGAAGGAATCTTCCAGCAGCACGGCTGCGGCATCAAGGGAGTATTCGCGTGCCGAATCGATCATCGAGGGATTGGGTAATCAGATAGCCATTCTTGAAGAGGCCAACGAGAATGGAGCGCGTAGTGCGGCTGTCCTGGCTGCGCAGTTGCGTGCCGGTTCTTCTGCGACCGACGAAGAGAAGCAGAAGATAGGTCAACTGACAGGCCAGCTTTTCGACATGAAAAACAGCACCGATCAGGGTGCTAAAAGCCACGGTAACTGGCGCGCACAGATGCAGCAAGCCGGTTATCAGGTGCAGGACTTCATTGTCCAGGTTCAGGGCGGTCAGTCTGCACTGGTGGCATTCAGCCAGCAGGGTTCTCAACTGGCCGGTGCATTCGGGCCAAGCGGTGCGATTATCGGTGCGATAATCGCCTTGGGATCAGTTCTGGTAGGAACGCTGGTCAAATCAATGGGTAGCGCAGAAGACCAGATGAAAACGCTGGCAACTGCCACTAATGCCCTGAATGATGTGATTAACATTTCGCAGAGTGGCGTGGCCGCTTTGTCGGACAAGTATGCCTTGTTGGCACGAACAAACGCTGAAGCAGCCACGATATTGCGAAATCAGGCAATAATCGAATATAACCAAGCAGTGTCAAAACTTCCTTCAGCAATAAATGATGCTGCCACTTCAATTTTTGGACTTGGAGATTCTGCAAAAGCAGCATTTGCTGGGGCAACTGTCGGCATAAGCGCATTCAATGACATCCTTAAAGCCAATCAGATCGAAACAGATAATGTCAAAGAGGCATTTAGCCAACTGGCGTCGAGAGGCAATGCTGCGCAGGGATCAATGCTTACATTTTCAAGCACGATTTCAGCCTTATCATCCAATTTCGGCATTTCTGAACAGCAAGCTTTCAATTTAGCAAAGCAGTTGCAAAATGTCTCCCAAACCAAATCGCCCGAGGCTTTGCAAGCGTTAGTGTTGGAGCTACAGGGGATAAAATCATCTTCCACTGATGGGCAGGTGGCACTTACTGCTTTTATCAGCAAACTGGTCAATCTTGTCTCCGCTTCTGCCAATGCGAAAGCAAACGTTGCGGCTCTTAAGGGGGAGATGGATAACCTGACTCAGGGACAGAAAAACCTGATCCAGCAGTCGCAGAGGGAACTTGCGTTATCAAAGCTACAGGGAGCAGCTCGCGCAAGGTTGCAGGCGCTATACAAGGCTGAAGACGCAGGATTCACAGGAAACAGCTCACAAGCTATTCAGATGCAAAATGAGGCCGAACAGACATATAACAATGTCCAGGCTCAGCAGAAACTTAAAAGCAGCAGTAGCCAACTGGCTAAGCAGGAAGAGTCTGTCGCTCAAAAATTGGCAAACCTGAAACAGCAGTCTGAACTTGCTGCAAACTCGACAACTGAACTGAGCCGTGAACAGGCCATCCTCACTGCGCAGCAGTCTCTCGGCAAAGGTGCGACTCAGGAACAAATTGCGCTGGCCGGACAGTACGCAGCACAAAAATGGGACACAGCAAACGCACTTAAGGCTCAGGCAGCAGCTGAAAAACTCATCCCGGAAGCCAAGGAAAATTCCAGCTATGCGCAGGACGTAAAAGATCTGCAAACTGCCTACAATGCAAAGAAAATAACCCAACAGCAGTATAACCAGACCAGTGAGCAACTGGAGCAACAGCATCAGGTTAATTTAGCCAAGATCCGGGCTGAGCAAAATTCCGGTGTTTCACCCTTGCAGGATGCTCAAGGCGCAATTGACCCTGTCCAGCAACTTGCAAATGAGAACGCCCGTAAACTGGCTCTCATCCAGCAATTCGAAACTGAAAAGGGCGTACTGACGCAGAACGGGCTGGCGCTTATGAATGCTGCCAACACCGAGTATGAGCAGGCGCGTATCGCCGCACAATGGCAGATTTACAAAGCGCAAAGTGATTCAAACGCATTATTGGGAACAGCCATTGAATCTTTGGGTGGTGGTGCCACTAACGCTATCACCGGGCTTCTGAATGGGACTCAAAGCCTTTCGGAAGCATTCGCCAACCTTGGTACATCAGTCCTCAATGGTCTGGTAAGCAGCTTGGTCGAGATGGGCGTGCGATGGGTTGAATCGGCTGTCATGGGCCAGGCCGCGCAGACCACTGCGATCGCCAGTAACCAGGCAACCGCGGCAACCGCTCTGACAGCATCTGTTTTTGCCGGGTCAGCCGCAGCTGCTGAACTGCTGGCAGCATGGTCCCCAGCGGCAATGGCGGCATCAGTAGCAACCTCAGGCGGGGCAGCAGCAGCGGGCATGACGGGCTTCACAACCGCAATGACAACTGCCCAGGCAATGTCACTCACTGGTGCTCGCGAACACGGCGGCCCGGTCAGCGCCAACAGCATGTATAAGGTAGGCGAGGGCGGTAAGCCGGAAATCTTCAAAGCCAGCAATGGCAGCCAGTACATGATCCCCGGTGATAACGGCTCGGTTATCAGCAATAGGGACATTGGTAGCTCAAGCAGCGGATCGACAATTCAACAGGTTAATCATTTCACCATTCAGTCGGCCACCGGCGACCCTCAGGACTTAGCTAACCAGATAGCTACAATTTCTTACCAGCAGTCATTGCGGGCGATGAAGGACCAGCAACGGCCAGGTGGAATCCTTCGTAAATAGCAGGTAATCCAATGCCAGAAACTTTCACATGGTCACCGCAGAAGGCTTACACCGTCTCGCGGCAACCGAACGTGTCCGTTGTGTCTCTGGGGGACGGCTATGAGCAGCGTCAGACCAAAGGCATCAACCCACTGATGGACAGCTACTCGCTTAAATTCGTAGGTTATGACGATACAAAGTGCTCCCGGCCTAATGTGGCAAAAGAAGCCGAAGCCTTTATTAAAGCGCGGATGGCAGTTGATTCATTTTACTGGACGCCGTCAGACACTGGAGTCCAGGCGCTTTTTGTGTGTCGAACGTGGTCAATGACGAAAACCGGCAACTATTACGAGTTAACTGCAACATTTGAGCAAGTACCCCGATAGGATAAAATATGAAAATCACAGTTATTGAAGCAGGAAAAGTCATTTGGATGATAGATCGCAAAACCGGAGAAGGGATTGCATCAAAGGGGTATATTAAGGACGGCACACAGCAGAAAATAATTGCCGCCCTTGAGGAGGCCTTGGAACAGGCCAAATCAGAACTTCTATGCTGGAATTACTGAAATAGAATGACGGACATTTCCAGATCCGCCACCTAAATCAATGGTGACATTCCAATACCCAGAGTGAGGTGCTTGAAGACGGGCCGGTAGTTTCTGGAAAAATCCGCCGCCGCCATGATGCTGAAAACTTCTACGGTTTTTGTAATTATTGAAGTTGGTGTCTGTGGTGAGCAATATATTGCTCTGGTGTGAGCAGTCAACTACAACAATGTCACCCGCGTTCAGGTGCATTCGTTTATGTAAAAATTGCATTTTTCGTCCTTAATACCAGAGGTAATCAGCCATCCCTCATTGCTGTGTGCGTCCATGCCCCAAACATGGACGGGCCGAATACTCAACATATCCTTATCAGTAAATCAGCAACATCCTGATATTCGATCAGTAATTAATCACTGGCTGCCGTATGGCGGCCTTTTTTTATGGGTGCAACATGCGAGACATACCAGCAGAACTCATTATCGAAAGTGTCGATGCCGGTGTCGACGCAATGCTCGATTTGTTCGAGCTTGACCTTCAGGCATTTGGCGGAGATGTGATCCGCTTTCACTCAGGCACGAACGGTTATTACAACAATGTGATTTGGAAGGGGAATGCTTACTCAGCTTACCCGATTGCTGTAGAGGGGTTCGAAACCAAATCCGAGGGCACCTATGCCCGCCCTACAATGGCTGTAGCCAACTTGGACGGTCTGATTACCGGCATCAACAGTGATTTTAATGATGCAAGTGGAGCAATACTGACCCGCCGGCAGGTGCTGGTAAAATATCTTGATGCGGTAAACTTTCCGAACGGGAATCCGGATGCAGATACCACGATGGAGGCTGTGTCCCGCTACACCGTAGAGGAAATGTCTGAGGAGACATTCGAGCAGGTCACTTATAACCTTTCCACACCGGTAGACCAGGACAATGCTGTGATCCCCGGTCGCACCATTCTCGCTGATGTATGCCAGTGGCTTTACCGGGGTGACGGTTGCGGTTACAGCGGTGGCGCAGTGGCTGATGAGTTCGATCAGCCTACATCGGATGCAACGAAAGACCGTTGTTCAAAACACCTGAGCGGTTGCCGTCTTCGGTTTCCCGCGCCAGCGGTTAAACCCTACGGGGGTTATCCGGGGGCGAGTAAAATATCATGACGCTGGAAGATGAATGCCTTCTCTACGCTGCTTCATCCAATGATGAAGTGTGCGGCCTGATCCTGGATAACGCGCGTCTTGTCCGTTGTAAGAATGTCCACCCTCAGCCATCCCAGCATTTCAGAATATGCGATGAGGACTGGATCAACGCTGAAGCGGCGGGAGAAATCACCGCCGTTTTTCATTCTCACCCAAAACCAAAACCGGTGTTGTCACCGGCTGACCGCACTGCACAGATTGCCACTGGTATTGACTGGTGGCTCTCCAGCGCCGGGATACTGCGCAAAATCCGGCCCGTTCCTAATCTGCTGGGCCGCCGGTTCATTCATGGAATCACGGACTGCTACACACTGTTTCGGGACGCTTATCACCTCTGTGGCATCGATTTGCCTGATTTTGAACGTACAAACGGATGGTGGCTGCGCGGCGAAAATCTGTATTTAAAAAACATGGCAGCCAACGGATTTTATGAAGTTAACGCTGAAGATATCCAGCCCGGTGATGTCATTATCCGGCGCGCATTTCCCGAGGCCGACCCGTGCCACGCGATGATCTGGCTGGATAATAACACCATTCTCCACCATGAGGTTTATGGGCGGTTGAGTCGCCGGGAACAGTTGCGCCCGATTTACATTCCACTGATCCATTCCATCTGGAGGCATGAACAATGCTCATCTTTAGATTTGCGGGGAATCTACGACGACATTTCCGCCAGATCGCTTTAAACGTTGATACCCCATCTCAAGGGCTGCGCCTGTTGCTGGCCCAATGTCCTGCCTTCAAACGTGATTTTTATAAAACCCGTCTGCGTATCCGCATCGATGGCGGTGATGTGTCCAGCGACAGCCTGGCGTTTCATATGGACCGTCATCTGAAAGACGGTGCAGCGGTGCTGTTTGTGCCGGTAGTTGAAGGGGCAATTACTGCTGCCGCGGCTGCCTGGATTATGGTGGCGGTCACGGTCGCGTCAGTGGCCTACTCGCTTTATATGACATCCACGCTGAAAACTGCCAGTTCATCGGAAAATGATTCGACCAGCATCACCAACAATTCATTTACCAGTGCCGAAAACCGGGTAGGTCAGGGGAGTCCGGTTCCGATTCTGCTGGGCGAGATGGTTATCGGATCGAATGTAGCCAGTCTCGGCATTGATACTAGCAACAATGAAGACTGGGACATCTCAATCGGCTGATAGACAACAAATCATTCTTTTTCAGGGCTGCCTCAGGGCGGCCCTTTTTTATGGGGCGCTCACATGAGTTCTGGCGGCGGAGGTAGCAGCACACCGAAACTGGTTGATGACAATCTCACATCAAAACAATTTTACAGGGTATTGGACTTGTTGTCAGAGGGGCCGATCTATGGACCGGTTGATCAGACTTACCTGTCCTCGTTCATGCTTAATGACACCCCTGTAACCGATTCCAGCGGTAATGTGTCAATTAACGGTGTCAGTGCAGCTTGGCGTCCCGGTAGCCTGACTCAGACGGCGATCACCGGATTTGACACCATTGAGGCAACGACAATTGTTAATACTGACGTGACTTATGATACTCCCCTTGTGCGTACTGTCAGTGATGAAGATGTCAGCCGGGTTCGTATGAATATTGGCGTATCATCGCTGGTTGAGCAGGACTCAAAGGGCAACCAGAAAAACACGTCGGTCACAATGGTGATCGAGACACGCACCGGTACTGCTGCATGGGCCACTGCTAAAACGGTGACTATCACAGGGAAAATCTCTGGCGAATATCTTGAAGCACATTTGATTGATGCACCTGAGACAAAGCCTTTTGATATCCGCCTGCGCAGAATTACCGCTGACAGCACCAGCGATCTCCTCAATAACGGCACCGTATGGAACAGCTATACGGAAATCACAGATGACAGCCTGTCTTACCCGTATACCGCTATTGCCGGATGTGTTGTTGACCGCGATCAGTACACAGACACACCAACCCGCACTTATCATCTGCGCGGCCTGATTGTTGATGTGCCGGATAATTACGACCCGATTGCACGCACTTACACCGGGATCTGGACCGGTGGATTTAAGTCGGCATGGACAAATAATCCGGCATGGCTGTTTCGTGCGCTGGTGAAAAATACCCGGTATGGACTGGCTAAATATGCGGGCTATGTCGATGTTGATGACGGCACGCTCTATGTCCTCTCACAGTTCTGCGATCAGGAAGTTGATGACGGCTATGGTGGTAAAGAGCCGCGCATTACGATGAACGCATACCTGACCGACGCTTCCAGCGCTCGCGATACCCTCGATAAAATTGCCAGTGCGTGCCGGGGTATTGCACTCTGGGACGGTATGCGATTTTCGATGATTATCGATAATCCGGCAGACCCCGTTGCCGTCGTGACCAATGCCAGCGTGGTTGACGGTAAATTCACGTACAGTTCGATGAAGCGCAGCGAACGATTTAACGCTGTTGTCGTATCGTGGACAGACCCGAACAACGGCTGGAGCGCGTCGAAAGAATATGTTTCTGATGATGAGCAAATCAGCCTTTATAACTACAACGAAACGACGCTGGAGGCGTTCGGATGTACGTCCCGTGGTCAGGCCGTGCGGGCCGGAAAATGGCTGATTGAGTCCTGCAAGCGCGAATACCGCAAGGTTTCATTCCAGCAGGCACGCGATGCCATTGCTTTCATGCCGGGCGATATTATCGAGGTTGCGGATAATAACCGCGCCGGAACGCGGCTGGGTGGCCGGATAATGTCGCACAGCGGCGCACAAATTACCGTTGACGCTGATGTGACCAGCCTGGCCGGTAGCGGTGACTCGATGTCGATCATGGGTGCTGACGGGAAATTTGCTAAACACACCATTTCAGCGGTGAACGGTCCGGTTATCACGCTTTCCGCTGCACCTGCCTGGGTGCGTGACGGCACTGTTTTTGCTATTTCAACGGGAGAGGTGGCAACGCAGCTTTTCCGGATCATGGGTATAACCGAAGATCAGAACAATTCAACTTACACCATCTCAGCAACCCGCCACGACCCGAACAAGCAGGCGGTTGTTGATGAGGGAGCTGTGTTTGAAACGCCCAGCGACACGCTGAATGCATACCGCGTTCCTAACGTTGAAAACCTGACCATCATTAACACCAACTCTGAGACTGTCCAGGTCACGGCGAAGTGGGAAACCGCAACCACCACCAAAAAGCTGACGTTTGAACTAACGGTTTACACTGAAGCCGGTGCGGTGGTTAAAAGCTACGAGACTGAGGCGTTTACCTATGATTTTTATGGGCTGGATGCGGGGAGCTATACGCTGGGGGTACGTGGCCGCAACAGTAATGGCATGAAGGGCGTGGAAACGCAGGTCAGTCTGGTGATCGGCGCGCCGTCTGCGCCAACCTTTATCCAGTGGACGCCGGGGATCTTCTCTGCTGATATCGTGCCGGTGATGAATGTCACTGCAACCACAGATACCTCTTTCGAGTTCTGGTACACCGGTGAAGTGCAGGCCAGCAGCATTGGTACGATTGAGGATGAGGCGCAGTTTCTTGGTCGCGCGTCTCAGTGGACTCTTAACGGTCTCAAAGCAGATACGACCTATTACATGTATGTGCGCACCAAAAATGCATTCGGTGTGTCTGCATTCGTGGAAGCGTCAGGTCAGGCGTCCTCTGATATACCGGGGATGATTGACCTCATAGACCAACAAATCAGGGAATCCGATGCATTTGACAACCTCACCACGCAAATCGACACGAACATTGAAGGGATGCTTCAGAATGCCCTGAATAATAATGCTTCGGTGGATTATCAGTTTGCGGTCAATGGAGAGATAAAAGCTCAGGTTATTGTCATCACGACCACTATCGCCTCAGTTAACCAGGCGATGGCCGAGCTTGAAACTCAGGTTCAGGCTGAAATCGGCGATCTGAATGCAGCAGTTAACGAAAAACTCACCGCAACCGTAACTGATAATGGAACGGCGAAAGTGTCATACACACTTCAGGTCGGTATAACGCGATCAGGGGTTTATTATGGTGCAGGCATGGCAATCGGTATTGAGCCATCAGGCACCAGCTATAAATCCACAATTGCATTCAATGCTGATCAGTTCGGCATTTACACGGGAAGTGACGCAGGAAGTTATCAGCTAGCGTTTGCTGCTTTGAATGGACAGGTATTTATTAATGATGCCTTGATCAATTATGCCGCAATAACCCTTGCAAAGGTTGGCTCCTGGTATTCTTCAAATTATGTCGCTGCCACAACAGGAACAATTATGAAATCAGATGGTTCATTTGAGCTTAATGGTGCAGTGTCCGGGCAGGGCCGGTTTGTTGTGGATAACAAAGGTGCAGCCTGGTATAACGCAAGTGGACAACTTGTTTGTTCGATGGGGGCGGCCCGATAATGCCAGCCGGATTTACAGCGTATATTGATGGAACAACATATGACGTTCTTAATTCGATGTCGTTCAACTTCGTGGTCGATATCATTACCGTCTCCGGGTCCGGAAGTAAAACGTACAGCTTGCCGGGCTTCTCCCTTGCAGCGGCGATTTTAGGTGGTCGCACAACTTACGGCAGCAGCCAGATAACGTACGGCACATCGGTATCAGGGCAAACAGTAAGCTGGTCAGGCGTTGACACGGTATCTAAGGTTATCGTGGTCGCCACCGCCACGACAATTGGCAGTTATTCAGGATTCGTTCTGAATGACTATAGTGTGAATCCGCCTGTGTTCAAAATAGCGCCACCATTTACCCCGTTCAATCTTGCCCAGGTTATTGACCTCACGCCGACTGGCGGCCAAATTTTGCAAACCAATGTACCTGCGTCGATGCCGTTTATAGCGTTCCATCGTTCTACGAGCGCATCCGGGTTTAACAATGTCTGGTGGACTGAAATAACGCAGAACGGGTATTGGGCGTTGCAATTCAGAGGCAATTTTGGATCAGCAATGTCTGCTACTCGTATCTATGTTTTCTCAAAGATGATGGTGAATACACCTGCGGCGGGATTCTTCATGTATGACAACGGGCAGATTGTCTGGCACCAGAACTGCCTGCCCCTGAAATTGACAGTGGGTTCAACCACTACCTCTGATGTCCCGGTTGCAATTACCAGCGGTGTGTCAGTAGTAGTGGCGATACCCGTTACCGGAAATTCAGGTTACGTAAGATATAACTGTTATAGCGCCGGATTTAATATATCCGGTACAAGCAAGTATGAGGCGCAAGGGGGAAATACCTACAATCAGGTTTCCTATGATAACCAGCAGGCACCCTATCAGTATGCGTGCAGCCCACCTGCCTATATTGAAACAAATGTGTACGATACCTACTACCATCAGGCATTAGGGATTTAACCTGTCACACTCAGATGTGTCTATAAACTGTGATTTATCTGTCCATGTGTAAAAAGGATATCCGGCAAGGTATCGACCATTTTCTTTCTTGAAAACCGGAATGTCATAACTATGGTTTGATATCTTGGCTTTATTGCTGCATATCGGAGGCGTTGATGATGCACATCCAGAGATGCCGATTGAAATAAGAGCCACGCTGACGAGACTTTTCATTATTAGTTCCTTTTTGATGTGTATGGATGATCGAATCACGAAATTAATTAATGATTAAGTGAATAAAAGAGATCGATAAGATCGATTTATTTTCTTGAGCTATTCGACATATTGAATAAAAATCGGCCGCTGCGCCGGTTTTTTATTTCCCGGAGAAAATATATGCCAGCAGGCACTATCACTTTAACTAACGGTTCAACTGCGGTTACGGGTAGCGGAACAGCTTTTACAACTGATCTGGCAGCCAACGGGTTCATTGTGGTGACCGTTGGCGGTACGGCGTATACGCTGGGGATCGGCGCAATAACAAGCAATACTGCGCTGACATTGACGCAGGCATACACCGGGCCGACTACATCGGGTGTTTCATTTGATTATGTCCCTTTGGCAACGCTCAATTTGATCACGTCTGCACTTGCTTCCCAGGTCACTTATGCACTTCGCGGTCTTAACCTTGATAAAGCAAACTGGCAACAGATTTTCAGTAATACCGGTAATGTCACTGTTACCTTGCCAGATGGGACAACCTGGACAGGTCCGGCATGGAATGGGATTACTACCACGCTCGCTGGTAAGGCAGCGAATGGAGAGAATGGCGATATTACTTCGCTAACAGGATTAACGACGGCGTTATCAATTGCACAGGGAGGAACCGGCGCAACTACGGCAGCTAATGCACGAACCAACTTGGGATTCAGTGTATCTGGTGGTGTGTTGCCGGTGACATTGGGGGGCACCGGCGCGACTACTGTCGCTAACGCTCGAACTAACATCGGCTTACCCGAATCAGGTGCTGTTAATTTTGGTTCATTGGAGCTTTTCGCAAACACCCCATTTGTAGACTTCCACTTTGGAAATACTACAGCAGATTACAATGTGCGATTGATCAATGATCAAAGTGGAAGACTGACCATAAATGGCGTGCTTGATGTTCAAGGTGGCTACATATCAAGAGCGGGAACAACTGGCAGCGTTGATCAAAACGTACCCTGGAATTTTTTCTGGAATTACAACGGGAATCCATCACTTTCGGGTTTTGTAGGGAATACATACCTTGGATACCTCGCTTTCAACACTTCATCAGATAAAGGGCTGAAAACGGATATTGCGTATGTCCCTGAAACCTCGAATGCTGAAGCGCTAAACGAGGTTACTAAGTGGAAAATAGCGACATTTAAATATAAGGCCAGGGGGGAATTCATTCCCGAATCAAGTGAAAGACTTGGTTTCATTGCGAACGACCTGAAGCTTGTTAGCCCGGAATGTGTTGAGGGTGATGGACTGCCCGAAAACTATGACATTGTTGCCGATCCAAACAACCCGAACGCTTACACCTTGGACCAGGTAGCTTTGATAGCAAAACTCACGATGGCTGTACAGGCGCAGCAGCAATTGATAAGCGTTCAGAACGATGCGGTTACCGCCTTGCAAAACCGCATTGCAGCTCTGGAGGGTGCTGGCTCATAAAAAAGCCCGCGCCAATGGTTAAATGAGCGCGGGCAATTTCATCCGTGGATTTGGTCATCACGGCTATTGGACAGAAATGCCGCAAAGATGATTTTAGCAATCACCACGAAATGCGCAAAAAAAGCCCGGGAAGCGGGATAAGTTTGCCCGGGCCTAAAGGTGTATCATGACCCTTTAAGTTTAAACACAGACGCAGATTGCGCCAGCCAGTCTGCATTGATAATTCCCTGTCATAGTCATGTCTTTCTCTCCCCAACTAAATCTCCTTCCATGACAATGTGTTTCCGTGAAACATTGAGAATCAACTTGATCGATTCTATCGATCGATAATACTGTATATGCATCCAGTAATCTATCAGAGGTAATCGCCATGCCGCGCGACTACGAAATCATGATTGCCTTCAGGCAGGCGATAAAACGAGACGCCGTGGGGCGTTTCACGGTAAGCACACGCGATTTTGTGCGGGAGCTGGACCGGATGAACTGGCATTACACGTTGCGTGCTGCCAACAAGTGGATTGAGACTCACACAACAACTTTTCGTGACATTTCGACAGCAGAAGGTGAAGAGCGGCTATTCCAGGTATTTAACCCGAATGGTGGCATGTGATGTTCGCCCTGGTTGATGTGAACTCGTTCTATGCGAGCTGCGAAACGGTTTTCAGACCAGACTTACGTGGTAAGCCGGTGGTTGTCCTGTCGAACAATGATGGCTGCGTGATAGCAAGATCGGCAGAGTCGAAGATCCTGGGTATTCGAATGGGCGACCCATACTTCAAGATTAAGAACGAGCTGCGCCGCCATAAAGTGCATGCCTTCAGCTCCAATTATTCGTTGTATGCCGACATGTCTAACCGCGTGATGTCTACCCTTGAGGAAATGGCACCGGCAGTTGAAATCTACTCAATCGATGAAGCCTTCATGAATCTTTCTGGCATTGAGAGGCATCACTCACTGGAAGAATTTGGACGGCAGGTGCGCGCACGTATAAAGCGGGACACACACCTTACTGTGGGCGTCGGCATTGCGCCGACCAAGACACTGGCAAAACTTGCAAATCATGCAGCCAAAAAGTGGACTAAAACTGGTGGCGTGCTTGATCTGTCGAATGTAGATCGCCAGCACAAGCTGATGGCTCTGGTGCCGGTCGAGGATGTGTGGGGCGTTGGCCGCCGCATCAGTAAAAAGCTCAATGCAATGGGTATAACAACCGCGAGAGACCTTTCAGAGCAGAGCACTTACATCATCAGGAAGCATTTCAATGTGGTGCTGGAACGCACAGTGCGTGAATTACGTGGCGAGCCGTGTCTTGAGATGGAAGAGTTCGCACCGACAAAGCAGCAGATTGTGTGCTCACGATCCTTTGGTTCACGCATCACGGAATACAGCGATATGCGTCAGGCCATATGCGCCTATGCAGAGAGAGCTGCTGAGAAACTGAGAGGCGAAAAGCAGTACTGCCGCCAGATAGCTGTATTCCTTCGTACCAGCCCACATGCAGAAAACGAAGTGTTCTACGGCAACCAGGCCACGGGGAAGCTGCTGACGCCGTCAAACGACACACGGGACATCATCCGGATGGCAATGGAAGCACTGGAACGTATCTGGATACCCGGACACCGTTACATGAAAGCAGGTGTGATGCTGGGTGACTTCTTCAGTCAGGGTGTTGCGCAGCTCAATCTGTTTGATGAAATCCAACCACAGGCCAACAGCGAAGCGCTGATGAGAGTCGTTGATGGCCTAAACCAGAGCGGGAAGGGTAAATTATGGTTCGCAGGTCAGGGCATTCAGAAAGCGTGGGATATGAAACGCGAGATGCTGTCTCCGGCATACACCACCAGATTTTCGGATCTGCCAGTGGTGAGATGACACACATACTTGATACCCCGGATGGATATGTGGTGGTGGACAAATCAGTTAAGCCGGTGCTGGGTGACACAATCTATTTTGAAGCCTGGGATAAGTATCAGATTGGCCGACTGGAGAAACGCGGGATCATCTGTGAAGACGGCGACACGATAGAGGGTGAATCGCTGGAAGAGGTAGCGGTGATCGGTGTTATTACCTGGGTGATCACAAGAACCAGGGATGGGGAAGGGCCGACGATTTAAAGGATAAACCTAAAATAGCCCGCGCTGCGGGTGGTGTGCAGGAGCGGGCAATATTTATCATGGATACGATACTTGAATTGAAAGTGTCATGGTGGTTCAACATGTCACCTCTTAACTTTAGCAGAATGCCAATGACGCGCAAAAAAATACCCGCCCAGAGCAGGTATAATTAATTCAAATTGCAAATCTCTCATGTTCGCTACGCATGCTGTGTGTAGCTTGCCCATACAAGGGATGAGTGAACATTATACATAAATATTTTGAAACTGGTCCAACTTGTTTGATTTGGGCAAAAAAATGCCTGCTTAAGCAGGCGCAAAATTCGCTACTTGGATCAACCCATATGATTTCTAAGACATTATCCCCAGGGGAAAGTTCAGCAATACGTTCTATGCTTATTACTAAGTCAAATTAATGGTCGTAACGTATACATGAAAGAACTGAAGTCTCAGAGGGCAGGGATGATAGGTTGTGCTATAGGAACAGCAGTGATTGAGTTGAGTGCGAAAGGTATCCCACTGAACCGGGCCAATATTTTGTACGAACTAGAGCGCATCGCAGCTGCGTCGAAAGAATTGCCCGTAAAAGCTATCGCAAAGGATGCAGCAAACCTTCTCAGAAGAGGGTGTAGTTAGAAGTATCCCTGGCATTTTTGTGCGACCTATGCTTGAGGTTGCCCGACTGGTCCTTTGCTCATCGGTCCACCGGGGATTGATTGTTCAGCCGGTACATTGGGGCGGCCATCGGGGCCAATTGGTCGGTCAGAGTGATAACATCCCGCTAAAGTGATCAGACTTACAAAGACAATAATTAGCCAACTTAACGAACGTTTCATAAATGGCATTCCCTTTCACGCAGCTTAATGTTGCTACTTAAGCATAGTGCATTCTCTGAGTCTTTGGTTGCAATCCAGGTACGGCTTAGCTTCTCGCAAATACAAGTCGTTGATGGATACAGATGACACATCTGATTGGGAAGGGCCGACGAAATTACTGTACCGAAATTTGTCCGAACCAGATCCGAAAAAAGTGGTAACTGTTTGATCTGTAAAGTCTGCAATGGTAAGTGTTGCAACCATGAAAAGAGGTGTTTTTGTTATGTATCACCATGATAAATAACAGAAATATCCCAATGCATCGTAAACAGGAATCGTATTCGGTCTTTTTTTTATCCTCATGATTTATAAGTATTCTTTTAGTGTTCCGGCTTGCGCACACGTTTATCTCTTTCCACCGCATACGAGCTGGACGCGAGGCTCCTGATTTCATGAAAGATTTCGGCGGTTTTCAGTGATGTTTATGACTTCATTCGGGGGGAGACTTGTCACACCACCGTTGTATTTCAACTTATTATCTTGAACTTCATCGCTGGTCTTTCTATTAGTCTAAATGAAAAAATCGACAGAATATAAACTAAAATTATGTAAATGACTGCACTACTTGCTGTGAAGTTGATATCAAACCAACGCCATATGAAAATAATTAAAGGATGTATCAAATAAATAGAGTAAGATGTATATCGGAATGTTGAGAGTGTATTATGTGTTAAGATTTTGCTAATTAAGCCTTTTTCAAAGGAAAGAGATAACAAAACCATGGAAAATAATACTGGCGCGATAAATTCATTACGCTGATCGTGATGTAAGTAAAGGGCTGAAATTAAAAAGGTAATTGAAATGAACTCCGTTATTGAAATAATCAATGTGTTTTTGATTGTGTCTTTTAGTAGGTAATAGATTACAAATACTGCTGAGCCGCATGAGAACCCGATCCAGCCTCTCAGTGCCGCGAAGCTTATCGGTCCAGAAAGTCTTTGAAAATTGACGTCAATTGATGGTGTGAAATTAAATGTTATTGTTATCGTGGTGATGAGCGAAATTACAGATAAATACAGTAATGTTACAGGTTTATTCTTGAGGAGAAATACAATTGGAAAAAATAATATACCTATCCAAAACTCAATCGATAAGGACCATGCAATGCCTATCGATGTATCAGAAAATATTGATTTTGCTCCACTATCGAAACCCAAAGATTGTAGGAGGAAAAAAGAAATGAAGTAGTAAAAAAATGGGTCATCCCTTAATTTATCGCTTAGTGCAAAGGTTGCCAGTGTCACCAGGAAGACAAAGATATACAACGGGAATAATCTTTTTATTCTTTTTGAAGTGAATTCTTTAATAAATAAATCGATGCTTTTAGGTTTCGATATTAGTATTGATTGGGTGAGAACAAAACCACTCAATACAAAGAAAAAGTCAACGGCCACAAAAAATGATCTGGGGAAGTTTGTGTTAACTCCATTCCAGTAAAAGAAATGGCCAAGTGCTACAGAGAACGCTAAAAAGGTTCTTATTACATCAAAGCCATGAAAAATTTTTTTATTCACAAACTCACCAGTAAAATCTATTGATTGTAATCTCACCTGGTCATTGATAGCGCAGGTCTGTTAAGAATACAAGAAATTCAAATGCATTAACTTCTTTTATTTACAAATGTGCGTGCTATTAATTCTATCCATGCCAGTTTAGCATGATTGAATATCTTTTTCTCTCATGACTTGACTGAGGGAACGTTAATTACTCTGGAACTGAAGAGTCTGGAGTCAGACAATCCTATTACAACGACTGATTGGTGTCCGGGAAGCGAAAATAGAACGAGAAAGAACTCTTCGCGTTGCTGTTCTATCAGATAACCGTGGGCACATTGGAAAATGTTTGTCTCTCTGAAAAGGGCAGATGCACCAGTTTGCACTGGTTCAGGTGTAGGACTTACCGTCCAGCTGAGTCAGATATGGCTAGCCTGCGCCAGAGGTTCACCGAGCAGCATAACATGGCAGTCTGTAATACATCCCAACAATGAATGGAAAACAAGCCCGCATTGCATCCGTAATCGTCATCGGATACAGGGTGACATCATCTTCGGTCCAATAACCAGTATGATGTCTATTGGTTCATCCGATTACAACCGGTTCAGCGAGCTCATTTGTAACCACATCAAGCTCTTAACAAATGGCTTGCTATGGCATCTTTGATTCAGTCAGAGAACTTGACCCGACGTAGATGTCTAAAGATCCATAGCATTGGTCCGAAAAAAGCAAAACAAATAACAAATATTACAAGTTCAGGAAGCCAGAATGCCGAAATAAAGATTAACCCTGCGATTTCCCAGTTGCGAACACTTCCGAGTTCTGCATAGGTTCGTAACATATGCAATGTTTTAAAAATACATAACGCAAAGATGATATAAATCAATGAAATCAATAGCATAACCTTCCCTTGTTCAAAAACGAATCGCTGTATTTGCAGTCCGGTCAAAAGATTACCGACTACGAATACAGAATATTTTTTTGTTGCGTGCTTATCAAGCTATAGAGTGATGAATAACCTGAATTTAAGGTGATATTTATCGAAATAGGTTACTATCGTTCTTCTAAGGGAGGTAAACGGTTGTCGTGGTTGTCTATCTTGCAAAATGCGGATGGTTATCTCTGTCTGGATAGATGGAAACACAGCACCGATTTTCAATGACGACCCTTCGATGAAACACAGACTTATACTGCTAATTCCTGCTAACTTAGCAGTACCAGGAATTGCAACAGGAAAACTGCCGTGTACCTACCTCTCCGCTTGCTGGTAATTGTGATTCTCAGTGGCTGTGCGCTTAAGCGCTATCCGCAAGCCCCTGCGGTAACTGATAAAGAAGCCAGTACTTATGATTGCAAGGCTTTGCAGTCCGAAATTGCCAAAGCACACATGACGCAACAACAAATCGATAAAACCGGTGAATTTGATGCCCTGACGGTCATTGGGTTCGTGGGCGATTTTGGCATCGGAAACGGTATTGCTAAAGCGAAAGCAAATAGCAAAGTGAGCGCACGTCTTAAACAGCTTGAAGCACTGAAAGCGATTCGTTGCCAGGATTCTCAGACCGGCTAATCACAGCACGACATGCTCTGGCGGTCAAAAGATGGTATAAGAGTGGCGCTAAAAAATGGTTGCCTGCATACAAGGATTCTCGATGGCAAATACACAATATCTTCTCTGGGTGATGATTGGCACATTAACCCTGTTATGTGTGTTTATTTCCGCGTTGGTTGGCCGGGCAAAATCGCCACGCCTGGGATTTATTACCTTCGCGGTATTATTTATCGGTTTTATGACTGCTATTTTCTTTATCACGCGTTAGCTGATAACACATTGCCACACCTGTGGTGTGGCAAAAGTGATGTGAGTTATCGAGCGGTATGAAGTGAATTTCGGTGCTGGGCAATAAGCTGCTCAGCCAGAGGGTGATCTTCTTCATGCCGGGATATGTAGTATTCGTAAGGGTCTTTCACTCCCAGGCTTTCGACATAATCCAGATGGGCGCGTTTGATCTCACGGTTTATGTACTGCACTTCATCCAGCCCCATATCATCGGCGTAAACTGGCGCTTTACTTTTAATCTCACCAATCAAAACCTTATTGCTCTGCATGAAGTCTTCCAAATCGATTTTATAATAATCTTTCATCGGCTTACTCCTTCAAACAACCTCAGGTAAAGTCTGGCAAAAGATGCGCTGGATATGTGTCTGTAGATGCTAACCAATCTTGCGGAATTCTCAGGCAGATGTTACTGAGCAGAATGCTTTTAACTGCATGAATTATCTGATTATTACACGGCCTTTATGGGGAATGATTATGAGAATGATTGTTAATATCATTTAACTTGTTCGGAATACTCCGAAGGTTTACATTACTTCCCGTCCCTCGCAGAGCTAACACCTTTAATGAGTGCCGGAGATAAGCGCCGGAAGGGGCATTCATCAGGGCTGCAGGAAGCAGCCGCTGTTGAATTTAGTCAGGCCGACCTCTCTGATTTATCCCACCACCAGCAAATGCACCAGTCGCGCAAGGGTTTCAAGCAGCAACAGGCTGCCGATAAAAATCACCACCAGAATCCCAATAAACTGTTTCCGACTGTTCACGCTTCCTCCCCGGTGGTTACAGGCCGCCAGGCTATACTTTATGCCGTAATCACTAAACTTCCAGTAAACCAGCTTTCAGGAGACCATTATGTTTTACCAAACGGTCGATGCAAAAGCGTGGCGTAACATCTGGGTAGTCGGTGACTTACACGGATGTCGCACCCAGCTCGATTCACAGCTGATCCTGCACCAGTTTGATAAACAGCAGGATTTATTGCTTTCTGTCGGTGATTTGATCGATCGCGGGCCGGACAGTCCCGGTTGTCTTGAATTACTTAAAGAACCCTGGTTTCGCTGTGTGCGTGGAAACCACGAACAGATGGCTATCGCTGCTCTGCAAGGCAAAGATCCGATGTTATGGGTTATGAATGGTGGTGAATGGTTCTGGCAGCTACGTGGCACTGCTTTGATTGCTGCACGCCACGCGCTGAAGCAATGCGTGGAATTACCCTTGATTTTACATCTTCAGCTCGGGGATCGGGTGGTGGTGATTGCGCACGCTGATTATCCTGCCAGCCACTATGAACTGGGACAGGAGGTGGACTGGCATCAGGTGGTGTGGAGTCGCGACCGGCTGGGACGGCATCAACGGGGTAACACGATGGCGATTGATGGAGCCAGTGATTTCTACTTTGGTCATACGCCGCTGGAGCAACCGCTCAACGTTGCCAATCAACACTACATTGATACCGGTGCCGTGTTTGGCAACCGGTTGACATTGGTACAGTTGCAATAGCGGTTAGCGGAACAGACGACCGTCTCTAACCAGCTCGCGCGGATAGCTATTCTTGATGCGATTCCCGACTTTTTTTGCCAGCCCCAGCGTTTGTTGCTGGTAGGTCACCAGAACTTCATCGCGTTCAGGTAAATTTTCCGGATGGATATCCTGACCGCGATACCAGCTTTCCGCTTCCGCTTCCGTCAGTGCAAACGACAACGCGTTATCCGGTTGTGTCAGCGCAACCACGGCTTCATGCTGCCAGCGATACCCCTTGGGGAAAGTCTCCGCGAGTTTCAGGCCAATGCGTGAAAAGCGTACCTTACCCAACCAGCTTTCCAGCGCCGCCGGGAACAGCCATAGTTCTTTATCGCGTTGCCATAACTGAAGATTATCCTCCCAACGCAAACCCACTTTCGCGGCGGCTTGCTGCACTTCAGCGTTCAATTTTCTGCTGGCAGGAGAGAAGGGCAGTTTACCCACTTTATAGCTGGGTGTCGGCAATGCGGGCAGACTGGCAATTTTGCGCAGGCGAGCAACAAAGAACCCTTCGCTATCATAGATATGCGGGAATACATGCAGAAAACCTTCCGGTGTCAGCGCCTGTTCCGCCCCGGTAAACAGGCCAGCCAGAGGAACGATTTCAACCGCATCGGGATAGCGTTGCTGCAACCAGCTGATAACTTGTTGATTCTCAATCTGATTAAGGGTACAGGTCGAGTAGATTAACGTTCCGCCGGTCTGTAGCGCATGAAAGGCGCTGTCGAGAAGATCGCGCTGGGTGGCGGCAATCTCTTCCGTGCTGGCGAGTGTCCAGTTGCGCAGCGCATCAGGATCTTTGCGCACCACGCCTTCACCGGAACAGGGGGCATCCAACAGGATGGCATCAAATTGTTCCGGTAACGCAGCACCAAAAACCCGGCCATCAAAGTGGGTGAGAGCGACGTTGCTGACGCCACAGCGGCTGATATTGGCATGCAAGACCTTGACCCGGCTGGCGGAATATTCATTAGCAAGGATGGCACCCTGATTGTGCATCAATGCCGCCATTTGTGTGGTTTTAGAACCCGGTGCCGCAGCAACATCCATCACCTGATGGGCATCAGGAGCCGCATCAAATAATGCCGTTACTGGCAACATTGAGCTGGCTTCCTGAATGTAGAACAATCCGCTGAGATGCTCAGCCACGCTGCCGAGCGGGAGCGATTCATCGTCGCGTTCAATCCAGAAGCCTTCTTTGCACCAGGGGATCGGCGTGAGCTGCCAACCATAATCTGAAGTTTGGGCGAGAAAATCATCCACGCTAATTTTTAACGTGTTGACGCGCAAGCTGCGACGTAAGGATTGTTGACTGATGGCGAGAAAGCGTTGCATTTCAGTCTCGTCAGACAAGCTGGTGCGCATCAGCGCAAGGAAATCTTCTGGAAAGCGTTCGGACACGGGTTTCTTCCGGGGGAAAACAAACAGAGCGCGAAGTGTAACACGCGAAAAAGAATCGGGCAGCCAGGCTGCCCGATTTGCTTACGGTTGTGCGGGGTCGGGAATTGCCGTGCCCCAATTGCGCCAGTCTTTCGGCGCTTCATCCTGTAACAGGAAATGTTTGTTGGCACCTGCCTGCGGAGCCAGTGGCACTGTTGGTGGTGTGGCAAACTGAA
Organism: Pantoea sp. X-Soil-OKNW-556; assembly: GCF_059730695.1. Lineage (NCBI taxonomy): Bacteria > Pseudomonadati > Pseudomonadota > Gammaproteobacteria > Enterobacterales > Erwiniaceae > Pantoea > Pantoea sp. X-Soil-OKNW-556. Next base: position 2,480,040 of record NZ_AP035990.1, on the reverse strand, counting down.
TGCCGCCCTGAATAAATTGCTGGAAAGTACCGGTTTTCACCACACCGCCAATCAGGCCGAAATTCAGGTTGTAGCCGGATGCCAGCCAGAACACCGAGTTATTACGTACCAGATGTTGATATTTCTTACTGATGCGCAGAGCTACCTGGACACGGTCCGCCATGTTGCCCAGCGAAGTACCGGTAACGGTACCGACTTCCACGCCACGGAACAGCACCGGAGTACCGACGGAGAGCGAACCGGCTTCGGTTGCATCAACGAAGATATTCAGGCCGTTAAGATAACGGGAATCGGTGATGGTGCTGTCCTGAAGCTCGAACGTCCGTGACTGCGCCCCTTTGCCGGGATCGACGTTGACATAGGGTTGGAGCAAGGTTTCGAGGTGATTAACACCGGCTGCCGAAATCTGTGGAGATACCACGGAGAAGCGGCTGCCAATTCGGGCGAAGTCCTGCACATATTCGGGATACAGCACCGCTTTTGCCACGACCTGGTTGTTATCGGCACTGAGCGACAATGATTCGACCTGGCCGACATTGATACCGAGATAACGAATCGGCATGCCTGCGGCAAGTTTGCTGGCATCGAAAGTATGTAACGTAATCTGGCTACCCACAGCACGCGCTGCCGTTTCAGACGGGTACAGGATACGTTTAACCCCTTTGGCCGCCTGTGCCCCACTCAAATTGTCGAAGCTGATGGCGCCTTTTAACGCACGGTTCAGCGGGGAAGCTTGTACCGTCAGACCACTGCCATTTAACTGAACCTTGGCACCGCCTTCCGCCCAGAACACGCTTTCACTGGTTAACAGTTTGCGGTACTGAGGTTCAATATGTATCGAAATTTCAAATGCATCGGCGCGAGGAACCACATCTACCACTTCACCGACCTGGAATTTGCGATACAAAACCACCGAACCGGTCTGCACATCAGGCAGGCTGTTGGCGGTGAGTTTCAGGGTGGCAGGAGGCTGCTCGCCAATGATGCCTTCCTCGGCGCGTTCAGCATCGGCATACAGTGGATAGTGACTGTCCGGGTTGCCTTTCGCACCCGGAATCAGACGAATACCGCCGTCCACCCATTCACGCGCACTGGCACCGAGCACCTGCATGCCATCCAGGCCAAATTTAACGTTGATACGGCTATTGACAACAAATTTACTGTCAGCGTGTACCAGATGGCGATACTCCGGATTAATCGCCACCACAAAACTGATGCCTTGTTCATCCAACTGACGTGAAATCACCTGACCAATCTGCATGCCATAAAGCATCAGCGGTTGACCGGCATCGATGCCATAGGTCTCAGGGGCGTTCAGTTTTAAGGTCAGAACGTTAGGTTTTTGCAGCAACGATTCACTGGCTGGCAGCACACTAAAGTGGTCCTGCGGTTGGCCTTCGCCGGGGATCAATTCAAAGGTATTACCGGTCAGCAGGCTGCTGAGGTTGGTGTCAGTCAGGCTGATCTTCGGCGAACGCATCTCAATGCGTGTACCACTGCGCATCAGACCGGCAACGGAAGGATCAACGGTCAGCTCACCGGTGACTTTACCGCCAGGAAGTAGATTGAGTTTGGTTAAGGTGCCGACTTCCAGGCCTTGATACATTAATGGGGTACTGTCGGCTTTCAGGTTATCACCACTGGGTAAATCAAGGCTGACCTGCACGCCCCGCTGGCTTTGGGCCAGATCGGGATATAGCGTGTAGTTCTCATCGCTTGCCGCTTGTTGACCCTCATCCGGTGAGTCAAAGGCGATGGCACCGTTCACCAATGCCGCCAGACTCTCCAGCTTCACCTTAGCCCCGCTCAGGCTGACATCCGCATCCACGCCCGAGACGTTCCAGAAACGGCTCTGCTTTTTAACCAGGTTAATGAAGCGACGCTCGATAAGTACATCTATAGTCACACCATCGGTGTTGCTATTGATGCTGTAGTCATAGACCCGGCCAACCGGGATTTTGCGGTAGTAGACCAGCGAGCCAGTATTGAGCGAACCCAGATCGGGGGCGTGCAGATGGATCAACAATTCACCGGTATTTACGCGATATTTCGGCTGCGTATCCAGCGCGGTGAAATGTTCCTGTGGATTACCGCTGCCAGGCATCATGCCAATATAGTTACCGCCCACCAGCGCATCCAGCCCGGAAACACCCGCCAGAGAGGCTTTGGGGGTGACCAGCCAGAACTGCGTGTTGTCGCGCAGCGCATCACGCATGTCGCTTTTGATACTGGCTTTGATCTGGATGCTGTGATAGTCATCACTCAGCACGATCCCCTGTACCGTACCGACTTCCACGCCCTGATAACGAATCGGCGTGCGCCCCGGCACGATGCCGTCCGCGCTTTGGAAGTTAATCGTGATGATGGTTCCGCGTTCCTGATAATTGGTCCACAGCAGCCATGCGGCAATCAGCAGGGCAATAATGGGCAATAACCAGAACGGCGAAATCTTGCGTTTGTTACGCAGATTAGCGCTAGTCGGTGTAGTCGGCGTTTCCTGTTGCATGTGCATCCCAAATCAGGCGGCTGTCAAGCCACTCAACAGCCATAATGGTCAGGATTACTGCCGCACCAAAGTAGAGCGCGGCGGGTCCCATCGTAAAAGCCAGCAGCTGATCACGGTTGACCAGCGACATGGTTAAAGAAATGACGAACAGATCGAGCATCGACCAGCGGCCGACCCAGGTTACGGCGCGCAGCAGACGGATACGGGTCTTCAGCCCCTGTTCACATTTAAAGTGGATACTGAGCAATAACGTCAGCATTACCAACACTTTGGTAAACGGCACCAGAATACTGGCAATAAATACCACGGCAGCCACCGGGATATTGCCCGAGGCCAGACCGAGAATGCCGGAGAAAATGGTATCTTCGCGCCGGGCACCATTGACGTAAACCACTGAAATCGGCAGCAGATTAGCAGGGATCAACAACACAATGGAGGCAATCAGCGACGCCCAGGATTTTTGCAGGCTATGGCGACGGCGAAAATCCAGCGGCGTGTGGCAGCGGGTGCAGCGTCCGCGATTGTCAGCCATACCGGTGTGATGGCAATTCAGGCAGACCTGCCATTGTTCGGGAGGCGAGGTCGGTACGGATTGCGGGTAATAATGTTCCCACAACTGTTCAACATTGAGGTGGATCAGGGTCAGAACGCTGAGAACCGTCAGCGCGATATAGGCCACCATGCCATAACCGACCTCCAGTGTGGCGTAATCCTGGACTTTGATTGATGCCACCGCGACACCCACCAGATAGATATCCAGCATTACCCACTCTTTTAATTTCTCCAGCATCAACAACACCGGACGCAAATTCATCCCGAGCGCATGACCGATGCCTAAATAGCTGATGCCCGCCACAAGGGTGACCGGCGCACCAATGGTGCAAAACGCCACGATCGATGCCGTCAGCACATCGCCTTGCTGCGTCATCTGAACCACGCCTTCCAACAGACTGGCGTTGATACGCATCCCAAGCAAACGGATATCCACCAGCGGCAGGGTAAAGGCGAAGGGCATCAGCACCAGCATGGTAACGGCCATAGCGGTAAGACGTGTCATTGACCAGTCAAAACCGCTCTGAATTCGGGCATTGCAACGCGGGCAGTGGGCAGCCTGATGCGATTTAACATCCGGTAAGGAAAAAAGGGTATCGCATTGCGGACAACGCTGATAACGTGCGTGGGGCAACGTCTGGCTGATAGCGTGAATTTTCATAGGGTGACGCAAGTGGCCCATCGTTTGTTACTGTTACCGGCATGTCATACAGCGCTAGCTGGCTGAGACAGCTGTCGTGGCATCAAGTTCGATCCACAGAAAGCTAAGGGTATAGTAACTAACACAATGATTCACCTTGTGAGGCTGGATTATTAGTGCTTATTTTAACAACTAAGTGACAAAGCGGCTCTGCTGTAGCTGATTATGGTTAAACAATGAACAAAAAAGCCTTTTACGAGGATTTAAATCGCGATGCTCGCGCACTGCTGGCGGGTGAAACGTCTTTCCTCGCTGCGCTGGGCAATTGCAGTGCGCTGCTATTTGAACGCCTGGAAGGCGTGAACTGGGCAGGATTTTATTTGCTGACTGAAGCGAATACGCTGGTACTGGGCCCTTTTCAGGGCAAAATTGCCTGCGTTCGAATTCCAGTCGGTAAAGGTGTTTGTGGCACGGCGATTGCAGAGGAGAAAGTGCAGCGCGTGGAAGATGTGCACGCTTTCCCTGGACATATCGCCTGTGACGCCGCCAGTAATGCGGAAATCGTGATTCCTCTGAAAGTGAATGGCACGTTAGTCGGTGTGCTGGACATCGACAGTACGGTTTATTCTCGCTTCGATAGTGAGGATGAAACGGGGCTGGTGGCCCTTACTGACGGGCTTTGCGAAGTGTTGGCGGGCAGCGATATTGAAAAATATCTTCAACTGACGCGCAGCTAATCGACTGGATCACATAGCATTTGGCGATGTTGTCATTATAATGTCGCCTGTTCATGCCTGCTCTGGTCGGCAAACCCGTTGTAATCAGGAAATTTCATGGAAAATCAACCTAAGTTGAATAGCAGTAAAGAAGTGATCGCCTTTCTGGCGGAGCGTTTTCCGCACTGCTTTAGCGCCGAAGGTGAAGCGCGTCCGCTGAAGATCGGTATCTTTCAGGATCTGGTCGAGCGTGTTCAGGGCGATATGGGCCTGAGCAAGACGCAACTGCGTTCGGCTCTGCGTCTTTATACCTCAAGCTGGCGTTACCTTTACGGCATTAAAGCAGGTGCCATCCGTGTGGATCTCGACGGCAACGCCTGTGGCGTGCTGGATGAGCAACACGTAGAACATGCGCGCAAACAGCTGGAAGAAGCGAAAGCACGCGTACAGGCACAGCGCGAACAGCAAAAAGCGAAGAAGCGTGAAGCTGGCGAAGAGACTGGCGAACCACGCCGTCCACGCAAACCGGCACCGCGTAAAGCGGCAGAAGGTGATGCGCCGCGTAAACCGCGTTCGCAAGCACCGCGTGCTGCGTCTTCTGAACGTAATGCTGCACCTCGCCCGCCGCGAGCTAAACCCATCACTGATACCTCAACTTTGCAACCCGGCCAGAATATTAAAGTTAAAGCAGGCAAAAGTGCGATGGACGCAACCATTCTTGAAATTACCAAAGATGGCGTTCGGGTACAGCTCGCTTCCGGCATGGCAATGATTGTGCGCGCAGAACATTTGCAGTTCTGAAACGGAGGCTGACCCTGGCATGAACAATATTTTTAAGATCGGTATGATCGCGGGCCTGCTACTGGCAGGCCCCAGTTTTGGCGCAGACAACATTACCCGCGCCGATCAGATTCCCCAGTTACATGAAGAACCACAGCATCCCACCGTCAGTGAACGCGTTACATCGCGCTTTACCCGTTCTCACTACCGTCAGTTCGACCTGAATCAGGATTTTTCAGCGAAAATTTTTGATCGCTACCTGAATCTGCTCGATTACAGCCACAACGTCCTGTTGGCTTCTGATATCGCACAGTTTGCTGATAAGAAGACCACCCTCGGTGATGAGCTGCGCAGCGGTAAGCTGGATGTGTTTTACGATTTATACAATCTGGCGCAGAAACGCCGCTTCGAGCGCTATCAATACGCGCTGAGTGTGCTGAATCGCCCGATGAATTTTACCGGCAACGACACCATCGACATCGATCGTGGTAAATCACCGTGGCCGAAAAGCACCGTTGAGCTGAACGCGCTTTGGGATGCCAAAGTTAAATACGACGAACTGAGCCTGAAGCTGGCTGGCAAAGATGACAAAGAGATTCGTGAGACGCTGACCAAGCGTTATAACTTTGCCATTCGTCGCCTGGCGCAAAGCAACAGCGAAGACGTGTTCCAGTTGGCGATGACTGCGTTTGCGCATGAGATCGACCCGCATACTAACTATCTGTCGCCGCGTAATACCGAGCAGTTCAACACCGAAATGAGCCTGTCGCTGGAAGGCATTGGCGCGGTGTTGCAGATGGATGACGATTACACCGTGATCAACTCAATGGTCGCGGGTGGTCCGGCTGCCAAGAGCAAATCGATCAGCGTTGGCGATCGTATTGTCGGTGTCGGACAGCCAGGCAAACCGATGGAAGATGTGATCGGCTGGCGTCTGGATGACGTCGTAGCGAAGATCAAAGGACCAAAAGGCAGCAAAGTTCGCCTTGAGATCCTGCCTGCCGGTAAAGGTACCAAAACCCGTACTGTGACGCTGACGCGCGAGAAGATCCGCCTGGAAGATCGCGCGGTGAAGGGCACGGTGCATACCGTTGGTAACGAGATAGTCGGCGTGTTGGATATCCCCGGTTTCTACGTTGGCCTGACCGATGATGTGAAAGTGCAACTGCAAAAACTGCAAAAGCAGAATGTGGATAGCATCGTCATCGACCTGCGCACCAACGGTGGCGGGGCGTTAACCGAAGCGGTCTCGCTTTCCGGCCTGTTTATTCCGAGTGGCCCGGTGGTGCAGGTACGTGACAATAATGGTCGCGTACGTGAAGACAGCGATAACGACGGCATTGTTTATTACAAAGGTCCGTTAGTGGTCCTGGTCGATCGTTTCAGTGCTTCGGCTTCTGAGATTTTTGCTGCTGCCATGCAGGACTATGGTCGCGCCCTGATTGTCGGTGAACCGACCTTCGGTAAAGGCACCGTTCAACAGTATCGCTCCCTGAACCGTATCTATGATCAGATGCTGCGTCCTGAATGGCCTGCATTAGGCTCGGTGCAGTACACCATCCAGAAGTTCTACCGCATCAACGGCGGCAGCACTCAGCGTAAAGGGGTAACCCCGGATCTGCTGATGCCAACTGGCGTGGAAGCGGCGGAAACCGGTGAGAAGTTTGAAGACAATGCCTTACCGTGGGACAGCATCAACGCGGCGACCTATACCAAAACCGGGGATATCACCGCGCTGGTACCGCAGTTGACCAAAGAACATGAGGACCGCATTGCGAAAGATCGCGAGTTCCAGTACATCATGAAAGATATTGCGCGCTTTAACGCGACCAAAGATAAACGTAATATCGTGTCACTCAATCTGGCCCAGCGCGAGAAAGAGAACCATGACGAAGATGCACTGCGTCTGGAGCGTATCAATGCACGTTATCAGGCTGAAGGTAAAGCACCGCTGAAGAGCCTTGACGATCTGCCAAAGGATTACAAAGAGCCGGATCCTTATCTGGATGAAACGGTGAAAATTGCCAACGATCTGGCGCAGCTGGAAAAATCCCAGCCGCAACCCGCAGGCAGTAAATAACCGTACGGACAGAGAATAAGCACCGCTCAATGCGGTGCTTTTTTTTTGTCTGGTGTCGGATACTTAAGTGTCGTTTTATGGGTTGGAGGATATGACGTTACTGAATGTAAAGTTATGTCTTTTTAGACACTTAAACATTAAGGTTGCTTGAAATGCTGCGTAATGACCCTAGGATGTATATCCGCGCATAAGCGCGTGCACAACTGAGGAAGATTAACGTTTATGATGCGTATTGCTCTTTTCCTGATCACCAACCTGGCGGTGATGTTGGTTTTCGGACTGATTCTCAGTCTGACAGGAATCCAGTCAAGCAGTGTTCAGGGTCTGATGATTATGGCAGGTCTGTTTGGCTTCGGCGGTGCGTTTGTTTCACTGCTGATGTCGAAATGGATGGCGTTGCGTTCGGTGGGAGGTGAAGTGATTGAACAACCTCGCAACGAGACAGAACGCTGGCTGATGGATACTGTTGGCCGCCAGGCTCAGCAGGCTGGCATTGCCATGCCGCAGGTGGCGATTTATCACGCGCCAGATATCAACGCCTTTGCGACGGGCGCGCGCCGTGATGCGTCGTTGGTCGCTGTCTCTACCGGTCTGTTGCAAAACATGAGCCGCGATGAAGCGGAAGCAGTACTGGCCCACGAAATCAGCCATATCGCCAATGGCGACATGGTTACCATGACGCTGATTCAGGGTATCGTGAACACCTTCGTGATCTTTATCTCACGTATCATTGCGCAGGTTGCATCGGGTTTTCTGTCTGGCAACCGTGATGGTGAGGAGAGCAGCAACGGTAACCCGCTGGTTTACTTCGCAGTCGCTACTGTGCTGGAACTGGTATTCGGCATTCTTGCCAGCATCATCACCATGTGGTTCTCGCGTCATCGTGAGTTCCATGCCGATGCCGGTTCAGCGAAACTGGTAGGTCGTGAGAAAATGATTGCCGCGTTACAGCGCCTAAAAACCAGCTATGAACCGCAGGAGCCGAGCAGCATGATGGCGTTCTGTATTAACGGTAAAGGTAAGTCGCTGAGCGAGCTGTTTATGTCACACCCGCCGCTGGATAAGCGTATTGAAGCGCTGCGCAGCGGTGCTTATCTGAAATAAGGCTCTTCACGTAGCGGCGCGATTCATCGCGCGGGGTTAAAGCCCCAGATCATCGCACCGCTACGATTTTATGACTCTGTCGTCTCACGCGATTGCGTCATCCGCGCCATACTTACCACCGCCGCGACAGTGGAAAATGCACCCGCCAGAATCAACGAGGCATGAGTACCGCTCACGTTAAACAGGTTAAACATCAGAGCGACCAGCGCAGCCCCACTGCTTTGCCCCAGCAGGCGTGCCGTGCCCAGCATGCCACTGGCACCTCCGCTACGGTTACGCGGCGCTGAAGAGATAATCGTGTGGTTGTTCGGTGACTGGAACAGACCAAAACCGGCACCACACAGCATCATACGCCAGATGATATCAACATCCGTTGGCTGTGCGGGGAGCAACGCCAGCAGGAACAGACCGGCCGCAAACATCGCCAGCCCCAGCCCGCCCAGCAGGCCCGCATGAACCTTGCCAATCAGACGGCCAGCAATCGGTGCAAGCACCATGGTCGCCAGCGGCCAAGGGGTCAGAAGCAGACCGGTCGCTACCTCATCGCGTCCCAGCACGTTTTGCAGAAAGAAGGGTAACGACACCATTGCCAGCATTTGCGCGCAAAAGGAGCAGATCGACGTGCAGATGGAGAGGGTGAAAATAGGGATGCGCAGTAAATCCACTGGCAGCAGTGGCACCGGCATCGCCAACTGACGACGAATAAATACCACCCCGATCAACAACAATGCAATCAGCTCACCGAGAATCAGCCAGTGATTTTGTCCCTGAGCAAAACCGCTCAATGCGGAGATTAACAGGCCAAAGAACAGCGCGTTCATCACTGCGCTCACCACATCAAATTTCTGCTGTTTGGCTTTTTGCGGATTATCAGGCAAAAAACGCAGCGCCAGCCACAATGCAATGATCCCAAGCGGTACGTTGATCAGAAACAGCCATTTCCAGCTGGCAACGGAGAGGATCGCGGCAGCGACCGTCGGCCCGGCAGCCGTTGAAACCGCGACAATGAGCGAGTTGATCGCCATCCCACGGCCAAGGAAACGCTGCGGGTAAATGATGCGTATCAATGCGGTGTTGACGCTCATTAACGCAGCACCGCCGAACCCTTGTAATACGCGAGCCAGCGTCAGCATGTTCAGCGATGAAGAGAGTGCGCAGAACAACGACGTGGCGATAAACAGCGCCAGACCCGCCTGATATACGCGTCGATAACCCAGCATATCGCCGAGGAACGACAAAGAAAGCAACGAGATAACGATAGCGATCTGGTAGGCGTTGACAATCCACACCGATTCCGCCGGGCTGGCGTGTAATTCACGCGAAATGGTGGGCAGGGCGACATTGGCAATCGCGCCATCCAGCACCGCCATCATAATACCCAGCGCGATGGTGATGATTGCGCCATAGCGTTGTGGAACCGGTAAACCATCCTGGAGTGAGCTTGCGGACATAGGGAGAATAAGTGAAGGAAGTGAATATCATCATGCTAATCAATTCTGTAGCAGAAAGCACCGCATGAAGTGACAAAAAGTATCAGGGAATGTGTCGCTTAGTGCTATCGATTGCCGCTTAAGGCCTGAAGCGAATATACTGGCACTATTGTTCCGTTTTTTTTGAAACAACCTCAAAAAAGGATACGCGATGGCGAACGCTGATAACGATAAACAACCTGACTCCGTCTCATCAGTGATGAAGGTGTTTGGTATTTTGCAGGCGCTGGGTGAAGAGCGCGACCACGGCATCACAGAGCTGTCTCAACGCGTGATGATGTCTAAAAGCACCGTCTATCGCTTTTTGCAAACCATGAAGTCGCTGGGTTATGTCGCGCAGGAAGGCGAAACGGAAAAGTATTCGCTGACGCTCAAGTTATTCGAGCTGGGCGCGAAGGCGTTACAGAACGTTGATCTGATCCGCAGCGCGGATGTACAGATGCGCGAACTGTCACGCCTCACTAAAGAAACCATTCATCTTGGGGCGCTGGAAGAAGACAGCATTGTCTATATCCACAAGATCGACTCGCTCTACAACCTGCGCATGTATTCACGTATTGGTCGCCGCAACCCGCTGCATACCACCGCAATCGGCAAAGTGCTGCTGGCGTGGCGTGATCGTAGCGAAGTACAGGAAATCCTTAGCGAAGTGGAGTTTCGGCGCAGTACTGCCAACACCATCGTCAGCGCTGACGCCTTGCTTAAGGTGCTTGATCAGGTAAAAGTGCAGGGATTCGGCGAAGATAACGAGGAGCAGGAAGAGGGGTTACGTTGCATTGCCGTGCCGGTATTTGACCGTTTTGGCGTAGTGATTGCGGGCCTCAGCATCTCTTTCCCCACTATTCGTTTCTCGGAAGAGGGAAAAAACGAATATGTGGCGATGCTGCATCGAGCGGCGCGTGCCGTCTCAGAGCAAATGGGGTATCACGAATATCCGTTTTAACGCAGCAATAAACGGGCTGTTGCCAGCCCGTTTATGCAGTAATTAATTATCGATCACTTCACCGCTTTTCTTCAGTATCGGGCAGTCAGTTACGCCAACAATGCCGCTATCGGTATGCAGATATTGCGCGGTAATCATGCCTCGCGCGGTTAGATAGCTACATTGCAGGCCGAGTCCGGCTGCATTTTTATTGCTGCCGGTTAACACGCCATAGCCCGTGAATAACATCGCCAGCCAGATAACGGCGATCAGCATAATCGCCCGGATGAATAGTTTCATTTTGTCTCCATGTGATACATAACGCAGCTGTCCAGATGCTGCTGCCATCCCTATAGTAGCAGCTTGCCTCACCGGGTCGATCAGAGATAACTGAAAGGTGATGCACAGGAAAATCTGCATTCGGTGCGTCCCCATTATCTTTTCCTGCCGCAAAGAGTAGAATCACCCGCTAAGTGAGAGTTTGACGTTAATCAGTAATCTGAGGCAGTTATGAATGAGTTAGCCGCAAATCCCAGCCCGTTGTTCAGTTACGCTGTGCTGGTCATCATTATCGTTGTGGCCTTTATCGCCTGGTTCTTTGTTAACCGGGCCAGCGTACGTGCCAGCGAGCAGATACAGTTGCTGGAAACGCTGTTAGAAGAACAGAAAAAGCAAAATGCGCTGTTGCGCCGCCTGGCGGATGCACAGTCTGACACAGCACCGAAAGATGTAGAGGAAGAGGACGAAAAACGCGATTTTATTCGTCTGATCCCTGAGCGTTAATCGACAGATGGAGTGGTAATGGCCTGGCAAAATCCCTGGTACGATGCGGCGAAACAACACCATACGCCGCAGGGCTTTCGTAACCCGGAAGAAGAGTTAAGGCAGCCGGGGGATTTACAGCGCTGGCAGCGTGAACGTAAAGAGCAGGGATTACCCTTTCCCCCTCAGGCCGGTTATCCGGCGTTTATCAGCGACTGGTGCCAGCCAGTCGATTTGAGTGGGGAAGAGGATCGTATCTGGTGGCTCGGCCATGCTGCCTTATTACTTCGTCTGAATCAGCGTTATCTGTTGATTGATCCCGCGCTGTCACAACGCGCCTCTCCGTTTCCCTTTGCCGGTCCGCAACGCAAAACGCCGGCACCATTACGTGTGGCGCAGTTGCCACATCTGGATTATGTGCTGATTTCGCACAATCATTACGATCATCTGGATCGTCCCACGGTGAAACGCATTGCCCGACAATTTCCCGCAGCCCATTTTCTGGTGCCATTGGGCATGGGGAAGTGGTGTCAGCAGCGCGGTGTCCGGCATGTCACTGAACTGGACTGGTGGCAAAGCATTGTGCTGGGAAGTGCGCAGTTTACCGCAGTACCTGCGCGTCACTGGAGTATGCGTACCTTCTTTGATCGTAACCGTTCCTTATGGTGTGGCTGGGTGGTGCGTAATCCAGCACTCAACTTCTGGTTTGCGGGCGACAGTGGTTATAGCGATAACCTGAATCTCATCGCGCAACAACTCGGTCCGTTTAATCTGGCTGCGTTGCCAATCGGTGCCTACGCACCAAAATGGTTCATGCGTGGGCAGCACATGGACCCGGATCAGGCAGTGCAGTTATGGCAGCAAATTGGCCGTCCATTGACGATACCCATTCATTGGGGAGTCTTTGAATTGGCAGACGAATCACTGGATGAACCACCCGCAGTTCTTGCTCAGGCGTTGCTCAGCGCAAACGAGACGAGTAATGACTTCACACCGTGGAGAATAGGTGAGAGTCGGACCCTGCCGAATATTGATTCAGATTTGTCCTAACCGCATTTTGTTAAATTGAGGACGTTGGTGCGTTTTTTTAACATTTATTTGTTTTGATGTTAGAAAAAAATGAGATAACTGCCAAACAGAATGGATGCGTATATTTGGGGCAAGGGTGAATATATTTTCCTGATTTTGGTGCAAAACTATTAATAACCTGTACCTGATAAAAACAGCTGTACAAGATTCGCGCGATGCGCATATGTTGCGCCAGAAGTTAACATTTTGGTGAAATTCATTATCTATGCCATATTTGTGCAATATTTTTTGCGTATGATTATCAGTTTAAATAGCGTTGGATTGGACAAAAATCAGCCGCTGGACTACAACATTTTTTTGGCTGTAACGCTACTGATCAATAATCCTTTTTTGTGCAGGCAAGGTTACGCGAAGAAGGAAGAATGCAGGTGAAGTTTGTGCCTTCGCCAGCAATTATGTGCGACAAGTCGATAGGTGTTTAAAAATGGCTTGCCATTAATTTGCGGATATGTGATAACGATTCGTGGGTCAAACGAGGTACAGTTCTGTTTATGTATGGCATCTTCAGTAAAGAAGTTACGAGTAAAGACGTTGACGTTGAATACCGCTTCCTTGCCGAAACCTTAAATTAGTGCCTCATGCAGTAATGTCTCTGGTTTTTCTGTAAGTCTGCCTTCGGGCAATATAAACACTCTAAGGAATTTGCAAAATGGCAAAAATTAAAGGTCAGGTTAAGTGGTTCAACGAGTCTAAAGGTTTTGGTTTTATCACTCCTGCTGACGGTAGCAAAGATGTGTTCGTACACTTCTCTGCAATCCAGGGCAATGGTTTTAAAACTCTGGCCGAAGGCCAAAATGTTGAATTCGAAATCCAGGACGGCCAGAAAGGTCCGGCTGCAGTCAACGTCACTGCTATCTGATTTCGTCGCCAGGCTCGGTGTCATGCACCACTGAAACGAATCCTAAAGCCCCGGTCACTGACCGGGGCTTTTCTTTATCCTTTCTGTAAACAGATGACCAGGGTAAACTGCGCCGCGAATTGCTAACCCGGAGTTATCTATGTCTTTGATTTGCCCTCTTTGTCATCAACCTCTTCTGCTGCAAACCGCCAGCTATCGCTGCGATACCGGTCATCAGTTTGATTTGGCCAAAGAAGGGTATGTCAATCTGCTGCCGGTTCAACACAAAAGCTCGCGTCAGCCCGGCGACAGCCCGGAAATGCTGCTGGCGCGCCGCGAATTCCTCGATGTCGGATATTACCAACCATTGCGCGATCGCGTTGCTGCATGGCTGTCTCAACGTCTGCCAGCGGTATCTGCGCAGTTGCTGGATATCGGCTGTGGCGAAGGGTATTACACCGCCGAGATGGCGGCAGCATTACCACAGGCGCAAGTCTATGGTCTGGATGTGGCGAAAGCGGCGATTCGCATGGCGGCGAAACGCTACCGCGCGATAAAATTTTGCGTTGCCTCCAGCCAGCGGCTGCCGTTTGCCAATGCCTCGCTCGATGGCATCGTACGCATCTATGCCCCATGTAATGAAGAGGAATTGAGCCGTGTGGTGAAGCCTGGCGGTTATTTACTGACGGTAACCCCTGGGGCGCATCATCTGGAGCAATTTAAGGCGCTAATCTACCGTGAAGTGCAGCTACATGCGGCGGAAGAGAAGGTGTATGCGGGTTTTAATCAGGTGGCGCAGGAGAGTCTGCGCTACAGGATGACGCTCAGCAGTGTCGCAGCCACCACCTTATTGCAGATGACGCCATTTGCCTGGCGTGCGCGGGAAGAGGTGTGGCAAACCCTTGCGGCAGCCACCGCGTTTGACTGTGAAGCTGACTTTACGCTGACGCTCTGGCAACGCACCTAACGCGCGTCCACCAGCGTGTGGTAAATCTTTTCTAAATCGTCGAGTTGTTTTACCGCAATCAACAGGCGACGCTGCTCAAGCTGCATCACCAGAATGCCATCTTCGGACAGGTTCATGCTTTGAATGCGGTGATAATCAATCCAGACGCCGGCGAAAAACAGGCCGTCATTCTTCATCAGCAATTTCGGGCTACGCAGCCAGAACAACCAGAACGCCATAAAGCACAGCACCATGAGCAGGGTGGTGGTGAGTTGTGGTCCCTGATGGCTGACGTTGTTCCACAATAAAATTAGCAACAACACGATAAAGATGGCGCTGTCGATTTTATGGCGACGGCGCAGCGCAACACGCAGTTTTGTGGGACCATTACGTCGCGGCAGAATTGCCTCGTCGTAGATAGCAAACAGCAGCAGGCCAGCAATAAGCAGCGTAATCAGGGCGTCAGTCAGTGACATGATGATTCCTTAACAGAAGTGACCTCAGCGTTGACGCTCAGGTAACCCCTGTAAAACTGCCGGGGACACAAGGTCCCCGGCAAGATTTTACAGACCGAGCAAGCCGATCCAGTAACCAAAAATACCAATCGCAAAGAAGCCAACGATAATCCACAGCGCGTTGACCTTGCGGCGCAGCAGCCACATACAGCCAAAGGTTAACAGCAGCGGAATCAGGCCCGGCATCAGTTGGTCGAGAATCGACTGAACGGTGGTAACGGTGGTTTTGCCGGTCTGGTCGGTGATGCGTGACACCACCAGCGGCACGTTCACATGCGTCCACTTGTTAACCAACGCCCCCATGACAAACAGGCCGAGAATTGACGCCCCCTCGGTCAGTTTTTGCAGGAAGCCGCCGCCCATATCGCTAACGATATCCACCCCTTTGCGATAACCATAGGCCACGCCGTAGTAACGGGTCAGCAGACGCGCAATGTTAAACAGGAGGAAAAACAGCAGCGGGCCAAGCAGACTGCCGCTCATGGCGATCCCTGCCCCGAGGGCAGCGAACACCGGACGTACCGTACCCCAGAAAATCGGGTCACCCACACCCGCCAGCGGGCCCATCAGACCGACTTTGATACCGTTTATGGCACCATCATCAATCGCTGCACCGTTAGCACGTTGTTCTTCCATCGCCATCGTCACGCCGAGCACTGGCGCTGCAACGAACGGATGGGTATTGAAGAATTCCAGATGACGTTTGATGGCTTGTTTCCGGTCATCGTTATTTTCCGGATAGAGACGGCGAATTACCGGCACCATCGAGAAGCAGAAGCCCAGCGCCTGCATACGTTCAAAGTTCCACGAACCCTGGAACAGGTTAGAGCGCAGGAACACGCCACGGACATCGCCCGGAGTGAGTTTCTTTTGAGAATGAGTAGTATCAACCATGATGTCACCTGTTCCTTAATCGAGTTCGTTGTCGAGGTCGTTTTGCGCAGGACCGGCAGCCGCAGCGCCCGCAACACGGTTATATTTCGGAGCCAACTGGATGTACAGTACCGCCATTACCACGCCAATCACGCCCAGCGCCACCAGGTTGAAGTTGGTGAATGCAGCAGTGACGAAGCCGAGGTAGAAGAACGGCATCAGGTAGCCAGCACGCATCATGTTAATGACCATTGCGTAACCGACGACCACGATCATGCCACCGGCGATGTTCAGGCCGTTGGTCACCACTTCCGGGATAGAACTCAGCAAGCTATGAACCGCGCTGGTACCGACGGAAATTGCCACGATCAATGCCGGGATTGCGATACGCATCGCCTGCAACAGCAGGGCTGAAACGTGAATCCACGAAATTGCCGACAGGTTGCCTTTCTCCGCAGCTTTATCGGCTGCGTGCTGGAAGGCCACGGTGATAGTACGAACGATGATGGTCAGTACCTGACCGGCCGCAGCCAGTGGAATGGCCAGCGCGATACCCGCACCGACACTTTGACCACCGGCAATAACCAGGATGGTTGAGATGATTGAGGCGAGGGCAGCATCCGGTGCCACAGCAGCACCAATGTTCATCCAGCCCAGCGCGATCATCTCCAGTGTACCGCCGATGATGATACCGGTTTTCATATCACCCAGTACCGCACCGATCAGAGTACAAGCCACCAACGGACGGTGGAACTGGAACTCATCAAGAATCGATCCCATCCCGGCGATACAAGCCACAATAAATATCAAAATGATTTGTAGCGAGGTTATCTCCATTGCATTTCTCCTAAGCAAAGGTCACGAAATATTCGCCCGCGCAAGCAGGCACAGATGGCGAATTACGGATTTACCTTCGCAATCAGGTCCATCATTTTCAGTTTCGGGTCGTTAGAAACTTTGCGCACTTCCAGCTCGATACCACGGTCATTGAGTTTGCGGAACGCCGCAATATCCTTCTCATCAACCGAGACCGCGTTATTAACCTGGGTTTTACCCTGACGGAACGCCATCCCGCCGATATTGACGGATTTGATAGCCACGCCCTGTTCCACAATACGTTCCACATCGGTCGGATTGGTGAACAACAACATGACGCGATCCTGACCATATTTCGGGTTGTTCCAGACGCGAATCATTTTATCGACATCAACCACATGCGCCGTGACGCCGGGCGGTGCCACCTGGGTGAGCAGCGTTTTCCGCACATGGTCATTGGCGACTTCATCGCTGACGACGATAATGCGTGTGACGTTGGTTTCTTTGGTCCAGCGGGTTGCAACCTGACCATGAATCAGACGGTCATCAATGCGGGCCAGGCCAATCTTCATATGCTCGCCGGGGGCCAGCGGTTTTTGCGGCTGCGGCGCAGCTTTGGCAACGGGGACGGCAGGTGCAGGCTCAGCCGTTTCGGTTTTCAGTGCTTTAACACCTTCGCGACCTGCTTCGACCGCGATGTGAATTAACTCCTCCAGTGAGGGATTATCATCACGTCCCATCAGGGTTTCGACCAGCATCGGAATGTTGACACCGGCAATGACATCATAATCCGGTTTATCCACCACGATGCGGCTCGCCGCGTTGAAGGGACTGCCACCCCAGGTGTCGACCAGGAACAGCACCCCCTTCGAGGTGTCCATTGTCGCCAGTCGGGCCTGATACTTTTCAATTAGCGTTTCTGCATTTTCGCCGGGCACGAAATCAATCCATCCGACATTTTCCTGCTCACCCAACAGCATCTCTGCTGTTTTAAGCAGCTGTTCTGCCGCCCAGCCATGTGTACCAATTACAATAGCAATGGTCACTTGCTACCTCCGTTCGCATGAGAGATTCTCTGGCTTCGCCGGGAATCGATGAAAATTACCGTTGTTGTTTCCTGTGGATCGCTTCGGTTTAAGATGAAGAAAAACATCAATAAATAACCTAAAACTTTCCGCTACACAGCGATAAGGTCGCGATTTATTTTAGTGAGTGAAAAAATAAATTATGTGATGCTTGTCAGTAATTCAGAGCGTAACGGTGTCTATTTGTGCTTTTATCTCCCCTTTTTTCAGGCTGTTACCGTTTGTAAATGTAAGAAAATTTTTTGACGCCGGTGATGTAACTGATACATTAACGTTCTGTTTATTATTCAGGAGTACCGGGCATTAGCTCACCTTTATGGACCGTCACCGACGTCGCTTCACCTCTTCACAGCGCCTGCTGGCGCATGCATCCACGCCTGATGGCGTAATCCAATCCGTTAACGATTTGCTGTCTCGCCGCGTGGCGCAGGCCCGTTTTCGTTCGCACGCTTCCCTGGTAAGGAGTCATTGATGGAATTTCTCTTCGACCCCTCCATCTGGGCGGGTTTGCTGACGCTTATCGTGCTGGAGATTGTTCTCGGCATCGATAACCTGGTTTTTATTGCTATCCTGGCCGACAAGCTGCCGCCAAAACAGCGCGATAAAGCGCGTCTGATCGGCCTGTCGCTGGCGTTGGTAATGCGACTTGGCCTGTTGTCACTCATCTCGTGGATGGTGACATTGACGCGACCCCTATTCAGCGTAGGCGATTTCAGCTTTTCCGGGCGCGATTTAATCCTGCTGGCCGGTGGTCTGTTCCTGTTGTTCAAGGCCACGATGGAGCTACATGAACGGCTGGAGAACCGCAATCTGGAGCATCAGGGTAACCGCAGCTATGCCAGCTTCTGGGCAGTGGTGACACAAATCGTGGTGCTGGACGCGGTGTTTTCGCTGGATGCGGTGATTACCGCCGTAGGGATGGTGAACCATCTGCCGGTGATGATGACGGCGGTAGTGATCGCGATGGGTGTGATGCTGCTGGCTTCAAAACCTTTGACCCGTTTTGTTAACGCGCATCCGACGGTGGTGGTGTTGTGTCTTAGCTTCCTGCTGATGATCGGTTTGTCGCTGGTAGCGGAAGGTTTTGGTTTCCATATTCCGAAAGGTTACCTGTATGCGGCGATTGGCTTCTCGATCCTGATCGAATTGTTTAACCAGATTGCGCGTCGTAACTTTATCCGCCATCAGGCGCATCGCCCGATGCGTGAACGCACCGCCGAAGCGATTCTGCGTCTGATGGGAGGCCGTCAGCGTAAACAGGCGGTAACGACGGAAGAGCAGGCGTTGGTGGAAGCCATGCCGCAGGAAGCCTTTAAGGACGAAGAACGTTACATGATCAACGGTGTGCTGACGCTGGCGCAACGCTCGATTCGTAGCATCATGACGCCGCGTGGTGAAATCTCTTGGGTGGATGTGGAACGTCCGGTGGATGAAATTCGCATTCAGTTGCTGGATACACCACACAGCCTGTTCCCGGTGTGCCGCGGCGAGTTGGATGAGATCATCGGCGTGGTTCGCGCCAAGGAGCTGTTGGTCGCTCTCGAGCATGGCATGGATGTGGCGACCTTTGCCGCCAACACCCCGCCGATTGTGGTGCCTGAAACACTGGACCCGATTAACCTGCTGGGCGTGTTGCGTCGGGCGAAGGGCAGCTTTGTGATCGTCACTAACGAATTCGGCGTGGTCCAGGGTTTAATCACGCCGCTTGACGTACTGGAAGCGATTGCCGGTGAGTTCCCGGACGAAGATGAAACACCGGATATCATTGCCGATGGCGAGGGCTGGTTGGTGAAGGGGGGGACGGATTTGCACTCACTGCAACAGCTGCTGGATTATCACGAATTGGTTAAAGCTGAAGACGATCATGCATCGCTGGCAGGCCTGCTGATTGATCAGAAAGGCCAATTGCCAGTGCCGGGTGAGGTGATTGATTTGCCACCGCTGCATTTCCAGATTATCGAAGCGACTGACTACCGCGTAGATTTAGTGCGGGTGACAAAGGACAAGCCGCACGAGGATGAAGAAATATAAAAATTTGGCACCTTCGGGTGCCAAATTTTTTCATTCAGTTGTAGCGGCGCGATTTATCGCGCTATTACGCGCTGAGCTGCGCCTGATGCTGTTCCAGCCAGGCCGGGAAGTCTTCAATCGGCATCGGACGCGCATAGAAATACCCCTGCAAATGGTCGACACCACGTTCGCGCAGATAATGCGCCTGTTCGGCAGTCTCCACTCCCTCCGCCACCAACGCGATGTTCAGGCGTTGCGCCAGTGAAATCACCATATCGGTAACGGTGGCGTTAATGGCATCGGTGCCAATAGCGGCGGTAAAAATCTTATCGATTTTCAGCACATCGGGTTTGAGATCTTTCAGATAGGCAAGCGAACTGTGCCCGGTCCCGAAGTCGTCAATCGCCAGACGGACGCCAATCTCATGCAACTGGGCAACTACCGCCTGATCAATCACCGGCAGCGCATCGCGTTCGGTCAACTCGACCACCAGTTTCGGTAACGGGTTGGCTGGCCACCAGATTCGTTGCAGGTCCTCAACAATCACCCGATCGTGAAAATGGCTGGCGGCAACGTTAATCGCAATATGGAAAGAAGAGCAGTGCGGCAGATTCGGTAGTTCATCTACCACTTTAGCAATCACAAAACGGGTGAGTGGTGCGATCAGATTTTGCCGTTCGGCCAGCGGAATAAACACGTCCGGAGCGATCCATCCCTGACGGGGATTGTGCCAGCGTAACAGCAGCTCGATACCGTCGCATTCGCCACTTTTGGCGTTAATCAGCGGCTGACAATAAACCATAAATTCATTTGCGGTGATGCCATAACTGATTTGCCAGTTCAGGCTCATGCGGTTGGCGGTCGCCAGCCAGACGATGTAGCCCATCAGCAGGCTAAGCAGCACCGCCAGTGGCAACTGAGACGGCAGGGTGCTCAGCGCCAGGCGTGCCGGTGACGGACCGTACAACGTAATGGTGTAGGGATAACGTAGTGATGCCTGATCGTAGGCGACTTCATCTTCTGAGGGCACCGTCGGTTCAATCAGCGGATTGCCATATTCCAGGCTTTGTCCACCCACGTTAAAAATTGCCCGTTCCACCCACGGCAGCTGCGGTTCAAGCAAATAATTGGTCATTAACTCGATATTAATGACCTGTAATAAACCATCGCGATTATCCAGCGATTTAGGCGTCCACAGCAGCAATACCGGAGAACCTTTTAACAGGTAATCGTCGGTGGTAAGCATCATGCGTTCATTATTAATCGCCAGTTCCGGGTAAGTCTGGCTGAAGGAGATATTTTGCGGGCCGTAAATACTGGAGCAGTAAAGCGTGTCGTTCTCCACCAGCAGAATCGATCTGACGGTTTGCAGCGCGGCGATTTTTTCAATGAGCGGAAAACGGACTTGCGGGCAGGGCACGCCGACCAGGCCAAGGGTGTTATTGGCAGAGACATCCAGCGGCGAAAACATGCGATCAAAACGTTCAATGGCGCGAGAGGCAAAATCCAGAGACTGTTGCTCAATACGTGACTTCTCTTCAATGTAGCGAAAAGTCAGCGTAAGAATTAAAACCAGCGCGGCGATCACTAACGCAATAAGCAATCGCTTACGGCGAAATTGACCAACAAATTGCTGGGCTATGAGCATCAGTAACCACCTTGCAAAGACTAAGAATAAAGCCAAAGAACTTCTGGGTTATCGGCATAGCGGCGGCCAGGTTTAGCACGGCTCTGGAAAAAAAGCGGTACTGAAAAAGCAGCGCGGCCAGGGAGGGCCGCGCGTAAATCACTCTATCTGGTTTAGCATGATGGAGGTAGCAGCAGTTGCATAAAATTGTTCAATCGGTGTTTTTTTGCTCACCGAAGAAAGCAACTGCATGGGGGAGTTAGTCGCACTGAACCTTGATAGCAAGGCCACCGCGCGAGGTTTCACGATATTTTGCATTCATATCTTTGCCGGTCTCATACATCGTCTCAATGACTTTATCCAGTGAGACGCGCGGTTCGCTGGTACGACGAAGCGCCATGCGTGCCGCATTGATGGCTTTTACCGAGGCAATGGCATTACGTTCAATGCAAGGGACCTGCACCTGACCTGCGACCGGATCGCAGGTCAGTCCAAGGTTGTGTTCCATACCAATTTCAGCAGCGACACACACCTGTTCCGGGCTGGCGCCCAGCAACTCCGCCAGGCCGGCGGCCGCCATCGAACAGGCCACACCCACTTCTCCCTGGCATCCCACTTCAGCACCGGAAATGGAGGCATTCATTTTATACAGAATGCCAATGGCCCCGGAGGCGAGGAAATAACGGATATAAATGTCAGGCGTCACGCTTTCAATAAAGTGATCGTAATACGCCAGCACCGCTGGAACGATGCCACAGGCACCGTTGGTCGGGGCGGTGACGACGCGGCCACCTGCGGCATTCTCTTCATTGACTGCCAGCGCAAACATATTGACCCAGTCAATCACGTTCATTGGATCATTAGAATGCTTGGTGGAGGAGACCAGCAAACGGCGCAGCGAAGCCGCACGGCGCGGCACCCGCAGTGGCCCCGGCAGCACGCCTTCAGTATTCAGCCCACGATCGATACACGCCTGCATGGTCTGCCAGATGTTAGCGAAGTAGCTATGAATTTCATCGCGGCTGTGCAGCGCCAGTTCGTTCTTCAGCACCAGGCCAGACAGTGACAGGCCGCTCTGCCGACAGTGAGCAAGCAACTCTTTAGCAGAATCGAACGGGAACGGCACGGAGACTTGGTCCAGCACGGACTGACCAAAATGCTCTTCATCAACGATAAAGCCACCGCCAATGGAGTAATAGGTTTTGCTCAGAATCAGCAGGTCGCCAGCGAAAGCGAACAGTGTCAGGCCATTTTCATGCAACGACAGGTTTTCGCTACGGAACACCATGCCGCCTTCGCGGGGGAAATCAACTTCATGGGCACCGTTGGCCAGCAGCAGGCGTTCGCGTTGTTCGACATCCTGAATAAAAGCGGGAATGCTGTCGATATCAACGGTATCCGGAGCGGCACCGGCCAGACCCATAATGATCGCGATGTCAGTGTGGTGACCTTTACCCGTGAGCGACAGAGAGCCGTAAACGTCCACCGCAACACGCGTGACGTCCTGCAACTTACCCTGTTCGGCCAGCAGATCAACAAACTGTTTGCCCGCTTTCATTGGGCCGACAGTATGCGAACTGGAAGGGCCGATGCCCACTTTAAACATGTCAAAAACACTAATCACCGGTGACACTCCTCACAAAGCTTATTTTTGTACGGCTCAGGCCGTTTTATGCGGCTAATAGTAATCGCACGCGCGCAGACACGAGCAGCTTTTCGCATGAAATAAACTAATTATACAGCACAGAAATAGTTATCCATTGCAGGAGGCAAAACCGGTGCAGGAAGAAATGGCAAGCGAGGGGTACATCAACCAGGCAGGGCAATTTGCTGACCGAGCGCACGGATAATGCCTGCGGTCATGCCCCAGATAAAATAATCTTCATACCATGAGAGCCACACCTGATGCTGACGCTGGCCGCGACGTAGCGTCAGACCGCTGTAGCGACTAAGGCGCAAGGCTTCCGCCAGCGGCATGGAAAAGGCGCTTTCGACCTCATCGGGATTAATCGCCAGAGGCAACCCGGCGGGAATGATGCCGACCACCGGCGTGACGGCAAAACCGGTGCTGCTGGTTACTGCGGGCAGCACGCCAACCACCTGCACCTGATCAGGCTGGATACCTACTTCCTCCTGCGCCTCACGCAGGGCGGTAAAGATCAGCGAGTCATCGCTGGCATCCTGCATCCCACCAGGAAAAGCCACCTGACCGGCATGTTTTCGGAGCCGACTGGAACGGCGCGTCAGCAATAACCCGGGTTCTGTATCGTTAATAACAGGCACCAGCACCGCAGCGCGCCGGCCATTAACAGGCGTTTTCGCCAGTGTCACCGGCGGTTGCAACATAAAACGGCTGAGGAATTGATCCAGAGTCAGGTCGCTGTTCATTTCAGGCCAGTTCTCGCAGGCTGGGAAGAATACGATTCACTTTATGCAACGTCTCCTGATATTCAGCGGTGACGTCACTGTCGGCCACCAGCCCACCGCCCGCTGCGCAGTATAACTGCTGGTTTTCGGCGACAAGTGTGCGGATGGTGATGCTGGTATCCATGCGGCCACACAGGCTGATATAACCGATGCTCCCGCACCAGGCATTGCGGCGATGTGGTTCCAGCTCCTCAATGATCTCCATGGCGCGGATCTTCGGCGCGCCGGTAATGGAGCCCCCGGGAAAACAGGCACGCAGCAGATCAGTGGCGGCAAGCTGCGCGGGCAGCCTTGCTCGCACGGTACTCACCAGATGATGCACCGCCGGGAACGGTTCGACGACAAATAACTCAGGTACGCTGACGCTGCCAGGTTCGGCAACGCGCCCGATATCATTGCGCAGCAGATCGACAATCATCAAATTTTCTGCGCGATCTTTCTCGGCATGCGCCAGCTCTTCTGCCTGCCGACGGTCGGCGTGAGGATCGGCCAGGCGTGGGCGCGTGCCTTTGATTGGCCGGGTTTCAATTTCCTGCTGATGCAGGGAAAGAAAGCGTTCCGGTGACAAGCTGAGAATCACGCTGTGCGGCAGCCGAAGAAAGGCGCTGAAGGGAGCGCGATTGGCCGCATTCAGATGCTGAAAAGCCTGCCACTCATCACCGCGATAGCTGGCCTGAAAGCGCTGGGCCAGATTAACCTGGTAGCAATCACCTGCCTGAATATAGGCCTGCACAGCGGCAAAACGTTGGGTGTAGTCGTCGTAACTCAGATTGGATTGCCAGTCACTGGTTAGCGCAAAGGGTTGTTGAGCGGGGGCGTTTTGCGCTTGCAGCCATTGCCAGCGCGCGTCGGCATCATCCAGTGACACCAGCGTCAGGCGACATAATTGATGGTCAGCGATTAACGCCCAGTCATAAATGCCGACCGCCATATCCGGGGTAATGAGATCGGACTTCGCCAGCTGAGGTAAGGTTTCGAAACGACGCCCCAGGTCATAACCAAATAATCCCAGCGCGCCGCCCTGAAAAGGCAGGTCAGGATTAAAAGCGGGCTGAACTCCGAATGCATCGCACTGCTGCTGGAGTAGCGTCAGCGGATCATTCGGGCTGGTCTGGATATGGTCTTGCTGAACGATTTCCGTTACGTCACCCCGGGTCACCAGGGTTACACGCGGATCGGCGGTCATAATATCAAAGCGGTTATCAGCATGATCGGCCTGGCCCGACGTCAACAGCATTGCCCAGGGCTGATGAGCAAGGGTGGAAAACAGGTGCGTCAGCGTATCCGGCGTATAATTGAGAGCGAGGGTTTTTACGATCATGAGACAAATCAGATAACAGCAACAAAGACCTAAGCCTGACACATTTTTTTGTTGCTGGCACCTGTTTGTTCCGCATGGAATAATGCGTCCCCTTTTTCCCAGGAGCGAGTCATGTTTACAGGTCTTCCGGCATTATCTCACGAACAGCAGCAGCAGGCGGTTGAACGTATTCAGGAACTGATGGCAGGGGGTATGGCCAGCGGCCAGGCGATTGCGCAGGTCGCGCATGAAATTCGTCAGAGTCATCAGGGAGAACAAATTCGGGCGCGCTTTGAAGACGACGAAGAGGACGTCTGACGCCCGAATCAGTTTACAACGCGGCGATGATCTTAATTTCGACTTTATATTTCGGATTCATCAAACCGGCCTGCACGGTGCAACGCACCGGTGCATTGCCCGGTGACACCCAGGCATCCCAGGCGCGGTTCATCGCCGGGAAATCAGCTTTATCGACGAGGAAAATAGTCGCGTCGAGAATTTTGCTTTTGTCTGAACCTACACGGGTCAGAATGGCGTCGATCACGGCCAGCGCGTTGGCGGTTTGTGCCTCTGCATCCTCATCAAGATTCTCTGGCACGCTGGTGTAGTACACCGTCTGGTTATGAATAACAGCTTCCGACATACGGTGTTCTGGATCAATACGCGTAATGGTCATGATTTTCTCCTTATTTATCGCAGCGCTAGCCTGCCATAACCGCAGCCAGGTTGTCATCTGTTGTGGTCGCATGAATAGAATCCTGACATAATTACAGTACTTTTTTGAATTTTCGGTGAGGATGTGTGGCAGACGATTTTGCAGCTGACGGCGCGCTGGCGCAGGCGATTCCCGGCTTTAAACCGCGTGAAGCGCAGCGCGAGATGGCGCAGGCTGTCGCAGAGGCGGTAAAAAGTGGCGGTGAGCTGGTGGTGGAGGCCGGTACCGGCACCGGTAAAACCTATGCTTATCTTGCACCCGCGCTGCGTGCTGACAAAAAAGTGATCATCTCCACTGGTTCCAAAGCGTTACAGGATCAGCTGTATAATCGCGATCTACCCACCGTTGCCCGTGCGCTCAAGTTCAAAGGCAAAACCGCCTTGCTGAAAGGCCGCTCCAACTATCTCTGTCTGGAACGGATGGAACAGCAAACCCAGAGCGGCGGGGATCTCAACGTCCAGGCGCTGGGCGATTTGATTACGTTGCGCGGCTGGTCATCGGAAACCATTGATGGCGATATCAGCAGCTGTGCCGGTGTGGCAGAAGACAGCCCGGTGTGGCCTTATGTCACCAGCACCAACGACAACTGTCTGGGCAGTGATTGCCCGCTGTACAAAGATTGTTTTGTGGTGAAAGCCCGCAAACGGGCAATGGACGCTGATGTGGTGGTGGTGAATCACCATTTGTTCCTCGCTGATCTGGTGGTAAAAGAAGGGGGCTTTGGGGAACTGATTCCCGAGGCCGATGTGATGATTTTCGATGAAGCCCATCAGCTGCCGGATATCGCCAGCCAATATTTCGGCCAGCAACTCTCCAGCCGCCAACTCCTCGATTTAGTCAAAGACATCATTATTGCCTACCGTACTGAAGTGCGTGATGTGCAGCAGTTGCAGAAATCCGCCGACCGCCTGGCGCAATGCACCCAGGATTTCCGCCTGACATTGGGAGAACCCGGCTTTCGCGGCAACCTGCGCGACTTGCTGAGCGATAATAACGTGATGCGCATGCTGACCTTGTTGGATGATGCACTCGAACTCTGTTACGACGTGATTAAGTTATCGCTGGGGCGTTCTGCATTGCTGGATGCCGCCTTTGAGCGCGCCGCCCTGTATCGTACCCGCCTGAAACGCTTACGTGCCATTGATGAACCGGGCTTCAGCTATTGGTATGAATGCTCCAGCCGTCATTTTACCCTCGCGCTGACGCCGCTCTCGGTTGCCGAACGTTTCCGCGAAGTGATGGACAATCGCAAAGCAGCCTGGGTCTTCACCTCTGCTACCCTGGCGGTGAATGAGCAGATGAGCCATTTCTCGAGCCGGTTGGGTGTGGATAAAGCAAAAACGCTGATCCTCAACAGCCCGTTTGATTATGCGCGCCAGGCGCTGTTGTGCGTACCGCGCCATCTGCCGGAGCCAAATCGTCCCGGTGGCGCGCGCCGGTTGGCACAGATGATGAAGCCGTTGATTGATGCCAACAAAGGCCGCTGCTTCTTTTTATGTACCTCGCATATGATGATGCGTGAACTGGCGGCGGAATTTCGTGCCTCCATGACCATACCGGTGCTGCTACAGGGCGAAACCAGTAAAGGTCAGCTGTTGAAACAATTCCTTGAGGCAGGCAATGCCTTGCTGGTGGCAACCAGCAGCTTCTGGGAAGGCGTGGATGTGCGGGGCGATGCGTTGTCACTGGTGATCATCGATAAACTGCCGTTTACTTCACCGGAGGATCCGTTGTTGAAAGCCCGCATGGAGGATTGTCGTCTGCGCGGCGGTGAGCCGTTTAACGATGTGCAGTTACCCGATGCGGTAATTACCCTCAAACAGGGGGTAGGCCGTCTGATCCGTGATACCGACGATCGTGGTGTGCTGGTGATTTGCGATCAGCGCCTGGTGTCTCGCCCCTATGGCGCGCTGTTCCTCAACAGTTTGCCGCCTACCCCGCGCACCCGCGATCTTGACCGCGCCATTCGTTTTGTCCGCGAGCAGGAGAGTCACTAATTTGTGTCAGCCTGTGTTAAGATGCGCGCCATTTTGAATCTCCCGAGGTTGTTATGTCCGCCCGAATTTTAGCCCTGGACACGGCGACAGAAGCCTGTTCTGCCGCGCTGCTGAATCAACAACAGCTTGATTCCCGTTTCGAAATCGCTCCGCGTGACCATACTCAACGTATTCTGCCGCTGGTACAGGCGTTGTTGCAGGCGCAACAACTTGAGCTGACGGCGCTGGATGCGCTGGCGTTTGGACGCGGGCCGGGCAGTTTTACCGGCGTGCGTATCGGCATCGGTATCGCCCAGGGGCTGGCGCTGGGGGCGAATCTGCCAATGATTGGCGTCTCCTCGTTAGCCACCATGGCGCAAGGCGCCTGGCGACTGAGCGGCGCAACGCGTGTGCTGGCGGCGATCGATGCACGCATGGGCGAAGTCTATTGGGCGGAGTATCAACGCGATGCGAACGGCGAGTGGCACGGCGAAGAAACCGAAGCCGTGCTGTCGCCGGAAGCCGCTCAGACGCGTATTGCCAGCCTGAGCGGTGAGTGGACCACGGTTGGCACCGGTTGGCAGGCGTATCCGCAGCTGTTAACCACGCCCGGTGCGCATCTGATCGCCAGCGAAGTCCAGTTACCTGCTGCTGAAGATATGCTGCCGTTGGCGCTTGCGGCCTGGCAACGGGGAGAAACGGTAGCGGTAGAACACGCCGAGCCCGTATATCTGCGCAATGAAGTGGCATGGAAAAAATTGCCGGGACGTTAAGGGACCGCGCAACTTATCGCTACGCTCTCAGTCTAATCTGAGAAATAACAGGAGAAGTGCTATGCCAATGAGTCGTAAAGGGATGTCTGGCGCTCTGTTAGCCTGCGTGCTGTTGATCAGCGGTTGTGTTTCGGTGCCGGATGCCATTAAAGGGAGTTCACAGCTTCCACAGCAAGATCTATTACGCGTGATGAATGCGCCGCAGCTC
The DNA here is from genome assembly GCF_059730695.1 of Pantoea sp. X-Soil-OKNW-556. Lineage (NCBI taxonomy): Bacteria > Pseudomonadati > Pseudomonadota > Gammaproteobacteria > Enterobacterales > Erwiniaceae > Pantoea > Pantoea sp. X-Soil-OKNW-556. Next base: position 2,451,290 of record NZ_AP035990.1, on the reverse strand, counting down.
TATGTCGGCCAGGAGTCGCGCTTCGGCGGTAAAGTGGTAAACGTCACCAATCTTAATGGTCTGACGCGCCTCGAAATTGCCACCCAACCATTGGATGACAGCGCCCGACCACGTCTTGGTTCGGCATCGGTCGGTCGTATTTTTGCCGATATTCACGGCTTCGTTGATCCGACCGATGTGAAAAACCAGTACGTTACCGTGCTGGGCAATATCAAAGGGACAGAAAAAGGGACGATCGGCCAGGCCAGCTATAATTTTGTGGTTATCGATGTAAGAGGTTATCAGCGCTGGCATTTAACGCAGCAGGTTATGACGCCACCGCAGCCTATCGATCCCTGGATTTTCTACGGACCGACACGCCATCATCCAGGCTATTGGGGACCCAACCCTTACTGGGGCATGTCCAATAGTGGTCCGGCACAGGTAGAAACCATCCTGACTGAATAAGTTATTTTTAATCAGTTATTTACGGCCCGATCGCGGCGCACGCGAACGGGCCTTTTTATTGAGTGCGCAAACGAAGCGCGAAATTTAGTGATGAGCCTCGCAACCTGAACAGGTCGACACCGGCAAACTGGTACAATCAGTTAAAATATTGTTAACAACACTGATGGCAGAGGCTGCGATGGCTACGCAACAAGAATCTCGGGGTGAATCTTTGACTAAGGTTTGGCTGAAACGCTATCCGCCGGATGTCCCAGCGGAAATTACTGCGGACCGTTATACCTCTTTGATCGATCTATTTGAGCATGCAGCAACGCGTTATGCCGATCAGGTCGCTTTCGTAAACATGGGTCAACCGATGACCTATCGTCAGCTGGACCAGCAAAGTCGCGCTTTCGCTGCCTGGTTACAACAGGGGTTGAAGCTTAAAGCCGGTGATCGGGTTGCGCTGATGATGCCTAATCTGCTGCAATATCCGGTGGCGCTGTTTGGCGTGCTGCGTGCAGGCATGGTGGTAGTGAATGTTAACCCACTCTACACACCACGCGAGTTAAAGCATCAACTTAACGACAGCGGTGCCAGTGCGATTGTCATCGTCTCGAATTTTGCGCACACCTTAGAAAAAGTCGTGGCCGAGACTCAGGTTAAACATGTGATGTTAACGCGCATGGGCGATCAACTGGCCCCCATCAAAGGAACGCTGGTTAATTTTGTAGTTCGCTATGTGAAGAAGTTGGTGCCGAAATACCATCTGCCAGGTGCCGTTTCTTTTCGTCTGGCGTTGCAGCAGGGGGAGCAACTGACTTATCAACGCCCTGATGTGACCAATGATGACCTGGCGTTTCTGCAATATACCGGTGGTACCACCGGGGTAGCGAAAGGCGCAATGCTGACGCACGGCAATATGCAGGCCAACCTCGAACAGGCGAAAGCCACCTATGGCAAGCTGCTGCGTCCGGGACAGGAGTGCGTGGTCACCGCCTTGCCGCTGTACCATATTTTTGCTCTGACGGTTAACTGTCTGCTGTTCCTCGATCTGGGTGGCCAGAACCTGTTGATCACCAATCCGCGCGACATCCCGGGTTTTGTCAGGGAGCTGGCTAAGTTCCCGTTCACCGCGATTACCGGTGTGAATACCCTGTTCAACGCGCTGCTCAACGATGCCAACTTTAATAAGCTGGATTTCTCCACCCTGCGGATGTCGGCGGGCGGCGGTATGGCGGTGCAAAAAGCCGTGGCTGAACGCTGGGAGAAACTGACCGGCCACTATCTGCTGGAAGGCTACGGTTTGACCGAGTGTTCACCGTTGGTGTCGGTGAATCCTTATGACATCACCTGCCATACCGGAAGCATCGGTTTACCGGTACCTTCTACCGATGTGCGTATCGTCGATGAAGATGAACATGATGTCCTGCCGGGTGAGCCGGGAGAGCTTTGCGTACGCGGCCCGCAAGTGATGGTCGGTTACTGGCAACGCCCGGAAGCTACCGAAGAAGTGCTAAAAAATGGCTGGCTGCATACCGGTGATATTGTTACCGTGGACAGCGAAGGCTTTATCCGCATCGTCGATCGCAAAAAAGACATGATTCTGGTGTCGGGCTTTAACGTGTATCCTAATGAGATCGAAGATGTGCTGATGCAGCATGAGAAAGTGCGAGAGGCCGCCGCGATTGGCGTACCGAGCGATCTTTCCGGTGAAGCGGTGAAAGTGTGTATCGTGAAGAAAGATCCCACCTTAACCAAAGAAGAAGTGCTGGATCACTGTCGCCGTCAGCTAACCGGCTACAAGGTGCCGAAGATTATCGAGTTTCGCGACGAGTTGCCTAAGACTAATGTCGGCAAGATTTTACGTCGTGAGTTGCGCGATGAGGTGAAGCGGGAAGGGTAAGTGTGCGCACCTCGCTCAAAGGTTAACGCCGGCAAAGTCCGGCGTTTTTATTGCTTTTAACATGGAGCGCTGCACGAAGTATGTTGCAGCGAAAACATAACGTGAATTATTCCCTGATCGACCAAAATGACCAACTGGCGGCGGTATGTGACAAAGCACGGCAGCATAGCGCTGTGGCGCTGGATACCGAATTTGTTCGCACCCGTACTTACTATCCGCAGTTGGGCCTGATCCAGCTGTTTGATGGCGAGCAATTGGTCCTGATCGATCCTCTCAACATTAGCGACTGGTCACCGTTTATTGCGTTATTGCGTGATACCCAGGTAACCAAATTCCTGCACGCGGGTGGTGAAGATCTCGAAGTGTTTCTGCATCGTTTTCGCTGCCTGCCGGATCCGATGGTCGATACCCAAATTCTGGCGGCTTTTGCCGGGCAGCCTCTGTCGTGGGGTTTTGCCGCGATGGTGATGCACTTTAATCAGATCGAGCTGGATAAAAGTGAAGCGCGCACTGACTGGCTGGCGCGTCCGCTGACGGCGCGCCAGTGTGAATATGCGGCGGCGGATGTCGCTTACCTGCTGCCGATAGCCCATCAACTGGTGGCGCAAACGGAAGCGGCAGGCAACATGGCCGCAGCGCTGAGCGAATGTGACACCTTATGCCAGCGTCGTCTGGATGTGCTGGCGCCTGAAGATGCCTGGCGTGATATCACCAATGCCTGGCAACTGCGCCCGCGTCAGTTGGCGGCTTTGCAGCGTCTTGCGGCGTGGCGGCTGAATATCGCGCGGCAGAAAGATATGGCGGTGAACTTCGTGGTGCGCGAAGAGAACTTGTGGAAAGTGGCGCGTTTTATGCCCGGCAGTCTCGGTGAACTGGATCATCTGGGCCTGAATGGCCATGAAATCCGCTTCCACGGTAAAGCGCTGGTGGCGATGGTGGCCGAAGCGCAAGCGCAGGATGAAAGCACGTTGCCGCAACCGCTGGGGAATCTGATTGATCACCCGGAATACAAGCAGACCTTCAAAGCCATCAAAGCGTTGGTCCAGCAGGTGAGCGAAGAGACGGGTTTTAGCCAGGAGTTGCTGGCTTCACGTCGTCAGATCAATCAGGTGTTGAGCGTGCATTGGGGGTTGAAAAATGCCTCACGCACACCGGAATTAATCGCAGGCTGGCGTGGCGATTTGTTCAAGGCGCGCATCGACGAGATTTTGCAGACGCACTAAATCCAGTATTTTCCCCTGCAAACAACGCAGGGGAAAATCAGGAGACCGCTAGCGTCATTTGGTGACTTCTTCCGTCTCCGGTAGCGTAACGTTCAGCTCCAGAATCGAGATATCATCTCCTTTCTGATCCAGCTGAACGGTCACCATATCTGGGTCAATCTTCACATACTTGCAAATCACTTCCAGAATGTCGCGCTTGAGCTGCGGCAGGTAGTGGGGCTCACTGTCGCCCCTTCTGCGTTCAGCCACAATAATTTGCAGCCTTTCCTTGGCTATGTTGGCTGTGTTCTTCTTACGGGATAAAAAGAAATCAAGTAATGCCATTGGTTATCCCCCGAACAGGCGTTTCAGGAAACCCTTCTTCTCTTCTTCAATAAAGCGGAAGGGGCGTTCTTCGCCAAGCAGGCGGTCTACGGTATCAGCATAGGCTTTACCGGCATCTGAGGTCGCGTCAAGGATCACCGGTTCGCCCTGGTTAGAGGCGCGCAGTACCGATTGGTCTTCAGGAATGACGCCGACCAATGGAATACGCAGGATATCCAGTACGTCTTCCATGCTCAACATATCACCACGACTGACGCGGCCCGGGTTGTAACGGGTCAGCAGCAGGTGTTCTTTCACGGCATCCTGGCCATTCTCTGCACGGCGAGATTTTGAGGCGATGATGCCAAGAATACGGTCGGAGTCACGTACTGAAGAGACTTCCGGGTTAGTAGTAATAATCGCTTCGTCGGCAAAATAGAGCGCCATCAGCGCACCGGTTTCGATACCGGCCGGCGAGTCACAAACGATAAAATCGAACTCCATGGTCGCCAGATCGTTCAGTACTTTCTCAACGCCTTCGCGGGTCAGGGCATCTTTGTCACGGGTTTGCGACGCAGGCAGGATGTAGAGTTGCTCGGTACGCTTATCTTTAATCAGCGCCTGGTTCAGTGTGGCATCGCCCTGAATAACGTTGACGAAGTCATAAACCACACGGCGTTCACAGCCCATGATCAGGTCGAGGTTACGCAGACCGATGTCAAAATCGATAACCACGGTTTTTTTGCCTTTCTGCGCGAGTCCAGTGGCGATGGCCGCGCTTGACGTGGTCTTGCCAACGCCCCCTTTACCGGATGTAACTACAATGATGCGTGCCATAAATGTTGATTTCCTTAACGAAAGAAAAGGGGCCTAATTAAGTGTCTGAATGGTGAGCGCGCCCTCTTTGAGGCACAGGCGCGCAGCTTTACCAAAAAATTCTGCCGGGATCTGATCCATGATCCAGTACTCCCCGGCAATCGAGACCAACTCTGCGGCGAGGTTGGTGCAAAAAATCTGGCAGTCACGGTCACCGCTGGCACCCGCCAGCGCGCGGCCGCGCATCATGCCGTAAATGTGGATGTTGCCATCGGCAACTAATTCAGCACCGGCGCTGACGCTGCTGGTGACGATTAAATCGGCATTGCGGGCATAGATCTGCTGGCCTGAACGTACTGGCGTATTGATGATGCGGGTTTTATTGACGGTCTCAGCCACAACAGGGGCGGCGACGGCTTCAGCAACCGGCGTTTCAGTGCGCTTTTTGCTCTCTTTACCTTCAGACAGCACCGGTAAACCGGCGCGCGCAATCATCTTTTTCAGCGCATCATCTTTACAACCGCTGACGCCAACGATACGCAATCCGGTTGCGCTGACGGCTTGTTGCATCTGTTTCCAGTTGATGTCGCCGTTCAATGCCGACACATTGAGCACCACGGGCGCATTTTTCAGAAAGCCAGGCGCCTGGTCGATTTTGTCCTGCAACGCCTGACGAATCACCTCAGGTTGCGAATGGTGCAGATGAACGACTGACAGGGTAAAACTGCTTCCCTTGAATTCGATTGGCATTTGCGACATCTGTCCTGACTCGTCCTGTTTTCACTACCAGGTGATGAATGCCGATAAAATCGTCATTAACACCACTCGGTCAATATTCGAAGTTCAGCAAGCATGTTATAGTTACTGCTATATTCAGGCAAGTGACGCCATCAGTTAATTCGAGTAAAAAATATGTTTTGTGTGATCTACAGAAGCCCGCAACGCGACCAGACTTATCTTTATGTTGAAAAAAAAGACGATTTTTCCCGCGTGCCGGAAGAATTGCTGCGGGGCTTTGGTAAACCTCAGCTGGCAATGGTGCTGTCACTGGAAAAACGCGGCAAACTGGCTAATGCAGACATCAATAAAGTAAAGCAGGCATTGAGCGATCAGGGCTATTATTTACAATTGCCGCCCCCGCTGGAAAGTCTGCTGAACATACATCTTCAGCAAGGCAAAAAAGATTAATTCGGATTCATCTGTAAATATATCCAGATTTAATCATCTGTATGGATAGCTTTATTTATTTGCCTGCGCTAAATCCCTTATTGCAGACAATATAGTGAATCTGATTAACGTCTTTTGACAATTTCCGCACAGTCCGCAGTCGCAAACCAGCTTAATATATTGACCCTCAGTGCCACGTTCCGGCACTGAAGCAAACACAACGCGCCAGCAGGGCTGGCGTCATACGCAAACTAAAGCAGGGGAATAGCATGTATCAGCATCGTAACTGGCAGGGCGCTTTGTTGGATTACCCGGCCAGTAAAGTGGTCTGTGTTGGCAGCAACTATGCTAAGCACATTAAGGAGATGGGAAGTGCAACGCCAACCGAGCCGGTGGTGTTCATCAAGCCTGAAACCGCGCTGTGCGATCTGCGTCAGCCACTGTCGATTCCAGGGAATTTCGGTGAAGTCCACCACGAAGTTGAACTGGCGGTGCTGATTGGTGCCACGCTGAAGCAGGCGAGTGAAGAGCATGTGGCGAAAGCCATCGCGGGTTACGGTGTGGCGCTGGATTTGACGTTGCGTGATGTCCAGGCTGGTCTGAAAAAAGCGGGACAGCCGTGGGAAAAATCGAAAGGTTTTGATAACTCTTGCCCGCTGTCTGGGTTTATCCCGGCCGCTGAATTCAGCGGCAATCCACAGGATACCGAACTGAAACTGGTGGTGAATGGCGAAGTTCGCCAGCATGGCACCACCGCAGATATGATCCACAAAATTCTGCCGTTGATTGCCTATATGAGCCAGTATTTCACGCTGCGTGCGGGCGATGTGGTACTTACCGGCACCCCAGAGGGTGTGGGCCCGATGCGTTCTGGTGACAAACTTGAGATCTCGCTGGCCGGTCACGGTATTACGACGCGCGTGCTGTAAAACTTGCATCACCGCACCTGAACCTTTATAAGGTGCGGTCTTTACGTTAATCCGGACCGCCATCATGACTGATCACCCTTTCTGGCAAACAAAACGCCTTGACCAAATGGACGACGCAGAGTGGGAATCGCTGTGCGACGGCTGTGGGCAGTGCTGCCTGAATAAATTGCAGGATGCGGATACCGATGAAATTTACTTCACTAACGTCGCCTGCAATCAGCTAAACATTAAAACCTGCCAGTGTCGCAATTACGAACGGCGGTTTGAATATGAAGAAGACTGCATCAAGCTGACACGCGAAAATCTGACCACTTTCAATTGGCTGCCGCGTACCTGTGCGTATCGTTTGCTCGGTGAAGGGAAGACATTACCCGCCTGGCATCCGCTGGTTGCAGGTTCCAAGAAAGCCATGCATGCACAACGCATTTCAGTGCGTTACATCGCGGTGCGGGAGAGTGAAGTGCGGGATTGGGAAGATCACATCATCGATCGGCCAGACCGTAACGGTTAAAAAAACAGGCAGCTCAGGCTGCCTGTTTTCATTTGTTAACGGCCAAACAAATCACGACGTTTGGCTTTGAACGGCTGTGCAATCAGCACCAGCAGGCCAACTACCAGATAAGCCGCAAAAATGACGATCATCCACTGCGGCATGCTCCAGCCAAGGAAACTCCAGTCAATGGCGGCGCAGTCACCCCGCGCCACGAACACGGCAGGCAACCATTTATCCAGTGGCAGCCAGGTCGGGAAACGCGCGGCAAAATCACAGGTGACAAAGGGATTCGGATGGAGTTGGATCATGGTGTGTTCATAAGAGAGGCGAACTCCCTGAATCGCACTGTACAGCCAGATGACAATCGCAACCCAACGCAACGGGGTTTTCGGCGCAATGGCTCCGACAATACCCGCACCCATCACGCCAAACAGTGCGCAACGCTCATAAATACACATCACACAGGGCTGTAATCCCATGACGTGTTGGAAAAAGAGCGCAGTCAGTTCGAGAGCCAGTGCCGTCAGTGCCAACAATAACCAGGCTCCGCGTCCTCGCGAACATTGGTTCAAATATCGCAACATATTGCCTTTCCTGTAGCCATTAATGTTTCGCAGTGTAAACCAAAAGCGTGACCATGCCAGCCCGGACGCAGGAAAAAATCATGTATAAAAATGACTTATCCTGATCCAGGCCAAAAAACCTCAGAGTTGTGTGGTGCTAAGCCAACCTTGCTGGATGAAATAATCACTCATTGGTACCAGCAATTCATTGATGCAGAAAAATCCCACCAGTGACAGCACCAGGGTAAACGGCAGCGCCATCCACACCATGCGGCCATATGAGAGACGAATCAGCGGTGCCAGTGCTGAGGTCAACAAAAACAGGAAGGCTGCCTGACCATTCGGGGTAGCAACTGAGGGTAAATTCGTGCCGGTATTGGTGGCGACCGCCAACAGTTCAAACTGACGCAAATCAATCGCACCACTCTGGAAGGCATGTTTCGCTTCGTTGATATACACCGAGCCGACAAACACATTATCCGAGATGGATGACAGCAAACCATTAAACACATAAAACCAACTGAGTTGCGAGGCCGGGTCGGCCTGCAACACAAAATGGATCAGTGGCTGGAACAGTTGCTGGTCAATGATCACCGCGACAATGGCAAAAAATACCGCCAGCAATGCAGTAAAGGGCAGAGCTTCGGTAAAGGCCTGGCCGAGAGTATGTTCATCGGTAAACCCGCACAGCGAGGTGGCGAGAATAATCACAGAAAGGCCGATCAACCCAACTTCGGCGAGATGAAAGGCGAGGGCGATAATTAGCCAAACGCCGATCAAAGCCTGCACCCACAATCTCAGCGTATCCTGGCGGGTGCGCTGCTCACTGGCCTGACGGTCGCTCTCCAGTAAAATCGCGCGTACGGCCTCAGGTAGCGTTTCACCGTAGCCAAACACCCGGAAGCGTTCCACCAGAATGCTGGTGATAATCCCACACAACAACACCGGAACGGTAACCGGCGCCATGCGCAGGAAAAACTCTGTGAAGTTCCACCCTGCGGCATGGGCAATGATCAGGTTCTGTGGTTCGCCGACCATTGTCATTACACCGCCAAGTGCGGTGCCGACACCGGCCTGCATCATCAGGCTGCGCAAAAAGGCGCGAAATTTTTCCAGGGTTTCCCGCTGGACAACTTCTTCATGGTGCGGCAGCCCGGACGAAGCCACGCGATGATAAATATCATAAAAACCCATCGCCACGCTGATCACCACCGCCAGTACGGTCAGCGCATCGAGGAAGGCGGAGAGAAACGCAGCGGCAAGACAGAAGGTCAGGCCGAGCAGCACTTTGCTGCGGATCGACAGCAAAATACGGGTGAATACGAATAACAGCAGTTGTTTCATAAAGAAGATCCCCGCCACCATAAAAATCAGCAGCAGCAACACTTCAATATTCCCGGCCAGTTCAGTTTTCACCTGTTCAGCACTGGCCATGCCAATGGCAATTGCCTCGACAGCCAACAAGCCACCGGGCAGCAGTGGGTGGCACTTTAACGCCATGCCAAGGGTAAAAATAAACTCGGCGACCAACACCCAACCCGCCAAAAACGGGCTGACAAAAAAGAACAACAGCGGATTGATGACCAGAAAAGTAATCAGTGTCAGTTTGTACCACTCGGGTGATTGCCCGAGAAAATTGCGTCTGAAGGCCTGCGCGTAGCTGAGTTCCATCGACTCTCCCTGAGATCTTGCATGTTATAAATTTTGCCAAGGGTAATGCGTCTCCAGGTGCTACGCAAATGGAGATCGTGTGGGTATTAAATGATATGGAAATTTGCGGCAGCGCGCGCTTTTAATCGGTTGCCAGGCTATATCCGCTATAGCCCCTCTGGTATGATGAGTCCAATTACGATAAAGAAAGCAACGAGAAATAAATGCTATGGTGATTAAGGCGCAAAGCCCCGCAGGATTTGCTGAAGAGTATATTATTGAAAGCATCTGGAACAGTCGTTTTCCGCCGGGGTCAATTCTACCTGCCGAACGTGAGCTTTCTGAATTGATCGGGGTGACCCGTACTACGCTGCGTGAAGTTTTACAGCGCCTGGCGCGTGATGGCTGGCTGACCATCCAGCACGGTAAACCTACGCGGGTGAATGATTTTTGGGAAACATCAGGTTTAAACATTCTCGAAACTCTGGCAAGGCTCGATCATGATAGCGTGCCGCAGCTGATTGATAATCTGTTGTCGGTACGAACCAATATTGCCTCTATCTTTATCAGCCGTGCCTTACGTCATCATCCGGACAAAGCGCGCGATGTGCTGGAAACGGCGCTGAATTCTGAGGATCAGGCAGATGCCTACACTGAGCTGGACTATCGTGTATTCCGTGGTCTGGCATTTGCTTCCGGTAACCCGATCTACGGTTTGATCCTCAATGGACTGAAAGGTCTGTATACCCGCGTTGGCCGCCACTACTTCTCCAATCCGGAAGCGCGTGAGTTGGCTCGCAGTTTCTACCGTCAACTGGCGGATCTGTGTGGGGTTAAACCGACGCAGGAGCAGATTGTCGATTGCGTGCGTGATTATGGTCGCCGCAGCGGTGAAATCTGGCATGGCATGCAGAAAAGTATGCCGGATGATTTGGGGACTAAGCGTTAATTCAACCTGCCTTTTGTCCAATAAAAAGCCGCCATCAACATGATGGCGGCTTTTTTGTGACCTTTACAGCGCCGGACCGCGTGCCGGGCTGCGATCCAGCAGTTCTACGCTGCCATCTTCATTCTGTTGTTCAAGGATGACATCAAAGCCCCACAGGCGATGTACGTGCTTCAGGACTTCGCGGCGGCTTTTATCTAACGGCGCACGTTGCTGCGGTACGTAACGCAGCGTCAGCGAGCGATCCCCGCGCAGATCGACGTTGTAAACCTGAATGTTGGGTTCCAGATTACTCAGGTTGTACTGCGCCGACAGCTGCTGGCGGATTGCCCGATAACCGGCTTCGTCATGAATCGCGGCAATTTCCAGATAGTTGTTACGATCATCATCCAGCACGGTGAACAAGCGGAAATCGCGCATTACTTTCGGCGACAGGAACTGGCTGATAAAGCTTTCATCCTTGAATTCCCGCATCGCGAAGTGCAACGTCTTTAACCAATCTGAACCGGCGATATCCGGGAACCAGTAACGATCTTCCTCAGTCGGGGACTGACAAATACGTTTGATATCCTGGAACATCGCAAAACCGAGAGCATAAGGGTTAATGCCGTTATACCACGGGCTGTTATAGGGCGGCTGGAAAACCACGTTGGTATGGCTATGCAAAAACTCCATCATGAAGCGTTCCGACACTTTCCCCTCGTCATACATATGGTTGAGGATGGTGTAATGCCAGAACGTTGCCCAGCCTTCGTTCATTACCTGGGTTTGCTTTTGTGGATAGAAGTACTGGCTAACCTTACGCACAATGCGCAACACCTCACGCTGCCAGGGTTCCAGCAACGGGGCATTCTTCTCCATAAAATAAAGCAAATTCTCTTGTGGCTCAGAGGGATAGCGAGCGGCTTCAACCTGTACCGACTCTTTCTCTTTACGCGGCAGGGTACGCCACAACGTATTGACCTGACTTTGTAGATACTCTTCACGGCTTTTTTGCCGCGCTTTCTCTTCCTGTAAGGAGATTTTTTGCGGGCGTTTATAACGATCCACGCCGTAGTTCATCAGGGCATGGCAGGAGTCGAGCAACCGCTCAACTTCCTCTACACCGTAACGTTCTTCACAGTCGGAGATGTAATTACGGGCAAACAGCAGGTAATCGACAATCGAACTGGCATCGGTCCAACTGCGGAACAGGTAATTATTTTTGAAGAAAGAGTTGTGACCATAGCAGGCATGCGCCATAACCAGCGCCTGCATCGTCATGGTGTTCTCTTCCATCAGATAGGCGATACAGGGGTTGGAGTTAATCACGATCTCATAAGCCAGGCCTTGTTGCCCGTGCTTATAGCGTTGCTCAGTCTCAATAAATTTCTTGCCGAAGGACCAGTGGGCATAGTTGATCGGCATACCCACGCTGGAGTAGGCGTCCATCATCTGCTCAGAGGTGATTACTTCAATTTGGTGCGGATAGGTATCCAGCCCATAGAGTTTGGCTACACGGTCAATTTCTGCCAGATAGACATCAAGCAACTCGAATGTCCAGTCAGGCCCGTCACTGAGTCGTTTACTGTTCCTGGTTGGCTCGTCAAAGATTGTCGTCATAGCGCACCTCTGTTTTGCAGAGTGGCAGGTAACGGAATGTCACCTGTCACGAACGTTTAAGGCTTCATCCTGAGAAAGACAGCCCAAAAAAACTGAGCGAACACATCAATGATAGTCCACTGTCGCTTATCCGAAACCGGAACTCAAACGAATTCTTTTGGCACAAAATCATTCAAAAAATCCTCGCAACTGATTTCATAATTTCAAATATGGATTTGGTTTTATTTTGCAGAATATTATTCTGATTATAAGTGCATTGTATGACTGCGGCGCTTTCTCCTGAAAAAAGTGAAAATGACTGATTCCCGCATCATAAATTGCTGATTTATGACTTTTCAGCATAAAAAATCCTGATTTTGTCGTGATGGCATGATTTTAGTTACCAGAAAGGTAAAAAACATGTGAAATGATACTGTCAGATGTGAGGTGGTTTCCGGTGTCTGGTTATGCTGTGCCAGGCTTAATATATGGTCAATTATGCTTTTGTGGTGGTGGCGAGGGTCTTATGCGCGTAGTGATTCTGGGAAGTGGTGTGGTCGGCGTCGCAAGCGCCTGGTACCTGGCGCAGGCCGGGCATGAGGTTACCGTCATTGATCGTCAGCCGGGGGCAGCGCTGGAGACCAGCGCAGGTAATGCCGGACAAATTTCTCCCGGCTATGCTGCCCCCTGGGCCGCACCGGGTGTACCACTCAAAGCGGTTAAATGGATGTTCCAGCGTCATGCGCCATTGGCTATCCGCCTCGATGGCAGTCGCTTCCAACTGGAGTGGATGTGGAACATGCTGCGCAACTGCGATATGCGCCACTATCAGGAAAACAAAAGTCGCATGGTGCGGATTGCGGAATACAGCCGTGACTGCCTGAAAGCCTTGCGTGAATCGACCGGGATAGCTTACGAGGGACGTCAGGGCGGCACCCTGCAACTGTTTCGCACCCGCCAGCAATTCGAAAGCGCCAGCAAAGATATTGCGGTGCTGAAAGAAGCGGGAGTGCCTTACCAACTGCTGGAGTCCCACCAACTGGCGAGTGTTGAACCGGCGCTGGCGACAACGGCCCACAAACTGACCGGTGGTTTGCGTCTGCCAAACGATGAAACTGGCGATTGCCAGCTATTTACCCAGCGCCTCGCGGCGATGGCTGCCGCCGCTGGCGTCACCTTCCGCTTCGATACGCCGGTTGATCACCTGCTACGTGAAGGTAACCGTATCTACGGTGTGAAATGTGGTGATGAAGTGATCAAAGCCGATGCTTACGTGGTGGCGTTTGGTTCTTACTCGACCGCGCTGCTGAAAGATATTGTCAGCATTCCGGTGTATCCGTTGAAAGGTTATTCGCTGACGATTCCGATTAAAAACCCGGATGCGGCGCCGGTCTCTACCATTCTGGATGAAACCTATAAAGTGGCTGTCACACGCTTTGATGATCGTATCCGCGTGGGCGGCATGGCGGAAATTGTTGGTTTTAACACCAAACTGTTGCCAGCACGTCGTGAAACGCTGGAGATGGTGGTCAGCGATCTCTATCCTGAAGGCGGTTATGTTGAACAGGCCACGTTCTGGAGCGGATTGCGTCCGATGACGCCGGACGGCACGCCAATTGTTGGCCGTACGCCGCTCTCTAATCTCTATCTTAATACCGGTCATGGTACGCTGGGATGGACGATGGCCTGCGGTTCTGGCCAGTTGCTGGCCGATCTGATTTCCGGGAAGAAACCGGCCATCGCTTCTGACGATTTGTCAGTGCTGCGTTATTTACCCGGTTTTGAGCCAAACACATCGCCGTTGCGTAACGCTAACGTAACGCGTTGAGCATTCAGGGAGAGCAAGAGCATGTCACGTCCGATTGTCGCCACCATTAATCAACAGGCGCTGCGACATAATCTCACCGTCGTTCGTCAGGCGGCACCCGCATCACGCGTCTGGTCCGTGGTAAAGGCTAACGCTTATGGGCACGGTATCCGCCGCGTCTGGCAGAACCTGGCCGAAACCGACGGTTTCGCGTTACTGAACATGGAAGAAGCCATCCTGCTGCGTGAGCAGGGGTGGAAAAAACCGATTCTGCTGCTGGAAGGTTTTTTCCATGCAGAAGATCTGCAACTGATCGACCGCTATCGCCTGACGACCAGCGTGCACAGCAACTGGCAGATTCAGGCGCTGGCGCAGGTGCAACTCTCTGCGCCGATCGATATCTATGTGAAGGTGAACAGCGGCATGAATCGCCTCGGCTTCCGTCCTGAGCAGGTGAATGCCGCCTGGCAGGCGTTGCGGGCGTTACCCAATGTCGGCGAGATGACGCTGATGGCACACTTCGCTGATGCCGAGAATCCGCAGGGAATTATCGAGCCGATGAAGCGCATTGAACTGGCAGCAGAAGGGCTGAACTGCCCACGCTCGCTGTCGAATTCGGCGGCTACGTTGTGGCACCCGGAAGCGCATTTCGACTGGGTCCGTCCCGGCATTGTGTTGTACGGTGCCTCGCCGAGCGGTAACTGGCAGGATATCGCCAGCACCGGTCTTAAACCGGTGATGACCCTGACCAGCGAAATCATTGGTATTCAACAATTACAGGCGGGTGATGGTGTGGGCTACGGTTATCGCTATCACGCATCTGCCGCTCAGCGTATCGGTGTGGTGGCCTGCGGTTACGCCGATGGTTATCCGCGCCATGCGCCGACCGGGACACCGGTAAGTGTCAATGGAGTGATGACGCGAACCGTCGGCGCGATTTCGATGGATATGATTATGATTGATCTCGAACCTTGCCCGCAGGCCGGAATTGGTTCGAAAGTGGAACTGTGGGGCGAACAGGTGAAAATCGATGACGTGGCAAAAGCAGCCGGAACGGTGGGCTACGAGTTGATGTGCGCCCTGGCACCACGCGTTCCGGTGGAAATCATTTAACCGCGGTGAGTGAACCGTGCATACGTTTACTGCAGCGCCAGGCGATAAGCGCCAGCGCTGCACCTACCAGCATCATCAGTGCCAGCGCGGATTTCTCCGCCAGCGGTAAGGCCACCACCAACAGGCTGCCGCCTGCACCACAGGCCATCTGAATAAATCCCTGTAATGCCGCAGCAACGCCCGCCTGCTGTTGGTACGGTTCCAACGCATAGCTGGTGGCCGGGCCAACGGTAAAAGCCAGTCCGGCGACGGAGATGGCGACCGGGATCATGTACAACGCCCAGTGCGTTTGCCAGGCCGCAGGTAACAGCGCCATTCCGCCGGTGAGCAGCAGCGCACCGACTAACATAGCGACAAAACCCATCGCCAGACAAAATGGCCGACCGGCTTTGCGGATGGTTTTATTCACAAAAGCACTCACCAGCATGATCCAGAACCCATTGGCACCAAAGGCAAAAGAGAACTGGAGTGGTGTCAGACCGCCTTCGGTCATCAGTACATGGGGGGCCAGCGACACATAGGTCAGCACCATGCCGAGTGCGCCTGCATTGGCAAAGGCGAATGCCAGAAAACGTGGCTCCCGCGCGATGGCGAGATATTGTCCCAGCGGTAATCCTGAGACACGCAGGGTATTGGCCGGGCGGGTTTCTGGCAGCCACAGCAGCACCACCGCAGTGATCACCACGGCATAGGCCGACAGAAACCAGAAGGGGGCACGCCAGCCCCAGGCATCGGCTAACAGGCCACCCAGCAACGGTGCCAGTGCGGGGACGATATTCAGTGCGCCATTGAGAAAACCGTAAGCGCGAGCAGCGGCATCACCGCTCAGTCGGTCGCGTACGCCGCTGAATGCCACCACCGCGGTGCAACATACCGCACAGCCCTGAATTAAGCGTGCCAGCATAAATATCGGCCAGACGCTGGCGGTGGCCGCTACGGCGCTACCGATGATGTAGAGCGCCAGCCCGATCAACGCGATGGGTTTACGGCCAAAATTATCGACCAATGGCCCGGTGATCAGTTGACCGATCCCCATTACCAGTAAAAACAGTGGGATGGTGGTCTGAATCAGACTCACCGGGCTGTTTAGCCCCTCGGCAATTTGCGGTAGCGTTGGCAGGTAGAGATCAATGCCGAGCGGTGCCAGCAGCACCAGGCTTAAAAGCAGCAGGGTAAATTTTTGCATCACAAACCAGAAACATCCTGTTAATCGAGCGGGAAGGGTAATGATTCAGAGGGCAAAAGGAAAGGATTAAAAAAGGCGATGTCTGCCAGACTGCAACAGACATCGCGTCGAGGGTATCAGTAGGCACCGTCGCGGCGCAGAACCACACCAGCGGTCTTGAACAGGATGGCGATGTCTGTCCATAACGCCCAGTTTTTCACGTACCAGGAGTCAAAATAGACGCGGGTATCGTAGTCGATATCGTTACGGCCGCTCACCTGCCATAACCCGGTCATGCCTGGTTTCGCCATCAGGTAGTAGTCCACATCTCCGGCATAACGCTCCAGTTCGGCCTCAATCACCGGTCGTGGTCCCACCAGACTCATTTCACCGCGAATCACGTTCCATAGCTGAGGTAATTCATCGAGGCTGGTTTTACGCAGGAAGCCCCCGATTTTGGTGATGCGCGGATCGTTTTTCAGCTTAAAGTCGCGGTCCCATTCGGCTCGCGCTTCCTCACTGGTCGCCAGCAGGTTTTGCAGCACTTCCTGTGAATTGGTCACCATCGAACGGAATTTCAGACAGTGAAACTTCTTGCCTTCGAAACCGACGCGCTCATGACCATAGATGGCGTTGCCGCCGTCACGTTTCACCATCCAGCACAGCAGCGCAAATACCGGGGCGAGGAACAGCAACAGCAATGAAGCGACGATAATGTCGAAGCTACGCTTAAGGAAGCGCGAAGAGCGTTTTGCCAGGTTGTTGCTGACGCGCAGGATCATCACTTCATGACTGAAGATAAACGACATATCCGTGCCGTACAGCGGCACACCGCGCAGTGTCGGGATAACGGAAACCGAACGGCATTGCATTTTGGAAAGGAACTTCAACCATTTATCCCGCACCACCTGCTGTTCGAACTCAGTGGCGACAATAAATTGGGTGTTATCACGATCCATGGTTTGCCAGTTAATATCTTCCCAGGTAATCACTGGCACGCCATTGACATGCTCCGGGTGCTTGTCGCTATCAAGGGCAATAAACGCCTGCACGTTATAGCCAAGAATCTCTTCACTTTGCAGGGCTGCATAGGCTTCCAGCGCATTTTTACCGGAACCGATAATAATGGTTTCTTTTTGCCATTGACCGGCGCGATTAATGGCTCGCTTCACTCCGGCACGCATCAGCGGCAGCAGCAGCAGGGCATAGCTCCAGCTAAACACCCACACCATGCGCGAGAAGTCCCATTTCGAGAAGGCAATCAGTGCCAGGTCGAGTAGGGAGAAAACGAAAAGGGTTTTGACGATCTCTTTCAGTTCAAACCAGAAAGGCTTGCGGTAGGTGTAATGACGGAGGCGCACCCAAAACCATAAAGTGCAAAGTAGTGAAAGGCCTAACTGCGCAACGAAGCGATATTCAATTTGATGCGGAGGAATAAAGGTGTCCAGTTCTCCCCAAATCCCCTGGATGGTGGCGGCGGATAAAAAAAGTGCCAGATTCAGTGCAATTAAATCAGAAATGCTTAGGGCTATTTTCGCAATAATGTTTTTTCGCAAGCCGCTCCATGAGCGGGCTGCATTATTTATTACCAATGTACTTGCCATAAAACCTGCTCTCTTTTCTTAAGTAAAAGATGGCCTGACCAGAATCAAGTACGCGCTCAGGTGTGGACCGCCGAAAGAAGAAGGCTTTTTATTTCAGCGAGATATAAATCAGCATTGCCATAAGCGCTGCACGATAAGGACCGTTTGTGGCGTGATTTTCGTCACAAAATAATGCAGCAACGTTTATGAGTATGCAGGATATATTTGATGGCGTTAATATGGACATAGTCTGAAAAGAAAAGAATTGCCTGTGGAAGCGCCCATTTAACGTATTGAATAGAATGGATAAAATCAAAAAAACATCAGATATAGCGCTTGATTTTAAGACTGCTTTTAGGAATAACCGCCATATGAGCTGCATGGCGGTAATAAATTAACTCAGGCGGGTTTCTTTAATACCCAACGGTCTTGCTGTTTGTCATAGTGTCCGATCTCCAAATCGACGGGTTGGCCGTCAATCCACGCCGGTACACTGGTTTCATGATCCCAGCCGTCGAGCTGATAACTCAGGCCGGGATTGGTCAGGCAGGGAATGCTGACGGTTTCGAGCTTTCCCGCGTTCAATTCCGCATCGATGATCTCGTAACGACCAATCTTAACCACATGTCCCATCGTATTCTCCCGTTTCAGCAGGGTGGAATAGTGATCATAGTCGGTCCAGCGGGCTTTACTAATCGAATGCGCTCGGATTATTCCTTCTCTTCTGTCGGTCGCACACCAATTTTCAGGATATGGTTGTCCTCTTTCTCCGCCACCGTCCAGGTAAGCTGGTTCCATTCAACCTGGTCACCGACCACCGGCGTGCTGCCCAGCAACGACATCACCAACTGCCCCAGGGATTGTTGATCGTTGGTTTCTTCATCGAGATCCAACCCGTAAATTTGCGCCACATCGCGCAACCGGGCGTCAGCATCCAGGATAAAGTCACCAAAGAAACGTTGGTCGAGCGCCACCGGCGGTGACTGGCTGAACATCTTGCCGAGGGCAGGGAGATCGCGCTCGCGACCAATCACGCATAACACGTCACCTTCCTTCAGGCGCGTGCTGCCGTTGGGGTGCATCAAAACGTTGTCACGGAATAACGCCGCGATGCGGGTTTCGCGCGGCATTTGTAAGTCTCGCAGGGCGGCACCAATACACCATTTATCGGCGCTCAGCTGATACACGAACTGCTCCCACGGGTTCTCAGGATGAATATCCAGTCCAACCCGGCTGATTGGTGAGGCCGTCGGTGGAACCACCACTTTGGCTTTTCGCGCGGCGAAACCCAGTGACGTCCCCTGCAACATCAGCGATACCAGCACCACGAAGAAGGCGATATTAAAGTACAGCGATGAGTTCTCCAGCCCGGCCATCATCGGGAACACCGCCAGGATGATCGGCACCGCACCGCGTAATCCAACCCAACTAATAAAAATGCGTTCACGTCCGGTAAAGCCCTTAAATGGCAACAGGCCGACCAGAATCGACAACGGACGCGCCACCAGAATCAGCCACAGCGACAGCAGCATCGCCGGAATGGCGATATGCCACAAATCGGATGGCGTCACCAGCAGACCCAGCACAATGAACATGCCAATCTGGCTCAACCATGCCATACCATCGAAGGTTTGCAGAATGCCATGACGGTTGCGAATTGGGCTGTTACCCAACAGGAAACCACATAGATACACCGCCAAAATGCCGCTACCTTCCATCACCGTGGTCAGGGCAAACACGATGATACCGCCACTCAATGCCAGCAGGGGATAAAGTCCCTGCGCCAGATTGATGCGGTTAATCAGTTGCTGCAACGCCCAACCACCGCCCAGCCCCAGCACGATGCCCAGACCAAATTGCTGCACCAGATGCACGATAAACATCCAACTCAGCCCCGTTTGTCCCTGTTGAATCATGTCGATCAGGGTGATGGTCAGAAACACCGCCATCGGGTCATTGCTGCCGGATTCGATTTCCAACGTTGCGCTGACACGTTCGTTTAACCCTTTATCGCCGAGCAGAGAGAATACCGCAGCAGCATCGGTGGAGCCGATAATGGCGCCAATCAGAAAGCCCTGCATCAAATCGAGGTGGAACAGCCAGGCAGCGGCCAGACCGGTCAGACCGGCGGTGATCATCACCCCAACCGTTGCCAGCGACAACGCCGGGCCAAGCGCCACTTTGAATGAGCTGGCCTTGGTGCGCATACCGCCGTCAAGCAGGATAATCGCCAGCGCCAGGTTGGATACCAGGTAGGCCACCGGATAGTTATCAAAAGCGATACCGCCGATACCATCGACCCCGGTTAGCATCCCGAGCGCGAGGAAGATCACCAAAATTGGTATGCCCAGGCGCGAGGAAAAGGAGCTTAGCAGAATGCTTGCTGCAACCAGCACTGAACCAATAATGAATAAACTGTAAACCATGCTGGCATTCAACGGCATTCTCCTGCGGCGGGTGGTGATCCAGGTGTAGTGTGTAAGCTTCACGCGAACAAAGACAAAAGATAATGCCTTATCAATAGCTTGTCAGCGGAAAATAACATATTTTTTTATATCGGCAGGTGTTGAGGCATCTGTAGTTAAATTTGCCAACAAAATCTGTATGGTGCAGAGGGTTTTAGCGGAAAGCAGAGAGTAAAAAGCCGGTCAGTGACCGGCTGCTTTTATCAGGATTCTGCCACTTGTTTGTGGAAAAGCTCCCTAAATACCGGGTAAATATCTTCCGGCTCGCGGATGTGCTGAATAGCGAAGTTATCAAACATCACCTGCAAATGCTCATACTCACGCCACAGGGTTTGGTGCGCGCGGCGAGTTATCTCAATATAGCTGTAATAACGCACCACCGGCAGGATATTTTTCGCCAGAATCTCGTGGCAGAGCGGGGAGTCATCCGCCCAGTTATCACCATCCGATGCCTGGGCAGCATAGATGTTCCACTGCGTCGGGTCATAACGCTCTTTTACCACCTCATCCATCAGCTTCAGGGCACTGGAGACAATGGTGCCGCCTGTTTCCTGTGAGTAGAAGAACTCCTGTTCGTCTACCTCTTTCGCCTGAGTATGGTGACGGATATAAACCACATCGACGTTTTTATAGGTTCGGCTCAGGAACAGGTAGAGCAGAATGTAAAAACGTTTCGCCATATCTTTGGTGGCCTGGTCCATCGAACCTGAAACGTCCATCAGGCAGAACATCACCGCCTGGCTTGACGGTTCCGGACGTTTCTCAAAATTTTTGTAACGCAGGTCAAAGGTATCGATAAACGGCACCCGCTCAATACGGGCACGCAGTTCGGCGATCTCTTTGCGCAGCCGTTCCTCTTCCAGCAGTTGCGCCGGTTCAGATTTTTCCACCTCGGTCAGCGTGGCTTCCAGTTCATGCAGCATGCGGCGTTTGCCCGCCGTCATGGCAGTCCGACGCGCCAGCGAGTTTTGCAGCGAACGCACCACGCTAATGTTGGCAGGTACCCCGTTAGAGGTGAAGCCAGCGCGATGAGTTTTATATTCATTTAATTGACGATGCTGATTTTTACGCAGGTTAGGCAGCGCAAGATCCTCGAACAGCAAATCGAGGTATTCATCTTTCGAAATCTGGAAGACGAACTCGTCCTGGCCTTCACCATCCTGACTGGCATTGCCCTGGCCGCCACCACCGCCTCCGCCGCCACCTTGTGGGCGTTCGACGCGGTCGTTCTGCACAAAGTGATCGTTACCGGGATGTACGCGATGACGGCTGCCCCCCCGGCCCTGATGGAAGATAGGTTCGTTAATATCTTCAATCGGAATGGAGACAGACTCACCGCTTTCCACGTCGGTAACCGAACGCTTATTAATGGCCTCGGAGATCGACTGCTTGATTTGCGACTTGTAACGGCGCAGAAAGCGTTGCCGGTTGACCGCGCTTTTGTTTTTGCCGTTCAGACGCCGATCGATGAAATAGGCCATAAAGTTCCCCCAAACTACAGTGCAAGCCAGGTCGGGACTTGCCCGACCTTCCTCTTCCGGCGTCTGGACGCCGTTTAGCTTACAAACCTAATTATGACGATTTACGCACCCGGAGATACCATTCGCACAGCAGGCGAACCTGTTTGCGGGTATAGCCTTTCTCCATCATGCGGTCGACAAAATCATCGTGTTTTTTCTGTTCGTCCGTTGAGGTTTTGGTATTGAACGAAATCACCGGCAGCAACTCTTCGGTATTCGAGAACATTTTCTTCTCGATGACCGTGCGCAGTTTTTCGTAGCTGGTCCAGTTCGGATTGCGTCCGCTGTTCTGCGCACGGGCGCGCAGCACAAAGTTGACAATCTCGTTGCGGAAATCTTTCGGGTTACTGATCCCGGCAGGTTTCTCGATTTTTTCCAGCTCGGCATTCAGTGATTCACGGTCAAACAGTTGTCCGGTATCGGGATCACGGTACTCCTGATCCTGAATCCAGAAGTCGGCGTAGGTGACATAGCGGTCAAAAATGTTCTGGCCGTATTCGGAGTAGGACTCCAGATAGGCGGTCTGAATCTCTTTGCCGATAAACTCCGCATACTTCGGAATCAGGTAACCTTTCAGGTGCTCCAGATATTTCTCTGCCTGCTCCTGTGGGAACTGCTCACGTTCAATCTGCTGTTCCAGCACATAGAACAGGTGCACCGGGTTGGCGGCCACTTCCGCATGGTCGAAGTTGAATACGCGTGACAGAATTTTGAAGGCGAAACGGGTAGAAAGACCGTTCATTCCCTCATCCACGCCAGCGTAGTCGTGATACTCCTGCCATGACTTGGCTTTTGGATCAGTATCTTTCAGCGTTTCACCATCATAGACGCGCATTTTTGAGTAGATGCTGGAATTTTCCGGCTCTTTCAAACGCGACAGGATAGAGAAACGCGCCAGGGTTTCCAGTGTGCCTGGTGCGCATGGCGCGGTTGACAGTTCACTGTGATTAAGCAGTTTCTCGTAGATTTTGATCTCTTCGGAAACTCGCAGGCAGTAAGGCACTTTGACGATGTAAACACGGTCAAGGAACGCCTCGTTGTTTTTGTTGTTACGGAAGGTGACCCACTCAGATTCGTTAGAGTGCGCCAGAATGATGCCGTTAAACGGCAGCGCCGAAATACCTTCCGTACCGTTGTAGTTACCTTCCTGAGTGGCGGTCAACAGGGGATGCAGCACTTTAATCGGTGCTTTGAACATCTCAACGAATTCCATGATGCCCTGGTTGGCGCGGCACAGGGCACCGGAGTAACCGTAGGCATCGGGATCGTTCTGTGCGTGGTTTTCCAGTTTGCGGATATCCACTTTACCCACCAACGCAGAAATATCCTGGTTGTTTTCGTCACCCGGTTCAGTTTTGGCAATCGCCAACTGTTCGAGGATTGACGGCCAGACTTTCACAACTTTGAAACGGGTAATATCGCCGCCAAAATCGTGCAGGCGTTTAGCTGCCCACGGCGACATAATGGTGCCGAGGTAACGACGTGGAACACCATACTCTTTTTCGAGAATGTTCGCGTCTTCCTGTGGGTTAAACAGGCACAACGGATGGTCATTGACCGGGCTACGCTCACCGTCAGCGCTTAACACGTAAATCGGTACGCGCTGCATCAGGGATTTAAGGCGTTCAGCCAGGGATGATTTACCGCCACCAACCGGACCCAGCAGGTAAAGAATCTGTTTCTTCTCCTCCAGCCCTTGCGCAGCATGTTTCAGGTAAGAGACGATTTGTTCAATCGCTTCTTCCATGCCATAGAACTCTTCAAACGCAGGGTAGCGTCCAATGACGCGATTCGAGAATATTCTGGAAAGGCGTGGCTCCTGAGCAGTATCAACCATCACCGGCTCACCAATGGCCATCAACAGTCGCTCTGCAGCGTTGGCGTATGCACTGCGATCCTGCTTACAAATTGCGAGGAATTCCTGCAGTGTGAACTCTTCGTCCTTGGCAGCTTCATAACGCTGACGATAGTGATCGAATATATTCATAGCGATGCCCGTCCTTTCGTTTTTAGCACAGGTAAAGGAGCGTAATTAAGATGCTCTTGCAGCTCCCGGAAGATATTCTCTATTGAGTACAGCAACCCTTATGCCAACCTGACGATTTTTTATCGGGATACACAATTCTTATGGTTACTCTGCTCGTACAAAAAGTCTCGTCTTACTTTTAACTGTAGAAGGCATTTAAGAAATTTCCTCCGTTTCTTCTCCTTATTTAGCGATATATCAATAACAAAGTCTCATAAGGGACAGGGAACCGATCTCTCAAATCACAGCGGTATTGATGGTTTCAGACAATTCTGCTGCGGCTAACAACAACCCCCATTAAAAGTTAAACCCTGTGGAGAAATTGGTTAGACTCTGCGTGTGATTGTTATATTTATGGACTGAATAAATTGTGAACCATTTCAAACTTAAAGCGCTTGCTCTGCTCGCACCCTGCTATTTTGCGGCTTTCAGCACGTATGCCGATCCCTTATCTCTTGGGGCCTCTGTTATTTACGCCGAATCGCCCTACCGCGGGGGACAGGACCGATATATACCGGTGCCGGTGATTAATTATGAAGGCGACAGCTTCTGGTTCCATAGCCTACAGGGGGGTTACTACCTGTGGAAGGACCCGCAGGATCAACTGTCGTTGACGGTGCTCGGTTCGCCGCAGCAGTATGACCCGAAAGACAATGATCTGAGCGATATGAAGCGACTCGACAAGCGTCGCATGACGTTGATGGCGGGTGCCAGCTATCGCCATATCTCACAGTGGGGCATCTTACGCACCGCGCTGTTAGGGGATGTACTCAACAACAGCAACGGTGTGATGTGGGATATGACCTGGTTGTATCGTTTCGATTTTGGTGCGTTTAGCCTGACGCCGGGGATTGGTGCCTTGTGGAACAGCGCCAATCAAAACCGCTACTACTATGGCGTCTCATCACAGGAAAGTGCGCGTACCGGTATCGCGCGTTATCAACCGGATGACAGTTGGTCTCCCTACCTGGAAATGAACGCCAGTTACCAGATCAGCCAAAGCTGGAACGCGACGGTTTCCGGACGTTATACCCGATTTGGTAGTGACATCAAAGACAGTCCAATGGTGAATAAGAGCGGGCAAGTGACGCTTTGGACAGGTATCAGCTACAGCTTCTGATGGCTGCAATGAAATGCCCCAAAATGGGGCATTTTTATTGCTGCGCACCAAGGCTGCGCACCGTTATGGTTCATTTGGAGGTTTTATGACAAAGATGATTCAGTTCAGGGGAGAAGCACCCATCCCAGCCATTGGCCAGGGTACCTGGTACATGGGGGAGAGTCCGGCGACACATCAGCAGGAAGTTGCCGCGTTGCAGTCAGGCCTCGACCTTGGGCTTAAACTGATTGATACCGCCGAAATGTATGCGGAAGGCGGTGCCGAAATGGTTGTCGGCGAGGCGCTAAAAGGACGGCGCGATCAAGCCTGGCTGGTGTCTAAGGTCTATCCGTGGAATGCGGGAGAAGTCGATGCGATAGATGCCTGCGAACGCAGCTTGCGTCGTTTACAGACTGATTATCTGGATCTTTATTTGTTGCACTGGCGGGGCAATGTGCCGCTGGAGGAAACCATTCGCGCCATGGAGACACTGCAACAGCAGGGCAAGATTCGCCACTGGGGTGTCTCCAACTTTGACACCGAGGATATGCAGGAACTGTGGGGAGAGCCGGGTGGAGAGGCCTGTTTAACCAATCAGGTGCTTTACCATCTGGCGTCTCGCGGTATTGAGTATGATTTACTACCGGAATGCCAGTTACGTGATGTGCCGATTATGGCGTATTGCCCGTTGGCCCAGGCTGGACGTCTGCGCCAGACGCTCTTCAGTGACCCGCGCGTGCAGCAGATTGCACAACAGCAGGGCATTAGCGTAGCGCAATTGCTGCTGGCGTGGGTGATTCGCAAAGAGGGGGTGATCGCCATACCGAAAGCCAGCAGTGTGGCGCATGTCCAGGAAAATGCGGCAGCGCTTAATGTGGTGTTAAGTGGCGAACAACTGGCCATTCTGAATCAGGCCTTCCCACCACCGCAGGCTAAACTGCCGCTGGATGTGGTCTAACGGCGCATGCGCGCCGTTTAGTCAGACTTTATTGCGTAACCGGAAAGTTGTGGCGAGGCGAGCAGGGGATTCACCGGCGCTCACCAGTGGCTGGTTAATGCGTGCAGTTTCGACACACACCATAGTTTTGTAACCATCGTTAGCCATATCCCCCATGCTGCACGACAGCTCCGGACCAGGATTCCAGGTGACAACGTCACTTTGATAGTGATGGTACACTTCGATCTGTCGATTGCCCGCTTTATCATGAATCACGCTGCAATCTTCCGGCGCGGTAAAGACGCGATCGATACGACCCGGATAGGTCTGCTTACCATTGGATGTGCCGACCGCACTGTCATTCACTTTATCCACGAAGCTGTTACCCAGACCGCTGACTTCAGTTGCCGCAATATCGGTCACCTGGAAGTAGCTGTGCAGCGCGGCAGTTGCGGCGAAGTCGCCATGCGCTTCCAGCTCAATTTCGCAATGGGCACCAATACGGAAGCGGGCGAGCAGGGTAAAATCGTGCGGCCACAGTTTCAGCGTTTGTGCATTACTCTCCAGCGCAAAGGTCAGAATGACGCCTTCTTCATTCTCGTCATGCGCGGATAACGTCCAGGATTGATTACGGGCGAAACCGTGCGCAGGTTCACCCGCCGGGCCAAACCACGGCCAGCAGATCGGTACGCCACCACGAATCGCCTTGCCGACAGCAAAAGGCGTCTTCTCACTGAGCCAGAGGACCGGCTGTTGACCACTGGGTTGCCAGGCGAGCAGATGCGCACCTTGCAAGGTAATGGCTGCGCGCACGCGGGGATGGCTGACAATAATGACCGGCAGTTCACCAATCTGACGTTGTGACAGATAAGGGGTGATCTGCTGAACTACGGGTAGCGAAAAAAGCGACTCTTGCATACAAAATCCTTCTCTTAAGCTAGCCAAATAAAAAGGGCGACCTAAGTCGCCCCTTGTCTGATCTGTCTGTTGTGCTGGTTAGCTTATTTAGCAGAAACCAGAGCAATCAGATCGAGAACCTTGTTGGAGTAACCGGTTTCGTTATCGTACCAGGAAACCAGCTTCACAAAGTTGTCATTCAGCGCGATACCTGCTTTAGCATCGAATACTGAAGTCAGTACTTCGCCGTTGAAGTCGGTAGAAACCACGTCATCTTCAACATAACCCAGAACGTCTTTCATTTCGCCTTCAGCAGCGGCTTTGATCGCTGCACAAATTTCTTTGTAAGAAGCCGCTTTTTCCAGACGAACAGTCAGGTCAACAACAGATACGTTCGGAGTCGGAACACGGAACGCCATACCGGTCAGTTTGCCGTTCAGCTCTGGCAGAACTTTACCTACTGCTTTAGCAGCACCGGTAGAAGACGGGATGATGTTCTGAGAAGCGCCACGGCCGCCGCGCCAGTCTTTGTGAGACGGGCCATCAACGGTTTTCTGAGTCGCGGTGGTAGCGTGAACAGTGGTCATCAGACCTTCAACGATGCCGAACTTGTCGTTGATCACTTTTGCCAGCGGAGCCAGGCAGTTGGTGGTGCAGGATGCGTTAGAAACGATGTCCTGGCCGGCATATTTGTCGAAGTTAGCACCACGAACAAACATCGGGGTGTCATCTTTAGACGGGCCAGTCAGAACCACTTTCTTCGCACCCGCAGCGATGTGTTTACGTGCGGTTTCGTCGGTCAGGAAGATACCGGTTGCTTCAGCAACAACGTCAACACCCACTTCGTCCCATTTCAGGTTAGCCGGGTCTTTCTCAGCGGTAACACGGATTTTTTTACCGTTAACAATCAGCGCGCCGTCTTTAACTTCTACGGTGCCGTCAAAACGACCGTGCGTAGAGTCATACTTCAGCATGTAAGCCATGTAATCGGCGTCCAGCAGGTCGTTGATCGCGACGATTTCGATGTCAGAACGCTGCTGCGCAGCACGGAAAACGATGCGACCGATACGGCCAAAACCGTTGATACCTACTTTGATAGTCATATATTCCACCAGCTATTTGTTAGTGAATAAAAGGTTGGCTGTAAAATTACAAAAACCTTACCAGGCGTCAAGCGGAATCGTGTCAATTGTTGCGACAGGTCAATTCCAATGACAGGAATTATTCGTTGCGCAAACGCTTGCGCAACAGGGATTATTCCAAAGCCAGATTTGCCGATCGCCGACTATAAAGGGATGTGGGATCTAAAGGGTGATCGGCATCACAAATTCGTGCTGTCGTCAGCAGGACGGATGTGTTCGCACGAAAAAAGACCCGGATGATGTTATTCATTTGTTAGAATACTAGTCGATTTTTTCAGAATGACACTCCGGAATCCCAAAATGGCTAAAGACACCGCATCCGCGGAAAAAATCGCGCAGCTGTCGGAAATGCAGCGCTATGTAACTCAGCATCGCGGAACCGAACCCCCTTTTACAGGAGCCCTGCTGCATAACAAGCAGGAGGGCATCTACCACTGCCTGGTTTGTAACGCACCGCTGTTCCTCTCTGAAACCAAATATGACTCGGGCTGCGGTTGGCCGAGTTTCTATCAGCCGGTTAGTGATGACGCTATCCGCTACCTCGAAGATGATTCCCACGGTATGCACCGGGTTGAAATCCGCTGTGGCAACTGTGATGCGCATCTGGGGCATGTGTTCCCGGACGGCCCACAGCCAACAGGCGAGCGCTACTGTGTGAATTCGGCCTCGCTCAACTTTACCGACGAGCAAGGCAATCAACAACAGGGGTAAGCATGAAACAGGAACTGGAAGCGATGTTGGCGGCGATGACGCCAGAAGTTTACCAGCGTCTTGCCACGGCGGTGGAAACCGGCAAGTGGCCTGATGGGGTAGCGCTGACGCCCGAACAAAAAGAAAATTGCCTGCAACTGGTGATGCTCTGGCAGGCGCGCCATAACGATGCGCCGCAACATATGACCATCAGCAAAGGTGGTGAGATGGTGACGAAGTCGAAAAAAGAACTGAAAGAAGAGTTCGGTATTGAGACGGATATCACCCGCATCAACCTGCACTGAGTAAAAAGCAGGGCTGTAAAACCAGCCCTGCTTTTTCAGATAATGATGGCACCCTGGTTACGCATTTGCTCGATGGCAATGGCGCTGTCTTCAGGGTTGAGATTGACCCCACGACAACCTTCCTCCACCACCTCGACCTGGTAGCCCAGTTCCAGCGCATCCAGCACGCTATATTTAACGCAATAATCGGTTGCTAAACCCAGCACCACCAGATGGCTGATGTCACGCTCGCGCAGCCATCTATCCAGCTCAGTTTTGCGCCGGTGGCCGTTATCGAAAAAGGCGCTGTAGCTGTCAACGTCAACATCTTCGCCTTTATGGAATACGGCATCGATCAGCGTGCGATCCAGGTCAGGGTGGAAATCGGCACCCACCGAACCCTGAATGCCATGATCCGGCCACCAGATCTGCGCCAGCCCGTTCAGCTCACCCAGGGTATAAACCGGCTCACCCGATACCGACGCAAAGCTGCCATGATTATTCGGATGCCAGTCCTGCAATGCCACCACACACTCGCCCCGGGCACGAAACTCACGCGCGTAGCGATTCGCAACGGCAACGGTCAGGTCACCTTCGCGTACGGCCATGGGGCCGCCGGGGCAAAAATCGTTCTGTATATCGATGATTATCAGTGCCCGCTTCATCACATCTCGCTCCGTATCAGTCTTCTGTCAGTTCGCCACGTAAATTCTGTTGCATTCTGGCACGAATTTCCGCGCTGGTGAGGTTTTGACTCAGTAAAAAGTGAAGTTTTGTTAATGTCGCTTCCACGGTGAGATCAAAACCACTGATCACCCCGGCATGCTCCAGCGCATTCCCTGTGGCGTAACCACCCATATTCACCTTACCGGACATGCATTGCGTCAGGTTGACCACCACAATGCCGCGCTCGCTGGCCTGTTGCAGTTCAGCCAGAAACTCCGCGTTTTGTGGCGCATTGCCAACGCCGTAAGAACGCAGGATCAGGGCTTTCACCGGCTGACGCAGGAAGTTACGTACCACCTCGGCAGAGATCCCCGGATAAATCGTCACCACACCAATCGGCTGCGGGGTGATCGGGTGAACAATCAAGTCACCTGTTCCCTTGGGAGCTGGAGGGGTATTCAGGCGGCGAATATGGATACCGGCTTCCAACAGCGGCGACAGGTTAGGGGAGGCAAACGCATTAAAACCATCGGCGTGGGCTTTGGTGGTGCGGTTGCCACGGAACAACGTGTTATTAAAGAATAGCGCGACTTCATTAATCGGATAATTAGCCGCGACATACAATGAGTTAAGCAAGTTTTGCTGACCGTCTGAGCGTAACTCGGCCAGCGGGATTTGCGAGCCGGTCACAATCACTGGCTTGGCGAGATTCTCCAGCATAAAGGAGAGGGCCGAAGCGGTGAACGCCATGGTGTCTGTGCCATGCAGAATAACAAAGCCGTCGTATTGATCGTAATTCTGTTTGATATCATCGGCGATGGCCTGCCAGTCCTCCGGCGTCATATCGGAAGAATCCATCAACGGTTGGTACTCGTGGATGGTGAAATCGGGCATTTCCGGGCGATGGAACTCGGGCATATTCGCCAGTTGCTGTTGCAGATGGCCAGAAACCGGAATGTAGCCGTGTGCCGAACGCTGCATACCAATGGTCCCGCCCGTGTAGGCTACGTAGATATTTTTCTTTTGCATGAATGAACTCAGACTTGCCGTAAAACGCGCAGTATAAGGGGATTACCGGGGAAAAGCAGCCCGACCAGCGGCCGGGCTGTAAAGATTATTTTACCTGGCCACAGTTCAGGCAGAACGCGTAGCGATTTTGCGGATCGTTAAGGTTATCAAACAGACCGGGCTGTTTTTTCATTGCGCTCATGACATCCAACATCGGCGCAGGCAGCCACACTTTTAAGGCTTCCGGCATGATAGCGCTGGCAGACGCGCTCATCTGATTCAGCAGCAGATCCAGCATGCCCGGATCATCCTGATACCAGCTCAATTGCGGCGTGGTGATTTTAGCCAGTTCAGCGGCTTTGCTGACGGCATCATCAAAGTCACCCAGCGCATCCACCAGCCCGTTGGCTTTGGCATCGCTGCCGGTCCAGACATGGCCCTGGGCAATCTCATTGATCTGCTCTGGCGTCTTATGACGCGAAGCCGCCACTAAACCGACGAAGTTACGATAACCATTCTCGATGGTCAGCTGCATCAGTTGCTGTACTTCCGTCGGTAACGCTTTGGTGGTGGCGACGTCAGCCAACGGCGAGGTGGCAACGCCATCGGTATGCACACCAATGGTGCTCAGGCTGTTCTCAACGGTATTGATCACGCCGAAGATGCCAATCGAACCGGTCAGCGTGCTGGGGTTAGCCACAATGTAATCCGCCGGAGTGGAGATCCAGTAGCCACCAGACGCGGCCATCCCGCCCATCGACACCACTACCGGTTTACCTGCCGCATGGGCAGCAGCCAGTTCTTCGCGGATGGCTTCTGACGCGGTCACGCTGCCACCAGGGCTATTGACGCGCAAAATGATCGCTTTGATTTTCGGATCGAGACGCGCATCGCGGATCTGTGCAGCGGTGGTGTCGCCACCGACGTTTCCGGCGGTTTCTTCACCGTCCATAATCGCGCCACTCGCCATCACCACGGCGATATTGCCATCCTGCTGCGTGGGTTGCTTAACGGTGTAATCGTAAATGCTGACGTTACGATAATCGTTATTCTGTTTATCCCAGCCGAAGGTTTTAATCAGCTCCTGATCAGCAGAAGCACGGCTATCCAGCGCGTCGACCAACTTGTTGTTCAGCGCATATTTTGCCGTATCACCCTGTACCGCCTGCAAACCGCTGATGATACCGGCGGCACCCGGGAACAACTGTTCCGGGGTAATCTGACGGTTCGCGGAGACGGTGTTCAGATAGTTCTGCCACAGCTGACCGATCCAGCGGCTATCGGCATCGCGTGCTTCTGGTGACATATCGTCACGCAGGAACGGTTCGACCGCCGATTTATAGGTACCGACGCGGAAGACATGTGAGTTAACCTTCAGCTTGTCGAGCAAGGTTTTGTAGTACAGGCCGTTAGTGGCGAAACCGTGCAGATCAACGGTGCCCTGCGGCGAGAGATAAACTTTGTTGGCGTAACTCGCCAGATAATATTGTGCCTGGCTGTAACTATCGCCAATCGCGTAGACCGGTTTGCCGCTGTCACGGAATTCGCGCAGTGCTTTACCGACATATTGTAATGACGGCTGATCGCCACCGGCAAAATCACGCAGATCCAGCACGATGCCGGTGATGTTTTTGTCACTTTTTGCCTGACGAATGGCATCGACCACATCAAACAGCGAGTTTTCCTGGAGACGATCACTACTGGTACCCAGCAACTGACGGCCAATCCGGCTCAGACGGTTGCTGACCGAAGGTTTGTCCACCAGCACCCCGGTAAGATCGACTTTCAGCGCGCCCTGCTGGACCGGTTCGCTGCTGCCGGAACCGCTCACCTGTAACCAGATCCCCACACCCGCCAGGATCAACACAATCAGAAATAAATTAAGGATAAATTCCCGGATAAAATTCAGCACCCGCCAGCCCCAGCGGAACAGGCCAGCAATAATTCGCCACAATGTGCGCATAGACTCTCCATATTCACGTAGCCGAAGACAGCCAGCACGCCAGCCGCCTCGATATCGACCACATCCTAAAGAGCAGCGTGTTAAAAGTCAGCAGGAAATCGCGCCAGACTGTTACAAAAGATCGTGGTATGCCAGGATTAGACAACGTTTTTTTCCAAGGGAGAAGATAATGGATGCACTTGATTTGTTAGTTAATCGCCGTTCAGCCTCACGTCTGGCGGATCCCGCCCCGGCAGGTGAGGTGCTGGAAAACATCCTGCGCGCCGGTATGCGCGCGCCGGACCACGGCACCCTGCAACCCTGGCGCTTCATCATCGTCGAGAAAGAGGGACGTGAGCGCTTGAGCACGCTGCTGGAGCAGGCCGCGCGTGCCAGCGCGATGGATGACAAGGCCATCGAGAAAGCCAGCTCATCGCCGTTCCGGGCACCGATGATCATCACGGTGGTCGCACGTTGTGAAGAACATCCTAAAGTGCCACGCTGGGAACAGTTGATTTCCGCAGGCTGTGCGGTGATGGCGATGCAGATGGCGGCAGCCGCGCAGGGCTTCAATGGCATCTGGCGCAGCGGTCCCTGGACCGATCATCCGCAGGTGCGTGACGCCTTCGGCTGTCGGGAACAGGATGCGATTGTCGGTTTTCTGTATCTCGGTACGCCGCAGTTAAAATCCAGCACCACGGTTCTGCCCCCTGACACGGCGGAATTTGTCAGTTATTTCTGACAGACACCCGCGGGTTTCTCCGTCAGGCTGAGCGGCGTTGCAAATATTGCACACCGCGTGTGCGATTGATCGAGCTGTGATTGCGCACCACTTACCTCAGGCTGGCAGCCAGGCTAACATAGCGCTATCTGCCAGTGCATAAGGAACCTGCCATGAGTGACCCTGTTCGCCTGACCCAATACAGCCACGGCGCTGGCTGTGGCTGCAAAATCTCACCCCAGGTGCTGGAAACCATCCTGCATAGTGAACTGAGCGCCTTCCACGATCCCCATCTGCTGGTGGGGAACGAAACCCGCGATGATGCCGCCGTTTATGACCTGGGCAATGGCAGTGCGGTGGTCAGCACCACCGACTTCTTTATGCCGATTGTTGACGATCCCCACACCTTTGGCCGTATCGCTGCCACCAATGCCATCAGCGATATCTATGCAATGGGCGGTAAGCCGATCATGGCGATCGCCATTCTTGGCTGGCCGGTGAATGTGCTGAGCCCCGAGGTCGCGCAGCAGGTGGTTGAGGGTGGTCGTGCGGCATGCCAGGCCGCCGGCATTGCGCTGGCGGGCGGTCATTCGATCGATTCACCTGAGCCGATTTTTGGCCTCGCCGTAACGGGCATCGTTGATGTGGCGCGGGTGAAGAAAAATAGCGCAGCCCAGCCTGGCTGCCAGCTGTTCCTGACCAAACCGCTCGGCATTGGTATTCTGACTACCGCCGAGAAAAAAGGGCTGTTACGACCGGAACATCACTCGCTGGCGGCGGAAGTGATGTGTCAGTTGAATAAGGTGGGTGCGGAGTTTGCCCAGCTCGCCGGAGTGACTGCAATGACCGATGTCACCGGTTTTGGTCTGCTGGGGCATTTAAGTGAAATCTGTCAGGGTTCCGGTTTACGTGCTGAGGTGAACGCGACCCAGGTGCCACGCCTGCCGGGAGTGGACGGGTATATCGCTGCCGGTGCCGTACCGGGAGGAACCAGTCGTAATTTTGCCAGCTACGGTCACCATGTGTCACCGTTGGATGACGCGACGCGTGCGCTACTGTGTGACCCACAAACCTCCGGTGGTTTACTGGTGGCGGTACAGCCTTCTGAAGTTGAAGCCTTTCACCGCTGTGCCATGCTGGCCGGTGTGACGCCCACCGCGATTGGCGAATTGTATGACGCCGAACCCAATCATCCGCTGATTACCGTAGTTAACTGACGTTTAAGGATCGACGCCATTCATGCGTTTGTTTATTGCAGAAAAACCGAGCCTCGGACGTGCCATCGCCGACGTGTTGCCTAAACCCCATCGACGCGGCGATGGTTATATTGCCTGCGGTAATGATCAGGTTGTCACCTGGTGCGTCGGGCATTTGCTGGAACAGGCGCAACCTGATAGCTACGACAGCCGTTATGCGCGCTGGAATCTGGCTGACTTGCCGATTATCCCTGAGAAGTGGCGGCTCCAGCCGCGTCCCTCGGTGGCGAAACAACTTAAAGTCATTGAAGGCTTGTTGGCGCAAGCGTCCGAAGTGGTTCACGCGGGCGACCCGGATCGCGAAGGACAATTGCTGGTGGATGAGGTGATTGATTACCTGCAATTGCCTGCGGAAAAGCGCCAGAAAGTACAACGTTGCCTGATTAATGACCTCAACCCGCAGGCGGTGGAACGCGCAGTGAGCCGCCTGCGTGAAAATCGTGAGTTTATCCCGTTGTGTGTTTCGGCGCTGGCACGCGCCCGTGCCGATTGGTTGTATGGCATCAATATGACCCGTGCCTGGACGCTGTTAGGGCGTAACGCAGGCTATGACGGTGTGTTGTCGGTCGGTCGGGTACAGACGCCGGTGCTTGGGCTGGTGGTACGACGCGATGAAGAGATTGAGAACTTTATCCCGAAGGACTATTTCGAAGTCAAAGCACATATTGTCACGCCAAAGGATGAGCGTTTTGTCGCCAGTTGGGTGCCGAGTGATGCCTGCGAACCCTGGCAGGATGAGGAAGGGCGCTTGCTGCACCGCCCACTGGCGGATCATGTGCTGGAGCGCATTAACGGCCAACCGGCGCTGGTCACCGCCTATAACGACAAACGGGAATCAGAAATCGCGCCGCTGCCGTTCTCCCTCTCCAGTTTGCAGATTGAAGCGGCAAAACGCTTCGGCCTGAGCGCACAAAACGTTCTGGATTGCTGCCAGCGGTTGTATGAAACCCACAAGCTGATCACCTATCCGCGTTCAGATTGCCGTTACCTGCCGGAAGAACACTTTGCCGGGCGTCATGCGGTGCTGAACGCCATTCAGGCCCATCAACCGGATATGACACCACCGGCTGATTTCAACCCTGAACAGCGCAACCGTTGCTGGGACGACAAGAAAGTCGATGCTCACCATGCCATCATCCCGACCGCACGCGCCAGTAAGGTGAATCTCAGTGAAAATGAAGCCAATATCTACGGCCTGATTGCGCGTCAGTATCTGATGCAGTTCTGTCCCGACGCGGTGTTTCGCAAGTGCGTCATTGATCTCGACATTGCGGGTGGCAAATTCGTTGCTAAGGCACGTTTCCTGGCGGAAGCGGGCTGGCGAGCGTTGCTTGGTAGCAAGGAGCGCGATGAAGAGAACGACGGCACGCCATTGCCGGTGGTCAGTAAAGGCGACGAACTGTTATGTGAACGTGGTGAAGTATTGGCAAAGCAGACGCAGCCGCCCCGTCCGTTCACTGATGCCACGTTGCTTTCGGCCATGACCGGCATCGCACGTTTTGTGCAGGATAAAGATCTAAAGAAAGTGCTACGTGCGACCGATGGTTTAGGAACGGAAGCGACGCGAGCCGGCATTATTGAATTATTGTTCCGGCGAACATTCCTGGTGAAAAAGGGCCGCTATATTCACTCTACCGAGGCGGGCAGGGCATTGATCCATGCGCTGCCGGAAATGGCGGCACGGCCTGATATGACTGCCCACTGGGAATCGACGCTAACCCGCATCAGTGAAAAAGCCTGTCGTTACGATGAGTTTATGCAACCGCTGGTCAGCACCTTAATTGGCCTGATTGGCCAGGCGCGCCAGCAGCCATCGCTACAGGCATTTCGTGGCATTGCCGCAAGCGGGGGCGCGAGTGAGAAAAAACGGACACGCAAACCTGCCCGGCGCAAAATGAAGGAGACCGAGTGATGCGATATCTGATGGTGTTGCTGAGTGGCGTTCTGTTGTTGAGCAGCGCGGCACTGGCGAATCGCACCCCTGATTCTGGCCGCACGGGTAACACCGACGTGGTGGTGGATATGCCACCAGAAGTTTGGACGCAGGGGCAAAATAATCAGCAGAGCAACTGTCTGCAATGCTGTACCTATGAGAACCGGAGTTACTCGGAGGGTGCGGTAGTCAAAGCGGAAGGTGTGCTGCTGCAATGTTCGCGCGATGAGAAAGTGATGGGTACTAATCCATTGATTTGGAAAATTATCAAATAAGTCGCGTGGCCTGAGTAGGCCACGCAGCGTCATCACAATTTAAAGGTTGACCATACCGGCGCATGGTCCGACGGTTTTTCCATGCTGCGGATGTCGTAATCAATACCGCTGTCGATACAACGCGATGCCAGAGGCTGACTGGCCAGCAGCAAATCGATACGCAGACCGCGGTTATCATCAAAGCCTTTGGAGCGGTAATCAAACCATGAGAAACGGTCAGTCGTTTCCGGGAATTGTGCACGCCAGGTATCAACCAGACCCCAGTTAAGCAGGCGGTCCATCCACTCACGCTCTTCCGGCAAGAATGAACATTTACCGGTGCGCAGCCAACGCTTACGGTTCTCTTCACCGATGCCGATGTCGAGATCGGTGCTGCTGATATTCATATCACCCATAATCAGCACCGGTTTGTCTGCTGCCAGTTGAGTTTGCAGGTAGCTTTGCAGATCCTGATAAAACTTCTCTTTTGCCGGGAATTTGATCGGATGGTCACGGCTTTCACCCTGCGGGAAGTAACCGTTGATCACCGTGATATTCCCAATCGGGCTGGGGATTTCAGCCATAATCAGACGGCGCTGGGCATCTTCGCCATCAAGCGGGAAGCCGCGATGTACCGCGACCGGCTCGGCTTTGGTCAGTAGCGCGACCCCGTAGTGGCCTTTTTGTCCATGATAAAAGACGTGGTAACCGAGTTTGCTGACCTCTTCAAGCGGGAACATGTCGTCATGGACCTTGGTTTCCTGCAAGCCAATCACGTCCGGCTGATGCTGTTCCACCAGCGCTTCAAGTTGATGAGGGCGTGCACGCAAACCATTGATGTTAAATGAGACAAATTTCATTTCGCTACCATTTTTATCCGCAAAAGTATGGCGGGATGGTAGCGAGTTTTGCGGTAAATGTCATGGTCAGAAGCGGCATTGCGTAGCGGCGCGATTTATCGCGCGTTTCTTCCGTGCTGAAAATGCGCGATAAATCACGCCGCTGTGCTTCAGAATCTGACAGCCCGGGCCAGTGCGGCAATCAATTCACTGCTGTTCATTCGCACGCAATAAGACGGCATGCCGCGTTCAAAACGCCAGCCTTCAGCCAGCGGCCCGGCATCAACGGCATCAAAGCCGAAGGCGTCGTACAACGCGACCGCGATTGCTTTACCTTCTGCATCGTCACCGGCTACCGGCAGGGCGCGTCGACCGGATGTGGCTGCGGCCTGACCGTCACTCTCCAACTGGGTCATTGGAATGGCGTTGAAGGCTTTGGTGATCCGCGCCTCTGGCAGGTAACGGGCCAGCAGTTCGCTGGTGGTAGTGGCGCGGGAAGATAATTCGGCGATGTCGCCGTCGCGTTCGCGATAGTAATTCACCGCATCAAGGACGGGCTTGCTGCCAATCTCAGTGGCAGGCAGAGCATCAATGGCGGTCAGCGGCACCGCTATAATGACGATATCACCGAAGCTGGCGGCTTCGCGTGCTGTGCCGATCTCACAACCGATCATCGGGCGCAGGCTGAACAGCGTTTGTGGGTCGCGTGAGTTACTGAGCATGACCTGATGACCGGCCTGAATGGCTAATTTGGCGATCGCCCGGCCTACGAATCCTGCGCCAATAATTCCTGTCTTCATTTTTCACTCCATCGGGTTGTTGTGAGTTGTAATATGATTCCCTCCCATAAGAAGATAAATCGCATTAATGTTGTTTTAAAAACAACTCTCAGGAGGGAATCATGGACAAACTGGCCGGGATGAAGGTGTTCGTCAAAGCCGCTGAATTAGGGTCATTTGCCGCTGTTGCTGATGCACTGGAGATGTCACCACAGATGGTGGCTAAACACATTGCAGCGCTTGAGACACGACTGGGTGCCGCACTAATCAACCGTACCACGCGACGTCAGCATTTGACTGAAATCGGCCGTCGCTACTATGAGCGTTGCCGCGTGGTGCTGACCGAAGTGGAGGAGGCGGATGCCGTAGTGTTGAATATGCAGGCCACGCCTTCCGGTATTATCCGTGTGAATGCCCCGGTGACCTTTGGGTCATACACACTCTCGCCTTTCATCAGTCGTTACCTCGCTGCCTGGCCACAAGTACAGGTCGAACTGACGTTGAGTGACAGAATCATCAATGCCACCGAAGAAGAAGCGGAGGTTTTGATCCGCATTGGGGAGTTGACCGATAGCTCTATGGTAGCCTGGCCGCTGGCACCCTATCGATTGATTGCCTGTGCAGCCCCGTCTTACATTGCGCGTCATGGCATGCCCCAGACACCGGCAGAACTGCAACACCACGCCTGCCTGGTTTATGGCTACTGGTCTGCCACGATGCCCTGTCGCTGGATCTTTCATAAAGCGGGCAAGATTGAAGAAGTCAGGCCGGAAGGGCGCTTACGCTCCAACGACTGGAAAGCCCTGATGCATGCTGCACTTGAGGGTTATGGTGTGACTCTTGGACCAGAAGATGTGCTTAAAGAGGAAATCGATAAAGGACGTCTGGTGCGGGTGCTGCCGGATTACAGCGGACCCTCTCGCCCAATGCATATACTGGTGCCATCGGCGCGTAAGCAAACGACCAAGATACGTTGTTTTGTTGATGCGGTGAGGACTGAGTTTGCGAATAAATAAGGGAGAATATTTGGATGGTGGTGGGAGAAGGATTCGAACCTTCGAAGTCTGTGACGGCAGATTTACAGTCTGCTCCCTTTGGCCGCTCGGGAATCCCACCAGGGATAAGGCATATTGTGGCAACAGGTCGCGGCGATTCAGATGGTGGTGGGAGAAGGATTCGAACCTTCGAAGTCTGTGACGGCAGATTTACAGTCTGCTCCCTTTGGCCGCTCGGGAATCCCACCACTGGCCTGAATCATTACGCCTGAAAGCGGGGCGCATAATACCAAATGCGCTTCATCTGTAAAGCGCCCGCACTAAATTTATGAATCGATTGCCCACTTTTTACTCGTGGCGCTGAAGGCTTGTGCAGTTCAGCGCCAAAGTGGTTAAAGAATGATCGTGCGGTTGCCGTATACAAATACGCGTTGACCCAGCACTTTATACAGTGCACGGCTCAAAACGTTCTTCTCTACATCGCGACCGGCGCGCATCATCTCTTCAGCGGTGTAGCTGTGATCAACGTTGATCACATCCTGCATAATGATCGGGCCTTCATCGAGATTGTCGTTCACATAATGCGCGGTCGCACCGATGATTTTCACACCACGTTCATACGCCTGATGATAGGGGCGTGCACCGATAAACGCCGGCAGGAAGGAGTGGTGAATGTTGATGATCTGGTTCGGATAGCGTTGCACAAACGCGGGCGTCAGGACGCGCATATATTTCGCCAGCACCACATAATCGGGTTGATAACGATCAATCTCATCCGCCATGCGGTTGTCGTGTTCTTCGCGCGTCAGACCTTCATGGCTGACCAGCACAAAGGGAATATCAAAGCGTTCAACCAACGAGCGCAGCGTTTCATGGTTGCCAATCACCGCAGCGATTTCCATATCAAGACCACCAAAGGCGCTTTTCATCAACAGATCGCCAAGGCAGTGCGCCTCTTTGGTCACCAGGATCACCACACGACGGCGACCTGCGCTGTTCAGTTCGCGAATTGAACCCGCCGGTAAGGCGCTATCAAGATCCGCAAGCAGGGTGTTGTCGTTGAAAATGCCTTCAAGCTCTGTGCGCATAAAAAAGCGCCCGGTACGGTGATCGACAAATTCGTTGTTCTGCACGATGTTGAGTTCATGCTTGTAACAAATGTTGGTGATTTTGGCGATCAGACCTTTCGCATCGGGGCAAATGGTACGTAAAACTTTTCGTTGCATGGTTTGCGCTTGCATCTCGATCAGAGTCCTGTCAAAGCGATGAATGGTAATGCTGTTGGGTTGATGTCCACATCAGCCACAACATTTTTTGTATTTTTTATCGGAGCCACAAGGACAGCGATCGTTTCGCCCCAGCGGGGGCGTTGTTCCGTCCACATAGTACCAGCGTTGATCCTCACGAAGAAAGCGTGAACATTCATAGATGGCCGATGTGCGTCCTTTTTCGAGGTATCGCGCAAAAAAGGTCACGAATGCTTCATTCTGATGGCTTCCCTGATTACAACGGGTTACATTCAGGCCCAGCCATTCAGTACCGGAAAAACTTTCAGATAATAACGTCTCAAGTTCGGCCACACGTTGGCTGGAGTGCCAGGTTGTGACCAACCATGCCGCGTTTTTCTCCACGTATGCCGTGTAGCGTGAGCGCATCAGCTGTTCGGCGCTTGCCGGGGTAGCCTGCCCGGTCAGAAAGGGTTGGCAACATAGGCTATACTGCTTTCCGCTACAGCAGGGGCACGTTTCGGACACGTCATCTCCACAAGGTGATTAAAGTTAAAGATTGCGCGCTATGGTAGCTGACTGTCGGGCGCGAAGCTACGTACCAGGTAAATCCCGAGGTGAGATGAGAAAGGTGAGGATCGGGCTGGCCCTGGGTTCAGGTGCCGCCAAAGGCTGGTCGCATATTGGCGTGATCAATGCGTTAGAACGGGCCGGGGTCGAGATTGATGTGGTTGCCGGCTGTTCGGTGGGGGCGCTGGTGGGATCAGCGTATGTCAGTGGCCGTCTTGGTATGATGGAACGCTGGGTCAGCGCCTTTCGCTACTGGGATGTGATTCGCCTGATGGACCTTTCATGGCAACGTGGCGGACTATTGCGCGGTGATCGCGTGTTCAGCCATGTTCGGCAACTGATACCCCATGAATTAATTGAGCAATGCGAAAAACCTTTCGGTGTCGTTGCCACCAATCTTAGTACCGGTCGTGAGTTGTGGTTAACCGATGGCGACCTGCATCAGGCGGTACGCGCATCATGCAGTATGCCAGGCTTATTACCACCCGTTGGCTACAATGGGTACTGGCTGGTCGATGGTGCGGTAGTCAACCCGGTACCCATTTCGCTTACGCGTGCGTTAGGGGCTGACATCGTGATTGCTGTCGATCTCCAGCATGATGCGCATCTGATGCAGCAGGATTTACTGTCAGTGACGCCGCAGAGTGGTGAGGAGCAGGCGGCAGCAGAA
Organism: Pantoea sp. X-Soil-OKNW-556; assembly: GCF_059730695.1. Taxonomy (NCBI): domain Bacteria; kingdom Pseudomonadati; phylum Pseudomonadota; class Gammaproteobacteria; order Enterobacterales; family Erwiniaceae; genus Pantoea; species Pantoea sp. X-Soil-OKNW-556. Next base: position 2,409,700 of record NZ_AP035990.1, on the reverse strand, counting down.
GCATTGAGCTGGGGTAAAAAATTACGTCAGCGACTACTGGGACTTACCCAGCGTCGTGCAAATCAAACGCCTGGTGCCATGGAGATTATGTCGACCTCCATCCAGGTGCTGGAAAATCGCCTGAAGCGCAATCGTATGGCAGGCGATCCGCCGGATGTGCTGATTCAACCCTTTTGTCCGCAAATTTCTACGCTGGACTTTCACCGGGCTGAAGAGGCCATTGCGGCAGGCAAGGCCGCCGTCGAGAAAAAAATGGATGAACTATTACCGCTGGTCCGTAGCAGATAGTCAGGTTGTTCATTCACAGGTGTTGTGACTTCGGTTAATTCTGAAAGGCACAACTGCGTTTTATGAACCACTATTGAAATGTCTGGTACGCAGGGGGAGAGAATGGAAAAACCGCTAATCGGCAAAAAGATACTCATTGTCGAAGATGAGGTCGTTTTCCGTTCGTTGCTTGATAACTTTTTAATCAGTCTTGGCGCGCAGACCATGCAGGCCGGAGATGGTCTTGATGGGCTGACGCTGCTCACCGCACAGGCGGTTGATCTGGTCATATGCGATCTGGAAATGCCGCGTATGGGTGGAATTCAGTTCGTGGAACGCATCCGCAGCCGGGGTAACAGCGTGCCAATCCTCATCATATCCGCTACCCAGAACATGGCGGATATTGCCCATGTGTTACGCCTTGGCGTTCAGGATGTACTGCTTAAACCGCTGAGAAATCTCGATCGTTTTCGCGAAGCGGTGTACGAATGTCTCTATCCTTCGATGTTTACCTCAAAAGTTGAGGAAGACGAACAACTTTTTCAGGACTGGGATGCGCTGGTGAGCGATCCTCTGGCGGCGGCAAAGTTACTGAAACAATTGCAGCCTCCGGTCCAACAAAATATTGCCAATTGCCGAATCAATTACCGACAACTCACTATGGCAGAACAGCCTGGCCTGGTGTTGGATATTGCTGCCCTGTCAGATAAAGATCTGGCGTTTTATTGTCTGGATGTCACCCGGGCGGGCGATAATGGCGTACTGGCGGCCTTGTTGCTGCGTGCATTATTCAATGGCTTGTTGCAGGAACAACTTTCCGGTCAAAAGCAGCGGTTGCCCGAGTTAAATGGTCTGCTGCGCCAGGTCAATATGTTGTTGCGGCAGGCAAACCTTAATGGTCAATTCCCGCTGCTGGTCGGTTATTACCATCGGCAGCTGAAAAACCTTATTCTGGTGTCAGCCGGTCTGAATGCCACCCTGCACATTAACACCCATCAAATTCAACTCAGTAATGGCGTACCGCTTGGCACTATGGGGAGTACGCATCTTAATCAAATTAGCCAACGTGCCGAGTCCTGGCAGTGCCATGTATGGGGCGCTGGTGGCCGACTCCGCCTGATGTTATCGGCTGAAGAATAAACGATTACATTTATATTTTTCGCGGGTTGAAGACAGGACCAGGGCTTAGCTTTACACTTGGGTAATAGTCTTAAATTCCGCGGATTAACTTCATCCAGGATAAATCCGTCAAAGAGTAACTGATATACTCAATTTCGATTTTTAAACCGACATATCAAGTATTAACTTGAGCGGCCTATAAGAGAGGTATCTTGATGTCTGCCTTTAAGTCAAAAGTAAAAAAAGCGGTAATCCCTGTAGCTGGCCTGGGCACGCGTATGCTGCCAGCCACCAAAGCTATCCCGAAAGAAATGTTACCGCTGGTTGATAAGCCGTTGATCCAGTATGTCGTGAACGAGTGTATCGCTGCCGGCATTAATGAGATCGTGCTGGTCACCCATTCCTCTAAAAACGCCATCGAGAACCACTTTGATACCAGTTTTGAGCTGGAGTCGATGCTGGAAAAACGTGTTAAGCGTCAGCTGCTGGATGAAATCCAGTCTATTTGCCCACCGCATGTCACCATCATGCAGGTTCGTCAGGGCATCGCCAAAGGTCTGGGCCACGCTGTGATGTGTGCACACCCGCTGGTTGGTGATGAGCCGGTTGCAGTCATTCTACCGGACGTGATCATCGATGAGTACGAGTCCGACCCGACGAAAGACAACCTGGCAGAAATGCTGTCTCGCTATGAAGAAAGTGGCCGTAGCCAGATTATGGTTGAGCCGGTTGCCGACGTGACGGCATACGGCGTGGTTGACTGCAAAGGTGCCGATCTGGCTCCGGGTCAAAGCGCACCGATGGTCGGTGTGGTTGAGAAGCCGAAAGCCGCTGAAGCCCCGTCAAATCTGGCGGTAGTGGGGCGTTATGTACTGTCTGCTGACATCTGGCCTTTGCTGGCAAAAACCCCTCCGGGTGCAGGTGGTGAAGTTCAGCTGACTGACTCCATTGCCATGCTGATGGAAAAAGAGACCGTTGAAGCTTACCACCTGAAAGGTGTGAGCCACGACTGCGGTAACAAATTGGGTTATATGCAGGCTTTTGTTGAATACGGTGTTCGTCATCCGGTTCTGGGTAAAGATTTCACCCAATGGCTTGAAGGCGCTGTAGGAAACAAAAAGTAATCCATTAAAAACAGGATAATTCAATGAAAGTCACTGTATTTGGTATCGGCTATGTCGGTCTGGTTCAGGCTGCGGTGTTAGCCGAAGTCGGACATGACGTTCTCTGTATTGATGTCGACGCGAAAAAAGTCGAAAACCTGAAAAAAGGCATCATTCCGATTTATGAACCCGGTTTAACCCCGCTGGTGATGTCGAACTATGAGGCAGGTCGCCTTAAGTTCAGCACCAACGCGGAAGAGGGTGTCAACCACGGTGTGATGCAGTTCATCGCGGTGGGGACGCCCCCGGATGAGGACGGTTCTGCCGATCTGAAATATGTGACTGCGGTTGCGCGTACCATTGCGCAACATATGAATGATCACAAAGTGGTTATCGATAAGTCGACAGTACCGGTCGGTACTGCTGATAAAGTGCGCGCAGTGATGACCGAAACCCTGAAAAAACGTGATGCTAATATCGCGTTTGATGTGGTTTCAAACCCGGAATTCCTCAAGGAAGGTGCAGCGGTTAATGACTGCATGCGTCCTGAGCGCATTGTTATTGGCACCGACAATGACGACGTGGTCGAGCTGTTACGCGAGCTGTATGAGCCGTTCAACCGTAATCACGATCGTATGATTTTGATGGACATCCGTAGTGCAGAGCTGACCAAATACGCAGCAAACTGCATGCTTGCCACCAAAATCAGCTTTATGAACGAGATGTCTAACCTGGCTGAACGACTGGGTGCGGATATTGAGAAGGTGCGTCAGGGTATCGGTTCTGATTCCCGTATTGGCTACCACTTTATCTATCCGGGCTGTGGCTACGGTGGTTCCTGTTTCCCGAAAGATGTGCAGGCGCTGATCCGCACAGCAGAGTCTATCGGTTACAAACCCCGTCTGTTGCAGGCGGTTGAAGATGTGAATGACTCGCAGAAAAGCAAGCTGCCTGGCTTTATCAAACGTCACTTCGGCGATGATTTGCGTGGTAAAACGTTTGCTCTGTGGGGGCTGGCATTTAAACCGAATACCGATGATATGCGTGAAGCCTCCAGCCGTGTACTGATTGAAACGTTATGGGAAGCAGGTGCTACCGTTCAGGCGTTCGATCCGGAAGCGATGGATGAAGCACAGCGTATCTACGGACACCGTAGCGACCTGAAGCTTATGGGTACCAAAGAAGCGGCGTTGCAGGGAGCTGATGGCCTGGTGATTTGCACTGAATGGCAAAACTTCCGTGCCCCTGATTTTGATGTGATTAAAACAGCATTAAAACAACCCGTGATTTTTGATGGTCGTAACCTGTATGATCCGGAGCGTATCAGCAAACGCGGTTTCGTTTATTATGCAATCGGCCGCGGGGCTTCAATTCAAATTGCGTAATAGATGAGGGATGTATGAAGTTTCTGGTTACCGGTGTAGCAGGTTTTATTGGATTTCATGTGAGTCAGCGTCTGCTGGCTGCCGGTCACCAGGTTGTCGGCATCGACAACCTTAATGACTATTATGATGTCGGCTTGAAACAAGCCCGCCTTGACCAGATAGCGCAACATCCCGCATTCAGCTTTAGCAAAATGGACCTGGCAGATCGCCAGGCCATTTCTTCTTTATTTGAGCAGCAAGGTTTCGACCGGGTTATTCATTTAGGCGCGCAGGCAGGGGTGCGATATTCCATAGAAAATCCACATGCCTATGCCGATGCAAACTTGATCGGGCACCTGAATATTCTTGAAGGTTGTCGCCACCATAAAATTGGGCATTTGCTTTACGCCTCGTCCAGTTCAGTTTATGGTCTGAACCGCAAAATGCCTTTTTCAACTGATGATTCGGTTGACCATCCTGTTTCACTTTATGCGGCGACCAAAAAAGCTAATGAGCTGATGTCGCACACCTATTCGCATCTCTACCAATTGCCCACTACAGGTTTACGTTTCTTCACGGTATACGGTCCGTGGGGACGTCCTGATATGGCGTTGTTTAAATTTACGCGCGCAATGCTGGCAGGTGAGCGCATTGATGTTTACAACAACGGGCAAATGAAACGCGACTTCACCTACATTGATGATATTGCCGAGGCCATTGTGCGTTTGCAGGATGTGATTCCGCAACCCGATGAGCAATGGACGGTGGAGACCGGAACGCCAGCAAGCAGTTCAGCACCTTATCGCGTGTATAACATCGGGAATAGCCAGCCAGTGAGCCTGATGGATTATATCAAGGCACTGGAGAATGCCCTGGGCATCGAAGCAAATAAGAATTTGATGCCGATGCAGCCGGGAGATGTGCTGGAGACCAGCGCGGATACGCAACCATTGTATGATGCGATCAATTTCCGGCCACAAACCAGCGTCGCTGAAGGCGTGCAGCAATTTGTTGACTGGTATCGTGAATTTTACCACTCGTAATCATGCATGAAAAAAGGAAGCCTCAGGCTTCCTTTTTTTACCTGGTGAATTCACCAAATGGGTGTGTAATCACAAAAATTGCTAAGCACTGGTGGGGTTACAGCAGGAAATCGTCCAACTGTTTGCCTTGTTCTTCAATCGCTTTTTTAATCACGGCTGGTGTACGACCCTGACCAGTCCAGGTACGGGTTTCACCATTTTCGTCAACATACTGATATTTTGCCGGACGAGCTGCGCGCTTGGTTTTACCCGCAACTTTAGTTTCTGATAAAGCCTGCAATAACTCATTCGGGTCGATACCATCAGCAATCAGCATCTCACGATATTGTTCGAGTTTACGCGTACGCTCGGCATTTTCTGCTTGCGCATGAGACTCTTCTTCACGACGTTCATTCACCACAACTTCGAGTTTCTCCAGCATCTCTTCCAGAGTTTCCAGAGTGCATTCCCGAGCCTGTGCGCGCAATGTACGGATATTATTAAGAATTTTAAGTGCTTCGCTCATTGTCCTAATCTCAAAATATATTTAATGGGAGTTGTTCTGCCAGCTCATAATAGTGGCGGAAAAAAATAACTGCAATAGCCAGATTAAAAAGTAAAACGTAAATTAAAACGCAGAAGGCATTTTTAGCGACAGATGTAGTCTATTTAACTTGTCACATTGTATTCGATAGCCCTTAAAGTTTGTGGTTCAAAGGTGCGGTGAAGGCATGCAGTTGATCCGCTAAAGGAATAAAAATGAATAAAAAGTCGGCATGGCCACTCCTTTATCATTGAGTGCTATTTGCGTGCTCAAGCGGCATTCTGTTAAGTGAACTTATGCTGTTAATTTGAGCAAATGATAAAAACAATCCTACGCTACAGCGTGATACCTTTATGGTAGACTTGCGCGCATCTGATTTTGGCCCTGAAGAGATTTACCAATGGCTCAACTCTATTTTTATTACTCAGCGATGAACGCGGGCAAATCAACGGCGCTGCTACAGTCATCCTATAATTATCAGGAGCGTGGTATGCGCACCCTGGTCTATACCGCTGAAATTGACGATCGCTTTGGTGCGGGCAAGGTAAGTTCACGTATCGGTCTGTCATCACCTGCCTGCTTATATAATGCAGAAACTCAACTCGATGTGGAAATAGCCGCAGAACATGCCCGTCAACCGCTTCATTGTGTATTGGTCGACGAAAGCCAGTTTCTGACGCGCGAGCAGGTCAGGGCGTTGTCGGATGTGGTCGACAATATGGATATTCCGGTGCTGTGCTATGGATTACGCACCGATTTTCGTGGCGAATTATTTGTCGGTAGCCAATATCTGTTGGCATGGGCTGATAAGTTGGTTGAGCTGAAAACCATCTGCCATTGTGGACGTAAAGCCAGCATGGTTTTACGCCTCGACGCCAGCGGTAAGCCTTTTAGTGAAGGTGAGCAGGTGGTGATCGGTGGAAATGAGCGATATATATCTGTCTGCCGTAAACATTATAAACAGGCGATTGATGAAGGATCATTAAAAGCCATATACGGGAATCGCCAGCCCGAATTATAAAATTGCATGCATAAAAAAACCCGCCGAGGCGGGTTTTTTTATTATTCAAACTCAGGCTTTTTTGGTTTTTTTCTCTGCTTTCACCACTTTCACCGGTTGTAAGTCAACGGCTTCCGCCACTTCGGCTGTCGCTTCGACAAACTCACGGCCGTAGAAGGTATCCAGCATGATTTGTTTCAGCTCAGCAATCAGCGGATAACGCGGGTTCGCACCGGTACACTGGTCATCGAAGGCATCGTCAGCCAGCTTATCCACTTTCGCGAGGAAATCGGCTTCCTGTACCCCGGCTTCACGAATTGAGGTCGGAATACCCAACTGGGTTTTCATCTCTTCCAGCCACGCCAGCAATTTCTCAATTTTCTGCGCGGTACGGTCGCCATCGGCACTCAGACCCAGATGATCAGCGATTTCAGCGTAACGACGACGTGCCTGCGGGCGGTCATACTGGCTGAAGGCGGTCTGCTTGGTTGGGTTGTCATTGGCGTTGTAGCGAATGACGTTACAAATCAGCAGGGCGTTCGCCAGACCATGTGGAATATGGAACTCAGAACCCAGTTTGTGGGCCATTGAGTGACATACACCAAGGAAGGCGTTAGCAAACGCGATACCGGCGATGGTGGCCGCATTGTGCACACGCTCACGCGCTACCGGGTTTTTCGCACCTTCTTTATAACTGGCTGGCAGATTCTCTTTCAGCAGTTTCAGTGCCTGGAGCGCCTGGCCGTCAGAGTATTCATTGGCAAGGACGGAAACGTAGGCTTCCAGCGAGTGGGTTACCGCATCCAGGCCACCGAAGGCGCAGAGTGAACGCGGCATATCCATCACCAGGTTCGCATCGACAATTGCCATATCCGGAGTCAGCGCATAGTCAGCCAGTGGGTATTTCTGACCGGTCGCGTCATCCGTTACCACAGCAAACGGCGTTACTTCAGAACCGGTACCGGAAGTGGTGGTGATGGCGATCATGCGTGCTTTCACACCCATTTTCGGGAATTTGTAGATACGTTTACGGATGTCCATAAAGCGCAGGGCCAGTTCTTCAAAATGGGTTTCCGGATGTTCATACATCACCCACATGATTTTTGCCGCATCCATCGGTGAACCACCACCCAGGGCGATAATCACGTCAGGTTTAAAGCTGTTCATCTGCTCAGCGCCTTTGCGCACAATGCTGAGCGTTGGGTCAGCTTCGACTTCGAAGAACACTTCAGTCTCGATACCGTGTGATTTCAGCACGCGGGTGACCTGGTCAGCATAGCCATTGTTGAACAGGAAACGGTCAGTAACGATGAAGGCGCGTTTGGCCCCATCCGTTGCCACTTCTTCGAGTGCAATTGGCAGAGAACCACGACGGAAGTAGATGGACTTCGGAAGTTTATGCCACAACATATTTTCAGCTCGCTTGGCCACGGTTTTCTTGTTGATGAGATGTTTGGGTCCCACGTTTTCAGAAATGGAGTTACCGCCCCATGAACCGCAACCGAGCGTGAGTGACGGAGCCAGTTTGAAGTTATACAGGTCACCGATACCACCCTGTGAGGCCGGGGTATTGATCAGAATACGCGCCGTTTTCATCTTGTCGCCGAAGTAGTGTACGCGCTCACCCTGGTTATCCTGGTCGGTATAGAGACAGGAGGTGTGGCCGATACCGCCCATAGCAACCAGTTTTTCCGCTTTACCCACCGCGTCTTCGAAATCTTTGGCACGATACATCGCCAGAGTCGGGGACAATTTTTCATGCGCGAAAGGTTCTGATTCATCAACCAGTTTTACTTCACCAATCAGGATTTTGGTGTTAGCCGGGACGGTGATACCGGCCATTTCCGCAATTTTAGGCGCTGGCTGTCCAACAATGGCGGCATTCAGTGCGCCATTTTTCAGGATGATATCCTGAACGGCTTTCAGCTCTTTACCCTGCAACAGATAGCCGCCGTGGGTGGCAAAACGCTCACGCACTGCTTCATAAACGGAGTCAACGACAATCACTGACTGTTCAGAAGCACAGATCACACCGTTATCAAAGGTTTTGGACATCAGTATGGAAGCAACAGCACGTTTAATATCCGCTGTTTCGTCCACCACTACCGGGGTATTACCGGCACCCACACCAATGGCAGGTTTACCTGAGCTGTAAGCGGCTTTCACCATGCCCGGTCCACCGGTTGCCAGGATCAGGTTGATATCCGGGTGATGCATCAGCTGATTTGACAGCTCAACAGACGGGGCATCGATCCAGCCGATAATGTCTTTCGGTGCGCCTGCGGCGATAGCTGCCTGCAACACGATATCTGCGGCTTTGTTGGTGGCATCCTTAGCACGCGGATGTGGTGAGAAGATAATACCGTTACGTGTTTTCAGGCTAATCAGTGCTTTGAAGATGGCGGTAGAGGTCGGGTTGGTGGTTGGAACAATACCGCAAATCAGGCCGATAGGTTCAGCGATGGTGATAGTCCCGAAAGTGTCATCAGTTTCGAGCACACCACAGGTTTTTTCATCTTTATAAGCGTTGTAGATATATTCGGAAGCAAAGTGGTTTTTGATTACTTTATCTTCAATGATGCCCATGCCGGATTCGGCAACGGCCATCTTAGCCAGAGGGATACGTGCATCAGCAGCAGCGAGCGCGGCAGCACGGAAGATTGCATCAACTTGTTCCTGACTAAAGTTGGCGTATTCACGCTGTGCCTTTTTAACACGTTCTACCAGTGCATTAAGTTCGGCGACATTAGTTACGGCCATGGTGTTCTCCTGAAGGAAGTTAAACTTTTTTAGTAAACAAGCCTGGATCCAGAAGTATAGTCGTGCACTGGTCAGGAGAAGCGAGGGAACTCGCAGTTGCTTACTAAAAAGGTTTTCCGGTCTGGATACTAAAGCCTCAGGATTCTGTTTCGATGGGGTAAGATTACCCCCGATGAGGTAGGAGAATTATGATGCAGATCAATTTTGCCCCAAGCTGACACCTTTCAGCACCCACTTTCGCAAGTAAAGTAATCGCGGGCGCCACAAAATGACGACTGCTCAGCAGCAAAGTGGTAACTCACCATTAACGCCAGTCAGATGCACTGGATTAAAGGTAAAAAAGCAGCATAGTTTTCTGCTTAAACCACTGGTTTTTCTCCCGGCTTTTGCACTACATTAAGCGCGATTTTCACTGTGACCATTTCTGGAGCTGACTGTGACCCCCGTGCTACTTGATCTATCCGGCTATATTAAGTTTTTTGTCGGTTTGTTCGCCCTGGTGAACCCGGTGGGCATCATTCCGGTGTTTATCAGCATGACCAGCTACCAGGGGGCTGCGGAGCGCAATAAAACCAATCTTACGGCTAACCTTGCAGTGGCGATCATCCTGTGGACCTCGCTGTTCCTTGGTGATGCGATTTTGCATCTGTTCGGCATCTCCATTGATTCCTTCCGCATTGCTGGTGGCATCCTGGTGGTGACCATTGCCATGTCGATGATCAGCGGTAAGTTGGGTGAGGATAAGCAGAACAAGCAGGAGAAATCAGAAACCGCGATTCGCGAAAGCATTGGTGTGGTGCCTCTGGCATTGCCGCTGATGGCCGGTCCCGGCGCCATCAGTTCCACCATCGTCTGGAGTACCCGGTATCACAACTGGCAAAATCTGCTGGGATTCACCGTCGCTATTGCCATATTCGCCTTTTGCTGTTGGCTGTTGTTTCGAGCGGCACCGTTAATGGTTCGCGTACTTGGCCAGACCGGAATCAACGTTATTACCCGTATTATGGGTTTGCTGTTGATGGCGTTAGGAATTGAATTTGTAGTCACCGGACTAAAAGCCATTTTCCCTGGTTTATTAAGTTAAAAATTGGCTTAATTTTTCTCACGTCATCAATGGATGATCCTGAATGGTGCAATCAGGTAAAATATTGCACCATTTAAGTGCTTTTATTCATCGTGCTTAACAGCGCAGTGCTGATATCAATTTTGCTACTGCCGTCTCCTTCCCTTGTGTGATTCTCGTTTTTTATTGTGATAATTATCACAGCATCATATCTGGCATAATTGCCAATGATATAAATAAAACCTCTGCATGGGGTTATTTTAGTGAATTGATATGCCATTGGAATGCTAACTAATGGCATATAACGCATTTAAGATATAAGCCAGTCGCGCATGCGCATAATGTCAGCAAAAATTGATATAAATAAATTAAAATCAATGAATTAGATGATAATTCTGGTTAAGAATTAACACTTTTCCTTCTCACCAGGACGTGATAAAAGAGAATTAGCTAACATTTTTGCGGTTTAGCTTTGGCGTGCGGGTATTTGTTCTGATAATTTTCGGACCATCACAATTTTTTTATCTGATAGTCAAAAATGTGTACGGTTCTTGCTTACACGCTATCAGGTTTATGTTTAGGGTTGATTTCTGTTGATGAAATGGAAGGTAGCGAAGGTCACGGCGTTTTCACCTCTCGCCTTTTGCCTGTGGGGTTTGTTTAGCCAAAGCCAGGCGGCTGAGATTCCTGTGGGGACACAATTATCCGATACCCAGCGCATTGTGATTAATAATGGCAGCGAAGTGGCGTCCCTTGATCCGCAAAAAATCGAAGGCGTACCGGAATCCAATGTGATCCAAAGCCTGCTTGATGGTCTGGTCAACACTGACAACAACGGGAAGATTGTGCCCGGCGTCGCGGAAAAGTGGCAGAACGATCAGGGACGCGTCTGGACCTTTACCCTGCGTGATAACGCGCGCTGGAGCAACGGTGAACCCGTAACGGCGCAGGATTTTGTCTACAGTTGGCAGCGTCTGGCTGATCCCAAAACCGCTTCCCCTTATGCCAGCTATTTACAGGCGGCGCATGTGGAGAATATTGATGCGGTGATGTCGGGGAAAGCCAAACCTACAGCGCTGGGCGTCAAAGCACTGGATGCCCGTCATTTCCAGGTTACGCTCTCTGAACCGGTTCCCTATTTCCTTTCAATGGTCGCCAACACTGCGATGAAGCCGGTTTATCGTCCGGCGGTGGAGCAGTGGGGCGAACAATGGACTCAGCCTGAACACTACGTCAGTAATGGTCCTTATACCCTGAGCCAGTGGGTGGTGAATGAAAAAATCGTGGTAAAGCGTAATCCACTTTACTGGGACAACGCCCACACGGTGATTGAAGAGGGTGTTTATCTGCCCTTGTCGTCGGAAAACAGCGACGTTAATCGCTATCGCAGCGGCGGCACGGACATGACCAACAGCGTTGTGCCGCCCGATATGTTCCATAAATTGCAGCAGGACCTGGGTGATGAGGTCAAAGTCAGCCCGCTACTGTGCACCTTCTATTACGAAATCAATAACAAGAAAGCACCGTTTACCGATGCACGGGTGCGTACTGCGCTGAAGCTGACGCTGGATCGTGACATCATCGCGCAGAAAGTAATGGGGCAGGGGCAAATTCCCGCGTATAGCCTGACGCCGCCGTTTACCGATGGCATCACGCTTTCCCCGCCCGCCTGGTTTAAGCAGACGCAGGCGGAACGGAATGCCGCAGCCAAAAAGCTGTTGGCTGAAGCCGGCTTTAATGATCAGCACCCGCTGCGTTTCACGCTGTTGTACAACACCTCCGAGCAAAATAAAAAACAGGCGATTGCTGCGGCTTCTATGTGGCAGAAAAACCTTGGTGCGGTGGTGACGCTACAGAATCAGGAGTGGAAAACGCTACTCGAAACACGTCATCAGGCGCAATACGACGTGGTGCGCGCGACCTGGTGCGCTGATTACAACGAACCATCGACCTTTCTGAATATGTTGCTGACTGGTGCCTCAATTAACACCGCGTTTTACAGCAGCCCGGTTTTTGACCAGTTGATGAATAAAACCCTCACGGTGCCGGATGCGGCAGCGCGTGCGGCGCTTTATCAACAGGCTGAGACGCAACTGGATAAAGACTCGGCGATCATTCCGGTCTATTACCGTGTCAGCGTGCGACTGGTGAAACCTTGGGTGGGGGGCTTTACCGGCCAGGACCCGCAGGATCTCATCAATCTGAAATACTATTACATAAAGAAACATTGAGTAATGGGCTGATCCGGCGCTACAGTCGGGCGGCACGTTACCGTGGCAACACCTGAAAAGGTGATTGCGATCTCTGACCAGACAGGGCGGAGATCTCCCGGATACGGGGTACGCCGGGCGGTGTTAACTTCCCGGTGACGATAATAAAACTGGAGCGTAATAATGAACAACATCACGAAAAAAAGCCTGATCGCCTTAGGTGTGGTTGCGGCGATTGGCGCGCTGGCAGGGAATGCCGCGCTGGCAGCAAATGTGCCAGCAGGCGTTGAATTGGCAGCAAAGCAGGAGCTGGTGCGCGGTAATGGCGACGAGGTCCAATCTCTGGACCCGCATAAAATTGAGGGTGTGCCGGAAGACAACGTGGCGCGCGATCTGTATGAAGGTCTGCTGGTCAGCGACAGCGATGGCAAACCGGTTCCGGGTGTTGCTGAAAGCTGGGAAAATAAAGACTTTAAAGTCTGGACTTTCCATCTGCGTAAAAATGCCAAATGGTCCAATGGCGCGCCGGTAACAGCACAGGACTTCGTTTACAGCTGGGAGCGTCTGGTTGATCCCAAAACCGCGTCACCGTACGCCAGCTATCCGCAATATGGTCACATCGCCAACGTTGATGACATCATTGCCGGTAAAAAACCGATTACCGATCTGGGCGTGAAAGCGCTTGACGATCATACGCTGGAAGTGACCCTCAGCGAGCCGGTGCCTTATTTCGACAAACTGCTGATCAACTCCGTGATGTCTCCGGTGTACAAACCGGCAATTGAAAAATTTGGCGACCAGTGGACGCAGCCGCAAAACTGGGTGGGTAACGGCGCCTTTAAATTACAGGACCATGTGATCAACGAGCGTATTACGCTGGTACGTAACCCGGAATATTGGGACAACGCACATACCGTGCTGAACAAGGTCACTTTCCTGCCGATCAACTCAGAAGTCAGTGATGTGAACCGTTTCTTCTCCGAGAACGGCAGCGACATGACTTACAACAACATGCCGATCGAGCTGTTCAAAAAGCTGCAACGTGATAACCCGAAAGAACTGCATGTAGATCCGTATCTGTGTACTTACTACTACGAAATTAACAACCAGAAAGCACCGTTCACTGACCCGCGTGTGCGTGCTGCGCTGAAACTCGGCCTTGATCGCGACATCATGGTGAACAAAGTTCTGGCACAGGGCCAGCAGCCAGCCTACAGCTTCACCCCGCCAGCCACCGATGGCATGGAGATTCTGCCGCCAGACTGGTTCAAGTGGTCACAGGAAAAACGTAACGCAGAAGCGAAGAAACTGCTGGCTGAAGCCGGTTATACCGCTGATAAACCGCTGACGTTTAACCTGCTGTACAACACCTCCGATCTGCATAAAAAACTGGCGATCGCAGCGGCATCTATCTGGAAGAAAAACATTGGCGTGAACATCAAACTGGAAAACCAGGAGTGGAAAACCTTCCTGGATACCCGTCATCAGGGCAACTTTGATGTGTCCCGTGCCGCCTGGTGTGCAGACTATAACGAACCAACGTCGTTCCTGAACATCATGGTATCTGACAGCAGCAGTAACACCTCGCATTATAAGAGCGCAGAATTTGACAAGGTGATCAAAGACGCAATTAAAGCGCCTGACGCCAAAGGTCGTGCTGCCGATTATCAGAAAGCCGAGCAGATCCTGGATAAAGACAGCACCATCGTGCCGGTTTACTACTACGTGAACGCGCGTCTGGTGAAAACCTATGTGGGTGGTTACACCGGCAAAGATCCGCTGGATAAAACCCTCGATAAGAACTTTTATATAATTAAACACTAATAGCACACAGGCTATCAGACAGAGGCGGTGCTGCGGCACCGCCCATTACTTTGTGAAGCAACAGCCTGGTAGGTACGGCAATGTTAAAATTCATCCTGCGCCGGATTCTTGAAGCGATTCCGACGCTCTTTGTTCTAATCACCATCTCCTTCTTTATGATGAGACTGGCCCCCGGCAGCCCCTTTACCGGTGAGCGTACCCTGGCGCCCGAGGTCATGGCCAATATCGAAGCCAAATATCATCTCAACGACCCCATCGGCAAACAGTACGTTGATTACCTGATCCAGTTGGCGCACGGCGACTTTGGTCCCTCCTTTAAATATAAGGATTACAGCGTTAACTATCTGGTGGGACATGCCTTCCCGGTATCAGCCAAGCTCGGGCTTGCCGCCTTTGTGCTGGCAATGGTGCTGGGCATTGCGGCGGGCGTGATAGCCGCGTTAAAACAGAACAGTTTATGGGATTACGCGGTGATGGGGGTCGCCATGACCGGCGTGGTGATACCCAGTTTTGTGGTAGCGCCATTGCTGGTGCTGATCTTCGCCATCACCCTGCGCTGGCTGCCTGGCGGCGGCTGGAATGGTGGGCAACTGCAATATATGCTGCTGCCGATGGTAGCGCTGTCGTTAGCGTATATCGCCAGCATCGCACGTATCACGCGTGGTTCAATGATTGAAGTGATGCACTCCAACTTTATTCGCACCGCGCGGGCGAAAGGGCTGCCGCTGCGTCGTATCGTGCTGCGTCATGCGCTGAAACCGGCACTGCTGCCCGTCATCTCCTATATGGGACCGGCTTTCGTCGGTATCATCACCGGTTCAATGGTGATCGAGTCGATTTACGGCCTGCCGGGTATTGGTCAGCTGTTTGTGAATGGTGCGTTGAACCGTGACTATTCGCTGGTGATGAGCCTGACCATTCTGGTTGGTGTGCTGACTATTGTGTTTAACGCGGTCGTTGACGTGCTGTATGCCGTTATCGATCCGAAGATTCGCTACTGACGCCGGAGTTCGCCCATGATGTTAAGTAAGAAAAACAGCGAAGCTCTGGATGCCTTCAGTGAAAAGCTGGAAGTGGAAGGGCGCAGCCTGTGGCAGGATGCGCGTCGTCGCTTTATTCATAACCGCGCCGCGCTACTCAGTTTGCTGGTGCTGGTGCTGATCGCGCTGTTTGTGATTTTTGCGCCGATGCTGTCGCAATTCCGCTACGACGATACCGATTGGGGCATGATGTCGGCTCCGCCGGATACCACTTCGGGTCACTGGTTCGGTACCGACTCTTCCGGGCGTGATCTGCTGGTGCGCGTGGCCATCGGTGGCCGTATCTCGCTGATGGTGGGGATTGCCTCTGCGTTGATTGCGGTGCTGGTCGGCACCTTGTACGGTTCGGCTGCCGGTTATCTTGGCGGTAAAACCGACTCGGTGATGATGCGTATTCTGGAGATCCTCAACTCCTTCCCGTTTATGTTCTTCGTCATTCTGCTGGTGACCTTCTTTGGCCGTAATATCCTGCTGATTTTTGTCGCCATCGGCATGGTGTCGTGGCTGGATATGGCACGTATCGTGCGCGGGCAAACCCTGGGCCTGAAACGCAAAGAGTTTATCGAAGCCGCGCAGGTTGGTGGGGTATCAACGATGAACATCGTGTTGCGCCATATCGTACCTAACGTCCTCGGGGTGGTGGTGGTGTATGCCTCGCTGCTGGTACCCAGCATGATCCTGTTCGAATCCTTCCTCAGCTTCCTCGGCCTGGGTACGCAGGAGCCGCTGAGCAGTTGGGGGGCGTTGTTAAGCGACGGGGCAAACTCGATGGAAGTTTCCCCCTGGTTGCTGATGTTCCCGGCGGGTTTCCTTGTGATCACGTTGTTCTGTTTTAACTTTATCGGCGATGGCCTGCGTGATGCCCTCGACCCGAAAGATCGTTGAGGAGTTTCCCGATGACCATTCATGAATTTCAGCCAGCAATGGCGGCCCGTGCGGGAAGCAACCTGTTGTTAGATGTTAAAGATCTGCGTGTCACCTTTGGTACGCACGATGGCGATGTCACTGCGGTCAACGATCTCAACTTCTCGCTGCGAGCCGGTGAAACCCTCGGTATCGTTGGCGAGTCGGGTTCCGGTAAATCGCAGACCGCGTTTGCGCTGATGGGGCTGCTGGCGAAAAACGGTCGCATTGGCGGATCTGCCAAATTTAACGGCCAGGAGATCCTCAACCTGCCGGAAAATACGCTGAATAAACTGCGCGCCGAGCAGATCGCGATGATCTTCCAGGACCCGATGACCTCGCTGAACCCTTACATGCGCGTTGGCGAACAGCTGATGGAAGTACTGAAGCTGCATAAAGGGATGAGCAACGCCCAGGCGTTTGAAGAGTCAGTGCGTATGCTGGATGCGGTAAAAATGCCGGAAGCACACAAACGCATGAAAATGTATCCGCATGAATTCTCAGGCGGGATGCGCCAGCGCGTAATGATTGCTATGGCGTTGCTGTGTCGTCCGAAATTATTGATTGCCGATGAACCCACCACCGCATTAGACGTGACGGTACAGGCGCAAATCATGACGCTGCTGAACGAACTGAAGCGCGAGTTCAACACGGCGATCATCATGATTACGCACGATCTGGGCGTGGTTGCCGGGATCTGCGACAAGGTGCTGGTGATGTATGCCGGGCGTACTATGGAGTATGGCCGGGCGCGTGATGTGTTCTATCAACCGGCGCATCCGTACTCGATTGGTCTGCTGAGCGCGGTACCGCGTCTCGATGCCGAAGGGGAGTCGCTGATGACGATTCCGGGTAACCCGCCCAACCTGTTGCGTCTGCCGCAGGGCTGTCCGTTCCAACCGCGATGCCCGCATGCGATGGATGTCTGTGCCAAAGCCCCGGCACTGGAACCTTTTGGTGAAGGTCGTCTGCGCGCCTGCTTCAAGCCGGTGGAGGAGTTAGTATGAACGCCGTAGCTGAGAAAAAAGTGTTACTGGAAATCGCCGATCTGAAGGTGCATTTCGATATCAAAGATGGCAAGCAGTGGTTCTGGCAACCCGCCAAAACCCTGAAGGCGGTGGATGGCGTGAGCCTGCGCCTGTACGAGGGGGAAACCCTCGGCGTGGTGGGCGAATCCGGCTGTGGTAAATCGACGCTGGCACGCGCAATCATCGGGTTGGTGAAGGCCACTGATGGTCGTGTGGCGTGGCTGGGACGCGATTTGCTGGGACAGAGTCAGGAAGAGTGGCGCAAAGCGCGCAGTGATATTCAGATGATCTTCCAGGACCCGCTGGCGTCGCTCAACCCGCGTATGACCATCGGCGATATCATTGCGGAGCCGCTGCGCACCTATCATCCGAAGATGCCGCGTCAGGAAGTGAAGGACAAGGTCAAAAACATGATGATGAAGGTTGGCCTGCTGCCCAACCTCATCAACCGTTATCCGCATGAGTTTTCGGGCGGTCAGTGTCAACGTATCGGCATTGCGCGTGCGTTGATCCTCGAACCGAAGCTGATTATTTGTGATGAACCCGTTTCTGCGCTCGATGTGTCGATTCAGGCGCAGGTGGTGAACCTGTTGCAGCAGCTACAGCGTGAAATGGGGCTGTCGCTGATCTTCATCGCGCACGATCTGGCGGTGGTTAAACACATTTCTGACCGTGTGTTGGTGATGTATCTCGGTCATGCGGTGGAGCTGGGGACTTACGATGAGGTCTACAGCAATCCGCAGCACCCGTATACGCGTGCGTTGATGTCAGCGGTGCCGATTCCCGACCCGGATCTGGAGAAGAACAAACAGATTCAGCTACTGGAAGGGGAACTGCCGTCGCCGATCAATCCGCCATCAGGTTGCGTATTCCGCACTCGTTGTCCGATAGCCGGGCCGGAGTGTGCCAAAACGCGTCCATTGCTGGAAGGCAGCTTCCGTCATGCGGTGTCTTGTCTGAAGGTCGATCCGCTATAAAACACAACGCCGGGCAAGTGCCCGGCGTTCATTATCGTGCTGCGATCATTCGCGCCAGAGAATATGGCACAACTTGTGGTCTTTCTCGCGGCACAGCAGAATACGCGCGAACACATCGGTAATCGGCTCACCATCGGCTTCACCGAGACCAATCACCACCTCAGAGAAAAAGTCAGGGTTCAGGTCAAAATCGACATGCTCCTGCCAGTCTTCTGACGGATCGAACAGCTCTGCGCCACCGCGTTCCTCAAATTGCAGGTTGAACAAAATGATATCTGCGGGATCGAGATTGTCGCCTGCCAGCTCAAGAAAAATATCGTAAGCCTGCTCCAGCGTTTCATCTTCGGTAAGGCGGTTATTTAAATCCATAGTCATTGGCGTGCCCTGCGGCGGTAAATATTTCCGCTCGTTTTACAGTAAAGGACTGAAGAAGTAAAACAGTCGTTCGACGATGCGTTGCCACCAGGCACGTTTTGCCCAGCGAGCGCCATCCAGCAGGCGTGAACGCGCGATGTAATCATCCTGTACGCAGGCGAGATCGCTACCAAAACCGGCGTCATCCACCACCAAAGTAATCTCAAAATTGAGCCACAGGCTGCGCATATCCAGATTCACCGTACCCACCAGGCTGAGCTGACCATCAACCAGCACGCTTTTGGTATGCAGCAGGCCATCTTCAAACTGGTAAATCTTCACCCCCGCCTCCAGCAGCTCGGTGAAAAAGGCACGACTGGCCCAGCCCACCAGCAGCGAATCATTATGGCGTGGCACCACAATGCTGACCTCGACCCCGCGCAGTGCAGCGGTACAAATGGCATGCAGCAAGTCATCGCTCGGCACGAAATACGGCGTGGTCATGATCAACTGATGACGAGCCGAGTAAACGGCAGTCAGCAACGCCTGATGAATCATGTCCTCGGGGAATCCTGGACCAGAAGCGATCACCTGAATGGTGTGGCCGCTCTCTTTCTCAAACGGCATGATATTGGTATCGGGTGCCGGGGGCAGGATACGTTTGCCGGTTTCAATCTCCCAGTCGCACGAGTAGACAATCCCCATGGTGGTCGCCACCGGGCCTTCCATACGTGCCATCACATCAATCCATTGACCGACTCCAGCATCTTGTTTAAAGAAGCGCGGATCGACCAGGTTCATGCTGCCGGTGTACGCGATGTAGTTATCAATCAACACTACTTTGCGATGCTGACGCAAATCCATCCGGCGCAGGAATACACGCAGCAGGCTGACCTGTAACGCTTCCACCACGTCGATACCGGCATTGCGCATCATGCCGACCCACGGGCTACGGAAGAAGGCGACGCTGCCTGCGGAGTCGAGCATCAGGCGGCAATGGACACCACGGCGTGAGGCGGCCATCAGCGATTCTGCCACTTCATCGGCGAGACCGCCGGGTTGCCAGATATAAAACACCATCTCGATGTTATGGCGTGCCAGTTGGATGTCGCGAATTAACGCATGCATGACATCGTCGGAGTTGGTCAGCAACTGCAACTGGTTACCTTTAACCCCGGCGATGCCCTGGCGGTGATGACAAAGCTGAAACAGCGACAGCGCCACGTCGCTATGTTCGGTGGCAAAAATATGGCGACATTGTTTCAGGTCGTTCAGCCATTTGGCGGTAGAAGGCCACATGGTGCGCGCGCGTTCCGCACGGCGTTTACCCAGATGCAGTTCACCAAATGACAAATACGCAATGATACCCACCAGCGGCAGAATATAAATGATCAGCAACCAGGCCATTGCGGAGGTGACGGCACGGCGTTTCATCAGAATACGCAGCGTCACCCCGGCGATAAGTAACCAGTAGCCAAAAAGCAGCAACCAACTGATAAGGGTATAAAATGTGGTCATTAAGTGGACGTCCCGTTCGCGCTTTGATGAGCAAAGTTTACGTGTTGCTGAACGGTAGCGAAACCTTTAATCATAACGGGGTAACGATAAGCGATTCGAATTGGCATTTTATGGCAGATCACTATAATGCGTGCCGGTGATTAGCCTGTCTGAGAGGATGTGATGAGACGAAGCAGAAATGAAGTGGCTCGCTGGAGAATGTTACGTCAGGTGCAGCGTCGTCGTGCGCGCTGGCTGGAAGGGCAATCACGTCGTTACAAGCGTATTCACGCTATTCGTCATCAGGTCGCGCAGCAGCATCGCCGCTCCATCCTGTTTATCACCCAGAATGCCTGACAAGAAAGCGTTAACACAGGCATCTGATGTTCGGATGAATAATAAACAGCGCGATTAACCGCGCTGTTTTCCAATTTTGTCTCTCTTAATGTGATCGGTATCGATTCTTTATTGTATCAGCGTTGTTGTGGTCGCATTTAGGATTGCATGAAATTGCAGTTTAGTAGTTCCAGGGATAACTTTATAAAAAGCCCCTCTGGAAGCAATATCATGTTAAACAAAATCAAGTCAAATCTTCTCGTTACAACATTATGTCTAATGTTGTCATCCACATATGTATTTGCAAATCCGGGTAATGGCAATGGACACGGCAATGGGAATGGACACGCAAACAATAGTGGGAATAGTAAGAAAGGATATAATGACAGCAGTTATAGTTCGGGTGTAAAAGGAAAAAATCCACGTAATGCAGACACCGAAGTTTCATTTTCATTTGCAAGAGGTTTAGCCATTGATATGGGGATGACGGGTTATAAGTCGTTGCCTCCGGGAATTGCGAAAAATCTGGCGAGAGGTAAACCGTTACCGCCAGGAATCGCGAAGCGGTATGTTCCCAAATCAATGCTCAGTGAACTGCCTTACTATCCAGGTTATGAATGGCGTATTGTTGGTGACGACCTTGTTCTTATTGCGCTAAGTACTGCGGTGGTGACTGCAATTATAAATGGCGTTTTTGATTAACTGTCCCTCAGCACATTTACCCATAATAGAAAAGAGGGGGTGATAAATATCACCCCCTCTTTTCTCCAGAAAATGGTTGCGGAACCGAACTGTGGTTTCACCACAATTTCAATAAGCTCATGCCATTACTTAGGATAATAAATGGTGCACTCATGGGCTAACGGGCCATCTGTCAGAGTATTACCACTACAACAGTCTAAACCATCTCTTCCAACATAAGTGTTATTTCTGCATGCGGCGGGTAATAATTTTCTCCATGTTTTACCATCGCTATTTTTTCCCGTACCATAGCGTTCATAGGCACACTTTTCTGACCGCATATCTACCTTAGTTACCCCTCGATTATAAGATGTCTCGCCCTGGGTGAGACATTGTTTATATTTCTCAGTATCTTTGGTTTTTTCCTTATTTGCACTCATCATAATGTTTACACAAACATCTTTGCTGGGGTTTTGTATGCAATTGATTCTTGTGTTGAGTCTACTTGCACTCTTTTGCATAGATGAGCACATCTCAAGTAATAGTCTTTGCGTTGGGTTTTTACCACAAGCTTGTATGTAGAATGCAGGTGTGAAATCGAACGTGTTTTTGTGGGGACCAGGTCCGCGATACATTACATTCAAGCATTGCTTCCCTCCTGACTCCAGACAAATACGACATTCGCTGTTAGGTTTACACGGTTCATATTGAGTATTTGGCTTGTAAGCGAATTCAGTACCATTCATTCGCTTATCAAAGACAACATGTGCATCGCAATTTGCAGGGCAGGAAACACCATCTGAATAAATTGTTATCTTCTTTTGCTCTGCATGCGTAAATGTCGATGATGAAAAAAGGAAAGCAAAGCAGATGATCATGCGTATAACCATGATTACATCTCCGATGTGTGTTGAGATGAATTCATAGTAGCAAATGAGTATGGTTTTCGTGTTTATTATTTTTTATTGTATTTTAATTTTTCTGATAATTATTTAATTATAAATAATTAGCAAGGTGCTTATTGCGTATCTTTCAAAATGAACGGTTGCAATTTACATGCAACCGTTTGTTCTTTATCGTAAAGGTATATTTAGAATACCCGTTTAAACGGCTTTACTGCCACCTGCTTGTACACGCCCGCCGCGATATAAGGGTCGTCATTGGCCCAGGATTGTGCCGCTTCCAGTGACGGGAACTCTGCAATAACCGTTGAACCGGTAAAACCGGCCGCGCCAGGATCGTTGCTGTCGACGGCGGGCATTGGGCCAGCCACAATCAAACGCCCTTCATCCTGCAACAATTGCAGACGTGCCAGATGGGCAGGGCGTACAGCGGTGCGTTTTTCGAGCGAGTCAGCATTGTCTTCCGCATAAATGACATAAAGCACGATAGGGAACTCCCGTTAGACTGGTCTGATTTGCCGAACACGTTAAGTGATCGTTAATCAGAGTGCAAACGAAAGATAATCCCACTGCCATCCAGCGCAAATGAGGCTAAAAAAGGCATTTACGGTACACACTTAACTCTGCTTGTTGAAACTGATTGCTATTTGCATTTAAAATCTGCGCTTCACTCAATGAACATGACTGTTATGACGACGCTGACTACGCCTTTTCCCAAACGTACCCCGGTTTCTGTGCTGTTATCTGTGGTTCTTCACGGTACGGTAATTGCCGGCATTCTTTATGCATCGTTTCATCAGGTCATTGAGGTTCCGAAAGCATCCCAACCGATCAGCGTTACAATGGTGGCGCCTGAAGTGCAGCCTGAACCTGCGCCAACCGTGCAGACCCCGCCGCCACCAGAGCCAGAACCCACTCCTGAGCCAGTACCAGAAGTCGCGCCGGAACCACCAAAAGCCGAGCCAGTTCCGATCCCGATTCCAAAACCTGAGCCGAAGCCAAAACCCAAGCCGAAGGTAGAGAAGAAGCATGAGCCGAAACGTGAGGTGAAACCACGCGAAGAGGCGAAGCCGCAGGCTCCGGTGAAAACTGACGCCCCAACTACCCAGACGCGCCCGACGACCGCACCGCGAACCACGCCAACCTCCACGCCTTCGGTTTCTGATGGTCCGAAAGCGATGAGTGTCAGTAAGCCAGCCTATCCGGCACGCGCCTTCGCGCTGCGCGTTGAGGGACGGGTGCGGGTACAGTTCGATGTGGATAGTGACGGTCGTGTCGATAACATTCAGATTCTGTCTGCGGAACCGCGCAACATGTTTGAACGTGAAGTGAAGCAGGCGATGAAGAAATGGCGCTATCAGCCAGGGCGTCCCGGCACCAACCTGACGATGAATATCGTGTTCCGCATCAACGGTGGCGCGAATATCGAATAAGAAAAAAGCGGTCAATGACCGCTTTTTTTAGCGCTGTTAATCACTCAGATTGGCTTTACCCGGTGGCAGTGGTCGTGACTTGCCGGAGTTATCAATAGCGACATAAATAAACACCGCTTGGGTCGCACAATATGTCTGACCAATCGGTTCCGACGAGACTTTTTTGATCCACACTTCCACGTTGATGGTCATCGAGCTGTTACCGGTGCGAATGCAGCGGCAATAGCAGCTCACCACATCACCTACCGCAACGGGTTTCAGGAAACTCATGCCATCCACCCGTACTGTTGCGACACGGCCCTCAGCAATCTCTTTTGCCAGGATGGCACCGCCCATATCCATCTGCGACATCAGCCAGCCGCCAAAAATATCACCGTTGGCGTTGGTATCTGCTGGCATCGCCAGCGTGCGCAGCACCATTTCGCCTTGCGGCAATTTATGTTTTTCGTCCATTGCTTCAGTTCTTATGCAGGTGAGGCGGCAAGCGCCAAAAAACCCGGCAGAGCCGGGCATCAGAGATTATTTTTCTTCTTGTTGTGGCATGTGTCGCCAGATGTATGCGCCACTTAACAGGGTAAACAGCAGGGTAAGACCTGTCAGACCAAACACCTTAAAGTTAACCCAAAACTCCTGCGATAACCAAAATGCAACATAAATATTCGCCAGGCCACAGGCGAGGAAGAAAATCGCCCAGGCAATATTCAGACGACGCCAGACCGAATCCGGGAGCTGCAACTCTTTACCCAGCATGCTTTGAATCAGCGGTTGCTGCATAAACCATTGGCTGTAGAGCAACGCCAGCGCAAACAGAGAGTAAATCACCGTCACTTTCCATTTGATAAATTCATCGTTATGGAACACCAGCGTCAGCGTGCCAAACACGGCAACCAGTACGAAGGTGATGATGGTCATTTTTTCCAGTTTGCGGTACAGCACCCAACTGGCGATTAGCGCGATACCCGTGGCAACCACCAGCGCGCCCGAAGCGACAAAAATGTCGTAAAGCTTGTAGAAAACGAAGAACACGACCAAAGGGAGAAAATCGAGTAACTGCTTCATAGAATATCCAGTCAGGGGCGTTAATTCAGGCGCTCAACGAGCGCCATAAGGTTAACGTAACAGCATATACAGCCGGTACAGGTAGATAATCAGGATGGCGGAAACCATGTTCCCCAACGCGTTCAAAACCACAGACGCGACATTGGCGGGCAGTACCGTCAGCGAGGAGAAAAAGAACATCAGCGCAATTTTCGCCAGCAGCCAGACAATAATGGCCGGCGCGATCAGTTTCATATTTTTCCATGCCATGCGCATACTGGCGCGCATCGCACTCATCACACCCATCTTCTCATTGACCAGCATCACCGGTGCCAGCGATAGCAGGATCGCCAGCATCACCCCTGGCACCATCAGCACCATAAAGCCGAGTTGCACCAGCAGGGTGATTAAAAAGGTTTGCAGCAGCAATTTGGGCAGCGTTGGTGCTGAAGCACCGATGGCACGCAGCGCGCTCACACGCTGACCGCTTGATACCATCGGGATCAGGCACAGCATACCGCCTAATAACAAGGTATTTCCCACCAGCGCCGCGAAGGTGCCTGCTGCTGAGGCGCGCAGCAAAATACGCTGCTGTTCCGGCGACATATTCTGTACCAGTTCAAACAGCGAAGAAGCGCTGTCATCGCTCTGACTCAACAGCGACAACTGGTCAGCACCAGGCGTCAGGGCGTGGCCGATAATCACGGTTATAAATGAGGTAAGCAACGCCATCAGCACAATGGTAATCAGCTGATGGCGCAGAAAATTTCCTGTGTCACGGTATAACGAGCTTGCCGTGATAGACATGTACACTCCTTGGAGAAACCGGGTTAATTAACCCGGCGATTGTACATGTTCTGCGGGCAGGCTGGCACCCGGATTAGGACATCTTTCTGTCATCTCAGGTAAAGAAGGGTGAAAAAGAGCAGGTAAACCATAGCGCGCTCTGGCCCGATCGCAGGCTTCGTTCAGCACGCCATGTTCACCCGACATCTCAAATTCACGGCAAGGGGAAGGACGGTGTTGATAAATGCCGCAAGAGACGCAGCCGCCGATCTCGCCCTGCAATGCCACACAACGCGGTTCGCGTACGTTAGTGCCGCGCATATTCCGCATCAACAGGCTGAGGGGTTCGGTTAATTCAACGGGAACAAGGCCGCCCGCATCGTCAGCTTCGGCCCAATAGAAAGAAACACGGAAATGGGCGCAGCAGGCGCCACAGGTCATACAAGGGTTAAGTGAATCGCTCATTTGATCGCCCGCTTCTCCTAAGCATCGAACCAAAATCAACGGAAGAGAAATAGCAAAGTAGTCACGCTGTGAAATTTTCGCAAGGGGATTTTTATTACGCTGTGTAAGGCCAAAATTGATCTGAATCAATTCATTGTTTTATAAGTGATTTATTTGAATTGATTCACATGCATTTTGCCTGAAAAAGCGTTAGATCTTTGCCACCAACGCTGATCAATAACATCAACAATTCTGGCAAAGGAGTGAATATGAAACTGGCAAAATGCGCGCTGCTGGTGGCACTGGCGATCCCACAATTGGCACTGGCCCATGAGGCGGGTGACTTCTTTATGCGTGCGGGTAGCGCGACAGTACGTCCGACCGAAGGCTCTGACAATGTGCTGGGTATGGGCGGTTTTAACGTGAGTAATGATACGCAACTGGGTCTGACTTTTACCTATATGGCCACCGATAACATCGGTGTCGAGTTGTTGGCTGCGACGCCATTCCGTCATAAGGTTGGTCTGGGACCAACAGGTAATCTGGCAACAGTACGCCAGCTGCCACCCACCTTGATGGCGCAATATTATTTCTTCGACAGTAAAAGCCAATTCCGTCCGTATGTGGGTGTGGGTATAAACTACACCACATTTTATGATGCCAAATTCAACCAGACCGGTCGTGATGCGGGTCTGACCGACCTTAGCGTGAAAGATTCCTGGGGAGCGGCGGGTCAGGTGGGCGTAGATTATCAAATCAACCGCGACTGGATGCTGAATGCTTCACTGTGGTACATGGATATCGATACCACCGTAAAATTTAAAGCGAATGGACAACAACAGAATATTGATACCCGTATCGATCCCTGGGTGTTCTTCTTTGGTGTCGGTTATCGTTTCTGATTGGCGATGGGATGACAGTTCCAGGTCGCCATATATGGCGACCTGGTCTGAATATCAGTGGGTAAGCGGCAACGTTTGCGATGCTTCCTGCTGTCCATCGGCTGTTATTGGCGTAAACATCACCTCTTTTTGCAGCGGCAGATGGTGTGGACAGGCACCGTAAACGATGACGGTTTGTCCCGGAAGTACTGTGGTTTCATTCAACGCCACAAGCGCATCATCCGGAAGCAGTTTGATATCTTTGTCGAGTTGGATCGGCACTTTACCGTTATTCGTCACCGTCAGTCTTTGCTCTTTTATTCCCCATACCAGTGGCAGGGGGGCAGATTGTACTGCCTGAGAAAACAGCGAGCATAGCAGCAGTGCTGAAGGCACAAGGCAAAGAACCTTAATTGTCCTTGTCATATACGACTTCCTGAGCATTCGCCTCCTGACGAAACCGGAGGCGATGAGATAATCAACACGCCTTGATAATTACAAGGCGTGTGACAGGTGATTAACGGCGAACTTTAACCGTCTGGGTGGCAGTTGAAGAAAGGCCCGTGTTGGGGTCGGTAATTTTTACCTGAACGTCAACATCGAAATCTTCCATTACTACTGAGGCCGGATAATCGAGAGTCGCAATCTGACCATGTCGATGTTTGAACACAATCTTATTCGCGTTGTTCAGCACCGACCACTCAAACTTAGCGGTATCGAGTGAAGCATTACCCGGTAAGGTTGAATTGGCCGCACTCAGGGTTGCACGCAGGTTTCCTGTTGAAATGGTGTCGTTACCCTGAATTTCCAGATTGGCGATCGGTTTGGTTTCTGTCGCTTTTACCGTCACAGTGATATCACTGCTATCGGTTTTATCACCTTTTTTCACTGTCAGGCGGTAGGTAACCTTACCGCTTGTGCCAGGTTTGATCAGCGCACGGGCTTTCGCTGTGCTGACGCTCTGCACCCATGCTCCATTGTCCAGGGTTTGCATTGCGCCGATATCGTGACCCGAGACAATCGTCCACTTATAGGTATCCGCATTCTTACTGGCAGAGCCATCCAGTGGATAATTACGGGATTCTTTATTGCTCTCAACGGTAAAGTTGGTCCCTGCCACCGCAACCGGTGCATTCGTTGCTTTTTCAACAGTCATAACAACTGACTGCATATTATCTTGTAAGAAGATACCATTATTACGAAGATCGGTTGGGTCAAATGAAATACTGCCGCTGGTGCTTTGCTTACCGATCAGAACAAAATTGGAATGGTTGGTGTTAATTTCAGTTGCCAGCTCAGCAATCCATTTATCATTAACGTTAGCGGCAGTGATCTCTTTTTTAATATCAACCAGGTTGGTACCTTTAGTGCCACCCATCAAACGGAAGTGAACATATTCACCGGCTACCGGTTTGTGCTCGTGGGCAAATTTACTGTATTCAAACCAATCGGTAGTTTGACCGCCATCCTCACCACCCGGATTCTCGGGTTCAGTCGGTAATTCACCACTTCCTGGCTGATCGATTATCACATCACTACAGTTGTAAAAGCCTTCACCAGCGGGGTCATTACGCTGCCAGCGTGAAAAAATCACGGCACGGCCGGTACGGTCTGCCGGAATGGTGATATTAAAATCTTCGTAGCTGGAGTAAGCGCCCGGAACGTCTCCTGGTCTTTTTTGAGTTGCTTTGGAAGAAACAACGGTATCCAGTAACTCCACATCGTCCCAGCCCAGGGCTTTCTCTGCCGGATTGTACCCTTTTTTACTGATATAGAATTCAATCCATGAAGGGTCATGAGGTTGCGTATAGCCATAACGCATTTTGACCTTACCGTTGCTGTCTGGCTTGATCAGCGTGGTGTGCCATTCGGCGCGCGGTGAACTGAATCCTCTCCCTTTATCGGTACCTGAGCAAATGAGGGTGCTGGGGATCTCTTTTCTGGCTTGTTCTGCGCTGTGATTACCACCAACAAAACCTGTCAACTCTTGCCAGGTATAAATCGACTGACCACCATCATTGCTTTCTGCGGAGGCTTTTTTGCAGACATCAAGATTCTGGTTTTGATTGCAATAATACTGACGTGCTGGTGGCTCAACTAAGCCACCATGACCAAATACACTGGGTACGGAGCCAGCACAGATGCTACCAATTACTAAAGATAGCAACGTCCGATGTTTAAGTTTCAT
Organism: Pantoea sp. X-Soil-OKNW-556; assembly: GCF_059730695.1. Taxonomy (NCBI): domain Bacteria; kingdom Pseudomonadati; phylum Pseudomonadota; class Gammaproteobacteria; order Enterobacterales; family Erwiniaceae; genus Pantoea; species Pantoea sp. X-Soil-OKNW-556. The sequence goes on along the minus strand of NZ_AP035990.1, from coordinate 2,380,936 downwards.
CAGGGAATATCCTTTTGATTATTCATTTGCTGTGTGATTAACAAGAAACGGTGGTTATCACCTTTTTTCGTGTGAATTATAAAAACGACACAGACGGGATAAAATAATCAAAGGATGAGAAAGAAGACGGGTTGATTTAGAAATGTCCTGATAATATTAAGATGTAGTGCAATAAAATCGGGCGACCAGATAGTCGCCCGATAACTTATTTGATTTGCATATTATTTACGACAGATTTAACACCGGCGACGGTGCGTGTCACCGCCACGGCACGGTTCGCCATTTGCGGTGAACTGACGAATCCACTCAACTGTACGCGCCCTTTGAAAGTTTCCACATTGATCTCCGTGGATTTCAGCGAGTCATCTTTCAACAACTCTGTTTTCACCTTGGTGGTAATCACCGTGTCATCGATGTAACCCCCGGTTCCTTCCTGCGTTGACGTAGGTGCACATGCGCTGAGTGCCAGCGCCATCACCGCAGCCATCAGCAATCCTGCAACGACTTTGAACAAATTCATCGGTTATCTCCTTGTCATACATGATGTTTCACCGCGATGTGACGGTGCGATTAAAGTGTGGTGTGGCGGTTGGGAATGGTCAAATGACCGGGTGGAAAAAACACGGAATATGGCGTTTTTTGCCACTTATTGATCCCATTGCTTTATTTGGCAATCGGTTACGCTGTGAACACCTCAGCCGCTGCCTTCAGGGATCAAACAATGAAAAAAACCCTTATCCTGATCATCGCCACCGTTGGCTACCTTTCCTGGTTACAACTTTTTGCCAGCCAGACATTGCCGGTGCCACACGCGCAGGCGGAATCCCGGCTGATTAATCCGCACCTGGGCACCATCTGTAAGGCGACCGCCGCCATTAGCTTCGGGCGTAATTTCCGCATCATGCAACTGGACAAAGTCGACGAACAGGGCGTTGCCTGGGTGCATTATCTGCGTCCATCGGATCATTCGCGCTGGGCGATTCGTTGTCGTTTACAGGAGGACCGGGTGATTTGGATGGCGGATAATCCCGACAGTGATGCACGTTGGCGCATCGGTCCGGACGATGAGAAGATCACCTGGCGTATCAGCGAAGACAATCTCACTCTCAGGCTGGTTTATCCGGATGGCTCTGGTGATGAGCAAACCTTTCCACTGGAGTAGGGAGAACGCCTTATCCGCCGTGCGGCAGATAAGGCGGGGCGATTAACGGGTTGCGGCCTTCAGATTGCTGACAAAGGCTTGCAGTTCGCTCAGCAAGGTCTCTGGTTGATGTTGATTACGTTCAATAATCTTCACAATAGCAGAACCAGAAATGGCACCGGCAGCACCGGCGCTGACGGCTTCTTTCACCTGACCCGGTTCAGAGATACCAAAGCCCTGCAACGGCGGAGCAGCATGGTATTCACGCAATTTGTCGATCAGGTGCTGCAACGGCACATGGGCACGGTTTTCAGAACCGGTCACTCCGGCGCGTGACAGCAGGTAAGTATAACCACGGCCATGCGAAGCAATTTCACGCAGCAGATCATCATCGGCATTCGGCGGGCAGATAAAGATCGGTGCCACATTGTGGCGCATTGCCGCCTGACGGAACGGGGCGGATTCTTCCACCGGCACATCGGCCACCAGGACGGAATCGACACCAACGGCTGCGCACTGGGCGTAGAAGTTATCGATCCCTTTGCTGAACACCAGGTTGGCGTACATCAACAGGCCAATTGGCAGCTCAGGGTATTTCTGGCGTACGGCTGCCAAAATTTCAAAGCATTGTGCGGTGGTGGTTCCGGCGGCAAAAGCGCGCAAAGTGGCGTTCTGGATGGTCGGACCATCGGCCAGCGGATCGGAGAACGGAATGCCTAATTCCAGCGCATCGGCACCACCCGCGACCAGCGCATCAATAATCTTCAGCGACATCTCTGGCGACGGATCGCCCAGCGTGACGAAAGGAACGAACGCACCTTCTTTGTTCGCCGACAGACGTTTAAACAGCTGATTGTAACGTTCCATCAGATCTCTCCCTTCGCTTTCAAAATATCGTGAACGGTAAAAATGTCTTTATCGCCGCGGCCAGACAGGTTAACCACCAGCAACTGCTCTTTTTCCGGGTTTTCACGGATCATCTTCAACGCATGGGCGAGGGCGTGTGAAGACTCCAGTGCCGGGATAATCCCCTCGGCACGGGAGAGTTGCTTAAAGGCGTCCAGTGCTTCGTCGTCGGTGATCGACACATATTCAGCACGACCAATGCTGTTGAGATGGGCGTGTTGTGGTCCCACCGACGGGAAATCAAGACCCGCCGAGATAGAGTACGACTCCTCAATCTGGCCTTCTTCGGTCTGCATCATCGGCGCTTTCATGCCGAAGTAGATGCCTACTCGGCCATGCTTGAGCGGTGCGCCATGCTCACCGGTTTCGATACCGTGACCTGCCGGTTCAACGCCGATCAGACCAACGCTGGTTTCATCGATAAAGTCAGCGAACATGCCGATGGCATTCGAGCCACCGCCGACACATGCCAGAACTGCATCCGGTAAGCGACCTTCTTTTTCCAGAATCTGCGCTTTGGTCTCTTCGCCAATCATACGCTGGAACTCGCGCACAATGGTCGGGAAGGGGTGTGGACCTGCCGCGGTGCCGAGCATGTAGTGTGCGGTTTCATAGCTGCCGGACCAGTCACGCAACGCCTCGTTACAGGCATCTTTCAGCGTGGCGGAGCCGCTGTGCACCGGGATCACCTCTGCACCCATCAGGCGCATACGGAACACATTAGGTGACTGGCGCTCCACGTCTTTCGCGCCCATATAAATGCGGCACTTCATACCCAGCAGCGCACAGGCCAGGGCAGAGGCGACGCCGTGCTGACCCGCACCGGTTTCCGCGATGATTTCATTTTTGCCCATGCGCTTTGCCAGCAATGCCTGACCAAGCACCTGGTTAGTTTTGTGCGCGCCGCCGTGCAGCAAATCTTCACGCTTCAGATACAGGCGGGTTTTGGTGCCTTTGGTCAGGTTGCGGCACAGCGTCAGCGCCGTGGGGCGACCGGCATAGTTTTTCAGCAGGTCAGTAAATTCGGCCTGAAAATCCGGATCGCGCTGGGCTTCGACAAATGCCGCTTCCAGCTGACGCAGAGCGGGCATCAGGATTTGCGGCACATATTGCCCGCCAAACTCGCCAAAATAGGGATTCAGTAACGTCATCTTCTCATCTTCCTTATCCAGCCCGCTCCCGGCGGGCAAGAGAAATTAATAGGCGCGTAAGGTGCGGAACACTGCGGCAATTTTGCTGGCATCTTTAATGCCCGGCGACGATTCCACACCAGAATTGAAGTCCAGACCGGCGCAACCCAGTTGTGCCGCTTCGACACAGTTGTCGGCGCTTAATCCGCCCGCCAGCAGCACATTGCTGAGATCCTGTCCCTGCAACAGTGACCAGTCAAAACGCTGGCCGGTACCGCCCTGACCATTATCCAATACATAGCGGTCAACATGCGGCCAGTCGCGCGCAGGGAGCGTATCTTTGATACTCAGCGCTTTCCAGATCTGTACGGTTTCCGGCAATGCCTGACGCAGTTCGGCAACAAATGCCGGGTTTTCATCGCCATGCAACTGGACGGCGAACAGGTTGAGCGCAGTGACTTGCGTGACAATGTCACTTATGCCCTGATTGCGAAACACGCCAACGTATTTCAACGGTGCAGCGGCGATCACCGCCTGCGCCTGTTGCGTACTCACCTGACGTGGCGAGCCTGCGGCAAAAATCACCCCACCATAAATGGCACCGGCCTCATGGGCGCTGCGCGCATCTTCCGCACGGGTCAGGCCACACACCTTGTTGTCACCCAACAATACGCGACGCACGCCTGCGTTGAGGTCATCTTCTTCCATCAGCGCCGAACCAATCAGGAAACCATTGGCAAAATGGCTGAGTTCACGGATCTGTGCATAGTTATGAATGCCGGACTCACTAATCACTGTTACGCCGTGGCTGAGGCGTGGGGCAAGCTGGCGTGTACGATTCAGGTCAATCGACAGGTCGCGCAGGTCGCGGTTATTGATGCCTACCACTTTGGCTTCCAGCGCGATGGCGCGTTCCAGCTCTTCTTCGTTGCTAACCTCGGTCAGCACACCCATTTTCAGGCTGTGGGCCACCGCGGCCAGTTGGCGGTACTGCTCGTCATCCAACACCGACAGCATCAACAGAATGGCATCGGCCTGGTAATGACGCGCCAGGTAGATCTGATAAGGGTCGATGATAAAATCTTTGCACAGCACCGGTTGCGTGATCGCCGCACTGACGATGGGCAGAAACTCGAAGTTGCCCTGGAAGTATTTTTCATCGGTCAATACGGAAACGGCGGAGGCATAGTTCCGATAAATACCGGCGATGGTCGCGGGATCAAAGTCCTCGCGAATCAGTCCCTTCGACGGTGACGCCTTTTTGCATTCCAGAATAAAGGCAGTTCGTGTACCGCGCAGCGCATCGTAAAAATGGCGTTCGGCCGGTTGCAGGCTGTTCTGGAAAGTGGTCAGCGGCTGCTGCGCTTTACGCGCCTCGACCCAGACGGCTTTATCCAGCACAATTTTTTCTAACACGGTTCCCTTAATGCTCATCTCATCCTCTCGCTGCCAGTGCGACAACGCGTTCATAGGCCTGACCGCTGCGAATGGCGGTTATGGCGCGTTGTGCGTTGTCACGCAAATCTTCATTACCAAATACTTTCAGCAACATCGCCACGTTCACCGCAACGGCTTCCTCGTGCGCTTGCTGGCCTTTACCCTGGAGTAAACGCGTCAGAATGTCACGGTTTTCTTCCGGTGTACCGCCCGCCAGCGCTTCTTTGTCGTGGAAGCGGAAACCAAAGTCATCTGGCGTCAGCTGATAGCCGGTAATTTCGCCGTCACGCAGCTCCGCCACCTGGGTTGGGCTATGCAACGCCACTTCGTCCATTCCGCCACCGTGCACCACGGCGGCGCGCTGGTAGCCGAGCACTTTCAACGTCTGGGCAATCGGCAGCACCAGCTCCGGGCTGTACACGCCGATCACCGCCAGCGGTGGACGCGCCGGGTTAATCAACGGACCGAGTACGTTGAACAGGGTGCGGGTTTTCAGTTGCTGACGTACCGGCATCGCGTGACGGAAACCGCTGTGATATTGCGGCGCGAACAGGAAACAGACGTTCAGATCATCCAGCGCCTGGCGCGCTTGCTCTGGCGGCATGTCCAGATTGATGCCAAACGCCGCCAGCAGGTCGGACGAACCGGATTTGCTCGATACGCTGCGGTTGCCATGCTTGGCGACTTTCAGGCCACAGGTCGCCGCAACAAAGGCGCTGGCGGTGGAGATATTAATGCTGTTGCTGCCATCACCACCGGTGCCAACGATATCGGCAAAGGTGTAATCCGGGCGCGGGAAGGGTTTGGCATCTTCCAGCAGCGCTGACGCAGCACCGGCGATCTCTTCCGGGCGCTCGCCACGCACTTTCATGGCAATCAGCGCAGCCGCCAGTTGGGTCGGTTCCAGTTGGCCGGTAATAATGGCGCTAAACAGCTGATGGCTTTCTGCCTGAGTCAGCGTCTGGGCCTGATAAAGTTTTTCCAGAATAGCTTGCATCATTATCTCCCTATTACTTCGCCAGCGCCCAGGCCAGCGTCTGCTCTAACAAACGTGCGCCTTGGGTGGTCAGAATAGATTCAGGATGGAACTGGAAGCCGCATACGCGATCGGCATCGTGACGTACCGCCATCACCATGCCGTTGTAGCTGGCGTTCACCGTCAGCTCGGCTGGGGTATTGCTCCCCACCAGTGAGTGATAGCGCGCGACGGGCAGGGGATTGCTCAGACCGGCAAACATGCCAATCCCGTCATGGGTAATGGAGGACGCTTTACCATGCAGAATTTCACCGGCCTGACCTACCTGGCCGCCATAGGCTTCAACAATCGCCTGATGGCCGAGGCAGATACCGATAATCGGCAGGCGGCCACGCAGGGTGCGCAACAGTTCCGGCATACAACCGGCATCTTTCGGCGCGCCCGGTCCGGGAGACAGCATCAGCACCGGGTTTTCCATCTGCTGTAAGCGTTCAACCAACAGCTCCGCTGGCAGGTTATTACGGTAGATCACCACGTTGTGGCCGAAAGTCCGCAGCTGATCAACGAGGTTGTAAGTAAAGGAGTCGATATTATCGAGCAGCAGGATATCGGCCATCAGAAAATCTCCTTGCAGTGATGGGCGGTGGCAATCGCGCGCAGCACCGCGCGGGCTTTATTACGGCTTTCATCGGCTTCCGCCTGGGGCTGAGAATCCAACACGATACCGGCACCGGCTTGCACCGTGGCGACGCCATCTTCCACCCAGGCAGAACGAATGACGATACAAGTGTCGAGGTCGCCGTGCGCAGTGAAGTAACCGACCGCACCGCCATAGCTGCCGCGACGGGTGCCTTCGGCGTTGGCAATCAGTTGCATGGCGCGCACTTTAGGCGCGCCGCTCAGGGTGCCCATGTTCATCACCGCACGATAGGCATGCAGCACATCCAGGTCATGACGTAACGTACCCACCACGCGGGAAACCAGATGCATCACATAGGTGTAGCGGTCAACGCTGGTCAGATCGGCGACATAGCGGCTGCCCGGCACACAGATGCGTGCCAGATCGTTACGCGCCAGATCGACCAGCATCAGATGTTCGGCCAGCTCTTTATGGTCGGTACGCATTTCAAGCTCGATACGGCTGTCCAGATCGCGATCCAGCGAGCCATCGGCATGACGGCCACGCGGGCGTGTACCGGCGATTGGGTAGATTTCAATCTGACGACTGGTGGCATCGTATTTCAGCGAGCTTTCCGGCGAGGCACCGAACAGCGCGAAATCCTGGTCCTGCATAAAGAACATATACGGGCTGGGGTTGCTGTTTTTCAGCGTGTCATAGGCCGCCAGCGGTGACGGGCAAGGCAACGAGAAACGACGCGATGGCACCACCTGGAAGATCTCACCAATGCGAATGGCTTCCTGCATCTGGCTCACCACGTTGCAATAGACCTCATCGCTTTGGTTGGTGCTGAGGGCCATATGTTCTACGGTTTGCACCGGCAAGGCGGGTGCGGGCTGTGTCATCTGTCCACGCAACTGTTCGACACGACTTTGCAGACGCTGGAACTCGCTGGTGGAAGGGCAGAACAGGCTGGCCTGTAGGCGAGCACTGCGCGTCTGATGGTCAATCACCAGCAAGGTTTCTGCCAGATAGAAGCAGTAATCCGGGCAGCGCTGATCATTGCGAAGCTCAGGTAATTCTTCGAAACCGGCCACCAGGTCATAGGCGAATAATCCACCGAGGAACATCGCCTCACGCTCTTCCTCCGGGCTTTGCACCAGTTGCGGAATCAGACGTAACGCGTCAAACACCGACAACGCTTTCAGGCGCGAATCTTCATCCTGTAAATCCTGGGGTTGCGGGAAGTGCAGCTCACGGCCATCGGGACGTACAGCAATCTGCACCGCCTGCGGTAATGCTTCATCCAGCAGCGCCAGCAATGAGCGGCCATTCTCAGACAGTGCCTGAACAGTGACCACATTGCCGGTAGCGCTGATACGCAGGGCGCTATCCACGATTAACAGGCTTTTCAGGTTACGTTTGCTGTCGATATCGGCGGATTCAAGCAGCAGGGTTGCCGGACGTGCGCCGCATAATTGATGAAACACTGCGGCCGGATCTTCGCGATAGGGCGCGGTGCCGGTAATCAACTTCAATGTAGGTTTCGCATTTGGCATGATGAATTCTCTGAATTTAGCTCAAAAAAAAGCCCGCTCGGTGGCGGGCTCAGGTATCTGCACAGCGTTTACGCAAGTTGTGCACGACGACGTCGCCCGTGTTCGGGAACATCGCGCCACCAACCATTTGAATGCGTGTGAACAACAGCCATGATTAAATACCCGTTACGTGTGAACTTGTGTACTAGTTAACTGGTTCGGCTGAAAAAAGTCAATACCCTTTTTCAGTTAAGGGCAAAATCGGTATCATGCCTGCCGGTTTATGCAGTTGCTGGAGCTATCCTTGTCGGACATTCCCCGTTTTCCCCTTTACGATTTACACAGCCATACGCTGGCTTCTGACGGCGTGCTGACCCCTGCGGCGCTGGTGCAGCGTGCAGTGGAGATGCGTGTCGGCGTGCTCGCCATTACCGATCACGATACCGTTGCCGGGGTGGCGGAAGCGCAACAAACGGTAGCGCAGCAGAACTTGCCGCTTAAAGTGGTCGCCGGGCTGGAAGCCTCAACGTTATGGGAAAATCATGAAATCCATATTGTCGGATTGCATGTCGACTGCCAGCATCTGGCACTGACCCAATTCCTGGCGCAGCAACATCACTGCCGTGAGCAACGGGCGCTGCTGATCGCCGAACGGCTGGAGCGCGCACGAATTCCTGGTGCGCTGGACGGAGCGCAGCGTCTGGCACAGGGTGGGGTGATCACGCGCGGCCATTTTGCCCGCTATCTGGTTGAAATCGGGAAAGCGGATAACCTTGCCCAGGTGTTTAAGAACTACCTGGCGCGTGGGAAAACCGGTTATGTGCCTCCGCAATGGTGTACAATTAAACAAGCCATTGATGCAATTCATGATTCTGGTGGCTTTGCCGTGCTGGCACACCCCGGACGTTACGGTCTTTCCGGCAAATGGCTGAGACGACTGATCGCCCATTTCACGGATGCAGGTGGCGATGCAATGGAAGTGGCGCAATGCCAGCAGGCACCAAACGAACGTAGCCAGCTGGCAACGTATGCCCGCGAACATCAGCTGGCAGCGTCGCAGGGATCTGATTTTCACCAACCCTGTCCGTGGATCGAACTGGGTCGCAAGCTGTGGTTACCAGGCGGTGTGGAACCGATCTGGGAACGCTTTCCCGTGCTTGCGCCTGAGCTGAACCCCAGCGACAGGTGATATGAGGTTTTTATGAGTCAATTGTTCCATATTCATCCGGAAAATCCGCAACCGCGTCTGGTCAACCAGGCGGTTGACTATCTCAACAAAGGTGGGGTGATTGTCTATCCGACCGATTCCGGTTACGCGCTGGGCTGCCGTCTCGAAGAGAAAAATGCCATGGAGCGTATTTGCCGCATTCGTCAGCTGGATGGGCATCACAACTTTACCCTGATGTGCCGTGATTTATCGGAGCTTTCGACCTATTCACAGGTGGACAACTCGGCGTTTCGCATCATTAAAAACAACACGCCGGGAAGCTACACCTTTATTCTGAAAGCGACCAAAGAGGTGCCGCGTCGCCTGATGAACGACAAACGTAAGACCATTGGTCTGCGTGTGCCGTCGAACCCGGTGGCTCTGGCACTGCTGGAAGCGCTCAACGAACCGATGATGTCGACCTCGCTGATGCTGCCAGGCAACGATTTCACCGAATCCGATCCGGAAGAGATTCAGCACAGCATCGGCAAGCTGGTGGACCTGATCATCGATGGCGGCACGCTGGGACAGCAGCCGACCACGGTTATCGATCTCACCAGCGATGCTCCGGTCATCGTGCGTGAAGGGGTGGGCGATATTCGCCCGTTCCAGTAATTATGTGTGGTCAGGTGCGCTGTCGGGTGTCTGACCAATATTTCTCTCCAGCCAGCTCCTGAATTCACCGTACGGAATATACAGCGACACATCTTTCAACACTGCCTGACCGCTACGAATATTATCAATCCGGTGGCTATAGCCGACAATAACGCCGGCCATCGTCTGGTCTGCATTATAAACCGCGCCGCCCGACATTCCCTGTACAACACCGGCATTGGTTGCCATTGCGACACAAGGTTTTTTATTCCAGCGATTGTTAATTGCAGTGCGCGCTAAATTAACGCCACTTGATTCCACTGGCATGGCAGAAACAAAACTGTAACCGTACATCTTAATCGGTTCGCCAATGTTGCTTTTGCGGAATTTAACCAGGGTACTGGGATCGTTCTTGTGATAAATAATTGCCACATCACAATACGGATGATAAGCCTTCACACGCTGGACGGCAGTGGTTGCAACGTGCGCGGCGGTCAGGCTGTATTCTGGCGTTAAGGGAATGGTTGTGCCAAGGACACCTAAACCCAGTACAGTCGGGATGCCGGTCACGCTCATATCAACGTGTTGCAGCGCCGCACGGCTGTACTCAGTATGGCCCACGGAACAACCGCTCAGTGCCAGCGCGGCGAGCGCAGGCCAAAGCAGTGACGTTCTCATAATAGTCATCTTTATTCAGGCATGCCGGCAAAATCCCTGGTGAAGATTTTTGGCATGCAAGTTTAATTCGTACCTGAATGAATTAACGCAACAGCTCCCGCGCGCGCCGGTTTATAATATCAATGAAATTTCACAGTGCTCGTTAATGATTTGTTGGTAAATCGATAATAAAAAGTAAGGCTTAATTTTTTTATTTTTACGATGCACTGGATTTCAGGCTCAAATTTTACACAATTTTTAATTCAGAACAATTCAGAAATTTAACCTTTATCAAATAAATCGGAAAATATAGATATAATCCAATCCACGATATTATTTGGCTGAGGATTTACATTTAATGCGCTTACGAAACTTACTTAACCTTTTTGAGTGGAGTTTTATCCTGTTTTTACCTTAAGGCTTGGTCTTTGAAATGGCACTTTATCATAAGTACAGATAGCTCTGCTGCGATATGAGCCTTGAGTCTGGCTAATGTATCAGTTTGTTTAAGTGAGGTCGGTTTAAGCCAGGAAAGTCTTAAGCTAAAAAGACAAAAATTCAGAGGGTTGAGTCAAAGTCGCTGCGTAGCGCAGAATGTGATTTATTAGTCTGGCGAATGGATGGGATTTTTGACCCCAGGGTGATGGAAATCTGCGCGACCATTGTTATCGGCAGAAAAGTAAAAGGTTTTAACGCTGCTATGCTTAGTGTAAAATCGCGGGCCGCCTGAAGGTCTGGCGGTTAATCCGAATTCCGATATGGGAACTGGTAATCCCTGTATCTGTACCTTCTTACCACGACGCCTGGGAAGGCGACAACGAGGCTGCTCAATGAGCGAGAAATTACAGAAAGTGTTAGCGCGCGCCGGTCATGGCTCGCGCCGTGAAATCGAAACCATGATTTCAGCCGGACGCGTCAGCGTTGACGGCAAACTGGCGACGCTGGGCGATCGCATCGAAAGCGACAAATCCCTGAAAATCCGCATCGATGGGCATCTGGTGTCCATCGCTGAATCCACCACCGAAGTATGCCGGGTGTTAGCCTACTACAAACCTGAAGGCGAACTCTGTACGCGTAACGATCCGGAAGGTCGTCCGACGGTGTTTGATCGTCTGCCGCGCCTGCGCGGTTCCCGCTGGATTGCCGTTGGCCGTCTGGACGTGAACACCTGTGGCTTGCTGCTGTTCACCACCGACGGGGAACTGGCGAACCGCCTGATGCATCCCAGCCGTGAAGTCGAGCGTGAATATGCCGTGCGCGTGTTCGGTGAAGTGGGCGACGATAAAATTCGTCAACTGAGCAAGGGCGTGCAACTGGAAGACGGTCCTGCTGCGTTCAAAACCCTGCGTTTTGCAGGTGGTGAAGGGATCAACCAGTGGTACAACGTCACGCTGACCGAAGGACGTAACCGTGAAGTTCGTCGTTTATGGGAAGCGGTAGGCGTGCAGGTGAGCCGCCTGATGCGTGTGCGTTATGGTGATATCCAACTACCGAAGGGGCTGCCGCGCGGTGGCTGGATGGAGCTGGAATTACCGGCGGTGAACTATCTGCGTACCCTGGTGGGGATGCCGGAAGAGACGGTGACCAAAGTTGCGGTGGAGAAAGATCGCCGTCGTACCAAAGCCAACCAGATCCGCCGTGCGGTGAAGCGGCACAGCCAGGTGAGCAACTCACCACGCCGTAGCAGCAAACGCGGCGCCTGAGAATAAAAAGGACGCCAGCCCGGCGTCTTTTTTACCAGTCAATACCCTGCTGGGCCTGAATCCCGGCATCAAAGGCGTGTTTCACCGGACGCATTTCCGTCACGGTATCCGCCAGCTCGGTTAAGCTGCGATGGCAGCCGCGGCCGGTAATGATCACGCTCTGTCCCGCGGGCCGTTGCTGCAATGCGGCGACCAGTTCATCCAGATCCAGATAATCCATGCTAACCATGTAAGTGATCTCATCCAGAATCACTAAATCCAGTTGCGGATCCGCCAGCATACGTTTTGCATGTTGCCACACCTGCTGGCAAGCGGCGGTATCGGTCGCCCGGTTCTGGGTTTCCCAGGTAAAGCCGGTCGCCATCACCTGGAATTCCACTCCGTGCTGTTCCAGCAGATTACGCTCGCCGTTGGGCCATTCACCTTTAATGAACTGAATAGCAGCAACTTTTTTACCGTGACCACAAGCGCGCAGGGCTGTGCCAAACGCGGCGGTGGTCTTGCCTTTGCCATTGCCGGTAAACACCATCAGAATGCCGCGCACCTCATTCGCCGCTTTGATGCGTGCATCAACCTGTTCTTTCAAACGCTGCTGACGTTGTTGATGTCGTTGTTCACTCATGCGCTGGCCGGTCCGGGTTTGCGTCCTGGCTGAGCATCAAAACTGATGCCAGTCTTGCGGCGGCTGTCATCACCCATTAAATAAAGATACAACGGCATCAAATCCGCCGGGGTTTTCAGCAGGCTGGCATCTTCCTGCGGGAAGGCACTGGCGCGCATTTTGGTGCGGGTGCCGCCGGGATTGATGCAGTTCACCCGTAAATGGCGGTTTTTGTATTCATCTGCCAGCACCTGCATCATCCCCTCGGTGGCGAATTTCGATACCGCATACGCCCCCCAACCGGAGCGACCAACGCGACCGACGCTCGAGGTGGTAAAGATCAGCGATCCGGCATCGGATTTCAGCAGCAATGGCAGCAGGGCCTGAGTGAGGTAGAAGGTAGCATCAAGGTTAATCTGCATCACCTGACGCCAGATATGCGGCTCCAGCTCTGCCAGGGGGACAATCTCACCGAGGATGCCCGCGTTGTGCAGCACCCCGTCGAGGCGCGGCACTTGCTGCGCCAGTTGTTGCGCCAGTTGCTGGCAGCTCTCAGGCGTGGCATGGGCAAAATCCAGCAGCAGGGTGGATGCCGGTTTTTTTTGCAGCTGATTAATCGCCTGTTCAGTTTGCTGCAAGGTGTGCGGGTTGCGCCCCAGCAGGATCACCTGCGCGCCATAGCGCGCATAGGTTAACGCGGCTTCACGGCCAATACCGTCTGAAGCGCCGGTTACCAGGATAATACGGTTTTCAAGCAGATCGCTTTTCGGTTGATAATGCACAGCGATGTCCTTTGCACAGGTCAGAAGGTTTTTTGGCTTTATGCCTTAATTTGCGGGCTGGCGCAATCGCTCAACCGCGCTTTCTGTGCCGCCCGCGGGCAATTCAGGCGACGAATGCCACTAAAGCGGGTAAACTCGGGCTTTGTTTGTAATTCACTGTTTAATAAGGCGGCAGAATGGATTTACTCTCCAGTTATGGATTATTTCTGGCCAAGGCCGTCACCTTAGTGGTGACGATCGCAGCTATTGTTCTGATTGTGCTCAATGCGGCGATGCGGAAACGTCACAGCGGTGGTCAGCTGCGCTTAACCCATCTGGATGAAGACTACCGCCAGATGAAAGAAGATTTGCAGTTGGCGAAGATGAAACCGCAAGCGCAAAAAGTTTGGTTGAAGCAACATAAAAAAGAAGAGAAACAAAAAGCTAAACTCGCCAAACGACAGGCGAAAACAGGCGTGACGGAGACCGAAAAGCCGACGCTTTACGTGCTGGAATTTAAAGGCAGCATGGACGCCGGAGAAGTCAGTTCGTTGCGTGAAGAGATCTCCGCTGTGCTGGCGGTGGCAACGCCTGGCGATGAGGTGCTGCTGAAGCTGGAAAGCCCGGGCGGTGTGGTGCACGGCTACGGCCTGGCGGCTTCGCAGCTGCAACGTCTGCGCGATGCTGGCCTGACGCTGACGGCAGCGGTAGATAAGGTAGCGGCCAGCGGCGGTTATATGATGGCGTGCGTGGCCGATCGTATCGTTGCCGCACCTTTCTCAATCATCGGCTCAATCGGGGTAGTGGCGCAGATTCCTAATTTTAATCGCCTGCTAAAGCGAAACGATATTGATGTTGAACTGCATACCGCCGGGCAATATAAGCGCACCCTGACTTTGTTCGGTGAAAATACCGATGAAGGGCGTGACAAGTTTCGTGAAGACCTGAATGAAACTCATCTGCTGTTCAAAAATTTTGTCCATCAGATGCGCCCAGGGCTGGATGTGGAAAAAGTCGCTACGGGTGAACATTGGTACGGGCGCCAGGCGCTGGAACTGGGGCTGGTGGATGAGATTGGCACCAGCGATGCGCTGATTATCAATCAGATGGAACGCTTCACCGTGCTGGGTGTGCATTATGCGCGCAAACGTAAAATGATCGATCGTATGACCCATAGCGCCAGTCTTGCCGCAGAACGACTGATTCTGAAAATGTGGCAGCGTGGTAATAAGCCGCTGCTGTAAAGCACATACGTAGCGGCACGATTTATCGCGCTGCTACGTATCACAGCTGATAAGCCGTTTTATTCAAGGTGATACTGGGACGAGAAGGTGATAGCCAGGTATTTAAACACGTTAAATACCGCGGTGGTTTTGGCGGTCGGTAACTCGTCGTTATCGAGAAACAACGGGCCGCGAAACACCAGCACATCGCGTTGCTGGATGACATCAGTCGCTTCCATACCGGCAAAATAATCATCGTGTTCTTTGATCAGTTGATTGGCCTTTTCCAGTAACGCCTGGCGCGAAATGGATTCCGTAAATGCTGACATTATTCACTCCTTTTTTGACAGCCTCTTTTCTCCTTCTATATTACTTGCCAGTGAGCATAAGGTGCAAACCCGCGCGGGAGTGTTAAGTTGGCGCAAAATTAACCAGGATGCTAATTAAGTTGCGTAACGGATTTTATCAGGTAGAGTGTGGGCGATTCAGATTTCAGGGAGATCACACTGGGATGTGTGATATTGTCAGATGGAAAACTCGCTCCTAATCATAAAGTTGCATAAGTCGATGCAATCTGACCTGAGATTGTCCCGGTTGCCTTGAAAAGTGAAACAGTGGCAGCAATATTGAACCCATTGGGTTTTAGGGTCTTCAATCCTCTCCCGTTTATCAGGACGTTTCAATTAGGTAAAGGTACATATGGGTAAAGCACTCGTCATCGTTGAGTCCCCGGCAAAGGCCAAAACAATCAATAAATACCTCGGTAATGACTACGTGGTGAAATCCAGCGTCGGTCATATCCGTGATTTGCCGACCAGTGGTTCAACTGCCCGTAAAACTGCCGATGGGGAAAAAGCGAAACCGGCTGGCAAAAAGGTCAAAAAAGACGAAAAAGCCGCGCTGGTCAACCGTATGGGCGTGGATCCCTGGCATGGCTGGCAGGCAGATTATCAAATTCTGCCAGGCAAAGAGAAAGTGGTCTCTGAGCTAAAAAGCCTGGCTGCCGATGCTGACCATATCTATCTCGCAACCGACCTTGACCGCGAAGGGGAAGCCATTGCCTGGCACCTGCGGGAAGTGATCGGTGGTGATGACAAGCGTTTCAGCCGCGTGGTGTTTAACGAAATCACCAAAAATGCGATTCGTCAGGCGTTTGAGAAGCCTGGCGAACTGAATATCGAACGTGTTAATGCCCAACAGGCGCGCCGTTTTATGGACCGCGTGGTGGGTTATATGGTTTCTCCGCTGCTGTGGAAAAAAATCGCCCGAGGCCTCTCTGCCGGACGTGTGCAGTCGGTGGCAGTGCGCCTGGTGGTTGAGCGCGAACGTGAAATCAAAGCCTTCGTTCCGGAAGAATACTGGGAAGTTGATGCTGACCTGGTGACGCCGAAAGGTGATGCACTGGCTATGCAGGTGACTCATCAGGGTGACAAGGCGTTCCGTCCGGTTAACCGCGAGCAAACCTATGCCGCGGTGGCGTTGCTGCAAAAAGCGCGTTACGACGTACTGGACCGTGAAGACAAACCGACCAGCAGCAAACCTTCTGCGCCCTTTATCACTTCCACGTTGCAACAGGCGGCCAGCACGCGTCTCGGCTTCGGGGTGAAGAAAACCATGATGATGGCACAGCGTCTGTATGAAGCGGGCCACATTACTTATATGCGTACTGACTCCACCAACCTGAGTCAGGATGCCATTGCTATGGCACGCGGTTATATCGATAAAAACTTCGGTGCCAAATATCTGCCGGATGCGCCAAATACCTACGCCAGCAAAGATAACTCGCAGGAAGCGCACGAAGCGATTCGTCCTTCTGATGTGGCTGTGGCAGCAGACCAACTTAAAGATATGGAAACAGATGCGCAGAAACTGTATCAGCTGATTTGGCGTCAGTTTGTCGCCTGTCAGATGGTACCGGCGCAGTATGATTCCACCACCCTGACCGTTGGCGCAGGTGATTTCAAACTGAAAGCCAAAGGACGCACACTGCGTTTTGACGGCTGGACGCGCGTGATGCCCGCGCTGCGTAAAAATGATGAAGATTTGACGCTGCCACCGGTAAACGTGGGTGATGTGCTGGATCTCAAAGAAGTGCTGCCAAGCCAGCATTTCACCAAACCGCCAGCCCGTTTCAGCGAAGCTTCGCTGGTACGTGAACTGGAAAAACGCGGTATTGGTCGTCCTTCGACCTACGCTTCGATTATCTCGACCATCCAGGATCGTGGTTATGTGCGGGTAGAAAACCGCCGTTTCTATGCCGAGAAGATGGGTGAGATTGTGACCGATCGTCTGGAAGAAAACTTCCGCGAGCTGATGAACTACGATTTCACAGCCCATATGGAAGACAGCCTCGACCAGGTCGCGAATAATCAGGCTGAATGGAAGGGCGTGCTGGATTCGTTCTTTAGCGATTTTAGCCAGCAGCTGGACCAGGCGGAAAAAGAACCGGAAGAGGGCGGCATGCAGCCGAACCAGATGGTGCTGACATCTATCGATTGTCCAACCTGTGGACGTAAGATGGGGATTCGTACTGCCAGCACCGGCGTGTTCCTTGGCTGTTCAGGTTATGCCTTGCCGCCGAAAGAGCGTTGCAAGCAAACCATCAACCTGATCCCGGAAAATGAAGTACTCAACGTGCTGGAAGGTGACGACGCCGAAACCAACGCGTTGCGCGCCCGTCGTCGTTGCCAGAAATGCGGCACCGCGATGGACAGCTATCTGATTGATAATCAGCGCAAGTTGCACGTCTGCGGTAATAACCCGGAATGTGACGGCTACGAGATCGAGCAAGGTGAGTTCCGTATCAAAGGGTACGACGGCCCGATTGTTGAGTGTGAAAAATGTGGCTCGGAAATGCACCTGAAAATGGGGCGTTTTGGTAAGTACATGGCCTGTACCAACGACGAGTGTAAAAATACCCGTAAAATCCTGCGTAATGGTGAAGTGGCACCGCCGAAGGAAGATCCGGTCCCGTTGCCAGAACTGCCGTGTGAGAAGTCAGACGCTTATTTTGTGTTGCGTGACGGTGCTGCTGGCGTGTTCCTCGCAGCCAACACCTTCCCGAAATCACGCGAAACCCGTGCACCACTGGTGGAAGAGTTGCAGCGTTTCGCCGATCGCCTGCCTGAGAAACTGAAGTACCTGGCGGAAGCGCCGGCAGCCGATCCGGAAGGCAACAAAACCATGGTGCGTTTTAGCCGTAAAACGAAACAACAGTATGTTGCTTCGGAGAAAGAGGGCAAAGCGACCGGTTGGTCTGCCTTCTATATCGATGGCAGTTGGCAGGAAGCGAAGAAGTAATCCCCCCAAGGCCAGCGTCAGCTGGCCTTTTCACCATCCTTATAGCTAATCGTTCTACATTCTTTCTTTAACTGATATAGTGGTTATAGATTTTACGTTTCGCTGACACGCTTTCCCTGAAAACCTCGCTCAAGGCGAAAATACGCTCGCCGGGATTGCTCCTCTGTCGCCTACCGGGAAGATATAACTATGAAATTGCAGCAGTTGCGCTACATCGTTGAAGTGGTCAATCACAACCTCAATGTTTCTTCGACGGCAGAAGGCTTATATACGTCGCAGCCGGGCATCAGTAAGCAGGTCAGAATGCTGGAAGATGAGCTGGGGGTGCAGATTTTTGCCCGTAGCGGTAAGCACCTGACGCAGGTGACACCAGCCGGTGAGGAAATCATCCGCATTGCCCGTGAAGTGTTATCAAAAGTGGATGCCATCAAATCGGTGGCGGGTGAGCATACCTGGCCTGATAAAGGCTCTTTATACGTCGCCACCACCCATACCCAGGCACGTTATGCGCTTCCCGGTGTAATCAAAGGCTTTATTGAACGCTATCCTCGTGTTTCCCTGCATATGCACCAAGGCTCACCGACGCAAATTGCGGAAGCAGTTTCAAAAGGTAATGCTGACTTTGCCATCGCCACCGAAGCGCTGCATCTTTACGATGACCTGATTATGCTGCCTTGCTATCACTGGAATCGTGCGATTGTCGTGACGCCAGACCATCCGCTGGCAGGCAAAGCGCAGGTGACGATAGAGGAACTGGCGGAGTTTCCGTTGGTGACATATACCTTCGGCTTTACCGGGCGTTCTGAACTGGATACGGCGTTTAATCGTGCGGGGCTGACGCCGCGTATTGTGTTTACTGCAACCGATGCTGACGTCATTAAGACCTATGTCCGTCTGGGGCTGGGGGTTGGGGTGATTGCCAGCATGGCGGTAGATCCGGTTTCTGACCCTGATCTGGTACGCATTGAAGCATCAGAGATCTTTACCAATAGCACGACAAAAATTGGCTTCAGACGTAGCACTTTCCTGCGAAGCTATATGTATGATTTTATTCAACGTTTCGCACCGCATTTGACCCGCGATGTGGTGGATACTGCGGTGGCATTGCGCTCCAACGAAGATATCGAAGCGATGTTCCGTGATATCAAGTTACCCTTCAAATAGCCTGTAAACTCATTATGTTAACAGGGTGCCCATTGGGCACCCTTTGTTTTTTTTGCCGTTGCTTAGCGCCATTGGTAGCTCAAAAATTAGATTAATTTTATGTAAATGAAACATCGGTCACATGTTTTTTCATTGTTAGTTGTTAAATGCGAATTAGTACACATTTTTTACTTTACCGCTTTGCGTGATCCCAGGAATATTCCCATACTCCAGTTAAGAGTTGATGGCGAAGGGCTTTTTAGCTGCCTCGCTAATTTAAACTTGAATTTAGAATGGATCTAATTTTGATTTAACCCAAATTTACAAAGTTAGTTTTTAATTAATAGTTTGCTTAGTTATTAAATTTATCTCATCATTTTTCGGTGTTTTGATAAATAGCATTAATCGTTGTGCTCAATAAAAATAACTGGATTTTTGGACTTAAGGCGTTTAGGATTCGTCCTAAATCTTAATCGATGTTAACAATCGTTTTATTGAGAGTGATTATCAAAAACTATGGCTACGAGATTAACTGTACAACCGGACTTCCGGGCTAAAAGCACCAAGGTTGAGCGTTCAGGGAACATCCGTCGCAAAGCCTGGTTGACTGTCTTCGCTGCTTCAGCCTTGTTCTGGGTAGTGGTGGCATTAATGATTTGGCGTATGTGGGGTTAAGCCATGTGGGCAAATACACTCAGTCGTAAATCTCCGGTTTCTGCACGTCAGCCCAACACGCCTGCGTGTAAAGCGAAAGACGTTGCCAGCACAGAACAAGATGTAGCGATACCGGCATCCTGGGAACTGAGTGAAAAGCAGCGCGGTTTTATTGAATCATTCATGGATCCGAAGTCCAAATAACGCAGTCTGCGTTCAGTTCTTTATATAGACGAATAGTCCTTCTCTTTACCGGGTTATCCGGTGGGCAATTTGAACGCCCTTCCTATAACACTCAGCATATAAAAAATGGTGTCATCAGCTAAGGCTGAAGACCGTAGCCCTTTTTTACCCGGAATCCGGGAGGGAGTGACTTAATGAACTCAATGAATAGTACAATTACCCTGTCATGGTTCAGCGTATATGCCTTTTCATTCGCTGTTTGGGCTGCTGCCGTGTGGACGATGATGTAATTTAATAACTCAAATTATTTCTTTTTTTAAATGCCCTGGCCAATATCCAGGGCATTTTTGTTTTTGGATCAATGTGTCAATTCGTGTTGTTATCAAAACGTTAACGAAAATGTGGTCTATCTTTAAGCTAAACCTTGCGGTTACTGAGGTTAAGAGAAACCCATGAGGAGGAGCTATGTCGTTAACGTTGCGCGAGCAGAGCCGGGAGACGCTCGAAGTTGGTAACCATACTTATCACTACTACAGCCTGCAAAAAGCATCCCATCACGTTGGAACCCTTGAACGCCTGCCTAAATCCATGAAAGTCCTGCTGGAGAATCTGCTGCGCTGGCAGGATGGCGATTCTGTGACGGCGGAAGATATTCAGGCGCTGGCCGCATGGCAAAACGATGCGCACGCCGACCGTGAAATTGCCTATCGTCCGGCGCGCGTGCTGATGCAGGATTTTACCGGCGTTCCCGCGGTGGTTGACCTGGCGGCAATGCGCGAGGCGGTGAAACGCCTTGGCGGCGATGTCGCCAGAGTAAATCCGCTCTCTCCGGTTGACCTGGTGATTGACCATTCTGTCACCGTTGACCATTTTGGTGACGATGAGGCATTTGAAGAGAACGTGCGGTTGGAGATGGAGCGCAACCATGAACGTTATGTCTTTCTGCGCTGGGGGCAAAAAGCTTTCAATCGTTTTCGCGTGGTGCCGCCAGGCACCGGCATTTGTCACCAGGTAAATCTGGAATATCTCGGCCAGGCGGTCTGGCATGAAAGCCAGGATGGCAACGAGGTAGCGTATCCCGATACCCTGGTTGGCACCGATTCCCACACTACGATGATCAATGCGCTCGGTGTATTGGGGTGGGGGGTTGGCGGTATTGAAGCTGAGGCAGCAATGCTCGGCCAGCCGGTATCGATGCTGATTCCCGACGTGGTCGGTTTTAAACTGACCGGCAAACTGCGGCCAGGGATCACGGCGACCGATCTGGTATTGACCGTCACGCAGATGCTGCGTAAGCACGGCGTTGTAGGCAAGTTCGTTGAATTCTATGGCGATGGTCTGGCGGATCTGCCGTTGGCTGATCGTGCAACTATCGCCAATATGTCTCCCGAATATGGTGCCACCTGCGGCTTTTTCCCGATAGATGACATTACTCTTAGCTACATGACGCTGACAGGACGTGACAGCGAGCAGATTAAATTGGTTGAAGCCTATGCCAAAGCACAAGGTATGTGGCGTAATCCAGGTGATGAACCGATCTTCACCAGCACGCTGGCGCTGGATATGAACGAGGTTGAATCCAGCCTCGCCGGTCCGAAACGTCCACAGGACCGCGTCTCTCTGGCGGATGTCCCTGCGGCCTTCGCGGCGAGTAATGAACTGGAGGTGAACCAGGCACAGAAACCGCATAAAAGTGTCAGCTATCGTGACAGTGAGACGGGGGATAGCCATCAACTGGATGATGGGGCGGTAGTGATCGCGGCGATTACCTCCTGCACCAACACCTCGAATCCCAGTGTGCTGATGGCTGCGGGACTGTTGGCGAAAAAAGCGGTGGAAAAGGGATTGATGCGTAAGCCGTGGGTCAAAGCGTCACTGGCCCCCGGCTCTAAAGTGGTGTCCGATTATTTGGCCGTGGCGCAACTTACGCCCTATCTGGATGAGCTGGGTTTTAATCTGGTGGGTTATGGATGCACCACATGCATTGGTAACTCCGGGCCATTACCAGACAGCATTGAGAGCGCCATTAAAGAGGGTGACCTGACTGTCGGCGCGGTGCTCTCGGGTAACCGAAATTTTGAAGGTCGTATCCATCCCCTGGTGAAAACCAACTGGCTGGCGTCGCCACCGCTGGTGGTGGCCTATGCGCTGGCGGGCAACATGAAACTCAATCTGCAAAACGATCCCATCGGTCAGGATCAGCGCGGGAAGGATGTTTATCTGAAAGAAATCTGGCCGTCGCCGGAAGAAATTGCCGAGTATGTGCAAAAAGTCACCAGCGATATGTTCCACAAAGAGTATGCCGAAGTGTTTGATGGCACCCCGGAATGGCAGCAGATTAAAGTCAGTGAAGCGGCCACCTATGACTGGGATGAAGATTCAACCTATATCCGACTTTCTCCGTTCTTTGACGATATGGAAAAAACACCGAAACCGGTGCAGGACATCAAAGGAGCACGCATTCTGGCGATGCTGGGAGACTCCGTCACCACCGACCATATCTCCCCGGCGGGAAGTATCAAGGCAGAAAGCCCGGCAGGGCGTTATCTGCTGGCGCACGGTGTGGAACGTACGGACTTCAACTCATATGGATCAAGACGCGGCAACCATGAGGTGATGATGCGCGGTACCTTTGCCAATATCCGTATTCGCAATGAGATGGTGCCGGGCGTGGAGGGGGGTTACACCAAACATTTCCCCAGTAATGAGCAATTGGCGATCTACGATGCAGCCATGAAGTATCAGTCCGAGGGGGTTCCGCTCGCGGTGATTGCCGGGAAAGAATATGGATCGGGATCCAGTCGTGACTGGGCAGCCAAGGGGCCACGATTGCAGGGGGTACGTGTGGTGATTGCCGAGTCATTTGAACGTATCCACCGTTCCAATCTGATTGGTATGGGGATTCTGCCGCTGGAGTTCCCACAGGGCGTTACGCGTAAAACGCTCAACTTAACCGGAGAGGAACACATTGATGTGGCGAACCTGAATCAGCTCAAGCCTGGCGGTACAGTTAAGGTGACGCTGACGCGCATGGATGGTGCTACAGAGACGCTGGAGACACGTTGTCGCATCGATACCGGCAATGAACTGACCTATTACCAGAATGACGGCATTCTGCACTACGTGATCCGTAATATGCTGAACTAAGAAAAAAGCCGGGATAATTTCCCGGCTTTGTTTTATTGCTTCGGCAGCAAATGGCCCATTTTTTCAGCTTTGGTATCGAGATAATGCGCGTTCTTCGGGTTACGCCCGACAATCAGCGGGACGCGCTCAACGATGTTGATGCCAGCTTCGCTGAGAATTTCCACTTTACGTGGGTTATTGGTCAGTAAACGCACTTCGTTGACACCCAGCAGTTTGAACATATCTGCACACAGGGTGAAATCACGCTCATCGGCGGCAAAACCTAACTGATGGTTGGCTTCTACCGTATCGTAGCCTTTGTCCTGCAAGGCGTAGGCGCGAATTTTGTTTAGCAGGCCGATATTACGACCTTCCTGACGATGATAAAGCAGGATACCACGTCCTTCTTCAGCGATAGCGGTCAGCGCGGCTTCCAGCTGAAATCCGCAATCGCAACGCAGGCTGAACAGTGCGTCACCGGTCAGGCATTCGGAGTGGACGCGTGCCAGCACCGGATTGTGGTCGCTAACATCACCGTAGACCAGCGCGACATGGTCGTGACCGGTTGCCAGTTCTTCAAAACCAACCATGAGGAAATCTCCCCAGGGCGTGGGCAGTTTGGCTTCTGCTACCCGTTTAAGCTGCATGTGACTCTCCAGAACCTTCAGAGGATGCGCTATCATCATGATAACGCACGGGCCTGATTGGCCCGAAAACTGACAATATTGTGCCACAACCTGGGTGCAGGCAGTTAATCAGTCAGAGTTATTGTAGTGATAAAGCACAATTATCCAAGCTGCAACGGTTATGTTATTCTTTTTTCAGCTAAAGTTATGCCTGACATAGTGTTTTGCGCGGTTTTAAGGACGATGGATGTTAAAGATTATACAACGCACCACCCTTGGCACGCTTCTGTTGCTGATTATGCCGCTGAGCGTCTGGCTTTCTGGCTGGCAGTGGCAACCAGGAGAAAATGGTGCGCTGTTAAAGCTATTATTCTGGATGACTGAAACGGTCACCAGCCCGTGGGGAATCCTCACCAGCCTGATCCTCAGTGCCTGGGTACTCTGGTGCCTGCGTTTCCGGCTCAAGCCTGCCATCCTGCTGCTTGTCATCATGAATGGCGCGATTCTGGTCGGTCAGTACACCAAATCCTTCATCAAAGATCAGGTCCAGGAACCTCGACCTTATGTGGTGTGGCTGGAAAAAAGTCATGGCGTCAATGAAAGCGCATTCTATGAATTGAAGCGTAAACAGCGCGGCAAGTTGGTAGAGCAACTGGTGGCGGATGATACGCAACTACCAGGATGGTTAAAAAAGCATTGGGCTTTTGAAACCGGCTTCGCTTTTCCTTCCGGCCATACGATGTTTGCAGCCAGTTGGGCGTTGCTGGTTATAGGTCTGCTCTGGCCCCGTCGCCATACCCTGACAATTGTGGTGTTATTTTTCTGGGCCACGTTGGTGATGGGAAGCCGCCTGATGCTAGGGATGCATTGGCCACGCGATTTGGTGATGGCGACACTGATCTCCTGGTTGCTGGTCACGGTGGCGACCTGGTTAGCACAACGTTTTTGCGGGCCGTTGACGGTGCCGCCAGCAGAGGCAAAAGAGATTGCACAGCGTGAAGACGGATTGTAATTTTTGCATCCGGCCCCATATTATTGATTGCACTTGCCTAAATCAGGCGGTTTGATGCGCTGATAAGCAGCATCGGCGCGGTTTTTTTGGCATACTCCTACTGGATAACCTCACGACAGGATGCATTGTGAAATATTTGCTGATTTTTCTCGTGGTATTGGTCATTTTCATCATCTCCGTGACGCTCGGGGCACATAACGACCAAATCATCACTTTTAACTATCTGCTGGCGCAGGGCGAATTTCGTATTTCCACATTGCTGGCTGTTCTGTTTGGTGCGGGATTCTTGCTGGGATGGGCGATCTGTGGCCTGTTCTGGTTGCGTTTACGGGTATCGCTGGCACACGCGCAGCGTAAACTGAAACGTATGCAGGCACAGAATGAACAATCGACGGCGGTGACAACGTCGCCTTCTGCCGGTCGTCGGGATTAAGCTTAGATGCTTGAATTGCTGTTTCTGCTTCTTCCTGTGGCTGCGGCGTATGGTTGGTATATGGGCCGACGCAGTGCGCAACAGGATAAGCAACAGGAAGCCAATCGCCTGTCGCGTGAATACGTTGCGGGGGTTAACTTCCTGCTGTCCAATCAGCAGGACAAAGCCGTTGATCTCTTCCTCGACATGTTGAAAGAAGACAGCGGCACGGTCGAAGCCCATCTCACCCTGGGTAACCTGTTCCGTTCACGCGGCGAAGTTGACCGCGCCATCCGCATTCACCAATCCCTGATGGAAAGTGCATCGCTCAGTTATGACCAGCGTCTGCTGGCGGTGCAACAACTTGGCCGCGATTATATGGCGGCTGGTTTGTATGACCGC
This sequence comes from Pantoea sp. X-Soil-OKNW-556, assembly GCF_059730695.1. Classification (NCBI taxonomy): domain Bacteria; kingdom Pseudomonadati; phylum Pseudomonadota; class Gammaproteobacteria; order Enterobacterales; family Erwiniaceae; genus Pantoea; species Pantoea sp. X-Soil-OKNW-556. The sequence goes on along the minus strand of NZ_AP035990.1, from coordinate 2,355,585 downwards.
GCAGAAGATATGTTTAGCCAGCTGGTGGATGAGACGGATTTTCGTATCGGTGCGTTGCAGCAACTGCTGCTGATCCACCAGGCAACCAGTGACTGGCAGCAGGCCATTGAAGTGGCAGAAAAACTGGTCAAGCTGGGAAAGGACAAGCAGAAAGGCGAAATTGCCCATTTCTACTGCGAACTCGCTTTGCAGGCACTCAGCAGTGACGATCTTGAACGGGCCATGACGCTGCTGAAAAAAGGTGAGGCGGCGGATCGTCAAAGTGCGCGCGTGTCGATAATGACCGGCCGCATTTTTATGGAGCAGGGCGAATACGCAAAAGCGGTCGAACGTTTACAACGGGTGCTGGAACAGGATAAAGAGTTGGTCAGTGAAGCCTTGCCAATGCTCGAAACGTGTTATCAGCGCCTGGATCAGCCCGAACAATGGGCGCAATTCCTGCAACGTTGCGTGGATGAGAATACCGGAGCGGTCGCTGAACTCTATCTCGCCGATATCCTTGAACAACAACAAGGCCCGGAAGCGGCGCAACTCTATATTAATCGCCAGTTGCAACGTCATCCGACGATGCGGGTTTTCCATCGTTTAATGGATTTTCACCTGCATGAAGCTGAAGATGGTCGGGCAAAAGAGAGTCTGATGGTGTTACGCGATATGGTGGGGGAGCAAATCCGCACCAAGCCGCGCTATCGCTGCCAGAAATGTGGTTTCACTGCGCATGCGTTGTACTGGCATTGTCCTTCCTGCCGCACCTGGTCTTCGGTGAAACCGATTCGTGGACTTGACGGCCAATAACGGCCGTCTTTTCTAAAAAAGTCATTTTATAGTTACAACATACTAGAAATTTAAACTATTTATTCATTCCAGCATCGTGCAGGGTTCGGTCAAACAGGTTACAAATCCTGGCACCGTGATTGTCGTCATCAGGTCGCGCAGGTAGAATGCTTGCCGTTTGTCTAACGCGCCTGCGGGTGCCTGTAACTGAGGAAACGTTATGCCTGTTACCACTTCACCTATTCTGGTGGCACTCGACTATCATAATCTCGACAGCGCACTGCAATTTGTCGATCGCATCGACCCGAGCCAATGCCGCCTGAAAGTGGGCAAAGAGATGTTCACGTTGTTTGGGCCAACGCTGGTGAAAACGTTGCAGGATCGTGGTTTCGAAATCTTCCTCGATCTGAAATTCCACGATATCCCGAACACCACGGCGCATGCGGTTGCGGCGGCAGCAGACCTTGGCGTATGGATGGTTAACGTACACGCCAGTGGTGGGGCACGCATGATGAACGCAGCGCGTGAGGCGCTGGTGTCGTACGGTAAAGATGCGCCGTTGCTGATTGCGGTCACCGTACTCACCAGCATGGATGAAGAGGATCTGAAAGGGCTTGGTATTACCTTGTCTCCTGCGGCACAGGCCGAACGTCTGGCATGCCTGACGCGTGACTGTGGCCTTGACGGCGTGGTGTGCTCCGCACAGGAAGCGGCACATTTCAAACAGGTGATTGGCAAAGACTTTAAGCTGGTGACACCAGGAATTCGTCCGGCAGGCAGTGACGCGGGTGATCAGCGTCGTATCATGACGCCACAGCAGGCGCAGCAGGCAGGGGTGGATTATATGGTAATTGGGCGTCCGATCACCCAATCTGCCGATCCTGCCGCCACCCTGCAACAGATTCTGCAAAGTTTACAGGAGGGCTAATGGCTCAGGACAATCCGCTGGTTTACTCCACCGAAACCGGCCGCATTACGCCAACCGAAGAGAAAGCTGTACGCCCGAAAGGCGATGGCATCGTACGTATTCAACGTCAGACCAGTGGTCGTAAAGGTAAAGGTGTTTGCCTGATCACCGGTGTCGATCTCGATGATGACGCGCTGACCAAACTGGCCGCCGAACTGAAGAAAAAATGCGGTTGCGGTGGGGCGGTGAAAGACGGCGTGATTGAGATTCAGGGCGATAAGCGCGACCTGTTGAAATCGCTGCTTGAAGCTAAAGGCATGAAGGTCAAACTGGCTGGCGGTTGAAATGACCAGGCCACTCGGTGAGTGGCCTGTTTATGTAGATGCGCTGCGTAAGCCTTTTGTTATGTAGTCGGAATTAATGAACCTGATGGCCGATAATGCCACCAACAGCAGCACCACCAATGGTGCCCAATGCGCTTCCGTTAGTCAGAATAGAACCGCCAATTGCACCCGCACCCGCACCAATCGCGGTATTGCGGTCACGCTTGGACCAGTTTGAACAACCGCTCAGGGCAATAACCAGGGTGGTAGCCAGCACGGCGGCGGTCAGACGTTTCATTGTTGTTGTCATAAACTTCTCCTTGATTGTACATACAGGGACAACCTTTTAAGTATAGGTGTTGTTTCCTGCAATCGTTTCACCCTGTGGTTTCATAACGGTTCTCATCCCTGAGCCTGCAATCCGCAGCCCGCATGCAAAAACAGCGTGATAGCCGCATCACCGGGCAATAAAATCGTCCCGTGGTTGGCTGGAGACAGTCTAATCATTACGGGATTTTTCCGAAGATGGAAAACTCCGAATTCACGCCACATTTTTACGCCCTCAGCCACTTTCAGCAGCTTTTACAGCGATTCCTTCCATAACGCTTTTGCGCCAGGCTTTGCACAATTTCTCCATCACATCTAACGGGAGAAAAAACATGCTGGAAGCGCTGAAACAACAGGTGCTGGAAGCCAATCTGGATCTGCCACGTTATAACCTGGTGACCTTTACCTGGGGCAATGTCAGTGCCCTCGATCGTGAAAGCGGTCTGCTGGTGATCAAACCTTCCGGGGTGAAGTACGTTGATATGAAACGTGACGATATGGTGGTGGTGGAGCTGGAAAGCGGGAAAGTGGTGGAGGGTAAGATGCGCCCCTCATCTGACACTGCCACCCATCGCGCGCTTTACCTCGCCTGGCCGGATATTGGCGGCATAGTCCATACCCATTCACGTCATGCTGCCATCTGGGCGCAGGCAGGGCGGGATATTCTCGCCTGGGGCACCACTCATGCGGATGATTTTTACGGCACCATTCCTTGCACACGGGCTATGCAGCGTGAAGAAATCGAGCAGGAATATGAGTGGAATACCGGACAGGTGATTATCGAAACCTTCGCTAAGCGCGAAATATCGCCCACCGCGATTCCCGCGGTGCTGGTGAATTCGCATGGCCCTTTTGCCTGGGGGAAAGATGCGGATGCGGCAGTGCACAGCGCGGTGGTGCTGGAGGAGGTCGCATATATGGCGTTGCATACCGAGCAACTACACCAGGCACTCCCACCGATTTCGCAAACGTTGCTTGATCTGCATTACCTGCGCAAACACGGCAAAAACGCCTGGTATGGGCAGAAGTGATAAACAGGCGCGCTTGATCGCGCAGCTCTTTCAGGCGCCATCTGGCGCCTTTTTTGTTGCCTTCAACCAACTGGTATGGCGACGCTGATCAAAAAATAAAATGATAATCCAATAAAAATAAAACAACGTTTCATAAATATATTTGCGATCACTTTTTTGCCTGTGGTGAGCCGGTATCTTGCCCGTAATGCCTGACGGCAACAAATAACGCACCTCCCTCTGGCTTAGTACAGGTGATACTCAAATGCATATTAAACGTGCAATCGATAAAATTCCTGGCGGTATGATGTTGATCCCGCTGTTTCTCGGCGCGCTTTGCCATACCTTTTCCCCTGGCGCGGGCAAATATTTTGGTTCCTTTACCAATGGATTAATGACCGGCACCGTGCCAATTCTGGCGGTGTGGTTCTTCTGTATGGGGGCATCGATCAAACTCAGTGCCACCGGTACCGTGCTGCGTAAATCCGGCACCCTGGTATTAACGAAAATCGCCGTTGCCTGGGTGGTTGCTGCGATTGCCTCGCGCGTCATGCCTGAAAATGGCGTTGAAGTGGGCATGTTCGCCGGTCTTTCCACCCTGGCGCTGGTGGCGGCGATGGATATGACCAATGGTGGCCTGTACGCGTCAATCATGCAGCAATATGGTTCGAAAGAGGAGGCGGGCGCGTTTGTGCTGATGTCGCTCGAATCAGGACCACTGATGACTATGGTTATTCTGGGCACCGCAGGTATCGCCTCATTTGAACCTCACGTCTTCGTGGGTGCAGTTCTGCCATTCCTGGTTGGCTTCGCCCTGGGCAACCTTGACCCTGAATTACGTGAGTTTTTCGGTAAGGCGGTGCACACCCTGATTCCGTTCTTTGCCTTTGCCCTCGGCAACACCATTGATTTAGCGGTAATTGCCCAAACCGGTTTGCTCGGTATTTTGCTTGGCGTTACGGTCATCATCATCACCGGCATTCCGTTAATCCTGGCGGATCGCTTGATTGGTGGCGGCGATGGTACGGCGGGTATTGCTGCCTCCAGCACCGCTGGTGCAGCGGTAGCGACACCGGTGTTGATTGCCGAAATGCTGCCGCAGTTTAAACCGGTTGCGCCTGCCGCCACCGCTTTAGTGGCCACATCAGTAATTGTCACTTCAGTATTGGTGCCGATCATTACGGCGCTTTATTCACGCCGCGTTAAGCGTTTTCATGCTGCGGTGGGCCAACGCGCCGCTATTAAGTAAGCCCGCTAATCTTTCCCCGACCCCTGTGTCGGGGAAATCTCTGGAATTTGCTTTATAAATCAATCTCTCATTTGGTCTGGCCTCACTCTGGATTACGCTGATATTGCGTTTAACGCATCACATAACTAGAGGATGAGACTATGACAGTGATTAACCAACCGACATGCCGACTGTTCACCGAAGTCGGACAAACCACTCAACTGGCTGCCTATTATGAAGAAGGGCGTCACACCATGTGGATGATGCTGCGGGCGCAACCTCGACCCAGTTTCAACCACGAGTTAATCGAAGAGATCATGAACCTGAGCTACGCGGCGCAGCGTTCCGGTTTACCGATTGATTTCTGGGTGACGGGATCGTTAGTTCCTCAGATGTTTAACGCCGGGGGCGATTTACGCTTCTTTGTTGAATGCATTCGCAACAACCGGCGCGAAGCTCTGCGTGCCTACGCCCGTGCCTGCGTGGATTGCATCCATTCAGCCGCCCGAGGCTTTGATACTGGCGCGGTGACGCTGGCAATGATCGAGGGTAGTGCTCTCGGCGGAGGATTTGAAGCCGCCCTGGCGCACCACTTCATTCTGGCGCAAAACAGCGCACGCATGGGGTTCCCGGAAATTGCGTTTAACCTGTTCCCCGGCATGGGCGGATACTCGTTAGTGGCGCGCCGCGCGGGGATGAAGCTGGCTGAAGAGTTAATTTGTGAAGGGGAGTCACACAGCGCGGAGTGGTATGAAACCCGTGGTCTGGTCGACAAAGTGTTCCAGCCTGGTGACAGCTATCGCACTACACGCACCTTCATCGACACTTTACGTCCCAAACTGAATGGCATACGGGCGATGCTTAAAGCACGTCAGCGCGTGTTGCAACTCTCAAGGGCGGAACTGATGGATATAACGGAAGATTGGGTGGATTATGCCTTCACGCTGGAACCGAAAGACATTGCTTATATGGAACGTCTGGTGCAACTGCAAAACCGTCATAGCGCATCCTTGCGCAAAGCCGGATAATCTCGCAGTTCAGCGTTAAACGCGGGCAGGATGCTTAGCCAGCCAATGCCCGAGCTGGTCTGCGGGCATTGGTTTTGCGTAAAAATAACCCTGACGCCCATCGACGCCGTTAGCCATCACAAATTTTTCTTCGGCTTTGGTTTCAATACCCTCGGCAATCACCTGCAACTCCAGGGCTTTGGCCACAGCCATAATGGCACGCACCAGGGACTGTGCCACCGGTTGCTTATTGATATTACGAATAAAACTCTGGTCCAGCTTGATGGCGTCAATCGGTACTCGCGCCAACTGTGACAGGGAAGAGTAACCGGTCCCGAAATCGTCAAGATGCACCTGTGCCCCCAGCTCCTGAAACTGTTTCATTAGTTTCAGTGCATCGGCTTCGTTTTCGATCAGGCAGCTTTCAGTCAGTTCGATATCAATCGGGCAATCCTTGATGCCACTCTCAATCAGGGCCTGCTTCAGATCGCTATAGATACTCTGATCAATCAATTGCTTGGCTGAAACATTCACGGCCACCCGCAACCAGATCCCTTCTTTGCGCCACGCAATCACCTGCTGCAACACATTCAGCATCACCCAGCGCCCCAGCGGCACAATCAGACCGGATTCTTCCGCATAAGCAATAAAATCACCTGGTGGCACCAGGCCACGCTCCGGCGAATTCCAGCGTACCAGCGCTTCGGCACTGCGCACCTCGCCATCACGGTCGATTTTCGGTTGGTAATACACCACCAGGTGATCCTGGTCCAGGGCTTTACGCAGATTGGTATCCAGCCACAGATACTCAAACACGCGCTGATTCATCTCGCTGGCAAACACGCAAAACTTGCCGCGGCCATTTTCTTTGGCGTGATACATGGCGGTATCGGCATTGCGGATCAGGCTTTCACGGTCTTCGCCATGCAAGGGGGCAAGGGCGATGCCGAGCGAGCAGCCGCTATAAACCTCAATCAGTCCGATGCGAAAAGGCTGACGCAGCCGTTCGAGGATCCGCGAAGCCATCGCTTCCAGCGCCGCCTGGCTGGTATTTTCTGCCAGTACCACAAACTCGTCACCGCCGAGGCGCGCCAGGGTTTGATCTTTGCCGAGGCAGCTAAGGATCGCCAGCGAAACCGCCTGTAGTAACTGGTCACCGAACATGTGCCCGTAGGCGTCATTCACCTTCTTGAAATTGTCTAAGTCGAGATACACCACGCCGGTTTGCGTGCCTTTCGCCGTCTCAAGTGCCAGACTAATTTGCTGATGGATGGCATTGCGATTGGGTAACCCAGTCACCGTATCGGTGTTGGCCAGCACGCGCAGACGCTCCTGGGCCCGGCGCTCCTCGGTAATATCCGTTCCTGAACAGATGAGGAAAATTTCATTTTTTCCGCTGCCGCTGTGAACGAACTTATTACGAAACAGAAACAGTCGCTGACCTTTCTTGGTTTTGATCCAGCGTTCCACTTCATAAGAGTTGCCGTCGCGAAAAAATCCGGCGATGTTGCGGCGGGAGGCCTGGGCTTCCTGTTTGGTCATGAATAGCTGGAACACATTACGGCCAATCACTTCGTGTTCTTTCAGGCCAGTGTATTCTTCACTTAACCGATTAAAACGTTGAATGTTACCTCGTTGGTCGAGGATAACGATCACCGAGTTGGCCTCGGAAACCACTTGCTCAGCAAACGACAGGCCCAGCGTCAAATCGCGTGCGACAGAAGAGGTGTCTCCCCAGGCTGATGCGGTGCCTGCCCACGTCGCCTGGTTCACTTTACGACCGACAAAATGCATCGGCACCGGTACGCCATGCAGCGACAGCGTCAGGTTGATGCTGGAGGTAATCACGGTCATGGCGCGCAACAAACTCGCCTGTGCCGGGGTTAGCGGAACGGCCAGATTGGTATGGGCATTTTCCTCTTCGGCAAAATGTAAAGCATCGCTGTCCGCAGTCAGACGCCAATGAGGGCTGGTGGTGCCAAACAAGGTGTATAGCAACGTTTGCCCTTGTTCATCGGTCATGGAAACTTCCTCCAGGGAGTTCTCAGCAGGCGGTATCTCATTATTTTAGCAACAGTATTCATCCTCTTGCGTAAGCACAAGATGCAATCCAAATATATTTTTGTTTAGATAAATGAATGGCACGAAAAAGCCCCAAAAATTTGGGGCTAAACAGGATTAACACGGGCACTTACCCAATTTTCCTGGCTGGCTGGGAAAGCGGGCGTCGAGGCAGTAACGATAAAATTCGCGTTCACTCATCGGGGGCTGTTCGGGATGATGCAGACGCATATGCTGTAGATAATTTTGATAATCGTGTACGCCGACCATTAAGCGAAAGCTCTGCTGCAAGCCACGCCAGATTTTTTGCCAGCGGGTGCGCGGCGGCTCTCCCAGCGGCAGACACTGATTTATCTGCCAGCGCCCGGCCGGTTTACGCCAGGCTAAAATCGCCTCAGACATTACGCACCTCCTTACGCAGCGACACCGGTGCCTCATGCACGGTCGGCACGTCACTGCGCAGGGCACGGCGAATGACAAAGAAGGCCGCGATCAACATGGTGACGGCCACCAGCATGAAGAAACCGCACAGCAGGGCGTTAATCTGGTTGCTGAACACGATGGTTTGCATATCAGCGACGGTTTTCGCGGGTGCGATAATCACGCCCTCATCCAGACCTTTGCGGAACTTATTCGCCTGGGCAAGGAAACCAATCGACGGTTTTTCATGGAAAATCTTTTGCCATCCGGCGGTCATTGAGGTGATAAACAACCAGGCAGTTGGCAGAATCGTCACCCACGCGTAACGTTGTTTCTTCATCTTAAACAGCACCACGGTGCCGAGAATCAGCGCCATCGACGCCAGCATCTGGTTACCAATACCGAACAATGGCCACAAGGTGTTGATGCCGCCCAGGGGATCGACCACGCCCTGATAGACAAAGAAACCCCAACCCGCAACAGCCACGGTGGTTCCCGCCATATTGCCGAGCCATGAACGGTTATTGGCAAGTGAAGGCACCACGGTGCCGACCAAATCCTGCACCATAAAACGGCAGGCACGCGTACCGGCGTCCACGGCGGTAAGGATAAACAAGGCTTCGAACAGAATGGCGAAGTGATACCAGAACGCCATCATGGCGCGGCTGTTGAACACCTCAGTAATGATATGTGCCATTCCTACGGCGAAGGTTGGCGCACCACCCGCACGGGACAGGATGGTCTTCTCACCCACTTCAGAAGCGATGGTGGTCAGCATTTCCGGTGTGACGACAAAACCCCAGCCATTAATCACCTGCGACGCGTTTTCCACGGTGGAGCCAATCAGCGCCGTCGGGGCGTTCATGGCAAAGTAGACGCCCGGATCCAGCACCGACGCGCAAATCAGCGCCATGATGGCGACAAAGGATTCCATCAGCATCGCGCCATAGCCAATAAAACGAATATGGCTTTCACGTTCCACCAGTTTCGGCGTGGTGCCGCTGGAGACTAACGCATGGAAACCAGAAATCGCGCCACAGGCGATGGTGATAAACAGGAACGGGAACAGCGCCCCGGAAAACACCGGGCCGGTACCATCGATAAACTTAGTTACCGCAGGCATCTTCAATTCTGGCATGGCAAACAAAATGCCGATCGCCAGACCAATAATCACGCCAATTTTCAGGAAGGTAGAGAGATAGTCACGCGGTGCCAGCAGTAGCCATACCGGCAGCGATGAGGCAACAAAACCATAAATCACCAGCACCCAGGTGAGTTCCGTGCCTTTCAGGGTGAAGAACGGTCCCCAGAAGGGATGTTGTGCGATATCACCGCCAAAAATAATCGCCGCCATCATCAGTACAAAACCAATAATCGACACCTCAGCGATTTTTCCCGGGCGCAGAAAGCGCATATACACGCCCATAAACAGCGCAATCGGGATAGTCGCGGCGATGGTGAACAACCCCCAGGGGCTGTTCGCCAGCGCTTTGACCACCACCAACGCCAGGGCCGAAAGAATAATGATCATCACCCCGAGTGCGCCAAGCATGGTGATCACCCCGGCAAAACTGCCGAGTTCCTGGCGCGCCATTTCACCCAGCGAACGCCCATCGCGGCGGGTGGAGATAAACAGCACGAGGAAATCCTGTACTGCGCCAGCCAGCATCACACCGACCAGAATCCAGATGGTGCCTGGCAGGAAACCCATTTGTGCCGCGAGGATCGGGCCGACCAGTGGGCCAGCACCGGCAATGGCGGCAAAGTGGTGGCCGAACAGCACCCACTTGTTGGTAGGCACGTAATCCAGACCATCGTTAAAGCGCTCCGCTGGCGTACGGCGGCGATCGTCCAGTTCGAAAATACGGCGGGCAATAAACAGGCTGTAAAAGCGATAAGCGATGCTGTAGCACGCCACGGCGGCAATCACCAACCAGACGGCATTGACGTGTTCACCACGGCTTAGCGCCAGCATGGCGAACGACGCCGCACCAATTAACGCCACCGCTAACCAGATCAATCCGGTTTTGACGTTGTTCATGAGTTAACTCCTTGTAGGGACCGGGAAAAATAAACGATCGAATACAACAAGTTAAAAATAATGTAATGGAATGTAAGCGACAGCGAATCGATGAAGAAGTGTGAAGCGAGGTGCAAATTTAACAATTACTTAAAAGGAGGAGTCCCGTAGCGGCGCGATTTATCGCGCGCTTTTTAAAACCTGCGCGATAAATCGCACCGCTACGGGTGATGTCAGAACTTAACTGGCAGGACGCGCCACTACACTACGCGTTTCCATACGCACTTCGGCGATGGTCACGTCGATCACATCGGTGACGCGATAAACGACTTCACCTTTGATCTGTACGGTGCCGTTTTCCTGGGAACACACCAGCTCATCACGCACCGCGTGGATGAACGGGGCAGGGATAAAGGCTACCGCGCCATTCTCCAGCAGACGCACACGCATACCACCACGGGAAACGTCGATGATTTCTGCGCTGAACTTGCGATCGCCACCGGCAAACGGCGCGAGGAAACGCGCGTACAACCAGTCACCGACATCGCGCTCGGCCATACGGTTCAGGCGGCGACGTTCGCTCATGGTCACGGTCACATCATCCTGCGGGCGATTGATCGCTTCACCGCGAATAATGGCTTTCAGCAGGCGATGGTTAATCATATCGCCGAACTTACGGATGGGTGAGGTCCAGGTAGCGTAAGCCTCAAGACCAAGGCCAAAGTGCGGGCCTGGCTCGGTGCTGATTTCAGCAAAGGCCTGGAAACGACGGATACGGCTGTCGAGATACTGGGTCGGCTGGGCATCCAGCTCACGGCGCAGCTGACGGAAACCTTCCAGCGTAGTGATGGCCTGCGCATCAACGGTGATACCGTGTCCGGCCAACACGCCTGCTGCCTGTTCGGCGTTGGCGAGGTCGAAACCGGTATGCACGTTATAGATACCGAAGCCCAGCTTCTGTTGCAGCACGCGGGCGGCACAGACGTTCGCGAGGATCATCGCTTCTTCTACGATACGGTTCGCGATGCGGCGAGGCTCGGCAATGATATCCAGCACTTCACCTTTTTCACCCAGGACAAAGCGGTAATCCGGACGGTCTTTGAACACCAGGGCGTGAGTTTGACGCCAGTCGCCGCGCGCCAGACACAGACGATGCAGCAGACGAATCTGTTGGGCAATGGCATCACTGGCGGGCTGCCAGCTACCGTTGTTTTCCAGCCAGTCTGATACTTCGTCATAGACCAGTTTAGCTTTGGATTCGATCCAGGCGGCAAAGAAATGGATATCGTCGGCCAGGCTACCGTCTTTCAACACGGTAACGCGGCACGCCAGCGCCGGACGGCGTACATTCGGGCGCAGCGAGCAAACGTCATCAGACAGTTCACGCGGCAGCATCGGGATGTTGAAGCCCGGCAGATAGTTAGTGAAGGCGCGTTTCGCGGCCAGTTTGTCCAGCGCGCTGCCTTCCGGCACATAAGCGGTAGGATCGGCAATGGCGATAGTCAGCAGCAGGTTGCCTTCGGCAGTCTCTTCTGCGTACAGCGCATCGTCCATATCTTCGGTGCTGGCGCTGTCGATGGTGACGAAATCGAGCGCGGTCAGGTCTTCACGCGTCAGATGCTCATCAATCATCTCACCAAAACCGACTTCCGGCGCTTCACGCTCCAGGTTGTGGCGCGACAGCGTGACCCACCACGGTGCCAGATGGTCATCCGCAGTGGTAATAAATTCGGTCAGTTCGGCATAAAAGCCACGATCGCCTTTCAGAGGATGGCGACGCATTTCAGCCACGGCCCAGTCACCGGCCTGGAAATCGTGGGTCACGCCACGGGCAGCACGGCACTGAATAGCATCTTTCAGCAGCGGATGATCTGGCACGATAGACAGGCGATCATCTTTCTTCTGTACGCGGCCGACAAAACGCGTCAGGAATGGCTCAACCAGGCTTTCCGGCTCGGCACTTTCGCGATCTTTATCGGTGTGGATCACAGCAACGATGCGGTCGCCGTGCATCACTTTCTTCATTTGCGGCGGTGGAATGAAGTAGCTTTTCTGAGCATCAACCTCCAGAAAGCCAAAACCTTTTTCCGTGCCTTTCACCACGCCTTCGGCGCGCGGCGTCTGCGCGTGGAGCTTCTCTTTCAGCTGCGCGAGCAGCGGGTTATCCTGGAACATAATTTATTTAGTTTCGTGGCCTAAGAGCGGCTGACAGTTTTACGCGAATCATGCCCGCGCGGCAAGGCCAAAACAGGGTAAAAAGCCGCTTAACGCGGCTTTTTTACCTTCTGATAACCTTCAGATCAGGCAATACGTTGGGTGGGTACGGCGGCAGTTAATGCCAGTTTGACTGGCACCGATTTTGAGGTCGGTGTGCCGCTGCCGTCACCGTAGCTGGAAAGCGGGACAAGTGGGTTGGTTTCCGGGTAATACGCCGCCAGGTTGCCACGCGGAATATTGTAGGGCACCAATTTAAAACCGCTGACGCGACGGGTCAAACCGTCGTTCCACAGGGTTTCGATATCCACCAGTTGGCCTTCAGTGAAGCCCAGTGCCTGCATATCATCCGGGTGAATAAACACCACTTCACGCTGACCGTAGACGCCACGATAACGGTCATCGAGGCCGTAAATGGTGGTGTTGTACTGGTCATGTGAACGCAGGGTTTGCAGCGTAAACGGCACTTCCACGTCGCCCAACTGCGGGAACAACGAGCTGGGCAGGGCGGCATTGCTGAACTCCGCCTTCTGCGACGGGGTGTTGAAACGCAATTCTGCGGCGGCGTTACCGAGGTAGAACCCCCCCGGGATGTCACATTTGGTGTTGAAGTCGGCAAAGCCAGGGATGGTGGCGGCAATATGATCGCGGATCAGATTGTAATCCCCGGCCAGCGCCAGCCAGTCCACTTTATCGCTGCCGAGAGTGGCATGAGCGATACCGGCGACAATCGCGGTTTCAGAACGTTGGGTATCCGCCAGCGGAATGCCTACGCCCTCAGAAGCGTGCACCATGCTGAAGGAGTCTTCCACGGTGATAAACTGGTTACCGGTTGCCTGACGATCGCGCTCGGTGCGGCCCAGCGTCGGCAGAATCAAGCCCTCATGGCCCGGCACCAGATGGCTGCGGTTGAGCTTGGTGCTGATATGTACCGTCAGACCACAACGTTGCAGCGCTTCTTCCGTCAGCGGCGAGTCCGGTGCGGCTGCTGCCAGGTTACCACCCAGCGCGATCAACACCTTCACTTCATCACGCAGCATGGCGTTCAGCGCCTCAACGGTGTTGTGGCCGTGCTCACGCGGTGGTTCAAAATCAAAATGCTGACCTAACGCATCGAGGAAGGGTTTACTCGGCTTCTCGTCAATGCCCATGGTACGGTTGCCCTGCACGTTACTGTGGCCACGAACCGGACACAGGCCCGCCCCTTTTTTGCCGAGCTGACCAAACAGCAGTTGCAGGTTAACAATTTCACGCACCGTATCCACCGAATGCTTGTGCTGGGTGATGCCCATCGCCCAGGTACAGATCACCCGGTCAGCACTTTGGTAAATGGCGGCGGCTTCGCGGATCTGCGCTTCGCTCAGACCGGACTGACGCACAATATCTTCCCAGCGAGTGTTATCCACCGCTGCCAGGTAAGCTTCCACGCCCTGCGTGGCGGCGTTGATAAAGGTTTCGTCAAACAGACCTTTTTCCCCGGCGGCAATCAGCGCGCGATGGGTTTCCAGCAGCGTTTTCACCATGCCGCGTATCGCAGCCATATCACCGCCGAGATTCGGCTGGTAATAGGCGGAGCTGATGGTGCCCGCCATCGAGGTCACCACTTCCAGCGGTTTTTGTGGATCGGCAAAACGCTCCAGACCACGCTCACGCAGGGTATTAAAGGTGACGATGCGTGCGCCGTGGTCGGCGGCATGACGCAGGCTGTGCAGCATACGCGGGTGGTTAGTCCCCGGATTCTGACCAAAGACGAAAATCGCATCTGCATGATCAAAATCGTCGAGACGAATGGTGCCTTTACCCACGCCGATACTACGTTTCAGGCCGGAGCCACTGGCTTCGTGGCACATGTTGGAGCAGTCGGGGAAGTTGTTGGTACCCATCAGGCGGCCAAACAATTGATACAGCCAGGACGCCTCGTTACTGGCGCGACCGGAGGTATACAGCTCCATCTGGTCGGGATTGTCCATCGCCTGTAAATGGCTGGCAACCAGCGCGAAAGCGTCGTCCCAGCTGATTGGCTCATAATGGTCGGTTTCGCGGTTGTAACGTAACGGGTGGGTCAGACGGCCCTGATATTCGAGGAAATAATCACTTTGTTGATACAGCGTGCTGACGCTGTGCTGGGCAAAGAACGCCGGCTCAACCACACGGCGGGTTGCTTCCCAGGTGACCGCTTTGGCACCGTTCTCACAGAAACTAAAAGTACTTTTGTTGTCATCGCCCCACGCGCAGCCGGGGCAATCAAAGCCGCGCGCCTTATTCATGCGCAACAGGTTACGCATGTTTTTCAGGGCAGCTTTACTGTCAAGGACAAAACGGGTGGTCGCTTCCAAAGAGCCCCATCCACCAGCAGCAGCGCGGTAGGGCTGAATTTTACGTTTAAATTTCATAGTAGATGCAGGCTTATTGTTTAGGAGTTGTTATCAGGATATGACGACTGTTGGCAAGAAGTTTGCGACTGACAGCAAAAGTTGTCTAATTGATTGACTTAATGGTGCGATAGGTGGCGTTTATCGCGTAAAACGGACAGAAGCGTGAGCCAGTTCAAACTTTGGCGGATCGCCAACGCGGTGCGGTTACGTGCGATGTCGATAACTGGCTAATAATTGTACTTTCAATTATTGCAAGGAACTGAACCATGAAGCCTTTGGCCAGCCAAATTCACGCTTTCGGTAAAGCCTTGATGATGCCCATCTCGGTGATTGCCGCTGCCGGGATCTTCCTCGGACTTGCCGCCGCCATGCAGAATCCGGCGATCACCGGTGACGCCTTCGTACAGATGCAGGTGCCGCAGTTGATCATTGGTTTTATCCGTAAAGTGGCGGGCGCGTTGTTCGCCAACCTCCCGGTGTTCTTTGCTGTTGCCAGTGCGATTGGACTGGCAACAGCAGAGAAGCCCACCGCCGCCTTTGCCGCCGTGATTGGCTATATCGCCATGAATGTCGGTATCAGCACCACGCTGGCGGCCAAAGGGCTGACAGCCGCCACCACCACGCCGCAGGCGCTACAACAGGCGGGGATGGATCAGACCACCGCGATGATGACCTCAGCGGAATATATCGAGATGCTGGGCATTTTCACCTACAACATGAGCGTGCTGGGAGGGGTGATTGCGGGGCTTACCACCGTGGCGCTGCACAATCGCTTCTATACTCAGCAACTCCCCACCGCCATTAGCTTTTTTGGCGGGCGACGCTTTGTACCGATTGTCACCATCGTGGTGTTGCCGTTGATCGGGGTGTTGCTGGCGTTGATTTGGCCGACCATCGGTGCCGCCATTGCATGGGTGGGGCAGATGATTGGGAAAAGCGGCCAGTACGGTGCGTTTTTACTGGGTGCCTGCGAACGGTTACTGATCCCGACCGGATTGCACCATATCCTCAATGAAACCGTCCGTTTCACCCCGATTGGCGGCATGGCGACGGTAGACGGGCAAACCATTGTCGGTGCGCTAAACATTTTCAACACCTCGCTGACTAATCCCGGCGCGATCCCGGATGCTACCGTGCGTACCGCGACGCAGTTTCTGGCCCAGGGCAAAATTCCGGTGATGATGTTCGGTTTGCCTGCGGCGGCGTTGGCGATCTACCACACCGCCCGCCCGGAGCATAAGCAGCGCGTCAAAGCGCTGATGCTGGCCGGTGCGCTGACCTCCTTTACCACCGGCATTACCGAACCGCTGGAATTCTGCTTTATCTTCGTCTCGCCGGTGCTGTATATCCTGCACGCGCTGCTGATGGGGTTGTCGTTTATGCTGATGTCGATGCTGCACCTGATGATCGGAAACGTGCAGGGTGGTGCCATCGATTTGGTGGTGTTCGGCATTCTCGGCGGCAGCAAAACCCAGTGGTGGTGGACGCTGGTGTTGGGGGTGATTTACGTACCGATTTACTACTACGGATTCCGCTTTGTCATCACCCGTATGGGGGTGGAAACACCGGGACGTGAATCTGACGATGAACACAAACCTGTACAGGTGGCAGTCGATGAACGTACCCGGGTCATCATCAGCGGGTTGGGTGGTGAAGCCAATATCGAGGACGTCGATTGCTGCTTTACCCGGTTGCGCGTACGTGTCAAACAGATGAATGAAGTGGTGGACCAGACACTGATGACCACCGGTGCCAATGGCGTCAATCGAGTCAGCGAGCATGACGTGCAGGTGATTTACGGTCCCCAGGTGGAAAAGATTGCCAACGAGGTGAAAAGTGCGTTGGGTGTCGCCTGACCGGAAAGCGCTTGAGAATATTCAGCGCTGGCAGGATGATAGCCAAATTGATGGTAGTCAGGGATATACCATGCTGTTAAGCACTGAAAGTTCCAGAACTTACAATACCGACCGCCGCCTCGCTTGTACCCTGGCGGCGGTGGCCGGGGCACTGAACACCGCGGCGTTTGAAACCGTGGGTTTTTTCTCCGCCAATATGACCGGCAACGTCTCGCTGTTGTCGGATCACCTGGCAAAAGTTGATCTCCACATCGGCCTGTTTTTCCTGGTGATTATCCTGCTGTTTATCGCCGGTTCCTCCGTCTCGACCCTGATTATCAATGCCGGGCGGCGGCGTGAAATTCGTGGCATCTATGCCATTAATATCTTTATTGAGGGCATTGCCTTGCTGGTGCTCGGCGTGCTGGAGAGTTGGTTTCCCAATAACGATTCTGGCGTGCAACTGATCTTCAGCCTGAGTTTTTTGTTGGGATTGCAGAATGCGGTGGTGACGCGGATTTCCAACGCGCGCGTCAGAACCACCCACGTTTCCGGCACCTCTACCGACATCGGTATCGAGTTGGCGATGCTGCTGGATGTGCTGCGGCGCAAAGAATCCCCCAAGGATGCCCCGTTGTACATTGAACGGTTGAAGCTGCATCTGTTCACGGTGTTGGCGTTCCTCGGTGGCGGGGTAGTGGGTATCGTGCTGTTAAAAGCCATTAGCTTTAAATTGTTATTAATGATTGGCCTGATGTTGACGATGATGTCACTGACCGCCTTGCATCGCGCCCGCCAGGTGGCACGATAATCCTTGTGAAAAAAGTATGGACATCAAACAGTTAATCTATCTTTGCAATCTTGAGCGCGAGCGCCATTTTGGCCGCGCGGCGGAGGCGAGCTTTGTCAGCCAGCCCACGCTGTCGATGCGCCTGAAAAACCTCGAGCGCGAGCTGGGGTTATCGCTGATCAATCGCAGCAACAATTTTGATGGCTTCACCCCGGAAGGTGAACGGGTGCTGGCGTGGGCGCGCGAGATAGTTTCCGTCTATCAGGGACTGAAGCTGGAAGTGGAATCGCTAAAACACGGCGTGAATGGCACCCTGCGTCTCGGCGTGATGCCGCAGTGCAGCGTGGCGTTACCTGCGTTGTTGAAGGCGGTGGAAGCCCGCTATCCGCAGCTTGACTACCGGGTGTCAGCCATGAGCGCCGATCAACTGCTGGATGCGCTCAACAGCCATACCGTTGATGGCGGGATTGGTTTTTTTGAACTCAATGCCCTGCGCGAGCTGCATTTCCAGACGGCGCTGCTGAAGGACAGTGGTGTGGAGGCGGTGTTCAACCCGGAATTTTTTCCGGCGTTGCTGGAACATCAGACGCTGGATCTGCCACTGCTTGCCAGTCAGCCTTTATGTCTCGCGGAGCCAACTCGCTATTTCCGACGTTATCTCGACAGCCAGTTGCGAGCGCGGGAGTTGCTGCCACGGGTGATCGTCGAAAGCGCGTCAATTATGCAGCTATTGCAAAGCGCACAGGTTGGATTGGGGGTGATGGTGTCACCGTGCGGGCATCTGTTGCCGGAAATGCTGCAAAACCTGCAACGCCGCCCGATTGCGATCGCCCCAATGGGACGGCAGGCGGCGTTGGTGATTGCTGAGCCGGGCAGGGCGACGCCGCTGGCTCAGCACTTCTTCGATGAGGCACGCGGGCATTTGCCCGATTAACGCGTCTCGCCCAACGCCATCGACAGGCGGTCCTGCCAGTTTGCCAGTGCCACCGCCTGAAGCAGGGTAAATATTCGCTCTGCGCTCCAGCCCGCGTTCAACAGCGGTTGCAGATGGGCAGCACTGAACCTTTCAGGTAAACGGGTCAGCTGGGCGCTCACCGTCACCAGTGGATTGTCACCGGCAACCTCCCTGAGCAGCGTCTGTCGTGCGCTACCCGCGAAGCGGTCGAACTGGCGCTGGCAGCCGAGGATGCGTGCGCTCACCGCCTGCACCAACGCTTCATCTTGCGCAAAATGATCGTTGAGTCGCTGCTGTAAAGTTGCCCAGCCATACAGCGCCTGGGCGTCATGCACCAGCAGCCAAACCGCATCTTCCAGACCATCCATCCCCTGACAAAAGGTGATGGCTGCCAGTTGTTCTGCGCTGGCGTAACGCAGTTCTACCGGTTTTAACGCATGCTGCCAGACCGGGGACGGTTGAAACAGCGCCGCATCGGCATCGGGTGGCGGTGATACGCCAGGGATCCAACGCACCGGCAGGCCCATGATCGCCTGCAAGGCGGCCACCACGCGCGCCTGATAGCTGACAAACCCCACTAACTGATTCAGGGTGACAATATCTGGTTCGGTCAGTCCAACGGCGTCCAGTGCGCTGATGCTGTTGGCGGTAATCAATGCCGGTTGCATCGCCAGTTGGCGTGCATATTGGGTGATTTGCGTCAGCCGGTTATTGCTTTCACGCGATGAATCAGGGCCGGGCAGCGGATTCAAACGTGCCGCATAATGATTGCACAACCGTTGCACCCCGGCGACCTGCGCCACGGTCAGCGCGGTGCTGAGGCGATCGTACAACGTCAGCGTATGGGTCAGGCTGGGGGTTAATGAATCGGGAAACAGGATTTGGCTCAGATCGCGCGCTGCCAGCAGCGCCGGCTGAAAACGCAGCAACAGCGGCTGTAACGCACTGGCTTCTTGCTGCAAACCCAGCAGAAAACGATCGTCGAGATAAGCCGCCTCGGGCACCAGCGGCGCGGCGGCGCTATGCTGCGGGCGGGTCTGGCTTTCGTAAAACCACTGGTCATGGCCTGGAGAACGCCGTTGTTCCATGGTCATTCCTTTTGCAAAAAACGGACTCGGTGTCGGTCGCCACAATCTGAAAATTCTGGGCGCACCAAAGGGCTAGCTTATCGTCGCCGAAGGGCGGTCCGGGGCAAAAGAATGATCGGTGATAATTAATAGCAAGAATGTATAAGGGGCGATTTATCGCATTGTTTGAGCAAGTATTGAGCCAGCGTGTGGCGAGTGTTTTGGTATGAATTTGTAGCGGCGCGATTTATCGCGCGATTTTTGTACACTCTGTAAAAGAACAGCGCGATAAATCGCGCCGCTACAGAATGTTCCTGAGTTGCGGGCTAAGAGCGGAACTAGCTCCCACATAGATTTTAGTTGTCATAATAATGTAGTCATGGAATGCAGTTGATGTACTAAACCTGCCCAACATTCACTTCGAGCAAGCCCAACATGAGAGAAATTAAACGATCTATCATTAACTTATCGGAGTTGCCAAATAACTATCCTACGCATGCCCATTCTTCAAAATTTTGGGAGACACTGGGACGGACAGTGGCGACATTCGGTTTTTTAGAGGAAGTTATCGGTAAAGCAATTTTTGCGATGACTAGCACCAGAAAATACAACGATTCACAGATCTTGGATGCGTATGAAAATTGGGTCGTGAAGCTAGAAAGATCAGTCAGTGATACGCTTGCTCCTCTGATTGATACTTACGGAAAATCTCTCCGTGAGCATACTGAGATTGCCAGCTTTCACTACGATGATTTATTGGCGCAACTGCGTGAGGCATCGATAATAAGAAATGTTCTCTGCCACGGTTCATGGCAAAAACCGGATGCCAGCGGTGCCTCGAAACCGTTTTTTGTAACCAGGAAAGGTGAGCAGTTTGATACGGCTCTTGATGAAACATCTCTGGACACCATCAGGCAGCATGTTGTTATGCTCATATGTGAGGTCATCAATACAGTCACATATATGGGGTATCAGTTTCCGGGTTCATCTTCACCTGGCGAGCCAATATGGAGTGGCAACAAAAATTGATGTACTCAGAAACAAGAAAGCCCGCATAAGGCGGGCTTTCTATGCTATTTCCTGATGGCAGGAAATATTTTTAAGCGTTGCATTCTCAGGAACTTATTTCAGTTCCAGCTCGTTCATCGCGGCAATGCTGAAGCCGCCATCAACGTGTACCACTTCACCCGTGATACCACCGGCCAGGTCGGAGCACAGGAAAGCCGCAGAGTTACCCACGTCTTCGATAGTCACGGTACGACGAATCGGGGTAACCGCTTCGCAGTGTGCCAGCATCTTACGGAAGTCTTTGATGCCTGAAGCAGCCAGAGTACGGATCGGGCCAGCAGACACGGCGTTAACACGCACGCCTTCCGGACCCATCGCGTTCGCCATGTAACGAACGTTGGCTTCCAGAGACGCTTTCGCCAGACCCATCACGTTGTAGTTCGGGATAGCGCGCTCTGCACCCAGGTAAGACAGGGTCAGCAGTGCTGAATTCGGGTTCAGCATCGCACGGCACTCTTTGGCCATCGCGACGAAGCTGTAGGCGCTGATGTCGTGAGCGATTTTGAAGCCTTCACGAGTAACGGCGTTGACATAGTCACCATCCAGCTGGTCGCCTGGGGCGAAACCGATGGAGTGAACGAAACCGTCAAATTTCGGCCAGGTTTTTGCCAGTTCGGTGAACAGCGCAGTGATGCTCTCGTCTTCTGCCACATCGCACGGCAGAACAATGTCTGAACCCAATTCTTTAGCAAACTCTTCCACACGACCTTTCAGTTTGTCGTTCTGGTAGGTGAAAGCCAGTTCTGCGCCCTGTTTGTGCATCGCCTGCGCAATACCGTAGGCGATGGAAAGTTTACTGGCAACGCCAGTAATCAGAATGCGCTTACCGGAAAGAAAACCCATAGCTGTAATCCTTATGGTCATTGTTGTTGGCGGTCGCAATGATTAAAAAGTGTGCGACCGACGTTAATCGACGTGCGGATTCTAGCACGTCTCTGTCAAATGCGGTAAATCGCACCGCGTTTTCCGCGATGCAGCGAACAATCAACGTTCACGCCGCCAGGCTTCGGCGGTGAGTGCTTCACCAAAATGGCTGGCAATTAACCGTTTGGTCAGCTCGTGCAGCGGGGAGGCCAGCACATCGGCGGTGCCGCCACGTTCCACCACCTCGCCCTGATGCATCACCAGCACCTGGTCGCTGATGTGCTTCATCATGCCGATATGCTGCGTGACATATATATAGGAGATGCCGTGCTTCTCCTGAAGTTCCAGCATTAAATTGACCAACTGCGAGCGCATGGTCATATCCAGCGACGCCAGTGCTTCATCGGCGATAATCACCTTTGGTTGCAGGATCAGCGCACGCGCCAGTGCCAGGCGTTGCTTTTGCCCGGGGGCCAGCATATGCGGGTAATACCCGGCATGATCGCGCAGCAAACCGACCTGGCGCAGCGTGGCGATAATGCGCTTCTCGCGCTCTTCATCGTCCAGCTCGGTGTTCAACCGTAAGGGGAAGTCCAGGATCTGACTGACGCGCTGGCGTGGATTGAGTGAGGTCGACGGGTCCTGAAAAATCATGCGGATGCGCTGGCTACGATAACCGTAGTCACCATACTCCAGCGGATGATCGTCAATCAGGATCTGTCCTTCAGTCGGCGCGACCATGCCACTTAACATCTTCGCCAGCGTGGATTTGCCGGAGCCGTTCTCACCAATAATCGCCAGCGTCTGTTTATCGCGCAGGGTAAAACTAACATCTTTCACCGCTTCCACATGCTGACGGCGGAATAACCCGGTGCGATAACGGAAGGTTTTGCTCAGGTTGCGCACTTCAAGCAGCGTTTCCATGCTTACTGGCCCTCCATATTCAGCGGGAAGTGGCAGGCGTAGAGATGCGCTTTGTTTCCGTTGAGACGCGGTGTCTCAATGCATTTGCGTTGTGCATAGGGACAGCGCGGCCCGAGACGGCAGCCAATTGGCAGATGCTCCAGCGAGGGAATCGCCCCGGTCAGGGTATTGAGACGGCTTTTATGCGGCAGTGCACTACCGAAATCGGGCATCGCGCGGATCAGCGCCTGGGTGTAGGGATGGTGGGGCGTTCCCATCAGGTCTTCACTTTGCGCGGTTTCTACCGTCTGGCCACAATACATCACGTTAATGCGATCGGCCCACTGGCTCATGGTGCGTAAGTCATGGCTGATCAGCAAAATGGTGGTGTTGTTGTTCTGGTTAAGGCGGCTTAACAGGCGGAAGATCTGGGCCTGGGTGGTGGGCTCCATCGCGTTAGTCGGCTCGTCGGCGATCAACAGACGTGGCTGATTCGCCAGCGCGATGGCGATCATCACCTTCTGACACTCCCCCTCGGTCAGCTCATAGGGGAAACTGCGCATAATGTCTTTATGATCCTTGATGCCGACGCGGTGCAACAGCTCAATGGCGCGCGCTTTGCGCCAGAACCACAGCCGTTGATACCAGTGACCTTTAAAGGTCCAACGTGGGATGGCCTGCATCAACTGGCGACCAATACTTTCTGAGGGATCAAGGCAGGATTGCGGCTCCTGGAAAATCATCGACACGTTATGGCCGACGATGCGACGGCGCTCGCGCGGCGAAAGGCGCAGTAAATCGATATCATCGAAACGCATACGGTCGGCGGTGACGCGCCAGTTGTCTTTGGTGACGCCACAGATGGCTTTCGCTACCAGGCTTTTGCCGGAGCCGGATTCGCCCACCAGACCGCGCACTTCGCCTTCGGTCAGGGTGAGGTTGATGCGGTCGACGGCTTTTACCGGCCCTTCGGCAGTCATAAATTCGATGGTCAGATTGCGAATATCAAGTAACGGCATTATTCAGCTCCCGCTTCTACGGCGCGACGGATGCCATCGCCCAGCAGGTTAACAATCAACACACTCACCATCAGCGCTGCGCCGGGCAGCATCACGGTCCAGGGCGCAACGTAAATCAGTTCCAGCGAGTCACCCAGCATCGCGCCCCATTCGGGCGAAGGCAGCTGTGCGCCAAGATCGAGAAAGCCGAGGGCCGCGATATCAAGGATCGCCATCGACAGGGCGCGGGTAAATTCCCCAACCAGCAGCGGCAGCACATTCGGCAGCACCGCGTTCCACAAAATATTCAGATTGCGCGCACCATCAAGGCGCAACGCCACCACATACTCTTTTTCCATCTCGTCATGCACGGCGGTGTAGATTTCGCGCACCAGTCGCGGGATCAGCGCCAGCCATACCGCCAGCATTGCATGTTCGAGGCGCGGGCCAAGAAACGCCACCACGATGATCGCCAGCAGCAGCGACGGAATTGACAGCAGGGTATCCAGTACGTGATTCATCACCGCTGAACGCAAACCGTGGGTAATGCCCGCCAGCACGCCGAGTAACAGGGCGCAGAAGCTGGCCAGCAATGTCACCAGAATGGCGGATCCCACTGTGGGCGCGACACCGCTCAACAGACGGCTCAATACATCGCGGCCCAGATCGTCAGTGCCGAGAAAGAACGACACATCGCCATAGCGGGACCACGACGGCGGTAGCAACTGGTAGCCCAGGAACTGCTGGTCGATGCCATAAGGGGCCAGCAAACCGCCAAACAGGCACAAAAACAGCAACGCGCCGAAGCCGTATAGACCAATCATCGCGCTGGTGTCGTGGTAAAAACGCTGCCAGCTAAGGCGGAAGGTGCCGGGCTGCCGTTTTTCGGCGTAGATATTATCGTAGGGCATACCATTCCTTATGTTTCAATGGATTAAGTGCGGCACCGACAATGTCAGATAACACATTAACCACAATCACCAGGCTACCCACCACCATCACGCCAGCTGAAATCGCTGCATAATCCTGCTGGCGAATGGCGTTGATCAACCAACGGCCCAGCCCCGGCCAGTTGAATACCACTTCAGTAATCATCGCCAGCGTCAACATGGTGGAGAACTGCAAACCCAGACGTGGGATCACTGGCGGCAACGCATTATGCAGCACATGACGACGGATAATGGTAAAGCGTGACAAACCCCGCGTGGCCGCTGCTTTGACATAGTTCTTATCCATCACTTCGCTGGTACTGCCGCGCAGCAGGCGAATCACTTCGGTAGTGGGTGCCACCGCCAGTACGATCACCGGCAAAATCATATGGGTCAGCGCGCTCATCAACATTTCATGACGCCACGGTGAATGGCTTATCCAGGCGTCAATCAGCGCAAAACCGGTGACGTTCTGCACCGGGTAGAGCAAATCAAAACGCCCTGATACCGGCAGCCAGCCGAGGGTTAATGAGAAGAACAGGGTAAACAGCAGCGCCAGCCAGAACACCGGCATAGAGAAGCCAAGCAGTGCCAGCGCGCTGATGGCCTTGTCCTGCCACTTATTACGCATCACCCCGGCGCAGATCCCTAGCGGAATACCGACCAGCAGGGCCAACATAAACGCCAGAATGCACAGTTCAAGGGTGGCAGGAAAAACCTCGCGCAACTGGAGATCAATCAATTGGCCGTTGGTGCTGGAAACACCAAAATCGAGCTGCAACAACCCCTTAAACCAGAACCACCAGGCATCAAACAGCGACGCACCTTCCAACGGGGCATTCGGGGTGAAGTAACTGAGACTGAAGCTGACCAGCGACAGCAAAAACAGCGTAATGATCAGTAGCAGCAGACGACGCAAGATATAGATGATCATGATTATTCCTCGCTGCGTTCGTCACGATAAACGCCTGCGAACGAGGCGTTGCCAAATGGACTCAGTACCAGACCTTTAATATCGTGGCGATACGCCTGCAATCGCAGCGATGACGCCAGTGGCAACACCGGCAACTCTCGCGCCAGGATCTGCTGTGCTTCGTCATAACTCTCAATGCGAGCTGACAACTGTTGTGACAGCAGGGCGCGTTGCAACACTTCATCAAATGCTGGCGAGCACCAGTGTGCGTAGTTGGTTTGCGAACGAATCGCCGCACAGCTCAACAGCGGGCGGAAGAAGCTATCGGGATCGTTGCTGTCGGTGGCCCAGCCGGTCAGGGTAATATCATGGTTCATCGCCATCAGTTGCGCTTCCTGAAAACGCCCCTCTACCGGCACGATGGTGACGCGTACCCCCACCTGTGACAAATCGGCCTGTAACAATTCAGCAGTTTTTAGCGGGCTGGGATTCCACGCCTGCGATGCTGTCGGCACCACCAGCCGCAGATGGAGATTCTCCACCCCCAACGCTTTCAATTGTTCCCGCGCTTTGGCCGGATTGTATTCGGTCACCCGCGCATCATTATCATACGCCCAGGACGCGCGCGGCAGAATCGAGGCCGCCGTTTCCGCGGTGCCGTAATAAATCGACTCCATCAGACGCTCATTATTGATTGCCAGCGCCAGCGCGTGGCGGACTTCGGGGCGATCCAGCGGCGGTTTACGGGTATTAAATGCCAGATAGGCGATATTCATCCCCGGACGTAACGTCATGCGCAGGCGGGGATCGTCACGCAGAATGCTGAGCTGACTGGCAGCAGGATAGGCCAGCACATCACACTCGCCGGTCAGCAATTTTGATAAGCGACCGGTCCCGCCGACACCGAGGTCAATGACCACCTGTTGTAAACGCGGCACGCCTTTCCAGTAATGGGGATTGCGCGCCAGGCGCAGGTATTGCCCGGTACGGTATTCGCTAAGCTGGAACGGGCCGGTGCCGACCGGTTCCCGATCCAGTCGCTCCTGCTGGCCTTTAGCAGTCAGCTTGTCAGCGTACTCTTTGGAGAGCACCGGTGCGTAATGGGTGGCGATATGCCACAGGAATGATGCATCCGGGCTGTTCAGGCGAATTTCGACGGTATCGTTGTCGAGTTTTTTCACGCTCTGCACCGAGTCAGCAAATTGCAGGCTATCGAAATAGGGATAGCTGCCACCGTTGACGTTATGCCAGGGGTGCTGGCGATCGAACATGCGGGCAAAGCTGAACACCACATCGTCGGCATTCATATTGCGGGTAGGGGTGAACCAATTGGTGTGCTGGAAGGGCACATCTTTGCGCAGATGGAAACGGTAAGTCGCGCCGTTATCCCGCACCTCCCAGCTCTGCGCGAGGTCAGGCACCAGGCGATAGGTGTAAGGATCGACATCCAGCAGACGGTCGTAAAGCTGCGCGGCGAGGGTATCGACCACCAGACCGCTACTCGCCATTTGCGGATTGAAGGTATTTACCGTGCCGTTAACGCAATAAACAAAGCCGCTTTGACGGATGTCGTTCGCAGGTGCAGCCCAGACAGACGCACTCAATACGCTGAGACCGAGCAGCAGCGTGGGGATTAATTTTGGCATAGAACTCAACGATTCTGAGGCAATAGCGAGAGTGTATCGCAAACGCCGGGTACTCCCCAAATTAAGGCGAATTGTGCTGTCTTTTTCGCCATACCGACGGCGGGGTAATCACACCGTTAGTGTGGAAATGAGAAAAATTCTCAATTAGGGCTTTACAGATGATAATAAGAATGATTATTATTCTTCTGCGCTTCGACGGTGGCTCTACCGAAGAAGAGCACGACATTGCTCACATTGCTTCCAGTATTAAGTTGCCCGCTTCTGCGGGCTTTTTTTTCTTCATATTTTGCACTGTAGCGGCGTTGGCTGCGATTGCTCACCCCGGTCACATACTCAGGTATGCTCCCGGGGATTCGCGCCCTTGCCGCCTTGCTACAGCACAAAATATTTCGAAAAGCCTGTTTACAACAACGTAGCGGCGTTGGCTGCGATTGCTCACCC
This sequence comes from Pantoea sp. X-Soil-OKNW-556, assembly GCF_059730695.1. Classification (NCBI taxonomy): domain Bacteria; kingdom Pseudomonadati; phylum Pseudomonadota; class Gammaproteobacteria; order Enterobacterales; family Erwiniaceae; genus Pantoea; species Pantoea sp. X-Soil-OKNW-556. The sequence continues at coordinate 2,328,510 of NZ_AP035990.1, read as the reverse complement.
CGGTCACATACTCAGGTATGCTCCCGGGGATTCGCGCCCTTGCCGCCTTGCTACAGCACAAAATATTTCGAAAAGCCTGTTTACAACAACGTAGCGGCGTTGGCTGCGATTGCTCACCCCGGTCACATACTCAGGTATGCTCCCGGGGATTCGCGCCCTTGCCGCCTTGCTACAGCACAAAATATTTCGAAAAGCCTGTTTACAACAACGTAGCGGCGTTGGCTGTGATTGCTCACCCCGGTCATATACTCAGGTATGCTCCCGTAGCGGCGCGATTTATCGCGCGCCTTTCCAAAACAGCGCGCTAAATCGCGCTGCTACGAGTCGGACATGCGCGGGAGTTAACCTTCGTCCCGCACCTGAATCCCGTGTTTTTTCATCATTGCCCGTAGCTGGTGATAGGTCACCCCCAGCAAGTCGGCCGCACGGCGTTGATTATATTTCGCCTCTGCGAGGCTGCGATCAACCAGTTGGCGCTCCTGCTGATTTTGCCATTGACGCAAATCGAGTGGCAGGGCAGGCACGCCACTTTCTCCACTGACCACATCGGGCGCAGGCGTATTTCGTGGCGCAAACGGATTGATAATGATGTTATCCAGTTGAGTGTCGACGCTGTGATGGCGATAAACCGAACGTTCCACCACGTTTTTCAGCTCTCGCACGTTTCCCGGCCAGCCGTAATTTAATAGCGTCTGCTGCGCCTGTTCGGTGAAACCGGGAAACAGCGGCAAGCCCAGTTCACGGCACATCTGAATCGCAAAGTGCTCCGCCATCACCAGAATATCGCTGCGCCTTTCGCGTAGCGGCGGTAGCTGCACCACATCAAACGCCAGTCGATCCAGCAGGTCGGCGCGAAATTTTCCCGCCGCCGCCAGCGCAGGAAGATCCTCATTGGTGGCACACACCAGACGGACGTTTACCTGCAACGACTGGTTGCCACCCACGCGTTCCAGTTGGCCATATTCAATCACCCGCAGCAGTTTTTCCTGTACCAGCATCGGTGCTGTCGCCAGCTCATCCAGAAATAATGTGCCACCATCGGCACGTTCAAAGCGGCCAAGATGGCGCTTTTGTGCGCCGGTGAATGCCCCTGCCTCATGGCCGAACAATTCAGAGTCGAGCAGGTTTTCATTTAATGCGGCACAGTTCAGGGAGACAAACGGGCCTTGCCAACGGTCGGAGAGAAAATGCAGGCGGCTGGCAATAAGTTCCTTGCCGGTGCCGCGTTCACCAATCACCAGCACCGGTTTTTCCAGTGGGGCAAGGCGGGAAACCTGTTCCAGCACTTCAAGAAAGTTGTTAGATTCGCCCAGCAGGTTATCGTTGCCATTCGCCATGATGAATTTCACTATCAGTTAATCAATTTCACTACCTTAAGGGAAAAAGTGGGGAGTGTAAAATAATCAATTGCAGTTAATTCAATAAGATAAAAACTGGCACGGCTTTTGTATTAGTGATGAGCGCCTGGCGCCAACCTATGACACTTAGAGGAACATCATTATGGGTATTTTTTCTCGTTTTGCCGACATCGTGAACGCTAACATCAATTCGCTGCTGGAGCGCGCCGAAGATCCGCAGAAACTGGTACGCCTGATGATTCAGGAAATGGAAGACACGCTGGTGGAAGTGCGTTCCACCTCAGCCCGGGCGCTGGCAGAGAAGAAACAACTGCTGCGCCGCATTGAGCAGGCAGATATTCAGCAGGCCGAATGGCAGGAGAAAGCCGAACTGGCGCTGCGCAAAGATAAAGATGACCTGGCGCGTTCGGCGTTGATCGAAAAACAGAAATTGACCGATTTAATCGCGGCGTTGCAGCAGGAAGTGACGCAGGTAGAAGAGACGCTGGAACGGATGAAAGGCGAGATTGGTGAGCTGGAGAAAAAACTCAGCGAAACCCGTGCCCGTCAGCAGGCGCTGACCCTGCGTCATCAGGCCGCCTCTTCATCGCGTGATGTACGTCGCCAGCTCGACAGCGGCAAACTGGATGACGCGATGGCACGTTTCGAATCATTCGAACGTCGTATCGACCACATGGAAGCCGAAGCTGAAAGCCAGCGTTTTGGTAAGCCGAAAAGCCTGGACCAGCAATTCGCAGAATTGAAAGCTGATGACGAAATCAGCCAGCAGTTGGCTGCACTGAAAGAAAAAATGAATCGCGGCGAATAATTGGGCTGCCCCCGCGACCGGTTAAATGATTAAGGAGAGTCAATGAGCGCACTTTTTCTGGCCATACCGCTGACCATCTTCGTGCTGTTTGTCGCACCGATTTGGTTATGGCTCCACTACAGCAACAAACGCAACGGCGGTGCGGAGCTATCATCAAACGATATGCAGCGTTTGCAGCAGCTGACCCAGGATGCACGCCGGATGCGCGAGCGTGTTGAAGCACTGGAAGCGATTCTGGATGCAGAACACCCGAACTGGAGGCAGCCATGAGCGGAAACAGCCTGAAGGGGCGCAAGCTGTGGCGTATTCCTCAGCAGGGCAAAGTGCGTGGCGTCTGCGCGGGCGTGGCCGAGTATCTCGACATTCCGGTGACGCTGCTGCGAGTGATTGTGGTGTTGTCGATGTTTTTTGGTTTGTTCGGCTTCACCCTGATCATCTACTTTATTCTTGGCTTTGTGCTGGATGTAAAACCCGATGATGAACCGGCTGACCGCGCGCCGAGCGCCAGCCAGTTGTTGGATGAGCTGGATGACGCGCTCAAATTCGATGAACGCCATGTGCGGGATATTGAACGCTACGTCACCTCGGAAACATTCAGTGTGCGTAGTCGTTTTCGTCAAATCTGATGCTGGAGGTTGCCTTGTCTGACCAACGTTTTTCTACTCTGCGCCGCCGCGCAGCACCGGCGTTGAAGTCGGCGGGGAAATTTATCATTATCAGTGCAGTCACTTACGCGCCTGGCGGCATTGCGGGCTGGGCGGTAAAATCGGTGGCGCGTCGTCCGTTACGTCTGTTACTGGCGGTCGCGCTGGAACCGTTGCTGAGCAAGGTGTTTAACCGCCTGTCAGCACGCTTCATCAGGGAGAGCGATGAAAAGACTGCAAAATGAATTGATGGCGTTGGTGAATCGCGGTGTCGATCGTCATCTGCGCCTTGCCGTGACCGGTCTGAGCCGTAGCGGCAAAACCGCCTTTATTACTTCGCTGGTTAATCAGCTTCTCCATGTCCACAGCGGCTCCCGATTGCCGCTGTTCAGCGTGGTGCGCGAAGAGCGTCTGTTGGGCGTGAAACGGGTGCCGCAGCGCGAATTGGGTACGCCGCGTTTCACCTATGACGAAGGCCTGGCCCAGCTCTATGGCACGCCGCCCATTTGGCCCACACCTACCCGGGGTGTCAGTGAAATCCGTCTCGCGCTGCGCTATCGTCCGGATGAATCGCTACTGCGGCATTTCAAAGATACCGCCACGCTGTACCTGGAAATTGTCGATTATCCGGGAGAATGGCTGCTCGATTTACCGATGTTGGCACAGGATTATGCGGGCTGGTCGCGGCAGATGCTCGGTTTGTTGCAGGGCGATCGCGCGATATGGGCGCAGCAGTGGCGCAGCCTGTGTGCCGATCTCGATCCCTATGCTCCTGCTGATGAAAACCGGCTGGCGGCGATTGCCGCTGCCTGGACCGATTATTTGCATCAATGCAAAAACCAGGGTCTGCATTTTATCCAGCCTGGCCGCTTTGTTTTACCGGGAGACATGGCAGGCGCACCGGCGTTGCAGTTTTTCCCGTGGCCGCAGGTGGAGGACATCCAGCGCCAGGCCCCGGCAGGCAGCAACTACGCGATGTTGCAACAGCGATTTAACTACTATTGCCAGCATGTGGTGAAGGGCTTCTACAAGCATCATTTTCTGCGTTTTGATCGTCAGATTGTCCTGGTCGATTGTTTGCAACCGCTGAACAGCGGGCCGCAGGCGTTTAATGACATGCGACTGGCACTGACGCAACTGATGCAGAGTTTTCATTACGGTCAACGCACGCTGTTTCGCCGCCTGTTTTCCCCGGTGATCGATAAGTTGTTATTCGCAGCCACCAAGGCCGATCACATCACCGCCGATCAGCACGCCAATATGGTGTCGCTGTTACAACAACTGGTGCAGGATGCGTGGCAAAACGCGGCGTTCGAAGGTATCAGCATGGATTGTCTTGGCCTTGCCTCAGTGCAGGCGACCGAGAGTGGGCTGGTGGATCATCGGGGCGAAAAACTGCCAGCGCTGCGCGGGCATCGTCTTGAAGATGGCGAAGCCCTGACATTTTATCCCGGCGAAGTGCCGCCACGTTTGCCTGGCCACAGTTTCTGGCAGCAACAGGGATTTCAGTTTGAACAGTTCCGGCCGCAGCAGCTCGATGTTGATCGTCCGCTGCCGCATATTCGCATGGATGCCGCGCTGGAATTTTTACTGGGAGATAAATTGCGATGAACGATGAAACACCGTTAAAACCGCGGATTGATTTTGCCCGCCCACTGGAAAGCAACGTGGAGAAACCACTCCGTGCCGCGCAGACCTTCGACGCTGATGCCGAAGGAGCCTTTCTTGCTCTGCGTGAAGAGGAGCCGCTGGAGGAGGGCGCGGGTGAAAAAGCGGTGGAAGCCGCCCTGCGTCCGAAACGCAGCCTGTGGCGCAAAATGGTGGGGGCAGGCCTGGCGATTTTTGCTGTCAGCGTGGTGGCCCAGGGGGTGCAGTGGATGCATGATGCCTGGCTGACGCGCGACTGGTTTGCGCTGGGCAGCGGCGTGGCGGGTGGCTTGATTGTCGCTGCGGGTGCCGGAGCGTTGGCTGGTGAGTGGCGTCGGTTGTATCGCTTGCGCCAGCGCGCGGAGGAGCGCGATGTGGGGCGCGAGTTGCTGCACAGCCACGGCATCGGTCAGGCGCGTGCGTTCTGTGAAAAACTGGCGCAGCAGGCCCAACTCGATCAAGCGCATCCGGCGTTGCAACGCTGGCACGCGGCGTTGCATGAAACCCATAACGATCGCGAGATCGTCACGTTGTATGCCCAATTGGTGCAGCCAGTGCTGGACCGCCAGGCACGGCGCGAAATCAGTCGCCATGCCGCAGAAGCGACGCTGATGATCGCCGTCAGCCCGCTGGCGCTGGTGGATATGGCGTTTATCGCCTGGCGCAACCTGCGGCTGGTGAACCGCATCGCCACTGTTTACGGCATTGAGCTGGGCTATTTTAGTCGTCTGCGTTTGTTCCGTCTGGTGTTGCTGAATATGGCGTTTGCCGGTGCCTCTGAACTGGTGCGCGAAGTGGGTATGGATTGGGTGTCACAGGATATTGCCGCTCGCCTGTCAGCCCGAGCCGCACAGGGGATTGGTGCCGGGCTGTTGACGGCACGCCTTGGCATCAAAGCGATGGAGCTGTGCCGCCCGCTGCCGTGGCTGGAAGATGATAAACCGCGACTGGGTGACTTCCGCCGCGAGCTGATCGGCCAGTTGAAAGAAACCCTGAGAAAAAGTGAGGGCAAAGCAGGGCAGAGTGCTAAATAATCGCTGCCTGCTCACCTTTCACACTAAAAAGTCTGTGAAAGGTGAGATTTTCTTTGTTAATTGTGATTTTTGACGGGATTAATCGTGGTTGTTCCGTTACAATTTTGCCCATCGCCTGCCTCTGACTGTCAACTTTTCCTGACAGGCCCCTTCTGAGGCGTCGCAAGTTAGCGTATTATCACTAAAATCGAAACCTGATTAAGGCCATCGCAATGCGTTTGGAAGTTTTCTGCCAGGACCGTATCGGTCTGGCGCGCGAGCTGCTCGACCTGCTGGTTGCACGCAATATCGACCTGCGCGGCATTGAAATTGCCCCGCTTGGCCGTATCTACCTCAACTTTTCTGCCCTGGAATTCGAATCTTTCAGTTCGCTGATGGCGGAGATCCGCCGTACACCTGGCGTGACAGACGTTCGTACCGTGGCGTACATGCCGTCAGAACGCGAGCACCGTGCGCTCAGCGCCTTGCTGGTGGCGATGCCGGAGCCAGTGCTGTCTATCGACCTGAAATGTAAAGTCGAACTGGCTAACCCGGCAGCACAAAACCTGTTTAACCTCGACGAACAAAAGATCCGCAACCAGAATGCCGGTTCCTTAATCAGCGGTTTTAACTTCCAACGCTGGATTGAAAACGATCGCGTGGAAGCGGAAGTGCAACATGTGGTGATTCAGGGGCGTGATTTCCTGCTGGAAGCACGGCCAATCTATCTGGCGGAAGAAGAGGGGCAGAGCGATCAGCCGGTTGGCGCAATGATCACCCTGAAATCCACCGCCCGCATGGGACGTCAGTTGCAGAATCTGACTGTGACGGATGAATCGGAGTTTGATCATATCGTCGCGGTGACGCCGAAAATGCGTCAGGTGCTGGACCAGGCGCGCAAGCTGGCGATGCACGATGCCCCGTTGCTGATTGTTGGTGACACCGGCACCGGCAAAGATATGCTGGCGCGGGCCTGCCATCTGCGCAGCGCGCGCGGCAAGAAGCCGTTCCTCGCGCTGAACTGCGCCTCGTTGCCCGATGACGTGGCGGAAAGTGAACTGTTTGGTCACGCCGCAGGCGCTTATCCCAATGCGCTGGAAGGCAAAAAAGGATTCTTCGAGCAGGCTAACGGCGGTTCGGTGTTGCTGGATGAAATCGGTGAGATGTCACCGCGTATGCAAACCAAACTGCTGCGCTTCCTTAACGATGGTACTTTCCGCCGGGTGGGTGAAGAACACGAAGTGCATGTGGACGTGCGCGTGATCTGCGCGACGCAAAAGAATCTGGTGGAACTGGTGCAGCGCGGCGAATTCCGTGAAGACCTGTTTTATCGCCTCAACGTGCTGACGCTCAATCTGCCGCCGCTGCGTGAGCGCCCGCAGGATATCCTGCCGTTGACCGAGATGTTTGTCGCGCGCTTTGCCGATGAACAGGGGTTGCCAAGACCTCGGTTGTCACCGCAACTGACTGCTTTCCTGACACGCTACAGTTGGCCCGGCAACGTGCGACAGTTGAAAAACGCGCTGTATCGCGCGATGACGCAGTTGGAAGGATACGAGTTGCGCCCACAGGATATCGTCCTGCCGGAACAGGCGTTGGATGTGTCCATGGGGGAAGAGGCGATGGAAGGTACGCTGGATGAGATCACCAGCCGTTTTGAGCGTTCAATCCTGACGCGGCTGTATCTTTCTTATCCCAGTACGCGCAAGTTGGCGAAACGACTCGGTGTATCGCATACCGCGATTGCCAACAAGTTACGTGAATACGGCTTGAGCCAGAAGCGTAACGACAGCGAATAACCGGGAATGATCCCGTAACGGTGCGATTTATCGCGCGATTCTTTATCAGACGCGCGATAAATCGCGCCGCTACGGGTCAGTGCCGTGACTTAGTTCAGTGCAGCCAGCGCCGCATCGTAGTTCGGCTCGCTGGTGATTTCGTTCACCAGTTCGCTGTAAATCACTTTATCGTTCTCATCCAGTACCACCACCGCACGGGCGGTCAGGCCTTTCAGCGCGCCATCGGCAATCGCCACACCGTAATCTTCTTTAAATTCTGCACCGCGCAGCGTTGACAATGTCACCACGTTATTCAGGCTTTCAGCACCACAGAAACGTGACTGCGCAAACGGCAGGTCAGCGGAGATGCACAGCACCACGGTGTTGTCAGCTTTGCCAGCCAGTTCGTTGAACTTGCGCACAGAAGCGGCACAAACGCCGGTATCAATGCTCGGGAAAATGTTCAGGACTTTACGTTTGCCTGCATACTGAGAAAGGGTCACATCAGCGAGATCTTTAGCTACCAGAGAGAACGGTTTAGCCTGTGCGCCTGCCTGTGGGAACTGGCCTGCTACTGGCACCGGGTTGCCCTGGAAGTGAACATTCTGAGACATACGATTTCCTTTTAACGATGAAAAAATCTGACTTTTACTTGGTCAGAACAGGTATAGCCGTTGTTTATGACATATTTTTTAAGGGTTTTCGAGGGCAAATCGTAGCGGAAACTGCGCCAGCTCGCATTTAAGTGATGGATTTAAGGAGAAATAATGAGAAAGGTGAAAAGTTATCCGGAAGCCTGGCCGCTGCATTCCCCTTTTGTGATTTCGCGTGGTAGCCGCACCGAGGCGCAGGTGGTGGTGGTGGAAATGGAAGAAAATGGCGTTCGTGGCATCGGTGAGGCCACGCCTTACGCGCGCTATGGCGAAAGTGAAGCCTCGGTGCTGGCGCAGATTGCCTCAGTGCTGACGCCGTTGCAGAACGGTATGACGCGCGCGGCGTTACAGCAGGCGCTGCCGGCTGGCGCAGCACGTAACGCGATTGATTGCGCCCTGTGGGATCTGGAGCGCCAGCAACAGCAGCAAAGCCTGGCTGAGTTATGTGGCGTCACTCTGGCATCGCGCATCGTCACCGCCCATACCGTCAGCATCGATACCCCTGACGCTATGGCCAGTAGCGCGCTGGCGCTGTGGCAACATGGTGCGCAGCTTTTGAAAATAAAGCTGGATAATAACTTTATCAGCGAACGTCTGGTCGCCATTCGCAGCGCGGTGCCGGAGGCCACGCTGATTGTCGATGCTAACGAATCGTGGCAGGCAGAAGGTCTGGCGGCGCGCTGCCAGTTGCTGGCCGACCTCGGGGTAGCAATGCTGGAGCAACCATTGCCCGCGGCGCATGACGCCACGTTAGCGAATTTTATCCACCCGCTGCCGATTTGCGCCGATGAAAGCTGCCACACGCGTGACAGCCTGGCAGCCCTGCGCGGGCGTTATGACATGGTGAATATCAAACTGGATAAAACCGGTGGCCTGACGGAAGCGCTGGCGTTGGCGGTCAGTGCGCGGCAGCAGGGCTTCGCTATTATGCTCGGCTGCATGCTGTGCACCTCGCGTGCAATTCGGGCGGCCTTACCGCTGACGCCGCTGGCGCAATTCGCCGATCTCGACGGCCCCACCTGGCTGGCCGCAGATGTGGAACCGTCGTTACACTTTGCCAACGGTGTGCTTATGCCTGCGGCTGCCAGCGTAGCAGATTGATCATGGTTTCCAGATAGACTTCGGTGGCTTCGTCCACCGAAATCGGTGGCATTTCGGCGGTGATGCACAACAGGCCGATATCGTCGCACCAGCTACCGAAGGAGCCTGGCGTGGCATAACCGACGCTGCTCACCACCGGCAATTGGGTTTGCTGCGACAGCCACTGCGCCAGCTCGCTGTGATGGGGATCATCAATGCAGGCGAGCGGTTCATGCCAGGTCACCACCCAGCGTGGTTTAAGTTGATGGATTAGCTGGCACAACGCCTGGGTTTCCGGTTCGGAAGAGGGATGCTCTCCAGTCGACAACACCACATCGCGCTCATCCGCCACGCTATTCCAGCGATACACGGTGTCACCGCTTTGCCAGTTGGCGGCCGGGAAATTACGGTTGAGATCGACACCGCGTGCATTGGCGCGCAGCCCAAGCTGACATCCGTCAGGATTCACTGCCAGAATAACGTGATGACGGCGCAGGGATTCCGGCAGGGTACGCATGGCGCCGGACAAGGTGGCGACCGCCGCGTTCTCATCGCCGTGGGTACCGGCAATGATCAAACCGCTATCGGCGTCTGCCGCTGGCGCAGGAAACCACAGCAGCGGGGCACCCAATACCGATTGCCCATATTGTTGCCAGACAGCATCCAGCGTGCCGCGCAACGGGCGCGGGTGTAGTGACGACATAAGCAAACTTCCTCGTAGCAGCGCGGTTTATCGCGCGTGTTTTAATGTGCCAACAATTCCCGACATGACGCGAAGTGTGACCGTGGCTCCAGCCTCAACATAACGGTAAACAGCACATCAGAAAATAGCTATTTATCAATCATCAATCTGCGATAAAGTGCCAAAAGTCGCTGGCGGCGCCTCCCTTTTTCGCAGCCGCCTTTTTTCGGGTAAAAGGAGTGGTGATGAAAATAGCGTTTCGCAAGACCCTGGCTGCCTTAATGGTTATCGGTGCTATCACACCGGCGTTGGCCGCTTCCGTGCCATCCGGGGCGCAGTTGGCCCCGGTGCAGGAAATCGTGCGCCACATCAAAGATGAACCCGCCTCGCTCGACCCGATGAAAGCCGTCGGTCTGCCGGAAATCCAGGTGATGCGTGACCTGTTCGAAGGACTGACCAATCAGGATGCGCAAGGTCATATCGTGCCGGGTGTGGCGCAAAGCTGGAGCAGTAACGACAACAAAACCTGGATTTTCAACCTGCGTAAAGATGCGCGCTGGTCCAATGGTGATCCGGTCACCGCCCAGGATTTTGTTTACAGCTGGCAGCGCCTGGTTGATCCGAAAAACAGCTCATCCTCCGCCTGGTTCGCGGCCCTGAGTGGTATCGAAAATGCCGAGGCCATCACCAAAGGCCAGATGAGTGCCGATAAACTTGGGGTGACGGCACTGGATGGCAATCGACTGAAGGTGACATTGTCACTCCCGGTCCCCTGGTTCCCAAGTATGGTTGCCAATGCCGCTTTGTTTCCGGTGCCTGAAAAAGTTATCGCCGAATCCGGTGATGGCTGGACGGCGCCGGGCAAGCTGGTCGGCAATGGTGCCTATCAGCTTCAGTCGCGGGTGGTGAACGAGAAAATTGTGCTGGTGCGCAACCCGCATTATTGGGATGACGCCCATTCGGTGCTGACTAAAGTCACCTTTATCCCCATCAATGAAGAATCAAGCGCCACCAAACGCTACCGTGCCGGTGATATCGATATCACCGAATCCTTCCCGAAAAACATGTACGCGTTGTTGAAGAAGGAGCTGCCGGGTCAGGTCTACACCCCGGACCAGCTAGGCACTTACTATTACGCCTTTAACACCGAAAAAGGCCCAACAGCGGATGTACGGGTGCGCAAAGCGCTGACATGGACTATCGATCGCCGCATCATCGCGGAAAAAGTGTTAGGTACCGGTGAAAAACCGGCCTGGCATTTCACGCCGGATGTCACCGCAGGTTTTACCCCGCAGCAGAGCTATCTGCAACAGCACAGTCAGCAGGAGTTAAACGCTCAGGCCAAAGCGCTGCTGAGTGCCGCCGGGTATGGTCCGGCTAAACCGCTGCACCTGACGTTGTTGTATAACACCTCAGAAAGTCACCAGAAAATCGCTATCGCGGTGGCGTCGATGTGGAAAAAGAATCTGGGGGTTGATGTCACGCTGCAAAACCAGGAGTGGAAAACCTACATCGACAGCCGTAACAGCGGTAACTTCGATGTGATCCGTGCCTCCTGGGTGGGAGATTATAACGAACCGTCCACCTTCCTCAGCCTGCTGACCTCCAGTCATACCGGTAATATCGCGCGTTTCCGTAACGCGGATTATGATGCGGTGATGGCAAAAGCCAGTAACGAGACGAGCGCGCAGGCGCGTAATCAGGACTACAACCGCGCCGAGCAAATTCTGGCGATGCAGGCCCCGATTGCGCCGATTTATCAGTACACCAATGGGCGTCTGATTAAGCCGTGGGTGAAGGGCTACCCGATCACCAACCCGGAAGATGTGGCCTACAGTCGCGAACTGTGGATTGCTAAACACTAAGTTACCTTTCTGGCGGCCTTTCTGGCCGCCTGTCATGTTTGCTCACAGCCTGAAGATTGCAACTCCTCGCCGCCACGCTAGACTGTATCGTATTGATTTTGATAGAGAGGCGAGTACGTGAACGTCATTGAAGGTAAAGCATTGCAGGTTTCGGATGCCATTGTGGCTTGTCAGCTTGACGGTCAGGGGGGATTGATCGCCATTGAGGACACTGACGTCGTCAATTGTGAGCGCCCCTGCTGGTTGCACCTCAATTACACCCAGCAGCAAAGCGCTGAATGGTTGCAAAACACCCCGTTAATTCCCGACTCGGTGCGTGATGCGCTGGCGGGCGACAGCATGCGCCCGCGTGTTACTCGTCTGGGTGATGGCTTTATGATTGTGCTGCGCAGTGTCAATCACAACAGCGACTCGCGCCCGGACCAACTGGTGGCGATGCGGGTGTTTATTAATGACAAACTGATTGTCTCGACGCGACGTCGCAAGGTGTACGCGATTGATGAAGTGCTTACCGATCTGCAAAACGGTAACGGTCCGGTGGACGGTGGTAGCTGGCTGGTTGACGTTTGTGATGCACTTACCGATCACGCCAGCGAATTTATTGAAGAGATGCACGATAAGATTATCGAGCTGGAAGATGCGCTGATGGATCAGCAGATCCCACCACGCGGTGAGCTGGCGCTGCTGCGCAAGCAATTGATTGTGATGCGACGTTATATGGCCCCGCAGCGCGATGTCTATGCGCGACTGGCGAGCGAGAAACTCGGCTGGATGGATGATGATGAACGGCGGCGTATGCAGGATATCGCCGATCGCCTGGGTCGTGGACTGGACGATCTGGATGCCGGTGTGGCGCGCACCGCCGTGCTGACCGATGAAATTGCGTCGGTGATGGCGGAAGCGATGAACCGTCGTACTTACACCATGTCTCTGCTGGCGATGATTTTCCTGCCGACTACTTTTTTAACCGGCCTGTTTGGTGTCAACCTTGGTGGGATACCGGGTGGCGCGTGGCATATGGGCTTCAGCGTTTTCTGTTTTTTACTGCTGGTGTTGGTGGTGGGACTCGCCTGGTGGTTAAGACGGCGTAAATGGTTATAAGCGCATTGCGAATGTTAACAATGGGTTATCGAAAGGTAACTCGCTGTAAATTAAGGCCAGAAGGGCAAAAAAGCGGAAAAAAACTGATCGACGTCAATATCCGCAACCGACAACAGGGGCAAACTCTCTCTCGCAGGTGAATGCAACGTCAAGCGATGGGCGTTGCGCTCCATATTGTCTTACTTCCTTTTTTGAATTACTGCATAGCACATTTGATTCGTACAACGCCGGCTTATCCGCCGGCTTTTTTTTGCCCGTTTGCCAGTGCCGCTGACCTTTTCCTATGCTTAAAGGACATTCGCAACCAGGAGAAGGGCATGCAAACATTCCACGCCACCGATCCCATTCCAACCGATCCACCTCCCATCCCGGAGCCGATTCCGCGTCCACAACCGTTGCCGGAACCTGATCCGCCATACGATCCCGAATATCCACCGATCATCGATCCACCGCCACATCGTTAATAAAAAAGGCGCGTAGCCGAAGCGACGCGCCTTTTTTGTGCCGGGAGAAATTACTTAATCTGCAATACGTCGAGACGGGCGCTTAAATCGGGTGCGTCTTCCTCTTCCGGCTGCCAGCCCGCAGGTTGTACCGGCAGCGATTCGCGGTCAAACGCCAGATCGCCACCGTCAACCACCGCATCACCGTGCTGAATACCTTTGAAATCAAACAGATTGATATCAGCCATATGCGAAGGGACGATGTTTTGCATCGCGCTGAACATGGTTTCGATCCGTCCCGGATAGCGTTTATCCCAGTCACGCAGCATATCCGCCACCACCTGGCGTTGCAGGTTAGGCTGAGAGCCGCACAGGTTACACGGAATAATCGGGAACTGACGGGCTTCGGCAAAGCGGATGATGTCTTTCTCGCGGCAGTAGGCCAGCGGGCGGATCACGATATGCTTACCATCGTCGCTCATCAACTTCGGTGGCATACCTTTCATTTTGCCGCCGTAGAACATGTTCAGGAACAGGGTTTGCAGGATGTCATCGCGATGATGTCCGAGCGCGATTTTAGTACAACCCAGTTCCGTCGCGGTGCGGTAAAGAATGCCACGACGCAGGCGTGAACACAGCGAACAGGTGGTTTTTCCTTCCGGGATTTTCTCTTTAACGATGGAGTAAGTGTCTTCGTTAACGATTTTATACTCAACGCCCAGTGCATCCAGATACGCTGGCAGCACATGTTCCGGGAAACCGGGTTGCTTCTGGTCGAGATTGACCGCCACCAGCGAGAAGTTAACCGGCGCGCTTTGTTGCAGATTGCGCAGAATTTCCAGCAGGGTATAGCTGTCTTTACCTCCAGACAGGCACACCATGATGCGATCGCCTTCTTCAATCATATTGAAATCGGCAATCGCTTCGCCCACGTTACGACGCAGACGCTTTTGCAATTTGTTCAGGTTGTACTGCTCTTTTTTTGTATTATCTTGATTATGTTGCATTATTTACTGTCTCAGCCAGCGATTTTCAGCAAAAGGGGCATGACGGGGGCACTATCCACTACCAGGCGACTGTAGCGTTCAGTATTTTAACCTGCTTGCTATTCATCTCTTCAATCCCCGTAGCATTAATCTGGTACACCCTCTGCGCATTCTCGATCCCCATCTGATTCGCAATAAACGACGGGACCGCACCTGCTGGCATCAGCCAGCAGGCAAAAAGTATGTCGCGTATGGTACGGATTACGGCGGCGAATGCCAGCACGTTTTATAGCAGCATTCCAGGCTGCCTCCGATCATGCTCGGTGCTGAAGGGTGACGTTGACGATAAGCCGTTTGGTAACGTGGAATACACCCTTGCAAAAAGTAATAAGTATCATTATCTTTCGCGATCTGCGCGCATAGAATGTAGTAGTAAAGCGAAAAATACAGGCAAAAAAAGCAAGGTCAATTTCAATTTGTCGATGATTGCCCGGCAAGGTGATCTTAATTTAAATCAATGAAATATAAGTATTTATTTGTATTGTTGATATCCATTTTTTTGCCAGGGAAGTGGCGGGGGCATCTGTAGCGGAAAAGCTAAAATTTATATTTACTACTACAATTCCTCATGTTTGAATGATTATCAATTACATTATCAACTGCGCCTTGTCTTGATAACAATACCGGACCTGCCGATCACGCACTTCCGCGCAACAACAGCCGGCAGCATGACAGGATTGCGTCAGAGTATGAAAAAACAGTTTGTGATAATTGCCAGGGAAAAAAATCAGAAATGAATGAATATAAAAATATTCAACACCACAAGCGCCCTTTGGGGAAAATATGGCTTGCGGTTTACAGTGGTGCGTTAATTTCTTCAGGTGGCAGCTATGCCGCTACCGACAATAATACCTTGACGGTGACTGCCGCCCAACAGACAGAACAACCCGACACCGGATATTCCAGCCCAACTACGTCGGTCGCCAGTAAAACGCCCACCTCTAAACTGAATGAAGCGCAGTCGGTGAGCGTGGTGACAAATAAACAACTGAGTGATTATCAATCCACCACCCTGTCCGATGCTATGCGTTTTGTTAGTGGCGCTGCGCAGGCGAATACGCTGGGCCAGACGGAAGATGGTATTGTTCGCCGCGGCTTTGGTTCAAACTCCGATGGTTCTGTGTTCCGTGACGGTATCCGTAGTAGCCAGGGACTCAATCTCGATGCCACCACGGATCACGTTGAAGTGTTGAAAGGGTCGTCTTCGCTGTTATACGGTATTTTAAATCCCGGTGGGATGATTAATGTCGTGAGTAAAAAACCGCAATATGAGTGGCACACAATTGTTGGTGGACACTACAACAGTACTGGAGGCGGTGCAGGAAATATTGATATTACCGGCCCACTGGGCAATGGTTTTGCTTTCCGTCTGATTGCCGAAAAACAAGCGCAGAACTACTGGCGCGGATACGGTAACGAAAAACATAATCTGCTGGCACCTTCATTACAGTGGTATGGCGAAAAAGCCAGTTTTAATATCAGCTATGAAAGTTATCAGTATGATATTCCGTACGATCGCGGCACGGCATTTATTAATGGGAAACCGATCAATATCGGTTATAAAACCCGTCTGGATGATTATTCCAACCATGCGTGGGGGCGTAATCAGACCTTCAACAGCTACTGGGATTATCAGTTCAATGACATTTGGTCGACCCGCGTTACCGTAGGGATGAACCAGCGCAAGTACAACAGCAATACCGTGACAACCACCGCCATTAATACAACCACCGGTGTCGTTACGCGACGTCCGGATGCCTTCCGCGGCTTTAACCACAAAACAAAATATGTTTCGTGGGATGCCATCGGGACGCCCGAAATATTTGGCATGACGCATAACCTGGTGGTCGGTACTGATTATGAAATGAACCAAACCTACCGGGCACACGCTTATAACGGTACAAAAAATACTGACTTCACTCTGAGCAACCCGGTTTATGGATTAGCAACCATCACCGACAGCAGTACGGAAAAAACTGCCGACAGTAATTTGCTCAATCGCATTCACAATCGCTCGGTCTATTTTAAAGACAATATTGACCTGACGTCGCAATGGACCGTGGTAGCTGGCGCTCGTTATCAGCACTTCGAACAACGTGAATCAAGAGGCAGTGATTCCACTCTGACTTATAGCGATGAAGGTAATAAGTTTTTGCCTCAAACAGGGCTGATTTATAAGCTGACACCGGCAGTATCTTTCTATGGCAGTTTGAGTAAATCGTTTACGCCATCGACTAATCCGGATGACAACGGCGACGTTGAAGCACCGGAACAGGGTACGACCTATGAAGTCGGCAGCAAATGGCAGATGACACCGGCACTGCTTGCCACGGTTGCGCTCTACCGTATAGATGAGCGCAATGTTGCCTTAGCATTAAACGATGGAACCTATGCCGTAGATAAAGCTCGTTCCAGTGGCATTGAATTAGAGGTTAACGGTGAGATTTATCCTGACTGGGATATTAGCGCCAATTACAGTTACAACGAGGCGAAAATCGTTAACGATAAAACCGACCCGACTAATAATGGTAACCGTCTGCAAAACGCACCACGAAATTCTGGCGCGGTCTATTTAAGCCACGATCTGCGCTTCAATCTGTTGCCGGGCAGTTTCCGTATTGGCGGCGGGGTTCGTTATATGGGCACGCGTGCGGGTGATCCGAGCAACAGTTTCACCCTGCCTGCTTACACCGTCGCGGACAGTTTTATTGGCTGGGACAATCAACTGCTGGGTAAAAAAACGCATTTACAATTGAACCTCAACAACTTGTTTAACAAGCACTATTACACCTCAAGTGGCGGCAATTTGCGCGTTGCTGAAGGTGAAACGCGCAATCTGGTGCTCAGCGCAAGCGTCGAGTTCTGAGGCTGAGGTTCTTCACAGTTATTCCAAAATAGTTCAGGAATACCAAACGGCTCTGTTGGATAGGGAGCCGTTTATTATTACGACCATGACGTCATGGGTGGACATTAAGCCCGCAGCACCAATCGCTATACACAAATGATAATTATTATCATAAACTCTGGTGGTGCTGACCAAGGAGCGATAATGAAGCCTGAAGCGAATGCGATCCTGAACACCGATTGCTGCATTGTTGGCGGCGGTCCGGCCGGGTTGATGCTGGGGTATCTGCTGGTGCGTGCTGGTCTGCGGGTGGTGGTGATTGAAAAACATGCCGATTTTCTGCGTGATTTTCGTGGAGATACCATTCATCCTTCGACCCTGGAGATCATGCATCAGCTTGGTCTGGTGGAGGAACTGCTGCAACTGCCGCATCAGCGTGCCGAAAAGTTACAGGCGGAAATCGCCGGTCAGGAAGTGACGATGGCCGATTTCTCCCGCCTTCCCGTCCAGTACCGTTTTATCGCCTTTATGCCGCAATGGGATTTCCTCAACTTTCTCGCACAGCAAAGCGCGCGCTTTGCCGGATTTACCTTGCTGCAATCCACCACGTTTGATCGCTTCATCGACAATCAGGGGCGCGTGGGTGGCATTCACGCCATCACCAAACAGGGGCCGGTGGAAATCCGGTCGCAGTTGGTGGTCGGCGCTGATGGACGAAACTCCGCTGTCCGTGCCGCTGCCGGGTTAACCAGCCAGGCGTTTGGTGCGTCGCGCGATGTGGTTTGGTTCCGGCTGGATAAGCAGCAGGGCGATCCCACCTGGGGTATGGGGCATAAAGGGCCACGGCAAAACTTTATCGTTATCGACCGGGGTGAGTATTGGCAATGTGGCTACACCATCCCCAAAGGAGAGTTTGCTGCGCTGCAAACGGCGGGTCTGGAGCCATTCAAGGCGGCGATTGCGCAAGTCGCGCCCTTTGATGTGGCACGACTGTCTCAGATTGACGACTGGCAGCAATTTAAGTTGCTGTCGATCCGTATTGACCGCCTCGATAGTTGGATGAAACCCGGTGTACTCTGCATCGGTGATGCGGCGCACGCCATGTCGCCGATTGGCGGTGTTGGCGTGAATCTGGCGATACAGGATGCGGTCGCCGCCGCCAATTATCTGACGCAGCCGTTGCGCAGGGGAGATGTCACCCTGCGTGACCTGGCGAAAGTCCAGAAGCGGCGTCAGTTCCCGACGGTGGCCACCCAGTTCCTGCAAATTAAAATGAGCAGCAATAAACGCAAGCCCGGTAAGAAAAGCCCGATGCCGACCCTTATCCGTCGTTTCCCGTTCCTGCGTTTTGTGTTTGGTCGCCTGATCGGGCTGGGATTCCGGATGGAGAAGCCGCGTTTTTCCGGTTAATTGCCGCTCAGAATAAAGATCAGCATTCTTTGCCCGAATTATTTGTGCATTTATTGATCTGCGCGAAGATTTTGCATGCGCCACGCTGACAGGATGAAGGCATGAGTTACTTTAGTTTCTAAAGGGTGAGGAGAGGCGGATGCAAACTTACGATATGGTTTTTGAAGAAGCGTGCCGGTTAGTCGGTCAATGTTACCTGGAACTGGCACAGCGTGGCGTGGCAACAGAAAAAGATGTGTTGGCAACGGAGTTACAAAATCTGCAACTCCGTTACCGCGAATTAACCGGTTCCCCCAACCGGGCGGTGGAGATGGCAATCACGCAACTCAAGCCCTGTTAATCATCATCAAGCCCGGCCATCTGTGCCGGGCTTTGTTTATCACTCGCTTTTCTCCGCTTTGCCAGCCAGCTCCGCTAACCGCTGATAACGTTGGTTAGCGGCCTCGCTGGCATCCCGCCACAACTGCGCAGCGGCTTCCGGTTGTTCGGTTTGCAACTGGCGGAAGCGCTGCTCATTCATCAATGCCTGCTCCAGCTCGGAAGTCGGTGGGCGCGAATCCAGTGACAACGCAGCTTTTCCCTGTTCCGCGCGTTGCGGATCAAAACGATACAACGGCCAGAATCCACTGGTGGTCAGCAGGCGCATCTGTTCATGGCTATACGCCAGGTCATAGCCGTGTTCTTCGCACGGGCTGTAGGCGATGATCAGCGAGGGACCGGGCCAGGCTTCGGCTTCCTGTATCGCTTTCATGGTTTGATTCAACTGCGCGCCGAGGGAAATCTGCGCCACATAAACATGCCCGTACAACAATGTCGCCATGCCGAGATCTTTACGTGCCTTGCGTTTTCCCTGCTCACCAAATTTGGTGACCGCGCCGAGCGGGGTGGCTTTTGACGCCTGACCGCCGGTGTTGGAATAACATTGCGTATCCAGCACCAGCACATTGACGTTCTCGCTCAGGCTCATCACATGATCCAGCCCGCCGTAACCGATGTCGTAGGCCCAGCCGTCTCCGCCGATTAACCACACCGATTTATCAACCAGCGCATCAGCCGCAGAGATTAACGCCTGAGCAGCGGCGTGCGGCGCATTCTTCAGCTCAGCACGTAGCTGACTAATCTGTTCGCGACGTTGTGAAGTGGTGACGTTGTCACTTTTTAGTGCCGCCACCAGCGCTGCTGGCAACGCAGAGGCGCACTGATCCAGCAAGCGCAGGGCACGCTGGCGCTGCTGATCAACACTCAGGCGGAAGCCAAGGCCGAATTCGGCGTTATCTTCGAACAGCGAATTGGCCCACGCCGGGCCGCGCCCTTCGGCGTTGGTGGTGTAAGGCGTGGAAGGCAGATTGCCGCCGTAGATGGAGGAGCAACCTGTTGCGTTGGCAATCAACAGTCGATCGCCATACAGCTGCGTGAGGATCTTGATATACGGCGTTTCACCGCAGCCGGAACAGGCTCCCGAATATTCAAACAGCGGGGTGATCAGCTGTGAGGTACGGATATCAATACGCTCCAGTTGTTCTGCGGTGATCTCCGGCAGGGCGAGGAACGCGTCATAATTGATTTTCTCCGTTTCAACGTGTTCCAGCCGCGATTGCATATTGATGGCTTTGATTTCCGGGTGCTGGCGGTCGCTGGCGGGACAGACTTCGACGCACAGATTACATCCGGTGCAGTCCTCGGGAGCGACCTGCAACACGTATTTTTGTCCGCGCATATCACGCGATTTGACATCCAGCGACGCCAGACTGGCGGGGGCACCCTCCAGCGCTTCCGGTGTCACGACTTTGGCGCGAATGGCAGCATGTGGGCAGGCCGCGACGCAATGGTTGCACTGGGTACACAGGTCGGGCTGCCAGATGGGGATCGCTTCCGCAATATTTCGCTTTTCCCACTGCGTGGTGCCGGTAGGCCAACTGCCATCCGGCGGCAGGGCGGAAACCGGTAACTTATCGCCCAGCCCGGCCAGCATGGCGGCGGTGACGGTTTTAACAAAGTCGGGGGCATTGTCGGCAACCACAGGTGGGCGATGTGGGCTGCTCGCATCCACCGCCTGCAACGGCACTGCTTCCAGCGCCTGTTGTGCCATTGCCAGCGCCTGCCAGTTACGCTGCACCAGCTCCTCGCCTTTGCTGCGATAACTGCGGGCGATGGCGTTTTGCAGTTCGGTCAGGGCGCTGTCGCCTGGCAGAATTTGTGTCAGTTGGAAGAACGCCATCTGCATTACGGTATTGATACGCGCGCCGAGCTGGCATTCCCGCGCAATTCGCGCTGCATTAATCACATAAAAACGCGCCTGTTTATCGTTGAGCTGCGTCTGTACCTCCTGCGGCAGGCGATGCCACACTTCATCGACGGCATAAGGGGTATTCAGCAGAAAAATGCCGCCTGGTTTCAGTTGATCGAGCATCGAATATTTGTCGATAAATTGTAATTGGTGGCAGCCAATAAAATCGGCCTGCTGAATCAGATAGGCCGACTGAATCGGTTGCTGGCTGACGCGTAAATGTGAAACCGTCAGGCCGCCCGCCTTTTTCGAGTCGTAAACGAAATAGCCCTGCACCTGCCACGGTGTGGCGTTGCCGATAATTTTCAGGTTGTTTTTGGTGGCACTGACGCTGCCATCGCTGCCCAGCCCGTAGAACAACGCTTCAAGATGGGCGCGATTCGGCACAATGTTGGCTTCAGGCGGCAACGAGAGATGGGTGACATCGTCATAAATCCCCACGGTGAAGCGTGCAGGCGGCTGTGGGCGTTGCAATGCACGGAACACCGCCAGCGCCGCATCGGGAGCAAATTCTTTCGACGACAAGCCATAACGCCCGCCACACACCTGCGGCAGAGTGCTGCGTTCTCCACGACTAAAGGCTTCTGCCAGCGCGGTCATCACATCAAGAAACAGCGGTTCACCCAGCGCGCCAGGTTCTTTGGTGCGATCCAGCACCGCCACACGTTGCGTCGTTGTCGGCAACACGCTTAACAGATGTTGAGCCGAGAACGGTCGATACAGACGTACCTTGACCAGCCCGACTTTCTCACCGCGTTGTAGCAACTCATCAATGGCCTCTTCAGCGGTACCGCAGCCGGACCCCATCATGACAATCACCTGTTCCGCCTGCGGATGGCCATAAAACTCAAAGGGTTGGTAGCGGCGGCCAGTTTGTTCCGCAAACGCCATCATGGCGTTTTCGACATGCCCGGTGCAGGCGTCATACCAACGGTTGGTTGCTTCCCGCGACTGGAAGTACGTGTCCGGGTTGGCCGAGGTGCCGCGAACGGTGGGGTGATCCGGCGTCAGGGCGCGGGCGCGATGCTGCGCAATCGCCTGCTGCGGCATCAGCGCCAACAATGTTTCGTCACTTAGCGGCACGATTTTGTTGATTTCGTGTGAGGTACGGAAGCCATCGAAGAAATGGATAAACGGGATGCGGCTGTTGAGTGACGCCATCTGGGCGATCAGGGCAAAATCCTGCGCTTCCTGCACGCTGGAGGCGCAGAGCAGCGCACAGCCGGTCTGGCGCACCGCCATCACGTCGGAGTGGTCGCCAAAGATGGATAACGCATGGGTGGCGACGGTGCGTGCGGCGACATGCAGTACAAACGGCATCAATTGCCCAGCCAGTTTGTACAGGTTAGGGATCATCAGCAGTAACCCCTGCGATGAGGTGAAGGAGGTGGATAACGACCCGGTTTGCAACGCGCCATGCACGGTGGCTATCGCCCCCCCTTCGGATTGCATCTCAACCACGCGTGGCACATCGCCCCAGATATTGCGGCGGCCTTCCCCGGACCAGCCATCGGCCAGTTCAGCCATGGTTGAACTGGGGGTTATGGGATAAATGGCGATAACTTCGCTGGTGCGGAAGGCGACAGAAGCCACTGCGCCATTGCCGTCGACGGTAATCATAAATCGTCCTTTGCTTCGCTGAGAATGCCCGTAAACATTACGTCATGCTTTATCGCGCGATACGGATTGCCATAAAGTTTCCGGGGTTAATTATCTCAGTCTAGCAAAGCGGGCAGGCATCACTTTCTCATCCGTGTGATGTCAGTGGCTTGTCGCACCACTGACTAAGGTTGCTGCTTTTTACATCATGACGGGTGCGGATAAGAGGTGAAAAAAGGGTAATCAGGATAATTCTGGTTGCAAAGTGTGAAAGAAAATTTTGTAAAAAGCTGTGTCGCCTCTCGACCCCTTGCTGCGCCTGACATATGCTGGTTCGAATTTTTCCCCCGAACCGCCCGGAGCCTGATCGATGAAAGCCGCTTCCTTCCTGCTGGCCGGTGTTGCGCTGTTACTTTCCGCTTGCAGCAGCAATAGTGATAATGAACCGCCACAACAGGCGACCGCTGCGCATATTCAACCGCAGGTGGTGATGTCGTCATTGGCTGAAACTAACTGTGCCAATGCCGGGGGAACACTGGCGTTTTCACGCCAGTTAGATGGTTCGCGCATCGGCATGTGCCAGATGGCGAATGGCCGTCGCTGCGATGAGCAGGCGCTGATCGGTGGAAGCTGCGCCCGCTAACGCAGGCGCCGGGTGTCAGGCTTTCACCTGGTTAGGGCAAGTTTCACCGCGTTCCAGCTGACCCAGATTGTTTAACGTGGTTTCGGAGATGGCGGTCAATGCTTCCGCCGTCAGAAACGCCTGATGGCCGGTAAACAGCACGTTATGGCAGGCAGAGAGACGACGGAACACGTCATCCTGAATGACATCATTCGATTTATCTTCAAAGAACAGATCGCGTTCGTTTTCATACACGTCCATCCCCAGTGAACCGATTTTCTGCTGCTTCAGCGCATCGATTGCTGCCTGTGAATCAATCAAGCCGCCACGGCTGGTGTTGATAATCATCACGCCATCTTTCATCTGGCTGAAGGCCGCGGCATTCAGCAGATGGTGGTTTTCTGGCGTCAGCGGGCAGTGCAGGGTGATGACATCCGATTGTGACAGCAGGGTTTTTAGATCAACATATTCGGCTCCCAATTCCAGTGCCTGGGCGCTGGGATAGGGATCAAACGCCAGCAGGCGCATACCAAACCCTTTCAGAATACGCATCGCCGCCACGCCAATCTTGCCGGTGCCGACGATCCCGGCAGTTTTACCGTGCATATTGAAGCCGGTTAAGCCATCCAGCGAGAAGTTCGCATCACGCGTACGTTGATAAGCGCGATGGATACGCCGGTTGAGCGTCATCATCAGGCCAACTGCATGTTCCGCAACGGCTTCTGGCGAATAGGCGGGAACACGCACCACCTGCAAACCGAGAGCGGCGGCAGCGTCCAGATCGACGTTATTAAAACCGGCACAGCGTAACGCGATATATTTCACGCCCAGCGCAGCCAACTCCTCCAGCACCACTTTGCCGCCATCATCATTCACGAAGATGCACACCGCATCACAGCCTACGGCGTTCTTGGCTGTGGTTTCCGTCAGCAGAAAGTCGAAGAACACCAACTCGAATCCATAGCTGGCGTTAACATGTTCAAGATACTTCTGGTCATACTGTTTGGTACTGTAAACCGCAACTTTCATTGTTTCGCTCCTGAAAAATGGCATGTTGGCAGAGGACAGGATAACGTTTTCTGGTCGAAACAGCGCGCAATGATCGCATGCCACCGGGTAAAACCTTCATTTACCCGGTATAACATGCCATCATCTTCGTCAGGATTTTGTAAGGAACAGGAACGTTAGCTGCCATGACGCGGGGCCTTCGCCGAACACTTGCTGCGCTACTGGCGCTGATACTGCTGCTACTGGGACTGCTGCTGACGGTGACGCAATGGTTACCCCGGCTGGCAGGCATCTGGCTGCCGGAAGATACCCGCGTGGAGCTGAACGGCGCGCCAGGCTGGCAGCAGGGTGGCCTCTATTTCCCGGCAGTGCGTTACCTGGCGGGTGATTGTGAGCTGGCGAAAGTCAGCGATGCCATCCTCGGTTGGCACCAGCATCGCTGGCAACTGCACGCCCGCCAGGTACAACTCGACAGCAACTGCCTGCAATCGCTGCCGCAAAACACCACCCCGAACGATGCGCCACGTACGCTGGCGCAGTGGCAGGCATTGCTGCCCGGCGCGGATATCCACCTTGACCAACTGGTGTTGCTGCCGTGGCAGCAATATGCCGGGCAGTTTGATCTCACCCTGGATAAAACCGCGCAGCAACTGCGTTATCAGGGCGAGAATCTTACCGTTGACGCCCGTCTGCAAGGACAACAACTGCAACTCTCGCGGTTGACGCTAACGCAACCGTTGCTCCCCAAACCACTGGATCTCCAGGGTACGCTGACGCTGCCCACCTTTGCCGACGGCCTTCCGGTCGCGGGTGAGTTAACGGGGGATGCAAGTCTGAGCCAATGGCCGCAGCCACTGCGGCTGGCGCTGAACTGGCAGCAGCAGCAAGGGACGCTAACCGTGAGTCAGCAGGGCGACGATCAGCCGTTGCTGCAACTACCGTGGCAGGTCGATCAACAACACATTCGTATTACCCAGGGACACTGGCGCTGGCCACAGCCCGATCAGCCGCTGTCGGGCGGTCTGGCATTGACCTTAACCGACTGGCAGCAGGGACTGGATCACACCCAGGTTCAGGGACGATTTAACCTGCTGACACAAGGCAAAGGGGGCAAGGGCAACCTGGTGTTGAGTGTCGGGCCAGGGACGCTCAGCCTGAATAACAGCGCCTTGCCATTCCAGCTTACTGGCGAAAGCAAATTCGCCCGGTTGCAATTATATGGCGCCATCCCCGGCGAGTTGCAGGGGATGCTGACCGACCCGCAGCTGGTGTTGAAACCGGGTGCCTTGTTGCGCCTGCGTGGTCGGTTGTTGTCAACGCTGGAGGTGGATGAGGCGCGCTGGCCGCTGGCGGGCGTGACCCTGAGCAGCGAGGGGATCAACGGACGTTTGCAGGCGATTCTGCAAGCGCACGACCCCAGTTTTGGCCGTTTGCGGCTGCACCTCGACGGGCGCGCCACGCAATTCTGGCCGGACAGTGGACGCTGGAACTGGCGCTACTGGGGCGATGGCATGATGCAGCCGCTCAACGCTAAATGGGATGTCAAAGGGACCGGCAGTTGGCAGGATACCCTGATTAGCCTGGATACGCTGGACACCGGATTTGACCAACTGGCATATGGTATGGCGCAGGTGAGCAAACCGCGTTTGACCCTGACCGCACCGGTACGCTGGCAGCGCGATGCGCAGCAACCCAGCTTTGCTGGTGGCTTTGTGTTGAAATCCGGCCAGACGCATTTCAGCTATGGCGGCTGGCTGCCGCCGTCAGAGCTTGAGTTTGCGGCCAAAGGCAGCGACCCCAGTCAGTTTATCTGGCACGGCCAGCTTAAGGCGGGTGAGATCGGTCCGTTGCGGGTGAATGGTCGTTGGGATGGTGCGCGTCTGCGCGGCCAGGCCTGGTGGCCAGCACAATCACTGGCGGTATTTCAGCCGTTGCTCAGTAGCGATTTGAAGATGCGCATTCAGTCTGGTCAACTCCAGGCACAGGTGGCTTTCTCCGCCGCTACCGATCAAGGTTTCGAGGCGGGTGGTCACTGGACAGTGAAAAATGGCAGCGTCTGGATGCCGGATAGCGAAATCAACGGCATCGATTTCTCGCTGCCGTTTCGACTGAAGGCCGACCAGTGGCAGTTGGGACGACGTGGGCCGGTTTCTTTGCGCATTGCTGAAATAAAAAACCAGTTTGCCTTGCAGAACATCACCGCCGATTTACAGGGGCATTATCCGTGGCAGGAACGTCAGCCGTTGCGGCTATCTAACGTCAATCTTGACCTGCTGGGCGGGCATGTCAGCCTGCCAGATCTGCGCCTGCCACAGCACGAAGCGGCGCTGATTTCTCTGCGTGACATTGATCTCAGCCGCCTGATCACCGCCATCAAACCAAAGCAATTTGCCATGTCCGGCAAGGTGAATGGCGAGCTGCCGCTGTGGGTCAACAATCCGCGCTGGCTGATTGAAAAAGGCTGGATTGCCAATGGGGGACCACTGACGTTTCGCATGGATAAAGATATGGCCGATGCCATCACCACAAACAACATTGCCGCAGGCGCGGCGATGGACTGGCTGCGCTATATGGAGATCTCCCGCTCATGGGCCACGCTGGATCTGGATAACTTTGGCAATCTGACCCTGCAATCTGAGGTAAAGGGCACCAGCCAGTTCAGCAACCGGCGGCAGTCGGTCAATCTTAACTACCGTCATCAGGAAAACCTGTTCCAGCTGTGGCGCAGCCTGCGCTTTGGCGATAATTTGCAATCCTGGGTGGAGCAAAACGCCACCCTGCCATCCAAGAAGGATCCCCAACCATGAGCCTGAGGGCATTACTGGTGCTGGCAGCCGGGCTGCCGCTGATCGGCTGTGTGCCGCGCATTGAAGTTGCTGCGCCGAAAGAGCCAATCACCATCAATATGAATGTGAAAATCGAGCATGAAATCCACATCAAGGTCGATAAAGATGTGGAAGCGCTGCTGAAAAATCAGAGCGGTTTATTTTGAGGAGGGCAGCGATGAAACAAAAAGGAATCGCGTGGTTGCTGGCGATGCTGTTGGTACCTTCCGCCTGGGCACTGACGCTTGATCAGGCACGTCAGCAGGGGCGCGTCGGCGAAACCCTGAGCGGTTATATTGCGGCGCGTCAGCAGGACAGTGAAACCCTGGCGCTGGTGAAACGTATCAATGAGGGACGCAGCCAGCAATATCAACGCGTGGCGCAGCAGAACAATCTCACCAGCAGTGAGGTGGCACGCATTGCCGGGGAAAAACTGGTGGATCGTGCCGGTGCTGGCGAATATGTGCAGGGCATCAATGGACAATGGTTGCGCAAATAGCAAAAAAAACCGGGCACTCAGGCCCGGCAAAAAGATAGCATTCTTTTTAAAGATTACGCAGCAACAATCTCTTTGATCGCGTCTTTCGCATCGCTGGCCGCTTTGGTCGCCACTTCCGGACCGTAAGCGATACCTTCTGCGAACACGAAGTTCACATCAGTGATGCCGATGAAGCCGAGGAACAGCTTAACGTACGGCGTCAGCAGGTCAGTCGGGGTATCTTTGTGGATGCCGCCACGGCTGGACAGAATCACTGCACGTTTACCTTTCACCAGACCTTCCGGGCCTGCTTCGGTGTAACGGAAAGTTACGCCAGCACGGGCAATCAGGTCGAAGTAGTTTTTCAGCTGAGTCGGGATGTTGAAGTTGTACATCGGCGCAGCGATAACTACGACGTCATGAGCTTGCAGTTCAGCAATCAGTTCGTCTGACAGAGCCAGCGCTTCTTGTTGACGCGGAGACAGTGGTGCGTCAGACGGACGCAGCGCACCCACCAGCTCACCGTCCAGAACCGGGATCGGATTCGCGGCCAGGTCACGAACGGTGACGGTATCACCTTTGCTCTGTGCCTGTTCAACATAGAAATCAGCCAGTTGGTTGGACTGAGAGTAACCGGCGAGGATGCTGGATTTCAGAACTAATACTTTGCTCATGGTGTTTTCCTGTTTGTTACGCGGAAGGCTTACCGCTCAATGCGTTACACTCTACGGAGATCCCCCTGCGGTGAAAAGCGCAATATTTCGAGAGCTATGTTCGAATTTATTGAATAAGGCCGCACGCGCGGTCAGGGCGGCAGGGGCAAATTATGCTATGATGCCGTCCATTAATTGATTGAATCCGCCGTGATTTTCGGCCGGCAGCGCACCGGTTGCCCTGCCACAACAGGTAACTCATTACTATGTCATCATCCGTTACTTCTCCTTTAGCGCCGCTCTGGACGCGACTTGATAACCTGATGTTACGCGATCGCCAACGGTTACAACGGCGACTCCAGGGCGCGACAAAAGTAAAAAATCCTGAAGCACAACAGGGGATTGCGACCGATCTGGCCGCCGAGTTCACCCTCGCGGAGCAGCGCGTGGCGCAACGTATGGCGGCTACGCCGCGCATTACCTTTCCGGAAAATCTACCGGTCAGCCAGAAGCAGCAGGCGATCGCTGAAGCGATTCGCGACCATCAGGTGGTGATCGTTGCCGGTGAAACGGGTTCGGGGAAAACCACGCAGTTACCGAAGATTTGTCTGGCGCTGGGCCGTGGGGTTAAAGGGTTGATTGGTCATACGCAACCCCGCCGTCTGGCGGCGCGCACCGTAGCGAACCGCATCGCGGATGAACTGGAGACGTCACTCGGTGGCTGCATCGGCTACAAGGTGCGTTTTAATGATCAGGTCAGCGACACCACCCAGGTGAAGCTGATGACTGACGGTATTTTGCTGGCAGAAATCCAGCAGGACCGCCTGTTGTTGCAATATGACACCATCATCATCGATGAAGCGCATGAACGTAGCCTGAACATCGATTTTCTGCTCGGTTATCTGCGCGAATTGCTGCCACGCCGTCCCGATTTGAAGGTGATCATCACCTCGGCGACCATCGATCCTCAGCGCTTTTCACGCCATTTTCACAATGCGCCGGTGATTGAAGTCTCCGGGCGCACTTTCCCGGTGGAGGTGCGTTATCGTCCTGTGGTTGAAGAAGCCGAGGATACCGATCGTGACCAGCTTCAGGCGATTTTCGATGCGGTGGATGAACTGGGACAGGAAAGTCGGGGTGATATCCTGATCTTTATGAGTGGTGAACGCGAAATTCGCGATACCGCCGATGCGCTGATGAAACGCGATTTGCCGCATACCGAGATTCTGCCGCTGTACGCGCGATTGTCGAATGCCGAACAGAACCGGGTGTTCCAGTCGCACAGTGGACGCCGCATCGTGCTGGCGACCAACGTGGCGGAAACCTCACTGACCGTGCCGGGTATTAAGTACGTTATCGACCCCGGCACGGCACGTATCAGCCGCTACAGCTACCGCACCAAAGTGCAGCGCCTGCCGATTGAGCCGGTTTCCCAGGCATCGGCTAATCAGCGTAAAGGCCGCTGTGGTCGCGTCTCGGAAGGTATCTGTATTCGTCTCTACTCAGAAGACGATTTCCTCAGCCGTCCTGAGTTTACCGACCCGGAGATTCTGCGTACCAACCTCGCGTCGGTTATTTTGCAGATGACTGCGCTCGGGCTGGGCGATATCGCTGCCTTCCCGTTTGTCGAAGCACCGGATAAGCGCAATATCCAGGACGGGGTGCGTCTGCTGGAGGAGCTGGGGGCGATCACCGTCAATGAGGATGGTCACTACAAACTGACGGCATCAGGACGGCAACTGGCGTTGCTGCCGGTCGATCCGCGTCTGGCGCGCATGGTGCTGGAAGCGCAGAAATTTGGCTGCGTACGTGAAGCGATGATCATCACCGCTGCGTTGTCGATTCAGGATCCGCGAGAGCGTCCGGTGGAGAAACAGCAGGCATCAGACGAAAAACATCGGCGATTTGCTGACAAAGAGTCAGATTTTCTCGCTTTCGTTAATTTGTGGAACTATCTCCAGGAACAACAAAAGGCGCTGTCGGGCAATCAGTTCCGTCGCCAGTGTAAAAGCGACTATCTCAACTATCTGCGTGTGCGTGAATGGCAGGATATCTATACCCAGTTGCGTCAGGTGGTGCGTGAACAAGGTATGCCGGTCAACAGCGAACCTGCGCCTTATCGAGAAGTACACTGCGCGTTGCTTACGGGCTTGCTATCACATATCGGGCAGAAAGACGCAGAAAAACAAGAGTTTACCGGCGCACGCAACGCCCGCTTCTCCATCTTCCCCGGTTCCGGGCTGTTTAAGAAGCCGCCCAAGTGGACCGTGGTGGCGGAGCTGGTGGAAACCAGCCGTCTGTGGGGACGCATTGCGGCACGCATCGATCCTGAATGGATCGAACCACTGGCGCAGCATTTGCTGAAGCGCAGCTACAGCGAACCGCACTGGGAAAAAGCCCAGGGTGCGGTAATGGCCAGTGAAAAAGTGACGCTGTACGGTTTGCCGATTGTACAGGCGCGCAAGGTCAACTACGGCCAGATTGATCCGCAGCTAAGCCGTGAATTGTTTATCCGTCACGCGCTGGTGGAGGGGGACTGGCAGAACCGTCACGCCTTCTTCCGCAGCAACCAAAAACTGCGTAGCGAAGTGGAAGACCTGGAACATAAATCACGCCGCCGTGACATCCTGGTTGATGATGAAACCTTGTTTGCTTTCTACGACCGACGTATCGGCAGCGAGGTGGTTTCCGCGCGCCATTTTGACAGTTGGTGGAAAAAGGCCAGCAAAGAAAACGCGGATTTGCTCAGTTTTGATAAGCAGATGCTGATCAAAGATGGCGCGGAAAAGGTCAGCCAACTCGATTACCCGAATTTCTGGCATCAGGGCAACCTGAAGCTGAAACTCAGTTACCAGTTTGAACCGGGCGCAGATGCTGACGGGGTGACGGTGCATATTCCGCTGCCGCTACTCAATCAGGTGGAGGAAGGTGGCTTTGAGTGGCAGATCCCGGGCGTACGCCGCGAGCTGGTGATTGCGTTGATTAAGTCATTACCGAAACCGGTTCGACGTAATCTGGTGCCCGCCCCGAACTATGCTGAGGCCTTCCTTGGACGCGTTACGGCGCTGGAGCTGCCGTTGCTGGATGCGCTGGAGCGTGAGTTCCGCCGCATGACCGGTGTCACCATTGACCGCGAAGCCTGGCAGTGGGATCAGGTGCCCGATCACCTGAAAATGACGTTCCGCGTGGTTGACGAACACAACCGTAAGTTGCAGGAAGGCAAGGACCTGCATCAGTTGAAGCAGGCGCTGAAAGGCAAAGTACAGGAAACCCTGTCGAAAGTGGCGGATGATGGGCTGGAGCAGAGCGGCCTGCATATCTGGAGCTTTGGTGATTTGCCACAAAGCTATGAACAGAAGCGGGGCAGTTATCAGGTCAAAGCCTGGCCTGCGCTGGTGGATGAAAAAGACAGCGTTGCCATCCGCCTGTTCGACAGCGAACAGGAACAACAAAAGATGATGTGGCGCGGTCAGCGGCGTTTGCTGCTGCTCAATATCCCGTCACCGATCAAATATCTGCATGAGAAGCTGCCGAACAAAGCCAAGCTCGGTCTGTACTTTAACCCGTACGGCAAAGTGCTGGATTTGATTGATGACTGCATCGCCTGTGGCGTGGATAAGCTGATGGGTGAAGCCGGTGGTCCGGCGTGGCAGCAGGAGAATTTCGAGCAGCTACGTGACAAAGTGCGTGCCGAACTGAATGAAACGGTGGTCACCATCGCGAAGCAGGTGGAGCAGATTCTGACCTGCGTATTCAATATCAACAAACGCCTGAAGGGCCGGGTGGATATGTCGCTGGCGCTGGCGTTGGCTGATATCAAAAATCAGATGAATGGCCTGGTATACCGTGGTTTCGTCACCAGCAATGGCTGGCAGCGGCTGGCGGATACCTTACGCTATTTGCAGGGCATCGAACGCCGTCTGGAGAAGCTGCCGGTGGACCCGCACAGCGATCGGGCGCGGATGTTGAAAGTGCAGGCGGTGGAGCAGGCGTGGCAGAGCTGGCGTAACAAGCTGCCGCCGCAACGTCAGGACGATGCAGAGGTGCTGGCGATTCGCTGGATGCTGGAAGAATTACGTATCAGCTACTTTGCTCAGCAACTGGGCACCCCTTATCCGATTTCGGATAAGCGTATTGTGCAGACTATGGAGCAGATGGGATGACCTTCGTATCGGCGCGATTTATCGCGCCGATACGGGGCATTAGCGCAATGCTATTGCGCTAATGCTTCCAGCTTGTCCCGGAACGAGGTGACGGCAATCGCACGGTTATCCGCACGATAACGGTCGGCCGGGGCAGGTGCCGAGCTTTGTACCGCAATCAGCTGCCAGCCATCATCTTTCTTCAGCAACAACGGTGAACCGCTGTCGCCGGGCAGGGTATCGCATTGATGCGATAGCACCGCGCGTTGCGCCCAGCCAGTCACCAGGCAATCGCTGTGTGAATACAGCGTATCCAGATGATCTTCCGGGTAACCCGCCTGTGTCACTTTACGACCGGTGGCTTTCAACGCATCGGTTAAATCGCCGCGTGATCCATCAAACAAGGGAATCGGGGTAATCGCCGAGGGTGGATTGTGCAGAATCACCAGACCGTAATCATAAGGGGCGGCGTCAGGCGGGACGATCCAGCCTTCGCCATCGGCTTTTAACTTACGCGCCAGCGACGGTTCGACGCGGGCGTCGATATCATGGATTTCATAACGCCAGCCCTTGCTGCCTGCCATAAAACGCAACGCCACCGGTTTGTCGAACTTACCGGGCGGGGTGAGCAGGCAATGACCGGCGGTGAGCGCCAGATGGGCAGAGATCAGCGTCGCGGTGCACAGGTTGCCACTTTCGGTCTCCAGTTGACCAATGGCGTCCCAGGGGGCAGCGCTGACATCGCTGATCGCTTTGCGGTGATCCTTGCCAAAGAACAGGGTTTTGATGTCATCAGGGCTTGGCCCGTCTTCATCATCGGCATGTGCTGCGAGGTTAAAGCTGAAAATACCAACAAATAACAGGATAGCCAGGCGCATAGTTCTCTCAATGGCGAGAATAAGTAGAGGTTTTTGTCATCACGCTTGAGCGATAACTATAGTCGGAGAGCGGTAAAAAAGGGAGAAATATTGGAATAATCAGCACGCTACAACGACTAAATAAAAAAACTGGCTGCGACAATGCCGCACAGGATCACCACAATCAAAATGATTTCGAAGCGATAGCGACGCACCATATTCCGCTACTCCAGTAAACAAACACCCGGCAGAACCGGGTGTTTTCAATCATTAATGCAAGGTCGGGCGCGCGAAGGCAACCTTATTTAGCGGCTTTTTTGGTCGCTTTTTTGTGGTGCTTTTTAGCAGCCTGAGCTTTCTGTGCAGCAGGTTTAGTTACTTTTTTGTGGTGCTTTTTAGCAGCCTGGGCTTTCTGTGCAGCCGGTTTGGTTGCTTTTTTGTGGTGCTTTTTAGCAGCCTGGGCTTTCTGTGCAGCTGGTTTGGTTGCTTTTTTGTGGTGCTTTTTAGCAGCCTGAGCTTTCTGTGCAGCCGGGGCTTTCTTAGCTACTTTTTTGTGCTTCTTGGCAGCCTGAGCTTTCTGAGCAGCGGCTTTCTTGTGTTTGTGCGTAGTTGCTTTGTGCTTAACCGGTGCAGCAGTAGTGGTTGCAGCAGCAGCCGGAGCCGGAGTAGCAGTGGTTTCAGCTGCGAAAGCTACAGAAGACAGACCCATAGCAGCGGCGATCACCAGCGCAAATAATTTTTTCATTGCAAATTCCTCGAACTATTTTTTCATGTGTAGCCCACTGCGGGGCCGGTGAAATGACTATATGTAATCGCAACAGTTCTTTCCGTGAGGGATTGGTATCGGCGTGTAACGGAATGTACAAAGGTGGCGGCGCGATTTATCGCGTGGGTTTTTATACGGCGAAAAAGGCGCGATGAATCGCGCCGCTACGAAAACGCCGCGCAGTTTAATCAGTCAGGTAACGTTGTTCAAGATGCTGACGGAAATAGGCCGGATTTAAGGTTTCTCCGGTGGCGTTCACCAGTAACTGTTGGGTGGGGAAACGACTGCCGTGTTGCCAGATGTTTTGTTGCAGCCAGTCAAACACCGGTTGCAGCTCGCCGTGCTGAATCAGCTCGCTAATCTGTGGAAGCGCGCGTTTAACCGCCTGGAACAGTTGAGCGGCATACATTGCGCCCAGGGTATAAGTCGGGAAGTAGCCAAAGGCACCGTCTGTCCAGTGAATATCCTGCATGCAACCGTCGCGGTAATTACCACGGGTGTCGATACCCAGAGACTGCTGCATCTTTTCGTCCCACAGCGCCGGAATGTCATCAACTTCAATTTCGCCTTCAATCAATGCGCGTTCGATTTCGTAACGCAGGATGACATGCGCCGGATAGCTCAGTTCATCGGCATCGACGCGAATGAAACCAGGTTTCACGCGTTGGGTCAGCCGAATAAAGTTTTCACTGCTCAGGGCAGGTTGATCACCCATCAGGGCAATAACCTGCGGCTGGATATGCTGGAGAAACTCGCGGCTGCGTCCAAGTTGCATCTCCATAAACAGGCTCTGCGATTCATGCATCGCCGTGGAGCGTGCAAGCGCGACCGGCTGGCCGCGCCACTGCTGCGGCAGGTTTTGCTCATAACGGGCATGACCGGTTTCGTGGATCACCCCCATCATGGCGCTGAGGAAGTCATTCTCGTTGTAGCGCGTAGTGATACGGACATCTTCGGGTACCCCGCCACAAAACGGGTGAGCGCTGACGTCGAGGCGGCCATGATTAAAATCGAAGCCCAGCGTCGCCATCAGGCTCAGGCCGAGCTGCTTTTGTGCCTCAATGGCAAAGGGACCAACCGGGGCGAGGGTGGTCTGATGCTGTTGCTTTGCCACCACCTTTTGCAGCAGATCCGGCAGCCAGCTTTTTAAATCACCAAACGTCTGGTCGAGTTGGGCGCTGGTCATCCCCGGTTCGAACACATCCAGCAGGGCATCGTAGCGCGAGTTACCGGACGCTTCGGCGCGCAGTTGGGCTTCTTCGCGGCTTAATTTCACCACTTCCTTCAGATTGGCGGAGAAACCTTGCCAGTCGTTGGCCGGACGCTGGGTACGCCAGGCATGTTCGCAGCGTGATCCCGCGAGAGACTTGGCTTCCACCAACGAGGCGGGCAGCAGGGTAGCCTGCTGCCAGGCACGCTGCATTTCCGTCAGGTTTGCCTGCTCAACATCGTTGAGCGACTCCTGCTGCGCCGCCGCGAACAGGCCACCAAGGCGTTTATCGGTCAGCAGTTCGTGCATAAACACGCTCAGTTCCGCCATCGCTTCGCCCCGGGCACGGCTGCCTCCGGCTGGCATGGCGGTTTGCATATCTACGCCAGCAATGGCACCTAAATGACCAAAACGAGACAGGCGCAGAAAAGTGCGGCTAAGTTCCTGATAAGCTGAGGACACAGGCAAACTCCTTGTTAAGTTAAGCGCGAGGGGATTTCCCGCAACGGTAAGTCAACCGGCCAGCAAAAGCGAACGCTGGCTCCGCCCAGCGGGCTGCTTTCAATGGTGACGTTGCCCTGCAACGCCAGCGCGATGGAGTGGACAATCGCCAGCCCCAGACCACAACCCCCGGTGGCGCGATCGCGGCTGGGATCGAGTCGTACAAAGGGTTCAAACACGCGTTCGCGTTCTTCCTGCGGGATGCCGGGGCCATCATCCTCCACCTGCAAACAACCAACGCTGCCGTCAAACCACAGGCTGACACGCAACCGTGACTGGGCGTAGCGCAGCGCATTGTTGACCAGGTTATCCAGTACGCGTTCCATCAAACGGGTGTCGGCAACGCCGTAGTTTTCACGTTGCGGAATGTCGAGATCGATTTGCGCCTGTGGATTGATCGCCTGTACATCTTCAATATGCAGCCGCAGCCATTCAGCAAGATCGAACGATTTCAGGCTCAGGTCGACCCGAGGGCGGTCGAGACGTGCATAGGTGAGCAACTCTTCAATTAGACTCTCCAGCTGCCCGATGTCACGATTAAGCGCGGCAGATTCGCTTTCGCTGAGGTTTTCGCTCATCTCCAGGCGGTAACGCAGGCGTACCAGCGGGGTGCGTAATTCGTGGGCGATGCCGTCAATCAGCTGCTTTTTGCTGGCGACCAGCGTGTTGATGTTATCAGCCATCTGGTTGAAAGCCACGCCGAGGCGGAACAGGCTGGAGGTGCTGTCGAAATGGGTACGTACGTCCAGCTCGCCGCGGCCGAAGCGCTGCGCAGCTTTTTCCAGCCGCAGCATCTCTTTCCAGTGCGGGCGCATCCAGATAAACACCGGCAATGCCAGCGACATGCCGATAAACGCCAGCAACGCGATATCCAGCAGGCGCATCTGGTGCAGATAAAACAGATAAGGGATCGGGCCGACCGACAATACATAGTGGCTGCGCGGGATGTGTTGCAGGAAGGTGTATTGATCGTCGAGCGCGACGATTTCCCCCGCGCGCAACCGCTTCATATTCAGCTCATCAAGTTCATATTTACTCATTGGCTCGATGTGCAGGTCAAACGAGAGGTTGAGATCGAGGCTACGAATGGTTTTGTTCCAGTCATGTGGCGGGATCTCGCGCAACTCGCTGCGCATCAGAAACAGTGAGCTGGCCATTAAATCGTTCATCGACTGGCGTCCGGCGCGTTCGGCCGTGAATTTGTACACCAGCCCAACCAGCAGGGTCATCACCAGAAAACAGACAAACAGCAGCAGATAGAACTGGATAAAGAGCTTTCTCATGCGGTTCGGGTATCCCAGGCCTGCGGCGCGAACAGATAACCTTTGTTACGGATGGTTTTGATGCGAAACGGCTCGGTTGCGCTGTCGTACAATTTTTTGCGCAGGCGCGAAATTGCCACATCAATGCTGCGATCCATCCCGTCATAGCTGACGCCACGCAGGGTTTGTAACAGCGCATCGCGATTGAGGATCTGTCCGGCGTGGTTCGCCAGCTCCCACAGCAGATCGAAATCAGCGGTCGACAGGGTGATGTTTTCATCAAACAGCGTGACCTGACGATTCAGCGCATCGATGGTCAGCGAGCCAAAACGCAACACTTTTTGCGAGCTTTGGACCGCCGGTGCGATTTCCGGCTGGCCGATGTGCGCCTGGCGTAAATGAAGACGCAGACGTGCCAGCAGCACAGCGGGTGGGGTGGTTTTGAGAATATAGTCGTTGGCACCCATTTCCAGCGCCAGAATGTGGTTCATATCGCTATCCAGCGAGGTCAGCAACACAATCGGTCCTTGCCAGCTGGCGCGTAAGTCGCGACACAGGGTCATACCGTCTTTCCCTGGTAACATGATATCCAGCATCACCAGGTCAGGATCCGCAGCGGCAATGGTGGCTTCAGCGCGATCGCCGCGCGTTTCCACGATCACGTCAATATCATGACGCCCAAGGTAGGCGGCAATCAGTTCGCCGACTTCCGGTTCATCTTCCACATATACAATCTTGTTCATAATCCACTGCGACTGGTGAGTATGGACAGCAGCATAGCTTTTTCGGCCTTTCAGCTCTATGCTACAGCACGAAATATCCTTTGCTCTCTGGTATCCGCACGGTGAAATGTGCCATTATTACCGACGCGTTGTAGCGCAAGGTTCGGAACCGTAATGAAAAACAGGAGGAGTGCGAGGGTGTCTGATAAAGAGCTGGCTTCAGCCGGATACAGTGACCGCATCTGCTTCAATTACAGTGATTTCCTTTCCGCCTCGTGTAAAAAACGCTGGAGCTTCGTCGATGCTATCTATGGAGTGTTGCCAATTTTCGGCATGGTCACCCGTAAATCAGCGCACAGTTTACAGGCCAGCGATGACCATCTGAAAGAATTAGCATTACAAATCATTTCAACCCAGGTCAGTGACGAGATTAACATTGCTCGCCTGATTACCCTTGCTGAACAGCAGCACATCAGCCGCTTTGATATCCAGTTACCTTATCCGCTGTCGGCGGAGCAGCTTGACGCTATCCATCATGAATACCGTAAGCCGCTCAACCTGACACAGCAGGGCGACCTGCTGTGTGTCACCATTCCCGGCAAGCCGCATTAATTCGCCAGCTGCCACACGGCGGGCAGGGACGCGGCCATCAACATCATAATCGCGATACGTTCCAGCTGTGACAGCGCGTTGCTGGCACGGCCGCCACGGCGCGCATAGAGAAACAGCAACACACCCGGCGCGTACAGCACCACCGAAAGCAGCAGATGCAGTGGACCAGAGGCGTACAGCAGCCAGATGCCATACAGGCTGGCACCGATGCCGGTCAGCATCAATAACGGTTTCTGCTGGCCGCGTACCACCTTGATCAGGTAAAGGCCAACCAGCAGATAGGGCACGAGGATCATCTCGGACGCGATGGTCAGCAAGGTATTGTAATCGGCGCCGGTGACGGCAATCAGAATCAGACAGACCTGAACGCTAGCGTTGGTGAGCCATAGCGATGCCGCAGGCGCGTTGTGGCGATTCTGGCGGGCGATGCTGCGCGGGAAGGCCCCTTGCTGCGCCGCGAGGAACGGCACTTCGGCTGCCATAATGGTCCAGCTCAGATAAGCGCCGCACACCGAGATAATCAACCCGATGGCAATCACCGCGTCACCCCAGTGGCCGATCAGATGCTGCATTAAGCCCGCCATCGAGGGATTGCGCATCTGCGCCAGTTCGGCACGCGGCACCACGCCAAGCGACAGCAACGTCACCAGCAGATACACCAGCAGCGCCGCCAGCACTGCCAGCAGGGTGGCGCGTCCGACATCTTTCTTATGGCGGGCGCGAGCTGACACCACCACTGCACCTTCCACGCCGATAAATACCCACAAGGTAATCAGCATGGTCTGCTTTACTTGTTCCCACAGCGGTTTGCCCAGGGCAACGCCAGTGAAATCGAGACGGAAACGGTCGAGGTTAAACGCCAGCACGGCCAGCACCACAAACAGCAGCAACGGCACCAGTTTACCCAGAGTTGCCAACAGATTGATGCTGGCTGCCGTCTGCACCCCGCGCAGCACCAGGGCGTGGACCAGCCACAACAGCACCGATGCACCGAGCATCGCCTGCCAGGTGTTGCCGTCACCAAAGACCACATGACCCGGACTGTCAGTGAAAAAACTCAGGGCGGAAAAAACAATCACCAGATAGGAGACGTTGGCTATCACTGCGCACAGCCAGTAGCCCCACGCCGAGCAGAAGCCCATCAACTCACCAAATCCGGCACGCGCATAGGCGAAGATGCCGCCATCCAGCTCCGGTTGCAGACGCGTCAGAAACAGCATCGCCAGTGAGAGCAACAGAATTCCGACGCCGGTGATTAACCAGCCAATCAGCAATGCCGCAGGACCGGCAACTGCGGCCATATTTTGTGGCAGGCTAAATACCCCTGCGCCGAGCATTGAACTGAGCACCAGCGCGGTGAGCGCGCTAAGACCTAATTTTTTATCCAAAACGCCATTCCTGAACAGCAGAGTCTGCTGGGTAAAAACGATTCCGCTGGAGATTAATGCGACGAATTGCCGTCGTTAACACGGAATACCCTGAAAATCAGGCGGCAGATTCTACGGAGTGCAACACGGGAAGGCAATGCATGATGATGCAGAGATGCTCAGCATTTATGCAAATAGCAGGGCGACGGGTGCCGCCCTGTAGGGAGATTACTTGAACAGATCAGCCGTGACGGTCAGGTTACCGCCGCTCTGGTTCTGCCACTGACGGGTGACATGGTAGAACTTCGCCCCTTTATCCGCGGCGCGTTTTGCCACTTCTTCAGAGATCTCAGTCGGTGAACCGAAGTGGCCGGTAAAGGTCACGGTATCAAACGGCTGCATTTGTGCCGCCGTGATGGCATTCACTTCCTGAATTTTGGTGCCGTTTGGCAGGGTGACGGTATAGCGCTGGCCGGTGGAGGATTGGGTTTCAAAGAAACGACCTACACTGTTGCTTGGCGTTTCTGATGAAGCAACACCCGGGATCTCCACTTTCTTCGCTTCTGCGCCACCGGCTGCCAGCGCAGCTTTACCGGCTTCAGAATCGGCCGGAATCAGGTTCGGGCTTTGTACCTTACGTTCTTTGGCATCGGCCTTGTAGACATAGGCCGTCACGTACTGGTTGCCACCGTTGTTGGCGTCAATTTGACGAATAATAAAGAAGGAAGCCGCACCTTTCTCTTTGGCCGCTTTTGAAATGGCATCGTTGACGTCCGGCTGGCTGGAAAAGAAGCCGCTGACGGAAACGGTATCGAACGGTTCCAGACGGTAGGCTTCCGCTTTCGGCAGCGCTTTAACGCCGTTGTAGGTCAGGTATTCCGTCGTTTTGGACGCTTCTGGGGCATCGGCATGATACAGGTCAGCCGTCACACGCCAGTTACCACTGTTACCGGTGGCATCGTTGATGCCCTGGATATAAAAAGAGGCTGCGCCCAATTCGTCTGCACGTTTTGAGACAGCGTCAGCAGCGTCGCCAATGGCGTTGAAACGGCCGGTGATATTAATACGTTCGAATGGCTTCAAAGCGGCCGCTTTTTCCGGCGTCAGTTCCTGCGCAGCAAACGCATTGGCTGCCAGCAGAGATAACAAGGTGGACGCCAGAATGGTGTTCTTCAGCTTCATAAAAATGATCCTTCGCCTTACGCAAAAATGAGTACGAAAACGTGCTGGACTCTTGATGTATAACAGATTAGCCGCTGATTATTGCATGTAATAATCAGCCTGTCTCAGCCAATTTATGCGGCCTGAATTGACAATCATCCCGAATTATTCATTTGGTTGTCATCACTATCTGCTATGGCGTTTTTTTGTGCGCGTTACCACTAAATCTGGTAATACTTAGTACCGTAATAGTTAAAGTATTGTTAAATAAAGGTTTTTAATAACACTTAATTCGCCGTGACACGATTTTGCTCAGCATATAATTTTTTATTATGGCCGAAATCTAGTGGCAAAACGCGGCAATCAATCTTTGCTTCTGAATATTTGTGTGAATGTCATAAGTATGCATTATCGCTGTGGATCGCTATTCATATTTTCAGTAGGTTATAAAGACTTTGTTACATTGCGCATTTCGCTCATAAGTAGCTGAAACATTGTTTCAGTTGCATGAGCTTGTGCCGCTTACAGACCCTCATCCTTTAACCGATGAAAGGAAACAGTATGTTAATTGGGATACCCAAAGAGCGGTTAGCCAACGAATCGCGCGTGGCTGCCACGCCGAAAACCGTTGAGCAACTGATCAAGCTGGGATTCAGCGTAACCATCGAGCAGGGCGCAGGTATTCGGGCCAGCTTCGATGATGACAGTTTTGTTGCCGCAGGCGCGACCATCAGCAACACCGACGCGGTGTGGCAGTCTGATATCGTGCTGAAAGTGAATGCACCTGATGATGACGAGATTGCCCTGACGCGTGCAGGTAGCACGCTGGTGAGCTTTATCTGGCCTGCGCAGAACCCGGCGCTGCTGGAGAAACTCGCGGCACGTAACGTGACCGTAATGGCAATGGATTCAGTACCGCGTATTTCGCGTGCTCAGGCACTGGACGCACTCAGCTCCATGGCGAATATTGCGGGCTATCGCGCTATCGTTGAAGCCGCCCACGAATTTGGCCGCTTCTTTACCGGACAGATCACCGCCGCAGGTAAAGTGCCGCCCGCCAAAGTGATGGTGATTGGTGCAGGCGTGGCGGGCCTGGCTGCGATCGGTGCGGCGGGCAGTCTTGGCGCTATCGTGCGTGCCTTTGATACCCGTCCGGAAGTGAAGGAACAGGTGCAGAGTATGGGCGCCGAGTTCCTTGAGCTGGACTTCGAGGAAGAAGCGGGCAGCGGCGATGGTTACGCTAAAGTGATGTCAGAAGCCTTTATTAAGGCAGAGATGGAGCTGTTTGCTAATCAGGCGAAAGAGGTCGACATCATTGTCACCACCGCCCTGATCCCTGGCCGTCCGGCACCGAAACTGATCACCAAAGAGATGGTCGCCAGCATGAAACCGGGTAGCGTGATCGTCGATCTCGCGGCACAAACCGGCGGTAACTGCGAGTTGACCGTGGCGGATCAAGTCACACTGACCGAAAACGGCGTGAAGATCATCGGTTATACCGATCTGCCAAGCCGTCTGCCGACCCAGTCATCCCAGTTGTACGGCACCAACCTGGTGAACCTGCTGAAGCTGCTGTGTAAAGAGAAAGACGGTCAAATCACCGTTGATTTCGAAGACGTGGTGATTCGTGGTGTCACCGTCATCCGTGAAGGCGAAGTCACCTGGCCGGCTCCGCCGATTCAGGTATCTGCTGCGCCAAAAGCGGCACCGGCTGCCGTCGCGCCGAAAGAGAAAGTCGAGCAGAAACCGGCGTCACCGTGGCGTAAGTTGGTGCTGCTGGCGCTGGCCGTGGTGTTGTTCGCCTGCCTGGCGAATGTAGCGCCACCAGAGTTCCTGTCGCACTTTACCGTGTTTGCGCTCTCCTGCGTGGTGGGTTACTACGTGGTGTGGAATGTCAGCCATGCGCTGCACACGCCGTTGATGTCGGTCACCAATGCGATTTCCGGCATTATCGTGGTTGGTGCGGTGTTGCAGATGGGCCACGGTGGTTGGGTTACGCTGCTGGCGTTTATCGCGGTGCTGATCGCCAGTATCAACATCTTTGGTGGCTTTACCGTCACCCAGCGCATGCTGAAAATGTTTCGTAAGAATTAAGGGGTAACAACATGTCTGGCGGATTAGTC
This sequence comes from Pantoea sp. X-Soil-OKNW-556, assembly GCF_059730695.1. Classification (NCBI taxonomy): domain Bacteria; kingdom Pseudomonadati; phylum Pseudomonadota; class Gammaproteobacteria; order Enterobacterales; family Erwiniaceae; genus Pantoea; species Pantoea sp. X-Soil-OKNW-556. The sequence continues at coordinate 2,285,942 of NZ_AP035990.1, read as the reverse complement.
ACTGCAGCATACATTGTTGCCGCGATTCTGTTTATTTTCAGCCTTGCAGGTCTCTCGAAACACGAGACGTCAAAGCAGGGTAACATTTTTGGTATGAGCGGGATGGCGATTGCGCTGCTCGCTACGATCTTTGGCCCCAACAGCGGCAACGTTGCGTGGATCCTGCTGGCGATGGTGATCGGTGGTGCGATTGGCGTACGTCTGGCGAAGAAAGTCGAGATGACCGAGATGCCGGAGCTGGTGGCGATTCTGCACAGCTTCGTGGGTCTGGCGGCGGTACTGGTGGGCTTCAACAGCTACCTCGACCACGCACCGGGTCTGTCGGCGGTGATGGAAAATATCCATCTGACCGAAGTGTTCCTCGGTATCTTTATCGGTGCGGTGACCTTCACCGGTTCGATTGTCGCCTTTGGTAAGCTGCGCGGTAAGATTTCATCTCGCCCGCTGATGCTGCCGCATCGTCATAAGCTTAACCTGCTGGCGTTGGTGGTATCGTTCCTGCTGCTGGTGTGGTTTGTTCGTACCGAAAGTACCGGCGCACAGGTGTTCGCGCTGTTGCTGATGACCGTGATTGCGCTGGCGTTTGGCTGGCATCTGGTGGCTTCTATCGGTGGTGCCGATATGCCGGTCGTGGTGTCGATGCTGAACTCCTACTCAGGCTGGGCAGCCGCAGCCGCCGGTTTTATGCTGAGCAACGATCTGCTGATCGTCACCGGTGCGTTAGTGGGGTCGAGCGGTGCCATCCTGTCGTACATCATGTGTAAGGCGATGAACCGTTCCTTTATTAGCGTGATTGCCGGTGGTTTTGGTACTGACACCAGCGTCGGTGGTGAAAGCGAAGAAGCCGGTGAACACCGCGAAATCAACGCAGAAGAAACCGCTGAACTGCTGAAAGCGTCATCTTCGGTGATCATCACCCCAGGCTACGGCATGGCAGTGGCGCAGGCGCAGTATCCGGTGGCGGAAATCACCGAGAAACTGCGCGCGCGCGGCATCAAGGTACGTTTCGGTATCCACCCGGTGGCAGGGCGTCTGCCTGGTCATATGAACGTGCTGCTGGCGGAAGCGAAAGTACCGTACGACGTGGTGCTGGAGATGGATGAAATCAACGATGATTTCAGCGATACCGACACCGTACTGGTTATCGGCGCGAACGACACCGTCAACCCGGCCGCGCAGGAAGATCCGCGCAGCCCGATTGCGGGTATGCCGGTCCTGGAAGTATGGAAAGCGCAGAACGTTATCGTGTTTAAGCGTTCCATGAATACCGGCTATGCCGGGGTGCAGAACCCGCTGTTCTTCAAAGACAACACCCAGATGTTGTTTGGTGATGCGAAGGCCAGCGTAGAAGGCATTCTGCGCGCGTTATAAAACAAAAAGGGCGACATACCGTCGCCCTTCATTATCTGTAGCTGCGCGATTTATCGCGCGGCTTTTTCTGCCAGCGAGCACAGCAGGTTAGTCGTCATCATCCTCTTCGTCATCATCATCAAGCTCGATCGGCGATTTAAAGTCATCAGGTTTGATGGCCAACAGATCGCAGCGCAGATGATCAATCACCTGTTCCGCTGTATTTCCCAGGAACGCCGCCGACAACCCGGTGCGACCGATGGTGCCAAGCACCACAATACCGGCACTAAGATGGCTGGCGATATCCGGGATGACTTCTTCCGGTAAACCTTTCGCGACGTGGGTAAACTCTTCGCTAATCGAGAACTTCTGCCGCAGCGCTTTCATCGCCACCAGATGCTGACCGCGAATGGCGTCGTTATACACGCTGGGGTCAAAATCCGGCAGTTCGATAGCGATATTGATTGGGGTAATCGGGTAAGCACCGACCAGATGCACTTCGGTATGGTTGACCATTTCGGCCAACTGGGTGGTTTCGCGAATCAATTTTTGATTGAGGGCGTCATGATGGGGTTCTTCGCTGGCGAGGTTCACCGCCACCAGTGCTTTACCGCCTTCCGGCCACGGCTGATCTTTTACCATCCATACCGGGCAAGGGCATTTACGCAGCAGGTGCCAGTCGGTGGGGGTAAAAATTACCGCTTCCAGACGATCGTGCTGATGCGCCATCTTCAGCACCAAATCGTGATGATGGGTCATCACCTCATGAATAATCGCTTCGTACGGACGGTTGTGCCAGATAACCTTAATTTCAATATCAACGCCCGCCTCCAGATAAGCGTGGGCCTGCTCGCGGATCCATTCGGTACGCTGGCTGATCACACCTTTACGCATGTTGGCGCGCTCATCCGGCGACAGCAGGGTGGTCATTTCGTAGGAGAAATCATAGATAGGCAGGAAAGCTTTGATTTTTCCGCCGATACGTTGATTGAGATAAACCGCACGCCGCAGCGCGGGTTGATCATCCTGTTGTGCGTCAATCGCGACCAGAATATTTTGGTACCGGGACATAGGGCAATCTCCTCAAAACCAAAGCAAGTTGGGTTAAAGATAGCCTAAGTTATGACAGTGCTGAAAGGAAAAAGTTGTTGCCGGATCAATAAAATAACAATTATTGATCCGGCTGAGTATCAGGCGGCTTGCTCAGTCTGACCAGCAAGTTCTGCCAGCATTGAGTGGTTTTCGATAGTGATATATTTGCCTTTTACCGCCAGCATGCCACTTTTCTGGAAACGACCGAGTAAACGGCTGATGGTTTCTACGGTTAGTCCCAGATAGTTACCAATATCGCCACGCGTCATGGTTAAGCGGAACTCTCGTTGGGAGAAACCACGTTGACCAAAACGGCGCGACAGGTTCCAGATAAAGGCGGCGAGACGCTCCTCAGCATTCTTCTTGGACAGCAACAGAATCATGTCCTGATCGCCTTTGATCTCACCACTCATCAGACGCATCATCTGCTGACGCAGTGCGGGCATTTTACCGGAGAGGTCATCCAGGGTTTCGAACGGGATTTCGCACACCATCGCGGTTTCCAGCGCTTGCGCAAAGCTGGGATGATGGGCGCTAACAATGGCGTCAAAACCGACCAAATCACCTGCCAGATGGAAACCCGTAATTTGCTCGTCACCCTGTTCGGTGATGGTGTAGCTTTTGATGGTGCCCGAGCGAATGGCATACAACGATTTCAATTCATCACCGGCTTTGAACAACGTCTGGCCTTTTTGAATGGGCTTTTTGCGTTCAATAATATTATCCAGCTGATCCAGTTCGTGTTCGTTCAGCGTGAAGGGAATACACAACTGGCTGATACTGCAATCCTGGCAATGGATGGCACAACCGCCAGACTGAATACGTCGAATGCTGCGTTTTTCCGGGATCATAATATGTACGCTCGATGATTATTGACTGCCGTCAATTTTAACATTTTTTCATGCAAAGGGCACTCGTCCGAGCTGTAATAATCCTCAAAAAAAGTGTGGCTGGCGCAAAAATAGTTGATCAGCGCTAACTCCGCTATTTGCGGATAATTTCTACAACGGGAATATTGATCTGGCACGTTTTGTTGACACTCAGCGTGCATGCTAAGCTTGCAACGCTAAATTGTCTTGGGAGAAAAAACCATGAACCTCGATGATGATGATCTGTTCCGCGATGCCGTGGGTGATGTGACACCGTTGAAAGATTGCGCGAATACCCAGTGGCTGCGTGCGCCCTCGACCAGGGTGCCGCAACGTATTGAGGAAGAAGAGAACTTTCTGACGCGTGGTTTTCTGGAAATTATTCCGCTGGCGACGCCGCTGGAGTATAAAGCGGACGGTATCCAGCAGGGCGTGTTGGACAAATTGCGGCTGGGCAAATATCCGCTGGATGCCAGCCTCAATCTATTGCGTCAGCCGGTTGAAACCTGCCGTCAGTCGCTGTTCAGCTTTATGATGCAGGGGCGCAAGCAGGGGTTACGTAATTTGTTGATCATCCACGGCAAGGGACGTGATGACGAGTCACATGCCAATATCGTGCGCAGCTATGTGGCGCGCTGGCTGACACAATTCGACGAGGTGCAAACCTTCTGCGTCGCGCAACCCCACCACGGCGGGGCCGGGGCGCTGTATGTTGGCTTGCGTAAAACCGATCAGGCCCGCCTGGATAACCGCGAACGGCACGCCAAGCGCAGCCGTTAGCTGTGGAACTTACGGATGGTGGCCATCAACACCTCTGCGCTCAGGCTCAGGGTATTGCCGGTACGGGTGATAATACCGACCGGCTCACCTGGCCCGGCTGACGAGATGGGCAGGGCGCACAACGCATTATGATTTAAATCCTCTTTAACCGCCCCGGAAGGCACAAACCAGACATAGTCGTAGCGTAACGCCAGCTGGCGTGCCAGGGACGTTGAGGACGTTTCCACGCAGTTGGCGGGGAGTGAACAATCTTGTTCATCCAGCATTTGTTGCGCGATACGACGTGGGGCCGTGCCCTCCGGGGAGATCACCACGGGCCACTGCATCGCGCGCGATAGCGTGACGTTGTCACTCAACAGCGGATGCTCCGGGCGTACCACCAGCTTTAACGATTCAAGAAACAGCAACTCGTAAGTCAGGCCCGCCATCATTTCACTGTCGGCCATACGGCCAATACCGATATCAAATTCGCCAGCCCGCAGGCCCGCTAACAACACATTATTATGCAGCGTCGCCACCTGTACCGTGGTGTTGGGTTGCTGCTGGTGAAAGCGATCTAAAATTTGCGGCAGCATACCCATTGCGGCGGTGGTCAGCGCGCCGAGGCGGATGACCATCGGGCGTCCGGGTAACGGTGAGTTAAAGCTTTGTCCTGCATGATTCAGGGCATCCAGCACCTTAATCGCGTGGGTCAGGAATTGTTCGCCCAGGGTGGTCAGTTGGGCGCCGAGACGACCGCGTTCAAATAAACGTGCTCCAGCCAGTTCCTCCAGCTCATTAAGGGTTTTCGAGAGTGCAGGCTGGCTCAGGTTCAGCGTTTCTGCTGCCCGACCCAGCGTGCCTTGTTGCGCGACAGCAACAAAGGTATGTAAATGGCGCAAGCGAATGCGCTGATTGAAAAGGATATTTTTGTCCATAACCTCACACTTAATGAGATTTCCGGGTTGCAGGCAACTGGCAAAACGAAATTCTGTTAACTTACCTGCAAAATTATATTAACAATATTAGCTTGCAATACGGCAAACGCATAAGCTGCTGTTATCACAATAAATCCCGAATATTCATCTGGTTGAGTCGTTATCAGCTTCTTAAGTTTCAGATGCTTAAGATGGCTAAGCCTGAATAATTCTCAGTTACATTCAAAAATCCTGCCCGTTATTATTAACAATGCGCTATCATAAGCGCCGTTTTTTTTACCAAAACTGATGTTTAAAAGCAGGAGTTCGGCCGTGACCAGCGTTGAAGCAGTAGATGTACGCCAGCTGATTAATCAGAGCACGCTGAGTCGCTGGCAAAAGCGCTTAATTGCGCTCTGCTTCCTCGTCGTGGCGCTGGATGGCATGGACATCGCGCTGATGGGATTTATCGCGCCGACGCTGCGCGCGGCCTGGGGTGTCAGCAATCATCAACTGGGTATGGTGATCAGTGCGGCATTGATTGGACTGGCGCTGGGCGCGGTGTTCGCCGGGCCGCTGGCGGATCGCTATGGTCGCCGCATGATGATTCTGCTTAGCGTCCTGTTCTTTGGCTTGTGGACGTTGGCCACAGCGATGGCGCAGAACATCGAACAGATGATGCTGTTTCGTTTTCTCACCGGGCTGGGATTAGGCGCGGCGATGCCGAATGTTGGCACCCTGGTGGCGGAATACGCGCCGGAACGCCGCCGCTCCTTCATTATTACCGTGGTGTTCTGCGGGTTTACCTTTGGCGCGGCCTCTGGTGGTTTTGCCGCTTCCTGGCTCCTGCCTCGTTATGACTGGCACTCGGTGATGTTGTTGGGCGGAATGCTACCGCTGGTGGTGTTGCCTTTTCTGCTGCGCGGCCTGCCGGAGTCGGTACGTTTTCTCATCAGCCGTCAGGCACCGGCGGCACGTATCCACGCCATTCTCGACCGCATGTTGCCGGGCGCGGTGCAGGCCAACAGCCATTTCCACAGCGTTGAACCCACCACCGTGCGTGCTGGCGCAATTGCCACCGTCCTCTCACGCCGTTATTTGTTTGGCAGCCTGATGCTATGGGGCGGCTACTTCATGGCGCTGTTTCTGGTCTACCTGGTCGGTAGCTGGTTACCGTCGCTGGTCCATACCCTTGGCATGTCAGTGACCGCAGCCGCGATCATCACCGCGATGTATCAGGCGGGCGGCACCCTCGGCTCGCTGTTTACCGGTTGGCTGATGGACCGTGTTAACGCGAATCTGGCGCTGGCGGTGATCTACTTCTGTGGCGGCATCGCCATTGTCGCGATGGGTTTCTCTCCGGCGCGGGTCGACCTGATGAGCGCCATCGCTTTTTGTAGCGGTTTTTGTTTTAACGGTGCCAACACCGGGATGAATGCGTTATCTGCCAGCTATTATCCCACGCATGCACGCGCCACGGGCTCCAGTTGGATGCATGGCGTGGGGCGGGTCGGGGCGATCCTCAGTGCCTTTATCGGCGCGGAACTGCTTTCCCTCGGCTGGTCATTCAGCCATATCTTCCTGATGCTGGCGCTACCGGCGCTGCTGACCACCGTGATGCTGTTGCTGAAATGTCGCTTTGGTGACCCGCGAGCCGCCGACGAGTGACAGCGCGATCACACTTCGAGGAAATTGTTACCCGGCGCTAAAGGGTTGATCTACATTAGCATCACCCCCGTAGCACAAGGTGATGACCATGGACAATTTCCTCACCAGCGATGCCATCCGCACGCTGTTTTCCCAGGCCATGTCGGCGATGTACCAGCAGGAAGTGCCGCAGTACGGTGTGCTGACCCAACTGGTCAGCGCCGTGAATGAACGCGTGCTGGAAGCCAATCCTGATCTGAAAAACCGTCTGGCGGCGGCGGATGAACTGAGCCGCCTGAGTGTGGAGCGCCACGGCGCGATTCGCGTGGGCACCGCAGCAGAGTTAAGCATGTTGCGCCAGATGTTTGCGGTGATGGGGATGTATCCGGTGGGTTATTACGACCTGTCGCAGGCCGGTGTTCCGGTGCATTCCACCGCGTTTCGTCCGGTCAGTGACAGCGCGCTGCGACGTAATCCGTTCCGGGTATTTACCTCGTTGCTGCGGCTGGAGTTGATCAATGATGAGGCGTTGCGTGCGAAAGCCGCCGACATTCTGGCGGCGCGCGACATCTTCACGCCACGTTGCCGGGCGTTAATCGCCCAACATCAGCAACAGGGTGGTCTTAACGCGGCGGATGCGGCGCAGTTTGTCAAAGAGGCGCTGGAAACCTTCCGCTGGCACGCCGATACCACGGTCGACAGCGCCACCTATCTGGCGCTCAGCCATCAACACCGTTTGATAGCCGACGTTGTCTGCTTCCGCGGCTGTCATATCAACCACCTGACGCCCCGCACCCTGGACATTGACCGGGTGCAGACGCTGATGCCGACACGCGGTATCGATCCCAAAACCCTGATTGAAGGTCCACCACAACGTCAGGTGCCGATCCTGCTGCGTCAGACCAGCTTTAAAGCGCTGGAGGAACCGGTGCATTTTCGCGATGGTTTTCAGGGTACGCACACCGCCCGCTTTGGTGAAATCGAACAACGTGGCGTGGCGTTAACGCCGAAAGGTCGCGCCCTGTACGACAAACTGCTGGCGGAAGCAGGTACCGGTAAGGACAACCAGCAGCATCAGCAGCATCTGGCGGAGGTGTTTCGCGCCTTTCCCGATGATGAAGTCAGCCTGCGCCGCGAACAACTGGCGTGGTTCAGCTATCGGCTGACGGAAAAAGGGATTCAGTCACCGCCCGGAGCCGAAGAGAGTATGGAACAGTTGATGGCAGAAGGACGCTTGCTGGCGGAACCGATCACCTATGAAGATTTTTTGCCGGTCAGCGCTGCGGGGATTTTTCAGTCCAACCTGGGTGATGAGGCGCACGTCCGCAGTGCCGGTCATGCCAGCAAGGCGGCGTTTGAAACGGCGCTCGGTGCGGCTGTGCAGGATGAAATGGTGTTATATCAACAGCTGCAACAGCGCAGCCTGGCGCGTTGTGGTCTGGCATAAGATAAAAAAAGCCGGTCTGCGTCAGGCAGACCGGCGGTTTTTTTCATTATTGCAGGCGCGGATTGCGCACCAGCGTATACTTCCCGGCACCCAAAAACATAATGGCAAGTGCGCCTAGCGTGTAAAGGGCTTCCGTCTCCAGGGACCATGCACCGACATCCGTCAGATGCCAGACAACCCCCATTTTTACCAATAGCGTGGCGACAATCATGTTGATCACAATAATGAAGGCCGCAGGGCGCGTCATTAAGCCAACGATCATCATAATGGGTGCCAAAATTTCCCCGATGTAAGCACCGTAAGCGATGAAACCTGGCATGCCTCTGACGGTGAGCAGATGTTCGATCCATGCCACTCCGTGGACCACTTTAAATTCACCGTGGAACAGCAGCAAACCGCCAAATGTCAGGCGGAGCAGCAGCTTAGCGAAATCCGGGTGATCACACATCCGGGTAAACAGTTGGTTAATTCCACCAAACATCGCGCTTCTCCGTCTCGCCAGGTTAACGTGTAACCTTAATGTAGACTGCCAAACGTTTGCCAGCCAAAAAATTTGAACGAGATGTTCAGCATTTCGCGTGATGATTCAGCTTAATCTGCAAATTCCTGAGCGACATGGACATTCGCCCCGGTCCTGCAAATAATGGAGAAATGATGATCAGGGAAGCCGAAATGAAAAACCAACGACGTCTGAGGATCTTGACTGCGGAAGGAGAACTCAGAGGCTCAATGGATGATGAGCTGTTTGTCTTCAAAGGTATACCCTATGCCGCGCCCCCGGTTGGCGCGTTGCGCTGGCGGCCGCCGCAGGCGCTGCAACCCTGGCAGGGTGAACGTGACGCCACGGCATGGGGGCCGGCCAGCTGGCAAAATCGGGACTATTGTCTGCTTGCCGGTGGTGGCGACCCGGGTCATTTCAGCGAAGATTGTCTCTACCTTAATGTCTGGACGCCAGATATTGAACCCGCGCGCCCGCTCCCGGTGATGGTGTGGCTGCACGGCGGTGGATTCAGCATCGGCGCAGGCAGCCTGGATCCTTATCGCGGCAAGGCGCTGGCAGCGCAGGGCGCGGTGGTGGTGACGCTCAACTATCGCCTCGGCCATTTCGGCTTTTTTGCCCATCCGGCGCTGGATGCAGAGTATCCCGCCGACAGCGTGGTGAATAATTTCGCCCTGCTTGATCAGATCGCGGCGCTGCAATGGGTGCAACGTAATATCCCGGCGTTTGGCGGCGATCGCCGCAATATCACGCTGTTTGGCGAATCGTCAGGCGCGCGTAGCGTGCTGTCCTTGTGCTGCTCGCCATTGGCGGAGGGGTTATTTCATAAGGGCATAGTACAGAGCGCCTACAGCCTGCCAGATACGCCGCGCGTGCAAGCGCAGCAGGTAGGTCAACAGGTGGCGGCCCATTTTGGACTGGCTGCGAATGCCAGCGCCAGCGATCTCCGTGCGTTACCGGCGGATGGATTCTGGCCGCTGCAACGCCCGCTGGCGCTTGGTCCGGTGCCGATCAGCGGCGATATCGTCCTGCCACAACCGATGTTGGCGACCTTTATGGCTGGCAGGCAGCATCGGGTTCCCTTGATGATCGGCAGCAACAGCGATGAAGCCAGCGTTCTCGATTTTTTTGGTGTGGATGCCACCCAGGTTCTGCAACAGCTACGCCAAAAAAATCGCCTGAGTTATCAGTTAATTAAATGGTTATATGATATCCACGATGATGCCCTGCTCGGGCGCGCCGTGGCTCGTGATATGGCCTTTTCCGTGCTGCCATTATTGGTCGTGCAGGCCCAACACAATATTGGTATGTCTGGTTGGCGTTATTGGTTTGATTACGTTTCTGAACAGTCGCACGACCTCTATCCCCACGGTGCCTGGCACGGTAATGAAGTCCCCTATGTGTTTAATACCTTAGATACGCAGACGCCAGCCGAGGGCCGCAGTTACACCGCCGCTGATTATGCTGTTGCGACGCGCCTCAGCGCCCTGTGGATCACCTTTGCCCGCGATGCCAGCGAATTCAGTTACCAGTTGCGCAGTGAGATTGACTGGCCGGTGTGGCGTTCAGATAACGATGTCACCCTGATGGTTGGCCGTGATGCGGAAAAACCGTTCAGTTTGCAGCGCCGGTTTATGCGCGGGCGGCTGCGTCTGTTCCGCCTGATGATGCGCAGCATGGTGAAACTTTAGTTCACTGGCTAATGGTTAAATTTCGCAAACCTTTTTTTAAAACAAATTTTCCTGCATCCCTCTGATTTCATTCATACAATCTTTTCCTTTGCCCGAGCGAACCAGCAATTTATTAGCTTACGAAAGCGGTACATTTTCTGAATCTACTGCCGATAAACGCAATATGCCCGATTTTATCGGGCCTCCATTGCGGTTCACATCAAGGGATTTCGTATGGGTATCTTAAAAAATTTTACTATTCGCGCCGTTATGCTGACCATTCTCGGGCTGTTTTGCCTGTTATGGTGTGCCGTCGGCTTATTTAGCGTCCATTCTCTCAATGCTCTGGGTGAGGGTAACGAAGTGGATCGTCAACTGGTGAATCAGATGACGGTGCTCAGTAAAGGTAATGATCAATATTTCCGGGTGGTGACGCGTCTTTCTCGCGTGATGGAAATGCGTGCGGCGGGCACCGAGTTGCCTGCTGATGCGTTTGCTACGGTCCAGCAGGCGCTGGACAGCATGAAGCAGCAGCTCGAACAATTCAAAGCGATGGCACCCGGTCCGATGGATGCCGACACCGCCAATAGCGTGATTGCCAACTGGCAAAAGTTGTTGGATGAGGGGATTGCCCCGCAGGTTTCACTGGCCCAGCAAGGGACGCTGGACGCTTACCGCGCCCAGGCCAATAAAGTGACCCCGGCCCTGAGCCGTGCTTTTGGTGCCAGCGCCGAGAGTTTCAACCAGGCGGCAGGCATCAAGCTGGATGACACACGCGTCACCGTGGACAAACTGACCAATGTCACCAAGGTGATCATTCTGTCAGCGGTGGTGGTGGGACTGCTGATTCTGCTGTTTACTGACCGCTACCTGGTTGCCATGCTGGTGAAACCGTTGGATCGCATCCGCGATCACTTTGCGATTATCGCGCAGGGCGATCTCAGCCAGCCGGTGCAGGAGTTTGGTCGTAACTGTGTCGGTAAACTGGTGCCGTTATTGCGGGCGATGCAGGACAGCCTGCGTGAAGCGGTTAGCGCGATTCGCAGCGGGACAGAAAATATCTATCGCGGCGCGGCAGAAATCTCGGCAGGTAACAACGATCTCTCCTCGCGTACCGAGGAACAGGCTTCCGCCCTGGAGCAGACGGCGGCCAGCATGGAACAGTTAACCGCCACGGTGAAATTCAACGCCGATAACGCGCGTCAGGCCAGTTCACTGGCGGAAACCGCCACCGGCACCGCACAACAGGGTGGCCGTCTGGTGGGTGAAGTGGTCACCACGATGGCTGGCATCTCCGGCAGTTCGAAGAAAATCGCCGAAATCACTAACGTCATCAACAGCATCGCTTTCCAGACCAATATCCTGGCGCTCAACGCCGCGGTAGAAGCGGCGCGTGCCGGTGAACAGGGCCGCGGCTTCGCGGTGGTGGCAAGTGAAGTGCGTAACCTCGCACAACGCAGCGCCAACGCGGCGAAGGAGATTGCGACCCTGATTGAAGATTCGGTGCAGCGTGTCGAAAAAGGCTCGGATCTGGTGAACAGCGCCGGTCATACCATGAACGACATTCTGAAGTCGGTGCAGGATGTGAATGAGATCATGAAGCACATCGCCTCGGCGTCAGAAGAACAAAGCAAAGGCATTTCTCAGGTGGGCACGGCGGTGACGGAGATGGACAGCGTCACCCAGCAGAATGCTTCGTTGGTGGAAGAGGTGTCGGCGGCGGCCAGCGCTCTGGAGCGTCAGACGGAAGAACTTCAGGCATCGGTCGCCAAATTCCGTCTCGCACCCGCGACGGCGGCTATCGCCTCTGCCACGCCACCTGCGGCACCGTTACGTCGCCCGACGTTAAGCGCACCGCCTGCCAATCAGCCTAAATCGGCCAGCGCAGACGAGTGGGTTTCTTTCTGAGGCTGACAAAGCCACGCCACCAGTTCCTCAAGGAACGGTGGCGCATCCCGCTCTGCACGATGGAGCAAGCTGTAACTCGCCCCGGTAGTGACGCAGTGGTCAAACGGGGCGATCAGTCGGCCATTCGCCAGATCGTTCTGGACCAATGACATATCCGCCACCGTTACGCCAAATCCCTGAATCGCCGCGCTGATCGCCAAATCCATAGTGGCAAAGTGTTGATTACGTGCCATGGGGACGCTGACCTGCTGCGCATTCAACCACAACTGCCAGTCACGCGTGTCATTAGTGGGGTGCAGAAAGGTAAAACGCGCTAACCCGGCCACGTTAGCGGGTGGCGTCACGCTGCTGGCCAGCACCGGTGTCAGGCGCTCATCAAACAAGAGGATGGCCTCCGCCGGCGCACTGCCATAGACGATTGCCGCATCAAAATTATCCAGTTGCGAGGCATGGTCGAGGGTGGTGGTGAGCGCCACATGGATCTCCGGCCGTTCCTGCTCCAGCGCCACGAGGCGCGGCACCAGCCAGCGCATCGCGCAGGTTGGGGCTTTCAGCCGAATCGACACATTGCTGCGGCTGGCTTTCTCTGTCGCATTCACCAGCATCGCAAAACCTTGCTGTAACTCCGGCAGCAGGGCTGCGCCTTGCGATGTCAGGTGCAAGCCTCGCGCATGGCGCTCGAATAACGCAAAGCCCAGCCAGCTCTCCAGGGATGCAATTTTGCGGCTCACCGCGCCCTGGGTGATGCATAACTCGTCGGCGGCACGCGTCAGATTGAGGTGACGTGCCGTGACCAGAAAGGCGTGAATGGCGTTGAGTGGCAGAGCGGAGCGGGACATAACAGCCTCAGCTATGATTAAAAGTCATGGCTATTATGACAACAATTCGCTTGTCGACTCAAGTGACAGACCGTTGAATAGAAATCTGATTTCCTTACGTGGTTATGCAATCCTTTAGGCGGAGTTACCATGTCCATCCAATCCAGTGTTCAGACTTCTTCAAAATTACCCGATGTTGGCACCACCATTTTCAGCGTGATTGGGCAGCTTTCGGCACAACACAAAGCCATCAACCTGTCCCAGGGCGCGCCTAACTTCCCGTGCGATCCGCAACTGGTTGAACTGGTCAGCAACGCGATGCGCGAAGGACATAACCAGTATGCGCCGCTTACCGGTTTGCCGGCGTTGAAAGAAGCGCTGGCGCAGAAAGTACACACCCTGTATGGCCAGCAATATGATGTGGGCAGCGAAGTGCTGATCACCGGCAGCGCCAGCCAGGGTATCTACATGGCGATCTCCGCGCTGGTGCATCCGGGCGATGAAGTAATTTTCTTCGAGCCGGCATTCGACAGCTATGCGCCCGTGGTGCGTTTACAGGGTGGTAAGCCGATCGGCCTGAAATTGCAGGTGCCGGATTTTGCCATCAACTGGGACGAACTGCGTGCCACCATCACGCCGCGTACCCGGATGATCATCATCAACACGCCGCACAACCCGAGTGCGCAGGTGTTAACTCCAGCGGATCTGGATCAACTGGCTCAACTGACGCGTAATACCGATATCGTGGTGCTGTCGGATGAAGTCTATGAACACATCGTGTTTGATGGACGTCCCCATTGCGGCATGGCGACACACCCAGAGCTGGCGCAGCGCAGCGTTATCGTCTCGTCATTCGGCAAAACCTTCCACGTTACCGGCTGGCGCGTTGGCTATGCGTTGGCACCGGCCGCGCTGATGACCGAAATCGTCAAAGTGCATCAGTTTATGATGTATGCCGCTGATACGCCGATGCAGGTTGGTTTCGCCCATTACCTGCAACGGCCGGAAAACTATTTGCAGCTGTCACCGTTCTATCAGCAGAAACGCGATCGTCTGATGTCGCTGATGAAGGATTCGCCGTTTAAGCTGCTGCCGTGCGCCGGTTCCTTCTTTGTTTTAGCCAGTTATGGACATTTCAGTGACGAGAGCGACAGTGAAATGGTAAAACGTCTCATCGTCGAACACGGTGTGGCAACCATTCCGTTGTCGGCGTTTTATATGGACGGCACAGACAATAAATTAATCCGTTTGTCGTTTGCCAAAGACGATGCGACATTACAGGCCGGTGCAGAAGCGCTCTGCCGGGTCAAAGGGTAACTCAAGGGTATAACAATGAAAAAATTAAACGCACTTTTTATCGCGCTGGGTATGCTGACCTCTGCTCATGCGTTGGCGCAGGAAACATTACGCTACGGCCTCGAATCACAATATCCGCCGTTTGAAAGCCGTAATGCACAGGGCGAGCTGGAAGGCTTCGATATCGAGCTGGGTAAAGCCATTTGCCAGACCGGCAACTTCAAATGTAGCTGGGTAGAAAGCAGCTTTGACGCGCTGATTCCGGCGTTGCAGGCGAAGAAGTTTGACGCCATCAACTCGGCGATGAACATCACCGAAGCACGCGCGAAAAGCATCGATTTCACCAAACCGATCTACCGTATCCCGACCATGCTGGTGGCAAAAGCGGGCCAGGGCCTGCTGCCGACCGCGGAGTCACTGAAAGGGAAAAACATCGGCGTGTTGCAGGGTTCCATTCAGGAAACCTATGCCAAGAAGCACTGGGAATCACAGGGCGTTACCGTCACCTCTTACCAGGATCAGAACCAGGTTTATAACGACATGGTCGCCGGTCGTCTGGATGGCACGCTGGTGATGTCTGCCGCAGGCCAGTCAGGCTTCCTCGATAAGCCGCAGGGCAAAGGTTTTGCGTTTGCCGGTAAACCGGTGGAAGACGACACCATCCTGGGTTCAGGCATCGGTTTTGGCCTGCGTAAGGGTGATGCCAAACTGAAGCAGGAGCTGGATGCAGCCATCACCAAGGTGCAGGCTGACGGCACGGTTACCAAGCTGGCCGCCAAGTTCTTCCCTGGCATCGACGTTAGCGCCGCGAAATAAAGTTTAAAACCGCGCGATGAATCGCACCGCTACGAAATGGTACAGGGTCGTAGCGGCGCGATTCATCGCGCAATGTTTTATTTCTGTAGCGGCGCGATTTATCGCGCAATGTTTTGCGTTATTTAGCCGCTAAATAACACAACGCTTCCGCCACCTGATATGACTTCACAAACGACGGCACCGGCAAAAACTCAAAGCGAGAATGGAAGTTGTGCGCGCCGGTAAAGAAATTCGGCGTCAGCAATCCACGGGCTGACAATGCGGCACCATCCGTACCCCCACGCATCGGGATCACCTTCGGTTCAATGCCCAATTGCGCCAGCGCGCTAAAAATCAAATCAATCGCGCGGCGGTCTTCACCAATCGCATTGCTGATATTGCTGTAGGTATCATTGATACTCAGGGATACCGTACCGGTGGGATAGCGGGCGGCAATCTCATCGGTTACCTCCACCAACTGCTGTTTCTTCGCATCAAAACCCTTAAGGTCGAAATCGCGGATGGAGGCTTTCAGCACCGCGCGGCTGGCGTTGGCCTGCATATCGTTAAACCAGATATATCCCTCGCGGCCTTCGGTATGCTCCGGTGTCGCCAGACGATCAAAATGGTCAATAAAGTCATGCGCCATCAGCAGCGGATTGACCAGTACGCCTTTGCCAGACATCGGATGTGCCGCCACGCCGGTAAACACAATCTCGGCAGCGGCAGCGTTAAAGTTTTCGAAAACCACCTCACCCAATTCGCAGCAATCGATAGTCCAGGCGAAATCGACGTTAAAACGTTGCTCCAGATCGAGCGCTTTGGCTCCCCGCAAGCCAATCTCCTCATCCGGCACAAACGCGACCCGGATATCACCGTGGTCACCGTGCAGGTTCTCGAGCAACGTCATCACCACCGTGACCGCCGCTTTGTTATCGGCGCCGAGTACGCTGGTGCCGTCGCTAAAGATAATCTCCTGACCGAGGTAAGGGGCAATCTCAGGATGTTCCGCCACGCGCAGCCAGATATCCTGCTGAACGTTCAGACACAGATCTTCCCCCTGGAAAGTTAAGGTTTGTGGATGGATGTCTGGTGATAACCCAACATCGACGGTATCGATATGGGTAATAAAACCGATACGCGGTGCATCGGGACGATTGCCGCGCTTCAGCGCCGTCACCGTGGCATGCTCATCTATGATGATGTCTTCAAGCCCCAACTCGCGCAGTTCTGCGGCCAACAGCTCGGCCATGGCGTGTTGTGATGGCGTGCTCGGCAGCGTGGTGGATTTGGCATCGCTCTGGCTGGAGACCGCCAGGTAACGATAGAAGCGCTGAGTCAGTTGGCGGGCGAGTTGGTCTGTCATCACAATTCCTTATCAGTCTCATTGCGTGGTTGAGGGTTCGCAGCGCGACTAAATCATGTTAATTATTAATCAGATGAACGACTGATATACCGATGCTGGCTCATGGAAGTCAATAAAAAGCGAGAAACAAGATGAAAAATGTGATGGCAAAATTGGCGCTCACCGCGCTGGGTCTGGCGATCGCCAGCAGCGTTTCAGCCAAAACCCTGGTGTACTGTTCCGAAGGCTCACCAGAAAACTTCAACCCACAGCTTTACACGGCAGGTACCAGCGTCGATGCCAGTGCGGTGCCGGTGTTTAACCGGTTAGTCGATTTCACGCCAGGCACCACCGAGTTGGTGCCGAGCCTGGCGCAAAGCTGGGATATCAGCCCGGACGGCACGGTCTATACCTTCCACCTGCGCCAGGGCGTGAAGTTCCACAGCAACAAATTCTTCAAGCCAACGCGAGATTTTAACGCTGATGACGTCATCTTCTCGTTTATGCGGCAGATGGACCCGAACAATCCGTACCATAACGTTTCCGGCGGGGTATATTCCAACTTCAACAGCCTGGAGTTCGCCACGCTGATTAAGAAAATCGATCGGGTTGATGACCACACGGTCCGTTTCACGCTGACGCATGCTGAAGCACCTTTCCTCGCCGATCTGGCGTGGTATTTTGCCTCCATCCATTCGGCGGAATATGCCGACCAGATGCTGAAAGCCGGGACACCGGAAAAGGTGGATATGGAACCGATTGGCACTGGCCCGTTTGAGCTGGTGCAGTATCAGAAAGACTCCCGCATTCTCTACAAAGCCTTCCCGGAATATTGGCAGGGCAAGGCGAAGCTGGATCGCATCGTATTCTCGATCACGCCGGATGCGTCAGTGCGTTACGCCAAACTGGAGAAAAACGAGTGTCAGATCATACCATTCCCCAATCCGGCTGATCTCGACAAAATGCGCAAAAATCCTGACCTGACCCTGATGCAAAAGTCCGGTCTAAATACCGGCTTCCTCTCCTTCAACACCACCAAAGCACCGCTGGATAACGTGAAAGTGCGCCAGGCGCTGGCGATGGCGATCAACAAACAGGCGATTATCGATGCGGTGTTCCAGGGCACCGGTACGGTGGCAAAAAACATTCTGCCGCCCGGCGTCTGGAGTGCGGATAACAATCTGAAAGATTACGACTACGATCCTGAGAAGGCGAAAGCCTTACTACAGGAAGCGGGCATCAAACCGGGCACCGAGATCTCGCTGTGGGCGATGCCGGTCCAGCGACCTTACAACCCCAATGCGCGACGAATGGCTGAGATGATTCAGGCTGATTGGGCGAAAGTGGGTATCAAAGCCAATATCGTCAGCTATGAGTGGGGCGAATATCTCAAACGTATCCGCAATGGCGAGCACCAGGCGGCGCTGATGGGCTGGACCACCGCTACCGGCGATCCGGATAACTTCTTCGGCCCGCTGTATAGCTGCACCTCGGCGAAGGACGGTTCGAATTCGGCGAAGTGGTGCTATGCACCGTTTGATAAAATCATCACTGAGGCGCGTGCCGAACAGGATCACAACAAACGCATTGCGCTGTACCTGGAGGCACAGCAAATCATGCATGACCAGATGCCTGCGGTGATGATTGCCCACTCGACCATCTTCGAACCGGTACGCAAATCGGTTACCGGTTATCAGGTGGACCCGTTTGGCAAACACATCCTCTATCCGGTGGATATCCAGCAGTAAATCTCAGGGCTTCCAGCGCTGGCGCAGGGGTTCCTCCAGCGCGTTGAGCTGCTGATGGAGAAAGTCCAGCAACAGATTCAGGGCGGCACTACGGGGCCGCCCTGATTGCGTCTGGAGCTGCAACGTGCGTTGATTCAGCTGATCGATGCCAACCGAGCGCAATATCAACCCGTGCGTTTTCGCCTCGTAACGCACGGTAAACGGACTGCAAATGGTCACCGCCAGCGGCGTACCCAGTAAGAAATGGAACAGGGTGGAGAAGTTATCGCAGGTCAGCACTGGTTCAATCACATAGCCGCTCATATGGCAGGAAAGATCAAATAGCTGGCGCACCGTGGTGTTTTGCTCCGGCAGAGCCACCGGGTATTGACTGAGGTCAGCCAGCGACACCTGTGTCGCGTTTGCCAGTGGATGGGTGTGATGCATCACCAGCTGCACCGGTGCTGGCCACGACCCGATAACTTCGACACCGCGTTCGGCATGCAGACTAAACTGCAACGCCAGATCACATTCGCCGTTGCGCACCCACTCGGCTACCCCCTGAGTGCTGCCAACTTTCAGGCTGAACAGCACTCCGGGATTGCTGAGGCGAAAATCGGCAAACAAGCGCGGCAACAGGGTGAAGGCCATGCCATCGGTACAGGCAACGCGGATCTGTGTGCGGCGTACCGCCGTTAAGCCCTTAATCTCCGCCAGCGCATACTCCATCTCCAGCATATTTTTACGTACCTGATGCGCAAAAATTTCCCCCGCTTCGGTCAGTACCATGCCGCGCGCGTGGCGCTCAAACAACGGCACGCCAACCTGTGCCTCAAGGCGTTGAATCTGACGGCTGATGGCGGATACCGCCACAAACAGTTGTTCACTGGCAGCACTTAGCGATCCGGCATTCACGACGGCGAGAAAATATCGGATTTCACTGCTTTGCATATTTCTGCTTCCTGGTGGTGCATGCCTCAAAATCGGGCAGCTAAGCTTTGCTTTAAAAGCAAATCTTACTCGATAAATTGATAATTGTGGCAAATCAGCCTTTCCGCAAAGATAAGGATGATGATAAAACCAACAACAGACAGGCAAACATGACAGCACAACAGGCCGTACAACAGGCCAGCGACTATTTTGACTGCGGGGAATTCCAGCAACTGCTGACGCGCCGGGTGGCGCAGGTCACCGAAAGCCAGCGTGCGGATCGTGACCAGCAGCTGCATGATTATTTGCACAAGGAGATTGGCCCACAACTGGTGGCGCTCGGTTTCACGCTGCACTTTATCGACAATCCCGTCACCACAAATCGCCCGTTCCTGGTGGCGGCGCGCATCGAAGATCCGGCGCTGCCAACGCTGTTGAGCTACGGTCACGGCGATGTGGTGTTTGGCGATGATGAAAACTGGCGTGACGGGTTATCGCCGTGGCAACTGAAAGAAGAGGGCGATCGCTGGTATGGTCGCGGTAGCGCAGATAATAAAGGCCAGCACTGCGTCAATCTGGCCGCGCTGGAGCAGGTGTTTCAGGCACGCGGTGGACGCCTCGGTTTTAACTGCAAAATGCTGTTTGAAATGGGGGAAGAGATTAGCTCACCGGGTCTGGCGGAGCTGTGCGAGCAATACGGCGATCTGCTGAAGGCCGATTTGTTTATCGCCTCCGATGGCCCGCGCCTGAATGCGGTGCGTCCGACGTTGTTCCTCGGATCGCGCGGCTGCGTCAATTTCCGCCTGACCATCAACGCACGCGACAATGCGTACCACTCCGGTAACTGGGGTGGCTTACTGACCAATCCGGGAACACAACTGGCAAATGCCATCGCCACGCTGGTCAATGCCCAGGGCGTGTTGCAGGTTGAAGCACTGAAACCGACCTCTCTGACCGACGACGTGCGCGCCATCCTCAGCGATATCGAGGTGGGTGGCATGCCCGGCGATCCGGCGATCGAGGTGAACTGGGGTGAGCCGGGCCTGACACCGACCGAACGCCTGTATGGCTGGAACACGCTGGAAGTGCTGGCGTTTCTCACCGGCAACCCGGCACGTCCTATGAACGCCATTCCCGGCAGCGCGACCGCCGTGTGTCAGTTACGTTTTGTGGTGGGAACAGATTGGGAAAATCTGGCACAGCACATTGAAGCGCATCTGCAAAACCACGGCTTTGACCAGGTGAAGGTCGAGTTTATGCGCGGATCGCCAGCTACCCGTCTCGACCCCACCGATCCGTTGGTGAGCTGGGTGCTGGAGAGCATGGCGCAAACCAGCGGAAAAAAACCGGCGTTGTTACCGAATCTCGGCGGTTCACTGCCCAATGAAGTGTTCTCCGACATCCTCGGCTTGCCGACGCTGTGGGTGCCGCATTCCTATCCGGCCTGCGGTCAGCACGGCGTTAACGAACATATGTTGAAATCCATCGCCCGTGAGGGGCTGCAAATCATGACGCGTCTGTTGTGGGATCTGGGTGAGCAAGGCGCAGACCTGATTGCCCGTCACCAGGCGCATGCCGGAGGTGCCAAATGAGTAGCATCAGTCACAGCGCACCCACCAGCGCGGTTAAACCCAATCTGCATAAAACCCTCTTCGCCACCTGCATCGGCAATGCGCTGGAGTGGTTTGACATTGCGGTGTATGGCTTTTTCGCCAGCTATATCGCCCATGCCTTTTTCCCGACCAGCGATCCCTCGGTATCGCTGCTGCTGACCTTTGGCAGCTTTGGCGTCTCATTCCTGATCCGCCCGCTGGGGGCGATTGTGCTCGGTAACTACGCCGATCGTCATGGCCGTAAAAAGGCGCTGCTGCTGTCGATCAACCTGATGATGCTCGGCGGGGCGATTATCACCTTTATGCCGGGTTATACCTCAATTGGCCTGGCCGCTCCGGTGTTGATTCTGCTGGCGCGTCTGATTCAGGGCTTCTCCGCCGGTGGTGAATTCGGCAGCTCCACCGCGTTTCTGGTGGAACACTTCCCGGAGCGTAAAGCCTTTATCGCCAGTTGGCAGTTTGCTACGCAAGGGGCCAGTACCCTGATGGCATCGGCGTTTGGCCTGGGTCTGACGCAGATTCTGAGCGAAAGCCAGATTCAGGACTGGGGCTGGCGTATTCCGTTTGCCTTTGGCCTGCTGATTGGCCCGCTGGGTATTTACATCCGTCGTCATGTACATGAACCGGCCAGCTTTGCACAGCAGCAGCCGGAAGCAGCACCGCTGAAGCGTCTGTTTGGTCGTCAGAAGGAGCTGATGCTGCTGGCGATTGGTTTGATGGTGATCTCCACCGCCGTTAACTACATGCTCAACTATGTGCCGACCTATGCCACCAAAACGCTGCATCTGCCGGGTTCGGCGGCGTTCAGCGCCACTTTGCTGGCTGGGGTGATCCTGACGGTGGTGACGCCGCTGATGGGGCTGTGGGCCGAGAAGGTCGGTCGGGTACCGCTGATGTGGGGATCGTTGATTCTGCTGCTGGTGACCATCTATCCGGCGTTTACCCTGGTGGTCAATCACACCACACCGCTGACGCTGATGTTGCTGGTGGGCTGGATGGCACTGCTGAAATCAGTTTACTTCTCGACGGTGCCTTCGGTGATGGCCGATCTGTTCCCGATTGGCACCCGTGCCAGTGGCATGGCGATCAGCTATAACATTGCGGTCACGGTGTTTGGCGGTTTTGCACCGTTGATTTGTACCCTGTTGATTAGCGCGACCGGCACCAGTCTGGCACCGAGTTATTATCTGATGGCAGTCGCATTGCTGAGCGGCATTGCGCTGGTCCGTAGTAAACAACGCCTGAGTTAATAGCTTACGTCGCGGCGCGATACGTCGTGCCGCGACGGGTTATTTTTATGCAAACTGCAAATAGGCCACATGGGTTTGCAGATACTCTTCCAGACCGTGGCGACCATCCGCGCCGCCAACCCCGGATTTCCGCCAGCCCGCATGGAAGCCCTGCATCGCTTCAAAATTCTCGCGGTTAATGTAGGTTTCACCGAATTTCAGCTGACGCAGCGCAATCATCGCGGTGTTCAGATTTTGGGTATAAATCGATGAAGTCAGGCCATATTCGCAGTCGTTTGCCAGGCCAATCGCCTCATCCAGCGTTTTAAAGGTCATCACCGGCAGCACCGGACCAAAGATCTCTTCGCGCATGATCTCCATCTCCTGACGCACGTCAGTGATGATGGTCGGCTCAAAATAGAAGCCCTGTTCTCCGACACGCTTTCCACCGAGAATCACTTTCCCGCCTTGCTCCACGGCTTTCGCCACTTTTTGTTCGACACGACCGAGCGCCGCCGCGGTGATCAGGGGTCCCATATCAATATCGGTACGCTCGGCAGGATTCCCGAATTTCACCTGTTTAAAGGCATCCGTCAGGGCGCTGATAAAGCGATCGTAAATACCTTCCTGCACATAAACACGCTCAGCGCAGTTACACACTTGTCCGGTATTGATGACGCGGGAACTGACAATGGCTTTTACCGCCAGATCGAGGTCGGCATCATCCATTACAATCGCCGGGGCTTTGCCACCCAACTCCAGCGACACTTTGGTCACATTCTTCGCTGCCGCTTCCATGGTGGCGATACCGGCATTCACGCTGCCGGTGAGGCTGACCAGTCCCACTTTCGGGTTAGCTGCCAGCTCCTGACCGACCTCCGGCCCATAGCCGTAAACAACGTTGATCACTCCAGCCGGCAGACCGATATCATGCAGGATCCCGGCGAAAATGGCGGCGTTATTCGGTGTCAGCTCACTCGGTTTAATCACGATGGTATTGCCGGTGACCAGCGCCGGTGCCGCTTTACGCGCAATCAGGAAGAAGGGGAAGTTCCACGGCAGAATGCCTGTAGTCACGCCGATAGCTTTCTTAAACACGAAAATGTTTTCGTTCGGGCGGTCGCTGTTGACGATTTCGCCCTCGTAGCGGCGTGCCCACTCGGCCATATAGTCGAGATAATCCGCGGTGAACAGCACCTCGGTTTGCGCCAGTCCCTGAGTTTTCCCGCCCTCGGCCACGATAGTCGCGGTGAGTTCTGCCTCGTGCTGACGAATACCATTGGCGATTTTGCGCAGCCAGTTACCGCGATCAATTGCCGGTAACGCTTCCCAGCCGGGTTGTGCCGCTTCTGCGGCAGCAATCGCCTGACTGGCGATCTGTCTGGTGCCTTCTGGTACGCGTGACAGCAGCGCTTCGGTGGCCGGGTTAATCACTTCAATCCATTTGTCGTTCTGATTGGCAACAAACTCGCCATTGATGAAATGTTGATGGTGCGTTGTCATCTGTAGGGTCTCCGCGATCGGTTTCGTTAAATTTGTGTGAAATGCAGAGTGAAGCAGATCAAGGTGTAGCACCTTTTTGTCATTGCCAGGGTAAGGGGGCAGATGGCAGCGAAGGGAAGAAACAGATGACAAGCGCAGCATATCTGGCGAAATGCTGCGTATTCAGCAGGTTAGCTGGCAGAACGGCCAAGTCTGAAAAAGGTCACGACCCCGGCATCATCGCGCCACTGGCGATAAACCAGGCGAGAAAGCTGACACCGGCAATGATAATAGCGATGGGGAAAAGCAGTCCGATTTTCATGATTATCCTAAAGTGAAAGCGGGTTCAGGTAAGCTGAACCAGTGCGCGATGCGTTTTCATCATACTGAACAGCTGGAACTGCGTGGCATCGTCAATTTCACGCAGGTGTTCACCTTTCTGATAATGGATACTGTGAATATGACCCAGTTGCCGCCACACCACAATCGCTGAGGCCAGCAGGGCACAGTTATCTTCGCTCTGCACGCACTCAAGACGGGCATAGTGTATATCTTCCAGCCCGTTAATAAAGATGTTGAGTGACTCGGGCGGCACAATGGCGCGGATATCATCCAGCATTACGCGACTCACCGGACGTGAGAGCAACAGCGTCAACCTCTTGGTATTCATCCCAATCCTTGTCCTGATGATTTTTCTCAACGTTATACGGATTAATTGCAGTCGGGGGAAGCCACGATCCGTGCTTTGTGTGATTGCCATGTTAACGATGCGCATGGCAGTCAGGTTAAAACTGTGCTGATCAACACAACATTTCCAGAAAATATCGATAATAATAAACAGGTTATCTTTTTTTCTGACGTGCCTGCCTGCAAATGCGATTTTGTGATCCTTATGTTGAAAACCCACCGGATATTGCCAATTCCGCCCACTCTCCGGCAGCCATTCAAAGGCTGAGGAAAAGCTGCCCGCCGTAGACTGCCGGGTAATCGGGAGACCGCCGGTTTCCTGTTGGCCTCAACCTTACGAAGGAATAACAATGAACAGTGCCATCATTGCAGGTATCTTCTGGCATCTGGTGGGTGCCGCCAGTGCTGCATGTTTTTATGCTCCGTTTAAACAGGTGAAAAAGTGGTCATGGGAAACCATGTGGTCGGTCGGTGGCGTGATGTCGTGGCTGATTCTGCCCTGGGTCGTGAGCGCGGTGCTGCTGCCGAATTTCTGGGCCTACTACGGTAGCTTTAGCTTCTCCCAGCTGTTGCCGGTGTTTCTGTTTGGTGCCATGTGGGGTGTCGGCAACATCAACTACGGTCTGACCATGCGCTATCTGGGGATGTCGATGGGTATCGGTATTGCCATTGGCATTACGCTGGTGGTGGGCACGCTGATGACGCCGTTGTTACAGGGGCGTTTTGTCGAACTGTTCAGCTCAGAAGGTGGTCGGCTGACGCTGTTGGGCGTATTTGTTGCGTTGATCGGCGTGGCGATTGTCTCCCGTGCCGGATTGTTAAAAGAGCGGGCGCTGGGGATTAACGCGGAAGAGTTTAACCTGAAGAAGGGGCTGGTGCTGGCGGTAATATGCGGCATTTTCTCCGCCGGGATGTCTTTTGCGATGGATGCGGCCAAACCGATGCACGAAGCAGCCGCCAGCCTGGGTATCAATCCGTTGTACGTGGCGCTGCCCAGTTATGTGGTGATTATGGGCGGCGGGGCGCTGGTTAACCTCGCGTACTGCTTTATCCGCCTGGCGGTGAAACCTGAACTTTCCGTTCGCGCTGACTTCTCCGTAGCCAAACCGATGTTGCTGGCCAACATCGCCTTTGCGGTGCTGGGCGGTACCATGTGGTATCTGCAATTTTTCTTCTACGCCTGGGGTCATGCCAAAATCCCGCCGCAGTATGATTTTGTCAGCTGGATGCTGCATATGAGCCTGTATGTGCTGTGTGGCGGTTTGGTCGGATTGGTGCTGAAGGAGTGGAAGGCCGTAGGACAACGTCCGGTGCGCGTGTTGTCACTGGGCTGCGTGGTGATTATTATCGCGGCCAACATTGTCGGGCTGGGGATGGCATCCTGATGGGGCGTGATTAATAACGTATATCCGATGGCCTGATTTGCAGCGGCGCGATTTATCGCGCTGTTTTTTCCAGCATCGCGCCGTTACCGGGGCTTAATGCGGTGTGCCAATCAGCGCCGGGCGGTGCGGTAAAAATCGCTGCCGCCAGGCGCTCGGCGTCAGACCGGTTTCCCGCGTGAACACCACCGAAAAGTAATTGCTGTCATCAAAACCGCAACGCGCGGCCACTTCACTGATTAACCAATCCTGCGTGCGCAGCAGGTATTTTGCCTGGCACAACTGCAACTGACGCAGATAATGACCAACGGTCATGCCGGTTTGCTGACGAAACAACTGCTTCAACGCGCGTTCACTCAATTTATTCTGCTGACAAAAAACGGCGAGGTCGAAGGGGCGGTCAATCGCACCCTGCAACGCTGACATCAGCAGATCCAACTGTTCGCCTTCCGGTAACGCCCACGGCCGATCCGCGGCGTAACCGTGGCGACGCAATATCAGCGCCAGCTGCAAAAACAACGCTTCGGAGAGCTGGATCGACAGTGAGTCGCTTTTGCGGCTTTCGCGTTCCAGTTGAGTGATTACGCCGCGAGCCAGCGCCATGCCGCGCGTGGTTAAGCGCCAGCAGCCGGGGCAGGCGGCATCTTCCGGTGGCAGCAACTGGCTCCAGTCCAGCCCAAGCTGAAAACGGTCGCGGCAGTAGAGAATATTATCCAGTGCCAGATCGTTTACGCTGTCGTAGCTGTGGCAGTCGTTATCGCGGATATAAAAGACATCGCCACAGGTGATCAGCCACGGTCGGTCATTGAGAATATGCAGACCGTTGCCGCGCCAGACGATAACGATCTCACTGAACTCATGTCGATGCGGCGGGAAGGAGGGTTGCGGCAGGCGTTCGGCCACCGCAATCGGCAGATTCGGGGCCGGGAAGTAGTCTTCGCGCGTCAATATTAGCGACATGAGGATGCACTCCAGGTTACAACATCTGCTGGCGCTCCGCTCGGGGCGCACAGCCAAATTCCCGCCGAAACAGCGTGGAAAAATGGTTACTGTCACCAAATCCACACTGATAGGCGATATCCGTAATGCGCATATCACTGTGCCGCAGCAAGTGGCGCGCCTGCAACAGACGCAACCGATTCAGATAACGTTGCGGCGTATTGCCGGTTTGCTGCTTCATCTGCCGATGCAGGGTACGCAGCGACAGCGAAAACTGGTCAGCCAGCGCCTCCCAGGCAATTTCTTCACTGTAATGTTCATTCAACCAGTCGAGCAAACGATGCAGGCGAGCTTCCTGGTCCTGTGCTTCTTCGTTATGACCGGCCTCGCGCAGCAGCACCAGCAGTTGCAGGAAAGCTTGCTCCTGGCGCGCCTGTTTCTCCAGTGACCAGACGCCCGGCTGGTTCATCTGCGCGACGATCTGCAACGCCTGGTTCATCACCTTGTGGTTAATGCGCCAGTGCGAGCTGTATTGGCCCTCTTCCTCACGCGGGAGCAACGCCTGCAAACCGGAGAGAAAACGAAACGAGGCCGGGCTGCGATACAGCACGTTAGTCAGGCATAAATTGTCGGTTTGCTCATACAGATGACGATCGTGATCGCGTACAAAACACACGCACCCGGCACACAACGCCTGCGGCTGACCATTAAACACATGGATGCCGGAACCCTGTTCCACCAACACGATCTCATGAAAATCATGGTGATGTTCGGGGAAGGCCAGCTGTGGCACGCGCGGCTCGACGGCAATGGTGTACTCCCCAGCGGGGAAAAAATCTGCGCTGTGTAACACGGTCATGGTTCGCCTCTCATTATTAACAAAACCGTAACCGAGTCTACTCAGGCGATCAGCACCTTACCTTGAATTTCACACCGGGTGATGCAGGAAAATGGCTAATTTTTCAAGATCTCCGGGCTTGATGCAGAAAATGCGGCAAAGCTCACAACTCGGCGCTTGTGTGGTTCTGTGAGCTGTCTCACGAACATCTTTGCCACGGTGCCAGCGGGTCTGACGCGCTGGCAGTAACGGGAAGGTGAGGAAAAGGCGGGATTTTTACTCTGTACGCATCTCATTACAGGAAGAACACGCCATGAGTATGCGTAACATTGTTGCCATTGATTTAGGCGCATCCAGCGGGCGCGTGATGCTCGCGCAATGGACCACAGAAACCCAGCGACTCACGCTGCGTGAAGTGCGTCGTTTTGCTAATCAGCGCGTACGGCGTGCCGGTTATGACAGTTGGGATCTGGAGGGGCTGGAGCAGGAGATCCGTCAGGGACTGCAACAGCTGGATGAAGAAGGCATCGTGCCGGACAGCATTGGCATCGATACCTGGGGCGTGGACCTCGTCCTGCTGGATGCCGACGGCCAGCGGGTCGGCGAGGCCGTCAGCTACCGCGATGCCCGCACCGACGGCCAGATGGCGCAGGCGATCAACGAGCTGGGTAAATCCAACATTTATCAGCGCACCGGTATTCAGTTTCTGCCATTCAATACCCTGTACCAGCTACGCGCGCTGCATTTGCAACAACCTGACTGGCAGGCGCAGGTCAGCCATGCGTTGATGATCCCTGATTACCTGCATTATCGCCTGACCGGTCAGTTGAACTGGGAATACACCAATGCCACTACCACGCAGTTGCTGAACATCACTCATGGCGACTGGGATGACGAGTTACTCGCCTGGGCCGGCGTACCGGCCAGTTGGTTCGGCAAACCCAGCGCACCGGGTAACACCGTCGGCCACTGGGTCAGCCCACGCGGTCATCATATCCCGGTGATCGCGGTGGCGACCCACGACACCGCCAGTGCGGTGCTGGCGACGCCGCTGATGCTGGACGCCGCCGCCTATCTGAGTTCAGGCACCTGGTCGTTGATGGGCATTGAAAGCCTGCAACCCTGGCTCAGCCCGGCAGCGCTCGACGCCAATATCACTAACGAGGGTGGCGCAGAAGGTTATCGGGTGCTGAAAAATATCATGGGCCTGTGGCTGTTGCAGCGCGTATGCAGCGAGTTGCACATCAGCGACTTGTGCGCCTTGATTCAGCAAGCCGCCGATGAACCCGCCTGTATCGCGCTGATCAACCCCAATGACAATCGCTTTATTAACCCCGCCAATATGGTGCAGGAAATTCAGGATGCCTGTGCGGAGCAGCAGATGCCGGTGCCGCAAACTGCTGCCGCGCTGGCGCGAACCATTTTTGACAGCCTCGCGTTGCTGTATCGCCAGGTGATGGGTGAACTCGGCCAGTTGCGTGCGTCACCGTTGCGTCAACTGCATGTGGTGGGCGGTGGTTGTCAGAATCCGCTGCTGAACCAACTGTGTGCAGATGCCTGCCAGTTACCGGTGTTCGCCGGGCCGGTAGAAGCGTCAACGTTGGGTAATGTCGGTTGCCAGTTGATCGCCCTCGGTGAATTGCGCGATGTGGCGGATTTGCGTCGCTGCATCAGCCAGAACTTTCCGTTAGAAAAATTTGCCCCGCTTAACAACAGCGCTTTTGCTGCCAACCTGGCACGCTTCGCCGCGCTGAGCCAACCCGCTAAGGAACTTGCTTATGACAAAGCTGATTGAACAGGCCTTTGACCTGGCGAAACAACGTTACGCTGCGATTAACGTCGATGTAGAACAGGTGATGACACAACTGGACCGCATTCCAGTCTCGATGCACTGCTGGCAGGGCGATGACGTACGCGGCTTCGAGAATCCGCACGGCGCGCTCACCGGCGGGATTCAGGCCACCGGCAACTATCCTGGCCGGGCGCGTAATGCCGAGGAACTGCGTGCTGACCTCGACAAAGCCCTGTCGCTGATCCCCGGCGCGAAGCGCCTCAATCTGCACGCTATTTACCTGGAAAGCGATAAACCGGTGGAGCGCGATGCGATTGAACCGGCGCACTTCAGCAATTGGGTCGCATGGGCGAAAAATAATAAGTTGGGGCTGGATTTCAACCCCACCTGTTTTTCCCATCCGCTAAGTGCCGACGGCTTTACCTTATCCCACGCGGATAAGGGGATTCGCCAGTTCTGGATTGATCACTGCAAAGCCAGTCGCCACATTTCGGCCTTCTTTGGCGAGCAGTTGGGGACGCCTTCGGTGATGAATATCTGGGTGCCGGACGGCATGAAAGATCTGACGGTCGATCGTCTGGCCCCGCGTCAGCGTCTGCTGGCGGCGTTGGATGAGATCATCAGCGAAAAACTTAATCCTCAGCATCATATCGATGCAGTGGAAAGCAAGCTGTTTGGTATCGGTGCGGAGAGCTACACCGTGGGTTCCAACGAGTTCTACCTCGGCTATGCCTGTAGCCGCCAGACGGCGCTGACGCTGGATGCGGGCCATTTTCATCCGACTGAGGTGATCTCCGACAAAATCTCTACCGCCATGTTGTATGTGCCGCGCCTGCTGCTGCACGTCAGCCGTCCGGTACGCTGGGACAGCGATCATGTGGTGATTCTGGATGATGAAACCCAGGCGATCGCCCATGAAATCGCCCGCCAGAAACTGTTCGACAAAGTGCATATCGGCCTCGACTTCTTTGATGCTTCCATCAACCGCATCGCCGCCTGGGTGATTGGTACGCGCAATGCCAAGAAAGCGTTGCTGCGTGCCTTACTGGAGCCAACGGATCAATTACGCCAACTGGAAGCAGCAGGGGACTACACCGCTCGTCTGGCCTTGCTGGAAGAACAAAAATCGCTGCCGTGGCAGGCAGTCTGGGAGGCCTGGTGCCTGCGTCACGATGTCCCGGCCGACGCCAGTTGGCTGAGCGATGTCCGTCACTATGAACAACAAATTCTGGCTCAACGTTAAGGGACACACCATGCAAAGTATTCTTTCTTCTGCGTTTGTACAGGGAATGGTTAAAGCGACTAGTGATATGTGGCTGAAGGGCTGGGATGAGCGCAACGGGGGGAATGTCAGCCTGCGCCTGCTGCCGGACGAGGTGCAGCCCTATGCTGCCGACTTTTATGCTGAACCGCGTTGTATCGAACTGAGTAAACCCGCCCCGGCGCTGGCGAACGACTGGTTTCTGGTGACCGGTTCCGGCAAGTTTTTCCGCAATGTGCAACTGGATCCGGCTGACAGCCTGGTGTTGTTGCAGGTGGATGATAAAGGGCTGTCGTACAAAATCCACTGGGGTCTGAGCAACGGTGGGCTGCCAACCTCAGAGCTGGCGGCGCATTTCCAGTCACATAGCGTACGCAAACAGGTGAGCAACGGCGCCGACCGCGTGATTATGCATTGCCATGCAACCAACTTTATGGCGCTGAGCTACGTGGTGGAACTGGATGCGGCACGTTTCACCCGTCTGCTGTGGGAAGGCAGCACCGAATGTCTGGTGGTGTTCCCGGATGGGGTGGGTATTCTGCCGTGGATGGTGCCGGGCACCGATGGTATCGGCCAGGCCACGGCGGATGAGATGGCGACGCACAGCCTGGTGATGTGGCCGTTCCACGGTATTTTTGGTGCCGGACCGACGCTTGATGAAACCTTTGGGCTGATCGACACCGCCGAGAAGTCGTCAGAGGTGGTGGTGAAGGCGCTATCAATGGGCGGGATTCGCCAGAGTATCACCACCGAGCAGTTGATTGCGTTGGGTGAGCGTTTTGGGGTGCAGCCGTGGCAGGCGGCTTTACAGGTGGAGCGCGCCAATGTTGCGTAGAGCCTTCGTGATGCAGGTGCATGCGGATTGCCATGATGAGTATCTGCGTCGCCATTCACCCATCTGGCCGGAACTGGCGGCAACGCTGAAGACGCATGGCGCGAGTAATTACGCCATCTGGCTGGATGCGGAACGCAATCTGCTGTTTGCCAGTGTCGAAATCGAGTCGGAAGCCCGCTGGCAGGCGGTGGCGCAAACCGAGGTTTGCCAACGCTGGTGGGCGTCCATGAAGGATTTGATGCCGTCGAACGCGGATCACAGCCCGGTCAGCGCTGAGCTAAAACCGATGTTTTTCCTGCCTTAAACCACGACCATCCCACATATTGCACGTCTCCTTCTCCCGCTTGCGGGAGAAGGCCGGGATGAGGGGACGGATGTAAGCGGCAGGTTAGTTAAGCGCGCAATATCCCGCCAAAGCGGGCCAGATCGCCATCTGCGTATCCACAATCTGTTCTAAATCTTCCCGGTTTGCGCCTTCACGGGCGCGCACAGACATACCCTGCAATACACAGGCGAGGAAGCTCGCCAGCGTTGCGGTATTGCTGCACGCGGGTAACTCACCGCGCTGCTGGCGTGCGGCAAGGAACTGCTGCAAGGCCCGTTCCTGCGCATGATGCTGTTGTTCCAGCATGTGCGCCACTTCTTCAGAACTGGCCGACAGGGCGCTGGAGGTGCAGATAAAAAAGCAGCCAGCGGGTTTATCACATTCGGTAAAACAGGCTGCGGTGGCGCGAAAATAGGACTCAACCGCGGTTTTCACATCCAGCGAGGCATCATTCAGCACCGCGTTACGCTGCGCACTAAACCTTTCGATATAGCGCTGCATGGCGGCTTTAAACAAACCTTCTTTGTTAGCAAACTCCGCGTAAAGCGTTGGCGCTTTGGCGCCAGTGGCACTGACCAGATCCGCCAGTGAGGTGCCTTCATAGCCGTGTGCCCAGAACAGCATCAGGGCTTTATCCAGCGCATCGTCACGATCGAAGACTTTAGGTCTGCCACGACTTTTACGCAGGGTCGGTTCAGTTATCTGGCTCATAGATCCTCACCACAGCTCAACATGCTTATTAAATTACCGATCATTAAATTAATATGCAACACCACTTTGTCCGTTTGTGCCTTCCTGGGCAAAATCCCCTGAATGGTAAAGTCCCGGTACGCGCTGAAGCCCATACTTACGCCACTTCTCATTAAAATAACGACCGTTAATAAAATAGTTGACGCGCATCCGACTTTGGATTTAGTATTTATTTAACGGTTGTTAATTAAATGGCGACCCACCCAACTTCATCTGCAAAGAGAGACGATCATGAAAAGCATTAAACTGACCCTGGCCGCTGTGGCCCTGTCATCAATCGCATTCGGTACAATGGCGGCTGACCTGGTAAGCGAAGCACCGGTTAATCAACAGCAAATCGGTGTGGTAAGCGCATCTGGCAGTACGGATCTGACTTCACTGGAAAATCAACTGGCGGAGAAGGCGAGCGCTGCGGGAGCAAAGTCTTTCCGCATCACTTCGACCTCTGGCAACAACAACCTGCATGGCACCGCAGAGCTTTATAAATAGTAGGGATCGAGAGGGGACAGGCTTCAGATAGCGGCTATCTGAAGCCCCTTTTTTTAACCGTTGGAACGTAACTGCGGATAACGACGGAAGATATAGATACACCAGAACAGCGCTACCAGGCCGATTAACCCACCAATATTAC
The DNA here is from genome assembly GCF_059730695.1 of Pantoea sp. X-Soil-OKNW-556. Classification (NCBI taxonomy): domain Bacteria; kingdom Pseudomonadati; phylum Pseudomonadota; class Gammaproteobacteria; order Enterobacterales; family Erwiniaceae; genus Pantoea; species Pantoea sp. X-Soil-OKNW-556. The sequence continues at coordinate 2,253,109 of NZ_AP035990.1, read as the reverse complement.
CCACATCCGCCATTTTCAAATGCAGGCTGACCTGATTTCCGAGTAGCGCACCCGCACCGATGCCGATGTTATAAATACCGGACATCAGTGACATAGCAACGTCGGTTGCGTCCGGTGCCAGCGACAGCACACGCACCTGCATTGCCAGACCAATCATCATCATCGCCATGCCCCAGAAAATACACAGGGTTGTAATCGCGGCAGGGCGCACGGCGGCAAAAATCAGCAGACCCATGCATAAGGTGATCACCGCAATCGCAGCAATCAGCAGCGCCGAAGGATATTTATTGCCGAGGGTGCTGAACAGCACGCTGCCGATAATTCCTGCCGATCCAAACAGCAGCAGCAACAGCGTGGTGAAGTTTTCCCCGGCGTTCGCCACCACCTGCATAAAGGGTTCAATGTAGCTGTAGGCGGTGTAATGCGCTGTCACCACTACCGTGACCAACACATACATGCTGACCAGCGCCGGGCGGCGAAACAGCATCGGCACGCTGCTGAGTGACCCGGTATGCTCGCTGGGCAGGCGTGGCAGAATACGTGCCAGCAGCACCAGCAAAACCAGCGCAGACAAACCAATCATGCCGAAGGTGGTTCGCCAGCCGAGATACTGGCCGACAACACGACCAATCGGCACGCCCAGCACCATCGCCAGCGCCGTACCGGTCGCCAGCATACTGAGCGCCTGGGTTTTCTTACCTGCCGGCGCGACACGAATGGCCAGCGAGGCGGTAATTGACCAGAACACCGCATGTGCCAGCGCGATACCAATGCGGGAGATAACCAGCGAGGTGAAATCCCAGGCGACCGAGGAGAGCACATGGCTGGCGATAAACAACACAAACAGAATCGACAGCAGCAGACGACGCTCAATATTGCGCGTCAGCAGCATCAGCGGCAGCGACAGCAGCGCCACCACCCAGGCGTAAATGGTCAGCATGATGCCGACATCTGCCGTTCTCATCCCATAACTGGCGGCGATATCTGACAGTAAGCCGACCGGCACAAACTCGGTGGTATTGAAGACAAAAGCAGCGATGGCCAGCAACACGACGCGTAGCCAGGCCGTTTTACGGGAGACGGTTGTTGATTGCATGAAATTCAGATCAGTCAGGCAGCAAATGAGGGGCGAAAGGCCCGATGTAAAGTGACCTTTGTCACAAATTATGCCTATTGTGGAGGATTAATACGCTGAGGGAAACCATCTAACCGTATTTTATTGCTGAATATTTTTTATCACCGACGCCCAGGTTGATAGCCTGGGGTTATCGTCAGAACCATCGCGCCGCTACGGGTTGCGCTTGCGCGCAGGCATCATGCGGATCAGCGTGTTGTCCTTCAGAATATAGTGATGCAGCAGTGCGGCGACGGCATGCAGGCCAATCAGCCAGTAGCCGAGCGGTGCCAGGGTTTCATGCCAGCCAATCAAGGTATCGGCGAGGTCAAAATTCGGTGTGCTGCTCACCGGCATCGACAAGCCAAATACCTGCCAGGGACGACCATTGAGATATTTCGAGGCAACGCCGAGAGTCGGTAACGCCAGAAACAGCGCGTACAGCAGGAAATGCATCAGATGGGCGAGCATATGCTGCCAGCGTGGTGGTGCGGGATTGATATCAGGCGATGTATGACGATGACGTAATGCGGCACGCACCAGCATCAGCACCCACACCGATACGCCACAGCTAAAGTGCGTCATGATCATCAGGCTGCGCGCAACCGTACCGCGGGCCGCCAGACCTCGTAGCTCAATGGTGGTATAGGCAACAGCGATTAATAACAAGGTCAACCAGTGGAGGGCGATTTGCGACGTTGCGTATTTTTCCCGCATGAGCGTTCTACCTGAAGCAATATTATTGGTGTCTAACATAGCGAAATGCCACAGGAAAACTTAACAAAATGGCGCAACGTCGCGGGCCGTCTCAGACTGGGAATATCAGAGTCAGACCATGTGTTTTAGCGCCACGCTATTCTGTGTGGTCAGGTTTTTTTTTACCGTAATTGGGCAACAATGTTCACAGCCCAGTGCAGAAGGATAAAACTTGCGCGCCTGTTGAATGGCAGCGTTAGCGGTATAAAAAGTGCCAAGAAAGCGCCTTGCGGCGTCGGGAGGAAGGAAAGGGCAACCCGTTGCATGTACCACATGATTGTCGTTATAGCCGGCGTATTTATCGACGTAATAGTAAAGTTCCATTTGGCTTCCTCGTTGCTGTGAAAGAAAAAATCTAACTATTTTTGGAATAGAATAAATTATAGCTAGCGATTGCTATTTTGTTTTCACTGGCACTGAAAGTTTGCCGACAGGTGTGATTACGCGAGGGGAAACGGGGCACAGTGGCCCCGCATACTGATGGAGAGAATTACAATTGGCGGCACTGCAAACGCCAGCCGACCAGCAAGGCCAGCACCAGCAACACGCTGATAAAAGCGGTCACACCGCCCCAGCCAAAACTGTGCCAGAACACGCCACCTAACGTACCGGCAACGCTGGAACCCACATAATAACTGAAGAGATAGAGCGACGAGGCCTGGCCTTTTGCCCGACGGGCGCGTGGGCCGATCCATCCGCTGGCAACCGAGTGGGCGGCAAAAAATCCGGCGGTAAACAGCATCATACCCGGCAGGATGATCCACAAGGTATTGAACGCCGTCAGCAGCAGGCCGCACAGCATGATCGCCGTGGCGGTAATCATCACCGGCCCCCGGCCAAAGCGACTGGTCATGGCTCCGGCTTTGGGTGAACTCCAGGACCCGGTCAGATACACCACCGACAACAAACCGACCACGGCCTGGCTGAGAAACCACGGCGCACTCAGCAGGCGATAACCAATGTAGTTAAACAGGGTGACAAATGCGCCCATCAGCAGGAAACCTTCGGCGAACAGCAGCGGCAGGCCTTTGTCACGCCAGTGCAGACGGAAGTTAATCAGCAAATTATGCGGACGTAATGAAGCCGGACGGAAATGACGGGAAGCCGGCAGGATTTTCCAGAACATCAGCGCCGATGCCAGCGAAAAACAGCCGATCACACCAATGGCGATGCGCCACGAGAAGAGGTCGGTCAATACCCCGGTCAGCAGACGACCGCTCATGCCACCAATCGAGTTGCCGCTGATATACAGGCCCATGGAAAAGGCGATCACTCGCGGATGAATCTCTTCACTCAGGTAGGTCATGCCCACCGCGGCGACCCCACTCAACGACAAACCAATCAGCGCACGCATCAACAGAATGCCGTGCCAGCTGGTCATCATGGCGGAAATCACGGTGCATAACGCAGCGAGCATCAATGCGGTGACCATCACCGACTTACGACCAATAGCGTCGGAGAGCGGCCCGGTGACCAGCAAACCCAGCGCCATCAGGCCGGTGGATAACGACAGCGAGATGCTGCTGGCCGCAGGCGAAACGCCAAACTGCTGGGAGAGCACCGGCAGAATCGGCTGGACACAATACAACAAGGCAAAAGTGGCAAGACCAGCCGAGAACAGGGCAAGGGTAACACGCATAAATTGCGGCGAACCGCGTTCAATCCATGTTACTGACGCTGGAGCAGAAGCAGGCACGACGGACACTTCGTCCTCATCGAGTGTCACCGCCTGAGAAGAGCGACTCACGGAAAATCCTCAAATTTCAAAAGGTATTGCTATCGTAGGAAAGTGATAATAGGTTGTACAATATATTAATAATCTCGAATGAGACGTTTAAAATATGAATATCGAACTCCGTCATCTTCGCTATTTCATTGCAGTGGCTGAAGAGCTGCATTTTGGTCGCGCGGCCCTCCGCCTCAATATTTCGCAACCGCCACTCAGCCAACAGATTCAGCAACTGGAACAGGAAATTGGCGCGCAACTGTTCACCCGCACCAATCGCAGCGTGCAGATCACCGCCGCCGGGCAGCAATTTTTGCAGGATGCGCGTGGGATTTTGCTTCAGGTCGAACAGGCGGCCAGCCGTGCGGCGCGGCTCCATAACGGTCAGGAAGGGGAACTGCGCATTGGTTTCACCTCCTCAGCACCCTTTACCGGGCTGGTATCCGATGCACTCTACCATTTCCGCCAGCGCTGGCCGGCCGTGCATATCCAGATGCAAAATATTCCAGAATCGCAACTCCTTGAATTATTTGCATACCACTTTTTAGAATATCAGAGCAAAAACAGCGACTTATAATCAATTTTTATCACTACTTTACCACTCTTTATCATTGCCCTATCATGCTTTTATACTGCTTTATTCTGGTAAAAAGTATGGTAACGCAGCTCGCGGGGGCACAATGGCCGACAAACTAAATTCAATCGCCAGCATCAGGAAAGCACTTAAAGAAGCTGGTGAAAGCACCATAAAACGCACCACCACGATTAAGGGCTTATACCTCGTTAAGCACGCCGGAAAATCACCTTTCTGGCAGACCGTCAGCCGTGGTAAATCCAAAACCCTGAAGGGTATCGACGCGTTAGACTGGAAGGGCGCGCAGGTGGCTCATGAGGCCATGCTTTCAGCTATCGGGGAAGGGAAACACGGCAAGCCAGACGGCGAACCAGTAACCCTGAGTGATTTGTTTAACGACTATCACAGCGACCTCGAAAAGGAAGGTCGCAGGCTTTCCCGCGAGGCACGCGCCCGTGGTGAAGTACCCAAACCGCGCCACACCGAAAAAAACGAGCGCTGCCGGTGGGATAATCACGCTGCCGCCACCCTGGGGAGAATGCTGGTTAATTCGCTGGACTATGACGAGGTGAAAGCCGCCTTACTAAAGTGCGCCGACGCGTCACACAGTCAGGCCGAAAAGTTGATCATCCGGGTTAATGCGCTGGTGGATGATTACTTTGCAGGCAAGCCGGGTAAACCAACCATCCCGCGCCGTATGAAATATGTGCTACCTCGTGCCAGGTGGGGGCGGATTACCGAGAACGCGGAACCCCGGTCTGTAATGCTGGACCTTGATCAGTTTCAGAGACTGCGCCGGATTATGGGCGACAAGGGCACGCTAAGCGGTCGGGCAGTGCTCATGCTGATGCTAACGGGCTGTCGTAAAAACGAGGTATTGGGAATGCGTTGGGAAGAAATCCAGACCATTAACGGCGCGCCGTTCTGGATAATCCCGCAATGGCGTTTGAAATCAGAGAAAGAGGACAGGGTGATCCCGTGGTCTGCTGAAATGGCCGCCATTGTCGCACCATTGCGCCGAAGTGAGATTAATCCTAACGGCCTGGTTTTCACGCAGGGAGGAACAAAACTGGCCGATAACACCCTGAACAACGCAACCAAACGACTACGGGGCGAAATAGGCATCGATTTTACAGTGCATGATATCCGGCGCTCACTTATGCCGCTGGCGGTGAAGTACGCCAAAACCGACATGGTGATAGCACATGCGATGACCGGTCATAAGATTGGGGATAAGGTTTTCCATACTTATGGCGGCGACGCGGCAGTACGTGAGCGTGTTATGTCTGAGGGTTGGCCGTCGTGGCAGGAATGGATTTCCAGCTGGTGGGACCGGGTGGCAACAACTGATGCTGGCGCGCTTCGCGCTGTATGACGGATTCTGGCGGGGTAATACCCGCCGACCCACTCAGAATCCCCGTGGCACTGTCTATTTTTTGAGCGTAGCGCCTTGATTGATGTTCGCTCGCTACTCAATCCCTGTCATATCTTTATCATTGCTTTATCACTTACAGAAAAGGCAATGAGTCATGAGCAACCCCGAAACTACACTGATAAAACGTACCGAGGTAATGAAAATGCTGGGCTGCTCCCAGGTTTCATTTTATCGCCACCACGGTAAGAAATTGCGCCCGCTGGCAACCGGCTCACGCGAGTCACAATATCGCCTCAGCGACGTCGAAACGTATATCGCCAACCTCGGCGCGCGCGGCTAATACTCTCATCCTGAATATTAATCACCCCACCAAAAAACGCTGGTGGGGCTTGATACCAAATAATTTACCAACCGAATAAGGATTTTTTGCCATGTCACAAGAAATTGATGACGACACCCTGATCAAAATCGCAAAACTCATGGTGGCAGACCTTGAGCGCGGCGATTTCGCATATGCGGCCACCCGCGCCACCTTTCTGGCCTTTGAGCTTATCCGCCGTCCGGAGGGGCAGACACTGGACAACCTACTGCGCGACCCGGAGTCGGAATTCCCGACCCTCGGCGAGGTGGTTAAATTTGAACGCGAGAATGCCAGTCGCGGGCCTCTGATTACTGACCAGTTCCGCGAAGATTCCGCCGACGACTTTGATGACGAGTTTCTCAACTCCATGATGATTGACGCAAAGCAGGATCACCGCCTCAACGTAGCAGGGGCACTCCTGGAAGAAATCAAACGCCGTCACGAACCTGAAGACGTTGACCGCGTGATCAGTCTGTTTTCGGCGGTTAAATAATGAGCAAGCCCCTGGCCCAATCACAACACGAGCTGGCCGCTGGTGGTTCATGCCATAACGCCGGGGCGAAATACCGGCAACCACTCAACCGCGAGCAACGTCGCAAACTGGAAGCTATACGCCGCAAATGCCCGGCGAAGCCGGGGGAGGGATTTTAATGATCACCCGTTTTGACACCCGCCCACGCACCGCGCGCCTGCTGTATGGATTTAACCCGGCCAACTACCAGGATCGCGACACCCGAACCCAGCCCGGCAGCTCTAATTATGACCGCTCAACGTTTTGGGAGGATGTAGTAAGACTTTTCCTGGATGCGAAAGCCGACGACTCCCGGCCATCATTGCGCGAATTCATGGTTATGGACGCAGCCGCCTATGACGTCGCCAAATGCCTGCAACCGTTCATTGGTGCGCAGCATGTCGGCAACTATCGCCGCCGCGATACCGAGAAACCCACCAGCCTGGTGTTTCTGGATTTTGATAAATGCCCGTTAGGCGATTATGAGCGCGTTTGTGAATGGCTCCGCGACCAGGAATTTTCCTGGCTGATGCACCACTCAACCGGCCACCGCTCCGCGCTGAAGGTGGACAGTTACGGCATGTTTACCGATTCTTTCCGGGTGATCATCCCTCTGGCCGAACCATTGGACGGCGACCAGCGCCAGGCGGCCGCGTATCACATGGCCGGGATCATTAGAGAGGAAACCGGCGTCATTGCAGGCCCGGAAAGCTGGAGCCGTGGCCGCATGTTCTATTTACCACCGCGTGGCGCTTATGTGACAACGTCACCTTATGGCCGGTCCAGTGCGCTGGGATTGTGGCGTCCGGGTGGGCTTGAAAACCTCTCCCGTGGCGTTGCCACGGAAAACCACGATTTCACGGCGGATCTGACCGAATTACGCGACGCGCTCAACGCCTGCGACCCTGATGTTGGATGGACGGATGAAACCCCGGATGGAGTCGCGTGTGGTCACTTCGCTATCGGTAGCGCGTGGCTCCGCGCGGGTGGCGACGAGGATACGCTTATTGACTGGATGGCCCGCCGTCAGTCGCCAATGACCGTGGCACCACCGGAACGTTATGACCGAATTGTTGCAACGCTGAATTCAACCGGCGCAGTTTATGGTCCGGCCACGATTTACGCCAACGCGCGCCGAAATGGGTGGCAAACCCAGGATGAGCAGGAAATGAGCGAAGCCATGAAACTGATCCCGGCTAATTCGTGGGTTCACAAACTGTAGTGGTAATCAGCGAGTTAACAACTGCCACAACCCCGCTCCTGCGGGGTTTTTCATATCCTGGCCGCGAATACCGACGCCTTTATCATTACTTTTTATAATCCGACGCATTAGAAAATGTCATGCGGCGTATATGACATATATGACCCGTTACAGAATTGAGATCATTTGTCGTATGCGGTTAGGGTCAGATCCGCCGCCCCGTTGCAGGGGTCGCGGTGAAAAGGCTGGTGATGATGATGCGTGCTGCAACCACGTTGACTCTGATCCGGCCTTTTTACCATCTATCCCCCGGACGCGGGCAATAAAAAACCCCGCCTTGATGGCCTGCCAGCCAGCGGGGTTTCTCTAAATCTCGGTAAGGATTTTATCAATGTCTCAGGACAAAAACCAGTCAATTAACAAAGAATCTAGCGACCTTTTCCACGGCAAAACGTTAAAGGAATGGTCGTCCATGACAAAGCCGGAAGCGGATCAGCACTGCTTTGAGCATGACTTTGATTTCCCAGCGCTGGTGGGGCAAATTGCCGCCGCTGGCCTTAACTTTGCACAGCCCCCTGAATATTCTGGCGACCGCAAGGTTGAGAGCGACCGCAAGCCACGCAAGGGCAAGATCACTCTCCCCCTGGTTTACGGCACCGAAGGCTATGACGACGAGGAGGATTTTCTTATCCGCTCATGGCTCCCGAAGGGCTTTTGCGTCATGACCGCCGCCGCTAAATCATTCAAAACCTTTGTAGCCATCGACATGGCCGCCTCAATCGCCACCGGTACGCCGTGGATTGGGAACGCTGTAGATTGTCGCGGTGCAGTGCTCTATATCGCCGCCGAGTCCGGCAAGGGCGTCATCCGCCGTAAACGCGCATGGGAATTGCGCCGTAAAACGCAGGCCGATCACCTCGTGATTATCCCGCAACCGGTGTTTCCGACCCAGGAGAACTATGAGCGGGCGCTCAGTGAGGCGATCACAGCGGTCGAACGTCAGACCGGTCAAAAAGTTGAGCTGGTGGTATGGGACACCCTGGCGCGCTGTTTTGACGGCGACGAAAACACCGCTAAAGACATGGGTAACTTTATCCAGGCGATTGACCGCGTGCGCACACAGCACAACACTGGCGCGCTGGTGGTACATCACATGGGTAAAGACGTGACCAAAAAAGCGCGCGGCTCCACGGCTCTTGTGGGCGCTCTGGATGCGCAACTGATTATCAACCGCCCGGCTATGGGTGAGGATCAGCCAGTGCAAAAGCCAACTGTGATCATTCGATGCACCGAAATGAAAGAATCAGAGGAACCGGCAGCTATGGCGATTGAGCTAGTTAAACAAAACATCTTCCAGAGCAAGAAGACGGGCCAATGGGTTGATAGCCTGGTGTTGGAGACTACCCCTTGCGATATGCCGACGGAAGACGCGCCAGACGCGCCAAAAACGCAGAAAGCCAAAGGGAACCGCACAAAGGGTGAGGCTGTAGCGATCATCCGCGCCTCTGGCCGCATGATGCGTCGTGATTTTAAACAGGCAATCATTGATGCCGGGATTGCTGGCGTGTCACGCGCCGACTATGTGATTAACGAATTGGAGGCGTGCGGCTCAATCGCCTTTGTTGGAAAAACTGAGAATCGCCGCGCCGACTATGAAATTGTATTCAATGCTCAGCGTGATCCGCAGTGGTCACAACTCAACGCCGAAGACGATTTCGAGTAGGTTTACATCTGGTCAAAATACAATCAACCATTAACCACTACCCTATAGATAAAACGGTAGTGGTTGGTTAATTGAATTGATTCGTTGTCACTCCAGATAAATAAAAAGAGAGTTAGATGACTCTCTTTTTTTATTTGTCGTTCGGGCTTGTGCGGAAAGGATTAACCACTAAATTAACCACAACCATAATGGTTAATTAAAGAATTGAAAATCATGGTTATTTTTTCTATAAACGGGCATTAACCACTATGATTTATCGATAAGTGGTTAATTCGGGTGGTTCAAAACCAATCCAGCCTGCTATCGCAGGCCAAAACCAACCCCAAAACCCACACCAGAGCCGCGAAGCGGCGAAGCGAGGGCCGCAGGCCCGAATCAGCCCACCCGTGGTAAAACCACTGACAACTAACCAGCCAGACAGCGACACCGCTAACAACTGAATATCCCACCCCCGAATATTTTGCTCCGTTACAGATGTGCTTTTTCGCTTAGAAGTCCCTTAAATGGACCTTATACGGCCTTATTGGTGCGTGCGAAGCCACCAGCATAAAGCCTGGAAAAGCGAGTGATTACAATAAAATCAATTGCTTATATAAGACCGCCATCAGCCAGACCACCGAAATTCAGCGACTACGCGCGCGCACGCGTGAGGAAAACACAATGAAACAAGAAGTTAAGCGCCGCAACCGCACCGGCAACCCATTGGGGATGGCGCTACCTGCCGCCGACAAGATCGTTAACCAGGCAATCGGCGTTATTCCACTGGATGAGGGGCAGGAGCCAGTCAGCGACACGCAATTTAACCGAGCGGTGAGAATCATCGAACTGGTGCGCGGCAAAGTTAAACCGGTGCAGGCGGCGGTCAAATTCACGATTAAGCCAGGCAGCGACCTGTTGGAAATTATTCAACAGCTCATGGCGGCGGTTGCACAGGGAAAGATTGCCCCGGATGTTGCCAGCGGTCTGATTGCGCAGCTCAACCACACCAACCGCGCGATCATTTCTACTGAAATGCGTGACGCGCTGGAAGAAATGCGCAAACAAATGGAGGCCAAAGCTGATGCTATTTAAACCTCGTGGGCTGGCCCGGAGCGAGCGCCGGGCCAAAACGTCAAAGCGCCCGGCCTGTGTGCCTGCTCATGCAACCTGGTCGAAAGAGCTGGAACGCTGGTGTTTTGTTAAAGATGACTCGTGGAAAATTTGGGTAGGTGAGTTGCCGCCGTTTGATAAGCCATCTGACGCGCTGGCGTGGCTCTCACGCGTTAAATCCTCAGAGCAATATCTTCGCATGGCCGAAAATAGCGCCTCTCCGAATTCGTTACAGCTCGATTTTAACGCACTAAAAAACACTGAAATTCACATCGACGGAGATAAAGGCACCCCGCGTCAACTTAATTGCGAATGGCTGCTCTGGCTGGACCACCAGCAGCGCGAAAAGTGGTTGATAAATTTCGGTCGCGTATGGGAGCCGGTAGACCGCGCGCGCAAGGTTAATGCACTGCGCGGATGGCTGCTATCACTCGACGTAATCCCGCTGGATTAATCGCCATTAATATTCGAGTAGTGAATATTAACACCACTTAATAACAGTATGATTTTAAATCATTAGTTAAACACCAAAGCTAAGTGATACCAGGATAATCAACATGATCAAAGACGTTTGCCGACAAATCGCGCTGAAGAATCGCCGGTCAATCATCCGGGGCACCATGCGAGTTATGGGTGAGTGGCGCGCGGAATTTAAGACGGCTACGCAGGAAAGCCACGCCGTTTTTATGAAGCCTCGCAAAGGGTGTGAAAAAGAGGTGTTAAACCACGCCGGGAGACTGAACGAGATCGCGTACACCATTCAGCAAACCGTCACCAGGCGTCACGGATGGGAGCCGTCGCACGACGAGATCGCACAATGCGCGCTGGCGCTGGCTTGCGAGTCGATGGCCCCGGAAATCTAGCGACCACTTTACAAATCAAATAGATACAGTGGGTGGCCCCTATGATGATTCGCTGTATTTCCGACAACCGGACGGTTATCGTAATTCTACCGGGCGGGCCATCCTCCCCAACCCGGTCGAAAGTTTGAGCGGCACGCGAGGCCGTCCACCAACAACGCCGCGCCGGGGCGTCAGCGCTCGGCAAACCAATCACACAGCGAGACACTACGATGACCAGTATTTTACAAACCAGCGACTTTCCTGAGCTGCTGAAAAAGCACCGCGACCATACCGGCTTGCGCACCGCCCTGAGCGTGGAAGAATTCGCGCGCTTGCGTGTCGCTGACCAAATCGACAGGGGTGAGCCTGTTATTGTCGATAGCGTCTCAGCCGCTGCTGAGGTTATCTATGGCTGGCTGAATAGTGAACACGGTTTCGCTGTTAAGTGCGAAAACTCCGCATCGCTCCAGCGCGAATTACAGCGCCGTCGCCAGTACGACAAAAACAAGTTAGAGCCACGCGCTCGTTTTCGTTTCCGCCCGTCTGCTGACCGTGGCGCAAATGACCGCGTGATCATGATTAGTCTGGAAGAGTGAGCATGAGCCAGCCCAACGCACAGACCCGCAAGCGGGTTAAAGACACATTGGCCGACCTGCAAAAAGCGGTCGCCAGCGGCGATTTTGAAGCCGCTCAGGATCACGCTGAGATTATTTTCAGAACACTCGCCAACCGAGGAAATTACGATATGCGCGAAACCAACCAGCCCGAAGGCCGCTATAACGCTTTCCACGGTCAGGCCAACAGCGGCCAGCCAATCGCTAAACAGGTGCAGGGCATCGTTGATGATCTGCGCCCGGCCAAGTCAGCGGATCAGGCACAGGCTGAATACCATCAGCGCCTGTACGGGAATAAAAAGTGAGGCGAACCCATGAGCGTGCATCGGACGAATTACACGCCGCCCTGGCTGCGTTGGATGGCGATCACCTCATTGATTGTCACCAGCGGGCTGATCATCTTGATGTGACTACGCTGGAGCGCGAAGCGCGCCAGAAAGCGCCGCGAGGCGCGAGAAGCAGCACCAAGACAACCCACCAGCGCCACGGCGAAAACTACACCGGCCAGGATTATCACTGGTCGCCAGCACATGGCGAATTCCGCCATCAAAAACGAGGTACTAAACATCATGGCTAAGCCGACGGCAGATCAGATTAAAGAGGCGGTCGAGACTGCGATCGCAATTAAAGCGGAAGTTGCTAAGCAGCAACCCGGCAATGGTGAAGCGTCACAACAGCCAATTGCCGCCCTGGCCGCACAATTACTTTCCGGCGCTAACGCGTCGTAACACCGTGAATATTTGGCGCTGGAATATTGCTAACACAGTAATATCAATGCCGGGCCTGATATTTACCAACCAGATTGCCAATCACACACAGACGCCAGCGATATCGCTGGCTATTTTTTAATCAGTCAGTGGTGTCTATTATGTCCAAACAACAAACCCCTTTAACACTCGCAGAGCTTGAAAAAGGGCTAACAACACTTGCCCTTGCCGTCAGTGACGTGCAGCAGCGCGAGCTACGCCTACAGGCTGTTATCAACGAGTTGCAAGATACCCTTGCGCAAGCCGCGAAAAATGAAAGCGCTATTGCCAAAGAGCTTTTCGTAATCCTGACCAGACTGGAAGCCCTGGAGGCACGACATGGTAATCCGTGATCTTCTTGTGCGCATCGGCGTTGATGGGCGGGGGGCTGAAAGTGAGCTGAGTTCTGTGGACAATACTGTCCATAAGGTGCGGCGCGGATTCCAGGCACTAGGCGCTGCAATTGCTGCAATTGGTGCCGCACAGACGGTTCGCGGCATTATCAACCTGCTGGACTCAGTGCAGCGACTGCAAAGCCAGATTGGCGCATCAACAGGTAATTTCCAGACTGCTGGCGCTGTGTTTGATGCGCTGGCGCAGCACGCCAACACGACCCGCACCAGCGTTGACGCCTACGTTGATTCGTGGGCGAAAATGAATCAGGGCATTAAAGGGTTTGGCGGGACGGCTGACGACACAACCAAATTCGTTGATACGCTATCAGCGGCTTTCACAGTTAACGGAACGGCGGCAGAGTCGGCCAACGCTGCGTTATTCCAGTTGGGCCAGACGATGCAATCCGGGGTCGTCCAGGGCGAGGAGATGAATAGTTTCCTTGACGCTCAGGGCACCTTAGCCAAAGAGGTAATGGAGGCTATCGGCGGCACCGTTACCGGCTATAAGAAGATGCAGCAGGCGGGCAAGGTTACGGCCAAAATGCTCATGGACTCGGTCAACGCCCAGCATGAGAAGTGGCTCGCGCTGCTGGAAAAAACGCCCATGACCGTTGCTAATACATGGACGATCATCACCAACGACGTGCGCGTTGGTGCACGCCGCATCAACGAGCAAATGAGCATTATTCCTCGCCTCGCCAAAGCTATCATGACCGCATGGGAAATGCTGCGCAAAGGCACCACCCGGCTGATGAATGCATTGGGCGGAACCGAGCAGGCTTTCTATCACTTCGGTAACATGCTGAAAGCTGTTGGGGCTATCCTTGCCGCTGGGGCGTTGTATAAAGGGCTAATGATGCTGCTGTCTCCTCTCGGACTCCTGCTCATTGGTCTGCTGCTGGTAACGCTGGCGTGGGATGATGTTGCCACCTGGATGGATGGCGGAGACTCGCTTATTGGTCGATGGCTCGGCTCATGGAAAGACGTTAAACCGGTATTTGATGATGCTGGCAAAGCCATCAAGGCTTTCAAGGATGAAAGCATTAAAGAGCTGCAAGAGTTTTACGACTGGTTGGAAAAGGTTGCTGACTTCCTGACTAAATTCCAGAACAGCGCCAACACCCTGCGCGGTATGGTGGGGCTTGCGCCGACGAAAGGATTTAGTGAAGGGGGTGGCACGGAGGGCGGGCAAGGTCCTGGTAGCGATAACGCGCTCACCCGTATCTATAACGGCTTAGGTTTTGGCAGTGCCGACCAGTGGTTATCAGATACCTTCGGATGGGGAAAAAGTTCTAACCCGAAAAGCTCAGCCCCGACGCCAGGCGGTGCCGCAATGGCGATCCCTGGTGATAATGTCGTGAATAACAATCAACGCATCAACGTAACCGTCCAAGTTCCAGACGCATCGCAGGCGGAGCAGGCTGGCAGAAACTTTACCAAAGGCATGGCGGATCAGTTCAATGCTCCGGCCGGGTTCCGGTCAGGATCACAAATCCTTTCGACCATGAGTGACACCTTTTAAAAACCCTGTAGCTGTACCTTTGGCCCGCCTCGTGTGGGCCTTTTTTGTTGATGAGGTGAAGTATCAACACACAACGCGCGCGCCATCTGGCATGGTTGCCTGAATATCGGCGGCAGGCGGTCGATGATTTCTTTGCATTGCGGGACAGGCCGCCCAGGCCGCGCCGCGCCACCACCGAGAGAAAACTGCGTGATACAGTGGCACAGACGCGCGCCGCCAGCCTTGCCAGAACCAAGCCGGTTATCGCCACCAGCGTGGAGACAGGCGTGTCATTCACCCTAACGGGTAGCGCTCAGATCGTGGCCGCTGGTTTTGGTCCTTCGCATGTCTCCCAATGCTGCAACGGCAAGAGAGCAACACATAAGGGTCACACTTTCCACTTTGCTTAATCACCCGGCCCTATGGGGTTTACCCGGCGAAGCCGGGGGAGGGATTTTAATGACCACCCGTTTTGACACCCGTCAGACAAAACCAGAATCGTGGTAAACTTAATGGTAAATAAAACATTACCCCACCGACCAGCAGGATAAAACATCATATTTAAATGGGGTTAAAGACGATTAGCGCGCTAAGAATGCATATTCAGATGCAGGAGATTAACACCCGACAACAACTGGCACCGCTGCACGAAGGGCGTCTCGATCTTGGTGTGATGCGTAATACGCCGTTACCGAGTGATTTGCAGCATCAGCTGTTGCTGCGCGAACCCTTGTGTGCAGTGGTGCACTGGGCGCATCCACTGGCCGATGCCGAGGCTATCTCGATTCAGGCGTTGGCGAACGAACCTTTTGTCTTTTTCGATCCACTTGGGGGCACCGCCTTATATGGCGAGATCCTGGCGTTGCTGCACCGCTACCAGATCAAACCCTTTATTACCCAGGAAGTCGGGGAAGCGATGACCATCCTCGGCCTGGTCGCTACCGGATTGGGAGTGTCGATTTTACCGGCCTCATTCCGTCGTGCACGGCTCGCCGATGTGGTGTGGTTACCGCTGCATGAGGCTGATGCGTTGTCTGAAGTGTGGCTGGTGTGGTCAGCGACGCGCGAGCCGAGTGCGCAAATGGCAAATATGATGAAGCTGTTACAACGTAACGCTGAAACTTAAGCCAGACGGTGCGAAAACAGCCCGACATTATGTGCGACAAATCACATATCTAATCAAATATTTGGCGCTATCCGCCAATCTGCCGCACCATAGTTGCTATTTATTTAGAAGCGCGAAAATAACCGGGAGCAGGGCGTGAATCTGGACAGTCAACCTGGCCACATTGACCAAATAAAGCAGACCAACGCAGGCGTGGTTTACCGACTGATCGATCATTTCGGCCCGATTTCGCGTATTGAACTGTCCAAACGTGCTCAACTGGCTCCCGCCAGCATCACCAAAATCGTGCGTGAAATGCTGGACGCGCATCTGGTGCAGGAAACCGAGTTTCAGGAGCCTGGCAGCCGTGGCCGTCCGGCTATTGGTCTGGTTCTCGATACCCTTGCCTGGCACTATCTGGCAATCCGCATTCAACCGGGTTACATCACCCTGACATTACGCGATCTCAGCAGTCGCGCCTTACAGGAAGATCGTCTGCCACTGATTGCCAGCCCGGACAAACCGCTGTTGCAGGAGCTACAGGAGCTGGTTGATGCCTTTTTTATTCGCCATCAGAAACAACTTGAACGTCTGACAGCCATCGCCATCACCTTACCCGGCTTGATCAATGCGGCCTCGGGGGTGGTGCATCGTATGCCCGGTTACGCCATTCAGGATATGCCGCTGGGCGAAACCCTGTCGCAACGCACCGGCGTGCCGGTGTTTGTCCAGCACGATATTTCTGCCTGGACGCTGGCCGAATCGCTGTTTGGCGCGTCGCGCGGTGCGCAGGACGTCATCCAGATTGTGATTGATGAAACCGTGGGTGCCGGGGTGATTACTGGCGGGCAGCTGCTGCACAAAAGCGGGCGGGCGCTGGTGGAAATTGGCCATACCCAGATTGATCCCTATGGTCAGCAGTGCTACTGCGGTAATCATGGCTGTCTGGAAACCGTGGCCAGCATCGGTAGCCTGCTCGGCCTGGCAGCGCAGCGTTTACCCGCTCAGCCGGAAAGCCGTTTGCACGGTGTGCCGCTGACCATTGAAGCCCTGTGTCAGGCCGCCCAGGAGGGTGACCGTCTCGCGAGTGATGTGATTGCCGGTGTCGGGCACCATATCGGTCGCATGTTGGCGATGATGGTGAATATCTTCAACCCGCGACAAATTCTTATCGGCTCGCCACTGAATCTGGCCGCCGACGTGCTGTTTCCTGCCGTGAGTAGCACCATCCGTCAGCAGGCGTTACCGGCCTATAGCGATGAAATCCAACTGGCTCCCACCGCGTTTAACGATCCCGGCACATTAGGTGCCGCGGCGTTAGTGAAAGATGCCCTTTATTCCGGTTATCTGCTGATAAAACTGCTTCAGGGCTAATCCGCCCGCCTTAAGTTTGTTCTAACGCAATCTGTCAGGTACGACATTTCCTTAAACTGCTCCTTCGTCACCTCTGGTTCACATCGCTAAACGAAGGAGGAAGGGTGAAAACACTCTTTATCACCGGTACCGACACCGCGGTGGGCAAAACCGTGGTTTCTCGCGCGCTGTTACAGTGCTTTGCACAGAATGGTCAGTGCGCCGTAGGTTATAAACCTATTGCCAAAAGTGCTAAACCCACCCCTGAGGGTTTACGCAACAAAGATGCGCTGCTGTTGCAGCAGGCTTCGGGCCTGGCATTACCTTATGCCGCTATTAACCCCATTACCCTGGAAGAGGATGAAATCAGCACCAGCCCAACGCACCAAATTGATTACCCGTTGCTGAGTAAGGGACTGGCCGCATTGCAGGATCGTTCGCCGCATGTGGTGGTGGAGGGCACAGGCGGCTGGCGCAGCCTGATGAATGATCTGCAACCGCTGTCAAATTGGGTCAAAAAGGAGCAATTACCGGTTGTGCTGGTGGTGGGCATCAAAGAGGGATGCATCAGCCACGCTTTACTGACCGCAGAGGCAGTGGCTCAGGATGGTTTACCGCTGGTCGGTTGGGTGGCAAATCGTATCAACCCTGGCCTTGCGCATTATGCTGAAATCATTGATGTACTGAGTGAAAAACTGCATGCCCCTTTGTTAGGTGAGTTGCCTTACTTACCCCGTGCCGAGCAACGAGAGCTAAGCGGCTATCTCGATCTATCCTTGCTTGCGACGCATGTTGCGCACAACGACAGTGCAAAACCTGCGGCATGATGAAACGAAAAGTGGCAAATGATAATCGGCTGAATCTAAGGTTGCAGATTCAGCCGTATTTTTTTGTTGATTAATCTCTTTTAAATTCAATGATATGTTAAAAATATCACTGAATCTTATTGCTCTGGCGTGATTCATGCATCAGCTGGTCTGATGAATTTACTGCCGGAGCACCGTTATGTCGCACTCAGATGAAAAAGGTTTGCTGTATGGGCTGGAACAACGCATTGGCCCAGCCCCCGCATTTTTTGCCGCACTGCAACATGTGCTGGCAAGCGTGGTGGGCATTATCACGCCACCACTGATTATCGGTTCGGTATTGGGGTTACAGGCTTACATTCCTTATCTGATTAGCATGTCGTTATTGGTTTCAGGCCTGGGAACCTTTATTCAGGCGCGCCGTTTTATGGGTGTCGGTGCCGGGATGATCTGCCTGCAAGGCACCAGTTTTGCGTTTCTTGGCGTGATCTTATCCGGTGGCTTGATGGTGAAAGCGCGGGGCGGTTCACCAGAAGACATTATGGCGATGATTTTTGGCTGTAACCTGATAGCCGCATTAATCCCGATGTTGATTAGCCGCTGCATTGCGCCGTTGCGTAAGGTGCTGACGCCGGTAGTCACCGGTACGGTGATTACCCTGATTGGTATCAGCCTGATCAAGGTCAGCATCACCGACTGGGCGGGTGGTCACAATGCTGCCGATTTCGGCGCTCCGTGGAATCTGGCGTTGGGGGCGTTGACCTTGCTGGTGATTGTGGCGTTGAACCGTTCGCGTAATCGCTGGGCGCGCTTAGTGGCCGTGGTAGCGGGCATCGCAGTGGGTTGTATCGCCGCCGCCCTGACCGGCCATCTGCAACTTAAACCGATGGCCGAAAGCAGTTGGTTGGTGATGCCGGGCTTCTTCCGCTTTGGTTTTAATTTTGACTGGGCGATCTTTGTGCCGATTGCGCTGGTATCGGTGATCAGCGTGATCGAAGCGGTCGGGGATTTAACTGCCAACTGCCTGTTATCGCGTCAGCCGATTGAGGGCGAGGGTTTTCAGCGCCGCCTGCAAGGCGGTATCCTGGCGGATGGTATCAGTTGTGTGCTGGCCGCGATGTTCTCCGCATTTCCCAACACCACGTTTGCCCAAAACAACGGCGTGATTCAGATGACCGGCGTCGCCAGTCGTTATGTGGGGATGGTGATTGGTTTGATGCTGGTGCTGTTGGGTATTTTTCCAGTGATTGGCAACCTGTTGCAGCAAATTCCCGCCCCCGTGCTGGGCGGAGCGACGTTGGTGATGTTCGGTAGCGTGGTGGCTGCCGGTATCCGGGTAATGACACAGTCGCCGCTGGGTCGCCGCGAAATGCTGATTGTGGCCGTCTCTTTCGGCCTGGGCCTGGGAGTGGAAGCCGTGCCGGATGTGCTGAAACAGTTCCCGATGCTGGTAACCAATCTGTTTGGTCATGCGGTGACAACCGGCGGGATTCTGGCGATTGTGCTGAACGTGATTTTGCCCACGGAGCAAAGTCATCAGCCCCTCGCTTCAGCAGCAGAAGAGTCACATTAAGTGTCAGTGCCAGAGCGCAACATGAAGAGAATACTCAGATAAAAATCAGCATTTGATTATCCTGATTATTGAATAATGAAGAGCCAATACGGTCAACATTCAGTTTTAATGTTGACCGTATTCGCACTCACTTAATCTTAATTAAGGATGAATATGATTACATCAACAGGAGCAACAGAACCAACAGCAACGCCCGCTTCGTTGATTAGCCCGGACAGCAGCACGACCTGGTTAATCAACAGATGCATCAATACAACCGAGATACCTGTTACGTTCACGCGTCCCACCACAACATCAGTGACCGAAATTCATTCAACAGCCCAAAAAACCGTTAAAACTATTTTTACCAGACTACGCATCAAGCCTACCGACCTGCGTAAACATGCCTATATGGAGACACAAGACTTATGCATTGCGTTATTTAATAAATATAAGATGTTCGAAGACGGCTGCCTGAAGATCGCAGAGAGACTGACAGAAAGTAAACATATCACGGCTTTTGAAATGCGAGCCTCACAGATATTAACTGCTTTTAATTTCTACCAAAGAGAAAGCCATGATGATAGAACTCTGCATGATAAAAAAGAAATAGACATTGCCCTGTTCTATAGCATGGAAAAAATTCTGTCATCTCCGGTTGATATTGAATGCTTCAAACAGCGCCTTGCTGTGGAATATCCACTTTCAATTGATGAACTGAATAGCCTTACCGACAGGGTGATTAACGATATCGATAGTCGATTTCTGACAAATTATCTGCGTGTCGAGCTACCCGATCACACTGACAACACTGGGCGCGCTAAAGGTCATCACGTTTGCAATTCACCATTGGATGTCACCCTGAGTGAGGTCGTTGAGATAATCAGTGACGTGAATACGCAGCACAGAAAAGTTGTCATCGTTTTTGACTTTGACGATACGCTGGCGCGCGGACATGGCCCGGTTATCGTTGGTGGTACCAATCCAGAGGCAGTAAACCTTAGCAAGTCAGATGACATTCAAGGCTCATACCTTGATAAAATCGAACGAGTCATTAAACAACTCAATACACTAGACAATCTCAGTGTTTTCACTTGCATCATCTCATCGCGGCCACTTATTACGGATTGTATGATAGATATCGTCTCATTTTTAATTAAAAACAAAATTGGACATTTTTTTGGTCTCGACCAATGTGTTGACCTGGAGGGGATGAAAAATGAAATAAGAAGCGAGGTAAATAACCTGAAAAATGACAGTGCCTGTTTGCGTTATAAGAATATTTTCCTGAGCAATGAAAAACCAAAAATCACCATTATCAATGGCATTATTACTCAACTTGGTAGTGAGAAGGGCGCAAGTCATGAACAGTTTTTGTCGGTATTACTGGATGATAGTGAAATAAATGCAGATGAGGCAATGGCCTTTATGTTCGCTAATAAGAAATCAGAGGAAAGATCATTCCAGCATATCGCAATTAAAAGCTTTAGGGTTGGCATAAGATCATTGCATTATCGCGAATAAAGCAGCAGCAACCAGGTAGATAGCTGATCTGACAAATAACGGATAAAGCGGGTGTTATTGTCAGATCAGGTGAATGCAAGGCAATCCCTCTCAGGGATTTAACCGCCGCCGCGTCCGGCCGGAGCTCAAATAATCCGCAATATAATCCTGCGAAATTTCGCCACTGTAGCGGCCCTCTTCATCGACAATCGGCATCCAGACCAGATTGTGTTCATACAACTTCGACAGCACCACGCGCAGGTTTTCTTCCGCCTTGCCGGTGACGGTGAAGGTATGCAACATCTCTTCACAGCGACCACTGGCACCACGCGCTTCGCGGCGTTTGACAAATCCCAGCGGTTTACCGTCGTTATCGACCACCGTCACTGAACGCATATCGTTGTCGTCCATAGTGGCAAAGGCCTCGGCGAGTGGCGTGCTGCGCTGCACGGTGATGGTCGGTTGTTGATCGGTGACATCGCCCGCCTGTACCAGCAACAAACGTTTCAGCGTGCGGTCCTGGCCGACAAAAGATCCAACAAAGTCGTTGGCGGGCTTTGCCAGCAGCTCATCCGGGCTGGCGCACTGAACGATTTTTCCCTGACCAAACACCGCGATGCGGTCGCCCAGCTTGAGTGCCTCATCAATGTCATGGCTGACCAGCATCACGGTCTTTTTCAACTGCCGCTGCATATCAAGAAACTCGTTCTGGATCACCTCACGGTTAATCGGATCGACCGCGCCAAAAGGTTCGTCCATCAGCAGCACCGGTGGATCTGCTGCCAGTGCACGGATCACGCCAATGCGCTGCTGTTGACCGCCCGACATCTCACGCGGGTAGCGATGCAGAAACTTCGTCGGGTCGAGCGCCACCATACTCATCAGTTCAGTGGCGCGCTCACGACAACGCTTTTTATCCCAGCCCAACATGCGCGGCACCACGGTGATGTTTTCTTCAATAGTCATATTCGGGAACAGACCAATTTGCTGAATCACATATCCGATGTTACGGCGCAGCGTCACCGTATCCTGGGCGCTGGTATCTTCACCGTTAATCAGGATGTTGCCGCTGGTCGCCGGGATCAAACGGTTGATCATCTTCAGCGTAGTGGTTTTGCCACATCCGGAAGGGCCGAGCAGCACGCACATTTCCCCGGCGGGAACGTCAAGGCTGACGTTATCAACGGCGTTAAAGGTCGTACCGTTTTTCTGGGTAAAGGTTTTCGTCAGGTTTTCCAGTTTAATCATTAGCGAATCCCCTTTGGAGTCAGCGCTGACTGCAAACGATGCAGCAGCCAGTCAAGCACAATAGCCAGCAAACAAATCATCAACGCACCGGCAATTAACATACGAACATCGCTGCCGCTGATACCATCCAGCAGCTGTAAACCCAAACCACCCGCGCCGATCACCGCAGCAATTGCCATCACGCCGACATTCATCACCACGGCGGTGCGGATACCGCCAAAAATCACCGGCAGCGCCATGGGGATTTCAACCCAGCGCAAACGCTGCCAGAAGGTCATGCCAATACCACGACCTGCTTCACGCAGACCCGGCGGCAGGTTTTCCAGCGCGGTGTGGGTGTTGCGCACGATGGGCAGCAGCGAATAGAGAAACACGGCGGTAATGGCAGGCAGGGCACCAATTCCCTGACCGATCAGCGAAAACAATGGGATCATCAAACCAAACAGCGCGATAGTTGGAATGGTCAGCACAATGGTGGCGATGCCCAAAACCGGCGTCGCCAGCCATTTAAAGCGCACAATCAGAATCCCCAGCGGGACGCCAACCAAGATGGCAAAACCGACCGCCACCAGTACCAGCCAGGTATGTTGCCATGTCAGAGCCAGCAGGCTGTCCCAGTTATCCATGATGTAATGCAGGGTATCCATCACGCCTCCTTACAGCATGTTTTTTGATTTGAGAAAATCACGCGCCACCTGTTCAGGTGACTGGTGATCGATATCGACGCGCTTATTCATTTCGGTAATCGCTGCGTCGGTAATCAGCGGTGACAGTTGATTCAACGCTGCCGCCAGTCCGGGATGGCTCTCCAGCACATCTTTACGCACTACCGGCGTGACGTTGTAACTTGGGAAGAAGTGCTTATCATCTTCCAGCAGCTTGAGATCAAAGCCTTTTACTCGCCCGTCGGTGGTGTAGATCAGCCCCGCATCGACAAACCCTTCTTTGACGGCGTTGTACACCAGCCCAGGGTCCATCTGCCGAATCTGTGGGCGGTCAAGCGGCATGTTGTAGGCTTTTTGCAGCGGAACAAGGCCATCTGAACGCCCGGCAAACTCCAGATCCAGGCCCAGTTTCCAGTTATGGTCCGGGTCGGTTTTACGAATCTGCTCCAGCTTTGCCACCAGTTGCGACATGGTGCTAATGCCTTCCTTGTCAGCCCTGGCGCGCTGCATGGCAAAGGCGTAGGTGTTGTTCATCGGTGCCGGGTCGAGCCAGACCAGTCCCAGCTTGCCGTCGAGTTGTTTCACCGTGTTATAGGCTTCCTGTGACGACATCGGTTTGGTGATGTGATTGAAGATGATCAGTGAGGTGCCGGTGTATTCCCACGTCATATCAATCTGTTTGTTAATCATTGCGTTACGACCGATAGTGGTCGCGATATTGGTTTTCGGGATCACCTGAAACCCTTTCTTTTCCAGCCACATTACCGTCATGGCGGAAAGGATGTGTTGCTCGGTAAAACTTTTGGTCGCCATCACCAGCGGTGTGGCAGCAGCAGCCATCTGGCTAAGCGCCAGGGTGGCGGTCAGAACCAGCGCGCTGCGTTTTATCCAGCGCGCAAATCGGTTGGCAGTGGCCATCACAAAACTCCTGTTGTTATGCCGCTGCATGCGGGCTGAGGTAACGTCCAAGCGCCGCTAACAGCATGTCCAGGATCAGGGCGAACAGGGCGGTTGCCACTGCCCCGAGGATCAACGTCGGGAAGTCGTTGAGGTAAATGCCGGGGAAAATCAGCTCGCCGTAGCTGCTGGCGCCAATCAAAAACGCCAGTGGTGCAGTGCCGACATTGATGGCGGTGGAAATGCGTACCCCGGCGAGAATGACCGGCAACGCGTTGGGGATTTCCACCTGACGCAAACGCTGAAATTTCGTCATGCCAATACCGTTGGCGGCTTCCAGTAGCGAGGGGGGAACCGCGCTCAGTCCGGCATAGGTATTACGCACGATGGGGAGCAGAGAGGCGAGAAACAGCGCAATCAACGCCGGACGATCGCCGATGCCGACAATCACCATCGCCAGTGCCAGCACCGCTAACGGCGGTAGCGTATTGCCAACGTTGAAGATTTGCATCACGTATTCAGCCCACCCGCGGGCAAACGGGCGGCTTAGCAGAATGCCGCTGGGGATGCCGACCAGCAGCGCAAAAAACATGGACCAGAACACCAGAAACAGGTGCTGCTGCCCAAGGTAGATCAGATCGACCCTACGGGCGCGCAGAGTATCCAGCCCAAGCCCCCAAACCAACAGGCCCACCACCAGCACAATGGCCAGCACGGCTAACCCGGTGCGTCGGGCGAGCGATGCGTTTTGCATAGCGAATGTCTCCCTGATTCGTGAAAAACAACCAAAATTGCCTGATTACAGATAAAACGACTATCTAATGCCACTTTTCCAGTGAGAATCGGGAAAGTGGTTTTAGACCTATAGCAACGTTAATCGCGACATGCCAGTTTTTAGGGGAAAATCAGACAGATAGAAAAGAGGAAAAAACCGGCTTAAACCGCGTGAAATAAGGCACAATCCTCAATAAAAAAAATTCATCGATTTTTTGTGACACCGTCACACACGCGGAGCACGCAGAGGAAATCGACGGCTAAAAAATTCGGCCAGGATTACGACAAAGGAAGGAAGAAAAATGACTGAGAGCGCAGAAATTCAAACGGGTAACCGCCACTGGATCCTGATGGCCTGCATGCTGGCGATGTTTATGGCGGCAATTGAGGTCACCATCGTCGCCACCGCGATGCCAACCATCATTGCCGACCTGGGCGGGTTTTCGCATTTCGGCTGGGTCTTCTCTATCTATCTGCTGACACAGGCGGTCACAGTGCCGCTTTATGGTCGACTGGCGGATTTGTGGGGGCGTAAGACGCTATTTTTTATTGGCGTCTCGCTGTTTCTTATTGGGTCGGTGCTGTGCGGTTTCGCCCATACCATGACGTGGCTGATTCTGTTCCGTGCGTTTCAGGGTTTAGGCGCGGGTGCCATCATGCCGTTGACCACCACCATCGTGGCGGATATTTATTCACCGCGCGAGCGTGCCAGCGTGCAGGGTTGGCTTTCCAGCGTTTGGGGCGTGGCGGCGATACTCGGCCCGTTAAGCGGAGCCTGGCTGGTGCAGCACTTTAGCTGGGCGGTGATTTTCTGGGTCAACGTACCAATTGGCCTGATCTCGATGCTGTTGCTGGCGCGTTTTCTGCCGGCGCGGGAACGGCGGCAGCACAGTTCGCTGAATATAACCGGCTGTGCCTGGTTGATGATCAGCGTCAGCGCGCTGTTAATCGCCTTATTGCAGGCCGAAGTGCTGGGCTATTGGTTGCTGCTATTTCTGCTGCTGGCATTGATCGCCGCTGTGTTCCTCAAACGTCATGAACAACGCGCCAGCGCGCCGCTGTTTCCGCTGGCTATCTGGCGCAGTCGATTGATTGTGGCGGGGAATGCCGGAAATCTGATCATTGGCGCAGCGATGATGGGGATCAGTGCCTTTCTGCCAACCTGGATTCAGGGAATTACTGGCGGTACGCCGTTGCAGGCGGGCAGTGCGCTGGCAATGATGTCAATTGGTTGGCCGCTTGCCAGCACCCTGAGTGGTCGTTTGATGTTGGTCACGTCTTACCGATTTACCGCGCAGTTGGGCGCATTGCTGCTGATTGCCGGTAGCGCCTTATTGCTGTTGCTGCGCGCCGACAGCGGGCTGATGCAGGCGGGGCTGACAGCCTTTGTCATCGGTACCGGCATGGGGATGACCAGCACGACCTTTCTGGTCTCGGTACAGAATCACGCGCATTACGAAATTCGCGGTATTTGCACTGCCTCAATCATGTTCAGCCGGATGCTGGGATCGGCGATTGGTACGGCGTTGATGGGGGCGGTGTTGAATTACAATCTGATGCGGCGCTTACCGGAGGCCAGCGATCCGATGCAAAAAATCATGTCGCACGAGAGCCGCCAGGCGTTACCACACGGCACTTTACAGGAATGGATTACGCAAATTGCCAGCTCATTGCACTGGGTTTTCGTGGTGGCGTTGTTGATTGCCGCATTGACGCTGTGGATCGCCTGGCTGATGCCGCACCAGCGGCCGGAGAACGAGGATTAATCCGTAGCGGCGCAATTTAGTTCGCATTGCAGGAAAAAACGCGCCGCTACGATCGTTTACTGTGGTGTATCGTGTGAGCTGCCAGCATCATTCGGGACGTTGCTTTGTGCGTCGCGACTCAGCTTCTTGTAGACAATCTTCTGGGTGTCATTTTCACAATGGCCCACCACCTGACCACCCGCCTGGTCGGCCTGATCGTTAGGGACGATCTCCAGTGTAAAATCCGATTCAGCCAGCCCGTTACTGACCAGTTTCTTGCTGATCTCTGCTTTAACGCTTTCGCAGGAGGCCTGCGAAAGCATCGGTAACGCCAGCAGGGACAGCAACATCACGGCAAGACGCTTTTTCATCACACACTCCTTTGGTTTGAACTCCCTTGATAACTATAGCAGCGTCAGCAACTTATGGTGTGACGATACGACCGGTGCGACGGTCAAGGCAGCGCAGCGTGTTGGGTTCCCAATAGGCATTAACGTTGTAGCTTTTCTCGCAGGCATCACGGCTATCAAACGCTTTATCGGTTTTATCAAACTCTTTCTCGACGCGGGTATTCACTTTATTGCGCAGGTTGCGGGTGTCATTCCATTGCTCCTTGCTTTGACGTGCCGCCTCATTGCTGGACGCGCTGTTGCCGTTTTCAATGATCAGGCGATCGGTTTGCGCTGAAGCCAGTGGGGCAGCCAGCAAAACGCTGGAAGTCAGTACCGCTGCAAGCAGTGCGGGAAACAATTTTTTCATCGTCTTTTCCTTTAGTTAACGCCAGCACCATCGCGATGGTGGCTGTAACAACAATGCCCGGTAGTATATCATCGCTGCTTCTTTACTCACCAGCGGTGAGGCATTTGTTGAGACTTCTGAGAGACTTTTTATGCTGGTGAAAACCACCTTGCTGTTTTTTTTAACTGCGATTGCGGAAATTGTTGGGTGCTTTCTGCCGTGGTTATGGCTGAAGAAGGGCGCGACAGCATGGTTGTTACTGCCTGCGGCGGCCAGCCTGATGCTGTTTGTCTGGTTGCTGACCCTGCATCCGGCGGCCAGTGGTCGCGTTTATGCCGCTTACGGTGGCGTTTATGTGTTGACCGCGTTGATCTGGCTACGTGTGGTGGATGGGGTAAAACTCAGCCCGTGGGATTGGGCCGGGGCGTTGATTGCCTTGAGCGGCATGCTGATTATTGTCGCGGGTTGGGGACGGGCCTGAGTTTCGCGTAGCGGCGCGATTGATCGCGCCGCCAGGTATTTTTAGTCCTTATGTACCTTCAAACCCGCCAGGGTTTGCGTCACCGGCATCATTTCCAGCGTGTTGATATTGACGTGCTTCGGTAGCGTCGCCACCCAGTATACCGCTTCGGTGACATCCTCGGCGGTCAGTGCGGTAGTCCCTTCATAAACCTTATCGGCTTTACCGTCGTCACCTTTGAAACGCACATTAGAAAACTCCGTACCGCCCACCAGACCCGGTTCGATATCGGTGACGCGCAACGCGGTGCCGTGCAGATCGGTACGTAAATTCAGGCTGAACTGGCGCACAAAGGCTTTGGTTGCACCATAGACGTTGCCACCGGCATACGGCCAGCTTCCGGCAATCGAACCAATGTTGATGATATGGCCAACGTTGCGTTCCACCATAGCGGGCAGCAGGGCGCGCGTCATGTACACCAAACCTTTGTTGTTGGTGTCGATCATATTTTCCCAATCTTCGATATTGGCTTTATGCGCGGGTTCGATACCGAGCGCCAGACCGGCATTGTTGACCAACACATCGATATTGCGCCATTCAGCCGGCAGTGCGGCGATAGCTTCTTCGATAGCGGCACGGTTGCGCACATCCAGTTGTACGGTGTAGAGATTGTCGCCCAGTTCGTCTTTCAATTCCTGCAAACGCTCAACGCGGCGTCCGCTGGCGATCACTTTATGACCTGTAGCAATGAAGCGGCGGGTGATACTTTGACCAAAACCGGCCGTCGCACCGGTAACAAAAATAATCATCTCACTGTTCCTTAAACGATTGCGTGTCACAATTAATCTATTGATTCAAATTGGAAAAATCCACCTAAAATTCGAAAGAGGGCAAAACAAAACTGCCAGCAAGGTGTTAAGCATGGCGACCTGATCGCCGCTTAACGCCAAAATCCATGAACCTTAAACATCATAAACCATCTGTGCATTTTCATGGCCCATCTGGGTCACGTTGCATGTTGGACAGGTACATCCATCACGCATAAGTGTCACAGGGCTGATGTATGCGCTGTAAGGCGATACGTTACTCATTCTGAAATTGTTAAAATGTGGATAGCCAATATCTTTATCGAATTGAACAGCCGGAATATAATTAACATTGGGCGTCAAATGAGAATATCTATATTTAACATGAAGTTGTGCAATTGATATTTATCAAAATTATCGGCATAAAACAGATTTAAATTAAAGGCGTGTGATACGCGAATGTGACACGCTTTGCTTTCATATTATATGTGAGCTTTTCAGTACCAACCCTAATCACTGCTTCATGTTATTAACCCGCGCAAGCGGTTTTTTTTGGATGATATTCGATAAAGCCGTCGGGAAGCCTGATTGTTACAAATCTGCGTATTCAAGAATTTCTTCGCCCATGAGCGTGCAATCAAGGTCGGAATAGTAACTGAAACGCATTCTGTATTTGCCTTTGTAGATATAACCCCACGCTTCTAATACATCGAATTTTTGTGATGGATTCTGAGGATTACTCACTTTCTCCAGCGGAGTTACTTTGTTGTCTATAGAGATTCGGTCATCATTATCCCGATAAAAAGACAGGAGTTTTTTTGCATCTTTAAGAGCCGTATCTTTACACGTCATTGACGATTGTTGTCCGGCTGCGTATGAGCTGAAAGCCGAGAGCAGAAAAACTAAAGAGAAAACAAATTTAAATTTTAACATTGTCAAATACCCATCTCATTCTTGATCCGATCAAGTGCACGCTTCCTCTCAACAAGTCCGTTATAACCACCGTTAACGGCATAGGTTACTGCTTTGAAATCATCTCGGTCGGCAGGTATGTTTACGTGTCGCTTGTGCCAGAATTCACAGGCAGTCCTGACGGCTACATCAGGATTAGATGAAACCAGTCCAGGGTGATTAACCAAATCCTCATGGAGAATACGTCCATACTGATCGTAATTCTCGCGACCAGTGAGATGGAGCATACCTCTGCCGATGTATTTAGGACCATCACCCGGATATTTGTTACCGAGCGCCCGACCAACAGCGGTGTTGTATTCGTACTCCTTACCGCCGTTTCTGGCTCTTTCCGTCAGCGATGAAAAGTTTGCAGTTTCAACACAAGACTGTGCCAGAAAGTGTGCGAGTCGGAGGTCTGAGTCGATTTAGTAAAACGGTAACCATTGGTTGAGTGAGGGGACAAGAGCACTGACATTGTGCTGTTGAGAATTTAGAAGGCTTCTTTCATGAAGATAATGCTGAGCGATTTTCCATAAAAAAAACGGGTGTGATGCGGAACATTGAATGATTTCCTCCATTTAACTGAAACTTCCATCCATTCAAAAAAGCATTGAGCACATCAGTTCTGTAGATACTCATTGTAACGTGACTTTAAGAAATTTTAACAACTGACTTTGTCCAGAAATGTTTCCGTACCATCAGCACAAGCCCTTTGGCCATCCAAAGGCTTTGCTTAATTCCACCTGCACGATTTCAGCGCACAACCGCACCAATATGGCACAAATCATTGCCACGCAAAGGGTACAAAAAGCCCGTCTCACCGGCGGTTGTTAAATCGCAACCGATTGCGAAGCATGGCAACCGTTTGCGCATTCGGTTGCCTGGGCATGCTGCCATAGAAATCCCTTATAACAACCTAATATATTGAATATAAACATAAAAATAAGTTATTTGTGTTGGCATGGTGTTTGCAAAACTCCTTAAAGGCCATCACCTGCCATAACAAAGATAACGCAAGGAACTACTTTATGCCTTTTGCATCCGAAACCACGCTGCGCGCCAGTTTTTTTGATTTTACCGGCGTGGCACAACAACCCGATACCATTGCTGATCAGGCGCGCTACCTCGAAGATGGTGTATTGACGCTGCACGACGGAAAAGTTGTCAGCCTGGAGAGCTGGGAAAGCGCACAGTCGCGCATCAACCCTGCCACGCTGATCGACCTGCGCGGCAAACTGATCGTACCGGGATTTATCGATACCCACATTCACTATCCGCAAACCGAGATGATAGGGGCGTTTGGTGAGCAACTGCTGGAATGGCTGAACCAATACACTTTCCCGGTCGAGAGCCAGTACCACTGTCCCGATCATGCGGCACAGATGTCAGCGTTCTTTCTGCATCAGCTGCTGGCGAACGGTACCACCACCGCGCTGGTATTTGGTACCGTGCATCCGCAGTCGGTGGAAGCATTGTTTAGCGCCGCAGAGCAGCTCAATATGCGTCTGATTGCCGGTAAGGTGATGATGGATCGCAACGCACCGGCTTATCTGACCGAAACCCCGCAGGCAAGCTACCTGCAAACCCGCGCCTTGATTGAACGCTGGCATAATCGTGGCCGTCTGAGTTATGCGCTGACGCCACGCTTTGCCCCGACATCGTCGCCACAGCTGTTGGAAAAAGTCCGTCAGCTACGGGCAGAGTTCCCCGACACCTGGTTGCACACCCATCTGAGCGAAAATCCGCAGGAAATCGCCTGGGTCAAAGAACTGTTCCCGGAGCATGACGGCTATCTCGATGTGTATCACCAGCATCAGCTCACCGGCAAACGCAGCGTGTTTGCCCACTGTCTGCATCTGGATGACCATGAATGGCAGTGCCTGCACGATACCGATTCATCAATTGCTTTCTGTCCGACCTCCAACCTGTTTCTCGGCAGCGGGTTATTTAACATCAAACGCTGCTGGCAGCAGGGCGTACGGATGGGGATCGGCACTGACGTCGGTGCTGGCACCACCTTTAACATATTGCAAACCCTTGGTGAGGCTTACAAAGTCGGCCAGCTTCAGCACTATAAACTCAGCGCCTGCGAAGCCTTTTATCATGCCACGCTCGGCGGAGCGCATGCGCTGGATCTCGATCATGCCATCGGTAACTTCAATCCGGGTAAAGAGGCGGATTTCGTGGTGCTCGACCCCGCTGTTTCAGCGTTGCAGCAATTGCGTTACGCCAACAGCAAAGATATCTGGGAAAAATTGTTTGTGCTGATGACACTGGGTGACGATCGCAATATCGCGCAGACCTGGGTCAATGGTCAGCCGGTCTGGCAACGGGAAAGCGGGGTAAAAGCGGCATGATTCAGTTTCTGCTCAATAATCGACTGGTGACTGAACGCGATCTCGATCCGAACCTCACCGTATTGAATTATTTGCGTAATCATCAGCAACGTCGTGGCACCAAAGAGGGCTGCGCCTCGGGCGACTGCGGTGCCTGCACCGTGACGCTGGGGAAGGTGATGGATGGACGCATGCATTATGAGACGGTGAACAGTTGCCTGACGCTGGTCAGCAGCCTGCAAGGCAAGCAACTGATTACCGTCGAGGATTTACGCCAGGGGGGCGATCTGCACCCGGTACAGCAGGCAATGGTCGATTGTCACGGTTCGCAGTGTGGCTACTGCACGCCAGGTTTTGTTATGTCGTTGTTCACATTACAGAAAAACAGCCACGGCTGGGACCGGCACCAGGCGGAACAGGCGCTGGCGGGCAATCTGTGTCGCTGCACCGGTTATCGGCCCATTATGGATGCGGCACAGCAGGCCTGTGAGCAGCCGGTCTGCGACAACTTCAGCCAGAGCGAAGCCAGCGTGGTGCAACGCTTACAGGCGTTGGTCAGCAACGAGGTGCAGATACTGGAAGCCAACGGCAACCGCTGCCTGGTGCCAAAAACCCTGGATCAGCTGGCAGCCCTCTACCAACAACATCCGCACGCGCGTTTGCTGGCGGGCGGCACCGACCTGACGTTACAAATTACCCAGCAATATCAGCAGATTCCGCTGTTGATCGCGCTGGAGCAGGTCGCAGAGCTGAAGGTATGCAGCGAAGATGAAGCGCACTGGCGTCTGGGCGCAGGGGCGTCACTGCATCAATGCTATCAATTTCTCGCAGCACGCATTCCGGCGTTCAGCCGTATGCTGGAACGCTTTGCCTCGTTGCAAATTCGTCATCAGGGCACGCTGGGCGGCAATATTGGCAACGCTTCGCCGATTGGTGATGCTGCGCCGATGCTGCTGGCGCTGAATGCCCGACTCGAATTACAGCAGGGGGAACAGTGTCGGGAAGTGCCGCTGGATCAGTTCTTTACTGGTTATCGCCAGACGGTGTTGCAACCCGGCGAGTTTATTCGCACTATCATCATACCTCGCGTGACAGCGTCACCTGACTTTGTCGCCTGGAAGGTATCCAAACGCCTCGACGACGATATTTCTGCAATTTTTGCCGCCATCAACCTTCACGTTGAGGACGGCACGGTGCAGCATGTCCGCATTGCGTTTGGCGGCATGGCGGCCACCCCCAAACGTGCGCTCAATGCTGAAGCGGTGCTCAACGGTGCCACGTTTGACCTGACAACTATCGAATCGGCCTGCGCCGCCCTGAGCCAGGATTTCCAGCCGCTGAGTGATTTCCGCGCCAGCGCTGCCTACCGTTTGCAGGTGGCGCGGAATCTGTTGCGTCGCTACTACGCACAGGCCAGCGGCGAACTGACCATCGCAGAGGTGACGCGCTATGTCTCATAATCGCCCGCAACTGAATGAAACCCTGTTAAAAACCCAGTTTGACGCCGGTATACAAAGCGGTGTCGGGCGTAGCCGTAAACATGAAAGTGCGGATAAACATGTCTCCGGCGAAGCGATTTATATCGATGACAAACCCGATCTGCCGGGTTTACTGCATCTCTGCCCGCTGCTGAGTCCTCATGCTCACGCGCGTATTACCAAACTGGATGTGCAGCCCTGTTACGCAGTGCCTGGCGTGGTCAGCGTACTGACCTGGCGTGATGTGCCGGGCAGCAACGATGTTGGCCCGTTAGAACCGGGCGATCCGCTGCTGGCACAAGAAAAGGTGGAGTATCTCGGCCAGGTGGTGATAGCCGTAGCAGCAGATTCACCGGAAGCCGCGCGCGCCGGTGTCGAGGCGGCGATTGTCGAATACGAAGCGTTACCGGCGATCCTCGATGTTTGTCAGGCGCTGGAGCAGGGGCTTTTTGTCCAGCAGCCGCACGTCCACCAGCGCGGCGATGCGGATGCAGCGTTGGCCCGTGCACCGCACCGTATTCAGGGCAGTTTCCATATTGGTGGTCAGGAACATTTCTATCTGGAAACCCAGACGGCATTAGTGATCCCCGGTGAAGACCATGCGCTTCAGGTGTTCTCCTCCACCCAGAACCCGACCGAGGTACAAAAGCTGGTGGCTGAGGTGATGGGGATCAGCATGAATAACGTCACCATCGATATGCGCCGGATGGGCGGGGGTTTTGGCGGCAAAGAAACTCAGGCAGCGGGCGTTGCCTGCCTGTGCGCCATCGCCGCACGTCAGACGCGACGACCGGCGAAAATGCGCCTCGCACGCCGTGACGATATGCGTATCACCGGCAAGCGTCATCCGTTCTACGTGCGTTACGATGTCGGATTTGATGACACGGGACGTTTTTGTGGTGTGAAGCTCGATCTGGCAGGAAATTGCGGTTTTTCACTCGATCTTAGTGGATCGATAGTCGATCGAGCTATGTTCCATGCAGATAATGCTTATTACCTCGGCGATGCGCTGATTACCGGTTATCGCTGCCGTACCAACATCGCGTCGAATACCGCCTACCGTGGCTTCGGTGGGCCGCAGGGCATGGTGGCGATTGAGCAGATCATGGATCACATCGCGCGCGAGTTGCAGCTCGATCCACTGGAACTGCGCAAGCGTAACTACTACGGCAAGCAGGATCGCAACATCACCCATTATCACCAGCAGGTAGAGGATAACCTGCTGGATGAGATCACCAACCAACTGGAAACCAGCAGCGAATACACCGTGCGGCGCGCGGAAATTCAGGCATTTAACGCCGCCAATCGTGTGATGAAGCGCGGGCTGGCACTGACGCCGGTAAAATTTGGCATCTCCTTTACCTCCAGCTTTCTGAATCAGGCGGGCGCGCTGATTCTGATCTACACCGACGGCACGGTGCAGCTCAATCACGGCGGCACTGAGATGGGACAGGGGCTGAACACCAAAGTGGCGCAAATTGTGGCGGAGGTGCTGCAAATCGACATCAGCCACATTCAGGTTACCGCCACGGATACCGGCAAGGTGCCCAACACCTCGCCAACGGCGGCCTCCAGCGGAGCCGATCTTAACGGCAAAGCGGCACAGGATGCGGCGCAGACCTTGCGTGATCGCTTAACCGCGATGTTGTGCAAGCTGCATCAATGTGAGGCTGAGCAGGTCAACTTCAGCAACGGTATCGTGCGCGTCAGGGAGCAGCATTTCACCTTCGCCGATGTATGCCAGCAGGCGTGGCTCAACCAGGTGCCGCTGTCGGCTACCGGTTTTTATCGGGTGCCGGGTATCCATTATGACCGCAACGCCGGACGCGGCACGCCGTTTTACTACTTCTCTTACGGTGCCGCCTGCTGCGAGGTGTTGCTGGATACCTTAACCGGCGAGTACCGCTTGCTACGCGCCGATATTCTGCATGATGTCGGGGCATCGCTTAATCCGGCCATCGATATTGGTCAGGTGGAAGGCGGTTTTGTGCAGGGCATGGGTTGGCTGACCTGCGAAGAACTGGTGTGGAATGACCAGGGCAGACTGCTCACTGACGGTCCGGCCAGCTACAAAATTCCGGCCATCAGCGATGTGCCTGCCGATCTGCGCGTGACTCTGGTGGAGAACCGCAAAAACCCGCAGCAGACGGTGTTCCATTCCAAAGCGGTGGGCGAGCCGCCGTTTATGCTGGGGATTGCCGTATGGTGCGCGTTGCAGGATGCGGTCGCCAGTGTCGCGGATTACCGTCAACATCCGCTGCTGGATGCGCCAGCCACGCCAGAACGGGTTTTCTGGGGCGTACAGCGCCTCTCAGGAGCGGATGATGATCTACCATGACTGGATTAGCGTGCTGCATCGCCTGCGGGAAAAACGGGAAAGTTGTGTGCTGGTCACCGTGCTGAGCGAGCGCGGTTCGGTGCCGCGTGACAGCGGCAGCAAAATGGTGGTCACCGCCAGTGACAGTTTTCTCACCATCGGCGGCGGCCATCTGGAGTATCAATGTATCGCTCAGGCTCGCGAGATGTTGCAGCAGCAGCGCGCTGCACCGCATACGGAAGAGTTCGCGCTGGGCGCGCGGCTCGGTCAGTGTTGTGGCGGCATGGCGACCATTTTGTTTGAACCGCTGATGCAGCAACAACCAGAAATTCAGGTGTACGGTGCCGGGCATGTCGGGCAGGCGCTGGTGCAGCTATTGGCGACGTTACCCTGTCACATAACCTGGATTGACAGCCGTGCGGCGCAGTTCCGCAACGTGCCGGAAGGCGTCACGGTATGTCAGGTGGATGACCCACTGGACTGCGTGGCGGAAGCCGCCCCAGGCAGCTATTTTGTGGTGATGACCCATCATCATCCGCTCGACCTGGCGTTGAGCGAAGCCATCCTGCGACGCGGCGACTTTCGTTATGCCGGGGTGATTGGTTCAGAAACCAAAGCACAACGCTTCCGTTACCGGCTCGAAGGTAAAGGTATTGCGGCAGATACGCTGGCGCGCCTGCGTTGTCCGTTGGGGTTGCCGGATGTCAAAGGGAAGCTACCCGCCGAAATAGCCGTAGCGGTGGCGGGTGAGATCATCAGTGTTTATCAGCGGCAGACGTGAGTTGTTGAGACGCGCTGAAACTGCCAGGATAGAAACATTCCGCCGGGGCTTGCTCCGGCGTTGCTGATGATCAGGAGCGATAATGAATTCAAGAGCCAATCCTTTCTTCACTGCCAGCACCTTACCGTATCAAACCCCACCGTTTGACCTTATTCAGGAAGACGATTTTCTCCCGGCGCTGGAAGCCGGCATTGACGAAAAACGCCGGGAAGTCGCGGCGATCGCCAGCAATCCAGAGCCTGCCAGCTTCGAAAATACCTATGAGGCGCTGGAGCGCAGTGGCCAACTGCTCAGTCGTGTCAACCTGGTGTTTGGTGCCATGACCTCAGCCAATACCAGCGAACGACTCCAGGACATTGATGAGTTGATCACCCCTAAACTGACCGCGCTGACCGATGAGATCACCCTCAACAGCCAATTGTTCAGCCGACTGGATTATGTTTATCAGCATCGGGGTTCACTCTGCCCGGATGCGGAAGCGATGCGGCTGACGGAAGTCACCTGGCAACATTTTAAACTGGCCGGTGCCGCACTGAATGACGCAGATAAAGCGCAACTGCGCGCCTGCAATCAGGAGCTGGCGACGCTCGGCACCAAATTTGGTAACCGCCTGCTGGCGGCCTCCAAAATGGGGGCGTATACCGTCAGCGACCCCGCAGCGCTGGCTGGGTTGAGTGTCGAAGAACTGGCTCACGCTAAAGCAGCGGCTGAGGCGCGCGGCTTATCTGGCGAGTGGTTGATCCCATTGCAGAACACCACTCAACAGCCCGCGTTGCAGTCACTGAGCGTACGCGCCACGCGTGAAGCGTTGTTCCAGCGTGCGCTGTCACGGTGTGAGCAGGGCGACGATAACGACACCCGCGCGCTGGTGCTGCGGATGGCGCAGTTACGTGCGCAGCGCGCCAGCCTGCTCGGCTTTAAAACCTATGCCGAGTGGGGGTTGCAGGATCAGATGGCGAAGACCCCGGAAGCCGCGTTCAGTTTTATGCGCAACATCGTACCCGCGGCGCGTGAACGCGCTGAACGTGAAGCGGCGGATATCCAGCAGGCGATTGAACAGGCCCATCACAGTTTTCCGCTGCGCGCCTGGGACTGGAATTTCTACGCAGAGCAGGTGCGTAAAGCCAAATATGACCTGGATGAAAGCCAGATTCGCCCGTATTTTGCGCTGGAAAACGTGCTGGAGAAAGGGGTGTTCTGGTCGGCCAGTCAGCTGTTTGGCATTCGCTTCAGCGAACGCCACGATCTGCCGGTCTACCACCCTGATGTGCGTGTGTATGAAATTTTTGATGCAGACGACACGCCACTGGCGTTGTTCTACACCGATTTCTTCAAGCGCGATAACAAAAGCGGTGGCGCGTGGATGAGCAATTTTGTCGATCAGTCGACGCTGCTCGACACCAAACCGGTGATTTACAACGTGTGCAACTACACCAAACCCGCCAGTGGTCAACCTGCGTTGCTGAGCTGGGACGAAGTCATCACCTTGTTCCACGAGTTTGGTCACGCGTTGCATGGTTTGTTCGCGTCGCAGCGTTATGTCAGCATTTCCGGTACCGCGACACCGCGCGATTTTGTCGAATTTCCGTCGCAGATTAACGAACACTGGGCCAGTAACCCGCAGGTGTTTGCCAACTATGCCCGCCACTATCAAAGTGGGGAACCCATGCCTGCCGAACTGCGCGAAAAAATGGTGCGTGCGGCAACGTTCAACAAAGGTTATGACATGACCGAGCTGCTGGCGGCGGCACTGCTCGACCTGCAATGGCATTCGTTGACCACGACGGATAACCCGGAAGATGTCAGCCATTTCGAGCTGCAAGCGCTGGCTGCGGAGAATATCGCGCTGAGTGCGGTGCCACCGCGCTACCGTTCCAGCTATTTCCGCCATATCTGGGGCGGCGGCTATGCCGCAGGTTATTACGCCTATATCTGGACGCAAATGCTGGCTGACGATGGCTATCAGGCGTTTGAGGAGCGGGGCGGCTTAACCCGCGAAAATGGGCAGCGATTCCGCGAGCAGATTTTGTCGCGCGGCAACAGCACCGATTTGCAGTATCTGTGGCTGGCCTGGCGCGGCAAAGCGCCGGAAATCGGCCCGATGCTGAAAAACCGCGGATTGTCGTCGTAGCGGCGCGATTTATCGGTTCAGCGCGTGCGGTTGCCCTCATCCCGTCCTTCTCCCGTAAGCGGGAGAAGGACGAGTGCATTATGCCAGCGGGGGGAGAGGATCAACCCAGCGGGCCGCCTTCAATGGTATCGCACATCCCGGCGAGCACGCGCTCGCCGGTTTCATTTTTCAGTTCCTGATACCATGCGGCGGTAATCGCTGCATCTTTGGCGTGGGTAACGTCACAACGCTTACGCGCCTTCAGCACCAGATCTTTCGTGCGCTCCACCCGACGCGCCTGGTAACGCAGTAAGCCATCCTCAATCCCCAGCGAATGTGCCGCCAGCGTCTGCGCCAGCACGATCGCGTCTTCCATCGCCGCACAACCGCCCTGACCGATATCCGGCGTCGTGCTGTGCGCCGCATCGCCCAGCAGCGCCACCCGCCCTTTGACGAACTGGCTGAAAGGTTCGATATCGTGAATCTCCACGCGGTTGGTGGTTTCCGGGTTGATCGCATCGATCAGTCGCTGCACCGGATCGGCCCAGCCAGCAAAGTAACCACGCAGATCGTCTTTCAACGTGCTGCGATCTTCCGGCAAACCTTTCGGCAACGGTACATCAAAGAAGAAGTAAAAACGGTTGCCGCTCACCGGCATCAGCGAAACACGTTTGCCTTCGCCGACAAAGGTGGTCCACTGATCCGCCGGAGCGATGCTTTCGTCAATGGTCACCAGCCCGTTCCAGTTAACGTAACCGGCATAGCGACGTTCGACGCTTTCGCCCAGCACGTAATGGCGAATGACCGAATGGGTGCCGTCGGCGGCAATCAGGAAATCAGCTTGCTGCTGGCTGCCATCATCAAACCATGCCGTCACGCCAGTGGCGGTCTGCTCAACCTGGGTGACGCGCTTGCCGAAGCCAATGCGTGAACGGCCATAAGTATCAATCAGCATTGCCTGCAACTCGGCGCGTGCGACCGGGTAAGGATGTTCGCCAACCTGCTGCACCAGCGGATCCATGCTAAAGCGGGTCAGGGTAGCGCCGCTATGGGCATCGTTGTAGGCCATAAACGCCATATTGCCGCCCAGCGCCCGCAGGGACGCTTTCATACCCAGCGCATTGAGACACTTCACCCCATTGGGCCAGATTGAAATGGCTGCGCCTACCGGTTTCATCTCTTTGACCGCTTCAAACACGGCAGTGGTAAAGCCTGCTTTTTCCAGCGCAATTGCCGCGCTCATCCCGCCGATACCGGCACCAATCACAATCGCTTTCATAACCTTCTCCTTTGCTATACCGGAACAAGCTTGCAACTTTTGTACCAATAACGGAAGGTCAGGTTCCCAGGCAGCAATGCGCTGATATTTATTGATATTAATCAATTTATATCAGGGTAATTTCACAAGGCTGCACAACGATGCATCATCAGCTTGCACCGTATTGGTTCAATTCTTGCTGAGGTGTGAATCAATGGTTTCATTCGTAGCGGCGCGATTTATCGCGCAATATCGCACAACGACAAAAAGCCTGCGATAAATCGCGCCGCGACAGCCATACTCTTTCCGATTAACCACACGAGGGTAAGGCGATGAAGTGGACCATCCTGTTGCTGCTGCTCGTCAGCATTGGCGCAGCTGCTCAAACCCGCTGGCAACCAGAAGGCAAATCCCCGATCCCGCAGCTCACGCCTGCGGCGGCGAAATGCGATGTGTCGGCCTGTCAGCAGAATTGTTATATCCAGCAGTCACAATGCAACAACGACAAAAACGGCGCATGTGGCTCGCTGGCACAAATTTGTGTACAAAACTGTGCCAGCCAGTGTCGTTAACTGAAATAAAACTGTCATAACAGGGTGTTAGCGTGTTTCCCCGGCAAGGTAATATTCTGATAACAGGGGAAAATAATGAAAACCCGCTTCACTCTGATCGCAGCCCTGCTGCTGCTGGCGCAGCAGGCGCAGGCGCTCTCACTGCCGGACGCCGCTGCGCTCGCCAGTCAGACTTCCATCGGTTCTGCTCAGGCAGGTTACAACGATCTTGAACAGCAGATGCAACAAGCGTTGCGTGCGGCGTTACAGGGTAACAACCCGCAGCTCACACGTAATCTGCTGGAAAAAGCCAAACAATCCCCCACGCAGGCGGATTACGCCTGGCTGAAAAGCAGTGGCTACGATTTCCAGACCAAAGCCAATCAGCAGGCGGGTATCGCGCTGCTGGCGGGGTTTAGTTCGCTGCCAGCCAGCGTACTGGATGCGAACCGCGCCACCGTCACCCAAATCAACCTGAATGCCACGCAGGGCACACGCCATCAGGCGCTGGCTGATGCCGAAGGTATCAACCATCTCTATTTCCTCGCCGATGCGCTTGGCCCGCGCCTCGGAAGAGCCTTTCTGACCGCCTATGACAAAGGAGAACTGGGCAAAGCGGCGGCGCTGATTAAAGCCAGCGAAGTCAGCACCAGTGCGGCGAAAAAACACTTCAACTATCCGCGTCCGTTCCTGCATCAAGGCAACACCATTCACCTGGTGCCGGACGATGTGGTGGTGAAGGATAACCACCCGTACACCGCCGAGGGCGGTTCTTTCCCGAGCGGGCATACCAATACCGGTTATACCGATGCGCTGTTGCTGGCGGAGATGGTGCCGGAGCGTTTCGAAGCGCTGGTCACCCGTGGTGCGCGTTACGGTTACTCGCGTCTGGTGCTGGGGGTGCATTACCCCCTCGACGTGATGGGTTCACGCATGGTGGCGGAACGCAATGTGGCGAATTATCTCAACGATGCCCGCTATCAGGGATTGTTCAGTGAAGCTCGCGAGCAACTGCGTGCGGCGCTGGAGAAAGAGTGTGGCACCTCACTGGCGGAGTGCGCGCGCAGTACCGGCAAGGATGATCCATATCGGTCACCGCAGATGAAACGATTTTACCGTTTCACCCTGAGCTACAACCTGCCGCAAACAACCGGCAAACATGTCGCGGTGACGGTACCTGCCGGGGCTGAAGTGCTGCTGAAAACCGCGCTGCCACAATTGTCTGCTGCGCAACGGCGCGCGTTGATGGTGAAATCGGCACTGCCCGGCGGTTATCCGCTTTCCGGCAATGCGGAGCAGTCATTCTGGCAACGTCTGGATTTGACAGCGGCTTACGCGCTGGCAACTCAACCTTAAGTATTTCATCACGTAGCGGCGCGATTTATCGCGCGGATTTTTCTCACAACGCGCACGTATTTGCACGATAAATCGCGCACGGATTTGCGCGATAAATCGCGCCGCTACGGGATAATGGCATCAATCAACGATAAACAGCTTCGCCCCGGTTTCCGTTGAGGAACGGTGCGCTTCGGCATTATCCGCCACCTGATAACTGACGCCAGGCGTCAGGGTAAAACGGCGACCATCTTCCAGTTCTGTCACCATTTCCCCTTCCAGACACAGCAAAATATGTCCCTTCAGACACCAGTGATCGGCCAGATACCCCGGCGAGTATTCCACCATGCGCACACGAATATCGTTGAAACGTTGGGTACGCCACAACGCAAAGCCGCGATCGCCGGTGTGAGTTTCCGGTTCAATCTGATCCCATTGGGTAATGCCAAAAGGTAACTGGTTAATCTGCATGTTGCCGATCCTTTCATCAGGTAGATGA
Source organism: Pantoea sp. X-Soil-OKNW-556 (assembly GCF_059730695.1). NCBI lineage: Bacteria > Pseudomonadati > Pseudomonadota > Gammaproteobacteria > Enterobacterales > Erwiniaceae > Pantoea > Pantoea sp. X-Soil-OKNW-556. The sequence goes on along the minus strand of NZ_AP035990.1, from coordinate 2,211,310 downwards.
TTGTTTATACATGCATTTCAACCCGCTGCAAACCCTTACCCCTGCTGATAAATCTCCAGCGCATCCGGGCCACTCGCGCCCTGATGAATGATCGCCATCAGCGCTTTCACCACCCGTGATGGATTATCGTGCTGATAAACGTTGCGTCCGTAGACCATGCCGCTGGCCCCTTGCGCCATCAGCGCGGCACTTTTTTGCAGCACTGCGCCCAGCTCACCTTTTCCGCCGCCGCGTACCAGCGTTGGGCAGCGAGCGGCTTCTACCACACGGTGAAAGTCTTCCACGTTATCGGTGGGGTCGGCTTTGACAATATCCGCACCGAGTTCACGCGCCAGTCGCACCAGCGGCACGATTTTTTCGACATCGCCCAGCGAACCGTAAGCGGCACCTTGTCCGGCCGGGGCCATCACCAGTGGCTCAATCATTAACGGCATGGCGTAGCGATCGCAGGCCTGACGCAGACGGCCAATGTTCTCGACACACATACGGAAGATGCCTGGCTCATCCGGGATCAGATAGAGATTGACCACCACTGCGGCAGCATCCATCTGCAACGCCGCCAGAATCGGTTCTTCCGGGTTGTGCAGCACCGCCCACATCTCGCGATGGCGGGCCGCGTTGTAGGCATTACCGACATCGGTGCGCATCACCAGCGCCGGTTTGCGTCCTGCTTCGCGTTGCAACAAGTCGGCCTGACCATAGTTGACCTGAATAGCATCCGGCTGGGCGGCGATCAGGTTGCGCATCACGCCTTCAATATTCTCCAGCCCAATCAGAAAATCGGGTTCATTAGCAATGCCGTGATCGATCGCCACATCGAGGCATTTGCCCTGTTGAAACAGGCGATTCATGCGTACTTTCGGGGTGACTAACATGACGTGTTTCCTCCTGAAAAACCGCGAGATAAGAAAATCATTGTAAGTCCCGCTGCGTCTCAGCGACTAATTGCGGTGACGCAGTTGTGAAGTTGTTCACTTAATTGGAAAAGGTTCTATAGTGGTGCGTCGTTTACAGAATGATCAATGCAAAACAGGAGAATGAATCATCATGGAAATTCGCGCGTTAAGTTTTGACGATCGTTCTGCGTGGCAAAAGTTATGGAAGGGCTATCAACGTTTTTATGCAGCCAGTATCAGCGATGTCGCCACCGAACAGACTTTTCGTCGATTTATGGCCGATAGCCAACCCATGTACTGCCTGGTCGCGGAAGAGAACGGGAAGCTGATTGGCCTGGTGCATTATCTGACGCACCGCACCACCTGGACTGTCGGTGATTACTGTTATCTCCAGGATCTGTTTGTCAGTGAAGCGGCGCGGGGTAAAGGGGTAGGGAAAGCGCTGATCCTGGCCGTTTATCAGCAGGCCGAAGCCTTGGGTTGCTCGCGGGTGTACTGGACAACGCAGGAGTCCAATGCCACCGCGCGCAAACTTTATGATCAGATCGCCAGCAAAACCGAATTTATTCAATATCGCAAATTGCTGGGTGCGTGATAACAGGAGTGCAGGGATGTTTGCTATCAAAACCACATCTGCTCATGACCGCCATTTCCAATTGCTGGTGGCCGAGCTGGATGCCTTCCAGAGCGTGCTTTATCCGGCGGAGAGTAACCATTGCCTTGATTTGACCACCGTCGCGGAAGATGGGCTGCATTGTGTGATTGTCACCGGTGATGCAAATCAGCCGGTTGGCTGTGGCGCGGTGTTGATGCAGCAGGATGGCAGCGCGGAACTCAAGCGTATCTACGTACGCAGCGCCTGGCGTGGCAAACAATTGGGCGAGGCGATTGTACAGCGGCTGGAAAAGATCGCCATCGCACAGGGCTGCGACCAGGCCCGACTGGAAACCGGCAATCAGCAGCTCGCCGCCATTCGTTTGTATGAAAACCTGGGCTATCGCCAGTGCGAGGCCTTCCCGCCGTATCAGCCTGATCCGCTGAGTGTCTTTATGATGAAACCACTTTAAAACTGACAAGGGAGTGAAGTAATGCGCACGCAAAAACGTTGCATGGGATATGTGGCAATTGTCGTGGATGATTACGACCGCGCGATTGAATATTACACCCAGAAACTGGGTTTCCATTTAATCGAAGACACGCCGCAGCCCGGCAAACGCTGGGTGGTGGTGAATCCCAACCCGGAAAGCGACTGCAATTTGTTGCTGGCGAAAGCCTCCAATCCACGCCAGGAACAATTTATCGGCAACCAATGCGGCGGGCGCGTATTTCTGTTTCTGCAAACCGACGACTTCTGGCGTGATTACCAGCAGATGAAAGCCAATGGCGTCACGTTCTGCGAAGAACCGCGCGAAGAAGAGTACGGCATGGTGGTGGTGTTCGAAGATATTTACGGTAATCGTTGGGATCTCTACCAGAACGCCTAGTTGCAGACCGGCCATAAATAACTCCGATAGTTAATTATTGTCCGTTAAATCAATAATGAGCGATGAGCCTGTGACCTTGAGGATGTTGTATGCGCGTAAAGATTGATGCAGTACCGGACAGCCCGTCGTTTCCTGAGGCAGTTGACGTGGTGGTAATTGGCGGCGGAATTATTGGCACCTCGGTCACCTACGAACTGGCGAAACGTGGCGTAGCGGTGGCGCTGTTTGAGAAAGGGGTGATGGCCGGTGAGCAATCCAGCCGTAACTGGGGTTGGGTGCGACAACAGAATCGCGATCTGTACGAGTTGCCTATGGCGATGTACAGCCTGCAACGCTGGTCCGAACTGGGTGAAGAAATTGGTAGGGACCTGGGTTTTCGCCGTAGCGGTATCCTGTATGGCACCACCGAAGCCGCCGACCTGGCGAAATGGGAGAACTGGGGCAAACAGGCAAAAAATATCGGGTTCCATAGCCAGATCTTATCTGCCAAAGAGGTGCAGGAACGTATTGGTGGTAAGACATCCTGGCTCGGCGGCGTCTGGTCCCCCACCGATGGTCGTGCGGAACCTTCCCAGGCGGTACCAGCGCTGGCGATCGGGGCACAAAAGCTGGGGGCCAATATTCAACAGCGTTGCGCGGTACGTGGCCTCGACATCAGCGCTGGACGGGTAACCGGCGTCTGGACTGAACGCGGGCTGGTGAAGGCCAGCAAGGTGATCCTGTGCGGTGGCGCCTGGAGTTCACGGTTTTGTAGCCGCTACGGCATTGATTTGCCGAGCGCCAACATTCTGGGCACGGCATTTAAAACCACGGTTGCGCCCCAGGTGACAGAAGGGTGCCTGAGTGTGCCGGGCCTGGCGATTCGTCGTCGGCTGGATGGCAGCTACACCGTGGCGATTTCCGGGCGTGGACAGCTCGATCTGGCGCCGCAAAACCTGCGCTACGCCACGCGCTTCTATCCGATGTACCGCAGCAAAATCGCCAAAAAGCTGAAAATTCGCCTCAATGGATCCTTCTTCTCCGGCCCGGAAGCTGCCGGATCCTGGTCAATGGACGGGATCTCACCGTTTGAAAAGATCCGCGTGCTTGATCCGGCGGCAGATAAGCAAATTCTGCGCGAGGCGATTGCTAAAATGGTGCACGAATTCCCGCAATTGCAGGGGATTGCGGTTGATCACGCCTGGGGCGGCTGGATTGATACCACCCCGGATCTGGTGCCGGTAATTGACGAAATCAGCCAGATTCCGGGGTTGATTGTCGCCAGCGGTTTTAGCGGTCATGGCTTCGGTATCGGGCCAGGAGCCGGTAAGTTGTGCGCGCAGATGGTGATGCACGATCAACCCTATACCGATTTGTCGCCTTACCGTTTAAGTCGCTTTGACCGGGGCAATGCAATTCGTGAACCGCAGATGATGTAACGCTTATTGCAGCAGGTGGCCCAGCATTTCCACCAGCAGATGAGCAGCAAGATATGAGGTGACACCCGTAGCAACATCCAGTTGCGGGTTAACCTCCACCAGGTCAATCCCCACCACCTCCATGCGTGCCATCAGCGCCAACAGCGACCGCAGCAGTTCGTCATATTGCATCCCACCCGGTTCGGCGGACGCACAGCCGGGCACCAGCGCCATATCCAGCACATCAATATCGATACTGATGTAGCATTTTTCCCCGGCGGGCAGATGGTTAAACAGCGCCTCGGCTGAGCGTTGGCGGAACTGTTGGTGCGTGATAATGGTGCTGCCCTGTGCCGTGGCATCGCTGAATTCCGAGGGGCGCACACGTCGGCTGCGTATGCCAATCTGCGTCAGGCTTTGTACCTGTTCCAGCGCCATGATATGGCGGAAGGGTTGCCCGTTGCTGTAATGCACGCCGTTGGTGACCGGGGCGAAATCGAGATGAGCATCGAACTGCACCACATGCACCGGCTCCTGAATGCCGCGAATCAGCGGCCAGGACACCGAATGATCGCCGCCGATGGCGACGGGAATCGCCTGACGCTGGCGAATCGACTGCGTCATAGCGCTGATATTGTCATGGGTACCCATCACATTGGTTGGCAACACATCCACATCCCCGACATCCACCAGACGCCCCTGCGTCACCACATCGGTCAGGAAATGTTGCTGACGCTCAACATCAAAGAAACCCGTCGGGGCAAAACGCATTGAATGTTCGCGAATGCTGCGCGGGGCAAAACGGCTGCCCGGTTGCCAGGGGGAACCTTCATCAAAGGGCACGCCAAATACCGCCACCGCCGCATTCAGTTCGCTCAGGCTGGCGCAATAATCCGCGCGCAGAAAGGTGGGAATACCGGTAAACGCGCGGTTCAGCCGTTCGCTGCCGCGCAGATTAATGCTCATGTTTTTCTCCAGCGGAAATCAGCGCATGCTGCAACAGTGCACGGGTACGCGGGTGAGTCGGGGAGGAGAACAGCGTGCGGGTCGGACCTTGCTCGACAATCACACCATCCTCCATCACTACCAGCCGGTCGGCAACTTCACGGGCGAAGTTCATTTCGTGTGTGACGATGATCATCGTCATTCCGTCCTGCGCCAGTTGCTTCATCACCTCCAGTACTTCCCTGGTCAGTTCCGGGTCGAGGGCCGAGGTAGGTTCATCAAACAGCATCACCTCGGGCTGCAATGCCAGTGCGCGGGCAATCGCAACGCGTTGCTTCTGACCGCCGGAAAGGCTGGCAGGCATCGCCTGTGCCTTATGCGCCAGCCCGACTTTTCCCAGCAGTTCCAGCGCCAGTTGCCGGGCGAAGGCGCGACCCTGTTTCAGAATTTTGTGTGGGCCAATGGCGACATTATCGAGAATTGACAGATGGGGAAACAGGTTGAAGGACTGGAACACCATCCCCGCCTGACGCCGCAGGATGTTCAGGTCCGGCTCGGTCAGCAGTTTGCCATCCTGCAATAACTGCTGGCCACACAGGCGGATACTGCCAAGCTGTGCGACTTCGAGGCCGTTGCAGCAGCGTAAAAAGGTGCTTTTACCGGAGCCGCTGGGGCCGATAATCACCACCACCTCACCGCGAGCCACCGACAGGCTGACCTGCTTCAGCACATGGTGCTGGTCGAAATACTTATCGAGGTTAAGCGCCTCAATGATGGCGGTACTCATTGCACCATCCCCCCGGCACGCAGTTTTTTCTCCACCACGCGCAGCAGCAGCATGGTGCTGCTGGTCATCAGCAGATAGATAAAGGCAATCACGATGTAAACCTCCAGCGAGCGGTAGGAGACGCTGATCACTTTCTGCCCCTCATGCATCAGGTCGTGAATGGTCACCAGCGAAACCAGTGCGGAATTTTTGGTTAGCGCAATAAATTCATTAGCCAGCGGCGGCACCATGCGTACCAACGCCTGCGGCAGGATAATCAGGCGCATCGCCTGGGCACCGGACATCCCCATTGAGCGCGCCGCTTCGGTTTGCCCACGATCGATCGACAAAATTGCACCGCGTACCAGCTCAGAGACATACGCCGCCGAGTAGCATCCCAGACCGATAATGCCGCAGACGAAGGCCGGGATAACGATGTTAAAATAGGGCAGACCGAAATAGAGGATAAACAGCTGCACCAGCAGCGGCGTGCCACGGACGAACACCACGTAACTGTTGCACAGCCACCACACCAGTTTGCGCTGGGGATTGAGCCTCCCCAGACCGATTAAGGTACCGAGACAGCAGCTGATCAGCAGGGCGCACAGGGTGACCTCAATCGTCACCCAGGCCCCTGACAACAACTCCGGCCAGGCAGCAAACGCGGGGGTAAAATCAAATTCAACCATGCTTACCCCGGCTTATTGTGTGGCGGTGCCAAACCATTTTTTCTGCAACGCATCGTAAGTGCCGTTCGCTTTGATGGCTTTCAGCGCGTCATTGAGTTGCTGGCGCAGTTCCGGCTCACGTTTGCTCACCGCAATGCCGTACTCTTCGTGGGTGAGCGGTTCCGGCAGGATCTGCGTGGTGCCACGGGTTTTGCTGTAAAGCAGCGCGGCCGGTTTACCGGTCACCACCGCATCGGCACGGCCCGCTTCCAGTGAGTTGAACATCTCTTCGTTCTTTTCCACTTCCACGGTTTGTGCGCTGGGGAACTGATCCGCCAACACCTTGACCGATTTGGTGCCGACCTGCACGGCAACGCGTTTACCGGCCAGATCCTGTGGTGTTTTGATGCGGGTGTCGCCTTTTTTCACCATCACCACCAGTCCGGCAGAGAAATAGGGGTCGGTGAAATCCACCACTTTTTTGCGGTCGTCGGTGATGTAGATGGCAGATAACACGATGTCCTGACGTCCCGCCAACACCGATGGCACCATCGCTTTAAAATCCATATCGGTATACACCAACGGACGGCCCATCTGTTTCGACAGGGCGGCCGCTAAATCCACATCAAAGCCGGTGCGCTGGTTGTTCTGGATATATTCCATCGGCGGGAAGGTGGGATCAATCGCCACCCGAATAGGGTCAGCAGCCTGAGAAACAGATGAAAACAGCAGCGCACTGAGCAGAAGCGAGCGAAGAGTCATAGGTCCTCCAAAAGGTTAAATATTGCTGTCGCAGTAACCGGCGCGAATTGCCGCACCAATCAAATTGAGCACCAGACGGCCTGCGGTCATGCAGGAGAGCTGATGAACATCTTTGGCCGGCTGGATTTCAACGATATCCATGCCGACCACCCGGCCTTTTTTCACTAAACCGTGAATCAGTTTACGTGCCTGAACAAAGGTCACGCCGCCCGGTGCCGGGCCAGCCACGGCAGGCATCACCGCCGGATCAAAACCATCAGCATCAATGGTCAGGTAATAGCGACCGCCGTCCGGGATCTGCGCCAGTACGGCGTCCATACCCTGATCATGCAGCTCATAAGCGGTGATGATTTTGGCTCCCCATTCACGGGCATAATCGGCTTCTTCCTGGCGGGCACTCCCTGAGGCCCGCATACCGATTTGAATAATGTCTTTGATGAACGGCAGTTCAGAAGCACGGCGCATCGGGCTGGATAAGCCGTCAGTCACGCCGTTGACGTCATCACGCCAGTCGAGATGCGCATCAAGATGGACAATAGTGATCGGCCCCTGATCGTCAAAGGCGCGCAGGATCGGGTTGGTAATGCCGTGATCGCCACCCAGGACGATGGGAATCGCACCGGCGGCAAGAATCTTACGCACGGCCTGTTCGGCGCGAACGAAGTGACCGCGTGGATCATTGAGGTCAGCAGGGACATCGCCACAGTCGACAAAACGCACGTCATCCCGGCCCTGCAATAACGGACCATCGATATCGAAGTCGTAGCGTTCGGGGCTGCGAATGACACGATCGGAGGCCTGACGAATGGCGGTCGGGGCGCGAACCTGGTCATTGTTGTAGTCCTGCGGGGTGTAAGCCGCGCCGTAAGGCATCCCCAGCACGGCAAAATGTGCTTGCAAATTATCGAGATCGAGGGCTAATTCGGAAAACAGCAGTGATTTATGATTAGTTTGCGGTGGCACTGTTAACGGTAAAGACATAATGATTTCCTGGTATTGGCGAAAAACGAACTGAGGCGAGTGTAGGGATGCCGGTTTACCAGGAAAACTGATCTTATTTGTAATCACGGTTACGGAAACAGCAACCATGAAACCCCGGACATTGAATGAGAAAGACCTGCGCGCCTTGCGAATATTCTGCGCAGTGGCGCAATCTGGCGGATTTTCTGCTGCTGAGAAATCCCTGAATATGACCAAGGCGACCATCAGTCGTCAGATCAAATCGATCGAAGAAACCCTGGGAACGGCGCTGTGTACGCGCGGGCCGAAAGGCTTCGAGCTGACGGTGGCGGGGGAGTCAGCGCTGCTGTATGCCCGCGAAGCGTTAGGCGCGCTGGATCGCATATTCCCGGCGATGGATGCCAGTCGCGGCGTGATTTCCGGGCCGCTGGTGATGGGGATCACCGACAATGTCATCAGCCACAGGGGTTCGCATCTGCAACAGGCGTTGCGTGCGTTGCGCCACCATGCACCGGGAGTCCAGCTATCGTTAAGTGTCATGGCGGGATCGCAATTGATTCAGGCGTTGCTGGACAGACGACTGGACATTGTCATCAAAGGGGTGATGGATTACCAGAAGACCCCATCACTGCACTATGTCGACCTGTTTGACGAGTCGCACGGCCTGTATACGCTGGCTGGCAATGAGTTGCGCGCGCGGCAGTTACCGTTAGTCTGGCGTGCACAGCAGCCGTTTGTTGAGGACGCGTTGGCGCGTCTGCACCTGAGCCGGGGACCGGAGGCGGTGGGGATTGAGGCGGTAGCGATGCTGATTGCCGCGGGCGATGTGGTGGGTATCCTGCCGCACCATTATGCACAGTTGATGCAGACGCGCTTTCCGCTGGTCTGCGTACCGGACTCACCGACATGGACAGTGACCCATTATGCCGTCACCCATGCCGCCTATCCCGTCTCCCCGGCAGCAGAACAAATGATCAGAGAACTGCGGCAGGCACAGCAGATGATGTAATGGCGGGGTAATCGGCTTTGGTTATGGTTAGCTGCGGCCTGACGGTGGCAGAGATAGATAATTCATATCAAAAACGCGCGATAAATCGCGCCGCTACAAAAATGTGCTCAGCCGTAGCGGCGCGATTTATCGCGCATCCTGAGCAACAATCAATTATCCCTTCGTATACCTATCCATTTGTATAACTACCTTTTCCAGCGCGCATGACTGATATTGTCACCCAATCTCTGCAAAGCTGGGTGTGATATGAATGCTATCACTGCTGTAAAACCGTTTTTGCCGACCTTTTATCCAACGCAAGACAAAATGATTTATTCGGTGGTGGATGACATTATTCACTGGATTGAAGAACACCTGTATGACGAAACGATTCGTGTCAGTACCATCACCGGCAAAAGTGGTTATGGTCACTGGCATTTTCAACGTATTTTCCGCGAGGTGACCGGCTATAACCTCGGTGAATATATGCGTCTGCGCCGGGTTATCAGAGCTACTTTCGCCATTATCCACAGCGACAAAACCTTGCTGGAGATTGCGGTGGAAAATGGCTTTACCAGCCAGCAAACCTTCACCCGCGTCTATAAAAAATATATGCATGCCACGCCGGGTGAAATCAGGCTTTTACATGCCAACGATAAGCATGCCTTTTTCAGGATCACCAGGAACCTGATGAAAAAATAACACTTTCATTCAACCTGCCAACACTCGCCGCCAGGCTGGTGTTTTTTTGCGCACAGAATGTGTGGGGCAAAGGCCGCAGTTGCGTTAATTTATTTGTCATCTTTCCCGGTTGTTATTGAATTCCTCTTCACCATTGGCAAGGACTTCTGTTATGAAAAAAATCGGTATTAACGGCTTTGGACGTATCGGTCGGCTGGTTCTGCGTCGCCTGCTGGAGCAAAAAGAACCCGTTGAAATTGTTGCCATTAACGATCTCACCTCACCAGAAATGCTGGCTTACCTGCTGAAGTATGACTCCAACTATGGCGCATTCCCGGCGACCGTGAGCGCGGAGGGGCAAAACCTGGTGGTCGGCGGCAACAACATCAAGGTGTTTGCCGAAAAAGAAGCGAAGAACATTCCCTGGGGCGATCTCGGTGTGGATGTGGTGATTGAATGTACCGGCTTCTACACCTCGGCGGAAAAAGCCCAGGCGCACCTGGATGCCGGGGCCAAAAAAGTGCTGATCTCAGCCCCGGCCGGGGAGATGAAAACCATCGTCTTCAACGTCAATGACGACACCCTGACCGCCGATGACACCATTATCTCGGTGGCATCCTGCACCACCAACTGCCTGGCTCCGATGGCGAAAGCGTTGAACGACAGTTTTGGTATTAAGGTTGGCACCATGACCACCGTGCACGCCTATACCGGTACCCAGGCGCTGGTGGATGGGCCACGGGGTAAAGATTTCCGCGCTTCCCGCGCAGCGGTGGAAAACGTGATTCCGCACACCACCGGGGCGGCTAAAGCCATTGGTCTGGTGATCCCGGCGCTGTCCGGCAAGCTAAAGGGCCATGCGCAGCGCGTACCGGTCAAAACCGGTTCTGTGACTGAGCTGGTGTCGGTGCTGGATAAAAAGGTGACGGTGGCGGAGATCAATGCCGCGCTGAAGCTGGCATGTGAAAACAACGAATCCTTTAATTACACCGAAGACCCGATTGTCTCTTCCGATGTGATTGGTCTGCCGTTTGGCTCGATTTTTGATGCCACCCAGACGGAAATCAGCGAAGCGGGCGATGTCCAGCTGGTGAAAACCGTGTCGTGGTACGACAACGAATACGGATTTGTCACCCAGTTGGTGCGGGTGCTGCATAAGTTCTCCAATCTGTAATTGCCTGACGCGCGATAAATCGCGCCGCTACAAACTGGCAGACTTTTAACGCGCGATGCATCGCGCCGCGACAGACTTGCGTAGCGGCGCGATTTTTCGCGCTTTTTTATCACATGATTGTCCACTAAATCGTTACACTGATTGCAGATTGACGTAATTGTTCGGCAAATTTGTTTACCTTAATCTGTGTTCAACGAAGGGAAACAACCCCTTTATCCGGTTAAACACAGAAGATTAAGGAGCAAATCATGATTGAACAACGCCTGTCAGAACAACGTGGTGTAGGTGCCCACGGCTGGTTGCATTCACACCATACCTTCTCATTCGCCAACTATTGGGACCCGAAACAGGTGGGCTTTTCTGACCTGCTGGTGATTAATGATGACCGGGTGGCAAAAGCCCGTGGATTTGGCGCTCACCCGCACAGCAATATGGAGATCATCTCCTATGTGCTGGCAGGGGCGCTGGAACATAAAGACTCAATGGGTACCGGCTCGGTGATTGTCCCCGGTGATGTGCAACTGATGAGCGCCGGTAGCGGCGTGACGCACAGCGAGTTCAACCACTCCAGCGAAGACGGGGTGCACTTCCTGCAAATCTGGGTGGTGCCGGATGAGAAAAATACCCCGCCGGGCTACCAGCAGATCTCGGTGCCAGAGAATGAAAAACGCGGCCATCTGCGGCTGATTGTGTCACCAGAGGGTGAGCAGGGCGCACTCAGCATCCGTCAGGACGTGCGGATTTATGCCGGGTTATTCGATGCCGGCGAGCAGCAAACCATCACGCTGGATGATGATCGTTACGCCTATATTCATGTGGCACGCGGTAACGTCACCGTTAATGGCGTGACCTTCAAAGCCGGAGATGGCGCGCGAGTACGTAATGAGAAGACACTGACGTTTAGCGAGGGTGAGGCCGCAGAAGTGTTGTTGTTTGATCTGCGCCCGCTGGAAGTGAACCATCCTTCCCGTTGATAATGTTCCGTAGCGGCGCGAGTTATCGCGCCGCTACGTATCAGACCTTAACGTTGCAGAAACGCCAGCAGGTCTTCATTCAACTGATCCTGATGAGTCACGGCGAAGCCATGTGGGCCATTGTCGTACACTTTCAGTTCAGCACCGGAAATCATCTCCGCCGCCACTTTACCGGTCGTCGCAAACGGCACAATCTGATCGTTACTGCCGTGGATCACCAGCGTCGGCACATCCACTTTGGCGATATCGGCGCGGAAATCGGTTTCAGAAAACGCCGTTACGCAATCCAGCGTGCCTTTCAGCGAGGCCAGCAGGGCGATATTCAGCGTCTGGGTCAGCACCCCTTCAGAGACAGTCTGGCCGGCATTGGTGCCATAGAAAGGTGCAGCAAAGTCTTTGATAAACTGAGCACGATCTTTACGCAAACCGTCGCGAATACCGGCAAACACCGACAAATCGACGCCTTCCTGGTAATCTGCCGCTTTACCGAAAATAGGGGTAACCGCGCCCAGCAGCACCAGGCTGGTGACGCGCGCGCTGCCGTAGTTGCCGATATAGCGGGTCACATCGCCACCGCCCATCGAGAAACCCACCAGTGTCACTTTATCCAGACCCAGATGGTTGATCAGATCGTTAATGTCGGAGGCGAAGGTATCGTAGTCGTAGCCCTGCCACGGTTGATCGGAACGACCAAAACCGCGACGGTCAAAAGCGATAACACGATAGCCACGTTCGGCCAGAAAATTCATCTGGCTGTCCCACATATCTGCATCCAGCGGCCAGCCGTGACTGAACAGCACCGGCTTACCCTTGCCCCAATCTTTAAAATAAATCTGCGTACCATCTGTGGTTTTAAACGTGCTCATTGCATGGACCTCTTATTGCTGTTGTGGGTTGATATGTCAGGGTTGCGGCGTCATGCCGGAGCAACCAGATAACGAACTTCGGGCAAACTTTCGCCCTGATGGAAGGCGTAAACCCGGCTCTGGATTTTGCGGTCGTTCATGGTGTAGCGCTCCTTTTCACGCAGGTGCTCCATCCACGAACCGACGACAAAGGTTTCCACGAAAATGCCCGGTTGCAGCACGTCTTCATAAATCGACCAGTTGATGGCCCCGCCTCGACGGCGTACCCGGCGCATATCCTGCATACACACCGTGAAATCATGGGCATCTTCATTGCGGATCACATATTCATAGCTGACCATCACCGGGCCACGGTTGTGGTGGATCTCGGGCGTCGGGTTGTTGTCGGTGTCATTAAGGATCTCCAGATTTAAATCCGGGTCCTGATCGAGCCGCCAACGCCAGACGGTCGCGCAGGAAAGAAACATGCCGACGGCGGCGAAGGTCAGCGACAGCGGAATGGAGAAATGAGCCGCCAGTTGTCCCCACACGGCACTGCCGATGGTCATTGAACCGAAAAACACCGTCAGGTAAACCGCCAGCGCCCGCGCTTTCACCCACTTTGCCGCGCTCCGCTGCGCGCCGAGGTTGAGGGTGGAAAGCACCGCAATCCAGGCAAAACCGGTAAAGAACTCACAGGCGTTGAGCCACCAGAAATGGCGGATTAAGGCCAGCGCCAGCATTGTCAGACCAAACAGCATGCTGGCGAGCACCATCAGGCGGTCGGCACTGAATTTTTTGCGTAAGCCGGGCAGCAGCACCGCGCCACAGATGGCACCAACGCCGATACAGGCCAGCATAATGCCGTAACCGCCAGGCCCCAGACCGAGTTCACGCCGAGCGACCAGCGGCAACAATGCCCATCCGGCGCTACCAAACAGGAAGAAGGCAAAGGTGCGTACCAGCACGTTACGAAACACCGGGGCAGCGTGGACGTAGCGCAATCCCACCCGCACCGCCGGGAAGAAGTGTTCTGGCGGCAGGCGTTGGATGCTGGCGGGCGCTTTCCAGCGATACAACACCCAGGCCACGCCCAGCACCGACAGGGCATTGAGCAGGAACACCATCCACGGACCGGCAAAAGAGAGGATCAGACCACCCAGCGCCGGACCAATGGCGCGGCTGATATTAATGCCGAGCGAGTTAAGCGCGATGGCCGGTCCCAGTTCATGTTTCTCCACCAAATCCGGCACGATGGCCTGAAAGGGCGGTGAACTCATCGCGGCACCGGTACTGAGCAGGAAAGCCGCCACCAGCAACACCCACGGCGTCACCAGACCCAAAAAGGAGAGCAGCGTCAGACCGGCGGCAGCGATAAACACCCACAGTTGCGAAAACAGCAGATATTTACGGCGATCGACGATATCGGCCATCACCCCGGAGGGCAGCGCGAACAGGAACATCGGCAGGCTGCTGGCGGCCTGCACCAGCGCCACCGACAGCGGATCGGCGCTTAACGTCAACATGCTCCAGTTAACGCCGACATCGTTCATCCATGACCCGATGTTGGAAACCACTGTCGCCAGCCACAGCATACGGAAAACCGGCTGCTGCAACGGTTGCCACGGCGAGGCGGCTTGCGCCGGGAGTTCCGTTACCATCGCGCTGTGCATATCATTAACCTGAGCCATGACGCAGCTCCTGTTTTGCTTTGACGCCGATACGCCAGCCACCCGGACCGGTGAGCGCCAGGGTAGTGAAGATGATCAGCAACAACCAGCCAAACTGGCCGTCAGCAATCGTCCAGTCCGGGTGCACCACCAGCATCGCCACCAGCAGCACGCCGATGATTGGCAGGCAGGCCAGTCGTGACCACCAACCCAGAATGATCAGGATCGGGCAGACAACCTCGGCGATGATCGCCGGGATCAGGCTCATATACGGCCCCATGCCGAACGGGTCTTCAATGCGCGTCAGTTCCTGCTGGAAATGAAACACCTTGGGCAGACCATGTACATGCAGCAGCAACAGGCTGCCGGTCAGGCGCAGGAAGAACAGCCCCAGATCGATCCGGGGCGGGAATGAGAAAACCGATGACGTTTTCATAAGTTTAAAACGCAAAGCAGCTGCAACCGAGCGCGCCCCAGAAGGCGTTGTCTTCGGCTACCGGGACGTTAGCGCCACGGGCGATATCATGCTGGTGGCTGTGCACACCGCAAGGGCCGCTGCAATGGTGCGCCTGCGGCATCATGCCAACGCGGGTGGTGGCACCGGGAGGCGCACTGCGGTAGTGGCCCGGTACCTTCACCACCGGCGACCACTCCGGCAGTACCGGCAGGGTCGGTGGCGCTTCGCTGCTGAACGTCCCGGCGGCATACACCACGTTGCCATCCACCACCGTCAGCACGGATTCGATCCCTTTGATCTCCTCCTCGGGCACGCTGAAGAAGTCTTTGCTCAGCACCGCCATATCCGCCAGTTGGCCGACTTTGATCTGGCCTTTTTTACCTTGCTCACTGGAGAACCAGGCACTGCCTTGCGTCCACAGCATCAGCGCGGTGTCACGGTCGAGACGCGCGTTGACGTCATACATCTGCATGCCACCCACGGTACGACCAGAAACCAGCCAGTACAGCACGGTCCACGGGTTATAACTGGCGACGCGAGTCGCATCGGTACCCAGACCAACCGGTACGCCGGTTTCCAGCATGCGCGCCACCGGCGGGGTATGGCGGGTAGCTTCAATGCCATAACGTTCCGCAAAGTATTCCCCCTGGAACGCCATACGATGCTGCACCGCAATGCCGCCGCCGAGGGCTTTGATACGGTCGATATTTTTCTGCGTCACTGTTTCGGCATGGTCAAAGAACCAGTGCAGGCCGTTAAACGGAATCTCGCGATCCACCTTCTCAAACACATCCAGCATACGGCTGATGGATTCGTTGTAGGTGGCGTGCAGGCGGAACGGCCAGCGGTGTTCCACCAGATGACGCACCACGCGCTCCAGTTCATCTTCCATACCGGGGGCCAAATCCGGGCGCGGCTCAAGGAAATCTTCGAAGTCGGCGGCGGAGAACACCAACATTTCACCGGCACCGTTATGCCGGAAATAGTCGCTGCCCTGGCCTGGCGTCAGCATATCGGTCCATTTTTCAAAATCTTCCAGTTCATGACCGGGACGCTGGGTAAACAGGTTATAGGCGATACGCACCGTCATCTGCTTTTTGCTGTGCAGCTCGGCGATCACTTCATAATCGTCGGGGTAGTTCTGGAAACCGCCCCCGGCGTCGATGGCGCTGGTCAGGCCAAGACGGTTCAGTTCACGCATAAACTGACGGGTGGAGTTGATTTGCAGCTCCAGCGGCAATTTCGGCCCTTTCGCCAGCGTGGCGTAGAGGATCATCGCATTCGGGCGCGCAATCAGCATGCCGGTCGGGTTGCCGTTGCTGTCGCGCTGGATTTCGCCACCCGGTGGGTTGGGGGTGTCTTTGGTGTATCCCACCACGTTCAGGGCGGCGCGGTTGAGCAGGGCGCGATCGTACAGGTGCAGGATAAACACCGGCGTGTCGGGTGCAGCTTCGTTGATCTCTTCCAGCGTCGGCATGCGGCGTTCAGCAAACTGAAACTCGGTCCAGCCTCCCACTACGCGCACCCACTGCGGCGATGGCGTGCGCAGCGCCTGTTCTTTCAGCATACGCAGTGCATCGGCCAGTGAAGGCACGCCTTCCCAGCGCAGTTCGAGGTTGTAATTGAGACCGCCACGGATCAGGTGCAGATGCGAGTCATTCAGGCCAGGCACCGCAGTATGACCTTTAAGGTCGATCACCTTCGTACCTTCGCAGTGATGTTCCATCACTTCCGCCTGACTGCCCACCGCCAGAAATTTTCCTTCGCGAATCGCTACAGCGTCGGCTACCGGGTTGGCGCGGTCGACGGTGTGGAATTTGCCGTTGATTAAAATCAGCTCTGCCTTACCGAGCGTCACCATAGATCCTCCTGAACTGAGATGTCCGGGTTGGCCGGACGGGGAGTGCGCGGTCGCACCATCAGCTCAGGATTATGGTTAGCGGGGAGAAACACCGTCTAGTTATACAAAGGGATACCTATACGAACGTATACCTATACACAGAGATAATGGTCCGGCCCCCCCATGCCACCTAAACTCAGATCGGACAGTGACCAGCCGGTGACTGCCACTTTTGCTCCGTATCTTTGTTCGCGGAAATCCAGTTACTAACCTCAATGGGTAAATTCATGTCCAACTCAAAACTTGAAGTTCTGACCCCGCTTAACAGCCAGATTATCTTTATCGATCAGCAACCGCAGATGGCGTTTGGCGTACAGTCAATCGACCGTCAGGTGCTGAAAAATAACACCGTCGCGCTGGCGAAAGCGGCCAGGGTGTTTAACATCCCGACGATTATCACCACCGTCGAAACCGAAAGTTTCTCCGGCTATACCTACCCTGAGCTGCTGGACGTGTTCCCGGGGCTGGATATTCTGGAACGTACCTCGATGAACTCATGGGACGACCAGAAAGTACGTGATGCGCTGGCTGCAAACGGTAAGAAGAAAGTGGTGGTGTCTGGCCTGTGGACTGAAGTCTGTAACAACAGCTTTGCGCTGTGCGCCATGCTGGAAGGGGGTTACGAAATCTATATGGTGGCTGATGCGTCTGGCGGCACCTCAAAAGAAGCCCATGACTATGCCATGCAGCGCATGATCCAGGCGGGCGTGATCCCGGTAACCTGGCAACAGGTAATGCTGGAGTGGCAGCGTGACTGGGCACACCGTGATACCTACGACGCAGTGATGAAGATCGCCAAAGAGCATTCCGGCGCATACGGCATTGGCGTGGATTATGCCTACACGATGGTGCACAAAGCACCTTCACGTCAGGAGAGCGAGCACCGCACCCTGGCACCGGTTCCGGCACGCTAATTCCCTGCGGTTGACCGGCACCTGTTGTGCCGGTCACAGGAGGATCATGATGAATCCGTTGATCATTTCTCTGGGGGCGGGCGTGCTGGTGGGGCTGTTTTACGCGCTACTGCGGGTACGATCGCCAGCACCGCCTGCGATTGCGTTAGTCGGCCTGTTGGGCATGATTATTGGTGGGCAGATTATGGCGCATGTCAAGCCACAGCCGCAGGCCAGCACCATCACCACCCACGTTGATAAGGTCGGCTGAACATGTTGAAATCCTACGTTATCTCGTTGGGGGTAGGTGTTCTGGCCGGTGTGATCTACGGCCTGATCGATGTGAATTCCCCGGCGCCACCGGTGATTGCCTTGCTGGGATTGTTTGGCATGCTGGTGGGGGAGCAACTGGTGCCGCTGGCGCAACGGCTGATTCGCCGTCAGCCGGTGACTCTGGCCTGGTTCCGCCACGAATGTGTGCCAAAAATCAGTGGCACACCGCCGCCCGAAGGAGAGAAGGAACCCTAAGGAACATCCTCACGCTTGCGTGAGGATTATCGGAGGATTACAGCATGACGCTGCCACAGCATATCGTTATCGTTGACGACGAACGCTCAGTCCGTAATGGCCTGAGCAATTTACTGCATTCTGACGGATACACCACCAGCCTGTACGAATCAGGCGAAGAACTCCTCTGCGATGACAAAGCGTTAACCGGCGCGGCCATGTTGATCATCGACGTCAGACTGAAGGGGATGAGCGGTTTTGAGCTGTTCGCCATCCTGCAACAACAATCCGTGACCTTACCCGTGATTTTTATCTCCGCGGAGCAGGAAGAGGCGGTGCAATGGTATGCCATTGCGCTCGGCGCGGTGACCTTTTTGCGCAAGCCTATTGATGTTGATACGCTCCTGACCATCATACGTAACGAACTGTCTCACGGGGAAACACGCTAATGGGCATAATCTCGCTCCCGCAGGAAGGCAACGAAGAACAGAAAATCACCTTGCCGGACGAGATGGTGCTGACCCCACTGGCGCAGGATGGCAGCATCGCCTGGCTAATGGGACGAGAGACGACCGGTGAAGCTTTTATAATCGCTACCGCCGCCAGTGACGAACTGGCATTTCAGGGGACGCAGCTACTCAAAAATGAGCTGACGCTGGCCCCGCATCTGGCAACCCGCTGGGCGGTAAAACCCCTCGGCTACACCCGCTATCAGGGACACTATGCGCTGGTGTACCCGGCCTTTCCTTATCGCACGCTGGCGGGGATTATTGCGATGCCGCCCGAGCAGATTGCCGATTACCTGCGTAATGCCATCCAACTCTGTCTGCCATTAAGCCAGGCGCATCATCAGGGCATTGTGCATGGCGATATCAAACCGGCGCATCTGTTCCTGAACAACGATGGATCTTTTCGTCTCGGGGGCTTTGGCCTTGCCTCGGTGACGCTGGATTCGCAACTGAAAAATTCGCTGCGCGCCTCCGGTGGCACGCTGGCATACATGTCGCCAGAACATACCGGGCGCACCCCTTTTCCGGTCAGCAATCTGAGTGATCTCTACAGCCTCGGCGTGGTGCTGTATGAAATGCTGACCGGTAAGTTACCCTTTGGCTCTCCGCAGGCTGGCCAGGCGGAGTGGATCCATCACCATCTGGCCACCGCACCGCGCCCACCTGAAGCGATTCGCCCCGATGTACCGGCCATGCTGTCGGCCATTATCCTGCGTTTGCTGGCAAAATCGCCGCTGGATGGCTACCAAACCATCGATGGTTTACTGGCTGACCTGCGACGCTGCAAAGCGACCCTGACGCCACAAGGCACCATCGCTGCTTTTACCCTCGGACTTCAGGAGCGTTTCACCAGCAATTATCGTGTCGAAACGCTGTTTACCGGCCATGCCCAGGCTCGGGTGTTACTGGATGCGCTGGATGAAGTACAACGCAGCGGCACGCATCATCTGGTGATGATTGGGGGCGCGCCGGGAGCAGGGAAATCAGCAATTATCGCGTCGGCACTGAAAAAGCTGCAACACAAGCCGATTCTGCTCACGGTCGGCAAAGCGGATCAACATTCGCCGCAGGTGCCTTATTCGGCGCTCAGCGCCGCGTTCCGAACGCTCACTTTATATCTGCTTGGCTTGTCTGCCGCCGACGTGATGGTCTGGCGCGCGCGTCTGCTGCGCGCGTTGGGTGATGATTGCGATCTGGCTATCGAACTGGTGCCGGAATTGCGTCAACTGCTGGATATCCCTCAGACGATGCTGACCACCGATACATTAAGCGATGCGCGCGAACGTTTTCATCAGATGGCGTGCGCATTGATCAAGGCGTTTGCCTCTTCTGGCAAAGCGCTGGTGATGTTAATTGACGATGTACACTGGGCCGATCAGGCCAGCCTGCAACTGCTGGAAAATGTGTTTCAGCGTAATGACCATCTGCCTTTTTTGCTGGTGATCGCCCACCGTGACGCAGAATCGATGCCTTGTCCGCAGGTAGCGGATTTTCTCACACGTATCCGTGGCGCGGCCGCACGTCTGACTGAGATCACCCCTGAGCCGCTGAATGCCAAAATGGTGGCGCGCTGGCTGGCCGGGATGTTGCATACCCGCAGCAGCGGAACGACTGAACTGGCGCAGCTGATCCATGAGAAAACTGGGGGTAATCCGCTTTTTTTACAGGAATTTTTCAAGCAGGCGATCGCTGACGGGTTGATTTTCTATACCCAGGACCCGCTGAAGTGGCATTACGATCAAGGTGCTTTGCGGGCACGTCATTACACCGATAATGTCGCCAGCCTGGTGGTACGACAACTGGAACGGATGCCAGAGCCGACACGCCAACTGTTGGGGAGCATGGCCTGTCTCGGTGCCAAGGGACAACTGGGACTGCTCAGCCAGATTCTTGGCACCCGCCCGCATCATGTTCAGCAACGGTTAAGACCGGCGCTGGCGGCACGGTTTATCACCATTACCGATAATGACTACGCCTTTACCCACGGTCGAGTTCATGACGCGGCGTTTTTATTGATCGGTCCCAGACAGAAATTGCTTATCCATCAGCAGGCGGCAGCGTTGCTGGCTGCATCCGCACCGCGTGCCGAAGGCAATGAGATGCTGTTCCGCGCGGTGCATCATATTGCGATGGCGGCGGATATGCCGGTAGATGCGGTGCAACATCGTAACTACTTTCAACTGAGCCTGACGGCAGCGCAGCGCGCCAAACGGGCAGGGGATTATGCCTCTGCGTTACGCTATTTGCGCACCGCGCGCGTGTTGAATGATCAGCGCGGCGAGGGCGAGCATTTCCTGCTCGGCTTTGAAGAGGCGGAGTGCCAGTTTTTGCAGGGTAATCTTAACGAGGCGCAAACGCGCTGTACCGCGCTGCTCGGTATGCCCGGCAGTTTGACCGAGAAATCGGCCGCGGCCTGCCTGTCGGCGGAAATTCATATGCGCCAGTCGGACAACTTTCTGGCGCTGGAGACAGCCCTGGCATGGCTTTCGGTATTTGGTGTGCACTTTAATCGCTATCCCGACGAAGAGGAGTGCAATGCGGCCTGGTATGCCCTGAAAGCCCGGCTGGGGCCAGACCCGGCGGCCACACTGGGCGTATTGCCGCTGATGGCGAATCGCGAAAAAGAGTCGGTGCTGAACCTGATGGCCAGCACCATCTTTGCGTCGTCGTACGATTGTCCCCAGCTGCACCTGCTGCTGGTGTGCAAAATCCTCGATATGACGCTGGATCATGGCATTGCCGGGGCCTCGGTGTTCGGTCTGTCGTGGTTTAGCGTGCTGATTACTGACCGCTACCAGGAATATCATTACGGCTTTAAGTCCGGGCTGCTCGCCAGCCAACTGGCTGAGAAACATAATTTTTTACGTTTTAAAGCCCGCACGTTGCTGCCTCTTGATCAAGTGGGGATCTGGACGCAACCGCTGGCCTTCGCAATCGATTGCGCGAAGAAAAGTTTCAATGTGGCGCTGGCGCATGGCGACAAATCCTTTGCCTGTCTTTCATTGCGTCATCAGGTGATGAACTACCTGACGCGTGGCGATCATCTGGAGTCGGTGCAGACTACCATTGAACGGGGGCTGGCGTTTACGCAGAAATCGTTTTATCCCGATGTGGAAAACGTGTTGTTGATGCAAAAGCATCTGGTGATGCATCTGCGCGGCAGCCGTCGGGAAAAATTTAGCGGTGTCGATGCCTTTCCAACTCACCTGGTCGGCAGCGAGCCAGGCCCCGTTTCCGGGCCAAAAGCGATGGTGTTGTTCTGGTCGTGGCTGTATCGCGGTATGGCGCATTTCTATGCCGGTGAATATACGCAGGCCACCCCCTGTTTTGCCGAAGCCGCGTACCTGGTCAAAGCCGTACCGGGTTATATCTACCTGATGGATTTACATTTCTTCAGCGCCCTGACGCTCACCGTCCCACTGGCAAGCGGCCAGGCGAATGCTGCGCTGCACAAAACCGTCCACGCGCATTTTGAGCAGCTGGTGCAGTGGTCGGTGCTGAATCCCGAATTGTTTGCTGACAAGGTGGCACTACTGGCTGCTGAACTGGCGCGCCTGCGTGGTGAAGTGGGCGAGGCGCTGAGTCAGTACGAAATGGCGATCAATCTGTCGCGCAAAGCAGGTTACGTGCATATCAATGCATTGGCTTACGAGCTGGCGGGGGATTGCGCCAAGGCCTGGAACCTGAATGTCCCGGCCGATGCCTATTTAAAAGGGGCCATCAGCGGCTGGGAAAACTGGGGGGCGCTCGCCAAAGTGCGGCAGCTTGAGCAACGCTATCCCCAACTGGCGACGCAAAAACCGGGCAATGCCTTCACCACCATTCCGTTTGAGGATGAATCGATTCGCGACCTCGAGAGCGTGGTCACGGCGGTGCGCGCCCTGACGGAGGAGATCAATCTCGACCGGTTGATCCATATCCTGATGCGTATGCTGCTGGAGCGCGCGGGCGCACAGCGTTGCCTGCTGATTCGCGTGCTGGATGGCAATATCCCGGAAACGGAAGCCTGGGCGGAAGCGAATGCCGATGGCGTCAAAGTCAGGATCGTTAAACAACGCCCGACAGCCAGCGATTTGCCGTTGTCGGTGCTTTCCGCGGTGATCCGCACCGGGCAGGAGATCCGTACCGGCAAACCGGAGGATTTCAGCCCCTTCAGTCAGGACCCGTATCTGGTTTCCTCGGGAGCGGCGGTGATGTGCGTACCGATGTTCAAACAGGCCAATATGGTGGGGGTGTTGTACCTTGAAAACCGCCTGATGCCGGATGTATTTACCGCCGAACAATCACATATCGTGAAAACCCTGAGCGCCCAGGCCGCCGTTTCAATCGAAACCGCCCGTTTATATGCGGAATTGTTGGAGGAGAACATCCATCGCCGCCGGGTGGAGAAGCAATTACGCACCAGCCAGACGTCGCTGATGCTGGGGGAGAAAATCAGTCATACCGGCACCTGGAGCTGGGAGATTGAACAGGATTTAATGTCGGTATCGGATGAGTACCTACGTATTCTCGGTTTGCCGGAACAACCGAAAACGCTGTCGATGGCGGATTTTATGACCTTCGTGCACCCCGATGACCATCAATGTATCAACGACCTGGTCAGCGACAGCGTACAGAACGGCATCAGCATGCAGGCGGAATTTCGTATTATCCGCCCGGATGGTGAATGTCGTTACATCAAAGGGATCGGCGATCCGGTGAATAATTGGCCGGAGGTGAAAGAATATTTCGGCACCATTTCGGACATCACGGTACAACGCCGGGCTGAAGATGCCGCCCGGATGGCGCAGGCGGATTTGGCGCGGGTTTCGCGCGCCACCACCGTCGGTCAGTTAACCGCGTCAATTGCGCATGAAATCAACCAACCGCTGATGTCGATTGTCGCGCATGCCGGTGCCAGCCTGCGCTGGCTGAAACGTGAGCAGAGCCATATTGAGAATGCCTGCTTCAGCCTTGATGAGATTTTGCAGGAAGGCAAACGCGCCGGCGATATTATTCGCGGCTTGCAGGCGTTAACCCGCAAACATGACTCGGTGTATGCCAAAGCCAACCTGCATTTAATTGCGCGCGATATCCTGGCGCTTTCACGGGCGGAGATTGAACGTAAATGGATCTCACTGGAGCTGAAGCTGCACGCCGAGCACGCGGAAGTTTATTGTGACCGCATCCAGATTCAGCAGGTGCTACTGAACCTGGTGGTGAACGCCATTGATGCTATGACCGGCATCGAAGATCGTGGACTGGTCCTGACGCTTGCCACCGCTAACCCCACACCGGGTACCATCCGTTTTGAGGTGCGGGACACCGGTTCAGGTATTCCTGACGCGGTGAAGGAACATATCTTTGATTCGTTCTATACCACGAAAAAAGAGGGGATGGGCATGGGTCTGACCATCAGTCACGGCATCATTAAAAAGCACTGTGGTGAGCTGAAAGGGGAAAACCGGGCTGACTGCGGCAGTGTGTTCTGGTTTACCTTACCCACCGAACCGCCAGCCAGCGTATAAGATTAGCGACGGCGCGTGCTGAGAATATTCAGTCGTTCAGCAGCACGCACCAGGTCGGATAACGAACGGACATTCATTTTTTCCATCACCCGACGTTTGTGTACCTTGGCGGTGATTTCACTGATACCCATCTCAGCGGCGATTTGCTTATTGAGCAGGCCGCTGATCGCCAGCAACATCACCTCACTTTCACGCGGCGTCAGCGATTGATGGCGGGACGTGATGTCGTACTTTTCCTGCGAGGAAGCCAGATTCTCTTCCGCGATCGCCAGCGCCTCGGCCACCGCTTGTAATATGCGATCCGGATCGACTGGCTTGGTCAGAAACTCACAAGCGCCGGTTTTCATCGCCCGAACCGTAACCGGAATGGTGCCGAAACCGGTGAGAAAAATGGTTGGGATAACATAACCACGCGCATTCAGCGCATTCGCCACGGCAAAACCATCGGCACCCGGCATATTAATATCCAGAATCAGACAACCGGGAACCTGTGGAAACGCATAGTCAAGAAAGGCCTGGGCGGTAGAAAAAGCGATAACGTCATAATTTTCTGAGCTAAGTAGGTTACTCAGAGCAGAACGTACCGACTCGTCATCATCAACAACGTAAACTATGTGATTCATAGAAGATCTCTTCTCAACCTGAATTTCACGGATGTTTAAAAGTCGTGCTCAATAGCCAATATAGTGCGAAAAAAGGCAGGTTCAACCTGCGCGAGATGTATGGTAGTTAGAATGCCTGTGCATGTTAGCACAATTGTTAACATTATCATCAGGTAATGTTGATAGCGGCGTGAATTATCGCGCTGTTTTCTGGCTGGTTTTAATGCCCAGGATAAATCACGCATCAATGGCCAGGGCGCGCGATAAATCGCGCCGCTACAGGGGAGGTCAACTGTTTTTACTGAGGGCCAGGAATCCGGATTTGAATTTCACTTTACCCACGGTGCGATTGTAATTAATGACCAGTTGCGCTAACTGAAATTGTATGGCGGCATTCAGGTTATCACTATCTTCTTGTGATGGTTTGTTTTTTTCAATTTCAATCGCCATCTTTTGCATTGCCTGAGAAATGTCATCAATACAAACCTGGAAAACGTCTTTATCCAGATTCAAATATTCAGCCTGCACTTTCGCCATATAATCATCAGCGAGTTTACTTAACTCCAGGACTTCAATATTGGTTATGGTTTCATCTTTTTCATATTCAGCAAGTTTCCCTTGCAATGCGGGCACGTCTGACTTGAGAGAGAGTCTCATGTTACACCTCTGGCTTCGGTTATATTTCAACAGCGACACATATTGAAATCTAGTCGGGAAAGGGTGTTTGTCAATCAGGCTTTTTATTGAAAAAATGGTCTATTTTTCATCTATTTAATCAGTCTGGCATGTATTGCAGGCTTATCATATCAATTGCTATTAATTCTTATCATGATAAATAAAATTTGATGCCATTGCGGAATGTTCTTTACAGGAAAACACAATAAAAAACAGGCAGGGAAATATGATTAACTTCCTCTGCCTGATTCATCTGAATTAACCGCTTCGATAATAAAACTAGGCGCGAATAAACGCCAGCAGGTCGGCGTTGATCACATCAGCGTGGGTGGTGTGCATACCGTGAGGGAAGCCGGGGTAAATCTTTAAGATGCTGTTTGGCAGTAACTCATCCTGCAACAAGGCGGCCGCTTTATAGGGCACCACCTGATCGTCATCGCCCTGCAACACCAGGGTGGGAACGGTGATGGCCTTTAAATCTTCCGTCTGATCGGTTTCCGAAAAGGCTTTGATCCCTTCGTAATGCGCTTTGGCGCTGCCGATCATCCCCTGACGCCACCAGTTCTGAATCGTTCCCTGGGAAATCTCTGCACCTGGACGGTTGAAACCATAGAAAGGGCCGGAAGCGACATCAAGGTAGAACTGCGCACGGTTTGCCGCCAGCGCGGCGCGAAAACTATCGAACACCTCCAGCGGGGTGCCATTGGGATTGCTGGCGGTTTTTAACATCAACGGAGGCACCGCGCTGATCAACACCGCTTTGGCAACACGCCCCTGCGGCTGGCCATATTTGGCAACATAGCGGGCCACCTGACCACCACCGGTAGAGTGGCCGATATGCACCGCATGATGCAGGTCAAGATGTTCCGCTACCGCTGACGCATCTGCTGCGTAATGGTCCATATCATGTCCGTCACTGACCTGGTCCGAGCGACCATGACCGCGACGATCAATCGCAATCACCCGGTAACCTTGCGCCAGAAAGAACAGCATCTGATTGTCCCAGTCATCCGCCGTTAACGGCCAACCGTGATGGAAAACAATCGGTTGAGCCTCTTTGGGGCCCCAGTCTTTAAAGAAAATATTCACGCCATCTTGTGTCGTTACAAATGCCATAGAACAGACTCCTCATTGATACTTAAGGTTTTCTTCATCAGCCCCGGGGGTGGCACACGATTTTTCCCCCGCGAAAGTATAGTCAGAGAAGCCTGTCACTGTCGGGACACAAGCCTGTCCCGGCGGCCTTGATTACCGGTTGGCTTAAGGGTTTTTCAATTGTATTTCATAAGGTTGCATCGATTAATGCAGGGCGGGAGCACGGCTCAATTTGTACATGAGAGACGGTGTTACCGGGTGTATTTAATCAACTCTGCGCCAGGCTCGATATGATTCACATAGCGTTCACTGTCGACTTTCCAGGTGGCCCCGGCTTCTTTCGACTGCATCACGACCCGAGCAGCGGCATCATCCAACAGGGTGCTGCGGGCCGGTGCGCTTTGCGCCACATTGACCACCGAAAATAGCAGGGCAAGACTGGCAATAATAATGTTGAAAGATTTCATGATGATTTCCTGTGTGATCCAATTTATAAGCAGACTTGGCTGCGATTGAATAAATTGTAAACACCGGGGCGAGGTAACAAAATAGCGGATACCTGGCGAAGTCATTCAGATAATTTGAAGGAATAACAGATCATCAGGGCAGCGTGAGCAATTATATCTTCGTATAACTATCCTTCTGTATAACTTACTTTTTTTCCATCCCCCTCAGATAATTGACGCGTTTCTTTCAGGGGAGGGGTAAATGAAGCTCACAACACTGGCGCTGTTAGCACCGTGGATTTTTATCGGCAGCCACGCCTCAGCAGCCGAAATTTATAACAAAGATGGCAACAAATTAGACTTATATGGACTCGTGTCCGGCTTGCGCTATTTTAGCGATGATAAAAGTCAGGACGGCGATCAATCCTATATGCGCGTCGGCTTCAAAGGGCAGACACAGATTTCTGATCTGCTTATCGGCTATGGACAATGGCAAAGCCAGTTCAATACCAATCAGGCCGAAAGTGAAAGCGACTCGATGTTCACTCGCCTGGGGTTTGCCGGGATCAAAGCCGGTAAATATGGTTCCTTTGACTATGGGCGCAACGTCGGGGTGTTATACGACGCACTCAGCCTGACCGATATGCAGCCCGAGTTTGACGCCCTGACCTACAATACCGACCAGTTTATGTTCCGGCGCGGCAACAGCCTGGCGACATACCGCAATACCGGTTTCTTTGGTGCGGTTCAGGGGCTGGATTTTACCCTGCAATATCAGGGTAAAAATGATGGCGGTGGAGAACCCGGCGCGCGCGATGTCCTGCGACAAAATGGCGACGGCTACGGGATGTCGGTTGCCTGGGCGTTTGGCGATGGCTTTAAAGCCGTCGGTGCCTTTACCCATTCCGACCGCACCCGCGAGCAGAACAGCACCGCCAGCGGCATCATGGGGCGGGGCGATCATGCGGAAGCTTACTCGGCCGCACTGAAATATGATGCGCATGGCTGGTATGTCGCCACCATGTACACCCAGGCGTACAACGCTTCACGCTTTGGTTCCCGCAGCGGTTCTGACATCTATGGCTATGCCAACCAGTCGCAAATCTTCGAAGTTTTTGCTCAATACACCTTTGACTCAGGCTTTGTTCCGTTTATCGCCTATAACCAGGCTCGGGCTAAAGATCTCGGTCTGGCGGGCAATGGCAAGCTGTATGGCAATCAGGATCTGGTGAGATTTGTCGATTTCGGTACGTCATATCTTTTCAATCAAAATATGCTCGCCTATGTCGACTATAAGCTGAACCTGATCGATAGCAGCGATTTCACAACCGCAGCGGGTGTCTCCACTGACGATGTCCTCGCCATCGGTCTGGTGTATCAGTTTTAACGTTAAGGAGAAAACGATGAAGTTTGTCACATTAACCTGTAGTTTGCGCAGTGGTTCGGTGAATGCCGCCATCGCCAGTACCTTACCGGAACTGGCTCCTGAGGGCGTGGTGTTTGAGGCACTGGGCTCGCCTGGCGAATTCCCGCATTACAGCATGGACACCGAAATGGCCGGATTCCCGGCAGCGGTGGTCGCGATGGCTGAACAGATTAAGCAGGCCGATGGTCTGGTGATCATTACGCCGGAATACAACCATTCGATACCGGGTTTGCTGAAAAACGCACTCGACTGGTTGTCACGGGTCAATCCCCAGCCACTGGCCGGGAAACCGGTGCTGATTCAATCCGCTTCGCCGGGCAAATTAGGCGGGGTGCGGGCGCAGATGCATCTGCGGCAAATCCTTGGCTATTTCGACGCCAAAGTTCTGAATAAGCCAGAAGCGATGATCGGCGATGTCGGCCATAAGGTGATTGACGGTGTGCTGGTGGATGAAGACACCAAACGCTTCCTGACACGGCAACTGGTGGCCTTTACCGAGTTTGCCGGACACTAATTTTCGTCAATGATGGGTTATGTTGGTGCATAACCCCTGATTTCCTGCCCCATATTGGTTCAACCCCGCCTCCGTTTTTCAACTGCGCCGGTTCTTTCTGACATGAATTATCAGCAAAGATAAAACTGGCACACTTAATGCTTAGTCATTGTTGAACAAACAACACCAGAGGCTCCACTATGAAAACGATGTTACGCATGGCCTGTCTTGCCGCACCTGTGTTTTTCAGCGTGGCCCAGGCTGCCACCCTTGTACCCGGTAGTCTGACCATTGGCTCTGACCTGACGTATCCGCCGTATAACTTCCTCAAACAGGATAAACCAGCGGGCTTTGATGCCGAGTTTATTGACCTGATCGCCTCACCGATGAAACTCAAGCCGGTGGTGAAGGACACCCGTTTTGCCAGCCTGATCCTCGGTCTTAAAAGCAACAAATTCGACGTCGTGGCTTCCACGCTTTACGTCACGCCTGAACGGGCGCAGCAGGTGGATTTCCTGCCGTATATGAAGACCGGGGGTTCGCTGCTGGTGACCGCCAGCTCCAGTTTTGCTCCGCAGAAACCGGAAGATCTGTGCGGTAAGCGGGTAGCATCGATCAAAGGCGGAGCCTGGATCGCCCGGTTGAATAAGGTGTCTGTTGACTACTGTCAGCCTAAAGGGCTGGGGGCTATTTCGGTACGTGAATTCCCGACCTCGCCGGAAGCCACTCAGGCTTTGCTGTCAGCCGCGGTGGATGTGCAGTACGAAGATGCTGCCGTCGCCAAAGCCACCGTCGAAAAAACCGGTAACCGCCTGAAAATCTCTTCTCAGCAGATGATTTATCCCGTGGTGGTGGGGCTGGCGGTGAATAAAGACAATCCACAGCTGTTGAGCGCGCTGAAAGCCTCGTTTGCACAGAAGGTGAGCGACGGTAGCTATCGAGCGCTGTTGCAGAAATACAACCTGCAAATGCCGGATGCCGATGAAACCGCCAAAGCGCTGGCAGGCACGCTGTAACAAGGGTTAGCACTGGAGGAAGCATGCAATTTGACTGGCCTTACCTGATAAGTTTATTTCACTACGCAGACTTCTGGCGGGCCAGTTGGCTGGTGGTACAACTCAGTGTGCTGACCTGGTTAGGCGGAATCGTGCTGGGGCTGGGAGTCGCGCTGGCAAAACAGTCGCGCAATGCCGTGCTGCGTAACGCTGCTGCCTGTTACATCTGGCTGTTCCGCAGTTTGCCACTGTTGGTGCTGCTGATTTTTATCTTTAACCTGCCGCAAATTTTCCCGGCAACCAGCGGCGTGCTTTCTAACCCATTCGCCGCCGGTTTGCTGGCGTTGATTATCAGCGAAACCGCTTATATCGCTGAGATTCACCGTGGTGGCTTGCTGTCCGTGCAGCGTGGGCAGTTTGAAGCGGGCAGGGCGTTAGGACTCAACAACGCCCAGATCCGTTTGAGCATCATCATTCCCCAGGCATTACGCATCTCACTGCCAACGCTGGTGAACGAGTTTATCACCATCGTGAAGATGACCTCGTTGGTGTCGGTGATCTCGCTATCAGAAATTCTGATGGTGGGTGAGCGTCTGTATACCGACAACTTCAAGGTGATGGAAACGCTGCTGGCGGTGGCCTGTTACTACGTTCTGATTGTCACCCTGTTCGAACGGCTATTCGGCTGGCTGGAGCGTCGTTGGGATGTGCAGAATCGCACCCCGGCAGCTTTTGATGTCGCCCAGGCCAGAGCCCGTTTACCGGCTCCGCAGGTGCAGACACGTAAAAGCCATAGCGCGTCAGCCAAACCGATTCTGCAATTAACCGGCCTGAGCAAAGCCTTTAATGGCAAGACGGTGCTGCGGGATATCAACCTTAGCGTCCAGCCCGGCGAAGTGATCTCAATTATCGGTCCTTCAGGCTCCGGCAAAACTACCTTGATCCGCATGGTCAATGGTCTGGAGACGATGGACCAGGGCAGCGTGGAACTGCTGGGGCAAGAATTTATCCGTGCCGGTCAGCGTGAAAATGCCTTGCCTTATCGGGCGCAGATCACCCGACTTGGCATGGTATTCCAGGGCTTCAATCTGTTCCCGCACAAAACGGTGCTGGAGAACCTGATGTTGGCTCCGCGTCTGCACAACCTCGATAGCCGTGAAGATCTGCATCAACGCAGTCTGGCGATGCTGGATAAAGTCGGCATGTTGGAACATGCCACCAAATATCCGCATCAGTTATCCGGCGGCCAGCAGCAGCGAGTGGCGATTGCACGTACTCTGGTGATGAAACCGGCGGTGGTGTTATTTGATGAGCCGACCTCCGCGCTGGACCCGGAGCGCGTCAGCGAAGTGTTGCAGGTGATTGAAAAGCTGGCAGAGGAGGGGATTACCATGCTGATCGTCACCCATGAGATGAAGTTTGCTTTTGCCATTTCCGATCGCGTGGTGTTTATGGAGCAAGGGCGCATTGAAATTGACGCTTCACCGGCTGAGATTCGTCAAATGCGCGATCACCGCATCTTCCGTTTTATTGACGATATGGCCACGGCCTGAGGGCAAAGCATGAAAGGTTCTGCCGGAGAAACCCGTACCTTAACCATTGAAATTCCAGAACATCTTGATCTATCGGGTTTGCCTGCCTTTGAGCGGATTTCGATTTTGCTGCGAGAAAATATCATCAGCGGCAACCTGGTTGCGGGACAGGCATTGGCGGAGATCGAACTGGCAGCGTTATGCGATAGCTCACGTAACACGCTTCGCGAAGCGCTGCGCTTTTTACATGGCGAAGGGCTGGTGAATTATCACCAGAATCGCGGGGTGTTTGTTCGTCAGCTCGATAAGCGCGATGTGCGTGACATTTTCAAGGCGCGTCGGCATCTGGAAGTACTGGCGCTGACGGTCAACAGCCCGATCAGTGATTTTCACCTGGCGCGTATGGCGCAGCATCTGGATAACGCCGCCCAAGCTGCGGCGAACGAGGCGTGGCGCAGCGTCGGTACCCACAGTCTGCGTTTTCATCAAAGCATCGTGCAGATGCTGGGTTGTGCGCGTTTTAATGATTTTTTCAGCGTGCTGCTGGCGCAATTACGTCTGCTGTTTTGCAGCGGAGCCGGCGAACGTGACTTTCAGTTGCCGTGGATTGCGCGTGACCGCGAAATCCTGGCATTACTGAGCCAACAACAAAGTGAGGCGGCGTGTCGTGCGCTGATTGACTATCTCGATTACTCGGAGCGTCAACTGACCGCCACCTTTAGCCATCCTCTTTCTCAAGGAGAATCATACTGATGTCGAATTATCCTGCCGCTTATCAGAGCACATCCGGCTCTGCACTGGATGTTGATCGCGCGTTTTATCAGGCGCTGGCCGAAGGGCCACGCGAGTTGACCGCATCCCATTTGATCCCGATCCGTACGGGTTTTGCCTGGGAAGTCCCGGCCGGACATCTGTTCCGTATCACCACGCCAGAAGGCCCGCAGGTAGGGGATTTGAATATCTGGAACCGCCGCGATCCGCGTGAAAGAATGTGGGTTTCCCGCACACGCCAGCTACAACGGGCGCATCTTTCTACTTATGATCGTCTGTGGTCAAACTTGCCGTTTATCCGGCCTATGGCGACCATTACCGCAGATTCACTGGCGGATTATGGTATCGATAGCGACGGTGGGCGCGTGCATGATCTGCTGGGCACACGTTGCGATCCTTATGTTAACAAGCTGCTGACCGGTGAGGATTTTGATTTCCATTGTCATTCAAACCTGGTGCGTGCCGTGCAGCCGTGGGGGCTGACGGAATTTGATGTTCATGATGTGATGAACGTTTTCCAGTGCACTGGTCTGAATGATGATGACCAATATTTTATGAAAGCCTGTCCGGCGCAGAAAGGCGACTACCTTGAGTTCTTTGCCGAGATCGATCTGTTATGCGCGCTGTCAACCTGTCCGGGTGGCGATCTGTCATTGCCAATGTGGGGTGATGAAGCAGAGGATACGCTGAAAGTGTGCCGTCCGTTGGGGGTAGAAATCTATAAACCGCAGGAAGCGTTACTGACAAACTGGAAGCCATCAGAATCGCCGAATTATCGGGGTAATCATGGTATGCAGTTGAAGCCAGTGAGCTGGTAATTGCCACAAGCAAGAGCCAGCCGCGGGGGCTGGTTCTTAACATAATCTGAATTTCTGGTCTGGGGATAAAATCACGATCAATGGCGCATAATGTATATTATGTTAAATACGATATCCGGCTAACCCCGCAACGCCACCCCATCCCGTAACGGCGCGATTTATCGCGCAGGTTTTACGTCACCACTGCTGGATGATGCGCGATAAATCGCGCCGCTACGAAATAACCGGAACACACCTGGCAGCGCTACGCAAAATCTCCCGCCCAATCCCCCTGCGCTTCTCTCAGAATTCACGTAGCGATGCCTGATCTAAACCTTATATCTCATCACTTCCCTGATATTTTTCTGAACGGCAATGGAGACAACTCATCCTCATGCTATGTTTTCATGTCTCGACATAAACCAATGGAGAAAAATAATGAGGTCATCATTTCAATTCCTCCTGATGCCCCTTTTGGCTGTTACACGTATTGCCAGTCAGCCCAATGAGAATAATGATGGCAATATGGTTTCATCTATGAAGTTTATAAATAATGATCGTGGTAACAGCATGGTGTCTAATCAGGGCGTGGCTTCCTGCTCCACATCATATTCCGAATTTATTAAGTCTTTTGGTATGCCCCAGGATGTTTGCGAACAAAACATTAAAACCACCCAGGAATGGTTGTCGCGTAAAGAGTCAGCAAAAGTTGACGCAACGTCAGGCATCCTGAAAAAAGCCAATAAAATAGTAGAAAATGAGATAACGCAGCGCTGCGCCAGGTCAACAAAAAATGAAAGGGATATCTTAACCACCGCAATACGACATAAGACAATAGCCTGTGATACCTTACGTGAAATCATTAGCGAAATAAAAAACGTCAGACTCACCAACGTCAGGCTTCCTGACGGGGAAATTGTAAATGCCAGTCCGGACTTAAAAAG
The DNA here is from genome assembly GCF_059730695.1 of Pantoea sp. X-Soil-OKNW-556. NCBI lineage: Bacteria > Pseudomonadati > Pseudomonadota > Gammaproteobacteria > Enterobacterales > Erwiniaceae > Pantoea > Pantoea sp. X-Soil-OKNW-556. Next base: position 2,177,551 of record NZ_AP035990.1, on the reverse strand, counting down.
CATCTCATTCGAAAGATGTTTCAACACCGCAGGCGATGAAATTAATAATAAAATACTGGAATGCAGGAAATACCTTCAGACATTCAAAGCGAATAATAAGTATGGCGACCAGTCCATTGTAAAACAAAACAATGTTTTCATAAATAATATTATCGATGACCTTGATTTATTGGAGAATCTATTTCGACAAGTTGAAAGTAAGGAGGCGGATATCGTGAGCAATTTACAGAGGCATTGCAACAGTGAAAGATTTAGTCCCGTCTGGGATCAATTCGACGCTGCTACACTCACGCTTAACAAGCTAAATAAGGTTGTTACCCAACTGGAAGAGAATCTCCAGTCGTTAAACACCCTCGTCATCCCACCTCCTGGCCCAATACGGGCGTAATCCCCTCGCCCACTTCCGGCGCGATCAATCGCGCCGTTACCCATCAGTGCAATTACGCAGTAGCATCAAAAATCACATACAACTTACGCATTGGCGTCTCCATCACCCAGGTGCCCTGCGTGTTGGCTTCAAAGAAAAAGCTGTCGCCCGGTTTGAAGGTTAAAGTAGCCTCACCGTCTGGCGTAAAGCTGCCAATCCCTTCGAGGAAATGCATGACCTCCGCCTGTTTCACGCCACGACGATAGCTTCCCGCGGTGCAGGCAAAGATGCCGCAATCAATGTCTTCCTTACCAGCAATCACCGTCTGAATACCGGAAAGCTGAATGGCGGCAGTGCCGGGTAAACCCTCAACGCTGCCCCAATCTTCCAACTGTTTAATGGCCGCTGGCTGCGTTAATTTTTGCACTTTCATATAAAAAATTTCCTCATTTTCAACTTGTTAGGCTGAAGTCAGCTTAAACAATGCATGCGCGAAATGGCGGCAGTTTTCACGCGCCAGAAGAAACTTTTGGGTGTAAATCCGCAGGGGTTTAGCAGAAACTTTTGTCAGGCGACAAAAAAGTCATAGCCGTCAAGCTATGACTTTATCAATGGCGTTTACAGCGAAGAGATTACGTCAGTGCGCAGGTTAATGATGTGCTTACGAATTGAGGCGAGGCTTTTTTCCCGGTCGCCTTCACGCATGGCATTCAACAGATCAAGGTGCTCAGCGTGATTTTCCTGCTGCCGGTGCAACGGGCTGTGCAGACGAAACAGACGCACGTTCACCCGCAATCCCTTCAATACCTGCGCCAGCACCAGATTGCCGCTGGCTTCGGCAATGGTGTTATGCAGCTTTTCATCGAAGCGCCAGTAAAGATGCTCCTGCTCAGTTTCGCTGGCGATCAACTCCTGCAACTCTTTAATCAGGTTGTCGAGGGTGGCGGCACTGATTTTGTCCAGCGCCTTACCCACCGCCTCTGCCTCCAGCACCTCACGCAGCGCCATAGTATCCAGATACTCTTTGATATCGATGGTGCGCACGGTATAAGAACGGGCACCGCGGCGTTCCAGCAGATTTTCACCTGCCAGGCGCACCAGTGCCTCACGCATCGGCGTGCGGGATACCTGTAACTCTTCCGCCAGGCGCGACTCCAGCATTTCACTGCTGCCGGGGATCTTACGCTCCAGAATTAACTCTTTCAGCAATGCATAAACCTGTTCAGACAGACTGGCTGATTTCATATACAACGGCTTCGCAGCCATAATCGCAGCAAGAGTATGATCCTGATAGTCGGTCATCTTTATGCAGTTTCCAGGAGTAAAATTGGGTGTGAGTTTACCGGATTATCCTCTCACAGGGAAAGGCACCGCGCAGGGCAGAAACGCCCCACTGCCCGCTCTGCCGTGATATTGCCCTTCTGACCAGACTTTTTCACCGCGCGAAAGCGTGAGGGCGGGCCACGCCTGCACCCGTTTGCCTTCATACGGAGTGTGATCAGCATTGGTATGCAAATCATTGTTAGTAATGGTTTTATCGAGATCGGTATCCCAGATAACCAGGTCCGCATCTGAACCCACCGCGATGCTGCCTTTCTGCGGATAAAGTCCGTAGAGTTTTGCCGGTGCGGTGGCGGTCAAATCGACAAAACGCTGTGCCGAGATACGGTTTTGCAATACGCCTTCACTCATCAACAGCGGCATACGCGTTTCCAGCCCGGCAATACCGTTCGGCACCAGGTCGAAAGAGGCATTGTCGCCGTGTAATTTCTTGCCGCGAGGATCATCAAAATTAAACGGGCAATGATCCGAGGAAAAAATAGTGAAGGTGCCGTTGGCTAAGGCATTCCATACCGCATTCTGACTATCGGTATCCCGCGGTGGCGGGCTACAAATGCATTTCGCGCCGTGGAAACTGTCATCAATACCGAGATCTTCAGCGGTCAGAAACAAATATTGCGGGCAGGTTTCGGAGAAAATATTGATGCCCTGACCCCGCGCCCAGTAAATCTGTTCTATGGCGGCGCGGCTTGATACATGAACTAACAGAATTGGCACATCAACCAACTCCGCCAGAGAAATAGCGCGGTGCGTCGCTTCGCGCTCACCAATGGGCGAATGCGCCAGCGCATGATAACGCGGTGCAGTTTTCCCCTGTTTTTTCAGGCGTTCCGTCAGCCAACTGATGCAATCATCATTCTCTGCGTGAATCATCGAAATCGCACCCGCCTCGCGTGCGGCTTCCAGCACATTGAGGATGTGATGATCGGTCAGTTTTAACGCGTCATACGTCATATAAATCTTGAACGAGGTATAACCCTGCGCAATCACTTCCGGGATCTCGTCAATCACCGCCTGGCTGGCATCGGTAATAATGACGTGGAACGCATAATCGATACTGGCTTTGCCTTCCGCCCGTTGATGATAATCGGCGATCGCCTGCTTCAGGCTCTGCCCCTTAAACTGCATGGCGAACGGAATGATGGTGGTGGTACCGCCACAGGCTGCTGAACGGGTACCGCTGATAAAGTCATCGGCCCCCACCGAGCCATCGGTGGAAGGTTGGTCGAGATGGCAATGGGCATCGACACCCCCAGGCGTCACCATGCGGCCTTCAGCATCAATCACCTGCTGTGCCTGCGCGGCATCCAGCTCAGCCGCGATCACGCTGATGCGGCCATTATGGATACCAATATCACCCCGATAGCGATCGGATGCCGTCACGATATCGGCATTTTTCACAATCAGATCAAAGGATTTCATGGCTGCGTCTCCCTGGTGTAAGCGCTGGACACTTCTTTAAAGCTCGGCTGTGCCGGTTCACTGGTGTGGGTGGCACTCTGGTAGGCTTTGGCGTAATGACGTTCGATCTTGCGCTGAATAAAGTCCCACAAGGTGGTGAGGAGCAGGTAATAGGTGGCGGCAACCATAAATAGCTCCAACACCATGAACTGTTCCTGCATCAGGATTTGCGTACGACGTAACAACTCCTCCACGGAAATCACCGAGGCAATCGAGGTGGTTTTCAGTAACCCGTTAAAACTGTTCCCCAAAGAGGGCAGAATTAAGCGCATGGTTTGCGGGAAAATCACATAGCGCGCCACATTCAGATGGTTAAAACCAAGCGCTTTGGCAGCATTGATTTGCCCTTTCGGCAACGCCTGCACTCCACCGCGAATGATCTCCGCCAGGTAAGCGGCTTCATTCAATACCAGGCCCATCACCACCGCCTCAATCACGCCAAAGCGGATACCGATTTGTGGCAGGCCGGTATAGATAATAATCAGCTGCACCAGTAACGGCGTGCCGCGAAAAACCCAGATATAAGCCCGTGCGATCTGATTAATCCAGGACCAGGGCGAGAGCCGGGCAAAGGCCAGTAATATTCCCAGTACCAGCCCGCCAGCCATACCCGCCAGGGTTAACAGGACGGTGTTCACCGCCCCCATGAAAATGAAATAGTTGGTGAGATAATGGAAGTACCCTTCCCAGCTCCAGCCCTGAATCATAATGAAATTTCCTTCGCTTAAGAGTTAGGACCCTGAACACTAAAGGTTCCGGTGATCATCTTCGCGCCATACTTATTAAACAGCGCAGGTAAGCTGCCATCGGCATTCATCTGGTTCAGCACTTTGGCGGTGGCGTCAGCCAGATGGGCATCTTTAAAGGCGATGGCCACCGGCGTGGGTTCGAGGCCAGAGAGCACCTGTTTGAACATGCCTTTGTGCTGATAATCGGCTGCGACTGCATCGATACTGATCACCGCGCTCACCTGTTGTGCACGCAATGCCTGGAACGCCACGGTAAAGTTATCAAAGGTATGGATATCTACCGGTTTCAGGCCTTTCGCTTCCAGTTCTTTGCTGATCTTACGGATGGTAGTCTCTTCAAAGCCGCCGATTTCTACCCCGACGCTTTTACCTGCCAGATCTTCAACCTTCTGGATCTTGCCGCTATCGGCGGGTGCCACCGAAACGCTGATGGCCTGGCTTTCATACGGGATCATGTACATCATTTTGGCGCGCGCCGGGGTGAAGAAAATGCCGGTGTTGATCATGTCCCAGCGGCCACCCTGCAAACCGGGCACCATTGCGGAGAATTCGATGCGGGTATAGTCAGGTTTCAGGCACAGGCGCCTGGCAATCTCCTCGCCCAGCTCAATACGCATTCCTTTTAATTGTCCTTCACCGTCAACATATTGCAGTGGCGGCAGTGTCGGGTTGGTGGACATTTTTAACTCACCCGCGGTCACCAGCGTTGCGCCCTGCACCGGGGTACAGGCGGCAAAACTGGTCTGTGCAAACAGGCTACCGGTCAGAAGAGACGCAGCCGCAATCAGGGTTAATTTCGCGTTCATTTACATTCTCCGAATAAGTAACAATCAGGCCGGTTATCAGTGCTTGAAGCTGTTCAGCACGTTGAGTTTTTCTAATTCATGTCGCAGCACCTGTTCCAGGTTGCTGGCAAGCGGCAGACGTGGAGCGCGCGGGATCCCCACCTCCAGTCCCATCATCGCCAGACCCGCTTTGCTGGCGGCCACGTAATGTGGCCCGCCAACGGCACGCACCACGGGCAGAATTTTGTGGTACAGCGCCAGCGCTTCATTGCGGTCAAGACGATCGCACGCGGCTTCAAACATCTGTGCGCATTGCGCCGGTAACAGGTTGGACGCCACCGCCACCCAGCCACAGGCACCCAGCCAGAAAGATTCGTAACCCAGAATGCCCGCGAAAACGTTCATGCGATCGCCGCACAGTTCGATGATGTCGCGTACACGCGTCACCTCAAGGGTGGATTCCTTGATGTAGCTGACGGTGTCGATTTCCGATAAACGCGCCACGGTTTTCGGCAGCAGATCGACATTGGCGGTGGCCGGGTTGTTGTAAATCATGATCGGAATCGAGATGGCCTCACCCACTGCACGATAATGGGCAAACAACTCGTCTTCGTTCGGGCAGCTATAAAACGGCGGGATAATCATCACGCCATCCGCGCCCATCGCTTCGGCTTCTTTACTCAATTCAACGCATTCCGGCGTCCATTCTGCGCCAGTACCCATCAACACCGGCACACGCCCTCTGGCGGTGCGAATCACCGTTTCGGTGACCAGTTGTCGTTCCTCACGCGTCATGGATAAAAATTCACCGGTACTGCCCAGCGGGATAAGCCCATGAATTCCTTGTTCAATTTGCCAATCGACTAATTTTTCCAGGGCTGGCACGTCAATTGCTAAACCATCCTGAGTAAAGGGGGTAATCAACACCGTATAAGTACCGCGAAACGCTGCCATATTGAGTTCCTTAAGAAAATACTTGATGCATACCGTTTGTATACCGTATACATACTGTATACACAAGCGTTGCTGGATCACAAGCGTTATGGAACTCAAATCACCAAATATCACTCCTGCGGGCGACCGCCTGACCATCTGGTTTGATGGCAAAGCCGTACCGGCGCTGCCTGACGAAACCATTGCTGCTGCCCTTGCGCGGCAAAATATTGTGGCAATCCGCGAGGAAACACCGGGCGAAAAACGCGGCTTATGGTGTGGCATGGGGGCGTGCTACGAATGCGTGGTGCAGGTGGATGGCAAAGGATCGCAACGCAGTTGCATGACGTTAGTGCAGGACGGTATGCAGGTGCACAGCCAGCGCGCCGACCAACCCCCGGCCATTCCTCTGACATCGGTGCCAGACAACATCGCACCGGAAACACGCGAGTACGATTTGCTGGTGCTGGGTGCCGGACCCGCCGGACTTTCAGCCGCCCGCGTCGCGGCCAGTGCGGGTGCAACGGTGCTGGTGATTGATGAGCGACCACAAAGCGGCGGCCAGTTTTTTAAACCGCTGGCCCCTTCTCATACCTTGCACGGCAAAGCGCCGCAGCAGTGGCGTGATGGCGAGCAGTTATTGTCAGCAACCCTGGCAGCCGGGGTTGAGATCCTGCAACAGGCCACGGTCTGGGCCGCCTTCTCCGCACAGGAGATCGGGGTTATCTGGCGTGACACGTCATTATTGATTCGCCCGAAGCAATTGATTATCGCTACCGGTGCGTATGAACGCCCGGTGCCCTTTCCCGGCTGGACTTTGCCTGGGGTGATGACCACCGGCGCAGGCCAGACGCTGGCAAAAGCTTATCGGGTGATCCCCGGCGAAAAAGTGGTGGTAAGTGGCAACGGGCCGCTGAATCTCCAGTTTGCCGCTGAACTGGTTGCCAGCGAAGGTCAGGTGGTTGAGGTGCTGGAACGCGCAGCAAAACCCGGCATCCGCTTGCTGCGCCAGATCCTCACCATGACCAAAGTAGCCCCTGAGTTGTTGCTCAAGGGCCAGTACTATCTCTCCATCCTGAAGAAAAACCGCGTGCCGGTAAGCTGGGGTTATGAAGTGGTTGCCGCACACGGGCAGGATCGCCTCGAACGCATTACCGTAATGCGGGTGGATGCAGCCGGACAACGCATTCCTGGCTCCAGTCGCGAAATCCCGTGCGATGTGCTGTGCCTGGGACACGGTTTTATTCCCTCCACCGATTTAGCGCGTTCGCTGGGTTGTGAACAGCAACTCGCCAGCACACCTTTCAGCACCCCGACGATCAAAACCGACGCCGAGGGCGCAACCAGCGTGACCGGCGTGTACGTTGTCGGTGATGGCGCACGGCTGGGTGGCGCGCAGATTGCCCAGGCTCGCGGTCAGCTGGCCGGTTATCGCGCACTCAGCGCGCTGGGGAAAACGGCGAGCGGCATCGATACGCATAAGTTGAAAAAACAGGTTGCCCGTGCCGAATCATTCCAGCAGGCATTGTGGCAGGTGTACCAGGCACCGCCGGTCACCCTGCAAGCGCAACCCGATGAGACGGTGATTTGCCGTTGTGAAAATATCACCCTTGGCCGCTTGCGCAGCGCGATCCGTCAGGGTATCGACACACCCGCCGCGCTGAAACGTAACCTGCGCGTCGGGATGGGATTATGCCAGGGGCGCACCTGCGCCGGGATGGTGGCGCAACTGGTGAGCGAAATGACCGGGCGTCACCACCACACCGCCGGGTTTTATGCCCCGCGCTTCCCGGTTCGTCCGGTGCCGATCGCCGCGCTGACGTTTGAGAAACAGGAATGGGGCGGCCACAAACCGGCTATCACCCCTAACCTGGCGCGCCCGGTCGAAAATTCACCGATAGCGCCGCAAAAAACGGATGTGCTGGTGATCGGCGGCGGCGTCATGGGCAATTGTCTTGGCTATTACCTTGCCGCTGGCGGCGCGGATACCCTGGTGGTGGAGCGCGACGACATCAATTTACAGGCTTCCGGCGCCAACGCGGGCAGCCTGCATGTCCAGCTGCTGTCGTTTGATTTTGGTGCCAAAGCCGAGCAAGGCGGTGGTCCCGCTGCGCAAACGCTACCACTTGGGCCGCTCTCGGTGCGGCTGTGGCAGGAACTGGAAGCGGCGAGCGGTGAGTCGCTGGAGATCAAAATCACCGGTGGTCTGATGGTGGCGGAAACCGCGCAGGAGATGCGTTTTCTTGAGCAGAAGATCGCGCTGGAACGCCGCTTTGGCATCGACGCGACGCTGCTGGATGCCAGTGAACTGGCACGGCTTTCCCCTCACCTTTCCCCGCAGCTGATCGGCGCTGAATTCTGCCCAATGGAGGGCAAAATCAACCCACTGCGCGCCACTTATGTGGTGAACAAACTGGCGCGTGCCCAGGGGGCACGCTTTCAGCGCGGCACCGATGTGACAGCGATTGAACGCATGTCACATGGCGGGTATCGGGTACAGACCAGCCGTGGCGTGATTGAAGCCCAACGGGTGATTAACGCAGCCGGTGCCTGGGCGGCCAAAGTGGGTGAAATGGTCGGCATCAATGTGCCGGTGAAAGGCGCACCGCTGCAAATGATCGTCACCGAACGTGCCGTGCCGCTGGTCGATCATCTGATTGCCCACGCCGGGCGTCACCTCAGCCTGAAGCAAACCGCCCACGGCAGTTTATTAATTGGCGGCGGCTGGAGCGCGCAATTTAACCCGGCGATGCGCCTGAATCAGCCGTGTCGCGAAAGTATCGAAGGCAATTTATGGGTCGCCAATCGCGTCCTGCCTGCCTTAAGTGGCCTGCATATGGTACGTAGCTGGGCCGGGATGAATATCAATATTGATGGCGCGCCGATCATTGGCGACGTCCCCGGCCTGCCCGGTTTTTACAACGCCGTCACTTCTAATGGTTACACCCTGTCGCCAGTGGTGGCCCACAGTCTGGCGCAGCTCATTTTGCGCGGCAGCAGCGACATCGATCTGTCGCCTTTCCACCTTTCCCGTTTCGATAATCACAGGACCGCAGTCAATGAGTAAACAACGTGTCGCCACATGGATTGAAAGTCACTTCTCCCAACAGGTTGAGATGTTAAAACGTCTGGTGCAGACGCCTTCCGACAACCCACCGGGCGATTGCACCCCACATGCGCTGGTCACCGCGCAGCTACTGCGCGACGTTGGACTGGAGGTTGAAACCTTTACCGTGCCAGATGAGGTGGTACTGGCAGCCGGGATGCGCAGCGCCACTAACCTGATCGTGCGCCATCGTTTCGGACCGGGGCCGACGGTCGCGCTGAATGCGCACGGCGATGTCGTGCCGCCGGGCGGCGGCTGGAGCAAAGATCCTTACGGTGCGGAAATTGAAAATGGCTGGCTGTATGGACGCGGTGCGGCGGTGTCTAAATCGGATATCACCACCTACACCTATGCCTTGCTGGCGTTGATCCACAGCGGGGCGGCGTTAAACGGCACCATCGAACTGCACATCACATACGATGAGGAGACGGGCGGCGCCACCGGTCCCGGCTGGCTGCTGGAGAATGGCATCAGTAAACCCGATTACGCGGTGTGCGCCGCGCTGAGCTACTTTGTCGTTACCGCACATAATGGGTGTTTGCATCTGGAAATTGCCGTGCAGGGCAAATCCGCCCATGCCGCCTTCCCGTCCAGCGGCTGTGACGCCATTGAAGCCGGTAACCGTTTAATGACCGCGTTGTATCGCTATCGCGACACGCTGGCGGAAAAACATTCTGCGGTAGCGGGTATCGATTCCCCCACGCTGGTGATTGGCCTGGTTGAGGGCGGCATCAACACCAACGTGGTGTCGGATAACCTGGTGATCCGCCTCGATCGTCGCATTATCCCGGAAGAGCAGCCGGAAGCGGTTGAAGCGGAGTTGCTGGCGTTGATTCGGGATGTTGAACAACAGCTCAGCGGTATCACCTGTGATGTGAAACGTATTTTGCTGGCGCGTCCGTTCACCTCATCGCCTGCCAGTATCGAACTGGCGAACATTTTCAGCCAGCAGGCCGAAGCTATCCTGCAAGAACCTATCCCGTTAGTGGGTCTGCCGCTGTATACCGATGCCCGTCTGTATAGTGCCGCCGGTATTCCCACCATTATGTACGGGGCCGGGCCGCGCAGTTTCCTTGAGGCCAACGGACATCGCGCCGATGAGCGCGTACACCTGGATGATTTACATCGTGCCACGCAGATTGTGGCGAATAGCCTGTTAACCCTTTTGCAGGAGAAATCTGCATGATCGCCATTAATAATCTGTCGAAATATTATGGTCAGTTGCCGGTGTTAAAAAATTGCACCCTCAATATCAAAAAAGGCGAAGTGGTGGTGATTTGCGGCCCGTCTGGTTCCGGTAAATCGACCTTAATTAAATGCATCAATGCGCTGGAACCGTTTCAGCGCGGCGAAATCAATGTTGATGGGATGATGTTAAGTGATAAAAAAACCAATCTCACCAGCCTGCGTCAGCAAGTCGGTATGGTGTTTCAGTCGTTCGAGCTGTTTCCACATATGACGGTGCTGGATAATTTGCTGGTGCCGCAGATGCGGATTTTGAAACGCCAGCGCGCGGAGGCGTTAAATAAGGCCCAGGAATTATTGCAACGCGTCGGACTGGAGCGGCACGGCCACAAATACCCGGCGCAGCTCTCGGGCGGTCAGCAGCAGCGTGTGGCAATTGCCCGCGCGCTGGCGATGAACCCTAAAGTGATGCTGTTTGATGAGCCAACCTCAGCGCTGGACCCGGAAATGGTCGCCGAAGTGCTGGCGGTGATGGCGGAACTGGCGGCGGAAGGCATGACCATGTGTTGTGTCACCCACGAACTGGGCTTTGCGCGTAAAATTGCCGATCGCGTTATCTTTATGGACGGCGGCGAAATTATTGAAGATGCTGAGGCAGAAACCTTCTTCACCGCACCGGTATCACCCCGGGCGAGGAACTTCCTCGATCAAATCATCCAACATTAAATAGCACAAGGATCAGCATGAAAGTACGCCACTTGCAGGAAAACTCGGTACGTTACTTCCTTGAAGTGGTGCGCTCCGGCTCACTCAGCCTGGCGGCTCAGAAACTGAATGTCGCCGCTTCGGCGATCAGTCGCCAGATTAGCGGGCTGGAGGATCGGCTGGGCGAAACGCTGTTTGAACGTCGCAAGGAAGGGATGATCCCCACCGCTGCCGGTGAACTGCTGGCGGCGTGGGCGATCCGCACGCAACTGGAAAGTGAAAAAGTGCTGCACGAGCTGGCGGAACTCAATGGATTACGGAAAGGCGAGGTGCGTATCGACAGCTCCGCCGGTTTCAGCGTCGATTTTTTGCCGATGATGATCGCCTCCTTTCGCCGCCACTATCCCGATATCCATTTTCGCCTGCATGTTACCCACGCCGAAGAGGTGGTGCGGCGATTACGCGAGGGGGAAAGCGATCTCGGGCTGACCTTCAGCCAGATCCCGGAAGAGAATATTCACGTTGCCTGGCGTTTGCAGTCACGGCTGGTGGCGGTGATGCCACCGGACCATGTGCTGGCGAAACGCAGCGGCCTGCAATTGTCGCAGCTCAGTGGCTATCCGCTGGGTTTGCCGGAACGGCCGATCATGTTGCGCCGCCTGTTTGACGCTTGCTGTAGCCGCCAGGGCATCACCATCTCCCCGGTGTTTGTCACCAACTCCATCAGCGCCCTGCTGGCTTTTGTGCGTTATGAGCAAGGCATGGTGGTGGCCTCCGAAATGACTGTGCGGGAATATATTCGTACCCATAATTTGTGTGCCGTACCGCTGGTGGGTCAGGATCTGCACGGCATCAATATCGAACTAAATACCCTCGCGGGACGCAGTATGCCGAAAGCGGTAACCGCGTTTATCGATCATTTTATTCGCGAAATGGACGCCTTTCCGTTTATTTCCGCCGTCACATCATAACCGCCACTTATTAAAAATCGCGCTGAGGGGCTGATTTTGCCCCTTCAGGATAACCATGACTTATCATGGCGTTATCTTTGCCTTTTTGATATCGCTGGCGTGAAAAAGTTGAAATGGTGATAACCCTGAACGCATGGCAGGATGAATTTGCGTTGCGAAATTCAATTCACCGGTTATTAAGGAACAGCCATGCGAGATTCATCGTTCTACCGGCACTGGGTGGTTATTTTGCTGTATATCGCCTGGTGTATCGCTTTTATTGATCGCGTTGTCTTGAGTATGGGCGCACCGGCGCTCACCGCTGAGATGCATCTCAGCCCGTCTGAGCTGGGTTTGGTGTTAAGTGTGTTCTATTTTGGCTTCTGGCTGATGCAACTGCCGGGCGGCTGGCTGGCCGATCGCTACGGTGCCAAGATGGTGGTGATTATGGCGATTGGCTTCTGGTCGCTGTTCACCCTGCTGACCGGACTGGCCTGGTCACTGGCCTCGCTGCTGGTGATTCGCCTGCTGTTTGGTCTGGGCGAAGGTGCCTTTCCTTCTGCGGCGATCAAAAACGCGGCGGAAAACTACACCACGGAACAAAAACCGAAAATCACCTCGCTGCTGGTCTCGTCAAATTACATCGGCAGCATGATCGCCCCGCTACTGATTGCCCCACTGCTGCTGCATTTTCACTGGCGTCACACCTTTATGCTGATTGGGATTTTGGGCCTGGCGTTTGTCCTGATATACAGTCTGACGGTGCGTAACACCCCGGCCAGTGACAGTCAGCAACGTAGCCGCATCAACCTGGGTGACGTCAAAAGCGTCATGAAACATCCGCTGTTGTGGAAGATTGCTGCGGTGTGGTTTGGCCTCAGCCTGATCAACAAAGGCCTCGACTCCTGGATGCCGGTGTATCTGATGACGGAACGCCATCTTGACCTCAAAGCCGTCGGCGTATTGTTGCCGATCCCCTATCTGATGGCCGGTATCGCCACTGCCATCGGCGGTTGGGTGATGGTGAAATTCTTCAATGGCCGCGAAAACCTGATGTTGCTGTTCAGCGCGTTATTTACCGCCATTGCCATCGGCTGCATGTACCGGGCGGAAACCCTCACCGGGGTGATTATCGCCCAGGCGTTTACCTACTTCTTTAAATCCTTTGTGCTGGCGATCGCCGTCGCGCTTCCGACCAAAATTCTGGCGCCGCGCATGGTGGGTTCGGGCATCGGGGTGATCAACTTTGGCGGCCAGGCGGCTGGATTTATCGCCCCACTGGCGATCGGCCTGATGGTGCAACATTTCAGCTTCGGGTCGGCATTTCTGTTCCTGATGGGCGCAGCGCTGTTCTCAACCCTGATGAGCCTGACCATCCGCACCGAGAAAACAAGCACCCAGGCAATTATGCCGACTCCGTAACGGCGCGATAAATCGCGCGGGTTTAATTGATAAAGGATCTGACGATGGAAACGTTATGTGATCTCCCGGCGAGCGAAGCCCGTCGGTTAATTGGGGAAAAAAGCATTGCCCCAAGTGAATTACTGGAAAGCTGCATCAACCGTATTGAAGAGGTCAACCCCGCGGTTAACGCGATGGTCGCCTGTGATTTCGCCGCCGCGCGTGCCACGGCACAGGCGCAGGACAAGGCGGTACTGCGCGGCGAACCGCTTGGCCCGCTGCACGGTTTACCGCTCGGCGTCAAAGATATGATTGATGTGGCCGGCCTGCCTACCACCTTTGGCAGCGTGGCGAAGCGCCATAACCTCGCACCCCAGGATGAGCGTCTGGTGGCAGTGCTGCGTGCCGCCGGTGCCAACGTGGTGGGTAAAACCAACGTACCAGAATGGGGTGCAGGCGGTAACTCGCGCAACGCGGTGTATGGCACCACCGGCAACCCGTTCGATACCACCCGTTCAGCGGCAGGATCGTCTGGCGGTTCGGCGGCTGCGCTGGCCTGCGGCATGGTGTCGCTGGCGACCGGTTCCGACACCGGCGGTTCGCTGCGTAACCCGGCGGCGTTTAATGGCGTGGTGGGATTTCGCCCCACGGCAGGTTTGATTCCGGCAGAAAAACGCGGCTGTGCCTGGCTGCAAATCTCCACCCTTGGCCCGATGGGACGCACGGTAGCGGATGCCGCGCTGATGTTAAGCGTGATGCAGGGCGAGGATGCGCGCGATCCGCTCTCCCATGTGGTGCCGGGGCGTCAGCTACGCCAGCCACAGGAGTTTTTCCCGCTACCCACAACCGATTTGTCGTCGCTGCGCCTTGCCTGGAGTAGCGATTTTGGTTTCGCGCCTACTGAGCAAGGCGTTGCTGACAGCTTCCGTCAGAAGATGACGCATATCGCCCCACTGTTCGCCAGTGCCGAGCAAGCGACGCCCGATTGTCACGGCGCAAATGAAGCCTTTGAGACGCTGCGCTCGCTGCTGTTTCTCACCGGCACGCGGGAGCTATATCAGCAGAATCCCCAACTGGTGGGGGAAAATGTTCGGATGAACATTGAGGAAGGCTTGCGCTACAGCGCGCTGGATATTTCCCGTGGGCTGGATCTGCAAACCCAGTTGTATCGTCGTTGGGAAGCCTTCTTCCACGACTATGATTATATGGTGTCACCGGCGGTGACCATCAGCCCGCGTCCGTGGACCGAACTTTACCCGCGAGAAATCAACGGCCAGCCGACGCGCACCTATTATCACTGGCTGGCGTTGGCCTATGTCACCTCGCTGGCGGGGCTGCCTTCCCTCTCCTTACCCGTTGGCAAGGATGCACTGGGAATGCCGTTTGGTTTACAGATTATCGGCAAGCGCGGTGATGACAGCGGTGTACTCCGCGTGGCGCAGGCGCTGGAACAGAAGTTTAAGCACGATTCGCAGTTGGCGCGGCCAGTGCCGGACCTTGACGCACTGCGTCAGGCGCGCCCCATCGCCAGCATGGCGGATTTTTATCTCCCTTTAGGCCAGTAAACGAGGATCGTATGAATTTACCTTTTTCCAAAGTGCGTCTGGTCGGTGACCAGGTGTGGTTATCCGGCGTGATCGGTTTTGAAGAAGATGGCACGCTGGCGGCGGAAGTCAGCCGTCAGACCGACCGCGTCATGTCAACTATCGAAGCCACGCTGCAAGAACAGGGTTGCACGCTGGCGGATATCTTCTCCTGCACCGTTTATTTAACTGACGCGGACTTGTTTGCACCCTTTAACCTGGCTTATGCCAAATGGTTTAGCGATCCATTGCCGGTGCGAACCACGGTACTGGCTGGATTAGTGTTGCAGGAGGCGCTGCTGGAAATTACCGTGGTGGCACAGAAACCCAAAACGGAGTGAAGCGATGGCACATGATGTGTTAGTGCTGGGCGCGGGAATGGTCGGCGTCAGTTGCGCCCTCCACCTGCAACAGCGCGGCTACGATGTGGCGCTGCTGGACCGGCGCGAACCCGGCGAGGAAACCTCTTACGGTAACGCGGGGATCATCCAGCGGGAGGCGGTGCATCCTTACGCCTTCCCGCGTGATATCAAGACGCTACTTAGCGTGGCAGGCAACCGTCGGCTGGATGTACGCTATCATCCGCGTGCCATTCCGGCGCTGGCGTCACCGCTGCTGCGCTACTATGCTCGCTCAGCACCCCGCGCTTATGCCCCGATTGCGGCGGCTTACGCCTCGTTGATTGCGTTGTCGATCGACACCCATGAAGCCCTGCTCGATGCGGCTAATGCCCGCCATCTGTTAGGCGAACGTGGCTGGCTGATGCTGTTTCGCAGCGATAAACAGCGTGATGCGGCCTTTGTTGAGGCTGATAACCTGCTGGCGCTGGGGGTGAATCATCGCAAACTGGATGCAGCCCAACTGCGCGCCACCGAGCCAGCGCTGCGGGCTGAACTGAGTGGTGCGGTGTACTGGAGCGATCCCCTGACGGTGCGCGATCCGGGCGCGTTGGTAAAAGCCTATGCCGCCTTGTTATTTGCTCGTGGCGCAGCCTGGCATCAGGGCAACGCGCAGACGTTGCGTCAGACAACTGAGGGTGGCTGGCAGGTTGATAATCAGCATGGTGAAGCGGTGAAAGCGCGTCAGGTGGTGGTGGCTCTCGGTCCCTGGAGTCCACAGCTTACCGGTGATTTCGGTTACCGTCCGCCGCTGTTTGTGAAGCGCGGCTACCATCAACATTTCCAGCCGGTCGCTGGCGCTACGCCACGTCACTGGATGCTGGATGAAGAGCGCGGCTATCTGGTGGCCCCGATGGCACGCGGGTTGCGTATCACCACCGGGGCGGAACTGGCGCATATTGATGCCCCCGCCACCCCTCATCAGCTCAGAGCGGTGGAACAGGTGGCGCGGCAGTTGTTGCCGCTGGGAGAGGCGGTCGAAGCGGAACCCTGGAAAGGTGCCCGTCCCTGCATGCCGGATATGAAACCGGTAATTGGCGCAGTTCCGGGACAACGCGGCATGTGGTGCGCCTTTGGTCATGGACATCAGGGATTTACCCTCGGCCCGGCCACCGGGATGCTGCTGGCAGAGATGATGCACGGTGAACGCAGCAGCATTGCGATGGAGCCGTTTAGCCCGGCCAGACGCTTCTGAATCCGTCGCGGCGCGATTTAACACTTCACCACTTCCGTCGCGGCGCGATTTATCGCGCGGTTTTTTCTGGCAGCGCGCTCAGAATCGCGCCGCTACCGGGGGGATGGCTTTCAATAACTCCCGCAGAATATTCCTGACCCCGGCCACCGCCGGGTCCCTCAGGCTGTCAGTTCGCCAGGATAACTCGATCGGATAATCGGGTAAGGCAATTGGACAGTGAACCAGCCGCAAATCAAACATCATCGCCATAGCCTGAGCGGCATGGCTGGGTAACGTCACAATCGAGCGCGAACCTTTGATCAGATAAGGCACCGCCGAAAAGTGGGTCGCCGCCGCTTCAACCGTGCGTTTCAGGCCCAGCTCAGCCAACACTTCATCAACGATCCCCACCACGCCCCCCGAAGAGATCAGAATATGTTGCAGTTGGGTGTAGTCACTCAGCGTCAATTCACCCGTTGGCGGTGCAAAGTCCAGTACACAGGCGTAACCATTGACCCCGACCAACTCTTTACTCAACGCCGCCGAGTTGCCACTGCCAGAAGTCACGGCCAAATCGACCATCCGGTTCATCAACATCCCGGCAGCGATGCGGCTGTGAATTTGTCGGAAGATCAGCCGCAGTCCGGGATACGCCTCTGCCACACGGTTGATCAACTGGCGTGCCAGCGCGATTTCATAATCGTCGGACCAGCCTAACACCAGGGTTCTGCCCTCGAATTCCGCCTGTTCCCGCTGCGCCAGCGCCAGACTCTGACGACAGCGATTTAACGCTTCACTGACAATGGGTTTTAATTCCTCCGCACGACGGCTCGGGCGTAAGCCGCGTCCCGTGCGTTCAAACATAGGGTCACCATAAATTTTCCGCAACCGGCCCAGCGCGGCACTGACGGCCGACTGGGTGATGCCAAGACGCAGCGCAGCACGGCTGGCGCTGCCCTCTTCATACAACGCTTCGAAAACTTTAAACAAATTCAGGTCAAGCGACTCGATATTAATTGTATTCATATCTGATAGTCATTTTTGAGGATTGATTCATAGCACTATACCAAGGTATACCTTGGCTTCAACTCCCCGCTCACAGGTAAATTGCCATGACATCCTCAACCGTGGCGGTGCTACAAATTGGCTCCGCACCTGAAGGTAAAGCGCAGACGTTAGAGAAGATTCTGTCTTATGAACAACAAATTACTGCCAGCCAGGCGCGCCTGGTGGTGATGCCCGAAGCCCTGCTTGGCGGCTATCCGAAAGGTGAAACCTTTGGCACCCAATTGGGCTATCGTCTGCCACAGGGACGTGAAACCTGGGCAGAATATTTTGCCAACGCCATTGATGTGCCGGGTAAAGAAACGGAGGCGCTGGCCGCACTGGCACACCGCACCCAGGCCGCACTGGTGATTGGTGTGATTGAACGTGAAGGCAGCACCCTGTATTGCAGCGCGTTATTTTTCGAACCGGAAAATGGTCTGGTGGCAAAACATCGCAAGCTGATGCCAACCGGAACCGAACGCCTGATTTGGGGCCAGGGCGATGGTTCTACGCTGCCGGTGGTGGATACTCAGGCCGGACGTATCGGTGCCGCCATCTGCTGGGAAAACCATATGCCGTTGCTGCGTACCGCCATGTATGCCAAAGGGGTAGAAATCTGGTGCGCGCCCACGGTAGATGAACGTGATGTATGGCAGGCATCAATGCGGCATATCGCCCACGAAGGTCGCTGTTTTGTGTTAAGCGCCTGCCAGTTGCAACCCTCGCCAGCCGAATTGGGTATAGAGATCCCCGGCTGGGACAGCCAGCGCCCGCTGATTCAGGGGGGAAGTGTGATTATCGGTCCACTTGGGGATGTGCTGGCAGGACCGTTGCGCGGCAGCGAAGGATTACTCACGGCCCAAATCGACACCGATGAACTGATTCGCGCCCGCTATGATTTTGACGTGGTCGGACATTATGCCCGCCCGGATGTGTTCTCGTTGGCGGTTGACCAAAAACCCAAAAAAACCGTCACTTTTCAATAAATCACCGTAGCGGCGCGATTTATCGCGCAGATTCTGTGCGCGATGCCGGAAAAAGATCGCGCGATAAATCTCGCCGCTACAATGGGGAATTATTCCATGTATGTGCCAATACGGCGGTTAACCTCGGCACGCAGATGCAATAACTTCTGCGCATCGGCCGGCCACGCTTTGAAGGTAATACGCATCCCCATCACGTCATCAACCAACGCCTCAACGGCCGCACGACCTTGCAACGCTTCCAGACATTGCAGGGCGCGCAAGTCCTGCATCGCTTCCAGCAGCACCTTAAGGCGAATCGAAGGCAGCGGCGTGAAGTCTTTGCCGGGATAAACAAGGAATGGATCACCCGCCGGGAATGCCTGCAAACCATCGGTAACGGCAAAAGGATCGATTGCCTCACGCGACAATTCGCTGTTGTAGAAGTTAAAGCCCCAGTGCAGAAACCCTTCAATCCGGTATAGCCAAAGCTGCACCCCGAGGATACGGTTACGCAGCGACGGTTGCGCCATAAAACGGTTAGCCACATCGAGATACTGGGCGCAGCAATAATACGTCCACAGCCCTGGCACCTGATTTTCCAGGAATGGCTCCAGATGGTCAGAGGCGGTGACCGGTTTTTCCACCAAGCCAAGGCGATAAAAGTCATAATCGGACAAGGCATCCAGCGTACGGTAGCCGGGAATTAACGGCCGCAGCAGATCGCTGGCTTTACGGTAATTTTCCAGATGTTGATCGGTCGGTTCATCGGAAATATGGAACCACACCCGATCACGCAGACCCTGCTCATCAAACCACGCCGTCAGTTGTGGTAAGAAGGCGCTCAGGAATTGCCGCCACTGCTCACCAAAGGCATCGGTATGCCAGCCAAAACGTGGCTCACGGCTGCCATCCGGCAGTTGTACCGCAATATGCGGCGCATGCGCCGCTCCCCATTGGGTAAAAAAGTGGGCGATCTCAAAATCGCGGATGCCCTCGGTACGGCATAAATCTACCCAGCGGGCCAGCCGTTCAAAGCCAAAGCGATAGCCACCCTGCCCGTCATCAAAGACGTCAATCAGTTGCACCTCAGTACGTACCGTCCCTGGCGCGGTATCGAGCGGTGGCGTAAACAGCGGCGTCAACATCATATTGACGCCATGCGCCATGGCACTTTGCACAAATTTGCGCACCGCCTGCCAGTACTCCTCGCTGAACACCGTCAGTTGATAATAATTCGCCAGGCAATCGGTATGAATCCATTCGGTATGGTAAAGCTGTTGTGCAGGCAGAGTGGCAGGTAACACCGTCACCACCAGTGCCGCTTCACTCATCACGCTGTTCTCGGCTTCTTCATAGAAGCGCAGCGTTATTGTATGTTCGCCAGGCGGTAAACCTTCCGGCGGCGGTGTCAGGCACAGCCACAACGCGCCCTGATAATTGCAGGTGATTTGCATGGTCGGGCCGGTCAACGGCATCAGCAGATCGGGAAACAGACCTGGCTCCGTGGTCAAATAATGGTCATCCACGGTGTTGTAGCAGGGTAAATGTCCCGGCACAGACGTGACCTGATACACCTGCAACCACGGTGCTAACTCCCCTTCAACCGACCAATGCAAGGTGCGTCGCGTTTTGCGCTCGGTGGAAGGTAGAAAATATTGCGCCTGAAATGAGAGTGTCTCATTGGCGAGAATGCTGGTTGTTGCCAGTTGCTTTACGTCGGCAATTGTTTTTTGGTGAAACATTTTTTCCAGCGACGAAGTCAGCCGCAGATGTAACGTCATGGTTCATCCCTTACAGTGTCAGAAATTTTGCAATTTAATAACACGCAAACAGACAAGAAAAAATAGAAAAAAAAGGTAATAAGAAAATAAGATGACGCAGCTCGCAAAACATAATATTTTCCTGCCAATAGCGAAAGCAGCGCGAAAATAAAGGCGTCAGCCTGGTTTTAATTACAATTATCAACCTCCGGTAAAACCTCTTAACAGCGTCAAAAAAAAGCCTTGCTAATTAGATCATTAGCCCTCGCCAGGCCTTTCGATTCGTTCTTTCTGTTACGAAAACAGTGCTGTAAACCCGCAAAAAACCTTTCGATTTCGAAAGATCGAAAGGAAAATCATGGGTTGTGCTTACACTTTTTCGTTGTTGACAGCCAGATTACGGATGGTTTACAAAATCATTTATCCACACCGGGTCTTTCCAGAGAAATACTTCTTATTGATGAGGGTTGTGTCATGCTGTCTGCTAAAAACAATAAGTCTCACGCCAGACCAGTAATTTCCGGAATTGCATTAGCTGTCGCACTTTTAATTCCTGCACTCAGCCACGCCGCAGATAAAATAACCTTACGTTATGCAATATGGGATCGTAATCAACTTCCTGCGGAAGAAAAAATTGCGCAATCATTTGAGAAGGCCAACCCGGATATCAATATTGATATTGAAGTGGTGCCTGCATCTCAGTATTTCGTCAAACTGGACTCTGCCGTCGCAGGGGGCGTCGCACCGGACATCTTTTGGGTCAACATGCCCTACTTTATTCAGTATGCGCAGAACCACGTCCTGGCCCCACTGAACGGCTACCTGAACGATAAATCAGTCGATCTTAACAACATCGTTGCCAGTTCGGTGAAGGCCTATCAGTTTGACGGCAACCAACTGGCGATTCCGCGTGATGTGGATGCCATCGCTGTCTGGTACAACAAAAAACTGTTTGATCAGGCTGGCGTCAGTTATCCGAAAAAAGGCTGGACCTGGGATGATCTGAAAACCACCGCCACCGCGCTGAAAGCCAAACTGAAGGGCGATGCTTTCCCGCTGTATATGGACCTGAGCAATGACGGTCAGGAAAGCTACCTGAACCTGCTGTATCAGAAAGGCGTCCATATTGTTCCGACCAATGGCCAACCGACGGATATCGCCAGCGATAACGCCATTTGGGTTTACCAACAGTTGCAGCAAATGATGAAAGGCGGCTTGCTGCCGACTGCCAACCAGATGAGCGAGCTGAAAACCGACTCGGTGTTTACCTCCAACCGCGCGGCAATGGTGTACGCCGGTTCCTGGCAGGCGGCCCCGTTCGCCAGCAACCCACAGATTAATGATCATATCGGCGTGATCGAAATGCCACGCATCGATAAAGAAGCGGGTGTTGCGCACAGCCTCGGCTTCGCCCTGTATGCGAACGGCAAGCATAAAGATGCCGCCTGGCGTTATGTCTCCTTTATGGCGCAGAAATCCTCACAGGAGGAACTGGCCGCCGCGGTGATCCCCGCCAACAAACAGGCGATGCCTGCCTGGGCCGCCAATATTAAGCAGGTCGATGTTACTGCCTATCTCACTGCGCTGGACCACGCCACCGCTTACCCGACGGCAGGCACCAATACACCGAAGTGGCAAAACATGTGGATCAGCAGCCTGAAGAAAATCTTTATGGGTGCGGATGCCAAAGAAGAGATGGATAAATCGGTGAAGAAAATTAGCCGGGTGATGGAAAAGTAAGACGCAATCCGTAACGGTGCGATTTATCGCGCCGTTACGACAACCTGCGCGTTAAATCGCGCCGCTACCGAGCCGATAAAGATGGAAAATATCTCTCCCGTCACCGTAAATCTTCCTGCGGTTAAAACGGTAAAAAATGTCAGTAGTCTGGAACGAGCCGAGCGTTTCTGGGGCTGGATAATGATCGCTCCGCTGGTTATCGGCCTGCTGGTATTTTATTTCATCCCTTTTCTCCAGACGCTATTTTACAGCTTTACCGACCTCAACCAGTTTATGAACTGGACTGAAGTCAGTCTGGATAATTATCGTGATCTGTTCAGCGATGATGATTTTTATACTGCTGCCTTCAATACCCTGTTCTATGTGGTGGTGTGCGTGCCCGTCAGTCTGGCGCTCTCGCTGCTGCTGGCGATTGGCCTGAATCAACCCATTCGCGGCAAGACGCTGTTCCGCACCCTGCTGTTTCTGCCCGCCATCACCATGCCTGCGGCGGTCGCGATGGTGTGGCAATGGTTGTTCAACGGTGATTTTGGTCTGGTGAATCACCTGCTGGGATTTATTGGCCTGCCCTCAGTTGACTGGCTGTCCGACCCCAAAGTGGTTCATCTTAGCGTGTCGATTATTATCATCTGGTCATCACTGGCGCTAAAAATCATTATCCTGCTGGCCGGTTTACAGAATATTCCCCGTCAGGTCTATGAAGCCGCCGATATTGATGGCATTGGCACCTTACGACGCTTCTTCTTTATTACGCTGCCGCTGATGCTACCCACGCTGTTTTTCGTCTCGATTATGAGTTTTATCGAAGTGCTGCAAATCTTCGACGTCATCTTTCTCATGTTCGACCGCTCGATGATTGAAAGCGATGCCATGACCGTGACCTTCCTGTTCTACAAATACGCGTTTTATTTACAGGAAAAAGGCTATGCCTCAGCGATTGCCGTGGTGCTGTTTGTCGTGACCCTGGTGATTAGCCTGGTTCAGATGTTTATTGGCAAAAAAATTAAAGTGACCTGAGGAAGCCAGTCATGAGCACGTTACCCCAATCCGAAGAACTGGCGTGGTTCCGCCGTCAACATCAGGAAAAATTGCGCCGCCTGACCGTCTATGCCCTGATGACGCTCGCCAGCCTGATTTCGCTGGTACCCTTTATCTGGATGCTGCTGACCTCACTGAAAACGCAGCCGGAAAGCATTCAGATTCCTATGGCGATCCTGCCTGCACATCCCTCGATGCAGGCTTATCACCGCATTTTGACCGAGATTCCGTTCACCACCTTTTATATCAACTCGTTTCTCTACACCTTCTTTACCGTCACGCTGCAAATGTTGATTGCTGCTATGGCCGCCTACGGCTTTTCGCGCCTGACCTTTCGCGGGCGCGATACGGTGTTTATGTTGTGCGTCTCGATTCTGATGGTGCCAGCACAAGCCTTTCTGATCCCACAGTTTCTGATTGTGCAAAAGCTCGGCCTGGTGAACACCCTGAGCGGTCTGATCCTGCCTGGCATTTTCAGTATCTACGCCACCTTTCTGCTGCGGCAGTTCTTCCTTGGCGTACCGCGCGAGCTGGAAGAGGCAGCGTTACTTGACGGCTACAACCACTTCACCATTTTCTGGCGCATTTTGTTGCCGTTGATTCGTCCGGGTTTGATTGCCTGCACCATCATCAATGGTCTGTGGGCGTGGAATAACCTGATGTGGCCACTGATCGTCAATACCAGCGTCAATAAACTCACGTTACCCGTTGGCCTGGCGTCCCTTGCCAGCCGTGCCGGTGTGCCCTATCCGATGTTGATGGCAGGTGCACTGATGGCGGTATTACCGATGTTGATTTTATTCATCTTTTTCCAACGCTATTTCATCCAGGGCATTGCCAGCGCCGGTGTGAAAGGCTAATTCACCACTCAGAGGAAGCAGCTATGTCTGGTATTCAATTACATGATGTGAAGAAAATTTATCCCAACGGCTTCCAGGCGCTGCACGGTATTGAGCTGTCGATTCAGGAAGGCGAATTTATGGTGTTTGTCGGGCCATCAGGCTGCGCCAAATCGACGCTGCTGCGCATGATTGCCGGACTGGAAAGCGTCAGCGAAGGCGAGATCGTGATCCAGAACCGGTGCGTAAATCAGGTATTACCCAAGGACCGCGAAGTGGCGATGGTGTTCCAGAACTACGCGCTCTACCCCCATATGACGGTGTACAAAAATATGGCGTTTAGCCTGCAAGGCAAAATGCCGCGTGATGAGATCGATCGCCGGGTGCGTGAAGCGGCAGAAAATCTGGAGATCAGTCACCTGCTGGAGCGTAAACCGGGCCAGTTATCTGGCGGCCAGTGCCAACGTGTCGCGCTGGGCCGCGCCATCGTACGCCGCCCCCGCGTGTTTTTATTTGATGAACCGCTTTCCAACCTCGATGCCAAACTGCGCGTCTCGATGCGCCTGCAACTGATCAATCTGCATCAGCAACTGAAAGCGGAAGGACTTCCCTCTACCATGATTTACGTCACGCACGATCAGGTGGAAGCGATGACGATGGGCGACCGTATCTGCGTCCTGGATCGCGGGGTGATTCAGCAGGTTGATAAGCCGGTGACCCTCTATCATCAGCCAGCAAACAAATTCGTGGCCGCGTTTATCGGCAGCCCGGCTATGAACCTGCATGATGTAACTATTATGCGTAACGCGGATGCGTTAACGCTCTCCTTTGGCGATGCCGGACATTTACCGCTGCCAGCCAGCGTCGCCGAGCGTCTTAACGACTATAACGAGGAACAGATTTGCCTCGGTATTCGCCCGGAACATGTGGCAATCACCACGGCAGATGCCCCCGCCGCGCTGCCCGCAACGGTGCAGACGCTGGAACATATGGGGAATGAGGAGATCGTTCATTGCGATGTCGCAGGTCGTCACTTTGTCGCGCGCTTCCCCTCCTCGCCCGGCTGGTCGCTGCAACCCGGTGAGCGTATCGGCCTGCACCTGGCGCTGGAGCACGCGCATTTGTTTGATATCAATCACGGGCGCGTACTCCGCCCGATGGCGAGATAACACCGATGCGCTACGGCTTTGATATCGGCGGCACCAAAATTGAAATCGCCGCCTTTGATGACAGCATGCAACCGCTGTTTCGCCAACGGGTGCCGACCCCTGGTGAGGATTACTCCGCCTTTCTGCATTGCCTGGTGAAGCTCACACAGGAGGCGGATCAGCAATTTGGAGGAAAAGGGAAAGTGGGGATCGGTTTGCCGGGTATCACTGACCCGCATACCCGGCAGCAACTGGCGGCCAACGTTCCCTGTCTGACCGGACGCAACCTGAAACGGGATATCGAGACGCTGCTCAACCGCCCTGTGGCAATCGCCAATGACTGCCACTGCTTTGCCCTGTCAGAGGCGCATTCGCCGCAGACGCAGGATTATTCGGTGGTGTTTGGCGCGATTATTGGCACCGGCGCCGGTGGCGGTCTGGTGGTGGATAAGCAGTTGTTCCGCGGTAAACACGGCCTGGCCGGTGAGTGGGGGCATTTGCCGGTGCCCGCGCAGTTGTTCCGACGTTACGCACTGCCCTCGTTCAGTTGCAACTGCGGCCTGACCGATTGTTACGAGCGCTATGTCTCCGGTCGCGGCCTGCTGGCGCTGAGTCAGCACTTTGGCCATCCGGCCAGCAACCTGCCGGAACTGATGCACAGCTATCGTGACAGCGATGCGTTGGCACAGCAGATATTCCATCGCTTTATCGCCGTGCTTGCCAGTGCGTTGGCGGGGTTACAAATGCTGCTGGATATTGACGCCTTTGTGCTGGGCGGCGGTTTGTCGAATATTCCTGAAATCTACCCGTTGCTGCCGGAAGCGATGCGCGAAAATTTATTTGCCATCTGTCCTCCGGCGGCGATTCTGGCCCCGGTTTTTGGTGACAGCAGCGGCGTACGCGGTGCTGCCCTCCTCAACGATGCTGAAAGAGAGTCCCTATGATCAATACCGAGCAACGTCGTGAATCGATTATTGAGCAGTTGAGGCGCGAAGGTGTGGTACGGGTGGAAGATCTCAGCGCCCTGTACAACGTCAGTTCCGTCACCATCCGCAATGATTTGCGCTGGCTGGAGAAAAGTGGCTGCGCCATTCGCGGCTATGGCGGCGCGCAGCTCAATCGCCAGTTTGTCTTTGATCGCCCGCTGGAAGACAAAGGCAAAATCAATCGCGACGTCAAATTCGCTATCGCTAAAGCCGCCGCCGCCCTGATCAACGACGGAGAGGCGGTGATTATCGATTCCGGCTCCACCACCAGTCTGATGACCAAGCATCTGGAGAGCAAAAAGGAGCTGGTAGTGATGACCAATGCCATCAACATCGCTTATGAACTGGCCAGCCGCGAGAACATCCATCTGATGGTGCTGGGTGGTAACGTGCGCAGCGCCTCATGGTCAATTGATGGCCCCACCGCCGAGCAACATATCCGTCAGTACCGTTTCGACAAACTGTTTCTCGGTGTCGATGGCTTTGACCTCGCCGCCGGAATCACCACGCCACAGTTGGGCGAAGCGCAGATTAACCGGGCGATGTGCGATGTCTCGCGTGAAATCATCGCCGTAGCCGACTCCAGCAAGTTTGGCCGTACCAGTTTCTGTCTGATCCGCGAAGTGGAACGCATTCACCGGCTGGTCACTGACAGCGCCATATCCGAACAATACGTGCGCGCCCTGGAGAAAATGGGCGTCGACATCATTATCGCCGATCGCTAAAACGCGGGAGAACGTCATGAAAGTGGGCATTATTGGATTAGGATTTCGTCTCGGCTACCTCGGGCATGTGTTCAGCAGCCTGTCGCCAGACTTCACCATCGTCGGCTATGTCGACCCGGCTCCTGCCGGGCTGGCAACGCTGCAACAACATGGTATTGATGCCGGTGTTGCTTATGACACACCCGAAGCCTTGCTGGCGGCGCAACAGCTTGACCTGCTGATGATTGGCTCCCCCAACCATCTGCATCTTGAGCATATCCGTATCGGGCTGGCGGCAGGTGTGAAGGTGTTCTGCGAAAAACCGGTGGTCGCCAGCATGGAGCAAAGCTTCCAACTGGCGGAGCTGCTGGCCCGGTATGGTCAGGAGCAGTTGTTGATCGGCCTGGTGCTGCGCTATGCCCCCATGTATCGCGATGTGATGCAGGCCCGTCAGTCAGGGGCGTTAGGCAATATCGTCTCGGTGGAAGCGTCGGAACATATCTATCCATACCACGGCGCGTTTTTTATGCGTGACTGGCGACGCTACTCGCGCTACTCCGGCAGTTTTATGCTGGAGAAATGCTGCCACGACCTCGATCTGTACAACAGCCTGATCGGTTCGCGCCCGATGCGCGTCGCCAGCTTCGGTGGTCGCCGCAACTTTGTGCCGGAAAACGATCCGCGTCAGCAAGGGGTGGACGATATGGCGCTGTTTCATCAAAAACCCTCGGGTTGGCTGGGTGATGACAAGGTGTTCGACAGCGATGGTGACATTGTCGACCACCAGGTTGCGATTGTGGAATACGCCAACGGCGTCGCGCTGAATTTCCACACCAATCTCAACGCGCCGGACCAGTTCCGCCGCTTCTGTATCATGGGTTCACGCGGTCAGGCTGAGGGCGATTTTATTCGCGGCTTCCTGTGGGTGCACGATGTGATGAGCGGCAAGAAAACCGTCGACAACACCTATGCCACCCGCACCGCATTGTCGCAACATTATGGGGCCGATGAACAGATGGCGCAGGAAGTGATGGATCATGTGCTGCGGGGCGGCCCGCTGCCGGTGTCGCCGCAGGATGCGATCGAAGCGGGGATTCTGGCACTGGCGATGGATGAAGCACGCGAACAGCGTAAGTTGGTGGACCTGGCACCGGTGTGGGAAAAACTCGATCGTTTGCTGACTGCACCGCAGCCAGCCTGAGTCGTGACGCGGGCAGATCCATGCCCGCGCCATTTACTGGCTGACCAGCACTACATCAATCCCCGCTTTGCGCAGCCCTTCGAGGCTGTTTTGCGGAATGCTGTCGTCAGTGATGATCATGTGGATGCGTTGGGTATCAATGATTTTGTGCAGGCTGGAGCGGTTAAATTTGCTGGAATCCGTCACCACGATGATGCGTTCTGCCACTTCACACATGCGGCGGTTCAGACGCGCTTCGTCTTCATTGTGGGTACTGATGCCGCGCTCCAGGTCGATGGCATCCACGCCAAGGAACAGCAGATCAAAATGGTAATTCTGCAACGATTGATCGGCCTGGTCGCCATAGAAGGACAGCGACTGGCGACGCAAATGGCCGCCGGTCATCAGCACCTCGACCCCTTCCGCTTCAACCAGCGCATTGGCGACGTTCATACCATTGGTCATGGCGATCACATCCTGATGCTGACGCATATGACGCGCAATCTCGAAGGTGGTGGTGCCGGAATCGAGGATCACCCGGTGGCCCGGTTTAATCAGCTCAGCGGCAACGCTGGCGATGCTGCGTTTCGCCGACACATTAAGCGCGCTTTTATCTTTGACCGAAGGTTCCGCCGCCGTGCCGTTATCGCAGATCAGCGCACCGCCATAGACCCGCACCGCGATGCCCTGCTTCTCCAGAAACGCCAGATCGTTACGGATGGTCACGGTCGAAACACCGTATAGGGTGGCGAGGTCATTCACCTGCACACTGCCATGCTGGCGTAATTTCTGAATGATCTGCTCGCGACGCTCGCTGGTGGCCGCCACGCTTTTTTCCATTGGGTTATCGGAATGCTGCATTGAGTTTACCTGCCAGTTTGGTCTTTTAAGACTGGTAGCGGCGCGATTTATCGCGCCGCTATGGATTGTGCCATTAGTTAATCCAGTCTTTCGTTTTATTTCGATTGCGCTATTAACACCTTTCTTTCGGTGAAATGCAACCTCTGTCAGCGCAACAGTAAGCCACAACAACCTACACACCTTGCGTTATCTTTTCCTTGCCTTTCTGTTACGACCTCTGATAGCTTTCATTTTGTTTTCATAAGTCGCTACCCGGCACATAACGAAAGATTATGAAAGGTGAATGGGTGGCATCTGACCCTGTGGAGCCTAAAGTGAAACTATTAACTGAAATCATCGAACGTCATCGCCAGGGTGAGCAGAACGGAATCTTCTCCGTCTGTTCCGCCCATCCGTTAGTACTGGAAGCGGCGCTGTGCTTTGCCCGTGACCATCAGCAACCGCTTCTGGTTGAAGCCACCTCCAATCAGGTCGATCAGACCGGCGGTTACACCGGGATGACCCCCGCTGACTTTCGAGATTTTCTCTGGCAACTGGCGGATAGCTGCCAGTTCCCGCGTGAGCAGCTGATTCTGGGTGGGGATCATCTCGGCCCGAATCGCTGGCAAAAACAGCCTGCCGAGGTTGCGATGCAGCACGCGGAGGTGTTGATTGCGCATTATGTGCAGGCGGGGTTCAAGAAGATCCACCTGGATTGCAGCATGTCCTGCGCTGATGATCCGGTGCCGCTGACCGATGCAATCATGGCACAGCGCGCCGCCCGCCTGGCGGCGATTGCCGAAGCCACCTGCCAGCAGCACTTTGGTTGCCGCGACCTGGTGTATGTAATTGGCACTGAAGTCCCGGTACCCGGCGGCGCGCACGAAACATTGACCGAATTAGCCGTCACCACCCCGGAAGCGGCACAGGCGACGCTGATGGCGCACCATCAGGCATTTGAGCAGCACGGGTTGTCAGCACTCTGGCCGCGTATCATCGGCCTGGTGGTACAGCCTGGCGTCGAGTTTGACCATACCCATATCATTGATTATCAGCCACAAAAAGCCCAACAGTTGTGCCAGTGGGCGGAAAGCGCCGGACGCCCGTTGTTTGAAGCCCACTCCACCGATTATCAAACCCCGCAAGCCTTGCGGCAGTTGGTGATCGACCATTTCGCCATCCTTAAAGTCGGGCCTGCACTGACGTTTGCCCTGCGGGAAGCGCTGTTTGCCCTGGCGGGTATTGAAGAAGAACTACTGAGCGCTAAAGCCTGCTCTCACCTGCGCACTGTTCTGGATGGCGTGATGCTCGACAAACCGGACTACTGGCATAGCCATTATCACGGCGACAGTGCCACCCGCCGTCTGGCTCGTGGCTTCAGCTATTCAGACCGCGTGCGTTATTACTGGCCAGATGCGCAGATTGCCGAGGCGTTTAAGGTGCTGATCCGCAATCTGGCCGATACCGCGCTACCGTTACCGCTGATCAGCCAATATCTGCCGTTACAGTATGGCAAGGTGCGCCAGGGCCAGTTGGCGGCAACGCCCCATGCCCTGCTGATCGACCATATCCAGGATGTGTTGCAGCAGTATCACCAGGCCTGTCAGCCAGCATAAGGAGATCCACTGATGGAACAGATCATTCGCGCGCGGCGGTTGCTGTGTGAAGGTGGCTGGCGCGACGATCAGCAACTCCATATCGTTGATGGCATCATCACCGTCATTCAGCCGATTGCCGTGGGCGATAGCCGACGCGATGTCGAGCTGTTAAGTCCGGCCTATATCGATACCCACGTTCACGGCGGCGCGGGCGTCGATGTGATGGATGACGATCCGGCGGTGCTCACCACCCTGGCACGACACAAAGCGTGTGAAGGTGTGGGGGCATGGCTGGCGACGACGGTCACCGCCCCGCTGGCGGAAATTGACGCGGCGTTACGACGGATTGCCGTTTACCGGCATGATCCCCGGGGTGCACAGTTACTTGGCAGCTACCTCGAGGGGCCGTGGTTTACGCCCGAAAACCGTGGCGCGCATCTGCCTGAGTGGTTTCGCGAGCTGGCGGTGGCCGAAATTGATCAGTTGATCGAGGCCGCGCAAGGCACGCTGCGTATGGTGGCGCTGGCACCGGAAAAACCTGATGCACTGACGGCAATTCGCCACCTGAAAGCGCGGGGTATTCGCGTGATGCTGGGCCACAGTGCCGCCAGTTACGCTCAGACGCAGTCGGCGCTGGATGCCGGTGCCGATGGGCTGGTGCACTGCTTCAACGGTATGAGTGGTTTACACCATCGCGAACCTGGTATGGTCGGAGCCGGGTTGAGTGATTCCCGCGCCTGGCTGGAGTTGATTGCGGATGGTCATCATGTCCATCCGGCGGTAATGCGTGTCACCTGCCAGTGCGCCGCGCACCGCATCATCCTGATAACCGATGCCATGCGCGCCGCGGGCATGCCCGATGGGTTATACGCCATCTGCGGCCACAACGTGGAGATGCGTGCAGGCGTGGTGCGCAGCGCAGCGGGCGGTCTGGCGGGGAGTACACTGGCGCTGGATGCGGCGGTGCGCAATATGGTGAGCTATGGCGGCGTCAGTAGCGAACAGGCGATTCACATGGCAAGCCTGCATCCGGCACGTCTGCTGGGCCTGTCTCACCAGTTGGGCACCCTCGCGCCTGGAAAACAGGCCAATATTCTGGCGCTGGATAATCAATTGATTCCACAGCAGCTCTGGGTAAAAGGCGTTGCGGTTGCCTGACTGAATACGGCAAGGCGGGATAAATCACGCCGCGACATAACACTTTGTAGCGGCGCGATTTATCGCGAAAATATTTATTGAAGTTTGGGACGATGATATTGATAGTTAATTTTTACCTGCAATCTACGGGCACTTGAAATAAAATAGCCTTCCGCTTTGACTGACAGAATTAATGAAATCCATGACCATGCATAACATGCTAACCCTCGCCGTTGCTGCTTTTTGTTCACTGTTGCTGACCAATGGTATTGCCGCGTTCCGTACCATCGTCAACGCCACGCACGAAGAGAAGCGTGAAAAAATTCAGGTGGGTCATATGCATATGACCATGCGCCGATATATGACGGGTGAAGGCATCGGCTATATTCTGACGTCGGCAGTTACTATTATGAGTTGGTTATTGTTCATTACCCGTTAATCAATACGAAATTATTATGGTGATATTGTTATCGCCAGGTTAAATATAATAATTTATTATTTCTCCTTTGCCTGCCTGTTAATTATTTTCTCTCCATTGGGCGTTGCGCGATAAATCGCGCCGCTACGATTGTTGGTTGCATCTCACGGCGTTGCGCGATAAATCGCGCCGCTACAATTGTTAGCTGCATCTCACGACGTTGCGCGATAAATCGCGCGGCTACAATTGTTGGCTGCATCTCACGGCGTTGCGCGATAAATCGCGCCGCTACGGTTGTTGGCTGCATCTCACGGCGTTGCGCGATAAATCGCGCCGCTTGTATCTTGAAGTTGTAACTGGTTAGCTACCCGTTACACGAAACGGAGGCAGCTTGTCGCGCCGCTTAAGACCCGATCTTGTGCCGTAGCTTAAAGTCCTCCGTTTCTCCTTTCACGCCAGCATCTACTCTGAACGGTAACCAGAAGCTCTGACTTCGTATGTACAAGGCAAGATGGCGTGATGGTTCATGTGAAAGGGAGCTGTCTTATGATTTATCTCGGTATTGATGTCAGTAAAAACAAACTCGACCTCTGCCTGTTGCCCGGCAACGGGAAAAAGAAAACCAAAACCCTCAAAAATCATCCCGACGCCGGCCGGGAGATAAATGACTGGTTAATCAGGCAAAAATGCCATCCTGAACAGGTGATGGTGGTGCTCGAAGCGACCGGCATTTATCACGAAAACGTCGCCTTCAGTCTTCATGAAAATACCCCCGTCACGGTCTGCATCAGCAATCCTCAGCGGGTCAGGGAGTTCGCCCGTGGAATGGCTATCCTGACTAAAAACGACTCCGTTGATGCTTACATCCTGGCCCGTTATGGCGAGCTGAAACAGCCTGATGCCTGGGTGCCACCCTCCCCGGAGGTCCGTAAACTTCGGGAGCTGGTGCGTCTGCGGGACTCACTTCAGGCTGATGTCCAGCGGGCGGAGAACCGACTGGAAAAAGCCCATTCAACCCGCACAGCGCCTGAAATCATTGACTCGCTGGAGAGAACCCTGAAAGCCCACAGGGACGAGCTGAAGCGTATTGAAGCGCTCATCTCAGACCACACAGATAATCATCCGGGTCTGAAGGAAGACCGTGAGCTGCTGGAATCGATAAAAGGAATAGGCAGCGTGGTGGGCACGACAATGCTGTCGGTGCTGCGCTCGTGTCCGTTCCGGTGTGCTTCACAGGCCGCTGCGTGGCTGGGTGTGGTACCGGTGGAAAAAACGTCCGGGAGCTCAGTCAGGGGGCGTGCGCGGATGTCAAAAACAGGCCCGGCAGACGTAAGGGCGAAACTGTATATGGCGGCGATCGTAGCGATCAGGTGGAATGCCCCGGCGAAGGCGCTGTACCAGAGGCTAATCGCGAAGGGCAAAGCCAGCAAGGCCGCGCCTGGAGCGGTGATGCGCAAGCTGGTTCATCAGTGCTTCGGGGTGCTGAAAACGCGGATGAAGTGGGATGAAAATTACGCAGCTACCGCTTGACGTTCAAGACGGTAGCTACGATTGTTGGCTGCATCTCACGGCGTTGCGCGATAAATCGCGCCGCTACGATTGTTGGCTGCATCTCACGGCGTTGCGCGATAAATCGCGCCGCTACGATTGTTGGCTGCATCTCACGGCGTTGCGCGATAAATCGCGCGGCTACAATTGTTGGCTGCATCTCACGGCGTTGCGTGATAAATCGCGCCGCTACTTCCGCATGATCCGTAGCGGCGTGATTTATCACGCGGTTTCGGCACATCCTAATTATTATCACCTTTCGTTTTCTTCCTTTTTCATGTTGTGCTTTCACTTTCTTTCTTGTAGATTGCATTATTAATTGAAATAACAAAAACACCGCAAAAAGAAAGGTAGTGAAACCATCTGATTGCCTTTCTGTCACGGCTTAATCTTAAGGATAGTGTTATGAATGAAACCCTTGCGGCCAACACGTCGGGCACTCAAACCTGGACCGAAGAAGAGATTCGCCAGCAACCGACCAGTTGGATGACCGCCCTGCACCATCTCGACACCCAGCGTGCAGAACTGGATGACTGGCTGAACACCTTCTATGCGCAACCTGGCGGGAAAATTATTCTGACCGGCGCGGGTTCCTCCGCCTTTATCGGCGACATTATCGCGCCTTGCCTGGCACGTCAGTTACAAGCCAACGTGGTGGCCATCCCCACCACCGACCTCGTCACCAACCCGATGGATTACTTTCACGCTGAGCAACCCTTGCTGCTGGTTTCATTTGCCCGTTCCGGCAACAGTCCGGAAAGCGTGGCTGCGGTGCAACTGGCAAATCAGTTTGTGGCGAATTGCCGTCACCTGATTATCACCTGCAACGCGACCGGCGATCTGTATCATTACGCCTGCGAGCATGACAACGCGCGGGTGCGCCTGATGCCCGCAGAGACTCACGATCGTGGTTTTGCCATGACCAGCAGCATCAGCACCATGATGCTGAGTTGTCTGGCGATTTTTGCCCCTCAACTGTTCAACAGCCACAGCTTTGCCAGCGTAGCGGCATGCTGTGAGGCGATCATTGCCAGCCACGGCGATTTCAGCCAGTCGGCGTTTGGCGATCTCAACTGGCGGCGCGTGGTGTATCTCGGTAGCGGCGGCTTGCAGGGAGCAGCGCGCGAGTCTGCCCTCAAAGTGCTGGAGCTCACTGCCGGGCAACTGGCGGCCTTCTACGAATCGCCGGTGGGCTTCCGTCATGGTCCTAAATCATTGGTTGATGATGAAACCCTGGTGGTGGTGTTTGTCTCCAGCCATCCCTATACCCGCCAATACGATCTTGATCTGCTGGCTGAGCTGCATCGGGAAAACATTGCGCTGCGCGTGGTTGCGATTAGCGATACGCCAGCAACGGTCATGGAAGCCGGTCCACATCTCTACCTGCCTGCCTCGCGCACCTTTAACGATATCGAGCTGGCCTTCTGCTTCCTGGTTTACGCACAGATCTTTGCCCTGACCGCATCGCTGAAAGCGGGTATCACCCCGGACACCCCTTCTGCCAGTGGGACGGTGAATCGTGTGGTGCAAGGCGTGGTGATCCATAGCTGGCCGGAGGTACGCTGATGGGCATTATCTCCACCAAATATCTGCTGCTGGATGCTCAGGCCAATGGCTATGCCGTGCCCGCGTTCAATATCCACAACGCAGAAACCATTCAGGCGATCCTTGATGTCTGCCAAGAGATGCAATCGCCGGTGATTCTGGCGGGCACGCCGGGAACCTTTAAACATATCGCCTTCCAGGAGATTTTTGCCCTGTGCCAGGCTTACTCGCGCAGTTATGGCCTGCCACTGGCGTTGCATCTTGACCACCATGAAACGCTGGCGGATATCAGCAACAAAGTCCACGCTGGCGTGCGTAGCGCGATGATTGACGGCAGTCATGTCCCCTTTGCCGATAACGTTAAACTGACGCGCGAAGTGGTCAACTTCTGCCATCGTCATGATTGCAGCGTTGAGGCCGAGTTGGGCCGTCTGGGTGGTGCGGAAGATGATATGGCGGTCAGTGACGAAAGCGCGTTTTTGACCGATCCCGACGAAGCGCTGGAATTTGTCAATCAAACCGGCGTTGATAGCCTGGCGGTGGCGATTGGTACCGCGCATGGCCTCTATACTCATACGCCGAAGATTGACTTTGAACGGCTGGAAAAGATCCATCAGCGCGTCACTATCCCACTGGTGTTACACGGTGCCAGCGATGTGCCGGATGATTATGTGCGCCGCGCCATCGGCCTGGGGGTGTGCAAAGTCAATGTGGCAACCGAGCTGAAAATTGCCTTTGCCGGGGCGGTAAAAAACTGGTTCGGCGAGAATCCGCAAGGTAACGATCCCCGTTATTACCTGCGGGTCGGTATGGACGCGATGAAGGCTGTGGTGCGCGATAAGATCCTGGTATGTGGTTCTGCGGATCGACTGAAATAATGCGTTCCGGCACGATTTATCGCGCCGGAACCTTTATCGGTTAAAAATCCACGGTCATCGACAGTTTCAGGGTACGCGGGTCGCCCTGCGTCAGGTAGCCATCGCTGGCAGATGCCCAGTAGTTTTCGTTGGTGACGTTCTCCACCGTAGCGCGCCAGACGATGTTGTTTTTCGGCAGTTGCATATCGTAACGCACGCCAAGATCCAGACGTGTCCAGCCATCCACTTTCAGGGTGTTCGCTTCGTCAGCATATTGCGAACCGGTGCGGATCACGCGCCCGGTCGCGGTCACGCCCTGCAAGCCCGGAATATCCCATTCCCCGCCCAGCACCAACTGATAACGCGGTACGCCAATCGCGTCTTTGCCATCATAGGTACCGTCCTGAGTTTTGGTCAGTTCCGGGTCCATCCAGGTGGCGCTACCGTTCAGGCGCACGCCGTACACCGGCTCTCCAAACAGGCTCAGTTCCAGACCACGGTTACGTTCTTCGCCGTAGTTACCGTATTCATATTGATCGGTGCCGCTGCTGTTGCCGAGATAGCGATAGGTCGCTACCGGTTTGCGGATCTCGAACACGGCGATTGAACCGGCGATACGGCCATAATCGGCTTTCACCCCTACTTCGTTTTGTTTGGAGGTTTCGATACCGGTGACCTGACCACCGTTCACCACCGTACCGCTGCCGTAGCTGCTGCTGGCGGTTTCACCGGCCTGCAACGCTTCAATATGGTTGGCGTAGAAGGAGATGTTTTTCCACGGTTTCAACACCAGACCAAATGCTGGAGTGACTTTCATCTGGCTAAAATTGGCCGACTGCACGCCATCGTAATCGTAGTTAGTAACGTTGACCGACTGACGGCGCAGCGCGGTGATCAGCTGCACGCGATCATCCAGTATCGACATGGTATCGGCCAGCGACACACCGCTGTTGAAGGTGCGGCTGGTGACTCGCGGGTCGTCCATATGGCCGCCGGTATAAGCCACATCGGTTGGTTCATCAACATAGGTTGGATCGTAGATATTGGTGCTGATGCTGGCGGAAGACATCGCATACGAGCTGCGGATGCGGCTCCAGGTGCTGGAGTAACCAAAGTTGATGCTGTGGTTTACAAACCCGGTGTCAAACTTGCCGCGAATCCCGGCCTGGCTTGACAGGCCGTCGGAGAAATACGGCACGCGCATCTGCCCCATAGTGGCATCACCGTTGCTGTCATTAACGGTCGGTGAGGAGTAAGAACCGTATTCATGGGTATGGTTGCCGCCAATACCGCCGTACAGCGTCCAGTTGTCGCTGAGATCATATTCGCTTTTCAGCATGGCAAACTGGCTGCTGGTGTCGGTAAAGGCCCATTTCTGGCCGTAGTTGGTGGTGGCCGACGGCGCTTTGGGAATGCTGGTCATACCGCTGGTGTACACCACCGAACGCGCACCGTGCACCGTCTGCTTTTCCGCACCGGCATCCAGTGAGGCTCGGAAGCGATCACCATGATAATCGAGGCCGATGGTGCCCAGCGTCAGGCGGCGTTTCTGATTATCCACCGCCGTTTCCCCTTCACGATGCACCGCGTTGACGCGAATGCCCCATTGATCGTTGTCGCCAAAGCGACGGGCAATATCCAGCGCCCCGCCCACCTGGGATTTCGAGGTGTAGTCAAGGGAGACGCGGGTCAGTGGCTCGCTCCCGGCCCGTTTCGGTTCCAGGTTGATGGTGCCACCCACGCCGGTGCCGCCCGGCGGCACACCGTTAAGGAACGCGCTCGCGCCTTTCAGAATATCCACGCGATCGGCCAGTTCCACCGGCATAAACTGACGTGGCAATACGCCATACAGGCCACCAAATGAGATATCTTCACTGGCCAGCTCAAAGCCGCGAATTTTATAGATTTCCTGGGTGTTGCCGTAACCATAACCGGTCGCGACCGAGGCATCGTTGCGCACCACATCGCTCACCGAGCGCGCCTGCTGATCCTGAATGGCTTTATTGGTGTAACCCACGATGCTGAACGGCACGTTCATGGCACTTTGTTCGCCAAGGATGCCAAGGCGTCCACCGTTGGCAACCTGCCCGTCAAGATACGCCGGCACCAGCGCGTCGCCGCCCGGATTGAAGCGGTTAACCGGGGTGGCGGTGACGGTAAGGGTGTTTTCCTGTGGAACTTTTTTCGCCGGAGTCACCTGCGTGGTGGTGTCAGCCGCTGATGCAGCGTGCACCGCAAAGTTACAGCAGACACTGATCATCATCGCCAGGCTGCTGGGCGCAGGGAACTTTTTCCCGCGCATAAGAACAGGTTTATTATTCATGAATAAAGTAATCACTGGTGTCAAAAAAGATGAATGATAATGAGAGTGATTAGCTTTATTTTCTGTTTTGGTCTGGTAATTTCTGCGTAATTTTTTTGCCAGCAAATATAACCGAATCGTTCAGTATGCCCCGTCGCGGCGCGATTTATCGCGCCGCGACGTAAACAAGTTACTGCCCATAATAGGCATTTGCGCCGTGCTTTCTGAGAAAATGTTTATCCAGCAGATCCTGCTGCATGCTTTTGATCCCCGGCGTTAGCTGGCGCGAAAAAATTCCCATATAGGCAATCTCTTCCAGCACCACGGCGTTATGCACCGCGTTGTCGGCATCTTTGCCCCAGGCAAAGGGACCGTGGGCATTGACCAATACCGCCGGAATCGCCGTCGGACTGATGCCGCGGGTGCGGAAGGTTTCAATAATCACCTGTCCGGTGTTGTATTCGTAGTCATTGACGATCTCCTGCTCGGTCATCAGCCGGGTACA
Organism: Pantoea sp. X-Soil-OKNW-556; assembly: GCF_059730695.1. Classification (NCBI taxonomy): domain Bacteria; kingdom Pseudomonadati; phylum Pseudomonadota; class Gammaproteobacteria; order Enterobacterales; family Erwiniaceae; genus Pantoea; species Pantoea sp. X-Soil-OKNW-556. Next base: position 2,139,256 of record NZ_AP035990.1, on the reverse strand, counting down.
GGGGATGGAGCCATAGAAGTAATCGGCATGGGTGGTGCCCCAGGCCGGTAAATCCTGCCCGGCCTGTGACCAGATGGTGGCATGACGCGAATGGGTATGCACAATGCCGCCAATGTCGGCAAACGCGCGATAGAGCGCCAAATGGGTGGCGGTATCCGATGAAGGTTTCTTGCTGCCCTCCACGATACGCCCGCTTTCCAGCTCCAGCACCACGATATCCTCCACCGTCATGCCGTCGTACTCCACGCCGGAGGGTTTGATCGCCACCAGACCACTGGCACGATCGATGGCGCTGACATTGCCCCAGGTAAAGGTAACCAGATGATGGCGCGGCAACGCCAGGTTGGCTTCCAGTACCTGTTGTTTCAAGGTTAATACGCTCACAATAATCCCCCTTCCTGCATTTTTTGTTCAATCCAGCGCCGTGCCTGCACAATCTCCGCCACCGGCTCCTCGGCTTTTTCGGTCCACATCTCAATCAGAAACGCCCCGCGATAATTCAGCTGCTTCAGGGTGCGGAACACGCTGACAAAATCAACGCAGCCCTGACCAAAAGGCACATCGCGGAACTGCCCCGGCGAGCTGGCGGTGACCGGTTGGGTGTCTTTCAGATGGATAGCGGCAATGCGATCAATACCGAGCGTCAGTTCGGCGGCAACGTCATTGCCCCAGGCGCTGAGGTTGCCAACGTCGGGATAGACGGAGAACCAAGGCGACGCCTGTTGCTGCTCCCACACCTTCCATTTACTGATGGCGTTGATAAATTCGGTGTCCATAATCTCCACCGCCAGCATCACCTGTGCGGCTGCGGCACGCTCCACCGCGCGGGACAACCCCGCCGCAAAACGCGCCACCGTGCCTTCATCGTGCGGTTCGTAGTAGACGTCATAACCTGCCAACTGGATGGTGCGAATGCCGACATCCTTCGCCAGTTGAATCGCCCGATCCATCAGGTCATCGGCACGCTGACGTGTCTGCGCATCATGGCTACCGAACGGAAAGCGGCGATGGCCGGACAGGCACATCGACGGAATGCTGACGCCAGTTTCAATCATCGCGTTGACCAGTGACAGGCGCTGTTCTTTACTCCAGTCCAGCCTGGACAGACGCTCATCAGTCTCATCGACGGACATCTCGACAAAATCGAAACCACAGGCTTTCGCCAGGGCCAGTCGCTCTGGCCAGGTGAGATGGGCCGGCAGTGCTTTTTCATAAATTCCCAGTGGATGCTGGCGTTTCATGCGGTTCCCCAGATGTTGGCAATGGCCTGATGAAATTGGTTAGCGGTGGCAATGCCGGTGACACTGTCACTCAATGCGCGTCCGGCGATAAATGCCTTGACGTCGATATTGCGGAACTGCGGCAGTTCTTCCGGGGTGATACCGCCGGTGATCGACAGGGCAAACCCCATATCGGATAGCGCCTGCATCGCCGCCAGATCCTGCTGGCTCCACTGTTGACCGCTGGCCTGTGCATCACGTCCGCGATGGTAGATGGCCTGCGTCAGGCCCAGGCTGCGCCACTGGCGGGCATCTTCCAGTGTCCAGTGACCAAACAGCTCGATCTGGATATCGCCCTGATAGCTGCGCGCCACGTCCAGTGCGGTGGCAAAGGTCGCCAGCGGCGCAGCGCAGATCACCGTCATCCAGTTGGCTCCGGCGTCAAACGCCATCCTGGCCAGGGTGGCACCGGCATCGGCGACTTTAAAATCGGCCACCAGGGTTTTCGCCGGATGCTGCTGACGCAGGCGGCGTACCGCTTCAATCCCGGCGCTGAAACACAAAATGGTGCCTGCCTCGATGATGTCGACCTCCTGATGGAGTTGCTGCGCGGTACTCAGCGCGGCATCGAGGTCGGTGTGGTCCAGCGCCAGCTGGAGCAAAGGAAGGCTCATGGGTTAACTCCTTGTGCAGCCGCCAGCGCATTGACCAGTTGCTGATAACGTTGATATTTCTGCTGATAACGGGCGTGCCGGGTGTCATCGGGTTGCCAGGTGACGATGTCGGGATTCAGCGCCTGCTGCGCCTGTTGCAGCGAGACATAGGCACCGGTGCCGGTGAGCGCGACCAGCGCCGCGCCCAGGCAGCCACTTTCGGCAATTTGCGGCACCTCAACCGGCAAGCCACTGGCATCGGCCAGCATCTGCATCCAGGGGGCAGAACGGGTCGGCCCGCCGCTCAGACGCAACGCGCTGGCCTGCGGGAAACGCTGACGCATCCGGTTGAGATGGGTCAGATGCGAGAACACTACGCCTTCATAGATCGCCTGCACCAGATGCGCGCGGGTGTGCCCCGCCTGCATACCAAAGAAACTGCCGTGCAGGTCGGTCCCGGCGTTGCAGCCGTAGAGGAAAGGCAGGAACAACAGCGAACTGCTAGCCGCTGGCAGAGCAGCCACCCAGTCGTTCAGTTGCTGATAATCTTCGATGCCCCACTGTTGGCAGAACCACTCAAGGTTGGCGGCGGAAGTCGGGCTGGCATCATGGATGATGAACTGATCGTCGATGGCATAACGGCCATAGACAAACGGGTAATCGGTCTCAGCGATGATGCGGTCGGTAATGCCGCTGGTGACGGACCAGGTCCCCATTACCGCGTTCAGGCGGGTCGCGTCATGCAATCCGGCGCACAGGGCCGTCGACACTACATCAAACAACCCACCAACCACCGGCGTGCCTTCCCGCAGTCCACACAAGGCCGCAGCCTGCGCGGTGACATACCCGGCCACCTCGGTCGGGCCGATAATCGGTGGTAAGGCCGGGACGATTTCGCTGATCGCTAAGGTTTCAGCCAACGCCGCCGACCAGCCACCGCTTTGCATGTCATACAAATTGGATTCGGAGATATTGGTTTCTTCACAGGCCAGCGCACCGGTCAGGCAGAAGCGCAGGTAATCATGAGCCATCAGTACGCTGCCAATTGTCGCGTAACGCTGTGGCTCATGTTGTTTGATCCAGCGCAGCAACGACACCGGATGGCCGGTCCACAACGTCTGCCGCGTTTGCGGATAGAGTTGTTGTGGCATACCGTCACGCTGCCACTGCTGCACCAGCGTCAGCGCGCGACGATCCGAGGAAAGGATGCCATTACCCAGCGGCTGCCCCTGCTTATCCAGCAGAAATAGCCCCTTGCCCTGAGCAGAGATCCCGACACCCGCCACCTGCGCCGCCTGTTGCCCGCTTTGGTGCAGCACTTCGCGGATCACCGCCGCCGCCTGTTGCCACAACTGGGTCATGTCGCGTTCCGCCCAGCCCGGCTGTGGTACCAGCACCGGCAGGTTTTGTCGTGCCACCGCCAGCTCGCGCCCCTGGGCGTCATATAACCCGGCTTTAATAAAGGTGCCGCCGCAGTCCAGCCCTAACCAACTCTTCATGCGGCCTCCCCTTTGGCGGAGTCGCAGCGCGCCGGTAACGTCAGTGCCAGCAGCGAGGCAATCGCCAGCGAGATCGCCAGGCTGTAAACCCCGGCATCCTTGCTGTACTCCGCAATCAGGACGCCCACCATATACGGACCGCAGAACCCACCGAGATTACCCAGCGCATTGATCAGACCGCGCGCACCACCGGCGACCTCAGCGTTAAACAGGCGTGGCGGAATGCTCCAGAACACACCAGCCGCCGACTGGATAAACACGCCACAACCCACCAGGGCGGCATACGACCACCAGATGTGTGCTTTCAGCAGCACCGACAGCGCCATGCACAGGGCAAACCCGGCCAGCGGCAGCGCCACGAAAATCTTGCGGCGACCGCTGGCATCGGACAGCGCCGAGAACAGGAACATGCCAAAAATCGCCCCGACATACGGCAGAATCGCCAGCATCCCTACCTTCTCGGCATTACCGTTGGTCAGCCCTTTGAGGATGGTCGGCAGCCACAGGGTGTAGCCATAAATCCCGGTCTGGTAGAAGAAGTTCACCAGGATCAGACGCCACATCACCGGCTCACGCATCACCCGGCTCAGCGAGGCTTTGCGCGTGTTCTGACCTTTAATCATCAGTTGTTCATCGTGCAGGGTCTTGATCAGATACTGCTTCTCGGCGGGTGAAATCCAGCGCGCTTCCTGCGGGCGGTTGCTGATGGTGAACAGCCACAAGGCCATAACGAACACCGACAGCACCCCTTCAACAAAGAACAGCATGCGCCAGTCCCAGTTGGTGATGATCCAGCCTGACAGCGGTGCGGTAATGATCCCGGCAATCGGGACGAACATAATGACGATGGCGTTGGCGCGACCACGTTCTTTATCCGGGAACCAGTTGCCGATCATCGTCAGCACCACCGGCAACATGCCGCCTTCCGCGACGCCGAGGGCAAAGCGCAGCGCCAACAACTGATACTGGCTGGTGGCTAACCCGGTGAGGATCGAGATCACCGCCCATGCCAGCAACGACCAGCCAATAAAACGTTTGCCGTTGCCGTACACCGCCAGCTTGCCGCCCGGTACTTGCAGGAACAGATAACCAATAAAGAAGATGCCACCGGCTAACCCAGCCATCGAAGCGCTGATGCCCAGCTCTGCATCCATCCCGCCCGGCATGGCAAACGCGATATTGACGCGATCCATGTAGGAGATGATGCAGGTGATCAAAATCGGCGGGATGATGCGCAGCCAGCGCAGTGCCGGAACGCCTTCACGCGTCAGTGCGGTTGATGTCAGACTCATGCGACCTCCTCCAGCGCGGTTGTCGGGATCTTCACCACCACTTTGCGGATCGCACCCGGCAAATCCGGTGCGCAGTTGGGTCGGTGAATATCCTGCGGGAAGAACACCGCAAAGGTGCCTGGCACCATGCGAATCAGAGTTTCATCCGCTGCGTGCTGGTAAAAAATAATGTCGCGTTCGGGGTTGTACGGCTGGTGCACCGCCAGGCTGGCGGGTTGATTCGCCACGCCAATCACCTCCGCCCCCGACACCAGATATTGCACATCGATATGGTGGCGGTGCGCTTCAGGATAGTTTTCCTCAGCCGGTGCGGTTTGCAGATCCAGTACCTGCACCTGCCAACCGGTGGCGCTGTCAACATGGCGTCCGGCGGCCATCGTTGCCAGATCGTGACCGGCCAGATACGCAATGGCGCGGGCGATAGCGGGCGGATAGTGGCGTGCATCGGTGTTGGCGATATGTCCGGTAATCATGGGGTTATCCTCCGTTACAACGCCTGGATACGCGTCCAGACACGCTCATCCACCGGGATGCCGAGACGCAGGTTTTCCGCCCGCAGCACCGGGAAGCGCTCACCCGGCAGGCGTACCGCCTGTTGACTGTCGGCACGTTCGGCACCGGTAATCGAGGCGCGAATGCGTTGCAGTTTGTGGTCGCGGGTGGCGCCGTCAATCAGGCGATCGACATCGATAGCGATAAACACCTGCGAGATACCAAATTCGTCACCGTTGTCTTCGGTCACCTCGGTCACCGACGCGCCGTTGGAGAGCAGCGTGGCGAGCATATCCAGCACCACCGACAACGCCGAGCCTTTCCAGTAACCCATAGGTAAGATGCGACGGTTGTTTTCGATGGTGGCGGGATCGCGGGTGTAGTTGCCGTCGTTATCAAAACCGCCATCCACCGGCAGGGTTTTGCCCGCCAGGCGATTCACTTCCAACATGCCGTAGGAAAACATCGACATCGACATATCCACCATGGTGATGGGTTCACCCGGTACCGCAACAATCAGCGGGTTGGTGCCGATAGCACAGTTTTTCGCCCCCCACGGCGGCATCACCGCAATCGAGTTGGTCCAGCAGATGCCAACATAGCCCTTCTCTGCCGCTTGCCAGCCGTAACTGCCGCCGCGCATCCAGTGGTTAGCATTACGCAAGGCAACCAGGCCGATGCCGTGATCGGTCGCCAGTTCGATGGCACGATCCATCATGTTGCGCGCGGTAATGTTGCCGATGGCGCGGTGCGCATCCCACTGCTCGATAGCACCCAGTGACAACACTTTATTGGCCGTGGCCTCCGGCACGATATGTCCGGCATCCAGTTGCTGAATAAAACGGGGAAAACGGTTCACGCCGTGGGAATAGACACCATTCAGGCTGGTTTCGGCAAACATGGCGGCACACGCGGTGGCCTTCTCCTCTGGCACCTTGCGACTCAGCAAGACGCGCAGGAATTCTTCATATAATTGCTGATAGCTGATTCTCATAACGGCTACTGTCTCCCCAGCGCTACGCTCTATATTTCATATGTTGGAATGTCGTTCCAAATAAATCGTATGGCGAAAGCAAAGAGGAGTCAAAGAAATGGCTGGAAAATTTATCGTTTAAAATCAATCAAATAAAACTTTGATCGACTTTTGTGATCGGCCGCAAATCGGCCAGATTTCAGACGTGGGGAAGCCGGGACAGACGATCCTGCCCCGATGCGTAGCGGCGCGATTTATCGCGCGATGCCGGAAAAATCCGCGCGATTAATCGCGCCGTTACAAACGCACCCGATACAACGACGTGGTGGCGGTGATATACAGCTCGTCACCCTGCGGGCCGCCCAGCGTACAGTTCGATACCCGCTCCGGTAACGCAATTTTGCCGCGCGTCCTACCGCTGCTGTCGAAGATGATCACGCCGTCGGCACAGCTACAGTAGATATCGCCGTTCGCCGCGACACAGAAGCCGTCAGGAAAACCCGGTGCCACCTCGGCAAAGAATTGCCCCGCCATCAACTCGCGACCATCCACCTTGTAGACGCGCAATTGGCGACGCCCCAGCGTGGGGAAATCCACCACCGACATATCGGCCACGTACAGCAGGCTTTCATCGGGCGAAAACGCCAGGCCGTTGGGACGTTGCAGATCGCTGGCGGCGATACTGAGCTGCCCGCTGGCCGGATCGAAGCAGTAGAGATAACAACCGATCACCTGGCTGTGGGCGTGATACCCCTCCTCATCGTTGACGATCCCGTACGGCGGATCGGTGAACCACAGGGTGCCATCGGAACGTACCACCACATCATTCGGTGAGTTAAAGCGTTTGCCCTCGACCTTATCAATCAACAGCGTCACGCTACCGTCATGCTCGGTACGGCTGATGGCGCGGCGACCATGTTCACAACTCACCACTCGCCCCTCAAGGTCACGCGCGTTACCGTTGGCATAGTTGGCGTTGGCGCGCCACAGGCTCAACTCACCGTTGCGCTGCCAGCGGAACATCCGGTTGCCTTTGACATCGCTAAACACCACCGCATCCTGCTGCGGCAGCCATACCGGGCCTTCGGCCCAGATGGCGGGTGAACAGAGTTTTTCCGGCTGCATCACTGTACGCCCCAGATGGTTTTGTAGTGTCCCTGATAGTTGTTCGCCGGGTCGTAGTTGTTTTCCGGGCCGCCGTCGTTGGCGATATTGTCTTTGGTGATCAGATGCGCCGGCGTTACATAGCCAGAGGAAGGTTGACCGGCAAAGGCGCGGTTGAACTCATCCAGCAATTGCCAGCCGTGCAGCTTGAGCGGCTCAGCTACTGTGGCGATCTGGCTGTCGCTGTTACGGATACGCTGGAAAGCTGAGATGGAACCGTCACCGGCAGAAATATTGAAAGGCGCATTGCTGCCCCCTTTACCCGCGGTTTTCAGCGACGGAGCCATAAAGTCAAAATAGAGATCGTTGATCGACAGCGCGTACTGGAAATGATCGCCGTATTTCTGCAACAGGCTGAAGGTCATGGAAGGCATACGGTTGGCGGTATCCGCCAGCGGCGTATCGATAAATTCCACCACCTTGCAGCCGCTGCACTTCTCAATCTCCTGCTTCATGGTATTGGCCTTGTCCAGCGCGATTTGGTACAGCGAGTCGGTGAAGATCAACACCTGCGCCTTACCACCGGATTTCACCACGGCATATTGCGCCGCCAGCCGCGCCACATCATTGGAATCGGAGGTGATATTGTCCGTCACGCCATATTTTGCAATCGGTCCCGGCTGCGGTTCAGCATGCCAGGCCATCAGCACGATCTTTTGTTCTTTGGCTTTCTTCAGCGGGATTTTTGCCACGTTCGGGTTCCAGCCACCAATCACGATGCCATCCGGGCGCTGGGCAATTGCCTGATTCAGCGCCGCGAGCTGGTCTTTCACCGAACCGCCACCATCCAGAGTTTCCAGTTTCCATCCCGCGACCTTCGCCGCTTCACTCAGCCCTTGCTGCACCCCCTGCACCCCACCGTTTTTCATATCAGAGGCGATAAAAATGATTTTTTTGTTCGGTTGCAGTTTGGGGCCGGTGGTCGGCCCATCCCAGGTGCTCGAGCTGGCGGTGGCCTTCGCCACGGCAGCGGTCGCCTGATCCAGGTAGCTGTCAGCCTGCGCGGAGGCGGAGGCCACCAGCAAAGCGGCCAAGGTAAGACTCAATGCCTGATTTTTCATAATGAATTCCCTGGTGTGATGGTTTTTTGTTTATGGTCAGGTGCAGAGGTCGGTGCGCTCTGACTGCGCACCACGGCTTTTTGGTTCAGCAGGCGGCGACGCTGGGCGTAACCGGCAAGCGTAATCGACAGCAACAAGGTCGCGCCGTTAAATAACGGTTCGACCCAGAAGTCGCCGCCAAATTGTTGGATCCCGGCAATACCGATGGCGAGAATGGCGATACCCACCACGGTGCCCCAGATGTTCACCCGTCCCGGACGAATGGTGGTGCTACCGAGGAAAGCCCCCACCAGCGCTGGCAACAGATAATCCATCCCGACGCTGGCCTGGCCTACGCCCTGTTCAGCCGCAATCAGTACGCCACTGAAACCGGTCAACACGCTGGAGGCGATAAAGGTCCCGATGATGTATTTATTCACCGCAATGCCGTTGAGGCGCGCGGCAGTGGGGTTGCCACCTACCGCATACATGCAACGGCCCAACGGGGTATGTTCGGTGACGAGCCACAGCACCAGCGCAACGATCAACACATAAAACGCGCCGATGGGAATGCCGAACAACTCGGTATGATGCAGCGCGCTAAAGGCATCCGGCAGATCGCCAACAATTTGCCGACCACCGGAGTGCCAGAGCGCCACGGCGTACAGCACGGTGCCGGAGCCGAGGGTGGCGACAAAGCTGTCAATATCCGCTAGCGCTACCAGGATGCCGTTCAGTAACCCGTAGAGCGCCGAGATCACCAGCACCGTCAGCACCGCCATCTGCCATGAGAAGCCGTACTCCACCTGAAGGGTAATGGCGAGGATATGCCACAGCACAATGCCGAAACCGACGTTCAGGTCGATCTTGCCGACAATCATTGGCAAGGTCGCCGCCAGCGCCAGCAGCGCAATCTTGGCTTTACTGGCGAGGATCGCCTGTAAGGTCAGCATGGTGGCAAACGACGGTGACAGCGCCGAGAACAACAGGGTTAACACCACACATAACAGCAACAGGCCGTAGCGGGTCATTATCTGCATCGACCAGGGGGCAAAGCCATGTTGCGCAAGGCTGACCCGCTGCTCCAGCGCGGTGGATTTGACGGATGTTTTTGACATAATTTTTCTCCTGCCTTCCTTTTCAGACGGTGGTTAATGGGGCAGCGCTGCTGGCAGAGGCCAGCTCCAGCAAACCGGCAAAGCTAACCTGTTCATTTTTTAATTCGCCGACCACCTGACCACGGTTAAACACCAGCGCGCGGTTGCAGATATGGGCGATCTCTTCGAGGTCATTGGATATCACCAGTACCGCCACGCCCTCGGTCAGCGCTTTATTCAGCAGGTGATAGATTTCTTCGCGCGCGCCCACATCGACGCCTGCGGTGGGGTCTTCCAGAATCAGCAGCGGCGCATTGAGATGCATCCAGCGCGCCATCACCACCTTCTGCTGGTTGCCGCCCGATAAGGCGCTGATGTCGAGATTGACGTCTTTCGGACGCACATCGAATAACTGAACTTTCCACCAGCTGGCACCGATTTCGGCACGCCGTCCGTAGCGTGACAAAAGCCGATGACCACTGGCGCAGGGATTAAGAAACAGGTTTTCACGCACGCTCATCGACATCACCAGGCTCTCGCCGGTGCGGTCCCCCGCCACCAGCGACACGCCAGCCGCCATCGCCTGTTGGGGCGTCTGTGGCTGATACGCCTGGTCACGGAAGCGCAGCGTCCCGGCGGTGGCCTGACGCAAACCAAACAGCAGGCGGCCAATTTCCTCTTGCCCGGCACCGCGTAAGCCAGCCAGCGCCAGCATTTCGCCCGGTTGCAGGCTGAAGCTGACCGGCCCGACTTCATCAATGCAGAGTTGATCCAACACCAGCACCGGTTTGCTCGCAGCCGGTAGCGGTTGCCGTTGATTCCCTTCCAGCGCCTCCCCAACAATCATCTCCACCAGATCGTGCAGTTGATAATCGGCAGTGTTGCCTTCTGCAACGCGTTTACCATCACGCATCACACAGATGCGGTCGGCAATCTCAATCACTTCATCAAGGCGGTGGGTGACGTAAATCATGCCAACTTTGCGACTTTTCAGTCGGTTGATGACTTCGAACAGGTGACGCACATCGTTGGCGGGTAACGAGGCAGTAGGTTCATCCAGCACCAGCACTTCGGCGTTGACCGCCACTGCGCGCGCAATCGCCAGCAGGGATTTCTCGGTGCGCGACAGTTCAAACACGCGGGCATCCGGGTCCAGCATGATGCCGACATCGTTCAGGGCGGCACGCGAACGCTCGCGCACCGCCCGCCAGTCGATCAAGCCGAGACGACGGGTAAAACCCATCACCAGCGCCATATTTTCCGCCACCGTCATCCATTCAATCAGCCCGAGATCCTGATGAATAAAGGCGATTGGCTGCCGGGTGGCGGTTTTCAGACTGGCGGCCGACGCGATGCTGGCGTCGTGAAAGCGGATATCGCCCTCATCCCGGCTATACACTCCGGCCAGCACTTTGATCAGCGTGGATTTTCCGGCACCGTTTTCGCCCAGCAGGGCAACCACCTCGCCGGGAAAAACCTCAAGACTGACATCATTAACGGCGGGATTACCGCCAAAGCGTTTGGTGATATGGCTCAGAGTAAGAACCGGTGTACCCGGGCTATGCTGCATTACCGCCTCCTGCAAACTCCTGGTGAGCATCAACAGCGGCGACAGCATCAAAACACCGCTAAATTTCAACATACGAAATACGATTCCAAAAAATACTATTCCTGGTGCGCAGGAAAAGCAAAGAAGTAGCGAGGATAAATTTCATTAATAAACAAATAGATATAATTCGTGTTGCGGATTTGTGATGCATCACTCACTTCGGTAAGGGGTGGATTTTCGCCAAAAGTCACACTAAACCTGGCGAAGGATTCCCAGGCTGAAGTGCATGGGTTAACATCTGGCGACTGCTCTTTTATCGGAGTGGGAAAACTAAGAGGAAGCGTGGATGGTGGTTAAAGTAGCGAAAGCGAAGGAAGAGAAGAGTGACAAGCCACTGGGGACGCAGAGCTTGTTTCGTGGGCTGCAACTGATTGAATTACTGAGCAACTACCCGAACGGTTGCCCGTTGGCCCATCTTTCTGAGTTGTCCGGGATGAACAAAAGTACCGTGCATCGCCTGTTGCAGGGTTTGCACAGCAGCGGTTATGTCACGCAGGCACCCTCGCCTGGCAGTTACCGTCTGACCACTAAGTTTATTTCTGTCGGACAGAAGGCCCTCTCCTCCCTCAACATCATCCATGTCGCTGCCCCGCATCTGGAGAAACTGAATCTGGAAGTGGGCGAAACGGTCAACTTCTCCAGCCGCGAAGATGATCATGTGATCCTGATTTATAAACTGGAACCCACCACCGGGATGATGCGCACCCGCGCCTATATCGGCCAGCATATGCCGCTGTATTGTTCAGCGATGGGGAAAATTTTTATGGCCTGGGGCAGCGAAGAATATCCGGCGCACTACTGGCAAAGCCATCAGGACAGCATTCAACAGTTGACCAAAAACACCATCACCACGCTCCCGGAGATGCTGGAAGAACTGAAGTCCATTCGTCAGCAGCAGACGGCAATGGATCGCGAAGAGAATGAACTGGGTGTTTCCTGCATCGCCGCGCCGGTGTTTGATATTCAGCAACGGGTGCCTTATGCGGTGTCGATTTCACTGCCCACCGCCAAGATGCAACAGATTGGGGTGAAAAAACTGATGGGTCCGGTGGTCGCCACCGCCCGTGCGATTTCGGAAGAGCTGGGATACGTGGTGCCGCAAAAGGCGTGTACCTTACCGTAAAAGAATCCGTACCGTAGCGGCACGATTTATCGCGCAGGTTTACTCCACAAAGGTCAAAAGCGCGCGATAAATCGCGCCGCTACGCCAGCATGCGATACTGCTTGAGCTGCTTATGCACGGCATCAAACATCCCGATAACTTCTTTGTCTGACGGCAGGTCACTGTCATAAACCATAACCGCAAAGCGCCCATGAAATTCTCCCCGAATGTGTGACCATGTCTGTTCAGTGTTTGCAAAAATTGCCGCCTGACTCAACGGCTGATCCAGCCAGTCGCCAGCAGAAGAGAATTGCTCACGGTCAGCATGTTCCATAATGCTTAACATCTTGAGTAATGCGCCGTCCTGAAATAATGGCGCAAAATCAGCATTGTGCTTAATCATGCATAAATCATAAATATGGCGGATGCGTGATTTTAAGGCCACATCAGGTCGTTTCTCTCGTGAAGCACGAATCAGGGCAATGATTTTCTCCACCACTGTTCTTTCAATACTTAATACATTCACTGAAAATGCGCACAGTCCATATCGTTCAGCTATTGCAACGGGCGATAAAAGGTTCTGGTGTGGTGAAGGCATTAATCTCCAGCGGCATCGCTTGACCAAAATCGCCAGCAACCCAGCGGGGATAGTTATGCCACGTTTTCCGGAATGCCCCGTGTTTTGACTCCGCCGGATGGTCTGGGGTGTAACTTAGCCCCTCAACAAGGGTAGCTTCCGCCTCACGGATAAATTGTTTAATTTGATTGCCGGACATTCCGCGTACATGCGCCGCGAGATCGACATCTTCAGAGAAACGGTTAATCAGTTTCCAGGCTTTGGAAAGCGACGTTCCGCCTTTAAAGATCAATTGGCCATGAAAACTGGACTGACTAAGGTTGTGAACACCCAAGTTACCCAGTCATCCTTTTCAACATATACCGCTGGAATGGCAAAGTGATCAGCCGTGGTATGAACCAATTCGAGCCAGACGTCCTTGTCTTGATGTAAATTCATTCGATATTCCATTTTCTGCTGGCCAACGGCCATTGATCAATGCCGATCTTATAACGGCTGGTCGCATTCAGTGATTCATAAAGGCTCAGGCTGTCTGCAACACCCGTAATATCCAGTGTCATACCCAGCAAGGCTTTTGCCGGAGGCCCGTGTTAGCGATCTGGTTTATCAGATTCAAGTTTTTAGTGTTAAAAACATGAACAACAGTAAAAAGCACACCGCTGCCGCATAAGCCTCATTTAGTCTGTTGATAAATAAACCGACCTGCGCTCGCTTTCGCTACACTGCAAAACGCACCTTAGTGAAATCAGGGAAATCGGATGTCAGACGCAGCTCTCCAGCATTTCTTACCCGCTACACAGGCATGGTTCCGAGCCACTTTTGCTGCCCCCACCCCCGTTCAGGCGGAAGCCTGGCAGGCCATCGCCAGTGGTAAAAATTGCCTGGTGATTGCACCAACCGGATCGGGTAAAACGCTGGCGGCCTTTCTGCATGCCATCGATGCGCTATTTCGTGAGCGCAGCCAGACAGATGCAGTTGCCCGCAGTCATAAAACCCGCATTCTGTATATCTCGCCGGTGAAGGCGCTGGCCGCCGATGTGCAGCGCAACCTGCAATTGCCGCTGGCGGGGGTGGAGGCACAACGCCGCCAGCAGGATGAAATGGAAATCACCTTGCAGGTGGGGATGCGTTCTGGCGATACACGCAGCGCTGAGCGGGCGCAGTTGCAACGCCGCCCACCGGATATCCTGATCACCACGCCTGAGTCCCTGTTTCTGATGCTGACCTCCAAAGCGCGCGAAACGCTGCGGGGAATATCCACGGTGATCGTCGATGAAGTCCATGCGGTAGCGGGCAGCAAACGCGGCTCGCATCTGGCGCTCAGTCTGGAACGACTCGATGCATTGCTGGCGCAACCGGCGCAGCGGATTGGGTTATCCGCGACCGTACGTCCCCCCGAGGCCGTGGCGCGTTTTCTCGGAGGGGTGGGCGAAACCCTGGTGGTCAATCCGGCGGCGAAGCGTCCACTGCAACTGACCATCACCGTTCCGGTGGCGGATATGACTGACATCCAGCAACGTCCGGACAGCCAGGCTGTGCAGGATGCCACGCTCGCCGCCGGATCGATCTGGCCGCATATTGAAGCGGGCATTCTTGACGAAGTGCTGCGCCACCGCGCCACGCTGGTGTTCACCAACTCGCGCGGGCTGGCAGAGAAACTCACCGCGCGCCTGAATGAACGCTACGCCCGCCAGTTGGGTGAGCAGCCGACCGTACCGGAAGCCTCCTTTGATTACGGCTCCTTTACCGGCGGCACGGAAAAACGCACGCAGACGCCGGACAACCTGATTGCCCGCTCGCACCACGGTTCGGTGTCAAAGGAGCAGCGCCTGGAGATTGAAACCGCCCTGAAAGCCGGTGAACTTCGTTGCGTAGTGGTGACCTCCAGCCTCGAACTGGGTATCGATATGGGCGATATCGATCTGGTGATTCAGGTGGGTGCGCCACTGTCGGTCGCCAGCGCTCTGCAACGTGTCGGACGCGCCGGACATCAGGTGGGCGGCACGCCCAAAGGAATATTCTGGCCCCGTACCCGGCGTGATTTGCTGGATACCGCCGTCACGGTTGAAGCGATGCTGGCAGGCGACCTGGATGCTATCGCCCCGCCTCACAATCCGCTCGACATCCTGGCCCAGCAGACTGTCGCCGCCGCCGCGATGGAGACGTTGCAGCTTGATGACTGGTTTGCCCTGGTACGGCGCGCCGATCCGTTCCGCTCCTTGCCACGCGCCGCGTTCGAAGCGGTGCTGGATATGCTGGCCGGACGTTACCCCTCAGACGAATTCGCCAATCTGCGCCCGCGCATTATCTGGGATCGACATAATCACACCCTGAGTGGTCGCCCCGGTGCGCAGCATCTGGCTGTCACCAGCGGCGGCACCATCCCGGACCGTGGCATGTTTAGCGTGATGTTGCCGGAAGGAGAAGAACAATCTGGCGCGCGGCGAGTCGGGGAACTGGATGAGGAGATGGTGTATGAATCGCGGGTGAACGACATTATTACCCTCGGCGCCACCTCCTGGCGTATCCAGCAAATCACCCACGATCAGGTGGTGGTGGTGCCAGCACCGGGGCGTTCGGCGCGTCTGCCATTCTGGCATGGCGAAGGTGTGGGGCGTTCTGCCGCATTAGGTGAAGCCATTGGGCGCTATCTGCGCGAGGTTGATCAGGGTGCCCCCATAGCCGACACCCTGGATGACCATGCCCGTCATAATATTCAGACGCTGATCGCCGAGCAGCGCCAGGCGACCGGCGTGCTCCCCACCGACCGCACGCTGCTGATTGAGCGTTGTCGGGATGAAACCGGCGACTGGCGTGTAATCCTGCATTCACCCTATGGTCAACGCGTCCATGCCCCGTGGGCGCTGGCGGTGGCTGAGCGGATCACCCGGATCATGGGCATCGATCCCGCCGTAGTGGCCAGTGATGACGGTATCGTCGCCCGCTTTCCCGATAGCGACGGTCGCGTACCTGGCGCTGAATTGTTCCTGTTTGAGCCGGATGAACTGCAACGGGTGGTGAGCCAGTCGGTCGGTCAGTCGGCGCTGTTCGCCGCTCGCTTCCGCGAGTGTGCCGCCCGCGCCCTGCTGCTGCCACGCCGCAATCCGGGCAAACGCTCGCCGTTATGGCAGCAGCGACTGCGTGCCGGGCAGTTACTGGAAGTTGCCCGCCAGTTCGATGATTTTCCCATCCTGATCGAAACCGCCCGTGAATGTTTGCAGGATGTTTATGATCTTCCTGCCCTGCACCATCTGATGGCACGTCTGCAACAGGGAGAGATTCAGTTGGCCGACGTCACCACCGAATCCCCTTCGCCTTTTGCGGCACCGCTGTTGTTCGGTTATGTGGCGGAATTTATGTATGCCAGCGATGCTCCCCAGGCGGAGAAACGCGCATCGATGCTGGCACTGGACAGCAAACTGCTGAAGCGGTTGCTTGGTGAAGTGGATATGCGTGAGCTGCTCGATGCTGACATGGTGGCGCGGGTGGAACAAGAGTTACAGCGCCTGCCCGCCAGCTATCACGCCAACAGTATCGAAGCGTTGTCAGACCTGCTACGCGAGGTCGGTCCGTTAACCCACGCAGAACTGGCGCTGCGCTACAGCGGCGATGAGGTGTTAAGTGATGGTTTGCAGGCTTTGCAACAGGCACAGCGCATCTTTTGCGTCAGCATTGCAGGTGAGACACGCTGGGCGCTGGCAGAAGATGCCTCGCGTCTGCGTGATGCGCTGGGATGCCGCGTGCCGGATACACTACCGCCAGCCTTGCTCCAGCCCGTGACACGTCCGTTATATGATTTGCTCCAGCGCTATGCCCGTACCCACGCGTTATTCACCGGCAAAGACCTCGCCCGTCACTTCGGCCTTGGTGTCGCCGTGGTGATCGATGCGCTGGAAGAATTACGTCAGCAGGGCAAACTGATGAAAGGTGACTTCACCACTGCTGATGATGATGATGAACCGCAGTGGGTGGCGGAAAATGTGTTCCGTCGCCTGCGCCTGCGCTCGCTCCAGGCGGCGCGTGAGGCCACGAAACCGGTTGATCCGGCGGTCTATGTCACCCTGCTGCTGGAACGTCAGGGAGTCATCAGCGATGCCAACGCGCGTGAGGCTCAGGGGGCGTTGAGTGGCGTCAACGGCGTGGTGCGGGTGATTGAACAGCTAGCGGGAATTGCCCTGCCTGCCGCGCTGTGGGAAACGCAGATCCTCCCGGCGCGGGTCCGCGATTATCAGCCTGCGATGCTGGACGAATTGCTCTCCAGTGGCGAAGTGGTCTGGCATGGACAGCGCACCGCAGCAGCCGCAGAAGGGATGGTGTCACTGCATCTGAGCGAGTATGCTGCCGAAACCTTGCCACCCGCGAGTCAAGGACAAAACGTCGCCCTGACGCCGTTGCAACAACAGATCCTGACGCTGTTACAGGATGGGAGCGGTTGGTTTGTGCGCCAACTGGTCCCGCGCCTCACGTCTGAGGAAGGCGATCCCAACCTGATTTACCAGGCCATGTGGGATCTCGCCTGGCGCGGTTATCTCACCACCGACACCTGGTCAGCCTTACGCAGCGTTACCGGTCATGCCAGCACACCGCGACCACGTACCCACCGCCATCGTCATGGACATCGGGGGTATGCTGCCCCAACCCGCCTCGTTGCCAGCGGTCCCGGCCTCAATAGCATGGCGGGCCGCTGGTCGTTGCTGGCGCGCCCGGCGCTGGCCGACACCGAGCGCGCCCTGGCATTGACGGAAAATATGCTCGATCGCTTTGCTGTCGTCAGTCGCGGCGCGGCTATCGCCGAGCAGGTGCCCGGCGGTTTTCCGGCATTGCAACCGGTGTTGCGTGGCCTGGAAGATAGCGGCCGTTTGCTGCGTGGCCGCTTTGTCGCAGGCATGGGGGCCGCCCAGTTCGCTGACCACACGGTGATTGATCGCCTGCGCCAACTCGCCAATAGCCCACGCCAGGTGGGGACCCCGGTAGCGCTGGCGGTGCTCGATCCCGCTAACCCCTTCGGTGTGCAATTGCCGTGGCCGCTAAGCCTGGCCGGAAATCGCCCCACCCGCCGTCAAGGCGCACTGGTGGTGATCGCCGCTGGTCGCGTGTTGTTGTATCTGCCGCAAGGCGGTAAGGAATTGATGACGTTTGCCACCAACGCCACCTTCGATGAACAGCATGCCGCAGTGCTGGCACTGGGCGTAGCTCTTCGACGGGAAAAACACCTCAGCTTTACCCTGGAACGTGTTGACGGTCAACCCGCCGGACAATCCCCGCTGCTTGCCGCGCTGAAAGAAGCCGGTTTTTCTCGCGTGCCAAGGGGGTACAGTTGGTATGGTTAGTAGCGGCGCGATTTATCGCGCCGCTACGAAAGTCAGTAACTCACCACCGTCACCCAGTTCGCATCGCCGCCAGCGGGTGCGCTGCCAACGCGTTTGAGCACCCCACTGCGTCGATTAATGGCGTAGCTGCCGGTGACGTTGCTTTTCTCTCCGCTGGCAATCAACCAGCGTCCATCGGGCGAAATCGCAATGCCGCGCGGCTGTTTTTCCACCGGCCAGCTGCCGATTAAGGTTAATTTGCCATCCTGCTTATTGACGCGATAACCCGTCACCGTGCTACTGGTGCGTTCGGTCACATACAAGAAACGACCATTCGGGGTGATACGGATATCCGCCGACCAGATACGCGGCGTGGGATCGTTGTAATCGGCCAGGCGCTCACGACCATGTTGCAGATGATATTGCGCTGCCACTGCGTTGGGCCACTCGGCGATTTTTTTCAACGCACCGTTGGGCTGGCGCTGAAATTGCGTAATGATGCCGCCCATCTCACCAATGTTGTACAGATAACGGTTATCCGGCGACATGACGGAATGACGCGCACCATTCTCGGCTTCCGTTGCAACAAAACCGCTGCCAATCGGCGTCAGGCTGCCGTCCGGGGTAAGATTGAGTTGTAACACCCGGTCGGTCCCGAGGTTGCCAACATAAACTGAACGGCCGGTTGCATCGCTAATCACCGAGTGCGCGGCATGGCCGGTTTTATACGCGGCCACCGGCGGTGCAATAACCTTGCCGTCAGCGGCCAGACGATAAACGTGCACCACATCGCCATCATAGGAAGAACCCAACAGAAAACGCCCCTGACTGTCGGTACTGATATAGGGATAACTGGCTGCGGCCGGGGTTTCGTTGGCCTGCAACAAATCGCCGTTTTGCGCATCAATCGTCCAACTCATCAACCTTAAGGGCTGGCTGCGGATCGCGGCGTACAAGCGATGATGATCGGCGCTCAGCGCCATCGGCATCACTTTCCCCCCTGCGGAGGTTTGCCCGAGTAAGGTCAGCGCGCCGGTTTTCTCATTCAGACTGTAACGGGCAATGTTGCCGTCACTGGCTTCGGATACATAAACAAAGGTTTGCGCCAGCAATGGCGCACTAAAAGTCAGCGCCGTAAGCAACGCCAGACGTAGAGCAATTTTCATTATTATCTCCGCGATTCAGGAGCAACCCCAGGCAGGCTGCTTCACCGCCTACAGATATAGGCGGCATTATGCCGCCGGGTAATGTGTGATTGCCCGACACGCTTTGGGCATCCTGACAAAGGGCACACCATTTCAATGGGTTAGTGTTTTTTAGCGCAAAAAGTTTAATCCAGGATTGTGCACTGGCTCACTGGTGGCGGATGGCTTAACATCAGGCGCATTGATGATGGAAACGGAGTCCGGTATGACGAGTTTGCGCTTGTTAGTGTCCCAATCAAACGACCCCTGGTTTAACCTTGCGGTGGAAGATTGTATTTTCCGCCAGATGCCCACCACCCAGCGCGTGTTGTTTCTCTGGCAAAACGCGGAAACCATTGTGATTGGGCGTGCGCAGAATCCGTGGAAAGAGTGCAACACCCGGCGCATGGCGGAAGATCACATCAAACTGGCGCGCCGCAGCAGTGGCGGTGGCGCGGTGTTTCACGATTTGGGTAACTGCTGCTTTACCTTTATGGCTGGCAAACCGGAATATGATAAAAGCGTCTCGACCGCGATTATCCTGCACGCGCTGGCGAGTCTTGGCATCAGCGCAGAGGCTTCGGGTCGTAATGATATCGTGGTCAATGTGGCGGGCGATGTGCGCAAGATTTCCGGCTCAGCCTACCGCGAAACACCCGATCGCGGTTTCCATCACGGTACTTTCCTGATGAACGCAGATCTGTCACGGCTGGCGGATTATCTCAATCCTGACATCAAAAAATTGCAGGCCAAAGGGATTAGCTCCGTGCGCTCACGCGTGGCAAATTTGATCGAACTGATGCCGGATATCAGTTATGCGAAAATTTGTGACGCGGTCACGCAGTCGTGGTTCGCGTACTATCAGGATCAGTGCCAGCCTGAATTTATCTCCCCTGAGGCCTTGCCTGATTTGCCCGGTTTTGCCGAACAATTTGCCAAACAAAGCAGTTGGGAGTGGAATTTCGGCCAGGCACCGGATTTCTCCCATCTGCTCGATCAACGTTTTAGCTGGGGCGGCGTGGAGATCCATTTTGACATTGAGCGCGGCAGCATCAGCCGTTGCCAGATCTTTACCGATAGCCTGAATCCGGCACCGCTGGAAACGCTGGCAGCACGTTTAAGCGGCGTAATATACCGCCCGGAAGCCGTTGCCGCGCAACTGACGCGTCTGGAGAGTGAATATCCACAACAGCAGGCCGAACTGGCGCAGTTGGGGCAATGGTTGCTCGCCAGCCTGCGTTGAGTACATTGCACTCCATCACCATATGGTTATAATTAACTCACCAAATGGAGGTGCACAATGAAACAATTCACTCTCCCGGCCACCCCTGTAACGCCAGAGCGTTTGTGGCAGTTCGCCGGGTTAACCAGTGCCGATGGCGTGCTATTGATGGGCCAGATTGATGCCGGTCTCGAGGGTTCCGTCGCCAGCCGTATCGTGTCATGGGCGCGTATTACGCAGGCTGATCTGCGCCATATGACCGGCATCCCCGGCACCACCTTTACCCGTGGGCTAAAAAACCGTTTTACTGCGGAACAGAGCGAACGTCTGGTGCGTTTTATTCGCGTTATGGATCGCGCCGTGGAACTGTTTGAAGGCGACAGAGAAAAGGCGCTGCAATGGTTGAACGAGCCTGCGCGCGCCCTCGGTAATCAAAAACCCGGCGATTTAGTCTCCTCCGAAACCGGCGCTTATGAAGTGCTGAAACTGATCACCCGCCTTGAGCACGGTGTCTATTCGTGAAGTTATATCGGATGACGAAAACGCGTTTTCTCAGCTCGGCGTGGAGCGGCTACGGTGCCAGGGAAGGTGGCGGTCGCTGGAACAGCATCGGCGTATCGATGGTGTACGCTTCCGAAACCGCCTCCCTCACCATGCTGGAAACCCTTATCCACCTGCAAAGCGCCAGCATTCTCGATTTCTTCACCCTGTTAAGCATTGAGGTGCCAGACGATTTAATTCAATGGGTTGATGCGGCGCAATTACCGCAGGACTGGGCGGCCGCGCAGGCCCCCGCTGCGTTGCGTGAGTTTGGTGATTTTTGGATCGACAGCCAGGCATCTGTTGCGTTACGTGTGCCCAGCGCCTTATCGCCGGTTGAGTTTAATTACCTGCTCAACCCCGAGCATCCGCAATTTGCGCCCCTGATTAAAAATGCGGTGGAGATCCCCTTCCGTTTCGATCAACGTTTTGCGCGATAAATCGCGCCGCTACGTAAACCTCTCCCGGACAAAGCCGGTGAGCGCCTTCAACGCCGGTGGCACCAGGCGGTGGCCCGGATAATAAAGACATAGCTCGCCAAGATTAACCTGCCACTCCGGCATTAAGCGCACCAACCTGCCAGCCTGTATATCCGCTACGACATGTCGCTGCGACAGACAGGCAATGCCCAATCCCCCGGTGACCGCTTTCTGCGCCGAAGCCAAGTCATTCACCACCAACTGCGGCTCGACCTGAACCTTATAGCGACGCTGCTGCTGGCTCAGTTCCCAGCGATAAATGCTGCCATCCGCCATACGCATGCAGATGCAAGGATGATCGCTCAACGCCTGCGGCTGCTCCGGTGCGCCACAGCGGGAAATATAGTCGGGGGACGCGACCAGAATCATCTGCAACGGTGGCGTCAGCTTCACCGCGATCATATCCGCCGGGATATCATCCGCCAGCCGGATACCCGCGTCATAACCCGCCGCCACAATATCCACTTTCTCCTTCTGACTGTGGATCTCCGCGCGAATACGTGGATAGCGCGCGAGAAACGGCAGCAGAATGTCGTCATACCACAGCGCACAACTTTCCGGCGGCACATTGATACGCAACGTCCCGGCAGGATCGGCGGGCTGGCTGGCAACTTCTTCAGATGCGCTGCGGATCATCTCCACCGCCGGAGCGATTTTCTGCGTAAAACGCCGCCCGGCCTCGGTTAACCCGACGCTGCGCGTGGTGCGATTAAACAGCCGCACCCCAAGGCGCTTTTCCAGCGCCGCGACAGCATTGGTCACCGCCGAAGGCGAGATCTCCAGCTCACTGGCTGCGCCGCTAAAACTGCCACGCCGCGCCACTGCCAGCACAATTTCAAGTTCACTGATACCGGTTCGATTCATCGATTATTCCGTCAGACGCAATACCCTTTGCAGGGTTAGGCGGATTATAGCGCCAGTGCCCGCGTGCTACCTTGCTCTGCACACCCGCCTAACAAGGAGAAACCCCTGATGCGCTCATTCGAACACATCTATATCAATGGCCGCTTTGTCACTCCGACGGGCACCGAGTGGCTGGATATTATCAAACCTGCTGACGGTAGCGTTATCGGCAAAGCCCGGCTGGCAGATGAAAACGATGCATTACAAGCGATTGCGGCGGCCAAAGCTGCCTTTGCCGATTTTTCTCGCCTTAGCGTCGCAGATCGCCTGGCGTTGCTGGCCAATATGGTCGAGGTCCTGCAACAAAGCGAAGAGGCGTTACACGAGGCGATTCGCGAAGAATATGGTGCCCCCGCTTCACGTTCGCAGTGGATGGCGCGCTATCCAGCGGATGTCGTGCAACAGGTGATGACCGAGTTGCGCACCTACCCCTTTGTGCAGCAGGCGGGTCGCGCCACGGTACAAATGCTGCCACTGGGGGTGGCAGGGTTGATCACGCCGTGGAACAGCAACGCCGGATTTATCTGCCATAAACTGGCGACCGCCATTGCCGCCGGTTGTACCACGGTGATTAAACCGAGCGAGTTCAGCATCTGGCAAACCGACGTGGTGACCAGGGCGTTAGATCGCGCCGGATTGCCGTCTGGCGTATTCAATATCGTCACCGGACGCGGTGCCAGCGTGGGCCACGCCATCAGCACCAGTGCTGATGTGGCGAAAATTTCCTTTACCGGTTCGACCGAGACAGGTAAAGCCATTTTGCGCAGCGCAGCCGACAGCTTTAAACGGGTCACGCTGGAACTGGGTGGAAAATCCCCCACCCTGATTTTACCTGATGCTGATGCCCGTCATGCCGCCGAGCTGGCGGTGCAGGCCGGCTTTATCAACAGCGGGCAAGCCTGTATTGCCGGTACGCGTATTCTGGTACCGGAACATCGGAAAGCGGAGTTTGAACATGAACTGACCGCTGCCGTGCAGCGCCAGCGTTCGGGACCTCCGGCAGATGCCGCGACCACCATCGGCCCGATGATTAACCAGCGCCAATGGGAGCGGGTCCAGCGCTACATTGATATCGGCGTGCAACAGGGTGCCCGTTTGCTGACCGGGGGCGTCGGACGACCAGATGCTCTGCGTAACGGCTGGTATGTCAAACCTACCTTATTCAGCGATGTCAGCAATGATATGACGATTGCACGCGACGAGATCTTCGGTCCGGTGCTGTGCATGCTGACTTACCGTGATGAGCAGGAAGCGATCGCCATTGCCAACGATACCCAATATGGCCTGTCGGCGTTGGTCATTGGCGCAGATGAAAACCATGCCCGCCAGATTGGTGAGCAGATTCTGGCGGGACGCGTGATGATCAATACCCTGACACATGAACCCCGTGCGCCCTTTGGTGGATTTCGTTGTTCGGGTATCGGACGCGAGATGGGACAAGCGGGGATCACCGCGTTTCTGGAATCGCGCGCGCTCACTGTCGCGTAGCGGCGCGATTTATCGCGCGGGTTTTTACCGCCCCGCGCACGTAGCAGCGCGATAAATCGCGCCGCTACGTCAGGCTTTTGCCTCCTGCAACAGTTGCTGAATTACCTTTTCCTGCCCGGCGTAATCCCCTTCGCCAAACGCGGTGTAACGCAACTGACCATGAGCATCGAAAATGTAATGTGCAGGCCAGTACATATTGCCGAAACGATTCCAGATGGCGTAGTTATTATCGGCCACCACCGGATACGGTAATCCCCACTGCTTGATGGCGCGTGCCACCGCCGCCGGGTCGCGTTCCCACGGATACTCTGGCGTGTGAACGCCAATGACCGTCAACCCCTCCGCCTGGTATTTCTTCGCCCAGTCACGCACATGCGGCAGCGTATGCTGACAATTGATGCAGTCATAGGTCCAGAAATCAATCAACACCACTTTACCTTTCAGATCGGCACGATTGAGCGGCGCGCTGTTGAACCAGGAGGTTCCCCCCTCCAGCCCAGGGAAGCCGCTGTGTGTCTGCTCGACCACCGGCACCGGGGTGATTTTGGGGGCGCTGACCGGCAGGAAGTAGCTTAAGCGCTGTTCAAGATTTTGCGCCAACTGCGGCCCTGCCTGTAAAACGCCCTGCCTGCCGCTGGCCAGTAACGCCACCGAAGCCAACATCAACACGCCCGCCCCCTGACGTATACGTGTCATTACCGCCAACCCCGGACGCAGGCGGGCCAGCAATCCCCGCCCGGCAAACCACAGCAGCGCCAGCATCAGTGCGCAACCGCTGCCATAGGCAATCAGCAGCGAGCCAACGGAGAGGGGATCTTTGGCGGTGATCGCCAGGCTGAGAATCGCCCCCAGCACCGGCCCGGCGCAGGGCGACCACAACATGCCAATCGCCAACCCCGCCAGCAGCGCTGCGGCGAGGCCGCTACGTCGATTGCTGGCGTCATTGATACGGTTACCCAACTGCGTCAAGGGTGCGGTGATTACCTGGGCCGCCCGCGTCGAAAGCAGCGTGACGGCCGTCAGTGCCAGGAATAACAACGCCAGCCAGCGCCCCGCTTGCGTCACCTGCACCACCCAGCTACTGGCGACCGAAATCAGCAGAGACACGACGGTGAAGACCAACACCATCCCCACCAGCAGAGCGACCATCTGACCTTTTTTACCGCGCACGCTGGCAAACACCAACGGGATCACCGGCAACGTACAGGGACTCAGCAACGTCAACATCCCGGCGAGAAACGCAATAATGAATGACATAGGTTTTTTCCCCTGTGGGTTATTGGGCGTTACTGCCATCGACCGCTTGGGTGATGATCTGCGCGACGCTGGTGGGATGGCTCAACATTGAGGTATGACTGGCGGCCACGCTGCGGGTGTGGGCGTGAATGTGCTGTGCCATCGCCCGTTCCAGATCCGGGTTGATCATGCGATCCTGGGTACTGACCAGATACCAGCTCGGTTTTTGCGTCCAGGCAGCCTGGCTGACTTTGTCACCAAAAGCCGCTGCGCGGATCGGTCCTTGTGTCACCGTCAGGGTTTTCTGCCGGGCAGCCGGGCTATCTTCGGCAAAGTCCTTCGCCACCGTGGCGGCAGGCAAATAGAGGAAACCGTCCGGCGTTTTGGCGATATCCGCGCTACCCGCCGGAGGTGGATAACTCCCTGCCAGCTCACCGGTGGATTGCCCGGCGTTTGGCGCGAAGGCTGCGATATATACCAAACCTTTGACGCGTGCATCGTTCCCGGCTTCGGTGATCACCGTACCGCCCCATGAATGCCCCACCAGCACCACATTACCCGGCGCACGCGCTATCGCACGCTGGGTTGCGGCCACATCATCTTGTAATGAGGTCAGCGGCAGCTGAACGGAGATCACCTTGAGATGATGGGATTGCAGTTGCGGGATCACCTGATTCCAACTGCTGCCATCGGCGAACGCACCGTGTACCAACACCACGGTGTCAACCGGCGCAGCCAGCGCCGACCAGGACGAAGAGAGGATAACGGCGGCGAGTGTACTAAACAGGAACTTTTTCATCAGAAACCTCGTGAACATGATTGAGTGAAATTAACCACTGCGTCATCTGGCAGTGACGTTATTTAACCCGTTGGTTGTGTTCACAACGTTTCCGCTCCCCCCGGTTTTTGTCGTCTTGCATGTCCGGGGGTGGCGTTGATACATAAAGCTACAAAGTGGTTACGCTTCAGGGGGTGACCGTCACCGCGACAGATTCACCCATCGTCTGCACCGTGCCTGGCCTGGTGATATCATCCGTCAGACCCAGCGTGAATTTTCCTCCCTGCGGGTGCCAAATCTTGTGAATCTTCACTTTTGCCTCGCCTTGATCGGGCGTCCAGATGGGTGCCATTGTGGCATATAAACGCTTGCTGTTTTTATTCAGGAACAGACTGTTGATACTGGTATCCTTGTGGCTAAATACCGTCTCACTCTGCTGTTCTTTCAATTTCACATGATGGATGGAGCCATAATTACGGCTTTCCAGGAAATCAGGATCATAACTCCATTCGGCACGAAAATAAAAATCATCACGGTCGCCAGGTACAATGTTTTCCCGTGAGTCGCATAATATATTGCTATCATAGCGGCTTTTCACTTCACCGGAATAGAGGGTCTTGAAATCATTTTTGACCACGGTGTAGTGTATTACTTTGCGATTGTCATTCATCAGACCCAACAGATAAACATCCCCGGCTGGCGTCACATCGAAGGCACAACATAATTCGATATTTTCATAATCAACCCGTTACCTTAGGTTTAGGCATAATAGTGGCGATTGAGTACCGGTACCCTGTCACGGCCATGAGGTCAGGAAAATAGAAAAAGAATAATTTGATTATGAATTAATGATGATCACAACAGAGGGGTGAGATAAAATGCGCACTTATCCCACCAACAGATATGAATTAATACTGAGAATCAGAGACAGCCACCTGAGAATACCGCCGCTCATCCCCTTAATATAATCTGAACCTCCAGCCCTCCCTGCGCGCGATTACTCAATATCAGGCTCCCTGACATCTGATTGATCAATTGCGAAGCGATCGCCAGTCCCAGCCCGGTGCCGCCGGTGTGGCGATTACGGGAACTTTCCACCCGGTAAAATGGTTTCAGCACTGCCTCCAGTTCGTCTTCCGGAATGCCGGGGCCGTTATCACGCACATGAATTTTCATGCCGCCTTCCGCCGTTCTGGATAACGCCACCTCAGCCTGAGAACCAAATTTAAGCGCATTATCAATCAGGTTGGTCATAATGCGGCGTAACGCCTGCTGACGAATGCTGAAATTATCCAGCCCTTTGCAGGGCAAAAAGCTGACCGCTTTTCCCACATCCTGGTAATCACAGGCAATGCTATCCAAAAACGCATTGAGGCTGACACGCTGCGGCGTCTCATCCGGTATTTGTGCGGAGCGTGCATAGTCAATGCCCTCGCGTACCAGGCGGCTCATATTGTCTAAATCGCCCAGCAACTTGTCGCGCAGTTCGGGCTGTTCCGACATCTCAACCCGCAACTTCATACGGGTGATAGGGGTTTGCAGGTCATGGGATATTGCCGCCAGAATCTGTGCTCGCTCCTGCAAATGGTCCTGAATACGCAACTGCATTGCATTAAAGGCCCGCGCGGCCTGTTGCACCTCTGCCGGACCATTTTCCGGCATGATGCTGGCACTGGCGCTGGCCGGTTTTAACCCTTCCACCGCCTGGGTGAAACGCATAAACGGCCTGACTACCTGACGTACCGCTATCCAGGCACAGACCGCCAGCAAGATCAGTTGGGCAAACAACACCACCGGCAACCAGCGCGCAATCGCGGGCATGCGCGGCCAGAGATCCAGTGTCAGCGGCGCACCATCGTGTAAGGTGATATGGGCCTGAATATGCAGACGCGGGCCGGGTACATTGGTAAAGGTCAACGGGTACTGGCCGCCCAGCGTCTCCTGCAACGAGCGGATGGCATCCCGCGCCCGCCAGCTATCCGGCCAGGGGCCGGGCTGCCCCGCCGACAATTCATAGCGATAATTACCACGCGCCAGCTTCGCCAGCCAACCGGGACGCTCTGACGGGGAGAGGTGATCCAGGATTGCCACGCTGGTCGCCACATCGTATTCAAGATTGCCGAGCATCACGGTTTTGGCGCTGCTCATCCGTTCAATCATCAGGCTGACCACCGTCATACCGTTTGCCAGCACCAGACCGAGCAGCACAATCAACACCAGACGCGATAACAGCGAACGCGGCCAGAGCCTCATACATTGACCTCTTTAATGGTGACCGGCGCAGCCAGCACATAACCTTCACTGCGTACCGTTTTGATGTACGCGGGTTCGCGCGCGTCCTCGCGCAGCCGCTGGCGCAAACGGCTGACCAACAGGTCAATCGAGCGTTCAAACAGTTCGGCATCGCGCCCCTGAGTCAGGTTCAGCAGCTGGTCACGGGTTAATACCCGTTGCGGATGATCGAGAAACACCCGCAGCAGACGGTATTCCGCCCCGCTCAACGCGACGATGACCCCGTCGGTATCCAGCAGATGGCGCGCCGAGGTATCCAGTTGCCAGTCACCAAAAGCAATCAGGCGACCAGTTTCGGTGATTTGCAGGTTGGGCGGCAGTGCGCGGGTACGGCGCAGAATCGCTTTGATCCTTGCCAGCAATTCACGCGCGACAAAGGGTTTGATCAGATAATCATCCGCGCCCATCTCCAGACCGAGGATACGGTCGCTGTCTTCGCTGCGCGCCGTCAGCATCAAAATCGGCAGGTTACGTTGTGGATCGCTGCGTAGCTGGCGGCACAAGGTCAGACCATCATCACCCGGCATCATAATGTCCAACACCACCAGGTCTATCGCATTCGCTGCCAGCACCGCACGCATCTCACGGCCATTGGCGGCACCGGTGGCGCGATAACCCGATTTCACCAGATAGTCGGTGATCAGTTCGCGGATGTCCCGGTCATCATCAACAACCAGGATGTGATCAATGTGCTCCAAAACAACCTCCTGTCAGCGGGCCAGACAAAAAAGACCGGTCATAAAATACCGGTCCGACAATAACTTATTACCACAGAATTACATTTTTGCCGCATCAACGACAGCTTTCACAAAATCCTGCGGGTCTTCGGCGGGCGGGTTATGACCAATATTGCCGCTGAAGGTACGATGCTCATATTTGCCGCTGAATTTTGCCCGATATGCCGCCGGAGCCGGATGCGGCGCACCGTTGTTATCTCCTTCAATCGTAATCGTCGGTACGCTAATCACCGGCAGCGTCGCCAGTTTTTTCTCATAGGCGGCATATTTCGCTTCTCCCGGTTCCATCCCGATACGCCAGCGATAATTGCTGACCGTCACGGCGACCTGGTCCGGGTTATCCAGCGCCTGTGCGCTTTGGTTAAAGGTCGCATCGCTGAATTTCCAGCCCGGTGACGCCTGCTGCCAGATTAATTTGGCAAAATCATGGGTGTTCTTCGCATAGCCTTCACGGCCACGTTCGGTGGCGAAATAGAACTGATACCACCATTGCAGCTCCGCCTGCGGCGGCAGCGGTTTTTTACCGATCTCCTGGCTGCTGATCAGATAACCGCTGACGGAAACCAGCGATTTCACGCGCTCCGGCCACAGCGCCGCCACGATATCGGCGGTACGTGCCCCCCAGTCAAACCCGGCGAAGACCGCCTGTTTGATCCCCAGCGCGTCCATCAATGCCACGGTGTCAGCCGCCAGCGCTGAGGGCTGCCCGTTACGTGGCGTACTGGCAGAGAGGAAGCGGGTTGAACCATAACCGCGCAGGTAAGGCACGATAACGCGATAGCCCTGTGCCGCCAGCTGTGGCGCAACCTGAGCATAGCTTTGAATATCGTACGGCCAGCCGTGTAACAGAATCACCGCCTGGCCATCACGCGGGCCAATATCGACATAGCCGACATTCAGCACCCCGGCTTTCACCTGGTGGATGGTGTGGAAGGCCTGGGCGTAATCGGCTTCAGTCGGGGCAGCCACCGCAGCAGTGGTAGCAAACAGGGCGGTGGCGGTCATCAGGGTCGCTAACAGTGATTTACGTAACATGGCGTTCTCTCCAGAAAATTTGATGTGTAAGTGACAACGCCTGAATTACACCACCCCGATGTATAGCGCTTGTTTCTGCTAACCCGGATTTTTGCCTCGCGATGTATTGGGGAGCAATGCAGATACAGTGCGATACAAACCTGCGCGATAAATCGCGCCGCTACGAAACCGGCATTATTCGATTTATCACACCGCAAAAATTTTCCTTTCAATCTGTGCGCTCGATCTCCTATCCCGGCAACATTATGAGATATATCTATTAACACGATATATCTAAATTTATTACAACAACACTGAGCGGTACCCCTTTTATCTGAAAGAGAGAACATACCCATGCCACAGATCGATGAGTTGGTTTTGGAGCCACCTTTCAACGTGACGCGTGCCAGTCATGTTGTCCTGAACGTTCGTGACCTTGAGGTCAGCAAACGCTTCTACACCGATTTAATCGGATTGGTGGTCAGTGATGAGGATGCGTCCAGCGTGTATCTGCGCGGATTAGAGGAACGTGGGCATCACAGCCTGGTGTTAAAAAAAGCCAGCGATACCCACTGCGCCCGTATCGGGATGCGCGTGTGCCGCGATGACGATATCTATAAAGCGGAAGACTATTTCGCCGCACAGGGTAAGGAAACGCGCATTGTTGAGGTGCCCTTTCAGGGCTTAACCCTGCATGTCACCGACCATGTTGGCGTCCCGTTGGAATTCTGCGCGTCGATGGATGCCTGTGAGCGCATGCTGAAAAATTACCAGCATTATCGCGGTGCCAGCGCCCAGCGCCTTGACCACTATCAGTTACAAACCAGCGATGTACGTCAGGCCTGGTCGTTCTATCAGCCGCTGGGTTTTCGCGTCAGCGAATACACCTGGTCGCAGGTCGAAGACAATCAACATCTGTGGGGCGTCTGGCTACAGCGCAAAGGGAATCCGCACGATATCGTCTTCACCCAGGGGCCGGGGCCGCGCCTGCACCATTTTGCCTACACCCTGCCCGATACTAACGACATGATCCGCGCCTGTGACGTGGCCGGTGCGCTCGGTTACGCACCGCAACTGGAACGAGGTCCGGGTCGTCACGGCATCAGCGGTGCCCTGTTCGTCTACTTCCGCGATCCCGACGGCCATCGTATCGAGTTGTTTAATACCCACTACCAGCATATCGACATCGAACCGGCGCTTGGCTGGAATCTGGCCGATCCCAAACGTGCCGACCAGTGGGGACTCCCGGCGCAAAACAAATGGTTTACCGAAGCGACGCCCTTCGCCAACGTTCCGGTTATCCAGCCGGAAACCCCGATCGATCCGCCCACGCTGGAGCGCTTTCTCGCCCTTGCCAATGATGGCTAAGCGCCTGCGTCAATCCATAACGCTAAATCCTGTGTGAAATCAGCTATTGGGAGAACGGATCGTGAGTACATTTATTCAAAACCCGCTGGTGCGGATTCTGGTCGCCTACGCGCTCGGCGTGATGGCAGCCATGACGGTCAGCGAAGCGGTGACTGAGTTAGGTTCGATTGCCAAAGAGTTTCATGTGTTTGAACACAGCCAGATCGGCCTGATTATGTCGCTGCCATCATTGATGGTGGCTCTCGGCGCGCTGCTGGCGGGTTATATCGTCGACCGCGCCGGGGATCGGGTGGTGTTGCTAATCGGTGCCGTGGTGATTGTGCTGGGGGATATCTGCGTGGTCGCGGCACCGTCGTTTAATCTGCTGCTGGGCGGGCGCATCGTTACCGGCATCGGTTATGTGTTAACCGCCGTGGCCGCCGTGACCTTGCTGATCCGCATCACCACCGGTAAGCAACGTAATATGGCGATGGCGTTGTGGTCCACCTTTGTTCCTGCCAGTTTTCTGCTGCCGTTCCTTTCAGCCGGTCTGGCCGACCATTTTGGCAACTGGCGTGCTGCCTTCCTGGCGCACTCGGTCCTGACGCTGGCCCTGGCGTTTGTCGCCACCGTCAGCCTGCCGCGTCGCACGCCAGAAGAGAAGGCACAATTCTCACGCACCCGAGGCTTACGCTCCGTGCTGCGTAGCCCGTTGATCTACCTGTTGGGTATTTCCTTCGGTGCTGATGCCTTTTTGCAAACCGGCATTATCTCCACCCTCGCCCCGTATCTCGCCAAACGCTACAGCGTGCCACTGCTGGAAGTCGCCCACTGGAACGTGGTGGCGATGGTATGTAACGGCATTGGCTGCCTGATGGTTGGCGCACTGCTGAACCGGGGGGTCAGAGCTGCCGCGATTGGCGTAGTAGGCCTGGTACTGACCGGCGCACCCGCGCTGGCGATTTTCACCCTGCCGCTCGGCTTTATGTTGTCCATCGGTGCTTCCTGGCTGTTTATGTTCGGCAGCGGTTTGCTGGTGGGCATGTGGGCGCTGGCTCCGGTGGTCGCGCCATCACGCGAAAGCATCGGAGCCACCAGCGGTCTGATCACCCAACTGACGCTGGTCGGTGTGTTCTTAGGCCCACCGCTGTTTATCGCCGCGCAGAACAGTGAAGACCCGCAGTCGCTGGCACTGCTGGTTCTCGGTGGTCTGGTGGTCTGCCTCGCCGGATTACCGATCTGGCTGCGCGATGTACAGCGCCAGCCCGGTCACGATCTCAAAGCTAATACCCTGAAAAGCCACAGTTAACTCTGAATAACAAGAGGAAGTCATTATGTTGGATATCGTCATCATTGGTGCCGGCCCGGCCGGTTTGGCTGCCGCCCTGCGCCTGCATCAACAGGGTTTCCGCCCGCGCCTGTTTGAAGCCGTCGCTGAAATCAAACCGCTGGGAGTCGGCGTAGATATCAAGCCATATGCGGTGAAAGAAATTACTGAAATGGGTTTGTACGACGCCTTTGTCGACATCTCCGTAGAAGCTAAAGAGTCCATTTTCTATACCGGCTACGGCCAGCAAATTTTTGGCGAGCAATGCGGCAAGCATATGGGCTACGAATACGACCAACGCTTCGTCCATCGCGGCCATCTGCAAATGATGCTGTACAAAGCGGTACAGGAACGCCTCGGTGCGGATGCCATCACCCTTGGTTGCCGTTGCAGCCATTTCGAACAGGATGACAGCGGCGTAACCGTGCATTTTGATACCCGTCTCAATCCCAATGCTCCGCAAAGCGTGCGCGCCGATGTGGTGATTGGCGTCGATGGTATCCGTTCGGTGGTGCGCAGCAAACTGCTGCCGGAATCAGCCCGCAGCCACTTCTCCGGTCTGACCTTATATCGCGGCGTCACCGTGATGCCGCCGTTCAAAACCGGCGGCAGCATTCTGCATATCGGCGATCCGATTCGTCAGGGCACGCTGATCGTCTATCCGATCCAGAACAACGTCGATGACCAGGGCAATCAACTGGTGAACTGGGTGATTGAGCAGAACGAGAAACCACAAAGCGAAGAGGACTGGAACCAGGAAACCGGCGTCAAAGAGATTGAGCATGTGTTTGACGACTGCCAGCTCGATTTTATCGATGTCAGCGCCATGATCCGCAACGCCCGCGAATGCTATCTGTTCCCGTTGATCGACCATGACCCGTTACCGCAATGGTCATTTGGCCGCATCACCCTGCTCGGCGACGCCGCCCATGCCATGTATCCGCGCGGTGGCAACAGCGTCTGCCAGGCGTTTGTCGATGCCCGCGTCATCGCCGAGAAACTCGCCACCATCGCTGACCCGGTCGCCGCGTTGCAAGCCTATGAGCTGGAGCGCCGCGAGAAGGTGAACTGGCTGGTGCTGGCATCACGCGGCGAAGGCCCGGAAGTGGTGCGCCGTATCGTCGAAGAACGTAGCGGTGGTAAGCCGTTCGACGACATTGAAAACATCTTCCCGCACGAAGAAGCCCTGTCGATTTTCAGCGAGTACCACGCCAAAGCCGGTATGCGCATCCCGACAGAAAAAGAGACCGACCAACCGACGAAATACAAATCAGTTTTTGCCACCCAAAAATAATTTATCCCCTTAATTGAGACAGAAAGGAACTGACTATGAGCAAGATTATCGATGCCAACATGCACTGGCTGCCGGGCGAGCTGTTTTCTGACAAGAAACTGCTGAATTCATTTCTCGACTGCGTGCCAAAACAATATGGCGTGCACACTCGCGTGGAGAAAATTGAAGGCAAGGAACTGAGCCAGCTGATCATTGAGCAGCCGAAAGGCTTTGTTAACCTCAACTACGCCGAAGGGCAATACACGCTGGAAAGCCAACTGGCGGATATGGAGAAAGCCGGGGTTGATCACGCCATTTTCCGTCTGCCGGTGTGGCAGGAGTGGCTGGATCTGGAGACCTGTAAAGAGGTCAACACCCGCATGGCGGAATACGTGAAACGCAGCGAAGGCCGCATGTCAGCGCTGGCGGTGGTTCCACCGTGGGGGACTGACGATTGCCTGCGTGAAGTGGACCGTTGCCTGAATCAACTCGGTTTCCGTGGCGCGCAAATCGTGGCGCACTACGGCCAAATCTACCTCGATGACCCGGCGTTCCGTCCATACCTGACGTTCCTCAACGACCTCAAGGTGCCGGTGGTGGTTCACCACACCCCGCTGCCGGTGGATTTCAACTCCGTGCTGCCTTACACCAACCAGCGTCGCCAGTTTGGT
Source organism: Pantoea sp. X-Soil-OKNW-556 (assembly GCF_059730695.1). Taxonomy (NCBI): domain Bacteria; kingdom Pseudomonadati; phylum Pseudomonadota; class Gammaproteobacteria; order Enterobacterales; family Erwiniaceae; genus Pantoea; species Pantoea sp. X-Soil-OKNW-556. The sequence goes on along the minus strand of NZ_AP035990.1, from coordinate 2,104,738 downwards.
CGCTGCGTGGATCAGGCGACAGCGGTGGGTCGTGAGCTGTTCAGCGGCATGTTTGATGAGTTGCCAAACCTGCGCTTTATCCACTCGATGCTGGGCGGTGCGTTCTACGCCTTCGCCGATATGCTGGTACCGCCACAACATCAGTTCAACGATGCGGTGGATCGTTTCCAGACCGGCACCGGCAACCTGCGTGCGCAACTGAGCAACAACATTTTCTTTGATACCTCCGGCGCGCCGCAATGGGGCAAAGCGCAACTGGAAGCCGCAGTGAAAGTGATTGGCGGCAAAAACATCCTGTACGGCAGCTCCTACCCGATCCGTAAAGACTGGTTCTTTAAAGGCATTGAAACCATCGAGAGTCTCGATATCAGCGCCGAAGACAAAGCCAACATTCTGGGTGGTAACGCCGCGCGCATGTTCAACCTGGCATAACGCGCCACGGCGCTGCGTCAACGCCGCAAACCCTCCTGTGTCTTGAAAACTGCTCAGCCTTCATGCTGGGAGCGGCGGGCTTCTGCTCGCCGCATTTTTGCCAAAATAGGGAGAAAACCCGTGGAACGACCACAATTTATCCGTTTTTCCGCCGAAAAGGGTCAGGTGCAAAGCTATGGTTTGATCAGTGGCGCTGGGGTGATCGACCTTAAGCCGCGCTTTGCCAATCGCTGGCCGACGCTGGATGCGGTGATCGCTGATAACGCCCTCACCGCGCTGGCCGCCGAGGCGAAAAACCTGCCGGTGGATTATGCCCTGACCGATATCCAGTTCGAGATGCCGCTTGAGCAACCAGGCAAAATTCTGTGCATTGGTGTGAACTACCCCAACCGCAACGCTGAATATAAAGACGGTCAGAGCGCGCCGGATTATCCGTCGATGTTTGTCCGTTTTCCTGAATCACTCACCGGCCATCAGCAGCCGCTGCTGCGCCCCGCCGAGAGTGAGCAGCTTGATTACGAAGGTGAAGTGGTGATGGTGATCGGCAAATCTGGTCGCCGGATTCCTGAAAGCGAGGCGTTAAACCATATCGCTGCCATTACGCTTGGCAATGAAGGCACGGTGCGCGACTGGGTGCGACACAGTAAATTCAATGTCACTCAGGGTAAGAACTTCTATCGCTCCGGCGCGATTGGCCCGTGGCTGGTGCCCTTTACCGAAGCCGCGCAGATCGCGGATATTCGTCTGACCACCCATGTTAACGGTGAACTGCGTCAGGACGACCGCACCTGCAATATGACGTTCTCATTCCGTTGGATCATCGCCTATATCTCAACCTTTATCCCGCTTAATCCCGGCGACATCATCTTCACCGGCACCCCCACCGGTGCGGGCGCGCGCTTTGAGCCACCGGTCTGGTTGAAGCCCGGTGATGTGATTGAAGTCCACGCCGAAGGGATTGGCACCCTGCGCAATCACGTTAAGGATGAGGTGTGACCATGTTAAGCCAGAGCGAGTTATTCGCCGCCGTCGAAGCGCTGGACCAGGCCGAGCGTAGCCGCAGCCAGACCGGGTTGTTGTCGCTGCGCTACCCGCAGATGACGCTGGATGATGCCTATGCGGTGCAACAGGCGTGGGTGCGGCAAAAAATTGAGGGCGGGCGGAAGGTCATCGGCTGGAAAATTGGCCTGACATCGAAAGCGATGCAGTACGCCTTGAATATCGACACTCCCGATTCCGGCGTGCTGTTCGACAACATGGTGTTTGATGACGGGGCCACCATCCCGGCTGACCGCTTTATTCAGCCACGTATCGAGGCGGAACTGGCATTCGTACTTAACGCGCCACTGCGCGGGCCAGGCGTGGACGTTGAAGCGGTATTGGCCGCCACCGCTTATGTGCTACCGGCGCTGGAGATTCTCGACACCCGCATCGTGCGTAGCGATGCTGCCAGCGGCAAAGCGCGCACTATCGTCGATACCGTCTCTGATAATGCCGCCAACGCAGGCATCGTGTTAGGTAGCCAGTTGTTTGCGCCAGAAAATGTCGATATGCGCTGGATGGGCGCGATTGTGTCGCGCAACGCCACAGTCGAGGAAACCGGTTTAGGGGCCGGGGTTCTGAACCATCCGGCACGCGGCATCGCCTGGCTGGCGAACCGACTGGCGCAGTATGGCGACCACCTTGCCGCCGGCCAAATCGTGCTTGCCGGTTCGTTTATCCGTCCGATCGAGGCCCGTCACGGCGACACCATCCATGCTGACTATGGCCGTCACGGTTCCGTCAGCTGCTACTTTGCGTGAGGTAATGATGTCTGCACCGATTAATCGTTTTAAACAGGCGCTGCACAACCAACAGCCGCAAATTGGCCTGTGGCTGGCGCTCGCCAATCCTTACAGTGCTGAGATCTGTGGCGGTGCCGGGTTTGACTGGCTGCTGCTGGATGGCGAGCACGCCCCCAATGACGTACCGCTGTTGATGCAGCAGTTACAGGCGCTGGCAGCCTCGCCCGCGCATACGGTGGTGCGTGCGCCAATGGATGCACCCTGGCTGATTAAGCAGTTGCTGGATATTGGCGCACAAACGTTGCTGATCCCGATGGTGGAGAGTGCCGCACAGGCTCAGGCGCTGGTGAAAGCGGTACGTTATCCACCGCAGGGTATCCGTGGCGTCGGCGCGGCGCTGGCACGGGCCTCAGCCTTTAACCGCACACCAGATTATCTCACCAGCGCCAATGCACAGATTTGCCTGCTGGTGCAGGTGGAAAGCCGTGCTGGTCTGGCGCAACTGGATGCCATTGCCACTATTGACGGGGTCGATGGGGTGTTTATTGGACCTGCCGATCTGGCGGCGGATATGGGTTTTCCCGGCAAGCCAGGTGCGCCGGAAGTCCAGAAGGTGGTTGAGGCGGCGCTGGTACGCATTCAGTCTCACGGTAAAGCGGCGGGAATTTTGAGTGCCGATCCCAGGCTCTGCGCCCGTTATCTGGAGCTGGGTGCCACCTTTGTTGCGGTGGGTAGCGATGTGGGATTGTTGGTGAAAGCCACCTCGGCGCTGGCGGCGGATTTTCGCTAGTCGCTCTGATTTGCGCGATAAAACGCGCCGCTACAGACCGGGCAATGGTTGACGACACGGATGCGTGGATTCGCGCGATAAATCGCGCCGCTACAGACCGGACAATGATTGACGACACAGATGCACGGATTTGCGCGATAAATCGCGCCGCTACAGAACGGACAATGATTGACGACACGGATGCGCGGATTTGCGCGATAAATCGCGCAAATCAGACCGGGCAATGGTTGACGACACGGATGCGTGGATTCGCGCGATAAATCGCGCCGCTACAGACCGGGCAATGATTGACGACACAGATGCACGGATTTGCGCGATAAAACGCGCCGCTACAGACCGGGCAATGGTTGACGACACGGATGCGTGGATTTGCGCGATAAATCGCGCCGCTACAGACCGGACAATGATTGACGATACGGATGCACGGATTTGCGCGATAAATCGCGCCGCTACAGACCGGACAATGATTGACGACACGGATGCGTGGATTCGCGCGATAAATCGCGCCGCTACAGACCGGGCAATGGTTGACGACACGGATGCGCGGATTTGCGCGATAAATCGCGCCGCTACAGACCGGACAATGATTGACGACACGGATGCGTGGATTCGCGCGATAAATCGCGCCGCTACAGACCGGACAATGATTGACGATACGGATGCGTGGATTCGCGCGATAAATCGCGCCGCTACAGACCGGACAATGATTGACGATACGGATGCGCGGATTTGCGCGATAAATCGCGCCGCTACAGACCGGGCAATCTTCGGTAGCGGCGCGATTTATCGCGCGGTTTTTACCTTAAACCTGCTGCCATATCACTTCCAACGTTTCACGTACCGCTGCCTCTTCCAGATGGCGCACCAGAATATGCTGCATCTCGGTCAGCTTCTCTTCATTCAACGCGGTGAGGGTGACGCGGAAAATACCGTCCAGCACTTCCATACGAACCTCCCCCATACTCATGCGGAAATGGCCGCTGTTCTCATCCATCACCACCGGGGTGCGGTGCTGAAAATGGCTGCCGAGACGGCGCAGAAAACGCTCGCCGTTTGGCGTCACGATATCGGCCACGCACTTCGCCGCACCTTCGCTCAGGGTCGGCGCATTGAGCAACGCTTCAATCTGGTTAGCGGCAACATGGATAATCTCCCCGATACGCGTGACCACCTGATCCGCCACCGGCTCCATTTTGGCACGCAGACTTAACGCACGTTTCAGATGGTCCATCGCCTCAACAATCGCCTGCGGCGACTTGCCTTGTCCCTGATGTTTTGGCACCACACGCGCCACCAACATATCAATCACGGTTTTGTTGGCACTGAGGAACGCATTCCCTTCGTCGGTGATGCGGTAGCGTTTGCGCCCGCCCTTTTCTAAGTCAATCTCGGCATAGCCGCGATCGTACAGCCAGGTGAGCGCCGGATAGAGCACGCCGGGGCTGGGTTTGTAGGTGCCGCCCAGACGTTCATTTACTTCATGGATCAGCTCATAGCCGTGGCTGGGTTGTTTGGCGATGATCGCCAGCAACAGCAGGCGTAACTCGCCATAATCGAAGGCACGCGCCCGGCGACCCGTTTTGCCAGCCGCAGGCTGCGTATCCATTTCGCTTTGTCCAACCATGACTGCCCCCACGCAGTTACGCAAATAACCACACAATGATCACTGAATTTTAAATATATCGAAATTTCCGACATAGTCCAAGTCGTTACGGCCATCGTTTCCGTTGCACAGGGAATATAGAGAAAGGTGCGGGCAGATACAATCACTGCCCGCAATGAGAGATTAACGATCCAGTACCGCGATAAAGTCACACTGAATTAAGGTATTACCGCTGAAGTTGCCGTCCAGCGCATGGCGTGCCGGGCGGGCGTTGGCATCCGGGAATGTCGCCAGCCAGTAGCGGTTCACCACCTCACGTTGCGATTTATCCTGCATCCATAACGTCACCTTAATGACGTCCTCCAGCGTGCCACCCGCCGCCTTAACGATGCTTTCGATATGGCTAAACATCAGCGCGCACTGCTCGCCGAGATCGGCAGGCACCTGCTGGGTCTGTGGGTCGCGTCCGTAGATCACCCCGGAATACAACATCGCGCCTATCCGACACGCCGCCGGGATCGGATTGGTATGGGGAAAGGCATCAATATAGATACTTTCGCGTCGGCTCATATCATCTCCTGATTAATAATCATCATCTGCCATTTTCGCGCCAAAGCGATATACCAGACGCAGACGTTCCGCATGGTAGTTACCCGTCACCTCATTCGGTGAATGGACGTAGTCAAACTCGAATTCCAGATGCAGACGCGGCGTGACGTTATAGCCGAGGATCATAAAGGCGGCATTGATGTTCTCCGCCGGTAGCGGATAGTAGATCCCGCTGGAATCCTCCAGTTCCAGACGCGTCACGCCAAACACCCCGAGATACTTTTCATCATGGTACGCGTAGCGTAAGGCAAAGGCCTTGCCCGGCTGGTTGGTGGTGACCATCGACACCAACGGCTGACCACTTTCGAGCGGGGTATGGTCGTAAATACCGTAGCTATAAGGCGCGAAGAAGCCACCGTTAAGGAAGGCATCATCTTTGCGTGGCACATACGTCGCGGCGAAATACAGATCATGATTGCGGGTTTTCATGCCGATACGCCCGGAATAAAGATCGGTATCGATATTGTGATAAGGATACGCCTGGTCGCTGGCATCCCATTCATGCAGATACTGCGCGCCCCAGTACGGTGTCCAGTTGCCGAATTTCAACGCCGAAACCGGTAGCTGGACGCCACCGTAGCCCAGCTGAGCGCGTTTATCGAAGTTGTAGTACCAGGCTTCCGCCACCGTATTCCACTGCTGACCGTAGCGCAGCCCCACCGTGGTGAAACCGTCGCTGTCCACCGACGGCATGCTGGTGTCCTCGATTTCCGGGTTACCGGCATCCCCTTTGCCGAACTGGTCGGAACTTTCCGGTTTGAAGCGGTAGATGCGCCAGGCGTTGAGTTTCAGGTCGCCCTTATCATCCAACGCATAACTGCCGCCGAATCCCTGATACAGCGCCGGGATCATGGTCCAGCCTTCCCCTTCATTGGCAAACGGCGTATCCAGACCTAAACGTCCTCCCTGCAAATCAAAGCCATAGCCCTGATAACGCAGGAAGGCTTTACCCAGCACCGTGGTGTTTTCCGACGGCAGATAGATTTCGGTACGTTCCGGGTCGGAAGGATTCAGCCCGAGGTTATACGCCCCGTACACGCCCACCCCGGCGCTAAAACCGCCGATTTGTGGGCTGCGATATTGAATATCTCCGCCCACCGAGCTGGTGCGTTTGTTAACCTGGGTGCCGCTGAACTCTTTAAAAAAGGTCATGGTTTTTAGCTCGCCAGAGATATTGCCTTGTGTGAGCCAGTCGTTAACGCTATCGGAGTCCGTTGCAGGTGAAGCCTCCGCAAAGCAAGTACCGCAGAACAACGCCAGAGGCACTACGGTTAATGCAGCAATTTTGGCTTTTTTATGAACATCCATTGCCTGATAACCTCATTGTAGCGGCGCGGTTTATCGCGCGATTTCAATTACGGCGCGATTTCTCGCGCGTGGGGCACAGCGAAGCCGCCCGAAATCCCTGACGGGAACGGTCAACTGGCACTGTGGGTTACCCGGGCAGAACGACGTCACCCGGTACGACAGGAATTCAGGCGTTGCGCCTGGGTTTACTGCTGCAACTGCGACAACAACACTTTGCCGTAGTCGTTCCCGTTGGGAATGCGGGTAATGGTATGAATATGGAAACGCGCCGGTTCTTCATTGGTCAGCCACATGCCGCTGTGATGATCAAACTCCAGCATCACCACCGGGCTTTGCAGCCGGTAATAGAACACATCGTCATCACCACAACCGCCAATCCAGCTCCACCAGGTGTTATCGAGCTGGGCCTCAATCTGTTGCAGGCGCGCAGCGCGCGGTCCGTCGGGCAGGAAAGCCAGGAACACCGCTACCAGCGCCATCACTTGTTGACGCTGCGCGGGCGTAAATTCCGCCACGCAGACGCCCTCCAGCGGGATCACCCGATTGTCCTGAAATGCACCGCCAAGGTGACGCTGATCGGCAAAGTTAAAGCGATCGGCCGGCATGGCGGGATCTTCCATTAACTGATAGATCGTGGCGCGATGTTGCTGCCGGGCGCTGAGCGACTGCATCAAGGCCAGACCGAGTTGCTCCTCGTCGCGGAACAACACGCAATCGTTGGCATCCCCCCGTTCGATAACATTGGGTTCAACGCCGAAAAAGGTCGGGGCAATCACCAGTTGCCGCCCGACGATAAAACAGCAAAACGCCACATGATGACCGTAAATCGACCAGCCCCACGGCTGGGTAGCGGAAGGTGAACCGAACAGCAAAAAATGGAAGCTCCAGCGGTTCATAATGTGGGTGAGATCGTACAGTTCACCGAGAAAATGGTTGGCATCCATCACCTGTTGCACCCGGCTAAAACCCGCCGCGCTGGTACAACTCCGTAGCAGCGACCAGAAGGCTTCGTGGGTCACCGCCGAGGTTTCATCCAGCCTGACACCGTAATCGTTAAACGGGATTTCCGGGTTGTACCAGACGCGCCACTGTGGCGCATCGATGGCGTAACTCACCTGCTGCTGTCGGGCGCTATCGAGGCTGGCAAAAAGCGCCTGCGCTGCCCTCACCGCCTCTTCCACGGCAAACCCCTCATCTTGCAAGCTGAACAGACCGGACTGCACCTCGCCATTGGGGGTAATGCCGCGGAAGGTTTCATCCAGCATCGCCTGCCAGTGGGCTTTGAGTTTCTGCGCTTTCTCGGTTGCCAACATGCGCGCGCCGTAGGTATGCAGATCCACCCCGCGCGCCAGGCCGATGCGCTCGGCATCATTGGGCATTAAATAATCGCGAAAATTTTGGCTGGTCATATGCGTTCCTCAACCACCGGATTCTCGATATGACCAAGGCCTTCAATCTCCAGCCGCATTACATCGCCGGGTTGTAAGAAGCGTCCGGTTGGCGCACCAATGCCGGAAGGCGTTCCGGTCGCCAGGATGTCGCCCGGTTCCAGCGTCATCACCGTCGACAGGTATGCAATCTGCGCGTAGATGTCGTAAATCATGTCACCGCTGTCGGCGTGCTGGCGGAGTTCACCGTTGACGAACAACTTCATCTCCAGCCGCAACGGGTCAGGGATCTCATCGGCGGTGGTGATCCACGGACCAATCGGACCGTGGGTGTCGAAGGATTTACCCAACGTAAAGGTCGGTGATTTATGCAGCCAGTCGCGTGCCGAGACATCATTGACGATCAGATAACCGGCAATCACGCTGGCGGCGTCGCTGGCGCTGACATGGCGACAGCGTTTGCCAATCACCACGCCTAACTCGATCTCGTAATCCATTTTCTCGCTGGCTGCGGGCTTCACGACCGGGGAGAAAGGACCGTTGATGCAGGAGACTTGCTTGTTAAACCACAACTGGCTTTCCGGGATGGGGATCCCCGCCTGACGCGCCTCTTCAGCGTGTTTACGGTAGTTCATGCCAATGCCAAGGAACTTCTGCGCGTCCTGGATCGGCGCTTCGAGTTGTACTGTCGCTAACGCATACGCCGGGCTATGCACCGCTTCCAGTCGCGGGCGCAGCGTTGCCAGGCTGGTCAACAATTGGCGCATTGAGACGGTGACGCCAGGTACTCCGGAGAGGTCAATCACCTGATCATCCACCACCTTGCCAATACGCGTGCGGCCCTGTTCGGTAAAACGTACCAGTTTCATGCTTTTTCCTTTGCTGTAGGAGTTAACTGCGAGAGCAAAATTTGCCAGCCGGAAGGTGTGCGCCGTAGCACCAGCGTCGAGAAACCGTAGCGCTCCGCCTCTTCTCCCGTTTCCAGCAGCCGCACCCGGTTGCGCGTGTGACCGGTGAGGATGGCGATATCACCCTCCACGCGGATGGCGGGCGTGTCCCGCTGAATCGCGATGAACCCGCCCATACGTTGCACATGTGCCAGAAATTGCGCTTTGTTGTGCACCATGCCCGTGCTGTGGATATGCACCAGGTCTTCCGCCAACATGCTGGCCAGACGCGGCAAATCGGCGTGAATTAACGCCTGCTGGCGCTGTTGTTCAAACTCAAGTAATTGCGCGTGGGGGATGTTCATCAGATCAACCCCGGATAGGAACCGCCATCCAGTTGCAAGTTCTGCCCCGAAATAAACCCGGCCTGCTGGCTGCACAGAAACGCGCAAGCCGCGCCGAATTCTTCCGGCGTGCCATACCGCCGGGCGGCGATGGATTGCACATTGCGCTCCCGCGCCTGTTCGCGACTGATGCCTTCTTTGGCGATTAAACGTTGCAGCATAAATTCCTGGCGCGGGGTATCGATTCGCTCCGGCAACAGGTTATTAATGGTGACGTTGTCACGCACCACTTCCTGGCTGATGGCTTTACACATTGCCGTCAGCGCTGCGCGGGCCGAGGTGGACAGCCCCATCATGTAATGCGGGGTTTTAACCATAGCGGAGGTGATGTTGATGATGCGACCAAAACGCCGGGCCTGCATGGCCGGTAACCAGGCGCGGATGAGCTGAATGGCAGGAATAAAATTGGCTTCCATCGCCTCACGCAGCGCTGCGGCTTGCCAGTCTGCCAGCGCACCGGGCTGTGGCCCGGCATTGTTGGTCACCAGAATGTCGATCTGCGGTAAGGCCGAAAGGATAGTATCGCGCCCGGTGGCACTGGTTAAATCCGCGCAGATATAGCTGACCTGCGCCGTCGGGTTTTGCTCGCGCAGGCGCTGCGCGGCCTGCTGCAATTTGGCTTCGTTGCGTCCGTTCAGGGTGACATGTACCCCTTCCGCTGCCAGCGCCTGCGCGCACGCCAGCCCCAGCCCCTGCGACGACGCACAGATAAAAGCGAGTTTGTTACCAATGCCCAGATCCATGATTGCTCCCGGAAAACTCCGCGTTGATGAGTGTGCGATATCGAATAATTAGATATATCTAGTATTACGATATGTCAGAATATTGCACGGCTCTACGCGGCAAAACTCAGAGGCGGGTCACGGATCGTTAACGAGATGTGAAAATGAGAAGGATTCTCGCTGCGCGGGTTTGTCGGTTAGCAAAGATCCGTAAGGGCGCGATTTATCGCGCCCTTACGGTTTTCTTATTGTCCGCTGACGGTGCCGCTGGTCACGGCTGGGGCATCGGCCTTTACCAGAAAAGCAATCACCGTGGCATCACGCTCCCCCTGAATCTCGGGCAGGGAAACGGCATCACTGATGGCATCACCTTTATGCAAGCGCTGATCGCCGACCCGCACGACACCGTCAAGCAGCGTCACCCAGACGGCGAAACCTGCGCGCTGCGGAATCGCCAGTTGCTGGTCGCGTTCCAGTTTGAGGTCATACACATAGATCGCCTGGCGCAAGGCCAGCGGTGCATCACTGCCTTCAGGCCCCGCGAGCAACGTCCAGGCATTTACCGCAGCGCCCTCGGTACGGGTGAAGTGCTGCACCCGTCCCTCACCACCTTCCTGCGCCGGGCGAATGTAAGCCTGCAACATTTCGGTTTCGATCAGCGGCGCGGATTCTTCGTGGCGCAGCCCCTCACCGGCACTGACCACCATCACGCGTTTGGCGTTGAGCGGCGTGCGCTCCCCATTTTCATGCTGGTGCTGAGAAGAACCGCGCCAGACGTAAGTGAAAATCTCATCGTTTTGATGGCGGTGCATCGGCACCTGCGCCCCGGTTTTCAGCGTCATCTGGTCGATGATCGCCAGTGGACCAAATGCCTCGCCCGGACGCTGACGGCGGATGGTGAAAGGGCCATACTCAAACAGCTGATCGCGCTGTGCACGTAACAGATTCATGGTCGTTCTCCCTTAAGTCAGTTTGATACCGCCATCATAGAGAAGGAAGAAACAGACACCAGTGGGGTGATTTGCTGGCTTAAGTCAAAATTTTTGACAATAGATGATTAGCCAGCGCGGAATAAGTTGCGTAAAATACGCTTTTATTTCCCTCAGGCCCGTCATCATGAACCGTAAAGAACAGATCCTTGACGCTGCTGAACAGTGCATGAGATTAAAAGGCTTTTATCAGACATCAATCCAGAATATTGCCAGCCAGGCAAATATTAGCGTTGGCCTGATTTATAAATATTTCACCAATAAAGAGTCGATTATTGAGGCGCTGGTATTCACTATCACCCAACGGCTGAAAGATTTGCTTAATGATGATTTGGAGCAGATTGCCAAATCGGGTGGTGAGGCACGTTTACCACTGTTCTCTGCGGGTCTGGTGCCCCACGAAGTCGAAAACGATATTGTGTTATTGATGGAGATATCGTCTGAAGCCATGCGTAACCCACGCATTATGCAAATCATGACCGATGCATGGAAAAGCCTCAGAGAGAATTTTATTAATAAAGAACAGGCGTTGTATCCGGGTAAAGACGCCAGCGTTATTCATACGCGTTTATATGTGCTCTCATTAATCATTGATGGCATTATTATTCGCCGCTGTATGAAACAACGCGAAATTGCACCCGCCTTTGTGCCATTTTTTGATGGTATCATCAGCGATGTCAATAATAACGTTGCCCAACAATGAATTACGGTAACAAATGCTGATTGAGGATAGTGCTGAGTCGCAACAACTCGGGCTGATTCAAATCATTATCGACAAAAGTGCGACAGGCTACGCCATCAATCAGTAACAACAAAAAATGGATCTGGTTAAAACGCTGCTCCGCACTGATTTGTGGATTTTGCTGTTGAAAAACCGGCTCAAGAGCAGAAATAAGTTGTTGCTCCTGCTGCGCAAGAATATCTCGCACGGCGGCATTACGTGAGGCTTCAGAATAGACCTCCAGTAATAAACACTGGTCTTTTATCGACCACTCACGCCAGAACGCAGAATCTCTGGCGATAATATCCGCCACCTCGGGCTGCTGGCTGAGTTTCTTTTCCAGAAAAGTTCGCCACTCTTCAACGATCACTTTTACCGTTTCGCTCACCAATAATTCTTTGCTACTAAAATAACGATAGATTTGCCCGGCACCCAAACCACTTTCAGCGCTCATATCCGCCATACTGGCACCATGAAAACCAGAACGACTGAAACAGACTTTCGCCGCAGCAATAATCAGCTGTTTACGCTGGTGCAAAAAGTCTTGCTGCTCTGGCCTGGTCAAATTTAATTCCTTATTCAAAAAATAACCTGCGCGATAAATCGCGCCGCTACGTATTTAAGAGCGCGACATAGTACAGTACGCGGATTTTTGCCGATAGCCGTGACAAAAATCCGCTTACATTTTACCGTGGGCCGATACCAAATTGGCCCACGGCATGTTTTACAACTTCAGTTCAGATTCTTTCAACGCTGTACCGCCACCCATCACCTTGTAGAAGGTGATCAGGTTCAGGTAATACGCCTGCTGCGTGCTGACCAGGCTGGTACGCGCGCTATACAGCGTGCGCTGCGCGGTCAGTGCATTCAGGTAAGTATCCACCCCGTTGCGATAACGCAGGTCGGCCAGATGGTAATAGGTCTGCGATGCCGCCACGTTATTACGCTGGCTGGTCAACTGATCATTGATGGTGCCGCGTCGGGCCAGCGCATCCGCCACTTCCTGAAAGGCAGTTTGCACCGTTTTTTCATACGCCGCCACGTAGTATTCCTTCTGCGCTTTGGTGTATTTCAGGTACGACACGTTGTAGCCGCCTTTAAAGATCGGCAGTGAAATGCTCGGCGCGAAGGACCAGATCCCGGCACCGTTTTTGAACAGTGACGAGAGATCCGAACTGCCGACACCGCCGCTGGCGGTCAGGGAGATGGTCGGGAAGAAATTCGCCCGCGCCGCGCCAATGCTGGCATTGGCTGACTTCAGGTTATGCTCCGCTTCCAGCACATCCGGGCGGTTCAGCAACGCATCGGAAGAGATCCCGGCGGGGACGTCGCGGAACGCCTGGCCCAGCGCATCGATATTCGCGGGTAACAGGTTATCCGGTACGCTGCGTCCTACCACCAAATCCAGCGCGTTTTTGTCCTGCGCCACGCTGGTGGTGTAGCTGGCAACATCCGCCATTGCTGACTGGTAAGTGGTTTCCGCCGAGGAGACATCCACCATTGAAGCGGTGCCGTGCTCCATCTGCTTACGCGTCACTTCCATCGACTGCCGCGCACTCTCGGCTGTCTCTTTGGCGATGGCCAGATTGCTGCGATCCGCCGCCAGCGTTAACCAGTAATCCACCGTATTGTACAGCACCGTCAGGCGCGTGCTGCGTGCGCCCTCCAGCGTGCTGAGATACGTTTCATACTGCTCACGCGTCAGACTCTGGTTTTTACCAAACAGATCCAGCTCGAACGAACTGACACTCCCTTCCGCGCTGTAAGAATTGCTGATCGCGGTTTGATTACCTTCACCGGTCAGGGCGCGTGAACGCGTACCGCTCACCCCGGCACTCAGGCTCGGGAACAGATCGGCGCGTTCCTCGCCATATTGCGCATGGGCGGATTTTACGCTGGCGACCGCTTCCCGCAGATCGCGACTGCTATCCAGCGCCATCGTCACCACCTGACGCAGTTGGGGGTCAAGAATATATTCCTGCCAGCCAATATCGCGGTAGTTAGCCGCCTGCGCACCCTGTAACGATTTATAGGCATCCCCGTTTGGCGTGGTGTTGGCAACCGGTGACGCCGGACGTTGATAGTCCGGGTCCAGCGACATACAACCCGCGAGAAAACAGGGTAAAAACACCACCAAAAGTTTTGCTGACATGTTATTCCCCCGTCTTCTCAGCAGATTCAGTGTGGCTCGCATGACTATGCGGCAGGCCTGGGAACACACGACGGACCAGCACAAAGAACAGCGGGACTAAGAAAATCGCGAGCAGCGTGGCGGAAATCGTCCCGCCAATGATGCCCGTACCGATGGCGATACGGCTATTCGCCCCTGCACCGGTGGATATTGCCAGCGGCAGGACCCCGGCGGTAAACGCCAGCGAGGTCATAATGATCGGACGCAAGCGCATCGAGGCAGCATGGACCGCAGCTTTCACCAGGTTTTCCCCTTTGCGGTAATTCTCCTCAGCAAATTCGACGATCAGAATGGCGTTCTTCGCCGACAGGCCGATGATGGTGAGCAGCGCCACCTGGAAATAGACATCGTTTTCCAGTCCACGCAGCGTAACCCCCAGCAGCGCACCAAAGACCCCGAGCGGCACCACCATCATTACCGAGAACGGTACTGACCAGCTTTCATACAACGCCGCCAGACACAGGAACACCACAATCAGCGAAATGGCGTACAGCGACATCGCCTGGTTGCCGGACAAGCGTTCCTGGTAGGACAGCCCGCTCCAGGCATAGGTGGTGCCTGCTGGCAGTTTACTTGCCAGTTTTTCCATCGCCGTCATGGCATCCCCCGAACTTTTACCCGAGGCGGATGAACCCTGGATCTCATAGGACGACAGACCGTTGTAGCGCGACAGGACATCCGGGCCATAGGTCCAGTGCGAAGAGGAGAACGACGAGAATGGCACCATCGTGGTGTCACCGTCGCTGTCGGTGCCGGCGACAAACCATTTATTGATATCTTCCGGTTTGCTGCGGAAATCCTCGTCACCCTGCATGTAGACCTTTTTCACCCTGCCACGATCGGTGAAGTCATTGACATAAGTCCCGCCAATCGCCGCACTGAGGGTACTGTTGATATTGCTGACCGACAGACCCAGCGACTGGGCTTTTTCATCGTCGATATCCACCTGCAACTGCGGCAGATCCGGCAAGGTATTGGCACGCACGCTACTCAGCACCGGATCCTGATTGGCGGAGGCGATTAACTGGTTACGCAGCTTGAGTAACTCGTCGCGACTGGTATTGCCGCGCGCCTGTAACTCGAAGGTAAAGCCGTTCGACTGGCCCAGACCGGAAATCGACGGTGGTGACAGCACAAACACCTGCGCATCACGGATGCCGGACAGATTCATCATGGCGCGACCGGCAATCGCGTCAGCGGTGTTTTCCGTCCCTTTACGATCGCTCCAGTTTTTCAATGAGATAAAGCCAATCCCCGCATTCTGCCCGCTACCGGCAAAGCTGAAACCGTTCACCAGCATGCTGACGTTGACGTTATCCTTCTCTTTGGTGGCGAAGTATTGCTGGATCTGGCGGCGTACTTCGCTGGTGCGGTTTTCAGTGGCACCCGGTGCCAGCGTGTACTGCACCATGATGTAACCCTGGTCTTCGGTCGGCAGGAAGCCGGTGGGCAGACGCAGATACATAAAGGCACAGCCAATCAGTAGCACCGCATACAGCAGCAAATAACGCACCGAGCTGTGGATCACATGCCCGACTTTCTCGTGATAACGCGCCTGAATTTTTTCGTAGCTGCGGTTGAACCAGCCAAAGAAACCTTTCTGGCCGCTTTCATGATCGTGCGGTTTCAGTAAGGTGGCGCACAGCGCTGGCGTCAGCGTCAATGCCACCACCACCGACAGCACCATTGAGGAGACGATGGTGATGGAGAACTGACGGTAAATCACCCCGGTGGAACCGCTGAAGAAGGTCATCGGCAGGAAGACCGCTGACAGCACCAGCGCGATACCAATCAGCGCCCCGGTAATTTCCTTCATCGATTTCTCGGTGGCTTCTCGCGGCGGCAGTCGTTCTTCGCGCATCACACGCTCAACGTTTTCCACCACCACGATGGCGTCATCCACCAAGAGCCCGATGGCGAGCACCACACCAAACATCGTCAGGGTGTTGATCGAGTAGTTAAATACCGCCAGCACCCCAAAGGTACCCAGCAGCACCACCGGCACGGCAATCGCCGGGATCAAGGTAGTGCGGATGTTTTGCAGGAACACAAACATCACGATTACCACGAGGATGATGGCTTCCACCAGCGTTTTGACCACTTCCTCGATGGAGATTTTAACGAAGTCGGTACTGTCGAGCGGATAGGCGATGTCATAACCACTCGGCAGGCTGGAGCGGAACTCATTCACGGTATTTTTCACGTTCTCCGCCGTGGAGAGCGCATTGGCTCCCGACGCCAGTTGAATCGCGATACCCGATGCCGGATGGCCGTTAGCCAGCACGTTGGCGCTGTAGTCGTCATCGCCCATTTCCACGCGCGCGACATCACTCAGATGCACCACTGAACCGTCGGTCTGGCTTTTTAACACGATATTGCGGAACTGTTCCGGCGTTTGCAGACGGGAACGAGAACGCACGGTGGCGACCAGTTGTTGCTCTTTGCTCGCCGGTTGTGCGCCGATCTGCCCCGAAGACACCTGGGTGTTTTGCGCTTCCAGCGCGGTTTCCACATCCGAAGGCATCAGTGAATAGGACGCCAGTTTGGCCGGATCGAGCCAGATACGCATCGCGTATTCTGCACCGAACACCTGCACGCTACCCACGCCCGGCAGACGCGCCAGCGTATCTTCCATGTTACTGACGAGGTAGTCGGCAACGTCCGAAGAGGTGGCTTTGTTGTTTTTGTCGTACAACGCCATGATCAACAGGAAGTCACTCTGTGCCTTCTCGACCGTCACACCCTGTTGGGTCACGGCGTCCGGCAAACGGCTTTCCGCCTGCTGCACTTTATTCTGCACCTGGACCTGGGCGATATCAGGATCGGTGCCCTGCTCAAAGGTAACGGTGATTTTGACCTGGCCGGTTGAAGCGGTACTGGTGGAAGAGAAGTAGAGCAAACCATCCAGACCGGTCAACTGCTGCTCAATCACCTGAGTCACGCTACTTTCCAGCGTTTCTGCGGATGCACCGGTGTAGGTGGCCTGGATACTGATTTGCGGCGGTGCCACATCAGGATATTGCGCAATCGGCAGGTTTTTGATGCTGAGGATACCGAACATCATGATGCAGATGGCGATCACCCAGGCAAACACAGGCCGTCGGATAAAGAACTGAGCCAACATAATCAGTTCCCTCCGCTGGTGTTCGCGCTGGCATCAGTCGGGGTGGTGGTGCCCGTTTCGACCGCTTTCACGGTCTGCCCCGGTTGTACTTTACCGGTGCCTTCAACGATCAATTTGTCGCCGCTTTGCAAACCGCTGTCGATCAGCCATTTGTTGCCAATCACGCGATCGGTCACCACTTCACGGCTGGCAACTTTGTTGTCTTTATCCACCACCAGCGCGGTGGCGTTGCCTTTCGCATCACGGGTGATGCCCTGCTGCGGCGCCAGCAGCGCATCATTTTTCACCCCGTTGCTGACGGTGGCGCGTACGTACATGCCAGGCAACAACTGGTGGTCCGGGTTAGGGAAAATGGCGCGCAACGTGACGGTACCGGTTGATTCATCCACCGAAACTTCCGTCAGCTCCAGTTTACCGGTGTGATCATAGGTTGAACCGTCTTCCAGTTGCACGCTCACCGGGACCTCATCACTGTTCTGATGCAAAGACGCCTGCTGGCGTTTCAACTTCAGCAACTGCACGCTGGACTGGGTGAGATCGACATAGATCGGATCCAACGCACGAATGGTCGCCAGCGCCGTGGTTTGCTCGGACGTCACCAGCGCGCCCGGCGTGACGGATGAAATACCAATGCGGCCACTGATGGGCGCTTTGATTTGCGTGTAATTGAGGTTGATGCGTGCGCTCTCAACCGCCGCTTTGTATTGCGTTACCGAGGCGAGATTTTGCTGGTAGGTGGCCTCGGCATCGTCAGCATCCTGACGGGAAACGCCGTTTTCCTTGACCAGTGCCGCATAGCGTTCAGCTTTCAGTTTGCTGCTTTTGACCACGGCGACGGCGTTTTTCAATTGTCCGACCGCTTCATCATAACTGGCCTGATAACTGGCGGGGTCGATCTGATAGAGAACCTGACCGGCTTTAACCTCATCACCTTCCGTAAACAGACGCTTCTGGATAATACCGCCCACCTGGGGACGCACATCCGATGTCATCGTACCGGTAACGCGTCCAGTCAGTTGACTGGTTAAGGTAACCGGTTCTGTTTGCAACGTTTTCACGCCAACTTCCGTGACCATTGTCCCGGGTTTGTTCTCTGCACTCTGGTCACAGGCGACAATCAAAAATGCCAGACCTGCAATAACATACCGCTGAAAAACCATCATGGTAATCCTATAGTGAACGTTCATTCTCGGCGGGGAGTTTAACAAACAGGCAGCGAGGCGTATGTAAGCAAAGCGAAAAAGCGGGAATTTTATAACCACACGAGCTGTGCAGGATTTATGCGGTTGGGGTTGTTGAATAGCTATCATGCTCTACATTGATATACATCATCGAAAATAGTTCGCCCTCCCCTCAATGATTAATGGTCCAGTTTATTGTGAATAATACGCGCTTATTGGCGAGCGCTATTTTATGACCTGATGACGAATGAGAGAAAATTATGCTGGTAATAGCCATTATTCAACACACGCCAGTTTGGGTGTGGATTCTGTTTATTTATCTTCTGTCACGCGGTATCAAAGCCCTTAAAACGCGTGAGGTTCCGGTGGGTAAATTATTCCTGATTCCCGTGTTGTTCCTGCTGTGGGCGATTCACGGCGTGTTTACAGAAACCCACTGGACGCTGGCTGCACTGGGGGTGATGCTCGCGGGCCTGTTATCAGGTGGCCTGCTGGGGGCAATGCTCGGACGCCGGAATCGACCCACCACGCAAAGTAGTCAGCCAGGGACGATAATTCGTCCCGGCTCGGTGCTACCACTTATTTTTATGGTGGTGGCATTTATTGCCAAATACGTGCTTTCGGTATCCGTGATTTTACAACCGGCGCTGATTGATTCGTTAACCTTTAATTTAGCGCATGGTTTAATTAGCGGATTAACAGCCGGCGTATTCTGGGGAAATATGCTGGTCGCGTTTATCCCGTGGTATCGATCACGCATAAAGCCGGCTTAGCACATTCCGTAGCGGCGCGATTGATCGCGCGCCTTTGATTTTGACGTTGCGGTTAAAATGCGCGATAAATCGCGCCGCTACAGGGATATTTATTACGCGAAACGCTGCAACGCCAGCAACGGGCTGGTCAACGGGCGTTGTTCCTCCGTGAAGTCCTGCGCCGCCACCGCCATCGAAACCTGGGCCAGCGCCACATGGTCAGCGCCTTGCTGACGGGCCTGATTGACGGCGTCTTTAATCAGTCGACGATAGCCCTGTTGATCCCCTGCTTTGAAGGTCGCCCAGGCATCGGGGATCAGGCGCACTTCCGGTGGCAATCCTGCCAGCGTTGATGGACAGAACAGCGCGGTGGTTGCCGCCAGCGTGGATTCTGCGGCACAGAGCACCAGCGATTTACCGCCGCGACGATGGACTTCATCAGCCAGCATGCGATCGGTACGATAAACCTGACAGTCATTTGCTGCATTGTGAAAACCATCCGCGACCGGCCCCAACGTCGAACAGGTGATCAGAATGGCATCAAACCACGGCGTCAGGCTGTGCAGCAGCGCCGTGATCTGCGCCTGTTGCTGGCTGGTCATGCCGCCACTCAATTCAGCTTCCGCCAACAGATGTGGCATCACCAGATGGCTTATGGTGGTCGGTGCGATACCCAGGCTGGCGGCAGCCTGATCAAAGATGGCGATATTACTGGCGGCGGTGTGTAAGCAGGCAATGGCCATAGGAAATCCTTTTGGCGTAATCAGCGATGTCGCTCACTATCCTGCTTAGCTGCGTTGCATTAGTCACGAAATTTCATCAGAATTATTTCACATTGCCATCAGTAGGTTATCGCTGACACGCGTAGCATCATGGACCTGAACCTTATTGCCTTTATTATCGCCATCCTGCCGGTCGCTTTGTCACCGGGGGCCAGTTTCACCCTGGCGATCAACAACACCCTGTCGGCAGGCAGTCGTGGTCTGGCGGCAATCATTGTTGGTACTGCGTTAGGCATTTATACCCACGCGCTGCTGATTGGTTCCGGTATCAGCGCCCTGCTACTGCATTCTCCCCGCGTTTTTACCCTGCTGAGTTTCGCCGGTAGCCTTTATCTGTTCTGGCTGGGGGTGCAATTGATCAAACGAGGCCGCAATGTCGCCTCACCCTACCTATCCGCACGCCCGCGCCAGACGACGATGAAAGAAGCCTGGCTGGCAAATGTGCTGAATCCCAAAGCGGTGATGCTCTACCTCACCGTGGTGTCACAGTTTGCCGGTAAACAAAGCGCATTCGCGCATTTTTTGCTGCTGGCGACCGTGCATATCCTGATTATGAGCCTGTGGCTGGTGCTGGTGTGCTTCGCCCTGCTGACCTCGGCCAAACTGATCAACATTCAGAAAATGGGTTTCTTTATTAACGTCATCGGCGGCGCGGTGCTGGTGATTTTCGCCATGCACAACTTTGCCCAGTTGCTGCTAAAACTGATGGGGCTGTCATGGTAATGCCCGCACTTTCTCTGGCCGAACTCGGCCCGCGCATCTGTATTCTTGGCCCGTCGAACAGCGGCAAATCCACGCTGGCACACGCCATTGCGCAAAAAACCTCGTTACCGTTAGTCCATCTCGACCAGCTTTATCATCTGCCCAATACCCACTGGCAGGCACGTAGTGAAGCCGAGTTTCTGCAACTGCATCAGGCGGCAGTCGCTGAACCCAACTGGGAGATGTTTCGCTACCTGTTGTTATATACGCGCAGTAAGCAACCGCGTAATCGTGAGATGTTCGCTTCGTGGCAGCAGCCAAAACTGTTGCCCTCTTCCGCGGCTGAATTGCAGGCTTGTTATCAGGCGTGGGGGTTAACACGCTAACCCCTGACCGTAGCGGCGCGATTTATCGCGCGTCTTTGTTTTTGATATTGCGGTCAAAATGCGCGATAAATCGCGCCGCTACGGGTAAAAATGCCCCGTCCGTGTTGCGACAAGGCATATTCTTCGGCTTACTTCAGGCGGAATGCCACCACGCTGTCACCTTGTTTGGTGCCAAGTGAACCGTGACCGCCCGCCGCAATCACCACATACTGCTTACCATCTTTACCCATAAAGGTGGAGGGTGTGGCTTGTGCGCCAGCACTCAGCTCGGTCTGCCACAGCAGTTCGCCGGTGGTGCTGTCGTAGGCACGGAAGAAGTTATCTGCCGTAGCGCCGTGGAACACCAGATCGCCCGCCGTCACCAGCGGACCACCATGTGCCACCATCCCCATCGGGAAACCAAGCGGGAAACGCCCCGGCAGGAAGCTGGTGTTAAGGTTTTTGGTGGTACCGACGCGACGCAACCATTCGGTTTTGCCGGTCTTCAGATCCACACCCACCATCCGGCCCCACGGTGGCGCGATGCACGGAATGCCGAGATCGGAAGCCAACTGCTGGATATGGATAGCGTAATCACCGTGGAAGTTTTCATTCCAGTATGGCTGACCATCTTTGGTGAACATGCGTTCGGTGGCCGTCTGCGGGGTACGCTTAATCAGGGTATATTTGTAAGCCAGACGCACCGGTGCCGCAATCAGTAGCTGACGCTGTGGATCGACCGCCACCGAACCCCAGTTGAACACCCCAATATTGCCAGGGAAGATCAGCGAGCCTTTCTCCGTCGCCGGAGTCCACGGATTGCCATCGTAACGCAGGGTACGGAAGTCGATACGGCATGACATCTGGTCAAACGGCGTAATGCCCCACATCGATTTTTCCGTCAACGGCTGCGGAATAAAGTTCAGGCTGGAGACCGGTTGTGTGGCGGCAAATTTCTCACCTGCTACACCACCCTCGGTGGAGACCTTCACCTGATTCACCGGATAGACCGGCTGGCCGGTGAGGCGGTTCAGCACAAACAGGTTGCCGGTTTTGGTCGGCAGAATGACGACCGGCTGACGATTCCCCTGATAATCGATATCCACCAGCGACGGCTGTGACGGATTATCGCGGTCCCACAGGTCGTGGTTAGAACTCTGATAACGCCATTTGAAGGCACCGGTGTGCAGATCCAGCGCCACCAGCGCATCGCGGAACTTCTCCGTGTTGCTGTTCGCATCACGTTCGATACCCACTTCATCCGGCGAGGCGTTGCCAAACGGCACATAGACCAGGCCATTTTTCAGATCGGCGCTCAGCGTGCCCCAGGCAACCGGAGTATCCTGCGGATAGGTTTTATCCGCCGCGACCGGCTGGGTGTTATCCGGGTTAGCCGGGTCGAAGTTCCACACCAGACGGCCAGTCAGCACATCATAGGCACGGATCACACCCGACGGGTTGCCGCTGTTGAAGCCGTTGTCCATCACCGAACCGCCAACAATCACCAGATTGCCTGCCACCAGTGGTGCGGCGGTTTGCATCAGCGCATGTGGACGGACTTCGCCCATGTTGCTGTGCAGATCCACCACACCGTTGTTGCCAAAGTCAGCGCAGAGTTTGCCGGTGTCCGCATCCAGCGCAATCAGCTGCGCATCGGTGGTGGCATTGAAAATGCGCTTACGGCAGATAGCCGGATTGGCAGCTGTGCTCTCCGTCGCCACTGGCGTCTGCTGGTAATAACTGACGCCACGGCAGGTCTGGTGCTGCTGCAAATACGAGCGATCTTTGGCTGGCGTATATTTCCACTTCACCGCACCGGTTTCCGGGTCGAGCGCATGGACTTCATTGTGCGGCGTACAGAAATAAAGCATGCCGTTGGCTTTCAGCGGCGTTGCTTCAAAGGTGTATTCACTGGCGTCATCACCCTGACGCAGATCGCCAGTGTGATAAGTCCAGGCCACTTCAAGGTTTTTGACGTTATCTTTGGTGATCTGATTCAGTCCCGAGAAACGCAGACCATCCGTTGTGCCACCGTAGGCGGTCCAGTCGTCTTTCGCGCCCTGCTCGCCAGCCTGCGCGCGTTCATTACTGATGGTGCCTGCCTGCGGCAGGGGATCGTAGAAGCACAGCCCGATCACCAGCACAATCATTACGCTCACCGTACCACCCAGCAGCGGATGAAAACGGCGTTGCCCCTGATACAGCGGTTTCACCACCCACGGCATTGCCAGCCACAGGCCGATAACCCCAAAAACATCACCACGGGGAATCCATTGCCACTTATCAAAGCCCACTTCCCAGATAATCCACACCAGCGTAATCCACATCAGCACCGCATACAGCACCAGGGCACTACGTTGTTGTTTAAACAATAAAATGGCGGTAATCAGTAACCCAACCGCCATCAGTGCATAGAATGCACTTCCTCCCAGCATCAACAACTTACCGCCCATGTAGAGCAGCGCGATGCCCAGTATCGCCAGTACGATACTGGTGAGTTTGTTAACCATGCTTATCCCTCAAGCTTTGCAAAAGCACTTAAATTTTCTTAAAAGAAACCTACAGATGTTCAACATAATTTTAACTAACGTTAAGGAAATGCTAAACCACATGTCCAAACGTATCATAAGCAATGTTTATCAATTTAGCGCAGCTGATTTGAGACTGCCGTAGAGCACATCAATCCGTGATTGAAATCACGTTTCATTATTGGTGGGGAGAATTAATCATTAGTGAGGATAAATAGCATCTTTTGTTCATGCGATGAGCAGTAAATCACCATAACAGGTTAACCGTATGATTAATCGCCTAACCAAATTCGTAGCGGCGCGATTTATCGCGCAGTTTTCAGGATTATTTAAACACGCGCGATAAATCGCGCCGCTACGGGACCGTACATAACTGTGCATTAAATGAATTACTTTAATTGGTTAGTTTTTGTCTGGTGCGATTATTCCCATAACGACTTCCCTCGCTCATATCTATCTCGCCAATTTTATTCAGCTTTTAATTAATTCGGCATTTTCACATTATTTAATAATGATAAGTCATTGCACAGGGTGGTTATTTTGAGAGTTTTCTCAGCCTAAAAATATCAGGGGGGTGTGATATAAGTCACGCGACCGTTCTGGAGTAAGTCTGCTTATAACAAGAAGGTTAACGATGATCAGTGCCAATTCACTTTATCGCAAATTACGTTTCCCCTTTAAGCTCACCCATGCTGCGTTAAAATATCCCCGAGCCAGTGCCCGCGTCAGACAATATAAAGTGTTGTCACCGGAGCAGACCATTGACTTGCTACTGAACAACGATCACCTCTCAATCAGCCGCTACGGTGACGGTGAACTGGAGATGACGTTGTTTAAAAACATTGGTTTTCAGGCATTTGATGAGCGGCTTTCAATCCGTTTAAAAGAGATTTTGCGCCGGGGTGTGAATCATAATCCCAGTTGTTTATTGTGTTTGCCGGACGCCTTTCGCAGCACGCGACATATGCGTTTTGGCTCTGCCTTGTTCTGGTTTTTCCATAAAGCGTTTTGTTTTTTACGCTATGAGCCATTATTAAGTAAGAAATATTGTTACGGTAATACTTCGGTGACGCGGCCTTATCACGATTATAAAGACAAGACATCATCTGCGGTGATCTTTGCCAAGTTCCAGCAATTATTCAAAGACAAAAAGATTTTAATTGTGGAAGGCAGTGGCACACGTTTGGGAATGGGAAATGATTTGTTAGCTGGCGCGGGCGAAATCAAGCGTATAACCACCCTTAACCGTAACGCCTTTTCGGTTTACAACGAGTTATATAGTGCCGTACTGGCTCATGGTCGCTATTTTGACATGGTCCTGATTTCACTTGGCCCCACCGCCACGGTGCTGGCGTACGATCTCAGCCAGCAGGGTATTCGTTGCATCGACAGTGGACATATTGATATCGAATACGAGTGGATGCGCAGCGCCGCACGCGACAAAGTGCAAGTGGCCGGCAAGAACGTTAATGAAGTCGGCGTATTGTTAAGTGATGAGGTGATCGATCCCGATGAACACTATCGCAGCCAGATTCTGCAACATGTCGGAATGACACCGGAAGCGGTGCCAACCGCTTCACCGCTACGTCAGCCGATAGTGTAAAACGCCCCTCAGCCTGGATGTTGCGACGGATATCGCCGGGACAACGTCTCTTTATCTCAAGCAATCTCAAAAAATGGTTTTTTTGAGATTGCTTGAGATAACCGGAAAGAAACCACACGACGCCTGATGCACATGCCGTAGCGGCGCGATTTATCGCGCATCGCTATAACCGCGCGATAAATCGCGCCGCTACGACACACTGTGGATATCAGATACGCTACCGATGCTGATGACGCTGGCAAAACGCGGCGATATCACCGGACTGAAAATCACCGAGATGTGCCATCAGTTTCTCCAGCGGCCAGTGCCACCAGGCAATCGCCTGCAACTGTGCGGCGATCGCCGGGGTAAAGCGCATACGGATCGGTCTGGCCGGGACGCCACCGACAATGGTGTAAGCCGCGACATCTTTGCTCACCACCGCCCCGGCCGCCAGCACCGCGCCATCCCCTACCGTCACACCTGGCAGTACGATCACCCCATGACCGATCCACACGTCGTGCCCAATGATCACCCGGTCAGCACGCCGTTCGGCAAAAAACGTGCTGTCACGCTGCGCGTGGCTGTCGTAGTACTCCGGACAATAGGTAAATCGATGCTGCGAAGCACGATCCATTGGATGATTCGGCGCACCAATGCGCACCTGATTAGCGATAGCGGTAAAGCGACCTATCTGGCTGTCTGCGATGCAGCAGTGCTCACCGACATAAGAAAAGTCGCCTAATTCGCTGTATTCGAGATAGCTGTGGGCGAGGATTTCACACTGCTGACCAATGTGAGTCTCGCGCATACGCACGCTGGGATCGATGACGGTGTGTTGCAGTTTAGCCGGTTGCACAGCAGCGAGTGCCATAGCGAAAACTCCGTGGTGGTCAGATGTCTGGATAACTTAGCTGCGCCAGGGCAGCGACGAGACATCAACCTAACCGGGCAAGATGACAGCCAGATGGCAAAAGTACCATCCGGCGTAACCTTTATGGCCGGGCGGCAGTGCCGTCCGGTAAACGTGCATTGGTCCACTCCGGCAGACCACCGGAAACCGGGTATTTCGCCGCCAATTTCTCGTCAATATCCACCCCTAATCCCGGACGTTCACTCAGATAGGCGTATCCACGGTCAATTTCCGGGCAACCGGGGAACACCGCCTGAAGCGCTTCATTGACCGGCGTATATTCCTGAATCCCCAGGTTGGTAATGCTCATATCGATATGCAGGTTGGCCGCCACGCCAACCGGTGAGATATCACCCGGACCATGCCAGGCGGTACGTACGCCGTACAACTCCGCCAGCGTGGCCAGTTTCTTCGCTGGGGTGATGCCACCAATGGTGCTGACATGGCAGCGGATATAATCGATCAATTGCTGCTGGATCAGCGGTTTCCATTCGTTGATCTGGGTAAAGAGTTCCCCCATCGCTATCGGGGTGCTGCTCTGCGCACGCAGTTTGTTTAACCAGTCGATGTTCTCTGGCGCAACAGGGTCTTCAAGGAAAAATAGTTGATACGGCTCCAGTGATTTTGCCATCTGAATCGCGGCGATTGGCGTGATGCGCTCGTGCACGTCGTGGATAAATTCCACCCCAAATCCCAGCTTGTTACGCAGGTGATCGAACAAGCGCGGCACGGCTCGCGCATAGGCGTCAGGGTCAAAATAGATGCCGTGGGTCTGGCTGCGCGGCGATACTTTAGGCTGGATATTTTTCGCCCGCGCCAGCTTTCCGGCAATCAGGCGCAAATCATCGGTGCCAGCGCCGCCATACATCCCCACCTGACAACGGACATACTGGTAGCCTTCCTCCATCCGTGCCCGGATATTGTCCTCGACTTCGACTTCATCCGCCCCATCGCAGTGCCGGTAAAGCGCAATGCCATCCCGGCATTTGCCGCCTAACAGTTGATACACCGGCAGATTGGCGAGTTTGCCTTTGATATCCCACAACGCCATGTCCATACCGGAGAGCGCATTGTTCATTACCGGGCCATTGCGCCAGTAGCCGCTGACAGCGGCCGACTGCCACAGGTCTTCGATACGCGCCGGATCTTTGCCGATTAAAAAGGGTTTGATGTAATTTTCAATCGCGGCCGCTACCGCATAAATACGCTGGGTAAAGGTGGCGCAGCCCAGGCCGTACAGTCCCGGTTCACTGGTTTCGATCTTTACCACCACCAGATCAATCCCCCCTGGGGCGGTAAGAATGGTTTTGACGTCGGTAATTTTCAGTTCACTCATGAAATCCTCGCTTATCCTGTATGATGTCCTACATGTTATGCGTCAAAAAAGCCCCTGATCTGATACCCGACGTAGCGGCGCATAGGGGCTTTTCGTTAACAATTGTGGCGCACGTCCTCGATGGCATGGACGTTGTGGGTCATGGCGCTGTTCAGCGTCTCGGTTGCCAGGGCCGCATCGCGGTTTTTCAGCGCCATAAACACCTTGATATGCGCTTCCACGCTTTCAAGGGTGATGCCCAACACCCGGTTCAACTCCTCAAGGTAATGCACGTAGATCCCTTTCAGGGATTCCATAACGTGAATAAACACCTTGTTGTGCGAGGCTTTGACGATTGCCAGATGAAAATCATAATCCGCCAGCGAATACTTTTTGTAGTCGTCACGACTCACCAGCATGCGGTTCAGCGCCTTTTCCAGCGCCTGAACATCTTCATCCGTGGCGTTCTGCACCGCCAGCTCCATGCAACGGAATTCGACCGTCTGGCGAAACACCCGCATATCATCGAACTCTTCCTGCGACAGATGCAGGATTGGCGCGTTGTCACTGAAGGCGTCGTAGCGGGCCAGGTCGCGGGTGACATAGGTCCCCTTCCCCTGGTGTGTCACCACCACGCCCAGATCACGCAGCTTCTGCACCGCACTGCGCACACTGACGCGACTCACCTGGAAGGTGGCGGTTAACTCCGCCTCCGAAGGCAGCTTGCAACCTGATTCCCAGACGCCGTTCTGAATGTTTTGTTTCATCTGTTCGTAGATAACATCGACGACATTATGCTTTTGGACGCTTTCCAGGCTCACCGGTTATTCTCACTTGTCCTACATGTCTGAGGTTTTAACGCTTCACACTCCGCCTGACAAGGGAAAAATGATCACCCTGTCCGACAACTGCCATCAGAATAGAATGATTATTCTATTAAATTCATTGATTTAAGACAGAAACCTTCAATGTACCCCGCGCAGAACGCTGCGCAAAACTGTGAGCTGACCGGCAATTACTGCGCCTGGTAATTGCTGTCAATATCGGCTTCACGTACAACGTCCCCATGCAACTTGTTAGTCATGTTACATCAAGAGATAAATTGCTATGCAAAACTTATTTAACCTTAGCGGCAAAACCGCGCTGATTACCGGTTCAACGCGGGGACTTGGTCTGGCTTATGCGCAGGGACTGGCTCAGGCTGGCGCTCGCGTGATCCTGAACGGCACCCGTGAAGAACATATGCAGCAGGCACTGGCAAGCCTCAAAGCCCAGGGCTGCGATGCACACGGGTTCCTGTTCAATGTGGCGGATGAAGCCGAAATCGAAGCGGTGTTCGCCCGACTGGACGCCGAGCAGATCGCGGTAGATATCGTGATCAATAACGCAGGGATCCAGTTTCGCAAACCGATGCTGGAACTGGCGCTGGCTGACTGGCAGCGCGTGCTGGACGTCAATCTGACCAGCGCCTTTCTGGTGGCACGCGCGGCGGCCCGTCGTATGGTGGCACGCAACAGCGGCGGCAAAATCATCAATATCGGCTCGCTGACCAGTGAGGCTGCCCGCGCCACGGTGGCCCCCTACACCGCCGCCAAAGGCGGCATCAAACTGCTGACCAAATCGATGGCGGCCGAATGGGCGCCGTTTAATATCCAGACCAATGGCATCGGGCCGGGCTACATCCTGACCGATATGAACGCAGCGTTAGTCGATAACGCAGAGTTCAATCAATGGGTGTGCAACAGCAACCCCTCCGGCCGCTGGGGTAAACCTGAAGAACTGATTGGCACCGCAGTTTATCTGGCTTCTGACGCCTCAAATTACGTCAACGGCCAGATGATCTATGTCGATGGCGGCTGGCTGGCCACCTTATAAATCCCTCGTCACTTCACCGATAAAAAACCATTCACGGTAAAGGCTGAATATGAAACCGACTCGTACCCGACTTTCTGTTCTGGCGATGCTGTTTGTTGTCACGGCAATTAACTATATGGACCGGGCCAACCTGTCCGTTGCTGGCTCTCACATCCAGGGAGAGTTCTTCCTCTCGGCAACCCAACTGGGGCTGCTGTTTTCGATGTTTACCTGGTTCTACGCCATGAGCCAGATCCCGGTCGGCTATCTGCTTGACCGAATTGGTTCACGCTGGCTGTACGGCAGCGCCATTGTACTGTGGAGCTTCTTTACCCTGTTGATGGGGCTGGCATCGCATCACTTTTTCACTACCGCCACCGCCTCATTTATGATGCTGCTGGTGTGTCGTGCGCTGATCGGCGTGGCGGAAGCGCCCTCCTTCCCCTCCAACACCAAGATCATCGCCACCTGGTTCCCCGACCATGAACGCGCTCGCGCCACGGCCACCTACTCCAGTGCGCAATATATTGGCCTGGCTCTGCTGACACCGGCGCTGTCATTTATTGTCAGCCAGTGGGGATGGGAGATGTCGTTTTACATCTCCGGCTTGATTGGCATTGTGTTCGGCGTCTACTGGTTGATTGCCTATCGCGACCCGCAGCACAGTTCCCGCGTCAACAGCGCGGAACTGGCGGTGATTCGCCAGGGGGGTGGCTACGGCTCCAGCAACCAGCAGAATCAAAACCCCGGTGTCAACTGGCCGTCCGTGCGTTACATCCTGCGCCAGCGTATTACCTGGGGGCTGTTTATTGCGCAGTTCGCGGCCTCCTCAACCCTCTACTTTTTCCTGACGTGGTTTATCGTCTACCTCGAGAAGGGATTGCATCTGTCGATTGATAAAGCCGGAATTGGTGCGATGTTCCCCTATCTGATGGCGATGGCGGGCGTACTGTGCGGCGGCACCCTGAGCGATATGCTGCTGAAACGCGGCCATAGCCGCACCTTCGCCCGTAAGCTGCCGGTCATGACGGGGATGTTGCTGACCTGCTCGATTGCGCTGGTGAATTTTTTCCAGGACAGCCCGGTGATTGCCATCGCCATCTTATCCATCGCCTTCTTTGCCAACGCCTTCTCCAACCTCGGCTGGGTGGTGTGCAGTGACGTGATCCCGCGCCATCTGATCGGCACCATTGGTGGCTTCCTGAATATTTTCGGCAATCTGTCCGGCATCGTCAGCCCGATCATTATCGGGGTGATTTTGCAGCGTACACAGAATTTCCAGTACGCGATGTGGTACATCGCCGCCGTCGCGCTGTGCGGATTCCTCGCTTATTTGTTACTGGTCGGAAAAATTGAGGTGCTGACGCCACCCAGCGAGGAACAGCCGGGAAATGCCAACTCACGTTTTGATACGCCCACTGATTTACAGAGAGAAGCATAATGCAAAAGAAAACCGTTAACGCCGTGGTGGTGAGCGCCGCCCATGATGTGCGCTGTGAATCCCGCGAGATTGAGTGGCAAGAACATCAGGTGCTGGTGCGCGTTGAGCGTGGAGGCATTTGCGGCTCCGATATTCATTATTACCAGCATGGCCGCGCAGGGATGTCGGTATTGAAAGCGCCGATGGTGTTGGGCCATGAGTTTGTCGGCATCGTCGATCAAGCTCCGGCGCAGAGTGGTTTACAGCCAGGGCAACGGGTGGCAATCAATCCGTCGCAACCGTGCCAGCAATGCGCGTTTTGTCTGGAGGGCAAACAAAATCTCTGCCGTTCCATGCGCTTTATGGGAAGCGCCCAGTTTTATCCCCACGTTAACGGCGGCTTTGCCGAGTACGTTGCCGTTAACCCGGTGCAATGCGTGCCTTTTGCCGCCACATCTGATCCGAAGATCATCGCCTTTGCCGAGCCGCTGGCGGTGTGTATCCATGCGGTGCGTCAGGCAGGCGATTTAACCGGGAAACGCGTGCTGGTGACCGGAGCCGGGCCGATTGGTTGTCTGGTGATTGCCGCCGCGCTGGCCTCGGGTGCCACCGAAGTGATGGCGACTGATATCAGCGAACGTTGCTGTGATCTGGCGCAGCAAATGGGTGCCAGTCTGACGGCTGACCCACGCGACGGAGATGTCACGCAAGGCTGGACGGAAAATGGCGGTGCGTTTGATGTCTGCTTTGAAGCCTCCGGCGCATCCGCTGCCGTGGCCTCTGCCGTCAGTTTTACCCGCCCCGGCGGCATTATCGTGCAGTTGGGGATGGGGGCGCCCGAAGTGAACTATCCCGTTGGCCCACTGCTGGTCAAAGAAGTGCAACTGCGCGGCTCTTTCCGCTTTACCGGTGAGTTCACTACCGCGGTGCGCTGGCTGGAATCCGGCAAGATCAACCCCCTGCCGCTGCTTTCGGCTGAGATAGCGATGACCGAGGCAGTCAGTGCGCTGGAACTGGCCGCCGATAAAGAGCGTGCAGCCAAAGTGCAACTGGTGTTCTAACCTGACGTAGCGGCGCGATTTATCGCGCAGGTTTTTCCAAAATCGTGCACAGAACTGCGCGATAAATCGCGCCGCTACGGATCAACCGTTTCTTTGTTTCAGCAGTTGCTGTCCGGCGTTCTTCTCCAGTCGCCAGACATTGACCAGTGAACAGGCTACCAGCAGCGATATGCCGATAAAGGCCACATTCACATCCATCTGGCCCGGAACGTTGCTGTCGCGCCATCCCATTGATATCCGCATCAGCAGCGCCGAAATCGCGATACCCGCACTCATGCTGAACTGGAAAAAGATACTGAAAATCACCGAGGCATCCGCCATCTTCTCCTGCGGCACGTCGGCAAAGCCGAGGCTGTTGTAGCAACTGAATTGCAGCGAACGCGTCAACCCACCAATAAACAGGATGGTGGCGATAGCAAAATAACTCAGGGATGGACTGAGTAGCACACAGCTCAGCACCGCCAGCAGACTGATCAAGCCATTCCACAGCAAAATGCGGCGAAAACCGAAGCGGTTCATCAGCCAGGTGGTGGCCGGTTTCATCGCCAGATTACCGGCAAAAACCCATAACACCATCGAACCGGCCTGCACCGCGCTCCAGCCGAAACTGAGCTGAAACAGCAGCGGCAACAGGAAGGGAATGGCGTTAATCGACGCCCTGAAATACGACCCGGCAATTGCCGTACTGCGGAAAGTGGGAATGGCAAGCGTCCCAAAGGGCAACAGCGGAGCCGGATGACGCAGGCTATGGCGATAGCTCAGTACCGCGCTGGCGATCCCCACCACCAGCAACAACAATCCGCTGGTCAGTTCGCTGTGTCCCAGCAGTTCCAGCCCGCTGACCAGCGTCACACAGGCCAGGGCGGTATAGACAAACCCCAGACCATCGAATGGCCGCAGCGCGTGGTTGCGGCTTTGCGGCACCAGCCACCAGGTGGCAACCAGCGCCAGGATACCTAACGGAATATTCAACCAGAAGATCCACGACCAGTGTCCGTAAGTCACGATCAAACCGCCCAGCGGCGGCCCCAGCACCGGCGCAATCAGTCCCGGCCAGGTGATTACCGCGATGGTTTTCACCATCTGCTTTTTCGCCGTCACCCCCAGCACCACCATGCGTCCAACCGGCACCATTAGCGCGCCGCCGATGCCCTGCAACACCCGGCTAAAGGTGAACAGTGGCAGGTTGTCGCTGACGCCACACAACACCGATGCGAGGGTAAACAACAGAATCGCGGCGGCGAACAGGTTGCGCGCGCCAAAGCGTCCGGCCAGCCAACCGCTGATTGGGATAAAGATCGCCACCGCTAATAAATAGGCACTGATACCGACATTCAGCGCCACTGGCCCGACGACAAACTCACGCGCCATTTGTGGGATGGCGGTGACGATCACCGTGGCATCAAGGTTTTCCATAAAGAAAGTCAGCGCCACCAGCAGCGCCAACCAGAGCGTGCTGCCAGCCGGGGCGGTGGGTTGTGACGAAGGATGAGGCATTCCTTTGGCGTCCTGTTCAGGTGAGAGAAAACGGGCAGAATTCCACACCTTAACATGTTGCGGCGCGATTTTTCGCGCAGGTTTGAGCCGCGGCACGAAAAGAATGCGCGATAAATCGCGCCGCTACGGGCCCAACCACCGCAGTGCGACATCCAACAGCACCTGCGCACCGGCGCTGACGTGCTCCGGTTCCGCCCACTCCTCTGGCGCATGGCTGATGCCCGCGCGGCAGGGAATAAAAATCATCGCCGACGGGCAGATCGTCGCCAGATAACGCGCATCATGCCCGGCCGCAGAGAGCAGCGAAAGCGCCGGGTAGCCGTGTGCAGCCGCCGCCTCGCTGATCATCTGCTGCAAACGCGCATCAAAGCGATCGGGTGCCGCCTCGCTCAGTCGTTCCATCGCTATCTCGCAAGGCGCGGCCAACTCACTCATCAGTCGTTCCGTCAGCATCCTGAGTTGCGTTAACCGCTGGTCGTCCGGGTGACGCAGATCGATGCGAAACGTCAGCCTGTCCGGGATGACGGAAGGTGCATTGGGCTGCATCTCCAGCCGACCAATGGTAAACATCACCTGCGGATCGGCCTCGCCCACGTCTTGATAGAGCTGCTGCGCCATGCGGGTAAAACAGCGCAACACGTCACGCCGCGCCGTCATCGGCACCGTCCCGGCATGACCTCGCTCGCCCCGCAGCGTAACCTGCCAGGTCACTTTCCCCTGAATCCCTGTCACCACGCCGAGAGTCGCGCGCGCCTGCTCCAGTTGCGTCGCCTGCTCAATATGCGCTTCGAGATAGGCCGCGGGAGGATGCACGCAAGAATAACGCGGCAGCGGCACGGCCTGATGCAGGTGATCCAGCGCCTGCCCTACGGCGATCCCCTGAGCATCGGTGACAGCGCGGATGGCGGTCAGCTCGCGCGCACCCGCAAAAAAGGCGGACCCCATCATGCCTGGCGCAAACCGTGAACCTTCTTCATTCATCCATGCTACCGCCACCACGGCGCAGGCAGGCTGGATGCCGCTTGCGCGCAGCACCGTCAATACCTCCAGCGCCGCCAGCACCCCGTACACGCCGTCGAATCGCCCGCCGGTGGGTTGGCTATCGAGATGACTCCCCAGCAACAACGGCGCAGCCTGCCGATCGCTACCGGGTAAAATGACAAACAGATTGCCAGCCTCATCACTGCACATCTCCAGATCGCTGGATTGCGCCCAATGCCGCATCAACCGCCAGCTTTCTGCTTCCTGTTCGCTCAACGCCTGGCGGTTAACGCCATCGCCGGGAATGGCACCGATCTGTGCCATCGCCATCAGCCGCTGCCACAGCCGTTCCGCATTAATCTTCATGCTTGCTCCTGATCGGGTCAGACACTCAGTCGGTACGCATAATTTGCGCCGGATTGGCGCGCGGATCGCGTACCCCCCAGTTACCGCTCTCCACCTGAGCAAAGAATTCCGCCAGCAGTTGATTAAACAACTGTGGCTCCTCCAGGTTCAGCGTATGGCCAGTTTTCGGCAGGATCGCCAGTCCGGCGGCAGGCAGGTGTTTTTTCAGGTATAACCCTGGTTGCAGGCAGTGATCGTCTTCATCCCCCACCATGATCAATACCGGCAGATGCAGCGCTTTAATCTGCGCCTCCAGCTGATAAAACGCCGGTCGCCGCGCCTGCACGCCGCGCATGGTGAGTGAGGCACCCAGCGAGTCATGCTCTGCCAGGCGGTCAGCAAAACGTTGCCAGCCCAGGGGGTCTTTGTTCTGGAACTGAACCCGGCTGGCCCCCAGGGCATAGGTTGGCGCGAACGCTTTCGCCCCCTGACGGGCAAAGTTCTCACCAACCTGCAATGAAACCTGGCGAAAATAGGCTTCGGTTTCCGGTTCACAACCGTAGCCCGCGCCAGCAATGGTCAGCGACAGCGCACGCTCAGGCGCATTCAGACCAAAATGCAGCGCGGCGAACCCGCCCATCGACAGGCCAACGATATGCGCCTGCGCGATGCCGAGGCCATCCAGCACCGCCAGCGCATCGTCCACCGCGCGCTGTTGTGAATAGGCCTCCAGCGCCTGCGGCACCGATGAGGGTGGATAACCGCGTGCAGCGTAGGTGATGCATTGGTAGCGGCGGCTAAAAGCGTGGATCTGCGGCTGCCAGCTATCGTAATTGCCACCAAATTCGTGAATAAACAGAATCGGTGTCCCCGTGCCGTGGCATTCGACCCACAGCTGAACCTCATCATTGGTGGTGATATACATGTTGCGTTCCTCAGAATGGTTGCCGAAATTCATGCTGTTGCGCCGCCTGCGCCACCATTTCCGGCAATAACGCAGCAAATTTTTCCGCCCAGGCGGCAGGCACGGTGGTGCTGACCTTGATAAAACGATCGCCAAAGGTGGCGGTGTGATAACCGCCGTGGCGGATCTGAATCCCCTGTTGCAGGTAGCACTCCACCAGCGCTTCCGGGCGAATATCAGCCCCGGTCACATCAATCACCAGGAAATTGCCGCCAGAGGGATAGACCGGCAGCGACAACCCCGGCACGCTGGCTACCGCCTCGGCGATGCGCGCTTTGTTGCGTTGATCTTCCGCCAGTAGCGTCGCCATCCACTCGGCTTTCACCGTTAACCCGGCTTCAGCGGCACGCTGTGCCGGAACACTGGCCCCCAGCACGCCGCCGTTATAAGGTGCCAGCTCAGCCAGCAACGCCGGGGCAGCAATCAGCGCGCCAACGCGCAGTCCCGCCAGCCCCAGCCATTTGGAAAAACTCACCGACATCACCACCTGCTCGCTATCCAGCCCCAGCGCGGCGACATGTTCCGGTGCGAAATCGCGGTAGGTACAGTCATGGATCAGCAACGCATTGTGGCGACGAGCGATGGCAATAAACGCCTGCAACTCTTCACGGCTGTAATGGATACCCAGCGGGTTATTCGGATCGACGAGATAAATCAACGCGGTGTTGTCATCCACTGCGGCTGCCAGCGCTTCTGGTGTCAGGCGATAGTGACAATCGGCATTCCAGATGGGGATCTGAATCACCTGCGATCCCATCTGCTCGGCAAACTGGCATGGCCATTTCCAGCTCGGATCGGTGGTGACAAAGGTGGTGCCGGGGCGGCAGCGAGCGCGGCAGAGGGTCGCCAGCGCATTCACCCCACCATCGGTCACCATCGCTTCCACACCGCTGATGCCAATATCGTTCACAATGGCACGGCGCAGTGACTCAAACCCCAGGGGGGGCGCGTAGGCGTTAAATTCCGCCGCCGCCACCGAGGCATGCAGTGCCGCCTGCACCGCCGGATGCGCTGGCAAATGGTTGGTGTTCTGCCCCATCCAAATCAGCCCTTCAGTGGCAAACAGGCGATCGAACCAGGCGTTACGCGTATAAATGTCAGACATGCTGCGCTCCCGGTTAGATGACCGATCCACGCGCAGCAATGCCGCCGTCGATAGTGATGTTGGTGCCGCTGATATAACCGGCGCGATCGGAAGACATAAACGCCACCAAATCTGCGACCTCTTCCGAGGTCGCCGGACGCTTGCCCGGATAGAGCGCGAACAGCTCCTCCCAGCGCGCTTCGTCACCCAGCATATCAATCGCTTTGCGTTTCATGATTTTCAGCATGCGATCGGTCGCTACCGGGCCAGGGTTGATGCCAATCACGCGGATGCCGTCATCAAGGCTGCGGCCACCCAGCGCCTTGGTGAATGACATCAGCGCCGCGTTGCCGGTACTGCCCGCGATATAGCTGGCATCCCAGTTTTCCCCTGAGTTACCGATGACATTGATGATCACGCCACTTTTCGCGGCTTTCATTTGCGGGTAATAAAGGCGGCACAGCGAAATGTAGCCGAAGACTTTCAGATCAAAGCCAGCGCGCCACGCCTGATCATCGACGATATCCAGCGATCCCGCCGGGATGTCTCCGGCGTTGTTGACCAGAATATCAATCGCGCCCACTTCCGCCGCCAGCGACTCCATCGCCGCCGTGGAGCTGAGATCTTTTTCGTACACCGAAACGCTGACGCCATATTCGGCGATCAACGCCTGTTGCAGGTCACGCATTGCGGCGCCATTCCGCGCCGCCAGATGCAGGGTACAACCTTCCGCTGCCAGCACGCGCGCCGTCGCTTCACCAATGCCTTTTGATGCGCCAGTGATCAGCGCGCTTTTGCCGTTCAGATTCAATTTCATGTTGTGCTCTCCTGGTTAGGTATACAAGACAAAGCAATTTGCATACCAGGAAAGCCAAATCGTTTTCAGGAAAAGCCGGCGATAAAGTCCACGAGGTCATCACCTAACAAGGTCAGATGCTTGCGCATCGCGTCGTGTGCGCCATCCGCATCATTACGTGCAATCGCTTCCAGAATCGCGCCATGTTCTTCCAGCGTTTTATTCACCCGCCCCGGATGAAAGGTGACGCGACGGCGGTATACACCTACGCGATTGCGCAAGGCGCGCGTCTCTTCAGCTAAAAACTCGTTGCGCGCAAAGGTATAGATCGCCTCATGGAAATTGAGGTTCATATCATAAAAAGCCGCCGGTGAGATCGAGGTGCCTTGATCCGCCATCTGCTGCTGGATCTGGCGCAATTGCGCCAGTTGATCCGGGGAAATACGCCGTGCGGCAAGACGGGCGCACAGCCCTTCCAGCTCGGCCATCACCTGGAACATTTCCAGCAGTGTATTCATGCCCAACGCACGTACCATCACGCCCTGGCGGCCATTCAGATCCACCAGCCCGTCGGCTGCCAGTAACCGAAAGGCTTCACGCACCGGGGTACGCGATACCTCAAAGCGTGCGGCAATTTCCTTTTCATCCAGCCGTTTACCCGGCTCCAGTGTGCCACTGGCGATCTCTTTTTCCAGCGTCTGTTTCAGACCATCCGCCAGCGAAGTTCCCGTCAGGCGGGAGAGGATTTTTTGCTCACTCATGGTGCTTTTTGCTCGTCAGGTTGCACTGATATGATCCGTTTTGCATACCTAAACTAAAAATAGGTATACATCTATTACTTCACTTGATAACGCGTATTGTCGCTGATTTCTGGCGCGGGTCAATGCCCTTTACGGAAGCTGGCACACATCCTGCAAGTCATGAATCGTAGCAAAGCCATTAAAAGTGCGATGCGATGTATACATAGAAGGATTATCACGACATCACCAGGCTATTTGACACCCGAGACCAGAGGATAAACCGATGCCAAGACTCACCTCGCAGTTCGTTCGCCGTTGTCTGACCGGATTGCTGTGCACCGCCTTGCTCAGCAGCGCCGCGCAGGCTGCTCAGGAGAAAGTTTCCGTGCGCCTGAAATGGTTGGCGCAGGCGCAGTTTGCCGGCTTTTATGTCGCCAAAGCCAAAGGGTTTTATGAACAACAGGGGCTGGACGTCACCATTAATCCGGGCGGCCCGAATATTAACGTCGAGACGTTAGTGGCATCCGGTGCCGATACCTTCGGTCTGGCGGGCGGTATGGAGAGTGTGCTGGCTGCACGCGAAAAAGGGTTGCCGATTGTCGCGCTGGCAATGTCGCAGCAACGCACCCCGTTTGTCTTCGTCACCTATGCCGATTCCGGTATCAACAGCTTTAAAGATTTTAAAGGTAAGAAGGTGTCAGTGTGGTTTACCGGCGTGCAGTATCCGCTGCTGGCCTCGCTTGGCGCAGCCGGTTTGAAGAAAGAAGATATCACCCTGCTGCCGCAGTCGGTTTCGCTTAACCCGTTTATTGATAAGCAGGTCGATGTCGCCACCGTCACCCTGTACAACGAGTACAACACCCTGAAAGAGAAAGGCGTTACCAATCTCAAACTGATTTCCCCCGATGATGTCGGCGTCACCACCCAACAGGATGCGCTGATCACCTCAAAAGAGATGGTGGAAAAACATCCGCAGCAGGTGCAGGCGTTTGTCAATGCCACGCTGGAAGGCTGGCAATACGCGCTGACTCACCGCGCAGAAACCATCGATATTTTGATGAAAACTAATCCAAGCCTCAACCGTCAACACCAGGTCGCCATGCTCGACAGCGTCGCCAAACTGATGTACCCGCAAGGATCGCCAGGGCTGGGCAATGTCGACATGCCGAAAGCCGAGAAGATGATGAAGCTGCTGGTGCAGTACGGCGCGCTGAAGCAGCCGGTGGATGTGAATCAGACCTTTGATCTCAGTTTCTGGCAAAAGGTCCCGACGCAATACAAAACCCTTAACTGATCTCTGCGCGGAGAAGCCTGATGACCGTGGCACCGAAAAAACATCTGCCGTTGTTGCAGCTGGATAATTTATGGAAACGCTTTGGCGATGCGCAGCAACCGGTGATCGCCGTCTCCGGCGTCAACCTGACGGTGAATGAAGGCGAGTTTGTCACCCTGGTTGGCCCATCCGGCTGTGGTAAATCAACGTTATTTAACATGATTGCTGGCCTGCTTGATCCCGACAGCGACGGCGCGATCCTGTTTAAAGGCCAGTCACAGCGGGATGGTGAGTTGCTGGGTAAAGTGTCGTTTATGCCGCAGCGCGATCTGCTGCTGCCGTGGCGCACCATCATGGATAACGCAATTCTGGCACTGGAGTGTGAAGGCGTACCGCGCAAGGAGGCGCGCAAACGTGCTGAAGCGCTGTTTCCCAGCTTTGGCCTGAGTGGTTTTGAGCAAAGCTATCCCCACCAGCTTTCCGGCGGGATGCGTCAGCGCGTGGCGCTGATGCGTACCTTCCTGTTTCAACGCGACCTGATGCTGCTGGATGAGCCCTTTGGCGCGCTGGATGCCCTGACCCGCACCCTGATGCAGCGCTGGCTGCTTCAGCTGTGGGAGCAGAACCGCCGCACCATTCTGTTTATCACTCACGATATTGATGAAGCGATTTTCCTGGGCAGTAAAGTGGTGGTCATGAGCGCCCGTCCCGGCACCATTAAATGCGTTGAGCCTATTGATCTGCCGCGCCCGCGAACCCCGGATATCGTCACCTCCGCCGAGTTTATCGCCATCAAAAAACGGCTGCTGGACGCGATCGAGGAGGAGAGCATGAAGTCGTTTCGCTTTACCCAACACGAGGGGCAATCATGACGAAACGGCTGCTGACTCACCCGCTGGTGGTGACGGTGTTACTGGTGCTGCTGTGCTGGCAGGGCAGCGTCACGCTGTTTTCCATCAGCCCGCGCTACCTGCCATCGCTGATGATGGTGGCGCAGGATATGCGGGCTAACGCCGATCAACTGTTGGCCAGCACCGGACGTACCGCGCTGGAAACCCTGCTTGGTTTTGCCCTCGGCTCTGCCTTTGGCGTGGCGTGCGGCATCCTGTTCTTTTACGTTAGCTGGATCGATCGCGCCTGGTTTCCGTTGTTTGTGGTGTCACAAACCGTGCCGGTGATCGCCTTTGGCGCGCTGGTGGTGATTTGGTTCGGCAACACCTTGTTTGCCAAGGTGATGATCGCCTTTTACCTGACGTTTTTGCCGGTCACGTTAAATACCAAACGCGGGCTGCAAATGGTCGACCCACTGCATATCAGCTTGCTGCGTAGCTTTGGTGCCAGCGGCCTGAAACGTTTTCTGGTGTTGCACTTCCCCGCTGCCGCTCCTGCCATTTTTGTCGCGCTGAAACTGGGGATTTCCCTGAGTCTGGTCGGTGCGATTGTCGGTGAATGGTTCGGCGATACCGTGGGCCTCGGCGTGCTGCTGATCCAGTCGATGTACAACGAAGATGTGGTGCGCATGTGGACGCTGATCGTCATCTGTGGGCTGACCGGCGCGCTGCTGTACAGCGTGGTGGAACGCTGCGAGCGCAAACTGGCCTGGTGGGGGAAATAATCGTGACGCGTAAATTCCTGCCACCGCTGTTTGGCGTGCTCAGCCTGATCCTGCTGTGGGAAGGCAGCATCTGGCTGTTTCACATTCCCCCCTTTGTCCTGCCTTCGTTGCACAGCATCGTGCTGGCGGTGGTGAGCAACGGTAGCAGCCTGTGGATTTCGATGGGCTGGACACTGGTTGAGGCCTTGAGCGGCTTTGCCCTTGGCCTGCTGGTCGGTCTGTCACTCGCGATGTTAATGACCGTGTTCCGTCCGCTGGAGGCGATCCTGATGCCGCTGGCGGTGGCGATTAACTCGGTGCCAACCGTGGCCTGGATCCCCCTGGCGCTGATCTGGTTTGGTATGGGCGCGTTGTCAAAAGTCGTGCTGGTGATCCTGGCGGTGAGCTTTGTGATTCTGGTCAACAGCCTGCACGGGCTGAAACAGGCCGACCCGCAGATCATCAATCTGATGCGCAGCTTTGGTGCCAGCCGCCTGACCATCATGCGCAAACTGCAACTCCCCGCTGCGTTACCCAATATTGTCAGCGGCCTGCGCGTAGGCCTGGTACGCAGCATTATCGTCGCGATTGTCGCGGAAATGCTCGGCGCGTATCAGGGCATCGGCTGGACGATTTTTCAATCCACGCAGCAGGTGGATCTGCTTACCGTCTGGGCCGCCGTGGTCGTCTCTTCACTGGTCAGCATCGCGCTTTATGGCCTGCTGGCCTGGCTCGACACAACCTTTATCTGGTGGAAATAATCATGACGCAAACCGAACAGCAACTCCGCATTCAGCTTGCCGCCTGTTATCGGCTGGTGGCGCATTTCGGCATGGATGACCTGATTTATAACCATATCTCGGTACGTCTGCCGGGGCCGGAACACCATTTTCTGATTAACCCATACGGGCTGTTTTTCTCTGAGATCACCGCTTCCAGCCTGATCAAAATCGACCTGGAAGGTCATGCGCTGGAACCGAGTGATTACGAGGTGAACCGCGCGGGCTTTGTGATCCATAGCGCCATCCACGCGGCGCGTGAAGATGCCATCTGCGTGTTACATACCCACTCGGATGCGGCAACAGCGGTGTCGGCGCTGGAGGAAGGCTTACAGCCGGTGAGCCAGTTTGCCATGCACTTCTGGAATCGCCTCGGTTACCACGCCTATGAAGGTGTGGCGCTGGATACCGACGAGCGGGCACGACTGGTGCGCGATCTCGGCCCACATCAGGTGATGGTGCTGCGCAATCACGGCATTCTTGCCGCCGGTCGAACCATCCCGGAAGCCTTTATGCTGGCGTACTACTTCGAACGAGCTGCCCGCATTCAACTGATGGCTCAGGGCAGCGGCAGCAAGCTGTTGTTGCCGCCGGAAGCGGTCTCCGAGAAAGCCGCCCGCCAGTTTAACCAATGTGAGGGGGATATTCGCCTGCGCGGTGAGCGCGAGTGGCCCGCCTTTATCCGTCTGCTGGACAAACTTGATCCCAGCTACCGTCAGTAAACATTCAGGAGGTTACCGATGTTAGAGTTACGCCCGTTAACAGACCATATCGGCATGGAAGTGCTGAACGTCGATGCCACACAACCGATTGATCCCGCCACCTTTACCGCGTTGCGCGACGCACTGAATACTCATTCTGTCCTGCTGCTACGTAACCAGCCGGTCAGTGAAGCGCAGCATGTGGCGTTTGCGCGTGAATTTGGTGAGCTTCAGGTTCATGTGCTGAGTCAGTACCTGACCACGCCCTACCCGGAACTGTACGTGTTATCGAATGTGAAGCAGGACGGTAAACCGATTGGCAACCATAAAGAGGGCTGGAACTGGCACTCTGACTGGTCTTATTACGAAGTGCCTTGCTTTGGCTCGGTGCTGCACGCGGTGGAAGTGCCACCGGTCGGCGCGGATACGCTGTTTTCCTCAATGTTTGCTGCTTATGATGCGCTGGATGAGGACACCAAACGTCTGATCCAACCGCTGAGCGCGGTACACTCCTACTCCACGTATTACGCCAAAGCCTTCGCCGACCGGGAGCCGCTGAGCGCGGAGCAACAAGCCGCTACGCCGGATGTAGTGCATCCTCTGGTGCGTCGCCATCAGGAGACCGGACGTCCTTCGTTGTTTGTCGGACAGGACATTGTCAAAGAGATCGTCGGTCTGGCGCCGGAAGAGAGCGCAGCCTTGCTGGCACGCCTCAACGCGCACGCCATCAGCGAAGCCTTTACCTACCGCCATAAGTGGCAGGCGCATGATCTGCTGATCTGGGATAACCGCTGCACCATGCACCAGGCCACGCCGTATGACGATGTGGCCTACCGCCGCGTGATGCATCGCGCCACGGTGAAAGGCAGTGAACGCCCGCAGGCGATGGTGTAAAGCATGGCGCAATCCGGCGAACGACTGCATCGGGCGTTGCTCCAGGCGTATAAGCAACGCCATCTGAATAGCCTGAGCTGGCTGGCTGCTGAATCCGCGCTGGCAGCCGCCACCGTTGACAGCGCCGCACCGCTCGCCGGTTTGCCGCTGGTGGTAAAAGATAATATTGATGTCGCAGGCATGCCGACCAGCATCGGCACGGCGCTTCTGGCAGAAGAACGGGTCAGCTACAGCGCTGAACTGGTTACCCGTCTGCAACAGGCCGGCGCGATTATTATCGGCAAAGCCAGCATGCATGAGCTGGCTTCCGGCACCAGTGGGTTAAATGCGGCACGCGGTGATGTGTTACACCCTTTTTTACCTGGCCGCGTGGTGGGCGGCTCCTCCAGCGGCAGCGCGGCAGCGGTGGCTGCTGGCATCGTGCCGGCCAGCATTGGCACCGA
The DNA here is from genome assembly GCF_059730695.1 of Pantoea sp. X-Soil-OKNW-556. Lineage (NCBI taxonomy): Bacteria > Pseudomonadati > Pseudomonadota > Gammaproteobacteria > Enterobacterales > Erwiniaceae > Pantoea > Pantoea sp. X-Soil-OKNW-556. The sequence continues at coordinate 2,061,240 of NZ_AP035990.1, read as the reverse complement.
TACCGGCGCATCGGTCCGGCTTCCCGCCTCTTTTTGTGGATTGATCGGCTTTCGTCCTTCGCTGCTGCGCTATCCACAACAGGGCATCGCACCGATCTCGATCAGTCGCGACACCGCCGGTATCCTGGCGCAGCATATTGACGATGTGATGGCACTGGATAGCGCCATCAGCGGTGAATTCGAACACCCCGCGGTGGCGCTGGCGGATTTACGCCTTGGCGTACCGCGCGCGCATTTCTGGCGCGGTTGTGAGCCTGCGGTGGCCTCAGCTGCGGAGAAGGTGTTGCAGCAACTGCGCGATCGTGGCGTGACCTTGATTGAGGTGGAAATCGCCCAGGTAGCCCAACTGGCGGTGCAGGCCGGTTATCCAATGGCCTCGTTTGAGATGTTGCGCGATCTGCCACGTTATCTGCAACAACGTGGTAGCCAGTATCGTTTTTCTCAGTTGCAACAGGCGGTGAAAAGCCCCGATGTACAGGCGTTGTTGGCAGATGCCGCGACCGTCAGCGAAGCGCAATATCATGCGGCAATGACGCAGTGGAAACCGCAGCTCACCGCGCGCTATCAGGCGGTTTTTCAGCAACATCAACTTGATGGTCTGATTTTCCCCACCGTGCCGCTGCTGCCACCCACGATAGCAACAGCCAACGCTCTGTTTCGGCAACTGATTGCCAATTGCGAACCCGCCACCGTGGTGGGGCTACCCTGTATCAGCCTGCCGCTGGCGCAGACGCCAGAGGGCATTCCGGTGGGGATCGAGTTGCAATTCGCGGCGGGAGAGGATCGGCGACTGCTGGCAGTGGCAAGCGCCCTGATGGCCCGGTAGCGGCGCGATTTATCGCACGCCCTTCCGCTGGTGCACGAAAACCCGAGCGATAAATCGCGCCGCGACGAGCGAAAGATGAATCAAGCCGTGACCGACGAAAAAAGGCGGAGTGGTCAGCTCCGCCTTGATTCAAGTTCCGGTCAGTGGGCCTGACCGGTCAGTTGCAAAAGGGCAACGATGATCTGCAAGATAACCCGGACCAGGTCCAACAGTAATCTAATCAGTTCCATCACTTTCCTTCTCCCGTGACAGGAGCGCGCCTTGCGACATTCGGGACTTTGACTCCACCCGCCGAACGCCTTAGCACATCTGTGATGAGTGCTGAGCGGCGCTCATTGTGAAAGCCACAGGCCAGCACCACCTGGTACCTGCCGGGATTTTGACAATCCGCGCCCCTGGGAGTCATCAGTAAGCAATGAGATCACGCCCGGCACTCAACACCTGTATAACCATACAGTAATTTCCCTGAACTTGAAATCTTTCTCTGCACAATTTATGATTCGTTTTGTGATGAGTGCTGAGCACCCCGTTCACCACCCGGTTACCAGCCGTTACGTGAACAAAAATAAAGGATTTGGCGTTGCTGCCAAATCCTTTTTTATTGCCCGTCATTTGAGTCCTGTATCAGGACTTGTCAGCCGGTAATGTCACCCAATAACCCGGCTGATACGGCAACGGCAGGAATTTTTCGTGGAATTCACGGAAGGTCGCATCCGGGTCGAGATCGGCAAACAACTCGGGATGCAACCACTTCGCCAGCGCCTGAATAGCGACAAACTGATAAGGGCTGTCGTAGAACTGATGCCAGATCGCATGGGCATTGCCGTTATGTGCCACCGGCAAGGTTTTAAACGCATCGCGCATCATCAATGTGCGCAGACGCGCTTCCGCTTCTTTCGTGTCAGCCCCCGGCCCCACACCCACCCATTTACCCACGGTGTTGTAGTTCTTCCAGTTGGCGCCGGTCACCACCACCACATCCGGCTGGCTGGCGATAATCTGTTCAGGATTCAGGGTGCCAAAGGTGCCAGGAATCAGGTCTTTCGCGATATTGCTGCCGCCCGCCAGTTCCACCATCTGACCGAAGTTCTCGTTGCCAAATGACATACAGCATTCGTCGGTATAACCACCGGCACGGTCAATCATCACTTTCGGGCGTTTGCCGTCAAAGTTCTTCAGGCGATCGGTTACTTTGGCAATCGCTGCACGACGGAACGCGATAATTTCTTCCGCGCGCTGCGGTTTGTTGACCAGTTCACCCATGATACGGATGCTCTGCTCGGCGTGCTCCATCGGTTTCTCACGGAAATCGATAAACACCACCGGAATGCCTACCGCCTGCAACTTCTCGATCAGTTTGCCTTCGTCGGTCGCCGCTTTGGATTCGAGGTTCATCAACACCAAATCAGGTTTCAGCGTCAGCGCCTGTTCTACGTTGAAGGTGCCATCTTTTGCCCCGCCGAAAGTCGGTAACGTCTTGATTTGCGGATAACGTTTCTCATACGCCATGTAGCCATCGTAATCCGCCTTGTGGAAATCATCGCGCCAGCCTACCACGCGCTGAAAAGGGGTCGCCGTATCGAAGGCCGCCAGCAGGTACATCTGTCGCCCCTCCCCCAGAATGATACGTTTTGACTCCTGCGCCACCTCAACCTGGCGTCCGGCCACATCGGTAATAACTTTGGCAGACGAGCTTAAGGAAAACGTCAGTAACCCCAGCGCTAACATCCAATTCTTCATGTGATCTACCCATACAAATGATAATGATTATTATTAATTGCATTTCGCGGCGTCACTATTACCTGGCGGAAAGAAAATGAAAAGCCTTCACGACACATTTTTTTACATCCCGCCGGCTGTGTCGCCGCTCACAAAACGTGCGTCTTTCGTGAAAACCCTCACAACACCCCATGCAATTGCCCAATTTATCGCCGCGATTTACCGCATTTTGGCTAATGCGCAAACAAAAGGTGAACGCTAGATTAAAAAATGAAACAACGTTTTAATTTTTCATTAACACCCAGGTATGGGTATGTATTCCCGGAGGAGTTGCCGTGAAGATCAGCGCCATTGATGTCACCCTGTTCAGTTACCCCACCCGCCGTGTATCGGATAGCGCCGGGCATTCGCATCCCGGTCCGGAAAGCGATGCACAACTGGCCATGCTCACCCTGACCAGCGAAGACGGCCACTGCGGCTATGCCTTCGCGCCGGCGGAAGTGATTCGCCCGCATGTGGTCAACGCCTTCTTCCGCAAAGTGTTGCTGGGGCAAAACGCTTTTGATCGTGAACGGTTATGGCAGGATTTGGTGCACTGGCAACGCGGCAGCGCCCATCAGTTAACGGAGCGCGCGCTGTCGGCGGTGGAACAGGCGTTGTGGGACCTGATTGGCCGAAAATTACAACTGCCGGTGCATAAACTGCTCGGCGGCTACCGCGACACCATCCCCGCCTATGGCAGCACCATGTGTGGCGATCAACTGGAAGGCGGCTTATCGACCCCCGATGAGTACGCACAGTTTGCCGAGCAACTGGTGGCGCGCGGTTATCGCGCGATTAAGCTGCATACCTGGATGCCGCCGGTGTCGTTTGCGCCCAGCCCGATCATGGACATCAAAGCCTGTGCGGCGGTGCGGGAAGCGGTTGGACCGGATATCGCCCTGATGCTGGACGGCTACCACTGGTACAGCCGCAGCGATGCCCTCACCATTGGTAAGGCGCTGGAAAAACTCAACTTCACCTGGTTTGAAGAACCGATGGAAGAAGAGAGCATGGCCTCTTATGCCTGGCTGGCAGATAACCTGAGCATTGATGTGCTTGGCCCGGAAAGCCTCGGCGGCAAACATCACAGCCGCGCTGACTGGGTGCGCGCCGGAGCCTGCGACATTCTGCGTGCCGGGGCCAACGGCGTAGGTGGGATCTCCGCCACCCTGAAAGTCGCCAGTCTGGCCGAAGCCTTTGGCATGGATTGTGAAGTCCACGGCAACGGTGCCGCCAGCCTGGCGGTGGTGGGCGCCATCCGCAACTGCCGCTGGTACGAACGAGGCTTACTGCATCCGTTCCTCGATTACGAGCAACCGCCTGCGTATCTCAACAGCCTGGTTGACCCGATGGATGACCAGGGTTTTGTGCATCTGCCAACCCGCCCCGGACTGGGCGAGGATATCAACTTTAGCTGGATTGAAACCCATACCCTGAATCGCTGGTAACCCCGACACAAGCAGTACGGCAAACAACAATAAACCTCTGACCTGCTGGACTTTGCTTATGAATCTTTTGCTTCGTTGCACAGCGTGCTGTATGGCGCTGCTGCTGATGGCGGCCAGCCCCGGTTTGCGGGCCGCCACGCCGGATGATCAGCTGATCGTCGGCATGAATATGAACAACCTGTTAACCCTCGATCCCGCCGCCATGACCGGTAATGAAGTGGTGGGCATCGTGGTGAATCTGTATGACGGGCTGGTGGAGCTGGACCCGCGCCAGCTCACCCATGTCCGTCCGGCGCTGGCGGAACGCTGGGAGATTAGCCCGGACAACCGCCAGCTCACCTTCCACTTACGTGACAATGTCACCTTTCATTCTGGTAATCCGCTCTCCAGTGAGGATGTGGTGTGGTCGATGCGCCGGGTGTTGCACCTGAATCTGGCCCAGGCGTCGGTGTGGAAATCCTATGGTTTCAGCAAAGACAATGTCGACCAGATGATAACCGCACCGGACGCTCGCACCGTCGTCCTGCGTCTGCCAAAAGCCAACGACCCGCTGCTGGTACTGTATTCCCTGGCTGCGCTCGGCAGCATGGTGGTATTGGACAGCAAAACCGTGCAGGCGCATGCCAGCAACGGGGACTGGGGCAACCGCTGGCTGACCACCCATGAAGCCGGTTCCGGCCCGTTTCGCCTCGATGTCTGGCAGGCGAAAGACGTGCTGCGTATGAATCGCGATCCTGACTACTGGCGGGGCGCACCGAAGCTGTCGCGCGTGGTGTTCCGCCATTTACAGGAGTCGCAGACGCTGCGCCTGATGATGGAAAAAGGCGATATCGATATTGCCAGCAATATGGCGATCCCGGATGTCAAAGCGCTGCGCCACGACCCGGATCTCACCGTCGATGCGGTGCCCAAAGGCACAATTTACTATCTGGCGATGAGCATGAAGGATAAGCATTTCGCCAGTGCCAAAGTGCGCGAGGCGGTACGCTATCTGGTGGATTATCAGGGCATCAACAAAAGCCTGATGGCGGGTTATGGCGAACTACATCAACGTCCGATTCAGGCCGGGATGCCCGCCACCCTTCCCGACCCTGGCTACAAACTGGATATCCCCCGAGCCAAAGCGTTGCTGGCGGAAGCCGGTTATCCCAATGGGTTTGACACCACCCTGCGCGTGCTGGCAGACCAACCGTTTCTGAATATCGCCATCGCCATTCAGTCCACGCTGATGCAGGGTGGCATTCGCGCCAAAATCGTCACCGGTACCGGTAACCAGATCTATGGCGCGATGCGTGAGCGTCAATTCAATCTGTTGGTCGGACGTGGCGGCAGCGGCGTGGAACCGCATCCCCACTCCAGCCTGCGTTCGCTGGTCTACAACCCGAACAACGCCGATAGCGCCAGACTGACCAATTTCCAGGGATGGCGTACCGGTTTCTACGATGCGCAACTCAACCAGATGATCGACCAGGCGCTGCTGGAACGCGACAGCGTCCGTCAACAGCAGGATTACTTCGCCATTCAACGTCGCTACGACCAGTTGATACCGGCGTTGATGCCCATCTCGCAAATGGTCGATTCCGTGGTGGTGAATAACCGGGTACAGGATTATATCCCGCATCCTTCGGCCACCACCTTTTTGCGCGACGTATGGAAAACCCCGGATAGCCTGGCAGGAGGTACGCCATGAAACTGACGCGAAGCCACTGGCGGCGCATCCGCAGCCGTGGATGGCAGGTGCTGATCACCCTGATGGGCCTGCTGCTGTTGACCTTCTTTATCGGTCGCGTGATGCCGCTCGATCCGGTGCTGGCGATTGTCGGACCGGATGCCGATCACGCCACTTATCAGCAGGTTTATCATCAACTCGGCTTTGATAAACCCTTGTGGGTGCAGTTTGTCATCTACCTCAATGGCCTGCTGCACGGCAATCTTGGCATGGCGCTGCTGACCGGCCAGCCGGTGATCAACGATATCCTGCGCGTCTTCCCGGCCACGGTGGAACTGGCGACGCTGGCGATTGTGATCGGCACCGGGCTGGGTGTACCGCTCGGCGTCTGGGCGGCGGCACGACGCAATGGCGTGGTGGATTATGTGGTGCGCATCATCAGCCTGGCGGGTTACTCGACACCAATTTTTTGGGTCGGGATGGTGGGTCTGCTGCTGTTCTACGCCCATCTCGGCTGGGTCGGTGGTGCCGGACGGGTGGATTTCAGCCTGGACGGTCTGGTGCCGCGCCGCACCGGGTTGCTGTTGGTCGATGCGTTGCTGGCCGGAAATGGCAGCGTGTTCGCCAGCGCGCTCAATCATCTGATCCTGCCCGCTTCTCTGCTCGGCTTTCACTCGCTGGCGTATATCAGCCGCATGACGCGCAGTTTTATGCTGGCGCAACTGACGCAGGAGTTCATTCTGACGGCGCGCGTGAAGGGGCTGACCGAGTGGCAGGTGATCTGGCAACACGCCTTTCGCAATATCCTGGTCCAGCTGTTGACGGTGGTGGCGCTGGCCTACGGCTCGTTGCTGGAAGGCGCGGTGCTGATCGAAACGGTGTTTTCCTGGCCGGGATTTGGTTCCTATCTCACCGGCAGCCTGATGCTGGGCGATATGAATGCGGTGATGGGCTGCGTGCTGGTGGTCGGCCTGATTTTTGTCCTGCTTAACCTGATTTCTGACCTGCTTTATCAGGTATTCGACCCGAGGACTAAAGTATGACGATTTCGCTGGATACCCCTTACACCAGCGCGGCGCAGGAGCGTCTGGCACGCTTCCGCCGTTTTGCGTCCCGTAGCGGCCAGTTTATCTGGCGTATGGCCTGCAATCCGCTGACCGCCATTGGCGGCGCGATCATTCTGTTGTTGCTGGTAACGGCGTTGTTTGCGCCGTGGATCGCGCCATACCATCCGCTGATTCAGGATCTCAATAACGCCCTGAGTCCCCCCAGCGCGCAGCACTGGTTTGGCACCGACGAATTCGGTCGCGACATTTTCAGCCGCCTGGTATGGGGGGCGCGCATCACGCTGTATATCGTGCTGCTGGTGTCGGTCACGGTCGGCCCACTTGGCCTGCTGCTGGGCGTAACCGCCGGGTATTTTGGCGGCAAGGTGGATAGCGTGCTGATGCGCGTCACCGATATCTTTATCTCCTTCCCCAGTCTGGTGCTGGCACTGGCCTTTGTCGCCGCGCTTGGTCCTGGTCTGGAACATGTGGTGATCGCCATTACCCTTACCGCCTGGCCGCCGATCGCCCGTCTGGCGCGTGCCGAAGCGTTGTCGCTGCGGCAGGCGGATTTTATCTCTGCGGTGCGTTTACAGGGTGCTTCACCGCTGCGCGTGCTGTGGAAACATATTGTCCCGCTGTGCCTGCCGTCAGTGATTATCCGTATCACCATGAATATGGCGGGCATCATTCTTACCGCTGCCGGGCTGGGCTTTCTCGGCCTCGGCGCACAGCCGCCGGACCCGGAATGGGGTGCGATGATCGCCAGCGGTCGCAGCTATATGCTGGAGTGCTGGTGGGTGGTGACGGTGCCAGGTCTGGCGATTCTGGTGAACAGTCTGGCGTTTAATTTCTTAGGAGATGGCTTACGTGACATCCTCGATCCCCGTAGCGAGTAACGCCCCGCCGTTACTCGACGTAGCAGATTTACAGGTCAGTTTCGCGCAGGGACGCCAGCTTACCCCGGCGGTGCGTGGCGTCTCTTTCCAGCTTGGGCAGGAGAAACTGGCGATTGTCGGCGAATCCGGTTCAGGTAAATCCACCGTTGGCCGCGCCCTGTTGCAGTTACATCCGCGAAGCGCGCAGATCAGCGCACAACGTATGCAATTTGGTGAGGTGGATCTGCTGCGTGCCACCCCGGCGGAGATGCGTGCTATCCGGGGGAAACGTATCTCAATGATTATGCAGGACCCGAAATACTCCCTCAATCCGGTAGTGCGAATCGGTGAACAGATCGCCGAAGCCTGGCGCAGCCATCACCCCGGCCAGCGCAATGAAGCCCGTCAGCGTGCGCTGGCGATGCTGGATGTGGTGCGCATCCGCGATCCTGAACGGGTGTATCAACTCTATCCACACGAAATCTCCGGTGGACAAGGGCAACGCGTGATGATCGCCATGATGCTGATCACCGACCCGGAGCTGGTGATCGCTGATGAACCCACCTCAGCGCTGGATATTTCCGTGCGCTTGCAGGTGCTGGGCCTGCTGGATGATCTGGTGAAGCAACGCGGGCTGGGGCTGATTTTTATCAGTCACGACATCAATCTGGTGCGCCATTTTTGCGACCGGGTGTTGGTGATGTATGCCGGGCGGGTGGTGGAGTCGCTAGCCGCCACCGACCTCGATCGGGCGCAGCATCCCTACACCCAGGGGTTACTGGCGGCGCTGCCCGATATCGACCAACGTCGTCCACGGCTGCCGGTGCTACAACGTCAGGCCAGCTGGCTGCAACCTTAAGGAGAACGCATGAAACCGATGATCGGGGTACAGAATCTTAACCTGAGTTTTGGCGAGGATGAACAGCGTCATCAGGTGCTGTTTGACGTTAACCTGGCAGTGCGGGAAGGTGAAATCTTCGGCCTGGTGGGCGAATCCGGTTCCGGCAAAACCACGGTGCTCAAATGCCTCGCCGGATTGTTTAACCACTGGCAAGGGGAGTTGACGATTGACGATCAACCGCTGGCGCACCGCATCACGCGCCCGCTGTGCCGCAAAGTACAAATGGTGTTTCAGGACCCTTACGGTTCGCTGCATCCACGCCATACCCTTGGCGATATTCTAGAGGAGCCGCTGCATATTCATGGCATCAGTCAGCGGCAACAGCGCGTGACGACCATGCTGGAAAAGGTCGGATTAAACCGCGCCTGGCAAACGCGTTACCCCCACCAGCTTTCCGGTGGTCAACGTCAGCGTGTGGCGATAGCCCGCGCCCTGATTCTGGAACCGCGCGTGTTGCTGCTGGATGAACCGACTTCCGCGTTGGATGTCTCGGTGCAGGCGGAGATTCTTAATTTGCTGAGTGACTTGCAGCAACAGGAAAATCTGACATACCTGATGGTCACCCACGATCTCGGCGTGGTGGCGCATCTGTGTCACCGCGTTGCGGTGATGCAGCACGGCAAAGTGCTTGAAACGCTGGATGTGGAGTCGCTGGTGGCAGGACAGGCGGCGGTGCCATATACGCAGATGCTGGTAGAGGCGAGTCGACATCCGGAGATAGCTGCGGTTTGATGCCCGGCGGTCTTCTGCCCTCACCCCGGCCCTCTCCCGCAAGCGGGAGAGGGAGATGTGCCATGTGCTCGATCGGCTCCCTCTCACGCAAGCGGGAGAGGGAGATGTGCCACATGCTCGATCGGTCCCCTCTCACGCAAGCGGGAGAGGGAGATGTGCCATGTGCTCGATCGGCCCCCTCTCACTCAAGCGGGAGAGGGAGATGTGCCATATGCTCGATCGGCCCCCTCTCACGCAAGCGGGAGAGGGAGATGTGCCATATGCTCGATCGGTCCCCTCTCACGCAAGCGGGAGAGGGAGATGTGCCATATGCTCGATCGGTCCCCTCTCCCGCTTGCGGGAGAGGGTTAGGGTGAGGGTTAACGCGCCACCACCTCACGCACAAAGCGCACAATCTCGTCATTCTGCCCATGCTCGAACAGGCAATGCTGAAAACGCGGGCCGCTCAGCGCGGTTTTCACCAGTTCAGGATCGATCGCACGCAAGGTATCGAGATAATGTTCTTTGACCACCGCCGTTTTCACCTGGTTAAGGATTCCAGCGTTGCGCACCTGTGGTTCTTTGCGTTCCGGCGGATAACCCAGCCCTTTCTCCCCGGTGAAGGCTTTCTCGAAGATAAAACGCAGGTTGAGTTCTGCCCCCCAACCAAAACCTTTGGCAAAAGGCAGCGACAAGGCATTGCCGTTATTGATCTGGGCAAACAGATAAGCGTCAGCCGGGTCGATGCAGTAGCCACACACCACGCCGGGATGGATATTCAGCGACATCAATGCGCCCTGTCCGGTGCCGCATCCGGCGACCACGAAATCCACCGCTTTGCTGTTGAGCAGCACGCTGGCCATGATGCCAAGGTGAATATAAGTCAGATGATGATCCTGCTCGTCGCTCATGCCGACGTTAAACACCTGATGACCCAGCGGTTGTGCCACCGTCTCCAGTTGGGTTAATACGGTGGCGTTTTTTGCCGCCTGGCTGTTTTCCATCATTAACGCGATTTTCATGATCCATCCTTCATATTAAATTGAAACACCGTTTCATTTTAATCAAAGATCAGTAAAATGCAGCAGAGAAATGCCCTTTTGCTTGTGAGTTATGTCACACAACTGCGAGGAATGACGATGTTTATCTACCGCAATGCCACACAGGTTGAGGATTTGGGGAATGGCGTGACCCGCCGGGTGCTGGCGCACGGTGGCCGCATGATGGCGGTTGAGGTCAGCTTTGAAAAAGAGGCGATAGGTCCACTGCATCACCACCCGCATGAACAACTGACCTATGTGCTTTCCGGGCGCTTTGCGTTCACCATCAACGGTGTGACCAAAGAAGTGGGCGCCGGTGACACCTTGTATAAAGCACCAAATGTGGTGCACGGCTGTGTCTGCCTGGAAGCGGGCACGCTGCTGGATACTTTTACCCCGCAGCGTGAGGATTTTCTTGGGTAAGTATGCGCGATAAATCGCGTACAGATTTGCGCGATAAATCGCGCCGCTACGGACCGCACATAATCGCGCTTTTTCTGCCTGGTTAAACAATATCATCCACCACGCCGCCATCGACGCGCAGCGCAGCACCGGAGGTGGCCGACGCCTGAGTGGAGCAGACGTACACCACCATATTCGCCACTTCATCGACGGTAGCGGCCCGCTGGATCACCGAACTCGGGCGCTGGCTCATAACAAACTCTTTCCCCAGCGTCTCCAGCGATTTACCGGTGCGTTTCACTTCGTCGGCCATCATGGTGGCAAAACCATCCGAAATTGTTGGGCCGGGTAACACGCTATTCACCGTGACGCCGGAACCGGCTACCACTTTCGCCAGACCGCGTGCCAGAGAAAGCTGCGCGGTTTTACTCACGCCGTAATGCACCATATCGACCGGGATATTGCGCGCAGACTCGGAAGAGATAAACACCACGCGGCCCCAACCTTTCTTCACCATATTCGGCAGTAAGGCGCGTGATAGCCGCACGCCGGACATCACGTTAGTCTGCCAGTAGGCTTCCCAGGTCTCATCGTCGGTGGCAAAGAAATCTTTCGGACCAAAGATCCCGGCGTTATTCACCAGAATGTCGATGGCAGGCAATCCCTTCAGCAGCGTCTCAACGCCCTGTGCGCTGCTGAGATCGGCGATATGGGTATGGATTTTCGCCCCCACCACCGCAGCATTGAGTTTGTCTCGCGCCCGACTGACCGACGCCTCACTGCGCCCGTTCAACACCACTTCGGCCCCGCTCTCGGCCAGCCCCTGCGCAATGGCGAAACCAATGCCGCCGGTGGACGCGGTGATTAACGCTGTTTTGCCGTGTAGATCGATTTTCATCACATTCTCCATATTGGTTACGATACCTGCACACCATCGAAAAGCCTGGTAGATACTGCACGCACCGCATTAACGAAACATGCTTTGTAACCAAAGAGTTTGCCAATTGCGGACAAAACGCAGCCACACTCAATGCTTTCACTCCCGTGGGACCACATCATGAAAACCCTTGCCTTTGCCGCACCGGGTGCGATGGGCGCGGCAGTTGCGGCGGTGCTGAGCCAGCACGGCGCGCGCGTCATCAGCCCGTTAAGCCAACGCTCTGCCGACTCACAACAACGCGCGCACGCCGCGCACATTATCGATGCCACTGAAGCTGCGCTGTGTGACGCCGACATTATTTTTTCTATTGTGCCGCCCGAATTCGCCCTGAGTTGGGCGCAGCAGATGGCTCCGCATTTACAGGCGGCGGCGCGCAAACCGCTGTACGTCGATTGCAACGCCATCAGCCCGGAAACGCTGCAACAGGTGGCAGCGGTGATTGAAGCCACCGGCACACCTTTTGTCGATGGCGCGATTATCGGGCTGCCGCCGGGCGAGCAGAATCCTGACGGGCCACGCTTTTGGTTTTCCGGCCCCCACGCCAGCCAGTTAGCGGAGTTGAGCGACCTGGGCCTGCGCGTGCGCATTATGTCGGCGGAAAACGGCGCGGCATCCGCGCTAAAAATGTCCTACGCCGGGATCAATAAAGGCATCACCTTGTTGGTGTCAGCGATGCTGATTAACGCCAGTCGGGTTGGCGCGGCGGAGGCGTTGCATGAGGAGATGACGGAGAGCCAGCCGCAGATCCTGAAAAGAATGAAAAAAGCCGCCCCGGATATGCTGCCAAAAGCCTGGCGCTGGGCGGCGGAGATGGATGAAATCGCGACGCTGAATCAGGGCGAGCTGGCAACCGATCGCCTGTATCAGGCGCTGGGCGAGGTGTGCCGCCAGCTGGCAGCCGACCGCAGAGGCGATCAACGACTCAGCGACCTGCTGGCGGCCTTCTTTCAACCCGATGCCGAAAGCGCCCGCGCTGACTGACGCTGAAGTTGCCGCTGCAACCACGCTTGTGCAGCGGCCACGTCCGGCGCGCGGGCATCCAGTTGCAACACCGGACCGAGCGCCATCGGCTGCGCCCGCTCCGCCAGTTGCCGCAGTTCGGGCAGATACTCAGCCCCCGGATGCCCCGGCATACGCTGTTCCAGCCGTGCCTGATAGCGCGCCACCACTTCATCCGGGGTGATCGCCATCCATAGTTCCAGCACCCGCGTCACGCCTGCGTGTTGCAATCCCTCCTCCAGTACCGCTTTGGGTTGAAAACCAAACCAGGCATCAATCAGGTAAACGCAACTGGCCGGTGCCTGGCCGACGATCTTCCATATCGCCTGATAGGCGGCACAGCCGAGCTGACGATTGCGCAGGCGATCCACCGGCGCAAAGCTGGCCATAAACGGCTCTTTCAGGCTATCCAGCGTCAAAACCGGCAGGCCAAATTGCTGCGCCAGCGCGCGCGCCAGTGTGCTTTTACCCGAGGCGGGAATGCCGTTGACCAGCACCACGCATTTTTCTTCAGTAGGGGTTGTCATAGGATGTCCATTACCTCCGCCACACTGCTGGCTTTGCGCAGTCGCACCAGCGTCTCCTCATCCTCCAGCATCGTGACAATCGCGCGGATGCCCTCCTCGATATGCGCATTGCTGTCACGCGCGCCAAACATGATGACGATATCCGCCTTGTCGCTGCCGTCGAACGACACCGGTTCCTTCAGCACAATCAGGCTGAAGCAATCCTTCAGTACTCCGGTTTCCGGTCGGGCATGAGGGATGGCAATCCCCTCTTCAAACACGTAATACGCACCGTGCGTCAGGGTGTTGGCAATCACCGCTTCGGGATAGGAGGCGTTGACATAGCCGCCCTGCACCAGTGGCCGGGCGGCAAGGCTGATCACTTCCCGCCAGTCACGGCTGGTAATCCCCACCTGAATCGCATTCGCTTCCTGCAACAGTTGTTTGATGCTCATACCGCCTCCTTAAATCGATTTGCGGATGGTATTACGCAGCTCATCGATTTTGACGAACAGCGGATCAATCTCCTGACGAAAACGGCGGCTTTTGGCAAATAAACTTAATGCACGATTATATTCCAGCATTAATTGTTTTTGCGTGTCCCCCGCCCGTGGATTATTTGCCAGCTGCTGCTCCAGCGCGTTTATTTTCTCGCTGATACTTTCAGCCTGACGATCTATTTCCTGCTGATCCTGCCCGTTATTTTCCGGGACCTTTTTCCTGAATCCGAACATAGCGTCTCCTGCCCCGAATGGCGCCAGGGCACCTCAGGTTAATACGTCATGAAAGATGCGGTTTAGCGGAATAACTGAATTTTTTCGACTAACACATCGGTAACGGCATCATTCGCCGGTACCAGGAAATTGCGCACGCTGTCGTTTACTTTGCCCTTTTCGAACGTCTGTTTACAGCGCGCCACCCATTGCACGTTCATTTCTGTGCCGACGTTCACTTTTTCGATACCGCTGCGCACTGCCAGACGCATATCTTCATCGCTGACGCCAGTGCCGCCGTGCAGTACCAATGGCGTGTGCGTTGCTTCGGTAATATCCGCCAGCCGCTGATGCTGGATATGTGCTTTGCCGGTGTATAACCCATGTACCGTACCAATCGAGATCGCCAGCATATCGACACCGGTTTCATCCACGAAACGTTTCGCATCGTCCACGGTGGTGAAGGAAGTTTCGTTCATTTCCACCGACTTACCATCTTCTGAACCGCCGATCGCCCCCAGTTCCGCTTCAACCGAAACATGCAGCGGGCGTGCCATATCAATGACTTTCCGCGTGTTGGAGATGTTCTCTTCTATCGGCAGATGTGAACCGTCATACATCACCGAACTGAAACCGGCATCCAACGCCGTTTGAATGGCATCCAGGTCGGAGCAATGGTCCAGATGCAAACAGGTCGGTACATTGCGGCTTTCCGCCAGCGAACGAATCGCATCGACCAACAATTTATGACCGAGATATTTCGCCGTACCGGTAGAGATCTGAATCATTAAAGGACTATTGGTTTTTTCCGCCGCTTTAAAATAAGCCGGTAACATCTCCAGACAGTGTAAATTAAAGGAACCGAGCGCTTTAAATTCACGTTGTTTGGCCACCTGTAACAGATCGGTAAAGTTATAAAGTTTCATGAATATTTTCCTCGTGAGGCTTAGTGGATTTTCCGTTAACAAACCAGGCGATCAGGGTAATGAAGACAATAAACAGGGCGACGAACAGCCAGTTATTCTGGAAGGCATGGCCGAGTACCAGGCCAGTGCTGATAACGTCTGAATCACTGAAGGTCACGCCGGTGAAACCGTAGCTTTCCAGCATCGGTACCAAAATGGCCGGCAGCAGCGTAATGAACAGACCGTGGACAAAGCCGCCGATCATCGCGCCGCGACGACCGCCAAGCGCGTTACCAAACACCCCAGCGGTGCCTCCGGCAAAGAAGTTGGTCAGCAGGCCCGGTAAAATCATCGCCAGACCGAACATCGGGAACACCAGCATGCCAACGACCGACCCAAGGGTGGTGGCGAGGAAGCCCACGATCACCGCATTCGGTGCATAGGGGAACATCACCGGGCAGTCGAGTGCCGGTTTAGCATCCGGTACGATGCGCATCGCGATACCGCGGAAGGCAGGTACCAACTCATTCAGCAGCAGACGCACGCCGCTATACAGCACAAACACCCCGCACACGAACTGAATCGATTGCATAAAGGCGTACATCAGGTAGTTCATACCGCTGCTGTACTGAGCGATAAACGCCGGGCCTGCCGCCAGCGCCGGGATCAGGTACATCGGCACCATCACCACCGCCATCGACAGATAGGTGTCTTGCAGGAATTTGAAGTTATCCGGCAGCTTCAGATCTTCAGTGGAGCGCGAGCCTTTGCCGACCACCTTCGCCACTGCCGCCGTCACCAGGTAGCCAATGGTGCAGAAGTGGCCGAGCGCAACATCATCCGAGTCGGTGATGCGACGAACTACCGGTTGTGCCAGTGCCGGCATCACCACCGCCATCACACCACCAAAAATGCCGCCGGTAAGGATCAGAGGTAAGCCTGTCAGCCCCGCTTTGTAGCCGATCACCGCACCGATAGTCGCCATCCACAGCAGCGCCTGTCCGGTGAGGAAGATGTATTTGAACGGTGTCAGACGGGCAATGATGATGTTGACAATAAAGATCACCAACAGTGTCAACGCCACCTCTGAACCCAGCTCGCGGTTCGCTAACCCGGCGATGGCAGCAACATCGGTGATATAACCCTGCATGCCAAAGCCGTGGGTAAAGATGGTATTCAGGAAGGTCAGCGTACCGACAATGATGTTGATACCCGCCATCATAATTAAGAAACCGAGCAGGGTTTTAAAGGTGCCTTCCACCACCTTGCCTGCGGATTTTTTTTGCAGCAGCAGACCCACCAGGGCAATAAAGGCGATCAGAATCGATGCCTGCCCTAACAGATCTTTGACCAGGAAGTTAATAACACTATTCATGGCTGGCAACCTTCATGTTGTGTTCTTTCATAAACGCCACGATCTTTTGCTCAATTTCCGCCTTATCGGTCAGCTTGTTGAGAATAATCACGCGTTTCATTTGTTCCGGACTGGCATCGGCATTTAATACGTCGGCAAATGCCTTCTGCGTTAAAATCATGTCGGATTTAAACGCATTGGCTTCAGAAATGGTGGTGTGATCGATATCTGCATCAATTTCTAACTTTTTTAATACCGCTTTGGCGCTCATTTCGATGGCGAAACTGGACCCCAGACCACATCCGCACACACATAATATTTTCAGCATGGCTATCTCCTCACAGAATATGCAGTTGTTTAGCGAGTTTGTAATGATGCCCTTCGGTGTCAACCAGGCGTTTTTTCATGCTTATTAAATCAATGGGTATCGGTTTATTGCTGCCATTAATAATGACGGCTTTATTGCGCATTCCCGACTGAATACAACGCGCCACTTCGCTGGCCATAATGGTGCCCTGATAAATTTCTTCACAGGTGGGTTCGCCATTACGCAGGCCGTAACCGATGATGGTTTTACGGATACGCACACCAATCAAAGGTTCAAGTTGTTTAATTAAGGTATCGATCGCCCCCTGGAACCCCGGCGAATATTCGCGGGTATAGGCTTCAGAGCACAGAATAATCACGCTGTTTTGCTGCGCCAGACGTGCCGTGACCCGTTCCGCCAGCTCATGCGGCGGAATCTGGCACTCGGGGATCAAGGCAAAATCCGCATTGGATTTAATCGCTGATTGCAGGGTTAATTCGCCACAATAACCACCCAGCAACTCCACCATAAATACGCGCCCCGGCAATCCACGCCCGGTGTTACGTAATTTCGCCACTTCCTTCAGCACCTGTTCACAGGCGGTGGAAAAGCCAATAGTATAATCGCTGCCGAATACATCGTTATCGATGGTCATACCAACGCCAAAGCAATTGACACCAAATTCACTCAGGATATGGAGGAATTGCAGCGACCCATCGCCTCCGGCCATAATTAATACGTCAATGCGTAGCGATTTAAGTTGTTTCGCTATGGCTTCATATTCCGGTCGAATTAATTTTCTCGTTGGCCGTCCTGATTGCATCACCGGGATCGCCGCGATGGCATAATCCACAAGATCACGCTGCGATATTTCTTGATGTTTATTTTCCAGCAACCCTGGAATGCCGCCGTTAAATAACACCATATCCGCCTGGGTTAAGCGAGAAATCTGAAAGATAAAGTTATTTATGCCGGTAACATCACCACCGCTGATCACCATGCCAATTCTCATTATCCTGCTCCTTACGCTGCGCTTCTGACAGCCATTTTTCCGGTGAAGAGGATTTGTATTTGCAATGGAGATCACATTATTGCTACGAATTTATCCGTCGAGGTCATTGACAAAGATATTTACAGACCTAATTTTGTGATGTTAATCACATGGTAAATTTTTCCAAAGAGATGGAATTATTATAAAATTCATCACGTTATATATTTTTCACACCTCTGCCTGTCTGGCCCGATTTAACAATTTATTTGTCTTTTTGCTTTGCCTCTATTTTGTGATAACCCGCGCATTTTTATTGGTACGCCGCGGTTTTTCCGCGCGAGATAAAGGGATAATGCTTCAGTGCGTTATTTTAACTTTAGTGCCGATGAATGATTGACATAGCGCCGTATCCGCCTGTCCAATAACCCGGCAGACACATGACACAGAAGAGAAAACATGACATCCCCGCAGGAAATGTTGCGTCAACTGAGTGACGTGGTAGGTGAAAAACAGCTGTTAACCCATTCTGATGATAAGGCCTGGTACACCAAAGGATTTCGCGTTGGGCGCGGTGAGGCACTGGCCGTGGTGCTCCCCCAGACATTATTACAACTGTGGCAAACCCTTCAGGTATGCGTGGCGCACGACGCCATTATTCTGATGCAGGCATCAAACACCGGCGTAACCGGCGGCTCGACGCCGGACGGCAACGATTACGATCGTGAGGTGGTGATTGTCAGCACCCGCCAGTTACAGGGCGTGCAGGTCATTGATGAGGCGCGTCAGGTGATTGCCTTCCCCGGCACCACCCTGACGGAGCTGGAACAAACATTGCAACCGCTGGGGCGTGAGCCGCACTCGGTCATTGGTTCGTCCTGTATTGGTGCGTCGGTGGTCGGCGGCATCTGCAACAACTCCGGTGGCTCGCTGATTCGCCGTGGTCCGGCGTTTACCGAAAAATCGTTATTTGCCCGCATTCATGATGATGGTCGACTGGAGATGGTCAACCATCTCGGCATTGCGCTGGGTGACACGCCGGAAGCGATGCTGGAAAATCTCACCCGTCAGCAGTACCAAACCGGTGACCAACCCGACTGGCAGGGAAAGATCTGGGCGGATGACTACGCTGACCGTCTGCGCGACGTCAGCGCCGACAGCCCCGCGCGCTTTAATGGCGATCTGCGTTATCTGCATGACAGTTCGGGTAGCGCAGGTAAAGTGGTGGTGTTTGCGGTGCGTCTTCCTACCTTCGAAGCCAGTGCTGGCAGCGACACCTTCTATATCGGCACCAACGATGAGTTGGTGCTGGTGGAACTGCGCCGCTATCTGCTGACGCGGATGAGTGAATTGCCGGTGCAGGCGGAGTATATCCACCGTAACGCCTTTGACCTCACCGTGCGTTACGCCAAACATATGTATCTGGCAATTCGCAAACTCGGCCCGCAGGCGATACCGCGCCTGATGGCCGGCAAAGCCAGGTGGGATGTGCGCGTCAGCCACCTGAAATTTTTGCCACGCAATTTTGTTGATCGGGTGCTGCAATTCTTTAATCAGATCACTCCGCGCTTTGTCGCGCCACGCATCATGGATTATCGCAGCGCGTATGAACATCATCTGATGATTAAGGTGGAGTCAGCGCAAGCCGCTGAATTGCAGGGGTTACTGGCAGATTTTTTTGCCAACCACAGCGGTGATTTCTTCCACTGCGATGCACGCGAAGCAGCAGATGCCTTCCTGGTGCGCTTTGGCGTGGGCGGCTGCACCATCTCCTACTGTGATGCGCTGGGCTACAACCCGAATGAGCGTCTGGTGGCGTTTGACGTGGCGTTGCGTCGTAATGATGATGCCTGGCGTTTAACGCTGCCAGATCACCTGGCAGCGCAGGTGCAGGTTGATTCCTGCTGCGGGCATTTCTTCTGCTACGTTAATCATCAGGATTATGTGCTGAAGGCGGGCGTGGATGCAAAGGCGTTTAAAGAGGCGGTGAAAGTCGTACTGGAGCAGCGTGGGGCGAAGTATCCGGCAGAACATAACGTCGGACATCTGTATCACGCATCCTGCGATCATGTGGCGCACTGGAAACAACTCGATCCGACCAACAGTTGCAATCCGGGGATTGGCAAAACCAGTAAGAAGAAATTCTGGGCGGAGTAACTCATGCCCGTGGCGGCGCAATATCCTGCGCCGCCACGCAAAAAGATTATGATTTAATTCTGATTAATTTCAGTAAGAAAACATCAAATCGGCACAGTAACCTGAAATTATTATAAATATAAATACATAGTGATGGAAATGCACCATAGTGGACAGTCAAGTATTGGTTATTGATTCCACCTGGGGGCTAAATGAACTTAATTACAGCAAATTTCACGTCAAGCACGCCTTAAACGGAAAGCCATGATTACACTAAGGAAGAAACGGAAAAAATATATCCTCTTCTCTACCAGAATATATCTGATATTGCTAACTCGCCCAACAGCGCTGTCTCCTTTGCTCATTCCGTTGATGCCACAAATCCTCCTCTGATAGCAAATAACATACTTCCCCATTGGTCTTTTACGCCCGGACGTATGTGGTTCCCGAATAACTGGCTATTGCAGAGTTCCGACGCTTCGGTGATTCAACGTACTCAAGAAAAATTAATTTTCCAGCATAATAACGGCATACGAACACAACTGGATACAACAGACGAATTAAAGATTGACATGGGTAATAAGGATTATTTCTTTTATCATCCGGAGAGAAATTCAACCCTGAATGGTGTTCAGATACAACATAACGAAATGTGTGTAATCTGCACAACCAAAGGGGCTTCAGCTATCTATTCTCCCGACAGAGTCGCCGTGTTACGGGATTTCTTTTTTAGCTATGACATGTTTCTGCTGCTGCATGGGGATCTTAGTCAGAAAACGGTGACAGAAATAGCCAACAGACTGATTCCCGGTCAGATCGATGCCAGCAACCCGCTCTATACCATGATTATGGATTTGCGTGGCATCTGGCATGAGATCGACAAGAATGCTCTGGTCTATCAAGCACCTAAATCTATCAATGAGAAATCACATCCTGGTGAACTGCTTAAAATGGAAGGGGATAATAAAATCTTTATCCGGGGTCGCGACCAACAATGGCATCAACTCAAAGTTGAGCTACCTGAGCTTGCGCCGTTTGGATTTATTGCTTAATCCATAATGGCGCGATAAATCGCGCCATTATGGACCTTAATTACTTCGCGTACGCTTCGGTCGAAATGGTGAGCGTCACATCGTCGCTCACCGCCGGAACATATTTATCCAGCTTGAAGTCAGAACGCTTGATGGTGCCGGTGGCATCAAAACCAATCGCCTGCTTCTTCACCATCGGATGCTCACCCTGCTGGTTCAGAGTGGCGTGCAGAGTAATCGGTTTGGTGATGCCTTTCAGGGTCAGATTCCCTTCTACATCAAACTTATTATCGCCCTTCGCGACCACTTTGGTGCTGTGGAACACCGCTGACGGATATTTCGCGGTGTCGAAATACTCTTTGCCGAGAAACTCTTTGGTCAGCGCCGGGACATGGCTATCGATCTGGGTGATCGGCAGCGTGACGTCAACGCGTGACTGCTCCGGGTGGTCCTTATCAAACACCAGCGTACCTTTGCTGTTCGGGATGTCGGCGGTGGGATGGGAGAAACCGAAGTGGGTCCAGGTGACAATCACCGAGGTGTGTTCCGGGTTGAGATCGTAGTGCATGGCAGCCGCCTGTGACAGCGGAGCGTACAGGGTAGCGGCGGCCAGCAACGGCAGTGCGAAGCGAGTAACGTTTTTCACGGGTGTTCCTTTTTGCTCAGAATATGCCTTGAGTGTCGGGCATTATGCCGCGCAGGAACAGTGAAGAGTTT
Source organism: Pantoea sp. X-Soil-OKNW-556 (assembly GCF_059730695.1). Classification (NCBI taxonomy): domain Bacteria; kingdom Pseudomonadati; phylum Pseudomonadota; class Gammaproteobacteria; order Enterobacterales; family Erwiniaceae; genus Pantoea; species Pantoea sp. X-Soil-OKNW-556. The sequence continues at coordinate 2,039,962 of NZ_AP035990.1, read as the reverse complement.
TGGCTGAATTTTTCAAAAAAATTCAGCAATATCAATACGAAACAGTTACTTTTAGGGACAATTCAGCGTCTGACTTAACGCCACCAGAACTCGCCAGTGACGACGACCACGCAGCAAACGCTGATGGAGTTGTTGCAGCTGTGTCAGGCAAAGAGCATCAATGGCGTCGGACGATAATTCCGCCAGTCCCTGTTGCTGCCGCAATGCCCTTAACGCCGCCGTCGCGTTATCCACGCTGGAAAGCGGGTTGCGCAATGTTGGCTGCAAGGCCGCGAGATCGACCTCAGCAACATCGAGGGCACGCAGGAAGCGTTTGCAATGACCGAGAAGCGTAGGCCAGGGGATATCAGGTGATTGCAACGCCAGCAGGATGCCATCCACATCCGCTACTCGCTGGTAGCGCGCCGACACCACATAACCAATTTGCTGTTCAACCCGCAGGCGCTGGAAAAAGCGTGGTTCATAAATCAGCGCCAGCATGCGCAACGCGGCCAGCGAGGCATCATCGGCGGCGATCAATGGCATAAACAGCAGCAGCGCCTGGTCACGACCTGAGCACGGAATGGCGGTCACGCCTGCGGTTAATGATGGCTCAGCCGCCGCTGCGGCCAACGGCAGGTCACTCAGCACCCGCGCGATGTCCTCAGCCAACGCCATGTCGCTACCACTCCAGGCCGCCTGCCAGCCTGGTGCCGCTGATGTTGTCAGCAATTGGTGCGGCAACGCTGCTAACAACTGACGAATCACGATGCCATCAGCAGCATTCACCGGTTGAGGTTCAACCCCAATATGCAGCGCCTGCACCGTTTGTTGCACCGCAGCCAACGCCGCGTCCCGCTCTTTCGGCAGATGCAGGGTCAGTTGCCAGCTCCCCTGTACCTGCTGCCAACTCCCACGCCCGCCGCTATGGCGTAACGCAGCGAGAATGGGACGCAGCAATTGCTGGCGCGCCCCGGCAAGCTCATCACTTAACGGCTGGTAAAATGCCGGACGCAACAGCAAGGTCTGCTGTGGCTGAACCGGCGTTACCCGCAGCATGGGGAAACTCTGGTCAGGCAACGCCCGCAGACTCGGCGGCTGTGCCAGTGGATAAAACCAACATGGCAGTCCCGAGGCCGACACCTTCGCCGGTGCTGGCCAGTCGGCAAGCGCGAGGTCGAATCCCTGGGTGTGGCGGGTTATCGCGTCAACCTGGACCTGGGTCAGCAATCGGCGTGGCTGGCATTGTTGCAGGAGCCGGAGCCAGTCACCAAAGTCGGCAGCAGTGCCCGGCGCAAAGCCAGTAGCACGGCCACGCAGTTGCTCCAGCGGTGTCAGTTGCCGGAAGTCTTCCTGCGCCAGCCGCTGATAATGGTGACGTTGTGGGGTTCCGGTGTGCATCAGGTCGCTGAGGTGCTGCCGGAACTGCGCTTCGATGCACAGAGCCTGGCGCGTGCTAAGGGTGCGCGCCGTAAATTTCAGCACCAGCCAGCTGTGTTGGCTATCACGCCATAACCATTGCAGGCTGATATTTTCACACAACCCGGCAGCCCGCAGTTGTGCCAGCAAACTGCCGGGGGCCTCATCGAGCCAGAACTGACGGCACAAGGTGACGTTGTCACGTAACGTATCGGCGCTGTCCGGCAAGATAAAAGTCAGCCAGAAGGCTTCTTCGCCCGCCAGTTGGATCTGCCGGTGCGAGATGCCGCCTGATGGGGATGGCAACGCGATGACCGGTGCGGTGCCCGGCCTGAGTTGCTGACCATAGCGTTGCGCCAGTTGTTCCAGCTCCACCAGGGATTGTGGGCCTTGCAGCCACAACGTCATGCTCTCCGCCACATAATGCTGCTGATGAAACGCGCGTAACGCCTGCTGCAAGTCTGTGACGTTGTCACCGAAAACCACCTGACTGCCGACACGAAAACGCCGTAACCGCGCAGGGGCATCAGGCATATCCAGCAACGCCGCCTCGCTCAATGTGGCCGCGTGGCGTTGCAGCAAACGATACTCCGCGTCAATGACGGCACTTTCCTGGCGGATGGCCTCCTCAGTCAGACGCGGAGCCGCGAGCATATCCAGCAGACGCGCGACGCCTGCCTCCAACGCCCTGGCCGGAACCTGAAAGAAAAATGCGCTGTCGCTGAGCTGGGTAGTCGCGTTGACCTGGCCGCCCTGTTGCTGCACCCACGGCATCAGGCGCTGGTCATCAGCGATGCCTGTGCTACCGCAAAACACCAGATGTTCCAGCAAATGCGCCAGCCCTGGCCAGCGATCCGGCTCATGCAGGCTGCCCGCCGTCACCTGCACCAACGCGGCAGCATCGTGCGCATCAGGTTGCTGGTGGAGGTGACAGCGCAGGCCGTTCGCCAGTGTCAGGCTGCGCGTGGTCATCAGAGAATGCGCTGCTTGTAGATCAGCTGCGAGTTGGCGCGATTACGGAATTGCAGTTGTGCGATTTTGATATCGCTACAGCTGGCTTCACGCCGGGCTTCGAGGATTTTATCGTGGTGTGGCGATTTGCTGCATACCGGGTCGGTGTTGTCAGCATTGCCGGTCAGCATATAGGCCTGGCAACGACAGCCGCCGAAGTCCTTCTCTTTTTCGTCACAGGAACGGCACGGCTCCGGCATCCAGTCATAACCCCGGTAACGGTTAAAACCGAATGAGTTATACCAGATGTCGTCCAGACTCTGCTCCAGCACCGACGGGAACTCAACCGGTAACTGGCGGGCGCTGTGGCACGGCAATGCCGTACCTTCCGGCGTGACGCTGAGGAAGATCGATCCCCAGCCGCCCATGCAGGGCTTCGGACGTTCTTCGTAATAATCCGGCGTGACGAACAACAGGTTGGTCAGGTTGCCGCTGGCTTCCATGCGCTGGCGATACTCGGCCACCACGGCTTCGGCACGGGCGATTTGCTCGCGCGTCGGTAACAATCCCTGACGATTGATATGCGCCCAGCCGTAAAACTGGCAGGTTGCCAGTTCGACATCATCGGCTTCCAGCTCGATACACAGGTCGATAATTTTGTCGATCTGGTCGATGTTATGGCGATGCAACACGAAGTTCAGCACCATCGGATAACCGTGTGCTTTCACCGCTTTCGCCATCTCCAGTTTCTGCTGGAAGGCTTTCTTCGATCCGGCCAGCGCAGCGTTCAGCGTTTCGTCACTCGCCTGAAAGCTGATCTGAATATGGTCCAGTCCGGCATCGGCAAACGCATCCAGTTTGTTTTGCGTCAGGCCAATGCCTGAAGTGATCAGGTTAGTGTAGAAACCGAGATCGCGCGCCGCCTTGATCAGTTCCGGTAAATCTTTACGCGTCAGCGGTTCACCGCCGGAAAAACCGAGCTGCACGCTACCCATCGCGCGTGCCTGACGGAACACCTCAATCCACTGTTCGGTAGTCAGCTCTTTTTCCTGCTGGGCAAAATCGAGCGGGTTCGAGCAGTACGGACACTGCAACGGGCAGCGGTAAGTCAGCTCGGCCAGCAGCCACAGCGGCGGCGTCACGCCGTTTTTATTCGGGTTCACGACACTGGATCCATTTCTGTTCAATAGCAGACTGCAAAAATGCTTTTACGTCTTCATCCACACCACCCGCATCCGGGAAGCGCGCATTCAGCGTCGCGATAATCGCGGCGACATCTTGTTTGCCGGTCACCAGTTCGAGGATGGCGGTCGCGGTTTCATTCAGCTTCGCCATGCCTTCCGGGTAGAGCACAACGTGGCTCTCCTGCGCCGGTTCCCATTGCAGGCGATAGCCACGGCGGAACGCGGGGATCAGGTTATCTTTCATCTGTTTATACCAGTCGGGTGGTGTGCCAGGCCGCCTTATCGGTGACCGTGTGATAAGGGGGACGTTCTAACGCGTAAGCCATGGTCATGGCATCGAGCATGGTCCACAGGATGTCGAGCTTGAATTGCAGGATTTCCAGCATACGGTTCTGCTGTTCCGCCGTGGTGAAGATCTCCAGCGCCAGCGCCAGCCCGTGCTCAACATCGCGGTTCGCCTGGCTCAGACGGCTGCGGAAGTAGAAATAACCTTCCTCTTTGATCCACGGATAGTGCTGCGGCCAGCTATCGAGACGCGACTGATGGATCTGCGGCGCGAACAATTCGGTCAGCGAGCTACAGGCCGCCTCCTGCCAGTTGGCGCGACGGGCAAAGTTCACGTAGGCGTCGACCGCAAAGCGCACGCCCGGCAGCACATGCTGCTCAGACAGCAGTTCTTCACGCGTCAGCCCAACCGCTTCACCCAGTTGCAACCAGGCTTCGATACCGCCCTCGTGTCCGTTGCTACCATCGTGATCGAGAATACGCTGTACCCATTTGCGGCGTGTTGCCGGATCCGGGCAGTTCGCCATGATCGCCGCATCTTTCAACGGGATGTTGGTCTGGTAGTAGAAACGGTTGGCAACCCAGCCCTTGATCTGCTCCGGTGTCGCCGCGCCATTGTGCATGGCGATGTGGTACGGGTGATGGATATGGTAGTAGGCACCTTTGGCGCGCAGTGCCTGTTCAAAGGCGGCTGGCGTCAGGGCTTCAGTAATGATCACGATGAAGACTCCTGCAAATGGATCGCCATCCCATCCCAGCTCACTTCAATGCCCTGCTGTGTCAGGTACTGACGCTGTGGCGATTGCTCGTTGAGGATCGGATTGGTGTTATTAATATGAATCAAAATTTTGCGTTTCGCCGGTAAGGACGCCAGCAACGCCATCAGACCTTGTTCTTCAGCCAGCGCTAAATGGCCCATCGCTTTGCCGGTATTTTTACCAACGCCGGTGGTCAGCAGCTCATCATCCTGCCAGACGGTACCGTCTATCAGCAGGCAATCGGCCTTTTGCAGCCACGGCATGATCACCGCATCCGGCTCACCCAAGCCTGGTGCATACAGCAAGGTTTGGCCATTGGCGCGGTTGGTAATAAACAGCGCCACGTTATGTCCGGGCAGTGGACGATCGCGGAACGGCGAGTACGGCGGCGCGTTGCTGAGAATCGGGATGGCGGTGAACTCAAGATTGCGACAAACATCGACACTGAAAGGCTCCAGCGGCGTCAACGCATGATGCTGCAAACCGCCATTCCAGTGTTGCAACATGGTGAAAATCGGGAAGCCGCTGGTCAGGTCAGCATGGACTTCCGGGGTGCACCAGACCTGATGCGGGCAGCCTTCGCGCAGGCTTAATAAGCCGGTGGTGTGGTCGATCTGGCTGTCGGTAAGAATGATGCTGCCAATCGCGGTACCGCGCAGCACGCCCTTTTTATTGAGTTCTGGCGTGTGGGCAATTTGCTGGCTGATATCAGGTGAGGCATTACACAGCACCCAATCTTCACCGTTATCGCTGACAATAATCGAGGATTGCGTCCGTGCCTGTGCCTGGATGGTGCCGTTACGCAAGCCGCTACAATTGGCGCAGTTACAGTTCCACTGCGGAAAACCACCGCCCGCCGCTGAACCGAGAACTTTAATAAACATGAGAAATGACCGGAGAAAGAAAACAAAATGCCCGCGCGATTGGCGGGCAGAAGTCTTAGCGGTTGGAGATGTACAGAGTCACTTCCAGGCCCAGACGCAGGTCAACAAATTCAGGTTTTTTCCACATAATATTCTTCCTCTAAAGTCTCTTTACGCAGAGCATTCTCTGCATGGAATGTTTGCACCGAGAAACGTGATCCCGATCGCAATACACATCGCGGGCTGATGTTGCGCCAATGTGACGAACAGATCAACCCTGTTTCGGTAAGGGAATTGTGTTATTCCCGCCAAATCTGTTTCAGCACCCGCTGCCAGTTACCCCAGGCAAGCTGCTCCAGTAACGGCTGATCATAGCCAATCTCGCGCAATAGCGTGAAGATCCTGGGTAGCCCGGACACATCTTTTAAGGCGTCCGGCGTGCTGATGCCGTCAAAATCGGAGCCAAAGCCCACATGATCACTCCCCATTATCTCCATTAAGTGATCAATATGTTTACCAATTTCGATCAGCGGCGTATCACTGTCGCGTTTACCATCGGGGCGTAAGAAGGCGTTACCAAAATTCACACCCACGATACCGCCGCTGTCGCGGATAGCCCGTAATTGCGCATCGGTGAGGTTACGTGGCTGTGGGCAAAGGGCATGCGCGTTGGAATGGGTGGCGACCAGCGGCGCGGTGGATAAGCGCGCGGTATCCCAGAACGCCTTTTCGTTCATGTGTGAAACATCAATCAGCATACGATGCCGATTGGCGGCGACAATCAGCGCCTCCCCGGCGGAGGTTAAACCGGGGCCGCTGTCCGGGGAACCGGGAAAATTACCGGTGACGCCCGCGCCGAAACGATTGGGCAGATTCCAGAACGGTCCGATACTGCGTACCCCCGCCTGATAAAACGCTGTCAACGCGTCCCCCTCACCATCAAAACCATCCGCGCCCTCGATATGCGCCACCATCGCCAGCACACCCTCAGCCCGACAGGCCGCGATATCCGCCGTGTTCAGGCACAGGCGGGCGCGCCCCTGTGATTCGGCCACCAGAGTTTTCAGGATGGCGAGTTGCTGCCACAGAATCTCCAGTGGCGCCACGCGCTCCTGCGCACGCTGCGGGGCAACCTGCTCGATATAACGCTGCGGTGGCACAAATAACGCAAACAGGCCACCCGCAAAACCGCCCTGCTGCATCCGCGGGTAATCAAGGTGACCGTTTGCAATGCCGGAGAAAAACACCTCAGCGGGATTATCACGATGATGCAGCCACAGGTTCAGCAGCAGATCGTTATGACCATCAAATGTGGGAAGTGACATAAGCGAGGAAAAAGAAGAAAACATGCGGCTATGCTACGCGCACGCCTGCTGCTGAGCAATGCAACGCGAGAAGGACTTTTCTGCCGCAGCCGCCGGGAAGCCGATGATGGCGCATAATGTTGCGCGATAAATCGCGCCACTACCGTTGGGTAACGGGTTGTCGGATGGGATTTGTCGCGCGTTGATACGCCAGGTACACGGTTGGTAGCGGCGTGATTTATCACGCAGGATTTGTCAGTTTTGCGCGGGTGGTTGTCAGCAATGGGCGAGCCTGCACCACCGGGTTTCGGCAACACTGACCGCAGAACATAAGGAGAATCCCAATGCTTACCCAACCCGCTGAAAAATATCGCCCTTACCCGGTTATCAACTTACCCGAACGTCAGTGGCCATCACGCCAGCTGACTCAGGCACCGCGCTGGCTGTCGACCGATCTGCGTGACGGTAATCAGGCGTTAGCCACGCCGATGGACAGCGCGCGCAAGCTGGAATTCTGGCAACTGCTGCTGCGCTGCGGCTTTAAAGAGATCGAAGTGGCGTTTCCGGCCGCCTCGCAAACCGACTTCGACTTTGTGCGCCTGCTGATTGAACAACGTCATATCCCTGACGATGTGGCCATTCAGGTGTTGACCCAGGCGCGTGCCGATTTGATTGATCGCACCTTTGAAGCGCTGCGTGGGGCGCCCCGCGCCATCATCCATCTGTACAACGCTACCGCCCCGCTGTTCCGTGAACGCGTGTTTCGCCAGAGCAAGGCCGAGATTATCGAGCTGGCCTGCGCGGCGGCTCGACAGATCCGCGCACGCTGCGCCAGCCAGGGCGATACTGCCTGGACCTTCCAGTACTCACCGGAAACGTTCTGCTTTACCGAACCGGAATTTGCGCTGGAGATTTGTGAAGCGGTGGCGGCAATCTGGCAACCCAATGCGCAAAGGCCGATGATCATTAACCTGCCTGCCACCGTGGAGGTGAACACCCCCAACGTGTATGCCGACCAGATTGAATATTTCTGCCGTCACTTTAGCCAGCGTTCACAGGTGAGCATCAGCGTCCATCCGCATAACGATCGCGGCACCGGTATCGCCTGTGCCGAGCTGGCGCTGCTGGCCGGAGCCGATCGTGTGGAGGGATGCCTGTTTGGCAATGGTGAGCGTACCGGTAACGTCGATTTGGTCACGCTGGCGCTGAACCTCTATACCCAGGGCGTCGCCCCGCAGCTCGATTTCAGTGATATTCAGCAGGTGCTGGAAGTGGTGACGCGCTGCAATCAGTTGCCGGTGCATCCACGTCATCCTTATGCCGGGGAGCTGGTGTTTACCGCGTTTTCCGGTTCGCATCAGGATGCGATTCGCAAAGGTTTTGCCGAGCGTGCACAGCGCGAGGAAATTTTCTGGCAGATGCCCTACCTGCCGCTCGATCCCGCCGATATCGGTTGCAGCTATGAGGCGGTGATTCGGGTGAACAGCCAATCTGGCAAAGGCGGTGCCGCCTGGCTGCTGGAACAGAATCACGGTCTGCAACTGCCGCGCGGTCTGCAACAGGATTTCAGCCGTATCGTGCAGCAACAGACCGATGCGCACGGTCAGGAGATGACCCATCACGCCCTGTGGCAATTGTTTTGTGAACACTACGGCTTGACCCACCCGGCGCGTCGCTTGCTGGAAGCAGAGAGCCACAGCGATGAATCCGGTGAAACGCGACTGAAAGCCCGTGTGCAGCAAGGCGCGCAGCAGATCAGTGTGGAGGGTAAAGGCAACGGTTTGCTGTCAGCGGCGGTGGCGGCACTGCGCCAGCGTTATGGCCTGACGCTGAGCATTGAGGATTATCACGAACATACGCTCGGCAAACGCAGCGACAGTCGTTCGGTCACCTATCTCAGCTGCCTCAACACGCGTGGCGAACGCGCCTGGGGGGTAGGTATCGATAATGACGTGGCGCGCGCCTCATTGCAGGCGTTGCTCAATGCCGCCCACGCTTTTCTGCCGCAGGAAAGTAGTTCGCTGGCGTAACACCCAGCAAACGGCGAAACATCGCGCTGAAGGCGCTCGGACTGTCGTAACCCAGATCGAGTGCCACCGCCAGCACCGAATCGCCCTGCGCCAGTCGTGTCAGGGCGACGCCAAGACGGGCGCGCCGCACCCAGTCGCTGAACTGTAAACCCGTTTCGCGACTGAAGTGGCGCGCCAGAGTGCGCTCCGCGACGCACAATTCCGCCGCCGCCCGCGCCAGCGTCCAGTTTTCACCGGGTTGCTGCTGGATCTGCTGGCACAGCGTTAACAAGCGTGCGCTCTCCGGCCACGGCAGGCCGAACGGCAGCACATCCATCACCCGAATTTCATCCAGAATTAACTCGTAGATGCGCTCGGCACGGCTGCCTGCTTGATAGCTTTCGGGCAGATCGATGGCGCTGACAATCAGTTCACGCAGCAATGGCGAGATCTGCACCACCTGACAACTGGCGGGCAGGTCAGCACGCGCCAGCGGATCAACAAACACCGTGCGCGCCGCCACCTGACCGGTAATCTGCAACGCATGGCGCGTACCCGCAGGCAACCAGACGCCCCGGCTGGGCGGCACGATCCAACTGCCGTGCTGCGTCTCCACCTTCACCACGCCGCTCAGGGTATGAATCAATTGCGCGCAGTCGTGGTGATGCCACGGCTCCACCGCGCCGTGCGCATAATCATGGGCGTACGGCACCAGCGGACGGCTGGCAAAACTGAAGTTCAGCACCGCAGTCATCGGGTTAGCGCTTCAGGAACTGATAAACCGCCGCCAGATCCTGCTCGCCGTAACCCGCATCCACCGCTTGCTGCCAGACCTCGACGATATTTTCCAGCGCCGGCAATTTGGCTTCACCCGCCGCATCCAGCGCCAGACGGGCATCTTTCAGCGCCCAGATCAGGTGCATCTGCGGGGTGAAGTCCTGGCTGGCAATCATGCCGAGTTTCATTTTGGCGTAAGGCGCCGCCAGCGGGCCACCGTCCAGCACTTTCCACAGATCGTCGGTGGTGAAACCAAACTGCTCCGCCAGACGGGTACTCTCCGCCAGGCTCTGCATCAGACCAATCAACCAGCTGTTCACCACCAGCTTCATACGCGAACTGGCACCGGCCTCACCCAGCCATTGGGTGCCCTTGCCAATCGCCGCAAATACCTGTTCCGCTGCGGCGGCTTTGCTCTGGTCGCCGCTCGCCATCACCAGAATCTGCGCGTTTTCTGCCGGGGCCTTGGTGCCCGACACCGGGGCATCGATAAACACCACATCCGGGCGAGAGGCCGCCAGTTCCGCGATTAACGCATCTGTCGCTTCGACACCGATGGTGCCCATCTGGCACAGGGTAGCGCCCTGCTTCAATGCGCCCTGCGCGTCTTGTACCACCTGGCGAGTCGTCTCACCGTCAGACAGCATGGCGATCACCACATCTGCGCCGTCCACCGCCTGGATGGCACTGTCACCCAGCATCAGCCCGGCTGACAATAAATCTTCGCCACGGGCGCGGGTACGGTTCCAACCGCGTACCACAAAGCCTTTTTTCAGCAGGTTGGCAGCAAAAGCATGCCCCATTGCGCCCAGTCCTAACACCGCTACCACAGGTTGCTGACTCATCTTCTTTCCCTTCTCTGATTTGGCATAAACACGCTAGCCTGACAGGAATTGTGGTCCACAGCCAGGCCAGAGGTGCGATGAAAACATTTTTTAACTTGCCGCTGGCACATCCTCAGCCAGGCGCTGCTGCACCGCCGCCAGAAACAGGCGCAAGGCCGCAGGCTGGCGATCGCGTGACATATACAGACCATAGATACCCAGCGTTTTGGGCGTAAAGTCTGGCATCAAACGTTGTAACTGCCCGCTGTTGATCGCCGCACGTGCCTCCATCTCCGGCACCATCGCCACACCACAACCGGCGCTGGCCGCATCGCACAACACCGAAGAGATGCCGGCACTGAAATTACCGCTGATGGTGGTGGTGATCACCTCACCGTTGCGGTCATTAAATTGCCAGCGTTGCCCGGCAAAACGGCTGTAGTGCAGGCAATTATGCTGTGTCAGGTCCTGCGGGGTTTGCGGGGTGCCGTACTGCTGCAAATACGCCGGTGATGCGCACACCACCGACACACATTCGCCGAGGCGACGCGCAATTGCGCCTGGTTCAGGATCGTTAGTGATGCGCACCGCCAGATCGATGCGCTCCCCGACCAGACTCACGGGCTGATTGTTAATCTCCAGTTCAATGCGCAGCGCCGGGTAGCGGGCCAAAAACGCCGGGATCATCGGCCCCAGAATATGGGTGGCAGTGGAGTGCGCACAGGCCACACGCAGGATGCCCTGCACGTCGCGTTGTGTGCCTTGATCGGCAATGTCCTCAGCGAGTCGCGCCAGTGCACGGCTTTTTTCGAGGATTTTTTCTCCGGCCGGGGTAATGGTCAGACGGCGCGAAGAACGATGCAGTAAACGCGCTCCGGCCCACTTCTCCATCTCATCCAGGTAGCGACTTACCATCGGCCGCGAAATATCCAGCGCCCGCGCCGCCGCACTCAGGCTCCCCAGTTCGCAGATACGATTAAATACCGTTGCCGCCGTCACTCTGTCCATATCCGCCCCATCTGATCGTTTTATGAAACTGACCATCTCTGATTGCGGGAATTCTAACAGACCCAGATTTCCCTACAATGAGGCTTTTAGTGACGGCAGGCTGCCGCTTAAAGGAATATGTGATGAAAATGAAGAAATTACCGTTATGTTTGCTGCTGACCGCAGGCCCGGTATTGGCCGCACCACTGCACCTTGAGGTCTACAACCCGCAGGAACAGGGGTTGTTCCCGGTGTCTTCAACCCTGGTGTCTGGCCCACATGAAGCAATATTGTTTGATGCGCAGTTCAGCCCGAAAGATGGCGAAAAACTGGTGGAGATGATTAAAGCCAGCGGCAAAAAGTTGACGCAGATTGTTATTACCTCGGGCGATCCTGACTTCTATTTTGGTCTGGAATCGATTGTTAAAGCCTTCCCACAGGTAAAAGTCGTGGCCTCGCCGCTGGTGGTGGAACATATCGACGCCACCAAACAGGCCAAGCTGCAATATTGGGGACCGAAAATGCCGGGTGGTGCCCCCACGCAATTAATTGTGCCACAGACAACTTATCAGACCGGTTTCAGCGTCGATGGCGAACGTATTGAATTACGTCACGCCGGGGATAAATCCGCTTATGTCTGGATTCCGGCAAACCGGGCGATTCTCGGCGGTACTGCGGTGGCGGCTGGCATTCACGTCTGGACGGCAGATACCCAAACCCCCGCCAGTCGCGAGCAGTGGCGGAGCGTACTGCGTGAAATACAGCAGTTAAAACCGAAAGTGGTGATTCCGGGTCATTATATTGGCCCCCGCCCGCGTGGCGACGAGGCGGTGACCTTCACGCTGAATTATCTGCAAAAATTTGAAGCCGCGCTGGCAGAGAAGAAAGGTTCGGTGGCAGTGATTGAGACGATGAAAGCCGCTTACCCCAATTTGCCGGACGAAAGCTCGCTGGCGTTGAGCGCGAAGGTGAATAGCGGCGAGATGAAGTGGTGATGAGGTTGGCTGCCTGCTCTGAGACATTGTCAGAAAGGCGGCCAACTTTGGCAGAACGCGCCGTATTTATGTCAGAAAAAACGCTGAAAAAAAGTATCAATCGGCTATTCTTGTTGCTGGAGTAAAAATGACCACTTGCTGTATACGTTAAGCAAGGTGAGAAATAACAGGAACTGAGAATCAATTAGCTAATGGAGGGCATTATGATAATTATTTCCGGTACAGGTATACTCAGTCAAAAAATTGAAAAAAAACCACTCACCTACTAAATTCTCACTGACAATAAACAACACAACCGACAAAACAATTTCCTCTAATTCCTGAATAATGGAAAACCATCTCAACGCTTCACATATTAATCCGGGTGATTCTTCAAAGAAGAAAGTGAGCTACGATAAAAGTATAAATAAAATCTGGTACTACGATAAAACCATGCCTGTGGAGCACATGCATACGCAAACTGGATATCTTGCTTCCACCATCTCGTCGAGAGCTAACTCTGTTGCCAGAGAAACCTTGAAGACAGCCAATAAATCACCTTCTGCTGAATCTCAGTCATCGCTACGGAAATCATCCTTTTAAAGAAATCACGCACACTGATTTTCGTATCCCTATCGCGACACGTTCGTAATCTGAGATAAAATAGCCGCTCGGTTTAAAGCGGCTATTTATAAATACCGGGCGAACCCCTTTCTTTTATTTCAACAGTACCCGCGTCGTGAGGTTAACTCAGTCTTAAAATGACCTCAGGATTGTCTTAGTTCCCATTGCAGAAAAAATACCGGGATATAATTATGATGCGGGGAGCCTCCCGTGCTTAATCAGGTTAAATAAATGGACGCTGACGTTGCTTTCTACGAAATATCTGACCCTGCGACCCTTTATCACGGCATCCTGACAGAAATACCCGGTAATGATGGATACCGTTCAATAATAATTAAAGATTTACGGATACGAATCGCTGAAGATAAGAAGAGAAAATTCAATTCCTTGCGTATACACGAGGCGGTTTTTCTCAACATAGCGGGAGAGCAGTTTAAATTTTATAAATCGATGTCCAACCAGATAGAACACGTCCTGACAACCTATCCATAGTACTCCCGCCCCCGCAGATGTGTTCACCGTCCCTGCTATTCCCCTGACGGTAACAGCCTTTTATTGGGCAAATAGCTTAAAATGTAATGCCAGCCTGGGTAAAAACTATTAACATATGTCTCATTATGTTCCAACCGGTTCATTTCCTTTCATTTATTACGGTCTTTCATAATGAAAATAGCTTTACTGCGCCAGGCGCTGTGGCTGGCGCTGCCTGCGGTGTTTCCGTTGCCACTGCTGGCCGCTGATGATGCCAGCAACACCTTGGTGGTCAGTGCCACTCCCGACAGTTCCGGTTTATCTGAACTCGATACGCCTGCGGCGGTCAGCGTCGTCTCCGGCGACGATATGCGTCACGCGGCCCCGCGCGTTAACCTGTCAGAAAATCTGATGGGCGTGCCGGGCATGCAAATTCAGAACCGCCAGAACTATGCCCAGGACCTGCAAATCTCGGTGCGCGGTTTTGGTTCGCGTTCCACCTATGGCCTGCGTGGCATCCGCATGTATGTCGACGGCATTCCCGCCACCATGCCGGACGGCCAGGGTCAGACCTCCAACGTTGATATCGGCTCGATTGACCATGTTGAAGTGCTGCGCGGTCCCTTCTCGGCGCTGTACGGTAACTCGTCCGGTGGGGTGATCAACGTAGACACCCAAACCGGGCAGCAGCCCACCACGCTGGAAGCCAGCACCTGGTACGGCAGCTATGGCAGTTGGCGCAACAGCGTCAAAGCCAGTGGCGCGACGGGCGATGGCACCCATGCCGGTGACGTCAACTACACCATTTCAGCCTCACGCTTTACCACCCACGGCTATCGCGATCACAGCTCAGCAGAAAAGAACCTCGGCAACGCCAAGCTCGGCGTACGCATTGATGATGTCAGCACCCTGACGCTGCTGTTCAACAGCGTGCATGTCGATGCACAGGATCCCGGCGGTTTAACCCAGGCGCAATGGGAGCAGAACCCGCGTCAGGTGGTCAGCAACGTCAGCCTGTACAATGCGCGTAAAACCGTCGATCAGACCCAGGGCGGCCTGCATTATCAGCGCCAGATGAGTGAAAACGACGACCTGAGCGTGATGATGTATGCCGGGGTACGCGAAACCACGCAGTATCAGTCGATTCCGGCAAGCTCGCAGACCAGCCCAGCCCATCCGGGCGGCGTAATCTCCCTGACCCGCCATTATCAGGGCATCGATACCCGCTGGACGCATCGCGATACGCTGTTCACCATCCCGGTAACGCTGACCGGCGGTCTTGATTATGAAACCATGACTGAACGCCGCAAAGGCTACGAGAACTTCACCACCAGTAACGGCGTCACCGATTACGGCGTGATGGGGGATATGCGTCGTAATGAACGCAATCTGATGTGGAACCTTGATCCTTACGTGCAAACCGCGTGGCAGCTAACCGATAAATGGTCGTTGGATGCCGGTGTGCGTTTCAGCACCGTCAATTTCGACTCCAACGATTTCTACATCACCTCCGGCAACGGCGACGACAGCGGCAACGCGCGTTACCACCGCTGGCTGCCTGCCGCGTCGTTGAAATACGCCATTGATGATAGCTGGAATGCTTATGTCTCTGCGGGGCGTGGTTTCGAAACCCCGACCATCAATGAGTTGTCCTACCGTTCTGACGGCCAGTCCGGCCTTAACCTCGGTCTGAAACCGGCCACCAGCGACACGATCGAACTGGGTAGCAAAAAACGCATTGGTTACGGCCTGCTCACTGCTGCCATTTTCCAGACCGATACGGATAACGAAATCGTTGCGGATAGCAGCAGCAACGGGCGCACCAGCTACAAAAATGCCGGACAAACCCGTCGTCGTGGTCTTGAGCTGGGCCTTGATCAGCAATTTGGCGAAGACTGGCGTGTGAAGGCTGCCTGGACGCTGCTCGATGCACGCTACCGCAGCAACGCCTGTGGCACCGAGAGCTGTGACGGCAACCGCATTCCGGGGATCGCGCGCAGCATGGCGTATGCCGGTCTGTCTTATGCGCCGGATCTGGGCTGGTATGCCGGAGCCGATGTGCGTTATATGAGCGACATCGCCGCCGATGATGAAAACGATGTGAAAGCCCCGGCATACACCGTGGTGGGCCTGAACAGTGGTTATAAGTGGCTGATTAAAGAGAGCTGGACGCTGGATCTGTTTGGTCGCGTCGATAACCTGTTCGACCGCAACTACATCGGTTCGGTGATCGTTAACGAGAGTAATGGCCGCTATTACGAACCGGCGCCGGGTCGTAACTACAGCGTCGGCCTGACCGTGAGCTACGCGTTCCAGTAATTAAAAAAACAAAGCCCTGTCAGACATGATGTTTGGCAGGGCTTTTTTTATGCTTAGATATAGCCTCAATGCGGAGGATATGTGTATCTCCGCCCTCACGTTGATAGAAATTGAAAAAGGTATCCTTAAATTTGCGCGTAAAGATCCGACGCAGGCCCACCGTTTGCAGCGCTGGTATCAAGAACGGGTGCTGATTGAATTTGCCTGGAGGACGTTGGATATTGACAGCGCTGTCTGCCGCCTGTGCGCCCGGCGACGGATGCGTTAATTGCCACTACGGCGATTCATCATGACATGGTTCTGGTAACGCGTAATGTGCGAGATTTTACCGGGAGGGGTTGATGCTGTTGAATCCGTGGGATTAGCGCGATAAATCGCGCCGCTACAAGCGTGTGTGGTAAATCGCGCCGCTACGAGCGGGGGTGGTAAATCGTAGCGGCGCGATTCATCGCGCAATGTTTATTAACCCAACAGCGCCAACACATCCTCGGTTGAACCGGTTTCGCCCAGGCGCGGGAAAATACGCTCCACGCTGTTCTGATGGGTATCCGCATTCAGGCAGGTCATGGCGTCTGTCGCCAGCGTGACGTTGTAACCGAGTTCATACGCCTGACGCGCGGTAGACTCCACACCGATGCTGGTCGCGATACCGCACACCACCACCTGAGTGACACCGCGTTGTTGCAGCTGCTCATGCAGACCGGTGTTGTGGAAGGCACCCCAGGTTTTCTTGGTCACGCTAATGTCGCCCGGTTGTGGGGTCATTTCCGGCACCAGTACCGCCCAGTCAGCCGGCAGTTCACCGCTATGACGCGCCTGCTCGTTACGGCCTGGCGCACCACCCGCCACATTCACCAGCACCACCGGCAGATCGTGCGCACGGAAGGCATCAGTAAGACGCTGACAACGCTCAATCACCACTTTCGGGTCGTGCACCACAGGCAGCGCCACGATCCCATGTTGCAGGTCAATCACAATCAGGGCGGTTTTTGCATCTAAAGTTGTTACAGCCATCTCGGGTCCTCTCAGGATTATTGGTCGGCAAGTCGTTGCAGTAAGGGAATGGCCGCCAGCAGCGTCTGCTGTTCCTGCGGGTTGAGCGTCGCCATGCTGCGTACCAGCCAGTCATCACGCTGGGCACGATTGGCCGCCACCAGCGCGCGGCAGGCTTTCGTAGGATGGTAGCGCGTTTTGCGACCATCGTGCGGGTCAGCTTCGCCCAGCACCATCCCGGCCGTGACCAGGCTGGCAACGGTTGCGCCCATCGACTGGGTTCGCACCCCTTCTGCCGCCGCCAGTTCGGTTATCGTCATGGCACCATCACGCACCAGATAACCGAGTACTGCAACTTGCGACCAGGTGAGGTCACCCGGCGGGGCCGATTCGCGCAAACGGCGTCCCAGTTTGCCGTTGACGCTACGCAGCAACGCGGCGGCGCTGTTCAGATCGCTCATAGCGACGTCTCCCTTACAATGAAAAGCGAGTATATAAATACGAAGGCAAACTGTGTAGTTTACCTTCGTATCAATTTGTAAGCCTTACGCCCGATGCGGATAGTGGATCAGGCTATGAAAACGCAGCGGCGTGCTAAGAGGATTACGGTAGCTGTGCGGTTTATCACCGGCAAACTGGCTGGCTTGTCCGGGTTGCAGACGACGCCAGGTGCCCTCAACGCCCAGTAACAACTCGCCCTCCAGCACCACCACCTGCTCAATCACCCCTGTTTCGTGCGGTGAAGAATCACTTTGCGCGCCGGGGGCCAGCGTCACTTCCAGCAGGTCAAATCGCAGCTGCGCGTCGTAGGGCAGCAGCGATTTTGCCAGCATTTGCGCATTGCTCTGGCTAAAGGTGGCAGCGGCGCCGGGTGGCTGCTCGCTCCCCTGAATAAAGAACGAAAACGGCACGTTGAAGCCAGTGGCAATTTTCCACAGGGTCGCCACGGTCGGGCTGGACTCGCCGCGTTCGATTTGGCCAAGCATCGCCTTGCTGACGCCGGTGCGTTCCGCCGCCAGCGTCAGACTCCAGCCATTGGCCTGACGCAACTGTTTCAACGCCAGGCTCAGATGTTGATGCAGATTTTCCATAGGATCTCCAGACAAGCTCGCGCGCAGTGTATCACTTGTGCGCTATAGCGTCCCATGCCACAATGTGCGTTATAACGCACAACCGGAACACCTGCTATGATCACCACCGCCCCGCGCAGCACCTTTTCACTCCCCATACTGATTTCAGGGTTTATTGCCGTGCTGGTGGGTTACAGCAGTTCAGCTGCGATTATTTTTCAGGCGGCGCAGGCTGCCGGTGCCTCTCCGGCACAAATTGGCGGCTGGCTCTCAATGCTGGGTATTGGCATGGGCGTTGCCTCGCTCGGGTTATCGCTGTGGACCAGAATGCCTATTCTGGCCGCCTGGTCGACACCCGGCGCAGCGCTGCTGGCGACCAGTCTGCACGGCCTGACCCTTAATGAAGTGATTGGCGTGTTTGTCTTTACCAACGCCTTGATTGTGCTGAGTGGCGTCACTGGCCTGTTTGCGCGCCTGATGAACCATATTCCGCAGTCGCTGGCCGCCGCGATGCTGGCGGGGATCCTGCTGCGCTTCGGCCTGAATACCTTTACCGGTTTACAGGGTAATTTTGCGCTGTGCGGCTGCATGTGCCTGGTGTGGTTGCTGAGTCGTCGCTGGTTACCGCGTTATGCGATTATCCTCGCGTTGGTCACCGGGGTGCTGGTGGCGCTTGGGCAACACAGCATTCATTTCCCGCCGCAGTCACTGAGCCTCAGCGTGCCGCAGTGGATTACCCCCCACTTCTCGCTGACCGCCCTGATTGGCGTCGGCCTGCCCTATTTTCTGGTGACGATGGCGTCGCAAAATGCCCCCGGCATCGCCACCTTGCAGGCGCACGGTTATCAGCCGCCGATTTCGGCACTGACCAGTTGGACCGGGCTGCTGGCACTGGTGCTGTCGCCCTTTGGTGGCTTTTCCGTCTGTATTGCCGCCATCACCGCCGCCATCTGTATGGGTGAAGAGGTCGATCCCGATCCCAAACAACGCTGGATGGCCTCAGCGCTGGCCGGTTTCTTCTATCTGCTCACCGGGCTAACCGGCGCGCTGATTGCGGTGCTGTTCAGCGCGCTGCCGCAGGTGTTGATTGCCACGCTGGCCGGTCTGGCGCTGCTGGCGACGCTGTCCGGTAGCCTGCATCGCGCGCTGGCGGAACCGCAACTGCGTGATAGCGCGGTGGTGGCGTTTCTGATTACCGCCAGCGGCGTGTCGCTGCTGGGTATCGGCGCTGCCTTCTGGGGACTGGTCGGCGGGATGCTGACGCATCTGGTGCTGATGCCGCGCGCACGCGGTTAAATTTTCTACAACTCATCCTCCAGCCGGGGAAAACCGCCCTGTTTTCCCCCTTATTTCCGCCGTTTGATTTGCCCTTATTTGGCTTAAGATCACCAAAATCGATTTTTTCTGCCTCAGACATTCACCGATAAGGGCCAACGAGTGGCAAAAACTTTTCTGCGCAGCGGCAATCTTGACGCGGTTCTGGCACTGGGTGAGAACGGCCAGCCCGTCTGGGCTTCTGCTCTGCAAATTCGCGAAACCTTGCGGCTACGCCGCCAAACCATGCTGGCGAACTGTCTCGCCATCCCACAACCCAATGAACGCGGTGATCGCCTCGACTGGTACGCCCCCTTTAGCGGCAAAGTCCGTTCATGGCTGGCGGCCAGCGATCACGAACGTCGTCAGGCGCTGGAACAACTCACCCTCAATCAACAGGATTTGCAGGCGCTGAGCCTGCGCGCGCGTGAGGCAGAAAACCCGGCGATGCGGTTGTTTGGTGCGCTGCTGAGTAAAACCCTGCAATTCCCCGATCAGCAATACGTCTATCTGGTGGATGGCAAACCGGTGATTACCTTCTGGGGCTTTGTCGATCCGCAGGCCCGCTCGCGTGATGACGCACTGGCCTGTCTGCGTGACAGCCTTGACGAGCAACTGCCGTCGCTGTTGCCGGAACCGCCGCCGGTGGTGGACACACCGATTGTGCTGGCCGAACCGGAAGTCGAACCGGAGGAGCCGATCATTGAGCCTGAGCCGGAAGAGAGCGAACCCGAACCGGTAATCGCCGCCGTCCAGCCCCCTGCCGCCAGCAAATCCCTGCGCCCGTGGTTGCTGCTGATCCCGGTAGCGCTGGCTGCCGCCGCAGGAACCGCCTGGTGGTTGCACAGCACCCCGCAAGCCGCGGCCCCCGTGGCGGCCGCTGCGCCCGCTCCGGTTGTCAGCCAGCCGATCGCGCCACCGCCGGTGTTTGCGCAGGCGGAAAAACTGGCTACCACCCTGCCGCAGGCCAGCGCCACCGTGACCGCGCCGCCGCCCGCAGCGCCCGTCGCGCCTGCGGTGGTTGAGGTTGCTGCGCCGGTGCCTACCGCGCCAGCCAAAGCCGATGATCTGGTGATCACCGCCGAAGACGTGCGCGTCGGTTCGGTACGTTTCCTGGATGGTCGCTGGCGCGTCACCCTGCGTCAGACCAACCTGCCAACCGGTAAACCGCCGAGTCTGCGTTATCAGATTAAAAACGGCAAAGGCACAGCGCTGATTACCCAGGGCGATGGCATTCGCTGCAAGGCCGATGTCACCGCCGCCATGACCAGCGCTGGCACCATGGTGGTTCGCAGCCGCTATACCGCCAGCTGTAGCGATAAATCACGCTACCGCATGCCGGAACTGGTGTGTAAACAAGGCGATGGTATCGCCAGCTGTGACGCGCAATATGGCGCGGATCAGGTTTTCCCGTTGACGATTAAGCGTGAGAGTAAGTAACCATGTTAGCGCCCCTCATCGATGACAAACAAAGAATCACGCTGATTGAAGATAGCGGTGTGCAATTTCTCGACTTCGGCCTGCGTCTGCCTTCATTACAGGCGCGCCGTCAGTTTGTACGCCAGACGGCAAACGGCCCGCTGCTGCGCCTTAACATTGACGGCAACAGCGGCAAGTTTCTGCTCTACCCCGAAGATGGCAGCGCACCGGAAGTGGTGCGCCCGGAATCGGATATCGCGCTGGCCGACTCCCTGACGTTGCTGGCGAATCAATGGTTACCGCTGCCGGTGTTGCGTTGCACCAGTGGTCGTCGCTTTATTGGTGGACCGGAAAACTGGGCGCGTCTGCGTCTGGCTCCCCTGTCCCAACCCGATGCGGCGGGCAATACCCACCGTATCACCCTCGCCTTCGATACCCGCCTGGTGGCGGAGAACGACGGTGGCGAGCAGCTTGGCCTGAGCCAGGCCGATGCGCAAAACGGCGTCAGCTTTGCCCTCGCCTGGCATAATTATGAACTGGGTGAATTTCTTGACCTGACCTGGGTTGATGGCTGGCTGCGTGAAACCTTCAGCCAGCAGGTTACCGCACTGGAATCACGCCGCGAGCAAGAGTTGGTGCAGGCGCTGCGCGAGTTTGAGTACCAGGCGCATTACCTCAATGTGCTGGAGTTGCTGGGCGAACAGCTTGATCTGGCGGAGATCGCCATTCAGGCCGCGTCGCTGCAATCTCCGGCGGTGAATGTCGATATCATTCTCGATGTTGGCAACTCACACACCTGCGGCATCCTGGTGGAAGATCACGCCGAGGAGAGCAACGGCCTGCGCCAGACTTATGAGCTGCAACTGCGTGACCTGTCTGAACCGCATCAGGTGTATAACGAATTGTTCGACAGCCGCCTGGAGTTTGCCGAACCCCGCTTCGGCAAGGCCAATTTCTCGCTGGAGAGTGGTCGCGAAAATGCCTTTATGTGGCCGTCGCTGACGCGTGTGGGCCGCGAGGCCAGCCGTCTGGCGCTGTTGCGTGCTGGTACCGAAGGCAGCACCGGCCTTTCCAGCCCGCGTCGTTATCTGTGGGATGAAGCCCGTTATCAGCCCGGCTGGCGTTTCAATGCCAACGGCAGCGGTGATGAAACCCAGGCGACCGCCTTGCCCTTTACCCTGCTGCTGAATGATGAAGGCCAGCCGCTGCACGCGCTGGCTGAGGATGAGCGCCTGCCGGTGTTCTCCGCCAGCTACAGCCGCAGTTCGCTAATGACCTTTATGCTGTGCGAACTGCTGGCACAGGCGATGATGCAGATGAACAGCGTCGCTCAACGTCAGCGCATGCCGCAAAGCCAGGCCCCGCGTCAACTGCGTCATGTGATCCTTACGCTGCCCTCGGCCATGCCAAAACCGGAACGGGAAATTTTCCGTCGTCGTATGCAGGAAGCCATCGCGCTGGTGTGGAAAGCGGAAGGCTGGCATCCGGCCGAAGACGCGTTTTCCGCCGCGACTCTGGCGAAAAGCCTGCGCCCGGTGCCGGATGTGCAGATGGAGTGGGACGAAGCCACCTGCGGCCAGATGGTGTGGTTGTTCAACGAAACGCAGGTCAACTTTGCCGGTCGCGCAGAGGATTTCTTCACCAGCATGGCCCGCCCGGATCGCCCGCGTGACGCTGATGAACTGCCGGGTAAGAGCCTGCGCATCGCCTCCATCGATATTGGCGGCGGCACCACCGACCTCGCGATTACCCAATATCGCCTCGACGACGGCCAGGGTAATAACGTCAAAATCACCCCACGCCTGTTGTTCCGCGAAGGCTTCAAGGTGGCCGGGGACGACATTCTGCTGGATGTGATTCAGCTATGGGTCCTGCCTGCGTTGCAGCAAAGCTTGCAGAAAGCCGGTCTGACCTTGCCGGAACCGCTGATGAATAAACTGTTCGGCCATGACAGCCGCATGGACGGACAAGCCACTCTGCGCCAGCAGGTGACGTTGCAGCTGTTTATCCCGCTGGCGCAGGCGGTGCTGGAACGTTATGAAAACTGGGACCCGCTCGACAGCTACAGCGAGATCAACGCGCTGTTTGGCGAACTGGTACCACAAAAGCCCAGCAATGCCGTGCTGGCATTTATCAACGGTGAAATCCAGCGCACCCTCGGCGGCGACAGCCGTTTCGATCTGCTGGAGGTGCCGCTGGTGGTCAGCCTCGCGCAATTGCATGGCGAGTTCCTGCAACACCGTATGGCGATCATCCCGGCGTTGCGCGCCATGTGCGAAGTGGTGTCGCTCTATCAATGCGACGTGCTGCTGCTGACCGGTCGCCCGTCACGCTTCCCTGGCATCCAGGCGCTGGTGCGTCATCTGCAACCGTTACCGGGCAGCCGCATTCTTTCGCTGGAGGGGTATCACACCAGCGACTGGTATCCGTTCAACAAACAGGGACGCATTGATAACCCGAAATCCACCGCAGCCGTCGGTGCCATGCTGTGTCTGCTGGCGCTCGATCTGCGTCTCAGCAGCTTCTGGTTCCGCGCCGGTGATTTTGAACCTTACTCCACCATTCGCTACCTCGGCGTGCTGGATGAAACGCAGGCGCTGAGCGATGACAACCTGTGCTACAGCGAGATCGATCTCGACAGCCACAGCTTTGCGCTGGACCGCAAAAGCAGCTTCCGCATTCGCGGCAACGTCTGCCTTGGCTTCCGCCAACTGGAGAACGATCGCTGGCCCGCATCGCCCCTTTACAGCCTGAGCATTATCGATCCACAACTGGCGCGTAAAGTCGCCGGGGAAAGCGTGCTGCGCATCAAGCTGGCGGTGCAACCTGGCCCGGATAACGCCGGACCGGAACGTCTGGTGCTGAGCGATGCGCGTCTCGACGACGGCAGCCGCGTGCCTCTGGAACAACTGAGCCTGAAACTGAATACGCTTTCCGCCACGGGCAATGCGAATGCGCAATACTGGATCGACAGCGGGAGCGTCTGCAAAAAATGAGAACCGCAAAAAAACAACCACAGGCCACGCTGGCCAAACGTCTCAGTCTGCTCCAGGAAACCCTTGATGGTGCTCTGAATTGGGTTGAAAACCAGCAGGCTCACTCCACGCGTCTGAGCATGGAAGGCGACACCCTGAGTCTGCAACTGCGCCGTGCCAGAGTGGAGAGCCACGCGCTGGCGCGCCAGCTCGCGCGCCCCGTGACGCTGGCGTTGTTTGGTCAGTCACAGGCGGGCAAAGCCTGGTTATTGAGCGAGATGGTGGGTGATGCCCAGGGACAGTTGATGACCACCCCTGGCGACAAAACCTTTAACTATTTCCAGCATATCAATCCCGGCAACCTCGATTTCGCCATCGCCACACGTTTTAGTCACCAGCGCGAAACGGCCTCCAACGCCTGGCCGCTGGAGATGACATTGCTGAGCGAGGTTGAGCTGATCCGTCTGATGTTGGCCTGCGCCACCCCGGAATTACAGCCGGACACCACGGCTCTCGACAGCGCGCTACAACGTTTACAGCGGCATCGCCAAAGTGACATCCAGCCAGGTCTGGAAAGCGATGCGTTGGTCACTTTATGGGCGTGGAGTCGCCGCCATCACCGTCACGCCGAGGTGCTGGATCGTCATTTCTGGCCGCAGGCCATTAGCCTCGCTCCGTGGCTGAATGTTGACGACCGCGTACAGTTGTTCGCCTTGCTGTGGCCGGGCCAAAACTCATTAAGCGAAAGCCTGCGCAGCCTGATGCATTTGCGCCATCAGTTACGTCATGCCCCACGGGTCATGGCCCCACTCAGCCTGTTGGTGGATGACACGTCACTGCCCGCCGAGAAGTTGATTGGCAGCGATGCCGACTTGCAGGAGATGATTGAGGTGTGCCCGGTGGTCGCGAACCGGGTGGGTAAAGCGCAGCAGGTGCCCCTGGGTCTGCTGGCGTTGCTGACACTGGAAATCACCATTCCGCTTAGCTCGACGCCACGCCAGGCGTTATATGATGAGGCCGATATGCTGGAGCTGCCCGCGCCGGGTACCCCAGCCGATCGTGGCCAACAGGAGGAGCGCCACCGTCTGCAAACGCGAGATGCGCTGCGCGCCACCTTACTGGAACAGAAACGCGCCTTGCTGCCAGGTTGGTACGCTGCGCGTCAGGATATCGACCTGCTGTTGATCTGTACCGCCGCCAGCCAGCGTCAGGACGCCGATCTCGCCAGCCAGGCGCTGCGCGAGTGGCATCTGCATCAACCGGTACCGGCCAGCGGAGAGAAGCCGCGGCTGATCTGGGCCATCACCCCTTATGATGCACGTCATCAGCAGATCAACGTCGATGAAGCGGTACAACGCCAGATTGGTCAGCCGGGTCAGAGCTGGGGGTCGATGCTGGCGCTGGATCGCGCCGGAGTGGATCGGATGGGCAGTTGGTTGCAGGATGAAATGCAGCCGGATGCGCGCCGTGATCGTCTGGCGTCGCAACTGAGTACGCTGCAACATACCCTGGTGGATCGTCTGCAACCCTGGACCGAAGCCAGCGCTTCGCCAGAGCAAGCGGCGCGTAAGCAAAGCATTGCCGACACCTTACTGAAATGCCTGCAACATCGCACCGGCCTGCACGGCGAATTGCTGGAGCGTTTACAACCGTCGCGTGAGGCGGTGCGTCAATTGTGGCTGAGCCAGAGCAACAGCGGCACGCAGCATAAAGTCGCCAGCGCAGCCGCAGAGCAAAGCTATTTCGGCATCGGTTTTGAATTTGATCTGTTTAAAGATGAACCGGTGGCAGCGGCAGAACCGCGCAATCACGGCGGTCAGCGCGATCAGCAATTTCCGCACCTGGTCTTCGCCCTGTGGCTGGATCATCTGCGTCAGTTGCCGGAGAGCCGGAGTCTGCTGGCGCTGCTCAACGTCGATAAACCGACGCTGGAGTTGTTGGTGGAGGAGTTAATTACCGCCAGCTTCCGTCACAACATGCTGAACACCTTGCAGACGGCGCTGAACGAGCCGGAGGCGCAGGCCAGCGCGCATGAGGCGCGCACCGATCGTCAGGTGTCCCGCGCGATGACGGTGTTGGGGGACTTTGTTGCCTGGCTGGGCTTTTTGCAGCGCCCGGAGAGCGAACGTCCGGCCAGCCGCGTCAATCGTGGCCAGACGATCTTCGCCCGTCCACCCGCCCCGAGCGTCAATTTCTCGTCCGGCCAACGTCTGACGCGTCTCTCTGCCGCCCCGGCTAACCACACGGCCTACTATATCTACGACTGGCTGGTGGGGCTGAACAGCGTGATTGTGGAGAACAACGGCTATACCGGCGGCGGCGATTTACCTGCCGCCGCCCGCCAGACACTGGCGATGATGCTACTGGCGTTGCACGCTTAATCACGCACCAGGCGCAGTTCACCCTCGAGCTGCGCCACCGCCTCTTCCAGCAGCGCCAGCACGGGCGCGAATTCCACGTTGCTCTCATCAACATGGCGCAAATGCAGGGTTGCTGGCAGCGCCATACCGCCTGTCAGCCAATCCCACAACGCATCAAGATTGTTACCAAAGGCGAACGGGCAGTGGCTCTGCCGCACCAGCGCAGCATAAAACGCCTCGCGGTCGGGCAGTTGCCGGAAATCAAAGGTCAGGTTCAGCATCATCAGGGCACCGGCTTAAAGCTGCGATAGTGATCGGTAGTGAGAAAAATCAGGCCATCTGAAGAGTAAAGCAGACGATCGGCATCGCGGTGGCCGCAATCGTAATTGACGTCGGCTTCATACCATTGGCGTCCCGCCTGTTGTGGCAGCCGCTGCTCACGGTTAGCAAAACGGTCGCCGCCAATCGCCCTGCCGGGCAACACGTCGCACAGGTTGCCTTTGCCGGGGTTCCAGCCCTGGCGCCGTGCTTCACCTTTAGTGAGGTAGAGATCCGGTAATTTATGATGTTGTTGCAGCCAGCGCGCGACGGTTTCGGCATCGGTCAATTGCGCAATATTGGTTTTGGGTGCAGCGGAGAAATGCGGTTTTAGTCCGGCCCATGAGGCGACCAGCGCGATAATTAATCCAATCCAGAGTTTCTTTGACATAGTGACTTCCTGAGTTTCAGGAGGCCGATAATAGCAGCTTTTCAGGCGGGAAAAACGCGGGCCAGCGATGCTGGCCCTGGCGGAGTTTACTGCATAACGCTCGGCTGGTGCCCGGCATGACGACGCCATGCACCCGGTGCCACACCATACTGACGTTTGAAGCTGCGGTTGAATGACTGCTGCGAGTCAAAGCCCAGCGAAATCGCCACGTTCAGAATCGGCTCGTTAGTGGTGGTCAGCCGGTCTGCCGATTTTTTCAGTTTCTTGGCACGAATGTACTCACCCAGCGGATAACCGGTGTGCTCTTTGAACATGCGTTGCAGGTGCCATTTCGAGTAACCGGCACGCCCTGCTACGGTGTCCAGATCCAGGCGTGCTTCAATGTTGTTATCAATCCAGTCGATCAGATCGTGAATAAATGCGTCGCTCATCATCCCATTTTCTCCCGTCGCCGTGGCGATCAGTATCAGTATCTGTTGCAGTTACACTTTAAGGGTGACTGACTATGCCATTTAGTGCAAGTTTTATTATTGCATTAAATGCCGCACTTCGCGTAGGGGTATTACCCTGCATGATCCGTTGCGATCAAAACCGCACTTAAAGTGTATCAGATATTCTTGCAGAAGCAGTTTGCACAAGCCTACACTCATCCCGTTTTAATGCAACCGTCAAAGTTGCAAAATTTTTTGTACATGACCTTTCAATTTTTTGACTAACGCGGAATAACTACAATGCATCTGCAGACATATGGGGTTCGTCTGGGCGTAAGCCTGTCAGGAATGGTGCTGCTGGGAAGCCTGCTGGCCGGCTGTGATAGCGGTGTGGCGAAAAACGCCCCACCGCCACCGCCTGAAGTGAGTGTGGCGCAGGTGGTACAGCAGAAAGTCAGCCAGTGGGACAGTTTTAATGGTCGTATCGAAGCGGTGCAAAGCGTGCAGCTGCGACCGCGCGTATCCGGCTATATCGATCAGGTGAATTATCGCGAAGGCGATGAAGTGAAAAAAGGCCAGGTGCTGTTCACCATTGATGATCGCACCTATCGCGCGGCGCTGGAGCAGGCGCAGGCCGAACTGGCGCAGGCCCGCAGTCAGGCGGCGCTGGCACGCAGTGAGTCGGCTCGTACCGAAAAACTGATTGGCACGCTGGCGGTATCGCGTGAAGAGGCAGAACAGCGCCGCTCAGCGGCCAGCCAGGCACAGGCTACCGTGCTGTCGGCCCAGGCGGCGGTGGATATGGCGCAGCTTAATCTCGATTTCACCCGCGTTACCGCGCCGATTGATGGTCGCGCCAGCCGCGCCATGATCACTATCGGTAACCTGGTGACCGCCGGTGACAGCGCCAGCGTCCTCACCACGCTGGTGTCGCAGGATCGCGTCTACGTCTATTTCGACGTCGATGAAGCTACCTATCTGCGTTATCAGGCGATGGCCCGTGAGGGACAAAACCGGGGTGCGCTGCCAGTGGAAATCGGCCTGACCGGCGAGCAAGGCTATCCGCATCCGGGCAAAGTCGATTTTCTCGATAACCAGTTGACCGCCAGCACCGGCACCATCCGCATGCGCGCCACGCTGGATAACCAGCAGCGTCAGTTCACGCCAGGTCTGTTTGCCCGCGTACGTCTGCCCGGTAGCGCCGATTTCACCGCGTTGCTGATTGACGATAAAGCGGTGCTGACCGATCAGGACCGTAAGTATGTCTACGTGGTCGATGCCAGCGGTAAGGCCCAGCGCCGTGACATCCAGCCAGGCGAGTTGGCAAATGGCCTGCGCGTGGTGCAGAACGGACTGAAACCCGGAGACAAGGTCATCGTTAACGGTTTGCAGAAAGTGTTTATGCCCGGCATGCCGGTCACTGCGCAAACGGTCGCGATGCGCGCCGCCCAATAATTATCGAGACTGCCTGTTATGGATTTCTCCCGCTTTTTTATCGACCGGCCAATTTTCGCGGCTGTGCTGTCGATTTTGATATTTGTTACCGGGCTGATCGCCATTCCGTTGCTGCCGATCAGTGAATATCCCGATGTGGTGCCCCCCAGCGTGCAGGTGCGCGCAGAATACCCCGGCGCCAACCCCAAAGTGATTGCCGACTCGGTGGCGACGCCACTGGAAGAGGCGATCAACGGGGTGGAAAACATGATGTATATGAAATCAGTGGCCGGTTCCGATGGTGTGCTGGTGACCACCGTCACCTTCCGTCCGGGTACTGACCCTGACCAGGCGCAGGTTCAGGTGCAGAACCGTGTGGCACAGGCGGAAGCGCGCCTGCCAGAGGCCGTGCGTCAACTGGGCCTGACCACACAGAAGCAGTCGCCGACCCTGACGCTGGTGGTGCACCTGTTTTCGCCGCAGGGTAAGTACGACTCGCTCTATCTGCGTAACTACGCCACCCTGAAGGTCAAAGACGAACTGGCCCGCCTGCCGGGCGTGGGACAGATTCAGATCTTCGGGGCCGGTGAGTATGCGATGCGCGTCTGGCTTGATCCTAATAAAGTGGCGGCGCGTGGCCTGACCGCCTCGGATGTGGTGACGGCGATGCAGGAGCAAAACGTGCAGGTTTCTGCCGGGCAGCTCGGCGCAGAACCGTTGAAGAAAGAGAGCGATTTCCTGCTGTCGATCAACACCCAGGGACGACTGGAGAGCGAGCAGCAGTTCGGCAATATCATCCTGAAAACCGCCGATGATGGTTCGTTGGTACGTCTGCGTGATGTCGCTCGAATTGAGATGGGTTCTGGCAGCTATGCGCTGCGTTCACAGCTTAATAATAAAGATGCGGTCGGTATCGGTATCTTCCAGGCACCGGGGGCTAACGCCATCGATCTCTCCAACGCGGTGCGCGCCAAAATGGCTGAACTGGCGACCCGCTTCCCGGACGATGTGCAGTGGGCCGCGCCCTATGACCCGACGGTGTTCGTGCGGGATTCGATCAAGGCCGTGGTACAGACGCTGATGGAAGCGATTGTGCTGGTGGTACTGGTGGTGATTCTGTTCCTGCAAACCTGGCGTGCGTCGATCATTCCGTTGCTGGCGGTGCCGGTTTCAGTGGTGGGGACCTTCAGCGTCTTGTATTTGCTCGGCTTCTCACTTAACACCCTGAGCCTGTTTGGTCTGGTGCTCGCCATCGGTATCGTGGTGGATGACGCCATTGTGGTGGTAGAGAACGTCGAACGTAATATCGAGCAAGGATTATCGCCCACCGCGGCAGCGCATCAGGCGATGCGTGAAGTCTCCGGCCCGATTATCGCTATCGCGCTGGTGTTGTGTGCGGTGTTTGTGCCGATGGCGTTCCTGTCCGGCGTTACCGGTCAGTTCTATAAACAGTTCGCGGTTACCATCGCCATTTCGACGGTGATTTCGGCGATTAACTCGCTTACGCTTTCTCCGGCTCTGGCGGCGAAACTGCTGAAGGATCATCATGCGCCGAAAGATATGCCGTCGCGCCTGATTGACCGGTTGCTGGGCTGGTTGTTCCGTCCGTTCAACCGCTTTTTCCAGCGCAGCGCTGACGGTTATCAATCGATGGTCAGTAAAACCCTGCGGCGGCGCGGTGCGGTGTTTGGCGTCTATGTGCTGCTGCTGGCAGGCGCGGGCTGGATGTTCCACAGCGTACCGGGTGGCTTTATCCCAACCCAGGATAAGCTGTACCTGATTGGTGGCGTGAAGATGCCGGAAGGCTCGTCACTGGCGCGTACCGATGAAGTGATCCGTAAGATGAGCGAGATCGGTATGAATACCGAAGGCGTGGATTATGCGGTCGCCTTCCCCGGCCTGAACGCCTTGCAGTTTACCAATACCCCCAATACCGGGACGGTGTTCTTTGGCCTCAAGCCGTTTGACCAGCGTAAACGCAGTGCGGCGGAAATCAACGCTGAGCTGAATGCCAAAATCAGTAAAATTCAGGCGGGCTTTGGTTTCTCCATCATGCCACCGCCGATTTTGGGCCTCGGCCAGGGTTCAGGTTATTCCCTTTACGTGCAGGATCGTGCTGGCCTGGGTTATGGCGAGCTGCAAACGGCGATCAACACCCTCTCCGGTGCGGTGATGCAGACGCCTGGCATGATGTTCCCGATCTCCTCCTATCAAGCCAACGTTCCGCAGTTGGATGTGCAGGTTGATCGTGATAAAGCCAAAGCACAGGGCGTGTCGCTGACCGATTTGTTCAGCACCCTTCAGGTGTATCTCGGCTCCTCCTATGTCAATGACTTCAATAAGTTTGGTCGTACCTGGCGTGTGATGGCGCAAGCAGATGGCGATTTCCGCGACAGCGTGCAGGATATTGCTAACCTGCGCACCCGTAACGATCGCGGCGAGATGGTGCCAATCGGCAGCATGGTGAATATCACCACCACCTACGGCCCTGATCCGGTGATCCGTTATAACGGCTACCCGGCGGCGGATTTGATTGGTGACGCTGACCCTCGCGTGCTGTCATCGGCGCAGGCCATGACCAAAGTGGAAGCACTCGCCAATCAGGTGTTGCCGAATGGAATGAACATTGAGTGGACCGATCTCAGTTATCAGCAATCCACCCAGGGTAATGCTGCGTTTATTGTGTTCCCGGTGTCGGTATTGCTGGCCTTCCTGGTACTGGCGGCATTGTACGAAAGCTGGACGTTACCGCTGGCGGTGATCCTGATTGTGCCGGTCACCATGCTGTCGGCGTTGGTTGGCGTGTGGCTGACCGGCGGTGATAACAACGTGTTTGTGCAGGTGGGGCTGGTGGTTCTGATGGGGCTGGCGTGTAAAAACGCGATTCTTATTGTCGAGTTTGCCCGCGAACTGGAGATGCAGGGTAAAGGGATTGTCGAGGCCGCGCTGGAAGCTTGTCGTCTGCGTCTGCGCCCCATCGTCATGACCTCCATCGCCTTTATCGCCGGGACCATCCCGTTGATTCTCGGAGAAGGTGCCGGTGCCGAAGTGCGTGGCGTTACCGGGATTACCGTGTTCTCCGGCATGCTGGGCGTGACTTTGTTCGGCCTGTTCCTGACGCCGGTGTTTTATGTGACGCTACGTAAACTGGTGACACGGAAACAGCCGGAAGGTGAAGTGCAGACGGTGTGATGTTAGGATTGATGTAAAAATCCGTTCACCAAATTCTAATGCCAGTCAGTAAAGCCTGACTGGCTTTTATCCAATCATTCTATTTCATGGAAAGTTGTTTCGGGTCACGCCAAACAGGATAGAGGTCAGGAAACCCTCTAATATGAAGTGGAAAATCAGCATCACGATATCCCCATCTCCTGATTAGCGTTCTGGTACTGAATCTTGTACATTCCGCGTAACATGGCAATTTATCTTTATCTATTATATCATGCAGCGTCCTGAATAAACTCTCCACCACTTCACCTCCACGGGCTGAACGTTGCACAGCTTGTAATGATATAAAATAATGGGGTGGGTTCAGGGGATGCAAACGGTCGAGTCCATTTATAAGTTCAGAAGCCGCCTTGTAACTTGAACCACATACTTTACGCAATTCCTCATCGGCTTGAGCATGAGTTTCTACGATCTCCGCAATGAATTCTGGCCGAATATAAACTAAAACGTCCGTATCATTTTCAGAAAGCAATGTACCTTTACGATAAATTTCTATATTTACGTAAATACGAAAATAGTCCCGCAGAATATTGACACGATCATCTCGACCAGAAAATAAAACTTTATATATCGGGTCATGACAGAATTCTTTTGCGAGGAGGTCACAAACCTTATCCAAGTCAGAATCTTTAGCATGCCTGCATTTCATTTCGAAATCCTTTTGAATTAATAAAATAGTTACCCTTTTATACCTTGATCTAAAGCGTCGAGAAGTGCAGGCAGGCAGGCAGGGATAGTAAGGCAGAAAATGAGAGGTGACTCAAACAAATGCACCACCGGCTTTCGTAGCGGCGCGATTTGTCGCGCGATTTTCACTATGGCATCAAGGTCAAAGGCGCGCGATAAATCGCGCCGCTACGGAGTTGGGAGCGCAGCAACGCGCTCCAGGAAATGTCAGCGGGATTTCTTGCAGAAGTCTTCGATTTCGAAGTCTGGCAGGGGTTCGCAGTTGCTGGTGTCACGTTTTTTCAGTTCAGCCAGCGCATCCGCCACGGTGCGTTTTTCCAGCACCTTCAGGGAGGCTTGTTCGGCTTCATCAGCAATCGATTTGAAGTACCAGCACAGGTTGGCGCTCACCAGACAACGCGGCGCGACATCCGGACGCGAGGCCCAAAGTTTTTTGTCTTCAATCACCGAGGTATAGATATCGCGCAAGGTGATCTCGCTGGCGGGACGGCCCAGATGTATCGAACCGGTACGGCCAAGCGTCGAGACAATGATGCCATCGCGTGTGAGCGGAACCATAAGTTTCCGAATGAAACTGGGGTTCGCCTCCAGGCCATAAGCCAGAATGGCACTGGTCGAGCGTTTACCCAATTGCTCCGCCATCGCTACGCTCAAAACCATCTGCAAAGCTGTCGGGAAGCGGTAATCAAGCATTTCTTTAATCCTGAGTTGCGGTCTATCTTGTTGTTTTCATGCCGCGGCAGTGAGTAATCATTGAGCAATAAATATAACAAACACTGTTGCTTTTTAGAAGCGAGCGACTGTGATCAAGGCACGTATTCATCATTTCCTCAGACACAAGCGCACAGGCTGCTTAGTTTATCACTCCCCTTTCTGACTGCGGGTTGGGCTGCGGCAATTTTTGCTTCAGCACCATCACCAACAGCACGTTAATCAATGCCAACAGGCAAAGCATCCACAGCGTGGCGTTCGCCCCCAACTGTTGAAAAACATAACCGCCCAGTAGTGGTGTCAATGCCTGACCAATCAGCGCCGGACGTGCCATGCGCCCCACCACTACCGCATAGGCTTCTGGTTTGACCATCACCAGCGGTAAAGTTCCCCGGACAATGGCACGCAAACCATTTCCGGCACCGTACAGCACCATACTCAGCAACGCAAACTGCGGAAAACAGGCCAGCAACAGCAAACCCACGGCAACCAGACCCACCGAGAAAAACGTGGTCCAGATAGGATGACCTCGTTTAAACGCGATATCGACGATACGCGAACCTACCTGACAGGGACCAAGAATGGCGCTGATCGCCAGTGCCGCCGTCAGAGAATGGCCGCTGGCCTGCAACAGCGTGATCAACTGCACCGAGATGGCGGTCATAATCACCGAAGCCAGCGTGAAGATGCTGCATAGCAACCAGAACAGACCGGGAGCCAAATCGCCAGTCGTGGCAGCCCTGACGGGCGTTGTCTCTTTCTTCTTTGCCGTCGGCGGCGGCAAAGCATAGAAATACGCGGGGAGCACCGCTACGCATAACAGCAGCGCAATGGCAAAACAGGCGCCACGCCACTCCAGCCAGTGAATGAGCAACGCCGTACCCGGCCACACCAGCGTGGTGCAAAAACCGGAAATCAGTGTGATGCCGGTGATCGCCCCGCGCGCTTGCCCGCCATACAGGGTTCCGAGCGTGGCAAACAAGGCATCGTACAACCCCATAGCCATGCCAATACCGATAATGACCCAGGCAAACAGGAATAACAGCAAACTGTGACTCAACCCCATCACCACCAGCCCAATCGCCATTACTGCGCCGCTTCCGGCCAGCAATGCGCGCCCACGCGCGCGCGCGATAAGCCTGCCGCTCAGCGGGGCCAGTAATCCTGAAACCAGAATGCCGAGCGATAACGCACCGTAAACCCACTGCTGCGACCAGCCAGTTTCTGCGACGATGGGATTGGCCATTACCGCCATCAGGTAAAATGAACCACCCCAGGAGAGGATCTGAACCAGCCCGAGAGTGATAATGGCGGGAACGCCGGGCTTTGCGTAATGCTCCACATGAATATTCCGATAGCAGGCGAAGCATTTGTTATAACACGTTCATCGATCACGAAAAATGCTTATGCCCGCTGGTTATCGCAATCCTTACAACGAGGCTGGCAAACCTGCTGTAAAAAAACAAACTAAAAGTATGTTGTAATTATAAACCGTGCTTGCTATCGCGCCGATCCCCTGCCACATTTGGTATGTTGTAACTATGGAGACATCCTATGGCTCGTTACGATTTGATCGCCGATCTGCATGCCTGCGTAAACGCGCTGGAGCAGCATCTGGGCGCATTGCGTCAACAAGTGGAGCAGCAACCTTTATTGATCGCGCGGGTTTTTGGTTTGCCGGATATCGAAAAAGGCCATGAACACGACGAGATATCTCGCATCAAAGTCACCCAGCATCTGGGGAGCGCCGCCCGTGAGATGGCCCTCACCCATTATTGTCGGCTGTTTATGCAGCACCAGTCAG
This sequence comes from Pantoea sp. X-Soil-OKNW-556, assembly GCF_059730695.1. Classification (NCBI taxonomy): domain Bacteria; kingdom Pseudomonadati; phylum Pseudomonadota; class Gammaproteobacteria; order Enterobacterales; family Erwiniaceae; genus Pantoea; species Pantoea sp. X-Soil-OKNW-556. The sequence continues at coordinate 2,005,099 of NZ_AP035990.1, read as the reverse complement.
AAAAACTCAGCACCAAAGCCGCGGTACGACTGCCCGGCGCAATCTGCATTGAAGCGGATGAGCACGCCAGCGACATCATTACCCGGCAGGTGGCGGAAATTAATACGCTGAAACAGCGGCTGGAGCAGTTGATCACCGTTGAGTCCGGCCTGCCCAGCGAAGCGCGCTTTGAGTTTGTTCACCAACATTTACGCGGGTTGATCACCCTGAATGCCTACCGCAATGTCACCCTGCTGGATTCCCCGGATAGCCTGCGTTTCGGTTGGGCGAATAAGAACATCATTAAAAACGTTAAACGCGATGAAATCATTGAGTTGCTGGAGCGCAGCCTGAAAGCCAATCGTGCTCAGGCCCCGTGGACCCGTGAGCAGTGGGCCGAGAAAGTGCAGCAGGAACTGGAAACGGTCCGCGATTTGCCGATCACGGCCCGCCTGAAAATCAAACGTCCGGTCAAAGTTCAACCGGTGGCCCGTGTCTGGCGTGCCGATGAAAAGAAGCAAACCCAACTGGCCTGCCCTTCTCCACTGCTGGTGCTATGCCGCGACCGCAGCCAGGTGCCGGTGCTGGGTGAGTTACTGGATTATGATGCTGACAATGTGGCGCATCGTTATAAGCCACAGGCTGAGCCCTTGCATCTGATTATTCCGCGCCTGCATCTGTGGTGCGATCGACTGGCGTGATGATGGCCGCAGCGGCAAGACTTATCGCGCGATAAATCGCGCCGCTACGGATTTTGCTTACGCCTTCATGCTGCCAACCATCTCTTCCGGGCGTACCCAGGCATCGAATTGTTCTTCGGTCAGATAGCCCAGCTTCAGCGCCGAACCTTTCAGGGTAAGCCCTTCTTTATGGGCTTTTTTGGCGATTTCCGCCGCTTTGTCATAGCCGATATGGGTATTGAGCGCAGTGACCAACATCAGCGACTCGTTCAGCAGTTGTTCGATACGGTCGCGGTTCGGTTCGATGCCGACGGCACAATGGTGGTTGAAACTGTCCATGCCATCAGCCAACAGACGAATCGATTGCAGGAAGTTATGGATCACCATCGGACGGAACACGTTCAGCTCGAAGTTACCGGATGCGCCCCCCACGTTGACCGCCACATCATTACCCAGCACCTGGCAGCTCAGCATCGTCAGCGCTTCGCACTGCGTCGGGTTCACTTTGCCCGGCATGATCGAACTACCCGGCTCATTTTCCGGGATGGAGAGCTCGCCAATGCCGCAACGTGGACCGGATGCCAGCCAGCGCACATCGTTGGCGATTTTCATCAATGACGCCGCCAGACCTTTCAGCGCGCCGTGCGCATGCACCAGCGCATCAACCGTTGCCAGCGCTTCGAATTTATTCGGTGCCGTTACAAACGGCTGATTGGTCAATTCCGCCAGCGCTTTAGCTACCCGTACCGCATACTCCGGGTGGGTGTTCAGACCGGTGCCTACCGCTGTGCCGCCCAACGCCAGTTCGGCCAGATGCGGGATGCTGTGTTCGATATGTTTGAGGTTATGTTCGAGCATCGCCACCCAGCCGGAGATCTCCTGGCCCAGGGTGAGCGGTGTCGCATCCTGCAAGTGGGTACGGCCAATTTTGACGATGTCTTTAAACGCTTCAGCTTTGTCGTTCAGCGTTTTTTTCAGCACCTGCAATTGCGGAATCAATTGTTCGCGTACGGCGATCACCGCCGCAACGTGCATCGCGGTAGGGAACACATCGTTGGAGCTTTGGCTTTTATTCACGTCATCATTCGGATGGACCAGACGCGCCATGCCGCGCTCACCACCCAGAATCTCGCTGGCACGGTTTGCCAGCACTTCATTCATGTTCATGTTGGTCTGCGTGCCGGAACCGGTCTGCCAGATTGCCAGCGGGAACTCATCGCTGTGCTTATCGGCCAGCACTTCGTCAGCCGCTTTCATAATCGCATCAGCACGTTCGGCCGGTAACAGACCAAGATCGCGGTTCACCTGGGCCGCCGCACGTTTAGTCAGCGCCAACGCATGCACCAACGCAACCGGCATTTTTTCTGTCGAGATACGGAAATGTTCCAGTGAACGCTGCGTTTGCGCGCCCCACAACTTATCTGCCGGTACTTCAATCGGTCCCATTGAGTCTTTTTCAATGCGATGGGCTGCCATGACTACGTCTCCTTAACTCAGATATTGAGGTTTAGGCTCAGCGTCACGTCATGCGCGATCGACTGAGCGGGCAAGATTGTCACTTTTCAGAATTTTACATTATGAGAGTCATTCGCATTTATTGCACTTATTGATGTATTTTCAATGGCTGTTTATGCCTTAAAATGCTTATAGCCTTATCGTTATCGGGGATGAATGATGCAAAAATTGAACAATTCGCTGCAAAATTACGCATGGGGCAGCACAACCGCACTGACCGAACTGTATGGCATCGCTAACCCGCAAGGATTACCGATGGCTGAACTCTGGATGGGGGCACATCCCAAAAGCCCTTCCACCGTCGAGATCAATGGAGAGACGCGGTCACTGCGTGATGTGATTGAGGGTGATAAAACCGCCATGCTGGGTGACGCTGTCGCGCAACGTTTTGGTGAGCTGCCGTTTCTGTTTAAAGTGCTGTGTGCCGATCAGGCGCTATCGATCCAGGTCCATCCAAGCAAAAGCGCCGCTGAAGTAGGCTTCGCGCGCGAGAATGCGGCCGGGATCCCTCTGAGCGCTGCCGAGCGCAACTACAAGGATGCTAACCACAAGCCGGAGCTGGTATACGCGCTGACCCCTTTTCAGGCGATGAATGGCTTTCGTGAGCTGCATGAAATTGTTTCGCTGTTCGAGCCGGTTGCGGGCGCACATCCGCAGATCGCCCACTTCCTTGAGCATGCCGATGAAGCCAATCTGGTCACCCTGTTTACCACCCTGCTGTCGCTGACCGATGAGGCGAAATCACGGGCGCTCGGCGTGTTAAAAGCAGCGTTGAACGCCCACGAAGGCGAACCCTGGCAGACAATGAAAAGCATTGCGACAGATTATCCCGACGACAACGGCCTGTTCTCACCGTTGCTGTTGAACGTCATTACCCTGCAACCGGGTGAAGCGATGTTTTTGTTTGCGGAAACCCCGCATGCCTATCTGAAGGGGGTGGCGCTGGAGGTGATGGCCAACTCGGATAATGTGCTGCGCGCCGGTCTGACGCCGAAGTTTATTGATATCCCGGAACTGCTGGCGAACCTGAAATTCCACGCCAAACCCGCCGCGACTTTGCTGACACAACCACAGCAACAGGGCGACACGCTGAACTTCCCGATTCCGGTGGACGATTTTGCCTTCGCCATTCACACCCTGCATGACCAACCACAAGCGTTGGCACAACAAAGCGCCGCGTTGTTGTTCTGCATTGAAGGCCAGGCGGTGATCGAGAAATCAGGTCAGCAGCTGGTGCTGCAACCGGGTGAGTCCTGCTTTATTGCCGCCAGCGAGTCACCGGTGACGGCCGCAGGTCATGGTCGCCTGGCACGCGTCTTCAATACCCTCCCATAAGCGGCTGACGACCGTCCGGTTAACTGCTATCATTTTCAAACTATTAATTTAAAACGCCTGCGGGCGTTTTTCTTCACCCGCCGCACACACCAGGTGCCTGCGGACGCAAGGATAAGGACGACTCAGCGATGAAAAAGACCAAGGTTGCCGTAGGTGTGATTGTAGCCCTCGGGGTAATCTGGACCGGCGCCGCCTGGTTCACCGGCAAGCAACTGGAAAGCCATATTGATCAGATGGTGCAAAACGCCAATACGCAAATCAATGCGTATGCGCCCAACAGCCGCCTGACGCTCAGCTATCAGGATTACCAGCGCGGCCTGTTTAGCAGCAAGGCCAAACTGGTGCTGCAAGCCAGCTCGCAAACCGAAGACAACCCGCTGCTGAAGCCGGGTCAGAGCATTGTGCTGGACACCGTCATCGATCACGGCCCCTTCCCTTTTTCTCAGCTGAAGCACGGCGTGCTGATCCCCAGCATGGCCTCGGTACATAGCGAGCTGGAAAACACCGAAGCGGTGAAGAAATTGTTTGAGTTGACCAACGGCAAATCGCTGGTCAACGCCGATACCCGCATTGGCTACAGCGGCGCGACCGATACCGCGCTGACCCTGCTGCCAGCCGACTATCAGGATGTGAACAACGGTGTGCGCCTGGCGACCAACGGCGGCACCCTGAACGTCAGCGCCGATCAGCAAGGCAACAACGTGGGTGTACAGGGAGATTTCTCCAGCATTGCGTTTGCCAGCAAGAATGAAGTCAACCAGCCGGTGCTGTTTACGCTCAACGGTCTGAAGGTGAGCGGTGATACCCATCTCAGTCCGGAAGGGGTGCGCGTCGGCGATCAACAGATCACCCTGGACAAGCTGACCGCCAGCGTCAACGGCCAGGAAGGTCTGACGCTGGAAAAAATGAACGGCACCTCATCATTCGATAACAAAGACGGCAAAATTGGCGGCCAGATTGATTACCAGGTCGGTAATATCAGCCTGCAAAAACAGCCGTTTGGTGAGGCGAAAGTCACGATGAAACTGGCGCAGTTTGATGCCCAGGCAGTCAAAGCCTTCTCCGATACCTACAACACGCAAATTCAAAACCTGCTGAACCAGCCGGGCCTGATGGATGATCCCATCCGCTATCAGGAGGGTGTGCATACCATTCTGATGAACAACCTGCCAACCCTGTTGAAAGGTTCACCAACGCTCAGCATTGCGCCGCTCAGTTGGAAAAACGACAAAGGCGAAAGTACCTTTAACCTGAATGTCGGTTTCAACGATCCGGCGAGTGTGACCGGTGAAGCGCAAACTCTGGGAGCCGCAGTCGATCGCGTGCTGAAAACCCTTGATGGCAAGCTGGTGATCAATATGCCGATGGCGACCGAAGTGATGCGTCATGTCGGTCTGGCGGAAGGTTATCAAAGCGATGATGCGCAAAAGATGGCCGATCAGCAGGTAAAAGGTCTGGCGGCGATGGGACAGATGTTCCGCCTGACGCAGCAGCAGGATGACAACATCACCACCAGCCTGCAATACGCCAACGGTCAGGTGACCATGAATGGTGACAAGCTGTCGCTGGAGCAGTTCCTGTCGCGTTATATGCTGGGTAGCCAAACCAGCGAAGGTATGCCGGAGTAAGTGTTTAACACCTTGTAGCGGCGCGATAAATCGCGCCAATACGAATTATGCCTGTCCGGGAAGTAGCTGTGGCGGAACAATCAACGTCTGCACCTCGGCTGACGGCTGTGCCAGACGCTGCAACAAACGCTGGCCGGCGTGGCGTCCCACTTCCCGCGCACCACTGCTGACAAAGGTCAGCGCCGGATCGTACAACTCGCGCTGTGGATCATCATTAAACCAACCAACGCCAGTTGCTGGCTGTAGTAGCTGCCCACCGCCCCCTCCGTCAGCGTGCGCCCGCTATGCAGCGCACCAAAATAGCAGCCCAGCGTCACCGTGGCGTTGTGTGCCAGAATCGCCGTGATACCGGGATGCTGGCGCGCTTTCTGGCGGCCTCCACTGCTGCATTCAGCTCAGCCAGATATTCACTGACGCCATCCGGACGCTGCTCATTAATGGCTTTGCGCGGGTTCGCATCGGCTTTCAGGTGCGTGCTGTCGTTGTAGCGCCGGATGCGGTTCTGGCTGAGGGTGAAGGCGTCCGGGACTTTCTCCGTCAGCCCCATTTTCAGGAACCAGCGGTAAGCAACGTTCATCTGGATTTCCCTGACCACGGCGCTCACAAGGGACGCCGAAGAGATAGCCCAACAGCATTATCTTAAAGGCGAACGGGGTCGATGGCCGGTCGGCCATTGTCGGCGCAGTAGAGGTGTGCCACGGCGTCGCGGATAAATTCAAAGTCAATGGCGGCGTCGATTTTACGCACCAGATGGTCTTCGGGTACCAGTTCTTCAAGGGTGACCATTTCAAATTGATACTGCTGAGGGGTGGGTTCTCTGAGCATGGCAGTCAGTCCGTTAATTGCACTGACCTTATTAGATCAAAGTCCCGGCTTTACGACCAAGACTTTGTCAGCAGTCTGAAAGGTTTATCTTTATGATAAACCTTTTTTTATTATCGTGATTTATGCAAAAGAAATCATAAAGTTACATAATTGTTGCCAACCTAAATATTCCCACCTCATCCTTTGTTTTGAAAATACAAAATTTAACAATCCATTATTATTACACTCAGAGAATTGTGATATTTTCTTGAAATGAAAAGGATAGTTAGTTATCAATTTCATAATGTACCAAGCTTAATAAAGCCACCATTACCTTGCATTAACAAAATACGCGAAAAATACTACACCAAAGTCTTATCGAAACTATGCCTAAGCCCATGAAATCATCTTCTTATGATGATTACTTCATGTATTCTTTTCGGAAACCCTGAGTTTTCAATTAATATTTTATCTTTTGTCTACAGAAGTTAGAATCATCACTCCTATTTCTTACCTTAATAACAGCCACATTCACACGCATGAAATATGCCGCTCCGTGAATTGAGATAACAATAAATCCTCTCTGCAATGAAAGTTGAAGATGGAGAAAAGTGTGATTAGAGCAATAGAGCAAGGGCTACATGATTGGCTAAAATATCTGGACCTTTATGATGAGGTGAACAAAGATGAGTTACCGATCATTAGCGTAGATGAAAAATTCGATATTTATTGCTACCCTGTCGATGACAACAGCATCATCATGATGGCAATTGCAACACTTGAACATTTCCATTATGACCATCATGAAATTTTAGAAAGAAACCAGCCTAAGCCAGGTGAATATAATCCTGTGTTCACCTGTAATGGTGACATATTACAGCTTTGGGTTCGTATCACAGAAAATGACTGCACCCTCCCCATAATTTTGAACTATTTCAGCACATTAATTAGCCATATGGAAAACACATTGAGTGCCGAGTAGGGAATTTATCAATCCATAGAATGGTTACTCCTCATAACCAGGGAAATCCAAATGAAAATAGAAAATCACAACATTCACATCAACAATTTCGACCAAAATGAAAACCGTGTAAAAACCAGAGAGTTCAATGGAAGAAAGTTAATAATAAAGGCCTATGCAAAATCAGAGAATAAACATCAGCCGCAGAGTGAACACTTATTGAACACTGAAAGATTAAAGCTGGAGCTACATAGTTTCTTTGATAAATACAAATTCCTTAAACGCAACACCTCTTCTCAAACGGGTAATATAATAAAATTATCAAAAAACGATAAGGCACCTGACATACTTCAAAATTCAAACCATAGATTTCAATTTGAGAAAAACAAAGTTACTGACATCACATTCATACACTCCATAAAACAACATAAACTTGACATTAAAAAAATCAGTGATGAGATCACTCTAAATCTACCTGACAGGACGCAGATGCATAGTATCAATGTTAAAAAATATCTGGATAATAGATTATCCAGCCTCGTCGTTAATACGGCAAGATCTTACGGTTGTGAGTTCTTTTGTGGCGGTAATTATTCAGCACTCAGCCATCATTATCAGGGTCGCGGTTTTGATAGCATAAAAGAAATCTCGAGTAATACTTCAACCAAATCCTATTACGTCACTAATACCACAACCGGGAAAAATGTCCTTGTGCTATCTAATATGAACAGTGAAGCCAGAATAAAACATCAACTACTACAACTTCACTACGCCGACATTGATATAAGCAAAATAAATATATCAGGAAGTATAAAAATGCAAAAAGAGAATGCCATGATGCAATTATCCTCCGTTCTAAATACATTACCTGATGCAGATAAGAAAGTTTTATTCATTGGGGCTCGCTGGCAAATAATGGAGTTTTTAGGAAGGGAAATTTATCAGATCGATGAAAATCAACCTGAAGGAGTTGGTTATGATAAAATGAACACCACTCAGCATAAAGTTTCTGGTTTTATCTTCGACACTGCCATCGTCGAAAACCAAGAAAACAACGAGAGATATATTTTTTCCGGACTCAGAATGCCTAATGGTGATTTATCATACGATGCCACAAAAGCATTTATTGAAGCAGGATTTACGTATATTGTGATGTGTGGCGCTGGTGGCCGCTTATCAGGAAAGGCAAAGATAGGGGATTACACCCCCATAAACATCAGCATATACGAAAATGAAGCAATCAACTTAAAAATGGAAGATATGAAAATTCCTGACGGCACTTTTATAGAGGAGTTGTTATCAACCAATATCACTGTTAACTCACCACTTGAAGAAACACAAGAGTGGTTAGAGAATAATAAACATCATAGTAGCGTCGATGTCGAAACCGGCCATATTTTCCGTGCGGTATCTGAGGCGATAGATAACCAAAAAAGTGTCACTATTACTCCAGGATTGTTCATCTCTGATGTGGTTGGAGAACATCCTCTCGAAGGAAAAATAAGCACTGATGATGCATACAAAAACCTGAAAGGTTTTGTTGCTTCAATTTGGCATTCGGCCATTAAAACTAGTTGAAAAGAACCCCCTCTAAACACAACATCGGCACGATGCCCTTTATCATTTAATCAGCGCAAAAAGCCCGTCAGCCACCCGCAAATGCTGCTTTATCCAGCATCCACTGCACCATTTGCGCAAATCGCTGGCGTTGTTGCGCAAGATATTTTTATAATGCTCTGCACTTTACGATAACTTAGCGAGTGCGACATGATTGATGCAAAAATCCCTCTGACCGACATCCACCGCCACCTCGATGGCAACATCCGTGCCCAAACCATCCTCGATTTAGGTCGCCAGTTTAATCTTGCCCTGCCCGCTACCACCCTTGAGATGCTGCGCCCGCATGTGCAGGTCACCGCTAACGAACCGGACCTGGTGAGCTTTCTGCAAAAACTCGACTGGGGCGTTAAGGTGTTGGGCGATCTCGATGCCTGCCGTCGCATTGCGCTGGAAAACGTCGAGGATGCGGCGCGTGCCGGTATCCATTACGCGGAACTGCGCTTCTCGCCGGGTTATATGGCGATGACCCACCAGTTGCCGATTGCCGGTGTGGTGGAAGCGGTCATTGATGGCGTGCGGGCGGGTGTTCAGCAGTACGGTGTCGATGTTCGTTTAATCGGCATTATGAGCCGCACCTTTGGTGAGGAAGCCTGTCTGCGCGAACTGGAGGGTTTGCTGGCACATCGCGATGGCATTACTGCCGTCGATCTGGCCGGTGACGAACTCGGTTTCCCGGGTAGCGAATTCCTCAGCCACTTCAATCGCGCTCGCGATGCCGGCTTCCGTATTACGGTGCATGCCGGTGAAGCCGCTGGCCCGGAAAGCATCTGGCAGGCCATTCGCGAGTTGGGAGCTGAGCGTATCGGCCACGGTGTAAAAGCGATCGAAGATCGTGCGTTGATGGATTTCCTTGCCGAGCAGAAAATTGGTATCGAATCCTGCCTGACGTCAAATATTCAGACCAGTACCGTCGCCTCATTTGCCAGCCATCCACTGAAGGCGTTCCTCAACCACGGTATTCTCGCCACCATCAACACCGACGACCCGGCCGTGCAGGGCATTGAGCTGGCGCATGAGTATCAGGTAGCGGCACCACAGGCAGGACTGACTGCGGCTGAGATGCGTCAGGCGCAGGAAAATGGCGTGACCATTGCGTTTCTCAGTGACGCCGAAAAAGCCGCGTTGCGCGCACGCGTGGCAGGATAACGTTGACATGCCGTAACGGCGCGATAAATCGCGCCGTTACGATCATTACGAAAATTACTTCAATGACAATGTCTGGCGTTTTTCCGCCGATTGCAGACCCAGCTCGATTAACTCCATCACCTGGATAGCTTCCTCTGCCGTTACCGGATTCGCGCCGGTACCGGCAATGGCGTCACGCACTGCCGCATAATAGGCCGGATAGTTACCTGGCAGCGTCAGCAGTGCTTTTTCCACCATCACATCGCCTTCAGCCAGCGTTAGCACGCCATCACGCATATCGTAGCCCCACTCCTCTTTGGGCGGGCGTTCACCCGCCTTCAGGCGATCTTCCTGCGGGTCGAGGCCATATTTAACGTAGCTACCACGGGTGCCGTGCACAATAAAACGCGCTGACTCCGCCGCCACCAGCATGCTGGCATGCAGCACCACGCGGCGTTGTGGATAGGTCAGCGTGGCGTGGAAATAGTCGGTGGTTTGCGCGCCAGTGCGCAACTCCGCCATATCCACATTGATTGCCACTGGCGTACCAAACAGCTGCAACGCCTGGTCAAGTACATGCGGTCCGAGATCGAACCAGATGCCGCTGCCCGGCCCTTTCATCTCGCGCCAGCGCTGGCGGACTTCCGGGCGGAAGCGATCAAAGTGCGATTCCAGATAACGGATCTCGCCCAGCGTGCCATCCGCCAGCAGCGATTTCAGCGTCAGGAAGTCACTGTCCCAGCGGCGATTATGGAACACCGACAGCAGCAACCCTTTGGCCTTCGCCAGCGCATCCAGTTCGCGCGCCTGTGACAGGGTGACCGTAAAAGGTTTATCGACCACCACATGTTTACCGGCGTTCAGCGCCGCTTTCGCCAGAGGGAAGTGGGTATCGTTTGGGGTAGGAATTACAATCAGATGCAATGTCGGATCGTCCAGCAGCGTCTGGGGATCGCTCACCACCTGCACCGATGGCCAGTCAGCGTGCACTTTGGCTGCATCGCTGCTGGAGATCGCCGCCAGTTCAACATCCGGGGTCCCGGCGATCAACGGTGCATGGAAGGTTTTGCTGGCAAATCCGTAGCCTATCAGGCCGACACGAAGTTTATCGCTCATTCTCATTCCTCTTGTTCGTTACCTGACTGATTTAAGACGAATCAGCGCGTACGGACAAGCGGGAATCAGCCGAAAACTCAGGATATCGCACTCCGTGCCGGTTGCCAGCTCTCCTGAGCCACCAGCGCATCGTGTGCATCCTGGCTGCGACGACGAAAATCACTCGGACTGACCCCGACGCGTTTGCGGAACACACGCGAGAAATAGAGTTGGTCATCATAGCCGACTTCACGCCCCACCGAGGCGATCGGTTCCTGGGTGGTCTGCAACAATAATTTCGCACGGATCACGCGCTGATCCTCACGCCAGCGCAGCAGATTGATCCCCATCTGCTCGCGGAACAAATGGGCAAGACGGGAGGGTGACAGACAGACATGACGCGCCACTTCCTCAATCTTCACTTCACTGGCGAGATGGTTGGTCACGTACTGGCAGGCTTCAATCACACGCGGATCGCGGATTTGCTGATGGCTGCGCGGATCTTCCTCCACCGCACGCAGCAGCAGACGTTCCAGCAGGTTCATTGCCAGCTCCTCGGCGAAACGTCGTCCGGAGTTATGGGTTTGTTCGATACTGGCGAACAGGCGATCAAACTCCGCACGCTGCGCTTCCGGCAGACGCAAGCGCCCCACCCCCTGGGTTTCATCCTGCCATTGCAGCCAGTCGGTCCAGTAGGCACGCGGGCGGAAATAGACCCAGCGATGGAACCAGCATGGGCTGTCCGGCGCACGGCCATAGTAATGCGGGGTTTTCGGTTGAAACAGCAGCATATCACCCGGCAGACAGTCGAATGACTGCTCACCATCAAATACCCGACCTTCCCCCTTGATGGTCAGGTTGAGGATATAGCCTTTCATACCGAGTGGCCGGTCGATAAAAAAATCGAGCGGGCCATCGGCGGTAATCGGTGTCAGTCCGGCCACCAGCCAGGCATTAAAAGGGTAACCCGGCAATAATGGGTTTTGTTGTGCCACAGGGGGTTCACGGTGGTACATAATGCCCTCACTTTTCGCGTGATTGATTACCGTAGCGGCACGATTTATCGTGCGGTTGCCGAGGCGCGCGATAAATCGCGCCGCTACTGAATGGCTGCACTCAGGCGGCTTTATTTTTCTGTTTGTAGCGGTCAAAAATCACCGCTGCTAACAATATCAAACCGCGCACCACATACTGTGAGAAGGGCGAAATATTCAAGAGATTCATCGCATTCTCAACCGTACCAAGGATCAGTACCCCGGCAACCACGTAGGAAATCTTGCCAATGCCACCTTTCAGCGACACCCCACCCAACACGCAGGCAGAGATGACAATCAACTCGTATCCCAGCGAGGTCATCGGCTGGCCGCTGGTCATACGTGAAGCCAGAATGATCCCCGCCGCCGCTGACACCAGCCCGGAGAGGATAAAGATGATGATGCGGGTACGCACCACCGGCACACCGGCAAGACGCGCTGCTTCCTCGTTACCGCCAATCGCCAGCGTGTTGCGGCCAAAGGTGGTTTTATTCAGCAGGAAACCGAAGATGATCATGGTAGCGATAGTCAGCCAGATGGGTGCTGGCAAACCGAACCAGTTGGCGTAGCCGAGGGTAAAGAAACGTTCATCTTCAATCCCTACCGCTTTACCGTCTGAGAAGATATAGGCCAGACCGCGCACAATCTGCATCGTCGCCAGCGTGGTGATCAACGCATTGATTTTTAGCCGCGCAATCACGAAACCGTTAACAAACCCGGTTGCCATGCCCAGCAACAACCCTGCCGCCACACCAATCCATAAACTTTCGGTCAGGTTAATCACCACCGCGGTCACTACGCCAGCACAAGCGATAACCGAAGCCACAGACAGGTCAAAATCCCCGGAGGCGAGGCAGAACAGCATGCCGCACGCCACCATACCGGACATCGACATTGCCAGCCCCAGCCCTTTCATATTGATAAAAGAGCCGAAGTTGGGGACAAAAATAGTACAGGCAATAAACAGTAGCGCGAACACCACCAGCATGCCGAAGTTATCCCAGATACGCCCCAGTTGCAGGCCGCTGCGCTGCGCGGGTGGCGTATTAGAAGTGGTTGATGAAGCCATAATTGCTCTCCTTTACATCAGGCCACGGCGGCCGCTTGAGTCGTTTTCGGCATCGCCAGGCCCAGCGTCAGCTGCTCCGTGGCACGGTCGTGTGGCAGTTCACCGGCAATTTCACCTTCGCGCATCACCACGATACGGTCGGCAAGGCCCATCACTTCAGGCAAATCGCTGGAAGCAAACAACACGGCAATACCTTTGTTTGCCAGTTGATAAATCAGGTTATAAATCTCGTGCTTGGCCCCGACATCAATACCGCGTGTCGGCTCATCCAGCAGGATCACGTTCATTTCCTCCGACAGCCAGCGGCCCAGAATCGCCTTCTGCTGGTTGCCGCCGGACAGGTTCATAATCAGCTGTTGCGCATGCGGGGTTTTGATATTGAGCGAGCGGATATGGCTGTCAGCGTTCTTCGCTTCCCAACCGGGTTTGATCAGACAACCGGCGGTGAGATTATGGCGGCGCGCGCTGATGTTGATGTTGTCACGCACCGAGTGCACCGGGATGATACCTTCGGCTTTGCGGTCTTCCGGGCAAAGCATAATTCCGGCACGGATCGCATCAATCGGTTGACGGATATTGAGTTTTTTACCGTCCAGCGACACGCTGCCGCCGCGCAGACGGGTTGCCCCAAACAATCCCTTCATCAGTTCACTGCGTCCGGCCCCGACCAGACCGAACAACCCGACGATTTCACCGGCCCGGACCTCTAGCGAAATGGGCATACGCACACCTTGCGCCTCCACCTGGTCCAACTGCAAACGCACGGGGCCCAAATCACGCGGTGCGTAACCATAGATATCCCCCAGATTGCGGCCCACCATCGCCTGAACCAGGTCTTCATGGTGGGTGTTGTTCATATCGGTGAAGGTGCGTACGTAGCGGCCATCTTTAAACACCGTGATGGCATCGCTCAGGGCAAAAATCTCCTCCATACGATGCGATACGTACAGCACCACCCGGCCCTGCTCACGCAACTGACGGATGACGCGGAACAGATGCTCAATCTCGCGTGCCGACAGCGAGCTGGTAGGTTCATCAAACGCGATAATGCGCGCATTGCGCGCCAGCGCTTTGGCAATTTCCACCATCTGCCACTGTCCGAGCGACAGGTACTTCAACGGCATGTCCGGATCGATATCCATGCCGAGATTTTGCAGTTGTAAGCCCGCTTCATAACGCAGCAGCTTACGGTTCACCAGACCATGACGATGCGGGATCTGACCGAGGTAAATATTCTCTGCCACGCTCATTTCCGGTACCAGATGCAGTTCCTGGTAGATAATCGCCACGCCCGCGTCCAGCGCTTCGGTGGTGTGATTGAACCGCACCGGCTGGCCTTTGATGTGGATTTCGCCGGCAGTCGGCTGGTAGCTGCCGCTAAGAATTTTCAACAGCGTGGATTTACCCGCGCCGTTTTCGCCCATCAGCGCATGCACTTCACCGGCATGGCAGCTGAACGAGATGTCCTGTAACGCTTTAACGCCAGGGAAAGTTTTGCTGATGCCATGAAACGACAGAAAAGCAGGATCAGTGTTCATGGAGACTCCTCTATGCCTTCATACTTCGTGCGCAACTGCATAAGCAGCGCGCTTATCCCAGGTAACTCAGGCCATCAAGCGCCTGGGGATAAGCGCACTTGTGGTTTGGCGACTTACATCAGCCCTTTTTTCGCCAGCTCAGTTTTGAAGTTATCGCGGGTGATCAGCACCACATCGGTCACTTCAGTAAACTTCGCCGGTTCTTTCCCTTTGGTTACCCAGTCATACAGCATCTGGCTACTTTTATAGCCGTGTACGTCCGGGCTGGGCAGCAGCGAACCATAGAAGCCGGTTGGCTCCCCTTTCGACAGTTCACTGACAGCATCCACCCCGTTGATACCAATACCGATCACGTCGGGTGCTTTAAAGCCCTGACCTTCAGTGGCGCGCACGCCGCCTAAGACGGTGTTGTCATTCATGCCGATGATCAGCCAGTGTTTCACTTTCGGGTGCTGCACCAGCAGGGAGTTACCGGCGTCAAATGCGCCCGGGATATCATTGGATTTGGTCGGCACCTGGTAGATCTGCGCAGCCGGGAAACCTGCTGCTTTCAGCGCGTCCATCGAGCCAGAGGTACGGCGGCGGGCGGTATCCAACTCGTTAGCGGTGATCGCCATTACGCCGGTTTCTTTCACATCCCAGCCGCGTTTCTGCATCTCTTTATACAGTTCCTGGCCCTGACGCTCGCCGATTTTGGTCGCGGCCATCATCACCAGTGGCACGGTGTCCATCGGTTTGCCTTTGGCGTTGACGAACTGATCGTCAACCGCAATCACCTTCAGGTCGTAACTGCGGGCTTTCGCCATGATGGCCGAACCCAGTTTCGGATCCGGGGTACAGATGACGAAACCTTTCGCGCCACTGGCGGCCAGGCTATCGATGGCATTCAGGGTTTTTTCGCCATCCGGTACCGCAATTTTGATCACCTCAAAGCCGAGATCTTTGCCGGCTTTATCGGCGAAGCGCCACTCTGTCTGGAACCAGGGTTCCTCCGGTTGTTTAACAAGAAAACCGAGCTTCATCGTCTCGGCGATAGCGGAATGTGACATAACCGCGGCAAGACCAACTGCCGCCAGCGCTTTAGTGAATTTATGCATGATGCTCTCCGGCACAATGATGTTTTTAGCGTGCAATAAACGAATCGGTGTAAGCGCTACCACTCTGATTTCTCTTGCGGGTACAGCGAAAAATCAGCGCGTTAGAGCAAGGTTTGTACAAAGGCTGTGCAAACGCTGGGCTAGTTGTAGCGGGAAAAGCAGCAGAAAATGTAGAGCGGTATCACATCCCGGAACGACGACAAAATCATCCATATATTCAGCAAAATTAACCGGTCATTAACTTTTGCAGTGGATCACGAAATGGCTGCTGATGGCAGAAAAGTGCATATTCTCAGCCGGGGATGACTAACCGCTCCAGCCCACCCATTCCAGGATAACCACAGATAACTGACACAGGAGAATTTCAATGGGCGCTGGCGCTATCACCATCGGGCTGGATTTTGGCAGCGATTCTGTCCGAGCCCTGGCCGTGGACTGCCACAGTGGCAAAGAACTGGAAAAAGCGGTAGTCAACTATCCGCGCTGGGCCAAAGGATTGTTTTGCGATGCGCATGCCAACCGCTTTCGCCATCATCCTCAGGATTATATTGATGCGCTGGAGCAGGCGCTGGTCACGGTGGTGCAGGCTCTCAGCCCTGAACAGCGCGCAGCCGTCGTCGGCATTGGCGTGGACAGCACCGGTTCGACCCCGGCACCGATCGATCGTGAGGGCAAGGTACTGGCGTTACGTCCAGAGTTTGCCGACAACCCCAATGCGATGTTTGTGTTGTGGAAAGATCACACCGCTATAGAAGAAGCCGAAGAGATTAATCAGCTGTGCCACAGCGGTCGTTTCACCGATTACACCCGTTATATCGGCGGCATTTATTCGTCGGAGTGGTTCTGGGCCAAAATTTTGCATGTATCGCGTGAAGATGCTGCGGTACGTGATGCCGCCGTCTCCTGGGTCGAGCTGTGCGACTGGGTTCCGGCGTTGCTGAGTGGCACTACCGCGCCGCAGCAACTGCGCCGTGGTCGCTGCGCCGCCGGACATAAATCCCTCTGGCACCCGGACTGGCAAGGCCTGCCGCCCGCTGATTTCCTCAATGCGCTTGATCCCCTGTTAACCGAACAGCTCGACTATCCCTTATTTACCGACACCTGGACGGCAGATATCCCGGTCGGCACGTTAAGCGCCGAATGGTCGCAACGTCTTGGTCTGTCCCGGCAGGTGGTGCTGTCCGGCGGTGCTTTTGACTGTCATATGGGGGCGGTCGGTGCCGGTGCGCAACCTTATACCCTGGTGAAGGTGATTGGCACCTCGACCTGCGACATTCTGATTGCCGACAGTGAAAAAGTGGGTGATCGCGCGATTAAAGGCATCTGCGGCCAGGTGGATGGCAGCGTGGTGCCGGGTGCCATCGGCTGTGAAGCGGGACAATCCGCTTTCGGCGATATCTATGCCTGGTTCAGCCGCCTGCTTGGCTGGCCGCTACAACAGGCGGCGCAACAACATCCTGAGTTGCGTCCCCAACTGGAAAGCCTGCAAAAAGATCTGATCCGTCAATTGACGGAAGCCTGGGCTGCCGATCCGCAACTCGACCATCTGCCGGTCGTGCTGGACTGGTTTAACGGACGCCGCACCCCGGATGCCAACCAGCGTCTGAAAGGGGTGATTACCGACCTCAATCTTGGCACCGATGCCCCGGCATTGTTCGGCGGGCTGATCGCCGCCACCGCCTTCGGCGCACGCGCCATTATGGAGTGCTTCGAGCAACAGCAAATCCCGGTGGAGAACGTGCTGACCCTCGGCGGCATCGCGCGCAAATCGCCAGCCATTATGCAAGCCTGTTGCGATGTGATGAACCGACCGCTGGATATTGTCGCCTCCGATGAATGTTGCGCCCTCGGGGCCGCCATTTTTGCCGCCGTTGCTGCGCAAGTCTATGCCGATGTTCCGGCTGCTCAGCAGGTGATGGCCAGCCCGATTGACGTCACGCTGCAACCAGACAGCCAGCGCGTGGCGCGCTATCAGCAACTTTATCAACGCTATCAACATTGGTGCCAGGCCGCTGAACCGCAGTATGCCGCACGCACCGTTTCCGCTAAGTGAAGGAGTGGTTTTATGGAACAGCACAACACACAACAGGTGTGGTTTGTCATTGGTACGCAGCACCTCTACGGGGCGGAGACGTTACGCCAGGTGGAGCATCACGCCCGTCAGGTGATGGATGGCCTCAATCAGGCAGGCACCCTGCCGCTACAACTGGTGCTGAAGCCGCTGGTGAAGTCGCCGGATGAAGCGCTGGCCCTGTGCCGCGAAGCCAACCATGCCAATGAATGTATCGGCATCATTACCTGGCTGCACACCTTCTCACCCGCCAAAATGTGGATTGGCGGCCTGAGCATCCTGAATAAGCCGTTGCTGCAATTCCATACCCAGTTCAATGCTGAGATCCCGTGGGACAGCATGGATATGGATTTTATGAACCTGAACCAGACCGCACACGGCGGTCGCGAGTTTGGTTTTATCGGCGCGCGTATGGGCCTCCAGCACAGCGTGGTCACCGGCCACTGGCAGGATAAAGAGAGCCAGCAACGCATTGGTCGCTGGATCCGTGCCGCTCAGGCGCGTCAGGCCAGTCAGCAGCTTAAAGTTGCCCGCTTCGGCGACAATATGCGTGAAGTGGCCGTCACCGAGGGTGACAAAGTGGCCGCGCAAATTCAATTTGGCTATGCGGTGAATGGCTGGGGCGTGGGCGATTTGGTCGAGGTGGTGAACAGCGTCAGTGATGGCGACGTCAATGCGTTGATCGATGAATACGAAAGTCACTATCGCTTCAGCGAAGTTGCGGCAGTAAACGGTGAAAAACGTCAGAACGTTCTGGATGCAGCACGTATCGAACTGGGGTTGAAACGCTTCCTTGATGCCGAAGGTTGCAAAGCCTTTACCACCAATTTCCAGACGCTGCACGGTATGAAGCAGCTTCCCGGCCTGGCGGTACAACGTCTGATGGGCCAGGGCTACGGGTTTGCCGGTGAAGGTGACTGGAAAACGGCGGCGTTACTGCACATTCTGAAGGTGCAGGCGGGTAATCGTGCCGGCGGGACCTCATTTATGGAGGATTACACCTACCACTTCTCACCCGGCAATGACCTGGTGCTGGGCTCGCATATGCTGGAAGTGTGTCCGTCGATCGCCAAAGAAGAGAAACCGTTGATTGATGTGCAATTCCTCGGTATTGGCGGCAAAGCCGATCCAGCACGCCTGATTTTCTCTACTCCGGCTGGACGCGCGGTGAATGCCAGCGTGATCGATTTGGGTGACCGCTTCCGTCTGCTGGTGAACGTCGTGGATGCCATTGAGCAACCAAAACCGTTGCCAAAACTGCCGGTCGCGCGTGCCTTGTGGCGCGCACAGCCGTCACTGGCAACCGCCTCTGAGGCCTGGATTCTGGCCGGTGGCGCGCATCACACGGTGTTCAGCCAGGCGCTGGACCTCGACGACCTCTATCTCTACGGCGAACTGAACGGTATTGAGGTGCTGGTCATTGATGAGGAAACGCGTTTACCGGCGTTCAAAGATGCGCTGCGCTGGAATGAGGCGTATTACCGCTTAATGCGTTGATCGTTATCAGGTTAGCCATCGGGTCGCGATTTATCGCGACCCTTTTATTTGCAGTTATGACCAAACGGTCACGCCGCAAAAAAAACCTTCAGGAACACAGGTCTTGCAACTCACCAGCGCTTAAACCGGTTACCTTGCTGATGGTTTTAAAGTCTAATTTTTCGGCAAGCATGTTTCGCGCCATCTCCAGCCGACCTTCCTGAAGTCCTTCCACTCGTCCTTCCTGCCGTCCTTCCTGTCGTCCTTCCTGTCGTCCTTCCAGACGTGACTCCAGCCGCCACTGTTGTTCAATAGTCATAATCTGTTCCTTTAGTTGCGGTTTGCCCTGCATCAGTATCTCAATCACCTTTTCCCGATCATCCGTATCGCCATGCCGAAGCAGGTAGAAGATAACGTCGATTGACAGGTCATCATTGTAATCCACCGCCAGCAGGGTTGCCATTAAGTCGATATTTTCCAGCAGGTCGTGCATGCGTACGATCTTATGGGCCATTTCCAGCCTGGCCACACCGCGGTGTGTCATGATTTGCTCATCCGGGAGCACCGTGACATCAACCAGCGGAAACGGTTGGCAAAATATCTGCGTCGCCAGCTCCCGGTCACGAAAGGAGGATAGCCAGTCCATCGTATAAGGATAGGGACTGGTTTTACCGTGATAGAACAGTATCGGCACCACGATCGGCAGCTCAGTATGCCCCTCATCAATATGACGCTGCATAGCCGCGATGGTATAGCGCATCATCCTGAGGGTCATAAACTTGTCGGGAGAGCTTTGGTGCTCAATCAAGGCATAAATATATCCCTCTCCCCCCTCCATCTTCATTGACATGAGTACGTCTGAATAGAGTGCACTCAGATCCCGTTCTATAAACGTGGTTGGAATCAATTGCAATGTGCCGAGGTCACAGCGCTGAAGTATGCGTGGCGGCAAGTGAATTTCCAGGAACTGTCTGGCAATGCTTTGATGGCTGAGAAATCGTTTGAATAGCGCATCGTGTGGGGTGGGAGTTGCGGTCATTAAGGTCGTCCCTGCCAGGATGAACAACGTGGCCGGACGTTAGCATGGGAGCTATCTCACTGAAAGATAAGGATGATAAATGTCAGAGGGATATAAGGAATTCAGAATGGATTCAGGAATAAATCATATTGTACACATCGGTAGCGGCGCGATTTATCGCGTTTTTTTAACCACGAGGGTCAAAAGCGCGCGATAAATCGCGCCGCTACACCAACGCCATCAGGACGTTAGCCGTTTAACCGGCGCATTCTGCTGGCGATCCCACATCACCGTCAGCAAACGTTGCAGCGCGATAAACGCGAACAACAAAATGCCGATGGCGATTTTGGTCCACCAGGAGCTCAGGGTGCCGTCGAAATTAATCCACGTCTGAATCAGCCCCTGAATTAATACGCCAAACAGCGTACCGAGCACCGTTCCTACGCCACCGGAGAGCAGCGTGCCGCCAATCACCACCGAGGCAATGGCATCCAGCTCTACACCCAGTCCGGCCAACGCATAACCCGCTGAGGTATAGATGGAAAACACAATCCCTGCCAGCGTTGCCAGCGTGGTCGACAACATATAAATCTTAATGGTGGTGGCGCGCGTGGAGATCCCCATCAACTGCGCCGACGTGAGGTTGCCGCCAATGGCATACACCTGATTACCAAAACGCGTGCGGTGCGCCAGCAAAATGCCACCGACCACTACCACCAGCATAATCACCGCCAGCAAGCTTAACCGCCCACCGCCGGGAATTTTCCACGCCATACTCGACAGCGTGGCATACAACGGATGGTCAATCGGGATCGAGTTTTCCGATACCAGGTAGCTACACCCACGCAGGAAAAACATCCCGGCGAGGGTAATAATAAACGCCGGGATTTTTAACCCATCAATTAACCAGCCCATCATGGCGCCAAAGGCTGCCCCTAACGCCAGAATCAGCGCAAAGGCCAGCAACGGGTCCACATGGTAATCCCCAATCAAGCGGGCAAGGAACACGCCGGTAAAAGCAATCACCGCCCCGACCGATAAATCAATCCCTCCCGACAGGATCACAAACGTCATTCCCACGGCGATAATGCCAAGAAAGGCGTTATCGGTGAGGATATTACAAATTACCCTGGTGGAGGCAAAGCCGGGGAACTGGCTGAGGCAGAACAGATATCCGGCGACAAACACCAGCAAAGTAATCATCAAAGGCAGATGACGTTTAATCATGATGGACGCCTCCGTTTCAGCATGGCAAGAAAGCGCGGTGACTGAATCAGCAACACGCACATCACTACTATCGCCTTCACCACCTGGTTCAGTTCGGGTGGGAAACCAGACAGCAGAATCCCGGTATTCATCGACTGAATAATCAGCGCACCAATCAGCGACAGCACCAGATTAAAACGCCCGCCCATCAGTGATGCACCGCCAATTACCACCGCCAGGATCGCATCCAGCTCCAGCCACAATCCGGCGTTATTGGCATCCGCTCCGCGGATATCGGCGGCAACAATTAACCCGGCTACTGCGGCACATACGCCACTGATGGCGTAGGTTGACATCACGACCAGCCAGCCGGTAACGCCTGCATTGCGCGCCGCACGCAGGTTAATCCCGACCGCTTCAATAAACAGCCCCAGCGCCGTCTTGCGTGTTACCAGCCACACCGCCAGCGCCACCACTAACGTAATCCACACCGGCACCGGCAACAGCCACAACGAGCCGCTACCAAACCACGACAGGTTATCGTTATCAAAAGTCACGATTTGCCCCTGGGTGATGAGCTGCGCCACACCGCGTCCGGCTACCATCAAAATCAAGGTGGCGACGAACGGTTGAATTCGCAGCAACGCCACCAGCACGCCGTTCCACAAACCACATGCCAGCCCGGTGCCCAGTGTCGCGAGAATGATAAACGGCAGACTATGCCCGGCCACGGTGAGCGTCGCCGCCGTAGCCCCGGCAATCGCCATCACCGCCCCTACTGACAAATCAATTCCCCCGGTGGCAATCACCAGCGTCATCCCCACCGCCAGCAGCGCTACCGGTGCGGCACGGTTGAGAATATCGATCGGGCTACCAAACAGGCGGCCATCCTGTAAATGCACGGCAAAGAAGTTATTTGCTACCAGGCTGTCCACCAGCAGCACCAGCACCAGCGCGGCAATTTGCGGCATACCGGGCGGCAGTTTCAGCTTACGCCGATTGGTTTTTTCAGACGTCATATCGGATTCAAGCATGTTGTTCTCCTCCGTGGGCGATAGCGTTGACAATCGACGCTACCGACAGCTGCTCAAGGGGGATCTCCGCCACCTGCTTCAAATCGCGCATAATCAACACGCGATCGGCGTACCCCACCAGTTCTTCGAGTTCAGAGGAGATAACCAGCAGCGCCAGTCCGTCGGCGCACAGGGATTCAATCAGACGAATAATCTCCGCGTGAGCACCGACATCGATACCCCGCGTGGGTTCGTCAAGAATGAGAAATTGCGGTTTGGTCACCAGCCAACGCGACAGCAGTACTTTCTGCTGATTGCCGCCCGACAATAACTCAACCGGTTGATCGGCATGCGGTGTACGAATGCCAAGACTTTTAATAAAACGCTCAGCAATCGCCTGTTGTTCGCGTTTTTTGATCGGACGCAGCCAGCCACGCTGCGCCTGCAACGCGAGGATAATGTTTTCCCGCACCGACGCCTTACCGATAATGCCATCGGTTTTACGGTCCTCCGGGCAAAACCCCATCCCCAGCTTCGAGGCTTTAGCCGGCGTACGAATCTGTTGCACCTTACCCTTAATGGTGGCGGTGCCGCGATCGGCTCGGCGGATGCCAAACAACACTTCGGCGGTTTCGGTGCGTCCCGAGCCCAACAGCCCGGCCAGACCCACCACTTCACCCGGACGCACCTGCAAACTGAACGGCTCGATGGTGCCCTTCTTACCGTAATCTTCAAACGCCACCACCGGCTGATTGCTGCGCAGGGTACTGCCCTGACGTTGTAGCGCCGTCTCCAGCAACTCACGCCCCAGCATCAGCTTGATTAGCTCGATACGCGGCAGCGATGCGGTGTCGCGAGTGGCGATAAACTGACCATTGCGCAGCACCGTAATGCGGTCAGTGATGCGATACACCTGATCGAGGAAGTGAGTGACAAAAATCAGGCTCATCCCTTTGGCTTTTAACTGCGCCATCAGGGTAAACAACATCTCGACCTCACTGGCGTCGAGGCTGGCGGTGGGTTCATCGAGGATCAACACCTGTGCCGACAGATCCACCGCGCGACAAATGGCGATAATCTGCTGCATCGCCACCGAATAATGGCCGAGCTGACGCGTCACATCGAGGGCAAAGCCGTATTTGCGCATCAGCGCATCGGCATCGCGCACCATACGTTTGCGATCGATGATGCCAAAACGTCGCGGCTCGCGACCGATATATAAATTATCCGCCACCGACATATTGGGCAGCAGGTTTACTTCCTGGTAAACGGTGCCGATACCCATTAATTGGGCATCGCCGGTGTTATGCGGTGTAATCGCTTTGCCATTCAGGGTGATCACCCCGGCATCACGGCTGTACACGCCGGTCAGCACTTTTATCAGCGTGGATTTACCTGCCCCGTTCTCTCCCAGCAGCGCCATGATTTCGCCTTTGCGGATACTGAACGACACGTTATCCAACGCTTTCACGCCGGGGAAACCTTTGCTGACGCCGCTGATGGTCAGCAGTGCCTCTTCTTGTGGTGTAGTCATACGGACCTGCCTCGCCTTACGTCATGAAAAACCGCCCCGGAGGGCGGTGCGGGGATCAGTAACCCATGTTCTTTTTCTTATCGAGTTCCGTCTGTGCATCCGCTGGCAGGAAGAGTTTCGACTGGGTGCGGATGATTTTTGGCGGCTGCGTGCCATCTTTTTTCAGTTTTTCCAACGCATCAAACGCCGGACCGGCCATATTCGGTGTCAGCTCGACGTTGGCATTGGCTTCGCCTGCCAGCATCGCTTTGTAGATATCCGGTACACCGTCAATCGAGCCAGTCAGGATATCTTTGCCCGGTTTCAGGCCCGCTTCTTTAATGGCCTGAATCGCACCAATCACCATGTCGTCATTGTGCGCGAAAACCATGCAGATGTTCTTGCCATTGTTCTCCGCTTTGATAAAGCTCTCCATCACCTCTTTACCCTTACTGCGGGTAAAGTCGCCGGATTGAGAACGGATAATTTTGATGTTGGGGTGTCCGGCAATGGCTTCGGCAAACCCTTTCTTACGGTCAATCGCCACGCTGGCACCCACGGTGCCCTGCAATTCCACGACGTTACACTGCTTGCCCGCGAGGGTTTTCACCAACCAGTCACCAATCAACTTGCCTTCCAGCACGTTATCCGCTGTCACCACCGACTCATACAGTGATTTGTCATTCACGACGATCGCGCGGTCGAGCAGGAACACTGGGATCTTGGCGTCTTTAGCTTCTTCCAGCACCGGTTCCCAGCCAGTCTGCACCACCGGGGCGATAAAGATGGCATCCACGCCCTGGGCGATGAATGAACGCACTGCCTTGATCTGGTTCTCCTGTTTCTGCTGACCATCCGCAATTTTCAGCGTGATGCCCCGCTTCTGCGCTTCGGTTTTTGCCACGTTAGTTTCCGCAGAACGCCAGCCGGATTCCGAGCCAACCTGCGAGAATCCAACTGTCATATCAGCCGCCAGGACCGGTGCGCTGATCGCCGCGCTCACCATGGCGGACAAGAGTAAACGTTTCCACATAATTTCATTCCTCTGAAGGGAGTGTGCTGTAGGGGGTACAAACGCGGTTTAAGCCTGGCGCAAAAGCCGCTCCCTGAGAGCGACATGCCTCACAAAACAGAATGAATTAAAGGGGTTACGATAAGTTTGCTGACAAAACGCCCATCACAGTTATGGACAAAACACCTGATATTTCTCGCCTCTGTCGTTAAATAAATGTAATAAAGAGAATCGCTTATGTCGCATAACGCTGGAAACGATTACAGGCACCGCGTAAAGAATGGTTATGAGGCTTTCATGAAAGGAATTGATCGATTTGTGACTGGACGCACACATTGCAATGTAAGGTTTCATAGCCTGTACAAAAAATTTCAGGCCAGTTGGGAATAAACCGGGAACTTTGATCGCCGCGTGAGGGAAAATAGCGCTATAAAACCGGGAAAATAACGCTGGCTCATTTGATGAGCTGGGGTGTGAATTTTTCTCACCACTGCCTGAATAACCGGCAGAGATTTGGCTTAGTTTCATCATGCTGATGCATAATAAAAGGAATAAAGGGTGAAAAAGTGTCTTTTGATGAGCGAATTAGCTCACTTTATCTGATTTTTGAATTTTTTTACGGTTGACATATGGACTCTCGCTGCGTGCTCCCTATACTTGGCGCTTCCCTGTTCTTTATTTATTAATGGCAATCATGACTGCGCTCGATTACCTGCTGAAATTCCGTAAAGTGAATAATCTTGAGAGTCTGGAAAAACTCTACGACCATCTCAATTATTCACTGACAGATGATAATGAGATCATCAATATGTATCGCGCTGCCGATCATCGTCGTGCTGAACTCGCTTCTGGTGGTCGTTTATTCGATCTCGGTTGTGTGCCGAAATCAGTCTGGCGTTACGTGGTTTAACTCACCCCGGCTTCCTGCTTCTCGATAATATTGCGTTGTCCAGGTCGGGCGTGCCCCGTTTGGACATGATACGCTCTGCCACACCTTATCCTGGTAACTGGACTTATTCGATGACCGAACAGGTAAATCCCCCGCGCATTGCTGGCTGGCTGCTGCTGCCGCTCGCCTGGCTGATTATGACCATGCTCACCAGCGCCCTGGTGGTCGCCATGTATCTCAGCCCGCTGTTTAATCCTGAACTGCGCACCACGTTGTTTTCGCACGGAGGGCTGCTGCTGACGCAATGGTCGATTTCATTGCTGACCGCAGGCCTGGTCTGGGTATATAGCATTTGGGTATGCTGGATTTTCTGTAAACGATCACGCCGTCTGCCACGCCATTACATTCTCTGGCTGCTGATGACAGTGTTGCTGGCGATGAAAACCTTTGCTTTTACCCCGGTTTCTGACAGCAAAGCAATCCAGACGTTACTGCTGTCATTGCTGGCAGCGGCGGTTTTTGTTCCCTATTTCAAACGCTCCCAACGCGTAAAACAGACGTTTATCCAGCCGTAATGGCGCAAGAATCGTCAGGAATTTAATTCTGAGTGCTCTCAACCGGGCTGCAAACGCGGCTCGGGTTGAGATACAGCTCTCAATTCCGGATAATAGACGCCTTTCGGCTTCCCAGGTTTCATAATGACCGATTATTTACTGCTCTTTATTGGCACCGTGCTGGTGAACAACTTCGTTCTGGTAAAGTTCCTCGGACTTTGCCCGTTCATGGGTGTGTCAAAAAAACTGGAAACGGCCATTGGCATGGGACTTGCCACTACCTTCGTGATTACGCTGGCGTCTATTTGCGCCTGGCTGGTCAACCATTTGATCCTGGTGCCGCTGGACTTAGTCTATCTGCGTACCATGGCCTATATCCTGGTGATTGCCGTCGTGGTGCAGTTCACCGAAATGGTGGTGCGTAAAACCAGCCCGTCGCTCTATCGCCTGCTCGGCATCTTTCTGCCGCTGATCACCACCAACTGTGCGGTGCTGGGCGTGCCGCTGCTGAGCGTCAACCTTAACCATACCTTTCTGCAAGCTGCATTGTATGGCTTTAGTGCCTCGCTCGGTTTCTCACTGGTGATGGTGCTGTTTGCCGGGATCCGCGAACGCCTGGTGCTGGCTAATGTCCCGACCCCATTTAAAGGCAATTCAATCGCCCTGATCACCGCTGGCCTGATGGCGCTGGCGTTTATGGGCTTTAGTGGTCTGGTGAAATTCTGATGACCGCGATTTGGATTGCTATTGCCGTATTAAGCGCCCTGAGCCTGGTTTTTGGTGGCCTGCTCGGCTACGCTGCGCGCCGTTTTGAAGTTGAAGAAGACCCGATTGTTGAACAGATTGATGCCATTCTGCCGCAAAGCCAATGCGGTCAGTGCGGCTATCCGGGTTGCCGTCCCTATGCCGATGCCGTCGGCAACAATGGTGAGGCGATCAACAAATGCGCCCCCGGTGGCGAGCAGACCATGCTGAAACTGGCGGCGTTGCTGAACGTCGAGCCGCAACCGCTGGATGGCGGTGAAGAGGTGTTGGCACCGGTACGCACCGTGGCGTGGATCGACGAAGCCAACTGCATCGGTTGTACCAAATGTATCCAGGCCTGCCCGGTCGACGCGATTGTCGGCGCCACCCGCGCTATGCACACCGTGCTGAGCGATGTCTGCACCGGTTGCGATCTGTGCGTTGCGCCTTGTCCGACCGATTGCATCGAGATGCGTCCGGTTGCCACCACCACGGCCAACTGGAAGTGGGATCTTGAAACTATTCCTGTACGGGTGATCCCGGTAGAAAGCCATGCTTAATTTGCTCAACACCCTGTTCCGCAAAGAGAAACTGTGGGATTTTCAGGGCGGCATTCATCCGCCGGAAATGAAAACACAGTCGAACGGTACACCGCTCAGCCAACTCCCGCTGCCGGAACGTTTTATCATCCCGCTGAAGCAACATATTGGTCATGAAGGCGAGATTTGTGTCGCACCTGGTGAACATGTGCTGCGCGGCCAGCCGCTGACATTCGGTAATGGCCGAATGCTGCCGGTGCACGCTCCCACATCCGGCACCATTGAAGCGATTGCGCCGCATATGACCGCCCACCCGTCCGGGTTGTCTGAGCTGTGCATTTTCCTTGTCGCCGACGGTGAGGACCGCTGGACGGCGCTCGATCCGCAACCTGATTACCGTGCCCTGACGCGTGAAGACGTGGTTAAACGCATCCATGATGCCGGGATCGCCGGGCTGGGTGGCGCGGGCTTCCCCACAGCCACCAAATTGCGCGGTGGCCTGCGCGGCGTCAAAACCCTGATTATCAATGCCGCCGAATGTGAACCTTATATCACCGCCGATGACCGCCTGATGCAGGATTGCGCCGCAGAAGTGCTGGAAGGCTGCCGTATTCTTGCCTGGGTGTTACAGGCGGAACGCGTGTTGATCGGCGTCGAAGATAACAAACCGGAAGCGATTGCCGCGCTAAAACAGGCGCTGGCTGGCGAACGCGATCTGCAACTGCGGGTGATCCCCACGAAATACCCCTCCGGTGGGGCCAAGCAGCTGACCAAAATTCTGACAGGTCTGGAAGTGCCACATGGCGGGCGTTCTACCGATATCGGCGTGCTGATGCAAAACGTCGGCACTGCCTGGGCGGTGAAGCGTGCCATTGTCGATGGCGAACCAATCACCGAGCGCGTGGTGACGCTGACCGGCGAAGCCATTAGTCAGCCGCGTAACGTCTGGGGCCGTCTCGGTACCCCGGTGAGTCATCTGCTGCACCATGCCGGTTTTACCCCGGCATCACGCCAGATGGTGATAATGGGCGGCCCACTGATGGGCTTCACCCTGCCTTCGCTGGACGTGCCGGTGGTAAAAATTACCAACTGTATTCTGGCTCCCTCCGCCAGCGAGATGGGAAGCAACCCGGAAGAGCAATCCTGTATCCGTTGCAGCGCCTGTGCTGATGCCTGTCCGGCCAATCTGTTGCCGCAACAACTCTACTGGTACAGCCAGGGCGCCGACCACGATAAAGCGCGCGCCCATCATATTGATGACTGCATCGAATGCGGTGCCTGCGCTTATGTCTGCCCGAGCAACATCCCGTTGGTGCAATACTATCGCCAGGAGAAAGCCGAACTGCGTGCTATCGACCTGGAAGCAAAACGTACTGCCGAAGCCAAAGCACGCTTTGAGGCACGTCAGGCGCGGCTGGAGCGAGAAAAACTGGCGCGCGAAGCACGTCATGAACAGGCGAAACAGCGCGTGGCCCGTAGCGACCAGGGTGAACTGGATGCCGCGGTAGCTCGGGTGAAAGCGCGTCAGACCAAAACCCCGGAACAGGAAGCGGCTGAAAGTGAAGCCCGCCATGCTCAGGCGCTGGCACGTCAGGCAGAAACCCAGGCTGAAACCCAGGCACTGAGCCGTCAGGCCGGTGACCCGCGCAAAGCGGCGGTCGAAGCCGCCATTGCCCGTGCCAAAGCGAAGAAAGCGGCAACGGTCGAACCGGTCGAAAGCGCACCGGCTGAAACGGTTGATCCGCGCAAAGCGGCAGTCGAAGCCGCCATTGCCCGCGCTAAAGCGAAGAAAGCGGCTGCCGCCGAACCGGCCGAAAGCGCACCGGCTGAAACAGTTGATCCGCGCAAAGCGGCAGTCGAAGCCGCCATTGCCCGCGCTAAAGCGAAGAAAGCGGCTGCTGCCGAACCGGTCGAAAGCGCACCGGCTGAAACAGTTGACCCGCGTAAAGCCGCTGTCGAAGCCGCCATTGCCCGCGCTAAAGCGAAGAAAGCGGCTGCCGCCCAACCGGCCGAAAGCGCACCGGTTGAAACGGTTGATCCGCGCAAAGCGGCAGTCGAAGCCGCCATTGCCCGTGCCAAAGCGAAAAAAGCGGCTGCCGCGCAACCGGCCGCTGCCGATATAAATGAACCGGAGGCCGCTGCGTCTCCTGACTCCGCCGACCCGCGTAAAGCAGCGATTGCCGCCGCGGTCGCCCGTGCCAAAGCGCGCAAAGCCGCGCAGCAGCAGCCTTCGACGTCTGAGGATTAAATGGCTTTTCGTATCGCAAGTTCCCCTTATACCCACAACCGCCGCAGCACCGGCAATATTATGCTGCTGGTGGTACTGGCGGCGCTGCCGGGCATGGCAGCGCAATGGTATTTTTTTGGTATTGGCTTTCTGATTCAGGTGATACTCGCGATTGCCACCGCATGGGCAACGGAAGGCGTGATTCTGCGTCTGCGCAAAACCCCGGTGGTCCCCACGCTGGCCGATAACTCCGCCCTGCTGACTGCACTGCTACTGGGCATCAGCCTGCCGCCGCTGGCCCCCTGGTGGCTGGTGGTGATTGGCACGGTGTTTGCCATTGTGATCGCCAAACAACTGTATGGTGGTCTGGGACAGAACCCCTTTAACCCTGCGATGGTCGGTTATGTGGTGCTGCTGATCTCCTTCCCGGTGCAGATGACCAGTTGGATGCCGCCGGACGCGTTGCAGTCGATCAAACCCGGCCTGCTTGATTCCCTCAGCATGATCTTTACCCATCACACGCTGGCGGGCGAAACCATGCAGCAGCTGCAACTTGGCGTGGATGGCGTGAGCCAGGCGACCCCGCTTGATACGTTTAAAACCGGGCTGCGCGCCGGTCACAGCGCGGAGCAACTGCTGGCCGCGCCGATTTATCATGGCGTGCTGGCCGGTCTTGGCTGGCAGTGGGTGAACGTCGGTTATCTGCTGGGCGGCATGCTGTTGCTGGCGAAAAACGCCATCCGCTGGCATATCCCGGTGAGCTTTCTGCTGTCGCTGGCATTCTGTGCCACCCTCGGCTGGCTGTTTTCACCGGAGTCGCTCAACTCGCCGCTGATCCACCTGTTTTCTGG
Source organism: Pantoea sp. X-Soil-OKNW-556 (assembly GCF_059730695.1). Classification (NCBI taxonomy): domain Bacteria; kingdom Pseudomonadati; phylum Pseudomonadota; class Gammaproteobacteria; order Enterobacterales; family Erwiniaceae; genus Pantoea; species Pantoea sp. X-Soil-OKNW-556. The sequence continues at coordinate 1,974,506 of NZ_AP035990.1, read as the reverse complement.
CGCAACCATGCTGGGCGCATTTTTTATCGCCACCGATCCGGTGACCGCTTCTACCACCAATCGCGGTCGCCTGATTTATGGCGCGTTGATTGGCCTGCTGGTGTGGTTGATTCGCAGTTATGGCGGCTACCCGGATGGCGTGGCCTTTGCCGTATTGCTGGCTAACATCTGTGTGCCGTTGATTGATTACTACACCCAGCCGCGCGTGTACGGCCATCGCAAGGATTAACCGATGTTCGAGACTATTCGTAAAAATGCGCTGACGCTGGCAATTTTCGCGGTGATCACCACCGGCGTGACGGCAATCGTTAACTTTGTTACCAAGCCAACGGTTGATCATCAGACCGCGCTGCAACAGAAAAACCTGCTGGATCAGGTGGTGCCGACCGATTTGTACGACAACCACATTCAACAGGAATGTTATCTGGTCACCGATCCGGCCCTCGGCAACGGTAAACCGCACCATCTTTATCTGGCGCGCAAAGGCGATACACCGGTGGCGGTGGCGCTTGAGACTACCGCACCAGACGGCTATTCTGGAGCGATTGAAATGCTGGTGGGCGCGGATTTCCACGGTAAAGTGCTGGGCGTGCGTGTCATCGAACATCATGAAACCCCCGGCCTTGGTGATAAAATCGAGCTGCGCGTCTCTGACTGGATCAACAGTTTCAACGGCAAAGTGGTGCACGGTGCCGATGACAAAAATTTTGCAGTGAAGAAAGATGGCGGTGAATTTGACCAGTTTACCGGTGCGACCATCACCCCACGCGCGGTGGTCAATGCCACCAAACGCGCCGCGTTACTGATTGAAACCCTGCCAGCGAAACTGTCATCGCTGCCCGAATGTGGAGAGGCAAAATGAGTGAAGCGAAAAACTTACTGATCGGCGGCCTGTGGAAAAACAACTCCGCGCTGGTGCAGTTGCTCGGACTCTGCCCGCTACTGGCGGTGACCTCCACCGCCACCAACGCCCTCGGCCTTGGTCTGGCGACCACCCTGGTACTGACCATCACCAACAGCGCAATTTCCGCCTCTCGCCGTTGGGTGCCAGCGGATATTCGTATCCCGATTTATGTGATGATCATTGCCTCAGTGGTGAGCTGCGTGCAGATGCTGATCAATGCCTATGCCCACGGTTTATATCAGTCACTCGGCATTTTTATCCCGTTGATTGTGACCAACTGCATCGTGGTAGGTCGTGCAGAAGCCGTCGCGTCAAAAAGCAGTATCCCGCTTTCCGCGCTGGATGGCTTTGCCATCGGCATGGGAGCGACCTGCGCGATGGTCACCCTCGGTTCGATTCGTGAAATTATCGGTAGCGGCACCCTGTTTAACGGCGCAGACCAGTTACTCGGCCCGTGGGCGAAAGTGCTGCGTATTGAAGTGGTGCATTTTGATTCTCCGATGCTGCTGGCGATGCTGCCGCCGGGAGCGTTTATTGGCCTTGGTATGCTGCTGGCGGCAAAATACCTTATTGACCAGAAGATGAAACAACGTGCGGCCAATCGTGCCGAGACGCCCGCCGCAGAGCCGCAGGGCCAGACAGGGAAAGCGGTGTGAATCAGGATAAACGCGTACAAATTCTCACGCGTCTGCGCGATGAGAATCCCCACCCTACCACCGAGCTGAACTTTAGCTCGCCGTTTGAATTATTGATTGCGGTACTGCTCTCGGCGCAGGCCACCGATGTCAGCGTCAATAAAGCCACGGCAAAGCTTTATCCGGTGGCCAACACCCCGGCCAGCATCCTGGCGCTCGGGGTCGAGGGTGTGAAGGAGTACATCAAAACCATCGGCCTGTTTAACAGCAAAGCGGAAAACGTCATCAAAACCTGCCGAATCCTGCTGGAGCAGCATGGCGGCGAGGTGCCGGAAGATCGTGCCGCGCTGGAAGCCCTGCCCGGTGTAGGCCGCAAAACCGCTAATGTGGTGCTGAACACCGCTTTTGGCTGGCCGACCATTGCCGTCGATACCCATATCTTTCGCGTCAGCAATCGCACCCGTTTTGCCCCCGGTAAAAATGTCGAAGAAGTGGAAGAGAAGCTGCTGAAGGTGGTACCGAAAGCCTTTAAGGTTGATTGCCACCACTGGCTGATTCTGCACGGTCGCTATACTTGCGTGGCGCGCAAACCTCGCTGCGGCTCCTGCTTAATTGAAGACCTGTGCGAGTTTGACGCCAAAACCGAATAACGAGGGATGCCATGACCACTGCTGAGAATGCAGCATTAATTTTCCGGCAGTTTGGCAACCCTTCTGACGTTCTGACCTTCGAACGCACTCCGCTTGCACCGCTGGCCCCTGCGCAACTGCGCGTGCAGATGCGGTTCGCGCCGGTCAATGCCTCTGATTTGATTCCGATTACCGGTGCCTATCGTCACCGTGTCACCCCGCCACGGGTCGCGGGTTATGAAGGCGTGGGTACGGTGGTTGCCGCTCCGGCTGATTTCAGCCACTTACTGGGTCAACGGGTACTGCCTTTGCGCGGCACGGGAACCTGGCAACGCTATGTCGATTGTGATGCCGCTCTCGCCATTCCGGTGCCGGACGATATCGACAGCACGCTGGCGGCCCGCGCGTATATCAATCCGCTGGCGGCACTGTTGATGTTGAAAAACTGGTCACCCGGCAATAAACACCTGCTGCTCACCGCTGGCGGCTCGGACTGTGCGCTGCTGCTGGCGCAATGGGCGTTGCGGTGGGGGGCGCAGAGCGTAACCGCTATCTATCGTGCGCCCCGACATGCGGAACGGTTAGAGCGTCTTGCTATCGGTGCGTTGCAGCAGGATCAACATGCAGACATCCGCCAGCGCGCCGCCGGGGCCGATTTGGTGTTTGATGCCACTGGTGGCGCGGTGAGCCAGCTCATCTGGCAAGCGCTACCCACTGATGCGCAATTTATCGCCTATGGCGTGCTGACCGGTCAGCCAGTGCGCGTTAACGCCGCGCGCCCCGCCCTGCACTGGTTTCATGTCCGTCATTATCTGGATGCGCTGACGCCTGCGGCATGGCAGCAGCTGTTTGCTGAACTCTGGCCGCTGTTGCGGAGCAGCGACTGCGGCGAAGTTGCCGTGTACCCGTTTGATCAGTGGCGCGAGGCAATTCACTTTTATCACCAGTCCGGCCGCAGCCAGAAACCGTTGCTGCAACTTTCATAACCGGCAACAGCGCGCGATAAATCGCGCCGCTACGATGGACGCAAGATTTATCGCGTGGCGGCCTGCAACCACGCCACCACCAGCGGTGATAAACGGTTTTGCAGCGCAGCACGCTCCGACTGGAACAGCGTCGCAATAAAGAACGGATGATCGGTCAGTTCTATACCACGCACATCCCCTGCCAGATCCCACGAGGTGATGTGCAGGTTGCGCGTCTCCAGTGCCTTGCTGAAATCAGGATTGACCCCAAAGTTGCAGTGATAACCCTCATCACTTTGCAGTGCGTCATACGCTATCGCGATACGTGAGCCGGGTTTAAAGGTCACTTCGCCCCGCTGTTCCACCAGCGAACAGCTCAGCGGTGCAATTACCCAGCGCCCCTCTTTATCCGTTTCTGCATGGGCGGCATCGTCCCAGCCCAGCACGTTGCGCGCATACTCAATCACCGCGTATTGAAAACCACCGCAGGAACCGAGAAACGGTTTGCCGTGTTCACGCGCCCATTGAATGGTGGCGAACACCCCGGCATCGTTTTGATAGGGGCTGCCTGGCACGACCCAGATGGCATCATAGTCGGCAAAAGCGGGGATATGGATTTCGGGGGTAGCAATCCAGTCGGCGGTAACGTTGAGGCTAAGATGTTGAGCGGCAAGCTGAACTGCGGGAGGAATGGCCTGGTGCGCGACGGCACTGGCACGGTAATCGCCTACAAGGGCGACACGAACTGACTGCGTCATGGGAACGTCCTTTCGGGGAAAAAAGGAGGTTACAGCAAAGAGGTTTGGCTGTCATGTAGCGGCGCGATTTTTCGCGCGATTCCGTGCACATTGCCAGAAAGAACCGCGCAATAAATCGTGTCGCTACGGGATGTTAACCCTGTACGTAATAATCCGCTGTAGAAGCGGTCAGCGGCGCTCGGCCACGGATCGCATCGGCAATCTTCTCGGCGATCATCACTGTCGGCGCATTCAGATTGCCGGTGGTAATTTGCGGCATAATCGAGGCATCCACAACGCGCAGTTGCTGCACACCGTGCACTCGCCCGACGCTGTCCACCACATCCATCTCGCCATAGCCCATAGCACAGCTGCCACAGGGATGATAGGCCGTCTCGGCGTGTGAACGGATAAAGGCGTCAATTTGCTCGTCACTCTGCACCGCCGGGCCGGGCTGAATTTCGGCTCCGCAATAGTCGGCCAGCGCCGGTTGCCGCATGATTTCGCGCGTCAGGCGCACGGCGGCGCGAAACTCCTGCCAGTCACGTTCCTGTGACATGTAATTGAAAAAGATCGAGGGGGCAGCATAAGGATCTTGCGATGTCAGTTTCACCCGCCCACGGCTCAGGGACCGCATCGGACCGACATGCGCCTGAAAACCGTGCTCCTTCACCGGGCTGCTGCCGTTGTAATTAATCGCCACCGGCAGGAAATGGTATTGCAGATCCGGCCAGTCTGGCTGGTCATCACTACAGATAAACCCGCCCGCCTCAAACTGGTTGCTGGCCCCCACGCCCGTCCCTTTCAGCAGCCATTCCGCACCAATCGCCGGTTGGTTCCACCACTGCAATGCCGGATAGAGACTCACCGGCTGCTTGCAGCGATATTGCATGTAAATCTCCAGATGATCCTGCAAATTGCGGCCAACGCCGGGCAACGCGTGCACCACCTCGATCTCCAGTTCACGCAGCCACTCCTCGGGGCCAACCCCGGAACGTTGCAGAATTTGTGGCGAACCGATGGCCCCGGCACATAACAATACCTCACGTCGTGCCTGCGCCTGCTGCGGCTTACCTTTGACCAGCCAGCGCACACCGGTAGCGGTTTTGCCGTCAAAGATAATCCGGTCGGTCTGTGCATGGGTGATGATGCTGAGATTTGGGCGCGCCTTCGCCACATCGAGGTAGCCGCGTGCGGTACTGGAACGGCGGCCCTGTGGCGTCACAGTACGATCCATCGGCCCAAACCCCTCCTGACGATAACCGTTGAGGTCATCGGTTTCTGCGTGTCCGGCCTGTCTGGCGGCATCAACAAAAGCGCGATACAGCGGGTTGTTGCCGGTTTTCGCCGTGGTCACGCTGAGATAGCCTTCTGCGCCATGATAATCGTTGGCACCGGCATCACGTTTTTCTGCCTTGCGAAAATAGGGCAGACAGTTGCGATAGGCCCAGTTCGCCAGCCCGGTTTTCTTCGCCCAGTTATCGTAATCCAGCGCGTTGCCACGGATATAACACATGCCGTTGATCAACGATGAACCGCCCAGCCCCTTACCCCGCCCGCACTCCATACGGCGCTGATTCATCTGCGGTTCCGGGTCGGTTTCATACGCCCAGTTATAACGCTTACCCTGCAATGGATAAGCCAAAGCGGCTGGCATTTGGGTACGGAAGTCCCAGCGGTGATCGCGACCGCCCGCTTCCAGTAACAGTACCGATACGTCAGCATCCTCAGTTAAACGGGTGGCCAGCACATTGCCTGCGGAGCCTGCACCAATAATGATGTAATCAAATTTCTGCATTCAACCTCCTGTTCGCCCCGGCGGCACGCCGCCGGGGATGAAAACTCAAAATGCGCTCGGGTAGTCGCCCAGCTCAATCAACACAGATTTGGTGCGCGTATAGTTTTGCAACGTTACGATGCCGTTTTCACGCCCCAGCCCGGATTGCTTATATCCTCCCACCGGCATCGGTGCGGGTGATTCGCCCCAACTGTTGACCCAACAGATCCCTGCTTCGAGTTGATGGGTAACACGGTGGGCGCGATTAAGGTCGCGGGTGAAAATCCCGGCGGCCAGCCCCAGCTCGGTATCGTTAGCCCGGCGAATCACCTCTTCTTCGCTGTCGAACCTGAGGATGCTCATCACCGGGCCAAAAATCTCCTCACGCACAATGCGCATCTCATCGTGGCAATCGCTGAACACCGTTGGTTCGATATAACAACCCCGCGCCAACGGGCCGTCGATGATGCGATGACCACCCGCCAGCAGACGTGCACCCTGCTCCTTGCCGAGTTTCAGGTAGCTTTCGACTTTGCGGCAGTGCTGTTCGCTGACCAGCGGGCCGAAGTTCACCGAGGCATCCAGTGGATCGCCCATACGGATGCCCTGCATTTTCTCCAGCAGACGCTGCTCGAACCGGACCTGAATACTGTGATGGACAAACACCCGGGTGCCATTGGTACATACCTGGCCGCTGCTGTAGAAATTCGCCATTAGCGCGCCATCGACGGCACGTTCCAGGTCGGCATCGGCAAACACAATCAGCGGCGATTTGCCCCCCAGTTCCATGGTGACTTCTTTCAGATTGGCGAGCGCGGCATCCGCCATCACCCGTTTACCGGTATTCACTTCGCCGGTGAAGGAGACTTTGTCGATGCGCGGATGTTGACTCAGCGCCTGACCCACCTCACCCGCGCCCTGCACCACGTTAAATACCCCATCCGGCAATCCGGCTTCGCTGTAGATTTTTGCCAGCGCCAGGGCGCTCAGCGGCGTCACTTCGCTGGGTTTAAACACCATGGCATTGCCCGCTGCGAGGGCCGGGGCGCTTTTCCACAACGCGATTTGGATTGGGTAGTTCCATGCACCAATCCCGGCACAGACGCCCAGTGGTTCGCGCCGGGTGTACACCAGGGCGGTGTCACGCAGTGGGATCTGCTCGCCCTGCAATGCCGGAGCCAGACCGGCGTAATACTCCAGCACATCCGCTCCGGTGACGATATCAACCGCGGCAGTTTCGCTGATTGGCTTACCGGTATCCGCCGTTTCCAGTTCCGCCAGCGCCTGATTACGTTCGCGCAATAAAGCCACGGCTTTCAGCAACACGCGGCTGCGCTCCACTGGGGTATAGCTTCGCCAGATGCGCTGTCCTTCACAGGCAGAGGAAACTGCACGATCGACATCTTCCTGACTGGCGGCGGTGATCTCCGCCAGCACCTGGCCGTTAGCCGGGTTGACGCTGGTAAACAGCGGTCCGTAGCCCGGACACTCCTGACCATTGATATATAAGCCGCGGCGCGTGATCTCAGCCATATGTTCTCCTCAGGATGGGGTAGGCCCGGCGGCGGCCAGCCACAGGGCAAGATTCTGATAACAGAGTTGGCGCGCCTGCGCCAATCCCTGTGCCATTGGCTGCGGTGCTAATGTCATCCGTAGCCACAGTCCGTCAATTAACGCTGCCAGACTGCTGCCGGCCGCGCGGGCCTGCTCACGCGGCAAAACGCGGGCATATTGCGCGGTGATGTTCGACCACAGGCGTTTGTCATTAATACGCTGCAAACGTTGCAGGTTGTCGTGATGCAGGCTGCTGGTCCAGAACACCAGCCAGGTAGTGAGCACCGGCCCTTCGACCTGCGACGGGTCGAAATTGCCATCAATAATGGCGCGGATCTGCGCTTCCGGCGTGTCATCTGCCAGCCGTCTCTGCCGCTCCACCGCCAGATAAAGATCGGCGAGGATTTGCCGCATACAGGCGTCCAGCAGACCGTTTTTGTCGCCAAAGTAATGGCTGACGATGCCGGTCGACACCCCGGCTTGTTTGGCTATCAGCGCGATGCTGGCCTCAGCCAGCCCCACACGGTCAATCACCGTCAGGGTCGCCTGAATCAACTGCGCCTGCCGAATGGCTTTCATTCCTGTTTTTGGCATGGTGTTCATCGGTTGTGTATATGGAATGTGAAAAAGTGTAGTTATTTTATATTGAATGTTCAATCAATAAAAAACTCCTTCTCATCCTTTCCCGCTGCTATTAGCGGAATTTGCTTTTACTCCCTTAAAGCTGTTGCTTATGCCTGATACCGGCTTGAATGGCGTTTTTTATCTGCCTGAAAAGGGCTACGCAAACGTTTTCTTTTTTTACATGAGAAAATAAATCGTATTTTTGTGCGCAGGATCAACTAATTAGCGCGCTGGAATCTTTGCACTGGTTTTTTTTGTTTAATTATCAACCTATCGTGCTTAACAATACGCCATTAACAGGTTTATTTATTGTTTATGTTTCATACAGCAGACATATCTCCTGAAATTAAGAATAATCGCAGTTTATATCATGAAAATGATCTTAACGATCTGCAAACCAACCGATTATCCTGATATAATGTCATCACTCGGGATTTAACACTGATTAACAACTTTTTATTATTGCTTTAACCCTACCCTTCACAGGTATTTCAGCGTGTAAAAAGTACTTGCCCTGCTGGCCTGATTCAGCCAAATTAGGCGCCGTTTTTCCTATCTAATAACAATGTTGCGCAGGATTTACCCAACCTGACGCAGACTTAATTCCTGTCAAAAAACAGGCTATGTATAAACTGAGGTACTCGTGTCAACTGCAAACAAACACACTGATGAGGCAGTCAGCCTCAACGCGTTCAAGCAACCGAAAGCGTTCTACCTGATCTTCTCGATCGAACTGTGGGAACGTTTTGGTTACTACGGCCTGCAAGCCATTATGGCGGTTTACCTGGTGAAACAGCTGGGGATGTCGGAAGCAGATTCCATCACCCTGTTCACCTCGTTTAGTGCGCTGGTTTACGGTTTGGTCGCCATTGGCGGCTGGCTGGGTGATAAAGTGCTGGGCACCAAACGTGTCATCGTCCTCGGGGTGATGGTTCTGGCGCTGGGTTATGCTTCTGTCGCCTTCTCCGGTCATGACACCACCATGGTGTATGTCGGTATGGCCACCATTGCGGTGGGTAGCGGCCTGTTTAAAGCCAACCCGTCTTCCCTGCTCTCCACCTGCTACGAGAAAGACGACCCGCGTATCGACGGCGCATTCACCATGTTCTACATGTCGATCAACATCGGTTCGCTGTTCTCCATGATGCTGACACCGTGGCTGGCGGCGAAGTATGGCTGGGGCGCGGCATTCTCGCTGTCGGTTGTTGGTCTGGTGATCACCCTGCTGAACTTCCTGTTCTGTCAGCGTCTGGTGAAGGGTTACGGTTCCAAACCTGATTTCGCTCCGCTGCAGATCAACAAATTGCTGATGACGCTGGTTGGCGTGGTGGCATTGATCGCCCTGGCGACCTGGCTGCTGCATCATCAGAGCATCGCGCGCATGGCGCTGGGTGTGATTGCGATTGGTATCGTGATGGTGTTTGCCAAAGAAGCCTTTGCTTTGCAGGGCGCGGCACGCCGTAAAATGATCGTCGCCTTCCTGCTGATGGTTGAAGCCATCGTGTTCTTCGTGCTGTACATGCAGATGCCGACCTCGCTGAACTTCTTCGCCATCCGTAACGTTGAGCATGCCATTCTCGGCATCACCTTCGAACCGGAGCAGTTCCAGGCGCTTAACCCGTTCTGGATCATGCTTGCCAGCCCGATTCTGGCAGCGGTGTACAACAAGATGGGCGACAAACTGCCAATGCCGCACAAGTTTGCCATCGGTATGGTGCTGTGTTCTGGTGCCTTCCTGGTGCTGCCATTTGGTGCCAAATTCGCGAACGAAGCGGGCATCGTGTCAGTCAACTGGCTGATTCTCAGCTATGCATTGCAGAGCGTGGGCGAGCTGATGATTTCTGGCCTTGGCCTGGCGATGGTGGCTCAGCTGGTTCCACAGCGTCTGATGGGCTTTATCATGGGTTCTTGGTTCCTGACCACCGCAGGTGCTGCGATGATCGCCGGTAAAGTGGCTAACCTGATGGCCGTGCCGAGTGATGTCACCGATCCGCACACGTCGCTGGCGGTGTACAGCCATGTGTTCCAGCAGATTGGTATCGCGACCGGGGTGATTGCTATCCTGATGCTGATCACCGCCCCGCTGCTGAACCGCATGACACAGGACGATACCCAGACTGAATTGCAGCGCGCCAACGCCAATTCCTGATTCTGCGGTTCAGTCCGGAAAAACGATCAAGCCGTCATCCCCTGGGATGGCGGTTTTTTTATGCGGCGGTGTCTGCTTGCCAGCAGGCACCCACGCCTAACCGCATCACCTGCTGCGGCGTAAACCACAAACGCCGGATAACCTTCCCTTCTGCGTTGCTCGCGGCCCAATCGATGGTCATCTCACCCTGCAAGTGCAGCGCGGTACCCAATTGCCAGTCCGGGATCAACAGCGCACAGCGCGCATCCAGCAACAAATTGCCCAGGGTATTCATATAACGGTTACCGGGAAAATCATCGAACGACAGTAACCCAGAGTCATGCCAGCGCAGAAAACCGGCAGGACCACCGCGATGTGAAATATCCATACTGCCGGACGGAGAACCGCTGGCGATAAAAAACGTTTGGCTGCGACTGAGATGCTGCCGGTCTTCAACACTTAAGGATGTGGCTTGTGCAATCTCGACCTGTTGCTCCGCCGGAAAATGCCACGGATATTGATGGATATATTGCGGACAGTTGCCAAAGCTCTCGTGAATTCGCATCACCAGATGTTCTGGCCCGATCGCCGCAACTTCCCCACTGGCGCGGTTGCGGCGCCGTGTGGCGAAATCAATGCCGAGGATGGCCAGCGCATCGCCTTCCGCCAACGGTTGTAATAGCGCTGCACGCTGGAGCGCGTGGGTGCTGATCGCCAGGTAGTGCTCATCCAGCGGCTGGATGAAACCGGGTTCAGCCATCAATAAATGCGCCAGCGGCCAGCCCTGGCTATCGCGTTGCGCCAGTAGCAGATAGGGCAATTGCGCAAAAAACATCTGGTGCTGCAACGGCATCTGATCGTAAATTGCGGCCCGTACCTGGCTAAAACCTGCCAGTTGCTGGGCGCGTTGTTCACCGGGATGAAACATTTTCGCTTTCCTCGGGAAGGGGTAATGGCGGTAGCGACTCAAAGCCGGATAGCGCCTCGACCTGGGCCAGCCACTGACGAATGGCGGGCCACGGCTGTAATGAAATGCCGCCCTGGGGGGCACAAGCCACGTACGCGTAACAAGCCAGGTCGGCGATGGTCGGCAGCTCACCTGCCAGCCAGCGTTGCGTGCTTAAATGCGCTTCCATCTGTGGCAGAAAACGCGCCGCCACGCTGCACGCCGAGGCGTAGTCTTCCGGGGTGTGAAATTGTTTGATTAAACGCGCTGATCCAACGCCATAACGAATCTCTCCCGCTGCTTTCCCCAGCCACAACTGCACCTGGGCGGCAACCACCGGCTCATCCGGCAGCCAGTGGCTGTCCGGTGCGTAGCGGCGCACCAGATACACCAGAATGGCGTTACTGTCGTAAATCACGACCTCGTCATCCACCAGCACCGGAATTTGCTGCCACGGATTCAACTGGCGAAATTCAGCTTGCTGGCGCAAAGCCGCCGCCGCTTCAATACATTGATAATCCAGTTGCAGCATATTCAGTAATAGTCGGACACGGTGCGCATGGCCAGATAACGGTGTGCTGTACAGTTTCATGATGATCTCCTTTTTTGCTTAGCTTACTCTTGTGATTTACGTAATGAAGATCGGGTTACGACAAGAGACTGTTACCAAATCAGGAATAATGATGGACAGATTCGATGAGCTACAGGTGTTTGTCACCGTCATTCAACAAGGTAGCCTGGCGGCAGCCGCCCGTCGTTTGCAGCGTTCGCCGCCGGTCATCACCCGTACTCTGGCGGCGCTGGAGCAGCGCTTCGGCACCACCTTAATTGAACGCACCACGCGCCAACTGGCTCCTACCGAAGCCGGTTGGCAACTGTTTGAGCAGGCACGCCAGTTGCTGACCGATTATCAGGCCGCAATGGAGAGCGCCCACCATAGCGGATTGCAGGGGCTGCTGCGCGTCACTGCCCCGGTTCAGTTTGGCCGCCGCCATGTGATGCCGTTGGTGAACGCCTTCCTGGCGCTTCATCCGGAAATTCAGCTGGAGTTGGTACTCAGCGACAGCTATCAGGACTTGATCGATAACGGGCTGGATATCGCGCTACGCATCGGTGAACTTCAGGATTCCTCGATGGTGGCACGTCGGGTCGGCGAGGTACGCAGTATGCTGATTGCCAGCCCGGATTATCTACAACGCGCAGGTATTCCGCAGCATCCCTCCACACTGAGCGAACATGCGCTGATTGCCGGGATACGGCAGACACGAGAATGGCGATTTGCGCGTGATGTGCGGGTGCGTATTACCCCTCGACTGCGCGTGAATGAAGTGGAGAGTCAGCTGCTGGCATTGCGCAGCCACCAGGGGATTGGGCGTCTACTCTCCTATCAGGTGCTGGACGATCTGCACGCGGGAACATTGATCCGTTTATTGCCGGAGTGGGAACCTGCCGCCTTGCCGGTACAGTTGGTGACGCAACGAGTAAGGAACATGACGCCGAAAGTCCGTCAGTTCTGGGATTTTGCACTGACGCGTTTGCCCGCACTCGCCTGCTTTCATGAAGAAAATTACGCTATCAGCCACGATTCCTGATCGGTATCACTGGCAAATCTTTTTCGCCGAATTATGCTGGTTTGATCACAACAAACCGAGGAGAGGCCATGATGAAACTCTATTGTAAGCCCGGTGCCTGCTCGCTATCGCCACACATCGTGATGCGCGAATGCGGGCTGGACTTCACACAGGTTAATGTCGACCTGCAACTGAAACGTACCGAGCGAGGAGAGGATTACTGGCAGATAAACCCGAAAGGACAGGTACCGGCTTTACAGTTTGATGATGGCACGTTACTGACGGAGGGTACGGCGATTGTGCAGTATCTGGCCGATCAAAAACCCGATCGCCACCTGTTGGCGCCGACCGGGAGTCTCACCCGTTATCACACACTGGAGTGGCTCAGTTTTATCGGTACTGAATTGCACAAAGGCTTCAGCCCCTTGTTCCGAAAGGACACCCCCGCAGAATACAAAGAGCTGGTGCGTGAACAGCTAATCAAAAAATTCGCCATCGCAAATCAGGCGTTACAGGATAAACAGTGGCTGATGGGGCTGCGTTTTACCGTGGCGGATGCCTACCTGTTTGTGGTGACGCGCTGGGCGCATGCGTTACAACTGGATTTGAGTGGGTTTACGGCGCTGAATAGCTGGTTTGATCGGGTGGCAGAACGCCCGGCGGTACAGGCGGCGCTGAAAGCGGAAGGTCTGGTCTGATGCGTCGCGGCGCGATTTATCGCGCCGCGACGGGCTGTTACAGTTTTTCCGCCGCGAAATGCTGCGTCGGTTGCGCAATGGCATCCTGTGCCGCCACCAGTTGCAGTTCGTACTCGCCCATTTCATGGGTTTTCAGCATAACTTCATACACCGCTGCCGTGACGTGCTCCAGCGCATCACGCAGCGACTTGCCGTGCAGCAGATCGACCAGCAGCAGCCCGCTGGTGAGATCACCGACGCCGACCGGCTGACGTACGCCAAAATCGACCAGTGGGCGGTCGATATGCCAGCATTCATCGGCAGTGACCAGCAACATCTCAAAACGGTCGCTGCGACGTCCGGCACGCGCCAGATGTTTCACCAGCACCACTTTTGGTCCCTGAGCAATCAGCTCACGAGCCGCAACCACCGCCTGTTCAACATTGGCAATGCTGTGCCCGCTCAGCATCTCCAGCTCCAGCAGGTTCGGTGCAATAATATCGCTGGCCGGGAGCGCCATTTTGCAATGAAACTCCGCCACACCCGGCGCAACAATGCAGCCTTTTTCCGGGTGCCCCATGACCGGATCACAGAAGTACCAGGCATTCGGGTTAGCGGCTTTTACCTGGCGCACAATCTCCAGAATCTGCTCACCCTGCTCGGCGGAACCCAGATAGCCACTCAGCACCGCATCACAGGTCTTCAATCGATCGATAGCGGCGATGCCCTGCACAATATCGGTCAGATGGGTGGCTGGCATCACGGTGCCGGTCCAGTGGCCATACTGCGTGTGGTTGGAGAACTGCACGGTATTCAGCGGCCAGACGTTGGCACCCATACGACGCATGGGAAACTCTGCCGCGCTGTTGCCAGCGTGGCCGTAAACAACATGAGACTGGATTGCGAGAATATTTTTCATTATTGCCCTGTACTGCCTTGCCATAAAAAAAGGGCCGGAAACCGGCCCTGAATTGCTTACTGCCAGTTAATCAGGCAGTAGTGTTTTTTGCCGCGACGCAGCAGCGTGAAGCGCCCAAACAGTTTGTCGCTGTCGCTGAAACGGTATTCGGCGTCAGATTGTTTTTCACCGTTCAGAGAAACCGCGTTCGAACCGATCATGGTACGTGCCTGGCCGCGTGAAGGCACCAGCTCCGCTTTGACCAGCGCCTGTTGCAGGTCATCTTCGGCGGTCAGGTTGATGGTCGGCATACCGTCCTGTGCCAGCTGCTCGAAATCCGCTTCGGTCATATCGCTCAGGCTGCCAGAGAACAGGCTCTCGGTAATGCGTTTGGCCGCAGTCAGGCCCGCATCGCCATGCACCAGTCGTGTTACCTGCTCTGCCAACACGTACTGCGCGCGAGGTGCGGTACCGCTGTTTTTGTCGGCTTCTTCCAGCGCATTGATCTCTTCAATGCTCATGAAGGTGAAGAATTTCAGGAAGCGATACACATCCGCATCTGCGGTGTTGATCCAGAACTGGTAGAACTTATACGGACTGGTTTTCTTCGCATCGAGCCACACCGCGCCACCTTCGGTTTTACCGAACTTGGTACCGTCAGACTTGGTGATCAACGGCACGGTCAGACCCCAGGTCTGCTGCTGGTGCAGGCGACGGGTTAAATCGATACCGGAGGTGATGTTGCCCCACTGGTCGGAACCGCCAATTTGCAGCACCACGCCATAACGCTTGTTCAACTCGGCAAAGTCATAACCCTGCAACAGGTTGTAGGAGAATTCGGTGTAGGAGATACCCTGATCTTCACGGTTAAGACGCTGTTTGACCGCTTCTTTGTTGATCATCTGGTTCACAGAGAAGTGTTTACCGATATCACGCAGGAAGGTCAGCACATTCATGCCACCAAACCAGTCATAGTTATTGGCGGCGATGGCGCTGTTGTCGCCACAATCGAAACTGAGGAATGGCGCGACCTGATGGCGGATTTTCTCCACCCACTCGCCCACGGTTTCAGTGGTATTCAGTTTACGTTCTGCTGCTTTAAAGCTGGGATCGCCAATCAGACCGGTGGCACCACCCACCAGCGCGACCGGTTTATGTCCGGCATCCTGAAAACGTTTCAGGCAGAGCAGCGGCACCAGATGGCCCAAGTGCAAGCTATCAGCGGTGGGATCAAAGCCGCAATAGAGTGCAATTGGCCCTTGCGCCAGTCGCTCTGCTAACGCTTCCTCGTCCGTTACCTGGGCAATCAAGCCCCTCTCTTGCAATTGTTGTATCAGGTTACTGCTGGTCATCACTGACTCCAAATTGATCAGACTGCACCTATGCTGGTACACAGCTTTCCGCTGATTTGCGGAAGTGAAAAAAATGAGGGCTATAGCATAAAGCGCTGACGCCAACTGCGCCAGCGTTGAAAGGGGTTAAAACGCAGTTTTACGGGGCGAGACGGTCGATTGACCAGCCATTGTCCTGACGTTGATAGAGGAAGCGATCGTGCAGCCGATGTTCTCCCCCTTGCCAGAACTCCATCGTGTGGAATTTTACCCGGAATCCGCCCCAGAAACTCGGCAGGGGCACTTCACCTTGCTGGAACTTCTGCTTCAATTCAAGGAACTTGCCTTCCAGCACGCCACGAGCGGAAATGCGGCTCGACTGCTTCGAAACCCAGGCACCAATCTGGCTGTCACGCGGACGGCTATGGAAATACTTTAACACCTCCAGTGCCGACAGTTTCTCGACTTCGCCCAGCACCATCACCTGACGTTCAAGATAGTGCCACGGGAAGTGCAGCGAGATGCGCGGATTGTCCGCCAACTGTAACGCCTTACGGCTACCGAGATTGGTGTAAAACACCATTCCTTTGTCATCGTAGTGCTTAAGCAACACGATGCGCTGATAAGGCTGGCCGCTGCTGTCTACCGTCGCCACCGTCATGGCGGTGGGATCGGGCAGTTGCGCGGCACACGCCTGTTGTAGCCACTGTTCAAACAGCGCCAGAGGTTCCTCTGGCAGGTCTTTACGCCGCAAACCACCACGGGTGTATTCACGACGCAGGTGGGCAATATTTTGCAAACTGTCACTGTCGCTCATGCTGTTTACTCTTTCTTTAACGATTACTGGGCGGAACCATCCGCATTCTGCAATTCGCAGTCATTAATCACAATTTTATCGTTACGCTCGATAAAAGCGCCATTCCCTTTCGACCAGAAGACGTAAGTGCCGTCACTGTAGCGCGTACCGGAAGCGGCAACGGTCTGGGTCAAGGTCAGTGCTTTGCCATCAAGAATAAAACTGACCTGCTGACGCGGGTTATCCAGGGTTACGGTTAGCGGCAACGTACCGCAACGGTAATGTAACTTTTGCGGTGCTTCGGCGGGTTTATGCATTAAACCACAACCGCTCAGCAGCAGTACGCCGCCCACTAAAATCGCCTTTTTCATCCTGACTCCTTAACGTGTCTGCCGGGAATTGGCCGGATAGATGGCACCCAGCACGCTCATTTCGCGCGCGCCAGTCACCGCCGGTAAATTGCCCGGTAAGCCGGACAAGGTGCGGAACGCCAGCCAGGCAAAGGCCAGCGCTTCCATATCATCGCCGCTGATACCGGCCTGGTCAGTGGTGTTGACCTCCGTACCGGGCAGCATTGCCGCCAGACGGGCCATCAACAGCGGGTTACGGCTGCCGCCACCGCATACTAACAGGCGATCGCAGCCATCATTCAGTTGTACCTGCTGCGTAATGGTCAGCGCGGTGAGTTCGGTCAGTGTCGCCTGTACATCCTGCGCAGCCAGTGCCGGGAAGCGTTGTAATTGTTGCTCGACCCATCCGAGGTTGAAATATTCGCGTCCGGTGCTTTTTGGCGGCGGTAAGGCGAACCAGGGATCGGCCAGCATCTGATCAAGTAGCGCCGGGACCACCTGCCCACTGCGCGCCCAGGCGGCATCTTTGTCGTAGGGCTGGCCTTTGTGACGCCAAATCCACGCATCAATCAACATATTACCCGGCCCGGTATCAAAGCCGCGCACCGCATGGCCTGGCAGTAACAACGAGAGGTTGGCAATCCCGCCGATGTTCAACACCATGCGCCGCTCAACGCTGTCCATTAATAAAGCCTGGTGAAACGCCGGTACTAACGGAGCACCCTGCCCGCCCAACGCCATATCGCGGCGGCGAAAATCCCCGACCACGGTCACGCCGGTGGCAGCAACAATTTGGTTATTATCACCAATCTGTAAGGTGTTAGGCGCATCACTTAACGGCTCATGCCACACCGTTTGTCCGTGGCAACCTATTGCCATGATATCGCTGGCCTCCAGCGACTGCTGGCGCATCAGGGTTAATACCGCTTCTGCGAACAGCTTACCCAGACGGTTATCGAGCTGCCCCAATTGCGACAAGGTCAGAGATTGTCCCTGACAGATCGCCAGCACCTGCTGCCGCAAATCTTGTGGTATCGGATGACAGTAGCTCGCCTGCTGCGCCACCATATGTTCATCGATCGCCGCCAGCACCACATCGACACCGTCAAGACTGGTACCGGACATCACCCCGATATAGCGTCCTGATTTCATAACTTTTCCTTACTCGCCTACGAGCAAATGATTCATCTTTGAGTAGCCTGGCAAATTACGCAGGCTAATTCTATGATTAAATTCCGCTTTTTAAGCACATTGCGTAGCGCATTCCAGGTTAAAATATTTCGTGTTCAATTGAATTTTTGTTGAGATGCAATGGTCTATGCTTCGCCTCCAACCGCGTATTATCCGGACGAAGAGTCAATTGCCAGTTTTGTGTCTTATACTCTGTGCAGAACAGGATGAGAACACGGCACATTTTTGCATGAAGGAGCTTTCTGATGATTAAGCGTTTTCTGGTCGTCTCCCTTGCCGGCTTAACGCTGGCAGGTTGTGTGAGTAACGACACCCTTTCTGGTGATGTCTACAGTGCCAGTGAAGCGAAACAAGTACAGAGCGTTTCTTACGGTACGCTGGTTTCCGTTCGCCCGGTCAAGATTCAGGGCGGTGACGAAAACAATGTTATTGGTGCCATCGGTGGTGCCGTATTAGGTGGCTTCCTCGGTAACACCATCGGCGGCGGAAGCGGCCGTAGCCTGGCAACCGCAGGCGGTGCCGTGCTCGGCGGTGTAGCTGGCCAGGGCGTGCAGAGCACCCTGAATAAGAGTGACGGTGTCGAACTGGAAATCCGTAAAGATGACGGCAACACCATCATGGTGGTGCAGAAACAGGCCGCCACCCGTTTCTCTGTCGGCCAGCGTGTTGTGATGGCATCTAACGGCAGCCAGGTTACCGTGTCACCGCGCTAAACCCGCGCGTAGTCGATCAAGACACCCTGCCAGAATCCGGAAATGGACTTCATTTCCGGATTTTTTATGCCCGTAAGGTTGACACTAGTGCTGCTGCGGCAGCATATGAAAGATAATGTCACTACCCATTTTTTTCTTTAACGTCGATTTATGGATATAAACACTTTTCACGCTACAACCCAGTAAGGTGGCTATTTCGTTCACAGTACTGCCGTTGTATATCATCTTTAACACATGCATTTCTCGTTCAGTTGCTGCCGGAGCTTTAATCCGCTTAGTCCTGCTGCCACAGAGCCTGTTTTTCAAATCGGCCATAAAACAATCCAACCCCGCATCGGTAGGAATAACAGCTTTGATACTGGCTGATTTCCGCCACCAATAATGCGCAATCGCCATCATTCTTCTGTCAGGGATCAGAACAATTTCCATGCCACACGCAGAGAAAACCGTTAGCCACTCATCATTAATGAATAAACCGAGATGTCTCAGTGAGAAATCAACAATCAGAGTGTCCTCACTCAGCTCACAGCCATTACTTTTAAAAACTAACTCATGTAATGCCAGTTTTAAATAATCATTACCTTCAGGCCAAAGTACTAACTTTTTATCCGTACAAAACTCTACTTTAAATGTTTCGTCGTGATGCACACGACAACCAAGCCGACATCCCATGCAGCTCAGCGCGTCAACGATCCTATGTTCCAAAAAGGCTCACCTCATCCTTGTGTTACCGCCGCTCCTGTTCACCGGGGTAAATTACGCAGAGTGGTGACTGTTGAGAAATAAGATTCCTCTCAGAATATTTTTATTTACCTTTTTAAAGATTTCGCAGATAGAATTACCTACTTCTGCTGATCAGGATCAAAGATTACGTTTGTTAAACGCTTCATAGCGAAAGTACATATCACAAGCCATCATAAACTCATGATGGTATTGCCACCAGGTATGCAAAAAGCAATAACCCATACAAGGTAGAAAACAGAACAAAAAGTACCACTCAAAACGGATTTGCCACTGCAACAGGCTAAGTGCTGTGCTTACCGCAACAATCCATACCGCCAGAATGAACAACACTATAATAATCCTGATGATTAATGGCCACGAGGATAAACGACTGAACGGAACCGATTTTGAAAAGAAGAAGTCGATTTCTTTTAAGAAGATACGCCCCAAAAATACATATCTTTTGGATATACGAGCGAATGCTAAATTTATCGCCAGGACAATAGTACAAAGAATCAGCATAGCCACCATCAGTCTTATGGACAAGAAACCCTCCCGCAAGGAAAAGCCTTCCTGCTGTGCTAAAGGGCTAACTGAGATGACATTCAGTAACGTGACAGTGAAGAGACAGACACTAACATACTGATAAAGGTGTCGGTATTTCACACCTGGTGCAGCAGAAGTCAGCACCTGACGAATATACACTGGTCTGAGCCATCTGAATACCAGGTAAACAATGCAAGATGAAGTAATATAAAAACAAAGAACCGAATACATCGTTGCAGGCAATGACAGCCAGCCAGTTGCAATAATCCAGAACATCCATAGCATAAGCGTACTGATGATTACGGGACGGGAGACAACATTCAGCAACTTACCACAAGGCTTCTCAGAGAAAACATTTACATCGACACGACCAATAACACAGCTATACGCCCAAAAAGCCTTGAGGTCATAAATGAAATTAAACAGCACGATAGCCAATAATGCGCTGACCGGCCAAACATTGTGCTGCGTTAATTGATAATCATTATTCTTCCAGTAAAAACCCACAACGACCAGAATCACAGCGAAGAAAAATGGAATAACTCTCTTATCCTGAAAAGAGATAAATTTCTGATAATCTGGAATCATAAGGCACCAGTAATGGTTCGACAATGTTGCGTCATTTCCGATGTAAAACCAGGAAAATCCTTCAGCATATGGCCGAGGTAGGCCTTGTTACTGACCTCAATCAGCACCGGTGTTAATGGATGGCTTAATAAGCGCGCCATCGAATCGGTCCACTTTACGGTATGGGTTAAATGCAGCGCCAGATTGTGTTTAATCTTCTCCGGTGCGTATTCCGCACAACCCGTCACATTCATCAACATGTCGAAATCTGGGCGTTTAATCTCCACCGTCGCTAAAAAATTGCGCATTTGCTTTACCCCTTGCGCCATTAAACGGGTATGCCAGGCTCCACTCACGCCGGGTTTGAAAGCATCAAAGCCATGCCGGGCCAATAGCGGGACAAATGCCGTGAGCGCAGCGGATGTCCCGCCAATAACCTGTTGATGGGGACTGTTGTCGCAACTGACATCCAACTCAATATCCGAACGCGCAATCAGTTCAGTCATTGTGTGATAATCGATACCCTTCACGACATACATCGTCCCACTATTTTCTTTGCTTAATTCGTGCATCAACTGTGATCGGAAATGGATTATTTTAAACAAGTCCGCCAGGGAAACAGCCTTCGCGGCATATAACGCACTGTATTCGCCGACACTATGACCGCAGCAACCCACTGTTGTCTCGACATTGAGTTTATCAAGCAACAGAGTATACAGCGTTACATTTATCGCCGTGACCGCCACTTGCTGGCAAGGTGTTTGCACCAATTTATTCATTGGACCTTTTAAGCAAAGACGACGAATATCCATCTGCGAAATATCGCTCGCACAATCCCAAATCTGCCGTGCTTGCTGATTGATATGCCATAAATCAGCCCCCATCCCGATAACCGGATTGCCCTGCCCCGAAAACATAAGCGCGACAGCAGGCGCGTGTTTATCATCCATAATAAGACCTTAAAATGTATAATTAAAACCGATATACGTTGCGAGTGTCTCGCCAAACAGACCGAATTCGCTATTGTTTTTTCCAGCCATTATATAAACCCCGGTGTAAACCTCCATCTGGTTATTTAATGACTTAAGCTGTCTGATATAAGTTATTCCTGTCATCGAACTCTTATCCATCAGGTTAATGGCCGACCAGGGCTGTAGACGATCTTGCTCATTAAGAAGAATAGTGGCATAGCTGTTGATATAATGTTTCCCCAGGAGGTTACCGTTACTGCTGGCGTTATAGATCTCGGAAGCCATTAAATATTTATAGGCGTCAAATGCCCTCTCCAGTGAAGGATAGGGCGTTTTCTGACTAAGAAAATTGATCACATCGGTCTGTTTTTTCCATTGCCGTGCCGAATAGCCTTCGCTCTGAAAATAATAGCCAATGCCAAAGTGGTCAAAACGCTCCGTGGTATATTGGACTCCCAGCGCCAGCTCCCAACCTTGCTTTTCTCTGGTGTGATAAAGTGCATCTGGAAAAACATAATTTTGTAACTGCTCAGCCTTTGCCTCATCCAGATGTCGCCATCGCTGTTTACTGTGCAAAGCCAGTTCGCTATTGAAGGTGAGTTGTTGAGATAAATTATAACTGTTTGCCAATGCAATCGTGTTTGCATCACCGAACATCAGGCTGGCCGACGATGTATGATCAGCAAAACGGTAATCGGTATAGGTCAACAAATAACGATCGCGGCTGTTTGAACGTTGGGTTGCTGACCAGTTAGCAGAAGACTCATACGTTTTACCCGCCTGCGCCAATTTTGGCGCGATGGTAAGTGACAGCGAATTATTTTCGTTCGTCTCAGACAGCTCAAATCCCCAGGATGATTCCGCCCAGACCTGATTCAATGCCGGATGGTATATTCGTGTCGATTTAAATCCACCACCGTAATTACTTAACAGATTCGCTGGAGATTTAAGGTAAAATAAGCCGCTTTTGTTACTTATTTTTCCCGCCTCCAGCCTGACGGTATCAGACAGGTTATAGGTCAGGCTTAATCGGTCAAACAGTAATCTCGCCCGTTGATCATCTTGCTCAAAGACCCCGCCATCCCTGACTGGATAATAAGTCAGCCCATACAGTGCGACATTCAGCCTTATTTGCTCATCCACGAATAAACAGCGATTGCTGTATTTCACCACCAGGTCGGTATAACCATTATCAGTGCGCCAGGGATCGTTCCCGCCAATCTGCCAGCTCGCGGGTCTTTTGCGCACCGCAGACATCTGACCGAATAACGCCATATTAGCGTCAGACAGACAGGCTGACACCCTTTCTCCAGGCAGCATCGCGAGAGGGAGCACCAACCAGCGCAGAGAAGACATCAAAGATCCCCTCGCTGAATAGACTCACGGGTGAACTGTGACGCTGGCAACGATTCGTACCTGAGATCGCTGTATTCCATAACCGAATAACCGTTGCCATGACGGGTATCAGTAACGACAATTTGTGCCGGCCGTACCTTGCCCAGCAACGGTTTATAGTCGCGGTACTCCACCTCTTTCATCAGTTTGTCATCAAGCGAGTAATAAGAGGCTTTATACGGACGATAGCTCCCCTTTTCGACCAGGTATTTCACTTTCGGCCAGGTCACTTGCGATGACTTACGTTGCAGATCCAATTGGTAGCAAATATGAACACCGCAAGGCTGTTCATCCAGCAGCCTTGCGTTATAAGCATCTTCAAAGTTAGTGACAATGACATCGCCATTTGCGATCTGCCCTAACAACCTTTGCTGTCGGGAGATCGGAACAGGACGACGCAATTCCGGCGTGTAGAACCATAGATCATACCAGTCCGACAGCATCACTTTGCCTTTATCGCGCGCTGGAAAGATAAAACGCACCAGCGACCGCGCTTCAGCCTGACGATTACCCTCAGGTTTCAGAAAGCGCATGGATATATCCAGAATCTGCTTATTTCTGGGTTCTGAGCTCCCTGAAGGGTATTCCAGTACCGTCACCGTGTAACGAAAGGGTTTATCCGGTGAACGGATAGCATCCGACAGCCGGATAATATCCTGTGCAGACTCTCCCCATGTGGCAGTCGATATAAAAAACAGCAGCGATAAAGCGGTACAACCTTTCATACAATCATCCTTGAGCTGATTTAAATGCATCAGCAATATTGAGTCGTGATGCTCTCAACGCCGGTAATAACGTTGCCAGTGATGCCGTCAATATTGGCAGCACCAACGTAATCCAGATCAACTCGACATTGTCGGTTTTAATAAAGGCGTTGTAGCCTTGCGTCTGACCCGGTGACGGAGGCATGGCAATCCCTTGTAGATTAATCATGCCCGCCAACGTAAACCCGATAAGCAGACTAAATATTGCCCCGATTCCACCCATAAAGGTTCCTTCCAGTAAGAACAAACGGGTGATATGAAATGGCCTGAGTCCCATCGCCCTTAAGGTGGTAATTTCCCGTGTTCTTTCGAGAATGTTCATAGTCATCGTATTGCTGATCATAAATATAACGATCAGGCCAACAATGACCTTGATAAAGAAATAAATAGCCGACAATAACCCTTCTACCTGCTGATAAAATAACGACAGCGATTTCCAGTCTTTAACAATCAACGGTAAATGATGATCATTAATGTATTTTTCCAGCTGACGACTGAACTCGACAAGGTGACGTTCATCTTTCAGGAGAATAACAATTTTGCTAACGCCATCCGTATCCATTAATCGTTGTGCTGTGGTTAGCGGTATTTTTAATGCGACATCATCATAATCTTTAATGCCCGAGGAGAATACGCCACGTACCTTAAGTGATAATGCCCCTTGCCCACCGTGGCTATTCACCGTTAACATATCCACCCAATCTGCGTAACCCGCATGAAGAGAGGTTGCCAGACCACTGCCCAGCGTAATCTCGTCATTTTTAATGCGTGAAAGATCGCTGCCGGAGATCAATGTATCAAAAGAACCCAGTTTTACGGCAGGGAGAGGTTCCAGGCCAAATGCAGAAAAGTAACTGGATGCCTGGTGTTCATATTGCGAGACGACACCGGAAAACTCCAGTTGACCGGCAATAGTCGCAATATACTTTGACAACTCATCATTCTGCATAATTCCAGCCTTCAACCCTTGATAATTTTCAATGATACTTTTGCTTTTGTTCGAAGAGGAAAAATATGTTCGATCGTAGAGCTGAACATGACCAATATTTGTACGCACCGTTTGCTGTTGTAAAATCCAGAAGGCGTAATCAATAAAACCACCATAAAGAAATATTGCTACGCCACCCAACGTGATAGCAAACAGCGTCGAGAATGACCGCCTTTTATGTCTTAAAAGATTTAAGAACGCGAATTTTGCATCTTGCAGGGTGAAAATAAGACTATATATGACAAAACTGAACACCATTAAAATAACCGTACTGGTCAAGATTATAGCCAAATTCATTTATTCACCTTTCACCAAAGGCATTAAAATCTGAGCCAGTTCATGAGCATCCCACTCCGGTGTGCTGTCAGTGCCCAGTGCCAATAACTTTCGCTCACTCAGGGTGCCATTCTGCATAGCGGTCAACAGCGCATTGGCGCGTGTATGATCGCGGCAACTGGATAATGCCCGATAACGCATAACATTAATTTGCGCCTGAATTGCGGCATCGAAGGCTTTCGCTTGCCGCAGTAGTATCTCTGTATCCTGTAATGTGACTACACAGCGCCCAAGTTTCGCTGGCAGATACGCATCAACTCGCGCTCTTAAATACCGCAGACGAAAGTTTGTTTCATGTGTGTCTACCGCTTCGTCGAGATAAAAAAAACCCAATTTGGCGTATTCAGAAGCATTAACATAATCGTTGACTGCTTCAAAATGATTTGCCAACCGCAGCAGGGCATAAGAGTGAAAAATCAGTGCGACCGCTTCGTGATGCTGCTGATAGTCATCGAACAAAGCACGGCTGACTTTTAATAATGCATCAGGCTGGTCGGGAAGGCCCTGTTGTATCACCTTCTCCACCGTGCGCACAGGCGCAGCTATTGCCCCTCCCGGTTGAGCCACTAATAAGCCGGCAAAAATTAGCGACATAACTTTAGCGAATAGAATCACTGACTAACTCCCCATCCTCGATGTCTATAACGCGTCTGGCCCGGTCTTTAAGTTGCGTTGAATGCGTTGAGATAATAAATGTGGTGCCCGTGTCCTGGTTAATCCTTAATAACAGATCAAGAATTGCATCGCCGGTTGCCATATCAAGATTTCCGGTTGGTTCATCGGCTACCACCACATCCGGCTGGTTTGCTAATGCTCTGGCAATGGCCACGCGTTGCTGCTGACCGCCAGAAAGTTGCCCCGGTTTACGATCGCCTAACGCGCGGATGCCTACGCTATCGAGATAATGCCATGCCAGTTCTTGCGCGGTTTTCCTGGGGAAATGGCCATTAAGAATTAATGGGTAATAGACATTATCAAATGCACTTAACACCGGAATCAGATTGAAAAATTGAAAGATGAATCCTAAATGCCTGCTTCTGACCGCAGAGAGTTGGTTTTCATGCAGTTCATTGAGCGATTTATTGAGAAATAGCGTTATTCCGGCATCAGGCTGGTCAATCCCCGACAGAACATTTAATAGCGAGCTCTTGCCGCTACCGGAAGGCCCACAAAGCGCCAGGAACTCCCCTTTTTTGATTTCAAGATTAACATTTTTTAGTGCATCAACTTTGTTTTCAGCAAATCCGTAGCTTTTACACACATCAATCAATTGTATTGCCGGCAAGGCTCTTATGTTATTTTTCATCATCATTCCCTGATGCTGTCGATTAGTAACGGGTGTCAAACCAGTTATAACCACCGAAATTATCGGGAACCAGGGTGCGCATTTTTCCGTGCTCCCTTGCCTGCTGCTCAAGATATATCCAGCTTAATGCGGGCGACAGGCAGCCGCTGCCGCCATAGGTATCGATAAGATTAATGACATCAAAAACCGAGCTGTTGCCATTTTTTAATAATTCCTGCTCCGCCGCCCCTTTCCTTAACCCAGAAAAAGAAAACAGGTTAATATCCTGATGATTTTCAACCAATTGCCTGATCAGTTTTCTGTTGTCATCAGGAATTGAGTACCCACCACAATTAACGCTCAACTCTGCTTCCCGACGACTAAAAATAAAGCATCCCACGCGCTCAACCGACAAATTCATTACACCGCTTTCCCGTCTGTTTTTTCCCTTTTCTGGGCAGCGAATATCTTCTTCAGAAAACACCAGCACCGGTACTGCCCGATAAGCCGCGCAGATCACCACATAATCAAACACCTGCCAGTTAAGATAATCCTCTGCAACCTGCATTGCTTGTACCAGAGACTGTTTTTCCCCTCTGATTTTGCAAGTGAAGTCCGTCACCGAAAACTTTTTCACTAAGTTCTTTGGTAATGTATCGATCGTTGCTGTATGTAATGCACTGGAAATATCCTCAAAGGGGGCCGATTCTCCCCAGCTATCGACATATATAAACGCCGTGCGTGACTTGAGTAATAACATGCGCTCCCGTGCCGTTAATTTCTGCAATGCTGCTTCAGAAACCTGCTCCATAGCATCGATATAAGCTTTGTAAGGCGGCGTTCTGATCATTTCTCTAATATAGGCATCTTTATGCGTACCAAAGCGTCTGAACCCCCATGCGTGTGAACCGGTTGATTTCAGCGCCTGTTTATACAGATGAGATTCCCATACGTTTAACCAGCAAGGATAGTAAATATATATACCGTCCTGTGGTTCCAGCATAGAGAAAGAAGATAAATACATACGACATCCCGTCTCTTATTACGCGTCCATATCACACATTGACATCACCAGCGCGATAATTGAACCATCGACACCCAGTCCCGTTTTCAGCAGATGATGTTTATTATGTTTTATCGTACCTTTATTCAGCCACACATGTTGCACCATATTTTCGCGTATGACTGACTTACCTGTTGGTGAAATCAACTCGCCGCTGCATAAGCTATAGTGACCGATAATTAAATCGATAATGCCCGAACCGGTTGGGTTATAACCTATCTGTCCTTTATAGGCGAGGACAGGAAGCGCATGTTCCGCCAATAAAGTAGCGAGGGCCTGCGCTTCGGCTTTATCCGTCCCCTCCGAACCATTGCCGTGCGGCAGAATCGCGCATAACTGTTCGTAACGAATTCCGGCCTGTTCCATCACCTTATTCATGACTTTCATCAGGTTAACGCTGAGTTGCCCGGCGTCATTCCCTCTGCCTGAAGTGATTTGCGCATAATCAGACGTCAAGCGAACACCTCCGGTCAGCCCACGCGCATGCCGGTGCCTGACGCTTTCCAGAACGATGCCGCTTTGCCCTTCCGCAAATAACACACTTTTGCTGACTTCCCCAAAAGGTTGTGCTTCCTCACTTTCCAGCATCGACTGACCGACAAGAAAAGCGATGTCCTGAGTCGTAATCTGCGAACTATTCACTACCACTACCAGGTCAATATCGCCACTCGCAATCGCCTGAATCGCCAGGTGCACCGCCGCCAGTGACGAGTTGCTGGTACACTGCAAATTGGGCGGGCTGAATTTAAGACGATATTTCTTTGCGATCTCATGCGCCAGTTTATCCTGACAAATCTCAGCCACATGTAAATGTGTGATGGATTTATTGAGCGTCACGTCTTCAATATCGTTGTGATCATAAAAGGTTTTATAATCGATCACATCAACCCGCGGTCCCAGTCCAGTCAGATAGACTCTGACGTTATCCCCTGACAGACAATGCGTATCGAGCATGGCGTGTTCCAGTGCTTGCTCAATTAATTGACATAACTGCTCAGTCAGACTGAGAGGATTCGATGCCAGCCGGGCAACTGACTTATTTTCTTTTATTCCACATCTCATAGCAGCCTGCTGAGTCGCGAACCAATTTGTCTTAGCCGCACATTTTCCCTGCCTGAGCTTCTCAATTAATTCTTTGCTGTTCTCCGCAAATGCCAGCCTTGCACTATAGCCAGAGATAATGGTGGAATTATCCAAAATATTATCCCTTAATGATAAACGCTGTGAAGTTGCCACCTTCATTAGCACCTACCAGCAGCACCAAACCAATCTTTTGCTGCAACGGGGTACGAACAAAGTTAATACGCTCATCACAGAACGTTTCTGTATAGGGAATTGCCGGGACCGCTTGCTTTTTAATACAGTCGACAATCACCGCCAGATTCAATAATGCTGCACAAGACTCAACAAAACCAAAGAAAGCATTGTAGTTAACCACTGGCACCTGCGGTTTATCATGGCGGAAAATGCGTTCAATCGCGTTGAGTTCCACCTTAACGCTCTCCGCTGCGCCATTTGAGGTACCGCAAACCAGGTCAATCTCTCCCGCTGACACCCCGGCATCAGAAAATGCCCGTTGAATAGCCAGAGTCATTGCATCGGCCTTTTCATCTGTCTGCTGCGGGTCAAAATAGCTGTTGCCGTTAGATTTCCCGTAGCCAATGATTTCTGCCTGAACGCCGACATGACGTGCCAAAGCCGCATCGAGATCTTCTAATAGCAGCATGCATGCCCCTTCTCCGGGGACAAAACCTTGCGGATTATCGCCGTAGACCTGGTATTCACAGGCTTCTGACTTCATCTGAATTTTCTCAGTCACCGCATCCATATAGAGCGACATAGAAGGGAAATATTCGTCAGCCCCACCGACCAGCACCTGTGCCTGCAACTGCTGACGGACCATCTCGTAGCCATACGCCAGGGCACCCAGCGCGGCGTTTTGTCCATTGGCCAACGTGGTGGTATAGCCCTTGATACCTTCGGAGATGCCACAGAAGGTGGTGATCGCATTCATCAACGATCCAGGGAACTCAGACGTGCGCACTTTACGAGGGTCCGGCTTCAGGCTCTGCAAATACTTGTAGGTTGTCTCCTGTGGACCACGCGACATTCCCATCACCAATCCCAACGCCTCACCGTCGCGTTTGATCTTGCGTTGTGCCTGATTCAACGCCTCAGTCAGAGCGATGAGCGCGAAAGTAGCGGCGCGCGTCGCTTTGCGGGCATCGAAGCGGCGAAGATGCTTACGCGGTTCCAGGTTTTGTACCTGAAAGGTTTTAAAATTGGGTTCGTTATGCGGTGCGGTAAACTGGCCGGTTTCGTGAAGAACATCCAATAACTCTCTGGCTTCGGCCAGCGTATCGTCATAAAAAGCCACCGGGCTTAACTTGACGGCTTTTTCCTGCGTCCAGCAATGCTCAAGAATTTCGTTGATGCTATGGCCGATGGCTGAAACTGCACCGATGCCTGTAATAGCAACGCGTTTCGCCTGATATGAGGTCACCGGCGTCGTCCCCGCCCGAGTACTGACAATCATGCAGCAGTTATTACCACCGAAGGCATAATTGTTTTTCATGAAAATCGTCACGTCTTTTTCTCTGAATTCGTTCGGCACATAATCCAGATCACAGTTGGCTCGCGGTGCAGTGAAATTCAGGGTCGGTAACAGATTTCCTTGTGGCAACGTCACCAGACATGCGATCAATTCAACAATTCCGGCAGCCCCGATATTATGGCCAAGGAAAGATTTGGTCGAACTGACCGGTAGTTGCTCAATGCGCGGAAACACCTTCTTCATCGCCAGCGTTTCGATGCGATCGTTGGCTTCGGTCCCGGTACCGTGCAGGTTCACATAATCGATCTCATCGGCGGTGATACCGGCGTTCTGCAACGCTTTGTTCATCACCTGAACTGCTCCGCTGGCGCGCGGGTCCGGGCCGGTTTCGTGGTAAGCGTCGCAAGAGGTGGCATAAGAGAGAATTTCACCGTAGATAGTGGCCCCTCGGGCCAGCGCGTGCTCATACTCCTCAAGGACAATGGCTCCCGCGCCCTCTCCGATCGACATACCCGAACGGCCTGAAAAAGGCGAACACGACTCAGGATGCATGACGTTCAGAGCATAAAATCCGGCAAACGTTGGCAGATAAATCGGCTCAGTACCCACTGCCAACATGGTTTTATTTTTGCCATTTTGAATAAGATCAAAGGCGATACCAATGGCATTAGGACTAGCCGTGCAAGCGGTGGCAACCAGTTCCGTGCCCCCTTTCAGGCCAAGCAGCGTTGCCACGCTGGCGCAGCAT
This sequence comes from Pantoea sp. X-Soil-OKNW-556, assembly GCF_059730695.1. Taxonomy (NCBI): domain Bacteria; kingdom Pseudomonadati; phylum Pseudomonadota; class Gammaproteobacteria; order Enterobacterales; family Erwiniaceae; genus Pantoea; species Pantoea sp. X-Soil-OKNW-556. The sequence goes on along the minus strand of NZ_AP035990.1, from coordinate 1,944,140 downwards.
GAAGAGAAACCACCGGAGTAAATGGCTTTCTTCAGCGAGAAATCATGCATGCGCTGTTCAAACAGCGGTAAAAACGCCTCGGTTCCGGCGGAGGAGACACCAATCACTAATCCGGTGTTGTCCAGGTGGGTTTGATCATTAACCAGCCCGGCTTGCGTTAATGCATCTTTGCTGACCTTCCACGCCCACAATGAAGCGTTATCCTGTGTTTCCAGGATATCGCCCGGGATCGCGGAATAATCGATGGCATGAAGAATTTCCGCCGCGCGGGCGTTTTCAAACCATTGCGCAAAACGCAGACTGTCAGTAACGCCACATTGCTTATTCAGCAATGCCTGCCTGAAATCAGCAATATTATCGGCCAGGGATGACAATATGCCCATCCCGGTGATGACCACTCTTTTTCTGTTTGTCTTCATCATGAATTCACTAAACTTTTATGCCTGACAGCGCGCTCTTGGGCTTGGTTGTGTCGATAAAACTGTGTTCGGTTGGATTAACCAACATACTGAAGTTATATAAGAAAGGGAGATTATGCGTAGCGGCATTAATATCACCATGCGCCGTGCGAATAGCAAAGCCGGCAATATCTGACCAGGCATAATCGCTATCAATCAAAGCCAGTGCAATATAAGATTTTCTTGCTGGTGAATAACCCCCTTTTATAATTACACCAACTACTACACCATCGGCCAGCACCTTATCGTCAGCCGTGATATCACCACCCTCAACGAGCGGCACCATACCCACTAATTTCCGTTCTGCCCCCCTACGGGAAAATTCTTCAACAGCCGATTTACCAATGAAATTTTCTTTATCGTATTGAATCGCCCACTGCATCTGTAATTCCAGTGGGTTGCAGCTATAGTTTTGATAAATGGATGCATCCCAACAAGGATTTTCAATCCGCACCAGCTCTTGATAGTCCAGACCAGCAGCCTTCAGTTGGTACTTGTCACCTTTATCAAGCAATTGTTGCCAGACTCCAACCAGTTGCTGTTGCTCACCGACCAGCAGATAACCATACTCACCGTGTCTGCCACAGCGGAAAGTGATTAAGCCATCATCAGTGCTCATATATTCGTGGTACGGCAAACCAATAATATCAAAGCCATAGATTTCAGCGAGCAGTTCCCAGGCGTAGGGTCCTTCCAACAAAACAGCGCCCCACTCTTGAGTGTCCATCGCAGTGATTTCTGGCACGTCCTGAATATCCAGATCGACTCTGTATTCTAAAATTACATTGAGCCGTTCAATGATATCGTTAACAGAAAGTGACTCAGAGAGAATATAGTACCCTTCATCAGTACAAAGAATGTAAGCGTCGCCCCAAACAGTGCCATCTTCATTCAACAGCAAGGAATAAATACCCTGTTCATCGCGTATGACGGAGACATCTGCCGAGGCCAGATGGTTGACCAGTGACCATGCATCATCACCCATGACACGCACAATCGACATATGTGAATAATCTACCAGTAAGGCGTTTTCTCGTACTGCTTTATAAGCCTCCACCTGGGAGGTGTAAGACAATGGCACTGATTTACCATTGTAAACGCCCATTACTGCGTTCTTCGCCAAATGCATTTTATAAAGAGCGCTCATAAAATAACCCGTATTAATTAAGTAAGAAAATTAGTGATGCTGGTTCTGCTGCAATACAAATGAAGCCAGACTGTTAATGCTACGCATATAAGACGGGTCTTCACCTTCACCTGGTCGAATGCCAAAGTTCTTATCCAATAACACCAAAATTTCGGTAGCGTCGACTGAGTCCAGTTTTAGTCCGTTGCCGAATAAAGGGGTGTCATCATCAATTTGCGCCACATTTTTCTGTATATGCAGACGTTGAATGATCTCGGTCTTAATGGTAAGTAAAACGGCTTTACGCTCTTCAATATTTTCTTGCATCGTATTCATCTGTGTTCACCGTAATGAGTTATTTTACTTCCCGATAGTTAATAATTACGCCCTGGCTTATCAGTTTCTTGCCAACATGAGCAGAAACCGCATAGTGTCTGAAGCCATTGCTGTCTGAAAATGAAAGTTTACTGCTGACCTCAATCGTATCCCCAGGCCGGGCAATATCTTTAAATTTCAAATTTTGTGCAGCGAGCACACCACGCACCTGACAACGCCGTGTCCGGATGATTGAACGCAAATTTTCGTCTGTAATTTTTGCATGAATATCCCGTAACGTTCTCATTTCTTGCTGATATCTCTCTTGCCAGATATCGCAAATGTCGGTCAAAAAAGAGAAGTACTCACTGGCCTGGCCGAATATCTCTGCAATAAGTACCCCTGGCATAATAGGGTCTTCCGGGAAGTGCCCTGCGATATAAGGTTCATTAAAGGTCACATGTTTTATTATTTTTATGTAACCACTTTCACCATGCTTGTAATCATCGATCCTGTCGACCATGATAAGTGGCTGACGCCAGCCACCCATCTCGAGAAATATCTGTGAAGGAATAGTATATTTCGACATAAGTCACCGCATCACCAGGCCACCATCGATAACGATGGTCTGGCCAACAATATAACTGGATGCTGAGGAGCTTAAGTAGATAATGGTATTTGCCACCTCCTCACACTTCCCCAGCCGCCTCAGGGGGACGGAGGCCGTGACATCACGCACCACAGTACGTGATACTTTTTTCACCATTTTAGATTCAATCATACCTGGCGCTACTGCGTTGACTCTGACCCCTCTGGGTGCCAGCTCCGCAGCCAACGTACGGGTAAAGCCAAGCAGTGCAGCTTTTGATGCACTGTAATTGCTCTGTCCGACGCTCGGAATAAGTCCAGCAATAGAAGCAACATTGATTATTGTCGCAGTCTCAGCAGCTCTTAATAACAAAAGCGCTTCTTTCGTCAGAACAAAAGTATTGATTAAATTGGTATCAATCACCGTATTAAAATCATCATTATCCATTGCTGCGAAAAGTACGTCTCGCACAATACCGGCGTTATTCACCAGCACATCCAGCTTGCTGATTTGTGCGCTCAGATACAGGCATAACTGCTTCACTGCTTCCTGATTCGCAAGGTCACACTGGAGAATATGCAGGCGTTCTCCCTGTGGATGCGTATCTTTGAGCTGCTGTAGATCTGCTGCGTTGGATTTATACAACGCATAGACATGGCATTGCTGCTGCAAAAAACCGGCGCAAATGCTCAAACCGATATCACCGCTGGCACCGGTTATTAAGACGTTCTTGTTGATAAGATCATGATATTTATACATAGCTGGAATTCGGTTTATAAATTAAGTCAAAATTGTCACGGCAATCGCGTACAAGCGACAATGCGAAATACTCAAGGTTATGTTTGTAAATCCTTTTTCAGTAATAACTTCCTTTAATCGGCCATGCAGCTTGAAGTAAGGCGCGCCATTTTCATCGTGACTAATTTCGGCATCATGAAAACAAACTCCATTGCGAAAACCTAACCCCGTCGCTTTGACAATGGATTCTTTTGCGGCCCAAAACCCTGATGCTCTTTCATAATCAGGATACTCAACGCCGATTTGTGCAATTTCCTCATCAGTAAAAACACGTTTCAGAAAAGCCATTTCTGTACGTAAAATAGCATTCTTAATCCGTTCAACTTCAACGATATCCGTACCAACAGACATGATCATTCCTTGATAATTAAAATTGATAAGAAATATTAAGATTAAAATTTACTTTGTCGGCATTGACAGACTGTGGATAGAGTAAAGGTTTAGATAATGACACATCATAACCCAACGCTTTAATACTGCCTTTCAAGCCGACTGTCGCACCCAATAACTGTTGATAATCAATCCCGTCACGTTGGTTGTTTCCTTTGAAAATAGCACCAAAGTCCGTACCCAGATACCATTCCAGGTTTGAGAATCCCGTAATAAAGTTGAGCGTATTTTGGCTATAGATACCCTTATCGCTGTAAAGCCCGGCACTATTTTCGAATCCGCGCACATTCCAACGGTCGCCAATGCTAAACTGGTCCTGCAAAGTTAATGCATCTGGAGAATACTGTGCACCTAACCGAAGTTCATAATAGGCGTCAGTCCATAACACATTAACTAACCGCGTATAATTAATATCCAGGTTTAGAACATTGCTTTGTTTACTGACATCACCGGATTGCATATCAGGCGTTTCCTCGGCGCCCAACCACGGGAAAAACCGCTGATAAGACAAGGTGGTGTCAAGTATCGTACCTGGCATATTTCTCTTAAAATTAATCCCTAAACGCAGGTTAGTCATATTGCGCTTTTGCAACGCCAACTCAACATCTTCTAACTTATAAGCCACGTTCCTGCGCAATAGTTCAGCGCTCAGCGCCACCTTCTTATCCCGATCACGGTAAACGGTTCGTGCGGCCTTTAAACTCAGGCTCTCGCTATCGCCAATATAATTGAATCCATATGGACCAATATTAATCAGTTGCCGGGAATGGCTGTTGCTGTAAAAGATTTCATAATCCCAATAACCATAAGGTATTGAGTAATATGAACTGATGCTGTTATATCGCCCCGATTTACGATCCGCATTTGTGGTGCCTGACAACCAGAACACATCATTCATCTTGCTGAGGTTGTAAAGATAACCTGCACCACCGAGCAAATATTTTCCTGTTGCCTTATCACCCCAGTTATTTATCCAGGTTCGTGCGTTCCAGTTTGTCAAGCGCCCGGTGCTCATCACCACATTACTGTAACCTGCCTTACTACCAGGTTCGATATTGATTTCGATGTTTAACCCAGGAACTTTTTGCAGAACTTCCACACCCTGTTCGATGTCCCTGACATTAAGGATCTGCCCCGATGTAAAGGGTAATATCCATTTTCTGATATCGTTATCTTTTATCAGGATGTTTTCAATCCTTCCGGGCACAACATCGACGACTAACTTCCTGGTTGCCAGATCCTGGCTGGGAATCTGTATACGTGTAGTCACATAGCCCGCGTTAATATAATAATCCTGCAATGTATTTGCCAGCGTCTCAATCCCTGCTGTTCCCAGGCAACGCCCTGCAATCTGCGATTTTATTTTTTTAATGTTGGCGTCATTGAGAAAATCATTATTTATAATTAAAGCATCCAGTTCTACACAGTTTTCCTCCGCAGGAAAATCTATACTATTGATGACAGAACCTTCCACTTTTGAATAAACGTCTTTCTTTACCAGCTTGTTCTCCTGACGGGTGCTATTTTCAAGATCTTGCTGCGCTTTAACCAGGCGATTTAAATCCACTTCTGCTGCCACCTGCTCGCTCACGCCCAAAATAAGAGACGTCAGTAATGGTCTGAGGGTATTTTTCATAACATTTTTTTCGGGATAAAAGCAGCATTCCTGCTGCTTTTATCCGGCTTAATGATTACAGCCCTACGACTTTCCCGCTGTTAATAAGAGTGTCCGTTTCCAGTTCCAGTCCCTGACGACCACCCATGACTGCTGAATTGCCTTCATTATAAACGCGTTTACCTGTAATGCTGGCATGGCCTTCAGTAAACATATTACCGGAGTTATAAACCGTTTCGGTAGCACTAACCGTTAGTTTTAACCCAGCCACCATGTCTTTAAAGTTGTATACGGCGGATTTAGCGTAAACCTGGGTTTCGTTATCTGAATAAATGGTATTCCTGTTGTACAACACACCCGCAGTGTTAACGCTGACTTTCTGCTTACCGGTGATCCAACCGTAATTGGTAAAATTATTGGCTACATTCAACGTCAGTGCGCCATCCGCAGCAATGATACCGGTTGCATCATTATCGATGATGCTACCGCTGCTGGCTAAAGACAGACTACGGGTATCGATAGATAAATCGCCTGTTGAATGGATGGTCGAGTAATTGCTGCTCAGACTTCCAGCTTTAATGCTTGATGCACCCGCGCCAATCAGCATACTGCGGTCATTATACAGCGCACCGGTTATCGCCAGTGTCAGAGGGGCATGCTGCGCAATAATACGGCTGTTGTTATTGTTTAAAGTATTGGCAGTGATTTCTACACCACCATTACCGATCATCCCACCTTTCTGGTTTGGCATGCCAAAATAGAGCCCCCAGACGTCACCAAAATTGTTGCCGTTCTGATTGGCAACAGTGCCACCCGCGTTTATGGTCAGTTTCTTTTGCGCCACGATAAGTGAAGTATCATTGTTCACATCATGAACCGCATCCAGACTGATATTCTGTCCCAACAGCAAGCCGCCACTGTTATTCACATGCCGTGCCCGGATATTCACATCACCATATTCAGATGAAATGATACCAATGTGGTTAGTAACATCGCCGGTCAAATCAATATCAACCCCTGTCTGACCAACAATGCTGGATTGTGCATTGCTAAGAGAAGCCGCCTTAATTGACACACTTTTCTTAGTCGCAATCTTACCATTAACATTGTTAACATTAGACTTTGTCAGGAAACCAATATCCCCTGCTGAAGCAATCTGACCATTACTGTTATTAAGGGCAGCAACCGAAATCTGAATGCCCCCCTCACCCGCAATAATCCCCAGTGAATCTGAGCTTGCGGCATCCGCAGATTTGGTGCCACTGTTAGTGAGTGTGCCCTTTGAGGCATCAATTTTGACATGGCCGTTCGCACCACGAATCAAACCCGACGTGTTATTTACCGAGCCACTGGTAGAAATATCCACATCGCTGTATGACTCAATCATACCGTTATTATTACTAAGATTGGATGATTCGGAACCGACGTAAAAGCCTTTAATTTGGCCATTATTGTTATTTAATGCACCGGTTTGCAATACGACAACACCCGCTTCGATCCCAACGCTATTACCTTTACCATAGTTGGTCAGGGTCGCATTATTGGTGTTCATTGCCAGGGTTCCAGCCGCCGCGACCTTACCATTAACATTGTTAAACTCACCGCTACTGATATATATATCAGCACCAGACATAATATTGCCCGCCCGGCTGTTGTTAATCCCGTTTTTATTGGTATCTATCGATATCGTTTTATCACTGACGATTTTACCGGTAACATTTTCAAGCGCACCTTTGGTTTTTACCGCGATGGCTCCTGTTGATTTAATCTGAGCTGAGTTGTTGATCAGACGGCCATTCGTATCAATCTGAATGCCGCCACTCCCCGCAGCCAGCACACCTGCGTTACGCACACCGATACCATTTTCGGTGCTGATTAAGTTAATCTTATTGGCGTACATACCACCAAGTTTAGCGACATCAATACCATAACTATTTCTTCCACCGCTGGCATTCACTGTGCCCGTCACCTTATTTGACGTATCGACGTAGTTATTACCCGCAATCAATGTGAGTTCCTGGCCTGATGCATTAATATCACCATTAACTACGATGGAACGCGCCAGTATCGCCGTTGGCGAATCACTGGTTAAACCGTTTGTCGTAATAAGACCACCATTGACAGAGTATCCGTGTAATTCACCGTTATTAAGGTCTGCTTTGCCGGTTGTCATGGTGACTTTATCGGTATTGATAAAACCGCAGCTATCACAACTGATACCATTTGGGTTAGCAATGATCAAATGGGCTTTATCTCCGGCAACTTCCATCTGGCCATTCAGATTACTTTTATTCTTTGATGTGACTTCATTCAGAATGACTTTTGCTGTTCCTGAGGCTAAGTTGCTGTTCCCGGCAATCTGACCTGCCAGAGAAGTGTTCGCACCATTCTGGCTATTGTTGAAAATCAAACCTTCTTTGCCAACATTCAACTTGTCATAAATGTTATGCGATATGCCATTGCCGTTAGCCCCATTGATATTGACTACCGGCACCCCATTAGCCATGTTGATGTTACCATTGGGCATGCTGAGGTCGGCAGCATTCACCATAACTGGCAGGGCCAGCAAAATCGCTGAGGCCAATGGGCTGAACTTCATTAAGCCTGTCTGAATCTTCATTTTTACCTACTGTATAAGTGAGTGTGACTATTAACGTCAAAGAGGTGTATGCGTGTGGATTGCTCATATTATTGAGCAAGCAAAAACATGCCTCTGAAATTAATTATCAGATTACATCCTGGTGTTGTAAGAGTATTACTAAATTCTCACTGACATTCAGCCAATGGGTTTATCCTATTCTCTAGTAAGATTTATATGCTTTATGGTTTTATTACTTACAAAGTTACTCGGTCTTGGCGTTACTTTTCATCTTTTAAAAAAGAATGTCAAGCGAAGGGTAACTGAAAATTTCAAGATGTAAAATAAGTATATGACACAACGGGAACTTATTTAAAATTATAAATTATTCGTTGCAATCTCAGATATTGCGAGATAATTGAGATAATTACCACTTCCTTTAAGAAAACCTTTACCCATTTAGCTCTGATTTAAATCGTTACACAACATATTAATGAAAAATGCTTCTTCACGAACAACAACATCACTGGCATTGATAAGATAAAAACAGTCCACTATCTTAGTATCTACTTTGTATAATCTTAAAACTCTTTATCGTCTGAAAATTAAGTTCTGGAATGGAAAGAGAAAAGAACCTCCCTGGCTGGCCAGGACCGCTGAGGTGATGATAGTTACCGTTATCAATTAGCATAAAGGAAACATATAAGTAACACTGCCTTTTGCCACATTCGACCACCCTTGGTACATTTAGCTTTTCGTGCTAATTTTACGTGTTTTATTCGCAAGAATCATCATGGCAAACACTTAAACCCAGGATATATTCTTATTTTCCTGACTGCCCCATAACTTTAGACAAGTCATTATCCTGTGGAAAACAATACGTATCCTTTCCCTCATCTTTATTACATCATCCATCACCATTAGGATTTTATCCAGTGAAAGAAATTTTCGATATCATACTTCTGTCTTGCTGTATTTTTTCATGATTTGTATCATGCCCCCTGGTTAGACTTCACAATGGAAATGAAACAGGGATTGTTGATTCCAATGCAAAATGAACAGAATAAAAACTTCAAGGATGATGGTGAGGTGATAACGATCTCCGACCAGTTGTTGGAAATGCAGAATTCACCTGGCATTAAATACAGCATTTGGCCTGACAGAAATTATTATCTACGCGTTGGGATTCAGGCTGCGCTGCTCGATAAACAACATAATCATCTGAATTTCAATTTCATCTTTGTTGATTTTTCACACTACAACATCAAACTGTTTTCTGATCCACACTGGATCTCCCACTTAGTCAAAAGCGGAAGTGGGTTGATATTGTTATCTGATTACAGGATGGATAATCTCGCGTCCTGGTGGTGGAAGAACAACCAACGCATTGCCACCGTGATCTACTCCAGTGATTGCAAACAGTCCATCACAAAAAAAATTAAAGATGTTCTCATTGGCCGGTGGGGTAACGGTGTCAAACCTGGCAGTCTGACAACCCTGGAGGTCGAAGTCTTGAATCTGCTGTCGCGGGAATACACCCTGAAGGATATCGCCGACTCGTTGGGAATCGACAGGAAAAAGCTTTATAACATCCGATTTTCTTTGCAGAGAAAATTGAACGGTGAAATCAACAAACTTTTTCTGTTTTAAGGCTGCCTGACTTCAAAATGACACCGCCCCAAAAGGGGCGGGTTTTTATTTCTCGCGATTTTGTAACTCGAGAATATTCTTCTCCAGCCGGGCAATCAGCGTCACCATCTGGTTTACCTCTTCCAGGCTGATACCGCTAAGAATGTCATCACGGGTCGCATCAATCACATTCTCGACCTGCTCGATGATAGGCTCAGCCTGCCGGGTTAGCTTGATGCGTTTTGCACGGCGGTCATTTGCACAGGTTGAACGGGTGATTAATCCCTTTTCTTCCAGTTGATCGAGCGTGCGTACCAGAGAGGGTTGCTCAATACCAATAGCTTTCGCCAGCTGAATCTGCGACTGCTCTGGCGGGAGTTGATGAATATTATGCAACGTCACCCAATGTGTTTGCGTCAACTCAAGCGGCTTCAGACGCTGATCGATCAAGGCACGCCAGATGCGCACCAGTCGAGACAGATCTGTTCCGAGTGTCGTATCCATTTCATCTCCTTATAATTAGCTTGCTAGCTATCAAGCCAGATTTTACACTATTCTGCGAGTTTACAGGACAAAAAACAAATCCCAGGCCAGCTGACACACGCACTCATCTACGCTTCATTGAGAGAATCTGGGTTTACTAAGGATGATGACAAGTGTCTGTTTTCCCCTTGACCGCTAACGCGCCACTCACTGATCTGGTCTTTGGTGCATCTCTGTTCTTCCCACCGCTGTTCAAAGCGGTACTGCTGGGTTTCTTTTTCTGGCTACTGATCCATCCGTTGCTGCGTGGCTGGATGTATTCCGGTGATATCTGGCATCCCACATTAATGGATCTTTCCTTGTTTGTGCTGTGCGTCAGCGCCGCACTCTGGTTACTGAGCCTCGGATAAATCGCCATGAAATTCAATCCCTTTAAATATTTTTCCACACTGGTGGTGTTTGCCCTGGCTTTATTGGCGGGCTGGTGGATGTGGAATTACTACATGCAATCGCCCTGGACGCGTGATGGCAAGGTCCGTGCCGAACTGGTTGATATCACCCCCCAGGTTTCTGGCCGCATTGTTGCGTTGGCGGTGCGAGATAATCAGTTTGTACACAAAGGCGATACGTTGTTGACGCTCGACCCGGTACCCTGGCAGATCGGCCTGGATAATGCTGAGGCACAGCTGGCAAAAGCACAGTCGGATGAGCAGAAAGCCCAGCATGAATTGAACCGGCGCAGCAATCTGCCCCGTAATGTGATTTCAGCGGAGGATCTTGATGCAGCGCATCTGACCGCTAATGCTGCCGCAGCGAGTACCAAAGCAGCCCAGGCGACACTTGATCAGGCACGCTGGAATCTGGAACAGACCAAAATCAGCGCCCCCACGGATGGTTGGATTAGTAATCTGGCGCTGCGCCCAGGTAATTACGCCACAGCGGGCACACCGTTGTTCTCACTGGTGGACAGTCATTCATGGTATGTGATGGGGTATTTCGAAGAAACCAAACTGCGTCACATCCAGCCCGGTGCCAGCGCGAATATTGTGCTGTACAGCAACGGTCAACGCCTGCAAGGCAGAGTGGAAAGCATCGGGCGAGCGATTTATGACCAGAGTGTCGACAGTGACAGCGGCCTGGTGCCGGATATCAAACCCAATGTCCCCTGGGTGCGACTGGCGCAACGGGTTCCGGTGCGTATTCATTTGGATACCATTCCACAGGATATTCCACTGGTGGCGGGCACCACCTGTACCATTTCGATTGTGCGCTGAGGCCACGGATGAATTTACAGTGGTTGGCGTGGCGCAATCTGCCGTGGATCAAAGCCACCCAGAGTGAATGGCGCTATGCCTTGCGCAATGCAATCGCCATGTGCCTGGCGCTAACGATGGCCTACGCCTTGCAACTGGATCAGCCTTACTGGGCCATGACTTCCGCCGCCGTGGTCAGTTTTCCTACCGTCGGGGGGGCCATCAGCAAAAGTCTGGGACGTATCGTCGGCAGTTTACTGGGTGCCACTGCCGCGTTACTGATTGCCGGGCACACGCTGAATGAACCCTGGCTGTTTGCCTTTTTTATGGCAGGCTGGCTGGCGTTATGTACCTGGATTGCCAACCACTATCAAAACAATGTGGCCTATGCTTTTTCGCTTGCCGGTTATACCGCAGCGATTATTGCCTTCAGCAGCGTCAATATCACCGATATCAGTGAGTTATGGACTATTACCCAGGCACGCGTTTGTGAAGTAATTTCCGGTATTTTATGTGCCGGATTAATGATGATGGTTCTGCCCAGTACTTCAGATGGGCATACGCTGATGAAGTCGCTGCGCCAGATGCATGCCAGATTGCTCGAACACGCCGTGCTGCTGTTGCAGCAAGGCAGCACCGACAATGTTCGTAGTGCGCATGAGACGGTGATCAGTCAGATCCTGACCATGAATCTGCTACGTATTCAGGCGTTCTGGAGCCACTACCGCTTTCGGCGGCAAAATAACGTCCTGAACTATGTGTTACATCAACAGTTGCGCCTGACCAGCGTGCTCTCCAGCCTGCGACGCATGTTACTGAACTGGCCAGAGGCACCGCAGTCGCTGTTTGATGCCATGCAAAAACTGTTGCACGAACTGGCACAGCCGGAATGCGATAAATATCAGTTGGCGTTGATTCTGCGCGGCATTATCCCAGCCGCAGCGGGCGATTACCGCCAACGCGCCTTTGTGCAGCGCCTGCGCTACTTTTGCTGGGTGTACCTTAATGTCCAGCGCTGGATCAGGTTGATCGAACGAGCAGATGCGGATACCCGATTTCAGCCCCCACGCGTTCCGTCACTGGCACGCGAAAGCGATAGCGCCGAAGCAGGATGGAGCGCACTTCGCACCTTCAGCGTGATTATGTTGGGATGTGCGTTCTGGATTGCTACGCAATGGGATTCCGGTGCAGCGGCTTTGACACTGACCGCAATCGCCTGTGTGCTTTACTCTTCCGCCCCCTCGCCAACGGGCAGCATCTCGCTGCTGCTGAAAACCCTGCTGTGGCTGTCGGTGTTTAGCTTTATGTTGCAGTTTGGCCTGATGGTCCAAATCAGCGCACTGTGGCAATTTTTGCTGGTGCTGTTCCCTTTGCTGACTACCCTTCAACTGTTCAAGTTGCAGCAGAAAACCCGCGCGGGTATGTGGGGGCAATTTATCGTGTTTATGGGATCCTTTATTGCGGTCAGCAACCCGCCAGACTGGGATTATCAGAGTTTCCTCAACGATAATCTGGCCAAGGTCTGCGGCGTGATGCTGGCATGGCTGGCCTTTCAGGTACTGCGTCCCAGTTCCGATGCCCGGCGTAGCCGTCGCCATATCCGCGCCCTGCGTCATGCCTTTCTTGATCAACTGCGACGTCATCCCCAACTGAGCGAAAGCCGTTTCGAGTCACAGATTTATCATCATATCAGCCAGTTAAGTAATAGCCGTGATGAGCAGGCACGCGCGTGGCTGCTACGCTGGGGCGTGGTGCTGCTCAATTGTTCGCATATTGTCTGGCAGTTGCGTGAGTGGCAGCCTGGCTCTCAGACGCTGGCAGCGATGCGCGACAGCAGTCTGGAAGATTTACAACGCATCATGAGTATACGGGGTGTGCATCATATGCCCTTGCAGGCAACGCTGGATGAACTGGAGGCGATGATTGCGCAGCTTCCGGTTGAACAGGATAGCGAGGCCAACACGCTGGCTGGCATTCTGTGGCGTTTGCGTTGCTCGCTGGCACAATTGAAACAAGCGCTGCCGGGGTGATTACTGGCAATATTGCTGCTGCTGGCGATTGAAATCAGCCTGCAATTGTTGCAGGGTTTTTCGCCCTTCGAAACGGGTTTTATCCTGCTCCGACATGGGTTCAACCACCAGCGCTTTCTCCTCGGGCGAATAGATAAAGCGCCGCGTCAGTTCCGTGCCGGTAAAACTTTTGCCCTCAATCGCGCCGCATACCATCGTCAGATTGTGGTGGAAAGTCTCAGCGTGGATGAAATCCGTCTCGGTCGCACTACGCAACACCTCCTGGCAGCCTTTTTCTTCCAGCTTTTCCAGCGTTCGTTGTGTCAGCCATTCGCGCCCACGGGCAATATTCTCACAACTGGCACGTAATGGGTTGCGGTCAATCACACGTTGCAATTGTCGACTGGCATCGAGCCGCAATTGCGTATCATTAGGCTGGTCACAGCCGACCAGCAACGCACATAACAACATGATCCCACTGGTTTTCATTCCTGCCCCTGCGCTTTTTTCCCTGTTATGTATCATAGGCGGGAAAAAACCACGGGAACAATACAAAAATCAATGAAGAAACGTCTGGTTACGCAAATCAGGGCGGCAGGGAAATTGCCGCCACCGTGTTAAATCACACCGCAGGCAAAACGCGCGCCACCGCCACCCAGCGGCAGGGGATGATCGGCGTGATTATCGCCTCCAACATGCACCATCAATGCCTTCCCTTTGATTTCATTCAGGGATTTGATGCGCGGAGCCAATACCGGATAGTCAGCGTTGCCATTATCGGTGACGAATAATGCCGGCAGATCGCCGAGATGACCGTTGGCATAGGGTCCGAGGTGTTTCCCGGTGTTGCCCGGGTCAAAATGCCCACCTGCTGCACCCGCCGCTACCGTTTTACCTCCCGACTCTCCCGGTTCACAACTGCCTTTTGCGTGGATGTGAAAACCATGCACACCCGGCGCCAGGCCCGTCAGTTCGGGGGTAAACTCCAGCCCCCAGGGCGTTTCACTGAGGGTGACTTTCCCTATAGCCGCACCAATACCGTGCTCGGTAACCGTATGCAGCGTCACCTGTTCCGACGCTGCTTGCGCAACGCCGCTCGTTAACAGCGCCAGAACAGCAATCAGGATTCTATTCATAACATCTCCTTATGGTTAGCTTCCCTGTAAGCCTGGACGCTTTTTGTTCTGGCTGCCGGATTTTGACGCTTTTTTACGCTTCAGGGCACATCGTAACCCAACGCCGCCTTGCGAATGCGGAACCACTGCTGGCGATCGAGCGTAAGTTGACAGGCGGCGACCGCATCACTGACACGGGCCGTTTTGCCGGAACCAATAATGGGCAAGGGGTGACTTGGCAGTTTCATGACCCAGGCATAAACCACCTGTTCAATATTGCTGGCACCGATTTCCTGCTGTATCTGATGAAGCTCATCCCGCAGCGGCTGGTAATGCGGATCGTTAAAGAGACGACCGCCGCCAAGACACGACCAGGCCATCGGTCGCATGCGTAACTGCTGGCATTGATCCAGGGTTCCATCCAGCAAGGTCGACTGCTCCAGAGGCGAAATTTCCAGTTGGTTCGTCGCCAGAGTAAAAGGGAGCCGCGACTGCAACAGCGTAAACTGTGTCGGTGTGAAATTGGAGACGCCAAAGTGACGTACCTTGCCGCTCTGATGTAAAGCAAGAAAGGCTTCAGCCACTTCATCCGCATCCATCAAAGGGTCAGGACGGTGAATCAACAACAGATCAAGGTGATCAGTACCGAAGTGCCGCAGCGAGTTTTCCGCACTTTGCAAAATATGCCGCGCTTCGGTGATGTAATGACCAATCTGATGTTCCGCTTTGGCACGCGTAGCGATGCCACACTTGGTGACGATTTGCAGTTTTTCGCGCAAACCTGGCGCCAGTTTCAGTGCTTCACCAAACGTGGCTTCACAACGGTAATCACCATAAATATCAGCGTGGTCAACGGTGGTGATCCCCAGCGACAAATGGTGCTCAATAAATTGTACGCATTGCTGGGCCGTCATACCCCACTCCATTAAACGCCAGTAACCCATGATCAGCGGTGAAAATGTCGGTCCCTGCGGGGCAATCTGTTGCGGTTGTAGCATCAAGGTTCTCCCTTAAAACACAATTCCGAATGATGAATCGGCAGTATAACGGAAAGTAACCTGGTGAGATGCTCAGAACAGTGAGGGTTGTTGCGGTTCGTCAGGTTGTTCACTCTTCTGGCTACGTTGTAAGCGCAACCAACGCTGGCGGCACAAACGCAGCACATCACGTTTCTGCGCATCGCTGTATTGCATCCAGTTAAACCGCTCTTCACGACTGCGCAGGCAACCACGACAATAGCCGCGTTCATCGCTCTGGCAAATGCCGCGGCAGGGACTGGGGACGGGAAAAAACTCAAGTTGCTCGGCCACTTCAACTCCGACGTCATGGGTTTGCAGCATATTGATAACAGCTTAGTGGCATTGTGCAAAGAGTAAACGCCCCTGGTCTACATTCCACGCAATTAATTATCCTTACCCAGATTGGGTAACTCCTGTTTACCAAACAGGTCGTACCGCCGGTAACTGCATTGAGCTTTCGTTAAGGTTTTCCTCATATTTTGTCTCTACTCTGGCGACATTCCGTTTTCTGATAGAGTTTCCATGAAATTCCCGAATAAGTTACAGTGTCACTCGACCTGGTTTAATTTTGGTGCTGCTCTCTTCTTTGCCATCGTCTTAAATGGCCTGTTTGTCTTCCGCGCCTGGCAAATTATCACCTACGATCGACTGCATGATTATCTGTTTGCCGCCAGTATCCCTGTGGTACTGATTTCGGCGTTCTACTTTATTTTTAGCCTGATCACCTGGCCATTTATCCGTAAACCCCTGTTGATCGTACTGGTACTGACCAGTGCCGCTGCCAACTACTTTATGCATAGCTTTGGCACGGTCATTGACACCAACATGATCGAAAACGTGTTTGAGTCGAATGCACAAGAAGCCGGTGCATTAATCAGCCGAACCTGGGTGGTCTGGATGCTGTTGATGGGCATTCTGCCAGTCGCCGTTATCAGCAGCATTCGTATTCAGAATGGGCAACGTTGGTGGTGGAGTTTGTTGCAACGTTTGGCGGGTGCACTTGGCGCACTGCTGATCATTTTGCTGATGGCCGTGCTGTTTTATAAAGACTATGCCTCGTTGATCCGCAACAACAAAGGCCTGGTTAAAATGATCACTCCGGCGAATATCGTTAGCGGCACCGGCCACTACGTCGATCAACGTTGGTTACAGGGTAGCCAGCAACTGGTCAAAATTGGCCAGGATGCACACAAAGGCCCGTTAATCGCGGCCGAACAGAAAAAAACCCTGGTCGTGCTGGTGGTGGGTGAAACCGGCCGTGCGGAAGACTTTTCCCTCGGCGGTTATCAACGCGACACCAACCCGCAGTTAAAACAACAGCAAGTTATTTATTATCCGCACGCTACTTCTTGTGGCACTGAAACCGCCGTTTCCGTACCTTGCATGTTTTCCAACATGCCGCGCGAACAATACGACGCCAATCTGGCACACCATCAGGAAGGCCTACTCGATGTGCTGGCGCATGCCGGGGTGAGCGTGCTGTGGCGCGAAAACGACGGCGGATGTAAAGGTGCCTGCGACCGTGTGCCCCATACCGACATGACAATGTGGAATCTGACACAATATTGTCACGACGGTTTTTGTCTCGACGATGTGTTGCTGCATAACCTCGATAACTATACCGCCAGTTTGCACAACGACGGGATTATCGTGCTCCATCAAATGGGTAGCCACGGTCCGGCTTATTATCAGCGCTATCCCAGCCAATTCCGCCGCTTTACGCCAACCTGCGACAGCAATCAGATTCAGGATTGCGATCATCAGGCCCTGGTCAATACCTATGATAATTCGCTGCTCTACACCGACGACATGCTGAGTCGTACTATCGACAAACTGAAAGCGTTAAGTGACCGTTTCAACGTGGCGATGGTTTATCTCTCCGATCATGGTGAATCGCTGGGTGAACACGGCATGTATCTGCACGGTGCACCCTATATGTTTGCTCCTTCACAGCAAACACATATCCCATTGTTGATGTGGATGTCACCCGGTTACGCCGCCGCGTATCACGTTAATCAGGGGTGTTTACGTCAACAGGCAGCGGAGACTCCGGTATCACAGGATAACCTGTTCCATACCCTGCTGGGCATGTTCAACATCCAGACCGGCGAATATCAACCCAGGCTGGACATGATCAGATCGTGCCAGACGTTGAGTTAAAGATTGCATTAGACTGACTGGTCTACTACTCTGCGACACATGAACAAGACTCAACAACGCAACGAAACCCGAGAACACCTGCTCGCGACCGGCGAGCAGGTTTGTCTGCAACGTGGTTTCACCGGCATGGGCCTCAGCGAGATGCTGACGCTGGCGGAAGTACCGAAAGGCTCGTTTTATCATTACTTCCGCTCAAAGGAAGCCTTTGGCGTCGCCCTGCTGGAGCGTTATTTTGTTCACCATTTGCAAATGATTGAGCGCCAACTGAATCAACCAGGCACAACAGCACGAGAGCGCTTCCTGCAACACTTCCGTAGCGCTGAACACGGATTTATCGAGCAGGGCCATATTATGGGTTGCCTGGGCGTGAAACTCTCTGCCGAAGTGTGCGATCTCTCTGAGCCGATGCGCGATGCACTGCAACAGGGCGCGAATGCTGTAATTGGCGCTTACGCTCGCTGCCTGCAAGAAGTGGCTACAGAGCAGGCGCTGCCTTATGGTCAGAGCCCGCAACAGTTGGCCCAGCGTTGTTATTTGCTCTGGCTGGGTGCCAGCCTGCAAAGCAAAATATCACGAGAACCTGGCCCCATCAGCCTGGCGCTCGAAACCATTGAGCAGTGGCTGAGTAGCCACTGATTTTAAAAACCGCAATTTCTAGACGACCGGTCTAATACAGGAGTCAACATGGCGAGTAAACAGCTGTTCTCCCCACTGAAAGTGGGTGCGATTACCGTACCTAACCGCGTTTTCATGGCCCCGCTGACGCGTCTGCGTAGCATTGAGCCAGGCGACATTCCGACTCCGCTCATGGCTGAGTATTATCAGCAACGCGCCAGCGCGGGTCTGATTATCACCGAAGCAACGCAAATTTCTTTCCAGGCGAAAGGTTATGCAGGTGCGCCGGGGCTGCATACGCAGCAGCAAATCGCCGCGTGGAAAGCAATTAACGAAGCCATTCATGGCGCAGGGGGTCACAGTGCTGTCCAGCTGTGGCACACCGGCCGCATCTCTCATCATAGTGTGCAGCCAAACGGTCTGGCACCCGTCGCTCCTTCCGCCCTGGCCGCCGGTACGCGTACGTCGTTACGCCACGCTGATGGCAGCGTCTATCGTGAAGATACCTCGCTGCCGCGCGAACTGAGCGTGGCAGAAATTAAGCAGATTGTGGCAGATTTTGGTCAGGCAGCAGCCAATGCGCGCGAAGCCGATTTTGATCTGCTGGAATTGCACTCTGCGCACGGTTATTTGATGCACCAGTTCCTCGCCCCTGGTTCGAACCAACGTACTGATGAATACGGCGGTTCGATTGCGAAGCGTGGTCGGTTCGCGCTGGAAGTGGTGGATGCGGCTATTGCCAACTGGTCAGCCGACCGTATTGGTATCCGCATTTCGCCGATTGGTGCCTTCCAGAACCTGGAAAACGGTCCGGATGAAGAAGCCGCTGCGCTGTGGTACATCTCGGAACTGGGTAAACGCAAGCTGGCGTATCTGCATCTGTCAGAACCGGACTGGGCTGGCGGTCAGCCCTACAGCGATGCTTTCCGCGAGAAAGTTCGCGCCCTGTTCCCAGGGGTGATCATTGGTGCCGGTGCCTATAGCGTTGAGAAAGCAGATGACCTGATTCAGCGTGGTCTGATCGATGCCGTCGCGTTTGGCCGTGATTTTATCGCCAACCCGGACCTGGTTGCGCGCCTGCAACACGATGCGCCGCTTAACCCACAACGCCCGGAGAGTTTCTACGGCGGTGGTGCGGAAGGCTATACCGACTACCCTACTCTGTAAAATCTCCCCGCTGCCGCCCCAATGTGCGGCAGCGCTGTTTTTTCGTAGCGTTAACTCGCTATACTTAGCTTTTGTGCTTTTTAAAAGAGGATGTTATGCGTTTACTTCACACCATGTTACGCGTTGGCGATCTGGAACGTTCAATCGAGTTTTATACCCAAGTGCTGGGTATGCGTCTGCTGCGCAAGAGCGAGAACACGGAATACAAATACACGCTGGCATTTGTCGGTTACACCGAAGAGAGCGAAGGTGCGGTGATTGAACTGACCTACAACTGGGGCGTGGATAGCTATGACCTTGGTAACGCCTACGGTCATATTGCGCTGGGCGTTGATGATGTTGCTGCCACCTGTGACCAAATCCGTCATGCCGGTGGCAAAGTGACGCGTGAAGCCGGTCCGGTTAAAGGCGGCACCACGGTTATTGCGTTTGTTGAAGATCCCGATGGTTATAAAATCGAGCTGATCGAAAACAAACATGCCGGACACGGCATCGGCAACTAACCTGTTGCAAGGTCAGCCTGTACTTTTACCGGCTGACCCACCTCTCCTGCTGCACCCTCCCGCAATTTTTGCCATAATGCGCGCTGCCCCATTTATTGCTATGAGATCCTGATGTCTGAATCGAACGCCTTAAACGCTCTCCATCAACGCTTTCGCGGCTTTTATCCCGTGGTGATCGACGTCGAAACTGCCGGTTTTAATGCCAAAACCGATGCCCTGTTAGAAATTGCCGCCACTACTCTGAAGATGGATGATGACGGCTGGCTGCATTGTGATGAGACGCTTCATTTCAACGTTGAACCTTTTGAAGGCGCGATTCTTAACCCGGAAGCACTGGCATTTACCGGGATTGATCCCAGCAACCCGTTGCGTGGCGCAGTGAGCGAGTATGATGCGCTGCATGCCATTTTTAAGATGGTGCGCAAAGGGATGAAAGACAGCCATTGTAATCGTGCGATTATCGTGGCGCACAATGCCACCTTTGATCACAACTTCCTGATGGCGGCTGCGGAACGCGTGAGTCTGAAGCGTAATCCATTCCATCCGTTTGCCACTTTCGACACTGCGGCATTAAGTGGATTGGTATTGGGTCAGACGGTGCTGGCAAAAGCCTGTAAAGCGGCAGGGATGGATTTTGATAGCACCCAGGCGCATTCCGCCCTGTACGATACCGAACAAACCGCCATCCTGTTTTGCGAGTTAGTGAACCGTTGGAAACGTCTGGGGGGCTGGCCACTGGCGTTCAGTGACGAACTGTCGGAAGAAGACTCCGCCGAGTGACCAAAAGAAAGGCCGACGACTGTCGGCCTTAACGCTTATTCTGCTTCTTTATACTTCTCAGCAGTTTCTTTAATCAGCGGCTGAAGTTCACCACGCTGGAACATCTCGACGATGATGTCGCAACCACCGACCAGCTCGCCATCAACCCACAACTGTGGGAAGGTCGGCCAGTTGGCATATTTTGGCAACTCGGCACGAATATCCGGGTTTTGCAGGATATCAACATACGCGAAGCGCTCACCACAGGCAGACAGAGCCTGTACCGCTTGTGCAGAGAAACCGCAGCTTGGCAGTTTCGGCGAACCTTTCATGTACAGCAGGATCGGGTTTTCTGCGATCTGGCGCTGGATTTTCTCAACAGTACTCATTTTTGCCTTCCTTAATTCCTCACTTCGTGTTTGTTTATTGTAGCGATTTCACCCCCGCACTAAAACGGGATTTTGCGGTTCAGGCACATCAATCGCCATGTTTGTTAAGTTCCGGTGCCATAAATAACATTTTCATATCATGATTAAGCATGAACCGATTAATAATTAGCAATATATCTGCTGGGTTAACCAGCTGAAATCGCTCATTTTTGCCCCATATCAACTCTGCTAACACATTAATAGAAAAATGCCTTACCTTTTAGAAAAAAACTGGATTAGAATCATCTCGGTGCTGATCGTTGATCAGATTTTTCTAACATAGCTGCGGGCTGTTTCTTCAGACTGCTTAACCTGTACCGGACTATGCGTTTACTCATTACGCTTTTTATGCTGGCTTTCGCCCAACTGTTTTTTAATGTGGCTTCTGCGTCACCGCATGCGCCCATCAATGCCAGTTTGCATAACGCTGAGAAAAAAAGTGCGCGCGAAGATGAGCGTCGCAAGCGACGTCCGGTAAAAACCAGCACCAAAAAATCCCGTCTTGCTACCAGTGTTCAGAAGCTAAAGCTGAAAAAACAGCCGAAAATGGAAACGGCGCTGCATAAAACCCGCAGCAAGAAAGCCCTGCTGAAATCACCGTCAAAAAAATATGGTCACCAACGTCTGGCGAAGAGAAGCGCGAAGCAGGACGATGACCGCGATTTGACCACCATCAAGATGAGCAATTCTCACCGTCAGCGCTATCAGAAAGCACGCGAAACCGCGATGAACAAGCTGATGGGGCAGATTGGTAAACCATACCAATGGGGTGGCACTTCACCGCATACCGGTTTCGATTGCAGCGGTCTGGTGTGGTACGCCTACAAAGACCTGGTCAAATATAAATTCCCGCGCACCGCCAACGAAATGTATCACCTGCGGGATGCGGCACCGATTAAGCGCGATATGCTGGAGAAAGGGGATTTGGTGTTCTTCCGCATCAATAATCGCGGCACTGCCGATCATGTCGGTGTTTATCTTGGTAATGGCAAATTTATCCAGTCGCCTCGTACCGGTAAAGATATTCAAATCAGTGCATTGGGTGAGGATTACTGGCTGAAACACTACGTCGGGGCACGCCGTATGATGACCCCCAAAACTATCCGCTAAAAAACGCCCGATACCCGATAAAACAACAAGCCGGACCCTGATTTTCAGGTCCGGCTTTTTTATTAATGAAGGATCGCGGTGAAGCTGAACACGATAATCATTAGTAGCGCGCCCACAGTGGTAAACAGCGCCAGTTTCAGGTCTGTACTCATCACAACTCCTTAGTCACAATAAATGAAGGGTTATCGTAATTTTCTCACAGCCTCCGGCAAAAATCTCGTCTTATCCGCGCCAGCTTGCTAGAATCGCCGCCTTTCGTTGCGCAACAGATTTTGCGCACGCTGTGTTTGCGGCAAGTTAAAGCGTTATTGACCAGGTGTTAATGTCTTTTTCTTCGCCATTCGCCCCGAAAATCGGGGCGCAAAACCATTAGCAGACGCAAACGTTTAACAATATACTTATCAGTTAGTTGCGATAAGCCCGGGAGTACCATTTTCATGGCAACAATTAAAGATGTGGCGAAACGCGCCGGTGTCTCCACCACCACGGTTTCGCATGTCATCAACAAAACGCGTTTTGTCGCGGAAGAGACGCGTAACGCCGTATGGGAAGCGATCAAAGAGCTGCATTACTCGCCCAGCGCCGTGGCGCGCAGCCTGAAAGTCAACCACACCAAAACGCTGGGGCTGCTGGCCACCTCCAGTGAAGCCCCCTATTTTGCCGAGATTATCGAGGCGGTGGAAAATCACTGTTTCGATCGCGGCTACACGCTGATCCTGGGCAATGCGCATAACGACCTGCAAAAACAGCGCGCATATCTGTCGATGATGGCGCAGAAGCGTGTCGATGGCCTGTTGGTGATGTGTTCAGAATACCCTGACGACCTGCTGACCATGCTGGAAGAGAACCGTAATATCCCGATGGTGGTGATGGACTGGGGCGCATCGCGTGGCGATTTTACCGATACGGTGCAGGACAATGCGTTTCAGGGCGGCTATCTCGCCGGGCGTTACCTGATTGAACGCGGTCATCGTGACATTGGTGCCATCCCCGGACAAATGGAGCGCAACACCGGCGGTGGCCGCCATGCCGGTTTCATGCAGGCGCTAAATGAGGCAGGCATCACCGTGCGGCCCGAGTGGATTGTGCAGGGCGATTTTGAACCGGAATCCGGTTATCAGGCGATGCAGCAGATCCTCAATCAGAAGCAACGCCCGACTGCTGTGTTCTGCGGTGGCGATATCATGGCGATGGGCGCGATCTGTGCTGCGGATGAAATGGGTCTGCGGGTCCCGCAGGATATCTCAGTGATCGGCTATGACAACGTGCGCAACGCACGTTATTTCACGCCGGCGCTGACCACCGTTCATCAACCCAAAGCTCAGTTAGGTGAAAAAGCGTTGGAAATGCTGCTGGATCGTATCACCAGCAAACGTGAAGAACCGCAAACCATTGAAGTTCAGCCAACGCTAATTGAACGCCGTTCAGTCGCTGACGGCCCGTTCCGCGACTACCGCCGCTAGGTTTCCGTTTCGCTCAACCATTCATAGTTGAGCGTTTCGGCATCGCCGAGATAACTCAGCAACCAACCCAGAGCTGGCGAGTTCCGTTGTTCCGACCAACTGACGCAGCATGGGCTATCCGGGAACGGCGTGGGTAACGGTAACTCGGTTAATGCTCCGCTATCCAGTAATGGCCGGGCTAAATGGCCCGGCACCATCCCCACGCAAAGTCCCGCCAGCAGGCAGTCGACGCCGGTTTCCCATTCCGGCACCACCAGCCGGCGTTGATTATCCAACGTCCAGGTCATGCGCCGCGGCAACGCCCGCGAAGTGTCTTCCAGCACCAGAGAAGGCCAGGCCCGCAACGTCTCGTCATCCAACAAGGTACTTTTTGCCAACGGATGATCGGGGCTGACCACGCAGCGCCAGTTCAACGCGCCCATATCCTGAAAGGCAAAACGCCCACCGACCGGGATCGCCTGAGTGGCCCCAATCGCTACATCGACCCGCCCATCGGCCAGTGCATCCCAGACACCATTAAACACTTCATAACTGATAATCAGCTCCATGTCGGGAAAGTGGCGGTAGAAATCCTTCACCAGTTGTCGGGTGCGATGAGGTTTAACGATGCAATCCACCGCGATACTCAGCTGACCACGCCAGCCATTTGCCAACTGCTGGCACTGCCGCCGCGTCGCCAGCATTTTTTTGATAACACTACGCCCTTCCCGGACAAAATGCTCCCCGGCTGCCGTCAGCACCACTTCCCGATGCTGACGTTCGAACAACGGCACCGCCAGCCAGGTTTCGAGCTGCCGTACCGTGTAGCTGATGGCAGAAGGCACCCGATGTAACTCTTGTGCTGCCGCACTAAAACTACCGCTGCGGGCCACCGCATCTACCACTTCAAGCGCATATTCAGACCACATATTTTTGCCTGCAAATTTTTTGATAGCACCGCGCAAATATTAGCGTTTCACAAAACCTGGCGCACGCTTTTACACTCCTCCGCGTTTTCCTGTCTAAAGAGAATTACCATGTTGTCATCAAAAGGATTTCTGCCTTATCTTGCTTTACTCAGCATGCTGGGCTTTCTTGCTACGGATATGTACCTGCCGGCATTCGGTGCCATGCAGCAGGATTTTGCTACCGCCCCCGGTACCATCAGCGCCAGTCTGAGTCTGTTCCTTGGTGGTTTTGCCTGTGCGCAGGTCTTCTGGGGACCGCTGTCAGATCGCTTCGGACGTAAACCGGTTCTGCTGGCGGGATTAGCGATTTTTGCCCTGGGTTGTCTGGGCATGCTGTGGGTGAGCGACGTCCGTTTGATGCTGGCGCTGCGCTTTGTGCAGGCGCTGGGTGTTTGCGCTGCCGCTGTTAGCTGGCAGGCGCTGGTGGTGGATCGTTATCCGCAAAACCAGGCCAACAAAGTTTTTGCAACCATTATGCCGCTGGTCGCCTTGTCTCCGGCGCTCGCCCCGTTACTCGGTGCCTGGCTGATGGGCCATTTTCACTGGCGTAGTATCTTTCTGCTGCTGACACTGATAACCCTGGTGTTGCTTATTGGCACCCTGCGTCTGGCGAATCCCGTACGAGCCGACACCATGCGAGCGCCGCAGCCTGGCTGGCTGACGCTGCTGGTATCGCGTACTTATAGCGGCAACGTATTGATCTACTCTGCCTGTTCCGCCAGCTTTTTTGCCTGGTTGACCGGCTCGCCCTTTATCCTCGCCGATGCCGGTTTATCACCGGCAGATATTGGCCTGAGTTATGTGCCGCAAACTATCGCCTTCCTGATCGGTGGATTTGGCTGCCGCGCGCTGCTGAATCGTTTTCAGGGGAAACAACTGCTGCCGTGGTTACTGGTGATCTACAGCCTGAGCATTCTTAGCCTGTTTGCGGTTGCGCAGCTTTCCGCCCCCGCGCTGTGGGCATTGCTGTTGCCGTTCTGTGGTATGGCGCTGGCAAATGGGGCTATCTATCCGATTGTGGTCGCCAGTGCCCTGCTGCCCTTCCCCCAGGCAACAGGCAAAGCTGCTTCATTGCAAAATTTGCTACAACTCGGATTATGTTTTGTCGCCAGCCTGGTCGTTTCCGCTGGATTACAACAAGCGCTGCATAGCACCAGCCTCGTGATGCTCGCTACCGTTGCACTCGCCTGGGCCGGTTTCGGTTGGCAACGTACGGCAAACGCACAAAGTGATGTTGCTCACAACTCCTTAGCCTGCGAAGATAATCACTGACGCAACAACTTTAGTTAGCATCCTAACGATAAGTCGTTGAATATTGACCCACGTAAGCATATACTGCGTGGGTCAGCAATTCTGTAACAAATCAATAACATAAATGTATTACTATTAAGCGACTCTGTCGCTGGGATGGCGTCTGCACGATATTCTCCCCTGTGTTGTGCCAGACATTTCTATTCAGATTCATACCTCTGTAAAACGTCGGATATCTGGCGCACGGATTTTCCGTGAGTTCTCTCACAAGCCTGGAGAAATTGACTATTCTTTTCTCAGGTTGAAATCGGAAAGGTGATGGAGAAGCTATGAGTTCATCGTGTATAGAAGAAGTGAGCCTTGAAGAAAACCACTGGTTTCGTATCGCCCATGAATTACTGGAACGGGCTGATATTGCCATTAATGGCACTCGCCCCTGGGATATTCAGGTTAAGCATCCGGATTTTTTTAAACGGGTCCTGCAAGAAGGTTCATTGGGCTTAGGTGAAAGCTATATGGACGGTTGGTGGGACTGTGAAAATCTCGACATGTTTTTCCACCGCGTACTGAAGCACCACCTGGATCAACAATTACCGCATCATTTTAAAGACACGTTGCGTATCGCAGCCGCGCGTCTGACCAATTTACAATCGAAAAAACGCGCCTGGATTGTCGGTAAAGAGCATTACGATCTTGGAAACGACCTGTTTTCTCTGATGCTTGATCCCTTTATGCAGTACTCCTGTGGTTACTGGAAAGAGGCCGAGACGCTGGAACAGGCGCAACAAGACAAACTCGATATGATTTGCCGCAAGCTGCAACTGAAACCCGGCATGACATTGCTTGATATTGGTTGTGGTTGGGGTGGACTGGCAGAGTTTGCCGCACGCAATTATGGCGTGAAAGTGCATGGTGTCACCATTTCGGCAGAGCAACAGAAGATGGCACAGGAGCGTTGTGCCGGTCTGGACGTCACCATTCTGTTGCAGGATTATCGCGACCTGAATCTGCAAGTTGACCGTATCGTTTCAGTCGGCATGTTCGAACATGTCGGTCCCAAAAATTACGCGACCTATTTTGAGGTGGCGGATCGTAATTTGAAGCCGGACGGTATTTTTCTGCTGCATACCATTGGGGCAATTAAAACCGATATGAATGTTGACCCCTGGATCGATAAATATATCTTCCCGAATGGTTGCCTGCCCTCCGTACGCCAGATTGCTAATGCCAGTGAGTCACATTTTGTGATGGAAGATTGGCACAATTTCGGCGCGGATTATGACACCACGCTAATGGCCTGGCATGCGCGTTTTCTTGACGCCTGGCCGCAGCTGGCAGAAAAATACGGTGATCGTTTTAAACGCATGTTCAGCTATTATCTCAATGCCTGCGCTGGTGCATTCCGCGCGCGTGATATTCAGCTGTGGCAAGTGGTTTTCAGCCGTGGGGCTGAGGGCGGCCTGCGCGTCGCGCGTTAACCTCCCTTTTGTAGCGGCGTGACTAATCACGCGCTTTTAAAACAGCGCGATAAATCGCGCCGCTACGAATGCCAGGTTATTCACTCTCGTCGGACTGCTGCTGCGCCAGAGCGGCTGCTTCACGTTGTGCCAACACGCGCTCAACGGTTTCGACAATAGCCTGGGTATGCGGATCAATCTCGATATTCACCTTGTGACCTAACTTCTTCGCGCCAAGCGTGGTGCGCTCCAGCGTTTCCGGGATCAGGTGCACACAGAATTTACTCCTGGTCACATCACCCACCGTCAGGCTGATACCATCAATACCGACAAACCCTTTATGCAGAATATATTTCATCTGCGCCGGGTCCTGTAATTTAAACCACACCTCACGGTTGTTTTCTGACTGAATAATTTTGCAGATTTCTGCGGTGGTCATAATATGGCCGGACATTAAATGACCGCCAATTTCGTCGCTGAATTTTGCAGCGCGCTCAATATTCACCACATCACCCACCTGCAATTCACCCAGGTTGGTAATCCGTAAGGTTTCTTTGATTAAGTCAAAGCTCACCTGGTCACCGTCAATCGCTGTTACCGTCAGGCAGCAGCCGTTATTCGCCACTGATGCGCCCAGCGCCAGCCCCGGCAATAACTCTTCCGGCAGTTTCACGACATGGGTGCGAAACAACTCTTTTTCTTCGATTGCAACAATCTCTGCCGTACCTTGTACAATTCCAGTAAACATAATCTCAGCCTCTGCGAAGTTTGCGCTAGTTTATCACAGCTGCCCCGTTCGGGTTTAATTTGGCGGCGCGTGAAATTTACACAATCGTTTTAACAAAATGCGAACAAAGTTTGGCTAAGCGTCAACAGACCGGTACACTAGGCCGCGCATTCTTTGGGGATTTCTCCCCGTTCTCTTCTTATTATTAAAATGCAGGTGATACGTGCAGAAGTATTTAACAGAAGCGCGTCAATTGCTGGCCCTTGCGATCCCGGTCATCCTTGCTCAGGTTGCTCAGACCGCAATGGGTTTCGTGGATACCATTATGGCCGGTGCGGTAAGCGCCACGGATATGGCCGCCGTTGCGGTGGGCACATCTATCTGGCTCCCCGCCATTCTTTTTGGTCATGGTTTGCTGCTGGCATTGACGCCTACCGTTGCGCAACTCAATGGGTCGGGACGACGTGAGCGCATCGCGGAACAAGTCCGTCAGGGTTACTGGCTGGCGTTTTTTGTCGCGCTGCTGATCATGGTGGTACTGTGGAACGCAGGCTATCTGATTCATGCCATGCATGATATTGATCCACTGCTGGCCGCCAAAGCCGAAGGCTATCTCCATGCCCTGCTGTTCGGTGCGCCTGGCTACCTGTTTTTTCAGGTGGCGCGTAACCAGTGTGAAGGTTTGTCGAAAACCAAACCCGGTATGGTGCTGGGTTTCCTCGGTTTGTTGACCAATATTCCACTCAACTATGTGTTCATTTATGGTCATTTCGGCATGCCAGCGCTGGGTGGCGTGGGCTGTGGCGTCGCCACCGCCAGCGTCTATTGGGTAATGTTTATCGTAATGCGCTTCTGGCTTAAACGTATGGGCAGCATGCGCGATATCCGTATGAATACCGCCTTCTCCACCCCGTCGCGGGTCATTCTGTCACGCCTGTTTGGCCTTGGCCTGCCGGTCGCACTGGCGCTGTTTTTTGAGGTCACATTGTTTGCCGTGGTCGCGCTGCTGGTTTCGCCACTCGGTATTGTCAAAGTCGCCGGGCATCAGATCGCGTTGAATTTCAGCTCACTGATGTTTGTCCTGCCGCTGTCGCTCGGGGTAGCCACCACCATTCGCGTCGGTTATCGCCTGGGTCAGGGTTCCACAGAACAGGCGCGGGTCGCGGCCTGGACCGCGCAAGGGGTCGGCATCAGTATGGCAGCTCTCACCGCGTTGTTTACCGTGACCTTCCGCCATCATATCGCGGCGCTGTATACCGCGAACCCGGAAGTGATCACCCTGGCGGCGCAACTGATGCTGTTGGCAGCCATCTACCAGTTCTCTGATTCGATTCAGGTGATTGGCAGCGGTATCCTGCGTGGTTATAAAGATACGCGTTCTATCTTCTTTATTACCCTCGTCGCTTACTGGGTACTGGGGCTGCCGGTGGGTTATATTCTGGCGTTGACTGATCTGGTCGTACCAAGACTTGGCCCTGCCGGTTTTTGGTGTGGCTTTATTGTCGGACTGACTTCGGCGGCAGTGATGATGCTATGGCGCATTCGCCGTTTGCAACGCCTCCCTGCGCAGGTGATTCTTACGCGAGCAGCACGCTAAGTCGCTGAGCGGGCCGGAAAAGGCCCGCAACGCCTAAAAAAACGACGCATAGCACAGATGCTGGTCAGTCATGATGAAAAATCGCTTTTTCCCCTTGCCAGCTCATCTGCCTGCCGTTAATATTCGTCCCCGCTGTCGCCCTGACAGCGTGTTGCGCTCTTAGCTCAGTTGGTTAGAGCACCACCTTGACATGGTGGGGGTCGATGGTTCGAGTCCATTAGAGCGCACCAAGTGCGTCCGTAGCTCAGTTGGTTAGAGCACCACCTTGACATGGTGGGGGTCGGTGGTTCGAGTCCACTCGGACGCACCATTTCTTCACCCTGAAGTATCACGGGTACAATGCGCTCTTAGCTCAGTTGGTTAGAGCACCACCTTGACATGGTGGGGGTCGATGGTTCGAGTCCATTAGAGCGCACCACTCTTTTTCAGTTTCCTGTTGCGCAACTCTCTCTTCCTTGATCTGTATCGTTTTATCTTACTGCTTTCATATTGGTTTTCGCATACTTAGCGACTATACTATGCCGCGTTGTCCCACTTGAAAGGTTTCAGCGCTAACGTGTTAATGGCGAGAACTCAAATTATTTGCGCAACACCGCCTGGTCGGTTCTCTCGCGAACCGCATAACTTCCCTGCACGCTTAGCTATCGTCTCCTATTCTTACTCTGTATTGCCCTTATCAACACCAAACGAATTTCCACTTCGGTGCCTGCGCATCGAATCCCAACCTTTATCATCCATCACAACTTACAGATAAGCTGACATGAAAAAGACCAAGATCGTTTGTACTATCGGTCCGAAAACCGAATCGGAAGAGATGCTGACTCAACTGCTGGAAGCAGGCATGAATGTCATGCGCCTGAACTTCTCTCACGGGGATTATGCCGAACATGGTCAGCGCATTACCAACATGCGTGCTGTCATGGAAAAAACCGGTCGTCAGGCTGCGATTCTGCTGGACACCAAAGGTCCTGAAATCCGCACCATGAAACTGGAAGGCGGCAATGATGCCCCATTAAAAGCTGGCCAGACCTTTACCTTCACCACTGACCAGTCCGTCATTGGCAACAGCGAGCGCGTCGCCGTCACCTATGCGGGTTTCACTGAAGATCTGAAAATCGGTAACACCGTGCTGGTTGATGATGGCCTGATTGGCATGGAAGTTATCGAAGTCACTGAAAACACCGTGGTATGTAAAGTGCTGAACAACGGTGACCTCGGCGAGAATAAAGGCGTTAACCTGCCAGGTGTCTCCATTCAGCTGCCGGCTCTGGCGGAAAAAGACAAGCGTGACCTGATTTTCGGTTGCGAGCAGGGTGTCGATTTCGTTGCCGCGTCCTTTATCCGTAAACGTTCTGATGTGCTGGAAATTCGCGAGCATCTGAAACAACACGGCGGCGAACACATTCAAATCATCTCTAAAATCGAGAATCAGGAAGGTTTGAACAACTTCGACGAAATTCTCGAAGCGTCTGACGGCATCATGGTGGCCCGTGGCGACCTCGGCGTAGAGATCCCGGTTGAAGAAGTGATCTTCGCGCAGAAGATGATGATCAAGAAGTGCAACAAAGCACGCAAAGTGGTGATTACCGCCACTCAGATGCTGGATTCCATGATCAAAAACCCACGTCCAACCCGTGCTGAAGCTGGCGACGTGGCAAACGCCATCCTCGATGGTACCGATGCGGTGATGCTGTCTGGTGAAAGCGCCAAAGGTAAGTATCCGCTGGAATCGGTCACTATTATGGCGACCATCTGTGAACGTACCGACCGTGTGATGAAATCACGCATTGATTCGCTCCAGGACTCACGCAAACTGCGTATCACGGAAGCCGTGTGCCGTGGTGCCGTTGAGACCGCTGAAAAGCTGGAAGCTCCGCTGATCGTCGTCGCCACTGAAGGCGGCAAATCAGCCAAAGCCATCAGAAAATACTTCCCGGATGCGACCATCCTGGCCTTGACGACCAATGCCACCACCGCACGCCAGTTGATTCTGAGCAAAGGCGTTGAAACCCACCTGGTTAAAGAAATTGCCTCAACTGACGATTTCTATCGTATTGGCAAAGAAATGGCGCTCGAGAGCGGTTATGCGCAAAAAGGCGACGTGGTAGTGATGGTTTCTGGTGCACTGGTTCCAAGTGGCACCACCAACACGGCATCTGTACACGTACTCTGATTTTCGCTTGAATGTTTATTAAAAAGCGCCCTTTTCGGGCGCTTTTTTTATTCCGGGTCTAATACAAAAGCACGAAATTACCAATCGATAATAACTATTCAAAAACCCGGAAAATTAAGGCTAATCCGATTAAATATCTCTGTTTTAGCTAAATATTTTTATCATCTTCTGCTAAACGATGCTTCTTTGAGCGAACGATCAAGTTTAAGCGTGTTCTCAGCAAAAATTTATTCTCAACTCAAAAAGCTTTGTGTAATACTTGTAACGCTACATGGAGATTAACTCAATCTAGAGGGTATTAATAATGAATCGTACTAAACTGGTACTGGGCGCGGTAATCCTGGGTTCAACTCTGCTGGCTGGTTGCTCAAGCAACGCTAAAATCGACCAGCTGTCTTCAGACGTTCAGACTCTGAACGCTAAAGTTGACCAGCTGAGCAACGACGTGAACGCAATCCGTTCTGACGTTCAGGCTGCTAAAGATGACGCAGCTCGTGCTAACCAGCGTCTGGACAACCAGGCTCACTCTTACCGTAAGTAAGAGTTCTGGTACTAAAAATGGCGCCATTATGGCGCCATTTTTTTTGTACTGAATTCACCGTCAGGGTTTGGTCACTGTCGTTCCGCTGGCCTCACTGATAGTCGCACGCCCCGCTTCATTCCCCTGCTGAGACTGCACCACCTGCGGCATCGCCGTATCCTGCGTCACCGGTTCACCACTGCTTACCAGCACCGGCATCCCTGAACGTCGTTCCAGCGCAGCCTTAATCAACGCAGTATCGCTTTGCGGGCTATTGATGAAGGTCTTCATCGGCGCAGTTAAGGCAATCGGCATAGTCTGCGGATCGTCTTTATCGGTGCGAGAGAGCGGCTGATGCACTTCGATATAGCGCTTACCATCCGGTTCGATGGTATATTTCACCGGCTGATTGATCACCTGCACACGCGTCCCCTTCGGCACGCTGGCGAACAACGCTTCAATATCTTCCGGACGTAAGCGGATACAGCCGGAGCTAACGCGCATACCAATACCGAAATCCGCATTGGTACCGTGAATCAGATATTGCCCGGTACCGCGTGCCAGACGCATGGCAAACAGCCCCATAGGGTTATCAGGGCCGGCAGGGACCACGCCCGGCAAGGTGATGCCTTCTTTGGCGTAGCGTTTGCGGATATTGGGTGTGGGTGTCCAGGTCGGATTGGGGATCTTTTGGCTGATGCTGGTTACCATTACCGGCGTCGCTGCGCCGAGCTGACCAATGCCAATCGGATAGACAATGACCCGGTCTTCCCCTTTGGGATAGTAATAAAGACGTAACTCAGCAAGGTTTATCACAATCCCTTCATGCGGCGTGTCTGGCAACAGCATCTGCAAAGGGACGGTGAGCTGAGTCCCGGCTTTCGGCAACCAGGGATCAACGCCAGGGTTTGCTTCCAGCATCCCCAGCAAACCAATCTTGTAGTGGCTGGCAATGCTTTCCAGTGGCCGCTTATCATCCGGCACCACAGTCAGGGTATTTTCACCAATTAAGCGGCTGCCCGCCTCGGGCAGAGGGTATTCCGTGGCAAGCGCAGGTGCAGAGAGTCCCCAGCAGGACAACAGCAATGCACCGGCCAAACGTAAAGCTGGTCTCATGCAATTTTCTCTTTGTCGGAAGAAACAGACCCCGGTCAGGTTGGCCGGGGTCTGGAGAGTGTATCTTAGCTGAGGGTCTGAGCGTTATGACGGATAGCGCGAATCATCGCTTCCAGCCCCTGCGAACGTGAGGGGGTAAGGTGTTGGGTGAGTGCTAATTGTTCAAACCAGTAGCGCACATCAAGGTCCAGGATTTCTGCC
Organism: Pantoea sp. X-Soil-OKNW-556; assembly: GCF_059730695.1. Classification (NCBI taxonomy): domain Bacteria; kingdom Pseudomonadati; phylum Pseudomonadota; class Gammaproteobacteria; order Enterobacterales; family Erwiniaceae; genus Pantoea; species Pantoea sp. X-Soil-OKNW-556. The sequence continues at coordinate 1,910,569 of NZ_AP035990.1, read as the reverse complement.
GCTTTCAGCCCCTGATACAGGCTAAATACCACGGCGATCAAGCCCTTAACAATGGCGGCATCGCTGTCGCCCTCAAAAGCAATAGTACCATCCGTTTGTGGAGTCATGGTGATCCACACCTGGCTTTGACACCCGGAAATCACGTTTTCCGGCTGATATAAGCTTTCGGACGATTCTGGTAATTTTGCCCCGAGTTCAATGATGTAGAGGTACTTCTCTTCCCAGTTAGCGCAACGGTTGAAGTTGCGCACCAGTCTCTCTTTATCTGGCAAATTTGCCATTTGATACTCCTGAATCTGCTCAACCGCCCAGCAGACGATGAATTCGCGTCAGACCTGCCGCCAGACGGTCGGCTTCTTCTTCGCTGTTATACAGCGCAAAAGAGGCACGGCACATGGCGGGTACCGCATAATGACGCATCAGCGGCATTGCGCAATGGTGGCCAGTGCGGATGGCGATGCCGTACTGGTCAAGGAAGCTTCCCACATCAAATGCATGGTGCTTACCAAGATTAAACGCCACCACGCCGCTGCGTTCGACCGGACCATAAATGGTCAGATCCGGCACCGAGGCCAGCTTATCCAGCGCATAACGCATCAGCATCGACTCACGCTGCTGAATGGTGTCCAGCCCGAGATCGGTGATCCATTTCAGGGCTGCACCCAGACCAATGATCCCACCCGTATTGGGAGTCCCCGCCTCAAAACGCCAGGGCGCGGTATTCCAGGTGGTGCCGGTGGGCAACAGCACCTGATCGATCATTGAACCGCCACCTTCCCACGGAGGCATGATATCGAGCAGCGCTTTGCGGCCATACAGCACGCCAATCCCGGTCGGACCGTAGATCTTATGCCCTGAGAAGACGTAGAAATCGCAACCGATATCCTGCACGTCAACCGCATGATGCATCACCGCCTGGGCACCATCCACCAACGTCACCACACCCGCCGCTTTCGCCTGGGCAACAATGGCTTTCACCGGGTTGACCGTGCCCAATACGTTAGAAACGTGGGTCACCGCCAGCAAACGGGTACGGCTGTCGATCAGCCCTGCCAGTTGTTCCAGCGCCAGCTCACCTTGCTCATTGAGGGGTAGCACACGGATTTCCGCACCGGTACGCGCAGCAACCATCTGCCAGGGCACGATGTTGGCGTGATGCTCCATCTCGGTAATGATGATGTTGTCGCCCGGTTGCAGCTGACTGCCACCCCAGCTGTTAGCCACCAGGTTGATCCCCTCAGTGGTGCCTTTGACGAAAACAATCTCTTCCGGGGAGGAGGCATTAAGAAAACGCGCGGCCTGAGTGCGCACGTTTTCCATATCGGTAGTGGCCTGGGCACTCAGCGAGTGAATGCCGCGGTGCACGGCCGCATAGCCGTGCTGGTAGAAATGACTTTCCGCATTAATGACGGCCAGCGGACGCTGTGCGCTGGCCGCACTATCCAGATAAGCCAGCGGATGACCGTTGACCTCGCGTTTCAGAATCGGAAATTCCGCTCTGATTCGTTCGAGATCGAAACTCATGACTCAACTCCCGGGATGCGCGCAGCAATGCGCTGCAACACCGCCTGACGTAGAACCGGATTCTCTAACTTTTCAGTCAACTCAGCGGCAAAGGCATGGATAATCATACGCTGAGCCGCAGACTCTTCAATACCACGCGAACGCAGGTAGAACATCTGCTCATCATCAATACGGCCTACGGTAGCACCGTGGCTGCACTTGACGTCATCAGCATAGATTTCCAGTTGCGGCTTGGTGTCCACTTCCGCCAGACGCCCCATCAACAGGTTGTTGTTGGTCATCTGTCCGTCAGTTTTCAGCGCATGCTGAGCCACTTTAATCATGCCGTTGAACACCGCACGGCCTTTGTCACGCACGATGGTTTTGTGCATCTGACGGCTCATGCAGTAGCCTTTGTTGTGTTCCAGGTAGCTGCGCGTATCGCACACTTCCTGGTTAATCGGCAACGCCAGGCTATTCATAGCAAGGTTGGTGTTCTCACCGTTCAACTGTGCGCTGGTGTTGTGACGTGACAACCCGGCACCCAGCAGGAAGCTGGTAGTACTGACCTGCGCATCACGGCCGATCACCACGTCGTTATGCGCGAAGTGGTAGCTCTTATCGCTCTCAAACGACAGTTTGATATGCGACAGTTTGGCATTCTCAGCCACGTCAAAGGTGAAACGTGCGCCAGTGAAATGGGCGACATCATTCAGGGTGACGTAATGCTCAATCACTTCCGCCTCTGCGCTGGCTTCCAGTTGCAGATGGTGGCGGTGATGTACGGTATTCATACCCGCGTCCTGGCCGCTGGTAATGTGCAGCAAATACAACGGCAATGCCGCCGCTTTACCACGCGCCAGACGGATGCTGGTCGCTTCTTCTGCCAGGCTTTCCGTCAGGTGCAGGAACACTTCCGGCTGAATCGGGGCCGGCAACGGACGACGTTCAGCGGCCTGCGAATGCTGGATCTCAAACAGGCCAGTGTCACGGCTGCTGAGCGAAGCCTGGAAACGACCATCCACATACACCAGACGTACCGCTTCGATCGGCAGCGCCAGGGCTTCCACCTGCTCCGCCGTCACTTCCTGCGGTTGCGGCAGCACAAACTGCTGCCCCAGCAGACCTTCCAGCGGGGTGTATTTCCAGTTTTCATGCTTGCGCGTCGGCAAGCCGAGACGCATCAGTTGCTGCCAGTGCTGCTGTGCCTGCAAAGAACGCACGTCACCGCGCGACTCAAACAGGTGATGCCACTGTTGCAGCGCGTTATCACTCTTCGTCGGTAAGCCAGCCATAGCCTTGCTCCTCCAGCTGTTTCACCAGCGTAAAGTCACCAGACTTCACAATTTTGCCCTGATACAGAACGTGCACATGATCAGGCTTGATGTAGTCGAGGATGCGCTGGTAGTGGGTGACGATAATGAATGAACGCTTGCCGTCACGCAGGCTGTTGACGCCGTTTGCCACAATTTTCAATGCATCGATATCCAGACCGGAGTCGGTTTCATCGAGAATGCACAGATCCGGCTCCAGTGCCGCCATTTGCAGAATATCGTTACGCTTTTTCTCACCACCGGAGAAGCCCACGTTAACTGAACGGGTCAGCAAATCTTCCGGCATCTTCAGCAGATGGATTTTATCTTCGATAAAGTCCTGGAAATCGAAACGATCCAGTTCTTCCTGCTCACGGTATTTACGCACCGCGTTCACAGAGGTCTGGAGGAAAAATTGGTTGCTGACGCCCGGAATTTCAACCGGATACTGGAACGCCATAAAGATGCCTTCGCCCGCACGCTCTTCCGGCTCCAGCTCCAGCAGATCTTTGCCTTTGAAAGTTACGGAACCGCCGGTGATTTCATAATCTTCACGGCCAGCCAGGGTTGCAGACAGGGTACTTTTACCGGAACCGTTCGGTCCCATAATGGCGTGCACTTCACCCGGCTTCACTTCGAGGTTCAGGCCGCGCAAAATTTCTTTGTCTTCAACACTAACCTGTAAATCTTTGATGCTTAACATACTCTTTCCTTCACATTGCTTCCGGCAACGGGCCATCAGCCCACGCTGTGCTCAAGGCTGATTGCTAACAATTTTTGCGCTTCCACGGCGAATTCCAGTGGCAGCTCGGAGAAAACATCTTTACAGAAGCCGTTAACGATCATCGAGATCGCATCTTCTTCACTGATGCCACGTTGCAGACAGTAGAACATCTGATCTTCACCGATACGCGATGTCGTGGCTTCATGCTCCAGCTGCGCGGTATTGTTACGCGCTTCCACATACGGGAAGGTATGCGCACCGCAATCCGGGCCAATCAGCATCGAATCACACTGGGTAAAGTTACGCGCGTTAGTGGCGGTCGGCATGATTTTCACCAGACCGCGATAGGTATTCTGGCTCTTACCGGCCGAGATGCCTTTCGAAATAATGGTCGATTTGGTGTTCTTACCGATGTGGATCATCTTGGTGCCGGTATCGGCCTGCTGATGACCACTGGTCAGCGCCACGGAGTAAAACTCACCGATGGAGTAATCACCGCGCAGAATGCAGCTCGGGTATTTCCAGGTGATGGCTGAACCGGTTTCTGACTGCGTCCACGACATTTTGCTGTGGTCGCCTTCACACAGGGCGCGTTTGGTGACGAAGTTGAGGATACCGCCCTCACCTTCTCCGCCCGGGAACCAGTTCTGCACTGTGGAATATTTTACTTCGGCGTTCTTGTGGATAATCACTTCCACCACCGCCGCATGCAGCTGATAGGTATCACGCACGGGTGCAGAACAGCCTTCGATGTAGCTCACGTAGCTGTCTTCATCCGCCACCAGAATGGTACGTTCAAACTGCCCGGTTTTTGCCGCGTTGATGCGGAAATAGGTCGACAGCTCCATCGGACAGCGCACGCCTTTAGGGATGTAGACGAAAGTGCCGTCCGACGCTACCGCAGAGTTCAGCGCTGCAAAGAAGTTATCGTTGGCCGGAACCACGGTACCAAGATACTTCTTCACCAGCTCAGGGTGTTCCTGAATCGCTTCACCGAAGGAGCAGAAAATGATGCCCTGCTCCGCCAGTTTGCCACGATAGGTGGTAGCAACCGAAACGGAGTCGAAAATCGCATCAACCGCCACTTCTTTACCTTCACGTACCGGTACACCCAACTGGTTAAAGGCATTTTCCACTTCCTGCGTCAGATACTCACTGGCAGGGGCGCTGCCGGAAGCCTGAGTCGCACCTGGCTCAGAAGCACAGGTGTCATCGCAGTTGCCACAGGAGGGCGCGGAGTAATAGCTGTAATCCTGGTAGTCGAGTTTCTCATAATGCGCTTTCAACCAGTGCGGCTCTTCCATTTCCAGCCAGGCACGAAAGGCTTTTAGACGAAACTCCAGCATCCACTCTGGCTCGTTACGCTTAGCCGAAATTGCCCGTACCACGTCCTCATTGAGGCCATGAGCAAATTCTTCGGTTTGCAGTTGGGTAAAGAAGCCCTCTTTGTAGTTGAGCTTGCCTTCCCACATTTGTACATCGTCAGATGTTTCGCTGTGTCGTGACATATTTCACTTACTCGACGCCAAAGCTTTCACCGCACCCGCAGGCGTGCTGAGCTTTAGGGTTGTTAAATTTAAAGATCTGGTTCAGGCCTTCACGGACGTAGTCGACTTCGGTGCCATCGACAAACGGCATGGCCTGTAGCGGCACATACAGGGTTGCGCCGAAGTATGGGAACTGCAGGTCGTCAGCGGCAGGTTCTTTCACCAGGTCCATGACATAACCAAAACCGGCACAGCCGGACTGTTTCACTCCTACCCGCAGACCCTTGACTTCAGGATCCTGTGCGACCAGGTTAAGAATCTGTTTTGCTGCCGATTCGGTCAGCGTCAGCCCCTTCCAGACGAAATCATCGGGTGAAAAAGAAGCTGCATTTACTGATGACATAGTGCTACCTCGTAAGTCTGGGCCTTTTCAGGCTATCCCCCTATGGTAGTGATATCAGATATCACTTCAACCTCTTGTTTTGCAGGGATAATCATCTCGTGCTATTTTTTACTGTTGCTTTGTTAAGCATAGTCGCTTCACACTGCTTTGCGGCGGGGAAAACTGCCGCGCCGATACAATTGTAACCTGTTAAAAAATCGCAAAATTTCATTTTGTCACTTTACGATTTTCCGCTGATTGATAGGTTACGCCTTTCCTTAATGTGAAGAAATTGTTATTGCCGATTTGAGTAACAGGCAAAGTAAATCAATAAAATTTCTCTAGGGAATTGCATTCCTGACGTGGTTGAATATGATAATGATTATCATTAACCCATTAAGGTGGCGACATGACGCTTTCCGTCTCAGCCTGGTTACAACACAAAATCGATGAATATAAGTTTTCGGTACGTGATATCACCGTTGACTTCTATATGGCTCAGGCAAAGCTCAACCGCACCGATTGTACAATCGAACAACTGCGTCGTTTTAATGACACCTGTCTCGATATGGCGGAAATCTGCCAATTGAATGGCGATGACCAAAGCTATCTACACGCCATGGGCAAACTCCATCACCGCTTAGTGCAGGAGATGGGCAATGCCGATCGCGACCGTTTGTTCCGTATTCAGGCCTATCAACTGGCGCGCCTGTCGCTGACTCGCTTGTGTCATCAACTGGCGCTGAGCGGCGAGTGGGATCAAGCCACCAGCCTGCAAAGTGATTTCGTCCGTCACGCAGGCTGGATATTCTAATCCAGCTGCGTCCTGACGTCTCCTGGAATTCTACAATTTGTTTACAATAGTTCCAGCAATGCCTGAAGCGGGTGACGCATGCCATTGCCTTCCGCGCGTTTCACCTGACTACGGCACGAGAAACCGGTGGCGAGACAGCGTTGACGCGGCAGTTGTTGCATCTGCGGATGCCAGGACAACGCGTAAATCCCCAGCGAGTTCTCCAGATTTTTGCTTTCGTGTCCATAGGTGCCCGCCATACCACAGCAGCCGACATTAATGTTTTCCAGCTTCGCACCAAAGCGGGCAAAGATGTCCTGCCACTGGTTGGGTGTTGAGGGTAGCGCGGTCACTTCAGTGCAATGGGCAAACAGATACCAGGCCTCGCCCCCGGTGTTTTGCACGGCACGTTCCGCCACCGCAGTCTGCAACCATTCATGGACCAACAACACATTAAAATCACCGCGCTTCTCGCCCAGTACCTGGTTGTACTCATCCCGGTAGCACAACACGGTAGCCGGATCGACACCGACCATCGGCATGCCTAACTGCGCCACACGATTGAGGAAGTCCGCGGTTTTTTCCGCCGTGCGGGCAAAACGTTGCAGGAAGCCTTTGACATGTTGCGCCTTGCCGTTCGGTGAAAATGGCAGCAGCACCGGGCGGTAACCGAGTTTCTCAATCAGTTTGACAAAGTCAGTCACCAGTTGGGCTTCGTAATAGCTGGTAAACGGATCCTGTACTACCAGCACACAATCCTTGCGCGCGTTGCTGTCGAGCGCTTCCAGTTGCTCCAGCGTCAGGTTCATCGCCGGATGGCCACTCAGCTGCTGCTTCAGACTCGGTGAGGAGAGCAACGGCAAATCGACCATGCCGATATGGCTTTTGCTGAGCTCGCGCATCCACGGCTGTTTCAGGAAAAAGTTAAATACCTTTGGCGCTTTCGCCATCAGCGGCGCGTAGCTTTCAACCGTGGCAACCAGATGATCGCTCATCGGGCGCAGATAACGCGTGTGATACAGTTGTAGGAAGCGAGAGCGGAAGTTCGGTACGTCAATTTTAATCGGACACTGGGTCGAACAGGCTTTACAGGCGAGGCAGCCCGCCATCGCTTCTTTTACTTCATGAGAGAAATCATACTCGCCTTGCTTCGCATGCCATGAGTTACGGGTACGCTGAATCAAGGTACGCAGGCTGGCGCGTTGCTCTGGCAGGGATTTCTCCAGCAGCACCGGATCCACCCCCTGCTCGGACAGCAGGCGCAACCATTCACGCGTCAGCGTGGCACGGCCTTTGGGGGAGTGGATGCGGTTACGGGTGATTTTCATCGACGGGCACATCGGGCTGCGCGTATCAAAGTTAAAGCACAGACCGTTACCATTGCACTCCATCGCGCCGCGCCAGTCATTGCGCACTGTGAGCGGGATCTGGCGATCATATGTACCGCGCTTCACCGCATCGACCTGCATCATCGGTTCGTTGCTACCCAGCGGCGTACAGATTTTGCCGGGGTTCATGCGGTTATCGGGGTCAAACGCCGCTTTGATGCGACGCAATTCGTTAAACAGGGTTTCACCGAAAAACGCCGGACTGTATTGCGCGCGGAAACCTTTGCCATGCTCGCCCCACAGCAGGCCGCCATAACGTGCGGTCAAAGCCACCACTTCATCGGAGATCTGTTTCATCAGCATCTCTTGCTGCGGATCGCACATATCCAGCGCCGGACGGACGTGCAGCACACCGGCGTCGACATGACCAAACATGCCATAGCTCAGGCCGTGGCTATCAAGCAGAGCGCGGAAATCGACGATATAATCCGCCAGATGCTCCGGCGGCACAGCGGTATCCTCAACAAACGGAATTGGCTTGGCGCGCCCTTTGGCATTTCCGAGCAGACCTACCGCTTTCTTGCGCATATTATAGATGCGCTCGATGCCGCCTAAGTCGTTACACAGCTGATAACCGATCACTCCACCCTGCTGCTGCGTCATCAGTTCATCCAGACGCGCGCACAAGGTCGATACCTGCTGCTCAATCAGTTCACCGTCATCTCCGGCGAACTCGACGATGTTCAGTCCCAGCATCTCTTTATCCGGCACATCGGTAATCAACTCTTTAACCGAATGCCAGACGATATCTTCACGCGCCAGATTCAATACTTTTGAGTCGACGGTTTCCACCGATAACGCTTTTGCTTCGACCATAAAGGGGGCGTTGCGCAGTGCAGAGTCGAAGGAGTCATATTTGATATTTACCAGCCGGCGCACTTTCGGGATCGGCGTGATATCGAGTCGCGCTTCGCTGATAAACGCCAGAGTGCCCTCGGCACCGCACAGCAGGCGCGTCAGATCAAAGGTGTGCAGATCGTCACTGAACACATGGCGTAAATCATAACCGGTGAGAAAACGGTTCAGTTTCGGGAATTTTTCCAGAATCAACGCACGTTGTTCACGACAACGCGTCATCACCTGCTGATAAATGCGCCCTTCTTTGGTTGGCGTTTGCGCCAGTTTCTCCGCTAAATCGGTCGGCATCGCGCGGGTATCAAGAATATCGCCGCCCAGCAGCACCGCGCGCAGACCCAGAACATGGTCGGAGGTTTTGCCATACACCAGCGACCCTTGCCCGGAAGCATCGGTGTTGATCATCCCGCCCAGGGTGGCGCGGTTACTGGTCGATAACTCAGGGGAGAAAAAGAAACCGTAGGGTTTCAGCCAGGCGTTTAACTGATCTTTCACTACCCCGGCTTCGACGCGAACCCAGCGTTGCTCGGTGTTGATTTCGAGGATGCGGTTCATGTAGCGCGACATATCAACCACAATCCCCTGATTCAGGGACTGCCCGTTGGTGCCCGTGCCGCCGCCGCGTGGGGTAAACACCAGGCTGGCAAAACGTTCTTCCCCTGCCAGACGCGCAATCAGCGCGACATCCGCGGTGGAACGGGGAAAGAGCGCCGCATCCGGCAGCAATTGATAAATGCTGTTATCGGTTGAAAGTGAGAGACGATCAGCGTAACTGGTGGCGGTATCGCCAGTAAATCCTTGCTCTTTTAAGGACGCCAGGAATGTCAGCACCAGTTGAACGAGGCCCGGTGCCTGGGAAATCTGTGGGATCATTATTGAGTGACCGAGATGTTGTAAACGTTTGCGTAGTCGATTCTTATGAATTATTCGTTTTATCACATTTTTCAGTCGCTCGCTGTTTTTTCAGGAAACGTAAAAAGCGGCCTGCATTTCTCTGTTTAATCCTTCTGAAATAGGTAATCATTGATTGGGGACAGTAAACCCCACTGTGAAGGATTCAATTGAGGTCAAAAGGCTGTTATGAAAAACCTGCAAGGCGGTTTGGACTTACCGCAAATGCTGTTCTCACTGATGTTCATCCTGCTGATGATCATCGCCTGCCTCTGGGTAGTTCAACCTTTTATTCTGGGTTTCGCCTGGGCCAGTATGGTGGTAATCGCCACCTGGCCGCTGATGATTAAGTTGCAGCACCTGTTATGGGGACGCCGCTCGCTGGCGGTAATCGCCATGACCATCCTGTTGCTGCTGCTGTTTATCATCCCCATCGCCGTGCTGGTAAATAGCCTGATCGACAATAGCGCGCCGGTTATTGCCTGGGCCACACAGGGCCATATGACGGTGCCACAGCTTGACTGGCTGAAAGAAGTGCCGATGGTCGGTGACAAACTGTTTGTCAGCTACCACAAGTTGGTTGATGGCGGTGGCTCAGCAATTATGAGCAAGTTGCAGCCCTATATTGGTCGCACCACCGGCTTCTTTGTCGCCCAGGCGGGTCATTTTGGCCGCTTTATGCTGCATCTGGGATTAATGCTGCTATTCAGCGTGCTGCTGTACTGGCGTGGTGAGCAGGTCGGGCTGGGTATTCGGCATTTTGCTTACCGTATGGGTGGACGCCGTGGCGATGCCGCGGTGTTACTGGCTGGTCAGGCCATCCGCGCCGTCGCGCTGGGGGTAGTGGTGACAGCGCTGGTGCAGGGCGTATTAGGCGGTATCGGTTTAGCCATCTCGGGTATCCCGTATGCCACCCTGCTTACCGTGGTAATGATTCTTTCCTGCCTGGTACAACTCGGCCCCTTGATTGTGTTGGTTCCGGCGATTATCTGGCTCTACTGGAGTGGTGATACTACCTGGGGCACCGTGCTGCTGGTGTGGAGTTGCGTGGTCGGGACACTCGACAACGTACTGCGCCCGATGCTGATCCGCATGGGTGCCGATTTGCCGATGATTTTGATCCTCTCCGGCGTGATCGGTGGTCTGGTGGCTTTTGGCATGATTGGCCTGTTTATCGGACCGGTGGTGTTGGCGGTATCCTATCGCCTGGTATCAGTATGGATGCATGAGGCTCCGGCACCGGATGACGATCCAGAAACCGTGGTAGAAGAACTCACCGAGCACGACGACCATACTGCCTGACCCTGCCTTACGGTGGTTAACGCCAGTTAACCACCGTCACACAATTCCCTTTTGTTAACGAAAATTTCCATAAGCGATTTTTAAGAAAAACCGCATTTTCACGCCATTCCAGTCAGTTTTGATAACGGAAAGATTATTTTCTGTACTGATTGACGGCCAAAATCCACTAAAAACACGTTTAAAAGATTATCAGCTTTAAACTAATAAGAGGATTCTTAAAGACGCCAGAAGCGGCTGTGAATAACATGTTTCCTATGTTTGAGATCAAACCACTGATTTTTAAACAACCTTTTTCCCCTGAGTAAAGTGAAGAATTGCTGTGTGTAGTCTTTGCCCATCCCCTGTGATGGGCTTTTTTTTGGGGATTTTTTGCCTCAGAGCAGCCCATTCACGGGTTAAATGTCCGATGAGCCCCTCATTGCCTCTCACACCTTACTTGTCCAGGGTGACTTCGACCTTCTGACTGGCGCGTCGTAAATACGGTAAGCACGGAGGTGATAAGGAGAGTTATCACAACAACGATGGGAAAAATACATATCCGGGAAGATGGATGTGGGAAAGATAAGTCCCGGACACTTTCCGGGACTCTGGTTAACACCGTTATTTAGCCTTGTTCAGCTCTGCCAGACTCAGCCAGGTTTCCACGACGGTATCCGGGTTCAGCGACAAGCTGTCAATTCCCTCTTCCATCAGCCAGGCGGCGAAATCCTGATGATCAGACGGGCCCTGGCCACAAATCCCGACATACTTGCCCTGTTTCTTCGCAGCCTGAATCGCCATCGACAGCAACGCTTTCACCGCATCATTACGCTCGTCAAACAGCGCGGAAACCACGCCGGAATCGCGATCCAGACCCAGCGCCAGTTGCGTCATGTCATTGGAACCGATAGAGAATCCATCGAAATGTTGCAGGAACTGTTCCGCCAGCAATGCATTCGACGGGATCTCACACATCATGATCACCTTCAGGCCATTCTCACCGCGTTTGAGTCCCTGTTTCGCCAGTTCCTCAATCACCGCTTCCGCCTGCGCCACGGTCCGAACAAACGGGATCATGATTTCCACGTTAGTCAGCCCCATTTCATTGCGCACACGTTTCACCGCCGCACACTCCAGCGCGAAGCAGTCGCGGAAACTGTCAGCCACATAGCGACCCGCACCGCGGAAGCCCAGCATCGGGTTCTCTTCTTCCGGTTCGTAACGTTCACCACCTACAAGGTTGGCATACTCATTCGATTTGAAATCCGACAGGCGTACGATCACACGTTTCGGAGCAAACGCGGCACCCAGGGTGGCGATCCCTTCGGTGAGTCGCGCAATATAGAACTCAACTGGATCGTCAAAGCCTTTCATCATCTGACGAATTTCCTGTTGCAGCTCTGGCGTCTGCTGGTCAAATTCCAGCAACGCTTTCGGGTGCACGCCGATCATACGGTTAATGATGAATTCCAGACGCGCCAGGCCCACACCTTCATTCGGCAGGCAGGCAAAATCGAAAGCACGATCCGGGTTACCGACGTTCATCATGATTTTCAGCGGTAGGTCCGGCAAGCTGTCCACCTGAGAACTGGTGACTTCAAAATCCAGCAGGTCGTCATAAACATAGCCGGTGTCACCCTCAGCGCAGGACACCGTGACCTTGCGGCCATCTTTCAGACGTTCAGTCGCATCGCCGCATCCCACTACCGCCGGAATACCCAATTCACGAGCGATAATCGCCGCATGGCAGGTACGTCCGCCGCGGTTAGTGACAATCGCTGACGCTTTTTTCATGATCGGTTCCCAGTCAGGGTCGGTCATGTCGGTAACCAACACGTCCCCCTTTTCGATCCGATTCATCTGGCTGATATCCTGAATCACCTTCACTTCACCGGCACCAATACGGTGACCAATCGCACGGCCTTCCACGACAATGTTGCCTTTTCCATGCAGATTGTAACGTTCCATCACCTGACCACTGGAACGTACTGTTTCCGGGCGCGCCTGGACAATAAACAGTTTGCCAGTGTGACCATCTTTCGCCCACTCGATATCCATTGGGCGTTTGTAGTGCTGCTCGATGAGTACTGCCTGGCGCGCCAGCGCCTGCACTTCATCATCGCTCAGACAGAAGCGATCACGTTCGTCTTCAGCCACATCTTCAATGCGAACCTGCTTGCCGTGTTCATGGGAGTCGGCGTACACCATCCGCACCTTTTTAGAACCCATGTTGCGACGGACGATAGCCGGACGATTCGCCGCCAGCGTCGGTTTGTGCACGTAGAATTCATCCGGGTTCACCGCCCCTTGTACCACCATTTCACCTAAACCAAAGGCGGCGGTGATAAACACCACCTGATCAAAGCCGGATTCGGTATCAATGGTAAACATCACGCCAGACGAGGCGAGATCGGAACGCACCATCCGCTGGATCCCTGCCGACAGCGCGACGCCGCGATGGTCATAGCCCTGATGCACACGATAAGAGATGGCGCGATCGTTAAATAACGACGCATAGACGTGCTTCACCGCCACCATTACCGCATCAATGCCCTGCACATTCAGGAACGTTTCCTGTTGCCCGGCAAAGGAAGCATCGGGCATGTCTTCAGCGGTCGCCGAAGAACGCACGGCAAACGAGGCTTCGGCATCATCGGCAGATAATTGTTGGTAGGCATCATGAATAGCTGTTTCCAGTTCAGGCTGGAACGGCGTATCAACCACCCATTGGCGGATTTGCTTGCCCGCTTTCGCCAACTCATCAACGTCATCAATATCAGTCTTGTCCAGCAAATCATAGATACGCTGGTTCAGCCCGCTTTGATCGAGAAACTGATTAAAAGCATAAGATGTAGTCGCATAACCATTGGGTACAGCCACACCCAGCGACGACAAATTGGTAATCATTTCACCCAGAGAGGCATTTTTACCTCCCACCCGATCAACATCATGCATGCCAAGCTGGTTGTACCAGAGCACTAGCGGCTGTTCGCCTTTATTGGACATCGAGATTATCCTTTTAAATGATTGGGGGCACATGGAACATTTTGCTATTCGCAAATACAGCCTGGCACAAGCAGAATATAAAGACTAAGTGTTGAATCGTTAAAGCAGCGAAAGAATTGAAAAATCGGATTAGTACCCGCAATTATCCAGGTTGCGCAACATCAGCAATTAACGCTAACAGATTGCTGCATCATTAAATTTCTCAATTTCAGAGGGTTAGCGCTTGCATTTTGTTGCGCAACAAAATCAGACTTTATTTTGTGCGCGAAGAAAAATAACCGAAAAAATGACGATTTCCGAAACGCTATTTCATCTATATTGAAGGTTAGATTAATATCTCGATGCCAGGGTTCTTTGCCATATGGAGATTTCATTTTATTATTATAAAAAATGAAATATTGGCAATGATAATGTTGCATAAAGGTTATCAGGAGGAAGGCATTCATTATGAGCACAGAACGTAGCGTGTTTTATATCTCCGATGGCACCGCCATTACCGCTGAAGTGTTGGGCCACGCGGTGTTATCGCAATTCCCGGTGAACACCAATAGCGTAACCCTGCCATTTGTCGAAAATGTGCAACGTGCTCAGGCAGTTAAAGCCCAGATCAACGCACTTTATCAGCAAAGCGGTATCCGCCCGCTGGTATTTTTTTCAATCGTCACGCCTGATGTGCGGGAAATTATCCTTGAGAGCGAAGGGTTCTGTCAGGATATTGTCCAGGCGTTGGTCGGCCCGTTGCAGAGTGAGTTAGGTGTGCCCTCCATGCCCGTTGCCCACCGTACTCACGGGCTGACCGCCAGCAATCTGGGCAAATACGATGCGCGTATCGCCGCGATTGATTACACCCTGGCCCATGATGATGGCATCTCGCTGCGCGGTCTTGAGGATGCGCAGGTGATCCTGCTGGGTGTATCGCGCTGTGGTAAAACCCCTACCAGCCTGTATCTGGCGATGCAGTTTGGCGTCCGCGCCGCCAACTATCCGTTTATTGCTGACGATATGGATAACCTGAAACTGCCGCCCGCCCTGCGGGCCCATCAACATAAACTGTTTGGTTTGACTATCGACCCCGAGCGACTGGCCGCCATTCGCCAGGAACGTGCAGAGAACACGCGGTATGCCTCGCTGCGCCAGTGCCGACTGGAAGTGGGTGAAGTTGAAGCCCTGTTCCGCACCCATCAGATTCGCTATCTCAACAGTACCAACTACTCGGTGGAAGAGATCGCCACCAAAATTCTCGACATCATGGGCCTGACACGACGGATGTATTGACCTGCCGGCGCGATTTTTTGCCCATCGCGCCGCGCCGGAAGGTGACCAATACGTGTTTGTAAAGCGGGGCTGCCGAACTATTGAAATCCCTTTCGCTTTAGCAGGTTGAATTCGCAGGCTAATGGTTTATTGTGACCCTCATCACTTCCCGGTATTTCACCGTTGCGAAGAACAGATTTTCGAGAACCCTGATGAACAAAACTGATGAACTGCGTACCGCGCGCATCGGCAGCCTGATAATGCCCGCCGCGTTAGCGCAACAACACCCTATTTCGGCAGAAATTGCCGCAACTGTGACGGCAGCGCGTCAGCGCATTGCCCGTATTCTCACCGGAGAAGACCGTCGCCTGCTGGTGATTATTGGCCCCTGCTCGCTCCACGATCCGAAAGCTGCGCTGGAATATGCTCAGCGCCTGAACGTATTGCGCGAACAGTACCAGGACCGGCTGGAAATTGTGATGCGTGCCTATTTTGAAAAGCCACGTACCGTGGTTGGCTGGAAAGGCTTGATCTCCGATCCAGACCTGGACGGCAGCTTTGATGTGAATCGCGGCATTGCTATTGCCCGCCAGTTACTGCTTGATATCAACGCGACTGGCATGCCAACAGCAACCGAATTCCTCGATATGGTGATCGGTCAGTTTATTGCCGACCTGATCAGTTGGGGAGCCATCGGCGCGCGGACCACCGAGAGCCAGATCCATCGCGAAATGGCCTCTGCGCTCTCCTGCCCGGTAGGTTTTAAAAATGGCACTGACGGCAACGTGCAGATCGCCGTTGATGCGATTCGTGCCTCGCGTGCCAGCCATATGTTTCTGTCCCCTGACAAAAATGGTCAGATGACCATCTATCAGACCAGCGGCAATCCACATGGCCATGTGATCCTGCGTGGTGGTCGTCAGCCCAACTACCATGCAGATGATGTGGCGGCCGCGGCAGCTAACCTGCGTGATTTTAATCTGCCGGAACAACTGGTAATTGATTTCAGCCATGCCAACTGTCAGAAACAACACCGGCGTCAGCGTGATGTAGCCGATGATGTGGCGACACAGATCCGCGCGGGTTCCCGTGCCGTTGCCGGGGTGATGATTGAGAGCTTCCTCGAGGAAGGTAATCAGAAGGTAGTCGGCGGCCAACCATTGGTGTACGGGCAATCGATTACCGATCCTTGCCTGGGTTGGGACGACAGCGCCGAAGTGCTGGCTCGCCTGGCTGCCGCAGTCGACAGCCGTTTCTGATTCGCGGCGTTAGCTGGAGCAGCTCACCTCCAGCGTTTTACCCCACTCAGGGGGCCGTTGGCGCAATTCCGCGCTGACGGCCTCATCATTAAATGGCTGCTGTAAAGCCAGATGCAAGCGGGACAGCGCGCCAGTTTCGCCACGCTCAACCTCTTCAATCACCTGCTGGGCCAGATAGTTGCGCAACACCAATGCCGGGTTTGCAGCTTTCATCACTTGTTGCCGCGTTTCGTCGCTGGCTTCATCGCGCAACAGACGCTGACGATAGTCCTCGTACCAACGGTCAAACGCATCACGGTCGATAAATTCATCGCGCAATGGCGAACGCGTTTGCTGCTGTTGTGTCTCACTCAGCAGACGGAACGTCAGGGTATAGTCGCTGTGTTCATGCGTCATCAGTGCCAGCAATCCGGTCAGAATCGCGTTGTCATTGGCATCCGGAGTCAGTAGTCCGAGTTTGGCGCGCATTTTCTCACCCCAGACGCGCATCAATTCTGGTTCATATTGACTCAGTGCCTGCTTCAGTTGATCGGTGGTCATCAATCCGGACAGGGCATGTGCCAGACGGTTGAGATTCCATAAACCGACCGCAGGTTGATTATCGAAAGCGTAGCGCCCCTGATAATCACTGTGATTGCAGATGAAGTTAGGCTGATAATCGTCAAGAAAACCGTAGGGGCCATAATCGAGGGTCAGCCCGAGTATCGACATATTATCGGTATTCATCACACCGTGGGCAAAGCCGACGCTCTGCCATTGGGCGATCAGACTGGCGGTGCGCTTCACAATATCCGTGAACCACAACATATAGCGATCTGCCTCATCCTGTAACGTTGGCCAGTGATGACGAATGGCATAATCCGCCAGCTGACGAACCTTGTCCTGCTCGCCACCATAATAGAAATGCTCGAAATGGCCGAAGCGCAGATGACTTTCAGCGATACGCATCAGCATCGCGCCACGTTCCGGGGTTTCACGTAACACAGGTTCATCACCGATCGCCAGAGTCAGTGCGCGAGTGGTCGGGATCCCCAGATGATATAAGGCTTCCGAAGCAAGAAATTCACGCACTGTGGAACGGATCACCGCACGCCCATCACCCATTCGTGAATAGGGCGTCAGCCCCGCGCCTTTCAGATGCCAGTCCAGCTTACGTCCATCCGTCAGTTGCTGTTCACCCAGCAGGATGCCACGCCCATCACCCAACTGCCCGGCCCAGACACCGAATTGATGGCCACTGTAGACCTGTGCCAGCGGTGCCATACCCGGTAACAGCGCTTGCCCACACCAGACGCCATGCCCAGCCCCGTTGAATAACGCGGGATCCAGCGCCATTTCTGTTGCCAGGGGCGCGTTATGGTAAAGCAAACGGCCACCCTGCAAAGGGGTTGGGTCCAGCGCGGTATAGAATCCCGGCAACTCCTGCTGCCAGCTGTTGGTAAACTGCATAGTCACTCCGCGAGGTGCATCGCTTACAGGCACCGCGATTGGGTTGAAAATCAACGGATAGTGTAACGCCGACACTGCGGAGAAAACAGATGAAAGGATTACTGCTGTAACGGAGAATTAAGAGTCACATCGGGATAAATCAAATCATTCAACCGTTCAGCTTTGACCACCGGAAACAGACTGCCCTGCAAATGTGCGCCGCTGAGTGCCGTCACTTTCTCCAGCATTGCTGAATCATCAATACCACAAATAATAATCTGCGTGTCATCGCCGGTAAAATTGTCGATAAGCGTCTGAATAAAAGGTATAAAAGATGCACGTTTTGCCAGCGCCTGAATAAAGTTCTTATCCATCTTCAGAACGCTAAAAAGATTATCGTAAACCGCCGTTGCCGGTGCTTTTCCTGCACCAAATTGCGAAAGCGATAAACGAAATTCACTTTTCAAGGTACTCAATAGTGGATGTGATTTACCCTGCCATAATTGAGGAAAGCTTTCGCTGATATCCAACGCAATAAACGGCAGTTGCTTAAATTTCCTTAACAGAAAGTCACTCTCCAGCAGCGTCACTGCCATCGAATCATCAATACGAACCAGGGCGGTAATTTGATTTAACTCAAAAAAGTCGCGGTACTTTTCCAGCAGTGCCAGCTGGCTCTGCAACAGGCGCAGTTGTTGTGCATCATCTAATTGAGGCAATAGCAAATCCTGCGGCAGCGTGATAGGAGCACTGTCGTGGACAAATTGCGTAACCAGTTCAACCGCAGTTAGCTGGCCCGCTAAAGAATAGGCTGGATAAAACCAGGTTTCCGACTGATAGTCGGCAGATAAATGAACTTTCATTTTAACAGCCAGAAGCAGTGGCGATTGGCGCATCGTATATCAATGAAAACGCTCAGGCAATAGGACCAAACGTTAGAAGAGAGGTGCTTTTTTGCCTGATGGTGTCATTTTTACGCTGAATTAATCCTTAAGCCAAATAACCATCGAATATTATCCATACCGTTAATTACATTAAGGCATCATAGATAGTATTAAATCCCCTTCAGGTAAAGTGCCATTTTAAAGCAGAGCACTTTAGGGGCAGGATTTAATTTAAGTACAGATTTTGGCGACACACTTTTAGCCAAAAGTGTTCTCAGACAAATACGTACTAAATACGCCGTGCCTGCCAAAATACTTTTCGCCAGTAAACGTTATCCAGTGATGAGCGAATCACACCCTGGCTGGTAGAGGCATGAATAAAGGTGTTATCGGTATCATAAATGCCAACATGCAGGCCATTTTCACCACTGCCCGTTTTAAAAAACACCAAATCGCCGGGCAATAAATCATCTTTATCAATACGCGTACCGATATCGCTTTGGGCGTCGGTTGAACGTGGCAACTGGAGATCGAACCGATCGCGGAAGGTGAGATAGACAAAACCGGAGCAATCAACACCGCCTCGGCTCAAACCACCATAGCGATAAGGTGTACCGTGCCAGTTGTTGAGCTGCTCATTAAGTTGCGCAATCACGGTGATGGAATCGGCCAAGCGGCCATTGGGCGGTGGCGCATGGTGGCTACATCCTGCCAACAGCAGCACCAGAATCAACATTATCAGCCGCATCAGAAAAATCCTTAAATCCGTTGCCCGAGCAACACTTTAGCGGCAAAACCTGATTCGGTGCAAGGCGCGCACCGTCAGGGCACCAGTAATAATGCGCCTTGGGGGGTTTCGATACGCTGAAACTGAATGTTGTATAGCGGAGCCAATTGCCCGACGGTGAGCACGCTGGCGGCCGTCCCCTGTGCCACCAACCTCGACTGATGCATCAGCCAGACCCGATCAGCATGGCGCAGACTGTGGTTCAGATCATGACCGCTGGCAACAATGGCGATACCAGCTGCACATAACTGTGCCAGTAATGTGTCTACCGCCTTTTGCTGCGCAACGTCCAGCGCGCTCATCGGCTCATCGAGGATCAGCAATTTACCCTGCGCATTAATTGCCGGATGAATTTGCAGTGCAACAGCCGCGAGGCGTACCCGCTGCCATTCACCGCCGGAAAGTTGCAGCACGTTGCGCATCAACTTATCCTTCAGCCCCAGCATCTCCAGCACCTGGATTAACAGCCTGTCGGCTTCAGCGTTGACGTGCAGCAGATGCATGCGCAGATAGTGCCAGACAGGCATCTGTCCGGGTGCTGGCTGTTGCTGTGGCAACCAGGCGCGCATCCGGGCCAGCGCGGCACCGTTCATTTGCGCCAATGGCTGGCCGGAAAAACGAATATCGCCGATGGCGGGGAGTAAACCCGCCAGCACGTTCAGTAACGTGCTTTTACCGGCACCATTAGGCCCCACCAGATGGACCAACTCTCCGGCTTGCAGCTCAAGGTCGACGGGAGCCAACCGCCCTTTGACGCTGGCTCCCTGGCACTGCATCAGCATGGCTTATGCCAACGCCTGTTTGATGCTGGCAATAATGGTGGCATCATCCGGTGTCATGTCTGGCGCAAACCGCGCAACCACTTCACCTTGCTTATTGATCAGGAATTTTTCGAAATTCCACAGGATATCACCCGGTGCTTTCGGCGCACGGCCTTTGCTCACCATACGCTCATAGAAGCCACTGCCTTCCGAGCGCAGCGCTTCAGGCTGTGCTGCCACCAGCACGCTGTACAATGCGTGGCGAGCCGGGCCGTTGACATCGGTTTTCTCAAACATTGGGAAAGTGACGCCGTAGGTCGTGCTGCAAAAGGTTTTAATCTCTTCGCTGCTGCCTGGCTCCTGCTCCAGAAACTGATTGCAGGGAAAACCGAGTACGCTAAAACCTTTCGCCTGCCACTCTTTTTGCAGCGCTTCCAGTTGCTCGTACTGCGGCGTCAGGCCACATTTCGAGGCCACATTCACCACCAGCAGCACCTTACCCTGCCATTGTTCCAGGGTGGTTTTTTCACCGTCAAGCGTAACCAGTTCTGTTTGATAAATGCTCATTGTCGATTCCTGTTGTTGATGCCAAGAGTGCCAGCCGCAGCTAGCGCGAGGATTTCACTAATAACACGATAAACAGTGGTGCACCGAGTGTGGCGGTCACCACGCCGATGGGTAATTCAGCCGAGGTCAGGACCAGTCGGGCGATAATATCCGCCGCCAACAATACCACGGCACCGGCCAGCGCTGAGGCGGGGAGCAGATAGCGATGATCGCTGAAACCACACAGACGCAACAAATGCGGTATCACCAGCCCGACAAAACCGATAGCACCGGCCAGCGCCACGCTGACACCCACCAGCCAACCCATCGTCAGCACCAGCAGGTTACGCCACAGCAACATCGGCAGGCCCAACTGGCGTGCTGACGTCTCTCCCAACGCCAGCAGGTTGAGAACGCGTGACGTTGCAATCAACGCGATGATGGCCGGGATCAGCGCCAGCATCATCCAGCCATAACGCCAGTCAATACCGCTAAAGCCACCCATCATCCAGTACATTAACTGGCGCAGATCGAGACTGGTGCTGAAGTAAACCGCCCACGTCATGATGGCGCTGCAAATAATCCCCAGCGCGACGCCCGTCAGCAGCAAACGACTGACAGATAAATGACGATGGGCGAAATGAAGAAGGATTAAGGTAATCAACAGCGCCCCGGCCATCGCCGCCAGTGCCAGGCTCCATAACGAACCGTTACCGAGCATCACACCCAGCACCAAACCGATACCCGCGCCATTTGATACGCCTAGCAAGCCTGGTTCAGCCAGCGGATTATTGAACAGCGCCTGCATCACCACGCCGCACACGGCTAACGCTGCCCCTACCAACAGCACCGCGAGAGTACGTGGCAGACGCAGTTGCCAGACGAAGAGATCCCCCTCGCCTGAGAACCAACGCAGCGGTGATATCCAGCTGTCACCCGCGCACAGGCTTACTACCAGCAGAATAATGAGTAACGCGCCCAGGGCGATTAGCCAACGCTGGCTGTGGCGGTCTGCCTGATGGGCAAGCTGGTCCAGCAGAGTCATAAATAAGATTGGCTGAGAAAACAGAGATTTGATTGTAGTGAGATTACAGCAAAAAGAAAGGCAATTGCGGCGTCAGAACGACGCCGCTGATGAAGCATTAATTACGCGGAGGAACGGGTTGGCCGTTGTGGTTATCACGGTTGTCGTGATTCTGCTGCGGCTTGTTGTCGTGCTGTGGCGGGCGCTTCTCCGGTTCTTTATTACCCGGATGCTGTGTCTGCCAGCCATTACCGTTCCAGTAACCGTGTGGGCCTTTCATCCCCACACGCTGGTTATGGTGCTGCTTCCACCATGACGGTGAGCGCCAGTCGTAACCATCCCAGAAATAGCCGCGTTTGTCCTGGTCACCGATATGAATCGATACGCCCGGCGTGTTGATGTTTACGGAAACATTTGCACTGGCGAGCAGCGGCATGCCTAACAGGATGCTTAATAAAAGTGCTGTCTTTTTCATCAGCTTAACCTCTTGTTTTATGTTGGCGCTGTTATAACAAAAGCGCTGAAGAGGTCACTATCAGCAAGTGCCGATTTTCATGCTATTTTCCGCATACTTACGAATTCTTTACATTATGAAAAAAGCATGGAGAACGGTGATTTTCTCACCAAAATAAAAAAGGCCGCTAAGCGGCCTTTTTGTTTTACTGAAATTAGTCAGCATCCTTGGGTGTCGCGTTCTCAACGCGACTTTTCAACTTCTGACCGGGACGGAAAGTCACCACCCGACGGGCAGTGATCGGAATATCTTCCCCGGTTTTTGGGTTTCTGCCCGGACGCTGGTTTTTGTCACGCAGATCAAAATTACCAAATCCGGACAGTTTAACCTGTTCTCCGTTTTCCAACGCGCGGCGAACCTCTTCAAAAAATAGCTCGACCAACTCTTTGGCGTCGCGTTTGCTCAGCCCGAGCTTTTCAAACAGGTACTCTGACATTTCAGCTTTTGTAAGCGCCATAGGTTCAATCCCTCAAGGTTGCCTGGAATCGCTCTTTTAATGCCGCAACGCATTTGGCAACGGTCGCGGCAATCTCCTCTTCTTCGAGTGTCCGGCTGGTATCCTGCAAAATCAGGCTAATCGCAAGGCTCTTTTCGCCTTCGTTTACGCCCTTACCACGGTACACGTCAAACAAGTTTACGCCAACTACCTGATTTACGCCAACTTTCTTACACTCCGCGATGATATCTGCTGCGGGCACGTTTTCAGCCACTACCACAGCGATATCGCGACGGTTCGCCGGGAAGCGTGAAATCTCGCGCGCGTCAGGCAGGACGCGGTCTGCGACCTTATTCCAAAGCAGTTCAAACACTAAGGTGCGACCGTTGAGATCCAGCTTACGTTCCAGCTCCGGATGAACCACCCCGATAAATCCGATTCGTTCATCGCCTAAATAAATTGCTGCGCTTTGTCCCGGATGCAGGGCTGGATTCGCTTCTGCACGGAAAGAAATCGCATCCAGTTTGCCGGTTAAATCCAGCAGCGACTCTAAATCGCCTTTTAAATCATAGAAGTCAACCGCCTGGCGCGCCAGATCCCAATGCTCTTCATTGCGATTACCGCTCAATACGCCCGCCAGCATAAGATCCTGACGGATGCCGAGATCGGCCTGAGTATCAGGCACAAAGCGCAAACCACTTTCAAACAGACGTACACGACTCTGCTGACGGTTCTGGTTGTACACTACCGCACCCAGTAAACCGGTCCATAAAGACAGACGCATCGCCGACATATCGCTGGAAATCGGGCTGGGCAGAATCAGCGCTTCTTCGCCCGGATGCAGCAGTTGCTGGACCTTCGGATCGACGAAACTATAGGTGATCGCTTCCTGATAGCCTTTATCCACCAGCAGTGTTTTGGCACGTTTCAGTGACAAATCTGCTTCGCGATGCTGGGTCATGACCAGGCTGGCCTTCACCGGGACATCCGGGATGTTGTTGTAGCCGTAAATACGCGCGACTTCTTCAACCAGGTCTTCTTCGATAGCCATATCGAAACGCCAGCTTGGTGCGATGGCGGTCCACTCACCGGCGCTAACCGTGACTTCACAACCCAGGCGCGTCAGGATATCGGTGACCTGCTCATCCGCAATTACATGACCGGTCAGACGGTCCAGCTTTTCGCGACGTAAACGGATAGTGGCACGCGGCGGTAATGTCGCCGCATCAGTCTGGTCAATAACCGGACCGGCTTCGCCACCACAGATCTCCAGCAGCAGTTGGGTTGCACGCTCAATCGCTTTGTATTGCAGTGCTGGATCGACACCACGCTCATAACGGTGAGAAGCATCGGTATGCAGACCCTGACGGCGTGCACGACCGGTAATCGCCAGTGGATCGAAGTAGGCGCATTCGAACAGAATGTTTTGCGTCTCTTCATTAACACCAGAATGTTCACCACCGAAGATGCCACCCATAGCCAGCGCTTTGTGGTGATCGGCAATCACCAGCGTGTCGCTGCTGAGTTTCGCTTCGCTGCCGTCCAGCAACGTCAGGCTTTCACCCTCTTTCGCCATACGCACGACAATGCCGCCATCGATACGATCAAGGTCGAAGGCATGCATCGGCTGACCCAGCTCCAGCAGCACATAGTTGGTGATATCGACCACCGGATCGATAGAGCGGATACCGCAGCGACGCAGTTTTTCACGCATCCACAGCGGGGTTGCCGCTTTGACGTTCACACCTTTTACCACGCGGCCAAGGTAACGCGGGCAGGCAGCGGTAGCCTCAACCCGAATCGGGAAGGTATCGCTGATGGTGGCTTTTACCGGCTCGATAACAGGCGCATTCAGCGGCAGACCATTTAGCACCGCCACATCGCGGGCGATACCGATGATGCCAAGACAGTCGGCACGGTTCGGCGTCACGCTGATTTCGATGGTGTTATCGTCCAGCTTCAGGTATTCGCGAATATCGGTGCCGATAGGCGCATCGGTTGGCAGCTCAATAATGCCGCTGTGATCGTCGGAAATACCCAGCTCAGAGAACGAGCACAACATGCCTTCAGACGGCTCACCACGCAGCTTCGCGGCTTTAATCTTAAAATCACCCGGCAGTACCGCGCCCACGGTTGCTACCGCAACTTTCAGGCCCTGACGGCAGTTTGGTGCGCCACAAACGATATCCAGCAGGCGATCGCCACCGACATTGATTTTGGTGACACGCAGTTTGTCTGCGTTAGGATGCTGGCCGCACTCCACCACTTCTCCTACCACAACGCCGTTAAATGCACCGGCAACCGCATCAACGCCGTCCACTTCCAGGCCGGCCATGGTGATCTGTTCAGACAGCGCAGCGCTGTCCAGGGCTGGATTTACCCATTCGCGTAACCAGAGTTCACTGAATTTCATTGGATAACCTGCCCTTATTTAAATTGTTTGAGGAAACGTAAATCATTTTCGAAGAAGGCGCGCAAATCGGTTACGCCATAGCGCAGCATGGTCAGACGCTCCATACCCATACCGAAGGCGAAGCCGGAGTAGATTTCCGGGTCGATACCAACGTTACGCAACACGTTCGGATGCACCATGCCGCAACCCAGCACTTCCAGCCACTTGCCGTTTTTGCCCATCACATCCACTTCAGCGGACGGTTCGGTGAACGGGAAGTAAGACGGACGGAAGCGGATTTGCAGATTTTCTTCAAAGAAGTTATTCAGGAAATCGTGCAGCGTGCCTTTCAGGTTGGTGAAGCTGATATCTTTATCCACAATCAGCCCTTCCATCTGATGGAACATCGGGGTGTGAGTCTGATCGTAATCGTTACGATACACACGGCCCGGCGCGATGATGCGAATCGGCGGCTGCTGGTTTTTCATGGTACGGATCTGCACGCCAGAGGTCTGTGTACGCAGCAGACGGGTGGCATCGAACCAGAAGGTATCGTGGTCAGCGCGTGCCGGGTGATGACCCGGAATATTCAGCGCGTCAAAGTTGTGGTAGTCGTCTTCAATTTCCGGCCCGGTGGCGACCGCGAAACCCAATTCACCGAAAAAGGTTTCGATACGATCGATGGTGCGGGTGACCGGATGCAGACCACCGTTCTCTGTACGGCGACCCGGCAGTGAAACGTCGATGGTTTCTGCCGCCAGACGCGCATTCAACGCGGCGTTCTCCAGCGTCTCTTTACGCGCGTTAAGACGATCCTGTACCTGCTGCTTGGCGTCGTTAATAACCGCACCGGCCGCCGGACGTTCTTCTGCCGGCAGTTCGCGCAGGGTGGTCATCTGTAATGTCAGATGGCCTTTTTTCCCCAGGAATTCGACGCGCACAGCGTCCAGAGCGGCGATATCCGACGCCTCGTCGATGGCGGCCGTGGCACGGGCCACCAGGTCTGCGAGTTGGGACATGATTTCCTCTTCTTCCAGTCAGGCTGGTCTGTTCTCGTTGGGATCTTTCGATCCAATGTAGTGTCGCCAGAAACAAAAAAGCCTCCACGAGGGAGGCTTTCAGCGCGATTTTTCGTTTCTTTTCTTATGCGCAAAAGCCCCCGGATGTCAGGCGCTAAAGTAAAAAAAGAAACGGAAAATAGCAGCATTCATGCTTGCGTTACCTTGTCATGATTTCAACGGCACTATTGAAAAGCGCGGCGAGTAAAATGTCAATCTTTTGCGTGGCTTGCGGATAATAAAAAAGGGAGCAAGCTCCCTTTTTTACCTGACTTACGCCAGAGCTGATTTCGCTTTTTCAACCAGTGCCGTGAAGGTCACTTTGTCGAATACAGCGATGTCTGCCAGGATCTTACGGTCGATTTCAATGGACGCTTTTTTCAGGCCATTGATGAAACGGCTGTAAGAGATGCCGTTCTGACGTGCCGCAGCGTTGATACGCGCGATCCACAGCTGACGGAACTGACGCTTACGTTGACGACGGTCACGGTAAGCATACTGACCAGCTTTGATAACAGCCTGGAAGGCAACGCGGTATACACGAGAACGTGCACCGTAGTAGCCTTTAGCTTGTTTTAAGATTTTCTTGTGACGTGCGCGAGCAATTACACCACGTTTTACGCGAGCCATGGGACTCTCCTGTTTCTATATTCTGAGTTTTCCCTTCATCTTTCGTGCCGCAGCGGCGTTAACTGCCTTGCTGCAACCCGAAATCTATCGGGAGTGAAAAAATTAAACTTAAGCGTACGGCAGGCAGGCTACTACCAGGCCCAGATCGCCTTTAGACACCATGCCTTTCGGACGCAGGTGACGTTTACGCTTAGTTGATTTTTTGGTCAGAATATGACGCAGGTTTGCGTGCTTACGCTTGAAGCCGCCAGAAGCGGTCTTCTTGAAGCGCTTAGCCGCGCCACGTACAGTTTTAATCTTTGGCATTTTTACAAATATCCACTTCGCATTGTTAATAAAATGAACCAGACAGGCGAATAAAAATCCGCACAGCGCGAACGCTGCGCGGCATTTATTACTTGAAAGCCTACTGTTTCTTCTTAGGTGCGAGCACCATGATCATCTGGCGGCCTTCGATCTTCGATGGGAAGGATTCGACCACTGCCAGTTCACTCAGATCGTCTTTCACGCGGTTAAGCACTTCAATACCGATCTGTTGGTGCGCCATCTCACGACCACGGAAACGCAGCGTGATTTTGGCTTTATCGCCCTCTTCCAGAAAACGAATCAGGCTGCGGAGTTTTACCTGATAGTCGCCTTCGTCGGTACCAGGACGGAATTTAATTTCCTTAACCTGGATAACTTTCTGCTTCTTCTTCTGTTCCTTAGAAGATTTGCTCTTTTCATAGAGGAACTTGCCGTAATCCATAATACGGCAAACCGGCGGTTCGGCGTTCGGGCTGATTTCAACTAAATCTACGCCAGCTTCTTCTGCTTTCTCGATAGCTTCGCGCAGAGAGACAATGCCAAGTTGCTCGCCATCAACGCCAGTCAGGCGCACTTCAGTAGCGCGAATTTCGCCGTTGATACGATTAGGACGCGTCGGTTGTACTCGTTTTCCGCCTTTAATACCTTATTCCTCCAATTGGTGAAGATGTCGGCTGCGAATCTCTTGTTGCAGCTTCTCAACAAACACATCTACGTCCATGCTCCCGAGGTCTTTACCACGGCGGGTGCGCACGGCAACTTTGCCTGCTTCCACCTCTTTCTCACCGCAAACCAGCATGTAAGGGACGCGACGTAATGTGTGCTCGCGGATTTTAAAGCCTATCTTCTCGTTTCTCAAGTCTGCTTTGACACGAATGCCTGCATTCTGCAATTTCTTTGTCAATTCGCTGACATATTCTGCCTGACTATCGGTGATATTCATCACCACCGCCTGTACCGGAGCCAACCAACTTGGGAAGAAGCCAGCGAACTCTTCGGTCAGAATACCGATAAAGCGTTCCATAGAACCCAAAATCGCGCGGTGAATCATAACCGGTGTCTGACGATCGTTGTTTTCACCCACATAGGTGGCGTCCAGACGCTTCGGCAGCGAGAAGTCTAGCTGAACGGTGCCACACTGCCAGGCACGATCAAGACAATCGTGCAGGGTGAATTCAATTTTCGGACCGTAGAAAGCCCCTTCACCCGGTTGATACTCAAACGGAATCTGGTTTTCTTTCAGTGCTTCCGCCAAATCCACTTCCGCACGGTCCCACATTTCATCGGTACCGATACGTTTTTCCGGACGGGTGGAAAGTTTTACCACAATTTTTTCAAAACCGAAGGTGCTATACATGTCATACACCATACGGATACAGCTGTTCACCTCATCACGTACCTGATCTTCGGTACAGAAGATGTGAGCATCATCCTGGGTGAAGCCACGCACACGCATCAGACCATGTAAGGAACCTGACGGCTCATTACGATGGCAGCTACCGAACTCCGCCATACGCAGCGGTAAGTCACGGTAGGATTTCAGACCCTGATTGAAGATCTGGACGTGTCCCGGACAGTTCATCGGTTTGATGCAGTATTCACGGTTCTCCGAAGAGGTGGTGAACATCGCTTCTTTATAGTTTTCCCAGTGACCGGTTTTTTCCCACAGCACACGGTCCATCATGAACGGACCTTTGACTTCCTGGTACTGGTACTCTTTCAGCTTGCTACGCACGAACACTTCCAGCTCGCGGAAGATGGTCCAGCCGTCGTTGTGCCAGAATACCATACCCGGCGCTTCTTCCTGCATATGATACAGGTCGAGCTGTTTACCGATTTTACGGTGATCGCGTTTCGCTGCCTCTTCCAGACGCTGCAAATAGGCAGCCAGCTGTTTTTTATCGGCCCATGCGGTGCCATAAATACGCTGCAACATTTTGTTGTTGCTGTCGCCGCGCCAGTAAGCGCCGGAGATTTTTTGCAGCTTAAAGTGATGGCAAAAACGCATGTTCGGCACATGCGGACCACGGCACATGTCGATGTATTCTTCATGATGATACAGACCCGGACGGTCATCATGGCTGATGTTTTCATCAAGAATGGTGGTTTTGTAGCTTTCACCACGCGCGGCAAAGACGTCACGCGCCTCCTGCCAGCTCACCTTTTTCTTGATAACGTCGTAATTGGTCTCTGCAAGCTGGTGCATACGCTTCTCCAGCTGCTCAATATCTTCCTGAGTCAGGGTGTGGTCGAGATCGACATCATAATAGAAACCGTTATCGATCACCGGCCCGATGGCCATTTTGGTGTTCGGCCACAACTGCTTGATAGCATGACCCAACAGGTGCGCGCAGGAGTGACGGATAATTTCCAGACCCGCTTCATCTTTGGCGGTGATAATCGCCACCTGAGCATCGTCATGAATCAGATCAACTGCGTCCACCAACTCGCCATTCACGCGACCGGCAATACAGGCTTTGGCCAGACCCGGACCGATATCCAGCGCGATATCCATCACGCTGACCGGACGGTCAAAACTACGCTGGCTGCCATCAGGAAGAGTAATTACTGGCATTTCATATCCTTAATTGCAGTGGTAAGCCACACGAAAGCCTACATGCAACATTGAGTTCAATAAGAGTAACCCGGCGTGATGTCAGACCCACATTGTCGGAATGACGCCAGGGAAATAAAGCGCCGCAAATGATAACAGCTTTCTGCGGCAAGCAAAACCCGCAGAAAATGCGCTAAGCCTGCGCCAGCTAAAAAAAAAAACCGCTGCGCGGCACAGGCCAGGCAGCGGCGTTCACCTTCAGGTGATCTTACATAGCGTAAGTCAACTGGATGGTGGTTTTGGTATCGGTGCGATCCGGCGCAGATTCCGGCGGATTGTTGTTCCAGGTAACGTTGTAGGCCATCTTCAGCGCGAAGTGTTCGTTAATCGCGACCTGCAAACCGGTTTCTGAGTTCACCGTGGTGTCTTCACCGAAGCTGCTCAGCACAGAAACACCCTGGATGAACTTGGTAGTATCAGTCAGTTGCCACTGATAGCTTACCGCACCATAGCCCAGCGCTTTGGTTTCGTGGCCGCCATCATGGAAATCGTCATAACGCACACCCGGACCAAATTCAGCACGCAGCGAGTGCACCGGACCACTCAACAACTGACGACCGTAACCGGCAGTCAGCACGTCGCGTGAATCGTAGCCGTTGAAACGATCGCTCAACCAGCTAGCCTGACCAAACAAGTAGTCGGCGCTGTTGAGGTTATAACGTGAACGGCCACCGATATTGTAAGTCTCGGAAGAACGTTCATCGTTAGATGAGTTGTTGGCGGCGTTGCCCCACAAACTCCATGCGGTGTTGGTGCGATACCATGTCATTGAGGTTGCAGCACTGAGCGCGGAACTGGTGGTGTTACCCGTTTGCGCCAGGTAACCCGCTGACGCGCTGCCTTCAAACGGTTTTTTCGCCGTTGAAGGGTCATCCATGGAGGTGAAGACGGTGTTATCTGCAAATGCCTGGTGACAAAATGCTCCAGCAGAGAGCAAAAGAACAGCGGACAGCTTGTTAAAGGCTTTCATTTAAATGTGATCCGTACGGCGGTTTAAAAAGTGATGAGTCTGAAGAGTTTTCCCGGACGATCAACGCAATTTACGGTAAGTTTTGTAAATAAGTATGAAGTCACCGGAAAAGCCTGTTTTTGCGCTGAAGCCGCGCGCCAAATGGGATTAATCCCATTACCCGCGCGCATTATAGAGGGCAATTAGCGAAATAGCAGCTGAATTGCTACAAGAATTTTCCGAACCTGCTGGCGATGTTTTTTGACGCTCATCAATGTCAAATTGCTGCAAATTCGCTCAATCTGGTCCACTGGTCTACGCTGACATCTGTTTCGGAACAATGAGGTGAAAGATGAGCGACTTAAAGCGTTACATTGTGACCTTTCATTATCAGGAGAAGGGACTGAGCGACCTGCAATCCCTCAACAGCGAAATGCTTAACGCGGGCTATAACACCACGTTAAAAGATACCGAGGGACATCCGCATGAGCTGGGTACCAACAGTTTCGGAGTGGTCAGCGCGCTGGAGGAGCAGGCGCTGGCTGAACAGGCCGCCGGATTAGCTTCGGTAGCGCTGGGCGAAAAACCCGAGGTAGAAATCACCACACTGGAAGCGTTTTTAAAAGCACAACCCTGACGGGATGTGAAAAGCGCGCGCCGGTGCTGGTTTTGTTCATGTTTTGAGCGTTACAATTGAACTCAGGCAGCGAATAAAGAGGATTACCCCATGTGGTCAGCCATTAGTCGACTGTTAAGCGAATACGCCGGCGATGCCGAAATCACCGAACGTCACGAACTGCCCGGGGGCGATGTCCATCCAGCCTGGCGCATTCGTTACGGCAAACTCGACGTTTTCGTCAAATGCAACACGCGCGATATGCTCACCCTGTTCAGTTGGGAAGCGGATCAGCTGGCACTGCTGGCGCGTACGCATACCGTGCGCGTCCCAGAGGTTTATGGTGTCGGCAACGATCGTGACACCAGCTTTCTCCTGCTGGAATATTTGCCGCCTGAACCCCTCAATGAGCACACCGCGTTTCAGCTTGGTCAGCAACTGGCGCACCTCCATCAATGGAGCGAGCAACCCCAGTTTGGCCTCGATTTCGACAACAACATCACCACCACTCCCCAACCTAACAGTTGGTTGCGCCGCTGGTCGGTCTTTTTTGCCGAGCAGCGCATTGGCTGGCAGTTGCAACTGGCAGCGGAGAAAGGCATCAATTATGGTGACACTGACCTGATTGTTGATTGTGTGCAGCGCGCTCTGGCCAACCACCATCCACAGCCTTCGTTGTTGCATGGCGACTTGTGGCCGGCAAATTGCGCCGGTAGCCCTGCTGGGCCGTGGATTTTTGATCCCGCCTGCTACTGGGGCGATCGCGAATGTGATCTGGCAATGTTGAGCTATTACGCCGAGCTGCCACGGCAGATTTACGAAGGATATCATTCCGTATGGCCGTTGCCTGAAGGCTTCTCGCAACGTCAGCCGGTATATCAACTTTACTACCTGCTTAATCGCGCCAATGTGTTTGGCGGCAATTGGATGGACGAAGCGACGTTCGCCATCGGTCAGTTGCTGGATGAAGATGTGATGGGACAACGTCAGGCCAGACCGGCCTGACGCCTTACAGCAGTCCGAGCAGTTTCAGCACAAAGTAACCGGCAATCGCGATCACAATTGGCAGGATATATAACGGAAACACCTGCAATAAAATGGTGTGACGTGGCACATTAATTTTCTCCTCAAGCTGCGCCCGGCTGCGTCCTTCGTTGCCCTTCGCCTGCTCAAGAATTAACTGGTCCTCAATACCCTCTTTGATATGGCGCGACTGACGCCACATACGTGCGCCTGAAGCCTGCAACGCGATACCGACGAAAATCAAAAAATAGATAATCCAGAAACCGATATTGGTGCCGCCGTTGAATTCCGGCACCGGGGAGTTTTGCCAAAAGAAACTGAGAAACGGCGTGTTGAATTTCACCATATCAATCATCACATGCACAAAATCAAGCATCACCGCGTCAATACCCGGTTGCTTTTCGCTGTGCTTAAACATAAAGCCCAATACGGAGATGATGGTGGAAAGCAGCGCCGGAATAAAAATCACCCAGCCAGCCACTCGCTTAAGGATGGCGATGCGGCCAGCCTGTTGGTAAGTCATGGTGTCTCCCTGAACGGAATAAGATTTGCCCTAAGTCTACCTGTACTGCATCTTTTTTTCCTGAAAAAAGCGCAGCATGCTGGTTGCCTGGCATTCATGCTAAGGTAGGCCAAATTTCAAACGGAGCCGTTGTATGTCTTATCGTCGCCCTGTTCTGGCCGCCATTTTTGATATGGATGGATTGCTGATTGACTCAGAACCGCTGTGGGATCGCGCCGAACTCGATATTTTCGCCACGCTGGGGGTGGATCTCACCCGCCGCCACGAATTGCCAGATACCCTGGGATTACGCATCGATCAAACCGTACGCATGTGGTACGAAACGCTGCCGTGGAACGGCCCGGACCAACAGGAAGTGACGGACCGTATCATCGCACGCGCTCTTGAACTGGTGGAAGAAACTCGCCCTCTGCTGCCCGGGGTGGAACAGGCACTGCGTTTATGTCGCGACCAGGGCCTGAAAATTGCCCTCGCCTCCGCCTCCCCACTGCATATGCTGGAGCGGGTTCTGGAGATGTTCAACCTGCGCCATTATTTTGATCAACTCGCCTCCGCCGAGCATCTTCCCTACAGCAAACCGCATCCGCAGGTTTATCTGGATGCCGCCACACAATTAGGCGTTGATCCCCTCAACTGCGTGGCGCTGGAAGATTCGTTCAACGGCATGGTCGCCAGTAAAGCGGCACGTATGCGCTCCATCGTGGTGCCTGCGGCAGAACATCGTGATGATGCACGTTGGGCACTGGCGAATGTCAGGCTGGATGACCTTACCCAACTCGCCGCCGAACATCTACACGGTTAAGCGCCCAACAGCCCGCTCTCACAGCGGGCTTTTTTATGTCGATTTGATCGCCAACACAAATAAATAAAACAACGTTTCATTTTTATTGAATTCACATCCCATCCTGCCTAAGATGCCAACAGACCCGCATCGGGACCTATACCTTCTTTTATCCAGAGGCCTGAGATGGACATACGTCAAAGTATTCACAGCGAACATGCCAAAACTCTCGATACCGCCGCCCTGCGCCGCGAGTTCTTGATTGAAAAAATTTTCACCCCGGATGATTACACCCTGACCTACAGCCATATCGACCGCATCATCATTGGTGGCGTGATGCCGGTGACCAGGTCGGTGACCATCGGCAGTGAAGTGGGTAAGCAGTTGGGCGTGAGTTATTTTCTCGAACGCCGCGAACTGGGGGTGATAAACATCGGCGGCCCCGGCCTGATTGAAGTGGATGGCAAAACCTGGGAAATTGGTCACCAGGAAGCGTTGTATGTCGGCCAGGGCGCACAACAGGTGCTTTTTCGCAGCAGCGAAGCCAGTCATCCGGCGAAGTTTTATTACAACAGCGCCCCGGCGCATACCCACTATCCGGACAAAAAAATCACCCTTGAGGATGCCGTGAAAGCCACCCTCGGTGATGCCGCCACCTCTAACCGCCGCACCATCAACAAATTTATCGTGCCGGATGTACTACCAACCTGTCAGCTGACCATGGGCCTGACGCGTCTTGACGACGGCAATTTGTGGAACACCATGCCGTGCCACACCCATGAACGCCGCATGGAGGTCTATTTCTATTTTGATATGGCT
This sequence comes from Pantoea sp. X-Soil-OKNW-556, assembly GCF_059730695.1. Lineage (NCBI taxonomy): Bacteria > Pseudomonadati > Pseudomonadota > Gammaproteobacteria > Enterobacterales > Erwiniaceae > Pantoea > Pantoea sp. X-Soil-OKNW-556. Next base: position 1,876,342 of record NZ_AP035990.1, on the reverse strand, counting down.
GAGGACAGCGCGGTGTTTCATATGATGGGACAGCCGCAGGAAACCCGCCATCTGTTGGTACATAACGAACAGGCGGTGATTTCGCCAAGCTGGTCAATCCATGCCGGTGTTGGCACCCAACGCTATACCTTTATCTGGGGCATGGTGGGTGAAAATCAGGTGTTTGATGACATGGACCACGTCAGCGTCAGCGCTCTGCGCTAGTGCCTAAGGAGAAGATAATGATTCTGAACGCTTTTCATCTTGAAGGAAAAATCGCGCTGGTCACCGGTTGTAACACTGGATTGGGTCAGGGGATGGCGATCGGTCTGGCACAGGCGGGCTGCGATATTATTGGTGTCAACCGCGCCGGACCGGATGATACCGCCGCCAAAGTTGAAGCACTGGGACGCCGTTTCTGGCCGATTCAGGCCGATCTGAGCCACCCCTCCATCGTGCCACAGGTGGTGGAACAGGCGGTCGCACTGGCGGGACGCATTGATATTCTGGTCAATAACGCGGGGATTATCCGGCGTGAGGATGCGCTGAACTTTAGCGAAAAAGACTGGGACGATGTGATGAATATCAACAGCAAGAGCCTGTTTTTCCTCTCTCAACAGGTGGCGCGACAATTTATCGCGCAGGGGAATGGCGGCAAGATCATCAACATCGCCTCGATGCTCTCTTTCCAGGGTGGAATCCGCGTGCCCTCCTATACCGCATCGAAAAGCGCCGTCATGGGGCTGACACGGCTGATGGCCAATGAATGGGCGAAGCACGGCATCAATGTCAACGCCATTGCCCCCGGTTACATGGCGACGAACAACACGCAACAAATCCGTGATGATGAGTCGCGCAGTGAAGAGATCCTCGCCCGTATCCCTGCCGGACGTTGGGGCGCACCGGACGATATGATGGGGCCAGTGGTGTTCCTCGCTTCCAGTGCATCGGATTACGTTCACGGCTATACGCTAGCGGTGGATGGCGGTTGGCTGGCGCGCTAAGCTGCTCTTTTCCCGCGTCATTCTGACGCGGGTATCGTCTTAAATTCACGCCTGGTTACAGCGTCACATATTCTCATTCACTGGATAAATCCCTATACTGGATGCATCGACAGTTTGCAGCCAGGTTTTATCATGACGGCCGAAGGCCACATCATTTTCGCCATTGCCAGTGCTATTTTTGCCAAGCGCGCGGAGCTCACGCCGGTAATGGCCAGTGCCGACTGGTGGCATCTGGTGCCGGCTGCACTGCTGACCTGTTTGCTGCCGGATATTGATCATCCCAAATCGGTGCTGGGACAACGTCTGAAGTGGCTTTCCCAGCCCATCGCTCGCGCCTTTGGTCATCGCGGTTTTACCCACAGCCTGCTGGCGGTGGCAGTAAGCTTGTGGCTGTTTCAGATTAATGTCCCCGCCAGTTGGCCCATCCCTGCGGATGTGTTGCAGGGCATGACTCTGGGCTATCTCAGCCATATTGTCGCCGATATGCTGACACCCGCTGGCGTTCCCCTGCTGTGGCCCTGCCGTTGGCGCTTTCGCCTGCCGCTGCTGAACAGCCAAAAAGGCAACCAACTGGAGCGCGCCCTTTGCCTCGCACTGGTCGGCTACGCGCTGTGGTTTCCACCTGGCTTGCCGTCTTTTGGTGCAAACGGCTGGCCTGAACAATTGTTCAATACCTTACAAAATGGCGTAGGCCGCATAATAAACAGTCAAAGCGCGCGATAATCAGACAAAAATCAGGATAAAGTTATAATCAATTCCATTTGGATATAAGCCTGCCCATTTATGAACTGTTAACATGCGCGGATTCCTTTCAGGAATCACCCTGTATTCCGCGCCTGAACATGCAGAGGCGCGGCAAATCTCTGGAGTAGAGCATGGATTTTCCCCTGATTATTAATCTCGTGGTGTTCGCCGCGTTGCTGGTGTTATTAGCACGCATTGGCAACGCGCGCTGGAGCCTGTCAAAACGCGTATTAACTGGCCTGGTGTTCGGCGTGTTGTTTGGTCTGGCGCTGCAAGCCATATACGGTGAGAACAGCCCGGTGGTGAAAGCCTCGATTGGCTGGTTCAACATTGTCGGCAACGGTTACGTGCAATTGTTGCAGATGATCGTGATGCCGCTGGTCTTCGCTTCCATCCTCAGCGCGGTGGCTCGCCTGCACAATGCCTCTTCACTGGGCAAAATCAGCGTACTGACCATCGGCGTGTTGTTGTTTACTACGGCGATTTCAGCGCTGGTAGGCGTGATGGTCACTGGCCTGTTTGGTTTAACCGCAGATGGCCTGGTGCAAGGTGCGCAGGAAACCGCGCGCCTGAACGCGATTCAGAGCAACTACATCGGAAAAGTGGCCGATCTGACCGTGCCACAACTGCTGCTCTCCTTTATCCCTAAAAATCCGTTTGCCGATCTCACCGGCGCTAGCCCGACCTCGATCATCAGCGTGGTGATTTTCGCCGCGTTTCTCGGCGTGGCGGCGTTGCAGTTGTTGAAAGATGACAAAGCGAAAGGCGAACGTGTGCTGGTGGCAATCGACACCCTGCAATCCTGGGTGATGAAACTGGTTCGTTTGATCATGAAGCTGACACCCTACGGTGTGCTGGCCCTGATGACCAAAGTAGTCGCGGGTTCTAACCTTCAGGACATCATTAAGCTCGGTGGCTTTGTTGTGGCCTCTTATCTGGGCCTGGCGATTATGTTTGGCGTGCACGCGCTGCTGCTCTCTTTCAACGGCATCAATCCGCTGCGTTTCTTTCGCAAAGTGTGGCCGGTGATTACCTTTGCTTTTACCAGCCGTTCCAGCGCCGCCAGTATCCCGTTGAACGTTGAAACCCAGACGCGTCGCCTTGGTGTGCCGGAATCCATCGCCAGCTTCTCGGCCTCCTTTGGTGCCACCATTGGACAGAATGGTTGTGCCGGTCTGTATCCGACCATGCTGGCGGTGATGGTTGCACCGACTGTCGGGATCAACCCGTTTGACCCGCTGTGGATTGCCACCCTGGTAGGGATCGTCACCCTCAGCTCAGCCGGTGTGGCCGGTGTGGGCGGCGGTGCCACCTTTGCCGCCTTGATCGTGCTGCCCGCGATGGGCCTGCCGGTAACACTGGTCGCGCTGTTGATCTCCATCGAACCGTTGATTGATATGGGCCGCACCGCGCTCAACGTCAATGGCGCAATGACCGCTGGCTCCCTGACCAGCCGCTGGCTTGGCCTGACCGACAAAAAAGTGCTGGAGAGCGACGACCACGCCGAACTGGCGCATCGTTAATTACCTGCACATCCCGTAGCGGCACGATGTATCGTGCGAGGTTCCACACCCGAAATCCGCGCGATAAATCGCGCCGCTACGCGTTCCTCTCCTCAATCTCTGGCAATCATGGCGCTACCGTCAGGAAAGTGTTAAGCATGGTAAATAGTGGAAAAACCAGCCACTTTCCGCTTGTGTTTTGCCGGTGAAAAGCCAATCCTGCTACCAGTCATAGCAGGAGAACTACCGATGAAAAAAGTTATCGCCTCCGTGCTGGCGTTAACCTTATTAACACCAGCCATCGCCCTTGCCCACCCAGGTCCGTGGGGACCCGGCCCAGGTCCTGGACCGCACTGGGGTGGACCAGGTCCATTACGTTTCTTACCCGATGCCGCGACAGCGGTGTTGATTGGCGGTCTGACCTATTATCTGTTGAATGGCAGCTACTATCAGCGTCAGGGCGATACCTACGTTGTGGTGCAGCCACCGCAGTCAGAGCCGGTAGCCGGTATGCGTGTGCTCGACTTCAACGGCAAGCGTTATTACGTGCAGGATGGTCATTACTATCAGCGCGATATCAACGGCAGCTATAACGAAGTGCCACGCCCCTACGGCTTGTAAGCCACAAACAAAAACGGCCCGTCACTGACGGGCCGTTTGCTATTCTGCAACCTTTACTGCGTCGCTTGCGGGTCGGTATCGTACTCTTTACAGCTCTGGAAGCCGTAGTTCATCACATGTCCCGTGTCGTTATAGCTGACGAAGTAAGTCTGGACTTTGCCATCGCGCTCACCCAGCACATAAGTCTGGCAGGTGCCGCGCGCATGCACCATAGTGATCTCAGTAGACGGTGCCCCGGCAATCTGACGCACCTGATCACGGGTCATTCCTTTCTTCACATCCTTCACCACAGGTTTGGTCACGAAGCTCTCTGCGCGATCGTAAGCCGTACAACCAGAGAGTGCTGCCAGCGTTAACGCAGCAGCGATACATCCCAGCACTTTATTCATCTTGTTGTTCCTCATTACTGTGTCCATGTAACGCTAAGCCTGGAACATAAATCCAGATTAATCAATTTTATGGCAGCATATTCGGTTTGTTCCGAAGCGTCAGGATTGCGTAAAAGTGCCTGTGTTCCTTTAACAGGCTCCGTATAATCACCAAATGAGAATGAGCACTCTCAAAACTATTTTCAGGGCGGTTATGACCAGACAACGAGAAAATAATAAAGATGAACGCCACCGCCTGCGCCAGGATGAAATCATCCGTGCTGCGCGCGAATGTTTTCGTCGGGAGGGGTTCCATGCTGCCAGCATGGCGCGGCTGGCGTGCGCCGCCAATCTCAGCGTGGGGCAAATCTACCGGTACTTCCCCAGCAAGGACGCCATCATTGAAGAGATGGTGAAACGTATTGTCGATGGTCGCGTTGCCGCGATGCGCGATCGGGTCGACAGCGATCAAATCGCCACCACGCTTGCCTGGCGGGAAAGCCTGAACCCGGAAGATGAATTATTGATGCTGGATGTCGCCGCCGAAGCCGGTCGTAATCCACGCGTCGCGGCAATGCTCGAAGCGGCGGATGCCCGCATGTTCAGCCAGGCCCGTCACAAGATCCGCGCCAGTCATCCTGAACTGGGCGACGAACAGGTGGACGCCTGTGTCGAAGTACTGGCCGTGTTGTTTGACGGCACGGCCCTGCGCCGCCTGACGCCACAGAAAGCGTCAGCGGTGACCCTGCAACACCTTTATCAGAACCTGATTTCACACCTAATAAAGACAGAGGATAAATGACACCTGCACCTTCTAACCGTCTGGTTTATGCCATAACCCTTGGCCTGCTCGCTGCCCTTGGGCCGCTCTGTATCGATCTCTACCTGCCCGCCCTGCCTGAACTGGCACAGGACCTGCACACCGAAACCGCCACTGCCCAGTTAAGCCTCACCGCGACACTGGTAGGCCTTGGTGCCGGCCAGCTGCTGTTCGGTCCGTTGAGCGACAAATTTGGTCGCCTGCGTCCTTTACGCGTCTCACTGCTGCTGCTGTTTGTCGCCTCAATCGGTTGTGCCGTGGCGCAGGATATTAATCAACTACTGGTGGCCCGTCTGTTTGAAGGCCTGGCGGGGGGTGGTGGCGCCGTGCTGTCGCGTGCCGTCGCGCGTGATATGTATAGTGGCTATGAACTGACGCGCTTTTTTGCCTTGTTGATGTTGGTCAATGGTCTGGCCCCGATCGCCGCCCCGGTTCTCGGCGGTTTTATGCTAACTGTGCTGAACTGGCGTGGCATTTTTATGGTGCTGGGAGCGGTGGCCATTTTGCTCATCCTGCTGACGCGCTGGAAACTGCATGAAACTTTGCCCGAAGCAAAACGCAATCGGGGTTCCATTTTCTCCGCCTGGGCCGCGCTGGGTGAGGTATTTACCCATCGTTCATTTATGGGCTTCTGTTTAACGCAGGGTTTTATGATGGCGGGGATGCTCGCTTACATCGGTTCATCACCGTTTGTCCTGCAACAGATCTACGGTTTGTCTCCGCAGGCCTTTAGCTTCTGCTTTGCCGCCAACGGATTCGGTCTGATTATTGCTTCTCAGACCAGCGCCCGCCTGTGCCGACGTTGGGGAGAATACCGGGTACTGAAAGGTGGCCTGCTGCTGGCCTTTGTCGCCTCCGCCTGTCTGTTACTCGCGGGCATCCTCGGTGCATCGCTGCCGGTGATTCTGCTGGCGCTGTTCTTCACCATCGCCAGCAATGGTGTTATCGCCACCACTGCCTCATCACTGGCCATGCAAAGCCAGGGCCACCGCGCAGGCAGCGCCTCAGCAGTGATTGGCGTCACCATGTTCACACTGGGGGCCATCAGCGTACCGCTCACTGGTCTCGGTGGCACCTCGCTACTGAGTATGACTGGCACGATTTTTGGCTGTTTTATGTTGGCGATTGTGATGTTCCTGGTGTTGGCTCAGAAGCCAAAAAGCGCCTGATTTGCCAGCAAATAACCCGAACAACAAGCCATACGGCTTGTTGTTTTGGGCCAGCCGCGTTAGCTTTAGGAAATGATTCGCATTGTGCCGTCCGGCAACTGACTTGAGGAGAGGTTCATGTCACTGCAGCAGGAAATCATTGAAGCCCTTGGTGTTAAACCCGTCATCGATCCCCAGCAAGAAGTTCGCGTCAGCGTTGATTTTTTGAAGTCCTACCTGAAAACCAATCCGGGGATTAAGACCCTGGTACTGGGTATCAGCGGTGGTCAGGATTCCACACTGACCGGCATCCTGTCACAAACCGCCATTCGTGAACTGCGCGAAGAGACCGGTGATAACGACTACACCTTCATTGCCGTGCGTCTGCCTTATGGCGTGCAGGCCGATGAGCAGGATTGTCAGGATGCGCTGGCGTTTATCCAACCGGATCGGTCGCTGGTGGTCAACATTAAAGAAGCGGTGCTGGCAAGTGAGCGCGCCTTACAGGACGCGGGCATCACCCTGTCTGACTATATTCGCGGTAACGAGAAAGCGCGTGAGCGCATGAAAGCCCAATACAGCATCGCGGGGATGACCAAAGGCGTAGTCGTGGGGACGGATCATGCCGCTGAAGCCGTCACCGGTTTCTTCACCAAATATGGCGATGGCGGCACTGACATCAACCCGATTTTCCGCCTCAACAAAGGCCAGGGCAAACAGTTGCTGAAACTGCTGGGCTGCCCGGAGCATCTTTACCTGAAGCATCCGACGGCTGACCTCGAAGATAATCGTCCAGGATTACAGGATGAAGTGGCTCTCGGCGTGACCTATCAGCTGATTGATGCCTATCTGGAAGGCAAGACCATTGATGCGTCTGCTGCCAAAATCATTGAAGGCTGGTATCTGAAAACCGAGCATAAACGTCGCCCACCAATTACCGTGTTCGACGATTTCTGGAAAAAATAACCCCATCCGGCGTTTTCCAGTTCGGGACGGAAGACGCCTTTCCTTGCCTTTTCTGAACGCTTTTATATGCCTGCACATTTGCCGCGCGCCACCCTGATCGGTTTAAGCGCGATTTTACTCTGGAGCACTACCGTTGGCCTGATGCGCAGCGTCAGTGAAGCCTTTGGCGCCACCGGTGGCGCAGCGCTGATTTATACCACCACGGCGATCCTGCTCTGCCTGACACGCGGCCTGCCGGATTTCCGCCAGATGCCAACGCGTTATTTGTGGGGCGGAGGGCTGCTGTTTGTCGGCTATGAAATCTGCCTCGCGCTGGCGATTGGTCTGGCGCAGGATCGTGCCCAGTCGCTGGAGCTGGGGATGATCAACTACCTGTGGCCCTGTCTGACCGTCGTGTTTGCCATTCCGATCAACCAGCAGCGCTTCCGCGTCTGGCTATGGCCGGGATTGTTGTTGTCACTGGCGGGCATTGTCTGGGTGCTACAGAGCCGCGGCGGCAGTTCATTATCACAGCTTGGGCATAATCTGCTGAGTAACCCGCTGGCGTATGGTCTGGCTTTTATTGCTGCTTTCGCCTGGGGGTTATACAACAACGTGACGCGCCGTTATGCCAACGGTAAAAGCGGCGTCAATCTGTTCTTTGTCGTCACCGCGCTGGCGCTGTGGTTCAAATTCGCCCTCACCGAACAGGTCAGCTCACTGCATTTCAGCCTGATCCCGGCGCTGGAGGTGTTATTTATGGGTGTCTCCACCGCGGTAGCCTACTCGGCGTGGAACCACGGCATTCAACACGGTAATCTGACATTACTGGCAACGGCATCCTACTTCACACCGGTGCTGTCGGCGCTGCTGGCGTCACTCTGGCTTGGCCTGACGCCCTCCCTGACCTTCTGGCAAGGGGTGCTGATGATCACCCTCGGCTCATTGATCTGCTGGCTGGCGACCCGTCGCCTGTAGCGGCTGGCGGAAAAACAGGCTCGCTGATATACTGGATGGACAACCAGTAACCGGAGTCCTCCTTGGTCAGACGAGCCACCAGTTACCGCCTTGAATTTGATGCGGCAGCCATTTACCAGTATCCCGAACATCTTCGCCAGTGGCTGGACGGTTTACCCAATCAGCCCGGCGTGTATGTCTTCCACGGCGAAAGCGATAACCTGCCGCTGTATATCGGCAAAAGCGTTAACCTGCGCAGTCGCGTGATGTCCCATTTCCGCACGCCGGATGAAGCCAGCATGCTGCGCCAGGCAAGACGTGTCAGTTGGATCCCCACGGCTGGCGATCTGGGTGCGCAGTTACTGGAAGCGCAGATGATCAAAACGCAACAGCCGTTGTTCAATAAACGCCTGCGCAAAAACCGTCAGCTCTGCTCACTCCAGCTTAACGACACCGTGCCGCAAGTAGTTTACGCCCGCGACCTCGATTTCTCCTGTACCTCAAACCTTTATGGTTTGTTTCGTAGCCGCCACGCCGCGCTGGAAAAGCTGAAAAGCATCGCTGATGAACAGCGCCTGTGTCACGGTTTGCTGGGGCTGGAGAATCTGCGCAGCGGCCGGGGCTGTTTTCGTGCCGCGCTTAAACGCTGTGCCGGCGCCTGCTGCGGCAACGAACCGCCAGAAGCGCATCAACAACGTTTGCAACAGGCACTGGAAGCGTTACGGGTGGTGTGCTGGCCGTGGTCCGGCGCGGTGGGAATGGTGGAACGCGGTATCGCCATGACGCAAATCCACGTTATTGATCACTGGTTTTGGCTGGGTTCGGTGAGTAGCGAAGCCGAAGCTCGCCAGCTACAACGCATCCCTCATGGCTTTGATCACGACGGCTATAAAATCCTCTGCCGCCCTCTGCTATCGGGTGAGTTCCCGCTGATCGAGCTATAAAGCAAAACCGCCGACGCTGCCCAAAGCATCGAATGCGATGGACAACGTCGGCGGTCTCAAACCGTCAGGCTATGCGAATTATTCGCCATCAGCCGGTGGTGGCGGCATCTTACCATCGTGCGGGCGTTTCTCTGTCAGACGTTTCTCAAAGTTCGCGTTGAACTGCTTTTTCTGCTCCGGCGTCAACACGTTATAGAGTTTGTTCTGCGTTTCCATCATCGCCACAGCACGCTCTTTGGCATTAGCCGTCATTTTCTCTGCCTGCGCTTCGGCTTTCGCCCGGTCGAAGGTGTCAGAGGCAATCAGCGCGTGGTTAGCGCGACGCTCTTCCAGCGACGGACGTTTAAAGTCTTTGTGGCTTTCACGCATGATGTCATGCATCTGTTTTTTCTGGGCGTCGGTCAGGTTCAGACCTTTGAACATCATGTCCATACCACCATGACGCATCGGCGGCTTATGCATTGGTTTCTCGCTGCCGGCCGGCGGTGGCGTCAGATTGTCTGCCGCAGCATGGACGATATTGGCAGCACCGAGAGCCATCGCGGTAGCCAGGAAGAGGGAAGTCAGTTTACGCATAATATTGTCCTTACTTATCAGTTTCATGACGACAGCCTGTGTCGCGTCTTCGGAAACAAGCATACGACGCTGAACGTCAACTACTCAGAGGCTGAGTAAAGCCCTGAAAGCATAAAAGACAGATATCAGGCGATCATGGAGAGAATGAGAAGAAATGCGTGAGGAATTGCAAAAGAGTATGACGAATAAGGCAAAAAGCGCAGGAATTAAGGAGGAGTGTAACGGTATTGTCGGCGTAACGAAAGGATAAATTGCGGCGCAGCAGCGCGATACATCGCGCCGCCACGACAGTCGTTATAACGTCAACGCCTGGGTTTGCTCATTCTCTTCCACCAGCATCAAGCCGGCACGCAATCCCGCTGCAACATTCGGGTTGGGAAACAAGACATACTCGCGTGCCTGCTGCACGTAGTAACGGGTATCTCCCTCTTCCGCCAACAACGTCCCTTGGGGAAAAGCGGTGAAGTTGAGGGTTTCCGCGCCCATATGCAGCACAAAGTCTTCGCCATGCCGGGTGATTTGTTGCGCAACTTGATAATGGCGGGGCTGCGCCTGTACCTCTGGCAGTGCGTCTCCATATAACAACGCCGCCAGCGCCTGATATGCCGCGCTGAATTGAGTCAGATCGTTCTCACCAAACGGCAGCGCCTTACCCAGCTCCAGGGTACAACTGGCGGCGGCATAATGTTCGCAACTGAAATGGGTAAAGGTACCGCCGGGAGAACGATGGAATACCAACGCTTCCAGCCCTGCGACCGCCAGCCAGTGCATAAAATCCTGCGGCCACGGACGTTGATTGAGGGGCATCACGCCAAAGCGGGTATGGTAAGAACCACGGATCGCGGTATGCAAATCGAGATGCCAGCGTGTTTCAGTCGTCAGGCAGGTGTGCCAGAAGGTTTCCAACGCCTGCTCCAGCCGCAATGCACGCCGTGCCTCCGCCACATCAGACACCTGCTGCCAGCGGCCACCAAACAGACGATTGATATCATATTGCTGATAACGTTTGCCGCTGCGTAATGCCTGCGGATTACCCAACAGCACCAGCAGACGTACCGCCAGCGGTTTTTCGCCGCGCAGCAAGGGCGTCAGTAGCAGGTTCAGGATCTCAACAGGCGCGGTTTCATTACCGTGGATCCCCGCCGACAACACCAGCGCCTGCGACGTTGGGGTATGCGGGGTTAAGGACAGAATGCCCTCGTCCAGCCACTGCCAACTGAGGTGGGCGTTTTGCCCCTGACGCTCCAGTGGCACCCGACCAGACAATGTTTGTTGTAAAAAGTCCTGCATTCTTTCTCCTTACGTAAATCAAGGGGCGACATATGCGCCCCCGGCGTCAGCGCTGAAATGCGTAGACAGAGCCTAAGTCTAGCAGCTGTGTCAGTTCATCCAGTGCGTAGCGCCCTTCACGTAGCAATTGCGGATCGGCCAAATCCGCCTGGGTTAAGCGATCGCGATAATGGCGGTCGACCCAGTCATTGAGGACGCCAAACAGGCGGTCATTCATCAATACCGCCGGATTCAACGCCTGACGCTCCGCTTCCGTCAGTACCACACGTAACCGTAAACAAGCCGGGCCCCCACCGTTGTACATACTCTCACGCAGGTCAAACACCTTCAGTTCACGAATCGGCCCACCGCTCCCCACCAGTTCACTCAGATAACGCCATACGCCGCTATGCTGGCGTGACTCCTCCGGCAACACCAGCAGCATGCCGCCATCGGCCCGTTGCAACAGCTGGCTGTTAAACAGGTAAGTATTGACCGCATCGGCGACCGAAACCTTATTGCGCGGCACTTCAATCGCGCAAAAGCCGGGAATTCGCGTCTGCAAATCTGCCAGCAATTGGGGCTGATTGACAAAGGCGTCCTCATGACAGAAGAACACCTGCTGGTTACTCACCGCGATAACATCGTTATGGAACACGCCCTGATCGATAACCGCCGGGTTCTGTTGGGCATAGACCGTGCGTTCCTGATGCAGCTGATGCAAACGCGCCACCGCCTCACTGGCCTCTCGCGTCTGGCGTGCCGGATAGCGCGCCGGTTCTGTGCCTGATGACTTGCCCTCACGACCATAAACAAACAACTGCACCCCGGCATCACCGTAATCCGCGCCGAAACGGTTATGGTTAGCCGCCCCCTCATCGCCAAACAGCGCCACCTGCGGCAACGCATCATGGACGCTGAAATGCTGCGGATCGCGGAAGATAGCACGCAACAAATCGGCGGTTTCCGGCGCTTCAATGGCGCGATGGAATTTGTTGTTGAGGTTAGCCACGGTAAAATGCACACGCCCATCGGCGCTGTCGGCAGACGGTGAGACGGTGGCAGCGTTCGCTACCCACATCGCCGAAGCGGAACTGGCGGCCGACAGCAGTTGTGGTGCCTGTTTCGCTGCCTGTGCCAGCACCTGTTCATCACTGCCGCTAAAACCCAACTGCCGCAGCAGTGGCAGATTGGGACGTTCGTGTGGCGGAATCACCCCTTGCACATAGCCCATATCGGCCAGTGCTTTCATCTTCAGCAGCCCCTGCTTCGCCGCGAGACGCGGGTTGGAGGGCTGCAACTGGTTGCGTGTCGAGGCTTCGTTGCCGAAGGATAATCCGGCGTAATGGTGCGTCAGCCCCACCAGGCCGTCAAAGTTGGCTTCAAAGGCTTTCATTTCGCCGCCCCCGCCGCAGAGAAATCAAGACCTGGCGACAGCGTGCCCGGCAGATCAAGACTGGGGCTTTCCAGCGAGGCCATCGGCCAGGCACAATAATCCGCCGCATACCAGGCGCTGGCGCGATGGTTACCGGAGGCACCAATGCCACCAAACGGTGCGGAACTGGCCGCGCCGGTCAGCGGTTTATTCCAGTTAACGATACCCGCGCGGGCTTCCAGCAATAACTGATCGAACTGCGCGCGATCAGGTGAAATCAAGCCACAAGAGAGGCCATAGCGCGTCTGATTCGCCAGGCGAATCGCCTGTTCAAAGTTGTCATAGCGCACCACCTGCAACAGCGGGCCGAACACTTCTTCATCCGGTAACGCACGCACCTCTGTCATATCAATGATACCCGGCGTAATGATGGCGCTGTCGCGATCGGGCCAGTGCATCCCCAGCAACACGTTGCCTCCCAAATCCACACGCTTTTGCCAGGCGGCAAAAATCTGCCCGGCAGCGGTTGGGGAGATCACGCTACCCATAAAGGGTTGAGGCTCGGCATTCCAGGCCGCAGGTTGCAAGCGGGCACTGACCTCGACCAGACGCTGTAAAAAGGCATCGCCCGCCGCCCCCCGTTTCACCAGCAAACGACGGGCACAGGTACAGCGCTGCCCGGCAGTAATAAACGCTGACTGGATAGCGATATGCACCGCGCCATCAATATCCGCCGGATTTTCGACGATCAAAGCGTTGTTGCCGCCCATCTCCAGTGCCAGCATTTTTTCCGGCTGCCCGGCAAATTGCCGATGCAGGTGATAACCGGTTGCCGCACTGCCGGTAAACAGCAGGCCATCAATCTGGGTTTCCGCCGCCAGCGCCTGGCCGGTATCGCGACCGCCCTGTACCAGGCCAAGTACCCCGGCGGGGATACCGGCTTTTTGCCACAGTTGCACGGTTTTTTCCGCCGTCATCGGCGTGAGTTCGCTTGGTTTAAACACCACGCAGTTACCCGCCAGCAAGGCAGGTACGATATGGCCGTTCGGTAGATGGCCCGGAAAGTTATACGGACCGAAGACCGCCAGCACGCCGTGTGGCCGGTGACGTAGCGAGCTTTCTCCCTCCGCCGTTTCGCCGGTGCGGGTATGGTATGCCTTTATCGAAATGGCGATTTTGTTGATCATCGCCTGCACTTCAGTCAGCGTTTCCCAACGAGGTTTACCGGTTTCACAAGCGATCGTCTCAGCCAGTTCATTTTTATGCGCGTCCAACTGACGTCCAAAGGCTTCCACCAACGCCTGGCGCTCGGCAAAAGGCCTACGTGCCCAGTGTGGAAATGCGGCGCGCGCCGCTTCACAGGCCGCAGCAACCTGTGAAGCTGACGCGGATTTGCCCTGCCACAGGGTTTCACCGCTGACCGGATTTTGTTTGCTAAAGGCTTCAGCGCCGCCGGTCAGCCATTGACCGTTAATAAAATGCGTCATGCTTTTTTCTCCTCGCGACCCAACGTGACCACACGCAGGTTGTCGCCATAAGCACAGCTCAGCGCATCACGCTGACTGTCGTTGAGGCGCACGCGACCGGAAGCGATATCCACCGGCAGCAGCGCCACGCGAAACTGTTGATAATCGAGGTTAGCCACCAGACACAGCGGCCACTCTTCACTGGCTTCACCGGCCACCGCCGTCAGCAACTGACTTTTACGAATGGCGCGGATGCGGTCAATTTCACACTCCAGCGTCGGACCGCCGTCGAAAATGTCGACATAGTTGAGGTAACGAAACCCTTCGGCTTCCAGCACTGCGCGGGCGGGCGCAGTTTTCGGATGCACCACGCCAATCACTTTTTGCGCTTCTTCACTCAGGTAATGGATATATAACGGATGTTTGGGCATCAGTTCGGCGATAAAGGCTTTCTGACCGGTGCCACTCAGGAAATCAGCCTTGCTGAACTCCATCGAAAAGAAGCGACTGCCAACGCTGTCCCAGAAAGGAGAATGGCCCTGGTCATCGCTGACGCCTCGCATCTCCGCAACCACATGTTTCATAAAGCGATCGCGGAAATTAGCCATAAACAAAAAACGCGATTTGGACAGCAGATAGCCATTCTTACCATCGCGATAGTCGGGATCGAGAAACAGCGTGCACAACTCACTGCTGCCGGTGTGGTCGTTACTCAGCGACAGCGTCGGCAGACTGGCATAGACATTCAGCTCTTTCGATGCATGCACCTGAGTGCCAACACGGAAGTTGTACCAGGGATCCTGCAAACCGACCGCAACTTCGATGGCACAAATGCCCACCGCACGATTGTCTTCGCTGTCAGCCAGCACAAACACATACCCCTGCTCGGCACGCGGCAGCGCCCCCTGCCAGGTCTGCAAGGAACGTTCGATACGCGCCTGCAAGGTCGTGCTATCCGCCGGTAGCGACGTCAGGCCGCCACCGGTTTTGCCCGCCAGCGACAGCAACTGCGCAAGGTCGTCACGTTCGACGGGGCGGATTACCATCATGATGCTGCTCCTTTGAGCACGCGTTCACAGGCACGGGCGAAACGCGCCAAACCTTCTTTGGCTTCCTGTTCGCTGATATTCAACGCCGGGGCAAAGCGCACCACGTTGGCACCGGCAATCAGTACCATCACGCCCTCTTCCGCCGCAGCGAGGTTAAACTGCTTGGCTTTACCAGCAAAATCATCATTCAGCACGGCACCAATCAGCAGACCCAGACCGCGAATCTCTTTAAATAACGGCAGACGCTGATTCAGTTCCTCCAGCGCCGTGACGAACCACTGATGGCGTTCCACAACCCCGGCCATAAACGCAGGCTGGTTAATCAACTCCACCACTTTGCCACCGACAGCACCAGCCAGCGGGTTACCGCCGTAGGTGGTACCGTGCGTACCGACACCCATTACCAGCGCCAGATCTTCGCGTGTCAGCATGGCACCAATCGGGAAGCCACCTCCCAGCGCTTTCGCGGTGGTGAGGACATCCGGAGTCACGCCGTAATGCATATAGGCATACAGGGAACCGGTACGCCCCATGCCACTTTGCACTTCATCAAAGATCAGTACTGCATGATGCTTATCACACAGTGCGCGCAGACCGCGCAGGAAAGCCGGGTCAGCCGGTACCACACCACCTTCGCCCTGAATCGGTTCAACAATCACCGCGCAAGTGTGGTCATTGATCATGGCTGCCGCAGCTTCCAGATCATTAAAAGGGGCATGCTGGATATCAGGCGGTAACGGGGCAAAATCGCGGGAATACGCAGGCTGTCCCCCGGCGGTGACGGTAAACAGCGTGCGTCCGTGGAAGGCGTTATTAAAGGCGACGATGCCACTTTTCTCCGCGCCAAAGCGATCATGTGCCACTTTGCGTGCCAGCTTGAGTGCCGCCTCGTTGGCTTCGGCACCGGAGTTACAGAAAAACACCCGGTCTGCAAAAGTCGCGTCGATCAATTGCTTCGCCAGGCGCAAAATCGGTTCATTGGTGTAACCGTTACCGGTATGCCACAGTTTGCTGGCCTGTTCCTGCAACGCCTGTTGCAACGCCGGATGCGCATGCCCGAGAGCATTGACAGCAATTCCTCCGGCAAAATCGATGTAATCTTTGCCCTGCTGATCCCAAAGCGTTGAACCTTCGGCACGCACCGGTACAAACGCAGCGGGTGCATAAACCGGCATCATCCATTGATCGAAATCGTGACGTGAAACCTGCAGTGACATAGCCCTTTCTCCTGCTCCACACCAGGTGAAGCCTTTGTTTTAAAATTGTTAAAAACCGGTGACTTTCAGCTTAACTGTATATTGCAGTAACCGTGCCAGCCAGCGGAAAAAATGCATAAACGGGTTTCACCAACGAAATATCAATGAGTTAACACCAGCACCTATTCACTTTAACTGCATAAAAAGTGAATAACCGTCTGATGGCGTCTATATGTCAGAGAATTCTTAAGCGGATTTATGCATTCACAAAATGAAATATTGCTTTTGTGATCGCCGAGGAAATATTTCGCCAGAATGACGCAGTGCAAGCACCAAAATGGTTCAGACTGAACCATAACAGTGCACAAAAGTGCGATAGTGGTGCGTGGAAATAACCACACGGAATGGTCATTTTTAATACAAAAGCCAACAAATAAATAACACCTTTGCGTTTTATTTCGCCACTACTCTTCTCCGTATGAACCTAATAATGTTAGTGACTAAGGTTATTATAATTTTAGAAATAACCAGAAACAGTATGTTTATAGAAAAAGTGATCATGCTAATTATTATCAGGCGCAGCGTATTTGTTATTGAACAAAAACACATAGGCTTGTGCTATTTACGAGCATCAAAAAACCTATTAGACACAAATAATCAAAAAACATATAAACCAATAAAATCATTTAGTTATATATTAATTTAATGTTAACAGCGTCATGATTAGAGATAAGTAAAAACAATAAACAATCCCACATAATGGAATTGAAGATTAAATTTCGCACAAAAAGCCAACTAGAAATATTTAGTTACATTTATTGCACTTTCGATCTTTAACCTTTTGTGTCATTTTCATTTCGCCCCATTGCAGGGCAACAATTAAAAAATAACACAGGGTAAAAAATTAAATGATGAAGCGCACTTTACTGGCAGCAGTAATGCCGTTACTGCTGGGACTTTCTACGGCTCAGGCCGCCGAAATCTATAACAAAGATGGCAACAAACTCGACCTGGTCGGCAAAATTAACGTTTCACACCTGTTTTCCGATGACAGCAGCAACGATGGTGAAACGTCCTCTTACACCCGTCTGGGCTTCAAAGGCGAAACCAAAATCACTGACCAGCTGACCGGCTATGGTTTCTGGCAGTACCAGTACAGCCTGAGCCGCTCTGAAGGTGGTTCTGATTCACAAACCGGTAACCGTACCCGTCTGGGCTACGCCGGTCTGAAATACGGTGAGTTCGGTTCACTGGATTACGGCCGCAACTATGGGCTGGTTTACGATGCTCTGGGCTACACCGACATGCTGCCATTCTTCGGCGGTGACTCTGGTTACACTGACGCCTTCCTGTCTGGCCGTTCAACTGGCGTGCTGACCTGGCGTAACAAAGATTTCTTCGGTCTGGTGAAAGGCTGGAATATTGCTGCGCAGTACGAAGGCAAAAACGACCGCACCAGCTACTCCGACATCGCAGTACGTCGTTCTAACGGCGACGGTTTCGCCCTGTCGACCTCGTACGATTTCGACTTCGGTCTGAGCGTGGTGGGTAGTTACGCCAGCCTGGATCGTACTGAAACCCAGAACGCCGCCACCCGTGGTCACGGTGACAAAGCGCAGCACTGGGCTACCGCAATCAAATATGATGCTAACCAGATTTACCTGGCGACCATGTATGGTCAGACCATGAACGCTACGCCGATCTCTGGTGGCTTTGCTAACAAAGCTGTCAACTTCGAAGCCGTTGCGCAGTACCAGTTCCTGAACGGTTTCCGTCCGTCTGTGGCTTATGTCTCTTCCAAAGGTAAAGACATTGAAAGCATCGGTGATGCGGATATCGTGAAGTACACCTCAATTGGTGCCACTTACTACTTCAACAAAAACATGTCCACTTATGCGGAATACCGCATCAACCTGTTGAAGGACAACAACCCGCTGGGTCTGGCGACCGACGACATCACTGTTGTGGGTCTGGTGTACCAGTTCTAAGGGCGTTTACCCTCATTGCACATCCGGCCTGTGTCAACCGGATGCTAAAAGGGCAGCGAAAGCTGCCCTTTTCTTTGCTCTGGCTACGGCTCCAACAGGTCAAACCGGTTATCGCTCGCCGACTCCATTTCAAACGGTTGCTCAACCTGCAAGGTAATCCAGTTTGACGTCACACGCTGTTGCTTGCTGTCTGCTAACGTAACCGCGAGGCGATAGCTGTTGCTGGCACCCGGCGTGCTATCCCATGCGGGCATAATAATGCTCCAGCCCTGGGGATCCTGATTATTGGCAGGTGGCGTCAAACTCAGCGCCTGAGTATCACCCTGCCAGCTCACTCCCGTGATGGCATTGGCAGCGCGAATTTGCAGTTTCAATGGCAGGCTTTCCCCCGCATTCAATTGCCACGGTGGCGTCGCGAGAAAAACCGTCAACGTTTTGCGCTGGCGATATTCCAACACCGGCGTGTAGTTGCGCGTCACCGTATCATAGCGACTGCCGCGCAGTGAGCGGGCTGCCGCCACGTTATCGGCGCTCAGTTGCTGACTTAATGCCACACCAAAGCGATAGTTGAGGCGCAGTCCGAACTGATCCTGGCTCTCCCCTTCACTGCTGGTTTTGTGGCTGGCGGAAACGGTGACCAGCGGCACCGGGGTGTAGGACAACCCGAAGGTAAGCGCCGATGGATTGTGATAAAGGGTACCGGAATTAAACAGATCAACATCCTGCCCCAGATACTGCTCCCAACTGACGGAAACACCCAGCTGGCGATAAAATGGCAGATAACCCTGAGTGGTGAAATCATAGCCGCGAGCCATACGCTGTTGCTGCGTGGAGTCGCCATTATGCCAGCCGGATAACGGATAATAGTAATTGGCTGAAAAACGCAGATAATCCGCCCAGGCCTCGGTGCCCAGGGAGCCGCGCTGCAAGCGACTGGTAAACATATGGTCAACAAAGGCGTTGTAACCCAGCAGCCAGTTACCGGCAACCCAACGCTGGCCCAGCCCGGCATTACCCACCAACCCATCATCGGTTTGATGAAATCCCAGTTGGCTGAAGGTAAGGTAGCGATTGCGGTCAGCCCACGGGGTGAGCAATTCAGCCCCACTCCCGGTGAAACTGCCGTTCATATCAACAGCAAAATCGATTTGCGCGTTGCCATAGGGGGAAAGTAACGACTCCCCTTCGCTCGACACCCGCTGTGCCACCTCTTCACGAAAATGATTAAACGCCCAGATCCCGGCCTGATGACCAAAGGTCGTGTCGCTGCTACTTTCACTGGCTTCACCAATGCTTTTGGCCATATCGGCCAGCCTTTGGGAGAAATTGCTGCTGTCGCTTTGGTAACCCAGCGCGGGGAGTGCCTCGGCCATTTTTTGAAAACGCGTTGCATCGTTGAATGGCGTGTCAGAGATCGCAGCCTCGCGGGTGAACGCCTGAACGGCAGGCATCACGGAGAGCAGTGCTATCGCACCGAGGACGAAACGTTGGGATAAGGACAATAAAACAGCAGGTAGCATGGGCAAAATCAGGGTTCAGTTCAGGTAAAAATCAGAGGTCCATCACAAAGTCACTTCTTTTTACCTTAACATATTCCTGCGTTTTCGCAGCCTCATGCAGTCTGATTACGGCTATGGGTGGATACTGCCGGTGAATTTTGGTGTTGCTGGATTCGTAGCGGCGCGATTTATCGCGCAGGCTGCCATTGCTGGCAACCTGCACGTTCGTTTAAGAAAAAATCAAACCGCCATCGACGTTAATGGTTTGGCCGGTGATGTAGCGCGCATCATCAGACGCAAGAAAGGCCACCAGCCCGGCGACATCCTCCGGTTGCCCGGCACGCTTCAGCGGAATATTCTCCACCCATTCGGCCATCAACTCGCCTTTACCGTATTGTTTCCTTTCATTGCTGAGGATTTCGCCCCACACCCGGTCGTTGTAATCCCACATCTCGCTTTCAATGATGCCCGGACAAAAAGCGTTAACGGTGATGTGCCAGGGTGCCAGTTCCAGCGCCAGACTTTGCGTGATACCTATCACCCCCATCTTGCTGGCGGCATAATGCGGGGTGTAGATAAACCCCTGTCGCCCCTGGCCGGATGAGGTGTTGATCAAACTACCGCCCCCCTGCTTCACCATATATTTCGCGGCCTCGCGACAGCACAACCAAACGCCGGTCGTATTCACCGCCAAAATCTTTTCGAAATCACTTTTAGGCATGGTGTCAAAGCGATCAATGGTGATGACACCCGCATTCTGAATGGATACATCAATACTGCCAAAGCGTTCTGCCGCCTGCTGATAAAGCTGTTGTACCTGCGCCTCGTCAGTGACGTCCACCTGAAGTGCCAGGATCTCGCTACCGTACTGCTGCGTTAACTGCTTCGCCGTGGCAAACACCCGTTCTGCATTCGACACCATGACCAGCCGCGCACCGTCGCGCGCAAATCGCGCGGCAATGCCCGCACCAATGCCACGACAGGCACCGGTAATCACCACTGTCTTTCCACTAAAATCGCGCGTCATATTGCCTCCTGTTATCCGTGTGTGACTTCAGACAGGGCGGCTGATTGCTGCTTTTTTTCATGCCTGCGCAGCAGCACCACCTTGCTTTGTAATTTTTGCTGGAACTGATCAATCACCACCGCCGTGACAATCACCAGGCCTTTGATCACCATTTGCCAGAAATCACTGACCCCCATCATCACCATGCCATCGGCCAGAAATACGATGACAAATGCCCCGATAATCGAGCCAGATACCCGGCCACGCCCCCCCGCCAGCGCCGTTCCCCCCAACACCGTGGCACCAATCGCATCCATCTCAAACATATTGCCGGTCATCGGATGTGCGGTTTGCAGCTGTGAAGCCACCACCAATCCCACCAGCGCCGCACACAGGCCGGAGAAAGCGTAAACAAACACCTTTACTTTAATGATCGGCACACCCGCCAGGCGTGCAGCGGATTCGTTGCCGCCAGTGGCATAGATATAGCGCCCAAGGGGGGTCTTGCGAGTCAGATAGAGGCCAAGCAGCAGAAAACCCACCATCAGCCAGATAGGGATGTAAATACCCAACACCGTGCCGGAACCGAGCAACGCAAAACCGGTATTACCTAACGCGGGCATCCCCACCAGATTGGCGTAAGTGCTGCCGTCGTTGAACAACAACGCCGATCCGCGTGCGACATACATCATGCCGAGGGTGCAGATAAAGGGAGCCACACCCAGACGCGTCACGACCGTGCCATTTATCAATCCCAGCAGCACGCCAAACAGCGCCACCACCAGAATCACCTCCGGTACGTTGAAGAACATCACGTTGCCGCCCCACAATGGCAGGCCATTAGTGAGTAACGCCCCGGCCACCATGCCACAAATCCCGGCGACCGCCCCCACCGACAGATCGATACCCCCCGTCAGGATCACCAGCGTCATGCCGATGGCCAATAAACCGGTAATCGCCACATGTTGGGTCATGATCAGCAGGTTGGAGGTGGTCAGAAAGTTCGGCACCATCAGGCTGAAAAAGCTGATGACAATTAATAAGGCAATAAAGGTACGCGCCTTCAGCAGATACATATAAAGCAAATATTTCTGATTCATGATTTTCTCCGGAAGGCTCAGTCATGCGGTGTCGAAGCGCTGATCAGGGCTTCCCTGGTCGCTTCACGTCGTGGCAGATCGGCGGTGATGCGGCCATCGGCCATCACCAGAATGCGGTCTGCCAGCGCCATCACCTCATCCAGTTCGGAAGAGGAGAACATCACCGCCAGCCCTTGCTGCGCCAGGTTGCCAATCAGGTGGTACACATCGGTTTTTGCCCCAACATCAATGCCGCGTGTCGGTTCATCCAACAGCACCACCTGGGGACCGGTCATCAATGCTTTACCCAGTACCACTTTCTGCTGGTTACCGCCGCTGAGTGAGGTAATTGGCAGTTCGGGGTCGCTGACTTTAATCGCCAGATGGCCGATCATTTCATCCACCCGCCGCTGCTCCTTTTGTGGGCTGAGCAGACGCAGCGCACGACGAAAACCGCGCAGGCTGAGTTCCGTCAGCGTCATGTTGGCGGTGATCGACATCAGTTGCACCACACCTTCGGTCTGGCGATCTTCCGGCACCAGGGTGATGCCTTTTTTCAGCCGCTGCTGGAAGTTTTGCCGGTCGAGGATTTCCCCGTTCAGGCTGACGCTACCCGACTGGCAATGCATCATGCCAATCAGCCCCTTAAACAATTCGGTGCGCCCGGCGCCCAGCAGACCGTAGATACCGATCACCTCACCTTTACGTAGCGAAAATGAGACGTCGTTCAGCTTGTAGCCACCGTTCTGATGCAGCGCCGTCAAACCGCTAACATTCAGTACCGTGTCGCCCTGGGGGGCTGGCTGGTAATCAAAATGCTTTTTCTTATCACCCACCATCTGCTCGATGATCCACGGGATTGACGCATCACGAACTTCACGCTCGCTGATAAAACGCCCATCACGAAAAATGGTGATATGGTCGCCAATCTCCATCAGCTCCTCCAGCCGATGTGAGATATAGATGATGGTCACACCGCGTCGCTTCAGCTGTTCAATCACGTTGAACAGCACCTTCACTTCCGACTGACTGAGCGCGCTGGTCGGCTCATCCATAATCAGCACCCGCGTATCTTTCGACAGTGCACGGGCAATCTCCACCAACTGCTGATGCCCAATGCCCAGTTCCCCCAATGGGGCATAGGGATCGACATCCAGCTCCAGTCGCTCCAGCAGCGATTTCGCCAGCGCGTACTGATATTTTTCGTTGATCACCCCACGCTGGAAAAACTCGTTGGCGATAAAGATGTTGTCCATCACATTCATATTCGGGAACAGGTTCAGCTCCTGAAAGATAATGCTGATGCCGTGTTGTTCGGCCTGATGGGTGGAGTGCAGCGAAACCGGTTGACCATCCAGCAAGATTTCGCCAGAGGAGGGTGTTTCCACCCCCGCCAGCATTTTCATCATGGTGGATTTACCCGCCCCGTTTTCGCCAATTAACACGTTCACCTTATTGCGATAAACGCGATAATTGACCTGGTCCAGGGCGGTGACGCCTGGATAAATGCGCGAAACATTACGGGTTTCGATAATCACATCCGACTGTTCGGCGGGCTGAAGATTTTGCATCGCCATCTCCTTATTGCCGGGTGATTTGCGCCGGGGTGATATCCGGGGCCTGTTGCGGAATATCCCAGCTGCTGAACACGCCAGCCAGCGCCACTTTATCGCCCACCTGCGGTTTAAACCCCTGCATCATGTTCGAGGCCTGCTGGTTGATGGCCCGTCCATAGTCACCAAACAGCACCTGATCATTGAAATCCTGATAGCTGGCGCCTTTATACACATCACGCAAGGCGGTGCCGCGAATAATCGGCCCCATCTGCACCGTGACCTCTTCACCGGAACTGTCTTTCACCGTCATTTTTCCACTGCGCGAGGTGGTGTTCACCGCCGTCACCTCCCCCTGTACGCTGACGCTGAATACACAGGGGTTCTCTTCCTGGCTGCGATAACCATAAGTTTTACAGGCAGCGTCAAAATCCTTCGCCGACTGCAATTCTTTCATCAATTGCGCAAGGGGCTTAGCCTCATGCGCCACCTGTGGCACCAGCTTCTGCTGCCACGTTTGTGGGATATTCGCCATCTGCGGATTGGGGGGATTTTTCAGGTCGGCCAGCTCCTGCTGCGACACAATGCGGCAACCGCTGAGGATCACGACAGGAAGCAGTAGCCAGAGTCGTCTGTACATCACATTCTCCCTGGCGCCCGGCACGCGGGCGCACCTGTACGTAATTAAGATTTGTAATTAAAATCCTGCACGTTTTTCGCATTGTCCGGCGTGATCAGAATGCCGCGGAACATCACACGTTGTTTCTCGGGTTTCGCGCCCTTCTGGATATAGTTATCAAGATCCGTCACCCCTTCTGCCGCAATCGCCTGTGCCTGTAACATCACGGTGGCTTTTAATGAACCCGCTTCCACCGCATCGCGCTCATCGTTGCTGCCGTCAATGCCCACCACGATGACATCGTTACGCCCTGCCGCTTTCAGCGCAGCGATGGCCCCCAGCGCTACCGGACCGTTGCCACAAATCACCCCTTTCACATCCGGGTGCGCCTGCAAGATGCTGTCCATAATGCGTTTGCCGTCAATCAGGGTGCCTTTGGCATCCTGGCGTGCCACGCTTTGCATATCCGGGTATTGGTCAAGCACCTGATGGAAGGATTTAGAGCGGGTAACGCAGTTGTTATCTGCGAGGTTACAGGTCAGTTCAGCGTATTTGCCTTTTTCACCCATCTTCTCGACAAACACGTTGGCAACATCAGAACCGGCCTGGAAGTTATTGTGGGTAATCTGCACCAACGCCACATCATCCACTGGAATTTCACGGTTAATCAGCACCACCGGAATACCGGCATCTTTGGCCTTTTTAATCGCGGCCACGCTGGCGGTGGAGTCGGCGTTATCCAATACGATACCCTGCACTTTTTTACCAATAGCGGCATCGATCAGTTCACTCTGCTTTTTCACATCTTCACCATGCGATAGCACGGTGGTTTTGTAACCAAGCGCCTGCGCCTTAAGGTTGGCCCCTTTGGCTTCAGATGCGTAATAAGGGTTATCCAGTGAATTCACCAAAATCATGATGGTGCCTTTATCCGCCGCGAGGCTGGCATGCGAAACCAGGCAACCGGCAAGAGCAGTAAACAGCAGGGTACGGGTTTTCATGGTGATGTCTCTCTTTGTAATTATTACATTTGCAGGGTGTCGCCTTCTCTGGTGCAGGCGCGGAATTACCAAATGGTGAAACCACCGTCGATCATCAGATCGGCACCGGTGATCATGTCGCTGCCGTTGCTGGCAAAAAACAGCACGGCCGCAGCGATTTCGTCGGTGTAGGCAAAACGCCCCAGCGGGATCAGGGTTTTCATTTTTTCCCCTTTCTCACCACGCCAGGCTTTTTCCCCCATTGGCGTCAGCACCACCGTCGGTGACAGGGTGTTGACGTTGATGCGATGCGGGGCGAACTCTTTCGCCATCACTTTGGTCATTCCCAGCAGACCGGCTTTGGCTGAGGTGTAGGCCACATGGTTATCAATGGCGATGGACGCCGCTTGTGAGGCGATATTAATAATTTTGCCGCCCTTACCCGCACGCACCATGCGTTTGCCCGCCGCCTGTGAACAAAGGAAAGGCCCGGTGAGGTTGACGGCGATCTGCTTCTGCCATTCGGCAAAATCGGTTTCCAGTACCGGCTGCAACATGACGTAGCCCGCGCAGTTCACCAGGATATCGAGTTGGCCGTAATGCTGCTCCACGGTCGCGAACGCCTCTTCCACCGAGTCAGGATCGGTAACATCACAGCAGACCAACAACACGCGACCGGAATCAAACTGGCTGCTGACGCTGGCAACTTTGTCACTTTCGAAGGGCGGGTAAAGTAGCGCCAGCCGGGCTCCTTTCTCCAGCAGCATGGCATTCGTTGCCATCGCGATACCGCCGAGACCGCCCGTCACCACCGCCACTTTGCCGGTCAGATCAAGATCGGTGTTCACGCCGTAGCGCAGATTGACATCATATTCCCCACTCATCCTCACTCTCCTTGGTTGTTTGTCGATGGCTCTGGTTATGGTTGGTCGGGTTGTGACTTACGCCACTCATTTTCGAACAAAAATATAAGCTATCGTTTGTTAACGGTTTGTGGGTGAGATCAAATTTCATACAAATTACTGGAATATTTATTATCTTACTGAATTAAATAATAATTATTTATTATGCAAAAAACAGGCATGGATAAAGACGCTATCGCCTTTCTGCGAAATCAATCTCATAACTCAACTTCATTTTCGTTCGAAAATACATATGTGCGCGAGCCATCTCGCAAATCCCACACGCGCAGAGTAAAATCAGCTCGGGTTTCTTTTTGCAGAGATCAGACCGTGATTGGAAAAAGGGAGCGTTTCGATTGAAAAGCAAAACTGAGCAGCTGGCCGATATGCAACAGCGCCGTGATAAGATCCTGGAGATGATCCGTGAAGACGGCACGGTCACCGTAAAAGCGCTGACAGAAACCTTTGGCTTAACCGAAGCGACCATCCGGACCGATCTGCGTATGTTGCAGAAGGCCGGGCATGTGCAACGCTACCACGGCGGTGCCACGCTCATGACTGGCAAGCAGAATACCGGCGCACTGCTGCTGGAGCGTCAGACGCATCTGGAAGAGAAAGAGGCGATTGGCCGTCTCGCGGCACATTATGTGGAAAACGGCGATACGGTGATTTTCGATTCCGGCACCACCACTACGGCGATTGCTGAGGCGATCGGGCATATCCGTCGTCTGTCGGTGATTACCACGGCGGTGAATATCGCACTGAAGTTGGGCGGAGAGCCGGGTATCAATATCTTACTGACCGGCGGCACCTTTAAATTTCCGACGTTATCAACATCGGGAGAGAAGGCCGCTTCGTTTTTTGAGAATGTCCTGGCAGAAAAGTTGTTTCTTGCCACCGCCTGTATCTCACCCCGCCTGGGCTTGAGTTTTCCCAGTGAGACGGACATCAAGGTGAAGATGGCGATGATTAACTCAGCCAGCACCGTTTATGTCGTGGCGGATTCAAGCAAGATCGACAAGGTATCGATGTTCGCCCTGCCCTGTGACTGGAGCCATATTCACTATCTGATAACAGATAGCGGCATTACCCCCGCACAGATTGCCGCGTTTGAAGCATTGGGGGTACAGGTGTTGGTTGCCCCACTGGCCGTGGCACAACGCCGGGCAATGTGATCGTAGCGGCGCGATTTATCGCGCGGGTACCGGTAAACGCGCCAAAACATTTGCGCGATAAATCGCGCCGCTACGCATAGCAGAAAGGTCGCTGTCGAAAGCGACCCGGTTAATTAAAACCCTAAACTATCCAGCAGATCGTCCACCTGATCCTGGTTTGCTACCACACCCGGCGCGTCCGAATGGATTTGCGGACCATTCAGCAGGCTGGTGCTTTGCTTACGCTGCTCGGCACTCACTTCTGGCATGTTTTCCAGCAGCACCATCAACAGTTGGCGCTCAATTTCCTGGATCACATCCATCATGCGCTTGATCACCTGACCGGTCAGATCCTGGAAGTCCTGCGCCATCATGATTTCCAGCAGCTGCTTATTGGTAAACGCAGTGTGCTCGGGTACGGCGGAGAGGAATTCGCGCGTATCCGTAACCAACTCGCGAGCATCCGCCAGCTCAATTGGGTTTTCAAACCAGGCATCCCAGCGACCTTTCAGCTGGTTGGCCCCGGCTTCCATTTTGTCCTGGTGCGGCTGCGCCGCTTCAACGCAGTTCAACGCACGGTCAGCGGCCTGCGCTGTCATCTGCACCACATAATCCAGACGGTCACGCGCATCAGGAATCGCTTCCGCCGCTTCTGCAATCGCCTGATCCAGCCCCAGCTCGCGCAGGCTGTCACGCAGCATGCGCGTCAGCGAACCAATGCGGGAAATGATATCCTGTGCCGAGACTTCTTCTGTTGGTTTCGGAAGGTCGCTCATCACATCTCCTTACATACCCAGTTTTTCGAAGATCTTGCCCAATTTTTCTTCCAGTGTGGCCGCAGTAAACGGCTTCACCACATATCCGCTGGCCCCGGCCTGCGCCGCCGCGATGATGTTCTCTTTCTTCGCTTCCGCGGTGACCATCAATACCGGCAGTTTGCCCAGCGTGGCGTCGGCACGGATGGTTTGCAGCAGTTCCAGACCGTCCATGTTGGGCATGTTCCAGTCGGAAATCACAAAGTCAAAGCCGCCTGCGCGCAGTTTCGTCAGTGCATCAGCACCGTCTTCTGCCTCTTCAACGTTATTGAATCCCAGCTCTTTTAACAGGTTGCGAACGATACGACGCATCGTATTGAAATCGTCCACCACCAAAAAGCGCATATTTTTATCAGCCATATCTACTCCTGTGTTGTCTCGCCCGGCAGGACGGGCCTGTTAAATTCGCAATGCCTGTCCGGCGCTAATTTTCGCCAGCATGTGCTGGCTGATGTGGCCCAAATCGACCACTTCGCTGGCACCGCCGAGTGCAATCGCCTCGCGCGGCATGCCAAATACCACGCAACTGGCTTCATCCTGCGCGATGGTCCAGGCACCCGCGCGATGCATTTCCAGCATCCCGGCCGCGCCGTCGTTCCCCATCCCGGTCAGAATCACGCCCACTGCATTTCGTCCGGCGTTGACCGCCACCGATCGGAACAGCACGTCCACTGACGGCTTATGACGATTGACAGGCGGTGCGTCGTTAATCTTCACCACGTAGTTGGCGCCGCTACGTGCCAGCTCCATATGCATCGCACCCGGCGCGATATAGGCATGGCCGGGCAGAATACGTTCGCCGTCTTCCGCCTCTTTCACGGTGATCTGGCACAGCTTATTCAACCGCTCAGCAAACGATCGGGTGAATCCCGGTGGCATATGCTGGGTAATCAGCAGCGCCGGGCTGGTCGCGGGCAGTGGCTGGAGCACATGGCGAATCGCCTCGGTGCCGCCGGTTGAGGAACCAATGGCAATCAGCTTTTCACTGCTCAGTAACGGCACCGCTTTCAACGTGGCTGGTACCGCCGTGGCGGTACGAACGTGCAATTTAGCCCGTGCCGCGGCGCGGATTTTGTCGGCGATCATTTGGCTATAAGCCAACATGCCTTCACGGATACCGAGTTGCGGCTTGGTGACAAAGTCCACCGCCCCTAATTCGAGCGCCCGCAGGGTGATCTCGGAACCTTTCCCGGTGAGGGATGACACCATCACCACCGGCATCGGACGCAGACGCATGAGCTTTTCGAGAAAATCGAGGCCGTCCATGCGCGGCATTTCCACATCCAGCGTCAGCACTTGCGGGTTGTACTGCTTGATTAGGTCACGCGCCACCAGCGGGTCCGGTGCAGTCGCAACCATCTCCATATCAGGATGGCTGTTGATGATTTCGGTCATCAACTGCCGCATCAGCGCAGAGTCATCCACGCACATCACGGTGATTTTGCTCATCGTCTTTCCTTGGTCAGTCCATAGACTGTCTGTCCACGCAGCCAGAACTCTTTACTGATCTGGCTGAAGTTCTCTGAATGCCCGGCAAACAGCACGCCGCCTGGCTTCAGCAGGGGAACAAAACGGCGCAGGATTTGCTCCTGCGTCTCTTTATCGAAATAGATCATCACGTTGCGACAAAAGATCGCGTCGAAGGGGCCAGGCAGCGACCAGTCATTCGCCAGCAAATTGAGCTGGGCATAGCTGACCTGGCTCGACAGTTCCGAACGCACCCGCACCATCCCTTCATGCGGGCCTGTGCCACGCAGGAAAAAGCGCTGCAACTGCGATTGCGACAGCGTGCGCAACTCTTCCTGGCGATAAACGCCTGCAACCGCTTTTTCCAGCACCTGTGTATCGATATCGCTGGCATGGACCTGAAACTTCCCCGGCCCGCTACCCAGCGTTTCTGCCAGCGTCATGGCGATCGAATAAGGTTCTTCGCCGGTGGACGCCGCAGCACACCACACGTTGTAGCTACCACTGCGCTTCCGCGCATGATCGGCCAGGATAGGAAAATGGTGCGCCTCACGGAAAAAAGACGTCAGGTTGGTGGTCAGGGAATTAATAAATGCCTGCCACTCGGCGCTGTTAGGATCCTGCTCCAGCAGCGCCAGATAACGGCCAAAATCATCAATGTTCAGCATCCGCAGGCGACGTACCAGACGGTTGTAAACCATCTCGCGTTTATGGTCGGCCAGCACGATGCCTGCTCGCTGATAGATCAGCTGACTGATACGACGAAAGTGCGCATCAGAAAGCGGCAGGCGCTGCACCATCTGCGTAAGCAGCGAGGTCGCTTCATTTTGATCCATTAACGTCGATTTCTTCATCTCAGGTCACCCGGCAACAAACTGATTAAATTGTGATTACTGCGGTTGCTACTGTGCTGCCAGTGCGCACCCAGGTACAGGGGCCGTGTTGCCACGGCCACAGGTTTAAAAGGTTTCCCAGTTATCGTCAGCGCGGGCGCCTGCCGGTTGTGCCAGTGCTTTAGAGGCAGCCGGACGCAATAATTTTGGCGCTGTAGTTACGTTAACGGCCTGGGCGACAAATTCTTTACCGATATTGAACACCGCCACCGATTGTTTCAGTCGGCTGGCCTGATCTTCCAGTGCCGCCGCCGCAGTCGCTGACTCTTCCACCAGCGCGGCGTTTTGTTGCGTAACGCGATCCATCTCGTTAACCGCCAGACCCACCTGGTCGATACCCCGGCTCTGTTCGTCCGACGCAGAGGCAATCTCACCCATGATGTCGGTCACGCGCGTGACCGCATTGACGATGTTGGTCATGGTCTCACCCGCGCTTTCCACCAGCACCGAGCCGGTATCAACACGGCTGACCGAGTCCTCGATCAAACCTTTGATCTCTTTCGCCGCCTGGGCGCTGCGCTGTGCCAGACTGCGCACCTCACCGGCGACCACCGCAAAACCACGTCCCTGCTCCCCGGCACGGGCGGCTTCCACCGCCGCGTTCAACGCGAGAATGTTGGTCTGGAAGGCGATGCCATCAATCACGCTGGTGATATCCGCAATCTTCTTCGAGCTACCGGCAATCTCTTTCATGGTGGTGACCACGCCATCCACCACTTTGCCGCCCTGCTGGGCAGTTTCTGACGCAGTCAGCGCCAGCTGTGAGGCCTGACGGGCATTTTCGGCGTTCTGTTTGACGGTGGCAGTCAGCTGCTCCATGCTGGCGGCAGTCTGCTCCAGTGATGCCGCCTGCTGCTCGGTACGTGAGGAGAGATCGTTGTTGCCCATCGCGATTTCGCTGGCACCGGTATAAATGGCGTCAGATCCATCACGCACGGTACGGACGGTGCGGGCCAGTTCCTGCTGCATATGTTGCAGAGAACTCAGCAGCTCACCCATTTCGTTGCGCACATTAACCTCAACCTGCTGCGTCAGATCGCCGCGCGCAATATGGCGGATATGTTCGATGCTCTGCGTCAGCGGGCGGATCAACGCAGTACGCATCCCGCTCCACACCAGGGCGATCAACACCAGCGTCACCACCAGCATGGCGACAATCAGCCAGACTGACTTGTGATAGGCAGCCAGGTTGTCATCAATGCCGCGCAGGGCGAGAATTTTGTTGTAACTCAGCCAGGCGTTGTAATCCTTAGCAAATTTGTCCTGGAACCCTTGAGTGGGCTGGTCGACAAATCCTTTGAAGTTACCGGTATTGAGAAAATCGATCAGTTCCTGCAACGCGCCGTGATAAGCGTTGTAATTCGCCTGAAGCGTCAGCACGTTTTCTGCCGTTTTACCCTTTTCAGACAGGTTGGCGTTAAATTCAGCAAACCCTTGATCGGCCACTTTCAGTTCCTCACTGGCCAATGCCACCAATTCTTTCACGGTAGCACCCGAACCAGCCTGCTGAGTGTCCAGCAGATAACGGATTCCGGCACGGTTCAGCGTGTTGCGCGCCTGAACCAACGAAACCCATGAGGTGCCCATCGCCCGCTGCAAGGTACTGAGGCGCTGGTTGTAGGCAAAATTATCCTTATCGGCTTTCACCGTTTGAAAAAACATCCCTCCGGAAAACAGCTGTAGTAAGGCAAACAGCGCCAGCACACACAGCAGGCCGGAAACGACACGAACACGACTAAACATAAACACCTCATTGGTTGGCGGATCGCTTCTGTTATCGGCGTCCAGGGGGTGATCTTTATGTTGGATAGAAGGGGTTGGACCAGCTGAGTCTGTCCACTGGCACTTATCGTAGCGGCACGATTTATCGCGCCGCTCCGTATATGCCTGTCAGTCAGTGCGGGGGTTAGAAGGTTTCCCAGTTGCTGTCGCTGACTGGCGCGGTCACCGCTTTACGCGGTGTATCCAGCAGCTTCGGCGCAATCTGCGGGTGACGCGTCACGGCGGCAACGGCCTGCGCACGCGGGATTTTAAACACCGACACCGACTGGCTTAAGCGACTCGCCTGCTCCTCCAGCGACGCTGCCGCCGCCGCCGACTCCTCCACCAGCGAGGCGTTCTGCTGCGTTACGCGGTCCATCTCGGTCACCGCCTGGCCGACCTGGTCGATACCCCGGCTCTGCTCGTCTGACGCCGATGCAATCTCGCCCATGATGTCCGTCACGCGCGTCACCGCATTGACGATATCGCTCATGGTTTCCCCGGCGGTGCCGACCAGCGTGGAACCGGTATTAACGCGATTGACCGAGTCCTCAATCAGTCCCTTGATCTCCTTCGCCGCCTGGGCGCTACGCTGGGCCAGACTGCGCACTTCACCGGCCACCACAGCAAAACCACGACCCTGTTCTCCGGCACGCGCGGCTTCCACCGCCGCATTCAGGGCCAGGATGTTGGTCTGGAAGGCGATACCGTCAATCACGCTGATAATATCGGCGATCTTCTTCGAACTGCCGGCGATATCCTGCATGGTGCGTACCACGCCATCCACCACCGTGCCGCCTTTCTGCGCGGTTTCTGAGGCGCTGAGTGCCAACTGCGACGCCTGACGCGCATTCTCGGCATTCTGTTTCACCGTGGCGGTCAGCTGCTCCATGCTGGCGGCGGTCTGCTCCAGCGAGGCCGCCTGTTCTTCAGTGCGCGCCGACAGATCGTTGTTGCCAGCAGAAATCTCGCTGGCACCGGTAAAGATGGCGTCGGAACCGTCGCGCACGTTGCTGACGGTGCGCACCAGCTCCTGCTGCATCTCCAGTAGTCCTTCCGCCAGTTGGCTCATCTCGTTGCGACCTTCCACCTTAATCGGCTGGGTCAAATCACCCGCCGCAATATGGCGAATGTGCGTCAGCAGCTGTTGTAACGGCTGAATCAACACGCTACGCAGGCCAAACCAACAGCCGATGATGACCGCGAGCACCACCACCACCATGCTGCCAAGCAACCACATCATGGTGTTGAAGGCGCGTTCATTCTGCGCAACACCTGCCGCCGCCAGCTCACTCTGTTTAGTACGCCAGGCTTCATAGGTCCCCTTCATCACCACCTGTTTGGCCTCGATGTTCTGCGCAAACATGCCTTGCAGGTCATCGGCCTTCAGGCGCTCCAGCATCGCTTTCAGACCGTTGTCATAGGCAGCATAATCCGCCTCCAGTCGGTCACGCAGCTCAACCGGAAACCCCGGTGTGGCTGGCAAATTGTAATAACGCTGGAAATAGCCATCGGCTGCCTTGAGCTGCTTTTCCGTCTGTGCAATCAGTGCCGCCAACTGGCCGCCATTGGTTTGTGCCGCCATGCTGCCTTGCATACGTAACATCGCGCGGTTCAGCACCGTACGGGTTTGGTTGAGTTCAATCCACGCATCGCTCATCGCCGCAACATTGTTGGTAGACACCTGTGCGACCGCAAATGCCTCCTTATCTTTTTGTAAGGCTGACCAGAACAGGCCGCCCGAAATTAACTGCAAAGCACCAAAGACCAACAAGACGGTGATCAGGCTGGTCACTACATTGATTCGTTTTAACATGGGTTCTCCAAAAAAGTGTTTCGGCTCCCCCTGTTATCGACCACGCCTCTGAGTTTCTGAGGGCGTTTAAGCGTCTTTACAAACTAAAACTCTGCCATTTATGTTGATTGCAGAGTTTTATAACTAAAAAAATTAACAGTAAAAAAAATGCGCCTTTTCAGGCGCATTTTTTAGTTCACTGTCCGTAGCGGCACGATTTATACGCGCTGTCAGTCAGCGTGGGGTTAGAACGTTTCCCAGTTGCTGTCGCTGACTGGCGCAGTCACCGCTTTACGCGGTGTATCCAGCAGCTTCGGTGCAATCTGCGGGTGACGCGTCACGGCGGCAACGGCCTGCGCACGCGGGATTTTAAACACCGACACCGACTGGCTTAAGCGACTCGCCTGCTCTTCCAGCGACGCTGCCGCCGCCGCCGACTCCTCCACCAGCGAGGCGTTCTGCTGCGTTACGCGGTCCATCTCGGTCACCGCCTGGCCGACCTGGTCGATACCCCGGCTCTGCTCGTCCGACGCCGACGCAATCTCGCCCATGATGTCCGTCACGCGCGTCACCGCATTGACGATATCGCTCATTGTTTCCCCGGCGGTGCCGACCAGCGTGGAACCGGTATTGACGCGATTGACCGAGTCCTCAATCAGTCCCTTGATCTCCTTCGCCGCCTGGGCGCTACGCTGGGCCAGACTGCGCACTTCACCGGCCACCACGGCAAAACCACGACCCTGTTCTCCGGCACGCGCAGCTTCCACCGCCGCGTTCAGGGCCAGGATGTTGGTCTGGAAGGCGATACCGTCAATCACGCTGGTAATATCGGCGATCTTCTTCGAACTGCCGGCGATATCCTGCATGGTGCGTACCACGCCATCCACCACCGTGCCGCCTTTCTGCGCGGTTTCTGAGGCGCTGAGTGCCAACTGCGACGCCTGACGCGCATTCTCGGCATTCTGTTTCACCGTGGCAGTCAGCTGCTCCATGCTGGCGGCGGTCTGCTCCAGCGAGGCTGCCTGTTCTTCAGTACGCGCCGACAGATCGTTGTTGCCAGCAGAAATCTCGCTGGCACCGGTAAAGATGGCGTCAGAGCCGTCGCGCACGTTGCTGACGGTACGCACCAGCGACTGCTGCATTTCATGCAGGTTACTCGCCAGTTGGCTCATTTCATTGCGCCCCTCAATGGCGATGGTTTGCGTGAGGTCACCCTGCGCGATGTGCTGAATATGACGAATGTTGCTGTTAAGCGGGTTGATCAGCACCTTACGCAGACCAAACCAGCACAGCACAATCACTGCCACCACCACCGCCATCACAATGCCAAGCAGCCACATCATGCGCGTATAGGCAGAGATATTGGCTTCCACACCGGCTTCAGTCAGGCGATCCTGATCGGCACGCCACTGCGTGTAATCCTTCAGGAAAGCGCTCTGGGTAGGTGCCACCGGCAGCTTACCGGCTTTTTCAATATCGTTGGCCTGCAACGCATCCTGCATCTGACTCAATGCACTGGCGTAAGCGCTAAACGTCTCATCCAGATGTTTATTGAGCTGTGCATCCTGCCCTGGGGTATCCGGGGTGTTCTTGAACAGCTGATAGTTTGTTGTCGCGTTATCCTGAAAGCCTTTGCTTTGGTCATACAGCGAGGTCAAATCGGCGGTTTCGCCCGACAGTTTGCTGTTAGCAACACGTAACATAATGCGTGTCAGCAGCACCCGACTCTGATTGAGGCTCATGTAAGCATCATTGATTGCAGCGATGTTTTTGCTCGCCAGCTGCGCGACGTTAAAACTGGTTTTGTCATCACTCAGTGCTTTAAAAAACAGCGACCCTGAAGCCAACTGCAAAAAGCCAAAGATCAACAGCACCAGCAATAAGCTGGTGACAACACGGATTTTCGTAAACATACATTGCCCTGAAAAGTGAAAAAAATGCAGTGAAGTTATCGGCGTGGCAGGGATGAAATTGAGATCAGATGGTGAAGAAAATGCAAAAATAATGTTGATTTATAAGGAATTATTTCCACATGAAATGATAACGGGCCGGGCGAGCCGACCCGTTAATTAGTCAGGTCTTATGCGCTGCGCAGGGTATCGACCAGCGCCATCTCTTCGCTGCTCAGCAGCTTCTCGATATCCACCAGAATCAGCATGCGCTCACCCAACGCGCCAAGGCCCGTCAGATACTCAGTCGACATGGTCACGGCGAATTCCGGTGCCGGACGGATTTGATCCTGCGTCAGGGACAGCACATCAGAAACACCGTCCACCACGATACCCACCACGCGATGCTCAAGATTCAGCACAATCACCACGGTGTTCTCGTTGTAATCCACATCTGGCTGCGAAAACTTCACGCGCAGATCGATAATCGGCACAATCACGCCGCGCAGGTTGGTCACGCCTTTGATAAATTCCGGCGTGTTCGCGATACGCGTTACCTGATCGTAGCCACGAATTTCCTGCACTTTCAGGATATCGATACCGTACTCTTCATCTCCCAGCGTGAAGACTAAGAACTCCTGGCCCACGGTTTCGCCAGCGATTTTCGTCACGGTTGCCATTCCAGTCATTGTATTTACCTTTTCGTTATCGATTACGCTGCGGCACCGGCCACACGTTTTTCACGGTTCAGCGATTGCAGGGCTGAGACATCCACAATCAACGCCACGCTGCCATCGCCAAGGATGGTGGCGGCGGAGATGCCCGGCACTTTGCGGTAGTTGCTTTCGAGGTTTTTCACCACCACCTGATGCTGACCAATCAGCTGATCAACCAACAGGGCATAGCGACGGCCTGCGCTTTGCAGGATCACCACAATCCCCTGCGTAGCATCGGTTTTGGCGTGCTGCACATCGAACACATTCCACAGTTCCACCAGCGGCAGATACTCACCACGCACTTCCAGCACGCGTTCGCCACCGGCCAGCGGTTTCAGTTCTTCGGCACGCGGTTGCAGCGATTCCATCACCGCGTTGAGTGGCAGGATAAACACTTCATCGGCAACACGTACGGACATCCCATCCAGAATAGCCAACGTCAACGGCAGCAGAATGCGGATGGTGGTGCCTTTGCCCTGCTTCGAGGCGATTTCGACGTGACCGCCCATTTCCTGAATATTTCGCTTCACCACATCCATGCCAACACCACGGCCCGACACGTCGGTTACCTGTTCAGCGGTGGAGAAGCCAGGTGCGAAGATCAACATGCCGACTTCTTCGTCGCTCATGCTTTCACTGACCGGCAGGCCAGAGGACATCGCTTTCGCCAGAATACGTTCACGGTTGAGGCCCGCACCGTCATCGACCACTTCGATACAGATGTTGCCGCCCTGATGTTCCGCAGACAGCGTCAAATTACCGACACCGCTTTTCCCGGCGGCCAGACGTTTTTCCGGTGATTCAATACCGTGGTCGAGACTGTTACGCACCAGGTGAGTTAACGGATCGATAATGCGTTCGATCAGGCTCTTATCCAGTTCGGTCGAGCTGCCGAGCAGCGTCAGTTCCACCTCTTTACCCAGCTTGCTGGCAAGGTCGCGCACCAGGCGCGGGAAGCGGCTGAAGACATACTCCATCGGCATCATACGGATCGACATCACCGATTCCTGGAGGTCGCGCGCATTGCGTTCCAACTGCCCCATGCTGTTCAGCAGATCACCGTGTGCCACCGGGTCCAGTTCGCCGGAACGCTGTGCCAGCATCGACTGGGTAATCACCAGTTCACCCACCAGGTTGATCAACTGATCAACTTTCTCTACCGCAACGCGGATACTGCTGGATTCGCTGGCTTTGGCCGGTGCGGCTGCGCGTTTGGTTTCGCGCTTCGCCGGAGTAATATCGGTTACGGTGGCAGTGGGTGCCGGTTCAGCCGCAACCACTGGCGCAGGTGCCGGAGCGGCTTCAGGCGCAGCGGCACCTTCCGGGAAGCGAATCTGTGCTTCTTCAATCACAAAGCACAGCACCGCGACGATGTCATCTTTACCCACGCCGTCGATAGTGGCTTCCAGTGTGTTGGCACCTTTTACCACGTCACTTAACGTACCGAGATTGCCCAGTTCTTCCAGCAACAAATCGGGTTCTTTTTCTTTCAGGTCAACCAGTTGCAGACGCAGTCCCGCAGCGCCGGTGGCCGGCACCGCAGGCACCTCGTTTACCACCACGGCAGCAGCGGCCGGTGCGGCTGGCGCTACCCCTTTGGCTTCCAGCGCCAGCTGACGCAGGGCTTCGCAGATGTAGTTAAAGCTTTCTGCGTTCGGTTCCTGCGCGGTTTTATAGGCATCGAGCTGTTCCTGCATAATATCTTTGGTTTCCAAAAACAGGTTGATGATGTCGGTGCTGAGCGCCATTTCGCCACGACGCGCACCATCCAGAATGTTTTCCAGGATGTGAGTGGTTTCCTGTAAAACGGTAAAGCCGAACGTACCGGCTCCGCCCTTAATCGAGTGGGCAGCGCGGAAGATAGCATTCAACTGTTCGGAATCTGGCTCCTGGGGATCCAGTCCCAACAGGTGTTGCTCCATGTCCGCTAACAGCTCATCGGCCTCATCAAAAAACGTCTGGTAAAAATCGCTGATGTCCATGCTCACGGGATCACCTCGGCTGTGAGGAGTGGTCAGTAGTCACCGCACTTGCACCCGGATTGGCCGGAGCAGCTGGCGTCGTCGAAGCAGCCGGCGCTGCCGGTGTCGTTGAAGCCGCTGGTGCTGTCGGCGCAGCCGGAACTGCGGGCGCGGTAATATCGGGAATTATCTGTGCCGGGTCGCTAACCTGGACGGCATCGCTCTCGGCGTTCTCTTTTTCAATTGCTGCTTCAGTGTCATGGTTCAACACCAGCAGGCTAATGCGGCGGTTAACAGCATCATCACCCCCGCGGTTTTTCAGTTTCATGGTGTCAGCCATACCGACGATGCGCAGCATTTTGCCGGCATCAAGCCCCCCCATCACCAACTCGCGACGTGAGGCGTTGGCACGGTCTGCCGACAGTTCCCAGTTGCTGTAACCACGATCGCCATTGGCATACTGGAAGTCATCGGTGTGCCCCGCCAGGCTGATTTTGTTGGGGATAGCATTCAACAACGGCGCAATGGCACGCAGGATATCGCGCATATAAGGCTCAACCTCGGCGCTGCCGGTTTTAAACATCGGTCGGTTCTGGCTATCGATGATCTGGATACGCAACCCCTCTTCCACCATATTGATGATCAAATGGGGACGCAGCGCTTTCAGACGCGGATCGGCTTCAATCAGCTGGTCGAGTTTTTCACGCAGACGGTTCAGACGGATATCATCCAGCTGACGTTTCTGTGCATCCATATCGACCGCTTTCTTGACCTCACCCTGCTTTTTGGTCGGATCATCACCGCCACCAGGAATGGGGCTGTCGCTGTCGCTGCTGCGCTGTCCACCGGTTAACGCCACTTTCAACGGCGTTCTGAAGTATTCCGCAATCTGTATCAGCTGCTGCGGGTTCGCGATCGAGAGCAGCCACATCACCATAAAGAACGCCATCATCGCCGTCATAAAGTCGGCATAGGCGATCTTCCATGAGCCATGACCTCCTTCATGCCTTTTATGTTTGCGCCGTTTGATCAGCACAATGGGGCGATTGCCATGCTTCATGAGGCTTCATCCGAGGTCTGTTTAGCCGGGTTTTTCGCGTTGCGTACGTGTTCTTCCAACTCCTGGAACGACGGACGTTCTGTGGAGTACAGGGTTTTACGCCCAAACTCTACCGCGATCTGCGGGGCGTAACCGTTGAGACTGGAGAGCAAAGTCACTTTAATGCACTGCATCATCTTGGTGGATTCAGCGCATTTCTGACGTAACAGTGAGGCCAGCGGCGAAATAAAGCCGTAAGCCAGCAGGATGCCAAGGAAGGTCCCCACCATCGCATGTGCCACCAACGCACCCAGTTCTGCTGCCGGACGGTCCGCCGATGCCAGTGCGTGCACCACGCCCATTACCGCTGCCACGATACCAAAGGCGGGTAAGCCGTCACCGACCGCGGATAAACTTTGCGCTGGCACTTCACACTCGTGCTCATAGGTCTCAATTTCTTCGTCCATCAACGCTTCGATTTCGAAGGCGTTCATATTTCCGCTCACCATCAAACGCAAATAATCGGTAATAAAATCCACTAACTGTTTATCGGCCAGAATACGCGGATAGTTAGCAAAAATTTCACTCTGACTGGGATCTTCAATATCGCGCTCGAGAGATAACATCCCCTGCTGACGGGATTTCGCCATCAGGCGATACAGCAGAGCCATTAAATCCATGTATACGGCTTTGTTATATTTCGAGCCGCGCATTAACAAGGGAAATGCTTTTAAGGTCTTTTTAATTGCCTTGCCATTGTTACCGACCAAAAAAGCACCAACGGCAGCGCCGCCAATTATCAGCAACTCCGATGGCTGATAAAGCGCGCCCAGATGGCCGCCAACCAACAAGTAGCCGCCTAACACGGACCCGAGGACCACGATATAACCCAGAATAATCAGCACAAAAAAATCCTTACGTCCGTAACGTGTTGGTGGAAGTTAAGCCAGAGAGCCGCAGGTGTTATTCACAAACGTAGCGCAAAAAAAAAGCAGCGGATTAACCGCTGCTGGATGGCTTCCACGATGCGAACAAACTTAAACGGCGTGTTTAACCTGTTCATCCAGCAGTTGTGGAAAGGTATCGGCAGAATCTGCAGAAAGTTTACGTCTTTTTACCGCGCGTGATGGCGGCTGGCACAGGCTGCACACAAAGCTGCCTGCTGGCTGATGTGCGTGGTTAATAAAGCTACCGTTGCAGCATTTACAATCGGAGAGTTCCAGCATGCCACTTTCCACAAATCGTACCAGCGTCCACGCACGCGTCAGCGCCAGCAGCGGGCCATCATCAGATTGTGGACACTGCTCAAGATAGAGACGGTACGCTTTGATTACCGCTTCCACACCGTTGCTCAACCCGGTTTTTAACAGGAACTGCCAGGCGTTACAGAACATGGAAGCATGGATATTTTGTTCCCAGGTCATGAACCAGTCAGTGGAGAACGGCAACATCCCTTTTGGCGGTGGGCTACCGCGCAGTTCTTTGTACAACTTAATCAGGCGACCGCGGCTCAGCTGCGTTTCACTTTCCAGCATTTGCAGTCGCGCGCCCAGCGTAATCAACTCCATGGCGAGTTGAATGTCGCGCGCTTCCTGAACAATACTTTTTTCGCTCATTATACCGCCCTCTTTTTCGTGCCAACGTCGTCTTTGGACGCGTTACGCAGTAAACGGCTGGATAATAAAATACCGGTGTGGATTTGTTGTAAATCATCCACGCGCGATTCTTGTGTCAGGCGATTAATAATGTTGTGGTCAGTGAAGCGGAACTGGCAAACCAGTTGATTGGTTTCCGCTAATTTTACCATCTCAGGTAGAGTTAATTGTGACAATGCATCGGCCATCGACTCATCGATACCCAAACGAAACATTGCTGAAGCTTTTTCCTGGTTAATTAAACGCTGAGCAAGTAACAAATATGACAAGTTGATGTCATAGATATGTTTTAGTAATTCTGATGTACCCATTTTTTCCATCCTGATAGACGCGACATATATACGGCCACAGAAAGAATATCTCTATGGTTCGGGTTGCTGGTTGGTAAATCTAAAGATGGCAAAAAATATTCAGGCATAGCCAAACGTGTACTGAACTGTTTCACTTCCCACCGGGACACTGATCAGTAGTAGTCATAACTCCAGGCCAATCTTTTCTTGAGTTGTAACCATCTTCCGTGACGTCTGCTTACAGTTTTTTAAGACTATTCCGAAAACAAGGCAAATCTATATCGTCTGATTTCGACATACAACGTGATAAGGGTGAAATTTTAGATAAAGTGTGATCTACGTCACACTTTTAAGGCAAATTTTTTCTCCAACCCTTCAGCTTTGCTTTTCTGTTGCTCATTTTTTAATCAAAAATGCATTATTTCGCTAATATTTCCCTGTCGTTTCGCTTACAAATCGCTATCTGGCATATCAACAGCCTGAAGCGATCTTTTATCTGCCACGTTGCGATTAGGTCGCGGCAATGCACCACCTTTAAAAGAACAAGTAGCATAATATGCTAAATTAAGTCGAAATTATTCGCTTTCAAATTAATCACTTACAGGGAATATTGCGCAAAGTCATAAACGGCGTGCCGCAAGCGTTATGTGAATAGTCTGCGCGGAGCGCCAACATAGCGTTAACGGTTCGTAGGGAGTGTTTAGTGAACGACAGTGGATGTAACAATGCGTTACATTAGGGATATGAATGAATCGTTGCGCTTAGGCATTGATGTAGCAAAACTATCGGCAGCGGGATGAAGATCTTTAGGATTGCATCGAGAAAAAAAGCGTTTTCACACCTGATTGTTGCTTTTTTGAGCGAAAATAACGGAATTGCCTGATATATCGTATATTCGCGGCTTAACGAAAAAGCGTCGATTACGGGGCGTAATAATGAGTGAGGAAAGCGAATGTAAACGCTGCCAGCGTAGCGGTGCGATTTATCGTGCGGGTTTTGCCGGCAGCGCATACGAAATTGCGCGATAAATCGCGCCGCTACGTTCCAGGGGAACACATTTCAGAGTCCCCTGCTGAATCAGGCCAGTTTCGGAAAGGTTGCGACTTTCTGCGCGGTACCGTGATCTGCGCTGCGTTCCGGCAGGGTGTTTAAATCCGCCAGGAAACGCTCACGCCAGTGTGAGATATCGTGTTGTCGCAATACCGCCATCATGTCGTTATAACGCGATATACGCTCAGTACGTGGCATGGTCAGCGCCCGGTCCAGCGCGGCGGCGACTTCATCGCGGTCATAAGGGTTGACGATTAAGGCTGACGTCAGCTCGTTAGCCGCGCCGGCAAAGCGCGACAGAATCAGTACACCAGGGTCATCCGGGTCCTGCGCCGCCACGTACTCCTTCGCCACCAGATTCATGCCATCACGTAACGGCGTGATCAGCCCTACGTCCGTCAGGCGGAAAATCTTCATTAACAGACGGCGATCAAAATGCTGGTTGAGGTAATAAAGCGGCGTCCAGCCCAGCGTGCCATATTTCCCGTTGATACGTCCGGCTTCGGTTTCCAGCTGATGACGAATGTCCTGATAAGCCTGCACCTCACCGCGTGAGGTTGGCGCGATCTGCGAATAGCGGATGTTGCCGCGATGCTGTGGGTAATGCTCCAGCAACGCTTCATAGGCCAGAAAACGCTCTGGCAGGCCCTTGGAGTAATCCAGTCGCTCACAGGCGATGATGTTCTGCACATCCCCCAGTTCCCGCTTCATCGCCGCCATTTTCGGTGGCAACGGCCCCTCAGCCATCTCTTTAATACTGTCAGGCTCGATACCAATCGGGTAGACCTCGGTCATAAACGTATTGCCGAACGCCCGATGTTTCTTCTCACCTTTATTCTGTAGCTGCGTCAACT
Source organism: Pantoea sp. X-Soil-OKNW-556 (assembly GCF_059730695.1). Taxonomy (NCBI): domain Bacteria; kingdom Pseudomonadati; phylum Pseudomonadota; class Gammaproteobacteria; order Enterobacterales; family Erwiniaceae; genus Pantoea; species Pantoea sp. X-Soil-OKNW-556. Next base: position 1,833,414 of record NZ_AP035990.1, on the reverse strand, counting down.
GGCTCAGGCTATCGAGAAAGGCCACGCGATCGGATTCTGTCTGGAAACCCAACAAGTCGTAGTCGCACAGCATCTCCAGCAGCGCCTGATGGGGTGGCAGCGCATTGAAGATTTCCGGCGTCGGGAACGGGATATGCAGAAAGAATCCGATACGGTTGTTAATACCCTGTTTGCGCAACTCGGCGGCAAAGGGCAGCAAATGATAATCGTGAATCCATAAAATATCGTCTGCACGTAACAGCGGTTTCAGGCGATCCGCCAACAGGGTATTGACGCGGCAATAGCCCTCCCAGGCTTCGCGCTGAAACTGCACCAGATCGAGGCGATAATGGAAAGCTGGCCAGATAACGGTGTTGGAGAACTGGCAGTAGTAAAGATCATAATCATTCTGATTCAGCGGCATCGCAGCATAGGTGATGCCGTCAACCTCGCTGACACTCACCTCATCCTCTTCTTCACCGGAAATCTCGCTGATCTCGCCGTTCCAGCCAAACCATAATCCTCCGGTGGTTTTCAGCGCATCCAGTAAACCCACGGCGAGGCCGCCTGCACTGGCTTTGGTCCCATCAGGAATGGCAATACGGTTAGATACGACTACTAAGCGACTCATAACCTTGACTCCTTACCGACGTTGTCATGCTTTGATTGTAATAGTAATTGTTCCAGCCAGCTCCAGACCGCATCCACACTGCTGAGGCGGTAGCGCGCATAGCTGGAACCTTCTCCGACCTTGACTGAGATACCGCCCAGGGCGTTAACCGCCAGGAAGCCTTGTTCATCTGTCAGGTCGTCTCCCACAAATACCGGAATGCGTCCGGCAAAAGGCGCTTCTCGCATAAATTCACGGATCGCCGCGCCTTTATCGATGCCCTGCGGTTTCAGTTCCACCACGCATTTTCCCGGTTGCAGCGCCAGCCCCGGAAAACGGGCGACAGCATCCTGCGCCAGCTTGATAACCGCCTGTTCATATGTCATCGCCTGACGATAATGCAGCGCAAACGCCATCCCTTTGGCTTCCAGCTGAGTGCCGGGCCATTGATCCAGCGTTTCCTGCAATTCCCGTTGCAGCGTTTGCGCAACATCGGCGGGCAGTGAGTGGCGATGTATACGGCCACTGGCATCACGGCGTTCAGCCCCGTGCACACCTGCCGCTGAGGCTTCCAGCGGCGCAACCAGGTCATCCAGTTGCGCAATCGGTCGACCAGACACCAGCGCCAGCGCGCCGTGATTAAGATTGGAGAGTTGTTGCAGATGCTGGCGCACCGATGCAGGTATCGCCACCATCTCGGGCTGCGGTTGAATCGTCGCCAGCGTGCCATCAACATCAAAAAAGAAGGCAAAAAGCCCGCCGCTCAACGACGGTAGGGTGCTGATCTCATGTACCGCTGGGGTCACGTCACTCCTCCTGTACGAATGGCTGATAGCAATATCGATGTTCGGAGGCGGGTTGCGTGCAGGATAAGATACGTATAACGGGGAGGGTTTGCCGACTGGATGGTATTTCGATGGGTAACGCTCCACAAATTAACAAGTTTATAGTCAACACCGTAACCAGACTGCGAACATCAATGCGGTTAAGTGTAGACGCGAATAAGGATTTTGCCAGTCACCGTGGCCGGATAATGGCAATGGCAAATAACTTCGCGCAATATTTGCTTGCATTTGCCCGGAATAAATACATCGAAAAAACAAATACTCAAGAAAACGCGACCCCACTACGCGGCTTTCTTCTACTCCGCTTTTGTCGGCAACGCTACATTGATGGGCTGTGCTTAATTTCTATGGATTGACGTCAATATCATGAAGAAAACAACGTTCGGTTTTGCTTTAGTCGCCGTAAGCCTTACTCCCTTGTGCGCCGCTGCCGCGCCCTTTCTTTGCTCCCCCGCTGATTTCGGTGGCAAGGGCGATGGCGTAACGCTGAATACCAGGGCCATTCAACAAGCGATTGATCTGTGTGCGCAAAAAGGCGGAGGTAAAGTCACACTGGGGTCAGGGGTGTGGCTTTCAGGTCCGATCGCGTTAAAAAGCAACGTGAGATTAGTGATTCCCGACGGCGTTACCCTGAAAGCCACCCCCGATACTCGCCAGTTCGTGGATGCCTTTCTTGGCAGGCTCACACAGCCGAATGAGGCATTCATCCTCGCCAATGGTGTCAGTCATGTGGCGATTGAGGGTGGCGGGACCATTGATGGCAACGGTGCGCAAGCCTGGTGGCCAGCCGCGATCGATTTGCGCAATACCGTCAGGTCCGGCCATCCGGAGGCTTTTACAGCAAAATATAAAGGGATACCTCTGGCAAATGGCATGCCCAGGCCCTGGCTGGTGGAAATGAATAATGTGTCATCCTCAGAGATTCATCATATCCGGCTGACCAACTCCCCCATGTGGAACCTGGTACTCAGAAATAGCCATCAGCTGAACATTGATCAACTGACCGTCGATAACCCCATCACCTCACCGAATACCGATGGTATCGATATCGTTTCTTCTACAGACATCCGGATAAAACACGCCGACATCAGTACCGGTGATGATCATATCGCCATCAAATCAGGTATCACCGTGGGCAGCGGAGGAAAATCTGAAAATATCACTGTTCAGGATTCCGTGATGAGACAAGGACATGGGATTTCACTGGGTAGCGAGACGATCAACGGTATCGGCAATGTGGTGGTTTCACATGTGAGATTTATCGGCGCAGAAAATGGGCTGCGCGTGAAATCAGGTCGCGATCGCGGCAACAAGATTGGGCCATTCCTGGTTGACCATGTGACGATGACAAATGTTGCCACACCGCTGCTGGTTACCGACAGTTACTCCGGTCAGGCCGGTGCGGCAGGTCATTCACTGGTTGCCCCTATCACGCCAGCGCCGGTGACGGCCACCACGCCTTTTATCTCAGGTATCACCGTCAATCATCTGGCGGCGACCGGTGCCAAATACGCCATGATATTGAGCGGATTGCCGGAAGCACCGATCACCGATGTCAATCTGCACCATATTGCCATCACCGCTGAATACGGGGTGCAGGCCAGATACGTCACCGCAAGGCTGGATCATGTGTCTGTTAGCGCAAATAAAGGAAAAACGCTGGCTGAGGGACCGGCGGTGACATTACACCGGGAAAACTCATCAATTAATTGATATCTATGGGTTTTACAAAATAATGGTGGGATAACGTATTGCGATCTCAGAATTGACTGATAATAATACTGTATATACATACAGTTTTATCATTGAGAATTCGCCATGAAAGTTCATCCCTTCTCTCCTCTCTTGATGCGTCCGATGCCCGGTGCGCCGCCGCATCAATTGCCACTCTTTCTTGAGCGAGTCCACTGCGGCTTCCCCTCCCCGGCAGCAGATTACGTCGAGCGCAGACTGGATCTGAACAAGCATCTGGTCGCCCATCCCAACGCCACCTATTTTGTCCGGGTGGAAGGGGATTCCATGCGCGACGCGAATATCAGTGAAGGGGATTTACTGGTGGTCGACAGTGCGCTGGATGCGAAACATGGCGATATTGTGGTGGCGGCCATTAACGGCGAGTTTACGGTTAAACGGTTACAACAGTTTCCGCGTGTGCAACTGCTCGCCATGAACCCACGCTACGCGCCGATTACCCCGGGAGAAGATGAACAACTGGAGATCTTTGGCGTGGTGACTTTTATTATTTATGCGGCACGTTGAGTGACAACGCCCAGCTTATATCGCCGGGCGTTGTCAGACTTACGCTTTGTCTGGCAAGGCGTAAGCAATCAGATAATCACCGACATCCGGCGAGTGCGCCGCACCGCCTGCCGAGATCACGATGTACTCTTTACCGGTTTTCGCTGACTGATAAATCAACGGTGACGCAGTCGCTCCCACCGGCAGACGCGCTTTCCACACTTCCTTACCGGTTTTGCTGTCCAGCGCACGCAGGTAATTATCCTGGCTACCGGCAAAGAATACTAAACCGCTTTTGGTGGTGGTCGGGCCGCCCAACGTTGGCATACCTACCGGCATCGGCAAATGGGTTTTTACCCCCAGAGGACCGGTGTCTTCCACCGTGCCCATTGGCACCTGCCAGACGATTTTCTTACTGTGCAGATCGATGGCGGTCATGGTGCCAAACGGCGGATGCTGACACGGCACTTGCAGGAAGGATGCGAAGTTATCCATCCGCACGCCAACGTAAGGCCCGCTGATCTGAGGACGGATAGTACCGGCCCATTGCGGAACTTCGTTCAGGGAGATTTTCTGTCCCTTCGCTTCTTCCTTACTCTTCAGCGCCATCAGCATACCCAGACGGATATCATTGACGTAAAGAATGCCGGAAGTTTCATCAATAGACACCCCACCCCAGTTCATGCCACCCATGGTCGCCGGGAACTCCAGGTAGGTTTTCTCACTGTTCGGTTGGAAGATGCCGGAATAGAGCGCCGATTTGAACAGAATGCGGCAGTAGAGCTGGTCAAACATGCTGACGCCCCACATCTTCTTCTCGTTCAGTTGCTCCAGACCGATAGTTGGCATATCCACTGAGAACGGCTGGGTCGGCGACAGATGTTCTTCCTGCGCTGCCGGAGAAGTCGGTACCGGTTTCTCTTCGACTTTACTCACCGGCTTACCGGTGCGGCGATCCAGGACGAAGATTTCACCCATTTTGCTGGTCTGAATCAGCGCAGGCACCACTTCGCCCTGCTCATTCTTCATGTTGTACATCACCGGCTGCGACGGTAAGTCGTAGTCCCAGATATCGTGATGGACGGTCTGGAAGACCCATTTGGTTTTGCCGGTATTCACATCCAGCGCAATCACTGACGAACCGTATTTCTCTTTCGCCGCATTACGGTTACCGCCCCAGTAATCTGGTGGGCCGTTACCGGTGGAGACATACACCAGGCCGAGATCTTTATCGTAAGTCGGGATGGCCCAGACGTTCGGGGTGCTGAGGGTATAATGTGCATCACCCTGCTTCGCCCCTTCGACGTTGCCAACATCCCACGCCCACGCCAGCGAACCGTCACGCACATCATACGCACGCAACACACCGGAGGGTTCATCTTCGGTGATATCACGTACCCAAGAACCGAATACTGTCAGATGGCCCATAATCACCGGCACGCTGGTCGGGTGATAACGACGGCTGTCGGCAGTATCGCCCATCCCCTGTTGCAGGTTGACCATGCCATTCTGGCCGAAGTTCGGGCACAGCTCGCCGGTATGCGCGTCCAGCGCAATCAGACGGGCATCAACGGTGGAAACAATAATGCGCTGACGGCAGGCCGTATCGGTATACGCCGCTTTCTGCTCGGCACTGAGGGTTTCATCGCTGTCGTAGTCGTAATAACCGACGCTACGGCAGGTAACGTGTTCATAGGTGCGCGCATGCGGATCGAATTTCCAGATTGGTTTGCCGGTATCGGCATCCACTGCGGCAATCAGGTTTTCCGGCGTACAGGTATAAAGCACGGAACCAATTTGAATCGGTGTGTTTTCATCAACCCCCGTCGCATTGCCTGTCAGACGGCGACCGGTGTGATAAGTCCAGGCCACCTGCAAATCTTTAACGTTATCCGCGTTGACCTGATCGAGCGGCACAAAGCGCGTGCCGCTGGCGTTGCGGCTGATATAGCGCCAGTCCTGACCCGCTTTGGAAGCATCGCTATCCGTTGGTTGCAACGGCTCGGCAGAGACGGCTTCCGGGTTATAGAGGGTGTTATGCGGGAAGAAGCCACCAATAAAGGTGGCGATTAATGCCACAAACACCACCAGGCTAAGCCCGCCAGAGAGACGACGCTGCGACGACAGCACACCTTTATCGGTGGCGGTCACCAGCAAACTCAGCAGAAATAACAGCGCGGGTACCACCAGGCGCGGCAGCAAATCCCAATAGATCAGGCCGCCAACTTCCACCAGCGACCAGATAATCGTCAGTGCAAAAATCAGGCAGGAAAAAATGAAACCCGCCGCTGGTTTTTTAAAATAGAGCACCACCAGCACGATATAGGCGATACCGGCAATCAGATAATATGCCGATCCACCCAGTGAAATAAGTTTTCCGCCGCCAATAATAATAGCGATGGCGGTCGCCAGCGTGAGCAACGCAAAAATGATGCTCAGGACAAATGACAAGCCTGAACGCCGTCCAGACCCTTGTTCCTTAATATCCATACACTCCCCGATAATTTAAAATAGTGACATGTTAGTTAAAATCGTAAGGACTGTATGTTTGTGTTAATTAGATGTCAATAAATGTAAATCCACATCTTTTCAGTCACTACTTAAAAACAAACCAATAACATTTACATCAATAACAATCATAATGCGCCCCAGCTAATTAACTACCGTCATTAATTATCAGCGCAGAAACGCCACCATCCCGTTTATTAATGGTTTAGGAATGAATACCCTGACATTTTACAGGTTAAAATATTTGTGCTTACTGGTTATTCGCAGACGGGGATAATTTCACGAGGTCATTAAATCAGGTGGGATGCGGCGGTAAATAACCGCACTTTTTATTCTTTTCGTAACGGCGCGATACATCGCACAATCCCGTGCGCGTTGCAGGAAAAACCCGCGCGATAAATCGCGCCGTTACGTTATGCGTTAACCTGCCATCTCGCGTTTAAACACCGCGAGTGTATGGGCTTTCACCCGGACAAACTCCGGGTGACTCATCATCTCAGCAGTACGCGGGCGCGGCAGGACAAAGGGCACAATCTCGGCCACGCGCGTAGGCCGCCGTGTCAGCAACAAGATTTCATCCGCCAGAAACACCGCATCCTCCAGATCATGTGAGACGATCAGCATGGTGACGCCGGTCGCCAGTTGGACCTGCTGCAATTTATCGCGGATAAACAGCGTCATCTCAAAATCGAGCGCCGAGAACGGCTCATCAAGAAACATCACTTCAGGCTGCGTCGCCAGCGCGCGCATGATACACACCGTTTGCTGTTGCCCACCGGAGAGTTCATACGGATAACGTTGCAGATCGAAGCGAATATCAAACATTGCCGCCAATTCAGCCACACGTTGTTTGACCGCCGCCGCCTTTATGCCCTGGCGTTTTAACGGATAGGCAATGTTATGCCAGGCGGTTAACCAGGGAAAAAGCGCATCGCGGTAATTCTGGAACACATAACCGATCTTCGTCTCCGCCAACGTTTTGCCGTCGAACAGGATTTGCCCGCGATCGATCGGAATCAATCCGGCAATCATGTTCATCAGCGTCGATTTGCCACAGCCATTAGGCCCAAATATCGAGACGATCTTGCCTTTGGGTAAATCGAGGTTGAGATCCTGATACAGCGGCTGCCCGGCAAAGCTTTTATCCAGCCCGCGAATAGTGACATGGGTATTGGGTTGCGGATAATCGGGTTTTTTCATGCTTTGCCACTCCAGTGCACACAGCGTTTTTCAATCAGCAGAAAACCCAGATTCAGCAGATAGCCAAAAGCACCAGTGATCAGAATCGAGGCGTACATATCTTTAATGTTGAACAGCTGCTGCGCATCAATGATGCGGTGCCCCAACCCGGTTTCAGAACCAATAAACATTTCGGCGACGATGACGATCACCAGCGCCATCGAGACGCCGGTACGCAAACCGACAAAGGTCTGCGGCAGGCTTTCCATCAGCATGATGTCCTTAAACACATGCCAGCGTGAAACCCCCATCACCTGCGCCGCCATAATGCGGGTCTTCTTCGCGTTCATCACGCCGTAGGCGCTGTTAAACAGGATCACCAGCACCGCCGCGAAGGCGGCAATGGCGATTTTGTTGGTATCGGTAATACCGAAAATCAGCATAAACAAAGGGATCAGTGCGGATGATGGCGTTGAGCGGAAAAAATCCACCAAAAATTCGACGCTGCGATACAGACGTTCGCTACTGCCGAGCATCACCCCCAACGGCACACCGATAACCGCCGCCACCACAAAGGCCATCAGCGTACGGTAGAGCGTATCGCCGATATCCTGATTCATGCTGCCATCCGCCAGCGCGCTAAACAGATAGCCGAGGGTTTCCCCCGGCGATGGTAGCAACACCGGGTTGAGCCATTTGGCGCTGACTGCCGTCTGCCACAGCAGAAAAAGCAGCAGCGGCCCGATCAGCGGCAGCAGCCTGCGTCGCCAGATTCGCATCATGGCACTCTCCTTATGCGCGATAGATCAACGGTTCCACCTGAAGCGGCTTGCTGAAAATTTTCCGCTCGGCAAACACATCATAAAATTTCTGGAACCATTGCAGGTTAGTCCCGGTTAACTGGTCATACATCACGAAGCCAGGCAGCGGCACTTCCTTCACCAGCGCCGCTTCAATGCCGGTGTAACCCGCCACATATTGCCGCGCCTCTTCCGGCTGTTGCTGGATAAACTTGACCGCTGCGCCATACGCATCAATCACCTGCCGCGCCCGCGCTTTGTCGGCATTGATAAAGCTGGTGGTCAGCGCCGCCGCACCCCCAAACCACGGTGCGCTGGCATCGCCGAGCACATATTTGGCAATCACCCCGGTTTCCAGCACTTTGCCCATGCCTTTCATGCGTGCCACTGTGCCGGTGGGTTCCAGCGTGTATACCCCATCAATCTGCCCGGCAGCTAACGATGGCGCATGCTGGCCGACCGGCAACTCGATCACCTTGGTATCGGTAAAGCCATTCTTCTCCAGGATAATTTTCGCCATAGTGACGTTCTGGATACCGGGGCCGCTGGCAATGCGTTTACCCTTCAGATCGCTGATCGATTTGGCGCTACTGTTGACCGGCACCAGAAACTCATCCAGCACCATTTTTTCATTCGAAGGATTAGAACAGATGATTTTGAACAGGTCCGGGCTGGTAATGGCCCCCAACCCCAACGCCCCGGTGGCGGTGCCGTTGGCGCAACCATGAATACGCCCGGTGATCATCGCTTCCACCACCTGCTGCGGGCTGGCGAATTTGACGGCGCGTACGTTCAAACCGGCTTGTTTAAAGATGCCTTTCTCGATACCGGCATACAACGGCAAACCACCGACAATCGGCCAGTAGCCAATCAGAATCTCATCATCTGCCGCCACGGCTGATGGGCTGCCCAACATGCCACTGAGCGCGACGCCACTTAATGCCAGCATCGAATATTTCATCATCTGGCGACGCTGAGCGTTAATTTTCTCTTTATCATTGTTGCGCACGGTGATTCCCCCAAGTGATTGACTGGTATGCGGCCTTGTATACAAGCCACTGGCAACTATGCAGAAGTTGTGCCAGGTAACAGAATTACCGTGCGTTAAGGTTTTCTCACTGTGGCTTAATCAATTAGGGAAAGTTAATGGTGCATCCGGCGCACCATCGCGGGACAAGCGTGTTGCGAATCAGCGCTTGACGAACAGGGTCAACCGGAAAATACTGTATATAACAACAGTTATTTATGAACGCAATTATGTACGCACTTGTCGACGTCAACTCCTTCTACGCCTCCTGCGAAACCGTATTCCGCCCCGACCTGCGCGGCAAACCGGTTGTGGTGCTATCCAACAACGACGGTTGCATCATCTCGCTTAGCAAAGAAGCGAAAAAACTCGGCATCAAAATGGGTGCCCCTTACTTTAAGCAGCGTGAAGCCTTGCTGCGCCATCAGGTGGTGGTGTTCTCCTCCAACTATGCGCTGTATGGCGATATGTCGCTGCGGGTGATGGAGACGCTGGAGTTGATGGCCCCGCGCGTGGATGTCTATTCAATTGATGAAGCCTTTGTCGATGTGACCGGCGTTGATAACTGCCTCTCGCTGGAAGCCTTTGGTCGTCAGATGCGCGATCGTCTTTATAAAGAGACGCATCTGCGGGTCGGTGTGGGAATTGCACCGACCAAAACCCTCGCCAAGCTGGCGAACTGGGCAGCCAAACGCTGGACCCAGGCGGAGGGGGTGATGGATCTCTCTGTCCCGGTGCGTCAACGCAAACTGATGGCGATGGTGCCGGTGGACGAGGTCTGGGGCGTCGGCCGTCGGTTGGCGAAAAGACTCAACCTGATGGGGATCGAAAAGGCCGTGCAACTGGCCGATACCCCCACGGCACTGATCCGCAAGCAGTTTGGCGTGGTGCTGGAACGCACGGTACGCGAGTTACGCGGTGAGGCCTGCCTGGCCTTTGAAGAGGTGATCCCACAGCGGCAAAATATTCTTTGCTCGCGCTCCTTTGGTGAGCGGGTGACGGAGTATAACGACATGCGCGAAGCCATCAGCAATTACGCCGCGCGCGCGGCGGAAAAGCTACGTAGCGAGCGCCAGTATTGCCGCCATATTGGTACGTTTATCCGTACCAGTCCCCACGATCCTCATCACCCTTATTATGCCAACTCGGCTGACACCTTGCTGGTCACGCCGACACAGGATAGCCGCGACATCATGCATGCCGCGCTCAGTTGTCTGAACAAGATCTGGATCCCTGGCAAACGTTATATGAAAGGCGGTGTGATGCTGGGGGATTTTTTCAGTGATGGCGTGGCGCAGTTTGACCTGTTTGCCGACTATCAGCCTCGGCGTAATAGCGAACAACTGATGCAGTTGATCGATCAGATGAATGCCCACCAGCGCGGCGCGTTGTGGTTTGCCGGTCAGGGGGTGCAGAAAGCCTGGTCAATGAAACGTGAAATGCTGTCACCGGCTTACACCACCCGATTTTCTGATGTGCCGGTGGTGCGGTAGGCCTTGGGCGATAAATCGCGCACTAATGATTGATCACCGTAAACCCTTCATCCGGCTGCGGCGCGACAAAGTAACTGCTGATCAGTGCGAACTGTGCATCGGTGGCAGCAAAATCATGTTCACCTGCGTTGTTGCGCGCATGCAGCCGCGCTTTGCACTCCTCATCCGGAACATCGAGGACATGGAGCTGATGCGCGGCATCGGCAGCCTGAATCACCGCCTTCATCCATTGCCGGTTTTGCAGCGTGTTGGCCGGGAAATCCAGTACCACGGAGACACCACAGCGCAGCAGCGAAATCAGGTGCGGTGTCATAGCATTACGCAGCTTCGCAGCACAGCGCACATAATCCGCCACATCACGCATTTCGTCGGCAAACAGATGCGCCAGCCAGGCATCCTCGCTAATGATCACTGCCCCGGTTTCCTGAGCCAGCCGATGGGCCAACGTCGATTTACCTGCGGCAATTTTGCCGCACAGCAGGTGCAGGGTCGCTGGGGATTGTGTTAACGCGCGCGCAGACGCCATAAAACCACTCCTTTTAAGATGACTGCATACCATGCCTGTAATTGGCGCGCAGGTAAAGACCTGCGCAGGTTCGCTACACTTACAGCATCCTTCAAAAAAGGAGCAGCGCAATGAGCCAGAATGAACATAAAATCGATTTTCCGGTCAGCAAGGCGCGGAAATATCTGGAACCCGGACCGGTGGTGTTGGTCAGCTCGCAGTATGAAGGTCAGCACGACATCATGACGCTCGGCTGGCATACCATCCTGGAATTCTCACCCTCGCTGGTCGGCTGCATGATCGCCAGCGGCAATTTTAGCCATGAATTGATTCGTCACAGCGGCCAGTGCGTGATCAACGTGCCGGCCGCCGACTTAATTGATAGCGTGGTGGCCATCGGCAACAGCCACGGCGATCGCATCGATAAGTTTGATGCCTTCAAACTGACCGCTGAACCGGCCAGCAAGGTGAATGCGCCACTGATCAGGGAGTGCTTCGCCAGCTTTGAATGTCAGCTCTACGACGATAGCATGGTGGATAACTACAATCTGTTTATCTTCGAGATCGTTAAAGCGCATGTGGCGGATAAGCCGGAGTTTCCGCCCACCCTGCACTACACGGGGGAAGGTCGTTTTACCGTGATGAGCAATCTGCTGCTTGATAAGCACCGCGACTTTAAGCCAGAAATGTTAATTTAAACAAGGTTGAATTCACGAAAGCGCGCCCCCACAGTAACGCTTTCGCCCTGACAGGAGTAAAGACATGGCAATTGAATACGCGGTGATCGCGGGTGGCTGTTTCTGGTGTACCGAAGCAGTGTTTAAAAGTCTGATTGGCGTTGAGTCCGTGGAAAGCGGTTATACCGGCGGCACGCGTGCCAACCCGACTTACGAGCAGGTATGCAGCGGTGCCACCGGCCACGCCGAAGCGATCCGCATCGGTTTCGATCCGGCACAGATAAGCTTCGGCGATCTGCTGGATGTCAGCTTTGTCACCCATGATCCAACCCAGCTAAACCGCCAGGGCAATGACATCGGTACTCAGTACCGTTCCGCCATTTTCCCGGCCAATGCCGAACAGGAAGCGGAAGCGATCGCGGCCATCGCCCGTGCTCAGGAAGATAACAAAGATCCGATCGTCACCACCATCGAGCCGCTGGGCGAGTGGTATCCGGCGGAAGATTATCATCAGGATTACTGGGATGGTGCCGGTCAGCGTAACGGTTACTGCCTGGCGGTCATCCCTCCGAAGTTGCAGAAGCTGAAGAAAAATTTTGCCAATCGGGTAAAATCGCAGGGCTAATGCGATGCGGGTGCGCGTAATGCGCACCCGTTATAAATCCGCGCGATAAATCGCGCCGCTACGAAAGCTGCCCTATGCCAGAATTTGATTCTCCACCCACGCATTCCCCACCGCGTAAGCGGCCCATAAAGCTCAATACCCTGGTCACGCTGATGCTCAGTACGGTGATCGCCCTGGTGCTGTTCAGCGTCCATCTGATCTATTTCTTTCAAATCGGCGCGATGACGCGGATGCAACTGGAAGACAAAGCGATGGCCGTGGCGCGGACCCTGGCGGATTCGCCAGAAATCCAACGCGCGGTGCTACAGCCGCCCGGCACCCTGCCGATTCAGCCCATCGCCCAGGAGATTCAGCAAAGCAATAACCTGCTGTTTGTGGTGGTCACCAATATGCAGGGTATCCGCTATTCACATCTCAACCCGGAGTTGGTCGGCCAGCATTTTATTGGCGACGACATCGAACCGGCGTTGCGTGGACATGAGAACGTCTCGGTCAATAAAGGCGCGTTAGTCAAAGCCCTGCGCGTATTTACCCCAATCTATAACGCTCAACATCAACAGATTGGCGTGGTGGTGATTGGTATCTCGCTCAGCGCGGTGACCGATCAAATCAACCAGAGCCGCTGGAGCGTGTTATGGACGATCTTGATTGGCGCGCTGGTCGGTGCGCTGGGCACCTTGATTCTGGTACGCGTGCTAAAACGTATTTTGTTCGGCCTCGAACCGCATGAAATCTCGACGCTGTTTGAACAACGTCAGGCGATCCTCAACTCGGTAAAAGAAGGCGTGGTGGCGGTGGACGATCAGGGCGCGGTGACGCTGGTCAATCAGGCGGCACAGAAGCTGTTGAATGCCGAGATCGCGACCAGCGCTATCAGTGCCGAACGTATTTACGATGCCTCGGTGATCAACGCCCATTTGCAGGATGTGTTGCAGAGCGGCCGACCACGGCGCGACGAAGAATTGAACGTTAACGGCCATGTGCTGCTCAGCAACACGGTGCCGGTACGCAGCCAGGGACGTATTATTGGCGCGGTGTGTACCTTCAGGGATAAGACCGAGATTAGCCAGCTAATGCAGCGCCTGAGCGGCATGGTAAACTATGTCGATGCGCTCCGTGAGCGTTCACACGAATTTATGAATAAGCTGCACGTTATCCTCGGCCTGCTGCATATGAAAAACTATGCGCAGGTCGAAGCCTATGTGCTGAAAACCGCCAATAACTATCAGACGGAAATTGGCTCGCTGGTGCAGAAAATTAAGTCACCGGTGATTGCCGGATTCCTGCTCAGTAAGATCAATCGAGCTTCCGATCGTGGCCATCACCTGACCATCAGCGATGCCAGTTTCTTACCCGACAGCGGCAACGAGCAGCAGATGGCGGTACTGATTACCGTGATTGGCAACCTGGTGGAGAATGCGCTGGATGCACTTGGCTCCCAGACTGAAGGTGAGATCCATGTGATGCTGCACTACCAGAATGGCTGGCTGGCGTGTGAAGTGAGCGACGATGGCCCCGGTATTGATCCCGAGGTGTTGCCCACCATTTTTGACAAAGGCTTCTCCACCAAAGGTGACGATCGCGGCGTCGGTTTGTTCCTGCTGAAACAGCAAACCGAAAGCCTTGGCGGCGACGTCAGCGTGGAATCAGAACCCGGCGTTTATACCCAATTTTTAGTCCAGCTACCCTGGGATGGAGGAAATCAAACCGCATGATCAACGTGTTAGTAGTCGACGATGATGCAATGGTGGCAGAGCTTAATCGCTGCTATATCGGCCAGGTGCCCGGCTTTAGCTGCTGTGGCACCGCCTCAACCTTACAGCAGGCGAAAGAGAAGATCCTCAACAGCGAACCACCGGTTGATCTGGTGCTGCTGGATATCTATATGCAACAGGAAAACGGCCTCGACCTGCTGCCGGAGCTGCGCAAAGCCAACAGCCCGGTGGAGGTGATTATCATCTCCTCCGCCGCCGATGCCGCAACCATCAAAACCTCGTTGCACTACGGCGTAGTGGATTACCTGATCAAGCCCTTCCAGTTCCCGCGTTTTGAAGAAGCGCTGACCCAATGGCGGCAGAAAAAATCGCTGATGGATAACCAGCATTATTATCAGCAATCGGATGTCGACCTACTGATTCACGGCAGCCCGGCGACCCAGCACGACAGCAAACGCCTGCCAAAAGGGCTGACGCCGCAGACGCTACGCACCCTGTGTCAGTGGATCGATGCCCATCCGGGCACCGAGTTCTCCACCGATGAACTGGCGGCCGAGGTGAATATCTCCCGGGTTTCCTGCCGTAAGTATCTGATCTGGCTGGCGCAGATTAATATCCTGTTCACCAGCATCCATTACGGTGCCACAGGCCGTCCGGTGTACCGCTATCGCCTGCAACCGGAATACCATTCGCTGCTGCAACAATATTGTCAGTAACGCAGTTGCCACGCCGCATCCAGCGGATTAAAGCTGAAATGGCGCGCGGAGGAGCAGATTATCTGCCGGTCGCGCGTCACAAAGACCGCGTCCAGTTCGGGCTGGTCAGCAAGATACGCCAGCCCCTGTTCCACCCCCATGCCATACAGCAGTGTGGTATAGATATCGCCATCAATGGAACGATCGGAAATCACCGTGATGCTGAGTAATTCGTTGTCGAGCGGATAGCCGGTGCGCGGATCGAAGATATGGTGCCAGCAGCGGCCATCCCGTTCGAAGTAGCGTTCGTAGATGCCGGAGGTCACCACCGACTTACCCTGCACGCGCAACACGCCGAGCAGTTCATCCTCGCGGCCAAAGGGTTTTTTCAGGCCAATCCCCCACCCCGCCGCATCATGGGGGGGACACCCCAACGTCTGCACGTTGCCACCGAGGTTAATCAACGCCTGCTGCACACCCTGTTGGCGTAAAAAGCCCTGCACGCGATCGGCAATATAGCCTTTGGCGATGGCACCGAGATCAATCTCCATCCCCGGCTGTTGCAGGAACACCGAGCGTTCAGCCTCATTCAATATCACTTGATGCGGATCGGTCAGCCGCAGCCGCGCCGCGATGTCAGCAGCCGGTGGCACCTCATGACCCTGAAAGCCAATTTTCCAGCGTTTCACTACCGGCCCGATGGTGAAGTTGAAGGCGCTGTTCGGCAACAAACTCACCGCATGCGCCACGCTGATCAAGGCAAACACCGGTTCACTGACCACCACCGGATGGCGGCCCGCGGCGTGGTTGATCGCCATCACTTCAGAGTCAGCACGATTGACGGTAAACAGATTTTCCTGCTGTTTGATCAGCCGGAATACCTGCGCCGCGAGAGGTTGATTGTCTTCGAAGAGTTTAAGCAGAATGGGCGAACCCATTAGAACGGCGGAATAGGCATAGACGCCTGCGTCTGGAGTCATTATCGCCTCTTACAGTTGTAGCGGCACGATTTATCGCGCGGTTCTTAAAAGAGCGCGATAAATCGCGCCGCTACGGATGGTGTGATTTAGCCTAACGCCAGTGCCGCGGCGTTACGTCCGGCTTTGATACCAAAGATGATGATATCAGCAACCGCGTTGCCGCCGATACGGTTGGCACCGTGAATACCGCCAACCACTTCACCCGCTGCCCAGGCACCCGGGATCACCTGTTTCTGTGCATCCAGTACCGCTGTGTCAGTATTGATGGTCACGCCGCCCATAGTGTGATGCACCCCAGGGGCGATACGGATGGCGTAGTAAGGACCGTGGTTGAGCGGATGACGCAGCGCAGTTTTACGGCCAAAATCTTCGTCGTTCTGCTGCTCAACAAACTGATTGTAACGGTTCAGGGTGGTCTGCAACGTCTCCTGATCCATATTCAGTTTCACCGCCAGTTCGTGTGGCGTTGGCGCGCTGATGACGAACCCTTTGGCGATGTACTCATCCGCCGCTTTGTTGTTCAGACGAACCTGCTCATCGAACATGATCCACGCGCTTTTCTCCGGCAGTGCGATAATTTCCGCCGAGACTTTGTCGCGCGTCTCCATCTCATTGAAGAAGCGCTTGCCCGCCTGGCTCACCAGGATGGCACCGCCGCCACGAATCGCTTCAGAAATCAGATAAGAGGTGGTTTGCTCCACTGTCGGGTGAATCTGGATCTCGCCCATATCCACGGTATCCGCACCAATTTTCTGCAACATGGCGATCCCGCTACCGGTCGCCCCTTTGTGGTTGGTGGTAACGAAGCCATCCAGCTCAGGACGATATTTCACCACCATCTCACGGTTAGCACTGAAACCGCCAGTGGCGACAATCACGCTTTTCGCGTTGAGAATGCGGCTGTCGTTGTACTCATCCACCACTTTCACGCCGCTGACCGCGCCGTTTTCGAACAGGATTTCCGCCACCGAGGTTTCCAGCAGCACTTCGATATTGCGCTGGTTAACGTTTTTCACCAGGCCGCTGATCAGGAAGCCCCCCACCGCCGAACGGTCTTCCGGGCGGTGCGTACGGTCAATGCTCATCCCACCGGTGATGGTGATGTCGCACAGTTCGATACCTTTATCTGTCAGCCAGTCAATCGCACCCGGTGCCTGTTCAACAAACTCACGCAACAGCACTGGATTGTTTTTGAATTTGCCGCCTTTCAGCGTCTCTTCATAGAACAACTCTTTGCTGTCCTCGATGCCTTTCAGACGCTGGTAGCGGGTTTCCGCTGCGTTCATCCCGACCGAGGCTTTGATGGTGTTACCACCGATGGTCGGCATCTTCTCGATGATCACCACGCGCGCGCCATCATCATGCGCCTGAATTGCCGCTGCCAGACCGGCACCGCCACTGCCAACCACCACCACATCGTAGCTGACCGGTGCATTCGGGTTGCCACCCTCTTCAATGACATGCTCTTTGCTGGAGGTGGCCAGCGCACGGGATACGGCTTTTTTCAGCGCCTCACTCTGGGTGGTGGCACCGGTCACGGCATCAACGTGGGGGCTGTTTGCCACCAGAATGCGCGAACGCAGGCTCTCAAAAGTGCTGGTAAAGTCGACGTCCAGCGTGGCGTCCGGCACCAGCGAGATGTCGGTGATACGGTCGGTGTCCAGAGTGACGTTGATTTTCAGCTTCAGCGCTTCGGCTTCCACTTTCTCCTGGAACACGCCCGCTTTATATTTACGGCCAGTATCGCTCGTGTCGCGGATCATCGCGTCCACCAGCGAGAAGCGCCACAGCGGCTCAGGGATCACCAGCTCCTCGCGTTTGGTGCTGTCGATAAACAGCTCCATATGCTCGTTGCGGATAATCCGGTCGGCCCAGTCCGGGTAGGCGATACAGGCTTTACCAATCGCCACCAGATCGAAACCGTGCTCCAGCGCATTTTCCGCATCTTCTTTATTTACCACGCCGCCAACACCAATCACCGGAACTTTAGCCAGCGTCGGTGAGCGCAGCGCCAGGTATTTGGTGATCAACGGTGTCGGGTCTTGGGTATCAACAATCGACGGACGCAGCAGTTGGCCGACGGAGAAGTGCACATAATCCAGACCACGCGCCGCCAGTTTCTCCAGCAGATACAGGGTGTCGTCAAAACGAATACCCGGCACTTCCAGCTCTTCCGGCGAGAAGCGATAGCCGATGATAAAGTCGGCTGCCGCAAAGCGGTCCGCCATTTTATGGGTGATTTCCAGCACTTCCATCGGGAAGCGAGCACGGTTGTCGCGGCTACCGCCCCACTTGTCATCGCGCTGGTTGGAGTTTGGTGAGTAGAACTGCTGAATCAGGTAAGTGTTAGCGCCGTGGATCTCAACGCCATCGAAACCGGCCTTGATGGCACGGTTCACCGCATCACCAAATTTAGTGATCATGACATCGACTTCTTCCGCCGTCAGCGCCTGGGGAGTCGGCGCACCTTCACGCGGTGCGGCAAGCGCGCTGGGCGCGACTGGCGTTTTACCGCCGATCAACGCGGGATCCACCATACGGCCACCGTGGTAGATCTGCAAAATGGCTTTGGAACCCTGAGATTTGATCGCATCAGCAATCCTGGCCAGGCCGGGGATTTTGTTGTCGCTATCGATGGCGATGGCACCGGGGAAGGCCGGGCCACGGTTATCGATAAAACAGCATTCGACAATCACCGTGCCAATGCTGCCCGCACGTACACGATAGTAGTCCACCAGGTCGCTGGTCACGCCGCCGTCAAAATAACCGGTACAGGTGGTCATTGGGGCCATGACCAGGCGATTTTTCAATACCGCGCCTTTCGGCAGTGTCAGTGGATTAAGAATCGGGGTGAGCGTATTCATGATAACAACTCCAAAATTTAAAAGTTTCGAATTCTGTCGCAGACGCAGTTATTTCAAATTTATTTAAGAGGTCCGATTTCATGTAAACAATATACCAATTTCTTTAGTTACATAATTAATAAATTTAGTTTTTTAACTTTTAAATTATTCTGGAAATAAACACTAAGACTGAATATTCGCCACTTAAAATGTTAGCGAAACGTTGTCAAAAATCAATTTTTTCATTTACATAGAAATTAATTTATGATAAATCATGACGTTATCAGACACATCCCAGATGACAACGCCTTCCGCCTTGAGCTTTATGGCGTCTTGTCACCAGCAGAAAAGAATTAAGTAAGGGTAAGAATATATGTCAAATACAAAAAGGATTTAATACTGAATCGATTTTTTGATCCAGATCAAAATGGAGTTTTTAATAAATCGCATCATATTTACATTACGCAATCCTCTCTCTTCAACATTGCAATTAAAGAAGCATTAAAGACGTAACGGCAGATTAAAAAAGTATCATCTGAGTAGAGCAAAGTAACACCTGTTTTCCCGGAACGTTAATCGCATTCTCCATAACTTGCAGACCAAAACTATGAAAACACAAACTATCCAGAATGAACCCCTAAAAGCGCCGCCTGCCGCGCCGGGGAATAAAAACCGGCTGCTGATGCTGTGCCTGCCGGTGGTTGTTGCTGTGCTGTTGTTACTGGTGCCCACACCGGAAGGACTCGAACCTTATGCGTGGCACTTCTTCGCAATCTTTGTTGGCGTGATTGTCGGCCTGATCTTCGAACCTCTGCCTGGCGCGGTGATCGGCCTGACCGGCGTGGTGGTGATCGCGCTGTTCAGTCAGTACCTGCTGTTTAGCCCGGCCGAGCTGGCGGATCCGAAGTTTAAAATGGCAGGCCAGTCCTTCAAATGGGCGGTCAGCGGCTTCGGTAACTCCACCGTGTGGCTGATCTTCGGTGCCTTTATGTTTGCCGCCGGTTACGATAAAACCCAGTTCGGTCGCCGCCTGGCGCTGATTCTGGTGAAATATCTCGGCCGTCGCAGCCTGACGCTGGGTTACGCCATCACCTTCGCAGACCTGTTGCTGGCACCGTTCACACCGTCCAACACCGCACGCAGTGGCGGCACCATCTATCCGATTATCGCCAACCTGCCGCCGCTGTACGGTTCAAAACCTAACGACCCGAGTGCGCGCAAAATTGGTTCTTATCTGATGTGGGTTGCCATCACCGCCACCTGTATCACCAGTTCTATGTTCCTGTCTGCACTGGCTCCCAACTTGCTGGCGCTGGCGCTGATAAAAAGCGTGGTAGGTTTTGATATCTCCTGGGGCATGTGGTTCCTTGCCTTCCTGCCGCTGGGTGTGCTGTTGATTCTCACCATGCCGCTGCTGGCCTACTGGCTCTATCCACCGGAAGTGAAACTGAACGATGAAGTGCCGCGCTGGGCAACAGCCGAGCTGGCAAAACTGGGCAAACTGTCGCGCAATGAAATCCTGCTGCTGGTGTTCGTGATTTCTGCGCTGCTGATGTGGATCTTTGCCACAGCCTGGATTGAACCGGCAATGGCCGCGCTGCTGGTGATTGTGCTGATGCTGTGGACCGGCGTACTGAACTGGAACGATATCACCAGCAACAAAGCTGCGTGGAACACCTTCGCCTGGTTCGCGACCCTGGTTGCCCTCGCCGATGGTCTGGCGAAAGTCGGCTTCATTGCCTGGTTGGGTAAAGAAGGCGGGCAACTGCTGCAAGGGTATGATCCACAAGTCTCTGCCGTGGTCTTACTGGTGGCTTTCTATGTACTGCACTACCTGTTTGCCAGCACCACCGCACACACCACTGCCCTGCTGCCAGCCATGCTGACCATTGCGGCTGCTATCCCAGGCATCAATATGCCGGTGTTCTGTCTGATGCTGGCGACCTCACTGGGTGTGATGGGTATCATCACCCCGTACGGTACTGGCCCCAGCCCGATTTATTACGGTAGCGGCTATCTGCCAACCAAAGACTACTGGCGTCTGGGCACCATCTTCGGTGCGCTGTTCCTGGTGCTGCTGATGCTGATTGCCTATCCGTGGATGGTGCTGATGTTCTGATGATGTTGCTTCGATGTTAAAAATCGCAGCCGCGAAAGAATGTTAAAATGCTATGATACTCGCCAGTCAGCCCTGAGCTGGGCTGGCGAGAGAAAAAACCTATAACGAATCGCTAATGATGTCGCCTGTCTTCTCTGTACCAGACGAGCGACACATAACTGAGTGAGCCAACATGTCGAACAAACCCTTCTACTATCAAGATCCCTTTCCTCTCGCCAAAGATGATACTGAGTACTACCTGCTCAGCCGCGATTACGTCTCCGTGGAGAAATTCGCAGGCGAAGAAGTGTTAAAAGTTGATCCGCAAGCGCTGACCCTGCTGGCGCAGCAGGCGTTCCACGATGCCTCATTTATGCTGCGCGCTGCCCATCAGCAACAGGTGGCCGCGATTCTGGCCGATGATGAAGCCAGCCAGAACGACAAATATGTCGCCTTGCAGTTCCTGCGTAACTCCGAAATCGCAGCCAAAGGCGTGCTGCCGACCTGTCAGGACACCGGCACCGCCATCATCATGGGTAAGAAAGGCCAGCGTGTGTGGACCGGTGGCGGCGACGAAGCGGCGTTGTCCCAGGGGGTGTACAACACCTTTATCGAAGATAACCTGCGCTACTCACAGAACGCCGCGCTGGATATGTACAAAGAGGTGAATACCGGTACTAACCTGCCGGCACAGATTGACCTCTACAGCGTTGACGGTGACGAGTACAAATTCCTGTGTATCGCCAAAGGGGGCGGCTCCGCCAACAAAACCTATCTCTATCAGGAAACCAAAGCGCTGATCACTCCGGCGAAACTGAAGAACTACCTGATCGATAAAATGATGTCGCTCGGCACCGCCGCCTGCCCGCCTTACCATATCGCGTTTGTTATCGGTGGCACCTCGGCGGAAAGCACGCTGAAAACCGTGAAACTGGCCTCCACCCACTACTACGATTCGCTGCCGACTGAAGGTAATGAGCACGGTCAGGCGTTCCGTGATGTGCAGTTGGAGCAGGAGTTGCTGGAAGCGTCGCAGAAACTGGGCCTCGGTGCGCAGTTTGGCGGTAAATACTTCGCGCACGATATCCGTGTGGTGCGTCTGCCACGTCATGGCGCGTCCTGCCCGGTGGGTATGGGGGTTTCCTGCTCGGCTGACCGCAATATCAAGGCGAAGATTAACCGTGAAGGCATCTGGATCGAGCAACTGGAGCATAATCCAGGCCGTTTTATCCCGGAAGAACTGCGTCAGCAGGGTGAAGGCGAAGTGGTCAACGTGGACCTCAACCGTCCGATGACCGAGATTCTGGCGCAACTTTCTTCCTACCCGGTATCGACCCGCCTGTCGCTGAACGGCACCATTATCGTGGCGCGTGACATTGCCCACGCCAAGTTGAAAGAACGTATTGATAACGGTGAAGGTCTGCCGCAGTACATCAAAGACCATCCGGTGTATTACGCAGGACCGGCCAAGACGCCAGAAGGTTATGCGTCAGGTTCACTCGGCCCAACCACCGCAGGCCGTATGGATTCCTACGTTGACCTGTTGCAGGCCAACGGCGGCAGCATGGTGATGCTGGCGAAAGGCAACCGCAGCCAGCAGGTGACAGATGCCTGCCATAAACACGGCGGCTTCTATCTCGGCAGTATCGGTGGCCCGGCAGCGGTACTGGCGCAGCAGAGTATCAAGAGCCTCGAATGCGTGGAGTACGCAGAACTGGGTATGGAAGCGATCTGGAAGATTGAAGTGGAAAACTTCCCGGCGTTTATCCTGGTGGATGACAAAGGTAACGACTTCTTCCAGCAGATCCATAACCAGTGTGCGGCCTGCGTGAAGTAACCTTATGGGGTGCGCAGTGATGCGCGCCCTTTCCCCCTGAATAAACCCCGCCGAATGGCGCGATAAATCGCACCGCTACGACTTATGCAAACTCGTCATATCGCGCGTGTTGGCAACGAGCCACAAATATTGCGCGATAAATCGCGCCGCTACGAAATGGTGCAATCTGCACTGCGATACAACAGCCTCACGTCGCCTGAAACCTCTCCCTGCGCGGTTTTTTACCTAACCCACTATTAATTAACTGATTAATTTTTATTCCCCGCATGGCACAAAAATTGCTCACTTTTAATTATCTGATTAATTAAATTCGTGGCAACCGCCACATTCACGCCAACACCAGGAGAACGTTATGACGGTCGATGAAGCGATAGCGCTGTTTGACGCGCAGCGCGAAAAGATCTGGTTTGAACAACCGGCAGAAATTGCCGCACTCGGTAAGGGTGAAGTACCACGCGGTACCGGTTCCCGTGGTCAGTACCTCAGCACCATCATCTTCGCCGAAGGGGAAACCCGTACGCTAGCCGATGAGATGTTGTGGGGGCTGATTCGCGTCGGCGAGGACAACCCGGAGGCCGATCTAAAAACCCTGCAACTGCTGATCAAAGAGATCATGGGTTACAAAGCTAACTTCTTTGATTTCGTCAGCCTGCCGGATGCGGCCCGAATGCTGCACACTTATGTCGAGGTGGCGGGTGAATGTGAAACCCTGAGCGACCTGGTTCGTCTGTCGCACAGCGCCCTCTCCTGGGCCAACCGCCTGCATATGTGGGTCGATTTCATTCTTCCCTGGGGTCTCGGGGACGGTTTTCGTCGCGTCAACGCCTGATTGGGAGAGAGAAGATCATGAAACTGGCTATGCATGTTGCCGATAAGAAGATTTGTGTGATTGAGGTGTGGGAAGACAAAGTCCCCAACCTGGCGAAAGTGTTGCGTGAAAAGCTGCCGCTGAAAAGCGTGCTGCAACACGGCAAGTTGATTGGCGACATGGTGTTTTTCACCCTGCCGATCGTCGCCCCGTGGGAAAACAAATATCTGACGCAGGATGTTGGCAAACTGCGCCGTGAACAGTACGGCGAAGTGACCGGCGCGGTATGTTACTACAGCCCGCGCCAGCAGATGTGTGTGGTGTACGGCGACGATACCGCTGACGAGCCGCTGCCGATTTCCTATATCGGTCAGGTGATTGAAGGCAAGCTCGAACTGCGCGTCACCGGCCTGGAAACCTGGTTTGATCAGGGACGTACTGTCGAGCTGAGCATCATTGATTAAGGGTTGAGCAGCGCCTGCATGGCGCTGTCAATCTGTGCCGACGCGGCCGCAAAGCGCGCGGGCGCGCCGGCACAATGTCCGTAAGGTGAAACGAGAGTGCGTAACTCACCCTGACCTAATTCCGCTACCTCCAGTGCCGCCTCTTCCACCGTAAAATAACGATCGCTGTCGCACGGCATCACGATGCAACGCGCGCGGATACGCGCCAGCGCCGCACGCCAGTCTCCGTTTGCCAGCACACCAACATCGGCGTGATACCAACTGTGCAGGGCGCACAATAGATCATTGGCATCCAGCGCCTGATGATCCCGCTCCCAGTCCACCAGCAGCGCCTCCAGCGAGTCGAAGCCGAGATCGCGCCAACGCGCTTCACGAAAAAACGCAGCAGAATAGGCCCAGCCGGCATAGACGCGACCAAATGCCGCCAGCCCGCGTAACGGAGGCTCGACATAGTGGCCGTCGGCAAACTGCGCATCGCAACGCAGCGCGGCCCGAACCCCCTCAAGAAACACCTGATTATTCGGCCAACAGCGCGCCGAACCGCACACCGCCAGCAGCGCCCGCACCTGTTGTGGTCGCGCCACCGCCAGATGCCAGGCCTGCATCGCCCCCATCGACCAGCCATACGCCAGCGCGATGCGGTTAATGGCGAGATGGTCAAACAGCAGCCGCTCCTGCGCCCGCAGGTTATCGACCAGCGTCACCGATGGAAAAGCCGCTCCCGGCTGCAAACGTGAGTTAGAAGGCGAGCTGGATACGCCATTACCGAGTTTATTCACCAACACAATAAACCAGTGCGTCGGGTCGAGCGTTTTTCCTGCGCCAATCAACGGTAAATAACGTTCATGGGTGCCGCTGTAGTAGCTAAAGATCACCACTGCATTGTCGCGTGCAGCGTTAAGCTGACCAAAGGTCTGATAACCAATGGCCGTCTCACGCAACGTTTCTCCGCTTGCCAGCGGCAGATCGCCGGGCGTATAAAAAGCGCATAAACCCATGCCGTTCTCCTGACTCAATATGGTAAAGTTAATTAATTAGTTAATTTCATAAGGATGTCGCCATGAAGGAAACTCCAGCCGCTGAACCTGGCAAGAAACTGCGTAAAACCCAGCGCGACGTCGCCGAGTTGTTGCAATCCTCAGCCTTTGATTTGTTCGCCACCCAGAACTATTCGTCGGTACGAATTAAAGATATCGCCACCGCTACCGGGCTGAACTCGGCGCTGATTTATTACTACTTCGGCTCAAAAGAAGACCTGTTTATCAAGGTGATTGAGTCCGCGGTGGAGCGTGCCTTTGTGCAGTTTGACGACATCAAAGCCAGCGCCAACGGGCCGCGCGACCTGATTTTTCTGTGGATTGAGATCCACATCCTCCAGTTCCATCTGTTGCAAAAACTGGCCAAAATCAGTCTGGATTACTCCAGCACCAATGGCCGCATCGCCAGCATTGATAAAGCGATTAAAAAGTTCTACGAAAAGGAATCGGTGATTCTGAAGAACACCATCAAAGAGGGGATCGCCAGCGGGTTGTTCCGTGAGGTGAACCCGGGAGATATGGCGATGCTGATCTCCACCTACCTTGATGGCGTGCTGTTCCGTAATGTGATGTTCCCCAATTTCAAATACAAACAGGCCATCAACGTGATGCGCAATTTTGTGTTTGAAAAGCTCGATGCCTGAGTTGCCGGTTAAATCCGCGCGATAAATCGCGCCGCTACGGGATGTTCATGATGTGTAGCGGCGCGATTCATCGCGCAATGTCGTGCGGGTTACCGATAAACCATTAAAAAATGGTGCTGTAGCGATCAATTTCCCACTGGCTGACATGCAGGTGATAGCTGTTCCACTCCTGCAACTTGTAGTGAATAAACTCTTTTTTCAGCGCTTCACCCAGCGTCGCAGCGACAAACGGGTCGGCATCAAAGGCTTCCACCGCTTCCAGCAAGTTTTGCGGCAGAAAATCGATGCCACGCGCGCGGCGCTCCGCTTCGCTGATGGCATACAGATTGTCTTCATTCGGCTGACGCGGATCGATCTTCTCGCGAATACCTTCCAGCCCGGCAGCTAACGCCAGCGTGGCCGCCAGATAGGGATTGACCGCGCCATCGGCATTACGCGATTCACAACGGCCACCACCGGCCGGGACGCGTACCGCGTTGGTGCGGTTATTGGAACCCCAGGAGTTAAACACCGGTGCCCACGAGAAGTAGCTCATCGCCCCCTGGCGTACCAGACGTTTGTAGCTGTTGACCGTCGGGGCAAAGGCAGCGCACAGCGCACGGCCATGCTTCAACAGCCCGCCGATAAAGTGATAACCGGTATCACTCAGGCCCAGGCCCCAGGGATCATCCGCGCTGCTGGCGTCGCGTTTAAACACGTTGGCACCGGTATTGATGTCATACAGCGACATATTGAAGTGCGCGCCGGTGCCGGTTTTATCGGCGAACGGCTTCGGCATGGTGGTGGCGATCAGCCCGCGCTGTTTGGCGTAATGCTTCGCCATAAAGCGGAAGAAGATAAAACGATCGCAGGTGGTCAGCGCATCGGCGTAGTTGAAGTCGAACTCGTATTGCGAGTTGCCATCTTCGTGGTCAAGCGAATAGAGATCCCAGCCCAGCGCGTTGATGGTGGAGGAAACCTCATCCAGCCAGCCAAACTGGTCCACGAAGCCCTGCAAGTCGTAGCAGGGCTTGTTGAGTTTGTTATCCGGTTCCGGCACCACCAGCCGACCATCCTGTTCCCGCTTCAACAAATAAATTTCGCACTCGATGCCGAGGTTAAACCCAAAACCCAGGGCGTTAGCCTGTTTAATCACGTTCTGCAACGCCACCCGCGTGCTGAGCGCATAGGGTTCGCCCTGAAAGTGGTTATCGGCGGGCATCCACGCAATCTTCGGTTCCCAGGGTAACTGGATGATGTGGTCGAGATCCGGCACCGAGGTCAGTTCATCTTCGTGCGGCGACTGACCCAGACCGTCCAGCGCATAGCCGGTGTAACGTTCGGAACCCTGTGCCATCTGATCCAGATGACCAATCGGCACCACTTTACCCTTGGGGACACCGTGAATGTCCACGTACGCGCCCATGCAGTACTCCACCCCTTTAGCCATCAGGGCCTGTTTGATCTCGGCGATCTGTGCTGCGCTTTTCATTGGTGCCCTGCCTTAGTCATGTTCAACAATAGAATGGGGAATATATGGGGCGTCGAGCGCGGCGATTTCGTCAGCGCTTAACGTCAGATCCAGCGCCGCCAGTGCGTCGCTCAAATGCAGGGGACGGGTGGCTCCAATCACGGCCGCCACCACCGCCGGACGGCTGTAGATCCATGCCAGCGCCACCTGTGCCATCGGCACGCCACGCGCCTGCGCTACCTGCTCCACCGCGCGGATCACCGCGCTATCGGCGTGCTCAGTCGCGGCATAGAGAAAATCGGTATAGCTGTCGTCGGCACCACGCGTACTCGACTTCGCCGCCTCCACCGGGCGGGCCAGCCGTCCGCGCGCCAGTGGGCTCCAGGGCGTCACCGCGACCCCTTCCGCCTGACACAGCGCCAGCATTTCGCGTTCTTCTTCGCGATAGATCAGGTTGAGGTGGTTCTGCATGGCGATAAAACGGCTCCAGCGTTCGTACTTCTGGATTTGCAGCGCCTTGCTGAACTGCCATGCGAACATGGACGACGCTCCGAGGTAACGCACCTTGCCAGCCTTCACCAGGTCGTTGAGCGCCTCCAGCGTCTCTTCAATCGGCGTGTCATTATCCCAGCGGTGGATTTCATACAAGTCGATGTAATCGGTGCCGAGTCGGCGCAGGCTGTGATCGCACTCCTGCATAATCGCCTTACGCGACAACCCCTTGCTGTTTGGTCCACTGCGCATTGGGTTATACAGTTTGCTGGTGATCACCACTTCATCGCGGGAGGCGAAATCACGCAGCGCACGACCAAGGATCTCTTCACTCGCCCCTTTGGCATAGATATTGGCGCTGTCGAAAAAGTTGATGCCCTGCTCCAGCGCGGCACGGATCAGTTCGCGGCTGGCGGCTTCATCCAGCGTCCAGCTCCGGCCACTGCGCGCCGGTGGCGCATAGGTCACCGTCCCCAGACAGAGCGCAGAGACATCCAGGCCGGAGTGTCCCAGCTTCAGATAACGCATTGCCTGCTCCTCACTCCGCCATGCGGATTTTCAGGTAATTGGCCAGATGCCAGACGGTGGTTTCGAGGTGGCTCAGGCGTCCCGGACGTGCGAGACGGGAACGGCTACCGCGCTGCTGCTCGGCGTTGATCCACTGGTCTTCATCGATAATCGCCAGGCTGCCCTGCTTCATCGTCGCGGCGGTCTGAGGAAAATCCTCCCGCGCCGCAGACGCCTGCGATACCAGCACCACGCGGTGCCAGCGAGTAGCATGTGGCGACACCGGCAGAATGGCACTGATGGAGAGACGATCCGGATTCAGTGAGATCAGGCAGTTGGGAAACAGCAGCAGCAATTCACTGAAGCGCATCTGCTCGTCGCTCAGGCCACTGAACGGTTCCAGACCGGCGGTCAGGATCTCGCTCAGTTCACCGTTTTTCCGCAGCGGCTGATGACAGATGGTCCAGCCCGGGCCTTCATCAATGATCGAACTGAGTCGACCGGGAAAGCTATCCTCCAGCGTGGTGCGATGCACCGCCGCATGGTGGTAGCACTCCATAAACGTTTCGATCGCCATTTTCCAGTTGTACGGACAGTCGTAATCCAGCGTGTAAGCGGTTACCAGATCGGCGACGTGGTAGCGTTGAAAACGTTCGGTGAGCGGTGCCAGCCGGGGTGCCAGCGGCTGGGCATCGGCGTTGAAGGTGACAAAGATCATGCCGAACACCACCTCATGGCGGATCTTCGGCAGGCTGCACTGCTGACGGTCAAAGTCCTGCGCCTGATTCATGGATGGCGCGCCACTCAGCTTGCCGTGGGTGTTGTAGGTCCAGTTGTGGAATGGACAGATAAATGAACGGCTGTTGCCGCTGCCGTGCGCAATCGGCGCCCAGCGATGCAGACAAACGTTGGAGAACACCGCAATGCCAGCGTCGTTCCGCAAAATCAGTAACGGCTCGCCCACCACATCCAGCGTGAAGAAATCATTCAGGTTAGCAATTTGCGACTCATGGCCGACAAATAACCAGTCCTGGCGGAACACTTTGTCTTCTTCGAGACGGAAAAAACTGTCGCTGTTATAGGCTTCTGGCGGCAGGGTTTCTGCACGGCTGGCATCATGGCGTTGCTGCTCCAGCATCCGTTGCAGAATGCTGTCACCGTCATCAAACACCACATCAATCTTCTCGCGATACATTTCACTCTCCTCTGGCGGTACGAAAGGTCAATGGACCAAGCTCTTTTTCCAGCAGCGGCACGACCCGCTCGCCAAACAGCGTCAGCGAACGACGCGCATCAGCAATCGGCATATCGCCAAACTGGAAGAAACAGTTGTAGTGGCTGGGACGGAGGGTGCGGATCTCCGCCAGCATGCGCTCAGCGACGGTTTCCGCATCGCCAATCATCAGGTTATTGCTCACCGTCTCCAGCGAAGGTTCATCTGCTAACGCTGGCGCGTGGATAAACGCCTGCTCGCTGACGCTGGTGTTCTCGCGCAACGCCGCGATCATGCGCGCGACAAACAGCGCGCGTTCCGCTGCGGCATGGGCCTGCTGGCGGTTGTCACAAACGTGGATATATTGCTGCACCGCCACCGGCATCGCCGCGTCGAGGCCCGCCTGCTGCCAGCCGAGACGCGCATCGGCCACCATCTGCTGCAATTTGTGAGTGCCGCGATAACCCGCAGTAAAAAACGGCGTCGCCTGCCAGCGCTGAAACTGCGCAATCAGTTGCGGATTGGATGAGGTGAGGTACAGCGGCGGTAAGGGTTTCTGCAACGTGTCGAGCAGAAAATCGGTACGCAGCGGCTGACCAAAACGGTCTGGCGAGTGGGTATAGCCCTGGGTCAGGGCATCGCTGATAAACTGCCAGTGCGCCAGTAGTTGCTGACCACGGGTTTCTACATCCAGTCCATAGCGGTCAAATTCCCACGCCTGATAACCGCTGCCTATACCCAGCACCAGCCGCCCTTCCGTCAGGCGATCGACCAGCGCAATCTCCTGCGCAATACGCATCGGCTGGTACAACGGCAATACCACCACCGCCGTACCCAAGCGGATACGCCGCGCATAACCGGCCATATGTGCCACCAGCATCAGCGGCGATACGCTGAGCGAGTAGTTGGTGAAGTGATGCTCGGCAAACCACGCGGTATCGAAGCCGATCTCCTCCGCCAGCAGCACCATGCTGCGCATATCCTCAATCACCCCCTGTACACCGCGCGGGTTGTCTTTATACGACATCAGGTTGAACAGACCGAGTTGCATCATTAACCCCTTGTCCAGCGATAGTGATGTTCCACACGCGCCTGCACCAGACTAAGCACGGTGGTGGCGGCGAGATACCAGATACAGGCAACAATCAGCAGCGGGATGTTTTCGTATGTGCGTGAGTAGATCGCCTGCGCCGAGTAGAGCAAATCCGAGAGCGAAATCACGCTCACCAACGAGGTGGTTTTCAACATGCCAATCACCTGGTTGCCGGTGGGTGGAATGATGAACGGGATGGCCTGCGGCAGGATCACCCGCTTCAGATACTGGCCGCGTGTCATACCCAGCGCCCGGGCGGCCTCCTGCTGGCCATCATCCACCGAGGAGATCCCGGCACGGATGATCTCCGCCATATAGGCCGACTCATTCAGTCCAAGGCCGAGAATCGCTGCGGCCAGCGGAGTGATCAAATCGTTGGTGCTCCCGCTCCACAGGGTAAACAGGCCGGGGATCCCCAGGCTGACCTGCGGATAGAGCGCCGCGAGGTTGTACCAGAAAATCAGCTGCACCAGCACCGGCGTGCCGCGAAAGAACCAAATCCAGCCGCGGCTGAAACCCACCAGCAGCGGGTTACTGGAGAGGCGCATCACCGCCAGCAGCACGCTGAGTACAATCGCCAGCACCATGATCACCAGCGTCAGCCAGAAGGTGGTCCACAGACCGAGCAGGATGGTGGGTGAGAACAGGTATTTACCCACCGTCGCCCAGGCGAAATTAGGGTTGGTGATCATCGAATGCGCTACCAGCGCCAGCAGCACCGCCAGCACCAGTGCGGAGATCCAGCGACCGGGATAGCGCTGTGCCACCACATGGCGGCCATGATCCGCTGGTGTGCGCGTGGCATTCAGCGGGGAAGTCAGGGTTTTATCCGTCATCAGCGTTCTCTTCATCGTTTTAACCGGACAAATTTAATTAACTGATTAATTAAGATCTACAGTCTGCCTGCGCATCTGTCAATCATTCGGTGCTCACTGCCTGCACTCGGGCGAGAAAATCTCGGGTACGGGGATGGCGTGGTGCGGAAAAAAAGTGTTTAGATTCCGCCACTTCAATGATTGCGCCGTTGTCCATAAACGCGACACGATTGGCGACATCACGCGCAAAACCCATCTCATGGGTGACAATCACCATCGTCATACCGTCACGCGCCAGATCGCGCATCACCGCCAGCACTTCCCCCACCAGCTCAGGATCGAGCGCGCTGGTGGGTTCATCAAACAGCATCAGCGACGGCTTCATCGCCATCGCCCGTGCAATCGCCACCCGCTGCTGCTGACCACCCGACAGCGCCGCCGGACGCGAATGGTAACGATGGCTGAGCCCGACGCGATCCAGCAGCGCTTTGGCCTCCGCCATCGCCTGGGCGCGCGGCACTTTTTTTACCGTCATCGGCGCTTCCATCACGTTTTCCAGCGCCGTCATATGGCCGAACAGATTAAAGCGCTGAAACACCATGCCAATATTGACGCGGTTACGCGCCACCTCAGCCTCCTTCAGTTCGTACAACTTTTCCCCCTGCAATCGGTAGCCGACCATACCGCCATTGACCCACAGCTCACCGCCGTCAATCTTTTCCAGGTGATTGATACAGCGCAGGAAGGTGGATTTTCCCGAGCCGGAGGGGCCAATCAGACACACCACCTCGCCTTGTTCAACGCTGAGATCCACCCCTTTGAGGATCTCCACGCCGTGAAACGATTTGGTGACCTGCTGCGCATCCACCATCAGCGTTTTGCTCATCTCGCCTCCTGTTCGGTCATGTACCAGGTATTCAGGCCACCGCTGTCGAGGATCAGCATCTGGCCGGTGAAAGAGGCCGTGGTGGCCAGAAATGCCACGCTGCGCGCCACCTCATCACTGCTGACCGGACGTTGCAGTGGCAAGCGCGCCACCTCCTGCGCCAGCAGTGGCTCCTGGGTAGCCCAGTGACTATCCGGGTCACGAATCGGTCCCGGACTGATGCCGCACACGCGGATACCGCGAGGTGCCCATTCAATCGACATTTGCGCCGTCAGATTCACCACGCCCGCCTTCGACGGACCAAAGGCACCCGCATTGGGGTAGCAACGATGGGCAGACGCACCGGCGATATTGATAATCACTCCACCGGGTGCCATGCGCCGCACCGTTTCGACACTCATCACAAAGGTGCCGGTTAGCTGGGTATTCAGCACCTGCTGCCACTGTTCATCGCGCAGTTCCAGCAACGGAGCCGCCGCAGTTGATCCGGCGTTATTGACCAGCAGACTCGGTGCGCCAAGCACGTTGACCACCTCGTCGAGAACCTGCTGCACCGCCGGGCGATCGGTGATATCGACCCGCCAGAAAGCCGCCCGCGCCCCCTGCGCCGTCAGTTTGTCCACCGCGTGTTGCGCCGCCTCGACATCGCTGCGCACCAGCAGCGCGATGGCATAGCCCTGCCGCGCCAGTTCGCGGGCAATACACAGGCCGACACCGCGTGAACCGCCGGTAATCAGCGCGGTTTTTACGCTGTGCATAATCTTGCCTCCTCGGTTAATGCCTGACGGCGTGCCAGCAGCGACGAACCGCAGATATAGCCCCAGGTCAGGTTGGGCCCGAGCGTGGTGCCTGCGCTGACCGCTTTGCTGCCGATCGGATTAGCCATCGCCGCCCCGGCACAATACAAGCCCGCCAGTGGCCGACCATCGCGATGCAGCACATTACCGCTGGCATCGGTACGCGGCCCGCCTTTGGTGGCAAGGAAGGTGCGGTTGAACGGTATGGCGATAAACGGGGCATGGCAGATCGCCGCTAATCCCCCCTGCAAGCGCCGGTCAGCTTTGCCATGCGCAGCACTCAGATGACGGGAAAAATCTTCATCAATGCCCCGGGCGCAACTGTGGTTAAACCGCGCCACGCTGGCCTCCAGTGCACCCGCAGGCAATGCCAGTTGTTGCGCCAGTTGCGTCAGCGTCGCGGCCTGCCGCAGCCAACCCGGTGTACGCCAGCGGTAGTAACGCAGCAGCGGTGCCCGGCGTAGCAAACGAGCGTCGCTGATCAGCCAGACCGGCAGATGGCGCGGCAACCCCTGCGCATCACGCGCATCCAGCGCCGCACCGAGGTTAAAAACAAATTCATTGGTGAAACGCTGACCGTGGCGATCGACCAGAATGGCGTTGGGTTCGTAATGGAAGAAAACAGACAACCCGCTCCACGGCTGGCCTGGCGCGGCGGGTATACCGCCCCCGATATTGGCCTGATCCATATGCGCCAACTGCGCACCTGCGCTTTCCGCCATACGCTGCCCATCACCGCTGTTATCGCGGGGGCTGGCGATAAAATCATACGGACCTGGGAAATGCTGCTGCCGTTGCTGCGCATCCCACTCGAAACCGCCGCTGGCGATCACTACGCCACAACGCGCCTCAATCTCCCGTTCCTCGCCCTGATGCCGGTAACGTACGCCCGTGACCTGATGGCTACCGCGCATCAGTAAGCCCTGCACCGCTGCCTCAGTGATAAACTCGCAGCCCGCCGCCTGACAGCCATCAAGCAACCCGGCCACCAGCGCCGCGCCTTTGGTCAGTTCCCCACGCCACTGTCGCCGGAGCAGACGCGGCAACGCGCGCAGATACGTCCGTATCGGCTGATGCCAGAGGTCACTCGTCAGCAGTTCGTGGTAGGAAAACAGGCGCGGTAACGGCGTGGGACGTAAGCGCCACGGACGTTGCGGTTGCAACGGCATGGGTGCCAGCATCCGCCCCTGCTGTTTGGCTCCCGGCAGCGGCCACAGTGGATCGCCCTCTGGCGTCAGGGCGAAACGCAATGCGCTGTGCTGCTCGACAAACGCCAGCATCAACGGAGCTTGCTGCGCCAGCGCCTGCCAGAGCGTGTCCTCGCTCGCCTGCCAACCTTCAGGCGCACTGGCACGCAGATAATCGAGCACCTCTTGTGATGAATCGGCCAGGCCGGCGGCCAGGGCGTGATGGTTGGCTGGCACCCAGGTGGCCCCGCCAGACATCGCTGTGGTGCCGCCCAACCAGGCGCTTTTTTCCAGCACCAGTACCGACAAACCGCCCACCGCCGCCCGCAGTGCGGCGCTTAGCGCCGCACCACCGGAACCGATCACCAGCACATCACACTGGCGACCCCCACTCATAATGGCTGTGTGCTGGTGAGGTTGATGCCGGGTTTATCCAGCTTCATCGCCTCCAGATCCCACTTCTCCATGATCTTGTCGTAGGTGCCGGTTTCATGCAGCACGTTAAGCGCCTTCAGCAGCACCTCCGCCAGTTGGGTGTTCTCTTTCGCCACCACAATACCGAGGTAGTATTTCGGCATCAGTGGCATCTGCACGGTGCGAATGGGATGCGGGGCTTTTTGCTTGATGTCATCCACCGAGGCGGCATCGTTCAACACAAAATCCACCCGGCCCGAATAGAGACCGAGCAGGACCGCATCAGCCGACGGCAGCGTCACCTGTTCGATCGCCGGTTTGCCGTTTTTGGTGCAGTTCGGGGTGTAGATCTCGCTGATGGCTTTTTCGAAATCGGTACCGGTTTGCACGCCCACTTTCAGGCCGCACAGGGTCAGCGGATCGTTGGTGATGGATTTTTCGGTCGCCAGCGTATACACCTCGCTGGTGGCGTAGGCGTAGTTAACAAACGACACCTGCTTTTCACGTTCGGCGCTGTCGGAGATACACTCCATTGCCACGTCATAACGACCGCTTTTTACGCCCGGTATCAGCCCGGCGAAATCGATCGAAACCGGTTTGACTTTGATACCCAGCACCTGGCCGATCGCGTCCCACAGGTCCGGCTCAAAGCCGACCATGGTTTTATTGTCTTCCGCGAAGGATTCGCACGGCGGGTAGTGAGCATCAGTGACCAGATTGAGGGTTTTGCTGCTACGGATTTTTTCGGGTAACTGCGCATGCAGGGAGGCATGCATTTTGAGTGGCGCATCGGCGGCCTGCGTGGAAAATTGCGTCAGTGCAGAAACCAACAGCGATGCAGCAACAACCAGACTTTTCATTCTCATGCTTTTAACTCCAGTAGAAAGGCGCGATGCCTGAAGACCCTGATGATTTAAAAAAGCAAAAAAGGAAGACGGTGCGCAGGAAGAATTGCAAGCGTTATGCCAGTTTTTAAATAACTGATTAATTAATCATGAGAGCAGAGAGCACAAGGGATGAGGCGTGAGACGGCAGCGGGTGCGGCCTGGCACGTTGAACAGAGAATCACCAACGGAGTGCATAAAGTGAGCTGATGGTGCAAAAAAACACCGCGGTGCGATCAGCGCCGCCAGGGGGGATAAATTGTAGCGGCACGATTTATCGTGCAATTTGGTGTGCAGTGCGGGGGACAAAACGCGCGATAAATCGCGCCGCTACGGGAGCGTGGGGAAATGGCAGCGGGTAACCCCGCTGCCAGCTTCATCAGAAGAAACCGAGTGGTTGGGTGCTGTAACTCACCAGCAGGTTTTTGGTTTGCTGATAATGATCGAGCATCATTTTGTGGGTTTCACGGCCAATTCCCGATTTTTTGTAGCCGCCAAACGCCGCATGTGCCGGGTAGAGATGATAACAGTTGGTCCAGACGCGGCCGGCTTTAATCGCGCGTCCCATCCGGTAAGCCCGGTTGATATCGCGTGTCCAGACGCCCGCACCCAGGCCATACATGGAATCATTGGCTAAGGCGATAGCTTCCGCTTCATCTTTAAAGGTCAGGATGCCGACCACCGGGCCAAAGATTTCTTCCTGAAACACCCGCATGCTGTTGCTGCCTTTCAGCAGCGTCGGCTGAATATAGTAACCGCTGGCGAACTCTTCTCCGACACTCTCGATGCCACCGCCGTGCAGCACCTCAGCCCCCTCACGTTGGGCAATTTCCAGATAGGAGAGGATTTTGTCGAACTGCTGCTGTGACGCCTGTGCACCGATCATGGTTTCGGTGTCGAGCGGGTTGCCACGTTTAATGGTTTTGATGCGTTTCATCACCGCCGCCATAAAGGGTTCGAAAATCGATTCCTGTACCAGCGCGCGTGACGGGCAGGTACAGACTTCGCCCTGATTAAGGAAGCCCAGCACCACCCCTTCCGCCGCTTTCTCAATAAAGCTCTCCTCGGCCTGCATAATATCTTCGAAGAAGATATTGGGTGATTTACCGCCCAGTTCGACGGTGGACGGGATCAGGCTTTTCGCCGCCAGCTCAAGAATATGGCCACCGGTGGCGGTTGAACCGGTAAAGGCGATTTTGGCGATACCCGGGTGCGATGCCAGCGCTTCACCGGCTTCTTTACCGTAGCCATGCACCACATTGATCACTCCCGGCGGGACCAGGTCTTTGATCAAATCAAGGAACAGGGTGATGGATAGCGGCGTCTGTTCTGCCGGTTTCAGCACCACGCAGTTACCCGCCCCAAGTGCCGGAGCCAGTTTCCACGCAGCCATCAGCAACGGGAAATTCCACGGGATAATCTGCCCTACCACGCCCAGCGGCTCGTGGAAGTGGTAAGACGCCGTGAACTCATCAATCTCCGAAGCGGTGCCTTCCTGTGCGCGCACACAACCGGCGAAATAGCGGAAATGGTCCACCGCCAGCGGCATATCGGCAGCGAGGGTTTCACGCACCGGTTTACCGTTATCCCAGGTTTCATTCACCGCCAGATATTCGAGGTTTTCCTCCAGCCGATCGGCGATCTTCAACAGTACCAGGGAACGTGCCTGCGGGGAGGTTTTGCCCCAGGCCTCTGCGGCGGCATGGGCGGCAGCGACAGCATTATCAATATCCTCACGGTCGGAGCGCGGAAACTCGCCAATCGACGAGGCATTAATCGGCGAGGTGTTGACGAAGTAGTTACCGTTCACCGGTGCCACAAACTCACCGTTGATAAAGTTGCCATAGCGTTTTTGGAGTCTAATCAGAGAACCTTGTTCTCCAGGTGCAGCGTAACGCATGATGTTTCTCCTTGCGGGACAGAGGTTGTGTGTAACAACTGCGAAACTTATTATTAACATTGATCGATCAATAGCAC
Organism: Pantoea sp. X-Soil-OKNW-556; assembly: GCF_059730695.1. Lineage (NCBI taxonomy): Bacteria > Pseudomonadati > Pseudomonadota > Gammaproteobacteria > Enterobacterales > Erwiniaceae > Pantoea > Pantoea sp. X-Soil-OKNW-556. The sequence goes on along the minus strand of NZ_AP035990.1, from coordinate 1,796,092 downwards.
GCTGTCAGATCTGCCGGTGGGAAACTGTGACACCGCGCGATAAATCGCGCCGGTTTGCTGCCTGGAAAATTCCGACTTTTGCCGGTTATGCAGTAAAAAGCGGAACATGTCCGATAAATAGGGTCAATATGAAGCAGGACACTAACCAGGAGAAAGAGATGTTGGCTTCAGCCCTGACGTTAATGCGCGCCAAAGCAAATTTTGTTCATCAGTTCATTCGCAACCCCCGCAAAATGGGCAGCATCACGCCCTCCTCCGCGGCATTATGTCGAACCATGACCGATGCGGTTAACTGGGATCGTAGCCTTCGTATTGCTGAATTGGGTGCGGGCGATGGGGTGCTGACGCGACAGATTCTGCAACGCATGTCGCCACAGGCCCAACTGGATGTGTTTGAAATCAGCCCGGAGCTGGTGAAGACGTTACGTGCTTTACCGGATGATCGTATGCAGGTACGCGCCTGTTCGGCGGAATATCTGTCCGGTGAATATGATGCGATTTTTTCCGGCCTGCCGCTGCTGTCACTGCCGGTAGCGACCCGAGACGCCATCCTGCAAGCCGTGCATGATGCGCTGGGACCGCGCGGCGTCTTCGTACAATTTCAGTACACTTCGCTCACGCAACCCAGCTTGTCCCGTTATTTCACCTGGCAGCGCCAGCGGGTGCTAAAAAACGTGCCACCCGCCTGGGTTTATCGCTGCACCCGTCATTACGCGCCCTGAGCCTGCACGCGCGGCTGTGGCCGCGTTTGCTGCCAGAAGCGATGCAGCAGTTCCCGCGCCCAGTCTTCACCCGTCAGCTCACTCCCCTCATCCGCCACGCCTGCCGGTAAACAGGCGGTCATGATGCCGCGGGTAAATTCAGGGTGAAACTGTACCGATAATGCCTGCGCGGAATAACGCAGAATCTGGCAGCCATCCAGTTCGGAGGAAGCCAGGACCCGCGCCTGGGCCGGTGGTGTGATCACCGACTGACGATGTGACAGCCAGGCATGAAAATCGTCCGGCAGGGTTGCCAGCCAGGGATCTTGTGCCGCCTGCGCATGGCGGGTCAGGGGTTTCAGGCCACGTTCCCAGCCATTGGGGTTATCCGCAACTTTACCACCCAGCGCATAGGCCATCAGTTGATGTCCATAGCAAACCCCCAGCAGTGGCAGCTCCGCCTCCAGCGCCGCCCGAATCCAGGCTGCGGTGCGTTCACTCCATTCCGCATGGTCGGTCACCATCGCCCAGGAGCCACTGAGGATCGCGCCGCTGACGCGATCAAAAGCGGGCAACTCATCACCGAGGTGCGGTCGCACGATCACATAGTCGCCGGGCTGAAGCGCCAGCGCATCAATAAACCAGACGGGTTGTTCACCGATTTGCGCCACAACGGCCGGTGGCGGTACTTCAAGTTGAATCAGGGCAAGGGGTAAAGCGCGGGTCTGTGTCATTCCGAAGACTGTCCTCTGCAAGGTCACGTTTCGGAAAACCAGTCTGACAGTAATTGCCTGCAATGTGTAGATTTTTTGCGGGAAAGCATCGAGAGAAAATATTTTTGCCTGCGCTGCACCAACCACACCGCTTCATGCCATCATTAGCCGGTGACAACAGAATTTCCGTGAAGGATGACATTGTGGCTGTGCGGCATTTTTTTCTGGTCCTGCTGGTGGTATCCATCTGGGCCTTCAACAACGTGGCGATAAAGTGGGGATTGCTGGAACTTCCGCCACTGTTTCTGACCTGGATGCGTTTTGTGGTGGTGGCGATCATGTTGATCCCCTTCTGCCGCATCACCCGTGAGCAGTTGCCGTGGCTGTTGCTGCTGGCCTTCACCTTTGGCTTTCTGCACTTCTCGCTGCTGTTTGTCGGCATGCGCTACACCGACGCCGGCACCGGTGCCATTGTGGTCCAACTCGGCACGCCGATAGCCATGCTGCTGGCGATGGTGGTACTGAAAGAGAAGCTACGCCTGGTGCAATTACTTGGCATCGTGATTTCATTAAGCGGCGTGGTGGTGCTCTCCGGTAGCCCCACCATTCCCGCCTGGTGGGTATTGTGTATCCTGCTGTGCAGCGCCACCGGCTGGGCGGTGAGCAATATGATTGTGAAGAAATCGCCGCCGATTAAACCCTTGACCCTGACCGGCTGGATTTCATTTCTGGCCGTGCCGATCGTGGGTGTCGCCTCCTGGCTTACCGAGTCGCAACAATTTTACGCCCTCGGGCACGCGGGCTGGCGTGGCTGGTTTGCGATTCTTTACAGCGCCCTCGCCTCATCTATCATTGCCTATACCCTGTGGTATACGTTGCTGAAAAAGTACAACGTCAACCTGATAATGCCCTACTCGCTACTCACCCCGGTGCTGGCGGTGCTGATGGGCGTGGTGGTTCTGGGCGATAGCCTGAACAGTTTTAAGATCCTCGGCGCATCGCTGGTGGTGTTGGGCACGGCAATTGCGGTGATTAACCTGCGCAATCTGCGGATGCACGCGCGCTTTCCGCGCCTGCGCCGTCGCTAAGATCCCGCTCTGATTGACCCGGAGGCTTCGCATGGATTACCAACTCGCTGCCGCACTCTGGCAGCACATGTGGCAAGGATTACGAGGCACAGCTGATACCCCGCCGCCCCTCACCTTTTCTCAGGCCGACACCTTCCCTTCGGCCTATGCCGTCAGCGAACTGGCGGCCACCAGCATTGGACTGGCGACCCAGGCGGTGAGCGATCTGCTGGGACGTTCGGCTCCGGTGAGTGTCAATGTGCGTCTGGCCTCGCGCTGGTTCCAGCACAGTTTTATACCGCTTAACCGCCCACCGGCGGCATTGTGGGATCCGTTCGCCGGGGATTACGCCACGCGTGATGGTTGGATCCGCCTGCATACCAACGCCAGTCATCACCGCCAGGCGATGGAGAAGGTGCTTGGTGTGCATCGCGATCGCACGGCACTGGCAACTGAAGTGCTGAACTGGTCGGCAGCAGCCCTGGAACAGGCGGTGGTGGATGCCGGCGGTTGCGCTGCACAGATGCGCAGCGTCGAGCAGTGGCAGCAGCATGCGCAAGGCATTGCCGTAGGTCAGGAGCCGTTGTTCGCGCAACAAGCCACCGCGAGCGGAGAGATTCCCGACTGGCCGCTCAGCGCAGCACGTCCGTTACGGGGCATCCGCGTGCTGGATCTGACGCGCATCATCGCTGGCCCGGTCGCCACACGTTTTCTCGCCAGCCTGGGTGCCGAGGTGCTGCGCATCGATCCTCCCGACTGGCTGGAACCCTCGCTGGAAGAGGAGATCACCAGCGGCAAACGCTGTGCGCGGCTTGATTTGAAAAGTGTGGTCGGACTGGATCAGTTGCGCACGCTGCTCAGTCAGGCTGATGTACTGGTGCACGGCTATCGCGCCGATGCGCTGGAAAATCTCGGACTGGATGCCGCCACTCGCCAGCAACTCGCGCCGGCACTGGTTGATGTCAGCCTGAATGCCTGGGGCTGGCGCGGCCCGTGGCGTAACCGACGCGGTTTCGACAGTCTGGTGCAGATGGCTTGCGGCATTGCACATCAGGGGATGCAGTGGAGCGGCAGCACCAAACCCACACCTTTGCCGGTGCAGGCGCTGGATCACGCCACCGGTTATATGCTGGCAGCCGCCGTGCTGGAGGGATTACGTCAGCGCCGCCTGAAAGGCACGGGCTGGCAGGCACGTCTGTCGCTGGCGCGCACCGCTCTGCTGTTGCAGCAACACGGCTTTGCCCCCAGCGGAACGCAGAACGGCATCACGCCGCAGCCTGATGATGTGCTGCCAACGCTGGAAATCACCCATTGGGGGATCGGTGAGCGGCTGCGTGCGGCGTCATACCTGCCCGGCACGCCGCAGCTGTGCGCTACGCCGGGCGTCCCGCTCGGCAGCAGCGCCGCTCGCTGGTAACTTATTCCGCGTCGCCGGCTTCTTCCGCCAGCTCGTCACGCATCGCCTGAATCGCTTCGCGGCTCAGCATCGCCAGGGTGCGATAAAACGCGGTGCTGGCGTGCGCCTCCACCTTGCCAAGGAAGGTGCCGCACCACGGCAGCAGGTAGTCATCAAACAACGCCGTTTGCGCGGCAGATTCATCTTCCGCCGACTGATCTTCCAGCCAGGATGCCGCCAGCAGCAGTACGCCGAAATGATCGGCAGGCGCGTCGCTCAGTGGCATGCCGCGAGAGCTGAGAAACGCGCGCACCTCCGCTTCGGTCGCACCATTCGGCCACTGTGAGGCATAGGGCGGCACGCTACAGTCGCTGCCGACAAATAACGCGTTATAGTCGGCGGCCAGCGCCTGTGGGTCGCTATTCTGCTGCAACCGGGTCAGCAGCTCATCCTGCTCCAGCGGCCACTGCGCCTGTAATTTCCCCTCACGCAGTAAGGTGAACAGGGGCACCAGCAGCGGGTCCTGCGGCTGACGATTGAACAACGAGCCGATGACACGGCAGAGAATGGAAAACTCATTCATGCAACAGAATTCCTTGAGGCAAAAAAGTTAAAAATCCGCCAGTTCGGCAATATGCTTGCCGGTACGCTGTTCGAGAAAATCGAGCAGGCGGCGCGGCGTGACATTTAACACGCGATCTTCCGGAAAATCCACTTCACGCGCGATACGCAGGCAATGTTCGAAATTTCCGAGGGTAAAGGCGGTATGGGAGTCGGAACCAAATGCCAGACGCCCACCGGCATCGCGTACCGCTTCGGCGATAGCACGGCAGTTAGGTTCACTGCCCGGACGAGAATGGGTGAACGATGAGTTGTTCAGCTCCAGCGCCACATCATAATGCGCCGCCGCTTCCGCAATCGCGCGGATATCCACCGGGAATTTCGGGTTGCCCGGATGGCTGATGATATGCACCAGGCCGCTCGCCATCGTGGCGATCATCGCTTCGGTATGATGCGCTTTGTCGCGCGGGGCATACACCGGTTCATGGAACCCGGCGACGATCAGATCCAGCGCATCCAGCATCGGGCCACTGCAATCAATCTCGCCCTGCTGGTTTTTGATATTGGCTTCAATACCGCGCAGCACGCCCACACCGTCAATCACGCGCGGCCAGATACGCATGTTAACGAAGTGCCAGTAATGCGGCGCATCGGCCATATCCGGGCCGTGGTCGGTAATCGCGAATAACTTCAGACCGTTCTGTTTCGCCTGCACGACATAGTCATGCAGGGTGCTGTAGGCATGGGTGCTGGCCACGGTGTGCATATGTAAATCAACGGGATACATCGGATTCTCCTGACAGACCGCCTGCCACGCGCAGGCAGCAAAGTAAATTAATAACCGCGCTGACGATCCACCCGTCCGGTGGGCTGCTGTCCCTGCTCCAGCTCAAGTATGGCACCGGCAATATAATCCATCGCCTCATGCGGTAAGGTAATGGCCGCATTATGGGGCGTGATTGTGACATGCGGATGTGACCAGAGCGGATGGTGCGCCGGTAGCGGCTCGGTCTGGAAGACGTCCAGAGCTGCCGCCGCCAGTTGGCCGCTGTTGAGTGCCGCCAGCAAATCGTCTTCCACCACATGCGCACCTCGTGCGATGTTGAGAAAATACGCCCCTTGTGGCAAACCACTAAGCAACTGGCGATCAATCAGGTTGGTGGTTTCAGGCGTGGTTGGCAGCAGGTCAATCAACACCTGAGTGCCATCGAGAAACGCGGGCAACTGATCACGGTCATGGAACGTGGTCACCCCCTCAAGCGTTTTCGCTGAACGGCTCCAGCAACGTACCGGGAAGCCCCACTGACGCAGGCTCTGCGCCACGCTACTGCCCAGCACGCCAGCCCCGAGAATACCAATGGTGAAGTTTTCACGCGTGTACGGTTTGAGCTGCTGCCAGTGTGCCTGTTGTTGCTGGCGCTGATAATCGGCAAAGCGGCGGAACCAGCCGAGTACGCACCATGTCGCGTATTCCTGCATCTGTCGTGCCATGCCGGTATCTTCCAGCCGGAACAGCGGCACCTCTGCTGCCAGCATTTCCGGGTGCTGACGCAGTTGCTGTAAAATTTCGTCCACGCCTGCGCCCATCGCAAACACGCCTTTTAACGCACGTCCACGCAGCATTTCCACCGGTGGTGAACGGACCACCGCATAATCCGCCGGTGCATTATCGTCTGGCTGCCAGCGACGGACCTTAGCCTGCGGTAAACGCTGACGTAACCCACTGAGCCAGCTCTCGGGGTCCATCGACGGGTGATACCAGATAATCTCCATACTGCTCTCCTTTTTTTCTTTCAGCCTCAGGGAAATAGCGTCGCAGGGCAAGCAAAAAACTTAGCGCGAATGCAATTTCTTCCGTGATTAATTCCAGGTGCTTCACATTTCCTGTGCCATAAGCGGCTAAGCCCGGTGATAGCGACTAAAGTTGTTTGGGTGGTCAATGCGTTAGCGCACCACCTTTTCGGACAAGGAGAAAAACCGATGATAAAAAATGTCGTATTTACATCAGGGCATCTGCGCCTGTTGCTCAGTACCGCTCTGCTGATGGGAAGTGCCGTGGCTCATGCCGAAGATAATGGCCGTATGCTTAACAACCAGCCTCAGCCACCCGATATCCGTCTCGGTCCTCTTTTTAATGCGGTGCAACAGGCAAAATTTTATCCGGACCAGAAAACCTTTGCCGATGCGGTGCCGAAATATAACCCCTCATCGATTCTCGCCGACTGGCAGATGCAGAAAAGCCAGCGCAACTTCGACCTGAAACATTTCGTTGATGCCAATTTCACGCTGCCCAAAGAGCAGGATAAATACGTGCCTCCCGCCGGTCAGAGCCTGCGTGCCCACATAGATGGCCTGTGGCCGGTACTGACACGATCCACACCGCAGACCAGCCAGTACGATTCTCTGCTGCCGTTGCCCAAACCCTATGTGGTGCCCGGTGGTCGTTTCCGTGAGGTGTATTACTGGGATAGCTACTTCACCATGCTCGGCCTGGCGGAAAGCGGCCACTGGGATCGGGTGCAGGATATGGTGGATAACTTTGCCTCGGAACTGGATCGTTACGGCCATATCCCCAATGGCAACCGCAGCTACTATCTGAGCCGCTCGCAACCACCGTTTTTTAGCCTGATGATCGACCTGCTGGCGTCCCACGACGGTGACAGCGTCTACACCCACTATTTGCCGCAGTTACAGAAAGAGTATGACTACTGGATGGCGGGCAGTGACACGCTGGCTGCCGGTCAGGCCAGTAAGCGGGTGATTAAACTGAGCGACGGTACTCTACTCAACCGTTACTGGGACGATCGCGATGTGCCGCGTACCGAATCCTGGCTGGATGACGTGAATACCGCGAAGAAAGCGACGCAGCGTGATAAGGCGCAGGTGTATCGCGATTTGCGCGCCGGCGCAGCATCCGGTTGGGACTTCAGCTCACGCTGGTTTACCGATGCGCACAATCTGGCGACCATTCGTACCAGCCAACTGGCCCCGGTCGATCTCAACAGCCTGCTGTTCCATCTGGAACAGACGTTATCTAAAGCCGAGAAGCTGGCGCATCACAATGATCGGGCGCAGCAGTTTGCCAGCAAAGCGGAAACCCGCCAGGCGGCGATCAATCGTTATCTGTGGGATGAGCAGCATGGCTGGTACGCCGACTACAACTGGCAAAGTAAGCAGGTTCATCCACAACTCACGGCGGCGGCGTTGTTCCCGTTATATCTGCAACTCGCCAGCGATAAACAGGCGGATCGCACCGCTACTGCCGTGGAAAAACAGTTGCTGAAACCCGGCGGGCTGGTGACCACTACCATCAATAACGGCCAGCAGTGGGATGCCCCTAACGGCTGGGCTCCGTTGCAGTGGGTCGCGGTGACCGGACTGGAACATTATAAGCAGCCGCAACTGGCCCAGCAGATTGGTCAGCGCTTTTTACAGAACGTACAGATGACCTATGACAAGGAGCATAAGCTGGTTGAGAAATACGTGGTGGAAGGGGCGAAACTCGGCGGTGGCGGCGGGGGCGAGTATCCGTTACAGGATGGCTTTGGCTGGACCAACGGCGTAACCCTGATGCTGCTCGACAAATATTGTCCAAAAGAGAAAACCTGCGACAGCGCGCACGACATTCCGAATATGCCCACGCTGACCGCGACACAACCGTAATCCTTCTCTCCTGGCCGGGTCATTCGATCCGGCTATTTATCCATCGTAGCGGCGCGATTTATCACGCATTTCCGCGTTCGATGTCGGTAAAAACCGCGCGATAAATCGCGTAATGCCGATCAGTTAAGCATGAAATGATCGATTGAACGATCCTGTAGTTCTGCAAAAATCTGTAATCTCCCGGGGATTACGGATTTTTTTATGTTACTCAGCCAGGCTCTCGATACCGTCCTGAACTTTACGCCGAAAGAATTTTCTGCGCTTTCCGATCTGCTCTCACCCGAACTCATTGATGAATGTCTGGTTGATACCGGTGTCGTGACTCTGCGAAAACGCCGCCTCCCAATGGATATGATGGTCTGGGCTGTTACCGGCATGTCCCTGTTTCGTTCGCTTTCCATGAACCAGATTGTTTCTCATCTGGATATCGTGTTACCGGGTAAACGTCCTTTTGTCGCGCCCAGCGCCGTGGTGCAGGCGCGTCAGCGACTCGGTGAAGATGTTGTTCGTCTGGTTTTTGAGAAGTCCCGCCAGCTCTGGTTCGACAAAACACCCTTGTCGAACTGGAATGGTCTGACCCTGCTGGCCGTCGATGGCACGCTATGGCGTGCGCCCGATACGCCGGAAAACGATGCCGCTTTTGGACGAACGGCAAATATACACAGCCGCTCTGACTGGCCGCAGTTACGCATGGTCTGCCAGATGGAAGTGACCAGCCATCTGCTGTCAGGTGTGAGTTTTGGCAGTGTGACAGAAACCAGCGAAGTTGACCTTGCCGCCGGGCTGGTGAAACAGACTCCCGATAACTCACTGACTATACTGGATAAAGGCTTCTATGCGCTCGGCCTGCTGCACTACTGGCAGACATCCGGGACAGGGCGACACTGGATGCTTCCATTGCGTAAAGATGCAAAGTACCGGGTTCTGAAAAAGCTGGACAAAGGCCACGAGCTGGTAGAGTTCGACCTGTCGTGGCAGGCGCGCAAAAAATGGAAAGATGCGCCGGAGACACTGACGGCGCGGCTGATAAGCAAGCAGGTTAACGGGAAAACAGTACAAATCCTGACCTCGATGTGCGATGCGCGTCGTTATCCGAAGGCGGATATCGTTGAGCTTTACGGGTATCGCTGGGAAATCGAGCATGGCTTCCGGGAGATGAAACAGCATCTACTGAACAATGAACTGACGCTGAGAAGTAAAAAACCGGAGCTGGTGAGACAGGAGTTATGGGGCGTTGCACTGGCGTACAATCTCCTGCGCTTTATGATGGCGCAGATGGCTTACAGCCTGAAGAATGTGGAACCTTATCAGATGGGCTTTAAGCAGGCCGCGCTTTATCTGACGGGCCAGCTAAGCATCCTGCCCGCCGTAGCACCGGGAAAAATCCCGCGAATAATAAATGAAATAATGGAGATGGCAGGAAGCTTCGTGCTTCCGAAGCGAAGGCAGAGGCATTATCCACGGGCGGTAAAAAAGAGGCCGAAACGCTATGCGTTCCGGCATGACTGAGGCTTAACTGACAAGCATTACGCGATAAATCGCGCCGCTACGCAATGCCCGGTTAATCAAACCCTCATTTACATCTTGAAACGCCTTTATCGAAAAGATAATAATTCTCACTCTTATAACGATTTCTATTATCTCATTTCTTTCGAAGGAACTAAGATGACCTGCCTGTTTACCCTCAATCGTTGCCGCGTGCTGTGCGCACTGGCCCTGGCGTTACCCGGCATCAGTTTTGCTGAAGATACGCTGGTGGTCACCGCACAACCGCAGGAGAGCGCCACCTCCCCCACGCAAGGCTATCTGGCGACACGCAGTAGCGGCGCAAGTAAAACCGACCAGCCGCTGATCACCACGCCGCAGTCCATTTCGGTGGTGACGCGCCAGCAGATGGAAGATCAGGGCGCGACCGATCTTAACCAGGCGCTGAATTACACCCCTGGCGTGTTTACCAACTTTGGCGGCGCAGCAACCCGTTACGACACCATCTCGCTGCGTGGCTTCCACGGCGGTGATGTCGATAACACCTTCCTTGATGGCCTGCGCGTCATGAGCGATGGCGGCAGCTTTAATATCCTGCAAGTGGATCCCTGGTTCCTGGATCGCATTGATATTATTAAAGGCCCCTCGTCGGCGTTATATGGCCAGACGGTGCCCGGCGGCCTGGTGAATATGGTGAGTAAACGACCGCAATTCGCTGAAGAGGGACATTTCCGCCTGTCGACCGGTACCAACGCGACCAACAGCGCGGCCTTTGATTACACCAACGCGATTAACGATCAGTGGGCATTTCGCCTGACCGGCATTACCCGCAACAGCGACACGCAATACGACCATACTCGCGAAGAGAAATACGCCATTTCGCCGCAGCTGATGTGGCAACCCAATGACGATACCAGCCTGATCCTGCGCGCTTATCTGCAAAAAGATCCGTCAGGCGGCTATCATGGTTCGGTGCCTGCCGAAGGTACGCTCTACAGTCACAATGGCCGCAAACTGAGCGACAGTTTTTATGAAGGCGATAGCGCGCTTGATCAGTTCAAACGTCATCAGCAGATCTACAGCTACGACTTTTCCCATCGTTTCAATGAAGTGTGGTCAGTGCACTCCACCGGCAGCTACAGCCACTCGAATGTCGATCTGGATCAGGTCTACCAGATTGGCTGGGATGCAACTAACCCGGACCTGCTGACGCGCTATTATTCTGGCGAGCGTTCGTCGCTGTCAGCCTGGGCAACCGATAATCAGTTGCAGGCGGATTTCACCACCGGTGCGGTACAACACCGCGTCACTCTCGGGGCGGAATATCATCGTTATAAGAACGATATTCTCAGCGCCAGCGGCTACGCCAGCTCACTCAATCCGTGGACCGGCGTCGCAGTGGGCAGCATGCCGGACTACGACTGGACAGCTGAGACGCGTCGTTACTATCAAACCGGTTTGTATTTGCAGGATGAACTGCAACTGGACCGCTGGCACCTTGATCTGTCTGGCCGCTATGACCGCATCGTTTCAGAAAATGGCACCAGCCGCCGCCAGGATGATCACGTTAGTGGCCGTGCCGCCCTGCTGTACGCCTTCGATAATGGACTCTCCCCGTATGTCAGCTGGAGCCAGGCCATCACCCCTGCTTCTCTGACCGACCCCTACGGCAACCAGCTAAAACCGACGACCTCTGAACAATACGAGGCCGGCGTGAAGTATCAGCCGGTTGGCACACGCGATATGTATTCGATTGCGGTGTACGACCTGACGCAGAATGATGTTGCCAACCGTGATGTGATTTCCGGCACCTATACGCCATCGGGCAAGGTCCATTCACAGGGTATCGAGCTGGAAGCACGTAACCAGATTACGCCACGCTTCAGCACCATCGCCGGGTATACGCTGAACCATCTGCGCTTTAAAGATTCTGTTGATGGCAACGACGGCCATACTCCGTATGTCACCCCCAACAGCATGGCGTCATTCTGGGGTCATTATCAGTTCGACTACGGTCTGAGTGCCGGAGCTGGCGTGCGGTACATTGGTAAGCAGTGGGCGGATAACGAAAACACCACGCGTTTGCCTTCGGTGACCTTGTTTGATGCGTCATTACGTGCCGATTTGGCCGCGTGGAACAGCAGCCTGAAAGGTGCATGGTTGCAGGTCAGTGGTAATAACCTGACCGATCGTAAATATCTCGCCGCCTGCTATGGCACCGGTTATTGCTACCGCGGCGCGGAACGCACCGTGACAGCGACCATCGGGTACGATTTCTGATGCCCCGACCGCATCTGCTGAAATCATCAGATGCGGTCTGAATCAGCGCGATACCCCGGTTGCCAGACGCATTAAGCGGTCAAACGCACGGTCAGATAACCAGCGACGCAGGAAGAGCAACGGTCTGGCACCGAAACCGACGGCGTAGCGCGTTTTGGGGCGGCGTGCCTTTACCGCTCTGGCAATGGTGTCGGCGATCAGCGTTGGCGGAGACAGACGTTTACGGCCCGCCTCCCCACCCATCGATTCGGCCATCGACTTCGCCTGCCCGGCATAAGCTCCCTGGCCAGAAACCTCGCGCAACTTGTCGGCGGCAATATCGGCCCACTCAGTGCGAATTCCCCCCGGTTCAACCACCACTACGTCGATGCCGAAAGGTTGCACTTCCATGCGCAGACAGTCGCTGATGGCCTCCAGTGCGAACTTGGTGCCATGATACCAGGCACCGAGTGGCGTATGGAGTTTGCCCCCCATAGAACTGATATTCACGATGGTGCCCGATCGCTGCGCCCGCATGTACGGCAGCACCAACTGACATAAGCGCGCGGCACCGAACACATTGACCTCAAATTGCACGCGCGCCTCGTCCAACGGCACATCTTCCACCGCGCCGTACGAGCCATAACCGGCATTATTCACCAACACGTCAATACGTCCTGACCTGGCGATGATCCGGGCGATACCCGCCTGCATCGATGCATCATCGGTCACATCCATTGCCAGGACATGAACACCGCTATCGGCCAGATTTTGCATCCGTTCAACACGGCGCGCGGCAGCATATACCGTGAAACCCAGGGCTTTGAGACGATGCGCGGTCGCTGCACCAATACCGGAAGAAGCGCCTGTGACGAGAGCAACTTTGGTGGTCATAACAGATTTCCTTAAACGAAAACGCAAGAGCCAAGCGGCCAGGATTAGCCACTTTGTTAGCGGGAGAGTGTAGGTAATGGGTGAAGGCATTTCTCTGGCGAAAAGCGCCAGATTGCTTGCAAAAAGCGCCAGGCTTTACTCAACGCATCGCACTACGGACACCATCAGGCGTCTGCCCGGTCCAGCCGTGGAATGCACGGTAAAAAGAGTTGGGGTCTTCAAAGCCGAGTAGAAAAGCGATCTCTTCACTGGAGAGGGTGGTGTTGCTGAGATAATGACGAGCGAGGCTTTCGCGGGTCATATTCACCAGCGCACGAAAACTCTCGCCTTCTGTCTCAAGGCGGCGCTGCAAGGTCCGCGCACTGATACACAGACGCGCAGCGACATTATCAATGGTGGCCGTATTGCCAGGTAACAGTTCCAGCAGCACAGCGCGCACTCGCTCGGTCGCCGTGGCCGTCATATCGAGCTCACTCAATCGACGGCGCAAATCCGGCTCGAATACCCGCCACATGCCGTCATTGACGGTCAGAAAAGGACGTAACGCATCTTCCGCAGCAAAGGCAATGGTGGGGTGTTTGCCCTGCTGCACCGCAGTGCCAAAGAAGTGCTCGAAACCGCGGATGTTATGGCCTGACGGGAGGACCACCCGCAACGCCCGGACCGGTTCACGCGTCGCCAGCCGAACTAATCTCAGGAAAAAGGCGATCTCAGCCACTTGCAGTGAGTCCGGGACCTCAGCGGGTAACTCAAGCCAACGTGGCGCTACCGTCAACTCACCCTGCTGACCGACCTCCACCGTCAGGCTCATTGGTGCTACCAGCTGCTTATATTTTGCGAGACGCTGAACCGCCTGCATCAGATTGGCGCTACACAGGGCCGCAAACAGCGGCGGGTTGAAAGATTCGGCGGATACCGCAGCCACTATGCGCAGTGGAAACAGCTCGTCACCAGCTTCCGCCGCCATCGCACGCCAGAAGCGAAAATATTCATCGGACGTCAGCCCGCGATCCTGATGGGAAAACCTGTCTTCCGGCAGTCCCGCACGGCGCAGCACATGGTGAGCGGAAATCCCCATGTCCCTGAGCAGCGGTTGCCACCCGATATCCAGCGCAAAAGTTTGGTTACGTTTCATTTTTTCAGTATAACGCTGCCAGAGAGACGCTGGCTGGCAAAATACGCCAACTTACCTGCCAAGTGCGCCAGCAACATGCGTGGAATGTAAAAAACCCGCCATCTGCTGCCAGATGACGGGTTTCAGGGAAACCGGATGGGTTAACTGCGCACTTTACGATAAATCCACAGCACCACAATGGCACCAATCACCGCCACCACGAAGCTGCCGAAGTTGAATCCGTCCACCTTACCAAAGCCAAACAGGGTACTGATCCAGCCACCAACCACCGCACCCACTACGCCGAGAACCACGGTCATAATGAATCCGCCACCGTCTTTACCCGGCATAATCCATTTAGCGACAATCCCGGCGATCAGACCAAAAATAATCCATGAAAGAATACCCATTTGTTGCTCCTTACTTTATTAATCAAGGTGTTCACAGCGCTAAGTATAGACGGAATATTTTGAGCTGCTGCACAAACGCAACGGGAAATAATAGTTAGCAGGCTAAAGCTTTTTTATCATGTACCGATAACTGACGGAAAGCCGCGCACGCGTGATAGTAACGATCGGATAGTGGAGCAGGACGTGAGAGAAGCCGATAAAGAACAATATATTAAACGAGGTACATTGGCCGTTCTGAATGTAATGAAGGACCTGTTACGTTTCCAGACCCCGCTAATGGTGAACTTCTCGCGCGGACAATTTATCAGCCGCATGCTGGCGGCCGATGAAGATCAGGTGATCTTCGATCTGGGTAGCCATAGCCAGGATAATGAGATGGCTTTGCGGAGTGGTGAAGTCAACATCGCCGCTGAGACTCAGGGGGCAAAAGTCGAGTTCAGTCTGAGCAGTTTGCAGAAGGTGGACTACGAGGGGTTGCCTGCCTTTGCCGCTGCCCTGCCGGAGCTGGTGTGGCAAATTCAACGCCGTGAATTCTTCCGTGTTAACGCGCCGATGGAGCCTGTCTTCTGGTGCCACAGTGAATGGCCGGATGGTAACAAAGCACGCTTTCGCTTGCAGGATCTGTCACTGGGTGGCATTGGGGTGCTGGTGGATGAAAAACTGCCGGAAGATTTAAACAGCGGCGACACCTTTAAGAAACTGCGCGTCGAACTGGGCGAATATGGTCAGTTTGAGGTGACGGCACAACTGCTGCACATCGGTGAGCGCAGCACCATTACCAGTAAGAATGAAACCCGCGTGACACCCCGGCTAAGCTTCCGTTTTACCGCCATTGAGCCAGTGCAGGAGCGCCAGCTACAGCAGGTGATTTTTGCGCTGGAGCGCCTGGCGCGTGATAAGGCGAGTCGGTTTCAGTAGTATTGCATTGGCTGCTTTCCCCCTCACCCTAACCCTCTCCCGCCAGCGGGAGAGGGAACTGATCGAGCACAATTTCCGCCAGCGAGAGAGGGAACTGATCGAGCACAATTTCCACAAGCGAGAGAGGGAACTGATCGAGCACATTTTCCGTTAGCGGGAGAAGGGAACAGTTCGGGCAGATTGCACGTCTCCCTCTCCCGCTGGCGGGAGAGGGCTGGGGTGAGGGCTCAGGCCGCACCTTCCAGTCAAGGCTGGTAACGACAGCGTGCCACGGCTGCCAGCCATCCCTGATAATTTTCCTGCATGCTTTGCGCCTGCTCCTGTCGTGGATAGATCACGCTTCCCCCCTGTAACGCCGCCATGTCACTGCCCTGCTGCCACCAGCCCAGCGTGCGTCCGGCCAGCAACGCGGCTCCCAGCGCTGAGACTTCGGGAGTGGGTACGCGGCGCAACGGGCGTTGCAACACATCGGCCTGCAACTGCATCAGCCAGCTATTTTCCGTGGCGCTACCGTCAACGCACAGGGCCGGAAGCTGCACGCCACTCGCCTGCTGCATGGCAAAAAACACATCGGCAATCTGAAAGGTAATGGATTCGAGCGCCACGCGTGCCAGCACCGCCGGGGTTGCCGCATCGGTCAAACCGCACAGCATGCCGCGCGCTTGCAGATCCCACCAGGGCGCGCCGAGGCCGGAGAGCGCCGGGACAAAATAGATACCCTGGTTGCTCGCAGTGCTTTGCGCCTGTCTGGTCAACTCACGCGGGTCGCTGATGCCAATCATCCGTCCCAGCCAGGCTGCCCCCGAGCCGGTATGGGTGATGTTGCCCTCAAAGGCAAAGCGTAAAGCGCCATCATGCCACGCCACCGTGGTGCTCAGGCCATTTTCGGTCAGTAACGGTGTCGCCATCGACATCATCAACGAGGAGCCGGTGCCGTAGGTGGCTTTCACCACTTCCTCGCTACCGCTACGCTGTGCCTGAAGCGCGGCGTGGGAATCACCGATGCGTGCCAGCAGCGGCGTGCCGGGTGGCAAACCGGGGATATCCTCAATCGCCACTTCCCCCTGCGCACTGGCCGACGGCACGATGACCGGCAGCGCCGCGCGGGGAATGTGAAATAGCGCCAACAATTCATCATCCCAGTCGCCACTGTGCAGGCTATACAACTGGGTGCGCGCGGCGTTGGCATGATCGGTGACGAAACATTTGCCGCCCGTAAGCTGCCAACTGAGCCAACTGTCGACCGTACCAATACACAACTCCCCCGCCTGCGCACGCGCCAGACCATCCGGCAAGGTCGCCAGCATACCGGTCAGCTTGGCCGCGGGAAACATCGGGTCCACCGCCAGCCCGGTCAGGCCGGTGATACGCGGTGCTTTTCCCGCCTGGCGTAAGTCACGACAGAACGATTCGGAACGGCGATCCTGCCAGCTCACCAACGGGGTTAAGGGTTGCCCATCGCGCCGTTGCCAGATCAACACCGATTCACGCTGGTTGCTGATCGCCACCGCCTCCACAGGCTCGCCGTGGCACTGCGCAAGGCAGTCGCTTACCGCCTGTTTCACCGCCTGCCAGATGGCTAAAGGGTCCTGCTCCGCCAGGCCAGGCTGAGGATGGTTGAGTGCCAGCGGCTGACTGCCGCGCGCCACCACCGCGCCACTGCGATCCACGGCGATCGCCTTGGCGTTGGTGGTGCCCTCATCGATCGCCAGAATTAACGGACCTGCCATGTTTACTCTCCTGTGCAGATACGCAGCGCATTTTTCACCACGCTGGCCGCATCGATGCTATGTCGCGCACGGGTTGAGGCACGGTCGCCCGCAATCGCGTATTGCCCATCGGGAATGCCGAGCCGCAATAACGGAATGCCACATCCCCCTTCCGCCAGCACCTCAGCCACCAGACTACCGACGCCACCATTGACGTTGTGCTCCTCAACGGTAATCACCGCAGGATAGTGATTTAACAGTTCGCGCAGTTGTTGGGTATCACAAGGGCGAATCGATGGAATGGCGATCACACCTGCGTCGATTCCCTGGCTTTGCAGTTGCTCAGCCGCATCGACAATCTCATGCACCGTCGACCCCATCGCCACCAGCGCAATCTCTTTTCCGCTGCGCAAGACATCGATATTGCCGGGACGGAACTGGTAGCTGTCATCGTGCAGCTGGCGCAAGTCCTTGCCGTCCAGACGGATGTACACCGGTCCAACATGATCCAGCGCGTAGTCGATTATCTGACGACACTCCAGCGGGCAGGATGGCGCATAAATTTCGATGTTGCCGAAACCACGCATAATCGCGATGTCATCAATGCTGTGGTGGGTACTGGCGAGCGGGCCGTAGCTGGTACCGGCATTCAGACCAAACAATTTGACGTTGGTGTTGTTGTAACAAACATCGACTTTCACCTGTTCATTGGCGCGTGAAATCAAGAAGGGTGCGGCGTTGCAGGTCACCGCTACTTTGCCACCAATCGCCAGCCCGGCCGCGGTGCCAACCAGCGTCTGTTCGGCGATGCCGACGTTGACCAGCCGATCCGGAAACGCCTTGATAAAGGGGGCGATTTTGGCGGTGGAGGTCGAATCCGCCACCACCGGCACCAGATCAATACCGCGATTGACCGCATCGATAAAAGCATTGACCATGACATTGGCCAGGTGTTGTGCGTTACTCATCTTTCAACTCCTCCAGCGCCTGAGCGATCTCTTCTCCCTTCGGTACCCGGTGATGCCACTCAGCTTTGCTTTGAATAAACGAGATACCAAAGCCTTTCTCGGTATCGGCCACCACCACCTGCGGTTTGCCGTTACGCGGCAGGTTTTCCAACGTTGTCACCACTGCCGCCATATCGTTGCCATTACATTCCGTGACCTCTAAACCAAACGCGCGCCATTTCTCAGGGAGCGGATCGGTATTCATAATGTCGCGGGTATGCCCTGCCAGCTGTAACTTGTTCTTATCGTTGATGATCACCAGGTTATCGAGGCCATAATGGGCCGCAACCAGCGCCGCTTCCCAGTTGCTGCCCTCTGCCAGCTCACCATCGCCGGTCACCACATACACCATTCTGTTGCTGCCATCTTTTTTCGCGGCCAGCGCGATGCCCACCGCCACCGGCAATCCGTGGCCGAGTGCGCCGGTATTCAGCTCCACGCCCGGCGTTTTTTGTCGCACCGGATGACCCGGCAGATGGGAGTCGGAATGTTGATAGCTGGGGAGCCAGTCCGTCGGGAAATAACCGGCTTCAGCCAGCACGCAGTAATAGCCACCCACCGCATGGCCTTTTGACTGGATATACATATCGCGTTGCGGATCGTTGATGCGGTCCGGCGCGCAGTTGAGAATGCGAAAATAGAGCGCCGTCAGGATTTCGACCTGCGACAAATCGGCCCCGGTGTGTCCACCCGCCGGGCTACCAGCGTTGAGCTGGATGATGCGACGACGCACCGCGCGCGCTTTGGCGGTCAGCTCGTCCACAGAGTATTTGAAAGGATTCATGGTTACCTCTGAATTTTAAATCGTTACTGAATATATATTCCTGCATAGCAAAAAAAGGGGGACAGACAAATGCCGTCTGCGCCCCAACCGATTAAAGCTTCGTTCCGCTGCCTCCCTCTTCAATCAGCGCTTTCTGGGCCACCACGGCGGCCTTTTGCTGCATCCGGCTCTGCATCTGGTCGATGATTACTGCGACGATAATGACGATACCTTTGATCACCATCTGCCAGAACTCGCTGACCCCCATCATGATTAAGCCGTCGGCGAGAAAGCCGATGACAAAGGCCCCCACCAGCGTGCCGAGGATGGTACCGCGTCCTCCTGCCAGTGAAGTGCCGCCGAGCACCACCGCCGCGATGGCGTTCATTTCAAAGGAGGTACCGTTGGCCGGATGGCTGGCAACCAACTGCGAGGACACCACAATCCCGGCAATCGCTGCACAGAACCCGGACAAGGTATACACCCAGATTTTTACCTGCCTGACCTTCACCCCGGAGAGTTCTGCGGCACGTTCGTTATCGCCAATGGCATATACCTGGCGGCCAAAGGGCAGCCGTCGCGCAATGTAAGCAATCACCAACGCCAGCACGATCATCATCCAGATAGCCCAGGGCAAACCGAGAAAATAACCGGCACCGATTTTGTCAAAGCCGGTGTTGCCGAGCAGTGGATTCCCTTGAAGCCCAGGGAAGGTTTCACCTCCGGACGTCAGCATCGCCGCGCCTCGCAGGATGTACATGGTGCCGAGGGTGCAGATAAAAGGCGCAACGTTGTAACGCGTGATAATCCAGCCATTTGCCGCGCCGATTAACGCGCCGACCAGCAGCACCAGCGGCACAATCACCCACACGCTGGGGAAAATGGCGATGCCGAACATTGGCAACACAATCCCTTTGGTGATCAACCAGCCCGCGATCATGCCGCACAGGCCCAGCGTGGCACCGATGGAGAGGTCAATACCGGCGGTAATGATGACAAAGGTGATACCCAGCGCCAGGAAGGCGTTGATCGCGATATGCTTCACCATAATCACCATGCTGCCGAGCGAGAGAAAATCCGGCACCGTGGCCGAAAAGAACCCGACAATCAAAAACAATGCGATAAAGGTGCGCAGTTTTAACAACAGCAGGATCAGGCCTTCACGAGAGGTAACGGCTTTTGCGGGTTGCGCGGCGAATGCCACGGCACTGTTGCTTTTCATCACGAGAACCCCTGTGCACTTGCTTTAACCAGCGCCGCTTCTTCCGCTTCTGCACGCGGAAGGTCGGCCGTAAGTTTGCCGCCGGACATCACCAGAATACGGTCAGCCACCGCCATGATCTCTTTCAGGTCGGAGGTGGAGAACAGCACCGCAATACCCTGCTCCGACAGCCGTACCATCATGCGGAACACCTCCGCTTTAGCCCCGACATCAATGCCGCGACTCGGCTCGTCCAGCAGCAGCAGGCGCGGATTGGTCAGCAACGAACGGCCAATCACCACTTTTTGTTGATTGCCCCCGCTCAGCGCGCTGATAGCGACATCCGGTGACGACACCTTGATCGCCAGGTTGCCGACGGTACTGGTTACCGCTTCCCGCTCGGCCTGCTGCGCAATCACCATGCGATGTGACAGACGACGCCACAGGCTGGCGATGGTCAGGTTGCTCGCCACCGACGAGATAGGAAAGATGCCCGCGCGTTTGCGATCTTCCGGCACCAGACTCATCCCCATGCGGATGCGTTCAGCGGTAGGCAATCGCGTGGGTAGCGGTTTGCTGTCGAGCCACAATTTGCCGAGATAGTTGCGCTGGCTGCCGAGCAGGCATTCAAACAATTCGGTGCGACCGGCGCCCATCAGGCCATAAATGCCGACAATTTCCCCGGCACGCACCTGGAAGCTGACATCATCCACCAGCGTATTGCCGTTCGGGCTGACGCAGGTGATGTGCTCCGCTTCCAGCACTGCCGCACCGAATTGCCGATGTGCGGGGAGGAAATTGCTGACCGGTTCACTACCCAGCATTTCACGCACAATCCACGGCACATCGATATCGCTGACCTGCGCTTCGGCCTGAAAGCGTCCATCACGCAGAATGGTGATCACATCACCAATCGCCATTAACTCCTCCAGTCGATGCGAGATATAGATAATGGAGACGCCCTGACGCGTCAGTTCGCGAATCACCCGGAACAGGATTTCCACCTCGGTTTTACTCAGCGCCGAGGTCGGTTCGTCGAGGATCAAAATATCGGCATCTTCCGCCAGCGCTTTGGCGATCTCCACCAACTGCTGCTGACCCACCTTGAGATTGCCCACTTTCTCCTGTGGCGCGATGGGTTGATCGAGGCGCTGCATCAACGCGGCGGTGCGTCGCGCCTGTTCAGCCTCATTGATCGGACGGATACCCCGCTGAATCTCGCGGCCGAGAAAAATGTTCTCAGCCACGCTGAGGTTTTCAAACAGGTTCAGCTCCTGATGCACCATGCCGATACCGTGACGGGCCGCATCGCGGGTACTGTGGAACACCACCTTCTGGCCATTAAGAAACATTTCGCCGCTGGTCGGTTGCTGCACGCCCGCGAGAATTTTCATCAGCGTCGATTTACCGGCGCCGTTCTCGCCGATGATGACGTTGACCTTGCCACGCCAGACGCGATAATCCACGCGGTCCAGCGCCAGGGTACCGGGAAACAGCATCGACATATGATTCGCTTGCAGGATAATTTCGTCGCTCATCATCCATTCCCCTGTTGCAGCTGGATCGCCACCACTTC
Organism: Pantoea sp. X-Soil-OKNW-556; assembly: GCF_059730695.1. NCBI lineage: Bacteria > Pseudomonadati > Pseudomonadota > Gammaproteobacteria > Enterobacterales > Erwiniaceae > Pantoea > Pantoea sp. X-Soil-OKNW-556. The sequence continues at coordinate 1,774,655 of NZ_AP035990.1, read as the reverse complement.
ATCGACCGTGCCCGGCCCCATCGTCACCGCCAGCAACATCTGCACCGGTTTGCCTTGCCAGCTACTGTCCACCGTGGGCAGTTGTTTCACCGCATGACGGTTTAACGCTTTGGTCAGCTGTGCGTACTGCACCTGATTGGTGAACTCCTCAAAGCGGAAACCGGCGGCATCACGGATGGCGTTGCTACGCAACACCGGGCCAATCAGCACCTTGACCGGTTTGCCGTTGACGGTGACAGTCAGCACACGCTCACGATCGTTACTGCTATCCAGTGCCGTCACGGTGCCGCCCGCGCGCACAAACACGCTTTCGCTGGTGCCCGCTTTCAGCGTATGGCTTTTGGTTTCCATATCGCCCCAGCTGAGCGCCTGTTTTTCTGCGGGCTGTGCCACCCGACTTTGCCAGCTCTCCTCGGCGATCTGCTGCGGCGTCTGATTGGTATAGCCGGGTTTGGCGTGGGGATCTTTCGGCATGATGGGATTGCCGTTTGCGTCGAGATCCACCACCGTGCACGCCGTCAGCATCAACGCCAGTGCCGCCATGATGATTACGCCTGTCGCTCTGCCCTTCATGCCGTACTCCCGCTTACTGCGCCAGACGGAAGTTTTTCAGCTTCGCGGCATTGCTGTCGTCGATCAGCACGCAATCCATCAGCTGTTTCTCTTCTTTCTGCGCTTTGCCGTGCGTCAGGTAATAATCCGCCTGCTCCACCGCCATTTGTGCCTGATCCCAGCCCGGCTGGAGCACCGTGGCTTTGATATTGCCTTTATTCAGGATCGAGTCGCGGGTGTAATCGCTACCGTCAAAACCCACCACAATGACGTTGGTTTTACCTGCGGCTTTCAACGCCGCTTCAGCGCCAAGCGCCATCGTGTCGTTACCGGAGATCACGCCGACGATATTCGGGTTCTTCTGCAAAATGGTTTCCATGCGGCTGAAGGCTTCCGTCTGGCTCCAGTTGGCACTCTGCTGCGCCACCATCTTCATGTCGCCGTAGTCATCCAGCACATCGTGGTAGCCCTGTGAACGCACACCCGCGTTGGTGTCAGATTCTTTGCCCAGCAGCTCAACGTAATCCCCTTTTCCGCCCAGCAGCTTGGCGAACTTCTGCGCACCGAGTTGAGCACCCTGATAGTTGTTGGAGACGATTTGCGCCACCGCCACGCCGGTCTTGTTAATTTCGCGGTCAATCAGGAACGTGGGGATACCAGCATCTTTAGCCTTCTGTACCGGCCCTACCGTGGCATCCGCCCCGGCGTTGTCGAGGATGATCGCTTTGGCTTTGCGCGCGATGGCGGTTTCAATCAACTGGTTTTGTTTGTTGACGTCATCATCGTGCGAGGCCACCAACGTGGTGTAGCCCAGCGCTTTTGCCTTTGCCTGCGCACCATCGGCTTCGGCTTTAAAAAAGGGGTTATCGTGTGACGGGGTAATAATGGCCAGCAGGCCCTTATCTGCCGCCTGTGAGGCCGCAGATAACGTCAGGAGTGAAGCCAGCAGGGTAACTTTGACGAGGGATGCTTTCATTGGTTTTTCTCCGCTTGAATATATATTCAAATGCGATTTTATATGCATAATGACTATGCACCCCAACGAGGATGCCGTCCAATGCCGGATCCTGAAAAAGCGAAAACGATCACAAATTGTTCAGCGTTGTTATTTATGACCGGCTGATTAACAATACCAGGCAGATTTGGAGAGGGATAAATCATGGCAAAACAGGATGAACAGCGGCTGATGGTGAAGATTGCTACCCTTTATTATGTTGAAGGGTTGAAGCAATCGGATATCGCACAGCTACTGAAATTGTCGCAATCCTTTGTTTCACGCATTCTCAATCGCAGCGTAAAGGAAGGCGTAGTAAAGATTAGCGTGGTCCCGCCCGCGAATGTGTTTCCCGAGCTGGAGAAAGCCATCGAGCAGACTTACCAGCTTCCGCAGGCGATCGTCGTCGATGTGCCGGAGCAGGCTTCCGCCTTACAGATTAAACAGGCGATTGGCTCGGCTGCTGCGCACTATCTGGAAACGCGTTTACGTGCCGATGAGTTGATCGGCATCTCCTCTTGGAGCGGGACGATCCGGGCAATGGTGGATGCACTGCATCCGCTTAACGCGCCCTGTCGCGGGGTGATTCAGTTACTCGGCGGTGTCGGCACCAACGGCAATGTTCAGGCTACCATCCTGACACAGAACCTCGCGGCGCTGTTAAATTGCCCGGCATGGCTGCTGCCATCACAATCGATTGAACATTCGGTGCAGGACCGTCAGCGCTTGTCGGTGAATCCCGATGTTGCCGTGGTGCTGGAGAAATTCGAGCAGGTGGATCTGGCGATTGTCGGCATTGGCGATCTGGAGCCTTCCGCGCTGTTGCGTAATTCCGGCAACTACTACGATGAAGAGATGTTACGCACCCTCGCCCAACGTGGCGCGGTGGGTGATATCTGTCTGCATTACTTTGACGCTGATGGGCAGCCCGTCCTGAACACCGCTGAAGATCCGGTGATTGGTATGGAGCTGGCACAGGTGAAAAATTGCCCGCAGGTGGTAGCACTGGCGGGTGGCAAGGAGAAAGCTCAGGCTATTCGTGGTGCGTTGCGCGGGGGCTATGTGAAGGTGCTGATTGTGGATTATCCCACCGCAAGGTTGTTGGTGGAGGGGTAAGCCAACCGTAGCGGCGCGATAAATCGCGCCGCTACGGGATTAACTGATGGTGCGATACGCGGTGGTGACTTTCCACAAATAGCGCGGCGCCTGGGCTGCCGGATGTTTGTTCTGTACGTGCTGATAGAACTCGTCCGGCGTCATCGCATTGATCATTGCAATGGCACGATCGCGGTCGCGTGAGAAGGTTCGCAGCAGCGCGCCGGCACCGTTAGCATAGGAAACAATAGTGGCGTAACGCAGAGTCAGCGGATCACGAATACCTGCCAATTCCGATTCCTGCAAAATACGGATATAGGCCGCGCCAATATCGATGTTTTTTGCCGGGTCGCGTAACTCGGATGAAGTGGGCTGACCACGACGGCCCTGGGCGCGATACACCGCACGGCCCGCCGTTGAGGCTTTGATCTGCATCAGTCCGACCGCATTTGATCGGCTGATCACGCTGGGGTTACCCCCTGATTCGACACTAATAATGGCGCTGATAAGCTTTTCATCAACGCCATAATGACTGGCGGCATCTTCAGTAAACATTGACCAGGCGTCATTGAGTTTTGACGGTGGAGCCTGGGTTAAAGGTGTATTCTTCTCTGGTGTTACCACGGTCTGCGGTTCGCTGGCACAGCCCGCCAGCAATAACGCAGAGAGCATAAGTAGTCGGATTTTCACTGAATGTTGGATTCCGCAATAGATTCGGCGCAACCTATCATACCTGGCTTGCCGCAGGGTAAAATTACCGTTTGTCCTAAATTCGTAAAAAAACTTGCCAGGTCGTGACTTCCGTAACGCATTTCGTCATCATCGGCAAGCCAACCCACACAGGATGAGAATATGGTTGCCCCCCGTTCGATACGTCTGATCGCCCCTTCCGGTTATTGCCACAATCAGGATGCTGCCCAACGCGCCGTGACACGTTTACAGGCAGAAGGCCATCATATCGACAATCAAATCGCCATCGCCCGTCGCTTTCAGCGTTTTGCGGGAAGCGATCAGCAGCGGCTGGATGACGTCAATCAACTGGCCTCACTCAGCACCTTGCCGGACATCGTGCTGGCGGTACGTGGCGGCTATGGCGCATCGCGTTTGCTGGATAATGTCGATTATGTGGGTCTACAGCGCCAGTTGCTGAATCAGCCGGTCGCCTTGTGCGGCCACAGTGACTTTACCGCGCTGCAACTGGCACTGCTGACGCAAACCGGGTTGATCACCTTCAGTGGGCCGATGCTGGCTGGTAATTTCGGCGCAGAGACATTATCTGATTTTACCGTTTCGCACTTTTGGCAAGCGCTGACTTCACCTACAGTCAAGTTACACTGGCGCAGCAGCAGCCCGGATGAAGGCCGCTGGCAGGGCACCTTGTGGGGCGGTAATCTGGCAATGATCTGTTCGCTGATTGGCACCCCCTGGCTGCCACAGATTGAAGACGGCATTCTGGTGATCGAGGATGTTAACGAACATCCGTTCCGCATTGAACGCATGCTGATTCAGCTGCATCAAAGCGGCATTCTGGCACGGCAAAAAGCCATCGTGACCGGCAGCTTCACCAGTACCACCCTGTCGGATTACGACAATGGTTTCAATTTCGAGAGCGTCTGGCAACGCGTGCGGGATGAGTATCAACTGCCGGTGATCAGCGATTTGGCCTTTGGTCACGGCGCTGACACCGTTACGCTTCCCCTCGGCGCTAGCACCAGTTTGCAGATTCAGCACGGAGAAGCCCAGTTCGCCTTTACCGGCCACCCGACATTGCGCTAACGGCATTGCCGCAGGAGACCGACATTGAAGCCGCTTTACGAGGACTTGTGGATCTCCACACCCGAATTTCCCGCAGACAATGCGGAAAGTGACCTGATGATGCATGGGTTTATGTTGCGCCATCCGCGCGGCAACCTGTTGATTGGTCGGGTCGAAAACCAGCTCGATCATGAGGTGCTGGCCGATGTGGGTGGCGTGATTCGTCATTATCTTACCCACTGGCATGAGGCTGCTCCCGGCGCGCTGATGATTCAGCAGCGCTTTAACAGCGCGTTATATTGCCACAACCGGGCGCTCGGTCCGGTCAGCCTGATCATTGAGCCGGATGATACCTTCAGCCAGCAGGAGGTCCACTTTGGTGATTTCCATCTGCTTCCTACCCCAGGACATACCCCAGGCAGCAGCAGCTACCTTTATCATTCGCCGCTGGGTCGCACCTATCTGTTTGTTGGCGATACGCTGACGCGCGAACATAATCGCTGGATTAGCGTTCTGGTACCGGAAAGCAATCCGGCTGAATTATTACAATCACTCGATCTCTACCGTTCATTACGCCCGGATGTGGTGCTGATGAGCACCACCCGCGGCCATCTGTCATGGCAGAAAATGACGCTGAAAAGTTGGTTAGCGGCGATCGACGAAGCAGAACAGGCACCGCTGGATTTACGCCAGCGGCCGCCTGGTTAATCAGAGGGTTTTGCTGAGATAGTGGCGCTGATGATGCCGTGGATAGTTATCCAGGCTAAAGCGTAAGGTGTAACCGAGCTTTTCGTAGAAGGGTCGTGCCTGGAAGCTGGCCGTATCCACCTGAGCATAACAGCAGCCGCGCGCGCGCGCCTCTTCTTCCGCAGCGCCTATCAGTTTGCTGCCCACTCCCTGCCCGCGCAGCGCGTCACTGACCCATAGCATATCAATACGCAACCAGTTGCCACTGGTGGATCCGGTCAGTCCCGCCAGTTTTTTCCCGTCGGTATCGGTAACAAACACGCCAATCGATTTGATTTCATCGACATTGATAAAGCGGCTGTTAAACGCATTCAGCCCGAGGCGAACCTCATCGAGATCCTGATGAGTGACGCTTTCCGTGACCTTAAGTTGCATAGTCGACTCCTTGTGGCAGCAATGTTATGAAGGCGGATGCTGGTTATCGTCGTAACGCTCCAGCGAGAGGATATCAATATCGCGCTTTTCCGTGCGATTGCAGGGCACCAGCTTATCGCTGTCAGCATAAACGAAAAAGGTATCACCATTGTTTTTATTCACCATTAACTGATCACCATTACGGAAACGGGTAATCGCCACCGGATCACCGTCCTGCAAATGGGTACGTTGCTGACCCGCAGCAATCTGGAAATGGTGTGTCGGCCACATTAGCATGCTGAGGCCATACTCGGCGCGCGAGACGGTCATGGTTGGGCGGCCCGGGCAGGCGATCTGGAATTCGCTTTCACTCCAGGCGGGCGCAATCTGGCACGCCAGCAAACCTGCGACAATAGCTATCGCCTTCATTGGATTCTCCGCTGAGGTTAGGTAATGATTTCATTAGGGTTTTGCAGAGGGTATCACAAAATAAAAGCGTGCGGCGCAGGATGGCCCGCTAAAGGCGGGCCGCAAGGTTCTGGCGAGGAAAAATCAATTATCGACTGAAGACATGTCTTTGATCTGGCTTTGATTTATCTGCTGCTCCTTACCGTAGATATCTTTGTAAGTAATCATGCCAGTATCTTTATCAACCACCGGTTTACCCTCGGTGACAATGGTTTGACCATCATTGGTGTGCATCACATGGTCAGATGCGCAACCGGCCAGCAGCAGGCCCAGACTAAAAGTACCAATCAGAAACAGTGTTTTTTTCATCTCATCCTCCTTTTGGACTCAGGGTCAGGTTTAGCACAGGTAACAGGAAACTGAACCAGGATAAGGACTAATGCGCTATGATCGCGCCAGGAGGACGTTATGAGAGATGAAAACGCGCTCTTTGCTCGCCTGGCACAATCGACCTTTCGCAGTCGCTTTCACCTGGGGCCAAAGGAGCGGCAGTATTGCCTGGATAAAGGGCCGGAGATAATCGGCCAGCATGCGGCGGATTTTATTGCGCGTCGCCTGGCGGATGCTGAGCCACAAAACGACGGGAAACAGACGCCAATGCGAGGTCATCCGGTGTTTATCGCCCAACACGCGACCGCAACCTGCTGTCGAGGGTGTTTGGCAAAATGGCATGGTATTGCGGCACATCAGCCGCTATCGACAGACCAGCAGCAATACATCGTACGCATTATCCACCGCTGGTTGTCAGGAGAAATGAATCGCTAAGGACTACTCTTCGGCGGCCACTTCAGCCGCCACTAACATCAACGCCAGACCGGCATCATCAGGATTAAATTGTTGCATGGTTGCGCGAATTGCCGCGACACAGTTCATCACCTGCTGCTTTTGTTCAGCTTCAAGCTTATCAATCGCATGCTGAAGAATCATTAGACTGGCTTGTTCTTCTCTCATTCATTCCCCCCGGTTAGGCTGGTCCATCGCGCAAGAGTGGCAAGAATAACGTTTATCTGCTAGCAAAGTCACCCCCTTAACATTCTCATCGCTTAACGATTACGCAAATAGCAAATGGGAAGCGGCGCCAGACCTGCTATGATCAGCATATCGTGGTCATTCAAGAGAGTTTTCGTGCCACGGCAAACCAGGGATCGAACCAGGAACAGGACCATGTTGCGAATTACCGTTGTACTCACCTTATTGTTACTGGCAGGCTGTAGTTCTGCCCCAAAAGGGGTAGATTGTCCCGGACAAGTCGCTACCATTTATGGTCAGGCGATGGGCAACACCGAAGCACGTATTTTCGACCTGGTTAGCGCCTTCTCCGTCAGCAAAGATGGCGTCATGGTAAAAAGTGGCCCCCTCCACTCAAACGATCGCTTTCAGTACGTCCCTTCGGCGGTGACCCGCGAGGGCTATTACGCCCAGCGTTTGTCGGATAAACAGTTCCGCCTGATTAATCCGTATCAAAACACCATGATCACCTGGACATGCCCGTAAGCCGTGTTTATTGTCAGAAATCGTCAAGCTGAGAGACTGGGTCATGGAAAAGAGTCTGGATAATAACGGCTACATCGAATTTCCCTTCCCCGCGACCGCCAATGCGGATGGTTCAGTCAACCCCTGCGGCATTGATCTCACCCTGGAGACTGACCGCATTGAAGAGATTGCGGTGTGTCAGCACTCCGCCAATCTCCGGCGTTTGCTGGAAGAAGTGAATTTACAGGACGGCCAGTTTATGACGCTGGCCTGTGACTGGCAGCAGCGTGACGATGGGGTGTGCGGTTTTATTGATGTGGCTTTCCGCCCCCTCTACTCGGCCAGCAGCAAGGACGAGGCTCTCGCTCTCGATCAGGCCTTTGAAATCTATCTCTCCCGCCAGGAGAAGCAACACAATATGGCCGGTGGCGCATTGGTTAATTATGCGCGCGCAGTGCTTGACTGGAGCTGGTCACCCCTGCATCAACGCCATTTGCACTATGAAAAAGTCACCCTACGCTACTACTGCCAGCAGGCGGAAGATGCCGAATGGTGTTTTGATCATCTGCGTCATTTCCTCGTGAGCTGGTATCCGGCTTATCGCGGTACACGTTAATTTTCCCTTTCATTATTTTCCTCTGACAGGAGCCGCTATGCGACTTGTGGTACGCGTTGTAGTGCTGTTTTTTGCCGTATTTCTGCCTTCACTGGCCTTTGCTGATAACTGCTGGCAAACCCGCGCCGGAATCGATATGGGATCCGGTACCACCAAAATTGCCGTGACTGAAGTGAATATCTGCCAGCATCAATTGGGCAAAGTGCTGTTTGAAGATCAGCGCCCGGTGGGTTACAACGATGCGCTGGCACGTTCCGGCAACAATCAACTGGATGAAGCGATCCAACAACAGGGATTGACTGCCTTGCAGCAGTTAGTCACCCAGGCTCGGCGCTATCACCCGCAGCGTATCAGCGGTGTCGCCACTGCGGTGTTCCGTTCTGCCAGTAACGGCCAGGCGGTGATTGACCGTTTTAATCAGCAAGCGGGTGTACAACTCAAAATCATCAGCCAGCAGCAGGAAGCCGAACTGGGGTTCCGTTCTGCTAAAGCGGCACTGCATGACCCGACATTACGCGATAACGACCTGCTGGTATGGGACATCGGCGGCGGCTCGATGCAGATGACTGCCTGGCGTGACCAGTCAGGTAAGACGGTTTCCGACGTTTATCAAGGTAAACTCGCCTCGGTCACGCTGAAGAACTTTATCGTCGATGTATTAAAAAACCAGCCATCTGCCACCTCTCCCAATCCAATTGGCTCCTGGCGCCCTTCCGTACTGCGCTTTGTCGAGTTTTACGCCCACAACGATGTCCCGCCGCAGATTAAACAAGATCTCGCTACGCGCCGGGTGATCGGGATCGGCGGCGTACACGGTTTCTCGATTAAGAATCAACTGAAAATCAAAGATAATCGCTATGACCTGGCGACTCTGGAACAGGTAGCAAAACAGCAGGTATGGAAAGGTGACAGCGAACTCACGGGCGATTACCGCGCTACCGATGTCAGCAATTTGCTGTTGGTGGAAGGCTATATGCGCGCCCTTGGCATTAAGGATGTCACTGTCGTTAAAGCCAGCCTGATTCAGGGCGTCGTACTGGAATAAAAGACAGCCGGGCGTCGGTCTGACGCCCGGGCTCTCAGGACGGTTTTACCAGCCGGATAGCATGTTCCAGCATACGTTGTTCATCGCGTTCATCATGGGCGCGATGCTGGCGAGTACGCTTTAGCAGGCTGGTGATCTCTTCCCTTTTGGTTTCGTGCCCGCACTCCGCCAGCACAATCACCGCATCACCAATTACCCGGCAAACTTCGTCGTAATCGTCTTCACTTAATACGTCACGTTTCATCGCCCCTCCTGACGTCAAATACCTTAACCAAGCCTGGTCAGGATTTCGTTATCCTGCAAACCCCGGTTGCTGCTCACGTATTCCCTGACTACGCTGAAATGGCAATTCACTATTATCAGGGAGTCATTTATGACTGGAAAAGCGGAAGCAAAATTGAATGAAGCCGCGGGTGCGGTGGAAGAAAAAGTGGGTGAAGTCACTGGATCACGCCGACGTCGGTTCAAAGGTGCAGCACGGCGCTACCCGGCGCAGGCCAGCTATGTCGCCCAGGATGCTGCCGATTGTGTGATTAAAAGCGTGCGCGAAAATCCGGTGACCGGAATAGCCATCGCCGCCAGTGTCGGTGTGGTGATCGGTTTCTTACTGGGGCGCAAGTAAGCGTTTGATTTGCGCATGGAGGCGCAAACTTAATTCAGTGAATGTAAGTTTATGTTTTAAAATATTCGACTTTGCCTGAGTTCTCTTTAATTCCCTCCTCATTTCTATTGTTCACAGAGAATCCTCTCAACTTATTCCCTGAGCATTTTATTTATTATTTTCATCGAATTATACAATGGAGATGTTCAGTGAAGAAGTTATCAATTATTGCGATAGCGACGCTATCTGCAATTTATGGCAGCAATGTATTTGCAGTTGAAGTAACACCAGAAGAAAGCGGAAAAATCAGTGCCGATCTTCATGGCTCCGCAGGTGAAGTCAGCCGCCATCGTGGTGAGCGACTGAAAACCAAAATCCAGTGGAAAGCCTGGAGTAATGATATGGAAGGGCTGCATCCGCATAGCCCGAAGAACTATCAAGTCTATAAAGTTGAATACGCGAAGCCAGGTGACATTTATCCGTCATCGGGTAACAGCAATGAAATGATTCTCAAAGAGAACGAGAATGGTTTTGCCGCCAATCTGGAAAAGAACGTCCCTTTCCAACTGAACAGCAACAAGATTGTTGGGATGTATTATGACGAGTGGGCCTACTGGGAACGCTCGTTCTCGGCTGATTTAGTTCCGGCCAAAAACCTGACACACATTTTCTGGAGCTTCCTTGGCCTGTGTGACTTTGGTGCACAACGACCCGGCAATGTCACCCTGCCCAGCACCGGCAACACCGGACTGGTAGCAGAAGGTAACGAACGCGGACAGAAAATCCTCAAAGGCATGTGCGGCCAGGGCAACCTGCCGACAGAAAGCGGCGATACCAGCTGGCAAGGCAACGATACCCCGGCTAAACAGCAGGGCGATTTCAATGTCACCCGCTACGATCCGCAAGCGTCTTATTATGGCCTGAAAGCGCTGGAAAGAATGAAGAAAGCGAATCCGCAGCTGAACGTGATGGTCTCCATCGGCGGCTGGTCGATGAGTGCGCCGTTCCATGCGATGGTGGAAACCAAAGAAGGGCGCGATATCTTCGTTAACTCAGTGATGAACTTCCTCAGCGAAAATCCGTTCGTGGATGGTATTGACCTTGACTGGGAATTTGTCGGTTCTACCGGACCGTCAGCGATGGGCAATCTGGCCACCGATGGTTATCAGAAAGAAAAAGAACGCTATACCGCGCTGGTCAAAGAACTGCGTAAAGCGATGGATGCCAAATATAGCGGTGCACAGCGTAAGCAGTTAAGTGCGGCCGTCAGTGCATCACCGGCAAAACTCGCTGCGATCGACTTTAACAGCCTGAAAGATGATTTTGATTTTATCAATATCATGACCTACGACATGTACGGTGCCTTCGCCCGTAACCCGGGTCACCAGGCTGCCGTCTATGCCAAACCGATCGCCGGGACATATTACCAGCAGGGTGGTCAGGATAAAGTCAAAGACGAAGCCGGTAACATCATCATTGATGGCCAGGGCAACGATATGACCGGAGAGCAAACGCAGCGCGGATTCAGCACCGAAGGCGCAGTGAAAGCCATTCTGGACAACAACCCGAACTTCCCATCAGAGAAACTGGTGGTGGGTGCAGCGGCTTATAGCCGTGGCTGGCATAGCGTCAGTGTGAAACAGGAACACGATAAACTGTTCTGGCATGGTATCGCCAACGGTGAAGAAGTGAGTCGTAAGGGGCTTGGTAGCAACGGTTCCTATGAGCATGGCGTGACCGATTATCGTGAGCTGTACGATAACATCATCAGCAAGAAACAGGACGTTTACTACGATAAACAGGCTGAAGCCGCGTATATCTGGAAACCCATCGCTAAAGTCAATGGTAACCCAACCGCACAGGTTGAAACCTTCGATTCCCAACGTTCCGTGATTGCGAAAGGCGACCTGGTGAAGAAATACAAACTGGGTGGTATGTTTGCCTGGGCGGCAAGTAATGACAATGGTTTGATTCTGAACAGTATGAACGCCGCAGTATGTAACAAGCAGGCTAATGGCAGCTACTACAACTTCAGCGAAGATTATAACGGCGTTGTGGATACCAAAGTCATTGATTCACAGAATGGCGTACCGACCAAAGTGGACGAGAGCATGTCCGGTCCCGTCGCGTACAACTTCAACGGTCAGAACTATTGCAACTCAAGCACCCCAGAAGTACCGGAAACTCCGGAAAGCCAGGCACCTACCGTTACACTGGATAAAACCAGCATCAATGTGGTGGGCACCAGTGACTATGGCTTTGGCTACCCGGTAATTGCTGGCAGCAACCAGGATTCTGTGACCTGGAAATGGGAACGCATTGAGGGCAACAGCGATATTTATCTGAAGTCTTACGATAAAGCGTCAGCTGAAATCGTCGTACCGAAAAATCTGTTTGATGTCTCTGCGAAATTCCGTGTAACCGCAACCAATGGCGACAAAAAATCTGGCGAAGCTTTTGTCACCGTGAATGTTGTAAAACCTGCCGTTTCCATTAGTGGTTCGAACACTATGGCCTCAGCAAATCCGGTTAAACTGGAAGCCGAAGCTAACTTTGATCAGGTGACTTATGCATGGACGCTGAAGCAAGGTGCACAAGTCGTTGCCAATGGTATCGATCAGAACGGACAGATCAAAGCGGGTCTGGCTGCGGGAGATTATATTGCTGAGGTGACAGCCAGCAGTGTGAAAGGTGCGCGTTCTGCCACTCAAACACACGCGGTGAAAGTGACTCAGGAAGTGCAGAATAACGATCAGGCATTTATCAATGGCATGAAGTTAGGTCTGCAATTCAAAGACGAAGGCAACAGATACTTCATTACAGGTACAGTAGCATCTTCTCAGACACCAACCAGCAAACCCAATTACTCATGGTCGCCAATGGGTGGTACTCAGGAAAGCACCAACGGACTGTCTTATTTCACCTTCTCAGTGGAAAAAACCAGCAGTCCTCAGCTGATGAATCTAAAGGTGGACGTCACCGCAGGTAAAGAGACGCGTCAGTTGATGGAAAACTTTACGGTTCCGGCGTTATCGGGTTCCGCAGGTTATCCAGCCTGGGCTTATGGCAACAACTACAAAGCCGGTGATGTGGTGACCCACAAAGGCAAAGTGTTTGAGTGCGTGGTAGCAGGCTGGTGTAGCCAGACAGGACAATGGTCTCAGCTGCATTATGAGCCAGAAGTCGGTATCAGCTGGACTCAGGCGTGGAAATACCACAAATAATTAAGCAGCAACTCGCTTAATCATGACCTAAGCTGCGGTAGCGTCTACCGCAGCTTTTTTATTGGTGGTACCCCACCTCATCCCGCCGCTCCTGGATGTGTTCATCCGGCGTTTCCGCCACATCCGCTATGCCACTGTTGCCGGCATCAAGGTGGCGGCCACTGTATGCATGCATATGTGGCGGCCCTGGTAACGGTTGCGCGCATGACCCAAACGACAACAGCAGAAAAAACCACGCGGCCAGCGGCATCTTCCTCATCATCAACTCACCTGCACAATGATCCAAAAGTGCGACCAGCGTGCCTGAACCGATGCAAATTAATGTCAGCGCCACGCAAAGCTACGTGGGCAGCATTGAGCAGATGCGAACAATTATGCCTGTGATTTACGTGCCTTATAGCGCGCCACCATGGTTATCAAGGCCTGGTAGATCAAGCCTGCATACAGGCTCATGACTACCGCCATGCCAGGTTCTTTGCCTTGACTCTGCCAGGAGACGAACCACATAAAAATGCCCCATAGCAGCGAAAACAGCAGCCAGCCTTTAACAAATTTCATCACGCCCTGCATCGTACCCTCCTTTAGATGAGCGCTGACGATAGCGGTTTGTACGCGAGATGACACGAAATGTTGTCTGTGTATGTTAACTGGCTCAAAATTTTGCGGATGGATCGTGGCGGCGCGATTTGTCGCATCGCCAGAGAAGAGGTAATGCCCCACCCGGCGCTTATCTCCGGCACTCGCAATGGCTTAGCTCTTGAAGGGGCATAAGAATCATCTCAAAAATCCGCGCTAAAAACTTAACTTTTATTGCCATGCTTATTATTAGCTAAATAATTATCACTTTACTCAAAAGTGTGGTCATTCTGTCAGCGGCTCACCATGACATGGGGACTGGATTAATTAATCAACTTTTTGCGACGGGCATCCATGAAAGACAGTTTATCGCCTTGACCATTGCACGGCACGGCGTGCCAGTAAAGGCGCACATAGCCGCCCTGGTGCTTCTGCTTACAGCTCTCCGCCACTTCATACGCTAACCGGGAGGCGTTAAACAGGTTCAGATAATGATCGCTTTTAAGGTCATCTATCACGGCCTGCTTGAGATAGGCGTTTATTCGACTGTCGCGCATCATCGACACGAAATCACGAACAGCCGTGTAGGCAAGGTTCCGGCATTGCAGACGTATTTTGCCCTGGCTGTACCTTTCGCAATTCGAAATGTCTGTTTCTACTGAGCTGAAAAGGAGTGAAACCGGAAACTCCGCGGGAGTCATGACTTTTGCCTCGGCCGGATTTCTTTTCGCTGAGAGTTTGATCATGGGATTCAATGTCATTATCTCTCGGGAAACTGGCTCAAGTTCGGTCGGCAGCTTACTCAAATCAGCGCTTTCCAGCGGCACATAGGGATCATCGTTCTTGAGTAAGGGACCTGACGGCTGTTTAGATTTCAGTACCGTCTCCGTTGAACCGTGTCCGGTGCAACTTGATAAAACAAAAGCAAAAATCAGTAAAACCCAACGTTTCAAAACAGCATACCTACGCAACAACTTAAAGAGGGCCAAGAGGGTAACGCATCTGCACCCTGAAGATCAGCATTCCGTGACGGCGTTTTGTAACAAAAGTATCGTGTGTTTGAGTGACAGACTCAGGAGCAGCCAGTTGCTGACATTTTCATGGCCTCTAACCTCCGTGGTTACGATCGGTGCTGCCTGTAGTATCAAAGAATAGTTACCTCAGCGTTGCTTATGTACATCACTCACACTGGCTTAGTTATTGAAAGGGTAAAAATGAACAAGAGCACACATATGCGCCCTCTGATAATGAAAACCCCGACGCGCACCGGCAATTAATTTCTCGGTTCGTCAACCACAGGGGCTTATGAATTACGGAAGAAAACTTAAGTCTTCTTCCTTTGGCCCTTAACACTTACAACATTAATGATGTTTTTAGAAATTGTGATTAAGAGAACAATCACGCACATTATTGAAAAAATAGATTTTTAACAGCAATAAATCTCATCAACAAAACCTCATTAAAGCCAAGCCAATTCTAAATTTGAAAGCTATAGTTAGGTCTCACTTGGGATGGTTTATATAGGCATCGCCATGATGATTTAAGCCAATCTAATTGATAATGATTACCGCCTGATTTCGCGCCACCTCATAAGGGTTATAATATGATTCAATCAGCAAGTAGCATTCAGAAACGCAGCGATGAGAAGCGTGGATTTAAACCTAAAACCTATAAACTCTCTTTGACTGCCATCGAGAAGATAGAGTTACTGGCCCGGGAGAAGGGTGTTTCCCAAGGGACAATCATTGCCGATGCAATAATGAACTATGATGGGTCACAAAAAAGTTAAGCCACGAAATTATTTAATTCAAAACTAAAACACCCGTTCAGGAACTATTTCGGCCATTAAAGAGTGTTGGAACCATATATATCACACTCACAACGAAATTGCGGACCTCGATAGCAAATAACCCCGCCATTTGGCAGGGTTCCGCTGTTTTAGCTGCATGTCTAAGTGACCACTTGTAACTGGCTACAACAGTTTTTGCCTAACGCAGGAGAATTATTTACTATTAATTAGAAATTTTTGAGTATGGCATTGAACGTGGCACCGCCATACATACGACAACCGACGGAGAATGGATGCATGGCACGTAATATGGCCCCGGGCTATTGTATTGTCGAGCGGCCTGGGTCACTTGATTATCAGGCCAGAGAACTGTTCAGAGATACCCGCACTCCAGCTGCTCAGATGTTCATGAGAATGAATACTGATACACCCTGGTTAAAGCCCGGGCAGATATTGATTGTTGCCGATCCTGATACACCAGCACCAATGACTTTGCAGGCACTGTCAGCACTCAGGCAAGCCAAAACAAAAATAAACCAGGCTTTGAACGGAGTCAGCACAGAAGAAGCCAGTTTCATGCAGAAGTATTACGGAGTTATCGCGGGCCTGACAAATGCCGGAGACAAGATTTTCGGTACTGTAGGAGATGCAGGCGAAAAATACTATTCCTCTATAGAACAGACCCTGTAGAAAATCGAGGGCAGCTACCAAAATCACTTCCGCACACAAGGCACCCTTATAAGTCAGCAATTTTTGTGGAGCGCAATCAGCTATTGAACCAACTGAAAGAACTGGTAAATAAACCCCTTCTCAAGTCTCTAAACCGTTATGATCTTAAACTTCGGCCTTACGAAGATATGCGCAGAGCATTAAACCTTTCAAGCCGCTCGATCGTTCATGAGTGGTCAACGTTTGGCTGGAAGTTCCGCAGCTGACTTGATTATGGATTCAATATACAAACACCTGGACATCTGACAGCAAATGAAAATTTTTGTAATCGCCATTATCATTGTTGCCAGCCTGGCTTTTATCGCCTCAATCATCTGGTATGCAATCAACAGGCCCAAGTACTACGAATTATTGAATCGCTTCCAAAGAAAATATACGTTTCCTGCTCCGTACTCATTTAGCTGCATGGTAGGTTTTTTTGGCGCACCACTTATGGCTTACTTTTTCCTTCGACTAAAGAACAGGAAGAACATACTGTTTGTTGAGAAAGCCAGCGATGTATACACCTTTCCGGATAATGACACTATCAAATTAATGTCCTGGTTACCGGTCTTCAAAGGTTTATTAATAATTTGCACGGTTTGCTATTCCTTCCTCATGCTTCTTGCGGTTTTTCTGGAGGCAAAGGACAGATTATTCCCATAGTCTGCATGCTTTATCGTCGGGACAAACAGCCCACTAAGTGGGTTGTGGCATACTAATTCTAAAGCAAGTTGTCCATTTCCAGTTTTACATCAAACATCAACAGACAGCCTTCCACAATACCTTCTGCCAACATGAGTTTTATCATGATCATTCCCTCAGTGACCTTTAGTTTCTTCACAAATGCATGCCGCACCAACAAAAACGGGAGCCATTGGCTCCCGTTTTGCACTCTACCCGCTAAGGCAGATTACATATTCGCGATAATCGCGTCGCCAAACTCTGAACATTTCAGCAGTTTAGCGCCTTCCATCAGACGTTCGAAGTCATAGGTCACGGTTTTGTTGGCGATTGCGCCTTCCATGCCTTTAACAATCAGGTCTGCGGCTTCGAACCACTCCAGATGACGCAGCATCATCTCAGCGGAGAGGATAACGGAACCTGGGTTCACTTTATCCTGACCCGCATATTTCGGTGCAGTACCGTGGGTCGCTTCGAACAGCGCACATTCGTCACCGATGTTGGCACCCGGTGCGATACCGATACCGCCAACCTGCGCCGCCAGGGCGTCAGAGATGTAGTCACCGTTCAGGTTCATACAGGCGATCACGTCGTACTCTGCCGGACGCAGCAGGATCTGTTGCAGGAAGGCGTCAGCGATGACGTCTTTCACGATGATCTCTTTGCCGGTGTTCGGGTTTTTGAACTTCATCCACGGACCGCCATCGATCAGTTCGCCGCCGAACTCTTCTTTCACCAGCTGATAGCCCCAGTCTTTGAAAGAACCTTCGGTGAACTTCATGATGTTGCCTTTGTGCACCAGGGTCAGGGAGTCACGATCGTTAGTGATGGTGTATTCCACTGCGGCACGCACCAGACGTTTGGTGCCTTCTTCTGAACACGGCTTCACGCCGATGCCACACTGCTGCGGGAAGCGAATTTTCTTCACGCCCATCTCTTCACGCAGGAACTTGATCACTTTGTCCGCTTCCGGCGTACCGGCTTTCCACTCGATACCGGCATAGATATCTTCGGAGTTTTCACGGAAGATCACCATGTCGGTATCTTCAGGACGTTTTACCGGGCTCGGGGTGCCTTTGTAATAGCGTACCGGACGCAGACATACGTAGAGGTCCAGCTCCTGACGCAGCGCAACGTTCAGAGAACGAATACCGCCACCAACCGGGGTAGTCAGCGGGCCTTTGATGGCAACGCGATATTCTTTGATTAAATCGAGGGTTTCCTGCGGCAGCCAGACGTCCTGGCCGTAGAGTTCTACTGATTTCTCACCGGTGTAAATTTCCATCCAGGAAATTTTTCGCTCGCCGTTGTAGGCTTTCTTCACAGCGGCATCAACCACTTTCAGCATCACAGGCGAAACGTCAACACCGATGCCGTCACCTTCAATGTAGGGGATGATCGGGTTATTAGGTACTACCAGTTTGCCCTGATCCAGGGTGATTTTCTGACCTTCCGCCGGAACAACTACTTTGCTTTCCATTAACCTCTCCTTCGAGCGATTTTTTGTTAATGATTTGTAAGATGCGCGTCAATACTACTTGAATATTTCCGCCGCGCCAATCACCGCAGTTTCGCGTTATAATGCGCTGATTGTCACCGACTGCAAAGCCCATGCGAAAAACTTCTCAACGAATTCACCAGGATAAACGATTCAGCGGCCCGGCACGTAAGCCTGTCCGCCGTGATACGCGGCCCAAAGGCCCGGTACGCGTCATACTCTTTAACAAACCTTTCGATGTTTTACCGCAATTTAGCGATGAGGCCGGACGCCGCACCCTCAAGGATTTCGTGCCCGTTACCGACGTCTACTCCGCAGGCCGCCTCGATCGCGACAGCGAAGGGCTGATGGTGTTAACCAATGATGGCGCACTCCAGGCGCAGTTAACACAGCCCGGTAAGCGAACCGGAAAAATCTATTTTGTGCAGGTGGAAGGCGAACCGCAGGAATCAGATTTATCCCGCCTGCGCACGGGCGTGACGCTGAATGATGGCCCCACCCTGCCTGCCGGTGTCGAGTGCGTCGCCGAGCCGGAATGGCTGTGGCCACGCCAGCCGCCGATTCGCGAACGCAAAGCTATCCCCACCAGTTGGCTAAAGATCACCTTATATGAAGGGCGTAACCGTCAGGTGCGACGCATGACGGCACACATAGGTTTCCCTACCCTGCGCCTGATTCGCTATGCCTTGGGGGAACATCAGCTGGATAATCTGGCGCCGGGCGAATGGCGTGATATCAGCGCACAATTTTCAATAACTTCAGGTTAACAATCCGGGAGGATCGATGTTTAAACCTCATGTCACGGTGGCGTGTCTGGTGCAGGCGCAAGGTCAGTTGCTGGTGGTGGAAGAACAGGTCAATGGCCGCGCTACATGGAATCAGCCCGCCGGTCATCTGGAAGCGGATGAAACCCTGTTGGAAGCGGTACAACGCGAGCTGTTTGAAGAGACCGGCATCACCGCCACGCCGGACTATTTTCTCGGTGTGCAGCAGTGGATCGCCCCGGATAATACGCCTTTTGTGCGGTTCCTGTTTGGCCTGGATCTGGCAGAAATGGTCGCCACTACGCCACATGACGATGATATCGATTGCTGCTGGTGGCTGACGCCAGAGCAGATTATCAGCGCCGATAAGCTGCGTTCGCCGCTGGTGGCGGAAAGTGTGCGGCTGTGGCAACAGGGGGCACGCTATCCTCTGCAACTGGTTGCTCCGTTCCAGTGGCCGTTTCACGAGGGTGCGCACCCGGCTTCCGCGTGATAGAATACGCCGCCTGTTTTTATCGTAATCAAGAGTGCGTCATGTCTGACAACAGCCAGAAAAAAGTGATCGTCGGTATGTCCGGCGGCGTCGATTCTTCCGTTTCCGCCTGGTTACTGCAACAGCAGGGTTATCAGGTCGAGGGCCTGTTCATGAAGAACTGGGAGGAAGACGACGGCGAGGAGTATTGCACTGCCGCTGACGACCTGGCTGATGCGCAGGCCGTATGTGACAAACTCGGTATCAAATTGCACAAAGTTAACTTTGCCGCCGAGTACTGGGACAATGTTTTTGAGCATTTCCTCGAAGAGTACAAAGCAGGCCGTACGCCGAACCCCGATATTCTGTGCAACAAAGAGATCAAATTTAAAGCGTTTCTCGAATTCGCCGCTGAAGATCTCGGTGCTGACTTTATCGCGACCGGCCACTATGTGCGTCGTCAGGATGTTGACGGCCAAAGCCGCCTGCTGCGCGGCCTCGACGGCAATAAAGATCAGAGTTACTTCCTGTACACCCTGAGCCATGAGCAGGTTGCGCAAAGCCTGTTCCCGGTGGGTGAGCTGGAAAAACCAGAAGTGCGTCGCATTGCCGAGCAGCTTGATCTGATCACCGCGAAGAAAAAAGATTCCACCGGCATCTGCTTTATTGGCGAACGCAAATTCCGCGATTTCCTTGGTCGCTATCTCCCGGCTCAACCGGGCGAGATTGAAACCGTTGACGGCGAAATCGTCGGTGAGCATCAGGGCCTGATGTACCACACCCTGGGCCAGCGCAAAGGATTGGGCATTGGTGGTCGTAAAGAAAGCAATGACGATCCCTGGTACGTGGTCGATAAAGACGTCGCCCGTAACCGTCTGATTGTGGCGCAGGGTGGTGATCATCCGCGTTTGATGTCCGTGGGGCTGATTGCCCAGCAGTTGCATTGGGTGGATCGTCAACCGATTACCGCGCCGCTGCGTTGCACGGTGAAAACCCGTTACCGCCAGACCGATATCCCGTGCGAAATTATCCCGCACGGCGATGACCGTATTGAAGTGCGTTTTGATGAGCCGGTTGCGGCTGTCACGCCGGGCCAGTCTGCCGTGTTTTACCTCGGTGACGTTTGCCTGGGTGGCGGCATTATTGAACAGCGTCTGCCCTGGGCAGCGGCCTAAGGTCGGCGCTGCCGACGCGTATACAGGAGTAACCGTGGCTAAGAACTATTATGAGATAACGCTGGCACTGGCGGGCGTCTGCCAGGCTGCGCATCTGGTGCAGCAGCTGGCGCATCAGGGTACCTGCAATAATGACGCGCTGAGCGTGTCACTGCGCAGCCTGCTTGATCTCAATCCCGGCTCAACGCTGGCGGTGTATGGCAATGATGAGGCCAACCTGCGGCTCGGGCTGGAGACGCTAATGGCGGTGCTGAACAGCAGCAGCCGCCAGGGTGCCGGTGCAGAATTAACGCGTTACACCCTGAGCCTGATGGTACTGGAGCGCAAACTGCACGGGAACAAACAGGCATTGAACACCCTGGCCCAGCGCATCAGCCAGTTGGATCGCCAACTGGCGCACTATGAACTGGAATCCGACACCATCACCAGCGCGATGGCAGCGATTTATGTCGATGTGATTAGCCCGCTTGGCCCACGTATTCAGGTGACCGGCTCCCCACAGGTGCTGCAAAGCTCACAGATTCAGGGCCGCGTGCGCGCCGCACTGCTGGCGGGTATCCGTTCTGCCGTATTATGGCAGCAGGTCGGTGGTGGCCGCCTGCAACTGATGTTCTCGCGTCAGCGTTTGCTGAGTGAGGCAAAAACCATTTTATCCCGGCTGGGAACGGCGTATTAAACGTCTTTCCGGCATTACGCTTTGTTAAACGATTCAGGAGTTGCACTGATGGAATTATCCTCTCTGACCGCCGTCTCACCTGTCGATGGTCGTTACGGCGATAAAGTCAGCCCGCTGCGCGCGATTTTCAGCGAATACGGTTTGCTGAAATTCCGCGTTGAGGTTGAAGTTCGCTGGTTACAGAAACTGGCCGCGACCGCAGAGATCAAGGAAGTTCCTGCATTTGATGCTGACGCAAACGCTTTCCTTGACGCTATCGTCACCAATTTTAATGAAACTGACGCAGCGCGCATCAAAACCATCGAGCGCACCACCAACCACGACGTGAAAGCGGTGGAATACTTTCTAAAAGAGAAAGTGGCCGACGTCCCTGCCCTGCACGCGGTATCTGAGTTTATCCACTTCGCCTGTACTTCCGAAGATATCAACAACCTGTCGCACGCGCTGATGCTGGAAACCGCCCGCCGTGACGTGATTCTGCCGTACTGGAGCAAAATCATTGCCGCAGTGAAAGGCCTGGCGCAGGAATATCGTGACATTCCGCTGCTGTCGCGTACCCACGGCCAGCCTGCCACCCCGTCCACTATGGG
This sequence comes from Pantoea sp. X-Soil-OKNW-556, assembly GCF_059730695.1. Lineage (NCBI taxonomy): Bacteria > Pseudomonadati > Pseudomonadota > Gammaproteobacteria > Enterobacterales > Erwiniaceae > Pantoea > Pantoea sp. X-Soil-OKNW-556. The sequence goes on along the minus strand of NZ_AP035990.1, from coordinate 1,752,799 downwards.
TAAAGAGATGGCGAACGTCGCTTACCGTATGGAGCGTCAGCTGCGTCAGCTGGGCAACATCGAAGTGCTGGGCAAAATCAATGGTGCGGTAGGTAACTACAACGCCCACATCGCTGCCTATCCGGAAGTGGACTGGCACCAGCTGAGCGAAGCCTTCGTTACCTCTCTGGGCATCACCTGGAACCCCTACACCACGCAGATTGAGCCGCACGACTACATTGCTGAAATGTTCGACTGCATCGCACGTTTCAACACCATTCTGATCGACTTTGATCGCGATATCTGGGGCTACGTGGCGCTCAACCACTTCAAACAGAAAACTATTGCCGGTGAGATTGGTTCTTCGACCATGCCGCATAAAGTTAACCCGATCGACTTCGAAAACTCCGAAGGTAACCTCGGCCTGGCGAATGCGGTGATGCAACATCTGGCCAGCAAACTGCCAGTTTCGCGCTGGCAGCGTGATTTGACCGACTCCACCGTCCTGCGTAACCTGGGCGTTGGCGTGGGTTATGCGCTGATTGCCTACCAGGCGACGCTGAAAGGCATCTCTAAGCTGGAAGTGAACCGCGATCGTCTGCTTGACGAGCTGGATCACAACTGGGAAGTTCTGGCGGAGCCAATCCAGACGGTAATGCGTCGTTATGGCATCGAGAAGCCGTACGAGAAACTGAAAGAGCTGACGCGCGGTAAACGCGTGGATGCGGCCGGTATGCAGGCGTTTATCGATAGCCTGGAACTGCCGGAAGAAGAAAAAGTGCGTCTGAAACAGATGACGCCGGCAAACTACCTTGGCCGTGCGGTCCAGATGGTTGACGACCTGAAGTAATCGCCACCCACGCAGGCGCGCCGCGGCTCGCCTGCGTTAATCTGCGGTTTAGCTGACCTGGCATATACTTTTCTCCATCAATGTGTTGAAAGTAAGGAAATGCTATGCGTGTTCTGGTTGTGGAAGATAATGCGCTGCTGCGTCATCATCTCGCCGTGCAATTGCGCGAAATGGGCCATCAGGTGGATGCCGCAGAAGATGCGAAAGAAGCCGATTATTTTCTCCAGGAGCATGTGCCGGATATTGCGCTGGTCGATCTCGGCCTGCCGGGCGAAGACGGTATGTCACTGATCCGCCGCTGGCGTGGTGATGCCATTCGCCAACCGATTCTGGTGCTGACCGCGCGTGAAGGCTGGCAGGCAAAAGTGGAGGCGCTGGAAGCCGGTGCCGACGACTATGTCACCAAACCTTTCCATATCGAAGAAGTGGCAGCACGTTTGCAAGCGCTGATGCGTCGTAACAGCGGTCATGCTTCCCAGATTATCTCGATGCCCCCGTTTCAGGTTGACCTCTCGCGTCGCGAGCTGACCATCAATGAAGAACAGGTCAAACTGACGGCGTTTGAATACACCATCGTGGAAACCCTGATCCGCAACGCCGGTAAAGTGGTCAGCAAAGATTCGCTGATGTTGCAGCTTTATCCCGACGCCGAACTGCGTGAAAGTCATACCATTGATGTGCTGATGGGGCGTCTGCGTAAAAAAATTCTCGCGCTCTATCCGACGGAAGTGATTAACACCGTACGCGGCCAGGGCTATCGCTTCGATCTCTGATAAATGAACTGGTTGCGTCGTCTGCGTCCCTTCTCACTGCGCGCCCGCTTTTTGCTGGCGACGGCAGCCATTGTGTTGTTTCTGTCGCTCTCCTACGGCATGGTTGCCGTGGTGGGTTATGTGGTGAGTTTTGATAAGAACACCTACCGCGTGATGCGAGGCGAGAGCAACCTGTTCTTCACCCTCGCCCAATGGCAGGACAACAAACTCACCATTGCTCAGCCTGAGCGCATGACGCTGAATTTCCCGACGCTGGTGTTTATCTACGATGAACACGGCAAATTGCTGTGGCAACAGCGCGATGTCCCGGAGATTCGCAAGAAAATTCAGCGCGAGTGGTTACTCAAACCAGATTTTTACGAAATTGATACCAGCAATCGTACCAGCCTGGCGGCGATGGGGAATAACCCGGTGGCGCAGAGGCAATTACACGCCTGGGATACCGACAGCAACGACACCTTTACCCACTCGGTTGCCGTCAATCGCTACGATGCCACCACCAACTTACCGGCGCTGACGATTGTGGTAGTCGATTCGATCCCGCAGGAACTGCAACATTCGGATGTGGTGTGGTCATGGTTTAGCTATGTGCTGGCCGCGAATCTGCTGCTGGTGATCCCGTTACTGTGGCTGGCCGCGCACTGGAGCCTGCGGCCCATTGGTGATCTCACTTCTCAGGTACGCGAGCTGGAAACCAGCCAGCGTGAAAACCTCGATGATAATCCTCCGCAGGAACTGAAGAGCCTGGTTCGCAACCTGAATTTGCTGCTTTCCAACGAACGACAGCGTTATACGCGCTATCGCACCACACTGTCCGATCTCACCCACAGCCTGAAAACCCCACTGGCGGTGTTGCAGAGTACGCTGCGTTCACTACGCAGCGGCAAAGAGCTGACGGTGGAACAAGCCGAACCGGTGATGCTGGAACAAATCAGCCGTATCTCGCAGCAAATTGGTTATTACCTGCATCGCGCCACCATGCAGGCCGACCATAACCCGTTGCAGCGCGACCTCCATTCCGTCTCCGCGTTGCTCGACAGCCTGTGCTCGGCGTTAAACAAGGTTTATCAACGCAAAGGGGTGGAAATCACCCTCGATATCTCCCCTGAGCTGACCTTTATCGGTGATCAAAACGATTTCATGGAAGTGCTGGGCAACGTACTGGATAACGCCTGCAAATATTGCCTGGAGTTTATTGAGGTCACCGCGCGCCAGACAGACAAAGCTCTGCATCTGTATATCGACGACGATGGTCCCGGCATTCCCGAAAGTAAGCGGGATTTAATCTTTGTACGCGGGCAGCGCGCCGATACGTTGCGTCCCGGCCAGGGCCTGGGTTTGGCGGTGGTGCGCGACATTCTGGAACAATATGCCGGTCAGGTTATCGCCACCACCAGCCCGCTGGGCGGTGCCCGTATGGAAGTCATCTTCCAACGTCAGGAAGTTGAACATCGTCGCGAGTAGAACGGCACGCGGGCTGTTATACTTGCAGGCATTCATGGCCCTAACCGGAACCCTTCTATGGATTATCAGCTCGATCTTAACTGGCCCGATTTTATTCAGCGCTACTGGCAAAAACGCCCGGTGGTGCTCAAACGTGGTTTTAAAAACTTTATTGACCCTATTTCTCCTGATGAGCTGGCCGGTCTGGCAATGGAAAACGAGGTGGATAGCCGCCTGGTGAGCCACAACAACGGCAAATGGCAGGTAAGCCACGGTCCGTTTGAGAGTTATGATCATCTCGGCGAAAACAACTGGTCGCTGCTGGTGCAGGCGGTGAACCACTGGCATGAGCCTTCTGCGGCGCTGATGCGTCCGTTCCGCTTCTTGCCCGACTGGCGCATTGACGATCTGATGATCTCCTTTGCCGTGCCGGGCGGCGGCGTAGGTCCCCATTTCGACCAGTATGATGTGTTTATTATTCAGGGCACCGGACGTCGTCGCTGGCGCGTTGGCGAGAAAGTGCCGATGAAACAGCATTGCCCGCACCCGGACCTGCTCCAGGTGGAACCCTTTGATGCCATCATCGATGAAGAGATGGAACCGGGCGATATTCTCTATATTCCGCCGGGATTCCCGCACGAAGGTTACTCGCTGGAAAACGCGCTGAACTACTCGGTAGGCTTCCGTGCCCCCAGTGGCCGTGAACTGATCAGCGGTTTTGCCGACTATGTGCTGGCGCATGAGCTGGGCAGCTATCGTTATAGCGATCCTGATGTCCCAACGCGTGATTGTCCGTCGCAAATCCTGCCATCAGAAGTGGAAGGCATCCGTGCGGCGATGTTGGATGTGATCAATCAACCGGAACAATTTAACCAGTGGTTTGGCGAATTTATTTCCCAGTCACGTCACGAACTGGATATCGCGCCACCCGAGCCGCCGTATCAGCCAGATGAGATCTACGACGCCCTGCAACAGGGGGACGCCCTGACCCGTCTTGGCGGTCTGCGTGTGTTGACGCTGGGTGATGTGGTGTTCGTTAACGGTGAAAGCGTGGCTTGTAGCCACCCGGAAGTGCTGGCGGCGCTGGCCAATCGTCAGGTGTTGACGCTGGAAGATTTTGGTACTGCGTTGGATGACCCATCGCTGCTGGCGCAGCTCGCTGCACTGGTCAACAGTGGCTACTGGTTCTTCGCGGACTAACAACAGTATGCACTGAACCGTCACGGCGCGATAAACGCGCCGTGACGGACGTTATTTCTTCTCTGCCACCAGCGCTGCAAGGCGCACAATCACATCCACCGCCTGGGCCATCACGTTGAGTGAAGCAAACTCATGTTTGCCGTGATAGTTGTAGCCACCGGTAAACAGATTCGGGCACGGTAAACCTTTCCACGACAACGCTGAACCGTCAGTACCGCCGCGAATCGGTTTCACGTTTGGCTCGATGCCGCAATCACGCATCGCCTGCAACGCCAGCTCGATAATATGCGGGTGTGGCTCCACCTTCTCCCGCATATTGCGATAGCTGTCGCTGATCTCGACTTTTACCGAACACTCGCCGTGTAATCCCTTGCTGACCCGACGGCCAATCTCTTCCAGCAGCTGTTTACGTTTCGCGTAGTTGTCGGCGTCAAAGTCACGGATGATGTATTGCATCTCGGCATGTTCTACCGTGCCTTTGATGTTGTGCAGATGATAGAAACCTTCATAACCTTCGGTAAACTGGGGTTTTTCCTGCGCCGGGACTTCAGCATGGAAACGCATCGCCAACTCCAGCGCATTCACCATCACGCCTTTCGCGGTGCCGGGATGCACATTGTTACCGACGATTTTCACCACGGCTGACGCGGCATTAAAGTTCTCGAATTCGAATTCGCCAAGGTCGCTACCATCAACGGTATAAGCCCAGTCGGCGGCAAAATTCTCAATGTCGAAGTACGACGTACCACGACCAATCTCTTCATCCGGCGTAAAGGCGACACGAATCGCACCGTGCGGGATATCCCCTTTGGCAAGGCGCGCCATCGCCGTCATAATTTCCGCCACCCCGGCCTTATCATCGGCACCCAGCAGGGTTTTACCGTCGGTAGTAACCAGCGTATGACCAATCAATTTATGCAATATCGGGAACATCACTGGCGAAAGAATTTCGTCCCCATTGCCGAGGGCAATATCCCCGCCACGGTAGTTCTCAATAATCTGCGGATTGACATTCTTCGCGGTGAAATCCGGCGAGGTGTCCATATGCGAGATAAAGCCAATCACCGGGGTCGGCCAGTCAACATTCGCCGGTAAGGTGCCCATCACGCAGCAATGGTCGCTTAAGGTCACATCAACAAAACCCAGAGCCAGCAGTTCTTCCTGTAACTGACGTGCCAGCGTCCACTGCCCTTCGCTGCTTGGCACCTGTCGTGCCTGCGGTTTTGATTGGGTTTCTACCGCCACATAACTGAGAAAGCGCTCAAGTAATTGATCCATCGGTCATCCCTCTAAAGAACCTGCATTATTATCATAGGTCGCTGGTGACGCGATGTTGCGTCAAATCATTATCCATCAGGTTAGTCCCGTCCTGATGATTTGCTTAATCATCAAATAAAGAAAGATGACTTCCCTGCCAGCGTGTGTCCGTACAGCATACTCCGATTTTTTTCAGACTTTTCAAGGTAATTCCTCGCTGAAACATGGCATTGGTGCTTTTTTCAGGTATTATCCCGCCCTTCATCACGGCAGGCCGTTACCAACGACTATGCTGTAATCAGATCATTTTCAGACTGAGTGACTAAAATGACGCAAACACGCGCGCAACAGGCGCTGGTTACGCTTTCTGGCATCAGTAAAGCTTTCGATGGTAAATCCATCATCTCCGACTTTCAGCTGACTATCCGCCACGGCGAATTTATCACCCTGCTGGGTCCCTCCGGCTGTGGCAAAACCACGATCCTGCGTCTGATTGCCGGACTGGAAGAGGCCGATAACGGTCGCATCATCCTTGATGGCAACGATATCACCGACACGCCCGCCGAGCACCGCCATATCAACACCGTGTTTCAGAGCTATGCGCTGTTTCCGCATATGTCGGTATTTGAGAACGTGGCTTTTGGCCTGCGGATGCAGAAAACCCCGGCGGATGAGATAACCCGGCGCGTCAACGAGGCGCTGGCGATGGTGCAGCTGGAAAGTTTTGCACAGCGTCGCCCTCAGCAGCTCTCTGGCGGCCAACAGCAGCGCGTGGCAATCGCCCGTGCGGTGGTGAATCGGCCAAAAGTCTTGCTGCTTGACGAGTCGTTGTCAGCACTGGATTACAAACTGCGTAAGCAGATGCAAAACGAACTGAAAGCGTTGCAGCGTAAGCTGGGTATCACTTTTGTCTTTGTCACCCATGATCAGGAAGAAGCCCTGACCATGTCGGATCGCATCGTGGTGATGCGTGATGGACGGATTGAACAGGATGGCACGCCCCGCGAGATTTATGAAGAACCCGCCAATCTGTTTGTCGCCCGATTTATCGGTGAAATCAACGTGTTTGATGCCGAGGTGTTGAACAGCGATAACGCCCCCGGTGTTCGCGCACGCGTGGAAGGTCGGGAATGTGAGATCCACTGCCCTTTCCCGGTCGTCGCGGGTGATAAATTGCATGTTCTGCTGCGCCCGGAAGATTTACGTGTGGAAGAGATAGCAGACGACAGCCCCAGCGACCAGCTGATCGGCTATGTTCGCGAACGCAACTACAAAGGCATGACGCTGGAATCTACCGTCGAACTGGAAAACGGTAAGTTGCTTACGGTGAGTGAGTTCTTTAATGAGGACGATCCCGATTTTGACCACTCGCTAAACCAAAAAATGGCGGTGAGCTGGGTGCAAAGCTGGGAGGTGGTGCTGCCGTATGAAGCTGATGCGTAATCGCCTGCAAAATTTTATTGTGGCAATGATTGTCGGCTGGCTGGCGCTGTTCGTGTTGCTGCCAAACCTGATGATCTTTGTCACCAGCTTTCTGACGCGTGACGATGCGCATTTCGTCAGCATGGTGTTTACCCTCAGTAACTACAGCCGTCTGGTCGACCCGTTATATGCCGAGGTGCTGCTGCATTCGCTGAATATGGCGGTGATTGCCACCCTCTGCTGCTTGCTGCTGGGTTATCCCTTCGCCTGGTGCCTGACCAGGCTGTCGCCCCGCCTGCGGCCGCTGATGTTGTTTCTGCTGATCGTGCCGTTCTGGACCAACTCGTTGATCCGCATCTACGGCCTGAAAATTTTTCTCAGCACCCGCGGCTGGCTGAATGATTTTTTGTTGTGGCTCGGGGTGATCGATGAACCTTTTCGCATTATGTACACGCCGCAAGCGGTGATCCTCGGGCTGATTTATATCCTGCTGCCGTTTATGGTGCTACCACTCTACTCCAGCCTGGAAAAACTGGACCGATCCTGTCTTGAGGCGGCGCGGGATCTCGGCGCGAATACGCTGCAACGCTTTATCCGCATCATTTTGCCGCTTACCATGCCGGGGATTGTTGCCGGTTGCCTGCTGGTGTTAATCCCGGCAATGGGTCTGTTCTACGTCTCCGATTTGATGGGTGGCGCCAGAAATCTGCTGATTGGTAACGTGATTAAAAGCCAGTTTCTCAACATCCGTGACTGGCCGTTTGGGGCCGCCACCAGCATCGTAATGACGCTGCTGATGGGGCTGATGCTGTTGTTTTACTGGCGCGCGGCGCGACTGCTGAATAACAAAGTGGAGCTGCAATAATGGCACGCTGGTTACGCGGCAGCTTTATGGCCGTCATTTACGCCTGGTTTTATATTCCGATCATAATCCTGATCGTCAATTCGTTTAATGCGTCACGCTTCGGCATCAACTGGCAGGGATTCAGTACCCAGTGGTACGGGTTGCTGATCAACAACGACAGTTTGCTCCAGGCGGCACAACATTCGCTGCTGATGGGGGTGCTCTCCGCCAGCTGCGCCACGATTATCGGTTCCCTGACGGCAGTCGCGCTGTATCGTTATCGTTTTCGCGGCAAACCTTTCGTCAGCGGCATGTTGTTCGTGGTAATGATGTCACCCGACATTGTGATGGCGATTTCGCTGCTGGTGCTGTTTATGTTGCTGGGCATCTCACTCGGCTTCTGGTCGCTGTTGTTTTCGCATATCACCTTTTGCCTGCCGTTTGTCGTCATTACCGTGTATTCACGTCTGAAAGGGTTTGATGTGCGTATGCTGGAGGCCGCCAGGGATCTCGGCGCCAGTGAAATCATCATCCTGCGCAAGATATTGCTGCCGCTGGCGCTGCCCGCGGTGGCTGCCGGGTGGCTGTTGAGCTTTACCCTGTCGATGGACGATGTAGTGGTTTCCTCCTTCGTCACCGGCCCAACGTTTGAAATTCTGCCGTTGAAAATTTACTCGATGGTGAAAGTCGGCGTCTCGCCCGAGGTGAACGCGCTGGCGACAATTTTGCTGCTACTGTCGCTGCTGTTGGTGGCAGCCAGTCAGCTGTTATTGCGCGATAAAACTAAATAGAGGACAACCCATGAATAAATGGTCTCACTGGCTGGCGGCTGGGGCGCTGGCACTGGGCATGCAGAGCGCACAGGCTGACGACAGCAACACGCTCTACTTCTACAACTGGACCGAATATGTGCCGCCGGGGCTGCTGGAGCAGTTCACCAAAGAAACTGGCATCAAGGTGATTTACTCCACCTACGAGTCTAACGAGAGCATGTATGCCAAGCTGAAAACCTGGAAAGATGGCGCGTATGACCTGGTGGTGCCCTCCACTTACTTTATCGCCAAAATGCGCAATGAAGGGATGTTGCAGAAAATTGATAAGTCTCAGTTGAGCAACTTTCACAACCTCGATCCGAATCTGCTCAACAAACCGTTCGATCCCAATAACGATTACTCGATCCCCTATATCTGGGGCGCAACCGCGATTGGCATCAATACCGACGCCATTGACCCGAAAAGCGTCAGCGGCTGGGCCGACTTGTGGAAGCCGGAATATAAACAAAGCCTGCTACTGACCGATGATGCACGCGAAGTGTTCCAGATGGCGCTGCTTAAGTTGGGATACTCGGGCAACACCCGTGACCCGAAGGAGATCGACGCGGCTTATGAAGAGTTGAAAAAGCTGATGCCGAACGTGCTGGCCTTCAACTCCGATAACCCAGGCAACCCTTATATGGAAGGGGAAGTGAATCTCGGCATGATCTGGAATGGTTCCGCCTATGTTGCGCGTCAGGCCGGCACACCGTTGCAGGTCATCTGGCCAAAAGAAGGCGGTATTTTCTGGATGGATAACCTGGCGATCCCGGCCAATGCCAAAAACAAGGCCGGCGCGCTGAAGTTGATAAACTTCCTGCTACGCCCGGAAGTCGCCGCAAAAGTGGCGGAAACCATTGGTTATCCGACGCCAAATCTGGCGGCGAAGAAATTGTTGCCAAAAGCGGTGGCGGAAGACCCGTCGCTGTATCCCTCAGCAGACGTGATTAACCACGGCGAGTGGCAGAATGATGTCGGCGACGCCAGCGTGCAGTACGAGACATTGTTCCAGAAACTCAAAGCGGGACGTTAACAAAAATGCGCGATAAATCGCGCCGCTACGAAACATGCACATATGTGTAGCGCCGTGATTTATCGCGCAACTTGTTGTTTATTTATACAACCCACGCAGAAAGGTGTGCACAAACTCCGGCACCACTACGCTCGCCAGGCCGTACTGACCTTCAGCAAATTCGTTACCGATATGGCTGGGTTCCAGATTCAGTTCCACTGTATGCGCGCCCTGTATTTCCGCCTCATGGACAAAACCGGCCGCCGGATAGACATGACCAGAGGTGCCAATCGCGATAAAAAGGTTGGCGCTATCGAGTGCCTGATAAATCTCTTCCATCCCCAGCGGCATTTCGCCAAACCACACCACATGCGGACGCAATGCGGAAGGGAACTGACAGCAGGTACAGCGGTCATCCGGGGTGAGATCGTCGGTCCAGTCAATCACCTGGCCGCTGCTGACACAGCGCACTTTCAGCAATTCACCGTGCATATGCAGCACGCGTTGGCTACCGGCGCGTTCGTGCAAATCATCGATATTTTGCGTCACCAGCAGGAAGTTATCGCCCAATACCTGCTCCAGCTCCGCCAGGGCCAGATGCGCCGCATTGGGTTGGATGTCAGGTTGTTGCAGTTGACGCCGACGTGCATTGTAAAACGCCTGTACCAGCGCCGGATCGCGGTGAAATCCTTCCGGGGTGGCAACATCTTCTACCTGATGTTCTTCCCACAGGCCATCCGCCGCGCGGAAGGTGCGAATGCCCGATTCCGCTGATATTCCCGCCCCGGTTAACACCACCACACGCGGTAAGGGATGCGCGGCCAGCTCGGCTTTACGATCGCGTTCAAAAATACGCTGGCGAAAGCGCTGATGCACTTTACGACGCGTTTTTTTATAGCGGGCGAGTCGTAAGCGACGACGGGGTGTGCGCATAAAGGCTCCTTAATCTGCGCAGCCGCGATACCGCCGCTGCGCCTGTTTGCGGTTACTGCCCGCTCAACACGCGGGCCGGGTCGATGCGGCTGGCGCGACGGGCCGGATACCAACTGGCGAGCAGGCTCAGAATTATAGCCGTGGCCAGGACGGAAATCACATCCAGCCAGTGCAGCTCTGACGGCAGGAAGTCGATAAAGTAGATATCTCCGGCCAGCAATTGATGGCCGGTAAGATGTTCCAGGCCGCGCATAATCGGTGTCAGATTCAGTGCCACCAGCACGCCAACCACCACGCCACTGACGCTGCCCAGCAACCCAGCGAGCAGCCCGTACCAGATAAAGATGGCGCGAATCAGGCCATCCTTCGCCCCGAGCGTGCGCAGCACCGCGATATCGCTACTCTTATCCTTCACCGCCATCACCAGCGTCGAGACGATGTTGAAGCAGGCGACGCCAATCACCAGCACCATCGCCAGATACATAATGGCGCGGATCATCTGAATATCACGGTACATATAACCGTAAGTCCCAATCCAGCTACGGATATAGACGTACGAATGGGTCACTTCACCGGCGTCACGCACCAGTTTCTGCGCCTTGAAGGGATCGCTCATTTTCAGCGCGATACCGCTGACGCTGTCACCCATATCCAGATACGTTTGCGCATCAGCCAGCGGCACCAGCGCCAGGCTGTGATCCAACATGCCGCTGAGTTGCAGAATACCGCTCACCTGCAAACGGATGCGTTTCGGCTGAAGCAGCTTATTTTCGCCATCATTGTTGGGGATCATGATGGTGATCCAGTCACCCTGCTTCACGTTTAGCGACTTAGCGATACCACCGCCCAAAATGATTTGCTGTTTTCCGGCCGCAAATTGTGACCAGGCATCACCAGCAACAAAACGCGGCAGCGCACTGAGGCGCGGCTCCTGTTGCGGATCCACCCCTTTGACCTGGAGCGCCTGTAACTTCGCGCCGCTCTCAATCAAGCCGGTAAAGTTGACGTAAGGGGCGGCGGCGGCAATACCCGGCACCTGCTCGATCGGCGCAATCATCGGCTGCCAGTTGCGAAACGGCTGGTTTACCGGCTCGATTTCACCGTGCGGCACCACCGCCAGAATGCGGTTATTCAATTCCCGTTCGAAGCCGTTCATCGCACTCAGGCCGATGATCAACACCGCCACGCCCAGCGCGATACCGACGGTGGAGATAATCGAAATCAGCGACACCATGCCGCCACGCCGACGGCCACGGCTGAAGCGCAGCCCCAGCAGTAGGGATAACGAAGGCGTCATTACTGCGCTCCCAGCGTTAAATGTTCGCTCAACTGACCGTCGCGCATCTCCATCTGACGGCTGAGACGTTTCGCCAGCTGTAAATCATGTGTCACCACCAGAAATGCGGTGCCCTGGCGGGTATTGAGTTCACCCAGCAACTCAAAGATCGCATCAGCGTTGCGGGCATCGAGGTTGCCGGTTGGCTCATCCGCCATTACCAGACGCGGGCGATTCACCAGCGCACGGGCAATCGCCACACGCTGCCGTTCACCACCGGATAACTCGGAAGGACGGTGCGCAGCGCGTTTCTCCAGCCCAACGGCCGCCAGCATCTCACGGGCGCGCGCTTCCGCTTCACCTTTGGCCGCTTTACCAATCAGCAGCGGCATCGCCACGTTTTCCAGCGCGGTGAAATCCGGCAGCAGGTGATGGAACTGATAAATAAAGCCCAACTCACGGTTGCGCAGCTCAGCTTTGGCCGAAGAGGACATCGCATTCAGGGATTTACCATCAAAGATCACATCGCCAGAGGTTGGCGCATCCAACCCGCCCAGCAGATGCAGCAAAGTACTCTTACCGGAACCGGAGCTGCCGACAATCGCCGTCAGTTCACCGGGTTGCAGGCTGAAAGCCACGTTGCGCAGCACATCGGTCTGCACGCTGCCTTCCTGATAGCGTTTGCACAGGTCACGACACTGCAACAAAGGGGTGTTACTCATAACGTAAAGCCTCAGCGGGTTGAACGGCGGCAGCGCGCCATGACGGATAAAAAGTAGAAAGCAGCGCCACGGCCATCGACACCAGCGCAATGGTGACCACCTGCCAGACATTGATGTCCACCGGCAACGCGGCACCATCGAGGAACAGGCCAATCACCGGCAGCAAATGGTTGAGCTGGCTGGCGAGCAACACCCCCAGCAGCGTGCCGAGCAACGCACCGATAATACCGGCGCTGGCGCCCTGCACCATAAACACCGCCACAATCTGCCGACGGGTTAAGCCCTGGGTTTGCAGAATCGCCACTTCGGCCTGCTTTTCCATAATCAGCAGGCCCAGCGAGGTAATGATGTTAAACGCGGCGACAGCAATGATCAGACTGAGCAGCAGCCCCATCATATTTTTCTCCATGCGTACCGCCTGGAACAGATCGCCTTTGCGCTCGCGCCAGTCTTTCCACACCAGGCCATCGGCCAGTTTTTGCTGGCTGAGGGTATCCACGTCGAGCGGTTTATCCAGCCACAGACGCCAGCCGGTGATGTTGCCAAGCGGATAGCGCATCACGCGTGAGGCATCTTGCTGATTCACCAGGATCTGGTAGCCGTCCACTTCGCTGTTGGCGGCATAGGTACCCGCCACGGTAAAGATACGCTGGCTCGGCACACGGCCTACCGGCGTAAACTGGCTGACTGACGGCACCATCAGACGCAGCTGGTCGCCACGTTTGACGCCCAACTGCCCGGCCAGTTGCTCACCGAGAATCACGTTGTATTGTCCGGCTTGCAGCACGCTCTGCGGGGTATTGACCAGATAAGGGGTTAAGGGGTCTTTTTCGTCCGGGTTGATGCCAAGCATCACCCCGACTGAAACATTGTGGGCGCTTTGCAGCACCACATCGGCGGTGGTCAATGGCGCGACACGGCTAACGCCCTGCAAATTAAGGCTTTGCGCCGTGAGTTGCTGCGGATTGATGCTGCCTTTATCGCTGGTCACCAGCGCCTGCGGCATCAGACCGAGGATATTGCCCTCCAGCTCGCGCTCGAAGCCGTTCATCACCGACAGCACTGTCACCAGCGCCAGCACTCCCAGCGTAATGCCGATAGTGGAGAGCCAGGAGACGAAGCGACCGAAGCGGTCTGAAGCGCGGCCACGCATGTAGCGCAGGCCGATGAATAACGCGACTGGTTGATACATGAGATCCGTCTTGGCAGTAGCCTGAAAATAAGTAGTGGGATGATAAAGGAGCCGCCTGCTTTATGAAACCTCTAACCCTCTGAGTCTGCGGCAAAGTTGCGTCAAAATGCGTCGCATAGCGACCTCATGCACAAAAAATCGACAAAATAATGACGTTAATTGTACGTTTATTGGTCAGCCGCTGCGGTAAACTACACTAAGTAGTGATGTTGAGTGTGGGGGTACAACATATGCTCAAGTTTCCCAAAGGCAGTATCGTTAAACACAAATCGGGTGAAATTAAAGGCGTGATCGTCAACGTGTTCGAGCAGGGTGATGCGCCAACCGGTTATTACGTGAAGTGGGACGACGGTAACCACAGTTATCATCTGGAACAGGAACTCTCCTGGGCCAACGTCGATCGACCGCGTATGCATTATACGCAGCAATCAATTAAGTAACGGAACCGGGAAAAAAGCACCGCGACAGGTGATCCTCAGGGCGGATTGTGGAATGATGACGCCCTGGAATAAAAGGAGAGAATGTCGAGACCCCATGTCCGAACAGAGTCGTTATACCCTGCCAGTCAAAGCCGGTGACCACCGTCAACTCGGTCAACTGGTGGGAGCCGCCCAGGCGGTGGAGTGTGCCAGCATCACCGAACATCATCAGGGTCCGGTGCTGATGATTACCCCGGATATGCAATCTGCCCTGCGACTACAGGAAGAGATTCGCCAGTTCACCGATCTGCCGGTCAGTAACCTCGCCGACTGGGAAACGCTGCCCTACGACAGCTTCTCCCCGCATCAGGACATTATCTCCTCCCGTTTGTCCACCTTGTATCAATTGCCGACCCTGACTCAGGGCATGCTGATCATGCCGGTGAACACGCTGATGCAGCGCGTTTGCCCGCACAGCTTTTTACACGGCCATGCGCTGGTGATGCGTAAAGGGCAACAGCTTTCGCGCGATGCCCTGCGCGACCAACTGGAACAAGCCGGTTATCGCCATGTCGACCAGGTGATGGAGCACGGGGAATATGCCACGCGTGGCGCGCTGCTCGACCTGTTCCCGATGGGGAGCGATCAGCCGTACCGCATTGACTTCTTTGATGATGAAATCGATAGCCTGCGCCTGTTTGATGTCGACAGCCAACGCACGCTGGAAGCGGTCGACGCCATCAATCTGCTACCAGCCCATGAATTCCCGACCGATAAAGCCGCCATTGAACAGTTTCGCACCCGCTGGCGCGAAACCTTTGATGTGCGCCGCGAAGCGGAACACGTTTATCAGCAGGTGAGCAAAGGCACCCTGCCCGCCGGGATTGAATACTGGCAGCCGCTGTTTTTCGAGCAGGCGCTGCCGACGTTATTCAGCTACCTACCTGCCAACACTTTGATTGTTAACAGCGGCGACCTGGAAAGCAGCGCGCAGCGCTTCTGGCAAGACGTCAATGCGCGTTTTGAAAACCGCCGTATCGACCCGATGCGCCCACTGCTGGAGCCGGTGGCGTTGTGGCTGCGTCCGGATGCGTTATTCAGTGAGCTGAAAGCCTGGCCACGCGTCCAGTTAAGCAGCGAAACGCTGGCTGACAAGGCCGCCAATACCAACCTCGGCTATCAACCGCTGCCGGAACTGACGGTGCAGGCTCAGGCCAAAGCGCCACTCGATCTGCTGCGTCAGTTCCTGGAACAGTTCAACGGTCCGGTGGTGTTCTCAGTCGAGAGCGAAGGCCGGCGTGAAAGCTTGCAGGAACTGCTGGCGCGCATCAAATTGCGTCCACAGCCCATCAGCCGCCTGGCGGACGCCAGCGCACAACCGCACAGCCTGATGATTGGTGCCAGCGAACGCGGTTTTATCGATAACGCACGCCAGCTGGCGTTTATCTGTGAAAGCGACCTGCTGGGCGAGCGTGTCAGCCGCCGCCGTCAGGACAACCGCCGCACCATTAACCCGGATGTGCTGATCCGCAACCTCGCCGAGTTGCATCCCGGTCAGCCGGTGGTGCATCTGGAACACGGCGTGGGACGTTATATTGGCCTGACCCGACTGGAAGCCGGGGGGATTGAAGCCGAATATCTGATGCTCTCCTACGCTGGCGACGCCAAACTTTATGTGCCGGTCTCGTCGTTGCATCTGATCAGCCGTTACGCCGGGGGCGCTGACGAAAACGCGCCGCTGCACAAGCTGGGAAGCGATGCCTGGTCCCGTGCCCGTCAGAAAGCGGCAGAAAAAGTGCGCGACGTGGCAGCAGAACTGCTGGATATCTATGCCCAGCGCGCCGCCAAAGCCGGTTTTGCCTTTAAGCACGACCGCGATCAATACCAATTGTTCTGTGAAGGCTTCCCGTTTGAAACCACGCCGGATCAGGCCCAGGCGATCAACGCCGTACTGAGCGATATGTGTCAGCCGCTGGCCATGGATCGTCTGGTGTGCGGTGACGTGGGCTTCGGTAAAACCGAGGTTGCGATGCGCGCCGCCTTCCTGGCGGTGGAGAACAGCAAACAGGTGGCGGTACTGGTGCCCACCACCCTGCTGGCTCAGCAGCACTACGATAATTTCCGCGATCGTTTTGCCAACTGGCCCATCCGCATTGAGATGCTGTCACGCTTCCGCAGTGCCAAAGAGCAAAACCAGATACTGGAGCAGGCGGCAGAGGGCAAAGTTGATATCCTGATCGGCACGCACAAGCTACTGATGAGTGACCTGAAGTGGCACGATCTCGGGCTGTTAATTGTCGATGAAGAACACCGCTTTGGTGTGCGTCACAAGGAGCGCATCAAGGCGATGCGCGCCGATGTCGATATTCTGACGCTGACCGCGACCCCGATCCCGCGTACCCTGAATATGGCGATGAGCGGCATGCGCGATCTGTCGATTATCGCTACGCCACCGGCACGCCGTCTGGCGGTGAAAACCTTTGTGCGCGAGTACGATAGCCTGGTGGTGCGTGAAGCAATTCTGCGTGAAGTGCTGCGCGGCGGCCAGGTTTACTATCTGTACAACGATGTGGAAAACATCGAAAAGGCGGCCCAACGGCTGGCGGAACTGGTGCCGGAAGCCCGCATCGCCATTGGTCACGGCCAGATGCGTGAGCGCGATCTGGAACGGGTGATGAACGATTTCCACCACCAGCGCTTCAACGTGCTGGTGTGTACCACCATCATCGAAACTGGTATCGACGTGCCAAGCGCCAATACCATCATCATCGAACGTGCCGACCATTTTGGCCTGGCGCAGTTGCATCAGTTGCGTGGTCGTGTCGGCCGTTCGCACCACCAGGCGTATGCCTGGTTGCTGACCCCACATCCGAAAGCCATGACCACCGACGCACAAAAGCGACTGGAAGCTATCGCCTCACTGGAGGATTTGGGTGCCGGTTTTGCGCTGGCGACCCACGATCTGGAGATTCGCGGGGCCGGTGAATTGCTGGGTGAAGATCAGAGCGGCCAGATGGAAACCATCGGGTTTACCTTGTATATGGAGCTGCTGGAAAGCGCGGTCGATGCGCTGAAGGCCGGACGTGAACCCTCGCTGGAAGACCTCACCAGTAACCAGACGGACATTGAGCTGCGTATGCCAGCGCTGCTGCCGGATGATTTTATCCCTGATGTGAACACCCGTCTGTCATTGTACAAACGCATCGCCAGCGCCAGCGATGACGGCGAACTGGCTGAGCTTAAGGTGGAGATGATTGACCGCTTTGGCTCCCTGCCTGATGCAGCACGTAATCTGCTGGATATTGCAGCGTTGCGTTTAGTTGCGCGTCAGCTGGGTGTGCGCCGCATCGAGGCCAGTGAAAAAGGCGGTTTCTTTGAGTTCACGCCGCAGAACCACGTCGATCCTGGCTGGTTGATTGGTCTGCTGCAAAAAGACCCGCGCCAGTGGAAGCTGGATGGTCCGACACGCCTGAAATTCACCCGCGATTTAGCCGAGCGCAAAACGCGCATGGAGTGGGTGCAGAATTTCGTCAGTGACCTGATGAAAAATCGAGTGTAAGGCTTATTGCTGGTGCGCAGCAATGCGCATCAGCTTAAATTAAATTAATGGTTTTATCATTCCATTGAAAACACCATAAATTGATTGTCTTTATATATCATAAAATTAAACATGACTCTTTTTAACCCCGCCCACGTAAAATATCAGCCCTGATACTGGATAAGCCCAGGGTTGCTGACTATCTTTCTCATCAGTCCATTTTATGCGCTGGTGTGTTTATGCTGTTTCGCAAGGAAGTCAGTGAACATTTGCAGTCACGTTACGCCGGACCGATTCTGCTTATCACGGGCTGGCCCGTATGGATAACGTTGTGCATCACCTTACTGTTTCTTGCCGCACTGTTGCTTTTTCTGTGGCAGGGCAGCTACACACGCCGGGCCAATGTCAGTGGCGAAGTCATCACCTGGCCCCACACCATCAATCTGTTTGCACCTGAACAAGGGGTGATTTCCCGTTTATTAGTCTCCCCCGGCCAACAGGTCAATGCCGGTACGCCGCTGTATGCGCTGGATATCAGCCGCGTGTCCTCTTCCGGCAACCTCAGCGCCACCACCCGTGCCCTGCTGAAAAAACAGCAGCAGCAGATGGGAGAAATGCAGCATCAGTTGGAACAAAATCGACGCGCCACCCTGACCAGCATTCAGCAGCAACTTGATCAGTTACGCAGCGCCCGCGAAAAAACCCAACAGATGGTGGATTCTGCCACTGAAGGGTTGAACGTGATGCGCAGCAGTATGAACGACTATAGCCGTTTCATGCGTAAGGGGTTGATCACCACCGACCAGCAAAACAATCAACGCTATCTTTTTTATCAACAGCTTAGTGTCTGGCATAGCCTGAACTCGCAGCGGGTACAACAGGATATGCAGATTGCAGAGCTGCTCAGCCAGCAGGTGACCCGTGCCGCCGATTTTGACGCCCAGCAGGCGCAGTACCACATTCGTCAGGCCGATATCGAGCGGCAGTTGGCGGAAGCTGACGCAGGCAGTGAGCGCCTGATTTCCGCCCCCTCAGCCGGACGTATCTCGTCATTAAGCGTCACTGAAGGTGAGATGGTTAGCGACGGCGATAGCCTGGCGCAACTGGTACCGACCGGCGATAGCACCCCCAGCCTGGTGATCTGGCTACCGAACGACAGCGTCCCCTACGTCAAACCCGGTGACATGATTAATATCAGCTATGCCGCGTACCCGGCGGAGAAATATGGTCAGTTTCCGGGCAAGGTGCTGTCGATATCCTCCGCGCCGGTTTCACCGCGTGAACTCAACAACTATGGCAGCGCGCCACGGTTAGCGGATGGGCAGATCGCCGGAGCCTGGTTTAAAGCCAATGTAGCGCTGAATCACCAGGGATTGCGCTGGCAGGGAAAAACGCTGCCATTAGCCAGTGGTATGCAGCTTCAGGCCACGGTGTTTCTTGAAAAGCGGCCACTGTGGCAGTGGATGCTCTCCCCTTACTATTTCCTGAAAAACAGCATCACGGGGCCAGTCAGTGACGAACGGTGAAATGAAAGAACTCTTCTCCCGCCTGCATATCCGCCTGCGACGTCGCATACCGGTGCTGTTGCAAACTGAAGCGGCTGAATGTGGGCTGGTTAGTCTGGCGATGATCGCCAGTTGGTATCAGTTACCGGCAGATCTGAGACTGCTGCGCCAACAATCCGGCATCTCATCCCGGGGGGCGACCCTGCGTACCGTGATCGATACCGCAGCGATGGCCGGTCTGAAATCGCGCGCACTACGGCTGGAGATGGATAATCTGCGAGCGCTGAAGTTGCCCTGTATCCTGCACTGGGATCTTAACCATTTTGTAGTGCTGGTTGCGGTTAAGCGTAACCGCGTCGTTATTCATGATCCGGCTACAGGCCATCGTGTGCTGGGGATGCAGGAAGTTTCGCTGCATTTTACCGGCGTGGCGCTGGAATTATGGCCCTCGGGTGAGATACCGAAAAATTCCCCTGCCGGCCCACGCATACCTCTCTGGTCACTGACGGGACGCATTGCTGGCCTGGGAACTACGCTCACCAAATTATTCTGTTACTCGGTGCTGATAGAATCCGTCAGTCTGCTGCTGCCCGTGGGGATGCAGATGGTGCTGGACCATGCCATCCCCGCCAGCGATGCCGGACTACTGACGTTGATTTGTCTCGGATTAGTGTTTTTTGTGCTGTTTCGCACCGGTGCCAGCATGCTCAGAGGCTGGACTTCGCTGGTCATGAGCACCCTGATTACGGTGCAAGGCAAAGCGCGGCTGTTTGATCATCTGCTCGCGTTGCCAACCGAATGGTTTGAAAAGCGCAAGCTTGGCGATATTCAGTCGCGCTTTACCTCGCTGGAGACGCTACAAACCACTCTGACCAGTAATGTGGTCAGCGGCATTATCGACAGCATTATGACCGTAGGTCTGATTATCATGATGCTGTTGTATGGCGGCAGTTTATTATGGGTAGTGCTGGCGTTTACCCTGCTGTGGATCCTGTTTCGTCTGGGTACCTACCAGGCATGGCGACAAAGCTCAGAAGAACAAATTGTCAAAAATGCCCGTTCCGGTTCCCATTTTATGGAAACCTTGTATGGCATCCACACCATCAAAGCGCTGGGATTAGCGGCACTACGGGCGCAGCATTGGTTAAACCTGAATGTCGAAAGCGCCAATACCACCATCCGCAAGACCCGCTTTGAGATGCTGTTTTCAGGCGGCAATACCCTGATTGCCACGCTGCAACAAATTACCCTGTTGTGGCTGGGGGCGAATGCGGTGATTGCCGGGCATATGACGCTGGGGATGTTTGTCGCCTTCAGCACCTATCGTGGACTCTTTGCCGATCGCACTGCGGCCCTGCTGGATAATGTGCTCCAGCTCCGCATGCTGTCTGTGCATAAGGACCGCGTGGCCGATATCGTCCTTGCGACACCTGAAACGACACCTGGCGCGCCTGTCCATCCGCTTCTGCACCACGAGGAGCCAGCGGCATTATCCGTCAGAAAATTGACCTTCCGGCACGACCCGTTCAGCCCCTTGCTGTTCAATGAGCTGGATTTGGATATTCATGCCAGAGAATGTGTGGCGATCACCGGCCCCTCCGGTAGAGGAAAAACCACCCTGCTGAAGATTATGGCCGGATTGCTGAAGCCGACAGGCGGAGAGGTGTATGTCAATGGCATCGACATTCGTGCCAGCGGGATCGCCAACTGGCAGGCCTGTATCGCCTGCGTACTTCAGGAGGACACGCTACTGGCCGGTTCCGTGGCGGAGAACATTTGCTCCTTTGATACCCAGCCAGATGATGCGTGGATACAGGAATGCGCCAGACTCAGCCAAATTCACGATGATATTCTGGCAATGCCGATGGGGTATCAAACGTTGATCAGTGAGTTAGGGGGAAGTCTCTCTGGCGGGCAAAAGCAGCGGCTGCTGATCGCCCGCGCACTGTATCGTCGCCCCCAGGTGTTATTTCTGGATGAGGCAACCAGCCACCTTGATGTCGATAACGAGAGCCGAATCAATGCAGCCATCCGCGGGCTGAACATCACCCGTATCCTGATCGCCCACCGCCCTTCAACTATCGCCTCGGCAGACCGGGTGATCGATATGGCTGAGTGGTCATAACCTATTTAGGACAGAACTGAGTTTATTACGGAATTATTCTTTTCCGTATTGATGGTTATATAAAATAATCCGGAAAAATACCGGAGACTTATTTTCGCCAGTAAAAATAACTTTCTTTTTTAGGGCCAATTATTTTTCAAAAATATTCTTTTCATTCATCCAATGCCGTCTATCCTGAATAAGGGCTTTCAAAAAACAAGGCCCGATTCAAATATCGTTATCATCCAGTCAACCATTTTTTGATAATCTGGAGTCCAACTATGAATGAATCAATGCGTGAACTCTCTGAGCAGGAAATTTCACAGGTTAGCGGCGGCGCGGTATCACTTCCCGGTGTCGCGGATGTGAGCGGAGTCGTGGGTAACCTCACCTCAACTGTCACGGGCTTACTCGGTTCGGTGCTATCGACCGTCGGTGGCGTGGTGAGTGGCCTTGGCTCAGCATTGAGTGGGTTAACCAATAACTCAGGTATTTGATGGTTGTAGTTTTCATATATCTGTAGCGCCTCAGGGATGAGGCGATAATTAGCCATGAAAAATGACTTTAATTTGTAGCACCGCGATTTATCGCGCTATTTTTTATAAAAATCCGCGCGATATATGCCAGAAATGATTAGGGGGGTGATCCCTGAGGATCGCCCCCTGCTGTGATGTGTCTTTGCCCAATCAGGCCTGATTTGAATTCAGGATCAACTGACCATTACGGTCAAGCGGAATGCGGGTGCCAGGGTCTTTTTCCATACGGATTTTGCCCTGCTGGTCGCCTATTTTATAGGTCACGTCATAACCCAGCATTTTTTCCTGTTTGTCATACACCGTTTTGCAACGTTGTTCTGAAGTGGTGTAGGTATCACGTTCCTGCATACCTGCCTGTACCTGATTACCGGCGTAGCCACCCGCCAGTGCGCCTGCGACTGTCGCCACATCCCTGCCGCGTCCACCACCGAACTGGTGACCCAGCACACCGCCAGCCACCGCACCCAATACGGAACCGGTCAAACGATTCTCATCCTGCACCGGACGGCGATGGGTTGATGTCACATTGCGACACTCCTGTCGCGGTTGCTTGATACTCTCTTTAATCGGTGTTGCGGAGAGAACCTGAGCGTATTGCGGGCCACGGTCAAAGACATCCATGCTGGCAACTGCAGCAACCCCTAATGCGGCCGCTACGCCAATACCGATACCCGCTAACATTGATTTGTTCACAGGAATGTCCTCCTGAAGTTGTTACCGCGCAATCCTGAAACTCACAGCATCCTGTGTAGCCGGGACATAACCGGCGTGCGCGACGCGCCGTGTCTGTGAGATAAGTTTTACAGATGGCCCGATTTTGCAACATCAGATTAATGGAGGAAACGCAGCGCCGGGCCGTCAGGGCCAGCTTTTCGGAGAGTTCTTAGTTCAGAAAAACGCCAGACGGCGCTGCGGGCCGGTCTGAACGTTTTCAATCAGTTAGCAGATTCGGGCGGCTGAAACCGCCCGGAATGGCTTAGTGCAGCTTGAGGCGAGGACGCAGCACGCGGTTCAGGCTACCGACCAACATCATCAGGCCCGTTTTGAAGTAACCGTGCAGGGCGATCTGGTGCATACGATACAGAGAAATGTAGACGAAACGGGCGATACGCCCTTCGACCATCATCGAACCACGCATCAGGTTGCCCATCAGGCTGCCGACGGTACTGAAGCGCGACAGCGACACCAGCGAGCCGTGATCTTTATAGACATAGGCTTTCAGCGGCTTGCCCTTCATCTGCGCCAGGATGTTCTCCAGCGCGCGCGAGGCCATCTGATGAGCAGACTGCGCACGCGGCGGCACGAAACCACCAGACGGCAGCGCACAGGAGGCGCAGTCGCCGATGGCATAGATGTCATCATCCAGGGTGGTCTGCAACGTGTCCTTCACCACCAGTTGGTTGATGCGGTTGGTTTCCAGCCCGCCGATCTCTTTCATGAAATCAGGTGCCTTGATACCGGCCGCCCACACCATCAGGTCGGCTTCGATAAACTCGCCACCTTTGGTGTTCAGGCCGTTGGCTGCGGCGCTGGTGACCATGGTTTGCGTCAGCACGCGCACGCCGAGTTTGGTCAACTCCTGATGCGCCGCGGCAGAAATACGTGGCGGCAGCGCAGGCAAAATACGCTCACCGGCTTCCACCAGCGTGACATTCAGCGCGGAGCTATCCAGACCTTTGTAGCCGTAGCTGTGCAACTGTTTCACCGCATTATGCAGTTCCGCTGACAGCTCAACGCCGGTCGCACCGGCGCCGACAATGGCGATGTTCACTTTATCCAGGCGGCCTTCGCTGGCCGAGAATTTCAGGAACAGGTTGAGCATTTCGTTATGGAAACGACGCGCCTGATGCGGGTTGTCGAGGAAAATGCAGTGATCTTTCACACCCGGAGTGCCGAAATCATTCGAGGTACTGCCCAGCGCCATCACCAGCGTGTCATAGGCCAACTCACGCTGCGGCACCAACACTTCACCTTCCGCATCGAGAATCTCTGCCAGCTCGATGGTTTTGTTTTCACGGTTGATCTGCGTCAGGGACCCCAACTGGAACTGAAAACCGTGATTACGTGCGTGGGCCAGATAGCTCAGCGCATCAATACCTTCATCCAGTGAACCGGTAGCGACTTCATGCAGCAGCGGTTTCCACAGATGGCTGTGGTTACGATCAACCAGAATCACCTCAGCTTTCTTTTTCCGGCCCAGCTTGTGTCCGAGCTGGGTGGCCAGCTCTAAGCCGCCGGCACCACCGCCGACAATCACAATTTTTTTCATAGATGTAGTCAACAAAGACCCCCTCAAAGTTGTAAACCAAAAGTTAATTAATGGTTAATAAAAAACCTTAATAAACATAGGGTTGGCGAAATTAAATCGCGAGCTGAGGGCAGAATATCATGGCGGGATCGGGATATCACAACAAAATTGATGTACATCAATCTTTCAGCGGCATTATCAGAATGTTACACAAACATTGCGCCGCATCACACGGCGCAGGCAGGATTAAACCAAGGTTTTGAAGGCTTTGATGCGTTGAAGATGCGGTGCGATGTTCCTGAATTTATGGCTGGCTTCTTCGTCCCAGACAATTTCATAGAAGTGATGCAGCTGTGCGGCACTGCGTTGATTATCCAGCGCTTCATCATGGCGTGATAAAATGGCGAGGCAGTGATCGCGGTTCTTCTCGCGAAAATTGTTGACGCATTTGGTGGCGATATCGGCGTACTCTTCCGGGCGATCGATCTTGCCCTCCATATTCTCTTCCGGGAACAGGTTAGGATTAAAGATCACCTGGCGAATGCCACACAGAAAGCCGATACGTTCGGCCCAATACCCCCCCAAGCCGACACCACAAATCAGCGGCCGATCATCGGCAGCCTGATGCAGCAGCTTGTCACACTCTTTCAGCAAAAACTGCATATCGTGTTTTGGGTGGCGGGTGCTGTAACTGATCAGCCTGACGTCCGGGTCAATAAACTGCAATTGCAGCACCTTTTCATGGTTGCCCGGACTGTTGGAATCGAAACCGTGCAAATAGATGATCATGATTATCCTCAGCGTGGTGAACGTTCCGGGCAGCGGCCGTTATCTGCCCGACGCTTTGTGTGCCAGCCAGCGGTGTTGCAGCTCACTGAGCTGGCGCTGATTCTGCTGCCAGCGCGTGCTCGCCTGTAGCATATCGCGCGTGAATCGTCCCTGATGGTATAACTGCGCCACCCGCGTCGCCCCGATCGGGATCAAATTATCCAGCACGCTGATCGCCCCCTGACGATGGTTACATACCAGAATCATGTCACATCCGGCGTTCAGCGACTGTTGCGCGCGTTCAGCGTAGCTACCCATGACGGCGGCGCCTTCCATCGACAAATCATCGGAGAAAATCACCCCGTCGAAGCCCAGCTCCTCACGCAACACGGTTTTCAACCAGTAAGGCGAACCGCTGGCAGGTAACGGGTCCACCTCAGTATAGATAACGTGGGCGGGCATCACCGCATCTAACGCACGCTCGTCAATCAGTTGCTGGAAGATCGCCATATCATGCTGACGCAGGGTGCCGGCATCACGCGGATCGCGTGGCGTCTCTTTATGCGAATCGGCGCTCACCGCACCGTGTCCGGGAAAATGTTTGCCGGTGGTTTTCATACCCGCTTCATGCATGCCCGCGATAAAGCGACGCGCCACTTGTAAAGCGATGTGCGGATCGGCATGGAACGAACGATCGCCAATCGCCGCGCTGATATGACCAATATCCAGCACCGGAGCAAAGCTGATGTCGATATCCAGCGCAATCATCTCCGCCGCCATTTGCCAGCCTGCCTGCTGCGCCACGTCTCCTGCGGTCGGCAGATCATGCAACGCCGCGAACGACTGCATTGCCGGTAACGTGGTGAATCCTTCACGGAAACGTTGTACCCGCCCACCTTCCTGATCCACCGCGACCACCAGGCGGCTATGCGATGCCGCACGAATCTGCCGCACCAGTTCAGCCAACTGCGCCGGGTCATGATAGTTGCGGGCAAACAGAATCAGGCCACCTACCAACGGATGTTGCAAAATTTCCCGCTCCTCGGCGTCAAGCTCATAGCTTTCGACGTCGAGCATCAGTGGTCCGGGGGTATTCATCGTCATCATATCAATCCTGTAAAATCAAAGGTCTTGCCAGCTGGCACGCGCCAGTTGCTCCAGCGTGTCATCCTGGCTCTGCTCGGCGCGGAGTTGGTACCAACTGGCCATCAACACCTGTAGCCACGGCTGCCATTGCTGAATTTGCCGCTGCAATACGGCGGGAATCAGCTGCGTCGCCTCGGCATAAGTCGCGATCCATTCCTGTTGCTGTGCTGGATTGACCGCGCAAATTGCCGCGAGTTCCAGCGCGACGTCCCCGTCGGCCGCATACTCCCAGTCAATCAGACGCAGTCCCGCATCGGTCATGATCAGGTTCCCGGCGTGAACATCCATATGGATGGGAGCCAGACGTAATGGACGCGGCTCACCCACTTTCGCCAACCGCTGCAATCGGCGCTGCCAGCGCCAGTGTTTCTGCTGACAAAGCTGCCAGTAACGCTGCAACAGCGGCGTAAGGGAGAGCCGATAGCCGGTCAGCGGCTGTTGATGCAGACGTTGCAGTAACGCCACCACCGCCTCACGCTGTTGGCTGAATTCGGCGTCTGACAACACCTCTCCCGTTATCCACGGCAACAGCAGCCAGGGCTCGCGCCAGCCCAGGGGGCGAGGTGCCAGTTGGGAGGCCTGGAGTTTGTTCAGCAGACGATATTCACGCTGACGGTCGACAAAGGGAATCGGTGAGCCAGGTGCGCGCCGCGCCAGCAATGAACCCTGCCCACTATCGATGCGTACACTCTGTCCACTCAGACCTGGCAACGTGAAAAAATGACCGCCAGCTTGCGCCGTCGGCCATTGTTGTTCAATCAGATAATTCAGCTGAATATCAGGGCTGTGCAACACCGTTTCCTGACCAGATAATTTCGCCGGTCTGCACCAACATCAGCTGCATTTGTAACGTCGGGGATTTCACATCACCCGCGGCGTTGCTGTACAACACATATTGCGCGTTCACGTTACGTGCCAGGCCAATCGCCTTGCTGCGCGAGTTGAGGCTGTCGTCCGCCGATAAACCCAGCGCCTGTTTCGCTTGCGCCAGTTGCTCCGGCGTTACCAGGGTAAACTTGCCGTTGTTCGCCAGCGCATTCTGGATAGCATCGGTGGCTTTGTCGCTCTGCAACGCGCCATTGGTGCTGTTCTTGATGCGATCCACCATCAGCACGCTGCCCGGATTGACCCCGGCTGATTGCACCATGTTGGCCACCAGCGGTTGTACGCTGGCGCTCCAGTTGATGGTTTTCAACTTAGGCGGCTGTGGCACCGTTTCCGGTGGCTGTTGCGGCTGGGTTGGCGGCGGAACAGGCTGAGTCGGTGTCGTCGGTTGGGTCGGTTCTACCGGAGCCGGTGTTTGCTGTTTAATCACACAGCCGGTCAGCATCAGCGCAAATAACAGCGCGCCGGAACGTTGTAAACTGCGAATCACGGATTACTCCTCAGAGATAAAGATAGAGACGCACCTTGCTGGCGGTCAGATTGCCGATTTGCGATGCGGCTTCCACGCTGCCATGCGCGGGAACCGTTAGCGTCTGCGCCGGTTCGCGCGGCGTGATTTCCAGCCCCTTATCGTCGTACCAATAATAACGATAGTGTACAGTGACCGGCGTTTCGCGTTGATTGTAAAGCACGCTGGCAGCGCGCAGTTGCCCATCATTACCCGCCAGCTTCGGCTCATCGGTGATGATACCGGCCGACAGCACTGACGATTCCATCACCAGCGATTGCGAAGTATTGATCATCGGCTTATCACTGCTGCAACCCGCCAGGGTCAGCAATAACAGGCCGCTCAGCCATTGACGCATAGCAAGTCCTGCCTGAGGTTTAGTCAACCAACATCGGTCCAAGCGGTTTGCCGCCGACCAGATGCATATGAATGTGGTAAACCTCCTGGCCGCCATGACGGTTGCAGTTCATGATCAGACGATAGCCATCTTCGGCGATCCCTTCATCACGGGCGATTTTCGCTGCGACGGTAATCATGCGCCCCAATGCCTGCTCGTGTGCGGCCTGCACATCATTCGCGGTGGGAATCAGCACGTTAGGGATGATCAGAATATGCGTAGGTGCTTTGGGTGCGATATCACGGAAGGCGGTAACCAGTTCGTCCTGATAAACCACGTCAGCGGGGATTTCGCGACGGATGATTTTACTGAAAATGGTTTCTTCAGCCATGGTGCATTTCCTTAAACCTGGAGTTTAGTCAGGCAGTATGCGGGAGGAATTCTGTTTCTTTCAACCTCGGGACCACTTTTCTTACATTAAATGGCTGCGTTTACATCACTTTTCCGCGCCATAAATCGCGTCGCGACACAATTCTGACATTTTTCCCACCACGAAAATGAAACACTGTTTTATAAATTAGATTTATCACCATCGTTTCTTTGCGATTTTGCCACTTGTGCAGGGAAGCTTGCCAAATCGCGAAGGTTTAGCACCGCTTCCCGCTCTACTTTCTAACCAATCCGAGCCAGCTGTCCGGAAGGATGAGGGATGTACACCACATTTGTCTCAGGGAGTACCTGCAATGCGCTCACGTAAGATTGGTTTGGGCCACTATCTGGCATATGGCTCCGGGGATTTCCTCGGCGCAGGCACCACGGCGCTGACTGCCGCCTGGCTGCTGTATTTCTACACCACGTTTTGTGGACTGACCCCTATCGAAGCCACCTTTATCTTTGCTGCCGCGCGCGTGCTGGATGCGCTGGTCAGTCCGTTAATGGGTTTTCTCACCGATAACTTCGGCTCCACCTGGCTGGGTAAACGCTTTGGTCGCCGCAAGTTCTTTATCATGCTCGGTATCCCCTGCGTCTTCAGCTATAGCCTGATGTGGATCGCCGACATGAGTTTCTGGTGGTATCTGCTGACCTATTTGTTGTTCGATATTGTCTACACCATGATTCTGGTGCCCTACGAAACGCTGGTGCCAGAGATGACCGATGATTTCAAACAGAAAACTCGCTTCTCGGGCGCACGCATCGCCCTGGCGCAGCTGTCGGCGATTTTGGCGGCGTTTCTGCCGGGTATCCTGATTGGCTGGTTCGGCAAAGAAAATCCGCTGTCGTTCTTCTATGCCAGCCTGGTGTTCGCGGTGATTTGCGCCCTGGTGCTGACGCTGGTGTGGCGCTTTACCTGGGAGCGCCACCCGGCTGATTTTTCAGCGGAATCCCTGCGTGCCGAGCAGGAGAAATCCGGCCTGTCGCTGTGGCAAAGTCTGAAACGCCTCTACATCGAACTCGGTTCGACGCTGCGCATTCGTATCTTCCGTCAGCATCTCGGCATGTATCTCGGTGGCTACATCGCGCAGGACGTGTTTAACGCGGTCTTCACCTGGTACGTGGTATTCGTGTTAATGCAAAGCGCGCAGATTGCTTCCAGCCTGATGGGCACCATGGCGGTGCTGCAATTTATCGCGGTGATGGCGATGATCCCACTGTGCATCCGCCTGGGACCGGCACCGGCGTATCGTCTGGTGGTGATACTGTTCGGCCTGAGCGCCCTCTCCTATGCAGGCCTGTGGTACACCGGCATGAATAACAACATGGCGCTGCTGGTGCTGATTTCCGGCCTGGCCGGACTGGGACGGGGTGGCATCAACTATGTGCCCTGGAATACCTACACCTATATCGCCGATGTGGATGAAGTGGTCACCGGTCAGCGCCGTGAAGGGATCTTTGCCGGCATTATGACGCTGACCCGCAAAGCCTCTCAGGCCGGAGCCGTCATGCTGGTTGGCATCGTGTTGCAACTGGCGGGATTTGTTTCCGGGCATACCACGCAGGTACCGGCGGTAAGCCACACCATTCTGGCGATCCTCAGTATCGGCACCGTCTGCGTACTGACCTGCGGTTTTCTGGTGTCGCTGCGCTTTAAACTCAATCTGCATACCCACACCGTGTTGCGTGAAGAGACGCTGAAGATGCGTGATGCCGGGCGTCCAGTGCCGGAGCGTATCACCCCGGAAGCACGCGAGATTGTCGAAACGCTGGCGGGGATGCCCTACGAACATTTATGGGGTAACAACAACGTTGGCTACCTCAATCGCCTTAAGCCCGCGGCACCGCCTTTACCGCGAAAAGCCAGCGCGCTACATCCTCTCCCTGCCCCTTCAAAACGATAGGAATAGATCATGACCGTATTTCCGGTAAAACATAGCAACTTGTTACGTCAGCCCGAGTATCTGCTGCCGCGTAAGGAATTGGTGCAGCTGATCCATCAGTTAACGCAAAATCTGGTCAATATCCGCGACGAAAGCGGCGAATTTCTGCTGCGCCTCGATGATGGCCGCGTAATTGATACCAAAGGCTGGGCAGGTTGGGAGTGGACGCACGGTATCGGGCTGTATGGCATGCTGCATTTTTATCAGCAGACAGGCGACCTGGCCACGTTGCAGATCATCGATGACTGGTTCAGCACCCGCCTGGCAGAAGGCACCCCCACCAAGAACGTCAACACCGTCTGTCCGTTTTTGACGCTGGCATACCGCTATGAAGAGACGCGCAATGCAGCCTGGCGACCGGTACTGGAGCGCTGGGCGGAATGGGTAATGTATGAGATGCCACGTACCGAAAACGGTGGATTGCAGCACATCGTCTATAACAACGAAAATACCCAGCAGTTGTGGGACGATACCCTGATGATGAGCGTGATGGCGCTGGCGAAGATTGGTCAGTTGCTGGAACGGCCGGAATTTGTTGAAGAAGCGAGTTTCCAGTTTCTTCTCCATACCCAATACCTGATGGATCGTCAGACCGGTTTATGGTTCCACGGCTGGAATTTCGCCGGCCGCCACAACTTTGCCGCCGCGCGCTGGGCGCGCGGCAACAGTTGGGTCACCATTGTCATCCCGGATTTCCTCGAACTGATGAACTGGCCGGAGCAGCACGCCACGCGTCGTTTCCTGCTTCAGGTGCTGGAAAGCCAGGTCAAAGCGCTGGCCGACTGCCAGCACAGCAGCGGCCTGTGGCATACCCTCCTGGACGATCCACACAGTTACCCCGAAGCCTCCGCCACTGCCGGTTTTGCCTATGGCATCCTGAAAGCGGTGCGCAAACGCTATCTGTCACGCGACTATTTGCCTGTCGCGGAAAAGGCGTTACGTGGCGTGATTGCCAATATTGATGACGATGGCGAGCTGAAGCAGGTGTCGTTTGGTACGGCGATGGGTAACGATTTGGACTATTACCGTCAGGTGCCCCTGACGTCGATGCCTTATGGTCAGGCGATGGCGCTGCTGTGCCTGACAGAGTATTTACGGGTGTATTTATAACAAAACGGCCCCCACATTGGGGGCCGTTGTTTATCACTCGTCGGAGTGATTACATATTACGGATATAGTCATCCATTTCAGTTTTCAGGTTATCGGACTTGGTGCCGAAAATCGCCTGAACACCGGAACCTGCCACCACCACGCCACGCGCGCCGAGGCTTTTCAGTTCAGTCTGGTCAACTTTGCCCACATCAGCCACGCTGACGCGCAGACGGGTAATACAGGCATCAAGGTTAGTGATGTTCTCTTTACCACCGAATGCAGTAACCAACTTACCCGCCATTTCACTACCGGTCGCACTGCTCTGCTCAACGGCGTTATCTTCACGACCCGGCGTTTTCAGGTTCAGCTTGGCAATCAGCACGCGGAATACGGTGTAGTAGATCAGACCGTAGATGATACCGACAATCGGGAACAGCCAGATTTTGCTGCTGTTGCCGCTCAGCACGATAAAGTCGATCAGACCGTGTGAGAAGCTGGTGCCATCACGCATACCGAGCAGAATACAGATCGGGAATGCCAGACCAGCCAGAATGGCGTGAATCACATACAGGATCGGTGCCACGAACATAAAGGAGAACTCGATCGGCTCGGTGATACCGGTCAGGAACGAGGTCAGCGCAGCGGAGATCATGATACCGCCCACTTTGGCGCGGTTTTCTGGTTTAGCTGAATGCCAGATAGCGATAGCAGCGGCTGGCAGACCATACATTTTGAACAGGAAGCCGCCAGACAGTTTGCCCGCAGTCGGGTCACCGGCCATATAACGCGGAATGTCACCGTGGAACACCTGGCCTGCCGCGTTGGTGAATTCACCAATCTGCATCTGGAAAGGTACGTTCCAGATATGGTGCAGACCAAACGGCACCAGCGCACGTTCAACCACGCCATAGATACCGAAAGCAACCACCGGGTTCTGATAAGCCGCCCATTGCGAGAAGTCCTGAATCGCGGTACCCACCGGTGGCCAGATGAAGGACAGCAGCACACCCAGTACGATAGCCGCCAGGCCAGAGATAATCGGCACAAAGCGTTTACCGGCAAAGAAGCCAAGGTATTCCGGCAGCTTGATACGGTAGAAGCGGTTAAACATATACGCCGCGATCGCACCGGCGATAATCCCGCCTAGTACGCCGGTATCGGCCAGATGTTTCGCCTCGATTTCAGCCGCAGGCAGATGCAGCACCAACGGGGCCACGACTGCCATGGTTTTCACCATAATGCCGTAAGCCACCACCGCCGCCAGCGCAGAGACGCCGTCGTTGTTGGTAAAGCCGAGCGCCACACCGATGGCAAAAATCAGCGGCATGTTGGCAAACACCGAACCGCCAGCCTCGGCCATCACATGCGATACCACCGCAGGTAACCAGCTGAAGTTGGCAGAACCAACACCTAATAAAATACCGGCGATCGGCAATACCGACACCGGTAACATCAGCGATTTACCTACCTTTTGCAGGTTCGCAAATGCGTTCTTGAACATAGCGTGAAGCTCCTGAGTATGAGTGCATTTCGCGCAGTGCGCGTGGCAGAGGGGGGAGGACCCTCTACCGGGATGACGCTGAGCGTCTTTTGATTTATTACGAAGAGTAAAATAAATAGAATTTTCTTACTTTGACGGCTATCACGTTTCGCTCATGCCACTGTTCGGCTTTCAGGTAATTCTGACTGACTTGCTGCTATTTACGACAATAAATGACTGGCTGTGCCCTTTCAGGCACAGCCAGTCTGATGAATTTCTGATTAATTACAGAGTTTGAAATAAAGTGTCTTAACCGCCCAAGCGGCTCATCGGGACATGAAACAGGCGGGAGAAATTTTCGGTGGTTGCGGCTGCCAGCGTTTCAATATCGACGCCCTTCAGTACCGCCATATAATCAGCGACATCGCGGGTAAACGCCGGTTGGTTCTCTTTGCCACGATGCGGCACCGGTGCCAGATAAGGTGAATCGGTTTCGACCAGCATCCGGTCGAGCGGCACATAACGCGCCGCATCGCGGATCTGCTCGGCATTACGGAACGTCAAAATTCCGGAAAAGGAGATATAGAAGCCCATATCCAGCAGTTTCTCTGCTGTTTCCCGATCTTCGGTGAAACAGTGCAACACGCCGCCGCACTTCTCCACCTGTTCCTCGCGCAGGATTGCCAGCGTGTCTTCACGCGCGTCGCGGGTATGCACGATAATCGGCTTGTTAAGCGCAATCCCGGTACGGATATGCTCACGGAATGAAGCCTGCTGCTGCGCTTTGGTTTCCTGCTGATAGAAATAATCGAGGCCGGTTTCACCCAACGCGATCACCTGATCTTCCGTCGCCAGACGACGAAACTCTTCAACATCGTACGGCGTTTCCTGATTAAGCGGATGCACCCCGCAGGCCAGCGCAATGTTGTCGCGCTCACCCACCAGCGCTTTCAGGGTGTGGTAATCCGGTAAGGTGGTGGCAATTGCCAGCATAAATTTCACATCGCGTGCCGCCGCTTTGGCGATCACATCATCCAGGTCACGATGCTGCTTTTCATAATCCAGGCCATCGAGATGGCAGTGGGAATCAACAATAAACATACTTCTCTCTTTTTACCGTTATCCGAAGGTGGCCGGGCTGAGCAGACGACTCCAGCTCAACAGGCGATCGGTCAACATTAATTCACGATTGAGCGCCGCCACCTGTTGCAGTTGCTCGCGGCACTGCATCCACAACTGCACGCTGGCATTCAGGGCGTTGCTGTTTAATTGCTGCGCCAGTAACGTCACCACATCGGGACGATCGCCATTGCTCAGCCAGCGACTCGCGCCTTGTTGCACCTTCATCGCATCGACCAGCAACGAGAGGAGCCAGGCGAGACGGTCAGCAACGTCATCGCTATTCAGGCATGGCAACAGTTGCAGGATGTCCTGCTGCAACGCACCCGCCAGCGCATTACACAACGTCTCGCGGGTCTGCCAGCGCTCAGGCTGCAACAAGGTCAACGCCGCCGCAGGCGCACCGTTACTTAAACGCAACGCCGCACGCAACGTCTCTTCCGGCTGCGAAATCTGCTTTTGCAGCCATTGCAGGCTGTGGATTTCATCGGGTGGCGACAGATGCCAGGTCATACAACGGCTACGCAGCGTGGCAAGCAGGCGCGAGGGTTCGCGGGTACTGAGGAAAAACCAGGTATTGGCGGGTGGCTCCTCCAGGGTCTTCAACAAGGCATTGGCCGCCGCTTCGGTCAACTGCGCCGCATCCGGCAACCACACCACTTTGGCCCCACCCTGCTGGGCAAAATGGTAGAGTTTTTCCGTCACATCACGCACTGCATCTATCCCCAACGAGGATTTGCCTTTCTCGGCTTCGAGTCGATACCAATCCGGGTGCGTCTGCGCTTGCATCAACTGACAGCCGTGGCAGTGTCCACAACTCTTCAACCCTTCCGGTTGCTGGCACATCAGCCAGCGGCTGACACCCCATACCAGAGCATTATCACCCATCCCTTCAATCGCCTGAATCAGCAGCGCATGGTGCGCCTGGCCGCTCTGATGCCGGGTAATGATGCGCCGATAGGGTTGATTCAGCCACGGATACCAGTTCATGCCGTCTGACCCACCAGCCAGCGCTGCACCGCCGCTTTGATTGACGCGGTCACCTGCGGCAATGTTTGAGTGGCATCGATGGTGATAATGGTTGGATCCTCGGCCGCCAGGGCCAGATAACGCTCGCGGGTGCGCTCAAAAAAGCGCAGCGATTCCTGTTCAATCCTGTCTAGTTCACCGCGCGCACGCGCACGCTGCAAACCAATTTCCGGTGTGACATCGAGGTACAGCGTGCAGTCCGGGCGAAACTCGCCCAGCACCGCATCACGCAGCGTCGTCATCAATTGCGTGTCGAGGCCGCGTCCACCGCCCTGATAGGCCTGCGATGAGAGATCATGACGGTCGCCGATCACCCAGGCACCCCGTGCCAGAGCTGGCTTAATCACGTTTTCCACCAGTTGCACGCGTGCCGCATACAACATCAACAATTCGGCTTTGTCCGTCACCTGCTCGCCATCAATGCCCTGCTTAACCAGCACGCGCAACTGCTCCGCCAGCGGCGTGCCGCCCGGCTCACGGGTAAACACCAGATCATCAATGCCCTGCTCGCGCAGTACCTCGACCACCGCATCACGCGCGGTGGTTTTGCCTGCCCCTTCAAGGCCTTCAATGACGATAAACTTACTTTTCATTTTTTTCCTTCATTGCCAGCCGATACGCCTGCACGGCTTTATTATGGCTGACCAGATTGGTGGTGAAGGTGTGACCACCTTTGCCATCCGCAACAAAATAGAGGTAATTGGTTTTTTCCGGGTGTGCTGCCGCTTCAAGTGAAGCCCGGCCCGGCATCGCAATCGGCCCCGGCGGCATACCGCTGATGGTATAGGTATTGTAATCGGTTGGCGTGTCGAGATCTTTACGCGTGATAGTACCGGTGTAGTTATCACCCAGGCCATAAATCACCGTGGGATCGGTCTGCAACTTCATGCCAATCCGCAGACGGTTGATAAACACCGAGGCGACGCGTGCACGTTCTTCACTGACGCCGGTTTCTTTCTCGATGATCGACGCCATCGTCACCAGATCCTGCTCCTTTTTATAGGGCAGATTATCCATGCGACCTTGCCAGATCTCATCCACCAGTTTGTTCATCCGCGCATGGGCGCGCTCCAGCAACGCGACGTCACTGGTGTTGGCGGTATACAGATAAGTATCAGGATAGAATCCGCCTTCAAGCTGGTTAGCATCGAGTTTCAGTGCCGCAGCCACCGTCGCGAACTGGTCATCTTTCAGGGTGTGCTTCAGATAAGGTGCGGCACGCAACTGCGCCAGCCACTCCTTGAGGCGAGAACCTTCCACAAAACGGACCGGGAACTGCGCTTCTTTACCACTCGCCAGCAATTCCAGCAATTGACGGACGGTCATATTGCTTTCCAGTCGATAAGTACCGGCCTTAAAGCGCGCCAGTTCCGGCTCCAGCTTTAATAAGGGACCAAACCACAGGCTCGGCGCGATAACATGTTCGCGCTCCAGTTGCGCTTCCAGCGCCACCCGGCCAGTGCCCGCAGGCAGGGTGAAAATGGTTTCCTGGTGCAACGTCAAAGGTGTATCGGCGAAACGTTCAATCTGCCAATAGCTAAAGGCCGCAGCGAGGCCAATAATCACCGTGGCGCCGGCGATAATTTTTTTCATTCGAGTCATGATGCTTCCATTTTCTGGCAACTGGCGAGCAGTTGCTGGTACAGCGAACGTGCGCTAAACGTAATGTCGTCAATGCTACGCACGGGTAAAACTGGCATCAGGGCATTGCATATCACCACTTCATCTGCGGCGAGTAGCCTCTCTCTGCTGCCATCAATCAACTGACAATCCTGACCTGCGGCTGCCATCTGCGCCATCAGATAACGCCGCATAATCCCGGCAACGCCAGCCTGTTCAAGTCGCGGCGTGAAGACGGTGTCGCCCTCACGCCAGAATAAATTGGCCGCACAGCATTCCACCACCGTCCCCTCAGTGTCAAGCACCAGCGCCTCGTCGGCGTCGGTCTGGTCAAGATGATGGCGAATCAGCACTTGCTCCAGTCGGTTGAGGTGTTTGATCCCCGCCAACAGCGGGTTACGTCCCAGTCGTACCGGGCTGGTTACCAGACGTACGCCCTGCTGTTGTAGCGCCTGATAATGCTGCGGCCAGGGGGAAAGTGAGAGAATACGTGTTGGGGCGCTGCATCCTGCACGGCTATAACCGCGTCCACCTGCGCCTGGGGTCAATATGACTTTTAACACCGCCTGTTGTTGGTTGTGCGCGGCAACGCGCATTTCCGCTTCGAGCTGCTGCCAGTCAGGTTCAGCCATCAGCAACCGCTCACAACCCTGTTTCAGACGTTGCAAATGCGCCGCAAACAGTTGGATCTCGCCCTGCTGTACCGCCGCCGTGGTAAAACAGCCATCACCGAATTGCACCGCCCGATCGCGCGCGGTCAGTTGCGTCTGTTCTGCGCCATTTATCCACATCATAACGACCCCAATCAATTGACCTTGCTTTGAATAGCATTGAAGGCCGTAAGATTCTATGCAACTGCGTGACAAAATATAAAAAAGGCCCGCATTGCGGGCCTCTGTCTGGAACGATGTGACTTACACTTTGCGGAAAATCAGTGAACCGTTGGTTCCACCGAAACCGAAGGAGTTACACAGCGTGTATTCCAGACCACTCACCTGACGCGCCGTGTGTGGCACGAAGTCCAGATCACAGCCTTCATCAGGGTTATCGAGGTTGATGGTCGGTGGAATTGCCTGATCGCGCAATGCCAGGATTGAGTAGATAGATTCTACCGCGCCCGCAGCACCCAACAGGTGACCCGTCATCGATTTGGTTGAGCTGACCATCACAGAGCTGGCTGCCGTACCAAAGACCGATTTCACCGCCTGCGCTTCCGCTTTATCACCGGCTGGCGTTGAGGTGCCATGCGCGTTGACGTAACCGATCTGTTCCGGATTCAACTGTGCATCACGCAGAGCGTTGACCATAGCCAGCGCCGCGCCTGCGCCGTTTTCCGGCGGAGAGGTCATGTGGTAAGCATCGCTGCTCATGCCGAAACCGACAATTTCAGCATAAATCTTCGCACCGCGTTTCTTCGCGTGCTCATACTCTTCCAGCACCACAATGCCTGCTCCGTCACCCAGCACAAAACCATCACGATCTTTGTCCCACGGACGGCTTGCCGCCTGCGGATTATCGTTACGGGTGGAGAGTGCACGCGCCGCACCAAAGCCACCGACACCCAGAGGGGTACTGGCTTTTTCTGCACCACCGGCCAGCATGACATCAGCATCGTTGTAAGCAATGATGCGTGCCGCATGACCAATGTTATGTACACCCGAAGTACAGGCCGTGGCGATAGAGATGCTCGGACCTTTCAGGCCATACATAATCGTAAGATGACCCGCGACCATGTTTACAATGGTAGAAGGCACAAAGAACGGGCTGATTTTGCGGGGACCGCCATTGACCAGCGAGGAATGGTTTTCTTCAATCAAACCCAATCCGCCGATGCCGGAACCAATCGCCGCACCAAAACGACCAGCATTTTCTTCAGTTACGACCAGACCGGAGTCCTGCATAGCCTGTATGCCAGCAACGATGCCATATTGGATGAAATCATCCATCTTGCGCTGATCTTTGCGCGAGATGAATTCATCACAATCAAAATCTCTTACCAAACCTGCAAAACGTGTTGCATAGGCACTGGTATCAAAATGGTCGATCAGGGTAATGCCGCTCTGACCGGCAAGGAGAGCACTCCAGGTAGACTCTACGGTATTGCCGACAGGAGACAACATGCCAAGACCGGTCACAACTACACGACGCTTAGACACGTTCGTCCTCCAGGGAGGGATAAAAAAAAGCTATGTGGGACAAACTATAAAACTCAGGCGGTCGAGCGACCGCCTGAAGGATATTCATTAGCCTTGGTGGCTAGTGATGTAGTCGATCGCTGCCTGAACGGTAGTGATTTTCTCAGCTTCTTCGTCTGGAATCTCGGTATCGAACTCTTCTTCCAGAGCCATAACCAGTTCAACGGTGTCAAGAGAATCAGCACCCAGGTCGTCAACGAAAGACTTTTCATTAGTCACTTCTTCCGGTTTCACGCCCAACTGCTCGATGATGATCTTCTTAACTCTATCCTGAATGTCGCTCATGCTATTAAATTTCCTATCAAAACTCGCTTTCGCGATGGTTTTCGTAGTGTATAAAATGTTGAAAAAGATGCAACAAAATCCCGGCTGGTCGAACCACGATTTTACGCTATTCTGCGGTTTTTACCGCGAATAATGCAAATTATTTCGTGATTATCAGACCATGTACATACCGCCATTGACGTGTAGCGTCTCACCCGTGATATAGGCGGCTTCGTCAGAGGCTAAGAATGCAACAGCATTGGCGATTTCCTGCGGATCACCTAAGCGACCTGCTGGAACTTCCGCCAGAATGCCCGAGCGCTGATCTTCGTTCAGTGCACGCGTCATGTCCGTTTCAATAAAGCCCGGAGCCACGACGTTTACGGTAATGCCACGGGACGCGACTTCTCGCGCCAGTGATTTGCTAAAGCCAATCAAACCTGCTTTTGCTGCTGCATAGTTTGCCTGGCCCGCGTTACCCATGGTTCCAACTACAGAACCGATGGTAATGATACGGCCCACACGTTTCTTCATCATGGCACGCATAACCGCCTTCGAGAGACGGAAAACTGACGTCAGGTTGGTATCGAGGATATCCGCCCATTCATCGTCTTTCATGCGCATCAGTAAATTATCACGCGTAATGCCTGCATTATTGACTAAAATGTCCACTTCGCCAAATTCTGCGCGCACTTTCTCGAGCACACTCTCAATGGAAGCAGGATCGGTCACGTTCAACAGCAGACCTTTACCACTGTCGCCGAGGTAAGCACTGATTGCCTCCGCGCCGCTCTCGCTGGTGGCAGTTCCCACCACTTTGGCACCGCGTGCCGCCAGCGTTTCCGCAATGGCGCGACCAATACCGCGGCTCGCGCCGGTAACCAGCGCAACTTTACCTTCAAAGCCCATGATTTTCCTCTTATTCCTGGCTAAGCGCAGCAGTCAATGAAGCAGGATCGTTCACTGCGGCTGCGGTCAGGGTATCCACAATACGTTTAGTGAGACCGGTCAACACTTTACCCGGACCAATCTCCAGCAACTGAGTCACGCCTTGCGCGGCCATAAACTCAACTGCTTCTGTCCAGCGTACCGGACTGTACAATTGACGCACCAGCGCGCTACGAATCGCCTCGGCTGAGGTTTCACACTGCACATCAACGTTGTTAACCACCGGGACTGACGGGCTATTAAAGTTGATCGCTTCCAGTGCCACCGCCAGTTTCTCTGCCGCTGGCTTCATCAGCGCGCAGTGAGATGGCACGCTGACCGGTAACGGCAGCGCACGTTTCGCCCCTGCGGCTTTACAGGCAGCGCCTGCACGCTCAACGGCTTCTTTGTTACCCGCAATCACCACCTGGCCTGGCGAGTTAAAGTTAACCGGCGACACCACCTGGCCTTGCGCACTCTCTTCACAGGCTTTACGAATGGCGGCATCATCAAGTCCGATAATCGCCTGCATCGCGCCAGTGCCTTCCGGCACCGCTTCCTGCATCAGTTTGCCACGCAGCTCAACCAGTTTGATGGCATCGGCAAAATTCAGTACGCCCGCACAGACCAGCGCTGAGTATTCACCCAGACTGTGGCCGGCCATGATGGCAGGTTGAGGCGCATTTTTGCTCTGCCAGACGCGATAAATCGCAACTGAAGCCGCCAGCAACGCGGGCTGTGTCTGCCAGGTTTTGTTCAGTTCCTCAGCCGGCCCCTGCTGAACCAACTGCCATAAGTCATAACCCAGTGCGTCTGAAGCTTCACGGAAAGTAGCCTCTACCTGCGGGTATTCAGTGGCCAGGTCAGCCAGCATGCCCACAGTCTGTGATCCCTGTCCGGGGAACACAAAAGCAAATTGCGTCATCATTCGTTCCTGTAATCAAAAGCGAACCAGCGCGGAACCCCAGGTGAAACCACCACCAAAGGCCTCCAGCAGAATCAGTTGTCCCGGTTTGATGCGACCATCACGTACCGCTTCATCCAGCGCACTGGGTACAGAAGCCGCAGAGGTGTTACCGTGACGATCCAGCGTCACCACCACTTTGTCCATGCCCATACCGAGTTTTTTCGCCGTGGCGCTGATAATGCGCAGATTAGCCTGATGCGGCACCAGCCAATCGAGCATTTCGCGATCGAGATTGTTGGCCTGCAAGGTTTCATCCACAATATGCGCCAGTTCAGTAACCGCCACTTTGAAGACTTCGTTGCCTGCCATCGTCAGGTAAGCAGGTTGATCCTGTTGCTCGCGGTCCTGATATGGCAGCGTCAGCAGTTTACCGTAACGACCATCCGCATGCAGATGGGTAGAAAGAATGCCCGGTTCGCTGCTCTGGCCCAGAACCACCGCACCCGCGCCATCACCGAACAGAATGATGGTGCCACGATCGGCAGGATCAAGCGTGCGTGCCAGTGCATCCGCACCGATCACCAGCGCATGTTTCACTGCGCCATTTTTGATGTACTGATCGGCTACGCTCAGGGCATAGGTAAAACCTGCGCACGCGGCTGCAAGGTCAAACGCAGCACAGTCGTTGATCTCCAGCATTTGCTGGATCATGCAGGCCGAGCTTGGGAATGCGTGGCTCGAAGAGGTGGTCGCCACAATAATCAGACCCACGTCACTCGCCGCAACGCCCGCCATTTCCAGCGCGCGCTGTGCTGCCGAAAAGCCCATTGTGGCGACAGTTTCATCCGGCGCAGCAATGCGGCGTTCACGGATGCCGGTACGGGTGACAATCCACTCGTCCGAAGTTTCCACCATTTTTTCCAGATCCGCGTTGGTACGTACCTGGCTGGGCAAATAACTGCCCGTACCGAGAATTTTGGTAAACATCTACGCTTTGTCACTCCTGGCTAATACAGTGTCCAGGCGCGCAGCAATCCGTTCCGGGACTTGCCGCCGCACCGCCTGCTCTGCCTGTTCTATCGCTACGGCAAACGCACGTTGATTCGCCGCGCCGTGGCTCTTGATCACCGTTCCGCGCAATCCTAACAGACAAGCGCCATTATACTGGTCGGGGTTGAGGTGACCGAAACGCTTCGCCAGACGCTTTTGGATCCAGCGCCCCAGCCACTTCAGCCACCAGGCCCGTTTTTTTCCTTCCCCTGACGATTTAAGCAGCGAAAGAAACATTCTTACCACACCTTCCATCGTTTTCAGCGTGACGTTGCCAACAAAGCCATCGCAAACCAGCACATCCGTTTTGCCGGTGAGGAGATCATTCCCCTCAAGGTAACCAATATAGTTGATCTGCGGGGATTCCCGCAGCACCGCCGCTGCTGTGCGGATGGCTTCCAGACCTTTGGTCTCTTCCTGGCCGATATTGAGCAACGCAACGCGCGGCTGGTTAATGGCAAGCACTTCTTCGGCGACCACCGCACCCATCACCGCAAATTGCACCAACATTTCACTGTCGGACTCTACGTTGGCGCCCAAATCCAGCACCACCGTTTTGCCGTGCTGCTGATGTGGCAGAACGGTCATCAGCGCCGGGCGCTCAATGCCATCCAGCGGCTTGAGCAACAATTTGGCTAACCCCATCAGCGCGCCGGTGTTCCCCGCGCTGACACAGGCTTGTGCCTTACCCTCTTTCACCAGCTCCAACGCGATACGCATGGAACTGCCGCGACTGTTACGAATCGCCTGTGAGGGTCTGGCATCACTTGCAATAACCGATTCGGCAGGGATCACCTGCACACGCCCCGCTACAGAGGAATCCGCTTTGGCAAGTAATGGCATGATTGTGTCGGGATTACCGACCAGAAGGAGAACCAGGTGCGAATGAGAGGCCAGTGCCTGCAAGGCTGCAGGCACTGTCACGCAGGGACCGAAATCCCCGCCCATGGCATCTATCGCCAGGGTCAAACGTGTCAAAGTATCGCCTTGCGTAACCGCAAGAATTACTTAGCGATAACCTTGCGACCGCGGTAGTAACCATCCGCAGTGATGTGGTGACGCAGATGAGTTTCGCCAGAAACTTTATCTACAGACAGAGTGGTGGTGGTCAGAGCATCATGAGAACGACGCATACCACGCTTAGAACGGGTGGGTTTATTCTGTTGTACGGCCATGGACCTTACTCCTATTACTTACGCTTTAAACTGGCTAATACGGCAAATGGATTTGGTTTTTCTGCCTCTTCAGGCAACTTACCAAAAACCATGTCCGCGTCGGACACTTCACAGTGTTCAGAATCATGCACCGGAACCACCGGCAGTGCGAGGATGATTTCATCTTCAATCACCGCCAACAGATCGATTTCGCCAAAATCATCGACATCGATCGGTTCGTAGGCTTCCGGCAGTGCTTCGGCCTGCTCTTCAGTAGAGACAGGACTGAAGCAATAGCTTACGTGAACCTGATGCGGAAACGGCTGGTTGCAGCGCTGACATAACAACGTTACCTGCACATCCGCTGTTCCTTGCAGAACCGCGAGGCGCTGGTTGTCA
The DNA here is from genome assembly GCF_059730695.1 of Pantoea sp. X-Soil-OKNW-556. Classification (NCBI taxonomy): domain Bacteria; kingdom Pseudomonadati; phylum Pseudomonadota; class Gammaproteobacteria; order Enterobacterales; family Erwiniaceae; genus Pantoea; species Pantoea sp. X-Soil-OKNW-556. Next base: position 1,709,479 of record NZ_AP035990.1, on the reverse strand, counting down.
ACCGCAAACGACATGGCACATTCCACATCACTGTCCACACTCACGACCGAGTCGGCCACGCGCGCCACCAATTCAGGCGAATAAACACCATGATAATCAAGGCGTTTTTGCGCAGCGCGTACCGGATCGAGCGTCAGGGGTAATTTTACCTTTTGCATAGGGCGCGAATATTAACTTTGTAACGTCATAGAGTCAAAGAAAAAGGCCGTTTTACAGCATCTTTCACCCGTTAGTCGCATCCAGTGCGGCGCACAGTTTAAAATGACTGTCTCCTTTACGCTATCTATTCTGCAAAAAAATGACGACATCGCTGGTTTTAGCTTCAACCTCACCCTTCCGCCAGGCTTTATTAAGTAAGCTTGGCCTGCCTTTTCTCTGCGCGGCACCGCACACCGATGAGACGCCGCAGCCCGGTGAAGCGGCAGATGCGTTGGTACAACGCCTCGCGCTGGCGAAAGCCAGGGCGCTGGCGGCCGACTATCCGGATCGCTGGATCATCGGTTCCGATCAAGTCTGCGTGCTGGACGGACAGATCACCGGTAAGCCGCACACGGAAGAAAACGCGCGCAAGCAACTGTCTGCCGCCAGTGGCAAAGCCATCACCTTCTATACCGGCCTGGCGCTCATCCAACCGCAAAGCGGGCAGCAATTTCTCTGCTGTGAACCCTTCACCGTCCATTTTCGCACGCTGAGTGCAGCCGAAATTGCCGGATATGTTGCCAAAGAACAGCCACTGCAATGTGCAGGCAGCTTCAAAAGCGAAGGCCTTGGCATTTGTCTGTTTGAACGGCTGGAAGGACGCGATCCCAATACCTTGATTGGGTTGCCGCTGATTGCGCTGAATGGGATGTTACGAGAAGCGGGCATCAACCCCTTGTGTTGATGCCCGTGACGTTACGCCTTTTTCTGGCGTAACTGCGACAGGCAATGCTTCAAAGCGCCGTCCAGCGGCGCTTCCATCCGCAACATCTCACCGGTATTGGGATGGGTAAACGTCAACGCCGCCGCATGAAGGAACAGACGGGAAAGTCCGGTCGGTGCCAACTGGCGTTCAAATTCCCGATCGCCATAACGATCGTCAAACGCGATGGGATGGCCCGCATGCAAAGTATGCACACGAATTTGGTGAGTGCGGCCAGTGACCGGGCTGGCTTTTACCAGGGTGGCAAAGCCAAAACGCTCTTCCACTTTAAACCGTGTCTCCGAAGGTTTACCTTCCGCGCTGACGCGCACCACGCGCTCACCGCTTTGCAGGATATTCTTCAGCAACGGTGCCTGTACCACTTTCAGGTGGGATGGCCAGTCGCCACGCACCAGCGCCAGGTAATCTTTTTGCATGCCTTTGTCGCGAAGCTGTTCGTGCAGGGAACGCAGTGCCGAGCGTTTCTTCGCAACCAGCAAGATACCCGAGGTGTCGCGATCGAGACGATGCACCAATTCGAGAAAACGCGCTTCCGGGCGCAACGCACGCAAACCTTCAATCACGCCAAAACTTAAACCGCTGCCGCCATGTACGGCGGTGCCGGAAGGCTTGTTCAGGACCAGCAGATAATCATCCTCATACAGGATGGCGTCAGCCAGTGAAGCCACTTTCTCCAGCTTCGGCGAGACAGTCTGCTCTTCACGTTCCGCAACCCGTACGGGTGGAATACGGATCTCATCGCCCTCTTCCAGCTTATATTCAGGTTTGATGCGTTTTTTATTTACCCGCACTTCCCCTTTACGCAGGATGCGATAAATCATACTTTTCGGCACACCCTTCAATTGGGTGCGCAAAAAGTTATCGATACGTTGTCCGGCATTTTCAGCCGTAATGGCGACAAATTGTACGCCGGGATTCTCAGTTTTCATGGCGGCGATTCTAAATAGTGTCCCCGGATAGCGCCACCCCTTTTTCTGTGCTTAACTCTCTGGTTGTCGCGGCGCTAAAGAGTCGAAATGCTGACTTTTTCAACAATGCGATGATAACCCCTGCAAATGAACAGGTTAAGGATGAATAAACTTCACAGCTCGGCAAAAGTCGCCTTGCTATATGTTGGTGAGCAATGGAATAATGCAGGGGTTTCTGTCCTGGAAAGATTCAGGCAGAAAAAAGAGCGAAATAAGTCATTTTGCCGGATTAAACGGACACGCAGCAATGGCGTAAGACGTAATGTTAAATCAGGCACTTAGCGGGCTGCGGGTTGCAGCCAGGACGACAGACTGGGATGTGTGGATTTTTGAATACTCTGTAGCACTTCCACCTTCAGGCGCTGGATTTCCTTATGAAAAACAGGCCACCGACAAGATTTGCGCCCCTTTAGCCGCCGACAACCGTGAGGTTGACGTCTGTGCATTAAAGACACGGGGCCATCGGTTGATTCTCGTCCAGGGTAACGATGCCCGCAGCTTTGTCACTCATGAGAGAATAACGAGTAAGTCACGATGAAAAGAATGTTAATTAACGCAACTCAGCAGGAGGAGTTGCGCGTTGCCCTGGTTGATGGACAACGTCTGTACGATCTGGATATCGAAAGCCCCGGACACGAACAGAAAAAAGCCAACATCTACAAAGGTAAAATCACCCGTATTGAACCCAGCCTGGAAGCTGCGTTTGTTGATTACGGTGCTGAGCGTCACGGTTTTCTCCCTCTGAAAGAAATTTCCCGCGAATATTTCCCCGCCAGTTACAACGCGCACGGACGTCCCAATATTAAAGATGTTCTGCGTGAAGGTCAGGAAGTCATCGTTCAAATTGATAAAGAGGAGCGTGGTAATAAAGGAGCAGCACTGACCACCTTTATTTCACTGGCCGGTAGCTACCTGGTGCTGATGCCGAACAACCCGCGTGCGGGTGGCATTTCGCGCCGTATTGAAGGCGATGATCGCACCGAACTGAAAGAAGCCCTGTCAGCGCTGGAACTGCCGGAAGGCATGGGCCTGATTGTGCGCACCGCTGGCGTTGGCAAATCCGCCGAGTCGTTACAGTGGGACCTTAGCTTCCGTCTGAAACACTGGGAAGCGATCAAAAAAGCCGCTGAAAGCCGCCCGGCACCTTTCCTGATCCATCAGGAAAGTAATGTGATCGTGCGCGCCTTCCGCGACTATCTGCGTCAGGATATCGGTGAAATCCTCATCGATAACCCGAAAGTCCTCGAACTGGCGCGTCAGCATATCGCTGCGCTCGGTCGTCCGGACTTCAGCAGCAAAATCAAGTTGTACACCGGTGAAATCCCGCTGTTCAGCCACTACCAAATCGAATCGCAGATTGAATCTGCTTTCCAGCGTGAAGTGCGTCTGCCATCTGGCGGCTCTATCGTCATTGACAGCACTGAAGCACTGACGGCGATTGATATCAACTCAGCACGCGCGACGCGCGGTGGTGATATCGAAGAGACGGCGTTCAATACCAACCTCGAAGCGGCAGACGAAATCGCTCGTCAGCTGCGTCTGCGTGACCTCGGTGGTCTGATTGTTATCGACTTCATCGATATGACGCCGGTACGCCACCAGCGTGCCGTGGAAAACCGTCTGCGTGAAGCGGTACGTCAGGATCGTGCACGTATTCAAATCAGCCATATTTCACGCTTTGGTCTGCTGGAGATGTCACGTCAGCGCCTCAGCCCATCACTGGGCGAGTCCAGTCATCACGTCTGCCCACGCTGTAGCGGCACCGGCACCATCCGTGATAACGAATCGCTGTCGCTGTCTATTCTGCGTCTGATTGAAGAAGAAGCGCTGAAGGACAACACCAAAGAAGTCCACGCCATTGTGCCGGTTCCGGTCGCTTCCTACCTGCTGAACGAAAAACGTGATGCAGTCAGCGCCATTGAGAAGCGTCAGGGTGGCGTGCGCGCCATCATCGTACCGAACGATCAGATGGAAACGCCGCACTACTCCGTGTTGCGCGTGCGCAAAGGCGAAGAGACGCAAACGCTGAGCTACCACCTGCCGAAACTGCATGAAGCAGAAATGGCACTGCCTTCCGAAGAAGAGCAGTCAGAACGTCGTCGTCCTGAGCAACCTGCCCTCGCCGCCTTTGTGATGCCGGATGCACCGCCTGCACCGGTTGAAGTGGCAGAAGAGAGCAAGCCTGCGGTGAAAGCTGAGCCGAAGAAGGCCAGGACAACCGACACCGTCGCAGCACCGGCTGCGTCAACCGGCTTTATGGCACGTCTGCTGGGTGGATTGAAAAAACTGTTTGTTGGTGATGCACCGGCGACTACGCCGGAAGCCAGCGAGAAACAGGAAAGCAAAGCAAACGCTGATGAAAACGGTCAACAGCGTGGCGATCGTCGCAACAACCGCCGCAATAACCGTCGTGAACGCACTCCGCGTAACGCTGAAAATGCGCCGGGACGTGAAGCACGCGAGCCGCGTGAGCCACGCGAAGCGCGTGAAACCACCGAAAACCGCCGCAATAAACGCCAGAACGAGCCGCGTGAAGAACGCAGCCCGGCACAAAGCGAAGAAGCACGCCAGCAACGCGAAGAGCAGCAACAACAGCGTCGCGAACAACGTGCGGAACGCCAGCGTCGTCGTCAGGAAGAGAAACGCGCCCAGCAGCAGGAACAGAAAGCCGCTGAGCCGGTGGTGCAGGCTGAAATCGTTGATGAGGCAGCGCAGGAAGAAGAACGTGTTCAGGTCATGCCGCGTCGTAAACAACGCCAACTGAGCCAGAAAGTGCGTTTTGGTGATGAAAGCGAAGCGACAACCGAGAACGTTATCGCTCCGGTTGAAACTGCGCCGCGTGCAGTCGCTAATGAAGAACCGGAAGCGGTCAATGATGATCAGGATGACGTTGATAACCGTGACAGCGCCAATATGCCGCGCCGTTCACGTCGTTCACCGCGCCACCTGCGTGTCAGCGGTCAGCGTCGTCGCCGTTACCGTGATGAGCGCTATCCGACCCAATCTGCAATGCCTCTGGCTGCGGCTTCGGCTTCACCGGAAATGGCCTCTGGCAAAGTCTGGGTACGTTATCCGGTTGCACAAACCAATGAAGAACTGGTCACACAGGATGCACTGAACGAGACGCCGGATTACAGCCGCGAAGAGACGGCCGCTGCCGTTGCTCTGCCTGCCAGCGTTGAGCCAGCCCAGGAAGTGGTTGCTGAGCCAGTCGTCGAAGTAGTGGAACCGCAGGCACACACCGACGTTCCGGTAGTGAACACCGATGACACCCGTCCGATTGAATCTCCGGTCAATGAAGAACCGACCGTGATTTCAGCGGCGGATGAAGCGGTTGCCGAAGTAACCGCCGCGCAGGCCGAACCGGTGGTTGATATTGCTGCTGAGGTCAACGAAGCCGTAACCGCTGCCATCGAAGCACCTGCTCAGGTGGCACCGGAAGTGACTGCGCCAGTGGAAGAGGTACTGTCCACGCCGGTTGCCGCAGAAGCGCAGCCAGCGCCAGTTGCGGAACCTGATGCGCCAGTCGCCGCTCACGCTACCGTGGCCAACAACGCAGAAACCCGCTGGAAGCATTATGCTTCGGCACCGATGACCAAAGCACCGGCACCGGCATGGGAACCTGAACCGGCTCGCCATAGCGATTGGGTACGTCCACCGTTTGCCTTTGCGGGCCGTGGATCGGCTGGCGGTCATAGCGCCACACAGCAGGCGACCGCACCGGCAACCAAGCCAGAAAGCGTCTAAGTTAGCGCTACGTCACACAGCAAACCCCGGCCAGTCCGGGGTTTTTTATTTGTATCTATCCGTAGCGGCGCGATTTATCGCGCGGATTTTTCACGCATTGCGCGCTAAATCGCGCCGCTGCGGGCAAAAAAAATCCCACGGCCTGTGAGGGCAGTGGGAAAAAGCAAGCGCACCCGGTTTAAGTACGCTCAAATCTTCAGGTCAGTTACGAATTCAATTGGAACAGTGACATCTTCGACATCTGGGTAAAGACCGTGTAGGAGGCTTGCAACGCCGTCTGCTGCATGGTGTAGCTGGAGATAGCCGAGGTGTAATCCACATCCACCAGGTCACTCATTTGTGACGCCATAATGGTATCGCGGTCATCACCCTGCGCATCCAGCGTGTCCAGCTCAGACATTTTTGAGCCCACCGCAGAACGCACGCTCAGCACGTTGTTCAGTGAGTTGCTCAAACCACGGTTGGTCTTATCCATCGCATCCTGGAACGTTTGTTTGGTGGCATCGTCAGCGTTGTCCTGTGGCACTTTCAACGCGGCAATCGCACTGTCGAGCATATTGAACAGGTTAGTTTCACTGGCGCTACCGTCCGGCTCTGCTTTGGCGTTGCTGGTGATCGACATAAACACCGAAGTACCGGTATCGCCAACCGACATGGTGCGGCTGTCATCCACTTTTTGCGTAATCGGATCACTGCCGCCGACATAGGTCACGCCAGTGCCATCATCAGTGAATGGCTCGGTATCGGTTTGATAGCCGGCGAAAATATAGTTGCCGTTACCGTCTTTACTGTTAGCCAGCCCCAGCAATTGCGAGCGGATCCCTTCCAGTGACGTGGCGATCGAGGCACGGTCATCATCACTCAACGTACCGGTTGAACCCTGAACAATCAGGGTCTGCGCATCCTGAATGCTGCTGGTGACGCTGGAAAGCGTATTTTCTTCCATTGACAGACTCTGGTTGGCAAAGCTACGCGCAGTAGCGTACTGAGCGCTTTTGGCCTGAGTCTGCGACAACACCACAGCGCGCGAAGCCGCAATCGGGTCATCAGAGGGGTTAGTCACGCGGCGACCGCTGGAAAGCTGTTCACCGACTTTGAGCCAGGAAGCTTGCGAATCCGTGATACCGCGCACCTGCTGGTTAAAAATCATATTGGTACTAAGACGCATGGTTTTTTATCCTCTCTGCTTAGCCGAGGCTATCGATCAACGCGTTGAAAATGGTGCTGGCGGTTTGCAGCACCTGCGCGTTAGCCGTGTAATATTGCTGATATTTAGTCAGGTTGGCGTACTCTTCATCGAGGTTGACGCCCGAAATTGACTGCTGGCGATCACTTAACTGACTCACCACACTTTCCTGAGTGGTACTGGTGGTTTCCAGCGTGCTGGTTTTGTTACCCACCGTACTGACGATGCTGGCATACGCCTCGGCCAGGGTGGCGTTACCGTTCACCAGTTTGCTGTCCTGCAAATCCAGCAGTTTTTGCGCATTGGTATTATCGCTGGCACCATCTACGGCACCTGCCGCCGCAATCTGCGACTCATCGGTGATCGCCACTGACATATCACCAATCACGTTCTGCACCGGTTTTACCAGGAAGCTGTCTTTCGCCGCCGGCGTACCACTTACGGTTAACTGAAGACCATCAAAGCTCAGCGTGGTGTTACCATCGGCATCGGTTCCCTGCGTCGCCGTCACGCTAACGTTGTCCGACTGACGAGTCACCGACCAGTTGGTGCCGTCGTAGCTGACCGTGTAGTTTGAGGCTTTCAGCGCGCTGGTGTCGGTCCATTCCGCTGACAGTGAGGCACTGGAGGTATTCTTGGTGTTGCTCAGGACTTCCGGGCTGCCGATGTTAAAGAAATCAGTGCCCTGATCACCGTTGCTGTCATACCCTTCTTTATGGATGGTATTGAAGCTGGTAGCAAAGGCAGCGGCAAGCTGGCCGAGCTGGTTCTGAGCGGTATCCAAATCCTGGGTACGGAACGCCAGCAGACCACCCAACGAACCGGTTGTCAGGGTTTTCTCAGCAATTTCTACGTTACCCGCCTGCTTATCAACATAACCGACGGTGATACGTGAAGGGTCGCTGCTGGAAGGCATCGCCACCAGCGAAGTGGTTTTGCTGCCATTGACCAGCGTGGTGCTGCCCATTGAAACGATATAGCTGCCATCCTGCTGCGACACCGTGACACCGACGATATCATTCAGGCTGCTCACCAGTTGGTCGCGCTGATCCAGCAGGTCATTCGGCGCAGTGCCATCACCGGTAGTCAGTTTGGCAATCTGGGTGTTGAGGTTGGCAATCTGGCTGGTGTAGGTATTGATCTGGTCAACGCTGGAGGTGATATCGGTGTTGACGCTGGTCTGCATATTGGTCAGATATTGTGCTGTCGTCTGGAACTGGTTGACCAATCCCTGAGCATTACTCAGCATTGACTGACGCGCTGACGGATCGTCGGCGTTACTGACCACGTTTTGTACGTTGGTGAAGAAGTCCTGAATCGACGTTGACAGGCTGGTGGTCGAGGTTGATAACAGATCGTCAATATTTGAGATCTGAGAATATTGGGTATTTTGCGCATTATAGGTCGCACTGGCACTGCGTAACTGCGCAGTGATGAATTCATCATATTCACGCTGCACAGTCGTCACATTCACACCGTTACCGTAATAGCTGCCACCAGACAGGGTGCTGTTTGCCTGCCCCAGGATCGTCGTCTGGCGTGTATAACCCGCCACGGTATAGTTACTGATGTTGTTACTGGTGGTACTTAATGCGGCCTGTGCGGCGCTCAGCCCGCTCATCGCTGAGTTGATTATACTGGACATCTCGGTTCCTTAATTTCCCGTTCACCGGGCTGGCTGTCATCAGTGCGGTTACCGGGGCGATGAAACGCCCGGGTTGTATGAAGGTTATCGGCGTGCTTAAGTGAAACTTGAGGCAAAAAATCAGAACAAATCGGTCAAATCGTGGCTGTACGCTTTCACAACTTTTTCGCCCATGTTTTTGAATTGCTGGATCATTCCCACCAATTTCTGAGCATATCTCGGGTCAGTCGCATAACCGGCAGCCTGCAACGCTTGTGCCCCCTGCTCCGCCGTCTGCGCGTTGGCGACCGCGGCATAACGTGGGTTGTTTGACAGCAGTTTGACGTAGTCCGTCAGCGCCTCCAGATAGGAGCCGTAAACACGGAAGGTTGCGCGTACTTTTTTCGCTTCGCCGTGTTCATATTCGGTGGTCATGATATCGGTGGTTTCACCTTTCCAGTCACCGCTGGCCTTGATACCGAACACGTTGTAGCTCGGTTTACCGTCACGCGTCAGAATCTGACGCTGCCCCCAGCCGGACTCCAGCGCCGCTTGCGCCAGAATCAGATGGTGTGGAATACCGCTCTCGTCACTCGCCACTTTGGCAGGCTGCGCCAGTTGAGCAATAAAGTCGCTGCTGTCGCCGGATAAACTGCCGGGTGATACCGGCAGTCGCGGCATCGCTTTACGTACCATTTGTTCCAGCTGCATCGGCGCCATGCTGCTGTAAATGAAGCTGTTATCCAGCTTCATCGGTACGGTACCCGCACGCTCATCCGGTTCCTGTGCGGGTTGCATCTGTTTGACGATGGTTTCAGCCAGGCCAAGTCCGCGTTTGCCCATCTCCTGCGCAATCTGCTGGTCGTACATTGAGGTAAAAAGCCGCGTCTGGTCGTTGCTCAACAGGCCATCTTTTGGCAACGCTTCACGCATACTTTTCAGCATCATCTGCACGAACATGCCTTCAACCTGCTTCGCCACCTGTAAGGCTTTACCTTTCGGGTCCTGACTGGCTTCGCGTTTCAGGTCATTGAGCGAGCGGCTGTCATAAGCCGCATTCATCAGCGATTGCGTATCACTCATCAGATAATTTCCAGTTTGGCGCGCAGACAGCCCGCACTCTGCATTGATTGCAGAATTGACATCAGGTCAATCGGTGTTGCACCCAGCGCATTCAACGCACGCACCACATTATTGAGGTTGGCGCTGGCGTTGACGTGTTGCAGCGCCCCACCACTCTGGCGCATATCGATCTGCGTCTGATTGGTCGTCACGGTTTGACCACCTGCGAACGGCGTATTCGGCTGATTGACGTTCTGCTGCTGATTGACGGTGACCGACAGGTTGCCCTGCGCGACCGCACAGGTACTCAGCGTCACTTCGCGGTTCATTACCACCGAACCGGTACGTGAGTTGATGATCACTTTGGCGTCTTCCAGCGGTACGGAAACATCCAGATTCTGGATATCCGACAGCAGGCGCACCTGCGAACTATTATTCGGCGACACACGAATTTGCACGGTACGCGCATCCAGCGGCTGGGCATAACCATAGCCACCACGATTGATGGCATCCGCAATACGCTGCGCCATAGTGAAATCTTCGTTGTTCAGTTGCAGGTTGATGGTGCTCTGGCTACCAAAGTTGCTTTGCAGCTCACGTTCCACCGTGGCCCCACCGGTAATGCGACCACCGTTCAACTGGTTTACCTGGACGCTGCTGCCACCCGCAGCGGCACCGGCACCACCGACCAGAATGTTACCCTGCGCCAGCGCATAGACCTGGTTATCCACGCCTTTCATCGGCGTCATCAGCAGCGTACCGCCACGCAGGCTTTTGGCGTTACCCAGTGACGACACCACCACATCAATGGTTTGTCCCTGACGCGCAAAGGCCGGCAGTGAGGCGGTGACCATCACCGCCGCCACGTTTTTCAGCTGCATGTTGGTGCCGGTCGGTACGGTGATCCCCAGCTGCGACAGCATGTTGCTGACGGTTTGTGTGGTAAACGGCGTTTGCGTGGTCTGGTCACCGGTGCCGTCCAGCCCCACCACCAAGCCATAACCGATCAACTGGTTGTCGCGCACGCCCTGTACCGTGGTCAGATCGCGGATGCGGTCAGCATGAGCGATAAGGCTGAATCCGAGCAGGAAGCTCAGGCTCAAACGCAGCAGAGTGTTCATTTTCATCGTAACCTCTTACATCGGCGAAACGTTCAGGAAGAAACGCTGGAACCAACCCATCGTCTGCGCCTCATTGATATAACCATTGCCGACATACTCAATACGTGCGTCGGCCACTGCGGTTGACAGCACCGCGTTACTGGCGCTGATGGTGCGGGGGTTAACCACACCGGAGAAACGAATAAATTCGGTTCCCTGATTAATCTCGATCTGTTTTTCACCCACTACGCGCAGGTTGCCGTTGGACAGCACCTGATTCACGGTGACGGTGATGGTGCCGGTAAAGGTATTATTTGCCGTAGCACCGCCTTTGCCGGTGAAGTCGTTTTTGCCTTCGCCATCAAGACCGACCTTCTCCCCACTCGCGCCGACCAAACCATTCAACGCGGTTGGCACGGTAGTCAGCCCAAAGCTTCCACTGCCATCACGACTGGCATTGGCAGACGAACTTTTGCTGGCGCTGACGTTTTCCTGCAAGGTAATGGTCAGGGTGTCGCCGATATTGCGTGGACGACGATCCTCAAACAGCGGCTGATAGCCGTAGTTCAGCGGCGCAACGCCCTGAAAAATGGAACCATTCACCACCGGTGGCGCAGAAGGCGTTGGCTCAGCCGTTGTCGAGCCTTGTACCAGTGGCGTGCGTGGAACCAGCGCACAACCGTTTAATGTCAGTAGTGATAACGCTACTAACCAATGACCAGGCTTGAGAATCACTTGCTTCGCCACGGAGTTCTGACCTTTTTCATGTTCTTAATCAGGCCAGCCAGGCTGGCCCAACGACACCAGATTTATAACTGGGTTAACTTCGCTAACATCTGATCGGACGTGCTGACCGCTTTACTGTTGATCTCATAAGCGCGCTGCGTCTGGATCATGGAAACCAGTTCTTCCGCCACGTTGACGTTCGAGGTTTCCACATAACCCTGATACAACAAACCGGCACCGTTCTGGCCAGGCGTGCTCTGGGTAGCCGCACCCGATGCCTGGGTTTCCTGATAGAGGTTTTCACCCAGGCTATCGAGACCGGCGTCGTTCATAAAAGTACTGAGTGTTAACTGGCCCACCTGGGTCGGGTTGGTCTGACCCTGCTGCGTCACACTCACGATGCCATCACGCGAAACAGTGATGCTGGTGGCGTTGGCAGGAATGGTGATACCTGGCTGCACGGTATAACCTGAGTTGGTCACCAGCTGACCATTCTGATCCACCTGGAATGAACCATCGCGGGTATAGGCGGACGTGCCATCCGGCATCTGCACTTCAAAGTAACCCTGACCGTTAATCGCCAGGTCTTTTGAGTTACTGGTTTGCGACAGGTTGCCCTGAGTATGCAGACGTTCAGTGGTCACCGGACGCACACCGGTACCAATCTGCATACCAGACGGTAACGTGGTTTGCTCGGATGACTGCGTGCCCGGCTGGCGCACGGTCTGGTACATCAGGTCTTCAAAAACCGCACGCGAACGCTTAAAACCGTTGGTGCTGACGTTCGCCAGGTTGTTGGCGATGACGTCCATATTGGTTTGTTGGGCATCAAGGCCGGTTTTCGCAATCCATAAGGAACGAATCATTGTTTTGTCCTCAGCCTTAGCTGCTCATGTTGAGCAACTGATTGGCTTTTTGTTCGTTTTCATCGACGTTCGAGATCACTTTCATCTGCATCTCAAAACGCCGGGCGTTGGCGATCATATCGACCATGGTTTCCACGGGCTTAACGTTACTGCCCTCCAGCACCCCCGGCGACACCTGCACGTTGGCGTCCTGCGCCAGCGTCGCACCGCGTGTAGCCTGGGTTTGTGCGGTAGGACGGAACATCCCGTCGTCACTGCGTTGCAGTTCCTGGCCGGTCGCCGTGACCAGCTTCAGACGACCAATCTGCACCGTGGCATTGGGTGCATCACCCGGGTTACGAGAGGTGATGGAGCCATCCGTTGCAATAGTCAGTTCAGCGCCTTGCGGCACGGCAATCGGCCCGCCATCGCCCATCACGGGATTGCCCTGGATTGTCAGGATGCCGGTGGAGCTGATTTGAATGTTACCGTTGCGGGTGTAAGCCTCGCTGCCGTCGGCGGTACGTACCGCCAGCCAGCCGTCCTGCCCCACCGCCACGTCGAGTGCGCGACCGGTATTGTCCATCGCCCCTGCACTCATATCGGCACCCGGCGTAGAGGCCGTCACCAGGGTACGCGTCGGCAGCGACCAGCCATTGACCGGCACCGCGCGGTACGCTTCCAGCTGAGCACGGAAACCCGGCGTGGAGGCGTTGGCGAGGTTGCTGGCCGTGACGGACTGCTGCTCCAGCGTCTGGCTGGCGGCTCCCATCGCGGTATATATCGCGTGATCCATAATGCAATCCCGTTAGTGAATTAGCGTAAGTTGACCAGGGTATTGAGGATCTGGTCCTGGGTTTTGATGGTCTGCGCGTTCGCCTGATAGTTGCGCTGCGCGACGATCATGTTGACCAGTTCCTGACTCAAATCCACGTTGGAGGCTTCCAGCGCGCCTGCGGTCAGTGAACCGAAGGTGCCGGTGCCTGCGGTACCGATCGCCGCCTGACCAGAAGAACTGGTGGCGCTCCACACGTTGTCACCTTCAGACTGCAACCCTTCCGGGTTAGAGAAGCTCGCCAGCACGATCTGACCCAACAGCTGCGTTTGCTGGTTGGAGTAGGTACCGGTGATGGTGCCGTCATCGTTGATGGTGTAGGTGGTCAGATCGCCCGGCGCATAGCCATCCTGAGTCGGGTTACCGAAGGTGGTGGTGCCGGTGTTCTGTTGCAGGCTGCCTTGCATGCTCAGGGTAATGGACTGACCTGCGGCTGCACCGTTGGTCCCGTCAATACTCAGGGCTACGGTGGTGGCACCGGTCACGCCGCCCACGCTGGTCAGGTTACCGCTACTGTCAAACGTCAGGTCGAAATCACCCGCAGAAGTCCCGGTGGTGGAGTCGATAGCATGGACGGTCCAGGCGTTATCACCGGTTTTGACGTAGTACATGTCGAGGGTGTGATCGTTACCCTGGGAGTCGTACACCGTCATGGTGCTTTTGGCGTTGTAGCTGTCAACGTCCGACGCATCAAAGGTGGTGACCGTCGGGATATCACTGGTGGAGTTAAGGTTCGCCACCTGCGTTGCCGTGGAGGTCGCTTTTGCTGACATCTGGGTGGTTGGAATGCTCAGCGCCACCGGGTTGGCACCGGTCTGAATGGTAGCCGGGGAGCCGCTGGCCGGATAGCCGGTCACGTACAGGCCCTGCGTGTTGACCAGGTTACGGTTTTCATCCAGCGTAAACTGACCGTTACGCGAGTAGTACACCGCGCCGCTGCTGTCAGTCATACGGAAGAAACCGTTGCCGCTCAGCGCCACGTCCAGACCACGGCTGGTGGTGGTGGTGGTGCCGTCGTTAAAGTTCTGGATCACCGCTGCAACTTTAGTCCCCAGACCAACGTCTGAACCGGCGAACAGGTCAGCGAAGGCGATGGTGCTGGATTTAAAACCCGCTGTCGCGGAGTTGGCGATGTTGTTACCAATGACGTCGAGGTTGCTTGAAGCAGCGCCCAGGCCGCTCACCGCTTGGGAAAAAGACATGTTAATTTCTCCGGGTTACAGGTTAATTAGAGAATCTGACGTACTTCATCAAGGGTCGCGGTGCCCATGGTGCCGAGGTCCAGTGTCGAGGTGTCATCCGTTGTACTGACGCCACTGACGTAGGCGTAATTCAACGGCTGAGCCACCAGTTGGGTGCTGCCATTGCTGGCGGCAATCGAAACGGTATATTTGCCATCCGGGGCAGTTGAGCCGTCGGTCAGGGTGCCATCCCACGAGAAGGTATGAACGCCTGACGACAATGCGCCGAGATCAATGGTGCGCACGGTTGCACCGGTTGAATCTTTGATGGTGGCGGTGGTGGCGGTTGACGCGGTGGTCAGCTCCACACCAAATGGCGTGGTGGTGCCACTGCCTACCAAAATCTGGCTGCCATCCACCATCACGCCATGACCAATCAGCGTGGTACTTTGCAGGTTCTGGCTGGTGCTGATCTGCCCGGAGATCGAACCCAGCGTGGTATTGAGTTTTTCAATGCCGCTCAGGGTGTTGATCTGTGCCAACTGCGTGGTGAGCTGGCTGTTATCCATCGGGTTAGTCGGATCCTGGTTCTGCAACTGCGTCACCAGCATGGTCAGAAACTGGTTTTGTAAGTCTTCTGCGCTGTTACCGGTGCTGCTACTGCTGGAGGAGCTGAGGACCGTGGGGTCCAGGTTTTCGTTAACGCCTACCGCGATACCCATTGTGTTTCTCCGTTACTGACCCATGGTCAGCGTTTTCATCATCATTGATTTCACGGTGTTCAGGACCTCAACGTTGGCCTGGTAACTGCGTGAGGCCGACATGGTGTTCACCGTCTCTGCCACCACATCCACATTGGGCATCTTGACGTAACCTTTCTGGTCAGCCATCGGATTGCCCGGGTCATACACCAGTTTCGCCGGGGAAGGATCGTCCACCACCCCCGCCACCTTGACGCCACCGGTCGCCATACCCGGCGCGGCATCGGTCTGAAACACGACTTGCTTCGCCACGTAGGGCTGACCATCCGGCCCGGTGACGCTGTCGGCGTTAGCCAGGTTACTGGCGCTGACGTTGAGGCGCTGCGACTGCGCCGTCATAGCCGACCCGGCGATATCAAAGATATTTAGCAATGCCATTGTTATTGCCCCTGCAGAACGCTCATCATGCCTTTGATTTGGCTACTGATAAGGGTGAGATCGGTTTGATATTTCAGGCTGTTGTCGGCGAACTGCGTACGTTCCCGGTCCATATCCACGGTGTTGCCATCCGCGGCAGGCTGATCGGGAATGCGGTACAGCAGATCCATCGACGGCTGAGCGTCGCTCTGCGCTTCAATGTGGCGGGCAGACGTCACTTTGAGCGCCAAACTGCTGCCCTCCGAGCGACCGTTTTCCATCACCTTGCTGAGCTGGCTGGCAAAGTCGATATCCCGAGCCTGGTAACCCGGGGTATCGGCGTTGGCAATGTTGGATGCCAGGATCTCCTGACGCTCCGCTCGCAAGTTAAGGGCTTCTGTACCAAATCGCAGCGCGGCATCGAGTTTGTCGAGCATGCTTCCTCCGCGAATGAGAATTTCGAGCTGACAGCTTAATTGGGGAAAAGCAAGGGCTATCGTCTGAATAGCGCCAAAAACATTGGCTATTTTTGACATTGATTTTTTTGCGAGAGGAGTAGACTCAGTGCCATCTTCAGTCAGGAGGCGTGTTATGCGCAGATTTACAACCTTACTGGCCCCAATTTTGCTGGCCCTGGCGCTGCCCGGTCAGGCGGCCGATCTCCAGGCCCAGCTGACGCAGTACTTTAAAGCGCGCGATCCGCAACACGCGGCAGGGATGAATGTGGTGATTCGAACGCCACAAGCGCAGTGGCCAGACTGCGCTGCGCCACAAATTGTGTTGCCCGGCAACAGTCGCCAGTGGGGCAACATGAGCATCGCCACCAATTGCGGGCAGAATCGCCGTTATTTGCAGGTTCAGGTGCAGGTCACCGGTGTTTATCTGGTGGCAAATCATCAGTTAATGCGTGGCAGCAACGTCACGGCCAGCGATTTTCGTTTACAATCCGGGCGGCTGGATACGCTGCCCGCGCGAACCCTGTTCTCCACCGATAACGTGGCCGATGCCATCGCCATGCGCGATATCACCCCCGGGCAGCCGGTAACCGCCACTATGGTGCGTCTGCCCTGGCGGGTAAAAGCAGGACAAAATGTGATTGTGGTGGCCAGCGGTAACGGGTTTGATGCCAGTAGCGAAGGCAAGGCATTAAATAATGCGACCACCGCGCAGATGGTCAGAGTACGGATGGGTAATGGTCAGGTCGTCAGCGGCCGGGTCGGCGAGGATGGGAATATTCTTATATCGCTATAAAGCGCTAAAGAACCCTGTTTTTCTGCCGATAGTGAAAGCAACAAAGAAATTACCCTATGCTGACTCAGTTGGCTTATCCCCAACTGACCTTACAGGAGCAAGACCATGAGCATCGACAGAACCCAGCCTATTCAGCCGCCGAGCACTGTTCAGACCCGTGAAAATACGGACAACGGCAGCAAAGTGCGCCAGAGCAGCACCGCAGCCACGACCAGCACCAGCGAAAGTGGTGCGCAGGTGAAACTGAGCGCTGCCCAGGCGCAGCTGACACAACCCGGCAGCAGCGACATCAATACTGCGCGCGTTGAGCAACTGAAAACCGCCATTCGCAATGGCGAACTGAAAATGGATACCGGCAAGATCGCCGACGCGTTGATTGCTGATACTAAGGCGTATTTAGAGGGTAATTAATCCCGATGAACAATCTGTTGACCACATTAGATAAGATGCAGGAAGTGCTCTCTTCACTCCGCGAAGTGATGAATGAAGAACAGCAGCAACTTGCTTCCGGCCTGATTAACGGTAACCTGTTGCAGCGCATCACCGAAGATAAAAGCGCGCTGCTCTCGACGCTGAATTATCTTGACGAGATGCGCCGGACTACCGAGCAAAGCACCGGTACGCAGGCGCCTTATCGTGGCAACAGCGATATGTCACGCCGCTGGACGTCTATCCAGAAACATACGCGTCAACTGCGTGACGCCAATACGCATAATGGTTTGCTGCTACAGCAGCAGATCCGTTTTACCGATGATGCGTTAGCGGTGTTGAAGCCCCATCAAACGCAGGCATTTTATGGTCCGGACGGATTAGGTAAAGGTCAGTCAACACTGAGCCGCAAAGGGTAACCGTCCGCGTTCCAGATGTAAAAAAACCGCCATCGCTGATAACGAGGCGGTTTTTTGTGCGTTAAATCGCGCCCGGATTTTTGTAGCGGCGCGATTTATCACGCAAGGTCAGAGCGCTTTTATGCCTGCGTACGGCGGGCAAAATCGCGCGGGCGGAATCCCATCAGACCGAGCACCACAAAATACGCCCCGCCACCGACAGCACACACCGCCGCCAGACGCAGTAAACGCCACCACATATGTCCCACTTCCCATGACGGCATGACATACAACAGGCCCAGCAGCGCCACCGCCATCGCCACCACGGCGATCAACAGACGGATCAAAAAGCTAAACCAGCCCGGTTGTGGCTGAAAAATCTGTTGTTTTCGCAGCTGCCAGTAAAGCAGTGCCGCATTGAGGCAGGCCGCCAGACCGATGGAGAGCGACAACCCGGCATGCTTCAGTGGCCCGATAAACGCCAGGTTCATCAGCTGCGTCATGATCAGGGTGATAATGGCAATTTTCACCGGCGTTTTGATGTCCTGACGAGAATAGAAACCCGGTGCCAACACTTTCACCACAATTAACCCCATCAGCCCGACCGAGTAGGCAATCAAGGCACGTTGCGTCATCGCTGCATCGAAGGCGGTAAATTTCCCGTACTGGAACAGGGCCACAGTCAGGGGACCGGAAAGAATGCCCAGCGCCACCGCACTCGGCAGTGCCAGCAGGAAACACAGGCGTAACCCCCAGTCCATCAACCGTGAATACTCATCATGGTTATTGCTGGCAAAACTTTTCGCCAGCGAAGGCAGCAGGATAGTCCCCAGTGCCACGCCCAACACGCCAGAAGGAAACTCCATCAGGCGGTCGGCATAGTACATCCAGGAGACGGAACCCGAGACGAGGAATGATGCAAAGATGGTGTTGATAATAAGAGAAATCTGGCTGACGGAGACGCCAAGAATCGCCGGCCCCATCTGACGCATGACGCGCCAGACACCCGCATCACGCAGGTTGACACGCGGCAGTACCAGCATGCCAATTTTCTTCAGATGCGGAAGTTGATAGAACAACTGCAACACGCCCCCCACCACCACGGCCCAGGCCAGCGCCATCACTGGCGGATGGAAATGCGGTGCGGCAAACAGCGCAAAACCAATCATGCTGATATTCAACAACGTCGGGGCAAAGGCAGGAACCGAAAATCGATTCCAGGTATTCAGAATGGCCCCAGCCAGCGATGCCATTGAAATCAGAAAGATATACGGAAAAGTCACCCGCAGCAGCGAACTGGTGAGCGCAAACTTATCGGCGGTATCCGCAAAGCCCGGCGCAGTCACCACAATCACCCAGGGCGCGGCAATCATGCCCAACACCGTCACCAGCGCCAGTACCAGAGTTAATAGCCCGGAAACATAGGCCACAAATACCCGAGTCGCTTCTTCGCCCTGCTTGCTTTTGTATTCGGCAAGAATCGGCACAAATGCCTGAGAGAAGGCCCCTTCAGCGAAAATACGTCGCAGCAGGTTAGGCAGTTTAAAGGCGACAAAGAAGGCGTCGGTGGCCATTCCGGCACCAAACACTCGCGCCACGATGGCATCGCGGGCAAAGCCCAGCACGCGGGAAAACAGGGTCATCGAACTGACCGCTGCCAGCGATTTCAACAAATTCATAATTAGCGGCGCATCCTGAAAAGAGTCGGATAAATGAGCAACTTAGCGCGGGCATTCGAAAATGCCCGGCGATAGTCTACTGCCACGGCGGGAAATGACCAGCATTGAGTGTTACAAGGGATTATTCCTGTTCGGCATCACGCCACAGCTTTTCCACCAGACGCTGCGCCGCCAGCGCTTGTTCGCCACTGGTTACAGGCATCGTCTGATTTTGTACGCACTGAATAAAATGGTGAGCGGCCCCGGTAAAACCACGCTGTGTCAGATGACTCTGCCATGCGGGTGGCGCGTCAAGGCGTAACCCTGTCAGGTTTTCCTGTTGCCAGTCACGCATCTCTGCCACCTGAATGTAATCACCCTCACAAATGGCACTCACCACTTCACGTTGCGTTCCGGCACGACGGTGCATGCTGGTGGTGATTTGCAGCGCACCTGCGGAAAAATGGTGTTCCGCATACAGCATCGCTCCCTGCTCGTTGGTTTCAATATGACCGTGGAGGTGCGAGAGTTTACCACCGGCCAGCCATAACGCGGTGTCAACCACATGCAGATAGTCGTCTAACAACGTAAAACGCAAATCTTGCGGCCCGACACTGTCGGCACGGTGCTTTTCGATACGCAGCGATGCGGCACGCGCCATTTCAGCCTGTAATTGTTGATAACGCGGCGCAAAACGACGGTTGAATGCCACCATCAGTTTGCGTTTGCGTTTCTCCGCCAGCGCCACCAGCGCTTCAGCCTGCTGTAGCGTTTCCGCCAGAGGTTTATCGACGCAGACATCTTTATCTGCCAGCAGCAACGCTTTGACCACCTCGTAATGTGAGGCGGTGCTGCTATGCACAAACACCGCGTCGCTGGCGGCCGCCAGCGCATCGAGCTGACCAAAACAGGGAATGCGGTAGCTATCGCAAATCGGCTGCGCTTTGGACTGATTAGGTGAGAACGCGCCGGCCAGTTGCCAGCCTTGCGCTTGCGACAACACCGGCAGCCAGGCTTTCTGTGCAATGCCGCCTAATCCGACCATCCCAATACGCAATGTCATTTTAATGCTCCTGTTGCAGCAACTGTTCCAGTTGCGCCTGCAACCGGGCTACCGTTTCTTCCAGTTGGGCGACCCGCTCCTCCAGATCTGCATTATCTTCAGCGGTGGTTGTGGCCGGTACATCTACCACATCACCGCCGAAAAGATGCATATAACGACTTTCACGCTTACCCGGTTCTCGCGCCAGACGCACCACCATAGGGCCATCTTCACGGGAAATTAAGCCGTTCAGCGTCTGCTCAACCTCGTTCATATCGCTGAATTCATGCAGGCGACCACTGCGGGTACGCAGCTCGCCGGGTGTCTGCGCTCCACGTAAAAACAGCAACGTCAACACCGCCACTTCCGCGCTACTCAGTTGCAGATTACCAAACGCGGAGTTGCAAAAGCGTTGTTCATATTTACTGACGCGCTGACCAAAGCCGCTGTTCGACGTGACCAGGTGCTTTTTGACCAGTTCATCCAACTGGGATTGCACCTCGCTCTCGCTCAGGTTCATCACCGGTTCACGGTTAGATTTTTGATTGCAGGCGGTGACCACCCCATTGAGCGACAGCGGATATTGATCGGGTGTGGTGACCTGTTTTTCCAGCAGACAACCAATCACACGCAATGCCTGCACTGATAATGCCATTTTCATCGAATTATTCCCTTTTCTTATCCGCGGCGGTCCGGGGTCCACTCGCGCCAGGTTAAGGCTGTCAGAACATGATCCTGCCAGCGGCCATCAATTAACAGGTAATCTTTGGCATAACCCTCTTTTTCAAAGCCCAGACGTGCCAGCAGATCGCCGCTGCGCTGATTATGCGGCATGTAGTTCGCCATAATACGGTGCATGTGCTGCTGCCGCTGCATATATCGAATAGCGCTTTGCAGGGCTTCAAACATCAGTCCCTGCCCCTGCCATTTCTCTCCTAATGAATAGCCAAGGTAGCAAGCGTGAAAGGAGCCTCGTAGCACGTTGCTGAAGTTGGCAACGCCGCGCACTTCACGCTCTTCCTGATCCATTAAGACAAAATAAAATGCCGAGCCTTGTTTGTGCATGTCGGCAATCAATCCCAAACGCGCCTGCCAGCCAGACGGATAGCAATGACTTTCATCACGTACCGGTTCCCAGGGCTTGAGAAAAACACGGTTTTCCGCGTAGTAATCTGCCAACCGCCAGGCATCACGCTCATGAACTAAACGGACCACCAAACGATCGGTAGTGAGGCGCACGCGCGGCCCAGCAGAACGATAGCCAAACATCTTGACTCCTGAAATCCAAGACTTAAGAAGGAAGTACGCCATCGGCGTTATATCTCACTATAACCGTCACCCTGCTTGCGGTAAAACCCCGTTTCCCGCCCTTCGCTATTCATCCCAATTCAGGATTAATTTCTTTACCGGCTCGATGAAAAAATATCATCCTGATAATCCTGTTTTTCCTGCCTGCACAGGCGGAAAATAGACCAACTGGTCTCTTTTCTCCTCTCTTCCTTGCTCAGGATTTAGCATGTCTCGGGTTGCGCGGGCACGACGCCTTGGTAAAACATTTTTATTAGTAGATAACATGCTGGTGGTGTTGGGTTTTTTTGTGGTATTTCCTCTCATCTCCATTCACTTTGTCGAACAACTCGGCTGGGCCGCGCTGATGGTCGGGATTGCGCTGGGTCTGCGTCAGTTTGTGCAGCAGGGTTTCGGTATTTTTGGCGGTGCGATTGCTGACCGCTTCGGCGCTCGTCCCCTTATCGTTTCGGGGATGCTGATGCGCGCTGCGGGCTTTGCCTGTATGGCGCTGGCGCACGAACCCTGGGTGCTGTGGCTGGCCTGCCTGTTATCGGGCCTTGGCGGCACGCTGTTCGATCCTCCCCGCAGCGCGATGGTGGTGAAGCTGGTACGCGCCCGCGAACGTGGTCGCTTCTTCTCCCTGTTGATGATGCAGGACAGCGCGGGCGCGGTACTGGGTGCGCTGATCGGCAGTTGGTTACTGGCCTGGGACTTCCGTCTGGTTTGTTGGGTAGGTGCGGCGGTTTTTGTCAGCGCGGCATTATTTAACGCTATTTGGTTGCCCGCCTGGCGTATCTCCACCGAACGTATCGCGATGCGTGAAGGTATGCACCGCGTCTGGCAGGACAAACGTTTTCGCCTGTATGTACTGACGCTGACCGGTTACTACATTCTTGCCGTGCAGGTGATGCTAATGCTACCGGTGATGGTTAACCAGGTTGCGGGGGCACCCGCGGCGGTGAAATGGATGTACGCCATTGAAGCGCTACTTTCGCTGAGCCTGCTCTATCCGTTGGCACGCTGGAGTGAAAAACGCTTCCGGCTGGAGACACGGCTGATGGCCGGATTATTTCTGATGACCATCAGCCTGTTGCCGGTGGGTCTGACCACGACGCTGCCGTCGCTGTTTTTCCTGATCGCCGTGTTTTATCTCGGCTCGATCATTGCTGAACCGGCGCGAGAGACCCTCAGCGCCTCGCTTGCCAGCCCACGCGCGCGTGGTAGCTATATGGGGTTCAGCCGTCTTGGCCTGGCGATTGGTGGTCTGATTGGTTATTCCGGCGGTGGCTGGATGTTTGATGTCGGGCAGCAACTTTCGCTGCCGGAATTGCCGTGGATGCTGCTCAGCGCGGTGGGCAGCATGACGCTGTTGGCGCTGTGGTGGCAGTTTCAACCGCGCTCGGTGGCCCCGGCGTTGTACAGCAGCTGATTTGCCCGCACCCATAATCTCTCCCATACTTCCCGCACGTCTGTAAAAAGGGTGACGCCAGTCACCCCCGGGAACCGAGGAGAAACAGGATGAAACTCTACATCTACGATCACTGCCCTTTTTGCGTCAAAGCGCGCATGATTTTTGGCCTGAAAAATCTGCCCATTGAACTGGTCGTGATGCTCAATGACGACGAGAACACCCCCAAAAAGCTCATTGGTCAAAAGATGGCACCCATTCTGCAAAAAGCCGATGGCAGCGCGATGCCGGAGAGTATGGATATTGTCCGTCTGGTGGATAAGCAGGATGGCGAAACCTTGTTAAATGGCAAAATCAATCCCGCCATCACCGACTGGTTGCGCCATGTGAATGGTTACGTGAATAAACTTCTGCTGCCGCGTATTGCTGACGCTGCTTTTGCTGAGTTCGCCACCCCTGAAGCCCGTCATTATTTCCGGGAGAAAAAGCAGGCCAGCATCGGCGATTTTGGCGAGCTGCGCAAACATTCACCCGGATTAATCAAAAACATCAACGATGATTTGCGTCAGCTGGATAAATTGATCGTCAAACCCAATGCGGTAAACGGTGAGCTATCAATAGATGATATCAATTTGTTTCCGTTGTTACGTTCACTGACCCTGGTTGCCGGTATCGAATGGCCAAGCCGGGTAGCGGCTTATCGCGACAATATGGCGAAACAAACCCAGGTGAATTTGCTGTCATCTATTGCTGCCTGACCGTTTTGATGAGGAGCGCCCGCGCGTTTCTCATCGCTCTCCTGGTGACACCCGCCCCTGATTCAGGCAGGCTATGGCACGTTTGCCGTATTGTTCAGGATGAGGAAAGTATGAAGAAGGCATTTCCCGGGCTGATGGCCCTGCTTTTTGCCGTGCTGCTGGCCGGCTGTAACCAATTAACCCAATACACAATCAGCGAGCAGGAAGTTAATCAGGCACTGCAAAAACACAACAACTTCGAGAAGGATGTGGGTGTTTCCGGACTGGTGAATGCGCATATTGTGTTGACTGATTTGAGCAGCCAGATTGGCCGTGAAGAACCCGGTAAGATCACCTTATCCGGTAAAGCTAACATTAATGTCAGCTCCCTGTTTGGCCCACAGCAAGCTGAAATGCAGCTAAAAATGAAAGCACAGCCGGTTTTCAATGCGCAACAGGGGGCAATCTACCTGAAGGATCTGGAGATCGTTGATGCCCAGGTGCAACCGGAAAAAATGGCGTCGATCATGAAAACGCTGACGCCTTATCTCAATGAATCGCTGAAACGTTACTTCGATGAAAAACCCGCGTATGTGTTGAGCGAAGATCGTAGCAAAGGCGAAGCGCTGGCGAAGAAATTCGCCAAAGGCCTGGAAGTGAAACCCGGTCAGTTGGTGATCCCGTTCACTGACTAATTCCCTTGCAATGATACGTAGCGGCGCGATTGATCGCGCTGTACGGGGTAAAACCCGCGCGATCAATCGCGCCGCTACGCAACATGAATAAAATCCCGTGCAAACGGTTGCTCACATCCTTATGATTACTCCCCGGCCTAAACGTGCCTTTCGTTTTCTACCTAGCCGGAGCCTTTTGAATGACAGCCCAACCCCAGCAAATCACGATTCGCCGCCCTGACGACTGGCATATCCATCTGCGCGATGGCGCAATGCTTCAGGCAGTTTTGCCTTACACCAGTGCGGTGAATGGTCGTGCGATTGTCATGCCAAACCTGGTTCCGCCGGTGACCAGCGTTGCTGCTGCCATCGCGTATCGCGATCGCATTCTCGCTGCACTGCCAGCAGAGCATAACTTTACGCCGCTGATGACCTGCTACCTCACCGATTCTCTGGATCCCGATGAGATTGAACAAGGCTTTCGTGCCGGGGTGTTTACGGCCGCAAAACTCTATCCGGCCCATGCCACCACTAACTCCAGCCACGGCGTGACCAATATCGCGTCCATCGCTCGCGTGCTGGAACGGATGCAGCAAATCGGCATGCCGATGCTGGTGCACGGTGAAGTAACCGATTCGCACATTGATATTTTTGACCGCGAAGCACGTTTTATCGAAACCGTACTGGAACCGCTGCGTCAGCAATTCCCTGGCCTGAAAGTCGTGATGGAGCACATCACCACCAAAGAAGCGGCTGAATATCTTGCTGCCGGTAATGAACTGTTGGGCGCGACCATTACTCCCCAGCATCTGATGTTTAACCGTAACCATATGCTGGTTGGCGGTGTGCGTCCCCACCTGTATTGCCTGCCGATCCTGAAGCGTAATATTCATCAGGAGGCACTGCGCAAACTGGTCGCCAGCGGAAACCGTCGTGTGTTCCTCGGCACCGATACTGCGCCGCATTTGCGTCATCTGAAAGAAGCCAGTTGCGGGTGTGCCGGGGTCTTCAACGCGCCGACATCTTTACCGGCCTACGCTACCGTATTTGAAGAACTGGGTGCGTTGCAGCACTTTGAAGCCTTCTGTTCCGAAAACGGGCCAAACTTCTACGGCTTGCCATTGAATGAAGGGACACTGACGCTGGTGCGGGAGCCGTGGACGGTTGAACAGAGCGTGGCGGTCGCTGACGATACCCTGGTGCCCTTCCTCGCCGGTGAGACACTTAACTGGCGTGTGACTGACTGATATTTTTCACGCTTGCCTTCGGGATAATTATACTGTACAAATAACCAGTATATTATCTCGGAGGCGTTTATGCGTGTTGAAATTACCGTAGCAAAAACTCAGCCCCTTCCTGCGGGCGCACTGGATGCGTTAAGCGCAGAGCTTACCCGCCGCATCTCCCGTGATTTCCCAGACGATGAACATCACGTCAAAGTTCGCTATGCCAGCGGCAATCAACTGAGCGTTTTTGGTGGTTGCAAAGAAAATCGCGAACGTATCAGCGATATTTTACAGGAAACCTGGGAAAGCGCTGACGACTGGTTTATTACCGATTAACCGCCACTGCGCAGTTTTTGCCGGGTTTCGCCACCCGGCTTTTTTGTTTTATTTCCGCCTCGCCAGACAAACTCTCTGCATCTAAAATCATCATTACTCCCCACCCATTCTTGCGCACGTCATGCTGACAGGAGACGTTTTACATGACTCACGATAAACCGGAAGAGGCAATGACGTTTGGCGAGCTGCTGGCATTAATCAGCGAACAGCAACGCCGCTTGACCGTGCTGGAAAGTGCCTTCGCCAATCTGACCTTCTGTCTGGACGATCGCGCCAGCCAGTTGCTGGTCCATAATCTGACGCTCGAAGCGCAAAATCAGAACCACGACGAGCAGTTACAGCACCAATTTGCTCGTCTGGCTGAAGAGATTCAAAAATGCGCGGGAACCGTTCAGGACCAGGAAAAGGGCTAACTTCACAGTTTTCATCGGCTCAAGAGTTTTCCTAAAGCCAGGCGACTTTGCTGCCGATAATCTCTTTAGCGTCGGTAATTTGTTGCGCGGAAAAATACCCACGCCGGTAGGTGTATTATTATTTTTAAAAAGACGCATCTCAAAAGCATTTATTTTGTGTTTTTTTTCACCACCACATTTTTTAACTATTGTACCGTTCGTTTCATGTTATAATTATCTCGCTTGTGCAAGAACAGCCGCATTGAACCTCAAGAAGCACTTCGTTTAACGAGTAAAAAGGAGGTTATAATGGACAGAAATAAAGACGTCATCCAGACTCATCCATTAGTGGGATGGGACATTAGCACCGTTGACAGCTATGACGCCATGATGATTCGCCTGCACTCGCTATCATCGCAGGATCAGAAAGAAGAAGAAGCTGATGTTGGCCCTACCTACTGGCTGACCACCGACGTGGCCCGACAGTTTATCTCGATACTTGAAGCTGGCATTGCGAAAATTGAGTCTACCGAGCAATACCTACGCGATAATCAAAAGCATTAATTTCTCCCATCGCGTGTAAGGGGCACCCTCAAGGGTGCCTTTTTCATGTGCGCGCTCTTTTGATATGCTGCTGAA
This sequence comes from Pantoea sp. X-Soil-OKNW-556, assembly GCF_059730695.1. Taxonomy (NCBI): domain Bacteria; kingdom Pseudomonadati; phylum Pseudomonadota; class Gammaproteobacteria; order Enterobacterales; family Erwiniaceae; genus Pantoea; species Pantoea sp. X-Soil-OKNW-556. The sequence continues at coordinate 1,682,685 of NZ_AP035990.1, read as the reverse complement.
AAAGTTCGCCGTTTTTCAGGAGTAATGTCACATGGTTTATGATCTGATTGTGGTTGGCAGTGGATCAGTAGGTGCAGCCGCCGGGTACTATGCCACTCAGGCGGGTCTCTCGGTATTGATGATTGATAGTGCCCACCCGCCCCATACTCAGGGTACCCATCACGGTGAAACCCGCTTAATCCGCCACGCCTACGGTGAGGGCGAACGCTATGTTCCGTTGGTGTTGCGTGCACAAACCTTGTGGGATGAACTGGAACAACGCGGTGGTGAACGCATTATGCACCGTAGCGGCATCCTCAACCTCGCTCCTGTCACTTCCACCTTTATTCAAAACGTCATCGACAGCGCGCGCGTCTGGCAACTTGACGTACAGATTTTGCAGGCAGATGAAGTCCGCAAACGCTGGCCACAATTTTCCGTACCCGATGGTTATATTGGGGTGTTCGAACCCAATTCCGGTTTTCTCAAGTGCGAAGAGGCGGTGCGCAGTTGGGTAAAACTGGCGGAACAGGCGGGCTGCGCGCAGCTATTTAACTGCCCGGTGACAGACATTGGTCGGGATAACGATCTGCAACAGGTCACCACCAGTGAAGGCATGTTTCGCGCCCGTAAACTGCTGGTCAGTGCCGGAACCTGGGTGAGCCAGTTGGTGAACAATTTGCCGGTCACCCCGGTGCGAAAAGTGTTTGCCTGGCATCAGGCGGATGGGCGCTACAGTGAAAACAACCAATTCCCTGGTTTTACCGTAGAGATGAGCGACGGTAGTCACTTCTATGGCTTCCCGGCAGACAATAATGCGCTCAAAGTAGGCCGACATGATGGTGGGCAGGTTATGCAGACACCTGCGGATCGCAAGCCGTTCGGCAGTGTCGCCGCCGATGGTAGCGAAGCCTTCAGCTTTTTACGCCAGTTTCTGCCTGGCGTGGGGGTTTGTTTACATGGTGAAGCCTGTAGCTATGACAACACGCCTGACGAGGACTTTATCATTGATACGTTACCAGGCGAGCCAAACCGCTTAATTATCACCGGACTGAGCGGCCATGGCTTTAAATTCGCCAGCGTACTGGGTGAATTGGCCAGTGAGTTTGCTCAGGACAAGCCTTTTTCGTTCGATATTACCCCCTTCTCACTGTCGCGTTTTGCCTGACATCTGATGGCCGCTGCGCTACGCTAGCGGCCTGCCTGACACTTCCTGACATAAACCCACAAATATTTAATTACTGGATTAAATGACAGCGCAAAAGGTGTAGTAATTAATTTCAACGCTTTATTCCAGCGACTTTCCCGCGTAGTTATTCAATATTTCTGAGCGCTTCAGGCATATATCACCATAAATACCGAATGGTTATTTCATAGTTTATAGAAAAGTAAGGGTGATTGATTTTGTATTTCAATATATGGATTCTAATTACCAGTTATTTCCAAACAGGATTTACCGATGATGTGGCGCAATTCCCCACAGCAATTTGGTTTGATATCTATCTTATTACACTGGCTAATGGCGCTCGCCATTTATGGCATGTTTGCGCTCGGATTGTGGATGGTCGGGCTGGGTTACTACGACAGCTGGTATCACAGCGCACCAGAAATTCACAAAAGTATTGGCATCCTGTTATTGATGGCCCTGTTGCTACGTCTGCTGTGGCGTTTCCTGTCCCCTCCTCCGGCACCACTGCGCAGCTACTCCCCTGTAGTCCGGTTTGCGGCGATTGCCGCTCACTGGCTGCTGTACAGCCTGCTGCTGGCCATTCTGGTCAGTGGCTATTTGATCTCCACCGCTGACGGTAAATCTGTTTCGTTGTTTGGCTGGTTCAATATCCCCGCGTTGGTTGCTGGGGCAGCAGAACAAGCCGATGTGGCTGGCGATATTCATCTCTGGCTCGCCTGGACGGTGGTGGTGCTTTCGGTACTACACGGGCTTGCCGCGCTGAAACACCACTTTATTGACCGTGATATCACGCTGCAAAGGATGCTGGGTTGCCGCATCCCATTAACCTCTGAAAAGGAAAAGTGACATGCTTAAGAAGACCCTGCTGATGCTTTCAGGTGCTGGTTTACTGGCCGCCAGCCTGACGGCCAATGCCGCAGATTACAAATTTGATAAACAGGGACAACACGCCTTTGTCCAGTTCCGTATTCAGCATCTCGGCTACAGCTGGCTCTACGGTAGCTTTAAGGATTTCGATGGCAGTTTTACCTTTGATGAAGCGAACCCAGGTGCCGACAAAGTCAATGTCACCATCAATACCGGTAGTCTCGATACCAACCATGCCGAACGTGATAAACACCTGCGCAGTGCTGATTTCCTGAATACGGACAAATTCCCGCAGGCGACGTTTGTCTCCACTGCCGTTAAGAAAGAAGGCAAGGAGTATATAATCACCGGCGATTTGACCCTCAACGGCGTAACCAAACCGATTACGCTGAATGCGCATTTGATTGGCGAAGGTAAAGATCCCTGGGGAGGCTATCGTGCAGGCTTTGAGGCCAGTGGCGATGTGGTGTTGAAAGAATTCAACATCAACAAAGATCTGGGACCAGCATCGCAAAAAGCGGAATTGATTATTTCAGTCGAAGGGGTTCGACAGTAAAAAAATGAGGCAGCCTGCATCATGGCAGGCTGCCGGTTACTTACTTCTTCTCTGGCAACGGAATTGCCATCGTCATGTTGAGCAAACCACGCGATTTATTGAAGACTTTGTTGCCATTTTCACGACCAGCGCGACGTGTGCGCTGCTCTTCCGGCGACAGTTTTGACTCTTCCATGCACAGCGGGCTACAGCAATTGTGAAACTTCTCGGCACAGCTTGGGCACTGAATAAACAGCAAATGACAGCCGTCATTGACGCAGTTGGTGTGGGTGTCACAAGACACGCCACACTGATGACAATTCGACAGCACATCATCGGAAATGCGTTCCCCCATACGTTCGTCAAAGACAAAGTTTTTGCCTTTAAAACGTACCGGTAACCCCTGCTCGCGCGCCCGGCGGGTGTATTCGATGATGCCGCCTTCGATGTGATAAACATCATCAAAACCGTTATGTTTCATCCAGGCACTGGCTTTCTCGCAACGAATGCCGCCGGTGCAATACATAACAATCTTTTTATCTTTCTGGTCTTTCAGCATGTCGACCGCCATCGGCAGCTGATCGCGGAAAGTATCAGCAGGGACTTCCAGCGCATTATCAAAATGCCCCACTTCGAATTCGTAGTGGTTACGCATATCGACAAACACCGCATTGGGATCATCCAGCATCGCATTGACATCGGCGGCTTTCAGATAGTTACCGACATCGCTGGCATCAAAGCTGTTGTCTTCAATACCGTCTGCGACGATGCGATCGCGTACTTTCAGGCGCAAAACCCAGAATGATTTCCCATCATCATCCAGCGCGATATTCATACGCAGATTATTCAGTGCCGGATCGAAGCCGTAGAGAAAAGCTTTCATGCTTTCATACTGGCTGGCAGGCACACTGATTTGCGCGTTGATGCCTTCATGGGCGACATACACGCGGCCAAATACCTTGAGCTTGGTTAACCCAATGTACAACGCATCGCGGAATGCTTTGGGATCGGCAATCTGGAAGTATTTATAAAAAGAGACTGTGGTACGCGGCTCGGTTTCAGCCAGCATGCGTGCCTTCAGCTCTTTATTGGAAACAAGGTTGTGTAACACTGGCATGGTGTTCGTTCCTGTTAGCAATAGGAAAAAATGAGCGCGCACATGATACCTGAAATCACCACAATGCATAGCCTTTGCCGCGAATATCGGCGAGGGTGAGCTGTGCCGCATTTTTGTCCGGTAATTATATTTTAATGCGATAAGGTGAATTCAGACATTAGCAGTGGAGCTATGCTTGATTTCAGTCAGAGAGAAAAAATGGCACAATAGACACAAATAACAGGAACCGGTACCTCTGGTACAAGACGCAGGATACTGACATTTCAATGACTCAACTTCCACAATTTTCCCGTGAACTCCTTCATCCACGCTACTGGTTTACCTGGTTAGGTATTGGGGCTCTCTATTTACTGGTGCTATTGCCTTACCCGGTTTTATCCGTCATCGGCTGTGGTCTGGGCCGCATTGCCATGCGGTTTCTGAAGCGTCGCGTCAAAATTGCCCAACGTAATCTGGAGTTATGTTTTCCTGATATGCCAATCAGCGAACGCAATGCGATGGTAAAACACAATTTTGAATCGGTCGGCATGGGGTTGATTGAAACCGGTATGGCCTGGTTCTGGCCGGACTGGCGTATCCGCAAATGGGTAGCCTGTACCGGTCTGGAGCATATTGACTCTTCACTGGCTGCCGGACGCGGTATTTTACTTATCGGGATGCATTTTCTTACCCTGGAGTTGGGCGCCCGTGTTTTTGGCATGAACAATCCCGGCATCGGTGTTTATCGGCCAAACGACAACAAACTGATCGACTGGCTGCAAACCTGGGGACGTATGCGTTCCAATAAAAGCATGCTCGATCGTAAAGACCTTAAGGGCATGATCCGCGCAATGAAAAACAACGACATTATCTGGTATGCACCTGACCATGATTATGGCCCGCGTAGCAGTGTGTTCGCGCCGTTTTTTGCCGTTGAAGATGCCGCCACCACGACCGGGACGCATATGCTGATCCGTCTGGCAAATCCCAGTGTTGTCCCCTTTCTGGCCCGCCGCCTGCCACATGGCCGTGGCTACGAACTGAAAATCATGCCGGATATCCGTGAAAAATTTTCGCTGGAAAGCGAACTCGACACCGCAATTTGCATGAATAAAGTGGTTGAGGAGAGCGTATTGCTGGCCCCGGAGCAGTACATGTGGCTGCATCGTCGTTTCAAAACCCAGCCAGAAGGTCAACCCTCGCGTTATTAATGTGATGTGGGACACAGGGAGTGTCCCTCTGCATCAAAACTGAAATTCGACTTAATTCATGACATTATCCGTCAGTTTTTTGTTAAAACTGTACCAGACTTAATTGAAGCTGGCGTATTTTCTCAGACCATATATTTATAGAGCTTTCTCAGAATAAAATCAGACAATGGTGATCATTACTTAAGCCCGTGCTGCTTACGATGCGACATCTTATGCGCATGTCGTTGATTTACACCTGAAAGATTAAATAAAATTTATTGATCGCAATATGGTTGTATGGACCTGTTTTTTTCCAATTCCAGGCATATTCCTATTTAATATTACTAAATTCTTTGAAATCGCTAATCAATGCAGAAAAATTAACTTAATTTACAAGGAATTATCCTGGTAGCTGCAACGCTTATTCCGTTTCTAAAAAAGATACACCCTCTTTATACCTTTCTGGAATTTGTTAGTGAATTCGATTCCAGTTAGTTTCGTTAATGACAGTTAGTTCAATAACTGTTCAAAAAAATAATAAAGATTACACACAGCAAATATACAGCAGGAACTCATAATATGAATAAAGGCATCTATTATTATGTGACGGTCAGTACCGATCAGGACAATTACCATTTACTGCATCGGAAAGAGTGTAAGCGTCTGCCCGAAAAGGAGGATATGGTCTTTATTGGTACGCTCTATAATTTAAATCAGGCCTTATCGATTGCGCGCATTAATTTTAAAAAGGTGAAACCCTGTATTAAATGTTGCATTCGTTATTCTGCGCCAGTTATCCGCGAATCTGTGCGGCCTGTACTGCATTTTCCACAAAAAATGCACTGACACATTCGGGCGGATGTGGCACCTCATCCGCCCGAATGTTATTCCCTCCTTCGCATGGTGATTTTTCGTCTATTCTTCTCTGGAAGCCCTATTCAACAGGCAAGGAGATTGCGATGAGCATGTATAGCACCTTAGTCGAAGCCATCGAGGCGGCGCGTGAAGAGTTTCTCGCCAGTCAACCTGAGTTGGATGAGGACGATGCCGTCGTCAACCAATTCGCTCTGCAAAAATATGTCATGCAGGATGGCGACATCATGTGGCAGGCTGAGTTTTTCGCTGATGAGGATGGACAAGGTGAATGTCTGCCTATTCGCAGCGGCGAAGCAGCTCAGGCCATTTTTGATGATGACTATGACGAAATTGAGCTTCGTCAGGAGTGGCAATCTGAAAATACGCTACATGAATGGGATGAGGGAGAGTTTCAGCTCGAACCGCCGATGGATACTGAAGAAGGTGAAGCCGCAGCAGCCGAATGGGACGACGATAACAGTGATTCTGACCGCTGGGCGTAAAGCTTATTCGTAAGGTCCGTGATGGGCATCCACCGGTAATAGCAGCGTGTCCATCACCAATGACAACGGTAAATCGAGGATGGTAAGCATCCGCCATGCGCCGTCACGCACATCCCACTGCACTCCTGGGTAATATTGATTACCGTGCCCCTGCCCCGGCACGGTACGACTGATAATGCTGCCACATCCGCTCAGTAACAGAATGGCTGCACTTACAACGATGAATTTCATGAAACGATTCACAACAAATTCTCACAATGGCCTGGCGCTATTTTAGCCGTCAGTATGGGTGAATAACCACACCCGACAGCGTAAAGATTGCGTTAGTCGGAACAGTCTTGCTGTCGTAACAGATAAAAAAAGCCGCTATCGTGTTGCGATAGCGGCTTTTTAACTGGGTTACTGACCCGATATCATGACTGCTGAGGCAGTGCCTGCGGGTTTAGCTTCAGCTTTTGATAGCTCTCAACCCACTCATGATATTTCTCTCCATTCTCCCACAGGCGCGTATGCACGCGCGCCAGCACCACCGGATCGCTAATCAGCTGTAAACGCTGCTCGCGGTTCAGTTTTTCCGGCGAATCGCTCAATGCCTGATCCACACGCCGATCGCGTGAATGATCCAGTATTTTGCTGTGCAGGTGACGTGAAGTCGCCATTGCCGTCGCCAGAGCGTTAAATGCCGGGTTGAACAGCGCATGCATAAAGCCATTCTTCAGCGCACGTTCGCGGTTCAGTTGCAGATAGTTGTCCGTGTCGACCAACTCTTGCGGCGGATCGTACTCTTCCGGGATCAGGAACAGCTTCGCGCGCTTACTCTTCAGACCAATGGTGGCACGGCTCGACATGACTGAGACGAACGGTGACAGAATCAGTGAGAAGACAATCGGCGACAACCACCACAGGAAGTTCAGATCCAGCACGCCCATGCCGACAGCCCAGACAATCCCGAGCAGCATCTGCGAACCGTGGCGGCGGAAGGCTTCACTCCAGGGCGTCGCATCATCGTCACGCTGCGGTGAATTCCACACCACTTCCCAGCCGAGGAATGCGCTGACCACAAACACGGTATGGAACAGCATACGCACCGGTGCCAGCAGAACCGAAAACAGCATTTCCAGCAGCAACGAGAAGAACAAGCGCACTGCCCCACCGTAAGGTTTTGCGCCTTTGAACCAAATCAGCACCACGCTGAGCAGTTTCGGCAGGAACAGTAACACCAGAGTGGTTGAGAATAGCGCAATCGCCAGATCGGGACGCCACTGCGGCCACACCGGGAACAACTGACGTGGTTGCAGGAAGTAGGTGGGTTCCATCAGCGTATGGACCACCTGTAAGGCGGTGGAGAGCGCGAGGAACATAAACCACAACGGCGCTGACAGGTATGACATCACGCCCGTCAGGAACACCGCGCGGTGTACCGGGTGCATCCCTTTTACCAGGAACAGGCGGAAGTTCATCAGGTTACCGTGACACCAGCGACGGTCACGTTTCAGCTCATCCAGCAGGTTAGGCGGCAACTCCTCGTAGGAACCCGGCAGGTCGTATGCAATCCACACGCCCCATCCGGCACGACGCATCAATGCAGCTTCGACAAAGTCATGCGACAGAATCGAACCGGCAAAGGAGCCTTCGCCTGGCAGCGGTGCCAGCGCACAGTGCTCGATAAACGGCTTCACACGAATGATGGCGTTATGACCCCAATAGTGGGATTCGCCCAACTGCCAGAAGTGCAACCCGGCAGTAAACAGCGGACCGTATACGCGGGTAGCAAATTGCTGACAACGTGCGTACAGCGTATCCATGCCTGACGCTTTCGGTGACGACTGGATAATACCGGCATTCGGGTTGGCTTCCATCATGCGTACCAGACCGGTGAGACACTCACCGCTCATCACGCTGTCGGCGTCCAGTACCACCATGTAGCTGTAGTTGCTACCCCAGCGACGGCAGAAGTCATCAATGTTGCCACTTTTACGTTTCACACGACGACGACGACGACGATAGAAAATCTTGCCCGCACCACCGACATCGCGCACCAGCTCCATCCAGGCTTTCTGCTCGGCAATCGCGATATCCGCATCGTAGCTGTCACTCAGAATGTAGACGTCAAAGTGTTCTGCGTTCCCGGTGCGTTTGACCGATTCCCAGGTCGCACGTAAGCCCGCGAATACGCGTTCCACATCTTCGTTACAAATCGGCATGATCAGTGCAGTACGATGCTCCGGGTTGAGGGCTTCATCCCCCACCGTGGAGTACGAGATGCTGTACTTATCACGACCAATCAGCAGTTGCAGGAAGCCCATCAGTGCGGTCCAGAAACCGGCAGACACCCAACAGAACAGAATGGCGAACAGGAACAGAATGCCGGTTTGCAGAATATACGGCAGGATCAACTCCACCGACTGCAACCAGTTCTGGTTAAACAGTTCCATCGGATCGAGCAGCGTCCAGCCCTGATACGGCAGAATGGTTTTCATGTACCAGGTAGCAACCACGGTCTGAAACAGCGTCAGAATCAGCAGAACATAGCGGCGCATCGAACCAACGTGACGCCACTTATCTTCCGCTTTTTGTTCTTCCGCCGTTTTGTAACGTGGCGTCGATTTATGCCCACGTAACGAATCCCAGGCGCGAGCCAACGGGTTGGTACGCCAGGCTTCCGGGAACATCAGCGAACGCGTAACCTTTGGCATCGCCTTCAGGATAGTACGGCCGAGATAATCTTTACCCAGTTGCTGACCCTCAGCCAGCGAATCTGGCCAGGCCAACTGCACACGGGACGACACCGATTTTAGCGGCGCATCATCCGGGCGCTCGCTGGCGGCATCATCGTGTCCCAGCGACGCATGAATAGCGTGGAACGCCTGCGCATTCTGTAACGAAACGCTCAGACGCGCACGACCTGCCGCATCGAGCGGCAGGGCTTCCACGTAAGATTGAGGTGTTAAAGTCGAGTTATTCATTGGCAGGTAGCTGATAGCTCCAGGTTTCCGTCAATGTCTTGTCGCCACTAACCAGCGCCGCACGCATCTCGGTCGGCTGCTTGTTATCTTTCACGCGCAAACGTAGCACCAGGCGCCAGCCTTTAGTGACCGGGTTGTAGCGTACGCTCTGCTCCACCACTTCAGCGTTATTACCCACACTGACCTGCGGTGCAACCTGCGTATTTTCCGGCAGTTTGCTCATCGCTCTGCCAACAAAATCGACGGTGAAGGCGATGCTGCCATCCGGCTGACGTACGAGATTTGATTGCTTCACATCTCCGGCGGAACGCAGGGTATCTTTCACCCAGGCAACGTCATCGGAGTGCAGCAGATTTTCGTCACGGGTAAAGTGCAGACGATACTGGAAACTCATCTCTTTGCCCGGCTCAGCCAATTTTTCCGGCGTCCAGAAGGCCACAATGTTGTCGTTGGTTTCATCCGCCGTCGGGATTTCCACCAGCTCAACCCGGCCTTTGCCCCAATCGCCTAACGGTTCAACCCAGCCACTCGGGCGCAGATCATAACGATCGTCGAGATCCTGATAATGGCTGAAATCACGCCCACGTTGCAGCAAGCCAAAGCCTTTCGGGCTTTCGATGGTAAAGGTGCTGACCGCCAGATGTTTCGGGTTATTCAGCGGACGCCAAATCCACTCACCGTTACCGGCATGGATAGACAGACCGTTGGAGTCGTGCAGCTCCTGACGGAAGTTGCTGACCGGCGACGGCTGGTTAGCCCCGAACAGGAACATACTGGTTAACGGCGCGACACCCAGTTTACCAACGTTGTCACGCAGATAGACTTTCGCCTGCACATCGACAGTAGATTCTTTACCCGGACGTACGATAAAGCGATAGGCACCCGTGGCACGCGGTGAATCCAGCAACGCATAGATCACCAGTTGCTTGTCCTGCGGTTTTGGCCGCTCGATCCAGAACTCTTTAAAGCGAGGGAACTCTTCGCCTGAAGGTAACGCCGTATCGATGGCCAGACCGCGCGCTGACAGGCCATAAACCTGACCTGCACCAATAACGCGGAAGTAGCTGGCTCCGAGGAAGCTGGTGATTTCGTCGTCTTTACCCTTTTCATTAAGCGGATAAAGTACTTTGAATCCGGCAAAACCCAGGTTTTTCACCGAGTCTGCGTCATGCTTGACGTTGCCGAAGTTGAAATAGTCCGGATTGTACTTGATTTCACGCACCGTACTGGCAGTGACTTCGTTAATTTTCACCGGCGTATCGAAGTACATACCCTGGTGATAGAACTCAAGTCTAAATGGCGTGCGCAGTTTGCCCCAGTAGGCTTTATCGTGGTTAAACTGGATCTGCTGATAGTCAGCAAATTTCATTTCACGAAACTGAGAGGGTAAATTGCTCTTCGGCGCTTCGAAGCTTTTGCCTGCCATCGCCTGAGCCTGTTTTGCTACATCATCGAGGTTGAACGCCCAGCTATTATTCGCGTACAACGCCAGCAGAACTGCCGCGCCTAACCAGCGCATCTTCTTCAGTCCGGCCATATTTTTTTCTAAAGTCAGCACATCCCCCCCTTTCGCGTGTGCTTAGATCAAACCCGCATATCTTAAAGGATTATTCTTTTTTCCGACAGCGTATGTAACCGATTGTTCCCCTTATTTGTAAGTGGAAAATGCGCTTTTAGGATAATTAGACGATACAGAATCAGCCTATAGTATACCTCGTTTACAGCCGGTAGAATTTTCGTCCGGCATAATCCGGTTTCAGGGCGAAACCGGCCAGGACACAAAACTATTGGATGCTTATGACTGCAGCAAAATCCGAACGCGAATATTTTCTCGATTCGATTCGAGCTTATTTAATGCTATTGGGCGTACCCTTTCACGTCTCCCTGATTTACTCGACACAAAAATGGGCAGTAAATAGCCAGGATGCCTCGATGTGGCTGACGGTGTTTAATGACTTCATTCACGCTTTTCGCATGCAGGTGTTTTTCGTCATTTCCGGCTATTTTTCCTACATGCTATATCTGCGCTATAAGCCACAACGTTGGTTGAAGGTGCGTCTGGAGCGCGTGGGTATCCCGCTGCTAACCGCCGTGCCGTTGATCACCCTGCCGCAGTTTTTTCTGCTAAAAAATCTGACAGATAAAGTCGGAGATTGGGACAGTTTCTCCCTGTATCAAAAGTACAATGCGGTGGTGTGGGATCTGATTTCTCACCTGTGGTTTTTGGTGGTGCTGGTCATTCTCACCAGCCTCGGCATGATCACCTTCCGCTGGCTGCGCTCCCAGCATCGACAGATTGATTACACCCGTGTGGGCTGGGGCAAACTGACGCTGGCGTTACTGGCATGGTCGCTGGCGTGGTGCGTCTTCCGCCGCGCAATCTTTTATTTCCAGCCCGCATGGTTAATGGATGGCCTGTTCAGCACCGCCGTGATGCAAAGCCTGTTCTTCCTGCCCTTCTTTATGTTGGGAGCATTGAGCTGGAAACATCCGCCACTGAAGGCGTTGTTTGTGCGTTTTAATCCGGTGATGTGTTTTGGTGCCATTGCGGTGTTTGTCGCTTACAGCCTCAATCAACGCTTCAGCAGCGGCGATGGCTGGCTGTATGAAATCGACAACGTGATTTCAACCCTGATGGGCCTGTGCATGCTGAACGTCTGTTTCTGCTTCGGACATAAACTGCTGAACAGCCATTCGCCCCGCATCATGTATCTGGTGAATGCCTCGCTGTTTATTTATCTGGTGCACCATCCGCTCACCCTGCTGTACGGCATTTTTATCACCCCACTGATCAGCAATAACACGCTGGGTTTTTTCCTCGGCCTGCTGATGGTGTTTGGCGTGTCATTTACCCTGTATGAAATCCATCTGCGTATTCCACTGCTGCGCTTTCTGTTCTCCGGCAAACCACAGCGTGCATAACCCACGGGCCAGCTAAGCTGGCCCGCTGCTTTCACAACAACCATTCAATCGGCAAATGCCACACCAGTCGCACCATCAGCCGCTGAAACCAGGTACATTGCGGCTCGTGAATATGCACCACCTCACCGGCCTCACCCGGATATTCCACCCAATTCACCCGGCCCCATCCATCAAGCCGTAACATCCAGGCACGGTCCCGCATCCCCTGAATAAAGCGTTGATGGGTACGCTGCGCCAGGGTGTCGCTCTCAATCACCAGTCCCATTTCGGTGTTAAGCACCGCTGAACGAGGATCGAAATTAAACGATCCAATAAACACTTTACGATTATCCACGGTAAAGGTTTTGGCATGCAGGCTGGAACCGGAGTTCCCGGTTAGCCCGCGATCGTGGGGCGCGTCGCTGGCATTGGCCTGTGGTTTCAGTTCGTATAACGCGATGCCGTGACGGAGCAACTTTTTGCGCCAGCGCGCATAACCCGCGTGCACCACGCTGACGTCATTAGCGGCCAGTGAATTAGTCAGAACCGCGATTTTGACCCCACGCCGTTTCAACGCCAGCAGCTGTGCCACACCAGCTCGCGTCGGGACAAAGTAGGCCGAGATAATGTCGAACTGCTGTTGTGGCGTTCCAATCACCTCCAGCATTCGCTGTGGCAGCAAAGAGGAACGCTTCGCTTTGCCCAGCCCTTTGCGCGGGTCATCGCTTAACAAGCGCGTCGCAGCCCAGGTCATACTCAGCGTCCCCTCTGCCATCTGACCAACAAATGGGGAGTGATCCAGCCGCGCCAGATAACGCTGTACCGCCTCACTATCTTGCCAGGCTTCCGGCAGTCGTACGGCCTGGTGTTCGCCGCGCACCTCCACCACGCTGCGTAATGGCAAAACGGCTTTGCTGCGCCAGTAGCGCTCAAAATCCTGCGCGACTTCCGGTACCACCGGGCCGATGACCATCACGTCGAGATCGGTGAACAACGGCTCATCACCGGTGCCAAAATATTCATCGCCAATATTTCGTCCCCCCACCAGGGTGACGGCACCGTCCACCGTCAGGCTTTTATTATGCATACGGCGATTGAGGCGGGCGAAATCGGTCAGATAGCCCAGCATACGCAAGGTGCGAAACGAGAAAGGATTAAACAATCGCACCGCGATATTGGGATGGCGGTCCAGTTCGGCAAGGGTTTCATCGAGGCCGGGCGTGTTGTTGTCATCCAACAGCAGCCGCACCTTAACGCCGCGCTCCGCTGCATCGAGCAGCGCGCTGAACAGCAGGCGGCCTGACATGTCGTTTTGCCAGATGTAGTACTGCACATCGATGGTGTTTCGGGCCATGCCCATCAACAGATAACGTGCAGCAAACGCATCCAGCCCATCATTGAGAGGATGGACGCCACTCATCCCCGGATGGCGCGCGCAGCGTGCATCCACAATTTCGTTAAGCCAGTTTCGCTGATGTTCCTCAAAATGGCGTGGTACGGCTTCGCTCATACAGGTTCCCTGCAACACATAATCTTCTTATTGTTGGTGGCAGCACCGCGCATCGCAATCAGAGGCTTCCGGTTGCAGCGGCTGGCCTGCGCTTAATTTAGTCTAGACTTAGCGGGACGATCTGCATTCGGCGTTCCCCGTGAGGAGAGGAAAAATGGCGCAACACCCCCTTGATCCCCCATCCCCGCGCTATCAGCCCCGGCTGTTTCGCAGTTTTTTTCAGGGTAGTTTTCCCTGTTCGACTTCCCGTCGTGCCGGAGGGCGGCGACTGGATATGGTGATCAGTAGCGGTCATGACATGCTGCTGGAGAAGGATTATGCCGCGCTGGCGCAGGAAGGGTTGCGCACCGCGCGCGATGGCGCACGCTGGTATCTGATTGAGTCCACGCCAGGCGAATATGACTGGCACTCTTTTCTGCCAATGGTGCACGCGGCGGCGCGCCATGATCTGCAAATCATCTGGGAACTGGCGCATTTTGGCTATCCCGACCATCTCGACATTTGGAGTGCCGCCTTTGTCCAGCATTTTGAACGCTTCGCCCGCGCGATGGCGCAGTTGATGCGTGATGAAGGGGTGCAGCAACCGTTTTTTACGCCGATCAATCAAATCTCCTTCTGGTCGTGGGCTGGCGCCGATGTCGCCTGGCTCGATCCCTATTCCAGTCAGCGCGGCAAAGAGCTGAAGCGTCAGCTGGTACGCGCATCGCTGGCAGCGATGCATGCCATTCGCGAGATCTATCCGCAGGCGCGTTTTGTGCTGACCGATCCACTGGTACAGGTTGCCACCGACCCCGCGAATCCCGACAGCAAACCCTATGCCGACGCGCAACATCAGGCGCAATTTGAAGCCTGGGATTGGCTGGCCGGACGCGACGCCCCGGAACTGGGCGGCAGCGAAGATTTCCTCGATATCCTTGGACTGAATTACTACCCGGATAATCACTGGTTTTTCCCCGGTGAACCATTGCCGGTAGATCACCCTGCACGATTGCCCTTACATCGTCTGCTGTGGCAATGCTGGCAGCGTTATCAGCGCCCGATGCTGCTGGCCGAGACCGGTGCCGAAGGCGATGCCCGTGCGTCCTGGTTCCATCAGGTGAGTGAAGAGGCAATGCTGGCGCTGGATGAAGGGGTGGCGCTGGAAGGGATTTCGCTTTATCCGGTGGTGGAGTATCCGGCGTGGGCCGATGACCGGCGTTCGCCCGGTGCGTTATTTGGTTTGGGTGATCCCAACGGCAATCGCACGTTGCATGAGGGTTTAGCGCTGGAGTTGCGCAGTCAGCAAATTAAGTGGCAAAAACGTCAGCAAAGTTAAGATTGTTGCGAGTTGGGATGTTTGGGACCGCAGGTTTGTACATCAAGGGATTGATCGGCGGGATGGCGCACATCGGTGAGCCAGGTCATGGTAAACAGGAACACCACACCAATCAGACAGGCAGAAAGCAGGCCTATTATGGCGATCAGTTTGTCATCTCGGGATTCCATCGACATCTCCTTACAGGCTTCCGATACCCGTTGCAACAAGCCTTAGCTCATCCATAACGTCATCATCAGGACAAAGATTATAAGGGTAACCGAGGTCACTGCAAGTACCACAATGGCAAACTGCGCATCGTCCAGCGGCTGCCGCAGGGGTTCGTCATGATCGTCAGGTGGCGCAGGTGAACTCATGTTAACTCAGCAAAAAATAAAGGGATCGACCGACTGGATTACCGTTCCGAGTGTAATAGAAAGCCAGCAAAATGAAAACGGGGCGCAATCGCGCCCCGCTGATGGGATTAGAAATCGTAGGTGAGTGAGACTTTGACGGTACGTGGCTCCCCTTGCGTCAGGTAAGTGCCACTGTCATCGACGTTCGCCCAATATTTCTCGTTGGTGACATTATCCACTCCAACACGCCATACCATGTCGTTTTGGTTGACCTTCATCCGGTAGCGCAGCCCCAGATCCAACGTGGTGTAATCGTCCATTTTCATGGTATTGGCGAGGTCAGCATACTGTGAACCGGTATAGTTCAGCAGAGCGGTTGCCGTCAGGCCATCAACTGGTTTGATATCATATTCAGCGCCCAGTGCCGCAGTGAAACGGGGTACGCCAATCGCGTTTTTACCATTTTCGTTGCTGTCACCGGTTTTGGTCATATCCGGATCGATCCAGGTTGCACTGCCGTTCAGACGCAGACCCAGGAGCGGTTCACCAAATACGTTCAGTTCCACACCACGGTTGCGCTGTTCGCCATTCAGTTTGTAGACGCCGTCGTTCAGCACACCGACCGGTTGCTTGATTTCGAACAGCGCCAGCGTGCCACCAATACGCCCGTAGTCTGCTTTCACTCCAACTTCGTTCTGTTTGGCATGCACAATACCCGTCACGCTGCCGTAGTTAGAGGCAGTGAACGGCGCAGCCGTGCCCGGCGTGAGTGATTCAGTATGGTTGGCATACAGCGAGATATTGCTGGTCGCTTTGTACAGTAAGCCATATGCCGGTAACCAGCGGCTGCTGTCAAAGCGTGTTCCGGTATCTTCCACACCATCATAACCGTAGTTACGCACCACCACTTTCTGATGACGTGCACCTAAAGTCAGCAGCAACGAATCATCAAAGAAGCCCAGCGTATCACTCAGCAGATACCCCTGCGAACGTGAACGATAAGTCGTTAGCGGATCGCTGAATTTGGTGCCCCCAGCGAAGACGGTATCCGGTTCCGCCACATCGTGCGGATTATAGATGTTGATATCCGCATCGTTACCCGAAGACATGCGATAGGTATTTTTCGCATTCGAGGTCATTGCCGAGTAACCGATGTTGACTTTGTGCGTCACAAAACCGGTGGTGAAATCACCACGGATGCCCACGCTGCCACTCATGGTGTCCTGAATACGGTTAGTATCGAAACGGCCGATAGTGGCGTTGCCAGCGCGATCCAACACTTTCGGCGTGCCGTAGTTACCAATTTCGTGGGTGTGCTGCGCACCCAGCGCACTATAGACAGTCCATTGATCATTGAGATCGTATTCAGCTTTTGCCAGGCCGAATTCAGATTCGATATCACTGAATATCCAGTTCTGGCTGTAGTTGGTGCTATTAGAAGGTACGTCTGGAATAAAGTCGATACCGCCAATATTGATACCGTTGCGGGCATCATGGAAGGTTTTCTTCTGATACCCCACATCCAGCGAGGTACGCAGACGATCGCCACGGTAATCAAGACCCAATGAAGCAGCGGTGGTGCGTTTCTTTTCACCGTCAACACCGGTTTCACCTTCACGGTGAACAGCATTCAGGCGCACACCGAACTGGTTATTATCACCAAAACGACGGCCAATATCTGCGGTGGTGCCTAATTGCGAATCTGAGGTGTAATCCACACCCACGCGCGTCAGTGGTGTGTCTTCAGCATGTTTTGGTTCCAGGTTGATCATGCCACCGACACCCGTCTCGGCAGATCCGTTCAGCAGCGCGTTAGCCCCTTTGAAAATTTCCACCCGGTCAATCAGTGAGGCATCCATCACCTGACGCGGCACGATGCCTGCCAGACCACCGTAAGTCATGGCATCCCCATCCAGGCGAAAACCACGAATACGATAGCTTTCAGCAAAGTTGCCGTAGCCCTTCACGTTCTGCACGGTGGCATCGTTACGAATCACATCGGCAATGGTTTTTGCCTGCTGATCCTGAATCGCTTTGGAAGTAAAACCGATCACGTTGAACGGCACATCCATGGCATTTTGTTCGCCCAGCATGCCGAGACGGCCACCGTGCGCCACCTGTCCATCCAGGTAAGCGGGAACCAGATCGTTACCGCCAGGTTTGAAATCAGTCTGCGGTGTCGCTGTCACCGTCAGTGTCTGCTGTTCTTTTTTTGCCGCATCTGCGGTGGTGTTGGTGGTAGCAGCCATCACTGGCAAACAACCGGCACTGACCATTACAGCCAGCAGTGTCGGTTTCAGTCCGGGATTGAAAGGCGTAGTGCGCATGGATATCCCCTGATACAAACTTAATTGATAATCATTTTTATTGCGGTTTGCGATTATGCTGAGGACTGCGCCGAATGCAAGAAAAATCCAGGCATTTTCTTAACGAATTCCTGACGGGGCATGACAGAAAATTGATGTTGAGACGTAGCGGCGCGATTTATCGCGCGCCTTTGACTTTAATGCTACAGACAAATAACGCGCGATAAATCGCACGGCTACGGGAATGGTGGCGTTACATCCCTTGCCAACGGCGGAACACCAGAGACGTATTAATGCCGCCAAAAGCAAAGTTATTTGACTGGATATAATCCGTTTCGAGCTGACGTACTTCGCCCATGATGTAATCCAGCTTTCCGCATTCCGCGGCGGGCTGTGTCAGGTTCAGCGTCGGCACAAACCAGCCTTCACGCATCATCTCAATACTCATCCAGGCTTCCAGTGCCCCACATGCCCCCAGCGTATGGCCGAAGTAGCTTTTCAGGGAGGAAATCGGCGTATTTTCGCCAAACACCGCAGCGGTGGCCTGACTTTCGGCAATATCACCGCGATCGGTAGCGGTGCCGTGGGCATTAATGTAGCCAATTTGCTCCGGGGTCACTCCCGCCATTTGCAAGGCACGCTCGATGCAAATTTGCATGGTTTCCCGCTGCGGCTGTGTGATATGCGCCGCATCGCAATTGGTATAAAACCCGACCAGTTCGGCATAGATCGTCGCCCCACGCGCCTGCGCATGCTCCAGCGACTCAAGAATCAGGGTGCCGGCCCCTTCACCAATCACCAGCCCATCGCGCTGCTGATCGAACGGGGCTGGCGTCAGTCCAGGCGCCGCGTTTTGCTGGCTGGTGGCAAATAAGGTGTCAAACACCGCCGCTTCCGAAGGGCAGAGTTCTTCGGCTCCTCCGGCAACCATCACCGTCTGATAGCCGTGACGAATGGCTTCCCAGGCATAGCCGATGGCCTGGCTGCCCGAGGTACAGGCGCTGGATGTCGGGATGACACGACCACGCAAGCCAAAAAACAACCCGGCGTTCACCGCCGTAGTGTGCGGCATCATCTGCACGTAAGTGGTACCGGTGATATTGTTGGTGTGTTTTTCGGTCAGCATGGTGGCGAACTCACTCACCGGCCCGGTACTGCCGGTCGAGGAGCCGTAGGCGATACCGGTTTCCCCGCTGGTCAATACCGGATGATCAATTAACCCCGCCTGCTCCAGCGCCAGTTCCGTGGCGCGGGTCGCCAGCAGCGACACCCGCCCCATGGCACGAATGCGTTTGCGGGTGTAGTGATCCGGGAGCGTAAAATCGTCCACCGGCGCGCCCAGTTGCGTATGCAGACCATCGTAGATCTGCCATTCCGGCATGTTACGCACCGCGTTTTTACCCTGTTTCAGGCGCTCAGCTACCGCAGACCAACTTTCTCCAAACGCCGTGACACCGCCCATTCCGGTGACTACCACACGTTGCATCACAGCATACCCCCATTGATTGAAATCACCTGACGCGTGACATAACCCGCGATATCCGACATCAGATAGCTGGCCAGGCCTGCCACCTCCTCAGCTCCCCCCATACGTTTCATCGGGATCAGCTTCAGTGCTTCGTCGATGACCTGCGGTTCCAAATCGGTCATACCGGTATCAATCAATCCCGGCGCGATACAGTTGACGGTAATTTTACGTTTAGCCAGTTCAATGGCCAGCGCCTTGCTGGCACCGATAATGCCAGCTTTGGCAGCGCTGTAGTTCACCTGCCCGCGATTGCCCATGATGCCCGAGACTGACGATAAGGTGACAATCCGCCCCCCCTGGCGCAGGCCGATCATCGGCATCACACAAGGCTGAATCACGTTATAAAAACTATCGAGATTGGTGTGGATCACGCTGTCCCATTCTTCATCGCTCAATGCCGGGAAAGCCGCATCACGGGTAATACCGGCATTGCTTACCACGCCATACCAGGCACCAAAGCGGACGATATCCTGCTCCAGCGCTGCGCGCGTTGCCTCCCGCTGCCCGACATCAAATTGTATGGTGCGACCGCTACCGCCCGCCGCGATAATCTGCTCCAGCGTTTGCGTTGCGCCAGCGGCGTCACGGTGATAATGCACCGTCACATAGAAACCATCCTGCGCCAGCCGCAGGGCAATGGCACGCCCGATTCCTTTACTTGCGCCGGTTACTAAAACGCTACGTGTCATGGCTGATGTCCTTGTAATAGTCGTTGTAATTCATCGTCATCGGGTTGATAAGTGTTAAGGCGGCCAGTCGCCAGACACTCAGACTGATGACTTATTTTCCCTTCAAAACTGCCAAGCCGGTCATCACGCATCAGCAAATGCATCTCCACCTGCAAATGCGCTCCGGCTGGAAAAGTGGCTGCTATCGGGCGATACCCCCGCCCGCCGAGCAACATGCCGGGGCGGATCTGAGTTTCCCCCTGCTGCCGGGCATGAAAACCCGACCAGACGCCCACGGTCTGCGCCATGATCTCCACACCGAACCAGGCGGGCAGCTCCCCTTGCGGCGTCAGAAACGGTGCCAGTACGCCCTGCCCGTCAATGGTCACTGCGCAGATGACATGGTCAGCACTGACTGCGATAACACGATCCAGCAGCAACATCGGCGCACGGTGCGGTAAATATTCACTTACCGGCAGAAAATCAACCATCGACGCGTCCTGTAATCAGGCAGGTATTGTTCCCGCCAAAAGCAAATGAATTAGACGCGATAACCGGACGCCCCAGCGGCACTGGTGCGGTAATCAGGCCACAATCCGCTAAGGTGGTGTCGCGTTCCGCGCGAGAAAAATCCTGTGGAGGCAGCGGTAAATGTTGCTCCAGCAACAGCAACGACAACGCGGCTTCGGTGGCACCTGCTGCGCCTAACGTATGTCCCGTGAGGTGTTTGGTGGAGCTACAGGGTACGCGATCACCAAACAGCCGCTGCACCACGGCGGCTTCCACCTGATCGTTCAACGGCGTCGCGGTGCCGTGCAAATTGATATAACCAACCTGCTCTGGTGCTAAACCTGCCTGCTGCAACGCCATTGTCATTGCTCGTTCTGCTCCCACACCTTCCGGGTGCGGTGCCGACATATGCCAGGCATCCGACGACTCGCCAACACCCAGCAGCGCCAGGGGCTGAGGCTCGCGCGTTAACAACAACAACGCCGCCGCTTCACCAATCGAGATCCCGTCACGATCGCGGCTGAAGGGCGCACAATGGTGTTCAGAAAGTGATTCCAGACTGGCAAAGCCGTTGATCGGCATCCGGCTGAGCGAATCCGCCCCGCCCACCAACGCCACATCCGCCAGGCCTGCCGCAATCAGGCGCTCGCCGCTAATAATGGCGCGCGCGCTGGAAGAACAGGCCGTGGAGAGGGTATAAGCCGGGCCATCCAGTTGCAGATAATGCGTCAGGAAGCGTGAAGGATCGCCCAACTCCTGCATCCGGTAGTCATAGCCGCTTAAGCCGGCACTAACCTGACGATCCCCCTCATCAACCCCCGAGGTGCTGGTGCCAAGGATCACTGCCACACGATCGCGACCGTACTGCGCTACCGCCGCCTCGACCGCCGGGCGAATCTGCGCCAGCGCAGCCAGCAGCAGTTGGTTGTTACGGGTGTTATGCGCGGCCAGTTCGGTGGGGATGGTAGGAAGCTCGCCCAGAACTTCGCCAACCCAACAGCGTTTCCCCGCCAGCAACCAGCTCTCGCGCGGCTGCATCCCCGGTGCTTCGCCCTGTTGCAATTGGGCAGCGATCTGCTCGAGGCTGTTGCCAAGTGCATTAACCATGCCGTAAGCCGAGATGTAAATCATGATGCGTCCAGGTGTTGAATCTGAATTTGATAACCAAAAGCGCGCTGATCAATGCTGATCGGCTCACGTTGCGTGCCACGTTGCATATAACGGATCAACGTCACCACCGTACCGGATGGATCACGCAGCTCGCGACGATCGCCAATATCCTGCAACTGCCAGCCTTGAGGTAATTGTGGCTGCCAGGCGCTGATCGGCCAGTGGCTCAGCATAATATCTGCCAACACCTGGCTGGCGGGCGGCATCTCCGGCAGCGCCATCATCTGTTGGGTATGAATGCCGGTCGCATCATACGTGACGCGGAACAGACGAATGCCGAGCGACGATAACCCGGCAAGGCTGATATGTTGCTCATCCGCCGCCAACAGCACCAGCAACGATTGCGTTTTCCCTTTAACGTGACCGGTTAACAGCTGCTGCTGTTCGAAAGCCGGTGTAATCCCCGGAGCCGGTAGCGTGACGCGTACCCCCGGTTTGAGCCACGCCGTTGGCCGATGAGTGGGCTCTGTCTGACGGGCACAGCCACCCAGCAACAGTGCGATCAGCAGAAAAATCAGGCCCTTGTTCATGATTGCTTCCTTTTCCGGGGGGCCAGCGCCAGTGGCGCCAGTAAGAATGCGCAGAAGATGCCACTGCACAGCACCACACCAAAGCTACTGATGGCGCTGGTGCTGCTGAACACCAACATGCCCAGCGTCAGCAACGTCGTCATCATTGCCAGCGTCACTGCCAGCATTGAAGTCAGCGGTGTGCCGCGCGGGTTACTGAAGAACAGCGTGTAATTGATGCCGATACCCAGCACCAGGATCAGAGCCAGCAAGGCAAAAAGATTGAGACTGGCCCCAATCCAGCCAAGCGTCGCCAGTGCCGCCGCTAGCGAAAGCCAGGAAGGTAACGCGCTACGCAAGCCAGCTTTCAACCCCAGCCGTATCACATAACTCAGGGTGATCAATAGCAACGCTAACGCCAACAGCCCGCTCAATAATGTGCGCCAGAAACCAAACAGCTGGTCATAGCTGGCTTTGCGATCAACCCAGCTGACACCAGGTTGTTGCGCCGCCAGTTGTGCCAGCGCCGCACTGTCACGCACACCATTCACCGGCACCAACACGCTGCTGCGTCCATCCGGCAGCGACAGCCACAATAAACGCCAGCCTTCACTCAACGGACTTGCCAGCCAGTTTTCCGGCGTCACTGGCATGGCGTGCAGATCGGCTTCTGCCAGCGTCACGCCCGCTTGCTTCAGCCGTGCCGTAATGGTGGGGGCTGCTTGTGCCAGCAAGGTCAAATCCTGCTGCTGTCGTGCCAGCGAGTTAAGTGGCAGGATACGATACCCTTCCAGCCATCGGTGCTGCCGGGCCTGCTGTAACGCAGGAGCCAGCTCGCTCACCCGTTGCAGCGTTTGCTGCGGGTTATCCCCCCACACCACAAACCAGGTTTGATCGGCCTGCTGCCCGGTAAGCTGCGCCAGTTGCCGATCCTGGGCCAGTAGCTGCTGCGGTGCGCTTTGCAGATGGGCAATATCATCATCCACCCGCAGTTGCAGGATACCGAGCAGCGCATACATGGCGACCAGTGCCGGTAATCCCCACATCAGCACCCGCTGGCGTCGCCAGGCAGCGAGCCAGCGGGCCAGCCACACCATGCCGGGGATCGGGCGCACCGGCAGCCCCCGCACCAGCCAGGGGTAGAAGCAGATCACCGTCAGGCAGGAAGCACTCAGGCCACTGGCGGCGAATACCGCCAACTGGCGCAGACCGGGAAAGGGTGCCAGCAGCATCAGCAGCCAGGCGATAGCCGTGGTGGCCAGCGCCAGCAGCAGGGTGGCGCGCACCTTCTGCAAACTTTGCCAGGGCGATGCCTCGTTGCCGTGCACCATGCGCTCGGTCAGGTAGTACAGGGTGTAATCCGCTGAAATGCCAACAATACTCAGGCTCATCACCAGCGTGGTGAGATGCAACTCGCCAAAACAGAGCAAGGTCGCTACCGTCCCCGCCATCGCGCCAATCGCCACCGACAATGCGCACAACGCGAGTGGTCGCAGCGATCGGAACACCAGCCAGATCAGCAGCAACAATCCCGCCAGCGTCGCACTCCCCAACGTCTCGACATCATGCTGCGCGCGCTGGCTGGCATCATCGCTAAATAACACCGTGCCCCGCGTCAACAGCCGGGCATCCGGCCAGCGCGTTTTCAGTTGCTGCTCCAGTTGGTTGAGTGCCGTCACCAGTTGATGACTTTGCCGGATACTGAAGGCATTGCTGTCCAGCTCGCCGTGCAAAAAATACCAGCGCCGCTGCTGTGGGTCATTCACCGTCAACCAGCCATTGTGCAGCACCATTTTGCTGGCATTTTGCTGTAAGGCCAGCTGCGCCCCACGCACCAGCAGCAGCGGATCGTGCTGTAACTCCTGGCTGCTCACGCCGGCGAAAGCGGAAAACAGTTGCGCCAGAATCCAGTCTGCCTGGTCTGCCCCGCCGCTTTGCAGCCGCGCACGCGTGGCGTCGTCAATCAAACCATTGCGATTCTGCCAGGCGAAGGCACCCCAGCGCTGCATTTGCAGATCGTCCATTGCGCCACTGACTTGCTTCAGTTCCGGTAAAGCCTTGAGCTGCGCCTGCCACCAGGCCGCCACGGCATCACCGTCATCGGCGTTACTGCTCACCAGCCAGACCAACTGACGATCCAGACGTTGCATAAAAGCCTGCTGAATCTCGGCAGGAGCCTGGCCGAGATTCTGCTGCGGCAACAGCGCCAGCACGCTGCTGTTTAGCTGGCTACGCGGTAACAGGCAGGCCAATGCGATAGCCAGCGCCAGGCAGACCGTCAACCACACCAGCGCCAGATTTTTTTCACGGTGTCGGAGCAAAACGCGCGCGCTCCTCATCGGTCAGATGGCCGGGTTCGGTCCGGGTATCGCTCAGGGTGATATCGGTTTTATCTCCCTGCTTATCGTCCAGCTGGATGCGGTTAAGATACGCGCCCCCCTGCAACTCGATACGGTTGAAAATTTTATTCAGTGGTGCCGCTTTCGGCGTCAGTCCCAGTTGCCAGTTTTCATTGCCCTTATCCTGAAAATCGAGGGTGAAATTCTCTTTCAACACTTTTTCATCAGCCTGGAACAGGGCGCGTAGCAGATGATTAAACTGGAACATTTGTGGGTTGCTTTCAGCCGTGATCACCTGTGGCGGTTGACCGCTCATGCTTTGCACCATGCGTTTATCATCCAGAATCAGCGTCATCGGGAAAGGCGTATTCTGTTGCCACCACAGCCCTTGCTGTTGGGCAATCAGCAACTGTCCGCGTGAGACCAACGGCTGCGCCATTCCGGCGATGGTGCGTACCTGAACGAAGTTGGCACGAATAACCGGCTGACTGGCAAAACGTTGTTGCAGTTGCTCAAGGGTCACCGCATGCGCGGCGACGTTCCACAACAACAGCAACGTCAGCAAAAATCGTTTCACGGTTGTACCCCCAGGCGTTCAAACAATATGGCGGGCGAGACAAAACACATTTCCTGCGTGGCCTGATCCACCGCCACCTGAATGGTGTGGGCTTTGGTGGTCAGTTGTCCGGCGGCATTGTGGATGTGGTAATCAATCCGCAAACGGTTTTCATATTCCACGATGGTCGCGCTGACCCGAATGCGCTCTTCGCAGCGCAGTGGCTGACGGTATTTCACCCGCGTATCTACCACCGGCCAGACGTAGCCACTGGCCGCCATCTCGTGGTAGCTGTAATTCACGCTGCGCAACAACGCCTCGCGTGCCGCTTCAAAAAAGCGGAAATAATGGCCGTGCCATACCACTCCCATTGGGTCGCAGTCGTTAAACGAAACCACAATTTCCACCTCGGCACGGTGGTTCGACTCACTCATCGCGACTCTCCTCTCCCGGTAAGCTCCAGAAATCATAAAAATTGAACCAGTCCAGCGGAGCCAGAAAGGCGTGATGCTCCAGACGTTGCGCATAGCGATCCACCGCCTGCTGCAATGCCTGCTGACGAGTGGCACGGGGCAGAGATAAAGGGGAGGCAAAGTTTTCGCAATACACCCGTAATTTGCCATGCTGCTGCAAGGCAAACATCAGCAAAACCGGACAACGTAGCGCGGCTGCCAGTAAAAACGGTCCCTGTGGGAACGGTGCTGGCTGGCCGAGAAATTCACTCCAGATCACGCGTCGCTCACCGCCACGCTGGCGATTGACCGCTGTGCGATCGCCAACAATCGCCACCCACTCTCCGGCGTCCAGTTTTTGTTGCAGCAGGATCGCTGTATCCGGACCCATATCGGTGACCGGCATCAGATTAACCCCTGCCTGCGGCGCGATACTTTCCAGCACTTCGCGAAAGCGTTGCGCGTTATCGGTAAACACCAATGCGTTGATCACCAGGCCGCTGACCTGCTTCGCCATGGCGCGGCACGCTTCGATATCGCCCAGATGTGAAGCCAGGATCAGATGCCCTTTGCCATCGGCGGCACGAATGACCGCTTCCGCCCCTGGTGCGAAATCAATATCACGTCCCCACTGCACATCACCGCGCCAGCTCGCCACCTTATCCAACATGCTGTAACCGAAGCGCAGAAAATGGCGGTAGCTATTGAGGGGTGCAGGCAACCTGAGATGTTGCTGTTGCGCACAGCGCTGAATCTTTGCCAGCCACTGCTGTGACGCCGCGCGCGCATGGCGTCCGCTGAGCCAGTACACCGCAACCACCGGCCACAGCAGCAGCACAAAAGGTCCCCGCCCGGCATGTTGATACAACCACAACATAAACCGCAGCCCCCATTGACCCCGACGTTCCGGGGTTGCCGACCAATGGCGGTCACTGCCCCGCTGACGGAGCAACTGTGGGATGCGCGGCAGCATGCCGAAGAATAAACGGGTGTGCATCCACGAGATGCGCAGATTGTCGTGCAACGCATCAAAATGCGACACACCGGTTACCGGATAGGTCACGCGCGTGGACAGAAAGCGGCTCGGCGTACCCTGCCAGTAAAGGCGCACCATAATTTCTGTATCAAAATCCATCCGCTGCCCAATCGGCTGGCGATCGCATAACGCCAGCGATGGCACCAGCGGATAGACGCGGAAGCCACACATGCTGTCTTTTAACGAAAACGAGAGCGTCTCTATCCAGACCCAAAAATGGGTGATGTAGCGGCCATATAAACGTGACTTAGGAATCGAGGCATCATACAGCGGCTGACCGGAAATCAGGCTGTGCGGATAGCGCCGTGCCTCCTCCAGCATACGGGGCGTGTCTTCCACCTGATGTTGACCGTCCGCATCCAGCTGTAATGCATGGCTGTATCCTCTGGCTGCGGCAACGCGCATTCCAGCGATCACCGCGGCACCCTTACCTTGATTGGCTGACAACCGATGGACATGCAGATCGGGCGCGTTGAGATCATCAATCAGCTGGCGGGTTTGAGCATTGCTGCCATCATCCACGATGATAATTGGCAAATTAAACGGTGCCAGACGTTGCAACACCGACGCCAGCATCGCGCCGTGGTTATAGCAAGGGATCAGCACACAGGGAGAAAAAGGTTCACTCAGCACAGGCGAATCTTCCCACTGCTGGCAATAGGTTGGGCGCCGTCAGACAGTAACCGATATTGAAAACTGAGCAGGGATTTCTCTGCCTGCCAGTTGAGCTGGAGTTCCAGTTCAGCGTCCGGTGGCACCGGCTGCTGAAACTTGATGTTCTCAATCGACGAGAAGGCTTTGCCTGGCACCAGACGCGTCAGCCCGTAATAGAGCACCCAATCGAGTTGCGCCACACCGGGTAAAATAGGGAGCGTCGGAAAATGGCCCTGAAACCATAGCAGGTCGCCAGGTACACGTAATCGCAGCGTCAGCGCTGTCTCCTGTTGCTGCACATCAAGTTCAATCGGCAACATGAAAAAGCTCCTCAATTTGCGGCCAGGCGCGCTTACTTTGCGCGGTAACCGGGATGGTCGTCACTACACGCCAGTAGCGAGGCATCGCCACCGGCTCCAGCCAGGGTTGCAGCGCCTGTCTCCAACGCTGTTTGCAGTGTGACAGCGCAGCAGGTTCAGGAAGCTGTGTGATTGCCAGCACCACGCCAATCGCCTGGCGACCATGACGCTGGATCGCCAGCGCTGCCGCATCGTTCACACCCGGCAAATCCAACAGACGTCGTTCGATTTCGCTCAGTGAGACGCGCTTATCTTCGATTTTTACCACCCGATCCTGGCGGCCAGCCAGTTGAAATCGCCCCTCCGACTGCGGCAGGATACGGTCGTCCAGCGCACAACCTGCAGGTGTTTCCAGCAACGGGGAGAACACACGCCAGTGCGCATTTTCCTGACGACAAAGTTCTACTGCCGGGAAACATTGCCACGGCGTCTGCCCGGCACTGAGATAACGCCAGGCAATCACGCCGGTTTCAGTGCTGCCATAGATCTCATCGACGCTACAACCCAACCATTGCTGCGTGCGCTGTGCATCGGGCCAGGGTAACGCCCCGCCGGCGGAAACGATTAACGCACAGCGCGGCAGATGCAGTGACGCGTCCAGTCGACGTAAAAACGCCGGGCTGCTGATAAACGCATAACGGCGTGTAGGGGTCTGATCAGCGAGCTGTTCACTGTAAAACAACTGCTGCGCGGCAAAGGGTAAACCCAGTGCCATTGGCAATACGATTCGGAAACTCAGGCCATAGAGATGCTGATGGCTGACGGAGGCAATGACATGGCTGTGTTGCAGGCGCTCTCCCCACAACGTGGCCAGCCATTGCGCTTCAAGGTCCAGCGCGCGAACGGATTTCACCACCGGACGTGGCGTTCCTGTTGAGCCAGAAGTAAACAACACCAGGGTTGCGTCAGCGGCAATCGCAGTCAGCTCCCCTTCCGCCTGCGCGCCATCCCAAAGCAGATGCGGCAACGAAATGGTCAGCGGCATATCGCTGATCACCCCATCAATATTGGCCGCCATCTCTTCCAGTTGTGCTGCCCGGCAATGACCCGGGATCACCGGGGTTTTCCCCAGATGCCATAACGCCAGCAGGGCGACGGTGAAGTGATAACTGTTGTCGAAGCACAACGCCCAATGTTGTCCCGGCTGCGTCTTAATGCGTGCAGATAACGCAATCACCTGTTGGCGCAGCGTGGATAAGCGATATTCCTGCTGACCCTGCCAGGCCACCAGGCGATCCTCTGCGTTGAGCCAGCTGGCGATGGGCTGTACGTTCATGCCTGTTTCCTCATCCGCTGACGCAGCAGCCATTCGCCGCCCATCAGCATTCCCATCAGCAGATAACTGATGCATCCATTCCAGAGTGTCCATAGCGCGAGATCCGCCCGCAGGCAGGTCATTAACGCCACGCTGCCGTTAAAAACAAAAAAAAGGCACCACACCTGAGTCACATGTCGGGTGTAGCGCACAGCACGAGGCGGTAGCTGCGGTTCACGTAACCGGGCGATGCGTTCCACCAGCGGCATGCCTCGCCATAATGACGTGCCAAACAGCAGCAACATCAGGGCATTGACCACCACCGGATACCACAGCAACAGATGTTGCTGACGCAGCACCAGGCTGGCAAGACACAGCAGGCTTCCCACCAGCGCCAGCAGCAACCCACCTCGCGCCAGGGCACCGTGAGACTTACGTAAGCTCCAGCCGCGCAGCACAAACAGCACGGCAAGCACCAACAACAAGGCGCGCCAGTGCGGATACGTCAGCGCCAGCCAGACCAGCAACGGCCATGCGAGCAGGGCGATGCCATTCAGCAGACGCAGTGCCGCACGCATTTTGTTCTCAGGCTTCACGCATCAATTGGTCAACGGCATCCACCACATCCTGCACGGTACGCACCGAGCGGAAAATTTCCGGTTTGATCTTGCGACCAGTACGTTTTTGCAGGTGCACCACCATATCGACGGCATCAATGCTGTCGAGTTCGAGGTCCTCATACAGACGCGCATCCGGACGAATGTCGTCAGCATCAATTTCAAACAATGAGGTCAGCAGCGCCGCAACTTCCTGGTAAATCTCGTCTTTATTCATCATATTTACCGCTCTCAGGCTTGCTGTTGTTCAATAAACGCAGCCAGCGTGGCCACGGAAAAAAAGTGCGCGCGCAACGTTTCACTTTCAGCGGAGAGCTGAACGCTAAAACGATTCTTTACCGCCAGTCCCAGCTCCAGAGCATCGATGGAGTCCAGCCCCAATCCCTCGCCGAACAGGGGGGCATCGGTGTCAATATCATCAACGCTGATATCTTCCAGATTCAGCGTGTCGATAATCATTTGTTTTATTTCGTTGTTCAGTGATTGCATAACTTACTTTATCTCGTCAGGGACCAGTGCCTGTTGCAGGTGGCGCGTCAGGCGACGCGCTGCCAGCGGCTGTGCATCTTCATTGGCTTCGCTAAAGCTCTGGCTATCAATACGCGATTGTACGCGTACAGTAAAAAGGGGTTTAACCGGCGGAATCTGATACCAGCGACTTTGTTTATCCAGCATACGCTGGGTGCAGCTGATATGAACCACGCGCAGATCGCATCCGGCGCGGACCGCTATATTCGCCGCACCGCGTTGCAGTTTCAGGGGTTCGCCATAACGGGTGCGGGTACCTTCAGGAAAAATTAGAATGGTATCGCCGCGCGCCAGGCGTTGCTGACTATCCGGCAACAGCGTTTCTGCTTCGCTGTTGATCAGGTAATCGGCAGCACGAATAACGCCGCGTAAAAAGAAGCTGTGCTGCAACTCGGCTTTGACCAGGCAATCCATCTCCGGTAACACCGAGGCAATCATCACGTAGTCGATGAGTGAGGGGTGATTGGCCACAATCAGGCAGCCACGATCCTGTTGCAGTAACTCCGCCCCTTCAATGCGGTAGTCGTATACCCCAACCCAACGGCAGAAGCGTAAAAAACAGCGGAAACTGCACGCGATACTGCGACGCGCAAGCTGCCGCCGTCGCGTCGCGTCGCGTTGCACCAGCAGTAGCACATTGAACCAGATCAGGGACAGCAGTAAGCCTCCCACACTGAACAAGGTAAAACTTACGGCGGTCATCACCAGCCGCCAGTAATAATTGAAGCCTGAACGTTGCAGTGACAATGTGTTATCAGCCATGTTCACGCTCCCACTGCCAGCGATGGCGTTCACCCTGAATACTAAACGCTACCTGCTGGCTTAACAGACCATGCAGGCACAGCAGGCTCTGTGGCAGAGTATCGGCCTGGTCAGTGTGTCCAGGTTGGGCCTGACAGCGCCACATGGTGCCCGTCCCCAGCAACAACGCGACCGCATAAGGTGCATTGAATGGCATCTGCGCCAGCCAGGGGCGATAGTAGTCCGGGACCTGCCCGTCAAAATCCACCAGCAAAACCTGCTGATAACCCGCCTGATGTAAGGCGGCCACTTCAATCAGCCCTTGCTGGAAACTGTCCATGCCTGCCGCAACGGACGTCGCAACCAATGGCTGACGTGCGGCAATGGTCAAACTGCCAACCGCCGAGTTGTGAACCGACATGGCGAAATCGGTAGGCGATAGCGCTTGCTGATGTGCCAGCGCCGTGAGGATGCGCAGATTACGCTCCAGCTCTCCATGACGGCTGGTAAAGACCACCGCATCGACCTGCTGACGGGACAACAACGCCAATCCACACTCCACCGCCGCACGGCTGCCATTGCTCAGGCGACGGGCAGTCATCATCGGCAGAAATTGTGATTTTGCGAGAGGTTGCGTGGCATCAATCAATGGGGGCTGTTGCGCCCACTGGTGCCAGTCGCTGACCAGGTCAAGCCCGGGCGCCATAGCGTGCCAGTCAATAAGCGTGTAAGCGAGTTTCATACCTGCATTCTTTCATGAGCTATAGGGACGGTGAAATTGTCACTGTGTGGCATCCCTTCCTTGCCTGACTCCCGTCATCCGGCAAATCTCTGCCAACATCAGTTGGGCCAACGGCCCAGCTGATCATATGTCGGCAGTATACTGATTAACTTTATCTACGTATGGTCGAGGCGACTATTTTGCAGCCTGTGCCGCAAGGCGCAGTTGGATATCCTGGTCAAGGTTGTGAACCCAGCGGTTGTAATTACGGTGAATCTGACCACCACTGGCCAACAGGTTCTGGCTGCCTACATATTGAATGCTGTAGCTCTGAGGGGTGTAAGTCACGCGAATGTCAGCTGAGTGACCGCGCTGTGCCAGGCGGCCATTGATCACGCCAGGTCCGGCAGGTGTCATTACCCACTGGCGACTGATGCCCGCCTCAATAATGGCGCTTTTCATTTGGCTATCGCTGTAATGCTGGCTCAGCGACTGGTTGATATTATCGATTGGCTGGGTGCGTGATACGCATCCGGTTAACAGCACTGCCGCAATAACCAAAGCGCTACCCAATGTTTTCTTCATCATTTCCTTTTTTTCCCTTGTCATGGCAACCCACTAAAGCGGCCGCGCGTGTAAAAAAACCTACACTCTTCCGTAAAGACAGCGTGAAATGGCGCGGATAATACCATTTATTGTAAAGACAAGTAAAAAAAAGCATGAATGACTCAAAGACCCGAAGCAAGCCTTTAAAAGTCAGATAAATCGCTGATGGTGCAGACATACCTGCCAGAAAATGCAGTTATCGGGCAATGATTAACCTTTCCATCCTCCTCCCAATGCCCGATAGAGTTCGATTTGCGCCAATAAGAGGGTGTTTTTCACACTGACGACGCTGAGTTGGGTGTTGAACAGGGTACGCTGGGCGTCCAGTTCATCAAGGTAGGAGGCGTAACCATTTTGATAGCGGTTACGGGCGATGCGCAGCGCTTCACTGACGTAGTTTTGCTGTTTCTCCAGTTCCGTCAACTGTTCCTGATTGCGACGAATCGCATCCAGTGCGGTATCCACTTCGGCAAAGGCATTTCTCACCACTTTTTCATAGCCATACAGCGCCTGATTGCGTGTCGCCATCGCCACATCAACTTGTGCCGTCAGGGCTTCGCGGTTGAGAATCGGTGCCAGCACGCTGCCGCCAATGCTCCACAGACGGAATGGATTCGCCAGCAATTCATGCAGATGATAACTTTCCAGGCCACCGCTGGCCGTGAGATTCAGGGTGGGCAGCAATTGCGCTTGCGCCGAAGCGAGCGAGGCATCGGAAGCCAATAACTGACGCTGCGCCTGAACGATATCCGGACGGCGGTTGAGCAGTTGCGACGGTAACAGGTTCGGCAGCGTCTGCGGCATCACCTGGTTGAAATGATCGGCGCGGGCAATCTCTCGCGGGTTCATCCCTACCAGTACGCTGAGGGCATTTTCCTGCTGGGTAATTTGGTGCTGCAACTGCGGCACCTGCGCTTTGGCCGTTTGATACTCTGACGACGCCTGCATCCACTCCAGCCGTGACGAGTAGCCGGTTTCAAACTGACGCTGCGCCAGCCTGAGCGAATTGGCGCGTGAGGTCAGCGTATCCTCGGTGACGCGCAACTGTTCATCCAGGGCACACAGGCTGAGATAACCCGATGCTACCGAACTGGCAACGGTTAATTCCGCCGCTGAAGCCGCCGCGCGTTGGGCTTCCAGTGAAGCCTCAGCCGCGCTGATGCTATTGCTGCGGCTGCCCCACAAATCCACCTCGTAATTGGCCTGTAATGATGCCTGAAACACCGCATTCTCATAAGGCAAACCGGTAGCCGCAGAGATGGCGCGCTGATGCGTGGCGCCTGCCCCTGCCGTCAGACTCGGGTAGTCATCGCCCTGTGCGGCGCGCAGTTGCGCACGATATTGATCGACACGGGCACGGGCGGTGAGAATATCGCTGTTGTGCTGCAACGCCTGACTGACCAGGCGGTTGAGGTTGTCATCGCCAAAGGCACGCCACCACTGCGCTTCCGGCACAGCGCCCGGCCCCACCTGCTGACGCCAGCTTTCCGGAATCGGCAAGGAGGTCGGCGCTTTATCCACTTCGGTGGCACAACCGCTCAGCCATAAGGCGGCGAGCGTTGTCAGCAGCAACCGACTCATAGTTTGTCCTCACGCGGCTCTGCTGCCGTGTCGATATCCACCTCAACCGACATCCCGGGACGCAGTTGCTGTAAATCACCATGTACCTTGATTCGCACCGGAATGCGCTGCGCAATTTTGACGAAATTGCCGGTGGCGTTATCCGGCGAAATCGCGCTGAACTCAGAGCCTGCCGCAGGAGAGATGAACTCCACCGTGCCGTCGTAACGCTTGCCATCCAGCGCATCCACACGAATGGTCACCGGCAACCCTGGCCGGATACGTGCCAGCTGCGTCTCTTTCAGGTTGGCGATCACCCATTTATTGTCCGGCACGACTGACGTCAGGCGCGTGCCTGCCGTGACATAGGTGCCTTTGCGCACCGACAACTGGCCGAGTTGGCCGTTATCCGGGGCAATGATGCGGGTATTGGCGAGATCGATCTCCGCCAGCTCCAGCGCCGCCTGCGCATTGGCGACATCCCCCTCGAGCGAAGCGCGATTCACAATCACCGTTTGCAGATTCTGCTGCGCAACCGCCAATTGCGCCTCGGCCTGACGCACCTGCGCCTGCGCCTGGGCATCCGCTGCGCGTGCCGCATCGCGCTCCCGTACCGATAAGGAGCCGTCGGCGGTAAGATTTTCCACTCGTTTCAGGTCAAAACCACTTTTCAACGCCTGCGCTTTGGCATTGTCCAGTGACGCCTGGTTACTGACGATAGTGGCTTGCGCGCTTTTTCGCTGCTGCTGATTGTTATTCAGTGCCGCTTGTTTCATCGCCAGTTGCGCCTGTGCCTGATGCACCCGCTGACGATAGATACGATCATCAATGGTCATCAGCAACTGCCCTTTTTCCACCGGCTGCAAATCCACCACGTTGACTGACGTCAGATAACCGCTGACTTGCGGGCTGATAAACGTCACCTGCCCCCGGACGTAAGCGTTCTCCGTTGACTGGATGGTGCTGGTGAATGGCCACAACTGCCAGGCATACAGGATCACCAACACCCCGACCAGCACGATGCCGCTGCCTGCGGCAATTGAGAGGATACGTCGACGGTTGATGCGCTCACGCTCTGCGGCCTGAAGATCGTCCTGTTGACTCATGATGTCTCCGTTCGGTTAGCTGCTAATGCCTGCTGGCGCTGTTCCGCCAAATTGCGTCGTGCCTGACGCCAGTTGAGATAACGCAGGCGCGTCAGACGCCATAACACCCACATCAGGGTCATCAGCGCCAGGCCCGCTGTCAGGTAATAGGTATCGTTATAAGCCAGGATATTGGCCTGCAAAGTAGAAACGGTTTGCAGCTGACTGCCGCTTTGCGCACTGAGTAGCGAGCCATCCGGGAGCTGACTGCTGAATAGCGCGCTGTACTGGCTTAAACGCTCAGTCACGTTGGGATTGAGTTGCGACAGTTGATCACCGAGCAGGCTGGAGTGATATTTTTCGCGCCACGTCTGGAAAGTGCCGAGGATCGCCGCACCAATCAGCCCCCCCAGGTTCTGGCTCATACCGAACAACACCACAAAGCTCACCAGGTTTTTCGGCTGCGTCACCACGCTGCCGATGCCAAACAGCATGGCTGGCGTCATAAAGAAAACGCTGCTGAAGCCCAATAAAAATTGGCTGAAATACATGTTATCGCCGCGTGTCAGCGGGCTGGATTGCGCGTCCATCAGTGAAGCGATGATCATCACCACCAGCGAGAAGACAATTGGCCAGCTGAGATGGCTGGGCCTGATGGTCAGCGCACTCAGCGCCATGCCAGCCATCACGCCACAGATAATTGCCAGTGCCATACCGCGCATCTGGTCATTAAGCAAACCCAGTTGCTGCAAGAAACCCACCGCACCCGTGTTTTGCTCCGCCAGTACGATGCGCATCATAATCATCACAATTCCCAGCCGGATCATCATGCCGTTACTCAGCCAGCGGGTGTTAATCAGCGGATTTTGCCGGTTATGCTCCAGCACCACGGCGGTGACAATCAACACCAACGCAATGGCCAGCGCGATGCCCAGCCACGGCGTGGTAAACCACCATTCAATGCGTCCCAGCGACAGCACCGCGCAGATCAACGCCATGCCAGGCGCCAGCAAAATAAAGGTGAGAAAATCGAGTTTTTCGAAAGCTTTAATACGATCACCCGGCGGCAGTTTCACTACCAGCACGCACCCCAGCGCGATCATTGCCAGACCCAGTTCAAACAGATACAACCCCCGCCATTCATCCAGCTGCAACAGTTCAGTGGAGAACAGCCGCGCCAGCGGAATTGCCAGCTGCGAGGCAGTCAGACCGATGACCAGCGCTTTCAGGCGGTGCTTCGCGGGCCACGCCTGGATTTGGTAGTAGATACCCAATGAACTGAGCGCCGCGCCAACCATGCCATGAGCGGTACGTACAATTATCGCCGAGCTGAGATCGTTAGCCAGCAGATGGAAGAACGCCACCAGCACGTACAGCACCAGAAAGGCCTCGGTAAACAGTCGCAGACCAAACTGTTGACGAAACTTCACTAGCAACAAATTGATGGAGATATTGCCCATCACATAAACCGCCGGTAGCCAGGCGATTTCGTTGGAGTACGCACCGAAGGTGCCTTGCAGATTGGTGAGATTCGCCGTGACCAGCGCATTGCTGAGTGCGCCGGTGAGGGAGATCAGCATACCTATCAGACCGAAGGCAATGCGTTTCGCCGGTGAATGGAGAGGCGTAGAGGGTGACCCCGGTAGCATCGGCTTTTCATGCGGTAGCCATTCACGCTGGGCATAGGGGTTACGCTTTGCCATAGCTACAAGGTTCCCAGCCGCGCCAGAAGTTGTTGCAACACCTGTTCGGTTATTGCCAGCGCCTGGGGATCAATATCCGCCAGCAACTGAGCGCGCAGCGCATCTGCCTGGGCTTTCACTTCTGCATAAGCGACACCGCCCTGCTCCGTCAGCACCAGCAGGCGCTTACGCCGGTCCTCTGGCGGCTGAACTCGCGCCAGCAATTGTTGCTTCACCAACCGATCCACTAATGGCACTACACTGGCTTCTTCCAGACCAAGCAGCAGCGCCAGCGCTTTTTGTGTTGGCGGTTCACTGGCGGTCGCCACGGTGGCAATCGCCATCCAGCTACTCATGCTCATGCCACTCTCTTTCAGACGGCGATCAACAGCCAGTCGCCACGCATGAGCGGTGAGATGTAACAGACGGGAGAAGGGTTGGGGATATTGGCTCAAAGAGTAGCAACCTAATGGTTAGATATCTAACTAAATTTTCCGCTATTATACGCAGACCCAGTTGCGAATGAAAAGTGCTCTAAATTAGTGTCCATACGCGCCGATAATTGTAGTGCAAATCTGTCACCAGCAAGGAATCTGTACAGCTTCCTTGTATAAGTTCCATCACAAAAAAGTCGCTATATCTGGCTGTAAGTTAATTAATAGCACAAAATGATCAGGATTTTACTTGTACAGACTTAATCTCATTGTATAAGTTTATTCCCCATAGACCTTTTAACGGTCTCGTAACGAATGATGCATATTGCGTCGCCTCTGCAAGTGTTAGTGGATTTCCACCTGCAGAGGTGTTTTTTTGTCAGTTTGGTGAATTGGGGTCTTTCACGCCTGTCCGCGCGAAAGTTTTATCATCAGCAGGTTTACATCTTAGGGCTGTACACATGCAAAACACCGTAACCAGCAATGACCAGGATATAACCGAATTTTTAAAACCTGCGGCTTATAACGCAGAGGTCTTTGCTCAAATCATTGGCGAAATCCTGCAAACAGGTATGCCGGTGACCAATAAAGCCATTATCTCCGTACTGATCACCCGACTGGAGCAGGAAAGTGATGTGGCACAACTGAATATTTATCGTCAGTTGTTGGAGAAAGTGGTGAATAAAACACCTGACGATTTAGCCATTTAAGCTCGTAACCGCGCGATTCATCGCGCGGGTTTTGCGAGACTGCGCGACAAATCGCGCCGCTTCGCGTTGATAGTCTGGTATCCCGCCACATTGACCGGTAACATCCCTTCCCTTATCTGTTTCGCATCTGGTTACTGCCTTACCCTCGCGGTAAGCGCAACATAATAAAAGAGCCTGCAAAATTTATGAGCCAACCAACTGAAGACCTCACGGTGAGCCGCGTCTTACGCTCGCCTGTTTTACTCACCCGGGAATGTCTGGCTGGCGTGATTACCGCACTGGCCCTGATCCCTGAAGTGATCTCCTTTTCGGTGATCGCCGGAGTGGACCCCAAAGTCAGCCTTGTTGCGTCCGTGGTGCTGTGCCTGACCCTTTCCCTGCTGGGCGGCCGCCCTGCGATGGTGACAGCAGCGGCAGGATCGGTGGCGCTGGTGATTGGCCCGATGGTACATGCG
This sequence comes from Pantoea sp. X-Soil-OKNW-556, assembly GCF_059730695.1. NCBI lineage: Bacteria > Pseudomonadati > Pseudomonadota > Gammaproteobacteria > Enterobacterales > Erwiniaceae > Pantoea > Pantoea sp. X-Soil-OKNW-556. Next base: position 1,644,963 of record NZ_AP035990.1, on the reverse strand, counting down.
CACGGCGTAGAATATATTCTGCCAGCGGTGATATTGGGTGGCGTGATCCAGATTCTGTTTGGTCTCGCCGGGATGGCACGCATGATGCGTTATATCCCGCGTTCGGTGATGATCGGTTTCGTCAACGCACTGGGGATTTTGATCTTTTTTGCCCAGGTACCGCATGTATGGGGGCAGTCCGGCCTGGTGTGGGTGTTATTTGCGGTGACGCTGGCGATTGTGCTGCTGCTGCCTAAAGTGCTGAAAAGCGTCCCTTCGCCGTTGATAGCGATTGTGGTAGTGACCGCAATTGCGCTGCTGATGGGCTATCGGGTACCAAACGTGGGTGATGAAGGCCCGATGAGCGCCGGATTACCGGGCTTTACCCATTTGCTGGTGCCACTGAATGTGCAAACGCTGCAAATTGTCTGGCCCACCGCGTTAAGTATCGCCTTTGTCGGCCTGATGGAATCGCTGCTGACGGCGAAACTGGTGGATGACATCACCGATACCCCATCCAGTAAACGCCGTGAATCATGGGGTCTTGGCATTGCTAATATTCTTGCCGGATTTTATGGTGGCATCGCCGGTTGCGCCATGATTGGTCAAACCATTGTTAACGTAGAGCTGGGTAAAGCGCGCACCCGAGTCTCGACGGTAGCCGCTGGCGTGGTGCTGTTACTGTTGGTGACCGGCCTGAGTAAGTTAATGGCGCAGATTCCAATGGTGGTGCTGGCGGGCATTATGATGGTCGTCGCGGTGAAAACCCTCAACTGGCATAGCCTGCAACCCGCCACGCTGAAACGTATGCCGTGGTCGGAAACGCTGGTGATGCTGCTGACCGTTGCCGTTACCGTGTGGACCGGCAATCTGGCGATTGGGGTGTTAATGGGTGTAATCCTCGCCATGATGCTGTTCGCGCGCCGCATTGCCCATGTGATCCAGGCCGAACGTCAACTCAGTGAGGACGGACAACAGGTTCATTATACCGTGCGCGGACCGCTATTTTTTGCCAGCAGCAATGACCTGTTTGAACATTTTGATTACGCCCACGATCCGGCATTGGTGACGATTGATTTGACCCATGCACAGATTTGGGATGCTTCCAGCGTTGCGGCGTTAGATGCGATTGAGTACCGCTATCAACGTCATGGTGCGAAGGTGACCTTTATCGGGTTGGATCATCGCAGCAGCGATTTTCATCGGCGTCTGACAGGTACGCTGGGATAAGAAGCAAAAAAGCCAGGCGTGTCACCACGCCTGGCCGTTTTTCCTTTCTTTAATGATTACAGGATGTTGACGTGAATCCTGTCTTCAATCAGTACTTCCGCCATACCGCTGCTCTGGTACTCCGTATAAACCTTACCATCGACGGTCACGGTGCCGTTGCTGTGCCAGTTCTCAATGCCACCGGTCAACTGCACCAGACCATTCTCACCGCTGACAATCAGCGCATCACCATCAGCGCCTTCCCAGCTATCCAGCGTCTGGTTATTCACCTTCAGCGTGTTGTTGCCGTCAGTCATATCGATGCTGTGCGTATCCTTCAGGGACTCCGTCAGGGCCGCCAGATCAACGTTCTGGTGTTCACCATCCAGCAACAGCGGGATACCGCCATCGTCATGGTTTTGCTCATCAGCCGGCAAGCTGTAGCTGCGAGAACTCGGAGCGGCATCCTCAGCCGGGGCTGAATGGGTGTTGTAAACCACGTACACCTGGCCGTTGTACTGCGGGTTAGTCGCTTCACCTTCAGTGTTGGTGGCGCCCGTTCCCAACTCCGAAGGAGCACCTACCAACATATCCGGTGCACCATCGTTGTTCATATCAACGACTTCAACCGACCAACCAAACCTCTGATTATCAACACTTCCGTAGTGGACCTCGCCCCAACCGTTATTCAGGATGACCTGTATATCAATCTCACCCGTCGCATCCGTACCCAACGAAGCCAGGTATTGCAGATAGTCCGCTTGATGACCGCCGTAGACGATATAGACGGCACCCACACATTTACCATCCTTCATTGCCAACGGATCGCTGATGATAAGATCCTGAGTACCATCGCGATTCATGTCATAACCGCCAATGACATTCAGACCAAAGCCTTCTCCTTTATCACCTCGGCCAGCCTGGACTTTACTGACAATGGCATAACCTACATCGGTGTTAAACTTCGGATTATCAGCATTGACACCGACCGTCATGTCATCAGTGATTTTGTCACTATGGAGTATCCATACCTTACCGTTAGACCCACCCTGGGAATCACCAGCAGAAGCAATGGCAATATCCGTGTGCTCACCACTACCGAAATGACCGAGCATGGCAATGTTATGACTAATCGGCTTGTACTCATTGCTACCAAAGTCTCCGAGCACATCATTCGCGATGAGGTTCAAATACCCCGCACCAATGTTATCAATAACAATTAAATCTTCGTCGGCCACATCACCGATGCTGAAGTCATTCGGCAAACCGGTATCTGGAATCTTATAGAAATACCAGGAACCCCGGTAAGATGCACCGGTATGAGCAGATGCCGCATCCATAAAGGCAACATAGTTAGAACCATTGCCAAAAACATCCCCCATGTACACGATATCCGTACCAAAGTTATAGCTTTGGGTTGAACCGACTGTGCCATTCGTATTTTCATGGCCGATTTTACCAATCACCATACCAGCTGGAAGCGTCTCTTGCGGAACCCAGGCAGCATTGTCCGTCGTGTCATTCGGATCTCGGATCAGGTGCATGTTTGTCCAGTTGCCATCCGGGTTGGTGCCATTCGGATTAAAGGTGACAGTAGTGATGTTACCTGTCTGCTCACGGGCCCCATGAATGTCACCGATCAGGAACGTTAGCGTTCCGTCCTCATTCTCCATGGAATTGACATTGAAACCGAACCAGCTGTCAAGGCCATTGGCAAGGGTCATCATGAACCCATACTGACTCTTTCCATTCTCTGCGTTAGAAATCAGACTGAGATCGAAATTATTATCAGTAAGTAACGATTCCTTCACAAAGTAGACAGTGTCCTTTTCGTGCATGTAAATCGCCACCCAGCCGCCGTCCAGCGCTTTCATGCCATAACCCTGATAGCTGTTCACATCAGGTTGGCCATCCCCCTTAGCATCACCATTATTCGAAATAATCGTTCCCATGCCTGGGTTCGCGGCGAATAACTTCTCGATACTGGTGCTGCCATCTAACAGGGAAGAAAATTCTTTTTTGACGGCGTAAATGATCCCCTGGTTGGTTGGCTGACCGGCTGCGTTTGTGCCGCCATTTGGTGCACTGATGTAAATATATTCACCGCTAACCACCATGGCATAGCCGAACATATCCCCTTCACCGCCCCCTGCGTCGGAGTAGAGCACCGCAGGAATCGTCCAGCCTCCGTCCTCAGTACCATTCAGATAGCCCGGTTGTGATTCGTTGTTAGCGGCATCAACCACCACTGCCGAGATATTATGCGCGCCAGATCCGAGTGCTTCGTCGTCAGGTACGGAATATTCCCAGCTACCATTCGCATTAACCGGAATATCTGTGGCAATCACAAGGCCATTGCGATCGTAAATGGTGATGGTCATATTGGCGAAATCGGTATCTTCTGTACCCAACTCAACCTGACCTTTAAAGGTTGGTGTCGATTCAGCCGCTTCCGCATCAGTCTCAATCGTGGTTTTATTGGTGTTAAGGGTATCCACCGTAAAGTCAGGCACCGGCGTCGAAGTTGACGCGTTACCCGCTTGATCCACGACCTGAACCGTCATTTCGTTGTACAAACCATCGGTTAACACCGTCGGTAGTTGGATACGCCAGCTGCCATCCGCCTCAGTGACGACAGAAGCAATCGCATTACCATATTTGTCGTAAATGTAGACCGTGCAACCTGCTTCTGCCTTGCCGCTCAACGTTGGCGTGTTGTCGTTAGTCAGACCACCCGCTCCGACATCCGTATCGGTTTGGTCATTGGTCACTTTGACATCAGTGGCCGGTTCTGGATTGGTGTTATCCTGGTCATAGTTCACCGGATCGGTGGTGGTCCCCTCATTGCCTGCCGCATCAGTGATGGTGGCCGTGATGGAGTGATCAGTTTCAGCCAGTTCCTTCCCTGCCGGTACCGTGAACTCCCAGCTACCGTCGTCGTTCGCCACAACTGAACCCAGTACGGTTTCACCGTCTTTTATGATGACAATGGCGCCCTTCTCAGGAGGCGTGAGCTGACCTTTGAAGGTCGGCGTGTTGTCTTTAGTCGGGTGCTCGGCGTCAATTACATTGCCATCATCGTCTTCGATGATCAGCGTGGTGGTGCTGGTTGGTGCTACGGTGTCCTGAGTGTATTCCAGCGCAGTGGACGGTTGCCCTTCGTTGCCCGCCTTGTCGGTGACAGTGGCGGTAATGGAGTGACCATCGTCTTGCAGCTCCTCACCTTCCGGCACCGTGAACTCCCAGTTACCGTCTGCATTTATCGTTGCCGTTCCCAGTACTTTGTCACCGTCTTTGATCACCACGTAATCGTCTGCCTGGGCACCCGTCACCTGACCTTTGAAAGTCGGTGTGCTGTCTTTGGTCGGGTTCTCAGCGTTGATCACCTTACCATCGTTGTCTTCGGCCGCAATGGTGGTGGTAGCGGTTGGCGGGACGGTGTCCTGAGTGTAATCCAGCGCAGCGGACGGTTGCCCTTCGTTACCCGCCTTGTCGGTGACAGTAGCGGTAATGGAGTGACCATCGTCTTGCAGCTCCTCACCTTCCGGCACCGTGAACTCCCAATTACCGTCTGCATTTATCGTTGCCGTTCCCAGTACTTTGTCACCGTCTTTGATCACCACGTAATCGTCTGCCTGGGCTCCCGTCACCTGACCTTTGAAAGTCGGTGTGCTGTCTTTGGTCGGGTTCTCAGCGTTGATCACCTTACCATCGTTGTCTTCGGCCGCAATGGTGGTGGTAGCGGTTGGCGGGACGGTGTCCTGAGTGTAATCCAGCGCAGTGGACGGTTGCCCTTCGTTGCCCGCCTTGTCGGTGACAGTGGCGGTAATGGAGTGAGCATCGTCTTGCAGTGCCTCACCTTCCGGCACCGTGAACTCCCAGCTACCGTCTTCATTTATGGTCGCCGTTCCCAGTACCGTTTCACCGTCCTTGATCACCACGTAATCGTCTGCCTGGGCACCCGTCACCTGACCTTTGAAAGTCGGTGTACTGTCTTTAGTCGGGTTCTCGGTGTTAATCACCTTGCCATCGTCGTCTTCAGCAGTAATGGTGGTGGTACCGGTCGGCTCTTCAGTGCCACCGCCCGGCGTACCGTCACCGATATTCATCGGCAAATCTGTCGATGTGCTGCTGTTACCCGCCGGGTCTTTCACGGTGATCACCAGGCCGTTGCTACCATCGGGCAGCGGCTGGTTCGGAGTCAGCTCCCACGAGCCGTCAGTATTCACGACCGTCGAGCCAATTTCATTACCTTCACTATCAGTGATGATGATGGTACTGCCCGGTTCCGCCTTGCCGCCAATGACCGGTTGGCTGTTGGCACTGTCGTTGCTGGTGCCGTTTGCCGGGTTGCCGTCGATAGTGAGATCGGTCGGCGGGTTGGGTGCCTCCGTATCAATGTTCACATAAACCGGCTCGCTGGCACCGCTATTACAGGCCTCATCCTGCAGCTCAATGGTCAGGTTATTATCACCCTCACCCAGCGGTTTCGTCGGGGTCCAGGTCCAGCTACCATCTTCGCCGACCGCCACTTCACCCAGCACATCCTCACCCTGTTTGATCACCACTTTGTCGCCCGGCTGTGCGCCATCGACTTTACCGCTGAACACCGGGGTTGGGTCGTTGGTCAGGCCGTCATCGCCGATCGCCACAGGATTTTCCGGATCGTTGTCGTTGGTCATCACGATATCGGTCAGCGTACCGGTCGGACCTTCAGTATCACCGCCCGGCGTACCGTCACCGATATTCATCGGCAGATCTGTCGCTGTGCTACTGTTACCCGCCGGGTCTTTCACGGTGATCACCAGACCGTTGTTACCATCGGGCAGCGGCTGGTTCGGAGTCAGCTCCCACGAGCCGTCAGTATTCACGACCGTCGAGCCAATTTCATTACCTTCACTATCAGTGATGATGATGGTACTGCCCGGTTCCGCCTTGCCGCCAATGACCGGTTGGCTGTTGGCACTGTCGTTGCTGGTGCCGTTTGCCGGGTTGCCGTCGATAGTGAGATCGGTCGGCGGGTTGGGTGCCTCCGTATCAATGTTCACATAAACCGGCTCGCTGGCACCGCTATTACCGGCCTCATCCTGCAGCTCAATGGTCAGGTTATTATCACCCTCACCCAGCGGTTTCGTCGGGGTCCAGGTCCAGCTACCATCTTCGCCGACCGCCACTTCACCCAGCACATCCTCACCCTGTTTGATCACCACTTTGTCGCCCGGCTGTGCGCCATCGACTTTACCGCTGAACACCGGGGTTGGGTCGTTGGTCAGGCCGTCATCGCCGATCGCCACAGGATTTTCCGGATCGTTGTCGTTGGTCATCACGATATCGGTCAGCGTACCGGTCGGACCTTCAGTATCACCGCCAGACGAACCGCCACCACCAACGTTCATCGGCAAATCTGTCGATGGGCTGCTGTTACCTGCGGGATCTTTCTCGGTAACGACCAGGCCGTTGTTGCCATCGCCCAACGGCTGGTCCGGGGTGAGTTCCCAGTCACCATTTTCGTCAACAACAGCAGAACCAATCAGATTACCTTCTTTATCGGTAATGATAATGGTGTTGCCCGGCTCACCGCTTCCGCCAATAGTGGGCGTATTGCCTTCGGTGATGTTTTCACCGTCATTAGGTTTACCATCGATAGTGATATTACCTGGCGCTTCCGGCGGAGTGGTATCGATGTTCAGTCCAACATCCTGAGCGTCTCCGGTATTGCCTGCAGCATCCTGCAATTCAGCGGTGATCTGGTGTTGGCCTTCGCCCAGCGGTTTCTGCGGGGTAAATGACCAGTTCCCCTCTGCATCAATTTCTGCATAACCCAGCAGCGTACCGCCATCTTTAATAGCTACGCGATCGCCTTTTTCAGCCCCATCGACCTTGCCAGTAATCAGCGGCGTAGTGTCGTTGGTGGAACCATTGGTGATGGCTGTTGGGTTAGCCGGATCGTTATCATTAATAAACTGGATATCGCTCAGCGTCCCGGTTGGTGGGATGGTGTCGACGTTGATTGGCAACTCAGAAGAACTGTTGTTACCAGCGGGGTCGGTCACATCGATGGTAAGATCTTGATTACCATCACCAATTGGTTGATTAGGAGTAATTTCCCAGTGGCCGTCTTCATCTGCCACAGCAGAACCGATAACATTTCCTTCGCCATCAGTGATGGTAATATTGCTGCCCGGTTCGGCGTCACCACCAATGGTTGGCGTGTTGTTTCCGGTGATGTTCTCGCTATCTGCGGGTTTACCATCTACGGTGATATTGCCTGGCGCTTCCGGCGCGGTGGTATCAATGATCAAATCAACCTGCTGAGAGTGGCCTGCATTTCCGTCTGCGTCCTGCAATTCAGCAGTAATCTGGTGTGAACCTTCGCCCAAGTTGGTAATCGGGGTAAATGACCAGTCGCCGTTTTTATCCACTATCGCATAACCCAAGACCGTATCACCGTCCTTTATCGCGACGCGATCGCCCTCTTTTGCACCCGCAACCTTACCGATAATGGTTGGTGTGCTGTCGTTGGTCATACCATTCGTGATGATTGTCGGATTATTGGGGTCATTGTCATTAATGAACTGAATGTTGCTCAGCGTACCGGTCGGCCCTGTGGTGCCGCCACCGTTGCCACCATTACCGTTGCCACCATTACCGTTGTTACCGCTATTGCTGTTGCCATCGTCTTTGCCACCGCCGGTAGCGGCGATCACACCACCGGCAATTACTGCCGCTGCCAGACCCGCTGCCGCTGCCGCCCAGCCAGGAGAAAGGCCGAACAGACCTGCCGCACCTTTGTCGTCATCTTCCTGCTTCTCTTCAGCTGCCTCGGCAGTGACCTCCATTGCTGGAGTTGCTTCCTGCACACTGCTTTCGCCGTCGGTCAATGCAGCAACCATTGAGGTGGCACCGATGGAAGACCAGGTGTAGCGATTACCTTGCTCGTCAATACCGTAGATGTCCGGTGGGGTTTCCTGGGCGTAATAACCTTCAATAATCACCGCGGCGCGTGCGCCATCTGCGCTAAAAATTTCCAGGTTGTCGCCGTGACGAATAAATTTGAGACTTTGAATTGAGGCGATATCTTCGCCTGCCTGAATTTCAATCTGACCTTGTGGTGGAGACTGAATTGTTAATTGGGTTAAGGGTTCAACCTTAATAACAACGTTATTTTCCTTAATAACGCCGCTCGCTGCTTTGTTCAGCGTTCCGCCTGTTGACGTTGAGGATGTCATAGTCATTTCCTGGTGTCTTAATTCAATAATTCAATTCATCGCGTAGTGTCACACGTTGAGAAGAAACTCTTTCCATGCATTACCTCCTCCTGGAAGTAAGCACAACCAATAATAAAGGCGCACTTATCATAAAGGTATATTTATAAGCAGCTTTATATCTGAAATTATTGTGAGTAAAGTATTTTATTAAAGGTAAATATTTGCACCGAAAATAAACATAACATTATGTTATTTATAGTTATTAATAATGACAAATCAACTCCATTCAGATGTCATAAATTAATCACAGGCATCAGATTTCTTTCCTAACTATCATGCCAGGTCGTTCTTAAAGGACGATGTGATTGATATGTTCTTTGTCAAAAAATGAAATTAACATTGAATTATAACAATAAAAAATTAAGAGAATTCTTATTCCGCAAAAGAGAATTCGCGTAATAGGAATAATATATTAGTGATAGGGTTTTTATATTCGCGCCTGACACCAGACCGATTAATACCCCTGACATGCTGACTAATAAAACCAGGAAATGAATTATTACTATCCAGGATTGGAACTTACCCATTATGAAAGAAAATCTAAGTCCCCCTCCGGCTGAAAAGACGGAGATTGATACTTTACTTCATGCCGTCACATGGCTGGTGAAACACCACGGGAAATCCGCCAGTGAAGACGTGCTCTATGCCGGGCTGCCGCGCGGCGAACGACTCACACCCGATATTGCTGTGCGCATGCTGGAGCAGGCCGGAATTCAGGCCGGTTGGGTTGAGCGCGATATTCTGATGCTGTCAGAATCGCTCTACCCACTGATTATCACCAACAAACGCGGTGAATATTGCATCCTCCAGGAAAAGCAGGACAAACAGTATACGCTGCTGTCGCCCGCTGACGGCCAGATACGCCATCTTTCTGCGGAGACGATGGCAGAGGAAGTAGCCGGGTTTGCTTTGCTGTCGAAAGTGAAGATCCAGCCGACTGCACGCGGAGAAAAAGATATCCTGCCGGAGATCGACCAAACTGGTCACTGGCTATTTTCCAATCTATGGCGTTACCGCCAGTATTTCTATAGCGCCGCGCTGGCAGCACTGCTCGCCAACATCCTGACCTTGTCGACCACCTTCTTCACCATGAACGTTTATGACCGCGTTGTGCCAACCGGTGCTTACGCCACCTTATGGTCATTAGCGATTGGCGTGCTGATCGCCATTAGCTTTGAGTTCACCGCGAAGCAAATCCGTTCGTGGTTGGTGGATTCCGCCGGGAAAAAAGCGGATTTGGTGGTGGGTTCACTGCTATTTCGCAAGACACTGGCGATCCGTATGGAGTGCAAACCACGGTCGGCCGGTTCTTTTGCTAACCAACTGCGTGAATTTGAGTCAGTGAGGGATTTTCTCTCCTCTGCAACCCTGGCGACATTGTCCGATCTTCCCTTCTGTTTACTGTTTATCGCCATTATGTTTGCCATCGGTGGACCACTGGCGTTTATACCGATGATGGCGATCCCGGTCATTATCATCGCTGCCGTGGCGATCCAGTGGCCACTGTCTCGTTATATGAAAGAGAACATCAGTGAAATTTCGCAGAAACAAGGGCTGGTGATCGAAACTATCGTGGGGCTGGAAACCCTCAAAGCGGCCAAAGGTGAAGGCGTGATGCAAAAACGCTGGAACGACTTCAGCGCGCTGGCTGCCGCCTCTTCAATGAAAACCCGTTACCTCTCAACCCTGACCAGTAATTTTGTCAGTTACGTGCAACAGGTTTGTACCGTGTTGATCGTTCTGTGGGGTGTGTATCTGATTCATGCCGGTGACCTGACTATGGGTTCATTGGTGGGGATGGTGATTCTTTCCGGACGTTCTTTATCGCCGCTGGCGGCTGTGGTCGGGTTAGCCATTCGCTATCAGCAGGCAAAAACCGCCCTGATTTCCCTGAACCAGTTAATGGCGATGCCGACAGAGCGTGACCAGCAGGCGCATTTCTTACCCTCACCACCGCTGAAAGGCGAGATCGCATTGCGTCAGGTGGGCTTCCATTACCCGAAAACCGGGATCCAGGAGCCAGAGAAAATTCTGCACCCGTTGAATCTCAATATCCGCCCCGGCGAACGAGTAGCCATTTTAGGCACCATTGGTAGTGGAAAATCGACGCTGTTAAAACTCCTCGCCCGTCTCTACCTCCCCACCGCAGGAAAGATGACGATGGATGGTCTTGACGTGAACCAGATTGATCCCGCCGACTGGCGTTCCGCCTGTGGCTATGTTTGTCAGGACAATCGCCTGTTCCAGGGAACGCTGCGGGAAAACATCATCATGGGTAATCCCGCCGTGAGCACGGAACGCTTTTTACAAGTCGCAGCACTTGCCGGTATCGATGCTATCGCCCGCCGCCATCCCGCAGGATATGACATGCCGATCGGCGAAATGGGACAAGGACTTTCCGGTGGGCAAAAACAACAAGTTTCGCTTGCCCGATGCTTACTGCTCGATCCGGCCATCATGTTAATGGACGAACCCACCAGCTCCATGGATAGCAACTCAGAAGCGCAGTTTATTGCTCGTCTGAAGGAGGTTATTCAACAGAAAACATTGGTCGTTGTGACCCATCGAATCCCGGTGTTGAGCCTGGTCGATCGCATAATCGTGTTGGAAGACGGGAGAATTCTGGCCGACGGACCTAAGGCGCAAATTATGGCCAAACTCTCGCAGGCTTCAGTAGCTAAAAATTCATCACGCACCGCACCGCCACGTAAGGAGACGACGAATGCGTAACACTAAAGAGTCGAAAACGCGTCTTCAGGCGGAAGATATGTCCTTCCTGGACGATTTGCAAAACGCCATCATTATGCAGAAGACGCCAAAAAGTATGCTGGTGCTCTGGCTGCTGGTGATTGTGGTCGTAACATCACTGGTGTGGGCGCATTTTGCTGTGGTTGAAGAGGTTACCAAAGGCGAAGCTAAGGTGATCCCTGCCAGCCATGAGCAAACCATTGAGAGTTTTGAGGATGGCACACTACAGGAGCTGTACGTAAAAGAAGGCCAACTGGTCGAAAAAGGACAGCCGCTGCTGAGACTCGACTCAACGCGCTCAGAAGCCAACTATCAGGAGGAGTTGTCCAAGTCCTACGGTCTTCAGGGTTCCATCGCCCGTGCCCGTGCTGAAGCCTATGACTTGCCACTGGATTTCCCGGACGAGATAAAAGATTTCCATACTATTGTTCAGGATGAAACCAAGGCGTATCAAACCCGACGCAAGCTGCTGGACGATAGCATCAGCTCCCTCTCACATAACCTCGAGCTGGCGGAAAAAGAGGTGAGCCTGTCCGAACCGCTGGCGAAGCGTGGACTGATCTCTGACATGGAAATCCTGCGTTTGCGCCGTCAGGCGAATGATCTCCGGGTGCAAATCGCCGACCGTACCAACAAATATCGTTCTGATGCCAACAGCGAGTTAACGCGACTGGAGTCCGAGTTTGCGCAGGTCGAAGCCCGTCTGGTAGGACGTAAGGACGTCATTAACCATGCGCTGATTACGGCACCGGTTAAAGGGACCATTAACAGTATCAAAACCACGACCATCGACAGCGTTATTTCTCGTGGGGAGCAGATCATGTCGCTGATCCCTTCTGAGGATAATCTGCTGCTGGAAACGCGTATCAAACCCGCTGAAGTGGCATTTCTACGTCCGGGTCTACCCGCCACGGTAAAAATCTCGGCGTATGACTTCGCCATTTATGGTGGGCTCGACGGTGTTATCGAGAGTATCAGCCCCGACACCATTATTGATGAAACCAAAATGCGCTCTGGCCGCGAAGATGCGACTTACTATCGTGTTTATGTCCGCACGCACGGCACGGATTTACAGGTTAAAGAGAAAAATTTTCCCATTATTCCGGGAATGACGGCCAGTGTAGAGATTAAAACGGGTGAAAAAACCATCCTGTCTTACCTGCTCAAGCCGGTTTTAAAAGCGCGCGAAGCATTCAGGGAGAGATAATAATATGCGCAAGACATTCATTACGCTGGCACTACTTGCCAGCAGCACCGGGGTGATTGCCTCACCGGATGCCATCCAGTCCGGCACCTTCGATACCGTGATGAACAAAGACACGCGTACTTTGTTGGCGAAGATGGTTAATCAGGCATTGAGTTACAGCCCGGAAATTCAGGTTGCCGGAGCGGATAAAACGGCGGCCAATTACGACATCGATCAGGTAAAAGGTGCGCGCTGGCCGCAGATTCAGCTGGGCAGCACGGCACCGATGGCCTCTTTTGGCGGTGGCAGTGAAACGACCAATAATCGGCTGAAAGACAGTAGCTTTTCAGTCAATGTCACCACCACAATTTTTGACTGGGGGAAAAATCGCGAAAATATTGGCAGCGCGACGCAGCAATCCCATGCCGCAGCACACCAATATGAATTTGAGAAACAACAGATTGCCTTCAACACCCTGAGTCAGTTGATTGAGTTGAGCCGTTATCAGCAAAATCAAAAAATTACGCAGGGTTACGTCAAGCGCATGCGTGAGCTGGTTAATATGCTGGGTGAAATTACCCAGACGGATGCAGGCCGCTACAGTGAGCTGGTGCAGGCCAGAGCCAAACTGCTCTCCGCTGAAACGTCCCTGGAGCGAATTAACGATCAGCGTCGGCAATCAGAGATCATGTTGCAACGCCTGACTGGCGATGCTGTCACGTTACCTGAAAAACTCGACTGGACAATGCAGCCCATTTCGGCCGCCCTGGTTATGAGCAGGGTGAGCAAGCATCCCTCCCTGTTAAAAGCCGAGGCGGAAGCGCAATCTGCTCAGCACTTGACTGCCGCAACCAAAGCGAGCAGCCTGCCGCAACTCAACTGGGTGGTGTCAAAAAGCACGGCAAAAGATGGCAATGGCAAAGCCGGACAGTGGTACACCGGCTTGAATGTTCAGTGGAATGCCTTTACCGGTGGTTCAGAAAAAGCGGCTGCTCAGGCGTCTGCTGCCCGTGCTTCAGCCAAAAAATCGCAGTATGCCCAGACCAAAATGGATATGGAGTATCAGGTGCATAACCTGACCCAAAGCCGCGATGCCGCCGAAGCACAAAGCCGGGAATATCAGAAGCTGAGTAAAGAAACCGATCAGGTGAGCAAAATTTACTATGAGCAATGGTTACGCCTGGGTAAAAGAACCCTGTTGGATGTGCTGACGGCAGAAAACGATCGCTATAACAACCAGGTTGCAACGGTCAATGCCCAACATGACATATACAGCAATAACGTTAAGTTGGTGGCAACTGCCAGTATGATCTTTGACTGGTTTGATCTTCGCCCTGAAACATAACAAGAGAGAAACATTCGCATCTTGAGGGGGGACTGACTTCTCTCCCCCCTCTTCCTCCGGGGTACATAATTTCGGAGTTTTTAAGTCGTGCACAAAATTGAAAAAAACTTTTCTAAACAAAGAGTAAAACACGAAATCAGCTACAATTAACTCGATGTTCAAGACGCTTCACGGGATCACGCAAGTGCTCAGGATGAGAAGGGAACTTTTAGCCGTTCATGTCCCTGATACCAAGGGGTTAATCATGATTCAATCAGCCAGTGATATTCAGAAACGTAGCGATGAAAAGCGCGGCATCAAACCCAAAACCTATAAGCTTCCTTTGGACACAATTGCGCGGATTGAGTTACTCGCCAGCCAGGGTGGTATGTCCCAGGGAGCGATTATAACGGCAGCCATCGATATCTATGAGCGGTCGCTTAATCAATAACAACAAGCCAGGTATATTGTCGCGGCGAGCGTAATTACGCCGCGACGATTCAGTGCAAACAAACGTTTGCACAGGTTACGTCCATTAAGTCAGTTCTCTTACCAATCTCACACCCGCCTCTGTCAGCCTGACTTCATAGTACCTTGTGATATCAGTTGGCAAATAGGCAAACTCAACCAGACCATCGCGCAGCAGTGGTGCCAGACTGCGGCAATTAACTTCCTTTAGCTTGCGAGTTTTGTCATCACGTCTGACTTCCAGCCCTATTGCTTTGTCACCGCGGAGTAAATATTTCGCTCCTTTCAGCATGCGTTGTAGGGCGTTACTTTTCTCCAGTGAAATAATCATTAAGTTCTCCCGGCAAAAGTTGCTAACGGTAGTCACTCATATTTCCCCAACGTTTCCCGCATCTGTGACAGGTGACTAACTCCCCGACACGCCGCGGATCATGACCCGGTTGTGATTTGTGAAGATACTGTTGCGATAGTTTTAACAATATAACCGGTATATATCCGACTAATAAGCCGAAAAATCATTAGGCATTCTCCTGGATCTCCAGGATATCTGTACGTGGGAAGCGATGAAATATTAGCCTGACAGATATTACATGAGGGATTGGCTTGCGTGGTATTCAGACCGCACAGTCACGCCAGAACAAAAACAAAAAAACCGCCCTTGGGCGGTCACGACATCACTGCTTATTGCTTTGATTTTATTCGGTTTTATCGGCAGATAAATATGGTGCCCGGGGCGGGACTTGAACCCGCACGACCTTACGATCGAGGGATTTTAAAGACTTTGAATAAGCCATAAAAATCAAATAGTTGTTTTAAATCATAAAGTTAAAAACGGTAAATATGGGGTTACTTGGGTTTTAACGTCTGTTGGTAGTCACTAATTTTTCAGCTCATCTCATCTCATCTCAAAAGGAGAGCGCTAAATTTTCGTTACTTACAGTAAGTTTTTTGTGGTTGATAATTATCAATGAGCTTGTACCGATCCCCGTAAAAAGAACGTCGCCATGGAAAAAAAACTGGCTATCATTTCCAGTCAAGTACCGTGCCATCTGAAGATCTTTACCGCTAAGAATGAACGTTGCATTTTCCTTTCGGACCCCAATCAGCTTCATACTCATATCACTAGCAAGTGGTGATATATCTGATAAAATAAAAAATAGTACGATTATTGCTATTCCAAACGTAATCGCGAATCTATTTTTTGTTTTTCTTTTTATTTTGATTGCCAAATAGAGATGTATAATTGCAGCCAGTAGTAAAGAGGTAATGGTGATAGATAATACCACGGACTGAAGTCTAATTTTCCCTGCTTCAACAAAAGCGGTAATAACGTAAATCCCAATAAATGAGATAGGGATATGTACAGGCATAGAATCAAATATTTTGATCTTTTTCCCCATTCTATGAATCCCCGTGGAGAGATATCTGAAGTTACTTTTTACTTTGAAAATACTCCGACAAGTCCATCTTGATACCAGCACTAAAAAATATAGAAAAAATAGTGATATAGAATACCAACAGAAAATAAAAAAACCGAACACAAAACTAAATGATGCGATCACTAACAAAAAGAAAATGGTATCAGAGAGAGACATCCCAGTTGGAAAAAAACCAACCCTCATGCAGTAAAAAAGGAACACCGCCACTCCTGCGGCAGTCAGACAAAGATAAATATTTTTAGCTGAATTCATCGTAAAATAATGTTTAATTGAATTCAATTTATTTTCTCCTTACATACACGATCAAAGGGATTAAGATTTATTGCCGCTTCTAAATGCTCAGGAGAGAAGTGACTATAGCGCATCGTCATTTGAATTGATGAATGACCTAATATCTGCTGTAACACGAGTATATTGCCACCATTCATCATAAAATGGCTGGCAAACGTGTGACGTAAAACATGCGTTCTCTGGCCATGAGGTAGCTCAATTTTGGCCCTTTCAATAGCAAAGGAGAAAGCTTCATAAGCATTTTCAAATAAGCGACCACGACGTTTAGGAATCAGTGCATGAAGTTCCTTTGAGATAGGTATTGTTCTGTTCTTTTTGCTTTTAGTGTGGGTATAAGTGATGCGAAATGGCATAACTTGTGATTGTTTAAGTTGTTCCGCTTCACTCCAGCGAGCACCTGTCGCAAGGCAAATCCTGACAATAATTCCGAGATCTTTATTAGATGATGCATCACACTCTTGAAGCAATCGCTTAATATCATCCTCATACAAGAATGAAAGCTCATTTTCACTTTCACGAAATAGCCGCACTCCTTCGAGTGGGTTATCCGATTTCCAGCGCCCCAACCGCTTCAGCTCATTAAACACCGCCCGTAGATATGCGTGCTCGCGGTTGATAGTCGATTCTTTTGGCAACCTTTTTTGACCATTTTTAGGTTTAGGCGTGAAATCCCCTGCAAGTCGTTGCTTACGATAGCTCGCAAACATTTCCTGATTGATCGAAAATGCATCAGGATTCCCCATGTTAAGACAGAGGGATCTCAACTTCTGTAACCTTGCTTCGCCATCAGTCAGAGACCTTCCATGTAGTTCGTACCAATCAGTGATCAGCTCACTTAAACGAACGGCTTGTTCCTCTGCTTGTTTCGTAACAACTGAAGTTATACCAGATTTCGCCAGTTGTTCCCGTTCATAGCGTAAGGCTTCTCCACGAGTAGTGAAGATTTTTCGGATACGTTTACTTCCTCTACCTGCCGAGTAAAAATCACATATCCACTTGCCGTTCTCTGCTTTCCTGACTGACATACACTCCCCCAAAGTTTTTGGGAGAACTTTTACTGTATATAAAAACAGTGGTCAATGTTTGATTTGTGGAAGCTATACATTGACCACCGAGTCGCTATCAAACTGAATACTGTCGCCAGAGTTCTTCACTGATAATTTTCAAAGAACCACCCTTCTCTCTATATTCAATGGCCTTCTCGATTTTTCGACCATAGCTTTGATATCGCCAGTCCCTGGAGCTTAACGTGCCAATAATCAGGTAATCTACTTTCTGAGTGATATCGTCAACGATGATGCCACCTGCTGCTTTTATCTCCTCAGCGCAGGAGGTGCGCGAACCGTACAAGAATTTTCCGGTAAGGCAAATTACTGCACCATTCAGCTGTAATTGGTCAACATGCTGGAGCGGTGAACGTGTTGATAAACCATCTACAGCACCGGTCTCCAAATCACAGCCAGTAAAAGCAATCATCGCTTGTTTGAGTTCTTCGCTTTCTTCAGGTGTTACTACACCATCAGCTAATATTCTCTCGATTAAAAGGTAGAGATCCTTACCTGGAAAATTGGATTTCAGCAGACTATTACTAGAGAGCCACCACCGAAGATAACGTACCTCTTCTTCTAAAAGTTCATGATTTGCCAGAATGCCTTTGCACAATCCTTCAAGGAGATGTTTGTCCGATTCAGTTGAGTAAAAGTCGACATCTGGTGTATCAAGAAGGTTCTGTTGAATATTGAGCAAATCTTCTTTGAATTGCTTTAACTCAACTTCTTCAATTATCCCATCCTCCAGAATGCCTGCAATTTTATCTCTGATTATCTGGACACAATAGTTTTCACTAATTGCTTCAGCCTCCAACAACCATGTATCCAGAAAGAGCAATTCTTTTTCATCAATACGACCATCGCAGGTCATACCTTCTATGATATTGATAAGGTTAGTTAGTAGCTTCTCTCTATTGCGTGCGTAATTAAAAATACTGAGTTTTCTATCCATAGCATCCCCATCTAAATTTTATGTTTAATACAACCTATTACCTTAGCAATTAATTCAACATCGTTGACAGGCCAGTCAACACCATCTATACGCCAATTATCTCCCGGTGTTCTCTGAATGGACTCGCAGCGAACTACATCGGCACGTTGAGTAATCCAAATTCCATCAGTGGGCCTTACGAGAGCTTTCTCGACAAGGAAGAAAGTTCTGGCTTCGGGTACATGAACGATTTCCAGAACTTTGCGATCTGCGGGCAATAACGATACCTGAATAGAAACAGGTTCCCCCTGCTCAAGCTGTCCGGCGTCAATAACGTTGAATGGAAGTATTTCAACTTTAACAGACTGCTGTTCACTTTTGCGATTTGAACTGAAATTTGGTTCCCCTTTCCCAGTAGCAAGCCACTCAAGGGAAATCCCAGTATCCAAGGCACATTGAACAACAGCTTCTCCAGGAAAATGGTCGCGACGTATCCAAGTGCTTACAGTCCCATGACCCACACCAATTTTTTCGACCAACTCCCTTTGGGTGGAAAAACCGTATGCTTTCAATAACCTATCGACAACAGCTTGCCCGCCTGAAAATTCCATTCAACTTTTCCACTATTTGAGCGTTGACTCATTCAATTTTGAATTGTAACTTAGTCATAATTGAACAAGATCACGCATATACCCGTATTTACCTTAACGAATAAGGATGCACGATGAATTCTCCACTTTCAATTACCTTGAGCAGCCCTTATCTGTCGCTGCCTGAGTTCTCAAAAGTGACCGGAATCCCTTATGAAACCTGCCGTCTGATGGTGAAAGATGGTCGCCTACCAATCAGATCGAAAGTTCGCAAAATGGAAAAAGTTCTCGTTAACATGATCGCTTTAACCAAAGAAGCTGATTTTCAGTCACGTTAACATTCAAATTTGCCACTTATTATCTTGGGCAATGAGGAATCTGAACATGTTTGATTTTAAGGTTTCCACCCATGCGCACTATGACGATGCCTGTCGGAAATTCGCCTTAGCGCACAACATGGAAGACGTTGCGAATAAAGCCGGGATGCGCGCTCAAACGCTGCGCAACAAGCTCAACCCGGATCAGCCGCATCAGCTTACTGTCACAGAAGTGCTTACTCTTACCGACGTAACTGAAGATGCAACGCTCGTCGATGGCCTGCTGGCACAAATTCAGTGCCTGCCATGCGTACCAATCAACGAAGTCGCAAATGAAAAGTTACCTCTGTATGTCATGAAAGCAACCGCAGAAGTGGGCCAGTTAGCCGCTGGCGCAATTTCTACAGAGCCTATGACCGCCAGCAGTAAACGCGGTTTGCTTCAAAACGTTAATAGCGGTATCCGCTGCTTAACACTGGCAGCAATCGCGGTGCAGGCGCGAATTCAGGCTAACCCAGCGTTGTCCTCGACCGTCGATGCTATCAGCGGTATCGGTGCATCACTCGGCATGAGTTGAGGTGCATTCATGATCTCAATGGCAGCAAAGCTTAAACGCCAAAGCCCATCCATGTCTTACGGGCACGGCTGGATTATGGGAGAAGATGGTAAACGCTGGAATCCAGCCGCGCCGTCATCATCTGGAGCAAAGTCTCAGGCATTACCAAAGAGAGGCAAATCATGGCTATCGAAGGCGATTCCATGCTGGTCGAACTGACAGCCGGTCAACGAGTTGCCGCACTTAATCATGTTGCCCTGCTTCGCGCACAACTGATGGGCGGTAATTGCGAAAAAGATGTGGCCCGTTTTATTGCTGAAATGCGCGATGTGACTGACAGCAATTATCAGGATAACAAACGTGCGTTAAGCGCCATCTTTTTCCTGGCGAACATCGGCAAAGACCGGCACTCAGACGATTTTATTGATCTAACTACCGAAGAAAGAAACGCGCTGATTCGCGCAATGAACCACCTGAAAGCCGTTGTGAGTTTATTCCCTAAACGAATGACTCTTTCTAATTAAATAACCCAAAGCACTTAATTGGCGTAAACCCGCCGGTATTCGCTTTGCCTGAAGAAAGGAAAATCACATGCTGAATAAATTTACTAAATCCAGTCAACCAGCTTCATATATTGAACTTGATATGATGCTGAATGACGCACGTCGCGAAGAACGCCGCGGTCGTGCTGACCTTATGGTCTCCCGCCTTAACATCCTGGCCTCAAAAATTCGCCGGGATGAACTTACCCACGTCGAGGCCGCAGAGCTTCTTTATCAGGAAGCGGAAAAGCTACAGGCACAAATTGAGGAGGCGCATTAATGGCTGACTCAATGGACATCGTGCAGCAGCGCACCGACGAAACGCTAGCTCGCAACATCGCGATTATCGTAAATCGCGGTCCTGCTGTAAGCGCCTCATTTTGTGAAGACTGTGAAGCCCCAATTCCTGAAAAGCGCCGCCGCGCTTATCTGGGTGTAACCCGCTGCGTTTCCTGCCAGGAAATTGAGGAACAGCGCAACAAACACCTGATGGGTAATTCCTGATGCATGAGGAATTCGCTTACCCGTGGAATGCTCCACGGGAAGCCATTGCCAGTCCCTATCCTACTTATGAGCAAATATATAGCCGCAGTCAGATGATTGCGGCTTTAGCACATGCGCAGGAACTTCTCGAACAGCAGCCGAAACTGATCCAACTCGATGTTAAACGTCGTGCCAGTGAGCTGGAGAAAGCACAGGGAACAGCACGCGCCAATGCGTACTTAACAAAAACTTTTGTTGAGCGCACATTGCCACGCGTTGAATGCGTAAACGCAAAGTATCGGCTCGACGAAATGAAGTCAGCCACCTTTAACCTGCTGGCCGAAAATGCTGGAGAAAAAACGGGGGCAGCCCGCGCTGGCGGTACGCTGTGGGAATTGATGAAGCGCTTTAACCGTCTGCCTGATATGGCGCGTGCTGATGTTGATCTGCTGGCTGGTGACGTGGCTAATTTTATTATGGCCGAACTGGTACAGGCTCATAGCCAGGGCAGCGACGAGACAGATTACAAATACACGCATCGAGTTTATATGACCGCTGCGACCATCACCCGCGAACTGAACCAGACACCGCCGCTGTGGGATAAAGTCACATCACGTTTGTTTGATCCGGAAGAAGTTACCCCGGCCATCATGCGTATGAAGACTGAAAAATGGTGGAAAGGCCGACTGCGTCGTGTTGCGTCTGCCTGGCGCGAGCACTTGCAGATCGCACTCGCTAACGTCAGCAAAAAGCACACCCCATACGCCAGCAATATGACCGTTGCGGAATGGCGTGAGCAGAAACGTCGCACGCGTGAATTCCTTAAAGGCATGGAGTTAGAAGACGAAGAAGGCAACCGCATCAGTCTGATTGAAAAATACGACGGCAGTGTGGCTAATCCCGCTATTCGCCGCTGCGAATTGATGACGCGCATCCGGGGCTTTGAAAATATCTGCAACGAGATGGGCTTTATCGGCGAGTTCTATACCCTCACCGCACCAGCCCGCTACCACGCCACTATTAAGACCGGCCATCGTAATCGTAAATGGAACGGAGCCAGCCCGGCGGACACGCAACGGTACCTCTGCAACCTCTGGCAGAAAATCCGCGCAAAGCTGCATCGTGAAGAAATCCGTATCTTTGGCATACGTGTTGCTGAACCTCATCATGATGCGACCCCTCACTGGCATATGCTGATGTTTATGCTTCCTGAAAATGTCGATCGCGTGCGTGAAGTTATGAGCGCTTACGCCTGGCAGGAAGACAACAAAGAGCTGAAAAGCGAAAAGGCTCTCAGAGCGCGTTTTCACGCCGAAGCTATCGACCCGGAAAAAGGCAGCGCCACCGGATACGTGGCGAAATACATATCTAAAAATATCGACGGCTATGCACTCGATGGAGAGATGGACGACGAAAGCGGCAAAGAGCTTAAAGAGACAGCATCAGCCGTTTCCGCTTGGGCGGCACGCTGGCACATCCGCCAGTTTCAGTTTGTGGGTGGCGCGCCGGTAACGGTTTATCGTGAGCTCCGCCGCATGGCTGACAGCGAAACCGCTCACGGTCTGAGTGTTGAATTTGCTGCTGCGCACGATGCAGCCGATGCTGGTGATTGGGCTGGCTATGTCAACGCTCAGGGCGGGCCGTTCGTCCGTCGTGATGATTTAGCAGTGCGCACCTGGTATCAGCCGAGCGATGACGTAAACGAATACGGCGAGGAAACCGTGCGTATCAAAGGCGTTTTTGCAACTGAAGTTGGTGCAGACACGCCAATCTTAACCCGCCTGGCACAGTGGAAGATCGTCCCCAAACGTGCCGTTGATTTGGCCGTTGACCTTCAGGGCGCGTCTGCGCCCTCTCGGAGTTCTGTCAATAACTGTACGGAGCCATCACCAGATGATTCCCCTGTTGATTTTTCACGACCACCAACCAGAGCTGAGAGAAAGCGGATTCTGAAAAGATTGTACGAAAGTACGCCTGAAAAACCGCCAAAGCCTCGACCAGCACCGGAAAGTGATCGATATCAGGAACAACGCGAGAAGTTAAAAGAGACTTTTTATGATGTCTCACGGCTGAGTCTGTCCGAGGGGGAAGTCACACGCATGATGATGGGACACAAACTCAAGGTTGGTGATCAGGTTTTCTGGAGTGGAACCAGTGGTCATCTCT
Organism: Pantoea sp. X-Soil-OKNW-556; assembly: GCF_059730695.1. NCBI lineage: Bacteria > Pseudomonadati > Pseudomonadota > Gammaproteobacteria > Enterobacterales > Erwiniaceae > Pantoea > Pantoea sp. X-Soil-OKNW-556. Next base: position 1,622,417 of record NZ_AP035990.1, on the reverse strand, counting down.
TCCGCGACAGGAGAAAAGCCTCAACGGCCCTGCAACGATTCCAGGCATTGGCCGCGCGCCATAAGGGAAACAGTGATGTTTAATAAACGACCGTTCAGACTTATCTGAGTGATACGATTCTTTACGGTTCCTTAACGGCGTGATACTGTTTATACATACAGTATATTTTAGAGATAAGGAGTTAATGCGCTGATGGATATCGATAATCTGAGCGAGACAGTGGCTAGAATCCAGTTTATTGCTGACGTCTCACTGATTGCTCACTGCAAGGAAGATGAATTAAAAATGGCACTGTCGATGATTAGTGATATGGCCGGAACCATTGACACCTCATCTTTCCAGGACGCTATCTTCTTCCAGGCAGATTGATACCTGCTGAGTCACTCCCCTACCCTGAGCCGCCGATTTGGCGGCTTTTTTGATGGTGCAGCAAAACGCATGTGCGTGCATGAGATTGCATGATCGGAATAGGATCGCTAATCGTCCCTGCCCTCATGGCTGGCGCGATTTGGGACATGACATGCACATGCATGAAAAGCGATGCATAAAGCGGGCAGGCGTGGCGGGGAAAGCATTGCGCGCTACATTTTTAGGAATGCATCAATGTTGATATCTTAAATCCTGGGTGGTATAAGAAAATTCTTAGAAAATTATGGAGTAACATTAATGAAGTTAAAGGATATTTACCTTGGTACAACAGATGCCAAGAATGAAATGTTATCTAATACACCAACTGAGATAGAGCGTTTTAAAAAGCTTTTTGTCGTTCCACCCGCTCTTCTTATCGATAAATATCTTGCTCGTGACAAATATTTTATAACCGGTCTCAAAGGCACTGGAAAAACGGCATTACTTAGGTATATCGCACTCAAACTTGATGAAAGTAAAAATTATCACTCTAAGTTCATACTATTTAAATCTGACATAGATGAGGATTTGAGAAAAGACTTTAATCACGCATCTCATATTCAGGAGGTTATTGAAAACAGCACTAGTTATGATGGAAAGGATTATGAAAACATATGGAGATGGTTTATTTATAAAACAATATCTAGACTTTCACAAATCGAAAAAATAAACTTATTCAAGGAAGGGGACGACCTAAATAGATTCCATGCAAAGATAAATTCTGAAGTCCCAGAAAAAACCAAGTCTGGCCTTGCCAAGTTAATACCAAACCTAAGAAAAGGCAATATAGAATTAAGTAAGAACCCGAAAGTTACTTTAGATTTTGATTGGGATAATACAGGCATTGCAAAAGTAAATTTCTCTAAATTTATTCGGGAGCTTGATGATGATTTTGAATCGCTCGAAGCATCAGAAAACTCTATAAACATATTTTTTGATGAGTTAGAGTTAAATTATTCAACTTCAAAACAATATCAAAGAGACTCCAGACTGATTAGAGACCTTATAGTAACCATCGAAAAGATAAATGCTGTAGCAAAAAGAAAAGGCTTCAACCTTTGCATTTATGGAGCCATCCGTTCTGAAGTAACCAATTCAGTTGAAACCCTTGGTAAGGAAATCAATAAACCTCTAACTGATTTTGGAACCGAAATCTTTTGGAATAGGCCAGGGTATGATGCCATACAGCAACCATTGATGCATATAATTGAACAACGAATAAATAATGCAAGAGTAGAAAATGGTTTTCCAAAACTAGAAAGCGCAGAACTTTGGAGTACATACTTCCCCAACACTATTCATGGGAAAAAACCACAAACTTATCTTCTTCACAATTCTTGGTATCGGCCAAGAGATATTGTCAGACTTTTATTATCAGCGCAAGACAGCTACCCTGATGAAAAGGAATTCAACATACAAACACTTGAGGCAATCAGGAAGCGCTACTCTTCATTATCTTGGAACGAGCTAACAGAAGAACTAAAAACAAAGTATAAATCCGTAGAAATTGAAGGCATAAAAAACATTCTTTATGGATATAAGCAGATCTCGACCACAAGCGAATTCAGCAAGCACACTGAAGAGATGAAAAACATCCATGAGGATGTAAGAACCCTCCTTGAAAAAACAAAAATATCCGAAATATTAAAGGATTTGTATAGAATTGGTGTAATCGGAAATTTCAACAAACCCGAAGGCAGCAAAGCACGAATGAGATTTTCTTTTAGAGGTGATGATAGTATTCTTTTCACCCAAAAAATTTACATTCACAATGCACTACTTGCACATTTATCCATCTAAACAAAAGCTCCCTTACAGTGGGAGCCATTCCATAAAACATCATTAGCAATGATTTCGAATAATCATCTCCTGAATAAACTCATTCATCAAATTTATATAGTCTAAAAGCAATAACATCGTGATTGAGCCATTTGTTTATCTCCTTCATACGTTCTTGCAATGGTGTTAATTCATTACGAACAAACACCTGCGCCGCCTTCACAGCATCACCAAACCCGCCCGAATTATCCGGGATAATCCCCATCATCTGCGGCGGCACGCGGTGTGCGCTTAACAGATCGTCACGGCTGGCCTTCTTGATGTTGAAAAAATCATCCCGCGTTGCCACCTCACTCAGCGGCAGAATCTTAATCCCGTCAGGCTTTCCGTTCGGTGCATACATGAAAAGATTCCGAAAATTACCTAAGCCTTTTGTATCACGCATCGCCTGGCGCATCCGGTCGATATCGCTGCTGCTCTGCGCCGCGTCGGTCATGTACAGGATGTAACCGGCGTGCGCGCCGTTCTGGTAATACTTGCGGCGAAACAATGTCGCTGACTCATTCAGCCAGGCGGAGTTAAGCGCGCTGAGGTATTCCGGCAGGCCGTACAGCTCCTGATTAATATCCGGCTCGATAAGGTGAAACACCTGTCCGGCCTCAAACTGATGCGCGTCCTTCCATTCATTCACAAACCAGTACACCCCATCATCTACCCCGCGCCGCGTGTATTTGGCCGGTGAGGTTTCGAGGCGCAGCGGCTGGCCGAGCGCATTACGACGCAGCTCGGCAAACGCATTGCCAAAGACGAGATAATCCAGCGCAAACTTGCTGAATTCCTGCTGGCTCATCAGAGGATGCGGGATAAAGGTGGAGGCCAGAATATTGCGTTTCACGTACAGCGGTGAGCTGTGATGCACCGCCGAGCGCAGGCTTTTCGCCAGGCCGTGAAAGCTGACCGGCGGCTCATACCAGCGGCCGTTATGGATGCACTCGGCATAATCCAGAATATCGCGCTTATCCATCACCGGCGTCGGATCGCCAAAGGTAAACGCCTCTACCGGCTGTGATGCCACCGGGGCGGGCTGAGTACGGGCGGTAAATGCCTTGCGGCCTCTGCGTTTGCTCATCAGTAGAATTCCATGAAAGAAGGATTTGCGCCGCCGCTGGCTGCGGTAAGCGGTTCGTTTAACAGTGCGTGCATGACTGCCCAGGCGACGTCGGCGTGGCTGGCGTCTTCGCTGCGGCTGGCTTCGTAGGTGGAGCGGTTGCCGCTGGCGGTCATGGTTTTGCGGATAGCCATAAAGGATTGGGTGATGTCGGTCTGGCCCGCGTCGTATTCCAGTCGCCCGCTGCTGATGGTGTCTTTCGCCTTCAGCACCATTGCGGTTTTCACCTCGGGCGTGTAGCGGATTTCCCGCGCGGCCGGGTAGAACTGGCGCACCAACTGAAACACACCCTGGCCGATGCCGGTCGCATCGATACCGATATATTCAACGGTGTATTTCTCCGTCAGCTCTTTAATCGACTGCGCCTGTGCGGCAAAGTCCATACCGCGCCACTGGTGGCGCTCCAGCACGCGGAATTTACCCCCGGCAACCAGCGGCGGTGCGATAACGGCACATCCGTCACTGTCGCCGGTATGCGAGGGGTCGTACCCAATCCACACCGGGCGGTAATCGAACGGGCGCAGCGCATACGGGTTAAAGTCGGTCCACTCCTCCAGGCTGTCCACCATGCACCCCTGTAGCTCGGCGAACGGAAACACGCTGGCCTCGTCGTCGACAAACTCACACATCAGCAGGTTTTGGTATTCGGCCGGGCTGTACTCAAGTTGCAGCTGGTCGATATCGAACAGGTTGCAGCCGCCCGTCAGCGCATCTTCAACCGTGACAATCTGCCGCCACTGGCCGTCACCGCACAGTGCCCCTTTCGCCAGATGCGAATGTGACAGGTCAATTTCAATGCGGTCATCTTTGTTGCGACGCCCTTTATTAAACAGCTCGCCCGACCAGAACGGGTACGCGCTGTGCGACAGGCTCGACGGCGTCGAAAAGTACGTGGTGCGCCATTTCTTGTGCAGCGACATACCGCTGGCAACTTTGCGCAGCTCCTGGAATTTCGGGATCCAGAAATATTCATCCAGGTACAGATTGCCGGTGTAGCTCTGCGCGGTGCGTACGTTGGTGCCGAGAAAAATCAGGCGTGCACTGTTTGGCAGCACAATCGGATCGCCTTTCAGGTCAACATCCACCGAGCGGGCGAAATCAATGATGTAGTTTTTGAAGACGTGCGCCTGTGCCTTGCTGGCTGACAGGAAAATCTGGTTGCGCCCGGTGGTCAGCGCATCAAGCAGCGCCTCGCGGGCAAAGTAGAACGTCGCACCAATCTGGCGGGATTTGAGGATGTTGCGGATACGGTGCACCAGCCCGGCTTTATGCCAGTTTAGCTGATACTCAAAGCAGCCATCCATAAACAGGCCGGTCAGTTTGTCGGTCTGCTCGTCGCTGAAAATATTCTTGATAACCGGCTGACGCTCGCCCCGGTTGCGGTTGCGCACGTTCGGATTGAGATCCGCCTCGTTACCGCTGCCACGGTAACGTTCAACGCGGGCCAGCCGTTCAATCTGTCGCCCGAGCAGGTCTATCTCTTTGTAATCCCTTCCCTCCTTCACGTCTTTGAGGATGAGCTGAGTCAGCCGCGCCTCAAGACTGAATTCCACGCGGCTGATGGGCGCAACTTCTTCCCAGGCGTCGCGGAGTTTCCAGCTCTGCACGGTTGGCGTTTTCTGTCCGAGCGTCTCCGCTATCTGGCGCACGGAATATCCCTGCCAGTAAAGCAGTGCCGCCTGACGGCGCGGATCGCTGATGGTGGTGCCGGGTGTCATGTTCATGCCGCTAAGGCTACCGGCCGCAAAATGGGTGCGCCTGTCCTCGCTGTCTGCTGGTTGATGAGCGGGCGGGCATTCGTTGAGGGATGCGGTGCTGACGGGGAAACTGGCCCCGAACCGAACCCATCAACAGACCGGAGCCTGATTAATGGCAACTAAAGCAAAGCGTTTTCGCATCGCAACGGAAGGCGCAACCACCGACGGCCGCGTGATTTCCCGTGAGTGGATCACCCAGATGGCAAAGAACTACGACCCGGCCGTATACGGTGCCCGCGTCAATATGGAGCACATCAAGGGTTATGCTGCTGACAGCACCTTTCGCCGTTTTGGCGACGTGACGAAAGTCGAGGCAGAGGAAATCACCAACAGCGCGCTGAAAGGCAAGCTGGCCCTGTATGGCTATATCGACCCCACCCCGGATCTGGTTGAGCTGACCAAAGCGCGCCAGAAGATTTACACCTCCATCGAGGTAAACCCGAAATTTGCCGACACCGGCGAGGCGTATCTCATTGGCCTTGCTGTCACCGATGACCCGTCAAGTCTCGGCACGGAGTACCTGAGTTTCAGCGCCACCGCCAAAGCCAGCCCGCTGGCGTCCCGCAAGCAGGATAAAGACAACCTGTTTACCGCTGCTGAAGAAACCCTGATCGAATTCTACGAAGAAGCCGACGCAGGCCCGTCACTGCTGACCCGCGTGAAAGAGCTGTTTTCCCGCAAAGAAAAAACCGATGACGAGCGTTTCAGCGACGTAAGCGCGGCGGTGACAACGGTTGCCGAGCAGGTTCAGCAGAACAGTGATGCACATGCGCAGCAGCTGGCGACGCTGGAAAAAACCTTTTCTGACCGCCTTGAGGCGCTGGAGAAGCAAACCGGTGAAGACCGCGAAGCCATGAGCGCACTACAGAAAACGCTCGCGAAAACCGACGGCAGCTTTTCCCGCCGCCCGCCTTCCACCGGTGGCGACGGCAAAGGCAGCGCGCAGACCGACTGCTGATAAGTCACGGTCTGAGAACACCCCGAACACTGATGAACAGGAGCGCCAATGCGCCAGAATACCCGCTTTAAATTTAACGCTTACATGTCCCGCCTGGCCGAGCTGAACGGCGTCGAAACCGGCGACATGAACAAGAAATTCACCGTCGAACCGGCGGTATCACAGACCCTGATGAACCGCGTGCAGGAGTCATCCGAGTTTCTGACCCACATCAACATCGTGCCGGTGATGGAGATGAAGGGCGAAAAAATTGGGATCGGCGTATCCGGCTCCATTGCCAGCACCGCCGACACGGCGGGCGGCGATGAGCGTGAAACCGCTGATTTCTCCGCACTCGATGCCGAGGGCTACGAGTGTGCCCAGGTCAACTTTGACTTTCATATCCGCTATAACCAGCTCGACCTGTGGGCGCGCTATGAAGATTTTCAGGCCCGTCTGCGTGACGCCATCATTAAACGGCAGGCGCTTGATCGCATCATGATCGGCTTTAACGGCACCAGCCGCGCCAAAACCTCCAACCGTGCGGCCAACCCGATGTTGCAGGACGTGGCGAAAGGCTGGTTGCAGAAGTACCGCGATAACGCCCCTGACCGCGTGATGAACAACGTCACGGCGGAAGACGGCACGGTGTCCGACAAAATCCGTGTGGGCAAAGGTGGTGATTACGCCAGCCTCGACGCGCTGGTGATGGATGCCACCAACGACCTGATCGAGCCGTGGTATCAGGAAGACCCTGAGCTGGTTGTTATCTGCGGTCGTCAGCTGCTGGCTGACAAGTATTTCCCGCTGGTTAACCAGAGTCAGGCCAACACCGAACAACTGGCGGCCGATCTGATCATCAGCCAGAAGCGTATCGGCAACCTGCCCGCTGTCCGTGTGCCGTACTTCCCGCCTAATGCCCTGATGATCACCCGTCTGGATAACCTGTCCATCTACTGGCAGGAAGGTACACACCGCCGCCTGATTGATGAAGTGGCGAAACGCGACCGCATCGAAAACTACGAGTCCATCAACGAGGACTACGTGATCGAGGATTACGCGGCCGGTTGCCTGGTGGAAAACATCGTGACCGGTGATTTCAGCGAGCCGGAAGCAGCAGCTGCCGCCACGACTCAGACCGAACCTGATAACGAAACCGAAACCCAGGAAGCGGGAGAGTAATTCATGCTGAGTCCCGCCCGCCGTCACCGGATGCGCGTCCAGGCCGAAGCCGCACAGCAGCGGGATAAAAACCCGCTGCGCCACGCCACCGGCTATGAGCAGATGCTCGTGAAACTCAACGAGGACAAGCGCCGCCTGAAAAAAATCTATGGCAAGGAACGCAAGGCAGAACTGAAACGCCAGATGCTGCCCGACTATCTGCCGTGGATTGCAGGCGTGATGAACAGCGGGCGCGGTGCGCAGGATGCCATCGTGATGACCGTCATGATCTGGCGACTGGACACAGGCGACATAACCGGCGCGCTGGAGATTGCCCGTTATGCCCTGAAACACGGTCTGGTATCGCCCGACGGATTCAAACGCGACAGCCTGCCTTACCTGCTGGCCGAGGAAGTTGCCAGCGCCGCGACACGCGCCTGGACGGCAAAAGAGGCGGTGGATATGGCACCGCTGCTGGAAACCATCCGGCTGACCGAGGCCGAAGACATGCCCGATGAGGTGCGCGCCAAGCTGCACAAAATCGCCGGGTATGTGTATCGCGACGCGGGCGGGACTCATGAGGCGATGATCCACCTTAAACGTGCGCTGCAACTGCATGAGGGTTGCGGCGTGAAAAAAGACATTGAGCGGCTGGCGACTGCCATGAAAAAGCAGGCACAGGCCAGCCGCTGACCGGACGCGCCCCGCGCCGGGCGGCAGGACAGCAACGGGCCTTTCAGGCTCCTGCGCTGTCCTCCACCGCCCACCTATTCAGAGGCCAACTATGACAACGGTAGTGATACCCGCACCGCGACCGGCAGAGAGTGCCGAGCCGCCGGTAAAGAATACGTTTTTCTGGCCTGACATTGACCTGAAGCAGCTGCGCGACGCGCTGCGCTACGAAGGCACGGTCACAGCACCCCGGCTGCGCCAGGCGGTACTGACGGCAATATCCGAGGTGAATGCCGAGCTGTATGACTGGCGCACCGACCAGATGGCAGGAAGCTTTAAGACGCTCGCTGACGTTCCGGCCGAAACCCTGGACGGCATCAGCGAGAAAATCACGCAGTACATCGCGGCCGTGGCTTCTGCCACCGCCGCGACCATTGCCGAACGCTATCGCGGCTATGACGCCACCGGCACGAAAAAGGCCGGTGAGATTGAGATCAGCGCCGACGAATACTGGCGCGATGCGCGATTCAGTATCAGCCGTGTCGCCTCGCGTCCGGGCTGCATTGTGGACCTGCTGTGATGAAGGTGTACGCACTTCAGGGCGATACGGTCGATGAAATCTGCCACCGCTATTACGGGCGCACTGAGCAGGTCACGGAGCTGGTTTATGCGGCCAATAACGGTCTGGCGGATGCCGGGCCGGTACTGCCACACGGCTATGCCGTTGAGTTGCCCGACCTGCCGGAATCGTCGACCGGGGAAACCGTCAACCTCTGGGACTGAATATGAATATATCGCTGGAGCGCATCAGCACCTTTATCACCTACTGCGTGGCGGCGGTGCTGGGCTGGCTCGGTAAGTGGAATTTGCAGGACATGGCGACCCTGCTCGGCATGGTGCTGGGCGTCGGCATGTTCCTGGTGAGCTGGTACTACCGCCGCAAGACCTATCAGCTTCTCGCAAGTGGCCGCATCAGCCGGGGGGACTATGAATCTGCAAACCGTTAAGCGCTGCGCCGTTGGTGCGGTTCTGGCAATTGCCGCCACGCTGCCGGGCTTCCCGCAACTGCATACCTCCGTTGAGGGGTTAAAGCTGATTGCGGATTACGAGGGCTGTCGCCTGAAACCGTACCAGTGCAGCGCCGGAGTCTGGACCGACGGCATCGGCAACACGTCCGGTGTCGTTCCGGGCCGGAGCATTACCGAACGGCAGGCGGCGGGCAATTTCATCACCAACGTGCTGCGCACCGAGGCGGCCCTCTCCCGCTGCATCTTCATGCAGCTGCCACAGAAGGTTTACGACGCCGTGGTGTCGTTTGCCTTCAACGTCGGTACGGGCAACGCCTGCGGCTCCACGCTGGTGCAGTTGCTGAATAAGGGCCGCTGGTCTGATGCCTGTCATCAGCTGAAACGCTGGGTGTATGTGAATGGCGTGTTTAACGTGGGGCTGGATAACCGCCGTGGGCGGGAAATGGCCTGGTGCCTTCAGGGGGCAGCATGACCCGTGTTATTTCCACGCTGTTAGCCGTTGCATTGCTGGCATTGTTCTTTACCGGCTGGCGCTGGTCAGTCGCCAGTGGAGAGCTGGTGAGTGCACAGAAGATTATCGGCACTCTGTCGGCCGGTATCGAAAGCCGGGATAAAGCCATCACCCGGCTGAATGCGGAAAACCGTGAAGGCCAGAAACGCGATGCCACATTGCGGCTGATGCAGGGGCGGGCCAGTACCGGCGCGCTCAACCGTGAAATGCAAATACAGAGGGAAACCGATGCGAACCCGACATTACGCGACTGGTCTGCTGCTCCTTTGCCTGACGCTGTTATCCGGCTGCACACCCGTCCCGCCTTCACCAGCGCCAGAAATTATCTGGACTGGCTGTCCACGCGTGACAAGCTGCCTGATACCGGGCAACAGCCTTAAAACGGCGGGCGATCTGGCGGCGGATAACCGTCAGTTAGAAGCGGCGCTCGTCTCCTGCGGGTTGCAGGTGGAAACCATTAAAGACTGCCAGGAGGAACACGATGCTGAAACCGAAACAACTGCGCGAGGCACTGACAGCCAGCGTCCCGGTGCTGCAAAGAAGCCCTGACAGCCTGAACGTATTTATCGATAATGGCCGCATTGTCTCGACGCTCGCGGCTTCCCTGTCGTTTGAATATCAGTATCAGCTGAATATGGTGATCACCGACTACACCGGCGATATTGATCTGCTGATTGTGCCGTTGCTCGCCTGGCTGCGGGTGAACCAGCCCGATGTGATGGCGACGAAGGAGAAGCAGCAGACCGGCTTTACCTTTAAAGCTGATGTGATCAGCGACACGGCCAGTGATATCAGTATTGATATCCAGTTGAGTGAACGGGTGATCGTGAAGCAGGAAGGTGATGAGTTGCATGTAAATCACGTTGGCGAGAACCCACTGCCGGAGAATGACGCCCGACCGGTGCAGATGTATTCAAAGGGTGAGCTTATCAGCGAGTGGCAGTTATGAGCGGGCTGGAACTGGTCGAGGACCGGCTGAACGCGCTGATCAATAACCTGTCAACCCCGGCACGTAAAGAGATGGCGCGAAACATCGCCAAAAAGCTCCGAGCCAGCCAGCAGCAGAATATCAAACGCCAGCAGGCACCGGACGGCACGCCGTTTAAACCACGCAAAATGCAGCCGGTTCGCAGTAAAAAAGGCCGGGTTAAACGTGAGATGTTCGCCAAACTGCGCACCGCAAAATACATGAAAGCAAAGGCCGAATCAGATGCGGCCGTGGTTGAGTTTACGGGCCGTGTGCAGCGTATGGCCCGCGTGCATCATTACGGGCTACGCGACCGACCAGCCCGTAATGGTAAAGAGGTGCAGTATGAGGCACGGCCATTAATGGGTATCAATTCAGATGATCTGAAATTGATTGAAGACGCAATCCTCTCACAATTAGAATTGTGATTCATTGCCTTAGAGGTTGGGGATAAAGTCAAGATGAACATTAATGTAAAACAAAGTGCATTATTTCTTGGTGTGGCTTTTTTGATATTGGGATCGATTAATGCAACCATTAAAAACGTATCAGGTGGAACAGTATGTTTTGCCGCTGGGATAATAGTAATATTACTCTTTCATTTTGATGTAAAAAAATTCAATGTCTTTGGGCTGGCTGCGGAGTTGAGAGAAAAGATAGATGAAGCGGATAAAATATTGTCACAACTGCGTGGAATAGCGCTACCAGTAAGTGAGTTGGCTATCGTCTTTGCTTCTAAGACGGCAAGAAGACAAGGGGAAATATCTAGGCGTTCCTTATTTCAATATGTTCATGACATTGAAAGTGAGTTAATTGAGCTTGGGGTAGAAGCCGATGAAATTGAAAAGGTAAAAAAAGGATGGTGTTTTATAACTCTAACTGAAATGGTGGGGGTTATTTTTAGGGGGATAATAGATAAGGCTGAAAAAAAGGACAGGGGATATGTTAAAGCCCATGACGAATTTCACAAGGCGAAACAAGGAAATTCAGATGAATGCAAAGCTGTCGTGGCTAAACACAATGTAGCACTTGAAGAGATTTCAAAAATTTATGCTGAGCTTGCAACTATTGATTCAATTATTGATTTAATGGATGTGCGTGAACTCAGAGAATTATCGTTACGTTTAAAAGACATTCTAATGGGAATTTCAACTCTGGACGAAGAAGAAAAAAAAGAAGTTGAAATGAATTTAAAAGACGCATGGGAGGATTTAGATTATTTCATTACTGAGAAAAAACTGCGGCGGCCAGAGGTGTGGTTTAAGGAGTAACCTTTTTCTGTTTGCTCATCAGCCATAAAACATCCCTAAATTGAGAGTGTCCTGCATCATGGGCATTCTCAATTCATGAACGAACAACTCTCCGAAATCCTGCGCCTGCTGCGCAACCTGATCCGCATTGGCACCGTCTCCGCCGTAAATCTGGACGGCGGGTTATGCCGCGTCGATACAGGAAACAACACCACCGGCTGGCTGCACTGGCTGACTGCCCGTGCGGGTAAAACCCGTTCGTGGAATGCGCCGTCAGTGGGTGAGCAGGTGCTCGTCCTCTGCCTTGGTGGCGAACTCGACACCGGCTTTGTGCTGCCCGGTATTTTCTCCGATGACAACCCGGCCCCGTCTGCCTCCGCCGATGCGCTGCACTGGTCCTTTCCCGACGGCGCGGTGATCGAGTATGAGCCAAAGAACGGCGCACTGACGGCAACCGGCATTCAGACCGCCACCATTAAAGCCGCCGTCAAAATCCTGCTGGATGTGCCAGAGGTCGAGTGCACCAAACTCCTCAAAACCGCCACGCTGGAAGTCACCCAGGGCGGCACGATGAAAGGCAATGTGATGCACAGCGGTGGGAATTTCAGCTCTAACGGTGTTGTCGTGCACGACCATAAACACGGCAAAGTGCAGAGCGGCGGCTCGATGACGGAGGGCACCGAGTGACAACCGAAAAATACATCGGCATGAACCGCGAGACCGGCAAAGCGCTGACCGGCCTCGAACATATCCAGCAATCCATACGCGACATCCTGGTGACGCCGATTGGCTCCAGGGTGATGCGCCGCAAATACGGCTCACTCCTGTCAGCACTGATTGACCAGCCACAGAATGCGGCGTTACGCCTCCAGATTATGTCGGCCTGCTATGTGGCGCTCATCCAGTGGGAGCCGCGCGTAAAGCTGACCGGCATCAGCTACGAGTCCGATTTTAACGGCGGCATGGTGGTTGAGCTGACCGGCAACCGTACCGACACCGCACAGACCTTCTCCTTAACCGTCCCTGTGAGCTGAGAACATGGCAACCATTGACCTGAGCCAGCTGCCCGCGCCCGACGTGGTGGAAACGCTGGACTATGAAACCCTGCTGGCCGAACGCAAAGCCACGCTGATTTCTCTCTACCCGGAAGAACAGCAGGCCGCCATCGCCGCCACGCTGGCGCTGGAGTCTGATCCCATCGTGAAGATTCTGGAGGAAAACGCCTACCGTGAGCTGATCCTGCGCCAGCGCATCAACGAAGCGGCGCAGGCGGTCATGGTGGCGTACGCGCTGGATGCCGACCTTGACCAGCTCGGCGCAAACAATGGCGTCACCCGCCTGACCATCACCCCGGCCGACGACACCACCATTCCGCCCACGGCGGCAGAGATGGAGGGCAACGACGATTTCCGCGCCCGTATCGCGGCCGCCTTCGAGGGGCTGAGTGTGGCCGGGCCGACCGGTGCCTATGAGTATCACGCAAAAAGCGCCGATGGCCGGGTGGCAGATGCCTCTGCCATCAGCCCGTCGCCTGCGGTTGTCACCGTGACCATCCTTGCCCGCGAGGGTAACGGCGTGGCGGATGATGACCTGCTGGCCGTGGTGGATGCCGCGCTGAACGATGAGGACGTGCGGCCGGTGGCCGACCGCGTCAGCGTGCAGTCAGCCGACATCGTGAATTACGACATTGAGGCAGAGCTGTATCTCTATCCGGGGCCGGAAGCGGAACCCATCCGCGCGGCTTCCGAGGCAAAACTCGTTACCTACATCACCGCGCAGAAGCGCCTCGGGCGGGATATCCGCCTCTCAGCCCTGTATGCCGCCATGCACGTTGAAGGCGTGCAGCGCGTCAACCTGATTAAGCCGGTTGCTGATGTGGTGCTGGATAAAACGCAGGCGGCGTACTGCACCGGTTATGCGCTGACCGTGGGGGGATCGGATGAGTGATCGCCTGGTTCCCACCGGTTCATCGGTGCTTGAGGTTGCCGCCGCACAGGCGCTGGCCTCGCTGACCGATCTGAATGTTCCGTTGCGTCAGCTGTGGAACCCGTACACCTGCCCGGTGGCGCTGCTGCCGTATCTGGCGTGGGCGTGGTCGGTTGACCGCTGGGACAGCAGCTGGAGCGAGTCCACCAAACGCGCCGTCGTGGCGGCATCGCAGTACGTACACCGGCACAAAGGCACCATTGGCGCGGTGCGTCGCGTGGTGGAGCCGCTCGGTTATCTGATCCGCGTTATCGAGTGGTGGAAAACCAACGATGAGCCGGGCACGTTCCGGCTCGATGTGGGCGTGCTGGATACCGGCATTACCGAGGAAATGTATAACGAGCTGGAGCGGCTGATAGCGGATGCAAAGCCCCTCAGCCGTCATCTGATCGGCCTGTCCATCAACCTTGATGCAAACGGGGAAATCCCGGTTGCCGCTGCCAGCTACTGCGGCGACCTGCTTACCGTTTATCCCTATACCCCTGAAATTATCAGTACCGGCGGCGCGGGCTATTCCGGCGTGGCGGTGCATCTTATTGACCTGACGGAAGTGAGCGCATGACGACAAAATATTTTGCCCTGCTGACCAATCAGGGCGCGGCCAGACTGGCGAACGCAGCCGCGCTCGGCACGAAATTACAGATTACCCAGATGGCGGTCGGTGACGGTGGCGGCACGCTGCCCACGCCTGACCCGGCGCAGACGGCGCTCACCGGTGAGAAACGCCGGGCGGCGCTGAACTCGCTGAGTATCGACACGGCCAACAGCAGCCAGATTATCGCCGAGCAGATTATCCCGGAGAGCGAAGGCGGTTTCTGGATACGCGAGATTGGGCTGTTTGATGCCGACGGCGTCCTGATTGCCGTGGCTAACTGTGCCGAAACCTACAAGCCGCTGCTGGCCGAGGGCAGCGGGCGCACGCAGACGGTGCGCATGATCCTCATCGTGAACAGCACCAGCGCGGTGACGCTGAAGATTGATCCGGCCGTGGTGCTGGCAACGCGGCAGTATGTTGATAACGCCGTGATTGAGGTTAAAGCGTATGCCGACAGCCTGATGGCGCAGCACCTTGCCGCTGCGGATCCACATCGGCAGTATGCCCCGATTGCCAGCCCGCAGCTGACCGGTACGCCCAAAGCGCCGACCGCTGCACCCGGCAACAACACAACGCAGCTGGCGACAACGGCCTTTGTCACCGCCGCTCTTGCTGCACTGACCGGCTCCGCCCCTGAAGCGCTCGACACGCTGAAAGAGCTGGCCGATGCGCTGGGCGATGACCCGAACTTTTCTGCAACGGTACTGAATGCGCTCGCCGGAAAAATGGCGATCGACCAGAACGGCGCGGATATTGGTGATGTGGCGGCGTTTGTTAAAAATCTCGGGCTGGGTACGGGATTAACCGGCGTTGTCGGTCAGTCACGCAATGCGCTGATGCACGTTGCCACGGCCGGAACGACCGCAACCTGGACGGCTGACGAGCTGATCGTGCAGACGGCATCTGGCGGCACGCAATACAAATTGTCCGGGCTGGCACTGCCGGTTGATCTCTCCGTGATCGGTGCAGGCGGTGTCGACGTTGCGGGCAGTATTCCGGCCAGCGGGTTTATGGCGGTTTATGCCATCTGGGGGCCGGGTAAAGCACCGGCGGCACTGGCCCGGAATGCAACCAGTGCGAAGGCACCGGAAATCTGTCCCGGCAGCGCCATGCCCGCCGGATATACCGCCAGCGCCCTGGTCTCCGTCTGGCGCGTCGCTTCCGGCCAGTTTGTCGCAGGATGGCAGTGCGGGCGGCGCATCAGCTTTGTGCAGCAGATGGCGCTGGCAAGCAGCATCTCTGCGCCGTCGTATACCCCGCAGGGGATTGCGGCCATCGTTCCGCTCAATGCCCTCAGCGTCAGCGGGATTGGGAACCCGAATATTTCCGGGTATCAGTACAACACCAACATGACGATAGCGGCGTCGGCGGACGGTGTGGGGGCGGTGTATATCGGGTGCGGCGGTGCGGCGATTGTCTCACCCTTCAGTAATCTGCCCCTGATAACGCCGCAGACGATTTATTACACCCTGGCGGCCGGGACAGCGTTGCAGACCTCTTATATCTACATCACAGGATATGAAATATGACTACTGTCTATGTGCAGTTCACTGACGACACACGGTCAGAGATTGGCGCGGTTTTCTCCTCTCCGCAGGATCCTGATGCATACCCGCACTATGCGGAAATTGGTGAGGACGACGCGGCGGGATCTGCCCTCTGTGCTGAATTCCTCAATACGTCCGTTAACCCCTTCGGTCTGTAACGTCCGGCGCGGCTTCTGTTCGCTGAGTTATCAGCAGACTGCAATCACATGCGCCGTCCTGCCTGAGCTGCCACCCTGAGCACACCGTTAACCAGGAGTGCAACAGATGGCAGATTATCATCACGGTGTCCGCGTCGTCGAAGTGAACGACGGCACGCGCACCATCTCCACCGTATCCACCGCAATCGTCGGCATGGTCTGCACCGCCGACGATGCGGACGCGGCTACCTTCCCGCTCAACAAGCCGGTACTCATCACCAACGTGCAGGGCGCAGTCGGCAAGGCGGGCGTCAAAGGCACGCTGGCGGCGGCGTTACAGGCCATTGCCGACCAGTCGAAACCCGTCACCGTCGTGGTGCGCGTGGCCGAAGGCGACGACGAAGCCGAAACCACGTCCAACATCATCGGCGGCACCGACGCCAACGGCCAGTACACTGGCATGAAAGCGCTGCTGGCTGCGCAGACCGAACTCGATGTCAAGCCGCGCATCCTCGGCGTGCCGGGCCTCGACACGCTGGAAGTGTCCACCGCGCTTGCCAGCATCGCACAGCAGCTGCGCGCCTTCGCTTACGTGTCGGCGTGGGACTGCAAAACCATTTCCGAGGCCCGCCTCTATCGTCAGAACTTCAGCCAGCGCGAAATCATGGTCATCTGGCCGGATTTCCTCGCCTGGAACACCACAACCAGCGCCTCAGATACGGCTTACGCCACCGCCCGCGCGCTGGGCCTGCGCGCCAAAATCGACAACGACACCGGCTGGCATAAAACCCTGTCGAACGTCGGCGTCAACGGCGTGACCGGGATTTCAGCCTCGGTATTCTGGGATCTGCAACAGGTGGGCACCGATGCCGACCTGCTCAACGAGGCCGACGTCACCACGCTGATCCGCAAGGACGGTTTCCGCTTCTGGGGCAACCGGACATGCAGCGATGACCCGCTGTTCCAGTTTGAGAACTACACCCGCACCGCGCAGGTGCTGGCCGACACCATCGCCGAAGCGCACATGTGGGCGGTGGATAAGCCGCTGACGCCGGTACTGGTGAAAGACATCATTGCCGGTATCAACGCCAAATTCCGCGAAATGGTCAACGCGGGTTATCTGCTGGGCGCGTCTGCCTGGTATGACGAAAGCGCCAACGATAAAGACAGCCTGAAGGCGGGCAAACTCTTTATCGATTACGACTACACGCCGGTGCCGCCGCTGGAAGACCTGACTTTCCGCCAGCGCATCACTGACACTTATCTGGCGACCTTCGCCGCATCCGTGAACAGTTAAGGAGCCGGATAAATGGCACTGCCACGCAAACTTAAGGCGATGAACCTTTTCAATGATTCGAACAGCTATCAGGGCGTGGTGACGGCCGTCACCCTGCCGAAGCTGGCGCGCAAGCTCGACCCGTACCGCGCAGGCGGCATGAACGGGGCTGCGCATATCGACAACGGTCTGGAAGATGACGCGCTGGATATGGAATGGAGTATCGGCGGCATTGATGAGCTGGTGCTGTCGCAGTGGGGTGCATCCGATGTACCGCTGCGTTTTACCGGCTCGTACCAGCGCGATGACACCGGCGAGGAAATCGCAGTTGAAATCGAGGTGCGCGGTAAACACCAGACGTTTGATTTTGGCGAAGCGAAAACCAGTGAGGACACCGAAACCAAAATCACCAGCAAAAACACCTATTACAAACTGACGTTTAACGGCAAAGAGCTGATTGAGATCGACACCGTCAACATGGTGGAGAAGGTCAACGGCACCGACCGCCTCGAACAGCGCCGCAAAAATATCGGCCTGGTATAACCCTGAAGCCAGCGCCCGGCGCTGGCTTTCCCTGACTACAGTGAACTGAGATATCGAACATGGAAAAGAATGAATTGATCGTCGTACTGGAAGCCCCGATTAAGCGTGGTGAGAGTGAAATCACCCAGGTGGAACTGATTAAACCCAACGCGGGCGCGCTGCGCGGCGTGCGCCTGTCCGACCTTGCAGGCTCGGATGTGGATTCGCTGATCACCGTCCTGCCGCGCATCACCGTTCCCGCGCTGACCAAGGCAGACTGTAACAACCTTGACCCGGCTGACCTGATTACGCTGGCGGGCAAGGTGATCGGTTTTTTGTCCTCGAAGTCGGACGAGTAGACTGGCCGCGCGGCCTGACGGTTAACGACCTGATGGCCGACGTTGCCACGATATTTCACTGGCCCCCTTCCGAGCTGTACGACATGCCGCTGGCCGAGCTGATGGACTGGCGGCTGAAAGCCTTTATCCGCAGCGGAGCAAACCCGGATGAGCAATAACCTCAAAATACAGGTGCTGCTGAATGCGGTCGATAAAGCCACCCGCCCGTTTAAAACCGTATTGAACGCCACCAAAGGACTGACCTCTGAAATCCGCCAGACGCAGGCCAGCATCAAAGAGCTGGACGCGCAGGCGGGGAAAATCGACGGTTTCCGCAAAACCAGCGCGCAGCTGGCCGTCACGCAGCAGAAACTCAAGGACGCCAGAGCCGAAGCGGCGGCGCTGGCCGTGACGTTCAAAAGCACCGAGCGCCCGACCACGCAGCAGGCCCGCGCGCTGGAGAAAGCCCGCCAGGCGGCGTCAGAATTACAGACCAAATCTAACTCGCTGCGCCTTTCCGTGCAGCAGCAGCGCGAGGCGCTGACGGCCGCAGGCATTTCGACCCGTAATCTCAGCACCGAACAGCAACGCCTCAAAACCGCCTCGGCGCAGGCGACCGTCAGTCTGAGCCGCCAGAAAATGGAGCTACAGCGGCTCAATGCCCAGCAGGAGCGGCTGAACCAGACCAGTGAGCGTTACCGCAAAGGCCAGGAGTTGTCGGCGAAAGTGCGCAATGCGGGTGCTGCCGGTATCGGTGCCGCCACGGTCAGCGCGGTGGCCGCATCGTCCGTGCTGCGTCCGGGCTATGACTTTGCCCTGGCAAACTCCACGCTACAGGCAACGCTCGGCCTTGATAAGAACTCACCTGAGTTTCAGTCGCTGAGAACGCAGGCGCGCAGTATCGGCGACAACACCGCCGCCTCGGCCAACGATGCCGCACAGGCGCAGATTATCATCGCCAAAGCGGGCGGCAGCACTGACGACATCAAAGCCGCCACGCCGGTGACGCTGAATATGTCGCTGGCGAACAACCGCACGATGGAAGAAAGTGCGCAACTGCTGATGAGCACCAAAAACGCGTTTGGCATGGCGAACAGCGAAGTCGCGCACCTGGGTGATGTGATCTCGGCAACCCTTAACAAAACCGCAGCCGACTTTGACGGGCTGAACGATGCACTGACCTACATCGCGCCGGTGGCGAAAAACGCAGGCGTCAGCGTTGAGCAGACCACGGCGATGATTGGCGCGCTGGCGCAGAACGGCACCACCGGCAGTATGGCCGGGACAGGTGTTCGCGCCATGCTCTTGCGTGTGCAGGCACCCACCGGCGCAGCATTCAAAGCCATTCAGGAGCTGGGCGTCAAAACCGCCGACAGCAAGGGCAACATGCGCCCGTTCTTTACCGTGCTGAAGGAGATGCAAAAATCCTTTGAGAAAAACAAACTCGGTACGGCACAGCAGGCGGAGTACCTGAAAACCATCTTTGGCGAAGAAGCGGCATCGTCTGCCGTGACGCTGATGAAAGCCGCCTCCAGTGGTGAACTGGACAAACTGACGAAAACCTTTCAGCAGTCGGACGGCAGCACTGAGAAACTGGTCAACGTACAGCAGGACAACCTCGGCGGTGACTTCAAAGAATTGCAGTCGGCGTATGAGGCCATCGGCACTGACCTGTTTGATCAGATGGACAGCAGCCTGCGCACGCTGACGCAGGACACCACGAAATTTCTGTTGCAGGTCGATGGCTGGATAAAGGCCAATCCGATGCTTTCATCCGGAATCGCTAAAGCCGCTATGGCGGGCCTGATGCTGGTCGGTGCGATTGGTGCTATCGGGCTGGTTGCCTGGCCGGTTATCGCCGGGGTTAACGCCCTGATTGCCGGAGCCGGATTGCTGGGAACGATATTCAGCGTGGCAGGTGGCGCGATTGTGACCGCCATTGGCGCGATTTCCCTGCCGGTTGTCGCCGTGGTCGCAGCCGTTGTTGCCGGTGCGCTGCTCATCCGCAAATACTGGGAACCCATCAGCGCCTTTATCGCCGGTGTGGCCGAAGGGTTTACCGCCGCGATGGGGCCGATAAGCAATGCATTCGGCCCGCTGAAACCGGTGTTTGAATGGCTCGGTGGCAAAATCAAAGAGCTGTGGGACTGGTTCGGCAAGCTGCTGGAGCCGGTGAAATCCACCCAGGCGGAACTCGCATCAGCCGGTGATATGGGTAAGAAGTTCGGCAACATGCTGGCCGAGGCGCTGAAAATCCCCGGTCATGCCCTCGACCAGCTGCGCAGCGGTATCGACTGGGTGCTGGAAAAGCTCGGCATCATCGACACCAAATCGGACGGGCTGAAAGATAAAGTGCCTTCACCTGACCCGGTGGCGACCGGTGGCGCAGGCGTGGATACCGGCGGGCTTCAGTACAGCCTGGCAACCGGCGGCGCACCTTACCGGCCGGTGTCGTCACCGTCAGCCGCTGGCGGCTACACCGACCGCAGTCAGAATTCGTATCAGTATGAAATCAATATGCATGAAGGCATGAGCAAAGACGATGCACTGGCGCTGATGGCGCAGCATCAGCAGAAGCAGGAGCGCAGCCGCCAGGCACAGAACCGCAGCAAAATGGGTTGGGAGGATTAACCGGTGATGATGATTTACGGCATGATGCCGTTTATGCGCCAGACGCTGCCTTACGGCGAGATGCAGCAGAATATCGATTACCGCTGGCCGACCAACAGCCGTTTTGGTCTGCGCCCGGCGGCGCAGTTTATCGGGCCGGGTGATGAGAAAATCACGCTGTCGGGGGAGTTGCGACCGGAGATTACGGGCGGGGCCATTTCCCTGATGACGATTCGCCTGCTGGCCGATCAGGGGATGGCGTGGCCGCTGATTGGCGGTAACGGCATGATTTACGGCATGTACGTGATCGAGAACATTTCCAACACGCACAGCGAGTTTTTCAGCAACGGCACGGCCAGTAAAATCATGTTTACCCTGAGCCTGAAGCGCGTGGATGAGTCCCTGACGTCGATGTTTGGCGACCTGAAACAGCAGGCTGACGGCTTAATCAGCGGCATCAGCAATCTGCCCGGTCAGGTGACATCGGCCATCAGCAGCGCGGTTTCATCTGTCGGGGGATTACCCGGATGACAGGGATAAGCAGCCTGCCGGTGCAGGCCGGGGCGCGCCTGACGCCTGATTTTATGCTGACGGTGAATTCAAAAGATGTGACCGCCAATATCCGCGACCGGCTGATTTCGCTCACGCTGACCGATAACCGTGGATTCGAAGCTGACCAGCTCGATATCGAACTGGACGACGCCGACGGGCAACTGGCGATGCCGGTACGCGGTGCCGTGGTCACGTTGTTTCTCGGCTGGAAAGGCCAGGCGCTTATCGGTAAGGGCAGTTTTACCGTTGACGAGGTGGAGCACCACGGCGCGCCGGATACCATGACTATCCGCGCCCGCAGCGCTGATTTTCGTGGTTCCCTGAATTCACGCCGTGAGGTGTCCTATCACGACACCACCCTGGGCGATATCGTCACGCAGGTGGCCGGACGCAACAGCCTGAAACCCCTGCTGGCCGATGGCTTTGCGGGCATTGCCGTGGCGCATATCGACCAGACGCAGGAGACTGATGCCAAGTTTCTGACGCGTCTCGCCACGCTTTACGGCGCGGTGGCCGCAGTGAAGGCCGGGCGGCTGCTGTTTATCCGGCCGGGGAACGGCGTCACCATCAGTGGCAAACCCATCCCGCAGATGACCATCACCCGCCAGGATGGCGACCGGCACAGCTTCAGCATTGCCGACCGGGGAGCCTACACCGGTGTATCAGCAAGCTGGCTGCACACCAAAGACCCGAAGCCCAAGAAGGTGAAGCTACAGCGCAAACCCAAAGAGAAGCACCTGCGTGCACTGGAGCACCCGGCCGCGAAAAAGACCACGGCTAAAGCCACGAAAACACCGGAGGCGAAAGAGGGGGATTATCTGGCAGGCAGCGAGGATAACGTGTTCACGCTGACAACGGTGTATTCCAGTAAAGCCACGGCCATGCGCGCCGCTAAGGCGAAGTGGGAGAAGCTGCAACGCGGTGTCGCAGAGTTCTCTATCACGCTGGCAATGGGCCGGGCTGATCTTTACCCGGAAACACCAGTTGCAGTGAGCGGATTTAAATCGGTGATTGATGCGCAGCCGTGGCTCATCAGCAAAGTGACGCACAGCCTGAGCAGCAGCGGCTACACCACACAGCTCGATTTTGAGGTGCTTCTCAGTGATGTGGAATATGAGTTATTCACAAATGACTAGATTGTGTTTGCAAATGCCACTTTCAATGATCAAAATGGTAATGAACCCTCTCTGACCTCTAATTTAATCAGGTAACGTGACTATGATGCATTGCCCGTTATGCCAGACCGCAGCCCACGCCAAAAGCAGCCGCTATGTTTCAAAAGAAACAAAAGAGCGTTATCACCAGTGCCAGAACATTAATTGCAGTTGCACATTCAAAACGCTTGAGTCTGTTGCAGGGATCATTGTTTCGCCCGGTCAGATAAATAAAGTACCCCTTTACTCCAACCAACAACATCAACCCTCCCTACTCCACTAATCCAGCCCGCGAAAGCGGGCTTTTTTCTATCAAGCTGAAAGTCAGTTATCTTGTTTTATATGGGCAGAATTGAGCCGTAGACGCAATGTAGTCATTTTGTAGTCACTTTCTGATTAACAGAAACGACAAATGCAAAAAAACCGCCCTTGGGCGGTCACGACATCACTGCTTATTGCTTTGATTTTATTCGGTTTTTATCGGTAGATAAATATGGTGCCCGGGGCGGGACTTGAACCCGCACGACCTTACGATCGAGGGATTTTAAATCCCTTGTGTCTACCGATTTCACCACCCGGGCAGGGTGTAAAGTGGAGGCGCGTCCCGGAGTCGAACCGAGGTGGACGGATTTGCAATCCGCTGCATGGCCACTCTGCCAACGCGCCTTTTAATCTGATGTGCATTCCGTTACTGAAACAGAGTGCTAAATCTGGAGCGGGAAACGAGACTCGAACTCGCGACCCCGACCTTGGCAAGGTCGTGCTCTACCAACTGAGCTATTCCCGCATATTCTTATTACTATCAAACTTACTGATTTTATTCAGCTTTTAGCAAACTCGCTGCCGTTCGATGCGATGCATTCTACTGAACTGGCGCAATGAGTCAATAGAATTATCCACACAGTGCGTCCGTTTGCTGCTTTTTAAATCGCATCGATCATCGTTCGAACAAATCGCCACGCGCTGCGTTCAAATATTGATACATTGACCAGAATGTCAGCACCGCTGCGATATACAACGCGACCACACCAACGCCAATCACCGTGGCATCATGTCGCCACAACAACGCGACCAGAGACAACATCTGCGCGGTGGTTTTGACTTTGCCGATCCAGGAGACGGCCACGCTGCTGCGCTTGCCAATTTCTGCCATCCACTCACGTAACGCAGAAATAATGATCTCACGGGCAATCATGGTGGCTGCGGGTAAGGTTATCCACCAGGAGTGGAAATGCTCCGCCACTAACACCAGCGCGATTGCCACCATAACTTTGTCTGCCACAGGATCGAGAAATGCACCAAAACGTGTGGTTTGCTTCCAACGACGTGCCAGGAAACCATCAAACCAGTCAGTGACCGCAGCGACCACAAAAATAAGCGCGGTGACGAACGGCGCCCAGTGAAATGGCAGATAAAATGCCAGCACAAAGAAAGGAATCAGGACAACTCGAAACAGGGTCAGATATGTCGGAATGTTAAATTGCATATGCCAGTAACTGTCTGGTATGGGTAGAATTTAACGTATGTTCCTACATTGCCCCCCCTGTTTCAATGTTAGTGTTTAAGGGAATAGTAGATTTTTTCTGCCAGGGCGAAAGAAATGCCCGGCACCCTGGCAATCTCTTCGACACTGGCATTCATCAGCGGCTGTAGGCCCCCCATGTACTTAAGCAACTGCTGACGCCGTTTTGGCCCAACGCCCTCGATGCTTTCCAGTGCGCTGGTATTCTTAACTTTGGCTCTTTTTTTACGGTGACCCGAGATCGCATGATTGTGAGCATCATCACGAATATGTTGAATCACATGCAGCGCGGGTGAGTCCGGCGGCAGCGATACCCCCTCTCCTTCAGCTTCGAAAAACAGCGTTTCCAGACCCGCTTTACGATCGCTGCCTTTTGCCACACCGAGTAGAATCGGACGATCTTTATCCCAGGGCACATCCAGCTCGGCAAACACCTGTTTCGCCTGCGCCAGTTGTCCTTTACCACCATCAATCAGGATCACATCCGGTATTTTCTCTTCTTCTAGCGCCTTACCGTAGCGGCGGCGCAATACCTGATTCATTGCGGCGTAATCATCGCCAGGCGTAATGCCTTCAATGTTGTAACGCCGATAATCACTGCGTAACGGGCCGTTGCGATCGAACACGACACAAGAGGCAATGGTTTGCTCACCCATCGTGTGACTGATATCGAAGCATTCCATGCGATTGATCTGATCCAGTTCCAGGAACGCCGCCAGAGCCGCCAGACGCTGCTGAATCGTTGAATGCTGTGATAAGCGAGTTGTTAGCGCGGTCGCCGCGTTAGTACGCGCCAGTTTGAGATAGCGAGCCCTGTCGCCACGCGGTTTGCTTTGGATATTGACTTTGCGTCCCGCCATTTCACTGAGCGATTCCGCCAGTAATTCGCGATCCGGAAGACTGAAATCCAGCAAAATCTCTGCCGGTAAGGTTCGTGCCTCACTGCCTTGCAAATAGAACTGCCCCAGAAACGTTTGCACGACTTCCGCCAGTTCAGTATCAGCCGGGACTTTGGGAAAGTAACTGCGGCTTCCCAGCACTTTACCCTGACGAATAAACAATACGTGCAGACAGGCCATACCTGCATCGTAGGCGACGCCCATCACATCCAGGTCATCTCCCTGATTAGAGACAAACTGCTTCTCCGTGATACGACGTACCGCCAGAATTTGATCACGTAAACGTGCCGCTTCCTCAAAACGCAGCGCCTGACTGGCAGCCTCCATCCTTTTTACCAGTTGATTTAATACCTGGTCATCTTTGCCCGCCAGGAACAGCCGCACATAATCGGTTTGCTGGGCATACTCTTCCTCACTGACCAAACCGGCGACACAGGGGCCGAGGCAACGACCAATCTGATATTGCAGGCAAGGTCGCGAGCGATTGCGGTAGACGCTGTTTTCACACTGACGAATCGGGAACACTTTCTGCAACAGCGCCAGGGTTTCACGCACGGCATAGCCGTTGGGAAACGGGCCAAAGTATTCACCTTTGGCATGTTTCGCCCCACGATGCATCGCCAGTCGTGGATGGCTATCGCCGCTGAGAAAGATGTAAGGATAAGATTTGTCATCACGCAACAGCACGTTGTAACGCGGCTGGTAAAGCTTGATGTAGTTATGCTCCAGCAACAGCGCTTCCGTCTCGGTGTGCGTCACAGTGACATCGATTTGCTGAATGTTACTGACCAGCGCTTCGGTTTTGCGACTCCCCACCTGTGTACGGAAATAGCTGCTAAGGCGTTTTTTGAGGTCTTTGGCTTTACCAACATAGATCACCGTGCCTGTCGCGTCATACATACGATAGACGCCGGGCTGACTGGTCACGGTGCTGAGAAAGGCTTTTGAATTAAAAACGTCACTCACTACTGATTAACGGCTCCGCATTAAACAGGCCATGTCGTATGGCCAGATGCGTTAACTCCACATCGCCACTGATGTTCAGCTTGCTGAACATACGATAACGGTAGCTGTTAACGGTTTTCGGGCTGAGGCTAAGCTGTTCGGAAATCTCCGTCACTTTCTGCCCACGCGTGATCATCAGCATAATCTGCAATTCCCTTTCAGACAAACAACTGAAGGGCGATTCGGCTTTCTGCGGCTCAATCTGGCTGAGCGCCATCTGCTGAGCAATATCAGAAGCAATATAGCGCTGCCCTGCATGTACTGAACGAATAGCGCTGACAACTTCCTGTGGCGCGGCTCCCTTACTCAGGTAACCCGCAGCACCGGCCTGCATGACTTTCGCTGGCAGCGGATTCTCCGTATGGATGGTCAGCATGATAATGCGGATATCCGGGTTGTAACGCATGATCTTACGCGTAGCTTCCAGACCGCCAATGCCAGGCATGTTCATATCCATCAGCACGACGTCCACCGGATTGTTACGGCACCACTTCACCGCATCCTCACCACAAGCCACTTCCCCGGCAATTACCAATCCCTTCATATCTTCCAGTATGCGACGAATACCAACGCGTACCAGTTCATGGTCATCAACAAGAAGCAAGCTGATCAACGGGACGTACTCCGCAGGTTAGTGATGGGGGAATATATTTCAGGAGGCTTATCTTACCGGGTTTTCCGGTGAAAAAACATCGTCTGGGGAGATAAATCCTGGTTGAAATGACACACATCAAATAGATGTTAAGGACCACGTATTTTTAGTCATCAGCGATATCATGCGAGAATAAAAAAGTAAAATAATGACTAATATCATTATGTTATAATTTATGCGTCGCTTCGCTTTTTCCACGCCCTGCTTTAAATAAATAATCGCTTCCGTCATTATTTATTGACGATAAATACAGCAATTTCTCATTCCATTTCTGACATGAATTTCTGATTTCAGTGCTAATAAATTCTTTTGACAACCCTATGATATACTCTGTTTTTCGTGCACAGGAAGAATGTGTCAAGACCATGCAACACAACCAGGGAGTCAATTATGAGTGATGAAGACTTTGCAACTTCGCAGGAAACGCAGAAGCTGGCGGATGAAGTCGCCTGTCTGAAAATGATGGTGACACTGATTCTGAAAGGGATGGGCCAGGCTGATGCCGGAAAAGTGATCATCAATATGGAACGTTATGTGCAAACGTTAGGGGAAAAACCGCAGGCTGAAGTGTTCAGCAACACCATTCGCCAAATCAAAACCGCCTACCGCCAGTAAGCGGTCTGCCCCGCGCCTGATGCGCGGGGAGATTTAACCGTGCGACTGCCAGTTAACGGACACGCCCAATGTTGGCAGCACCTCTTCAGGGCTGAAGCGACGTGTACCCCGGTACTTTTCAGCCAGCGCCGGTTGCTGAACCGGAATACGAATGGCGAACAGGTTGTCCTCAGACTGAATCAGCCCCGGCGACAACGGTTCATAGACCACCCGATGTTGCTCAAACATTTTCTCCAACATCGGCGTAGCGGAACTGATAAGAAACTCGATCCCGCTCAATTCAGCGAGCTGAACCGAATGCCAGAGGATATTTAGGGGCAACTCTGCATCCACTTCCAGTCGGGCGGAAAAACGCGACATCTCCCAAACTTTTTCATGACTAAAAGGCAAAATTAACCCCTCGGTCATTTCGGGTTCTTGCCACGGCATTAAACGCGCACAACCACAAATGCCCTGCCGCGCGTTCCAGGCAATCATCCAGGTCACGTCTGAGCGATCGAAACGATCATACTCCTGGCCCGGGGTGCTCAAGCGGGGTGGAATTGACCAGCCTTCACCGCGCGCAAATACGCTGTAGCGATAGGTTCCCAATTCGGCCAGCAGAGAGGACGGCATATCCTTTAACTGGGTTTGAATTATTTTCATCATGCGCCCCTGACATCCCCATGTTTGCAATGATTTTTATGTGCGCCAGCCTGGCAAAGTTCCGGCGCAGGGTAGACAACTGGCTTCAGGCTGGGAACTACTAAAATTAGTAGTTGCCTTTTTGCTATATCAGTCCAATTGCTGCGGCATAACAGGCAATTTGCGTTTTATTGGAAACATTAAAGCGCTTTTGCATATTCTTTTGGTGGAAGTTCACCGTGTGTTCTGAAATCGCTAAAATAAGTGAAATTTCCGCAGAGGTTTTCCCTTCTGCCGTCCATTTCAAAATTTCCAGCTCCCTCTGACTGAAATCATTAGATAAAATCACCATAGCGTTATCGTTGAGGCGTTCCAGGACACGCAGGCTCAGTTCCGCCAGAAAGTGTAGTTTCACTTCCAGCTCAACACGTAAGTGCTGGGTCTTACTCTGTTGCTTAGATGCAATAGATAATATACCAATGGCACGATTTGATGCCATTGCCGAGCAGGAAAATCCACTCAAGAGGCCGTAAGCGTTCGCTTCTGCCCATAAATTACCCGCACCGGTAAACAAATCGCGCGTCCACTCCACCCCACGTCCTGGCTGCTGACAAAGTAGCAGCACCGGATCGACGGCAAAATAGTTCTCACTTTCGTAGTGTTTAACCCAGTTTTCCGGATACGTGCTGAACAAAAAAAGTCGTGGCCGGGTAAAGGGCACCGGATGCTGGATCAAAAAAGCAAAGTGATCAAAACCCAAGTTTTCAACGTGTTTCTGTAAAAGCGGTTTCAATTGCATCACGGCCGTCACCGCCTGAAATTGAATTTCGGTCTCGCCTCGCCAGACGAAATAATTATCGGTCGTCATTATTGCCTCAGCGTCTTGCAACGCTCTTGCGCCTTGTTATTCGGTCCGGTTAACACAAAAATTAAATTAACTAGAGAAAAAATATTGATTGAAAGAGATCCAACCACCCGCCGCAATCTTAAACATCCGGCGCTCAATGTGTTACCACAATGGAATGGATTGAGCTTTCAAATCTTTGTTAACACCATCACAACTTTTAATGCGACGGAGGTTTAGAATAGGATTTTTCTGATGTTGTTTCAATATCCCCATTCATTGAAAATTTTCAATACTGTGATAAGCGTTGAGCATCGTCATTAACTGAAATCGATTGTTTACAGTGTTTTAACCTTAATCTCTCGGTTATTTTATGCCACATTTCCCCATCACTTTATTCTTAATCCCATTTATTTCTGCCATGTGGTGGCTTTTTCACCCCTCGCAGTGATTCCAGTCAGGCACGTTTCCGGCTACTCTTTAGCTGTGAGCAGCGTAGCACGCAACGGTGATTTGCAGGGGAAGACAATGCCGCAGCCGGGCTGACCGCATTGTCGCGCGTATTCGAGAAGCTAAGCGGGACTGACTATGTTGAACCAGTTGGCATTACCTTTCCTTGTTCTGGGTGGCTGCACCGCCCTGATGATTTTAAAAGACCTCTTCCGCCACCCTCACCCGGTCGCGGTGATGAATATCATTTGGCCATTAACCGGGCTATATATGCCTTTCGTTGGTTGGCTGGCCTGGTGGTATCTGGGAAGAAAACCTTCCCGCCAGGTAAAACTTGCCCTGCTGGTTCCTCAAAAATTACATCGCAACGCAGGCTGGCAAACCATCTTTATTTCGACTTCCTTGTCAGCCGCAGCCTGTATATTTGGCAATATAATGACAATCCCGATAATCACCTTACTAAATCAGTTCGCCATTAATCCGGCATTGTGGCTTGAGGCAATTATTTGCGTTGGGATTTCGTTATTGATGGGCTTATTTTTTCAATTTCTGGCAATTCGACAACGTGAAAAACGTTCATTTGGCCGTGCGTTATTATTAGCCCTGAAAACTGAAGTCTTTCCCTTGTTGATTTATCAATTAGGTATCTTTCTCTTTATGGGATTGGCGCTGAAATTTGTGCTAAATCAGCAAATCAATCCACTGTTGGTCGGCTTCTGGTTTATGTTGCAACTTGCCATGATGATTGGCTTTCTGTTTTCCTGGCCGGCTAACCACTTCCTGATTAAACGTGGATTGAATCCCGCGGTGTAAACTCAGCGACAATAGCCGCTTCCGCGCATGCCAAAATGAAAATGGCTGGCATGCGCGGCATTGTAATCAGGGCCAAGCGCATTGCCGAAGTTGGCACAACCATTCTGCCATAGCGCATGTAATGCGGCTGAGGCGTCCTGCGGCTGTTGCCAGTGCTTCTCCACCCGTAACCAACGTCCGTTCGCCAGTTGAAATCCCGTAATATCCCAGGCATCTGCCGTCGCATGCTCGCTTAAACGTCCCTCCTGACGATGATAAATATTGCGACAGGCATAACTGCCAACATGCGCAATACGCTGCAATGGACTGTTGATCCCTGCCTGTTGTAACTCCGCCTGGCTTTGCACTACATACATCGTACTTGCCACTGCCAGTGGGCAGCTGGCGAGAAAACTGCTGCTGAGCATCACCGCACCAAAACTGCTAACACGCAGTGGCTGCGCCAGCGGGCATGCCCCTTGCCGTGTGGGTTCCTCACTGAACTGCACCTTGCCACTCCGCTGCGCCCGGCGCATCACATCCAGACAAGCAGCAGGATCACCTGCCAGTCGTTTGATTTTGTAACGCGTCAACCAACCCGGTGGATCGGTCACGGCTAGCGGGGTAAAGGGATTCCAGCCCGGCGGCAGATGCTGTAGCAACCACGGCAGACTCCACCAGCCAGCAAGCACCAACAAAATAATCATTAGCAATATGCGCATAACACCCCTCTGGTCATACCGCGAGTATCACAAAGGTAGCTGCTCATAGCAGGAGGAATGGACGATACGCACTGAAACTGCTGACTTTTTACCCATACTGACGGAAGATTGTACTGTGTAAATATTTACTGACAGAGCAAAGCGCGTAAAAGGTCACAGTTGTTAAAAAACAATTACCGAAAGTTGCTGCTGTTCCACTATCTTATGCCATCTCACAACGTGCAACAGCACGTTATCTAACAGCCAGCAGAGCTGACACGACATCAAGACAGGAAAGAAATCTTTATGGTTGACCAATCTAAAGAGGCGCTGCTTAGCGCTGAGCAGCCCGACAAGCTGCAACGAAATCTGCACAATCGCCATATTCAGTTGATCGCCATTGGCGGAGCCATCGGTACCGGATTATTTATGGGCTCAGGTAAAACCATCAGCCTCGCCGGCCCCTCGATCATTTTCGTCTATATGATCATCGGATTTATGCTGTTCTTTGTGATGCGTGCAATGGGTGAGCTACTGCTCTCCAACCTGGAATATAAATCCTTCAGTGATTTTGCCGCCGACCT
Source organism: Pantoea sp. X-Soil-OKNW-556 (assembly GCF_059730695.1). Taxonomy (NCBI): domain Bacteria; kingdom Pseudomonadati; phylum Pseudomonadota; class Gammaproteobacteria; order Enterobacterales; family Erwiniaceae; genus Pantoea; species Pantoea sp. X-Soil-OKNW-556. Next base: position 1,591,374 of record NZ_AP035990.1, on the reverse strand, counting down.
GCTTGGCCCCTGGGCCGGGTATTTCACCGGCTGGACCTACTGGTTCTGTTGGGTGGTTACCGGCATCGCCGATGTGGTCGCCATCAGTGCCTATTTTCAGCTCTGGTTCCCTGACTTCTCGATCTGGATGAGTGCCCTGCTCTGCGTCTTCGTTTTTCTGACGCTGAATATCGCCACCGTGAAACTGTTTGGTGAAATGGAGTTCTGGTTCGCCATCATCAAAATTGTCGCTATCGTTGCGTTGATCATCACCGGTGTGGTGCTGATCGCCATGCACTATCCCTCCCCTGGTGGCGGCACTGCCTCACTGAGCAATATCTGGGATCATGGTGGCATGTTTCCAAAAGGCTTGAGCGGCTTCTTTGCCGGTTTCCAGATTGCGGTTTTTGCCTTTGTCGGCATTGAACTGGTGGGTACGGCTGCGGCGGAAACCCATGATCCCCACAAAGTATTGCCCCGCGCCATCAATGCGATTCCGCTGCGCGTGATTATGTTTTACGTGTTGGCGCTGATGGTGATTATGGCGGTAACACCCTGGAACCAGGTACTGGCCGACCGCAGCCCGTTCGTAGAAATGTTTGTTCTGATCGGCCTGCCTGCCGCCGCCAGCATCGTCAACTTTGTGGTGCTGACGTCAGCTGCCTCCTCCGCTAACAGCGGCATCTTTTCCACCAGCCGGATGTTGTTTGGCCTGGCAGAACAAGGGGTTGCGCATAAGGCATTTGGACGTTTATCCGCTCGCGCTGTACCGACCACCGGCCTGTTCTTTTCCTGCCTGTGCCTGCTTGGTGGCGTCGCGTTGATTTATCTGATTCCGGATGTGATGACGGTGTTCACACTGGTGACCACGGTGTCAGCGATTCTGTTTATGTTTGTCTGGACCATCATTCTGTGTAGCTATCTGGCTTACCGTAAACAACATCCACAACGTCACGCTGAATCTGCCTTTAAAATGCCGCTGGGCAAATTCATGTGTTGGGTGTGTATGGCATTCTTCGCCTTTGTACTGGTGTTGCTGACCCTCCAGGAGGATACCCGTCAGGCGTTGATGGTAACGCCGTTGTGGTTTGTCATCCTGACCATGGGCTGGTTACTGCGTCGTCGTAAAGCCTGATATCCCTGAAAAAATTAAGGCCCGATCATCGGGCCTTAATTTTAATCATCTTTCCTGCAACGTCCTCAGTGCCCTCTCCGGTTTAACGCACGCGGATACCTTCTATGATCATGCGCTGCACGTTATCGACGGTCTGCTCAAAGAACGCGGGATCATTCAGCGTCTGCCCGGTGATAGCCTCAACCTGCGAGGCGAAATCGGCGTAATGCTGGGTGGTTGCCCACAGCAGAAAAAACAGATGCTGTGGCCGTACGCCCGCCAACCGTCCTTCCGCGATCCACTGTTCAATGATCGCCGCCTTTTCATCCACCAGCGTTTTCAAATCGCCCGCCAGTTCACCTTTCAGCAGAGGAGCACCTTGTAACATCTCCAGGCAGAACAGGCGTGACGCCTGAGGGTGGTCGCGTGAGACTTCCAGTTTCAGGCGGATATAGCGGCGGATCGCGGTCAGTGGCTCCTGATCGTGGCGCAGTGCGCGCAGCGGAGCCAGCCAGACATCCAGAATCTCTTTCAGTACCGCAATATAGAGGGCTTCTTTTGAGGGATAGTAATAAAGCAGATTGGTTTTTGACACATCGGCACGCTCGGCCACTTTATCGAGACTGGTGCCATGAATACCGTATTGCGAAAAGAAGGTCAGCGCCGCTTCAAGAATCGCCGCCCGTTTTGCCGCAACCGCGCGTGACCGACGCGTGGGCTTTTTTTCATCGCTTTTCACACTGTTACCTCATCCATCCTGCGTAGAGGCATCATAACAAAGGCCTCCGCTCCTGCCTAATAATGACCCTGCACCTTTTTTGACCACTCACGCATGAAAAATGTGCAGATTGTTTTGACCGGATGGTCCAAAACGGACCACTCAATCCAATTTATCTTAAGCGTCATTTTTAACACATTGTTATATATGGCATTTAAAAATGTGGCACAGGCTTTGCAATTTTGTGAACGAGCGCCGCCGGCAGGGAGCAAGCAGGACGCAACGCAGCGCGTGAAACAACCCCCGTTCTTTGCTGAGAGGTTTCACATGAAAATTGGCGTCTTTATCCCGATTGGTAACAATGGCTGGTTAATCTCCACCCATGCCCCCCAGTACAAGCCGACTTTTGAGCTGAACAAAGCGATTGTGCAGAAAGCGGAGCACTACCATTTCGACTTCGCGCTTTCGATGATCAAACTGCGCGGCTTCGGCGGTAAAACCGAGTTCTGGGACCATAACCTCGAATCCTTCACCCTGATGGCCGGACTGGCGGCGGTGACTTCGCGTATTGAAATCTATGCCACCGCCGCCACCCTGACGCTGCCACCGGCGATTGTGGCGCGCATGGCCTCGACCATCGACTCAATCTCCAATGGCCGCTTTGGCGTCAACCTCGTGACCGGCTGGCAAAAGCCAGAGTATGAGCAAATGGGCCTGTGGCCCGGTGATGACTACTTCGCCAGTCGTTACCAATACCTCACCGAATACGTCACCGTGCTGCGAGATTTATGGGGCAATGGCCAGAGTGATTTTAAAGGTGAGTTTTTCACCATGAATGACTGCCGCCTCAGCCCGCAGCCGCAAAAACCGATGAAGGTGATTTGCGCGGGACAAAGCGATGCCGGGATGGCGTTTTCTGCCCAGCACGCTGACTACAACTTCTGCTTCGGCAAAGGTGTTAACACGCCAACCGCCTTCGCCCCGACGGCCGCACGCATGAAACAGGCTGCCGACCAGGCAGGCCGCGATGTCGGTTCCTATGTGCTGTTTATGATCATCGCCGCAGAAACGGATGAAGCCGCACGCGCCAAATGGGAGCACTACAAAGCCGGGGCTGATGAAGAGGCCCTCGCCTGGCTGACCACGCAAAGCCAGCAGGACACGAAATCCGGCAGTGATACCAACGTGCGCCAGATGGCCGATCCCACCTCTGCGGTGAATATCAATATGGGCACGCTGGTCGGTTCTTATGCCAACGTGGCACGAATGTTGGATGAAGTTGCAGAGGTAGAAGGAACCCAGGGTGTGCTGCTGACTTTTGACGATTTCCTGCAAGGAATCGAAGAGTTTGGTCAATTTATTCAGCCCTTGATGCAGTGCCGTCATGCTTTGATTGAATCGCAGAAGGAGGTTGCCTGATGAATACCGTTGTTTGCGCCCATACCTCGACTTTACCGCAGGTCACCTTGCCAGCCCGCCCGGAAGCGATCGCCTTCCCCCCTGCGCAGAGCGCGTTGATTGTGGTGGATATGCAGAACGCCTATGCCACCGAAGGCGGCTACCTCGATTTGGCGGGTTTTGATGTCTCCGCCACTAAACCGGTGATCGCCAAAATTCACCAGGCGGTGACCGCTGCCCGAGCAGCAGGCATCCAGATCATCTGGTTTCAGAATGGCTGGGATAACCAATATGTCGAAGCGGGCGATGCCGGTTCACCCAACTTTCACAAATCCAATGCGTTAAAAACCATGCGTAAACGCCCGGAATTGCAGGGCACGTTGTTGGCGAAAGGCGGCTGGGATTATGCGCTGGTGGATGAACTGGTGCCGCAACCCGGTGATATCGTGCTGCCTAAACCGCGCTACAGCGGCTTTTTCAATACCCCGCTCGACAGCATGCTGCGCAGCCGTGGCATTCGCCATCTGGTGTTTACCGGCATCGCCACCAATGTCTGCGTGGAATCGACGCTGCGAGATGGCTTCTTCCTGGAATATTTTGGCGTCGTGCTGGAAGACGCTACCTATCAGGCTGGCCCGCCCTTCGCCCAGCAGGCAGCCATCTTTAATATCGAAACGTTTTTCGGTTGGGTCAGTGATACCGAGACGTTCTGTGAAGCATTAAAAGCCTGATATCCCGATAATTTTCACCTGCAAAAACAACGATAAGGAAGACTTCGCCATGCCAAAAAGTGTCATTATTCCGCCCGGAACCTCCACGCCAATTGCCCCGTTTGTCCCTGGTACGCTCGCCGATGGTGTGGTGTATGTCTCCGGCACCCTGCCATTTGATGCGCAAAATAACGTCGTCCACGTCGGTGATGCCGCGGCCCAGGCGCGCCACGTCCTTGAGACCATCAAAAAAGTGATTGAAACCGCAGGGGGTACTATGGACGACGTTACCTTCAACTCGATTTTCCTCACCGACTGGAGTAACTACGCCGCGATTAATCAGGTGTATGCCGAATATTTCCCCGGTGATAAACCGGCGCGTTACTGCATTCAATGCGGCCTGGTGAAACCTGATGCGCTGATCGAAATCGCCACCGTGGCGCACATCGGCAAACAGGAGGCGTAATGCATCTGGAAATTCAGGGATTGCAGACGGCAGACGCGCCCACCCTGGTGCTCTCTTCTGGTCTAGGCGGCGTTGCGGGTTTCTGGCGGCCCCAACTGGCGGCGCTGGAGCAGCATTATCGCGTTGTCACCTACGATCAACGCGGCACCGGTCGCAGTGCTGATACCTTACCGGAAGGCTACAGCATGGCGATGATGGCCGCCGAGTTGGCCGAAGCGCTGGAGCAGCAGGGTATTGAGCGCTTTGATCTGATCGGTCACGCGCTTGGCGGTTTGATTGGTCTGCAACTGGCGCTGGATTATCCGCAACGCGTTGGACGCGTGGTGGTCATTAACGGCTGGTTATCGCTGAATGCCCATACCCGTCGTTGCTTCCAGGTTCGCCAGGATCTGTTGCTGAATGTCGGAGTGGAAGCCTTTGTCCGTGCCCAGCCGTTGTTTCTCTATCCGGCGGAGTGGATGGCGCGCAATCAGGCTCGTCTGGAGCAAGAGGACACGCATCATGTGCAACATTTTCAGGGCATGGAAAACCTGTTACGCCGGCTGCATGCCCTGAAAAGCGCCGATTTTCGTCCTCATGCAGCGAAGATCACTCAACCGGTGCTGGCCATCTACAGCCAGGATGACCTGCTGGTGCCGTGGAGCTGCTCACCCGAACTGGCCGCCGCCTTGCCGAATGCCAGCCTGATCGAAATGGCCTGGGGAGGACATGCCATGAGCGTCACCGATGCTGAAAACTTCAATGCGTTATTGCTGCAATGGCTAACCCGTAAGGAGGCCAAAGATGAGTACGCATGAACTCTCGCCTGATTTACCGTTGGTCGAGCGCCAGGTGTTTCGCGATGCGATGTCACGCCTCGGTGCCGCCGTAAATATCATTACCACCGACGGCCCCGCCGGACGTGCCGGTTTCACCGCCTCCGCGGTGTGCAGCGTTACCGACACACCGCCAACGCTGCTGGTTTGCCTCAACCGCTCCGCTTCGGTCTGGCCGGTGTTCCGCGATAACGGTTATCTGTGCGTCAACACGCTGGCCGCCGGGCACGAAGATCTCTCCACCCTGTTTGGCGGTAAAACACCAATGGCGGATCGCTTTCTCGCCGCCCGCTGGCATACGCTCAGCAGCGGTTCACCGCTGCTGAATGGCGCGCTGGTGTCGTTTGATTGCAAAGTCTCCCAGGTGGTGAGCGTAGGAACGCACGACATTTTGTTTTGTGAGGTCATGGCGTTGGTGCGCAATGATGAGCCGCACGGCCTGGCCTGGTTCGACCGTGGATATCAGCATCTTTTACGGCAGGAAGCCCGCTAACGCCGCCCTGTGCGGCCCGGTTCCACAGACACTCTGGAGAAGACGATGGCGAGTTCCTGGTTTCCCCGCTGGCAGAAAAAGTCAGCCTTAACTGAAAATGGGTTGATTGCACCGGACGAAACACTGCCGCTCGGGCAGACGTTAATTCTGGGCCTGCAACATGCTGTGGCGATGTTTGGTGCAACGGTGCTGATGCCGTTGTTAATGGGGCTGGATCCAAACCTGGCTATTCTGGTTTCCGGTATCGGCACCCTGCTGTTCTTTGTGGTCACCGGCGGGCGCGTACCCAGCTATCTTGGTTCCAGCGCCGCTTTTGTTGGGGTAATTATCGCCATCACCGGTTTCAACGGTCAGGGACTGAACCCCAACCTGGCGCTGGCGCTCGGTGGCGTGATCGCCTGTGGTGCGCTGTACACGCTGATCGGTTTTGTGGTGATGAAGGCGGGGACGGGCTGGATTGAACGGCTGATGCCGCCGGTGGTGACGGGCGCAGTGGTTATGGCAATCGGCCTGAACCTCGCACCGATTGCGGTACACAGCGTATCATCATCCATGTTCGATAGCTGGATGGCGGTGATGACGGTGCTGTGCATCGGTCTGGTGGCGGTATTTACCCGCGGCATGGTGCAACGTTTGCTGATTCTGGTCGGGTTGATTGTCGCCTGGGCAATCTACGCGCTGCTCACCAATGGTCTCGGGCTGGGCAAACCGGTCGATTTTAGCGGGGTAGCCAATGCCGCCTGGTTTGGCTTGCCGCATACCACCTCACCGGTTTTCGATATGCAGGCGATTGTCATGATAGCGCCAGTGGCGATCATTCTGGTGGCGGAAAACCTCGGACATATCAAGGCGGTAGCAGGTATGACCGGGCGCAATCTCGATCCCTGGATGGGACGCGCCTTTGTCGGTGATGGCCTCGCCACCATGCTTTCCGGATCGATCGGCGGCAGCGGCGTCACCACCTATGCGGAAAATATCGGCGTGATGGCCGTTACCAAAGTCTATTCAACGCTGGCGTTTGTCGCGGCGGCCCTGATTGCGCTGGTACTGGGTTTCTCACCGAAATTTGGCGCGCTGATCCATACCATTCCCGGCCCGGTGATTGGTGGCGCATCGATTGTGGTGTTTGGTTTGATTGCCGTGGCTGGCGCCCGTATCTGGGTGCAAAACCATGTGGATTTCAGCCAGAACAGCAACCTGATTATGGTGGCGACCACGCTGGTGCTGGGTGCCGGGGATTTCGCGCTGAAAATTGGCAACTTCACCCTCGGGGGCATCGGCACCGCCACCTTTGGCGCGATCATTCTCAACGCCATTCTGCGCCGTCGTGGAACCGGTGTGGGTGAGAACCAGACGGCACGGCAAAACAGTTAAGGTTCCTGTATCTCCTGCGGTGCCACATCCGGCACCGCTTTTTTGCGCCTGATACGCAACTCACTGACGATCACCCCGCAGACAATCAACGCACCGCCGAGTAGCGCTGCCGCAGGCAGGCGTTCGCCCGCAATGCGCCCCACCACCCCTGCCCATACCGGTTCACCGGCATAAATCACGGTGGCTCGTGTCGGCGAGACGCTACGCTGTGCCCAGTTCATGGTGACCTGAATCAATGCGCTGGCCGCCCCCAGACCCAGCGCGCTCAACAGCAGCGGTATGCTCAGGCTTGGCAGCGACTCCCCGTTCGGAATCATAAAGATAAAGGCACAAGCCGAGGCCACCGCCAGTTGGATCAGGGTGACACGACGCACGTCAACCCGCCCGGCAAAGCGACTGATCAGGATGATTTCCGCCGCAATCGCCAGGGTGCTAAGCAATGTCGCCATTTCACCCGCGTTCAGCGCCAGTTCTCCATTCTGTGGACCGGCCACCAGCAGCAAGCCGATAAACGCCAGCAGGATGCCCAGCCAGGCCATCATCCCTGGAGGACGGCGTAAAAACAGCCACTGCAACAAGGGAACCACCGGCACATATAACGCCGTCAGGAACGCAGACTGGCTGCTGGAAATGGTTTGCATACCCCAGGTTTGTAAGCCATAGCCGCCCGCAATCGCCAGGCCAATCAACGCGCCAGCTTTACACTCCAGCCAGGTGGTTTGTCGGAGGTAGCGACGGAAGAAAAAAGCCAGCAGCAACGCCGCGGTGGCAAAGCGCAAACCGACAAAGAAGAACGGACCGGAGTGCGCCATCGCGCGGTGCACCACCAAAAAGGTGCCACCCCAGACCATCGTAATGAAGATCAGAACAAGTTCCTGACGCGACAGGCGCAGGAAAAGGCGAGAAGCAGGAACAGACATAAAGCACCATCGTGAGGATTCGGGCGCCATTTTCGCAGAGTCGGAAGGAATTGCAATGATTGTCACCGCCGGGCGTACCCGGCGGCGGAGGGCTTTATGTCGCAGCCGGGTTATTTTTTATTGCGGCTGCGTCCCCCTTTTTCACCTGCTTCGGAAGCGCGCTGCGGGTCATTTCTGAAATTCCCGCCGCTATTTTTACCGCCTTTACGGCCTGCTTCCGCGGCTCTTTCGCGATCTTCGGCGAAATTACCTGATCCTCCACGATGTTGTGCCATCATTTCCTCCGATAGAGTTTTCTCATCAGTGGTCAGGACTTTTCACATGCACGGGGTGAAAAGCAAGGTGGCACGCTTTCCGTACCACCCGTACAAAGAATAGCCAATAGCGTTACGTTTATGGTGAATATTTATACTTTGAAACACATATTCCTCTCATTTTTTAACCTAAGTTGGCATTTTACGCCATTCAACAAACGCTTAGCGGAGGATTAAGCGAAGCCGTAGTTTTCCCTGGCAAATTGCTGAGCAGCAGGTCACGCAGGCTCTTCTATACTTCAGATCGTGTGTTCAAACCCACAGGAAGGAAGAAGATGGCGAAAATTCTGGTGCTTTATTACTCCATGTATGGACATATTGAAACCATGGCGCAGGCAGTTGCGGAGGGTGCGCGTCGGGTTAGCGGCGCGGAGGTCACCATCCTGCGCGTACCGGAAACCATGGACGCCGAGCGCTTTGCGCAGGTCGGCGGAAAAGTACATCAGGCCGCGCCTGAAGCAACCCCCGAAGATTTACCGCAATATGATGCCATTATTCTCGGCACGCCCACGCGCTTCGGGAATATGGCGGGGCAAATGCGTAACTTTCTCGACCGTACCGGCGGATTGTGGGCGTCAGGGGCGCTGTACGGCAAGATCGCCAGCGTCTTTGCCTCTACCGGCACCGGCGGCGGTCAGGAGCAAACCATCACCTCAGTCTGGACCACCCTCGCCCACCACGGCATGGTGATTGTCCCCATCGGCTATGGCACCAAAGAACTTTTCGATATCTCCCATGTGCGCGGCGGCACGCCTTACGGTGCCACCACCATTGCAGGGGGCGACGGATCGCGCCAGCCTTCTGCGGAGGAGCTCAATATCGCCCGTTTTCAGGGCGAACATGTCGCCGGTCTGGCGGTAAAACTGAAAGGATAAATCCACAACAGGAGACCTTTATGGCAACAGAACAGTCTAAAGCTCACCATGTGGGCGAATGGGCCACCTTGCGCCACACCTCGACCGAAATCGCCGAAGCGATATTTGAGGTCGCTAACTATGACGAGCGTCTGGCAGAAGAAATCTGGCGTCAGCAGGGCAGCGATGAAGTGCTATTTCGCGCCTTTGATAAGACCGATCAAGACGTTCTGACGTGGGACGATAAGACGGTCGAGCGTAAAAACATTTGAATCTCAGGCGGGCCAGTCCCCGCCTTTGTCATTTTAATTGACCAAGGAGCGTTGTATGTCTTCCTATCAAAGTATCAATCCAGCCAATAACCAACTGCTGAAAACCTGGCCCTCGCATGACGACGCCTGGATGCAGCAAGCACTGGAAACCGCCGATCGTCTTTACCATTCCGACTGGTGCAAAGGAGATATGCAACCGCGATTACAGGTGCTGACACGTCTGGCGGAGCTGATTGATGCCAACGTTGAGCAACTGGCAACCATTGCCAGCCAGGAGATGGGTAAGCTGATTGGTCAAAGTCGGGGTGAAGTAAAGATTTGTGCGCAAATCGCCCGCTATTACGCAGAACACGCCGCCACCCTGCTCCAGCCGCGAGCCTATCCCAGCGACGTGGGGGATGCGTGGCTGGAATACCATCCTATCGGCGTGATCGTGGCAGTAGAACCGTGGAATTTCCCTTATTACCAGTTGATGCGCGTACTGGCACCGAATCTGGCACTCGGTAACCCGGTGCTGGCTAAACACGCCCCCATCGTGCCGCACTGCGCGGATGCGTTCGAAAAACTGGTACTGGAGGCGGGCGCTCCCCAGGGAGCATGGACCAATTTGTTCATCTCCAATGAACAGGTTGCCGAGTTGATCGCTGATCATCGGGTACAGGGGGTAGCGCTCACCGGTTCAGAGCGCGCGGGCAGTGCCGTCGCGCAACAGGCGGGAAAATATCTGAAGAAATCGACGCTGGAACTGGGCGGTAACGATGTGTTTGTGGTGCTGGATGATGCCGACCTCGATGAGGCGGTGCGCCAGGGCGCGCAGGCCCGTCTGAGCAACTGCGGCCAGGTGTGTACTGCCGCGAAACGTTTTATCGTGCATGAAAAGGTGGCCGGGCAGTTTATGGCGAAGTTCAGCGCCGCATTGCAATCCGCAGTCGCGGGTGATCCGCTGGATGAGAAAACCACGCTTGGTCCCCTATCGTCGCGTGATGCGCGCGAGCGGCTGATTAAGCAGGTTGAGGATGCGGTACAGCATGGCGCGCGCGTGGAGTGCGGCGGACGACCGATTGACGGCGTGGGATGTTACTTTCAGCCAACCATTCTCACCGGTCTGACACCTGACAACCCGGCCTATTATCAGGAATTTTTTGGCCCGGTAGCCCAAGTCTATGTGGTGGCGAGTGACAGTGCTGCCGTCGCGCTGGCAAACGACTCGCACTATGGCCTGGGCGGCTCGGTGTGGACACGGGATATCGCACGCGGACGTAAAATGGCGTCGCAAATTGAAACCGGCATGGTATTTATCAATTCACAAAGCGACACGGCCGCAGAATTGCCGTTCGGTGGGGTAAAACGTTCAGGCTATGGACGTGAGCTGTCCGACCTCGGGCTGAAAGAGTTTGCCAATCAGAAACTGGTGGTGGTGGCAAGTTGAGGGCATAAAAAACCCCGCTGCGGGAGCGGGGTGTTGGTTTTATCGCATTGTTAGTTACTGGCCGGTGCTGTAGCTGCGTTGCTCTTGTCCGTTTTGGCCGGGACATCAGCTTTCGCCTTTTCTGCCGCCGCTGCATCGGCTTTCGCTTTCTCTTCCGCCGCTTTCTGCGCAGTGGCTTTCTCGGCTTTCGCCTTTGCTTCAGCCGCTTTGTCAGCTTTAACTTTGTCTTCTGCTGCTTTCGCATCAGCCGCTTTCTGCGCAGCGGCTTTATCTGCTGCCGCTTTATCCGCTGCTGCCTGATCAGCCGCCGCCTGATCCGCTTGTACCTGCGCATCATCGTTAGTCGTAGCCGGTTCCGGTTGCGCTGGCTGAGCAGCAGGCTCAGGTGCGGCTGGCTGCAACGGCGTACCCTGCAAAGCATTGTTCAGCACACCGGCGAACTGATCCCAGCTGCAATAACCGTTGGCATCAGCATCACAACCCGCCAGTTGCAGCGTGACACGTTTCGGCGGATTCTTCAGGCTCAGTACGTCGGCATTGCGCAACTGATCGCTGGTCTGATAAACGTATTCGACCTTCAGCAAATCTTTGTTGTTTTTCGCATCGTGCCAGCGCTCAAACACCACCTGGCCACCAATCGGTGTTTTCTCATCATTGCCCGGCAGTTCATAGGGTTTAACCTGTAGCGCACTGAGTAGCGAAGCGATATTCGAATCATGCCCCACCATCAGCGTTACTTTTGGCGCGTTGGCTTTGTCCTGATCGATCAACTGGCTACGGATGTAATCCACCAGTGGAGCTGCCACTTCACGCGCCACTTCAGGTGAGGCGAATAACGCATCCTGGTAACCGTTTTTAATGGCTGCCAGCGCTTTCCACTGTTCAGGGGTTTTGATTTGGCCCCAGGCCACCTGGTCCAGCGGGAAGCCTTCATAGTATTGCAGCGTGAAGGCATCAACCAACGAGTTGCCCACTTTCAGCGGACCACTGACGTTCGGTTCTTTACCGTTATCGGCGCTAAAGGTGTTCTGCCCGCTGCTCAAATCACACTGTTTCTTGCCGTTGCAGGCCGGCGCCGATTTGTAATCGACTATTTTTTCCAACTGCTGGTATGCCGGTTTCAACGCCAGTTTCTCGTTGGCTGCGGTCATCGCCGCCAGCGCTTTCTTGTTGAAATCGTCGCTACCATCGGTCACGACCGGGTTAAACACCGGGTCCATGGTGCCCATCGCGTCCTGATGCGTCACCGCGATATCACATCCAGGGAAGGCACCATTAACAAAGAATTGGGCGGTCGCCACGGTACGTTGCAGGCTGTTAGCGTAGACAAAGACATTGTTGCTGTCCGGGCAGGTGCCGTTTTCAACCAGACCCTGCTGTGCCAGCCACTGACGGGTGTAATTACCCATGTAGACTTCCAGCACACCACCTTTAGTGGTGAGCTGCCCACCAGGTACATCCCATTGTGGCCAGCTTTTCTTGGTTGATTGCTCCAGAACGCTGCCATTGTTCGCCAGCGGGGCGCGCAGATTGTGACGGCTCAGCATCAGTACCTGCTGGAGCTGCATGTCCCCTTCTGCAGCCTGCGCTGCCATGCACATCGGTAACGCAGCGATGACTGACAACGCGCAAAGACTCAGTTTCTTGATCATTGTGCCTATTCCATAATTCATCAGTGAAACACTCTGGCATTCAAACGATTAGCTCGGCCACAGAGCGAAATGCCCCACAGTGTAACCCAGCTTGCCTGGGAAAATCGCCAGATGTTTGCAAAAACCGTGAATGGACTATAGCAGACATGGGGGCTGCCGGTGGACTGAGGCAGCAGATTGAAAAGCAACGGGATGTTTTTCGGAATCTCTGAAGCAGAAAAGCAAAAAGCCCGCATCGCTGCGGGCTTCTTTAATTTGGCGGAGGAAGAGAGATTCGAACTCTCGGATGGTTTCCCATCGGCGGTTTTCAAGACCGCTGCCTTAAGCCACTCGGCCATCCCTCCGGATAAAGCAGTTACTTAACTCTGAGTGAGTTAAGTGGCGGAGGAGGAGAGATTCGAACTCTCGGATGGTTTCCCATCGGCGGTTTTCAAGACCGCTGCCTTAAGCCGCTCGGCCACCCCTCCGCAATGACGCGCACTATAAACATCCCCCTGAAAGATGTAAAGCCTGGAGTGATTCATTCGCCTGAAAAACAGCCAAAAACTATTTAATCGGCGTCATAATCGCCATTCCGCTCAGGGAAACAGCAATTTATCGCGTAAAGAAGGGTAAAACGCCTTTTCTGCCCCGGTAGCGCTGCGTATTCTTCTTGGCATATTTAGTGTTCTTTCAATTAAAGGAGCGCATGATGGATAGAATTATTGCCTCGTCGCAGCGGCAGTCGCTAATCAGCACACATAAAGTGCTGCGTAATACTTACTTCTTACTTGGTCTGACGCTGGCGTTTTCCGCGCTGACCGCCACGCTGAGCACCGTCTTTGCCCTGCCCTCTCCGGGGCTGATTCTGATGCTGGTCGGCTTTTATGGGTTGATGTTTCTGACCTATCGCCTGGCGAACAGCCCAACCGGTATTCTGGCCGCTTTTGCCTTTACCGGCTTCCTCGGCTACTGCCTTGGCCCAATCCTTAACTCGTTCCTGTCGGCAGGAATGGGCGACGTGATTGGTATGGCGCTGGGAGGAACTGCGCTGGTGTTCTTCTGCTGCTCAGCTTATGTGTTGACTACCCGTCGCGATATGTCATTCCTCGGCGGCATGATGATGGCTGGCTTTGTGGTGCTGCTGGTCGCGGTTGTGGCTAATATTTTCCTGCAATTACCGGCTCTGCACCTGGCCATTAGCGCATTGTTTATTCTGTTCTCTGCCGGAGCCATCTTGTGGGAGACCAGTAACATCATCCACGGCGGCGAAACGAACTACATCCGTGCCACCGTCAGCCTGTATGTCTCGCTGTATAACATCTTTGTCAGCCTGCTCAGTTTGCTGGGCTTTGCCAGCCGCGACTAATCTCAGGCCGGACGTAAATGAAAACCCCGCTTCGGCGGGGTTTTGCTTTTTCTGGCTACGCCGCCCTACAATATGCGCAAACTGAATCTGAGGAGTCACCGTGATTTTTGCCGGTAAAGAGATTGCCACCGATGCGGAAGGCTATCTGAAAAACAGCGCCGACTGGAGCGAACCCCTGGCGGAAGCCATTGCCGCTACCGAAGCCATCACCCTAAGTGAGGCGCACTGGGAAGTGGTCCATTTTGTCCGGGCGTTTTATCTGGAGTTTAATACCTCGCCAGCGATCCGTATGCTGGTCAAAGCGATGGCGCAGAAATATGGCGAGGAGAAAGGCAACAGCCGTTATCTGTTTCGTTTGTTCCCGGAAGGCCCGGCTAAACAGGCAACGAAAATTGCCGGATTACCAAAACCTGCGAAGTGTTTGTAATCACCCGGTGGTAAAGCGGCTGGGGGCTTCTGTCGGTTGATGCGGTTCCACCAGCACTTTTTCCACGCGCGCGCTGCGCGGGCCACCGGCCTTTAACCACGTAATCAATGCGTTCACCTGGGGTTCTTCCCCCCATGCCAACACCTCTACGCTGCCATCGTTCAGGTTACGTGCATAACCTTTTACATCCAACTCTCTGGCCTGTGCCTGGGTGCTATAACGAAAACCAACCCCCTGTACCAGACCATGAACCCAGATTTTGAAGCAGGTTGTGGCCATTTTCCTCTCCCCTCACTGTTCATTGCATTTTGCCGCCATCCACCGGAAAATGACGCCTCATTTTTTCAGGTAAGCATAGCAAACTATGACTGTTCGATTGATTCTCACTAAGGGACGTGAAAAATCCCTGCTCCGCCGTCATCCCTGGGTTTTTTCTGGTGCTGTTGCCCGTATGGAAGGCAAAGCCCAATCAGGGGAAACCATTGATGTCTGCGACAGCAATGGCAAATGGCTGGCTCGTGCCGCTTATTCTCCGCAATCACAAATTCGGGCGCGCGTCTGGAGCTGGCAACAGGATGAGTCAATCGACATTGCCTTCTTTGTTCGCCGTCTCACCCAAGCGCAGCAATGGCGTGCCTGGCTGGCGCAACGTGACGGGCTGGATAGCTACCGCCTGATTGCAGGTGAGTCTGATGGTATGCCTGGCGTCACCATTGACCGTTTCGGCAATTTCCTGGTGCTTCAATTGCTGTCTGCCGGTGCTGAATATCAGCGCCCGGCGATCATCTCCGCCCTGCAACAATGTTTCCCGCAGTGTGCGATTTACGATCGTTCCGATGTGGCGGTACGTAAAAAAGAAGGTCTGGAGCTGACGCAGGGTCCGGTCACTGGCGAGTTGCCACCGCCACTGCTGCCGATTACTGAACACGGCATGAAGTTGTTGGTGGATATCCAGGGCGGCCACAAAACCGGTTATTACCTTGACCAACGTGACAGCCGCTTTGCTACGCGCCACTATGCCGAAAATGCCCGCGTGCTGAACTGTTTCTCTTATACCGGCGGCTTTGCCGTCTCGGCACTGATGGGCGGTTGCCGTGAGGTAATCAGCGTAGATACCTCTCAGGACGCGCTGGATGTTGCCAAACAGAATGTGGAACTTAACGGTCTGGATGTATCCCGTGCACAATTCTTACGTGATGACGTGTTCAAATTGCTGCGTCGCTACCGTGACAGCGGTGAAAAGTTTGATGTTATCGTGATGGATCCACCGAAATTTGTTGAGAACAAGAATCAGCTGGCGGGTGCCTGCCGTGGTTATAAAGATATCAATATGCTGGCGATGCAGCTGTTGAATCCCAACGGGATTCTGATGACGTTCTCCTGCTCCGGCCTGATGGCAACCGATCTGTTCCAGAAGATTATCGCCGATGCCGCCGTCGATGCGGGGCGTGATGTACAATTTGTAGAACAGTTCCGTCAGGCAGCCGATCATCCCGTGATTGCCAGCTATCCTGAAGGGCTTTATCTGAAAGGCTTCGCTTGCCGCGTACTGTGACTTGAAAATTCTGCCCCTGCCTCCATATCTGACGCAGGGCAGTATTTTGGGAGGTCACTATGATTGCCAGTAAGTTTGGAATTGGACAGCAGGTCCGGCATCGTCTCTCCGGGGTGCTTGGCGTAATTGTGGATGTTGATCCGGAGTATTCGCTGGAAGAACCTAAGCTCGAAGAAGTCGGGGCTGCCGAGAAGTTACGCGCTGCACCCTGGTATCATGTGGTGATGGAAGATGAGGACGGTGAACAGGTCCACACTTACGTTGCCGAAATTCAGCTGTCCGGTGAAACATCTTTCGAACATCCAGAACAACCCTCGATGGATGAGCTGGCCGCGTCAATCCGACAACAGCTTCAGGCACCACGCCTGCGTCATTGATCAAAAACGGCGACCCTCGGTCGCCGTTTGTTTTAGTGCACCGGCTGCGATAGCCCGAGCCGTGGTATCTCAATCTTCGGGCATCGATCCATGACCACCGTCAACCCAGCATCCTGCGCCAGTACCGCCGCCTGTTCATTGATCACGCCCAGTTGTAGCCACAACGTCTTCGCGCCGATGGCGATGGCTTCCTGCGCGACCCCCCATGCCGCTTCGGCATTACGAAACACATCCACCATATCCACCGGACCCGGGATGTCAGCGAGAGTCGCATAGGCAGTTTGTCCCAACAGTTGTTGCCCGGCCAGCTTCGGACTCACCGGCACCACCTCATAACCCTGATCGAGCAAAAACTTCATCACGCCATAGCTGGGACGATCGGGACGATCGCTGGCGCCAACCAGCGCAATACGTTTGGTGCGCGTCAAAACATCACGAATGGTTTGATCGTTCATGCCTCTCTCCTTTTTCACTCGCCTGAGTGTAGATGGCATCAGGTTACACCGCGCAACCCCCGTGTCAGAAAACTTTGCGCGGCAGCACGAATAAATATGTTAAAATGTAAATTTACTGCCATAATGTAATAATTTGCTACACATCACTGATTTGCGCCCAGCTTACGGGAGTTGAAATGAAGCTGTTTTTGGCTGCGACGAGTCTGTTTATCTTGCTCGTCTCAGCATCCTGCCATGCCATAACCTTGAAACTTGATCCGGAGATCGATCTTCTGGTGCTGGATGGGCGCAAAATTTCGGGTTCTCTGCTGAAAGGGGCCGATGGTCTGGAGCTGGATCGCGGTCAACATCAATTCCTGTTTCGGGTTGATAAAGCACCGGCCTCTGCCTCAAACAATGGCCCACATTATCAATCTGTCCCGATGATTGTGACCTTTACCGCCAGTGGCAAAACCGTGGCTATCCGCCTGCCTGCCCTGGACAGCCGTCGCGAACGCCATGCATTCGATAAATCTCTCAATTTTCAGCTAATTGATGAACAGGGCAAAGAGATTGCCAGCATCCGTGACCACCTGCCCATGCCGTCGGGAGGCGATCTTGAGCAGGCCATGTTGAATTATAATCGCAATGGTCAGGTCGCATCCGTCCCCCGTTTTGCCGTGCAAACCAGCAGTACGCCAGATGTCCAGTTGAACGCCGATTTCGCCTGGCAGGAAGCCAGCAACCTGCCCTCACTACAACGATGGTTTGAACGTTTCGATGCGGCCACCCGTCTGCGTTTTCTTAGTTGGATGAAAACCTTACGCGCAAGTTGATAGGAACGAAACGCCAGGGGTAAACTCGAGCATCACTTAACCTAGCCCGAGAAGAGTCAGGAAGCCCTATGGAGCAGACCGTTCGTACCCTCAATATTCAGAAACACATTGCCCTCGTCGCCCACGATCATTGCAAAGCCTCGCTGTTGGACTGGGTCCAGAAGAACCAAAGCGCACTACAGTCGCATGTATTATATGCCACCGGCACCACCGGTAATCTGATCAATCGCCACACCGGCCTTGAGGTGAACGCAATGCTGAGCGGCCCAATGGGCGGCGACCAGCAGGTAGGCGCATTGATTTCCGAAGGGAAAATTGATGTGCTGTTCTTCTTCTGGGATCCGCTCAATGCCGTGCCGCACGACCCGGATGTCAAAGCGCTGCTGCGTCTGGCAACGGTATGGAACATTCCGGTTGCCACCAACCGCTCCACCGCAGATTTCCTGATCCAGTCACCGCTGTTTGCCAGCGAAGTCGAGATTCAGATCCCTGATTATCCGCGTTACCTGGCTGAACGCCTGAAGTCGTAATGCCTCAGGCCTTCCTGCTCTGCGGTACGCCTAAATCGCGGAAATGATCGACAAACACGGAAGGCCGTTCCTTATCGAACAATAACCAAACTTGCTGACGTGCCCGCGTCAGCGCTACATACGCCAGGCGGCGTTCTTCCGCGTCCGGGAACGCTTCTGGTTGCGGTAACAATCCCTGTTCCATGATCGACTCGCGAGCGGCAGCCGGGAAACCATCACGGCCTTCATGCAGGCCCAGCACAATAACAAAATCCGCCTGCTGCCCCTTGCTGGCATGGATGGTCATGAAATCCAGATGCAGCTTCGGCCAACGGGTTTTGGCTTTATCCAGCACCTCAGGCCGCAGGTGATGGTAGCGTGCCAGCAGCAGCACCCGCTCATCGGGTTTCACATAACCACTCAACTTATCGAGTAAGGCTTCAAGTTGTTCCTGCGCCAGCAATATCACCGATTTTTTATTGCCTTTAGTCAGGCTATTCAGTGGCTTGCGCAGCTGATGTGGATTTTGTTGCACGAATCGGTTGGCGATCTCACCGATGCGATCATTGAGTCGGTAGGTGGTATCCAACACACAGCGATCACCTTCGCCGAAATAGTGATGGAAGGCGGTAGTCAGACTCATCTCTGCACCGCTAAAACGATAGATGGCTTGCCAATCGTCACCGACAGCAAACAGTGAGGTTCGCTTATTTTGTTGGCGCAGTGCCGTCAGCAAGGCGGCACGCTGCGGTGAGATATCCTGAAACTCATCCACCAGAATATGCTTCCACGGACTGATAAAGCGTCCCTTATCCAGAATAGCGATTGCCTGATGAATCAGGCCGGAAAAATCGACCGCGCCCTCGTCTTTTAACGCACTTTTCCAGGCTTTCAGGATCGGTGCCATCAACTTAACGCGTTTGCTAAATTGATCGCGTTGCTCCTCAGGTACATCGGCGATCATGGCGGCCTGTGTACCGCCATGCATACGCATCAACCCCAGCCAGCGCTCCAGACGGGACGCCAAACGCTGTGCCAGTTTATCATCCTGCCAAAATGGCCCTTCGGCAACGTCCCACTTCAGTTCTTCCTGCAACCACTGACGCCAACCACTGGCCTGCGCCTTTTTGCTGCTACATTGTTCACGCCAGCTCTCAATTAACAACTGACGACGGGCTTTGCTGTCGCTTTCCAGTTTGCTGATGACAGGCTGTTTATTGCTGCCTTCACGAATAATGTGCAGCGCCAGCGCGTGAAAAGTGCGCGCCTGAATCGCGCTTTCACCCAGCCGCGACTGGATGCGATCGTTCATCTCGTCTGCCGCCTGACGCCCAAATGCCAGCAGCAGAATCTGCTCCGGCTGCGCCAGTTTACGCTGCAACAACCAGCCAGCACGCGCCACCAGCACCGACGTTTTTCCACTTCCCGCCCCGGCTAACACCAGTAACGCGTCTTCGCCATTCACCACCGCCTCACACTGCGAAGGATTGAGCGGCGTCGTTTCAACCGTGGAGAAAAAGGTCTGGTACTCCTGCAAGATTTTTGCTGTCCACTCACGGTTGCGCTGGCGAATCGCCGTTTCACCCTGATTCAGCCATTGCTGACAGAACTGCCACAATTCGCGGCAATTCTCGAACTTGTCCAGCCGTGATAGCGGTAACGGTAAGGCAGAAAACTGCCGGGCAATGTTTTCTTTTACCGTCTGGAGTTCGCTTCGCTTTAGCCAACGGTCCTGGCTGGTAAACGCGAAAATCTCCTGCTGTAACCCGGTCAGCACCCCGACACAAACCTCGCTCATCTCCTGGCTCCATTGCTGCCAGGCTTGTTGCAGGTAATGAAAAAAGCGCTGCGTTTCCTGCCATTCCGTACCGTGCAACCGCACCACTTTCTCGTCTGGCAGCAAAAATTCCAGCTCGCCCCACACCAACCCACGCTTACAGGCGATATCCAATAATTGATTGAAAGGGATCAGGTATTCGTGACGATCGCCGCTGACTTCCACTCCGGCTTCCAGCAGACGTACGCGATTATAAGGGTGCTGAGCCAGACGTTTACCCATTGATGTTGCTTTCAGTTCCATGTCCGCACCGTGTTCAGCAAGAGGATTATCGCGCAGTTTACCTGTCAGACCCTTGGCGCTCCAGCCTTAAAACAGGCTAAACTGGGCAACACATATTGCGGATTGCAAAAGGAAAATCGTGTTATGCGCACCGTGCTCAACATTCTCAACTTTGTGCTGGGTGGCGTTTTCACCACCCTGAGCTGGTTACTGGCTACGCTGGTCAGCATCGTTCTCATCTTCACATTGCCATTGACGCGTTCCTGCTGGGAGATCACTAAACTCTCGCTGCTGCCATTTGGCAACGAAGCGGTTCATGTCGATGTACTGCGACCAGACAGTAAAAATCAGGTGATGAACGCCGGAGGCACTTTTCTTAACCTCTTCTGGCTGGTGTTTTTCGGCTGGTGGCTGTGCCTGATGCACATCTCTGCGGGTATCGTGCAGTGCCTGACTATCATCGGGATTCCTGTTGGCATTGCTAATTTCAAGATTGCCGCCATTGCCCTGTGGCCCGTGGGACGACGCGTTGTTTCAGTTGAAGAAGCGCAGGCGGCGCGGGAAGCCAACGCTCGTCGCCGTTACTGAGACTATGCCATGATGCCTGAAGCCTTACCCGGCTGGCGCCGTTATCTGTTTAACAGCAGCTTGCGCTATTTGCTGCGCATTTTTTTCGCCCTTGCCGGTTGTGCCGCCGTTCCGTGGTGGTTACAGCAAATTGAGTGGACGATCCCCCTCACTCTCGGCGTGGTTGCCGCTGCATTGGCCGATCTTGACGATCGCCTGGCAGGCCGCCTGCGCAATCTATTGATTACGTTGATCTGCTTTTGTATCGCATCGGTATCCGTCGAATTACTGTTTCCCCACCCCTGGGCATTCGTCCTCGGCCTGGCGCTCTCAACCTGGGGATTTATTCTGTTGGGTGCCCTCGGGCAGCGTTATGCCACTATCGCCTTTGGTGCATTGCTTATTGCGGTGTATACCATGCTCGGCGTAGGTTTGTTTCCACAGTGGTGGATGCAACCAACGCTGCTGCTGGTGGGGGCCTTGTGGTACAACCTGCTGACCCTGGTGGGGCATGTGATGTTTCCGGTGCGTCCGGTTCAGGAGCAGTTGGCGGCCAGCTTTTCTCAGTTAGCGCGTTATCTGGATGCCAAAGCCAACTTGTTCGATCCCGATGGCGGTGAGCAGGATGATGCCAACCTGATTGCCACCGCAATGGTGAATAGCCAGTTAGTCGCCCAACTTAATCTGACGAAAAGCACTATCCAAAGCCGGTTACGCGGCGACCGGGGTTCACGCAGCACTCGCCGCAGCCTGCATTACTATTTTGTGGCGCAGGATATTCATGAGCGGGCCAGTTCCTCCCACCTGCAATATCATCAACTGCGCGATGACTGGCGCTATAACGAGGTGCTTTTTCGCTTCCAGCGACTGCTGAATATGCAGGCACAGGCATGCCGACAGTTAGCGGAGGCCATTTTTTTGCGTCAGCCCTGGCATCATGACACCCATGTCGAACGCGCCTTTGAGCGGCTGGAAACCGCACTGGAACGCTTGCAACAAAATGCCCCGGACGACGCCCATATTCGTGCGTTATTCTGGCTGCTGCGTAATTTGCGCGCCATAGATGCCCAACTGACATCGATCGAATCGGAACAGAAACTGGCGCAACCTGCCCCATCCAGCGACGATAATCTTTCCAATGATGGACCAGGCGGTTGGGCGGATATTCGGCTGCGCATTAGCCGGCATCTCACGCCAACCTCCGCCCTGTTCCGCCATGCCGTAAGAATGTCGTTGGTGTTGTGCATCGGCTACGGATTTATCCAGATCACCGGTGTACATCGCGGCTATTGGATTTTGCTTACCAGCCTGTTTGTCTGTCAGCCGAATTATAATGCCACCCGACGGCGACTGGCGTTGCGTATTGGCGGGACGCTGGCAGGGATTGCCATCGGTTTACCGGTGCTCTGGCTGGTGCCTTCCATCGAAGGACAGTTGGTATTGATTGTGCTCAGTGGTGTGCTGTTCTTCGCGTTTCGCCAGATACAATATGCTCAGGCAACGCTCTTCATTACCCTGCTGGTGCTCCTCTGCTTCAATCTGTTGGGCGAGGGCTTTGAAGTCGCCCTGCCGCGAGTGGTGGATACGTTGCTGGGGTGTGGCTTAGCCTGGCTTGCTGTCGCTTTCGTTTGGCCAGACTGGCGCTTCCGCCAGTTGCCTGCGGTAGCCGAACGTACGCTCAATGCCAACTGCCGCTACCTTGATGCCATTATGGAGCAATATCATCAGGGCAAGGATAATCGTCTGGCTTATCGTGTTGCGCGGCGAGATGCGCACAATGCCGATGCCGAACTGGCCTCAGTTGTGTCAAATATGAGCAATGAAGCACGTCATCAGCAATCATTACGTGAAAACGCCTTTCGGTTACTTTGTCTGAATCACTCCTTTCTCAGCTATATATCCGCGCTGGGCGCTCATCGGGTCAGGTTAAATGACACCCGACTATTAACGTTGCTGGATGATGCGGTGTGCTTTGTTGATGATGTTTTGCAAATTGAACGCGTCAGCGATGCTGAGGCAACGCAGATGCAGCAGACCCTGCTGCATCGACTGGCGGAAATGAAATCCAGCCCGGAGACGCAAGCTCCGTTAGTTTTGCAGCAGTTGGGATTATTAATTGCGCTGTTACCTGAAATTGCGCGCCTACGCCGCACCCTCGCAGCAGATTGAACCGCTGTTAGCGGAGCGTTTTTTGATACCACGCGCATAACTCCTCCCGGACCTCACGAGGCAATGCCGCCTCGTGATGGCCCGAAATCGCTCCCTCGAGAGCCAGCAGCGTCTTCAGGCCGATATGCTTATTGATGGTGCGAAGTTTCAGCCAACTTTTCTTGGCACCTGTTTCACACAGATGTTTGACCGAGCAGATGCCGACCTTGTGTAGCATCATTTCCATACGCAGGCTGAGATTGGGCAAATCCTTCAGCCGCAGTGAGACATAACGGGTTTGCAACTCCTCACGCGCAGCGTGTAGCGCCCCAGAGGATAGCCGCATTAACTGTTCCGGTTCCTGCCAAAGACGTTTGTCGACTTTGTAATAACTCAGTGTCACCGGTATACCGCGTTTACTGTATATCAGCGGCTCCATCGGGCATTGCGTCGCATAGGTCGTCACCGCTTCACAGGCACGTAGATAAAGTGCATCTTCATTGATAAACGCAAAGACAACCTTTTCCACTGAGAGCGTATAACCACCAAACTGCGTGCGGGATTCAATTTCGCCTAGCGCGGCTAATTGTGCTTTCGATTGTTCGACGATTGGGTGAGATTTTTTCATCCTGATACCTTCCTGAATTCCTTTTACCAGAACTGTCCTAATAAATACTTCATGTATTCATCAGGTTAGAAGATATTGAAAACGTTCCAGCTGTTCAATGAATAAATGCATTCGAGGTGAAAATTTGTCCGATTTTGCGAGACGTTTTCAGAAATTGAGGTTGATCTTTATCCAGGAACTCATTACTGTATATTCATACAGTTCATTACTGAGTGATTAAATTATGCGTACTCAATTCTCTGGCACCGCTGATCGTTCTCACCGTTTTGCGACTTCAGACGTAGCGCAACCTTCTTTGGGTGGCATTACAGAACTTCGCTACAGCGAGCAACCTGGCATGATGCAATTACTGCTGCTGCCGGTGCTAAAACAATTGAGCTTACAATCACGCTGGCAGCTGTGGTTAACACCTGCACATAAGCTGAATCGCCATTGGATGCAACAATCTGGTTTGCCGCTGGAAAAGAGCATGCACATCACTGAATCTGAACGCTACAGTACGGTTGAAAGCATGGTTAAAGCTCTGCGCACCGGTAACTATAGCGTCGTGCTGGCGTGGATCCCTTATGAGCTGAATGATGATGAACGTCGTGAACTCAAACAGGCTGCTGCTGAAGGGGAAGCTTTGGGTTTGGTGATGCGTCCTCAGGGACACGATGGGGTTTTGTGCAGACAACCATCTGCGTCAAAAATTCCCTCAGATTTGTTTCATTAAGTAAAATTAGGATTTTTCTCACGCTGTTTTTTGCGGAAGTTGACGCTAAGCCACTGATTCTTGTCCCGCCAGCTTAGACAATGGCTTAGCCGATTTTTTCATTTCTGATCACGAAGATTATGCCGTGTCAATTGTTAAAATGTGTGTATAAATCCCTGTTTTTTTATCGCCTGGCGTCACATCATACTTGTAACTTTCCAATCTCGTTGTAGACTTTACCTCGCCAGGGTGCTCAATAACCTCCGTTTTTTCGGTAGAGTCATAAGCGAGCGTTTTGACCCGGCGAAGGATTAAACCAAGAGCAAACTATTTTTGCTCATTGCCTATTTGGATGATAACGAGGCGCAAAATGAAAAAGACAGCTATCGCAATTGCAGTGGCACTGGCTGGCTTCGCTACCGTAGCGCAGGCCGCTCCTAAAGATGACACCTGGTATACCGGTGCTAAACTGGGCTGGTCTCAGTATCACGATACTGGTTACTACGGTAACGGTTATGAGAACAACAACGGTCCGACTCACGAAAGTCAGCTGGGCGCAGGTGCATTCCTGGGCTACCAGGCTAACCCGTACCTGGGCTTCGAGCTGGGCTACGACTGGCTGGGCCGTATGCCGAACAAAGGCAGCGTGACTAACGGCGCGTTCAAAGCACAAGGCGTTCAGCTGGCTGCTAAACTGAGCTACCCGATCACTGACGATCTGGACGTGTACACCCGTCTGGGCGGCATGGTATGGCGTGCTGACTCAACTCAGACCAACCCGACTACTGGCCGCATCAGCGACCATGACACCGGCGTTTCTCCGCTGGCTGCTGTTGGTGTTGAATACGCACTGACCAAAAACTGGGCTACTCGTCTGGACTACCAGTGGGTTAACAACATCGGCGACGCAGGCACCGTTGGCGCACGCCCTGACAACAGCATGCTGAGCGTCGGTGTTTCTTACCGTTTCGGTCAGGACGAAGCTGCTGCACCGGTTGTTGCTCCGACTCCGGCCCCAGCTCCGGTTGTTGAAACCAAGCGTTTCACCCTGAAGTCTGACGTTCTGTTCAACTTCAACAAAGCAACCCTGAAGCCGGAAGGTCAGCAGGCTCTGGATCAGCTGTACAGCCAGCTGAGCTCACTGGACCCGAAAGACGGTTCAGTTGTGGTTCTGGGCTTCACCGACCGTATCGGTTCAGAGCAGTACAACCAGAAACTGTCTGAGAAACGTGCTCAATCTGTTGTCGACTACCTGGTTTCTAAAGGTATCCCGTCCAACAAAATCTCTGCACGTGGCATGGGCAAATCTAACCCGGTTACTGGCAACACCTGTGACAGCGTGAAAGGCCGCAACGCCCTGATCGACTGCCTGGCGCCGGACCGTCGCGTTGAAATCGACGTGAAAGGTATCAAAGACGTGGTAACTCAGCCGCAGGCTTAAGTTTTCGCGTAATAAAAACCCCGCTTCGGCGGGGTTTTTTTATACCTGGCAGATGGCAACCAATAGATTACTCGCTACCTGCATCACCTTTACCCAGAATAGCCTGCAAGTCCTGCTTCAGTGTCGACATCTGGCTGGCATACTTCTCTTTGCGTTCCGCATCTTCAATCAACTGCACAATCGTTTCAGAAAGCGTGCTGCTGCGACGCTGCGCCAGTCCTGCCAGCCGTTGCCACACCAGATATTCCAAATCGATTGATTTCTTCCTGGTATGCTGATGCTCCGCATTAAAGTGGCGCTTACGACGAGCACGGATCGTCTGCTTAAGACGATTTTCCAAATCCGGATGAATATGCTGGTCAATCCATGCGTTGACTTCGACAGGGCTATTTTCCATCGCCAACAGCAGGTCTACCGCGGCCTGAGCAGCACTCAGCTCCAGATGACGGGTGATCAGCTCACCTTCCCGATGCTTTTTCACCAGGTATTTCCACTTCCATCCACTTTCAAGATTTTCGAGCTGCTGGTATTTCATCGGAATCTCATCGTGATCACGTAACAAACTAAGAATAACAGCTTTTTTCCTGGATGCAGCAAGGAAAAACATGTTGCGGTCATCACAATTCGGGCCGGAACTCCGCAGTGCTTAACCTGGTTGATTCCTGTATAATCGCGCTTTTCCCGAATTCGACGAATGGAATATTTTGACCAGCTCTCAACTTACGTGGCAAGCCCTGCAGCCGGATAGCACCCGCTACCAATCCATTTTCTCCAATGTTTCACTGGAAGATAGCGATAGTCTAGCCGCGGTCCAGCCGCGTCTGCTGAATGCCCTGGCGCATTTACATCATCAACAACAGGGTTTTCCACTGCTGCTGTTACGCAGTCAGGAAAATAACGACTACCTCGCCTGGATTGCCTCGGCTGCACAGCGCTTTCAGCCTGATGAAACCGCCCTGTTTGGTGGTGATTATCTGGTGATGGGTGACAATGTCAGCCTGTTGCCAGCGGCAGAAAACCGCCCTTTCACCAGCCAGGGTGGCGTGCACTATGCAGACTGGATCGAATTTGAACAACTGTTCGGCTGCGTCCGTCAATACAAAGATCGGGTCCAGCTCGAGCCAGGCTTAATTCATCGCGCCAATGGCGGCACCCTGATCCTCAGCGTCAATACATTGCTGGCTCAGCCGCTGATGTGGTTACGACTGAAAAAATGTATCGAGCAGGGCCGTTTTGAATGGTA
The DNA here is from genome assembly GCF_059730695.1 of Pantoea sp. X-Soil-OKNW-556. Taxonomy (NCBI): domain Bacteria; kingdom Pseudomonadati; phylum Pseudomonadota; class Gammaproteobacteria; order Enterobacterales; family Erwiniaceae; genus Pantoea; species Pantoea sp. X-Soil-OKNW-556. Next base: position 1,564,600 of record NZ_AP035990.1, on the reverse strand, counting down.
TTCATCAGATGAACGTCAGCCATTACCGGTCACGATTCCAGCGTTACCGTTTCAGCTACGCCTGATCCTGTGTGGCGAACGTGATGCATTGGCTGATTTTCAGGCTTTGGATGCCGAAGCGCACGAAATGGCGCTTTACAGTGAGTTTGAAGAAAGCTTGCAGTTGGTCGATGAAGACGATATGACCGCCTGGTGTCAGTGGACACTCACCCAGGCCGGTCTGGCCGGTTTACCGGATCCTGAAGCAGATTTCTGGCCTGTACTGATCAATGAGGCGGTACGTAACACTGGCGATCAGGACACCTTACCGCTCTGCCCACGCTGGTTGCGCCGCCAGATGCAGGAAGCCGCGCTGCACGGCGACGAGCTCAATGCCGAAGCCCTAAAGGATGCACTGGAAGCGCGTCAGTGGCGCGAAAGTTTCCTCGCCGATCGCATGCGTGATGAAATTCTGCTAAACCAGATCATGATCGAAACGGAAGGGGAAGTGGTTGGGCAGATCAATGGCCTGTCTGTGATTGAGTTTCCTGGCCATCCGCGTCCCTGGGGCGAACCGTCGCGTATTACTTGCGTAGTGCATCCGGGTGATGGCGAGTTCACTGACGTCGAACGCAAAGCGGAACTGGGCGGCAATATCCATGCGAAAGGCATGATGATTATGCAGGCTTACCTGATTGCCGAGCTGGAGCTGGAGCAGCAGCTCCCCTTCTCTGCTTCACTGGTGTTTGAACAATCCTATTCTGAAGTCGATGGTGACAGCGCATCACTGGCCGAGCTTTGCGCGCTGATCAGTGCACTGGCTAATCAACCGCTCAATCAGCAAATCGCTGTCACTGGTTCGGTCGATCAGTTTGGCAATGTACAGCCAGTGGGTGGCCTCAATGAAAAAATTGAGGGCTTCTTCAGTATTTGTCACGAACGTGGTCTTACCGGCCAGCAGGGCGTCATTTTGCCCGCCAGTAATGTCCGCCATCTGAGTCTCAACGCTGCGGTGATTGAAGCGGTCCAGCAGGGCCAGTTCCATATCTGGGCGATTGAGAGCGTCGATGAGGCATTACCACTGCTAACCGGTGTGGTGTGGCAAAGTGAAAGCGGGGACTCCCTGCTGAGCACTATCCAGGAACGTATCGCGCAGCTGAATCAGCAGGAGACGCGTCAGCGTCCGTGGCCCTTACGTTGGCTTAACTGGTTCAACCACAGCTGATAGCATTGCCCGGCGTACAACTGTTCGCTAATATTCGGGCTTCACTAAATAAGGCTTATTGAGAACATGGTAGATAAACGCGAATCCTATAGCAAAGAAGACCTGGTTGCCTCAGGTCGCGGAGAACTGTTTGGCGAAAACGGACCGCCGCTTCCATCAGGCAATATGTTGATGATGGACCGCGTGGTCAAAATGACCGAAGACGGCGGCAAATACGACAAAGGCTTTGTCGAAGCCGAGCTGGATATCCGTCCTGACCTGTGGTTCTTTGATTGCCACTTCATCGGCGACCCCGTTATGCCGGGTTGTCTGGGCCTGGATGCCATGTGGCAGTTGGTTGGCTTCTATCTGGGTTGGTTGGGTGCCGAAGGCAAAGGCCGCGCGTTGGGCGTGGGCGAAGTGAAATTCACCGGTCAGGTGCTGCCAACAGCGAAGAAAGTGACGTATAAAATTCACTTCAAACGTGTCATCAACCGCAAACTGGTGATGGGCGTTGCTGATGGCGAGGTATTTGTCGACGGTAATCTGATTTACTCGGCAACTGACCTGAAAGTGGGTCTGTTCAAAGACACCACCGCTTTCTAATCTCCCTATACCCGAAATGACTCGAGGTATCTCAGGTTATGACGGGTATAAATGACAACCTCCGCATTACGCGGAGGTTTGTTCCTTATTGATAGACATCCGGCAGTGCTAAGCCACCGCCGACCTGTCCTCCATGGCTTGTCGCCAACCTCCCAACCAGTGAGACCGTGCGTCGATCATTTGATACGGGCAAATCTCTTTTGAGCGTCCCGTAATACCGGCCTGATAGCCTCGTGAATGTGCTCGTTCCAGGCGGTCTCGTTTCTGTCTCTTCATACCTCGTTTCCCTCATTTCAGGTCTGGTGGAATCTGGTGGAAAGATAGAGTGGCGGAAAAATGTTCAACCACTCTAACGTTCTAACGCCATGCGCCGAAAAGATCAATGCGCAAATTTCACGCCAATGTCATAAATATGACCTGAAACCGACATCACAGAATGAGGTAAATTTTCGGAAAAATCTCTTATCTGGCTGATTAGACAATAAAAAAGCCCCTGATATTTTCGCCACTCGTTAATGACAAATCAAGGACTTAGATAAGCTTCGAACAATTCTTAATTTAACGCGATCGCATTATTCGCTATCTGCTGAGCGACTTGTTGCCAACCAAGCGCCAGGGTACGCACCAGGGCATCGTAACCGTCTTCAGTCTGTGGCAGCGTCAGATTAAAGCCATGTTTGATAAGACGCCCTTCATGTTGCAGCACCCACTCCCCGCTCACAATGGCTTTACCGTCAAAGCGCCCCTGAAAACCGGTCACATTGACGGTCAGGGTATCGTGCGTCTCAGCCAACGGCGAGCCTGATACCAGGCGGCCCGGCAACGCACGGCTCAGATTATTCACCAGCGTTTGCTGCAATTGCTGGTCAAGCGGACTGGCCCAAAGATTATTAGCGGCAATGACGTATTTCACGTCGCTGGTCTGGTACACCAAACCATTGCCTGCCAGATAATCCGGCACGCTGACCTGCTGAACCCAAAGCATCGGCTGCTTACTGCTGGCATCGCTGCTAACAGGTGCCATAGCGGCACCTGTCGGGAGTTGATAGTACGTCGTTTCAACGGTGCTGCTGCAACCCGCCAGCAGCAGCATCGCCCCAATCATCAACCCTTTTTTCACTGTTTCGCCCTCTTTGGCTGTGGGTCCTCACCCGGCTTGGCTTCAAACACCAGCGCGTTGCTTTTGCTGTTCAGTGTCTTCAACACCGGCTGCAATTCACGCAGCGTCTTATCGAGTTGCTGCATACCGCCCACCAGCTTGTTATAAGCAGGCGATCCCGGTTGCAACCCTTTCATGCTGCGGTTCAGCTCACGCAATGTCTGCTGCATATCAGCCGGTAACGTCTTCATCGCCGGGCTGGCAGTGATCTGATTCAGGTTATTCAGCGTTTTTTGCAACTGCTGCAACGTTTTCTGACTCTCTTTCAGCGTACCGGTTGCCTCATTGATCATCGGATTCAACGGTAGATTGTTAATCTTATCCAATGCCGCCATCAGTTTTTGTTGAATCTGACTGAGGCCGCCGCTGACCGTCGGAATCACTTCGAAACCGGCAACTTTATTCGGCCCTTTATACGCCGCCACGTTGTCATAGAAGTCCAGATCAACGTAGAGTGCGCCGGAAAGCAGATTCCCTGTTTTCAACGTGGCACGCAGGCCGCGCTTTTTACCATCTTGCAGATGTTGCTCAAGGTTAAAATCTCCGCCCAGACGGGTAATGAAGCGATCAGGCTCAATACGAATCAATACCGGCACACGATAATCATTGTCCAGCGCCTGATCCAGGCCCGGGATCATGTACGGTGCCTTCGCCACCGTGCCAAGCCGGATACCGCGAAACTCCACCGGTGCTCCCGCCTGTAGACCTCGAATGGAGTCAGAGAAGAACATCAGGAAATCGATATGCTTGGTATACAACGAATCCTGGATACTGCGCTGATCGTCAAACAGATGGTATTCCGCCTTGTTCTGCGCCACTTCGCCCAGCTCCCAGCCAGTTGGCACATCAAAGCTCACACCGCCACTGAACAGCGTGGTCAATGATCCCATCTCGACACGCATACCTGAGGAAGACATATCCACGGCGATGCCGCTGTCCTTCCAGAAACGCACATTGGTGGTCACCAGTCGGTCATAAGGCGCTGAGATAAACAGCTGATACGTCATCATACGTTTGTCGGTATCAAAACTGCTGGTTTCTACCGATCCCACCCGGTAGCCACGGAACAACACCGGATCCCCCGGATTCAATTGCCCCGCTTTGTTACTATCAAGCGTGACGCGAATACCTTTGGCATCGGGCGGTGCCAGCGGCGGCGCGTCCAGCAGTTGGTAACTCGTCGGCTTGTCGCCCTTGGTGCCCGGCTGCAATTCGATGTAAGCACCAGACAGCAAGGTACCGAGGCCGGTAATTCCTTCACGGCCAATCTGCGGTTTGACCACCCAAAACACGCTATCGCTATGAAGCAGTTTTTCCATCCCAGAATTCAGGCGCGCGGTGATTTCTACATGATGCAAATCGTCAGTCAGCACCGCACTTTCCACCACGCCGACATCCACACTACGGCTTTTAATCGTGGTTTTACCTGCTTCAATACCTTCGGCATTTTCGGTGATCAGCGTGACTTGCGGCCCCTGATGGCTGAAGTGATAAAAAAGAATCCATCCGCCGATCAACAGCGTAACGATGGGTACAATCCAGACCGGCGACCAGCGTTTAATCTGGTCGACGTTAGCAATGCCCTGATGATTGTCCGTCAAGACGCGGCTCCTTACGTTCGGTTTTCCGTACACGATCCCAGGTCAGGCGCGGATCAAAAGCCAACTCTGCAAACATGGTGAGAATCACCACCAGCGCAAACAGTAGCGCGCCTGGCGCCGGGTAAACACTCATCAGCCGCCCCATCCGGACCAATGCGGAAAGGACAGCAATCACAAACACATCAATCATTGACCAACGGCCAACAAACTCCACCACCTCATAAACCAGATGCATCTTTTCGCTGTCATGCTGGCCGCGTCCACTGGCATCCCAGCATAACCAACCAATCGCCAACATTTTCAACGACGGCACCATGATGCTGGCGATAAAAATCACCAGCGCCACCGGCCAGGAGCCATCACTCCATAGCAAAATCACCCCTGCCATAATGTTAGAGGGATATTGCGTGCCTAACGTCTCCGTCACCATGATCGGCATAATATTCGAAGGGAGGTAAAGCAGCAGTGAAGTCACCAGCAACGCCAGCGTCCATTGCAGGCTGTGCGGTCGGCGCGCATGCACCACCACACCACAGCGGCTACAGTGATTCTGCGCAACAGGCAAAATGGCGGTGCAGCACGAACAACGTTTCATCCCATGTTGTAAACCACTGATGCCTGCTTTCGGTGCGTGTGGCAGCGCTGGCAAGGGTGCGATCTGCTGCCACACCCAGCGGCGATCCACCACCTGAAACGCGCGCAGTTGCAACACGCAAAACAGGCACCAGGCCCAGAAACTGATCCCCAGACCCAGTTCACCGTAAGCCATCAGTTTGACAAAGCTGACCAACACCCCGGCCATGAAGATTTCCGCCATGCCCCAGTTACGCAACTGGAACAAAATGCGTGCCAGCACCAGCCGCAGGTGGTGAGGCATTCTGATGCGGTTGACCAACAGGATAATGGTCACCATACAGAATGCGGGAATGCCCTGCACAAATAGCAGGAACAGGGTGGCGAGGCTGCTGTAATCCTCACGCACCATCACATTGGGGATTTCCGGCAGCGAGATTTCACTACTCAAACCGGCGACATGCATGTTGACGAAAGGGAACAGATTCGCCAGCACCAGCATAAACAGCGCGGCAAATGCATAGCCGGTCGGCCGCTTTTGCGGCTCGTGCCAGTTTGCTGTCAACGTGGTATGGCAGCGCGGGCAACGCGCCCGGCTGCCGATCGGCACAGCAGGCAATTTAACCGTTAAATCGCATTGTGGGCATAGCACCCACGATTGCGGATTATCCGCTGCACACATACCGGTTTCCTTCTGTATTAAGCGCCGTTTTTCAGTGCTTCCAGCTCTTCCCAGCGTTCAAACGCTGTTTCCAGTTCCTGCTCGGTCTGCGCCAGCGCATCAAGCACCGGCTGCGTTTTATCGTGCGGCTGACTGAAGAAATCCGGATGACTCATTTGCGCCTGCAACTCGCCAATACGCGTTTCGAGCTGCTCCAGTTTTTGCGGCAGCTGCTCCAGCTCACGCGTCAGGTTGTAACTTAACTTGGTTGCGTTACGTTTACTGGCATCACTTTTTTCCGCAGGTTTTGCCGTGACGGAAGATTTCGCCACCGGCGCGGTCTTCAGCTGCTTATACGCGGCACGCTGCTGCTGCGCATCATGATAACCGCCGACAAAGGTCCCAATCTCGCCGTTACCTTCGAAAATCCAGCATTCAGTGACGGTGTTATCGACAAACTGACGATCGTGGCTCACCAGCAACACGGTACCCTGATAGCCATCAATCAACTCTTCCAGCAGCTCCAGCGTTTCCACATCGAGGTCGTTGGTCGGTTCATCGAGAATCATCAGGTTACTGGGTTTGAGGAACAAACGTGCCAGCAGCAGACGATTACGTTCACCGCCGGAAAGCGCACGCACCGGCGTCATGGCGCGTTTCGGATGGAACAAAAAGTCCTGCAAATAACCCAGTACATGGCGCGGCTTACCGTTCACCATTACTTCCTGCTTGCCTTCCGCCAGGTTATCCATCACGGTGCGATCAGGATCAAGTTCTGCACGATGCTGGTCAAAGTACGCCACTTCCAGCTTCGTTCCGGAGTGCACGCGACCACTATCCGCCTTCAGTTGTTGCAACATCAGACGCAACAGCGTGGTTTTGCCACAGCCGTTGGGGCCAATCAGCGCAATTTTGTCACCACGCTGCACCTGTGATGAGAAATCCTGCACCAGCACCTTGCCATCTACAGCGTAGTTGACATTCTCCAGCTCAAACACAATCTTGCCGGAGCGTGAGGCTTCACCCACCTGCATATTGGCTTTGCCCATCACTTCACGACGCTCAGAACGTTCACGGCGCAACGCTTTCAGGGCACGAACACGACCTTCGTTACGGGTACGACGCGCCTTGATGCCCTGACGGATCCACACCTCTTCCTGCGCCAGCTTGCGGTCAAATTCGGCGTTTTGCATCTCTTCCACGCGCAGCGCTTCTTCTTTACCCAGCAGATACTGGTCGTAGTCACCCGGCCAGGAGACCAGCTTGCCGCGATCCAAATCGACAATGCGCGTCGCCATATTGCGGATAAACGAACGGTCGTGCGAAATAAACACGATGCTGCCAGTGAAGGTTTTCAGGAAGGTTTCCAGCCAGTCGATGGTTTCGATATCGAGGTGGTTGGTGGGCTCATCCAGCATCAGCACGCGTGGATTGCTGACCAGCGCACGTCCCAGCGCCGCTTTACGTAACCAGCCACCGGACAATGACGACAGTTCGGTATCCGCCTGTAAACCGATTTTTTCCAGCACATCATTGATGCGGCTTTCCAGCTGCCACAGGTTGTGGTGATCCAGGATGCCCTGCAAACGCGCCATCTCATTGAGGTTTTTCTCGCTGGGATCCTCCATCACCACATGGGAGATAGCGTGGTACGCCTTCAGGTGTTCCGCCTGTTCTTCCACCCCTTCGGCGACGAAGTCATACACCGAGCCAGTGATGTTGCGCGGCGGATCCTGTTGCAGACGTGCCACCACCAGGTCGGTTTCATAAATGATGCGACCATCATCGAGCGGCTGTTCACCGTTGATGATTTTCATCAGCGTAGATTTACCGGCCCCGTTGCGCCCCACCAGACAGACGCGCTCACCCTCTTCAATGTGCAGCTCGGTGTTATCCAGCAACGGCGCATCGCTGAAGGAGAGATAAGCGCCGTGGATACTGATCAATGACATAAAACTTATTCCTTACCGGCGTGGCTGACCAGCCAGCAGTTGTGAATGTGATTACGGGCAAAATCCTGCGACTGGGTCTTCTGGGTGATTTCCTGCGCCTGCAAGCCCAGACGCTGCAAACCATCAAGATCCATTTTGAAGCCGCGTTTATTGTTGGAAAACATAATGGTACCGCCACGACGCAGCAGACGCTTCAGGTTTTGCATCAGCATCAGGTGATCGCGCTGCACGTCAAAATCGTCTTCCATACGCTTCGAGTTGGAGAAGGTCGGCGGGTCGATGAAGATCAAGTCAAACTGTTCGTTGCTGTCACGCAACCAGCTCAGACAATCGGCCTGCATCAGGCGATGCTGGCGGCCCGTCAGCCCGTTGAGGCGCAAGTTGCGCTCAGCCCATTCCAGATAGGTACGCGACATATCCACCGTGGTGGTGGATTTCGCCCCACCCAGACCAGCATGGACACTGGCGCTGCCGGTGTACGAGAACAGGTTCAGGAAATCTTTGCCCTGGCTCATTTTACCCAGCATCTGACGCGCGATGCGGTGATCGAGGAACAGGCCGGTATCGAGATAATCGGTGAGGTTAACCAGGAAACGGGCATCAAATTCCTGCACTTCAAAGAAGTTGCCCTTCTCCGCCAGCTTCTGATACTGGTTTTTGCCTTTCTGACGCTCACGGGTTTTCAGCACCAGACGGTTCGCCGGGATCTCCAGCACGCTAAGCGTGGCGCTGATCACGTCGAACAGGCGTTGACGCGCCTTGTTGGCATCCACGGTTTTCGGCGCTGCGTATTCCTGAATCACCACCCAATCGGCATAGCGATCCACCGCCACGTTATATTCCGGCAGATCGGCATCGTAAAGACGATAACAATCGATGTGCGACTGGCGCGCCCACTTCTCCAGTTTTTTCAGGTTCTTGCGCAGGCGGTTAGCGTAATCTTCCGCGATCTGCGCGGTACCTTCACCACTGCTGGCCGCCAGCTGATAATTTTTCTGCACGCACTCGAGCGGGCCGTTTTTCGCTTTAAATTGACGGTCGGCACGCAGCGACAGGCAGCTCAGCAGCTCGGGTGAGGCACTGAACAACGACAGGTTCCAGCCACCAAACTTCTGCTTCATGATGCGGCCTAACTGGCTGTGCAACGCAATCAGCGCCGGTTCGCTCTCCAGACGCTCACCATACGGTGGGTTACTCAGCACCGTACCGGTCACCTCCGGCGGTAACGGATTGCTCAGCTTCAGGACATCCTGTTGCGCAAAGGTGAAGAGCTCGGCCACACCGGCACGACGCGCGTTGGCGCGCGCCCACTCCAGCACACGACCATCATTGTCATAACCAAAGAAACGCGCACTGGTCGCTGCCGTACCCGTGCGTGCGCGCTGTTGTGCTTCGCTACGCAACTCCTGCCACAGCGGTTGATTATGTTTTTTCCAGTCAGTAAAGCCCCAGCGCGAACGCAACAGGCCAGGCGCGCGATCGCAGGCAATCAACGCTGCTTCAATCAACAGGGTGCCGGAACCACACATTGGATCGATCAGTGGCGTATCCTTTTGCCAACCAGAACGCATCACGATCGCCGCCGCCAGATTCTCTTTCAATGGCGCCTGGCCGGTTTGCTGGCGATAACCACGCTGATGTAGCGCATCACCGCTCAGATCCAGCGCGATGCTGACGCGATCCTTATTCAGCCAGGCATTGATACGAATGCCCGGCTGTTCACGATCCACATTCGGGCGCGGCAGATTCTGTCGCGTAAAGCTGTCAACAATGGCGTCTTTGATACGCAGCGCACCAAACTGGCTGTTGCGGATCACCTCGTTGGTGCCACTGAAGTGGATGGCGAAGCTGGTGTTGCTGTCGAAGATGTCACACCACGGAATACTCTGGGCGCCGACATACAGATCGAGATCGCTCCAGACGCCGAATTCTCCCAGCGGCAGTAAAATACGCGAAGCCAGACGGCTCCACAGCAGGCTTTGGTACATCACGCGGTCATCGGCCTCAAAATGCACCCCGCCCTGCACCACCTGCAAATCCTGCGCACCCAGCGCGTCCAGCTCAGTTTTCAACAGCTCTTCGAGCCCACGCGCCGTACTGGCAAACAGAGAATTCATATCGTCACTTATACCCTTGATAAAATTGTTGCGCATTATAGCGAATCAGCGTCCTATGTCCTAAAGTTAGCTTCTTTTTGTCCTGCATGACGGCTTTCAGGGAGTGGTGATGATTACGTTGTCCCGTCTATATATCCATCCGGTTAAATCGATGCGCGGTCTTCAGTTGTCGCATGCCCAGGTGCTGGATAGCGGCCTGGGATTTGATCGCATCTTTATGGTCACCGAAACCGATGGCACCTTTATCACAGCTCGCCAGTACCCGGAGATGGTGCGCTTCACCCCGGCGCTGTTGCCGGACGGCCTGTTTTTACAGGCACCCGATGGCAGCCAGGCGCTGATTCGCTTCACCGATTTTGCCGCCGATGATGCGCCCACCGAAGTATGGGGTAATCACTTTACTTCTCATGTTGCCCCGGATGCGATCAACCAATGGCTGAGCGGCTTTTTTCCACGCCCGGTGCAGCTACGCTGGACCGGTTCCCAACCGACCCGGCGCGTTAAACGCTTTGACCAGGTGCCACTCAGCTTCGCCGATGGTTTTCCTTATCTGCTGGTAAACATGGCATCATTGCAGGATCTGCAACAACGCTGCCCCGCCAGCGTGCGCGTGGAACAGTTCCGCCCTAACCTGGTGATCAGCGGCGCGCAGGCATGGGAAGAAGATAGCTGGAAGACCCTGAAAATTGGCGATATCACCTTTGAGATGCCGAAGCCCTGTAGTCGCTGTGTCTTCACCACGGTGGGAACAGAAAGTGGCCAGAAACATCCGCAGGGTGAACCACTGGCAACCCTGCAACGTTTCCGCAGCGCGCAGGATGGCAGTGGCGACATCGATTTCGGTCTGAATTTAATTGCGCTGAACAGCGGTGTGATCCGGGTGGGCGATCCCGTCACCATTGTGGAGAAGCAACCGGCTCGCGCCTATGGTGCTGGTCAGGTCGTGGAGACACTGGCAACCACCGCCAGCCCGACCAGCCCTGTCACCATTGGTTATCAGGGCAATGCCTTCACCGGCGACAATCAGCAAGTCTTACTGGAGCAGCTGGAGATGCAGGGCTTTCGTATCCCCTACTCCTGCCGTGCCGGGATATGCGGCAGCTGCAAAATGACGCTGGTATCGGGGGAAGTGAAAGCATTGAAGAAAAGTGCCGTACGTCAGGATGGCACCATTCTGAGTTGTAGTTGTATTCCCGCTGGCGATATTGAACTGGCGTAACGCGTTATACCGCCCTGGCAAACGGGGCGGATGATTCCTGCTGACAAGGTTGCAGGCGATCGTTCATCACTTTAATCGCATCACCCAACACCATACCTTTACCCGCCACGGTTAGCGCATGTTGTGCCAGCAAACACAGCGCCGCATTCTCACCACTCTCCACCACCAGCAATTGTGCCTGCTCACCGCTATCGGCCAATGTCACCGCCACCATATCACCCGCAGCAGGCTGCCAGCTGTGAGCATGGCTGGTAAAGTGCCAACTTTTTGGCATCAGCGGTTTTAGAAAACGGCTAGCAACCAGCGCATTTAATACCAGCTCGGCACGTTGATCGCCTTTTAATCCGCTCAGACGACAACGTTCTTCAAAGGTAAAATAAAGCGCGGCATCATCCACGCAAAAACCGCTTTCATTAAAGGCATCTGGCGTCAGCATTTTGCGTGAGAAGCGCGAGCGAAATAACATGCCATCAGCCAGATCAAGCATCATCCGGTCATGCTCCGCGTCAAAATACCAACGCCAGTTGTCATCGGGTTTGATTTTCATGATGTGCCCTGTGGTTTATCGCTGCGCAAAATTGCGGTTCACAGCAAAGAAAAATAACGCTAAGGAAAAGCTGAAAAATGCACCAGCAGAACAAAATATAAACGAGCCAGAGGGATAAATAAACCCCCTGGCGCGGGAATGTGGGAAATGTCTTAGAGGTGGGTCACGATATCTTTAATTAAACCAGGTCCTTTATAAATGAATCCGGAGTATATCTGGACCAGCGTGGCACCGGCGGCGATTTTTTCACGCGCGGCCACCAGCGAATCAATACCACCCACACCAATAATAGGCAGACGGCCTTGCAGTTCCTGTGACAGGCGGCGAATGATTTCGGTGCTGCGCGTTTGTACCGGACGGCCACTTAAACCACCGGCTTCTTCACTGTATTTCAGCCCGGCCACCAGTGAGCGGTCCAGCGTGGTATTGGTGGCAATCACGCCATCAATTTCATGACGCACTAAACTGTCCGCCACCTGGATCAATTCCTCTTCAGAAAGATCCGGCGCGATCTTCACCGCGACGGGAACATATTTAAGGTGCCGTTCCTGCAACTCTTTTTGCTTTAATTTGATCGCTGACAGCAGATCATCCAGCGCTTCACCATATTGCAGTGTGCGTAATCCTGGCGTGTTAGGTGACGAAATATTGATGGCAATATAACCGGCATGGGCATACACCTTTTCCATGCAGATCAGATAATCGTCTTTACCTTGTTCAACTGGCGTATCTTTATTTTTACCAATATTGATACCAAGGATTCCTTTAAAACGCGCCTTTTTAACGTTCTCAACCAGGTGATCGACACCCAGATTATTAAATCCCATGCGGTTAATTATGCCTTCCGCTTCCACCAGGCGGAACATACGCGGTTTGTCATTACCGGGTTGCGCGCGGGGTGTCACGGTGCCCACTTCGACAAAGCCAAAGCCCATAGCACCAAAGGCATCAATACATTCGGCATTTTTATCAAGACCGGCTGCCAGCCCCAAAGCATTAGGAAAGGTCAGCCCCATGCAGTTCACCGGACGCGCAGGTAACGACTGGCGGATAAACCCTTCCAGCGGGGTGCCGCTGATAAAACGCAATTGTTGAAAGGTAAGTTCGTGCGCACGCTCTGGATCGAGCTTAAACAGCGCCGGCCGGATGATAGGATATAACATGCACTCTCCTGAATGGCGGAAGCTTCGTGAAAGTCGGGGTGCACGGGAAAATGTGCGCCAGAATGGTAAAGGCCTCTGGCACAAAAGTAAATTGCAGCGCGAGGAAACGCAGGTCAGATTGACCTGCATCATCATTCACTTGCGGTATCTTTAATCGCTGTGCGGGTAGACGGTGAATTATGCAGGTATTCGCGCAAAATACCGTGCCGCGCCATCACCCAAAAAATCCCCACGCAGACGAGGAATTCAGCAATCACCATCGACCAGGCTGCGCCAATCGCCCCATATTTCCAGGCAAGAAACGCACAAACCGGGATATTAATAATTCCCGGTCCCAACATCACCAGCATACGCTGACGGGCCAGACCGTGGGGGATCAACACTTGCAACCCCGCCGGATAAGCAATGTTGCCAAACAGGAAACACAGCACAAACACGCGCAGCACGTCAGCCGAGGCCACAAACTCCTGACCCAGTAGAATGCGCACCACGTCATCGGCGAAGAACCAGGTAAAGATCACAATACCGAGGCTGAGCAGGAACGAGATCAGCAAACTTTTGCGCGTCGCCGCAATCGCCGCCGCTTTATCGCGGGCAAACAGATAACTGACCCGGGGGAAAAATGCATTGCCAATCTGCTCCGGCACCGAATTTGCCGCCTTACGCAGACGATCAGCCCCGTTATAGATACCAATCGCATAATGCGAGGTGAATGCCGCCAGGATCACCACGTTGACGCTGTTAAACAGGTTGGCACCCGCGATAGCAATAAAAACGTGCACGCTATCTTTCAGGCGTTGCTTGATTTCGCTGGGTTCGAAACGATAGCGACCAATCACCTTCATCATCAATACAAATCGAAGGGTAATCAATGCGCTGATCATTGACACCACACCCGGGATCAACGCTGCCAGCCAGGTATCATCCGGGGTTTTCACCAACAGGAAGGTCAGTGGGATGGCGCAGAAGTTACCAAAGGTGGCGATCACCGCTGTTTTGCCCAGTTTTTCGAACCCCTGCATCAACCAACCAAAGGAGAACAGTGAACCGAGCAGCGTGGTGCAATTCGCCAACACTACCCAGAACAGATAATGCCAGCCTGGATTGAGCCAGGTCGTCAGCAGCAGCACGCCACTGGTGGACAGCATTAACAGTAATTTGGCGTTGAAGGTTGACCAGAAGATTTGCGTCACCCGCGTTTTATCTTCACGATGGTGAGCAATATCCTTGGTGGTATAAACGTTAAAACCCCAGTCTGAAATGGTGCTGCAATACATCACGCAGGCAATCGCCAGCGCCAGTACCCCCATTTGGTTGACGCCCAAAATACGCGCCAGATAGGGCAAGGTGACTAATGGGAAGAGAAAGGACGCTCCCCGATAGGCCAGTAAAGATAAAATATTAATCACTAAACTCTTATCGAGTGTTTTCGCCATGACGCAACAACCTTAATGCTCAGACCTGCAATGACTTTCGCACTTATTTCTGGTGCAATCAAACCACCGGAACACTTTTCGGAATAAGGCTGATTTTCTTCATCTCCTTTACCACTTTGTAATTCTGAAGACGAATAAACAGCTCGGGTTGATTCAATAAAAGCCACTCTTTAAACCCGGTAACTTTGATTTCCCGGCCGAGAAAACGGATAGCATTAATCACGTAATGCGGCACCGGAGTACGGTTATATAACGAGAGATAAATCATCAAGCGGAAGGAATGTAACAAATATTCTTTTTGTAGCCGATCGCGCCAGGTATTTTTTTCCAGCGTGGTCATTAAATCGTGATACGCCTGCATAAAGGCATGGTAACGTTGCAGAAAATAATCGCTATTTTTGCTGCCGTTGGTTAATGAACCCACGCGTACGCGTTGTTGATAATAGCTTTTCTCGCTCACCCATGCCTGACGGCTTTTCAGGAAAGCGCCAAGACTGAAACAGTGATCTTCATGCACCCGTTGTTCAAAGCGTAGCTGATGATTATCGACAACCGTGCGTTTCAGGATGTAGTTCCAGGCCGCCGAGGTATAGGTACCATTACGTAATAAAGAGGAAAGGACCTGCTGCGCCGGTTGCAGGCCAGCCAGGTCATGCTTCACTTTAGAGGCACAACGCTGCGGCTGTTCGTGGTCAAAGGTGGTCGAGCTGAAGCAGAACAGCTCCACATCGGGATGCCTCTGCGCCACCTGTTGCAACTCCTGCACCAGGCCCAGTGCCACACGGTCATCCGGGTCGCAGAAGAACAGAAACTCCCCTTGTGCCAGCTCAATCCCTTTGTCGCGCGCCAGTCCGGCGCCACCGTTAGGGACGGTAACAATCTGGATCTGAGGTTGACTGGCATAATGTTGATTGAGGAGTGCCAGGGTACCATCGGTTGAACCGTCATTCACAATAATGATTTCATTGGGCGTGGATATTTGCGCTAACAGAGAATCCACACATTCAACAATATATTTCTCTACGTTATAAGTAGGAATGATAACGGACAGTTGTTTCTCTGACATAAGCACTCTCTTTTTGAACTTTGTAAAAAGAAAAATAGCAACCACATCCCTGTACGCCACAACGCACAGAATGCATTATCACAAGAATCATTTAGCGCTAGCTTAATCAGTGGCCGCAGGTTTTGACAGTTCCGTTTCTCAACCAGACCCAGGGCTAATCAGAAATAATGTTTATCAGCCATGATGTATTTATTTATTATTTTTGCACCGTTGAGTTGTGGTTTATTTTTCTCACCTGGATGACATTTTTCCATTTGTAATTTAGAACAAAAAATTATTTAAAATCGCCTTGTTTGTTATTGGTATCGATTTTGACAGAGTTGATTAAATTGATACCGGGAGATACAACCAGACATAACTGATGCCCTCGCGGTTAACCGCATCATCGTTGTTTTTACGAGAAGTTGCCGTGTCTCCGGAAATATAGCGGCGTGGTAATCTGGTATGGTGCTGACATCACTTATAATGGGTAGCGATACATTTGTTATCCTTTTGCACACTAATAAATCGACTCAACGGCATGTCATTGCTTAAAGAGAGTGAATCATTTCAATTTTGTGACTCAGCAGTTTTCGGAATTGTCGTATCGATTCCCCACCACCTGATATTGATGCCCACCGTTTATTTGCAGATTCCGGCTTATCATTGCCGGATAAATCATTTAAGCCCTGCCCCCCGCTCTGTCAGGATTACCACATCAGTTCTCAATATCAGATAATCAATAACTTTCAGTTATAAGGAGTGACTATGCGGGTTATTACGCTGGCAGGCAGCCCACGATTTCCGTCCCGTTCCACGGCGTTACTAAGCCTGTGCCAGCAGGCGCTGGAAGCTCGCGGCGTAGAAGTCATTCCCTGGAATATTCACAACTTCCAACCGGAAGATTTGTTGTATGCGCGTTTTGATTCCCCGGCCTTGCAGGCCCTGAAAGAGGATCTGGCGCAGGCAGATGGTGTGATTGTCGCCACCCCCATTTATAAAGCTTCATTTTCTGGCGCCCTGAAAACGCTGCTGGACCTGTTACCGGAGCGCGCCCTGGAACATAAAGTTGTGCTGCCACTGGCAAGCGGCGGCAGCGTGGCACATATGCTGGCAGTGGATTACGCCCTGAAACCGGTACTCAATGCGCTGAAAGCGCAGGAAGTCCTGCACGGTGTGTTCGCTGATGACAGCCAGATTCAACACTATGACCGCCAGCCGGAACTGGATCAGTTGCTGGCCGCGCGCATTGATGAAGCACTGGATACCTTCTGGCATGCGCTGCATCGCCGCCACCAACCCTTTGCTAAAGCTGTATAAAGGAAGATGTATGAAAAGGATGCTATCCGGTCTGCTGCTCGCAACCTTTACCGCGCTGCTGAGCCTGAGTACCTGTGCCGCTGACGCACCCGCGCAGTTTCGTATTGGCTATCAAAAAGGGTCCGTCAGCATGGTGCTGGCTAAATCGCATCGGCTGCTGGAGCAACGTTTCCCGCATACGCAGATTCAGTGGATTGAGTTCCCCGCCGGACCACAGATGCTGGAAGCGTTGAATGTCGGCAGTATCGACCTCGGCAGCACCGGCGATATCCCGCCCATT
Organism: Pantoea sp. X-Soil-OKNW-556; assembly: GCF_059730695.1. Taxonomy (NCBI): domain Bacteria; kingdom Pseudomonadati; phylum Pseudomonadota; class Gammaproteobacteria; order Enterobacterales; family Erwiniaceae; genus Pantoea; species Pantoea sp. X-Soil-OKNW-556. Next base: position 1,547,738 of record NZ_AP035990.1, on the reverse strand, counting down.
TTTGCCCAGGCTGCGGGGGCGGATTTGCTGTATGTCGGCTCGGAACCTCCTAAACCAAAGGCAGAAGTGATTCTGGTTCCCAAAGATAGCCCGATTCACAGCGTGGCCGAGTTGAAAGGCCACAAAGTGGCATTTCAGAAAGGCTCCAGTTCCCACAACCTGTTATTACGCGCACTGGCGCAGGCCGGTCTGAGCTTTAAAGATATTCAACCCACTTACCTGACGCCTGCCGATGCTCGCGCCGCTTTTCAGCAGGGTGATGTGGATGCCTGGGCGATCTGGGATCCCTACTACTCCGCCGCCTTGTTACAGGGCAATGTGCGGGTGTTGGCCGATGGCAGCAAACTGAATCAAACCGGTTCCTTCTATCTCGCCACCCGTAAATTCACCGCCGCCAATGGCAACTTTGTGCAGCAGGTGTTGCAAACCTTCAGTGAGGCCGATGCGTTAACGCGTAGTCAGCGTGACCAGAGCATCGACCTGTTGGCGCAGGCGATGGGGCTGCCCAAGCCGGTGATAGCAAGCTATCTCGACCATCGACCACCCACTACCATTACGCCGGTCAGCGCCCATACCGCGCAGGCCCAACAGCAAACGGCCGACCTGTTCTATGCCAACCATTTGATGCCGGTAAAAGTGACGATCGCCGATCGCATCTGGCAACCACTGTCGGCTCAGCCTTAAGGAGTGAATAATGAGCGTATCCGTATTCTGGTTTCTCCCGACCCACGGTGATGGCCACTATCTTGGCACCGATCAAGGTGCGCGCCCGGTAGACCATGCCTACCTGCAACAAGTGGCGCAGGCCGCCGATCGCCTCGGTTTTGGTGGCGTGCTGATCCCAACCGGTCGCTCCTGTGAAGATGCCTGGCTGGTGGCAGCATCGCTGATTCCGGTGACGCAACGTCTGCGTTTTCTGGTCGCGCTACGCCCCGGCGTGATTTCCCCAACGCAGGCCGCGCGCCAGGCCGCCACGCTCGATCGCCTGTCGAATGGCCGGGCGCTGTTTAACCTGGTAACCGGGGGTGACCCGGAAGAACTGGCGGGGGATGGCGTGTTCCTCGATCACCGCGAACGCTATGCTGAATCGGCTGAATTCACCCGTATCTGGCGGCGCGTGCTGGAAGGGGAAGCCGTTGATTATGAAGGCAAACACGTCAAGGTGCGCGGTGCGCGGCTGATGTTTAAACCGGTGCAGCAGCCCCGTCCCCCGTTGTGGTTCGGTGGATCGTCTGATGCAGCTCAGGATTTGGCGGCCGAGCAGGTCGATGTTTATCTCACCTGGGGTGAACCGCCCGCCCAGGTTAAGGAGAAGATCGCCCAGGTCCGCGCGAAAGCAGAAGCTCAGGGGCGCAAGGTACGTTTTGGCATCCGTTTACATGTGATTGTACGTGAAACCAATGAAGAGGCGTGGCGTGCCGCAGACCGGCTGATCGCCCATCTGGATGATGCCACCATCGCCAAAGCGCAGGCTGCGTTAGCCCGCACCGATTCCGTCGGTCAGCAGCGCATGGCCGCGTTGCACGGTGGACGCCGTGACAAACTGGAGATCAGCCCTAATTTGTGGGCCGGTGTCGGTCTGGTGCGCGGTGGTGCTGGTACAGCCTTAGTCGGCGATGGACCGACCATCGCCGCACGTATGCAGGAATACACCGACCTCGGTATCGAAACCTTTATTCTTTCCGGCTATCCCCATCTGGAAGAGGCGTATCGCGTCGGCGAGTTGCTGTTCCCGCATCTTGACCTGGCCGTGCCGCAGATCCCGCAGCCGTCGACGATTAAAGCGCGTGGTGAGGCTGTCGCCCATGACTTCGCGCCGCAAAAAGTGTCGCAGAGTTGAGGAGGCAATCATGACAAAGAAACACCTGAGTAATGCCTTGCTGCCCTGGGCGCTGCCGGTCCTGTTAGTCGCGGTATGGCAACTGGCTTCCCAAACCGGGCTGTTATCGACGCGCATTCTGCCGTCGCCGGAGAATATCCTGATCACCTTCTGGAATCTCTCGGCCAGCGGCGAATTGTGGCAGCACCTCGCCATCAGCGGCTGGCGCGCCGCGATTGGTTTCAGTATCGGCGGCTCGATCGGGCTGATACTGGGCCTGATTACCGGCACCTCACGTCTGGGTGAGCGCCTGCTCGATACCTCGGTGCAGATGCTGCGAAATGTGCCGCATCTGGCGCTGATTCCGCTGGTGATCCTGTGGTTCGGCATTGATGAGGCGGCGAAAATTTTCCTCGTCGCGCTCGGCACGCTGTTTCCGATTTATCTCAACACCTGGCACGGCATCCGCAATATTGATCGGGGGCTGGTGGAGATGGCGCGCAGTTATGGCCTTTCCGGCTGGAGCCTGTTTATTCAGGTGATTCTACCCGGTGCCCTCCCCTCTATTATGGTGGGGGTACGTTTTGCCCTGGGCCTGATGTGGCTGACATTGATCGTTGCCGAAACCATTTCTGCCAACTCGGGCATTGGTTATCTGGCGATGAACGCGCGTGAATTTCTGCAAACCGACGTGGTGGTGGTCGCCATCATTCTTTATGCCCTGCTCGGCAAACTGGCCGATGTCGCGGCCCAACTGCTGGAGCGCGTCTGGCTACGCTGGCATCCGGCTTATCAACTGAAGGAGGCTAACGCATGAGTACTGCAACCCTCACTCCGGCGCGGCTTAACAGCGGAACACCGGTGGGCGTTAACGGCGTAGTCAAACGCTATGGTGACCGCACCATCCTGAACCATATTGATCTGCATATTCCCGCCGGACAATTTGTCGCGGTGGTGGGCCGCAGCGGATGCGGCAAAAGCACCCTGCTGCGCCTGTTGGCCGGACTGGAATCCACCACGCAAGGCGAATTACTGGCCGGAAATGCCCCGCTGGCGTCGGCACGCGATGATACGCGTTTGATGTTTCAGGATGCGCGTCTGCTGCCGTGGAAAAAGGTGATTGATAACGTCGGGCTTGGGCTAAAAGGTCGAGCCTGGCGGGACAATGCGCTGGAAGCGCTGGCAGCCGTGGGCCTGGCGGAACGTGCCAACGAATGGCCCGCCGCGCTGTCCGGCGGGCAGAAACAGCGTGTCGCACTGGCGCGTGCGTTGATCCACCGTCCCGGTCTGCTGCTGCTGGATGAACCGCTCGGTGCGCTGGACGCCTTAACGCGTATTGAGATGCAGGGATTAATTGAATCGCTGTGGCAACAGCATAACTTTACCGTGTTGCTGGTGACGCACGACGTCAGCGAAGCGGTGGCGATGGCGGATCGGGTATTGCTGATTGAAGAAGGACAAATCGGGTTGGATTTAACGGTTGATCTGCCGCGTCCACGCCGTCGCGGTTCTGCCCGACTGGCCGAACTGGAAGCGGAAGTGCTGGATCGGGTGATGAAGCGTAGCTCCAGCGAACAGCCGCTACGCTTTGCACAACAGCGATAATCGCCCCGTAGCGGCGCAATTTATTGCGCCGCTACGGTTAATTACGCATTCAACGCTTTGGTGATCTTCTCATACAGGTCGCCAGACAGCTTATCCAGTCCTTTCAACGTCTCCAGCGCCTGACGCATCAACGCCTGGCGCCCGGCATCGTAACGCTTCAGACGAATCAGCGGCTCGATCATGCGCGCTGCAACCTGCGGGTTCCGCGTGTTGAGATCGGTCAGCATCTCCACCAGGAATTGATAACCGCTGCCATCTTTGGCATGGAAGGCCGACGGATTAGCCGAGGCAAAAGCGCCAATCAACGAACGAATGCGGTTGGGGTTACCCATGGTGAAAGAGCGATGATGCAGCAGTTCACGCACCTTGCTCAGCACGTCAGACGCCGGACTGGTGGCCTGTAGCACAAACCATTTGTCCATCACCAGACCATCCTGATGCCAACGCTCGTCATAGGCCGCCATTAAGCTATCGCGACACGGCAGTTGTGCAGCAACCGCCGCCGACATTGCCGCCAGCGCATCAGTCATGTTGGTGGCGTGTTGATATTGCGCCTGTACCAGCTTGTCAGCCTGTTCGACGTCAGCAAAGGCCAGGTAGCTCAGGCAGACGTTCTTCAGCGCGCGTTTACCGATTTCCGCATGCTCAACCTGGTACTCATGGCTCTGATTGGCACGATAAACCGCCAGGAACTCATCACTCAGTTCTTTCGCCAGGGTGCGCACCAGCGCCTCACGCACTTCAGCAATGGCCTGCGGATCAATCACCTCAAACAACTCAGCGATTTCATTCTCCGAAGGCAGCGTCAGAATCAGCGCCATCAGCGCCGGATCGCCCTGCTCATCCAGCAACACCGCACGGAAGGCATCAGCCACATGCAGCGGCAGCGACAGCGGTTGCCCCTGTTGATGACGCGCGACATTCAGGCGGATATAGGTTGCCAGCAGGCTTTGTGCTGCATCCCAGCGGGAAAAGTCGTTACGGGCATGACGCATCAGGAACGTCAGTTGTGCATCGCTCCATTTATAGTCGAGCTTCACCGGCGCAGAGAATTCGCGCAGCAATGAGGGCACTGGCTGGAAATAAACCTTATCGAATACGAAACTCTGGAACTCTTCGGTGACGTTCAGCACATGGTGCACCGGATGACCATTGTGTTGCAGCGGGATCACCTTGCCTTCACCGTCATACAGTTCAATATCCAGCGGGATATGTAACGGCAGCTTCTCTTTCTGCTCGGCGGTCGGTGGCGTGTGCTGGGTAACGTGCAGCGTATATTGCTCCAGCTCCGGGTTGTAATCATCGCGCACCGTCAGCACCGGCGTACCAGACTGGCTATACCAGCGACGGAACTGTGACAGGTCAACATTAGACGCATCTTCCATCGCCTGCACGAAATCGTCGCAGGTCGCCGCGCTACCATCATGGCGCTCAAAATAGAGCTGCATCCCTTTCTGGAAATTCTCTTCGCCCAGCAGGGTGTGCATCATGCGAATCACTTCTGAACCCTTTTCATACACCGTCAGGGTGTAGAAGTTGTTCATCTCAATGACCTGATCCGGGCGAATCGGGTGTGCCATCGGGCTGGCATCTTCAGCGAACTGCGCGCCGCGCATCACGCGCACATTATCGATGCGATTCACCGCGCGGGAACCGAGATCTGAGCTGAACTCCTGATCGCGGAACACTGTCAGCCCCTCTTTCAGGCTGAGCTGGAACCAGTCACGGCAGGTGACGCGGTTGCCGGTCCAGTTGTGGAAATATTCGTGACCAATCACCGCTTCAATACCGAGGTAATCTTTGTCGGTGGCGGTTTCCGCTTTCGCCAGCACGTATTTAGAGTTAAAGACGTTCAGCCCTTTATTCTCCATCGCGCCCATATTAAAGAAATCCACCGCGACGATCATAAAGATATCGAGGTCATATTCGAGGTCAAAACGCTCCTCATCCCACTTCATGCTGTTTTTCAGCGAGGTCATTGCCCAGTCGGCACGGTCAAGGTTGCCGCGATCGACAAAGATCTCCAGCGCCACATCACGGCCTGAGCGGGTGGTAAAGCTGTCGCGCAGCACATCAAAATCACCAGCGACCAGCGCAAACAGATAACAGGGTTTCGGGAACGGGTCCTGCCATTTGACCCAGTGGCGACCATCTTCATGACGACCACTCTCCAGCTTGTTGCCATTGGAGAGCAGGTACGGATAGCGCGTGGCATCGGCGATAATGGTGGTGGTAAAACGCGCCAGCACATCCGGGCGGTCCAGATACCAGGTAATATGACGGAAACCTTCGGCTTCACATTGCGTGCACAGCGCCTCACCTGACTTATACAAACCTTCCAGCGCGGTGTTTTGGTCCGGGTGGATATCATTGATGATGGTCAGGGTGAAGGTGTCTGGCACCTGGCTCAACACCAGCGCGCCCTCTTCTTCGCGATAATGCGTCCACGGAGTGCCGTCCACCGCCAGTGATACCAGGGTCAAATCTTCCCCATCCAGACGCAGCTCAGCCTGGCTGTTGCCTAAACGCTTCACCTGGCTGACCGCGGTGACGCGCGTGGTGGCCGCATCAAGGTCAAACGTCAAATCGATATCAGTGATGGTGAAATCGGGTGCACGGTAGTCGTGACGATATTTTATTTGCGGCTGTTGCGTCATAAATCCTTCTCGCATCGTTAAAAGGTATACCCGTCAAAGTCTAAGCGGGTTGGGCCTCACTTGCCACGCACAATGCGTGCCTTAGCAGAAAATGCTACAATTTATTAACAATGGCACAAATGACCATCGACCTGCCCCCTGCAAATATGGTGTGATCGCGGTCTATTACTGTTTTATACTCCTGCGTCTTTATGACTTTGTTGAACACCGGGCTATGCTCCGCGGAAGAGGATGCTGAAACGCACCATGACAGGACACGCTTCCCCGATTTTGACCACGCTGCTTGATACCGATGCCTACAAGCTTCATATGCAGCAGGCCGTATATCATCGTTACTACGATGTCCCGGTCACGGCGGAATTTCGCTGCCGCGGCACCGAGTTACTCGGCGTCTACACGGATGAACTCCGCACCCATATTGATGCGATGCACTCTCTCGCCCTGAGTGAAGAGGAATATCGTTATCTTTCTGCCCTTCCCTTTTTTGACGCTGACTATCTCAGCTGGCTGCGCGGTTTCCGCTTCGATCCCAGCCAGGTCGTGGTGCGTAATGATCACGGTAAGCTGGCGATCCAGATTAGCGGTCCATGGCGTGAGGTGATTCTGTGGGAAGTGCCATTGCTGGCACTGATTAGTGAGCTGGTGCACCGTCACCGCACCCCGCAGATCGGTGTCGCGCAGGCAGTCGATCACCTGCAACAAAAGTTGACGGACTTTCGCCGGCAGGTCAGCGACCTGGATATGTCCCGCTTCCATCTGATGGACTTCGGTACGCGTCGCCGCTATTCCCAGCCAGTGCAGGAAGCCATCGTCAGCACCCTGAAGCAGGATTTCCCGTGGCTGGTGGGTACCAGCAACTATGATCTGGCCCGTCGTCTGCAACTTAACCCGGTCGGCACCCAGGCGCATGAGTGGTTCCAGGCACATCAGCAGATCAGCCCGGTGTTGGCCAATAGCCAGCGTGCTGCGCTGCAATCCTGGCTGGATGAGTACGACGAGCAGCTCGGCATCGCACTGACCGATTGCATCACTATGGATGCCTTCCTGCGCGATTTCGGTCCCGGCTTTGCCAACCGCTATCAGGGATTGCGCCATGATTCCGGCGATCCGGTGGAATGGGGGGAGAAAGCCATCGCCCACTATCAGCGACTGGATATCGATCCGAAAAGCAAAACGCTGGTGTTCTCCGACAATCTCGATCTGGACAAAGCGCTGGCGCTGTATCGCCACTTTGGTCAGCGCGCCAATGTGGTGTTTGGTATCGGCACGCGCCTGACCTGCGATATTCCGGGCGTAACCCCCCTGAATATCGTGATCAAACTGGTGAGCTGCAACGGCAAGCCGGTGGCTAAACTTTCCGACAGCCCCGGTAAAACTATCTGCCAGGATAAAGCCTTCGTTCGCGCTCTGCGTAAAGCCTTCGACCTGCCGCTGGTGAAAAGAGCCAGCTAACCACCCGACAGCAGGGTACCTGTACCCTGCTGTGCTGCAACAAATCTCCCCGTATCCCGGCAATTTTGCTTGTTTCCTGATGGCTCGTAAGTAACATAGCAAAACCCCGGTATGGGGAATGTATAAATTGACTTCATCCTAATATATAGAGAGATATTTATGAGCGTAGTGCCTGTAGCGGATGTACTGCACGGCCGTGTCGCGGTTGACAGTGAAGTCACCGTACGTGGTTGGGTGCGTACCCGAAGAGATTCCAAAGCCGGTCTTTCCTTTATCGCCGTTTATGACGGTTCCTGCTTTAATCCCGTTCAGGCTGTCGTCAATAATTCTCTGAATAATTATCAGGACGAAGTGCTGCGTCTGACCACGGGCTGCTCGGTGATTGTGACCGGCAAAGTGGTGGAATCGCCGGGTGAAGGTCAGGCGTTTGAACTGCAAGCCACTCAGGTTGAAGTAGTGGGCTGGGTGGACGATCCGGACACCTATCCGATGGCTGCCAAACGTCACAGCATCGAATACCTGCGTGAAGTGGCGCACCTGCGCCCGCGCACTAACCTGATTGGCGCGGTGGCACGTACTCGTCACACCCTGGCGCAGGCGTTGCATCGCTTCTTCCATGAAAACGGTTATTTCTGGGTTTCCACGCCGCTGATCACCGCTTCGGATACCGAAGGTGCCGGTGAGATGTTCCGCGTCTCTACGCTGGACATGGAAAACCTGCCGCGTGACCCGCAGGGCAAAGTCGATTACGACAAAGACTTCTTTGGTAAAGAAGCCTTCCTGACGGTGTCCGGCCAGTTGAACGGCGAAACTTATGCCTGTGCGCTGTCCAAAATCTACACCTTCGGCCCAACCTTCCGTGCTGAAAACTCCAACACCAGTCGCCATCTGGCTGAGTTCTGGATGTTGGAACCGGAAGTGGCGTTCGCGACACTGGATGATGCCGCGGCCCTGGCGGAAGCCATGCTGAAGTATGTGTTTAAGGCGGTGCTGGAAGAGCGCGCTGATGACCTGGCGTTCTTTGCAGAGCGCGTAGACAAAGATGCGATTTCTCGCCTGGAACGTTTTGTTAATGCAGATTTCGCTCAGGTGGACTACACCGATGCGATCGAGATTTTGCTGAAAAGCGGCCAGAGCTTCGAAAATCCGGTCTCCTGGGGTGTCGATCTGTCGTCAGAACACGAGCGCTACCTTGCTGAGAAACACTTCAAAGCCCCAGTGGTGGTGAAAAACTATCCGAAGGATATCAAAGCGTTCTACATGCGTATGAATGACGATGGTAAAACCGTGGCAGCGATGGATGTCCTGGCGCCTGGCATCGGTGAAATCATCGGTGGTTCGCAGCGTGAAGAACGTCTGGATGTTCTGGATGCACGCCTGGCTGAGATGGGTCTGAACAAAGAAGATTACTGGTGGTACCGTGACTTACGTCGTTACGGCACCGTGCCACACTCTGGCTTCGGCTTAGGTTTCGAACGATTAATCGCGTATGTCACTGGTGTACAAAATGTAAGGGATGTTATCCCCTTCCCACGTACGCCGCGCAACGCCAATTTCTAAAATTCGCGATTAATTATAAGTAATTCATATATATAACGAGGTCGGCTATGCCGGCCTTTTTTTATTTTTGTAAATTTAGAGTTCTCTCACAAAGTTCCCGAAAATTTACATCTTGTAATACAATTTTTCTTTTTGATACCTAATTGCGAGATTAGTAGCATTTTCGGGGTAGAATTACCAACCCCGGGATGGAAAGATGCGTGCAGACACAGGAGACACCAAACTTCTTTCAAGGTTCCCGTAAAGGTTTCTTGACGGCAGTGGCAGGTGTCCAAATAACTCCAATGAGGGTAATAAAAAATGATGAAGCGCAACATTCTTGCAGTGGTTATCCCTGCTCTGTTAGCTGCTGGTGCAGCAAACGCAGCAGAAATCTACAACAAAGATGGCAACAAATTAGACCTGTACGGTAAAGTTGATGGTCTGCATTACTTCTCTGACGACACAGACAACGATGGCGACCAGACTTATGTGCGCTTCGGCTTCAAAGGTGAAACTCAGATCACCGACCAACTGACCGGTTACGGCCAGTGGGAATACAACATCCAGGCTAACAACTCAGAAAGTTCAACTGACGCGCAAAATGGCAACAAAACCCGTCTGGGCTTTGCAGGTCTGAAATTTGCTGACGCAGGTTCTTTCGACTACGGTCGTAACTACGGCGTGGTTTACGATGCAATCGGCTGGACCGATATGCTGCCGGAATACGGCGGTGACTCTGGTTACTCTGACAACTTCCTGGCTGGCCGTTCTACTGGTCTGGCTACCTACCGTAACAGCAACTTCTTCGGCCTGGTTGATGGCCTGAACTTCGCTGTTCAGTACCAGGGCAAAAACGATCGTGACGAAATTCGTCGTGCTAACGGTGACGGCTGGGGTACTTCAATCTCCTATACCTCTCCGATCGGTGTTGGCATCGTAGGTGCTTATGGTTCAGGCGACCGCACCAACGCGCAGAACTCAGCGACCTACGGTCGTGGCGACAAAGCTCAGCAGTGGGCAACTGCTCTGAAATATGACGCGAACAACGTATACCTGGCAGCAATGTACAGCGAAACCCGTAACGCAACCTACATCAGCAACGAAATCACCGGTGCTGACGGTTTTGCTAACAAAACTCAGGTTATGGAATTCGTTGCTCAGTACCAGTTCGACTTCGGCCTGCGTCCGTCTATCGCCTACGTACAGTCTAAAGGCAAGGACATCGAAGGTATCGGCGATGCTGACCTGTACAAATATGTTGAAGTGGGCGCAACCTACTACTTCAACAAAAACATGTCTACCTATGTTGATTACAAAATCAACCAGCTGGACGACAACAACCCGCTGGGTCTGGCTACCGACGACGTAGTTGCAGTGGGTCTGGTTTACCAGTTCTAATCTGCCGATTAGTAACGCGTAATACCTTTAAAACGGAGCCTGAAGGCTCCGTTTTGCTTTTCAGTGATCCACTTCGCAATAAGCGGCATTAATCGCAGCCGTGGCATTATTTCTTTTTCGTCTCAACGGTTGGCAACAGTGGCGACTGACGCTAACCTGATAGCTCATTTCGCTAAAGTTCACGCAACTGGACCTGACTCATGTTTGAATCGATCTCTGCCGCACCCGCCGATCCTATCCTTGGTTTGGCCGACCTGTTTCGCGCCGACGACCGCCCGAATAAAATCAACCTTGGCATTGGTGTTTATAAAGATGAAACCGGAAAAACGCCGGTGCTCACCAGTGTGAAAAAAGCTGAACAATACTTGCTGGAAAATGAGACCACCAAGAATTACCTCAGCATTGATGGCCTGGCTGATTTTGCTCGTTGCACGCAGGAACTGTTGTTTGGTAAAGAGAGCGCGCTGATTGCCGCTGGGCGTGCCTGCACCGCTCAAACGCCGGGTGGTACCGGCGCACTGCGCGTTGCTGCCGATTTCCTCGCCAATCAGACCAGCGTAAAACGTGTCTGGGTGAGCAATCCAAGCTGGCCGAACCACAAAAACGTCTTCAACGCTGCGGGTCTCGAGGTCTGCGATTATCAGTATTACGATGCCGCTAACCATACATTGGATTTTGACGGCATGGTTGCGTCACTGCGTGAAGCGAAAGCCGGTGATGTGGTGCTGTTCCACGGCTGCTGTCACAACCCAACCGGTATTGATCCTACAACCGAGCAATGGCAGCAACTGGCCGCCCTGTCTCAGGCAAATGGCTGGCTGCCGCTGTTTGATTTCGCCTATCAGGGCTTTGCCCGTGGTCTGGATGAAGATGCAGAAGGCCTGCGCATTTTTGCCGCTTCGCATCAGGAGTTGATTGTTGCCAGCTCATACTCAAAAAACTTCGGCTTGTATAACGAACGTGTGGGTGCCCTGACGGTGGTTGCCGCCAATAGCGATGTGGCAAAAACTGCGTTCAGCCAGGTGAAGTACAGCATTCGCGCTAACTACTCTAACCCACCGGCCCACGGTGCGGCGGTGGTGGCGACCATTCTGGGCAATGACGCGCTGCGTACCATTTGGGAGCAGGAACTGACCGATATGCGCCAGCGTATTCAGCGTATGCGTCAGCTGTTCGTTAACACGCTGGCCTCAAGCGGCGCAGAGCAGGATTTCAGCTTTATCATTAAGCAGAACGGCATGTTCTCGTTCAGCGGCCTGACCAAAGATCAGGTGGTGCGTCTGCGTGAAGAGTTTGGGGTTTACGCGGTGAATTCAGGACGAGTTAACGTCGCGGGAATGACGCCAGACAATATGTCGGCGTTGTGCGAAGCGATTGTGGCAGTGCTGTAAGGATTAACCCGTAGCGGCGCGATTTATCACGCATTGCGAAAAAGACGCGTGATAAATTACGCCGCTACGGTTTAAGCATGCAATTTTATTGCAGAAATGGATTACTGATACGTTCGCGGCCCAGCGTGGAAATCGGGCCATGTCCTGGTACAAAAGTCACATCATCGCCCAGCGGCAGCAGTTTGGTTTTGATAGCCGCGATTAAATCGCTGTGGCTGCCCTGCGGAAAATCGGTTCGACCGACACCACCGTTAAAAATCACATCACCTGAGATCAACAGACGACCGGCGCGGTCAAAAAACACGATATGGCCTGGAGTATGTCCCGGACAATGCAGCACTTCCAGTGTCACTTCACCGACCTGCACCGTTTCACCCTCTTCCAGCCAGCGGTCTGGCGTTAACGGTGCACATTCCGGCAGACCAAACATGCGACTCTGAGTCGGCAATGCCTCCAGCCAGAAAGCATCCAGTAACTGTGGTCCGACAATCGGCGCCTGAAAATGTGCTGCCAGTTCAGCCGCAGCACCCACATGATCGAGATGCCCATGCGTCAGCAGAATCTGCGTCGGCGTGATACCACGCTCTGAAAGTACGGCGATAATGGTTGCAGCATCGCCGCCCGGATCCACCAGCGCAGCCTGCTGAGTATCGTCACCCCAGATGACAGAACAATTCTGGGAAAATGCGGTGACTGGAATGATGAGGTAGTTCATAGCGCTCCATGACCGACACACGCAGCGCTGTCGGTTTTTACGACCAGTGCCTTACAGGACCGGTGTCAATGTGAACAAAGTTGCTGCGCGGGTAATATCCTACACCACCTGCACGCAGAGATAACGCCGCTTTGCGAACATTGCTCAGGGAAATGCCTTCGATATGGAAGTCCATCGCCTGACCTTTGGTGTGATAACTGTGTTTCGCCACGCCAGGACCGGACTCACGCAACATATTGTTGGTAGCAATGGTGCGATAGCCTGAAACCAGTTGAATCGGTTTACGTGTTCCCAGCGCGGCCTGGAGGCGATAAATCTGATCAAACAAATGTGGATCGATGGTTTTGATCTGATTGGCGCGGTAATCACGGAAGAAGTGATTTAAGCGAGCTAACTCATCCTTGTCATAACTCTTGCCGTTAAAAAACTCTGTTTTGAGGGTTTCACCGGTGTGAAGGTTATTAAGCGTCAAAATACGCGGCCGGGAGGTGGACATCGAGGCCAGTGCAGAGCCAGGAAGAAGTGCCAGACCTGCCGTTGCGCCTCCGATCAGGAGCAATTTGCGACGCTGAGAATCAAAATTAGCCATGAAACGGGGTTACCTGAGATTAAAGCGATAAAAAAATGTGTAAAAAGCACACAAGGCGGAACATTAACGTTAGCCTCAGACTCAGTCAACCCAGAATAAGGGAAAGAAAATGCAGAACCGGCGCAAAATCGCAATTTTGCTGCCGGTTGTATGAAAGTTAACCAGAAAGGAGATGAATTAAATCAATCACTAGAGTAGCAATTGACCAGCTTTGGTCAGCACCTGACTCCCCGAACGGGCCGGATTATCATAATTGTAAATATCTGTACGATATTGCGGTTGACCATCTTCCGCCACCCAGGCCGTCAGATAATAGAGGTTAACCGGGATACGATGACGAATCGGGATGTAGCGCGTGCTACCCTCTTTCAGGGTGTCAGAGATACGGCTGTCATTCCACCCCGCATCCTGAAGCAACAAATCCGCCAGTTCAGACGCCTTATTCACCCGGACACAGCCAGAGCTGAGCGCACGAATATCACGCTGAAACAGGTTGTGGTTCGGCGTATCGTGCAGATAAATGGCATCCGAGCTGGGCATATTGAATTTATAACGCCCCAGCGAATTCATTGCGCCAGGAGCCTGACGGATACGGTAAGGGAAGCTGGCGGCTGAAACCATATTCCAGTCGAGCGTGGAGGGATCGATGACTTGCGCATCAGCGCTCCAGCCTGACAACAGGGTATAACCGTGTTTATAAAGATAACCCGGGTCCTGTTTGACCTTCGGCACAATGTCCTGGCGCACCAGCGAAGTCGGCACATTCCACGGCGGATTGAGCACCACATTATTCAATGCGCTGCGCATCAGCGGCGTTTTGCGATCGGGACGTCCGACGATCACGCGTGACGACAGGATGGTGGCACCATTGTTGTAGTAGGTCAGTGAATAGTTGGGGATATTGACCATGATACCGTTATGCATATCATCCGGCAGCAAACGCAGCCGTTGGATATTGAGTGCCAGCAAGGCGGCGCGCATTTGCGGTGAGACATTCAACCATTCGCGAGTGCGCGGACCAATCGCGCCATCATCGGCCAGGCCTTGCCAATGCTGAAAGCGCTTTACGCCGTCCACCAGCGCAGCATCATAGACATTGTTGGCCGATTGCACGGGATTCGCTGCGACATTGCCCGGCGCTTGTGGTGCCTGAGCGGAGAGATCATTCACGTTGGCTGCCGAGGGGCTGACCGCAACGGGCTGCGCACTCTGACTGACCGGCACCGGTGCCACAGGCACAGCATCGTCTGCGGGCGTCGGTGTCGCGCTATGCCCGGTCAACATGCCGGTACGTTGTAAAATCTCACGCAGGGCAGGCACATCATTACTGATTTGGCCGGGCCGCAGCGTACCGCTATCACGTAATTGCGGCCACGGGCGGTTGTCGGTCAACAGGGTTTTCAGCGCTGCGTGCATGGGAGCGTATTGCGGATGTTGCGGCTCAAGCGAGATGACAAAGGCACGGCTTCCACCACCATTTACCGCGTTTTGCCACTGGTTAATCGTCGCAATGGTGGGCATCACCATCTTGTACGGCACGTTGCTGTACAACCAGGTTTCGCCCTGCGTCGGCACGCCGGAGACAAATTGCAGATAGCCCAACATGGCATCACTCAGCACGATATCGCGTGCCAGCCCTTTTATCGCTGGGTTGGTCAGTAACCCTACCCAGCGCGTAAACTGCGGCTGTACCCCGGATAATGCCACTTCCGCCAGTTGCTGCTGAAACGCCTGCACCGCCGTGCGGTCCTGCCACAACGGCGCCATATTACGGGCGGCATAAATGCCTGCCAGCCCGGGAAGATAGAACGGTTGTTCGCTGGGGCTGAAAACCTGCTGAATCTGACGCTGGCTATCCGCGACCGACAGAGTATGGTGCGTCGTACCCGGTAGCGCTGCGATAATTGCCGCATGGCTGGCCGCCAGTGGCGACAATACCAGTGACAAACTGAGTGCTATGACAGCACGATTAAATCTGCTCTTATTATTCAGCAACATCCCTGGCCCCCTTCTCGCCTAAGACACAGCCGACTCGCTATGCTGTGTACTACCTTATACATATTTTTGAGTATACAAATAAAAACGGCATTTGCCTCTGGTAGCAAATGCCGTTTACACATTAACTGTAGCGATGAATTTTAACCACAATTCCCGCTACGAATTTTCTGTTTCCAGGTCCGGCGCGTTATTTTCTCGCTTCACCGGTGCCGGATCCGCTGAGAAGCCACGCAGGCCCACTACATGAACGTGTTCGGTGTTGTTAAATACCTTACGCACCAGTTTATAAGTGGTCCCTTTTTCCGGACTGATATTTTCCGGGGCGGCAATCACCAACTGCATTTCCAGACGCTCGCACAACTCAAACAAAGTGGCGATGGAACGCGCATCAAGACGCGCGGCTTCATCGAGGAACAGCAGACGGCATGGGGAAATATCTTTGCCACGCAAACGGCGTGACTCCTCTTCCCAGCTCTGCACCACCATCACCAGAATCGACATACCGGTACCGATCGCTTCACCGGTTGAGAGCGCACCACTTTCCGCGCGTAGCCAGCCATCGGAGCCACGGTTAACCTCAACCTCCATCTCCAGGTAGTTGCGGTAATCGAGCAGCTCTTCACCAATGGTCTGTGGCGTACGCTGGCCCATATCGATTTGTGGATTCAGGCGCTGATACAACTTCGCCAGCGCTTCAGAGAAGGTCAGGCGATTGCTGTTAAACAGATCCTGATGCTGTTCATGTTCCTCTGACAGCGTTTCCAGCAGCATCGAGTGCGTTTCACGCACGTTCACGTTCAGCCGCACGCTGCGCACCTGACCAAAGCTGACCGCTTGCAAGCCCTGGTTAAGCTGACGAATACGGTTCTGCTCACGCTGAATGGTTTTACGAATGATGTTGGCGACGCTGCGCGAACTGATCGCCAGCGTCTGCTCGCGCGCCGTCAGCTCCTCCGTAAGGCGGTTCAGCTCAATCTCCATCTGCTCAATCGCTTCCACCGGATCATCGGTACGAATGATGTCCTGACGAATACGCTCACGCAGATGCTGGTAGACCGCGATAAAGAACTGAATTTTACGCTCCGGACGTTTCGGATCTTCCGACATCCGCAATACATCGCGGAGATGTTCGTTATCCGCCACCGCCAGACGCAGGGCGCCCAACGCCTTATCCGACATTGAACGCAATTCATCGCCGCTCAGATAAGCCAGTTCACGACGATGCAGGCGTCGCTCGACACCATTTTCTTTCACCAGGCGCAGCACCGCGCACCAGCCCGCTTTCGCCGTGACAACCTGCTCGCGTATCTGGTGATAATCACGCTCCAGCTTGCGCAATTTCTTCTGTAGGCTGTCCATTTCTGCTTCGCAGAAAGTGAGCTGTTTTTCCAACTGGTTACGACGCGCACGGTTATGGCTTAACGCGGTATAGAGTTCATCGCGGCGGGCGCGTGCACGCTCCTCGGCGCTGGCATCGGCATGCACACCGATGTCCTGCATCTCCTGCTGCAACTCTTTCAACATATCGCGCTTAGCGTCATACGAACTTTTCAGGGAAGCCAGCACCTGGGAATATTGCGTCAACTGAGCCTGATGTTCACGCAGACGTTCGCGGGCGCGACTGCGCTCACCCTCTGCCTGCTCGAGACGCTGACGTAACTTCTCGTTGAGGTCGCTGTTACCGGTCAGCATGCCAGCCGAGTCTTCGTAGCTGAAATGTGCGCGACGCTGAACCACTTCGGTAAGCGCAAACGCCTGCTGACGCGCCTCACGCTGCAACTGCTGCGCCTGCTGATAATCACGCTCCAGCTGATCATGCTGCTGCGGATCGCTCTGTAGCACCGGCAACAACGGCTCCAGTTTGCCGAGTTTGTTACTGTGCTGATGCAGGAAACGCGCCGCTTCCTGTGCTTCTTCGACGCGCTCACGGATCTCTTCACAGCGATCCGCCAACGTATCATCCAACAGCAGCGTCACGCGCGGCAGCAGGCGGTTCAGTTGGGCCACGCCCTCTTTCGCCTGTTCGTACTGCATGCGCTGCTGTTGGTTATCGTTTTCATGCTGACTCAGCGCGCGTTCCAGTTCGCCGCGACGGCTGTTGAGCTGGCGAATCAAGGCTTCCGGGTCTTCGTCAAACGCTACCGCTAAATGGCTGCCGATAAAGCGGCTGAATGACTGATGCAGGCGCTGGGTTTTCTGCACATCAAAGGAGAGCGTTGCATAACGTTCCGCCAGTTGATCGCGTTCGTTGTTTAACAGCTCCAGCTGATTCTCACGCGCGGCACGGCCAAATAGCGGCACCTTCGGGAAGCGGGAGTAGCGCCACTGACGCTCGGCCACCTTCACCACTACCGCGTTTTCCAGCTCATCAACGCCGAAAACGCTGTCATCAAATGACTGCGGATCCCCTTCAATCAGATACAGATCTTCCGGGCAATCTTCCAGGCCATTCAGCAGCTCACGCACCAGTGAGAGATCCGGCACCACAATCGCATGGCGCGATGGACCATAGAGCGCGGAGAAGTACGGCGCATCGTCCAGCGTGACATCATCATAAATTTCAGACAGCAATACGCCGCCAAAACGCTCAGCAAGCTGTGTCAGACGTGCATCTTCTGCACCACCCGGCTGGCTGAGACGTTCGATTTGCTTCTCAACGTCACGTTTACGTGCCGCCACCTCATCACGTTCGACGGTGGTTTCGCGCTCGCGCTCCAGCAACTGCTGCATAAATTCGGTGATTTGCTGGCTGCTGGTCAGCTGCTGTCCGGTTTGCTCGCTCAGCTGCGTCAGAATCTCCTGCGCAGCCAGCCAGTGCGGCGCGCGCGCGGTCAGCGCGGTGATACGCTCACGCAGTTGCTCCAGCTCCTGGCGCATCAGCATACGGCGTTCACCGGCATCGGCAACGCTGCTGCTCAGCTGCTCAATCTGCGCTTCCAGCTCACGCTGTAAGCCTTCCAGCGCATCGGCATCATATTGCTGCCCCTGACGCTTACAGAAATCTGCCAGCAGACGCTCGGCTTCGTTCTGCTCGCGCAGACGCTGTTCCAGCTCGTTCAGACGCAGACGCAGCGAGGAGAGTTGTTCGGCATGATGGCGCTGATTGGCCGCATCACGCAGCAATTCACGCCCGACCTGCCAGGCATCCTGACGGTTAACGTCACCAGCAATGCTGATAACCAGCGCCAGTGCCTGTTCAAATTGGCTGTGCGCCGCTTCAGCAACGCTGAGTTTCTGTTCCAGACGCAACAGTTTTTCGGTCGCTTCTTCTTCGCGAGCCTGAAAAGTTTCCTGCCACTCCGCAGCGTTATCGATGGACAGATCCGGCAATTGACACTGTGTACGGGCTTTATCCAGTGCCTGCAATGCCTGTTGATACTGAATGGCGCGGGTTTGCTGCACATCCAGCGCCTGCTGGAAGTCGGCCAGTTGGCTTTTCAGCTCATCCACTTCCACTTCTGCCGCTTCGGCGCGTGCTTCATTTTCTTCATGCACTTCACGCGCTTCAGCCACCACCTCGTTCTGCTCTTCGAGACGGTAAGTCAGCTCTTCCAGATCGGCATCGTAACGCTCGATCTTCTCCTGCTGACGCATCGCCGTCTGCACCAGATTCAGGTGATCGCTGGCTGCCTGATAATCGGTTTCCAGATCGTTTTCCGCGCCGCTGTGCTCAGACAGCTCTCGCGCCATTTCGATGTGGCGATACTGTTCCGACGCCAGTTGGTTACGGCTGGTAAACAGCTCATTACGCAGTTGCAATGCGCCATCCAGGTGGATGCGACGTTCATTGGCGTGACGCATGTAATCCGCCGAAACGTAGCTGGTCGCTTCGGAGATCAAATGCTTAAACAAATCGCGGTCTGACTGGGTAACGCGAATCGCTTCCAGCGTCATGCGGTTTTCACGCAGTGCCGCTTCCATATCCTGGAAGGCTTTACGCACGCCGCTGTTTTCCGGCAGCAGGTAATCACGTAACGATCGGGTAATGGCGCTGGAGATACCGCCGTATAACGACGCTTCAATCAGACGATAGAATTTGCTGCGATCGCCCGCGGTACGCAGGCGGCGCGGCACCACGCCAAGTTCGAACAACGTGGCATGATAATCCGTTACCGAGCTGTACTGGCGGAACTGCACGCCTTCCTGCGCCTCGACACGATCTTTCACTTCGGTCAGCGGCAACACACGCGCCTGGCGACTGCCGAGGATCTCAGTCAGGATATCGGTAGGTTGTGTATCGGTGGGCAGGCCGTGAATGCTGAACGGCTTGATATCCACCTTCTTATCACGCCCGGCGACCTGTTGCAGACGCACACCCACCACTACGCGCTGATGACGTGAGTTGACGACATCCAGCACCGCATAGCAGACGCCCGCACGCAATTTACCGTGCAAACCTTTGTCGCGCGAACCGGAGGTCGCCCCGGCTTCGGTGGTGTTACGGAAATGCAGCAGCGTCAGATCCGGAATCAACGCCGTGACAAAGGCCGCCATCGTGGTGGATTTACCCGCACCGTTGCCGCCTGACAGCGTGGTCACCAATTCATCAAGATCAAAGGTACGGGCAAAGAAGCCGTTCCAGTTGATCAGCGTTAGCGAACGAAATTTACCGCGTTCAATCATGCCTGTTCATCCTCCGCGTTATCACTCGCTTCATTCTCGGCGTCGTTGTCGCTTTCTTCGGTGGCCGGAGCAGTTGTAATCAGCATGGCTTCACCATCGCGAATCAGACGCAGCTGCGCTTCGCGGGCATCATCACCGCTGCGCACATCCGCCCCGAACCGGAACACCGATTCGGTGATACGGAATTTGCTGCTGTCATTGCCCATAAACCACACCATGCCGAGACGACGCAGGCGGTTCAGTGAAGCACGCATCTTCTCCTGCAACTTGGCACGATCGAGGTCAGAACCGGTGGAGCGCTGGTTCACCAGCTTGAGCAGTTTGCTCTCATCCGCCAGCGACAGCAGCTCATCGTAAAGCTCCTGCTGGGTGAAAATGCCTTCGTTGGCAAGACGTTCCGGGCTGAGATAGAGGTAACACAGGATTTTGCCGACCATCATATCCAGCTCGGACAGTACCGAGCGCGGGATCAGCGTGGTTGAACGCGGGCGCAAATAGAAAAAACCTTCCGGCGCGCGGATCAGTTCCACGTTGTAACGCGCATAAAACTCTTCCAGATACTCCTGGTAATCCATCAGGAAAGCATGATTATCCAGCTCTTCGATGCCAATATGGCGTCCTGCGCGTAACTGGCTATCGAGCGCAGGAAAAAGGGGATTTGCCAGTGCCAGCGCCAGTTTGACTGGCATCACTTGTTCAATATTTGTCGATGACATGTGCCTGCACCTTGGCTCCGTATTCATTAATGGTCTGCCATTCCGCAGGCAGACCGGCTAAATCAGCCTCGGCGACGCCAAGACGAACCGCCTGATCGATGACAATGCGCGCCAGATCAAAATGACGCGCGCGCGGATATTGCGCCAGATAGTCACGCATCACCGTCGCGAGGTTAAGGGGTTTGTGTTCCTGCTTATACACCTGTAAGGCTTCTTCAATCATCGCCGCCAGCTGCTCACGAATCTCGTTAAACTCTTCGTACTCCAGCTCCGCCGGCAGCTCGCCCATCACCTCGTCGTTACGCAGCGTCATCTCTTCGTCGCGCATATCAAACAGGCGGTCGGCATTGGCGTAGGTCAGCGCCCAGGGTTGGTCGAAATAGTTTTGTACCGACAAACGTAAACGCTGGGCGAATACGCGGTTCTTGTCCATGTCGATGGCGGTACGAATGAATTTGTGAACATGGCGGTCATAACCGATCCACAGGTCAATAGCCTGCTGGCCCCAGCTGATAATGCGATCCAGCTTGTTTTGCAGATCAAACACCAGCTTGTCGACAAAACCGAGATCCGGGCTGCTCAGGGTAGCGTCCTGGATACGCAGCAGATTGGCCTGCAACTTATCGCCCGCCGCCTCCAGCGTATCCTGCAACTCACGCAGGGTGCCGGAGGTTTCTGACAGCAGCATTTCACAACTGGAGATCGCCGCGCGCCAGTCTTTGTTCAGCAGATCGGCGATATCGGTCTTCACCGCCTGCTGCTGTTCATCCATCAGGCGTTGCGTCATGTCGATACTGTCGAAGATCTCCGCCACCGAATATTTCAGCGGCGCAAACACGTTGCGATGCCAGTGAAATTCATCACCGTCTTCTTCCGCAGCATCCGCCGCACGTTTCAGCTCTTGCGCCACGATCGACAGCTGCATCGACAGACGCAGGGTGGAAAACTCACGCTGGCGAATATAGTAGTCAGTGATACCGATAGCTAACGGCGTCAGGCGGTAAATCGCATGGCCTTCCGTCAGTTCGCTGGTAAAACGGTTGAGCAGACGCTGCCGCACCATATCGTTGATGGCGTTATTGGCACGCACCTGAACGGTTTCGTGGGTTTGTTCGAACGCTTTACTGACATGACGAAATGCGTCAATCAACTCGCCTTCACTCATCTCACCGTCCATCCGCTCACCGTTCAGGGTGGCGATAGCCAGCAAAAACGCCAGACGTTCAACCGGCAGCGCAAGCGAAAAATCGTTCTTGCGCGCCCATGCCACCAGTTCGGGCACCGTCTGGGAAAAATCGCTCATAGTTGGTCCTTCTACCTGGGTTTGCGCGCGGTCACATGGATATAACGCCCTAAACTTAAAAAGGGCTCCTGGCGACAGTAGCGCCGTTCCATCTCAATAATGGACTCAACGTCTTTCACGGCGGCAGACTGTTCTTTCATGTAGTCACAAAAGACACGAATGCCAGCGCGCTGTTCAATCTCAAATCCACAATCTGTCAGCCAGCGATACACCTCTTCGGGATCGCGTGGGTAATCGGGCGACAGCGTGCGCTTCTTGCGCTTGGACATATTGGCCTGTAGATAGCCGAAATTGCCAAGGGTCAGCAGGCGCATGGTTAAGGCATGGCGATTAAAAAACATCAGCGACAACACGCCACCGGGCTTCAGGGTGTGCCATAACGCCTGCAATACCACCTCGGGTTGCGCGACCCATTCCAGCACAGCGTGAAACAATACCAGATCAACTGGCTTATCCAAATGTTCGCCGACCTGTTGCGCGCTAATTTGTTTGAATTGCATGTTGTGGCTCACACCCTCGGCAAGGGCATGCGCTTCCGCCAGCTTCAACATCTCCGCAGACAGATCACACAACAACACCTGATGGCCGCGCGCCGCCAGACCGCTGGAGATTTGCCCTACTCCGCCACCGGCATCCAGCACCGACAGCGGCCCGGCGGGCAGCGTCGGCAACAACGTATCCAGCTCATCCCACAGGATCGCCTGACGCACCATGCCTTTATTGGTGCCATATATGTTCTTTGAAAATCTCTCCGCGAGATCGTCAAAGTTACGATCCTGCATGCTGGTCGCTCCGTTCTGCTGCCTTCAACTTGTGCTATTTTGTCACAGGCGCAATAAGAATGAACCTTTCATCCCGTGGTTAGTGTCTGGCTGCTGTTTTTTCGGCCAAAAGGAGCAATTTTCGATGTTTTTCACGTTAAAAAAAGTGATCGGGGGAATGTTACTGCCCTTGCCACTGCTGCTGTCGTTGATGGCAGCCGGACTTTTATTGCTCTGGTTCAGCCGCTGGCAGAAAAGCGGCAAAATCCTGATATCAATCAGTTGGCTGTTGCTGCTGTTACTCAGCCTGCAACCGGTAGCCGATCGCCTGTTGCTGCCACTGGAAAAGGCCTATCCGACCTGGAACCGTTCTGTCAGCGTCGATTATATCGTGGTGTTGGGTGGCGGATACACCTTTAATCCGGAATGGGCACCCAGTTCGAACCTGATTGGGAATAGTCTGCCTCGGGTGGCTGAAGGGGTGCGTCAATGGCGACGTTATCCGCAGGCGAAGATGATTTTTACCGGTGCGGCAGCAGGAGATAACCCCATGAGCAATGGCCGCGTGGCAGCGATGGTGGCGGAGAGCCTCGGCGTCCCCGACAGCGCAATTATCGTGCTGGACCAGCCTAAAGATACCCGGGAAGAAGCGCAGGCCGTAAAAATCGCCGTGGGGCAACATCCCTTCCTGCTGGTGACATCCGCCAATCATCTGCCACGGGCGATGCAGTTCTTCCAGCGTGCCGGACTTAATCCACTGGCTGCCCCGGCCAATCAACTGGCCATCACCTCGCCATTAAACGGCTGGGAGCGCGCGATCCCTTCACCATTGTGGCTCAGCCATAGCGAGCGGGCAATTTATGAAACCCTGGGGCAGGCGTGGCAGTCGCTACGCGGTGATGACCTCACCTCATCCCAGCCAGGGGAGTAACTGTTCACGCGCGTTATCAAAGCGTGGACGGTCGAACTGGCCGGTGCTGACCAGGGTATCAATACAATCCCAGAGTTGATACAGCCAGCGCCGCCAGAGAAATCCTTCTGCGACCGGTGCACGCCGCAAATAGTGCTGCAACAGCGAGGCTTCTGCCCCGTTGTCACCCAGCCGCATCAGTTCAAATTCGCGTGGCGCCCACAACACATTGCCGGGTTGTGTCATTGCCACCAGTTGATCACTGCGCACATCCTTCATGATACTCGCCAGCCGCAAGTTGCCGTGGATCAGCACGCAGGGATCGTCAAACCCCTGAAATAATCGGGTCAGTTGCTGACGGCTACGAAACAGAATTTGCCGATCGTCGAGGGTGAAATCGGGGGGCGACAGGTAGCCTAACGTTGACCACAACACCTCGACCCGCTGCTGATACCAGGCAGGCCAGTTGTTTTCCTGAATGCTGTCGATGCTGCCGACCAGTCCATGACTGTCAATGCGATGCCACGCCAGTAAGCCTTCAACCACCTGCTCGCAAAGCTGCCCCCAACGTGCAGCCGTTCGCGCGGGCGCTTCGGCAGACACACCATTGAGACGTGCCATCAGCAACATTTCGTGTACCGGTTTCTGCTGGCTGAGTACCAGGCCAAACACCGCCGGTACTGCAATTAATCCATCGCGGCCCAGCATCGCCAGCTTTTTGGCTTCCAACGCTGCGCGCCCCTGATGACGGAAATATTTCGCGACAACCGGCATCGGTTTATCGGCGGCGTCATATAACGCGTAAAGCCGCGATTGGGATTGTTCACTGATGGTTTCAAGACGGCCGACGCTTTCACCAAGCACCAGCGTGAGTTCTGAGCGAAGCTGTTCCATGCGTCATCCTCCTGAGAAAGTGACTTAAATATCCTGGAGGTCACGGTAGCGCAGAGCGATGCGCCAGATCAAAGAACAGCAGGGCCAGCCGCAAAAGCTGGCCGCTGCGGGATTAAGCCTGCATGGCAGCGCGAACGCGCAACAGGTCTTCCGGGGTGTCAACACCAACGCTGGGCACCGTTTCTGCTACGGCGACATGGATCTTCTCGCCATACCACAAGACACGCAACTGCTCGAGCAACTCAATCTGCTCCAGCGGGCAGGGTTGCCACGAGATATAACGACGGACAAAGCCAGCGCGGTAAGCATAGATACCAATATGACGTAGCAGCGTATCGCCAGCCTGCTCGCGCGATTTCGCGTAACGCTCGCGATCCCACGGAATGGTGGCGCGCGAGAAGTAAAGTGCATAACCCTGCGCATCAGTAACCACTTTTACCGCATTTGGGTTGAACGCTTCTTCCGCATCACGGATGGGCACCGCAAGGGTCGCCATACCCGCATCAGCCTCAGCCAGGTTTGCCGCCACCTGGCGCACAATCGCTGGCGGGATCATCGGCTCGTCACCCTGCACATTGACAATGATGGTGTCATCCGGGAACTGATATTTTTCAATCACTTCCGCCAGGCGCTCGGTACCGGAATGATGGTCAGCACGCGTCATGCAGACTTCACCACCTGCCGCTTCTACCGCCGCCGCAACATCAGGATGATCCGTGGCAACAATCACCCGATCGGCACCGGATTCACGCGCACGTTCCATCACATGCACCACCATCGGTTTACCGAGAATATCCACCAATGGCTTGCCCGGCAGACGCGTAGAAGCGTAGCGCGCCGGAATAATGGCGACGAAACTCATGGATGGATCTCTTCAACAGACAAGGTTCGCGCTTCGTTTTCCAGTAATACCGGAATACCATCGCGCACCGGGAATGCCAGCCCATCGGGTTTGCAGATTAACTCCTGCTGTTCTTTGTTGTAGTACAGTTTTCCATTGCAAACCGGGCAGGCCACAATTTCAAGCAAACGGTGATCCATAATCTCCTCCATACCGGATCGATTCGTCAGGTAATAAGCATACCATAGCGTAGCGCGAGACAACGTGCCGGAATCCACTACGCAGTTATTGTCCAGCGATCTGACCAGGCAGCACGCAATGCCGATGGTGCCAGTTCAATCAACACTTCACTGGCCCCCTGCCATTGGGCAAATCGCGTGATGGCACGCTGAACGTCATTGACAAAGCTGGCCGTCACACGCACCCCCTCCTCCAGCCAGAAAGCGCGGATCACCAATTGCTGCGCCTGGCGATCCATCTTCGCATCGAGCCGACCTTTCAGTACGCCACGATGCAAAACCGGCAGCACAAAGTAGCCGAACTTACGCTTCTCCGCTGGCGTATAGCATTCGATGCGGTAGTCAAAATTGAACAGTTCCAGCGCCCGGCGTCGATCCCATACCACCGGGTCAAAGGGAGAAAGCAGCGCGGTATGGGTGGCTGCCGACGATTTTTCCAGTTGCGGGAGTAACTCATGATGCAGCCACATCTCGCCCAGTTGCTCAACCTGCACCGGAATAATCTCGCCCCGCTCCTGCGCGGCCTCAAGCCAGGGTTTCAATGCAACCCGCTTCAGCCGATAGTAATCAGCCAACCAGGTGGGGCGGAAAATACCCAGACTACGCGCGCTGTGGTTGAGCATACTGACCACAGCGTCCTCTTCACTGAGCGCGTGCTGCTCATCATCCCAGTCCGGCATCACCCGTTGCTGTAGGTCATACACTCGATGGAAATTGCGGCGTTCTACCACCATCAACTCCCCTGCACTAAACAAGTTTTCCAGATGGCGTTTATGCGGCTTCCACGCCCACCAGCCCGGTTTACTGTGCTTTTCCGTGGCAAAATCAGCGGCACGCACCGGACCGTTAGCGTTGATATGCTCCAGCAGGTCGGCAATCTCCTGCTGATGCTCTTCAACCCACTGCGCGTTATATTTCCAGCCAAGTCGCGAAGGATCGAGCATGCGATGGCGCAGCAACGGGTAGTCTTCACGCGGGATAAAACAGGCTTCATGCGCCCAGTACTCAAACAACTCGCCCGATGCCAGCGACTCATCCAGCCAGGTTATCGGGTAGTCACCAAGACGGCTGAATAACACCAGATAGGGGCTGCGCGCCACCACATTGATGGTGTCAATTTGCAGCAATGACATCTGACGGATAGTGGCATGAATATCAGCGAAACGGGCCCGCCGCCCGGCAGGCCGAAGCAGCCCCTGAGCGGAAAGATGGAGATTGCGAGCGGTCTGTAAAGAGAGGGAATCAGCGCGGGTCATTACTCAGTTTCCCTGTCAGTTTTAGCGCGATTTTGCGTCGCGGGCGTTGAGACAAAGTTGCGTGATGTCATCTAACAGCACAGGCAAGGACGCCCCTGCAAGATGCGCATCGACGGGTAAATACCACCAGTTTTCACGCGCAAACGCGCGGCATTTCACTGCATCTTTTTCCGTCATCAGCAGACACTGCCCTTGTTGCGTCAGGCTGCTTAATTCGGCTTCGCTATAAGCGTGATGGTCAGCAAAAGCGATTTCCGCAACAGGCTGTAACCCTTGCTGCTTCAGGGTAGTGAAGAAACGAGGCGGATGCCCAATACCGGCCATGGCGATCACCGATGGCAACTGTGCCAGGCTGGCGCTTTGCCCGGTAACGAGATTTATCGCCTGACCTGGTTGTAATGTCATAGCGATTTCACGACCACTGGCTTCACCACCGTTCACGATAACGGCATCAACCTGATCAAGACGGGAAGCTCGTTCGCGCATTGGCCCGGCGGGCAACCACCAGCCATTGCCGAAACGACGTACGCCATCCACCACGACCCACTCGCGGTCACGTTGCAGAGCGTAATGCTGCAATCCATCATCGGTGATAATCACATCCAGCTGCTGCCGGGACAATAAGGCCTCGACGGCAACACGACGTTGCGGGGCCACCGCGACCGGCGCACCGGTACGTTGAGCTATCAACACCGGCTCATCACCTGCCAGCTCGGTGGACGTTTCGGCATCGACTAACAGTGGATAACGTTCAGCTTTACCACCATAGCCGCGCGACACTATCCCAGGACGCAGACCTCGTTGTTGCAACGCCTGCACCAGCCAGATAACCACCGGTGTTTTGCCGTTACCGCCAGCAGTGAGATTACCCACCACAATCACCGGACAGGGCGCACGCCAGCTTTTACGCCAGCCACGCTGGAAACTGAGGCGAATCAGCCAGCTGACTGCCCCATACAGCAGGCTGAGCGGCCATAACAGCAGCCACAGCGGCGAACGCCCACTCCAGATGCGTTCAATCATTGGCCAAACTGCAATTTGTGAAGTTGTGCATAAGCTCCTTTTTCGGCCAGCAGAACCTCATGCGTACCACGCTCAACAATACGACCATCTTCAACCACCACGATTTCATCCGCTTTTTCGATGGTTGAAAGACGGTGCGCAATCACGACCGAGGTGCGATTTTTCTGCAATTCATCCAACGCCGACTGAATCGCACGTTCAGACTCGGTATCCAGAGCAGAAGTCGCTTCATCAAGGATCAGGATTGGGCAATCACGCAATAAAGCACGGGCAATGGCGATACGCTGACGTTGGCCGCCGGAGAGCAGCACACCATTTTCGCCGATGACGGTATCAAGCCCGTTATCCATTTTTTTGATGAAATCCATCGCATGCGCCATAGTCGCAGCCCGCTCAACCTCTTCGCGGCTGTACTGTTCATTGCGTGCATAAGCGATGTTATTCGCGATGGTGTCGTTGAACAAATGCACATTCTGCGACACTAACGCCACCTGGTTACGTAACGAACCCAGGGTGTATTCGCGTAAATCGTGTCCGTCCAGCAGGATTTCACCCTGTTGAATATCGTAAAAGCGGGTCAGCAGACTCGCCATGGTAGATTTACCTGAACCTGAACGACCCACCAGTGCCACGGTTTTTCCGGCCGGTAAGCTCAGATTGATATCGCGCAACGCCGGAGTATCACGGCCAGGGTAAGTGAAGGTTACATGACGGAATTCCACATCACCTTTAGCGCGTTCCAGCTGACGCGTACCGCTGTCATTCTCCTGCTCGCTATCCAGAATGCTGAACAGCGTCTGACAAGCCGCCATACCACGCTGGAACTGCGCATTAACGTTAGTCAGCGACTTAAGCGGGCGCATCAGGGCGATCATCGAGGAGAACACCACCGTGATGGTACCGGCGGTCAATGTATCCATTACGCTTGGGAAGCTGGCAGCATACAGCACAAAAGCCAGCGCCAGAGAAGCGATCAGCTGAATAACCGGGTCAGAGATAGACGAGGCAGAAACCAGTTTCATGCCCTGTTGACGCATCTGATTGCTGACGCGTGCAAATCGCTGGGACTCTACTTCCTGGCCGCCAAAAATCAGCACCTCTTTGTGCCCTTTCAGCATTTGCTCGGCGCTGGTTGTCACCTGTCCCATGGTGTTCTGCATGGTTTTGCTGATATTACGGAAGCGTTTTGAGACGTTGCGAATCGCAAAGGAAACGATCGGTGCCAGAACAATCAGGATCAATGACAGCTGCCAGCTGTAGTAAAACATCATGATGAACAGGCCGATGATCGATGCACCTTCACGCACCACCGTAACCAGCGCACTGGAAGACGATGAAGCGACCTGCTCGGAGTCATAAGTGATACGAGACAGCAACGTACCTGTCGACTGCTGGTCAAAGAAGGCCACCGGCATACCCATCATGTGACTGAACAGGCGACGACGCATATTCATCACTACGTTGCCGGAAACCCACGAAATGCAATAGCTAGAAATATAACTGGTTATTCCGCGCATCAGCATCAAACCGATTACCGCCAGCGGCATCCACAACAGCACGGATTTGTCAGCTTTACCGAAGCCGTCATCCAGTAAAGGTTTCAACAGGGAGAGCATTAAGGTGTCGCCTGCCGCATTGAGTATCAGCGCCACAGCAGACACGAATAAGCCAGCTTTGTGGGGCGCAATCATCGGCCAGAGTCGGCGAAATGTCTGCCACGTTGAGAGATCTTTGTCTTGTTGCATTATTTAGTCACGCTGTTTGAAATAGCCGCTCATTCTACCTGGATTCACGTTTGACGCCAAACCACTGATGATACCAGCGGGGCTTTATTTGCTCTCTTAACCCTTTTATTTGCCAATGACCTGCACGGATCCCTATCTGTATCTGGCCGGATTGGGCGGTGTCATGCCAATGATAACCCTGCTGCTGATAGGTGCTAATCACCGTCTTCGCTGGCATCCGCCAGGCGTTATAACGTGCCACAGAGGCAATCGCGACCTCCCCGGAGACATTACGCAACAACAACGCGCTGGAAGAGGTTCGACTACCATGATGAGGCACCTGTAAAATGGTTGAGGCCAGTGCCTGCTTTTGCTGCGCGACCAGCATCCTTTCAGCCTCCCGCTCAATATCCCCCGTCAACAGTAAACTCACTTTGCCATCATCGATCCGTACCACACAGGAGTCGTTATTTTCGCCTCTGGAGGAGCCACGAGGCGGCCAGAGTACGCTAAAACGCAGTTTCCCCCAGTGCCACTCTTCCCCTTGATAACAGGTGAGATGGTTGGGTTCAGCCAATGCGCTACGCACGGGTGTGCCAGGGTGAGCGGCGATAATTGATGCCAGCCCACCACGATGGTCCAGATGCTTATGGCTCAAAATTATTGACTGTAAGACTCTGTTTTTACGCTGCAACCAGGGAAGGATGACCCGGCTCCCTGCATCACCGTATGTCCAGCGAGGGCCTGTATCGTATAACACTGCCTCATCCCCCTGAGAAATGACGATCGCCAGGCCATGCCCAACATCGATCATATCGATTTGCCAGTCATCTCGTGGCTCACTGACGCGCCACAGCAGCAAAGTGATGGCAATACTGCAACATTGCAGGGGGGCGCGAAAAACAATGCCACTACGCCAGGCAAACATCCCGCCCCACAGCAACAGCATCGCTGGCAATGCATCACTCCATGGCAACCAACCCGCGGGAAGCCATGCCAGCCCAGACATCACTTGGTGGACCGACTGATCCGCCAGCCACCATAATCCACTGGCAAACGAAGTCACAGGCATCACCATCGCCAGCAATATCAGCGGCACCGTGATAAATGAGATTATCGGTACTGCCAGCAGATTAGCCAGCAACGCACTGAGGCTAATGCCCTGAAACAGCCATATTTGCAGTGGCGCCATCAGCAACATCATCCCCAATTGCAAATGCAGCAATTGCAAACCCCACCAGCGACGCCCGTTACGAAACCTTGCAGGTAATGCAAACCATTGATACCAGATTAGCAGCGCCGCTACAGCCAGGGCTGATAACCAAAAACTCTCTGACAAAACAGTGAGCGGATCCAGCGCCAGCAACAAGCCAACACATAATGTCCACACCTGCCAGCCACTCAGTTGCCAGCCCGCAATGCGTAGTCCTATCCATAGCGTCAGGGCGAGCAAGGCACGCTGTGCCGGTGGATGGCTGCCAGATATCCAGCAATAAATCGCGGCAGTGCACCCACTGGCTATCAAAGGAAACAGATAATTAATCCGTCGGGCGTGGAGCACCCATTGCAGCATCCGCATAAATAGCCAACCAACACTGGCTGCCAGTGCGATATGCATACCCGAAATTGCCATCAGATGCGCTGTTCCCGTTTCGCGTAGAATGCGACGCTGATCTTCTGTCATCGATTCCCGCATACCAAAAGCCAGCGCCTGGACAATTGCCGGGGCTTGCATCACCGCAAATGCCGGAAGGTGATAATTGATCAGTCGGGCGCGCCAACTACACGTTGGATTCAACACCTGGCGTGCCGCGATAACGCCCTGCACAGGTTTGTGTTGTGCCAGGGCAAAGCGCTGTGCATCAAACTCGCCTTCGTTGAGGCGCGCATGCACGGCACGTAAACGTAATTGCATACGCCAGCGCTGTCCGCTGCAAAAGGGTTCCCCTTCCCCGCTGTGGTTTAGCGTGGCAAAGAGCGGTGGAAACTGATATCGCCCATTAATTTGCAGCAGTTGAACCGTCAGTTGTTTATTGTCCTGACGCACATCCGTTACCCGTACGATAGCGTCTACCGGTGCCTGCGTCAGTTGGTCAATAGTGCTGACCATTTGCCGGGCCTCAGCCAATGCCCAGGTCATCAGGAGTAAAGTCACGCCGACGAGACGTAACCAGGGAAGAGGTTGCAGACTCAGTAACAGTGCGCTGCCCCCCATCGCCCACAGGATGTCATTACCGGGTAAGTCAGGTATCAATCCTAATGGCAATGCAGCAAGCATCATCAGTCGCGCCAGCACTATCCATGTTATCTGCATCTTTCTTCTCCGTGAAAGGAGAACAGAGTGTGCCAGAGGTGATCGCGTTATTCGCGCCAGGCGTTAACGATTCTGGAGGCAGCTCCAGAGATAATCAGGCTTTTGCAGTGGTATTACATTAATTCTGGAGCTCGATTGTCATCAGGCAAAAAAAAACGACACCAGATGGTGTCGTTTTCACTGTTCGGTAACGGCTTAGCCGTAAATATTCGCACGGTCACGCAATTCTTTGCCCGGTTTGAAGTGGGGAACGTATTTACCTTCCAGATCCACTTTGTCACCCGTTTTCGGGTTACGTCCGGTACGCGGTGCGCGGTAGTGCAAAGAAAAGCTGCCGAATCCCCGGATTTCAATGCGCTCGCCTTGTGCCAACGTTGTGGCCATATGCTCGAGCATCTCTTTAACCGCATCCTCAACGACTTTCGCCGGAATATGAGTCTGCTGGCCAGCAAGTCTTTCAATCAGTTCTGACTTGGTCATGTAACCTCCGGTTAATCCCTGTTTGGAAAGGTATGACAGCTTTTACCGAAACCGGGCAGCTTACGCCGCCCGGTGCTTCGGGTCGATTACTCGCCTTTAGCCGCTTTGAACGCTTCAGCCATAGCGTTAGAGAAGTTGCCTTCTTCCTGTTTGGTGTTAACAGTGTTGATAGCTTCTTTCTCGTCAGCCTGGTCTTTCGCACGTACAGACAGACTTACAACGCGGTTCTTACGGTCAACGCCAGTGAATTTAGCTTCAACGTCGTCACCAACACTCAGAACCAGAGTTGCGTCTTCGATACGGTCCAGTGAAGCTTCAGAAGCGCGCAGGTAACCCTCTACGCCATCAGCTAATTCTACTGTAGCACCTTTCGCGTCAACTGCAGTGACTTTACCAGTCACGATAGCGCCTTTCTTGTTCAGGGTGATGTAGTTGTTGAACGGATCTTCAGCCAACTGTTTCACACCCAGAGAGATGCGCTCACGCTCTGCATCAACCTGCAGTACAACGGCAGCGATTTCGTCGCCTTTTTTGTACTCACGAACGGCTTCTTCGCCAGTCGCGTTCCAGGAGATGTCAGACAGGTGAACCAGACCGTCGATGCCACCGTCCAGGCCGATGAAGATACCAAAGTCAGTGATTGACTTGATTTTACCTTCAACGCGATCGCCTTTGTTGTGGGTCTCTGCGAACTGCTGCCATGGGTTAGATTTGCACTGCTTCAGACCCAGGGAGATACGACGACGTTCTTCGTCGATGTCCAGAACCATAACTTCAACCACGTCGCCCACGTTAACAACTTTAGACGGGTGGATGTTTTTGTTGGTCCAGTCCATTTCAGAAACGTGTACCAGACCTTCAACGCCTTCTTCGATTTCTACGAAGCAGCCGTAATCAGTCAGGTTGGTTACACGACCGGTCAGCTTGGTGCCTTCCGGATAGCGTTTAGCGATAGCTACCCACGGATCTTCGCCCAGCTGTTTCAGGCCCAGAGATACACGGGTACGCTCGCGGTCGAACTTCAGCACTTTAACAGTGATTTCGTCGCCCACGTTGACGATTTCGCTCGGATGCTTAACGCGTTTCCAGGCCATGTCAGTGATGTGCAGCAGGCCGTCAACGCCGCCCAGGTCCACGAATGCGCCGTAGTCAGTGAGGTTCTTAACGATACCTTTGACTTCCATGCCTTCCTGCAGGTTTTCCAGCAGCTGATCACGTTCAGCGCTGTTTTCAGATTCGATAACTGCGCGGCGAGAAACAACCACGTTGTTACGTTTCTGATCAAGCTTGATTACTTTGAATTCAAGCTCTTTGCCTTCCAGGTGCAGGGTGTCGCGAACTGGACGCACGTCTACCAGTGAACCCGGCAGGAACGCACGAATACCATTCAGCTCAACTGTGAAGCCACCTTTAACTTTGCCGTTGATAACACCGGTAACAGTTTCAGCATCTTCGTAAGCTTTTTCCAGCGTGATCCAAGCTTCGTGACGTTTAGCTTTTTCACGGGACAGCAGGGTTTCACCGAAGCCGTCTTCTACTGCGTCCAGAGCAACGTCAACTTCGTCGCCCACCTGGATTTCCAGTTCGCCAGCTGCGTTCTTGAACTGCTCTGCAGGGATTGCAGATTCAGATTTCAGACCCGCATCAACCAGAACTACGTCTTTGTCGATAGCAACAACGACGCCACGAACGATGGAACCCGGACGGGTTTCGATTTCTTTCAGGGACTCTTCAAAGAGTTGAGCAAAAGATTCAGTCATATTGATAATCTTCAGGATTCTTCAATTTAACGTCCACCTGACGTCATTGTCGGATGGGGTTGTTTCACATGCCCGGCACCGGATCCGTGGTACAGGGTTACAGCAATTCGGTTACCGAAAATATTAAATGCCCAGCTTCTGGCGGGCATAATCAAGTGCCATTTCAATGACTTGCTCAATTGACATGCTGGTTGAATCCAGCACCAGAGCATCGGCAGCAGGCACCAAAGGGGCGATTGCGCGGTTACGGTCGCGGTCGTCGCGTTCCTTTATCTCGGCTAAAAGGCGATCAAAGTTAACACTAAAGCCCTTCTCCTGCAACTGTAGCATACGGCGATGAGCACGCTCTTCTGAACTGGCATCAAGGAAGATTTTTACCGGTGCATCGGGGAAAACGACTGTCCCCATGTCACGACCATCAGCAATTAAACCCGGCTCCTCACGGAAAGCCCGCTGACGACGTAACAGCGCTTCACGTACCCGTGGGAAGGCGGCAACGCGTGACGCGGTGTTGCTCACTTCCTGAGTACGGATTTCACCGGTCACGTCTTCACCTTCCAGAATGACCTGCATCTCACCATCAACGGAAAGAAAACGCACGTCGAGGTGAGCAGCCATCGGAACTAAGGCCTCTTCAGACTCGATATCCACCTGATGATGGATCGCAGCCAAAGCCAGGACGCGATATATCGCGCCCGAATCCAGCAAGTGCCACTGCAATGACTCCGCCATCGCTTTACACAAGGTTCCCTTCCCTGCACCACTAGGCCCATCGATGGTAATAACCGGGGCGATTGCCGTCATTGTTTTCTCCTGTTGCTGAATGCGTATTTTCAGCCGGCATGGCTGTGCGGATTGCGCAGCATTATACGCTGACCGCGTCAGGTTCGTTACCCCTTAGCGCAGACAGCGTTATAAATTTGGGCAGAATCGGAGGAATTTCCGGTACTAAGGCCAGGAGAAAGTAAAGTCACCCGGTAGGGAAAGCCACCGGGTGTCAGTATCAGGACGTGTGGCTGATTTTCGCCAACTGCTGAAAATAGTCAGGGAAGGTTTTTGCGGTACAACCTGGATCAAGGATTGTCACAGGCGTATCTGACAGAGCGACCAGCGAGAAACACATTGCCATGCGGTGGTCGTTGTAGGTGCCGATATCGGCATGCTGCAACTGCGCAGGCGG
The DNA here is from genome assembly GCF_059730695.1 of Pantoea sp. X-Soil-OKNW-556. Taxonomy (NCBI): domain Bacteria; kingdom Pseudomonadati; phylum Pseudomonadota; class Gammaproteobacteria; order Enterobacterales; family Erwiniaceae; genus Pantoea; species Pantoea sp. X-Soil-OKNW-556. The sequence continues at coordinate 1,512,548 of NZ_AP035990.1, read as the reverse complement.
GGTGATACGAATGAAATCGTGCCCTTCTTCAACTTCAGCACCGACTTTACGCAGTTCAGTCGCCATCGCGGCCAGACGGTCAGTCTCTTTAACGCGCCAGTTATAGATGTTGCGCATCAGGGTGGTACCGTTAGCAAACAATGCCGTGGTCGCAATGGTCATCGCGGCATCAGGAATATGGTTCATATCCATATCGATTGCGTTCAGAGAACCGCGAGTACAGGCAATGTAATCCTCACCCCATTCAACGGTGGCACCCATTTTTTCCAGCACATCGGCAAAACGGATATCACCCTGCACGCTGTTACGTCCAATACCCGTAACACGCACGGTCCCGCCTTTAATTGCCGCAGCAGCGAGGAAATAGGAAGCTGAAGAGGCATCACCTTCGACCAGATAATCGCCCGGTGATTGGTACTGCTGCTGCCCTTTAACGACAAAGCGTTGGTAATTCTGGTTATCAACTTCAACACCGAAACAACGCATCAGATGCAATGTGATATCAATGTAGGGTTTTGATACCAGATCACCTTTGATCGTGATGGTGGTGTCCTGCTCTGCTAAAGGCGCCGTCATTAATAACGCCGTCAAAAACTGGCTGGAAACACTACCGTCAACACTCACTTCACCGCCGTTAAAGCCCCCTTTGAGCAGTAACGGTGGATAGTCGGTCTGCTCCAGATAATCGATTTTTGCTCCGCCCTGACGCAGTGCATCAACCAGGTGACCAATCGGGCGCTCTTTCATCCGCGGCTCACCGGTCAGCACGATAGATTGCTGGCCAAGGCACAATGCGGCAGCCAGTGGACGCATCGCTGTGCCGGCATTACCCAGAAAAAGTTCCAGCGGTTGATCTGCGTGCAGTGGACCAGCATTACCGGTCACCTCACAAACAGTGCGATCCGCAGAGAGCGTATAGCTCACACCCAGCGCTTTCAGCGCGTTAAGCATATGCTTAACATCATCACTATCCAGCAGGTTGGTCAGGCGTGTGGTACCTTTTGCCAGCGCTGCCAGCAGCAGTGCACGGTTAGATACGCTCTTGGAACCCGGTAGGTTTACCGTGCCATCAACACGAGCAATGGGTTGTAGTGTCAGGGAGTCCTGCATGTGAAACTCAATCTCCAGAAAAGAAGAAACCCCGTCTGAAAACAACGGGGTCTGGTACCAGTCAAACTGGCATATATGAATAATTAACCGTGGCGACGCTCAAAATCGACCATGAAATCGGTCAGGGCTTTTACACCTTCCAGCGGCATCGCATTGTAAATCGAGGCACGCATACCACCAACCACGCGATGACCTTTCAGCGCATGCAGGCCAGCTTTGAGCGATTCTTCGAGGAATACTTTATCCAGCGCAGCATCTGCCAACTGGAAAGGCACGTTCATACGTGAACGGTTTTCCGCCGCAACATCGTTACGGTAGAAGTCGCTGCGATCAATCACACCGTAAAGTAGATCAGCTTTAGCCTGATTCTGCTTGTCCATATCGGCCACACCGCCTTTCTCTTTCAGCCATTTGAAGACCAGGCCAGAGAGATACCAGGCAAATGTCGGTGGGGTGTTGAACATGGAATCGTTCTCCGCCAGCACCTTGTAATCGAGAATGGACGGCACATAGCTGTGTGCTTTGCCCAGCAAATCTTCACGTACGATAACCAGCGTCAGGCCTGCCGGACCGATATTTTTCTGCGCACCCGCATAGATCACACCATAACGGCTGACATCAATCGGGCGTGACAGGATGGTTGATGAATAGTCGGCCACCACCACTTTGTCGCCAAAGTCTGGCTGTTCATCAATCGCGATACCATCGATAGTTTCATTTGGGCAAAAATGCACATAGGCCGCATCATTGCTCAGTTGCCATTCGCGCATCGGCAGAATCGCACGCTTACCATCACGGGTGGTTTTTACATCAATGGTATTTGGCGAGCAGTATTTTTCCGCTTCTTTGATTGCACTGTGCGCCCAATAGCCGCCATCAATGTAGTCAGCAGATTTAGCAGCACCCAGCAGGTTACCAGGGATAGCCGCAAACTGCGCACGCGCACCGCCATGACAGAATAAAACTTTGTAGTTGGCGGGGATTTTCAGCAGATCGCGAAAGTCTTTCTCAGCCTCTTCCGCCACCTGAATAAATTCTTTACTACGGTGACTGATTTCCATCACCGAGGTGCCTAACCCGTGCCAGTTTGTCAATTCTTGTTCTGCACGACGGAGCACTTCAACCGGCAGCATCGCTGGACCGGAGCTAAAATTATAAACCTGCGTCATTTCCCCTCACCACTGTCATATCGAACGGTTATGAATACCCTACCGGTTTTATCATTGCCTCTGGATGGCTGCAATCATTTATCCAACCGCGATCACATTTCCAGAGCCAGCTCCACCGCAGCTTATGTCATAAATGTAATCGACAATGGAATTTTGTGAGGTTTATCTGCGAAGTAAAATCAGAATGCCGCCAGGCGGATAAAAACCCGTAACATAAGCGAGAGAGAAACTTCGCCAACCGAATAGCGAATTGCGTGCAAAACCCGTATTATTGCGCGCTTTACGCCCACCCCATTGACTTAGAGAGCGCCATCATGACGCAAACTTTTATTCCAGGTAAAGACGCTGCACTGGAAGACTCCATTTCACGTTTCCAGCAAAAATTGCAGGATTTGGGTTTTAACATTGAAGAAGCCTCCTGGCTGAACCCTGTCCCTCATGTGTGGTCAGTCCATATTCGCGATCGTGACTGCCCGCTGTGCTTTACCAACGGTAAAGGTGCCAGCAAAAAGGCCGCGCTGGCTTCTGCGCTGGGCGAATACTTTGAGCGCCTCTCAACCAACTACTTCTTTGCTGACTTCTGGCTGGGTGAGTCCATCGCTAACGGCGAGTTTGTCCACTATCCCAACGAGAAGTGGTTCCCCTTACCTGAAGATGGCAGCCTGCCAGCAGGGATCCTCGATACTCGCCTGCGTAAATTCTATGATCCTGAAGATAGCCTGAGCGCGAGTGACCTGATCGACCTGCAATCCGGCAATGCTGAGCGTGGCATTTGCGGCCTGCCCTTTACACGTCAGTCAGACCAGCAGACCGTCTATATTCCGATGAATATTATCGGCAACCTGTATGTGTCCAACGGAATGTCAGCAGGTAACACCGCTAACGAAGCGCGTGTACAGGGACTGTCCGAGGTGTTCGAGCGCCATATTAAAAACCGCATCATTGCTGAATCCATCAGCCTGCCAGAAATTCCTGAAGCCGTTATGCAGCGCTATCCTGGCGTGGTTGAGGCCATCGCACGTCTGGAAGCTGAAGGCTTCCCGATTTTTGCCTATGACGCCTCCCTCGGCGGTAAATACCCGGTGATCTGTGTGGTGCTGTTCAACCCAGCGAACGGCACCTGTTTCGCTTCATTTGGTGCACATCCTGATTTTGGTGTGGCGCTGGAGCGTACCGTTACCGAGCTGCTGCAAGGTCGTGGCCTGAAAGATCTCGACGTGTTCACGCCGCCAACCTTCGATGATGAAGAAGTTGCCGAGCATGCCAACCTGGAAACCCACTTTATTGATTCAAGCGGTCTGATTTCCTGGGATATGTTCAAAGACGATGCCGACTATCCGTTTGTTGACTGGAGCTTTGCTGGCAGCACACACGAAGAGTTTGACACGCTGATGGCTATCTTCCGCGCTGAAGATAAAGAAGTGTACATCGCCGATTACGAGCATTTGAGCGTGTATGCCTGCCGCATCATTGTACCGGGCATGTCTGATATTTACCCGGCGGAAGACTTGCTGCTGGCAAACAACAACATGGGCGCACCGCTGCGTGAAACCCTGCTGGCCCTGCCGGCGAGCCAATGGGAGCCGGAAGCCTATCTGGATCTGATCACCCAACTGGATGAAGAAGGTCACGATGACTTCACCCGTGTTCGCGAATTGCTGGGTCTGGCATCGGGCAAAGACAATGGCTGGTTTACGCTGCGTATTGGCGAGCTGAAAGCCATGCTGGCACTGGCTGGTGGTGACCTCGATCAGGCACTGATCTGGACTGAATGGACGATGGAATTTAACCAGTCAATCTTCAGTGCTGAGCGTGCTAACTACTACCGTTGCCTGCAAACCCTGCTGCTGCTGGCTATGGAAGAGGAACGCGATCCGGTTCAATACCACCGCGCGTTTATCCGTATGTACGGTGAAGCAGCCGTTGACGCGGCATCAGCCGCTATCAGCGGTGAAGCGCCGTTCTACGGCCTGCAAGCCGTGGATTTAGATTTGAAAGCCTTCCCGGCTCATCAGTCGTTGCTGGCAGCTTATGAAAAGTTACAGGCGGCCAAACGTCGTTATTGGTTAGCGAAATAAATAGCCTTATTTTGCTGTAAAAGGTCAGATAATGCCCAAAAAGGCGCTGAATAACTTCAGCGCCTTTTTTTATTCTCAGAGGCTTTACCTTTCTCAGGAAAATTTCAGATAACATTTTAGACTCAAGCAATAATATTCGTTAACAATTCAACTTTTCCATCGTTGCGTTTCTCAACAATATTTGCAAATATTAAAAAATATTTATTTGATAATATTCAATTAGTTAATTCGGTTTCGCTTATCCAAAAGCCCCTGACACCCCCACCCCACCGGCCAAATATGATCCATATCAAATCCTGTCCTATACTCCTTTGTTAGTATTAATCCCAGATAATTCCTGGAGAGCGTTAGTGTGAAAACTGACAACCCGTTTAATTCATTATTACCGGCGGCAATGGCAAAGGTTGCTGAAGATGCCGGGGTTTATAAAGCCACTAAACACCCCTTAACCACCTTCTTTCTTGCCATAACCGCTGGCGTATTCATTTCTATCGCTTTTGTGTTCTATATCACCGCCACCACCGGTAGCGGCGCGATGCCTTACGGCATGGCAAAACTGATTGGCGGCATCTGCTTCTCTCTGGGATTAATGCTGGTGGTGGTGTGCGGTGCTGACCTTTTCACCTCCACCGTGCTGATTGTGGTGGCTAAAGCCAGCGGTCGCATCACCTGGGCACAGCTGGGGCGTAACTGGTTAAATGTTTATATCGGTAACCTGATTGGCGCACTGTTTTTTGTCGCGCTAATTTGGCTCTCTGGCGAACATATGGTTGCAAACGGCGCGTGGGGCTTAAACGTTCTGCAAACTGCTGACCATAAAATGCATCATAGCTTTATTGAAGCCGTTAGCCTTGGCACCCTTGCCAACCTGATGGTTTGCCTGGCGGTATGGATGAGTTACTCCGGCCGCAGCCTTCTCGACAAAATGGTGGCGATGATTCTGCCTGTCGCTATGTTTGTTGCCAGCGGCTTTGAGCACAGTATCGCTAACATGTTTTTGATTCCGATGGCGATCATGATTCGCGACTTCGCCAGCCCGGAGTTCTGGCAAATGGCCGGAGCCAGTGCCTCACAATTCCAGGCGCTCAGTGTCGGTAACTTTATTGTCGACAACCTTATTCCTGTCACCATCGGCAACATCATTGGTGGTGGCCTGTTAGTCGGATTGACCTACTGGGTTATCTACCTGCGCGGTGATGACCCGGTACATTAATTAAGTATTGAGTACGGGCACGCCTGATCGCGTGCCAAACGTGAAAGTTTCCCTAAATAAAGGCAGGTATATCATGACCGAACTGAATGAAAAATTGGCGGCAGCCTGGGAAGGATTTAACGCGGGCGAATGGCAGAACGGTGTCAACGTACGCGATTTCATCCAGAAAAATTACACCCCTTATGAAGGCGACGAGTCATTCCTCGCGGGTGCAACCCCGGCAACCACTAAATTGTGGGATAACGTGCTGGAAGGCATCAAGATTGAAAACCGTACTCACGCTCCGGTTGACTTCGATACCGACCTTGCTTCTACCATCACTTCACACGATGCCGGTTACATCAACAAGTCACTGGAAAAAATCGTTGGTCTGCAAACTGAAGCCCCGTTGAAACGCGCCATCATCCCGTTTGGCGGTATCAAAATGGTGGAAGGCTCCTGTAAGGTTTATGGCCGTGAGCTGGATGCCTCACTGAAAAAAGTTTTCACTGATTACCGTAAAACCCATAACCAGGGCGTGTTTGATGTCTATACCCCTGACATCCTGCGTTGCCGTAAATCCGGTGTACTGACCGGTCTGCCAGATGCTTATGGTCGTGGTCGTATCATTGGTGACTATCGTCGCGTTGCGCTGTATGGCATCGACTACCTGATGAAAGACAAAGTTGCGCAGTTCAATTCACTGCAAAGCGACATGGAAAACGGCGTCAATCTGGAAGCCACTATCCGTCTGCGTGAAGAGATTTCTGAACAGCACCGTGCGCTGGGACAGATCAAAGAGATGGCGGCTAAATATGGTCACGATATCTCTCTGCCTGCCACCACGGCGCAGGAAGCGGTGCAGTGGACTTACTACGGCTACCTGGCTGCGGTTAAATCACAGAATGGTGCGGCGATGTCGTTTGGTCGCGTGTCTACCTTCCTTGATGTTTACATCGAACGTGATATCAAAGCAGGCAAGCTGAATGAAGCCGAAGCGCAAGAACTGATTGACCACCTGGTCATGAAACTGCGTATGGTGCGCTTCCTGCGTACGCCGGAATATGATGAGCTGTTCTCTGGCGACCCGATCTGGGCAACTGAGTCCCTGGCAGGTATGGGCGTCGACGGTCGTACTCTGGTCACCAAAAGCACCTTCCGTTTCCTGAACACGCTGTACACCATGGGTCCATCACCGGAACCAAACATGACCATCCTGTGGTCAGAAAAACTGCCGATTAACTTTAAAAAATATGCGGCAAAAGTCTCCATCGATACTTCATCACTGCAATATGAAAACGATGACCTGATGCGTCCTGACTTCAACAACGATGACTATGCCATCGCTTGTTGTGTTAGCCCGATGGTGATCGGTAAACAAATGCAGTTCTTCGGTGCCCGCGCTAACCTGGCGAAAACCCTGCTGTACGCAATCAACGGTGGCGTTGACGAAAAACTGAAAATGCAGGTTGGCCCGAAAGAAGCGCCGATCACTGATGACGTACTGAACTTCGAAACCGTCATGGCGCGTATGGACCACTTCATGGACTGGCTGGCAAAACAGTATGTCACCGCCCTGAACGTTATCCACTACATGCATGATAAATACAGCTATGAAGCGTCGCTGATGGCTCTGCATGACCGTGACGTTTACCGTACTATGGCTTGTGGTATCGCCGGTCTGTCTGTAGCTGCTGACTCACTCTCGGCTATCAAGTATGCCAAAGTGAAACCGGTGCGCGATGCGGATGGCCTGGCGATTGATTTCGAGATCGAAGGTGAATACCCGCAGTTTGGTAACAACGACGCTCGCGTCGATGATATGGCCTGTGACCTGGTTGAACGTTTCATGAAAAAAATTCAGAAACTGGCGACCTATCGCAATGCTGTTCCGACTCAGTCAGTGCTGACCATTACCTCTAACGTGGTTTATGGTAAGAAAACCGGTAATACCCCGGATGGCCGTCGCGCAGGTGCACCGTTCGGACCGGGTGCTAACCCGATGCACGGACGTGACCAGAAAGGTGCGGTTGCCTCACTGACCTCGGTTGCTAAACTGCCGTTCGCCTACGCCAAAGATGGTATCTCTTATACCTTCTCTATCGTACCGAACGCGCTGGGTAAAGATGATAACGTACGTAAAACCAACCTCGCGGGCCTGATGGATGGCTACTTCCACCATGAAGCCAACAATATCGAGGGCGGTCAGCATCTGAACGTTAACGTGATGAACCGTGAAATGCTGTTGGATGCGATGGATCACCCGGAAAAATATCCGCAGTTGACCATCCGTGTTTCCGGTTACGCCGTGCGTTTTAACTCGCTGACTAAAGAGCAGCAACAGGATGTGATTACCCGTACTTTCACCAAGTCCCTGTAATTCGTCCCGCTAAAAAAAGGCTCCTACGGGAGCCTTTTCTCCAGGTCGTTTTGCCAGAAGGCTAACCGAGGCTCTCTGGCAAAACCGACTTAAACCTCAGAGCACAACACAGATTGTGCCGCCTGATACCAGGCCAAATTGGAGAACTCATCGCAATGTCAACCATCGGTCGTATTCACTCCTTCGAATCCTGCGGCACCGTTGACGGCCCGGGAATCCGCTTTATCACCTTCTTCCAGGGCTGCCTGATGCGCTGCCTCTATTGTCACAACCGTGATACCTGGGATACCCACGGCGGCAAAGAGGTGACGGTAGAAGATTTAATGAAAGATGTGCTGTCGTACCGCCATTTTATGAATGCCTCTGGCGGTGGCGTGACAGCTTCCGGCGGCGAAGCGATTCTCCAGGCAGAGTTCGTACGCGACTGGTTCCGCGCCTGCCGCGCCGAGGGTATCCATACTTGCCTCGATACCAATGGTTTTGTGCGACGTTACGATCCGGTTATTGATGAACTGCTTGAAGTCACTGACCTGGTGATGCTCGATCTCAAACAGATCAATGATGATATCCACCAGATTCTGGTCGGTGTCTCGAATCACCGTACCATGGACTTTGCCCGCTATTTGCAGAAGAAAGGTGTTCGCACCTGGATTCGCTATGTCGTGGTGCCCGGCTATTCCGACGATGATGATTCGGTACATCGCCTGGGTGAATTCACCCAGGACATGGACAACATCGAGAAGATTGAATTATTGCCTTACCACGAATTAGGTAAGCATAAATGGATTGCGATGGGTGAAGAGTACAAGCTGGAAGGTGTGAAGCCACCGACGAAAGAAACGATGGAACGGGTGAAGAACATTCTGGCTGGATATGGTCATCAGGTGATGTATTAACCCTGCCGGACCAACACACCTCCATAGCGGCGCGATTTATCGCGCGGGTACGGAGGTGTGCAGACACGCTCTACGCGTGCGCCACAGGTGTGGCGTGATGGTCGGCTTTGCGCAGCAGCATCACCAGATAAACCAGCGCCACACCCGCAATCATCACAAACAACAGACGATCTGAGTAGCTCTGCATCAACATCGCCGTGGTGCCCGGTCCAACCAGACTGCCCAGGGTGTAGCTGAACAGCAGTGCCTGATTCATCGCCACCAGTTCGTGATGTGCCACCGTTTCACACGCCCAGGACATCGCCACCGGATAGAGCGTAAACCCAGCCAGTCCCAGTACGAATAAGGCCGGGGCCATTGCCGCATCACTCAGCATCGCAATCGCTCCGAGGATGATGACAAACACCTGGACACGCAGCACCAACAAACGGCCAAAGCGATCGGCCAGACGCCCCACCGGCCACTGCCCAACGATACCGGAACTGACCAGCAGCGCCATCCAGTAACCTACCGTGGCATCGCTCATACCCTGATGCGCCAGATAAAGCGGCATTAAGCCATACAGTGAACCCAACAGAATCCCGGAGATAATGCAGCCGTTAATACCCAGACGGGAACTGCGACGGCGCATCATCGGCCAGATACGTCCTGGCGACGCATCTTCGCTGGCATGACCGGCATTCACGCGAACAAACACCACTGGTAACACCGCACAGAGCACCAGGGCCGTTACCCACGGAATAACATGCAACAATTCGGTTGAAACACGGCTGACCAGCAGTTGCCCGGCCACGGTGCCGAGATAATAAATAATCATGTAAGCAGCAAGTAACTGGCCGCGATTGCGCACGGTGCCGCTACAAAGCAAAGCGCTTTCCACCACTACCCACATCAGTGCGCAACCGACACCGGCGATAAAACGCAGCAGTGTCCAGCTGTAAAATCCACCCAGCAGCGCCATCCCCACGGTTGCCACGGCAAACAGGATCGTCGCCAGATAGTAGCAACGATTAAAACCGTAGTGGGTAATCAACCAGCCTGCCAGCAAAGTGCCTGCAAGGTTACCGGTATAATATGATGAACTGACCATACCCACCTGCCAGGTTGGCAGTTGATCATGCGTCAGCCATAACGGCACCAGCGTATTAAGCACAGCGATAGACACCGTCAGGAGCAGCAAACCGCAAAGCAGCAGCAGGACGGGGCGCGACCAGGTTGACATAGGGAAAAAACCAAAGGAATAGAGAGAATTGCGCGCAGTTTGCCAGTTGCTATTTTAAAGTCAATGTGCAAAAAAACACCGCCGCATTTTTTGCTGCTAACCAATTTAATTTTTTTATCTTCAGTTAGTTAGAGTACGAAAGAACTTTCTTAACCGTCTCGCTATCTCTATGAATTTGTGGATTTTTAGACGATCAGGCTTCTCAGATGACGATAACGTTTATTTCTGATTAATTCCGGGTAAAGATTAAATCAGTTTTTTATTTGGGAAATAAAAAACCCGGCATTGCCGGGTTTTTAAAAACAGCGGGAGATTAACCAATAAATTCAATACCGCCCATATACGGACGCAGAACTTCAGGCACTTCAATACGACCATCTGCCTGCTGGTAGTTTTCCAGCACGGCAACCAGCGTACGGCCAACCGCCAGGCCAGAACCATTCAGCGTATGGACCAGACGTGGTTTCTTCTCAGTCTTGCTACGGCAGCGTGCCTGCATGCGACGCGCCTGGAAATCCCACATGTTGGAGCAAGAGGAGATTTCACGGTAGGTATTTTGCGCCGGTAACCAGACCTCAAGGTCATAGGTCTTGGTTGAGCCAAAGCCCATATCGCCGGTGCACAGCAGCACTTTACGGTACGGCAGGTTAAGCAGTTGCAGCACCTTCTCCGCGTGACCAACCAATTCTTCCAGTGCCTGCATGGAGGTTTCCGGTGCAACAATCTGCACCATCTCCACTTTGTCGAACTGATGCATACGGATTAAACCGCGCGTATCACGACCGTAAGAGCCCGCTTCTGAACGGAAGCATGGCGTGTGTGCAGTGAGTTTGATCGGCAGGTTTTCTTCTTCGACGATCTCATCACGCACCAGGTTAGTCAGCGGCACTTCTGCGGTCGGAATCAGCGCATAGTTGCTGCTGCCCGCTTCTTCATCCAGCGGCTTGGTGTGGAAAAGATCTTCACCAAATTTAGGCAACTGGCCGGTACCATACAGCGTGTCATGATTCACCAGATAAGGCACGTAGGTTTCAAGATAACCGTGTTGCTGGCTGTGCAGATCAATCATGAACTGGCTCAGGGCGCGATGCAGGCGAGCAATTTGCCCCTGCATCACCACAAAGCGTGAGCCGGTCAGTTTGACCGCAGACGCGAAGTCTAAACCTTTCGCCTGCTCACCCAATGAGACGTGATCTTTCACCTCAAAATCGAACTGACGAGGTTCACCCCAGCGCGCAACTTCGAGGTTTTCCGTGTCATCTTTACCCAGCGGAACTTCATCGGCGGGCAGATTGGGCAGCGCCAGAGCAAAATCACGAATTTCGTTCTGCAGGGCATCCAGTTCTGCTTTCGCGGCATCCAGGCGTTCGCCCAGCGCGTTCACTTCCAGACGCAGCGGCTCGATATCTTCCCCACGGGCTTTAGCCTGACCGATGGATTTGGATCGGGAGTTACGCTCAGCCTGCAGATTTTCGGTTTCTACCTGCAATACTTTACGACGCTCTTCATGGGAGCGCAGCGTTTCCACATCCAGTTTAAATCCCCGGCGTGCCAGTTTTTCTGCGACTGCGTCTGGCTCGTTACGCAGCAGATTGGGATCGAGCATGCTTATCCTGTGTAATTAAGGTTGATTGAACGAATGAAGTGATGCATCCCTCTGGAATGCATTGAATTCCTGGATCACCTTACCGTAACGCCTTTAGGAGCGGTAGCGTTTTATCGGGCTATTTTGATCCTGTTCAGCCAGCCAGGCGAGTTTTTCGCCAATTTTCCCTTCAAGACCACGATTGGTGGGATGATAGTAGCGTGTTTGTGCCATTTCTGGCGGAAAGTAGACTTCACCAGCGGCAAATGCATTCGGCTCGTCATGCGCGTAGCGATACTCCTTGCCCAGCCCCATCTCTTTCATCAATTTGGTCGGCGCGTTGCGCAGATGTTCGGGGACGTCATAATCCGGAAATTCGCGTGCGTCACGCATTGCCGCTTTGAAAGCGGTGTAAAGGGCATTACTTTTCGGCGCACTGGCGAGATACACAATCGCCTGAGCAATGGCGCGTTCCCCTTCGGCTGGCCCGACGCGTGTAAAGCAATCCCAGGCCGCAATCGCCACCTGCATACCACGCGGGTCGGCATTGCCAACGTCTTCCGAGGCGATGGCTAACAGACGACGCGCCACATACAGTGGATCGCCACCGGCAGTGATAATACGCGCATACCAGTAAAGGGCGGCATCCGGTGCCGACCCCCTTACCGACTTATGCAAGGCTGAAATCAGGTCATAGAAGCGATCGCCTTTGTTATCAAAACGCGCGGCGCGCTCCCCGGAAACCTCATTCAGCAACTGCGGCGTCAACTCACGCTGGCCAGCGCCGTTGGTTTCCGCTATATCTGCCATCATTTCCAGCGTATTCAGCGCGCGGCGAGCGTCACCGTTCACCAACTCAGCAATCATGCGGCGCGTATTATCAGGCAATAAAATGTCGCTATTACCGTAACCGCGCGCGCTGTCCTGCATCGCCTGCTGTAAAACCTGCTCAATATCCGCAGTGGTTAATGATTTCAGCAGGTAGACGCGCGCCCGTGACAACAACGCTGAATTCAGTTCAAACGAGGGGTTTTCGGTGGTAGCACCTATAAAGGTGATGGTGCCATCCTCAATATGCGGCAAAAACGCATCTTGCTGGCTTTTGTTAAAGCGGTGCACCTCATCCACAAATAAAATGGTGCGACGCCCAACCTGGCGATTTTGCCGGGCGCGTTCAATCGCTTCACGGATCTCTTTCACGCCGGATGTCACAGCGGAGATGCGCTCAACATCGGCTTTGCCATAATGGGCGATGATCTCGGCCAGGGTGGTTTTCCCTGTCCCTGGCGGCCCCCACAAAATCATCGAATGCAGATGCCCCGCCTCAATCGCGCGGGGCAACGGTTTACCTGCTGCCAGCAGATGTTGCTGACCGATGTATTGTGCCAGCGTCACTGGCCGCATACGTGCGGCCAGTGGCTGAAACTCATTGCTGGAGGAGAAATCCAGGGAAAGATTACTCACCGTGACCTCACTGACGTTGATCGTCTACCGTTACCCCTTTCGGCGGCGTAAAGGTGAATTTATCCGGGCTAATTGCCCCATTGGTCTGACTTTTCAGCTGATAGCTGCTGCGCTGTCCATCCTGTTCAATCGCACTGAATTGATTGATGGTGCCAGATGGCGTGACCGTGATGGTGAACTGCTTGAGATTGCCGTCGCTACTTTTTGGCGTCAGCTCAAAATTATCGCCCTGCTGTTTGATGTTGTACTGCTTCCAGTCGCTCGGCTGGTTACGGGCGATCAACATAAACGGGGTGTTGCTGGTGGCATTTTTCAGCCAACTGGCGCTAACCTGCTCGACAAACGGATTGTAAAACCACAGGGTTTTACCATCGGAAATGATCACGCTTTCGTCCGGTGCCGTCATATGCCAGTTAAACAAGCTGGGACGTTTTACCCACAACTCACCTTCACCATCTTGCACGTTCGCTCCGCTACCATCGGTCACTTTCTGGCTAAAGCTGGCATGGAAGCTATTCACTTTATTCAGACGCTGCTGCAAATTGCTGGAAGCATCAGCCAGCACGGAAGCGGAAAGAAAAGAGGCCAGCAGACCGCAGGCAATCACGCGTAATTTCATCTGATTCGATTCCTTATTCATTGTTTCCCGACACTTACTGCATTAAACGTAGTTGCCGCACTGTCTCTTCGACAGGAGAAAAAGCCGAAAGCTCCCGTTGATATGGGGATCGACTGCCAGATAAACAATGGGCCAGTAAATACTGGCCCGGGATTAACTGTTGGAGAGTAAGCAGTTACATCTCATGCGGCGGTGGCGACAGCACCTCACGGTTACCATTATGTCCAGGTTCAGACACAATCCCCTGCGCTTCCATCTGTTCAATGATGCGCGCGGCGCGGTTATAACCGATACGGAACTGGCGTTGCACACCAGAAATCGATGCACGACGCTTATCCACCACAAAAGCCACCGCCTGGTCGAACAGCGGATCCAGCTCTTCATCGCCTTCCAGACCGGCGGCACCGCCTTCGTTCTCCTCGCCTGCCGTGATGCTATCGATATACTGTGGGCGACCACGCGCTTTCCAGTCCTGCACCACCGCATGAACCTCCTGATCGCGAACAAATGCGCCATGTACACGCATTGGCATCGACGAGTTGGGCGGCATATATAACATATCACCCATGCCGAGCAGCGATTCCGCACCGCCCTGGTCAAGAATGGTACGCGAGTCGATTTTACTCGATACCGTAAAGGCGATACGTGTCGGGATGTTAGCTTTGATTAACCCGGTAATCACATCCACTGACGGACGCTGGGTCGCCAGCACCAGATGGATACCTGCCGCACGCGCCTTCTGCGCCAGACGGGCAATCAGTTCTTCCACTTTCTTGCCTACCGCCATCATCAGGTCGGCAAATTCATCTACCATCACCACGATGTAAGGCAGTTTTTCCAGCACTGGTGGCGTGGTGTCCATACTGTCACCAGGCTTCCAGAATGGATCAGGAATCGGACGGCCCATCGCCTCAGCCTGTTCCACTTTTTCGTTGTAACCGGCAAGGTTACGCACGCCAAGCGCAGACATCAGCTTATAACGACGCTCCATCTCACCCACACTCCAGCGCAGCGCATTCGCCGCATCTTTCATGTCGGTCACTACTTCTGTCAGCAGGTGCGGAATGCCTTCATACACCGAAAGCTCCAACATTTTCGGGTCGATCATGATAAAGCGCACTTCTTCCGGCGTGGCTTTGTACAGCATGCTGATGATCATAGCGTTCACGCCGACCGATTTACCCGAGCCGGTGGTACCCGCCACCAGTAAGTGCGGCATTTTTGCCAGGTCGGCCACCACCGGCTGACCGGCAATATCTTTACCCAGCACCACTGCAAGTGGGGAAGGATTGTCGCGGAATTTGGCACAATCCAGCACTTCACGCAGGTAGACCGTCTGACGATGCTTGTTCGGCAGTTCCAGACCAACATAAGGTTTGCCCGGAATCACCTCTACCACACGTACCGCCACCGCCGACAACGAGCGGGCCAGGTCACGCGACAGGTTGGAAATACGCGCGGCTTTGACGCCTGGCGCGAGGTCCAACTCAAAGCGGGTGATGACCGGCCCCGGCGAGATACCGACGACCTCCGCCTTCACGCGGTAATCAGCAAGGCGCGCTTCCACCAATCGCGCCGTTTGCTCCAGCGCGAACATATCTACCGGCTCTTCTTCCGAGGGTGGTGGCGTCAGCAGATCCAGCGTTGGCAAAGGCGTGGATGGACGCTCCAGCGGCTGTTCATGGCGCACCAGGAAGGGATGGAACAGGCTATCGTGTACCGATTTGGCCGGTTTCTCTTCCTCAACCGGTTCCGCTTCTTCAGCGGCTGACCACGGGCTGCTCTCTTCATCGAAGGAGGGCATCACCTCCGGCTGCGGCGCAACCGGCTGCTGCCACTGTGCAGGTGCAGGAGCTTCAGGTTCTGGCGTGGCCGCAATGGTGAATAACGGTTCACTCGGGCTGTCATCCACCAGATCTTTCATCGGTGAGAAATCAAAGGCCGACGATGTGTCGAGATTAAATACCGGCCCGTCATCCGCTTCAGCTTCTTTTTCTGCACGGTAACGCTGTTGCTGCTGTTCAGCAAACTGACGCGCCAGTTGTGCCTGCTGCAACGCATCTTCGTCTTCCGCATCCGTGTGCCAACTTTCGCCATAACGCTGCTGCTGTTGAGACTGAAAAGCGTCACGCAATTGCGCTTCCTGTAACGCCGCAGCATCTTGAGCCGCGACAGGATCCAGCGCGGCGGTAGCCTGCTGTTCTGACTCTTTAGCTTTCTCTTCAGCCATCCGCTGTGACGGAAGCTTGATGCCATAAGAAGCCAGCTCACGGCGCGTAGGTAATTTCACCGGGTTCGGACGAGGCAGCTCCGGGCCAATACCCTGCTTAACTTGCGGATTGTAATCACGCTCCGGCACCACATCGAAAGCTGGCGTATAAGGCGCACTGGAAGCAGCAACTTTTGCCGCTCCGGCGGCCAGCGCCACACTGGCGGTGGTATTGAGCGCGGAGGGTGCCTGCGTAGCATCCTGCCAGTTCCCCATCCTCGGGCCATCGTCCTCGTCGACCGGTGAGAACGGCGAGGTTTCCGCCGGCACTTCAAAACGGTATAACGGCGGCGCGGCGGGAGTTTCAGCCACCACCGGTGTTGTCGGAGCAGGAGGAACCGTAGCCGCAGGCTGGACCGATTGCACCACCGGCTGCGGCGCTGCGGGCACAACCGCTGGCGACGTTGTCGGTTGTACTACGGGTTCCTGGCGAGCCGCTTCGCTGCTCACCGCAATCGCTGCTGCCGTAGCGGCACTGGCTTTCGCCAACAGGGGATCATCCCCAGCAGCATCAAGCGGTGCCTCATTCACCTTACGCGGTTTTGCCAGCAGCACATCATCGTCATCAGATGCAGCCGCACGCAATGCGGGTACCGCCTCATCGGCCGGCTCCTGCTCGTCCTCGTATTCATCTTCTTCCTGCCAGGGTTCATCCTGGCGGGAGCGATTGCTGGCAAATGTCAGCACGCCCATCACAACACCGCCGATTCTTTCGGCAATCGTTAACCATGACCAACCGGTGTAGAGGGTAATCCCCGCCGCCCAGACGCACAGCAGCGTTAAAGTGCCACCTGCGGAGCTGAACCAGGGTGCCATCGCGTTGCTGATCAGACTGCCGATCACACCACCGGAGGCGAAATACCAGATGTCGTCAGCGTTAAGCGCCGCCAGACCACAGGTGGTTACCACCAGCGCCAGCACGCCAATCAGGCGCAGCCCCACCGCAAAGTAATCGATGTAGTCGTGACGATCGCGCTGACGGAAAGTAATCCAGCACAAGCCAATAATGACCGGAGGAATGGCATAGGCCATCACGCCGAAGATAAACAGCAAGGTGTCGGCTAGCCATGCACCGACGCTGCCACCCAGATTGTGGATAGGCTCGTGCCAGGCCGTTTGCGACCAACTGGGATCGGAAGGGTTAAAACTGACCAAAGAAACCATCAGATAGATGGCAAACAGGGCCACAAGGATAAGCAACGCTTCAAGCAGCCGACGTCCGCTGCTCAGCGGTTGTAATGAAACGTCTTTGTCTTCTGTATATTCCTGGCTCAAGAGAACACTCCAGGTGCCTGTAAATTAAGAAGGCAACAGCGTCGGGCTGGCCCGACGCTGGTCCTGTATGAATTCACAGGAGTGTACCGAAATCCTGCACGCTTTGCACCTGCCCTGCGTTAACGGGTTTTGATCACCAGGCGATTGCTCTGTTTGACCTCTTCCATTACCACATAGGTGCGGGTGTCGTTTACGCCCGGCAGGCGTAGCAAGGTCTCACCCAACAGCTTGCGATATGCTGACATATCCGGCACACGGGTTTTCAGCAGATAGTCAAAGTCACCGGAAACGAGGTGACACTCTTGAGTTTCCTCAAGTTTTTGCACGGCGGCGTTAAATTGCTCAAACACATCTGGCGCGCCACGATTCAGAGTAATCTCAACAAATACCAGCAGCGAAGCATCGAGATAGTGCGGGTTGAGCTGTGCGGTATAGCCAAGAATGAAACCCTGACGTTCCAGGCGACGAACACGCTCAAGACACGGCGTCGGTGATAATCCAACACGTTTCGAAAGCTCGACATTGGAAATACGACCGTCTTTCTGCAATTCATTCAGAATGTTTCTGTCGATACGATCCAGATCTTTTCCGGGGCGCTTCTTATTGTCTACCATTATTATTGTCTCTCTTAATTCCTTCCCTTAACCTGCCACACCCTGAAAACATTCATTGCTCAGGGCCTTACTCGAAGTGAAGACGATAAGCCTGTGCAGTAATGCGACCATCCGTATGACGCATGTTGTCTGTCCACATCATGCGTCATTACCAATGTCAGACTGTTTAAATCTGGCGAAACAAACCAAAACAGGTATGAAATTCTGTTTTGTATCGCTAAATCTTCTTTGCTTCTGACAATGTTTTCGCAAATGCGCAGGCGATTGTCAAAGTAAAACATCCAAATTCAGTACAAGATGCCAGACAGAGTGCTGGGTTCCTGTTTTCTAATGAGATTTTTTATACAGCTGCACCACAAATTACCGAGCATTGCCCCCTTTTGGCGCAATCCGCGTGCAGAATTCCTTCTCATCGTCTACGCCGCTCGCAGCGATTGTTAACAAAATTGCTGAAGACTTTTTTTGCGGCGGCAATTTCCCTACAATCGCTAGCTATGTTGTCAGACAAAAAACTGAGGAACACATGAGTACGGCCAAACACAGTAAGCTGCTCATTCTGGGCTCCGGCCCTGCCGGTTACACCGCTGCAGTCTATGCCGCGCGCGCCAACCTGAATCCGGTATTGATTACCGGTCTGGAAAAAGGCGGTCAGCTCACCACCACCACCGAAGTGGAGAACTGGCCAGGCGACCCGCACGATCTGACAGGTCCATCGCTGATGGAACGCATGCACGAACATGCCGAAAAGTTTAATACCGAAATCATTTTCGACCATATTCACACGGTCGATTTGCAGAACCGTCCTTTCCGCCTGACCGGTGACAGCGGCGAGTACACCGCCGATGCGCTGATCATCGCGACCGGTGCTTCCGCCCGTTATCTCGGCTTGCCGTCAGAAGAAGCGTTTAAAGGTAAAGGCGTATCGGCCTGTGCAACCTGCGACGGTTTTTTCTATCGCAATCAGAAAGTCGCGGTCATCGGTGGCGGCAACACCGCCGTGGAAGAAGCGCTGTACCTGGCGAATATCGCCGCTGAGGTGCATCTGATTCACCGTCGTGATAGCTTCCGTGCCGAAAAAATCCTTATCGACCGCCTGATGGAAAAGGTACGCAACGGCAATATCGTGTTGCATACCGACCGTACGCTGGACGAAGTCGTGGGAGATCAGATGGGCGTAACCGGTCTGAAACTGTTGTCGACCAAAGGTGACGCGGCTGAATCACTGGAAGTGGCCGGCCTGTTTGTCGCTATCGGCCACAGCCCCAACACCGCCATCTTTGAAGGCCAGTTAGCCCTCGAGAATGGTTACATCAAAGTTCAGTCTGGTCTGCATGGCAATGCGACCCAGACCAGCATCCCTGGCGTGTTTGCCGCGGGCGATGTGATGGACCATATCTATCGCCAGGCAATCACCTCAGCAGGCACCGGCTGTATGGCGGCGCTGGATGCAGAGCATTACCTGGATGGTTTGGTTAAAAACGATAAGTAACTTGTTAATAACCTGATCATATTTGCTGAAGGCGACCTGTTTTGGTCGCCTTTTTTATTACCTGCGTGCTACAGTTCATGCGCCTGACGTTGTTGGGGTTTTTGCTTCGCAACGACTTCTCTTCTGAGTAATTGAACGGCTTCGTATGAACAAATCGCGACAACAGGAACTTCTCCGCTGGCTCCGCCAGCAACGTCATCACGGTGCGCGTAGTTTGCGTCTGGTTTCTCTATTGGGATTTGCCAGCGCCCTGGTGATTATCGCCCAAGCCTGGCTGCTCGCCACGCTACTTCAAGCTCTGATCATCGCCCATCAACCTCGCACGGAACTGTTGAGCCAGTTTGCCCTGTTGCTGCTGTGTTTTGTGCTGCGTGCCGCGCTGAATTATGGTCGCGAAATGGCAGGCCAGCGCGCCGGAATGGCGATTCGCCGCGCCTTGCGTCAGCAGGTTCTGGACCGTCTGAATACGTTGGGTCCGGCATGGATTCAGGGCAAGCCCGCCGGTAGCTGGGCCACCCTGCTGCTGGAGCAAATTGAGGAGATGCAGGAATATTACGCGCGCTATCTGCCACAGATGTCGCTGGCGGTGTTTATTCCCTGCGCCATTCTGGTGGCGATCTTCCCGATTAACTGGGCGGCTGGCCTGATTTTACTGGTTACAGCACCCTTGATTCCGCTGTTTATGGCAATGGTCGGTATGGGCGCGGCCGATGCCAACCGCCGCAATTTCGTTGCGCTGGCGCGTCTGAGCGGTGATTTCTACGATCGTCTGCGTGGCCGTGAAACATTGCGCCTGTTTGATCGCGCCAGTGCAGAACAACAGGCCATCACCCGCAGCACCACCGATTTTCGTCAGCGCACCATGGAAGTTCTGCGTCTGGCCTTCCTCTCTTCGGCGGTGCTGGAGTTTTTTGCCTCCCTGGCGATTGCCGTGGTCGCGGTGTACTTCGGCTTTTCCTATCTTGGCGAGCTGAATTTTGGTCATTACCACGGCGGCGTCACGCTGTTTGCCGGTTTCCTGGCCTTAATCCTCGCGCCCGAATTCTTCCAGCCGCTACGCGATTTAGGCACTTTTTATCATGCTAAAGCCCAGGCGGTGGGCGGTGCCGATGCACTGGATCGTTTCCTGCAAGAAAGCCCGGAAGTGCAATCTGACGAATCAGGCGAGCCGTTCACCTTCTCCGCCCCGCTTCAACTAACAGCCCAGGATCTGGTGGTAATGACGGCCAAAGGAGAGTCACTGTCCCAGCCGTTGAGCTTTAACCTGAGCGCAGGTAAACGGGTCGCGCTGGTAGGGCAAAGCGGTGCCGGTAAAACCGCGCTGATGAATGTCCTGCTCGGCTTTCTCCCCTATCAGGGCTCCCTGAAAATTAATGGTCACGAGTTGCGTGATATGCCACGTTCAGACTGGCAACACCATCTCGCCTGGGTCGGCCAAAACCCGCACCTTCCGGCTGCCACCTTGCGCGACAATGTGCTGATGGGACGTACCGTGAGTGAGGCTGAACTGGAAAACGCCCTCAATCAAGCCGGGGTCACTGAATTTCTGCCGCGTTTACCTCAGGGGCTGGATACAACGCTCGGCGATGGCGCAACCGGCTTATCCGTCGGCCAGGCACAGCGCATTGCCGTTGCGCGTGCCCTGCTGAAACCGGCACAACTGCTGCTGCTCGATGAACCCGGTTCTGGCCTGGATAGCCAAAGCGAGCAGCGCGTGATGAGCGCCCTGAAACAGGCCGCTACGCGGCAAACCACCCTGATGATTACGCACCAACTCAGCGATCTTGCCAGTTGGGATGAGATCTGGGTGATGCAAAACGGCCAACTGGTGCAACAGGGTGACTGGCAGCAGTTGCATCAGCAGGAAGGTCCGTTGCGTGAGATGGTGCAACATCGCCAGAGGGAGATTGCCTGATGCATAGCCTGATGCCTTTTTTACGTCTGTGGCGACGCCATCCGTGGCGTCTTGGTCTGGGGATCGTGCTGGCCATCGCCACGCTGTTAGCCAGCATCGGCCTGCTGACGCTCTCCGGCTGGTTCCTCGCCGCCTCTTCGGTGGCCGGCGTGGCCGGTTTGTACAGTTTCAACTACATGTTGCCCGCCGCTGGCGTGCGTGGTGCAGCCATTATTCGTACTGCCGCCCGCTATTTTGAGCGTCTGGTCAGCCACGACGCGACCTTCCGCGTATTGCAGCATTTGCGTGTCTTTACTTTCAGTAAATTAATTGCGCTGGCACCGCAACAACTGGCGCAGTTCCGTCAGGGTGATTTGCTGAACCGCTTTGTCAGCGATGTCGATACGCTAGACCACCTTTATCTGCGTGTGATCTCCCCGCTGATTGGCGCGGCGGCGGTGATTCTCGCCGTGACGCTGGGATTATCCTGGCTGGATGTGCCACTGGCGCTGCTGCTGGGCGGCATCATGTTAGCAACCTTGTTGCTGATGCCACCGCTGTTTTGGCGCGTTGGCGCAGCGGCAGGTCAGCGTATTGCACGCCATCAGGCCAACTGGCGGTTACAGCTGACGCTGTGGCTCACTGGTTTAGCCGAGTTGCAAATTTATGGCACGGCCGTACGCTGGCGCGCGCAACTGGATCAGGAAGAAACCGACTGGCAGCAGGCACAACGTAAACAACACCGTTTACAGGCGCTGGCGCAAAGTTTGTTGCTACTTATCACCGGTGTGACGGTCACGCTGTTGCTGTGGATCTCTGCGGCAGGCGTCGGTTACGATAGCGCGCCTGGCGCGTTGATTGCGTTGTTCGTCTTCTGCGGATTGGCGGCCTTTGAAGCACTGGCACCGGTCGCAGGTGCGTTCCTGCCTCTGGCGCAGGTCACCAGCGCGGCGCAGCGGGTACAGGAGATTATCGATCAGCCTCCGGCCATTCGTTTCCCGAGCGCCAAAATCCACTCCACACCCGGCATTAGCCTGGCGCTGGATAATATTCAGTTCAGCTATCCACAACGCCCTGAAGCGGTTTTGAATCATTTTTCCCTGCATTTGCAGCCAGGCGAACATCTGGCGCTGCTTGGGCCAACCGGATGTGGCAAATCCAGCCTGCTGGCATTGATTACCCGAGGTTGGGAAGCGCAACAGGGCAGCATCACGCTGAACGACCAGCCTCTCGCCAACTGGGATGAAGCCTCGTTGCGTCAGCGCATTAGCGTGGTAACACAACGGGTGCATCTGTTTAGCCAGACCCTGCGTGACAATTTGTTGTTGGCAGCACCGACGGCAAGCGATGAACAACTCATCGAAGCCCTGCATCAGGTCGGCCTCGGCCATCTGGCGGATCACAGCGAAGGTCTGAATGCCTGGATGGGGGAAGGTGGCCGCCCTCTTTCCGGTGGCGAACTGCGTCGTCTGGCGATTGCGCGCGCGGTGCTGCATGGTGGCGATTTATGGTTGCTGGATGAACCAACCGAAGGTCTGGATGCTACCACTGAGCAACAAATCCTGACGCTATTGCAGCAGGTCAGCCACGGCAAAACCCTGATTATGGTGACGCATCGTCTTAGCGGCCTGACGCACATGGATCGTATTTGTGTGATGGACCAGGGACAAATCATTGAATCGGGTACCCATGACGAATTAATCTCAAAAGCAGGACGCTACTGGCGTTTCCATCAACGGTTTGCGCTATAGTCTTAGCGAACTGCCGTAAGGGTGATTAACGCAATGAGATTGGTCCAACTGTCACGCGATTCGCTGCATTTCCCGCCTCCGGAAATGGCGCTACGCGAGCCAAATGGCTTGCTGGCGATGGGGGGTGATCTCTCCCCTGCTCGTCTGATGAATGCGTACCAGCGTGGTATTTTTCCGTGGTTTTCGCCCGGCGACCCGATTCTCTGGTGGTCGCCCGATCCGCGCGCGGTGATGTTGCCGGAATCATTCCACCTCAGCCGCAGTATGGCGCGTTTTCACCGTCAATCCCCCTATCGGGTCACCATGAACCAGGCGTTCGCGCAGGTACTGGAAGGCTGCGCCAGTAATCGTCAGGAAGGCACCTGGATCACCTTCGAGGTCAAACGCGCCTGGCTACGGTTGTATGAACTGGGCCATGCGCATTCGGTTGAAGTGTGGCATGAACAACGTCTGGTCGGGGGGTTGTACGGGCTGGCACTGGGACAGATTTTTTGCGGCGAGTCGATGTTCAGTCGTCAGGAAAATGCCTCCAAAACCGCGTTGTGGGTTTTCAGTCAACATTTTCTGCAACATCATGGCCGACTGATTGATTGCCAGGTACTGAATCCCCATACCGCCTCGCTAGGTGCCGTAGAGATTCCGCGCGTGGATTATTTGCAGTATGTACAAACCCTGGCATGGCAGCCTGTTTTAGCGGGTTGCTGGCAAACACAAACCCTTTTTTGAGCGCTGGCGCAGATGTTTTGCACACAATACGCAGTGAAAGTGATATAATAGTCGAGTTTGGTATGTCGTCCGCGCTTCGCTGTGGCGAGCCGGAATTGCCAGGCTGGGAAAGTGACTGTTTTCCCGAAGCTGTTTCAGTTGCGCATCAGAGGCCAATTGCTACAGATTCTTAGCCCGCTAATCCCCCGCAGACGTCAAAAACACCCGAATTTATCCGTAATGCACGCGCAATTGGCGCGACGCACGGCGAAGTGTTGGCAAAATCACCAACGTTTCTTTACATAAATCATGGAATTCGGCATTATCTTGCCGGTTCAACAGTTTGGTAGTTCACCCAGAGGATTCGATGGCCAAAGAAGACAATATTGAAATGCAAGGTACCGTACTGGATACGTTACCTAACACCATGTTCCGCGTAGAGCTTGAAAACGGGCACGTGGTTACCGCTCATATCTCCGGTAAAATGCGCAAAAACTACATCCGCATCCTGACGGGCGACAAAGTGACTGTCGAGTTGACCCCGTACGACCTGAGCAAAGGCCGCATTGTCTTCCGTAGTCGCTGATTTGTTGTTCACGTCACGCGTTTTCTGAACGCGAAAAAAGGCCGGATTTGCATCCGGCCTTTTTCATGCGCAATCCGTAGCGGCGCGATTTATCGCGCGGGTTTTATCGACAACCGGCACTGATTTGCGCGATAAATCGCGCCACTACGAGTCAATGCAGGCATATAAAAAAGCCCCCCTGATGCAATGCACCAGAGGGGCTTTTGACCTGTAAGGCTTTTAATTAATGCACGGTACCTTCGGTTTTGCGTTTTTCCGCACTCAGGAAGTGATACGTCAGCTGGTTTTTCTCTTTATCCAGCGCGACGGAGACTGAGCCACCATCTACCAGTGAACCGAACAACAGTTCGTTGGCGAGCGGTTTTTTCAGGTTTTCCTGCACGGTACGCGCCATTGGACGTGCACCCATTGCTTTGTCGTAACCTTTTTCAGCCAGCCAGTCACGCGCATCATCGCTAACTTCCAGCGACACGCCTTTCGCATCCAGCTGAGCCTGAAGCTCAACAATAAATTTATCCACCACCTGATGAATCACCTCAGTCGACAGGTGACGGAACCAGATAATGTTGTCGAGACGGTTACGGAACTCCGGCGTAAAGATCTTTTTGATCTCTTCCATCGCGTCAGTGCTGTTGTCCTGCTGAATCAGACCAATCGATTTACGCTCGGTTTCACGAACCCCGGCGTTGGTGGTCATCACCAGCACCACGTTACGGAAATCGGCTTTGCGACCGTTGTTATCCGTCAACATGCCGTTGTCCATCACCTGCAACAACAGGTTGAACACATCCGGATGCGCTTTCTCGATTTCATCCAGCAACACCACGGCGTGTGGATGTTTGATCACCGCATCGGTGAGCAAGCCACCCTGGTCAAAACCGACATAGCCCGGAGGCGCACCAATCAGACGGCTGACGGTATGACGCTCCATATATTCCGACATATCGAAACGCAGCAGCTCAATGCCCAGCGCTTTCGCCAGCTGCACCGTCACCTCGGTTTTACCTACCCCGGTCGGACCGGCAAACAGGAAGGAACCCACCGGTTTACGTTCCTGGCCAAGACCCGCACGGCTCATCTTGATGGCTTCAGTCAGTGCCTCGATGGCATTATCCTGACCAAATACCAGCATTTTCAGACGATCGCCGAGGTTTTTCAGCGTATCGCGATCGGTTGCCGAGACGCTTTGTTCCGGAATACGCGCAATACGCGCAACCACCGTCTCAATATCCGAGACATTGACCGTTTTTTTACGTTTGCTGGCTGGTACCAGGCGCGCACGCGCACCCGCTTCATCGATCACGTCGATTGCCTTATCAGGCAGATGACGATCGTTGATGTATTTCACCGCCAGCTCCACCGCCGCACGGACCGCTTTGGCGGTATAGCGAACATCGTGGTGCGCTTCGTATTTCGGTTTCAGACCGTTAAGGATTTGCACCGTTTCTTCAACCGACGGTTCAGTGATGTCGATTTTCTGGAAACGACGCGCCAACGCCCGATCTTTCTCAAAAATGTTACTGAATTCCTGATAGGTGGTTGACCCCATCACGCGAATTTTACCGCTGGAAAGCAACGGCTTGATCAGGTTCGCTGCATCCACCTGACCACCCGATGCCGCTCCCGCACCAATGATGGTGTGGATTTCATCGATGAACAGAATGCTGCTGTTGTCCTGCTCCAGCTGCTTCAGCAGCGCTTTGAAACGTTTTTCAAAGTCACCACGATACTTGGTGCCCGCCAGCAGCGAACCGATGTCCAGTGAATAGATGGTGCAATCTTTCATCACTTCCGGCACATCACCCTGCACAATCCGCCAGGCAAGGCCTTCCGCAATCGCGGTTTTACCGACACCGGATTCCCCCACCAGCAGCGGGTTGTTTTTACGGCGACGGCACAATACCTGAATAGCCCGTTCCAGCTCTTTCTCGCGGCCGATCAGCGGGTCTATCCCACCGACTCGAGCAAGCTGATTAAGATTGGTGGTGAAGTTTTCCATACGTTCCTCCCCGCCTGCTTGCTCTTCGTTAACCGGATTTTCCGCATTCTGTGCCTGGCCAGGCTCGTCTTTACGCGTACCGTGGGAGATAAAGTTCACCACATCGAGGCGGCTCACTTCGTGTTTACGCAGCAGATAAGCCGCTTGCGACTCCTGCTCGCTGAAAATGGCGACCAGCACATTGGCACCCGATACTTCGCTGCGCCCGGATGACTGGACATGGAAAACCGCACGTTGCAGCACGCGCTGGAAGCTGAGCGTCGGTTGCGTATCGCGCTCTTCTTCACTGGCAGGCAACACCGGTGTGGTTTGTTCGATGAAGGCTTCGAGTTCCTGTCGCAGAGCCACGATATCCACCGTACAGGCTTCCAGTGCCTCTCTGGCCGACGGGTTGCTGAGCAGAGCCAGCAACAGATGCTCGACGGTCATAAACTCATGACGGTGCTCACGCGCTCTGGCGAAAGCCATGTTTAAACTGAGTTCCAGTTCTTGATTGAGCATTAGGCACCTCCCCCAATTATCGCTCTGACGACCTTTCCCCTATATGGAGACGGTTTCAGGCTTTTTCCAGCGTACACAGCAACGGATGTTCATTATCTCGTGCGTAATTGTTCACCTGGGCAACTTTGGTTTCCGCCACTTCCGCAGTAAATACACCACAGATCGCCTTTCCCTGGTAGTGAACTTTCAACATCAGCTGCGTTGCACGTTCAACATCATAAGAAAAGAACTTTTGCAGAACGTCAATAACAAATTCCATAGGTGTATAATCGTCATTATTCAGAATGACTTTATACATTGAAGGCGGCTTTAACCCTTCGCGTACTTTGTCTTCGGCCAGATGTTCAAAATTAAGCCAGTCGTTTGTGTTTGCCATAATGTTCCGTCGAAATTCTGCGTTACGGTTGTGCGCATTTCTGCGCTCACACCTAAAGTTTAACATGTCTGTCAAGCCATTTTCCCATTACTAAAAAAGGGCCCTGAAAGCACATGCGCGACCTGTATCACAAAATTTGCAATAGCGTTAACTGCCTCAAATTTTGATGAATTTCCCCCTGCGCGCCCGGGTCGTTTGCTTGACGATAAGGACCGTTTCTCTACATTCTACTTACACAAGCTGAGTGAGTTTTGAACAAGCTCGACTCACAGCTTCAATGACCTCACCTACTTATCAAAATGTCTTGCGAGGGAAGTAAAAGCATGGAGACGGGTACTGTTAAATGGTTCAACAACGCCAAAGGCTTCGGCTTTATCTGTCCGATTGGCGGCGGCGACGATATCTTCGCACACTACTCCACGATCCAGATGGAGGGATACAGAACGCTGAAAGCCGGCCAGCAGGTTCAGTTTGATGTCCATGAAGGGCCAAAAGGCAATCACGCCAGCCTGATTGTGCCGGTGGAGACATCGGTGCCGGTATAAACCTGCGCCACTTCATCCATTCTGACCACTCCCGAAAAAAAATGCCAGCCAGTGATGCTGGCATTTTTCTTTTGAGAATTTTACGTCCTCTTCCGACAAGATTTCGCCGTGAAATCAATCGGCCTTGCCATGTGCCAACCAAATTACCCGTGAAAACAAGTTATCCAGCAGGGACGGAATCGACGCCGGTCCACGTTCGGCAGCAGCCATCGCGACAGCAATCGCCAGCTCCGGCTTAGAACTATGATGAATCGCTTTAGTGATAATACGCCGGGCGTTCATCGGTACGTTTAACGGCAGGTGCGCTGTCTGATGATAAATGTCACTAAACCCATGCTTATAAAAGAAGTTCTCGATATCCAGCGCCGGTAGCATCGTCAGGTGATCGGCATCATGTTCATGCGCTTGTAACTGGCTGCGCGTGGTAGCCGCATATTTCTTCCCGGCATCATCGCCGTCGGTCAACACATGCCAGGCTATCCCCATACGGCGGGCAAATTTCAGCAATGGTTTCAGGCCGGACTGGGCAAACTCAATCACCTTCACCCCTTCCGCGGCAAAGTGATAACCGCTCTGGCGTGCCAGTTCATTAATAATCCACACCTCCGTCTCTCCCTCCACCAGCAGCCAGCAGCGCGCAAACAGGGCCGATGGGCGATTGACGCGAATATGGAAACCAATCCGACGACTCTCCTCGGCGCTCAGCCCCTCAGGGCCGATGCGCCAGGCCGCAACCCGTGTCGGTTCACGTACCAGACGACAAACACTCTCCAGCGGTACCTGAGACAACAATTCACCTGAATTGGTGGTAGCGATTTTTTGCACTGGCATCAGATCCAGCAGGTTCCACGCCACCGCCAGCATAATGGGATGGAGGCGGGTTTCCGGGTCCTCAACCAGTAACATGGGGCGAGCGCCGACCGGTAGCGCAGCGTTGCCGTGCGCCTGGATCAACAGCGAAAACATGCGTAACAGAATGACCTGGCGGCTGCGCGATTCAGTACCCGCAATCAGATGATTGAGCTTATCCAGAGAACGCCAACCCTCTCCCCCGTTTCGGGCTTCCGGCGATACCCTGGCCATGTTGCCCCCCGGATGCTGGACCAAAAAGTAATGCTCCAGCAATTGCTGCATCGTATGCAGCCCCTGGCGCAGCAGTTCATCGCTCAGCATTTGTGGTCGCGAAACCAGATCACGCGTCAGTTTATCAACTTCCAGCGCCAGCTCGCTCAGGGTACTGGCACGTTGCACCGGATCAGTCTCCACCTGACGCGCCCGACGGCTAAAGCGGGCATCGCGCACGCGCAACACCGGGTAAAAGGTTCTTAAGTGGACCAGCGCCTGCGCCGTCCCGTCCAGCGGTAATACATCGCCGCGCGCATCAATAAAGCGATGGGTGGTTTTCACCTGATGCTCCTGCCGCTTACCGCGTGCGCTGAAGCAGAGGTAACGTCCGTCACCATCACGTTGCCAAAACGGCTCCAGTACCGGCTCTTCATCGTGGTTTTCGCCGCGAAAACGGAATACCAGCTGTAACTGGTGAGTGCGCGCCTCAAGATCGCCTGGCGGGAAGTGGAAGTCGTTTTCGGTGAAGAGATAGGATTCGGTAGCGGGAGCCAGCAACAGCGTCAACGCATCCAGCAGACTCGATTTCCCCCAGGCATTTTCGCCAATCAACAGATTGGTCGCAGTCAACGACAATGAGAGTCGGTTTATCCCGCGAAAACCATATATATCGATATGTTCCAGAATCATCGCAGCATCCATCCTGTTCTTTGCCTGAGCATGGTCTGCCTTGTGGCGTTGGTCAAGCCGTCTCACCGGGAAAAGGTTTACACTTCAGATATTTTTCGTTAGCGTGACGCCTCATTTTTTCAGGGACGAATCACATGATGTATACCGGATTGATCATTATCCTGCTGCCACTGATCCTCGGCTGGTTGTTGCCACAGCAAAGCCCACGTCTGTTGAAAATCGCCAATCGCTCGTTGGGACACATTGTTTACCTGATCCTGTTTTTTATGGGCATCAGCCTGGCGTTTCTCGACAATCTTGGTAGCAATCTGCTGACGATCTTCCATACCGCGCTCATCAGCATGTTGTGTATCCTTGCCTGCTCGCTGGGAGTGCTGTGGCTGCTGGAAAAACGTTATCCGTGGCAGCATAACCATCGCCCGCAAACATTGCCCTCACGCTGGCATATGGCGCTGGAATCGGTGAAATTGTGTGCCACTGTTGCCGCGGGATTTCTGCTGGGATTGACCCATGCGTCCCCCCTGCGTCACGCTGCCACCGCCAGCGAATACGCGTTGATCCTGATGCTTTTCCTGGTCGGCATTCAGTTGCGCGGCAGCGGCATGACATTACGGCAGATTATGTTGAATCGCCGTGGCCTGTTGGTGGCGGGGGTATCGCTGGTCAGCGCCCTGTGTGGCGGTGCTCTGGCTGCTACGTTACTGGGTTTGCCGCTAAAAACCGGGTTGGCACTGGCGAGCGGATTTGGCTGGTACTCCCTCTCCGGCATTCTGATGACCGAAGCCTTCGGCCCGGTGATGGGCAGTGCAGCGTTCTTCAATGACCTGCTACGCGAATTATTCGCCATCATGCTAATCCCCCTGCTGGTCACACGCCATCGCTGCACGGCGTTGGGGTTGAGCGGTGCCACCTCAATGGATTTCACCCTCCCCATCTTGCAGCGCGCAGGGGGGATGGAGATTGTCCCGGCGGCCATTGTGCACGGCTTTATCATGAGCCTGCTGGCGCCGATTCTGATCGCCCTGTTCTCCGCCTGACCCGATTACGCGCAGCGCATTTTTTCACGGCTGCGCGGTTATCCCATCGTCTACGCTTCAGACTGACCTCATTTTCCCGGAAAGGAGTGTTTGATGAAGCAAACTGTTGCAGCGCTGCTGGCGAAAACCTTGGAAAACGCAGGTGTTAAACGCATCTGGGGCGTAACTGGCGATTCATTGAATGGGCTAAATGACAGCCTCAACCGCATGGGCACCATCCAGTGGATGCCCACCCGACATGAGGAAGTCGCTGCTTTTGCCGCCGGTGCCGAAGCGCAAATCAGTGGGCAACTGGCGGTGTGTGCCGGTTCCTGCGGGCCGGGCAATCTTCACCTGATCAATGGCCTGTTTGATTGCCATCGCAATCATGTCCCGGTGCTGGCCATTGCCGCGCACATCCCATCCAGTGAAATCGGCAGTGGCTATTTTCAGGAAACCCACCCCCAGGAGTTGTTCCGCGAATGCAGCCACTATTGCGAGCTGGTGTCCAACCCGGAGCAGCTGCCGCAGGTGCTGGGCATCGCGATGCGTAAAGCCATCCTCAATCGTGGCGTTTCGGTGGTGGTATTACCCGGTGATGTGGCACTGAAAGCAGCCCCAGAAGGTGCACGCGCCGATTGGTATCCGCCACAATTGCCGCAGGTGGTGCCGTCCGCCAGTGAAATCGCCCGACTGGCGTTGACGCTGAATGGCGCAAAAAATATTACCCTGCTGTGCGGCAGCGGTTGCGCCGGTGCGCATGCTGAAGTGGTAAAGCTGGCGGAGGCGCTGAAAGCACCGGTGGTACACGCGATGCGTGGCAAAGAACATATCGAGTACGACAATCCTTATGATGTTGGCATGACCGGTCTGATCGGTTTTTCTTCCGGTTTTCACGCCATGATGAACGCCGACACGTTGGTGCTGCTGGGTACGCAATTCCCCTACCGTCCCTTCTACCCGGCAGAAGCCAACATCATTCAGATTGATATCAATCCCGCCAGTCTCGGCGCGCATAGCCATGTGGATATGGCGTTGGTGGGCGATATCAAAGCCACCCTGCTGGCATTGCAGCCACAGCTCACCAGCAAAAGCGATCGTCAGCACCTTGACAACGCATTGGAACACTATGCCGATGCCCGCAAAGGGCTGGACGAGCTGGCAACCGCCAATGATAAACAGGCAATCCATCCTCAATATCTGGCGCAGCAAATCAGCCATTTTGCCGCTGATGATGCCATCTTTACCTGCGATGTCGGCACCCCCACGGTTTGGGCTGCACGTTATCTGAAAATGAACGGTAAACGGCGGCTGCTCGGCTCGTTTAATCACGGTTCGATGGCTAACGCAATGCCCCAGGCATTAGGCGCACAGGCGCTCAACCGCGACCGTCAGGTGGTGGCGCTGTGTGGCGATGGCGGATTCAGCATGCTGATGGGCGATTTTATTTCCGTGGCACAACTGAAGTTGCCGGTAAAGCTGGTGATCTTCAACAATAGCGTGCTGGGGTTTGTGGCGATGGAGATGAAAGCCGGAGGCTATCTCACTGATGGCACCGAACTGGAAAATCCTGACTTTGCGGCCATCGCCACCGCCTGTGGCATCAAAGGGATTCGGGTAGAGCAAGCCTCGGCGCTCGACAGCGCGCTGGAGGAAGCATTCGCCCATGATGGTCCGGTGCTGCTGGATGTGATTACCGCCAAAGAAGAGTTGGCTATCCCACCACAAATCAAACTGGAACAGGCCAAAGGCTTCAGTTTGTATATGCTGCGCGCGATTCTGAATGGTCGTGGCGATGAAGTTGTGGAGCTGGCGAAAACCAACTGGCTGAGGTAAAACGGTTTCAGCAAACCAAAAAATCGTATGCGGGCGCTCAGCCCGCTTTTTCTTTCAGGAGAGCGACGTGATCGATTTACGCAGTGATACCGTAACCCGCCCGAGTTCCGCCATGTTGGACGCCATGATGGCGGCTGAAACCGGCGATGATGTTTATCGTGACGATCCTACCGTCAATGCACTGGAAGCCGAAGCTGCACGTCTGAGCGGCAAAGAAGCCGCGTTATTTTTTCCTACCGGAACACAAGCGAATCTTGTGGCGCTATTGAGCCACTGCCAGCGCGGTGAAGAGTATATCGTTGGACAGCAGGCGCATAACTACAAATACGAAGCCGGTGGTGCGGCAGTGCTGGGCAGCATTCAGCCTCAACCGATTCTGGCGGCTGAAGACGGTACCTTGCCGCTGGCCGATGTCGCTGCCGCTATTAAGCCGGACGATATCCACTTTGCCCGCACCCGGCTGCTTAGCCTGGAAAACACCCATCACGGCAAAGTGCTACCACTCGCGTATTTGGAGCAAGCGTGGCAATTCACCCGTGAACATAAGCTGGCGTTGCATATTGACGGCGCGCGTATCTTCAACGCGGTGGTGGCGCAAAACACCACGCTGGAAAAGATAGCCTGT
Organism: Pantoea sp. X-Soil-OKNW-556; assembly: GCF_059730695.1. Lineage (NCBI taxonomy): Bacteria > Pseudomonadati > Pseudomonadota > Gammaproteobacteria > Enterobacterales > Erwiniaceae > Pantoea > Pantoea sp. X-Soil-OKNW-556. Next base: position 1,479,597 of record NZ_AP035990.1, on the reverse strand, counting down.
TACTGCGACACCCTGACCATCTGCCTGTCCAAAGGGCTTGGCACCCCAGTGGGATCGCTGCTGTGTGGTGATGCTGCGTATATTGAACAGGCTCGCCGCTGGCGCAAAATGACCGGCGGCGGGATGCGTCAGGCCGGAATTCTGGCGGCCGCAGGCCTGTATGCGCTGCAACATAACGTGGCGCGTTTGCAGGACGACCATGACAACGCGGCCTGGCTGGGCGAGCAGTTGCAAGCGCTGGGCGTGACGGTGGTAAGCCAGCAAACCAATATGTTATTTGTACAGGTCCCACCGCAGCAGGTTGAAGGGTTAAAAGCGTGGCTGAAGGCGCGTGACGTGTTGATTAGCGTCGGCCCGGTAACGCGTATTGTTACCCATCTGGATGTCAGCCGTGACGATCTGGCACAACTGGTCTCTCACTGGCAGGCCTTTCTGCAACAGGCATAACCTCAGGCAGCACCATATTTCGCCAGTAACGCGCGGGCAATTGCCAGCGTCTCTGCATCCGCCAGGCCACGGTAATCCCGCGGCCTGAAATGCATCTGAAATGCCGCAATCACCTTACGCTGCATCGCAGGCGTGGTGGCAGCCGTGACGTCATAACCGTAGCGCTGTAACACATCCAATAATGCTTGTTGATCAACCAACGCATCGGCGGCCTGATCGCCAAGGTAACGCTGTACCGTGGCTGTATCGGGCCAGGCCCCAATCCCCTGCTGCGCCAGTTGCTGCCACGGAAACAGTGGACCAGGATCCTGTTTGCGCTGCGGCGCGATATCGCTGTGCCCCACCACATTTTCCGGCGAAATACCGTAACGCTTGGTGATGTCTTTGACTAAGACTTCCAGCGCCGCGATTTGTGCCGTGCTGAACGGCTGCCAACGCAATCCGACCAGCGTGCGTTGATAGCCGCTGTTTACCAGTTCAATGCCAATCGAGGTGTCGTTGATACGCGTCGCGCCGCGCCAGAAACTCGGTCCGGCGTGCCAGGCCAATTGACTTTCGGGCACCAGTTGCCAGATCACCCCTTTTCCTCTGCGCTGTTCGGGTTGCGCCGGAATCAGGTAATGCGCGCTGACTTCACGATCGGTCAAGGTCGCCAGCGAGGAAGGAAGATCTTCGGCGGTGTAGTGGATCACCACCACCTTAATGCGTGGCCGCGCGCCTTGCGCCGGGTGGGAGGTATCGACCCAATAGCCGTGGCGTGCTTCAATCGCCGACTGACACCCGCTCAGGATCAGCATCGCCAGCAGCAACCCACCACGCATCAGCCACATCAACATCCTCTCCCCCGTCTGGCACCGAAACCAACGCTATACTTTATGCTAATTATGCCGCTTTGCCAGTGAACAATAAGGAAATCGAGATGAGAAACAATGCTTTTGCGCTAGTTGTTCCCGTAGCGGTGCTGCTCAGCGCCTGTACCACCGTTGAGCCCGTGATAAAGGATAATGGTCCACGTATGGCGTCGTGTGTCGAAGGCGGCCCGGATAGCGTGGCGCAGCAATTCTACGATTTACGCGTCAGCCAACCCACCCAGGGCCTGCCAGATAATGCGCTGCTGGCGAAATATCGTCCCTACCTGAGCGACCGGTTGTATCAGAAGCTGGTGCAGTCAAACGGGTTGAGCAATAAACCTGCCGACTGGCGCAGTGGTGACCTGTTCTCCAGCCTGGCGCAAGGCCCCACCTCTGCTGAGGTAGCCAGCGCCTCCTCCATCCCCAACCGGGATGCCCGCAATATCCCGCTGCGTGTTGACCTGACGCGGGGCGATAAGAAGTGGCAGGACGAAGTACTGATGATCCACGAAGGCAGCTGTTGGGTAGTGGATGATGTGCGTTACGTTGGCAACTGGCCGCATCCGGGTGGTGGCTCGCTGAGCCAGTTGCTGGAGGAGCGTTAATCACCTGAATCACGCCGCGACCATATCCACCCTGAGCGTAGCGGCGCGATTTATCGCGCTTTTTGTCTGCCACACCGCGATGTCGAGATATTGTGCTACGCTTTTTACCTTTAACTGCTGTTTAATAAATTTTAACCCGCCTCAATTGCATAACTATTCTGGTGACGTTAAGATTCGCGGCATCAATTGCTATTCATTTATTGCGCATGAGTATTCAACTAACCGGCATTAACTGTTTTTACGGTGCCCACCAGGCGCTGTTCGATATCAACCTGGCCTGCCCACAGGGCGAGACGCTGGTGTTGCTCGGTCCGAGCGGCGCGGGGAAAAGTTCACTCCTGCGCGTGCTGAATCTGCTGGAGCAGCCGCGTTCTGGCAGTTTGCAGATCGCCGGCAATCATTTCGACTTCAGTAAGACTCCGTCTGACAGCGCGATTCGAGAATTGCGTCAGAACGTGGGTATGGTGTTCCAACAATACAACTTGTGGCCGCATCTGACGGTGCTGCAAAACCTGATCGAAGCGCCCTGCCGCGTGCTGGGTTTAAGCAAGGATCAGGCCCGTGCGCGCGCCGAAAAACTGCTGGATCGTCTGCGTCTGACCCCTTATGCCGAGCGTTTTCCCTTGCACCTTTCCGGTGGCCAGCAACAACGCGTGGCGATTGCACGCGCCCTGATGATGGAACCCCAGGTGCTATTGTTTGATGAGCCGACCGCCGCACTCGACCCGGAAATCACCGCGCAGATCGTCAGCATTATCAATGAGCTGGCGCAGACCAGGATTACCCAGGTGATCGTCACCCATGAAGTGGAAGTCGCACGTAAGACCGCCAGCCGTGTGGTGTACATGGAAAATGGCCACATTGTGGAACAGGGCGACGCCAGCCACTTTACACAGCCGCAAACCGACGCGTTTGCTCACTATCTTTCGCACTAAGTCAGGATGTCTCTAATGAAAAAAGTCGTACTTGCTGCACTGCTTGCTGGTTTGAGTCTGAGCGCTTCCGCTGCGCAGACCCTGCGTTTCGCGACCGAGGCCTCTTATCCTCCGTTTGAATTCGTCGATTCTGACAATAAAATTCAGGGCTTTGATGTCGATTTGGCCAATGCCTTGTGTAAAGAGATTGATGCCACCTGTACCTTCACCAATCAGGCCTTTGACAGCCTGATCCCGAGCCTGAAATTCCGCCGTTTCGACGCGGTGATGGCTGGTATGGACATCACGCCAGAGCGTGAAAAGCAGGTGCTGTTCACCAAACCTTACTACGACAACTCGGCGCTGTTTATCGCGCAGAAAGGCAAAGTGGCGGATGTCGCGGCGCTGAAAGGCAAGCGTGTCGGCGTGCAGAACGGCACTACCCATCAGAAATACCTGTCTGATAAGCACAGCGACATCACCGTGGTGCCGTATGACAGCTACCAGAACGCCATCCTCGACCTGAAAAATGGCCGCATCGATGCCGTCTTCGGTGACACTGCGGTGGTCAACGAGTGGCTGAAGCAAAACCCGAACCTGGCCGCGCTGGGTGATAAAGTGACCGACAAAGCCTACTTCGGCACCGGTCTCGGCATCGCGGTGCGCATGGGTAACACCGAGTTGCAGGAAAAATTCAACGCCGCGCTGGATAAAGTCAAAGCCGACGGTACTTACAAAACCATCTACAACAAATGGTTTCAGCAGTAATTTCTGATGAATGAAATGATTCCACTCGCAAGCGCCGCCGGTATGACCGTCGGCCTTGCCGTTTGTGCATTGATCGCCGGCCTTGTGCTGGCGATGATTTTTGCTGGCTGGGAATCGGTGCGCTGGCAGCCGTTGGCCTGGGTTGGCACCGGTTTGGTGACGCTGATTCGCGGTCTGCCGGAAATCCTCGTGGTGCTGTTTATCTACTTCGGTGCCTCGCAATTGTTGCTGACACTGTCGGATGGCTTCCATATCAACCTTGGTCTGTTCAGCATTCCGGTGCAGGTACAGATTGAGAACTTCGATGTCAGCCCATTCCTGTGCGGCGTGATTGCGCTGGCGATGCTTTACTCGGCTTACGCATCACAAACCCTGCGCGGCGCGTTAAAAGCGGTGCCAGTGGGTCAGTGGGAATCCGGTCAGGCGCTGGGGATGAAGAAGTCAGCGATTTTCTTCCGCCTGATCATGCCGCAGATGTGGCGTCACGCATTACCCGGCCTTGGTAACCAGTGGCTGGTGCTGCTGAAGGATACCGCGCTGGTGTCGCTGATTAGCGTTAACGATCTGATGTTGCAAACCAAAAGCATCGCTACCCGTACGCAGGAGCCCTTTACCTGGTATCTGGTGGCCGCGGCCATCTATCTGATTATCACGCTGTTCAGTCAGGCGGTGCTGCGCCGTATTGAATCGCGCACCACGCGTTTTGAGCGGGGAGTCTGATATGCTGCAATATTTACCCGAACTGCTGAAAGGTCTGCATACCAGCCTGACGTTGACCGTCGCTTCACTGATCGCCGCGTTGGTGTTGTCGCTGCTGTTCACCGTAGTGCTGGCGCTGAAAGTGCCGGTGGTGAATTCCCTCGTCAAAGGCTACATCACGGTGTTCACCGGTACGCCGCTGCTGGTGCAGATCTTCCTGATTTACTACGGCCCCGGCCAGTTCCCCAGCATCCAGAACATTCCCTGGCTGTGGCATTTGCTGTCGCAGCCGTGGCTGTGCGCCCTGCTGGCGCTGTCGCTCAACAGCGCAGCCTACACTACGCAATTGTTTTACGGCGCGGTACGTGCCATTCCTTCCGGTCAGTGGCAATCCTGTGCTGCCCTCGGGATGAATCGTAAAGACACGCTGCGAATTCTGCTGCCGTATGCGTTTAAACGTGCGCTGTCGTCTTACTCCAATGAAGTGGTGCTGGTGTTCAAAAGTACCTCTCTGGCCTATACCATCACGCTGATGGAGGTAATGGGCCACGGTCAATTGCTGTATGGCCGCACCTATGATGTCACGGTGTTCGCCGCCGCCGGTTTGGTGTATCTGTGCGTCAATGGTTTGCTGACATTGATGATGCGCCTGATTGAACGACGCGCGCTGGCATTTGAGCGTAGAAATTAATATCCAGGCGGGTTTTCCCGCCTTTTTTCATTATTTATACAACATTCTTGCATAATGATGCATTCGATGGCATCTTGTAACGCGTTCGCCTCCGGGCGTAAATGATCTACAGGAGCCTCAAAAATGAAAAAATGGATCGTTGCTGCTGCACTGGCAACTCTGGCAATGAATGCCTTTGCGGCGGAGAAAATCCGCTTCGCCTCTTCCGCGACTTATCCTCCATTTGAATCTCTGGACCGTGAAAATCAAATCGTTGGCTTTGATATCGATCTGGCAAAAGCGTTATGCCAACAAATGAAGGCCGAATGTACCTTCACCAACAACGCATTTGACAGCCTGATCCCCTCTCTGAAATTCCGCCGCTATGACGCCATCATCTCCGGTATGGATATCACCGCCGATCGCAGCAAACAGGTGGATTTCACCCAACCCTATTATGCCAACTCGGCTGTCGTCATTGCGCGTAAAGGCCAGTTCAGTGATTTCGCCCAGTTGAAGGGCAAACGGATTGGTATGGAAAACGGCACCACCCATCAGAAGTACCTGCTGGAGCAGCATCCGGAAGTGGTCGCGGTGGCGTATGACAGTTACCAGAACGCCATTCTCGACCTGAAAAATGGCCGTCTGGATGGCGTATTCGGTGATACCGCCGTGGTAAATCAGTGGCTGAAAACCAATGCTGATCTGGCCCCGGTTGGCGCGCATGTGACGGATGCCAGTTATTTTGGCACCGGGCTGGGCATTGCGGTACGTAAAGGTAATACCGAACTACGCGATCAGCTGAATGGCGCGCTGGCGGCAATCAAAGCCAACGGTACGTATCAGCAACTCAATCAGAAGTGGTTCCCCGAATAATAGCTATGGGGTCGGCGCGGTGTGATGCCTGACAGGTTCTGCACTGTCCTCGGTTCAGGATGAGCACGGCGTCGCCCCACCCCTTCAGCGTTTAGTCAGTAACGTCAGCACTTCGAAATGGGCGGTGTGGGGAAACATATCGAACAGCTGCACGCGGCTGACGCTATAGGCACTCAGACGCGCGATATCCTGCGCCATGCTATGCGGATTGCAGCTGGAATAGAGAATGTATTCCGGTGCCATCTGGCTAAGGTAGGCGCATAACTCAGCCCCAATGCCACGGCGTGGCGGATTGACCAGCACCAACTCCGGTACCTGATCCCGCGAGGTGGCGAACTGGGTGGAATCCAGCGCGGCAAAACTGACCTTCTCCAGTCCCAGTTGCTGAGCTGACTGCCGAGCACAGGCGATAGCTTCCGCGTTGATCTCAATCCCGGTTAACTGCATCTCTGCGCTGGCACAGTGCAGACCAAAACCGCCTACGCCACAAAACAGATCCCACATGCTGCTCACCGCCAACTGCGCCACCCAGTCGCGTGCGGTAGCATACAAACTGGCTGCCACCCGTGGGTTGGTCTGGAAGAAACTTTGTGGGCGAATATACAGCGGTACGTGATTAAACGTCTCAGCCAGCGCCTGATCAGGCGTCAGCGCAATCTCTTCCTCGCCTTCGAGGATCGCCATATGCACCGGCTGAATATTGGCAGAGATCACCGTCAGCTGTGGCAGTTGCTGTTGCAGCCACGGCAGCGCGGCGCGTAACTGTTCCAGTTTGCTGGTAGAACGCAGCACGAAACGCAGCATCATGCCGCCCTGGGTGCTCTCCGTCAGCAACAGGAACTTCAACTCACCACGTTTGCGCGCCACGTTATACGGTGTTAAACCGGCGCGGGCGATAAAGGGTTTGAGTACGGCAAACACCGGAGCAAAACTGGCGGGATAGAGTGGGCAGGCACACAGATCAACCGGCTCGCCATCACGCGACATCATGCCAAACACCGGACGCTCGACACTGCCGCTCACCACCATCTTGGCTTTATTACGAAACCCCTGTTCAACCGAAGTGACCGGCGCGCGCCACTCCCCTACCGCCTGCTGCGCCAGCAGTTGCTCCAGCAGCGACTGTTTCTCAGAAATCTGCTGCGGGTAAGGTTTTTCCAGCCACTGGCAGGAACGGCAGCGGTCGGCATCATAAAGCGCGCAATGCATGGTGGGGCCTGTATTCTGAATCGGGAGAAAAAACGGGGGGCGATTGTATCACCGACGCCGGAAAAAAGCGCGGCTGCTGGCCGGGACAAACAACAGCAGCAGAACCATCACATCCGGCAGTTTCTGCGACAGGGTATGGTGAATGATCTGCGCGTTAGTTTCGCCATCAATACTGAAGATCTCCGGATAAATCCAGCCCATCGACGCCATCAGCATATATCCCAGCACGATAATCTGGGTCGCCACATAACCCCAGCGCCCTCGGTTACTGCCGCGCATCAGGGTGAAAGCACAGCGCAGCTCAAACAAAAAGATCAGCTGGCTGGCAATGAAAATGACGGTGGAATCCCAGGCCTGAGCGCTACGGTGGACAAAATTGACTAACTCTTCGTAACCCAGTTCATTCGCCAGCATCACCACGCTGATGCAGCGTGTCGCAATAATGGCGATACCGGCAACCAACACCGGCGCAGGCGTGAACAAAGGCACTTTTTTCAGGGTTTCCGACATCGACCAGGCTCCATAACAAAAGGCTGGCTGCGCCATCATGCTGATCAGGTTTGCACGAATCAGTAGCGGCGCGATTTATCGCGCTGTCGCAGGTGTAAAACCCCGCGCGATAAATCGCGCCGCTATGAGATGTATCCTACCTGAGCAGCATTACGTCAGCTCCAGCCTCTCCTATAGTGGCAAATGTTACGGATTTCAGCCACGTCTTGCTTTCTGAATATCGCGCAAACGTTGCTTTTCTTCGTGTGCCATAAAGCGCCAGGCGATAAAACCGACCAGACCGACGACAAACAGAATCAGCGATGCCAGGGCGTTGATCTCCGGGTTCACGCCACGACGCACGGTGGCAAAGATCGCCATCGGCAAGGTGGTCGCACCCGGACCGGTCACAAAACTGGCAATCACCAGGTCATCGAGCGACAGGGTAAACGCCAGCAGCCAGCCCGTAATGATGGCCGGGGCGATCATGGGTACGGTAATCACGAAGAACACCTTAAGGGGCGTTGCGCCGAGATCCATTGCCGCTTCTTCAATCGAACGGTCCAACTCACGCAGGCGCGAGTTGATTACCACCGCCACATAAGCGGTACAGAAGGTGACGTGTGCCAACCAGATAGTCAGCATGCCACGATCGCTCGGCCAGCCAAGGGTATTGCCCATCGCCACAAACAGCAGCAACAGCGACAACCCGGTGATCACGTCCGGCATCACCAGCGGCGCGGTAAGCATAAACGCAAAGCCGTTGTGCCCTTTAAAACGGCCAAAACGCACGATAATCACCGCTGCGATAGTGCCCAACACCACCGCCATACTGGCAGACATCGCGGCGATGCTCAGGCTGAGCAGCACCGCATCGATCATCGCATCGTCCTGGAACAGCACATGGTACCAGTGGAACGAGAAGCTCTCCCACACCGTTACCAGTTGTGAACTGTTAAACGAATAGGCCACCAGCAGCAGCATCGGTGCATACAGGAACAGAAAGCCGAGCACCAGAATCGCGGTACGCCAGGGGGAGCGGATAGCCGGTAACTGATTCATCCCTTCTCTCCCATTTCACGGTTTTGATGTTTGTGGAACCAGACAATCGGCAGGATCAGAATCAACAGAATGATCACCGCCAGCGCTGACGCCACCGGCCAGTCACGGTTGTTGAAGAACTCCTGCCACAGGATACGTCCAATCATGATGCTGTCCGGGCCGCCCAACAATTCAGGGATGACGTACTCACCCACCGCCGGGATAAACACCAGCATCGAACCGGCGATAATCCCGCCTTTGGTCAGCGGCACAATGACACTGAAAAAGGTCTTCAACGGACGCGCACCCAGATCCAGTGAGGCTTCCACCAGCGAATAATCAATACGCGTCAGCGCGGTATAAATGGGCAGCACCATAAACGGCAGATAGCAGTAGACAATACCGATATACACTGCGGTGTTGGTGTAGAGGATCACCAGCGGATGATCGATAACGCCCAGCCACATCAGGAAACGGTTGAGGATACCGTTATTGTTCAGCAGCCCCATCCAGGCATACACACGTACCAGGAACGACGTCCATGACGGCAGGATCACCAGCAACAGCAGGATGGTACGCATGGAAGGCTTACTGTGCGCCACCGCCCACGCCAGTGGATAACCAATCACCAGGCAGATAATGGTGGAGATAGCCGCCACTTTCAGCGATTGCAGATAGGCATCGGCGTATAACGGATCATCCGTCAGTTGCAGATAGTTACCGAGATTAAGCACCAGATTGAGCTGATCATCAGCCCAGGTGACCAAATCGGTATAAGGCGGGATCGCGCGCGCGATATCGGCAAAACTGATTTTCAGCACGATCAGGAACGGCAGCAGGAAAAACAGCACCAGCCACAGGTACGGCAGTGCGATCACCAGCTTACGGCCATGTTGCATTTTGATGCGCGTGGCCCAGCGCTGTAGCGGGGTGCCCGGCTGTTCAGCCTGCGTGGCACCGGGTTGAGAAATCTGGCTCATTCCGCCTCCTTAAACCGTCAAAACCACACAGCTGTCTGCATCCCAGCACAGGCGCACTTCATCGCCCCAGGTGGGCGCGCCTTTGCGGTAACGATGGGCGTTCTGCAACTGGGCGCTAATCATCTGACCGCTCTGTAAACGCACATGGTAGATCGACAAATCGCCAAGATAGGCGATGTGTACCACTTCCCCCACCGCGAAGTTACAACCATCGGCAGGCACTTCGTCGCACAGCATCACTTTTTCCGGGCGCAGCGCCACATGCACCGGAACGTTATCGACGATGGAGACATCCGTCTCCACTTTCAGCGGATGCACCAGACCCGGGCTTTCCAGCACCAGACCATCTTCACGGCGCTCACGCAGCAATCCTTCAAACACATTTACCGAGCCGATAAATTCGGCGCTGAAGCGGTTGGTTGGGTGTTCGTAAATCTCTTCTGGTTCACCGATCTGGGCGAATTTACCGCGGTTCATAATGGCGATACGTCCCGCCATGGTCATCGCTTCTTCCTGGTCGTGGGTCACCATGACGCAGGTCACGCCGACGCGCTCCAGAATATCCACCACTTCCAGTTGCATACGGTCGCGCAGCTTTTTATCCAGCGCCCCCATCGGTTCATCCAGCAGCAGCAGCTTCGGACGCTTAGCCAGACTACGTGCCAGCGCCACACGCTGACGTTGACCGCCAGAAAGTTGATGCGGTTTACGTTTGGCGTACTCCTGCATGTGCACCAGCGCCAGCATTTCTTCAACGCGGCTGGCGATTTCGCCTTTCGGCAGTTTGTCCTGCTTGAGGCCAAACGCGATATTTTGCTCCACCGTCATGTGCGGGAACAACGCATAGGACTGGAACATCATGTTGATCGGCCGCTGATACGGCGGCACATGGGAGAGATCCTGCCCATCCAGCACAATCTGACCGCTACTCGGCACCTCGAATCCTGCCAGCATACGCAGCAGGGTCGATTTGCCGCAGCCCGAAGGACCGAGCAGAGCAAAAATCTCACCTTTGTAAATGGTCAGGCTGACATCATCCACGGCGTGCTGGCCGTCAAAGGATTTGGTCAGGTTGCGGATTTCCAGCAGCGGCGTTAATGCCTTTGCGGTTTTGTTATGGGGGCGGGGAATCGCGTCGCTCACTAACTTATCTCCAACGCTTAGCGACTGTTAACATCAGCCGCTAAAAATGGCACAACAGAGGCCATCACCGCGCCTCTGTTGTCGTCCTAATACAAGTGAATCCGTTCAGAACGAATTACTTACCACTTTTAACTTTAGTCCATGCACGGGTACGTACACGATCCAGTTTCGGATCCTGGACTTTCAACACGAACAGCTTGGACATAATCTCGGCTGGCGGGAAGATGCCTGGGTTGTTACGTACATCGGCATTGATCAGCGGCAGTGACGCCTTGTTGCCGTTGGCATAGTTCATCTTGTTAGAGATGTCGGCGATCACTTTCGGATCCATGATGTAGTTCAGCCACTGGTAGGCTTCGTCGAGATTCTTGGCATCTTTCGGAATCGCCATCATGTCGAAGAACGCCAGTGCGCCCTGCTTCGGAACGCTGTAGGCCAGGTTCACGCCATTTTTCGCCTGAGCAGCACGGTCCTTCGCTTGCAGGATGTCACCCGACCAACCGATCGCCACACAAATGTTGCCGTTCGCCAGGTCGTTGATGTACTGCGACGAGTGGAAATAACGAATGCTCGGACGCAGTTTCAGCAGCAGATCGGTCGCTGCACCGGAGTAATCTTTCGGGTCAGAGCTGTTCGGATCTTTACCGAGGTAGTTCAGCACCGTGGCAAAAATCTCTTCCGGCGCATCGAGGAAGGAAACACCACAGCTTTTCAGTTTTTCCAGGTTTTCCGGTTTCAACACCAGATCCCAGCTATCAACCGGCGCGTCTTTACCCAGAATAGCTTTCACTTTATCGACGTTATAGCCGATACCGGTGGTGCCCCACAGGTAAGGAATCGCGTATTTGTTGCCTGGATCGTGCTGAGCCACTTTCGCCATCAGGTCCGGGTCGAGATTTTTGTAGTTCGGCAGTTTGCTCTTATCCAGCTCCTGGAACACACCAGATTGCAGCTGGCGCGCGAGGAAGCTCGACGACGGCACGACCACGTCGTAACCGGTGCTACCGGCCATCAGTTTGCCTTCCAGTACTTCGTTGGAATCAAACACGTCATAGACGACTTTAATGCCCGTCTCTTTTTCGAAATTCGGAACCGTGTCCGCCGAAATATAATCAGACCAGTTATAAACGTGCAGCGTTTTATCTGCGGCCAGTGAACCAGCTGACGCTGTCATCAGTACACCAGCAACCACACCTGACAACCATTTTTTACGTTGGTTGAACATGTTTTCCTTCCTCCTGAGCGGGTCATCACAACGCTGCATACACGCGATCCGGACGTTGCGTTTTCTGTTTATTTACAGGCACACAATGAATCAATATTCAGCGGGAGTTTAATAGTAAAAACCTATACCTGCGCTGAGGTTGCACGTCTCAAGCAGCCCCGCAAGAATAGCCGCCCCGCCTCACCTGTACCAGATCCCAGCGTAAAAAACGCCTTTTTGCGATAAGTTATGCATGTTTCTGCTATGGGGTTCGGCATGCGCGGCATAAAGCACGACAAATATCTGGCGATTTAGGGCAAAATGCAGAATAAAAAGTGGTGGGGATAAAATGAAAACTGCCGCAAAAAGCGGCAGTTAATCAGACAGGAAAATCAGTGCAGCATCGCACGGCCGAGTGAGCTGGGTTGTCGCTCCTCTTCCTCGCCCATCATCAGCAAATTATTGGCGAAGGCTTCCATAATCACCATAGAAACCTGCTCCTCGCTTTGCTTCATAAAGTGCGAGAACTGACCAAAGGTTAATCCGGCGGTGGTACTGAGCGACTGGCAGACAATCAGCTTCGGCAAGTTATCATCCTGAATGTCGATAAAGGCTTTCACCGTCAGGGAGCTGGCATTGATTTGCGACAGATCGCCCACTAGCGGAATCAACGCCGTCGGTTTGACTTCAGCCAGCGCTGAGAACAGGATTACACCATCCACAAGGTCGATTTTTGCATCAAACACCCCGTCAAAATTCTGCATATGCGGCAGATGCAAAGCCTGGCAGGCATCGCATTCGAACCAGGTGATATTTTGTTGATCCAGCCAGCGACGCAGCACGTCGATGTCAGGAACGACCAGTGAATCCATCGTCATGTCCCGTGGGGTGAAGAAATAAGCGCCTTAGCTTACGGAAAAAATGAAATCGATGCCACGAAAAACGCTGAAAAGCGCGTCTCAGCCACCAGTTTTAAGACGGAAACCGGGCAGCGCGTGCTGTTCAATCCAGTCTATCATCATGGCAGCGATGTTCATCCCGGTGGTGCATTCAATGCCCTCAAGACCAGGAGACGCATTCACCTCCATCACCAGTGGCCCTCGGTTGGCACGTAAAATGTCAACACCGGCCACTTCCAGTCCCAGGGTACTGGCCGCTTTGACCGCAATCTCACGTTCCTGATCGGTGATGCGCACCGGGTAAGCCTTGCCGCCGCGATGCAGATTGGAACGAAAATCGCCCTCTTTGGCGGCGCGTTCAATCGCCGCGACCACCTCATCGCCAATCACCAGGCAGCGAATATCCCGCCCCTGCGCTTCTTTGATGAACTCCTGCACCAGAATATGCGCGTTAAGACCACGAAACGCATCGATCACGCTCTCCGCCGCCTGACGGGTTTCCGCCAGCACCACGCCAATGCCCTGCGTCCCTTCCACCAGCTTCACCACCAAAGGCGCGCCGCCCACCATGGTGATCAGATCATCGGTATCATCCGGTGACGAAGCAAAGCCAGTGACCGGCATATCGATCCCTTCGCGCGCCAGCAGTTGCAGCGAGCGCAGTTTGTCACGCGCCCGGGTAATCGCCACCGACTCATTCAATGGATAGCTGCCGCACAACTCAAACTGGCGCAGCACCGCCGTGCCGTAAAAGGTAATGGCGGATCCGATGCGCGGGATCACCGCATCAAAATGCCCGAGCGGTTCACCGCGATAATGCACCGCAGGCGACGCCGGGTTGATATTCATATAACAGGAAAGCGGATCGATAATTTGCACCTGATGACCACGCGCTTCCGCTGCTTCACGCAGACGCTTACACGAATAGAGCTGTCCATCACGGGAGAGAATGGCCATTTTCATCGCAGAATTCCTTGTGCTTAACGGGTTGCCCAGCCCTGCTGGTGCAGGTAATCCAGCATAAACGGACGCGTTTCTTTTATGATCAGGCGTTGAATCAGCTCGCTCCAGGTTTCCGCGCGTTGATTGCTGTCACGCTGTTGATAATAGATGCTGGTACGGCTGTCGTATTCCGCCAGCACCGCCGCATCGAAAGGTTGATAGGTGTTTTCATGCACCAGCATCGCCTGCGGGATACGGGGTTTGATATCCGGCACCGCGGCAGGATGGCCGATGCAGAAACCAAATAATGGCAGCACAAACTTGGGCAGGCCGAGCAGCGTGGTGACATCCGCGATGTTGTTGCGGATACCGCCGATAAATACACCACCCAGACCGAGCGATTCCGCTGCTATCATCGCATTCTGCGCCATCAGCGCGGTATCCACGCAACCCAGCAATAACTGCTCGGCGCGCCCCAGTTGCGCTTCGGGGCAAATTTGCAGATGACGATTAAAATCGGCGCAGAACACCCAAAACTCCGCAGCGGCACTCACCCACGGCTGCCCGCCAGTCAGTGTCACCAGTTGCTCACGCTTCTGCCGATCGGTGATACGAATAATCGAGGAACACTGCAAAAAACTGGAGGTTGAAGCCGCTTGTGCCGCTGCAATAATGGCGTCGCGCTGCGCCTGATCAATATCCTGATCGGTAAAAGCACGAATGGAACGGTGGCTGCACAGTAAATCAATGGTCGGCGTCATAATCCTCTCCGGTTACTTCTTTTTGTCATGTTGATTGAACAACTGGGGGGCCATCGCTTTGGCGGTACGCCACATCATCAACCAGGCGGCAGGCAGCATCAGCACGATGCCGACAATGAACAACACCGTCGCCAGCGTCTTTTCACTGATAGCGGCAGGCGCCGCGATCCAGTCATTAATTAACGCCAGTGCGCCAATCACGGCGATCACGCCGATGGCTTCCAGTAACAGCACCGGCTTTGGTAATCGGGCCAGGTTGCTCATGAGATGACTCTCCCACAGTTCAATCCGTTAAGCCGTCTGTTATAGCGGACCCTTACGCAATTGCATAGATGGCGGGCATCAGAGTAACAGGCATTTTCTTCTTTCTTTAAGCGGGATGGACGGGCATCATGTCTGCCATTATTCACGCTGTGATGTGACTTTCATCACAAAACAGCAGCGGAAGGAGAGAAGCAATGTTTGCAGTGATTTTTGGTCGTCCCGGCTGTCCTTACTGCGTACGCGCCCAGGAACTGGCCGCCAAACTGACCACCGAACGTGACGATTTTAATTATCAGTACGTCGACATTCAGGTGGAAGGCATCACCAAAGCCGATCTGGAAGCCCGTGCGGGTAAACCGGTCACTACGGTGCCGCAGATTTTCCTCGACCAGCAGCATATCGGTGGCTATACCGATTTCGCCGCATGGACGAAAGAGAATCTGGATTTCGCGGTATAACAGATCGTAGCGGTGCGATTTATCGCGCGGGTTTTGCCAGCAGAAAACCGCGCGATAAATCGCGCCGCTACACCTGCCTCATGAACGCATCGCCAGCATGATGCGCAGCAAACGTACCAATAGCGCGCCACAGCCCGCCCAAAACAGCGCACTCAATCCCCAGATGACCATCCAGCCGCTATGGCTCAGATTCAGCACCAGCAACACCCACAGCGTACCCAGCACCGTCCCCGCCAGTGCCACCCACAGCGTACTTTTTAACGGACTTTCCGGCTGCATCAGCGCCACCACAATGCCCGGCAGCAGAAACAGCAGCAACTCTGGCTGACCACCTATCGACCTTTCACCCGGTGAGACCCAAAAATGATGGGCAAAAATAAACACCAGCGTATATAGCGTTACGCCCAGCACCGATGCAGGCCAGCGATTATTACGCTGCAACATAACCAACCTCAACTTCAGTGTTAACAATATTGAAACTTTTAACTGCCCTGGCACACGAGTGGAAATAAAAAGAAACAGCTGAATGCGGAAGGAATGAAAACTGCCGATAGCTGAGGGTGTTAATTATGATTAGAATGACGCCGCTTCAAAATTCGGTCCCTGCCCTCCCGGCAAAACGGGCACCTGCGGTCGCCACAAGATAGCGAAAAACGACCTTTTCATCAACATGTTACAGGTAAATAAGAAGTTAAAGCGTGAATATTAACGTCGCAGATTTGTTAAGCGGAAATGACGTCCTGTTATTATTTGTGGTTTTAGCCCTCGGCCTCTGTCTGGGTAAATTACGCCTTGGCTCTGTCCAGCTCGGAAATTCTATTGGCGTATTAGTAGTATCGCTTATTTTAGGTGAACAACATTTCGCCATAAATACCGCTGCATTGAGCCTCGGATTTATGCTGTTTATTTTTTGTGTCGGCGTCGAAGCGGGACCCAACTTTTTTTCGATCTTTTTCCGTGACGGTAAAAACTATTTTATTCTCGCCATCGTGATGGTGGGCAGCGCCCTGCTGCTGGCGCTGCTGTTGGGTAAAGTGTTCGGCTGGGATATTGGCCTGACCGCTGGCATGCTGGCAGGCGCCATGACCTCCACACCGGTGCTGGTGGGTGCCGGGGACACGCTCCGGCATAGTATCAGTGACAATCAGCAACTGAACCTGATGCAGGATCATCTCAGCCTCGGCTATGCCATTACCTACCTGGTCGGTCTGGTCAGCCTGATCTTCGGCGCACGCTACCTGCCACGTCTGCAACATCAGGACCTGCCGACCTGCGCCCAGCAAATTGCCCGTGAGCGCGGTCTGGATGCTGACAGTCAGCGTAAAGTTTTCCTTCCGGTGATCCGCGCCTACCGCGTTGGGCCAGAGTTGGTGGCATGGAGTGGCGGCAAAAATCTGCGTGAACTGGGCATTCATCGTCAGACCGGCTGTTATATCGAGCGTCTGCGCCGCAACGGTATCCTTGCCAGCCCGGATGGGGATGCTCAGTTGCAACTTGGCGATGAGATTTCGCTGGTGGGTTATCCCGATGCCCATGCCCGTCTCGATCCCAGCTTCCGTAACGGCAAAGAAGTGTTCGACCGTGACCTGCTGGATATGCGCATCGTGACCGAAGAGATTGTGGTGAAGAACCATAATGCGGTGAATAAACGTCTCAATCATCTGAAGCTGACCGATCATGGCTGTTTCCTCAACCGCGTTATCCGCAGCCAGATTGAAATGCCGATCGATGACAGCATCATGCTGAACAAAGGTGATGTGTTGCAGGTCAGCGGTGAGGCTAAGCGCGTGAAAAGTCTTGCCGATCGCATCGGCTTTATCGCCATCCATAGTCAGATGACCGATCTGCTGGCATTTTGCGCCTTCTTTATTATTGGTTTGATGATCGGCATGATCACTTTCCAGTTCAGCAATTTCAGTTTTGGTATCGGTAACGCGGCCGGGCTCCTGTTTTCCGGAATCATGTTGGGCTTTCTGCGTGCCAACCATCCGACCTTTGGTTACATCCCTCAGGGCGCGTTGACGATGGTAAAAGAGTTTGGCCTGATGGTGTTTATGGCGGGCGTTGGCCTTAGCGCAGGCAGCGGCCTGCAACACGGGCTGGGCAGTGAAGGTGCGCTGATGTTACTGAGTGGCCTGCTGGTCAGTCTGGTGCCGGTGGTGATTTGTTACCTGTTTGGTGCTTATGTACTGCGAATGAACCGCGCACTGCTGTTCGGGGCGATTATGGGGGCACGCACCTGCGCCCCGGCAATGGAGATTATCAGCGACACCGCACGCAGCAATATTCCGGCGCTGGGCTATGCCGGAACCTATGCGATTGCCAACGTGCTGCTGACGCTGGCCGGTACGCTAATCGTCATTATTTGGCCAATTTTGCCCTTATAAAAATTTTTCGACTGAGTCCAGAACTTTTTTTCCGGGGTGCAGTCTGAATTAATGCCACTGCTTTTCTTTGAAATCCCCAAGTTGAGGAGCCCGCCAGTCACTGACTGACGGGTTTTTTTATGCCCGTCGTAAGTGGCTTAAGGTTCTCTTAAGCGCGAATTGCGACCCTGTGCACCTGGTTTCACTATCCGCAAACATTCATGTCGCTGTCATCAAAACTAAACAATTCAACAACCCGTATCAGGATTCAGAACCCGGCTATTTACCCGCTGTCACGTCGCTTTTACGCTATCAACTTTATTTTGCTGGCATTTTTAGCATCGGTTTTCCTGCTGTGGTCACGCCATGAAAGCCTTGATATCGCCATCAGTCAGTTTTGGTTTGATCCGCTAACCCAGCGTTTCCCGTGGCAACACAACCGCTGGCTGGATCTGATCAACCATCGCTTGCTGAAGGATGCAATCATCATTGGCGGTGTCGTGATGCTGTTGCGTGGCATTCAGATACGTGATGGCAGGCGGGTTCTGGTCGCGTTGCTGCTGGGCTTGGGACCCTTGGTGATCGGCATTCTGAAGGCACACAGCGCGCACTCCTGTCCCTGGGATCTGGCGATGTTCGGTGGTAAAGCCGCGAACTTTACCCTGCTGAGCGCAGTGCCTGAGAACAGCGGTCCCGGTCAATGCTTCCCGGGTGGTCATGCGTCGAGCGGGTTTGCGGTAATGGGGTTATTTTTCCTGTGGTGGCCAGAGAAGCCACGCCGTGCCCTGCTGGCGTTGCTGGCCGGTATTGCCCTCGGATTATTGATGGGATACGGCCAGGTAATGCGTGGCGCGCACTTCTTCTCCCACAATCTGTGGGCGGGATGGTGGGTATGGCTGACCCAGATGCTGATTTTTGCTGGCGTTTCTTTTTGGGTAAACAAGACGAGGAACAGAAGAGCGTAATGGAAGAGATCAACCGCACGCTGTTTTTATGGATTAACGCCACGCCGAATTCACCGGAATGGTTACTGAGCCTGGCCACTTTTATCGCACGCGACTTGATCGCCATTGTCCCGCTGCTGATCGTGATGCTGTGGCTATGGGGACCGCGTGAACAGGTGGCCTCACAGCGCACCCTGGTATTAAAAACCGGTATGGCGCTGATTTATGCCCTGAGTATCTCCTGGTGCATCAGTCAGTTGTTGCCGCATCCCCGCCCGTTTGTGATCGGACTGGGCCATCAGTTCCTGTCGCATGCCGCCGATGACTCCTACCCCAGCGATCATGGCACCACCATTTTCACTTTCTCGCTGGCGTTCATTTGCTGGCACCGTTTATGGTCGGGTGTGATTTTGTTGCTCACCGGCATCGCCATCGCGTGGTCACGCGTTTATCTTGGCGTGCACTGGCCGTTGGATATGCTGGGAGGATTTCTGGTGGGGATGCTCGGCTGCCTGGCCTCAAATCTCGCATGGCAACTCTACGGTTCACGCATGTTAGCGCTGACACATCAGATCTACCGCGCGCTGTTCGCACTGCCGATTCGTAAGGGATGGGTTCGCGGGTAAAAGGATTCCGTAACGGCGCGATTTGTCGCGCCATTACGGATGACGGTTAGTTAAACCACTTACCAAACAGGCTATCGAATTTCATCACAATGAAATCCCAGATACGGCCGATAAAGCCCCCTTCCTGCACATCTTCCATCACCACCAACGGACGTTGATCAACCGTTTTGCCATCCAGCTGAAAATCGATGGTACCCACCACCTGATTTTTCTTCAGCGGCGCTTCCAGCTGCGGTGACGTCAGGGTGTAACTGGCTTTGAGGTTATTCATCTGCCCTTTTGGCACGGTGATAGAGGCATCTTTCTCCACACCCAGGTTGACCTCTTGGCGATCACCAAACCAGACACGCTGTTGAGCAAAAGGTTTATCCGCTTTAATCGGGGTCACGGTGTCATAAAAACGGAAACCCCAGGTGAGAAGTTTTTCGCTCTCACGGAAGCGAACGGCATCGGTTTCAGCACCCAGCACCACGGAAATCAGGCGCATGTCACCGTCAGTCGCCGATGAAACCAGATTGTTGCCCGCGCCCGAAGTATGGCCGGTTTTGATACCGTCAACCTTGAGGTTGCTGCTCCACAGCAGACGGTTACGGTTCATCTGCTTAATGTTGTTAAAGGTAAACTCTTTCTCTTTATTCAGCGCATACTCTTCCGGTACATCACGGATCAACCGCTGACCGATAATCGCCATATCGCGCGCAGTGCTGTACTGCCCATCCGCATCGAGGCCGTGCACCGTCATAAAATGGGTGTTTTGCAGGCCGAAGGATTTCGCGTAGTTGTTCATCAGGCCAATAAACGAATCCTGGCTCCCCGCGACGTAGTCGGCCATCGCGATACAGGCATCGTTACCAGACTGGATGACAATCCCCTTGTTCAGCTCAGAAACCGGGATGCGGTCACCGGGTTTAAGGAACATCAGCGACGATCCTTTCAGCTTCGGGTTACCCGTAGCCCAGGCATCCTGACCGATTGTCACCATGTCGTCTTCATGAATTTTGCCTGACTTCAGCGCCTGACCGACCACATAACTGGTCATCATTTTGGTCAGGCTGGCGGGGTCCAGACGCTGATCGGCGTTAGACTCGGTAAGCACCTTACCGCTGTTGTAATCCATCAAAATCCAGGCTTTGGCTTCAATTTGTGGCGCGGCAGGGGCCTCTTCAGCCAGGGCGGAAACCGGAAGAAGCACGAACAGAAGGGAGGAGGCAGCAAAAGGCCGCCAGGTAGAAGCATTAAGTAATTTTTTCATGTGTATGACCAGATAATTGTCCTTGTTAAATCGTGGCTCATTCCTGCAAGACGCACGTTGCCTAAAAAACTACCGGTTTGCGCTGCGGAAAAAAACCGTCTGTCGGTAAAGTTTTATAGAAATTATTACAGTAACCCTGGCACCATCACCGTTGCGCTGCCACCTTTGTTCTGTCGCCATCTGTGAAAAATTGCGAGAAATTCCGATTTTTCGCAGATCAGTTAAGCCAGTCACAAATTTCCGCTAACCTGATTTCAGTCAGCCTGAGGAGAATCATGATGGACTTAGCCGTGTTCGATCTCGACGAAACCCTGATTTGTGAAGACAGCACCAGCCTGTGGCTACGCTGGTTGGTTTCACAGGGTTTTGCCCCCGCCGAACTGATTAGCGCCGAACAGTCGCTAATGACCCAATATCACGCAGGAACGCTCTCAATTGAAGAATATATGAACACCACCCTCGCCCCGCTGGCCGGAATGGCAACCATGACGGTATCTGGCTGGGTGCGGCGTTTTATCCACCGCGATATCCTGCCGCGTGTCTTTCCCGCCGCACGCGAACGCATCAACTGGCATCAACAACGTGGCGACACCGTAATGATTATCACCGCCAGCGGTGAACACCTGGCTGTACCGATTGCCGAGCGCCTTGGCGTGCATGGTGCGCTGGCCATTGGTGTGGAGATTGTCGATGACCGCTACAGCGGCCTGACCTACGGCACCATGACCTACAAAGAGGGCAAAGTGGCGCGATTGAGCGACTGGAAAGCGTTGCAACAGGAGAGACGTTTTGAGCGCACCTGGGCCTACAGTGACTCGATGAACGACCTGCCGTTGTTGGCCCACGCCGATCATGCCTGGGTCATTAACCCGGATCAGCTGCTGCATCAGGAAGCGCAGCAGCGTGGCTGGGAAGTGTGTAACTGGGTACGCTAACTACCCGCGTGGGGCACTGGCGTTCGCGGCCAGCCCCACTTTCAATAATTTACCGTTACGCTCGTCGGTCAGCACATACAGGAAACCGTCCGGCCCCTGACGAACATCGCGAATACGTTCTCCCCGTTCCGTCAACAGGCGCTGCTCCTCTACCACCTTCTCGCCATTGACCATCAGGCGAATCAGACTTTTTTCCTTCAGCGCGCCGATAAACAACGAGTTTTTCCACTGCGGGAAACGCGCGCTGTTATAAAACGCCATCCCGCTGATGGCCGGGGAAACCTTCCAGTAAAATACCGGCTGCTCCGTGCCCGCAACTTCGCCGCCCCTGGATTCCGGCACTTTCTGCCCGCTGTAATCAATGCCCCAGGTCGCCAACGGCCAGCCATAATTTTTGCCTTTTTCCGGGATATTGACTTCATCGCCTCCGCGAGGTCCGTGCTCACTTTCCCACATCTGCTGCGTCCACGGATTCAACGCCAGCCCCTGTGGATTACGCATGCCATATGACCAGATTTCACCACGCGCCCCCTGATGATGCACAAAGGGGTTGTCTGCCGGGATCTTACCGTCAGCCGTCAGGCGCACGATCTTGCCGGAGAGCTTGTCCAGATCCTGTGCGCTGCTGCTGGCAAAATTGTCACCGAAGGCAATCCATAAAAATCCTGCCTGGTCGAACGCCAGCCGTGTGCCCAAATTGGCCCCGCTGGAGAGTTTTGGCGTTTGCTCCAGCACCACCCGGAAGTCGTTCAACTGACGATTGTCATCACTCAGGCGACCATAGCCGACTACGCCACCCGCACGCCCCGCCGCGTCAGCCGTGGTATAGCTGAGCCATACACGACGGCTTTGTGCGAAATCCGGTGCCAGCACCACATCCAGCAACCCACCCTGCCGTTGCACCCACACTTTTGGCACGCCGCTAATTGGCGCGGATAAGCCTTTGTCAGGCTGCCAACTGCGTAACTGACCCGAACGTTCAGTGATAAGCAAGGTGTGATTGTCGGGCAGAAATGCCACCGACCAGGGGTGATCCAGATGGTCCTGTAAAACCTGAACCTGAACATCCGCTGCCAGCGCTGGCAGGGAACCACTCAACACGCTGCCAAACAGCAACGCTGCACGCATCAATCGCATGGGTGTCTCCTTTTTAACCGTCTGACGTTAAGGGTAGTCAGCCGGTAAAAAAGGATGTGCAGGATTTACAAAACATTAAGCCCGGTGGCCCGGGCATGGACATTTCAGGGCGCGCTGAAAGAAACTGCATCACGGACCATTTCATCAATGCCTGGACGCAGATCATTCAGAGTGATGGGCGAGCTATTGTTAGGGAGCGTCTTACCGAAGGCCTTACGCACCACTTTAATCAACGGTTTGCCGGTTTGCGCATCGCTGGCTTCAACTTCGAGGTACAGCGTACTGTTCTGGGTACGATGACCGGTCGCGGCCATGGTTCCGGCGATGACCGCTGCAACGGGTACCACTTCATAGAATTGCACCCCCTCATTTTCGCTACCCACGGCGGTGATTGCCGCTCTCACCACCATCGTATTGGGTCCCTTCTGGGTCACGAGATTTTTATGCACCGTGATGCCGTCTTTCAGTTTTTGGTCGGCATATTGTCGTATCGCGTCCAGCGTCTGCTGGCTGATACGCTGCGTCGGATGCGCCGCCGGGTAATAAACTATTGGGGTATAAATGACGTTGGGATACTTCGCCGCATGATAATCGGGCGATATCCAGCGCATCGTCGGTTTGCCACTCGCCGATTCCGCCATTTTTAACTGGCTGTAATCACCGAGAAAGCCTGAATATTGTTTGGTATCAGCAACATGGGAGGTGCACCCTGCTGTGAGGAAAGCCAGCGTCACCAGGGGAACAACGAGATGTGATCGCATACGAAAGCCCTTATGAGTAGAAATGGCTTTTCAAGCTTAGTTTGAGCAGTAACGAGCAGTAAGAAAAATTGAAGAAATGTGAATAGCAACCGCCTGGGTTACTGACGCAACACAGGCGGTCTGGGGCTTATTCGAAGCAGGTTTCCGGGTTATCGGACAGGGAAACAAACTCATCGCCGCCTTTAGTCAGCGCCATGATTTTGCCGCTCTCAATATCATAAACCCACCCGTGCAGACGCAGCGAACCTTTACGCAGCGCTACCGCGACAGAAGGATGTGTTTTGATATTGTGGAGCTGGGCGATAACGTTCTCTTTCACCATCTCAGTAAGCTTGATTTCCGGCGTGTCGTACTTTTTGTTCTCTACGACGGCGCGCGCAGCATCTGCATAACGCAGCCAGTGTTCCACCGCAGGCATGGTATCCATGCAGGAGCACTCGGCAATGGCTTTCATCGCGCCACAGTTGGAGTGGCCGCAAATGATGATTTCGCTCACGCCCAGCGCCACCACGGCATATTCGATGGTGGCGGATACACCGCCTGGCTCAGGTCCGAATGACGGCACAATATTGCCCGCATTACGGATAACGAACAGTTGACCCGGCTCCTGCTGTGTAACCAGTTCCGGCACCAGACGGCTGTCTGAGCAGGAGATGAACAGGGCTTTAGGATTTTGGTTGGACGCCAGGCTTTTGAAAAGATCCTTCCTTTCAGGAAACACATTCTGTTGAAAACTCAGAAAACCTTTGATGATCTCTTTCATTTCTCTGCTCTCACATTATCCACTTCTGCCCTGGCAGTGAGCAATTTCACCGTCAGCGCTGCATAATTTTTTCTTGTATCGATAATAGCTTACAGGCACCAACCGGGCATTTAAGCAAAATCACCCGGTGAAGACAACCCTGAGCAAGTTGCGGCTTTAAAACAGACTATACAATTTCCCCGCGGACACCTGTACAATCGCCCCCCTATCCACACTAATTATGATGAATTTTTATTCTTATGAGCCATGTCACCAATCCTCCACGCGTGGGCTTTGTCTCACTCGGCTGCCCAAAAAACCTCGTTGACTCGGAACGTATCCTGACGGAACTGCGTACCGAAGGTTATGACGTGGTACCACGCTATGATGACGCGGAGATCGTCATTGTTAACACCTGTGGATTTATCGACAGCGCCGTGCAGGAATCCCTGGAAGCGATTGGTGAAGCGTTGAACGAGAACGGGAAAGTGATCGTCACCGGCTGCCTTGGTGCCAAAGTGGATCAAATCCGCGAAGTGCACCCGAAGGTGTTGGAAATCACCGGTCCCCACAGCTACGAGCAGGTGCTGTCACACGTTCATCACTATGTGCCGAAGCCAGAGCACAACCCGTTCCTCAGCCTGGTGCCGCAGCAGGGCGTGAAGCTGACGCCGCGCCACTATGCCTACCTGAAGATTTCGGAAGGCTGCAACCATCGCTGTACCTTCTGCATCATCCCGTCAATGCGTGGCGATCTTGATAGCCGCCCGATTGGCGAGGTACTGGACGAAGCCAAACGTCTGGTGGAAGCCGGTGTGAAAGAGCTGCTGGTCATTTCTCAGGACACCTCCGCCTACGGCGTCGATGTTAAGCATCGTACCGGATTCTGGAACGGTTCCCCGGTGAAGACCAGCATGGTCAGCCTGTGTGAACAACTGGCAAAACTTGGCGTCTGGGTGCGCCTGCACTACGTCTACCCTTACCCACATGTGGATGATGTCATTCCGCTGATGGCTGAAGGTAAGATCCTGCCGTACCTCGACATTCCGCTGCAACACGCCAGCCCGCGTATTCTGAAGCTGATGAAGCGCCCGGGTGCGGTTGAACGTACGCTGGAGCGTATTAAGCGCTGGCGTGAAATTTGCCCGGAACTGACGCTGCGTTCCACCTTTATCGTCGGCTTCCCGGGAGAAACCGAGGAAGATTTCCAGATGCTGCTCGACTTCCTGAAAGAAGCGCGTCTGGATCGTGTCGGCTGCTTCCAGTACAGCCCGGTTGAAGGCGCGACCGCCAACCAGCTGCCGGATCAGGTACCGGAAGAGGTGAAGCAGGAACGTTTCGAACGCTTTATGCAGCTGCAACAGCAGATCTCGGCTGAACGTCTGCAAGAGAAAATTGGCCGCGAAATTCTGGTGATCATCGATGAAGTCGATGAAGAAGGAGCGGTCGGTCGCAGCATGGCCGATGCGCCAGAAATCGATGGTGCGGTCTACCTGAACGGCGATCGTCAGGTGAAAGTCGGTGACGTGGTGCGCGTCAAAGTGGAACACGCCGACGAATACGATCTTTGGGGTTCACGCGTTTAATCCCTCCTCCCCCATGCCCGTCATGGGGGATATCATTTTCCGCCGAAATTATTTTTCCCCGACAGTAAAGCGCCTTTCTTTTACACCGATAACCTCTGTACACGCCCCTTTTGCCCAGAGAGTTCAGGATGCTTAAAAGAATGAAAGTCGTGACCGCCATTATTGTGATTCTGGTGGTCTTTACAGCCATGCAAGTCGTTTCCGGCTCGCTGTTTCTGACCTCGCTCATGGCGGGTCAGCGTAACTTCACCACCAGCGATCAATTATCCCACCAGCAGCGCGAACTGGCCGATGGCTGGCAAACGCTGGTAAAAACCCGCGTCACCATTAACCGCGTCGCCATACGTATCCTGAAAAAGCAGACCGATGCAGCCTCACTGGCGGCGATTGACAAATTGATCACGGCGGCGGGCGTCTCGCTGAATGAAGCGCAGCAGCACTTTGCCCAGTACAAAAGTCTGCCACGCATCAAAGGCCAGAGTGATGCTGCCGCCGCCCTTGTTGAAGCAAAATTCACCGCCATGACGGATTTGCTGCAACAATCCGCCACCTTTCTGAAAGCCAATGATTACCCTTCGTATGGCAATCTTGATGCCCAGCAAGCGCAGGATGACCTCGAAGAGGCTTACAAGCAGTGGCGTGCGCAGAACGTCGAGTTGCTGGCACAAGGCAGCGCGGAAAACGAAAGCGCCTGGCAACGTGTGCTGGCTATGGTTGCAGTGATGGCCGTGGTGGTGGTGCTGATGCTGGCAGCAGTCTGGGTGTTGGTTCGCCGTATTCTGCTCACCCCGATGAAGCAACTGCAAAAACAGATGGAACGTTTTGCTGAAGGGGATCTTTCCGGCAGTCTGCACGTAGAAGGCCGCAGTGAAATGGCGGCGCTGGCTGCCAGCCTGAATCATATGCAACAGGCGCTACTCAGTACCGTCAGCAATGTCCGTGACAGCGCTGATGCGATCTTCAGCAGCGTCAGTGAAATCGCTACCGGGAATAACGATCTCTCCTCACGTACCGAACAACAGGCCGCATCACTGGAGGAGACCGCCGCCAGTATGGAGCAGCTCACCGCCACCGTGAAACAAAACGCCGATAACGCGCGCCAGGCCACGCAGTTGGCAAGAACCGCTTCCGATACCGCCGATAAGGGTGGCAACGTGGTGGCTGGCGTGGTGAAAACCATGCACGATATCGCCGACAGTTCGAAAAAGATCGCGGATATTACCAGCGTGATTGATGGCATTGCCTTCCAGACCAATATCCTCGCCCTTAACGCGGCAGTCGAAGCGGCTCGCGCCGGAGAACAGGGACGCGGTTTTGCGGTGGTGGCAGGTGAAGTACGTAACCTGGCCCAACGCAGTGCCCAGGCAGCGAAAGAGATCAAGCTGTTGATTGAGAACTCGGTTCAGCGTGTCAATCTCGGCTCACAACAGGTTGGCAGCGCGGGCGATACCATGCAGGAAATCGTCAGCGCCGTCACCCGCGTGACCGATATTATGGGTGAGATTGCCTCCGCATCGGATGAGCAGAGCCGTGGTATCGACCAAATTGGCCAGGCGGTGAACGAGATGGATCGCGTTACGCAACAGAACGCCACCCTGGTGCAGGAATCGGCGAATGCGTCGGCATCGCTGGAACAACAGGCCAGCCGTTTGTCTGCGGCGGTAGCGCGTTTTAACACCGGCACACGTCAGGCGGTGGCGGCGCTGGTGCGTCCGTCAGCGCCAGCTGTAGCTCCGCGCGCGTTGAAGGCCCCTGCTGCCTCCGGCAATGACAATTGGGAAACGTTTTAAGGTAAAACGGCGCGATAAATCGCGCCGTTGCTCACCTGGTTCAGGTTTTCAATTTCGGATCCAATGCATCACGCAGCCCATCGCCCAGCAAATTAAACGCCAGCACCGTCAGGAAAATGGCGAGGCTGGGGAAAATCGCCACATGGGGGGCAATCACCATATCGGCGCGTGCTTCATTGAGCATCGCGCCCCACTCTGGCGTGGGCGGCTGCGCACCCAGGCCAAGAAACGACAGGCTGGCGGCCGTGATAATCGAGGTGCCAATACGCATGGTGAAGTAGACCACAATCGATGAAACCGTACCCGGCAGGATATGGCGCATAATGATGGTCCAGTCCGAGGCACCGATGCTGCGGGCCGATTCAATATAAGTCTGATGTTTGAGCACCAGGGTGTTACCCCGCACCAAACGCGCAAACGCCGGGATACTGAAAATCGCCACCGCGACAATCACGTTACTCATGCCGCTGCCCATAATCGCCACCACAGCAATCGCCAGCAGAATGCCCGGAAAGGCAAACAACACGTCGCAGACGCGCATGGTGATACGATCCCACCAACCTTCGTAGTAGCCTGCCAGCAAACCTAATAAGGTACCGATCACCGTCCCTATCGCTACCGAAAAGAAACCGGCAATTAAGGAAATGCGCGTGCCGACCAACACACGGCTAAAAATATCGCGTCCGAGGGAGTCAACCCCAAACCAGTGCATCAGCGACGGGCCTTCATTCAGGCGGTCATAATCGAAATAGTTTTCGGCGTCAAAGGGCGCGATCCAGGGGGCGATAAAGGCCACCACGATCAGCAACAACACAAACGCCCCCGCCAGCAGCGCCACATGCTGGCGACGAAAGCGTCGCCAGAACTCGCGCCAGGGGGTGCGCACCCGGTTTTCCGTCATCGTCGGCATGATTTTCAGTGCCGCCTCGCGTCGCCAGTTTTTCATTGCGACTCCTTACCTGTAGCGAATAGCCGGGTTGATCGCCGCGTACAACATATCGACAATCAGGTTAATCAGAATGAACTCCAGCGAGAACAGCAGCACCTCGGCCTGAATCACCGGGTAATCACGCATCTCCACCGAATCCACCAGCAGACGACCCAGACCGGGCCAGTTAAACACCACTTCCACTACGATCGAACCGCCGAGCAAAAAGCCAAATTGCAGCCCCATCATGGTGACCACTGGAATCATGGCATTGCGTAGCCCGTGTTTGACCACCACCAGCGTTTCCCGCACCCCTTTGGCCCGCGCGGTGCGCATATAATCCTCCTGCATCACCTCCACGAACGATGCACGGGTAAAGCGTGCCATCACCGCCGCAACCGCCGCGCCGAGGGTGATGGAGGGCAGAATGTAATGCTGCCAGCTGTCGGCACCCACGGTCGGCAACCAGCCTAAATCCACGGAAAAAATTTGCATCAGCAGCATACCGAGGGCAAACGCCGGAAAAGAGATCCCCGACACCGCCAGCGTCATACCCAGTCGATCCGGCCAGCGGTTACGCCATACCGCAGAGACGATGCCAATCACCATGCCAAACAGCACCGCCCAGATCATGCTGCTTAATGTCAGCCACAGTGTCGGAAAAAAACGCGTGGCGATCTCTTCGGAAACCGGACGTTTCGACACCATCGACTGACCAAAATCCCCCTGCACCGCATTCCAGATGAAATGCCAGAACTGCTGGATCAATGGCTGATCAAGGCCCAGTTCCTGACGCACCAGCGCGACGACCTGCGCATCGGCATCGGACCCGGCAATCAAGCGTGCCGGATCGCCCGGCAACAGATGTACAAACAGGAACACCAGCACCGCCACAATCAGCAGCGTGGGAATCAGTCCCAGTAATCGTTTGAGAAAATAATTCAGCATGCGAAGTCCTGCACGGTGAGGAGCAGCCACGCGGGCTGCCCCTCAGGGTTACTTCAGGTCGGCCTCATCAAAGTTAAATGAGGTATCAGGCATGACGTAAAAACCGCTCAGGTTTTTGTTACTGGCAGACAGCAGTTGCTCCACCACCAGCGGGATCCACGGATGGTCGTTCCAGATGCGATCCTGTGCATCTTTATACAGTTTGGCTTTCTGGTCGCGATCGGTGGTTTTCAGCGCATCGGCCAGATCTTTATCAACCTGGGGATTGCTGTAAAACGCGGTATTGAAGATCGCTGGCGGCCATGAGCTGGTGGCAAACAGCGGCGTCAGCGCCCAGTCGGCTTCACCGGTCGAGGCTGACCAGCCGGTATAGAACATGCGCACGCCGCTCTCTTTCTGGTCTTTGCTTTCCACTTCCGCCGCACGCTGGCCGGCATCCATCGCCAACACCTTCACTTTAACTCCAACCTGCGCCAACTGTTGCTGGGTGAACTGCAACACCTTCTGCGCGGTGCTGTGGTTATGTGATGACCACAAGGTGGTTTCAAAACCATTCGGGTAACCCGCCTCTTTCAGCAGTTCACGCGCTTTGGCCGGATTGTAAGCAATGGCGGGATACTTCTGCGCAAAATCGATGGCTGGCGGCACAATGCCCGTGGCGGGCGTGGCATAACCGGCAAACGCCACCTTCGCCAACGCCTGGCGGTTGATGGCATACTCCAGCGCCTCACGCACCTTCGGATTGTCGAATGGCTTTTGTGTCACGTTCAGGCTGATATAGCGCTGCATAATCGACGGGGTCGTGACCACATCGAGCTTGCTGTTTTTTTCCAGCAATTTGGCCTGTTCAAACGGCACCGGGAAAGCAAAAGTGGCTTCGCCGGTCTGCAACATCGCCGCGCGGGTGTTGTTATCCACCACCGGACGCCAGGTAATGCTGTCGAGCTTTGGATAGCCCTTTTTCCAGTAGCCATCCCACTTCTTCACTTTGACGAAGTCAGTCTGGTTCCAGGTGACAAATTCAAACGGCCCGGTTCCCACCGGATGGAAACCAATATCCTTGCCATATTTTTTCAGCGCCGCTGGGGAGATCATCACCGCCGCCGGATGAGCCAGGTTATTGATAAAGGCCGAGAACGGCTGCTTCAGGGTGATTTTGACCGTCAACGGATCGACCACCTCGGTGCTGGCGACGTATTTAAACAGGTTGTAACGCTTGAGGTGATTATCCGGGTTGCTGGCGCGATCGAGGTTGACCTTCACCGCCTCCGCATTGAAGTCGGTGCCATCCTGAAACTTCACATTGGGACGCAGTTTGATGGTGTAAGTCAGGCCATCGCTGCTGGTTTGATAGCTTTCAGCCAACACGTTGGTCAGCTTCATATCTTTGTCGAAGCCGAACAATCCCTGATAGAAGGACTTCGCCACCGCCTGCGACAAGGTGTCGTTAGCATCGTAAGGATCGAGGGTGGTAAATGTTGAAGCCACGGCAATCACCGCATCTTTCGCCGCCCAGGCCGGTAGCGCCAACGCCGAACTTAACAACCCGGCAGTGATAACCCCTTTACGCATAATATGGTGCATCGTTATCGTTCTCCTGTAGTCCCTGTCTTTGCGCACACCAGCCGGTGACGCGGATGAGTTGCTGCTGTTCAGGTGCCGCTGATGGCATGGCGGGCGACAAAATGCCCCGGTGCCACCTCAATCAATGGCGCGACTTCCGGCTCATCGCCCAACGGACGTATCGGGCTGGGGATTTCATCCACCAGCAACGCCCGTTCACGACGCCGGTGTGCCGGATCGGCCACCGGCACTGCCGCCATCAGTTTTTTGGTATAGGGATGGCGCGGTTGCTCAAACACCGCCTGGCGTGGCCCCATCTCCACGATCTGTCCAAGATACATCACCGCCACACGATGGCTGATGCGTTCCACTACCGCCATATCGTGCGAGATAAACAGAAACGCGATGCCAAATTCGCGCTGCAAATCGAGCATCAGATTGATGATTTGCGCCTGAATCGACACATCCAGCGCCGAGACCGACTCATCAGCAATCACCACTTTGGGGTTCAGCGCCAGCGCGCGCGCAATGCAGATACGCTGACGCTGACCACCGGAAAATTCATGCGGATAACGTTGGGCATGTTCCGGCAACAACCCGACGCGCTCCAGCAGCCAGGCGACACGTTGCTCGGCCTGGCGGCGGTTCATCGTC
The DNA here is from genome assembly GCF_059730695.1 of Pantoea sp. X-Soil-OKNW-556. NCBI lineage: Bacteria > Pseudomonadati > Pseudomonadota > Gammaproteobacteria > Enterobacterales > Erwiniaceae > Pantoea > Pantoea sp. X-Soil-OKNW-556. The sequence continues at coordinate 1,448,145 of NZ_AP035990.1, read as the reverse complement.
TGATGCACCAGCAGCGGCTCCATGATGGAGAAACCCACCGTCAAACGCGGGTCGAGCGAGGCGTAAGGGTCCTGAAAGATAAACTGAATATCACGACGCAAGGCCGCCAGCGCCCGTCCCTCGAGCGCATCAATGCGTTGCCCGTCAAAAGTAATGGTGCCGCCCTGACTGGCGACTAAGCGTAGCAGAGAACGACCGGTGGTCGACTTACCGCAGCCGGACTCCCCCACCAGGGCGAGCGTTTCACCGGCATAAAGATCAAAACTGACCTTCTCCACCGCATGGACGCGACGTTTTACCCGATTGAGTAAACCGCTGCGGATATCGAAACGCGTAACCAGATCGCGTACCTGTAGCACCGGCGGGCGGTCAACACGCACCGTATCCTGCGGCGTCTGGGCTTCTTCGCGACCATCACGGTGGATAAGCGGAAATTTTGCCGGAAGCGGTTGTCCATTCATCGCCCCCAGTTTAGGCACGGCGGAGAGCAGTGCCCGGGTGTAGGGTTGCTGTGGCTGGTTAAACAGTTGCTGCACTGGCGCACGTTCAACCACATCGCCGCGATACATTACCTGCACCCGGTCGGCCATTTCCGCCACCACGCCCATATCGTGGGTGATAAAAATCACCCCCATCTGCATCTCTTTTTGCAGCACGCGGATCAATTGCAGGATTTGTGCCTGAATGGTGACATCCAGCGCGGTCGTGGGTTCGTCGGCGATCAGCAGAGCGGGTTTACAGGAGAGCGCCATAGCGATCATTACGCGCTGACGCATGCCTCCGGAAAGTTGATGCGGATAGCGCGACAAGACATTTTGCGCTTCGGGGATGCGCACCAGATCGAGCATATGGCGCGCTTCAGCCAACGCCTGTTGATGGCTTTTGCCCTGATGCAGACGGATCGATTCGGCGATTTGCTCACCGACGGTGAACACCGGATTCAGCGAGGTCATCGGCTCCTGGAAGATCATCGCCATATCTGCACCGCGTACGCGTCGCATCTGGCTGGCAGGAGCCCGCATCACATCCAGCAACTCGCCATTACGCCGTCGCAGGGTGATTTCACCGCTGACTTCCCCACCCGCCTGCTGGATCAGCCGCATCAACGCCAGCGAAGTGACCGATTTACCCGAACCGGACTCCCCCACCAGCGCCAGGGTTTCACCACGATGCAGATCAAGCGAGAGCTGGCGCACCGCTTCGGTAATACGTCCTTCATGCTGGAAACGTACGTTCAGATCCCGTACCGCCAGAACCTGGTCTGGCGTTAATTGCCGTTGCCGATCCGTCATGCCTGCTCCTTTAGCTATCGCGGTAAATGGCTACCTCAACTTCGCCGCCCACATAAGCGAATCCGCGGTACATTCCTTCACTGTTAAACGGCAGCGCCACATTGCCATCACGGTCAACGGCAATCAGCCCACCGCTGCCATCCAGTTCCTGGACTTTATCGTGAATTACATTGGCGCTGGCCTGTTGCAGCGTGCGACCGGCATAACGCATTTGTGCCGCCACGTCGTAAGCGGCGAGAGTGCGGATAAACACCTCGCCAGTGCCGGTACAGGAAACCGCGACCGAATCGTTGTTGGCGTAGCACCCGGCACCGACCAACGGTGAATCGCCCACGCGTCCCGCCTGTTTGTTGGTCATGCCGCCGGTTGAGGTGGCAGCGGCCAGATTGCCATGTAAATCCAGTGCCACTGCACCGACCGTACCAAATTTACGATCAGGATCGAGTGGGTCATCGCTGTGGCTTTGCGCCGCACCGTCATGATCCAGCACCGCCTGATCGCTGCCGAGCGCGCGTTGCAGCTGCTCCCAGCGTTCAGGGGTGGAGAAAAAGTCTGCCTCAACCATCTCCAGCCCCTGCTGGGTGGCAAAGGCTTCCGCACCGGCACCGATAAACAGCACATGCGGGCTGACCTCCAGCACTGTGCGCGCCGCCAGTACCGGGTTACGGATATGGTTAACCCCGGCGACCGCGCCCACTTCCAGCGTACGGCCATCCATAATACTGGCATCCAGTTCATGCGTACCCTGATGGGTAAACACCGCCCCTTTACCGGCGTTAAACAACGGACACTCCTCCAGCAAGCGCACGGCCTCGGTCACCGCGTCCATCGCGCTGCCGCCATCGGCCAGAATTTGCTGACCAGCGGCGACAATCGCCGCCAGTTGCTGACGATAATATTGCTCTTTTTCGGCGCTCATCGCCGCGCGAGTGATGGCACCCGCGCCGCCGTGAATGGCGATAACTGCTTTAGTCATACCCGTTACCCTGTCAAGGAATCAGAACCAAAAACACTGATTTAGAATGGTTTTCATTATTTTTTGGCAACTTTCGAATATAGAAAGGCCATCCCGCCTTGTAAAGCAGAAACTGTGCTGCCGGGTCATAACCTTTTATTGTGGTTTATGCCTTTAAGTTTGACAAAAGCGTGAGCAGTGCCCGGTTTAGCAGGGGCGAAACACTATACTCACAGCAAAGATCATGCCGGAGCAAGCCATGAACAGTTATAACCATGCCCTGGTGCTGGTTCAGGGAAATCAGGATGGCGCATTGCTGTTGAACCACGCCGTGACGCTGGCTGAAGAACTGGCGATGACAGTCACCCTCGCCCATATCAGCGATGATTACCGGGAAATGAATTATGTGTCGGACAGCCTGATGAACGATGTGGTGTCGGAGGATGTAATTCGGGCGAAGGCGCTGATGAGCAAGCTCTCCGCCAGCGTAAGTCTGCCGGTTAAATGCCATGAGCTGGTTACGTTGCGCCGCTTTAAAGACGTCGAAAAATGCATTGCCGAAAAACATATCGATTTAGTGATTGTCGGACACCATAACCGCTTTATGGGGGTCCTCACCTCCAATTCCATGGAATACATCAACCGGTTAAACATTGATGTGCTGATAAAACATTTGCCGTAATAATGCGGCGGCAGGCATTTGCCTGCCATAATAGGCAGCATCTGACATAACCAGGCTGATATGGACATGGAACCTTTTACTGCGGGCTTAATCTCCCTCGAAGACGCCCAGCAAAAAATGCTGGCGCAACTTACCCCGATTACCGATTCATTACAGGTATCGTTATTCGAAGCCGCCGGGCGTATCACCGCCCAGCCGGTGTTATCACCGCTGGATGTCCCCCCCTTCGATAATGCCGCGATGGACGGTTATGCGGTACGCCTCGCCGATGTTGCACCGGATCGCGTGTTGCCTGTCGCGGGCAAAGCCTTTGCCGGTGGACCTTTCAACGGCGAATGGCCGCTGGGAACGGTTATCCGCATCATGACCGGCGCGCCGGTCCCCGCAGGCTGTGAAGCGGTGGTGATGCAGGAAGAAACCGAACAACGTGACGGTGGGATTGTCATCACCGCACCGGTCAACGCCGGGCAGCATATCCGCCGCAGTGGTGAAGATATTCAGGCGGGCAAACAGGTAATGGACGCCGGTGTGCGTCTCGGTGCCGCTGAGCTGCCGCTATTGGCCTCTTTGGGCATCGCCCAGGTCAGCGTGCTGCGTAAATTGCGGGTGGCGATTTTCTCCACCGGCGATGAATTACAGGCGGTGGGACAACCACTGGCAGCAGGACAGATCTACGATACCAATCGCTTCACCGTGTCGTTGATGCTAAACCGCCTTGGTTGCGAAGTGATCGACCTTGGCGTGATTGGCGACGATCCTGTGGCATTGCGTCAGGCATTCAGTGAAGCAGATCGCCAGGCCGATGTGGTGATCAGCACGGGCGGTGTATCGGTCGGTGAAGCCGACTTTACCAAAGCCATGCTGGAGGAGCTGGGGGCCATCACCTTCTGGAAACTGGCGATCAAGCCCGGTAAACCTTTTGCCTTTGGTCGACTCGCCAACAGTTGGTTCTGCGGCCTGCCGGGCAACCCGGTATCGGCGGCAGTGACCTTCTATCAACTGGTTCAGCCGTTGCTCGGTACCCTCACCGGCCAGCAAGCGCCGTTGATACCGGCACGTTTGCGCGCCAAAGCCACTCAGCGTCTGAAAAAATCACCGGGACGCCTCGATTTCCAACGCGGTATCTTCAGCCGTGGCGCAGACGGGATGCTGGAAGTTCGCAGCACCGGGCCGCAGGGTTCACATGTGTTCAGTTCCTTTGCACTGGCGAACTGTTTTATCGTGCTGGAGCGTGAACGCGGTAACGTGGAAGTCGGTGAATGGGTCGACGTTGAACCCTTCAACAGCCTGCTGGAGGGATAAATGCACGCGGAGTTAAGCGATGAAGAGATGCTGCGCTACAACCGGCAAATCGTGTTGCGTGGCTTCGATTTTGACGGGCAGGAAAAACTAAAAGCCGCGCGTGTTCTGGTCGTTGGGCTTGGCGGGCTGGGTTGTGCCGCCGCACCTTATCTGGCCGCAGCGGGCGTGGGGCAACTGACCTTGCTGGATTTCGATACCGTCGCGCTCAGTAACCTGCAACGGCAAATCCTGCATCGTGACAGTACGATTGGTATGGCGAAAGTGGATTCTGCTGCACAGCAGCTGGCAGCGATCAATCCCCATTGCCAGTTAGAAACCCTCAATGCGCAGCTTGAGGATACGGCACTGGGCACCCTGATTGCCCGTCATGATGCGGTACTGGATTGCACGGATAACGTCCATACGCGTGAACAGATCAACCGCTGGTGCTGGCAACACAAGGTACCGTTGATTTCTGCTGCCGCGATTCGCATGGAAGGCCAGCTCAGCGTATTTACCTGGCAGCCGGATACGCCCTGTTATCGTTGCATCAGCCGTTTGTTTGGCGAGCAGGCGCTGAGCTGCGTTGAAGCCGGTGTGATGGCTCCGTTAGTTGGGGTTATGGGGGCCATGCAGGCGATGGAAACCCTTAAAGTTTTGACGGCCTTTGGCACCCCAGCCAGCTCACGGTTGCTGATGTACGATGCCTTGAGCGCCGAGTTCCGCACGATGAAAGTGGCGCAGGATGTGCATTGTGAGGTGTGCGGGGGGAAATAAACAACCGTACCAACTCAATGCGGCGCGATAAATCGCGCCGCTACGCTGTTTTTACACAATCCCCTGGCTACGCAGATAATCTTCGTAGTTGCCGGTGAAGTCCACCACGCGATCGCCTTTGATTTCCAGCACACGGGTTGCCAGCGAGCTGACAAACTCACGGTCATGCGAGACGAAAATCAGCGTGCCTTCGTACATCTCCAGCGCCATGTTCAGCGATTCGATGGATTCCATATCGAGGTGGTTGGTCGGTTCGTCCATAATCAGGATGTTCGGTTTCTGCATCATCAGCTTACCAAACAACATACGGCCCTTCTCACCACCGGACAGAACTTTAGCTGGCTTCTTGATATCGTCCTGGCTAAACAGCAGACGACCAAGAATGCTACGCACTGCCTGCTCGTCGTCCCCTTCCTGTTTCCACTGGCTCATCCAGTCGAACACCGTCAGGTCGTCGGCAAAATCTGTCGCGTGATCCTGCGCGTAATAACCAATGCGCGCATTCTCGGACCATTTAACCGTACCATTTTCCGGTGTCAGCTCGCCTACCAGCGTTTTCAGCAAGGTGGTTTTACCAATACCGTTGGCACCCAACACCGCCATTTTTTCTCCGACTTCCAGCAGCAAGTTCAGATTTTTAAATAACGGGCCGTTATCGAAACCTTTGGTGATGGCTTCCACTTCCAGCGCATTGCGGAACAGTTTCTTATCCTGTTCAAAACGAATAAAGGGGTTCTGACGGCTGGACGCTTTCACTTCATCCAGTTTGATTTTCTCAATCTGTTTAGCACGCGAGGTTGCCTGACGCGATTTTGAGGCGTTAGCGCTAAAACGGCTGACAAAAGATTGCAGGTCGGCAATTTGCGCTTTCTTTTTCGCATTATCTGCTAATAAACGCTCACGCGCCTGGGTGGCTGCGGTCATATATTCGTCATAGTTACCCGGATAAACGCGCAGCTCGCCGTAATCCAAATCCGCCATATGCGTGCAAACCATATTCAGGAAATGACGGTCATGCGAAATGATGATCATGGTGCTGTTACGTTCGTTCAGTACCTGCTCCAGCCAGCGAATGGTGTCAATATCCAGGTTGTTGGTCGGTTCATCGAGTAACAGAATATCCGGGTTGGCAAATAATGCCTGCGCCAGCAACACACGTAATTTCCAGCCGGGCGCAATTTCGCTCATCGGTCCGTAATGTTGTTCTACCGGGATACCTACACCCAGTAATAATTCCCCTGCGCGGGATTCAGCACTGTAACCATCCATTTCACCGTATTGCACTTCGAGGTCAGCAACTTTATAGCCTTCCTCTTCGCTCATTTCCGGCAAGGCATATATGCGGTCACGTTCCTGCTTGACGGCCCATAATTCATGGTGCCCCATAATCACGGTATCGAGCACGCTATATTGCTCAAACGCAAACTGGTCCTGACGCAACTTACCGATACGTTCATTCGGGTCGAGGGAAACATTTCCCGCGCTTGGCACCAGGTCACCGCCCAGTATTTTCATGAAGGTCGATTTACCGCTGCCGTTTGCACCGATTAAACCGTAACGATTACCGCCGCCAAATTTAACGGAGATATTCTCAAACAGCGGCTTACTGCCGAACTGCATGGTGATATTGCTGGAAACTAACACGGCATTGACCTTTGTTACGCAGTGGAGGAAAAAACAGCGGGCATTATGCCAGAAGCAGGCACCGGGATGCCACCATTGTGCGGGCCAGGTACAACAAGCCGTTGTTTATTACCCCATAAAAAAAGCCGAAGGTGATGTCACCTTCGGCTCCCGCTTACAAGGATTGTGCAGATTATTTGATCAGGAAGCTGTCGAGGCTTTTGCCAGCATCCAGTGCTTTTTTAATCGCAGCAGGAGTACGGCCCTGACCAGTCCATGACTTCTCTTCACCGTTTTCATCAGTGTAAGAATATTTTGCCGGACGCGGCGCACGCTTGGCGCGTTTTTTACCGGTTTCCAGCGCACCCAGTAATTCGTTCGGATCAATACCGTCAGCCAGCAACATTTCGCGGTATTTAGACAGCTTCTCTTCTTTTTCGCGATTCTGCGCTTCTTCCGCTTGTACTTCTTCACGACGCTCGGTGACGACCACAGTTAATTTTTCCAGAATCTCTTCCAGGTCAGTCAGTGGCAGATCGCGAGCCTGTGCACGTAATGTGCGAATGTTGTTCAGAACTTTAAAGAATACGTCACTCATCACAATGTCCTTGCTTAAGGGGGTTTAAATAAACTGTAGTGGCAAGATTACCCAATTCAAATAAAAAAATAAATTAATTTTACATCGCGGATAATTCTTAAGGGATAACGATAATGATCACGCAGTTGATTAAACCAGGCGGGCCGCTTTATTTACCCCAAATTAACACCGACAACTTGTACCCTCAGCGAAATCCTGCATCGATTTTCAGAGGATATTGTCTCTGCGGTAGAAGTGAGCACAAAGGTAAACAAAGATTAATGGACTGATGAAAACATGTTTTTAGCTATGCAATGCTTATTTATAGCATAACCAGGTTAAGTCACATTTTTACGCAAACAAACATAAAAAAGGCCGGTATTTCACCGGCCTGTATCACATTTTCATCGGCATGTTCAGCGACTTTTCTTTATGGCTTTCGTCTTGCCGGTTGTTGTTGCTCATCATGACAAACAGCCGGACAAATAATGTTCTGGCCGTTGGCGGGTAAAGTCAGAGAGGTCACGGAATTTACGCTCAGGAAAATAAAGAATACGCGGGAGTCAACATCGTGAGCCGCAACTGTACCCGCTGCGGCCCTGACAGATTATTTGACTTCAGTTGCCGGACCAAATACCGCGTAGTCAGGCAGATTGACCGTCTGATACGGTTCCCAGCCACCACCGAGCGCTTTATACAACGCCACCAGGTCTAAAGCCGTTTGCATCCGCGCCTGAGTGGATTGCGCCTGCGCCTGCGCCAGCTGACGTTGTGCATCCAGCACGTCGAGGAAGGTGGAGATCCCCTGGCGATAGCTGTCAGTCGCGAGATCAAAAGCCCGTTGTAGCGCCCCGGTGGTTTCATCCAACGCCGTCACCTGCTGTTGATCAGCACGATAACTGACCAGCGCGTTTTCCACGTCCTGTAACGCCGTGAGTACCGTCTGACGATACTCAAGCGCCGCATTGGCCTGCTGCGCGCGCGCCAGTTTCACGCTGGACACCAGTTGCCCGCCCTGAAAGATCGGGATCGAAAGTGACGGGCCAATGCTATAAAAGTGGCTGCTCCAGTTGTCCAGATAGCTGGCGTCGGTGTTACGCACGCCAAGCTGTCCGGTCAGTGACAAGCTGGGGAACAGCTCTGCCACCGACACACCAATATTGGCGGTTTGCGCGTGCAGCGTGGCTTCCGCCTGACGAATGTCCGGTCGACGTCGTGCCAGCGTGGAAGGAATACCCACTGATACCAGTTTCGGTAACGCAGGCAGCGGTTTTACGCTCGCCAGTTCACTGTCCAGCGCGCCAGGGGTTTTCCCCAACAGCACCGCCAGCCCATTCATCGCCTGGCGCTCCTGCGCCTGATATTGCGGCAACTGCGCGTTAAGGGATGACAACTGCGCACGGGCGTTCTCAACATCAGTCAGCGGTGCCATACCGTTGCGCTGCTGGCTCTGGGTCAGTTCTGAGGTTTGTTGCGCGACGGTAATCTGCTCCTGCAAAGTTTGCAGCACCGCCTGCGCACCGCGCAGTTGCAGATACGCTCGCGCCACTTCAGCTTGCAGCGAAACCAGTGCATCGTTACGCTGCTCAATCGCCGCCTGCTGCTGCGCATTGGCCATCTCGATCTGACGTCGCACTTTGCCCCAAAGATCCAGTTCCCAACTGGCATCGAAGCTTCCCTGATACAAATTCACCGAATGCGTCAAACCATTGAGCTGATCCGCCACATCGCTATCGACCTGATTATATACACCGTTCGATTCCAGCAACCCCTTTAACCCAAGCTGCTGACGGGTCATTTTGGCCGAACCGCTCAGCGTCGGAAACAGTCCGCCACTCGCCTGCGCCAGCTGCTCACGCGCCCCGGCAATGCGCAGCACCGCCTGTTGCAGCGTCAGGTTATCGGCTATCGCACGGGTGATCAGACTGTCGAGCAACGGATCGTTAAAACTTTTCCACCATAGCGGGTTGGTCGCTGCTGACAACGGTTTTGACGCTTCCTCCGAGGGGAGATCACGGTAGCTGGCAGGCGTTTGTGCATGGGGTGGCTGATAATCTGGCCCCACCGCACACCCGGCCAACAATAGCGCGAGCGAGATAGCACTCCGTGACGGCGCGCTGCGCACGAACTTGTTCATTTTAATGGGCTCCTGCACTGCCTTCACTCTTAATCGGCGAAAGCAACCAGCAAAAAGGAATCAACAGTACTGCCACAATGCTCAGCCCCATAAAGACATCGATATAGGCAAGGATGCGTGACTGGGCGATCATCTCCTGGTAAAGCTGACCGCTGGCAATTTGCAGCGGATCGCCCACCGCCGTGGTGTAATCACGGATCGCCTGCGCCCAGTGCTGCAATGTGAGGTTAAATGGCTCATTGAGCGGCGTCATGTTGTGCACCATATTGGCCGACTGCGTCTGCATTCGCTCGGTGATCGCCGCCGTTGACAGCGAGATACCGATTGATCCCGCCACGTTACGGAACATGGTAAATAACGCAGCTGCATCAGCGTTTAAGCGCTGCGGTACGGTGATAAACGCAATAGTGGTCAGCGGCACAAACAGGAAGCCAAGGCCAATCGACTGGGCACTGCGCATCAATACCAGGGTGGTGAAATCGACATTCGGCGTCAGGCGGGTGGAATAGCAGAACGCCAGTGCCAGGCAACTGAAACCAAAGGCGATGATGTAACGTGTCTGCACAATGGGCATCAGCTTCAGCACCAGCGGGATGGTCAGCACAATCAGCACCGCGCCGGGCGACAGCACCAGGCCAGACCAGGTGGCGGTATAACCCAGATCCTGCTGCGCCAACTGCGGCAACACCACCGAACTGCCGTACAGAATCATCGCCATACCCGCCATCAGCAACCCGGCGACCCAGAAGTTGCGATCCTTCATCACCGTCAGATCCACCACCGGCTTACGCACGTAGAGCAGCCAGTAAACGGCACCAACAATCCCCACCACCGCCAACCCGGCAAACAGGCGAATAAAGTGGGAAGCGAACCAGTCGGCATCTTCACCACGGTCCAGCATCACCTGCAAACATCCCAGCCCAAGGGTGATCAGCCCGATACCGATGTAATCAATCTTCAGGCGGCCTTTTTCCCATTTGCTTTCCCACGGCGGATCTTCCAGCAACTGGTAAATTGCCAGCACCGTCAGAATCCCGACCGGGATGTTGATAAAGAATACCCAGCGCCAGCTGTAGTTGTCGGTGATCCAACCGCCCAACGTGGGACCAATCACCGGTGCCACAATAATCGCAATCGAGGAGAGGCCAAATGCCTTGCCGCGATCTTCCGGTTTGAAATAGTCGAGCAGCACCGATTGCTGCGTTGGTTGCAGACCACCGCCGAAAAATCCCTGCATCACGCGAAACAGAATGATTTGCCACAGCTCCGTCGCAATGCCGCATAGAAATGAACAGACGGTGAACATCACGATACAAATCAGGAAAAACTGTTTGCGACCAAACAGGCGGGTAAAGAAGGCCGAAATAGGCAGGACGATGCCGTTCGCCACCAGGTATGACGTCAGCACCCAGGTGGATTCGTCATAACTGGAGGAGAGCGATCCGGCGATATGTGGCAGCGCGACGTTCACGATGGTGGTGTCAAGGATCTCCATAAACACCGCCAACGTTACCGTGATCGCCACCAGCCAGGGATTGCTGGCGGGTTTCCAGCTCTGGCTCGCACTCATTCCACAGTCACCTTCGGTTCAACTGACAGTCCCAGCGGCAATGGATGGTTGGCATCAAGACCTTTATCGATGACAATTTTCACCGGCACACGCTGGACGATTTTCACATAGTTACCGGTTGCATTCTCTGCCGGGAAGGTGGAGAAGCGCGAACCGGTCCCCATCTGGATACTGTCCACATGCCCTTCCAGCTTGAGGCTCGGCCAGGCATCAACACTGATTTCCACTTTATCGCCCGGATTCATCCGCTCCAGTTGCGACTCTTTAAAGTTGGCGGTAATCCAGATATCGGGCGAAACCAGCGAGAACAACGCAGTTCCCGCCTGCACCAGTGAACCGATATGGACATTACGTTTGGTGACGAAGCCCTCGTATGGCGCACGTACCTGGGTGTAAGACAGATTCAGTTCGGCGGTATTCAGTTGCGCCTGCGCCTGCTCAACCTGCTGTTGACGCGCTTCGACATTGGTTTCCTGGGCACGAAGCTGCAATTGCACCTGCGATGCCACCTCAACCTGCGCCTTCGCGCTAAGCAACTGTGCTTCGGCGGAGCGTAATTGCACCGTCGCGCTGTCAATATTGCGCTGTGAGGTGGCGCGCGGATCGACCGCATGTTGCCGGCGATAATCGGCTTGGGCATTAAGCAAATTCGCCTGTGCTTTCGCTTGATCGGCTAATGCCTGGTCGCGCTGTGCCGGATATTGTACGCGGGACAACGCCAGTTGCGCCTGCGCCTGATGCAGCTGCGCTTGCGCCAGCCCGAGTTGGGCTTTCGCCTGATCGCGTTGTGCCACGTTATCACGCGGATCAATCTCAACCAGCAAATCGCCTTTCTTCACCCGCTGGTTATCTCGTACCAACAGATTCACCACATAACCTGCGGCTTTCGGTGCGATGGTGACGGCATTGCCTTCGGTAAAGGCATCATCGGTGGTTTCAATGTTGCGATTGCTAAACCAGAACCAGAAAATCACCAGCAGCATGATCACGGCAACAATTACCAGGATAACCAACGGCTTTTTACCTGGTCGTTTACGTTCCGGCTCATTATTATTTGATGAATTGACGTTCGATTCTTCTGGCTGATGTGGGTTTTGTGCCGCGTGTACAGACGGCTGATTTTTGTTATCACTCATAAATTGTCATCTTAATCCTGGCCCCGATCCCCGGGCGTAAGCGGTCAAGTTAACCTTAGATAACAAATTGACAAATTCCAGTGTTTCTTTACAAAACAGTGAAAGCACGCATTTTCAGCTAAAAGGCGCGATAACATACTGAAAAGGCGGTGACTAACCGCCTCAGGTGAAGAGAATTCGCTGGTTTAGCGCAGCCATTGCAACAGCAGCCAGCCACTGAGCATCGACCACGCCAGCATCGGCAGTGAGAAGAGGTGGAAGCGCCACCAGACGCGGCGATCCTGTGCCATCCGCAACGCAATCAGGTTGGCCAGCGACCCCGGCAGCAAGCCAAATCCACCGATATTGACTGCCCAGGCCAGAACATCGGAGGGCGGCACCTTTTGCAACAACAGGATAGTTGAGGGCACATTACTGATGATTTGCGACAGACCAATCGCCAGCAGATACAACCCGCCCTCGCCTAACTGGCCAATGGCGGCGAAATGCGGCTGTAACAGCGACAGATGCATCAGTAAAAAGACGTCGATAAACATCGCTACAAATACCAGCAGCAAACTCCAGTCGATGCTGATCAGTACCTGACGGGCCAGCAGTAAAAAACACCCCGCAACCAACAGCAGCGCCCACCCCGTTAGCTTCAGTTCAAGCGCCATCACAAACAGCAGGTACAACACCACGCTGAGGATAAACAGCGGTTTTTGCCACTGATGTTCCTGCCCGGCGTCATGTTTCTGGATGGCACGCGGCGAAAAGCTCCACCAGGTCAACGCCATCAGCGTCAACATCAGCCAGGCCGCAATCGGCAGCATTTGCAGAATAAAGGCGGAGACGCTCAGCGATCCGTGGCTCCACAACAGGATATTTTGTGGGTTCCCCACTGGCGTAAGCAGCGATCCGGCATTGACCGCCAGCGCTTCGAAGATGATCAGGCGCGAAATCGGCAGGCGGGAAAACTTACGCAGCGTCAGGGTCAGCGGCACCAGAATGAACAGCGCAACATCATTGGTGAGAAAGGTAGAAAGCAGCGCAGCGGCACAGACCATAAACAACGCCAGCGCCCGTTCATGCTGAAATCGCTGGATCAGCCGCGCGCCCAGCACATCAAAATAGCCGCTGTTTTCCAGGCCTTTGGTCAACATCAACAACCCGGTGAGCGTCATGATGGTGTGCCAGTCCACGGCACCCGGCAACTGCTGCCAGCGGAAATCCGCAAATGGCAGCAATATCACACCCAACAGCAACAACAAATGCAAAATGCGATCACGCATGAAAGAACGAAGCACGATGGGCATGATGGCGAAAAGCCTTAACAGTTAGCGACTCTCATAAAACTTCTTAAACACGGCGAGGGTTTCATCACTGACGTGATGTTCAATACCTTCCGAATCACGACGCGCCGTTTCGGGACTGATGCCCAGCGCCAGCAGAAAAGTTTCTACAATGTGATGGCGCGCACGGCTCTCTTCCGCCAGTTTCTCCCCTTCACGCGTCAGGAAGACCCCGCGATAGGGCACCTGCTCAACCAGTCCGGTGCTGCCGAGGCGCTTCAACATTTTCGCTACGGTCGGTTGGGAAACACCGAGCCGCGCAGCCATATCTACCTGGCGCGCCTCACCAAATTCACGAATCAAATCAGAGATTAACTCAACGTAGTCATCAATTAATTCACGACGATGTGCTTCGCGCACCTGGCGAAATCCTTCGACATGCTCCTCTATATCTTTAAGCGGCCCCTGCGGCGGGGTAATGGCGCTCTTGGCACGACGACTCATTCAGCTTCCTCTTTATTATTTGCCATACCAGAACTGCGGTACGGGCTAGCTGCGCTCATTGTAAACCAGGCACAAATAAGCACAAAATTTTCCTAAATAGCCTTGGCTAAAGGGTATAGCCGGTGCTATATTCGCTGATAATGTAAGCAGCAATGCTCACAAAGGAGGCAAACGATGCATGACCCTTATTTGCTGTTGCTCCTTTTCCTGTTGTTTATCGCAGGTCTGTGCTTACTGTTACGTCGTCAATAATCGGGAGGTGAATATGACCACCATGAAAAGCTGCCTTGACTGTGGCAAATGCTTCCAGGCGGAAAAAAGCGCGCCAGCTTTCGAGCTGAAATCGCTGCTGTGCCTGTTGAGCCGCTCACCGTTCGCGCTGCGTCTGATGTTGATCGAAAAGCTCACCGGCAAAAAACTTGCCGAGCGCCCCTGCCCGAATCTGATCTGGCGCGGCTAAGCGCATCCCCTGACTAATTTTGATTGCGGCGCGATTGATCGCGCTGCTTTTGTTTGTCTGCGAAAAAGACATAAAAAAAACGGCCCCATCGGGGCCGTTTCGTTTGCAACTCTGGTCTAAGCAAAAACTTAGAAGCTGTAGCCTACGCCAGCAATCCAGGTGCCTACGTCGACGCTGCGGATGCGGCTCTGCTCGTAGCCCACGTCCAGTGCAACGTTCTGAATCGGGTTGAACTGCAAACCTGCACCGTAAGAGAAACCTACGTCGCTGGTGTCAGATTTCTGACGGTCAGCACCGTTAGACTGGTATTTACCGTAGCCCAGACCTACAACACCGTAGATGCTTGCCCAGTCGTTCAGACGGTAAGCAGGACCACCAGTGATGCCGTAGTACTGGCCTTTGTTGTACACGCCAGCGTCAGTGCGATCTTTCTCGGTGTAGGTGAAAGAACCGATCCAACCCAGCGGGTTAGTACCGTCTTCGTAACGGTATTTCAGGTTGAAACCGTTAGCTTTGTTGGCAACACCCTGGTAATCGCTCTGAGCGTAACCACCGGTAACGGTGCTCTGCGCCATGGCAGAACCTGCTGCGACTGCCAGTACACAAGCCAGTGCTGAAAGACATGCAATTTTTTTCATAACCACCTCAAATGTGATAAAACTTCTCTCCTGACAACGCCTAAAAATATAACAAAAAATAGCGCGAAACTCTGCCGTTAATTTGTTGTCTAACAGATTGTTTGGTGTAACAGAAAGTTAATGAAGTTTCCTATGTCATTCATTTTTCTTATAAAAAGCGTCATCAAACTGCAATGAACTTTCTTCCCGCCATTTACACCTTTAAGTAAATTCCTAATCCTGGCTGACATTTCTTTACGGAAATGGACCTGAAATTGGCTGTTTTTTCAGCTGCCGTTGCGATTATTTTTGCCGAAAGTGCGCCTCCTTATTTGCGCGCAATTCCTTTACACTGCTGGCTGTTACTTTGATGTTAATAACAACAGGGATTGATTCCAGCATGTCTGCACCTCTGACTGCCAAAAAACTGACGCCGGTGGTTTTCCCAATCGCCGTGCTGCTGATTGCCATGCTGTCGCTACAAGGCGGCGCATCATTGGCGAAATCGTTGTTCCCCACCGTCGGTGCGCCCGGCATCACCGCCCTGCGTCTTGGGTTGGGTACCCTTATCCTCTGCGCCATCTTTAAACCCTGGCGTCTGCGTTTTACCCGTGAACAACGTATGCCACTGCTGATGTATGGCCTGGCGCTCGGTTGCATGAATTATTCCTTCTATCTCTCCATCCGTACCGTGCCGCTGGGTGTCGCGGTTGGACTGGAGTTTACCGGGCCGCTGACGCTGGCGTTGCTGGGTTCCCGACGTCCACTGGACTTTCTCTGGGTGCTGCTGGCAGTAATCGGTTTATGGTTTCTACTGCCGATTGGTGAAGGAATGAGTCATATCGACCCGCTGGGTGCATTGCTGGCCGTCACGGCTGGTGCCTGCTGGGCGATCTACATTCTGGCGGGTCAGCGCGCGGGGGCTGAACACGGCCCGGCGACGGTAGCGATGGGTTCCTTAATCGCCTCCGTTATTTTTGTCCCTCTCGGTCTGACCTTTGCGCATAGCGGTATCTGGCACTGGGAAATTTTGCCGCTAGCCCTGCTGATTGCCTTACTCTCCAGCGCCATTCCTTATTCGCTGGAGATGATGGCGCTCACCCGCTTACCCGCGCGTATCTTTGGCACGTTGATGAGCCTGGAACCCGCCATGGCCGCGCTCTCCGGCATGTTATTCCTTGGTGAATTACTGACGTTAAAACAATGGTTTGCCCTGCTGGCGATCATTATCGCCTCAGCCGGTTCCACGCTAACGATGAAACCGAAAAGCCCACAAATTAACGAAGTAGATTTAAATCCCCCACAATAAATATCGATATATTCAGCCAGTTCTCTGACTGGCTGAATATATAAACCATTCTCATTATCAATTTTTATTTCTTGCCGGCCTGTTTTGTTATTATTTTGCAACATTCATGAAAGACAATTAACAGATATATTTTATCTGCATGATAAAACTAGTTTTTGTAATTAACTTACCCTCACAGCATTTAATCTCCCAGCGATGATCAATGGGTGTTTACCTATTCCTGATATTGACTGAATCAATCCTGCAAGCCAGGGAAGTGCTGCTATACTTATCCCCGTGCTTGATTAGGACAACCCATCAACAAGAGGAATTTAATGATGAGTACCGCAAAACTGGTTAAAACAAAATCTTCCGATCTGATTTACACCCGTAACGACGTGGCTGATAGCGAGAAGAAAGCCACCATTGAGGTGCTCAACCGTCTGGTAGTGGAGTTTATTGACCTGTCGCTGATCACCAAACAGGCGCACTGGAACATGCGCGGCGCGAACTTTATTGCGGTGCATGAAATGCTGGACGGCTTCCGTACCGCGATTACTGATCATCAGGACACCATTGCTGAACGTGTGGTACAGCTGGGCGGCGTTGCGCTGGGCACCACTCAGGTGGTCAACGATAAAACGCCACTGAAAAGCTACCCGCTAAATATCCACAGCGTACAGGATCATCTGAAAGCGCTGGCCGACCGTTATGCCATCGTGGCAAACGATGTCCGTAAAGCCATCAGTGAAGTGAGCGATGAAGATAGCGCGGATATTTTCACCGCCGCATCACGCGATCTCGATAAGTTCTTGTGGTTTATCGAATCTAATATCGAATAATCAGTAAATTCTTAATCAGGCGGGTTTAACCCGCCTTTTTTATGCCTGTGTAACATCCTGGTGCTTTTTTTGACACCGTTAACAATTTCTTCATCCCTGCTTTTCCTGCCCTGCGCTCTGGGGCACACTGTGCCCTGCACCACAAAGGCACCACGCACTATTTTGGTGCTTCATGATGGTGCATTTCGTTTTCTGTAAGCAAAATCGTGTCAGCAACGTTATGCAACCTGCTGATTTCGCGACAAATGAAAAGTTGGCATAGTTTTTTCATATGATCAGCCGCAAATCAGGCCAGCAGGTCTGGAAGGTAATAAGGAAAAATGATGAAGTCACTGATTAAAGTCTCCGTGGCAGCCCTGGCGCTGGCCTTCTCTCTTTCATCCACCGCAGCAGATAAAAAACTGGTTGTCGCCACTGACACCGCTTTCGTTCCGTTCGAATTTAAGCAGGGTGACCAATATGTCGGTTTTGATATCGACCTGTGGGCCGCTATCGCTAAAGAACTGAAACTGGACTACACCCTGAAGCCAATGGATTTCAGCGGCATCATCCCGGCACTGCAAACCCGCAACGTCGATGTGGCGCTGGCAGGTATCACCATTACCGATGAACGTAAAAAAGCCATCGATTTCTCTGACGGCTACTACAAAAGCGGTCTGCTGGTGATGGTGCGTAGCAACGAAAACAACATCAAAAGCATCGATGATCTGAACGGCAAAGTGGTGGCAGTGAAAAGCGGCACCGGTTCTGTTGATTACGCCAAAGCGCACATCAAATCGAAAGATCTGCGTCAGTTCCCGAACATCGACAACGCATACATGGAGTTAGGCACCAACCGTGCTGACGCCGTGCTGCACGATACCCCGAACATCCTGTACTTCATCCACACCGCGGGCAAAGGTCGCTTCAAAGCGGTTGGTGAGTCAATCTCAGCCCAGCAGTACGGTATCGCGTTCCCGAAAGGCAGCGACGACCTGCGTGAAAAAGTGAACGGCGCGCTGAAAACCCTGCGTGACAACGGCACTTACAACACCATCTATAAAAAATGGTTCGGCAGCGAGCCTAAATAATTCGCATCTTGTTCTATTTTTATCTTTGCAGCAGGGCTGATTCAGCCCTGCTTTTTCCATCGCAACAAATTCTGGAGTTCCACCATGGAGTTTGACTGGAGCGTCATTTGGCCTGCCCTGCCAATTTTGCTGGAAGGCGCCAAAATGACCCTGATTATTTCGGTCCTCGGCCTGGTCGGCGGTTTGATTATCGGCCTGGTGGCCGGTTTCGCCCGCGCTTACGGCGGCTGGATCGCTAACAACATCGCACTGGTTTTCATTGAATTGATTCGCGGCACGCCAATTGTGGTGCAGGTGATGTTTATTTACTTCGCCCTGCCGATGGCCTTCCCGGACCTGCGGATTGATCCGTTCACCGCTGCGGTGGTGACCATTATGATCAACTCGGGTGCCTACATCGCGGAAATCACGCGCGGTGCGGTGCTGTCAATCAACAAAGGCTTCCGTGAAGCCGGTCTGGCATTGGGTCTGTCTCGTCGCGAAACGCTGCGTTACGTGATCATGCCGCTGGCGCTGCGTCGTATGCTGCCGCCGCTGGGTAACCAGTGGATTGTCAGCATCAAGGACACCTCGCTGTTTATCGTGATTGGTGTGGCAGAACTGACCCGCCAGGGCCAGGAAATCATCGCCGGTAACTTCCGCGCGCTGGAGATCTGGAGCGCCGTTGCCATCATCTATCTGGTTATTACGCTGGTGTTGAGCTTTGTGCTGCGCCGTATTGAGAAAAGGGTGAAAATCCTGTGATTGAATTTAAAAACGTCTCTAAAAACTTCGGCCAGACCCAGGTTCTGCACGACATCAACCTGAAAATTAATCAGGGTGAAGTGGTGGTGATTATCGGCCCATCCGGTTCCGGTAAATCAACGCTGCTGCGCTGCATTAACAAGCTGGAAGAGATCACCACCGGCGATCTGATTGTCGATGGCATGAAGGTGAACGACCCGAAAGTCGACGAACGCCTGATCCGTCAGGAAGCAGGCATGGTGTTTCAGCAGTTCCACCTGTTTCCGCAGATGAGCGCCCTGGATAACGTGGCCTTCGGTCCGATCCGCGTGCGCGGTGCGAAGAAAGAAGATGCGCAGAAGCTGGCGCGTGAGCTGCTGGGTAAAGTGGGCCTTGCCGAACGCGCGCACCATTTCCCGTCTGAACTTTCCGGTGGTCAGCAACAACGCGTCGCCATTGCGCGCGCACTGGCGGTAAAGCCGAAAATGATGTTGTTCGATGAGCCAACCTCTGCCCTCGACCCTGAACTGCGCCATGAAGTGCTGAAAGTGATGCAGGATCTGGCTGAAGAAGGCATGACGATGGTCATCGTGACGCACGAAGTGGGTTTCGCACAGAAAGTCGCCTCGCGCCTGATCTTTATCGATAAAGGCACCATCGCCGAAGATGGCGACCCGGACGCGTTGATCACCAACCCGCCGAGCGATCGTCTGCGCGAGTTTTTACAGCACGTATCTTAATCCGCTGTTGTACCGTAACGGTGCGGTTTATCGCGCGCCGTTACGGCATCCCCCTTTCGGACTCATCTCCCTCCCCCACTGTCTATACTTTCCCCTTGTGCGAAGCTGAAGGAGAAAGCCATGTCGTTTGCCCGCCCACAATGGCGTCGTGCCATCTGTTGGAGCCTCAGTCTTATCTGCCTGCTGCTGATCCCGACCACTCAGGCGGTCACGCTGCCACAGGCGGCAGTTGCCGCACAGCAATCCTCTCCCCCCGCCAGCAGTGACAGCACCCCAACCCTGGAAGAGAAAAAAGCCGCCTATGCCGCACTGGCTAACATACTGGAAAATAATGACTCACGTCAGGAGTTGATTGATCAGTTACGCCAGGCAGCCAGTACTCCTTCCACCAGCGCAGCACCGGTACTCGAACCGCCAAAAGCGACAGATGAAGATCCTACCGTGCTGGAGAGCGTCACCAGCGTGACCCGAGAATATGGTGGCGAGGTGGCGTCACAATTTGCCCAGCTGCATAACAACATCGCCAATGCCCCGCACAAACCTTTCAACCAGCAAACCTTCTTTAATGCCCTGAAGCATTTTGTGGTGCTGGCAGTGGCGGTGTTTGCCTTTTACTGGCTGGTACGCCGCCTGATGTCACCGTTTTGGCATCGCATGGGACAATGGGGCCGTGATAAAAACCGCGATCACAACAACTGGCTGCATCTGCCCGCGACCATCACGCTGGCGTTCATTATCGATTTGCTGCTGCTGGCGTTAACGCTGTTTATTGGTCAGATCATCAGCGACAACTACCACGGTGATAACCGCACCATTGCTTACCAACAGGGGTTGTTTCTCAATGCCTTTGCGTTAATTGAGTTCTTCAAAGCGGTGCTGCGCTTAATCTTTTGCCCCAACTACCCAACGTTACGTTTTTTCCATTTGCCAGACGATCGCGCTCGTTACTGGAATACCCGTCTGAGCTGGTTAAGTGGCATCATCGGCTACGGTTTGCTGGTGGTGGTACCTGTCGTGTCTAATCAGGTGAATATGCAGGTCGCGGCACTGGTTAATGTCCTGGTGATGGGCATTATGACCGTCTGGGCGCTGTGGCTGATTTTTCGCAACAAGCGTCGCATCCACGATGCCCTCGCGCGCCTTGCCGATCGCAGCCTGAGTTTTTTTGCGCTGTTTATCCGCGCCTACGCTATGGTATGGCACTGGCTGGCAAGCGCTTACTTTATCGCCCTGTTTCTGCTTTCCATTTTTAATCCCGGTGACAGCCTGAAGTTTATGATGTCAGCCACGGTGCGCAGTCTGGCGATTATTGGTATCGCCGCGCTGATTTCCGGCATGTTAACGCGCTGGATTGGTAAAACGCTCACGCTCTCCCCAGAGTTGCGCCGTAACTACCCGGAGTTACAAAAGCGCGTCAACGACTGGGTAAAAGCGCTGCTCAAACTGGCGCGGGTGATCACCGTGCTGGCGACCCTGCTGTTGTTGCTGAATGCGTGGAACCTGTTTGACCTCTTGCACTGGCTGACCTTTGGCACCGGACAGAAGATGGTCGACGTGCTGATCCGCATCGTGATGATTGTGTTGCTGTCGGCGATTGGCTGGACGCTGCTGGCGAGCCTGATTGAGAGCCGTCTGGCATCGGATTCCCACGGTCGTCCAATGCCAAGCGCCCGTACCCGCACGCTGCTGACGCTATTCCGCAACGCGCTGGCAGTGGTGATCAGCACCATCACCATTATGATTTTGTTGTCTGAAGTTGGGGTGAATATCGCCCCATTGCTGGCGGGCGCAGGCGCGCTGGGGCTGGCGGTATCGTTTGGTTCGCAAACGCTGGTGAAAGACATCATCACCGGCGTGTTTATCCAGTTTGAGAACGGGATGAATACCGGCGACCTGGTGACTATCGGCACCATCACCGGCACGGTGGAACGGATGTCGATTCGCTCCGTCGGAGTACGCCAGGATACCGGTGCGTTAAATATTATTCCCTGGTCCTCGATCACCACCTTCGCCAACTTTGTGCGCGGCATCGGCTCGTTCGTCGCCAACTATGATGTTGACCGCAGCGAAGACACGGAGAAAGTGAATGCCACCTTACAAGCGGCGGTGCAAGAATTGCTGGAAAATCCGGAAATTCGCGGCATGGTGATTGGGGAACCCAGCTTTGCCGGGCTGGTCGGGCTGACCAACCAATCCTTCACCGTGCGTGTCTCCTTCACCACCCAACCGCTGAAGCAGTGGTCGGTGCGGTTTGCGCTGGATGATAAGGTGAAAAAACACTTCGATGCTGCGGGCATCAAAGCGCCGCATCAGACGGTGGAGGTGATGCAAACCGGCAGCGATGTCGCATCCGCCGCCAGTTTTCAGGCGTTGCCGCCGGGCGCGTGAATTTAGCGCTTCAGTCGCTGAGCGCGCGAGGCTGGCGGCAGGAAGGTCCAGGCGATAAACCGGCTCTGCTTCTGTCCCTGCGCCATCTCGATAATGCGTACCTCGTACGCATCAAGATCGCGCAGTTGGTCGCGCAGCGCGGGCAAATTCTCCTTGCGTGACACCAGCGAAGTGAACCACACAATACGGTCAGCAAAAGCAACGCTTTCGGCAATCATCTGACCGACAAACTTGCGCTCGCCGCCGTCGCACCACAACTCGTTATGCTGACCACCAAAGTTGAGCGGCGTGCTTTTCTTCAAGCCAAGGTTACGCACTTTACGCTGGCTGCCCGCCGCAGCGTCTTCTGCCGAAGCATGGAACGGTGGATTACACAGGACCGCCTGATAGCGTTCATTTTTGTGCACCACCCCGGCGAAAATCGCCTCGGGTTGCTTCTGACGGCGCAGGCGAATGCCACGCTGTAACCCCGGATTGCTGGCAACAATCTGGTTGGCGGCGGTGATCGCTTCTGCCGTGATATCGGTGCCGGTAAAGCGCCAGCCGTACTCGGCATGACCAATCAACGGATAGATGCAGTTGGCACCGCAACCAATATCCATCACGTCCACATCGCGCGGGATCACCCCGCCGTTATCAGTCGCCAGCAAATCGGCCAGCGCATGAATATAATCCGCCCGGCCCGGTACCGGCGGCGTCAAATAGCCTTCCGCCAACTGCCAGTTGAGGTTATAAAACAGCTTCAGCAGCGCCTGATTAAGTAACATCACCGCCTGCGGATCGGCAAAATCCACCGACAGCTCGCCGTAGCCGTTCGGGCGCACCTTGTCTGCCAGTGGCGGATGCGCCGCCGTTAAAGCAGCAAAATCATAACGGCCTTGATGGCGGTTACGCGGGTGGAAGGGCGAGGTGGCGGCTGGTTTGTTCATAGGTTCTCCGATCGATAACGCGGCGTAAGATACTCCGTGTTGGGAAAAAAAGAAAATCTCTGCCCATTTGCGTTACGCTGTTAAATTCCGTAGCGGCGCAATTTATTGCGCGTTTTGCCCTATTTCAGCCACGCCAGGAGATGTTATGACGCGTCAGCGCTATACCTACCAACCCCGTGCCGGTCACGGCTTACCGCACGATCCCCTCAACGCCATCATCGGCCCACGTCCCATTGGTTGGATCAGTTCGCAAAGTGCCAACGGGGTGCGCAACCTTGCCCCTTACAGTTTTTTTAACTGCTTCAACTACCATCCGCCCATCATTGGTTTTGCCAGCAGCGGCTGGAAAGACAGCGTGCGTAATATCAGCGAGAGCAACGAATTTGTCTGGAACCTGGCAACGCGTCCACTGGCCGAAGCGATGAATGAAAGCTCCGCATCAATTCCCCCTGAGCAGGATGAGTTTGCGCTGGCTGGCTTAACGCCAACCCCCGCTTCGCATGTCAACGTCAGCATGGTGGCGGAAAGCCCGGTTAACTTTGAGTGTCGGCTGACGCAGTGCATCCGTTTACAGGATGTGCAGGGTGCGGAGCTGGACAGTTGGCTGGTACTGGGTGAAGTGGTGGCGATTCATATTGATGAACAACTGCTGGAAAACGGCATCTATCAAACAGCGAAAGCGCAACCCATCCTGCGTGCCGGTGGCCCCTCGGCCTACTACGGCATCAGTGAAGCGTTGCGCTTTGATCTGGTGCGACCGGACGCCCGCCGCGCTTAACCCTGGTGGGTTTTGAGGACCTGCACAGCACGCGCCATTTCCGGTGCCAGCCAGCGATCCTCCTGCCAGTTGGCAACCACCGCACGCAGGCGACGCAACGCCTGCGCCGTGCCGCTTGCCAGCTGGTCTTCACCGTGGAAATCCAGTGCCTGCGCCGCCAGCAGATATTCGATAGCGAGGATCTGCCAGACATTCCCCACCAGTTTCAGCAGCTTCAGCGCCGCGCCGGTACCAAGACTCAGGTGATCCTCCTGCAAACCGGAAGTCACAAAGTTATCCAGCACCGCCGGTTGCGCCAGTTGACGGTTCTCCGCGCACAGCGCAGCCGCAACATATTGCGCGATCATCATGCCGGAATTCACCCCCGGTTGCGCCACCAGGAACGCCGGTAACCCGCTCACCAGCGGATTCACCAGACGGTCAAGCCGACGCTCCGCAATGCTCCCCAGTTCCGCCAGGGCAATTGCCAGCAAATCACAGGCCATCGCCACGGATTCACCGTGTGGATTGGCCTGCGACACCACGCGCCAGTTCTCCGGCGTGCCAAGCACCAGCGGGTTGTCAGTGCAGGCGTTCAGTTCAATATTGACCTGGCGTGCAGCATGATCAAACTGATCGCGACTCGCTCCGTGGACCTGCGGCATGGATCGCAGACTGAGCGCATCCTGAGTGCGTACCCCGACACTGGCCGCCAGCAAGGGGCTGTCGCTCAGTAACTGACGCAGCCGCTCGGCGCTCAGTTGCATGCCCGGACTGGCCTTCAGCGCGATGATTTCCTTGTCGAAAGCCGCCAGTTGCCCACGCAGCGCTTCAAAACTCATTGCCCCGGTGACATCCGCGCAGTCCAGCAGGCGTGCTGCATCGTCCAGCGCCAGACACGCCATGCCGGTCATACAGGGCGTGCCGTTGACCAGACTCAGCCCCTCTTTCGCACCCGGACGGAACGGGGTTAAACCGGCCAGCGCCAACGCCTGTTCGGCAGGCATGACTTGTTGCTGATACGTCACCTCCCCCACACCAATCAGCGCCAGACCGATATGCGCCATATGCGTGAGATAACCGACCGACCCCTGTGACGGCACCTGCGGGATAATATGTTGATTCAGTAACGCCAGCAGTTGCTGCACCAGCGCCACCGAGACACCGGATTTACCGTGACTGTAGTTCGCGATAGCGGCACACATAATCGCCCGCACGTCATCCGCAGGCAGCTGCGGCCCGACACCACAGGCGTGACTCAGCAGCGTATTGCGCGACAGCTGCCCCAGTTGTTCTTCCGGCAAAGTGATGTTGCACAACGCCCCCAACCCGGTGTTGATGCCATAGGCGATATGGCCGCTGGCGACAATCTCGTCCACGATGGCACGCCCGTCGGCAATGCGCTGCCAGGCGCTGGTGCTCAGGGTTAACTCCGCGCCGTGACGCGCCACTGCGACCACATCCTGCCAGCTTAACGGGCTGTCGCCCCAGGTTACCGTGCCACTCATGCCGGTTGCTCCGTACGTTGATGGCTGGAAATAAATTGTTTAAACCGCTGCGAACCCTGTTCACCGAACAGCGCTTCCGGCGCGCCTTCACAATCGATGGTGCCCTGATGCATAAACACCACGCGGTTCGATACGTTGCGCGCAAAGCCCATCTCATGCGTGACCACCAGCATGGTGCGCCCCTCTTCCGCCAGGCTACGCATCACCTTCAGCACTTCGCCGACCAGTTCCGGGTCCAGCGCCGAGGTGGGTTCATCAAACAACATCACTTCCGGGTCCATCGCCAGCGCACGGGCAATCGCCACGCGTTGCTGCTGACCACCCGATAACTGCGCCGGATAAAAATCTTTGCGATTGAGCAGACCAACGCGATCCAGCAGTTGCTCGGCCTGGGCGATGCAGCTTTTTTTGTCGCGCTTCAGCACGTAATGCGGCCCTTCAATCACGTTTTGCAGCA
The DNA here is from genome assembly GCF_059730695.1 of Pantoea sp. X-Soil-OKNW-556. Lineage (NCBI taxonomy): Bacteria > Pseudomonadati > Pseudomonadota > Gammaproteobacteria > Enterobacterales > Erwiniaceae > Pantoea > Pantoea sp. X-Soil-OKNW-556. The sequence goes on along the minus strand of NZ_AP035990.1, from coordinate 1,422,561 downwards.
CCGTCATGTGTGACCAGAGATTGAAGCTCTGGAACACCATGCCGAGCCGTGAACGCAGACGCTCAATTTGTTTCGGATTGGCCGCCAACTGATGACCACGGGCGTGGCGCTTCATCTCAATGGTTTCGCCCCCCACGCTGACCACACCGGCATCCGGCGTCTCCAGCAAGTTGATGCAGCGCAACAAGGTGCTTTTGCCCGATCCGCTGGCACCGAGAATGGAGATCACATCGCCTTTGCGCGCCTGTAAATTAATGCCTTTCAGCACTTCCATCGCGCCGAAGGATTTATGGATGTCGGTGGCCGACAGGGTAATCGGGGGTAAATGGTGCATATCACTCTCCGGCAATCGGTTTAACGGCGGGCAACGGCTTTTTTTCAACGCGATGCACCGGGGTCAGACGGCGCTCAAGCAGCGCGTAAAGCTGGACGATAATAAAATTAAGAATCAAATAGATAGCCGCCGCACACAGGAACACCTCCATAGTGCGGTAGGTACGCTGAATGATCTGCTGTGCCACACCGGTCACGTCCCAGACGGTGACCAGACTGGCAAGGGCGGTGGATTTCACCAGCAAAATCGCCTCGGTGGAGTAAGCCGGTAGCGCGTAACGCAACATAATCGGCGCGATAATGCGCCGCAGCAGCAGGCCACGCGACATGCCGCACGCCAGCCCCGCCTCTACCTGACCTGGTGGCACCGCCAACAGCGCGCCACGCAGGATCTCGGCGGTATAGGCGGCGGTACACAGCGACAACGCCAGCACGGCACAGGTAAAGGGTTCGCGCAGAAACGGCCAGACAAAGCTGTGACGGATCACGCCGAACTGACCAAGACCGTAGTAAATCAAAAACAGTTGAATCAACAGCGGTGAGCCACGAAACACCAGAATATAGCCGCGCGCAAAGCCACTCAGCACCCGCCAGCGGCTCATGCGCAGCGTCAGAATGCCCAACGCCAGCACCCCACCACACAGAAAGGCGCTGATAAACAGGCCGAGCGTGACCGGCAGCGCGGCGCTCAGTTTCAGAAAGGTGTCACTCAGAAAGGCAAAGTCGATCATACTGCTGCTCCTTAATGCTGCGCCGCAGTGCGACTTTGCCAGGCGCGGCCAAGGCGTAATTCCGCCCGGCGAAACGCATGGTTGGAAAGCAGAGTCAGCACCAGATAACAGGCACCGCCCACTAAATAAAAGGTGAAGTAATCACGGGTAGAACCGGCGGCGATCTGGCTGGCGCGCATCAATTCAACGATGCCGGTTACCGACACCAGCGCCGAATCTTTCAGGCTCATCTGCCAGACATTTGACATGCCGGGCAACGCATAGCGCACCACTTGTGGCAGCAAAATGCGTTGGGCGATGCGCCATCGCGGCATACCGATGGCGACGGCAGCTTCAATCTCACCTTTCGCCAGCGCCAGCCGCGCTGCCCGGTAGACTTCACCCTGATAAGAACCCGAGATAAGCCCGATCGCCAGAGCACCAATCAGAAACGGCGGCGCTTCGATAAAACCATCCGCACCGAACATCTGACCGATCAGGGTGATCAATCCGGAACCACCGAAGTAGAACAGGTAGATCACCAACAATTCCGGGATACCACGAAACACCGTGGAATAGGCTTCGCCCAGCCAGCGCAGCCAGCGTTGCGTGGAGAGTTTCGCCGCTGCGATGCCGGATCCCACCAGCGCGCCAATCAGCAACGCCGCCAGCGACAGCAGCAAGGTGGTTAGGGCAGCGCTCAGGATCAGACGGCCCCAGCCGTCAGCACCAAAACTCAACAGGCTCATCATGGTTGACCTCACTTACGGGGTTACGTCAGTTTTAAACCACTTCTCACTCAGGGTTTTCACGGTGCCATCGGCCAGCGCCGCATGGATGGCGGCATCCAGTTTGGCTTTCAGATCGCTGTCAGCCATGCGCACGCCCATCGCTTCGCCTTCACCCCAAATCGGGCCACCCAGTTGCGGGCCGCTGAAGGTCAGGTTGCTGTTCTCTTTACGCGCCAGCATCGACTGCGCAAAGGTGACATCGTCGAACACCGCGTCGATACGACCGGCCTGAAGATCAAGGATGGCATCCGCCGAGGTGGTGTATTCGCGTACGTCAGCGACATCTTTGAAGTATTTATCGATAAACGGGGTGTAGACGGTGCCGGAGGCAATGCCGATGGTTTTACCTTTCAACGCAGCTTTCAGGGGTGCAATCGCCGGCTCGATCTCTTTGGCATCGTCGTGCAGCTTGATGATTTTGCTGTCTGGCGGCAGCAGAGAATCTTTTACGGTGATAAAGGTGGCTGGCGTAGAGGCATACGGCGTGGTGAAGCTGACCACTTTTTTGCGATCCGGGGTGATAACAATCGCATCCATGATCACATCATATTTTCCGGCGTTCAGTCCGGCGATCATCCCGTCCCAGTTCTGCACCACCAGCTTGCACTGACCCCCCATGCGTTTGCACAGATCGGTCATCAGCTCAGGTTCAAAGCCACCCAGTTTGCCGCCCGGCAGGGTCAGGTTCCAGGGTTCATAGCTGCCTTCGGTAGCAATGGTGATCGATTTCCACTCTTTGGCCTGCACGGCAACACCGCTCAGCAGCAGGCTGGAAAACAGGGTCGTGAGGCAAAAACGGCGAAATGTGGTGCGGTGCGTCATGCGGCTTCTCCTGGTCGATAATCGGTAGGTGCTGTCTTTGCGTTTTTTCGCAAATGACATTTCATGTATATACAAGTTAGCCTGCGCCAGATCATTGTCGGCTTGAGTTTTTTGTGAGCCAGATGCAATAAATCGTGTGAATGGCGATGCGGTCTGTACTTGTACATACAACCTAGCAAACGTTGTGCCAGCTCGTAATGCCAGGTGGAATCAGGGGATATGAAGCAACGGAACGGTGAGTTGCACTATGGAGTGGCAAGGCTCGCACCACACTGGCGCAAGGTTTCAGTAACAGACACGCATCGTAGCGGCGCGATTTATCGCGCGGGTTTTGCTTTCCGCGCCAAAACATTGCGCGATAAATCGCGCCGCTTGTATCTTGAAGTTGTAACTGGTTAGCTACCCGTTACACGAAACGGAGGCAGCTTGTCGCGCCGCTTAAGACCCGATCTTGTGCCGTAGCTTAAAGCCCTCCGTTTCTCCTTTCACGCCAGCATCTACTCTGAACGGTAACCAGAAGCTCTGACTTCGTATGTACAAGGCAAGATGGCGTGATGGTTCATGTGAAAGGGAGCTGTCTTATGATTTATCTCGGTATTGATGTCAGTAAAAACAAACTCGACCTCTGCCTGTTGCCCGGCAACGGGAAAAAGAAAACCAAAACCCTCAAAAATCATCCCGACGCCGGCCGGGAGATAAATGACTGGTTAATCAGGCAAAAATGCCATCCTGAACAGGTGATGGTGGTGCTCGAAGCGACCGGCATTTATCACGAAAACGTCGCCTTCAGTCTTCATGAAAATACCCCCGTCACGGTCTGCATCAGCAATCCTCAGCGGGTCAGGGAGTTCGCCCGTGGAATGGCTATCCTGACTAAAAACGACTCCGTTGATGCTTACATCCTGGCCCGTTATGGCGAGCTGAAACAGCCTGATGCCTGGGTGCCACCCTCCCCGGAGGTCCGTAAACTTCGGGAGCTGGTGCGTCTGCGGGACTCACTTCAGGCTGATGTCCAGCGGGCGGAGAACCGACTGGAAAAAGCCCATTCAACCCGCACAGCGCCTGAAATCATTGACTCGCTGGAGAGAACCCTGAAAGCCCACAGGGACGAGCTGAAGCGTATTGAAGCGCTCATCTCAGACCACACAGATAATCATCCGGGTCTGAAGGAAGACCGTGAGCTGCTGGAATCGATAAAAGGAATAGGCAGCGTGGTGGGCACGACAATGCTGTCGGTGCTGCGCTCGTGTCCGTTCCGGAGTGCTTCACAGGTCGCTGCGTGGCTGGGTGTGGTACCGGTGGAAAAAACGTCCGGGAGCTCAGTCAGGGGGCGTGCGCGGATGTCAAAAACAGGCCCGGCAGACGTAAGGGCGAAACTGTATATGGCGGCGATCGTAGCGATCAGGTGGAATGCCCCAGCGAAGGCGCTGTACCAGAGGCTAATCGCGAAGGGCAAAGCCAGCAAGGCCGCGCTTGGAGCGGTGATGCGCAAGCTGGTTCATCAGTGCTTCGGGGTGCTGAAAACGCGGATGAAGTGGGATGAAAATTACGCAGCTACCGCTTGACGTTCAAGACGGTAGCTACGGTAACGTGCAAACATTTATAGCGGCACGCTTTATCGTGGGGGGTTTACGCTTTACCCTGCTGCAAAAACGCCTGCAACAACGGCTTCAACACCTTCTGCAACTGGGCGGCGCGTGCCTGCTGCCACGCGAAAGGTGGGGTTTCATCCATATAATTGATCTGCGCCAGCTCCAGCTGTACCGCCTGCACGCCCTGCTCTGGCTGCCCATAAGCACGGGTGATATAGCCGCCCTTAAAGCGTCCGTTGATCACCCAACTGTAATCCGTTTGCGCGCTGCACACGTCCTGAATCGCTGTCGTCACCGCTGATGAACAACTGGCACCGTCATTGGTCCCGATATTCAAATCCGGCAGACGCCCCTCAAACAGACGGGGGATCACCGAAGCAATTGAGTGCGCATCAAACAGCAACGCGTAGCCGTGCTGCGCCTTGATACGCGCCAGTTCCTGCTGAATCTGCTGATGGTACGGATGCCAGATATTATCCAGATACCCCTGACGTTGCGCCGCCGTCGGCGTTTTGCCTGGCGCAAAGGTTGGCGTGCCATCAAACAACGTTTCCGGGTACAACCCGGTGGTGGCAGTGCTGTACAACGGTTGATTGTCCGGCGGACGGTTGAGATCGATAACAAAACGCGAGTAGTGGCCAATCAGCACGCTGGCTCCCATATCGCGCACAAAATCATACAGCAGCGGGATATGCCAGTCGGTATCCGGCAAACCACGAGCGGCGTCGCTTAATCCGGCATCGACTTCTGGCGTCAGTTGCGTCCCGGCATGCGGAATGCTGACCAGCAGCGGCAGCTTCCCTTCAGTAAAATGAAACGGTGTCATTGCGCTTCTCCACGATAGATAACCTGGCACGGCAATTCGCCGCCCAACCAGTAAACCAGCTCCGCCGGACGCGCCAACGGCCAGTGGACGAAGTTCGCCACTTTGCCTGACTCCAGCGAACCATGCGTCTGCTGTAAACCCAGTGCCTGTGCGCCCCACAGGGTCACACCTGCCAACGCCTCTTCCGGCGTCATGCCGAACAGCGTGCAACCCATATTCAGCATCAGACGTAGCGATAATGCCGGTGACGTACCCGGATTGGCATCGCTGGCCAGCGCCATCGGCACCCCATACTGACGGAACAGCGCTACCGGCGGCTTCTGCGTTTCGCGCAGCAGGTAAAACGCGCCCGGCAGCAGCACCGCGACGGTGCCATGTTGCGCCATCGCCTGCACATCGCTTTCGGTGGCATATTCGAGGTGGTCTGCCGACAATGCGCCGTAACCTGCGGCCAGCGCCGCACCACCCAGTGAGGAGAGCTGCTCGGCATGCAGTTTCACCGGCATCCCCAGCGCCCTGGCTTTATCGAACACCGCGCTGACCTGCTGTGGCGAGAAGGCCAGATGTTCACAGAACGCGTCCACCGCATCCGCCAACCCTTCCGCCTGCACCTGCGGCAACAGTCGCTCGCAAATAATCTCCACCCAGCCCTGCGGGTTGTCTTTAAACTCGGGCGGAAAGCTATGCGCCGCCAGACAGGTCGCCAGCACATCGGCAGGCACGCTTTGCGCCAGCTCGCGAATGGCACGCAGCATCGTCAGTTCACTGGCTTCATCCAGCCCGTAACCGGACTTGATCTCAACTGTGGTCACCCCCTCCGCCAGCAGGCGATCCAGCCGCCAGCGCGCCGAGGCCACCAGTTCCTGCTGAGTCGCCGCACGCGTCGCACGTACCGTGGAGAGGATGCCGCCGCCCTGCGCGGCGATCTCAGCATAGCTGACACCGTTCAGGCGCTGCTCAAATTCCGCGCTGCGGTCACCGCCAAATACCAGATGGGTGTGACAATCCACCAAACCCGGCGTGATGATGCCCCCCTCAAACTGGTGCTGCTCACGCGCGTTAAATGCCGGTAGCTCACTGCGCGGGCCTACCCACACCAGTTTTCCCTGATCCACCGCCAGCGCGCCGTCGGCAATCAGGTTGTAGCGGCCCTCGCGCATGGTCACAATATCTGCGCCCAGCCACAGGCTGTCGATCTGCTTCGCTTCTGCCATCCCCCGTGTCCCCTTCGCCTTTGGCGATTTACACTGCTCATCAAAGTATGTATATGTATATACAACCAACCGCCGTGTAGGATCAACCATGACGACTTTTTTTGCCCCCAGGGCATTGCTGGCCGATGGCTGGCATGAGCAAGTGCTGATTTCTGTTAATTCTTCCGGAGTGATTACCGATCTCACCCCCAATAGCGAACCGGGTAACGCCTCGCGCCTCGCGGGATCAGTGATCCCGGCCATTGCCAACCTGCATTCGCATGCGTTTCAACGCGCGATGGCCGGTCTGGCGGAAGTGGCTGGCGATCCGCAGGACAGTTTCTGGACCTGGCGCGATCTGATGTACCGCATGGTGCAGCGCCTCTCGCCAGAACAGGTCGGCGATATCGCCGCGTTGCTGTATATCGAGATGCTGAAAGGCGGCTACAGCCAGGTGGCGGAGTTCCACTACCTGCACCATGACGCTCAGGGCAAAGCCTATCCCGATGATGACATGCTGCAACAACTGATGGCCGCGGCGGCGACCGCCGGGATTGGCCAGACGCTGCTGCCGGTGCTCTACAGCTACAGCGGTTTTGGTTCGCAACCGGCCAGCGACGGGCAGCGCCGCTTTATTCAGCAGACCGACGCGTATCTGCACCAGCAGCAACGGCTGGCAACCTGGGTCGCTGACAAACCGCTGTTTAATCACGGCCTGTGCTTCCATTCGCTGCGCGCGGTGAATGAAGCGCAGATGCGCGAGGTCCTGGCCGCCAGCCCGGATCACTTGCCGGTGCATATCCATGTGGCGGAGCAGGAAAAAGAAGTTAACGACAGTCTGGCGTGGAGCGGCGAACGTCCGGTGGCCTGGCTGTTGAATCGCTTTAAGGTCGATCAACGCTGGTGTCTGATTCATGCCACCCATCTCGATGATGACGAAATCGCGCGTCTGGCAGCCAGCGGCGCGGTGGCGGGCTTGTGTCCGACCACGGAGGCTAACCTCGGTGACGGCATCTTCCCGGCGGTGGAGTACATCGCCCGTGGTGGTCGTTGGGGGATTGGCTCCGACAGCCATGTGTCGCTCAGCACGCTCGAAGAATTGCGCTGGCTGGAGTACGGCCAACGGCTACGCGATCGTCGTCGTAACCGCATCACCACCCCCGATCAGGCTTCCGTTGGCGATCTGCTGTGGCAACAGGCGGCGCAAGGCGGCGCACAGGCCTGCGGTATCAAGAGCGGTGAGCTGGCGGTCGGTAAACGTGCCGACTGGCTGGTGCTGCATCAGGATGCCTGGCTCGGCAGCGTTGAAAACGCCTCGCTGCTCAATCGTTGGTTGTTTGCCGGACAGCGCGAGCAAATTCGTGATGTATTTGTCGCGGGCAAGGCGGTGATTGAACAAGGCCAGCACCCGGCGCAGGAAGCCTGTGCGGCACGTTTTGCCGCAGCGATGAGGGCGTTACGATGAGAACCCGTTTCGCTTACGACACCTTACCGGTCAGCCGCTGGCGCAACGGCGGCGGCGAAACTCGCGAGATCATCAGTTATCCGCCCGGTGTGGCGGATTTTGCCTGGCGCGCCAGCATTGCCACTATCGCCGCTGATGGTCCCTTTTCCCCCTTCCCCGGTATTGATCGGGTGATCACCCTGCTGCACGGTGACAGCGTGTTGCTGACCAGCGCGCAGGGCGAGCAACAACTTCAGCCGCATCAACCCTGGCCGTTCCCGGGTGAATGGGCGATCGATGCCCGTATCGGCGCAAGCGCCTGTCAGGATTTCAACATCATGACACGCCGCGACAGTTGGCAGGCACTGGTGACGGTGCAGCAGCAGGCGGTGCGGGCCACGCATGGTGTGGCCTGGGTGCTGTCTGGTCTCTGGCAAAGCGCCGAAGGTGAGGTGCTGGAGGTGAATCAGGGGATGTGGTGGCTGGATGAAGAGACGCAGCTGGCACCGTATTCTGCCGATGCCAGCCTGCTGTTTACCGCACTCAGCCGTGTCCTCTGAAACGACCCAGTAACTTGTAACGCGAGCCGGGGTACAGCAGGCGCGCGTAGGTAACAATTTTGGTATCGCTCCAGGTCTGACGACGGATCAGCAAACAGGGTTCGTGCTCATCCAGCGCCAGATGCTTACGCTGGCGCAGATCCGGCAACACCGCTTCAACGATATGCTCGCCGGCGGTTAACGGCGCGACGCGCATCAAATAGGTGTAAGGCGTTAACTGATGATAATCCTGGCTGAGATAATCCGGTGCCACCAGCGGGTTGACCAGACGATCTTCCAGTTGCACCGGCATATCGTTTTCGTAATGCACGATCAACGAATGGTACAACGTCTGTCCGGTGGATAAACCCAGCACCGCCGCTTGCTCCGGGTCGGCCTTCATCTGCCCGAGCGACAAAATTTTGCAGCTGTGGCGATGGCCGCGCTGGGCGATTTCATCGGCGATGTTGTGCACTTCCAGCATCGCGGTGTAGCCCTTCATCTCGGCGACAAAGGTGCCCACGCCCTGCATACGCACCAGAAAACCTTCGCTGGTCAGTTCGCGCAACGCCCGGTTGATGGTCATACGGCTGACGCCCAGCTCGTTCACCAACTCGCTTTCCGACGGTACACGTTGATTGGCCTTCCAGTGACCTTCACGGATCTGGCTGATGATCGCCTGTTTAACGCGCTGGTAAATCGGCGCAGGCTCATCACCCATGGCCGCGGCCAATTGTGCTATTGCCGTTTGCTCAACCATATCCTGTTCCTTTTCCTGATAGTGCCCAGAGTTTACTGTCTCAGGCGGTAAATGTATATACATCCCGCAGTGCAACCAGCCCACTGCTTGTGCAGCATTTGCCTTATTACAGTGCAAAGCGCCACGCGACCTGGATATCAATCCGCATCACTACGCTGTTCACAGAATGTGATCAATCTGGCACAGCGCTTGCTACTTGTATAGACAAGAATAGACACTTATGCTTCACTCGCATTATTCATGGCATCGCCGACAAAACTTCCACAAGCCAATGTTGTCCGTGATTGCCGCTTTACTTGTATAGACAGGAGTAGACTATGTCAGGTTCGGTTCAGAATATTCGCCTCGTTCCCGGTGAAGTGGACCTCGCCACACTGCGCGCGATTTACCAGGGTGGCGTCGCATTAACGCTGGCTGATGAAGCGCGGGCCGCGATCGGTAGCGCCAGTGCCACGGTAGATGCCATCGTCGCCTCGGGCAACGTGGTGTACGGCATCAACACCGGCTTTGGCAAACTGGCACAGACGCAAATCCCGGCGGATCGTCTTGCCGAACTACAACGTAACCTGGTGCTGTCGCACAGCGTCGGCCTGGGTGAACTGCTGCCTGATAATGTTACCCGTCTGGTGGTTGCCACCAAGATCATCAGCCTGGCACGCGGCCATTCCGGCGTCCGCATCGCCCTGATCGAAGCGCTGCTGGCGCTGTTTAATGCCGGTGTGATGCCGTGTATCCCGGAAAAAGGTTCAGTGGGTGCCTCTGGTGACCTGGCCCCGCTGGCGCACCTGTCGCTGATGCTGCTGGGTGAAGGTCAGGTGCGTGTTGATGGCGTGCTGCTCCCGGCGACCGAAGGTCTGGCGCGTGTCGGCCTGACGCCGTTTGTGCTGGGTCCGAAAGAAGGACTGGCGCTGCTGAACGGTACCCAGGTTTCCACCGCGCTGGCATTGCGTGGCCTGTTTGAAGGGGAAAACCTGTTTGCCGCCGGATTGATGGCCGGTGCGCTGTCGCTGGAAGCCATCAAAGGTTCGATCAAACCTTTCGATGCCCGTATCCACCAGGCTCGCGGTCAGCAGGGACAAATCAGTGTCGCCGCCGCCGTAAGCGCGCTGCTGGAAGGCAGTGAAATTCTCAGCTCACACGCCAATTGTGGCCGGGTGCAGGACCCCTACTCCATTCGCTGCGTCCCGCAGGTTATGGGGGCATGCCTGGATAACCTGAGCCACGCCGCGCGCGTCTTGCAGATTGAAGCCAACGCCGCCTCGGATAACCCATTGGTGTTCAGCGACAGCGGCGATGTGATTTCCGGCGGTAACTTCCATGCCGAACCGGTGGCATTTGCCGCTGATATCATCGCGCTGGCAGTGGCCGAAGTAGGTGCGATTTCCGAACGTCGCCTCGCATTGCTGCTGGATACCGGTTTATCCGGCCTGCCGCCGTTCCTGGTACGCGATGGCGGCGTCAACTCGGGCTTTATGATCGCCCAGGTGACCGCAGCGGCGCTGGCATCGGAAAACAAATCGCTGGCCCATCCGGGTAGCGTTGACAGCCTGCCGACCTCCGCCAATCAGGAAGACCATGTTTCGATGGCGACCTATGCTGCGCGCCGTCTCGGCAGCATGTGCTTCAACACCGCCGCCGTGGTGGGGATTGAAGCGATGGCTGCCGCGCAGGGCATTGATTTCCATCGCCCTCTGCAAAGTTCCACCCTTATCGAGCAGGAGATGAGCCGTATTCGCGCGCAAGTCGCCTTCCTCGATCAGGACCGTTTACTGGCGCCGGATATTGACACCATGCGCCTGTGGGCCAGCAGCAATGCCTGGCCGGAAGCCCTTTCTGCGCTGCTGCCGAGCATGCGCACCACCAATGTTGAATAAAGGAACTGATGATGAGCGAAACTCTGACCCAGGCAGTTGCCCGTGAAATCCGAGCCCCACAGGGGAGTGAACTGCACTGCGCCAACTGGCTGATTGAAGCGGCTTACCGCATGATCCAGAACAACCTTGATCCTGATGTGGCGGAACGCCCGGAAGATCTGGTGGTGTACGGCGGCATCGGTAAAGCAGCGCGCAACTGGGAATGCTTTGAGCAGATTCTGCGTTCGCTGCGCGCGTTACAGCCGGAAGAAACCCTGCTGATCCAGTCGGGTAAACCGGTTGGCGTGTTCCGTACCCATGCTGACGCGCCGCGCGTGCTGCTGGCTAACTCCAACCTGGTACCGCACTGGGCCACCTGGGATCATTTCCATGAGCTGGATAAAGCCGGCCTGATGATGTATGGCCAGATGACCGCCGGTTCGTGGATCTACATCGGTGCTCAGGGCATCGTGCAGGGCACCTACGAAACCTTCGTCGAAGCGGGCCGTCAGCATTACGATAACGACCTGAGCGGCCGCTGGATCCTGACCGCCGGTCTGGGTGGCATGGGCGGCGCACAACCGCTGGCTGGCGTGCTGGCCGGTGCCTGTGTGCTGGCAATTGAATGCCAGGAATCGCGCATCGATTTCCGTCTGCGTACCCGTTATGTCGACCACAAAGCCTATACCCTCGATGAAGCGTTGCAGCTGATCGACGAAGCCACCAAAGCGAAAAAAGCCATTTCAGTTGGCCTGCTGGGCAATGCGGCGGAAATCTTACCAGAGCTGGTAAAACGCGCCAAAGCGGGCGGCATGAAACCGGATATCGTGACCGACCAGACCTCCGCGCACGATCCAGTCAACGGCTACCTGCCGATTGGCTGGGATGTGGACCGCTGGCAGGCCGAGCGTGCCAGCAACCCGAAAGCAGTAGAAAAAGCGGCGCGCGCCTCAATGGCAACCCATGTCCAGGCGATGCTCGACTTCTGCCATATGGGTATCCCGACCGTCGATTACGGCAACAATATCCGTCAGGTTGCGCTGGATGAAGGGGTGAAAAACGCCTTTGATTTTCCTGGCTTTGTTCCGGCCTATATCCGTCCGTTGTTCTGCGAAGGCAAAGGCCCGTTCCGCTGGGTGGCGCTGTCGGGCGATCCGGAAGATATCTATAAAACCGACGCCAAACTGAAAGAACTGTTCCCACACCACAAAACGTTGCACCGCTGGCTGGATATGGCGCAGGAGCGCATCGCGTTCCAGGGTTTACCGGCACGTATCTGCTGGCTGGGACTGGGTGAGCGCCATAAAGCTGCGCTGGCGTTCAACGAGATGGTGCGCAATGGCGAGCTGAAAGCACCGATTGTGATTGGCCGTGACCACCTCGATTGTGGCTCCGTTGCCTCACCGAACCGTGAAACGGAAGCGATGAAAGATGGCTCGGATGCAGTGTCCGACTGGCCACTGCTCAACGCCCTGCTGAACACCGCAGGCGGCGCGACCTGGGTCAGCCTGCATCACGGCGGCGGCGTCGGTATGGGCTTCTCACAACATGCCGGGGTGGTGATTGTCTGCGACGGCAGCGCCGAAGCCGATGTGCGTCTGGCCCGCGTGTTGTGGAACGATCCGGCCACTGGCGTCATGCGTCATGCGGATGCGGGTTACGAGCAGGCACAGGCTTGTGCGAAAGAGCATGGGCTAAATCTGCCGATGATGAAATAACCTGGCTGGCGGGCGTCAGGCCCGCCATTTTTTTGCCTGTCTTTGCGCAATTTATCACTCCACAAGACTCGGCAAAATTTGCGTGGTTCAGGCATTGATCTGCTGTAAGTCTTTCTCGCTCAGACCGGTGAATTTCATGATGGTTTTAATATCTACGTTCTCCCGCAGCATACGCTGCGCCACCTGCAATTTACCTTCCTGAAGCCTCTCCTGAAAACCTTCCAGAAAGCCTTCCATAAACCCTTCTTTAAACCCTTGCAGATAAGATTCCTGCCGCCACTGTTGTTCGATCGTCATAATCTGTTCCTTGAGTTGCGGTTTGGCTTGCATCAGTATTTTAACGACAAGTTCAACCACCATAGTGATGAGAGTGTCCGGACGTTATCACAGCAGTTATCTCACTGATATCTAAGGCGTGAAAATATCAGAGAGAGTTAAGAACTTCATAATATAGTGATAAAACAATCAGATTTAACCCCAGGTTGAGCAAGCACAACAAAGGGGTCCCTGGGGATAAAATTTATCTCGCAGTGGATAAAACCTACTTATTCCATTTGGATATAGTCTATAGCCAAATTATCCCGTTTCGCGATAGACGCTCTCCGCGCTTGCCACTACAGTGGGAACATAATTTCTTGCGGTACCTGCCCACGGACGTACTGCTGATAATGGAGAATCCTGCCCTATGACCCTGCCTGCCACTTTGCTGGAAAACGCCCTGCACTGGCGTCGCCAGCTCCATCAACATCCTGAACTGGGTTACCAGGAACAACGTACCAGCGAATTGGTGGCGCAGGTGTTGAAGGATGCCGGTTTGCAGGTGTTTCGAGGGCTGGCGGGCACCGGGGTGATTGGTACGTTGGAAAATGGCCCCGGACCGGTGATTGGCCTGCGCGCCGATATGGATGCGCTGCCGATCACCGAAAAAGGCCATCCAGAGTGGAAATCCAGCCAGCCGGGCGTGATGCACGCCTGTGGTCATGATGGTCACACCGCCGTGTTACTGGCGACAGCCTGTCACCTGGCGGCCACACGTCAGTTCAGCGGCACGGTGCATTTTATCTTTCAGCCCGCCGAGGAGAACCTCGGTGGTGCCCGAAAAATGGTGGAAGAAGGCCTGTTCCAGCGCTTCCCGATGGATGCCGTCTACGCCATGCATAACTGGCCTGGCCTGCCGGTTGGTTCGCTGGCGGTCAATGCCGGTGCCATGATGGCATCGCTCGATTCGTTTGAAATCACTCTGCACGGCAAGAGCTGCCATGCGGCAATGCCGGAAAGCGGTGCCGATCCCATCGTCGTGGCCGCAGAATTGATTCTGGCGCTGCAAACCATTCCGTCACGCCGCCTGTCACCGCTGGCATCGGCGGTGGTCAGCGTGACGCAAATCCACGGCGGCGAAGCGATTAACGTCATTCCCGAGCAAATTGTGTTACGCGGCACGGTACGTTGTCTGCAAACCGATGTGCGTAATCGGGTACGTGGCCTGATTGAGGATTTTGTCAGTACGCTGCCGCGCCCGTTTGGCGTCAGCGGCGAGATTCACTGGTATCCAGGTTATCCGGTCACCGCTAACCATGAACAACCGGCTGAACAGGTGCGTCAGGCGGCGGTAAGCTTACTCGGTGAGCAGCAGGTGCACTGGCAGGTGAATCCGTCGATGGCATCGGAAGATTTCGCCTGTATGCTGGAAGCCTGCCCCGGTGCCTACTTCTGGCTGGGTGCCGATGGTGCGACACCCTCTGCACCGCTGCACAACGCCTGTTACGACTTCAATGATGAACTGCTGCCCATCGGCATCACCTTCTGGCAGCAGTTGGTGGAGAGTACGCTGGCGAAAGCCTGATCTTCAGATACCGGCCTGGTTGAGGCGCTGTTCAGCGTCAGCCAGGCTGGCGTTTTCCCCGCTGGCGACCAGGCAGCAGGCCAGTTGCAAACGCAGCGCCTGCGGAACCGCACGTTCCCCCGCCAGCACCGCACGGATCCAGGTGGCGGTATCCAACGCATTTTTTGACTCCGGCAACGCGACCTCCCATTCCGGTTGACGCGCAACCCACTCTTCAGCCTCGGCATTTGCTCCCTGAATATAGCTGATGGCAGGGCAGCGCTGCGGATTGGCATAGACTTCGCCTTCAGTCCCGTTCAGCAGCAACGCGGGCGCATCGATATCCTGAAAAAATTTGCCAACACGCGGCACATATTCCGGGTGCGATACGCTGGCAAGCCGCAGCGCAGCCCGCTCGGCAAACGGCGTTGCCAGTTTCGCCAGGGTGTGTGCGCTATTGCGCACCCCCATACGCCAGCGCAGCGATAGCTGTTTCGCCATCGGCGTGCACAGATGATCGATGGTGATAAACGCCAGCTCGCCGTTATCCAACAGCGCCTGCGCTTGTTGCGCACTGGTGGCCGGGTTGATATCCAGCGCCGCCAGCACCGCTTCACTGGTTACGCGCGTTGGGTCATCACTGACGCCGTGCATCAACACCGGAAAGCCAAGTTTGACCAACAGCAACGCCAGCAACGGCGTCAGGTTGCCCTGACGGCGCGCGCCGTTATAGCTGGGAATGACGATCGGCATCGGGCGGTCAGCAGGTGCTTGCAGGCGCATCATCTGCTGCTGCATCGCCTGATAAAAGCCACGCATCTCCGCCTCACCTTCTCCCTTGATGCGTAACGCGATCAGCACACCGCCCAGTTCAAGATCCGGCACTTCTCCGGCCAGTATCGCGCTATACAACGCCACGGCGCTGTCGAAATCGATATCGCGCGCGTGATTTTTCCCGCGCCCGATTTCTTTGATAATTTTATTCAGTTCCATCAGGAGTTTCCGCTTCCAGAGTGCGCCGCATCTCGGCGGCCAAAGAGGTGTTGTGCTGCTGTGCTAAACCGTCGGCCACCTGCTGGCGATCCGTCAGACTGCGGTTTTGATTGAGTTTCCACTTGCCTTCGCGCTGGGTCACGCGAATCTCCACCCCGACAATCGCTTTGATCATACTGTCGATGTAAGTGGCCGGGGCATCGCTCACCGCCCACGGCTGCGGCATCCCCTGTTCCTGCTGCGCGGTAAGCCGCTCGACCTGCGCCCGCAGCCAGTCAGCATTATCATGGCGGATCAGTGGACCACGGCAGTGAAGCGTCAGGTAGTTCCAGGTCGGCACCGCTTTGCCGCTGCGCGCTTTTTCTTCATACCACGCCGGGGTGATATAACCCTGTTCCCCCTGGAACACCACCAGCACCGGCATGCCATCCTCCAGCGCTTTCAGATGCGGATTGGCGCGGGACAAATGCCCCTGCAACACCCACTCCCCCTGAGCATCGACCTGCAATAAAAACGGCAACGGCGTTGCCTGCGGGCCATCGTTCCCGTTGGAGATCAACAGCCCCAGCGGATGGCGCTGCACCAGCTGGCGCTGCGCTTCAGCATCCGGCTGGTTAAACGCCCGTGGCGTATACAACATGCTCAACTCCTTCTGCTTGCGCGCCTTCTGCGTGGCGCTGCACTGGATGTGGCCTCGGGCATCGGCGGTTGTTCAATCGGGAACACCGGCAATGCGGCCAGCAGACGGCTGCCATACGGCTTGCTGATCAGACGTCGATCGTAAATAACGATCTCGCCAAAGCATTGGTGACTGCGAATCAGACGGCCTACCTGCTGGATCAAGGTAAATGAGGCGCTGGGTAAACTCTGCACTTCAAACGGGTAGCGTCTGAGGCTCTTCAGCCACTCCCCTTCGGTCAAAATTACCGGACTGTCCACCGGGGGAAAAGCAATTTTATGGATATGTACCTGCGACAGCAGATCGCCTTTCAAATCCAGCCCTTCGGCAAAGGATTGCAGGCCAACCAGAATGCTGGTTTTGCCCTGCTCCACGCGCTGGCGATGCAGCTCCACCAGCCGATAACGTGGCTGGTCGCCCTGCACCAGCATCGACAGGCGTAAGTCGGTGACGTGGGTGAGAAACTGCTGCATGGCACGGCCACTGGCGAATAACACCAGCACCCCTTTATGTTTCTCTTCCGCCATTTGCGCACGGAAAAAGCGCGCCATCTCGGCGATATGTTCCACCTCACTGCTCATCAGCGGTTCATACTGCATCTGAGGGATCACCAGCTTGCCCTGGTCGATATGCTGGAAAGGCGAGTCAAGCGCCACAAAGCGGTCACCCGCCTTCTCATTCAGCCCTGACATTTCCTGTAGCCGGTTAAAGCTATTCAGCGAGCGTAGCGTGGCGGAGGTCACCACCACATGGGGGATTTTACGCCACAGTAGTTTCTCCAGCTGATCGCTAACGCGTATCCCGGCACAGTGAAACAGCAGATGCGCCTGGCCGTCGCGCAATTCACGCGTCACCCATTTGGACACCGGTGCATTTGAGGCTTTTTCCATAGCCGCCAGTCGCCACAGCTTGCTGATGGATTCAAACCAGCCAAAGTGGCGATTGAGCTGCAAAATCGCTTTATGCAGCCGCATGATGTCGGCTTTACCGGTTTGATCGCCCAGCTCATTCAATAACCCTTCCGCCAGACCACGCAGCGCATCGCTGAGTTTGAACAAGCGGGCGCACAGCGTCAGCAGTTCTTCCGGCAGTTCCCCCAGCACAAAACGAAACTCACCTGGCTGGTTATGGTCGGGCAGCAGCGGATTCAGGGCGTTGCATAACGTCTGCAACAGCTCGCGCATCTCATCGCAATGGCCTTTCAGCCGCTCCGGATTGGTCAGCGGTGGCGGGGATTTGGGGCGGAACTGCGCCATGATGGTTTCCACCAGGCGCACAAACAGATCCAGTTGCAGGCTGCTCCAGCCAGGGGTGATCTCTGCGCTCATCTCCAGCGCATCACGCGCGACTTCCGGCAAATGGTGGCCTTCATCCAGCACCAGCATCAGATGTTTCGCAGGCGGCAGTACCGACTCGTTTTCCATCGCCGCCATCACCAGCGCATGGTTCGCCACCACCACATCCGCCTGCTCGATCTCACGTCGCGCCACAAAGAACGGGCATTCACGATACCAGCGACAATGATGGCCCAGGCAGTTGGCTTTGTCGGTGGAGAGGCGCTGCCACAGGCTGTCATTGATCGCGACATCCGTGTGATCACGCAGCCCATCCCACTGGTAACGACTGAGCTGCTTTTCCAGTCCGGCGCATAACTTTTGCTCCTCTTTGGAGCCGGTTACCGCCTCTTCATCAAGATACAGCAGCAAATCCCCTTGCTGATCTTCGCTGGCCGCCAGCGCGGCGAGGTTGCGCGGGCAAACGTAGCGCCCACGCCCGAATGCAGCGGTAAAGGTCAGGTCGGGAATGATTTTTTTCAGCAGCGGCAGGTCTTTGCTGAAGATTTGATCCTGCAACGCCACGTTGGCGGTGCTGATCACCAGTCGCTTCTCCTCGGCACGACTGACGGCAATGCCGGGGATCAGATATGACAGGGTTTTACCCACCCCGGTGGGCGCTTCAATCGCCAGGTGACGGCCTTCGTCACCGGCCAGGCTTTTCGCCACTTCGGCGATCATCTGGCGCTGTGGCGCACGCGGAATAAAGTCAGGAACCTGCTGTTGCAGCGCCTTATACCATTGCGCAATCTGGCTTTTTATCGCTGCTGTCAGGGCCATTGTCTTAACTGTTTTCGGGAAAATGGCCTGTATTTTTACACAGTATCGCCACAGCGTCAGCTTTCGCTGCTATTTTTTCGCGCTGGATTCAGAATATCTCGCATCGCACGGATCAACGTTTCGCGCGCCCGGCCACGGCGAAAAGCAAAGGAGAACGGCGCGCGGAAGTGGAAATCTTGCGGCAGCAGACGACAGAGCGCCCCCTGTTGTTCCCAGCTACGTGCGTAATGCTCCGGCAGATAACCAATAAACCGCCCGCTAAGGATCAGCGTCAACTGCGCTTCGATACTCTCCACCGATGCATTCGTCTGACGGAAACCACGTTTGTTCAGTTCCTGCTGGTTCCAGTAGCGTCGCGTCACCATCCCGGTTTGCTGCACGGTGCGCACATCCGGCGTCCCCTGCGCCAGCGCATGCTGCGGGCTGCAATACAACCAATGCTGTTCGTCGTACAGCGGAATCGTCACCAGATTGCTGGCGCGCAGCGGGAAGTGACCAATCGCCAGGTCGAGGCGATCTTCCAGTAGCTGTTGTTGCAGTTCATTGGGATCGCGCACGCTGAGGTTGAAAAATACCGCCGGAAAACGCTGATTAAAGCGGGCGATAGCGGCAGGTAAATCCAGCGTGCTGTCGGTGACGGTGGCATCCACCACCCCGAGGGAAAAGGCACCGCCCTGCGCGCTTTTCAGCGTCTCCACCTGCGTCTGCCAGTCTGCCAGCGTGGTCAGCATCTGTTGGCTGTAACGATAAAACTCTTCCCCTTTGCTGGTCAGGGTAAAGCCACCGCGCCCACGCTGACACAGAATAAACCCCAGTTGGGTTTCCAGTTCGCTCATATAGGCGCTGATCGCCGGCGTGGTCATGTTCAGCGCCTGCTGGGCGCGTGAATAGCCCTGGTTTTCCACCACGCTGGCGAACACCTGGAGCAGTTTAAGATTGGGTAACGGTTGCATAATATTGTGACGTAGCGGCGCGATTTATCGCGCCGCTACGTCAGTGCCTCCCTTTTCCTTCAGTGATTGCTGGTTAAAGTTAAGTAATCTCTGAAGTGATTATCTGCTGTCAAGGATTTTTCCCGCTCGCGCATCGGGTCATGATGTCAGCCTGTTCAGTTAAGGAGCCGGTCATGACCCATTTTCCCCAACCGCAGGGCGGCAATGAAATGCCGCGTTTCGCCGGACGCGGCACCATGATGCGTTTACCGGCCAGTGAGTCCCCCGCCGATCTGGATGTGGCGTTTATCGGTATCCCGCTGGATATCGGCACTTCGCAACGCAGCGGTACCCGTTACGGGCCACGCGCCATCCGCGCCGATTCGGTGATGATCCGCCCTTACAATATGGCAACCGGTGCCGCCCCTTTTGACTCGCTGCGCGTGGGCGATCTTGGCGATGTGCCGATCAATACTTACAGCCTGCTGAAGTCGGTCGATATCATTGAAGACTTTTACAGCGCGCTAAACCCGTGGCCGCTGATTCCGCTGACGCTGGGCGGCGACCACACCCTGACGCTGCCGATTCTGCGTGCGCTGGCAAAAAAACACGGTCCGATGGGGCTAATTCACGTTGATGCCCATACCGACACCAATGACGAGATGTTTGGCGAGAAGATTGCCCACGGCACCACCTTCCGTCGCGCGGTGGAAGAGGGTTTGCTGGATTGCCAACGCGTGGTACAGATTGGTCAACGTGCGCAGGGTTACGCAGCGGATGATTTTCAGTGGGGTGTCGATCAGGGTTTCCATCTGATCCCTGCCGAGCAGTGCTGGCATCGTTCGCTGACACCGTTAATGGCGGAGGTGCGTGAACGTATCGGCAGCGGCCCGGTTTATCTTTCTTACGATATCGACAGTTTCGATCCCGCCTGGGCGCCCGGCACCGGTACGCCGGAGGTGGGCGGCCTGACCTCAATGCAGGGACTGGAGATCGTGCGCGGTTGCCGTGGGTTAAACCTGGTCGGCGGCGATTTGGTTGAGGTTTCGCCTCCCTATGATTTGAGCGGCATGACCTCCCAACTGGCGGCCAATATCCTTTATGAGATGCTGTGCGTGTTGCCTGGCGTCCGTTATACAGAGAAGAAACAATGACACAAATGAATCTGGTGTTCCCGGCCCGCGTGTTACGCGGCGCGGGGGTGATTAATCAATTGGGTGAAATCTGTGCCAGCCTCGGACAACGCGCGCTGCTGATCGGCGGTCATCAGGCGCTGCAAGCGGTGGAAGCGCAGGTACGCGCCCAATTGCTGGCGGCGGATGTGACGCTGCTGGCGCAGGAGTGGTTTGGTGGCGAGACGTCGCTCAACCAGATCAACCGACTGGCAGCCATCGCCACCGAGTTGCAAGCAGAGGTGATTATCGGTGTTGGCGGCGGTAAATCGCTGGATACCTGTAAAGCCGTGGCGGCGCAGCTCGGCCTGCCGGTGGTGACCATCCCCACCATCGCCGCAACCTGTTCGGCGGTGACGCCGCTGAGTATCCGCTACGACGATAACGGTAACTTCTTTGATATCTTCCCACTGCCACAGGCTCCGGCAGCGGTGGTGATCGACAGCACGCTGCTGGCAAAAGCCCCGCCCCGCTGGCTGGCTGCCGGGCTGGGCGATACGCTGGCGAAATGGTACGAGTTCCGTGCCGTCAGCAGCCGCCATCCGGCCAAAGAAGGCAACGCGCTGTCATCCCTGGCGCACAGCAAAATTTGTTATGACGTGATTGCCGAACATGGCCCGGCCGCCTATGCCGCCGTGCTGCGCGGTGAGAGCAGCTCCGCACTGGATCAGGTACTGGATGCCATCTTTACCTGGGCGGGTTTAACCTCGCTGATGAGCAACGGAGCACAC
Source organism: Pantoea sp. X-Soil-OKNW-556 (assembly GCF_059730695.1). Lineage (NCBI taxonomy): Bacteria > Pseudomonadati > Pseudomonadota > Gammaproteobacteria > Enterobacterales > Erwiniaceae > Pantoea > Pantoea sp. X-Soil-OKNW-556. The sequence goes on along the minus strand of NZ_AP035990.1, from coordinate 1,401,537 downwards.
GCAGCGGCATCTCATGCTATCTACGAAGGCTTTACCTTCTGCGATAAGACGCGAGAGTTTGGTCATGGCCTGCTGGTCGGCTTCGGCAATCTGTGTCTGCTGGCGCTGGAACAGCGCAGCGATGACGAAGTGCTGGCAGAAATGCGTCTGGCACGCGATTGCGGTGTACCGCTGACGTTGACTGAAATTGCCGATCTGGACACAGCCGAGCTGGCGCTGATTGTACGTGAATCGGTGCATGCGCCGGATATGGCGAATATGGCGGAAACGGTGACGGATGAGCGCTTGCTGGCAGCAATCGCACGCGTTGAGAAACTGGCAACACAGTAACCGCGCGATAAATCGCGCCGCTACGAGATGTACCAATATGTGTAGCGGCGCGATTCATCGCGCAACGTTAATGTTGTTTGACTGCCAGTAACGCCGCAATCTGACTGACATCGCTAATGTCATCCAACGCCATGCACACCGTTTCCAACTGCACCACCTGCGCTTCTGGCAGGACGCGCGCCGCGAGGCTACGGTATTTCGCCAGCAGTGCCTCCAGGCTCAGCGGATTGGCGGGTGCTCCGGACGGCACCGCCACATGTTGCTGCCACTGCTCACCTTGCACCGTCTCCAGCCGCACCCAGGGTTCAGCGTCGCGGTTCTGTTCAGGATCGATCACCAGCTCCACCCGCGCCATCAAGGCTTCGGCATCAGGATGCTGGCGTTTTGCCTCATCATAGCTGGCCAGGTCTGCCGCGCCATACAACGCGCGCGCCGTCAGCGCATAAGGCAAACTCATCTGCGCCGCCGCCAGGCTGGCGACATCACGGGTGCCACACATCTCCAGCAGGAAGGGGTTTAGCCCCACCACAATGCGCGCGATATCTGCGGTCGCCAGCGCTTGTTGCTGCAACAGCATACCCAGCGCATCAATTGCCGAATGGGTGCCACGACAGGCGGCATAGGGTTTGATCGAACAGCGCGCCAGCTTCCACACCACGCCGAGATCGGCCACCAGCGCCTCGGGCTGCTGAGTGTCCAGCGCCAGGGTTTGCAGGAAACCACCCCAGCGCGGCTCGAAGACCGCCGCAGGACCGCTGATACCACGTTGCGCCAGCAGTGCTGCCTGTACCCCACCTTCTGCCGCACGCGCTGCGTGCAGTTTTTTGGTATGCGAACCGTCGTGAATAAAGCCCCACAATCCCCCACTGAAACTGGCCGCAATACCCAGCGCCGAAGCGCTTTGCGCCGGGGTGAGTTGCAACAGCGAACACACCGCTGCCGCCGCGCCAAACACGCCACAGCTGGCGGTGGAGTGCCAGCCCGCACCGTTATGCGCCGAATAACCGCCGCAAGCCTCCAGCACCCGACGCCCAATGTCATAACCGATCACCATTGCGGTCAGCAGCGCCTGGCCACTCACTGGCTGCGGGGCCAGCGACAGTACTGCCAGCAACGCCGGGATCACCACCGCACCGGAATGGTCACAGCCCCCGGTATCGTCCAGCTCATACATATGCGCCGCCACGCCATTCAGCCACGCTGCCTGACGGGCATTGACCTGTTGCGCGCTGCCCCACACCTGCGCCTGAGCATAACCGCCCTCGGCCTCGACCAACGTCTGGCACTCACGCCAGATCGGGCTATCGCTACCCGCCAGCGAAGCGCCAAGGGTATCAAGGAAGTGACGTTTAGCCTGCTCCACCAGCGCCACAGGCAACTGGTCAAAACGGGTTTCAGCAATAAAACTCGCCAGCTGATTAAGCATTGTTCTCTCCGATGATGCGGGTGAAAACTTCAGCCGGATGATCCGCGCCGTTGTCGGGTTGGCTCTGCCAATGCGCTGCCACCTGCTGCGCCGTAGCGATCCATACGTTGTGTTGTTGCAGCGTATCGAGCAGCGATCGCAGCAGACCAATGCGTCCGGCCGTGCCGATAATCTCCGGGTGCAAACGCAGCAGATAACACAGGCCAAAACGATGGAAACCGCGGAAATCCTGGGTCAGGTTGTCGAGGGTTTCGCCATAGGGGGCAATACGCGACTGTCCCGGTGGAATCGCCGGACTGAGGTTAAAGGCAAAATAGGGTTCATCTTCCAGCGTGTAGTGCATCGGCAGTTCCACCAACCGGGTGCCGGGGTGGAAATAGGGCAGATCGTCTCCGCGCCAGCTGGAGGACCAGCGAATTCCCTGCTCAATCAACGCCTGGGCCAGCCCCGGTTTCCACTGCCCTGCCGGGGTACGAAACCCCTGAATCGGTTGGCCGGTTAGCTGCGCCAGTTTGTCGCAACCCCGCGTGATGCTGGCAATTTGTTGTTCCAGGGTCAGCGTGGAGAAATCCTCATGGCGGTCGCCGCTACAGGCGATTTCATGGCCATCGACGATGATACGTTGCACCAGCTCCGGCTGCTCCTCCGCCACAATCGCTGGCAGACACCAACTGGCTTTAAGCTGTTTTTCCGCCAGCAAACTCAACAGACGATCGACGCCGCGCAGCGTGCCATAGCGCCATACCGACAGGGTTTTGTCGCGCCCTGCCACCGCCGGTGCCTGGGTGAGAATGCCATGAATATCGTTAAAATCGATGGTGATAATCGCCGCCGACTGGAAGCCCAGCGGCCAGCGGGAAGATTCAGTCATGCTGCTGCTCCTGCAAGTACCAGTGCGCCACCGCATCGCAACGCGCAAACCACACATCATCGCGCGCTGTCATATGTTCAAACAGCTGTTCCAGCAGCAGCAACCGCCCTGGCTGACCGGAGATTTTCGGATGGAACAGGGTGGTCAGGCATAAGCCCTCATCCATCGCGCCATCAAATTCGCGCTGCCAGTTGTCGCGGGTGTGGGCATAGCTGGCAATACGATCGCCGCCTTTCGGGAAGTCCGGCTGGCGCGTATAGGCCAGCGAGGCGTAATCATCCATCTCCCATTTGCCGGGGATTTCCACCAGCGGCGTATGTCCGGCTACCGGGATGCTGTAGGGACGATCGTCGCCGCGCATACTGCTGGAGTAGATCACCCCAGCGTCACGCAGGATCTGCGGCGTTTCTGCATGCCAGTCACCTGACGGCGTGCGAAAGCCACAAGCGGTAATGCCGAGATATTGTTTAAAGATCGCCGCCGATTTTGCCATCACCGCCCGTTGTTCTTCCGGCGAAATCGCCCAGAAAGATTCGTGGCGATAGCCGTGATAAGCCACTTCGTGGCCCTGCTCAATAATCGCCTGGCACTGCTGCGGCCACTGCTCCACCACCCACGCGGGAACAAAGAAGGTGGCGGGCAGTTGAAACGCCCGCAGCAGATCGAGCAAACGCCCGAGCGCGCGGTACGGCCCGTAAGCGCCAAAAGTGAAATACTCCGGCGTCGACCACAGGCTGCCATTCAACATGGCATCGCCGGTGGGACCATCAAGGTCAAACGCCAGCGCCATACAGCCGCGCTTGCCCTGTGGCCAGCGCACTGCGCCCGGTTGTTGCATCAGCCGCCTCCTGTTAGCCCTGGTTTACCGTGGCTTTTGCCACACCGTTGTCGCCCAGACCCCATTTGCTGAGGATCTTCTGGTAAGTGCCGTCGGCAATCATCGCATCCAGCGCGCCCTGCACGGCGGTGGTCAGATCCGATGCATCTTTACCGATCGCCATGCCGGTGTACTGGAAGGAGAAGGCTTTATCGAGCGGCTTAAAGGTGCCCTTTTCCAGGTTCATGATGTACGGCAGGGTTTCGCTGCCCTGTACCGCACCATCCAGACGACGTTGACGCAACTGAGTGCGGGCATCCGCCGTCCCTTCCGCCCCGACCACAATGATGGCGGGCTTACCGGCGGCTTCGCAGTGGGCTTTGCTCCAGTTAGCAATTTCCTGCGGGAAGGTGGTGCGACGGCTGGTGCCTACGCGCTTGCCGCACAAATCCATCGCGCTGTTGATGTCGCTGCGCGCGGATAAGGTGTAGAACTGCGGGCCGGTTTTGAAGTAGTCGATAAAGTTAACCACCTTCTGCCGTTCTTTGGTGTCGGTCATACCGGACATCACCATATCAACGCGTTTGGTCACCACGGCGTTGACCATCTGTTCGAACGCGATCTCCTGCCAGTTGATCTTCACGCCCAGCTTCTGACCAATCGCCATGCCGAGATCGTAATCGACGCCGGTCAACTGGTTGCTGGCCGGATCTTTAAAATCCATCGGCGGATAGTTCGGCATGATCGCCACGGTCAAACCTTTCTCTTTGATCGACGCTGGCACAGCGATATCGGCCCAGGCCGACGATTGCAGCAACAGCGCGGCACTTACGGCGCTCAGTAACAGTTTTTTCATTCAAATCACCCCGGTCAGTTAAAGAAGAATCGCGTTGATAAAGTTTTTCATCCGTGGGTTTTGCGGGTTCAACAGAATGTCTTCCGGTGCGCCCTGCTCGATAATGCGTCCCTCATCCATAAACACCACCTGGTTCGCCACTTCACGGGCAAAGCCCATTTCATGGGTAACGACCAGCATGGTGGTGCCTTCTTTTGCCAGTTGACGCATCACCGCCAGCACTTCGCCGACCATTTCCGGATCGAGTGCCGAGGTGGGTTCATCAAACAGCATTAATTTCGGTTTCATCGCCAGCGCACGGGCAATCGCCACACGCTGCTGTTGGCCACCGGACAGCGACTGTGGATAGTCGTGGGCTTTGTGCGCCAGTCCGACGCGATCCAGCAGCGCCATCGCCTCTTCGCTGGCTTCACGTTTCGGACGCAGCAGCACGCGGCACGGTCCTTCGATGATGTTTTCCAGCGCGGTTTTATGCGGGAACAGATTGAAGCGCTGAAAGACCATGCCGGTTTGCAGGCGCTGGCGGGCGATCTGCTTATCACTCAACGGGTAAAGTTTGTTGCCGTTGATACGGTAGCCCGCCAGTTCGTTATCGACCCAGATCCCCCCCTGGTCGATTTTCTCCAGTTGGTTGATACAGCGCAGAAAGGTGCTTTTACCGGAGCCGGATGGCCCGAGAATGCACATCACCTCGCCGTAATTCACCTCAAGGCTGACATCCTTCAAGGCGTGGAACTGGTCGAAATATTTGTTCACCTTGACGGCGCGCACGATGTTTCTCATCTCTCTCACTCCTTAGTGACGACGGCGATGGCCGCGTGAGAAGTAGCGTTCCAGCTGGCTCTGACCAAACGACAGCACCGTCACCACAATCAGGTACCAGATACCGGCCACAAACAGCAGTTCCATCACGCGCGCGTTGGCGAAGTAGATGTTCTGGGTGTTGTAGAGCAGTTCCGAGTACTGGATCATGCTCGCCAGACTGGTGGTCTTGATCATGCTGATAAATTCGTTGCCTACCGGCGGCAGGATGACGCGCATCGCCTGCGGCAAAATAATGCGCTGCAACGCCTGCAAACGCGGCATACCGATGGCTTTCGCCGCCTCATACTGACCGGTATCCACCGACAGCAGACCGGCACGTACCACTTCGGAGGTGTACGCCCCCTGGTTGATGCTCAGGCCGAGCAGTGCCGCGAGGAACGGTGTCATGACGGTGACGGTTTGTACGCTGAACACACCGGGAATGCTGATGGTGGGAAACACCAACGCCAGGTTGAACCACAACAGCAGTTGCAGAATCAGCGGCGTGCCACGGAAGATCCAGGCGTAACCAACCGCGATGTAGTGCAGCACCGGGTTGGGCGACATGTACATGATGGCGGTGATTACCCCGAACAACACGCCGAAGCCCATCGCCAGCACGGACATAATCAGGGTGTTGACCACCCCGTCGAGAATCGCTTTGGCGGTAAAGAACTGGCCGACAAACGACCATTCGATATTGCCGTGCGCAAAGGCGTTAACCAGCAATGCCAGCAGGATCAGGATGACCGCCGAGGCGGTGATACGGCCATAATAACGGCGCGGCACCACCTGATAACGATCGAGATCGTAATGCGGTTGGCTACTGACGTTGTTGGTTGCGGTGGTGGTCGATTGCGACATCAGCGTCTCCTCAGGCGCGCGGGCCAGCGTAGTCGTCAGCCCACTGTTGCTGGGCCTGCATCAGGGTTTGCAGACGCGCCAGTTGCTCGCGTACCCGCACCGGTGCCGTGCCGCCGTAACCGTTACGGACTGCCAGCGCGGATTCGAGCGTCAGTGCGCCACGGACTTCGGCGGTCAGACGGCTATCGACCCCCTGTAACTGCGCATCGCTCAGATCGGACAGGCCACAACCTTGCTGCTCGCACAGCTGTACCAGTTGACCGGTGATTTCGTGTGCTTCACGGAACGGCACGCCGCGCATCGCCAGCCAGTCGGCCACTTCCGTCGCCAGGGTGAAACCATCCGGGGCCTGCTCGCGCATCACCTCGGTGTTGAATTTCAGCGTCGCCATCATGCCGGCCATCGCAGGCAGCACCAGCAACAGGGTATCGACGGCGTCAATCACGTTGCGTTTGTCGTCGCTCAGGTCGCGGTTGTAAGACAGCGGCATCGCTTTCATGGTGGTGAGCAGCGCCGTCAGGTTGCCGACCAGGCGGCCCGAACGGCCACGCGTCAACTCGGCGATATCCGGGTTCTTCTTCTGCGGCATGATCGAGCTACCGGTGGCGTAGCTGTCGTGCAGCTCAACCCAGCGGAACTGACGCGAGGCCCACATGCACACCTCTTCACACAGGCGCGACAGGTTGATGCCAATCATGCTGGTGACAAACAGGAATTCGGCGGCGTAGTCACGGCTGGCAACCGCATCAATTGAGTTCTCGCACGGCGCGAGATAGGCCAGGTCGGCGGCGGCTAATTCTGGCTGACGCGCAATGGCGGAACCGGCCATTGCCGCCGCGCCGAGCGGGCAGCGCGCACTACGGCGATCCCAGTCCTGCATACGCTCGATATCGCGGGCGAAGGATTGCGCATGCGCCAGCAACTGATGACCAAACACAATCGGCTGCGCCTGTTGCAGATGGGTAAAGCCCGGCGCCACGCTTTCGGTGTGCTGTGCCGCCTGCTCGACCAACGCCTGTTGCAGCCCGAGCAGCGCGGTGACCACCTTACGGCCGTTATCGCGCAGGTAGAGGCGCAGGTCGTTGACGGTTTGATCGTTACGTGAACGACCGGCGCGTAGCTTGCCGCCCAGCGGCCCTAAGCGTTCGGTCAGTGCGCGCTCAACAAAGGTATGCACATCTTCATCCGCCGCGATGGGATGCAACTGACCGGCGCGGAACTCAGCATCCAACTCATCAATTGCCGCCAGCATGGTGCTCAGTTCCGCGTCGCTCAGCAGTTCACCACGCGCCAGTTCACGGGCGTGGGCACGGCAGCCAGCAAAATCGTAAGGAGCCAGGGCAAAGTAGTAATCCGGGCTACGCGACAGCGCGGTTAAACTGGCCGCCGGTGCGGCTTTAAAACGCGCACCCCATAACAGTTCTGCTTTCTCAGACATGCAATTTCCCCTTACCAATAATCAATAGCGAGATAAATTAGGCACCAGCGATAATAAAAACTTATTTTATTGCTACGCTGGTAAACGCGGCACATTTCAGGTTCACTACACTTTCACCGCAATAATTCCGGAGTTGAATAGCAAAGATGGAAAGTAAAGTTTCCCAGTCTGGAAACAATGCAATCAATCGCAGCGACAATGCGGTGCTGGCATTAAGTAATATCGATTTAAAATTGCTGCGCGTATTTAAATGCGTGGTAGAAGCCGGTGGATTAACTGCCGCCAGCCACGAGCTGAATATTGGTCTGGCAGCAATCAGTAAACAGGTTTCCGATCTGGAAATTCGCCTCGGCATGACGCTGTGCAGTCGTGGGCGCGAAGGCTTTGAACTGACGCAGTACGGTATCAACGTCTATCAGGCGACGCTGGAGTTGTTCGTCTCGCTTAATCTGTTCCGCGAGCGGCTGCACAACAGCCGCAACGAGCTGCTGGGCGACATCGCGATTTGCGTGGTAGATAACACCATCTCCGACCCGCACTCCCCGGTCACCAGCGCGGTGCAACAGCTGCACCAAAATGCACCAAAGGTACAAATCCGTCTGCAAACGGCACAATTAGATGATATTGAACGCGGTATTAGCGAAGGGCGTTTTCATTGCGGCATTGCGCCGGTTTATGAAATGAAAAGTGATTTCGATTACTTCCCGTTATATAAAGAATATTCGAAATTATATTGCTCTGCTGGTCATCCACTTTATTCCGACAGCGCCGAGCATAAAATATCGCTGGCATTATTACGCGAACAAAAAGTCATAAATCATTTATATGTTACGCCGCGCGATGCACGACGACTTATTCCATTACAGGACAGCGGCGTACAGGCTGTTCAGGTTGAATCCGTCGCCATGCTGATTCTGACCGGGCATTTTATTGGCTATTTACCCGAACACTACGCGGCGGCGTTTATTGCACGCGGCCAGTTGTGTGAATTGGGGGATGAATCGATTCGTATGGAGAATCCGTTCTGCCTGATGATGAAGAAGGGCCGCAAAATAAATCCGATTATTAAGCTGTTTATGCAGGCGCTGTCGATCCCGGAGGCGGAAGCGGCGCACTGATTTGGTGCACGCCCGCGCGATAAATCGCGCCGCTACCGATGTTCGCACCTGACGTAGCGGCGCGATTTATCGCGCGGGTTTTGGCTGACATTGAACAGCATGATATGTACAAAAATCAATCCAATACTTTCCCCAGACACTGCGCCGCCGTATTACCCACATAATGTCCAAAGGGTGCAATTGGCTGATACGCCTGGCGGGCATAAAACCTTAACGCGCATTGATTCACCTTGCGCGTCTCCAGCCACATCGCCTGATAGCCTTGCGCCCGCGCCTGCTGCTCCAGATACTGCAAAATCGCTGCGCCAATGCCCTGCCCGGCGTTTAACGCATACATGCGTTTCAGCTCCGCCACCCCCGGTTGCAGCGGGCGAAACGCGCCACAGCCCACCGGCCTGCGTTGCTCATCACGCGCGATCACGAAACAGCTGCCCGGCTGCTGCATTGCGTCGGGATCAAAGCTGGCACGCCCGCTGCTACCGGTCAACTGTGCCAGGGTAGCTGACAGACGATCCAGCAACCATTCAGCGTCCGGCTGCTGAATCGACTCCGGCGTCACCACGATCATGCAGGCAGCCGCAAGGTTTTAAACATCACCGTTGTGGCGTCCAGCACCCCGGCGGTGGATTCGGCATAGTGGGGAATGGAGCCGGCAATTTTCCAGTCGAGCGACAGGTAGAGATCGGTCGCCACATCGCCGCTGCGCGTGTCCAGCACCAGCAAGGTTTTGCCGTTCTCTGCCGCCAACTGTTCCGCCTGCTGCATCAACCGACGTCCAATCCCCATGCGACGCGCGCGCGGGTGCACCAGCAGCTTACTGATCTCTGCGCGGTGGCGACCGTTCGGCATGGCGCTGTACCCCACCATGACCGTCGCCACGATCTTTCCGTGCAGGCGTGCCACCAGCAGTTGATTGTCGCCGCTGGCAAGGCTGAAGATTTTGTCCTGCCAGAAACGTTCCATCACCGCACGATCGTTGGCATCGATAAACCCGACGCTGGCCCCCTCCGCCACACATCCCTGCAACACATCACATAACGCCCCCACCAGAGGCTGCGCCTGGCTGGCGCTAAGCTGTTCGATCTCAATCATGGTTTGCATACCACCAGAATGTAACGTGCACCACCCTGCGGGTGCGCGGTAAAGGAGGATTTGCCGGTCAGATGGAAACGCAGGCAGTCACCCGCCTGCAAAGTCCAGCTTTGCGCATCCATGCTGATGGTCAGCTCGCCGGACTGTAACCAGATATGCTGCTCCAGCCCCTGAATCGGCGGCGCGTCATAATCAATACGCGAACCGGGTTGTAACACCCCTTCCACCATTTCTGCTCTAAAATGAGTGGCAGGCGGCGAAACGTTGCGGCGCTGAAAGCCGCTCAGTTCATCGACCCACACCGGCTGCTGTTCGGGTTTAAGTAACAACAGCGCGTCGTCTTCGACCTCACTCAGCAGGCGCGACATGGTGAGGCCATAGGCGACACAAAGTCGATTGAGTAATGCTGCCGTTGGACTGGTCTCGGCGCGCTCAATGCGCGACAATGTGGCCCGACTGATGCCGGTGGCCATCGCCAGTTCGTCCAGTGACCAGCCGCGTTGCAGGCGCAATTCAGCTAAACGAGCGGCCAGCCGATCTTCGGTATCCGGTTCAGACATCATCACCTCTCAATTATGGGAAATAATCTCATAATTGAGATAAAACCTGAAAACACCATCTCCGTCAAGTTGTACAAGGAAAAATATGTTGTACAACTTATTCGCCGCGGTTAAGGTGTGGCGATGCAGGTCAGTATATTGAGGAAGATATGGCCTTATACAGTATCGGCGACGTTGCCGAACGCTGTGGAATCAATCCGGTAACACTTCGCGCATGGCAGCGACGTTACGGTCTGTTAAAGCCCCAGCGCACCGAAGGTGGTCACCGTCAGTTTGACGACGAAGATGTTCAGCGCATTGAAGAGATCAAGCGCTGGATAGAAAGCGGCGTGCCCGTTGGCAAGGTCAAGGCCCTGCTGGAAGGGGAAAGCGTCAATGTGCACGACGGCTGGAATACGTTGCAGGAAGAACTGATGAGCGTACTGCGCCATGTCAGACCTTCAAAGTTGCGTGCCAAGATCGCCACGGTCGGACGTGAGCATCCGGTGGATGCGCTGATTGATCATGTGATTGTGCCGGTTCGCCAGCGTCTCGGATTAGATCAAAACACCGCACGCGCCATGTGCAGCCTGCTTGATGGCGCGTTAATAGATTACGTGGCGTTTTGCCTGACCGGATCGCGTAAAAAAGCCGGCAAAGATGCACTGATGATTGGCTGGGGCGTTGACGATCGCACCCGCATCTGGCTGGAAGCCTGGCGTCTCTCGCAACAGGGATGGCGTATGGATGTGCTGGCGGAACCGCTGGAACTGCCGCGCCCGGAGTTATTCCCCGGTCAGAATCTGTTTGTCTGGACCGGCAAAAAGCTCACCCGTCGTCAGCATGAACAACTGGAGCACTGGCAGGCCCAGGGCTTTAACGTTCACCTCCACGACCCCAACGCGTAAAAACGCACACATCGGCCTTTGCCTCGGCTGATGTGCGCGTTATCATGCCGCCCTCAATGACATTTCTCAGGTTTTGACATGAACTGGCAAAAAATCTTCATCTCTACCCTGTTTGCCGTGATGGCACTGGGCGGCATGGGCGGCCTGATGCTGGTAGGCTACAGCCTTATTCTGCACGCCAACTAAGCCAGCGCTGCACGCGTTCAAGCAGACGATCGCACACCAACGCCAGCAGCGCCACCAGCAGTGCCCCCTGAATGACATAGGCGGTGTTAAAGCCGCTCAGGCCAATAATCACCGGCGATCCCAGACTCTCCGCGCCGACGGTTGAGGCGATTGCTGCGGTGCCGATATTGATCATCACCGAGGTGCGCACCCCGGCCATAATGACCGGTGCCGCCAGCGCCAGTTCGATCTGCCATAAACGCCGCCACGGCCCCATGCCCAGACCGGTGGCAATCTCGCGATTGCTGGCCGGTACGCTATCAAGACCAGCCAACGTACCCTGCAAAATCGGCAGCAAACCATACAGAAACAACGCCATCACCGCCGGGGTCGCGCCAAACCCCATCACCGGCACCGCAATCGCCAGCACCGCCACCGGCGGAAAGGTCTGCCCGGCGGCAGCGAGGGTTTCCAGCAGCGGCCGAAACGCCCTCCCCTTACGCCGGGTGGCAAACACCGCACAACTCACTCCAACGACAATCGCCAGTACGCTGGCGCTGACCACCAGCCACAGATGCGCCAGCGCCAGCCGCCAAAAACTATCCTGTTGATATAAAGGCCGCTCCAGTTGTGGAAACCAGTGGGCAAACAGCGGCGCGCTGTGCGGCAGTCCCCACAGCAGCAGCAGCAGAAACAACGCCAGCAGCCAGTACAGCGGATCTTTCAGCCAGCTCATCAACTCGCCTCGCGCTGACGCAACAAATCGCTGAAGTGCAGCACGCCGAGCGGTTGCTGGTGTTGATCCACCACCGGCAGCTTGTCAGTGCGCCGGGCGATAAACTGCGACAATGCCTCACGCAGGGTTAACCCGGCGGCGATCGGTTCGGCCTCCAGCCACTCACCGCGGCGAACCGCGCTCCCTGCCCGTCCCAGAGCCAGCAAGCGTACGCCGAGTTCGCTGTGACCAAAAAATTCACGCGCAAAATCGCTGGCGGGTTGCGTCAGCAATTCAATCGGTTTGCCCTGCTGAACAATTTCGCCGCCATCCATTAACACCAACTGGTCGGCCAGGGTCAGCGCCTCATCGATATCATGGGTCACCAACACGATGGTGCGCCCGGACAGGCGGTGAATGCGCAGCATCTCCTGTTGCAGCGCCTGACGGTTGACCGGATCGAGCGCGCCAAAGGGTTCGTCCATCAGCAGCAACTCAGGGTCCGCCGCCAGCGCCCGCGCCACGCCCACACGCTGCTGTTGACCGCCGGAAAGCTGATGCGGATAACGTGTCGCCAACTCGCTGTCCAGATTGAGCAGCGTCAATAGCTCCGCCACGCGCTCACGAATACGCGCCTGTGACCAGCCCAGTAGCGATGGCACGGTGGCAATATTTTTCGCGACGTTCCAGTGCGGAAATAGCCCGATGGACTGAATCGCATAACCAATGCGACGACGCAAGGCACGGGCATCCATCCGTTCAATGGCTTCTCCGGCAAAGCGGATCTCCCCGCTGTCATGCTCCACCAGCCGATTAATCATTTTCAGGGTGGTGGATTTACCGGAACCCGAAGTACCAATCAGCACCGTGAAACTGCCTTTCTCAATATGCAGCGACAAATTGCGCACCGCTGCTTTGCCGTTGAAAACTTTATTTACCTGATGAAATTCAATCATATTGTCTCTCCAGCAGCGCAGCCAGTAGGCGCAGCAGCGCATCGGCGATCACCGCCAGCGCCACCACCGGGATCACCCCGAGCAGCACCAGATCCAGTGCACTACTTAATAATCCCTGAAACAAAATGGCCCCGAATCCACCGGCACCAATCAACGCCGCCACCACCGCCAGCCCCAGCGTCTGAACCACCACCACACGCAAACCGGAGAGCCACACCGGGAGCGCCAGCGGCAGTTCGGCAAAACAGAACTGCTGCCAACGGCTCATCCCCATGCCACGCGCGGTTTCCCGTACCTCCGCAGGCACCTGCTGCAAACCGGCCACCACACTGCGCACCAGCGGCAGCAACGCGTACAACACCAGCGCTATCAGCGCCGGAGCCATACCGATGCCCGCAATCCCCCAACTCGCCAGCAACGGAAACGTTGCTGCCAGCCCGGCCAGGGGGGCAATTAACAGGCCAAACAACGCTACCGAGGGGACAGTCTGGATCAGGTTTAATACGCTGAAAGCGGTTTGCTGCCAGCGCGTACGCCGGGCAATAACAATGCCGAGCGGCAGACCGATCAGTATGGCTGGCAACAAGGTCCCGCCGAGCAGTGTCAGATGCTGGATGAACGCGGCATCAAATACCGTGCTGCGATTGGCGTACTCTTTTAACAGGGAAAGCGGGTTAAGATGGCCGCTCAGTAACAGGGCGAGCGGGAGCAACCACATTTGCAGGTTGAGTAAGATGCGCCACGTTGTCTGGCGCTGGCGCTGACGAATCGCCTCTGCCGCCAGCAGCAACGTCAGCGCCGCAGCACTCCAGAAACCGCTGCCAAACGCGGTACGCGCCAGCCGGCTGCCGCTTTGCGCCAGCAGTGTCGCCTGATGCCCACTCAGCCAGACCAGCAGCACAAACAGGCATTCGCAGCCGAGCAACAGCAGCAACGCGCTGCGCCGGGTTGGCAAGAAGACCAACAGCCACAACGCCAGCAACGGCAGCAGCAGATATCCGCCCAAGGGTATCTGCCACAGCATCAGCGGCTGACCTGAAACCAGCCGGTTCGCCGCATAGGTCAGCACTGGCAGCGCGGCAAGCGCCACGCTGATCAACACCACCAGTACCAGCAAAACCGGCTGCGGTCGCCTGAATAATCGTGCCACCCGTTACAGCAACTTATTCTGCTGTAACCACTGCTGCGCCACCTGGCTGGCATCCTGGCCATCCACCGCAATCTGCGCATTGAGTTGTTGCAGCGTCTTCTCATCAAGTTTGCTGAACACCGGCTGCAACCACTTGCCAATGTCAGGATACTGCTTCAGCACCACGTCGCGGATCACCGGGGTCGGTGCGTAAATCGGTTGTACGCCTTTGGGATCGGTTAAGGTTTGTAGCCCAAGCGCCGCCACCGGGCCGTCGGTGCCGTAAGCCATCGCCGCATTCACCCCGGAAGTCTGCTGGGCGGCGGCTTTGATGGTGACCGCCGTATCACCGCCCGCCAGCGACAGCAGCTGTGATTGATCAAGTTTGAAATCGTAGGCTTTTTCAAACGCCGGTAACGCATCGCTGCGTTCGATAAATTCTGCCGAGGCCGCCAGTTTGAAGGTGCCGCCTTTTTTCAGGTACTGGCTGAGATCCGCCAGCGAGGTGAGATTGTTTTTCTCGGCGATATCGCTGCGTACCGCGATGGTCCAGGTATTGTTAGCTGGCGCTGGGGTGAGCCACACCAGATGGTTTTTCTCCGCGTCCAGGGTTTTCACTTTCTCATAACCCTGCTGTGCATTCTTCCACGCCGGGTCTTTCTCATCATTGAAGAAAAACGCCCCGTTGCCGGTGTATTCAGGATAGATATCCAGCGCGCCGGCGGTGATGGCACCGCGCACCACCTGCGTGGTACCGAGCTGAATTTTATTCACCGTCGGCACTCCATGTTTATTCAGCACTTGCAGGATGATATTGCCGAGCAGCGAACCTTCGGTATCAATCTTCGACCCCACCCGCACCGGGTCGGCGGCCTGTGCTGCGGTGGCGCTCATTGCTAATGCGATCAGTCCCAGTAAACCCTGCTTAATCATGGCGTTCGCCCTCAGTATTGTTATCGTGTGGTGAGTTACAAGCGTAGCCTGGCGAACCGGGATGGGCGCGGTCAAGCAGCGGTTAGGGTTTCACTTCGGTCAATTTCTGCTAGCCATTTCAAATCAGTTATAACCATTTCATTGCTCATATAACCAAATGGAATTTTTCAGCCGCCAACTGAGGATTATTCTCATAGGCCCAAATTTACAAAAATACAGACAACAACATCATGTCCGACTTAACTTCTCCCGCCCATGTGGCGCTGGCAGGGAATCAACCTCAGGGTGAGACACAATGGATCCGCAGTGCGTCCGATGTATCAAACCTGATTAATAACAGCGAGCAGTCGCGCAGTAACGCACGCATCGTCATCGCTATCGCACTGGGCGGGGTGTTTCTCGATGCCTATGACCTGGGTGCGCTGGCGTTTGGTATCAAAGATGTGGCCCGCGAGTTCCAGCTGACACCGACCGGCACCGGTATGGTGGCAGCGGCGATCACCTTTGGCGCTATCGTTGGCGCGCTGATTGGCGGCTATCTGACGGATAAAATTGGCCGCTACCGGGTGTTTATGGCCGATATGTTCTTCTTTGTGGTGGCAGCGCTGGCCTGTGCCTTTGCCCCCAACGAATATGTGCTTGGCGGTGCGCGCTTTGTGATGGGGTTGGGCGTCGGGATCGATCTACCGGTGGCGATGGCCTTCCTTGCCGAGTTTTCTAAACTGCGCGGTCAGGGTAATAAAGCCGCCAGCGTGGCGATGTGGTGCCCCACCTGGTACGCGGCCATCAGTATCTCCTACCTGCTGGTGCTGCTGCTGTATGCGGTGTTGCCGGAAAGCCATACCGACTGGTTGTGGCGCTTGATTCTCGGCTTTGGTGCGGTCCCGGCGATCGTGATTATCGCCATCCGCAGCCGTTATATGAGCGAGTCTCCGGTGTGGGCCGCTAACCAGGGCAACCTGCACGGCGCGGCAGAGATTTTGCGCCGTTCGTACAATATCAATGCCCGGGTGGCAGACGATGCCGATCTGAGCCAACAACCCCGCGTACGTAAAGCCAGCTGGCGTAACTATGGCGCGCTGTTGCAGGGTGTTTATCGCCGCCGCACCATTCTGGCGACCGTCACCTCCATCGCCTCTTCCTTTGCGTATAACGCCGTGGCTTTTGGTCTGCCGGTGATTATCTCCAGCTTCTTTGCGCAGTCGATGCTGACCACCATTCTGGTGTCGCTGGCGCTCAACCTGCTGTTTGCTTTTGTTGGCGGTTTGCTGGCGGTACGGCTGGTGCCTCGTCTCGGTGCGTGGAAAATGTCGGTGACCGGCTACACCTGTCAGTGCGTGGCGCTGCTGGGGCTGGCGCTAATTGGTCGTCCTGAAGGGGGCGAACAGGCGGCGGTGGCGATTGCCATGCTGGCGTTGTTCCTGTTCGGCCAGGGCTTCGGTCCCGGTTCACATACCATGACCTTTGCGTCGCTGAGCTATCCGACCTCGCTGCGCGGCGTGGGCGTTGGTTTTAACCAGACGCTGATGCGTGGCAGTTCTACCGTGTCGCTGTTTGTGTTCCCGCTGCTGGTCGCCGCGTTCGGCACCGGAGTGTTCTGGGTGATTTTCCTCGCACCGCTGGCTGGTCTGCTGGCGCTGCTGGCGATTCGCTGGGAGCCATCGGGTTACGATGTCGATGCCGAGGATTTTAACGCCCGGTAATCATTTGTGGCGGCGCGTTTTATCGCGCCGCCACATTCAGGAGAAGTTCTCCAGCACCGACAGGAAGGAGTAACGATCGCCCTGCCCTTCAGTCAGTCTGACCCGTCCCTCAATGTCGGCCAGATGGTGATCCATCAATTGCTGCGCACGCGAAAGGTCCTTTTCTTTCAGCGCCGCGACGATCATGCGGTGATGGTCTGCCCCACAATCATCTTTATGATTCTCTTCATATAACGCCATCACCAGCGACAGTCGGGCTACGATTTTAGATAACATTTCTGTCAGCACGGCATTACCCGCCATCTCCGCCAGAACGATGTGAAACTTACCTGACAGCACCGTTTTTGATTTCTCGTCGCCATGCTGATGAATATGCTCTTCTTCATCCGCCAGTTTTTCCAGCGCGTTAAGTTCTGCGATGGTTGCCCGCTCGACGATCAACGCCAGCAAGATCGCCTCTAATTTACGCCGCGCTTCAAAAAGACTTTTCGCTTCATCTATGCTGGGTTCAGCCACGAAGGTGCCGCGGTTGCGCTTTCTTTCCAGCAAATGATCACTTTCCAGCACGCCAAGTGCGCCCCGCACCACTGTTCTGCTCACGCCAAAATGTTCAGCGATGGCTTCTTCCAGGATCTTGCTACCTGGCTTTAGCGCCCCTTCCCCGATGGCCGTGGCCAGCGTGATACGAATTCGCTCTGAGACATCATCATGGCTGTCAGCGCTACTGGCAGCCTTACTGGTTGCTGGCGTCACTCGACTGCGTGTCTTTTTCATTATCCTCTCCCTACTTCATCCAACACGTCGACTGCAACTATCATAACAGCCCGTAAAACGGCTTATCTATCTTTGTGATAATATTCTTGCGTAACTTATCGTGTTAACACGATACCCTTTTCGGCACAGATGTTGCGAATATGGCTGGCAGATTGTTCAATAAATCCTAACGCCTGTGCAAAACCATAATGCTGGTGCTCATAACTGGGGTAGCCATAATTGGCACTTTCATAGCTCGCCCAATCGGGAATTTCCCCTGCTGTGACCCGCTTCTCATAAGCGTTTAACATGGCAAAATAGGCTTCCAGCTCCTCCCCGGTCAGATCAGGGTGGCCAACGCGCCACAGAGGGTCATCAATCTGGATACACTGACGCGGATTGGCCGCACGACGTTTATCGTCAGATGACTGGGCAATCTCCAGCGACAGATGCAGTTGCGGGTTTACCTCAGCCAGCAGCGGCAGGATGGCGGCAAAATCGACAATCCCCATGCCACAGGGACGGGGCTGAAAATCCAGACCGCCAGGCGCGCGCCCAATATAGGCATCTTTAATATGGGTCTGCCGCACCCAGGGGGCCAGACGACGGGCAGCAAAGACGGGATGCTCTCCGCGTTGCAACATATTCGCGGTATCCAGTACAACGCCAACGCACTCCTCACCCACAGATTCAATCAGTCGCAAAATTTCAAATGAGGTGATTTCATCGTGGGTTTCAATATTCATATGCACACCATTGGCGCGTGCGACAGGTGCCAGCTTGCGCAACACCTTTTCCATAGCCAGCAATTGTTCATCCCAGGTCACGTCGGTGCGGAAGCGATCCACCGCCAGACGCCCTGGATAGGCTGGTTTGAAGTTACCCGGAGAAACCCACAACTCGCAGCAACCTATCTCCGCCCCCGCCTCTATCATTCGCGTCAAACCGGCGATGATATCGCCGTTGCCAATGTCACGCAGCTCAGGAGATTCAGCGCTACAGTAAGGGTTGATTTTACCAAGTCCCCCTTCCAGATACAGACCCAGTTCATCTGCTTTCGCACGGATATCACGTAACCGCCCTTTGTCCAGATCGGGACTCATATCCAGTAATGTGCTGAAAAAAATCCCACTCAAACCCAGTGCTTTTGCATGTTCAAGACTCGCTAAGGGACCACGTTTTTTTGCTTCAGGCAGTTTTAAACCGTCGATACCTAATTTCATGTCGTACTCCTTTTTGGGATGGTGTGTCGATACAGCACCTGCAAGCAGCATGCCATCGGCCTGGAAAATAATTTTAATTCATTGATAAACAACAAAATAAATTTAATAATTTTTTGTATAAAGTTAATTATTAAGTTAGTGAGAAACATTATTCAATAAAATTAATATTGTTGATAGAGGATTTTCAGTCAACCAATCCCGATCGCAGCCTGAAAACCCCCATTTTTCCCTCCCCCGTTGCCCCATTACCGGTGGTTCTGCACCATTCTGATGATAAGGACGCACCAATTTAGTGAAAAATAATTCCGAATTTACTTAATGAAATTCAGTATCACTAATTTTCGCACAAACTTTCGCACATATTTTAAAAGATAATTATCATTACAATTCCATTAGTTATGATAAATAAACCCAACGACCTGTGATCCTGGCATACCGCTTGCAACTCCTTTTCCATGTGAATTTTTCGTTTCATCTCGCGACTCAGAACCAGGGAAGCACTATGGCAGATATGCAGAACTCGTCCGAACGTAAGCGCTTGAACGTTCAGGGCCTTACTCACAGCTACGGTGGCAACAACGCAATCAGCGATGTCTCTTTCACGATTGAACCCGGTGAAATAGTGGCACTGCTGGGGCCAAGCGGCTGTGGTAAATCCACCGTGTTAAGGGCAATAGCCGGACTTATTCAGCCTAAAGCTGGAAAAATTGAACTGGGCAATCAGGATCTGGCCCTGGTCTCGGCCAGGGCGCGGGGTATCGGCATGGTTTTCCAGAACTACGCTCTGTTTCCCCATCTCACTGTCGCCGAAAACATCGCCTATCCGCTCGCTTGTCAGCAAGTTTCGCGTGCTGAACGTAAACAGCGTGTTGAAGAGATGCTGGCAATGGTGCGCCTCAGCGAATATGGCAATCGTCTGCCGCGTGAGCTTTCCGGTGGTCAGCAGCAACGCGTTGCAGTTGCCCGGGCCATAGCAGGTCGCCCTTCTCTGCTGTTGCTGGATGAGCCTTTTGGAGCACTGGATCGCGCGCTGCGTTTTGATTTACAGGTGGAATTGTTACACCTGCAAAAAACGCTGGGGATCACCACGCTAATCGTGACGCACGATCAGGAGGAGGCGCAGAGCCTCGCCAATCGTTTGGTGTTGATGAACAAAGGCCATGTTGAGCAGATCGACACACCGATGGCAGTTTATGATCAGCCCAAATCACTGTTCGTAAACACCTTTATTGGCCAAACCAACCAGTTAGCTGGCACCGTACTGCGCTTTGATAACGACACCACGTTGATCGGCCTGTCTGGTGACAAAACGCTGCGTCTGCCTCGCCGTCTGAATTTTACCACCGGCTCGAAAGTCACCATCACATTCCGTCCTGAAGAAGTACGTTTGTCAGCGCAGCCTGGAGAACAGTGTCAGCCAGCAAGGCTGACGGTTTCCGTCCCACTGGGGCCCGTGCTGGTGCACGACCTGATGCTTGATTGTGGTACTACGCTGCGGGCTTCTGAGGTCAGAGTCCCCGGAACCCGCATCCCCCTTCCCGGATCGCAGCTTTTTGCTGAGATCGATACGACACGCTGTCATGCCTTTCCGGCTGAACCGCAAACCCTGAGTGATTAAATAGAGGTGAACATCATGAAAAACTTTGAGATTAGTCGTCGTCGGTTCGGTCAATTGTTGGCAGGAGCAGCCGCAACCTCCTTGCTACCGGTGTCACTACGTGCGCTGGCGGCAGAGAAAGAAACCGCAATTGCTGCCACCTTTCCGGGGAACTGGGAAGATGCCTATCGCAACATACTGACCCCGATCATGAAAAAAGAGGGGTATGGCCTGACCATTGCCCCTGCGTTGGCACAAGACCAGTTGGCAAAAGTGATGGCCAGCCCCGGTAATCCCCCTTATGACGCGCTGTTAATGTCGCCAGGGCAAATGACCATTGCCATTCAGAATGACATTATCCAGAAAATCGATCCCTCCAGATTGAAAAACTGGCATCTCCTCGATCCGAGTTTTCAGGGTGAATATGGCCCAACGGTTACGGTAGAAGTCAACGGCATCGCCTATAACCCGGACCTTGTGCCACGTCCGAAGGGTTATAAAGATCTGTTCGAAAACCCCGCCTACAAAGGCCTGGTCTCCTGGACTGGTTTTGCCTCCAACACCGCGGTCATGGCTTACACCGAAATCGCCAAAATCTATGGCTCCGGGCCAGATGACATGGCGGCCGTGTTTAAGTTGTTCAAGGATCATCCTGAGCAGTTAAAGAGCATTGTTGATAGCACCAATCATCAAATGACCTTGTTCCAGCAGGGGGAGATCGCGGTATTCATGTGCAGTACCAGCAACGTGGCACGCCTGAAGAGTCTGGGGATGAACTGCGAGTTCGTCCATCCGGAAACGGGATCTCCAGCGGCACCGGTCAATATTCATCTGACGAAGGGCACCAAAAATGCCGATGCCGTCTACGCCTATATGGATGCGGCCATCTCCCAGGCTGCACAGGATCAATTCAAATTGCCACCGGCTGAAATGTTCCCGACCAACAGCGATGTTGCGCTGACACCGGCAATCTCCGCCTATGTCACGCGCGATCAGCTTAAGACTCTGGTCTACCCCGACTGGAACAGCATCAACAAAAATCGTGATGCCTGGATTCGCGAATTTGACACCATTGTTGCCGGATAAGGTGATGTGATGAAACAGAGCGGCTTTCCTTACGTTGTCCCCATGCTATTGCTCTCCGTGGTGTTCTTCGCAACGCCGCTCGCGGTTTTGGTCGGATTTAGTTTCATCACTAAAGGTGGTGTCACCCTGGATCACTACGCCCGTTTTTTCGGTGATGAATTCAACTTTCGTGTGTTGATTAACACCGCGAGATTGGGACTGGAAACAGTTATCGGCACCACCCTGCTGGGCGTACCTATCGCGTTGCTTTACTGGCATAGCGGGCGAACCTTACGTCAGGTGATCATTTTCCTGACGCTAATCCCGATGCTGACCAGTAACGTAGTGAGAACGTTCGCCTGGATTGTCATTTTGGGACGTCAGGGACCAATCAGCGAAGCATTAATGGCGCTTGGCATTACCGGAATGCCGACCAGCCTGATGTTTACGGAGCTCGGTCTGGTCATGGCAATGTGTCAGATTGATCTGCCGCTGATCATTTTGCCGCTGATCGCCATTCTGACCCGCACCCAATACTCACTCACCGAAGCGGCACAAGTCTCAGGAGCTGGCCCCTGGCGCATTTTGATCACCCTGATGCTGCCACTGATGTTACCAGGCCTGTTGGCAGGCTGGATCCTGGTATTCGCCAGTACCAGCAGCTCGTTCGTCACCCAGGCCGTGATTGGTGGTGCACGTAATGTGTACGTGCCACAGCTGATTTATCGCGAAGTCGGTACGCTGTTCGACTGGCCTCTCGCTTCCGCCATTGCCGTGGTATTGCTGCTTTCGACTGGCTGTCTGCTGGTGGCACTCACCATGATTTCACGTCACAGGAGATTGAACGGTCATGCTTAATCGACGCGAAAATCCCGTTCCGGCACTGCTGTACAAAGTCTTTGTGTATGGCTTTGGCACGCTGTGCCTGATTTACCTGGTCGCACCGATTGTGATTGCTCTGATGATGTCCTTCACCGCCGGGCAAACACTGAAATATCCACCGGAAGGATTTTCATTGCGCTGGTATGAAGCGCTGCTCGACCCGGTGCGCTCGGGTACTGAACACATAGCGGCATGGAACTCACTGAAAATCGCCGGATTGGCGGTATTGGGATCGCTGCTGTTTGCCGTGCCCGCCAGCATTGGTATGACGCGGATGAAACGTAAAACCGTGAACAGCATCGAGCCATTACTGCTTGCTCCGCTGGTGTTACCCAGCCTGGTCTATGGGCTGGCAGCATTGATCGTCGCCAACTTTATTGGTTTCCAGCCATCGCTGTGGTTGACCGTTACCGGGCATATCGTGGTGTTTGGCCCGTTGATGTATCGCGCCGCGTCTGTTGTGGCCCAGGGACTTAACCCCTCTCTGGCGGAAGCATCAACCACTATGGGGGCCAGTTGGTTTATGACGCTTCGTCGTGTCACGTTGCCACTGTTGATGCCCGGCATTCTGGCTGGTGCGTTTCTGGTGTTTATTCAGTCACTGGATAACGTCACGGTTTCGCTGTTTCTTGCAGATGCTTCAACCACGGTGTTGCCGCTGCGAATGTTTGCTCTGATTGAAGAGTCACTCGATGTCCGTGTGGCCGCTATCTCAGGGATTCTCATCGCCGTCACCTTGCTCGGTTTGCTGGTTGCACGCCGTGTGCTGGCTCCACGCCCACAAAATTAATGACTTAATCAAGTACAAGGATTCACCTATGAACACTCATGCGACTCAGCCCGCTGGCTATCGCATTGGCTCTCTGCTTGCCGATTTCCAGCCAGATTTTACGTTTTCAGCCCCGTTACCATTGCCGGAGGAGGAGTTTGCCGAACGTCTGCGCAAAATTCGCCGCCAGGCTGTTGAAGCCGGACACGATGCGCTGATCGTCCACGCCGGGAGCGTGGGCTGGTTCCACGCCTCAAATGCGTATCTGCGTTATATCTGTGACTGGATGCGAGAAGGTGTGCTCATTATCCCGACTGATAGTGATAAACCGCTGACGCTACTCTCCTTTTTTACCCAGTCGGTATTGTTGCCACCGGGTGGTGAGCCGTTGCTGGTGGATGAAATCTGGCAGATTGGTCCGATTGGTCGTGAATATGCAGATCGTCCCGGTGACTCGGTAATCAAAACGGCCGAGAAATGTGCGGAGATCCTCACACGGTTAGGGTTAGTGAACGCGCAAATTGGCAGTATCGGCGATCGTACCTCCCTCACTTTCTGGGCGGCCCTGGCGTCGCTGATGCCGCGCAATAAATTTATTGCCGACAACCCAATTCTGGACCGCATGCAGAAAGTCCGTTCACCCCGTGAAATTGAGATGTTCCGGGCCGCAGCACAGTTGATCAGTATTGGCACGCAGGCGGCATATCATGTGACAAAACCGGGTGTCACTGACCATGAGATCTTCGCGGCGTTTACGGCAGCACAGATGGCGTTTGGTGGTGAGACCGGGGATGGCTACCAGATTGGTATCAACGAATTTGGTACCCACTGCGGTAAGCCTTATGGTCATGTGGTGCGTGCCGGTGATCTGATCAATTTGTACATTTCCAATGTCACCTGGCGGGGTTACACCGCGCAGACCGCGCGCATGATTGCCGTGGGTGATATCACTCCGCACCAGGAGAAGGTGCTGACAGCCTGTACCGACGGTGTGAAACGTGCGGAGCGTTTAATTAAGCCCGGCGCACTGATGCGGGATATCAACAACGCTGCCTTCGAACCGATGATCGAACAGGGCATGCTGACGTCAGCCGAAGCTCGCACCATGCCCTACAACTGGTCACCCATGCCTGACGGTGGCGCACGTCTGATCCCCCAACAGTATGTTCGCGATATCGACTGGGAAGCCCAGGGGCGCAAGCTGATGCATGTCTACCCTGCCACCTATGGACCACACAATCCCAATCTGGGTCACTCCATCGGTATGGCTGGCGCGCAAAACAGCTTCAACATCTCCTCTCATAACTACGATCGCCTGGAAGAAGGGATGGTATTTGTGCTCCATAGCCAATGGCTGGAACCGCTGGCGGCAGGCTGCAACATTGGCGATTGTTATGTTGTCACCAAAGACGGTTTTGAAAATCTTAGCCATCACACCCCCCTTGAAACACATCGTATTGACAGCGGAGCCTGAGATGAGCCAGCCAACATCACATACTTTTTTTGACTTTGCGTCATTAACCGAACGTGAGCGTTACAAGATTTTGATTGGCACGGTAATTCCGCGCCCGGTTGCCCTGGTGACCACGGTCAGCCGCGACGGTGTTCCCAATGCCGGCCCGTTCAGCTTTTTCAATGTACTGACTCACGACCCGGCGATTGTCGCTATCGGTGTGGAGAACTATGCCGATATGCGTTTCAAAGACACCGCACGCAATATCCGTGAAACGGGCGAGTTTACGGTGCATATCGTCGATGATGCCCTGGTGGATCAGATGGAGATCTGTGCCATTAAATTTGGTCCCGAGGTCAATGAACTGGAGGAGGCCGGTCTGGAAACCGTGCCGGGCCAATACGTGCACAGCCCGCGCATTCTCGCTGCCCCTGCGGCACTGGAGTGCCGCCGTCATACCACCTTACAGGTTGGCCCGGCGAGAGAAATCATTCTGGGTGAGGTGGTCGGGGTATATGTGCGCAGTGATGCGGTCAACCCGGAAAATCTGCACATAGACCAACAACTGATGGATGCGGTGGGGCGTATGGGGGGAAATACCTATTGCCGCACACGCGATCAATTCGATATTAAAACGCTCACTAAAGAGCAATGGGAGGAACGCCAGACGATTAAATAAACGCAAACTAAAACACCATTCCTGATTTTTATCTTTTTTCACCATATATCCCCCCAACGAGGGGTAATAAATAATTAATTCAGACAGGGTAAAAACGTAATGATGAAACGCTCACTTTTAGCGGCAGCTATGCTGCCGCTACTGGCTGCCTTATGCCCGGTTCAGGCTGCGGAAATATATAATAAAGACGGCAACAAACTGGACCTGAATGGCAAAATAAAAGTTTCCCATATGTTTTCTGATGACAGTAATAATGATGGTGATGCGTCGTCAAATCTTCAGGGCGGTTTTACCGGGGAGACAAAAATTTCGGATAAATTGACGGGTTATGGCAGCTGGTCATATCAATTCAGCCTGCATAATTCTGAAGGCGGTAGCGATGCTCAAAATGGTAATGCTACTCGCCTTGGCTACGCCGGTTTGAAATATGGTGAATTGGGTTCTATCGATTATGGCCGCAATTTCGGTTTGGTTTATGACGTGATGAGCAACACCGATATGCTGCCTTTCTTCGGTAGCGACTCTGATTACAATGATGTCTTCCTCGTGGGCCGCTCGACCGGCTTGCTCACCTGGCGTAACACAGGTTTCTTTGGTCTGGTGGACGGTCTGAACGTGGCCGCACAATACGAAGGTAAAAATGACCGAACTGGCAGTACCGATCAAATTATCCGCGCTAATGGTGATGGATTTGCACTTTCCGCCTCTTATGCTTTCGATTTTGGCCTAAGCTTTGTGGGTGCTTTTGCCAGCCTTGACCGTACAGATGCGCAAAATAACTTAAGCCGTGGTCATGGTGATAAAGCCCAACATTGGGCCGCTTCGGTAAAATATGATGCGAATCAGATTTACCTCGCGGCCGCGTATGATGAAACGCTGAATGCCACCCCGATCAGCGGGGGATTTGCGAATAAAGCACAAAATTTTGAAGCCGTTGCACAATATCAATTCCTGAGTGGATTCCGCCCTTCAATTGCTTACATCTCTTCGAAAGGGAAAGATATTGAAAACATCGGTGACGCCGATATTATTAAGTACACAGCCATTGGTGATTATTATTATTTCAACGTCAATATGTCTTTATTCGCTGAGTACCGTATTAATATGCTTAAAGATAATAACCCACTCGGACTGGCGACTGACGATGTGATGGCGCTGGGTCTGGTTTATCAATTCTGATATGACAACGCCTCAGCAATGAGGCGTTTTTTTACACGGTGAGCTGAAACGCATCCAACGTGGCAGGAATGCGGGCAAAGGTGAACAGAAACCACGGCGTGAACTGTTCCGGGTGCTGCGCAATCTCCTGCTGAATCTGCGCCACCGACCGATAGCACCAGGCATCGGCCTCTTCCGGGTTCAGTTCCGGTTGTTCATCGCTGATGGCAAAAAACACATGACCGTATTCATGTTCCGTCAGGCCATTGCTGAGCGGCAGGTTGTAGCTCAGCTCGAATACCGGCGTCAGCGTCAGCGACAGCCCCATCTCTTCACGCAGGCGACGTTCAGCGGCAGCCTGGGTGGATTCCTGCGGATAAGGATGACCACAACAGGTGTTACTCCACAAACCGCCGCAGTGGTATTTACCACTGGCACGACGTTGCAGCAGCAGTTCATGCCGCGAGTTAAACACGTAAACCGTTACCGCACGGTGCAGTAATCCCTTTTCATGAACTTCCAGCTTTTCCATCTTGCCAGTGGGACGATCGAGGTGGTCGACGAGGATAACTTCTATGGCGGACATGACAACTCCTTCAGAAAAATCTCAACCATTGTACACAATCACCGCGCCGGGGGCCGGAAAAATTGCGTACATTCCGTGCGTTTGCGTAACGGAAAATTAATTTTAGCAGCTGGATTTTGAAGCAGCATAAAAAACGGGGAATAGTTAATAAGAAAGGAGAAACGGTGGCGCACCCGGCACCACCGTGGAAAAGCGCTTAAAGTTTAAAGCTTTGCACCACTAACTCCAGCTGAACGCTCTGCTCCTCCATCGCGCGCGCGGCAGCAGAAACCTGTTCCACCAGCGCGGCATTCTGTTGGGTGCTGCCGTCAAGCTGGGTGATAGCCACGTTCACCTGATCGATGCCGAGGCTTTGCTCACGGCTGGCAGACATAATCTCCCCCATCAGCGTGGTGACGCTGCTGACGCCGTGCATCAATTCATCCATAGTTTGTCCGGCTTGCTCCACCAACTGGCTGCCAGCATCAATATTGGTGACCGACTCCTCAATCAGCTTCTTGATCTCTCGCGCCGAGTTGGCCGAGCGCTGGGCGAGGTTACGCACTTCCGACGCCACCACCGCAAAACCGCGCCCCTGCTCGCCCGCGCGCGCGGCTTCTACCGCCGCGTTCAAGGCCAGGATATTGGTCTGGAAAGCAATGCTGTCGATGACGCTGATGATATCCACCACTTTGCGCGATGAATGATGGATTTCGCCCATAGTGCTGACCACCTGACGCACCACCTCGGTGCCACGCGCCGCCACCTGCGAAGCGCCATCAGCCAGTTGATTGGCATGAGTGGCGTTATCCGCGTTCTGACGCACCGTACCGGTCAGTTGCTCCATAGAAGCCGCCGTTTCAACAATCGAGCTGGCCTGTGATTCGGTACGCGCCGACAGATCAGCGTTGCCGCTGGCGATCTCCCGCGAGGCAGCGGTAATCGCCAGCGCGCTGTCACCCACCTGACGCATCAGCCCCTGAAGGTAAGCAATAAACTGGTTGAAGCTCTGCGCCACGGCGTTAAATTCCGGGCTGTTGCTGGCAGGCAGACGCTGGGTCAAATCCGCACCGCCGGTTGATAACGCTTCAATGTTACGGTTGAGCTGGCTTAAGCGCTTCATCATGGCACGCACAAAGCCGAGCAAGACCAGCAGTAGGATCACCGCCAGCGGGATCTGCACCAGGCCCAATCGGGTCAGCATGCTATGGGTTTGCGCATCCAACAGGCTGGAGGGCACGTCGCTGGCGAGATACCACGGACTGCCGGGAATGGCTTGCAGGAACAGCGTATGCTCGCCATCTTCCGTATCATAGCTCGCCTGTGTCGGCTGACTGCCCGCCTGCGCCAGCAACGTTTTCAGCGTTGGAGCCAGCGGCAGTTGGGTATCGGACAGGTTTTCCAGTTTCGCCGCAGCATCAACCAGCGCGGCGTTACCGACCACTTTGCCATCGGCTTCGACGATCAAGACGCGACCATGAATCGCCTCTCCCATCTGTTTCGCCAGTTGGTTGAAGAATCCCAGGGTCACGTCGATGGTCGCCACGCCCCAGGCGGTACCATTACGGTAAATCGCCATCGCGCAGTTGGTACGCGGTTGCGGGCTGGCCGCATCCTGATAGGCCTTCGCCCAGGCGCACTGGCCTTTCGCGGCCGCCATACCGTCTTTGTACCAGGGTTGCTCCCAGTATTTGTCGGCAGCGTCAGAGTTCCAGTAAGTATTCACCTGTAACTGGTTGCTGGCGTTGCGCGCAAAGAATGAACTGTCTTTCTCTTTAGCCGGATCGCGACGGTTCGGCAGGGGCCAGATACCGCCGCCGAATACGTTGCTGTCCTGATATTGGTTAACCAGCGCAGGCAGCAAGGTATCGATGCTGGCGCTATCCATTACCCCGGCAGCTTCGGTAATAGCACGCTGCTGCGCCTGAACGCGGTTCATCTGTTCGACGATACGTCCGGCCAGGCCATCGACTTCGTAACGCACCAGGCGGCTCTCATTGTTGCTGAGTTGGGGTGCAATAAACTGATTGATCACCAGCACGGTGACCAGCATCAGCACGGCGAAAAATGCGATGAGGGTCGCGGTGAAACGGGATTGTGTGGTTTTTAACATGAGAGTGCCCTTACCCTGGAGTGGCGAGATGCCTGATCCGGGTTAACGGCGTGTTAAGAAGGAACTTGAGGTGCGCACGATCACAAAGCAATAAAATAATTGATGAAGGTGATGATGTAGCGGCGCGATGTGTTTGGCGCGTATAGCAAAACCTGCGCGATAAATCGCGCCGCTACGATTCAGGCAACCGGAGGCTCCACCACTTCTTGCCTTGGACGAAAAATATGGTTGTTGCCATCAGCCAGCAGACGCTGCAACAACTGCTGTCCACCGCGTTCATCGGCCTGCGCAAACTGGCGTTCCGCCTCGGTGATTGGCGTTGACCACAGCAAATTCACCCGGTCGCCCCCACGCTTTGGCAGCCGGAACTGCGCCGCTTCCGGGGCCAGGCCATTCGCCAGCAGGAAACTTTCAAACCCCACCGGTGCCACTTCTGACGCCAGCGTATGCCCCTCACCCAGCCAGGTAAGGCGCGCCCACGGCAGATGGGCAAACTCCGCCAGTGCGCTGGCCATCTGCACTGCATTGGCTTCGTTCATCACTTCGCCATCCACTGCCATCGCCAGTTCGATGCGGCGATACTGCGGGGCCAGCTCATCAAACAGATAATCGACCTGCGGCATCGGTCGGATCCCCATGCCGAGGGTGAGGAAGTACCACACGCCCTGATGCCAGTGCTGCGAAATTGCCATCGGCGGCCAGTTGCCCTGGTCGATGGCGTAATACTTCACCGATTCACCGAACTGCGCCTGGTAGCACTGCATCAACTCACGCTGCACCACTTCCCATAAATGTCCGTCATGCCAGTCACGCCAGAAATGGCGTTGCTGTTCGGCACGCGCGTAATAGTCATTGGTTGAGGCCGATCCGAGCGGTGCCGTCAGGCGATTCTTTTTGATACACCCGGCCGAGAAGCTCACCTGTTTGTCCTGGTACAGGCTCCAGCCAGGGATCACCGCCAGCAACTGACCGTAGTACCACAACGCCGCACCATCATCGCTCGGCTCCCAGAGTATCTGTAACCCGGCCGGATCGAGCGGCGGTTCCGCTTCCAGCGTGCGGCAAAATTCGGCACTGAGCAGCGGCGCGATACCCTGCTCCAGTGCATCGCTGTCTTCACGCGCCGGTGCGGGCAGCAGGTTGCGTAACCAGCAACCGCGTACCGCATACTGGCTGCGGAACAGGTCGTTTGGCCAGATATAAAAATAGGCCGTGCGCGCGTCCTGCTCGACGATGGCCGTAAGTGTATTTTGCTGATTCGGCACCTCAGCAATCAGAGGTTGGTGTGTCATAACGCCTCGACAATGCCTGGAGGGATCCATTTTCCCCGAGAATAGAGCAGGATCGACACTCGTGCCATGTGGCACAAGGGTAAAACTCTCAAAGTGCGCAGGAGAAAGATGAGGATTACTGAAGTTTCATGCCGTATGCGTCGGCAAGCTTCAAATAAATTCGCGATTCTTTTGCCGTTGCGCATGCTATTGTCGCGCCATTCGCATCGAAGGAGTTGACGCAATGGTGCTGCAAAATGTGGATTTTAACCTGCGAGATGTGGTGATTTTCACCCTGCTGGTGTGGCTGTTTATTCGCTACAGCTGGGTGATGTCGGCACTGACGTTGCTGGTGGCGGGCATCGCCCTGCTGATTCTGTTACCGGTTGATATTTATTACTGCCTGTTACCTTTGGCGCTGATGGGGCTTGGGCTTGGCATGCTGATCCACCATTACCAGTTACGGCAGCTGACGCTGCGTCGGGAAGCCAAAACACCGCGCACCTACACCAAGGCCAGGGACGAGTTACACCTGTAACCCTTATCGGCCCATGCGTTTCATCGCCCGGGCATAAGCACCACGCTGAATTGACCAGCGCAACAAACCAGCAATCAGATGTATTTGCCCATCCACCAACCGTTGCTGCAACGGATTGATGGGCAAGGCTGCCAGTTGTTGCGCCCAGTCTGGCAACAAGCCAATCCCTGCTTTCATCATGATATGCATCACCGGTTTCGCCTGCCAGCTGGGAGCCGGGGCGTTCATCAACAGCTGCGTGACCTCCCGGGTACGTGCATCGCAAACCAGCTGTGGACGTATTGCCTGCAAATAGTTTTCCACCGCCGCAACGCTTTTCGGCACCTGCTCTGCCCCTAGCGATTCCGCGATCAGCGCCGCTTCCTGATAGTAGCGATCCCTTTCCATCAGGCTCAGGTGAGGATTTTTATAGCGCAGATGCGCCGCGAGAAAACGGCTGGTTTCCGCCACATGCACCCAGGTCAGCAGATGCGGATCGCTGGCCGCATAGGGTTGCCCCGCATTGTCGACGCCGGTGACACGCAGATGGATGCGTTTAACCCGCTCGATCAAGGTGTGTGCATCCTGCTGATTGCCGAAGGTGGTGACCGCGATAAATTGGCTGGTACGCCGTAGCCGTCCCAGCATGTCATCGCGGAAGTTGGAGTGATCCCATACGCCCGCCAGCGCCGCCGGATGCAGCATCTGCAACAACAAGGCGCTGATACCGCCACACATCATGGCGGCGAAATCGCCATGTACACGCCAGATGACGCTGTCGGGGCCAAACAGCCCAGGATCGCCAGGGGGTTGCGAGATGTCGAATTCATTGAGTGACAGGCCATTCAGGCGGAAGACTTGTTGTTCGATGCGTTTGCGGATGTTCATGATTTTCGGGTAATTGCCCGGTCAACCTCAAGGCTGACCGGGTTGCTAACATTTCTGTGAATTGTAGCGGCACGTTATATCATGCCATTTGGCATCTGCTGCCATTGCTACGTTTGCACGATAAATCGCGCCGCTGCGTTGGGTTTAGAGATAATCAAATGATGCGTCCTGAGTGCGCACCGAATCCAGCCCAATCATCACATTGATCTTACCCGGCTCGGCCACATGCTGCATTTTCTGATTCCAGAATTTGAGCGCATCGACGTCAATCTCAAAGTTCACCGTCTGGGACTCGCCCGCTTTCAGCATGATGCGCTTAAAGCCGCGCAGCTCCTGCACCGGACGGCTGATGCTGGCAACCGGATCGTTCAGGTACATCTGCACCACCGTTGCGCCATCGCGCTTGCCGGTGTTGGTGACCTTGACGCTGGCTGCCACCGTGCCATTACGGGGCATAAATTTCGCTGACATCTTCACCGGCGAAACGCTAAAGGTGGTGTAGCTCTGACCATAACCAAACGGATAAAGCGGTCCGTTGATGGCATCGTAGTAGTGCGACGTGTACTTGTTCGGCTTCTCGAAGTTGTACGGACGACCGGTTGGCAAATGGTTGTAGTAAATCGGGATCTGCCCTACCGAACGTGGGAAGGATACCGGCAGCTTGCCTGACGGGTTGTAGTCGCCAAACAGCACATCAGCGATAGCGTTACCACCTTCGGTACCGCTGAACCAGGTTTCCAGCATCGCATCTGCGATCTGATCTTCATGCACCACATTCAGTGGGCGACCATTCATCAGCACAATCACCAACGGTTTGCCGGTGGCTTTCAGCGCCGTCAGCAACTTCTGTTGGCTTTCCGGGATGGTCAGTTCGCTGCGACTGGAGGCCTCATGCGCCATTCCCTGCGCTTCGCCCACCGCCGCCACGATGACATCGGCTTTCTTCGCATTGGCAACGGCTTCATCAATCATCTGCTGCGGTGAACGTGCATCAACAGTGACTGCCTGTTCATACAAATTGAGGAATTTCTGGATGCCTTGGTTATCGGTGATATTCGCGCCTTTGGTGTACAGCAGCGTGCCCTTACCGGCCATCGCCGCGCGCATCCCCTGATACAGGGTGATGGACTGCTTCGCCACCCCGGCGGCTGACCAACTGCCCATAATGTCGCGTTGGCTATCGGCCAGAGGGCCAACCAGCGCCACGGTGGCGTTCTTTTTCAGCGGTAAGGTTTCGCGCCAGTTTTTCAGCAGCACGATGCTCTTACGCGCCACATCACGCGCTTCGGCACGATGCAGACGGCTCTCCGCGTTGGTGTCCTGCGGATCGCTGCCTTTTGGCCCCAGATGACTGTAAGGATCGTTAAACAGCCCCATATCATATTTGACGTTCAACACATGGCGCGCAGCATCATCAATTTCCGCCATGCTCACCGCACCGCTTTTCACCAGCCCCGGCAGGTATTTGCTGTAGTACTCGTCGCTCATACTCATATCGATGCCGGATTTCAGCGCAATACGCACCGCATCGCGGGGATCGCTGGCGACCCCGTGTTTCATCAGCTCTTTAATCGCACCATGATCGCTGATGGTGATGCCTTTGAATTTCCACTCATCACGCAACAGATCTTTCAACAGCCAGCTATCGGCGGTGGCCGGTGTGCCGTTTATCGAGTTGAGCGCCACCATCACGCCACCGCTGCCAGCATCCAGCGAGGCTTTGTACGGCGGCATATAATCCTGGAACATTCGCTGTGGGCTCATATCGACGGTGTTGTAATCACGTCCCCCTTCCACCGCACCGTACAACGCAAAATGCTTCACGCTGGTCATGATGGAGTAACGATCCGCCGGACTTTTGCCCTGCATCGCTTTCACCAGGGTGCTGCCCATTTGTGAGGTGAGGAAGGTATCTTCACCAAAGCCTTCCGACACACGTCCCCAGCGCGGTTCGCGGCTGACGTCCACCATCGGCGCCCAGGTCATGTTCAAACCGTCGTCTGCCGCTTCATAAGCGGAAACGCGCCCCACTTCGGCGACCGCGTCCAGATCCCAACTGGCCGCCATGCCGAGTGGGATCGGAAACACGGTGCGCTGGCCGTGCACCACGTCATAAGCAAAGAACAAAGGAATTTTCAGGCGGCTAAGTTGCATCACCTGATCCTGCATGGCGCGAATGTCCGGGCGCGTCACGGTATTAAAAATTGCCCCAACCTGTCCGTGTTGAATCATGTCACGGATGGCTTCCTTTGGGTTATCCGGCCCGACGCTGATCAGACGCAGCTGACCAATTTTCTCATCCAGCGTCATCTTGCTAAGCAGTTGGTTTACAAAGGCATCACGCGCTTGTTCGGTCATCGGATGGTTGCCAAACATCTCATCCGCCAGCGCGGGTTGCATGGCAAGGGATACAGCGAGGCTTACAGAGCAAATCCATTTCATCAGGTCGGGTTCTCTTAAGTGACTGCACAATATAAAAATAACCGGCAAAGTGTGCCATAAGTTGAGGATAGCAGGTAGCCGACGATGTCACATCGCAGCCGCTTCGTGCAACGCGTGCTACAGTTGTTTCGCTACCGTTTATGACAAGGATAAGCCAATGAAAAACGCCTCCTCTGACTCTGCCCTGTTGGGTGAACTGCGCCGCCTCGTCGGTCCTGCGCAACTGCTGACGGATGCCGAACACACCGCCCGTTATCGTAAAGGCTTTCGCTCCGGTGAAGGCGAAGCGCTGGCGGTGGTGTTTCCCGGCTCGCTGCTCGAATTGTGGCGCGTGTTGCAGGCGCTGGTCACGGCCGATGCCATCATTCTGATGCAGGCTGCCAACACCGGGCTGACGGAAGGCTCCACCCCACAGGGGAATGATTATGATCGCCCGGTGGTGATCATCAGCACGCTACGGCTGGATAAACTGCAACTGATTGATGGCGGTAAACAGATTCTGGCGTTCCCGGGCAGCACGCTTTACCAGTTAGAAAAAGCCCTCAAACCGTTGGGACGTGAACCCCATTCGGTGATCGGTTCGTCCTGTATTGGCGCATCGGTGATGGGCGGTATTTGCAACAACTCCGGCGGGTCGCTGATTAAGCGCGGCCCGGCCTATAGCGAGATGGCGCTCTACGCGCAAATTGATGCGGATGGCAAGCTGCGGCTGGTCAACCACCTTGGTATCGAACTGGGCCATTCGCCGGAAGAGATACTGGGACGACTGGATGATGATCGCTGGCAACAAAGCGATGTGATCTGGGATGATCGTCATGCCTCAGATCATGAATACGCCGAGCGTGTACGCGATATCCACGCCGCGACCCCGGCGCGTTTCAATGCCGATGCCCGCCGCCTGTTCGAAGCCTCCGGTTGTGCCGGTAAGCTGGCGGTGTTTGCCGTGCGCCTGGATACCTTTGTCAGTGAACCGCAGCAGCAGGTGTTTTATATCGGCAGCAACGATCCGGCGGAATTGGCTGAGATCCGCCGACATATTCTGGCGAACTTTACCCACTTACCGGTGGCGGGTGAGTATATGCATCGTGCTATTTTTGATATCGCTGAGGTGTATGGCAAAGATACCTTCCTGATGATCGACCGGCTGGGCACCGACAAAATGCCGTTGTTTTTCACTCTTAAGGGTAGGTTCGATGCCTGGCTGGCGAAGCGCAAATGGGTCAAACCACATTTAACCGATCGCCTGTTGCAGCGGCTGAGCGGATGGTTCCCGGCCCATCTGCCGAAACGCCTGAAGCAGTACCGCGACAAATATGAACATCATCTGATGCTGAAAATGTCCGGTGACGGTGTGGCGGAAGCGCAGGAGTATCTGCACGCCTTTTTCCGCGAAGGTGGCGGTGAGTTTTTTGCCTGTGACGCCAAAGAGGGTGCTCACGCGTTTTTGCACCGATTTGCGGCTGCCGGGGCCGCCGTGCGTTATCACGCCATTCATGCTGATGAAGTCGAGGATATTCTGGCGCTGGATATCGCGCTGCGCCGCAACGACAACGACTGGTTTGAACGGCTACCGCCGGAATTCGACCAGGATCTGAGCCATCGGCTCTACTACGGTCACTTTTTCTGCCATGTATTCCATCAGGACTACATCGTGAAGAAAGGGGTGGATGTCCATGCGCTGAAAGAGAAGATGCTGGCGATTCTTAGCCAACGTGGCGCGGAGTACCCGGCAGAGCACAATGTTGGCCATTTGTACGCCGCGAAGCCGCAACTTCAGGCGTTTTATCGTCGGTTAGATCCCACCAACAGTTTTAATCCGGGAATTGGCAAAACCAGTAAGCAGAAAGGATGGGCGGTGAAGGTTTAATGATACGTAGCGGCGCGATTTATCGCGTGGTTTTTTAATTCCCGCGCCAAAAACATTGCGCGATTAATCGCGCCGCTACGTTAGTGCGATCTTTATGGTAATTGCTGGCTGTCGTCCGTCAGCCCCTGCTGGGCGCGACGTTCGATAATCATGGTCTGCGGCGTCGACAACACGATGCCTTCTTTACGCAACCGCGTCAGGATATCAAACAGCAAATCGCTTTTGGCGCTTGAAATCTGGCGCTGGCTGGCAACGTTGCCGGTCACGCTGAGAACAATGCCAGCCGGTGTCAGATCCTTGAATGAGACGGACGGCGCAGGCATTTCGAGGATACGTTCGTTCTCCTCATACACTTCCAGCAGGATCTCGCGCACGCGTACCGGATCGATATTAAGTGGGAAGGTCAGCAAAATCGTCACCACCCCTTGCGCATTGCCCATGGTCGCGTTTCGCACGTTCTGCGAGATTAGCTGCGAGTTCGGCACAATTACGGTGGATTTATCGCTGAGCTGGATCTCCGTGGCGCGCACGTTGATACGGCGGATATCCCCTTCGATGCCGCTGATGCTCACCAGATCGCCAACTTTAACCGGGCGCTCGGTGAGCAGGATCAGACCGGAGATAAAGTTCTTTACGATCTCCTGTAAACCAAAACCGATACCAACCGACAGGGCGCTGACGATCCACGCCAGTTTGTTCCACTGCAAGCCCATGATCGACAGCGTCAGCAGGATAATCAGCACGTAACCAATGTTGCTGAACAGCGTCACCAGCGACACGCGCATCCCCGCGTCCATGGTGGTTTTCGGCAGGAACTCTTTATCCAGCCAGCGGCGCACCGAGCGCAGCACATAAATCCCCACCACCAGGCAGATAATGGCGTTGACCATATGCGCCGGAACAATATTCAGCGACTCCAGCCCTTTGCCGCCCCAGAATTCAATCACCTTCTGGATCAGGCCAATCGGTGTGGTCGAGGCAAAAGTGCCGTTCAGCAGCGCCAGGGCAACGATACCGATCAACAAGGTTTTGCCCAGCGCACCTAACAACGTGGCAGCCTGTTGCAGGTGGCGCTCATCAATATTCAGTGAACTCTGGATGCGTCTCCCGCTGCGGGTTTGTATTGAGAACAGGCTTTCACAACCGTCCGTCACCAGCTGGCTGAGGAAATAGAACGAACCGAACAGAATGCCACACCAAATCACTTCATAACTGAGGAAGCGCGCCAGCGAGATGTAACCGATCACCAACGAAATCAGGATGGCAAGCGCCGTCAGCGTCAGGCCCATTTGGATCAGACCGACCAACGTTGAACGCGCTTCCGGTGGATTGCCCTTCTGCGCCATTCGGCGACGCACCCGGTTGGTACGCATGCTGATCGCCAACCCGGTGCTACCAATCAGAAGTGCCGTCAGGCCGTTCGCCATAATGGTGGTATTCAGGCTGGTGCCGACGCTGTAGTTAAAGGACTCCACCGTCTGGAAGATAAACACCAGCGCGGCGGTGATCGGCGGAAAAGGCTTCAACGCCAGCGCCACTTCATTGGAAATGGCCGGCAGACGCCAGCTCGGGCGACGGGTGGAGAGGAACGCGCGTCCCAGGCCCGCAATCAGGCCGCAGTAAACGCTAAGTTGCACCAGGCGCAGGATAAAGTCCTGCACATCGGACGACACCTCATCGCGGCGGGCAAAGGCCAGCGCAAAGAAATTGAAGGTCAGGACCACGGCTGCGAGGGTGGTGAGGGCAATCGCCGAAGCGAGGAAGCTGCGGCGCAGTCGTCCTTCCGGCATTTTGTGAATGCTGACCCAGGCGAGAAACTCCTCACCGTAGCGGCGGCCCAGCGTCATCACCAGCATCGCGGCGATCAACCAGCCAATGGTGCCAAAGCGCCAGCCCGGTTCCCATGACAGCGCGGCGGTGTCCTGCAATTCACTCAGGAAGTCACTGATCTTCTCGCCATCGAGATCCTGGGTGCTGGCCAGCGGTGCCCAGAAGCGTGGGCCAAGGATACTGCCGGCATTCAGCGCCAACTGGCTTTTCAACTGATCGCGACGCAGGTTGACGATTTGCGACGACAGCGTCAGCGCGCCGTTTTTAATCCCTTCGGCTTGCTTGATTTGATCGTCCAGCTTGGTTTTCTGGTTCTCCAGCGAGCTACGCTTGCGCGCCACTTCCAGCGTTTCGGTCATGCCGCTGTCAGGTTTAGGTGCCGGTCCGAGCACTGCCAACTGTGCATCCAGCTGCTGACGCTGCGGCACTAATGCCTGGCCGAGGGTATCGGCATTGCCCGACAGTTCCAGCGCCATTTCATTCAGCTGGCTCAGCTTGCTTTCATTATTTTCTCCCGACACCTGACTTTTAATCTTGTCGAGAATCTTCTGCATTTTCGGCAGTTCCACCGATGCATTGACTTTGGGTGCCGCATCTTCGCCCTGCGGAGCCGGGGCATTATTGTCTGCCGCCTGGCTGAATGCCGGGGCCAGCAGCGCCAACATCAGCAAAAAAGGAGCAAAAAGAGTTCGAAACGTAAACATAAGAGTGAGATTCCAGCGCATTAACCGTCCACAGACGCGTCTTAGTGACCCTAAGTGGCGGCTAGTGTAGGCCTTTGGCAACGGCGAAACTATAGGAATGAGGGTGTAAAACATTGGTGCTAACGATAAGGCTTTTTGCAGATGCCGCCCCGCTGGCCGCATCTGCAACATCAATATTATTCGACGTTCTGTCCCTGAGCGCCGGTGCTCGCTGTTTGCGAGGCTTTCTGCTTTTTGTACGCCAGTGCCGCCGCCGGGACCGGCGCCGCTTTGCCAGTTTCCAGCCAGTCACGCAGACGGTTAGCATCCGCAAAGTGGGTGTATTTACCGAACGCATCCAGCACCACCAGCGCCACCGGACGGTTGTTAATCACCGTGCGCATCACCAGGCAGTGACCAGCCTCATCGGTGTAACCGGTCTTGGTCAGCTGGATACGCCAGTCGTTTTTGTATACCAGATGGTTGGTGTTACGGAACGGTAAGGCGTAGTTCGGATGTTTAAACACCGCCGTGTCTTCTTTGGTGGTGCTTAACTCACCAATCAACGGATACTGACGGGTGGCTTTCACCAGCTTGATCAGGTCTTCCGCGTTGGAGACGTTATGAATCGACAGCCCGGTCGGCTCCACATAATGGGTGTGGGTCATGCCCAGCGCCCGCGCCTTGGCGTTCATGGCGCGAATAAAGGCGTCATAACCGCCCGGATAGTGATGGGCCAGGCTGGCAGCCGCGCGGTTTTCCGAAGACATCAGCGCCAGCAGCAACATATTCCGGCGACTGATTTCACTGTTGAGCTTCACGCGGGAGAACACGCCGCGCATTTCCGGGGTATGGCTGATATCCACCGACAGCATTTCATCCAGCGGCAGCTTCGCATCCAGCACCACCATCGCCGTCATCAGCTTGGTGAGCGAGGCGATCGGGCGCACTCGATCGGGATGGCTGGAGAACAGCACTTTGCCATTATCCAGGTCGACAATCATCGCACTGCCGGACGCAATTTGTGGCTGCGCGACAGGAGCCAGATTGGACAGTGCAGCAGCAGGTGCCGCCTGAACAGGTGTAGTCACTGCCGGTGCGCCGATCATCAGTGCCAGCGACAGTAAAGAAATACGCATTTTTACAGACATCGTGTCAAAAAAATCCGGTAAGGAGTTTTGTGCTGTGCTATCGCACAGGCCGCGCGCATCAAGCCAGACGGGATGCGGGCTGGCGACAGCATGATACGTGGTTCTCTACGAAATATCCTGGAGAGATTGTTTCCGGGCGTTAAAAACCCAAGGCAGGCAGATGCACGGAAATAATTCGCGCCACAATGTGTGGCGCGAATAAGTCCATCAGAACCGGTTGCAACTAGAACAACTTCGGTCCATAGCCCCACAGAATTACCGTCAGCGCCAGCAGCACCTCAAACACCAGCACACCAATCGCCAGCGTCGAGCCGGAAAAGCGCAGACTCTCTTCTTTATCGATATTGAGGAACACCGGAATACCGACAAACAGCAGATAACCGGTGTAGACCAGTGCCAGCGTACCCACCAGCAGGCACAGCCACACCAGAGGATAGAGCGCGACCAATCCGCTAATAAACAGCGGCGTCGCCACATAACCGGCAAACACGGTACAACGTTGAATGCTGGGACGCTGCGGATAGTTACGCGCCATCCAGTGAATAACGCGGCCCATCACGGCCACGCCACCTAAGATGATGAGATAAAACAGAATGCCTAGCCCGATACCGGTCAGCATGTTGAGTTGGACAAATTGCCCTTCGCCCAGATTCCAGCCCAACTGTGTGGTGCCGATAAAGGCGCAGATCACCGGGATCGCCGCCATCAGCAGAACATGGTGGGTGTAATGGTGCGAAACGCTCTCGTTTTCCTGCTTGATATCGCGCATTTCTTGGTTAGGATGCGCGAGAAGTCCCCAGACATGATTCATAAAATCACTCCTCTGATGCGACGGGCTGCCCCGAAACGCAACGCCTCGCAGCGCGGGCAGCTTCACTTCAAGTATAATCGGCGCGGCGGTTTTTGCGGCAAGCGGCACAAAAAATCGCCGTCAGGTGTAAACTGTTACCAGGTTTGCTTACAACAGGGAGGAGGATTTTGCATCTTGATATCAACGGATTAATTAGCCAGTACGGCTACCTGGCACTGCTGATTGGCTGTATCGCCGAAGGGGAAACCTTCACCCTGTTGGGGGGTGTGGCGGCGCACGAGGGATTGCTGCACTTCGGCGGCGTGGTGCTGGCAGCGATGGCGGGCGGGATTATTGGCGACCAGTTGCTGTTCTGGCTGGGACGGCGTTTCGGCACCCGCATTCTGCGCCGTTTTCGCAAGCATCAGGATACCATCCGCAAGGCAAACCACCTGATCCAACGCCATCCCAGCCTGTTTGTGATTGGCGTTCGTTTCATGTACGGCTTTCGCATCGTCGGGCCAATTATCATCGGCACCAGTCGCCTGAAACCCCTGCGTTTTTTCCTGCTGAATGTGATTGGTGCCGCGCTCTGGGCGCTGATCTTTGTCACCCTGGGGTATTTTGCCGGTGAGATCGTCGCCCCCTGGCTGCACCAGCTTGATCAACATTTAAAACATTTGCTGTGGCTGGTGGCGGCGGTGGGATTTGCCATCCTGCTACGTTTTATTATCCGTCGCTGGAACCGCCGCCGCGCCAATTAGCCGTGGTGATATCCCTTAAACTGTGGATTTGCCAGCATAAACCCACCATCGACAATAAAGGATTGCCCGGTGGTGTAGGTCGCCCATTCTGAGCACAACCAGGCCACCAGGCTGGCGACCTCACGCGTATCGCCCGGTCGCCCGATGGGGATTTCCGGCATCCGCGTGCTGCGCGCATCCTCGTTACGCAGATTATTCATCGGCGTGGCAATCGCTCCCGGCGCCACGGCATTGACCAGGATTTGATGCGGTAACAGGCTGAGCGCCATCGATTTGGTTAACCCGCCTAACGCATGTTTTGCCGCGGTATAGGCCGCCGCATCGGGCAGCGGCGTATGTTCATGCACCGAGGTGATATTGATAATTCGCCCGCCGTTGCCTTGATCCACCATGTGGCGTGCGGCGATCTGGCCGCAAACGAAAGCACCGTCCACATCGACATTAAACACCTTGCGCCAATCCTCAAAGCTGAGTTCGAGAAAATCCGCTTTGGTCATCACGCCGGCATTGTTGACCAGTACATCAATTCTCCCCAATGACGCAATCAACTGCGCCAACTGTTGACCTCCAGCCTGCGGGTCGGAGAGATCCAGTTGCCGCACCTGCGCCTGCTGGCCCCGGCTCTCCACCAGGCGCGCCGTTTCGTGCGCCCCCTCTTCGTCTGAACGCCAGGTGATGCCGAGGGTATATCCCGCCTCTGCCAGCATCAGCGCACAACTGCGCCCGATACCCGAGTCGGACGCGGTGACCACCGCCACTTTCTGTTTGACCAGCGCCATAACCTTCTCCTGTGTGTAGGGTGTCTCCACAGTATAGAAGTTATCGTTCTGTGCCCCGCCGCGGCCGCACATACCGTTTCGGCTATAGTTAACAACGGACTGGCGTAACGGAGGCAGGATGAGCGCAATCAAACGCAAGATTGAGGATCATGGGGTGATTGGCGATTTACGCACCTGCGCGCTGATCGCCAGTGACGGTACCATCGATTATCTGTGCTGGCCCGAGCTCGACAGCCCCTCGGTGTTTAGCGCCCTGCTCGACAGCGACGAAGCCGGGCTGTTCTCACTGGCCCCGCAATGGAAGAATGCGCGCCAGCAGCAACTTTACCTGCCTGATACCAATATTCTGCAAACCCGCTGGCTGGGCGAAGAAGGGGTCGCGGAAATCACCGATTACATGCCGATTTGCGATGAAAGCGGCAAGCTGCCACGCCTGGTACGCCGGGTGAAGATGGTGCGCGGTTCTGCGCGTTTTAACCTGCTCTGCGCCCCTCGCCATGATTATGCGCGCGCTGAAACGTACACCGAAGCGCGGCCTGGCGGCATCGCCTTTCATGCCGAGGGCCAGCCCTCGTTACGTCTCAGCGCCAGCGTGGTGATGACGCGGGAAAATCATAGCGCCACCGCCAATTTCACTTTGCAGGCGGGCGAGCATGCCGAATTTGTGTTTGGCAGCGACGACGATCCCCATCTGGACACACTGGCGACTGAACGCTGTTTTCGCGACACCCTGCACTACTGGCGGCGCTGGAGCCGACACAGTTCTTACCGGGGGCGCTGGCAGGAGATGGTGACGCGATCGGCGCTGG
Organism: Pantoea sp. X-Soil-OKNW-556; assembly: GCF_059730695.1. Classification (NCBI taxonomy): domain Bacteria; kingdom Pseudomonadati; phylum Pseudomonadota; class Gammaproteobacteria; order Enterobacterales; family Erwiniaceae; genus Pantoea; species Pantoea sp. X-Soil-OKNW-556. Next base: position 1,358,825 of record NZ_AP035990.1, on the reverse strand, counting down.
CACTGAAACTGCTGACCTCCCATCAACACGGCTCGATTGCCGCCGCCGCCACTTTTGGCCTGCCGGAGGAGCTGGGCGGGGAGCGCAACTGGGACTATCGCGCCTCGTGGATTCGTGACGCCTCGTTCAGCATGTATGCGCTGATGCGCCTCGGTTATGTGGAAGAAGCGAAAAGTTTTACCCATTGGGTGGGACGCTGTGTTGAGCACAGCCACGATGACACGCCGCATTTGCAGGTGATGTATCGTCTGGATAGCAGCACCGAGCTGCATGAAACCGAACTGCTTAACCTTTCCGGCTACGCCAATTCCCGCCCGGTGCGCATTGGCAATGACGCCTGGCGGCAGACGCAACTTGATATTTACGGTGAGCTGATGGACGCCATCTATCTTGCCAACAAATATGGCGAGGCGATCTCCCAACGCGGCTGGAAGCACGTTGCCAACATGATCGATTACGTATGCGATAACTGGCAGCAGCCCGATGCCGGAATTTGGGAGATGCGTGGCGAGCCGCAACACTTTCTCCATTCGCGCCTGATGTGCTGGGTGGCGCTGGATCGCGCCCTGCGCCTCGGCCTGAAACGTTCATTACCGATGCCCTATGAACGCTGGGATCGAGTGCGTAGCGCCATCCGCGATGATATCTGGCAAAACTTCTGGAACCCGGAGCTGGGGCACTTTACCGCGACACGCAATGGCCGCTTTCTCGATGCCTCGATGCTGTTGATGCCGCTGGTGCGTTTTGTCGGTGCCACCGATCCAGACTGGCTGGCGACGCTGGACGCGATCAAAACCCATCTGGTGAGTGACGGCCTGGTACGTCGCTACAACATCAACGAAACCCCTGCCGATGCGCTGAAAGGCGGTGAAGGATCATTTGCTGCCTGTTCGTTCTGGTATGTTGAGTGCCTGGCACGCGCCGGTCGGGTGCATGAGGCGCACTTCGAATTTGAAAAATTGTTGAGTTACGCCAATCCGCTGGGGCTGTATGCCGAAGAATTTACCCCGCATGGTCATGCGTTGGGTAATATGCCCCAGGCGCTGACCCATCTGGCGTTAATCAGTGCGGCGTTCTTTCTGAACCGCAAGCTGAGTGGTGAAGTCACCCTGTGGCAACCCTGAAATCAGGCCCGTGGCAATCTGAATAAACGGCTTATTACAGCTATTTACGTAAAGTATGTTCAACCTGTTAAAATCGTGATTCCCATCACCGCTTCAATGCACATATAATGCGCAGCGGGTCACTAAGACCAAGATGGATTCGACACACTGACAAGCCTGAAATACGGCTATAACGACTTGTAAAAACATGAAAAAGAGCATTCGCGCGTTCGCTTCACTCGCCCTCGTACTGGCGGCGTTCAGCCAGTCGGCCTTTGCGGTGGTTTATCCGCTACCGCCCGCTAACAGTCGTCTGATTGGCGAAAATATTCAGGTTACCGTACCTGAAGACAGCAAACTTCCGCTGGAAGCCTTTGCCGCTCAGTTCCAGATGGGCCTCAGCAACATGCTGGAAGCCAATCCGGGCGTTGACGTCTATCTGCCGAAAGCAGGCACCAACCTGGTGATCCCACAGCAGCTGATTCTGCCTGACGCTCCGCGTGAAGGCATTGTGATCAACAGCGCTGAAATGCGTCTTTACTACTACCCGAAAGGCACCAAAACCGTAGTGGTGCTGCCGATTGGTATCGGCGAGCTGGGTAAAGATACCCCGATCAACTGGACCACCAGCGTTCAGCGTAAGAAAGATGGCCCGACCTGGACCCCGACCAAAGCGATGCACGCTGAATACGCGGCACGCGGCGAATCCATCCCGGAAGTATTCCCGGCTGGCCCGGATAACCCGATGGGCCTGTACGCACTGTACATTGGTCGTCTGTATGCCATTCACGGCACCAACGCCAACTTCGGTATCGGTCTGCGCGTAAGTCATGGTTGCGTGCGTCTGCGTGCTGACGACATCAAATGGTTGTTCAAAAACGTGCCGGTTGGTACGCGCGTCCAGTTTATCGATCAGCCGGTGAAAGCCACTGTTGAGCCGGACGGTTCACGCTACGTGGAAGTTCACAACCCGCTGTCCACCACCGAAGAGCAATTCAACTCACGCGAAATCGTACCGATTACGCTGACGGCGGCGGTGACCAAAGTGATTGCGGATGCCAGCACCAACCAGGATGCGGTCAACAACGCTATCCAGGCGCGTACGGGTATGCCAACCAAAATCAATGGCCCGGCGGGTGAAGCTATGCCTGCGCCAATCCCGGTACAGGAAACCCCGAACGCAATGCCAAAAGAAGAGCCGATGACCCCACAGGGTGCCAACATCCCGGCTCCGGCAGCAGCCAACAGCACCACGGCGAATAACAACTCGTAATCCCTGCGTGGATCATGAGAAAAAGCCAGCCCTCGGGCTGGCTTTTTGTTGCCTGACATAAAACATTGCGCGATAAATCGCGCCGCTACAACGGGGGCACGAAACGTAACGGCGCGATTTATCGCACAACCAATTAACTCCGTGGCCGCCGCAGCGCCAGCCAGCCCGCCACCAGGGTAAACGCCAGCACCAGCAATACCAGCAATAAAAAGCCATGCGGGTTGCTCGCCAACGGAATGCCGCCCACGTTCATACCAAAAAATCCCGCCACGATGTTGATCGGCAATGCCAGCACGGTGATCACCGTGAGTAAAAACAGCGTGCGGTTGCTCTGCTCCATCAGGCGGGCGGCGATCTCTTCCTGCAATAACCGAATCCGCTCCATCAGGCTGGCGAGATCATTTAGCGCCACGCTGAACTCTTCGGTAAAAATTCGTAGCTCACTCAGCGGTTCCCGCTTCAGCCAGCCGGGTGGACGGTTCAACAGACGAAATAATGCCGCCGGTTCGGGTGCCAGCAGACGCTGGATGCGCAATAACATACGCCGCAGACGCCCCAGTTCGCTGCGATTGGCTTTGATCGCCTGGCTCAGCAGGCGCTCTTCAATCGCGTCCACCGCCGCGCTGGAACGCCGTACCACCTGTTCCAGTTGCGCTTCCTGCTCGCCCAGCAGCCACAGCAGCAGCGCATCGGGTTGCGCAAACGACAAGCGCCCCAGTTGCTGATGCATACGCTCAATCATCCCGACCGGCCGGTAGCGCGCACTGACAATGATTTGCGGGCGGCACCACATCCACAGCGTCGCATTCTGCGCACTGTGCTCCTCGCGACTGAAGGTGACATCGTTCAGCACCGCCAACAGCGCGTCGTTTTGTTGTGCCAGGCGGGTGCGCGGTGAAGCGGAGTGAATCTCATCGAAGAAGTCACTGTCGACATCAAAATGGACCTGCACCCAACGTTCGGCGCGGGCATGATTCAGGTTGATATGCAGCCAGAGGAAATGCGCTTCCGGCAAGCTCTGGCGGGCCAGTTGGGACGCTTCGCGCGCGCTGAGCCGCTGAGGAGGAGAATCGGGCGAGAACAGATAACCATGAATCAACCCGGCCACTTCGTTATTGAAGTCGGGCAGCGTGGTAAGCGGCAGAACAGGCTGGAGCATAGCAATCAGGAGATCCGGCAGCGGTCAGACACTCAGCCTGCGTCAGCAAGATGACAGAGAGATGACAGGCCATCGGCAATATCATCATTCTGTCATACAAAACCGGTATCACACTGCGGGTATCGGATGCTATCCGGCATCATTATCCACCACCGGGGTGTGCCATGAGCGAAAATAGTTTACCTGCGTCAGCGTCGTCATCGATCGGCGGACGTCCTGATTTACACCCGCGCGGCGGCCGCTTTTCCCGTGCACTCTTTCTGCTGCTGGTGCTGGCCGGGCTGGCCTTCACTGCTCTCAACCTGTTTAACGATGTCGCCGATACCGGCGCGCCCGTCACCAGCTATACCCCCTTTCTTCTGCTGGGGTTGGCCTTGCTGATTGCCCTCGGTTTTGAATTCGTTAATGGCTTCCACGATACCGCCAACGCTGTCGCCACAGTGATCTATACCCACTCACTGACGCCCGGCGTGGCGGTGGTGTGGTCCGGCATTTGTAACTTTCTCGGCGTACTGCTCTCGAGCGGCGTGGTGGCGTTTGGCATTATCTCGCTGCTGCCGGTGGAGTTGATTCTCCAGGCAGGCAGCGGCAATGGCTTTGCCATGGTGTATGCCCTGCTGTTCTCGGCAATTATCTGGAACCTGGGTACCTGGTATTTTGGCCTGCCGTCATCATCGTCCCATACGTTGATCGGTTCGATTATCGGTGTCGGGGTGGCGAACGCCCTGCTGCATGGTCGCAGCGGCACCAGTGGCGTGGACTGGGATCAGGCGCTGAAAGTCGGCTATTCGCTGCTGCTGTCGCCGATGGTCGGTTTTATCTGTGCCGCCTTGTTGCTGTTGGCGATGAAAGCCTTGATCCGCAACCGTCAGTTGTATGAAGCGCCGAAAAACGACCAGCCACCGCCGGTGTGGATCCGGGGTCTGCTGATCCTGACCTGTACCGGGGTCTCCTTTGCGCATGGTTCCAATGACGGTCAGAAAGGGATGGGGCTGATTATGCTGATTCTCGTCGGCACCATGCCGATTGCCTATGCCCTCAACCGCTCACTGCCGCCAGACCAGATTCCACGCGTCGCCGCGTTAACGCAGATCACGGAACAGCAGTTGCTGACGTTACGTTCGTCTACCTCAGAGATCGCGGCACCACGCGAGGTGTTAACCGAGTTTGTGCGCACCGGCCAGCCTCGCCCCCAGGTACTGCCCGCGCTGGGGATGATGCTCGGCGCTATCGGCGATCAGATTCGCCGCTACGGTTCTATGGAGAATATTCCGGCGCAGTCAGTCACCAATACCCGTAATGATATGTATCTCGCTTCGGAATCGATTAAGCATCTGCAAAGCGCTAAAGTGGCGCTGCCGGAAGAGACGGAACGCAACCTGGTGGCGCTGAAACGCGAGCTGGACAACGCCACCCGTTTTATCCCGATGTGGGTAAAAGTGGTGGTCGCCATCGCGCTGGGCCTCGGCACCCTGGTCGGCTGGCGGCGTATTGTGGTGACGGTGGGTGAACGCATCGGTAAAACCCATCTGAATTATGCCCAGGGGGCCAGCGCCGAGTTGGTGGCGATGGCAACCATCGGCGCCGCCGACGGCTTTGGTCTGCCGGTGTCCACCACCCATGTCCTCTCTTCCGGGGTCGCCGGATCGATGGCCGCCAACCGTTCCGGTTTGCAGCTCGCGACCTTACGTAATCTGGCCGTCGCGTGGGTGTTGACGCTGCCGGTATCCGTACTTCTTGCCGGGCTGCTTTACGCCCTGTTTATCCATCTTTAACGGTGATTCGCCATGTCTGCGCACCCGTGCCGGAGAGCAGAAAAGTATTAACCCGCGGTCTGCACGGCCGAACGACGGCCGCGCTGTTGTTGCAGGCGCAGCGTAATCAGGAACGCGCCCAACACCATCAACGCGGCCGCCAGATACACCGACTGCATCCCCCAGTGACTGATCAGCAATCCCGCTACCGGGCCAGTCAAGCCCAGCCCCAAATCCAGAAAGGCTGAATAGGTGCCAAGCGCCGATCCCTGATCCTGCTGCTGCACCTGCTTCACCGCTTCCACGCCGAGCGCCGGGAAAATCAACGAGAAACCTGCACCGGTCAGGAACGCCCCAACATCCACCAGCCAGGCACTGTCGGCCTGCCAGATCAGCACCAGCCCGGCGCACTCCAGCACGAAGGAGACCAGCGAAACTTTCAGGCCGCCGAAACGCGTGATGTAGCGACCAAAGCCGAGGCGCACAATGACAAAACCGAGGCTGAATACCGTCAATGCGAAGGCCGCGCCGGTCCAGTCACGGCTGGCAAAATAAAGTGTGATAAAGGTGGAGATCACCCCGAAACCGATGGTGCCAAAGCCAAGCGCCAGACCAAACAACCAGACGCGGCTGACCACGCGATGAAACGGGATACGCACCCCCGCCGTAACGCTGACCGGCGGCTTTTGATACGCCAGCACAAATCCCACAAGACCCATCAACGCCACCAGCCCGGCAAAGCCACTGATGCCGAACCACTGATTCAGCAACACGCCGAGCGGTGCGCCAATCGCCATCGCGAAATAGGTTGCCACACCGTTCCATGAGATGACGCGCGCGGTTTGCAGCGGTCCGACAATATTCATGCCCCACAGGGTAGAACCGGTGCTGCTGAAACTCTCACCGACACCAAGAAAGACGCGCCCCAACGCCAGCAACAGCAGGCTGAGAAGCGGTATATCACGGCAAAGGGCAGCGACAATCGACAACACGCCGCTCATACCACAGCAGATCAGGCCGAGCATCACCACGCGTTTGGGACCAAAGCGATCTGCCAGACGACCGGAGTGTGGACGGCTCATTAAGGTAGCGAAATATTGAACGCTGATAATCAGACCCGCCACAAACGAGCTAAAACCGAGCTGGTTATGCACGAATCCCGGCAGCACCGCCAACGGCAGACCTACGGAGAGATAGCAAAAAAAGGTGAAAATCAGGACGGAAACAATGCGTTTATTTAACTGAGCATTACTCAGTACAGCGGCGTCAGACATGTGCGGTGGCGTTGCGTAACTGGGTGAAGTTGAAGCACTACTATACCCTTAGCCTGCTAACGGGTCGCGGATTTTTTTATGTCTGGTTAATGCAACGTTGGGCGTGGCGTTCAATTGCCGCCGCGATGTCAGCCGAGACTTTTAAGGTGCGGATTTCACTGAACAGCCCATCCGCCTGGTGATATGCCTTGCGCAGATAACCCAGCCACTGCTTGATTCGCGCCACATGATACAAACCGGTATCACCCTGCTTTTCCAGCCGGGTGTACTTCTGTAACAACGCGACCACATCGGTCCACGCCATCGGAGCTTCGTTGTACTTCACTACGCGACTCAGATTGGGCACATTGAGCGCGCCGCGTCCCAGCATCACCGCATCGCAACCGGTGATACGCAGGCAATCCTGCGCATCCTGCCAGTTCCAGATTTCGCCATTGGCAATCACCGGAATCCGCAGTCGCTGACGGATTTCACCAATCGCCTGCCAGTTAATGCTTTCGGCGCGGTAGCCTTCTTCTTTGGTGCGACCGTGCACCACCAGCTCGCTGGCCCCCGCCTGCTGCACCGCATCGGCAATCTCAAAACGCCGTTCGCTGGAATCCCAGCCGAGACGCACTTTGACCGTGACGGGCAGGTGATCCGGTACCGCTTCCCGCATCGCTTTCGCGCCGCGATAAATCAGTTCAGGATCTTTCAGCAACGTCGCCCCGCCGCCGCTGCCGTTAACCAGCTTCGACGGGCAACCGCAGTTGAGGTCAACACCCCAGGAGCCAAGCTCCACCGCACGCGCGGCGTTTTCTGCCAGCCACTCAGGATATTGCCCCAACAATTGCAGCCGCACACGCGTACCGGACGGCGTGCGGCTTTGATGTTGCAGTTCCGGGCAGAGACGATGGAAAGATTTTACCGGCAGCAGTTGATCGACCACGCGCAAAAACTCGGTGATGCACAGATCGTAATCATTCACTTCGGAGAGCAGCTCGCGCACCAGCGAATCGAGCACGCCCTCCATCGGCGCCAGTAAAACCCGCATCGCCTTAGTGATTACCGCTTTTGCTGGCCGCCGGACGGCGTGAGCGCGCCGGTTTGCCATCCTGACCCTGACGGCGCGGTGCACGGTTTTCGCCCTGTGGACGTGGCGCACGGCCCTCACCCTGAGGACGCGGATTACCGCCCGCTGCCGGACCACGGCCACGACCACCGCGCTGCTGTTGCTGCTGGCGGCCATTCTGGATCGGCTCCGCTTTGATGCTCGGATCCGGATCAAAACCAGGCAACGCAATGCGCGGAATTTCACGCTTCAGCAGACGTTCGATATCACGTAACAGCTTGTGCTCGTCAACGCACACCAGTGACAGTGCAGCACCGGTCGCGGCGGCACGACCGGTACGGCCGATACGGTGTACATAATCTTCCGCCACGTTCGGCAGTTCATAGTTCACCACATGCGGCAGCTCTTCGATATCAAGGCCACGCGCAGCGATGTCGGTCGCCACCAGCACACGGATGCCACCGGTTTTGAAATCAGCCAGCGCACGGGTACGCGCCCCCTGGCTTTTATTGCCGTGGATTGCCGCAGCGGTGATGCCATCTTTATTCAGCTGTTCAGCCAGATGGTTGGCGCCGTGTTTAGTACGGGTAAACACCAGCACCTGCTGCCAGTTGTCGCGACCAATCATCAGCGACAGCAGCTCACGTTTACGTTTTTTATCAACGAAATGCACCTGCTGCGAAACCTGCTCAGACGCGGTGTTGCGGCGAGCCACTTCCACCTGCTCCGGGTTATTCAACAGCTTTTCCGCCAGCGACTTGATCTCGTCGGAGAAGGTGGCAGAGAACAGCAGGTTCTGACGTTTGGCAGGCAGTTTCGCCAGCACGCGGCGGATATCGTGGATAAAGCCCATATCCAGCATGCGGTCTGCTTCATCCAGCACCAGGATTTCCACATGGGACAGATCGACGGCATTCTGATGCGCCAGGTCGAGCAGACGGCCCGGTGTTGCCACCAGCACATCTACGCCGCCACGCAGTTTCATCATTTGCGGGTTAATGCTGACGCCGCCAAATACCACCAGCGAACGCAGGTTAAGGTATTGGCTGTAATCACGTACGTTTTCACCGACCTGAGCGGCCAGTTCACGGGTTGGCGTGAGGATCAGCGCACGCACCGGGCGACGTCCGCGCGCGGGTGCATCTTTTGCTGACAGACGCTGTAACAAGGGCAGCGTAAAACCGGCGGTTTTGCCGGTGCCGGTCTGGGCGCTCGCCAGCAGGTCACGACCAGCCAACACCACGGGAATAGCCTGACGCTGGATTGGCGTCGGTTCACGATAGCCCTGTTCCGCTACCGCACGCAAAATATCGGCATTCAAGCCGAGAGAGTCAAAAGACATGCAGGTGTATTACTCCGAACCGCCCTGACCGCAGTTTGCGATGTAGTTTTCAGGGGGGATATGACGCAAGCCTAAAGCCTACGTGTGAAAAGGGCACAAACTACCATGCGTAAGGGCGGCAGTGTAGCAGCTTTCAGCCAGCATTGCGCGATAATCGACTGTAAAAAAAAACAGCGCGATAAATCGCGCCGCTACCATCAGTTAACTGCGTTTCTTCTGCACGCGCTGCGCAGGTTCTTTCGCCAGCAGGGAAACCAGCGCCGGTCCCACCAGCATGACCACACCAAGGCAGCCCAGCAGCAGGTTGTTATGGATGATGCGTGACACCAGGAACAGCGTCAGCATTGCCGCTCCAAAGTAGTAAGTGGTGGTCACTTCTTCCAGAGAGTCGCCTAGCATACGCAAACGGGCACTACGCTGTGTGACCAGCATGGTGATAAACACCACAACGTAGGCCGCCACCAGGGTACTGCTCACTTCAACCAGCGCCTTATGTTTCCAGCCCCAGACCAGCGCGGCAATCACCAGCAGGTGCATCGCAATATGAACGCAGGTTTGTCCGGTAACAATCTGAACACGATTAGACCATTTCATTCTCTTCTCCTGGCAGACCCAACAGATCGCCCAAGTGTATCTGGCCGCGGCCAGACAGATTTCCTCAATGTAAGGCAAATTTCGGATAACACCCTAATTTTCTGCTCCCTTCGCCTTCCATTTGTGACAAAGACTACACTTTATCCGGTTGATGATGAAAAGGAGCGCGTCGCAGTATGACACAAAATACACAAGGATTTTCGATAAAAGTCCTGACCATCAATACCCACAAAGGGTTCACCAGCTTCAACCGTCGCTTTATCCTGCCGGAATTGCGCGATGCTGCACGGGCGACTTCGGCCGATATTGTCTTCCTGCAAGAGGTGATGGGCACCCACGCCATCCACGCCTTACACATTGAAAACTGGCCGGAAACTTCACATTACGAGTTTATCGCCGACACCATGTGGCACGATTATGCCTATGGCCGCAACGCGGTGTACCCTGAAGGACATCACGGGAACGCGATATTGTCACGTTTTCCGATCGTTGAGTATGAAAATCGCGATATTTCTGTTGCCGGAGGTGAAAAGCGCGGCATGTTGCACTGCAAAATCAGCCTGCCGGGGCAAAGGCAGCCGCTGCATGTGATTTGCGTGCATCTCGGTCTACGCGAGCCGCATCGTCGCGCTCAGTTGCGCATGATGTGCGAGATGATCGCCTCGCTACCACCCGATGCGCCGCTGGTGGTAGCAGGTGATTTTAATGACTGGCAGGTTCGGGCCAACAAATACCTTAAACGCCATGCCGGACTGGATGAAGTGTTCAGCATAAAGAATGGTCGCCCGGCGCGCACTTTCCCGGCACGTTTTCCGTTGCTGCGCCTGGACCGCATCTATATCCGCAATGCCACCATCAGCCAGCCGTGGGCGCTGCCGGTAAAACCCTGGTCGCATTTGTCAGACCATGCGCCACTGGCAGTCGAGGTGGTGTTATGAATTTTAGCTGGCGTGACGGTAACCAACTCCACCTGCTGGAAAATGGCGAGGCCTTCTTTCCACGCGTCTTTGGTGCCATCCAGCGCGCCGAACGCACCTTGCTACTGGAAACCTTTATCCTGTTTGAGGATCAGGTCGGTAATGCGTTGCATCGCGAATTGTTGGCGGCGGCGCAGCGCGGCGTCAGGGTTGAAGTGATGGTGGACGGCTACGGCTCACCGGACCTGTCAGACAGCTACGTCAATAGCCTGACCGCTGCGGGCGTGCGTTTTATCTATTTTGATCCGCGCCCGCTGGTGCTGGGGATGCGCACCAACCTGTTCCGGCGCCTGCACCGCAAGATCGTGGTCATTGATGAGGTCATCGCCTTCGTGGGCGGCATCAATTTCTCTGCCGAACATAACACCGACTTTGGCCCGGAGGCCAAACAGGATTACGCCGTTGAAGTCAAAGGTCCGGTGGTGTTGGATATTGCGCGCTACGTGCAACAAGCCATCGGCAGCGAACAGGTGACCCGCCGCTGGTGGGGCCATCGTTCGCATCGTCCGGTGCTGAATGCCCTGCCGGGTGATGCGCAGGTGTTGTTCGTCTTTCGCGACAACGACGGCCATCGTGATGATATCGAACAGCACTACCTCGACATGCTGCGCAAAGCCAAACAGGATGTGATCATCGCCAACGCCTATTTCTTCCCCGGTTATCGTTTGCTGCGTGCGATGCGCCATGCCGCGCGTCGTGGCGTGCGGATACGGTTGATCGTCCAGGGCGAGCCGGATATGCCGATTGTCAAAGTGGGCGCTGAGATGCTGTACAACTATCTGGTCGATGGCGGTGTCGAGGTGTACGAATATTGCCGTCGTCCATTGCATGGCAAGATCGCGGTGCAGGATCAGCAGTGGTCAACCGTCGGTTCCAGTAATCTCGACCCGCTCAGCTTGTCACTCAATCTGGAAGCCAACCTGATGGTGCATGACCGCGCCTTTAACCAAACGCTGCGGGAAAACCTTGAGCAGTTGCTACGCGAGGATTGCGAACGGGTTGAGGGCGATAAGCTGCCACCGCGTACCTGGTGGCACCTGACCAAAAGCGTGCTGGTCTTCCACTTCTTACGTCACTTCCCGGCGATTGCCGGATGGTTACCCGCCCATACGCCCCGGCTGGCGCAGGTTGTTCCCCCAGTACAACCGGAGATGGAAACCCAGGATCGCGTTGAGGCCGAAAACAAAGGAGCCAGACCCTGATGAGTAAAAAACATTCGCGCTGGCAGCGCGTGAAGAAAATCCTTACCGGGTTATTTTTTATTGCCGTGCTGGTGCTGCTGGTGGTGTATGCCCGCCAGGTAAACTGGGATGACGTTTATCAGGTGATCGTCAACTACAACCGCACGCTGGTGTTCAGCGCGGTGGCGCTGGTTGTTATCAGCTACCTGACCTATGGCCTGTATGATTTGATTGGCCGCGCTTACTGCGGCCATAAACTGGCTAAACGTCAGGTGATGCTGGTGTCGTTTATCTGTTATGCATTCAATCTGACGCTCAGTACCTGGGTCGGTGGCGTAGCTATGCGCTATCGCCTTTATTCGCGACTGGGTTTACCCGGCGGCACCATCACCCGCATTTTCTCGCTGAGCATCGCCACCAACTGGCTGGGCTACATTTTGCTGGCGGGTGTGGTATTTGTGGCGGGCATGGTTCCCCTTCCCGCGGGTTGGTTTATCGGCGAAAACACCCTGCGACTGATCGGCGGCGCGTTGTTGGTGTTGGTCGCGATCTATCTGTGGGCCTGCGCCTTTGCCAAACGACGTCACTGGACAATAAAAGGCCAGCACCTGCAACTCCCCTCGCTGCGCATGGCGCTGTTTCAATTCGCGGTGTCCTGCGCCAACTGGATGGTGATGGGGGCGATTATCTGGTTGTTGCTGGCACAACAGGTGGGTTATCCGCAGGTGCTGGGGGTGTTGCTGATCAGCAGTATCGCCGGGGTGATTATTCATATCCCCGCCGGGATCGGCGTGTTGGAAGCAGTATTTCTGGCGCTACTGAGTGGTCAGGGTACGTCACACGGCACCATTATTGCCGCGCTGCTGGCCTATCGTGTGCTGTATTTTATTTTGCCGCTGCTGCTGGCGCTGGTGTTGTACCTGTGGCTGGAGAGCCGCGCCCGGCATTTACGGCAGAAGAATGAACGGAAGATGGCAAAACCGACACCGTCAGAAAACGGTACATCATCGTAGCGGCACGATTTATCGCGCAGGCGTAAAAGCGCACGATAAATCGTGCCGCTACGGTGGGGGGTTAACGGCGGTTACCGAAAATACGCAGCAGCATCAGGAACAGGTTGATAAAGTCGAGATACAGCGTCAGCGCACCCATAATGGAGAGACGACGCAGATTCTCTTTGTCATTCACATCCACCGTCTCGCCAATGGCTTTCAGTTTCTGGGTGTCATATGCCGTCAGGCCAACAAACACCACGACGCCGATATAGGTAATCGCCCACATCAACGCCGGGCTTTTCAGCCAGAAGTTCACCAGCGACGCCAGCAAAATTCCAATCAACGCCATAAACAGCAGGCTACCGAAACGGCTGAGATCGCGTTTGGTGGTATAGCCATAAAAACTCATAGCACCAAACATCCCGGCGGTGACAAAGAAGGTGCTGGCGATTGACGAATAGGTGTAGACCAGAAAAATACTGGCGAGCGTCAGGCCGGTCAGCGCCGAATAGAGCATAAATAACGCCGTCGCCAGCGCCCCACTCAGACGATGCACCATTCCGGACAGCACAAACACCACCGCCAGCTGGGCGATGATCAGACCGAAGAAGGTGATGCGGTTAGCAAACACCAACTCCATCACCGCAGGCGTGCGCGCCGCGAACCAGGAGACGAACGCGGTCAGCAGCAAACCACAGGTCATCCAGCCATACACCTGCGCCATATAGGTTTGCAGCCCGGCGGAGGCCTGCTGCACGATTGAATCGTTACGTGGATATCGGTCCATGATGCACCTCTCAATGGATTCATGTTGCGGCGCGATTTATCGCGCGGGTTTAGTTGTTAAACAAACTCTGTAAGTTTGGAGCCTATAACTTGCCGCGTCAACGGCGCGTCAAACACTGTTGATAACGGCCATCCACGCGCTGAGCAAACCAAGCGGTGGTCAGGTTACGGGTGATTTTCGGGCTTTCCAGCTTAATACCCGGCAACATTTCGCGCGGCAGACGTTTACCCGCCATTTTATCCGCCAGCGTGAACACCTGTTTCCATAATACGCTAGTGCTGAACTCAGGCTTTTCGCCCTTCTCCAGATCGCGACGGATTTCGCGTTGGCTCATGTCCAGCTGCTTACTCAGGCTGCGCACCGCGAGTTCTGTCGCCCCAGCGGCATCGCTGCCGTATTGAATCAGATCGCCATCGAGCGCCAGTTTGATCCCGCTGGCACGCGCCACAGCCGCCTGAAAAGCGGCATTGCGACTGGCATACCAACCGGCGTTAAAGTCAGCGAAGCGATACAGCGGCTGTGAGTAATCCGCCGGGTATCCCAGCAAATGCATGATGCCAAAATACATACCACCGTGTCGGGTAAAGACTTCACGACGAATCGAACCCTCCACCGGCCACGGATAGCCTTTGGCGTGCGCTTCGGCGAAAGCGATGCTGACCTGCATCGGACCGCCGGTATGAATCGGGTTAAGGTTGCCAAACAGTTTTTGTCCCAGCGGCACCATATCGATGAAGTCATCAAAAATGGCGCTCAGCTCTTTCTCGCTGCGCACTTTGTCGAGGCGCGCCGCGTAGCTTTCACCGGTGGGAGAGTTGATCTGCAATGCCGTGCGTACCGCGAAGGCCGGGATATAAAGCTTGCCCGCACGCCGGTTGATCTCAGCCCAGGCGATTTTTGGCAGGCCCGGCACCACCGCATCGGCGCTGAAGTTCGATTCCTGATCGGCCACCGCGATCACCGCGCACAGGTTGCTGACGCTGGGATCGATTTGCTGAGTGCGGAAGGCGGTATAAATATCATCAGCCCAGTCCGCTTTCTGCGTAACGTGGCTGGGCAATAACTGACGGATTTGTGCTTTCACATCCCCAGGTTGGCGAACCGGTGCCTCGGGTTGCTTTTTGCTGCTGGTACATCCCGCCAGCACCAGTACCGCCAACAGCGCTGCACGCTTGAGTATTACAGTCGCTTCCATCGGGTTCCTTTACGTTATTTCCAGCGTTCTGCCGCCTGATGGTCGCTATCGCGCGCATCCACCCAGCGATCGCCCTGTGCCGTCGCCTCACGTTTCCAGAACGGCGCACGGGTTTTCAGGTAATCCATAATAAATTCCGCTGCGGCAAACGCGCTGCTGCGATGCGCGCTGCTGACGCCGACAAATACAATTTCCTCACCAGGAAACAGTTCTCCAATACGGTGGATCACCGAAACCTGTTGCAGCGCCCAGCGTTGACGTGCTTCGTCGACAATTTCCGTCAGCGCTTTTTCCGTCATGCCGGGGTAATGTTCCAGCGTCAAGGCCGCCACGCTGTCACCAAGATTATGATTACGCACCTTCCCGGTGAAGGTCACCACAGCGCCATCGCTGTCATGGGCAGACAGCCAGGCATACTCCTCGGCCACGCTAAAGGCTGCGCTGCCGACGCGAATACGGGTTTCCATCATCACCCCCCGGTCACTGGCGGGAAAAAGGCCACTTCATCACCGGCGCGCAACGGATGACTCATCGGTACCAGGGTTTGATTGACCGCCGCCAGCAATTTCCCGGATTCCAGCGCCAACGCCCAACGATCATTTTTCGTCGCCAGCGCACTGCGCAGGGCCGCCACATCGGCATATTCCGGCGATAACTCCAGCGCGCTGGTGCCGGTCAGTTCACGCACCTGAGCAAAAAACAGCACCTTAATCATGGGACACCGCCTGAAAATCACCGGATTTGCCGCCGCTTTTGCTCAGCAAACGTACCTGGTCGATAACGATGTCTTTTTGCACCGCTTTGCACATGTCATAGATCGTCAGCGCCGCCACTGAAGCCGCCGTGAGGGCTTCCATCTCGACGCCGGTTTTGCCGGTCAGGCGGCAGCGTGAAGTGACGCGTACCCGGCTATGCTCGGGTTCAGCAACCAGCGTCACCTCAACTTTGCTCAGCATCAGCGGATGACACAGTGGGATCAGTTCCCAGGTGCGTTTTGCCGCCTGAATCCCCGCGATGCGGGCAGTGGCAAAGACATCACCTTTGTGATGGCTGCCATCGATGATCATTTGCAGCGTTGCCGGTTGCATCAGCACCAGCGCTTCTGCCTGGGCTTCGCGTACCGTTTCGGTTTTGCCGGAGACATCAACCATATGGGCTTCACCGGCGGCATTGATATGGGTTAACGAGGACATACTTACAACTTCTTCAAATGTGAGACAAAATTACACGGGCGAGTGCGTGCATCCAGTTGATCGGCAATGATGCGTTCCCACGCGCTGCGGCAGGCATTACCGGATCCGGGTACGGCAAAAATCAGCGTCTCATTCGCCATACCCGCGACTGCACGCGACTGCAACGTGGCACTGCCGATCTCTTCGTACGAGATCATGCGGAACAGCTCGCCAAATCCCTCAATCTCCCGGTCAAACAGCGGCAGCAGCGCTTCAGGCGTGCTGTTTTTGCTGTTAAAACCGGTACCACCATTGATGATCACCACCTGGACATCTTCACTGGCTATCCAGCGCGATACCGTGGCGCGGATGCGATAACGGTTATCCGCGACAATCGCGTGATCCACCACCTGATGCCCGGCTTCGCTCAGTGCTTCACGCAGGTAATCACCAGAGGTGTCATTGGCGGCATCACGGTTGTCAGACACCGTCATCACCGCCACATTAAGGGCAACAAAGTCGCCGGAAAGTTTGCTCATGGCCATAACTCCTTTGTCAGCCACCAATGAAGGAAAGATTTTGGGTAATACCGGTGTTGCCCTGATGCAGAAAATGCGTCTGCTTTTTCTGCCCGAGGCTTAAGGCGATACGCGCCTGTAACTCATCCTGCTGTTGATCGGAAGCCAGCAGATCGCGCAGCGGAATGCCCCCCTCGCCAAACAGGCACAGATGCAGGTTGCCGATCGCCGAAACACGCAGGCGATTGCAGCTGGCACAGAAATCTTTTTCATATGGCATGATCAGACCGACTTCGCCGAGATAGTCCGGATGGCGAAACACCTGCGCCGGACCGTCGCTGCGCCCGCGCGGCTGACGTTGCCAGCCTTGCATCAGCAGTTGATCGCGGATCACCTCGCCGGAAATGTGCTGGCGACGGAACAGATCGCTGCCCTCGCCGGTTTCCATCAGCTCGATAAAACGTAACTGAATCGGACGTGTGCGGATCCACTGTAAAAAGGTATCGAGACTGTGGCTGTTGATATCACGCATCAGCACGCTGTTGACTTTGACCTTGCTGAAACCCGCCTCAAACGCGGCATCAATCCCGGCCATGACCTGATGAAATTTGTCCTGACCGGTGATGGCATGAAACTGGCGGGCATCAAGGCTATCGACGCTGACATTGATTGAGGTCAGCCCGGCAGCACGCCAGTCACGCACATCACGCGCCAGCCGATAGCCGTTGGTGGTCACCGCGATTTGGCGGATGGCAGCATTTTCCCGCACCGCAGCGATAATTTCGGTGAAATCACGACGTAAAGAGGGCTCACCACCGGTCAGACGCACTTTTTCAGTGCCCGCGGCCGCAAAGGCACGCGTCACGCGGCGGATCTCATCCAGCGAGAGAAAACTTTTATTGCGCGTACCCTGCGGTTTGTAGCCATCGGGCAGGCAATAGGTACAACGGAAGTTACACACGTCCGTGACCGACAGGCGCAGATAATAAAAGCTGCGCGCATATGCATCAGTAAATTGTGACACCTGAACACCTTTCCAAATACGGGAGATGCAGGCATTTCTTTCTGCACCCTGGCAGCTCGGGGCTGCGGCCTGAACACCCTATCCGGAGGACTTAGGCAATCAGGCTTTGAGTGTATGTTGTCCATTCGAACAACACGGTTGCCCGAATGTTAGCGCGATTTGTTATTCGCTTCCATCGCGGATTTTCGCTATATATATTGATACATAACGTTTTTTCACCGCATTTTCGCGACAGGATACGTTAAAATAACCGACAGATTTTGATACATATCAGTTTAACTGATGCTCAACGGGTGAGCGTCAGCGATAAGGAGCAACATGAATCGTACCCTGGCAGATTTGGATCGCGTGGTGGCGCTGGGCGGTGGACACGGCCTTGGTCGCGTGATGTCCTCGCTGGCTCCGCTCGGCTCACGCCTGACCGGTATTGTGACTACCACCGACAACGGTGGGTCTACCGGACGCATCCGCCGTTCAGAAGGCGGCATCGCCTGGGGCGATATGCGCAACTGTATCAACCAGTTGATCACAGAACCGAGCGTCGGTTCCGCCATGTTCGAATATCGTTTCACCGGCAACGGCGAACTGGCCGGCCACAATCTTGGCAACCTGATCCTGAAAGCGCTCGACCATCTCAGCGTGCGGCCACTGGAAGCGATCAATATCATTCGTAATCTGCTGAAAGTGGATGCGTTCTTGATTCCGATGTCAGAGCAGCCCGTGGATTTGGTGGCGCAGGATAGCGAAGGCAATATGGTTTACGGCGAAACGGCCGTCGATGAGATGCAACAAGCACCGCAGGAATTGATGCTACATCCGAATGTGGTGCCCACCCGGGAAGCACTGGACGCGATTGCTGAAGCCGATTTGATTCTGATCGGTCCCGGCAGTTTTTATACCAGTCTGATGCCAATTCTGCTGATGGAAGAGATGGCGCGTGCGCTGCGTCGTACCCCCGCCACTATGGTGTTTATCGGTAATCTTGGGCGCGAACTCAGTCCGGCAGCCGCTCGCCTGACCGTCGCGGATAAGCTGGTAATTATGGAAAAAGCGATAGGCAAACGGGTGATTGATGCGGTGGTGGTCAGCCCGGCAGCGGATATTCGCGGTGTGGAAGGACGCTTAATTGTCCGTGAACCGCTGGAAGCGGCGGATATCAAATATCGCCATGACCGCCAGTTGTTACGCCTGGCGCTGGAGCATGCCATCCAGGCATTTTGAAACAAGGCGTGATAAACACGCCGCCACGACTCACCCGCGCTGAGAGTCGTAGCGGCGCGATTTATCGCGCATTAGGACGCAGCGATAAACAGCTCGCGCAGTTCGTGCAACTGATCACGCACCCGTGCCGCTTCTTCAAACTCCAGATTCTGCGCGTGTTGTTGCATCTGTCCTTCCAGCTCGTGAATCTTCTTCTGCATCGCCTGCGGGGTGAGCGCCAGATAGCTGGCTTCGGCTTCAGCGGCGCTGCGCGTGGCGGTTTTGCCCTTGCCACGGGTTTTGACCACGTTTTTGCCCAGCTCCAGAATATCGGTGATTTTTTTGTTCAGTCCCTGCGGCACGATGCCGTTGGCTTCGTTATACCGCTCCTGCTTCTCACGACGTCGCTCGGTCTCCTCGATGGCGCGTGCCATTGAGTTGGTGATCTTATCTGCGTAAAGAATCGCTTTACCGTTAATGTTACGTGCGGCGCGGCCAATGGTCTGAATCAGAGAACGCTCCGAACGCAGGAAGCCCTCTTTATCGGCATCGAGAATCGCCACCAGCGACACTTCCGGCATATCCAGCCCTTCACGCAACAGGTTGATCCCCACCAGCACATCAAATTCCCCCAGACGCAGGTCGCGGATGATCTCCATACGCTCCACCGTATCGATGTCTGAGTGCAGATAACGCACCTTCTCGCCGTGCTCCTCCAGATATTCGGTGAGATCTTCCGCCATGCGTTTAGTCAGGGTGGTCACCAGCACACGTTCGTTGACCTCGACGCGTTTGCGGATCTCCGACAGCAGGTCATCCACCTGGGTGGTCACCGGACGTACTTCGAGGATCGGATCGAGCAGCCCTGTCGGACGCACCACCTGATCAATCACCTCACCACCGGATTTCTCCAGCTCGTAATTACCCGGCGTTGCCGAAACATAAATGGTCTGCGGTGCCAGCGCTTCAAACTCTTCGAAGCGGAGCGGGCGGTTGTCCAGCGCCGACGGCAGGCGGAACCCATACTCCACCAGCGTCTCTTTACGTGCGCGGTCACCGCGATACATCCCGCCAATCTGCGGGATGGTCACATGGGACTCATCCACCACCAGCAGACCATCTGCCGGTAAGTAGTCGAACAGCGTCGGAGGCGGCTCGCCTGGCCCACGTCCGGACAGGTAGCGTGAATAGTTCTCGATACCCGAGCAGTAGCCGAGTTCGTTCATCATTTCGAGGTCAAACTGGGTACGCTGGGTAATGCGCTGCTCTTCCAGCAGCTTATTATTCTCCAGCAGGACCTGACGGCGCACCACCAGTTCCTTTTTGATCTCTTCCATTGATTGCAGGATGCGTTCGCGCGGCGTGACATAGTGGGTTTTCGGATAGACGGTAAAACGCGGCACCACCGAAACCACCTGACCGGTCAGCGGGTCAAACAATGACAACCGCTCCACTTCTTCATCAAACAGCTCCACACGCAGCGCAATCTCATCGGACTCCGCCGGGAAGATATCGATCACTTCACCGCGCACGCGGAAGGTGCCGCGCTGGAAAACCTGATCATTACGGGTATATTGCAGCTCAGCCAGACGACGCAGAATGCTGCGCTGATCGATGATCATGCCACGCGTCAGGTGCAGCATCATTTTCAGGTAGAGATCAGGGTCACCCAGACCGTAGATG
The DNA here is from genome assembly GCF_059730695.1 of Pantoea sp. X-Soil-OKNW-556. NCBI lineage: Bacteria > Pseudomonadati > Pseudomonadota > Gammaproteobacteria > Enterobacterales > Erwiniaceae > Pantoea > Pantoea sp. X-Soil-OKNW-556. The sequence goes on along the minus strand of NZ_AP035990.1, from coordinate 1,338,543 downwards.
GCCGACACCGACGCCACCACGATAACGTCACGTCGCTCCAGCAACGCCTTGGTGGCAGACAGACGCATCTGCTCGATGTGCTCATTCACCGAGGCATCCTTTTCGATAAAGGTATCGGAGCTGGGCACATAGGCTTCAGGCTGATAGTAGTCGTAGTAGGAGACGAAGAACTCCACCGCGTTGTCCGGAAAGAACTCCTTCATCTCTCCGTAGAGCTGTGCCGCAAGGGTCTTGTTAGGCGCCAGCACCATAGTTGGCCGGTTGAGATCGGCGATCACATTGGCGATGGTAAAGGTTTTACCCGAACCGGTTACCCCCAACAGCGTCTGGTGTGCCAGACCGTCTTCCAGCCCCTCTTCCAGACGACGAATCGCCTCAGGCTGATCCCCTGAGGGTTTAAATTCGGAGTTGAGTTTGAAGGCTTTACTCATGGTTTTTCGTTCCTGCAGGAGATATCGGCGGGCAGGCTGCTAATTCTACTCCGCTATGGCGAATTTGCCAGAAAAAAATACTGGATATATTTACAGATATCCTGCACGATAACAGGGAGCAGCAACGACTCGCTTCAGTGCAATTTATGCGGCATCTGGCAAAACCTTGTTGCGCAAGGTTATCCCCAGATGGGTGATGCTTTTAACATTTGTCAATAGAGCGTCATAAAATTGCAGTTGTATGACCAACAAGAAAAATCTCAGGCTTGATTTTAAATAACATACTGATTTATTTATAAATCAGTAAAAAGCCCAGTTTCTCAGCATAATGTATCCAGGCCGCGTATTTCCTCGCTTGCGCTCTGTTTTCAGTCTCTAATGCACAAGGTTATCCACAGGAATAGTGGATAACTGACGGCAGCCCCGCCGCCATCGCCTGTGCATAATTTTCTAAGCCTATTCCTGGCGTGCGAAAAAAAATTTTTTTATGTTTATTTTTCCCACAGCCCGCGTGGCATTAACTATTCTTTTTCCGTGCTGACGTCACTGAAAGCCCGAAATTCCCAGTAAATAAGGCCACTTATTCCTGAGCGATCTGCCTTATTACTGCACAGATGCACCAGAAACGTTAAGCATTCAGCACCGCTAAAGTGCAGCCGTTTTATCACCCCCAGCAATTGTTAAGCATCGCTCAACTTTAATTCCTGATTTTGCCTCGCTGCTGCTGCTTTTTTTCATGGCATCAGCAAACTGGCCTGGGAATTGCAGGTTTCTCCATAAGCATACGCATCAACTCACTGATGGTGAGAGTGGCAATGATGAATCGTGTTTGACTGTTTGCCAGACGACACAGAGCGGGAGCATTCAGGCTAATTATCTGGAAGGAGAATGTCAGATGCTAAGTTTACGTTCGGTGAATCAGTTTTACGGTCAAAACCATATCCTGTGGGATGTGGACCTCGATCTGCCCCCTGGCACCTGCACGGGCGTGCTGGGTAGCCCAGGGATGGGTAAAACCACCCTGGTCAACTGCATTATGGGACGGTTGCCGATCAATAGCGGGTCGATGACCTGGCAGGAAGATGGCTCCCCCCCTGAAGATTTATTGCTGCAACCGGCGGAGCAACGTGCGCGCATGGGTATCGGCTACGTACCGCAAGGTCGCCATATTTTCTCGCAAATGAGTGTGGAAGATAACCTGCTGATTGCGCTGATGGCGGCGCATGACGACCGCAGTCGCGCCATTCCGGAAATGGTGTTCGATTTGTTCCCGGCGCTCTATTCATTACGCCACCAGCGCAGCGGAGAACTGCCGATGGATCAGCAGCAGCAGTTGGCATTAGCGCGCGCGCTGGTGTTACAACCGAAATTGCTGATCCTTGATGAACCTACCGAAGGCATGTCGCCGTGGCTGGAAGAGGAGATGGGAAATCTGATTCGCCGCCTGAACCGCGATTACGGCCTGACCATTCTGCTGCTGGAGCAACACGTCTCCTTTATCCGCCGCGTGGCTGACTATTTTCTGCTGCTGCATCGTGGTCGCAACGTGGCGCAGGGAAAAGTGGCCCAGTTGGACGATGTCACCATCAATAAATGGCTGACGGTAACCTGACATGAGCTGCCCGTAGCGGCGCGATTTATCGCGCAGTTTTTTCCAGCCACGCGCGGAATTGCGCGATAAATCGCGCCGCTACGCTTCAGGGCAATGTCAGATAACGGCCACAGTCATCCTGCTGCGCGTCATCCGTAAGATACGGGATTTCGCCCAGACACGGCGCATCAAGACGCTGACGCAATGTTGCCAGATATTCCTGATGCCGCTTACCCGGCGGTTGAATAGTATTGGCGATCCAGCCTGCAAGGCGCAGGCCACTCGCATGCACGGCGGCGGCAGTTAGCATCGCATGGTTGATACAACCCAGTTTGATACCCACCACCAGGATCACCGGCAACTGCTCAGCCACCACCCAATCAGCATAGGTTTGCGTTGCCGACAACGGAGTAAACCATCCGCCCGCGCCTTCTACCAATACCCATTCTGCCTGTTGCTCCAGCTCCCGTAGCCCGGCAGACAGTCCGGCAAAATCGATTGGCCTGCCCTCTTCGGCACTGACGATATGCGGTGACGTGGGTTCAAGAAAAGCCAGCGGATTGACCTGCTCATAACGCAACGCCAGCGAGCTGTAGCGTTGCAGCGCCAGCGCATCGCTGTTGCGGATGCCTTCGGCAGTTTGCTCACAACCCGAGGCCACCGGCTTGTAACCTGCGGTGACCCATCCGGCAGCTCCCGCCGCCTGTAGCAACGCGCCACTGGCTACCGTCTTGCCGACTTCGGTGTCGGTACCTGTAATAAACCAGCGTTTCATGCCGTTAAGACTCCATACATCAGATTATACCTCAGGCGATAACCCGCCTCGTCCTGTGGCCAGCACTGCTCCAGCCGGGCCAACTGACTCCGCGTCAGTAATCCGCCCTGGCGTCCATCGTGCAGATGGGTTGCGCCAATGCCTTTCAGCGAACGCATCGCGTTGAGCGCGCTGGGAAAATGTAAGGTGATGGTTTGCAGCGTGCTGTGCAGCGCCATGCCATCGGTCGCGGCGGCGATTTGCGCCGCGCTGAGAAAACGGTTGGCGTGCTGACGTCCATCCAACTGCGCCCACGCCTGATGAACCTCATTGAGCGAACCGGCCAGCAAAGTGGAAAACAGCACGCTGCCGCCGGGGCGAGTCACGCGCAGAAATTGCTGCAAAGCAGTGCGCAGATCGCTACTCCATTGCACCGCGAGGTTGCTCCACACGCCATCAACGCAGGCATCCGGCAGCGGCAGAGCATCAATATCGCCCTGCACATAATGATGTGCCGAGTGTTGCCGGGCCGCGCTATTCAGCATGGTTGGTGACAGGTCAAGCGCAGTCAGGGTACGTCCACGATCGCGCCAGTAGCGGCTGTACCAACCGGTGCCACATCCGGCATCCAGCAGGTGCGGGCCAAATCCGGCCGGTGCCAGCGCCAGCAGGGCATCACCACTCTGGCGTTGCAACTCGGCATGCTGCTCATAATGTTGTGCCGCCCGACCAAACGCCTGAGCAATCGCCTGTTTATTGATGTGCAGCGTCATACAGCGCCTCCAGCAGACGATCGATATCGTCAAAACCATGTGCGGCGGTCAGGGTGATGCGAAGGCGTGCTGTGCCCGGTGGCACCGTCGGGGGACGAATGGCGCTGACCCAGCAGCCCGCCGCCTTCAACCGCTGTGATAACGCCAGCGCAGCACTGTTCTCACCGACCACCAACGGCTGGATGGCGCTGGCCGATGGCATCAACTGCCAGGGGAGGTCTGCCGCTCCAGCGCGAAAACGCGCGATATTGGCGTGCAACTGCGCACGCAATTCATCGCCCTGCTGAATTTGCTGTAACGCCGCCAGCAGCGCGAAGCACTGCGCGGGCGGCATGGCGGTCGAGTAGATCAAATGGCGGGCAAACTGTTCCACATAATCGGCGGTCGCGTCATCGCACAACAAAGCGGCACCGCTGACGCCAAAGCCTTTGCCGAAGGTGACGATCAGTAATTCTGGCTTCACCTGCTGCTGCCAGCAGCTACCACGACCTTGCTCACCGGTCACGCCAATACCATGTGCATCATCGACCAGCAGCCAGCCGTTGGCGCGTTGCGTTTCAGCAGCCAGCTGCGCCAGCGGTGCGCTGTCGCCATCCATGCTGAAGACGCCTTCGGTGACCACCAGGGTGTTACCCTCCACCGGCGTTGCCAACAGCTTTGCCAGGCTGGCGGGCTGATTGTGGGCAAAACGGCGCAGCGTGGCCGGGCTGTGGCTGGCAGCATCCAGTAACGAGGCGTGCGCCAGCTTGTCGGCCACAATCCGATCCGACTTTTCCGCCAGCAGATGGATCACCGCCTGATTGGCGGCGAAACCCGAGATAAACAGCAGCGCACGGCGATAACCCAGCCAGTCGGCCAGTTGTTCTTCCAGTTGCGCATGATAACGGCTGAAACCGGTCACATGTCCCGATGCACCCGCGCCAGCCCCGGCCTCAGCGGCCCCCTGTTGCCAGGCGGCAATCACTGCCGGATGCTGACTCAGGCCAAGATAATCGTTGCTGGAAAAGTGGCGATAGCGTTGCCCGGCGACGGTCAGCTCGCGCACGTTGTTGTGTTCCACGCGGATACGCTGACGCCAGCCGTCGGCGGCACGCCGCGCCGCCAGCGCCTGTTCGATGCGTTGCGACCAGCTCATTACACCGCCGCGTTGTAAAACTGCGCGGTATCGGCATGCAACAGCTGTTCACTCAACTGATATTGCTGTTCGTTATCACCGGCGGTGGTGGCGGTATGCTCCGGGTTGAGTCCCAGTTTACGGAACAGAATCAAATCCTTGTCTTCTTCCGGGTTCGGCGTGGTCAGCAGCTTGCAGCCGTAGAAAATCGAGTTTGCCCCGGCCATAAAACACATCGCCTGGGTCTGTTCGCTCATCTGCTCACGACCGGCAGAAAGGCGGACATGAGAAGACGGCATCATGATACGGGCCACCGCAATGGTTCGGATAAAATCGAACGGCTCGACATCGTCGTTATCCGCCAGCGGCGTGCCTTTAACTTTCACCAGCATGTTGATCGGCACGCTTTCCGGCGGTGTCGGCAGGTTCGCCAGTTGCACCAGCAGACCGGCACGATCTTTTACCGTTTCGCCCAGGCCGACGATACCGCCCGAACACACCTTAATGCCCGCACCACGCACTTTGTCGAGGGTATCGAGGCGTTCCTGGTAGCTGCGCGTGGTGATGATGTTGCCGTAGAATTCCGGCGAGGTATCGAGGTTATGGTTGTAAAAATCCAGACCGGCATGCGCCAGGCGCTGCGCCTGGGTGTCGTTGAGGGTGCCGAGGGTCATACAGGTTTCCATCCCCATCGCTTTCACGCCCTGCACCATCTGCTCCAGGTAAGGCATGTCACGATCGTGCGGGTTTTTCCACGCCGCCCCCATACAGAAACGGCTCGAACCGGCAGCTTTGGCTTTGCGCGCCGATTCCAGCACCGCTTCCACCTCCATCAGACGTTCCGATTCCAGCCCGGTTTTGTAGCGCGCGCTCTGCGGGCAATATTTACAATCTTCCGGGCAGGCGCCGGTTTTGATCGACAGCAGGGTACTGACCTGCACCTGACGCGGGTCGAAATGTTGGCGATGTACCTGCTGCGCCTCAAACATCAGCTCAAGGAAAGGTTTATCGAATAGTGCCTGGGCTTGTGCCAGTGTCCAGCGATGTGCCATTGCTTCACTCCAGAAAAGGGTTCATCCTGACGATTAACGTGGTTATACTTGTAAACTATATTTTTTATTTTTGGTTTACAATACCCATGTTCACTCAGGACGATCTCAATTTCGACCGCCAGCATATCTGGCATCCCTACACCTCAATGCGTGATCCCCTGCCCTGCTACCCGGTCGTCGCGGCGCATGGCTGCCAGTTGCAACTGGCGGATGGACGTGAATTAGTGGATGGCATGTCGTCATGGTGGGCGGCGATCCACGGTTATAACCATCCACGTCTTAATCAGGCTTTGCAGGACCAACTGGCGCAGATGTCGCATGTGATGTTTGGTGGCATCACCCACCCGGCTGCGGTGGCGCTGTGCCGTCAGTTGGTGGCGATGACGCCAGCCCCCCTGGAATGTGTGTTCCTCGCCGATTCGGGGTCGATCGCCGTCGAAGTGGCGATGAAAATGGCGCTGCAATACTGGTTGGGACGGGGTGAAACCCGGCAAAAATTTCTCACCCTGAAACGCGGTTATCACGGCGACACGTTCGCCGCGATGTCGGTGTGCGATCCGCAAAACTCGATGCACAGCTTGTGGCGCGGTTATCTGCCGGAACACCTGTTCGCGGCCGCACCGGAGCGAGGGTTTGATGATGCGTGGGATGACGCTGATTTCGCCGATTTTGCCCGTCTGGCGGAGCAACATCACCGGCAGATTGCCGCAGTGATCCTGGAGCCCATTGTGCAGGGCGCAGGGGGGATGCGTTTTTATCATCCGCGTTATCTGCAACGGGTGCGTGAGCTGTGCGATCGCTACGGTTTGTTGCTAATTGCCGACGAGATTGCCACCGGCTTTGGCCGCAGCGGCAAGTTGTTCGCCTGCGAACATGCCGGGATCGTGCCGGATATTTTATGTCTGGGCAAAGCCCTGACGGGCGGCACTATGACGCTCTCCGCCACCCTTACCACTCGCGCAGTGGCCGATACCATCAGCAACAGCGCCGCCGGCTGCTTTATGCATGGCCCAACCTTTATGGGTAATCCGCTGGCGTGCGCGGTCGCGGTGGAAAGCCTGAAGATGGTGAACGAAGGTCACTGGTCGGCGCAGGTGGCACAGATTGAGCAGCAGCTACGCGCGGCATTGCTGCCGTTAGCTGACCATCCGGCCGTAGCGGATGCACGCGTTCTGGGGGCGATTGGTGTGATTGAGACTCGTCGGGCAGTGGATATGGCAGCCCTGCAACAGTTCTTTGTCGAGCGCGGGGTGTGGATCCGTCCGTTTGGGCGGTTGATCTACCTGATGCCACCCTATGTGATCACGGCGGCGGAGCTGACGAAGTTGACCGACGCCGTACGCGATGCGCTGGATTTTTCGCACCATTTTCAGGGGTGAAAAACAGCGCGATACATCGCACCGCTACCATTCCCCCCGTAACGGCGCGATTAATCGCGCAAGGTTTTAGCGATTTATCGCGTAATGACTTAACCCAGTGGGTGAATCACCACCCACATTGGGCCTTGTCCGACGGCATAACGCGCCAGCGGCGTCAGCAGACCGCGATCGTCGCTGATTTTGTAGACCTCAATATGGTGCGATTTCTGCCCGGCTGCCACCAGATATTTCCCGCTGTTGTCGATATTAAAACCACGCGGTTGCGTCTCTGTCGGCTGGAAGCCCTCGATGTTCAACAAGCCGCCATCTTCGCTGACGCTGAATACGGTAATGGTGCTGCTGGTGCGATCGCAGGCATACAGGAAACGGCCATCCGGCGTCAGATGGATATCCGCTGCCCAGCGGGTGCCGCTGAAATCCGCAGGCATCATATTCAGGCTCTGCACACGCTCCACTTCGCCGTGTGCATTGCTTAACGCCCAGACATCTACGCTGCTGTCCAGTTCGTTGACGCAATAGCTATAGTTGCCATTCGGGTGAAACGCCATATGACGCGGGCCAGCGCCTTCAACCGTGGTGACCTGGGCTTGCGCGGCGGGTGTCAGGCTGCCATCGTTGCCTAACTGGAACAAACAAATACGATCCTGCTTTAGCGCCGGCACAAACAGCGTCTGGTTTTTCACATCAATATTGGCGGAGTGACAACCTTCCAGCCCGCCGATCACCTGGCTCGGAGCCTGCGGCAGACCATCGCTACCAATTGGGCTGATGCTGACACAGGCATCATTGTAAGAACCGCAGAACAGGAAGTTACCCTGGCGATCGGTAGAAATGTGCGTCGGGCTGCCCGGCAGCGGTGCCTCTCCGGCTTCGCTCAGGGTGCCATCCGCGGCAATACGGTATGCCAGCACGCGAAAATTCGGACGCACGCCAACATAGAGGAAATCTTTCTTCGGGCTGACCACCATCGGCTGCACCTGACCAGCCACATCCGTCACCTGTAATAACGTCAGCGCGCCATCTTCCTGTAACTGCCAGGCGTGAATCTGCTGGCTCTCGGGGCTGGCGGTATACACGACTTGTTTCATGCGTTCTCCTTGTTCGGCTTGCTGAAAGGGTATCACTCTAGCGCGTTTCATTTTGCCGCGCAGGAATCATTTGTGCCCTGCTTTTTGTCTCAAAGGCGTTACCCGGTGTAGACTGGTTGCTTTGTAACCCAGACGGAAAGAGTAATGAGCTACCGCGTAATCGCCCTTGATCTTGACGGCACCCTGTTGACCCCGCGTAAAACCATTCTGCCTGAATCCCTTGAAGCCCTGGCCCGCGCGCAGCAGGCAGGCGTCAAAGTGCTGATTGTTACCGGTCGCCACCATTGTGCCATCCATCCTTTTTATCAGGCACTGCAACTGGATACACCCGCTATCTGCTGTAACGGTACTTATTTGTATGATTATCAGGCGAAAAAGGTGCTGGCCTCCGATCCGCTGGAAAAATCTCAGGCGGTGCGGGTGATCGAGATGCTGGATGAACAGCAGATTCACGGCCTGCTGTATGTCGATGACGCGATGCTTTACCAGGAGCCGACCGGCCATGTGACACGTACCCTTACCTGGGCGGAATCACTGCCTGCGGCACAACGTCCGACCTTCCTCCATGTGCCGAGCCTGGTTCAGGCTGCGCACGATGCACAGTCGATCTGGAAGTTCGCCCTGTCCCATGCCGATACCCACGCGCTGCAACAATTTGCCGAGCGCACCGAAGCCGAACTGGGGCTGGCGTGTGAATGGTCATGGCACGATCAGGTGGATATCGCCCAGCGCGGCAACAGCAAAGGCAAACGCCTTGCGCAGTGGGTGGAGAGCCAGGGATTAAGCATGAAAGACGTGCTGGCGTTTGGTGATAACTACAACGACCTCAGTATGCTGGAAGAAGTCGGTCTGGGCGTGGCGATGGGCAATGCCGACGACGCGATCAAAGCACGCGCCGGCAAAGTGATTGGCACCAATCTGGAGCCGGGCATTGCCGAAGTGATTTACCAGGAAATTCTGTAAAATCCGCGCGATAAATCGCGCCGCTACGGATTTCCCGACATCAGGGCGTAATCGACACGCTTTTAATCTGGGCATACAGCCACTGATCCGGCCGAATGCCCAGCTCATCCCGCGCCCAAGGCGAAATACGCGCCCACAGCTCGCTGATGCCAATGCGCAGCTTAACCTCTACCTGATCGTCAATCTCCAGCAATTCAACCACCTGTGCGGGCAGGATGTTACGAATTGAGGTGTTTTGCGGCGGTTGCAATGCCAGCGACACATCGGCTGACGCGATACGAATGCGTAACGCGGTTTTCAGCGGCTGATTGACCCGGCTGACCCAGATATGTTGATCGCCGAGTGACAGCGCTGTCATCGGGTAATCAGGATGCTGCTCCAGCACCTGGACGCGAAGTACGCTGGTGCGATCGCTGGCCGGTAGCCACGGGCGCATCGCCGCACTGCTCCACACCTTCTCCAGCGAGCCAAAGGCTTTGACTTTACCGCTATCCAGCACCAGCACGTTATCCGCCAGTTGCAGGATCTCGTCGAGGCTGTGCGACACGTACAACAGCGGAATATCCACCTGTTTCGCCAGCTTTTGCAGGTAAGGCATCAGTTCACGTTTACGTGGTAAATCCAGCGAGGCCAACGGCTCATCCATCAACAGAATATCCGGTGCCGTGAGCAGCGCGCGGCCAATCGCCACCCGCTGTTTCTCGCCGCCAGATAAAGAAGATGGCGCGCGACGCAGCAAGGCGTCGAGGCCCAATAACGCCACCAGGCTGTCGAATTGTGGTTTCATGGTAGCCGCCATACCGTATTGCAGATTGCCGCGCACGCTGTAATGCGGGAACAGGCGAGCATCCTGAAACACATAACCGATACGGCGTTTCTCTGGCGGTAAATTCAGTCCGGTGGCGGCATCAAACAACAGCCGTTCATCCAGTTTAATCTGCCCCTGCTGCGGCTGAGTTAACCCGCCAATCGCGTTGATCAACGAGGTTTTGCCCGCGCCAGAAACGCCAAAAATTGCGGTGATCCCTTTGCCGGGGATCTCCACGTCCACATCTAACTGGTGGGTGCCCAACTGCTGGGAAAAGTTCAGTGTCAGCATTAAACCCCCAGCCGCTTACGGCCCCAGCGGGCCAGCAGTTCCGACGCCACCAGCGACAGCAACGCCAGCACAATCGCCACCGCACACAAGCGCGCGGCGGCATTTTCCGCCCCCGGTGTTTCAATCAGGGTAAACATCGCTGACGGAATGGTGCGGGTTTCACCAGGTATATTCGACACGAAGGTGATGGTGGCACCAAACTCACCCAGCGAACGGGCAAAAGCCAGCACCGTACCGACAATGATGCCGGGAAAGGTCAGGGGTAAGGTAATGGTAAAGAACACGCGCCAGCGTCCTGCGCCGAGGGTGCGTGCCGCCTGTTCCAGTTTGGTATCTACCGCTTCCAGCGCCAGGCGAATGGCTCGCACCATTAACGGGAAAGCGATCACCGCCGCCGCCACCACCGCGCCACGCCAGCTAAAAGCAAAGCTGAAACCAAACCAGTCATATAACCAGGCACCGATAAAGCCACGCCGCCCGAGGGCAATCAGCAGCAAATAACCGACCACCACCGGCGGTAGCACCAGCGGTAGATGGATAACACTATCGAGCAGGGTTTTGCCCGGAAACTGGCAACGCGCCAGAATCCAGGCCATCAGGATGCCCAACGGCAGGCTACACAACACCGCCACAGTGGAGACTTTCAGGCTGAGAAACACCGCCTGCCATTCGGGATCACTCAATATCATTTCTTCGGCGTAAATCCATACTGTTTAAACACTGCGGCGGCTTCCGGCCCCTGCAAATACTTGAAGAAGGCTTCTACCGGCGCACGCTGATGTTCTTTGACGATCGCCATCGGATATTCGACCGGCTTATGGCTATCTTCCGGGAAACGCCCCACTACCTGCACTTTTTGGCTGGCTACCGCATCGGAACCGTAAACAATGCCGTAAGGCGCTTCATTACGTTCCACCAGCGCCAGCGCAGCACGCACGTTGTTGGCCGGGGCCAGTACCGGCACTAACGTATCCCACGCGCCCAGTTTCTGTAACGCTTCTTTTGCGTAGATCCCGGCAGGAACATGATCCGGGTCGCCCACCGCCAGACGCTGGCCCTTCAGCAGGCTTTTCCAGTCGGTTTGCGCATTGATGGTCACGGCTTTAGCGCTGTCGCTGCGCGGTGCCACCAACACCAAATCGTTACCCAACAGGGTTAAACGCGTGTTATCGATGACGCTTTTTTTCGCCACCGCATCGTCCATCCACTGCTGGTCAGCAGAGATAAACAGATCTGCCGGTGCACCCTGCTCAATCTGGCGCGCCAGTACCGACGACGACGCAAAGGACGACACCACTTCGACACCGGTTTTTTTCTGATACTGCGTGGCGATATCCTGCAACGCGTTGGTCAGTGAGGCCGCTGCAAACACGGTAATTTTCTCAGCAGCCAGTGCCTGTCCGGCCAGTGAAAAAGTCAGAACGGCAGCGGCACCCCAGCGGTAATGTTTTGATAGCATTTTTAGCTCCTTGTTACGTTATATACTGAATACTACAACGCTGGCTTCGATGCTGTCATGAAGTTTATATCGGCAGGATTTGGCGGAAGTTAAGAGCAAAACGCCCGCAAGATGCGGGCGTTGAAAAATCAATGTGAGTTGTTGGCGGGGCGATCGTCGCGGCGGCCAAATTTCGAGATGACGTTGAAGACTTCACCCAAGCCGTAAATTAAACCCAGCATGATAGCCATAACAATTGGCACCATAATGATGGCCACGGCCAGGCTTTTTAGCAGTTCCAGCATGGAAACCTCACGAAAATGATAAAAAAGTGATTGTAACGGCTTGAGAATAAACTGCCATGCCCTTTTCGTGCTTTTACTTTAGCGCATACAATTGGTGCCACTAACTTAAGGAGCTGACATGCAAGCTGAACTCTCTCTCCATATTCGCCTACAGCAGAAGTTGTTTGCCGATCCGCGCCGCATCGAACTTCTGAAGCGGATTAAGGAGACCGGCTCCATCAGCCAGGGAGCAAAACTGGCGGGTATCAGTTACAAAAGCGCCTGGGATGCCATCAACGACATGAACGGGATGGCAGATCAAACCCTGGTGGAACGCGCCACCGGCGGCAAAGGAGGTGGCGGTGCGCAACTGACACGTTACGGTGAGCGCCTGATCCAGCTGTTCCAGTTGATGGAGCAGATCCAGCAGAAAGCCTTTGATGTGCTGCAAAACGACACCCTGCCGCTCGATAGCCTGCTGGCGGCGATTGCGCGTTTCTCGCTGCAAACCAGCGCACGCAACCAACTGTACGGCACGGTACTGGCGCGTGATAATCAGCAGGTAGTGCAGCATCTTGAGGTGTTGTTAAGCGATGGCGTAACCCGCTTGCAGGTGGCGCTGACCCAGCGCAGTGCCGAACGTTTGCAACTGGAAAGCGGCAAAGAGGTGCTGGTGCTGATCAAAGCACCGTGGATTCAAGTCAGCCGCACAGCCAGCCACGGGGATAATCAGCTGCCGGTGCAGATAACCACCATTGAACCCGGTGAACAGGTGAGCGAGGTGTTGATGGCGCTACCTGGTGGAGAAACCCTGTGTGCCACGCTGCCGAATAGCGCAGTGACGCAGCAGAATCTGCAACCTGGCGACAACGTCACCGCCAGTTTTAATGCGGAACACGCCATCATCGCCACACTGCTCTGAAATCCCGGCCATGATTTGACTTCACCGACAGCGGTCGCTACAACTGAGTGACACGATGCATAAAATGGAACAAATCATGGCTTCATTGCAAATTTCGCAAGGCACGTTTCGTCTTAGCGACACCCGAGTACTGTCCCTCAATGATTTAACGCTTAACAGCGGAGAGAGCTGGGCGTTTGTCGGTGCCAACGGTAGCGGCAAATCCTCACTGGCCCGCGCGTTGTCCGGTGAATTGCCGCCGGGTAAAGGCAGCGTCACGCATAGCTTTCAACGTCCGACCCGCTTATCACTCGAACAGCTGCAAAAGCTGGTGACCGAAGAGTGGGAACGCAACAACACCGACATGCTCAGCGAAGGCGAGGATGACACCGGTCGCACGGCTGCGCAGATCATTCAGGATGAAGTCAAAGACGACGCGCGCTGTCAGGCGCTGGCGCTACAGTTTGGCATCAGCTACCTGCTGGATCGTCGTTTTAAATATCTCTCGACCGGCGAAACGCGTAAAACCCTGCTGTGCCAGGCGCTGATGGCGCAACCGGACCTGCTGATCCTCGATGAACCTTTTGATGGTCTGGATGTGGCGTCCCGTGCCAGCCTGGCGCAAACCCTGAGCGATCTGCATCAGCATGGCTACACCGTGGTTCTGGTGCTGAACCGCTTTGACGATATTCCCGACTTTGTCGATCAGGTAGGCGTACTGGCGGAGTGCACCCTCACCCACGTCGGCCAACGTCAGGCGATTCTGGCTGAAGCGCTGGTTGCCCAACTGGCGCACAGTGAAAAACTGTCCGGTATGGCGCTGCCGGAAGCCGATGCTCCCGATCAAATTCCCCCGCTGGCGGAGGATGCGCCACGGGTGATTCTGCGTAACGGCGTGGTGTCATATAACGACAAGCCGATTATCAACGGCCTGAGCTGGCAGGTAAATCCCGGTGAGCACTGGCAGATTATCGGCCCCAATGGCGCAGGCAAATCCACCCTGCTCAGCCTGGTGACCGGTGACCATCCGCAAGGCTACAGCAACGATTTAACCCTGTTCGGCATTCGTCGCGGCAGCGGAGAAACCATTTGGGACATCAAACAACATATTGGTTACGTCAGCAGCAGCCTGCACCTTGATTACCGTGTCAGCGTCAACGTGCGTACTGTGATCCTCTCCGGCTTCTTTGATTCCATCGGACTGTATCAGGCGGTGTCGGATCGGCAAAAATCGCTGGCGCGTCAGTGGCTGGCGTTACTGGGGATGGATAACGCGCTGGCCGATGCGCCCTTCCATAGCCTCTCCTGGGGCCAGCAGCGGCTGGTGCTGATTGCGCGTGCGTTGGTGAAACATCCGGCGCTGCTGATTCTGGATGAACCGTTGCAGGGTCTGGATCCCATCAACCGTCAACTGGTGCGACGCTTTGTCGATGTGCTGATTGGCGAAGGTCGTACCCAGTTGTTGTTTGTTTCCCACCACGCCGAAGATGCGCCACAGTGCATCACCCATCGCCTGAGCTTTGTCGCGCAGGATGGCGGTGACTATGGGTATCAGCAAGAAAAGCTGCGTTAAAACCCGCGCGATAAATCGCGCCGCTACGCTAGCGGCGTGATTTATCGCGCATCACACCATCAATGTAACCGTTACCATTTCATTGCCCACATATTCGGCAAACACGCCTGATAACCCCACAAAATGAGAATCGTCACCTTGTGTAAACGATACCATTTATCCAGACTGGATCACGCTTTCAGTCTGACCTTTATGCTACTTTGAACGCAGTCATTTTTATCTGTTTGTCGTTTACCAGGATCCAACATGGAAAAATTTAACCCGGTCGATCATCCGCATCGCCGTTATAACCCGCTGAGCGATCAGTGGGTATTGGTTTCGCCACATCGCGCCAAGCGTCCGTGGCAGGGCGCACAGGAAACGCCGGCGCTGGAAACATTGCCGGCACACGATCCCGACTGCTTCCTCTGCGCCGGTAATACCCGCATCACCGGTGATAAAAATCCCGATTATAAAAGCACTTACGTCTTCACTAATGACTTTGCCGCGCTGATGACCGACACGCCTAATGCGCCGCAAAGCGACGATATTCTGATGCGTTGCGAAAGCGCGCGCGGCACCAGCCGGGTGATCTGCTTCTCGCCGGATCACAGCAAAACCCTGCCGGAACTGCCGCTCAGCGCGCTGGAAGAGATCGTACGTACCTGGCAGGAACAAACCGCCGATCTCGGTCAGCACTACCCGTGGGTGCAGGTGTTTGAAAACAAAGGTGCAGCGATGGGCTGCTCTAACCCCCATCCGCACGGTCAGGTATGGGCAAACAGCTTTTTGCCGAATGAGGCACAGCGGGAAGACCATCTCCAGCGTCGCTATTACGCCGAAAAAGGCACACCGATGCTGCTGGACTACGCCGCGCGTGAACTGAACGATGGTAGCCGTACCGTAGTAGAAACCGACCACTGGCTGGCGGTGGTGCCCTGGTGGGCCGCGTGGCCGTTTGAAACGCTGCTGCTGCCAAAAGCGCAGGTGAAACGCATCACCGATCTGACCGACGCGCAACGCAAAGATCTGGCGCTGGCGATCAAGCTGCTCACCAGCCGCTACGACAACCTGTTCCAGTGCTCCTTCCCCTACTCAATGGGCTGGCACGGCGCGCCTTTTAACGGTGAAGCCAACGATCACTGGCAACTGCACGCGCATTTCTATCCGCCGCTGCTGCGCTCAGCAACGGTGCGCAAATTTATGGTTGGCTACGAGATGCTGGCCGAAACCCAACGTGATTTAACGGCAGAACAGGCGGCTGAACGCCTGCGTTCTGTCAGCGATGTCCATTTCCGCGAGGCGCAATAAATGTCATTAAAATCCATTACACAACAGACGTTCGTCGAGACATTTGGTTATCAGCCGAGCCACAGCATTCAGGCACCTGGTCGCGTTAACCTGATTGGTGAACACACCGACTATAATGATGGTTTCGTGCTGCCCTGCGCCATTGATTATCAAACCGTGATTGCCTGTGCCAAACGCGATGACCGCCAGGTGCGCGTGGTGGCGGTGGATTACGATAACCAGCAAGACAGTTTCTCACTGGATGCGCCGATTGAGCCGGTAAAAGAACCGATGTGGGCCAATTATGTGCGCGGCGTGGTGAAACATCTGCAAAAACGCGATGCCAGCTTTGGCGGCGTGGATATGGTGATCAGCGGTAACGTGCCGCAGGGCGCGGGCCTGAGTTCTTCGGCGTCGCTTGAAGTGGCGGTGGGCACCGTGTTCCAACAGTTGTATCAACTGCCGCTCGACGGCGCAGCCATTGCCGTGAACGGTCAGGAAGCGGAAAACCAGTTTGTCGGTTGTAACTGCGGCATCATGGATCAGTTGATCTCGGCGCTGGGTAAGCAGGATCACGCCATGCTGCTGGATTGCCGTAGCCTCAGCACCCGCGCCGTTTCGATGCCGGCAGATGTGGCAGTGGTGATCATCAACTCCAACTTCCGCCGGACGCTGGTGGGCAGTGAATACAACACCCGTCGCGAGCAATGTGAAACCGGTGCACGTTTCTTCAATAAACCCGCGCTGCGCGATGTCACCCTGGCGGAATTCGAAGCGGCTGAAGACAAGCTCGATCCGCTGGTGGCAAAACGTGTCCGTCATGTGATTACCGAGAATGCGCGCACGCTGGAAGCCGCCGACGCGCTGGCAGCGGGCGATCTGACGCGAATGGGTGTTCTGATGGCCGAATCACATGCCTCAATGCGTGATGATTTCGAAATCACCGTACCGCCGATTGACCAGTTGGTGGAGATCGTCAAAGCTGAGATCGGACCGCGCGGCGGTGTGCGAATGACCGGTGGCGGCTTTGGCGGCTGCATCGTGGCCCTGATGCCAACCGATTTGGTGGATCAGGTGAAAGCGGCAGTGGCCGGGCAGTATGAAGCCCAAACCGGTATCAAAGAAACCTTCTACGTGTGTAAAGCCTCTGAAGGAGCTGGCCAATGGTAAATGATGTGCAATCACATGCACCGGATGGACAACCGTGGCGCATTACCGTGTTACGTAATCACAACGGTATGGTGGTGACGTTTATGGACTGGGGCGCGACCTGGCTGTCGGCGCGCGTGCCAATGCGGGATGGTAGCGTGCGTGAAGCGCTGCTCGGCTGCGCCACGCCATCCGACTATCTGCACCAAGATGCGTATCTCGGTGCCACGGTTGGCCGTTATGCCAACCGTATCGCCAACGCCACGCTGAAGCCGCTGAATCTGGCACTGGTGGCCAATCAGGGTGCGCATCAGCTACATGGCGGGCCGCAAGGATTTGATAAACGTCGCTGGCAGATCATCAGCCAGAGCGAAACCGAGGTGCATTATCGCCTCGACTCGCCGGATGGCGATCAGGGATTCCCCGGCAATCTGATTGCTGACCTGCGTTATCAACTTGATGACGACAATTGCCTGTCGATTAGCTATGTAGCGAGCACCGATAAGCCCTGCCCGGTCAACCTTACCAACCATGCTTACTTCAACCTTGACGCGCATCATGGCGATGCGCGCCAGCATCGCTTACAACTGCTGGCAGACCGTTATCTGCCGGTCGACAATGAAGGCATCCCCAATGCGCCGCTGAAAGCGGTAGAGGGAACCAGCTTCGATTTTCGTCAGCCGAAAACCGTCGCCGATGACTTCCTCGCCGATGACGATCAGAAAGCGGTAAAAGGTTATGACCATGCGTTTCTGCTGAATACCGCTGGTGACAGCAGCCAGCCCGCCGCCCGACTGTGGTCGGCCGACGGTAAGCTGGAGTTGAGCGTATTTACCGCTGCCCCGGCGCTTCAGTTCTACTCCGGCAACTATCTGGAGGGAACGCGCGCCCGCGAGCAGGGAAGCTATACTGCTTTCCAGGGCATCGCCTTAGAGAGTGAATTTTTACCGGATTCGCCCAACCATACTGAGTGGCCGCAACCGGATTGTTGGTTGCAACCCGGCGACAGCTGGCAGTCGGTGACGCGCTATCGCCTCACCCCGCACTGACCCGCCGGATGAAAAACGCGCACTGCGTCGCTGACAGGCTTACGCAGTGCGATGTTTTCCGCTATGGTATGGCGCTATCAGTGAGCCGCTTCATCAGGTGGCCGCCGCCGGTTTCTATAATACATCAAGCATTAAGGAGTTAAGCTATGGCCGTAACTAAGCTGGTTCTGGTGCGCCACGGCGAAAGCCAGTGGAATCAGGAAAACCGCTTCACCGGATGGTACGATGTGGATCTGTCCGACAAGGGTCGCACCGAAGCCAAAGCAGCCGGTCAGCTGCTGAAGAAAGAAGGTTTCGTATTCGATTTTGCCTACACCTCCGTGCTGAAACGTGCCATCCACACCCTGTGGAATGTACTGGACGAGCTGGACCAGGCCTGGCTGCCGGTTGAAAAATGCTGGCGTCTGAACGAACGTCACTACGGTGCGTTGCAGGGTCTGGACAAAGCAGAAACCGCTGCCAAATATGGCGACGATCAGGTGAAACAGTGGCGTCGCGGCTTCGCGGTTACTCCGCCAGAACTGGATCGCAGCGATGAGCGTTTCCCGGGCCACGACCCGCGTTATGCATCACTGACTGATGCCCAGCTGCCGACCACCGAAAGCCTGGCGCTGACCATCGAACGTGTGATCCCTTACTGGAACGACAGCATTCTGCCGCGCATCAAAAGCGGTGAGAAAGTGATCATTGCGGCACACGGTAACTCGCTGCGTGCGCTGGTGAAATACCTCGACAACCTGAGCGAAGACGAAATCCTCGAACTGAACATCCCAACCGGCGTGCCGCTGGTGTATGAGTTCGACGAGAACTTCAAACCGCTGAAACGTTACTATCTGGGCGATGCCGACGAGATCGCTGCGAAAGCAGCCGCGGTGGCAAACCAGGGTAAAGCGAAATAAAAAAGAAGGCCAGACGCAAGTCTGGCCTTTCTCTTTATCGCGCTGTTATCAAACCCGCGCGATAAATCGCGCCGCTACGGAAATTAACCGCGACGCTGTTTCACCGCCTGAGCCAACTGACGCAATACTTTGTCAGTATCTTCCCAGCCAATACAGGCATCGGTCACGCTTTTGCCGTATACCAGCGGCTCACCGCTGTCGAGGCTCTGGTTACCTTCCACCAGGTTACTCTCCAGCATCACACCGGTAATACCTCGCTCACCACCGGCAATCTGCTGCGCAACATCTTCCGCCACCACCATCTGGCGCTGGAACTGTTTGCTGCTGTTGGCGTGGCTGAAGTCGATCATCACCTGTGGTGTCAGGCCCGCTTTCTCCAGCCCGGTTTTCACCGCTGCCACATGATGGGCGCTGTAATTCGGCTCTTTGCCACCACGCAGAATGATATGACAATCTTCGTTGCCGCTGGTTTCGACAATCGCTGAATGACCATACTTGGTGACCGACAGGAAGCAGTG
Organism: Pantoea sp. X-Soil-OKNW-556; assembly: GCF_059730695.1. Taxonomy (NCBI): domain Bacteria; kingdom Pseudomonadati; phylum Pseudomonadota; class Gammaproteobacteria; order Enterobacterales; family Erwiniaceae; genus Pantoea; species Pantoea sp. X-Soil-OKNW-556. Next base: position 1,319,219 of record NZ_AP035990.1, on the reverse strand, counting down.
CGGCGCGCTGGCAGCACCAATGGCGTCAATCGCCACTTTGATGGTGCCATCGGTGCCATTTTTGAAACCTACCGGACAGGAAAGACCGGAAGACAGCTCACGGTGCACCTGTGATTCGGTGGTACGCGCACCAATCGCGCCCCAGCTCATCAGATCCGCCACGTATTGCGGGGTGATCATATCAAGGAACTCGCCTGCCGCAGGCAGACCGGTATCGTTGATATCCACCAGCAATTTGCGCGCCAGACGCAGGCCGTCGTTGATCTGGAAGCTGCCATCCATGTAAGGATCGTTGATCAGCCCTTTCCAGCCCACGGTGGTACGGGGTTTCTCAAAGTAGACACGCATTACCACTTCCAGCTCGCCGCTCAGCTCATCGCGCAACTTCAGTAAACGCCCGGCATACTCTTTGGCGGCTGCGGTGTCATGAATCGAGCACGGCCCGATGATCACCAGCAGGCGGTCATCTTCGCCATGCAGAATACGGTGAATAGCCTGGCGGGCTTTCGCGACGGTCTGTGCCGCGCTATCAGTCGCGGGAAATTTTTCAAACAACGCAACAGGAGGTAATAATTCTTTGATTTCTTTAATTCTTAAATCGTCGTTCTGGTAATTCATACTTAGTCCATTCAATTTCTGGCCCGGCGCGCGCCGGACGCAACCCGTCCACTGTAGCCCGTCAGACTAGCGCTGTAAATTACCCGCGCGGGGAAAGGGTATAAGTGAAATTTGCATTTATGCGGTTTTGCACTAGACTTTTAATAGTAAGCACCATGTATTGAATAAACTTCATTAGTTAAATTCACACATCACATCTTCGATGGAATTATATTCCGTCGGGGTGCTTTGTTTTCGTCAAACTGCACCATCGGGTTCAAGACGGCAACTGTCATTAATTAAAGGAGCATAATGATGAATAAGTTTGCAATTATCTTTCTCACGGCAGCAATGACACTTGGTAGCGGAGCAGCGATGGCGGCTTCGGATAGTAACGGGACAACTAATCAGGCTGCGGATGCCGGTGCGGCGGCTGGCGGCGCGAAACAGAATCTGCCACCGAATAAAGTTGATAATAGCAAAATCAACAACACTGATGTGAATAGCGCGGCAACGTCGGGTAGTACTGACAGCAGTAATATGTCTGCCAGCGAAATTCATAAAAATAGCCAGTGTAAAGAAGGGAAATGTCCGGACATGAACAAAAAAGTCCAGACGCAAAAAGGCAGCGGTGAGGTTAATACCAAAACCGACGGTACCAGCCAGTAAGCCTGTTCAATCAGGTCGTCATCTTTAGGGTGACGACCTGTCCATTAACTGACCCAGCCCTTCAACGCGGCAAGCTGGCGATCCAGGGTGAAGACCTGCCAGTCAACCCGCTGCGAACTCAGGGTGAATATCGCGGTAGCGAGGGTGTTTTCGTCATCCGGGTCCTGCGGTGATAAACGGTAGATCGGTAGCTCAGCATCATGCTGGTCCGACAAAATCGCTTTTGCCGCATCCTCGTCCAGTTCTGACTGACTGGCCTGCCAGCCTTTTAATCTTGCCTGGCGTGAAGCTGAACTGGCGGTGATAACCTGCTGAACATCGTCCATCACCGGGTGAACAAGGTGATTGGCATGGCCCATCACATTTGTTACCTGCACCACGGAACAGCCCGAACCGGTGGCCTCCACACTGAATACACGACCGTCGCCCATCTGTCCCAGCGTATGGTGAAATGCCCCGGCACGCGTATGCGTGGTTAATTGCAGAACCGCCTCGTCCAGCGTGGCGGCGTTTAACGCCGCGCGGGCCAGCACCTGACGCGGTAAACCCGCCGGGCGGTGCAGCGCACGGATATTATTCACCGTGTTGACGATGCCCTTCTCGTTAACTGCAAAGGTATGACCGGGAATTGAGCCGGGATAAGCAAAGCTGGTGAACCCCAGCCCGTCATTCGGCGTGATGCTGACCAGCGCGCAATCCTCGCGCAGCTGCGGGAAACCATCCTCGTTATGGGCGATGATAATCTCACCGGTCACGCGACTACCCGCCACGGTAGTACAACCGTCCGAAGTGGAACGCACCAGATCGCCACGGCAGTTCCAGGCGAGGACCTCGTCAACCGGGACGCCCAGCCCCTGCGCCATACCTTCCAGCTCCTGCCAAATCAGCGGATACTGCGCGATCACCGCAGCGCGCATTGCCTGGAGTTGTGCCGATCCCTGCATGGCGATCACCGTTTGCCACAGCCGGGTTTGCGTCAGCTTCTGATGCCAGGCATCACGGCCAAACTCACCTAATTGCTTACCGACGGCAAATGCGGATCCACTGATTGCGATTTTTTTCATGGTGTTATCATTCACTTATATTCAGGAAACGTGCTGCAAAAACTCTTTCAGACGCGGATTGCTGCTGGCGTTGAGCAGAATATCAGGCGGGCCATCTTCCGCAATGGTGCCACCATCAATAAAGATTAGTCGCGATGCCACATCACGCGCAAAACCGATCTCATGGGTGACGATCACCATTGTCATGCCTTCATCCGCCAGCGAGCGCATCACCTTTAACACCTCATGGCGCAGCTCCGGGTCGAGGGCCGACGTCGGTTCGTCAAACAGCATCATTTTCGGCTTCACCGCCAGCGCACGGGCAATCGCGACACGCTGCTGCTGGCCGCCGGACAACTCGGAGGGATAATGATTGGCACGTTCACGCAGCCCGACGCGATCCAGTAGCGCCAGCGCCTGTTCGCGTGCCGCCGCTTTACTCTGCTTACGCACGCGAATTGGGCCAAACATCACGTTCTCCAGCGCGGTCAGATGCGGAAACAGGTGAAACTGCTGGAACACCATCCCTGCTTCGCGGCGGATATCACACTCATTGGCGTGGGGATCGGTGATGTGCATGCCTGCCACCAGCAGGGTGCCGGAAGAAATCTCTTCCAACTTGTTAATACAACGCAGCAGCGTTGATTTGCCCGATCCCGATGGACCGATGATCACCACCACTTCCCCGGCTTCAATTTTTAAATTGATATCGTGCAGCACCTGAGTCGCACCAAAATGCTTGGAGACCGCATTAAATTCAACCATGCTCATAAAATATGGATCCTTTTCTCCAGTTGCTTCAGCAGGAAACTCAGGCACAACGTCACCAGCAGATAAATCAGCGCGACCGCGGTCCAGACTTCCAGTGCGCGGAAGTTGCCCGCAATAATTTCCTGGCCCTGACGCGTTAGTTCAGCCACGCCAATGACAATAAATAATGAGGTGTCTTTAATGCTGATAATCCATTGATTCCCCAGCGCCGGAATCATACGACGTAACGCCAGCGGCATGATCACGTACCATAGTGTACGGCGCTGGGAGAGACCCATCGCCAGGCTGGCCTCTTTAAAACCTTTATTAATGGATAAAATGGCGCCACGGGTAATTTCTGCAATATAGGCACCAGAGTTAATAATAATGGTGACAATCGCGGCGCTCACCGGATCGATACGAATTGGTAACACCATCGGCAATGCGAAGTAAATAAACATCACCTGCACCATAATAGGTGTACCACGGATCAGCTCAACGAAAATTAATGATATCGTTTTCGTGATACGGCCACCCAGGGCACGGCAGGTTCCCGCCAGCAGGCCAATCACAAACCCACCAAGCAATCCCGTCAGGGAAATAATCAACGTCAATTGTAATCCCTGTAATAACAGCGGCAGGGATTCCCATATATATTTGGTTTCGAAATTCATAGCACGACCAATTCAGCTAAATTCAGGCCGGTTTTCACCGGCCTGACAGGATTATTTAGGTTGTTTATCAAACCACTTTACGTAGATTTTGTTGTAGGTGCCGTCGGCGCGTAATGCTTTCAGCGCCGCATTAACTTTTGGCGTCCAGCTGCTGTTTTTCTGCATTGCGAAACCGTACTGCTGCGGCAGAATGCTGTCGGTTTCTCCGGTAGATTTCACTTTGCCATCACCGGCAGTTTTCACGTAATAGAGTACGTTCGGTGAATCGTGCACCACGGCATCCAGATTACCGGCCTGCAAATCAAGGTAGGCGTTGTCGATATTCGGGAACTCAACGTAATCCGCTTTATATTTGGCTTTCATAAAGCTGGCCGCCGCAGTGCCCTGTTTCAGGCCCACTTTTTTACCCGCCAAATCGCTGAATTTGGTGATGGCGTTATCACTGCTTTTAACCGCCATTAATAAATCGGCGTCATAATAACCATCGCTGAAATCCACCACCTGTTTGCGAGCATCGGTGATGGTAATCCCGGCCATTGCCACATCCAGATTGCGTGATTGCAAGCCCGGAATTAAACCACCGAAGTCCATTGGACGTAATTCATAGCTGACATGCATTTTCTGTGCAATGGCATCCCATAAATCGATATCAAAACCGACATATTTATCGCCTTGTTTAAATTCAAACGGAACAAAAGCGGTATCCACACCCACCACCAATTTATCCTGGGCCGTAGCAACAAAACTGGCCGAACAGGCAACGAGTGCCAGCGTGACTTTTAATTTTGAAAAAAATGCAGACATAATAACCCTCAGCGTCAGTGAAACAGCAGGCAGTAGCATTCGCGCAGCACAATAAATATTGGCTACCATTATTCATCAATGTTATTCAGCACGGGGAATAAGGGCGCGATGCCTGCCCTTATTTTCGAGTGAACCACTTATGCGGGGATAATAAAATCCCTGGTGTCGGGTACTGGCGTCTGTGCGCCATTCATTATCATGGAAAGAAAACTGTAATAACCGTTGATACCGATCAGGTCGACCACACCTTTCTCACCCCACAGGGCGATGGCCTGTTGCCAGGTGTCATCATTCACTTTTTTCTGTTGATGCAGCTGCTGGCAGAAGTGATACAGCACCCACTCATCATCCTGTAAATCTTCAGGCAAGCGTTGCTCGTTAATCGCCTGCACCGCGTGGGCGGAGATCCCCTTCTCCCGTGCGATAGGGGCGTGAATCGCCCACTCAACCGGCTGTGACCAATGGCGCGCCGTAAGCAGAATCGCCAGCTCCGACAGGCGCTGACCCAGCGCACTGCGATAACGCAGATATTCACCCATACGTTGTGCATGCGCCATCAACTCCGGACTGCGTAACAGCGGTTCAAACGGTGGCAACAAGGCACCGCGCGGTCCGTTGATGATCTCTTCAGCCAACTGACGCTGTTCTTCGCTCCATTGCTGTTCAGCCAGCGGCGGTAAACGATTCATAATTAACGCCCCGCCAGCTTGCGCGTTTCTTCGCTAATTACCTGATGCAGCGTATCCACCACAAAATCCAGTTGTGGGCGAGTGACGATGAACGGTGGTGCGATCAGGATATGATCGCCATATTGACCGTCGAGGGTGCCGCCCATCGGATACACCATTAAACCACGCGCCATACATTGCGCTTTGATTGCCGCATGCAGCTTCAGTGCCGGATCGAACGGGGTCTTGCTGGCTTTATCCTGCACCAGTTCCACGCCCGCGAACAAACCGCGCCCGCGCGTGTCTCCGACATGCGACAACTCACCTAACACCTCACGCAACGCCTGTTGCAGATATGCCCCCTGCTGCTGTACCTGTGCCAGCAGGTTGTCGCGCTCAATAACTTGCTGTACCGCCAATGCCGCTGCGGCCGCCGTGGCGTGACAGATGTAAGTATGACCATGCTGGAACAAGCCACTGCCCGCCTGTAATGCCGCGACAATTTTTTCGCTCGCCAGCACCGCACCAATCGGCTGATAACCGCCACCTAAGCCTTTGGCGATGGTGACAATATCCGGTATCACGCCGTCCTGCTCAAAAGCATGCAGGGTGCCGGTACGTCCCATGCCGCACATCACTTCGTCGGCGATATACAGGATGCCGTACTTGTCGCATAAACGGCGCACACCCTGAAAATAGCCGGGGGTTGGCGGCGTGGCACCGGTAGTCGCACCGACCACCGTTTCCGCGCAGAAACCAATGATTTTCTCCGGCCCGGTGGTCAGAATCGCTTCTTCCAGTTCATTCAACAGACGCTGGGTATATTGCTGCTGGCTTTCATCGTCACGACGATCGCGATACTCATTGCATGCCGACACGCGAACCACATCCATCAACAAAGGGGCAAACTGACGGCGACGCCACTCATTGCCCCCTACCGCTAACGCTCCAAGGGTATTACCGTGATAACTCTGCTTGCGGGCAATAAAGGTGGTGCGCTCAGGCTGACCAATCTCAACAAAATACTGACGTGCCAGTTTTAGCGCCGTCTCAACCGCTTCGGAGCCGCCAGAAACGAAGTAGGCATAGTTCAGATCGCCAGGGGCAGTGCGGGTTAATTGCGCAGCCAACTGTTCAACAGTTTCACTGGTGAAAAAGCTGGTGTGCGCATAAGCCAGTTGATCAATCTGGCGGTGCATGGCGGCCAGCACCTCGGGATGACCATGCCCCAGGCAGGAAACTGCCGCGCCCCCGCAGGCATCGAGAAAACGCTTACCATGAATATCGGTGATGTAAGCCCCCTGCGCGCTCACCGCCACGGCTGGCGTGGTACGAAGGCTGCGGTGAATGATCTGACTCATGCTTTGTTCCTGTTCCTGAAAACGCTTGTGCTCGATATTGATTGCATCTTGCATGATCCATTTGAATCACGTCAATGCAAATATGATACAAATGCATTTCATTTTCTTATGACAGGAACAAATGGATCAGCCGTCAGGATTTGCCAGGGATAACGTAGGCTCCCGAATCAATCAGATAACGTTCCGCGCTCTCAATCTTGCTGACCGCTTCGCGTCCATGACGCGCCACCAGCATCGCCAGCAGGCATTCCGCTAACCCCATACCCGACACCACCGAAGGGAAGAAGGAAGGACTGTCGATAGAGAACAACAGGGTACAATCTGCCGCCTGTGCCAGTGGGGAAACCGGGGAATCGGTAATGGCGATGATACGCGCACCGGCCTCAGTTGCCGCGTGCAGGACATCCAGCGATTCGCGTGAATAAGGCGCGAAGCTGGTCAGCAGCACACAATCTTTGCCACTTAACTCGCGGGTAAAGACTTCGATGTTACTCGCCAGACCATCAATCAATGACACCTTACGGTTAAACAGCCGGTAGACATAAAACAGCGACCAGGCGATGGGGAAGCTGGCACGAAAACCGCAGATATAGACGTTTTCCGCCTCATCCAGCAAGGTGACTGCCTGCTGCATTGCCTGTTGGTTTTCTGTCTGGGTAAAGGCCAGATTGGCCTGATGCGCCAGAAAAACCTCTTCATACAGCGCTGGCTGGGTGCCTTTCGCAATCAGTTTTTCCGCTTTGGATACATATGTATCATTGCGCAAGCCCAGATCATCAATCATGGCGCTTTTCAGTTCACCCCAGCCTTGATAACCAAGGCGCTGCGCCAGCCGCAGCAATGTGGCAGGTTTGACGCCGCCTTCAGCGGCAAAAGCGCGCATCGACAACACCACCAGTTTGTTGGCATGTTGCAGGGAAAATTCGGCGGCACGCTGTAACTCTGGCGAGAGTGAACTGAACTGACTGACAATATTTTCCCGTAGATTCATCGCGTTTCGTCATCATAAAAAGGGTAACGGCACGATGTTAACACTCATACGCCGGGGAGATAATGAATATTCCCCTGCTTTTCCGTTATGCTAAAACAACGAAAACGACAGGACAGGATTATGGCTGCGCTGCTGCTTATTGATGATCACCCGTTAGTTGAAGTCGCGCTGAGTGCTGCCTGCGTCAACTCCCCGATTCCGTTACAGCTGTACGCCGCCGGTGACGAAGCCCAGGCGCGCCAATTGCTGCAACAACAAGCTATCGACCTGGTTATCCTTGATATTGGCTTACCGGACAGCGACGGGCTGGAACTGTTGCGTCGTCTGCGCATACATCATCCCGACTGTCCGGTACTGATCTATTCAGCGGAGCAGAGTCGTCATACCCTGCTGCGCGCCGCCTCGCTAGGTGCTGCTGGTTATGTGGTGAAAAGCCAGAGCATGGCGCAGTTGCTGAGTGCAATTCTCGCGGTGCTGGGCGGGCAACAGGCGTTTCCAGCCTTGCCAGAACGCATCGATTTACCACTGACCGAAAAAGAGCAGCAGATTGTTGCCCTGCTGGCTCGCGGCCTGTCGAATTTGCAGATTGCTGAACAACTGCATATCAGCAACAAAACCGTCAGCACGCATAAGAAGAACATCCTCGAGAAAACCGGGGTGCATTCGGTGGTTGAACTGGCTGAACTGTGGAAAGCACATCAGTGAGACGTCTGCTTTTGTTGCTGGTCTGGCTTTTCAGCACCGTGGTACAGGCCGATTTACAACCTGCCAGCAGCGTGATGCTGCCGTCAATGATGCCTGCGCCACACAGCACGCCGTGGTCGTCCTCTCCCCTGCGCGTGGCGCTCCCCGCGCAAAATAGCGCGCCCTGGGTGATGCGCATCGGCGATCAGATTTGGGGTGTCGACGCTGACTATCTGAGCGCGCTCAGCCAGCTCACGGGCAGCCACTTCGTGTTGCAAACCTATGCCGATCGTGACCAGCAACTGGCCGCGCTGGCGCGCGGTGAGGTTGATTTGGTGCTAAGTACCAACCACGCCTCCTTATCACCTGACATTCTCCTCAGCGATAGCTGGTACACCAGCCCGGTGCGTATCTACCGCAACCGCGAAAATCAACGCGCCGTGATGTTCAATAGCCACAATGCGCAACTCACCGTGGCCCAATCCACGCTGGCGCAGCTGCCGGAAAATTTTGTGCGTGCGCATCGCTGGTATGCGTTACCGGGGGATCTTCAGGCGCTGTATGCGCTGCTCAATCAGCAAAGCGACTACCTGGTGGCTGACCAAACCAGCGCCGGATTTCTGCTCAGTCAGTTGCAGCAGGGGCAGATCTACCAAATCACCGCTGACCCGGGTGCCGGAGATCTCACCCTGCGAGCGATGGCTCGCGATCCGGCCCTGATCCAGTGGCTTAATCAGCAACTGCGTCTGCTGCCTGCCGAATTCAGCAACCGGGTTCAGCAGCGCTGGAGTCCCCCGCTGCTGCGTTATCAGGATACGCAGACGCTGATGCTTTCTGCGACGGAGCAGCAGTGGCTGACGCAACATCAGCAAATTCCCTATGCCGCTGAGGCTGATAACGCCCCCTGGAGCTATCGTGATGCCAATGGCAACCCACGGGGTTTTGCTATTGATTTACTCAACGCACTCAGCCAGAGCACCGGCCTGCATTTCACCCCGCACTGGGTGGCGAATCCACAACAGGCGGCCACCTTGCTCCAGCAGCAACAGGTGATGCTCAGCGTTCTGCCTGCGCTGGACGGCACCACCACGCTACCGGTATGGCGTGCCATCTGGGGCATTTACACCCTGTCGACGCACCAGCCCATGAACTGGCAGGCGCTTCAGGGACAACGCGTAGGTATCTTGCGCGACGACCTGGCACAACGCATGCTGCCCGGTGGAATTAACGTCCAGGTTTTTGACGACCGTGCCCAGTTGTGGCAGGCGCTGAGTAACAACCAAATCGATGCGCTGGTGGATAATGTGCTATCGGCACGTTGGCGCATCGCCAGCCATTATGGTGAGCGCATCCATCTGGCGTTTGCCGCTAGTGATATTGCCTGGCCACTGGCCCCGCAAATCAGCGATCAACAACCGGTGTTGCGTGCCTTGCTGGATCGGGCGCTACAGCAAATCCCACCGGAAACCCTCAACCAGATGCGCGATAACTGGTCGGTGCCGCCACAGCCCGGCACCAGCATGGCGATGCGTAATGTGCCGCTACTGGTGCTGATTGCCGCGGGTATCGCGATTCTGGTGCTGCTGGTGCTGCTGATACGTCGCTACCTGCAACAACGGCGCGAACGTCTGCAACGCGAGCAGGCCGAGCGGGCCAATGCCGCGAAAAGTCAGTTTCTTGCCACCGCCAGCCATGAGCTTCGTACACCAATGCAGGCGATTCTGGGCCTGCTGGAGCTGGAACAACAGCAACATCCCAGCGCCCGGCTGGAACTGATGCACAGCAGCGCACGCTCGCTGATGGCATTGCTGAATGATTTGCAGGATCACGCGCGCATCGAGAGCCACAGTTTTCGCCTGGCACCGCGCCCGTTGAATTTGTCGCACTGGCTGCAACAGCAGCAGCAGTTCTATCATCCGTTAATGCGGGATGCCGGCCCACAGCTGGTGGTGGAGGCGTTAACTCGTCTGCCCGGCACGGTACTGCTGGACGGCGACCGCCTGCAACAGGTGGTGAATAATCTGGTGGCGAACGCGCTGAAGTTTACCCGTCAGGGTGATATCCGCCTGACGCTGGCGGTCAATGACGCCATCGTGTTGGTGGTGACGGATAGCGGCAGCGGCATCCCGCAAGAGGAGCAGGCGCAGTTATTTGAACCCTGGTATCAGGCACCGTCCGGTAAAGCCCTCGCCGTGCAGGGCAGCGGTCTTGGCTTGTTTATCTGCCGGGAGATTGTGCAGCGCATGGGCGGTAGCCTGACGTTAACGTCAGCACCGGGGACGGGCACCCGCGTTGAGGTCACGCTGCCGCTCACCCTTGTCGACAGTCAGACGGAAAGCGATTCTGCCGCCTGGCCGCACTATCCGCAGCTACGCGTGGCGATTGTCGACGACCATCCCACCAATTTGCTGGTGATGCAGCAGCAACTGGCGCTTTTTGCCATTCATGCCGAGGTGTTTGATGAGGGGCGCGCATTGCTGCGCGCGGATGCCCGTCAGCCCTTTGACCTGCTGTTTATTGACCAGATGATGCCGCGTCCCAACGGCCTCACGCTGTTGCGGATCCTGCGTCGCCGCCAGCGACAACGTGGCGATAATGCGTTGCGGGTGATCTGTTCCGCAGATGCGCAGCTGGTCAAGCTGCCGCTTCAACCCAGCGAAGCGCTGCTGGTAAAACCGATCACGCTGAATGATGTTGCCCCCTTGCTGGCGCGCGCCAGCCAGGACCCGCTGATACAGCTATCCGACAGCCTGCATATCCTTGCGCAGCACAACGCCAGCATGATTCCGCGCATTTGTCAGACGTTGCAACGCACGATGCTACAGGACCGCGACACCCTGCTGACCGCCAGCACCGCGCAGAATTGGCCAGCACTGGCGCGCGCCGCACATCGGATGAAAGGCAGCTGGCTGTTGCTGGGGATGGACGAGGTTGCGTCCCATTGTCAGCAACTGGCAGAAGCCGCCAAACAGCAACGGCTGGAACCAGAGCAACTCAATTTACTGATATCATTAACGAACAGGTTACTGAAAAAACTGGAAAGTTATGGCACACACCCATTCTCACAACACGCCTGACGGCAACCATACCCGCCTCGCGGCGGCCTTTGGCATTACCGCCCTGTTTATGTTGGTCGAAGCGATTGGCGGTTGGATCTCCGGTTCGCTGGCCCTGCTGGCGGATGCCGGTCATATGCTTACCGATACCGCCGCCCTGTTGATGGCGCTGCTGGCTGTGCAATTTTCCCGACGCAAACCGAATGCGCGTCATACCTTTGGCTTGTTGCGTCTCACCACGCTGGCAGCCTTTGTCAACGCGATTGCCTTGCTGGTGATTACCGTGATGATTGTCTGGGAGGCGTTACGGCGCTTTTATCAACCGCAGCCGGTCGCCGGTGGCCTGATGCTAACCATTGGCGTGGCCGGTTTGCTGGCGAATTTGCTCTCCTTCTGGCTGCTACATCATGGCAGCGAAGAGAAGAACCTTAACGTGCGCGCAGCCGCCCTGCATGTGCTGGGGGATTTGCTGGGTTCGGTCGGTGCTATTGTCGCGGCGGTGATCATTATGTTCACCGGCTGGACGCCGATCGATCCGATTCTGTCGCTGCTGGTGTCGCTGCTGGTGGTACGCAGCGCCTGGTCGTTGCTGCGTGAGAGCTTGCACGAACTGCTGGAGGGCGCGCCCGGTCATATCAATGTTGATAAGCTCAAACGCGAACTGACTCTGAATATCGCTGAAGTGCGCAATGTCCATCATGTGCATTTATGGCAAGTGGGCGAGAAACCGGTGCTGACGCTGCATGTACAGGTGATCCCGCCTTATGACCACGACGCGCTGCTGGTGCGCATTCATCGCTACCTGCACCAGCATTATCAGATCGCTCACGCCACGGTGCAGATGGAGTACCAGCCCTGTAGCGGGCCGGATTGTGAATTGTGCTTCGACTCAGGGAGTACGCAGCATGACCCGCATCATCATGCCGGTCATGTGCACCAACATCATTAAGAGGAGAGCGCATGCGAGCCATGTTCGCGTGCGCTTTTGATCCACAAACGGGAACCGTTCAGCGCGATCAGCGTCAGGATGGCGTACTCCAGCGACATGGCATAGACGCCCTGACGGGCAAAAATCATCACGCTGATGACATTGATCACCACCCACAGCAGCCAATTTTCCACGTATTTACGCGTCATCAGAATCATCGCCACAATCGACAACACCATCATGCTGGAATCCCAGAACGGGAAGGCATCCGGTTGTAATTGCGGCATCACCACCTGCAACCCCAGCCCCTGCATGATGCCTACCGCGCTGCGGGTCAGGAAGGCAAACACCGGATCAATCCAGAAGGTCATCAGCGCGATGGCAATGACGCATACGGCCCCCCAACCCAGCGCTTTTGGCAGCGGCAGCCAGCGAATTTTCAGCTCCGCTTCCTGCGCTTCATTTTGCCGACTCCAGGCATACCAGCCATAGACATTGGCGACAAAGAAAAACAGTTGCAGCAGCAAACTGGCGTAGAGCTGGATCTGGAAGAAGATCACCGCAAACAGGGTAACGTTGATCAGGCCGAAGAAATAATTGATGATTTTTTCCAGACTGGCCAGCCAGATACACAGCAGGCCAGCCACGGTGCCAACCGCTTCGATCCAGGAAAGATCGTAGCCGCCGACGCCGAGAGGAATATGAACCAGAATGTTTTGTGTGCTAAAGAAATCCATAACGGGCACCTGTCTGAAAGGTGCAGCGCGTCAGGCGTTCCCTTTCACCTTGAGTTTGAGTTCCGCTGCAAAGGATAGCATGCGGTTGAGTGGCAGCAACGCCGCTTCGCGTAATCCATCATCGACATGGATTTCGTGCTCACTGCCGCCCTGCGCTAACCCTTCGGCAATCGCTTTCAACCCGTTCATTGCCATCCACGGGCAATGCGCACAGCTGCGACAGGTGGCCCCTTCTCCGGCAGTCGGTGCTTCCAGCAGCTCCTTTTCCGGTACCGCCTGCTGCATTTTGTAGAAGATGCCGCGGTCAGTGGCGACAATCATCTGCGGATGCGGCAGGCTTTTCGCCGCCTGAATCAGCTGGCTGGTAGAACCGACTGCATCGGCCAGATCGACAATCGCCTGAGGGGATTCCGGGTGGACCAGCACTGCGGCATCAGGATAGAGCGCCTTCATACGTTGCAGCGCCTGGGTTTTGAATTCATCGTGTACGATGCAGGCCCCCTGCCAGCACAGCACATCCGCGCCGGTTTTCTGCGTAACGTAGCGCCCCAGATGACGATCCGGTGCCCAGATGATTTTCTCACCGAGGCTGTCGAGATGTTCAATCAGTTCAACCGCGATGCTGGAGGTCACAACCCAATCAGCGCGGGCTTTAACCGCTGCCGAGGTGTTGGCATACACCACCACGGTACGATCCGGGTGCGCATCGCAAAAGCGGTTGAACTCATCAATCGGACAGCCCAGATCGAGCGAGCATTCCGCCTGCAAGGTAGGCATCAGCACGGTTTTTTCCGGGCTGAGAATTTTCGCGGTTTCGCCCATAAAACGCACCCCTGCCACCAGTAGAGTGGAGGCCGGATGAGTGCTACCAAAACGCGCCATTTCCAGCGAATCCGCTACGCAGCCACCGGTGGCTTCCGCAAGAGCCTGAATTTCTGGATCGGTGTAATAATGCGCCACCATCACCGCATCGCGTTCTTTTAGTAACCGTTTAATTTCTCCGATATAAAACGATTTTTCATCCTGGCTGAGACGCGCCGGTTTCGGCGGGAAGGGGTAGATCGCGCTTTCAGGATCGAACATCAGGCTCATGACACGGCTCTCGGTTTTCTTAATTTAACAAAATCGCCTTACATGGCGATTAAGATGGCACAAAATCCGCCATCGTGTTTTATATGCTAAACAAGATAGCGGATCTCACCGAGCGTGTCGTGTTTTTTTTACCCAAAGCAGAGTGGCTGTGACGCGGTTAGCGTTTTGGCATCCCTTCCAGTTCCAGCAGGAAGGCTTTGACCGGCAAGCCACCGGCAAATCCGGTCAGTTTGCCATTGCTGCCAATAACACGATGGCAGGGTGCCACAATCGACAGTGGATTCTTACCGTTGGCCGCACCGACGGCCCGCACCGCTTTAGGATTACCAATTTGCTCGGCGATCTGGCGATAGCTGCGGGTTTCACCAAAAGGAATGGTGATCAACGCCTGCCAGACTTTTTTCTGAAACTCAGTGCCGACGGTGTCATAGGGCAGGTCAAACTGCTGACGCTGCCCGGCAAAGTATTCGCCTAGCTGGCGTTCGGTTTCACATAAGATCGGATGCTGGTCATCACGGCTGATCGGCTTGAGCGGCACGCGTTGTGATCCTTCGTTCTCCCACAAAATCGCCGATAGTCCTTTATTGCTGGCAATTAAGGTGAGATCGCCCACAGGGGTAGCGATAATTTTTGCATGATACATAGTGCGCCTCCGGCTTGATATCTGTGGTGCATTATCGCACTTTTGCTGCCATAAACTGGCTGTTTTCGGTCATGCAGATAAACTGGTTAGCTGTCCGAAAGCAGCGAGTTTTCGTCGCCAGGCTGCGCGAGGATGCGGTTTATTTGCTGGAGAAGATGATGTTTGATCCCGATATTGCTTACCAGGCGCTGACATCGCGCGACAGCCGTTTTGACGGCTTGTTTTTTGTTGGTGTGACATCAACCGGCATCTATTGTCGACCGATCTGCCCGGTTAAAGCCCCAATGCAGAAAAATTGCCTGTTCTTTTCCAGCGCTGAAGCGGCAGAGAAGGCCCATTTTCGCCCCTGTCTGCGGTGCCGCCCGGAACTGGCTCCCGGTTTTGCCCCGGTTGATAGTCACCATCGTATCGCCGATCGGCTGATCCGCCGCATTGAAGAAGGCCTGCTGGAAGAGCAGGAAACGCTGGCGGAGATTGCCAGCGAGTTTGGTCTGAGTGAGCGCCAGCTGCGCCGCGTAGTGCAACAGGAACTGGGCGTATCACCGATCGAATTACGGCAAACCCGGCGCATGTTGCTGGCGAAGCAGCTATTGACTGAAACCTCGCTGCCAATCACGGAAATCGCCTATGCCAGCGGTTTTAACAGCCTGCGCCGATTCAATGATGTGTTCCAGGCCCGCTATCGTATGACGCCATCCCGCCTGCGCAAACAGGCTTCCCCTGCCCCCGGCACACCGTTGCAGGAGAGCGCGGAACTCCGCCTGAGTTATCGCCCGCCTTATGACTGGGAGGCGATACTCGATTTTCTGCAACAGCGCGTGATGAAGGAGGTGGAATGGGTGTCAGAAGGCGTTTATCACCGTACCGTGGCGCTGGGCGGTTGTCAGGGCTGGGTACGCGTCAGCCACTATCCTGAGAAACAGGCGCTGAAGGTGCAATTCACCACCAGCCTGACGCCGGTGTTGCCCGCCCTGCTACGCCGCCTGCGCGATTTGTTCGATTTGGATGCCCAACCGCAGCGAATTGCCGACCAGTTAGCCCAGGACCCGTTACTGGCACCGAGTCTGGCAAAGTATCCCGGCCTGCGAGTGCCAGGCGCGTTTGATGGTTTTGAGCTGGGAGTGCGGGCGATTCTCGGTCAGCAGGTGACGGTCAAGGCGGCGACGACGTTGAGTAGCCGTGTGGCACAGCGTTTTGGCGAGCCCATGATAACGCCGTGGCCTGAGCTGTCGCGCCTCTCTCCCAGCGCAGAAACGCTGGCGGCTGCAACCCAGGATGATATCGCCAGCCTTGGGATTGTCAGCGCACGTTCCCAGGCGATCATCGCACTGGCTCAATCCTGCGCCTCGGGTGTCTTACGTTTTAATGGCGCGGTAAATCCGGATGTGGTGCAGCAGCAATTGCTGGCGTTGAAAGGGGTCGGTCCATGGACCGCCAGCTATATCGCGATGCGGGCGCTGCGCTGGCCGGATGCGTTTCCCAAAGAGGATATCGCGATTCGTAACAATCTGGGCGGCGTAAGTGCTAAGGAAGCGGAACAACTGTCGCAGGTGTGGCGTCCGTGGCGCAGTTATGCGGTGCTGCATATCTGGCGTAGCGGTGCGATTGATCGCGCAGAAAAGCATGATTCGTAACGGTCATAAAAGAGCGCGATAAATCGCACCGCTACGCATCCGAATCCCGGGAAAGCAAAAAGGCGCCTTTAGGGCGCCTTTCTACATATTGGTGGGTCGTGCAGGATTCGAACCTGCGACCAATTGATTAAAAGTCAACTGCTCTACCAACTGAGCTAACGACCCGCTCGATGAGGGCTTACAACCAGAGTGACCAGATGGTGGGTCGTGCAGGATTCGAACCTGCGACCAATTGATTAAAAGTCAACTGCTCTACCAACTGAGCTAACGACCCATCGTGGTTGTGAAGCAAACTGAAGAAAACACTGAACCGATTAGAGGTTGAGATGGTGGGTCGTGCAGGATTCGAACCTGCGACCAATTGATTAAAAGTCAACTGCTCTACCAACTGAGCTAACGACCCATCTTCAGCGCTGCCGATACTTGTTAAGATATGTCCCGGCAACGGCGGCATATATTACTGATTTAGCGGGGTAGCGCAACCCTTATTTTCCACCAAATTACTCAATTGCTTACCTTTCATGCGGCCAGACCAGAAATCACACGAAATCCGGTCTGTGCTGCACAAATTACAATCCGGCGAGACGTTTCTGCGCCAGCTTTGCCGATTCGCTGTTTGGGAATTGTTTGATCACTTGCTGGTAGACCGCTTTAGCTTTCGCCGTGTCGTTCTTCTCCTGCATGATCACCCCAACCTTAAACAACGCTTCTGCGGCTTTCGGCGATTTTGGGTAGTTTTTTACCACAGTGGCAAAATAATAGGCCGCATCGTCCTTTTTGCCCTTGTTGTAAAACAACTGCCCCAGCCAGTAATTGGCATTGGGCTGGTAAGTCGAATCAGGATAACGCTTCACCCATGCCTGCAACGCAGTAATGGCCTGATCGTACTGCTTCTTCTCCAGAATCAGCGCTACAGCGGCATTGTAGTCGCTGTTGGCATCACCGCTTTGTGTCGGCGCTGCGGTTGCTGCGCTGTCACTGCTGCCTGCGGTGGCAGCACCAGCATCAGCACCACCGGCGGCTGCCGCTGCATCACCACCACCGCTGGCCTGAGCACCATTATTACCGCTGCTCAAACTGTCAATCTGCTGGTAGATCTGCTTCTGGCGTTCAATCACCTGATTAAGCTGATAGGTGTTCTGCTGAATTTGCCCGCGCAGCGAATCGATATCGCTTTGGTTGTCACTCATCTGCTGCTGCAACTGCTGCAAAAGCTGAGCCTGGGCATTGGAGATTCGTTCAAGAGTGGTGACACGGTCTTCGACCGAGCCTGAGCCAACGCTACTGATTGACGCCTGGGCATTAGCGGCCCAGGGGGCCGCTACACCAACCAGTAACGACAGACTCAAGAGATGAAGTCTGAAGTTACTCATCATGTGATTATCTTAGTAAACCAGAACGGCACGACGGTTTTTAGCGTAAGCCGCTTCGTCGTGACCCAGAACTGCCGGCTTCTCTTTACCGTAAGAAACGATAGACATCTGATCAGCTGACACGCCTTTACCCTGCAGGTACATTTTCACTGCGTTAGCACGACGCTCGCCCAAGGCGATGTTGTATTCCGGCGTACCGCGCTCATCCGCATGACCTTCGATGGTCACTTTGTAAGACGGGTTGCTACGCAGGAAAGCAGCGTGCTGATCCAGCATCTGAGCGTACTCAGACTGCACGTCATACTTGTCCAGACCGAAGTAAACGATGTTGTTCTGCTGCAGCTGCTGCATTTGCAGACGTGCCTGCTCGTCAGAAGACATGTTACCGTTCTGGCCAGAACCGTAAGCGCCATCAGCACCCATACCAGTCTGGTCGTTGTTGTTGTTTTTGTGAGAGCTACATGCAGCCACTGCGATAACCGGCAGAGCCAGCATCAAACCCTTCAGCACTTTGTTCAGTTGCATTTCTTTATCCTATTATTTTGTTTGCCATACATATGATCCCCCACCTCAGCAGGGGATTGATGCATCACAGATACGGCGACCAGGCAGGTGATTTTACCTGTCCATCAGTTGCCGGAAGACGCGCTTTGAAACGCCCATCGGTTGAAACCAACTGCAACACGGAACCCATCCCCTGAGTAGAGCTATAGATTACCATCGTGCCGTTAGGAGCCAGACTTGGCGTCTCATCCAGGAACGTGTCCGTTAACGTTTGAACGGCTCCCGTTTCCAGATCCTGTTTGGCGACATGCTGAGCACCACCGGCGCTGCTGATCATCACCATTGTTTTACCGTCGGCAGACACATCCGCATCCTGGTTCTGTGAACCTTCCCAGGTAATACGTTGTGGCGCACCGCCGTTAATGCCAATTTTGTAAATCTGTGGCGCACCGGCCTGATCCGAGGTGTAAGCCAGGGTCTGGCTATCCGGGAACCAAGTGGGTTCGGTGCTGTTGTAACGCCCATCGGTAATCTGACGAATCTGACCTGAACCCAGGTCCATCACATACAGATTCAAGCTACCGGTTTTAGACAGGGCAAATGCCAGTTTAGAACCATCCGGCGAGAAGGCTGGCGCACCGTTGTGGCGCGGGAAAGAAGCCACCTGGCGAATCGCACCATTTGCCAGCGTCTGCACTACCAGCGCAGATTTACCGCTTTCAAAGGTCACATAAGCCAATTTGCTGCCGTCCGGCGACCAGGCCGGTGACATCAACGGTTCCGGCGAACGATGCACCACAAACTGGTTGTAACCATCGTAATCAGAAACGCGAAGTTCATACGGGAACTGACCACCGTTGGTCTGTACCACGTACGCGATACGGGTACGGAAGGCACCTTTGATACCGGTCAGCTTCTCAAACACTTCGTCACTGGCAGTGTGTGCGGCATAACGCAGCCACTGCTTCGTCACTTTGTAAGAGTTCTGCGCCAGTACCGTGCCCGGTGCACCACCGGTATCCACCAGTTGGTAAGCGATCTGGTAGCTGCCATCGGCATTCGGGGTGACCTGACCTACCACGACAGCGTCGATACCCAGTGCGCTCCAGGCGGCAGGCTGAACCTGCTGTGCGCTGGTCGGCTGCTGCGGCAGACGTGAGCGATCCAGCGGATTGAATTTACCGCTGTTACGCAAGTCTGCTGCGACAATGCCACCAATATCTTCTGGTGCAGCGCCCGGACCGGCCCACTGGAAAGGAACCACACCAATAGGACGTGCGGTATTCACGCCCTGCGTAATTTCAATGCGTACTTCCGCGTGCAGCATGGCCGCCCACAGCAGTACAAAAAAACCTAAGGTTACACGAAGTGCCTGCTTCATCTTTTCTCCCTTATCTGAACCTGAGTTCATGATAATTCGCACTGTTCCTGAAAAAACACGGGTACTCATAGAATACGGCAAGCTAACCTTAGTTCAACCTGCCGTATGTTACTGCATTACTGAGGTTTGAAATCCATTGGTGCGTTTTTGAACACCTCATACACCGCCTGTGAAGGTGGCTTCGGTATGCGTGCTTGTTTCGCCGCCGAGACTGCCGCCTGACACAACGCAGGATCGCCACCCTCCGCCCTCACATCAATCAGCAAGCCATCCGGAGCCAGCTTGATGCGCAGGTTACACTCTTTACCTTTGTAGGAATCAGCATCATAGAAACGGCTCTGAATTGCTGCCACAACCTGACCCATATAGGAGTTAATTTCGGCTCCTGAAGCACCGGCTTTCTTCTGATTACCTTGTCCAGCCGCAGCCCCGCCACCGGAAGCGTTCCCACTTTTCGGTGCATTCTTACCGGATGAAAGACCACCCAGCAGATCATCCACAGCGTTTTCATTCTTCGCCGCTTCGGCAGCTGCTTTCTTCTTCGCGTCAGCTGCTGCTTTGGCTTTCGCCGCGGCATCCGCCTTCGCTTTCGCTGCTGCTTCGGCTTTTTCTTTCGCCTCAGCCGCAGCCTTAGCTTTCGCGTCTTCAGCCGCTTTCTCTTTGGCTTCCTGCGCGGCTTTTGCCTTGGCATCGGCCGCGGCCTGCGCTTTCGCTTCGGCATCCGCTTTGGCTTTCGCCTGAGCCGCTGCTTTCGCTTCCTGCGCCGCTTTCTCTTTCGCCGCTTCGGCTGCTGCCGCCTTCGCCTCTTGCTCAGCCTGTTTCTTCGCTTCAGCTGCTGCCTGCTTCGCTTCAGCAGCGGCTTTCGCCTGAGCTTCTGCCGCCGCTTTTGCCTGTGCATCGGCCTGCGCTTTAGCGTCGGCTTTGGCTTTCGCCGCTGCCGCTTCAGCCGCTTTCTGTTCTTCCTGCGCCTGTTTTGCCGCCGCTTCAGCCGCTTTCTGCTGCTCGGCCTGCTGTTTCGCCTGCTCTTTGGCTTCCTGTTGCGCCTGCAAACGCTCTTTCTCCAGCTCTTTCAGACGCTGTTGTTCGGCGGCCTGCTTCTGTTGCAACTCTTCAGCCTGCTGCTGCGCCTGTTTCTCGCGCTGCTGCTCGGCACGCTTGCTATCGCTTTGTTGATTCTGCTGACGATTGTATTGATCGACCACGGCACCCGGGTCGACCATTACCGCGTCGATATCGCTACCGCCGCCACCGCCGCTGGATTCGATTTTTTCGTTAAACGAGCTCCAAATCAGCAAGGCGATCAACACGATGTGCAGAATCACCGAAATGATTATCGCGCGTTTTAACTTCTCGTTTTGCTCGGTTGCCTTCGACACTCTCGGTTCCCAAAAACGGTTCGCTTTAAATCGGCTGCGTCATCAAACCGACAGATTTCACGCCAGCCTGATGCAGCAGGTTAAGCGCCTTGATGATTTCGTCGTAAGGCACATCTTTCGCACCACCGATCAGAAAAACAGTCTTCGGATTGGCTTCCAGTCGGCGCTGCGCTTCGCTCACCACTTGCTCAGGAGGCAGTTGGTTCATACGATCGTGATCCACCACCAGGCTGTACTGCCCTACCCCGGAAACTTCGACAATCACCGGCGGATTATCATCGCTGGAAACTGTTTTTGAATCAGTCGCATCCGGCAGATCCACTTCCACACTTTGGGTAATGATCGGCGCGGTTGCCATAAAAATCAGCAGCAGCACCAGCAGCACGTCCAGGAGTGGAACGATGTTGATTTCCGACTTAAGGTCGCGGCGTCCGCGACCACGGGTTCTGGCCATCGTTTACCTCGACTTACTTCGTATTGTCGGTGGAGAAAGCCTGACGATGCAGGATAGCCGTGAACTCTTCCATAAAGTTGTCGTAGCCCTGCTCCAGCTTATTCACACGCTGGTTCAGACGGTTGTACGCCATGACCGCCGGAATCGCGGCAAACAGACCGATTGCGGTGGCGATCAGCGCTTCAGCGATACCCGGCGCAACCATTTGCAAGGTAGCCTGCTTCACCGCACCGAGGGCGATAAAGGCGTGCATAATCCCCCACACCGTACCAAACAGACCGATATAAGGACTGATGGAACCGACGGTGCCAAGGAAAGGAATGTGGTTTTCCAGCGCTTCCAGTTCACGGTTCATCGAGATACGCATGGCACGGCTGGCACCTTCCACCACCGCTTCTGGCGCGTGGCTATTGGCGCGATGCAGGCGCGCGAACTCTTTAAAACCGGAATAGAAAATCTGCTCTGAGCCGTTCAGTTCGTCACGACGTCCCTGGCTCTCCTGATACAGGCGAGACAGCTCGATACCTGACCAGAATTTATCTTCAAACGCTTCGGCTTCGCGCCCGGCAGCATTGAGAATGCGGGTACGCTGAATAATGATTGCCCAGGAGGCAATGGAAAAGCCGATCAAAATCAACATGATAAGTTTGACCAGAAGGCTTGCCTTCAGGAACAAATCAAGAATATTCATGTCAGTCACTGCTTGAACTCCGCGACAATAGACTTGGGAAGCGCAATCGGCTTCATTAGATGTGGGTTGATGCAGGCAATCAGGACTTCTGCTTCATTGAGCACTTTGCCTTCATTATTCACGATACGCTGCGAGAACGTCATGGTGGCTCGCGTCATTGAGGTCACTTCACTCTGGATTTCCAGAAGATCGTCAAGACGTGCTGCCGCAAGATAGTCCACCGTCATACGCCGTACCACAAAACAGATTTGCTGTTCCAGCAACGTCTGTTGATTGAAATGGTGCTGGCGCAACATCTCAGTACGTGCTCGTTCATAAAAAGCGATATAGCTGGCATGGTAAACCACACCACCGGCGTCGGTGTCTTCGTAATAGACCCGAACCGGCCAGCGAAACAGCGTTGTACTCACTCTACATCCCGGTATCATTTTAAACGTTGCTACTATACGCAAGTGAGATCAGCTTGGGAATGGCCCGCTGACGCCGCGAGAAAATAATTATCACACGGTAACAATCGGAAGGATTTTTGGCAGGTTTCTTGACCAGGCGCTGACATAACCTCACACCAGCGCCTGAAATTTCTACAGAAAAAGGACAACATTCGTCCTGATCGTTGACTTAACGGTAAAACCAGATGATTCCCGCCGCCAACACGACCATTGCCGGTAACGGTGTGAACAACGCTTGCCAACGCAAGCGCTGAGGACGGAACCCGGTACCATGAATCACGCCAGTACATACCGCCCAAATCAGCACCAGTCCATGCCAGACAGAGAGAGCGCTGGTCTTCGCCGCGAAGCGCGACGGATCCCAGAACACACACCCCGCCAGCCATAGGGCCAGCAATAGTGAAAGGGCCCGCAACGGGCCCTTATCCATCAGACGATACAGTGTCTGAAACAATCCGCGCATCAGGCTTTATCACCCTTTGCTGCGGCTTCTTCCGCACGCTCCAGCGCCAGTGCCGCGATCACACCGAACGAACAAGCCAGCAGGGTGCCAAGTATCCAGGCAAAATACCACATGCTCTTTCTCCTTAATCAGTACAGGGAGTGCGTATTGCTCTCAATGTGTTCTTTGGTGATGCGGCCATACATTTTGTAGTAACACCAGGTGGTGTACAGCAGAATGATCGGCACAAACACGATGGCCGCAAAGGTCATAATTTTCAGCGTCAGCGCACTGGAGGTTGCATCCCACATGGTCAGGCTGGTGCCCGGCACGGTGCTGGATGGCATGATGAACGGGAACATCGCAATGCCTACCGTCATGATCACACCCGCCAGAGTCAGTGAAGAGAAGATAAATGCCCAGGCACCCTTCTCAGCACGCGAACACAGGATGGTCAGCAGCGGCATCAGCACACCCAGTAACGGGAAGATCCACAGGATCGGCGTCTGCTCAAAGTTCACCAGCCAGGCTCCGGCTTCACGTACCACATCTTTACCCAGTGGGTTAGACGCCGCATGGTGATCGATAACGCTTTTCACCACATAACCATCAATACCGTATTTCACCCACACACCAGCGAGAATGAAGCACACCATCATCACTAAGGCGGAGATCTGCGCAACAGAACGTGAACGGACATGCAGTTCTCCAGTGGTACGCATTTGCAGATAAGTTGCGCCCTGCGCCAGGAACATCGCCACACTGATCACGCCAGCCAGCAGGCCAAACGGATTTAACAGCTGGAAGAAGTTGCCGGTATAGAACAGACGCAGGTATTCGTCAGCGTGGAAGGGTACGCCCTGCAACAGGTTACCGAATGCCACGCCAATCACCAACGGCGGTACAAAGCTACCGATAAAGATGCCCCAGTCCCAGGTGCCACGCCAGCGCACATCTTCAATCTTGGAGCGGTAATCAAAACCGACCGGACGGAAGAACAGTGACGACAGCACCAGGATCATCGCGACATAGAAGCCAGAAAATGCGGCGGCGTACACCATCGGCCAGGCAGCGAAAAGCGCGCCACCTGCGGTGATCAGCCACACCTGGTTCCCATCCCAGTGCGGGGCAATGGTGTTGATCATTACGCGACGTTCGGTATCGGTGCGGCCCATAATACGGACCAGCATCCCTACCCCCATGTCGAAACCTTCAGTGACGGCAAACCCAACCAGCAGAATGCCGATCAGCAGCCACCAGATAAATCGCAACACTTCATAATCAAACATGGTAGCTCTCCTTATCCACGCGCCGGTTGAGTCGATGAGCCAATCTGCTCATGGTGGTAGCGGCCCGTTTTCAGGCTGCTTGGACCAAGGCGGGCAAATTTGAACATCAAATACATCTCCGCCACCAGGAACAGGGTGTACAGACCGCATATCAGAATCATGGAGAACAGCACGTCACCAGTGGTCAGCGAAGAGTTCGCCACTGCCGTCGGCAACACCTCACCGACCGCCCAAGGTTGACGACCATATTCCGCGACAAACCAACCTGATTCGATGGCGATCCACGGCAGTGGGATGCCATACAGTGCCGCTTTAAGCAGCCACGGCCACTTGCCGATGCGATTGCGGATCACACTCAGGAACGACAACGCAATGATTGCCAGCAGCAGCACGCCGCATAGCACCATGATACGGAAGGCAAAATAGAGCGGTGCGACGCGAGGGATCGAGTCCGCCGTCGCTTTCTGAATCTGCGCTTCGGTAGCGTTAGCCACGTCCGGGGTATAACGCTTCAGCAGCAAGCCATAACCGAGATCCTGTTTGCTTTGCTCAAAAGCGGTGCGCACTGCCGGATCCTTGCTACCTGCACGCAATTCGTTGAGTAACGCATAGGCCTTCATACCGTTACGGATACGCACTTCATGCTGCGCCAGCAACTCTTTCAGGCCGGTAACCGGCGTATCCACCGAACGAGTGGCTATCAAACCGAGCAGATAAGGAATCTGGATAGCGTATCTGTTTTGCTGCGCGTCCTGATCTGGAATACCGAACAAGGTAAAGGAGGCAGGCGCAGGTTGCGTTTCCCATTCCGCTTCGATGGCAGCCAGTTTGGTTTTCTGCACATCACCCATTTCATAGCCGGATTCATCACCCAGTACGATAACGGAGAGCACCGCAGCCATACCGAAGCTGGCGGCAATCGCGAAGGAGCGCTTAGCGAAAGCAATGTCACGCCCTTTCAACAGATACCATGAGCTGATACCGAGGATAAACATCGCCCCTGCGGTGTAACCGGCTGCCACCGTGTGCACGAATTTCACCTGTGCCACCGGGTTGAGCACCAGTTCGGAGAAGCTCACCATCTCCATACGCATGGTTTCGAAGTTGAACTCAGAGGCAATCGGGTTTTGCATCCAGCCGTTCGCCACGAGGATCCACAGCGCTGACATGTTCGAACCCAGCGCCACCAGCCAGGTCACCGTCAGGTGTTGTACCTTACCGAGGCGATCCCAGCCGAAGAAGAACAGGCCGACAAAGGTAGATTCAAGGAAGAACGCCATCAGGCCTTCGATGGCCAGCGGCGCACCAAAGATATCGCCGACGTAATGTGAGTAATAAGACCAGTTGGTACCGAACTGAAACTCCATGGTCAGACCGGTCGCCACACCCAGGGCAAAGTTGATACCAAACAACTTGCCCCAGAATTTGGTCATATCTTTATAAATTTGTTTCCCCGTCAGGACGTATACGGTTTCCATGATCGCCAACAGAAACGCCATACCCAGCGTTAATGGCACGAACAGGAAATGGTACATCGCCGTCAGAGCAAACTGTAAACGCGACAGCTCGACAATATCTAACATGATGACTCCTTGCTCCTCGCATGAACTCCTTCTGCGGGCGACAACGGTAAAAAGACAGACATTGACGTGCAGAATAAGAGTCAGGAACGACTGATTATTGATTCCAGTTTTGTTTTGTTACCGACAGAACAGAGTAATCTGCTGCCCGAAGTGAGCGAGTAACTGTGATGAAAAAGCCCTGAAAACTCATCGCAACAATCGGTTTTCCACAGTCGAGAGTGCGGTGGCGACAGAATTGATATAACAACGCCTGGCACAAACTCCTGAAAAAACATGGAAATGATTGAATTGATGTAGCGCAATTTATACCGTTTGCGCTGCGCTTTGCCAGCGGTAAAGTTTGTTATATCTCAGCATTTATTGATCTGAGATAACGTACAAAATTTCCAGATATGTATTGTTAGGCAGGTTGTTAATTAGTTGTCATGAGACGATGACGTAATTAAGAAAATAATTACCTTTGCCATAAAAATTTAACGAAGCGGCGGGTAAGACTTTCCTAACTTTCAAACAGAACGCCTTCGAATTTGCCCTTCTTTACCTTTCTGACAAAGTAAGCATAGACGGCAATTTTCACTGCGTAGGATTTTTCCCCACTTTTTCAGTGGCTACGGACATAAAAAAAGCCACCCGCAGGTGGCTTAGATCAAAAACGTAAACTTATTTAGCAGGCAGTACCGCTTTCACCGCATCACCGATGTCAGCCAGGCTGCGCACGGTTTTCACGCCAGCCGCTTCCAGTGCAGCGAATTTCTCATCCGCCGTACCTTTACCACCGGCAATGATTGCACCGGCGTGGCCCATACGTTTACCTTTCGGCGCAGTCACACCGGCGATGTAACCAACAACCGGCTTGGTGACGTGTTCTTTGATATAGGCAGCAGCTTCTTCTTCAGCACTACCGCCGATCTCACCAATCATCACGATCGCTTCGGTCTGCGGGTCTTCCTGGAACATTTTCAGGATGTCGATGAAGTTAGAACCCGGGATCGGGTCACCACCGATGCCGACACAAGTAGACTGACCATAACCGATATCGGTGGTCTGTTTAACCGCTTCATAGGTCAGGGTGCCAGAACGTGACACGATACCTACGCGGCCCGGCAGGTGAATGTGGCCCGGCATGATACCGATTTTACATTCGCCTGGGGTGATCACACCCGGACAGTTCGGGCCGATCATGCGCACACCAGCTTCATCCAGCTTCACTTTCACGGTCAGCATATCCAGCGTCGGGATACCTTCGGTGATGGTGATGATCAGTTTGATACCGGCATCGATCGCTTCCAGGATACCGTCTTTACAGAACGGAGCCGGAACGTAGATCACGGTGGCGGTTGCGCCTGTTGCTTCTACCGCTTCGCGCACGGTGTTAAACACCGGCAGACCGAGATGGGTGGTGCCGCCTTTGCCCGGCGTCACACCGCCAACCAGCTGAGTACCATAGGCCAGCGCCTGCTCAGAGTGGAAAGTCCCCTGGCCACCGGTGAAACCCTGGCAAATGACTTTGGTGTTTTTGTCGATCAAAATGGACATTATTTACCCTCCGCAGCAGCAACAACACGCTGTGCCGCGTCTGTCAGGCTGGTTGCTGCAATGATGTTCAGACCGCTGTCCGCCAGTTTCTTAGCGCCCAGCTCGGCGTTGTTACCTTCCAGACGTACCACCACCGGTACGTTGACACCCACTTCTGCCACTGCACCGATGATGCCGTCTGCGATCAGGTCGCAACGCACGATGCCGCCGAAGATGTTAACGAATACGGCTTTAACCGCATCGTCAGACAGGATGATTTTGAAGGCTTCGGTTACGCGCTCTTTGGTTGCGCCGCCGCCGACATCAAGGAAGTTTGCAGGCTGACCACCGTGGTGTTTCACGATGTCCATGGTACCCATCGCCAGACCGGCACCGTTGACCATACAGCCAATGTTGCCTTCCAGTGCGACGTAGTTCAGTTCCCACTGCGTTGCATGAGCTTCACGCGGATCTTCCTGGCTCGGGTCACGCATTTCACGCAGTTCCGGCTGACGGAACAGGGCGTTGCCATCGGCACCCAGTTTGCCATCGAGGCACACCAGGTCACCCTGCTTGGTAACGACCAGCGGGTTGATCTCTACCAGCGCCAGATCGCGCTCGAGGAACATGGTCGCCAGACCCATAAAGATTTTGGTGAACTGGCTGACTTGCTTACCGGTCAGGCCCAGTTTGAACGCCAGCTCGCGGCCCTGATACGGCTGAGGACCGGCCAACGGATCGAGTGCCATTTTGTGGATCAGGTGCGGGGTCTCTTCCGCCACTTTCTCGATCTCAACACCACCTTCGGTCGAGGCCATAAAGACCACGCGACGGCTGGCACGGTCAACGACCGCACCCAGGTACAGCTCCTGATCGATGTCAGTCGCGGCTTCAACCAGAATCTGGTTTACCGGCTGGCCTTCGGCGTCAGTTTGATAGGTCACCAGACGTTTGCCCAGCCAGTGTTCTGCAAAGGCGCGGATCTCTTCTTTGCTCTTAACCACTTTCACACCGCCCGCTTTACCGCGGCCACCGGCATGAACCTGACATTTCACTACCCACGGGCCTGCGCCAATTTTAGAGGCGGCTTCTTCTGCTTCGCGTGGCGTAGTACAGGCGTAGCCAGTCGGTGCCGGCATACCATACCGTGCAAACAGCTGTTTCGCCTGGTATTCGTGTAAGTTCATGATGTTCTATCCATTCAGGTCTGAAAAGACTAATGAGTGTTGGGCGCGCCCTTAAGAACGCGCCCGGTGAAAATTAGACGTCCAGCAGCAGACGCGCCGGATCTTCCAGCATCTCTTTCACGGCCACCAGATAGCCGACAGACTCGCGGCCATCGATCAGACGGTGATCATAGGAGAGCGCCAGATACATCATTGGCAGCACCACAACCTGACCATTCACTGCCATCGGACGATCTTTGATAGCGTGCATACCCAGGATCGCACTCTGCGGTGGGTTGATGATCGGCGTGGACATCAGCGAACCGAACACCCCACCGTTGGTGATGGTGAAGTTACCGCCGGTCAGTTCTTCAACGGTCAGCTTGCCGTCACGGCCTTTTACCGCCAGCTCTTTAATTTTCTTCTCGATGTCAGCCATGCTCAGCGCATCAACATCTTTCAGCACTGGCGTCACCAGACCACGCGGGGTTGATACCGCGATGCTGACGTCGAAATAGTTGTGATACACCACGTCTTCGCCATCGATAGACGCGTTCACTTCCGGGAAGCGTTTCAGCGCTTCAACCACGGCTTTGATGTAGAAAGACATAAAGCCCAGACGCACGCCGTGACGCTTCTCGAAGGCATCGCCGTACTGCTTACGCAGATCCATGATCGGCTTCATGTTCACTTCGTTGAAGGTCGTCAGCATCGCGGTGCTGTTCTTCGCTTCCAGCAGACGCTCAGCCACGCGCTTACGCAGACGCGTCATCGGTACACGCTTCTCGCTGCGGTTCGCAATCGCCGTCGGCGCAGCAGCGGCAGCAGGCTGCGCCGCCGCTGCGGCTTTAGCTTCCGGTTTCTTCGCCAGATGTTTTTCTACATCTTCACGGGTGATACGACCGCCCACGCCGCTGCCTTTGATCTGGCTGGCGTCAAGGTCGTGCTCCGCGATCAGACGGCGAATCGCCGGGCTGAGCGCGTCATTGCTCTCTTCTTCAAGAGAAGCAGTCTGACGCTGTGCTGGCGTTGACTCCTTGCTCTCCACTTTGGCGGTAGTCTCTTTCCCGCTGCTGTTGCCTTCCTTCAGACGGCCCAGGATCTGACGAGAGGTCACGGTTGCGCCTTCATCTTCCAGCACCGCATCCAGAACACCATCGGCAGCAGCCGGTACTTCCAGTACCACTTTGTCGGTTTCGATTTCGACAATCACTTCATCGCGACTGACCGCGTCGCCGGGTTTTTTATGCCAGGTGGCTACCGTTGCATCCGCTACGGA
Organism: Pantoea sp. X-Soil-OKNW-556; assembly: GCF_059730695.1. Lineage (NCBI taxonomy): Bacteria > Pseudomonadati > Pseudomonadota > Gammaproteobacteria > Enterobacterales > Erwiniaceae > Pantoea > Pantoea sp. X-Soil-OKNW-556. The sequence goes on along the minus strand of NZ_AP035990.1, from coordinate 1,289,386 downwards.
TTCAGGCAAATCGGGAACGAGAATATCTACACTACTCATTATCTTTCCTTTTTATTAACCAAGGTTCAGCGCGTCGTTAACCAGGTCTTGCTGCTGTTTTTGATGTACAGACATGTAGCCCACGGCCGGTGAAGCCGAAGCCGGACGGCCTGCATAACGCAGTGACGCACCAAACGGAATCACTTCGCGGAAATGATGCTGACTGCAATACCATGCACCCTGATTCAGTGGTTCTTCCTGACACCAGACAAAATCCTGCACATGGGCATAAGCTTTTAATGCTTCCTGTACCGCTTTATGCGGGAACGGGTATAACTGCTCGATACGAATAATCGCGACGTCGTTTTTCTCGTTCTTACGACGTTGCTCCAGCAGGTCGTAATAGACCTTACCAGAACACATCACTACGCGTTTTACCTGTTTCGCATCAAGGGCGTCGATTTCGCCGATAGCCGGCTGGAAGCTGCCGTTCGCCAGTTCGTCGAGTGTGGAAATCGCCAGCGGATGACGCAGCAACGACTTCGGTGACATCACGATCAACGGACGACGCATGCCGCGTAACGCCTGACGACGCAGCATATGGTAAACCTGCGCTGGCGTAGACGGTACACACACCTGCATGTTCTGCTCAGCACAGAGTTGCAGATAGCGTTCCAGACGGGCGGAGGAGTGCTCCGGGCCTTGTCCTTCGTAGCCATGCGGCAGCAGCATCACCAGGCCACACATACGGCCCCACTTCTGCTCGCCGGAACTGATGAACTGGTCGATTACCACCTGAGCACCGTTGGCAAAGTCACCGAACTGCGCTTCCCAGATGGTCAGCACGCGCGGCTCTGCGGTGGCATAACCGTATTCAAACGCCAGCACCGCTTCTTCGGACAGGACGGAGTCCCAAACTTTGAACTGGCCCTGACCATGATGGATATGGTGCAACGGCGTGTAGGTTGAACCGTTCGCCTGGTTGTGCACTACCGCATGACGATGGAAGAAGGTGCCACGACCGGAGTCTTCACCAGACAGACGGACCGGGATGCCTTCATCCACCAGCGTAGCGTAAGCGAGGTTCTCCGCGCCGCCCCAGTCAAAGGCTTTGTTGCCTTCGGCCATCTCTTTACGATCGTTGTAAATCTTGGCGACACGCCCCTGGACTTCAACCGCCTCCGGCACCTGGCTGATACGACGCGCCAGTTCCTGCAAACGTTTCATCTCCACAGTTGCCGGGTAGCTCTCATCCCAGTCGTGGTTGAGATACGGTGACCAGGTGAAAGAATGCAGACTCATCGGACGCCATTCCGGCACCACGCATTCACCGGCATCCAGTGCGTCGCGGTACAGGTTGACCATCTCGGTGGCATCTTCCAGTTTGGCAATACCATCCGCTTCCAGACGATCGGCATAGATTTTACGCGGTGTCGGATGCTTTTTGATTTTCTGGTACATCAGCGGCTGGGTTGCACTTGGCTCGTCGGCTTCGTTATGTCCATGACGGCGGTAGCACACCAGATCGATAAACACATCACGTTTGAAGGTGTTGCGATAATCGAGCGCCAGTCGGGTAACAAAGGCAACGGCTTCCGGATCATCCGCGTTAACGTGGAAAATCGGTGCCTGCACCATTTTACCGATATCGGTACAGTACGGCGTAGAACGCGCGTCCAGCGGGTTAGAGGTGGTGAAGCCCACCTGGTTGTTGATCACGATGCGAACGGTACCGCCCACTTCGTAACCACGCGCCTGCGACATGTTCAGGGTTTCCTGCACCACGCCCTGGCCGGTTACCGCTGCATCACCATGAATGGTGATTGGCAGCACTTTATTGCTGCTTGGTTCTGCCAGACGATCCAGACGCGCACGCACCGAACCCATCACCACCGGGCTAACGATTTCGAGGTGCGACGGGTTAAACGCCAGCGCCAGATGCACCAGGCCGCCTTCGGTTTCCACGTCTGACGAGAAGCCCATGTGGTACTTCACGTCACCGGTGCCGAGATGTTCTTTATGCTTACCGGAGAACTCGTCGAACAGATCCTGGGGCTTTTTACCCAGCACGTTGATCAAGACGTTAAGACGACCACGGTGTGCCATACCCAGCACCACTTCACGCGTGCCACTCTTACCGGCATGACGGATCATCTCACGCAGCATTGGAATCAGCGCGTCGCCGCCTTCCAGCGAGAAGCGTTTTGCGCCCGGGAATTTAGCGCCCAGATATTTTTCCAGGCCTTCTGCCGCTGTCAGTTCTTTCAGGAAACCTTTTTTCTCATCCGTGCTGAACGTCGCGTGCCCCACCACCGATTCGATACGCTGTTGAATCCAGCGTTTTTCATCGGTGTTGGTGATATGCATATACTCGGCACCAATGGAGCCGCAGTAGGTTTGCTTCAGCGCCTCATAGAGATCGGCCAGCTTCATGGTCTCTTTGCCGATAGCAAATGAGCCTACGTTAAAGCTTTCCTGAAAATCGGCGTCGGTCAGGTCGTGATAAACCGGGTCGAGATCCGGTACTGCGTCCTGCTTCCACAAGCCGAGTGGATCAAGGTTAGCGTGCTGGTGTCCGCGAAAGCGGAAGGCGTTGATCAGCTGCAACACCTTAACCTGTTTGGAGTTGGTGGCCGGATCAGTGACTGTGGAAGTGTAACGCGCAGCATCTTTCGCCAGGCGGCGGAAGTAATCACGCGTGGTGGAGTGAAACTGCTCAGGTTTCACGCCAGTGCCAGGCAGCTGTTGGAACATGTCGCGCCACACTGCATCAACAGAGTCAGGATCGGTCAGGAAATCCTCATAGAGTTGCTCTATGTAAGATTGGTTCGCGCCGGCCAGCCAGGAGGAGTCCAGCCAGGGCTTCATCGCGCTGTTCTGCATTGTGATCCCTTAAGCATTAGTATGCTTTTTTTGAGGTTTCATTGTTGCCGCTTTCGCGGCTTGCCGTAGTGAGTTCAGCGATACGAGCCCTTGCGCTATCGGCGCCCGACTCGTAAGGGAACCTTTATAAGCGTGGTGTTGACCGCGCTTATAGAGGCTTCCGTAAACTGCCGGGAACCTGAGGTTCCCGGACAGTGGTGGTGATTACGCCCCGCGTTGCAGCAGCATCGACTTAATATGGCCGATGGCGCGCGTCGGGTTTAGTCCTTTCGGGCACACGCTCACACAGTTCATGATGCTGTGACAGCGGAATACACTGAAAGCATCGTTCAGATTATCCAGACGCGCATCAGTTTCCGTATCGCGGCTGTCAATCAGGAAACGGTAAGCCGCCAGCAGACCGGCCGGACCGATGAATTTATCCGGGTTCCACCAGAACGACGGGCATGAGGTTGAGCAGCAGGCGCAGAGGATACACTCGTACAGGCCATCCAGATGCTCACGCTCAGCCGGGCTTTGTAAATGCTCGCGTGCCGGTGGATTTTCCCCGTTATTCAACAGGTAAGGCTTAATCTTCTCATATTGTGCGTAGAATTGCCCCATATCCACAACCAGATCGCGGATCACCGGCAAACCAGGCAATGGACGGATAACAATTTTCTTCGAACCATTACCCAGCGCAGAGACCGGGGTGATGCACGCCAGACCGTTTTTGCCGTTCATGTTCAGGCCATCGGACCCGCACACGCCTTCACGACAGGAGCGACGGAACGCCAGCGTCGGATCTTTCTCTTTCAGCTTGATCAGCGCATCCAGCAGCATCATATCGCGACCGTCTTCCGCTTCCAGGCTGTACTCCTGCATACGCGGCGCGTCATCCACTTCTGGGTTGTAACGATAGATTGAAAATTCGAGTCTCATGATGATCTCCGCAATTAGTAAGTACGCGCTTTCGGCGGGAAGGCCGCACGCAGTTTCGGTTGCATGTTCACCTCACGGCGCGTCATGCTTTCCGTTTGCGGAACATAGAGGCTGTGGCACAGCCAGTTTTCATCATCGCGATCCGGGTAGTCGAAGCGGCTATGCGCACCACGGCTTTCGGTACGGAAGTTCGCCGCCACTGCCGTGGCATACGCGGTTTCCAGCAGGTTATCCAGTTCAAGACACTCGATACGCTGAGTATTGAAGTCCGGTGAACGGTCATCCAGACGCGCGGATTTCAGACGCTCACGGATCACTTTTAACTCTTCCAGCCCCTGCGCCATCGCTTCACCTTCACGGAACACCGAGAAGTTGTTCTGCATACAGCGTTGCAGTGCTTTGCGAATCTCAACCGGGTCTTCGCCAGTGGTGTTGTTTTCCCAACGGTTGAAACGTGCCATTGCCGCGTCGATCTCTTCCTGGCTGGCATCGCGCAGTTCACCCTGCTCTTCGATACATTCCGCCAGATGCAGACCCGCTGCACGGCCAAACACCACCAGGTCAAGCAGTGAGTTACCGCCAAGACGGTTAGCACCGTGTACCGATACGCAGGCGATTTCACCCACCGCGAACAGGCCTGGAATCACTTCATCTTCACCCTGCTCATTGACGCGCAGCGCCTGACCGGTGACTTTGGTCGGCACGCCACCCATCATGTAGTGACAGGTTGGAATGACCGGAATCGGTTCTTTAATCGGATCGACGTGAGCAAAGGTACGCGACAGCTCGAGAATGCCCGGCAGACGTGACTCCAGCACTTCTGCACCCAGATGGTCGAGCTTCAGTTTGATATGCGGACCCCACGGGCCGTCACAACCACGACCTTCACGGATCTCCACCATCATGGAACGAGCGACCACGTCACGCCCCGCCAGGTCTTTGGCGTTTGGCGCATAGCGTTCCATAAAGCGTTCGCCGTGTTTGTTCAGCAGATAACCGCCTTCACCACGACAACCTTCGGTTACCAGGACACCGGCTCCGGCAATGCCGGTTGGGTGGAACTGCCACATCTCCATATCCTGCATCGGCACGCCAGCGCGCAGCGCCATGCCAACGCCGTCGCCGGTGTTGATGTGGGCGTTGGTGGTGGACTGATAAATACGTCCCGCACCGCCGGTTGCCAGGATGGTAGCTTTGGCTTTGAAGTAGACGGTTTCACCGGTTTCGATGCAGATAGCGGTACAACCGACAATCGCACCGTCTTCATTTTTCACCAGGTCCAGCGCATACCATTCGGAGAAGATGGTGGTTTTGTTTTTCAGGTTCTGCTGATACAGGGTATGCAGCAGGGCGTGGCCAGTACGGTCAGCGGCCGCAGCGGTACGCGCTGCCTGCTCACCACCGAAGTTTTTTGACTGACCACCAAACGGACGCTGATAGACGCGGCCGTCATCAAGACGGGAGAATGGCAGACCCATATGCTCCAGCTCCAGAATCGCTTCCGGGCCGGTTTTACACATATATTCAATCGCGTCCTGGTCACCGATATAGTCGGAACCTTTGACGGTGTCATACATATGCCATTCCCAGTTATCTTCATGGGAGTTACCCAGCGCCACGGTGATACCGCCTTGCGCCGACACGGTATGGGAACGGGTTGGGAACACTTTGGATAACAGGGCGCAACTCAGGCCCGATTGGGAGATTTGCAGAGCGGCGCGCATACCTGCGCCACCCGCGCCGATCACCACGGCATCAAATTCTCTGACTGGCAAACTCATTTACACACCCCACACTACAACGGTTCCATAAATTGCATAGGACAACAGCGCCACCACAACCACCAGCTGCAACACCAGACGGGTCGCCACCGGTTTCACGTAGTCAGTCAGCACCTGCCACATCCCAATCCAACCGTGGACCAGAATCGAGAACAGCGTCAGCAACGTGAACACTTTGGTAAAGGAGGAAGCGAAGAAGCCGCGCCAGACGTCATACGTCAGCGTGCCTGTCATCACCACAAAACCGAGAATGTAGAGAATGTAGAGCGTAATTAAGATTGCAGCAGCACGCAGCAACAGCCAGTCATGAACACCGTTGCGTCCTAATGCAGAAGCATTGCTTACCATACGAGGACTCCAGCCAAAATTGAAAGCACGACAGTGATACCAAAAGCCGCCTGAGCGGAACGGGTGCCCACCTGCAAGGTTTCTTCCATAAAGCCAAAATCAGCCAACATATGACGAATACCGCTCACGACATGGTAAGCCAGCGCAGTCAGAATGCCCCACATGATGAATTTGACGAAGAAGCTATCCATGATGGATGCGGCTTGCAGGAAACCTTCAGGAGAAGAGAGAGAGAGACCCAGTAACCAGAGCAGAATTCCGAGAGCGACAAAGGTGATCACGCCGGAGACGCGGTGGAGAATGGACGATATTGCAGTAACGGGAAACCGGATCGTCGAGAGATCCAAGTTAACAGGTCTTTGTTTTTTCACGGTTTTGCCCACACAGCTCTTTTTTATTTTGCTTCCTCCGGTCCTGGGTTGCACCAGAGACACAGGACGTGTTCAGAGTGCAACCGTCACCAAAGAAGCAACATCCAGTGTTCAGTGACGCGGGGAAAACGCTGGGTGGCTCCTGGTGTCAGGGTGTTCCGGAGACCTGGCGGCAGTATAGGAGGATCACATTCTGATTACAATTCCCCTACAATCTCTTTGGTCACATTTAAGCTGAACAGTGATCCCCCTCACGTATTTCACATTTCATACATTTTTAATTATCTGATTTGACAAAAGTTCAACAATTCGGTTACAAACAAACGCATTAAAGCCCTATGATGCACAAAAGTTATGGGGATACACTTTCCCCTAAGCTGAAGTTATGTAACATTGCCACTCAGAGCATTACAAAGCATCAGGTTATTGGTTACCAAGAAGTTATGTCGTGACAGGATCTTTAACATCCGCGATTTGCAGCATGTCATGCCCGGACGCCACTGCCCCAAACGTAACGTTCACTCTGTACTCTACCTTGCACGACAAACGTGACCGCAGAGTGATACTGTGAAGATTGTGGTTTTTATGAAACATGAAAGCTGTATTGGTGTCTAAGATCCTTACCTACCAAGGCGCTATGGAGACGAAAAATGACAGATAAAAAAGTGACGCTAACCCTACAAGACAATACGGCAGTTGAACTGGACGTGATGCATGGCACGCTGGGACAGGATGTCGTTGATGTCCGCGCTCTCGGCAATAAAGGCCTGTTTACCTTCGACCCCGGTTTCACCTCTACAGCGTCATGCGAATCTAAAATCACCTTTATTGATGGTGATGAAGGTATTTTGTTACATCGCGGTTTTCCGATTGATCAACTGGCAACGCACTCAAACTACCTGGAAGTCTGTTATATCCTGCTGAACGGCGAAGCGCCAACCCAGGAGCAGTTTGAAGAATTCCGCGTTACCGTTACCCGCCACACCATGATCCACGAGCAAATCACCCGTTTGTTCCACGGCTTCCGCCGTGACTCGCATCCGATGGCGGTCATGTGTGGTGTAACGGGTGCGCTGGCCGCGTTTTATCACGACTCGCTGGACGTCAATATTGAACGTCACCGTGAAATCGCCGCGTTCCGTCTGTTGTCCAAAATGCCAACCATGGCGGCGATGTGCTACAAATACTCCATTGGTCAGCCATTCGTTTATCCGCGCAACGACCTCTCCTATGCGGGTAACTTCCTGCATATGATGTTTGCCACCCCGTGCGAAGAGTACAAGGTAAACCCGGTACTGGAACGCGCCATGGACCGTATTCTGATTCTGCACGCTGACCACGAACAAAACGCCTCCACCTCCACCGTACGTACTGCTGGTTCTTCCGGCGCTAACCCGTTTGCCTGTATCGCGGCGGGTATCGCGTCTCTGTGGGGACCGGCACACGGCGGTGCGAACGAAGCTACGCTGCGTATGCTGGAAGAGATCAGCACCGTGGATCACATCCCGGAATTCGTCCGTCGTGCCAAAGACAAGAACGATTCGTTCCGTCTGATGGGCTTCGGCCACCGTGTGTATAAAAACTACGACCCGCGCGCTACCGTCATGCGTGAAACCTGCCACGAAGTGCTGAATGAGCTGGGTATGAAAGATGACCTGCTGGAAGTGGCGATGGAGCTGGAACATATCGCGCTGAACGACCCGTACTTCATTGAGCGTAAACTCTATCCAAACGTCGATTTCTACTCTGGCATTATTCTGAAAGCGATGGGTATCCCGTCCTCCATGTTTACCGTGATCTTCGCGATGGCGCGTACCGTGGGCTGGATTGCACACTGGAAAGAGATGCACGACGAAGGCATGAAGATTGCCCGTCCACGTCAGCTGTATACCGGTTATACCGAGCGTCCTTTCACGTCGGCGCTGAAGAAATAAGGTTAAGGGCGGGTTATCCCGCCCGCTACATCAAAACCGCGCGATAAATCGTGCCGCTACAATTGGAACACCTGGCGTAGCGGCGCGATTTATCGCGCATCAGGCCTGCTGTCATTAGCTCTGACACCCCGGACACCAATAAAATGGTCGGGATGACAGCACGCCCTTCTCGATCACCGTGCCACATCGTCGACACTTTTTCCCCTGCCGATGAAACACCTCAAAACGGAAAGCCGCCTCTTCATGGTATTTCTTCATGCTGCCACGCATCTGATAAGAGTGGCGCGGCACCGCCAGTAGCGCTTCACTCAGCGCCCTGAGCTGCAACGCATTCAGATCCTGAGCACGATGCTGCGCCAGCAACTGCGCATGCCATAAAATCTCCACGCGCAGGTAGTTCCCCAGGCCAGCGAGAAACGCCTGATCGAGCAGTAAGCCACTGAATTGCCGCCGCCGAAAGCGTGACGACAACAAGCGCTCCTGCACCGCGTCCACCGTCAGGCTGGCATCCAGCACATCCGGCCCTACGCGTTGTAAAAAAGGATGAGCGGCCAGCGTCTCCGCGTTGAGCAGCTCAATATCGGAAGCGCTATATAGCAGAATGGTTTGGTCAGCATTAGCCAGTCGCACCCGCAACTGCCGGGCGGTCTGCGGCTGGGTACCGGTCGGCACCACACGCCAGACGCCATACAGCTGGTTATGGCTGTAGAGGGTCAGACCATTGGAGAAATGAGTCAGTAGCGCCTTGCCCCGGGTTTCAATTGCCGTAACGGTTGCACCCAGTAGCGCCGGTTCGTAAGTTTTCAGCTGCGGAAAGGCAAACCACACATCAGTGAGCGGTTTGCCCGTCATCGCCGCCGCCAGCTGATCCGCCGCGCGGCGGATCTCCGGTCCTTCAGGCATGACGACTCCTGTTAATGGGTCGCGCCCCCCGCGACATGCAAATCTTTATCCACCTTCAGCGTCACGCGGATCGCCATCTCCAGCGCCTGAATGACACTGGCCGCTGCCATGCTCGGCGCACCGGGATGCTTCACCGCTTGCTCCGGCAGATATGGGATATGAATAAAACCACCGCGCGCGCTGCTCTGATGCGTCGCCAGCCAGTGCAGCAAGCGATACATCACATGATTACAGGTAAAGGTCCCGGCAGTTTGCGATACCGAGGCCGGTATCCCCGCCTCGCGCGTTGCTGCAACTATCGCCTTGATCGGCAGCGTCGAAAAATAAGCCGCCGGCCCGTCCACCACCACCGGCTGATCAATCGGCTGCTGCCCCTCATTATCAGGGATACGTGCATCATCAATGTTGATCGCCACCCGCTCCACGCTGATGTCGCTGCGCCCCCCCGCCTGACCGATACAGAGAATGCGATCGGGTTGCAACGTTTCCAGCGCCTGCGTCAGCACGGCACCGCAACGGCTGTACGCCACCGGTAACTGACGTGCCACCACGCGTGCGCCGTCAATCACCTTTCCATCAAAAGATCGTACCGCTTCCCACGAGGGATTGATGCTTTCGCCTTCAAAAGGCTCAAACGCGGTCATTAATACCGTTTTCATTCTTTCCTCACAAAAACATCATGAACCACAGCAGGAAAATATTGACCACCAACAGCATTAAACCGGTCGGGACCTGTGCTCTGATTACCGCATTGCGATCAGGCAGCTCCAGCAGGCGAGCCGGGACAATATTGAAGTTCGCCGCCATCGGGGTCATCAAGGTGCCGCAATAGCCCGAGAACATGCCAATCGCCGCCATCACTGCCGGGTTACCGTGGTGTTGCAGCACCAGAATCGGGATACCGATACCGGCGGTGACAATCGGGAACGCAGCGAAGGCATTACCCATCACCATGGTCAACAGCGCCATACCAATGGCATACACGGCTACCGCGATAAAACGGTTATCGACAGCCAGATACTGCTCGGTCAGGTGTGAAATCGCGTTACCCACCCCGGCGCTGGTGAACAGCAGGCCCAGCGTGGCAAGGATTTGCGGCAGGATAAACGCCCAGCCAACGGCATCCAGCAAACGTCGCGTTTCCTGCATCGACTGCATCGGCTTTTCGCGGGTCATTTTCAGTGCCACCAGCCAGCCAATCAGACAACCCATCATCATTGAGAACAGCGTAATCAGGGTGGAATGGTTCCCTGCGCCAAACACCGCCTGTTGCAGACCAGGCAGATTGTTAAACGCCAGCACGCCAACCACCGTCACCACCGGGATCGCCAGCGCCGGGATAAACAGCTGGTTACCCAGACGTTTGGCGCTGGCCTGCTTCTCTTCATCGCTGCGTTGGTGATACCGGCCCAGGCGCACGCCGCCAAAACCGGCAATCAACGCCATCACCACCACGGCAACACCTACGGCGATATGCAGGGTTCGTGGCGTCATCCATTGATAAACCCCATCACTAATCAGGAAGATCATCCCGTATAGCGCCCAAAACAACCCGGTAGTCAGACGCCGAGGATTGGCACGATCCCGCCAGGAAAATACGGCGACAATCAGCAGAATGATGCCTGCCAGCCACATCAGATATTGTTGCTGGAACATCATTCTGCTCCTTTGGCTTGTAACGCCTGTTGATTCAGTGCGCCCAGCTCACGCGCCAACTGGCGGTCAAGACGGATCAAACGGGCGGAGTGGATCAGGAAGGCGCAAATCGCGGTGGGAATGCCCCATACCGCGATATGCAGCGGTTCGGTCTGAATGCCAGCCGACTCCTGCATAAAGTTGTGCATAAAGATGATGGCACCGAAGGCAACGAAAATATCCTCACCAAAAAACAGTCCGACGTTATCCGTGGCGGCCGACATGGCGCGCAGACGATGACGTACTTCCGGCGACACTTCACCATAGCGGTTTTCTGTCGCCCCTTCCGCCATCGGCGCCAGCAGCGGGCGCACCATTTGCGGATGACCGCCGAGGCTGGTCAGCCCCAGCGCTGCGGTAATTTCTCGCACAAATAAATAGACAATCAGCAGACGTCCCGCCGTAGCGGTTTTGATCTGCGCGATCCAGGTTTGCGCCCTTTCTTTCAGGCCATGTCGTTCCAGCAGACCGATCACCGCCAGCGGCAACAGCAGAATCAACGGTAGGTTACGGGTGTTCAGGAACCCGGAGCCCAGTTTTTCCAGAATATCGGCCAGCGACATATGGGCCGATAACCCGGTAACAAAACCCGCCACAATCACCACCAGCACCGGATTAAACCGCAGCACAAAACCGAGCACGATAGTACCAATACCCAGCAACGGCCAGAGATTCACCACGCTTTCCATGTTTTCTCCCCTTATCAGAAATAAAAAGCCCGGCTTGCTTGCGCCTGGTCGTCGCGGCACGATTTATCGTGCGGGTTTTGGCAGGCCATGAAATGCCTGAAAACAGCGCGATAAATCGCGCCGCGACGGAATGTGTAGCCGGGTAATTGTTCGAAACTTATACGCTGGTCACAGTAACGTGCTGGGCCGCAAACGCCGCGCGCAACGCGTGAGCAAATTGCAGCGCATGAGCCCCATCGCCATGCAGACACACGGTTTGCGCATTCACCGCCACCCAGTCGCCAGAGATGCTTTGTACTTTACGCTGTTGCACCATCGTCAGCGTGTGGGCAATTGACTGCGCAGTATCTTCAATCAACGCACCCGGCTGACCGCGTGGCACCAGCGCGCCACTGGAAAGATAGCCGCGATCGGCAAACACTTCTTCGCGCGTTTTCAGCCCATGATGGGCCGCTGCCCGAATCGACTCACTGCCCGCCAGCCCCACCAGGATTAAACCGGCATCAACCACCTTGACGGCACGAGCAATGGTATCCGCCAGTTGTGGATCGGCTGCCGCCTGGTTGTATAACATGCCGTGCGGTTTGACGTGCACCAGTCGCGCGCCCTCGCTTTCCGCCAGACTTTTCAGTGCGCCAATCTGGTAAATCAACTGCGCATAGACGATATCTGGCGGCAACTGCATGGCAGTGCGGCCAAAATTTTCCCGGTCGGGAAAGCTGGGATGCGCACCAATCGCCACCCCTGCCGCCTGCGCCCAGCGCACCGATTGCAGCATGGTTGCCGCATCCCCCGCATGGAAACCGCAAGCAATGTTGGCGGAGCTGACCAGTTGCAACAATTCCTGATCGCTGCCGCTCCCTTCGCCAAGATCGGCGTTGAGATCAATTTTCATGTGATAGCCCCCAGTTCATCTGATCAAATACACGCTGTTGCTGCTGCTTCGCCTGCATCGCTTCTTCCAGCGTGCAATGGGTGAAATGAATCGGTTCCCCCAGGCGAATCTGGGCTAAATGATAGAGATCGGCTTCGATAATGCAGGCAATTCGCGGATATCCCCCGGTAGTCTGTGCATCGGCCATCAACACAATCGGCTGTCCGTTTGGCGGCACCTGCACCACGCCCGGTACCAGACCGTGTGACAACAAATCGCGCGTGGCTTTGCGATGCAGCGTGCGCCCCTGCAAGCGATAGCCCATGCGGTTACTTTGCGGACTCAGTTTCCACGCGCTGCGCCAGAACGCTTCCTGCGCTTCACGGGTGAATTCGTTGTATTCCGGACCGGGCAGCGCACGGATACGATTGCCCCACAGCAACTGCCGCACCCCGGCTTTCTTGCTGAAGTCACGAGTCGCCTTGCCGAGCGGCAACAGATCACCATCCTGCAACTTACGTCCGGCAAAACCACCAAATCCGGCTTTCAGATCGGTACTGGCGGAGTCCAGCATCTCTGGCACGGCAAAACCGCCGTTAATCGCCAGGTAACTGCGCATGCCGTGCACTGGCATCGACAAACTGAGGACCTGCCCTTTCTTCACCGGCAGACGCCAGCCGGTCCAGACAGCTTTGCCGTCCAGGTTAGCATTGCAGCCTGCTCCCGTCAGAGCGAACCAACCGTCACGCTGGAACTGCGCTTTAAACTGCCCCAGCACAATCTCCAGTACCGCGCTGCCTTCATCGTTACCCACCAACATGTTGGCGGTGCGCATGGCCGGTTGATCGAGTGCGCCACTGACGCTGATGCCAAACTGCCGCCAGCCGTTACGGCCCTGATCCTGCAATGAGGTCATCAATCCGGCACGAAGAATCTTTAGCATACGCCCTCCTTTTGCGGCACGAAGCGCACGCTGTCGCCGGGACGCAACAGCGTTGGCGGTTGCTGTTGGGGATCAAACAGGCTGATGGCGGTTTGTCCCAGCAATTGCCAGCCACCTGGGGTTGCCAGCGGGTAAACGCCGGTTTGGCTGCCGCCGATGCCGACTGAACCGGCAGGGACGATCACGCGTGGCTCGGCGCGACGCGGCGTATGTAAGCGGCTATCGAGGCCGCCCAGATAGGGGAATCCAGGCTGAAAGCCAATAAAATAAACCACATAGTCGGTGCTGCTGTGTAGCTCCACCACCTGGCGTGGTGTCATACCGGCATGCTCGGCGACCACCGATAAATCCGGCCCGGCCTCACCGCCATAAACCACCGGGATCTCCACCAGACGCGATTCCGGTCGCTGCGCTTCACTCTCTTCCCACCAGCGTTGCAGATTCTCGATAGCATCCAATGCATTGCGCTGTGGATCGCGCAGCAACAGCGTCAGATTGTTCATGCCGGGAATCACTTCCGACACCTTTTCATTACCCTGTAGCCGCTGGCACAATCCCCAAATGCGTTGCTGGCTGGCTAAGGAAACCGGTGGTTCCAGTTCCAGCACTACCGCGCGTTCCCCCAGCAGATAACAACGTGCTCGTTGCAAAACCCACCTCCTGATTCACTTTCTTCCGGGCAGCCAACTGATGTTGCTCCCCGCTGTACGCGTGTCGCTTATGCTTTAAAGGCAACCAGTTATGCGAAAGTGTCAGAGGTGTGTCAACCGATTTGCGCCCCCAGCCGTAGCTTAGGGCGCAATAGCTGAAAAATCAGGCAGGATTGTCGATATCGATAAAGGTCACGTCGAGGCCATAGCTTTGTGCCAGCCATTCCCCCAGTGCCTTGATGCCGCCACGTTCGGTAGCATGGTGTCCGGCGGCAAAGAAGTGCAGTCCCTGCTCGCGAGCGCTGTGAATGGTTTGTTCCGACACTTCGCCAGTGATAAACGCATCGACGCCGAATGCCGCCGCGCTGTCAATAAAGCCCTGACCGCCGCCGCTACACCAGGCGATACGTTTGATTTTTTCCGGCGCGTTATCACCGCAATGCAGCGGTGTACGCCCCAGCGCCTGGGCGATGCGTTGCGCCAGCGCCTCACCGCTTAGCGGCTCCGCCAGCTCGCCCCACGGTACCAGCGGCATCACCTCGCCCTTCACCTCAATATTGAACAACCGCGCCAACTGCGCGTTGTTGCCGAGATGAGGATGGGCGTCAAGTGGCAGATGCCAGCCATACAGGTTGATATCATTGGCCAGTAGCGTGCGCAGGCGCTGGCGTTTCATCCCTTTAATCACCGGCGCTTCGCTTTTCCAGAAATAACCGTGATGCACCATCACCGCATCGGCATTGCGTTTTACCGCTTCGTCGAGCAATGCCTGACAGGCGGTGACACCGGTAATAATGGTTTTCACCTCCGGACGACCTTCGACCTGCAATCCATTGGGGGCATAGTCGCTAAAGGTGCTGCTGTTCAGCTGCTGGTTAACAATGTGTTCTAATTCAACGTGATTCATAATGGCTCCCTGACCTCTCAGGCCGCGCTGCGCGCGCGCTCGAAGGCGTCCAGTGTCTTTTTACGTGCGTCCTTATGTTCCACGATTGGCTCAGGATAATCGAGTGTCTTGTTATTTTTCTGCGCCCAGGCGTGCGGCTGATGGATATGCGCGTCCGGTACTGCCGCCAGTTCCGGTAACCACTGGCGGATAAACTCACCCTGTGGATCGAAACGCTCGCCCTGAGTCGTCGGATTAAAAATGCGAAAATAGGGAGCCGCATCAGTGCCGGTAGAAGCCGCCCACTGCCAGCCTCCGTTATTGGCCGCCAGATCACCGTCGATCAGCTGCTGCATAAAGTAGCGTTCCCCGTCATGCCAGTCGATCAGCAAATCCTTCACCAGAAAACTGGCGACAATCATCCGTAGCCGGTTATGCATCCAACCCAGGGTATTTAGCTGGCGCATCGCCGCATCCACAATCGGATAACCGGTTTTCCCCTGCTGCCAGGCCACCAGATGGTTTTGATTTTTCTGCCAGCGCACGTTACGCGTCCAGGCGACAAACGGCTGATGTTTGCATAGTGCGGGAAATGCCACCATCAAATGGCGATAAAACTCACGCCAGATCAACTCGTTAAGCCAGACAAATGCGTGACCGCCATCCAGCGCGTCCGGGTGGTGTTTGAGGATACGATGCAGGCACTGGCGTGGCGACAACACGCCCGTCGCCAGATACACCGATAGTCTGCTGGTGCCATCCACTGCGGGTTTGTCGCGTTCAGCGGCATACGCCACCACCGGTTGCTGCGCGAAATGGCGCAACTGTTGCAGCGCCGCCTCTTCGCCGGCGGGAAACAGCGTGGCGTCGAAATCTTCCAGCGGATAGTCAAACGGCGGAATTTCGTGTTCGACCGCGATGGGGCCACCGGCACGGGCGCGAGGGGCCATATGACATTCGGGCAGCCCCTGATGCAAACGACGGACAAAGGCTTTACTGAACGGGGTAAACACCTTAAACATAGTGTGATTGCCGGTCTGCACGCTCCCCGGTGGCAACAACAGGCTGTCATCAAAGCCCTGGCAAATCACGCCCTGATCATCGAGACGTTTTTCCGCAGCGGCATCGCGCTGACGTTCATTGATTTCGTATTGATAGTTGTAAAATAACTGATCGACCTGCTGCTGCTGGCAAAAGTCTGCCAGATACTCCAGCGAGGCAGCAAAATCGTCGCATTGTTGGTAATGCAATGGGATGCCCCGTTCCGCCAGCGCCCCCTGCAACAAACACAGGCTTTGATAAATAAACGCCGCCTGTTTCGGTGCCATATGATGTTGCTGCCACTGGCCGGGCGTGGCGATAAACAGCGCCAGCACGCGCGCACCCGGATCGCGACAGGCAGCATACAGCGCGCTGTTGTCATTGATGCGTAAATCATTGCGCAGCCAGACAAGATGAGTGGTCATAAAGCTCCTGAGATTATTGGCCATAGCGCAGACGCAGCGCTTCCGGATAAGGGTCGAAATAACGCTGCTGGGTTAGCCACGGATGCGGGAACTCCGCCATGTAGTGTTTCAGCATGGTGATCGGGGCCAGTAACGGCTGTAGCCCACAGCGATAACGGTCAATCAGCAGGGCCAGCTCCTGGCGTTGCGGCGAGGTCAGCTGACGGCGGAAATAACCCTGCACATGCATCAACACATTGGTGTGGTTGCGTCGGGTCGATTTGTGCGCCAGCAAACGCATCAACCGGTTGCGATATTCAAAAGCATAATCATCCAGCGAATCCCACGACTCCATCTTCGCCACAAAACGTCCCAACTCACGGTATTCATCCTGAGAGTGAGACAGCAGCAGCAGTTTGTAGCGACTATGGAACGCCACCAGTTGATGACGCGTCAGGCCATTGCGCCACATCTGATTGAACTCATGCAGGGCGTAAACACGGCCAATGAAATTTTCCCGGATATCCGCATCGTTGAGACGACCATCCTCTTCCAGTGGCAACCACGGCAGTTCACGCTGGAGGAATTCGGTGAAAATGCCGGTCCCCGCTTTACGATTGTTGTTGGTTTGCGGTTCATACACCCGCACCCGCTCCAGACCACAACTGGGTGATTTGGCGCACAGGATGTAGCCACACAGATGATGCAACCCTTTCACCCGTTGTGCAGACCACTGCGCCATCAGATCCGTGACCTCATCGCCGCCCGCCTTACTGAAGCACAGATGTACGCGCGCATCGTCCTCTTTTACCAGACGCAGCGCCGGACGCGGCGTCGGCAAACCAATCGCCATTTCCGGGCATACCGGCTCGAAATGGACAAAGGGGCTGAGTTCGTCTGTCGCAAAGGCAAAACGCTTATGGCCGCCATCAAAGCGAACGCTATCCCCGAGCAGGCAGGCACTGATACCGACAGGAATTTTTTCGCGCATACTTGTACAACCTCCGAAATCTTGTAGAGGTTTTAAGTGTAGCTGAAATGTATGCCAAACACAGCGTCAGCGGGGATGCGCAGTGAAAAATTGGCATAAAAAAACCCGGTGCTTCAGGGAAGACACCGGGCGGAACGACAGCGGAACAGCGTTACCAGAAAATGCCGCCAGCCGCTTCAGATTGCGCCAGCCAAACTGGCTTCGCGCTGGTTTTGCACCACATACGGTGCAGATAGCTGTAAAAGCGTGCGCGATCGGCACGGAACAGCATTACAGGGAGCGCCAGCACCCCCAGCAACACCACCAGCGCGCGGCGCAGCACAACTTTGTAGAACGGATATGCCTGATACATGGTTGCCTCCTGGTGAGTCTGAGAAAATGTGATCTGACACAAATATTACGCCTCGTTGTGTAATTTTACTACTCATCCGACCACTTTTTTGATCTTTTTTTGTCCATTTCATCGCCGCACTGAAATTAAGTTACATGAATGTAAATGTAAGGTTCCCAATGGGTAACAAACTTCAACACGGACGGCGGCGCGATTTATTGCTACAGTGAACCGTTATCCATTTCAGCCGCAGGAGTTCGCGTGACCACCATCTTGATCGTTGAAGATGAAAAGGAGATCCGCCGTTTCGTGCGCCTGGCGCTTGAAGGCGAAGGGCTAAAGATTGTGGAAGCCGAGCAGTTGCAGCGCGGCCTGATTGAAGCCGCCACGCGCAAACCCGATTTGGTGATCCTTGACCTCGGTTTGCCCGACGGCGATGGCAATGACTTTATCCGTGAAGTGCGCCAGTGGAGCAGCATGCCGGTGATTGTGTTATCCGCCCGCACGGACGAACAGGATAAAATCGATGCGCTGGATGCCGGTGCCGATGACTATCTCACCAAGCCTTTTGGCATTGGTGAACTGCTGGCACGGGTGCGTGTGGCGTTGCGACGTCATCAGGGCAGCCAGTTCGAACCGGTATTGCGTTTTGGTGACGTGACGGTCGATCTGGCGGCGCGTCGTGTGCTGCGCGCTGGCGAAGAGGTGCATCTGACGCCGACCGAATTTCGTCTGCTCAGTTTGCTGCTGAATAATGCCGGAAAAGTGCTGACACAACGTCAGTTGCTGAACCAGGTCTGGGGGCCAAATGCGGTGGAGCATAGCCATTATCTGCGCATTTATATGGGGCATCTGCGTCAGAAGCTCGAAACCAACCCCACCCAACCCAACCATCTGCTGACAGAAACCGGCATTGGTTATCGGTTTATGCCATAAAAAAAGGCGCAGAACGCGCCTTTTTTCATTTCGCTGTGCTTAAGCGTTTTTCAACACTTCGCTCACGATTTCTACCGCTTCTTTCTCGATCAGCTGGCGATGCTCAGCGCCGAGGAAGCTTTCACAGTAGATTTTATAAGCATCTTCGGTGCCGGACGGACGCGCGGCGAACCAGCCGTTCTCCGTCATCACCTTCAGACCACCAATTGATGCGCCGTTACCCGGTGCCGCCGTCAGACGTGCGGTGATCGGATCACCGGCCAGCGTGTCAGCGCTCACCATTTCCGGTGAAAGCTTCGACAATGCCGCTTTCTGCGCGGAAGTCGCAGCTGCCTGCAAACGGTTGTAGCTTGGTGCGCCAAAACGCGCCGCCAGCTCATCATAATGTTGCTGCGGGTTTTTACCGGTGACAGCGGTGATTTCCGCCGCCAGCAGGCACAGAATGATACCGTCTTTATCGGTGGACCAGGCCGTGCCGTCGAAACGCAGGAACGACGCCCCGGCACTCTCTTCGCCACCAAAGCCGAAGCTGCCGTCGAACAAGCCATCAACGAACCATTTGAAGCCCACTGGCACTTCCACCAGCTTGCGGCCAATGTCGTTCACCACGCGGTCAATCATCGCGCTGGACACCAGGGTTTTACCCACGGCGACATCTTTGCCCCACTGTGGACGATGCTGGAACAGGTAGTTGATCGCCACCGCCAGATAGTGGTTCGGGTTCATCAGGCCAGCCGGCGTCACAATGCCGTGGCGGTCGTAATCGGGATCGTTACCGAAAGCCAGGTCGAATTTGTCACGGTACGCCAACAGGCCAGCCATCGCGCACTCTGACGAGCAGTCCATACGCACCACGCCATCTTTATCCAGATGCATGAAGCGGAAGGTCTGATCGATAGCATCGTTAACAATGGTGATATCCAGCTTGTAATGCTCTGCGATACGCTGCCAGTAGGCCATACCAGAGCCACCAAGCGGATCAACACCAATTTTCAGGCCCGCTTTCTGAATCGCCGGGAAGTCGATCACCTGTGCCAGACCCTCAACATAGGGTTGGATCAGATCCTGCTCAACGATATGACCGCTGGCCCACGCCTGATCCAGTGGCAGGCGTTTTACATCCTTCAGACCCGCTTTCATCAGCTGGTTAGCACGATCTTCCACCACTTTGGTGACGTTCGTATCGGCCGGGCCACCATTCGGCGGGTTGTATTTGATACCACCGTCTTCCGGCGGGTTGTGCGACGGGGTGATAACGATGCCATCAGCCAGTGCGCCACCGCGTTTGTTGTGCTCAAGGATCGCGTTGGAGATAGCAGGCGTCGGCGTGTAGCCGTTGTCCTGCTGCACAATCACATCGACGCCATTAGCCGCCAGCACTTCCAGCACCGACAAAATCGCCGGTTCCGACAGCGCATGGGTGTCTTTACCGACATAGCACGGACCGGTGATGCCGTTCTTCTTACGATCTTCCGCGATGGCCTGCGCAATCGCCAGAATATGCATTTCGTTGAAGCTGTGACGACCTGCGCTACCACGGTGACCGGAAGTACCAAATTTCACCGCATGTTCAGGGTTATCCACATCCGGCTTCAGGACGTAGTACTGAGAGGTTAATTGTGCAACGTTAATCAAATCGCTCTGCTGGGCGGGCTGCCCGGCACGGGGGTGATTGGCCATTGGCGCTTCTCCCTGACGCTTCGGTTTAAATGGTGCCGCAAACTTTCTCTGTCAGTTCCTGCGGGAACTGCATGGCTAACATGATGTGTTCCACCATGCTGCATTTGCGACCGGTATTGGTATTGGTGATCACCCAGTACGGTGTGCCGGGCACATGCTTCGGCTTAGTATGGGTGCCATTTTGCAGCAGCGTATGCTCATCACCGGCAAAATAGACGCGGGTGCGTCCTTGCAGTGACGCCGTGGCATCCGCAAAGGCTGCGGGATCAAGACGATAGAGCGTTGACAACACCAGCATAAAGCGATTAACCGCCTTTTTCTGCTCTGCATACTCATCGGAAAGTAACAGTTCACGTACCGCACGAACGCGATCCTGCGGACGGGCTTGCGTTGCGACCGGCTGGGCTTCTTTGGCCGCAACGGCGACAACAGCAGAGGTTGCAGGGGCACTCTGACCGGCAGTGAACTTCAGCATGCGGCGCAAAATTTCGGAGGCGCTTTCACCAATGTGCTGGGTGTGGCTGGCAATATAACGGTAGAGTTCTTCGTCAACTTCAATCGTTTTCATCTTTTTCCGTACGATTCTGGCAAATGACAGAACCACGCATTTCTGCAAAGGCCTTAGCAAAATCCTGCCGTGCAAAATGTGAGCGGGCTCTAACATGAGGATTATAAAGTTAAATCCCAGGCGGCCGATAGCGCTGGCATCGTTTCAGGGCAAAAGTCGGAATATGCCCTAATGCCCACCAGGTTGGCTCCTGAGCAGGTGGATTCATGATAACCTAAGCGAAGCTCACAACCGTAAGAACTTTGCCATGATTTTGAATGCCCGTCTGGAAACTGAACAATCTGCCCCTGATGCTCCTCCAATTCTGTTAATTCATGGCCTGTTTGGCAGCCTGGATAACCTTGGCGTGCTGGCGCGTGGCCTGCGCGATGCCCGTCCCACCTTGCAGGTGGATGTACGCAATCACGGTCTGTCCGCGCGCAGCGACGAGATGAACTATGCGGCGATGGCGCAAGATATCGTTGACACTCTTGACGCCCACGGCCTCGATCGTGTTGGCGTAATCGGCCATTCGATGGGTGGCAAAATTGCCATGACGTTAAGTGCCATTGCGCCGGAACGCATTGAAAAGCTGGTGATGATTGATATCGCGCCGGTGGATTATCAGACACGCCGCCATGATGAGATTTTTGCTGCTATCCGTGCCGTAAGCGCCGCGGGTGTGACACGTCGCGGTGAAGCCGCCGAGGTGATGCACACCCTGTTGGAAGAAGAAGGGGTCATTCAGTTCATTCTGAAATCGTTCCAGGATGGCGAATGGCGCTTTAATGTGCCGGTGCTGTGGGATAATTACGCCACCATTTCCGGCTGGAATGAGGTTCCTGCATGGCCACATCCGGCGCTGTTTATTCGCGGGAGCGAATCGCCTTATCTGGACAATCAACATCGTGATGCGTTGCTGCGCCAGTTTCCACAGGCGCATGCGCATGTCATCAGTGGTGCCGGTCACTGGGTCCATGCTGAAAAACCTGAGGCGGTTTTGCGCGCAGTTCGCCGCTTTTTTGTACTGTAAAAGCAAAAGCTTGCCGCAAAACGTTTAAGGTTGGCGTCGCAAGGAGTGCTGGAGTATGATGTCGCGCTAAAAATTTGCCGCGGATGATTTTTTCACCGTGGCTGGGCCGATAATGTATAAATTGCGCAGCGCCTTTCCGCCGTTCGCGCCCACTCAGTTTTACAAAAAATGGCAAAAGAACAAACTGACCGCACCACGCTCGATCTCTTCGCTGATGAGCGACGTCCCGGTCGCCCCAAAACCAGTCCGCTAACGCGTGACGAACAGTTGCGCATTAACAAGCGCAACCAGCTAAAACGCGACAAAGTGCGTGGTTTACGTCGCGTGGAGCTAAAAATGAGCAGTGAAGCGGTTGACGCGCTTAATACTCTGGCAGAGCAGCAGAACATCAGCCGTAGCGAATTGATTGAACAAATGCTGCTGGCGCAACTCAAACTGTCGTAACACACGCAGACCGCACGCAGGAACACAAAGTCTCGGCTTTACAAGTTCCGCCACTTTGCCCGGTCTGCTATCATTCGCTTAACTGTGCATTCAACCCATATATCAGGATTTAAGAGGTTACTTAACTCATGGCAATCGTAGGCATTTTCTTCGGCAGCGATACCGGCAATACTGAAAACATTGCAAAAATGATCCAGAAACAACTGGGTAAAGATGTGGCCGAAGTGCATGACATTGCCAAGAGCACCAAAGAAGATCTCGAAGCATTCGATATCCTGCTGCTGGGCATTCCGACCTGGTACTACGGCGAAGCGCAATGTGACTGGGATGATTTCTTCCCGACTCTGGAAGAAATTGATTTCAATGGCAAATTAGTCGCGCTGTTTGGCTGCGGTGACCAGGAAGATTACGCTGAATACTTCTGTGATGCTATGGGCACCATCCGCGATATCATCGAGCCAAACGGCGCGGTGATTGTGGGACACTGGCCGACCGAAGGCTACCATTTCGAAGCCTCGAAAGGTCTGGCAGATGACAAACACTTCCTCGGTCTGGCGATCGATGAAGATCGTCAGCCTGAACTGACCAACGAACGTGTTGATAAATGGGTGAAACAGATTTTCGATGAGCTGCAACTGAAAGAGATCATTGAAGCCTGATCCCCTGCCCTCCTCAATGTGGGCGCTGGCTCACATTGAGTTAAAGGAATTTCCTATAAAAATAATAGCTACTGTTTTTTAACTTTTTCCCGCAAATCTGTAGAATACCCGTAACGGTCATCCGCTTATTCCTCTGGCATCAGAATGAGGCTGAGTGAAATGGAAACAAAGACCTGCACGATCCCCGCCGGCGTTAGTGACATTTCTCCTTACAGCCACTGGTGATTTTCAGGACATTGCCTTGGTTTTCATTTCACTGCTTGAGTTCTATAATGAGACGCAAATGAGAATGCGCGTGATCGACATTCAAGGCCCTGCGCCGCAAGTGACTAGCTAAGTAACAGGACAATATCCGCATGACTGACAACAACTCCGCATTGAAGAAGGCTGGCCTGAAAGTCACGCTCCCCAGACTGAAAATTCTGGAAGTGCTTCAGGAACCCGAATGCCATCACGTCAGCGCGGAAGATTTGTACAAACGCCTGATCGACATGGGCGAAGAGATTGGTCTGGCAACGGTTTATCGCGTTCTTAACCAGTTTGATGACGCGGGAATCGTGACCCGCCATAACTTCGAGGGTGGTAAATCCGTCTTTGAACTGACGCAACAGCATCACCATGACCACCTGATCTGCCTGGATTGTGGCAAAGTGATCGAATTCAGCGATGAATCCATTGAAACCCGTCAGCGCGAAATCGCCACACGTCACGGTATCAAGTTGACTAACCACAGTCTGTACTTGTACGGCCACTGTGCGTTGGGAGACTGCCGCGAAGACGAGACGCTCCACGACAAGCAATAAAATGTGCTATGCAGTATAAAAAAACCGGTGCCTGGCACCGGTTTTTTTATGGCTGCTTCACTGCACCAGCGTTTCCTGTAAATAACGCCAGCGCGGAATTGAGGTACTGCAATCCAGCACCGCCAGTGAGATGCGGCTCTGGTTAGTGCCGTTCATCATTTGCAATTCGCGATACTGAATC
Organism: Pantoea sp. X-Soil-OKNW-556; assembly: GCF_059730695.1. NCBI lineage: Bacteria > Pseudomonadati > Pseudomonadota > Gammaproteobacteria > Enterobacterales > Erwiniaceae > Pantoea > Pantoea sp. X-Soil-OKNW-556. Next base: position 1,265,479 of record NZ_AP035990.1, on the reverse strand, counting down.
GTCACTTCCTTGCTTTGTTGCGAGATGATGGCATGTTCGCTGGTGGCGATACGCATCCCTTCACGTTGACCACGCAGTTGACGGAACAGCACTTCCGTCGCATTGAAATCCAGTTGCTTGCCCTGCGGTGTCACCATTTTGAAATCCGGGTGAAAGTGCGAAAGGAACAATTCAATGCTGTCGTCGGTGCTATCCGACTGATTAAAAATACGTTCGATAAGTTGATGTAATACCACTACGCTGTGTTTGGCTTCCTGAGCGAGACTTGTCATTTTTTTTCCTTTATAACCCGCGGAGCAACGTCTGAGAGCGCATAGCCTACCTGAAAAAAAGTTTTTAACACTCGTAAATTGATTAATTATGTTAAAGTCAGATTAGTTGCAAATCCCGGTAACAAGCACGTTTCGCAAGCCACAGAATAAAAGATGGCTAAACTCAAATTACAGCCAATAAAAAAGGGCGATTTCTCGCCCTTTTATCAGGATATGGGGAAAACGACAAAAAGGATTAATCGCCGATTTTCGCCCAGGTATCACGCAAACCGACAGTACGGTTGAATACCAGCTTAGAAGGCTGCGAATAAACGCTATCTGCGCAAAAATAACCTTCACGTTCAAATTGATACGGCGCAAGCGCTACTGCATCACGCAGACCCGGCTCAACAAAACCTTGTTTGATTTCCAGCGAGTTCGGGTTGATGGTGGTGAGGAAATCCTCTGCCGCACCTGGGTTCGGTACACTGAACAGACGGTCGTACAGACGGAATTCCGCAGGCAGCGCATGGATCGCCGAAACCCAGTGGATCACACCTTTCACTTTACGGCCATCAGCCGGATCTTTGCTCAGGGTATCGACGTCACAGGTACAATAGATGCAGGTGATATTGCCTTCATCATCTTTCGCTACGCGCTCGGCACGGATCACATAAGCATTACGCAGACGGACCTCTTTACCCAGCACCAGACGTTTGTACTGCTTGTTGGCTTCCTCACGGAAATCAGCGCGATCGATCCACACCTCACGACTGAACGGAACCTCACGCGTGCCCATTTCCGGTTTGTTCGGATGGTTCGGCATGGTGATGATCTCTTCATGACCCGCAGGCAGGTTCTCAATCACCACTTTCAGCGGATCCAGCACCGCCATAGCACGCGGCGCATTCTCGTTGAGATCGTCACGGATACATGACTCCAGCGAGGCCATCTCAACGATGTTGTCCTGTTTCGTCACACCAATTCGCAGGCAGAATTCACGAATCGAGGCTGCGCTGTAACCACGACGGCGCAAACCGGACACGGTCAGCATACGCGGGTCATCCCAGCCTTCTACCACCTTTTCACTCACCAGCTGAGTCAGTTTACGCTTCGACATCACCGCGTATTCCAGATTCAGACGTGAGAATTCATACTGACGCGGGTGAACCGGAATGCTGATGTTGTCCAGCACCCAATCGTACAGGCGACGGTTATCCTGGAACTCCAGCGTACACAGTGAATGGGTAATGCCTTCCAGTGCGTCGGAGATGCAGTGGGTAAAATCGTACATCGGGTAGATGCACCATTTGTTACCAGTCTGGTGATGCTCAGCAAATTTAATGCGATACAGCACCGGATCGCGCATCACGATAAAGTTTGATGCCATATCGATTTTGGCACGCAGGCAAGCCTTGCCCTCTTCGAAGCCACCGGCGCGCATTTTTTCAAACAGCGCCAGGTTCTCTTCCGGTGTGCGATCGCGGAACGGGCTGTTTTTACCCGGGGCAGTCAGGGTGCCACGGTATTCGCGAATCTCTTCCGGCGAAAGCTCATCCACATAGGCCAGGCCTTTGTTGATCAGTTCGACCGCATAGTTGTACAGCTGGTCGAAATAGTTCGAGGAGTAACAAACGTCTCCGCTCCATTCAAAGCCCAGCCATTGCACGTCGCGCTTGATGGACTCGACGAACTCCATATCTTCTTTCACCGGGTTGGTGTCGTCGAAGCGCAGATTGCACTGTCCCTGGTAATCTTGTGCGATACCAAAATTCAGACAGATCGATTTCGCATGGCCAATATGCAGGTAACCATTGGGCTCAGGCGGGAAACGGGTATGCACGCTGTTGTGCTTACCGCTCGCCAAATCTTCGTCGATAATCTGACGAATAAAGTTCGTTGGGCGGGCTTCAGCCTCACTCATCTCAAAATCCTCAAATACAATACGGGTGATTTGTCCTGGAAAGTAACGGAGTATGATCCACAAAGCGCAGAAGGGAAACAACCGTTTGTTGGTCGTTTTAAAACAAAAAAGGCAGGAATCGCTTCCTGCCTTTGGGGTTTATCACAAGGGTTTAGCCTTTAACCTCGTACAAACGGGTTTCACCGGCGACCACTGACCCACTAGCCAGCAGATTGAGGCCAGCGAAATCATCGCTGTTGCTGACCACCACCGGGCTGATCATCGAACGGGCATTGGCATTGAGGAAATCCAGATCCATTTCCAGCACTGGCTGGCCCGCCACCACCGTTGCGCCCTCTTCCACCAGACGCGAGAAGCCTTTGCCTTCCAGCGCGACGGTATCCAGACCCATATGCACCACGATCTCAACACCGTTCTCGCTCTCCAGACAGAAAGCATGGTTGGTATTGAAGATTTTCACGATGGTACCGGCAATCGGTGCCACCACGGTTTTACCGGTAGGCTTAATTGCCAGACCATCACCCACCGCCTTGCTGGCGAAGGCTTCATCCGGCACCGCGTCCAGGGCAACCACTTCACCGCTCACCGGAGCCACCAGCGTGGCGATCACGCCTTTGTCGCTGTTCAGCACGGCCTGCGGCTGTGGTGCCGCGGGTTGTGCAGCAGCAGGCGCGGTAGCGGCAGCGGCGACTGGGCCTTTGGTCAGCACGGTTTTCATCGCGGTGGCAATGCTTTCCGCCTGGGTACCGACGATAATCTGCACGCTTTGTTTGTTGAGACGGATAATACCGGATGCACCCAAACGTTTCGCCACGCTGTCGTTCACCTGAGCGGCATCTTTCACGTTCAGACGCAGACGGGTGATACAGGCATCGATGTTGGTCAGGTTTTCTGAACCACCCACGGCACCAATGTAGCGACGCGCCAGCGATTCGGTCTGGCTTTCGCCACTGCCGCTGTGGTCAACATTGACGTCATAGCCGTCAGTTTCATCATCAGCAGCCAGTTCACGGCCCGGTGTCATCAGGTTGAATTTCTGGATAGTGAACCGGAACACCACATAGTAGATAGCGAAGAACACCAGACCTTGTGGGATCAGCATCCACCAATGGACCGCCAGCGGGTTGCGCGTTGACAGCGCCATATCCACCAGGCCGGCGCTGAAACCAAAGCCCGCAATCCAGTGCATGCTCGCCGCGATAAATACCGAAAGCCCGGTCAGCAGCGCATGGATGACATACAGCACCGGTGCCACGAACATAAAGGAGAATTCCAGTGGTTCGGTGATACCGGTAAAGAAGGCAGCAAAGGCAGCAGCCAACATGATACCGCCCACTTTGGCACGGTTTTCCGGACGCGCGCAGTGGTAAATTGCCAGCGCTGCACCCGGCAGACCGAACATCATGATCGGGAAGAAGCCCGCCTGATAGCGACCGGTGATCCCCGGAATGCCGCTGCCATTAGCGATGGACTGTGCACCACCGAGGAATTTCGGAATATCGTTGATGCCAGCCACGTCAAACCAGAACACGGAGTTCAATGCGTGATGCAGACCCACCGGAATCAGCAGACGGTTGAAGAAGGCATAGATACCTGCGCCAACAGAACCCAGTTTCTGAATGCTCTCGCCAAAGCTGACCAGACCATTAAACACCACCGGCCAGATATACATCAGAATGAACGCGACGAGGATCATCAGGAAGGAGACCAGGATGGGAACCAGACGGCGGCCACTGAAGAATGACAGCGCTTTTGGTAGCTCAACGTGGCTGAAGCGGTTATAGACTTCCGCCGAGATAATCCCCACCAGGATACCGACAAACTGGTTCTCGATTTTGCCGAAAGCGGCAGGCACTTGATCCAACGGGATTTTCTGAATCATCGACACGGCGGCCGGTGAACACAGGGTAGTGACCACGAGGAAACCAACGAAGCCAGTCAGCGCCGCAGCACCGTCTTTATCTTTTGACATGCCATAGGCAACACCGATGGCAAACAGCACCGACATATGCTCGATGATCGCGGCACCGGATTTGATCAGCAACGCAGCCAGAGCGTTACCCGCCCCCCAGCTGTCAGGATCGATCCAGTACCCCACCCCCATTAAAATTGCCGCTGCCGGCAGGGTCGCCACCGGCACCATAAGCGCTCGGCCGACCTTTTGCAGATATCCTAAAATACTCACCTTATTCTCCCCCTTTGAGACTGGCGTATTGCCGTAGCGCGGGTTGATTTTATTATCCCGGCACCCGGTAGCTTAGATGACACTTTTCACCACGAGGCGAAGTGTAGAGATAAATTAATTCGCCTCGCAAATTAAAACCACAACAACTGTGACTTTTATCACCAAAAATGACGTTTACACCCCCTAACTGCTAGCCATCACCCCAAACTTATTTTATGATGAAAAATATCAGGACGCACTTTTCCCCGTATGGTTGAGCTTAAACGGATTACGCTTAAGAACGGTCTGTAGAGAAAACGGCGACCCCACTTTTCAATCTTTAACTGAGGTGAAGACATGAGACTGATCCCTTTAGCCACACCTACCCAGGTGGGTAAATGGGCCGCGCGCCATATTGTTAACCGCATTAATGCGTTTAATCCTGGCCCAGATCGTCCCTTCGTGCTAGGTCTGCCCACCGGTGGCACACCACTGGAAGCGTACAAGCACCTGATTGAGATGCATAAAGCGGGCCAGGTTAGTTTCAAACATGTGGTCACGTTTAACATGGATGAATACGTTGGCCTGCCAAAAGAGCATCCGGAAAGTTACCACAGCTTTATGTATCGTAATTTTTTCGATCACGTTGATATCCAACCAGAAAACATCAATCTTCTGAATGGCAATGCGGAAGATATTGACGCAGAATGTCGTCAGTACGAAGAGAAGATCCGCGCTCTGGGCAAAATCCATCTGTTTATGGGTGGCGTGGGCAATGATGGTCACATCGCCTTTAACGAACCAGCCTCCTCGCTTGCATCCCGTACCCGTATCAAAACGTTGACACACGAGACTCGCCTCGCCAATTCCCGTTTCTTTAACGGTGATGTGGATCAGGTGCCAAAATATGCCCTGACCGTGGGTGTAGGTACGTTGCTGGATGCCGAAGAGGTGATGATTCTGGTTACCGGTCATGTCAAAGCTCAGGCGTTGCAGGCGGCGGTAGAAGGTAATGTTAACCATATGTGGACCATCAGCTGCTTGCAGCTGCACGCCAAAGGCGTGGTGGTGTGTGATGAACCCGCCACCATGGAACTGAAAGTGAAAACCGTGAAATATTTCCGCGAAATGGAAGCGGAAAATATGAAAGGTGTGTAAGACCACGTTGTAAAAATCCTGCTGCCAGCATGGCGGTGGGCTTAGCCGGGAGAAAGAAACGATGTACGCATTAGTAAACGGCCGGATTTTTACCGGTCATGAAATTCTGGACAATCATGCGGTAGTGATTGCCGATGGCCTGATTGAGCGCGTCTGCCCACGCGATACGCTCGACGCCACCCTGCCGCAACAGGATGTTGCGGGTGCGTTTATCGCTCCCGGTTTTATCGATTTACAACTTAATGGCTGCGGCGGCGTGCAGTTTAACGATGATATCGATGCACTGACCGTGGAAACGCTGGAAATTATGCAGCGCGCCAATGAGAAATCAGGCTGCACCAGCTACCTGCCAACGCTTATCACCAGCACCGATGCGTTAATGAAACGTGCAATCGAAACCATGCGCGCATATCTGGCTAAACATCAAAACCAGGCGTTGGGTTTACACCTCGAAGGTCCGTGGCTGAATAAAGTCAAAAAAGGCACGCACAATCCGGAATTGATTCGTCTGCCGGATGCACAACTGGTGGATTTTCTTTGCGCTAACGCCGATGTCATCACCAAAGTGACACTCGCCCCGGAGAATGCCGGTAGTGCGGTGATCCGCAAATTAAGCGATGCGGGTATTATTGTTTCAGCGGGCCACTCGAACGCCACTTATGAAGAAGCCAAAAGCGGTTTCGCCGCAGGCGTAAGTTTTGCCACCCACCTCTACAATGCGATGCCGACCTTTGCCGGACGTGAACCCGGTTTGATTGGCGCGCTGTTTGATTCGCCTGATGTATACTGCGGCATCATTGCAGATGGTTTACATGTCCACTACGCTAATGTGCGCAATGCAAAGCGTATCAAGGGCGACAAGTTGGTGCTGGTCACTGATGCCACAGCCCCGGCAGGCGCCTCGATTGATAAATTTATTTTTGCAGGTAAAACAATATACTATCGCGATGGCCTTTGCGTGGATGAGAACGGAACCTTAAGTGGTTCTGCTATCACCATGATTGAAACGGTTCAGAACTGTGTAGAACATTGCGGCATTGCGCTGGATGAGGCGCTGCGCATGGCTACGCTCTATCCGGCAAAGGCGATGGGAGTGGAAAAACAGTTGGGTACGGTCGAAGCTGGAAAAGTCGCCAACCTGACTGTCTTTACCCGCGATTTTCAAATCATTAAGACGTTCGTCAACGGAGAGAACGTCCTCAGCGAGTAAGCACTGAATGACCACTGGCGGCCAGACTCAAATAGGAAATGTCGATCTTGTCAAGCAACTCAATAGCGCAGCCGTTTATCGGTTGATTGATCAACAAGGGCCTATTTCGCGCATTCAGATAGCTGAAGTAAGCCAGCTTGCGCCCGCCAGCGTCACCAAAATTACCCGCCAGTTGATTGAGCGTGGCCTGATCAAAGAGGTGGAACAACAAGCCTCCACCGGTGGTCGCCGCGCCATCTCCATCATCACGGAAACCCGCCATTTTCACACCATTGGGGTGCGCCTCGGACGCAATGATGCCACGCTGACGCTGTTTGATCTCAGTGGCAAATCCCTGGCACAGGAAGATTACCCGCTGCCGGAACGTACCCAGGAAACGCTGGAAAATGCGTTATTCAACGCCATCACCGCGTTTATGGCCGCCCATCAGCGAAAAATTCATGAACTGATTGCCATTGCCGTGATTCTGCCTGGCCTGGTGGACCCGATTAACGGGGTGATTCGCTATATGCCGCATATTGCCGTCAGCCACTGGCCGCTGGTTTCCAGCCTGCAAAAACGCTTCAATGTCACCAGTTTCGTTGGCCACGATATCCGCAGCCTGGCCCTTGCTGAGCACTACTTCGGTGCAAGCCGTGACTGTGCAGACTCCATTCTGGTGCGCCTGCATCGCGGTACCGGGGCTGGCATTATCGCCAATGGTCACATTTTTCTTGGCAGCAATGGCAACGTGGGCGAAATTGGCCATATTCAGGTCGATCCGCTGGGCGAGCGCTGCCATTGTGGCAACTTCGGCTGTCTGGAAACTATCGCCGCCAATGGGGCGATTGAAAACCGGGTGCGCCATCTGTTGAATCAGGGCTATCCCAGCTCGCTGACTCTCGGCGATTGCCAGATGCCGCAAATCTGTCGCGCAGCCAATCAGGGCGATGCGCTGGCATGCGAAGTGATCGAATATGTCGGTCGCTATCTCGGAAAAGCCATCGCGATTGCCATTAACCTGTTTAATCCGCAGAAAGTGGTGCTGGCCGGTGAAATTACCGAGGCCGATAAAGTGCTGTTTCCGGCGATTGAAGGCTGCATTAATACCCAGGCACTGAATGCGTTTCGTAAAAATCTGCCTGTGGTACGCTCAGAACTGGATCATCGCTCCGCCATCGGCGCTTTTGCGTTGGCAAAACGCGCGATGCTGAATGGCATTCTGCTGCAACATCTGCTGGAAGAGTAATCGATGCCTGCCCCAGGCAGGCCATACCGGATGCAATCTATGACAATTAAAAGCGTAATCTGTGACATCGACGGTGTGTTGATGCACGACAACACCGCCGTTCCTGGTGCCCAGGAGTTCCTGCAACGCATCCTTGAAAAAAAGATGCCGCTGGTGGTGCTGACCAACTATCCCTCACAAACAGCGAAAGATTTGGCAAACCGTTTTGCCTCTTCTGGCATTGAAGTGCCGGATTCGGTGTTCTACACCTCGGCAATGGCGACGGCCGATTTTCTGCGCCGTCAGGAAGGGAAAAAAGCCTATGTGATTGGCGAAGGCGCGCTGATTCATGAGCTGTACAAGGCGGGATTCACCATCACCGATATCAATCCGGATTTCGTCATCGTCGGCGAAACGCGCTCCTTTAACTGGGAGATGATGCATAAGGCGGCGTTCTTTGTTGCCAACGGCGCGCGCTTTATCGCTACCAACCCGGATACCCATGCACGTAATTTTGTCCCGGCCTGCGGTGCGTTGTGTGCCGGCATTGAGAAGATCTCCGGGCGCAAACCGTTTTATGTCGGTAAACCCAGCCCCTATATCATGCGTGCTGCGCTGAATAAGATGCAGGCGCACTCCGAAGAAACGGTGATCGTGGGCGATAACCTGCGCACCGATATTCTCGCCGGTTTCCAGGCCGGTCTGGAAACGGTGCTGGTGCTGTCGGGTGTTTCCACACTCAGCGATATTGATGCCATGCCGTTCCGCCCGGACTGGATTTATCCTTCGGTTGCCGATATCGATCTGTTCTGATTCTCTCCATCAACAAAACTTATGGCCCGGCGCACCAAAAAAGTTCGCCGGGTTTCTTTTTTTCGCGCCCTGCCTTGTTCACAAAATAGCCCGAATTGAGATTTCATTAGATGCCATCTAATGAAATGGTTATTTTATTGAAAAAAATTCAATTTATTTGCGAAGACAACATTCTTTTTATCAACCAATCGTGAATTTGCTTGCATTACCACCACCAAATAGCGCATTTTCTTATACATCACGCAGCCGATGCTGCCGGACAAACGTAGAAATAACATCCCCACAGGGTGAGATCAGGAGTCAGTTATGTGTTCGATTTTTGGTGTGCTGGATCTGAAAACCGATCCTGTTGAATTGCGCAAGAAAGCGCTGGAATGTTCCCGTCTGATGCGCCATCGCGGCCCGGACTGGTCAGGCGTCTATGCCGATGACAAAGCCATTCTGGCGCATGAGCGCCTGTCAATTGTTGACGTCAACAACGGCGCACAGCCGCTGTACAACGCCGATCACACTCACGTACTGGCGGTAAACGGTGAAATCTACAACCATCAGGCGCTGCGTGCTGAACTGAGCGATCGCTATCAGTTCCAGACCGGTTCTGACTGTGAAGTGATCCTCGCGCTGTATCAGGAAAAAGGCGTCGATTTCCTCGATGACCTGCAAGGCATGTTTGCCTTTATTCTGTGGGACAGCGTGAAACAACAATATCTGATTGGTCGTGACCATATCGGTATCATCCCGCTGTATATGGGTAACGATGAACACGGCAACTTCTATGTCGCTTCCGAAATGAAAGCGCTGGTGCCGGTGTGCCGCTCCATCAAAGAATTCCCGCCGGGAAGCTACCTCTCCAGCACCGATGGCGAAATCCGTCGTTACTGGCAGCGTGACTGGATGGATTACAAAGCCGTTGAGCACAACGTTACTGATGCCGCCGGTCTGAAAGCCGCGCTGGAAGAGTCAGTCAAAAGCCATCTGATGTCAGACGTCCCCTACGGCGTGCTGCTGTCTGGTGGTCTGGACTCGTCCATTATCTCCGCAGTGACCAAACGTTTTGCGGCAAAACGCGTAGAAGATCATGACAAGAGCGATGCCTGGTGGCCGCAACTGCACTCCTTCGCGGTAGGTCTGGAAGGTTCACCGGACCTGAAAGCGGCGAAATCGGTCGCGGAACATCTCGGCACCGTGCACCATGAAATCCACTTCACCGTGCAGGAAGGTCTGGATGCAATTCGTGATGTGATTTACCACATCGAAACCTACGATGTGACCACTATCCGTGCCTCAACGCCGATGTACCTGATGTCGCGTAAAATCAAAGCGATGGGTATCAAAATGGTGCTGTCTGGCGAAGGTGCTGATGAAGTGTTTGGTGGCTACCTCTACTTCCACAAAGCGCCGAACGCCAAAGAGTTCCACGAGGAGAACGTGCGTAAGCTGCTGGCACTGCATATGTATGACTGTGCCCGTGCTAACAAAGCGATGTCAGCCTGGGGTGTGGAAGCGCGTGTGCCGTTCCTCGACAAGAAATTCCTGGATGTCGCGATGCGCATCAATCCGGAAGATAAAATGTGTGGCAGCAACGGCAAGATGGAAAAACACATCCTGCGTGAATGCTTCTCCTCATATCTGCCGGAAAGCGTGGCATGGCGTCAGAAAGAGCAGTTCTCTGACGGTGTAGGTTACAGCTGGATCGACACCCTGAAAGAAGTGGCCGCGAAGCAGGTTAGCGATCAACAACTGGCGACCGCCCACTTCCGCTTCCCGTACAACACGCCGAACTCCAAAGAAGCGTATCTGTACCGTGAGATCTTTGAAGAACTGTTCCCGATCCCGAGTGCCGCTGAATGTGTGCCGGGTGGTCCGTCGGTGGCCTGTTCTTCCGCAAAAGCGATTGAATGGGATGAAGCGTTCAAATCGATGGACGATCCATCAGGTCGTGCGGTAGGCGTGCATCAGTCAGCCTATAAATAAGATTTTTAATATCAAGTAAAAGGGGCCAGAAATGGCCCCTTTTTTTATCCGTTGCGTTTGTATTGATCGAAAATTGCCGAATAAATCATCAGCCTGGTTATAAGCCAGACAAACAGGCGCATTAAGGCGAAAAACGGTAAAAAATTTGTTGACGCTACAAAGCTCAATACGCATAATGCGCCCCGCAACGCCGATGAAGGTAGCGCGAAAAAAAGATGGCTACGTAGCTCAGCTGGTTAGAGCACAGCACTCATAATGCTGGGGTCACAGGTTCGATTCCCGTCGTAGCCACCATCTTTTTTTGCGGGAGTGGCGAAATTGGTAGACGCACCAGATTTAGGTTCTGGCGCCGCAAGGTGTGCGAGTTCAAGTCTCGCCTCCCGCACCATTTCCAGTCTTCGGCAGCCGGATGGGGTATCGCCAAGCGGTAAGGCACCGGTTTTTGATACCGGCATTCCCTGGTTCGAATCCAGGTACCCCAGCCAATCCGATGAACTCTCGTGGATATGAGTCGACTATTGGGATATCGCCAAGCGGTAAGGCACCGGTTTTTGATACCGGCATTCCCTGGTTCGAATCCAGGTATCCCAGCCATCGTCGGAAATGATGTAAAGCAGTACAATTTGGCTACGTAGCTCAGCTGGTTAGAGCACAGCACTCATAATGCTGGGGTCACAGGTTCGATTCCCGTCGTAGCCACCATATAAAATTGGGGTGTCGCCAAGCGGTAAGGCAGTGGATTCTGATTCCACCATTCCGGGGTTCGAATCCCTGCACCCCAGCCATACAAAGACAATTTGACCAAACACCTATTGGGGTGTCGCCAAGCGGTAAGGCACCGGATTCTGATTCCGGCATTCCGGGGTTCGAATCCCTGCACCCCAGCCAAATTGCACAATAAAGCCCGCTTTTGCGGGCTTTATTGTTTTCTGGGTTTATGTAAAAACACATCCCCCGTAGCGGCGCGATTTATCACGCTCTTTTGATTTTAAAACCTGCGCGATAAATCGCGCCGCTACGGAATGTGCATAAATGCCAGATTAAAGCCCCAACGCGTAACGCAGCACCTGACGTTTTAACGCACCGGCGTGTTCAGCAGCGATCAGTCCCAGATTACGGGCGAAACGCAGCGGCGGCAGTTTATTGCTGAAAGCGAAGTAAAACAGATCCATTCCGCCCTGCATCAACAAATTATCTCTGCGGCGCTGGCGCTGATAACGCTGCAACACCGCCGCCGATGACCACGACTCCGCCTGACTACGCGCCTGCACCAGCGTGTCCAGCAACGCATCCACATCACGATAGCCAAGATTCACCCCCTGCCCGGCCAACGGATTGATGGTGTGCGCCGCATCGCCAACCAACGCCAGCCCGGCGGTGACATAGCGCGTTGCATGGCGTCGCACCAGCGGAAAGGATGCCGCCGCCTGCACCTGAAAACGCCCCACCCGCGCCGGAAAATGCGCGTGGATCTCTTTTTCCAACTGTGGCAACGGCAAACTTTGCAACTGACGAATACGTGCTGGCGCGTCATACCACACCAGCGAAGCATGCCTGCCGAACAGCGGCAAGAACGCGCGCGGCCCTTCCGGCGTAAACTGTTGCCAGGTGGCATCCCCGGCGTCATGTTCACACTCGACGCTAATCAACATGCAAGATTGCGCGTAGTTCCAGCCATGCACACCAATCCCGGCCAATTGGCGCACGCGAGAATTGGCACCATCGGCCCCCACCACCAGTCTGGCATCCAGCGTGGTGCCATTGTCCAGTTGCACATGCCAACCGCCGCTGTGCGGCAGCACATTATCCAGGCTGGCCGGAGCGCATAAGGTCACCCCATCTTCCTGCATCTTTTCCCACAACGCGCGTTGCAGCACGCTGTTCTCAACCATATAACCCAGTTCAGACAGACCGAGTGATGCCGCATCAAAGGTGACATGGGCCGTTTGCCATTCCCAGGTTTCCAGCTTGCGGTAAGGTGCACAACGCATCGCCTGCACACGCGGCCAGACGTTAAGCTGTTGCAGCAACGCCACCGATGACGCACCAATGGCGGAAATACGAACATCCGGCGCGCGCGCCGCATCAAAAGGGGCCGGTTCAGCCCGCTCAACCACCGCCACACGGAATTGCTGCTGCGCCAGGCCGCAGGCCAGGGCCGCACCAACCATCCCGCCGCCAATCACCACCACATCAAAATGTGAATCCTGCATTACCGTTATCCCTCATATCTAACGCAGCGCTCATTGTGCGAAGTGTACCGGAAATTCACGTCACGATCAGAAAAGCCCTTACCCTTATACTGGTCACAACAGCAGCAAAGCATTACAATACGCGCCCAGCACTTACCTGCACTGAATTAATGGCTAGTCCAATGACCAAAAAACTGCATATCAAAACCTGGGGCTGTCAGATGAATGAGTATGATTCATCGAAGATGGCTGACCTGCTGAACAGCACCCACGGCTACACCCTGACTGAGGAAGCCGAAGAGGCAGACGTTCTGCTGCTCAACACCTGTTCCATTCGTGAGAAGGCACAGGAGAAGGTTTTCCATCAGTTAGGACGCTGGAAAACGCTGAAAGAGCGTAATCCCGACCTCATCATTGGCGTGGGTGGCTGCGTGGCTTCTCAGGAAGGCGACCATATTCGCCAGCGCGCGCCCTGCGTCGATATCGTGTTTGGTCCACAAACGTTGCATCGCCTGCCGGAGATGATCAACACCGTGCGCGGCAGCAAAAGTCCAATCGTCGATATCAGCTTCCCGGAAATTGAGAAATTTGACCGTCTGCCCGAACCGCGTGCAGAAGGCCCTACAGCGTTTGTTTCCATCATGGAAGGCTGCAACAAATACTGTACTTTCTGCGTGGTGCCTTACACCCGTGGCGAAGAAGTGAGCCGTCCAAGTGACGACATTCTGCTGGAAATCGCCCAGTTGGCGGCCCAGGGTGTGCGCGAAGTTAACCTGCTGGGCCAGAACGTCAACGCGTATCGCGGCGCGACCTTTGACGGTGACTTCTGCACCTTCGCTGAACTGCTGCGTCTGGTGGCGGCGATCGACGGTATCGACCGCATCCGTTTCACCACCAGCCATCCGATTGAGTTCACGGACGATATCATTGAGGTTTACCGTGATACGCCGGAGCTGGTCAGCTTCCTGCATCTGCCGGTGCAGAGCGGCGCTGACCGCATTCTGACGCTGATGAAACGCGCGCACACGGCGCTGGAGTACAAAGCGATCATCCGTAAACTGCGCGTGGCGCGTCCGGATATTGAAATCAGCTCCGACTTTATCATCGGCTTCCCCGGTGAAACCCAGCAGGATTTCGAACAGACCATGAAGCTGATTGGCGATATCAATTTCGACATGAGCTTTAGCTTTATCTACTCCGCACGCCCGGGTACGCCAGCGGCCGACCTGCCGGACGATGTGCCGGAAGAGGAGAAGAAGCAACGCCTGTACATCCTGCAAGACCGCATCAACCAGCAGGCGATGGGCATCAGCCGCCGTATGTTGGGTACCGTGCAGCGCATCCTGGTGGAAGGTACCTCACGTAAAAACGTGATGGAGCTGTCAGGTCGTACTGCAAACAACCGCGTGGTGAATTTCGAAGGCTCGGTCGGCATGATTGGTAAGTTCGTTGACGTGGAAATCGTCGATGTTTATACCAACTCATTACGTGGCAAAGTGGTACGTACAGAAGACGAGATGGGCCTGCGTGTGGTAGAAAGCCCGGCGTCGGTGATTGCGCGTACGCGTAAAGAGAACGAAATCGGCGTAGGTCTGTTCCAGCCTTGAAACCCCGACCTTTGAGCGACAGCGCACAAAACGCTGTCGCCTGTTGCCTCAGGCAGCACTTGCATTCTGGCAGTGCTGCCCAAATATCTCCCCTGAAGCTTGCGCCCAGGCGTTGCCCCATAAATAATTCCGTAATGATGCGTCGGGCCTTGCTGCCACGCCTCGGATACACTTTTTCAACTGGCCCTGAGTGACCCAAAGGATTCATTTGAATATCGAAACTCGTGAAATCGCCCTTGAACCGGTAGATAACCGCCGACTGCTCAGCCTGTGCGGTCCGTTTGATGACAATGTGAAACAGCTGGAACGGCGTCTGGGGATCGAAATCAACCGCCGTGACAACCAATTTAAACTGGTGGGCCGCACGCTGTGCGTCAACGCCGCAGCAGATATTCTGCGCACCCTGTATGTGGATACGGCACCCGTACGTGGTCAGTTCCAGGATATCGAACCCGAGCAAATCCATTTAGCGATTAAAGAGAGTCGCGTACTGGAACAAAGTGCGGAGAGCGTGCCGGAGTACGGTAAAGCGGTCAATATCAAGACCAAACGCGGTGTGATTAAACCGCGCACGCCCAACCAGGCGCAATACATCGCCAATATTCTCGACCATGACATTACCTTTGGTATCGGTCCTGCCGGTACGGGTAAAACCTATCTGGCGGTCGCTGCCGCAGTCGATGCGCTGGAACGCCAGGAAATTCGCCGTATTCTGCTGACGCGTCCGGCGGTCGAAGCCGGCGAGAAACTTGGTTTCCTGCCAGGCGATCTCAGCCAGAAAGTCGATCCTTATCTGCGCCCACTTTACGATGCGTTGTTCGAGATGCTCGGTTTTGAGCGGGTTGAAAAACTGATGGAACGCAACGTCATCGAAGTGGCACCGCTGGCGTATATGCGTGGCCGTACGCTGAATGATGCCTTTATCATCCTTGATGAGAGCCAGAACACCACCATCGAGCAGATGAAGATGTTCCTGACGCGTATTGGTTTTAACTCCAAAGCAGTGATTACCGGTGACGTAACGCAGATTGACCTGCCGCGCCATACGAAATCCGGCCTGCGCCATGCTATCGAAGTGTTGTCCGAAGTCGATGAACTCAGCTTTAACTTCTTCCACAGCGAAGATGTGGTACGTCACCCGGTGGTGGCGCGCATCGTTATCGCCTATGAAGCCTGGGAAGAAGCAGACCAGAAGCGCCGTGATAAACAGGCCGAAGAGCGTAAACGTGAAGCGCTCGCGGCCACCCAACCCAGCCCGCAGGAGCCTTCATGAGCGCGGTAATTCTTGATCTACAACTGGCTTGTGCTGACAGCCAGGGCTTACCTGACGAAGCGGCTTTCCAGCGTTGGCTGGAAGCTGCCGTCACCCCGTTCCAGCCCGAGAGCGAAGTGACGATACGTCTGGTTGATGAGGCGGAAAGTCATGAGCTAAATCTGACTTATCGTGGGAAAGATAAGCCGACCAACGTGCTCTCTTTTCCCTTTGAAGCCCCACCCGGCATTGAGTTGCCGCTGCTGGGTGACCTGATTATTTGCCGCCAGGTCGTGGAGCAAGAAGCCGTTGAACAAGGGAAAACCCTGGAAGCCCACTGGGCGCACATGGTGGTGCACGGTACACTGCACCTGCTGGGTTACGACCATATCGAAGACGATGAAGCCGAAGAAATGGAAGCGCTGGAGACCGAGATAATGCTTGCCCTTGGTTATCCGGACCCGTACATTTCGGAGAAAGAAGACGCCTGAGCCACTGGCTCCGGTCATTATGCTGCTGGCGTGGACGCCGGCAGTTTCCTTCCCTCACCAGAGAGAACTAAATAAAAACGCCATGAGCGACGACCATTCTCAAAACAGCGATGCACCCAGTAGTAAAAAGGGATTTTTTTCCCTGCTAATCAACCAATTGTTCCACGGCGAACCGAAAAACCGTGACGAACTGCTGGGGCTAATCCGCGATTCTGAGCAAAAAGAACTGATCGACCAGGACACCCGCGACATGCTGGAAGGGGTGCTGGATATTGCCGAACAACGCGTGCGCGACATCATGATCCCACGTTCCCAGATGATCACCCTGAAGCGTAACCAGAGCCTCGAAGAGTGCCTGGCGGTGATCATCGAATCGGCCCATTCCCGCTTTCCGGTGATCAGCGAAGATAAAGACCACGTTGAAGGCATTCTGATGGCGAAGGATTTGCTGCCCTTTATGAGCAGCGCCTCAGAACCTTTCAGCATGGAGAAGGTACTGCGTCCGGCAGTCGTGGTGCCGGAAAGCAAGCGTGTGGACCGCATGCTGAAAGAGTTCCGTTCACAGCGCTATCATATGGCGATTGTGATTGATGAATTTGGCGGCGTGTCCGGTCTGGTGACCATTGAAGACATCCTTGAACTGATCGTCGGAGAGATTGAAGACGAGTATGACGATGAAGAAGATCGTGATATCCGTCAGTTAAACCGCCACACCTACACGGTGCGTGCGTTGACGCCGATTGAAGACTTCAACGAGGTGTTTGGTACCGGCTTCAGTGATGACGAAGTGGATACCATTGGCGGTCTGGTGATGCAGGGATTCGGCCACCTTCCCGCGCGCGGTGAAAGCATTGAAATTGATGGTTACCAATTCAAGGTCGCCATGGCTGACAGCCGCCGTATCATCCAGGTGCATGTAAAAATTCCGGAAGACTCGCCGCTCCCTCAACTGGATGACGAATAACTTTATGGCTTTAGCCTCTCTCTACTCGCGGCAGCGGGTTCGCCTGCTGCTGGCGTTAATTACGGGTGCCATCGGCACCCTTTCCTTTTCCCCGTATGATTTCTGGCCCGCGGCGCTGATTTCGCTGTGTGGCCTGCAACTGTTATTGCTGGACCGTCGTACCGCGCAGGCGGCCGCGATTGGCTTCGCCTGGGCTTTTGGCCTGTTTGGCAGTGGTATCAACTGGGTATACGTCAGCATTGCGACTTTTGGCGGTATGCCGGGACCGGTTAACGTTTTCCTGGTGGTGTTGCTGGCTGCCTACCTGTCGCTCTACCCGATGCTGTTTGCCATCCTGCTTAATCGCCTGTGGCCTCGCGTCACATTATGGCGTCTGGCAGTGGCGGCCCCGGCATTATGGCAAATCACCGAGTTCCTGCGCGGCTGGATCCTCACCGGATTTCCGTGGCTCCAGTTTGGCTACAGCCAGATTGATGGCCCGCTGAAAGGCCTGGCTCCGCTGGCCGGAGTGGAAACCATTACCTTCCTGTTGATGGTCATTGCCGGTCTGCTGGCGTATGCGCTGCATCAACGCAACGTCAAAAGCCTGATCGCTGCCGCACTGCTGCTGTTGCTGCCGTGGCCGCTACGCATGTTGCAGTGGTATCAACCGCTGCCGGAACGCAGTGTCAATGTCGCGATGGTACAGGGCAACATCCCGCAATCGATGAAGTGGGATCCCCAGCAACTGCTGAATACCCTGCGGGTCTACACCTCTTACAGCCAGCCGTGGATGGGCAAAGCGCCGATTATTATCTGGCCGGAATCGGCGATTACCGATCTGGAAAGTAATCAGCAACCGTTCCTGCGCGCGCTGGATGACGAACTGCGCGCACGCGGTAGCTCACTCATCACTGGCATTGTCGATTCACGTCTGGAAGGCGACAACCGTTACCACGATTACAACTCGGTGATTGTGTTGGGTGGCGAACAACCTTACAGCTATCAAAGCCAAAACCGTTACCAGAAAAACCATCTGGTGCCGTTTGGTGAGTTTGTCCCGCTGGAAGAATTGCTACGACCGCTGGCTCCGTTTTTCGATTTGCCGATGTCGTCATTCAGCCGTGGCGCTTATATCCAGCCTGCGCTGAAAGTGGCGGGTTATAACCTGACCACCGCCATCTGCTATGAAATCGTATTGGGTGAACAGGTTCGCGCCAATTTCCATCAGGACACTAACTTCCTGCTTACCGTCTCGAATGATGCCTGGTTTGGTCACTCCATCGGCCCATGGCAGCATTTCCAGATGGCGAGAATGCGGGCGCTGGAACTGGGTCGTCCGTTACTACGTGATACCAATAATGGTGTCACGGCGGTGGTTAACGCCAACGGAGAGGTTGAGAAGATGCTGCCGCAGTTCACGCGTGATGTGCTGACCGCCAAAGTGACTCCGACCACCGGTGAAACCCCCTATGCCAAAGCCGGTATTTGGCCGGTGTGGGTACTGACATTACTGGGCGTAGTGCTGGCGCTGTTACGACGTCGTCACTAACCTCCCACGTTTTACCAAGGCGAAGCTCATCCTTCGCCTTTTTTTATCGCATTTTTCCGCTCCCTTCCCGTGGCTTTACCACATTCTCTGCTGGCTTTTTACACTCATTAATCGCTTTGGCACGATCATTGCTATTTATTTCAGTGTTTTTCGCAAACATCAGCTTTTGTCAGCGTAATGCTCGCCATGAAGCACCGTAATAAGGCAATGATGCGCACCATTGTGGCGCACAGGTCAAATTTTGCTTTTTATTGGTGCGGAGCGGCTCGCAAAAAAGAAACTTTTCTGTTTCATTGCGTTAACAATTCGCTATGTTAAGCACTTTCCTGCGCGCGGTTGCGCTACGGGATAATCAGAAAAGCAGCGAAAAATACACACAACATCACAATCTGCGCAGTTTATCTGCTGTGCACCAGCAATACGAAGGAGTTGGAGATGAAATTACGGAAACTGGGCCTTTGCCTGGCTCTGGCTGGCCTCGCCTCCGTGGCTCATGCGGAAGATGCTAAACCGGCAGCCGCAGCACCAGCCGACCAGCAAGTCAGCACGCTGGATAAAATCAGCAAAAATGGCGTGATTGTCGTCGGGCATCGCGAATCGTCTGTTCCCTTCTCTTACTACGACAATGAGCAAAAAGTCGTCGGCTATTCGCAGGATTACTCCAACGCGATTGTTGAAGCCATTAAGAAAAAGCTGAACAAACCGGATTTGCAGGTCAAAATGCTGCCAATCACCTCGCAGAACCGTATTCCGTTGCTGCAAAACGGCACCTTTGATTTCGAATGTGGTTCCACCACCAACAACCTGGAACGTCAGCAACAGGCAGCCTTCTCTGACACCATCTTCGTGGTAGGTACACGTCTGCTGGTGAAAAAAGGCGGCCCGATTAAAGATTTCGCTGATCTGAAAGGTAAAACCGTGGTTGTCACCTCCGGCACCACCTCAGAAATTCTGCTGAACAAGCTGAATGATTCACAAAAAATGGGCATGCGTATTATCAGCGCCAAAGATCACGGTGACTCCTTCCGTACGCTGGAAACCGGTCGTGCCGTGGCCTTTATGATGGATGACGCCCTGCTGGCCGGTGAACGCGCCAAAGCGAAGAAACCGGATAACTGGGAAATCCTCGGCACGCCGCAATCGCATGAAGCTTACGGCTGTATGCTGCGCAAAAACGATCCTGAGTTTAAAAAGCTGATGGATGACACCATTGCCCAGGCGCAGACCTCTGGCGAAGCGGCCAAATGGTTTGATAAGTGGTTCAAAAATCCGATCCCGCCAAAAGGCATGAACATCAATTTTGATCTCTCGGATGATATGAAAGCGCTGTTCAAAGCACCAAACGACAAGGCAATGAACTAACAATCACAATAAGGGCGGCCCTGCTGCCCTCTCGATTGCTGAAAACACGGTGCGGACAGACAGACTCTCACAGGTCGTTCCCCTGAGAAGAGTAAGCAAGACACCGTTCATCAATCTTCCGGGTAACTTGTACCCTACAGGTATAAGTTACCCTTTTTTTACCGGAGCTCGTTATGGGTATCGACTGGAACTGGGGCATCTTTTTACAACCGGCCCCGTTCGGCAACACGACCTACCTCGGCTGGCTGTGGTCCGGATTTCAGGTGACCATTGCCGTCTCCTGCTGCGCCTGGATTATCGCTTTCTTTGTAGGTTCCTTCTTTGGCATTCTGCGAACCGTGCCTAATCGCCTGTTATCAACGATTGGTACTTGTTACGTGGAGTTGTTCCGCAATATTCCACTGATTGTGCAGTTCTTCTTCTGGTATCTGGTCGCGCCGGAACTGGTGGGGGAGAACCTTGGCATGTGGTTTAAATCGGAACTGGACCCGAACATTCAATTCTTCTCTTCATCGGTGATTTGCCTTGGGCTATTCACCGGTGCGCGCGTCAGTGAGCAGGTGCGTGCCGCAATTCAGTCGTTGCCGCGCGGCCAGAAAAATGCGGGGCTGGCGATGGGCCTGACGCTGCCGCAAACTTATCGCTACGTGCTGCTGCCAAATGCGTATCGCGTGATTGTGCCGCCGATGACCTCGGAAATGCTTAACCTGGTGAAGAACTCCGCCATCGCCTCAACCATCGGTTTGGTAGATATGGCCGCGCAGGCGGGTAAGTTGCTGGATTACTCAGCACACGCCTACGAATCTTTCACCGCCATCACCCTGGCTTACATTGGTATTAACCTGGTGATTATGCTGCTGATGAGTCTGGTGGAGCGCAAAGTGCGACTGCCCGGCAATATGGGAGGGAAATAATGTACGATTTTGACTGGAGTTCAATTCCTCCCAGCCTGCCCTACCTGCTAAACGGTATGGTGATTACCCTCAAAATCACGCTGACTGCGGTGGTGTTCGGTATCATTTGGGGCACCATCCTCGCGGTGATGCGCCTGTCGCCCTTCACGCCGGTCCGCTGGTTTGCCAAGTTGTACGTCAACCTGTTCCGCTCCGTACCGCTGGTGATGGTGCTGCTGTGGTTTTATCTGGTGGTGCCGAGTTTCCTGCAACAGGTACTGGGCTTGTCGCCGAAGACCGATATTCGCCTGATCTCCGCGATGGTAGCCTTTTCGCTGTTTGAAGCCGCTTACTACTCGGAGATTATCCGAGCCGGCATCATCAGTATCGCCCGTGGGCAATCCAGTGCCGCACTGGCGCTGGGCATGACCCACTGGCAATCGATGCAACTGGTGATCCTGCCGCAGGCGTTTCGTGCGATGGTGCCACTGTTACTGACCCAGGGGATTGTGCTGTTTCAGGATACCTCGCTGGTGTACGTACTCAGCCTGGCAGACTTCTTCCGCACCGCGTCCACCATTGGTGAGCGTGACGGTACCCAGGTAGAAATGATTTTGTTTGCCGGACTGGTCTACTTTGTGATCAGCCTGAGCGCTTCGCTGTTGGTTAGTTATCTGAAAAGAAAAAGGACGGTTTAAATGATTAGCCTGAAAAATGTATCTAAGTGGTATGGGCACTTTCAGGTGCTGACCGACTGCTCCACCGAAGTGAAAACCGGTGAAGTGGTGGTGGTATGCGGTCCGTCCGGCTCTGGCAAATCAACGTTGATCAAAACGGTGAACGGTCTGGAACCTATCCAGCAGGGCAGCATTCAGGTCACCGGCATCGAAGTCAACGACAAGAAAACCAACCTCGCACAGCTACGTAGCAAAGTCGGTATGGTGTTCCAGCATTTCGAACTGTTCCCGCACCTGAGCATCGTCGACAACCTGACGCTGGCGCAGGTCAAAGTGCTGAAGCGCGATAAGAAGGCGGCGCGCGAAAAAGGGCTGAAGCTGTTGGCGCGTGTCGGCTTATCCGCGCATGCTGACAAGTTTCCCGGCCAGCTCTCCGGCGGCCAGCAGCAGCGTGTCGCGATCGCCCGTGCGCTGTGCATGGATCCGGTGGCCATGTTGTTCGATGAGCCAACTTCAGCGCTCGACCCGGAAATGATCAATGAAGTGCTTGACGTGATGGTGGAACTGGCGCAGGAAGGGATGACCATGATGGTGGTTACCCACGAAATGGGCTTTGCCCGCAAAGTCGCCAATCGCGTGATCTTTATGGACGAAGGCAAAATTGTTGAAGACACCAACAAGGATGATTTCTTTAACAATCCGCAATCAGATCGCGCCAAAGACTTCCTGGCGAAGATCCTGCACTAACGCATAACCCGTCGTGGCGCGATAAATCGCGCCGCGACGAAATAGGATCAGGGTTCAAATGGCTGGCGCTGGAACTGATCGTGGCCGCATTCCGGGCAACGGGTTAAGGTCTCCGGGGTATAAATGGCGCGGGTGAAATGACACTTCTCGCATACCAGATTCCCCAGCCCCACCACTTCGCCGCTTTGATAGACGCCATGATGACGCAGATCCTGAAACACTTCGCGCCACTCCAGTTGGCTCTTATCGGTGATATCAGCCAATTCCTTCCAGATGCTCTCACGGATAACACGCATAAAGACCGAGTCACCCACTGCATCGGATGACTCCTCATAGCTGAGTGCGAACTCCTGGAGATCCCGCCGTACTGCACGCATCACTTCATCGACCTCTGCCGACGTCAAATCCTGCTGCGCCAGCAGACGCAGACGTGCACTGGCAACCAGCGCCTCAATATCACGCTCGCCACGCTCCAGCCGTTGGGTTAATGCCGCTACCGTCGCACGATAGACCTGCGCCACGTTATTCATTTTGTTCTCCTTTCTGCTGCGAATGCCCTGATTAAGTTTAGTCACTGGCAAGTCCACGCGTTGAGGAAATCACAAAAGGGTGAATGTGGCGGCGCATTCAGTAGAAATCGCGCGGGCAAAGGCGCGAAGTGTTGTTGAGGGGCAGCCTTATGGGTATGCTATGCGGATCTAAAAGTACGCTTAGAGCGATATTCATTAAGGACCACAGGCAGCCATGCAAGAGCAATACCGCCCGGAAGAGATAGAATCCCGCGTCCAGCAGCACTGGGACGAAAATGAAACCTTTAAAGTGACCGAGCAGGAAGGCAAAGAGAAATACTACTGCCTCTCTATGCTGCCCTATCCTTCCGGCCGCCTGCACATGGGCCATGTGCGTAACTACACCATCGGTGATGTGATTGCCCGTTATCAGCGTATGCTGGGCAAAAACGTGCTGCAACCCATTGGCTGGGATGCATTTGGTCTGCCCGCCGAAGGTGCGGCAGTCAAAAATAACACCGCCCCTGCCCCCTGGACGTACGACAACATCCAGTACATGAAAAAGCAGCTCAAACTGCTGGGTTTTGGTTATGACTGGAGCCGTGAACTGGCAACCTGCCAGCCGGAATATTATCGCTGGGAACAATGGTTCTTCACCAAGCTGTACGAAAAAGGCCTGGTTTATAAGAAGACCTCGGCGGTCAACTGGTGCCCAAATGACCAGACCGTTCTGGCGAACGAGCAGGTCATTGACGGCTGCTGCTGGCGCTGTGACACCAAAGTGGAGCGTAAAGAGATTCCACAATGGTTTGTCAAAATCACTGACTACGCTGAAGAACTGCTGAACGACCTCGACAAGCTGGAAGATTGGCCGGAACAGGTCAAAACCATGCAGCGCAACTGGATTGGCCGCTCTGAAGGCGTGGAGATCACTTTCAACGTTGCCAACAGCGACGAAAAAGTGACGGTCTACACCACCCGCCCTGACACTTTTATGGGGGCGACTTACGTAGCCGTTGCCGCAGGACATCCTTTGGCGCAGCAGGCTGCAACCAGCAACCCGGCGCTGGTGGACTTCATTGACGAATGCCGCAACACCAAAGTGGCAGAAGCCGATATGGCGACGATGGAGAAAAAAGGTATGGCCACCGGCCTGCATGCCATCCATCCGCTGACCGGCGAAGAGATCCCGGTGTGGGTCGCCAACTTCGTCCTGATGGAGTACGGCACCGGTGCGGTGATGGCAGTTCCGGGTCATGACCAGCGCGACTGGGAATTTGCCACCAAATATGACCTGTCAATCAAACCGGTCATTCTGAACCTCGATGGTACGGCACCCGACCTGAGTGCAGCCGCGATGACCGAAAAAGGCACGCTGTTTAACTCCGGCGAATATGACGGGCTCGACCATCAGGCAGGCTTCAACGCCATCGCTGATGCGCTGACCGCCAAAGGCGTTGGCGTGCGCAAAGTTAACTACCGTCTGCGCGACTGGGGTGTTTCCCGTCAGCGTTACTGGGGTGCGCCGATCCCGATGGTCACGCTGGAAGATGGCACCGTGATGCCAACCCCGGAAGATCAATTGCCGGTGATCCTGCCAGAAGACGTAGTGATGGACGGCATCACCAGCCCAATCAAAGCGGATCCTGAGTGGGCGAAAACCACCGTAAACGGCCAACCTGCGCTGCGTGAAACCGATACTTTTGACACCTTCATGGAGTCATCCTGGTACTACGCGCGTTACACCTGTGCCAACTACAACGAAGGTATGCTGGACCCGGCTGCTGCGAACTACTGGCTGCCGGTCGATCAGTATGTTGGCGGTATCGAACACGCCATCATGCACCTGATGTACTTCCGCTTCTATCACAAGCTGCTGCGTGATGCGGGCCTGGTGAACTCTGACGAGCCAGCCAAACGCCTGCTGTGTCAGGGCATGGTGCTGGCAGATGCCTTCTACTACGTGGGTGCCAACGGCGAGCGTAACTGGGTTTCTCCGGTTGACGTCAACGTCGAGCGCGATGAGAAAGGTCGCATCGTAAAAGCTATCGACAATCAGGGCCGCGAAGTGATTTACGCTGGCATGAGCAAAATGTCGAAGTCGAAAAACAACGGTATCGACCCGCAGTTGATGGTAGAACGTTACGGTGCAGATACCGTACGTCTGTTTATGATGTTTGCTTCCCCGGCAGAAATGACACTGGAGTGGCAGGAATCAGGCGTGGAAGGCGCAAACCGCTTCCTGAAACGTGTCTGGAAACTGGCCTGGGATCACGTCGCAAAAGGTGCCACCGTTGCGCTGGATGTGAACAGCCTGAACGACGATCAGAAAGCGCTGCGTCGCGATCTGCACAAAACCATCGCCAAAGTGGCGGATGATATTGGCCGTCGTCAGACCTTCAACACCGCGATTGCAGCGATCATGGAGCTGATGAACAAGCTGATCCGCGCACCGCAGGAGAGCGATCAGGATCGCGCCCTGTTGCAGGAAGCGCTGGTGGCTGTCACGCGTCTGCTGTACCCGTTCACACCGCACACCAGCTATGCCCTGTGGGAAGCGCTGGGCGGTGAAGGGACTATCGACGACGCCAGCTGGCCGGTCGCTGACGAAGCAGCTATGGTTGAAGACTCACTGCTGGTGGTGGTTCAGGTTAACGGCAAAGTGCGCGGCAAAATCACCGTTGCGCCCGATGCCACCCAGGAGCAGGTGCAGGCGCGTGCCGCGCAGGAGCATCTGGTGGCGAAATATCTGGAAGGCGTCACCATTCGTAAAGTGATTTATGTCCCCGGCAAACTGCTTAACCTGGTCGTGGGTTAAGTTCAGGAGGAACTGTGCGACAACTGATTATCAGGCTGTTTGTCCTGCTGGCGGTGATGATCACCGCTGGCTGTGGTTTTCATCCGCGTGGTACGACACAAATACCTGCGGAAATGAAAACGTTGATCGTCTCTACCGGCGATCCCTATGGTCCACTGGCTCGAACCGTTCGTCAGCAGTTGCGTCTGAATAATGTGCGCATTGTTGATGACACCAAAGATGCACGCGCCACTATTCCGACGCTGCGTCTGGGTGCAGAACGCCAGGGCCGTGATACCGCATCGGTGTTCATTAGCGGGACCACCGCGGAATACTCGCTGGTGATGACCGTCACCGCGCAGGTATTGCTGCCAGGCAAAGGGATCTACCCGATCAGCACCACGGTGTATCGTTCGTTCTTCGACAACCCGAATGCCGCACTGGCGAAGGATGCCGAGCAGGACAAGATCGTGCAGGAGATGCGTCAACGTGCAGCCGAGCAACTGGTACGTAAGCTGCTGGTGGTGCATGCCGCACAGGAAAGCCAAAAAGACACGCTGCCAGAACCTGAGGTCATTGTCCCTGGAGAATCACCGGAAGTGCCCTCCTCGTCAGCTACCAGTCTGCAATGATCAGGATCTATCCTGAACAACTCAGCGCGCAGCTCCGTGAGGGGCTGCGCGCCTGTTATTTTCTCACCGGCAATGAACCGCTGCTGATTCAGGAGAGCGCCGACGCCATTCGAGCGGCGTCGACGACTCAGGGATTTGAAGAGCATTTCAGCGTGGCGCTGGATGCGCACACCAGTTGGGACGATTTGTTCGCCAGCTGTCAGTCACTCAGCCTGTTTACCCAACGCCAGACTTTAACTCTGCTGTTCCCGGATAATGGCCCGAATGCGGCGATGGCCGAACAGTTGGTCAAACTTGCCAGCCTGTTGCACAGCGATATTTTGCTGGTGCTGCGTATGGCAAAACTGACTAAAGCGCAGGAAAACAGCGCCTGGCTTAAAGCCCTGAGCGCTCAGGCAGTGCTGGTGCCCTGCCAGACGCCCGAGCAGGCCCAGTTGCCGCGTTGGGTGATGAATCGCGCTAAAGCGATGAAGCTTCAGGTGGACGACGCCGCCATCCAACTGCTTTGCTACTGTTATGAAGGCAATCTGCTGGCACTGGCGCAGGCACTGGAACGGCTGTCGTTATTATGGCCGGATGGCAAGCTGACGCTGCCTCGCGTGGAAGAAGCAGTGAACGATGCCGCACACTTTACCCCGTTTCACTGGGTAGATGCGCTGCTGGCTGGCAAAAGTAAACGCGCCCTGCACATCCTGCATCAGCTGGAGAAAGAAGACAGCGAAGTGGTGATCCTGCTGCGCAGCCTGCAACGTGATCTGCTGACGTTGCTGCATTTGCAACGCCATCAGGCGCAACAAGCGTTGCGTACCCTGATGGATCAACAGCGTATCTGGCAGAATCGGCGGGCGTTGTTTATGGAGGCGTTACAACGGCTGGATGCGCGCCGTCTGCAACGTGCTATTCATCTGCTGGCGGAGATTGAGCTGTCGATGAAACAGGATTACGGTCAAAATCTGTGGCCGCAGCTGGAAACCTTATCCCTGCTGCTGTGTCACCGCGATTTCCCGATGAGTTTTGCTGATGTCTGAACTTTATGCCCTGTTTGGCGGCACCTTTGATCCGATCCACTTTGGGCATCTGCATCCGGTTGAAGCGCTGGCGCAGCAGATCGGCCTGAAAAAAGTCACCCTGCTGCCGAACAATGTTCCCCCCCATCGCCCACAACCACAAGCCAGCGCCCGGCAACGTGTTGAAATGTTACGCTGTGCAATCGCTGACCGACCCTTGTTTGACATTGATACGCGCGAACTGGAACGCGACACACCGTCATGGACAGTGGCAACGCTGGAAGCATTACGTGCGGAACGCGGAGCGCAGCAGCCTCTCGGATTTATCATCGGTCAGGATTCTCTGCTAACGTTATCCAAATGGCACCGCTGGCAGGACTTGTTGTCGCTGTGTCATTTGCTGGTGTGCAAGCGTCCTGGCTATCCGACGCAGATGGACACCCCTGAGATGCAACAGTGGCTGGATCAGCATCTCGCCCGCGATGTGCAACAACTGCATCGTCTTCCGGCTGGCCATATCTGGCTGGCCGATACGCCGCTTTTCGACATTTCAGCCACAGAAATTCGGCAACGCCGTCATCTGGGCGTTTCCTGTACGGATTTATTGCCTGCATCGGTCATCAACTATATCGATCGTGCTGGCTTATACCTTGAATAATTCAGGTTGATGCCGGGCATTCCCGCCCTGTCTGGGCCGGGAGAATATTCGCCACGTATCTTCCGACAACCTGAAAGATGGGCGGAATATATCTATATTTCGCCGACCGATCGCGACATGCTATACTGCGCCGCTTCATATTTTGGCTGCGTTTCCAGGGCATTCAGCCTGCCCGTAATCACCTGTTTTGAGGGGAACCTTTTGCAAGGTAAAGCACTCCAAGAATTCGTTATTGATAAGATTGATGATCTCAAAGGCCAGGACATCGTCGCACTCGACGTTCAGGGCAAATCCAGCATCACCGATTGCATGATTATCTGCACAGGCACGTCAACCCGCCATGTGACCTCCATCGCTGACCATGTGATGCAGGAGTCACGCGCTGCCGGGCTGGCGCCATTAGGCGTGGAAGGGAAAGCCGCCGCCGATTGGGTGGTTGTCGATCTCGGCGACGTGATTGTGCATGTTATGCAGGAAGAGAGCCGCCAGCTGTATGAGCTGGAAAAGCTCTGGAGCTAAGCGGTGAAACTGCAGCTTGTGGCCGTCGGGACCAAAATGCCCGACTGGGTTCAGACCGGATTTACCGAGTATCTGCGCCGTTTCCCGAAAGATATGCCGCTGGAACTGACAGAAGTGACAGCAGGCAAACGCGGCAAAAATGCCGACATCAAACGCATTCTGGAAAAAGAAGGTGAAGCGATGTTGGCTGCCGTAGGGAAAGGCAACCGTATTGTGACCCTGGATATACCCGGACAGCCGTGGGAAACCCCACAGCTGGCACAACAGCTGGAACGCTGGAAACAGGATGGGCGCGATGTCAGCCTGTTGATTGGCGGGCCAGAAGGTTTGGCACCGGCCTGTAAGGCCGCGGCAGAGCAGAGCTGGTCGTTGTCGGCACTGACGCTGCCGCATCCGTTGGTGCGTGTGCTGGTGGCTGAAAGCTTGTACCGAGCCTGGAGCATTACCGCCAATCATCCTTATCATCGTGAATAAACACCAGGCCACACCGGATATTAAACACAGCGGATGAAATTACAAACCAACGCCTTTCGCGATTACACAGCCGAACAAAAACTGTTTGTCCGACGTGCTTTAGTCGCCTTTTTCGGCATCTTCCTGCTTTCAGGCATTTTGGTGGTCAATTTGTACCACCTGCAAATTTTGCGTTTTGCCGATTACAGTACCCGTTCCAATGACAACCGGATCAAGTTGGTACCGGTCGCACCGAGTCGCGGCATTATTTTCGATCGTAACGGTGTTCCCCTGGCACTGAACCGCACCATTTATCAGGCTGAACTGGTGCCGGAAAAAGTCGATAACCTGAAGCAAACGTTGCAGGATCTGCGACCGATACTCGACCTCACCGATGACGATCTCGATGCTTTTGAGAAAGAGCGGAAACGGTCACGTCGTTTTACCTCGATCCCGGTAAAAACTGCGCTCAGTGATGTGCAGGTGGCCCGCTTTGCCGTTAACCAATATCGTTTTCCTGGCGTAGAAGTAAAAGGCTATCAGCGCCGTTACTATCCCTATGGTCAGACGCTCACCCATGTCGTCGGTTATGTTTCAAAAATTAACGACCGCGATGTTGCCCGCCTCGATCAGGAAGGCAAATGGCCGAACTATGCCGCTACCCACGATATAGGCAAGTTAGGTATCGAGAACTATTACGAAGACGTATTGCACGGCACCACCGGCTATGAAGAAGTTGAAGTCAATAACCGTGGGCGTGTGATTCGCCAGTTGCATGAACAATCGCCGCAGGCCGGGCGAGATATCTACCTCACCATTGACCTGAAATTGCAGCAGTACATCGAAACGCTGCTGGCCGGGAGCCGAGCGGCAGTTGTGGTCAGCGATCCACGTACTGGTGAACTGCTGGCGCTGGTTTCAACGCCAAGCTATGACCCGAACCTGTTTGTTGAAGGCATCTCCAGCGCAGATTACAAGTCATTGCTTAATGACGAAAACCGCCCGCTGTACAACCGCGCGTTACAGGCCGCTTATCCGCCAGCCTCAACGGTGAAACCCTATGTCGCGGTTTCGGCGCTCAGCGCCGGGGTGATCAATCGCAATACCAGCCTGTTTGACCCCGGCTGGTGGCAGTTGCCGGGTTCGGAAAAGCGCTATCGTGACTGGAAAAAATGGGGACACGGGCGTCTTAACGTCACCAAAGCGCTGGAAGAGTCCGCCGATACCTTCTTCTATCAGGTCGCCTATGATATGGGCATCGATCGCCTGTCAGAGTGGATGACCAAATTTGGCTACGGCCATCGCACCGGTATTGACCTGCCGCAGGAAAGTCCCGGTAACATGCCGACACGAGATTGGAAGCTGAAGCGCTTTAAGAAACCCTGGTATCAGGGCGATACTATCCCGGTCGGCATTGGTCAGGGTTACTGGACCGCAACGCCGGTGCAGATGAACAAAGCACTGATGATTCTGATTAACGATGGTGTGATCAAAGTGCCGCATCTGCTGCGTGCCACCCGTGAAGGCCACACTATGGTGCCGTATCGCCAGGCCCCGGATGAGCCGATTGGTGATATTCACTCCGGCTACTGGGAGATTGCTAAAGATGGGATGTTTGGCGTAGCCAATCGCCCAAACGGCACTGCGCATAAAAGTTTTGCCGACGCGCCGTATAAGATTGCGGCTAAATCCGGTACGGCGCAGGTTTTCGGTCTGAAAGCGAACGAAACCTATAACGCACACAAAATTGCTGAGCATCTGCGCGATCACAAACTGATGGCCGCCTTTGCCCCTTACGATAAACCGCGCGTAGCCGTCACCATGATTCTGGAGAATGGCGGCGCAGGCCCGGCTGTCGGTTCGGTGATGCGCCAGATTCTCGACCACATTATGTTAGGCGATAACAATACGGTGCTGCCAGAAGCAGCGCCGACGCCACCTGGTTATGAAGGTGATTAACAATGTCCATGAATGATAGCCCGCAGAAAAGATCAATCTGGATGCGCATCCATATTGACCCGCTTTTTATGCTGGTGATCCTCGGCTTGCTGACTTACAGCGCCATCGTTATCTGGAGTGCCAGTGGTCAGGACCCGGGCATGATGGAGCGTAAAATCGGCCAGATTGTCATGGGGCTGGTGATCATGATTGTGCTGGCCCAGGTCCCCCCCCGCGTTTACGAGAGTTGGGCACCCTATCTCTATATTGTTTGCGTCATCTTGCTGATTGCGGTGGATGCCTTTGGACAGATCAGTAAAGGGGCACAACGCTGGTTGGATCTGGGTGTGGTACGCTTTCAGCCCTCGGA
Organism: Pantoea sp. X-Soil-OKNW-556; assembly: GCF_059730695.1. NCBI lineage: Bacteria > Pseudomonadati > Pseudomonadota > Gammaproteobacteria > Enterobacterales > Erwiniaceae > Pantoea > Pantoea sp. X-Soil-OKNW-556. The sequence goes on along the minus strand of NZ_AP035990.1, from coordinate 1,234,179 downwards.
GATCGCCAAAATCGCGGTGCCGTTGATGGTGGCACGCTTTATCAACCGCGATGTGTGTCCCCCAACCCTGAAGAATACCGGTATCGCTCTGATCCTGATTTTCGCCCCGACGCTGCTGGTCGCGGCGCAACCGGACCTCGGCACCTCAATTCTGGTCGCGGCTTCTGGTTTGTTCGTGTTGTTCCTGTCGGGCATGAGCTGGAAATTGATTGGCGTCGCCGTTGTACTGGTGGCAGCCTTCATCCCGGTGCTGTGGTTCTTCCTGATGCATGATTATCAGCGCGCACGCGTGATGATGTTGCTCAATCCGGAAAGCGATCCCCTGGGGGCCGGTTACCATATTATCCAGTCCAAAATTGCCATCGGCTCCGGTGGACTGCGCGGTAAAGGCTGGTTGCATGGCACCCAGTCACAGCTGGAGTTTTTACCGGAACGCCATACCGACTTTATTTTTGCCGTCCTGGCTGAAGAATTGGGGCTGGTTGGCGTATTGGTCCTGCTGGTGCTTTATTTGCTGCTGATTATGCGCGGATTAGTTATCGCTGCGCGGGCACAAACCACTTTTGGTCGCGTGATGGCTGGTGGTTTGATGTTGATTTTATTCGTTTATGTTTTCGTTAACATTGGTATGGTTAGTGGTATCTTACCGGTGGTTGGCGTACCGCTGCCCCTGGTCAGCTACGGCGGATCGGCATTGATTGTATTAATGGCCGGATTTGGCATTGTGATGTCGATCCATACTCATCGAAAAATGTTATCTAAAAGCGTTTAAGAGGCTGCACATGCGTAAGGACTGGCTTGGGATTGCTCTGGCATCATTGGTATTGGCTGCCTGTTCCTCCCAGGAGGAACCGCAGAATACCGCCCCACCACAACCGGCCTACAATGGCCCGGTGGTTGAAATTCCTGGGGTGGAACCACGCTATGAACCGATTAATCCGTCGACCAGTCAGGATTACAGCGTCAATGGCAAAAGCTATCGTATCGTTAAAAACCCCGCTAACTTCAGCGAAGTTGGTTTAGCCACCTCCTACGGTGATGAAGCCAAAGGCAATCGGACTGCGATCGGTGAAACTTTTGATCCTGATGCCATGACCGCCGCGCATCCAACCCTGCCACTGCCAAGCTACGTACGTGTTACTAACCTGGCGAATGGTCGCCAAATCGTCGTGCGCGTCAATGATCGCGGGCCATATACCCCAGGGCGCATTATCGACTTGTCACGCACCGCCGCTGACCGTCTGAACATCTCGAACAATACCCGCGTTCGCGTTGACTATATCAATGTCGCACCGGATGGCACGCTGTCCGGTCCTGGCACCATCGGCACGACGGTAGCGAAGCAGAGCTACGCCTTGCCCGCTCGCCCAGAATTGGGTGGCGGTACGGTGATGATGGGCGGAAGCACCAGCGCAGTCAGCGCACCGCCCGCGCAGGATGTCCGTGCGGTCGATAACAACACCCTGCAAAGCAGTGACAACATGGGTGCGCCCGTTCACAGTAACGGTTTCCTTGGCGCACCTCAGCCACTAGCCAGTGGCGTGCTGGAAGGCAGCGAACCGCAACCGACGGTCGCAACACCGACCCCAGCCCCTGCTGCCGCGGCACCGGTAGCGGCCTCATCCGCACCGGCAAGCGCAGGCAGTTATGTGGTGCAGGTCGGCGCCCTCAATGATTCCGCCCGCGCGCACCAATTAGCCGCCAGCCTGGGTCACCGTTTTGGCGTACAGGGTTTCGTTGAAGCCAACGGTAACGTTTATCGCGTGCAACTGGGTGGCTTTAAAACCCGTACCGAAGCGGCAGCGCTGCAACAGCGTCTGAGCAACGAAGCACAAATGAGTTCTTTTATCACCACTTCCCGTAACGGAATGTGATAATACCCACCAGGCATAGTTATGCCTGGTTACAACAGTTTTGCAAAGCAAGATGCCGCCAGATCAGGTGTTTGCTATAGTAAGGCACTTTTTTCACTCTAAACCCACGGATGTTGTAGTCCTGAACATGAATACGCTGAAACCTTCTCGTTTTCTGAAACGCCTGACAGTGGGATCACTGGTCGCCCTCTCTCTCAGCCATGCCGCCTTCGCGGATGATGTAAACCTCAAAACCATGATTCCGGGCGTGCCGGACATTGATGCTGAAGCCTATGTGCTGATCGACTATAACTCGGGCAAAGTGCTGGCCGAGAAGAACGCCGATGCACGCCGCGACCCGGCCAGTCTGACCAAAATGATGACCAGCTATGTCATTGGTCAGGCGGTAAAAGCAGGCAAAATCCATCAGGATGACATCGTCACCGTGGGTAAAGATGCCTGGGCCACCGGCAACCCGGTGTTTAAAGGTTCTTCACTGATGTTCCTGAAACCGGGCGATCGCGTACCGGTTTCGCAGCTGACGCGCGGTATTGTGTTGCAATCCGGTAACGATGCTTGCGTGGCGATGGCGGATTATGTCGCTGGTAGCCAGGATGCGTTTGTTAACCTGATGAACAACTACGTTCAGGCGTTGGGTCTGAAAAACACCCACTTCCAGACCGTGCACGGCCTGGATGCAGACGGCCAGTACAGCTCAGCCCGCGATATGGCGCTGATTGGTCAGGCGCTGATTCGTGACGTACCCGATGAATACGCGGTTTACCACGAAAAAGAGTTCACCTTTAACAACATCCGTCAGTTGAACCGTAACGGCTTGCTGTGGGATACCAGCCTGAACGTTGACGGCATCAAAACCGGCCATACCGATGCGGCGGGTTATAACCTGGTGGCATCTGCCACCGAAGGCCAGATGCGTCTGATCTCTGCGGTGATGGGAGGTCATACCTACAAAGGCCGTGAAACCGAAAGCAAAAAGCTGCTGACCTGGGGCTTCCGTTTCTTTGAAACCGTCGCACCGTTGAAGGCCGGTAAAGAGTTTGCCTCCGAGCCGGTATGGTTCGGCAACAGCGATCGCGTCCAGCTTGGCGTGGAAAAAGATGCTTATCTGACCATTCCGCGTGGCCGTATGAAAGATCTGAAAGCCAGCTACGTGCTGAACAACACCGAGCTGCACGCACCGTTGCAGAAAAACCAGGTGGTGGGCAGCATCAACTTCCAGCTGGATGGTAAAACCATTGAACAGCGCCCGCTGGTGGTGCTGAACGAAGTCCAGGAAGGCGGTTTCATCAGTCGCATCATCGATTACATCAAACTGATGTTCCACCACTGGTTCGGCTAAGGCGCGATTGAAAAAACGCCACTTTGCCCCTATATAAGTTAATATTATTGCTCCCGCCCCGGCGGGAGCCTGTTTTTATGCACCGGAGTCAATATGAAAACCAAACTGAATGAACTGCTCGAATTCCCTACCCCCTTTACCTATAAAGTGATGGGTCTGGCGCAACCGGAGCTGGTTGATCAAGTGGTTGAAGTGGTGCAGCGTCATGCGCCTGGCGACTACAAGCCGGATGTGAAGCCAAGCAGCAAAGGCAATTATCACTCCGTTTCCATCACCATCATCGCCACCCACATTGAACAGGTTGAAACCCTGTACGAAGAACTGGGCAATATCGATATCGTACGTATGGTGTTGTAATGCTGACGCTGGCAAAGGGTTCTTTGCCAGCGTTATACTTTTCCTCTCACTTCTCTACCGGACTTCGTTTTGTCAGCCAATACGCTTCTTGTTCGTCAACTGGGTCAGCGCGACTGGCAACCCATTTCTGACGCCATGCACCGCTTTACCGATCAACGCGACAGTGACACCCCGGATGAAGTCTGGCTGGTGGAGCACAACCCGGTGTTTACTCAGGGTCAGGCAGGCAAAGCCGAACATTTGCTGATGCCCGGCGATATTCCTGTGGTTCAGAGCGACCGTGGTGGTCAGGTGACGTATCACGGGCCAGGTCAGCAGGTGATGTATGTGCTGATTGATGTTAAACGTCGCAAACTGGGCGTTCGCCAGTTGGTGACGGCGCTGGAGGAGACGGTGGTGGCCACTCTCGGCGATTACGGCGTCACCGCGCACGCCCGCCCCGATGCGCCCGGCGTGTACGTTGGAGAAGAGAAGATTTGTTCGCTCGGTTTGCGCATCCGTAAGGGGTGCTCTTTCCACGGTCTGGCCCTGAATGTGGCGATGGATTTGGCCCCCTTCCTGCGTATCAACCCTTGTGGTTATGCCGGGATGCGCATGGCGCAATTGGGACAGTTTCAGCCCGGCGTGACCACCGCTGATGTGCAACCGCGCCTGGTGCAACACTTTGCCCGTTTGACGGGTTTTGCACAAAGTGAGTGGTTAAATGCCGATGTGCCGGGTTGACCTTGTCCGTCAGTGCGGATTTACAATTTTGTAACCTAACGGCATACACAGCGGCTGATTCCCGCGCTGCGAGATGATATAATTTTTGCAATTTTTTCAAATAAAGTTGAAAGCCTGGTTCTCAGTTTGAGTGAGGAAGCTTTCAAATCGCAATCCCGACCGGAACCTGCAGATTTATGAGTAAACCAATTCAGATGGAACGTGGCGTCAAGTATCGCGATGCCGACAAAATGGCGCTGATTCCGGTGAAAACCGTGGTCACCGAACGCGAGGAGATTCTGCGTAAGCCGGAGTGGATGAAGATCAAACTTCCTGCGGATTCCAGCCGTATTCAGGGCATCAAGGCTGCGATGCGCAAGAATGGCCTGCATTCGGTCTGTGAAGAGGCGTCCTGCCCTAACCTGGCAGAATGTTTTAACCACGGTACCGCTACCTTTATGATCCTTGGGGCTATCTGTACCCGTCGCTGCCCGTTCTGCGACGTGGCACATGGTCGCCCGAATGCCCCTGATGCCAACGAGCCGGTAAAACTGGCACAAACCATCGCCGATATGGCGCTGCGTTATGTGGTTATCACCTCAGTGGACCGCGATGACCTGCGCGATGGCGGTGCCCAGCACTTCGCCGACTGCATCAGTGCCATTCGCGAAAAAAGCCCGTCAATTAAGATTGAAACTCTGGTACCCGATTTCCGTGGTCGCATGGATCGTGCGCTGGAAATCCTTACCGCCACCCCACCGGATGTGTTCAACCACAATCTGGAAAACGTGCCACGCGTCTACCGTCAGGTGCGTCCGGGTGCGAACTACGAGTGGTCACTCAAGCTGCTGGAACGGTTTAAAGAAGCGCATCCGAACGTGCCGACCAAATCCGGTCTGATGGTCGGTCTGGGCGAAACCAATGCAGAAATCATTGAAGTGATGCGCGATCTGCGTCGTCATGGCGTCACCATGCTGACGCTGGGTCAGTATCTGCAACCAAGTCGTCACCACCTGCCAGTACAGCGTTATGTCAGCCCGGCAGAGTTTGATGAGATGAAAGAAGAAGCGATGGCAATGGGCTTCACCCACGCGGCCTGTGGCCCGTTTGTGCGCTCCTCTTACCATGCAGACATGCAGGCTAAAGGATTGGAAGTGAAGTAAATTCGTCGCGGCGCGACACAAAACAAAAAACCAGACTGGCGACAGTCTGGTTTTTTTATAACGTAATAAATTTTTACACTTATTGACGTTAACCGTAAAGATTACTCTTTATGGGTGACACGTTCTGCTGGTGCTTCTTCAGCAGTGCTTTTGGTTGCGGTGGATTCATCATCTTTCATGGCTTTTTTGAAGCCTTTGATTGCGGAACCCAGATCGCCACCCAGTGAACGTAACTTGTTGGTGCCAAAGAGCAGTACGATGAGAGCACCGATGATCAGCAGTTTGGCAATACTGATACCTTCCATAATTAACCTTTCAACCTTAGCGAAAAACGGTGACTGTTATTTACGCGCAGAAAGCTTAGCGGCTCAACTGCAATCTGTAACAGATTAAGATCAGGACGGCACACATTTGTAGCGGCGCGATTTATCGCGCAATAAATCGTGCACCGGATATTGCGCGATAAATCGCACCGCTACAGGGTGTCCCCAATCCTTGATCAGATAAAACGGCTCAAAAACGCCTGGGTACGCGGGTGCTGCGGATTACCTATCACTTGCTCCGGGCTGCCCTGCTCCACCACAACGCCACCGTCCATAAATACTACCCGGTCAGCGGCTTCACGAGCAAAGCCAATTTCATGGGTGACGACAATCATCGTCAGCCCCTGATCCGCCAGCGTGCGCATGGTTGCCAGTACTTCACCCACCAGCTCAGGATCAAGTGCCGAAGTGGGTTCATCAAACAGCATCAGCGCGGGTTTGATTGCCAACGCACGGGCAATCGCCACACGCTGTTGCTGACCACCCGACAGATGGCGCGGCCAGGCATCGGCTTTATCACTTAACCCCACGGTAGCCAGCAACTCGCGGGCATGCTGTAACGCTTGCTGACGCGGAAACTTGTGCACGCCAATCGGCGCTTCAATGATGTTCTGCAACACCGTCATATGCGGGTAAAGATTGAACTGCTGAAACACCATGCCAATCTTCTGGCGCTGGTGGGCAATCTTGCGTGGCGACAGGCGATGCAAAATACCTTTCTTCAGCTCATAGCCAATTTGTTCCTCACCGACCATGATTGAACCGGCGTTCATATCTTCCAGATGATTAATGCAGCGCAGAAAGGTCGATTTACCCGAACCCGACGGCCCGAGGATCACCACCACTTCCCCCGGAAACACATCGAGGTCGATGCCCTTCAGCACCTCATTGTCACCATAACTTTTCTGCACATTGCGGGCGCGCACCAGCGGCTGAACGTGACTCATACATCCTCCTTCTGCACCAGGGCACCACGACCGATATCCTCGCCCTGTGTGCGGCGTTTGGGCGCGACCACCGTGCGTTTGGTTCCGCGAGCATAGTAACGTTCGATCGCCGACTGACCGACATTCAGAATCGAGGTGATGATCAGATACCAAATCACCGCCACCATCAGCATCGGAATGATTTCAAAGGTACGGTTGTACACCGCCTGCACCGAATAAAGCAGATCGCCCATCGCAATCACGCTCACCAGCGAGGTGGCTTTGATCATGCTGATTAGCTGGTTGCCGGTCGGTGGAATGATGGAACGCATCGCCTGCGGAATAATGATGCGACGCAGTGCCCGCGTCCGGCTCATACCAAAGGCCTGGGTGGTTTCCACCTGGCCGTTATCCACCGACAGCAAACCAGCACGAATGATCTCCGCCATATAGGCCGCTTCGTTCAATGCCAGCCCGGCAATCGCTGCGGTTAACGGGGTGATCAGATCATTGGTGTTCCAACTGGCAAAGGTAATACCGGTCCAGGGAACGGTAATCGACAGCGTCGGGAACAACGTTGACAGGTTGTACCAAAAGATCAATTGCACCAGCAACGGCGTACCGCGGAAAAACCAGATGTAGAGCGATGAGATGCCGCTTAACAGTTTGTTCTCCGACAGACGCCACACCGCCAACAGCAGACCCAACAACGTGCCGAGGATCATCGACACCACCGTCAGTCCAAGCGTGACCTGCAACCCCTTCAATACCGAGGCTTCCGTGAACCATTTCAACACCACGGACCACTCAAAGTTTGGGTTGGTCGCCACCAGCCAGAGAAAGTTGGAGGCGATCACCAGCACCACAATCCATGAGACCCAGCGTCCATATGTGGGCGCGCTGCGGGCAAAAGCCACGTCGCGCTGCTGCACGTCGGCCTTATCCCTGGCTCGCGAATCGTTGGTGTTCAAACTCATTTTGCCGCCCCTTTCGCCAGGTTACGCCCCGGTGCCTGCAACATGTTTCCGTCCAGCTTCCACTTCTTCATGATGGCTGCATAAGTCCCGTTGCTGAACAGCTCCTTATAAGCATCCAGCACCACGTTACCTAACTCAGAACCTTTCGGCACAACGGTGCCCTGGAAGATATCGCCAAAGCCGTTTTTCTGGCCTTTGCCGGACAACTCCAACTGACCATTCGCCTGCTCAACGAAGTACGTCAGCGGTGCCTGTGATGAGAAGAAGGCATCAGAACGTTTTGAACGCACGGCAAGAATCGAAGAAGGCTGATCGGTAAAGGATTGCACCACAACCGCCGGTTTACCCGCCGCCACACAGGCATCGGATTGCTTGCGGATCACCTGTTCAGCAGACCCCGCCGCCATCACCGCGATACGCTTGCCGCAGGTATCCTCCAGACCATTGATCTTCGCCGGGTTACCTTTCTGCACGCCGAACACCACAAACTCCTGCACAAAATCGATAAAGTCGACTTTTTCCTGGCGGTCCGGGTAATCGCCAATCGGACCAATCGCCAGTTGGTAACGACCAGAGTTAATCCCGGTCAGCACGCCAGACAGGCCGCTGACGGTCGCATGTTCGATTTTCACCCCGAGCAATTGACCCAGCGCGTTGGCAAGATCGGCAGATGCACCGTCCATTGAGTGCGGGCCATTGACGATCTCATACGGAGGAAAAGATCCGTTATTCACGGCGATCATTTTGCCCGCGCTTTTAATCTCAGCAGGCAGACGGTCATGCAGCGCCTGATCCACTTTTTGGCTTGGAATAGCGTCAGCAGCCTGGGCGAACGATGCCGTCAGCCCTAAAGCCAGCGCGATTGCGGTTGTGATTTTTTTCATGCTCGAGTTTCCCAGTGCTGTCAGTGTGTATTCAATTCAGGTCGGGCAAAACGGCGGTTCTCAAGAACCGGCAAAACGCTGCGTGCGTAAGCGATACGTTGTGGATCGAGGTCGGCGAACACCAATGCCGCTGATTCAGGCGCTTTCGCAATCGCCACGCCGAGTGGGTCAATCACCAGGCTGTTACCGATATTGCGCGGGCCACATTCGCCTACCGCTACCATGTAGCAGGTATTCTCCAGCGCGCGGGCGGTGGTCAGCAGCTCCCAATGCATCTCCTTCAGTGGCCCTTTCACCCAGGCTGCGGGCAGCACCAGTACATCAGCACCATCCAGCACCAGGCGGCGTGCCAGCTCCGGGAAGCGCACGTCATAACAGGTCATCAGGCCCACTTTCATACCGGCAACCTCAACCAACGGTGGTATGACATGACCAGGATTGACGCGTTGTGACTCCTGCATGGCAAAAGCATCGTAAAGGTGGAGTTTTTGGTATTCGGCAATGATTTCGCCATTGCGGATAGCAATCAGCACGTTCAGCGCTTTCTGTCCTTCAGTCGGGACATGCACGCTCATCATGGTCGTCAGATTATTGCCTTTACTGGCGGCCAGCAGTTGTGTGACAAACGGACCATCCAGCGGTTGCGCCGCTTTCAGTACCAGATCCGGGTCGGCGATATCACGCGCCAGCACACCTTCCGGCAGCACCAGCAAATCCGCGCCACCCGCCAACGCTTTGTTCATCAAACCAATGCAAATATCGGTGTTTTCCTGCCATTCGCGGCTGACCGCAAATTGTCCCATCGCAACTTTCATCATCACTCCCCCTGAGCCGCCGCCGGGAAAATCGCTTCCGGCGTCAGCAATGTTTTGGTTAAGCCCTGTTCGAACAGCTCACTGGCGAAATCCGCAATCATCTTTTTGTTAGCGGTAAATCCGTTTTGATTCCAGTCGGCCGGTAATTCCTGCGCGGTACGTCGCAAATCATCCAGTAACCACGGCGTGGTGTCGGCATATTTCTCGCGTTTCTTCATCCACAGCTGGTACGAACGATCGATAATCTCACTCAATGCCTGCGGCAGCCACGGATGTTCCGCTGCCAGCGCCGGTTTCATTGCCAGAATATGGATGCCCGGGACATAGCCCACACGGTTGAAGTAATCACGCTCGGCGCTGGCGAAATCCGGCTGCAACTGGCGCAGGCCCGATCCCGGCAGGAAGAAACCTTCCGGCATAAAGGGGGTGAAGACGGCATCCAGCTCACCGGCTTTCAGCAGTTCAATCAGAGGACGTTCACCCGGAGCCACTTCAATGCGTCCCGGACGCCCAAAACCTGCCAGACGATCAACAATCGGATGATCCGCCGTCAGACGGCCCGCAAACCAGTATGCGTCATCAATGCCGACCCCGGCTTCGCGCAGTACGGTGCGTGTCCAGGTATTGCCGGAGTCCTGCCAGCCGGTGACACCAATCTTCTTCCCTTTCAGCTGGGCCGGCGTCGTGATCGGGCTATCCGCCGTGGTGATGATGCAGCGCTGGCGGAAGCCACGCATCAGAAAATGGGGCAGACCAAGCAGCGAGGTATCACCTTTGGCACGCGCCTGGGCATAACGGCTGAACGAGACTTCACCCGCGTCATATTTTTCGCTGGTGCCAAGGTTATCAACCAGCGTGCCGACGCGGTCAATTTCCAGCTGAAATCCTTCCGGCTTGATGTCGCCGAGTGCCAGCGGTGTGAAGTAATCCCAGTCACGAACCGCCAGTCTGATGGTTACCATATTCGTCGTTTCCCCGTGTGCAGCCACGCTGCGTTTAGTTATTCAGCAAATAGTGCTTGAATTTGATACTAAATCGGGAATACTAATCTGAACAATAAATACTTTGTTACTGAACAAAGGTTTTTCTTATGACGCAAACGGTAGATATCGACTGGTTCAGCGCGCAAATTACCGATGCGTCGGTAAAGGGCATCACGCTCACCGCTTCCACCTTAATTCGCGATGGTCAGATTGCCGTAGGTATGCAAATGCCCGCGGTGCGCGAGCTGGCGGAACTGCTGGGAGTGAGCCCGGCGACAGTCTCAGCAGCCTGGTCACAGTTAAAAAAACAAAAAGTGCTGGCGGGTAAAGGGCGTAGCGGCGTCTGGGTGTGCGGTAATACGGTGATGCCGCGACCGATTCGTTTTGAGAAAATCGGCAACTACGGCGATAACATTCAGGCAGATTTGGCGATGGCCTCCCCCGATCCGGCGCTGCTGCCGAATCTGCATGCAGCGATGCTGGCAGGCATTCAATCACCCCAGTTGAATAGTTACCATCGTGAAGCCATTTCACCGCAGTTGCTGGCAGCGATTAAGCCGCGCTGGCCCTACCCGGCGGAGTCATGGCTGGCGACGGATGGCGGTTTTGATGCCATGAATGTCATCGTGCAGACGCTGCTGTCGCCTGGCGACAGGGTGGTGCTCGAAGATCCCACCGCAACCCGTTTGCTGGATATGCTGGACAACATTGGCGCAGAAATTCTGCCGCTGCCGTGCGATGAACAGGGACCCATCCCTTCTGCCTTAGCCGCACACCTGCATAAATCCCCGGCGATGTTTATCTACCAACCCCGCACCCATTCGACCACCGGGCATACCGTGACGCAGCAACGCAGCGCTGAACTCGCGCGCGTGTTAGCCAATAGCAAAACGCTAATCGTTGAGGATGACGGAATTGGTGATCTGTCACGCTGGCCGGTGTGGAGCCTGGGTTTCCACTTTCCTGAACGCGTGGTGCATGTGCATTCGTTTTCCAAAGCCTATGGCCCGGATTTGCGACTGGCCGTACTCTCCGCCCCCGCAGAACTGGTGAAGCGTATTCAGGCCTGGCGTAACTTCGGCGTCAGTTGGACCAGCCGAATTTTGCAGGATGCGGTGGCGTGGATGCTGACAGACACCACCACCCAGCAGCAAGTGGCGCAGGCGAAAACAATCTATCGTGAACGTCGTCAGCAGTTGTTGAACGCCCTGCTGGCACGCGGGCTGGCGCTGACCGATCGCGATGGCCTGAGCCTGTATATTCCGGTAGCGTCAGAACAATATGCCATGATTACGCTGGCGGCCCGAGGAATCGCCGCCGTGCCAGGTGAACGTTACAGTATCAATGCCGAACAATTTATCCGCGTCAGCACTGCCATGTTCCCTTTGCAACAACTTGACAGTATTGCTGACGCGCTGGTGATTGCATCCGGACGGGAAATTAACCTTAACCCAGATCTTTGATGTGATAGCGTGGGGATTCGACATAACCTTCACGCGCGTAAAACTGGTTAGCTTTCAGGCGTGATGCGTGGCAGTGCACCTCCATCCGGTCGCAGCCGCGCTCACGCGCCAGTTGTTCGGCATAGTTAAGCAATTGCTGACCACTCCCCTTACTGCGCTCACCTTCCGCGATACAAAAGTAGCTGATACGGGCGAAATCGCCGGCCAGCGCCAGTTGCGGAATGAAATGAAGCGAGAGAAATCCGAGGACCTGCGTACCATGCTCCGCCACCAGCAAGACTTCATCCGGATGGCTGGAAAGCTGTGCTAAACGTGAATCAATAAACTCTTCCGTACCTGCGTAACCCAGTTCAGTGAGCAGGGCACTCAGAGCAAAACTGTCTTTCGCCTGTGCCTGACGTATGTTCATCCAGCCTCCTCATTAATCCATTTCCAGCTGTTATATAGCGTTGTCAGCAAAAAAGCTGCAAGTAAGGATTGTTATGGGGATGTTACGAGAATTATCTGTGAGTTACCCCGCAGATCGTGCCCTATCATGCGCCTGTCATCAGGGCTTAAGGATGCGTTAATATTGCTTTGCCATCCTGACCTGGAGCTTACAGGAGGCAGAAATCATGAAGAGTATGATACCCCGTACAATGGATGAAATGCTGGCAATCACCATCAGCAGTTTCGCCATCATTGCCTGGGCCATTATTTGGTGGCAGGCATAAAAAAACCCGCCAGAAGGCGGGTTTTTAGAATTCTGCGTGTTAACTTACAGGCTGATAACGTTAGCAGCAGATGGGCCTTTAGCGCCGTCGGTGATTTCAAACTCAACGCGCTGACCTTCAGCCAGAGTTTTGAAGCCGTTGCTCTGGATAGCAGAGAAGTGTACGAATACATCTTTGCTGCCATCTTCAGGAGTAATGAAACCGAATCCTTTAGATTCATTAAACCACTTAACGTTACCTTTGATCTTGGACATCTATATTACCTTTACATGAAAAATGGACACTAAACTGTGTCGGCGCCTAGTACAGCAATTGCGGTGACATTTGTCCAGTGCGAATTGATGAAAAAGTGATAAATATCGCCTTTTTCGTCAGCCTTTACACTTTTCATCCGTCTTCCCAGGTCAGAACTGAAATCTCAACCAGGCAAAATAGACATTTCCATTGTTGTAAGTACCTGGAATATAAGTCATTTGAAAGGTAACAGGCCCATATCCCACTGAAGCCATCGGCAACAAAACCGGAATCGGGATATAGTTCCAGTTATCCCTGGCCGTTACACCGGCCGTGAAGCCTGCGCCAAAGTGAAAATTATCATCCCTCAGAGGACGCCATGTAGCTTCCCAACCGTATCCGCCGATCGGTTCCCATTTGTTAAATGAGTCCTTAAACGCCATCAGGTAGAGGCCATGCCAGTTCCCTTTGTCATCCCAACGAGAGATACCACCGCCAGCGCCCCAGGGCCGCTCATTGTACCTGTCGATATGTTCCTGATCATAGGTCCAGCGGTTATGCCAGGTAATGGCAGGCAAGTAGAAGTCATAGTTTTGTGGCTGCGACCATGTCTGGGCCACATTGTCAGTGAAAGTATTCCAGCCAGACTTGATAGCCTGCGTGGTGGTGTCAGCCTGAGCAGAAGAAACGCCCGCAACGATCAAAAAACAGCCGGCAAAGGCTGTAGAAACGTACCGATTCACAACAATCATTCCTGTAACACAATTCTTATGATGGCAAGACATCAGGCACTTATCTGAAATCTGCCCAAAATTAATGCTATTACCTGAAAAGCATAATAAAAATGGACCTGATACTCTCCAGGCATTATCTGGATTGATCCAGGGATCGTCTGCATGGTCAGACGCATGAAGGGGCATGTTACCGATAATGCGATGAGATAACTGGAACAAGAGATAAACGAAACCGGCATTATCGCCATTGATAAAATGTGCACTCCTGCCCTGTTGGCAATTGCTTAAAATTGCTTAATTTTCAGCAAGCTGAATTTGATTGTTGATAACGTAAATAAATTAACGAAATTTATTGTTTGAACTGATGCGGGGAATGAGATAAATCTCAGGGTTCCAGGAAGGAGATGAGGAGGAATGCTGATGACTATCCGTTGTAGCCGTTGTGGATGCGCACGATTCTTTTATACATTGAACGGTACCAAGCTAACCCGAGAGCAGCATCACGGAGCCTGCTGTGCTGCCTGCCGCAAACCGCTAAATCTGCGGGATGTGGTTCTGCCGATACCTCGTACTTTTCCTGCGGCATTCACCAATGCAGATTGAGTCTGAAGCGGCACCCGCAGGTGCCAGATAGCGTCAGAAAATCAATTTAAACACGCCAGTAATCGTCAAGAGTCCAACAATGAAGATGATAGCGATGATCCACAGGATTATTTTCATTTTCAGCTCCTTGTTACGTCATAAATAGCGCCTGCTCACTCCAGTATAGATGAAAATTCTACCCCTGCTGCCAGGTGCGATGCCTGTCACGCCATCTTGCTGTCGTTTCGTTTACCTGAAGATTATTTCTGCGACCGGGATCGCAGCTGAAGATTTTTCTTAAGTTTGCCGCTTCGTTCTCCGCCTCAGCACTGTCTAAACTTACAGCGCCTGTAGCAGGCCTCAATTGTTATCACTGCCTAAGTAACAAGGAGATTCTATGAGCACGATAAATACCAGCATGGGACGTTATAGCCTTAAGGCAAAGGACTATGGCAATCATATCAGTGGCAGCATTGCCATAAACGATGAAGGTGGCACGCAGCTCACCATGCAGGAGTTTAAAGAGCATTATCTTGACGATGTCGTCAACAATGTCATTTATCCTGTCACCGGTGGTAACCGTGAGATTACTCGCGCGCTGCGAGATCAAATGGTAAAAGCGGGATTTGAACAACCGCACTGAGTTTTTGGGCCACGGTTTGTGGCCCTTTGCTTTGCATAATCCTCACTTGCCGTTATTACGCAATCGTCGCAGGATGGAGTCTCCATTTTTCAAGGAGATCAACCGCGTGAGTGCCCTTCATCGTATTCCGTCTTCCCCTCTTCATCAGTTTGTGCAGGCTATCTGGTTGCATGCTGGCAGCAGCGCCGACGAAGCACGACTGGTGGCCGATCATCTGGTCGCTGCAAATCTGGCCGGCCACGATTCGCATGGCGTAGGCATGATTCCCAGTTATATGGTTTCGCTCTCGCAGGGCTTTTTACAACTTAACCAGCACACCACTATCGAAAAGGATGTTGGCGCAGTCATTACCTTGAGCGGCCATAACGGCTTTGGTCAGGTTGCCGCATGGGAAGCGATGCAATTGGGGATTGAACGCGCCAGTAAATTTGGTATCGCTGCTGTGGGCCTGCATGATTCACACCATATCGGACGTATTGGTCACTGGGCGGAACAGTGTGCGGCTGCCGGGTTTGTCTCTTTTCACTTCGTCAACGTCGCGGGCGACCCGATGGTGGCGCCATTCAACGGCAGCGACCGCCGTTTCGGTACCAATCCGTTCTGCGCCGTGTTCCCACGAAGCAATGGCAAACCATTGCTGTTGGATTTCGCCACCAGTGGCATTGCCTTCGGTAAAACCCGTGTCGCCTGGAACAAAGAGCAGCAGGTAGCCGCAGGCTATCTCATCGATCATCAGGGCAAAGCCACCACCGAACCGGGCGTGATGCATCAGGAGCCGTATGGTTCACTGCTGCCATTTGGCCTGCATAAAGGCTATGCGCTGGCGACCATGTGTGAAATCCTCGGCGGTGCGCTCTCTGGTGGCCGCACCACCCATGAAGAGACGCTGGTGACCTGTCATGACGCCATCTTCAACTGCATGACCACCATCATCGTCAACCCGGAAGCCTTCGATGCCCCGGCGATGCAGCAGGAAGCGGAGGCTTTCCTCAATTGGGTGAAACGCTCACCACAAAGTGGCGATGCCCCGATTCAGGTGCCGGGCGAATGGGAAGAGAGTAATCGTCTGGAACGTGAGCGCGACGGCATTCCGCTCGACAGCAACAGTTGGGAAAAAATTTGCCAGGCGGCATTGCAGGCAGGTATGCCTGAAGATGAGCTGGCGGCGTTCCGCGCCCTGGCGCAGTAGGCCGCCCCACGCTGAGGCTTAACGCCTCAGCGTTTCCACATCAAATCACCATCGACAGCAGCAAACAACCCACCAGACCGCAGACCGAAATGATGGTCTCCAGCACTGACCAGGATCGGATGGTTTCACCGATAGTCAGGTTGAAATACTCTTTGAACAACCAGAATCCCGGATCGTTGACGTGGGAGAAAATCACGCTGCCCGAGCCAACGGCAATCACCATCAATTCCGGGCTTGCACCGGAGGTGACAATCAGCGGAGCCACAATACCGCCTGCCGTAATCGCCGCCACGGTGGCAGAACCCAGCGCAATACGCAGGACAGCCGCAATGGACCACGCCATAAAAATCGGAGAGACATTGGTTTCATGCATCATGCTGGCGATGTATTTATCCACGCCGCTGTCCACCAGCACCTGCTTAAATGCCCCGCCACCGCCAATAATCAGCAGCATCATCGCGATGATTTTGATCGAGTCACTCAGCGTGCCCATCACCTCATCCATGCTACGTCCACGGTTCAAACCAAAAGTGAAGATCGCAATCAACACCGCAATCAGCGTTGCCATGATCGGATCACCAAAGAACTCGGCGTAAGGCAGCACCACATGGCCTTTCGGCAGTACCATCTCCGCCACCGCACGCAGAGCCATCAGGATCACCGGTACCAGAGCCGTCGCAACGCTGACACCAAAACCCGGCATTTCTGCTTCGCTGAAGGTTTTCGGGTTCCACAGTCCTTCCGGAATGGGTTTATCAATGCCTTTGAGGAAACGTGCATACACCGGTCCCGCCAGAATGACGGTAGGAATGCCCAGCAGGGTACCAAACAACAACGTTTTACCCATGTCAGCATTGAACAGGGTGGCAATGGCGGTTGGCCCCGGATGCGGCGGCAGGAAACCGTGGGTGACAGACAGCGCAGCCGCCATCGGCACACCGACAAACAACAATGGAACGCGCGCTGAGGCCGCGATGCTGAACACCAGCGGCAGCATCAGCACAAAGCCCACTTCATAGAACAGTGCGAAACCGACGGTAAAACCGGTCAGTACCAGCGCCCACTGAATATGTTTTTGACCAAATTTAGCGATCAGCGTGGTCGCAATGCGCTGCGCCCCGCCACAGTCAGCCAGCAGTTTGCCCAGCATGGCACCAAAACCCATGATCAGCGCCAGACTACCCAGCGTGCCGCCGACACCCGTTTTGATCGATCCAATCACTTTGTTGACCGGCATGCCCTGCATCATACCGACGGCCAGCGCCACCAGAATCAGCGCAATAAACCCATTCAGTTTGAAACGAATCATCAGCAGCAGCAATAACGCCACCCCGATAGCCACGTAGAGTAATGGCATAATTTTTCTCCACTTTTTGCCAGATCTTTCACCGGCAGCGGTTTGTTGTGATAAGTCCTGAGGACGATGGATAAAGCAGCGTTTGATATGTTGTTACATAGCGTCGCATCTTGTTACCGGTATCATGTTAAGGGTAACACGATGAAGAAATCACCTGCCGCGCCAGGTGAATTTCGGATTTGAGAAGGTGATCAACTTTTTACCCACTGGTTATCAGAATGTTTGCCCCGGCAGCAGGAAGTGATTTGGTTACACTAAGGTCTTTCCGCCCATGAAAAAGGATGTGCAGGTGAGTGAGAATCTGATCGAGCTGTACAGTAATCAACAAACCCTGTTTGCCCGAGGCAGTATTGATCGGCTGGTGCCGTTGCTGGCCGCCAATTCGCAGCCGACATTGTTGTTCTGTGGTCGCTCGTTTCTGAACGGCCCTACCTGGGCGCGCCTCGGGGCAGCGCTCAACGAGAACATCCTCGGCTATGAGATCGTCAGCCATGAGGCTTCGCCAGATGAAATTGATGGCTGGGTCAATCGCTGGCGCGGCCATGTTGATCGAGTGGTGGCGATCGGTGGCGGCAGCGTGCTGGACGCAGCCAAAGCCTTTAGCGCCATGATGCAACATCCGCTACCCACCGCGCGCTATCTGGAGAAAGTAGGTGATACGCCGGTACAGCCTGCCACATTGCCGCTGATTGCGGTTCCGACCACGGCTGGCACCGGTAGCGAAGCGACACAAAACGCGGTAGTGACTGACCAACAACATATCCAGGTGAAAGCCTCACTGCGCCACCCGGTGTTTGTGCCGCAGGTGGCAATTCTCGATCCCGATTTACTCAAAGGGACGCCAGACCCTGTCCTGGCCACCTGCGCCATTGACGCTTTTACCCATCTGTTTGAAGCCTATTTATCGCGCAAGGGCAATCTGTTCAGCCAGCAGATGGCGTTGAGCGGCTTGCGCTTGTTCTTTCAAGCCTGGCCCGCACTGAATCGCACCGATCAGGCAGGTGATAATGCCCGCGAAGCGATGATGATGGCGTCATGGCTGGGCGGTGTCTGTCTGAGTAGCACCGGATTGGGGGTGATTCACGGTATCGCCGGGGAGCTGGGGGCGATTAAGCCTTTCCATCATGGCGAAGTCTGTGGACGTCTGCTGTTTCCGTTCCTCGATGTGCTGGCCGAAAGCGAACATCCCGAGCAGCAGCGACTGATGGCGCAACTGGCGCAACAACTGCTGCCGGATGATCCGGCACCACCGGCACTGGCGTTAAAAGCCTGGCTGCAACAGCACGCCATCATGCCGTTCTGGCAGGGCGGCCCAACGTTGACAGCGACGGAAGTTGAGTGGATTGTGGCGCGAGCCAACAGTAAAAACGGCTGGGTCAGCTACACCAAAGAGACGTTGACTGACATGATCGCGGCAGCCTGGCAGATCGCATGATCCGTTACGGCGCGATCTATCGCGCCGTTTCGTCCCGGATATGCGTTCAGGCGTGGAATGGCCCCTGCCCTGCCAGCATCTGCTCAATGACCTGCAACACGCCCTCGTCATTATTGGACGGTGCCTGATAACGTGCCGCCTGCTTCACACGCTGTGGCGCATTCTGCATGGCAAAGCTGAAACCAGATTGCACCAACATTTCGAGGTCGTTGCCACCATCGCCAAACGCCATCACTTCCTCATCAGCAATGCCCCAACGCGCCTGCAACAGGCGTAATCCATTGGCCTTATGCAGACCCGGCACAATCAAATCAACCGACCCATGCCCGCTGGACGTCGCCGCTGCGGCACCATGATGCAAGCGTTCAATATCGGCCATCAAAATCGACACATAGTCGTCGGAGAGATTGAGCGCAAATTTAAACAACTTATCGTCACCGGTATCACTCAGGCTATCGATAGCCTTCAGGCGATGACAATAGTGCCGCATTTTCGTCAACCATGACTCATCGGCATCGGTGAAGTAGTAAGCGCTGTTACGACCGGCAATCAAATACTTCAGATCGGGATAGTGACCACGCTGTAGCGTATCCATCACCGCATGAACGTCATCACGCGAAAACGCCCCACAGAACAACTCCTCATCCCGGTCAATAATCCACGCGCCATTCTCCGCCACAAAGGCAATCTCGCTGGCGATCTCAGGGAAGAAGGATTTGAGCTGATAATATTGGTTGCCGCTGGCGACCACGAATTTGATGCCACGTTGTTTCAGTTGGGTGTAACAGGCGTGAAAACGTGCGCGATTGTACTGTTTTTTGTCGTCGAGAAAGGTGCCGTCCATATCTACCGCCACCATTTTTACCACGGCCATCATGACTCCTTAGCGCATTGAAAGGAAAACAGATCGCTATAGAGGATAACCTGGCGGGGAGGAGAAAACAGCGAAAAGACGGATGGCAATGGCCATCCGTCGGCAGGATTAGTTGAAGGCGTTATTCAGCAGAATCGCGGTGATGATACCGGTGGCTGCGGCTACAAGGACGTAGTTACCGTCGATATACGACCAATATTCACCGCGTGGCGGTGCATACAGGCCGTGTCCACGCCAGTCATCGACACGATAATGCGGGCCACGGAATTCCGGCGGCGCCGGGTAACCACGACGGAAATCATGGCCGTTCCAGGCGAAGCGATCACCACCGTGATGGCCTTGCGGCATCGGACGTCCAGCATAATGATCATTGCCACGGCCAGGACCACGATCTGCGCCGCGATCAGGGCCACGGTTGTTGCCGTGGTCAGGGCCACGATTACCACCACGATCCGGACCATTACCGTGGTCCTGATGTTGATTACCACCGTGTTGCTGCCAGCGCTGGTCACCGGGGCCGTCAGCCCAGGAAACGCTGGAAATCAATGTGCTGCATGCAATAAGCGAAGCGACTAAAGTCAATGTTGTTTTTTTCATGGTGTTACCTCCAGGGATAACGGCAGTGATAGCGCCGTTAAGCGATACTATTAATGATATGGAGGCTAAAGCGCATTTCCAAAACTCCTAAAAAACTACCGACTTACAATATATTACCTCGAATTATCGCTTTCTTAACGTTTGTGTCAGGCGTGACATTAAATGGACCGAAAATGCAGCATTCTACGGGGAGAGTAATCAATGAAAAAAACCCGATCGCGAAGATCGGGAGGAATCAATTTCCATTTATTGCATAAAGAGGGGTAACCCTACAAAAGCGAGGGTAAAACTGAAGCACACAACGCCACATCACTAGCATTGCCGGTAAACAATACCATTTCAAAATGAAAAATTCTTTTAAAAATGACTTTTTTTCAGAAAAATACGTAAGGAGTTAGATGCTGAGGTAAATAATCCTCTGCACAGAATAAAATACTTTTAAATAAGGTCTGTGCTCTGACCAGAGTAGCCAACAAGATATTTCTTGCTATCAAGACATTATCAGACACCTCAGGTCATTCCGCATAAAAAAACAATCAAAATCAAACATGTAAAGAAAAACCACTCTCTTGACTATCAGCATTTCTTAACGAAACACAGCTTTCATGGATAATTTTCATCTGGCGAAAGCCGTAAGATCCCACAAAAAACCAATTAATACCAAACCGTGATTAATACATAATTCAATATTAGCGTTATTAGAAATAACTCATGCGATCAGATTATTCTGCCCGGGAAATGCGAGCGGAGACTTCTTTTGTTTTTACTTCTGTATACCGGAACGGATAATTACCTGTTGAATACCTCATCATTGGTATTTACCTTGTTGCCAGATGGCGTGTCGTCGATGCCGGATAACGCAGTAACTTAGCTGCGGGTCGTATCGGGCGGCGTACCAGCTCTCCACCACAGTTCGGGCAATGTCCATCGAGCACCCCGGTGACGCAATCAATGCAGAAGGTGCACTCAAACGAGCAGATATGCGCTTCTCTTGACTCCGGCGGCAAATCTTTATCGCAGCATTCACAGTTAGGACGAAGTTCCAGCATGGTGTTCTCCTGTACGAAAAAATCCATCATCGCCGCTGCAATCGTTTATGACCAGATCGCAGGCAGACACTACAGGGACAAATCAGGACATCAACAGATTCCACATCACGCGATAAATCACGCAGCTGTCCTGCCGAATATGTGACGCTCATCACCAGACCTTCTATAGTTCATGCGTTCCCCTTTTTAAAGAGACGTATTGATGCAAGTTAAAGGTTTGAATATCGGCTTTTTCATCGTCATCCTGGCGATTGTCACGGTGGCGTTTTTTGACGTGCTCACCCCTTACTTCTCCGCCATTTTATGGGCAGCGATTCTGGCGGTGATTTTCCATCCACTGAAATCCGTGTTACGGCAAAAAATGGGGGATCGTAACGGCCTGGCCTCGCTGGTGACATTGCTGATCATCTGCCTGATCGTCTTCACACCGCTGGCTATCGTCACCTCATCGCTGGTGGTGGAGCTCAATACCGTCTACACCAAACTGCAAAACAACTCATCGCAGTTTCCGACGGTCTTTGCCGACCTGTTCCAACATTTGCCAGCGTGGGCACGTAATTATCTGTCTGAACATCATCTGAACAACGCCACGCAAATCCAGGAAAAACTCTCCGGCTTTGCCCTGAAGGGCGGCCAGTATATGGCGGGCAGCGTGTTCATCATCGGTAAAGGTACCTTCACCTTTACTGTAGGTTTTGGTGTGATGTTGTATCTGCTGTTCTTCCTGCTGAAAGATGGTGCCTGGCTGGTAAGCCTGATTTTAGAGGCGCTGCCACTCTCCACCTATGTCAAACACCATCTGCTGTTGAAGTTTGCGGCGGTGTCTCGCGCGACGGTGAAAGGCACCGTGGTGGTCGCCGTGGTACAAGGGGTATTGGGTGGATTGGCATTCTGGATCACCGATATCGATGGCAGCCTGCTGTGGGGCGCGTTAATGGCGTTTCTCTCGCTCATTCCGGCGATTGGTTCGGCGATCATTTGGGTGCCCGCCGCCATTTTCTTCTTCGCTACCGGCGCGCTGTGGAAAGGCTTGTTCCTTGTTGGCTTCTTTGTGGTGGTGGTCGGTCTGGTGGACAATATTCTGCGCCCGCTGCTGGTGGGTAAAGACACCAAAATGCCGGACTATCTGATTCTGATTGCCACGCTGGGTGGCATGGAAGTTTACGGTATCAACGGCTTTGTCATCGGTCCGTTAATTGCCGCGCTGTTTATCGCCTGCTGGAACCTGCTTTCCGGACGTGATAACCGTGACAACGTGGAAGAGATTGATGAAGAGTTTATTGAGGAAGGGAAGCAGCGCGACTGATAGCGGGTGCCGTCTGGCACCCGACTTAAACGTTAACTCGCCATCACCTTGTCGCCTGATGTGCGCCAGCCGCGCGTCAGGCGTTTTTCAATTTCCACCAGCACAAAGATCCCGGCACTGACCGCCAACGCGATAAACCAGTATTTCAGCGGTAACGGCTGGGTGCCAAACAGGGTATTCATCAGCGGAACATAGATGATCAGCGCCTGGAGCAGGATCAACACCAGCGTCACCAGCCAGATTCCCCGGTTCTTCAGCAAACCAGCATCCAGTGAGAAGCCCTCGCTGTTGCGGCAATTAAGCATATACACCCACTGCGCGGTCACCAGCATCTGCAACAATACGGTGCGAATAAACTCCGGGCTGTAACCACGCGGTTGCAACCAGGCTTCCAGCATAAAAGCACTGACTGAGATCAGCAGCCCCACAAACAGCACACGCCAGATGGCAAATCCATCCATCACATTGCTGCGCACATTGCGTGGTGGCCGCCGCATGATGTTCTGTTCCGCAGGCTCAAACGCCAGACCAAACGAGAGCGTGGCAGAGGTCGCCATATTCATCCACAGAATCTGTACCGGCGT
Source organism: Pantoea sp. X-Soil-OKNW-556 (assembly GCF_059730695.1). Classification (NCBI taxonomy): domain Bacteria; kingdom Pseudomonadati; phylum Pseudomonadota; class Gammaproteobacteria; order Enterobacterales; family Erwiniaceae; genus Pantoea; species Pantoea sp. X-Soil-OKNW-556. The sequence goes on along the minus strand of NZ_AP035990.1, from coordinate 1,211,076 downwards.
CAGTGGCAACAGGTTACCCATTAAGATAGCGATGATGATCAGCAACCCCTGAGCAAAGCAGGTTGGCATCACAAACAGGATGGTTTTCTTCAGATTGTCATACACCCGACGTCCCTCCTTCACCGCTGCCGCGATGGTGGCGAAGTTGTCATCGGCGAGGATCATATCAGCTGACTCTTTGGTCACTTCTGTCCCTTTGATCCCCATAGCAATACCGACATTGGCCTGCTTCAGCGCCGGGGCATCATTGACGCCATCGCCGGTCATACCGACAATTTCCCCGCTCGCTGCCAGCGCTTTCACCAGCCGTAACTTATGCTCCGGGCTGGTACGAGCGAAGATGTCGTATTCCTGTGCTGCCTGCGCCAATGCGGCATCATCCATATGTTCCAGTTGATAACCCGTCACCGCAGCGGTGCTGTTGCCAATACCCAGCATCTGCCCGATCGCCATCGCCGTTTCCTGATGATCGCCGGTGATCATCTTCACGCGGATACCCGCCTGCTGGCAGTCGCGGATGGCGGTAATCGCTTCCGGGCGTGGCGGGTCCATCATGCATGCCAACCCCAGCAACGTCATACCCTCGCGCAAATCCTCATGGTCGAGTCGATGCTTCACGGTCGGCAACCAGCGCCAGGCCGCCGCCACGGTACGTAACCCCTCGCTGGCGTACGTCGAGATGGCGTTCTCCCAGTAATCCCGATCGATCGCCGTAACGCCCTGCTCCCCCTGCTGCTGCTGGCACAGCGCCAGCAACACATCCGGCGCACCGGTCAGCAGGATGCAAGGTTTCCCATCCATCACCGCACTCACCGCCTGATATTTGTAGAGAGAATCAAACGGCAGCTTGCTAACCACTTCAATCGCATCAGACTTCACGCCCGCTTTCGCGGCCAGCACCTTCAGCGCACCCTCGGTGGGGCCACCAATGATGCCCCAGTGGCCCTGTTCGTCCTGGCGCAGTTGGCTTTCATTGCAGCGATCAACAGCCCCGAGAAAGGCCTGCAACACGCTATCTTCTCCCGCAGCATGACCACTGGCGCTGATAACAGGATGAAACTCACCTTGTGGTTCATAGCTGTTGCCGCTGATACGCCACTGGCTGTCCGCCAGTACCACCGCTTTCACCGTCATCTCATTCATGGTCAGAGTGCCGGTTTTGTCTGAACAAATAACGGACATCGCACCCAGTGTTTCCACCGTCGGCAACTTGCGAATAATCGCCTGATTGCGCGCCATTGATTGCACACCCAGCGACAAAATGATGGAGATAATGGCCGGCAACCCTTCCGGCACCGCTGCCACCGCGAGGCTGATTACCGACAGCAGCAGTTCCCCCAGAGGAATGTCGCGCAGCAAAAAACCAAACACAAACAGCGCCACCATCATCAACAGGATGATGGCAAAAATCGCTTTACCCAATTTATCGATTTGCACCAGCAGCGGTGTTTTGGCTTCCTCAATTGAGGAGATCATCGCATTGATATGGCCTAACTCGGTATCGCCACCGGTGGCGATCACAACACCCATCGCCGTTCCAGAACTTACCGTAGTGCCCGAATACGCCAGATTGAGCCGGTCACCCAGGGATTTCTCACCTTCCAGCGCCGCGGTGCTTTTTGACACCACGGTGGATTCACCGGTCAAAATCGCCTCTTCAACCCGCAAATTATGGACTTCAAACAGGCGCAAATCGGCCGGGATTTTGTCGCCAGGCCGTAGCATGACCACGTCACCCGGCACGATATTCTGCGTGGCAACGGTAGCCTGTAATCCTTCACGCAGCACAATGGCATCGCTCGACAGCATATTTTGAATGCTTTTCAATGACTTCTCGGCGTTACTTTCCTGGATAAATCCAATCAGTGCGTTGATGACAGCAACGCCGAGAATGACAAAGGTATCGACCCAGTGGCCCATCATGGCCGTAACTAGCGCCGCCGCCAGCAGAATATAAATCAGCACATCTTTGAAATGGGCGATAAAACGCATCAACACCGATTTCTCGCGCTTCTGCGGCAGAATATTTGGACCCTGAGTATGCAGTCGCTGCTGCGCCTCTTCACCGCTTAATCCTTGTGGACAACTGTTAAATGCAGAGAACGCGGCTGCGCTTTCTTGTTGATACCAGGGACGCTCGGCGGAATCCGTTCGCCTCATGGTAAAAGGAATGACATTCATAATTACCCCGTGGGACTGAATCAATAAATTATGACCAAAATAAAAATCACACTTTAATAAAATCTCCAGCCATCGCGATGACCAATATCATGTTTTTCTCAGTTTTAAATCCGCAGGTAATTCACCCAAAGCTAGTCACAAAGGTAAATTATTATCACGATAAGAAAATTCTAATCCGACAATATTTAGAGATTTTCAGATTTTATAACCCTTTTTAACCTCTAACGCCAAAACAAAATAAAATATTAAAAAACAATAATTTATATTTATTTTATTGTTTTATTTTGATGAGGAAATCGCCTTTCCTGTCACAGGATTGTTGATCTTTAATATTCCATCCAGCCTGGATCCATCGCGCAGAAGACATTAAACGAAACCTTAACGAAAGTTGAAAAAGTTAACTCCCGCCATAAAGATTGCGGGCAATCAGTATTTAAGCTGAATTCGTGATGCATATTTGACCCGGTAGTTAATTGATAAGGGCAAGGAAAATGAACAACTGGCCGGTGTTGGGTGCGTTGCTGTGCTGTTTGATTCTTATTGGTTGTAATAATAAAAAAATCACGGAGATGATAGTACCTAACGTAATTAAGAGTTCTGTATTCAAGGATAATAATGTTGAAACCCTGCGCATCTTCGCGACACCGGGTAAAGATGGCCTGGCACTGAAAGGTGTCGGATCGTGGCGAGAACATGACGCTCAGAGCAGCCTGAAACTCAACGAGCATCCATACCCACTCGTCTCTTCCCCGCTTCACCGCGGCGATGCGCTGGAGGTGATTTTCAGCGTGCCGGAAAATCTGTTTATCAGCCTGGAGGGGCAAAACGCCAGCAGCTAGTCCTCCTTTCCGTAGCGGCGCGATTTATCGCGCATTTTTTGGTTGTCAAAAACCCGCGCGATAAATCGTGCCGTTACGGAATTATATTCTGTGAAGTAACTCCCAATTCTAATTCCTTGTCGAAATATTTCTGTGATCTCACTGGCAATAAATTCGCCATCATCCATTAGCGTCTACCCGGCAATGCCCTGACATTATTATTCTGATTTAACTGTGTTCATCATTTTGAACATATTCCGTTCATGTTTTGGTATTTCTCCCCTCCTGATTTCTGGCTATAACAACCACAGAGCCAGCACCGACATAAATTCTGCGCAGAGGATAACAATGACAGTGCTCAACAAAAGACAAATAGAGTTAGTTAACTTACTGGCACTGGAGAATAGCTGGTTGCCGATGACTCAGGTGGCGCAACAGCTCAATATTTCTATCAGTACCATCCGTCGTGATGTGGAAGTGATTAACTTGTATTACCTGGGAAACAATAAAGTTATCAGCAAACCGGGACTGGGATTGAAATTAGATGTCAGTAGTACCCTTTCCGTACCACATGATACTAACGATGATGCCATGCTCGGCATTCTGAAAAGTAAGCGGCTGATCAGTATGACCACCGATTTACTCTCAGATTCGCCCGATCCTTTATCCATCAGTGCACTGGCGGAAAAATATTTTATCAGTCGCTCATCTATCGTTGAAGATTTGAAAAAGATTGAAATCTGGATCGAAAAATTTTCCCTTGCGATCAGAAAAGACCATTCAGGAACTTTTATTTCCGGAACCGATTATAACATCAGAATGGCACTGAAAGAGATTATTACCCATAGCGTGCTGAGCAATTATCAGATGACCGACAGCCGCATCGACCGTTTTTCCAGGGTGCAACTTATTACTGAGTTTGGTCAGGAAAATGTTGCCAACTGTATGAACCTGATTGCCCTCATTGAGGAAGAGTTGCAAGGTTCAATCAGTGAGCCTTATTACACGAACTTATTTTCTCATCTGCTGGTCACGCTGCGCCGCAACTTACATCCCGGCAGAAATATGGCGGAACAAACGGTTTTTATTCGTTACGATAACCGGGAATGGCGCATTGCCGAAAATGCTATCCTCTGGCTGGAAAATGAATACCAAACCCGTTTTCCGGCTATCGAAGTCAATTATATTTACCAATATATTATTTCATCTGGCATGCACCCTGTCACCGTGACAGAAACTGAGAATAACCCTCATGATTGCACCGCGATGGAATATGCCGGTTTGCTGGTTAACCGACTCTCCGCCTCACTGGATATCGATTTTTCCCGTGATAGTGGATTAAAAAAAGCGCTGGCTTCCCATATAAAACCGATGTTGAACCGTCTGGTTTACGGGATTGTTATCCATAATCCGTTGCTGGAAGAGATCCGTAACGAATTTAATCAGGTATTTACGGCGGTGAAACAAACCGCATTCGCGATCCATCAGGAGCAGCATCTTGCTCTGCCTTCTGACGACGAAATTGCCTGGCTGACTATCTATATTCAGAACGCGCTGGAAAAAACCAAAGCAAAAAAACGGGTCATTCTGGTCTGCTCCAGTGGTATCGGCACTTCACAACTGTTATCCAGCCGTATTAATCGTGCCTTTCCCGAATGGGAGATTATCGACATTGTCCCTGGCGCCCGTCTCAAACAGACACTGCAAAGCCAGCACTGCGATCTGATTATTTCCACCATTCGCTTAGACGATATTGAATTGCCTGTCGCCTATGTTTCGGCGCTCTTTTCCAGAAATGATATTGCTCGCGTTGTTGAATGCCTGGGAACCGATATAACCCGTAAGGAGAAATGTGATGCTCGATAAAATTGTGGTCGCAGATTTGTTAAGCCGTTCCTGTGTGCTGACCGATTTGGTTGCTAAAGACAAACTCGAAGTTATTGAGAAAATGACAGATTGCCTTTACTCCGAGCAGGTAATCACCAATAAGGCCGGTTTTATCCATGATGTACTGGCGCGCGAGGAATTGGGTTCCACTGGATTTGAAAACCAGATCGCGATCCCGCATGGGAAATCATCCTGGGTGAAAGAAACCCGTATTGCGGTTGCCAAACTCAGCTCCCCTGTCGACTGGGAAACGATGGACAGTTCCGACGTCAAATTGGTTATTCTTTTTGCCGTCAAAGATGCTGACAGCGGTGCAGGTCATATCCGGGTACTGGCTAAAATATCGATCGCCCTCGGTGACGATGACACTGTGGATAAACTTATCAATTCGCAAACTAAGGAGGAGCTTTATGATTTGATCGTCAATCATAGCGAAGAATAATAATTTTCATCAGGAGAGCATAATGAACATCATAGCCATTACCGCCTGCCCTACAGGCGTTGCTCACACCTATCTTGCCGAAGCAAATTTAAAAAAGAATGCCAAAAAGATGGGTGTCGATATCCTTGTCGAAACACAAGGTGCGGTTGAAAGTGAATATATCCTGACCTCGGACGATATTAAAAAGGCTGACACGGTATTAATTGCTGCGGATAAAGTGATTGACCTTTCGCGCTTTAGTGGCAAGAAAATTATTCGAGTGCCTGTTACCCGTGCAGCAAAAGATGCACAGGGATTATTAAATGATATTCTGTCAGGAAAAATAAAATCAGAGTTACTGGAACTCAAAAATAGCCGTAGCCATAGCGAATCTGAATCAACGGATCAAAGCCGATCATGGTTATCACAAATCTATGTCCATCTGATTACTGGCGTAAACCTGATGATCCCGTTTGTGGTCGCCGGCGGTATTTTAATTGCCCTGAGTTTTTCATTCGGTATTACCGCGGCGACACCAGGCGATCCGCATTTCAGTCCACTGGCGAAGATGTTTTCTGATATTGGCGGCGGCGCGGCTTTTGCCCTGATGCTACCGATACTTTCTCTCGGGATCAGTAAATCGATCAGCGGCAATATGGGGATTGTGTCGGGTGCCGTCGGCGGGATGTTGGCCATTCACACCGGGTCGGGCTTTCTCGGCGCGCTGTTGGCCGGTTTCCTCGCTGGTTACGTTACTTTCGCCATCGTGAAATATGTCAACCTGCCCAAAGCGTTGGCGGGCCTGAAACCCATTCTGATCGTGCCATTGCTCAGCGTGTTGATTACCGGCGCATTGATGATTTTTGTCGTCGGTGAACCGATCAAAGTGCTGCTTCATGCTCTGACCACCTTTCTGGAAAATCTCGGCAATACCAACGCCGCGATTATGGGGCTGCTGATTGGCATGATGGTGGCGTTTGATATGGGCGGCCCGTTAAATAAAACCGTCTGCATGTTTGCCATTGGCTTAATGTCCTCCGGAATCTATGAACCGATTGCTGCCTGTATGGCCGCCGGGATGGTGCCGCCGCTGGGTATTGCGCTGGCCACCCTGCTGTTCAGACAGAAATTCACCCATCAGGAGAGAGAAACCGGGAAAGTCACCTGGGTGTTGGGCCTGTCATTTATCACTGAAGGGGCCATCCCCTACGCCGTGGCCGATCCGCTGCGCGTGATCCCCGCGATTGTGGCCGGTTCAGGTCTGGCAGGCGCGCTCTCTATGGCGCTGGGTTGCGGTTCCCGCGCCCCGCACGGCGGCATCTTCGTGATGTTTATCCCGAATGTCATCACCCATGTCGTTGCCTATGCCTGCGCCATCGCCGCCGGTGCCATTTTGACCGCGCTGATTCTCCGTTTTGTCAAAAAAGATTGTCAGGAACTTCCACAAGAGGGTTAAGTAATGTTGATGAATATGAAAGATTTACTCCAGGTTGCGCAGCAGAATAAGTTTGGCGTCGGCGCCTTCAATATTGCTTCCGCCGAATTTGCGCGCCTGGTGATTGAGGTCGCGGAAAAACTGCAATCTCCGGTGATTTTAGAGGTACACCCGGATGAGCATGAATTCGTCGGCGATGCATTTATTGTCTATTTGCGCGAACTGGCGAGCAATGCATCGGTGCCAGTGGTTATCCATCAGGATCACGGCCAGTCGCTGGAACAGGTGATGCGCGCCATTCGCACCGGCTACACCTCGGTGATGATCGATGCCTCTGCGTTCCCGCTGGAGGAGAACATCGCCATCACCCGCAAAGTGACCGAGGTGGCGCACACGGTGAATGTGTCTGTCGAAGCCGAACTCGGCACCATTGGTGTGGCGCAGGGCAGCGCAGAAGGTGGACACAATGAAATCCTCTACACCGATCCCGCGCAGGCTGAACGTTTTGTCCGAGAAACTGGCGTCGATACCCTGGCGGTGGCGATAGGCACGTCACATGGCCTCTATCCGCCAGGTATGCAACCCAAACTGGATATTGATCGCCTGAAAGCGATCCAGCAACGCCTGTCGATTCCGCTGGTACTGCATGGCGGTTCCGGTAACAAAGACAGCGAAGTGGCGGAGTCGATTCAATATGGCGTCGGCAAAATCAATATCTCCAGCGATATGAAAAAAGCCTTCTTCGTGGCGCTGGAAGAATCCATGAAATCACCAAGCCATGAGCCAAGCAGCCTGTTTATTCAACCAATGGCTTCGGCACGCGCGGTAGTGGAACATAAAATGAAGCTGTTTTCTTCAGTGGGTAAAGCGGAGCTTTATCATTAATTAAAAGCACATGCCGTAGCGGCACGATTTATCGCGCGGGTTTTGGTTACGAAAAAAACGCGCGATAAATCGCACCGCTACGGATCATGACTACTCCACGCGCCCAATCTCCGGTGCCAGAATCCATTCGGCGCTGTCGTTCCACACGTCCATTTTCACGATCAATCCCTCTCGCACTTCATAACGATCCAGATAACGATTACCGGCAAAGGGTCGACCATCCGGCCACTCGCCATACAAGGTGCCGTTGGAGTACACCACAACGTGATCGCCGCGATCCATCCAGTCAAATTGTCCGACGGACTTCTTCACCCATTTATAGCGTGCACCGTTGAAGTCCGTGATGCCTTTGGTGGTGGGAAACTCACGTTTCCCGGTAAAGGTGATGCTTACCTGCGGATGCATAAAGGTCGCTGCCAGCACCGCATCGGGAGCCATAGATGCTGCTAAAAACCCCTTAACCACCTCAACCGCTTGCTCAATTTCAGACATAAAACCTCCTGATGTGAATTTGCACAACGCTGGCGCATCAGCACCACAATGGCGCAACTTTGCCGCTAACTTGCGGGATAAACCGCCTGTTTTTAAGCAATAACAAACTGGCATCGTAATTGCTAGAAATAAAAATATTATTGCTAGCAATCCACATGAGGTGAGTGATGTCCGGAAAATCGTTACTGAAAAACTGGCGTTTATGCGCTGCCGCCACCCTGATGACCATGATGTCAGCGAGCGTGTTGGCAGCCGATCCGATCAAAGTCGGTCTGGTCACGGCATTGTCAGGTCAATCGGCTAAATCGGGCGAGGCGTTGACCCGTGGGCTGACCATCGCCATCAACGAGATCAATGCGGCAGGTGGTGTGAAAGGCCATCCGCTGGAGCTGGTGCGCCGTGATGATGAAAGCAACCCCGGCAAAGGGATGCTGGCTGCGCGCGAATTGATCCAGCGTGAAAAAGTTGCCGTGCTGTTCGGCGGCCTGGACACCCCCGTCTCGCTGGCGATCGTACCGCTGGCGAATCAATTGAAGACCCCTTTTGTCGGCTTGTGGGCCGCAGGCACCGGCATCACCCATAACGGTGCGAAGGAGAACTACGTGTTCCGCGTCTCCGCAGTGGATGAACTGGTGGATGAAGCACTGGTGGAATACGCCAGCGAAAAGAAAGGCATGAAAAAAGCCGGCATGATCCTGGTAAACAATCCGTGGGGGGAATCGAACGAGAAGGGTTTCCGCGCGGCATTGCAGAAAAACAACATCCCGGTAGCCGGGGTTGAACGTATCGAAGACAGTGATGTGGACCTGGTGCCGCAACTGACCCGCCTGAAAAATGACGGTGCCGATACTCTACTGATGGTCGGCAACGTCGGACCTTCGGCGCAGGTAGTGAAATCGCTGCACAAGATGAACTGGCAGGTACCGGTCGTTTCACACTGGGGACCCGCTGGCGGTCGCTTCAGCGAGCTGGCTGGCCCGGGTGCCGATCAGGTGACCTTTATCCAGACTTTTGTCTTTACCGACCATAACTCGGCCAAAGGCAACCAGGTGATGGATGAACTGAAAAAACAGTATCCACAAATCAAAGGGTTGGCAGATGTCACACCGGCGGTGGGCATCGCCAATGCTTACGATGCCATGCACCTGACCGCCCTGGCGCTGAACAACGCCACCAGCCTCGATGGCACCGCCATTCGCAATGGTTTCTACGCCATCAAGGAATATGACGGCCTGATTAAACATTATCAGCAACCGTTCACCGTGCAGCAACACGATGCCCTGGGACCGAAAGACTACGTGTTTGCCCGGTTTGAAGGCGAGCAGATCCTGCCAGTTACCCAGTAAGGAGAAGGATAATGTGGAGTACCGCCCTGTCCACCGGACTTAGCCTCGGCAGCATGTATGCCCTGCTGGCGCTCGGCTTTCATATCACCTGGATTGTGTCCCGCACCCTGAACTTTGCTCAGGGCAGCGCCATGATGGTGGGCGCAACCCTCGGTTACAGCCTGTACGTGACTTTCGGCTGGCCGTTGTGGCTGGCTCTGCCCGCCACGTTGCTGTGCTGCGCCTTGTATGGCGTGGTGATTGAGCGCCTGCTGGTGCGACCGTTTGTGGCACGCAATTCGGAAGCCTGGCTGATGGCGACGGTGGCGGGCGGGATCCTCGTCGATAACCTGGCGATGTTTACTTTCGGCAAAGAGCCACGCCAGTTCCCGGTGACCGACGTTACCTTTACGTTCTTTGGCAGCTCATGGTCGCTAATCAACCTGCTGATCCCGCTGACCGGCGTGGTGATCGTGGTGGCTCTGACCGTGATCCGCCGTTACAGCCGCATCGGCAAAGTGCTGGAAGCCACAGTACAGAACCCGCGCGCTGCGCAGTTAATGGGCATTCGGGTGAATACCGTGGTGGCAGTGGCGTTCGCCCTCTCCACCGTGTTTGCCGCGCTGGCTGGCCTGCTGATCGCGCCGTTGTTCAGCATCCAAAGCGATATGGGTACCTTATTCGGCCTGAAAGCCTTCGCGGTGGCGATCCTCGGCGGTCTTGCCAGCAGCAGCGGCATCTGGATCGCCGGGTTGCTGTTTGGCCTCAGTGAAGCGCTGGTTACGCTGTGGTTTGGCTCCGCCTTCACGCAAATCTTCACCTTCTCGCTGGTGATTCTGGCACTGGCGCTGCGCCCGAACGGGTTGTTCGGGCAAAAATTAAGGGTCAAAGTATGATTAAAACCCTCCCCCTCGCTGCGCTGGCGCTGATCAGCCTGCTGCTGCCCTTCGTGCTCGGCAGCTATGCGCTGCTGGTGTTCTCCCTGTTTGCCCTCGCCGTCACCACGGTGGTCGGGCTGAATATTCTGCTGGGGCTAAGCGGACAAATCTCCTTCGGCCACATCGCCTTCTACGCGCTCGGAGCCTACATTTCGGCGGCGTTGACCATGAATGGCGTGCCGCTCGGCGTCGCCCTGTTGGTGGCGATGGTGGTGTGTGGCGTGATTGGCGGTTTACTGGCCATCCCGGCGCTGCGCGTCAGCGGTCCGTTTCTGGCGATGATTACCATCGCTTTTGCGCTGGTGGTGCGCCATGTGTTGATTGAATGGCGTGAGGTGACCGGCGGCTCGAATGGATTGATGGGCATCCCGATGCCCGACTTTGGCCCGCTCGATCCCAATATCGGACTGGCCTTATGCTGCGCCGTGCTGATGCTGGCAGCTCTGGCGCTGTTTGCCCGCCTGCAAGGCAGCCAATGGGGACTGGCGATGCGTGCCGTCAAGGCCAGTGAGATTGCTGCCCGTTCGCTGGGCTTTAACCCGGTGGTCAGTAAAACGCTGGCGTTCGCGCTTTCTGCCATGCTCGCCAGCGCCGCCGGTACTTTCGTTGCGCCGTTGATGATGTTTATCAACCCGGATTCTTTCCCCTTCGCACAGTCGATCCTGTTTGTGTTGGCAGTGGTGGTTGGCGGTAGCGGTACGCTATTCGGCCCACTGCTGGGCGCGTTATTGATTGTGGTGCTGCCGGAGATACTGTCCTCGTTCGCGGAATATCGCCTGCTGATTTTTGCCGTGTTGCTGCTCAGCGTGCTGTGGCTGGCACCGCGTGGCCTGCTCGGTACGCTGGCGCGCTGGCTGGCGAAACCCGCTGCGCAATTCGCCCCTGCAACACCCGACGAAGCCCTGCTGCAACGTCACTTCCAGCGTGGCGGCAATGATGTGTTGAATGTCGAGGGGATCGGCATCCGTTTTGGTGGCGTCCAGGCGGCCAACGATGTCAGCTTCAAAGTGCGTGCCGGTGAGATCCTCGGCCTGATGGGGCCAAACGGCGCCGGAAAAACCACGGTGCTGAATATGATCAGCGGCTTTTATCGTGCCGACAGCGGCAGCATTCGCCTGCAACAGGAACTGCGTGGTCAGCCTGCCTGGCGCGTCGCACGCGCCGGGATCGCCCGCACCTACCAAACCACCCAACTGTTCGGCGGAATGAGCGTGCTGGAAAACCTGCTGGTGGCCCAGCAGCGTGGCCGCCAGGGACTGCCGTGGCGTCACCCGGCGCAGCAGCAACGGGAGGTCGCGCTGGCACTGCTGGCGTTGGTTGGTTATCGCGGTTCGGTGCATACCCCGGCAGAAGATCTGCCGCATGTTGATCGTCGGCTGGTGGAGATTGCCCGTGCGCTGGCGCTCGATCCTGCCCTGCTGCTGCTGGATGAACCCGCAGCCGGACTGAGTCGGGAAGAAACGGATGCCCTGATCCCGCTGTTGCGCCGACTGGCAAAATTTGGTCTGGCGGTGATCGTGGTTGAACACGATATGGCGCTGGTGATGGCGGTCAGCGATCGTCTGCAAGTGCTGGATGCCGGTAAACCCCTGGCACAAGGCAGTCCGGCAGAGGTGCAGCGCAATCCGGCGGTGATCGCTGCCTATCTCGGCGGCACCGAGTATCGCGGCAAACCTCGCGTGATGCCGTTGCGCAACAGCGGCGAACCGGGGCTGGTGGTGGATAAACTGACGCTCGACTATGGCGCTGCGCCGGTGGTGCGTAATGTCAGCTTCACCGTCAATCCGGGCGAAACCGTGGCGATTCTTGGCGCCAACGGAGCCGGGAAGTCCACCATTCTGCAAACGCTGGCCGGGCTGCATCCGGCACACAGCGGAGCCATTTATCTGCACGATCATTCGATCAAAGAACTCAACGCCGCCCAAATCGCCGCTCGCGGTCTGTCGCTGGTGCCGGAAGGACGCCAGTTGTTCCCGCAAATGACGGTGCTGGATAACCTGCTGATCGGCCAGTATGCCTGTAGCGAACGGCTCGATCCGCAGGCGGAAGTGGAGGCGATCCTGCGCCGCTTCCCGCGCCTGCGCGATCGCCTGCACAGCCAGGCTGGGCTGCTCTCCGGCGGCGAACAACAGATGGTCGCGATTGGCCGTGGCCTGATGTCGCGCCCCTCGATTTTGCTGCTGGATGAACCCAGCCTCGGCCTGTCACCTGCGATGATTGGCGAACTGTATGACGCGCTGGCCGGGTTACGTAATGAAGGCGTCACGCTACTGCTGGTCGATCAGATGGCAAATCTCGCCCTGACCATTGCCGACCGTGCGCTGGTGCTGGAATCGGGTGAAGTGGTGAAAGCCGGACGCGCACAGGATCTGCTGGCACAGGCGGATCTGGCAGAAGCCTGGCTGGGAGCAGGGAACGCATGAAACGGCTGAACATCATCAATGCCCGATTGCCGGGCGCAGAGGCGTTGCAAACGCTGTACATCGCCAACGAACATTTTGTCGCTGCACATAATGAACCGGCGGAGACGCTGGATTTGGCGGGTGCGCTGGTGCTGCCCGGTCTGCTGGAAACCCATATCCACCTCGATAAAGCCTGCATCATCGATCGCTGCCGCCAGCAAGAGGGTACGCTGGCGGAGGCGATACGTGAAACCGCGCGCGCCAAAGCCGATTTCAATGAGGAGGACGTTTATCAACGTGGTGCCCGCGTGCTGGAACAAGCCATTATTCAGGGCACCACGCGCATGCGTACCCATATCGAGATCGATCCGGTGATTGGTCTGACCGGTTTTCGCGCCATTCGCCGTTTGCAGGCAGATTACGCCTGGGCGCTGGATCTGCAACTTTGCGTATTTCCGCAGGAAGGGATGCTGAATAATCCAGGCACCGAGACGCTGCTGTGCGAAGCACTGGCATCGGGCGCGGATCTGCTGGGCGGCTGCCCGTATACCGACAGCGATCCAATTGGTCAGATCCAGCGGCTGTTTGTCTTAGCCCAACGCTATGATGTCGATCTCGATTTTCATCTCGATTTCGATCTGTCGCCAGAAAACCGGCTGATCGATAGCGTGATTGAGGAGACAGAACGTGCAGGCTGGGGCGGTCGGGTTACCGTCGGGCACGTTACCAAGTTATCGATTCTGGATATCGAACCACTGCGTGCATTAGGCCGGAGGCTCGCTGATGCGGGGGTGCAGGTCACCGCCCTGCCCGCCACCGACCTGTTTCTCACCGCGCGCGATCGCTTTGCCCTGCAACCGCGCGGCGTCGCACCGCTGGATGAGCTGGATCGCTGTGGCGTGGTGTGTTCCCTCTCCACCAACAATATCGCCAATCCCTTTACCCCGTTTGGCGATGCCTCACTGGTACGCCAGGCCAACCTGTTCGCCAACGTGCGTCAATTGGGAACCCAGGGAGATTTGCTGCGATGCCTGAGCTGGATCTCCAGCCAGTCGGCAAAGCTGTTGCACTTAACCGACTATGGCCTGACGCCGGGCTGCCTGGCCGATATGGTGATATTTGATGTGACACACGCCGGGCAGATTGTGGCGCAGATTGCCCCGCCAATCGCCGGTTTTAAACGTGGCAGACAAACCTTCAACCGCCCGCAGGCTGTGCTCAATAGACCTTAACGGGTATGTGGCCCCCCTCCTTCTCCCGCTTACGGGGGAAGGTCGGGATGAGGGCGACTGACCGCTCGTACCCCGTTTACAGCAGTGCCTGGCTCAGCGACAGCTCCTCGGATACCACTTCGGTTAAATCCAGTTCCGCTTCCAGTTCATTCAGATGCGCCAGCATGATTTGCTGCGCTTCTTCGGTGTTGCCCGCTTTTAACGCCGTAAGGATCGCACCGTGCTCGGCGCACTGGCATGACGGCACATCATTACGCTGATACAGCGCGACAATCAGCGAACTGCGCACCATCAGGTTTGACAGAATTTCACTCAATACTTTGTTGCCGCTGACTTTTGCCAACAACAGGTGAAAGGCACTCAACTCACGCACGATATCACGACGATCCTGCTGCCCGGTGGCGGCATGTTCGGCCTTTTGCTGCGCATCGATATCATCGGCAAACTGCGCCATCTGCGTGGGGGTTATCGACGCCACAATCGCGCTCTCAATCGCCCGCCGGGCAATAAAGATCTCCCGCGCTTCCTGCGCTTCAGGATGCGCCACCATCGCACCGATATTGGGTTCGATAGTCACGATATGCTGCAACGCCAGACGTTGTAGCGCCGCCTGCACATGGTTGCGATTGGCTTTTAGCGCCTCGACAATTTGCGCCTCGACTAACCGCCTGCCTGGCTTTAGACGATGCTGCGCGATAGCGAGCGAGAGCGCATCAACGATACGCTGCACTTCACGCTGCTTCGCGGTGGCGACCTGACTCATTCTGACCTCATCCGGGGGTGTTAATGCCTCGATATTAACATCTCAAGGGCTGCTTGCTGAACAGGTTGTAGGGGAAATTGCGTGAAGGAAATTGTTGTCGAATATCAATATTTAGCCAACAAGTTTGACATGGGTATTCATCCGCGTTTTGTTTTTTTGGTATAACAACTTTACAAACCTATCACACCTCTCCCAAATGATTGGGCGTTGTTATGCTAAGGGCACCGCATGGCTTTATCTGATTCAACCGGGGAAGACGTCTCCCGCTCGGGCCGCATCTCCGGCCTGGCGCTACTGGTTGCCAGCGCATTTTTCATGGAGTTTCTTGATGGCACGGTGATCGCCACCGCGTTGCCGGACATGGCCAAAGCGTTTGGCGTCTCCGCTATCGATCTGAACATCGGCATCAGCGCCTATCTGCTGACGCTGGCGGTGCTGATCCCGGCCAACGGTTGGGTGGCGGAACGCTTTGGTGCGCGTAATGTCTTCAGCCTCGCGTTAACCATTTTCACCCTGTCATCACTGTTTTGCGGCCTGACGCACAACGTCACTGAATTTGTGTTGATGCGTATCTTGCAGGGCATTGGCGGTGCCATGATGGTGCCGGTTGGCCGTCTGGTGGTACTGCGCACCACGCCTAAAGATCAGCTGATCAAAGCCATCGCCACCCTGACGTGGCCCGCGCTGGTCGCCCCGATCATTGGGCCGCCGCTCGGCGGGTTTATCACTACCTACGCCAGTTGGCACTGGATCTTTTTCCTCAACGTGCCGCTGGGGATTATCGCCATCATCCTGGCGCTGCGCATGATGCCAAATGACTCGGCTCACCAGCATCGCCCATTCGATGTCACCGGTTTTATCGCTACCGGTGTCACCATGCTGTGCCTGGTGGCTGGCCTGGAAATGTTGAGCCAGCAAAGCGCCAGCCTGACTGCCGCAGCCGTGACGATTGCACTTGGACTGGCAACGCTGGTGTGGAGCATCCGCCATTTGCGCCGCAGCAAAGCGCCGCTGATTAGTCTGTCATCGCTTTCCGTGCCCTCTTTCCGCATCACCATGCGTGGTGGCTTCCTGCTACGCGCCACTATCAGCTCTGCTCCTTTTATGCTGCCGCTGATGTTCCAGATCGGTTTCGGCATGAATGCCTTTCAAGCCGGTTCGTTGGTGCTGGCGGTGTTTGCCGGTAACCTGGCGATGAAACCCGCCACCACGCCACTGATTCGCTATTTTGGCTTCCGTAAGCTGCTGATTGGAAACGGTATGGTTTGTGTGCTGACGCTGCTGCTGTGTGCGTTTTTGACGCCGGCTTCACCGCATGTGATTACGCTGGTACTGCTATTTATGGGCGGATTAAGTCGTTCGATGCAGTTTACCGGGATCAGCTCACTGGCTTTTGCCGAGGTGCCCGCACAGGAGATGAGTTCGGCGAATACGCTGTTTAGTACCTCCTTACAGTTGGCGAGCGGGCTGGGGGTAACGCTGGGAGCACTGTGTATCCGGCTGGGGACGGTGTTGGGGGATGAGTTTGGTTACGCGGCGGTGCCAGGGATAGGGTTTAAAGTGGGGTTTGGGGTGATTGCCCTGATTACGCTGATTGGGGTGTGGGATATGGTGCGGCTGGAGCCGACAGCGGGGGAGCGTGTTTCTCAGCGACAACGTTAATCCCGACCTGAGAACAGGTCGGGATAGTCTGGTTATCGCACCGCTGCTTTCGCCTGTTTGATCCAACCATCGAAAGTAGCCTGGTGTGCCTTGATCCAACCATCTACGTGTCGTTGAATATCGGCTGAAGAGGATTCACCTTCATGCATACGTTGATTTTGTGCATTGACATCAGCAAGGGGTAATTTCACGATGGCAAACAATTTCGCTGCTGCCGGGTTTTTAGCCGCCCATTCTTTGTTAGCAACAACATGCTCATTATTAGGTTTGAAACCGTAATTTTTCCCATTAGGCAATGCAGTATCTTCATTTTTCTGAGAACCTGGCGTAACAGAAAAAGGCACGGTCAACCAGACAACATCTTTTCCTGGTTTTAATTCATCACTGACCCAATATGGCGTCCAGGTGAAATACAGAACTGGTTTCCCAGACTTATAGCGCGTCATGGTATCTGCGATGATGGCGGAATAATTTCCTTGATTCTGCTGCACTGTACTACTTAAACCATAAGCTTTAATTTGTGCATCAATCACCTGTCCACAAACCCAGCCAGGGTTACAACCCGCCAGATCCGCTTTTCCATCGCCATTCGCATCAAACAATTTAGCTATTTTCGGATCTTTAAGCTGTGAAATATCTGTAATGTGATACTTATCTGCCGTTTTTTTATCAATCAGGTATCCCTGTGCTGCACCTGTTATATAGCTACCTTCGCGATAAAATTTATTATCACCACCGGCAGCATTGTACATGTCCTTCTGCAACGGCTCCCAGTTTACCGCCATGTAAGTTGCATCTCCGGCAGCGATAGCGGTATACGCAACGTTATAGTCCACTTCCTCAGTGGGTTTGACATCATAACCCAACTTTTCCAATGCCCGGTTGATTAACTCAGTCTGGAAAGATTCTTCAGGCAATGTACTCTGTACCGGGTATACGTCTACTCCTTTCCCTGGTAAATCTGCGGCAAAAACCACAGATGAAGAGAATAAAGCAGCGACGGGTAATAATATTAATTTTTTTCTGGTCATAATAATGGCCTTTTTTCTGACTATGATATGGCGGGAGAATCTTTCCATACAGAAAGAGAATTGAATGATGACAAACAACCTGATGGGATAGCGCGTAGCTGATAACGGCACATGAAATAAATAAAGACAGTGGGAAATTTTAAAAGCAAACCAAGGCAACCTGAAATCATCATTGTTATTTCCTTCCAGATGCTTTCGCCTTCAGTTATTTGCGAAGCCCTGAATCCACCCTCAAATAATTCAACATCCATTTACCATAACACATAAATCACATCATGCAACCTCTAACGGGGATAATGAGAAAAACAGCGGTATATTCTGGTGTGCATATTACTGATTATCCATGCTATAAAAAATAGATTCAGGAGCAGTACTCCGCATCGTTTCGGAAGCCATCCGGCAGGGCTTTAATAATGGCCGTATTATCGCTGAAAGGCTTAATGAAGCTGCTGGATATGATGCCTAAAGGGCATTGGTTAAACATTCAAAATCCAGGGTTCTGTCACATAAACAGGCAGGTCAAATTATGAACAAACGAGGAATTCTCTTGCCCAACTTGTTGGTTTAAAGGAAACCAATAATGGAGCGGATGAAATGGATGAGACTAAGATGAATGTTAAAGATGTTATGCAAACACTTAATATTACATCGAAAAAAGATTTCTATCTGGTGATCAACTACCTGGCATCAGTGTTACAGTCAAAGAATTTAGGTCGTGAGTCAGAGAAGAAAGATGTGCTTAAATTTACAGATAACAGGAAGCCGCCTTCGGAACGCGAGAAGAATTTATACAAAATCAACGCATTAGGTATTCATTACGATTTTATTTATAACATCTGGCGAAGTCAGCTCTATCCCTCACTTAAAGCTATAGACTCACCACTTGCAAGCAAACTATATGACCGCTTTACCGATGGCGCGGTATTCCTGTCGAACATAAAAAAAACAGCGGAAAAACAGCTTCTTCCAGGGGAAGAAGCCCGGATAGACTAATATCTGGTGTGACAGTAGCAGCGAAAAAGTCTGTCAGAATTAGCCTGAGTGCGAAAGGATTACACACCTCTTAACAAAAGACAGGAATAAAAATGAATAAGATCGCAGCACTAATCATGCTAACCGCGGTGTTCGCTTTCTCAACCTCAGCTATGGCATGTCCTAAAGGTACGCATCCGCATGGTGGAACAGGCTCGCATCATGCTGGTGGGTCTTGCTACTGATATTCATGGCTCACATCTGCGGGCCATTTTTTAGCCCCTACAGGATTGAAAAGTAAGGTGTAATTGGATGTTTTATGGGGGTAAATTCTGAGTTCAATTTTGTTCATGCCCCCGGAAGTGCCCCCGGTTTTTTTAGTGGCATCCGTTATCGTTCAAAAAACACACGCGACAGTACGAACCATCGGTCTCTTAAAAGTCGGTGCGATTTGATGAACGATAGCCTACAAACTCTTACTACCTGGAACAATTATAAAGAGTTCTATTGGGACAGCGGGGTTTGTTATAGCTCAAATTTGAGCTGATACCTTTTGGTGCTCAAAGCTATAAGCTGACTCTGTGCTAAAAGCGGACGTTGTAAATGTATATGTTGTTTTTTATAGCTAGGAGGCGGATTTAAGGTACCATACGAAACCTCCATCAAAGATAGAGAGGATAAATCTACTTAACCCTGTAAATCTGGCATTTTCACCCTTAAAAACGTTGTTCATGATGGCAAACGGTTGGTTAAATTTTTTTAGAACTCCTTCAGAGCCACATGACGCAATACTATCATGGCATTTAACATCATAACTAATTGATAATATTGATTTTTATTGGTTTTATTATAAATTACTATAGCTTCAAGTATGAAAGTATATTAATTTAACGTTAGTAAACGTCAGACTAGTGAGTTGTCTACAAATAGGCACATAAAAATAGATAACCTTTAAAATAATGATTTAATGAATGAAGAGGGACATTCATGATCACTGAATATCATAAAGGGCCTGCCCTTCCTACTCCAGAACAAAGACTTTTGTTAATGAATGATGATGATTGGGAAAATTTCATTCTTCAATGCATCAATCAATTAAGAATAGAGGGACTCTACTCGCAAGTACATAGAATTGGTGGTGCAGGAGACAAAGGTCGAGATGTATGCGGCAATACTTTGGATAAAGCTGAATTTTGCACTTGGGATCTTTATCAAGCTAAACATTACGAAGACACTCTCTCACCCAGTGATTTCGCCCCTGATTTGGCAAAATTCCTTTTTTATGTTTTTAAAAAAGAATACAGCCAACCACGAAACTATTTCATTTGCGCAGTGAAAATCGGCCCAAAACTTTATGACTATGTTACCAATCCAGAATCGCTGAATTCAAATACTTTACGAACATGGATTCTTAATGAGTGGAAAACCAAGGATGGAGATTTCAAAACCTTCAAAGAAAAACTTACAGTTGATCTTGAGTCATTTATAATGAGCTTTCCATTTAATATTTTTAAAATAAAAACATCAAGTGAATTAATAGATATACATTCTAGATCGGATAAACATTGGGAAGTTTTTGGTGTTCTGGGCCATCGAGGAAAAAACCCCGAAGTCCCTATCGAGCCTGACATGAACGAACAAGTCTATATCGAAAAACTATGCAAAGCATATTCAAGCGCCATTAGAGAAAATATAGACTCCGCATACAATATCCCAAAAATTTATTTAAAGC
This sequence comes from Pantoea sp. X-Soil-OKNW-556, assembly GCF_059730695.1. NCBI lineage: Bacteria > Pseudomonadati > Pseudomonadota > Gammaproteobacteria > Enterobacterales > Erwiniaceae > Pantoea > Pantoea sp. X-Soil-OKNW-556. The sequence continues at coordinate 1,190,900 of NZ_AP035990.1, read as the reverse complement.
ACTTTCGGTTTCAAAGAAACTTATTTTATTCTGCGGAGGGTCTAAACAGATTTAGTCGAGACAAACTTCCTGGCGCATTTGATAATCTTCTTGAGCAGGTTAATACGGGAATAGGTTCAGTAGCATCTCTTCCCTATCAGCATGGTGTAGAGAAAATCACGGCTGTTCAATCGCTTGCGAACGCTCTTCAAATTACTTCAAATCCCTTGCACGCCAGACTTCAAGCTGGTGACTTACAAGGAACCTGTCACCATTTGGCAAACAATGGAAGTTTAACTTGGGTTGAGGATGATGAAGATGAGTGAGGTTTTTAATTCCCCTTTTGAATTAGGCATTAGAATGGTTTACTTGCTTCTTTCGCTATACCCAAGGAAAGCCGACTTGCAAAAGCTCGTTTATTTAGATTATGCAGCTATATATTCAGAAGATCTAGGAGGACCAACTAGTTTACACACCCCTGTACCTATGCGTGGCGGTGAATATATATGTAAAAGAGGTATAATCGAAGAAGGTCTATACATCATGTCTATGAGCTCTTTAGTTGAGGTAAACTATGACACTACAGGAATCTATTATTCTGCGGGTGATAATAGCCCTTCACTCATAGGGTTAATTGGAGAAGCGTACTCATCAAAATTAATTTCATCTTGCGAATGGGTTGCCAAGAACTTTGGTGATTTAAACGTTGATGAGCTGTCATCTTTATTTAATAAAAAAAGCCTGACATGGGGAGCTGAGTTTTCAACCCCTGAATTTAAAAGGAATTAATAATGACAATAAAAATCCACAAACTCTCAGCCAACGGATATAAAAAAGAATGTGCTTCTATTCTTTTTGAAGGAGAATCTCATCTCATTTATGGCCCTACAGATACAGGAAAATCATTCATAGTAGAGTGTTTTCGCTATTGCTTAGGCGGAAGGGATAAACCGAAAGATATAGGGTTTTCTGAAGGCTACAACATCCTTTCGCTACAAATTGAAGTAAGTAACACAGGGAGATTTACAATATTTAAGGATAGCCATAGCAATGAATGCAATATATTTGAAGGGTATTTAGATGTTCAACCAGAAGATAATATTTCTTGTTTAGATGAAGACCTTAGCACTCTGATATCCCGATGGAGCAATGCTGAAGGTAAATCAATAATCACAAAAAGAGGTGTAAGAGGAAATGTAACGGCTGGTGATATTCGTTTCCTTACAATTTTTGATGAAATAAGGACCTTAGATAACGTTGTTTTCATTGGAGAAGATACTAATCGTAAGACTCGGAACTTATCTAGTGTGTCACTTGTTTTATCTGGGAACGATGATTCAGAAATAGTTTTGCCAGCATCCACTGAGGAGATAAATAAAGCCATAGGCCATGTTGCAGCTATCGAGGAGCAGATAGACTCTCTTAGCAAAGAAATACCTGATGGGTTAGTAAAAAGCGAACTGGCAGAATCATTAATAAAAGTTGATGCTGAAATAAAAAGAATTAATAATGTAATCAAGGGCGTAAGCTCTGAACTAATTGAAATCCAATTTCAACAACTAAATCTTGAAAATGATAAAAATAAAATTGAAAATGAAATATCATCTTTTAAAGAGTCACTATCACGATTCAATCTGCTAAATGACAAATACTCCAATGATATTTCGAGATTGGAAGTTATCAAAAAGGCAGCATCCATTGTGCCTGGATTTAAAACTCGCTCATGCCCATTGTGCTTAACATCAATTAATGAACAAGAAAAGCATAGCGATCATCATGTCGATTATGAAATGCTTTCTCAAGCATCTGAATCTGAGATGATGAAAATAAAGGGCTTACAAAATGGATTAAGAAAAGCCATTGATGATATAAATGAAGAAATATACTTATTAAATGAACAAAAAACTGCAAAGCAATTAGAGATTGATGGTGTTTTACTATTAAAAAAATCCATCATGGAACCGTCAGATCCTATCGACAAGCATGGTATAGACATTTTATCAAATAGAAAAAGTGAAATATCATCATTTATAAAAACACTTGATAAGATCGATAATTTAAATATTCGCCTCGAAGAAATGTCTAAGAAAACAAAAAAAACAAGACATAAAATAATTAGAGACATATCATCGAGTAGTACATCTTTATGTATTTCTATCAAAGAGTTACTTTCTGAATGGAGTGTTCCTGGCGTAGATGTCGTCTCATACGATGATGCTGTTTGTGACATAGAAATAAATCATCGTAAGAGGGTTTCCTTTGGCAAAGGGAAACGAGGCATCTTTTTAACTGCTTTTATGATTTGTTTGATGGAGCGAGCCATTGCCAAAGGTTTCCCTCACTCTGGTTTTCTTATCATTGATTCTCCAGTAGTAACTTATAAAGATCCCAAATATGCTATTGACGGTGATGACGAAGAACTTTTAGATGAAAGTGTTAAGGATCATTTTTATACTTGGTTAGGAAATAATAATACAAAAGGGCAAGTTATTATTTTAGAGAATGAAGAACCTAGTAGCTCACAAAAGGAAATACTTAAACATACAGAATTTGTCGGAAACACGGGTGTTTTAGGGCGAAAAGGATTCTTTCCCGTATAAATAATCAAGGTGGTTTGATTCTTACTCAAGCCACTTAACTTTTATAAATCCAATTTTAGTTGCCATACGTAAACATGAAAAATATGTTGCATGAGTTTTTCTCTTTTATTGACGACGATTTAATCGGGTTATTTCAGAAAGCCCAACTTGATTAGGTTTTTGCTTACATAACCGCACTTGTCGCCTTAGATCCATAATGAGAACATGCGCTTGTGGATGTTTGAGTATAATGGGGCTTTTCGGTTTCGACGCATCACAAGAGATCAAACAGGTTTATAGACCACTTGACCTTTGCGCTCTGCTTCAGCTTTCGCGGTCATAAAGCGTTTCATCATCTCGACTTTGCTATCATGGATAGCTCTGAAATCAATCTTACCCTTATCGGGGGTAGTGTTGTGTTCGTATCGCATATGCAGCTCCGTCATTGGTGTACGTCAGGCCACGCTCTTTGGTGAGCCTTTTCACGTACCTGGAGTATGTGGCGTGTAGTTCTTCGCGTTCTTCTGCAAAGAACAGAACCTGTGCATTTTTTTAATTTGCGTGATTAAAACGCGTCTTTCCTGGATTGAGAATGTGTATCAAGTAATGAGTTAATGCATTCCATCATCTCAAAACAGAAAACATGAACATCTCGAAAAAAAACCATAAAAACACTTTAAAATAAAGAAGTTAATCAAAACGCATTCTATCAATTATCTGAAAAAGAGCTATCACAATAACTCAACGAGTCAGACAAGGCTTAGTATCAGGGTAGTAACATTACCCAGTAACGCTAAAGCAACAACTGCATCAAGATAGCTTGATTTTTAAGCAAAAAAGTGTAGTTTTGTACCTCTCATTAGAGGTCAGTCGCTTTCACAAAATCTGTCTGCCAATGGACGTACAATTGGTTAGCGATTAGACTATTCACATGATCTCACGCTATTGGAGGCTGAATATGATCTCACATTCGCCACACACAATCTCAAACAGGACCGAACGTATCGGAAGTTTTTCCGTGCCTGGTGTTGTGGGAGATTTTGAAGTGAGAAGCATGAAAAACCGCAAAGAACGCCCATTATTCATGGTGTTGCGTTCTGACTGGGAAAATACCCCGGTCTACGAAAAAGTTAACCCTGTTGTTGAATTAACCATCGAGAAAAACGGTAAACCACATCCAGTTAACCAAGCCTCACTTTGGCAGGATCTGAAAAATCTGGAAGTGAACTTTTCTCAACGTGCATTGGAATTTCTTTCCAGGAATGGATTCGCTCGTCAATGTCACCAAATCTGATAGATCAACACGATAAAATTCTATACTGGCCGGATTCTGTGGATATGGACTCCGGCCATTTTGTATGGCTAAGGATTACAAGCAGTGATGGTAAAACTTACCGAGGACTGCTTGAAGATTATCAGAATCAAATGGCATCTCTCTACGTCAAAGATGACCTTTTCGGGGAGCATGTCGCCAGCTACGTGCTGTCATTTGAACTAACACCACCCGCTGATTTAGGCGCACGTATTCCCCAAATTGAATCGGCTTACGTTGATCCAGAATATCGCGGTGGTGGTATCTCTGTTGCAACGTACCAAGCCATTATTGAGCACTATGGTGCAGTGATCAGCGACACTCACCAAACTGAAGATGGAATGCTGCTTTGGTTGTTTGGTATTCCTAAAGAAAACAGCCTGGAAATTACTCCTTTGAATGTGATTGGAGATCGGTGCGAATTCAGGACTGATGTTGCTGGTCAAAAGCTTGTTTATCAGGCTGATATACAAGCAATACTTGCCGTTGCTGATACCATTTGGGGCAATCCAGACAGCGTGCCTCTAACTGACCCTGTAAAACTTGGCTTTACCCCTACCTGGAGAAATCTAAGCAATCAGGTTCTGGCTGCCAAAAAATCGATAATTAGCCAACCAATCGAATAACAGTTATTAGGCAGAGTAATTTTTTGATTACTCTGTGATTAACTCGGATATCCCATTATTCACTTCCTACCTATCAAATTACTTGAACCTAAAAAGTAGTTGTCGTAGATTTGACCACGAAAACCTGCTGTCATCGACAGCCACCAATGTTTCCAGTATCAGGATGATACGAGTGACCTGTGAGAAACGCCTTCGGGTGGTCACGAGCCAATGTCATAGGGAAAGAAGTGGGGTTTGAGACTGACGCCTTCGGGTAGCCCCAGCTGTTAACTCAGCCACCAATGATCCTGTCACTTGTGAGGATCGCCTTCGGGTAGTGACAAAAACACTTCCGTAGCCTGAAAGGGAGAACGCCGTTTACGGTGTGGTACACCTGTTTAACCTTTGAGAACAGGTATCGTCAATAAAGCCGTTTATTTCGTGACGATGAAGGTCCATTTATATACACACTCCGAGACGGCTAACAACGAGCGTTTCCTTCCCACTGACAGCATGGCTTGAAATGCTGTTTTTGGTGATTCACTACCTCAGTGACTGACTTGCTGTCAGTAATGTTTTGGCTTTAAGCCAAAAAGCTCCGGCAAGCCACCATCACTTCAATAGGCACTTTTTCGTGCTTAGGACTGCTATTTACCTAAATTCTGGCGCGTATTAAACGCTGCTGGCTGCGCCTTGCTATGCCGTCAGGCATCTGCATGCGCCTGCCCTGCTGCGTGTTAATACGTGGCGTCACTTTTTGCGCGTAAGCGCATGAAAGTGACGCCACAGCGTACCCCGCCGCCAGTTGTTTACTTCTGCCCTTTACATCCGGGGCACTGAATCTGACACCGCGCTTTAAGCGCTAAATATCCAATTTTTACAGGAGATCTGAATTGTTGCCGAGGCAGGCATAAGCCTGGGGATTACCTGCAAACGCAGGCAGTTGCACCGAGTGCACCACTGATACCCCGCAATACCTCAACTGCACCGCCCTGGCGCACAGGCAACGTTCAGAACGGATACAGCATCGCTGTTTCCGTCATTTGCCATGCGCCAGGGAAGCAAATCGGTATTGAATTTTAAAAAGGAAAAACGGATGAGTCAGACAGGTAAAGAAATGAAGCAACTGGCGAAGCAGGCCGGAGGGAGCCATAAAACGGTGCATGATCGGATTCGGATTGCCGACCGGTTTAGCCGCCATTTGCTCGCGCTCAATATTCAGGTACGCAGCATTAAACACCTGAAAACGAGGCATATCGAAAGCTATATCGCAGCACGACGTTCACAGGGAATTGCTCCACGTACCCTGCAAAACGAAATGGCCGCATTGCGTTCGGTGTTGCATCAGGCCGGACGGGAAAAACTGATGACCTCTGACAGGCTGACAAACCGGGCATTAGGTCTTGGTGGTTGCAGTCGCGCAGGGACGAAATGCGCGATTTCATCAGAAAAATATCAGCAATCCATGCACGAAGCCCGCCAGCTTGATGCAGGGCTGGCGGCTGCTTTACAGCTTTCTCGTGTGTTGGGATTACGGTCGCAGGAAGCCGTCCAATGCTGCGCCTCCCTCAAAACCTGGCAGAAGCAACTGAGTCAGGGAGCTGAACGGTTGAGCATCGTTTTTGGCACCAAAGGAGGCAGGCCGCGTGAAACACGGATCTTGAATCATCAGGAGGTCAGTAACGCGGTAAACCACGCTCTGAGCATTGCCGGACAACGTAACGGCAAACTTATTGATAAAAGCGACCTGAAATCAGCCATGAATTTCTGGCGTACTGCAACCACCCGCATTGGCCTGACCGGGCCGTATTCACCTCACAGCCTGCGTTATGCGTGGGCACAGGATGCCATTCGTTTTTATCTGGATCAGGGCTTCAGTCGCAAAGAAGCCAATGCGCTTACCTCAATGGATTTAGGGCACGGCGATGGCCGGGGCCGCTATGTCGAACGTGTATACGGCCTTCAGGGAGAAAGATCATGAACAGACCAACACTTATCCGCCTCAGAGACGTCATGGCTAAAACCGGTTTCAAACGCGCATGGATTTACAAGCTGATGGACAGGAATGAATTTCCTCAGTCAGTGAAACTGGGTATCCGTTCTGTTGCCTGGGTTGAAAGCGAAATTGATGAATGGATCTCAAACAAAATCAAACAGCGTGATGGAGTGCAATAATGCTGAATTCATCTTTTTCCCTGGCTGGCGCTTTTCATTATAATCAGCGCGCTGCGGCAAAATCCGCAACCGGAATTGGCGTTCCGCAAAACCCTACAGTGCTCGGTAATCACTTTTTACTGGGCTGTGCTTGTGCAGATCTTTCGGTCGCTCAGGCAGGGGCCTCGCAAGAGGCACCGGGTTTTGTAGTGGCCGATTACGCCAATCCCGATGCCTCTCGTGATGGCTTTACTTCACTCACGACAGAGGCAACCAAATGGTTAGCATCCTTCCTGATTTCTATCCTCAGTGCACCCCTCCGATTCCGGTGGTGCAATATGTATGACTCCACCCCACTCTCCGCTGAAGAGGTTCTCGATCATTGCCGCGCTTTGGCGTTCGCTATCGTCGAGCTGGATCATGCACCCGCCAAAGAATTGCTCATGTACGTCCTGTGGGAACGGTTGAATCTGCTGAATGAAACAATGAAAGCCGAGGTCAGCCATGAGTAGTTTCGTTGCTGAAACCGTCGATGAATGGAGTTTCAACAAAAACAACCAGCGTGATGGAGAGCAATGATGCTGAATTCATCTTTTTCCCTGGATGGCGCTTTTCAGTATAATCAGCGTGCTGTGGCAAAACCCGCAGCCGGAATTAGCGTTCTGCGAATCTTCTTGGTGCCTGAATATTCGGGCAATGCTTGCGCATACCATTCAATGGTTGCTCAGGCGGGGGCTTCGCAAAAGGCGCCGGGTTCTGTGCTGACCAGTTTCATCAACCCCGATGCCTCTCGTGATAGCTTTTCCTCACTCACGACAGAGGCGGCCAAATGGCTTCTTTCTTTCCTTATCTGTACCCGCAGTACAACCGCCCATACCTGGGGGTGCTGTATGTATGACTCAACGCCACTTTCTGCTGAAGAAATTCTCGATCACTGCCGTGCTCTGGCATTTGCCATCGTCGAGTTGGATCATGCTCTCGCCAAAGAATTGCTCATGTACATTCTTTGGGAACGTCTGAATCTGCTCAATGAGGCATTGGGGAAAACGGAGGCAGACGATGAATAATTTTGTATCAGCCACTGCTTCCTCTTCCCGTCATCACTGGCCGCAGATTCTCAGCGGGTTAGGCATTCCAGTGCCTGAAAACAATAAGCATGGTCCCTGCCCTATTTGCGGCGGTAAAGATCGTTTCCGCTTCGATGACAAACAAGGTCGCGGCACCTGGATTTGTAATCAGTGCCATCACGGCGATGGCCTCGATCTGGTTGCCAGGGTCAATGCCTGTGATTTGTTATCCGCTGCAAGGCTGGTTTCCGGTTTGACCTTAGCGCCATCAACTGCGCCCGCCAGGGAAAAAACGCCACTCCGCCCGATTGGGGAGCGAGCACAGCAATTACTCTCCGCCGCCCGCGAGGGGAAAAGCCCTTATTTGACTGGCAAAGGCTTATTGAACACGGTTCCATTGTTTACCGCTAATAGCCCCCTGACGGTAGGGGGCGCTACGTTTGGCCACGATGCTGTGATCCTGCCCGTTCATAAGATCACAGGGGAATTAGTTGGTGCGCATCTGATAAACGCTGGCGGAGAGAAACGGTTGCTGCCTGGCTCGCAAATGGCTGAGGCATTTATCTCTGTTAATCAGTCCCATGAAGTCACAACCATCATCATTGCTGAAGGCTACGCCACCGCATTAACTCTCAGCCAGATCGCTAACGGTATGGTGATTGCAGCCATGTCGGCCAACAATTTGAACAGCGTCGCGCGGGTAATGAGGACCAAATATCCCGAGAGCTGCATTATCCTGGCGGGCGATCATGACCTGCATTCTGATGGTTCCGCGAATACTGGTATGACTCAGGCGGTAAAAGCAGCCCAGGCGGTTAATGGCTGGGTATCTTTTCCACCCGGAGAAATTGCCTGCGACTGGGATGATTATCGCCAACAGTACGGTATTGATGCCCTCAAAACCGCCTTCAACGAGCAGATGTATAAGCCTGAATGCACTGAAAATCCACTCATCCGGAAGGAGCAAACTAACATGGAGTTCAGCACCGCACTGCCCTTGCGCAAAGGTTCCGATGGTTTCGATACCAGCCAAGACTATTTGATTAAAGGCTATCTGCCTTATTTATCCGTCACCAGTGCTTACGGTGCCAGCGGATCATATAAATCGTTCCTGGCGGTATCCTGGGGTTGCCATATTGCGACCGGGAAACCCTGGGCAGGTAAGCCGGTAACGCAGGGGGCGGTGATCTATGTCGTGGGCGAAGGTGGGATTGGTGTTCCCCGCCGTATCCGGGCATGGGAAGTCATGATGAATAACGGGAATCCGATCGATTTACTTTATCGGGTCGATTGTCCCATCTTCCCGGCCAGCACTGACAGCGTGCAGCAAGTGATCAAAGCGGCTAATGACGTCAAAGCGGCAACCGGCATGCCGGTGCGGCTGATTATCCTGGATACCCTCGCCCGCTGTTTTGGCGGCTCTGATGAAAATGCAGCAAAGGATATGGGCGCGTTTATTCAGGGTTGTGACGTAATCAAAGCTGCGACACAGGCCACCGTACTGATTATTCACCATTCCGGGAAAGATCAGGAGAAAGGTGCGCGCGGCTCCAGTGCATTCCGTGCGGCGCTGGATGTAGAGTTTAACGTGCGTCGCGAGGGTGAAGGCGGTGCGTTGATCCTCAGTTGCACCAAAATGAAAGATGCCGAAGAGCCGCAGCGCCAGGCATACGACCTGCTCCCTGTAGATCTCTATATCGATAATGATGGCGACCAGATCAGTTCATTGGTTTTGGACGATGAAGAGAGGTCCGTCAGGGAGAGCGATGAGGATACAGAGCTGATTGGTATTTCACGCCTGACCGAAAATCATATGGCGTTGTGGAAAGCTATCCGGGCGCGGGCAGCCAAAGGGGAAATTTGCACACGCACGTTGATTCGGGATGATATGAATGCGATGGGTTTTGACGCTTCCAGGAAAATGACCCGCTGGCTGGAAAAACTGGAGAAAGAAGGTGCAGTTGTTTGTGACGGTGAAGTCATCACACCAGTAACATTACACACAAAGTAAGTCATTAAGTGGGGTAAAAGTGGGGGAAGCTGGATCAGTAAGTGTCATTTTAGCTGATTTTCCCCACTTCCCATGTGTATATAGACGCTATATGGGGGTGGCAATAAAAGTCCTTATAAACAGAAGCTTATAAGGTGATGAGAAAACCTAGTGGGGGAAGGGCGAAACGGCTTAAAAATGGGGGAAAGTGAATGCTAACGAACACTTACCTAGCATCTTTCGTGCCAAAGCACATCAAAATCTGTCTATCTATTATGACTAAAACAGGTATTTTTCTTGATGCCGAAACTACATAAGGGACATCACTAATAGAGCTGGCGATTAACATAAGTTTACTGTTGATGGACGGTTTCCTGAGTACGATGAAACATTGCTTTTAAATAGAATTGCATCTAATCAAGAATAGCAATAACCTAGACAACTAGTTATTAACCTCAGAAAAACATCCACTACTTTAAATGAGGTGCCTCATGAAAGAACAAAGTTTTGATAGGTTCTCTCTATCACAAAATATAAAGCATAGTGATTTCTATAAACACACAAATCTTGATAACGAACAAGTTTTCCAAAATGTGATTGAAGAGTCTTATCAGTTAGCACATGGATTAACTCCCCCAACGATAAGAAACACAACATCAAAGGGTAAGGATGTATATTACATTGATGAACTTTCTTATAAATTAATCCTAAGAAAACTACAGAGCAACATTAGAAACAAAATAGAGTCAAAAAAAACACAGCGAAATGAAATAGTAAGAAACCTAGTGTCTTACATTCAGGAGGGGGTGAAAAGCAAAATAATCCTTATTGATTTAAAATCATTTTATGAATCAATTAACATAGATTCCTTATTGATACAAACTGGAAAGATAAACGCCCTCTCATATCACACTAAAAAGTTAATTGAAATAGTACTTGAAGAACATAGACGCCTAGGTGGCAAGGGCGTCCCTAGGGGCATTGAATTTAGCTCGCTACTTGCTGACTTATACCTACAAGAATTTGATGATTTTTTAGAACAAATTGATGGAGTATTTCTTTATAAGAGATTTGTTGATGATATATTGATAATGATAGATCATCAAGTAGATGATCAAGAGATCCTGTCACTAATAAAAAAACAGTTACCACAAAATCTCATGCTTAACAATTTAAAAACCCAAGTGGTTAAGATAAATAAAAGAGGAACATCACAAAATGATGTCAAAGGAAAAATAGCAGCAAATTTTGATTATCTAGGATACAAAATTCAAGTCATCGACACTCATATCCCACCAGGTCCGGGAAATGTTTCATCTCAAGGGAAAGCCGACTCAATTTATCGAAAAGTAGTTATTGGCATAAGTGATAAAAAAATAAAAAAAATACAAACAAAGCTATGTAAAGCCTTTTATAACTATGAACTAAATAGAGACTTTAAATTATTACTTGATAGGGTTGTTTTTTTATCTACAAATAGACACCTAATAAATAAAGATAAAAAAAGAAACATGCCGACGGGGATATTTTATAATTACCCATTAGTAAATGATAACAATCACTCACTTAAGATCATTGATTCCTATGTTAGGTCATTGATACTTGGATCCAATTGTAGACTATCCAGAATGCTTGACAACTCATTGAGTAAATGGCAAGTAAAAGACTTGCTTAAAATAAGTTTCTCAAGAGGCTTTTCATATAAAATACATAAAAAATACAGTCTAAATAGATTAAGGGAAATAACAAGGATTTGGAAATGAATATACAGAGCATAAAACTTGATAAAAAAGACTACAGAAGAGCCCTACTCACAGATACATCTCCTTCTGATGCACCAATAATTTTTTCTAATGATGGGCTTTACATTAACTCTCATTTAAGCAGTCAAAACAATGGGATATATAATCCTATTGTAGAATTTTTCAAAAAAATAATAAACCCTAAAGAAGACTTAAGCCTGCCTAATGATGCTGAAAGAGCAAAAAAACAGACTGAGCAGTCATATCCATTGAAGTTTAAAATTTTTAAAGATGAAAGTAAACTTAGAACATTGTCATTAATTCACCCTCGCTCTCAATATAACTACATTGAGTTTTACTATGGTTTTGCGAGTGCAATCACAGCACTATGTTCTAAAAGTCAATTATCAATAAGAGCACCAGTGAAAATTGCCAATTCCTTTTACACGAAAAAAAAACTTGCAGGGAAGGTTGCATATAAAAAAACCAATATTGACACATTAGAGAGTGAAATATGGACTAAACATGCATCTTCATTTTTTTCTTATAAAGGATACGATAGAATTTACAAGCTATTTGAAAATGAACAATATATATCTTTAGAAAAAAAATTCAATGTTATGTGGTCGTTGGATATTGCAAACTGTTTCGACAGCATTTATACCCATACTATTTCATGGGCAATTAAAAGTAAAGATTTTATAAAGTCCAACTTGAAGAAGGGAAGGCAGTTTGGTGATGATTTAGATAAGATTATGCAAAGGAGCAATAACAACGAAACTAACGGCATTCCTGTCGGTTCAGAATTTAGTCGAGTGTTCGCAGAGTTGATATTTCAAAGCATTGATAATGATATCGTAAAAAAACTACATGAGATTCATGGCTATAACTTAAAGACACACTATGAAATATTAAGATATGTAGATGACTACTTCATTTTTGCAATTAATGAGAATGTAGCTGGAAGAGTTTATGAAATAATCAGTGATGAACTTGGCAATTACAACCTTCACTTAGGTGATAAAAAATTAAACAAACTGGAGAGGCCATTTCTAACTAATAAATCGGAAATGGTTATAGAAGCAAAAAAAATCTTAACTCACTTTGATGAAAATATATTTATCAAGATAGATAAAAATAGCCAATCGACGAGCAAACTACATTACATCTACAGGCCAGAGAGATTAATAAAAAGCACACTTGATTTGATAAAGTCACGTTGTTGTGTAACTGGTGATGGATATAAAGATGTAGCACCATATCTCTTGGCTGCATTATCAAAAAGAATCACAAGAATCATTGAACTATATGATCGCAATTGTGATTCTGACCATGTAAGCCACTTTCATAGTGCGATTGTAATGATTATTAAAATGATGTTCTTCTTTCACTGTATCAAACCCAACGTTTCATCTTCTAACAGGATAGCGAAAGCTATATTATCTGTTGAGACATTTTACAAAGAAAACTCTCCAACTCATCTCGATTTATTCAAAGATATAATAATGCATCAAATACAAAACATGCGATTCTCAAATTCGGATGTTGAACTCAGAGATGGATTTACATCCATTGAGAAAATGAATGTTATTCTCGCAACAAGCAACTTTGGACCAAACTTTCTAATGGATAAGTTTCAGTTGGACCAGGCATTGGCTAATATAAAAAACTTTAATTACTTTTTTATAATTAGCTTACTGTATTACTATAAGGATCACTCTGCCTTCACTGAAAATAGAGGGGAAATTGAAACTGTTATTAAAGAGAAGTTCAACGTTAGTTTTGACTTAGAGAAGAATTCAGAACTCGCTCATCTTTTCTTGGATGTTATGAGCTGTAAATATATCACATATGAGGTCAGAAAATTACTTTACAATAAATTTTTAGCAAAATTTAGAATAACAAGGACAAATCAAGAGATAGATGATGACCTCACTTACTTATTAACGAAATTTTGGTTTGTAAAATGGAATGAGCTTAATAACCTCAATCTTTTAGAAAGAAAAGAGTTGAGAACTGGTTATTAAGATGATAAAGTTCAAGAGCTTTATGGGAAGGGCAATATTGCTCCTGCCATGCTTTTATTGGCAATCACTCTTCGGAGTGGTATTCGCTTGTTATTTTGCTCAGTGCGAACACTGTTCAAAATTTCTAGTTGAGGCACTTTTTCGTGCTACACACCTGATGTTGAGCCTAACTTATAAAGTGCATAGCCAGCTTTCGAGCTGGCTTTTTGCTTTCTATGATTCTAAATATAATAGTTGATAAAAAACCAAGTGTAGACAACGACGCACAGAGCTCTATTAGTCTTGAGATATTAAAGTGAGCTAACAATTTTGTATGCAAGGCCTCGCTTGACACATAACCGACCTAAACTTGTACATTGTAGTTAAACCCCATCCCTCAACCCATCCAAATAATCCGCATACCACTGCAACATCTCCCGCCGCCCATCCAGGTACTGCGCATGGTTATACGTCCCGCGAATTGAATTTTTGTCCACATGCGCGAGCTGCACTTCAATCCATGCCGAGTTATAGCCCTGCTCATGCAAAACCGTGCTCATGGTATGCCTGAACCCATGCCCTGTAGCCTTCCCATCGTACCCAACCCGTTTAATCACCTGATTAATCGTGGCTTCACTCATCGGCTTTCCGGCATTGCTCCTGCCCGGAAACACATACTTCCCGCGCCCTGTGAGCTGCTGGATCTCTTCCAGCAACTCAACAGCCTGACGCGGCAGCGGCACCGAATGCTTACGCCGCATCTTCATGCGTCCTTCGGGGATTTCCCAGAGTCCTTTACTTAAATCGAACTCACGCCACTCCGCCGCGCGTAGCTCAATAGTTCGCGTCCCTGTCAGCATCAGTAACCGCGTCGCGTACTGAGTCATCTTACTGCCGCTATAGCCACACAACGCGCGCAGAAACGCGCCTATCTCGTTATTCAGCAGATGGGGGAAATGCTTTTGCTTCGGGGATTTCAGTGCACTAGCCAGTTCCGAAACGGGGTTGTACTCCGCCCTGCCAGTAACAATGGCGTAGGCATAAATCTGATTACACGCCTGACGGGTTTTCTTCAGTTTATCCAGCACGCCGCGCTGCTCCATTTTCCGCAGCACCGCAAGCATCAGCATCGGTTTGATTTCAGTGACTGGCATTTTGCCAACATGGGGGAAAATATCTTTGCGCAGATACTCAAGGATGTCGTTCGCATAGCCCTTTGACCAGCTCGCGCGCTTGTACTCATGCCACTCCCGCGCCATCGCTTCAAAGTTGTTGTTCATTGCGAGGATTTTGGCCTGCTTGGCTTCCTGCTTGGCCGCGCCGGGATCACCACCGGCTGCGAGTATCCTTTTCGCGTCTTCGCGCTTTCCGCGCGCCAGAGCCAGCGTCACCGCAGGATACAAGCCAAACACCACGCGCTTTTCTTTTCCTGCAAAGCGGTATTTAAGCCGCCAGCTTTTACCACCGGTCGGGAAGATTTCGAGGTACAGACCGCCGCCGTCAGCCAGTTTGTAGGCTTTGTCTTTCGGCTTGGCAGTCTCGATTTGACGGACGTTGAGCTTCATTTGGGGGCATTTCACTCCATTGAACAGGCCAGTGCCCCCAATGATGCCCCCGGATAAGTAAAGTTTTTAGCGGAACTGAATAGAAGTTAAAAGATCGGAAATGCAGTATTGATAAGGGTTTAGAGGGAATTCGCAGACAAAAAAAGGATATGAGAAGAAGAGGAGATGGCACGCCCTACAGGATTCGAACCTGTGACCTACGGCTTAGAAGGCCGGTGCTCTATCCAGCTGAGCTAAGGGCGCATATGCGGTTGCGTCGAATTATACGTTGGCACGCAGTCGCGTCAACGTTTTTGCACCTGCCAAGTGCAGAGTGCTGATGTTCTAACCAATCCCTGTCAATGACGCTTACGATAATCGCTCAGCGACACCAGATTACTCTCCTCATCCGCCTTGCCCTCCAGCTCCACGCCCGGTAAAAACGCCCCGTTAAACCGCTCACGCATCAGGTTCATCTCTTCACGGTCCGGCTCCAGTTCGCGCAGAAAACCCATCGCCAGCAACAGCTGTTGTTGGGTGATCACCGGTGAAAAATGCGCGCGGCTGAGAATCTGATGCCAGCGCCGCATGTTCTCTTCCCCACCATCAACAATGCACACCTGCCAAATCAGCAGCACTGCCGCCGCGTTCTGCAAATGGTTTTCATTGTCGCCGGTGATGTAGTCAGTGAACTCCTTTGCCGCCTCTTTCCCCATCAACGATAGCATCGATTCCACATGGACCGGTGGCAGTTGCAGTCGTTTGCTCAGGGACTGAGCCGCATGGCGAGAACCGGCCGTCAGCAGGCGGAAGCCCACCACAAAAACCACCACTAAAGTCGCAAGGATTAGCCAGATCATAAACATTCCACTAAATTCATTGCCGGGCATCATACGGGTTAACGCGGGCAATC
Organism: Pantoea sp. X-Soil-OKNW-556; assembly: GCF_059730695.1. NCBI lineage: Bacteria > Pseudomonadati > Pseudomonadota > Gammaproteobacteria > Enterobacterales > Erwiniaceae > Pantoea > Pantoea sp. X-Soil-OKNW-556. The sequence continues at coordinate 1,175,009 of NZ_AP035990.1, read as the reverse complement.
TGAAGTGACAAAAGCGCGCCTCAGGATCAATCTGTGCCTGACAGCGCGACGCGCTTCTGACAGAATAGGCGCCTTTCCCCGATTCAACATTACACAGTGGATTTCCTCTCTGATGGCAGCAAAAATTATTGACGGTAAAACGATTGCGCAGCAGGTGCGCCTTGAGGTTGCGGAAAAAGTACAGCAGCGTCTGGCGGCTGGAAAACGTGCGCCTGGCCTGGCAGTCGTTCTGGTGGGGGAAAACCCCGCTTCGCAGATCTATGTCGCCAGCAAACGCCGCGCCTGTGAAGAAGTGGGATTCGTTTCCCGTTCTTACGATCTGCCAGCAACCACCAGCGAAGCCGAGCTGCTGGATTTGATCGATGCGCTGAACAACGATCACGAAATCGATGGCATTCTGGTGCAGCTACCGCTCCCGGCAGGCATCGATAACGTCAAGGTACTGGAACGCATCGTGCCGGACAAAGACGTCGACGGTTTCCATCCTTACAACGTGGGCCGTCTGTGCCAACGCGCGCCGAAGCTGCGTCCCTGCACCCCGCGCGGTATTGTCACCCTGCTGGAGCGCTACAACATCGATACCTACGGCCTGAATGCTGTGGTGGTTGGCGCATCCAACATCGTTGGCCGTCCGATGAGCATGGAGCTGCTGCTGGCCGGTTGCACCACCACCGTGACCCACCGTTTCACCAAAGATCTGCGTCACCATATCGAACATGCCGATCTGTTGATCGTGGCAGTAGGTAAACCGAACTTTATTCCGGGCGACTGGATCAAGCCGGGCGCGATTGTGATTGATGTCGGTATCAACCGTCTGGAAAGCGGCAAAGTGGTTGGCGATGTGGATTTCGAAGCAGCCTCAGAACGCGCTTCCTACATCACCCCTGTGCCGGGCGGCGTTGGCCCGATGACGGTCGCCACCCTGATTCAGAATACCCTGCAAGCGTGCGAAGAGTACCACGATGAGGAGAACGCATAATGGCGACGTTTTCTCTGGGTAAACACCCACATGTTGATCTTTGCGATTTGCTGAAACTCGAAGGCTGGGTGGAGAGCGGCGCACAGGCCAAAGCGGTGATCGACGAAGGCGAAGTGCGCGTTGATGGCGCGATCGAAACCCGTAAGCGCTGCAAAATCCTTGCCGGTCAGACGGTAGAATTTGCCGGCCAACGCATTACCGTGGTGGCTTAAAAAACGTAGCGGCGCGATTTATCGCGCCTGTTGCTTCTAAAAAGCGCGATAAATCGCGCCGCTACTAAGCTGAAATAAAAAGGGCGAACATCAAAGTTCGCCCTTTTTTCGTTACTTACGACGCCAGGTTGTGCCCTGCGGGCCATCTTCCAGCACGATGCCCAGCGCATTCAATTTATCGCGCGCCACATCAGCTTGCGCCCAGTCTTTCGCTTTACGCGCATCGTTACGCATCTTAATCAACGCTTCGATTTCAGCCACTTCATCGTCGTTGGCTTGCGCACCGCTTTGCAGGAACTGCTCCGGGTCCTGTTGCAGAATACCCAGCACATCCGCCAGCTGACGCAGTTTTGCCGCCAGCGCATTCGCCGCGGTTTTGTCTTCCGCTTTCAGGCGGTTCACTTCGCGCGCCATATCGAACAGCACCGAATAGGCTTCCGGCGTGTTGAAGTCATCTTCCATCGCGCTACGAAAACGCGCGTCGAACTCTTCGCCACCGGCAGCCACTGCGCTGACATCGGTATGACGCAATGCGGTGTAGAGACGCTCCAGCGCCGCGCGTGCCTGGTTAAGGTTATCTTCGCCATAGTTGAGCTGGCTGCGATAGTGGCCGGACATCAGGAAGTAACGCACGGTTTCGGCATCGTAATGTTGCAGCACATCGCGCACGGTAAAGAAGTTGCCGAGGGATTTTGACATCTTCTCGCGATCAACCATCACCATGCCGGAGTGCATCCAGTAGTTAACATACGGGCCATCGTGCGCACAGGTGGATTGCGCCACCTCGTTTTCGTGATGCGGGAACATCAGGTCCGAACCGCCACCGTGGATATCAAAATGGGTGCCGAGTTGTTTGCAGTTCATCGCCGAACATTCGATATGCCAACCCGGACGCCCGTTGCCCCACGGTGAGTTCCACGCGGGTTCGTCGGCTTTGGACATCTTCCACAGCACGAAATCCATCGGGTTGCGCTTCACTTCGGCTACTTCAACGCGCGCACCGGCCTGGAGTTGTTCCAGATCCTGACGCGACAGCACGCCGTAATCTTTATCGCTCAGTACATCAAACATCACATCGCCATTGTCGGCTACGTAGGCATGCCCACGTTCGATCAGGCGGCCAACCAGCTCGATGATCTCGTCGATATGACGCGTCGCACGCGGCTCCAGATCGGGCGGCAGGATGCCCAGCGCAGCAAAATCTTTATGCATTTCACCAATCATACGATTGGTCAGGGTTTCGATGCTTTCGCCATTCTCGTTGGCACGTTTGATGATTTTGTCGTCGATATCGGTGATGTTACGCACATACTTCAGCTTATAACCGACATAGCGCAGGTAACGCGCTACCACGTCAAACGCCACAAAAGTACGTCCGTGGCCAATATGACAGAGGTCGTACACCGTGATGCCGCACACGTACATGCCGATTTCGCCAGCATGAATGGGTTTGAATTCCTCTTTCTGTCGCGTCAGGGTGTTATAAATCTTTAGCATTGAACGGTTCCGTATTTAACGTGTGCGGGAAAGGCCTTTCCAGGCTAGCTGCGTATTGTGCCGTATTTTTTACTTCAGCGCGACGCCAGCATAGCAACTGTCGCTGCCTTGCTGACGCGTCATCACAATTTGTGATATAAGATGCGTCTACAAAAATGCCCGCTGCTCTGAGGCAGGCGCGGCAATCGACACCGACGACAACCTTTACAGGACGAGAATGATGGTCACCTTCCAGACGAACCACGGCGATATCGTGATTAAAACCTTCGATGACAAAGCGCCGGCAACCGTAAAGAACTTCCTGGATTACTGTCGTGAAGGTTTCTACGACAACACCATTTTCCACCGTGTGATCAACGGCTTTATGATTCAGGGCGGCGGCTTTGAGCCGGGCATGAAGCAGAAAGCGACTAAAGAAGATATCCGCAACGAAGCCAACAACGGCCTGAAAAACACCCGTGGCACCCTGGCGATGGCGCGTACTCAGGCTCCGCACTCGGCGACGGCTCAGTTCTTCATTAACGTGGCAGACAACGACTTCCTGAACTTCCGCGACGAAAGCCTGCAAGGCTGGGGTTACTGCGTGTTCGCAGAAGTGGTTGAAGGCATGGACGTGGTCGACAAAATCAAAGCGGTAGCCACCGGCCGCAGCGGCATGCACCAGGACGTGCCGAAAGATGACGTAGTCATCCAGAAAGTGACCGTTAGCGAGTAATGTCGCGCACGCTGTTTATCGCAGATCTTCATCTGTGTGAAGAAGAACCGGCAATCACTGCCGGTTTTCTGCATTTTTTGCAGCGGGAAGCGCATCAATGCGATGCGCTTTACATCCTTGGCGATCTGTTCGAAGCCTGGATTGGCGATGACGATCCCAACCCTTTGCATCAGCAAATCGCCGATGCGCTCAAGGCCCTGCCGGTGCCGACATTCTTTATCCACGGTAATCGCGATTTTCTGCTCGGTCAGCGTTTTGCGCGTGCCAGCGGCATGACATTGTTGCCAGAGGAACAGGTGTTAACCCTGTACGGTAAACGTCTGCTGATTATGCATGGCGACACCCTGTGCACCGACGATGAAGGCTATCAACGCTTTCGCGCTAAAGTGCACCAGCGCTGGCTGCAAAAGCTGTTTCTGGCCTTACCGCTCAGCTTGCGGATGCGTATCGCTGCCAAAATGCGCGCCAACAGCAAACAAGCCAATCAACACAAATCCCTGAGCATCATGGATGTGAACCAGCAGGCGGTGATGGATGCCATGGCCCGCCAACAGGTGCGGCTACTGATCCACGGCCACACCCATCGCCCGGCGATCCATGATTTTGTTTTACAGGGTGAAAATGCCCAGCGCGTAGTGTTGGGTGCCTGGCATCAACAGGGTTCGATGATTCAGGTCGACGCCGATGGCGTCAGGCTTAGCGAATTTCCGTTCTGATTAACGGGCAATCTTGCCCGTTTTCCGGCCACGCAACCGTTTTCCTTACTGCCATCTCATGCTATTCTCTGTGCCCTTCTTCACCTGCCCGCCCGGCCAGGTTCGTTTGTATATTCACAGGAGTTGACCGCATGTCATCCAACGCCGCCCCGGCTCGTATCGCCATCGTCATGGGTTCCAAAAGTGACTGGGCTACCATGCAGTTCGCCGAGGAAATTCTTAACAGCCTGGATGTCCCCTTCCATGTGGAAGTGGTTTCTGCTCACCGTACGCCGGACAAACTGTTCAGCTTCGCCGAAAACGCCGCGCAAAATGGTTTCCAGGTGATTATCGCCGGTGCTGGCGGTGCAGCCCATCTGCCGGGCATGCTGGCCGCCAAAACCCTGGTGCCGGTGCTGGGTGTCCCGGTACAAAGCGCCGCCTTAAGCGGTGTCGACAGCCTCTACTCGATTGTGCAGATGCCGCGTGGTATTCCGGTAGGTACACTGGCAATCGGTAAAGCCGGTGCCGCCAATGCTGCTCTGCTGGCCGCGCAGATTCTGGCAATTCACGACAGCGCGCTGGCAACTCGCCTCGCCAACTGGCGTCAGACCCAGACTGACGAAGTGCTGAACAACCCGGATCCGCGGGGGGATGCATGAAGCCGGTTTGCGTACTGGGAAATGGTCAGTTAGGCCGTATGCTGCGCCAGGCGGGTGAACCGCTGGGCATTGCCGTTTATCCGGTCGGGCTGGATGCAGAACCTTCTGCGCTGCCGATCGCACAAAGCGTGATCACGGCGGAAATTGAACGCTGGCCTGAAACCGCGCTGACGCGTGAACTGGCAAGCCATCCGGCCTTTGTGAACCGCGATATTTTCCCGCGTCTGGCCGATCGCCTGACGCAAAAACAGTTGCTCGATCAACTGAACCTCGCCACCGCACCGTGGCAACTGCTGGCGGATAAAAGCGAATGGCCGCAGGTGTTCAGCTCGCTTGGCGAACTGGCTATCGTCAAACGCCGCACCGGCGGCTACGACGGACGCGGTCAGTGGCGTCTGCGCGCCAATGAAACCGACACCCTGCCGGATGAATGCTACGGTGAATGCATCGTTGAACAGGGCATCAACTTCAGCGGTGAAGTGTCGCTGGTTGGCGCGCGTGGTCAGGATGGCAGCACCGTTTTCTATCCGCTGACCCATAACCTGCATCAGGAAGGGATCCTGCGCACCAGCGTCGCGTTCCCACAAGCCGATGCGGCGCAGCAGCAACAGGCCGAAGCGATGCTCAGCGCGATCATGCATGAGCTGAATTACGTCGGTGTGATGGCGATGGAGTGCTTCGTTACGCCGCAGGGCTTGCTGATCAACGAACTGGCACCGCGTGTCCACAACAGCGGACACTGGACGCAGAATGGTGCTTCCATCAGCCAGTTCGAGCTGCATCTGCGCGCAGTGCTGGGTTTACCGCTGCCGCAGCCGGTGGTGTATGCACCTTCGGTAATGGTCAACCTGATTGGTACGGATGTGAATCTGGCGTGGCTGCATCAGCCGTTGGTACATCTGCATTGGTACGAGAAAGAAGTGCGTCCGGGACGTAAAGTCGGCCACCTCAATCTGACCGACAGCGACCAGGGTCGTCTGGCCGCGGCATTAAATGCGCTGGTGCCATTGCTGCCGGCGGAGTATGCCAGCGGTATCGCCTGGGCCGTAGAGAAGCTGTAATTAAAAGGTCGCCAGCAATGGCGACCTTACCCTTCCGTGGCGGCGCAATTTATTGCGCGAATTTTGACTGTTGCGTCAAGGTCAAAGGCGCGCGATAAATCGCGCCGCTACACCAGGAGGCATGTCGACCAGGCGATCACGCCGCCTCAAACCGCCTGAACAACGCCTTCCCTTTCAGCAAACGCACCCCCAGCCAGCCGCCGCACAACGACAGCAAAATCGCCCCGGTGATCGGCAGCGCCAGCCACAGGCTCCAGTCCGGTTCCCAGGGAAAATCGAAGATTTTGCGCTGCAACCCCCACAATGCCGCCTCCGCGCCCAGTGCTGCCGCAACCCCGGATACCACGCCGAGCAAGGCAAACTCACACCACAGGGTGCCGCGCAGCAGTCGTTTGCTGGCACCCAGCGTGCGATAAACCACCAGCTCCTGACGTCGTTGACGCATCCCGACCTGAATCTGCGCCAGCAGCAGCAGCACGCCACAGATCGTCACCAACACCACCATAATCTCCAGCGCCTGACTCACCTGCGCCAGCACCTGGCCGATTTGGCGCATCATGCTGCCGATATCCAGCAAACTCAGGGTGGGGAATGCCCGGTTGAGCTGCGCCAGCAAGGCAGGGTTATTCGCCATACGGAAACTGGTGAGCCAGGTTTGCGGCTGGTCATCCAGCGCCCCCGGCGGAAAGATAAAGAAGAAGTTGGGCCGCAAACTCTCCCAATCCACTTTACGCAGGCTGGTAATTTTGGCGCTGAACTGCTGGGTATCGCCGCTGAAAGTTAAGGTGTCACCCAGCTTCACCCCCAGACGATCCGCCAGCTCAGTCTCCACCGACACTTCCCCGACACGCGGCGGCCAACTCCCCGCTACCAGCGGATTGTGGTCCGGACGCTCCGCCTGCCATGTCAGATTCAGCTCACGATTCAAGGCGTTATCCATATTCGGATCGGCATCCTTACCGTTGAGCTGCGTCAGTCGGGCGCGGATAATCGGGTAGAAAGTCTCCGCTTTGATCTGATGCGATTGCAGGAAATCACGTACCTGTGGCACCTGTTCATGCGTCATATTCAGCAGAAAATAGTTGGGACTATCCGGTGGCAACTGTTGCTGCCAGCGATCAAGCAGATCGCCGCGCATCACCAGCAGTAACGCCAGCAACATAAAGGAGAGTGAAAACGCCGCCAGTTGGCTGAGGGTCATTGCCGGCTGTCGCAACAGCCGGTTGATGGCCAGTCGCAGCGCCAGGTTACGCACCACCAGACGTCGCAACAGCAGCAAAGTGCCCCAGCCCAGTAACGCCAGCAACAACGCCAGCAACACCACACCCGCCAGCAACGCCCACAACATCTTGCTGCCGCCCATCAACAACGCCAGCAGGCCAATCACCACCAACGCCATCACTGGCAGATAGACGCGCAACGGCCAGACATTCGCCACCGCATCCCGACGCAGCACACGTAATGGCTGGGTTGCCAGCAATAACCGGTAAGGACGCATCCCCACCAGCAGCGAGATCACGAACATCGCCCCCAACGACCACAACCACGGCCAGAAACTGGCCGCCGGAAGTGCCGCAGGCAGCACCGGTTTCAACATCGCCAGCAGGATGATTTCAATGCCCTGTCCCAGCACGCTACCCGCCACCGCCGCCATCAGCAATACCGCCAGCCACTGACCGATGATCAAACGTTGCAGCACCTTACGCGTCGCACCGAGGGTCTTCAGCACCGCCACCAGATCATAGCGGCTGCGGCAATAGTGGCTCATCGCCACCGCCACCGCCGCAATCGCCAGCAGCAAAGTCAGCAAGGCGGAGAGCAACAAAAATTGCTGCGCGCGCTGCATCGATCGCCCCAGTGCATCTTCTGAGTTTTCCACGCTAATCCAGCGTTGATCCGCCTTGAGCTGCGGCTGGATCCAGTTATCGTAGCGCGCCAGCGGAGCAGGATCACCTGAGAACTTGTAGCGCCAGCTCAGCCGGCTGCCGGGCTGGATCGCGCCGGTTTTCTCCACATCCGCCAGGTTCATCAGCAGACGCGGTGCGGTCTGAAAAGGGTTAAAACCCGCGTCAGGTTCCTGAATAACTTCGCCTGCGATACGCAGCGTGGTATCGCCCACGTCAATCTGATCGCCGGTTTTCAGGTTCAACAACGCCAACAATCGGGGGGCTGCCAGCACCGTCCCTGCACGAGGACGCAAGCCGGGCGGATCGGTTTGCAGAGTGCCAAACATCGGATACGCGTCATCCACTGCCTTCACATCCGCCAGCTGTGGCGTTTCCTGCGCAAAGGTCATGGTCATAAAACTCAGTTGAGGGCTGACTGAAAGTCCCTCGTGCCGCGCCTGAGCCAGCCAGGCTTCCGGCACCGGCGCGCTACTGCGCAAAGTACGATCCCCGGCCATAAAATCACGACTTTGCTGGCTTAACCCTTTTTCCATCCGATCGCTGATCGACCCCAGTGCCAGCACGCAGGCCACCGCCAGCGTCAACGCCAGCCAAACGATCAACAAGGAGGGCGAACGCCACTCACGCCAGAACCAACGCCAGATCATGACTCCTCCCACAATTTGCCATCACGCAACCGCAGACGACGATCGCAACGCGCCGCCAGCTGCTCATCATGGGTAACCAGGATCAGGGTGGTGGCAAAATCACGGTTGAGGGAGAACAGCAGATCGGCGATGCGATCGCCGGTCTGACGATCGAGGTTGCCAGTCGGTTCATCAGCAAACAACAAGCCAGGACGACCATTAAAGGCGCGGGCGAGCGCCACCCGCTGCTGCTCGCCACCGGAAAGCTGGGCGGGAAGATGATGCAACCGCGCTTTCAAACCGAGCTGCGTCAGCAACTCGACCGCCTGATCGCGGCTTTCGCGGTCGCTGACGCCACGCAATAGCGCGGGGAGCTGGACGTTTTCCAGCGCATTCAACGTCGGCACCAGCATAAAAGATTGAAAGACAAAACCGACTTCCCGCGCGCGCAACGCCGCACGCTGCTCCTCGTCCATGCTATGTAACGGCTCGCCGAGCAGATGCACTTCACCGCTGCTGCCATCGTCCAGCCCGGCAAGGATGCCCAGCAGAGTAGATTTACCCGAACCGGACTCGCCAATCAGCGCAATGGTCTGGGCGGGTTTGACAACCAGCTCAACTCCGGTAAGGATGGTCAGCTGATGCTCTCCCTGACCGACGGACTTAGTAAGATGATGAACTTCAACAATGTTTTCCGCTGGCATTATTCCTTCCTGTTGTTATTACTTCTGCTGGTGTCACGTCTTGCTGCGGCCGATACTCTGCTGGTGCTGGGCGACAGCCTGAGTGCCGGTTATCGCATGTCCGCGAACGTCGCATGGCCGAGTTTGCTCGACAAAGAGTGGCAGCAGCAGCCCAGAATTATCAACGCCAGCATCAGTGGCGATACCGCCGGTCAGGGGCTGGCGCGTTTACCGGCGCTATTAAAACAGCATCAACCGCGCTGGGTGTTAATCGAATTGGGCGGTAACGATGGCTTGCGTGGCTTCCCACCGCAAAATATCGCCCAGGATCTGAGCAAAATTATCGACGATGTAAAGGCGGCAAAAGCGCAGCCGCTGCTGATGCAAATTCGCATACCGGCAAATTATGGGCGTCGTTATACGCAGGCGTTTAGCGCGATTTATCCGCAGCTGGCACAGCAGTACAACATTCCTCTGGTGCCCTTCTTTATGGAGCAGGTGTACCTGAAACCGGAGTGGATGCAGCAGGATGGTATTCACCCGAATCCGGATGCACAGCCCTTTATCGCAGGGGTGATGGCGAAGGAACTGGCTCCGCTAGTAAAGCATGATTAACGCAGGCGCGTGATTTTTAACAGGTAAAGTTATGCAAAAAACCATTCTTATCACCGGCTGCTCCAGCGGTATCGGCCTGGTGGCCGCCAATGACCTGCTGATGCGCGGTTATCGCGTGATTGCCGCCTGCCGTCGGGCGGAAGACGTTGCGCGCATGCATGCGCTTGGTTTTATCGGCATTACGCTCGATCTGGACGATCCGGCCAGTGTCGATGCCGCAGCGGATCAGGTCATTGCGCTGACAGAAAATCGTCTTCACGGGCTGTTCAACAACGCCGGTTTTGGCATTTATGGACCGCTCGCCAGCCTGTCACGCCAGCAACTGGAGCAACAATTCTCCACTAACTTCTTTGGGACGCATCAACTGACCATGCGCCTGTTGCCCGCCCTGCAAGCCAGCGGCAGTGGACGTATCATTAATACCAGCTCGGTGCTGGGGGTGATCTCCACCCCCGGACGCGGCGCTTACGCTGCCAGTAAATATGCGCTCGAAGCCTGGAGCGATGCGCTGCGCATGGAATTACGCACCACAGGCGTGCGCGTCAGCCTGATTGAGCCAGGGCCGATCCATACCCGTTTTACGGAAAACGTCCATCAGGGGGAAAGCGACAAACCGGTGCGTAATCCCGGCATCGCCGCGCATTTTTCCCTGCCGCCTGAGGCGATCCTGCCAAAGCTGCGTCACGCTCTGGAAAGCGCGCATCCGCGCCTGCGTTATCCGGTGACGCTGGTGAGTTGGACCATGAGCCTGTTAAAAAGAGTACTGCCAGGCTGGATGCTGGATCGCATTTTGCGCAGCAAATAGGCTGCAAGCCTGATTAGAACTTGAAGCCGGGCAGCTTGCCCCCATATTCTCAACACACTTTCAGCAAAGAGACGTATTCATGTCACACGCTTTGATTATCGACATCAACGAATCCAATCTGCATCAGACGCTGGAACAATCCATGCAGCTGCCGGTGCTGTTTTATTTCTGGTCCGATCGCAGCCAGCACTGCCAGCAACTGACGCCGGTGCTGGAGCACCTGGCCCAGGAGTACGCTGGTCAGTTTATTCTGGCAAAACTGGATTGCGATAAAGAGCAGATGGTGGCTTCTCAATTTGGTCTGCGCTCCATCCCGACGGTGTACCTGTTCCAGAATGGTCAACCGGTCGATGGCTTCCAGGGGCCGCAGCCAGAGGAGGCGATTCGCGCCCTACTGCAAAAAGTGCTGCCGCGTGAAGAAGAACTGAAAGCCCAGCAGGCGATAGCCCTGATGGAAGAAGGCAAACCGCTGGAGGCTCTGCCGCTGTTGAAAGATGCCTGGCAGCTGAGTAATCAGGCCAGCGAAATTGGCTTCCTGCTGGCGGAAGTTCTGATCACCCTGAATCGCAGCGATGAAGCGGAAGCGGTGTTAAATGCGGTGCCGTTGCAGGATCAGGACACCCGTTATCAAAGCCTGGTAGCGCAAATCGAGCTGCTGAAAAAAGCCGCCGACACGCCGGAAATTCAACTGTTGCAGGAGCAACTGGCGAATGAGCCCGCGAACGCCGAGCTGGCTGCTAAACTGTCGTTACAGCTGCATCAGGTTGGTCGTAATGAAGAAGCCCTTGAATTGCTATTTGGTTTCCTGAAAAGCGATCTCAACGCCGGTGACGGCCAGGTGCGTAAAATGTTGCAGGAAATTCTGGCCGCACTCGGCACTGGTGATGCCCTGGCTGCACGTTATCGTCGCCAGCTTTATTCGCTGCTGTACTAATCAGTACGGGGTAGTAATCGGGCCGAAGCGACTCGGCCCGAAACAGTGACAACCTGGAGGTTATTATGTTGACCGTGATGCCAGTCATCATCGTACTCGCGTTGGTGACCGTTTGGGCCGGAGTAAAAATTGTGCCACAGGGTTATCAGTGGACGGTTGAGCGCTTTGGGCGCTATACCCGCACGCTGCAACCTGGCCTGACGTTAGTTGTTCCCTTCATGGATCGCATTGGCCGCAAGGTCAACATGATGGAGCGCGTCCTTGATATCCCCTCTCAGGAAGTCATCTCAAAAGATAATGCCAACGTCACCATCGACGCCGTCTGCTTCCTTCAGGTGATCGACGCAGCGCGCACAGCGTATGAAGTCAGCAACCTGGAGCTGGCAATTCTCAATCTCACCATGACCAACATTCGTACCGTATTAGGCGGCATGGAGTTGGATGAAATGCTGTCGCAGCGCGATAACATCAATACCCGTCTGCTGCATATTGTCGATGAAGCGACCAATCCCTGGGGTGTAAAAATCACCCGTATCGAAATTCGAGATGTGCGTCCGCCGCAGGAGTTGATTGCGGCCATGAACGCGCAGATGAAAGCCGAACGGACCAAACGCGCCGATATTCTGACGGCGGAAGGGGTGCGGCAGGCTGCGATTCTGCGCGCCGAGGGGGAAAAACAGTCGCAGATCCTGAAAGCTGAAGGGGAGCGAACCGCCGCGTTCCTGCATGCCGAAGCGCGAGAGCGTGAGGCGCAGGCAGAGGCTAATGCAACGCGCATGGTATCTGAAGCCATCGCCGCCGGGGATATTCAGGCCGTGAACTACTTCGTGGCGCAAAAATATACCGATGCGTTGCAGAAAATTGGCCAGGCCAATAACAGCAAAGTGGTGATGATGCCACTGGATGCCACCAGCCTGCTTGGCTCGATAGCCGGAGTTAGCGAGCTGCTGAAAGAGAGTGGCCGGGAGCGCAAACCGTGATCCTGATGGAGCTGATTGCCCACCCGCACTGGTTCTGGCTGACGCTGGGCGGCCTGCTGCTGGCGGCTGAAATGCTTGGCACCAGCGGCTATCTGCTATGGAGCGGGCTGGCAGCGGTGCTGGTTGGCCTGATCGAGTGGTTTTTTCCCTTCTCGTGGACCAGCCAGGGCCTGTTGTTTGCGGTGTTAACCCTGCTGTGTGTCTATTTCTGGTATCGCTGGATGCGTTATCGCGAAGCCTCGCAACAACCCAATAGCCTGAATCAGCGTGGTACGCAACTTATCGGCCAACACTTTACGCTGGAAAACGCCCTGAAAGACGGCACCGGCCATGTGCGCATTGGCGACAGCAGTTGGCGCGTGCAGGCAGAGAGCGATCTGCCCGCCGGTACCCAGGTCATCGTCACTGGCGTAGTTGGCATTACGCTGATGATTCAGCCTCGCTTTCCGGCTGTCTGATGGCAGCAGCCCGCCAGGTGGTTGATGATGGGGCACTCCGCGCCATCATCGCCAGGACAGGCTTCCGCCAACGCCAGTAAGCGCGCCCGCATGGCGTGTAATTCTTCAATATGCGCCGCGATCTCATCCGCTTTCTGCAAAGTGCGCGCTTTTACGTCGGCGCTGTGGCGGGCAGGATCGTTAAACAACGTCACCAGCTCGCGACATTCGTCGAGAGTGAACCCCACCTGACGCGCCTGACGCAACAGATTGAGTTCATCAATATGGTGTGGATTGTAACTACGATAACCATTTTCACTGCGCAGCGGTGGCGTGACGACACCCTTCTCTTCATAGAAACGAATCGCTTTGCTGGTCAGCCCGGTTTTTTTGGCAACATCGCTAATGTTCATGTGATCCCCTTGACCTTCCCCTGAATGGAAGGTTTAGGCTTTATAACTAATGCAAAGTCTGCATGCAGTCAAACCTGAACGCATAAGGAGTTAAATATGTCACACACACAGTTGCTGGCGCTGGACGGCCTCTCCTGCGGCCACTGCGTCAAACGTGTCAAAGAAGCGCTGGAACAGCGCAGCGATGTTGAACAGGCTGAAGTTACCCAACAGGAAGCGCGTGTCACCGGTGCTGCCAGCGCCAGCGATCTGATCGCGACCGTAGAACAGGCGGGTTACCACGCAGCACTGAAAGACAGCCCAAAGTCTGAACCGTTGACAGCATCAGAGCCGCAGCCGGAGGCGCTGACAACGGAGGAACGATCGCAACCGGCAGATGACACCCTGCCCGTCCACCACCTGCTGATTGGCGGCATGAGCTGCGCCAGCTGTGTGAGTCGTGTCGAGCAGGCATTGCAAAAGGTACCTGGCGTCAGCCAGGCACGCGTTAACCTGGGTGAGCGCAGCGCGTTGGTATTGGGTGATGCGCAACCCGCGGCGTTAATTGGCGCTGTCGATCAGGCGGGCTATTCGGCAGAAATCATCGAAGATGAGCAAACTCGCCGGGAACGCCAGCAGGTCAGTGCCCGCCAGGCGATGCGCCGCTTTGGCTGGCAATCCGCGCTGGCATTGTTGCTCGGCATACCCATGATGATCTGGGGCATGCTGGGCGACAATATGATGCTCAGCGACAGCAATATCGCCTTATGGCGCTCACTGGGCGTGATCACCCTGTTGGTGATGGTGATTGCCGGTGGCCATTTCTACCGCAGCGCCTGGCGTAGCCTGCGCCACGGTACCGCCACCATGGATACGTTGGTGGCGCTCGGAACCGGTGCCGCCTGGCTCTACTCAATGAGCGTCGCGCTCTGGCCACAATTTTTCCCGCATCAGGCCCGGCATCTCTATTTTGAAGCCAGCGTGATGATTATTGGTCTGATCAACCTCGGTCATGCGCTGGAACAACGCGCAAGGCAGCGAGCCTCACAGGCGCTGGAACGTTTGCTGGACTTAACCCCAGCGCAGGCTCGCGTCATTACCGACCAGGGTGAAACCCTGATACCGCTCAGCGATGTGCAGCCTGGTATGGTGATTAAACTGGTCACCGGCGACCGTATCCCGGTTGATGGCGAAGTGGAAAGCGGCGAAGGCTGGTGCGACGAAGCGATGCTGACCGGCGAAGCGGTGCCGCAAACTAAACAGGCCGGAGATAAAGTCTTTGCTGGTACGCTGCTCCAGGATGGCACGTTGCGCTTTGTCGCGCGCGCCACCGGCAGCCATACCACGCTGGCACGCATCATCAATCTGGTCCGTCAGGCGCAAAGCAGTAAGCCCGATATCGGACGTCTCGCCGACCGCATCTCCGCCGTGTTTGTGCCGGTGGTGGTGGCGATTGCGCTGTTAAGTGGCCTGGTGTGGTATCTGGCCGGACCGCAACCGCAGTTGGCTTATACGTTGGTGATTGTCACTACGGTGCTGATTATCGCCTGTCCTTGCGCTCTTGGTCTGGCAACGCCAATGTCGGTGATTGCTGGCGTCGGACGTGCCGCAGAACTTGGCGTGCTGGTGCGTGATGCGGATGCACTCCAGCGCGCCAGTGAAGTTGACACCCTGGTATTTGATAAAACCGGCACCCTGACCCAGGGCACGCCGCAGGTGAGCGATGTGTTGTTGTATAGCGACTGGGATCGTCAGCAGGTACTGCACGCTGCCGCCCAGCTGGAACAGGGTTCCAGCCATCCACTGGCAACCGCAATTATCGCGGCAGTGCCGGATCTGCCTGCCGTTGATGTTGAGCAATTTCGTACAATACGCGGTAAGGGCGTGAGCGCTACAGTGGCAGGCAGAACATTGCTGCTCGGCAACCTGGCGTTGATGGAAGCCCAACAAGTGGATTGCACACCCGCCCGTGAAGATATTGAACGTCTGGCGGCGCTGGGTGCCACGCCAGTGCTGCTGGCCGATGACAGGCAACTGCTGGGGTTGATCGCGCTACGTGACAACCTGCGTCCGGAGAGCCGCGCGGCGCTGCAACGCCTGCATCAGTTGGGGTTTCAGCTGATGATGCTGACCGGTGACCATGAAAAAACCGCACGCGCAATCGCTGCTGAAGCCGGTATCGACGACGTGATCGCCGGGGTGCTGCCAGAAGGCAAAGCACAAGCCATCGAGCAGTTGCAACAACAGGGGCGCAAAGTGGTGATGGTCGGTGATGGCATCAATGATGCTCCGGCGCTGGCCCAGGCAGATGTTGGTATTGCTATGGGTGGCGGTAGCGATGTGGCGGTTGAAACCGCCGCCATGACGCTGATGCGTAATGACCTGCACTGCGTGGTGGATGCGCTGGCGATTTCCCGCGCCACGCTGCGTAATATGCGGCAGAACCTGCTGGGTGCATTTATTTACAACAGCTTTGGCATTCCAATTGCCGCAGGTGTGCTTTATCCGTTTACCGGCATGCTGCTTAGCCCGATTGTGGCGGGAGCGGCGATGGCGCTCTCCTCCATCACGGTGGTGAGTAATGCTAATCGTCTGTTGCGGTTTAAGCCACCGGTACACGAATAGCAAGCCCTGCCCTGTTTTTCGCGCGATGAAATCGCTAGCATGGATTTTTGACTTAAAAAGGACAGGGAATGAGACGCAGCCTGTGGCAATGCGTAACACAGCTGGCATCGCGACTTTTTCCGGCCAGCTACGCCTGGCCCGCGATGGATATTCAGTTGGGCAATCGCCAGCTACACCTGGTCGGCAGCATTCATATGGGTACACGCGATATGCAGCCGTTGCCGGCACGTTTGTTGCGCCAACTGGCGAAAGCCGACGCGCTGATCGTTGAAGCGGACATCACCCAAGGCGGTTCCCCCTTTGCCGAAGGAGAAAATCTGCCGCCGCTGGCAGAACGCCTCGACAGCGAGACACTGACCAGGCTAACCGCGCTCTGCGATGAGCTGATGCTGTCGGTAATGATGTTTGACAACTTGCCGATGTGGCAGATTGCCCTGATGTTGCAAGCGCAGCAGGCACAGCGCCTCGGGTTGCGACCACAATATGGCATCGATTATCAACTGTTGCAGGCTGCCAAAGCGACCCATAAACCGGTGATTGAGCTGGAAGGACCGGATACACAAATCGCACTGCTGAAGTCGCTGCCGGAGAATGGCCTGCCCTTGTTGCTGGATACGCTGGAACACTGGCACACCAACGCGCGTTTGCTGCAAACCATGATCAGCTGGTGGCTGGATGCACCGCCGAAGCAGCAGCCGGTCGCGCTACCCACCACCTTCAGCAATGAATTGAATGACACCTTGATGCGCAACCGCAATCAGCACTGGCGCGAATTGTTGCTGGCATTACCGCCGGGACGTTATGTGGTGGCCGTGGGGGCGTTGCATCTTTACGGGGATGATAATTTACCGGGCCTGTTAAAGGCGCGCTAAAAAAAGAAGGCCGATATTACTATCGGCCCGTCAAAGAGGAATTTGTTTATGATTTTGGTTATCACACAGCCATTGCTGGCTGGCGCGGGCCAATTCTCGCGCAAAGTTCAGAATTTCGCCAGTACTATTCGCCGTTTCTGAAATAAGATTTTCCTTAGCAAGGATCGAAAAATGACGCCCGCTGTAAAACTGCTGGAAAAACAAAAAGTCACCTTTACTCTGCATCCGTATGATCATGACAGCCATGAAACCAACTTTGGCGACGAAGCGGTGCGAAAACTGAATCTCGATGCTCGACAGGTATTCAAAACGCTGCTGGTGGCGCTGAATGGCGATGCGAAACACCTGGCAGTAGCGGTTACGCCGGTGTCCAGTCAGCTCGATTTGAAGAAAGTCGCCAAAGCGCTGGGGGCGAAAAAAGCCGATATGGCTGACCCGCTGCTGGCACAGCGCGTCACCGGGTATCTGGTGGGCGGCATCAGCCCGCTGGGGCAGAAAAAACGCCTGCCCACGGTGATTGATCAACAAGCGGCGGAATTTGCCACCATCTTTATCTCCGGCGGTAAACGCGGGCTGGATATCGAACTGGCGGCACAGGATCTGGCGCGTTTGCTGGATGCCCCCCTGGCCGATGTGGCGCGCCGCGATTAATCAGGCTGCTGGGCGCAAAGTTGATCGATCATCCAGCGCCCGGCGGGTCCCGGTGGATTACGCGTCGACCAGACCGCTTCCACCGCAATATGCTGCGGCCAGCCTGGCACCGGCAACTCCTTCAACACCTGATGACCAAACTGCTGCACCAGCCAGCGCGGCAACACGCTCCAGCCAAATCCCTGCTCCGCCATCTCCAGTAATAACAGATAAGACGGTGCCGACCACACCCGGCCCGCTGGCATCGGGTCACGCGTCTCCACCCAGGTATTGAGCCGCAACTGACGCAACGCCCCGAGTTGCGCTTCGGTAACCTGTTTCTGCTGGGCCAACGCCTGGTCCTGATGCAGATAAATCGCCATCTGCGCCTCCACCTGTAAGCGTGCCACCGCGATATCTGGCGGTAATGAGGGCTGAGCGCGCACCACCCCAAGATGCACGCGTCCGGCCTGTAGCAGGTCCAGCACGTCGGCATCTTCGGCGATCATGCATTCAAATTCGATATCCGGATAGCGCGCTTCAAAACGCTTCAGCAGCGTTTCATGATATTCCGCCTGCCAGAAATCGGAGATCGCCAGACTGAGGCGCGGCTCGACCCCCTGCGACAGCCGCACCGCCAGCTCATCCAGCCGCTGGCTGGCCGCCAGGATCTGCTGCACCTGCGCCAGTGCTCGCTGTCCCTGCTCGGTTAATACCGGCTGACGTCCCTGCCGATCAAACAACATAAAGCCTAAATCGTCTTCGAGATTCGCCACCGCGCTACTGATGGTGGACTGACTTTTGCCCAACGCCCGTGCCGCCGCAGAGAATGACCCGCTGGCGACGGTCTGCACAAAAGCCTCAAGGGATTCCGGGGAGTATTTCATAGTTATCCATCGCTTTTATCGATAGGTGTTCATTTTATCTTAATTTCGACAAGTGAGAAAATGCGTCCTGTAATGAATCAGGAGGTTTTTATGCGTACCCGTTCTTTGAAAGAACGTTTTTTCCACGCTGCTGGCTTTGAAATTCTGGCGATTTTGACTGTTTCCCCGTTAGCCGCCTGGGTAATGGATAAGCCGCTGTTTGAAATGGGGCTGTTGGCGATCATGCTGTCGACCGTCGCCATGCTGTGGAACATGATTTATAACGCCGGATTTGATCGCCTGTACCCACGGGATCGGGTGCAGCGAGGCGCTGGCCTGCGCGTACTGCACGCGCTGGGTTTTGAGGGCGGTTTTATTGTGATTGGTTTACCGATTGCTGCCTGGATGCTCAGTATCACGTTGTTGCAGGCGTTGATGGTGGAAGTGGCGTTTTTCCTGTTCTTCCTGCCCTACACCGTCGCGTATAACTGGCTGTGGGATATTCTGCGTCAGCGCTGGCTCACGCGCAAAGCGTGCCAGGCGTGAGAAACCCGCGCGATAATTCGCGCCGCTACAAATGCGAGCCCGGTAAGGTAGCGGCACGTTTATCGCGCAATGATGCTTTAGTTTTCCACCGCATGCGGCAGTATCCATGCCAGCACCGTCTTCGGATAGCTGCGCTTCCTGGGTTTCTCCGGCGCGCTATCCCGTTGCTGTTTCTGCTCCGCGGTCAGGTGCACAATCCCCTCTCCCGGAGCGTAGTCACTCACTTTCAACGGTGAATGCTGGCTCACCCAGCCGCGCAACACATCCGCATCGCGCAACCCGGTGTTGGTATAACCTGCGAGGTTATCAATGCGCGGATAACCATCGCCGCCGGTAGCGTTGAAGCTGTTGGTCGCCATGCGATAGGTTTTATCCTTCTGTAATGGCTCACCGTTGATCTTCACCTCACTGACATCGCTACCATCCGCCACCAGGCTGATATTGGCAAACTGCGCAAAGCCACCGGCATCGGTTTTAATATTGGCAACGGTTGCCAGATACGTCAGCAATTGATTACCGGTCAGGGTGACGGACACCACCTGATTGCTGAAGGGCTGCACCTGCAACACATCGCGCCAGCTGATCGCCCCTTGCGGCAGTGAAGTACGAATCCCACCACCACTCATCACCGCAAAATCTGCTTTGGTGGCGGCCATCTGCGCACGCAGAATTAACTGGCCGAGGTTAGTTTGCTCAAAACGCACCTTGTCCCGCTCGCCAACAAAGACACCGTCGCTGCTGCCGACCGGCACATCCAGTTTGGCTTCTGCGCGTTTCTGGAAGGGGGTCAGCAGTTTCATCATCGCCGGATTCGGTGGGATCTCCTGCTGCCAGGTCAGCCAGGACTCGCTGCCATCCGCATTCTTGATCTTATGCTTCAGATTGACCGGGATCAGTTGGTAGCTATCCAGCGCCAGCTCACCGTTGCGGAAGGTAAAATCACCGCGCCCGACGAATTTACCCCACTCTTTCGCTTGTACGATCCACACACCATTCTGGCGGTCCGGCTGGCAGGGCTGGCCTGGCTGATAATTTTTCACGCTGACGTTCTCTTTCTCCATGCACACCGCATCGTGTGAATGGCCGCCGACGATCAGGTTCACGGTGCCAGGCGGCAAGCTGCGCGCCAGCTCGACATCGCCCGGCGCATTGCTGCCATGCTGACCGTCGTCGTAATGGCCCATGTGGGTGAGAAGAATAATCACGTCCGGCTTGACGCTGGCACGTAACTCAGCCACCGCTTTTTCGGTTTCAGTGACCGGATCTCGAATCTCGATAGTTGCCATATTGGCCGGATTGGCGATACGCAGGGTGTCGGGCGTGGTCAGGCCGATTACGGCAACTTTCAGCCCCATCCGGGTAAAGACCGCCCAAGGCTTGAACAGCCGTTGGCCGCTGGATTTTGCGTAAATATTGGCGGAAAGAAAGGGAAATTTGGCCCATTTCTGCTGCTTTTGCAGCACGCTGAACGGTTTATCAAATTCATGGTTACCCAGCGCCATCGCATCATAGCCCACCAGGTTCATGCCGCGAATATCGGGTTCCGCATCAAGCAAATCCGACTCCGGCACACCGGTGTTAACGTCACCGCCGGAAAGGATCAGCACACCGCTTCCTTTTGATTGCGCATCATAACGTTGCGTATCCATCAGGGTTTTCTGCGCGGCCAGACCATACTCGCCCTGCGCGTTGGGCCAGAAATGACCATGCTGATCGTTGGTATGCAGGATAGTAAGACGGTAGCTGCGGTCGGGCTGCCATGCCTGTGCCAGTACCGGCAGCAACAGGATAATCAATGCCAGCCAATGGCTTTTGCGCGGAATTAACAACAAGCCGATCTCCTTATTCTGCGTTTTTCCACTAACCAGTGGACTTTATGTGCTTTATCGCCCTTCTGTGTCGCACAGATCGCACTTTAACTCAAGATGAAAGGCTTATAGAGTCTTGAGAGAAGTAACAATCTGATAACGAAAATTGACCCTCTCAGGATTTCTATGGCAAGTGATCATACTCTCTCATCCCCGGCACGCGCACCGGGGCGCACGGCGTTCGGCATTTTAGGGGCGATCAGCCTCGCGCATCTGCTGAACGATATGTTGCAGTCGCTGTTGCTGGCGATTTACCCGCTGTTGCAAAAAGATTTTAGCCTCAACTTTGTGCAAATCGGTTTAATCACCCTCACCTTCCAGGTGACCGCCTCGCTGCTGCAACCCGTGGTCGGCTACTACACCGACAAATATCCCAAACCCTGGTCGTTACCGGTTGGCATGGGTTTTACCCTGTGTGGCCTGGTGCTGCTGACCTTCGCCAGTGACTATCTCCAGGTACTGCTGGCAGCGGCACTGGTGGGTAGCGGTTCATCAATTTTTCATCCCGAATCTTCCCGTGTCGCCCGTATGGCATCCGGTGGACGTCATGGCCTGGCGCAATCGCTGTTCCAGGTGGGCGGGAATTTCGGCAGTGCACTCGGCCCGCTGCTGGCCGCAATGATTGTTGCACCCTATGGCAAAGGCCATCTCGGCTGGTTCGTGCTGGCCGCGTTGCTGGGGATCATCGTGTTGTTGCAGGTCAGCCGCTGGTATAGCCACCAGCAGCGCGCCAGTAAAACCAAAGCTGCCACGGTGTTGTCCAATCCACTGCCGCGAAAAAAAGTCGTGCTGGCGATCAGCATTTTGCTGCTGCTGATTTTCTCCAAGTACTTCTATCTCACCAGCCTGAGCAGCTACTACACCTTCTATTTAATGCAGAAATTCGGCCTCTCGGTGCAGGCGTCGCAATTTCATCTGTTTGTATTTCTTGGCGCAGTGGCGGCAGGGACCATTATTGGTGGGCCGATTGGCGACAAAATTGGTCGTAAGTATGTGATCTGGTGCTCGATTCTCGGTGTCGCCCCCTTTACGCTGCTGTTGCCGCACGCGTCATTAATGTGGACAAGTGTACTGAGCGTAATTATTGGTCTGATTCTCGCCTCAGCGTTTTCTGCCATTCTGGTGTACGCGCAGGAGTTGCTACCGGGACGTATCGGTATGGTTTCCGGGCTATTTTTCGGTTTTGCCTTCGGTATGGGTGGGTTGGGTGCCGCCGTGCTGGGCGTGGTGGCAGACCACACCAGCATCGAATGGGTATATCAAATCTGTGCCTGGTTGCCACTTATCGGCCTTTTGACCGCTTTCCTGCCAGATAACCGTCACGCCTGAGCCTGTTTCGGGGGGGTAATTATTTTTCCTTGCCCCCTTTATTCAGCATGAATCCTGCCGATATTGTGAGATAACTGAAGAAAATGACACTTCGGTTGCATTTTTCTCTTATTTTTTCATTTTTTTCTGTTTATCCCGCTCAAATGTTTAAACGCGGTTAGCGATTGTGCAGTAAACTAGGTTGTTACAAGCGGATACATTTGCACACAAGGAGACAGGCATGCATCACACCACACCGTTGATCACCACCATCGTCGGGGCACTGGTCCTGGCCTTTCTCCTTGGTATGTTGGCACATCGCCTGCGAATTTCGCCGCTGGTCGGTTACTTGCTGGCCGGTGTGCTGGCCGGTCCCTTTACCCCTGGTTTTGTCGCCGATACCAATCTGGCCCCTGAATTAGCTGAACTAGGGGTGATCCTGCTGATGTTTGGTGTGGGGCTGCACTTTTCGCTGAAAGATTTGATGTCGGTAAAGTCGGTCGCCATTCCCGGTGCAGTGGCGCAAATCGCCGTGGCAACCTTGCTGGGAATGGGGCTGTCGTGGGCGCTGGGCTGGTCAATGATGACCGGGCTGGTGTTTGGCTTGTGTCTCTCCACCGCCAGTACCGTGGTGTTACTGCGCGCGCTGGAGGAGCGTCAACTGATTGACAGCCAGCGCGGGCAAATTGCCATCGGCTGGCTGATTGTCGAAGACCTGGTCATGGTGCTGACGCTGGTGCTGCTGCCTGCCATCGCTGGCATGCTGGAACAGGGTAACGCCAGCCCAACCCTGTTGGCGTGGGACCTGCTGCTGACCATCGGTAAAGTGGTCACCTTTATGGTGCTGATGATGGTGGTGGGCCGCCGCGTGATCCCCTGGATTCTGGCGAAAAGTGCTGCCACCGGTTCACGCGAGCTGTTCACCCTGGCGGTGCTGGCACTGGCACTGGGCATTGCGTTTGGTGCAGTAGAATTCTTTGATGTCTCCTTTGCCCTCGGCGCTTTCTTCGCAGGCATGGTGCTGAACGAATCTGAATTAAGCCACCGAGCAGCACACGACACGCTGCCGCTACGTGATGCGTTTGCCGTGCTGTTCTTCGTTTCTGTTGGCATGTTGTTCGACCCGATGATTCTGGTCAACCAGCCGTTGGCGGTACTGGGGGCGCTGGTGATTATCGTGGTGGGCAAATCGGTCGCTGCCTGGCTGCTGGTCACGTTGCTGGGCCACTCACGCCGCACAGCCCTGACGATCTCCGTTAGCCTGGCGCAGATTGGCGAGTTTGCCTTCATTCTGGCCGGTCTTGGCATTTCGCTGGGGTTACTGAGCCAGGAGGGGCGTAATCTGGTGCTGGCCGCAGCCATCCTGTCGATTATGCTGAACCCGATTCTCTTTACTGTGTTGGAACGTTATCTCGACAAAACCGAGACGATGGAAGAGCAGACGCTGATCGATCCTATCGAGGAGGAGAAGCAAATTCCGGTGGATATCTGTGACCATGCGGTGATTGTCGGCTATGGCCGCGTCGGTAGCCTGCTGGGACAGAAGCTGCTGGAAGCGGATGTGCCGTTAGTGGTGGTGGAAAACTCGCGACCACGCGTTGAAGCGCTGCGCGAGCAAGGCATCAAAGCGGTGCTGGGCAATGCCGCCAGCAGCGACATCATGGAGCTGGCGCGCCTCGACTGCGCCCGCTGGCTACTGCTGACCATTCCCAATGGTTATGAAGCCGGTGAGGTTGTCACGGCGGCGCGCGCGAAGCGCGACAACATCGAGATAATCGCCCGCGCCCATTATGACGACGAAGTGGAATACATCCTCGAACGTGGTGCCAATCGCGTGGTGATGGGGGAACGAGAGATCGCTAACAGCATGTTGCATATGCTGGAAGAAGAGATTGCGCAAAGGCCGATTGTGCGTGAATGTCCGATTTGATTTAACGCCGTAGCGGCGCGATTTTTTCATACAACGCGCACGATTTGCGCGATAAATCGCGCCGCTACGGGGTAATTTTTATCTGTCCCAGTACGACTCTTCGAGGCTATCCTCACGCTCCGGTAAACCTCGCGTCAGACGCGGGGAATGCTGATTCAGCACCTGGTAGCTGACGCGGTTGGCATATTTACACACCTGCGCCAGTGATGAATACGTCAGATACTCGCGCGCATGTTTGCTGGAGTTCGGCACTTTCTGGCGGTGGAAATTATTGGCGGTGATATCGTGCAGTAGCGCTGCTAAAGCCGCATCCCCCGCGCCATTGGTGTTCATAATCTTCTCCGGACCGCCCATATAAGGCGCGATATGCGAGAAGATGCGCAATGGCTGCTGGCAATCCCGCTGGCGCATGCCACGGCTGAACTCATATTGGTTAAATTCAGCAATCGCGCCTGGCAGCAACGGATGATTGGTTTTGCGCTTAAATTCTTCTTCGGTAAAGCCCGCCATATATAACCCGGTTGGCCCGGCGGTGCAGAGCACCAAATCGACCCAATCCAACGCCATATTGGCCGCCAGCAGTGGATCGGCCTCTCCGGTCAGGGCCAGGGCTTCCTCTTCATTCATCGCGACGATGGAGACATGTTCGCGCAGAAAATCGCGCCAGAACTGTGGGTTGTCCTGAATGACGTATTTGGTGCCCAGCGTTAACACCACCGGTACGTTATGTTTTTTGGCAAACGCAATCGCGCGCAACGTCGCTTCCGGCATCGGTTCTCCGGGCTGACAACGCACCAGATAGGAGGTCAACACCAGCGCTGACGCGCCCGCGATCACCTCTTCAGGAATGCTGTCGGCCTTTAACTGGTTCATCAGACCGGGGCTGATGGCAAAGGTACGCTCGCCCTGCTCACCAATCAGGGTGAAACAACGACCAATCGCGCCATCGACACCTTGCAAATAGTTGAGATCCATCCGGCTGGAGGTGTTGCACAGGTAACGATAGGCGTAGCTACCGATCTGGATGCTGTTGCACATCACGCCCAGCAACACCGAACGGTCATCGGCCAGCACCGAGTAGTTATGCAAAGTGTTGCCAATGGTGCCACCGGCAAACTGGTGGCTAATTAACTCGTCACGCATCAGCTCATGGTACAACGCTTCCGCCGTGGCATCATCAATCACCAGCGAATGACCCGCACTCAGGCCGTAACGTTGCAGGAAGCCATCATCAACTTTGGCTTCAATATCTACCAGCGTCTGATCAATACCGACGACCCAGCTGCCCTCCTCCTGCTCTTGTTGCGTAGCCTGCAACAGCGGATCGCGCGCGCTAACGGGGAAATAGTGTTTGGATTTGCGTTTGCCGGGAAATTTCATGGGGGATGCCGTCTGGAAAATCAGGCAGAGAATGATAACACATTCTCTGCCACTCCCTTAACGGCGCGCGTTGACCAGCTGCACCATCATGGCAATGTGCTCATCATCGGCGTTCAACGCAGGGATATACTCAAACTTCTCACCACCCGCATGCAGGAAGAATTCACGGTTCTGCTCGCTAATCTCCTCCAGCGTTTCAAGGCAGTCTGCGGCAAAGCCGGGACTCATCACCTGCACATGCTTGATACCTTTGGCGGGCAGACCTTGCATGGTTTCGTCGGTGTAAGGCGTCAGCCAGGGCTCACGGCCAAAGCGCGACTGGAAGGTCATCATGATCTTGTGTGGCGCGATGCCGAGCGCGGCGGCCAGCGCATCGGTGGTATCTTTGCAGCGTTGCGGATAGTCATCGCCTTCGTCGGCGAAGCGCTGTGGGATGCCGTGATAGGACAGCACCAACAGATCCGGCTCGCCATGCTGGGCGAAAGAACGCGCGACGGAGGCTTTCAGCGCCGCGATATATGCCGGATGTTCAGCGTAATCACGAATAAAAGCCACTTCTGGCAGGGAACGCCGCGGTTTGAAGCTGGCAGCCAGGCCATCCCATACGGCCGCAACTGTGGAGCAGGAGAATTGCGGGTAGAGCGGCAACACGATCAATTTAGTGACGCCCTGTGCCAGCAGACGCTCAACCGCACCTTCAAGGCTCGGCTGGCCGTAGCTCATGCCCAGCTCCACTGGCATATCGATTTGCTGTGCCAGCGCATCACGCTGCCGCTTGCTGAACACCATCAGCGGCGAACCTTCATCCATCCAGACCGATGCATAAAGCTTCGATACGCGCGGCGAACGGAACGGCAGGATAATAAAGTTGAGAATCGGCCACCACAACCAGCGCGGCGTATCCACCACGCGCGGGTCACCGAGGAATTGTTTCAGATAACGTTTAACCGCTGGTGTAGTGGGTGCGTCTGGCGTGCCTAAATTAACCAGTAAAACCCCGGGCTTTTCTTGCCTCATTGTATTTCCTTGCTGTCGAAACGAATGGGTCAAAATCGTGGGAAATTGTAGCGGAAAAAGCGGGAGGGAAAAGCAATTGCTGCAAAAGGGCCGATAAACCGGCCCTTAACTGGCTTAGCCGAGAATCGCGGCCAGCTGTGCACTCACTTCAGCAACCTGACGGGTGCCGTCGATTTTGTGGTATTGGGTGTTACCGGCTTCCGCTTCTTTGCTGTAGTAAGCAATCAGCGGCGCAGTCAGCTGATGGTATTCCACCAGACGCTTACGCACCGTTTCTTCCTGGTCATCTTTACGTGTTGTCAGCTCTTCGCCGGTCACGTCGTCTTTACCTTCCACTTTCGGCGGATTGTACTTAACGTGATAAACGCGACCAGACGCCGCATGCACGCGACGACCTACAATACGATCCACAATCAGTTCATCTGGTACGGCAAACTCCAGCACGAAATCGACGCTGATACCGGCTTCTTTCATGGCATCAGCCTGCGGAATGGTGCGCGGGAAGCCGTCAAGCAGAAAACCGTTTTTGCAGTCTTCCTGAGTAATACGCTCTTTAACCAGCGCAATTACCAGCTCGTCAGTCACCAGTTTACCGGCATCCATAATGGCTTTCGCCTGCTGGCCCAGCTCAGTGCCCGCTTTCACTGCCGCACGCAGCATGTCACCTGTGGAGATTTGCGGAATACCGTATTTCTCCATGATGAATTGAGCCTGAGTGCCTTTACCTGCGCCCGGTGCCCCGAGCAGAATAATACGCATTGCGTAATTCCCCTTGCGAATCGCATTGATCAATCTGAGAAGGCGAAGACCATACCACTATGCCCCGCCCACCACAAGGAAAGGGGCGCGGTAACGGCTAATGTCCTACTTTACTGCCTTTTGCCACCGATACCAGCCCGACGCGGGATTTTTCCGCATTTTCAGAATTGCGACCGCTATTTAACAGCTCGCGCAGGCGCTTCGTCAGTTTCATTGTCATATTCTGACTTTTGTTGGCGCTGCCACGCACATCGGCACGAAGAAGGACGCGCCCACGCTCGGGCCACTGATGCAAATCAGGCTGCGGCGAGTTTGGCAGCTTACCCGGCATAATCGGCAGCACCGCGAATGACAGACCCGGCTGTTGCAAAGATTGCAGCGAAAATGGCGCTTCCAGCGTGATGGTATCAACGCTGGCGATATTATAAGGTCGCCATTGCGCAGCCGCCATCTGTGCCAACGCCTGCTCCGGCGCATCACCCAGCGCCAGCCCCTGTTCAAACAGGCGCAACTCACTGCGCACCAGGGTGCTGAAATCATGGGTACGTAAGGCGATCAATACTAAATCCGTTCCCAGCGCCGCGTGACGATCGAGCCGTGTGACAAACAGTCGCGCCTCGCTTATCAGCCGTCGGTGCAACAGTGTGGCGAAAGACTCAGATGCATCGGTGACGCCCTGGCTCTGGCATTCAGCCAGCGCGCGTACCCGCCCCTGAAACAGGTCAATATGTTCAACCAGAGCAATATTCCCCGCCATCACCGGCACTGCTGCCAGGATACTTAATTCACTGACAGGATAATGCGACGCATAGCGGGTTTGGTTACGCGCCTGCTCCTGGCGTAAAAACAGTTGGGAAAGCAGCACCCGCGCAATATGCAATGAAGGTGCAAAGAAGAGATCATACTGTTCAAGCCGATAATGGCGGGAAAGCTGGCCGCGAAGCTGATCGCGCGCCGCCGCCCTGGCAGAAGCATTCTGTGAAGCCATCGCGTGATTTTTCTCTGTTTATTGTGCTGTGTGATGGCGGATGAGGCTCGGATCCGTGGCAGAAATTACCGGCGAAACACAGAGACGCCTGCCAGTCAACCCGCCAGAATCAGGGGGAAAGGTTAGGGGAATGCGGCTGGACTTTAAAATGATATAAACTGACAATCCCTGTTAGGTTTTTACACAGGGGATGAGTATGACCGGGCTACCTTCGTTACGTGCACTGCATTATTTCCACCAGGCGGCACTGCACAGCAGTTTTAGCGTAGCCGCAGAACGTCTGCATGTGACCCATAGCGCCATCAGCCATCAGGTCCGACAGCTGGAAAGCTGGATGGGTAAGCCTCTGTTTGTCCGTACAAATGGACGTGTCAAATTAACCTCACATGGTGAGCGATTACTGGTCAGTTGTCAGAAGGCCTTCAGCGAACTTTCCACGACCTGTGAAAGTATCCGCACCGGCATGCGTCACCATCTTAGCGTCTCCTGCGCGCCGAGTTTTCTTTCCCAATGGCTGATCCCGCGCATCGGCACTTTTTATCTGCGCTATCCTGATATTGAGATCCAGTTCCAGCAACTGGTAGAGATTGACCAGTTACGCAGTGAACATACCGATGTTCTGATTCACAGTTACGAACAAACACCTGATGAAGACATTGATGCCACCCTGATTAGCGATGATTACATCGGCCCGCTCTGTGCCCCCCAATTTGCCGCACGCTTCCAGAGTGAGCAGGATCTCGCCGCCTTACCCCTTCTGCATGCTGATACCCGACTTCACGCCTGGGCGGAGTGGGCCAAAACCAGCGGTACGCGAGGGAATTTCTGGGTGGGAAAACATTTTGATAATTTGACGTTGGGCATTCAGGCAGCCAGAAATGGCCTGGGCGTGATCATGGCACCGCGTTTGCTGGTGCGGCAAGAGTTACACGACGGCACACTGATCGCGCCACTTGGTTTTGTGCGGGTGGATCGCGCCACCTGGATGATGACCAAGGCGTCACGTCAGCATGATGCGGAGATTACCTTGTTTCGTGATTGGTTGAGGGATGAAGCGCACCACTGATCACTATTGCCAATAAGATACTTATTACATAAACGTAAAACGTGAATGGTATGAGGATACGTTATGGATGCACTTATTGCCCAACTACTGAATAGTGGTATTGGTGAAGCGACAAAAGTCATGGTTGAAAAGTTGCTGAAGGTTGACTGGATCCCAACCCGAAAAGCAGGCAAAAAACTTCTCAGCCAAATGCAATCACCCCACATTCAGCAGGCCTATCTGGAAAAGCATGCTTATGCTGCTCTACGTATGCGCACTCTGCATAATCCCGATTATGACGTTTTGCTTGAAGATATTTATTATCCGCTCACCATTGAAAACAGGCCGGAAAAGACCGAACTGATTGTCAGTGATGGCGCACAGATAATCTCCCAGAACATCGTCAATATCATTGGGATTGCCGGACAAGGCAAAAGTACCATTCTGCGTAAACTGTTTCT
Source organism: Pantoea sp. X-Soil-OKNW-556 (assembly GCF_059730695.1). Classification (NCBI taxonomy): domain Bacteria; kingdom Pseudomonadati; phylum Pseudomonadota; class Gammaproteobacteria; order Enterobacterales; family Erwiniaceae; genus Pantoea; species Pantoea sp. X-Soil-OKNW-556. The sequence goes on along the minus strand of NZ_AP035990.1, from coordinate 1,145,514 downwards.
TGAAGAGATCAGAAAGCATCGTCGATTGCCTTTCTTCCTGGAATTACGCCGTATTGAGGACGGCAACGTCTTCGAATATCTTCACGCGCAATTAAACATATTAGGATTCGATCTTAATCAGGATGCTTTAGAGCAACTCTTGTCGTCAGGAAAAATCATCATTTTACTGGACGGCTTTGATGAAATTAAAGATAACCTGCGTTCTGCTTTTATCCGTTCTATTTTTGAAATTAATAAAAAATATCGCTGCCCTGTCATTGTCACCAGTCGCCCCGATACTGAGATATGCAGTGAAGCTGGCATCACCAATGTTTTTGTCAAATCACTTACGGATAAGGACAGATACGGCATACTTAAAAAACTCGCCACGCCCGATGATTTCAACGAATTATCCCAGCTTCTGAGAACGAATTCTGGGTTAGCGAATACGCTGGTGAGTCCTATCCTGTTGACCCTGTTACATGCCTGCTATCATGACTGGGATGAACTACCGCGAACTGCCGTGGATTTTTATCGCCTGTTGTTTTCCACCTTGTATCACAAGCATGACCGTATCAAGGCCTGGTCCAGGCAACGCCGCTGTAAATTACAAACAGACGAAATTCAATGGTGTTTTTCAGCGATGTGTTTATTTGCCATGGAAGATGAAGTCTATGAGTTCAACGAGGAAAACCTCCACGCTTACGCTGCCCGGGCGCTGGATACCGCCGCTCTTGATGAGCAAGAGCGCGATAACTTTTTGCATGACATCATTAGCATCACCTGCCTGATACAACCCGATGGTTTTAATCGCTATGTCTTTTTGCACAAATCATTGCAAGAATATCATGCCGCTTATGCTGTCACAAAATTGCCTGAAGATTATAAAGATAAATATTATGACTATTTTTCCGATAAACTGGGCACGGGCATTGAGTATGACAACGTCCTCTTTTTCTTATTTCATATTGATGAAGATTGGTTTCGCCGAAAGATTATGACCGAACGGTTCGAAAAGACGGGTTTTATTTCACTCGCAAACAAGAACGACGAAGAACTTGCTGAATACCTATTCCAGTCGCTTAAGTACGATGATGCGCTCTATGAAATCACAAAATTCGCCAATGGGTTTAGCAACGAGATTGTTGCCAGTACTATACCAGACATACAGACATCACTTCACACGCTTACCGTTATGTCCGGAAAACCCAGAGATATCGGACTACATACCGACACTGTCATCAATAACATTCTTGAAGAAAGCATCCATCCCGATAATCTCCATCAATACCGAACAACACTGCATGAGAAAACACCTGCTGACGATCCCAATAAGGATCAGTACAACATTGCTCTGTCTGAACTGTTCTATCAATCAGAATATTGGGATGAATTAGTCTTTTCCATCAGCAGTGAAATCTATCGATATTATCACGGCGTGTATTTACCAACGAAAGAAAGACTTCATGAGAAGAAACAAGCGTTATCACGCGGTATGAAGATCAAACTTTAAGTTTGGGCAAACGAGGGAGCGCTAAACTTGCGTTGATGTGGGCAAAAAAAGGGCGACCTGCTGGTCGCCCTTGTGCTGTTTAGGCAGTTAACAACTGATTCATACGACGAATAAACTGGTTCGGATCGTCCAGCGTACCGCGCTCAGCCAGCAGCGCCTGGTCGAGCAGCAGTTCCACCCATTCGCCAAAGCGGCTTTCATCCTGGGTATCCGCCACACGTTTCACCAGCGTATGATCCGGGTTCAGTTCAAAGATGTATTTCACATCCGGCACTTCCTGGCCCGCCGCCGCGAACAATTTCGCCATCTGGGTGCTCATCTCGTTGGCATCGGTGGTGACAATTGCCGGCGTATCTGTCAGACGATGGGTTAAACGCACCTCTTTGACACGCTCGCCCAACAGGGTTTTCACGCGATCAACGAACGGCTCCAGCGCTTTTTCCGCTTCTTTCTGTTCTTCGGTTTCTTCGTCGGCCAGTTTGCTCAGCGACTCATCCGCTTTGCTCACCGACTGGAAGGTTTTACCGTCAAACTCGGTGAGGTAGCTCATCATCCATTCGTCGATACGATCGGACAGCAACAACACCTCAATGCCTTTTTTGCGGAACAGCTCCAGATGCGGGCTGCTCTTGGCGGCGGCATAGCTGTCAGCGGTGATGTAGTAAATCTTGTCCTGACCTTCCACCATGCGGCTCAGATAGTCGTCCAGAGAAATCGTCTGCTCGGCCCCTTCGCTTTGCGTGGTGGCAAAACGCAACAGCTTCGCAATCTGCTGCTGGTTCACATGATCTTCTGCCGGGCCTTCTTTCAGCACCAGGCCGAACTCTTTCCAGAACTGCTGATATTTTTCCGCGTCATCTTTCGCCAGTTTTTCCAGCATTTGCAGGCTACGCTTGGTCAGCGCACCGCGCAGGCTTTGGGTCACGCGGCTGTCTTGCAGAATTTCACGCGAAACGTTAAGCGGCAGGTCGTTGGAATCAATCAGACCACGCACGAAACGCAGGTAGTTCGGCATAAACTGTTCGGCGTCGTCCATGATAAACACGCGCTGGACGTAAAGTTTCAGGCCATGTTTATGGTCGCGATTCCACATGTCAAACGGGGCGCGTGCCGGGATATACAGCAGGCTGGTGTACTCCTGCTTACCTTCCACGCGGTTGTGGCTCCAGGCCGCAGGCTCGCTGAAGTCATGGGCGATGTGTTTATAGAATTCGTGGTACTCTTCGTCGCTGATCTCAGCTTTGTTGCGCGTCCACAGCGCCTGGGCTTTGTTGATTTTTTCCCAGCTGGTGGTGTCGCTCTCTTCATCTTTGCTTTCGATCTCGACCGGCAGCGCGATGTGATCGGAATATTTGCCGATGATGCTGCGCACACGCCAGGCATCAAGGAATTCATCCTCGCCTTCACGCATATGCAGGGTGATCTCGGTGCCGCGATCGGCTTTCTCGATCTCAGCCAGGGTATATTCGCCCTCACCGGCCGATTCCCAGAACACACCTTCTTCGGCGCTGGCACCGGCGGCGCGGGTACGCACGGTGACTTTATCAGCCACGATAAATGCCGAGTAGAAACCGACACCGAACTGACCAATCAGCTGGCTATCTTTTGCCTGGTCAGAACCCATCGACTCCAGAAACGCTTTGGTGCCTGATTTTGCGATGGTGCCGAGGTTCTCAATCACCTCATCACGACGCATGCCGATGCCGTTATCACTCAGCGTCAGCGTACGATTTTCCTTGTTGACCGAGATCCGCACGCGCAGGTCGCCGTCGCCTTCGTACAGATCCGGTGACGACAGCGCGCGGAAGCGCAGTTTGTCAGCCGCATCGGAGGCGTTGGAGATCAGTTCACGCAGGAAAATCTCTTTATTTGAATAGAGGGAATGGATCATCAGGTGCAGAAGTTGTTTTACCTCTGACTGGAAGCCACGCGTCTCTTGTCCTTTCATGGTCATTGCTACCTCAACTGAATCGGGTTGATCGAACGTTGAGGAAGAGATGGGGATGGTGCGGAGAATTTCAAGCCGGTATCAAGATTGATACCGGCAAGTGATTAAAATTTAATCTTGTGACGTCCAGCCAGCGAGTGCGACAGCGTGGTGCCATCGACCATCTCCAGCTCACCGCCCACCGGCACGCCGTGTGCAATGCGGCTGGCATCCACGCCGTACTGGCTGCACAGCTCGGCGATATAGTTGGCCGTGGCTTCTCCTTCCACCGTAGGATTGGTCGCGAGGATCACTTCCTGCAACGTTTCCTGCTCCAGGCGCTGCTCCAGACGATCCAGCCCGATATCCTGCGGGCCGATACCATCCAGCGGCGACAGGTGGCCCATCAGCACAAAGTAGCGACCTGCGAACTGGCCGGTCTGCTCAATGGCGTGGATATCCGCCGGACTTTCCACCACGCAAATCTGGCCGTTTTGTTGACGACGCGGATTGGCGCAGATGGTGCAGATCTCCTGCTCGGTGAACGTGCGGCAATCGGCACAGTGGCCGATTTCCGACATCGCGCGCGTTAACGCCTGCGCCAGGCGCATGCCACCGCTGCGATCGCGCTGCAACAGATGAAAGGCCATACGCTGCGCTGACTTCGGGCCAACCCCCGGCAGACAACGCAGCGACTCCATCAAGGATTCAAGCAGTGGACTGGTTTGCATCAGAACGGCATCTTGAAGCCTGGCGGCAGCTGCATACCGGCAGACACAGAAGCCATTTTCTCTTTCTGCGTTTCATCGATACGGCGTGCGGCGTCATTGAACGCGGCAGCGATCAGATCTTCCAGCATATCTTTGTCATCTTCCAGCAGGCTCGGATCCACTTCCACGCGACGGCAGTTATGCGCGCCGTTGATGGTCACTTTGACCAGGCCAGCACCTGATTCGCCAGTGACTTCCAGCGCGGCGATCTCTTCCTGAACTTTGGCCATTTTGTCCTGCATCTGCTGGGCCTGTTTCATCAGGTTGCCCAATCCGCCTTTTCCAAACATAGTCTTCTCTCTCTGCTGGGGCTGCGTCGCGCGCTCATCGCACGGCAGCATGTTCATACGGGTCGAATACTCTCTTCATCCAAATCCGCGTCAAAGAAACGACGCAAGGTCTGAATGTGGGTATCGCTAATGATCGACTGACGCGCCTGCGACAGTTTCTCTTCATAAATGGCCTGACGCCATTCCAGTGGCGTCAATACCGCGGAATTATCGTCTTCAATAATGGTCAGTTCAACCGTCTCACCTGCCGCATGGCTGAGTGCCTCGGCCAATGCCTGGCGCGCACCACCTGAATTCAGATGACGCTGGCTGCTGCGCAGATGCAGACACACCTGATTATCGCCCTGCTCTTTCCAGGCGTTCAGCGCCAGTTGCTGCACCAGCTTTGGCAACGTCAGAGCGGCGATTTCCGCCGCCCAGGCATCGCGCTGCTGCGCTTCTTCCGCCAGACGTTGCGCCAGCTCAGGGGTTTTCTCATGCTCCAGCGCTGAACGCAAGGCTTTTGGCGTCGCGACCGGCTCAGCGATAACCTCGGTCGGCGTTTGCGCTTTCCAGCGATAGGCTTCCGGTTTTGCCGCCGCTTTTACCGCCGGTTCACTTGCTCGTTGCTGCACCCGTTCCGTGACATTCGCCAGGCGTTCCAGTGCCGCATTAGCCGGCCGCGCGGAACGCGCTGCCGGCTCACTCTTTTTTGCTTTGCTGGCTCCCTGACGCAATAACTGCGTACGGGCCTGTAACAACTGGCTGGTGGCATCCGACAGATTTTCCGGCGCAGGGGCCATATCAGGATAATCGGCAGGAATCGGCGGCGCTTCAGTCTGCGGCGGTGCCATTTGTGGTTGCGCCGCCACTAACGGTGCAGCAACCGGAGCCGCCTGCGGCGTCAGCACCGGGCGTGCAACCGGTTCGGCAATCAACGCCTGCGGGTGAAACGCCAGCGCACGTAATAACGTCATTTCCACACCCAGACGGCGATCCGGTGCCAGCAGCAGATCTTTACGCCCCATCAGCAACGTCTGGTAATAAAGTTGCACGTCGGCTGGCGGCAATACCCGCGCCAGTTCGCGCAGACGTTGCGCCTGGTTGACTTCATCCTCGCTGAGCGAGCCTGGCAACAGTTGTACCATGGCGATACGGTGCAGCAGGCGCAGCATTTCCACCAGCAAGGCTTCCCACTCGACGCCGCGTGACGCCGCCTGGTTCAGCAGCGCCATCACCTGTTCACCGTTGCCTTCGCTTAACGCTTCAATCAACGCTAACGGCTGCTCATCGTCCAGCGTGCCGAGCATCTGTGCCACGCTATCACGCGTCACGCTACCCTGCCCCATCGCAATCGCCTGATCGGTCAGGCTGAGTGCATCACGCATACTGCCTTCGGCAGCGCGCGCCAGCAGTTGCAACGCGCGCGGTTCGGCGGCGATCTGCTCCTGCTGTAAAATATGCTCCAGTTGCTGGCGAATCTGTTCGACATCCAACGCTTTGAGATGGAACTGTAAGCAACGGGATAAAATGGTGACCGGCAGCTTTTGCGGATCGGTGGTCGCCAGCAGAAATTTAACGTGTGATGGCGGCTCTTCCAGCGTTTTCAGCAACGCGTTAAAGCTGTGACGTGACAGCATGTGTACTTCATCAATCAGATAGACTTTGAAGCGGCCACGCGCTGGCGCGTATTGCACGTTATCGAGTAAATCACGGGTGTCTTCAACTTTGGTGCGCGACGCCGCATCGATCTCAATCAGATCGACAAAACGTCCCTGCTCGATTTCACGGCAGTTATCGCACACGCCACAAGGCGTCGAGGTGATGCCGGTTTCGCAGTTGAGGCCCTTTGCCAGCAGACGCGCAATCGAGGTTTTACCTACACCACGGGTGCCGGAAAAGAGATAGGCATGATGGATTCGTCCCAGTGACAACCCGTTGGCCAGCGCAGTCAGCACATGTTCCTGACCGACTACGTCAGCGAAAGCCTGGGGACGCCATTTTCGCGCAAGTACCTGATAGCTCATGTGGATTCGATCACTGGATTTGGTTGAGTTGGCACAGCGGCACGACTAAGGAGCCGAGGCCCACTGTCAGTCAAAAGGGGAAAAACGCTGCTTTGCAAACCCTGTTTATTTTGGCAGTAGTTTAACAGCCAACACCCAAGATGCCTATAACTTTGCGGAGATGCGCCCCGTCGGATAACGGAGCGCGCTGGCCTTAGTGGCCGGGGAAATTAACCAGGCTGAAGCAATCGAGGCCCATCGCTTTCAGACGCGCTTCGCCACTCAGATCAAACAGGTTAATAATGAAAGCAGCATCTTTCACCTCACCGCCTGCACGACGAATCAGTTTCACGGTAGCTTCGATGGTGCCACCGGTCGCCAGCAGATCATCTACCACCAGCACCACGTCACCCGGCTGGATAGCATCCTGATGCAATTCCAGTGTGTCGGTACCGTACTCCAGTTCATAGCTTTCGCTAAAGGTGGCTCGCGGCAGTTTGCCCGGCTTACGCACCGGCACAAAACCCACGCCTAAACCCAGCGCGACCGGCGCGCCAAACAGGAAACCACGCGCTTCCGTCCCCACCACTTTGGTGATGCCTTTGTCACGATAACGCTCAACGAGGATGGCAATCGACGCCGCATAGGCTTGCGGGTCTTCCATCAGACTGGTGACGTCACGGAACAGAATGCCCGGTTTGGGGTAGTCAGGAATGCTTTTGATGCTGTTTTTAATGAGTTCAAGCTGCTGAGCAGTTGCGGTCATAGTGTTACGCCTGGTGAAATCTCTATTTCGCGCAGCTCCCATAGCGCCATTACCCGGAGGACCGGGTTAAGCGAAGTCAGTTCACAAAGGGAAGCCACGCACGAAGAGGCCCAAATCTAAGCAAATGGTCGCCTAAATGCAACCCTGTCGCTACGTTTCACGTTCGTCTGTACTTTCTGCCACCACCGGAATCCGCCACATAAACAGCAGCAAGATGCACAACATCACGCCAAGCATAATGCGCACCCACCACAGATGAACCAACCAGATGGACACAGCAAAGGTAAGGATAATCAGCAGCATGGCACGACCTTTTGCCCCAGGTGGCATCGCACGATGGCGCTGCCAGTGGCGCAGATAACGACCAAAAGGTGAACGCCATAACAACCAGTGATGGAAACGCGGTGAGGAACGGGCAAAACACCAGGCCGCCAGCAACACAAATGGCGTGGTAGGTAATAAAGGTAATACAATCCCCAGCGTGCCCAGCACAATTGCCAGCCAGCCAAGGCTCAGTAATAAAATGCGTTGCATAACGGATGCCTGATAAAATCGATACCGCGCTACGTTAACACAGTCGGGAAAAGAGTGATGCCCTTGCCACGCCCACAACAACGTCTTCAATCCACGCTGGTACTGCTGCGCCAGCAAATCGCTCAGCAACCAGATGGGAGCTGCCGGCAGCCGCGTTTTGATGCGCAGTTGTTCCACTGCAAAGGAACACGCCTCGCCGACTATCTGCAAGAGCTGGAACACAATATCGCCCAGCTCACCGCCGCTGATCAGGACGCCACGCGTCGGCAGTGGCTGGCCGATAAAGTCGTGGATCAGATTGCTGCTTTACAACGTGAGTGCCAGAGCCAGCAACTGCGCGTGGCGCGTGAACGGCCACGTACTGATGTCAAACAACAGAAACGTGAAGAGTATCGAGGTTATGAGACGCGGTTGCTGGCGATGATCGCCGAACGTGAGCAGCATCTGCAACATGCCGAGACCTTGAGCGTCCAGCAGCAATTGATTCGTGAGCTGGAGCAGCTTCAGGCGCGTCTGGGACGCTGTCGCCAGGCCATCCACAAGCTGGAGCTGCAATTTACCGCACGGTAAGCGCCGTGATCTTTCCTCTATACTCATTTCTCCTGAGATGAGGAGTTGCATATGGCTTTTATCGCCTGGATTTTGACCGGTCTTGCCGCCGGCTGGCTAAAACGGGTGCTATTTCCCGGACGACCTGGTGGCTTTATCGTTACGCTGATACTGGCGGTGATAGGTGCGCTGATCGGCGGTTATATCGCCAGTTATTTTAACGCGGGCGACATGGTAACCCTTAGCGTGGCGACCCTGGGCATGGCACTGGCTGGCGCCGTGGTGATGCTGCTGGTGGTGATGAAATTACGTATTTAGGAGAGACAATGTCACTGGAAACGGCACCAGACGAAATCAAACTGGCAGTGGATTTGATTCAACTGCTTGAGGAGAACCAGGTTCCCACCACCACGGTGCTGGCCGCGTTGGCAATTGTCCGACGCGATTATGAACAGAAACAAGCCGCAGAAAAATCCCCGTAACGGCGCGATTTATGAAGCTCGCCGTTACGAATGAACACCGTTGGATAATGTTGGGCTGAAGCGCAACATATCCAACAGGGCTTCAACCAGGCCCGGCGCTTCTGCCGCCAGATCAAAACTTTCCGGGGTAAACAGCCAACTTTCCATCATGCCATTAACGTAGGCGCGCATAATCAACGCTGCCTGACGGGTGTTGAGGCTGCCAGGCAACTGACCCGCATCAATGCATGCACGCAGCACCTCTTCTATTCTGTCGTAACATTCCAGCAGTAAGCTTTGCTGCATATTCTGCAAGGTTGCCATTTCACCCACAAATTCGCATTTATGGAAAATGATCTCCATTAGTGCGCGTCTTTTGGGATCCTTTGCAGTAGCGTCAAGGATATAGATCAACATCGAACGCATAACAGAGAGTGGATCGTCGGGGTATTTTGTTTGATACTCAAGTTCCACATCGTCAAGCCCAGCGTCACATTGCAACCAGATTTCATGTAACAGATCGGCTTTATTCTTGAAATGCCAGTAGATGGCTCCCCGCGTGACGCCGGCAGCCGCAGCGATATCCGCCAGTGATGTGGCGGCAACACCGTGTTCTGAGAAGTGAGCTAACGCGGCATCAAGAATTTGATTACGCGTTTCAAGTGCTTGTGCTTTGGTTTTTCGTGCCATAGCGGACTTTTTTTACAAACTGGCAAGTTTACATACATTTGTGAATGTATGTACCATAGCACGACCCGTGTTTTAACGCAGCAATGGGTTTAACGGTTTGTGATCCATTGATCATTTGATATCGGACACTCGAGGTTTATTTATGAATAAAAACAGAGGATTAGCCCCTCTGGCGGCCGTCCTGATGCTTTCAGGCAGCTTTGTATTGACAGGATGTGATGATAATAAATCCCAGCAAGCCGCCCAGCAGCAGCCCCCTGAAGTGGGTGTTGTGACGTTAAAAAACGAGCCACTGAAAATCACCACTGAACTCCCTGGCCGTACTTCGGCTTTCCGTGTTGCGGAAGTTCGCCCTCAGGTCTCAGGTATCATTCTGAAGCGTAACTTTGTTGAAGGCAGTGACGTGAAAGCAGGGGTTTCCCTGTATCAGATCGATCCCGCTACCTATCAGGCGGCTTATGACAATGCAAAAGGTGCCCTGGCGGAAGCGCAAGCCAATGCGCGCATCGCAGATTTGACGGTTAAACGCTATAAGCCGCTGCTGGGTACCAAGTACATCAGCCAGCAGGATTATGACACCGCCGTCGCTACCGCCGCGCAGAATGCCGCAGCCGTACAGGCCGCACAGGCGAACGTGGAAAGTGCCCGCATTAATCTGGCATACACCAAGGTGACCTCCCCGATTAGCGGACGTATTGGTAAATCTTCCGTGACGGAAGGTGCGCTGGTTTCGAGTGCGCAGACTACCGCGCTGGCTACCGTGCAGCAGCTCGATCCGATGTATGTTGACGTGACCCAATCCAGCGATGATTTCCTGCGTTTGCGCGCCGAGCTGGAAGCCGGTCAGCTGAAACAGACCGACGGCAAAGCCAATGTTGTTCTGTTGATGCAAAACGGCAGCACCTACTCACAGGCCGGTACGCTGGAGTTCTCCGACGTGACCGTCGACGAAACCACCGGCTCGATTACCCTGCGAGCGATCTTCCCGAACCCGGATGGCCGCCTGTTGCCTGGCATGTTTGTCCGTGCGCGTCTGGATGAAGGTACCAATCCGAGTGCGTTGCTGGTGCCTCAGCAGGCAGTAACCCGTACTCCAACCGGTCAGGCCACAGCCATGGTGGTCGGAGCCGATAACAAAGTTGAATTGCGCAACCTGACAGCCAACCAGGCGATTGGTGATAAATGGTTGGTGACCGAAGGATTGAAAGCAGGCGATCGCGTGATCACCGTCGGTCTGCAACGTGCCAAACCCGGTGCGCAGGTAACACCACAAGAAGTATCAGACGACACGAAAGCCGCTGCCGCCTCTCAGGCACAGTCTGAAAAATCGTCTTCATAAACAGGAGCCGTTAATACATGGCTAAGTTTTTTATCGATCGCCCCATTTTTGCGTGGGTAATCGCCATCATCATTATGTTGGCGGGTGCGCTATCGATCATCAGTCTGCCTATCGAGCAATATCCTAATGTTGCGCCGCCGGCAGTTGAGATCCAGGCCTCCTACCCGGGTGCTGATGCGAAAACGCTGCAAGACTCGGTGACCCAGGTCATCGAACAAAATATGAATGGTATCGATGGACTGATGTATATGTCCTCGAGCAGTGACTCGTCCGGTACGCTGACCCTGACCCTGACTTTCCAGTCCGGTACGGATGCGGATATCGCCCAGGTTCAGGTGCAGAACAAACTGCAACTGGCGATGCCGTTGCTGCCCCAGGAAGTTCAGTCGCAGGGGATTCAGGTTAAAAAATCCTCCAGCAGCTTCCTGATGGTGGCCGGTTTTGTCAGTGATGATCCGAACATGACGCAGAACGATATCTCGGACTACGTTGCGTCGAACATCAAAGATCCGATCAGCCGTACTCCTGGGGTGGGTGATACCCAGGTATTTGGTGCGCAGTATGCGATGCGTATCTGGCTTGATCCGCACAAACTCAACAACTTCCAGCTGACACCGGTTGATGTGATCAGCGCACTGACAACCCAGAACACCCAGGTGGCCGCCGGTCAGTTAGGTGGTACACCTCCGGTGCCCGGACAGCAGTTGAACGCCTCGATCATTGCTCAGACCCGTCTGACATCGACCGACGAGTTCGGCAACATTCTGCTGAAGGTCAACACCGATGGTTCGCAGGTGCGTCTGCGTGACGTGGCGAAGATTGAGCTGGGCGGGGAAAACTACGACATCATCGCCCGTTACAACGGTAAACCCGCTTCCGGTATCGGTATCAAGCTGGCGACCGGCGCTAACGCCCTGGATACCGCTGATGCGGTAAAAGCCGAACTGGCGAAGCTACAACCGTTCTTCCCGACCGGCCTGAAAGTGGTTTATCCGTATGACACCACGCCGTTCGTTAAAATCTCCATCTTCGAAGTGGTGAAAACCCTGATGGAAGCGATCGTGCTGGTGTTCCTGGTGATGTATCTGTTCCTACAGAACTTCCGCGCCACGCTGATCCCGACCATTGCAGTACCGGTCGTATTGCTCGGAACCTTTGCGATTATCGCCGCCTGCGGCTACTCGATAAACACGCTCACCATGTTCGGGATGGTGCTCGCCATCGGCCTGTTGGTGGATGACGCCATCGTGGTGGTAGAAAACGTTGAGCGTGTGATGGCCGAGGAGGGGCTGCCGCCCAAGGAAGCCACGAAACGATCGATGGAGCAGATTCAGGGTGCGCTGGTGGGTATTGCGCTGGTGCTCTCCGCGGTATTTATTCCGATGGCCTTCTTTGGTGGCTCTACCGGGGTTATTTATCGTCAGTTCTCCATCACCATCGTGTCAGCGATGGCCCTGTCGGTGCTGGTGGCGTTGATTCTGACGCCTGCGCTGTGCGCAACCATGCTGAAACCCGTAGAGAAAGGCAGCCACGGCAAAACCACCGGTTTCTTCGGCTGGTTTAACCGCCTGTTCGATAAGAGCACCCATCACTACGTTGATAGCGTTGGTCATATCGTACGCAGCACCGGTCGTTACCTGGTACTTTATCTGATCATCGTTGTCGGCATGGCGTATCTGTTCCTGCGTCTTCCTACCTCGTTCCTGCCGGAAGAGGATCAGGGTCTGCTGCTGGCTCAGGCGCAATTGCCCGCCGGTGCGACTCAGGAACGTACGCAGAAAGTGCTCGACCAGGTGACGGATTACTTCCTGACTAAAGAGAAAGACAGCGTGAACTCGGTGTTTACCGTTAACGGCTTCGGCTTTGCCGGTCGTGGACAGAACACCGGTATCGCCTTCGTCAGCCTCAAGCCGTGGGACGAGCGTGGCAGTGCCGACATGAAAGTGCCTGCCCTTGCCGCTCGTGCGATGCGTGCGCTGGGTTCCATCAAAGATGCGATGGTCATTCCGTTCAACCTGCCGGCGATTATCGAACTGGGTAACGCCACCGGTTTCGACTTCCAGCTCATTGATCAGGGTAACCTGGGACATGAGAAGCTGACCGAAGCACGTAATCAGCTGTTCGGTATGATCGCTCAGCACCCGGATACGCTGGTGGGCGTGCGTCCTAACGGCCTGGAAGATACTCCGCAGTACAAACTGATTATCGATCAGGAAAAAGCGTCGGCGCTGGGTGTCTCGCTGTCTGACATCAACACCACGCTGGGTGCGGCATGGGGTGGTTCCTACGTTAACGATTTCATCGACCGCGGTCGCGTGAAGAAGGTGTACGTTATGGGGCAGCCAGATTCACGTATGCTGCCGGATGACGTCAGCAAATGGTATGTGCGTAACAGCGCCGGTGAGATGGTGCCATTCTCTGCCTTCTCAAGTGCGAAGTGGCAGTATGGTTCACCACGTCTGGAACGTTATAACGGCCTGCCGTCGATGGAAATTCTCGGCCAGGCTGCACCGGGTAAAAGCTCCGGTGATGCCATGAACCTGATGGAAGAACTGGCGGCGAAACTGCCAGCCGGTATCGGCTATGACTGGACGGGCATGTCCTACCAGGAACGTCTGTCCGGTAACCAGGCTCCGGCACTGTACGCCATCTCGTTGATTGTGGTGTTCCTGTGTCTGGCTGCGCTGTATGAAAGCTGGTCGATTCCGTTCTCGGTAATGTTGGTGGTTCCGCTCGGCGTGGTGGGTGCGTTGCTGTTCACTACCCTGCGTGGTCTGAGCAACGACGTCTACTTCGTGGTGGGTCTGCTGACTACCATCGGCCTGTCGGCGAAGAACGCCATCCTGATCGTGGAGTTCGCCAAGGACTTGATGGAGAAAGAAGGCAAAGGCCTGGTGGAATCAACGCTTGAGGCATCCCGTATGCGTCTGCGCCCGATTCTGATGACCTCGCTGGCCTTTATCCTCGGCGTGCTGCCGCTGGCGATCAGTACCGGTGCCGGTTCTGGCGCACAGAACGCGGTAGGTACAGGCGTGATGGGCGGCATGGTCACCGCAACCGCGCTGGCAATCTTCTTCGTGCCGGTGTTCTTCGTGGTGGTACGTCGCCGTTTCAGCAAGAATAAAGCTGAACTGGAACAAGGCCATCCGGTTAACCATAGCCACTAAGATTTTCCCTTCCTTAAAAGGCCGCTGATGCGGCCTTTTTTTTGCTCTCAGCACAACCGCGCGATAAATCGCGCCGCTACGGGGCAGGTGCGGCATCGTGGGTGGCGCGATAAATCGTGACGCGACGAGTTGCATTGTGGGACGCTCAGGTTCATACTATTGTTATATTATAACATTACATAAGGCGCAGAATTATGAAACCTGATATCCATCCCCACTACCGCCCGGTGGTGTTCCACGACACTACGGCGAATGAATATTTCAAAGTCGGCTCCACCATCAAAACTGAACGTACTATCGAATTTGAAGGCGAAGTGCTGCCCTATGTCACACTCGATGTCTCTTCAAAATCGCATGTGTACTACACCGGCAAGCAGAAAGATTTTGCCAAAGAAGGCAGCGCGGCACGCTTCAACCAGCGTTATGGTCGTTTCCTCGGTCGCGGTAAGGCATAACGGAGCACCACATGCAGGTATTGAGTTCATTGCGTTCAGCGAAGACCCGTCACAAAGATTGCAAAGTCGTGCGTCGTAAAGGTCGTATCTATGTGATCTGCAAAACCAATCCGCGCTTTAAAGCGGTACAGGGAAGAAAGAAGAAAAAACGTTAGGATGGTGTCGTGATAATTGGCCGGGTTAATACCCGGCCTTTTTTATTACTGCATACTTTTCAGCATGGCATTCACGTTGTGCTTGAATGCTGCTTCATAGCTGGCGGCCGGACCATTGGCTTCCGACAGCGCTTCCGGATAGAGTTCACCACCCGGTTTGGCGCCGGTTGCGCTGGCAATCTGCTTCACCAGACGCGGATCGGTCTGATTCTCCATAAAGTAAGTATTGATGTGCTCAGCCTTGAGCTGTTTGATGATCGAGGCGACATCGCTGGCACTGGCTTCCGCTTCCGTTGAGAAACCGACCGGGGCGAGGAATTCCACGCCATAGCGCTGGCCAAAATAACCAAACGCATCATGACTGGTCAGCACTTTACGTTTATTCTGCGGTACAGCGGCAAAGGATGTTTTTGCCCAGCTGTCGAGTTTCTGTAATTGCTGGATATAGTTTTCGCCCTGTTTACGAATGGCGGCAGCATCTTCCGGATCGGCCTTGATTAACGCGTTCATGACGTTGGTGGCATAAATCACGCCATTCGCCATGCTGTTCCACGCGTGTGGATCGGTAATGGTTTTACCATCATCCACCATTTCACGGGTATTGATGCCGGTTGAGGCCACCACCAGCGTGCCTTTGTAACCTGATGCGCTCACCAGTCGATCCATCCAGCCTTCCAGCCCCAGACCGCTGACAAACACCACATCCGCCTGCGCCAGTGCCTGGCTATCCTGCGGAGTTGGTTCAAAAGTGTGAGGATCGCCATTTGGCCCCACCAGCGATTTCACTTTAACGTGATCGCCACCAACTTGTTTCACGATATCCGCCAGCACGGTAAAACTCGCTACCGCATCCACCGTTTTTGCCAGCGCCAGCGGGCTGATCAACATGGCACCCAACGCCAGGCTAATCGGTAACTTCTTCATACACATCCCCTTATTGGTTTCGTTATCGGCGGCGCAGTAAACCGCCACATGGTCCTGTCAAAACAGAAAGCAAAAAAAGTCCGGCGGCACTCAGTACCACCGCCGGCCCCGCAGGCAGTGAGTAATGCCACGACAACATCAGCCCGATCAGCGCGGCGATCACTGCCAGCAACATGGCAACGCCGAGCATGCAGGCGAGATGGCGACTCCAGAAACGGGCGCTGGCGGCGGGCAACATCATCAATCCCACCGACATCAAGGTGCCCAGCACCTGAAAACCGGCCACCAGATTGAGGACCACCAGAGTGAGAAAAATGCCGTGCACCAGAGGGGCACTCCATTTGCCCTGTGCGCGCAGAAAATCGGGATCGAAGGCGTCTATCACCAGCGGACGATAAATGATCGCCAGCATCAGTAACGTGAAGGCAGCAATACCGCCGACCAGCACAATTGCTGCGTTATCCACCGCCAGTAGCGAGCCAAACAGCACATGCAGCAGATCAACGCTGGAACCGCGTAGTGACACCAGAGTGACCCCCAGTGCCAACGAACCCAGATAAAAACCGGCAAAGCTGGCATCTTCTTTAAGCGGGGTATATCGGCTGACAGCACCGGAGAGAAGCGCAACGGCCAGACCGGCAATCAAGCCACCAATCCCCATTGCCACCAGCGACAAACCAGAGATGAGATAGCCAATCGCCGCACCGGGCAGTACCGCGTGAGAAAGTGCATCGCCAATCAGGCTCATGCGTCGTAATGAGAGAAACACACCCAGTGGTGTGGCACTCAGCGCCAGCGCCGCACAGGCCACCAGAGCACGGCGCATAAAACCGAATTCGATGAAAGGTTGCAGTAAAGTCACGATGCCACCTTCTGCAACAGAGAGACGCGGGCGGATTCAACTGCATCCAGCGACAACACATCCTGAAAATAACGTTCAACCAAAGGACGATCATGCAATACCACCAACAAGGTGGTGCCTGCCTGTTGCTGCTGTTGCAGGATTGACATCAACAAGGTCACGGTCTGGCTGTCGATACCATTAAAGGGTTCATCCAGCAGCCACAACTTGCTGCGTTGCAGCATCAGGCGGGCGAATAACACGCGCTGTAACTGACCTCCTGACAAGGTGGCAGGCTGTGCATCCGCGAAATCACGCATCTGCACCGCATCAAGTGCCGCATCAATCTCTTTGCGTAGCGCGCGGTTAATCGCGCCAAACCAACCACAACGCGGCCAGCACCCCATCGCGACCAACTCATAGGCCGTGACAGGGAAGCGCGTTTCCAACTCGGTACGCTGTGGCAACCAACCCAGTTCTTTACGGGAAACCTTCAGCTCACAACGCCCTGAAATCGGCGTCAGTAAACCGGCGATGGTTTTCAACAGCGTCGATTTTCCGCTGCCATTGGCGCCAATCAACGCCGTCATACTACCTGCTACCAACTCACCGTTGATCGTTGGTGTAACCCTTTGCCCTTGATAGCCAGCCTGCAAGTGGTGAAAACGCATCATTTTTGCATGCCCCACACAATGGCCAATCCCAACAGGGCAACCAACAGCAGCGCGACCAGCAAGCGCCCGCCTAGCGACAACAGTAATCCACTATGATTCATACGGTACAACCAAGATGTTATAACATAACAATACACTATCAGACTCTTCTGTCGGTTAGTCAGGGGGAAAGTGTTTCAAAAGTTAACCAGCGCTATCCTGCATCCTCCCTCACCTTTTGAATTCGCCTCCTTCTCATGACCTCCCGTAATGCAATCCATCACAACAATAGCTATTTATGCTTAAGGTGAGCTTGCAATGTTTGTCAGAAACCCCAATGATAGAAACAACAGCCTTTATACCGGGTTAACGATGCAGGCCATTATTCATTGTGATATTGCGGTCGGTGAGGATAACTGCACAAAGTTGCAGGCATTAATTCAAGGGAATATTCTCAAAATAGCCTCAGCGCTGGCGGGTGATTTACAATGGTATTCACAAAATGCGCGATTAGTTCCCGAGAGTTTTCGCATTATTTCCATCAAGATTATCGCTAATAATCGATTTAAAATGCTTTACGATTTCCAGTGGAATTTATTTAGTCCCTGTCAGGATTTAAATGAAACCTTTACACGTCAGGAAGATGTTCTGTTTCATATCCAGCCGGGCGCACTGGTGTTCGAAGTGATAGACAATACACGCCCTTCACCCGCCGATGAATTGTAATATTTGGTAATGGAGGTGAGCAAAACTAATGAATCTGGATTATATTTGAGGAGTCGCTGAATTCATTTTATTCGTGATCGCTTCCTGGCCACTTTTCCAAATCTCGCCGCGCTGCGGTAACCGTGCTAGCTATGGAGGGGAAAAAGATGGACGAATACTCACCGAAACGGCATGATATTGCCCAGCTTAAATTTCTGTGTGAGAACCTGTTTGACGAAAGTATGGCAACATTAACTGACAGTCATCATGGCTGGGTTAATGATCCTACTTCTGAAAGCAATTTACAGCTCAACGATTTGATTGAGCATATCGCGTCTTTCACGATGAATTACAAAATTAAGCATGTTGAAGATGAAGCACTGATAACGCAAATCGATGAATATCTTGACGATACCTTTATGTTGTTTAGCAGTTACGGAATCAATACTCAGGATCTTCAACGTTGGCAACGTTCAGCACGACGCTTATTTAACCTGTTTGCCGAAGAGTGCGCTTTTCTACAGCAACCCAGCCATTCCTTTTAGCATCAGAGTGAGAACGATTTATTTATGAGCAATCAAGCCTTAACCAAAACCGATTATTTGATGCGACTGCGCCGCTGTCGCTCAATCGATACCCTTGAGCGGGTGATTGAAAAAAACAAGTATGAATTGTCCGATGACGAGTTAGCGGTATTTTACTCGGCTGCCGATCACCGCCTTGCAGAGCTGACGATGAATAAGCTCTACGATAAAGTGCCCGGGTCTGTCTGGAAGTTCGTCCGCTAAGTTTTTCCCTTCTCTTGCCCAGCCTGTTGCAGCAACCGATTTTCAGGGATTGACCTTTCACTGGCAAAGGAGTGCCAGCAGCACGCTATTGATTGAATTTAAGGGAATTTTTTCGAGGCAGAAATGGTGGAGGCCCTGCCAGCTACATCCCGGCACACGCGTCGCCTGCTGCGGCTGCTTCCTTCCGGACCTGACCGAGTTCACAAGTTAGCATTGCGGGAGAACCAACAGGGCCCCCATTGACTAGCCCTCATTACGAGAGCGCTGGCATTATCAGGTAAGCCCCCGGCAATTGCAAGCAAACGCCGGATGACCGTTGTTTTCTTGAACAGACAGGCGATTATGCGTGCCCTGGTTCATGTTAAAGTCTGCCCTTTGCGGTTATTCAGGACGACCCAATGAGTGAACACGATAGCTTTCCGCAGCGCGTGTGGCAGATTGTTGCCGCCATTCCCCCCGGTAAAGTGATGACCTATGGTGATGTCGCCCGTCTGGCTGGATCCCCGCGTGCGGCACGTCAGGTGGGTGGCGTGCTGAAACGTCTCCCGCCCGGCAGCCAGTTACCCTGGCATCGTGTCCTGAATCGTCACGGACGTATTTCGCTACAGGGTGATGATTTGTTTCGTCAGCGCGATGCGCTGGAAGCTGAAGGGATCGAAGTGAGTGATGCGGGAGAAATTGAACTGGCGCGATATCGTTGGGATCAGGATTGATACCCGGTACACATTCGTCCCGGTGCGATAAATCGCGCCGGGACGATATCCGTTTACATACTGGTCGCCGCAGGCACTGAAGACGATGGTGTCACCTGCGTTGGAGAGGTAGACGGCACGGTCGTTGCCGCACCAGGCTGCGTTGGCATCGCCATATTGGTGGTAGGCACCAGCAACAATTCGACCTTGGTTCCGCCCTGATTAATCACCGGTTTTACCGTATCAGTGATAAACGCCAGTCTGCCATCAATGGCTATTGCTGCACTCAACAGAATGCGTGCGTTCGGCTGGATGTCTGCCGGGTTATAGGGCAGCACAAACTGGAACGGTGCCTGTTTGCCCTCGGTACGCACCACATGCTGCGCCAGCACGCGGGATGGTGCATCGGACTGTGAGGCATCTGACAGAGTCACCGTCAGCACCGCATCCGGCGGTAACGCAATACGCTGGCGAATATAAATGGAGCCACTTACATTCGGCTGCGCAATGGCCGTTTGCTGACCGGCAACCGTTGCACCCAACGTTGGCGTTGCCACCGGTTTGCTGTGATCCGCGCACCCTGCGACCGCCACAGCCAATGTCATACCGCTAATGATTTGCCAGAGTTTCATTGATGTCGTCTCCTTATGAACACTATGATTGTCGGCGGCAAAAATAATGTGCAGCTATTCAACCGCCGAATGCCCTTAATTCTGGCACAAAAATCCGCAATGCGCTTAAGACGGGTCTTAGATTGCTGAAACCACGGCAAAAAGATTGACGACAACTGGTCGGATCTTTCACACTTGCCCGACCGGTATCACTGAGGAATCCGTTATGAGCCAGGCACTGCACAACCTGCTTAATTTGTTGAATCTGGAAAAACTGGAAGAGGGATTATTTCGCGGTCAAAGCGAAGACCTCGGCCTGCGTCAGGTGTTTGGTGGTCAGGTGGTTGGCCAGGCGCTTTATGCAGCGAAACAGACAGTGCCGGAAGCACGTATCATTCACTCATTCCATAGTTACTTCCTGCGTCCGGGCGATAGCCAGAAAGCCATTATCTATGATGTCGAAACTCTACGGGATGGCAAAAGCTTTAGCGCGCGCCGCGTCAGCGCTGTACAAAATGGACAACCGATCTTCTACATGACGGCCTCGTTCCAGGCACCGGAAAGCGGATTTGAGCATCAGAACAGCATGCCACAGGTCCCCGCCCCGGATAATTTGCCATCGGAACAGGATCTGGCGCATAAGCTGGCAGCGCATCTGCCGATTAAATTACGGGAAAAATTCCTCTCTGAACGTCCTCTCGATATTCGTCCGGTGCAGATTCACAACCCGCTGAAAGGCCGTGTTGATGAGCCGGTACGTCAGGTGTGGGTGCGTGCTAACGGTCAACTGCCGCAGGATCGTCGGATTCACCAATATCTGCTTGGCTATGCATCAGACCTCAACTTCCTGCCTGTAGCGCTTCAGCCGCACGGCAAAGGCTTCCTTGAGCCCGACATGCAGGTCGCGACTATCGACCACTCAATGTGGTTCCACCGCCCGTTCGACCTGTCAGAATGGCTGCTGTATAGCGTTGTCAGCACCTCAGCATCAGGTGCACGCGGGTTTGTACGCGGGGAGTTTTTTACTCAGGATGGCACGCTGGTGGCAACCACGGTGCAGGAAGGGGTGATGCGCCAACGCAGCGAATAAAAAAGGGGCGATGACTCGCCCCTTCTGCTTTTTATTATTTTAGCGCACTGCTCTCTTTTTCAGCCCGGCTCTTACTGGTTGTAAGCGTTTTCGCCGTGGCTGTTAACATCCAGACCTTCACGTTCCTGATCTTCTGGAACACGCAGGCCAACAATCATATCGGCCAGTTTGAAGCCAATGAAGGCAACCACACCAGACCAGACGATGGTGACACCCACGCTGAACAGCTGGATCCATACCTGATGGCCCATGGTTACGCCTTCAGCATAACCTACGCCACCCAGTGAAGAGGAAGCGAACACACCAGTCAGGATACAACCCACGATGCCACACACGCCGTGCACACCGAACACATCACACGGGTCATCAACACGCAGCCATTTCTTCAGGGTCGTGACACCCCACAGACCAGCCAAACCACCGACCAGACCGATAATCAGCGCGCCGCCAACACCGACATAACCACACGCCGGAGTGATAGCAACCAGACCTGCGATGAAGCCTGAAGAGGCACCCAGCAGAGAAGGCTTACCACGCAGTGCCCACTCACCGAAGGTCCAGGACAGTACCGCACCCGCCGTCGCAATGACGGTGTTCAGGAATGCCAGGGCAGCGATTTCGTTGGCCGCAGAAGCAGAACCAGCGTTGAAGCCGAACCAGCCCACATACAGGATTGCAGTACCCGTGAACACCATTGGCAGGTTGTGCGGTTTAAATGCTTCTTTACCGAAGCCAGCACGTTTGCCCACCAGATAAGCACCGACCAGACCAGCAACCGCAGCGTTGATGTGAACAACGGTACCGCCCGCAAAGTCCAGCGCGCCATCAGATGCCAGCAGACCGCCAGCCCAGACCATGTGTGCAATCGGCAGATAAGCCAGAGTCAGCCATACCGCAACGAAAATCAGCACCGCAGAGAAACGAATACGTTCCGCAATGGAACCCACAATCAGGCCCACGGTGATACAGGCGAAGGAAGCCTGGAACGCAACGTGGATATATTGATAGAAGGTGCCCATCAGCGCTTTCAGCTCGATATTTTTCAACATCGCCCACTGGAAGCTACCGAAGAAGGCATTGCCTTCGCTGAAAGCCAGCGAGTAACCGTAAATCATCCACAGCACACAAACCAGAGAGAAGGTTACCGCTACCTGAGTCAGCATGGACAATACGTTTTTACCGCGGATCAGACCGCCGTAAAACAGGGCGATGCCCGGAATCGACATGAACAACACCAACGCGGTGCAGATCATCATAAACGCGTTATCGGCTTTATCCGCAACGGCAGGAGCTGCCGCCATGGCCAGAGACGGTAACAGCGCCAGGCTGGTCAGGCCTAACTTCGTCATCATTTTATTCATTTCTTTCCATCCCATCACAATCAAGGCCTAGTTACAGTGCTGCTTCGTCGGTCTCGCCAGTACGAATACGGATAACGCGTTGCAGTTCCGCAACGAAAATTTTGCCGTCGCCAATCTTGCCGGTGTAAGCGGCTTTGCTGATCACATCCACGACTTCGTCCAGTTGATCATCAGCAATGGCGATATCAATTTTTACTTTTGGCAGGAAGTTCACGCTGTACTCGGCACCGCGATAAAGCTCTGCGTGACCTTTCTGGCGACCGAAACCCTTCACTTCGGTAACTGTCAGTCCCTGAATGCCAATAGAGGATAAGGCTTCACGCACGTCCTCCAGCTTAAATGGTTTGATTACCACGGTAACCAGCTTCATACGATCCCCTCCAGGTATTTAATGAGTGAGTCTTACCGGACACGCAGGGATATAAGCAAAGGGTGTGCCATAAATAAAAAAACCGCAGAGTCAGCAGATTAGCCGCGCTACAGCGCGCTTCGTTCTGTGATGAACAACACAAATACCAGCAGGAAAGGAAGAAAGGAGTGGATTGTTTGCACCTCTTTGGTGCTTATAGCCTCAAAGAAGTGCATTTCTACAGAATAATCCGATAAAGGTGCGCAAAAAAGGTGCAAGTCACCCTTCAGTCGTTAAGGGAATGCCCGCCGCGAGTTCATCGCCCGCCTGTTGCAACTGGTACATTTGCCAGTAACGCCCCTGTTGCGCCAGTAACTGGCTATGCGTACCGCGTTCAGCGACCTGACCGCGATGCAAGACCAGAATCTGGTCTGCCTCAGTAATAGTGGAGAGGCGATGCGCGATCACCACCAGCGTGCTGTGCTGACGCAAGGCACGCAGGGCGTGCTGAATCGCCTGCTCAGTGCCAGAATCGATATTGGCGGTGGCTTCATCAAGGATCAAAATTTGCGGCAGCGATACCAGCACCCGCGCCAGCGCTAACAACTGTTTCTGACCGACCGACAGGTTATTGCCCTGCTCGCCCAACCGGGTGTGAATACCCTCAGGCATAGCGCGCACCAGCGCGGCAAGCTGCACCGTCTCCAGCGCCTGCCACACCGCCTGCTCCGGGATATCGCGCCCAAGACGGACATTGGCGAGCAAGGTATCTGCCAGCACCACCGGGTCCTGTTGCACCATCGCTACCCCCTGACGTAACGCCTGATGCGTCAGTTGTGGCAATGGACGACCGTCCAGTTCGATACTGCCGCGCGTCACCGGGTAGTACCCCATCAGCAGGTTTGCCAGCGTACTTTTGCCACTGCCGGTATGGCCAACCAACGCAATAAAGCCACGGGGCGGCACGTCCAGATCGATCTGGCTTAACACGTCACGATCGGCGCGATAGGCAAAGCTGACATCACGCAGGGAAATACGCCCGGAGGCCAGTGGCCGGTTATCCGTGCCGTAATCCTGCTGAGTCGCATCCATCAACTCAAAGATGCGCTCACCCGACACCACCGCCTGTTGCAGCATCGATTGCTGGGTAGTGAGTTCAATCAACGGCTCATTCAGACGCCCGAGGTAAGTGATAAAGGCATACAGAACGCCCACCTCAAATACGCCTGGGTTAGCAAAGCTGAACAACATCAGCAGGCCGCACAAAATCAGTGCAGAGAATAAACTCAGTAATGGACGCAGCAAGAAGCCATCCAGTCGTAGCGTCTCCATTCGCGCCAGATAGTGCGAACGGCTGGCCTCCCCCATGCGCTCACCAAAACGCGCCTGCTGGCGGAACTGCTGGATGACACTCATGCCGTTAATCACTTCATTGAAGCCGTTATTGATGTCGGCCAGATAGCTACGCACCCGTCGCGCTATCGGTGTGCTGTAACGCTGATAGATCAACATCACCGTCAATACCAGCGGGAAAATTACTATCGCCACCAGCGCCATACGCCAGTCGAGCGCAAACATCGCCACCAGCATCGCGCCGATCAACGCCGCACTGCGCAACACCGTTGCCACCACCGTGACATACAGATCGCGGATCACCTCGGTATCGTTGGTCACGCGTGAGATGATTTGACCGACCGGTTGGGTATCGAAGGCGCTTAACGGCTGTCGTAGCGCGGCATTCATCACATCAGAACGTAATTTTTGCACCACGCCGATCGCCGCGCGGTTGAACAGCAACGACTGAAAATAGTGCAGGCCCGCTGCCAGCAATTGCAGCAGAATAAATCCGACCACCAACCCGGCGACAATGCCCCACGGCATCTGGTGTTGCGCCACCAGATGATCAATAAAATAACTGACTAACACCGGCCCGGTGACTTCGGCCGCCGCCGCCAGCCATAACATGCCCACGGCCAGCCATAACGATTTACGCCACGGTTTGCCGTAGGCCAGTAAACGTTTCAAGGTTGGCCACAGACGCACAGATTTAGCCACGACTCGCTCCTTCGCTGATCTCATCCTCGTCCAGCGCCGCTTCCAGTTGCTGATAACGGTACATATCACGATACCAACCGCTTTCTGCCACCAGATCGTCGTGGTCGCCACGCTGCATCACCTGACCCTGCTGCAATACCAGAATCTCGCTGGCTTCGGTCAGCGCCGACAGACGATGCGCACTGATAATCAGCGTACGGCCCCGACCCCATTGCCGCAGGTTGTGCAGAATATCGTGCTCGGTGCGTCCATCCACCGCAGATAATGCATCATCCAGAATCAGGATCTCGGCATTCAGCAACAGCGCACGCGCAATAGCGATGCGCTGCTTCTGACCGCCTGAGAGCATCACGCCACGTTCACCCACCTCGGTTTCATAGCCCTGCGGCAGCCGCAGGATATCCTCATGAACGCAGGCCATCTTCGCCACCTGCTCAATCTCCTGCTGGCTGGCATTGGGTCGACCTAACGCAAGGTTATTGGCGACGGTATCGGAAAACAGGAACGGCGTCTGGCTCACCACCGCCAGGCGGCTGCGCCAGCTATCAATGCGCAACTGCGACAGCGGGGTGTTGTGATAGCGAATATCGCCTTGTTCAAGGTCGAAATGGCGCTGAAGCAAGCTTAACAGCGTGCTTTTGCCACAGCCAGTGGGGCCACATAAGCCCAGCATTTGGCCGGGTTTGAGCTGAAAATTGACATGGCTGAGCGCCACACCGGCACTCGCCGGATAGCGAAACTCGCGGATCGCCACCTGCAAATTCCCGGCTTCCGGCGGCAGCATTTGCTGGCCGTCTTCCACTGCCGGAGCTTCCGCCAGCAACGCACGGATACGGCTCCAGGCCGCGCTGCCACGCTCAACGATATTGAACATCCACGCCAGTGCCAGCATCGGCCAAATCATCAGGCCGAGGTACATTACAAAGCTGGTGAGCTGCCCTAACGTCAGGCTGCCATGCCACACCATCCAGCTCCCGCCACCAATCGCCAGCAAATTGGAGAAACCAATCGCGATATAGATGGTGGGATCAAAACGCGCATCTACCCTTGCCACTCGCAGGTTTTTCTCGCCAGTATCGCGCGCGATGGCCGCAAACTGCTGCGATTGATGATCTTCCAGACCAAAGGCTTTGATCATGCGAATGCTGGTCAGGCTTTCCTGAGTTTGATCATTCAGGCTGGAGAACGCCGCCTGTGCCAGTTTGAAACGATCATGCAACTGATTGCCGTAACGATGGATAATCAGCGCCATAATCGGCATCGGTACCAACGCCAGTAACGTCAACTGCCAGCTGATTTGTACGCTCATCACCACCAGCACCACACAACCCATCACCAGTGAATCCACCAGCGTCAGCACCCCTTCCCCGGCGGCAAAGACCACGCGGTCAACATCGTTGGTGGCACGAGCGATCAGATCACCGGTGCGATGACGCAGGTAAAATGCCGGATGCTGGCGGCTCAATTGACGGTAAAAATCTTCACGTAATTTCACCGCCAGTTGGTAAGAGGCTCCGAACAGCAGCACGCGCCAGACATAACGCAGCAGATAAACCACCACCGCAGTGACCAGCATCACGCCGATCCACATCATCAGTCGTCCGGTGCTTAAGGTATGTTGGGTAACGCCATCAACAATTACGCCCACCAAATGCGGTGGCAGCAATTGCAGAAGCGCAATGATGATGAGCAGAGTGACCGCGCCCAGATATCGCCGCCACTCGCGCAGAAAATACCAACTTAACTGGCTGAATAATCGCACAAGACTGTCTCTTTCTTTACCCGTCAGGGTGCTACCGGCAATGCGGTTGTGTATTTAATTTCTTCCATCGCGAAACTGGAGGTCACGTCAATCAGACCCGGTACGCCATTCACCAGCCGCTTATAAAAACCATCGTAACTTTTCATATCTGCCACCTGAATACGCAGCAGATAGTCATATTCGCCGGCCATACGATAGAACGCCATTACCTCCGGCATCTGCTGGACCACGCTGACAAATTGCTGATACCAGTCGCTGCTATGCTGCTGGGTTTTGACAAACATGAACGCGGTCAGCGCCAGACCGATTTTATCGCCGTCTAACAGCGCCACGCGCGCACGAATAATGCCATCATCTTCCAGTTTTTTCAGGCGTTTCCAGCACGGGGTGGTGGTGAGATTGACCGCATCTGCCAGCGTCTGGAGTGACAAGGTGCAATCCTGCTGTAATAGCGCCAGCAGTTTACGGTCAGTTTTATCTAGCATTTACCTCTCCGGGAGAAAATTTTTCTCTCATCGAGCCATTATACACCGATTAAAGCAACCTCTTTTTCCTGCCAGTGCCTTACACTGTGGCGATTAAATTTTGCGGAAACTTAGCATGCAAACGCCCTGGATTCGTCACGCTATTAACGAAATTAACGCTGATTTTCAGCGCTCTGCCGACACCCATCTGATTCGCTTTAACCTGGATGATTTTCCCGGCATTGGTTTTTACCTGAAAGATGAAAGCACCCATCCGAGCGGTAGCCTGAAACACCGTCTGGCGCGTTCGCTGTTTTTGTACGGTCTGGCCAATGGTTGGATCCGCCAGGGAACGCCAATTATTGAAGCCTCTTCCGGCAGCACTGCGGTTTCAGAAGCCTATTTTGCGCGTCTGCTGGGGCTGCCATTTATTGCCGTGATGCCCGCCAGCACGGCTAAACGTAAAATCGAGTTGATCCGCTTTTATGGTGGGGAGTGTCATTTCGTGACCGATCCCTGCCAGTTGTATAGCGAATCGGAACGACTGGCGCGTGAGTTGAACGGCCATTTTATGGATCAGTTTACCTATGCTGAGCGTGCCACTGACTGGCGCGGCAATAACAACATCGCCGAGAGCATCTTTCGCCAGATGGCGCATGAACCTTGCCCGGTGCCTCATACCCTGATTATGAGTGCGGGTACGGGCGGAACCTCCGCCACCCTCGGGCGTTATATCCGTTATCAAGGCTATGACACCCGACTGCTGGTGGTTGACCCTGAGCACTCGGTGTTTTTTGATTTCTGGCACAGCCGCGAGCACGGACTGAGTAGCGACCGTGGCAGCATGATTGAAGGCATTGGTCGTCCACGCGTTGAACCGTCGTTTTTACCCGATGTGATTGACGAGATGATCAAGGTGCCGGATGCCGCAACCGTTGCTGCCATGCTGAAGCTGGAACAGATTCTCGGCCGTCGTCCGGGAGCCTCTACCGGCACCAATTTCTGGGGTATGTTGCAGGTAGCGAAACGTATGCGTGAACGGGGTGAACAAGGTTCGCTGGTAACGATACTGTGCGACAGCGGCGAACGCTATCCGGATACCTATTACAACGCGGAATGGGTCGCGCAGCACATTGGCGATATCCAGCCGTGGCAGCGAGAGATGCAATAAAAAACCGGACATCCTGTCCGGTTCACTGCAAGCCTCAGCATTCGGGGGAATAATCGAGGTGTGGTGTGGTCATCCAGTGATTTAAATAGTGAGACACAGCCTGTGTCTCGCAACGTCCAATAACCGGCAAATGCGGCAACTCCGCTTTCAATTGAGGCATGGCATTGCCCATGATGAAACCGTTGCCGACACGGTCCAGCATTTCGCGATCGTTCATGGCATCGCCAAACGCCATACAATCGGCAAGCGACAGGGAAAGATGCTGGCATAGTCGCGCCAGAGCCGCCCCTTTGTGACAATCCAGCGGTAAGACTTCCAGGCAATCCCAGGCAGAAAAACAGATATTCGCGCGTTCACCTAATGCCGCATCCAGTTCGGTTTTCAGTAAACACAACGTCTCATGCGGGGCAATAAAACAGATCTTGGTGACTTCATGCGCTGACATACGTTGCAGATCACGCAGTTGATAGTGGAAGCCGCTCATTACATGCGCTTCCCGCACCCAGGGCAGCGGTTTGTCGGTAAACCAGCCTTCATCATTGAAAATATGAATGGTCGCAGGTGTTTGCCAGTGGCGATGAATCACCTCTTCGGCGATAGAAGGCGGCAGATCGCAGCCATATAACTGTTTGCCATCCAGATCGTGTACGCGGGTACCATTGCCGGTAATCAGCCAGGCGGGTAGCGTGATTTGCTCACGTACCACCGGCTGCATATCCAGCAGATGACGTCCGGTAGCAAACGCCAGCGTGACGTCACGTTGATGCAGGGCGTGCAAACTGGCGAGAGTTTCTGTACCCAGGCGATGAGTCGGCAGCAGGAGCGTACCGTCCATATCAAATGCCGCGAGGCGGGCCATGCGAGTTCTCCTGTCGGTGTGATACTCCCACTATCGCCTGGTAATTGCGGAACTAATAGTGAATACTTTTCGAAAACTGTTCCGGGTTTAGGTGATGCGGCAACTTCATCGGGTCAATCAATTCCAGCGGCTCTGGCAACTTAGCCAGGGTGCCCCCCAGCAACTGAGTGTTTCTGCCATGGCACAACACTGCTTTTGCAGCGAACGCCATATTCGCACCCTGCTGCGCCAGTGGCAGGACGCGGGCTGGCTGCGTTGGCAGGGTGCTGCGGGGCGCGGTAAACAGGGAATCCTGACCTTTCTCACGTCACCGGAACAGCTACGCCAGCAACTTTTGCAGCAGCAACTCGCCGCAGGCGAAGCGGTGCAGGCATTGCAGGTGCTGGATGTGCAACCCGATCATCTGTTGAACATGTTGCGTCCGTTGATGGGCGGTCAGTGGCTTAACCAGGCTCCGGTATTACGCATTCCCTACTATCGTGCCCTTGAACCCTTGCGCCCGCTGAGAATAACCGGACGTGCCGAACAGCATCTGGCGCGCCAGATTTTCTCTGGTCTGACACGCTTCAACGGCGACGATGTCGTGGGTGATTTGGCTCACCACTGGCAACATGACGCCACGGGCTGTGACTGGTTTTTCTGGTTGCGCCCGCAATTAAGCTGGCATAACGATGAACCGCTGTATGCCGCGCAACTGGTCACGCAGTTTAACAAGATCCGCCATAGTACTCCGGGGTTGCGACTGCTTGCCTCGGTGGAAAGTATCACTGCGCCCCATCCACTGGCGCTACGTATTCGCCTGCGTCACAGTGACTACTGGCTGCCGCAACGGCTGGCGCACCAATACTGCCTGTTGCCACATCCTGAACGTGATGACATCGGTAGCGGTGCATGGAAACTGACGCATTTCGCCGCTGAACTGGTACGACTGGAAAGCCATGCGCGCTGGCATCTGCAACGCCCATTGATTCAGGCGGTTGAATACTGGATCACCCCCCAACTGTTTGATCGCACCCTGGGCACCAGTTGCCGCCATCCGGTACAAATCGCCATTGGCGATCCTGACGAGCTGGATACACTGCGCCCGGTCGATCGCAGCATCAGTCTCGGATTCTGTTATCTGGCTCCCCGTATCTCAGCACGCCTGAGTACTGCGCAGGCTAAAACCTTAATTGCCCTGATTCAGCGAAGTGGCATGATCCAACAGTTGCCGCTGGATGAAGGCTTGATCACTCCCAGCCAGGAGTTGCTGCCAGGCTGGCCGGTGCCTGCCTCGGAAGAAACGCTGGTCACACTGCCTGCTGCACTCACCTTGCATTATCATCTGCCAGTGGAATTACATGTGATGGCGGAAGCCCTGAAGCCGCTATTAGCTGCGCAGGGCTGCCAGCTGACTTGCATATTTCATGACGTCAAAAGTTGGCGCGATGAACGTGAACTGGCCGAAGCCGATCTGGTGATGGGCGATCGCCTGATTGGTGACGCGCCGCTGTTTACCCTCGTAAGCTGGCTGGAGAACGATCCGCTATGGCAGCCACTCCGGGGAACGCAAAGTGCGATCCATTTACGTCAGCATCTGCGCGAAATTGCGCAACAACAGGACCCGGGGCAGCGTGCTATTCTTAGCCACCAGCTGTTTGAGCAACTGATGCGCGCCGGTTATCTACTGCCGTTATTTAATTATCGCTATCAAATCTCTGCCCCTCCCGGCGTGGAAGGCATTCAACTTAACAGCCTGGGCTGGTTCGACTTTACCCGCGCGTGGATCCCTCCTCCCGCCGCAGTCGATACTGTTCATCACACAGCTGAGCCATTACCATAAGGGCTGGGTTTTATACGGAAGAAAAGATGAAAAGAGCCGTTGTAGTATTCAGTGGCGGACAAGACTCCACCACCTGTTTAATTCAGGCGTTGCAGCAGTATGATGAAGTGCATTGCGTCACCTTTGATTATGGCCAGCGTCATCGCGAAGAAATTGATGTTGCGGCCGAACTGGCAAAGAAACTTGGCGCACGCGCGCATAAGGTGCTGGATGTAACGCTGCTGAACGAATTGGCGGTCAGCAGCCTGACGCGTGATAACATCCCGGTGCCGACCTATGATCCCAACGCCAGCGGCCTGCCAAGTACTTTCGTGCCGGGACGCAACATTCTGTTTTTAACGCTGGCCTCGATTTATGCATACCAGGTGGAAGCCGAAGCCGTCATCACCGGGGTGTGTGAAACCGATTTTTCCGGTTACCCTGACTGTCGTGATGAATTCGTCAAAGCGTTGAATAACGCTGTCAGCCTGGGCATGGCGCGCAATATTCGTTTCGAAACGCCGCTGATGTGGCTCAACAAAGCGGAAACATGGGCACTGGCGGATTACTGGCAACAGTTGCCACTGGTGCGTGCAGAAACCCTGACCTGCTATAACGGCGTCAAAGGTGACGGTTGTGGCGAATGTGCTGCCTGCCATCTGCGCGCCCGTGGTCTGGCAGATTATCAGGCTAATGCCTCAGCCATCATGGCGCAGATGAAACAAAAAAGCGGGCTGGTCTGATCCCGCTTCACCCCGCTGGCGTCGCTGACGCCAGCCTCTCGTCATACCATTAATGCCGCCAGCCGTTCGCGTAACTCCCCTTCCATTGGCACTGCTTTTTGCGTACGCAGGTCAATGCAGACAAAGGTTAATGCCGCATCGGCAACCGGTGAACCATCGCCGGCTAACAACACCCGCTGCGAAATAACGCCACTCTTGCCATTCAACTGCGCTATCTCACTCTCAATCGTCAGCACGTCGCCCAGCACTGCCGGGCGGCGATAGTTAATGTTGATATTCACCACCACAAAAGCGAGCTTCTGCTGTACCAGCCAGTTGAACGCATCGACATCCTCCAGCCATTGCCAGCGCGCCTCCTCCAGAAACTCCAGGTAACGCGCATTGTTTACGTGCTGATAGACGTCAAGATGGTAACCGCGCACTTTGATCGTGGTCTGCATTATTGCTCCTGATTACGCTGTGAATGACAACTGGTTGGACCTGTTGAGCATAGCACAGCGTAAATGCAGGTTGACCTCATCCTTCCTGAGTCGCGAGCTTTCTCACAGTTTCAGGCGGGCGTTGTTACGCTCAACCAACGCGCTACCGATACCTGGCACCTCCTTTAATTGCTCAATTGCGGTAAATGGGCCGTATTGTTCGCGATAACTAACGATAGACTGGGCTTTCTTCAGGCCAATACCATTCATTGCAGCTGCAAGTTCTTCTGCGCTTGCCTGATTGATGCTGACCTGTCCTTCCGCTGGCGGTGATACCTGCGTTGCCTGTGTCTCACTGGGGCTTTCTGCCGCTGCCAGACTGGTGGAACACACCGTACCGCCAAGGGCCAGCGAGAAGAATAAGACCTGAAAAGTTTGTTTGATCATGCTGTGTCTCTCCTTGTGTTTAACAGCAGATGCAGAGTGTCACAGCACAGAATCAGGCTCAAAAGCCGAATCTCAGAAATGGAAAAGGCCGCATAAGCGGCCTTTGTCTGTTTCAACCATTCTGATTTTTTTGCGAGGCTTACTGCATTTGTGCGGCTGCGCCGTACTTGATCTTGGCCTCTTTGCGCAGGTTTTCCAGCAGGGCTTCGAAGGCGATTTGCGCGTTATTCTGCGTCACACCTTTCACCATCTGGTCAATCTGCGGTTGTGGCATGCTGCCAGTGCTGACTTTATCCAGTGCCACCAGCACCACATTACCCTGCATGTCTTCGCTCACGCCCCATGACGGTTTGTTGTCAACCGGCTGCGGCAGGTTGAATGCAGACTGTGCTACCGGGTCCTGCGCATTGCGATCGACGGTTTTGCTGGCGCTCAGCGTCAGACCGGCGGCTTGCAGCACATCCTGCTTACCGGCATTGAGATCGGCCAGCAACTTATTCGCCTGCTCTTTCGCCTGCTGGGTTGCTTTATCATGCTTCAGGGTATCGGCGATTTGTGCTTTTACCTGATCCAGCGGTTTGACTGCTTCAGGTTTGTGCTCGCTGATACGCAGGACAAACGCGCGGTCGCCATCCACTGAGATGATGTCGGAGTTATTACCCGGCGCACCATTTTGTCCGACTAAGCCACCGTTGAAAATGGCTTGTTTAACCGCGTCGAAATCCAGGTCCTGCGGCACGCTGTCCTGGCTGAACCAGTCAGTTTCAACCACTTTCAGGCCAGAAGCCTCTGCTGCGCCTGCCAGTGATTCATTGTCATTGCTGGCGGCTTCGCTGACCTTCTGTTGCATTTTATAGAAGGCATCAACGGCTTTTTCCTGCTTCACTTTTTCAGCAACTGCATCGTGCACTTCTGACAGCGGCTTAACCTGCTCCGGCTGGATATCATCCAGACGGGCAATCAGGAAACCAACCGAGGATTTGATCACACCTGAAAGCTGGCCTTTCTCGGTCAGATTGGCATTTTTCAGTTCATCCGGCGTGGTGTTCGGTTCCAGCCAGCCCATGTCGCCGCCTTTACGGGCAGAGATCGGGTCGATGGATTTGCTTTTCGCCAGGGTAGCGAAATCTTCGCCTTTTTTCAGCGCATCCAACACGGCATTGGCATCCGCTTCAGTTTTGGTCTGAATGACACTGTAGCGGTTACGTTGCGGCTGCGAGTAGTCGGCTTTGTGTTGATCAAACCAGCTCTGAATATCCGCTTCGCTGGCGCTTTCCTGCAAGCTCGCTGCATCCATCTTGATATAGCTGACGCGGAACTGCTCCGGTGCCATAAAGCTGCTTTGATGCTGTTGATAGTACTGGCTGATTTCGTCATCGGTGGTTGTTTGTTTCGCCGCCAATGCATTGACATCAATGATGGCCTGACGAATTTCGCGCTGCTGCGCCACCAGATCAACCAGCTTGCTGGTTTCGCCTTTTAGCATAAAGTCGGTGTTTGCTACGGCGTTGATCAGTTGTTGGTTTGCCAGCTGTTTACGCAGCGCTTCAGCGTATTGATCGGCAGTGAAGCCCATGCTGGTAATCAGACCGTTGTATTTGGCGTTGTCGAACTTACCATTGGTCTGGAAAGCCTGCTGATTGAAAATCGCATCCCTGACCTGATCGTCACTGATGCCCATGTGCAGATCTTTGATGTACTGATCGAGCAAAGCCTGGTCAATCAGCTGAGAAAGGGCCTGCTGGCGCATCTGCTGCATGTAGCCTTCATTACTGGCCAGCTGCGAGAATTGGTCGCCCAGCATCTGCTGCTGACGATTACGCTCAGTGTTGAACGCCTGCTCCAGCTCTCCACGACTGATCTCATGTCCGTTAACTTTGGCAGCATAATCACTGTTACCGCCGATCAGGTAGTTACCCACCCCAGTCAGAACAAAGGACAGGATAATCAATCCCAGAATGATTTTGAGCACGACGTGATTACCCGCCGCACGTAAATTGTCCATCATGGTATGACAACACTCCGCTGTAGTGTGAATGTAAAGCTCTGACACGATGTCATCATCGCGCAACTGCAATTCAGGCTGGCAGCTGACAACCCTGCGGAGACAACAGCCAAAGGGGCCATTTGCTGCGCATCAGAATAAAAAAAGGCACATCAAAATTGATGTGCCCGTATGTTACATGAGAACGGCTTTTGCGTCCTCAATCCGCTGAAGAAAATGCTTCAACGGATGTGACAGCGGTCATTAATTGACAGCGTCTTTCAGTGCTTTGCCAGCACGGAAGCCCGGCACTTTACCAGCCGGAATGGTGATTTCTTTACCGGTTTGCGGGTTACGGCCTGTGCGAGCAGCACGCTCACGAACAGAGAATGTACCGAAACCAACCAATGCCACTTCATCACCGCCTTTCAGCGCGTCAGAAACGGAACCCATGAATGCATCTAATACACGTCCAGCTGCTGCCTTAGAAATATCCGCATCTGCAGCAATTTTGTCGATCAACTGTGACTTATTCACTCTATTCATCCCCTCTTTTATTATTCACATCGCATCCGCGCTTCCCGCCGGATACGAACGCGCAGCCAGTTATATCAAGCCTGTTGAGCCGAAACAACGGTATTCGTCTTAATCGTTGATCCAGCAGCCCCCTAACTTAGCGGCACAAAAAAAGGCTGGCAAGCACCATTTCGCCTGCCCGCCTCGCTTTTTAACGGTTTTTGCCGTTAATCACTATTTTGCCGTCGCAACCTGCATACCGTAAGGGGCATTTTCCAATGCCAGGTTCAGCACTTCTTCAATGCGTTTCACTGGATGAATGGTCAAATCGGCGATCACGTTCTGCGGAATTTCTTCCAGATCGCGTTTGTTCTCGTCCGGGATCAACACCGTTTTGATGCCACCACGATGCGCTGCCAGCAGTTTTTCTTTCAAACCACCGATTGGCAGCACCTGACCACGCAAAGTGATCTCACCGGTCATTGCCACATCAGAACGCACCGGATTACCCGTCAGGCAGGACACCAGCGCGGTACACATCGCGATACCCGCACTTGGACCATCTTTCGGTGTGGCACCTTCTGGCACATGCACATGGATATCACGTTTCTCATAGAAATCACCGTTGATACCCAATTTCTCTGCACGCGCACGCACGACAGTCAATGCTGCCTGGATTGACTCCTGCATCACTTCACCCAGCGAACCGGTGTAAGTCAGTTTACCCTTGCCCGGAACACAGGCGGTTTCGATGGTCAGCAAATCACCGCCCACTTCCGTCCACGCCAGACCGGTTACCTGACCAACACGGTTTTCGCTATCCGCGCGACCATAATCAAAGCGCTGAACCCCAAGGAAATCTTTGAGGTTATCACCGTTGATGGTGATGTGTTTTTTCGCTTTGTCCATCAGCAGCGCTTTCACGGCTTTACGGCACAGTTTGGAGAGTTCACGTTCCAGACTACGCACGCCCGCTTCACGGGTGTAGTAGCGAATGATGCCCATAATGGCGCTGTCATCAACGCTGATTTCTTTCTCTTTCAGCGCGTTACGTTCAATCTGTTTCGGCAGCAGGTGCTGTTTGGCGATATTCAGTTTTTCATCTTCGGTATAACCAGACAGACGAATCACTTCCATACGATCCAGCAGAGGTGCCGGGATGTTCATCGAGTTTGAGGTCGCCACAAACATCACGTCTGACAGATCGTAATCCACTTCCAGATAGTGATCGTTAAACGCAATGTTCTGCTCTGGATCCAGCACTTCAAGCAGTGCCGAAGCCGGATCACCACGCATGTCGGACGACATTTTGTCGATTTCATCCAGCAGGAACAGCGGGTTTTTCACCCCCACTTTCGCCATTTTCTGGATCAATTTGCCCGGCATTGAACCGATGTAAGTACGGCGATGTCCGCGAATCTCTGCTTCATCACGCACCCCACCCAACGCCATACGGACATATTTACGGCCAGTTGCTTTCGCAATCGACTGACCCAGCGAGGTTTTACCTACCCCCGGCGGTCCGACCAGGCACAGAATTGGCCCTTTGATTTTGCTGACACGGCTTTGTACTGCAAGATATTCAAGGATGCGGTCTTTGACACGCTCCAGACCGTAATGGTCGGTATCCAGCGTTTCCTGCGCTTTACGCAGGTCTTTTTTCACCTTGCTGCGCGCGTTCCACGGTACCTGCACCATCCAGTCGATGTAGCCACGTACCACGGTCGCTTCTGCTGACATCGGCGACATCATTTTCAGCTTCTGCAATTCCGCTTCGGCTTTTTCACGCGCTTCGGTTGGCATTTTCGCCGCTTCAATTTTGCGTTTCAGCGCTTCATATTCGTCAGGCGCATCATCCATCTCGCCCAACTCTTTCTGAATCGCCTTCATTTGCTCATTGAGGTAATACTCGCGCTGGCTTTTTTCCATCTGCTTTTTCACGCGGTTGCGAATACGCTTCTCAACCTGTAGCAGATCGATTTCTGACTCCATCATCGCCATCAGATATTCCAGACGCTCATTGACGTCGGACATCTCCAGCACCGATTGTTTGTCGGCCAGTTTCAACGGCATATGTGCCGCAACGGTGTCAGCCAGACGGGCTGCATCGTCAATACTGTTAAGTGAGGTCAAAACCTCAGGAGGAATTTTTTTATTAAGCTTGATGTAGCCTTCAAACTGATTGATGGCCGTACGGACCAACACTTCCTGCTCGCGCTCCTCGATTTCGGGCGAGATCAGATACTCAGCCTGGGCAACGAAGTGGTCGCCATTATCTGCCAGCGTGGTGATATGTGCGCGCTGCAAACCTTCAACCAGCACTTTAACCGTACCATCCGGCAGCTTCAGCATTTGCAATACTGAAGCGACGGTCCCTACAGAGAAGAGATCGTTAATACCAGGTTCATCCGTTGAAGCCTCTTTCTGTGCAACCAGCATGATCTTCTTATCATGATCCATAGCGGCTTCGAGGCACCGAATCGATTTTTCCCGACCCACAAACAACGGAATTACCATGTGCGGATAAACCACTACGTCGCGCAGAGGCAACACAGGGATTTCAATGCGTTCAGAACGCTCAGGATTCATAGAGCTCTCTCTTAGTTTAATGTCCGCCAGGTGATGGGAACCGCCTGATCACAATCAATATGCAGTTAAACCCACAGGATATTGAGTATATGGGGATGCTTATCCGACATTCAATGTCACAGGCGTGAGAAAAACAAAAGGGGAAAGATTTTCCCCTTTTATAAGATAACAACGTGGTTTAATTGTTTATTTATTCGCCAGAGGCTTGAGCTTCATGCTTTCCGTAGATCAACATTGGCTCGGACTGGCCATCAATCACTGACTCATCAATCACCACTTTTTCGACGTCTTCCATTGAAGGCAGGTCGTACATGGTTTCGAGTAAGGCAGCTTCAACAATTGAACGCAGACCACGCGCACCGGTTTTGCGTGACATTGCTTTTTTGGCAATCGCCGTTAACGCTTCGTCACGGAACTCCAGCTCAACGCCTTCCAGGTTAAACAATGCCTGGTACTGTTTGGTCAGGGCGTTTTTCGGCTCACGCAGAATCTGGATCAGGGCTTCTTCACTCAGTTCATTCAGCGTTGCCACGACGGGCAGACGGCCAATAAACTCAGGAATCAGACCGAACTTGATCAAATCTTCTGGCTCTACCTGAGACAGCAGTTCGCCTTCGCTCGCTTTCTGCGATTTGCCTTTCACCGTTGCGCCAAAACCAATGCCTGAACCGGTTTCTGTGCGCTGAGAAATCACTTTGTCGAGACCGGCGAAAGCACCACCACAGATAAACAGGATTTTTGAGGTATCAACCTGCAAAAACTCCTGCTGCGGATGCTTACGACCACCCTGCGGCGGCACGGCTGCCACGGTACCTTCGATCAGTTTCAGTAACGCCTGCTGTACGCCCTCGCCCGATACGTCACGGGTGATAGACGGGTTGTCCGACTTACGTGAAATCTTGTCGATTTCATCAATGTAGACAATACCGCGCTGAGCTTTCTGCACATCGTAATCGCATTTTTGCAGCAGCTTCTGAATGATGTTTTCCACATCCTCGCCCACGTAACCCGCTTCGGTCAGCGTGGTGGCGTCGGCCATGGTGAATGGCACATCCAGTAAGCGTGCCAGCGTTTCCGCCAGCAGGGTTTTACCGCTACCGGTTGGACCGATCAGCAGAATGTTACTTTTACCCAGTTCGATGCCATTGCTGGTGTCACCATTGCGCAAGCGTTTGTAGTGGTTATATACCGCTACAGCCAGCACCTTTTTCGCCTTTTCCTGCCCGATAACATAATCATCGAGATGATGGCGGATTTCATGCGGCGTCGGTAGTGCACTGCGCTCGCGATGCGGGGCGACTTCTTTAATCTCTTCGCGAATGATGTCGTTACATAAATCGACACATTCGTCGCAGATATACACTGACGGCCCGGCAATCAGCTTACGCACTTCATGCTGGCTTTTGCCGCAAAAAGAGCAGTACAGCAACTTACCTGAACCGTCTTTGCGCTTATCTGTCATCAGCTAACCTCTTTTCATTCTCGGGCCATACGGGCGTACGGCAATGGCCGCACGTTACGGCCGATATTCATGCAACTCATCTGCCTGTTGTCCAGTTAACTATAGCCCAGGGACCCGGCAGATGTGTCTTATTGGCGATGCGTCAGAATAGAATCGACCAGGCCATACTCTACCGCTTCACTGGCAGAGAGGAAACGGTCACGCTCGGTGTCACGCTCAATCTGCTCCAGCGATTTACCGGTGTGTTCAGCCATCAATTCATTCATACGCTGCTTCACTTTCAGAATCTCACGCGCATGAATCTCAATGTCCGTTGCCTGCCCTTGATAGCCACCCAGCGGCTGGTGGATCATCACGCGTGAGTTAGGCAAGCAAAAGCGTTTGCCTTTGGTGCCTGCCGTCAGCAGGAACGCGCCCATTGAACAGGCCTGGCCCATACAAATGGTGCTAACATCCGGCTTAATGAATTTCATTGTGTCATAAATTGACATACCGGCGGTAATCACCCCACCCGGCGAGTTAATGTAGAGGTAGATGTCCTTCTCAGGATTCTCCGCTTCCAGAAACAGCATCTGCGCCACGATCAGGTTAGCCATATGATCTTCAACCTGGCCGGTCAGAAAGATCACACGCTCTTTGAGCAGGCGGGAATAGATGTCGTAAGAACGCTCGCCACGCGAGGTTTGTTCGACCACCATTGGCACCAGCGCCATGTGCGGTGCAGTAAATTCACGATCGCCACTGTATGACATTACCGTCTCCTGGATAAATTTCGTTGGCAACATTCTGTACCGATTTTACGTGAGACGCGCGATGAAAACTATGCGCTGCCTCCTCACTCCGACACCAACAGGACGATTAATCAGCCAGTTTCACTGTCTTCATGCATTCTCCCTGTATCTGGGGATGCTGCCCAGTTATTTCAAGCATAACAACCTTTTCCCTATTCGCTAACACGGAAAAAGAGCTTATCGGATAATTTGCCGGTTAATTAATCAAATAGAAGACAAATCCAGACTTTTCAGCGTGAGAAAATAAAAAAGCCCGCGACTTTTTGTCGCGGGCTTCGCACTTCGTGTTAACTAACGAATCAGGCCGAAGCGGTCTGGTTCATCAGTTCCTGGAAGTTGGTGGCTTTTTCGGTCACTTTCGCTTTTTCCAGCACCGCTTCAACCGCTTGCTCTTCCAGCGCGACGTTGCGCATGTTGTTCATCAGCTCGTTGTTCTTGCTGTAGAACTCGATCACTTCCTGCGGATCTTCGTAGGCAGAAGCCATCTCTTCGATCAGCGCTTTAACGCGGTTTTCATCAGCCTGCAGTTCGTTGGTGCGAATTACTTCGCCCAGCAGCAGACCAACAACAACGCGGCGTTTCGCCTGCTCTTCGAACAGCTCGCGCGGCAGTTCCAGCGCTTGCTTCTCGTTGCCACCGAAACGCTGAGCCGCCTGGCGACGCAGAACATCGATTTCGCTGTCAATCAGTGCAGCCGGTACGTCGATAGCGTTGGCATTAACCAGGCCGTCGATCGCCTGAGATTTCAGACGGTTACGGATTGCACCTTTCAGCTCGCGTTCCATGTTCTTACGCACTTCAGTACGCAGGCCCGCAACTGAACCATCTTCCACGCCAAAACGCTTGATGAATTCTTCGGTCAGTTCCGGCAGTTCGCGTACTTCAACTTTCTTCAGTACGATTTCGAACTTCGCGTCTTTACCTTTCAGGTTTTCCGCGTGGTAGTCGTCCGGGAATTTCACGTCGATGGTGAAGGTTTCACCCGCTTTGTGACCCACAACGCCATCTTCAAAACCTGGGATCATGCGGCCCTGGCCCATTGCCAGTACGAAGTCAGAGGCTTTACCGCCTTCAAACTCTTCGCCGTCAACAGAACCGGTGAAGTCGATGGTCGCGCGATCTTCAGCACCAGCCGCTGCATCGCTCTCTTTCCAGGTCGCCTGCTGCTTACGCAGGGTTTCCAGCATGGTATCGACGTCAGCGTCGGTCACTTCAACAACCGGCTTCTCAACTTCGATGGCGTCGAGACCTTTCAGCTCAACTTCCGGGTAGACTTCAAATTCTACTGTGTAGGTGAAGTCTTCACCCAGCTTGTACTCGCCTGGCACGTAGTTCGGTGCGCCAGCCGGGTTGATTTTCTCTTTAATGATGGCGTCAACAAAGTTGCGCTGCATCAGATCGCCCAGCACGTCCTGGCGAACAGAAGCACCGTAGCGCTGCGCTACGATCTGCATCGGCACTTTGCCTTTACGGAAACCATCGATACGGACTTTCTTCGCCACATCCACCAGTTCTTTCTTCACTGCGCTTTCGATGCTGTCAGCTGCAACAGTAATCGTAATGCGACGGCCCAGACCCTGAGTGGTTTCTACTGAAACTGTCATCTTGCTACCTCAAAAAATCGCGTGCTCGGTCAACTTCAGACACCACACATATGAAATGCGCCGTATCCAACTAGCGGGAGGGCATCTGCTGACAGAACCTGTTCCCTGTTGTCAGAAGCTCCCGAAGACATTCCGGAAAAATAGACGCCGCATTATAGCGGCATCATACAGGCTAGTCGAGGCTGCAAAGTCACCACTTTTGAACGACTTTGCTGCTTTTTTGCGCCGCAGATCGCGTTTAAGCGTAAATAAGGAAGTGAAAACGGCCCGCAGGCCGTTTTTTAGGCAGGTGAAGTGAGAAGAATCAGGCGAGCGTACCCGCACCACGGCAATTGGGGGAAGCCAGTACCGTATCCTGTAAACCATCCCACTCTTTTTGTGTGTAGGTATGCAGTGCCAGCGCATGCACTCCTCCGGCAAACTCTGCCGTCAGCTCGCTATAGATGGAGCGATGGCGAGCCAGGAAACGCTGGCCGGTAAAGCGGTCACTGACGATCACCACTTTGAAGTGACTTTCAGAACCAGCAGGCACGTTATGACGGTAGCTCTCATCATGCACTTCGAGGTGTGCAGGTTCGAACGCCTTACGCAGCTTTTCTTCTATTTCTTCGCGAATCATTGGTAACACTCCTCTACGGCGAGCGCTGTGCCTCATCTGTTTAAATATTAGTAGGTTTTTCGCCATTTCCGCAGGGAAGCAGGAAAAAATAATACCGGGTGTGCATCTTAACCATACTGTCACCCAGGTCAACGCCGGTTTATCTCCATCCATCTGAAAAAACCCTTTACAATCAATTTCCACTGGCATAGGGCTTTTTTCACACTCACGCAATGCTATGATGGCCGCAGTTTTGCAAACCAACCCATATACCGCTAATGAGAATGAGTATGTTGAAAAAACTGTTATTTCCTCTGCTGGCTGCCTTAATTTTGGCCGGCTGTGCCAGCAATAATACAACGCTGAATATTCAACCAAAAATTCAACTGCCGCAGCAGGACCCAAGCCTGAT
This sequence comes from Pantoea sp. X-Soil-OKNW-556, assembly GCF_059730695.1. Lineage (NCBI taxonomy): Bacteria > Pseudomonadati > Pseudomonadota > Gammaproteobacteria > Enterobacterales > Erwiniaceae > Pantoea > Pantoea sp. X-Soil-OKNW-556. The sequence continues at coordinate 1,103,243 of NZ_AP035990.1, read as the reverse complement.
GGGCGTGACTGTCAGTATCAATGGTGCCGATCAGCGTAGCGACCAGGCGTTGGCTAAAGTCAACCGCGATGGTCAGTTGGTCACCCTGACGCCGTCGCGTGATATGCGTTTCCTGTTACAGGAAGTGCTGGAGAAACAGATGACCGCACGAGGCTATATGGTTGGCCCGAACGGTGCGGTTGATCTGCAAATCGTAGTCAATGGCCTGTATGCCGATGTTACCCAGGGTAACGTGCGTTACAGCATTACCACTAAAGCGGATATTTCTATTATTGCTACCGCAAAAAATGGTAACAAGCAGGTCAAAAACTACCGCCAGACCTATAGTGTAGAAGGCGCCTTCACTGCAACGAATGACAAAATTACTAACGCGGTTAACTCTACGTTAAGTGACGTAATCTCTGATATGGCGCAAGATACGAGCGTCCACAATTTCATTAAACAGAACGCCCGCTAATTCCGTCGCTCTTCGCCCGGTCATTGCTGGCCGGGTTTCACTTCAGGTTCGTTATGACTTCTCACTATCTGCGCATTTTTACCCAACGTAATGCTGCCGTTTTGCTGTTACTGGGCTTCGCCTCCGGACTTCCGCTGGCGTTAACCGCTGGCACGTTGCAGGCGTGGATGACCGTTGAGAACATCGACCTGAAAACCATTGGTTTCTTCTCCCTTGTTGGCCAGGCCTACGTCTTTAAGTTTCTGTGGTCACCCATGATGGACCGATATACGCCGCCGTTCCTCGGTCGGCGTCGCGGCTGGTTGCTGGTCACGCAGTTGTTGTTGATCGGCGGCATCGTGGCAATGGGCTTTATGCAGCCCGCCCGGGATTTAACGCTGCTGGCCGCAGTAGCAGTGCTGGTTGCGTTCTGTTCTGCCTCGCAAGATATTGTGTTTGATGCCTGGAAAACCGACATCTTACCGCCCGAAGAACGCGGCAGCGGTGCAGCCATTACCGTTTTAGGTTACCGCCTCGCGATGCTGATCTCCGGCGGTCTTGCGTTGTGGCTGGCCGATCGTTATCTCGGTTGGCAGGCCACTTACTGGTTGATGGCCATTCTGATGTTGCCAGGTCTGATTGCGACCTTGTTGGCTAAAGAACCTGAAGTTCCGGCTAATGAGCCACGTAATTTGCGCCAGGCCGTCTCGTTGCCGCTGAAAGATTTCTTCCAGCGCAATAATGCCTGGCTACTGATTACGCTCATCATCCTTTATAAGCTGGGTGATGCTTTTGCCGCCTCACTCACCACGACCTTTCTGATTCGTGGCGTTGGCTTTAATCCGGGCGATGTTGGCCTGGTCAATAAAACGCTTGGCCTGCTGGCAACCATCATTGGTGCTTTGTATGGCGGTGTGCTGATGCAACGCCTGAGTCTGTTCCGGGCGCTGATGATCTTTGGCCTGTTGCAGGCGGTATCGAATTTTGCGTACTGGCTACTGGCGGTAACACCACCTCATTTATGGAGCATGGCAGGGGCGGTATTTATTGAGAACCTGTGCGGCGGCATGGGGACAGCCGCCTTTGTCGCGCTGCTGATGACACTGTGCAACAAATCTTTCTCTGCGACACAGTTTGCCCTGCTTTCCGCACTTTCCGCTGTGGGTCGAGTGTATGTCGGGCCAGCCGCAGGCTGGTTAGTGGAACTCTGGGGATGGCCAACATTCTATGCCTTTACCGTCGTTGCAGGTTTGCCTGGTCTGCTGCTGCTGTGGGTGTGCCGTAACACGCTGAATGCAATCCAGCAAAGCGGCGAATTTCTCCCCCGTAGCCAGTGGCAACAAGGGTATCGCTGGACGGTGCGTTTGTTTAGCCTTGGCTGCGCCATGCTGGCGGTCTGGCTGCTGGCGTTGGCGCTGAGCGCCGCAGGATTCTGGCAACCCGGTAATCTACTGGCTCACCTGTTTGAAGTGGGAATGGGCCTGGCGTTGATCGCGGTGGCATTCGGGGTGACTCTTGATTGCCTCGCATTGCGAAAACACCCTCAGGTAAAAACCCATCAGGCTTAGCCGCTATATTCTTGTCGTCGAATTAATTGACTAAAAAATATCAGCGACTAAATTTTATCGGATAGCATTTTTTTACAACGTAAAAAAGAAACATTAAATTAACAATTGCCGTGAATATTAAAAACCGGTGAGCAATTATTTTGTAGATTTATTATCGCAGAAATGATGCAAAATTGTTAAATAAATGGGTATTAAAAGTACGGTTTATGCTTTCCCTGATTTTACTGCGGTTTCTATCATTTGATTTTGTTATAATAATGCCAACTGCTTGTCTGCGTTAATAATTTGTCACCCTGCGCAACATCTGTGACACCCTTAGCAAAAGGTGTCAACAGCCTTCTGACACATCCTTAAGCTGGTTTACACTGCATAAACCTTCCCGTAAAATGCGCGCACACTTAAACGACAATAGAGCCCTTTGTCATTGAGGTCGTTAAATGAGACTCAGGAAATACAATAAAAGTTTGGGGATTTTGTCATTAATTGCAGGCGCTGTATTACTCAGTGGCTGCGATAGTGCGTTGTTAAATCCCAAAGGACAGATTGCACTGGAGCAACGTTCGTTGATTCTGACAGCTTTTGGCTTGATGTTGATCGTCGTAATCCCGGCAGTCTTTATGGCGGTGTTTTTTGCCTGGAAATATCGGGCAACCAATACCAATGCGAAGTATAGCCCCAACTGGTCACACTCTAACAAAGTGGAAGCCGTGGTCTGGACCATTCCGATCCTGATCATTCTCTTCCTCGGCGTTCTGACCTGGAAATCAACCCACGCGCTGGAGCCGAGCAAACCGCTGGCCTCTGACGTCAAACCGGTTGAGATCGACGTTGTCGCGCTGGACTGGAAATGGCTGTTTATTTACCCGGAACAGGGTATTGCAACCGTTAACCAGATTGCCTTCCCGGCAAATACTCCGGTCAGCTTCAAGATCACCTCCAACTCCGTCATGAACTCCTTCTTTATTCCTACGCTGGGTAGTCAGATCTACGCGATGGCGGGCATGCAGACCAAACTGCACCTGATCGCCAACGAGCCGGGAATTTTCGACGGTATGTCTGCTAACTTCAGTGGTCGTGGTTTCTCTGGCATGAAGTTCAAAGCCATTGCCACCAAAGACGACGCGGAATTCCAGCAGTGGGTAGCCAAAGTTAAAGCGGCTCCAAACACGCTGACCACCATGGATGATTTCGAGAAACTGGCTGCGCCAAGCGAAAATCACCCGGTGGAATATTTCTCTACGGCCAACCCTGAACTGTTCAAACAAGTTATTGATAAGTTCAAGATGAGCCACGGGAAGATGGACATGCCAGAGCACGAAGGCATGGACATGAGTCACGCCGCTTCCGCGGGAGCCGAGGAATAATACGATGTTCGGAAAATTAACACTGGATGCAGTGCCGTACCATGAGCCGATTATCATGGTCACGGTTGCCGGTATCATCATAGGTGGTCTGGCTATCATTGCCGCCATCACCTACTTTGGTAAATGGCAATATCTCTGGTCTGAATGGCTGACGTCAATCGACCACAAAAAACTGGGTATCATGTACATCATCATGGCATTCGTCATGCTGCTGCGTGGCTTTGCTGATGCAGTCATGATGCGTACCCAACAGGTGATGGCTTCCGCCGGGGAAGCAGGCATACTACCACCGCACCACTACGACCAGATCTTCACCGCCCACGGCGTGATTATGATCTTCTTCGTGGCGATGCCTTTCGTGGTAGGTCTGATGAACGTTGCGGTTCCGCTGCAAATTGGTGCACGCGACGTTGCCTTCCCGTTCCTGAACAACCTGAGCTTCTGGTTCACTGCGATCGGTGTGATCCTGGTTAACCTGTCTCTGGGTGTGGGCGAGTTTGCGCAGACTGGCTGGCTGGCCTATCCGCCGCTTTCGGGTGCGGAGTACAGTCCTGGCGTCGGGGTCGATTACTGGATCTGGAGTCTCCAGCTATCCGGTATCGGGACCACGTTAACCGGTATCAACTTCTTCGTGACCATTCTGAAGATGCGTGCACCGGGCATGGACCTGTTCAAAATGCCGGTATTCACCTGGGCTGCTCTGTGTACTAACGTCCTGATCATCGCTGCGTTCCCGGTACTGACCGTAACGCTGGCACTGTTGACCCTCGACCGTTACCTCGACTTCCATTTCTTCACTAACGAAATGGGCGGTAACATGATGATGTACGTCAACCTGATTTGGGTCTGGGGTCACCCGGAAGTATACATCCTTGTCCTGCCGGTGTTTGGTGTCTTCGCTGAAGTCACTGCCACCTTCTCGAAAAAGCGTCTGTTTGGTTACACCTCTCTGGTGTGGGCGACCATCGCCATTACCGTACTGTCGTTCATCGTTTGGCTGCACCACTTCTTCACCATGGGTGCCGGTGCCAACGTTAACGCCTTCTTCGGTATCATGACGATGATCATCGCGATTCCGACCGGCGTGAAAATCTTCAACTGGCTGTTCACCATGTATCAGGGTCGTATCGAGTTCCACTCAGCAATGCTGTGGACCATCGGCTTCCTGGTAACCTTCTCTATTGGTGGTATGACGGGTGTTCTGCTGGCGGTACCGGGTGCAGACTTCGTTCTGCATAACAGCCTGTTCCTGATCGCGCACTTCCACAACGTAATCATCGGTGGTGTGGTGTTCGGTTGTATGGCTGGTGTGACTTACTGGTTCCCGAAAGCCTTCGGCTTTACCCTGAACGAAACCTGGGGCAAACGTGCCTTCTGGTTCTGGATCATCGGCTTCTTCGTAGCGTTTATGCCGCTGTATGCGCTGGGCTTCATGGGTATGACCCGTCGTGTTAGCCAGGACATCGACCCGCAGTTCCACTCACTGCTGGTGGTTGCGGCTTGCGGTGCTGCGCTGATTGCCTGTGGCATCCTGTGTCAGCTGATCATGTTCTACGTTTCTGTGCGTGACCGCGACCAGAACCGTGATCTGACCGGTGACCCGTGGGGTGGTCGTACGCTGGAGTGGGCAACCTCTTCACCGCCGCCGTTCTACAACTTTGCTGTAATCCCGCACGTTCACGAGCGCGATGCTTTCTGGGAAATGAAAGAGAAAGGCGAAGCGTATCAGCAGCCGGCTAAATATGAAGAAATTCATATGCCGAAAAACAGTGGTGCTGCCATTGTTATCGCTGCCTTCGGTACGATTTTCGGCTTCGCGGCTATCTGGCACATCTGGTGGCTGGTGGTTGTTTCCTTCCTGGGCATGATCATCTCCTGGATTGTGAAGAGCTTCGATGAAGACGTGGATTACTACGTACCGGTTGCGGAAATCGAGCAGATCGAGAAGAAGCACTTTGACGAAATCAGCAAAGCAGGTCTGAAATAATGTCAACTCAAACTGTGACGACACACCACCACGACGCCCATGCGGAGCATGGGCATCACGATGCAGGAGCCAATAAGATCTTTGGCTTCTGGATCTACCTGATGAGTGACTGCATTATCTTCGCAACGCTGTTTGCGACCTATGCAGTTATGGTCAACAACACTGCCGGTGGCCCGGCAGGTAAAGACATCTTCGAACTGCCGTTTGTACTGGTAGAAACCGCGCTGCTGCTGCTCAGCTCCATTACCTATGGTATGGCAGTGATCGCGATGAACAACCAGAACAAGGGCGCGGTCATCAGCTGGTTAGCGTTGACCTTCCTGTTCGGTGCCGGATTTATCGGGATGGAAATCTATGAATTCCATCACCTGATCATGGAAGGCTTCGGTCCAAACCGTAGCGGCTTCCTGTCCGGATTCTTTACGCTGGTTGGGACGCACGGTCTGCATGTGACCTCTGGTCTGATCTGGATGGCAGTGCTGATGTTCCAGATCTCCAAGCGTGGTCTGAGTGCCACTAACCGCACCCGTATCATGTGCCTGAGCCTGTTCTGGCACTTCCTGGATGTGGTGTGGATCTGCGTATTTACCATTGTTTACCTGATGGGGGCCATGTAATGAGTCATTCAGCAACCGAACATGGTGCATCACACGGTAGCGTGAAGTCCTACATGATCGGCTTCATCCTGTCGATCATCCTGACGGCGATCCCGTTCTGGATGGTGATGGATGGCGGCGCCTCTAAAGGCACCATTCTGGCTGTCGTTCTGGTGTGTGCGGTGGTTCAGGTGCTGGTGCACCTGGTCTACTTCCTTCACCTTGATAGCAAATCTGAGGGTGGCTGGAACATGGTGGCCATTGTCTTTGCGGCCGTCATTATTTTGATTGTCGTAGTAGGCTCACTGTGGATTATGTGGAACCTCAACTACAACATGATGGTCCACTAAGAGTCGCCCATGATGATTAAGCAATACCTGCAAGTAACAAAACCAGGAATTATTTTCGGCAATTTAATTTCTGTGATCGGTGGATTCCTGCTGGCTTCAAAAGGCAGCATTGATTACACCTTGTTCGTCATCTCACTGGTGGGTGTATCGCTGGTTGTCGCATCAGGTTGTGTTTTCAACAACGTGATTGACCGCGATATCGATATCAAGATGGAGAGAACGCGGAATCGAGTGCTGGTTAAAGGCCTTATCTCGGCGAAAGTGAGCCTGGTTTATGCAACCGCATTAGGTATTGCTGGCTTTGCGTTGCTTTATTTCGGTGCTAACCCGCTGGCCATGTGGCTGGCGGTGCTGGGCTTCGTAGTCTACGTCGGCATTTACAGCCTCTATATGAAGCGTAATTCGGTCTACGGTACGCTGATTGGTAGCCTCTCTGGCGCAATGCCGCCAGTGATTGGTTACTGCGCGGTGACTAACGAGTTTGATGCTGGCGCGCTGATTTTGCTGGCGATCTTTAGCCTGTGGCAGATGCCGCACTCCTATGCGATTGCCATCTTCCGCTTTAAAGATTACCAGGCAGCGAACATCCCGGTTCTGCCGGTGGTGAAAGGTATCTCCGTGGCGAAAAACCATATTACGCTGTATATCCTGGCGTTTATGATTGCCACGCTGATGCTGTCGCTGGGCGGCTACGCTGGCTACAAATATCTGGTCGTTGCTGCGGCAGTGAGTGTCTGGTGGCTCGGGATGGCGCTTTCAGGTTACAAAACCTCAAACGATAAAGTTTGGGCACGTAAACTGTTTGTCTTCTCCATTGTTGCTGTCACTGCTTTGAGCGTAATGATGTCGGTGGATTTTATGACCCCAGCGTCAAAAGATCTGCTGACTTACGTCTGGTAATTTAGCTCCGCAAATCCATGAAAGGGCGCGATTTTCGCGCCCTTTCTTTTTGTTACCATCGCTTAAAAACAATTGTTTTACCCGCCCTGCCCTGCTCCCTAGAATAAGTGCAGCAAATTAACAGAGGTTGCAATGAAAGATAATAAAATGACTCCGGTAGAGCTGCGTGCTACATGGGGTTTGGGTACGGTTTTTTCCCTGCGTATGCTGGGAATGTTTATGGTGCTGCCGGTGCTCACCACCTATGGCATGGCGCTACAGGGTGCCAGTGAAACATTAATTGGCCTGGCGATAGGTATCTATGGCCTGGCACAGGCGATCTTCCAGATTCCCTTTGGTTTACTCTCGGACCGTATCGGTCGTAAACCGCTGATTGTCGGTGGCCTGCTGCTGTTTGTTTTAGGTAGCGTAATTGCGGCTACCACCACCTCTATCTGGGGTGTCATTCTTGGTCGTGCCTTACAAGGCTCCGGCGCTATCGCCGCCGCAGTGATGGCCTTATTGTCCGATTTAACCCGTGAGCAGAACCGTACCAAAGCAATGGCTTTTATCGGCATCAGCTTCGGGGTCACTTTCGCTATTGCGATGGTTCTCGGTCCAATTGTCACCCATGCACTCGGCCTGCATGCATTGTTCTGGATGATTGCGATTCTGGCAAGCTGTGGCATTGTGATTACGCTGCTGGTGGTGCCCAATGCCCCAAACCATGTGCTGAACCGTGAGTCCGGCATGGTGAAAGGCAGCATCCGCGCGGTACTGACCAATTCACGCCTGGTGAAACTGAATATTGGTATCCTGTGTCTGCACATCCTGCTGATGTCGAGCTTCGTGGCGCTCCCCGGCCAGTTTGAACAAGCTGGATTCCCGGCCTCCGAGCACTGGAAAGTGTATCTGGTGACCATGCTGGTTTCCTTTGTCAGCGTCATCCCGTTCATTATTTATGCCGAAGTCAAACGCCGCATGAAACGGGTGTTTGTCAGTTGTGTCGGATTGATTGTGGTGGCGGAAATCGTACTGTGGGGAGCAGGCAGCCACTTCTGGACGCTGGTGATTGGCGTGCAGCTGTTCTTCCTGGCCTTCAACCTGATGGAAGCGATTCTGCCGTCCTTAATCAGTAAAGAATCTCCGCCGGGTTATAAAGGCACGGCGATGGGCATCTACTCCACCAGCCAATTCCTCGGCGTCGCCATTGGCGGCAGCATGGGCGGTTGGGTATTTGGTCATTTTGATGCACAAACGGTATTTCTGGTGGGTGCGGTGGTCGCGGCGATTTGGCTGTTTATCAGCATGTCGATGCAGGAACCACCTTATGTCAGCAGCCTGCGTATTGTCCTGAGCGATGCGGTGCTGGCAGTTCCCAATCTGGAGAAACGTCTGAAATCCCAGCCCGGTGTTGCGTCGGTGTTTATCGTGCCGGAAGAGAAAAGCGCCTACATCAAGATAGACAGTAAAGTGACGAGCCGCGTTGAACTGGAAGCGCTGCTCGCCAGCAGTTAAAACCAAGCCCGGCCATTGCGCCGGGCTTTTATTTACAGCGACATATCAACAACAATACGGCCTTCAATTTTACCGGCATGCATGCGGGCAAAGATATCGTTGATGTTGACCAACGGCTCCACCGCTACATTGGCTTTCACTTTGTGACGACCAGCGAAGTCGAGCGCCTCCTGCAAATCCTTACGGGTGCCGACAATTGAACCGCGCACCGTAATACCGTCCAACACCATGTCAAAAATCGACAGGTCAAATTTGCCCGGCGGCAGGCCATTCAGCACCATCGTACCGCCACGACGCATGGTTCCCAACGCTTGCTCAAAGGCTTTCGGTGAAACCGCTGTCACCAGCACACCGTGCGCGCCGCCGAAGCTTTCGTGGAAGAATTTCGCCGGATCGACATTTTTCGCGTTAGCCACCACGCTGGCACCCAGACGTTTAGCAAACTCCAGCTTCTCGTCATCAATATCAACAGCAGCCACGTTAAGCCCCATCGCTACCGCGTACTGAACAGCCATATGTCCCAAACCACCGATACCGGAAATCACCACCCAGTCACCTGGCTTGGTATCGGTCATCTTCAGCCCTTTGTACACCGTGACACCGGCACACAAAATCGGCGCGATCTCATGATACTCAATATTATCCGGCAGGATACCGACGTAGTTAGCATCCGCCAGGCAATACTCTGCAAAGCTACCATTGACTGAATAACCGGCATTCTGCTGCGACAGACACAGCGTTTCCCAGCTATCGAGACAATATTCGCAATGACCACAGGCCGAGTAGAGCCAGGGCACACCCACGCGATCGCCAAGTTTGAGATGTATCACACCTTCGCCCAGCGCCACAACCTGACCAACACCTTCATGGCCGGGAATAAAGGGGGGATTAGGTTTGATCGGCCAGTCACCTTCAGCAGCGTGCAAATCGGTATGGCAAACCCCGGTGGCGGCAATTTTTACCAAAACCTGACCCGGCCCGACCGAAGGCACCGGTACTTCTTCAATCACCAAAGGCTCACCGAACGATTTCACAACTGCCGCTTTCATCGTGGTTTTGATCTTCATGTTCATCAATTCACTCTCCAAAAGGGTCTGTTAAGGGGTTAAAAGAGCCCCAGTGGTGCGATGTCGTAGCTAACCAGCAGGTTTTTCGTTTGTTGGTAGGCGTTAAGCGCCATTTTATGCGTTTCGCGCCCTACTCCGGATTGTTTATAGCCGCCAAAAGCAGCGTGTGCCGGGTAGATGTGGTAGCAGTTGGTCCAGACGCGACCGGCTTTAATACTACGCCCCATGCGATAAGCCAGATTCGTGTTTCGTGTCCAGACACCGGCCCCAAGGCCAAATTGTGTCTGGTTGGCAATCTCCAGCGCTTCGGCCTCATCTTTAAAGGTGGTGACACCGATAACTGGCCCAAAAATCTCTTCCTGGAAACAGCGCATCTGGTTATCGCCTTTAATCAGCGTCGGCTGAATATAGAAGCCATTATCGAACGCTGGCGCAATGCTGGCGCGCTCACCGCCGGTCAGGATTTGACCTCCCTCCTGCCGCGCAATGTCGATATAAGAGAGGATTTTATCAAACTGCTGACGCGAAGCCTGGGCACCGATCATAGTTTCGGTATCCAGCGGATCTCCACGACGAATAGTGGCAATCTTAGCCATCACCCGCTCCATAAACGGGGCATAGATCGATTCATGGATCAGCGCGCGTGACGGGCAGGTACAAACTTCGCCCTGATTGAAGAAGCCCAACACCAGACCTTCCACCGCTTTTTCAATAAACTCTGGCTCACCGTCCATCACATCAGCAAAATAGATGTTGGGAGATTTACCGCCCAGTTCGACGGTACAGGGAATAATATTCTCCGCCGCGCACGCCATAATATGACGTCCCACCGGGGTCGAACCGGTAAAGGCGATTTTGGCAATACGTTTACTGGTCGCCAGCGCTTCACCCGCTTCACGGCCAAAACCCTGTACCACGTTAAGCACCCCCGCCGGGAACAGATCGCCGATTAATTCCAGCAGCAGAGTGATACCCAGCGGCGTCTGCTCGGCGGGTTTCAGAACCACACAGTTACCCGCAGCCAGCGCCGGAGCCAATTTCCAGGCCGCCATCAATAACGGGAAGTTCCACGGGATAATCTGCCCCACCACGCCCAACGGCTCGTGGAAGTGGTAGGCGACGGTGTTTTCATCGATCTCTGCCGTACTACCTTCCTGCGCGCGCAGGCAGCCCGCGAAGTAACGGAAGTGGTCAACCGCCAATGGCAGATCCGCATTCAGCGTTTCACGGATCGGCTTGCCGTTGTCCCAGCTCTCGGCTACGGCCAACATTTCCAGATTGGCTTCGATACGATCCGCCACCTGTAACAGCAGATTGGCACGGTGTTGCACACTGGTTTTTCCCCAGGCGTCAGCGGCCTGATGAGCAGCATCCAGTGCTAAGTCGATATCACGCGCGTCCGATCGAGGGAACTGCGCAATGTCGCTGCCATCAACTGGCGAGGTGTTAGTAAAGTACTGGCCGCTGAGCGGCTCTGTGAATTTGCCCGCAATGTAGTTGCCGTAAGTCGCTTTGAAAGAAACCAAAGCGCCGGGCGTGCCGGGATGTGCATAACGCATCGCAAACTCCTTAATGTAGGGTCAGATGTTCTGGAGCTGGCAGCGGCAACCTGAGGGTCGCCAGGTTGAACAGCCCGCTGCCAGCATGACTATTGCAGCGCGCGTGCCAGTTTTTTTCAGCTTGCGATGGATTAAAAAATAGTGATACTCAACATAGAGTTACATAAAAAATAACCGTAATAACTTAATGGAATGGTGCGGTAAAAATCACCATCTGTGTTGCATATCGCAACACCACAAAAACCAAATAGCTACAATGTCGCAACACTTTGCCAGGGCATGAGGTTACCAATGCAGGGAAATTCATCCGCCGCGATCAACGCTACTCCGCTTCTTAGCGATTCCTGGTTTCGTAGCCAGCTATATGGACTTGATCGCACCGCTGATGACTTTCCCCGGGTACGTCAGGGTGAACTGGCGGATTTGCTCGCCAGCAACAGCGGATTGCAGCAGTTTGCCCAGCCGGTGATCAACCAACTGGCGCAAAAGATGGCGGAGAAGCAATCGGTGGTGATCCTCTCGGATGCCAGCGGCATGGTGCTACATACCTTTGGCGATATGCAGTCGATGGAGAAAGCGCAGCGCTACGCATTGGCACCCGGCAATTTATGGAGCGAGTGTGGCCGTGGCACCAACGCCATTGGCACCGCGCTGGCAATTGACGATGGCTGCGAGATAGACGGACAGCAACATTTTCTCACGCGTAATCAGGGGTTGTACTGCGCAGCCATGCCGCTCCAGATGCCCAACGGTCAGATTGCCGGGGTGCTGGATATCTCGGGTCCGGCGCATTTCCCGCATCCACAAACCTTCAGTTGGGTGAAAGCCGCAGCCAAACAAATTGAGTATCTGTGGGTTAAGCAGAGCCTGCACCCGCAGCAGTGGCTGATGAGCCTGCATGCGCAACCACAGGGTATCGATACCAGCGACGAGTTGCTGTTGGTGTTCTCCGACAATGTGCTGATGGCAGCGAATCGCCTCGCAATGCGCGAACTGGCTCTCAGCGCGGAGCAACTCGGTTCCCTGACGTTCCAGCAACTGTTCCCCCACCAGGAGCAGGCCGCCAACACCATCCCGGTGCCGTTAAATTACTGCGCGCAAACCTTTTATTTCCGCCTGCGCGCACCCCACCGTACTCACTTCGCCACACCCGCCGCCAGCCATACGGAGCTGCCCTTCTCGTTACGACGTGATGGCGAGAAAATGGTACGTCTGCTGAACGCTGGCGTTTCATTGTGTATTCATGGTGAAACCGGCAGCGGAAAAGAGTTTGTCAGCCGTGCGTTGCATCAACAAAGCCGTTGGCGGGAAGGCAAATTTGTCGCCATCAATTGCGCCGCCATCCCGGAATCACTGATTGAATCCGAGTTATTTGGCTATCAGCCTGGTGCCTTTACCGGTGCGGGTAAAAACGGCTATATCGGTAAAATCCGTGAAGCCGACGGTGGCGTGTTGTTCCTGGATGAAATTGGCGATATGCCGCTGGCGTTGCAAACCCGCCTGCTGCGCGTGTTGCAGGAAAAAGAAGTGTCACCCCTGGGTTCCAGCCGCAGTTGGCCAGTCAACTTTGCGGTAATTTGCGCCACGCATCGCGATCTGGCGCAACGCGTGGCTGAAGGCGAGTTCCGCGAGGATTTACTTTACCGCTTACAGGAATTTTCCATGACCATCCCGCCGCTGCGCGAGTGGCCAGATTTAGCGGGCTTTATTCAGCGTTTGTGGCTGGAGTTGGGAGGTGGCGATCGCGATATTCAGTTGTCGCCCTCGTTGCTGACCTCGTTGGCTCAGCTCCCGTGGCCAGGCAATGTGCGTCAGTTGCGCAGCCTGTTGCGCGTATTGCTGGCGCTGGCGGATGAAGGGGAAGAAGTAAGCGAAGTGCATTTGCCCGCCGAATACCGTCGTGCCGCCGCTCCGGTGGTAGTCGAGAATTTGCAAAGTCATGATGAACGGCTGATTGCCGAAACGCTGCAACGCTTTAATGGCAATATCAGTAAAACTGCGCAGGCATTGGGTATCGCGCGCAGCACGCTGTATCGCCGTGCCGCACGCGACAAAGGCGATTAATCGCGGAAGTTTTTGAACTGGAATGGCTGACCGAGATTGCCGCCACGCACCAGCGCCATCGCGCCTTGCAAATCGTCACGCGATTTACCGGTGACGCGCAGTTCATCACCCTGAATCTGCGTCTGAACTTTCAGCTTGCTGTCTTTGATCAGCTTCACCAGTTTCTTCGCCACGTCGCTTTCGATGCCTTTTTTCAGTTTGGCTTCGACGCTCCAGCTTTTACCGCTGTGCTCGATCTCTTCCGGGACTTCAATTGCTGCCCCTTCAATTCCGCGCTTCAGCAGCTTTTCTCTTAAAATATCCACCAGCTGCTTGACCTGAAAATCAGACTCCGTGGTGATTTTGATGGTCTCATTCTTTTCGTTCAGCTCAATGCTGGCGCTGACGTTACGGAAATCAAAACGGGTAGACAGTTCACGGCTCGCATTTTCCACCGCATTACGGACTTCCTGTAGTTCGACTTCGGAAACGATATCGAAAGATGGCATCTTGTCTTCTCCTGACGCTAAAGTGACATGCATAATACGCGTCTTGTCGCGCTAATAAAACACGATACACCGAAAGCTATACTGATAGTGTGTAGTGAAAACGATAACCCGTCAGCGGGAGGCACAATGAAAATTACCGTGTTGGGTTGCGGCGCCCTGGGTCAGGTTTGGCTCGCCGCCCTCGCACGCCAGGGACATGATGTTCAGGGCTGGCTGCGCGTACCGCAGCCCTATTGTTCGGTCAATGTGATCGATCCTGAAGGCAACGTCAGCAACCACACTTTTATTGCCAACGATCCGCTGTTTCTGGCGGAGAGCCAATTGTTGTTGGTGACGCTAAAAGCCCCACAGGTTTCTCCCGCCGTGAAGAATCTGCAAAGCGTATTACCGGCACATGCGCCGATTCTGTTGTTACACAATGGGATGGGCACCCTGGAAGAGCTGAAAGATGTCCAGCAGCCTCTGCTGCGCGGGATTACGACGCACGCGGCGATGCGTGATGTCACGGTGATTAAACATGTGGCGCAGGGCATCACCCATATTGGCCCGGCCAGTCGCGAGAGTGAAGCGATGAGTGATATCGCGGATATCCTGCATCAAGCCTTGCCCGATGTTGCCTGGCATAACAATATCGCCTCTGCCTGCTGGCGTAAGCTGGCGGTCAACTGCGTGATCAACCCGATGACCGTCGAGCATGATTGCCAGAACGGTGCGCTGCGTGCCTGGCCTGAGCAAATCGCCAAACTGTGCGAGGAGATTGCCTGGGTGATGGAGCGCGAAGGCCAACACATTGCCGTCGATAATCTGCGTGACATCATCTATGACGTCATCGACACCACGGCAGCCAACGTCTCATCGATGTTGCAGGATGTTCGGGCGCAGCGCCAGACCGAAATTGATTACATCACCGGTTACCTGCTGCGCCGCGCACGCGCGCAGGGCATTGCATTGCCGGAGAACACCCGTTTGTATGATTTGATTAAACGCAAGGAGTCCCAATATGAGCACGAACGCATCGGTTCTGGTTTGCCTGGCACATGGCAGTGAAGAGACCGAAGCGGTCACCACCATCGATTTGTTGGTGCGTGGCGGTTTGCAGGTCACTACCGCCAGTGTCGAAAGCGATGGCAGCCGGGAGATCGTCTGCTCGCGTGGCGTGCGCCTGCTGGCTGATGCGCCGCTGGTTGAAGTGGCAGATAACGATTATGCCGCCATTGTGTTGCCCGGCGGTCTGAAAGGCGCACAAACCTTCCGCGACAGTCCTTTGCTGGTGGAAACCGTGCGCCAGTTTCATCTTTCTGGTCGCATTGTCGCGGCGATTTGCGCCGCACCCGGTACGGTCCTGGTGCCGCACGATCTGTTCCCGGTCGGGAACATGACCGGTTTTCCCGGCCTGAAAGAAACCATCCCGGAAGCGAAATGGATGGAACGCCGTGTCGTGTGGGATCCCCGCGTCAATCTGCTGACCAGCCAGGGGCCGGGCACTTCGATGGATTTTGCGCTGAAACTGATTGATCTGCTGGTGAACAAAGAAAAAGCACGCGAAGTGGCATCGCAACTGGTGCTGGCGGCAGGAATCTATAACTACCAGGAATTCGAAGAATGCTGAAAAACGTAGCGGCGCGATTCATCGCGCGCCCTGCCTTTTAACATGCGCGATAAATCGCGCCGCTACGGAGGTGTATCGACCGTTACGGGCGATACACCTTCACATTGGTAAAACCCTGCTCATGCAGGTACAGCGCCTGCAAACGGCTCATCACGCCGCGGTCGCAATACAACAGCCAGGTTTTGCTCTGGTCGAGATCGCCAAATTGGGTGCTGAGTTTGTAGAACGGCAGCGATTTTACCTCAACCCCTTCCAGCGCCAGTGGCGTGTCATCCTGCTCATCAATCGAGCGAATATCCAGTACCACATCATTGGCAGTGAACGACGCAACCGTCTCAACTTCCACGACTTCTTCTTCAGTTTTCTCGGCGATTTCACGGATATCAACGTTGCTGGCTTCCTGCACCACGCGATCCAGAATAGCAAAATCGAAATTCGTCTCTTCCGCTTCGATCTTCGCCTTCACCGCTTTCACCGTCGGGCTTTTCGAGATCACGCCGCAATATTCCGGCATAGTACGGGCAAAATCTTCCGTACCAATCTCACGCGCCAGCTTGATGATGTGCTCTTTGTCATGGGAAATCAGCGGACGCAGAATCAGCGTGTCGGAGGCGTTATCGATTAAACGCAGATTGGTCAGCGTCTGGCTGGAAACCTGGCCCAGCGCTTCACCGGTCACCAACGCCTGTACGCCGTAACGCTCGGCGACCATCGACGCCGCGCGCACCATCATACGCTTCAGCACCACACCCATCTGGCCGTCATCCACTTTTTCGAGGATCTCACCCACCACCGGTTCAAAATTGATGGCGACGAAACGCACACGATGCGAACGACCAAAACGATTCCACAAATAATGCGCTACCTGGCGTACGCCGATTTCATGCGCGGCACCGCCAAGATTGAAGAAACAGTAATGCACGCGGCAGCCACGGCGCATCAACATATAACTGGAGACACCGGAGTCAAAACCGCCGGAAATCAGTGACAGCACATCTTCCTGGGTACCAATCGGAAAGCCGCCCAGTCCTTCATAACGTCCGGTGATCAGCAGCAGGCGATCGTTTTCAATCTCAAGGTTGACCGTCTCATCCGGATTATTCAGTTGCACGCGAGCGCTTTCGATATGCTGGTTCAGACCGCCGCCTACGTAGCGTTCCACGTCCTGCGAGCTGAACTCATGCTTGCCGCGACGCTTCACGCGCACGCAAAAGCTTTTACCTTCGAGACGTTCACGATACAGCGCCAGCGTCTGTTCGAAGATGTTATGCATATCGGTGTATTCATGATCTTCCACCGCCAGTACGTGATGGATACCCGGAATACGCGTCAGTTCGGCAATCACCGCTGCGCGCAACGTTTCCTTCTTCGCCCGGACCACAATGTGGTCCCAGTGACGCACAACCGCGATCTCATCATCCAGAGTGCGCAGAATGTTACGAATGTTTCCGGTCAGAATCTTGATAAAGCGCAGTCGCACCGACTGACTCTTGATGGTGATTTCGGGGAAGAGCTTGATAATAAACTTCATGGCGACACAGCTTCGTTGGGCAAATAAGTGCTAAAAGCATCGGCACTTAGCTGGTAAAATCATATAATTGCGGGCTAAGCAGGAGCGTCCGCATCCGAGGCGCGAGAGTATATCACCTTTGTCTGGTGACTTCTTCTGCAACCGCAGTCACATTCATTATTTTGCTAATTAATCCTCGTCAGATACCATGACCGACTGCAAGATGATGTCCCAACCTGTGAGTCGACACTGATTATGCCGAAAAAAGCCGAAGCGCCCGCCAGTTTTGAAAGCGCTCTACAGCAACTGGAACAGATCGTCAGCCGCCTGGAAAGTGGTGAGCTGCCGCTGGAAGAGGCGCTAAAAGAATTTGAACGCGGTGTTCAGTTGGCACGTAGCGGCCAGCAAACCCTGCAACAGGCGGAACAGCGCGTGCAGATTTTGCTGAGCGATGATAAAGACGCCGCGCTCACCCCTTTTACGCCGGAAGATAATTGATGGATTTCGCCAAACTGCTAAGCGCCTATCACGAAAGGGTAAACCTCGCGCTGACGCGCTTGTTAGATCCACTTCCTTTTCAGAGTTCTCCTCTGGTGAATGCCATGCAATATGGGGCACTATTAGGCGGTAAGCGTCTGCGCCCTTTTCTGGTTTACGCTACGGGTGAAATGTTAAAGGCCGATCCGGCCAGCCTGGATGCGCCCGCTGCGGCGGTAGAATGTATCCACGCGTACTCTTTGATTCATGACGATCTGCCTGCGATGGACGACGATGCATTGCGTCGTGGGCAGCCAACCTGCCATATCAAATATGGTGAAGACACGGCGATTCTCGCAGGCGATGCCCTGCAAACGCTGGCGTTTTCGATTTTGGCCGACCAGCCGATGCCTGGCGTAAGTGCAGAAGCCCGTATTACCATGATCTCCGAACTGGCGCAGGCCAGTGGTGTCGCAGGTATGTGCGGCGGCCAGGCACTGGACCTCGCCGCCGAGGGTAAAAGCATCGACCTCGCGCAACTGGAACAGATTCACCGTCATAAAACCGGTGCATTGATCCGTGTTGCCGTACGACTTGGTGCGTTGGCGGCGGGTGAGCAAGGCCGTGCCGCCCTGCCCGTTCTGGATGTCTATGCCAATGCCATTGGTTTGGCGTTTCAGGTGCAGGATGACATCCTGGATGTGGTCGGCGACACCGCGATATTGGGCAAAACCCAGGGGGCCGATCAGGCACTGGGCAAAAGCACATATCCGGCGCTGATGGGGCTGGATAATGCCCGTCAAAAAGCCTGGGATCTCTATCAGGAGGCACTGGGCGCGTTGGATATTCTGGCCGCGCAATCCTTTAACACCACAGCATTACAAGCGTTGGCTAGCTTCATAATTGAACGCGATAAATAACTTTCATAATGAGTCTCTGATGAGTTTTGATATTGCAAAATACCCGACACTGGCGCTGGCAAGCACGGTACAGGAATTACGTTTACTGCCAAAAGAGAAGCTTCCGGCACTCTGTGACGAGCTGCGTCAGTATCTGCTGGACAGCGTCAGCCGCTCCAGTGGTCACTTCGCTTCGGGTCTGGGCGTCGTCGAGCTAACAGTGGCGCTGCATTATGTTTACAACACCCCGTTTGACCATCTGGTGTGGGATGTTGGCCATCAGGCCTACCCGCATAAAATTCTGACCGGTCGCCGCGATCGCATCGGCACCATCCGTCAGAAAAATGGTCTGCATCCCTTCCCGTGGCGTGAAGAGAGCGAATACGACGTACTGAGCGTCGGTCACTCGTCAACCTCCATCAGCGCCGCCCTCGGTATGGCCGTCGCCGCCGAGCGTGAAGGTAAAGGGCGTCGTACTGCGGCCATCATTGGTGATGGTGCCATCACGGCGGGCATGGCATTTGAAGCCATGAACCACGCGGGCGATATCAAACCGGATATGCTGGTGATCCTCAACGACAACGAGATGTCGATCTCCGAGAACGTGGGTGCGCTGAACAATCGTCTGGCGCAGATCCTCTCCGGTAAAACCTATTCACGCCTGCGCGAAGGCGGCAAACGGGTGCTGGACAACCTGCCGCCGATCAAAGAGCTGGTCAAACGCACTGAAGAACATCTGAAAGGCATGGTGGTACCGGGTACGCTGTTTGAAGAACTCGGTTTTAACTACATCGGCCCGGTGGATGGTCACGATGTCCTCGCGTTGGTCAGTACGCTGAAGAACATGCGTAGCCTGAAAGGCCCGCAGTTCCTGCATATCATGACCAAAAAAGGCAAAGGCTATGCGCCGGCGGAAGAAGATCCCATCACCTGGCATGCCGTACCGAAATTCGATCCGGCCAGCGGTTCGCTGCCGAAAAGCGCAGGTGGTCTGCCGAGCTACTCCAAAGTATTTGGTAACTGGTTAAGCGAAATCGCGGCTGATGACGCACGCCTGATGGCCATCACTCCGGCGATGCGCGAAGGATCCGGCATGGTGAGTTTTTCCCGTGACTATCCGCAGCAATATTTCGACGTGGCGATCGCTGAACAGCACGCGGTAACCTTCGCGGCAGGGATGGCGATTGGCGGCTACAAACCGATTGTGGCGATCTACTCTACCTTCCTGCAACGCGCATACGATCAGGTGATCCACGATGTGGCGATCCAGAAGCTGCCAGTGTTGTTTGCTATCGATCGTGGCGGCATTGTCGGTGCCGACGGACAAACCCATCAGGGTGCGTTCGATCTGGCTTATCTGCGCTGTATCCCTGGCATGGTGATCATGACGCCAAGCGACGAGAACGAATGCCGCCTGATGTTGTACACCGGTTACCACTATCAGGATGGCCCAAGTGCCGTGCGTTACCCGCGCGGTACCGGCACCGGGGCAGCGCTGGAACCCCTGGCGAGCCTGCCGTTGGGCAAGGGCGTGATAAAACGTCAGGGCGAGAAGCTGGCGATTCTCAACTTCGGTACCTTGCTGCCGGAAGCCACTGCGGCCGCCGAAGCGTTGAATGCCACCCTGGTGGATATGCGTTTTGTCAAACCGCTGGATGAGGCGTTGATCACGGAACTGGCGGGCAGCCACGACGCCCTGATCACCCTGGAAGAAGGGGCTATCATGGGCGGAGCAGGTAGCGGCGTGAACGAATTTGTGATGGCAAAACGCCTGCGTATACCGGTGCTGAACCTCGGTCTGCCTGATGAGTTCATCCCGCAGGGTACCCAGGAAGAAGTGCGCCATGACTACCAACTGGATGCCACCGGTATTCAGCAACAAATCACCTGCTGGCTGGCCCAGTAATCCCCTGCTCGCTCGCCGCCCGGCGAGCGAGCCTGCTGCTATGCTTAAGGGATTTCCCTGATGCGAGAGCAGACCTCCCAATGAAAAAAATTCCTTTAGGTAAGACTGAATTACAGGTTTCCCGTCTCTGCCTGGGCTGTATGACCTATGGCGATCCGCTGCGCGGCAATCACGCCTGGACGTTACCGGAAGAGAGCAGCCGCCCGTTAATCAAGCAAGCGCTGGAAGCAGGCATCAACTTTTTTGATACCGCCAACTCCTATTCCGACGGCAGCAGCGAAGAGATTGTCGGGCGCGCCCTGAAAGATTTTGCTCGCCGCGACGAAGTCGTGGTCGCCACCAAGGTCTATTTCCCATTAAGTAATCTGACCCAGGGGCTGTCGCGCAACAATATCCTGCAATCAATTGATGACAGCCTGACACGGCTGGGCATGGATCATGTTGACCTGCTCCAGATTCACCGCTGGGATTACGACACGCCGATTGAGGAGACGCTGGAAGCGCTGCACGACGTGGTACAGGCCGGTAAAGCGCGTTATATCGGCGCATCCTCAATGCATGCGGCGCAATTTGAGCAGGCGCTTCAGCTCCAGACTCGCGAAGGATGGGCGCGCTTTGTCAGCATGCAGGATCAGTACAACCTGATTCAACGGGAAGAAGAGAACGCCATGCATCCGCTGTGTCTGCGCGAAGGCATCGCCGTCCTGCCCTGGAGTCCATTGGCTCGCGGTAAGCTGACGCGCCCGTGGGGTGAAGCCACCGCCCGCTCCGTGTCAGATGAGGTGATGGCTAAACTTTACCGCGACACCGAAGAGAACGATGCAGCTATCGCGGAACGTATCGCCACCCTGGCAGCGGATAAAGGCGTCACGCGTGCACAGATTGCGCTGGCCTGGTTGCTGCATAAGCCGGTGGTGACGGCACCCATTATCGGGGCATCACGCGCAGAGCAGTTTGCTGAGCTGGTCAAAGCGGTGGACGTGGAGTTGAGTACAACGGATATTGCCGAGCTGGAGACGGTGTATCAACCGCACCCAGTTGTGGGTTTTGAGTAAAATTTTCATCCGTCGCGGCGCGATAAATCGCGCCGCGACGGGATA
The DNA here is from genome assembly GCF_059730695.1 of Pantoea sp. X-Soil-OKNW-556. NCBI lineage: Bacteria > Pseudomonadati > Pseudomonadota > Gammaproteobacteria > Enterobacterales > Erwiniaceae > Pantoea > Pantoea sp. X-Soil-OKNW-556. The sequence goes on along the minus strand of NZ_AP035990.1, from coordinate 1,081,866 downwards.
GGCATCAGATCATCACATGCCCTAACACGTACAAAATCACCGCAGAGATCACCCCGGCGATAATATCATCGACCATAATCCCCATGCCGCCATGCACGTTCTGATCGAACCAGCGAATCGGCCAGGGTTTCCACATATCAAAAATGCGGAAAATGACAAAACCCGCCAGGACCCATTTCCAGCTCATCAGCGGAATCGCCATCAGGGTGATCCACATACCGATAAACTCGTCCCAGACAATGCTGCCGTGATCGTGGACACCCATGTCTTTGGCAGTGCGATGGCACAGATAGACGCCGACGCTGATACCGATCAGCACCACCAGCGAATAGATCTGCAATGGCAAAAAGGTCATCAACCACCAGAACGGGATCGCCGCCAGCGATCCCGCGGTACCCGGTACGATCGGACTTAACCCACTACCAAAGCCGGTCGCCAGCAGATGCCACGGATTGGACATACGCAGGCGGCTCTTTGCCACATCTTTATTTAACGTCAAAGTGATCAAATCCTTTGTGATTGAAGCTCAGCGGCTTGCCATTTTCCAGCAACGTGAGTCCATCGGCTTCCGGTGCTATCTGACCAATGCAGGTATAAGGCACGCCGAGATGACCGAGCGCCACGTCCAGCGCACCACGGTTCACTTCCGGCACCGTGAAGCACAGCTCGTAGTCTTCCCCTCCTGCCAGCGCCCAGCGTTGCACCTGGTCTGCGTCGAAATGGTCGCGCAGTGCTGCCGACAGCGGCAGTGCATCGACATTCAAGCGCGCGCCGACACGGCTGGCCTGCAAAATATGGCCGAGGTCGGAGAGCAATCCATCCGACACATCGATCGCTGACGTGGCCAGGCTACGCAGCGCCTGCCCCTGCAAGACGCGCGGCATCGGGCGTAAATGACGTTTGATCAGCGTTTCGTGCACCGCCGGGTCCGACAGACGGTAACGATGCTGCAACAACGCCAGACCGGCAGCACTGTCACCCAGCGTGCCGGTGACGAAAATCCAGTCACCCGGCTTCGCACCGGATCGTTTTAGTGCACGCCCTACCGGAACTAAACCGTGGATGCCCAACGTCATGCTCAGTGGGCCGCGCGTAGTATCGCCGCCAATCAGCTGCATATCGTAGTAATCCAGCAGCTCAAACAGGCTGTCACTGAAGGCCGCCAGCCAGCTCTCGTTCACTTCCGGCAGCGTCAGCGCCAGCGTTAGCCATGCCGGATCGGCGCCCATAGCAGCCAGATCGCTCAGGTTGACCGCAACCGCTTTATAACCGAGATCGGCTGGATGGATATCACGCAGGAAATGCACGCCTTCTACCAGCGTATCGGTGCTGATAGCAAGCGTCTGTTTTTCTGGCACGTTAAGCAATGCGCAGTCGTCACCAATTCCCTTCTCGACATCGCGGCGGGAGCTGGTGACGCGGTTAAAATAACGTGCGATCAGTTCGAATTCACCACAGGGCATAGTCAGGTCTCAATGAAAAAAGGCCGGATGACCGGCCTTTTGCACTATTTTCTGTTGGGGCGAATTTGTGGAGCGGCTTTATCCAGCACGCCGTTGACAAATTTGTGGCTGTCTTCTGCGCCAAATACTTTAGCCAGCTCGATACCTTCGTTGATCGCCACTTTATAGGGCACATCATCACGTTTGCTCAGCTCATACAGCGAAATACGCAGGATGGCTTTTTCTACCTGGCCCAGCTCTTCCAGCTGACGCGACAGGTAAGGTTTCATCAGACCATCCAGGTATGCGCTGTTGGTCGCCACACCGGCCAGCAGTTCGCGGAAGTAACTGATATCGACGTCTTTGACGTCTTGTTCCGCCAGAAACTGGTATTCCACATCGGCAATGTCGTTGTTGGACAACTGCCAGGAGTAAAGCGCCTGGACAGCGCACTCACGGGCGCGACGACGAGCAGCAGGTTTCACAAAATTCCCCTTACAAAAATCAGGCTTTGATGGCTTTCAATACGTTAATCATTTCGAGGGCAGTCAGGGCCGCTTCGGCACCCTTGTTACCCGCTTTCGTGCCGGCGCGTTCAATCGCCTGCTCGATGTTTTCAGTGGTCAGCACGCCGAAAGTCACCGGGATATCGCTGGTCATTGCCACGTTGGCAATACCTGAGCTGGCTTCACCGGCCACATATTCGAAGTGCGCCGTGCCGCCACGGATCACGGTACCCAGCGCCACGATGGCGTCATGTTTACCGGATTTTGCCAGCGCACGCGCCGCCAGCGGCAGTTCATAGGCACCTGGTACCCAGACGATGGTGATGTTTTCGTCTTTCACCTGACCAATACGCTTCAGCGCATCAACCGCACCGTCCAGCAGGCTGTCATTAATGAAGTTGTTAAAACGCGCAATTACGATGGCGATGTTAGCATCAGGCGTGGCAACAGGAGCTTCGATAACTTTCATACATATCCTTTGGGTGTTGTATTGTAGCCCCGCAGAAGGGGGCGGATTCTATCATACTCTTTGACGACGCGCTCAGGCTTTTCAGCGCGGGGTGAGCGTCAGACGCAAGTCTTCACCCACCAGGCGCACGTCACTAAAATTCAGGGCTGGCGCATCGGCCAGATGTTCCAGACCCGCTAATTCACACAAGCCACGAGCGGCATTACCCAGCAGTTTCGGTGCCATGTAGACAATCAGCTCATCCACCAGTCCCGCCTGCAACAGCGCACCGGCAAGCGATGCACCCGCTTCGACCCACACGCTGTTAATTTGCCGTTGACCGAGCAACATCATCATCGCCACCAGGTCCAGTTGGCTCTCACGCTGCGGCACCACAATCTGCGACACCGTCTCCGGCCAGGCTTGTTGATCGGCTTCACTGCGCATCAGCCAGGTTTCGCCCGCCTGGTTGACCAAACGATGCTGCGGAGTCACGCGCTGCTGGCTGTCAATCACCACCCGCACTGGCTGACGCAGTTGCTGCTCGTCCAGTTGCTGACGAACCTCATCATTCAGTTCACTCCAGCGCACCGTCAGTGCAGGGTTATCCGCCAGCACCGTGGCACTGGTGGTAAGAATAGCCGAACTCTGGGCACGAAAACGTTGCACATCGCGCCTTGCGGCTGCCGAGGTGATCCACTGGCTTTCGCCACTCGCCATAGCGGTACGGCCATCGAGTGACGCGCCCAATTTAAGTTGGATCCACGGGAAACCGGTACGCATCCGTTTCAGGAAACCGCGATTGATCGCCTCAGCCTCATTCATCATCAAACCGTGGCTCACCGCAATACCCGCCTGTTGCAGACGATACAGGCCACGACCGGCGACCTGCGGATTGGGGTCTTGCATCGCCGCGACCACCCGGCTGACGCCGGCGGCGATCAACGCATCGCAGCAGGGTGGCGTGCGACCATGATGGCTACAGGGTTCAAGCGTGACATAGGCGGTTGCGCCCCTGGCTTTCTCTCCCGCCATGCGCAGCGCATGCACTTCCGCATGCGGTTCGCCCGCGCGATGATGCCAGCCTTCGCCGACGATTTCGCCGTCCCGCACAATCACACAGCCAACATTCGGGTTTGGCGTGGTGGTAAAACATCCGCGACGCGCCAGTTCCAGCGCGCGCGCCATATAGCGTTCGTCGATCATGGATTAATCCTGCAAGCGGGCGATCTCTTCGCCAAAATCACGAATATCTTCAAAACTGCGATAAACCGACGCGAAGCGAATGTAGGCCACTTTGTCGAGTTTCTTTAGCTCGTCCATCACCAGATTGCCAATCAGCTTGCTGGGGATTTCGCGCTCGCCGGTGGCACGAAGTTGCGTTTTGATATGGTTGACGGCGCTCTCCACCGCATCGGCACTCACCGGACGCTTCTCCAGTGCCTTCATCATGCCGCTGCTGAGTTTATCTTCGTTAAAGGGTTCACGCACATCGTTGCTTTTCACCACGCGCGGCATCACCAGTTCAGCCACTTCAAAGGTGGTAAAACGCTCATGACACACCAGACACTGGCGACGGCGACGCACCGAAGAGCCTTCACTGACCAGGCGCGAATCTATCACTTTGGTGTCCACAGCGGAGCAGAATGGGCAATGCATGACGTTTCCTGTCGCGAGAATTTGGGCCACACAGTGTAGCGCGATCTCGGTTTCAACAAAATGTGTTGAGATGAAAAGGGCGGCAATGGTTAAAACGGCGTGATAAATCACACCGCGACGATACAGTTCACGGGTTGTCGCGGCGCGATTTATCGCGCAACATTAGCCCTCCCCCACAATGGAAAGGACATTGCATGACGATCAGGATGTTATGGGCGCCAGCAGCGCTTTCTTTGCTGGTACTTAGCGGTTGCAGCTCAACACCCGGCACCAAACAGGTTACTCAGTTACATCAGGAAGTGGGGCAGCTGAATCAGCAAATGCGCCAGTTAACGAATCAGGCCGCTGCACTGGAAATTCAGGGCCAGCTAAATAGCCAATCCAATCAGGGTGCCTGGCTGTTACCTCAGTCCAATACGCCGGTGGAACTGCAAACCCAACTGGGTAAATTACGCCTGTCGCTGAGCCAGGTCGAAGGTGAAGCGACTGGCAGTCACGCCAATCTGACGATCCGCTCGACCGATGGCAAACCGGTTCCGGCGCTGAGTGCGACTGTCGTCTGGGGAGAAATGGACCCGGCCAGCGGTAAACCGTTAAATGCCGGCAGTCTCAGCCAGACCATCACTGCGCCCGGCAGTCTGACGCCACGCAGCTCCGTGGTGGTACCACTGCGCCTGAGCGGCCTTTCACCGGATCAACTTGGCTATGTTCGTGTGCATGATGTGACCGGCGCAACCACGCCGTGATGCGCAGTTTCTGTAGCGGCGCGATTTATCGCGCGGTTTACGGCAAAAAAAAGGGCTGCCATCTGGCAGCCCTTGATCTTTCTGGTCAGCAGTTACGGCATGATTGAAGGCTGATCAGCGCCCTCTTTCTCCACTTTCTGCACCAGCATATGTTCACGCTTCATGCCCAGTTTCAGCGCCAGCGCCGAAGAGACATAGATTGATGAGATGGTACCAATGGTCACACCAATCAGCATGGTCAGCGAGAAGCCTTTCAGCAGCGCACCACCAAAGATGAACAGAATCAGGATCATCGCCAGCGTTGTCAGCGAGGTGATCAGGGTACGGCTCAACGTCTGGGTCAACGACACGTTAGTGATATCGTATGAAGAACCGCGACGGATCTTGCGGAAGTTCTCACGAATACGGTCGGAAACCACGATCTTATCGTTAAGCGAGTAACCAATCACCGACATCAGGGATGCCACGATGGTCAGATCGATTTCGATGTGGGTCAACGCCAGGATGCCGCAGGTGATGATCACGTCATGGGCCAGCGCCAGTACGGTACCCAGTGCCAGACGCCACTCAAAGCGGAAACCGATGTAGATCAGAATCGCGATCAGCGCCGACAACAGCGCCATCGCCCCCGCCTGCGCCAGATCGCTGCCCACGCTCGGACCCACGAACTCGATACGCTTCACGGTGGCATTCTGCTGTGCGGTTTCGTTAATCACCGACACCACTTTGTTGCCCAATTCCTGGCCTGCCGGACCTTGCACCGGAGCCATACGCACCATCACGTCACGGCTGCTGCCAAAGTTCTGTACCAACGGCTCATCAAAACCCGCTTTCACCAGCGCAACGCGCAGGGTATCCAGATCGGCCGGTTTTTCCAGGTTGATCTCAATCACCGTTCCGCCGGTAAAGTCGAGGCCCCAGTTGAAGCCACGCACACCAACGATGGCGACAGACGCCACAATCAGCAAGGCGGAGATGATAAAGGCAAGCGTGTCCCAGCGCATAAAGTCAATGACTTTACGCCCGTGGTTCAGCTGCTCAATATTGTATTCCTGTGCCACAACGCACTCCTTAGATAGACAGCTTGTTGATGCGTTTGCCGCCGTACACCAGGTTAACGATGGCACGGGTGCCGACGATAGCGGTAAACATGGAGGTCGCGATACCGATAGCGGTGGTAATCGCAAAACCTTTGATTGAACCGGTACCGACCGCATAAAGAATGATGACTTTAATCAGCGTCGTAACGTTAGCGTCGACGATACTGGAGAAGGCACCTTTGTAGCCTTCATGAATCGCCTGCTGCACGGAACGACCGTTGCGCAACTCTTCTTTAATACGTTCGTTAATCAGTACGTTCGCATCCACCGCCACCGCCAGCGTCAACACGATACCGGCAATACCCGGCATGGTGAGTGTCGCACCTGGCAGCAGTGACATGATGCCAACGATCAACACCAGGTTGCACAGCAGTGCGCTGGTCGCGATCAGACCAAATTTCTTATAGAACACCACCATAAAGATAATGGAAGCGATCAGACCCCACAGACAGGCTTCGAGACCCTGCGTGATGTTCTGCTGACCCATAGTTGGGCCGATGGTACGCTCTTCCACAATCTGAATTGGTGCAATCAACGCACCGGCACGCAGCAGCAGCGACAGTTGACGGGCTTCGTTCGGGTTGCTGATACCGGTGATACGGAAGCTGTTGCCGAGGCGCGACTGAATGTTCGCCACGTTAATCACTTCTTCCTGTTTCACCAGAATCGCACGGCCATTGGCATCTTTCTTGCCGCTGTCCTTGTACTCCACAAACAGGGTCGCCATCGGTTTACCGATATTGTCCTTGGTGAAGTTAGACATGATGTTACCGCCCGCGCCATCCAGTGAAATGTTCACCTGCGGCTGGTTGTACTCATCCATGCTGGACGTGGAATCGGTGATATGGTCACCGGTCAGAATCACGCGCTTGTACAGCACCACCGGCTGGCCTTCACGCGTCATTTTCACTTCAGAATCACCCGGCACACGACCACTGGCCGCCGCACTTGGATCAACCGTGGTGTTCACCAGACGGAATTCGAGGGTTGCCGTAGCACCCAGAATCTCTTTGGCGCGAGCAGTATCCTGAATACCTGGCAGTTCAACCACGATGCGGTCAGAACCCTGACGCTGTACCAGCGGTTCAGCGACGCCAAGCTGGTTAACACGGTTACGCAGGATATTGATGTTCTGCTGCACCGCATATTCGCGTGCTTCACTCAGGCGTGCATCAGTCATCACCGCGCGCAGGGTATCGCTGCCCTGGCTGGAGATCACCAGATCCTGATGACGTGGAGACAGATAGCTGATGGCCGCATCACGGCTGGTGCCGTCACGGAAACGGATTTCCACGCCATAGTTAGCGATTTTATTCACGTTAACGTAGGGAATGCCTTTGTCGCGCAGGTCGCTGCGCAGACCATCTGCATTCTGTTCCTGCAATTTGCTCAGCGCGGTATCCATGTCGACTTCCATCAGGAAGTGAACACCGCCACGCAGGTCAAGGCCGAGCTTCATCGGTTCTGCGGCCAGCATGCTCAACCAGCGCGGCGTAGCCGGTGCCAGGTTAAGTGCTACAACGTAGTTCTCGCCAAGGACATTCGTAATCGCTTCACGGGCGCGCAACTGCACATCCGTGTTCGCAAAGCGCGCAAGAATCGCGCCATTTTCCAGAACGAGGGATTTGCTCTGGATATTATCTTTTTGTAAAACAGACTGGATCTGATCCAACGTTTGCTCACTGGCGGCGCCACCGCGCGCACCAGTGATTTGAACGGCCGGATCCTCACCATAAAGGTTGGGAAGCGCATAGAGCAGGCCGACGAGAATCACGACGACCAGCATGATGTACTTCCACAAAGGATAACGGTTTAACACGGCAGTTTCCTTCGGGAAGAAAAAATTACAGCGCCTTCATGGTGCCTTTCGGCAGAACGGCAGCCACGAAATCACGTTTAATCACTACTTCAGTGGTGTCGTTCAGGGCGATAGCGATGTAGCCGGTTTCAGCAACTTTAGTCACGCGACCTACCAGACCACCATTGGTCAGCACTTCATCTCCTTTGGAGATGGAATCCATCAACTTCTTGTGCTCTTTGGAACGCTTCTGCTGCGGACGCAGAATCATGAAGTAAAAGATCAGACCAAAGACCACCAGCATGATCACCAGAGAATAAGGACTTCCCTGCGACGGTGCGCCTGCTGCAGCCACAGCGTCAGAAATGAAAAAGCTCATTAAATTTCCCTCATTGATGAATTATCAGACGTTTAACGGCGGAACCGCTTTGCCCGTCCGTTGGTAGAACTCGCTAACAAAGTGCTCTAATTTACCCTCTTCGATGGCCTGGCGTAAACCCGCCATCAGACGCTGGTAATAGCGCAGATTGTGGATGGTATTGAGACGCGCGCCCAGTATTTCGTTACAGCGGTCGAGATGATGCAAGTAGGCACGGCTGTAATTGCGACAGGTGTAACAATCACACTCTGCATCCAGTGGCGAGGTGTCATCTTTATGCTTCGCATTACGGATTTTCACCACACCATCGGTGACAAACAGGTGACCGTTACGCGCGTTGCGCGTCGGCATAACGCAGTCAAACATATCGATACCGCGACGAACGCCTTCCACCAGATCTTCCGGCTTGCCAACGCCCATCAAATAACGCGGTTTGTCGTGCGGAATTTGCGGACAGACGTGCTCCAGGATGCGGTGCATGTCCTCTTTCGGTTCACCCACCGCCAGGCCGCCCACAGCGTACCCATCAAAGCCAATCTCTACCAGACCTTTCACGGAGACATCACGTAAATCTTCGTAAACACTACCCTGAATGATGCCAAACAGCGCATTTTTGTTACCGAGTGAATCAAAACGGTCACGGCTACGTTTCGCCCAGCGCAACGACATTTCCATTGAACGCTTCGCGTAGTCCCAGTCAGCCGGATAAGGCGTACATTCGTCGAAAATCATCACGATGTCGGAGCCAAGATCGAACTGAATTTCCATCGATTTTTCCGGATCGAGGAAAATCGGATCGCCATTGATCGGGTTACGGAAATGCACACCCGATTCGGTGATCTTACGGATATCACCGAGGCTAAACACCTGGAAACCTCCCGAATCGGTCAGGATTGGTCCTTTCCACTGCATGAAATCATGCAGATCGCCATGCAACTTCATGATCTCCTGGCCCGGACGCAGCCACAGATGGAAGGTGTTGCCGAGGATGATTTGTGCACCGGTATCCTGCACTTCTTCCGGCGTCATGCCTTTGACGGTGCCGTAGGTGCCCACAGGCATAAATGCCGGGGTTTCCACCACGCCACGATCAAAAATCAGACGGCCACGGCGCGCGCGCCCGTCAGTTGTGTCTAACTCAAATTTCACATTGACCTCATCAGAGAAACAGTCTGACGTTTAAGACCCAACGCTCTCGTCAGGTGCATTCACATTACGGGTAATGAACATGGCATCCCCGTAGCTAAAGAAACGGTACTGCTCAGCCACCGCCGCCTGATAGGCCGCCATAGTGTGCTGATAACCGGCAAACGCCGACACCAGCATAATCAGGGTCGATTCCGGCAGGTGGAAATTGGTGATCAAGGCATCGATCACCTGATACTGATAGCCGGGATAGATAAAAATCTGGGTATCATCGAAGAACGGTGCAATCAGCGCGTCTTTACTTGCCTGCGCGGCGCTCTCCAGCGAGCGTACCGAGGTCGTCCCTACCGCCACCACTTTATTGCCGCGAGCTTTACAGGCCAGCACCGCATCCACCACCTCTTGCGGCACTTCGGCGTATTCGGAGTGCATGGTGTGATCTTCAATACTCTCCACACGCACCGGCTGGAAGGTCCCGGCCCCTACGTGCAGCGTGACAAAGGCCATCTCGACGCCTTTCGCCTTTAACGCCTGCAACAGCGGATCGTCGAAGTGCAAACCGGCCGTCGGCGCAGCAACCGCGCCGGGGCGAGCGCTGTACACCGTCTGGTACAACTCGCGGTCAGCTTCTTCGTCCGGGCGATCGATGTACGGCGGCAATGGCATATGGCCGACGCTGTTAAGAATATCCAGCACCGCACGGTCATCTTCGAACGCAATTTCAAACAACGTATCGTGACGCGCCACCATCGTCGCTTTGACACTTTCGTCATCGCCCAGCAGCAATTCTGCACCCGGCTTCGGTGCTTTTGACGCCCGAACATGCGCCAGCACACGTTTGTCGTCCAGCATGCGCTCCACCAGCATCTCGATTTTACCGCCGCTGGCTTTACGACCATAAACGCGCGCCGGGATAACGCGGGTATTATTGAATACCAGCAGATCGCCCGGATTGAGCTTCTCCAGCACATCGGTAAACACGCCGTGACTCAGCGCACCGCTTGGGCCATCCAGCGACAACAGACGGCAACCACTTCGCTGCGCCTGGGGGTAATGGGCGATCAAAGATTCCGGCAATTCAAAAGAAAAATCCGCTACACGCATGCTCAACTTCTTCAGGACTAAAAACAGGCGGCATAGTTTAGCGGAAAAGCGACCAATTCTGAACAACTGGCTGCGCCTCGTTGATTCTGCCTATAATGCGGCATGAACTTTCTCGCTCACCTCCATCTGGCCCAGTTGGCTGACAGCTCGCTGCTTGGCAACTTAATGGCCGACTTTGTACGCGGCAACCCCCATCAGCAATGGTCAACTCCGATTGCCGACGGCATTTTGCTGCATCGACGTCTCGATAGCCTGACTGATAGCCTGCCGGAAGTACGCGAAGCACGGCAATGGTTCCGCGCCGAAACCCGCCGCGTGGCACCAATCACCCTCGATGTCATCTGGGACCATTTCCTTGCACGGCACTGGGATCAGTTCCATCCTGCCCAGTCACTGGCCGCTTTTTCCGCGGCGGCAGAGCGGGAAATTACGCCGCAGTTATCGGGTACACCGGAAGGCTTTGTCGAGTTGAACGCGATAATGTGGCGCGAGCGCTGGCTGGAACATTACGCTGAACCCACCCGTCTGGCGCGCGTGCTGAATGGCATGGCGATGCGTCGTCCCCGTCTCGCCGCGTTACGCGATTCGTATCAGGATTTCGTCGAAAATTATGCCGCACTGGAGCAACAATTCTTCCAGCTTTATCCGCGACTGATGGAACTGGCACGTACGCAGCAGCTGTAACATATTCTGAATCCTCTCCCCTCTTGCCAGCCGCAAACATCTGCGGCTTAATGAAGCCTTTCTTATCTTTCGTTACCTGGATCACACAGTCATTTCGCCTGTCACCCTTCCCTATCCCCTGAATGGGGCTTGAAACACGAAGGGTATAAATCATAAGAGGGAAAGATGTCATCAGCATCACTTACTGAACTTGACGCGCGTTACCACTTTGCTCGTGATGTCGCCACCGCCGCTGCCAGCCGCGCCTTCTCCTGGTATCAGCAACGTCAGCAACTGGTGGTCGAGCACAAGAAGGACCCACAGGATGTGGTCAGCGAAGCTGATCGTAATGTCGAACAACTGATTAAGTACATGATCACCGAGCGTTTTCCGGATGATGCGGTGTTGGGTGAGGAGAGTGGCGGCGATACCCAGGGTGCCCGTTTTGTCTGGGTGGTTGATCCGATTGACGGCACCAGCAGCTTCATTAACGGTCTGCATAACTGGTGCGTATCGCTGGCTATCGTGTGTGAAGATGAGGCGGTAATTGGCGTGGTGTGCGATCCCAATCATCACGAGCTGTTCCACGCCTGCCGTGGCAAAGGTGCCTGGGTTAACGACAAACGGATTCAGGCCCACAGCGCCCAACAGCTTAATCAGGGCGTACTGGGCATCAGCAGTTCTAACAGCCAGCCCGCTGAACCGCTTACCAGCTTTATCTCCGCACTGCTGCACCAGGGTGGCATGTTTATACGCACCGGTTCGGGCGCATTGATGAGCGCCTGGGCAGCCGCCGGGCGTTTGATTGGCTATTACGAAGCGCATATGAATCCGTGGGATGGCCTGCCCGGCATCGTGCTGATGCGTGAAGCGGGTGGCGTCACCAATGATTATCTGCACAATGACGGGCTGAAGAACGGTAATCCGGTACTGCTCGCCAATGCGACGCTTTATCCACAATTAAAAGCGATGCTGCCTGCCTCTTTCCCCTTGTAATAAAAGGATGCGCGGATGTCCGTTCGATGCTCTCTGTCAGTACGCCTGCTGCTGGCAAGTTTTCTGTGGTTGTTGTTCGGCAATAGCCAGGCGGCGGAACACTATCAACTGGAAAAGGTAGTCGAAATCAGCCGACACGGCGTGCGGCCACCGACCCCAGGTAACCGTAAAGAGATCGAAGCCGCCACACAACGCCCCTGGACCCAATGGACCACCCACGATGGTGAGCTGACCGGTCACGGCTACGCCGCGGTGGTTAACAAAGGTCGTTGGGAAGGTGAGCATTACCGTCAACTGGGCTTGCTCCCCCCTGGATGCCCGACTGGTGCGGATATTTACGTACGCGCCAGTCCGTTGCAACGCACGCGCGCCACCGCTGCAGCGTTGGTGGATGGTGCCTTTCCTGGCTGTGGCGTGGCAATTCATCATGTGGATGGCGATATCGATCCGCTGTTCCAGAGCGAAAAGGAGCCATTTGCCCAGCTTGACCCGACCAAAGAACGCACCGCACTGGTCGCCAAAGCCGGTGATTTAGCCGCGCTGCAACAGCAACTCCAGCCCGCCATCCAACAACTCAGGCAGGCAGTATGCGCCCCCGGTAGCGACTGCACGGCATTCACCCGTCCGTGGCAATTAAAAGAAACCAAATCAGGCCATACCTGGGTACAAGGGCTGAGCGTGCTGGCCAGCATGGTCGAAACGCTGCGCCTTGGCTGGAGCGAAAACCTGCCGTTAAACCAACTGGCCTGGGGCAATATCACCTCTTCCGCTCAGATCAGCGCCTTGTTGCCGATTCTGACCGCCAGCTATGACGTCAGCAACGATGTCCCCTACATGGCGCAACGCCGTGGCTCGATCTTGCTGGATGCGGTGATAAAAGGGCTGGAACAAGGCATCAACTGCGACGGCAATAGCTCACCGGATACCCGCTGGTTACTGCTGGTGGCGCACGATACCAATATCGCGCGGGTGCGCACCCTGATGAACTTCAGTTGGCAGCTCCCGGGATATTCGCGCGGCAATGTCCCGCCCGGCAGCAGCCTGGTGTTTGAACGCTGGCGCGATACACAAAGCGGACAACGTTTCGTGCGTATCTATTTCCAGGCACAAAGCCTCGATGACCTGCGACATTTAACGCCGGTGGATGATCGTCATCCGTTACTGCGTCAGGAGTGGCATGAGAAAAACTGTAGAGTGACGGAAGTCGGCACCTTATGTCCTTATCAATCCACCCTGGATTCCTTCCGCCAGGCGCTGGATAAGCAGGCCATTATTCCCGTCAATTATCCGTAGCGGCGCGATTTATCGCGCGGTTTTTCACGGATTGGTGGTCACCTAACGGGCGCGCGATAAATCGCGCCGCTGTGCCTGTGGCTTATCTGAACAAAATACAACCATTAAGATTTCGTTAGCTATTTGTCAGCCTTTTCTGAGGATTTTCTATATTTCCCGTCAGGCGTTCGTATTCCCTTAACCTCGGGTTAACCTGTCAACGTCAATCATCCCTTGATTCATTATTTTTTACCCTTGTTTTTCGGCGACAAGGAGTCGCCGATTTATTTTTTTTGCGCCATCTGCGTCAGGTAATTAAAAAATCAACGGGCGGTATTATGACCAAATCGGACAGCTTCCGTTATCGCGCGGATATTGACGGCCTGCGCGCTGTCGCCATTCTGTCAGTGGTGTTGTTCCATTCCGGTGTCAGCTTTCTGCCGGGTGGCTTTATCGGTGTTGATATTTTCTTTGTTATTTCCGGTTTTTTAATCGGTGGCATTATCAGTCGGGAAATCTCCGCTGGGCGCTTCTCCTTTTATCAATTCTATTTACGGCGTATTCGTCGTATCGCGCCTGCATTGTTTTTTATGATGAGCATATTGCTGCTGCTCGGCTATATCCTGCTGTCACCACTTGAATTCAGCCAACTGGCAAAATACAGCGTGGCGGTGTTTATCTCCGTGCCTAATATGCTGCTGATGAAAAGCGGTGACTACTTCAGCAGCGATTCTGATTTAAACCCGCTGCTGATGACCTGGTCGCTCGGTATCGAAGAACAGTTCTACGTGGTGCTCCCCTTTATCCTGCTGCTGGCGGCACGTTTCAAGCGCTCGATGGCTGGGGTGATTTTAGTCATCAGCATCGCTTCACTGGCCGCCTGCCTGTGGCTGACACCCACTGACAGCACCCATGCCTTCTACCTGCTCCCCACCCGCGCCTGGGAATTGGGGGCCGGCGTGCTGCTGGCGCTGTGGCAACCACAACCCATCAACGGACGCGCCGCCAACCTGTGCAATCTGCTGGGCTGGCTGTTGATCGTTGTCAGCGCCACGGTCCTGACGCGCGATGACGACTTCCCCGGCTGGCTGGCGATATTGCCGGTCGCGGCAGGTTGCCTGATGATAGGCGCGCGTGGTCGCCTGAACCAGTTGCTGCTGGAAAACCGCGTGATGCGTTTTATCGGCACCGTCTCCTACTCCTGGTACCTGTGGCACTGGCCACTGCTCAGTCTGGCGCGGATCTTTAGCGATCATCCCCTGACCGCGTGGCAGGGTCTGATGATCAGCGCACTTGCCTTACTGATTGCCTGGCTGTCATGGCGCTTTGTCGAACAACCTTTCCGTCATCCCCAGCGTGGCACTCGCCTGGTGATCCCAGTTTACTGCGCCTCATCGCTGGTGGCTGCCGGTGCCATGCTGGTGGTGTGGCAAACCGGTGGGATGAAATACCGTGTCAGCGAGTTGGTGGTCAACGGCGAATCCTGGAAGATTTCAGCGCAGCGCAATCCCTGCCTGCTGGATTATGGTGCCAATTTCCCGTCGTCCGATGCGCAGTGCCACCCGGTTACTGACCAACCCGGTATCGCGTTAATCGGCGACAGCCACGCTGCGGCGCTGCGCGCCACGGTGGCCGCGTATGCCCTGCGTCAGCACAAGCCCTTATTCCAGCTCACCAAAGCCTCCTGCCCGTTTCTGGTAGGCGTAACGCGTGTGGTGAGCCAGGTGCCGACACACGCACAACAATGCGTCGATTTTAATCGCGAGGTACTGAAGATGGTGCTGAGTGACAAGATTGATGAAGTAGTGATCAGCGCCTTCTGGGCATCCGGCATGAGTATCCTGCCCGGAGCAGGCTTCCGTGAACTGGCAAACCCTGAGAAGGACAATCTGGAAGCGCTGAAATTCGGCATGGATAACGTGATTGCTGCACTGCGCAAGGCGGGGAAAAAAATCACCATCATCGAAGACGCTCCATCGCTGGATATCGATCCGTTGCGTTACAGCAACAATCGCAATATCCCGATCCGTCGCGAGTTAAGTGACTGGCTGGGCCGCTGGGATACGCCGCCCTTACCCACCGCGCGCACCAAACTGTTCCAGTACCCGGAAGCCGCTGTGGATGAACTCTTGCAAAGTTATCAGGCGTCAGGGGTACGGGTGCTGTCTTTGCGTGACAAGCTTTGTAATGACCACGGTTGCATGTTCGCCAACGGTGGTCTGCCACTGTATTACGACAACAACCACCTTAGCCCTTATGGTGGTGAGATAGCATTAGGCAAGAGCTGGTAATTATTTGCAAGTTATTGTAGCGGCGCAATTTATCGCGCAATGCCTTCAGGGGACAAAAAAACAACAGCGCGATAAATCGCGCCGCTACAAATGTTTGCGATTTTTACTTGTTACGTTTCACCAATGGCCAGGCCAGCAGCAACAGCACAATCCATGCAAATCCGACATACAACGACACACGCGTATCCGGGAAGTAACCGATCAACGCGATAATGAAGGCCAGGAATATCACCCCAACCCATGCCGTGGTGCTGCCACCCGGCAGAGCAAATTGCAGCTTCCCGGCTTCCTGCTTACCAATTTTGCGGCGGAAGGCAATCTGCGACAGCAAAATCATGATCCACACCCACACGGTGGCAAAGGTGGCGAGGGAGGCGATCACCAGGAACACTTTTTCCGGCATCAGGTAGTTAAGGTAAACTGCGACCAGCATCGCCACCATCATCACCAGTACCGTAACCCACGGAATACCACGCTCGGACACCTTCATAAACATCTTCGGTGCATGTCCCTGCTGCGCCATACCGTGCAGCATACGTCCCACACCGAACACGTCGCTGTTGATAGCCGACAAGGACGCCGTCAGCACCACAAAGTTGAGGATCGAGGCTGCTGCGGCAATACCGAGATGCTGGAAAGTCAGGACAAAGGGGCTGCCCGCTGTACCCACCTGGTTCCACGGATAGATCGACATAATCACAAACAGCGTACCGACATAGAACACCAGGATACGCCACGGCACGGAATTAATCGCACGCGGGATAGATTTGCTCGGGTCTTTGGCTTCACCGGCGGTGATGCCGATAATCTCGATGCCGCCGTAAGCAAACATCACCATCTGCAAGGAGAGCAGCATACCGACCACGCCGTGGGCAAAGAACCCGCCGTTGGTCCACAGGTTATGGATACCGGTTGGCTGCCCGCCATTGCCGATGCCCCAGAAAATCATACCGAAACCGGCAATGATCATGATGATGATGGTGGCGACTTTAAAGAAGGAGAACCAGAACTCCACCTCACCAAACACCTTCACGCTCATCAGGTTGATGGCACCAATAATCAGCACCACGCTCAGCACCCAAATCCAGTGCGGTACCTCGGGGAACCATACCCCCATGTAGATACCAAACGCGGTGACATCGGCAATGGCGACGATCAGAATTTCAAAGCAGTAAGTCCAGCCGGTGATATACCCCGCCAGTGGGCCAAGATAATCCTGCGCATAACGCGAGAAGGAGCTGGCCTGGGGGTTGTTGACCGACATCTCCCCCAACGCACGCATGATGATATAGGCGACCGCCCCGCCAATGATGTACGCCAGCAGCACACTGGGACCGGCCATTTTGATGGCATCTGCCGAGCCATAAAACAACCCGGTGCCAATCGCCGAACCCAGTGCCATAAAACGAATGTGGCGCGTGCTCAGTCCGCGTTTGAGCTTATTGGTTTCTTGCATAACTACAGTACCTTGCAAATGAAAAAACCACGGGCAGGCCCGTGGTCGAAATTAACAGCAATGTCGCTTACTGGTGAACGGCGACTTGTTCGCGTCCTTTTACGCGATCCACCACCGCTGCAATCAGCAGCATCACCAGCGACGGCGGCAACCAGGAGAGTCCCTGATCGGCCAGAGGCAGGTGCTGACTGAACAACGGCAGCGCGTCTTTAAAGCTGGTGGTTTTGATGGCATCGACAATGCCGAACAACAGACTCACCAGCATCGCCGGGGCGATAATACGGCTGCTCTTGTTCCACCAGTTCAGGGTGAAGCTCAGCACCACCAGCACGATGCAGGGCGGATAAATCGCCGTCAGCACCGGAATGGAAATCTGAATCAGATGGCTCAGACCCAGGTTTGACACCACCATTGAGAACAGGCCGAGGATAAAGACCAGCGCTTTATACGACAACGGCAGGTATTGCGCAAAAAATTCTGCACAGGCGCAGGTCAGGCCGACCGCCGTCACCATACAGGCCACGAAGATCAGTGCAGCAAGGAAGAAGCTGCCCATGCCGCCGAAGGTCTGCTGCACGTAAGCGTGCAGAATCGCCGCGCCGTTGGCGTTCTGATCAACAATCGCGCCACTGTCTGAACCCAACTTGAACAGGCACAGATACACCAGCGTCAGCCCCACACCGGCAATAATACCGGCCAGCATGGTGTAGCGGGTCAACAGGCCGGAATCTTCCACGCCGCGTGAACGCGCCGCGTTAACGATAACGATACCGAACACCAGCGCACCCAAGGTATCCATAGTCAGATAGCCGTTAACAAAGCCGCTGGAGAACGCCGCACGCTGATAATCTGCCGTCGCCGGGGAAAGGCCACCCGCAGGCCACAGCAGCGCGGCAACACCCAGCACCGTCAGGGCAACAATTTTCAGCGGTGCGAGGAAGTGACCCACGGTATCCAGCAGTTTGCCCGGATAGAGGGAGATCACGATCACCAGCGAAAAGTAAATCAGGCTGTAGATAAACAGCGGCAGCGCGCCGTCACCGGTCAGCGGGGCGATACCCACTTCAAATGACACGGTCGCGGTACGCGGTGTAGCAAACAGCGGGCCAACAGCCAGATAACAGACGGTAGCCAGCAGCAAACCGGCGGCTTTACCAATCGGCGAGCTGAGGGCATCGATACCGCCGCCAACGCGCGCCAGCGCGATAACGGTCATCACCGGTAGACCCACGGCAGTGATCAGGAAACCAATGGCAGCAATCCAAACGTGTTCGCCAGACTGAATACCCACCATCGGTGGGAAAATGATGTTTCCTGCGCCAACAAACAGGGCAAACGTCATAAAGCCCAGCGCGAGGATATCCTTCGGGGTTAAACGATAAGTCATAAACTTCTGTACGGCCTGTAGCTGATGTTGCGGTGAAAGTTGAGTTTGTGTTGCCCCCTGACCGCGCCAAAACAACGACTTATCCATCAACGCCAGTGCGTTATGCTCGTCACATAGTTAAAGCGCAGGTGATTTAGACTGCTTTTCTTCTGTTCACAGAGGGAAGAATCGACAACGGCGCGTAGTAAAACGTTTATAGCGGAGAAAGGCAATACGGGATCGGAAAACCAGAAGGATATAGCACTAAACAGATAAAAAGCAGTGAATCAATATAGATAAGCTCGAAATCACATCAGATGATTTGCTTAAACTTTCCACAGCGCGGGAGATATCCGCGCATAACCGAGGTTTAAGATGCACAAAAGGCGCGATTTACGCGCCTGTTTGCACAAGTTTACAGCATCACCACACCTGATTTGCGATGTCGACCACCAGGCGGATTTTCTGCCACTGCTGATCTTCGCTCAGGCTATTGCCCTCTTCTGTTGAGGCAAAGCCGCACTGCGGGCTGAGGCAAATCTGATCCAGGCTGACGAATTGTGCCGCTTCCTGCAAACGTGCCTTCACCTGGGCCGGGTCTTCCAGCTCACCGGTTTTGGTGGTAATCAGGCCCAGTACCACCTGCTGATGGCCCGGCTTGATAAAGCGCAGTGGCTCGAAACCACCAGAGCGCTCGTTGTCATATTCGAGGAAGAAGGCATCGATATTTACCCCGCCAAACAACACCTCAGCCACCGGCTCGTAGCCGCCTTCGGAGATCCAGGTGGAACGGAAATTACCACGACACACATGCAGGCCGACGGTCAGATCTGCCGGTTTACCTTCCAGCGCAGTATTCAGCACCTGAGCGTAGATACGCGCCAGTTCTTGCGGATCTTCACCACGTTCGCGGATCTGCTGCTGCTGATCGGTGGAACACAGATAGGCCCAGACGGTATCGTCCAGTTGCAGATAACGGCAGCCAGCCGCGTAAAACGCCTGAATGGCATCTTTGTAGGTTTGAGCCAGATCGGCGAAGTACTCTTTCAGATCCGGGTAAACGTTGGCGTCGATCACTTTGCGACCACCACGGAAATGCAGCACGCTCGGGCTGGGAATGGTCATCTTCGGCACTGCGTCACCGGCAATGCTTTGCAGGAAGCGGAAGTGCTCCAGCATCGGGTGGTTCGGGTTAAACGCCACTTTGCCGGTCACTTTCACGCCACGCGCTTTCGTCTGCACGCCATTAAATTGAATGCCCTGCTCCGCTTCGTAACGCTCGACGCCAATCAGATCATCAAAGAAGTCGAAGTGCCACCAGGCACGGCGAAATTCACCATCGGTAACCACTTTAAGACCGTTGGCACGCTGCTGCTCCACCACATGACGGATAGCGTCATCTTCGACCTGACGCAGCGCGGCGGCATCAATTTCACCCTTAGCAAACTGCTCGCGTGCCTGTTTGATAGCGGCGGGACGCAGAAAACTGCCGACGGTATCGGCGCGGAACGGGGCGGTTACTCGTTGCATGATCACTCCTGGCTAAAGCCGTAAACGCATGGTTGCGTCAGGTAATAATTTCACCTGGTTATCTTTGGCCATCTGGATGGCTATATGGCCAAGAAGAGTGACATGTTGAACGGATTTGGGCAAACGAAGAAAATTCAGGTGACATGAATAAAATTCATGTTGCGATGTTCGTTCTTCAATTTTCCTCAATGGAGGCACGCGCCTGCGCCATCTGACTCTCAGACAACGGCAGATATCCCGCCTCACTAACCCGACGCTGCCCCTGGGGTGACAGCACCTGATGCAGAAATGCCGAAACCAACGGCGGCAACGGTTTCCCGGGCGCTTTATTGACGTAGATATATAGCGGGCGCGACCACGGATAGCGGCCGCTACGGATAGAATCGGCATCCGGCATCACGCTTTCACCGCTATTGGTGACCACCGGCAGCGTCTTCACCCCACTGAGATGAAAGCCAAAGCTGGCGTAACCAATGCTGTTGGGCGTCGCTGCCACCGCCTGCACCACCGCCGCCGATCCGGGAAACTCCGCCACATCAGCACGGAAGTCGCCCTTGCACAGCACCTGCTGCTTGAAGAAGCCCCAGGTGCCGGACGCGGAGTTACGTCCGTAGCGTTGGATGCTACGCGTGGCCCAATGTGGATCGGTCAGACCGACATCCCCCCAGCGCTGCGGCACCTGCTGCGCACCGCACAGACGCGTTACTGAAAACAGCGCATCAAGCTGCTGTGGCGCAATTTGCTTCAGCGGATTGTCCTGATTGACCACCACCACCAGCGCATCCATTGCCACCGGCACCGCCAGCGGAGGATAGCCATAGCGCGCGATAAACAGTTGGCGCTCATCGACCTGCATCGGGCGGCTCATCGCGCCAAGCTGGGCAGCACCCGCCGCCAGCGCAGTGGGTGCCGTTGATGAACCCGCCGCCTGTACCTGCACATTCACCCCCGGTGACTGACGGCTGAAATCCTCGCCCCACAACGTCATCAGATAACCGAGGGTATCAGAACCGACACTGCTCAGATTGCCCGCCAGCATGGTTTGTTGCCCCTGCGCCAGCACAGAGAACGACAGCAAAATGAACAGCAGCAACGATTTCATGCAGGGATTCCACGTAGCGGCGCGATTTATCGCGCAGTCTTTTGAGCGATTTATCGCGCAGTTTTTTGGTGTTCCAATTGAACGGCGCGCGATAAATCGTGCCGCTACGGGGAAATCAGAACGCTTATTGCGCCACATTCTCCCGTATCTGGCTGGCGACGATCAACCGTGACGGCAGGATAAAGCTGAAACACGTTTCCTGATGCGGCACGCTGGTGATTTCCAGCCGGGCGTTGTGGTGACCGAGGGCATGCTTAACAATCGCCAGCCCAAGGCCGCTGCCACCGGTAGCGCGCGAACGCGCTTTATCCACCCGGTAGAAACGTTCGGTCAAACGTGGCAGATGTTCCGGGCTGATCCCTGGCCCGTTATCGCACACCTTAAACTCGGCACCTTGTTTATTACGTAGCCAGCTGATATCAATGCGCGTCCCTTCCGGCGTATGGTTGACCGCGTTATACACCAGGTTGGAGATGGCGCTGCGCAACTGTTCATCATTACCCAGTACTTTGAGATGCGGATCGGTGTGAAAATGGATCTCATGACGCCCCTGGCTCAAAGTTTCCGCTTCGCGCTGGAGCAGCAACAGCATGGTCGGCACATCTACCGTCTCTTTCATATCGAGGGCGGGAGCAGCTTCAATGCGCGACAGCGTCAGCAGTTGCTTCACCAGGCTATCCATACGTCGTGTTTGCTCCGTCATGGTTTGCAACGCTTTGCTGCGTGAACGTTCGTTCATCACCGAATCGTTCATCATCTCCAGATAGCCTTGCAACACCGTCAGCGGGGTACGCAACTCATGGCTGACGTTGGCGAAGAAGTTACGTCGCGCGCCCTCCAGTTGATGCATTTGCGTCACATCACGCGCCACCATCAGCCACTGCCCTTCGCTATAGGGCATCACGCGAAACTCCATATGACGTTGATTATTCAGCACCAACGTCAGCGGCTTATTAAAGTCACGCTGGCGGATATAGCGGGAGAATTCAGGATAGCGCAGCAAGTTGAGGATGTTCTGACCATTGTCTTCCGGCCAACGCAGGCCGAGATGCTGTTGCGCCAGGCCGTTACACCAGAAAATGATACCCTCTTCGGTGGTCAGCACCACCGCATCCGGCAGCGATTCCGCACCGCTGCGAAAGCGTTTGATCAGGTTGCCCAGCTCGCGACGACGACGACGGTTACGCAACTGCATTTGATACAGCCCGTAAAACAGCGGTTCCCAGCTGGCGCGTCCACCGGGCGGCGTCATGGATCGATCAACCCATAACCAATGGGAGAGTCGCATCAGGTTCCAGAAATGCCACAACAGCAAACCCAAGACCGCGATCAGCAGCAGCCAGGGGAGATAGCCAAATACCAGACCTAAAATCAGTGCCGGCAGACAGACCAGCACCAGTTCGGTCAATAATCTCTTCCAGGAGAGTCGTTCCAGCACGGTAAAGACTCCGTTTAGTAGCGAGCAGAGAAACGATACCCTGTTCCGCGTACGGTTTGTACCATGCGATCGTGGCCGGAGACCTCCAGCGCTTTACGTAAACGACGGATATGCACATCGACAGTACGATCTTCGACATACACATTGGTGCCCCAGACATGGTTCAGCAGTTGTTCGCGGCTGTAAACGCGTTCCGGGTGCGTCATAAAGAAGTGCAGCAATTTGTACTCAGTCGGTCCCATCTCCAGCGGCGTGGCTTCGGACATCACGCGATGTGATGACGGGTCGAGGCTCAGTCCCTGCATCTCAATCACCTCTTCCACCGCCATCGGCGAAATACGCCGCATCACCGCTTTGATACGCGCCATCAACTCTTTCGGGGAGAACGGTTTGGTGATGTAATCGTCAGCGCCCACTTCCAGACCGCGTACACGATCTTCTTCTTCGCCACGCGCCGTCAGCATCATCACCGGAATATCGCGCGTCATGGCTTCACGTTTCAGGTGCTTGATAAACTGGATACCGCTACCGCCGGGTAACATCCAGTCCAGCAAAATCAAATCCGGCCAGGGTTCGATGAGCTTCCCTACTGCGCTGTCATAATCTTCCGCCTCAATCGGCTGGTAATCGTTCTGTTCCAGCACGAAACATAACATTTCACGGATGGGAGCTTCGTCTTCCACAACCAAAATGCGCTTAGCCATTATTACTCCTGCTGATATGACGGCTGTCACTGGGATTTGCGGCGTCATTATGCGTCAGTTTTATGACACTTTTATGAAAAACCCAACCCTGGAAATTTAGTGGAAAAACAGAAATGTGACAGCCGTGAGGCGTTTTTTTTGCTTTCGTGGTGAAGTCGTTATAATTCCCCATCGCTTTTTCTGGCAGGGAGCATCCATGCGCATCATCCATACGGCAGACTGGCATCTGGGCCAGTTCTTTTACAGCAAAAGTCGCGCTGCTGAACATCAGGCATTTCTCGACTGGCTGCGCCAGCAGATTGACCAGCATCAGGTGGATGCGCTGATTATCGCCGGTGACCTGTTTGATACCGGCTCACCGCCAAGCTATGCGCGTGAAATGTTTAACCGCTTCGTGGTGGCGTTGCAGGCCAGCCGCTGCCAGTTGATCGTTCTGGCAGGGAACCACGATTCGGTGGCAACGCTCAATGAATCACGCGAACTGCTTGCCTGCCTCAACACGCAGGTGATCACCAGCGCTACGCCGCAGGGCGAGCAGCAGATGCTGACCCTGAAGCAGCGCGACGGTACGCCAGGCGCGCTGCTGTGCGCCATCCCTTATCTGCGCCCGCGCGATATTTTGCGCAGCCAGGCCGGACAGTCCGGGCGGGAAAAACAGCTGTCGCTGCTGGAAGCCATCGAACAACATTATCAGCACTGCTTTGCCGCCGCAGAGGCGCAGCGCGCAGCACTCGGGGGCAAACTGCCGATTATCGCCACCGGCCATCTCACCACCGTCGGCGTAACCAAAAGCGACTCGGTGCGTGATATCTACATCGGCACCCTCGATGCCTTTCCGGCGCAGGCATTCCCTGCGGCGGATTACATCGCACTCGGCCATATTCACCGAGCACAACGCATTGCTGACAGCGATCATATTCGCTACAGCGGTTCGCCCATTCCACTCAGCTTTGATGAGTTGGGCCGCGACAAGAGCGTGTTTCTGCTGGATTTCAGCACCGGCCTTGATGCCGTGACGCCGCTGACCATCCCGCTGTTCCAGCCAATGCAGATACTGAAAGGATCGCTGGCGGATATCGAACGGCAACTGGCGCTGTTCAAAGAAAAAGAGGGCGAACTGGCGGTGTGGCTGGATATTGAAATCACCACTCAGGAGCACCTGAGCGACCTGCAACGCCGCGTGGAACAACTGACGGAAAACTTACCGGTGGAGGTGCTACTGGTACGCCGCAGTCGCGAACAGCGCAGCCGCAGCCTGGCGCGACTGGATAACGAAACCCTGAGCGAATTGCAGGTTGAAGAGGTGTTTGCGCGTCGTCTGGCGCTGGAAGAGGATCTGGATGCCGACCAGGCAGCACACCTTACGCAACTGTTTCGCACCACCCTAGCCGCGCTGGAGAACCCCTCTGCATGAAAATCCTGACGCTGCGTTTTAAAAACCTCAACGCCCTGCGCGGAGAATGGTTTATCGATTTTCGCCGTGAGCCATTTGCCAGTAACGGTTTGTTTGCCATTACCGGGGCCACCGGCGCCGGTAAAACCACCCTGCTCGACGCCATCTGTCTGGCGCTGTATCACCAGACGCCACGCCTCGGCGTGCTGTCGCAAACCCAGAACGAACTGATCACCCGGGATACCGCCGAATGCCTCGCCGAGGTGGAGTTTGAGATCAAGGGTGAAGCCTGGCGTGCCTTCTGGAGCCAGAACCGCGCCCGTGGTCAGGCCGACGGCAAATTGCAGGCTCCGCGCGTTGAGCTGGCGCGCTGTGCCGACAACCAAATTGTTGCCGACAAAGTGGGCGACAAATTAAAACTGATCGAAACCCTATCCGGTCTTGATTTCGCCCGCTTTACCCGCTCAATGATGCTGTCGCAGGGGCAATTTGCTGCCTTTTTGAATGCCAAACCTGGCGAGCGCGCCGAGCTGCTGGAGGAGCTGACCGGCACCGAGATCTACGGTCAAATCTCAATCCAGATTTTCGAGCGCTACAAAAGCGCGCGTGCCGATCTCGACACGCTGCGCGCCCGCGCCGGAGGAATGTCGTTGCTGGATGAGACGCGGCGGGCTGAGCTGGCAAGTCAGTTGGAACAACTCAATGCAGCCGAGGTCACGCTGAACCAGCAGCTCACCACTGCGCAGCAGCAACAACAGTGGCTGAGTCAGTCACAACAATTGGCTGGCGAACAGCAGCAGGCGCAACAGGCGTTGCAGGCGGCAGAAAACGCGTGGCACCAGGCCGAACCTGAACGTCAGAGGCTGGCGCGCGCCGAACCGGCGGAAAAATTACGCGATAAACTGCAACAGCGCACACAGCTGGAACAGGAAAATATCGCCCTCGCCCGGCAAATGCAGCAGGTGCAAGCGCAGCATCAACAGGCGATCCATGCCCAGCAGCAAGGTGAAGCACGTTTCCACACGGCCCAACAGGCGCGCGAGCAGGCACAGCACGCACAACAACAACTGGAAACGCTGCTGACCGAGCAGGTCATCCCACTTGATCAACACATCGCGACCCTGCAACAGCAGGTCAGCGAACAGCAGCGCCAGATAACGGCGCAACAGCAGTTGGTGCAGCAAAACAGCATCGCACTCAGCCAGCAACAACAGGAGAGTGAACGCTTACAACAACTGTGGGATGAGCAGCAACAATGGCGCACCCGCGAAGCCAGCGTCGCGGCCTGGGGCGAGCATCTGGCGCGCTGGCAATCCGACATTACCCGGCTGGATGAACGTGAGCTGGCCGTCACCCAGTTGAGCAATCAGCAACAGCAGCAACAACAGCAGCTTGACCAGCTCCAGCAAGCTTTCGCTGCCCGTCAGCAGGCGCTGCCAGCCGCGCCTCCTGCTATCGATCAGGTCCGTGATACGTTAGCGCAACATCAGGTGCAACGTGCATCGCGTCAGCAACTGACCCTGTTGACGGCGCAGTGGCGTTCACTCCAGCCACAGCAACAACAACGTCAGGCAAAACTGGATACGCTTACCCGGCACTATCAGGCGGAAGAACAGGTTTTACAGGCGCTGCGCGAGGAGTGGAAGCGTGAGAATCAGGCGATGCTTGATGTGCAGACCATATGTGACCAGGAACGCACAATCGCTCAACTGGCCGATGAACGTGCCCGCTTGCAGCCTAATCATCCTTGCCCGCTGTGTGGTTCCTGTCAGCATCCGGCCATTGAGCAATATCGCCAACTGGAACCTGGCGAGAATCAACAGCGTCTTGCGGCATTGCAAACTCGTGTTGCTCAGCTCAAAGAATCCGGCACCGCCAAAGGTGAGCAGCAACGCCTGTCATTGCTGCAACAGCAGGCGTTGCAGCAGGAACTCAGGGAAATCGGGCAGCAGCTCAGCACGCTGAGTGAGCAGTGGCAAAGCTTGACCGGTGA
This sequence comes from Pantoea sp. X-Soil-OKNW-556, assembly GCF_059730695.1. Lineage (NCBI taxonomy): Bacteria > Pseudomonadati > Pseudomonadota > Gammaproteobacteria > Enterobacterales > Erwiniaceae > Pantoea > Pantoea sp. X-Soil-OKNW-556. Next base: position 1,055,334 of record NZ_AP035990.1, on the reverse strand, counting down.
GCTGGCGCTCACCTTCACGCTGGAGCAGCAGGACGATGTGACCCGCTGGCAACGCGAGCAGGATCAGCAGGAAAATCAGCTACGGGAATGGCTGGAGCATCTGCAACAGCAGCAACTGGCACAGCAGCAAATTACCAGCGTGCAGCAGACGCTGAACGATCTCAACCAGCGTAGCGAAGCCGAGCGGGCTGCGTGGCAGCAACTCAGCCAACAACTGGCACAGCAACTGACCCAACATCAGCTCACCCTACCCGCGCGCGAGGCGCGTGAAGACTGGTTGAGCGCGTTGCAGCTACGCTGGCAGAAATGGCAGGAGAGTGAGCGGTTACTCACCACCCTGCAACCGCAGCTGGCGAAAGCCAACAGCGAGCACCACAACCTGCAACAGAATCTTGCGCGTGAACAGCAGCGTCTCGCGGCGTTGCAACAAACGTTCAGCACCTTGCAACAGCAATGCAGCGAACAGCAACAGCGTCGGCAGCAACTGTTTGGCGACCGCCAGGTGCAGGCCGAACGTCAGGCGCACCAGGCGGCGCTACACAAATGCGAACAGGAAGTAGCGCAGCAATTACAGGCCTGGCAGCAGGCGCAAAGCGCCGCGCACAGCCTGGACGGCCAACGCGCGCAAATCGAACAGCAGCAACAGGCACAAACCGCTCGTCTGGAGGCAGCAACCCGAGATTTCCTCAGCGCTTTGCAGCGCAGTGATTTTGCCGACGAAGCCGCACTACGCGCAGCGCTGCTTGATGCTACCGATGTTGAGCAACTGCGTCAGCGTTTACAGGCGCTGGAACAACAGCATCAACAGCACATCACCCTGAGCCAACAACTGACGCAGCGCGTCACTGCCCACCAGCAACAACGTCCGGCCGAACTGAGCGACGAACTGGCGGCAGAGATCGGCCCCCGGCTGGAAAACTTGCGCGTGGCGCTGCGCGACAACGCACGTCAACAGGGAGAGGCACAGCAGCAGCTGTCCAGCGACACGCAACTACGTGAGCAGCAGCAGGCGCTGTTGACGCAAATCAGCAGCCACGAAGCGGAACTGGTGCAATGGAGCCAACTTAACGAGTTAATCGGCTCCGCCAAAGGTGACAAATTCCGCCGTTTCGCCCAGGGGTTAACCCTTGATCACCTGGTATGGCTGGCGAACCGTCAGCTCGATCGCCTGCATGGTCGTTATCTGCTGCAACGTCGTGCCACGGATGAGCTGGAACTGGATGTGGTGGATACCTGGCAGGCCGATGCCACCCGCGACACCCGCACACTGTCCGGTGGCGAGAGTTTTCTGGTCAGCCTGGCGCTGGCGCTGGCGTTATCCGACCTCGTCAGCCACAAAACCCGCATCGAATCGCTGTTCCTTGATGAAGGCTTTGGCACGCTGGATGCCGAGACGCTCGACACCGCGCTGGACGCGCTCGATGCGTTGAACGCCAGCGGCAAAACCATTGGCGTTATCAGCCATGTGGAAGCGATGAAGGAGCGTATTCCGGTGCAGATCAGGGTACGTAAGATGAATGGTCTGGGATACAGCAAACTGGAATTGCCGTAACCGCACGGTGCGGCAAATTCTGGTTTTATCGACACCAGGATGAATGCCATAGCATTTGCAGAGTCGGTCTGTAGACTGGAAAACGGGTGCAATCCGAACTTTCGCGAAAACTATGGCACATGAATGAATTTAATTAACAAAATGGCGAGTCTGGCAGGCGGGATAGCGATGATGGTGTCGTTGAGCGCCTGTCAAAATTTTCAATCCGATCAGAAAGATGCACAAGCAAATTTGTGTCAGCCTGAAATTGCGCCGGGTAGCGTATCATGCAAATGGGCTGATGAGATGCAGCAAAAACTGGTACGGGCCTTCCACGATGCCAGCCACTATGCGGGCCAGCGTTGTCTGGTGCAACTGGAGTGGGAAAAAAGTGGACGCTATGCCGTCACCCAGACACAGGGCGATGAGCCACTGTGTCTGCGGGCCTGGCAATTGATTGGTCAATCGCAGGGATTACCGCCGCCGCCCGATCGCGGGCAGCCAGCGTGGTTTGGTTTTGCGCCGCAACAGGTCAGCTTGCCAGTCCATCTTGCCGCCACTGGCGCGGACTGATGCCGAACCAACGACGGAAGGCGCGGGAAAAGGCGCTCACCTCGGAATAACCCAGCAGCAGCGCCATTTCGGAAATCGGCAGTTGTTTCTGTTGCAGGTAATGGGTTGCCATCTCGCAACGTACCTTGTCCACCAGCGCGCTGAAGCTGATGCCCTCCTCGCGCAGACGACGCTGCAACGACCAGCTCGACAGCCCCATTTTATCGGCAATCTCTTCCAGTACCGGTTCGCCCTGGATCAGCGACAGATTGACCTGCGAGCGTGCCTGCTCCACCACGCTCTGCTGGCTGGCGCTGCTGTTAAGGCGACGGATCGCATCCTGCATCACCATCAGCAACATCGGGTCCTGCTCCGGCATTGCACGCAGCAGATCGCGTTTCGGGATCACCAAAGAGTTGAAAGGTTGATCGAACCAGACCGGGGCATCAAAGACTTTGCAGTGCTCATGCCACTGCTCCGGGCGCGGATGTTCAAAATGCACCTCACGCGGTGCCCAGTTTTTCCCCGCCACATGACGAATCAGGTTGAGAAACATGCCGAGCGTCAACTCCGCATCCTGACGCCGCGACAAAATCGCCCCGTGACGCACCTGATAGTCAAGCCGCCAGCAGTCGCCTTTATCCACCAACCGCGTCAGGGTATCGTGCTGATGCCACGGAAAAGCATTAACCACGTTATGCAGCGCCTGCTCCAGCGTCGGCGAGCACAGTCCGATGTAGCCAATCAGGCCTAATGACTGCGGTTTGAACTGCCTGCCGTAGTGCAAACCGAAGTTATCAAAACCAGAATGTCGCGCGGCCTCTTCCATCACGCGGCAATAGTTAACCAGACCAAGACTCAGGGTCGGACTGGCGAGCAGCTCGGAATCGATGCCGCTGATGCCAAAGATGCGATCCACATCGCCGCCTTTGCCGGTAATAAAGTCGCTCAGACCGGTGGCCGCTGCCGCCAGCACACCACGGTTGCTGGCGCTGGCCTGAGCCGATATGGCGCTGAACGCCTCGGACTGTCTCATCAGTGAATTCATGCTGACCTCACAGGATACGCAGGAGTGAATCGAATTACCGTATCCAGCAATTTTCGTACCAGGCGGGCAACGCAGAAAAAACGATGATCAGACGGGATAGTGAACGTGGCGAGCACCGTGACGGCGCAGCCACGCTCACTGATGGTGCATCAGGCCCCGACCGGCAGCTGACTGTTTTCCAGATAGCGACGACACAGGCGTACCGAATGATCCGCCCAGCGTGGCCCAAGACTCAACGCCATCTCGGTTTCGGCATGGGATCCCATCCACGCGGTAAGCTGGATACGGCGCTGGATCAGCAGCGTCGGTACCAGCGCCATCTCTGCATCGCTGATATGCCCCACCCGCTCATAACCCCGGATCCAGTTCTCCACCCACTCTTCGGCACGCGGATGGTGTTCCACGAAACTGATCGCTGCCGCCAGATCGTGCAAATACCAACCCAGACCGCAATCGTCAAAGTCGATCACCCGGGTTTCCCCTTTGTGCAGCAGCAGATTCGTTAAACGCAGATCGGCATGGATCAACCCGTAACGATCCGCGCCTTTGCCAAACCCCTGCAACTCCTGACCAACCCGGGCGATCGCTTGTTCCACCACCTGATGATCAGCCGGATTGAGGTTGGGGGCATCCTGCCAGCGTCCCCAGTGGCTCTGCTCGCTCACCATGGTGTGATGATCCCAAATGATGCGCTGGAAACCCTGCGGTTTCTGCCAGTTTTTGCTGTGCTGATGCAGGCGGGCAGTGATATGACCGAGCTGCTGGAAGGCTTTGGGATCGACATCGGTGGTCGGCATGTCACCCTCGATCCAGTGGAACAGCACCGCATGGCGTATTTCGCCATCGGGCAGGCGCAGGGATAACACGGTTTCGCCATCGTTGGCCGGGATCGCTTCCGGCACCATGATGCCGGTTTCGCGCAGTGCATCCAGCCACAGCAGTTCGCTGAGAATATCGGCTTTGCTGTGGTAGTCAGGACGATGCAGGCGCAGGGCGTAACGTTTCCCTCCCGCCAGCAACAGGAAAGTGGCGTTTTCGGAACGGCACAGCAATTTCAGCTCGCCCTGAAGTGCGGCAGGATAGCAGGCCAGCGCCTGTTGCGCCAGCACGGTGATTTCAGCATTTGTCAGGGTGTCGGATTGTTTGGCACTCATTCATCAGGCTCCAGGGATGACAACAGTGTTATCAGCATGGGATGACGTCGTCCTGACTGCTTGACCGCAGATGACCCAAAGTTGACCGCAGCGAGCATCTGGCACTTTTCTTGCGTCAGAGTTGACCGTGGAGGACAAAACTCACTGCGCCTGCGTCAAGTTTTCCCGTGAGAGGCAGCGGCATTATCCCCTTCACTGTAGCGCAAACGATAAACCGGCGCGGTGAATCAACCGCACTCAACAATAACGACGGGGATAAGATTATGACGAGCAAGCTCAAACCCACCCTGGGAACCCTGCATCTTTGGGGTATCGCGGTTGGCCTGGTCATTTCCGGGGAGTATTTCGGCTGGAGTTACGGCTGGGGCGTAGCAGGGACGCTGGGATTTCTCATTACCACGGCGCTGATCGCCACCATGTACACCTGTTTTATTTTTAGCTTCACCGAACTGACCACCGCGATTCCACATGCCGGTGGTCCGTTTGCATACAGCCGCCGCGCCTTTGGCGAAACCGGTGGCCTGATCGCCGGTCTGGCAACGCTGATCGAGTTTGTGTTTGCCCCTCCGGCCATTGCTATGGCGATTGGTGCTTATCTCAACGTACAGTATCCAGAACTCAACCCAAAAACCGCAGCGGTCGGTGCCTATCTGGTGTTTATGACGCTGAATATCCTTGGCGTGAAGCTGGCGGCAATGTTTGAGCTGGTAGTGACGGTGCTGGCGGTGCTGGAACTGCTGGTGTTTATGGGCGTGGTGTCTCCGGGCTTCAGCATTGCCAACTTTGCCGCCAACGGCTGGGCCGGTAGCGAGCATTTTGGTATGCCTGCGGTGTCGGGTATTTTTGCCGCGATTCCTTTTGCCATCTGGTTCTTCCTCGCCATTGAAGGCGCGGCGATGGCGGCAGAAGAAGCCAAAGATCCCAAGCGCACCATTCCGAAAGCCTATATCACCGGTATTCTGACGCTGGTGGTGCTGGCGATTGGCGTGATGCTGCTGGCGGGCGGTGCCGGTGACTGGCGCAAACTGTCCGACATTAACGACCCGCTGCCGCAGGCGATGAAGATGATCGTCGGTGAAAACTCCAACTGGATGCATATGTTGGTGTGGATTGGCCTGTTCGGTCTGGTCGCCAGCTTCCACGGCATCATCCTCGGCTATTCACGTCAGTTCTTTGCCCTGGCGCGTGCCGGTTATCTGCCACAGGGTCTGGCGAAACTGTCCCGCTTCCAGACGCCACATCGCGCCATTATCGCCGGTGGCGTGATCGGTATCGCCGCGATTTACAGCGACGGCTGGATTAACCTGCAAGGCATGAGCCTGACCGCAGCCATGATCACCATGGCGGTATTTGGCGCGATTGTGATGTATCTGATGAGCATGCTGAGCCTGTTCAAACTGCGTCGTACTGCGCCTGATCTGGAACGCAGCTTCCGCGCACCAGGTTACCCAATTGTGCCGGGCATCGCCCTGGTGCTGTCGCTGGTGTGTTTAGTGGCGATGCTGTGGTTTAACCCGGTCATTGGCGGCCTGTTTGTCGCGATTATGGTGGTGGGTTATATCTACTTCCTCGCGACCAAGGCGCAGCGCGACAACGCACCACAGGATTCGATGCTGGTCGGGGAATAAGGAAACGTAACGTAGCGGCGCGATTTATCGCGCGAGACACGAAAAAACCGCGCAATAAATTGCGCCGCTACGTCACAGCACTACATTTAGTCTTTTAAAGGCCACAGCCACGCCGCACCGCGCACGCCACTGGAATCACCATGCACCGCCTTCAACACTGGCGTTTCGCACTCACGACCAAACACCCACTGCTTCATCAACGTCGGCACGGTCTGATACAAACGATCGTTATTGCTCATCCCGCCGCCCAGCACGATCACATCGGGGTCCAATAGATTCACCACCTGCGCCAGCGATTTTGCCAGACGCATTTCATAACGGCGCATCGCCAGCTCCGCCACCGGATCCTGCTGCTCAATCAGCTTGATGATCTCCGCCCCTTTCAGCGCGTTGCCGCTCAAGCGCTGATAATCAATGGCAAATCCGGTACCGGACACAAACGTCTCGATGCAGCCCTGCAAGCCGCAATAGCACGGTACTTCCGCACGATAACGCAGCTCATCTTCGTCCATCCACGGCAGTGGATTGTGGCCCCATTCACCGGCATTGCCGTTACCGCCAATGCGTGACTCACCATTAATTGCCACCCCGGCGCCAGAACCGGTGCCAATAATCACCGCAAATACCAGCGGTTTTCCCGCACCGGCACCATCAACCGCTTCAGATACCGCCAGACAATTCGCGTCGTTGGCAATACGCACGTCACGATTCAGCGCCTGCGCCAAATCCTTATCCAACGGCTGACCATTGAGCCAGGTGGAGTTGGCATTTTTTACCCGCTGGGTATAGGGCGAAATGGTGCCCGGAATACCCAATCCCACCGTCCCCTGCTGCCCGGTCTTCTCTTCTGCCAGATGCACCAGATCAACAATCGCCTGTACCGTCGCACCATAGTCGTCACGCGGGGTATTCACGCGGTGACGAAACAATTCCTGCCCCTGAACTGAGAGTGCAATCACTTCAATTTTGGTGCCGCCTAAATCGATACCAATACGCACGTTTTATTCCTCATTATTCGTTAGGTTGAGAGACACAGTAGAGAGCCGTTGCGGTAAAGGCAATGAAACCCAGCCGATGTTTCGCTATGATGCGCGCTGACTGATAGATTTCCCCCGGTAAGGAATCCCGATGTTGTGGTTTAAAAATATGATGGTTTATCGTCTGAATCGTGACATTCCGCTGTCCGCAGACGATTTGGAAAAACAGCTCGATGCCTTCACCTTCTCACCCTGCGGTAGCCAGGATATGGCAAAAACCGGTTGGGTTTCCCCTATGGGTAACCGTAGCGAGGCGCTGACGCACGTAGTTAATGGTCAGATTGTGATCTGTGCCCGTACCGAGCAAAAAATTCTGCCTTCGCCGGTGGTAAAGCAGGCGCTGGAAGCCAAAATCGACAAGCTGGAAGCGGAACAAAGTCGCAAGCTGAAGAAGACCGAAAAGGATTCGTTGAAAGATGAAGTGCTCCACAGCTTGCTGCCACGCGCCTTTAGCCGTTTCAGCCAGACCTTTATGTGGATCGACACCGTCAACAATCTGATTATCGTTGACTGCGCCAGCGCAAAAAAAGCCGAAGATACCCTGGCACTGCTGCGCAAAAGCCTCGGTTCGCTTCCGGTGGTGCCATTAACCCTGGAAAGCCCGATTGAACTGACCCTGACCGAGTGGGTGCGTTCAGGCGAGCTGCCTGCTGGTTTCGCGCTGATGGATGAAGCCGAGCTAAAAGCACTGCTGGAAGAAGGCGGCGTGATTCGCTGTAAAAAGCAGGATCTGGTGTCGGACGAAATCGCTACCCATATCGAAGCCGGTAAAGTGGTCACCAAACTGGCGCTCGACTGGCAGGAGCGGATTCAGTTTGTTATCGCTGATGATGCGTCAGTGAAACGCCTGAAATTCAGCGATACCCTGCGTGAGCAAAATGACGATATCGATCGTGATGATTTTGCTCAGCGTTTCGATGCTGATTTTATTCTGATGACCAGTGAACTGGCGGCATTGATCAGTAATCTGGTGGAAGCTCTGGGCGGAGAAGCGCAGCGCTAACTTATTCGTAGCGGCGCGATTTATCGCGCTTGTTGTTCGCAACATTAACGTCAATGGCGCGCGATAAATCGCGCCGCTACAGAATGTGCATTAGAGATGAGATTTAAAGTCGTGTCGTTTCCTCCTGATATAGATCATCTCTTTTTATTGCAAAGACATTCTGCACATTCTTCATTTTTAATTTTTCGCCGACGACCAACACCTTCTCATGCCGGATAACGGTTTCTTCAACAGGTGTCTGAGAAGACGGTTCTTCTTTTATCGTTTTGAACTGCGGATGATAATTCTCAAACTTCTCACTAAATTGCCACGCCCTTTTATTCGAGAACTTTCCGGCATTTTCCGCAACGATAATACGGAATGGGTTATACTCGCCCGGTTCACTTTCTTCCGGTAAATTATTGGTCTGCTCCGGATTTTTTTGTACCGAAAAACTCTCCTTACCAAGATTATCCCAGTTAGTAATAAAAACGTTATCCGGCGATTCCGACTCCGAGAGACTTTCAACCCCGGAATCCGCCTGTTCGGACTCAGACAACGTAGCACCGGGCTTATTTTTCAACTCCACCGGGCATGGTGTTGTTTTTTCGGGATAACAGGCCCACAAGTTATTCAGGCTGAGTTTCTCCTTGCCAGATTCTTTTTCATTCTTCAATGTTCCTGCACTGAAAGGTGTTACCGCATTACCGGTTAACTTCACTGATCCCGGCACGCCAACCAGCCGCGGAAGCATAGGGGAATCCTTCATAAACCAGTGTTTATTGGTCGGTTGTAACTCTTTCAGCCCCTCGTTCACGCTGTGCTTTTTGCATTGATTGGTAGACAGGCAGGCACAGTTATGACCAATAAACTTAACCGCTTTCTTTATTTCCGTGGTTGCTCGTGCTGTAACAGGATTAAATAAGTGCCGGGTTATCCCGGGCGGCAATCGATAGACATTAGCAAAAGACATACAGCCTCCAGATAAATACATCATGCGATGTGAATATACTTTTTAATCTACATGACCGTCGATCGCAACCTTGCCAATAAAGAAAAAGCTATATTTTTCATGGCATTATTACAACACCAAGTAACTAAGAACATTTTTAATTTCTTGAAAGGAATGAAGAAAAATAAAACAAATAACCGTTTTAAATACAGATAAAATATTTTCTGAATTTTCGATTTAACGGTGTTAGCACCATCCCTGTGCTACCGATAATAAAAAAGGCCGCAGCGAAACGCTGCGGCCTGGATAGGATACTTACAGATAGCGGCACAGATAAGACGTTGGCTCAGCCACCTGCAAATGGAATTCGCTGTGGCCCGGCACGTTGAACACGCTGCCTGCTTCATACCACTTCCACTCGCTTTCACCCGGCAGCAGCACTTTCAGCGCGCCGCTGACCACAGTCATCTCTTCCGGCTGGCCAGTGCCGAAGGTGTATTCGCCTTCCGCCATTACGCCCACGCTTGCGCGACCAATGGTGACGCTATCGAAACCAATGGACTTCACTTTTCCGTCAAAATACTCACTCACGTTGAGCATATCACTTCCTCACAGCACATTAAGATAACAGGCAGATTACAAGGGAACTCGCTGATCTGTCACGCGAAATGACAAAAGGGATCACAACTTGTGATCCCCATGCATTAAACGATCAATTCCGCAGCCAGCTTGGCAACCAGCACGTTGGACAACAGCACCGGAATGCCCAACATCTTTTGCAGAAAATCACGATGCTTCTGGTGATAACCGATGCAATCGAGCACCACCACATCAGCCCCCTGCTCCTGAAGCGACAGCCCCGCCTCCACCAGATCCGCCTGTTGCGCCAGATAGGGGCTGGCTACCGCAAAACACGGCGGCGTACCCAGATTGCGCCACTTATTGGCCTGTTCCGCGATCTGCTCCTCAACCGGCACCACAATCCCGACTTTGTGCCCATGCACAATCGCGCCGACCAACGGCGGGATAATACGATCCGGCTCCAGCAGCAACGCTTTATGGGTTTTCAGCGAGCCAAATTCGCCAGTGCACAGCAGCAGGATCGTGTTGTAACCCTGATCCTCGAGTGCATAGATCTTCTGCTGCAATCCCTGCTCAACCTGATGCGCCGACAGACGCACCTGCTGCCCATCCAGCATACGCGACACCAGCACTTTCTCACCGGCAACTGGCGTATAGTGCTGCTCCACTTCCGCAAGGGTGAGGCCGTCAAGCAAACCGGCGTGCTCCACCTGCTCTACTGGCAGATGGGCCTGCAACAGCGGCAGAATGTCGCTGCGCGGAGACTGACCGATGGTCAGGGTAATCAGGGATGTTTTCATACTTATGATTTCCGGGAACGCAGATGGCTGAGGCTACCATACAAAGATAGCAGCAGTGCGTACTCCTGCGCGTCATAGAACTGGCAGGTTTCGCGGCCAAACTCTTTCGCCACTTCCACGGCAAACTTCACCGTGCTGGCGATGTCCACTTCGTGGCTGGCTCCGGTTCCACAACCTGGCACCACCGATTCCGCGCAAATTGCCACACCCACCACCGGCACATCGGTCGCGGTTGAAGGTTGCAGGATACTGTTGAGGTGATAAACCCCGTTACCGTACGGCGTGATGTCCTGGGTGGTAATCGGGAAAGTTACCGCCGGGCGACCGCTGGTCATCTCCATAATACGCAACAGATCTTCCGACACGCGCAGGATGTAACCCTCTTTCACCGTCGGCGACAGCGCATAACCTTTGTAATTGAGGATACGGTTGCCTTTGGTGGTATCGATGGAGAGGATGGCATCCACACCCGCCACCACTTCGTTATCGTTCATGGTGACATCGTCGATCGGTGAATCCATAAAATCCACCGGCTCATGTGGACGGGTCGGCGCATCCGGGCAGATATGGGTGGTGATGATCACATCCCCGGCCAACACATCGCCTTTGGTCTGCATCTGCGCCAGCTTCAGCGCGCTGCTGACCGCTGCCACAGCACCGTCGGCGTCCGACACCATGCCGATGCGCGTCGGGCGCGCACCGATACCGCCCAGACGGCCAATGATGCCGAGCGTTGGGGCGCTGCCGCCCTTGCTTTTACCCTGTGCCCCCGGAATATCGATGCGCACAAAGTCGGTACGTCCTTTCGGGCCGCTGACGCGTTTGGTGCTGGCGCTGACGCCCGGATAGGCGGCGAACAAATCAACCACCTGCTGACCATCGACGAAAGCGCTATCGAGTAACTCAAAGACTTGCAGTGTCTGCTGTAAACTCATGTTGGATTCCCTGATTATTTCTTACTGCTACTGGCAAAAAGTGAATGGAAGAAACTGTAGAGCGCATCTCCGGCGATAAAACCTGCCGCCATCACCTCCATCGGTGACCGGCCACGCTCGCCCCAGACGCGCAGGATCAGAACGCGTAGCGCAATCCCTACCAGCACCGCCCATCCGGCAGCCGCGTTGTTAATCAGCAAGCCGGTCGCCAGCAGAACGCCAAGCTGACGCTTCGGTCCACCAATCAACTGAATGATCGCACCAGGAATGGCCCACATCAGCAGGCTGCCTGCGATACCCGGTTCTGCACCGGCCTGAATGGTTTTGGCATATACGCGCGCCACTGGCGGCAGCAGGTTCTCTGCGAAGAACAGGTTATGGGCGTACCACACCACCGGAATGGCGATCACAAAAGCGATCATCGCGGCAATCAGCTGGATGCGACGCCCCCATAGCTCCTGCTGCACATCCGCGCCGTTACCACGCAGGATAAAACCGGCTTTCAGGTCGTAGCCCATATCCGCAAACGCCGGGCCGGTAGCGGCGGTAAAGCCACACAGCAGACACAGCGCCAACGGCGGGAAGCCGAGTAAAATACCCAGGATTAAGGTAATCAGCGCCACAGCAAACGCCGGGAACCAGCCGGAGTGCATCGCGGCAATACCGACAATCAACTCATGCACAAAGGCAGCAAAGGCGGCATAGACGATAAATAACACCAGCATCGGCAGGCCCATCTGACTCCACAAACCGCCCGCCAGCGCCAGTAATGCCGAGATAACGATGTAACCAACGGTGCCGAAACCGAGCGAGCGCTTCACTTCGCTGTCGCTACGGCTGACATTGATCGCCTCATTGCGACCACTGCGGATCACCTGCACCACCTGAATCAACGCCACCAGACCGGCACCCACCATTACGCCGTGGGGGATATACAGCGCGTTGATATCAATGCCCGCCACTGGCTGGGAATAAGCACGCAACAGGAAGCCAACACCGAGCATCGTCAGCGCCCAGATATTGCCGATAAACGCGGTGCCAAATGCCGACATCGGGATCTTCAGCATCGAGCCGACAATCCCGCCGACAATCCCCACCACCAGCAGCCACGCCTGACGGCCACCTTTGTCACCGGCTTTGATCGCTTCGGCGGCCGCAACGCCCGGCGGCCAGGCGTTGCTGGCCGGGAATACGCGGGTATCAAACAGGCGATAGAGCAGATAAGCATCCAGCAGCATCGCCGCGCTGACGCCGACAAACAGCGGCAGCACCAATTGTGGTTCACCCAACGCCCAGGGCACAGCAATCGGCATCAGCAAACTGTTGGCAGCACCAAAAGTGGCGGAAGAGATGGCCGTTTGCGCCAGGTTCTGCACTTCGACCGAACGGTAGCTTTGATACCATTTCAACGGAATACGCGCCAGTAGCATGGCAAAGAGCGCGCCGATAATTGAGGTATTGGGGGTGACCCCGATGGTCGTAATTAATTGTACGCCGATAATTGCGCCCGCAACGGACAGCAATACCAGCATTAAACCCACTCCGAGACTTTTTATTGGATTGGTGTGACGCATGTTATTCCCCGTAAATTCACCCTGGCGAAAACGTGATTACGCACCGCCCGACACGCGGGACGGCGGTATTGAGTTAAATAATCATTCCCTGACGGTTGAAATAAGCAGGCCCGAAGGCCTGTTATTTCCCTGGTGTGGCGCGAAATATTACGCCGTAAAATCAGGCACCATATTTTTCGGCCATGATGGCCGCAGTGGCGCGTAATTCATTGAGCAGCGCTTCCGGATAACCCGGGGCTGCTTCCTGTGAAAGAAATGAGAGACAGAGCGCGACACTTTCGCCGCGATGTTTATTGGTGACAGCAACCGCCATCGAACTGATGCCCGGTAACGTTTCATTGCGTGCCAGCGCCCACCCCTGGCGACGAATAGTGGCCAGCTCGGTACAAAGCGCATCAACATCCAGCGGAGAGTTAAGTGAGGCGGCATGCCACTCGTCGGCAAAGCGCGCCCGAACTTCTTCATCGCTGCTTTGTGCCAGCAACACGCGACCGGTGGACGTCCCCGCCGCCGGCATCCGCGTGCCCGGAGGGGTAATCAACTGGGTAAACAGGCGTCCGTGATACATACGCATCACAAGGATATCGTGCCCATCCAACACCGAGATATACCCCATGCATCCGGTGCTGGAGGCCAGGCGCGCCATCGCGCCCGAAGCACTATCCACCAACGGTGTGGAGAGATAATGCCCCGCAACCGACAGCAGTACGCGACCAATATGGAAGCAGCGGCTGTCTGGATCGCGTTCCAGTAACCCCTGACTTTCCATCGTCGCCAGTAGACGGGAAACGGTACTTTTTGGCAGTTCTAATGCCTCAACCACCTCGGTGAAGGTGAGGCCGGGATGCCCCTGCGTCACGCCAAAGCGCTGGAATAACTTAAGCACTGCGGCGGCATTTTCGAGTGTGGTCATAAAAGTAGTTTCACTATCTGGAACTGAGTTCCTGAGTCAATACCCCGAAATTAAAACGTCAGGTTTTTGTGGTCAAGCGCAAATTTTGTACCAGCAAAAATGGCAGGAAATTAAGGCAGCATAAAATGAGGAATAAAGTAAAAACTGAGTGATTTTATCAGGCAGAGAGAATTAAGCGCAGAAAAGACGATAACTTTCTGGCCGCTTTGCAGCGAATTCACGGGAAGAGAAAAATATGGTTAATAACGGCAAGTCATTACTGGCATCCTTGCCAGCCGATATTACTCTTTTTCCACATCTTCATAGCGATTTTTGGCATCCTGCGCTTCCGCTTCAGTTTTATGTTCGCTAATTAGCGAGTCCGGGCGTGGATGATCGGCGCGTAATTCGTACCAGGTGACGGTATTGCCCGCCGTGCCTTTTTCAACGGTGACGATGCGGGCCTGGCGCGGGTAAGGTGGTCTTGATGGCATATTGCCCTCCTGGGTAACTCAGTTATCCAAACGGACAGCAGTAATCCCCTGTCCGTTTTTAAGTATAGACAACGAGGATCACGATAATTTACGGAGCGGCGCGATTAATCGCGCGGGGTTTAAAAGCGCGCGATTTAACGCGCCGTTACGGGGAATTTGCAGACGTTAGCTGGCACGCGCCAGAGAAAGGGATTGCAGGATCGCTTCCACCACCAAATCCGGCGACTGCATGGCATTCACTTCATGGTGCGCCGCCTGATGGTAAAGATGCGCACGCTGACGCAGGATATCGCCCATCTCTTCGGCAATCGGACGGCCGGTTAAGGTCGGGCGTTGCGCCGCTTCTGGCTGACGCACCAGTCGGTCGGCCAGCACCGTTGAAGGCGCATTCAACCAGATAACCTGGCCATGCTCACGCATAAAGCGACGATTCACCTCGGCCAGCACCATACCGCCACCGGTGGCAATGATTGTACCGGGCGCAGTGACCGCCTGAAGCGACTCGCTTTCGCGCGCGCGAAAGCTATCCCAGCCTTCAGCCGCCACGATTTCCGCCACGGTACGCTGAGTGGTGATTTGCAGGTGATGGTCGGTATCACGAAAGGCGTAACCGAGCGCCTGCGACAGCGCCTGGCCAATGGTGGTTTTACCGCAACCGCGTGCGCCGATCAGATAGATGGGTAATGACATCCTGGCTCATCCTCCGCCGTGTTTTGCCGCACGGGCATTGTCATCAGGTCAATATTGCGTCGCATGATACCTGGATTTCATTTCATCAGCCACCGGCGAAGCACGATTTACGCGTATCTTGCCCATACAATCTCATATCTATATAATTAATAAAGGAAAAATCATGCGAGTTTTGTGCATCCGCAAAAGTGTAAGTTCGGGCAACATTTGCTTACCAGCGCGTTGATTTACTTTCTGTCATCCCGCCCGCATATAGTGGGATAACTCGCAAACGGAGGTTTACCATGCAGAGCGAAGAACAACAGTTAATTGAAAGCCTGTTCAGCCGTCTGAAACAGGCTGAGAGTCAAAGTGGCCCGCGTGATGCGGGCGCAGAGCAGTTAATCAAACAACACTTGCTGTCACAGCCCGGTGCACCTTATTACATGGCGCAGGCGATCCTGATTCAGGAAGCCGCGATGAAAAAGCTCAATGCGCAAATCGGTGAGCTGGAGAATCGTCTGGCGCAGGCGCAGCAACAGCAGCAGGCACCGCAGCAGAGCAGCGGCGGTTTCCTCTCCAGCCTGTTTGGCGGCGGTTCACGTCCGGCGGCACAACCGCAGCAACAGCAACCGGTGTGGAACAGCGCACCACCCCAGCAGCCGCAATATCAGCAGCCGCAGTATGCCAGTGCTCCAGCGGCGCGTGGCACCGGTTTTCTCGGCGGTGCATTGCAGACCGCAGTGGGTGTGGCCGGTGGTGTGGTGATGGCGGATATGTTGACCAGCCTGTTCCATCATTCGCAGCCGGAAGAGATTGTGAACATCATCAACGAGCCAGCGCTGCCACAAGTTGATGACAATCTTGATACCTTTAATGGTGTCAACGACAGCAACAACGCGTTCCTGAACGATAATACCAGCGGCTGGGATAACAGCTTCGCCGACAACAATGACTTCAGCGATTTCGGCGGCAGTGACGATTTTAACGACGACGACAGCTTTGTCTAACGCCGTTGACGTAACCATTTATCCAGTTCATTAGCAAACTGCTGGCGGTCGCGTGGGCTGAGAGCCGACGGGCCGCCGCTTTGAATCCCGCTGGCGCGCATGGTTTCCATAAAGTCGCGCATGGTTAAGCGCTGACGAATGGTATCCGGCGAATAACGTTCACCACGCGGATTCAGCGCCGCCGCCCCCTTCTCCAGCACCTCCGCTGCCAGCGGAATATCACCGGTGATCACCAACTCACCCGGCTCAACGCGTTTGACAATCTCGTTATCAGCCACATCAAAACCTGCCGCAACCTGCAAGGTTTTCAGCCACGGTGAAGGTGGCACGCGCAGCGGCTGGTTAGCCACAAAGGTCACCAGGGTTTGTGTGCGTTCTGCGGCGCGGTACAACACTTCTTTGATGACATTGGGGCAGGCATCAGCATCAACCCAAATCGACATAATGGATCCTTTCTTACAGTGAATGGGTGTGATCTTGCCGTTCTGCGCCAGAATGGCAAATTTAATTTGATCGCGCCGTCCAGCCACGTAAGCTAGCCGATACAGAAAATTGAACCATCTTAAGGATCACGCAATGCTGGAGAAGAAAATCGGGTTTATCGGTGCCGGTAATATGGCAAAAGCGATTATCAGCGGTCTGGTAAACAGCGGGCAGATCGCCCCGGCCAATATCCTGGTTTATGATCGCAAACCGGCAACCAATCAGGCTCTGGCGCAGCAGTATGGCGTGACGGCGGCAGAGAGTGCCGAAAGCCTGGCAGCGGAAGTCGATATCCTGTTTGGCGCGGTGAAACCCAATGTCATTCTCAAAGTGCTGAAGGATCTGGCGAGTCAGCTAAAAAAAGAGGCGCTGGTGGTGTCGATTGCCGCCGGAGTGACGCTGGATTCGCTGGCTGCCGTGCTGGGCCACGATCGTAAAATCATCCGCGTGATGCCGAACACACCCTCGCTGGTAAATGAAGGGATGACATCGGTGACACCGAATGTGCTGGTTGAGCAGCATGAAACGGATGAAGTGGTGGCGATTTTCGAAAGCTTCGGTAAGGCCGCAGTGGTCAGCGAATATCTGATTCACGCGGTGGTCGGCGTCAGCGGTTCAGCCCCGGCCTACGTGTTTATGTTTATTGAGGCGATGGCCGATGCTGCGGTACTGGGCGGCATGCCCCGCGCCCAGGCCTATCAATTTGCCGCGCAGGCAGTTAAGGGGTCGGCGCAGATGGTGCTGGAGACCGGCAAACATCCCGGTGAACTGAAAGATATGGTGTGTTCTCCCGGCGGCACCACCATTGAAGCGGTGAAAGTGTTGGAGGAGAAAGGCTTCCGTGCTGCGGTGATCGAAGCGATGCAGCAATGTATGAAGAAATCCGATGCGCTAAGTAAGCAGTAATTTAGCCCCTTCTGTCGTAGCGGCACGATTTATCGCGCCGCTACGACATTCGTATTTAACCTTGATGTTCTTCAAACAGCGCTATTCCCTGCGCCATTGTCATCGGCTGCTGCATCAGTTCTACCAGCGCTGCCGTCAAGGTATACATGCCCGCTGAACAAGCTGCCGCCAGCTTTCCCTGCTGCCCATAAAAGGCGATAAAACGCTTGTCCTGTAATGATCCCAGTAAACGGTATTCATCCCATTCTGTGGCATGTCCCAGATATTCGTAGCGCGTGCCGTAGTGTGCGGTCCAGAAAAAGGGCACACGGTCAAACAGCTGGCGTTGCCCCAACATGTTCAGAGCAGCAATTCGACCCTGTTGCTGCGCCACCCGATAGTGCTCGATACGCAGTGGCCCATTTGGCGTGGGATAACAGGCAATATCACCCGCTGCCCAGATATTTTTCGCCACCTGTAGCTGACTATCCGTGGTCAGGCTGCCATCTGCCTGCATTGCCAGATCATGGATAAATCCGGTAACTGGCTGAATACCGGTTGCAAACAGCACCAGACCTGCCGTGAGTTGCTTACCATTTTTCAGCGTGATGGCTTCAACGTGTTCAGTACCGATCAGCGCCTGCGGTTCCCCCTGCACCATCTTCACCCCATTTCCGGTGTGCAGTTCGCGAAAATATTGGCCAATTTCATCACCAAATTGTTTAGCAAACGGCAGTGGGTGACGCGCCAATACGGTGACATCAACATCCCGGTTTCGCAGCGCGCCCGCCAACTCCATACCAATGAAGCTATTGCCAACAATCACGATCTGATGGGTTTCATCAACATCCTCCAGCAGCGACGCGGCCTGGCTGAGCGAGTGCAACAGGTGAACACCAGGCAAATCCCGTCCAGGAATGTCCAGTGGCTGCGCGCTACCACCGCTGGCAATCAGGAGCTGATCAAAGGGCAAGGTCTGACCATTGGAGAACGTCAACTGTTGCGCCGCACTGTCCAGCTCCACCACGTTGGCCTGAATACGCTCAACATGCCCCAGCACATCGTCTTTCAGTAAACGCGGCACCTCTTCGATAGCCATTTTTCCCGCCGGGACAAACTTACTTAACGCGGTACGATCGTAGGGTGCCTCAGCTTCGCGCTCAATCAGAACCAGATGCCCGGTGAAGCCTTCGTGTCGCAGCGTCCACAATGCTGCGCTGCCTGCCGCCCCCGATCCCAGCACTACGCAAACCGGTTTTTCTCGTTCAGTCGCAGGCAGCGTTGCTGAGGACATGGCTTTGGTGTTGACCCAGACCTGCCCCTGTTCGATACGTACCGGATAGTTTTTCAAATCCGCCAGAGCCAGCGGCTCACGCATCCTGCCATCTTCAATGCCAAACACCGCCTTATGCCAGGGGCACACCAATTCATCTCCGCATACCGCCCCTTGTTCGAGTGGTGCGCCAGCATGGGGGCATTTGGCTTGCAAAGCATGGACACGATCACCTTCACGGATCAGCAAAATATCTTTGTCACCGACGGTAAATTTGGTCGGTTTATGTTGCTTAAGCTTTTTCAACTCAACGACAGATTGATAGCTCACGTTTGGCCTCCCTTAACTGTAGTCAGGTGCGATGCCCTAAATCCCTACAAACAGTAAGTTTGGCAAAACCTGATAATTTGGCGGGCTGATATTAAAGAGAGACGGGTAACAGTCTGTTAAGCAGAGGTTTTTAGCAGGAAATAAAAAATAGCGGCCCTCAGACCGCTATCAGGAGATTAACTTTTTTTCAGGCACGAACTCATAAAGGTTTTACGTGCATCGCCGCTGAGTTTTTTATCACCCGCTTCGGTGTTACAGGTTTTCATCTTCATTTGCTGCGGCGTCATGCTGCCCATTTTGCTGTCTTTTTTCAGACAGTCGCTCATAAAGCTTTTACGCGCATCACCTTTCAGGTTTTGCGATGACGCATGTTGATTACACATGGTCATTTTTTCCTGCTGCGCCGTTTTCTCTGCGGCACCCGCAGTACCCGCTAACAATAAGCCCGCAGCCATCATTGCCATAAAAAACGATTTCATTGCATCTTCTCCATAGAGTTATCGCCTGATAAGCCTGGCATGAGATAAGCAAAGCAGAAATAAATATAATGAAATACGCCTGTGGCGATCACAGGCGTTGAGAAAATCATATGCGGGGATGGTTAAGCAGTTTTTCAACGTAATTACGTAGCAACAGGGCATCGGGAGACGTTTCTGGCTCGGTTGCCGGTGCCATCGCGTTTTCAATACC
The DNA here is from genome assembly GCF_059730695.1 of Pantoea sp. X-Soil-OKNW-556. NCBI lineage: Bacteria > Pseudomonadati > Pseudomonadota > Gammaproteobacteria > Enterobacterales > Erwiniaceae > Pantoea > Pantoea sp. X-Soil-OKNW-556. Next base: position 1,035,833 of record NZ_AP035990.1, on the reverse strand, counting down.
CAAAGTAATCCCTTTTAATTGTTCCGGCTCAAGTTTGCGTAACAAGGCCGTAACCACAATTTCCAGCGCCTCAACCTGGACCACTAATTCTTTAGACTCTTCTTCTTTTTCAGCCAGCTTAAGCAGGAGTTCCGCAATCAGATTTTTCATGCGACCAACTCAATTAGTTGAGGGAAATGCTGACGTTAGCATTGAGCAGAATAAAACAACAGGGATTTTTATGCGATCCTGTTAACTCAGTTAAAAAAGGCGGGAAAGAAAACTTGATGCAGGATTTTATTATTAAGCGGCGAAACGTTTCTCTGATAAATAATGCTTTTGTGAAACGTTTCGCGCGCTATAGCAGCAATTAACCCGGGAGGTTAATGGCTTATGGCCCCATAAATCCGCGACCCGGACCGCCACCGTGGCCACCCCAACCGCCGCCCCAACCACCACCGCCACCCGGAGGCGGGAAAATACAACCGCTCAGCGCGGTCACCAATGCCACAACGGCTGCGATTTTAACAATACGGACCATAATTACCTCAGGATGGAGAAATCGCGCTGAGTGTATGAGTCGCCAGCGCGCCCGACAATACAGAATTCTCCGCAACCCGGCGCTATTCATCTCTGCTCACCATGCTTAACAATTTACTGGCACTACGCCAGGAGAAAACCGACAAAGGCGTAATAAAAGCGATAAAAATTCCTGCCCGACAGCAGGTCGCAGCGCTTTACAGTTGGCGCAATTTAACGCAATGTGAGCGCATTACAATTAATGAGATCCTAATATGACATCTGTCTCTGTTTCCCTGAATGAAATCCTGGCGCGGCGCGACTGGGAAAACCCGGTGATCACCAGCCTGAACCGACTGGATGCGCATCCCCCTTTTGCCAGCTGGCGTGACGAGCAAGCCGCCCGCGACAATCGGCCTTCGCCTTCCCGTCGCTGTCTGAACGGTCAATGGACATTCAGTTATTTCAGCCAGCCAGAAGCGGTGCCACAAAGCTGGCTGTTGCAGGATCTCCCGGATGCCGGCACCCTTCCCGTCCCCGCAAACTGGCAATTACACGGTTATGACGCCCCCATTTACACCAACGTGCAATATCCTATTCCGGTCAATCCGCCATTGGTTCCGGCGAATAACCCCACCGGATGTTACTCGCTCACATTTAATGTTGACGATACCTGGCTACAGCAGGGCCAGACGCGCATTATCTTTGATGGCGTAAACTCCGCCTTCTTTGTGTGGTGCAATGGCCACTGGATAGGATATTCGCAGGACAGTCGCTTACCGGCCGAATTCGATCTCAGTGCCGCGTTGCAAGCAGGCAGTAACCGGCTGGCCGTGATGGTGCTGCGCTGGTGCGATGGCAGCTACCTGGAAGATCAGGATATGTGGCGTATGAGCGGCATTTTTCGTGACGTCACTCTACTGCATAAACCCGAGACACAGTTGGCTGACGTGCAGATCGAAACGCAACTCAGCCCGGAATATATCCGTGCAGATTTGCGTGTCAGCGTAAAGATCCAGCATCTCAAGCCCTGTCGACTGCGTCTGAGCCTGTGGCAGGGGGAAACGCTGATCGGCGAACACCAACAAACGCCCGGCAGCGCCATCATTGACGAACGCGGCCACTATCCGGAACGCGCTTTGCTGGTTTTGCCCGTTAATCACCCCAGGTTATGGAGCGCCGAAACGCCGCATTTATACCGTGCGGTGGTTTCGCTGCTGGATGATCAAGGCAATCTGCTGGAAGCGGAAGCATACGATGTCGGTTTCCGTCGCGTGGCGATTGAAAATGGCCTGTTATGCCTGAATGGTCAGCCGTTGCTGATTCGCGGTGTTAACCGTCACGAACATCACCCGGAAAAGGGTCAGGTGGTGGATGAAGCCAGCATGCGTCGTGATATCGAGCTGATGAAGCGTCATAACTTCAATGCGGTGCGCTGCGCCCATTACCCTAATCACCCGCTGTGGTATCGCCTGTGCGATGAATATGGTTTGTACGTGGTCGATGAGGCCAATATCGAAACCCACGGCATGCAGCCGATGAATCGACTCTCTGATGATCCGCGCTGGTTTGCCGCTTACAGCGAACGCGTCACCCGCATGGTGCAGCGTGACCGTAATCACCCCTGCATCATTATCTGGTCGCTGGGCAATGAGTCCGGTCACGGCAGCATCCATGATGCGCTGTATCGCTGGGTAAAAAGCAGCGATCCAACACGCCCGGTGCAATATGAAGGCGGCGGAGCCAATACCGCCGCTACCGATATTGTTTGCCCGATGTATGCACGCGTCGATCAGGACCAGCCCTTCCCGGCTGTCCCCAAATGGTCACTGAAAAAGTGGATTGGCCTGCCCGGCGAAATCCGGCCGCTGATCCTGTGTGAATATGCCCACGCGATGGGTAACAGCTTTGGCGGCTTTGCCAAATACTGGCAGGCCTTCCACCAGTTTCCGCGTTTGCAGGGCGGCTTCGTCTGGGATTGGGTTGATCAAAGCCTGACGCGCTATGACGCGCAAGGCCAGCCGTGGCAGGCCTACGGCGGAGACTTTGGCGATACGCCGAATGATCGCCAGTTCTGTATGAATGGCCTGGTGTTTGCCGATCGCACCCCGCATCCGGCATTGTTCGAGGCCCAGCGTGCACAGCAGTTTTTCCAGTTCACGCCTGATGCGCAGAACCCGTACCGTTTTACCGTCAGCAGCGATTATCTGTTCCGCCACAGCGATAACGAAGTGCTGCGCTGGTCGATTGAGCAGGAGGGACAAGTCATTGTCCGTGGCGAACTGCCGCTCGATATCGCAGCATGCGCCAGCCAGACCTTTGATCTACCACCGGCAGAAGGATTGCAGGGGAATTGCTGGCTCAATCTGGCGGTGCACCAGCCACGCGCCACTTCCTGGTCAGAGGCGGATGCACGCGTCGCCTGGCATCAATGGTCCTTGCCTGCCGCCCTGCCGCTGGAGACGCAGACGAATCCTGAACCGGCCCCGCAGATCGAGTCCAATCATGATCTCATCGCCGTGTACCTGCCGCAGCAGCGCTGGCATTTTTCCCGCCGCAGTGGGGAGATGGTGCAGTGGTTGGTAAATGATGAGGAAACCTTGCTGACGCCGCTCGAAGATTGTTTTATCCGTGCGCCAATCGATAACGATATCGGCACAAGCGAAGCGGCTAATGTGGATCCCAATGCCTGGGTCGAACGCTGGAAACGCGCCGGTTATGATCAACTGGAGCCACAGCTGGTGGCGATGGAGATCGATAGTCTAAAGCACAGTGTATTGATCGAAACGCGGCATCAGTGGATTTTTGCCGGTCAGCTGATTTTTACCAGCCGCAAGCGTTATCAGATTCGCGGCAATGGCGAACTCACTATCGACGTGGACGTCGAACAGACGGCAGGCTTGCCGCCACCAGCACGTATCGGCTTACGCACACAACTGGCCCACGCCCCGCAGCAGGTCAGTTGGCTGGGACTCGGCCCGCATGAAAACTATCCGGATCGTCAACTGGCAGCGCAGTTCTCCCGCTGGCAGCAGCCGTTGAGTGCGATGCGCACCGAATACGTTTTTCCCGGAGAGAATGGTCTGCGCGGCGGGACACGCCAGCTCGATACCGGTAGTTGGCAGGTAAGCGGTGACTTTGCCTTCTCGCTCAGTCAGCACAGCCTGGAGCAGTTGCGCGACACCTCACATCGCCACCTGTTGCAGCCAGAAGCGGGTTGCTGGCTGCATCTCGATGGTTTCCATATGGGGGTCGGCGGTGATGACTCCTGGAGTCCAAGCGTCAGCCCGGAGTTTTTGCTTTCTCAGCAGCGCTGGCACTTCTCCCTGACGCTGCGTCAGTAGCCTTCTCCACCTCGTCACGCTGGTTCACCGGGTGCGCCAGCGTGGTTTTTGGGCGGCGATAGAAACGACGCAGCAACAAGACATTAATCAGCACCACCATCGCAGTGGCAAAGAACACCCAGCGATAGCCCGTTGCGGCGGAAACTGCGGCCCCCAGTAGCGGGCCAGCCACATTGCCCAAATACATAAACGACTGGTTATAACCAAAAATACGCCCGGTGATATTATCACTCGAATGGCGAACCAACAGCGTTTGCACCGCAGGCATCATCGCGCCATCGGCAAAGCCCAGCAGAAAACGCAGCACGCCCAGTTGCGTGGCGCTGGTGACAAATGACATGGCGGTGAGCAGCACCAGCGAGGTAATCATGGTGGCGATCAGAATGCGCTGAGTACCAATGCGGTCGCCGAGCTTGCCAAGGCGCGGTGCCGAGATGAGCGCCGAAATACCCGGCAGTGCGGCAATCACACCACTGAGAAACGCAATGTTCTCAGCAGAAGGGGCCAGTTCACGCACAAACAGAGTCAGAATCGGGTTCACCGAACCGTTGCACATCTGGATGACCATCGTGGTGATAAACAGGCACACCATCAAACGCGGATTTTCCAGGCTACGAAACACCTCGCGTCCACTCAGCTTGTCTTTTTTACCAATCGGGGTATAGCCGGTTTCTTTAATCAGGAAAAGTGTGACCAGAAAGCTGATCATCAATAATACCGAGGTGACGATAAACACCATGCGCAGACCGAGCCAGTCAGCCAGCAGACCGCCAATCATCGGCCCAAGGATCACCCCGCCTATCTGACCGGTTGCGACACTGCTCAGCGCCCAACCGCTGCGCTCACGCGGCACCTGCGCTGCCACCAGCGCCATCGCATTGGGAATATAACCCGAGGTCAACCCCATCAGGGCGCGCAACAGCAGCAATTGCCAGGCATGGGTGACAAATGCCTGCAACAGAATCACCGCGCCCATGCCGAACGAAGCGCGCAGCAGCATCAGCTTACGCCCTTTACGATCGGCGAGGCTGCCCCATAGCGGTGCCACCGCCGCAGAAATCACGAAAGTGATACTGAAGGTCAACCCTGACCACAAGCTCAGCGCATTATCCCCGCGCACCCCAAGATGTTCGATATACAACGGCAGAAACGGGATGATCTGGCTAATCGCCAACCCGGTAAAAAAACAGCCGAACCAGACCGAGATCAGATTGATTTTCCAGGGTTCTACGGAGCGTAACATGAGAGAGCACATCAAAATTGAAATGAGGGTTCAGTTTAACAATCCATTGACAGGGCCGGACGGCAAAACATGGCATAGGGATAAAAACGCAGTTTTCCGCTAGTCAGCTTACCTCTGTGCACAGCAAATATTACGCTGAGGGCGATTTACAGCGGGTTAATGTGCAAAAACAAACCCGAAAAAAAATTGCTAAATCGTCCATAGCTCAAATCGTGAAAAAATATTTCTGACGGTTACTGACAATTTTTGACGCCGCAACTATGTTTAAAAAACCACCAGCCGCCGCTGGTGGGGCGCTGCCCGTTCTGGGCAGTATGCAGACTTAACCCGAAATCTCCCCGCGGTTGCCTGTCCCAGGCAGCGGGCATCGTTGTCTCTGCGGAGGTCAGCCATGAGAGTGCATCCCAACAGCGCCAGTCGGGCGATTACCGATTATTTTAACAGTCCAGCCTGGCATGCGCCGCATGAGGGCGATCTGCTGGCGGCCATTATGCGCGAACTGATGGATGCGGGTCAGCCCGCGACCAGCAAGGCGGTGATCGCGCGAGTGATCGCGAAACTGGAGTTTGAGGGAGATGAGCAGCGCCTGCAAAGTTATCGCAACTTACTGGCCCAACTGCTGGAAGCGCGACCGCATGAATAAAACCCCATCGCGCCGCTACGGTTTCGTGCATTCAGATATAAAAAAATCCCGCCAGAGGCGGGAAAACAAGACGAGCATTGCATATTCGAGAGTGACGAGGAAATCTCCGTAATGCGCAGCTATCCTCGCCCGACGCTGTGACAGCGCGATGACAATGCGATGTCGGTTTGATGTTACCCGCAGTAGACCTTGTCAATCTTGCCGCTTTGATCAGCGGTAAAATTCAGGCGGCGCAGATTGAAGTCCATCGTCACCGCAGAATTCCACGGAATGGCGCGCACTGGCACGTCAAAACGTTGCTTCTGCAAGGCCGATAAAGGCTGGCCGATGTAATTCTGATACTGCGATGCGCCACACATATCGTTTTCCGCGTCCTGGGCCGTGCTCGCAGCGGTGTCAGGTTTACTCGCCGACTGGCAGGCAGTCAGGGTCAGGAACCCCATCACCAGCAGCGCTTTTCCATAATGTTTCACGTTTTTCTCCTCCTGGATAATCAGACAACCGGTTGCCCGAGAGTAGCCAAGCGTGCCTGTGAAACATAAAAATTACCATCAGACGTATCGCAGAAAAACCGCATCCCGAGGCGATCGCGATCGCACTTTTTCGGATTAATCACACAATCTGCCCAATATTTCAGCAACCATTGAGTAAAATTACCTAAGATTTATCTGAGGTGATGATTATGGAACTCGCAATTTTTATTGGTTTTGCAATTTTGATGACCTGTTTGGCCATTAAAGTGCGTTAAACATCTTGTTGATTCAGTAGCGCTCTGAACGCCGCCAGCGGCATCGGTCGCCCAAGAAAGTAGCCCTGCCCTTCTTCGCAAGACAACACTTTCAATTCGTTCAGTTGCGCTTCGGTTTCAATCCCTTCGGCTGTGATGGTCAGCGCAAACGCGCGCGCCAACCCGACAATCCCCGCGACCACCGATTGCGCCTGCGGCGACTCAGGAAACTCCTTCATCCACGAGCGATCAATCTTCAGGCCGTTAAACGGGAACGTTTTCAAATAACCCAGCGCCGCATAGCCGGTACCAAAATCATCCACCGTTAACCGTACCCCCAGAGCGCGCAGTCCCTGCATGATTTCCAGGGCGCGATCCGGGTGCTCAAAAGTGATGTTTTCGGTGATTTCCAGCTCCAGCCGGGTCGCCGGTAAACCGCTGGCCTCCAGCGCACGAGCGACGCGCTGCACCAAATCGCTGCCACGAAACTCCACCGGCGAGATATTAACGGAAACGTACCGTTGATCCCCCCAGTCGCGTGCATCAGTACAGGCGCGCATCAGCACCCAATCACTGATGGCATTGATCAAACCATTCTCTTCGGCGAGGGGAATAAAACGGTCAGGGGAGATCCATTTGTCCTCAGCCACCTGCCAGCGAATCAAGGCTTCAGCACCGGCCAACTGACCATTTTGCAACTGATAACGTGGTTGATAATGCAGGCTGAAGGCCTCACTGCCGAGCGCGACTTCAATCGCCTGTACCATTTCACGCTTCGATTGCAAATGACTCGCCATCTCATTGGAGTACCACACCCATTGATTACGCCCGGCAGCGCGTGCCTGCCCCAGCGCAATATCCGCCAGGCGTAGCAACGCCTCTGGATGGCTGGCATCCTGCGGCGCACAGACGATCCCCATGCTGGCCGTCAGGCTGAGCTGGTGTGAACCACTCAGCACCGGCTGGTGGATCGCACGTTGCAGCGCACGGCAACGATACTCAACCCCGGCGCGAGATGCCTCACGCATCACCAAAATAAACTCGTCGCCTCCCAGGCGCGCCGCCAGTTCATGCGCGCCCATCAGACTTTGCAACCGTTGGGAAATCTGGTTCAGGACCGCATCCCCTACCGTATGTCCCCAGGTGTCGTTGATGGGCTTGAACTGATCAAGATCGAGACTGATAACAATCAACGGGTCATCATCCGTCGCCTGGTTGAGATGTGAGGTAAGAAACTCCTGCAACTGCATGCGATTTGCCAGACCAGTCAGCATGTCGTGACGTGACAGAAACTGAATACGCGCCTGTGCGTCCACTTCATAGGTGATATCCGACACGGTGCCACGGAAGCCGGACCGCAAGCCGTTGCGACGAATGGTTTTTGCCATCAGTTGCCCAATGCGCCGTTCACCGGTTGCCGACATAAACTGACAACGCAACGGCACGCGAGGGACATCTTCCCCCTGGCGCATCAACCAGGTCACCAGTGAATGGCTGGGATGACTGAGCAGATGATCAAGATGACGGCCAAGCCAGCGTTTCACCTCATGCCCGGTGACCTCGGTAAACCGCGCGGAAAGGTAGCATAAACGCCCCTGGTCATCCGTTTCCCAGATCCAGTCGGATGCCGCTTCAGCCAGATCGCGAAAACGCTCCTCACTGTCGGCCAGTTCGCGCTGGCTGATGGTGAGCATTTCAAAACGGCGATCGGACAGGACCGCGTTATATAACGCATGACGCACCACCCGACGGGTCACCAGCGCAATGGTCAGCGCCATCAACACCAACAGCGGCAGCAGTAACCAAATCAACCCCATGCCTGGGGACTTGGCCTGCCAGCGAATCACCACCGGTTCCCCCCCCACAGTCGTCTCCACCAACCGGGGCTCATCCTGCGCATCATCACTGCTGGTGGGGGCATGTGGATTGATGACATCCATCGCTTTGCCCATCGCCTGAAGTTTCGCCGGGGTAAAAATATTCACAAATACCAGCACCGATGGCGGGCCGGGGAGAGTGGGTAAATTGGGGACTTTACCTGGAGTAATCGGAGCAGAGACGACCAAAGCGGGCTGGCCAAATATCTGCACGTTACGGGCAATTGCTTCGTGCCCTAATTTGCGCGTTACCGTCAACAGCGTGGCGGTTTGTGCGCCCAGCCAGCTTTCCAGCGGAGTGTCTACCATCTCACCATTGATGATCGCGTAACGCGTCTGACCCGCGCCATCAACCACAAACACCCCTTCGTAGTGGTACTCCTTGTACAGGTTCGCGCCAAGGTTCTCTTCATCAAACGCCCAGACCTTGTTGAGCTGAAGATGCAGGTTTTTATAGCCCTCCCCCCAGAAGGCGTAATCGCGCACATCGATCAACATCTCCTGCTGACGGGCATGCCACGCCTGACGTAGCAGCATCTCGTCATGTTCGATGGAAACATTATTTTGATGATGGGCAATCGCCATCACCATCACCATTGAGAGCACCAGCACACCAAACAGCAATGCGGTGAGCGTACGCAGGCTACGCCGTGTCACGCGTACCGTAAGTGCTTCCCTGTTGGCCCTGGCAAACCAGTGAGACTCAGAATTCATGCGCAATGCTCGCGAAAAAAACAGACTGCAAAAAAGAGGATGCAGGTCGCATTCATCACGCAACTGTACCCTGTAATGATTTTTTCGATTATCGGCGCGGCGCGCGCCAGATTTAGCCCAATGGCAGAATATTTGAGCAGCAGAAATCTCCCCACCGCGCCCTCGACAGCGATCATCGCCATTGCTACTATGCGATTTCCTCTGCTCGCTGAGTCGCCTATGGACACCCAATCCGACAAAGTCACGTTGACGCTGTTTTACGTTGGCAGCTTTGTGGTTTATTACCTCGTTACCATGCTGATTACGCTGTTTCCTAACTACGGCGTGCTGCGTAATGACGGTTTGCTGGTGCCGGTACTTTGTCTGTTCGAATTTGCGGTGATCTATCCGCTGTACCGCTTCTATTGCCAGCGTCGTAATGACATCCCGCTCGGCTATCTCCGTCCCGGTCAGACCCTATTGTTTATTGGCGCGTTATTCATTTTGATGGCGGCACAAACGCAGTTTATGCAACCGGAAGGATGGCTGGTGGCGCAAACGCAGCAGGGGCGCAGCTCGATGCTGATCCTGTTGCTGACGGCGGTGTTGCTGGCTCCGGTATTTGAAGAGGTGTTGTTTCGCGGTTTTCTGTTGCAGGGGTTCCTGCTGTGGGCACCGAAAAGCCGCTTTGCCTGCATGTTGCTGACCTCGTTGCTGTTCGCCGCCATGCATACCCAATACGTGCATTGGGAAACCATTGTGGCACTGACACTGTTCTCACTGCTGCTGTGCTATGCACGCCTGCGCAGCAACAGCCTGGCACTGCCGGTGTTCCTGCACACGCTAAATAACCTGATCGCGATTCTGCCGGTCTGGTATTACGCCGGGTAGACGCGCGATAAATCGCGCCGCTACAGGGCGACTCCCATTCCGTAGCGGCGCGATTTATCGCGCGGACTTTTCGGGTATCGCGCCGTTACTCTTTTTCCGCTTCGAAGTGGTTTTTAAACTGTTCGTAGATGGAAATCATATTCGAGGCGTCGCCGTGCAGCGGGCTAAGTTTTCCGGCGCGCACCAGTTCAATCACCAGTTGCAGAGCGGCTTGTTTCGGGCTGCTGGCCGGATGGGCAATTTCAATCGACATGTGTTACTCACTTCTCATTTTTCCAGGGCCGCACAGTTTAGCTCAGAATGCGCTGATGTTGTGCACCGGCCCAGGTATAATCCGGTCGTTAGGGCAAAAAAAGCCGCTCAGGGTGATAACCCGCTCCCGTTTCGTTTGGCTATACTGGATCGTTAAAAGGGAACAAACAGCCACACTTTCCGTGCCAGAGAAAATGTGTATCAGGAGCCAAACCATGCTGATTGGTTTTGTATTGTTAGTGAGCGCGTGTGGACATGATGCCTGTGACGCGTTGCCAGTGTCGGAATACATTTATCCGACCAAAGTGGCCTGTGAGCAGATGGCGGCACGCATTCATAAAGTGCGCCCTAACGTGGTCCTGATTTGCGGCGAGGTACACCGTTAATTTGCTACCAGCAAGGCAATCAGGTGCAGATAAATTACGCCACTGGCGTTGCAAGTGCCGGGTTTAGCGTTCAAAATATAAGCAGATTTACACTATTACTGTTGTGACTCCCATGAAAACAACTCGCCCCCGCCGTCCTAACGGACGCTGGGTTTATTACATTTTGTATGATGGCATTCTCTGGCCGTGCCCGGTGCGCTGGGAGTGGGAGAGCGGCTATGGAGGCTGGCTGCCGTTTTATTACTCGCCGACCTTTGAATTTGTGGTGGGGGACCCGCGCAAAGCCTATCGTATCGCCCGCAGTAACATCCGTACGGCGCGCCCTGACAACGAATACGCCTGAGAATCTTAGCCCAGTTGCCAGGGTAGCCAACTGGCGGTCAGCAGGTAATGCACCAGCTCCAGGGCCAGAATCACCATCACCAGCACACCCAGCTTATGTCGGCTGATCCAATCCTTTAAGCCCATATCATCGCCGCCCAGCGAATCAATAGCAGCGCACCGCAAATACACAGCAACACCAAAACCATTTTCCAGTGTTTTTTCGCAGCCAGATATTTTGCCAAGTCTCCTCCCGATCAGCAGAAAGCAACGATGCGCCCGTAAGCGCATCATCGATTCTAGCTCTGGTCTGCCATTGAGGCGATCAATTATTCAGCGTGTAGTCGAGGGTGATCTCGGCATTCAATACCTGGGAAACCGGGCAACCGGCTTTCGCCTGCTGAATAATCTCATCAAATCTCGCGTTATCAATGCCTGGCAACGTCACGCTGCTGGTCAGCGCGATTTTTGTGATGGCAAATCCCTCGCCTTTTTTGTCCAGCGACACATCCGCAGTGGTATCAATGCTTTCCGGCGGATGTCCCGCCTGACCCAGCATCAACGACAGCGCCATGGAAAAACAGGCGGCGTGCGCAGCACCAATCAACTCTTCCGGATTGGTCCCCTTTGCGCCTTCGAAGCGCGTATTGAAGCCATAAGGCTGATTGCTCAGTACGCCGCTCTCGGTGCTTACGGTGCCTTTCCCTTTGATGTCACCTTCCCAATGGGCAGATCCTTTCTTGTGAATGGTCATGTCATTCCTCCGGTTAGTCAGACAGGGAGTAAGTATAGCCAACCCCCTTCACTCTGACGGATCAACTCACCGCACGCGGACGCGCCGGGGCCAACCCCGCCTCGGACAACAACGCATTGGCCTGCACCAGCGAATCTCGCGTGATATCGGCGATAGTTTTCGCTCCGGTCAGCGTCATCGCCACCTTCATCTCTTTCTCGATAAGATTTAGCAGGTTTTCCACCCCACGTTGACCGTGGGTGGCGAGGGCATAAAGGAAGGCACGTCCAAGCAGCACGCTGTCGGCACCCAGGGCGATCATGCGCACCACATCCAGACCGTTACGAATGCCGCTGTCGGCCAGAATGGTGATATCGCCCTTCACCGCGTCGGCAATAGCCGGTAACGCACGCGCCGATGACAGCACACCATCCAACTGACGCCCACCGTGATTCGATACCACGATCCCGTCAGCCCCAAAGCGCACCGCATCGCGGGCATCTTCCGGATCGAGGATGCCCTTGATCACCATCGGACCATCCCAGAATTCGCGGATCCACTCCAGATCCTGCCATGAGATCGACGGATCAAAGTTGTTCGCCAGCCAGCCAATATAATCTTCCAGCCCGGTGGGTTTACCGAGATAAGTGGAGATATTACCGAGATCGTGCGGGCGACCATGCAGGCCCACATCCCATGCCCATTGCGGATGGGTCGCCGCCTGCCAGTAACGACGCAGCGCAGCATGCGGGCCGCTCATACCGGAATGCGCATCGCGGTAGCGCGCGCCCGGTGTCGGCATATCCACGGTGAACACCAGCGTTGAGCACCCCGCCGCTTTGGCGCGCTCCAGGGCGTTACGCATAAACCCGCGATCGCGCAGCACATACAACTGGAACCACATCGGGCGGTTAATCGTCGGCGCCACCTCTTCAATCGGGCACACCGACACCGTCGACAGGGTAAAGGGGATACCTTTCAGCGCCGCAGCACGCGCCGCCTGTACCTCGCCGCGCCGCGCGTACATGCCGCACAGACCAACCGGTGCCAGCGCCACCGGCATCGATAAGGTTTCATTAAACAATTTGGTCTCAAGGCTGAGATCGGACATGTTTTTCAGCACGCGCTGACGCAACGCCACATCAGCAAGATCCGCCACGTTGCGCTGCAACGTATGCTCCGCATAAGCTCCCCCGTCAATGTAATGAAACAGGAATGGCGGCAGAATACGTTGCGCCGCGGCGCGGTAGTCACTTGCAGCAGAAATGATCATCAGGGTTTTTCCTTGCGTTTATCCAGGTCATGGCCCGGCAGGCGGGTAATGCGCGCCTGTCGCGCTTCATCTTCATGCAGGGTTTTTAGCGTGGTGTGCACAAACCCGAGGTGGTCCATTGCCGCCAGGCGTGCGGCTTCGGCATCGCCCGCCAGAATGGCGTTCAGCAGCGCCTGATGCTGTTCAGTCAGGCGGTCAAAAATCACCGGTTGGGTGTACATGCGCTGACGGCTTTGCATCACCGAGGATTGCAGCAGATCGAAGAAACCTCGCATGGTCTGCAACAACACCACGTTGTGCGAGGCTTCGGCGATGGCGAGATGGAAGCGCACATCCGCCTGAGCCGCCAGGTCGGGGTCGTCGCTCTCTTTCAGTTTCAGCGTGGCGTCAAAGGCGTATTGCAGCTTCTCTTTATCTGCCTCGGTGGCGCGTAACGCAGCGTGCCAGGCGGTGCTGGCTTCGATGGCGTGGCGCGCTTCGAGGATGTCATAGCGATAATCCGGGTCGGCGGCCAGTAACTGACGAATCGGTTCGACGATACGTTGCTCTGACCACGGCTCCTGCGGCTGACGCAGCCAGGTGCCGCCGCCCCGCCGGCTGATTAACACGCCGCTGCTGATAAGTTGCTGAATCGCCTCGCGCAACGACGATCGTGAGACGCCGAATTCCGCCGCCAGCCGCCGCTCCGCCGGTAAACGCATACCGGGTTGCAACTGATGCTCATCAATCCAGGCGCGCAGCCGCGCCCGCAACGTATCCGCTAAGCGCGGCGTGTTTTCAGTCATGGAATCATCCAGGTTAGGACATACGCCTGAAGCGTGGTGATCACGCCGACCATACAGGTAAAAATCAGGCTATGTTTGACGGTAAAACGGAACAGATCCGACTCTTTGCCCACCAGGCCCACGGCCGCACAGGCAATGGCGATCGACTGGGGTGAAATCATCTTACCCGTTACGCCACCGGTGGTGTTGGCCGCCACCAGCAGCACATCCGAAACGCCAATCTGCTGCGCGGTGGTGGCCTGGAGTGCCGCAAACAACGCATTGGAGGAGGTATCCGAGCCGGTGAGGAACACGCCCAGCCAACCGAGGAACGGTGAGAAAAAGGTGAATGCATCGCCGGTATGGGCCAGCGCCAGGGCTAAAGTGGCGGAAAGACCGGAATAGTTGGAGATGAAGGCAAAGGCCAGCACCATACCAATCGAGTAAATCGGCAGCGCCAGTTCTTTCAGGGTTTCGCCGAAGGTCTCAATCGCCGCTTTTGGCTTCATACGTAACCACAGTACCGACAGCACCGCCGCCACCAGAATCGCGGTGCCGGTCGCTGACACCACATCAAACTTGAACAGCGCCGGGTAAGGCGTGGCATTTGCCACCACCGGCGGCATACGTGCCACCAGCTCGTGCAGCAGCGGCACCGGCACGGTAAACACCCAGTCATACAGCGCCCCGCCTTTGGCGAACAACGCTTTGAACGGCGGAATGCTCCACAGCGTCACGGTTGCCGTGAGGAACAGGAACGGCATCCAGGCACGGATCACCTGAGCGGCGCTATAGCGCTGGCGCGACAGATCCTGATCCACTATGGAAGCGCCCATGTCGTTAAAACGGAAAATACGGACCGGCTTCCAGCGGCGCAGGAACAAGGTCAGGCAGATCAGGGAAGCCAGTGACGAAATGATGTCCGGCAATTCCGGGCCAAGGAAGTTAGAACTGAGGAACTGCGCAATGGCAAACGATCCCCCCGCCACCATCACCGCAGGCCAGGTTTCTTTCACTCCACGCCAGCCATCCATGATCGCCATGATCCAGAACAGCACGATGATGGTCAGGAATGGCAACTGACGTCCGGCCATCTGTCCGATATGAAAACTGTCCAGCCCGGTCACCTGCCCGGCAACGATAATTGGAATCCCCATCGCGCCAAATGCCACCGGCGCGGTATTGACGATCAAGCACAGCCCGGCAGCATATAACGGATTGAAGCCCAACCCCACCAACAAGGCTGCGGTGATCGCCACCGGTGCGCCAAAACCCGCCGCCCCTTCGAGGAAAGCGCCAAAAGAGAAGCCGACAATCAGCATCTGCAAACGCTGGTCAGGGGTGATCGACAGGATCGAGGCACGAATGATATCGAACTGGCCGGTTTTAACCGAGATTTTGTAGACAAAGACCGCAGCGACAATGATCCAGGCAATTGGCCACAAACCATAAAGAAACCCATACGCCACCGAGGCCAGCGCCTGTCCCACCGGCATGCCGTACAACAGCAGCGCCACCAGTAGCGCTATCACCACCGTTGCCGTGCCCGCCTGATAGCCCTTCAGCTTGAGCTTAATCAGTGCGAAGAAAAAGAACACAATCGGGATCACCGCCACCAGGCTGGAGAGCCAGATATTATTGAGAGGATCGTAATTTTGTTGCCAGACCTGCATAGCGTGATCTCCAGAGGTCATCAGAAGCCTGCGTGACGGTTACGTGACGGTTACGCCACGCGTTACTGCCCGTGTTTATCACTGAATTGGTCGGACCAAAAATCAGTTTCCCGGACTTTCTGGCTCCAGATAGTTAACGCATTGTTAATCTAAAGCAACGGAACTGGCGTGATTTTTCGTGTTATGTGACCTCCCGGAAACATTTTTGCTACATTGGTAGGACCAATTAAAGACCTGGTTGACCAAAGGCCTGACGATAACTGCGGGGATGGAAGCGAAAATTAAGCGCGATCAGCCCCACGACCACCGCTCCCTGCATCAACCACACGGAGGTAAAACTGTCGGTGACGGTATGCAGTTGGCCGGCAATAAACGGCATGCAGCCCGCGATGATAAAGCCCCAGCCCTGCATAAAAGCCACCAACCGCGCGCCAGCCTGTGGCTGCGGCAGATGCTCCAGCGCCAGCACCATTGCCAATGGAAAGGCCGCGCCAAGACCAAAACCGGCAATCGCCGCCCATAACCACGGAACCAACAACGGGTCGAGCAGAAAACCAGCCATACCGATCAGCTGGCACGCCAGGCTAAATATCAGTTGTGGACGACGATCGCTGCCGCGCGCCAGCAACGGCATCAGCAACGCGCCCGTCACCTGTAACGCAATCATCACCGCGAGTAACGCGCCACCGGCCTGTGCCGACCAGCCCAGTTGTTGATACGCATCCGGCAACCAGGCGACACAGGTGGCATAGCCACCATTCACCAGGCCAAAACTCAGCGCCAAAGTCCAGGCTCGGGGCTTGCGCCACAAGGACGGCAACGGCAGCGGGTTGCTCTCGTGAGTGCCCGGCACCCGGAGCCAAAGCCAGATGAGGATCGCCAGCAACACCGGCAGCGCCCAATCACTTAACGCCAGCGACCAGCCAAGATGCGTACTCAACCACGGCGATAATGCCGCCCCCAGGCCGCCGCCGCCCATCAACGCCCCGGCCCATAAGCCGGTCACCGCCGTGCTGCGTCGGGAAAAGCGCTGACGAATCAGCCCTGGCATCACCATCTGCACGATACCAATGCCCAGCCCACCGCATAATGCGCTCAACACCAGCCAGCGCCCCTCGGCGATCACGCCACGCACCGCCAACGCCACCAGCAATAACGTTAATCCTGCCAGCAGCAGGCGTCGCAATGGCAGGCGCTGCATCAGCGGTGCGCCCAGCAGCGCAACCGCGCCCATCATCATCATCGGGACGGCGGGCAATAACGACGCTGCCAGCGGAGAGAGGCCGATACTTTGACGTAACTGTCCCAGCAACGGGCTGACGGAGGTGAGTAACGGACGCATATTCAGCCCGGCCAGCACCAGGGCGGCGAGCGTCGGTCCGTTGGAATGTCGGGTCATACACAATCCTGCGGGGAAAAGGTTGTCAGGATGGCAGGGACGGTTACTATTTGGAAATGAAATAACACCATAGTGAACAGTGGAAAAATGAATCGTCAGCCCATGTTTACCCCGCAACAGTTATTAAGCTTTGTCGCGGTGTGTGAAACCGCCAGCTTTACCCGCGCCGCCGACCGGGTGCATTTGTCGCAATCTACCGTCAGCCAGCAGGTGCGACGTCTGGAGGAGATGGTGGGCAAAGCGCTGCTGCAACGCACCTCACATCAGGTGGCCGTCACCGAAGAGGGGGAAAAACTGCTGGGCTACGCGCGCCGCATCATTGCGTTGAACGGTGAGGCACACGATGTGCTGAGCGACAAATGGCGGGATGGTGTTTTGCGTCTCGGTGTGCCGGAAGATTTTGCCGCCCCCACGGCGGGTCTGCTGGCCGATTTTAGCCGTCAGCACCCGCAATTGCGGCTGGATGTGATGAGCGGAATGTATGTTGATTTGCACGCGGCATGGCAGCGAGAAGAGCTCGATATCATGCTGATTAAGCAGCCGGGCGGCGAACGCCCGCTGGCAGCCAGACCGGAACCGCTGCTGTGGCTCGATAGCGCCGATCACCCCTGCTTTGCACAAAACCCGCTGCCGCTGGTGGTTTTTCCGCAACTGGGCTTGTATCGCGAGGAGATGTGCCAGACGCTGGATAGTCTGGGTCGTAGCTGGCGCATCAGCTACAGCAGCACCAGCCTGGTGGCGTTAGCCAGCGCGGCGGCGGCGGGTCTGGGGCTGACATTACTCCCCGCCAGTTGCCGCCTGCCGCAACATCGTGTGCTGGGCGAGGCCGAGGGATTGCCGGTAATCAGCCATTTCGAGCTGGCGCTGTTTTGCCGTCAGCCACAGGACGCTCTGCAACAGGCACTGGCCGCCGCGCTGGTGGATTTTTGTCAGTTGCGTTGGCAGTGATTTTTCCACTGCCAGCCAGTGGTAAATATCGCAGCGCAGCGGCGAGGCTTTTGCCAGATTAGTTTTTTCCCTTTTGACTGGAGCCTCTGATGCAACTCTCTTCCCCCAGCCGTCGTGATTTCCTTAGCCAGACAGTTCGCTGGACCGCCGCCGGTAGCCTGCTGGCGGCGGGTATGGGCCACGCCAGCCAGACCGTTGTCACCCACTCCGAACGTCCAGCCCTGCCCCGCACCCGCCATTACCAATTGTTGAATGTACGCCTCGAAGAAGGTTTCGAACGTGAAGGTAACGAGGTGATTGCCACGCGTACCGCGTTATATGACATCACCATTAACGACGGGAAATTTATCGCCATCGATCCGGCCGGAAGCGCGCGTAACAGCGACTTAGCCAACTGGGATGCACAGGGTTTATTGCTGCTGCCACGCACCCGCGATATGCATATCCATCTCGACAAAACCTTTTACAGCGGCCCCTGGCAGGCACCCCGGCCACGTCAGGGCAAAACCATTATGGATATGATCGCCCGTGAACAGGTACTGATCCCACAACTGCTGCCCACCTCGCAGGCACGGGCCGAAGCACTGATTGGCCTGCTGCAAAGTAAGGGCAGCACCGCAGCGCGCAGCCACTGCAATATCGATCCCGTCAGCGGCCTGAAAAGCCTGGAACACCTCAAGCTGGCGCTGGCGAATCACCCGGATTTCGACTGCGAAATTGTCGCCTTTCCCCAGCACGGCTTGCTGCATTCAAAGGTGGATGGCCTGATGCGCGAAGCGATGGCGCTTGGCGTGCAATATGTCGGCGGCCTCGATCCCACTAACGTGGACGGCGCCATGCAGGCATCGCTGGATGCGATGTTCCAGATCGCCCTTGATTACCAGCGCGGCGTGGATATCCATTTGCATGAAACCTCCCCGGCAGGCGTGGCGGCGATTCAATATATGGTGGATACCATCGCGAAAAACCCGCAGCTCAAGGGGAAAGTGACCCTGAGTCACGGCTTTGCACTGGGCACGCTGGAAGGAAAAGCGTTGGATCAAATGATTGACGGGATGGCCGAGCAGCAGATGAGTGTGGCCTCCACCATCCCTATCGGCAAGCTGACTATGCCGCTGCCGCAATTGCAGGCGGCAGGAATTACGGTGATGACCGGCACCGATAGCGTGATCGATCACTGGTCGCCGTTTGGCAGCGGTAGCATGCTGGAGAAAGCCAATTTGTATGCGCAACTGTACCGCGGCTCCGATGAGTTTGGCCTGAGCCGGGCATTGCATATCGCCACCGGCGGTATTCTGCCGTTATCCAATCAGGGTGAACGTCAGTGGCCACAGCTCCAGGATGAGGCCAGCATGATGCTGGTGGCAGCCAGTTGCTCCGCCGAAGCGGTGGCGCGCATTGCGCCGGTTCACGCCACATTCCGACGCGGTACCGCCGTGTACGCCGCCTGAAGCAAAAAAGCCTCCGGGAAGGAGGCTTTATGAACGTAAAGGCTGGGACAAGGTGCGTCCCCTGCCGTACTGGATTATTACGATAACATCTGAATAGCCAGCGCATAGAGCCGCTGGTTTTCTTCGTCGCTGACAGGCTCTTCTTCCGCGTAACAGGCAATCATGGAGCTGACTTTGTCAGATGACAGCGTCTCTCCGTGAATGTGTAGGGTTAACACGGCGCGGCCGACGATTTTCAGAATGTCCTCGTTTTGTCCCTGGACGTAGTGACTCAATGAAGTGACCTCTGAAGTTGTTTTATATCGCCAAATGGCGCGCTAAATATAAAACAATCCAGAGAACGATTTTAATCGGAATTTCCTGTAACAGACGGGACACATAAACATAACAGCAGCAAATGGTCGCCATCGTGCCGCCAGCATGCCGCTATCGTCTGATTAACTCAGCTTTTTTTCAGTTGCGATGGTTTTATGATCATGAGAGTTTTCGGAAAATTCATTAGAACTTTGCGACAATAACCGTCGAAAAATAAACCAAATATTGCCAGATGCTTATTGATTCCCCGCAGTGATCATCTCCCTGATTGCCGCGTGATTTATCATTGATGAGACAGGCCCTTTCTGCCAGACTGGCGGCCGCAACTCCGCCCGATATCAGAGACTGTTCCGTGACTGCTTTTTCTACCCTGACGCAACTGCCCACCAGCCAACTCGACAACCTGCGCGAGATGGGGTTTGACGCCATGACGCCAATCCAGGCTGCCGCCCTGCCCGCCATTTTGCAGGGGCGCGATGTGCGTGCTCAGGCGAAAACCGGTAGCGGCAAAACCGCCGCCTTTGGTATCGGCCTGCTTCAGCGGATTGATAACAGCCAGTTTCATACTCAGGCGCTGGTGCTCTGCCCGACACGCGAACTGGCCGATCAGGTCAGCAATGTGCTGCGTCAGCTGGCGCGTTTCACGCGTAACATTAAGATCCTGACGCTGTGTGGCGGCCAGCCGATGAGCGCTCAGCGTGATTCGCTGGTGCACGCCCCGCATATTGTGGTCGGCACGCCGGGACGCATTCTTGATCATCTGAAACGCGATAACCTCGATCTCAGCCAGTTGCAAACTCTGGTGCTGGATGAGGCCGACCGTATGCTGGAGATGGGGTTCCGTGATGATATGGAAGCCATCATCGGCTTTACCCCCTCGTCACGCCAGACGCTGCTGTTTTCCGCCACCTGGCCCGATACCATTGCCAGCCTGAGCGAACGCTACCAGCGTGATGCACTGGCGGTGGCGACCGAAACCGAAGCCGAGTTGCCAGCGATTGAGCAACGCTTTATTGAAGTCAACGCCAGTGAACGCATCAATCTGTTGAGCGCCCTGCTCAGCCAGCAGCAGCCCACCTCCTGCGTGGTGTTCTGCAACACCAAACGTGAGTGTGATGATATTGCCGCCGCTCTGAACGATCGCCAAATCAGCGCCCTTGCGCTGCATGGCGATCTTGAGCAGCGTGACCGCGAGCGTGTGCTGATCCGTTTTGCCAACGGCAGCATCCGGGTGCTGATTGCCACCGACGTGGCAGCACGCGGTCTGGACATTAAATCGCTGGCGCTGGTGGTGAATTTCCATCTGGCGTGGGACCCGGAAGTGCATCTGCACCGCATTGGTCGTACCGGCCGCGCCGGTGAGTCTGGTCTGGCGGTCAGTCTGGTCGCCGCCGATGAGATGGCGCGCGCCCATGCGCTGGAAGATTATCTGCAACAATCACTCAACTGGGTTGCCGCCAGCACGCTGAAAGGCAGTGCGGCGAAGGCGCTGCCAGCTACCATGATGACGTTATGCATTGATGGTGGTCGTAAAGCGAAAATTCGCCCTGGCGATATTCTCGGTGCGCTGACCGGTGAGGCCGGATTCAGTGCCGATCAGATCGGTAAGATCGATCTGACCCCAACCCATGCCTATGTGGCGATTGCCGCCTCCCAGGCCAAAGCCGCATTGATCAAGCTAAAAGAAGGCAAGATCAAAGGGAAAAGCGTACGTGCCATCCTGTTGAAATAAGTCGCTAAAACGTGAGGGCGCTCGCCCTCACGTCAAAATTCCACCCGCCGCTCTCTATTTTTTAACCATCCTGCCGATAACTCCATCACGGCGATGTTGCCATGCCCTTAACGCAGCCCTGAGCGAGGCCAGGATGGATAATTTCCAGAAAGAGATCGATGAACGCGCTAACCTCGCGTTATCAAACAAATTCGAACTGTTGTTGTTCCGCCTCGGCTCCGATCAGCGGAAAGGCAAATCCGAGCTGTACGGGATTAACGTATTCAAACTGCGTGAAATCGTGCCGATGCCGAACATCACCCGTGCTGCCGGAATGCAATCGCCGTTGTTGGGCATGGCCAGCATCCGCGACCAGTTTATCCCGGTGATTGATCTACCGGCGGTGACCGGTTGCACCCCGGAAACCGGCCTCAACCTGCTGCTTGTGACCGAATATGCCCGCAGCACCCAGGCATTTGCGGTGGAATCGGTAGAAAATATTGTGCGCCTCGACTGGAATCAGGTGCATACCGCGGAAGCGGGCATTGGTAGCCGCAATATCACCAGTATCGCCTGTCTCGACAGCGACGGAGAAAGCAACAATCTGGCGCTGGTACTGGACGTGGAACAGATCCTGTATGACATCATTCCGTCTGTTCGTGGTGTCGAGCCGGGTGAAGAAACCGTGAAAAACTTCAACCTGAAACCGGGTCAGGTCGCGATTGTGGCAGAAGACTCCAAAGTGGCGCGCCAGCTACTGGAGCAAGGCCTGAAAAGTATGGGCATTCCGGCACTGATGCATAACACCGGTCTTGAGGCATGGCAGAAAATCACCCAGATGCAACAGGAAGCGCAGGCGGCAGGTGAGTCGATCCACGACAAAATCGCGCTGGTGCTGACCGACCTCGAAATGCCCGAAATGGACGGCTTCACCCTGACGCGTAACATTAAACGCGATGATGTGCTGCGTCATATCCCGGTGGTGATCCACTCTTCACTCTCCGGTAGTGCCAACGAAGACCATGTGCGTAAAGTGGGTGCCGATGGCTACGTGGCAAAATTTGAAATCAATGAACTGTCGAATGTGATTTATCGGGTACTGGAAGCAGCACGTTAATGCTTACCCTTGCCGTAGCGGCGCGATTTATCGCGCGGGTTTTTCCAGCATCGTGCATGGAATTGCGCGATAAATCGTGCCGCTACACATCCCCTGCGAAGTTTTTGTGACAAACCTCTAAAAAATTAAAGTAAAAACATTAACATCCGATAACCCATAGCGCTTGCGCGTGCGGGTCAAGGCTTCCCCCGCCGCAGTAAGTAAGCAATTTTCGCTTAAAAAACATCAACCTGATGCAGATGTTCCATCTGCTTTTCTATCTTGCAAACCAAACTTTTTGGCATCACGGGGAGAAACCTATGTTGAGCTTTAAGAACCTGAAGGTCGGTGTCCGGCTGGGCATCGCCTTTGGCCTGGTCGTGGCGTTGCTGGTCGTGGTGGGGATCACCTCCATCACCAAAATCAGCAATATTAAAAACGGCATCACCTCGATCGTGGAAGATCGTTATGTAAAAGTACGACTGGCCTATGATGTGCGTGATGGTGTGAACGATCAGATCAAATACCTGCGCGGCATCGTGATTGATACCACTCGCCCGGAAAATAACGTCAAACGCTTCCAGCAGTTGGCCGAGGCGACTGACCGTACCAACAGCGCGATGAAAAAGATCGAAGCCATCCAGACCACGGTTGTGGGTAAAAAGAAGATTGCTGGTCTGCTGGATGCCAGCCATCTGTTTGAACAACAGAAAGACCAACTGGTTGCGCTGGTCAAATCGGGCGATCTGGAAGCCTCCAGCACCTTTGTGCTGAAAAAGATTACCGACACTCAAAACGCCTTTCTGGATAGCGCCAATGCTTTTGCCGCTTCTCAGTCCGAGCAGTTACAGAATGAAGGTATTAACATCATTGCCGATGGTTCCACCGCCATCATGGTAACGCTGGTGTTCTCCGCCGTGGCGATTGTGGCCTCCATTATCCTCGGCTTCCTGCTGACCCGTTCGATTGTGCGCCCGCTGAATGAAGCAGTGGAGATTGCCGGGAAAGTGGCAGCAGGCGATCTCAGCACCCATATCGAAGTCAAAAGCACCGATGAAACAGGCGTGCTGATGCGTGCGCTGCAAAGCATGAACGACAACCTGCTGACCATCGTTTCGGATGTGCGCGCCGGTTCCGACACCATCGCCGTGGCATCAAATCAGATTTCCAGCGGCAACCTTGACCTCTCTTCACGTACCGAGCAGCAGGCCAGCTCACTGGAGGAGACCGCTTCTGCCATGGAGCAGATGACCTCCACCGTGAAGCACAATGCCGAAAACGCGCGCGAAGCCAATAAACTGGTCGCCAACACCTCTGATGTGGCGAAAGAAGGTGGCGTGGTGATGGAACAGGTGATTGAGAAGATGGAAGCCATTGCGCTCTCCTCGAAGAAGATCGTCGACATTATCAGCGTCATCGACTCTATCGCCTTCCAGACCAACATCCTGTCGCTTAATGCGGCGGTGGAAGCGGCGCGTGCCGGTGAACAGGGACGCGGCTTTGCCGTGGTGGCCAGCGAAGTGCGTAACCTCGCACAACGTTCAGCTTCCGCAGCCAAAGAGATCAAAGTGTTGATTGAAGATTCTGTCGCGAAAGTGGATGAAGGGAGCCGCCTGGTCTCTCATGCCGGTTCAACCATTGGTGAAGTGGTGAACAGCGTGAAGAGCGTGGCGGATATCATGAGTGAAATCACCATCGCCAGCAGCGAGCAGAGTAGCGGTATCAGCGAGATCAATCTGGCGATTACCCAGATGGAAGCGGTGACGCAGCAGAACGCCGCACTGGTGCAGGAAGCCTCGGCAGCCTCACAGGCCTTGCAGGAACAGGCCGAGCGTCTGGCGCAGTCGATGAGCGTGTTTAAGACCGGTCGAAGCATGGAACTGAGCGTGGTGTAACCACCCGTTCAACCGTGGCGGCGCGATGAATCGCGCCGTTACGGATTTGGGTTTAATTCGCCAGCGAATAGAAAATCGAAGAGATTGCCAGCAGCCCGACAATCACCACAAATCCATTGCTGATTTTGCCGCTGTACTTGCGCATCGCCGGTACTTTCTGGATGGCATACATCGGCATCAGGAACAACAGCATAGCAATCACTGGCCCGCCAAGCGTCTCAATCATCCCCAGAATACTCGGATTCATTGTCGCCACCAGCCAGGTGGTCAGCAGCATAAACAACGACGTCATTTGGTTCAGACGTTGTGGCGCAACGCTCTTGCCACGGCTGCGCAGTGACTTAATCACCAGGCCGTTAAAACCTTCACGCGCACCAAGATAGTGACCGAGGAACGATTTGGTGATCGCCACCATCGCCACAATCGGTCCCAGCCAGGCGATCATCGGCACATTAAAGTGGTTCGCCAGATAAGACAGGATGGTGATGTTCTGCGCTTTGGCCGCATCAAGGTCGGCGGGTGACAGGCTCAGTACGCAGCTAAAGACAAAGAACATTACTGTCAGCACCATCATCAAATGCGCACTGGCGAGGATACGTGAGCACTTTTGCTCCGCCGCAGCGCCATACTCTTCACGCTTCGCCACCGCGAATGAAGAAATGATCGGAGAATGGTTGAAGGAAAACACCATCACCGGGATGGCTAACCACAGCGTCATCCAGATATTGCTGTCGCCACTGCTTTGGCCGGATGACAATGTCTCCAGCGCGGCACCGTGCCAGTGTGGCACCAGATAGCAGGCCAGCAACATCAGCACCGCAACAAACGGGAACACCAGCACGCTCATCGCTTTTACGATCATCTGCTCGCCAAACCGCACCACGGTCATCATGCCGACAATCAAAATCAGCGACAGCACCGCACGCGGTGGCGATACCAGGCCCAGCTGATGCACGATGAAGCTGTCAACGGTGTTGGTAATCGCCACGCTGTACATCAACAGAATGGGATAGATAGCAAAAAAGTAGAGCAGCGTGATGATCTTACCGGCACCTGCGCCAAAATGCTCTTCCACCACCTCGGTTATATCTTCGCCGGGGTTTTTTCCGGAGAGAACAAAGCGCGTCAGGGCACGATGGGCATAAAACGTCATCGGGAAGGCGAGAACGGCCATGATAATTAACGGAATCAAACCACCTGCACCGGCATTGATGGGCAGAAACAGCACGCCTGCGCCAATTGCCGTGCCATACAGCCCCAGCATCCACACGGTGTCACTTTTACGCCAGCCCTTTGCGGGCGCCTCAACGGCACCTAATGTGCCGGTTTGCGAGGTTTCCATCTGTCTCTCCAGAATTACTCTTAATCAAAAGCACAGCCGCCAGGGCTGCGAATTATGACGCGGTTGGCGCGACGTGATCATGCTAACCGTTTTTTATCGGCGCGCATGACTTAAACGCAAAAATCAGTGCATAAAGTCAGCACTTGCGTGCAATACGATGCATTTATCATCTAAAAATGCACGATGCACGCACGCAACCGTTTGCCTGGGCGCTATTTGACCTGAGACGCAGAGAGAGTGCAAGGGAGAACTCGTAGCGGCGCAATTTATCGCGCCGCTACGGTGAGGGACAGTGATGGTCAGAATGCGCGCATTCTGTAGAGGGCATAAAGAAAATAATACGCTGTGATAGTATTCAAATTCATAATCATATATTTCATCTTCTCATTTTTATTCAACAGAATAAAAATGCCTTTGGAATATCTTCCCCGCTTAATTTCATTAATCTCCTGAGCAATATCGCCCGGTGAAAAAGATGAATGATACATGGCTGTGACAATTTGCATATCCAGAGCCAGAACGCGTTTAGAAATACCCTTAAGAAAGTAATCGAGATCGCTTTCCTTATATTTTTCCACGATTCCATCATACAACACCGTCAGTGATGTTTTTCTCACCTTCAACTCATTGTAATTGGACTTGCGTTTGGAGAGTGAGCCTTCAATATCTTCATAATGATAGGCGCTACCCGGCATCACCAAAAAGTTACTGACGCAGCTAAAACATTTAAGGTTGAATAATAAATCTTCGCTCATTGAGATACCTTCAATAAAGCGTAACCCCATCTCTTCAACCATTTTTCGGCGATAACATTTGTTATGCAAATAACCAATATTGTCGCTCATCTCCAGCTCTCCGAGCACGAAAGGAATATCTTCCAGCTCAAAAAAACCCGCGTGAGAAACCTTGCCTACACGATCATCATTCAGGTTTCCCACCATCAGATCAATCGTTTGGGCTGGCCAGGCTGCAAGGTTCTGCTTAAACACCATAAGAAAGTTAGTCTCGACCCAATCATCCGCATCCAGAAATAATACATATTCTCCACAGGATAATTGCAAGGCGTTATTTCTCGCCGCACTGACGCCTGCATTCGTCTGGTGAAGAATGGTGACTTGCGGCCAGGAGAGAAACTCTTCAAGTATTCGTGGGGTTAAATCACTACTCCCATCATTAACAACGATAACTTCATAATTTCTGTAGGTTTGATTAAGCACACTCAGAATTGTTCGCTTAATGGTTTTTTGTGCGTTAAAGGCTGGGATAATAACACTAAATAATGGCTTTTCATTCATGATAAACTCTCTTTACTGTCTGAGGTTTTGATATTGTTAAATAACAGCCATAGTTTCCTGGGGTTGATAAAAATGAGATGAACACGCATGACCGGTTGCGCAGAAAAGAAATAATTAAGCAGCGTAAAAGACAAAAACTCGGTCAATACCACGCTAATTGCGGCACCAGTCAGACCGAAATGCGGCACCAAAAGGAGTGATGACGCAAGACAGATTAATAAAACAGCAAAGGTTTTTTTCACCAAATAACGATAACCGTTGTACTTAATAATGAAGCGGTCCATTACGCTACTTAACACCGCGCACATCGCGCCAAAACTGAGGAGCACCGTTGGCGCGATAGCATCCAGCCAGGCCGCGCCGTAAAAGGCACGAATAAACCAGCCCGAGAGCAACCAAATAGAAAAAATCACGCCAGCGGAAACACCAATCACCAACAAATGCAGCTTCTGGGCTTTCACAATGGCCTGTTCAGGATCGCGCTCGGCAAAGAATGAGGGATAAAACGATGCCAGCAAGGCGCTGGGCAAAAACACCCAGGCCGTGGATAACGTCAGTGCAACCGAGAATATACCCGCCTCTTTCACCCCAAGAAAATAAGAGACGCTGACCTGATTAACTCGGGTATACAGCGCAACGGCAATCACAGATAAAATCAGTGAGAATCCCGATGCCACCATATAACGTGAATATTTTTTGAACTGCCGAATGGCGGGTATCGACCTCTGTTGCTCCGCCAGCAAAAACCAGCCCGTCTTCAACACAAACGGAATCAGCGTGGCCAATACGATAGGAATCGCCAGATATTTGGGATCGAGAGTGAAGTACGAAATAAAGTAACGCACCGTCAGGCTGATAACCAGGCCAATAAGATTGGCAATAACATTCCGCCGCGCATGCAGCATCGCTTCGTTATAGACATTCACCAGGTCGATAGCGGAAAACAGACAGGCAAATGCGGCGGCACCAATAAACACCAGTGCATCTGAGCTCAGTTCTTCCTGCATCACCAGAAATCCCACCAGCGACAATAGCGCGTACAACACCAGCACCAGGAAAAAGGTCGAGATCATCAATCTGATGCCGGAATAGCGCTTCTGTGAAATGCGTTTCAACAGAATCACATCGCTGCCCATCTGGGCGATGGTTTGCACAAACTGAAACACCAGCATGGAGAGGGAGATAATGCCGAAAGTGGTTGGACCGACGTATTTCGCCACATAGGAGGTAACGAAAATCAGACCCAATACCGCGATCAGCTTCTCAGCAATCATCCATAATGAGTTTTTTAATTTATCTTTCACAACGTCACCCCAAAGGGAATTATTTCCGCACCCACTTGCGCAGACGCGACACCAGACGAGGACTGAGGAAGAAAAACGTGAAGTACAGACTCCAGGCATTGATCATCAATCCCGAGGAGAGATAGGATTTAAACGATTGCCGATAAAGCGCAATATATTCATCGATAAAGTCGCGACTGAACCCCTCACTATTAAGTGCTTTGTAGATATAGGAGGAAGTGACTTTCAGATAGAGATGGTAATAACAGCGATGATGCTGCGCTGACAAAAACGCTTTCATGCTGCTAAACGAACGGGCAAACGAAAAATGTTTTTCCTTTAATGACGATCGGGTTGCCGAGTGGGCAGATTTAACGTAGTGATAAACCACTTTATCGGAGAACACCACCTGACGATGTTGTTGCAGCCAGAGATAGTTCATCACAAACAGCAGGTCTTCGAAGTTATAAATCTCCTCATTGAAACGCAGATGATGTTGGCGAATAACATCACCGCGAAATACCTTGTCGCAAATGCCGTGTCGTGGATTGAAATAAAGCAATTCATTAATCGCGGCTGACACCGCCATCGGTCTGGCATGATCCGATGCCACCGGAAAATCCAACGCTTGTCCCTGTGGCGTAAAGTGTTGCGACTGACCAACGGCCATACAAACATTTTGCTGCATCAGACACAGCCAGGTCGAAAATGCCGTGGAGGGGAGAAAATCGTCGGCATCCAGAAAGCAAAGAAATTTGCCGCGCGACGCACGAATACCATGATTACGTGCCGACGAGACGCCACCATTCACTTTATCGATGATGTGAAAGTGTGGATAGTGCGCGTAATTTTGCAGCAACGACAGCGAGTGATCTGTCGAGCCATCGTTAATAAAAATCACTTCAAAGCGAGATTCATCCTGCTGGATCAGGCTTTCAATGCATCTCTCCAGATAGGCTGCGGCGTTATATACCGGCACGATGACGCTCAATAACACGTCGTTGACAGGATTTAGCATGTGACCTCTGAAGCATTAAACCGATTAGCCAGTAATGTTACTTCCGCATGATACTTATATTCGCCTTATAATTTATTTCGGAGTTTCCTCAGGTAAAAACACCAGAAATTAAAGAGGGGCGAATGATTGAGGCCATTAAGAATTACGCCATATAAACAGGACAATTTAAATATTGATAGATGGCAAGAAAAAAAATAAGCTACCGCCCCTGGCTTACCGTCACCAGTTAAATAATTGGGGTTAACTCTTTTTTTTGGCAAAAGTCACCATGCTGAACTCTGTTGGGTCCAGTTAAATTTCAGCCACTTAAATTGTCATGCCCGGGTGAAAAGGTGCATCTAAAAATGGGCCTTCCCATCGCGGGCATCTACATTAATGATCTTGCTGTATGTCCTGCATTTTTATTACCGGGAGCATCACAGCCCCGGCGAAAAATGCATGGGGCGTTAATTCAGCACGGTCATCGCGAGCGCACTGCAACAGGCCATAAGCCAAAAAATTGCGATCTGATTCAAAACTCTACTCGATAATCTTACCGGGCAGGGTTATAAGGTCAATGTCAGCTATATCAAACCGGAATTTCCGTATCAGCCATCATCCCGTAATGGTGCCAAATAGATTAGCCAGCATGAATTAAGAATTGATGCATTGATTAGCGCAGGTCGTCGAAATACCAGGAATAAAGTGAAGGTAATGTAAGGTGATGTACCAAAATATTTCTGCGGTGTTTTTTCCACCGTAACATTTACTCCACGCTCACTCCTGGCGGTTATACACGCGCGTCCTTCAACTGGGGGGTTAATGCGACGCAGCGACATGCTCAGGAACGATGAATTCCACCGTTTTGCTGTCCAGCGGTTTATGCGTGGGATCGGCAAGAATAACGGTCACTTTATGCTTGCCTGCGGGCAACCCTACCAGGATCACCGGTTCCCCACTGGCGTCAGCCCAATGCCAGGGATTGCCGTCAACAACGACGTGGATATGACCGATACGTGGCGTGACCTTTAACGCCTCTGGCCCAAATACCGGTTCGATACGCAGGTTTTCCGCCCGATATTGAATAAATACCGCGCCCTTACGCAGCGGCCCGGCCAGCGGCGCATCAACGATAAGCCTCGCTGGTGGCTGTGGTTTTTCCAGCGGCGCGACGGCGGCAGGCCCCAGGACGTCGCCCGCACTAAGGCCGCCCAGCTCGGCGGCCCATGCGCAGGTGGCGGATGAGAACAATATCGGGGAAATAAGGATCAGTTTACTCAGCATGATGGTGGCTCCTGTGGGTAAGTAAATAACAACAGACACAGAAGACCACGCTGATGTATCGGCTTTATTTGGGCGATGCCGCGTTATGTATTGCTCTGTAACACCCGCCGCGTCAGATACAGAGAGAAACCAAAAAAGATGATCATGCGAGTGCAGCCAGCACCCAGGCGACGGCCAGCAAATCGGCACTGCCGCCAGGACTTAAACGCCGCGCCATTAACGCCTGATCCATCTGGTGCAGCGCGGCGTTATCCCAACCGGTTGCCAACAGCATCGCGGCATATCGCTGGACATAGCGCAGCCCTGCCTCGCCCCCACGCGACACCAGATTGCTGTCCGGGTTTGATGCCATCAGGCGCAGCAAAGCATGTTGTAACTGCCGCTCGCCCTGCTCCAGATGCCAGAATGGCAGCACCCTATTGCGTACCGTGGCGAAGCCACTTTCCACCTCACCACGCGCGCCCGTCAGGCCATAGTCACGAAACTGCTGCTCCCCGGCAGTACAACAGGTTTTGCGGTTAACCAGTTCACGCGCTACCAGGCCTCGACATATCTCACTCACCTGACGGCACAAGGCGTCAGCACTCACCCTGCGCCCCTGCCCCTGCAAACGCCCGGCAGCAAAGCACAGCAATCCCAGGGAGAAAATGCCGCCTTTGTGGGTATTCACCCCACTGGTGGCAGTGAACATCGCCTGCTCGCAAGCAATACCCGCCGGACGTAACAAACGCAGCTGTTCCGCGGCGGGATGGTGCGCATGCTCAAACCCGATGTTGGCAAAAACCGTCAGCCAGGGGGTGATGGCCGTAATGCTGGTTAACAGCAAGGCATGATCCATATCCTGATGCGAACCGTTATTAGCCCGATCCACCAGCCCCGGTTTCGGCGTTAAATCCAGTTCCAGACGCAACGCCAGTGCCGCAAGGCCGGGCACGTCGGGTTCTGTGGCGTTAATCGCGAGCAAACCAGCCATCAATCATGTTCTCCACACGCGCTACCACCTCCTCAAGCGGATGGCGGCGCGAACGCGCGCAACCATGCGCCGGTTGATCGCAGACCAGACAACGACGGGTGTGCAAATCCAGTGAATGTCGTCCAATCTGCCCCAGTTGCGGGCAAAACACGTCAAAATCCCACAACCTGCCGAGCGGGAAGGTTTGTTCCAGTTCGACGCACTGCGCTTTGATTTCCACTGCCGGATGTTCCACGCACCACAGCGCTTCCGGTCCGGTTTCCAGCCACAACACCTGGTGGGCCAGCACCGGCCAGCGATGCTGCCACAGCAGTTGGTCGCAGGCCTGCACAGCCACCCCCATGGTGTTGCGATAACGGATGCTGTCTTTCACCGCTCCCGGTGTCACCAGCGTCAGCGAAATGATCGGTTGTTGATAGCGAGTGAGCCAGTCAGCCTGACGCGCCGCGCGAGCCTCTTTCGCCGCCAGCAGCGCTGTCAGACTGACGCCCGCTTGCACGGGCGTCATCATGGTCATAGTTCTTCCTCTTTAACCTGCCGAACAACGTCAATCACGCTGCCATCGCGATAGCGGATCACCCCGACAATGCGGTCGGTAAAGGCGATCGGTTTGGGTTCACCGGTCAGCGAAACCGCACGCTGATAGAGCGCCTCGATATCGACCACTTTCAACCCGGCGGCCAGCAAGCGCTCGCGAATTTCCGGGCGCGCCGGATTCACCGCGATACCGTGGTCGGTCACCAGCACATCAATACTCTCGCCGGGCGTCAGCCGGGTGGTGACGCGTTTAACCACGGTGGGAATGCGACTGCGCAGCAGCGGCGCGACCACAATCGTCAGATTGGCGGCGGCGGCAACGTCGCAGTGACCACCAGAGGCACCGCGCATCACGCCATCGGAGCCGGTAATGACGTTCACGTTGAATTCAACGTCAATTTCCAGTGCGCTCAGGATCACCACATCAAGTTGATCGCAACTGGCCGCTTTGCCGCCGGGATTGGCATACACGTCGGTGGAGATCTCCACATGATTCGGGTTGCGATGCAGTGAGGCCGCCGCTTCACTGTCAAAGCATTGGGTATCGAGTAATTTTTCGATCAACCCCTTTTCGTGCAGATCGACCAGGCCCCCGGTGATACCACCAAGAGCAAAACGCGCTTTGACGCCGTGGCGCGCCATTTTTTCTTCCATAAAACGGGTGGCCGCCGTGGCCGCTGCGCCCGAACCGGTCTGCATCGAAAAGCCTGGGCGGAAATAGCCCGAGTGTTCAATCACATCGGCGGCGTAGCGGGCAATCATCAGCTCACGCGGGTTGCTGGTGACGCGTGCCGCCCCAACGCTGATTTTCGCCGGATCACCCACACTGGCGACCTGAACGATCAAATCCACCTGATCCTGGCCGAGGCTGGCGGGCATATTGGGAAACGGCACCAGCTCCTCGGTCAGCAGCACCACCTTTTTGGCGAAACGGGCATCAACCATTGCATAACCGAGCGACCCACACGCGGAACGGCCTTGCGTACCATTGGCGTTGCCAAACTCGTCGCTGCACGGCACGCCAAGGAAAGCGACATCAATGTTCAGTTCGCCATCCTGTAATAGCTTGACCCGACCACCGTGGGAATGGATCTGCACCGGTTCTTTCATCAGACCATGTGAAATCGCTTCCGCCAGTTTGCCGCGCATCCCGGAGGTGTAGATACGCGTGATCACTCCGCTTCGAATATGCTCGATCAGCGCATCGTTGCAGGTCATCAGCGAACTGGAAGCCAGCGTCAGATTTTTAAATCCGAGCCGTGCCAGCACCGCCACCACATTGTTGATAACCTGATCGCCTTCGCGAAATGCGTGGTGGAAGGAGATGGTCATACCATCCTGTAAGCCGCTACGCGCGATGGCATCATCCAGCGAGGCACACAATTTACGGGTGTGTTTGGCATGGATATCTGCCAGCCACGGCGTGGTGTGATGGGCGCTTTCAAAAGGTTTTAACTCACGCAGATGCGGGAAATTAACGTGAAGAAGTTCTGTTTGATTCATGATTTTTTCCTTAACGCCGCACGCCGGATGCCGCCGCACGCTCCAGCACCATCAGCGCGTGATTGATAATCGGGGCATCGATCATTTTGCCGTTTAGCGACACCACGCCGAGGCCATTACGCTCACCCTCTTCTGCTGCTTCGATCACGCGTTGCGCGTGATCCACTTCCTGCTGAGTGGGTGCATAGGCGTTATGCAGCAGATCAATCTGGCGCGGGTTGATTAACGATTTGCCGTTAAAACCCATTTTGCGGATCAGCTCGACTTCACGCAGAAAACCGGCTTCATCGTTCACGTCTGACCACACCACGTCAAAAGCATCGATACCGGCAGCGCGGGCGGCGTGCAGCACGGCACAACGGGCATAGAACAACTCGGTGCCATCGCCACGTTCGGTTTGCATATCCATCACATAATCGAAAGCCGCCAACGCAATGCCGATCAGCCGCTGGGAGCTGCGCGCGATCGCCACGGCGTTGATTACACCAATCGCGGATTCAATCGCCGCCATCACTCGCGTAGATCCGACTTCACGACCACAAGCTAACTCGATCCGTTCGAGGTGACGCTCCAGTTCGTAGATATCTTCCGGGGTATCGGTTTTCGGCAAGCGCACCACATCAACACCCGCACGCACCACCGCCTCCAGATCCGGCAAACCAAACGGCGTGTTCAATGGGTTAATGCGTACCACGGTTTCAATGTCCTGATACATCGGGTGCTGCAATGCATGGAACACCAGCAAACGCGCGGTATCTTTTTCCCGGAGTGCGACCGCGTCTTCCAGATCGAACATGATCGAATCAGGCCGATAGATAAAGGCTGTGGAGAGCATGGCCGCATTGGCCCCCGGCAAGAACAGCATGCTTCGGCGTAGTTTCCTCATAGCAGTTTTCCCCAATCGATCTCCGCGTCTGGTGCGGCACGCAGTATGGCGCTTTGCAAACGAGCGCGGATCACACAATCCAGCGCGCCTTTGTCTTCGATAATGATCAAGCCCTGATGGACCTGCATATCACGCAGCGTGCTGTGCACCACCTGGCGGATCTGATCGCCGAACTGCTTGATCACCTCGCTATGAATCACCACTTCCAACCCGTCTCCGGCGGGGGCGATTTTTACCATCAGGTCGCTGGACTCCAGGGTTCCCGCCAGCGCCTCCCTCACAATTTTCATATTTATATTCCTGATTTTTAAGCAACTTCTGCGCTGTAATGGGATGTCAGATGCGCAAAAGTGGTATCCGGTACGATTTCCCGAATGCGGGAAAACTGGTGTGTTTTTAATAAGCGCCGCACTTCTGAAGCCGAGATGGCATGGCCTGCGGCTTTGATACGCGGGATTTCCACCACCTCCACCGCGCCCGCCAGCAGCTGATGCATGCTGTGGTTGTACTGGCGGGTGATGTCGCAAAACGGTTCGCTGCCGATAAAGCGATGGGTAATACCTAACGCCGGGGCGATATGGTTGCGGAACAGCAGCAGGTCGATCTCACTCCACGCCTGCTGGACCTTGCCGGTTTCTTTCAGGAAATAGGCCGGAAAGGTGGCGCGCGAGATGATGTACTGAGAACCTTCATGCAAGGTGATATTGGGCAGATGGGCGACGCCGCTCTGCACCATTTTCCAGCGTGCGCTATAGGGGAAGAACGAAGCGTCTTCACTGACCACAAACAGGTGCAGCCAGTCACAACGTGCTGCCGCCTGCTCCACCAGATAACGATGCCCCAGCGTAAAAGGGTTGGCGTTCATCACAATCGCGCCAATACGTTGCCCGGCGACACGGCTGGCCTGCAATGAACGACAGTAGCGCTGAATACCTGAAGGGGTGTTTTCCAGCAGAATGGCGTTCTCTCCACTCTGTACCACCGGCCAGAACCCGTTACGCTGGAACCGTTCCCGGTTGCAGGGGCGCGTGCACAGGAACAAGTGAAAATGTCCACGCGCCAGCGCCAGGTGTTCCACTTCAGCCAGCAACTGTGCGCTGAGATTTTCACCGCGCCACTGCTCATCAATGGCGACACATTTGATAACGTTAGCGGCGAGGCCAGCGCAGCCCACCAGCCGATCGTTCGACCAGGCTTCAACAAAGGTGGTGATGTCGCTGTCCATGCCTAATCCGCTATCCGCCAGCAGCGCACGGATAGTCTCGCGCCGCCGGGTATTACCGCTGACTTCCGCGATGCGGAAGTCGATGGGGGGTCGTGGTTGCATAATCTCGCCTGCGCCTCAGTGCGTCGCCGTCAGCGCGTGAGCTGGCGCATCGATAATCACATTGCTGAGGTGGCCGATGTTTTCAATCTCCACTTCAATGCGATCGCCTGCCTGCATAAACAGCGGTGGATTGCGTTTCTTACCCACGCCGCCCGGCGAGCCGGTAATGATGACGTCTCCGGCATGCAGGCTGGTGAAGGTGCTGATGTACTCAATGAGTTCGGCGACTTTATGGATCATGCTGGCGGTGTTGTCATCCTGCACCATGCGGCCATTCAACCAGGTGCGAATTGCCAGCCGATGCGGGTCCGGGATTTCATCGGCGGTGGTCATCCACGGGCCAAATGCGCCGGTCTGCCGCCAGTTTTTTCCGGCGGTAAACCAGGTGTGCTGCCAGTCACGCGCGGAGCCGTCCATATAACAGCTGTAGCCCGCCACATGATTCAGCGCGTCCTCGCGTGCGATATCCTCGCCGCTTTGACCAATGATCACCGCCAGCTCACCTTCATAATCAAATTCGCTGGAGTGGCGCGGTTTCAGTACCGGCGCGTTATGGCCGGTTTGCGAGTCGGCAAAACGCACAAATAACGTCGGTGCCGGGTTATGTTGATCAAACTCTTTACGCTTTTCGGCGTAGTTCATGCCGACGCAAAGAATCTTCCCTGGGTTATCAATCACCGGTAACAATTCAAGATCGTTAAAGCGCAGATCCGGCACCTCCTGGCTTAGCTGTTGCGCTTCAGATAAGGCGTTGGCAGCGAGCAGCGATTTTAAATCCGCGTAGCGGTCACCAAGACGGCGACCCAGATCGATCACACCGTTATCCCTGACGATGCCGTAGCTACGCTTTCCCTGGTGGACAAAGCTTGCAAGTTTCATATTCGTTCCTGTAACGCATAAATCAGACGAGGAAGTTGCCGAGGATGAGCAGCGATACCGACACGTTGATCGCCCCGCCGATACGGGTGGCAATTTGAGCAAATGGCATCAGGCTCATACGGTTACCCGCGGTGAGGATGGCGACATCCCCGGTGCCCCCCTGACCGCTCTGGCAGCAGGAGACGATGGCGACATCGATAGGATGCATACCGATCTTTTTGCCGACAAAGAAGCCCGTCGCGACCAGTGCAGAAACGGTGCTGACGATCACCAGCAGGTTATTGATGGTGAATGCGTGCACCAGTTCCTCCCACGGCGTAATCGCCACGCCAACGGCAAACAGGATGGGATAGGTCACCGAGGTCTGGAAGAATTTGTACACCACCTGCGACCCTTCCAGCAGGCGTGGTGAAACACCGTGTGCCAGCTTGATCAGCACCGCGACAAACAGCATGCCAACCGGCGCTGGCAGGCCAATCAGTTTGTGGCCGAGCATACCGATCATGTACAACAGCACCGCCAACAGCGCCCCGGCGGCGATGGTAGTGACATCGGTTTTACCCGGTGCCGCTTCTGGCGCTTTGGTGTCGCCGTTGCTGCGGTTTGGCATCAGTTGGCCTTCACCGGTCAAATGCGGAAAACGCTTACCAAGTTGGTTCAGGCAGCCGGAGATAATGATCGCCGTCAGACCACCCAGCATCACCATTGGCAACACGCGACCAAGCGCAACGCCCTGATCCATATGCAGCAGCGTGGCGTAGCCAATTGACAGCGGGATCGCCCCTTCGCCAACGCCACCGGCCATGATCGGCAGAATAATAAAGAAGAAGATCTGGAAAGGTTCCATACCGAGCATCAGGCCAACGCCCATTCCCACCAGCATGCCGACGATTTCACCGCACAACATGGGGAAGAAAATACGCAGGAATCCCTGAATCAGGGTGGTGCGATTCATGCTCATGATGCTGCCGACAATAATGCAGCAGATGTAGAGATAGAGGATGTTGGTGGATTTATAGAATTTGGTGGTGGACTCCACCACCACATCCGGCAGCAGGCCATAGTAGACCATCGCTGACGGGATAAAGGTGGCGCAAATCGCAGCAGCCCCCAGTTTGCCCACAATCGGTAGACGTTTGCCAAACTCACCACAGGCAAAACCGAAAAACGCCAGTGTCGCGACCATCACCACAATATCGCTGGGTAACTTGCCGCCCAGACAATCGATAGCAATCAACGCCCCGGCCAGCAGAAATAATGGCAATGGAATAATCCCGATTTTCCAGGTATCCATAATATGCCACCACCGGTCCTTAAGTGATTTCTTTTGAATCGCCAATGATTCAGAGGTAACAGAAAACGAATCGTCAGTTGTGCTCATAATTAAGCCCCTTGGTTATTTTGTGCCTTCAGGGTAAAGGGCTAATGGCGTAGGTTATGTGAGGGAAAGCATAATAAAACCGGAGTTTTAATGGCACCTATGGTTTTTATGGTTTCTTTTATTTTCTGTGATTCACACCTTAATTATTGCCGTGGTTTTAATGGTTTTTATATCCAGAGGTACATGTTAATAACATTTCCAAAAATGAGTATTTAACATGTCATTTTTTGCGCCAGATCTTGCTGTGCAAGGGATCACAAGTTTCCAGTAAACTACGCACAATGATGATAAAAAATGGTACATTGGCGCTTTGCTGGCTGTGGTGTGTGCCGTTATGAAGCTATCCTTCCAAATCAAACTTTTTATTTCTCTGGTGCTGTTCTTCTCCGGTTTGTTTGTTTTGCTCGGCATTTATTACTACCAGGATGTCAGTCGCCAGCTTTATCAGGAAATGAGCACCAGAGCAAAAATACAGGCAGAAGAGATCGCGATTATTCCGAATTTGCGCAAGGCGGTCGCAGACAAAGATATTCCGGCGATTAATCAATTTATGCACCAGGTGGTTTTGCATAGCGATGCCAGCTTTATTGTGGTGGGGGATAATAAGGGAATTCATCTATTTCATTCGGCGCACGGGGAGGTTGTCGGCAAAAAGTTGATTGGCGGCGACAATGACGCAGTGCTGCGCGGAATCAGCACCACCACGATTCGCAAAGGTGGGCTGGGAATATCTCTGCGCAGCAAAGCGCCGATATTTGACGATAACCATCAGGTGATCGGCATTATCTCAGTGGGTTATCTCACCAGCTATCTCGACACCATTACGCTGAGTAAAGTGATCAATATCTTTATCGCCGCCGTGTTGCTGCTGGCCGCCCTGTTTATCTTTTCCTGGTTTTTCACCCGCGGGATCAAAAAACAGATTTTCTCGCTGGAACCACGGGAAATTGGTCTGCTGGTACGCCAGCAGAAAGCCATGATGGAATCCATCTATGAAGGGGTCATTGCGGTCGACAGTGAGCTGCGCATTGAAGTGATCAATCAGGCAGCACGCAAACTTTTAGGGTTGAGCCAGCCAACCCGCCTGCTACGTGGTCATCCTATTAGCGAGGTGATTGCTCCAGTGCCCTTTTTCACCCGCGAGGTGATACTGGAAAACGATACCCACGACGAAATTTGCCGTTTCAATCAGTTAACGGTGATCGCCAGCCGGGTGCGAATTAAGCTGGAGGATGAATTGCAGGGGTGGGTCATCACCTTTCGAGATCGCAACGAAATTGACAGCCTGAGTGCGCAACTCAGCCAGGTTAAACGCTATGTCGATAATCTGCGCATCATGCGCCATGAACAGTTAAATCGCATGACCACCCTCTCCGGGCTGTTGCATATGGGACGTTACGACGAAGCGGTGCGCTATATCCAGGCCCAGTCAGAGCATGCGCAGGAACTGCTGGACTTTATCTCCGCCCGTTTTAGCTCACCGACGCTGTGCGGCCTGCTGTTAGGCAAAGCGGCGCGGGCGCGTGAAAAAGGCGTGGCGTTAGCCTTTGATCCGTTATGCGAGATGGCGCGACCTTGTCGTATGCTGGGAGAGGCCGAGCTGATCTCAATCATCGGTAACCTGCTGGATAATGCAATCGAAGCCACCCAGCGCTCTCCTCTGCCTCACGATCCAGTGGAAGTACTGATCCTGCTTAATGAGCGGGAGCTGATCATTGAGGTGGCGGATCAAGGTATCGGTATCGATCCGACCATTCGTGAGCATATTTTTGAACGCGGGATGACCACCAAGCGCAGTGGCGATCATGGCATCGGCCTGTATTTAATCGCCAGCTATGTCACGCAGGTTGGCGGGTCGATTGAAGTCTCTAACAATGCCCCGCGAGGTACGATTTTTTCGTTATTTATTCCTGAAATGGGCGACCAGGCGCGTCCCGTTCCGACGCTGGAAGAACAGTATTATGCAACCTGAAATGATAGACGTATTGATTGTAGAAGATGAAAACACACTCGCGCAGTTGCATGCCGATCTGATCGGCGAACATCCACGCCTGCGGCTGGTGGGGGTTGCCTCGTCACTCGCTGAAGCTCGGGTGTTAATGAAGAGCAAGCAGCCAAAGCTGGTGCTGCTCGACAATTATTTGCCGGACGGTAAAGGCATCACGTTGATCAGCGATCCATTGGTTTTGCACGCCAACTGTTCGGTAATTTTTATCACTGCCGCCAGCGATATGGATACCTGTAGCCAGGCAATCCGCAATGGTGCCTTCGACTATATTCTCAAGCCTGTCTCATGGAAGCGTTTAAGCCAATCACTGGAACGTTTTGTGCAATTCGCCGAACAGCAGCGAGTATGGAAGATTGTTGATCAGCAAAACGTTGATTCGCTCTATCAACTTCAGGCGAAAAATTACCGCCAGGATAACGGCAGCAAAGGTATAGAAGAAAAGACGCTGGCGCTGGTACAAAGAATGTTTGCCGAAGCCGCACAACGTTGTTTTTCCGTGGACGAGGTGGTGAGCGAAACCGGACTGAGTAAAACCACTACCCGACGCTATCTGGAACACTGCGTCGATGCGGGTTTTCTGGCGGTGGAGATGCAGTACGGCAAGATTGGTCATCCGAGGAGGATGTATCGACGGGTTGCGGAGTCATGATGGGAAATGCGCGGCACGGTGGTCGCTTTTGATGCATCGTTCTGCGTGACTTACCTCAAATTTAATCGTTTACGATACCCGATGTAAAAACAACGTCGTATACTTTCGCTCTTGCCTGAAAAGCATTAATTAACAATAAAATCATATAGTTAAAAACATCATTTTCAATGACTCACCTTTCGGGTGTGGCAACGCTTGACCGTACGTAAATGGTCGTACAAAATACAAGAAATGTAGAATGGCTTTCAAAGAGATAAAGTCTAAGGCATAAGCTGTCTGAAAAATAGATGCTATGACCATGAAGCAAGGTGCGATATTGATACGAAGAATCTATTTCTGTTGGGGAAATAGACGAAGAATATGTAATTTCTTTGATACAGCGAACATTTGGGGATCAATATACTTACAGCCCACATCATCAGGACAGTCATACTTACGTTCATCTATGCCGTCCATATAAAGATGGCTGTTATTGGTACGTAAAGTTTTATTTCATTGAACCCGACATTATCTTTATCAGCGTTCATAGATAGCAGGAGAGGTTAAGATGAGAATCGTTAAAGAAGGTGATACACGACAGGTTATCTGCCATAACTGTGGAAAAAGTCAGGCGACCTATTTATTACGCGATGTCGATTTCAATGATAAAAGTGGCACTGTTAAAAATATTTTAGCGGCTGTATGTAATAACTGCCATGAAGTCGTCAGCATTCCAGCGCAATCGACACCAAAGATCAAAGAGGAGTACGAAAAAATAAGGGCATCTTTAGAGGTAAGGGTTCCGGCACATTTTCTGGACATCTTAAATGTAGCCTCTCAGAAAATAAACCCCGCTGTGGATGATAGCTTCAGCCGTGCGCTGATACTTTATTATATTCATGCCTTAAACTCTGGACGCTATGAGCAGCCGGATTTAGCAAAGCTATTGAATGGTGATTTAGCCAAAGCCAAAGCTTCAAAAAGAATCTCGATAAAGATAACTCCCTGGCAGCTCAACGAACTCAATGAGCTTATGGCGAAGCAACATATTGAAAAAAATACCGATGTAATTAAAGCCGTAATACTTAAGATAAATGAAGACATTATCCAGAATGACAAACCCGAACAACTTTCTGAATTAAGAAATGTTGCGGCTGCATTTTCATAATGCTGCCAACTGAATCAACAGATAATGAATTGGCTAAAGTTGACCATTCATGTTAATCAGAGCCGCTTCACATTTTTTGAATTTCCCTGCATCAAATGATTTTTGCTGATTTACTCACTACCGATTAAAAAGTAGACTCCCCCGCTGGCGGATAAAAGGGCAACACAGGACCAGGGAAATGGCGAAAGGCATCGTGCTTTGTCAGGGTGACAAGACTAAATGCGGCGGTAAAATTACCGCAGGAACAGCGCAAGGTTTTTCTTTCGGTAAGCCTCAGGCAAGGGAAGGCGATCCTGTTACCTGTGGGAAAAATGGCAAAACGTATCGAATCATTGGCGGTATATCTCACTATACCAGCGGACCCGATAATAAGCGTATTGCCGGCTCGCTGGACAGCCACAGCTCCTGCCCCTGTAAGGCGAAAATTATTCCTTCCAATCTTTATCCTACTTATACGCAGGAAGATGTTGCGGGGATACGGGGAATGGGGGAAAGAACTTTTCCTTCAGCAACTGAGCTGAAGCCTGAAATGCAGTCTGAACTTACACAAGTCGCACCAACAATCAGGGACGATATAAAACCTGAACCGTTGCCCCTACCCGCGCTGATTTTTCAAACCATAAGGCAGATGGATGATTATCAGGCTGACGATATGCGGCATGGTGACCTGGATATTGTCACACTGAGAGACCGTTTTAATATTGACGTGCATGAAGTTTCTACGAAGGTTAATCCCCATACTCTGAAATTAAAAGCACCCATCGGATCCCATATATTCAAATCCCCGTATTCATTGCCTGATTTTGGGTTAAAAGAAATGCCATCCGTCAGTAAAGAACAATGTGCTGCATTGATGTTTGACGAGTTTCGCGAGCTGGCGAAGCTGTTTTCCTTTCATGGTGAATATAAAAATGTGATCACTGAGATGATTACGCATATGCAAGGAAATACAGGAGGGATTTTCAAAAGCTCCTTGCTGGATAAAGCCTTGAAAGAGCTGATATTGACTGACAACTCAGAGAAAAGCACTTTGTTGAAAATTAAAGAAATATTAATAGATGGGATAAATTTTAGACATCAAATTTACCCACTAAAATATAACAATGAACTTTTCTCAGGAATTAAAGAAAATACAATATTACCTAAATTCGACCGTATGATGGACAAGACTAACGGCCTTGTTATTACTGTGCATGATATTTGGTCAGCAAATATCACCCTCGAATCATTAAAAATACATAACAATGCATTTCAGGCGAAGGTAAATTATCGCATTCAAGATCACTTTGGCCTCGATGATATCGATATAATCAATCCAATTTATAAGCAGCTTCGCATTTTTAGGTTGTGGTTCACTCTTCAGCGTTGGGATGAATATGACTACAAACCGTTTATTACAGAAATGAACGCGACTGTTGACATAAGCGGCTGGAAAAATGAATAAACACAAAATAAGAACTTTCATAGGAATGATATTTTTTTCAGGGCTTACCTACATTCTTTGGAGTTTTTTAACTCCTGTTGAGATAGTTGCAGTATATGGTAAAAATGAATGC
This sequence comes from Pantoea sp. X-Soil-OKNW-556, assembly GCF_059730695.1. NCBI lineage: Bacteria > Pseudomonadati > Pseudomonadota > Gammaproteobacteria > Enterobacterales > Erwiniaceae > Pantoea > Pantoea sp. X-Soil-OKNW-556. The sequence continues at coordinate 992,653 of NZ_AP035990.1, read as the reverse complement.
AAGAAAGTTTATGACTGTCATGGTGACGTCATACTGGTCAGAAATTTCCCCCATTTAAAAAAAATGCAAATTACATGGTGGGAGAACAACAAAAAAATAATTAATGAAAAATATAACATTCCACACAAACGTGATGATGGTTACTACAGTATATCTATACAAGGATTTGGCGATGGATTTCGAGTTGACCGTGGAACGGATGAGGACTCAGATTTGCTATGTTTTTATGAAATACCAACCGAGGCTAGATGCATTAAGAAAGACCCACTAATAAATATTGGGTGGAGTAGAAACAGAGGTTTTTTTTACAACTAAAAACAATATACTCGCACTGAAGAAATACGATTAATTCATCTCTGGATTCATTATTTTTGTTACGCTGATAGTATATATATTTAAACGGGTAAGATAACTCAGATCGCCTCTGACATAAATCACCTGGCATCACCTGCACGAAAGCTGGATACAATTTGGAGTGTGCATTGTAAAAGGGAGAACGTTATTGGCCTGAAACTAAAGTAGGTAATTGAAATTACATGGTGCCGATAATAGGAGTCGAACCTACGACCTTCGCATTACGAATGCGCTGCTCTACCAACTGAGCTATACCGGCATTGAGGCGGATAACTACGGGGCAATAAGTTAGAAAAAACCGCCAAACGAGTCAAGTGGCAACATACCGCGGGCGGAACTTATCAGCATTCCCTGATAAAACCGTTCATATCGCAAACACCCACCTGTAGGTAGCGGCGCGATTTATCGCGCGGGTTTAAACCCCGGAGTTGCCTGAAAACCGCACGATAAATCGCGCCGCTGCGACTCCTTCAACCAAAGGTGTCTGCTGAACAGGAAAGATTCATCGCGCATATTATATTCAATTTTTTTGAATTCTTTCAGCAAATCCCTCAGCTTTTACTCACCCGGCGACAGGTCTATTCTCTCTCACATCGAGGCACAACGCCTCACCGATTAAACAAACTTCTGAGGAAATGACCATGAAATCCATCAAAAATTTCGTTGCAGTTGCCGCCCTGTCACTGGTTTCTTTCGGTAGCTTTGCGCAGAGCATCACTGCCTCCGCTTCTACCCTGGATGGCGCAGAAGCCAAAATCGCTGCACAGGCCAAACAGGCAGGGGCGTCATACAAAATCACCGGCGCACGCGTGGACAACGGTGCTTACCTGTCAGCTGAACTGACTAAATAGGGTAATAATTAGCACGATCACAGTTGTCGCACTAATTATCAATTATGAAACGATAACTGTAGTTATTATTACTTTCATCGAAGGAACACAGCCTTCCAAACAAACAAATTAAGGATTAAGACCATGAAAACTATCAAAGCACTGTCAATCGCCGCTGTCGCCGCTCTTTCCCTGATGTCAGCAGCCAGCTTCGCGCAAAGCATCTCTGTTACCTCTTCAACGCTGGACGGTGCAGAAGCGAAAATCGCCGCGCAGGCAGCACAGCAGGGTGCACAGTACAAAATCACCGAAGCGAACACCAATAACCGTGTTCACATGACCGCAGAACTGTACAAATAACGGATGGTCGTACAGGGACGTGCCGGAAGAGGTCGCCGCAAGGCGGCCTTTTTCGCATCTGGAGACTGGACAGTTGCGCGATAAATCGCGTCGCTACAAATCAGTGACAAAAAAGGCACCATAAAAGGTGCCTGTTTTTCATCTGACAACACATCAAGCGCGTGGCGTATCGTCGCCCCAGCCAATCCATTTGTAGGTAGTTAACGCTTCCAGACCCATTGGCCCGCGCGCATGCAGTTTTTGCGTGCTGACTGCCACTTCAGCCCCAAGACCAAACTGGCCGCCGTCAGTAAAACGGGTGCTGGCATTGACGTACACCGCCGAGGAATCCACCTGATTAACGAAGCGGTTAGCATTGCCAATGCTGCGCGTCAGGATGCCATCGGAGTGCTGGGTGCCGTGTTCACGGATATGATCGATAGCCTCATCAATATTATCCACCAGCTTGACGTTAAGATCGTTCGACAGCCACTCATCGTCATACTCGGCAGCCTGCACCGCAACCACGCTGGCCGGGCCGTTCTGCACCAGACCAATTATGTTTTCATCGGCGTGCAGGGTAATTTTTTCATCCGCCATCCGTTGCAGGAAAGCCGGGATAAAACGCGCCACCTGATCACGATGAATCAGCAGCGTTTCCAGCGAGTTACAGGCACTCGGGCGCTGTTTTTTGGCGTTAACGATTACCGTCAATGCCGCCTCTGTCTCCATAGTTTCATCAAGGTAAAGATGACACACGCCGATCCCGCCGGTGATCACCGGGATGGTAGAGTTTTCACGGCACAGCTTGTGCAGGCCAGCGCCGCCACGCGGGATCAGCATGTCGACATAGCGATCAAGCTTCAGCAGTTGATTCACCAGTTCGCGATCCGGGTTCTCAATCGCCTGTACCGCACCCGCCGGTAAACCGTGCTGCATCAGGGCATTCTGAATCACCCGCACTGTCGCGGCGTTGGTACGATACGTCTCTTTGCCGCCGCGCAGAATCGCCGCATTGCCGGTTTTCAGACACAGCGATGCAACATCCACCGTCACATTGGGACGTGCTTCATAAATCACCCCAACCACACCGAGGGGTACGCGACGACGTTCAATACGCAGACCGCTATCGAGCAACCCGCCATCAATCAATTGCCCGACCGGGTCGGCCAGACGGCACACCTGACGCACATCATCGGCAATACCTTTCAGACGCTGCGGGTTGAGTGTCAGACGATCCAGCAGCGCTTCGCTCATACCGTTCTGGCGCGCATCGGCCAGATCCAGCTCATTGGCCGCAAGGATATCTGCGCTTTCCGCTTCCAGCCGATCGGCGATGGTCAGCAGCACCTGATTTTTCTGTGCGGTGGAGAGTTCCGCCAGTTTGTACGACGCTGCCCGCGCCGCTTTACCCATTTCTTCTAACATCATCCGCTCCTTAACTGACGATCATATCGTCGCGGTGCACCGCCACCGGGCCATATTCATAACCGAGGATCTCGCCAATCTGCTGGCTGTGATGCCCGGCGATCATCCGCATCGCATCGCTATTATAACGCGTTACGCCGTGGGCAATATCACGCCCCTCAAGGCTACGAATACGGATCACTTCCCCACGCGAGAAGTTGCCCTGCACCTCACGGATACCCTTCGGCAGCAGTGAGCTGCCGCGTTCAAGAATCGCCGCCAGCGCACCATCATCCACGGTGAGTTCACCGGCCGGTGGTGCGCCAAAGATCCAGCGTTTACGGTTTTCCAGCGGCGTTTGCTGAGCATGGAAACGGGTGCCAACTGGCTTACCTTCAATCACTTCGCCAATCACATTGCTACGGCTTCCGGCAGCGATAATCACGTCGATACCGGCGCGACAGGCCACATCCGCCGCCTGCAACTTGGTCGCCATACCGCCAGTGCCCAGGCCCGAGACGCTGCCACCCGCCAGGGTACGCAACGCATCGTCGATCTGGTGTACATCGCTGATCAATTCAGCTTCCGGGTTGCTACGCGGATCAGCGGTAAATAACCCCTGTTGATCGGTCAGCAACAACAATTTGTCGGCCCCGGCTAACATTGCCGCCAGCGCGGAGAGGTTGTCGTTATCGCCAACTTTAATTTCGGCGGTAGCAACCGCATCGTTCTCGTTGATCACCGGCACGATATGGTTGTCGAGCAGCGCACGCAGCGTATCGCGCGCATACAGGAAGCGCTCGCGATCTTCCATATCCGCACGCGTCAGCAGCATCTGGCCGATATGGATGCCATAAATGGAGAACAACTGCTCCCACAATTGAATCAGACGGCTCTGCCCCACCGCAGCCAGCAGCTGCTTTGAGGCGATGGTAGGTGGCAGTTCCGGGTAACCAAGGTGTTCGCGCCCGGCCGCCATAGCGCCCGAAGTAACGATAACGATACGATGGCCCGCCGCGTGCTGCTGTGCACACTGACGAACCAGCTCCACCATATGCGCCCGATTCAGTCGACGTGAACCGCCGGTGAGAACGCTGGTACCCAACTTGACCACAAGGGTCTGACTGCCACTCATGTTTTTCCTGCCATATAAGAAAAAAGTTCTGCGAAGGGACGTTTTATCAGGAGTGAGCAAGGAAGCCAACAGCCACCGGGGGAAAAGCACAAAATTCCCCGGACAATGCCGTAGACCAAAAGTTCGCGATTAACAAGAAAACAGAAAAACTGTCATAAAACTTTCATCGCCACCCGGTAAAAAGTCCCCGTGATTTATTACAAGTCCTTTCACGGGCATAACAAATTTTACTCATTGGGATTGATAGCAAAATGATGAAAAGCAAACTGGCATTAGTCGTCTCCGCGCTGGCTCTGGCCTCCACCGCACATGCCGCCGAAGTGTATAACAAAGACGGTAACAAACTGGACTTCTACGGCAAGGTGAAAGCTGAACACTACCTGAGCGACAATGCCAGCTCAGACGGTGACAAATCATACGTGCGCATTGGCTTTAAAGGCCAAACGCAGATCAACGACCTGATGACCGGTTACGGCCAGTGGGAATATCAGTACAACGTCAACAACTCGGAAGGTTCAGACGCCAACAGCGGCAACAAAACCCGCCTGGGCTTTGCCGGTCTAAAGTTCAGCCAGTACGGTTCATTCGACTACGGCCGTAACTACGGCGTGCTGTATGACGTGGAAGGCCTGACGGACGTGTTCCCGGAATTCGGTGGTGACGGCACCGCACGCTCTGACAACTTTATGACCCAGCGCGCCACTGGCGTCGCCACTTACCGCAACAACAACTTCTTTGGCCTGGTGGATGGTCTGCGCTTCGCGCTGCAATATCAGGGCAAAAACGACGCCACCAGCGCCAACGCCCGTGGTAGCGCTACCGATACCTCCCGCCAGAACGGCGACGGCTACGGCGCATCGCTGGGTTACACCTTTGGTGACACCGGTATCAGCGCCATCAGCGCCATCACCTCTTCTGACCGCACCAACCAGCAGGAAGCCCGTACCTACGGTAAAGGCCAGAAAGCGGAGTCCTGGGGTGCTGGCCTGAAGTATGACGCCAACAGCGTTTACCTGGCCGCGATCTACACTGAAACCCGCAACATGACGCCAATCAGCGGCACTTATCAGGGAGCTTCAGTAGCCGGTGCGGCGAACAAAGCGCAGAACATCGAATTGGTGGCACAGTATCAGTTTGATTTCGGCCTGCGTCCGTCACTGGGCTATGTGCAGACCAAAGGCAAAGATATCGAAAACGGTATCGGCGATGCCGACCTGGTGAAATATATCGACGTGGGTGCGACTTACTACTTCAACAAAAACATGTCCATGATGGTGGATTACAAAATCAACCAACTGTCGGATGACAACAAACTGGCACTCAACAACGACGACGTTGTAGCTGTGGGCATGACTTACCAGTTCTAAAAACGTTTTACCCTCATTGTGTCTGTAATCAGAGGGCAGGCTCATCACCTGCCCTTTTTATTGGTTACGCGCTCAGCTTTACCGGTTGTTCATCAAATCCCGCAGCAGGTTTGAGATCCAGTTTCAGCTCATGCAGTGTCGCTTTAAGACGCTCGTGGAAGTTGCGCAGCGTCTCCTCAACTTTTGTATTGTTATCTTTGCCCTTGATGGCGGCAGCACTCCAGTTACCCGCTTTGTCGAACAGACCAAAGGTGTACTGATAGGTAAAGTGATCTTCCTGGGCTTCCAGCTCCATCCACCAACCCCAGAATTCACGGCTTTCCGGTGCCGGTTTCACATTGATGCATACGGCAAGGCAATCAAAGAAGAAGCGTGTTTCTTCGCATTTCCCTTCACGAATATAGGGGCCAAGCTCGGTGAAGCGCTTAAGCAGACGGCTGCGGGGGTGACCACTCGGTAACGACATGCTAATTCTCCCTTTTCGATTAACGGACCGTGTAACGATTGCTACTTAGTCTTTTAACTGCTTTGCCAGCCAGTCGCAAATCTGATTTAGCGCTTTGTCGAAGCTACTGAAGACCGGTGCGGTTGGAATCATCAGCGTTTTCCCCTGTGCCGAGGAGCTGGCAATCATCCGCGCATCCTCTTCAGGACAGAACAGATCGTTGTTCCAGTAAGCCGCCAGCATCGGGATCGGCGTACGGCGTCCCAACAACCCCTGCACTTTCAGCGAGTAGCGATTCAGTTCCGTACGCAGATTGCTGTCCGGGGTGGATGACATACCGAGGCGACTCGCCAGCATATCCATATACATATCCGGCAGCTGATCCTGACGCTGCGCATCGACAAACACGCCATGCACCATCGCACCCAGCGTGGCGACCGCACGCAAACGCGGCACTTCGAGATAAGCCAGTCGCGTTGCGACGTTGGCACCAAAACGGTAGCCAAATAACCCCACACGCGTGTGATCAATCCACGGGATGTTGTTCAGTTCACGCAGCACCTGCTGATGTAACTGGCTGGTGTCCTGATTCAGCGTCCATTTGCTGCTCAGCCCCACCGACGGCATATCCAGCGTCAGCATCGCGATACCGCGTGGAGCGAGGTAATCGTGGAACAGACGATAATGGTCGATTTGCAGCGAATCCAGCCCGCCGCACAGCATCACCGTCGGATAAGGCGCTTTGGCCTGCGCAGGCATATGCAGAAAGCCGGTCACCGGGCTGCCGCCGCTGATGGAGAAGGTCAGGGCTTTTAACTCGCCCGAAAGGCGCTGGGTGGCTTCTTCGTAAGCCCGGTTGGCGAGCACCTGCGCCTGATCGGCCAGCTCGTCACCTTTAATATAGGGATAGGCTGCCAGGCTGTAGAGATTGGCCGCGTGCAACCACTCCTGACCTGCCTGTTCAGGGTTTTCATCCTGCATCGCTTCCTGCTGCCACACCGCCGCCTGCTTCGACCACTCAAAATTCCAGTTGCCGCTGCGGTAGCCAATCACCGTATCCAGCAATTCATCGCTGGTGTGTTCAACATTGCTGATGGCGATACGCGCCAACACTTCGCTGATCTCCTGCGGCGTCAGTCCACGCCAGGTCCACAGCAGTTTGTTCAGCATGCGATACCAGCAATGCTGGGTATCCCCTTCCAGCGTGTTATGTACCTGGATTGGGCTATGGTGCTCACGTCGCACCAGGGCGGATGTTTCAGGGTGTTTGAAACGCGGTTTGAATAGCTCTTCGCTGAGGTTTTTGCTCGGCATCGTAAACTCTCTCCTGCGACGGTCACGGCGAGGATCAGTTTACTGCACCCGCACTGTCGGTGCGAGAGACAGAAAGCACAACGCCCGGCGAAACCGGGCGTTGTTTGCGTTACATCAATCAGCTTTTGACGATGGGGGGAATGTACACCACACCCATGTCCCACGGCTGTTCGATCCAGGTGTTCTGCGGGATATCGACGATGTAATCATCCACCAGCGCACGGCCTGCCGGTTTCGCAAAGATGGTGACGAAACGTGCTTTCGGGTACATATCGCGGATTGCCTGCGCGGTGCCACCGGTATCCACCAGATCGTCAATCACCACGAAGCCTTCACCATCACCTTCTGCGCGCTTCAGCACGGTCATCTCACGCTGATGGTCGTGATCGTAGCTGGAGATGCACACGGTATCGACGTAGCGAATACCCAGTTCACGCGCCAGCAATGATGCCGGCACCAGACCACCACGGCTTACCGCGATGATGCCTTTCCACTGTTCCACAGGAAGCAGGCGCTGGGCCAGTTTACGGGCATGAATCTGCAACATGTCCCAGGTGACGACGTATTTTTCGCTCATAAAAGGAGTCCCGGCCAATTGAAGTTGGCTTAAAAATGTGCAAGGGGGAATGGGTTGCGCGAGATTATAAGGATCTGTCGCATTAAAAACCAGCATCTGCACATCGGTTGCGGGTTTTTAACGCGCCTGATTACGCACCCGGCCAGAAACAGTGATATTCTCAGCCCCATCACGTCAGATGAGCTGACGGCGATCTTTCACTGGAACCCCGCGTGCGAGCGGCCTGTCCGCCACGCTGACACAGGAGACGCGTTGTGTCTGAATTGTCTCAACTTTCCCCCCAGCCGCTGTGGGATATTTTCGCCAAAATCTGCTCCATTCCACACCCGTCTTATCATGAAGAAGCGCTGGCCGAATACATCGTCGGCTGGGCCAAAGAGCAAGGATTTTGGGTTGAACGCGATCAGGTCGGAAACATCCTGATTCGTAAACCCGCCACCAAAGGCATGGAAAAACGCACGCCGGTCGCCTTGCAGGCGCATCTCGACATGGTGCCGCAGAAAAACAATGACACGGTGCACGACTTCACCAAAGATCCCATTCAGCCGTATATCGATGGCGAATGGGTGAAAGCGCGCGGCACCACGCTGGGTGCCGATAACGGCATCGGTATGGCCTCGGCGCTGGCAGTGCTGGCTGACAACAGCCTGACACACGGCCCGATTGAAGTGCTGCTGACCATGACGGAAGAATCCGGTATGGATGGCGCGTTTGGTTTACAACCAAACTGGTTGCAGGCCGATATCCTGATCAACACCGACTCAGAAGAAGAAGGTGAGATCTACATGGGTTGCGCGGGCGGTATCGATTTTATCACCACCCTGCCGTTGAGCCGTGAGGCAGTGCCTGCCGGTTATGAAACCCTGAAGCTGACGCTGAAAGGCCTGAAAGGCGGCCACTCCGGCGCAGATATCCACCTCGGTCTGGGCAATGCCAACAAGCTGCTGGCGCGCTTCCTCGCCGCCCATGCGCGCGCCCTTGATGTGCGTCTGATTGAGTTCACCGGCGGTACGCTGCGTAACGCCATCCCGCGTGAAGCCTTCGCGACCCTGGCGATCGACAGCCATAAAGTGGACGCGCTGAAATCAGCGGCGGCGCATTTCCAGGCGACGCTGCAAAACGAGCTGGGTATTAAAGAGAAGAACATCGCGTTGCTGAGCGAGCCGTTGGCGCATCAGGGCCAGGCGCTGACTGCCGACAGCCGTGATCGCTTCCTGAACCTGCTGAACACCACCCCGAACGGTGTGATCCGCAATTCAGACGTGGCGAAAGGCGTGGTGGAAACCTCGCTTAACGTCGGCGTGGTGACGATGGACCAGGACAACGCAGAAATCATCTGTCTGATCCGTTCGCTGATCGATACCGGTAAAGACTACGTGGTAGAAGTGCTGACCTCGCTGGGTGAGCTGGCGGGTGCTAAAACCGCACCGAAAGGCGGTTACCCAGGCTGGCAGCCGGATGCCGATTCGCCGATCATGGCGCTGACGCGTAAAACCTACGAAGCGCTGTTTAGCAAAACGCCGAACATTCAGGTGATCCACGCCGGTCTGGAGTGTGGTCTGTTCAAGAAACCGTATCCGAATATGGATATGGTCTCCATCGGACCGACCATCACTGGCCCGCACTCCCCGGATGAGCAGGTTCACATCGCCAGCGTCGGTTTGTACTGGCAGCTGCTGACCTCATTGCTGAACGTTGTGCCAGAAAAAGTGTAACTATTTCGTAAAGTGACTAACCAGGCTCCGGCCTGGTTTTTTTATGCCTGTTAACAACCCCAGCATAATTCGCTACAAATCCCTCACATCACCTCCCTCTTTCACCAGTGGCTTTGGTTACAGCCAGTTTTAGCCGCCGTTACGCCCAGATGTCTGGATGGCTAATAAGATTTTGTGCTAGCTTATGCGCTTTCGTTTGTTGCCGAGCCTGGATGTTCAGGAAAAAATGCGCCCAATTCTCTTTATTAAAGGCCCTGTCCATGAGTGCGATTAACCGCCTGGAGATGCGTAATATCTCCATCGCTTTTGGCGGTTTTGCCGCGCTGACCGAGGTGGATTTCACCACCGACGGTGGCTCGGTGCATGCGCTGACCGGCGCGAATGGCGCGGGGAAATCAACACTGATGGCGGTGCTGGCCGGTGCCCACAGCCATTATCACGGCGAGATCCTGCTCGACGGTGCTCCCGTCACCATTCGCTCACCGCGCGATGCTAAAAAACTGGGCATTCATCTGGTCCAGCAGGAAGTGGATGTGGCGCTGGTGCCACAGCTCAGCGTGGCGGAAAACATCCTGCTTGATCAGCTGGCAGAGCCCGGCCACGGTTATCGCTGGGGCGAGATCCGTCGCCAGGCGCGTGCGCTGCTGGAGCAGCTGGAAGTGAACATTGATGTCAAACGCCTGGTGGAACGCTGCTCGCTGGCGGAGAAGCAGCAGATTTTGCTGGCACGCGCCCTCTCCCACCACTGCCGCTTCCTGATTCTGGATGAACCCACCGCGCCGCTTGACCAGCATGAAAGCGAGCGTCTGTTTAACGTGGTACGCCGTTTACAGGGCAACGGCATTGGCGTGGTGTTTATTTCCCACCGTATCCATGAACTGAAAGCGATTTGCGACCAGCTGACGGTGCTGCGTGACGGACGGTTAATCGAAACCGCACCGATGGCCGCACTCAGCGGTGAACAAATCGTCGAGAAGATGCTCGGCCACCAGCTGACCGATGTCTACCCGCCACGTCGTGAACGTCAGTCGCAACCGCTGTTGCTGTCGGTGGAAGGTCTGCACGACGACCAGTTGTTGCAGGATATCTCGCTGCGTCTGCATAAAGGGGAGATCCTGGGGATCGCCGGTCTGGCCGGTGCCGGGAAAACCGAGCTGTGCAAAGCATTATTTGGTGCCAGCAAAAGCCGCGTCAGCAAAGGCGAGTTACATGGCAAGCCGTGGCAGCCGCGTTCCCCGTACGATTCGGTAGAAAATCGCATGGCGCTGGTGCCGGAAGAACGGCGTAAAGAAGGCATCTTTATTGATGAGTCGGTGGCGATGAACCTGAGCATCAGCGCCGATAACAGTTTCTCCCGCTGGAGCCTGTTTGGTCATCGCCAGGCCTGGCGCTGGGCGGAAGAGGTGATTAACCGCCTCAACGTGCGTACCACTGGTCCGGCGCAGACGCTGCGCCGCCTGTCCGGCGGTAACCAGCAGAAAGTGGCGATCGGCAAATGGCTGCGCAATAACGCTGACGTGCTGATTTTTGATGAACCGACTAAGGGTGTCGATATCAAGGCGAAAACCGATCTGTTCAGCCTGATCGACGGTTTAGCGCGGGAAGGCAAAGGCATCATCTACGCTTCGGGCGAGTTTTCCGAACTGGTGGGCCTGTGTGACCGTATTTGTGTGCTCTGGGATGGGCGCATTGTGGCAGAAATGGAGGGACGTGAGGCCACAGAAGAGACGCTTTTGCTTTATTCCACCGGAGGAACCCCTGCGTGAGCAGCAAAGAAATAATCCTGAACCCGCAGCCTTCTCTGCGCCATCAACTGTTTGATTTTCTCTATAAATGGGGCATGTTGCTGACGGTGGTGATCCTGATCGCTGCCTTTGGCCTCGCGTCAGACAGCTTCCTTGAACCCACCAATATCATCAACATTCTTCGCTCGATCGCCATTGTGACGGTGATTGCGATTGGCGTGTCAATCTCGCTGACCATCGGCGGCTTTGACTTGTCGGTTGGCTCCACCGCGTCGTTAGCAAACGCGCTGGTGATTTCGCTGTTCGTCTGGTACGGCTTTGGCACTACCGAGGCGATCATTATCACCCTGCTGCTGTGCACCCTTGTGGGCCTGTTTAACAGCTTCCTGATTGTGGTGCTGCGCATTCCCGACATGCTGGCGACCCTTGCCACCCTGTTCGTGATTCAGGGCGTGGCAATGACCTACAGCTTTGGCGGCTCGATTACCGAGAACATGGTGATGCCAAACGGCGACATGGCGGAAGGGGCCATTCCGGCAGGTTTTAACCTGCTCGGCCAGGTACCAACCATCGTCATTATTATGCTGGTGGTGACCGTGGTCGCCCAACTGGCGTTGTCGCTGACCAAACATGGCCGCCGTATGTATGCCCTTGGCGGCAACCCGGAAGCGGCGCGTCTCTCCGGCATTCGCACCACCCGCTATCGTGTGCTGGCTTATGTGATCGCCTCACTGCTGGCGGGTCTGGGCGGCATCTTGCTGGCATCGCGTATTGGCTCGTCACAGGTGAATGCCGGTGGCGGCTATCTGATGGATGCGGTGGCGGCGGCGTGGATTGGCTTCTCGCTGGCCGGTTCCGGCAAACCTAACGCGCTCGGCACCCTGGTGGGTGCGGTGATCCTCGGCGTGCTGCAAAACGGGCTGGTGATGCTTTCCGTGCCTTACTACGCGATGGACATTATTAAAGGCCTGGTGCTGGCTCTGGCCCTGGCGATTACCTATATCCAGCGCCGCTAAGGCGCTTCCCTTGAGAAAGAGAACAACATGAAAAAAATCACCCTTTCGCTGCTGGCCGTAAGCCTGCTGAATGCCAGCGCCGCCTTTGCCGACACCGTGGTGCCGGTACCTGCCGCCATCGCTAATCATCAGGGACCGGTGCGTATCGCAATTATTCGTAACCTCGGTTCTGACGATAACACCACCCAGTTTGTCGCCGGTGCGATTCAGCAGGGCCGCCAGTTGGGCTTTAAAGTCAGCACCTTTCTGAGCAACGGTGATGACGCTCGCTTCCAGGATTTCGTCAGCCAGGCCATCAGCCAGAAGTATGACGGCATCATCCTGTCTCACGGTAAAGAACCCTACTCCACCGCGCTGGTGAAGCGTATCGCTGATGCCGGAATTAAACTGTCGGTGTTTGATACTCCGGTGGATACCCCGGTGAACGGTGTGACGGTGACGGCGCAAAATGATGCGTCACTGGCGCAAGAGTCACTCGGCCAGATGATCAAAGATTTCAACGGCAAAGCGAATATCGTCAAGCTGTGGGTCGGTGGCTTCCCGGCGATGGATCGCCGCCAGGTGGTGTATGAAAAACTGCTGAAAGAGAATCCAGGCATTCATCAGCTGGAGTCGATTGGTGCCGTTTCTTCTGACGTTCAGGGCGACACCGCCAACAAAATTGGCGCGATTCTGGCCAAGTACCCGAAAGGGAAGATTGATGCCATCTGGGGTTCGTGGGATGCCTTCAGCCAGGGGGCTTACAAGGCGTTGCAGGAGAATGGTCGTACCGAGATCAAGCTTTATAGTATTGATGTCTCCAACCAGGACCTGCAACTGATGCACGAGAAGAACAGCCCGTGGGTGCAGACGGTAGCGGTTGATCCAAAAACCATCGGTGCGGTGAATATGCGCCTGGTGGCGAATAAAATCGCCGGTGAAGCCACCCCTGCCAGCTACGAGTTTAAAGCGTCGGCAATTTCGCAGCAGCAGCTGAACAGCCAGCAAGGTGCAGTGAATGTGGCGTCGCTGAACAAAATTATTCCGGGCTGGGGCGAAAACAGCGATTTCGTCGCTCCGTGGTTCGCCACGCTGGAAGCGAAGTACGGCAAGAAATAATTTTTGCCCTCACCCTAACCCTCTCCCGCAAGCGGGAGAGGGGACCGATCGAGCCTGTGGCACACCTCCCTCTCCCTCATGGGAGCCGATCGAGCCTGTGGCACACCTCCCTCTCCCTCATGGGAGCCGATCGAGCCTGTGGCACATCTCCCTCTCCCTCATGGGAACTGATCGAGCCAGTGGCACATCTCCCTCTCCCTCATGGGGACCGATCGAGCCTGTGGCACATCTCCCTCTCCCTCATGGGAGCCGATCGAGCCTGTGGCACATCTCCCTCTCCCTCATGGGAACCGATCGAGCCTGTGGTACATCTCCCTCTCCCTCACGGGAGCCGATCGAGCCTGTGGCACATCTCCCTCTCCCTCATGGGAACCGATCGAGCCTATGGCACATCTCCCTCTCCCTCATGGGAGCCGATCGAGCCTGTGGCACATCTCCCTCTCCCTCATGGGAGAGGGCCGGGGTGAGGGTATCAGCCCGCACCTCACTACAACCCCAGCAACAACTGCCTTTCCAACTGTGGATTCACCAGCGTGACATGCAATCCCACCAGCCTGACGCCCCGTCCGGCACGGCGTTCATCCCAGGTTTTGCGCGCCACGGCGATCATGTCCTCTTTATTCAGCACCGGCCAGATATGCTCCTGGGTCGTCAGCTGGAAATCATTAAACTTCAGCTTCACCCCCTGACGAGCGATCAGTTTATCCGGGCGAATTCGCGTCAAACGACGCTCCAGCTCCTCGTACAGATAATCAATAATCTCCAGGCACTGCTCCCAGCGATGAATATCTTCCATCAGGGTGCGTTCAACGCCGAGAGATTTGCGTTCCCGCTCCACCACCACGCCACGCTCATCAACGCCGTGGCTGCGCTCCCACAACACCCGGCCAAATTTGCCGAAGCGTTTGAGCAGACGCGCCAGGTCGGTTTGCTGCACATCGCCACAGGTCAGAAGCCCCATCTCCTCCAGTTTTTTCGCCGACACTTTGCCAACACCCGGAATTTTGCTCAGCGGCAGCGTCAGCAAAAAATCCGGCATCGCCTGCGGCGTAATGACGAACTGGCCGTTGGGCTTGTTCAAATCCGACGCGATTTTGGCGAGAAACTTAATTGGCGCGATACCTGCTGATGCGGTGAGCTGCGTTTCCCGCCAGATGTCGGCGCGGATCGCCTGCGCCATCAAAGTGGCAGATCCCTGACAATGTGGACTGTCGGTCACATCAAGGTAAGCTTCATCCAGCGAAAGCGGCTCAATCAGGGAAGTATACCGGGCAAAGATCGTGCGGATCTGGCGCGAGGCTTCTTTGTAGGCTTCGAAACGTCCGGGCAGCAGACGCAGATGTGGGCAGAGCTTTAACGCCATCGCGGTAGGCATCGCGCTACGGACGCCATACTCGCGTGCCGGATAGTTGGCGGTACTGATGACGCCACGCTGTACCCGGCTGCCGCCAATGGCGATGGGGATATCACGCAAAGAGGGATCGTCGCGCATTTCAACTGCCGCGAAGAAGCAGTCCATATCGACATGAATGATCTTACGCATACCCCCTCCGAATACTGGATAAGTATACAGCATCGAAAGATATCAGCAATATTTGTCGCTGCCAGCATTAAAGTTTACAAATTTATGGCCGTAATCCCATTGAGAAATGGCTATTTTCTCAGCCACCGGCTTGATTAAACGCCAGACAATGTTAATGTTGCGCTGCGGTAGCGGATATTTCCGATAATGCAATACAGAGACGTTATGCGTCAGAGTTTTTCTTCACTTCAAGGTACACACAGAATGGGCAGAATCGCATTATTCCTTGCGATGATTGTTATGCCGGTCCTTAGCTGGGCAATGACGCCAGAGCCAGTTAACCCACAGGCTCCGGTCAGTAAAGAACTAAAAAAACAATTACTTGGCACGCCGGTTTATATTCAGATCTTCAAGGAAGAACGCACGCTGGAACTGTACGGCAAGATCGGTAATGAATATCGTCTGCTGGATAGCTACCGCATTTGTAATTTCTCTGGCGGCTTGGGACCCAAACGCCGTGAGGGCGATTTTAAAAGTCCGGAAGGATTTTATAGCGTCAAGCTGAATCAGTTAAAACCGGATAGCCACTATTATCGCGCCATCAATACCGGCTTCCCGAATCAATTTGACCGTGATAATGGTTACAGCGGCAAATATCTGATGATTCACGGCGACTGTAAGTCAATTGGCTGCTATGCCATGACCAACGCCTACATGGACGAGATTTATACCTATGTGAACGCGGCGCTGCGTAACGGCCAGCAAGAGATCGCCCTGAGCATCTTTCCGTTCCGTATGACCGACAGCAATATGCAGCGTCATCGCTACTCCACTTACGCCAGCTTCTGGCGTCAGTTGCAGCCGGGCTATGCGTACTTTGAGAAGTACCATCAGCCGCCGACGGTCAACGTGACCGCCACCGGCCAGTATGCGGTGAACAGCAGTCCGGCGGTGATGACCGCGCCAGACGCTGCATCAAAATCATTCCTGGCGCTCTCCCAGGCAAAATAATACCCATTCACCTGGCACTATCCGGTGCCAGGTTTCATTTCCCGTTAGCGGCTGCGTTGCAATCACCGTCACCACATCCTGCGGCGTGGTCTGCTGCTGAAAATCAATTTCCACATCCTGATCAAGCAACTTCGCTTTACCAAAGGGCGCACGGCGGGTGATCCAAAACAGATTGGTGGAACAGAACGCCATCAGATAACGTCCGTCCGACAACAGCATATTAAACACCCCTTTCTGCCGCAGTTCCGCCGCCAGCTCGGCGATATAACGGAACACCGCAGGCCAGTTACCCGGCGTACGCGGATAACGCGTGGTGAGTTTGTGCAGGATCCAGCAAAACGCTTTTTCACTGTCCGTCTCGCCAACCGGACGGAAATGGCCGGTATCAAGCTGACGATACCCTTTCAGCTGGCCGTTGTGCGCATAGGTCCAGTTACGGCCCCACAGCTCGCGAGTAAAGGGATGGGTGTTTTCCAGCGACACTTCGCCACGATTCGCCTGGCGGATATGGGCCACCACCGAATGTGACTTGATCGGGTATTCCTGTACCAGACGGGCAATCGGCGAGTTAAAGCTCGGCAGCGGATCTTTAAAGGTGCGGCACCCTTTATCTTCGTAAAAGGTAATGCCCCAGCCATCTTTGTGCGGCCCGGTTCCGCCGCCACGCTGTACCAGACCGGTAAAACTGAAACAGATATCCGTGGGGACATTGGCGCTCATCCCGAGCAATTCGCACATAGCTACCGCCTTAGTAAAATCCTCCCACTGACGTGGGAGGAGAAGCCACGACTTACTTCACCATCTCTTTTTCAATCAGCAGCATCAGAATATGGATCACTTTAATGTGAATCTCCTGGATGCGGTCAGCGTAGCCAAAATGCGGCACACGGATTTCGATATCCGCCGTTCCTGCCATCTTGCCACCGTCTTTACCGGTCAGGGTGATCACTTTCATGCCCTGCGCGCGTGCGGCTTCCACCGCTTTGATGATGTTGGCGGAGTTGCCAGAGGTGGAAATACCCAGCAGCACGTCCCCCGCACGGCCCACCGCTTCGATATAGCGAGAAAACACGTAATCGTAACCAAAATCATTGCTGACGCACGACAGGTGGCTGACATCAGAGATAGCGATGGCCGGATAGCCAGGACGGTTTTCACGGTAACGCCCGGTCAGTTCTTCAGCGAAGTGCATGGCATCGCAATGCGAGCCGCCGTTACCGCAGGAGAGAACTTTGCCGCCCGCTTTGAAGCTATCCGCCAGCATCACTGCGGCGCGCTGAATCGCGTGGATATTGGCTTCATTGCTGAGGAAGTTATTCAGCGTATCGGCGGCTTCATTAAGCTCTGACCGGATAATGTCCTGATACATAGGGATGTCCTTTAGAGGAAAGATTGACTCCGCAAGTTTAACGGAATGGCGTTAAGGCGCAAAGCATCCAGACCTGACGTCTGGCGGGAAAAAGCGTCGGGTTATGTGTCAGATCAATCTGCCAGGATGATTTTGTGAGTTTGGTTGTAATTGCGTTGTAAACAGATTGATAAATTTCCGCGGCTGCTCTAAACCTTAACACATAACAGGTCAGACCTCTTACAACTTACGGAGCGGTTCATTATGCTGGTTGCCTCAATCGTTGCGACGCTGATATTGATTAGCGCCCTCTTCTATCATCAACTTTCTCTGCGGCTGAGCAGTGCCATTCTGCTGTTGTGGACCGCTGCGCTGGCGTTTAGCGGGCTGTGGACACCCTGGTTGCTGCTGCCTCTCGCGATCATCCTGCTGCCGTTTAACCTGCCGACCATGCGTCGCAGCATGTTTTCCAAACCGATGTTACATAGCTTCCAGAAAGTGATGCCGCCGATGTCGCGTACGGAAAAAGAAGCGATTGATGCGGGTACCACCTGGTGGGAAGGTGATTTGTTTCGTGGCAAACCGGATTGGCAGAAACTGCACAACTATCCGCAGCCGCGATTGACGGAAGAAGAACAAACCTTCCTGGATGGCCCGGTGGAAGAAGCCTGTCGTATGGCGAACGATTTCCAGATCACCCACGAAATGGCTGATCTGCCGCCAGAGCTGTGGGCCTATCTGAAAGAACATCGTTTCTTCGCCATGATCATCAAGAAAGAATACGGCGGACTTGAGTTCTCCGCTTACGCCCAGGCGCGCGTACTGCAAAAACTGGCTGGAGTCTCAGGCATTCTGGCGATCACCGTTGGCGTACCGAACTCCCTCGGCCCCGGTGAACTGCTACAGCATTACGGCACCGATGAGCAGAAGGATCACTATCTGCCGCGCCTGGCGCGTGGCGACGAGATCCCATGCTTTGCTCTGACCAGCCCGGAAGCCGGCTCCGATGCCGGGGCCATTCCCGATACCGGCGTGGTGTGCATGGGTGAGTGGCAGGGTAAGCAGGTACTTGGCATGCGCCTCACCTGGAACAAACGCTATATCACGCTGGCACCGATCGCCACCGTGCTTGGTCTGGCGTTTAAACTGTCCGACCCGGATCATCTGCTGGGCGAGACGGAAGAGTTGGGGATTACCTGCGCGCTGATCCCGACCCACACCCCAGGCGTGGAAATTGGTAACCGCCACTTCCCGCTGAACGTGCCCTTCCAGAACGGTCCGACGCGCGGCAAAGATATCTTTGTGCCGATTGATTACATTATTGGCGGCCCGGCAATGGCCGGTCAGGGCTGGCGTATGCTGGTGGAATGCCTGTCCGTTGGTCGTGGTATCACCCTGCCCTCCAACTCCACAGGCAGCCTGAAAACCATCGCACTGGCGACTGGTGCCTACGCGCACATCCGCCGCCAGTTCAAAGTCTCCATCGGCAAGATGGAAGGGATTGAAGAACCGCTGGCACGCATTGCCGGTAACGCCTATGTGATGGATGCGGCGGCAACCCTTATCACCAGCGGCATTATGCTCGGCGAGAAGCCAGCGGTGCTGTCGGCGATTGTCAAATATCACTGCACCCATCGCGGCCAACAATCGATTATCGATGCGATGGATATCGCCGGTGGCAAAGGCATTATGCTCGGCGAGAACAACTTCCTTGCCCGCGCATACCAGGGTGCCCCGATTGCGATCACCGTCGAAGGCGCCAATATCCTGACGCGTAGCATGATTATCTTCGGCCAGGGTGCGATTCGTTGCCATCCGTGGGTGCTGGAAGAGATGAATGCGGCGGCGAAAAATGATTTGGTCGCGTTTGACCGTGCATTGTTCAGCCATATCGGCCATGTCGGCAGCAATAAAGTGCGTAGCCTGTGGCTTGGTCTGACCGGCGGTCGTACCAGCGCCACCCCAACCCGTGACGCCACACGCCATTATTATCAGCAGATTAACCGTCTGAGCGCCAACCTTGCCCTGCTGTCGGACGTCTCGATGGCAGTGCTGGGCGGCAGCCTGAAACGCCGTGAACGCATCTCCGCGCGCCTTGGCGATGTGCTGAGCCAACTCTATCTGGCATCAGCCACGCTGAAACGCTATGAAGATGAAGGACGCAATGAAGCCGATTTGCCGCTGGTGCACTGGGGCGTACAGGATGCGCTGCATCAAGCCGAAGTGGCGATTGATGACCTGCTGCGCAACTTCCCGCATCGCCTGGTGGCTGGCGCGCTACGTATGGTGATCTTTGCTGGTGGGCATCACTGCCCGGCGCCGTCTGATAAGCTCGACCACAAGCTGGCGAAGTTGTTGCAACTGCCGTCAGCCACTCGCACCCGTCTGGGACGTGGTCAATATCTGACACCGAGCGCACATAACCCGGCTGGACAACTGGAACAAGCGTTGCAGGATGTGATGGCGGCTGAAGTGATTCACGATCGCCTGTGCAAGCAGCTGAAGAAAAATCTCTCCTTCACCCGTCTGGATCAACTGGCCCAGCGTGGCCTGAAAGAGGGTTGGATTGATGAGACAGAAGCCCAGGTCCTGACCCGTGCCGAAGTCAGTCGCTTGCGTGCGATCAACGTTGATGAGTTTGCACCGGAAGCGCTGGCGGTACCCAAACCGCAAAGCAAAGCGCCCACCCGCGCCAGTGAAGCGGCATAAACGATGACGAAACGCGCCGCACGAAGCCGTAGCGGCGCGATTTATCGCGCTTGCTGAACGATTTATCCCGCCTGACGAATCCGGGCAATCAATCCATCAACATCATCAATATGGTTAGCCGCCAGAATCAACGTGCGTCCCAGGGTGATGCAGCTGCGGATGCACTCGGTACGCATCGCATCATCGCCAATCAGTTTGAAATCCGCCACATGCGACATCCCTACGGTACGGCGAATCAGCTCGGTGCCGCAGTAACCGATGGTATCGCTCCAGACTTTACGCAGGAAGGCTGCGGCATAACCCGGATATGCCAGCGCCACGTCGGAGGTTTTGGCGGCAGCCAGCTCGAGGAAACGGCTCTCGAAAATGCTCCAGACCTGATGAACATCGCTCAGGCGACGTTCGCGCGCTTCCGCCGCTTCACGCGGGGCCAGCAGACCCGGCAGGCAGCAGTAGTTAATCAGCAGGTTCCCCAGCGCGGTGCCAACATCAAAACCAATCGGACCGAAGTAGCCAAATTCCGCATCAATCGCTTTCAGGCTGCCATCCGCCACAAAGATTGATCCGCTGTGAATATCGCCGTGTAACAAGGCTTCCGCATCGGCAAAGAAACGGTGCTTCAGACCAGCCACCGCAATTCTCAGCGCATCATCGCTGCGCAGGCTTTCCACCAGCGATTGCAGCGCTGCCGGATATTTGTTGCGTTCATGGTCGATATAGGGGTCGTTGAAGAACAGATCTTCAGTGATTTCACACATCTCCGGGTTGATAAAGCGCGCAACTTCGGCTTTTTTCTTATGCGGATGCAGAATGAAATCGGAGGTATGGAACAGGGTCTGCGCCAGGTATTCGCCCAATTGGCTGGCCGCCTGCGGATAATATGCGCCTTTCACCAGCTCACCACGCCAGATGCGATGGCTGGAGAGATCTTCCATCACCATCACCGCCAGATCGGCATCGTAATGGGTTACGTGCACGGTATGCTGCGGGCAATGTTTGTAGTGTTCTACCAACGTCTGCGCTTCCAGACGGGCACGATCCAGGGTTAACGGCCAGGATTCACCGACGCAGCGCACATAAGGCAGCGCCTGCTTAACCACCACACGGCTGACGCCCTGGTTGTCGTAAATCTTAAATACCAGGTTAAGATTTCCATCACCGATCTCCTCGGCGCTCACCAGCGCTGACGGATCGTCCACACCGCCAAATTGTTTTGCATATTCCACAGCATCGGCAGCGGTGAACGTACGGTATTGCGACATTGCCTGTTCCTCGTGAATCGTAAGTAATAAGCCGTTCAGACGTCTATACATCCGTCACGCATGTTGGCACAATAGCCGCCATTAACGCAACAGGGATTTCACACCATGCAAACACTTCGCACTACCAGCCTGGAAATTCGCGATAACCAGCTCTGGATCCTCGACCAGCAGGCGCTGCCCCAGCAGAAAAATTGGTTGCCTGCACACGATGTCGTACAACTGGTTGATCATATCCACGCATTGCGGGTGCGTGGCGCACCGTTAATCGGCCTTTCCGCCAGCCTGCTGCTGGCGTTACTGGCGGAACAGGGCATGGCGCAGGCGGCACTGGCTGAAGCGCTGGAGGTACTGCGTGCGGCGCGTCCGACGGCGGTGAATCTGATGAACAACCTCGATCGTATGAAAGTGGCGCTGGCACAGCCGGATTTTGTCAGCGCGCTGACCCACGAGGCACTGCGCCTGGTAGAGGAAGATAAACAGCTGTGCGACAACATTGCCCGGGCAGGTAGCGCGTTAGTGAAGCCAGGCAGCCAGTTGCTGACCCACTGCAACACCGGAGGCCTGGCGACCGCAGGCGTGGGCACCGCGCTGGGGGTGATTGCTCATGCGCACCAGCAGGGTAAGGTGAAAAATGTTTGGGTGGATGAAACCCGTCCGTTATTGCAGGGGGGCCGCCTGACCGCATGGGAATTGGGTGAGTTGGGGATTCCTTACCATCTGATCACCGATTCAATGGCTGCCAGCCTGATGGCGCGCGGCGTGGTTGATGCCATTTGGGTTGGTGCGGATCGCATTGCGGCCAATGGCGATGTGGCGAATAAAATAGGCACCTACAGCCTGGCGGTGCTGGCGCAGTACCACGGCGTACCGTTCTATGTAGCGGCACCGCATACCACGCTGGACCGCCTGTGCCCGAATGGCGACGCCATTCCGATTGAACAACGCGCCGCCAGCGAAGTCACCGGCGTAGCAGGCAGTTTTGGCAGCGTGCAGTGGGCACCAGAGAACGCTGCCGTTTACAACCCGGCGTTTGATGTCACGCCCGCGGCGTTAATCAGTGGTTGGGTGCTGGATACCGGCGTGGTGACGCCTGAGCAGGTTAAAGAGGGGATTTTTCAGGTTAGGTGAGGTGCGGTGAGGGGAGATGCGGTCTGTTACCCTCACCCCGGCCCTCTCCCATGAGGGAGAGGGAGATGTGCCATATGCCAGATTGACTCGATCAGTCCCCTCTCCCGCTGGCGGGAGAGGGTTAGGGTGAGGGTCATAACTCGCGCCAAATCAAGCCAGACGCGGATAAGCATCCGCAATGCTGTCGCCAGTGAAGTTCGCAATCCAGCCTTCCTGGTTGTCGAAAATACGGATGGCGGTAAAGTGCGGCTCAGAACCCATATCAAACCAATGCGGCGTGCCAGCCGGCACTGAAATCAGATCCTGTTTTTCACACAGGATCTGGTACACCTGACCATCCAGATGCAGGCAGAACAGACCTGAACCTTCAACAAAGAAGCGAACTTCATCTTCGCTGTGGGTATGTTCATTGAGAAACTTGCTGCGCAGCGCTTCTTTCTGCGGGTTGTCGGCACGCATGCTCAACACATCCCAGCTCTGATAACCTTTTTCGGCCACCAGACGATCGATCGCATGCTGATAAGCTTTGATCACCGTGTCAGAATCCGGGTTGGCACCCAGATCGCGATCTGCTTCCCAGCGTTCAAAACGCACGCCTTTGGCGTTGAGACGCTCGCGAATCGCTTCTGCATCGGTACTGTGCCACACCGGCTGGCTGGCTTCGGTATCGGTAAAAATGGTCAGTGCACTCATCCTAAATCGACTCCGGGTTAATCTGGGAAAAATCATTTACCTGACGATGACGGCTTTCGCTATCCGCCTCGCCGCGAATTAATTGCAGGGTATGCCAGCCCGCTTCGGCAGCGGCATCCAGTTCCTGATGAATATCGGACAGGAACAACAGTTCCGACGGCGCATAACCAATCTGCTGCGCAATATTGCGATAGGACTGGGTTTCGCGCTTGGCACCGACGCCAGTGTCAAAATAGCCGCTAAACAACGACGTTAAATCACCTTCATCGCTGTAGCCAAATAATAATTTCTGCGCCGCCACCGAACCGGAGGAATATACGTACAGCGCCTTGCCCTGCTGTTGCCAGCGTTCAAATGCGGGTAACACATCCGGGTAGAGATGGCCGGTAAACTGGCCGCTGACATAGCCATCTCGCCAGATCATGCCCTGCAACGCTTTCAGGCCGGGTGATTTGCGATCCTGATCGATGTAGCTCAGCAGGGTAGCAATCACCTCGTCCAGCGAAGCTTGCGCTGCGCCGGACTCCTCACGTACCGCCGCAAGCGCCGCCGCCACTGGCGCGTCGTCCTGATGTTCACGAACAAACGCCGTCAGATGCTGACGGGCATAGGGGAACAGCACGTTGTGAACAAAGCGAATATCGCTGGTGGTGCCTTCAATATCGGTAACAATTGCGCGAATCATCTGGCCTCCAGCAGCCGACGTTGTAGTTCACATTCAAACAAAAATTCCAGCCCTTCCAGATGACGGCGGGCTTCATTGACGTCTTTGCCCCAGCAGGTCAGACCGTGGCCGCGGAGCAAAAAGCCGTAACGCAGCGGCGTCTCACGGGAAAAAGCCGCGATACGTTCCGCCAGCGCATCAATATCCTGGTCGTTATCGAACAGGGGAATCGCGACAGTGTTAAGGTGAGTCTCCTGACCGGCGAGGGTTTTCTGCATCTCATAACCACTCAGCAGCAACGCGCTGCCCTTTTCCACGCGCGACAGTACCGTCGAGTTCACCGTATGGGTATGCAACACCGCGCCTGCTTGCGGAAACAGGCGATAGATTAAGGTATGCAGGCCGGTTTCCGCCGACGGCTTACGCCCGGAGGGTACCGCGTTAGTGGCGATCTCTACCTGAATAAAGTCATCGCGCGTCAGACGCCCTTTATCCTTGCCTGATGCGCTCAGCAGGCAGTATTCGTCATCCTGACGCACCGACATGTTGCCGCCAGTGGCCGGTGCCCAGCCTTTTGCGCCAATCCAGTGGCAGGCCGCCACCAACTGTTCCAGTGGAAGAAAATCGGTCATAGCGATGTTGATATCCCGCAGGTTAGTTTGGACGTCTAAGCGTCTCGATTGCCAAATATTAACATCCTGTTTATAGTGGCAGCAACAGAGGGTTAACTCCGCAACGACATTCGCGCTGAAGGCAAAGATCAATGACGCAGCACAACCTGATTCCCGAGAGCAAATTACCGGCGCTCGGCACCACCATTTTTACCCAAATGAGCGCGCTGGCGCAGCAATATAACGCTATCAACCTGTCTCAGGGCTTCCCTGATTTTGATGGTCCACGTTACTTACAGGAGCGCCTGGCGTATCACGTCAGCCAGGGAGCAAACCAGTACGCCCCGATGACCGGTGCGCTGCCGCTGCGCGAAGCCATCGCCGCCAAAACCGCTGAGTTGTATGGCCACCAGCCAGACGTCAACAGCGATATTACCGTCACCGCCGGTGCCACCGAAGCCTTATATGCCGCCATCACCGCGTTGGTGCGCCCGGGCGATGAAGTGATCTGTTTCGATCCCAGCTACGACAGCTATGCCCCGGCGGTACAACTGGCTGGTGGCGTGCTGAAACGCATCGCCTTGCAGCCACCGGGTTTCCGCGTCGACTGGGCTGAATTCCGCAGCCTGCTGAGTGCTAAAACCCGTCTGGTGATCCTGAATACGCCGCACAATCCTTCCGCCACCGTATGGCGCAAAAGCGATTACGCTGCGCTGTGGCAGGCGATCGCCGAGCAGGAAATCTATGTCCTGAGCGATGAAGTTTACGAGCACATCTGCTTCGCCGAAGAGGGACACGCCAGCGTGCTGGCCCATGCCGAACTGCGTCAGCGGGCAATTGCCGTGTCATCTTTTGGTAAAACCTTCCATATGACCGGCTGGAAAGTGGGTTACTGCGTAGCACCGGCCGCCATCAGCGCCGAGATCCGCAAAGTGCATCAGTATCTCACCTTTTCGGTGAATACCCCGGCGCAACTGGCGATTGCCGATATGCTACGTGCCGAGCCAGAACATTATCGTGAGCTGCCGGAATTTTACCGCGCCCGTCGCGATCGTCTGGTGCAGGCGCTGGCGAAAAGCCGCTTTGAAGTGCTGCCATGTGAAGGCACCTACTTCCTGCTGGCGGATTACAGCGCGATTTCCGATCTGGATGACGTCAGCTTCTGCCAGTGGCTGACCAAAGAAGTTGGCGTAGCGGCCATTCCGCTGTCGGTATTTTGCGCCGATCCGTTCCCGCATAAGCTGATCCGCCTGTGCTTTGCTAAACAGGAAGCGACGCTCGACGCCGCAGCGGAGCGTTTATGTCAGCTTTAAAAATTACCGTATTGCAGGAAACCCTGAGCTGGATGGATGGCGCGGCCAATCTGCGTCATTTCGACGGCGTACTGAAGGGAATTGAAGGACGCGATCTGATTCTGCTGCCGGAGATGTTTACCACCGGCTTTGCGATGGAAGCGGCAGAAAGCTCGCTACCGCAGGAAGAGGTCGTCGCATGGTTGCATCAGCACGCCAAAGCCAGCAATGCGTTGATTGGCGGCAGTGCCGCGATTCATACCGAAAAAGGCGCGGTTAACCGTTTCCTGCTGGTTGAGCCGGATGGCACGCTGCATCAATATGACAAGCGTCACCTGTTCCGCATGGCAAATGAACATCAGCATTATGTTGCCGGTGAAACCCGTGAGGTATTCACCTGGCGCGGCTGGCGTATTCTGCCGCAGATTTGTTATGACCTGCGCTTCCCGGTGTTTACCCGCAACCGTAATGATTATGATCTGGCGTTATTCGTCGCCAACTGGCCAGCACCGCGTGCACTGCACTGGCAGTCACTGCTGATGGCAAGGGCGATTGAGAACCAGGCTTATGTGGCGGGTTGCAACCGCGTCGGCAGCGATGGCAATCAACATCAGTACAGCGGCGACAGCCGGATTATTTCACCACTGGGTGAGATTCTGGCGGCGGCCGAGCCGTTTGCCCGTGCGCGTATTGATGCGGAATTGTCGCTGGAGGAGTTGCAGGCGTATCGCGATCGCTTCCCGGCGTGGCGCGATGCGGATCAGTTTACGTTGTAATACCCTCACCCTAACCCTCTCCCGCCAGCGGGAGAGGGAACTGATCGAGTCAATCTGGCATATGGCACGTCTCCCTCTCCCTCATGGGAGAGGGAACTGATCGAGTCAATCTGGCATATTGCACATCTCCCTCTCCCTCATGGGAGAGGGAACTGATCGAGTCAATCTGGCATATTGCACATCTCCCTCTCCCTCATGGGAGAGGGCCGGGGTGAGGGTAACAGACCGCACTCAACTACCGCGATAAGTCGACCACGACCAGGGCGAAATCAGAAACGGCAGATGATAATGGCTGCCGGTTTCACCCAACACAAAATCGATCTGGGCACTGACGTATAACGCATCACGCCCTGTTGCTGCAAAATAATCACCAATCTCGGCAACCAGACGATAATGCCCCGGTGCTAACGGCTCCGGTGTCAGGTCTTTAATTCGCCCGTCAGCATCGGTGTGGCCCTGTGCCAGCAGCAACCATCCCTCCGGGCTGTCCTGCTCCAGCGCGACCGCCACCCCAATCGCCGGTTTACCCAGCGCGGTGTCCAGAATATGCGTGGTGATGGTACTCATGCGATGCTCTCCTTTAACCTTAATAAGGTAATTTCCCGCAGTTGCGTCAGCGCTTCTTGCTGTTCGGTCACGACATCATTGTTAAGCCGACGTTGCAGTTCTGCCAGCATCTCTTCACCGCTACGCCCTTTGGCACGAATCAAAAACACCCGGCCAAAGCGCTGTTCATAACGCTGATTACCCGCCAGCATGGCAAATTGTAACGCGCCGTTGGCATCCAGCATCGCCGATTGCTCACTGCGCGAAAACGTGGCTTCTTTGCCTTCGCCAGCGGCTTTTTCCCCGATGCGAGGATGTGCACTCAGCGCCTGCTCCAGCTCCGCACCCTGCCACTGCTGCGCCAGACGCTCCGCCTCAGCCAGCAACTGTTGTGGGTTGCTGAATGGACGCGCTGCCACCAGCGCCTGTTGCCAGGCAGGAATGGCGACACAATGGGCAATCGCCGCCTGCGCCTCCGCGGGCGACAACTGATTAAAGTTTTCCAGCTTCATGCCACCACTCCTTTTTTATCCACGGGCCAGGTCGCACACCGCCTGCACATAAGCCTGCACGCCGAACGCCACATCCGCAGCCTGCACCGACTCTGCCGGATGATGGCTGATACCGCGATGGTTGCGCACAAACAACATGCCGACCGGCCAGCGTTCCGCGATGGCAATCGCATCATGCCCTGCCCCGCTGGGCAGAGACAGGCTGCGCCCCTGCACCGTTTCGACCGCATGACTCAGCGCCTGTTGCAGACGCGCATCACAGGCAGTGGCGTTGATGCGATAAAACTCATCGGCGTCAAACGTCAGCCCACGGCGTAAGGCGATGGCCTCGGCCTGAGTCAGCAGCATCGACAGCAAACGTTCCAGCGGTTCATCCTGTGGGCCACGCACATCCAGCGACAGTTGTACTTCGCCGGGGATCACATTCACCGCGCCGGGCGCGCAGTGCAGCGTCCCAACCGTCGCCACCAACTGCGGGTCCAGCTCGCGGGTGGTCTGCTCAATAAACACCATCCACTCGGCGGCAGCGGCCAACGCATCTTTACGGTGCGTCATCGGCACCGTACCCGCGTGCCCCGCCTCGCCGGTAAAGCGGCAGTTCAGGCGGCGTGCGCCGTTGATGGCGGTCACTACGCCGAGCGCCAGATCGTCCTGCTCCAGACATGGGCCTTGCTCGATATGCAGCTCCAGATAGGCGGCGATATCGTTCACATCACGCGCGGCGTCAAGAATTTTTGCCGCATCTAAACCGACATCCTGCATCGCCTGAGCCACGGTGATACCGTTGCCATCAGGATGGGTAATCCAGCTTTCCGGCCAGCTTCCGGTAATGCCCCGGCTGCCGAGCAGCGTGATACCAAAACGCGTGCCCTCTTCATCGCCAAAGCCAACGATTTCCACCGCCAGCGGCAGACGCTGTTGGTGATCGTGCAGCCACTGCACGGTTTCAATGGCCGTCAGCACACCGAGCATACCGTCATAGCGCCCGGCATTACGTACGGTGTCGAGATGTGAACCGAGCAGCAACGCCGGTGCGCCTGGGGTGGCGGATTCGTAGCGGCCACAAATGTTACCCACCGCATCCTGCCACACCGTCATTCCTGCCGCCTGCATCCACTCGCCGACACGCTGATTGGCACGCATCTGCTCTGGCGAGAGGTAGACACGCATCAGGCCATCGTCGGTTTCGCTGATCTCAGCCAGCGCATCGCAACGCGCCATGACACGGGCGGCGGCTAACTGCGCCTCGCTGGCGGTCATCAGGCTTTCACTCATGCGTGGCTCCCGTAGTGATCCCAGGCCGCCTGGAGCGCCGCACCTTGGGTGGAACGGAAGCCGAGATGATTCAGCACCGCTTCCAGCGCCGTCAGGGTTTGCATCACGCAATCTTTGCGCGCGTTATAGCCCATAGTGCCGATACGCCACACTTTGCCGTGCAGGGGGCCAAAGGAGGTGCCAATCTCGATACCGAAATCTTCCAGCACCAGCTTACGCACCTGATCGCCGTTAACGCCCTGCGGGATCACCACGCCAAGCACGTTATTCATTTTATGTTGCAGGTCGCCGAAGGTTTCCAGTCCCATCCCCTGAATGCCTTTCAGCAGCGCATCGCCGTGCAACTTATGACGGGCGATTCCGTTATCCAGACCTTCCTGCATAATCAGGCGCGCGCACTCGCGTGCGCCAAACAACGCGGTAGTGGCTTCGGTATGGTGATTAAGACGCTCCGGTCCCCAGTAATCCATGATCATGCCGAGGTCGAAGTAGTTGGAGTAGATCATCTCGTCGTCGCCGTCCTGATGCTCGGCGGTGCGGATGCCCTCTTCCACGCATTTACGCTTGCGGATCACCGCTTCCATCTGCGGGCTGAGGGTGATCGGCGAGGTACCGGATGGACCGCCAAGGCATTTCTGCATCCCGGCAGACACCGCATCCAGCCCCCAGGCGTCAGTCTCCAGCGCGTTCCCCCCCAATGAGGCGGTGGCATCGGTGTAGAACAGCACGCCATATTTCTGACAAATCGCCCCCAGCTCGGCCAGCGGTTGCAGCATGGTAGTGGAGGTGTCGCCCTGCACCGTCAGCAGCAGACGCGGCTTGATACGTTTGATGGCATCTTCGATCTGATCCGGTGTGAACACCTCGCCCCACGGCACTTCAATGGTGTGCACTTCCGCACGGCAGCGACGCGCGATTTCACACAGCAAATGACCAAAACGACCAAACACCGGCACCAACACTTTGTCACCCGGACGGATCGCTGACAGCAGGACCGCTTCGATCCCGGCGCGTGAGGTACCGTCGATCAACATCGTCCAGCGGTTTTCGGTGCGGAATACGCCACGATACAGCGCCATCACCTCATTCATGTAATTCGTCATCGCCGGATCGTATTGACCAATCAGTTGCGTCGACATGGCGCGCAGCACGCGCGGATCGGCGTTGATCGGTCCCGGACCCATCAGCAGACGCTGCGGCGGATTGATTTGCGGAAATTGCGTGATGTCCATGATGAATTCCTTGTTGATGTCTTAGAGACGGACCGTCGAGATAAACTGTTTCAACTCCGCCGTTTGCGGATTGGCGAACAACGTTTTGCTGTCGCCCTGCTCCCAGACGCGCCCCTGATGCATAAAGACCACTCGATCGCCCACATCGCGGGCGAAGTTCATTTCGTGTGTCACGAGAATCAGCGTCATACCTTCGGCAGCCAGCTTCTCCAGCACTTTCAACACTTCACCCACCAGCTCGGGATCGAGTGCGGAGGTGATCTCGTCACAAAGTAATACTTTGGGTTGCATTGCCAGCGCACGGGCGATCGCCACACGCTGCTGCTGACCACCCGAGAGATTGGCCGGGTAATAATCCAGGCGTTCACCGAGGCCAACTTTTTCCAGCATCTGCTTCGCCAGCTCCCGGCATTCGGCTTCGCTTTTTTTCAGCACGCGGCGCGGAGCCAGCATCACGTTTTCCAGCGCCGTCATATGCGGGAACAGGTTAAAACTCTGGAACACCATTCCGACCGAGCGGCTGATTTCACGCGCCTGCGATTCACGGTCGGTAATGGTCATCCCGCCCAGTTTGATGCTGCCTTCCTGATAGCCTTCCAGCCCGTTCATGCAGCGCAGCAGGGTACTTTTGCCCGATCCGCTCCGTCCGATGATGGAGATCACTTCGCCCATTTCGATATCGAGATCGACACCTTTAAGGACGTGGTTGTCGCCGTAGTACTTCTGTACCTGATTAATGGTGATGAGCGGCATTGAATTTTTTCTCCAGGTACTGGCTGTAACGCGACAGCGGATAACACATCAGGAAGTAACCCAACGCCACCAGGCCAAATACCTTAAACGGCTGATAAGTCACGTTGTTCAGAATGGTGCCGGCTTTAGTCAGTTCGACAAAACCAATGATTGAAGCCAGCGCGGTGCCCTTGATCACCTGCACGGCAAAACCGACCGTTGGGGCGATGGCAATGCGGATTGCCTGCGGGGCAACCACGCGATACAGCGTCTGGCCGAAGGTCAGGCCCAGGCAGCGCGAGGCTTCCCACTGCCCTTTCGGCAAGGCACGGATGCTGCCGTACCAGATATCCACCAGAAAGGCGCTGGTGTAGAGCGTCAACGCCAGTGAGGCAGCGGTCCAGGGGGCAACGTCGATGCCAAACAGTGCGACACCGAAGAAAGCCAGAAACAACTGCATCAGCAGCGGCGTCCCCTGGAACAGTTCGGTATAACCACGAATCACCCGCATCAGCCACGGCTTACGCAGCAGGCGCAGAAACAGCAGCGGCAGGGTCACCAGCGTGCCACCAAAGAAGGCCACCAGCGACAGCAAAATCGTCCAGCGCGCCGCCAGCAGCAGGTTGCGCACGATATCCCAATCGGTAAACGTGGTCATGATGGCTGCGCTCCAAACCATTTACGCCCTACGGCCAGCAGTAGCTGACGCATGGCAATCGACAACGCCAGGTAGATCAACGTCGTCACCAGATAGACTTCAAAACTCAAAAAGGTGCGTGACTGAATCAGGTTGGCGGCGAAGGTCAGTTCCTCATAGGAGACTTGCGATACCACCGAAGAACCCAGCATCACGATGATGCACTGACTGACCAGCGCCGGATAAATACGTTGCAACGACGGCGGCAGCACCACACGCAAAAACGTCTGGCTGCGGGTCAGGCCGAGTACACGGCCCGCTTCCCATTGCCCCTTTGGTGTCACCTGGATACCGGCACGAATTATCTCGGTGCTGTAGGCACCGAGGTTAATCAGCATCGCCAGCAGCGCAGCTTCGCCCGCCGTCAGTTTCAGACCAAGATTGGGTAAACCAAAGACGATAAAAAACAGCTGCACCACAAAGGGCGTGTTACGAATCAGCTCGACGTAAATGCCCCAGATGCGCCCCGCCACGCTGGGTTTACCGCTGCGTAGCGCGGCACCGAGAATACCCAGCGCGACGCCACCCACCGTTGCCAGCACCGTCAGTTGGATGGTGACCCACAGCCCTGCCAGTAACTCCGGCCAGTGTGGCCACAGCGCAGCAAAGTTAAGTTGCCCAATCATTGGCCGTCCTTCTTATGCGCCGAGGTTGGCCGGCAGTGGCGCTTTCAGCCACTCTTCGGACAGTTTGTTCAGGGTGCCATCTTTAATGCCCTGCTCGATAAGCGCATTCACTTTATCTTTCAGCGCTGGCTCGTCTTTCTTCAGACCGATAAAGCACGGGGAGTCTTTCAGCATAAACTGCGCCACCGGGGCTTTGGCCGGGTTCTGACGGGCAATCGCTGCGACGACCAGGTTACCGGTGGCGATAAACTGCACCTGACCTGAAAGATAAGCAGACAGCGTGGTGTTGTTATCTTCGTAACGTTTCACCTCGGCATCTTTCGGAGCGATACCGGTCAGAACCATATCTTCTACCGCACCACGGGTTACGCCGATGGATTTGCCGCTCAGCGCCGCCGCATCTTTGATTTCTTCGCCTTTCGGACCAAATACGCCAAGGAAGAACGGTGCGTAAGCACGGCTGAAGTCGATCACTTTTTCACGCTCGGCGTTTTTCCCCATGCTGGAGATCACCAGATCGACTTTGTCGGTTTGCAGGTAAGGCACACGGTTGGCACTGGAAACGGGCACCAGCTGCAACTTCAGTTTCATCTCTTTGGCGAGGTACTTCGCCATGTCGATGTCGTAGCCCTGCGGCTGTAAATCGGTGCCGACAGAACCGAACGGCGGGAAGTCCTGCGGCACGGCAATGCGGATCACGCCGCGTTTCTGGATGTCCTGCAACTGATCGGCCATTGCGCTACCAACCTGCGCCATCATCAGAGCAGCGCCCGCTACCGCCATTAAAACTTTTTTCATTATGCACCCCGGTGAGTTTATGTGAAACAAAAGATTCTTGATGAATCGTTCTGCAACTAATGTGCCAACCGAAACAAAAAGAACACTTCCACGTAAAATCAGGGTTTCTGCATTATCAGACGAAAAAAAACGGGCGCATTGCCCGTCTGTGATTCTGATCAAAAAAGGTGCAAAGCACCAAAAAGGTGCCCTTTAACGGTGTTCCAGCTCATCCAGATGCTGATAAAGGTCGGCAATCTGGTGAATTCGCTGACGCCCCTCTGACAACATTTCATGCAGCAACGCATTGGCCAGCAGGTTAATCAGACTCATGGCAGAAGCGTAGCTATCGAAGGCGGAGACGCTGTCGAGCGGCGCACACAACTGCCAACGCGCCAGGGTGAGGATGCCCTGCGCCTGGGGTTCGCACAGCGCCAGTACCGGAATGTTGCTCTGCTGCAACTGCTGCATCAACGGACGGATAATGCGTGGACGGCGACGAAATGCCATCACCACCACCACATCATCAGGGGTGATATCCACCAGCTCCTCACCCAGCGTCTGACCCGGTTGCGGCAGCACATGGACCTGAGGACGGGCCTGCATCAGCTGTTGGCGCAGGTGCAGCGCTACCGGATAGGCGTTACGCATACCAATGATAAACAAGCGTTTTGCCTGTGCCAGCGCCTGAATCACCTCACCAAATTGCTGCGGGTCGATGCCGTTGACCCACTGCGTCAGGTTCGCCATCTCCTGCTTATAATGGCGCGACAGCAGCGTGTTGCCCTGCACAGCATCACGGTTGTCGGTCAACGGCATGCCACTCTGGCGCAGCGTGCGCAATTCATCGCGCATGTCTTTATATTTTTCGTAACCGAGGCGCTTAAACAGCCGGCTCACCGTGGCTTTTGATACCCCGCTCAGCCGCGCCAGCTCGGCGCTGTTGTAGCTGATCAGGTCATCAAAATGGTCAAAGACAAAATCGGCAATGCGCTGCTCCTGCGGCGACAGTTGCGGATAGTGACTGCGGAGGCGTTCATCTAGCTGTTTCATCATTCGTCCTGTAACTTTCGTTTCATCACAAGCTAGCATAAATCGATCCACAATGGTGTCCGACCAAAACTGGAACAGCTCTTGCTATAACTTTGCCATGTACCCAAAAATGAGTTCACTATGATACAGAGCAATATGGCCCCGTTAGGTATGGCCGTAACCCCGCATCATCTCGCCAGTGAAAGTGCCTTAGCCGTGCTGCGCGAAGGTGGCAACGCCATCGAAGCTATGGTGGCGGCTGCCGCCACTGTCGCCGTGGTTTACCCGCATATGAATGGTTTAGGTGGCGATGGCTTCTGGCTGATCGTGCCTCCCGGTGGTGATCCGATCGCCATTGACGCCAGCGGTGCTGCCGGTTCACTGGCGCACTTTGATTTCTACCACGGCGCAACAAAAATTCCACACCGTGGCCCCAAAGCGGCCCTGACCGTGGCCGGTACCGTCAGCGGCTGGCAGGAGGCGCTGGCCTTCTCTGCTGAGTTGGGCAGCCCGGCACTGCCGCTGGCACGTCTGCTGCGCGATGCCATCCGCTACGCGGCCGACGGTATTCCCGTCACCGCTTCACAGGCGGCAGCGACAGCAGCGAAACGTGATGAATTACAGGATCAGCCCGGTTTTGCCGCCAACTTTTTACCCGATGGCGAAATACCTGCCGCAGGCAGCCGCTTTACCCAACCGGCGCTGGCGAACACGCTGAGTTTGTTGTGCGAACAGGGGTTAGACAGTTTTTATCGCGGTGAGCTGGCGCACCATCTGGCGCGTGAGATGTCCGCGCTGGGTATGCCGATCACGCTGGAAGATTTGCAACGCCAACAGGCACGCCGCTGCACGCCGTTGCATCTGGCCCACAGCGAAGGCGACATCTGGAACATGACCCCGCCGACCCAGGGGCTGGTATCGCTGGCGATTCTCGGCATCACCGATCGCCTCAACATGGCGGAAGCGGATGACGCGCAGACCGTGCACCGCATCGTTGAAGCCACCAAGAAAGCCTTTGGCCTGCGTGACCAACATATTACCGATCCGCGTCATATCGACATTGATGTGCAGAGCCTGCTGGATGCTGATCATCTGGCTGGCCTCGCCGCGCAGATTGATGATGCGACCGCCGCCCCCTGGGGCACCGGCAAAGGCCCCGGTGATACCGTGTGGATGGGGGTGATGGACAGCAGCGGGCTGGCAGTCTCCTTTATCCAGAGCATTTACCACGAATTCGGTAGTGGCGTGGTGCTGCCGGGTACCGGCATCACCTGGCAAAACCGCGGTGCGGCTTTCAGTTTACAGCCGGGCCACCTGTTGGCGCTGGCACCAGGCAAACAGCCCTTCCATACCCTTAACCCGGCGGCGGCACGGCTGAAAGATGGCCGCACTATGGTTTACGGTTCAATGGGTGGCGATGGTCAGCCACAGACCCAGGCGGCGATCTTTACCCGTCATGTGATTCAGGGGCTGCCGTTGCAACAGGCGGTGAGCGCACCACGCTGGCTGCTGGGCCGCACCTGGGGACAATCCTCTGACTCCCTCAAGCTGGAAGCGCGTTTCGCGCCGGAAACGGTGCAGCAATTACGCGAGCTGGGTCATGAAGTGGAGCTGTTGCCCGATTTTAGTGAGGTGGTGGGTCACGCAGGTGCCATCATCCGTCATAACAACGGCATGTTTGAAGGCGCATTTGACCCTCGCAGCAACGGCAGCGCCGCAGGTTTCTAAGGAGAAAAGATGACGACACAACCGGACTGGGCCGCCTATATCGCCCAGATGGAACAGATTCTGGCGCTGGAGCTGGATGAGGCGCGCCGCGCCGAGCTTTTAACCCAATTCAACCGTATTGCCGCGATGGCCGAACCCTTGATGGCCTTTCCACTCGACGATCGCATGGAAGTGGCGGGAGTGTATAAGCTATGAAACTTTCCACCCTCTCGATAAGCGCGCTGCAACAGGCACTGAGCAACGGTGAGATTAGCGCACGCGCCATTGCTGAGCAGACATTGACCGCGATTGAACAACATAACCCGGCGCTGAATGCCTGGACCGAAGTCACCGGTCAGCGCATGTTGAAAGAAGCGGATCAACTGGATACGCAGCGCCAGCGCGGTGAAACGCTCCCCCCGCTGGCGGGAATTCCCTATGCGGTGAAGAACCTGTTTGATGTCGCCGGGCACAGTACCCTGGCCGGTGCCAGCCTGTTCAGCGAACGTCCGGCGGCACGCGACGATGCCTGGGCAGTGAGTAAACTGCGCCAGTCAGGCGCGCTGCTCTCCGGCATGTTGAATATGGATGCTTACGCATACGGCTTCACCACCGAAAACACCCATTACGGACCCACGCACAACCCGCGCGATCTCAGCCGGGTGGCGGGCGGCTCCTCGGGCGGTTCCGCCGCTGCGGTCGCTGCCGGATTGGTGCATTTCTCCCTCGGGAGCGATACCAACGGTTCGATTCGCGTACCGGCCTCGCTGTGCGGCATTTATGGTCTGAAACCGACTTTTGGTCGCTTGTCGCGTAGCGGCAGCCATCCGTTTGTTGCCAGCCTTGACCATATCGGTCCGTTTGCCCGCTCGGTAGAAGATCTCAGCCTGGTGTACGACACCT
Organism: Pantoea sp. X-Soil-OKNW-556; assembly: GCF_059730695.1. NCBI lineage: Bacteria > Pseudomonadati > Pseudomonadota > Gammaproteobacteria > Enterobacterales > Erwiniaceae > Pantoea > Pantoea sp. X-Soil-OKNW-556. The sequence goes on along the minus strand of NZ_AP035990.1, from coordinate 956,256 downwards.
TACAGGGTGCGGATGCCAGCGATGCGTTTCAGGCTGCCCAACCGGTGACGGCAGCCAGCCCAACCCTGACTCAAGGACTTGAAGGGCTGCGTTGTGGTGTGCTGGGCGGTTTCTTCTCTACCTGGTGTGATGATGACGCGCGAGCCGCGCTGGCTATTGCTGCCAAAGCGCTGACGGCCAGCGATGAAGTGACAATGGCGAATGCCGAGATTGCACGCTCTGCCGCCTTTATCCTGACCGCTGCCGAAGGGGGGAATCACTATCTGCCGAAACTGCGTGAGATGCCGGAACGTTTCGAACCGAACTCGCGTGAACGCCTGTTAGCGGGTGCGATGCTGCCCTCCGCCTGGTATGTGCAGGCACAGCGCTTCCGTCGCCATTTCCAGCAGCAGGTACTGCCGCTGTTTGAACATTTTGACGTGCTGATCGCCCCGGCGACGCCATGCAGCGCGACCACCATCGGTCAGGAAACCATTCGTATTAATGGGCAGGATCTGCCAACCCGTGCCAGCATGGGGATGCTGACCCAGCCGATCTCCTTCCTCGGCCTGCCGGTCTGTACCGTGCCGCTACCTACCGCCAGCGGCTTGCCGATTGGTTTGCAGTTGATCGCAGCACCGTTTAAAGAACACCTGGCATTGCGCGCCGCCTGGGCGCTGCAACAACAAGGGCTGACGCTGCCGCAAACTACCCTGATGGACGCATAACCATGACCCCAGAGAATATCGATCGTCCGGCGATTGTCGCCGAAGTCACCGCCGCGTTTTACCGCTACGAGCAGGCACTGGTCAGCAATGACGTAGCAGTGCTGGATGAACTGTTCTGGCACGACAACCGCACCGTGCGTCTCGGCGCCGGTGAAAATCTGTATGGCATTGAGGAGATCCGGGCGTTTCGTGCGGCTCGTCCCTCTGCCGGATTGGATCGCGACTTGCGCCATACGGTGATCACCACCTTTGGTGATGATTATGCGGTGTGCAGCACCGAGTTCACCCGTGCCGGGACGGAGAAGATTGGCCGTCAGCAGCAGACCTGGGTCCGACTGCCGTGCGGCTGGCGTATTGTTGCCGCGCAGGTGAGTTTGATGGTTTAAATGCATCCACAACCGTAGCGGCGCGATTTATCGCGAAATTCCCTGCGCGATAAATCGCGCCGCTACGGGGGCTTTTATTCTGCGGGATGAGTCTCCATCCAGTGGTCGGCAATCTGCTGGCGCGTACACACCCATACCTGGTCGTGTTGTTGGATATGGTCAAGGAAACGCTGCAAAGCACGGAATTTGCCAGGACGGCCCAACAGACGGCAATGCATGCCGATCGACATCATCTTCGGTGCAGTTTCCCCTTCTTCGTACAACACATCAAAGGTATCGCGCAGGTAGGTGTAGAACTGCTCGGCGGTGTTGAAACCCTGCGGTGAGGCAAAGCGCATATCGTTACATTCCAGCGTATAAGGAATGATCAGATGCGGTTTTACCGTGCCATCCTGGCAGGTCACCTGCGTCCAAAACGGCAAGTCATCGCCGTAGTAATCGCTGTCGTAGCTAAAACCGCCCTGCTCCACCACCAGGCGGCGTGTGTTCGGGCTGTCGCGCCCGGTGTACCAACCCGTCGGTGCTTTGCCAAACAGATCTTTCAGCACATCGACCGCCTGCTGCATATGCTGGCGCTCAGTCTTCGCATCCATCCCCTGATAGTGGATCCAGCGCCAGCCGTGGCTGACCACGTCATAGTCGGCGGCTTTGATCGCAGCAACGATTTCCGGATGGCGTGCCAGCGCCATCGCCACGCCAAAAATGGTCAGTGGCAAACCGCGCTTTTGAAATTCGTGGTGAATGCGCCAGAAACCCGCGCGGGAGCCGTACTCGTAGAGCGAGTCCATCGACATGTGACGATCGGCATAGCTGGCAGCGCCGATGATGTCGGACAGAAACTGCTCAGAACCGGCGTCGCCGTGCAACACGTTATTTTCGGCACCCTCTTCGTAATTGAGGACAAATTGCACCGCCACGCGAGCTTTCCCCGGCCACTGGGCATGCGGTGGCTGACCAGCGTAACCAATCAGGTCACGCGGATAGTTTTTGTTGAAGCTGTACTCTTTCTTTTCAGATACATCACTCATTCTGTAAGTTCCTGTGTAAACCTCAACCAGTGCTTAGTTTAGGTGCTGGAAGGCACCCGTGAGCGGTTTTTCTAGCGGGTAATCGAGATCGCCATGTTTGCTGGTGCCAAAGCCCAGCGCCACCAGCGACTCCACCATTTTGACCGCCGCACCGACACCGTCGATCACCGGTAAACCGAGTTCGCGGGTCAGATCCTGGGCCAGCGTCGCCATGCCGCCACATCCCAACACAATCGCCCCGCTACCATCTTCCCGTTTCGCCTGGAGACAACGCTGACGCACCTTTTCCTGCGCCACACCGCTACCATCTTCCAGTGCCAGCACCGGTAAATCGATGGCATGCAGGGCGGCACAATGATGGGTAAAACCATATTGCTGCAACAGATGGCGCGCAATGACCAGGGTCCGTGGCAGCGTGGTCACGATGGAAAAACGCGTCGCCAGCAGCGTCGCGGTATGCATCGCGGCTTCGGCGATACCCACCACCGGGCCGGTCGCCAACTCGCGCGCAGCCAGTAAACCGGGATCGCCAAAACAGGCGATCACATGACCACTGACACCCTGCGCTTTACCCCGCTTCACCTGCTCCAGCACCCCAAGGGCGGCGATTGCCTCATCAAAGTGGCCCTCAATAGATGGCACTCCCTGGCTCGGGCACACCGCGATAATTTCAGTGCCCGGTGCCGCCACAGCTCGCGCAGCCTGGCCGATGGTTTCCGTCATCGCCAGGCTGGTGTTGGGGTTAATAACCTGAATCAGGCTCATCAGGTGACTCCTTTACCGGCGAACAGCCGGGCAAAATCGGGGAGGGTTTCACCGCTGCGCTCAAAGTGCAGGCTGGCAACGATATGTTCGAAGTGATGATGGAGCGCAGCCGTCAGACCGGCCAGATCTTTCTGCCGCAGCAGATCCACCAGCCGATCGTGATGATCACAACGGCAGCCGCGCTGCCAGGGGGCACCGTACGCCGCAATGACCAGCGAGGAGCGTTGCGTCAGGTGCGTCACCATTTCGGTCAGCACCTGGTTACCTGAAATCGCCTGGAGCTGAATATGAAACGCGGCCGACAACCGAATCGCCGCTGCACCATCGTGTTGTTCATGCGCATGCTGTTCTGCGGCGATCAAATCCGCCAGCGCCGCCAGATGCGGTGGTTGCACATGGGCCAGTACCGCCGACAGGTTGGCGCATTCCAGCAAACTGCGTGTGGCGAAGATATCCCGTGCTTCCTCCACCCCAGGTGTCGCCACCTGTGCACCACGCCTGGGCGATAAGGTAATCATTTGCACCGCAGCGAGGCGTTGCAGCACCTTGCGGATACCGGTACGGCTGACGCCAAACACTTCAGACAGCGCCTCTTCGGGCAATTTGCTGCCGGGGGGCAACTGGTGTTCAACAATCGCGCTTAACAGCGCCTGGTAGATGGGTTCGTCTCTATCATTCAGATCTGCGGCCGTTCGCTGGCCTGTTTCACTCTTCATTTCCCACTCCGGTAAATGTCTGTGCACAGCACATCGTATACGCGAAAAACAATTTTTGTATACAAGAAATCAATTCTGGCCTGGATCCTGCAATACCGTTTCACGCTGTGATTATTATTCATTATTAAAGAGAGGAGCAGGTTTCATGCCAAATCATTCTGAAGTGACCTCTGCGGTGGCCTCTGAAGCCAACGCCCACTATAGCCCACGGCTTTGCAATGAGGATCTGGCACCCACGCGGGACCAGAACTGGTCGTGGTACAACATTTTCTCTTTCTGGATGTCGGACGTGCACAGCATGGGCGGCTATGTGGTGGCGGCCAGTTTCTTCACACTCGGGCTGGCAAGCTGGCAGGTGCTGCTGTGTCTGCTGGTGGGGATTTGTATTGTGCAGCTGTGCGCCAACCTGGTGGCGAAGCCAAGCCAGATGGCGGGCGTGCCTTATGCGGTGATTTCGCGTCAGGCGTTTGGTGTGTTCGGTGCCAATATTCCTGCAATAATCCGTGGCCTGATCGCCTTTGCCTGGTACGGAATTCAGACTTACCTTGCAGCTAACGCGTTGATGCTGGTGCTGCTGAAGTTCTTCCCGTCACTGTCCAGCATGACGCACAGCAGCTGGCTGGGCTTATCGCAACTGGGCTGGTGCTGCTTCGGCCTGATGTGGTTCTTGCAGGCGCTGGTGTTCTGGCACGGAATGAACGCTATCAAACGTTTCATCGATGTGGCGGGTCCCGCGGTGTACGTGGTCATGGTGGCGCTGGCAGGATGGATTGTATACAAGACCGGTTTTGACGGTATCTCTTTTACCCTGGCCAGCAAGCAGTTGAGTGCGGGCGAGCAGACCTGGCAGATGATCACCGCAACGGCGCTGGTGGTGTCCTACTTCTCCGGCCCGCTGCTTAACTTTGGTGACTTTTCTCGCTACGGTAAAAATATGGGTGAGATTCGCCGTGGCAACCGCTGGGGCCTGCCGTTCAACTTCCTGCTGTTCTCGATTGTGACGGTGGTGATTGTCTCTGGCTCCAATTCACTGTTCGGACGCATGATTACCGACCCTATCGAAACCGTCAGTATGGTGGGTAACGATTTGGCGGTGGCGCTTGGTCTGTTAACGATGATCACCGCGACTATTGGTATCAATATCGTGGCAAACTTCGTGTCACCCGCCTTCGACTTTTCCAACTGCTCACCGCAGAAAATCAGCTTCCGTACCGGTGGCATGATCGCTGCCGTCGGTTCTGTCTTGCTGACCCCGTGGAACCTGTTCCAGTCACCTGAATTGATTCACTACACGCTGGATGTTCTGGGTTCCTTTATCGGACCGCTGTTTGGCATTCTGATCGCCGATTTCTATCTGATCAAACGCAGCAAAGTGTATGTCGATGATCTGTTTGATGATACGCCGAAAGGCCGCTACTGGTATCAGGGTGGCTTTAACCCGAAAGCCATTGCCGCGCTGCTGCCTTCGGTGGGAATTTGCCTGATTATCAGCTTTATTCCGTCACTGCATGAGGTTGCCAACTTTAGCTGGTTTATCGGAGTAGCGCTCGGCATGGGCTGCTATCGCTGGCTGGCGCGTGCTGAACGTGAAGTACCGGCGGCCACGTATCGTGGCAAGGTGGCGGTGCAGAAGGATTAAACCGAACGGCGCGATAATCGCGCCGTTTGATTGTCGAATCCGAAAAAGCAAAAAGCCGATTCATTACTGAATCGGCTTCTTTAAATAGATTGGCGGTGCGGACGGGACTCGAACCCGCGACCCCCGGCGTGACAGGCCGGTATTCTAACCGACTGAACTACCGCACCGCGCTGTGTTCCCCGTCGGGAACGAGGCGCATATTAATGGCACGGCGATCTGCCGTCAACGCTTTTTCTGTGGGTTTGTTTCGTTTGCTGTTTTTTTCAGCTTAACGTTGCTTTTCCACGCAAAATCAGCCATTTCAGGCACGCCACAGGCAGCTACCGCCCTTCTTCATCACCAGATCTAAACGGCTTTCATGTGCCAGGCACTCTTCATCGCTGGCGCTGACGACGCGCAGACCCGACGCCGGGCGAACAATGCGCTGAATATTTTCGCCATCCACCTGGCTGCTCTGCTCGCTCTCGTGGGAAAAAGCCAACGATGTCTGGCCACCCGTCATGGTCAGGAACACCTCGGCGAGAATTTCGGCATCGAGTAATGCGCCGTGCAGCGTTCGTTTGCTGTTATCAATTTCCAGACGGCTACAGAGCGCATCAAGGCTGTTACGCTTGCCGGGGAACATCTTGCGCGCCATCGCCAGGCTGTCAGTAATTTGGCAGAACGTCTCGGTTTTGCCGATGTCGCGCTGCAACATGGCAAACTCGTAATCCATAAAGCCGATATCGAACGATGCGTTATGGATCACCAACTCCGCACCGCGGATATACTCAAGAAACTCCGCGGCAATGTCGCTAAAGCTCGGCTTATCCGCCAGAAATTCATCGGCAATACCATGAACGCCAAAGGCTTCCGGGTCCACCAGACGATCTGGCTTGAGGTAAATGTGAAAGTTATTACCGGTCAGGCGGCGGTTGATCACCTCAACCGCACCGATTTCAATGATGCGATGTCCTTCATAGTGCACACCGATCATGTTCATGCCGGTGGTTTCGGTATCGAGGACGATCTGGCGGTTATTTGCAGTGCTCATAGGACTCGTTTATGTCAGACTTGGTGTTTTGTCAGTAAGGAAGTCTACCAGAGATGCGTAAACAGGTAGAAATATTCACCGATGGATCCTGTCTCGGCAATCCCGGCCCCGGTGGCTATGGTGCCATTCTGCGTTATCGCCAGCATGAGAAAACCTTCAGTGCCGGTTACCGCCTCACCACCAATAATCGTATGGAACTGATGGCGGCGATTGTCGCGCTGGAAGCGCTGACGCAGCCGTGTGAAGTGGTGATCAGCACCGACAGCCAATATGTACGCCAGGGTATTACCAGCTGGATTCATAACTGGAAGAAACGCGGCTGGAAAACCGCTGAGAAAAAACCGGTGAAGAATGTCGATCTGTGGCAACGGCTCGATCTGGCGCTGAGCTCGCATCAAATCTCGTGGGAATGGGTGAAGGGCCATGCCGGTCACCCGGAAAACGAACGCTGCGATGAGCTGGCGCGCAGCGCCGCCAGCCAGCCGACCCAGGATGATGTCGGTTATCAGCCGGAATCCTGATCCTTCATGTTGCGGAACTGGCGCGTCGCGTTAACCGTCTGCCGCAGTTGCGTTTTACTCAGGCTTTTTTTCACTTTGGTGGGCGTTAACGGGAAGGTTCGTTTACGCGCCACCACCACATTCAGACAGCCCAATGCCGGCAGATGCGCGCTGATCACTTTACCGCCCTGCCGGTGCCACGGCACCACCTGGAAGCGAGTACGATAAACCACTTCATAGTTCAGCAGATGCAACCAGTCCAGCAGACGCATCTGGCTAAACATCCGACCGCTCCACGGGGCTCGGCTATGCAGACCCGGAATGCCTTTGCTGATACCCAGCAGGCTAAACGGATTAAAGCCGCTGATAATCATCCAGCCATCGTCAATCAGCACCCGATCAACCTCACGCAGCACGCGATGCGGATCCTGGCTCCAGGACAAGGTGTGAGCTAACAGGCAGGCATCAATCGATTTGGATTCGAACGGCAGTTGGGTCGCGCGGGCAATCACCTGCAACTCGTCACCCTGCTCCCCAACATTCACCTGATGCGAAATGGGGCAGTGACTGGTATTGATTTCTGCGCTCAGATTGCCAATTTTAAGCATATGAAAGCCATACAGCTTCCCAAGGTAAGGTTGCAGTTGCTGGGTTAAGGCGTCGCGAAAATAATCGCCCCAGGGCATGTCGCGCCAGGAGCGTGGCGCAGTCAGGATTTGGCGTGTTTTAGCCGGCTTCATGCTTTACCATCTTCCTTTTTCTACGGCCTGAGAGGTGTTTATGAATCTTACCAGTATTCCCGCGTTGCAGGATAACTACATCTGGACACTGACCGATGAACACAATCACTGCCTGATTGTCGATCCCGGCGAAGCACAGCCCGTGCTGGATAAAATCCGTGTTCATCGCTGGCAGCCGGTGGCAATTTTACTGACACACCATCATCACGATCATGTCGGTGGTGTCGCTGAACTGTTGCAGCAGTTTCCTGAACTGGAGGTTTTCGGTCCACAAGAAACTGCGGATAAAGGTGCAACCCGCATTGTTGGCGATGGGGATGAATTTACCCTGTTGGGGATAAATTTCCGTGTCATCGCTACCCCCGGCCACACTTTAGGACATATCTCATATTACAGCTCGCCTTATCTTTTCTGTGGTGACACGATGTTTTCCGGTGGCTGCGGCCGATTATTTGAAGGCACCGCACAACAAATGTTTGAGTCATTTCAAAAGCTTAACCAGCTACCTGGCGACACTCTGATTTGCTGTGCACATGAGTACACTTTATCCAATATGAAGTTTGCTGCGGCTATTCTGCCCCATGACCCGAAAATTTTAGCAAGGTTCCAGCAAATTAAGGACTTACGAGCAGAAAATCGCATTACTTTGCCAACAAATTTGGCTTTAGAGCGTGAAATAAATTTATTTCTTCGCACGCAAGATGCTGATTTACAAAAGGCTTTAGGCGGTAATTTTACAACTGCGCCACTATGGCAAACTTTTGCAGATCTACGCGAGAAGAAAGATCGTTTTTGATATTTGTGGTTGTGTTGTGTCAGACCGTCAAGTATGATTGCTCGTCTTTTAAGCGAACTATTGACACACACATGAAGGCAAAAGCGATATTAATCGCCTCTGTCTTGCTGGTGGGAGGTTGTCAGGCATCAAGGAATGACGCCACTATCCCGCAACAGCATGCTCAGAGCCTGTCTTCAGCTGGTCAAGGTGAAAATGGAAAGTACGGAGATCGCTTGTTGTCGCCGCGCTGGCAAGATGATGGAACAAGCCTCGCAGAAGACACTGATCTCTGGAATCACATTAGTGACGAGTTGAAGATGGGGATTCCGGATAACTCCCGGATCCGCGAACAAAAAACAAAGTACTTAAAAAATAAGAGCTATCTCCACGATGTAACATTACGGGCAGAGCCGTACATGTACTGGATAGTCGAGCAGATACAGAAACGTAAGATGCCGATGGAACTGGTACTGCTACCCATAGTGGAGAGCGCTTTTGACCCACATGCAACATCTTCTGCGAATGCCGCAGGCATTTGGCAGATTGTTGCAACAACGGGCAAAAACTATGGTTTGAAACAGAACCAATGGTATGACGGTCGCCGGGATGTGGTGGCGTCTACCAAGGTTGCGCTGGATATGATGCAGCGTCTCAACACCATGTTTGACGGTGACTGGTTACTGACCGTTGCCGCTTATAACAGTGGTGAAGGACGTGTGTTGAAAGCGATAAAACAGAATAAGGCGCGCGGTAAGCCGACCGATTTCTGGAGTTTGTCGCTGCCCCGCGAAACCGCGGTTTATGTTCCTAAAATGTTGGCCTTGAGCGATATTCTCAAGAACAACAAGCGCTACGGCATCAAATTGCCGACCCCGAACGAGAGCCGAGCACTGGCTCGTGTTGAAGTGGGTCAACAAATTGAGCTGACGCAAGCCGCAGATATGGCTGGCATGTCGTTAAGTAAGCTGAAAAGCTTCAATGCTGGCTATAAACACGGCAGCACAGCGCCGAATGGACCGCACTACATTATGGTGCCTAAGTCCAACGTTGCTCAGCTGCGCAATTCACTGGCATCTGGTGATATTGCCGCCGTGCAGCCTTCTCAACTGGCAAAAGCCAGTGATGTGGGAAGCAGCTACACGGTTCGCAAAGGCGACACCTTGTCTGGCATTGCCAGCAAGCTCGGCGTGAGCATTAATACACTGAAGCAGCAGAATAACCTGCGCGGTGCCTCAGTTCGCATCGGTCAGAAACTGACCATCGGCGATAAAGGTTCGCAGCTGGCCGATAACGGCAACAGCATCACCTATCGTGTTCGTAAGGGTGATTCTCTTGCCAGTATCGCGCGACGTCATGGAGTCAATATTCAGGACGTTATGCGCTGGAACAGTGTATTAAGTGATGCGAAGAGCATTCAGCCGGGTGATAACCTCACGCTGTTTGTTCATAATAGCGCAACGCCAGACACCTAATGGCGCGAAAAGGCTGACAAATGTCAGCCTTTTTCTTTTTATGCGGGTGAGCAAAATCTGCTGTACGTGGCAGTTTAGCGCGGAGTGGTTCTGGTGGAGTTAAATTCAACCAGCAACGGGTTATGGTCAGAAGCACGCGTCACCAATACCGAGGCTTCACTGACCTTCATATCACGGTAGAAGACAAAATCCAGCGGTCGACCAAAAGCTTTGCGTCGATGGTCATCGGTAAACGTCACTTCATGTAAAGCCATGTCCTGAGCGAAGCGAAACAACGCCTTCATCCTCTGACGACTCCAGGCATTAAAATCCCCGGCCATAATCACCGGCCCTCGATGGTACTGGATTTGCTCCCCAATCGGCCCCAGCTGTTTGCTGTAGACATCGATACCAAGGCTGAAATTGACGGCATGGATGTTCACCACCATCAACATTTCTCCATTGGGCAACGGATAAGCGGTCACCAGCGCGGATTTTGCCAGCCGTAATAACGGCTCACGCTCACGCAATGGGCAGCAGTACACCGGATGAGCCGACGCCAGCGTCATCACCCCAGAGGGATGCTGTGGCAGCACAAAAGCAGGTACCTGGTCAGCAGCCAGATAGTTACTGGTGGCGAACTTCACCAATTCAGGGGTGGTTTGCGCTTCCTGTAGCAACACCAGATGAGCATCTTTGCCAAAGCCTTGCAGCACTGACATCCAGTCTGCACGTTGCTGTTTAAAGATGTTCCACACCAATACCCGTAATGTCGGGTCGGCTGTGAGTGGTGCGCCGGGCGGTAACGCTTGCCCAACATGTAGCATCGCCCCTGGCGGAAAGATCCGCTCAGCAGGCTGTCCTGCTACATAACGCATTGCATAGGTTTTTTTCCGCACTTTCCCGCCTGGCTAGTTACAAACATACTTCACCTGACTGTTATAGGGATTTTAGCGCGGGGTTTCAATTGGTGTTCTTGATTGTCGGAATGGCCTTAACGGCATTTGAGTGCATCAGCCCACCTGAGCGTGGGCTGGAAAGCGAATTATTCGACGGCCATCACCGCGCGCGGCCTGTCCAGCGCACCGCTCAGACGCACCAGTAACAAAGCGATAAAGACGATGACTGCACCGACCCAGGGAGTTTGTGCTAACCCATATTGCTGCACGATATGACCGCCCACAGAAGAGCCCAGCGCAATGCCAATATTAAAAGCGGCAATATTTAAACCCGAGGCGACATCTACCGCACCAGGGGCGTAATGTTCTGCCTTCTGCACTACATAAACCTGCAACCCCGGCACGTTGGCGAAAGCAAAAATACCCATCACCACTACGGTCACTAATGCCAGATAGTGCATACTCGACGTCACCTGAAAGACGCCCAACAGTACCGTCAGTGCGGCGAAAATGAGGGTCAAAGCCGGCACAGCGCCATGACGATCCGCCAGCTTACCACCCCAGATATTGCCAATTGCCACCGCGATGCCATAGCCCAGTAAGATAACGCTCACAGCCGAAGGTGAGAAACCCGCCAGTGACTGCATCATCGGTGCCAGAAAAGTAAAAGCAGTGAACACCCCACCGTACCCGAGGGCAGTGATGGCATAGATCAACAACAAACGTGGATTGGTTAACACACGGGCCTGCTGTCGTAACGAAGTAACGGGCGGCTGAGCGATATGGCGTGGAACCAGCAGCATACTGGCGACCAGGGCAATAACCCCCAACATCGATACCGCCAGGAAGCTCTCACGCCAGCCAAAATGCTGCCCGATCAGCGTTCCCAGTGGCACGCCCGTTACCAGGGCAACTGTCAAACCGCCAAACATAATCGCAATAGCGCTGGCCGCTTTCTCTTTACTCACCAAACTGGTCGCGATGGTTGACCCTACCGAAAAGAACACACCATGTGCCAGACCAGTGAGCAGTCGCGCAATCACCAATGTTTCATAGTTCGGTGCCTGCCAGGCTACCAGATTGCCAAGGGTGAAAAGCGCCATTAACCCCATCAGCAAATGTTTACGCGGTAATTTCCCGGTCAACGCCGTTAGCACCGGAGCACCGATGGCTACCCCAAGGGCGTAGATAGATACCAGCATCCCGGCTGAAGGCAGGGTAATCGCAAGTTGTTGCGCGATGGTCGGGATCAACCCGACGATGACAAATTCAGTGGTTCCGATAGCAAAGGCGCTGATGGTCAGCGCCCAGAGTGCAAGTGGCATGATTGACTCCCAATTAGTTTTGATGGGCGCCAGTATCCGCTTATGGTTTAATAACAAAAAGGTGCAAAGTAACAATAGACTTTTGCTTGTGGGGGGATAATGAAGGCATCATCAGACGAGCTGAAAGTGTTTATTGCGGTAGTGGAAAGCGGGAGCTTTAGCCGTGCTGCTGAACAATTACATATGGCCAACTCGGCGGTCAGCCGGACGGTGAAAAAGCTGGAGACTAAGTTGGGTGTGGCGTTATTGACACGTACCACTCGCCAGCTCGCCCTCACGCATGAAGGTGAACACTACTTTCGTCGCATACAAAAATTGATGCAGGAGATGTCAACAGCGGAGAGCGAGTTGATAGACAGACAGCAAGCTCCGCGTGGCGTGCTGCGCATTGATGCCGCAACGCCGGTGATCCTGCATTTGTTGTTGCCGATGGTTAAACCGTTTCGCGCACGCTATCCCGATGTCACTCTCTCGTTGATTTCCTCGGAGAGCTTTATCAATCTTATCGAGCGTAAAGTCGATGTGGCCATTCGCGCCGGAACCCTGACCGACTCCACCCTGCGCGCTCGTTTATTATTTATCAGCTATCGCAAACTGGTCGCCACCCCTGCGTACCTGGCGAAGTATGGTACTCCACGCTCTGTGGCCGATTTAGCGCACCATGAATGTCTCGGTTTCGTTGAGCCTTTACGGTTGAATCGCTGGCCTGTGGCGCAGGAAAATGGCGAACTTTATGATATTAATCCGGGAATGTCTTCGAACAGCGGGGAAACAATCAAACAACTTTGCCTGAACGACAATGGTATTGCCTGCCTTTCTGACTATATGGTTGATCAAGAAATTGCCGATGGGACCTTTGTAGAGTTGCTGGCGGATCAGCGTTTGCCGGTAGAAATGCCGTTTAACGCAGTTTATTACAGTGATCTTGGTGTCAGTCAGCGAGTACGGGCATTTATTGATTTTCTCAGCGATTGGGTGCAGAACCAGCCCTGGCGAAGCCAGGACTGATTTTTTTGCTTAATCCCAGGCCGGAGCCAAACCATCCGGACTAACCAGACGATGCCGACGATCCAGGGCGTGGATCTTATCCATATCATCAGAATCCAGCTGTAAATCCTGAGCTTGCAGATTTCCGGCTAGGTTGTCGCGTTTGGTCGATGACGGAATGACGGCATAACCCAACTGCATTGCCCATGCCAGCACTACCTGCGCTGGGGTTGCCCGGTGCTTCTGTGCAATAGCCTGAATGACTCCATCTTTCAGCGCTTCACCATAGGCCAGTGTCATGTAAGAGGTGATGTGAATCCCCTGCTCCCGGGCAAACTTCACCACCTGCTCGTTCTGCAAATAGGGATGAAGCTCAATCTGGTTGGTAGCAATATTTTCCACACCGACCGCTTCAATTGCTTCTTTCATCAATGCAATCGGGAAGTTGGAGATACCGATTTGACGAGTCAGGCCCGCTTCTTTGGCGGCCAGCAGTGCCTGCATGCTCTCTTTTACCGAAACGCTGGCTCCCGGCGACGGCCAGTGGATCAGGGTAAGATCTACATAGTCGGTGCGCAGTTTCACCAGGCTCTCTTTAAGGCTGGGGATCAATTTATCAACAGAGAGATTTTCCACCCAGATCTTGGTGGTCACGAATAACGCGTCTCGTGCAACGCCACTTTCGGCAATCGCCTGACCTACAGCAGCCTCATTTTCATAGATTTGTGCGGTATCGATTGTTCGATAGCCAAGCTCAAGTGCGGTTTTAACCGAATGAATAACAACATCGTCTTGCAGACGGAAAGTACCTAAACCAAAAGCAGGGATTGTCATGATTTCCTCATCGTTGAATGAAATGTTTTCGATGGGAGCATTTTGACAGCTTCTTTATTGCTGAAAAATCCGCTTATAAGCAGAGGAATTTTGCGTTTCAGTCAATAATACGCTAAAGAAATACAGAAATGAAAAAGCCCTGACTTTTCAGTCAGGGCTAATCAAGAGAGTGGCGGTGCGGACGGGACTCGAACCCGCGACCCCCGGCGTGACAGGCCGGTATTCTAACCGACTGAACTACCGCACCACCGAATACTGCATTACCAGCGGGGTCTCGCTGATAACCGGTGTTACCTTTTCAGGTAAATACCTTAAATTGATGCCTGGCAGTTCCCTACTCTCGCATGGGGAGACCCCACACTACCATCGGCGCTACGGCGTTTCACTTCTGAGTTCGGCATGGGGTCAGGTGGGACCACCGCGCTACAGCCGCCAGGCAAATTCTGTTTATCCATACCGCCCTCGCAGGCCATACGAATCAATCCGTTCGAACAATGCTGAAAATTCTCGCGTCTCTCAACTCAAAACGCCTCTGGCGTTGTAAGGTTAAGCCTCACGGGTCATTAGTACCGGTTAGCTCAATGCATCGCTGCACTTACACATCCGGCCTATCAACGTCGTCGTCTTCAACGTCCCTTCAGGACTCTCAAGGAGTCAGGGAGAACTCATCTCGGGGCAAGTTTCGTGCTTAGATGCTTTCAGCACTTATCTTTTCCGCACTTAGCTACCGGGCAATGCCATTGGCATGACAACCCGAACACCAGTGGTGCGTTCACTCCGGTCCTCTCGTACTAGGAGCAACCCCCCTCAATTCTCCAGCGCCCACGGCAGATAGGGACCGAACTGTCTCACGACGTTCTAAACCCAGCTCGCGTACCACTTTAAACGGCGAACAGCCGTACCCTTGGGACCTACTTCAGCCCCAGGATGTGATGAGCCGACATCGAGGTGCCAAACACCGCCGTCGATATGAACTCTTGGGCGGTATCAGCCTGTTATCCCCGGAGTACCTTTTATCCGTTGAGCGATGGCCCTTCCATTCAGAACCACCGGATCACTATGACCTGCTTTCGCACCTGCTCGAGCCGTCACTCTCGCAGTCAAGCTGGCTTATGCCATTGCACTAACCTCCTGATGTCCGACCAGGATTAGCCAACCTTCGTGCTCCTCCGTTACACTTTGGGAGGAGACCGCCCCAGTCAAACTACCCACCAGACACTGTCCGCAGCCCGGATTACGGGCCTACGTTAGAACATCAAACATTAAAGGGTGGTATTTCAAGGTTGGCTCCATGCAGACTGGCGTCCACACTTCAAAGCCTCCCACCTATCCTACACATCAAGGCTCAATGTTCAGTGTCAAGCTATAGTAAAGGTTCACGGGGTCTTTCCGTCTTGCCGCGGGTACACTGCATCTTCACAGCGATTTCAATTTCACTGAGTCTCGGGTGGAGACAGCCTGGCCATCATTACGCCATTCGTGCAGGTCGGAACTTACCCGACAAGGAATTTCGCTACCTTAGGACCGTTATAGTTACGGCCGCCGTTTACCGGGGCTTCGATCAAGAGCTTCTCCTTACGGATAACCCCATCAATTAACCTTCCGGCACCGGGCAGGCGTCACACCGTATACGTCCACTTTCGTGTTTGCACAGTGCTGTGTTTTTAATAAACAGTTGCAGCCAGCTGGTATCTTCGACTGGCTTCAGCTCCGGGAGCAAGTCCCTTCACCTAATGCCAGCGTGCCTTCTCCCGAAGTTACGGCACCATTTTGCCTAGTTCCTTCACCCGAGTTCTCTCAAGCGCCTTGGTATTCTCTACCTGACCACCTGTGTCGGTTTGGGGTACGATTTCGTGTTACCTGGAGCTTAGAGGCTTTTCCTGGAAGCAGGGCATCAGTTACTTCACCACCGTAGTGGCTCGTCATCACGCCTCAGCCTTAAAGCATTCCGGATTTGCCTGGAATGCAAGCCTACACGCTTAAACCGGGACAACCGTCGCCCGGATAACCTAGCCTTCTCCGTCCCCCCTTCGCAGTAACACCAAGTACAGGAATATTAACCTGTTTCCCATCGACTACGCTTTTCAGCCTCGCCTTAGGGGTCGACTCACCCTGCCCCGATTAACGTTGGACAGGAACCCTTGGTCTTCCGGCGAGCGGGCTTTTCACCCGCTTTATCGTTACTTATGTCAGCATTCGCACTTCTGATACCTCCAGCAGACCTCACAGTCCACCTTCAGCGGCTTACAGAACGCTCCCCTACCCAACAACGCCTAAGCGTCGCTGCCGCAGCTTCGGTGCATGGTTTAGCCCCGTTACATCTTCCGCGCAGGCCGACTCGACCAGTGAGCTATTACGCTTTCTTTAAATGATGGCTGCTTCTAAGCCAACATCCTGGCTGTCTGGGCCTTCCCACATCGTTTCCCACTTAACCATGACTTTGGGACCTTAGCTGGCGGTCTGGGTTGTTTCCCTCTTCACGACGGACGTTAGCACCCGCCGTGTGTCTCCCGTGATAACATTCTCCGGTATTCGCAGTTTGCATCGGGTTGGTAAGCCGGGATGGCCCCCTAGCCGAAACAGTGCTCTACCCCCGGAGATGAGTTCACGAGGCGCTACCTAAATAGCTTTCGGGGAGAACCAGCTATCTCCCGGTTTGATTGGCCTTTCACCCCCAGCCACAAGTCATCCGCTAATTTTTCAACATTAGTCGGTTCGGTCCTCCAGTTAGTGTTACCCAACCTTCAACCTGCCCATGGCTAGATCACCGGGTTTCGGGTCTATACCCTGCAACTTAACGCCCAATTAAGACTCGGTTTCCCTGCGGCTCCCCTATACGGTTAACCTTGCTACAGAATATAAGTCGCTGACCCATTATACAAAAGGTACGCAGTCACACCCGAAGGTGCTCCCACTGCTTGTACGTACACGGTTTCAGGTTCTGTTTCACTCCCCTCGCCGGGGTTCTTTTCGCCTTTCCCTCACGGTACTGGTTCACTATCGGTCAGTCAGGAGTATTTAGCCTTGGAGGATGGTCCCCCCATATTCAGACAGGATACCACGTGTCCCGCCCTACTCATCGGACTCACAATCTGTGCATTTTCATGTACGGGGCTGTCACCCTGTATCGCGCGACTTTCCAGACGCTTCCATTAACACACAAACTGATTCAGGTCCTGGGCTGTTCCCCGTTCGCTCGCCGCTACTGGGGGAATCTCGGTTGATTTCTTTTCCTCGGGGTACTTAGATGTTTCAGTTCCCCCGGTTCGCCTCGTTAACCTATGTATTCAGTTAACGATAGTGCATAAATGCACTGGGTTTCCCCATTCGGACATCGTCGGCTGTTGCGGTTCATATCACCTTACCGACGCTTTTCGCAGATTAGCACGTCCTTCATCGCCTCTGACTGCCAGGGCATCCACCGTGTACGCTTAGTCGCTTAACCTCACAACCCACAGGCGTTTTCACGCATGCAGACTGCAAGCATTTGAGAGACTCGAACACATCGTTTTCATTTCTTATTACGGAGAAATGAAACAACGTGTCGTTTCAAATTTTCAGCTTGTTCCGGATTGTTAAAGAGCAAATATCTCAAACATGACTCGTAAGCCAGTTTTGAGATACTGAGCAGCGACACCTTTCACCTGTCACCAAGCAAGTGGCGTCCCCTAGGGGATTCGAACCCCTGTTGCCGCCGTGAAAGGGCGGAGTCCTAACCGCTAGACGAAGGGGACACATGAAGTGTCACGACTTCGCAGCCGTCTTGCTCATTACGTTTTCATCAGACAATCTGTGTGAGCACTTCGAAGGAAGGTATCTTCAGGTAAGGAGGTGATCCAACCGCAGGTTCCCCTACGGTTACCTTGTTACGACTTCACCCCAGTCATGAATCACAAAGTGGTAAGCGCCCTCCCGAAGGTTAAGCTACCTACTTCTTTTGCAACCCACTCCCATGGTGTGACGGGCGGTGTGTACAAGGCCCGGGAACGTATTCACCGTAGCATTCTGATCTACGATTACTAGCGATTCCGACTTCATGGAGTCGAGTTGCAGACTCCAATCCGGACTACGACGCACTTTATGAGGTCCGCTTGCTCTCGCGAGGTCGCTTCTCTTTGTATGCGCCATTGTAGCACGTGTGTAGCCCTGGCCGTAAGGGCCATGATGACTTGACGTCATCCCCACCTTCCTCCGGTTTATCACCGGCAGTCTCCTTTGAGTTCCCGACCGAATCGCTGGCAACAAAGGATAAGGGTTGCGCTCGTTGCGGGACTTAACCCAACATTTCACAACACGAGCTGACGACAGCCATGCAGCACCTGTCTCACGGTTCCCGAAGGCACTAAGGCATCTCTGCCAAATTCCGTGGATGTCAAGGCCAGGTAAGGTTCTTCGCGTTGCATCGAATTAAACCACATGCTCCACCGCTTGTGCGGGCCCCCGTCAATTCATTTGAGTTTTAACCTTGCGGCCGTACTCCCCAGGCGGTCGACTTAACGCGTTAGCTCCGGAAGCCACGCCTCAAGGGCACAACCTCCAAGTCGACATCGTTTACAGCGTGGACTACCAGGGTATCTAATCCTGTTTGCTCCCCACGCTTTCGCACCTGAGCGTCAGTCTTTGTCCAGGGGGCCGCCTTCGCCACCGGTATTCCTCCAGATCTCTACGCATTTCACCGCTACACCTGGAATTCTACCCCCCTCTACAAGACTCTAGCCTGCCAGTTTCGAATGCAGTTCCCAGGTTAAGCCCGGGGATTTCACATCCGACTTGACAGACCGCCTGCGTGCGCTTTACGCCCAGTAATTCCGATTAACGCTTGCACCCTCCGTATTACCGCGGCTGCTGGCACGGAGTTAGCCGGTGCTTCTTCTGCGGGTAACGTCAATGATGATGCATATTAAACATCACCCCTTCCTCCCCGCTGAAAGTACTTTACAACCCGAAGGCCTTCTTCATACACGCGGCATGGCTGCATCAGGCTTGCGCCCATTGTGCAATATTCCCCACTGCTGCCTCCCGTAGGAGTCTGGACCGTGTCTCAGTTCCAGTGTGGCTGGTCATCCTCTCAGACCAGCTAGGGATCGTCGCCTAGGTGAGCCGTTACCCCACCTACTAGCTAATCCCATCTGGGTTCATCCGATGGTGTGAGGCCCGAAGGTCCCCCACTTTGGTCTTGCGACGTTATGCGGTATTAGCTACCGTTTCCAGTAGTTATCCCCCTCCATCGGGCAGATCCCCAGACATTACTCACCCGTCCGCCACTCGTCACCCAAGGAGCAAGCTCCTCTGTGCTACCGTTCGACTTGCATGTGTTAGGCCTGCCGCCAGCGTTCAATCTGAGCCATGATCAAACTCTTCAATTTAAAGTTTGATGCTCAAAGAATTAAACTTCGTAATGAATTACGTGTTCACTCTTGAGACTTGATATTTTTTAAGTCCGTAGACTTTTGATATCAATCCTGCGAGTGCCCACACAGATTGTCTGATAAATTGTTAAAGAGCAGTGCGAACAGCGGGTTAACCGTCTGTCGCGAGGTGGCGTATATTACGCTTTCCTCCTTCAGAGTCAATCTCTTTTTCGAGATTTTTCTCTGGCGGGATGAATCACTTCGTCCCTCGCTGACCGTCTGCGTTGCCGCTTTGCCGTGTCAGTGGAGGCGCATTATAGGGAGACTCTGACGAAGCGCAAGCGTAAATTTCAACTTTTTTACTGTTCGGCTGAATTTTGTGCAAAAGGCCCGTTTTTAGCCCTTTTTAATACGTTCCGGCAGGTCAGCCAGGCTATCAATCACCCAATCCGCCGCCGCTTCGCCTTCCGCCGTCACCGGTTTACCGGTACGCACCAACACTTTCGTGCCTACACCAGCCGCCTGCGCCGCCTGCATATCTTCCAGTTTGTCGCCAACCATATAAGAAGCCGCCATATCTATATGGAGATGCTTCTGCGCCGACAGCAGCATGCCAGGCTGCGGTTTACGGCAATCACATTGCTGGCGATACTCTTCAACCGGTGCATCCGGCAGATGCGGGCAGAAATAGATACCATCGAGATCAACATCGCGATCCGCCAGGGACCAGTCCATCCACTCCGTCAGCTGCATAAATTGGTCTTCCGTAAACATGCCGCGCGCAATGCCCGACTGATTGGTGACCAGTACCAGGGCAAAGCCCATTTTTTTCAGCGCCTGTAACGCCTCAATGGTGCCATCAATAAACTGAAAATTATCGATCTCATGGACATAGCCGTGATCGACATTCAATGTGCCATCACGATCAAGAAAAATAGCCGGGACTTTGTTCGCCACGTAGAAACTCCTGCTGCAAAAATTGCCGGTCAGTATCGCATGATTGCGCATACTGAGAGAATGGCAGATTGAATGACTTTCATTGATTTAGCCGTCTGGATGCCTTACCATCCATCCAGATTTCACACGGCGTAGCCAGATGAAACCCGAAACACCACGGACAACGCAACACGATAATAATTAACCTAATGATTAAACTCGAAAATATTAGCAAAGTGTTCCAGCAAGGTTCACGCACCATTCAGGCGTTATCTAACGTCAGCCTGCATGTGCCTGCCGGACAGATTTATGGCGTCATCGGTGCATCCGGTGCCGGTAAAAGTACACTTATTCGCTGCGTCAATCTGCTGGAGCGTCCTACATCTGGCCGGGTATTGGTCGATGGTCAGGATCTGACCGCACTTTCCGAAGGTCAGTTGACACAGGCACGCCGTCAGATTGGCATGATTTTCCAGCATTTTAATTTGATGAACTCACGCACTGTCTTCGGCAACGTCGCTCTACCGCTTGAGCTGGGCAATCTTTCTCGCGAGCAGATCAAACAGCGCGTCAGCGAGTTGCTGGACCTGGTGGGCCTGGCGGATAAACACGATGCCTGGCCGGCGAATCTGTCCGGTGGTCAAAAACAGCGTGTGGCGATTGCCCGTGCTCTGGCCAGCAACCCTAAAGTGCTGCTGTGCGACGAAGCCACCAGCGCTCTGGATCCGGCAACAACCCGTTCCATCCTCGAGTTGCTTAAAGATATCAATCGCCGTCTTGGTCTGACCATCCTGCTGATCACCCATGAAATGGATGTAGTGAAGCGCATCTGCGATCAGGTCGCCGTAATCAGTAATGGCGAACTGATTGAGCAAGACAGCGTTAGCGAAGTATTTTCTCATCCGAAAACACCGTTGGCGCAGCAGTTTATCCAGTCAACCCTGCATCTCGATATTCCTGACGATTACCAGCAACGCATGTCGGCCCTGCCAGGAAATGACACCGTACCTTTATTACGCCTGGAATTCACGGGCAAGTCGGTGGATGCGCCTCTGCTGTCAGAAGCGGCACGTCGCTTCAACGTTAATAACAATATTATTAGCGCGCAGATGGATTACGCCGGTGGCGTGAAGTTCGGCATTATGCTGGCCGAGATGGACGGCAGCGAAAATGATACGCAAGCCGCCATTGCCTGGTTGAAAGAGAATCATGTGAAAGTTGAGGTACTGGGTTATGTCTGAAGCGATGATGTGGCTACTGGGACGTGGCATTTGGGAAACGCTGATGATGACCTTTGTCTCCGGCTTCTTTGGCTTTGTGCTTGGCCTGCCCGTTGGCGTTTTGCTGTACGTCACCCGTCCCGGCCAGATTCTGGCGAACGGTGCGTTGTATCGCGTACTCTCGGCGCTGGTGAATATCTTCCGTTCCATCCCGTTCATTATCCTGCTGGTCTGGATGATTCCCTTTACCCGCGCGATCGTGGGAACGTCGATCGGTTTACAAGCCGCGATTGTGCCGCTGACCGTGGGGGCCGCGCCGTTTATCGCCCGTATGGTTGAGAACGCCTTGCTCGAACTGCCCACCGGGTTGATCGAAGCGTCACGCGCGATGGGGGCCACACCGCTGCAAATCGTACGCAAGGTGTTGCTGCCTGAAGCCCTGCCGGGGCTGGTGAATGCCGCTACAATTACTTTGATTACGCTGGTTGGCTACTCCGCGATGGGTGGTGCTGTGGGTGCTGGCGGACTCGGCCAGATCGGCTATCAGTATGGTTACATCGGCTATAACGCCACCGTGATGAATACCGTTCTGGTCCTGTTGGTGGTGTTGGTTTATTTAATCCAATTCTGTGGCGACCGCATCGTGCGTGCTGTGTCCCATAAGTAAGCAAGCAATATCAATATTCTCTATTAAGGAAAGGATATGTCTTTTACATTTAAAAAGATTGCCGCTGTGGGCGCGCTGATTGGCGTGATTGCGCTGGCCGGATGCGATCAGAAAGCCAAAGATCCAAACCACATTAAAGTGGGTGTGATTGTTGGCGCCGAGCAGCAGGTTGCTGAAACGGCACAGAAAGTCGCGAAAGAGAAGTATGGCCTGGATGTTGAATTGGTCACCTTCAACGACTACGTTCTGCCGAACGAAGCCCTGAGCAAAGGCGATATCGATGTTAACGCCTTCCAGCACAAACCGTATCTGGATCAGCAGATCAAAGATCGTGGCTATAAGCTGGTACCGGTTGGTAACACCTTTGTTTACCCCATCGCGGGCTACTCCAAAAAGATCAAATCTCTGGATGAGTTGCAGAACGGCGCTCAGATCGCCATCCCGAATGACCCGACTAACCTTGGTCGTTCGCTGCTGCTGTTGCAGAAAGTGGGTCTGATTAAACTGAAAGACGGTGTTGGCCTGCTGCCGACCGCGCTGGATATCACCGAGAACCCGAAAAACCTGAAGATTGTTGAGCTGGAAGCGCCGCAGTTGCCGCGTTCACTGGACGATCAGCAGATTGCGCTGGCAGTAATCAACACCACTTACGCCAGCCAGATTGGCCTGACCCCGGCTAAAGACGGTATCTTCGTTGAAGATAAAGATTCACCGTACGTGAACCTGATCGTTAGCCGTGAAGACAACAAAGACGCTGAAAACGTGAAGAAATTTGTTCAGGCTTATCAGTCTGACGAAGTCGCGGAAGCCGCGAACAAAATCTTCAACGGTGGTGCGGTGAAGGGCTGGTAATCCCCTCTTCTCATGCCATTCAGGGCGGCTTCGGCCGCCCTTTCTTTTGCCGGTTGTGGCAGCTGACTTGTTATTTACGGTTGTCCTTGTTTCAATAACGCCACTTTTTAAAACATGAGGATGTTGCCATGCGTTTTTTACCGCTCTGCTTGTTGGCATTGATGCTGACCGGGTGTGTGCGTGAATATCACCCGATAAGCAGTGCTTCATCGCACCCGCAGCAGCAATCCAGCGAACCGGAACGCCGCCCTGCGCCCCGTCCGGCCCCGGTGAAGATTTACACGGACGCGACCGATTTGGTCAGCAAACCTTTCCGTGACCTCGGCGAAGTGTCTGGCGATGATTGCCAGAGCAGCACCCAGGATTCACCGCCAAATATCAATACCGCCCGTAAACGCCTGCAACTGCGAGCGGCGGGAATGAAGGCGAACGCCGTGCTGCTGCATAAGTGCGAAATCGTCTCCAGCACTCCGGGTTGCTATCGTCAGGCCGTCTGTCAGGGTTCTGCACTGAAAGTTGCCAATCAATGAGTGAGTTTGCCTTTGCGCAAATCGGCGTAATTCATTCGCCGTGGAAAGAGAAATTCGCCGTGCCGCGCCAGCCGGGTCTGGTGCAGGATGGCACCGGTGAGCTGCATCTGCTGCCACCTTACAACCAGGCTGAAGCGGTTCGCGGTCTTGAAGCGTTCAGCCATCTGTGGGTGCTGTTTGTTTTTCATCAAACTATGGCTGGCGGCTGGCGCCCCACCGTACGTCCACCACGCCTGGGTGGCAATGCGCGCATGGGCGTCTTTGCGACGCGTTCAACCTTCCGACCCAATCCGATTGGTATGTCGCTGGTTGAACTCAAAGGCATCCGTTGCGAAAAGCAGCAGGTCATTTTGCAGTTGGGCAGTTTAGATCTGGTGGATGGCACCCCGGTGGTCGATATCAAACCTTATCTGCCGTTTGCCGAAGCCTTACCGGATGCACGCGCCGGATTTGCCCAGCAGGCTCCCGAGGCAGCAATGCCGGTGCGTTTCTCTGCACTGGCGTTGACGCAAATTCAACAGCAACAAAAAAACCACCCCCATCTGGCACGCTTTATCAGCGATGTACTGGCTCAGGATCCGCGCCCTGCTTATCGCAAAGGTGAGGCAGAAGATCGTGAATATGCTGCCTGGCTGCTCGATTTTAATGTGCGTTGGCGCATTGATGAGGCAGGCACCGAGGTGATCGCTCTCGATCCGCGCTAAAACACGCTTTTGAGTGGCGGATCTCGCTGGTACACTAGCCGCCAGCAAAATTTTTTGTCAGTGACCTTCCGTATAACTGGAATCGTAATCAATGCGTACTACTCAATATTTGCTCTCCACTCTGAAGGAGACGCCCTCCGATGCGGAAGTTATCAGCCACCAGCTGATGCTGCGCGCCGGGATGATCCGTAAACTGGCTTCAGGACTTTATACCTGGCTGCCGACCGGTGTTCGCGTGCTGAGAAAAGTCGAAAACATCGTGCGTGAAGAGATGAACAACGCAGGCGCGATTGAAATCTCCATGCCGGTGGTTCAGCCTGCCGATCTGTGGGAAGAGAGTGGCCGTTGGGAGCAATATGGTCCCGAACTGCTGCGTATTAAAGACCGTCACGATCGCCCGTTCGTGTTGGGTCCGACGCATGAAGAAGTGGTCACTGACCTGATCCGTAACGAGTTGAGCTCTTACAAGCAATTGCCGCTCAACCTGTATCAGATCCAGACCAAGTTCCGTGACGAAGTGCGCCCACGCTTTGGGGTGATGCGTTCACGCGAGTTCATCATGAAAGATGCCTACTCGTTCCACACCTCGCAGGAATCGTTGCAGGAAACCTATGACGCGATGTATCGCGCCTACAGCCAGAGCTTCAGCCGTATGGGGCTGGACTTCCGTGCGGTGCAGGCCGATACCGGTTCCATCGGTGGTAGCGCTTCACATGAATTCCAGGTGCTGGCGCAGAGCGGTGAAGATGATGTGATCTTCTCCAGCGAATCCGATTACGCCGCTAACATCGAGAAAGCTGAGGCTCTGGCCCCGGCTGGCGAACGTCCACAGCCGACACAACAGATGGTGCAGTTCGACACACCAAACGCGAAAACCATCGCCGAGTTGGTTGAACAGCATCAGCTGCCGATTGAGAAAACGGTCAAAACGCTGTTTGTTAAAGGCACCGAAGAGAGCGGCCATGCGCTGGTTGCCCTGCTGCTGCGTGGTGATCATCAGCTCAACGAAGTGAAAGCGGAGAAGCTGGATATCGTTGCCGCACCGCTGGAAATGGCGACCGAAGCCGAAATCCGTGCGGTTCTGGGCGCAGGTCCGGGTTCCCTCGGTCCGGTGGGTCTGACCATGCCGGTGATTGCTGACCGTACCGTGGCGAAAACCAGCGACTTCTGCGCCGGTGCCAACATCGATGGCAAACACTTCGCTGGAATTAACTGGGGCCGTGACTTGCCGGAACCGCGTGTCGAAGATATTCGCAACGTGGTGGAAGGCGATCCCAGCCCGGACGGTAAAGGCACGCTGCTGATCAAACGTGGTATCGAAGTGGGTCACATCTTCCAGCTCGGCACCAAATATTCCGATGCGCTGAAAGCGGCGGTGCAAGGCGAAGATGGTCGTAACCAAATCATGACCATGGGCTGCTACGGTATCGGTATCACCCGCGTGGTGGCGGCGGCAATTGAGCAGAACCATGACGAGCGTGGCATCATCTGGCCGGCAGCCCTGGCACCGTTCGAAGTGGCGATTCTGCCAATGAACATGCACAAATCTTTCCGTGTGAAAGAAGTCGCGGATGATCTGTACAACGCGCTGCGTGCCAAAGGCATTGACGTGATTCTGGATGACCGTAAAGAGCGTCCGGGCGTGATGTTTGCCGATATGGAACTGATTGGTGTACCGCATACCATCGTGATCGGCGATCGCAACCTCGATAATGAAGAGATCGAGTACAAAGCGCGTTCCGCCAGCGAGAAAGAGATGATTAAGCACAGCGAAATCGTCGAATTCCTGGCAAAAGCCCTGAACAAGTAATCTCCCAGAGCGCCTCTGACCAGAGGCGCTTTTTTTAACGCACTTTTCCCCGCAGCGCCTTGGTATTACTTCGCCGCGCTTTGCCGTCCAGTCGTCGTTCTTTCGATGCCCGGGTGGGACGAGTGGCGCGCCTCACTTTTTCCACCGTTGTCAGTTCCCGAATTAAATTAATCAACCGCTGTAACGCAGCTTCGCGATTCATCTCCTGGCTACGATATTCCTGCGCTTTGATAATCACCACGCCATCCTCGGTGATCAAATGGTGACGCGCGGCCAGCAGACGCTCTTTATAAAATGGCGGCAATGATGACGCATTGATATCAAAACGCAGGTGGATGGCGGTCGAGGTTTTATTGACATGCTGCCCACCAGCGCCCTGCGCACGGATGGCACTCAACTCGACCTCATTTTCCGGCAGTGAAACCGAACGTGACAATACAATCATGTGATACCTGCCGCAGGAAGGGTTCCTGTACTGCGTAATGACCTGTCCATTAACTTAACCTTTTGTGCGCTGTGCAGACGCTTAACAGCAGCGAATTTTGCCACTTTTCTGCTTTTCTCTGAATGCTTCGCGCTGTTCACTGGCTGATTTCAGTGAATTGCCTGTGATATAGTCTCCTATCAACCAGAGTATTGAAACTCTGCTGAGGAGGTGAATGTGCAAAAGTATAGTGAGTTAGTTCGCCAGAAGTATGCCGAAATTGGCAGCGGCGACCTGGGTTATGTGCCAGATGCCATTGGATGCGCGCTGAATGCACTCAATGATATTGCCGCTAATTCTGCGCTAAACTCTTCTGTCAGGGAACAGGCAGCCTATGCCGCTGCAAACTTATTGGTGAGCGACTATGTTGACGAATGAAGCCTACAAACCCATCAACTGCGATGACTACGACAACCTGGAACTCGCCTGCCAAAAACACTGGACGCTTGCGCTCGAATTAAAAAACGGTGATCAGCTCAAGGCGAAAGCCGTGGACATGATTTCACGCAAAAACGTCGAGTATCTTGCGGTCGACCTCTCCGGCGAAACACGCGAGCTGCGGCTCGATCACATCGCCAGCTTCAGCCACCCTGAGCTGGGCACCGTTATCGTCAGCGAAGACGAGTAACCTTCCTACGGGCGGGAAATCCCTCTCCCGCCCCCCTCGCTATGGCTGTAGCGAGCTGTAATACGCCGACAGATCTTCCATATCCTGATCGCTTAACCCGGCTACAAACGCTTTCATTACCTCAGCCTGCCCCCCACTGCGCTCCCCTTTTTTGTAGGCTTGTAACGAGTGCAGCAGATAAGGTGCGTGCTGCCCGGCCAGATTAGGATACAAAGGCACGGCGCTTTTTCCTTCCGCACCATGACAAGCCAGACAACTGGCCGCTTTTTGCGCCCCGGCCTTAATATCACCGTCGGCCAGCGCCGGCAGTGCCACGGCGAAAAGTGCCGCCGCGATCCAGTGTTTCATCATTGCTCTCCGTTTTATTGTTGTTGTAACCAGACCGCCGTCCAGCCTTGCTCATTGCTGGCCGCACCTTCACGGGTGATAAAAAATCCCGGCGCGCAAATTAACGTCTGGTTGTAGTAAATCAGTGGGATCCGTTCACGCTGCCAGGGCGGAACACCCAGCTCCTGCCACAGCTTTTTCACTTCACGTCCCCCCGCCCGCTCGATCAGGTGGAAATAGCCCTGGGCCTTAAAACGCACGCTCACCTGCTCATCATCGGTCGGGTAACGTAGCCGCGGGCTATCATGGCTTGCCTGTAACTCCCCGAGCGGTTCGGGCAAACGCAAGGGTTGCGAGAGGTCATGCCAGGTAAGTGAGTGCTGACTGAGGGAAGGTTGAGGCACTAGCCAGTACAGGTGCTGGCGATAACGGCGCAGTTCAAAAGCACCAAAATGCAGGCAGGGTTGGGCATCTTCCCGACTCTGCATCACTTCACGGGTGATGCGCAGCAATGCATCGCGTGAGGGCATGGTTCCGCCCTGCTGCGCAATCCAGCGCCGCAGCAGCGCATGACGACGCGCTTCCTGCATGCTCAACAACGGCGTGAAGTTAAGTCGCCCCAGCTCATCCGTGAGTTGTGCCAATTGTTCCGCCAGCAACGCGTCCAGCAGTTGTTCCTGTTCACCACATAACGCGGCGCTGCGTGCAGCCGCAGCGCTGAAATGCGGCCAGCGAGCATGCAATAACGGGAGTACCTGCTGGCGCAGAAAATTTCTGTCGTAGCGGCAATCCGCGTTGCTCTCGTCTTCGATCCAACGCAACTGATGCTCTGTCGCCCAACTTTCAAGTTGCTGACGACTGAAGGTCAACAATGGCCGCAGATGGGTGTTTTCCCCCACGATACGTTGTGATGGCATCGCGGCCAGGCCCGCCGGGCCACTGCCACGCTTTAGGGCCAGCAGCAGGGTTTCACACTGATCATCAAGATGCTGGGCGGTAAGTAAGTACTCACCGGGTTGCAGGTGTTGAAACAACGCCTGATAACGTGCATCGCGCGCTGCCGCTTCTATCCCCTGCTCATGCCCATCCACCTGCACTCGCAACACCTCACAGGGGACTTGCCACTGCTGGCAAAGGTGCTGGCAATGTGCTGCCCAACTATCAGCATTGGGGCTTAAACCATGATGGACATGCAATGCGCGCAGTTGAAACTGTGGATGTTGTCGTTGCCAGCAAACCAGTTGATGCAACAACACGGTGGAATCCAGCCCACCGCTGAACGCCAGCACGCAGCGGGCATCGGGTGTCAGCAGTGCAGCAAGATGGGACAAAGACATGGCGCAATCCGTAAGGGCGAACCGCCCGATTGCGGCTCGCGATGGGCGCTATTTTACGCCTGATATAGCTCCAGCGGCAAACCATCGGGGTCAGAGAAGAAGGTACAGGTTTTATCGGTCAACGCATCAATACGAATCGGTTCGCAAACCACCCCCTTCTCAGCCAGCGCCGCGACCGATTGTTCCACATCCTCAACACAAAATGCCAGATGACGTAAGCCACAGGCTTCCGGCTGACTGACGCGTGCTGGCGGTGACGGGAAGGAGAACAGTTCGATAGTGTAGACACCATTCAGCCCGAGATCCCCTTTCCACGAATCACGCTCTGCACGATAAAACTCCCCCAGCAATTCAAAGCCCAGCACATCACAATAGAATGCCTTACTGCGCGCATAATCGGTGGCGATAATGGCAATGTGGTGGATCTGTTTAATCTGTAGCATAGTGGCTCCGGTTATCGGCTTAGCCGCTTACCTTACGTGGCAGGCGGCCTGCTGAAAAGAGGCTTTTGTCCGAACTTAATGGTCGTTCTCGCCTTTAAGCACCCGTACCAGATAACGCCCATCCTCGGTCAACGTCGCGCCGTGAATGTCCGTTTCGAAACCGGGGTAGTGCCGCCCGATAGTGCAGAGCATCAACAGAAAATCGAGCACCGCGCGACTCTGCTCAGTGATCATTTCTCCCGGCATCACCAAAGGGACACCTGGCGGATAGGGCAAAATCATATTGGCGGAGATGCGTCCCACCAGCTCGCGGATATCGACCGTTTCCACCAGGCCTTTTACCTGCTGTTGAAATGCCTGATGCGGAGTCATCATCATCTCTGGCAACACGTCAAAAGCTTTGAGCATCAGGCGCGGCAGATCGTGTTGCAGGATCAACTGATGGATGCCCTGGGCCAGCGTCTGAATACGCATGTTGCGATAGAAATCAGGATCTTCGGCGTAGAGATCCGGCAACATGTTTTTTACCCGCAGATTTAGATCATAAGCGCGCTTAAATTCGGTCAGGCCACGCAGCACGCTCATCGCTTTGGTCTTATCGATACCAATACTGAACAGGAACAGCAGGTTATACGGACCGGTTTTTTCCACCACCACGCCACGCTGGTCGAGGAATTTTGCCACCAGCGCCGCCGGAATCCCCTCTTCCGCCATCCCCCCCAGCTCGCTCATTCCTGGCGTCAGGATGGTTACCTTAATCGGATCAAGGTACATATGATCGCGGTCGGCCTGGGTAAAACCGTGCCAGTCTTCCTCACCCGGCTGGATCGGCCAGCATTCCGCTTCATCCACTTTTTCCGGCTGCCAGATATCAAAGAACCACCCCTCTGACTCTTCACGCAAACGCTGGATCTCACGCCGGAAATGCAACGCCCGTTCTACCGAACGATTGATCAGGCGCTTACCCGGATTGCCGCGCAACATCGCCGCCGCCGTCTCAATCGACGAGACAATGGCGTAATTTGGCGAGGTGGTGGTATGCATCATGTAGGCTTCGTTAAAGGTCTGCTCATCGTAATCACCTTTGATGTGAATAAGCGACGCCTGGGAAAATGCCGCCAGCAGTTTATGCGTTGATTGCGTTTCGTAGAACACTTTACCCGGCACCCGATCGCCACTCATGCCACTTTTTCCGTCATAGATCGGATGGAAATTGGTATAGGGCACCCACGCGGAATCGAAGTGGATCGACGGCACATCCAGCGTCTGTTTGATGTATTGCGTGTTGTACAGTAAGCCATCGTAGGTTGAGTTAGTGATCACCGCATGCACCGGCCAACTGGCGCGCGGCGTGCTTTCCACTTTCTGCTGGATGCTGTCGCGGGTGAACTCCCGCTTGGGAATACCGCCAAGAATGCCAAGCGCGTTGCGCGTTGGCTTCAGCCAGAGCGGGATAATGTCGCTCATCATCAACAGATGGGTCAGGGATTTATGGCAGTTGCGGTCAATCAAGACCGTGCTACCCGCTGGAGCCGCATACATGCCCACGATCTTATTCGAGGTCGAGGTGCCATTGGTCACCATATAGCTTTGCTCAGCACCAAAAGTCCGCGCGACGTACTCCTCAGCTTCCAGATGCGGGCCGGTGTGATCAAGCAGGGAACCCAGTTCCGTCACTGAAATGGAGATATCCGCTTTTAACGTATTCGCGCCAAAAAAGTCGTAGAACAAACTTCCCACCGGGCTTTTCTGAAACGCAGTTCCCCCCATATGCCCTGGAGTACAGAAGGTGTACTTGCCCTCATTGACATAGGTGAACAGCGCTTTGGTCAGTGGCGGTGTGATTTTGTCGATGTATTCGTCGGTGTACTGGCGGATATGCAACGCGATATCGTCAGCCATGCTGAGCGCGTATTCGAAGAAATGCAACGCCATGCGCATCTCGTTAATGCTGACATCCATTTGTGAATGGGTGTTGATAAACGCGTACAGCGGCAGATATTCATTGAGCTGATTGATTTCACTGCACAGCGCCAGACTGTAATCGTCCCAGTCAAAAACCACGCCACAGATGCGCGGGTTATGTTCAATCAGCTTCAGCAGGTCGCTGGCATTGGTGGGATAGACGGTCTGGAAACCTTGCAGCTTCAGTGCAGCATCCAGTTCACGAATGGGTTCATCTTTGTAGAAAACCCCGTGCGGTCCCATGATCGCAAGAATATTCAATGCTCACCTCCTGTGGTGTTGTGGCACTGAATAAGGATAGCGAAAAGCGGGGGCGGATTACCGTCAGAATGCTCTGCTGTTGCGCAGGCATAAAAAAAGCGGACCGAAGTCCGCTTTTTTTTGATCATCAGCTTATCAGGCGTAGCCGTAGCTCATCAGACGCTGATAACGACGGTTCAGCAGCTCTTCGGTGCTGAGAACATCGAGATCGGCCAGATCAGCCAGCAGCTGCTTTTTCAGTGCTTCGGCCATATCCACCGGCTGACGGTGCGCACCACCCAGCGGTTCCGGGATGATGGAGTCGATCAGTTTCAACTCTTTCAGACGATCAGCGGTGATGCCCATTGCTTCTGCCGCCAGCGGTGCTTTGTCAGCGCTTTTCCACAGAATGGAGGCACAGCCTTCCGGTGAGATCACCGAATAGGTGCTGTACTGCAACATGTTGACCTTATCGCCCACACCAATCGCCAGTGCACCACCTGAGCCGCCTTCGCCGATCACGGTACAAATTACCGGGATTTTCAGGCCAGACATCTCGCGCAGGTTACGGGCAATCGCTTCCGACTGACCACGTTCCTCTGCACCAACGCCCGGATATGCACCCGGGGTGTCGATGAAGGTGATCAACGGCATCTTAAAGCGTTCAGCCATCTCCATCAGGCGCAGCGCTTTACGGTAGCCCTCTGGTGCTGGCATACCGAAGTTGCGACGAATTTTCTCTTTGGTTTCACGGCCTTTCTGATGACCAATGATCATCACCGGACGGCCATCGAGACGGGCGATACCACCGACAATCGCTTTATCATCGGCATAGGCACGATCGCCAGCCAGCTCGTCAAAATCATCAAAGGCATTGCGGACATAGTCCAGCGTATAAGGACGCAGCGGGTGACGCGCCAGTTGCGCGACCTGCCATGCACCCAAATCGGAGAAGATTTTACGTGTCAGCTCTACGCTTTTTTCGCGCAGACGCTGCACTTCTTCGTCCAGATTAATATCGTGTTTCTCATCCTGACGGCCAATCGATTTCAGCGAGTCGATTTTCGCTTCCAGTTCTGCGATTGGCTGTTCAAAATCCAGGTAATTAAGACTCATAATGTTCCTGTTTTAGTCAAACTCCAGTTCCACCTGCTCCGACCCAACTAACGACCGCAAATCGTTGAGTAAACGATCGCTGGGCGAAATACGCCACGCTGCACCAAAGCGCAGCTTCGCCCGCGCATCTGCTCTCTGATAATAGAGATGCACCGGAATAGTCCCGGAGCGATGAGGCTCCAGAGACTGGCGGAGACGGTTTAAAAGCTGGTCATCAATTTGCCTGTCCGTCAGCGAGATAGCAAGACCACGCGCGTATTTTTCCCGCGCTTCGTCAATGTCCATCACTTCGCGGGCGGTCATTTTAAGGCCGCCACTGAAGTCATCAAAGCTGACCTGTCCGCTAACGATCAGGATTCGGTCCTTCTCCAGCAATTGCTGGTATTTATCCAATGCATCGGTAAATAACATCACCTCCAGACGCCCAGAGCGGTCATCCAGAGTACAGATACCAATTCGGTTGCCACGCTTGGTGACCATCGTACGGGCAGCAATCACCAGCCCCGCCGCGACGGTCACTTTACCACGATCGGTTGGATGCATGTCTTTGAGACGCATCCCGCCAACGTAACGTTCAATTTCTTTCAGATACTGATTGATCGGATGGCCGGTGAGATACAGGCCCAGCGTTTCACGTTCGCCATCCAGCTGAATCTGTTCCGGCCACGGTGTCACGCTGGCGTACGATTTCTCTACCTGCTCCGGTTCTTCTGCCAGCACGCCAAACATATCCGCCTGCCCGATGGCCTCGGCTTTCGCATGTTGATCGGCGGCTTTCAGCGCATCGCTGAGGGAGCTCATCAGCGCAGCACGATGCGGGCCGAGACGATCGAACGCACCGGACATGATCAGTTTTTCCATCACGCGACGGTTGATCTTTTTGGTGTCGGTACGGGCGCAGAGATCAAACAGTTCTTTGAAGTAACCATCCCGGTTACGCGCCTCGAGGATCGCTTCAATCGGGCCTTCACCCACGCCTTTGATCGCACCGATACCGTAAACGATCTCACCCTCATCGTTCACATGGAACGGATAAAGCCCGGAGTTGATATCTGGCGGCAACACCTTGAGGCCCATACGCCAGCACTCATCCACCAGCCCCACCACTTTCTCGGTGTTATCCATATCCGCGGTCATTACCGCCGCCATAAATTCTGCCGGATAGTGGGCTTTCAACCATAACGTTTGATAAGAAACCAGCGCATAGGCAGCGGAGTGCGATTTGTTGAAGCCATAACCGGCGAATTTCTCCACCAGGTCGAAGATCTTCATCGCCAGCTCGCCGTTGACGCCCATCTTCTCCGCCCCATCCTGGAACACGGAGCGCTGCTTCGCCATCTCTTCCGGTTTCTTTTTACCCATCGCACGACGCAGCATATCCGCGCCGCCCAGAGTATAACCCGACAGCACCTGAGCGATCTGCATCACCTGTTCCTGGTAAAGGATGATGCCGTAGGTTGGTTCCAGCACCGGTTGCAGCGACTCATGCTGCCACTCGATATCCGGGTAAGAGATCGCCTCGCGGCCATGCTTACGGTCGATAAAGTTATCTACCATGCCGGACTGCAACGGGCCCGGACGGAACAACGCCACCAATGCGATCATATCTTCGAAGCAGTCAGGCTTCAGACGTTTGATCAGATCCTTCATGCCGCGCGATTCAAGCTGGAACACGG
This sequence comes from Pantoea sp. X-Soil-OKNW-556, assembly GCF_059730695.1. Classification (NCBI taxonomy): domain Bacteria; kingdom Pseudomonadati; phylum Pseudomonadota; class Gammaproteobacteria; order Enterobacterales; family Erwiniaceae; genus Pantoea; species Pantoea sp. X-Soil-OKNW-556. Next base: position 922,182 of record NZ_AP035990.1, on the reverse strand, counting down.
CGGTGGTTTCCGCGCGTTGCAGCATGTCGAAACTCTTTTTATCGTCGAGCGGAATGGCTGCGATATCAATCGGTTCCAGGCCCTGCTTCTCACGGCGCGGGTTAATCATCTTCAGCGCCCAGTCGATAATGGTGAGCGTGCGCAAGCCGAGGAAGTCGAACTTCACCAGACCAGCATATTCCACGTCATTTTTATCGAATTGCGTGACCGGGTGGTTGCCGTTTTCATCGCAGTATAACGGTGCAAAATCGGTAATTTTGGTCGGCGCGATCACCACGCCACCGGCGTGTTTACCGGCGTTACGCGTGACACCTTCCAGCTTACGCGCCATGTCGATCAGCGCTTTAACCTCTTCATCTGCCTCGTAGATTTCCGGCAACTGCGGTTCGGCAGCAAAGGCTTTTTCCAGCGTCATGCCCGGATCGGGCGGCACCAGCTTGGATATACGATCAACAAAGCCGTAAGGATGTCCCAGCACACGGCCTACGTCGCGGATCACCGCTTTTGCTGCCATCGTACCAAAGGTAATGATCTGCGATACCGCATCGCGGCCATACATCTCAGCAACGTGGTCGATCACCTGGTCACGTTTTTCCATACAGAAGTCGACGTCGAAGTCAGGCATCGACACACGTTCCGGGTTCAGGAAACGTTCGAACAGCAGGTCAAACTCCAGCGGATCAAGATCGGTAATCTTCAGCGCATAAGCGACCAGCGAACCGGCACCGGAACCACGTCCCGGTCCTACCGGTACGCCGTTATCCTTCGACCACTGGATAAACTCCATCACGATCAGGAAGTAGCCGGGGAAGCCCATCTGGTTAATAACGTTAAGTTCAATCTCCAGACGTTCATCATATTCCGGGCGTTTCTCGGCACGCACTGCCGGATCGGGGAACAGGAATTCCAGACGTTCTTCCAAACCTTCCCTTGATTTCACCACGAGAAAATCTTCGGTGGTCATATCACCGGTCGGGAACTGCGGCAGGAAGTACTCACCCAGGCGCACGGTGACATTACAACGCTTAGCAATTTCTACGCTATTTTCCAGCGCTTCCGGGATGTCCGAGAACAACTCGCACATCTCCGCTTCGCTGCGCATATATTGCTGAGGGCTGTAGTTACGCGGACGTTTAGGATCGTCCAGCGTGTAACCATCATGAATTGCCACGCGAATTTCATGCGCGTCAAAATCATCTTCGTTGAGGAAGCACACTTCATTGGTTGCCACCACCGGCACGCCTTCGGCAATCGCCAGCTCAACCGCCGCGTGCAGGTAGCTCTCCTCATCCGGGCGGCCCGTGCGCGTCAATTCAAGATAGTAACGATCGGGGAAGTGCTGCTGATAAAACGCCAGGCACTGCGCCACCAGCGCATTGTTGCCGCGCAATAAGCTGCGCCCCACATCGCCACGACGGCCACCGGAAAGCAGAATCAAGCCTTCCTGATACTCAGCCAGCCAGTCACGATCAATGACCGGCCCGGCAATACCGTAACCCCGTTGGTAAGCGCGTGAAATCAGTAATGTCAGGTTCTGATAACCGGTGTTGTTCGCCGCCAGCACGGTGAGCTGTGTCAGCTCATCGCCCATCAGCTCGCTGGCAACGTTAAAATCGGCGCCAATAATCGGCTTCACCCCAGCACCGTGCGCGGTGCCATAGAATTTCACCAGCCCGCACAGGTTGGTGAAATCAGTAATGCCAATAGCAGGCATCCCTAATGAGGCAGCCTTTTTTACCAGCGGCCCGGTCTTCGCCAGGCCATCAACCATTGAGTAGTCGCTGTGAACGCGCAGATGTATATAACGGGGTTCAGCCATATCAGTTTCCGGTTAAAACAGCGTCAGGCTATTAAAGCGTAGTCGGCTGGCGTGCGGCCAGCACGTCGGCATCAATCAGAGCGTTACGCACCGGCGCAAAGCTGCGGCGATGATGAGGCGTAGCACCATACTGGGTCAATTTTTCCATATGCAGTGCCGTCGGATAACCCTTGTGCTGAGCGAAGCCATACTGCGGGAAGAGAAGATCCAGTTCGGCCATTTCACGATCGCGCGTCACCTTCGCCAGGATCGACGCGGCGCTGATCTCTGCAACCAGGCTATCCCCCTTAACTACCGCCTGTGATGGCATCGGCAAAGCCGGACAACGGTTGCCATCGATCAAAACAAAATCAGGCACCACAGGTAAACCTGCCACCGCACGCTGCATCGCCAGCATGGTCGCATGCAGAATGTTGATCTGATCGATCTCTTCCGGTTCCGCACGGCCCAGACTCCAGGCCAGTGCTTTTTCTTTGATCTCGTCATACAACGCCAGACGACGTTTTTCCGACAATTTTTTGGAATCGGCCAGACCGACAATCGGCTTTGCAGGGTCAAGGATCACCGCTGCCGTCACCACCGCGCCGACCAGCGGGCCACGCCCGACCTCATCAACACCGGCAATCAGCCGCGCATTGGGATAAATAAACTCAGCCATGAGCAATCTCCAGTACGGCATCCGCGGCCTGCTCATCAGCATTCCAGCGAATTTGTGCATGTAGTTCGTTAAACGTCGCAAGCAACGCATCACGCTCGGCACCCGCATGTAACAGCGGCTCCAGCGCAGCGGCTAAGGCTGCCGGCTGACATTCATCCTGCAACAACTCCTTCACCAACTCGCGCCCGGCAAGCAGATTCGGTAAGGAGACGTAAGGGGTTTTGACCAGCCGCTTCGCCAGCCAGAAGGTGAAAGGTTTCATGCGATAACCCACCACCATCGGACATTTCGCCAACATACACTCCAGTGCCGCGGTTCCCGATGCCAGAATCGCTGCATCGCTGGCAATCATCGCTTCACGTCCTTTACCATCCAGCAGGTGCATCGGTAATTCCGGTGCCACTTCTGCTTTGATGTGCTCGAACTGTTCACGACGCTTCGCATTCACCAGAGGCACCACGATTTCAAGACGAGGATAGCGCTGGCGCAGCAGTTGCGCGGCACGCAGAAAATCGGCGCTCAGCATTTCCACTTCGGCACCACGGCTACCCGGCAACAGGCCCAGGCAGATGGCATCATCAGCAATCCCTAAACCACGACGCGCTGCCAGTTTATCCGGCTGCATCGGCATCGCATCGGCCATAGTGTGGCCGATAAAACGGCACGGCACATTGAAACGATCATAGAACGCTTTTTCAAACGGCAGAAATGCCAATACGAGGTTAGTATTGCGGCCGATTTTGAATACGCGTTTTTGACGCCAGGCCCAGACTGAGGGACTGACATAATGAATGGTGCGAATTCCGGCGCGTTTCAGACGACCTTCGAGCGTGATATTGAAATCAGGCGCATCAATGCCGACAAACACATCCGGTTGCAGCGCAGTGAAGCGCTGCGTCAGGTCACGGCGGATTTTCAGCAGCCGCGGCAGACGTTCCAGCACTTCAACAATGCCCATCACCGCCAACTCTTCCATCTCATACCAGGCTTCACAGCCTTCAGCCTGCATACGCGGACCGGCAACGCCGACAAAGCGAGCATCAGGATGGCGCGCTTTTAACGCACGAATGAGACCGGCACCAAGAATATCGCCGGAGGTTTCTCCGGCGACCAGGGCAATCGTTAAGGGACGCACTGACATGGATTAACGAATCAATCCACGGGTTGAGCGGGCAAAGAAGTCATAGAAAGGCTGAACTTCGCTATGCTGTTTTGCCAGCGCTTCAATCTCAGGCTTCACTTCATCCAGCGTTTTACTGCTGCGATACAGCAACTTGTACGCATTGCGAATCGCATGCAGGGCTTCTTTGCTGAACCCACGACGCTTCAAACCTTCGATGTTGATACCAAAAGGTGTCGCATGGTTACCCTGCGCAATGACGTACGGTGGTACGTCCTGCGCGACACCGGAACAACCGCCGACCATCACATGAGCGCCAATGGTGCACCACTGGTGTACTGCCGTCATCCCACCGATGATAGCGAAATCATCAACCGTGACGTGGCCACCCAGCGTAGCGTTATTGGCGAAAATGCAGCGATTGCCAATCACGCAATCATGCGCAATATGCGCGTTCACCATCAGCAGGTTGTCACTGCCGATTTTGGTCAGGCTACCACCCTGTATCGTACCGCGATGAATCGTGACACTTTCGCGGATACGGTTGCGATCGCCAATTTCCACACGCGTCGGCTCACCCGCATACTTCAGGTCCTGATTCACTTCGCCAATCGAAGCAAACTGGTAGATCTGGTTATCCTTACCAATACGCGTATGGCCATTCACCACCACATGCGATTTAAGCACCGTACCTTCACCAATTTCCACGTTGGCACCAATAAAGCAAAACGGGCCGATGTGAACATTGGCGCCGATCACGGCACCTTCTTCAATAACGGAACTGGGATGGATGCTGGCGGTTGAATCAATCACTAATTATGCCTCCCGGCTACGGGCACACATCATGGTCGCTTCACAGACAATCTTACCGTCTACGGTTGCTACGCCTTTGAAGCGCGTCAGGCCACGACGGGTTTTCTCGAATGTCACTTCCATGATCATCTGATCGCCCGGTACCACCGGACGCTTGAAACGGGCTTCATCGATGCCGGCGAAGTAGTAAAGCTCGCCCGGCTCCAGTTTGCCGACACTTTTGAATGCCAGAATACCGGTGGCCTGCGCCATCGCTTCCAGGATCAGAACGCCTGGGAAAATCGGTTTACCAGGGAAGTGCCCCTGGAAAAACGGTTCGTTTACAGAAACGTTCTTCACCGCACGCAGATATTTATGCTCTTCAAATTCCAATACACGGTCAACCAGCAGGAATGGATAGCGGTGCGGCAGCAGTTCTAAAATCTCTTCAATTTTCAGAGTATGCGTTTCAGTAGTCAAAATACTCTTCCTGTCCTAAAAATTCTGATGGCAACAATAACACGGCCTGCAACGATCAAAATGATCATCCGCAGGCCGCAAATCAGTTCGGTGGCGTCTCGCTTCCCTGCGATACCTGCTGCACATGCTCAGACAAAGTCTGAGCGGGTAAAGAAGGTACGCTGCTTATTATGAAGCCGGTGTCGTGGGATGGCGTTACTCGTCTTTACCGACTTTACGCTCGATGGCTTTGAGGCGTTTGCTCATGTCATCGATATTCATCACCAACGCTGCCGTTTTACGCCAGGTTTTGTTGGGTTGCAGCGGAATACCCGAAGAGTATACCCCAGGCTCTGTGATTGGGCGCATAACCATGCCCATTCCCGTCACGGTGACTTTGTCACAGATTTCCATATGTCCGTTAATGACGCTGGCGCCGCCAATCATACAGTAACGGCCAATCTTCAGACTACCCGCCATGATCACACCACCGGCAACCGCGGTGTTATCACCGATCACAACATTGTGTGCAATCTGACATTGGTTATCTATGATAACACCATTGCCGATCAGAGTGTTATCCAACGCACCGCGATCGATGGTTGTACAGGCGCCAATTTCCACCCGATCACCAATCACCACCGTGCCCAACTGCGGGATTTTCACCCAATTGCCACGATCGTTAGCATACCCGAATCCATCCGCACCGATGACGGTGCCTGACTGAATCAGACAATCCTGACCAATCTGGATTTCGTGATAAATCGTCACGTTAGCCCACAGGCGTGAACCGCGACCAATACGCGTGTGCTTACCAACAAAACACCCGGCGCCGATGACGACGTCGTCGCCCAGCTCAACACCGGACTCGATCACCGCATTCGCCCCCACCGAGACATTGCTTCCCAGCTTGGCCGTTGGGTCGATCACGGCGCTGGGCGCGATATTCTGCGCGGGCTGAGGCGTGGTGTCCAGCAGTTGTGCCATGCGGGCATAGGTCAGGTAAGGATTTTTCACCACCAGCGCGGCCGTATTACACCACTCCAGATCCGCTTCCGTCAGCACCACGGCCGAAGCCTGCACCTGGGCGAGTTGCTCGCGGTAACGGCTGTTTGCAAGAAAAGTGATTTGGCCAGTTGTGGCGGATTGCATAGAAGCAATGCCGGAGATGGCGATATCGCCATCTCCGTGCAATTCTGCATCCAACTGCTGGGCTAAATCAGCCAGTCGAATAGATGACATCGATTATTTAACCTGTTTTACAACGTCAGCAGTGATGTCTTTAGCATCAGAAGAAGTGTACAGCACAGCCTGAGAGTCCAGGACCAGATCGTACCCTCCGCTTTTCGCTACAGACTGAACAGCAGTCTGGATTTTAGCCAGCAGCTTGTTACGTTCCTGCATCTGACGGGTCTGGTTGTCTTTCTCAAAAGCCTGAGCTTTTGATTCGAAAGCCGCACGTTCAGAAGCGATCTGCTTCTCTTTCTTGGTACGGTCGCTGGCTTTCATGGTTGAAGCATTGCGTTGCAGATCCTGAATCTCCTGCTGGATTTTCTGCTGCTGAGACTGGAGGTCAGAGGCACGGCCCTGGAACTCACTCTCAAGTTGCTTAGCAACGACAGCACGCTGCGGAGACTGCTGGAAAACCTGGCTCAGGTTAACAACGGCGATTTTGTCTGCCGCCTGGGCGCCAGCAGAAGCAGCTAATGCAACACCCAGAGCAGCGGCACAGAACAACTTTTTCACTATAAACTCCTTACCCTCAACATGTGTGTTTGCAGCGTGTAGCCAGGCTACACGCATGCAGACTCTCTTTATACCCTTTGGGTATACACTTCCCTGCTCAGAGCTTTACCAGGTTTTACCGATGTTAAACTGGAACTGCTCTGACTTGTCTCCCTCGACTTTCTTGATCGGTTGGGCATACGAGAAGACCAACGGTCCCAACGGTGACATCCACTGTAGTGCGATACCGCTGGATACGCGAATATTGTTTGGATCGCTGTAATCCGGGATCCCTGCCGCACGCGTTTCTGCGGTGTTCTGCCATTTGGTATCCCAGACAGTACCCGCATCGAAAAATACCGACGTACGTACTGAGTTAGCATACTTCTCGCTCAGGAACGGTGTTGGGGTGATCAGCTCAAGGCTTGCCACCGCCATCGCGTTACCACCGACCGCATCATCTGACTTACAGATGCCATTCGGATCGGACAGCGTACAGGTCGACGAGCCATCATTCAGATACGCCGCTTTCGGACCAATGGTGTTGGACTGGAAGCCACGAACCGTGCTGGAGCCACCCGCATAGAAGTTCTCATAGAACGGCATCTCTTTACCGCCGAGTCCGTCACCATAACCAACACGGCCACGACCTAACAGCACCCAGGTACGATCACGGTTGATCGGAACGTATTGTTGGGTATCCAGCGTCGCTTTGTAGAAGCTGTTATCTGAACCCGGGATGGTCACTTTACCGTTCAGGTTGGTACGGTTACCGGATGTCGGGAAGAAACCGCGGTCCAGGGTGTTGTACGTCCAACCATAGTTGAAGGTGAAGTCATTCGCGGAGAAATCACCATCATCATTCAGCTCCTGATGACGTCCTACCGAATCAAGATAACGCCACATCGCCACCTGCGGCTGCATATTGGAAAGGTCGTTATGAACATAACCTAAACCAACACGTAAGGTGTTGTTTTCATTGATCGGGAAGCCCAGCGTGCCATCAACACCATAACTTTTATTGGTGTAGTCAGACAGGTCAGCATCATCCGCTTTAAAGTCGTTATAGAAAATACGACCGCCCAGGCTGACACCGTCCACCGTGAAATACGGATCGGTCAGTGAGAATTCAGCATAGGTCTGATAATCGTTTTTGGTCCCACTGATACCCACGGTGTTACCCGTGCCGAGCCAGTTGTCCTGGGTCACGCCAACCTGGAAGCTCACGCCACTTTCTGTGCCGTAGCCCACACCGAAGTTGAATGTACCGGTGTTACGTTCCTTAACCTTGTAGACCACGTCAACCTGGTCAGGTGAGCCCGGCACGCGCTGCGTATCCACGTCTACCGTTTCGAAGTAACCGGTACGGTTCAGACGTTCTTTACCCTGCTCAACCAGATCGCTGCCCAACCATGCGCCTTCCATCTGACGCATTTCACGACGCAGTACCGAGTCCTTCGAGGTATCGTTACCTTCGAAACGGACTTTACGCACGTAGTAACGGTTCCCGGCATCAACGTTGATATGCAGTTTTACCGTCTTGTCGGCATCATTAATTTCCGGCTGAGTGACCACGCGCGGATAAGCATAACCGTAGCGACCCAACAGTTTTTTGATGTCGTCTTCCATCTGAGTGACTTTGGTGCCGTTATACAGCTCACCCGATGGGATCTTCGTCAGATGTTCAATTTCCGCCGAGTGACCCGCCATGCTGCCGTTAACAATCACACCCGCGATCTTGTACTGATCGCCTTCGGTAATGTTGACGGTGATGTAGATCCCTTTCTTGTCCGGCGTCAGGCTCACCTGCGTTGAATCAATATTAAAACGCGCATAACCGCGATCCAGATAGAAGCTGCGCAGGGTTTCGAGGTCCCCGGCAAGTTTCTGTTTCTGGTATTTACGATCGCCCACCACGTTCCACCACGGCACTTCGTCACGCAGCTGGAAACGGGAGATCAGTTCATCAGAACTAAAGGCTTTGTTGCCCACGATGTTGATCTGCTGAATCTGAGCAGAAACACCTTCCTGGAAAACAAATTTCAGGTCAACACGGTTACGTGGCAGCGGAGTAGCAATCGCTTTAACGCTGGCGGTGTATTTACCGACGCTGTAGTAGAAATCCTCCAGGCCCTTCTCAATTGAAGAAAGCGTGGTGCGGTCAAGTGCTTCACCGACACGGATACCAGAAGCCTCAAGATTCTGTTTCAGCTGATCTTCTTTCACCGCTTTGTTGCCGGAGAAAGTGATGCTGGCAATGGTCGGACGTTCTTTCACCTGGACAATCAGCGTAGTACCGTCGCGCAGAACCTGAACATCTTCGAAGTTACCAGTGGCGAACAGTGAGCGAATGGTATTTCTGATGTCATCATCATTCACTGTATCGCCGACTCGTACCGGCATACTCAGCAGAGCCGCGCCGACGGCGACTCGCTGTAGCCCTTCGAAATGAATATCCTTCACCACGAAATCGTCTGCACCGTAAACGGTGGCGCTGCTAAACAGCAGCGACGCTATGAGCAACTTTTTCATCGCCATCGTTGTTATGCGTTTTCCTAACACATCCCACGCCTGTCTGCATTCCAGCTATTACAGGCGTGAGAAATCATTGAAAAGTGCAAGCCCCATTAACAGCACCAGCAGAATTGAGCCAATGCGGTAACTGAAGTCCTGAACTCGCTCGGACACCGGTCCACCTTTGATCTTTTCGATCGCCAGAAAGAGCAGATGTCCACCATCTAAAACCGGCAGTGGGAACAGGTTAATGATGCCCAGGTTAACGCTGATCAGCGCCAGAAACATCAGGTAGTAAATCACCCCATATTCTGCTGATAACCCGGCACCTTGCGCGATCGAAATCGGCCCGCTCAGATTATTCAGCTTCACGTCCCCGGTTATCAATTTGCCCAGCATGGAAACCGTCAGCTTCATCAGTTGCCAGGTTTTAACACTGGCTTCGCCGATGGCGGCAAAAGGCCCATACTGCCTTACCGTTTTGTACTCGTCAGGCAACGGAATCACGCGGGGTATAACCCCTGCAAAGCCTTCCGCCTTGTTACCCGGTTTTGCTTCCGGTGTCAGCGTCAACGCCAGTGATTCGCCGTTTCGCTCCACCTCAAGTGCCATATTTTTGCCGGGGTTATCCCGCACCTGCACCACAAAAGCCTGCCATTGTGTTAACGGCTGACCATCGACTTTAACGATCCTGTCGCCTGCTTGCAAACCGGCTTCACTCGCCGGAGAGTTAGCCTGAACTTCGGCCAGGGTTGTTTCGATTTGTGGTCCGCGAGGGCGGATGCCCAACGCAACAACCGGGTCCTGCTTATCGGGTTCGAACTGCCAGTCATGCAAATCCAACTGCTTCTGCTGCGTGGCATCCTCACCAAATTGCGAGACGGTTAGCGTGGCACTCTGATCACCGATTTTGCCGATCAGCGCCATGCGCACAGCATCCCAATCAGGCGTTTCGATACCATCTACCGCTTTAAGTTCCATCCCGGAGGTAATTTGCGCTTCTGCCGCAACGGAACCGTTCAGAATTTCACCAACCACCGGGCGCACGCCAGGGACGCCGTGAATAAACACCGCCCAATACGCGATAATGGCAAAAATGAAGTTAGCTATCGGACCTGCGGCAATGATCGATGCCCGCTGCCAGACCGCTTTGTTGTTGAAGGCTTGATGACGCAGTTCAGCCGGAACGCTTTCAACGCGTTCATCAAGCATTTTGACGTAGCCGCCAAGAGGGATCAGGGCAATGACGTATTCAGTCCCCTGACGATCGCGGCGACTGAACAGCGCTTTGCCGAAACCAATCGAAAATCGTTCGACTTTCACACCGCAGCGACGCGCAACCCAAAAATGACCAAACTCGTGCACGGTAATCAGCACGCCGAGCGCCACAATAAAGGCTGCAAAACTCCAGAGTATGCTCAACATGGTCGCCAATCCTCAGAGGGTGCGGAACACCAGCAGCAACAGGCAGGCAAAAACCGGCACCGCTGCTGTCAGGCTATCAATGCGATCGAGGATACCACCGTGGCCCGGAATTAAGTTACCACTGTCTTTGATGCCGGCTTCACGTTTGAACATACTTTCCGTCAAATCACCCAGTACCGAAGCCAGTGCGGCAATGACGGCACAGATAACCAGCGTGGACGCGGCAATCGTCAGCGGTGCAAACAGGGCGAACAACCAGGCAATCAGCGCTGAAGAGAGCAACCCTCCCAAAAAGCCTTCCCAGGTTTTACCGGGAGACACTTTTGGCGCCAGTTTGTGTTTGCCAAACAACCGCCCAAACATGTAGGCACCGGAGTCGGCACCCCATACCAGAAACATCACGAACAGTAGCCACCAGGCACCCGCGAAATGGTCGGTATCATAATGATACTGGCGCAGCGCCATCATGCCCCAGAAGAAGGGGATAACAGTGAGTACGCCAAACAGGAGACGAAGCGGGCGAGAATGACGCCAGACCGCAGCGGATGCGGGATAGAAAAGCACTAAAACCAACGCCACAATCCACCAAGCCAGCGATGCCCACAAGGAGCTTTCCATCTGAAATTGATGCAAATCGCGTTGATAAGGTTGCAGGGTGAACAGCATCACGGCCAATAATAAACCGCAAAGCACAGCCAGCCAGATGCGTTGCTGGCGAGACGCCATGCCCGCCAGTTGCCCCCATTCCCAGGCGGCAAGCATGCAGATGATGATAGTTGTTATCGCAAAACCGGACAGTGGTAACCAGAACAGCGCAGCAATCACCAGCGGAATTAAAATCAACGCGGTAATTAAACGAGACTTCAGCAAAGGTTACCCCCAGGTTGCTCAGGCGCCGCCTGGTGCAGCGCCGCCATAGCGACGCTCCCGCAGAGAGAAAGCATTCAGTGCACCTTCAAAAACGTGTTCATCAAAATCAGGCCAGAGAACATCGGTAAACCAGAACTCAGCATAGGCAATCTGCCACAGCAGGAAGTTGCTAATCCGATGCTCTCCCCCGGTCCTTATCACTAAATCCACCGGCGCCAGCTCGTTCATACAAAGATACGGAGCCAGGCTCTCTTCGGTTATCTGGTCAGGACGTAACAGACCTTCCTGAACCTGTTCGGCCAGTTTTCTGGCACCCTGGATAATATCCCAACGGCCACCGTAGTTAGCAGCAATGTTGAGAGTCAGTCCATTATTTTGCTGAGTCAGTTCCTCGGCGCGACGAATGCGTTCCTGGATACGGGAATTGAAACGACTGATATCGCCAATAACACGCAAACGTACATTGTGTTTGTGCAGGCTTTTGACCTCACTGTCGAGCGCCCAGACAAACAGTTCCATTAAGGCCGTCACTTCCTGAACCGGTCGGCTCCAGTTTTCACTGCTGAACGCATAAAGCGTGAGCGCTTCCAACTTATGGCTGACCGCAAAGCTGACGGCCCGGCGTACTGATTTTACCCCGGCTTTGTGGCCTGAAATACGCAGTTTGCCCTGATTTTTTGCCCAGCGACCATTACCATCCATAATGATGGCTACGTGACGCGGCGTACAATCAGCCCGGTCATCGAATGTGTTGTGATTGTTGGACGACATAACGCGTAATAATTCCTTTAATCAGAAATGCTGTGGTTTCTGAATACATTGCGCCTGCGGCAAGTACCAACCTCAAGGTCAGCTGGCATCAAAATAACACCAGGCCGAAAAACGCGAGCGAGCGACTATACCATTTTCACCCTGAGCTAACAAATAGCGCGGACAATCAACCTGCTATACGCAAGCGTGGCAACATTTCATTGGCACACACCCGCGCTAACCGATCGATCTCCATCACTGCTTCAACGCTGTCGGGCTCACCGCAGCTCAGCGACGCCAACACTTCGCTGTTTAACGCAGCGATATCGGTAAAGCGGATCTGATGCTGCAGGAATGCGGCCACCGCCACTTCGTTCGCTGCATTTAGCGTTGTCGTAGCGGCCTGGCCAGTGGCACAGGCGTCAATTGCCAGCTTCAGGCAGGGATAGCGCGCGTAATCCGGCTCAGAAAAGGTCAGCGCTTTCATTCGGGTGAAATCGAGCGGCGTGACGCCGGCAGGAATACGTGCTGGCCATGCCATGCTGTGGGCAATCGGGGTTCGCATATCCGGCGATCCCAGTTGCGCCAGCACGCTACCATCGCAATAACGCACCATCGAATGGATTACCGACTGCGGATGCAGGATAACCTCCATCTGCGCATCAGTGGCGTTAAATAGCCAGCGGGCTTCAATGTATTCAAGACCTTTATTCATCATGGTGGCCGAATCAACGGAGATTTTACGCCCCATTGACCAGTTCGGATGCGCACAAGCCTGATCGGGTGACATACCGGCCAAATCGGTTAATGGCGTGTCACGAAAAGGACCACCTGATCCCGTGAGAATAATCGACTCGATGCCGTTATCCCGCAGATCAGCGTACCCCAACTGATGCTGTATGGAAGCCGGTAAACTCTGAAAAATGGCGTTGTGCTCGCTATCGACCGGCAGCAACTGGGCCTGATGGCGCTGAACCGCCTCCATAAACAGACGGCCGCATGTGACAAGCGATTCTTTATTGGCCAGCAGGACAGTTTTTCCGGCACGGATGGCCGCCAGCGTCGGAAGCAAACCTGATGCGCCGACAATCGCCGCCATCACCTGATCAACTTCATCAAGCGCAGCCAGTTCACAGGCCGCCTGAACGCCGGAGAGCACTTCGGTGTTGATGTTGAGTGCTCTCAGTCGCTCACGCAGCGCCTGTGCCGAGGCTTCATCCGCCATCGCCGCATAACGAGGCTGAAACTGCTGACATTGCTCGGCCATCATGGCCACATTCTGACCGGCTACCAAGGCTGTTACCTGATATTGCTCAGGATTTTCCCGTACTACCGCCAGTGTACTGGTGCCAATCGAGCCAGTGGAACCCAGCAGAGTTAATCGCTTCATGACGCTTTCCGTGTGTACTCAGAGGAAGGAGACAGATAATTTCCCACTTCTTCAGGACCAAAATAAAACGCCGCAAGACAGCGCATTCACGAAGAATACCTCTCTTGACGGCGTTTATACCCGTCATACTTCAAATTGCAGATGCGTTGGCTGCGCTCGTTCACCCTAGTCAATTACTGATGTAAGCTCCTGGGGATTCATTCCCTTGCCGCCAACCTGCAATCCGAATTATTTCGGATATATAAGATAATGATGGAATCAGAATTCCATCAGTTCCTTTTCTTTCTCGGCCAGTGCCGCATCAACGTTTTTGATACGCACATCGGTCATTTTCTGCACATCGTCCTGCGCGCGACGCTCGTCGTCTTCGCTGATTTCTTTGTCTTTCAGCAGCGCTTTGATCTTGTCGTTCGCGTCACGACGTACGTTACGGACGGACACACGGCCCTGCTCCGCTTCACCGCGAACAATTTTGATCAGGTCTTTACGACGCTCTTCGGTCAGCGGTGGCAGCGGAACACGAATGTCGCTACCGGCAGAGCTTGGGTTCAGACCCAAATCAGATGCCATGATCGCTTTCTCAACTGCCGGACCCATAGAACGATCGAAGACGTTGATTTTCAGCGTGCGCGAATCTTCTACTGTAACACTGGCCAGCTGACGCAGGGGCGTCGGCGTGCCGTAATATTCAACAACAATGCCGTCGAGCAGAGAGGGCGAAGCGCGACCAGTGCGCACTTTGCTGATAGTGTTTTTGAATGCTTCCACGCATTTGTCCATGCGCGTTTCAGCATCTTTTTTAATTTCGTTAATCACGTTGAAACCCTTGGATTCGGTTTGACCTGGCCATTTCCGGGCTAACCGGAAGCGGTATCGATAATCATCGATCATCCTGATACCCTAAATAATTCGAGTTCCCTATCGGGCACGGATTATTCAGGGCATAGCGCAGCGCCCAAGCGCCGCGCCAACAGAATATACCCTATTTTATCTTGCGTCGGGTATTAATGCGTAATCAGGGTGCCTTCTTTTTCACCCATCACGACACGACGCAGAGCGCCAGGTTTGTTCATATTGAAGACGCGGATCGGCAGTTGATGGTCGCGTGCCAGCGTAAAGGCCGCCAGATCCATCACTTTCAGCTCTTTATCCAACACTTCGGCATACGTCAGCTGTTCATAGAGCGTGGCATCCGGGTTCTTCACCGGATCGGCGGAGTAAACGCCATCCACTTTAGTGGCTTTCAGTACCACATCAGCTTCGATTTCAATACCACGCAGACAGGCGGCAGAGTCGGTTGTAAAGAACGGGTTGCCAGTGCCGGCAGAGAAGATAACTACGCGGTTATTACGCAGCAGGCTGATTGCTTCTGCCCAGCTGTAGTTATCACAAACGCCGTTCAGCGGGATCGCTGACATCAGGCGCGCATTGACATAAGCACGGTGCAACGCATCACGCATCGCCAGGCCGTTCATCACGGTAGCCAGCATCCCCATATGGTCACCGACCACACGGTTCATACCTGCCTGCGCCAGGCCTGCGCCACGGAACAGGTTACCGCCACCAATAACCACACCCACCTGGATACCCAGCTCAACCAGCTCTTTCACCTCTTGCGCCATGCGGTCAAGCACACTCGCGTCAATACCAAAACCTTCAGCACCTTGCAGTGCTTCGCCACTCAGTTTTAGCAGGATACGTTGATATACAGGTTTTGCGTTGGTCGCCATGGTCAATTCTTCCTGGAAGATATGATGAAAAGGAGAAGTTAAATCTGATCAATCATCCGCTTAGCGAGAGAGAAAAGCTATTGGGAAGTGACTGAAAATAGGCCCGCAGCAAAATGCAGGCAAAAAAGAACCGCCTTTTGGCGGTTCTTTCGGACCAGTTAAGACTGTTTGGACATCGCAGCAACTTCTGCTGCAAAGTCAGTCTCAACTTTCTCGATGCCTTCGCCCACTTCGAAGCGGATGAAGTTAATGACATCAGCGCCTTTCTCTTTCAGCGCCTGACCAACGGTTTTGCTCGGGTCAATAACGAAAGCCTGACCAGTCAGAGAAACTTCGCCGGTGAATTTCTTCATACGGCCTTCAACCATTTTCTCTGCGATTTCTTTCGGCTTACCAGACTGCATCGCGATGTCCAGCTGAACCTGGTACTCTTTCGCTACCACGTCTTCAGACACATCTTCCGGCTTCACGAATTCCGGCTTGCTTGCTGCAATGTGCATTGCAACCTGCTTGATCAGCTCTTCGTCAGCGCCTTTGGTAGAAACCAGAACGCCGATACGTGCGCCGTGCAGGTAGTTACCCAGCTCAGCACCTTCCAGAATAGCAACACGACGGATGTTGATGTTCTCACCGATTTTCGCAACCAGTGCCACACGCTCTTCTTCGAACTGTGCTTTCAGAACTTCAACGTCGGTCACTTTGCCAGCGGCAGCAGCGTCGATCACTTTGTCAGCAAATGCCTGGAAACCAGCATCTTTTGCGACGAAGTCGGTCTGGCAGTTAACTTCCAGGATCACACCGAAACCGTCAACGATCTTGGTTTTGATCACGCCGTCAGCAGCCACGTTACCCGCTTTTTTCGCTGCTTTGATTGCGCCAGACTTACGCATGTTTTCGATGGCCAGTTCGATATCGCCATTCGCTTCAGTCAGCGCTTTTTTGCAGTCCATCATGCCAGCGGCAGTACGCTCGCGCAGTTCTTTTACCAGTGCAGCGGTAATTTCAGCCATTCCAGAATCCTCGATTCGTTTCTCAGTGCTTGCACACTGCCAGAAACTTGTTGCGGAAAATTTACTCTGCCCCGCTCGCCTTAATGGAAGCGTGACAGACTTGGATATAATAAAGGGGCCGTGCGGCCCCCTTAACAGATTACATCTGATGTCTAAGGGCTCTGTGAAAGAGCAGACCTTATCAGGCGTTCTCTAAAGACGCGTCTTCAGCTTGCTCAGCCAGATCCTGAGAACGGCCTTCGCGCACGGTAGTGGCAACGGCAGTCAGGTACAGGCTTACAGCACGGATTGCATCGTCGTTACCCGGGATAACGAAATCAACGCCGTCCGGATCAGAGTTGGTATCAACGATAGCAAATACCGGAATACCCAGGTTGTTTGCTTCTTTGATTGCAATGTGCTCGTGGTCAGCATCAACAACGAACAGTGCGTCCGGCAGACCGCCCATATCTTTGATACCGCCCAGGCTGTTTTCCAGCTTGGCCAGTTCACGAGCGCGCATCAGCGCTTCTTTTTTGGTCAGTTTGTCGAAAGTACCGTCCTGAGACTGAGTTTCCAGATCTTTCAGGCGTTTGATGGACTGACGAACGGTTTTCCAGTTGGTCAGCATGCCACCCAACCAGCGGTGGTTTACGAAGAACTGGTCGCAGCTCAGTGCAGACTCTTTTACCGCTTCGGCAGCAGCGCGCTTAGTACCGACGAACAGGATCTTACCTTTACGGGAAGAAATTTTGTTCAGCTCAGCCAGGGCTTCGTTGAACATCGGTACAGTTTTCTCAAGGTTGATGATGTGAACTTTGTTACGCGCACCGAAGATGAACGGCTTCATTTTCGGGTTCCAGTAACGGGTCTGGTGACCGAAGTGAACACCAGCCTTGAGCATGTCGCGCATGGAAACAGTTGCCATGATTACCTCTAAAGTTTGATTGGGGTTGGGCCTCCATGTATCCCATACAACCGACCTCTTACGAGGCACCCCGGCGTACGTGTCGATACATGTGTGTTTTAGTACACATAATGAGATTTATGCGTTTCCTGTTCGCCCAGGGGGCTGACAGAGAATCGTCGGCGCGCTTTATACCACAATGCGCAGGAATACGCCAATAGTCGTTAACAGAAATTGGCTTGAGACTTCCCGATTTGGCAGCCCAAATGCCTGCTGCTAACATGACTGCACAGAACTCAATTATTGTCGAAATTTTCGACAGCCGCGGATTAATTTAATGGCTATTTCAATAAAAACTCCTGAAGAAATCGAAAAAATGCGTGTTGCCGGTCGCCTGGCAGCTGAAGTGTTGGAAATGATTGCACCGCATGTGGTGCCCGGTATCTCCACCGGCGAACTGGATCGTCTTTGCCACGAACATATCACCAACAAACAGCAGGCAATCTCCGCGTGCCTCGGCTACCACGGATTCCCGAAATCGGTGTGTATCTCCATCAATGAAGTGGTCTGCCACGGTATCCCGAGCGACGATCGTCTGCTGAAAGATGGCGATGTCGTCAACATTGATGTCACGGTGATCAAAGATGACTATCACGGCGACACCTCAAAAATGTTCATCGTCGGCAAGCCGACCATTCAGGGCGAGCGCCTGTGTCGCGTCACCCAGGAAAGCCTGTATCTGGCCCTGCGTCTGGTGAAACCCGGCATCCGCCTGCGTGAACTGGGACGTGCGATTCAGAAGTATGTTGAAGCACAGGATTTCTCTGTGGTGCGCGAATATTGCGGCCACGGCATTGGTAAAGGTTTCCACGAAGAGCCGCAGGTGCTGCATTACGATGCTGATGACGGCGGCGTGGTGCTTCAGGCCGGCATGACCTTTACCGTCGAGCCGATGGTCAACGCCGGTGATTACCGCATCCGCACCATGAAGGATGGCTGGACCGTGAAAACCAAAGATCGCAGCTTGTCCGCGCAGTACGAGCATACTATTGTGGTGACGGAGAACGGCTGTGAGATTCTGACGCTACGTGAAGACGACACCATCCCAGCGGTGCTGGAAAACGTCGCGTAAATCTCTTCCCAACAGTACCAGGCCGACCTTGAGTCGGCTTTTTTATGTCAATGGCGCGAAGAAGAGACGATGTCGATGAGTGGTAGCGTGACCGAAGCAGTACACAAAGGCCTGACCGATTCCCCAGCCGACTGGCCTGATGAAGCCCTAACCCGCGAGAAACTCAAACTCTATCTCGAACAATTTCAGCAGCATATGGGGACGGCGTTTGATGCCGGTACCGATGTCGAATCCCTGATTGATGCGCGTACCCTGTTTATTGATCGGCTGCTGCGCCGCTTATGGCGCTTCTTTGGCTTTGATCAGATGAAAGAGATCGCCCTGCTGGCGGTGGGCGGGTATGGCCGTGGCGAGCTGCATCCGCTGTCGGACATTGATGTGCTGATCCTGAGCCGCCGCCCGCTGGACGAGCATGCCGCACAACGCACCAGTGAGTTGCTCACGCTGATGTGGGATCTCAAGCTCGAAGTCGGCCACAGCGTGCGTACACTCGAGGAGTGTCTGCTGGAGGGGCTGTCGGATTTGACCGTCGCCACCAACCTGATTGAATCGCGCATGCTGACCGGCGACGTCGCATTATTTCTTGAGCTGCAAAAAAACATCTTTAGCGATGGTTTCTGGCCTTCGTCACGCTTCTTCGCCGCCAAAATTGAAGAGCAGCAAGAGCGCCATAAACGCTACCACGGCACCAGCTATAACCTCGAGCCGGATATCAAAAGCAGCCCCGGCGGTCTGCGGGATATTCATACGCTGCAATGGGTGGCACGCCGCCACTTTGGTGCCACCACCCTTGATGAGATGGTTGGCTTCGGCTTTCTCACTGAAGCCGAGCGTAATGAACTTAATGAATGTCAGGAGTTTCTCTGGCGCATCCGCTTCGCGTTGCATCTGACGCTAACGCGTTACGATAACCGCCTGCTGTTTGATCGCCAGCTGAATGTGGCGCAGCGTCTCAACTATCTCGGCGAAGGTAACGAACCGGTTGAGCGCATGATGAAAGATTTTTACCGGGTCACGCGCCGCATTGGCGAGTTAAATCAGATGCTGCTGCAACTGTTTGATGAGGCGATCCTCGGCCTTTCCGCCACCGAAAAGCCGCGTAACATCGATGACGACTTCCAGCTGCGTGGCGAGTTGATCGACCTGCGTGATCCCACGTTATTTGAACGTGAGCCTCAGGCAATTATGCGTATGTTTTACGTGATGGTACGCAACGAAAACATCAAAGGCATTTACTCCACCACCTTACGTCAGTTACGTTTCGCCCGCCGCCATCTCAAACAACCATTGTGCCAGATCGCCGAGGCGCGTCAGACCTTCATGGCGATTCTGCGCCATCCCGGCGCGGTGAGCCGTGCGTTAGTGCCGATGCATCGTCACAGCGTGCTTTGGGCTTATACGCCGCTGTGGGGCAATATCGTCGGTCAGATGCAGTTTGACCTGTTCCATGCCTACACGGTGGATGAACATACCATCCGCGTGTTGCAGAAACTGGAGAGCTTTGCTGACGAAGCGACACGCCCGATGCACCCGCTGTGCGTAGAACTCTGGCCGCGTCTGCCGCAGCCGGAACTGCTGCTGATGGCGGCGCTGTTGCATGACATCGCCAAAGGGCGTGGCGGCGATCACTCGATTTTGGGTGCGCAGGATGCCCTCGATTTCGCTGAATTACATGGCCTGAACTCAAGGGAAACGCAGTTGGTTGCCTGGTTAGTGCGTCATCACCTGCTGATGTCGGTCACCGCCCAGCGCCGCGATATTCAGGATCCTACCGTCATTCAGCAATTCGCTGAAGTGATGCAAAATGAGAACCGCCTGCGCTACCTGGCGTGCTTAACGGTATCAGACATCTGCGCCACCAACGAAAGCTTGTGGAACAGCTGGAAGCAGAGCCTGCTGCGCGAACTGTTCTTCGCCACGGAAAAACAGCTGCGTCGCGGCATGGAAAACAGCCCGGACCTGCGCGAGCGTGTCCGTCATCATCGCTTGCAGGCGCTGGCGCTGCTGCGAATGGAGAACCTCGACGAAGAGCGACTGCAACATATCTGGAGCCGCTGCCGTTCCGACTATTTCCTGCGCCACACCCCCAATCAGCTGGCATGGCATGCGCGACATCTGATCAACCACGATTTGAGCAAACCGCTGGTGCTGGTCAGCCCGCAGGCAACACGCGGCGGGACTGAGATTTTTATCTGGAGTCCCGATCGTCCATATCTGTTTGCTGCTGTGGCGGGTGAACTCGATCGCCGCAATCTCAGCGTGCATGACGCGCAGATCTTTACCAGCCGTGACGGTATGGCAATGGATACCTTTATTGTGCTGGAGCCGGATGGCAGCCCGTTGGCATCCGATCGTCACCCGATGATTATTCAGGCGCTGGAGCAGGCGATCACCCAAACACAATGGGTGCCGCCGCGCGTGCGCCGTCAGTCATCGCGCCTGAAACACTTCAGCGTGGAAACCGAAGTCAACTTCCTGCCGACGCATACCGATCGCCGCAGCTATCTGGAATTGATCGCCCTCGATCAGCCAGGTCTGCTGGCGCGCGTTGGCGAAGTTTTTGCAGATTTAGGTGTCTCGCTTCATGGCGCACGTATCAGTACAATTGGCGAACGGGTTGAGGATCTTTTCATCCTCGCGAACAGCGAGCGCCGCGCACTTGATGCCGAAATGCGCAATGTATTGCAACAACGGTTGACAGAGGCCCTTAATCCAAACGATAAAGTGTGACCGCAATCGATTTATCATCCTTTTTTTCTGTGCCAGCGTGACGCTGGCACCCGTATGACAGACTCAGGAAATCATCATGCAACAGTTACAGAGCGTTATTGAATCTGCCTTTGAGCGCCGCGCCGATATCACGCCAACCAGCGTGGACAGCGTCACTCGTGAAGCCATCAACCAGGTCATCGGTCTGCTGGACAGCGGTGAACTGCGCGTATCGGAAAAGATCAACGGTGAGTGGGTAACGCATCAGTGGCTGAAGAAAGCAGTTCTGCTGTCGTTCCGCATCAATGACAACCAGGTGATGGAAGGCGCAGAAACCCGTTTCTACGACAAAGTCCCGATGAAATTCGCCAACTGGGACGAAGCGCGCTTCAAGAAAGAAGGTTTCCGCGTTGTTCCTCCGGCAGCGGTGCGTCAGGGCGCATTTATCGCCCGTAATACCGTGCTGATGCCTTCTTACGTGAACATCGGTGCTTACGTTGACGAAGGTTCAATGGTTGATACCTGGGCAACCGTAGGTTCCTGCGCGCAGATCGGTAAAAACGTTCACCTGTCTGGCGGCGTCGGCATCGGCGGTGTTCTGGAGCCGCTCCAGGCTAACCCGACCATCATCGAAGACAACTGCTTTATCGGTGCGCGTTCAGAAATCGTTGAAGGCGTAATCGTGGAAGAAGGTTCCGTGATTTCAATGGGCGTCTACATCGGCCAGAGCACCAAAATCTATGACCGCGAAACTGGCGAAGTGCATTACGGTCGCGTTCCGGCTGGCTCAGTGGTGGTTTCAGGCAACTTGCCTTCTAAAGATGGCAGCTACAGCCTGTACTGCGCGGTCATCGTGAAGAAAGTTGATGCGAAAACCCGTGGCAAAGTCGGTATCAATGAACTGCTGCGCACCATCGACTAAGGCGAATTTGCCTTAAATTAACTAATCCGACGGGTCTGTAATCAGGCCCGTAATTTTTTCTTTACACTGCCTGGCAAACAACCTGTTTCTCACCGCGAATTAACAAGTGCGTTTATTTTTCAAACAGGTCATAATCCGCGCCAGTTAACTCAGGCCGCGCGATATTCATCCCGATTTTTGTCTACAGTTGATTAAGCTGGTTGCTGCGTTTTAGCCGCATCCCGAATGATGATAGTCCTGCGCGCTCTCCCCCACTTTTGATGGAATATAAAGCTATGTACGACAACCTGAAAAGCTTAGGTATCAGCACCCCTGAAGACATTGACCGTTACAGCCTGCGTCAGGAAGCCAATAACGACATCCTGAAAATCTATTTCCGCAAAGATAAAGGCGAGTTCTTCGCGAAAAGCGTGAAGTTCAAATACCCACGTCAGCGCAAAACCGTAGTGGCTGACCACAGCAGCCAGGGTTACAAAGAAGTTCAGGAAATCAGCCCTAACCTGCGTTATGTGATTGATGAGCTGGATCAGATTTGCCAGCGTGATCAGGTTGAAGTCGATCTGAAACGCAAAATCCTGGCCGATCTGCGTCATCTGGAAAACGTGGTGTCTAATAAGATCGCTGAGATTGAATCCGACCTCGATAAACTGACTCGCAACGGTCGTTAATTTCGCCTCGCGCTTTTCTCAGGCCAGCTATTGCTGGCCTTTTTTCTGCCCATAAGGCAACGAAATCAACCAGGTATCACGCTGCGCCTGCTCCACAGCCCCGCGCGCTGAACCGCTAAAGGCGGTCCAGTCAGTGCGGGCGATGGCGGATTCCCAGCGCGTTTGGTGCAGACTGTTATCCGCCAACGACAACAAAGGAATGATCCTCTGGCTGACACGATCACGGTTTTTCCACGGCCAGGGTTTAACCGGATCGCTATAAGGGGCAAGCGCCGCCAACGCGGCGAGTAACGATCCGCCCTGTGCGTTCTGATAATGCCAGAGATCACCGTTGCCACTTTTTTGTGCCAGCTGCGCGAGGGCGGTCAGCGCCTGCAAATTAAAATAGCTGTAATGAAAAGATCGGGTGCGCGCCAGTTCATAGGGTTGGCTGCCATCGGCCCGGATCTGTTGATCAATTTTACCACGCGCCAGAGTCACCATCGCCCGCACCGCAGCATCATCCCCAAGATACCAGGCGATGCCCGCCAGCTGGGTACAGTACCAGCTACCGTGATTATTGGGCGCTGCCGCTTCCTGTTGTGCGAGCGGGCTATGCTGTAACCAATGCAGATAGTCGCGAAACCAGCGTTCTACCCCCTGCTGATCGGCCGCTTGCCAACCTGGAGAGGTTCTCAGTAACTGCAAGGCATCCACTACTCGGGTCGCAAAATAGCGCCCGTCGAGCACCCCGGTATGACGTCCATCCGCTATCCCAGGGACACCCTGCGCAAAGTTAAGGTTGGGATTCATTCGACTGGCAGGATCGATAAACCAGTGGCGCACCAGCGACTGTGCTTTATCGGCATAACGCTGCTCACCGGAGAAATACCAGGCAAGCGTCAGTGCCTGCACATCAGCGCTAAAGCGTGCCAACCGGACACCATCGCTCTGATCATTTTTGCTGGCTGGATTCACCACACCGTCGCGTCGCAGCCACGGCAGGCCAGCGGGTTGCGACGCGTCTGGCCACCAATAGGCGCTCAGACTGAGATAGTCATGCTTCGAACCACCTGGCGGTAACAGCCCTTTATCGATGACGCTGGGATCAGGATGCTTCAACGCCTGTTGCGCTTCCCGCTGTAATTGTTGCCACGCCGCCAGCGTTGGCGACGCAGCCCGGTGCTGCGCCAGTTGTTGCTTAACCTGCTGTAAATCACTCAGCGAGAGAAAAGCCAGCTCAGTCGCCTGGCTAAAACCGCTACATACCCATAGCGCGAACGCCAGTATCCCAGCCCGTTTCATCCGCCCTGCTCATCAAGTTGCAATGCCACGTACAATAACAGGCGATCGTCAAAGTTGCCGAGATTCAACCCGGTGAGTTCCGAGATACGATTCAGACGATATTCCAGCGTATTACGATGGATAAACAGCGCACGCGCCGTAGCGCTGGGTTGTACGTTATGGCTGAACCAGGCGATTAAGGTACGCCGCAGCAAACCATTGCTATCCATATTTTTCAGTTTCGCCAGCGGTCGGGCCAGCTCATTGGCCTGCCAGCCACCGCGTAAGCTATCGAGCAGTACCGGCAACACCAAATCCTGATAGAAATAGCTGCGTTGTTCCGGCATACGCTGTTTGCCGACCATCATGGTGGTACGGGCGGTACGATAGGAACGTGCGATGCTGCCGGGACCGGTAAAATAGTTCCCCAGCGCAATACGCATGCGCAGATGCCCGCTCTCTTTCATACGTTGTAATAACTGCTCAACCCGACGCCGATGATCGTCCTGATCATAGCGACCGTGCGCATTCAGTGCCGGTTTCAATACCACCATTTCGGTGAGCGAGACAATGGCAATCAGGTTATCGCGCTCGGGCGTGGTCAGCAGCGTTTGCAGTTGCTGCAATTCCGACATGGCGCTATCGACACCAAGTTGCCCGCTGTCCACCTCGACCACCGCAACCACACGCGGTTGATTAAGATCGATACCCAGCCGTTGCGCCCATTCGCTCAACGCCGGTGACAGGGTTTCGCTGCGTACCAGGTTGAGAACCAACTCCTCGCGCAGGCGGCTATCCTGGGCCAGCATATGCAGCAGCCGTGCCTGTTCCAGCATCATCTCTGCCGTCATGCAAACCAGTTCACCGTAATGCCGTAACGCTACGGGTTGCCCGGTCAGACCGATCACACCTACGATTTCACCATCAATACGCAGCGGCAAGTTAATCCCCGGGCGTACACCATGCAGATGCTTAGCCACCGCTTCATCGATGTCTACAACCCTACCCTGCGACAGTACCAGCAGCGCACCTTCGTGCAATTCGCCAATACGCTCGCGGTCGCCACTGCCAATGATGCGGCCACGGGCATCCATCACGTTGACATTGCTGTCAATAATTTTCATGGTGCGGGCAACAATGTCCTGAGCCAGTCGCGCATCAAGATGATAGGTGGCCATTAATCACTCCAGATAAAAGGAACTGCCGACAGAATACGCGCCCGCTTAACGGCTGGCATTGTGCAACTGCACATAGCCGGATAGAGATTGCGGGAATTGCGGGGGAGGTCACATCTGTGATGCTTGTGGCGGCACGATTTATCGTGCGAATTTTGGCACCAGGTGCAAAACCGCGCGTTAAATCGCGTCGTTACGTTTTCTGCATAAAAAAGGCGGACCGAAGTCCGCCTTTGCTTAGCTACAAGAGATTACTGCATCAGCAGGTACAGGCTGTTGTCGCCGCGCTGGACATTCAACGCCAGTACCGAAGGTTTGGTGTCGAGGATCTTGCGCAGTTCGCCCAGATTCGCCACCGACTGCTGGTTCACACCGAGAATCACATCGCCTTTTTTCAGGCCGATGCGCGCCGCGGCACTGCCCGGTTTCACGCTATCAACTCGCACGCCTTTCTGGCCGTTGCTGTCGACATTACTCAGATCTGCACCTTCAATGCCGGTATAGATCGTAGCGGACTGTACTTTATCCTGAGTGCTCTGCTGCAACTCCACAGTGACGCTTACTGGTTTGCCGTCACGCAGCAGACCGAGTTGCAGCTTGGTGCCAACCGGCAGTGAACCGACTTCAGCACGCAGTGCTGAGAAGCTGGTCAGCGGTTTGCCATTCATCGACACCACCACATCACCAGCTTTAATGCCCGCTTTCGCGGCAGCGGAATTCGGCAGAACCTGGCTTACAAAGGCACCACGCTGCGCATCGACTTTCATCGCTTTCGCCAGCTCGGAGTTCAGCTCGGTACCCATGATCCCCAGCTCACCGCGTTTCACCTGGCCATACTCGACCATCTGCGCACTGAGGTTTTTCACCATATTACTCGGGATGGCAAAACCAATACCGATGTTACCGCCGTCCGGAGCCAGGATCGCGGTGTTGATACCAATCAGTTCACCGTTAAGGTTCACCAACGCACCACCCGAGTTACCACGGTTGATCGCAGCATCGGTCTGGATAAAGTTTTCATAGTTCTCAACGTTCAGGCCGCTGCGACCCAGTGCTGAAACGATACCCGAAGTAACGGTTTCGCCCAGACCATAGGGGTTACCGATCGCTACGGTGTAATCGCCCACACGCAGGTTATCTGAATCGGCAATCTTAATCGCCGTCAGGTTTTTCGCATCTTTCAGCTGGATCAGCGCAATATCCGACTGCGGATCTTTACCAATGACTTTCGCATCATAACGGCGGCCATCACTCAACTGCACCTGGATTTTTGTCGCATTTTCAACCACATGGTTGTTAGTCACCACGTAGCCTTTATCAGCATTGATCACCACGCCTGAACCCAACGCGCGGAATTTCTCCTGCTGAGTGTTATCACCGCCGCCGCTGTTATCTCCGCCACCCCCCTGGCACATCGGTGAGCTTTGGAACGGTGAACCGTCCTGGCAGAACGGTGAGTTATCACCAAAGAACTGCTGGAATTGCTGTGACATACGTGGGGTCTTCACCGTGGTGCTCCCTTCCACGCTGATACTCACCACGGAAGGCATCACTTTTTCCAGCATCGGTGCAAGGCTGGGCAGCTGTTGGCTGGAGGAAGAAGCTGTCTCCGCCGCGAAAACACTGACAGGGCTTAACGCCATGCCAAGACTAAGTGCCAGTGCACTTAACATTAATGTGCTTTTTTTCATTCATCTGTGTCTCATATAAGATTTACGTCCGGACCATTGCTGTGGTCGTGATGATGAGATTAAATTGTAAGCGCGAAGTTCCTGATAAAGTTTTGGGTAAAAGTAAAAAATTATTCTTCGTCTTTACAAAACTTCTCTTATTCTACCGCCATCAAACGGCGGTACTCATCCCAGGCATAAAGATCCGTCATTCCGCTGATATAGTCCTGAATCAGGCGTGAGCGATAATAGCGTTCCCACAGCAGGCGTTCATATTTATGCGCCACAATTAAGGTTCGCATTTTTTGCTGATAAGCTTTGCGATGTTTCCCGGATAGTTTATGAAACAGACGGGTCTCAATCGGATGTTTGGCTAAGAAATCATCATTCATCAGGGTGGTAAACTGCTCATAATCGAGCAACATTAATGACTGATAAATTTCCAGTAACCCTTTAATGACACGATAGCCTTGCAATTCCAGTTGTTCGACTTCGGGATGATTAAACACCTGCTGGCGCGCAACCGTTTTAAATAACATCAACAGACGCCCTTCCTCACCATCATCCTCCAGCAGAGCATGATTAAAATTCCCTGTAAAAATAGCCGGTAAGTTATCGATAAAGCGCCGTACGGCATGACTGACTAACACGTTTTGCACGTTAACACGTAGCGCCATAAAAAACTGGTCGCCTTTGGTTCGCCATTTCTTCTGGCAGGCTTCTTTCCACGCTTCACCAATGGTGCGGCTGAATGCATCACCAGGTTTTACCGGCCCCCAGGCTTTGAGCAAATAATCGTACAGCGTGTCGACATTAAAGATGTCTTTTTCTACCGCATCATCGAGATCGGCAATGCAATAAGAAATATCGTCAGCGGCTTCCATTATCCAGGTAAGCGGATAGCGATGATGTTCAGGAATATCGGTAGCCGCACGAAGATCGGCGACATATTCTCTTTCGGATAAATAAAAACCCGGCTTTTTCATTAATACGCTGAACTCAGCCGGTTTATCGCCTTGCCACCAGGCGGGGGCGGTATATTTTAAAATACAGGCCACCTGAGCATAACTGAGGTTCAGTTGTAGCAAGGTATGGACCATGCGAATCGCCTGCGCATTGCCTTCGAAGTGGCACAAATCCTGACGAATCATTGCATTTAACCGGTCAAAATCGGCCCGCTGCACCTCGTTTTCTACCCCAGCCACCAGCGGATCCACCAATTCAGCCGGTAAATTATCATCAAACCAGTCATTGATA
The DNA here is from genome assembly GCF_059730695.1 of Pantoea sp. X-Soil-OKNW-556. Taxonomy (NCBI): domain Bacteria; kingdom Pseudomonadati; phylum Pseudomonadota; class Gammaproteobacteria; order Enterobacterales; family Erwiniaceae; genus Pantoea; species Pantoea sp. X-Soil-OKNW-556. The sequence continues at coordinate 894,238 of NZ_AP035990.1, read as the reverse complement.
GCGGCCTCACCAAAGTGACCAAAGGGCGGATTGCCAACATCATGCAGCAGACAGGCCATCTCAATCAGGCTTTCAAAGGCACCCTCCAGCTCATCAAGGCCATATTTCGCCAGCCCACCCCCCTGGGTTTTCAGGGTTTGCAGCACTTCTTTCGCGATATAACGTCCGGTTTGTTGCACTTCGAGAGAATGGGTCAGACGCGAACGCACCGCGGCATTCCGCTCCAGCGGAAAGACCTGGGTTTTTTGTTGCAGACGACGAATCGCGGCCGAATTAATGATACGCCCACGATCGCTTTCAAAATGGCGGGTAATAAAGTATTCCCCTTCGGGATCTTTACGGCTGGTATAGGGGCGGGTGAAGCTGATCTTCTTCCTGAAATTGATCGTCGCCATAATTACCCCTTATTTTTTCGTGAATTCTTCCTCTGACAGCCATGATAGACTATGCCTCACTTTTGCGGTTTACATCCACAACATTAGCGAGACTCTTTTATGAAAGCAGGCATTATTGGCGCGATGGAGCAGGAAGTTACCCTGCTGCGTGACAAAATTGAAAACCGTCAGACGCTGACGCTGGCCGGGTGCGAAATTTACACTGGCACGCTGAATGGCGTTGAGGTTGCCCTGCTGAAATCGGGCATTGGTAAAACCGCAGCAGCACTGGGTACAACGTTACTGCTGGAACTGTGCAAGCCGGATGTCGTCATCAACACCGGTTCTGCTGGCGGTCTGGCACCAACGCTGAAAGTCGGCGATATCGTAGTATCCGACGAAGTGCGTTACCACGATGCAGACGTTACCGCTTTCGGTTACGAACCGGGCCAGATGGCCGGTTGCCCGGCGGCGTTCATTGCCGATGATAAACTGATTGCCACCGCTGAGCAGGTGATCAAGCAGCTGGATCTCAACGCAGTGCGTGGCCTGGTGGTGAGCGGTGATGCCTTTATTAATGGTGCCGAGCCGCTGGCACGCATTCGCCACACCTTCCCACAGGCGATTGCCGTCGAAATGGAAGCCACTGCGATTGGTCATGTATGCCATCAATTCAAGGTGCCCTTTGTGGTGGTGCGCGCCATCTCTGATGTCGCCGACCAGGAATCGCATCTCAGCTTCGATGAGTTCCTCAGCGTTGCAGCGAAGCAATCCTCTCTGATGGTGGAAAACCTGCTGGCACAACTGGCTCGTGGTTAAATCGACCTGGCTTGTCGGGCTGCTGCTGTTTTGCAGCAGCCTGCTTGCCGCAACCCCACGCGTTATCACCTTAGCGCCACACCTGACCGAGCTGGCGTTCGCCGCCGGTATCACGCCAGTGGCGGTCAGCGCCTGGTCAGATTTTCCCGCCAGTGCCGCATCGCTGGAGCAAGTGGCAAACTGGCAAGGCATCAGGATCGAGCGGATTGTCCAGCTTAAACCGGATGTGGTGCTGGCGTGGCGCGGTGGCAATCCTCAGCGCCAGGTCGAACAACTGCAACGGCTGGGCATTAAGGTGGAGTGGATCGATCCGCAGACCCTTGATCAGATGATCGATGCATTGGCGGATCTGCGACGCTGGAGCCCGCATCCACAACAGGCAGAAGATGCGGCTCAGGCGTTACGCGCGCAGGAAATGCAGCTGCGCCAGCAATACCAGCAGCAACAGCCGGTCCGCATTTTTTTGCAGTTTGGACAACAACCGTTGTTTACCGCCTCACGCAATACACTGCAAAATGCAGTGATTGAACTGTGTGGCGGCCGCAATATCTTTGCCGATAGCACGGTGAGCTGGCCGCAGGTCAGCCGCGAACAGGTGCTGGCACGGCACCCACAGGCGATAGTGATCGGCGGCAAAACCGCACAGGCCGCCAGTATCGCGCAGTTCTGGCAACCGCAGTTGGCGGTTCCGGTGATTGCCATTAATGATGACTGGCTGAGTCGACCTGGACCACGCCTGTTGCTGGCAGCTCAGCAGCTCTGTGCGGCGCTTCATCCGGCGAAAAACAGCACCAAAATTGATTAAAGAATCAGCAAAAATTGTCGTTAATCAAGTAACAAGGCACGGCAGCCACGTATGCTCTGTGCCCTTTTTGCGCAAAGCGCAATTTTGACTACACCAGGAATTCAACATGACCAGAGCTTTGCTACTGGCCATAGGGCTTGTGATTGCTGCACCGATTGGTGCGGCCTCCACCACCGGCTCTATTGCCGTTTCGCTGACGATTTTCTCTCGCTGTGATATCTCACGTCCCAATACGCAATCCCTACCCGCGATTGATTGCGGTCGCCAGGTTAGCGCCCAACCACGGGTGATGCACAGCGCATTGGAGCACAACGAAGGGTCACAGTTAGTAACGGTAGAGTGGTAACCGGCCGCCAGAACGGCGGCCAGTGCAATCAGATACTGAAAGAAGAACCACAGCCGCAGGTGGTTTTGGCGTTCGGGTTGGTCACGATGAAACGTGAGCCTTCCAGCCCTTCGGTGTAATCAACCGACCCACCCACCAGATATTGCAGGCTCATCGGATCCACCACCAGCGCCACGCCCTGTTTTTCAATGGTCATGTCGCCGTCGTTCATTTGATCGTCAAAAGTAAAACCGTACTGGAAGCCGCTACAGCCACCACCGGTGATGTAAACACGCAATTTCAGCTCCGGATTTTCTTCATCCGCGATCAGATTCTTCACTTTTTTCGCTGCTGCATCGGTGAATTGCAAAGGCAGTGCTGCTACATCGTCACTCATCTTTTACTCCGGGTAAACGTCCAGGTCAGAAAACGACCTCAATCACGCTATTATCTGCCAGCCGCACAGTGCAATCAAGTGTTGCCCTTCGCACTGCGTGCCGCCTGTTATGCCCTAAAGTATAGCGATGATACGCCTTTAGCGCGCGGCTGCCTTTCACCTCATGCCTATCTTCCCGTAGAATGGCGCGAGTTTTTTTAAGACACAGCAGGAGCCGTAGAATGAGTAAGTCAGAAAACCTGTTTGCCGAAGCGCAACGCCTGATCCCTGGCGGTGTGAACTCCCCGGTACGCGCATTTACCGGTGTAGGCGGTGTGCCGCTGTTCATTGAACACGCTGATGGCGCTTATCTGTACGATGCCGACGGCAAAGCCTATATCGACTATGTCGGATCCTGGGGTCCGATGGTACTCGGCCATAACAACGCCACCATCCGCAACGCGGTGATTGAAGCCGCCTCTCGTGGCCTGAGCTTCGGTGCACCGACCGAGATGGAAGTCAAAATGGCGCAGCTGGTCTGCGAACTGGTGCCGAGCATGGACATGGTGCGCATGGTCAACTCCGGCACTGAAGCCACCATGAGCGCCATTCGTCTGGCGCGTGGTTTTACCCATCGCGACAAAATCATCAAATTTGAAGGCTGCTACCACGGCCACGCTGACTGCCTGCTGGTGAAAGCCGGTTCCGGTGCATTGACCCTCGGTCAGCCGAACTCGCCGGGTGTTCCGGCAGATTTCGCCAAACATACCCTGACCTGTAACTATAACGATCTGGCCTCGGTGCGCAGCGCGTTTGAACAGTATCCGACAGATATCGCCTGCATCATCGTCGAGCCGGTAGCGGGTAATATGAACTGCATTCCACCGCAACCGGACTTCCTGCCGGGCCTGCGCGCATTGTGTGATGAGTTTGGCGCGCTGCTGATTATCGATGAGGTGATGACCGGTTTCCGTGTGGCCCTGGGTGGAGCGCAAGCGTACTACGAGGTGACGCCGGATCTGACCTGCCTGGGTAAAATCATCGGTGGCGGTATGCCAGTGGGCGCATTTGGTGGGCGCCGTGATGTCATGGAAGCGCTGGCACCGACTGGTCCGGTCTACCAGGCAGGAACCTTGTCCGGTAACCCAATTGCGATGGCTGCCGGTTTTGCCTGCCTGACGCAGATTGCCCAGCCCGGCACCCATCAAACCCTGACTGACCTGACCACGCAACTGGCGGAAGGCTTGCTGGCAGCAGCGCAAGCAGAAAACATCCCGCTGGTAATCAACCACGTTGGTGGCATGTTTGGCCTGTTCTTCACCGATGCCGACAGCGTGACCTGCTATCAGGACGTGACCAGGTGCGATGTCGAACGCTTCAAGCGTTTCTTCCATCTGATGTTGCAGGAAGGCGTCTATCTGGCCCCTTCCGCCTTCGAGGCGGGCTTTATGTCACTGGCGCACAGCCAGGAAGATATTCAGCGCACCATCGATGCCGCACGCCGCTGCTTCGCGCAGCTGTAATGCATCAGGGCACCGCAAGGTGCCCTGATTTGCTCTGTCGAAAACCCGCGCGATAAATCGTGCCGCTACGCCCGCCTCAGCAGCCAGATAAAGTATGGCGCGCCAAAGAAGGTGGCCATCAGTCCCGCCGGGATTTGATCCGGGAACGCCAGCATACGGCCACACCAGTCAGCAAACACCATCAACACCGCGCCGAGCAAACCGGCCATCAACACCTGTGGTAAGGCACGACGGAAGCCCAGCATGCGCACGATATGCGGTGCCATCAACCCGACAAAACTTAACGGTCCAATGGTTAAGGTCGCGGTAGCGGTTAATGCGGCCGCCAGCAGCAACAGGGCGAGCCGCGAAGTGGTCAGCGCCATCCCTGCCGAACGCGCCGTCGTACTCCCCAGCGGCAGCAGCGTTAACCAGCGGCTCGCCAACGGGGCTAATGCCACCAGTACCACGGCACACACCGCGCTTTGTAATGCCTGATGCAGGGTGATGTTGTAGGTCGAACCAGAGATCCAACTGAGCAACCCACCCATACGCGGATCACCGCTCGCCATCAGCAGCATCAGCAAGGTCACAAAGGCACTATTGAGGGCCATGCCCGCCAGTAGCATGCGTTCCGGCGAAAAACCGCCACGGCTGGCGACCAGCATAATGGTCAACAGCGTCAACGCTGCGCCCAACGCACCTGCCGGTAACAGCCAGGCCACCGCATTGCCGGGCACGAAAAACAGCATCACCACCACGCCACAGGCAGCACCAGAACTGATGCCTAACACTTCCGGGCTGGCCATCGGGTTACCGGTTAAACGCTGAATCAACGCCCCGGACACGCCAAGCATCAGTCCGACCATTATGGCGGCCAACACGCGCGGTGCACGCCACGGCAGCAATTGATGCAGCATATCGCCGCTGACCCACGCCCAGCCGTGCGCATCTCGGCCAAAGGCCACACCCACCAGGCCCAACAGCGCTAACACCACGACGCCGCACAGGCACCAACGCAATACGGCCTGACGTTCGGCAGGCACTTTATCGCCCTGATTAAGGGGTGGCGGCACCGAACCGGTACGCAGACGCGGCAACAGCCACAGTAGAATCGGCACGCCGATCAGTGCCGTTGCCGTACCGGTAGAGACTTCGCGCCAATGGTTGGTCAGCCACAACACGCATTGGTCCGCCAGCCACAGCAGCAACGCACCGATCAGCGGGGACAGCAGCATCCGGCTGATTAAACGACGGCCACCGAGCATCTTCGCCAGCAGAGGGGCAAACAAACCAATGAAGCCGATGATACCGGCGACATTAACCAGTTGCGCGCTCAGCAAAATCGCCACTGCCAGCGCCGCTACGCGCGCCAGCGAGAGTGCCAGCCCGAGGTTTTTCGCGACACCATCATCCAGGCCCATCAGGGTCAGTGGACGCAGCAACGCCAGCGCCAACACAAAGGCCAGCAGCAGACGCGGCCACAGTAACGCAACGTTGTGTCCATCCAGTTGGTTGAGCGCGCCCGTGCTCCACAGGAACATGTTCTGCAACTGGTCATGATTAAAGATGGCAAAGATTTGATTCACCGCACCAACGTACAGGCTGAGCACCAACCCGGCGAGAATCAAGGTCACTGGCGAAAGCCGTTTACCCCAGGCAACCCCGAAGACCAGAATGCCAACCACTACTGCACCGCCCATCGCAGCGAACTGCTGCGTCACGGCACCGCCAGGCAGTTGCCACAAGGTTGCGACCGTCAGGCCCAGTTGGGCGCCAGACGAAACCCCCAGCGTGGTAGGTTCTGCCAGGGGATTGCGCAGCACCTGCTGAAACAGCAAACCCGCTAGCCCCAATCCGGCCCCGACCAACAACGCCAGCGCCAGACGCGACAACAGGCTGTGATGAAACACCACCTGTTGGATATTGTTGACGTCCGGCGCAACAAACGCCTGCGCCCACTGCGCCATCGGCAAGGCCTGGCGAAAATTGATCAGGGTTAAGGTCAACGCCAGCAGGAACAACGCACTCAATAGCGCGACGGAAAACAGACGATTGCGCATCAGTGCGACTCCAGCGCGTGTTCCAGCACGCGGATAAATTTCAGTGCCGAGTAAGTGGCACCGTAATACCAGACGGCAGGCACCCGCTGAAAATGCCCGGCACGGATAAACGGCAGCGCCTGCCATAATGCCGTGCGCATCACTTCCTGCATCTGCAACTCATTATCGTGGTCGAAGCAGATCACCGGCACATCCCCTACCGCCGCCAGACGCTCCAGCCCGATAACGGCGCTGCCCCAAAAATTGGTTTCTCCCTGCCAGGCGCTTTGCAAACCAAGATTGTCCATCACTTCCAGGAACAGGCTGCCTTTGCCGAAGGTAATGGCATGACGGCTGTCCAGCAATGACATCAGCAGAATTGGCCGTCCCGCCCAGGGTTTTAGCCGCTCACGCGCTGCCGCCAGCACGCTATCGACATACTGCAAATGTTGCACCGCCTGCGCTTCACGACCAATGCGCGCGCCCAATTCATGCAAAGATTTTCTGGCGGTACTTAACGGTTTGCCATCGCCGCTGTTCAGATCAAACCCCATAGTGGGCGCGATGCGTGACAAGGTTTCGGCAGAGGGACCATAGCCATTGGAATGCAGGATCAAAGAGGGATTAAGCTGGGTCATCAACTCCAGATTGGGTTCGGTGCGCAGACCAAGATCGATGGTGGAGGCAGGCAGTTCCGGCTCCCCCACCCACACCCGATAGTTAACCATGTCTGCCACGCCAAGCGGTGCTACGCCCAGCGCCATCAACAACTCCGTGGGTAACCACTCCAGCGCCAGAATGCGTTGGGTATCCGGCAACGCCGCGTGCAGCGGCGCGAGCTTCATCAGCGGCGACAACGCCAGCGCCGCCAGCAAACGACGGCGAGAAATATCCAGCATCACGGGCCTCAGTAAACGAAACTGACGGGCGCACCGCCCTGCGGATGCGGCAGAATCCCCATCGGGATGCCATAAATGCTGCCCAGCACATCGGCCTGCATGATCACCTCTGGTCCCCCTTCGGCAATCATTTCACCACCGCGCAACGCCACCAGCCGGTCGCAATAACGCGCCGCCATATTGATATCATGCAGCACCGCAATCACCGTTAAGCCCCGCTCCTGGCTGAGACGCTGGATCAAAGCCAGCACTTCAACCTGATGGGCAATATCCAGCGCTGAGGTGGGTTCATCCAACAGCAGGCAGCGGCTGTTTTGCGCTACCAGCATCGCCAGCCAGGCGCGCTGACGTTCACCGCCAGACAGGCTATCCACCAGTCGTCCGGCGAACGGCTTCAGCCCGACCAGCGCTATCGCTTCTTCTACACGGTCACGATCTTCCTGACCATAACGCCCCAGCGCCCCGTGCCACGGATAACGCCCAATCGCCACCAGCTCGCGCACCGTCATGCCTTCTGCCGCCGGTAACTGCTGCGGCAGATACGCCACCTGACGGGCAAAATCCTTGCTGCCCCACTGATCTACCGCTTCGCCGTTCAATAACACGCGACCAACACTTGCCGCCTGATGGCGTCCCAGCATTTTCAGCAGCGTGGATTTTCCCGAACCGTTATGTCCAATCAAAGCCGTGACTTTGCCCGGCGTGAAGGTCAATGAGAGCGGATGAAGCAGCGTGCGTCCCGGCACGCGAAAACTGACGTTATCCAGCGTAAAGGTGGTTTCTTCGTGGTGCGGATGCTGCATGGTAATCCCTGGCGTTACGGGCGCACAATGCGCCCTTTTCTATCAGAAACGGAAGGTTGCAGTACCAACAATCTGGCGATCGCTGCCCCAGTAGCAGGCATATTCGCGATAGCAGCTGGCAACATATTCGCGATCAAACAGGTTGTTGACGTTGATACCCAGTGATGAACCCGGCAGGCCAAAGCGCGCGAGATCATATTTCACCACGGCATCAACCACGGTATAGCCCTTCACATCGAAGTTTTGGTTTTCGTTAGCACCGCTGCTGTATAGCCCTTTGCTGGCACCGGTATAGCGCACGCCGGCCCCCAGTGTCAGACCAGAAAGTGCGGTTTCGTGGAAAGTGTAATCACTCCACAATGACGCGGTCTGTTTCGGCACCTGTACCGGGGTTTTGCCCTGCAAATCGGTATCATGGGTGTATTCCGCATCGGTATAGCTATAGCCCGCCGTCAGGTTGATATTGGCGGTCAGAGCCGCCTTGGCTTCCAGCTCCACCCCACGCGAACGGATCTCACCGCTCTGCACGCTGAAATTGAGGTTATTCGGATCGGCGGTCAGGTTCTTGCTTTTGGTCAGCTGATACACTGCGGCGGTGATAACAATCGGACGATCTTTCGGTACGTATTTCACCCCGGCTTCATACTGTTTGGCGCGCGAAGGATCAAACGGCTGCCCGTCTGCGGTGGTGCCCGGTGTCGGGATAAAGGATTCGCTATAGCTGAAGTACGGGGCGATACCGTTATCAAATACGTAGTTCAGCCCCCCACGCCAGGTAAACGCCTGATCGTGGTTTTTCTCTTCACTGTTGCCATTACGGTTCAGCGCTGAGGTCATGGCGTAATCGTAGCGGCCACCCAATGTCAGCACCCAGCGGTTCCACTCCATCTGATCCTGGGTGTAGAGGCCGGTCTGCTCCTGGCGGTTCAGGTACTGATAAGGGAACGGCGTCCCCACCATCGCATCATTGCCGTATTGTGGATTGAACGGGCTAATCGGCTCGGCACCAGCATATACCGCATCAATATCGTTACGGGTACGCTGATAATCCACGCCCATCAACAGGGTATGATCCACAACACCAGTCAGGAATTTCGCCTGCGCCTGTGTGTCGACCGCGAACTGATTGAGCTTCTCATTAGAACGCGCATACCCACGGTTAATCATCTCAGTCGAGGGATCGTAACCGCTACCGTAGATGCTGCGATAATCGGTACGCAGATCGGCATAGCGCAGATTCTGGCGCATCGTCCAGGTATCGTTGAAGCTGTGCTCAAAGCTGTAACCCACCATTTTGGTGTTGCGCGCAATCTTGTTGCTCGGTTCGCCTTCATCAAAATTGGTCGGCAGTTTGAACTGGCTGCCGTCGGCACGGGTTATCGGTATCACCGTACCTTCACGCGGCAGCCAGCCGTAGTAGCCGGTTTCCGGTTCGTTCTGGAAATAGGTCAACAGGTCAAAACGGGTATTGGCATCAGGGCGCCAGCTAAAGGAAGGCGCGATAGTGTAGCGCTTCTCTTTGTTCATCTCCTGCTGCGCATCCTGGCTGCGCGCCAGGCCGGTCAGTCGATAGCTGTAGACGCCACTGTCATCCAGCGCGCCACCGAAATCAAAACCGGTTGAGAAACGGTTATCGGTGCCCATCTGGAACTGCACTTCACGCAGCGTCTCCTGGGTCGGGCGCTTACTCACCAATGACACCACACCACCGGGGTTGCTTTTGCCATACAGCACCGACGCCGGGCCACGTAGCAATTCAGCGCGCTCAAGAAAGTAAGGATCAATAGCGAACTCAGAGTAGTTATCAGCCTGCAATTTCAGGCCATCGAGATACTGGTTGGTATTGACTTCACTAAAGCCGCGAATCGAGAAAGCATCGATCACATCCGAGCTGCCACGGTTATCGCTGATCCCTGGGGTGTAACTGAAAGCACGTTTGACCGACTGGACATTGTGCATCGCCATCTCTTCCTGCGTGACCACCGAAACCGACTGCGGGGTCTTCTCGATAGGCGTGTCGGTTTTGGTGGCCGTGGCACTGCGTTTTGCAGCGATGGTCGGGGCCGGTCCCCACGCACTCTCCTGAGGTGCCGCAGAACCACCATCAGCGGTGACGACTACGGTATCTTCAGCCAGCGCTTGCGCGCTCAGGGTGCCAAGGGCTATTGAAATCAGTAACGCGATCGGACGTTTGGTAGACGCTCCGCGCGGATCAACAGAGGGAAAATGCGCATTCATATCAGGAATCTCTCGAAAAGTAATCGACGCAGGCGAATGTAAACGAGAATGATTATTAGAAAGGTTGGATTTTAGGCGATATCGCGCAAGATCCGCAAGATTTAAAGCCTGATAGCGGTGCGTTTGCCGCACGTTCGCTCATTTTCACATCTATAAAAAAGGGTGCCGAAGCACCCTTTTTTTAAGATTCAGCAACTTAGTTGTTGCCAAACATCTCTTTGATCCAGCCAGCCACGCCGTTGCTGTCTTTCTGCTCTTCCTGTTGCTGCTGTTGCAACTGTTGCTGCTGCTGAACCTGCTGCTGCTGTTGCTGGCACAGCGAGTTAGGATCAAGCGTCCAGACCGGCAGTGAGCGCCAGGTACTGCTGCCCGAACCACAGACAAAGTTACCGGCCGAATCGATGTTCATCTGAGTGATATCTTCCGGCGGCGTCAACACCAGCGGCATCGGTGCCTGGTTATCCAGATAGCGGCGATACAGCTGCATTGCGCCACTGGCACCGTACAGTTTCGTCGTCTGGTTGTTATCGCGTCCAACCCAGGTGATCGCCACTTCTTTGCCGTCAATACCGGCGAACCAGCTATCGATCAGGTCGTTCGTGGTACCGGTTTTACCCGCCAGATGCGCATTCGGGAAACGCGCACCCAGCGCACGCGCCGTACCGTGATCCGCCACCTGCTGCATGCTGTACAACGTCAGATATGCCGCCTGCGCCGGTTCCACACGCTGCGCCTGTGGGAAGCTCTGGTACAGCACGGTGCCATCTTCGGCAATCACCGAACGCACCGCCGACAGCTCAGCACGATTACCGCCACTGGCGATGGACTGGAACGCCTGCGCCACTTCAATCGGCGTCAGGTTAAGCGCACCCAGCAGCATCGCCGGAACCGGATGGAGCTGGTCTTTCGGCACGCCAAGCTTGGTCCAGGTATCGACCACCGAGTTCAGCCCCAGCGTCATACCCAGGTTTACTGTCGGCACGTTCATCGAGTTGGTCAGTGCGTCCACCAGCATCACTTTGCCACTGAAGCGACGATCATCGTTGAGCGGCTTCCACACCGTGCCATTCGGTTGTTTCAGGGCGATCGGTTCATCAGCAATCCAGCTATTCAGACGGTAGCTGTTCGGCTGGCTTAACGCGGTCAGGTAAGTGGCCGGTTTAGCCAACGAACCGATGGAGCGGCGTGCCTGCAACGCACGGTTGTAACCGGCGAACTGCGGATCGGAACCGCCCACCATCGCCCGCACTTCACCGCTGAAGCGGTCAACCACCACCATCGCGGTTTCCAGATCTTTCAGGCCACGCTGTTTTTTCAGCGTCGGAATGCCATCTTCAACCGCTTTTTCTGCCGCATCCTGCGAAATCGGATCGAGCGTGGTGAAGATCTTCACGCCGGAGAGATCTTTCACTTTATCACCGAGTTTCGCCTGCAACTCGTTACGCACCATCTGCATAAAGGCGGGCTGCGGGGTAATCACCCCACCCTTCGGCTGTACGCCTAATGGGCGCGCCGACAGCATGTTGTACAGATCTTCATCGATGATCTTCTGCTGTTGCAGCAAACGCAGCACCAGATTACGACGTTCCAATGCCAGCTGCGGATTACGCCACGGGTTGTACAGCGATGCGCCTTTCACCATCCCCACCAGCATCGCCTGTTGATCGAGGCTCAGCTCATCAACCGGGCGGCCAAAGTAGTACAAACTCGCCAGCGGGAAGCCACGGATCTGATCGTTACCCGCCTGACCGAGGTACACCTCGTTGAGGTACAGCTCCAGAATGCGATCTTTGCTGTAGCGCGCATCCATGATCACCGCCATATAGGCTTCACGCGCTTTACGCCACAGCGAACGCTCGTTGGTGAGGAACAGGTTTTTGACCAACTGCTGCGTCAGGGTACTGCCGCCCTGCACCGCTTTACCGGCCGTAATGTTGGCAAGGAAGGCACGACCAATCGAGTAAGGGCTGATGCCATCATGCTCGTAGAAATGGCGGTCTTCGGTGGCGATCAACGTATCGACCAGCAGATCCGGGAAACCGGCACGCGGCACGAACAAGCGTTGCTCGCCGTTCGGCGATTGCAACATGGTGATCAGGCGCGGATCGAGGCGGAAGAAGCCAAAATCGCGTCCGGTTTCGAGGTTTTTAATCTCGCTCAGTTCGTCACCGTTGAACGTCATACGCGCACGGATCTGGCCTTCTTTGCTGTCCGGGAAATCAAACGGGCGGCGCAGCAGGTCGATGGTGTTGCCTTTGACGCTGAACTCACCAGGGCGGGTAATGCGCGACACTTCGCGATACTGCGTGCCTTCCAGCAGCGCAATCATCTCTTTTTTGTCATACGCCATGCCCGGCTCAAGACTGACCATGCGACCATAAACGGCAGCAGGCAATTGCCACACTTTACCGTCAATACGGCTGCGGATTTCCGAGTCGAGATAGACGCCCCAGGCGACCATCACCACGACAAAAACCAAAAATAGCTTGATGAACCAGCCTAACCAGCGACGTTTCGCGCGCGGCGGGCGCTTTCCTTTACCTTTGCGTGGCACTGGCTCACTCTCCTCGTCATCATCAAAATCGTCCTGATCGATATCATCATCAAGTTCCCTGCGGCGACCCCGACGCGCGGTGTTGCGCGGCGGTTTGGGCTGTTTTCCTTTGCGCCCAATCGGTTCGCGATCATTCCCAGACATGCTGTTATTCTCCAGGTATAGCTACGGCTGCGCCGTTACTCTAACTGCTTTCTCGTGCCGCGCATGGCAGAACCCTCTGAATTGTCACCAGAGGTCACGATGAAAATTTCTTGGTACGCCTCGTGGGTAAGGCGTTGGCCGGATCGTCCGGCCAGGGATGTTTGGGATAACGCCCTTTCATCTCTTTCTGCACTTCAGGATATGCCCCACGCCAGAACGCCGCCAGGTCACGGGTGATCTGCAACGGCCGGTGCGCCGGTGACAACAACTCCAGTACCAACGGTATCCGGCCTTCAGCCACCGCAGGATTGCTGGCTTCACCAAACATCTCCTGAATACGCACCGCAAGCGCCGGGGGCTTCTCCGCATCATAGCGAATCGGCAGGCGGCTTCCGGTCGGCACAGTGTAATGAGTTGGCAGCACAGTATCCAGCCGCTGACGTTGTGACCATGTCAGCAAATGTAATAATGCACTGACAAGATTGACGTTCTGCAACCCCTTCAGGTCGCGCACCCCATCCATCTCCGGCAACAGCCATGCTTCCAGCGACTCCAACAGCGTCTCGTCATCAAAAGCGGGCCACGCCTCGTCCGGCAGCCACTGTGCGGCGCAGTGCAGACGCAGGCGCAGCTGTTCGGCTTCCGGCGTCCAGCCCAGCACCGACAGACCTTTCTCACGGATCCAACGCAGCATCGCCGCGTGCAATACCTCCGGTTCCGGACGTGACATCGGTTGTGCTTTCAGGACCAGCGCACCCGAGACTTCACGCCGCCAGGCACGCAACGTGCCTTTCTCTTCATCCCACTCCACATCGGTACGTTGCTCGACCAGTTGTGGGCACTGCTGACGCAACGCCTCAATATCCACCGGCAGTGCCAGCAAGATACGCGCATCGGCAGCGCTGGCCCCTTGTAACAGCGACGGGGCGATCAGCCATTCGCTGCGGCTCAGGCCATCCTGCTCATCCAGCATCGCCCCGATACCGTTCGCCAGTTGATAACGCGCGCTGTTGCCACGGCGCTGGGCCAGGCGGTCGGCAAACCCGGCGGCCAGCAGTGCCGGGAAAAGATCGGCATCAACGTTGCCACCGCTGACATTGAGGCGCTGTTGCCACTGACGGGCGCGCCGTTGCCAGCTGGATTGAGGACGATGCAGCGCGTCACGCAGGTCGGCGCTGCCGCTGCGCGGCGGCTCCTCGAGAATAGCCACCAATAAGGCCGCGCTGGCGATGGCATCCTTATTCTGCCCGGCTACGCACAGCATGGCGCACAGACGCGGATCGCTACCCAGCTCAGCCATTTTGCGCCCAACGGCGGTCAGGCGTCCGGCGTCATCCAGCGCCGCCAGGCGGGTCAGCAACGTTCGCGCCGCACGCAGATGACGTGGCGGTGGCATATCCAGCCAACGAAGTTGCGCCACATCCGGGCAGCCCCATTGCAGCAAATCCATTTGCAGGGCCGCCAGATCGCTATGCAGGATTTCCGGCTCACTTTGTGCCGCCGCCCGGAGCGCCTGCTCCTGCGCTAGCAAATGCAGACAGATCCCCGGTTCCAGCCTGCCCGCACGCCCGGCACGTTGCGTCATTGAGGCCTGGCTGATGCGTTGGGTTTGCAGCCGCGTGACACCGCTGCGCACCTCAAACTGCGCGGTGCGTTCCAGCGCGCTGTCCACCACCAGGCGGATGCCCTCAATGGTCAGACTGGTTTCCGCGATATTGGTCGCCAACACCACTTTGCGACGCCCAGGCGGGGACGGCAGGATCGCTCGCCGCTGCGCGTCGAGTGACAACGCACCATATAAAGGAGAAAGATCGACATCCTCACTGACACGCGCTTCCAGTTCACGTTTCACCCGTTCAATCTCCGCCACGCCAGGCAGGAACAGCAACAATGAACCTGTTTCTTCGCGTAACAACTGCGCCACTTCACGCGCCACCGCCTCTTCAAAGCGCAGCTGATTATTCAGGGAAGCAAAACGGCGCGTCACTGGAAAGCTACGACCTTCCGAAGCAATAAAGGGGGCGTCCGGTAGCAGCGCACGCAGGCGATCATTATCCAGCGTCGCCGACATCAGCAGAATCTTCAGATCCTCGCGCAGCCCCTGTTGCACATCCAGCAACAGCGCTAACGCCAGATCGGCCTGTAAACTGCGTTCGTGGAATTCATCGAGGATCACCAGCGAAACACCGTCCAGCATCGGATCGCGCTGCAACATGCGCGTCAGGATACCTTCGGTGACCACCTCCAGCCGGGTGTTCGCCCCGCAGCAGTTTTCACCCCGCATCCGGTACCCCACCGTGCCGCCCGGTTGTTCACCGAGCAGCTCCGCCAGCCGCTGCGCCACGTTGCGCGCGGCAAGCCGCCGTGGCTCCAGCATAATGATGCGACCGGGCAGTTGCGCCTGTTGCAGCAACTGCAACGGTAACCAGGTGGATTTGCCTGCGCCGGTCGGTGCTGCCAGTAATACCTGTGGCGCTTGCGCCAGCGCGGTCAGCAGCTCAGGAAGTACCTCGCTTACCGGTAATTCACTCAAACTCAACTCCCTTTCTGCCTGTGCTAAGATGGCGCGCATTGTACCACCCAGCGCGGATTATCGGAGGCTACGATGACCACCCAACGTCTGTTTTTTGCTCTCGAACTGCCTGCGCCTTTGCAGCAGGAGCTGGTACGCTGGCGAGCCGAAAACTTTGCCGAAGACGCCGGGCGCCCGATAGCGGCAGCCAATCTGCATCTGACGCTGGCGTTCCTCGGTGAAGTCAGCGATGAAACCTCGCTGCGCCTGCAACAACTCGCCGGACGGATTAGCCAGCCGGGTTTTGCTATCGATCTGGATGATGCCGGACACTGGCCCCGTCCTGGCGTAGTGTGGTTGGGTTGCCAGCGTCCGCCACGCGGTTTGCTGCAACTGGCCAATCTGCTGCGCGCCCAGGCGGCACGACACGGCTGTGCGCAAAGCGCGCCATCGTTTCACCCGCATGTCACCTTGCTGCGCAACGCGGCCCATAAAGTTGCCCTTCCGCCGCGCGGTTTTCACTGGCGTCTGGATGTGAGCCATTTCGTCTTATGCTCCTCGCGCTTCGAAAAGGGCCAAACCCGCTATCAGGTGCTGGCCCGCTGGCCGTTATCCACCCCGAAAGGAGACTGAATGCATTTCTCCCCGCCACTCAAACCGGCCCGTTTAATCGCCCGATATAAGCGTTTCTTAGCGGATGTCATCACCCCGGAAGGTGAGACGCTGACCATCCACTGTGCCAATACTGGCGCGATGACCGGTTGCGCCACGCCTGGCGATACCGTGTGGTATTCCACGTCCGACAGCCCCACACGTAAATATCCTCACAGTTGGGAACTGACCGAAACCCAGCAGGGGCACTGGATCTGCGTCAATACGCTGCGCGCCAATCAACTGGTGAAAGAAGCGATAAATCTCGGTGTAATTCCAGAATTTTCCTCTTATGACCACTACCAGTCTGAAGTGAAATATGGCACGGAAAAAAGCCGAATTGACTTCCTGCTACAAGCGAAGGGCAGATCGAACTGCTATATTGAAGTCAAGTCCGTCACCCTTTTACAGCATGGTAAAGGCTATTTTCCGGATGCGGTGACGGCCCGCGGGCAAAAGCATCTGCGCGAACTGCGACATATCGTGGCAGAGGGTCATCGGGCCGTTTTGTTGTTTGCCGTTTTGCACACGGGGATTGAGGACGTTTCCCCGGCGCGCCATATCGACGCGCAATATGCAGAACTACTGGTACAGGCGCAACGGTGTGGCGTGGAAGTATTGGCGTATCAGGCTCACATATCACCGCTAAAAATGTTACTGACGCAGCCGATAAGGGTAGAGTTGTAATATTCTTAGCAATTTGTTGTGATAGGAATGTTCTGAGCGGTGCGCTGAATACGCTGTTCCTCACAGGCTTGTCAAGGTGTGATCATGAATAATTGCCAACCTTGATTGCTTCTGCTATTTATAGCGGCCTGTTTTTTTCCCTGTTGGGAATCGATATACCCTTAGTAATGCAAGTTGCAGACCGGCCGCCAGCATCAGCGCAGCCAACATGCTGGAACTTGACATATGACGGGTGGTGCGTGTTATCCAGGAGAAACAACATGCAAGAAGGGCAAAACCGTAAAACATCGTCCCTGAGTATCCTCGCCATCGCTGGGGTGGAGCCGTATCAGGAGAAACCGGGCGAAGAGTATATGAACGAAGCCCAGCTGAGCCATTTCCGCAAGATTCTGGAAGCCTGGCGCAATCAACTCAGGGATGAAGTCGACCGTACTGTATCGCATATGCAGGACGAAGCTGCCAACTTCCCGGATCCGGTTGACCGTGCCGCGCAGGAAGAGGAATTCAGTCTGGAACTGCGTAACCGCGATCGCGAGCGTAAGCTGATCAAAAAGATCGAGAAGACGCTGAAGAAAGTGGAAGATGACGATTTCGGCTACTGCGAATCCTGCGGTGTTGAAATTGGTATTCGTCGTCTGGAAGCGCGTCCGACCGCCGATCTCTGCATTGACTGCAAGACGCTGGCAGAAATCCGCGAGAAGCAGATGGCTGGCTAATGGCCGTGAACAGACTGTCGCCGCACAGCAGGGAAAACCACTGTTTTCCCGCCGTGCGGTGCACATTAAAAAATGTCTAATCTTCCCTGCATTGGGCGTTTCGCCCCCTCTCCCTCTGGTGAACTTCATTTTGGCTCGCTGATTGCTGCAACAGGCAGCTACCTGAGTGCGCGTGCACAACAAGGGCGTTGGCTGGTGCGTATCGAAGATATCGATCCACCGCGTGAAGTGCCCGGTGCCGCCAGCCGCATTTTGCAGCAGCTGGAGCAATATGGATTGCATTGGGATGGCGAAGTGTTGTGGCAGTCGCACCGCCATGAGGCATACCGTGAAGCCTTAAACTGGCTACGCGAGCAGCGCCAGAGCTATTTTTGCACCTGTACGCGCAGCCGTATTCAGCAGTTGGGCGGTTTTTATGATGGTCATTGCCGCGATTTGCAGCTCGGATCACACCATGCCGCGCTACGCCTGCGCCAGCATACGCCGGTGTATGGCTTTGACGATCGTCTGCGCGGTCATCTGGTTGCTGATACCCGGCTGGCAGAGGAAGATTTTATTATTCACCGCCGTGATGGCCTGTTTGCCTATAACCTGGCGGTGGTGGTAGATGACCATTTTCAGGGTGTCAGCGAGATTGTTCGCGGCGCGGATTTGATTGCACCAACGGTGCGCCAGGTGGCCCTGTATCAACAGTTTGGCTGGCCAGTCCCTGCGTATCTGCATTTGCCGCTGGCGGTGAATACCGATGGCAACAAACTGTCCAAGCAGAACCATGCCCCCGCGCTACCCGCGGGCGATGCGCGACCGTTGCTGGTTCAGGCGTTAAACTTTTTGGGTCAACCGGTATCTGAAGGATGGCAGGATGAATCGCTGGAAACCCTGTTAAAACAGGCGGTCGCCCGGTGGAATATCCGTCTGATCCCACAGGAAAACGCCCTGAAGCCGGATGAAACGACAACGCCATTCTCAAATGGTTCGCAACAAGCTATGATTAGCCGCTGATTTTACCAACACCATTAATGTCACTGTCGAGGTGTCCCATTTTTACCCGAGTCGCTAATTTTTGCCGGAGAGTCCTCAAGCGTGACGAGGAGGTGCCTGAAGAGGTGGAAACCGAAAGTCTGATGACCGTCATTCCCCGTGAAAGCCACAACATCTCACGCAAAGATATCAGCGAAAATGCCCTCAAAGTGCTCTATCGCCTGAACAAAGCCGGTTACGAAGCCTACCTGGTAGGCGGCGGTGTGCGCGATTTACTGTTGGGTAAGAAACCAAAAGATTTCGATGTCACCACTAACGCGACCCCGGAGCAGATGCGCAAATTGTTCCGCAACTGCCGTCTGGTGGGACGCCGTTTCCGCCTGGCCCATGTCATGTTCGGGCCGGAAGTGATCGAAGTTGCCACTTTCCGTGGCCATCATCAGATGGATGAAGGCGAAGAAGATCGCAACAGCTCACAGCGCGGGCAAAACGGTATGCTGCTGCGCGATAACATCTTCGGCAGCATCGAAGATGATGCCCAGCGTCGTGACCTCACCATCAACAGCCTGTACTACAGCGTGGCCGATTTTACGGTGCGCGATTATGTCGGCGGTTTGCAGGATTTGCAGCAAGGCATCATTCGCCTGATTGGCGATCCGGAAACGCGCTATCGCGAAGACCCGGTGCGTATGCTGCGCGTGGTGCGTTTTGCCGCCAAGCTGGATATGCGTATTGCGCCGGAGACTGCCGAGCCGATTCCGCGTCTTGCCACCCTGCTGCATGACATTCCGCCCGCACGCCTGTTCGAAGAGTCGCTCAAGCTGCTGCAAGCCGGTTATGGCTACCGCACCTATCAGATGATGCGTGAGTATCAACTGTTCCAGCCGCTGTTCCCGACGTTGACGCGTGGCTTCACCGAACACAGCGACAGCCCGATGGAGCGCATGCTGGCACAGGTGCTGAAAAACACCGATACCCGCCTACAGAATGATATGCGCGTCAATCCGGCATTCCTGTTTGCCGCGATGTTCTGGTATCCGCAGCTGGAATCTGCCGAACAAATCGCCCAGGAAAGCGGCCTGACCTATTACGATGCCTTTGCTCTGGCGATGAACGAAACGCTGGATGAAGCCTGCCGCGCGCTGGCGATTCCGAAGCGCATCACCACGCTGATTCGTGATATCTGGCAGTTACAACTGCGTATGTCGCGTCGCCACGGCAAACGTGCGTGGAAGCTGATGGAACATCCTAAGTTCCGCGCGGCCTATGACCTGCTGGCGCTGCGTGCCGAAGTGGAAAACAACCCGGAGCTGCAACGTCTGACGCAGTGGTGGGGGGAATTCCAGGCCGCCGCCCCGACGACGCAGAAAAACATGCTGAATACGCTGGGCGACGATCCGGCACCACGCCGTAAACCACGTCGTCCTCGTCGCCGTCCTGCTGCCCCACGCAGCAACAGCGCGCCATGACCCGCGTCTATCTCGCTTTAGGCAGTAACCTCGCCGACCCGCTGCATCAGGTTGATGCAGCGCTGGCGGCGCTGGATGCACTGCCGCACACCACCCGCGTTGCTACGTCGTCGCTGTACCGCACCCCGCCCTACGGCCCACCGGATCAACCGGATTACCTCAACGCGGTGGTGGCGCTGGAGACAGATTTGCCCGCAGAAACCTTGCTCGACCATACCCAGCGCATTGAGCTGGAACATGGCCGGGTGCGCAAAGCCGAGCGTTGGGGACCCCGCACCCTCGATCTGGATATCCTGCTGTTTGGCGATGCGGTGATTAACACGCCACGCCTGACGGTACCGCATTATGACATGCACAACCGCGCGTTTATGCTGCTGCCGCTGCTGGAGATCTCCCCTCAGCAGACCTTACCCGATGGCACCCCGTTAGCCCCGGTGCTGGCGGCGCTCGACCAAAGCGCTGCTATTCGTTTCTGGTCTGATATCCCCTGAATAACCCGGTAAAATCGCACGCCAGTCATATCACCGGCACCGTCAATCCATTACACTGCGCCCATCAGAAAATACTGAGAGAGTGCGATGAAACCCACAACCATCTCCCATTTACGTCAGTGGAAAGCCAGTGGCCGCAAATTTGCCACGCTGACGGCCTATGACTTCAGTTTTGCCCGCCTGTTTGCCGACGAAGGTATTCAGGTGCTGCTGATTGGTGATTCGCTCGGCATGACGGTACAGGGCCATGAATCGACCCTGCCGGTGACGGTCGCCGATATCGCTTATCATACCGCCGCAGTGCGTCGTGGTGCGCCACAGGCGCTGGTGATGGCTGACCTGCCGTTTATGAGTTATGCCACGCCCGCACAGACCTTCGACAACGCGGCACAGTTGATGCGTGCCGGGGCCAACATGGTCAAACTGGAAGGCGGTGCCTGGCTGGCAGAAACCGTGCAGATGCTGACCGAGCGTGCGGTGCCGGTATGTGGTCATCTTGGCTTAACGCCGCAGTCGGTGAACATCTTCGGCGGTTATAAAGTTCAGGGCCGCGACGAAGCGGGTGCAGAACGTCTGCTGGCAGATGCGCTGGCGCTGGAAGCGGCAGGTGCGCAGTTACTGGTGCTGGAGTGCGTGCCGGTGGCGCTGGCAGAACGCGTCACCAAAGCGCTGGCGATTCCGGTTATCGGTATCGGCGCAGGCAATGTCACCGATGGACAAATTCTGGTGATGCACGATGCCTTTGGCATTACCGGCGGCCATATCCCGAAGTTTGCCAAAAATTTCCTCGCAGAAACCGGCGACATTCGCGCGGCGATTCGCCACTATATTGCCGAAGTTGAGGCGGGCAGCTATCCGGCCGCCGAACACAGTTTCCAGTAAATCAGGAGATGTGCAGTGCTGATCATTGAAACACTGCCGATGCTGCGTCGCGAGATTCGTCGCTGGCGGCAGGAAGGCAAACGTATCGCGCTGGTGCCTACCATGGGCAACCTGCACGATGGACACTTAACACTGGTCGATGCTGCGCGTGAGCGCGCCGATATCGTGGTGGTGTCGATTTTTGTGAACCCGATGCAATTCGATCGTCCCGACGATTTAGCGCGCTATCCGCGTACTTTGCAGGACGACTGCGAAAAACTGAATCGCCACAGCGTGGACCTGGTATTCGCTCCTGCACCGGCTGATGTCTATCCCAAAGGCCTGGACACCCAAACCTTTGTTGAAGTGCCGGGACTGTCATCGCTGCTGGAAGGCGCCAGCCGTCCGGGCCACTTCCGTGGCGTCTCCACCATCGTCAGCAAGCTGTTCAACCTGGTGCAACCCAATATCGCCTGTTTCGGTGAAAAGGATTTTCAGCAATTGGCTATCATCCGCAAAATGGTTGCGGATATGGGCTTCGACATCGAGATTGTCGGTGTGCCAACGGTACGTGCCAAAGATGGCCTGGCGCTCAGTTCTCGCAATGGTTATCTCACCGCCGATGAGCGTAAACTGGCACCCGGTTTAAGTCAGGTGATGAATAGCATGGCTGAGCGTCTCAGCAACGGCGAGCGCCATGTCGAAGAGATTATCGAGACTGCCGAACAGACGCTGCGTGAGAAAGGTTTCCGCCCGGATGGTCTGGCGATTTGCGATGCCGAAACGCTCCAGCCGCTGACCGTCGATAGCCAACGAGCCGTGATTCTGATGGCTGCCTGGCTGGGCAACGCCCGTCTGATTGATAATCAGCAAGTGGATCTGACCCAGTAAGGGATCATTTTTATAAGGTTATACCGCTATGATTCGTACCGTATTACAGGGCAAGCTGCATCGCGTCAAAGTGACCCAGGCAGACTTGAATTACGAAGGTTCCTGCGCCATTGACCAGGACTTTCTGGATGCCTCTGGCATTCTGCAATATGAAGCCATCGACATCTACAACGTCACCAACGGCCAGCGTTTCTCCACCTACGCCATTGCCGCTGAACGTGGTTCAAAGATTATCTCCGTCAACGGTGCTGCCGCACGCTGCGCCTGTGAAGGCGACATCATGATCATCTGTTCTTATGTGCAGGTGGAGGATGAAGTTGCCCGTAGCTGGCAGCCCAAAGTGGCCTATTTTGAGGGCGATAACGAGATGAAGCGCATCGCAAAAGCGCTGCCGGTGCAGGTCGCCTGATAGCATTGTAGCGGCGCGATTTATCGCGCGATTCCGCGCGGGCTGCCGGAAAAAATCGCGCGATAAATCGCGCCGCTACGTCACAGTTCTGCCTTAGCTTCGCAGTCCCCGCCCACGCTGAATCAACACATACACCAGCGCGTAAAACACCACGATAAACGCCACCAGCACTGACAGGGTCAGCTCCAGCGGTACATCATGGATGCCAAGGAAACCGTAGCGGAAGCCACTGATCATATACACGATCGGATTCAGCTTAGACACCGCCTGCCAGAATGGCGGCAGCAGCGCCAGCGAATAGAACACCCCACCAAGATAGGTCAACGGCGTCAACACGAAGGTCGGAATCAGGCTGATATCGTCAAAGGTGCGGGCAAATACCGCGTTCAGCAAACCGGCCAGCGAGAACAGAATCGCCGTCAGCAGTAGCGTAACCGCCACCATCGTCCACGAATAGACCTGGAAAGGCACGAAAAACAACGATATCGCTGTCACCAGGATCCCGACACAGACACCACGCGCCACACCACCACCGACATACCCGGCGATGATAATGTGCGTCGGCACCGGTGCCACCAGCAGTTCTTCAATGTTGCGCTGAAACTTGGCGCTGAAAAACGAGGAGGCCACGTTAGCGTAGGCGTTGGTGATTACCGCCATCATGATCAGACCCGGCACGATAAATTGCATGTAACTAAAACCATGCATATCACCGATGCGCGATCCAATCAGGTTGCCGAAGATGATGAAATACAGCGTCATGGTGATCACCGGTGGCACCAGCGTCTGAATCCAGATGCGGGCAAAACGGTTGATCTCTTTGGTCCAGATGCTCTTGAGCGCCACCCAATATAAATGCGTCATGCTTTGGCTCCTGTTTTTCCCTGCACCAGGCTGACAAACAGCTCCTCAAGGCGGTTAGCTTTGTTTCGCATACTCAATACCTGAACACCCTGCGCGCTGAGCTGACTGAAAACGCTGTTCAGCCCCTGCTCACGCATCACCTCAACTTCCAGCGTCGAGGTATCGACGAGACGATACTGGAAACCTTCCAACTTCGGCAGCGGACTGCGCGGCGCTAAATCGAGGATAAAGGTTTCGGATTGCAGCTTAGAGAGCAAACCTTTCATCGAGGTGTTTTCCACCAGCTCACCGCTTTGGATAATGCCGATATTACGGCACAGCATTTCCGCCTCTTCCAGGTAATGGGTGGTCAGAATGATGGTGGTGCCCTGCGCATTCAGCTCCTTCAGGAACACCCACATGGAGCGACGCAGTTCGATATCGACACCCGCAGTTGGCTCATCGAGGATCAGCAGCTTGGGTTCGTGCATCAGCGCGCGGGCAATCATCAGGCGGCGTTTCATCCCGCCAGACAACATACGCGCACGTTCGTTGCGCTTGCCCCACAGATCGAGTTGTTTCAGGTATTTTTCGGCGCGGATATTCGCTTCACGACGTTCCACACCGTAATAACCGGCCTGATTAACCACAATCTGTAATACGGTTTCAAACGGGTTGAAGTTAAATTCCTGCGGCACCAGTCCCAGCTGGCGCTTGGCATTGACCACATCCTTTTCCAGGTCATAGCCGAACACCCGCACGCTGCCGCCAGATTTATTCACCAGCGAGCTGATAATGCCGATGGTAGTGGACTTACCGGCACCGTTCGGCCCCAGTAAGGCATAAAAATCACCTGCTTCCACGCTGAGATCGATCCCTTTCAGCGCCTGTACGCCGCCGGGATAGGTCTTGGTCAGCCCGGAAAGTTCCAGTGCATAAGTCATTGCGAATCCATACCTTGTTGTAATCAGAAATGAGTGACCAGGTGATAAAAGTCGTGAATTTAAAGGAGTTTAGCAGAGATTATGTTACCACTCAGCGCAGCGCGGGGGAAACGCGTGCAGCGCCACCTGTCAGCCACTGGCCGACGGGTGGCGCATCTTATCGCAGGCGGGAAAGGTTAGCCTTGGAAGATTGTGCGGTTACTCGTCGAGCAGCACCACTTTGCCGATGTACGGCAGATGACGATAGCGCTGGGCGTAGTCGATACCAAAACCCACCACAAATTCGTCCGGGATGGCGAAGCCAACATATTCAACGGTGACATCCACTTCACGACGTTCCGGCTTGTCCAGCAGGGTACAAATCGCCAGCGAGTGCGGCTCACGCAGACGCAGGATCTCGCGCACTTTGCTCAGGGTGTTGCCGGAATCGATGATGTCTTCGACGATCAGCACGTCTTTACCGCGAATATCTTCATCGAGATCTTTCAGGATCTTCACATCACGGGTACTGGACATGCCGCTGCCGTAGCTGGAGGCGGTCATAAAGTCGACTTCGTGCGGCACCTCAATGGTGCGGCACAGATCGGCCATAAACATAAAGGAACCGCGTAACAGCCCGACCAGCACCATTTCACGGCCGCTGTTACGGTAATGGTCGCTAATCTGTTTGCCCAGCTCGGCAATACGGGTTGCGATCTCCTGCTCAGAGATCATCACGTCGACGGTGTGTTTCATTGCATTCAGCCCGGTTAGGTGTCTTAAGAAAGCCACGCAGTCTATCATAGTCCAATTAAGCGCTGACGCCGCGCACACAACGCAAACGTTACCGTGGCGAAAAATATTGCTCTGACGTTAACTGTATAAAAAGCACCCAGCCAACCGGAGACGTTATGACCTCTTCATCCAGCAAAAAATCGCCGCCTGATACCTCTTCGCTCCATCCCGAAACACAAATGCTGAATTACGGTTACGATCCACGCCTGTCGGAAGGGGCAGTTAAGCCACCGGTATTCCTCACCTCCACCTTTGTGTTTAACAGCGCCGAAGAAGGGAAGGATTTTTTTGATTTCGTCGCCGGTCGCCGGGAACCGCCCGAGGGCCAAAGCGGCGGACTGGTCTATTCACGCTTTAATCATCCCAATAGCGAAATTGTTGAAGATCGGCTGGCAATTTACGAAGGGGCAGAACGCGCCGCCCTGTTCTCTTCCGGCATGGCGGCGATTGCCACCACCTTGCTAACCTTTGCCCGGCCAGGTGAGGTGATTTTGCATTCACAGCCGCTGTACGGCGGCACCGAAACCCTGCTCAGCAAGACGCTACATAATCTCGAAATTAAAGCCGTTGGTTTCAGCGATGGCACCGATGAAGAGAAAGTCCACGAAGCCGCTAAACTGGCCTGGCAACGTGGACGCGTGGCGTTGATTTTGATTGAAACCCCCGCCAACCCCACCAACAGTCTGGTGGATATTGAATTGATGGTGGAAGTCGCCGAGGTGATTGCTCAGCACCAGGGTTCCCGCCCGATTATTGCCTGTGATAACACCCTGCTCGGCCCGATTTTTCAGCGCCCGCTGGAACAGGGTGCTGACCTGTCGCTCTATTCCCTGACCAAATATGTCGGCGGCCACTCTGACCTGATTGCCGGTGCGGTACTGGGTAGAAAAGCGTTGATTGATCAGGTACGGTCGCTGCGCAGCGCCATTGGTACCCAGCTTGACCCTCACTCCAGTTGGATGATTGGCCGTTCGCTGGAAACATTGTCGTTGCGGATGGAGAAAGCCGCGCACAACGCAGCGTTAGTGGCGGCGTTTCTGCGCGATCAACCGCAGGTGGAGAAGTTGTACTGGCTCCCCTTCCTCGATAAAAACAGCAGCGCCGGGGAAACCTATCGTCGTCAGTGCTTTGGCGCAGGTTCCACCTTCTCTTTTGATATTCGCGGCGGTCAGCCTGCCGCTTTCCGTTTTCTCAACGTCCTGAAGTTGTTCAAACTGGCGGTGAGCCTCGGCGGCACCGAATCACTCGCCAGCCATCCGGCCAGCACCACCCATTCCGGTGTCGCCGCCGAAGTACGTCAGCGTATTGGTATCACTGACGCCACCGTGCGATTATCCATCGGCATCGAACATGCCGATGATTTAATTGAAGATATCCGGCAGGCGTTAGCCAGTTAAGTCACGGTAAAGCCCAGCATCATGCCGGTGTCTTCATGTTCCAGCAGGTGACAGTGCGCCATGTAGGCATGTTCAGCGCTGGCAACATAGTTGAAGCGCACCAACACCTCACTGCGCCAGCCATCGACGCTGACCATATCTTTCCAGCCCTGGCGGTGTGGAGCCGGCGGCTTGCCATTTTCTGACAGAATACGGAACTGGGTGCCGTGGATATGGAACGGGTGCAGCATGCTGTCGCCTTCGCCGGAGATGGTCCATTTCTCCATGCTGCCAAGTTTCGCACCGAACATCGGCTTCGCCATATCAAAGGCAACGCCATTGATTTTGTTCCCATTATGAAAATCGTAACCCGGCGCAGCCTTAGCATGGCCGCTGTGATCCATCGCCATGTTGCCGTGATCCATCTGCATGCCGCCCATGTCCATCTTCATGTCCATCGGCTTTTTGTCGGCTGGCATGGCCATGCCGTGATGATTACCCATCGCTTTTGCCCCGTAGCGATCCATCAACGCCTGCATCCCCTGGCTGTCGAGCTGCGGGTCCATCATCAGTTGCAACCAACGGGTTTGCAGCCCCTCAGTCGCGGGTACTGGCGGCAGATCCACCAGCTTATCTGGCAACGCGCCGCTCGCCATGACACGCAGCGGCAGGATGTTCACCAACGGCAGCGGCTGATCGAACGGGGCCAGCATCATACCCATCTGTGTCACCGGCAGCGTCACCATATCAAAGGCGTTGCCGTCGGAAGTATCGACCATCACTTCAAAACGTTCGCCTGGCAGTAGCGGCAGACTCTCCACCTTCACCGGTTCCGCCAGCAAACCACCGTCGCTGCCAATCACATATAACGGACGTTTATCGCTGGTGGCGATATGCAGTGAACGGGCGTTACATCCATTCAGCAGACGCAGGCGCAACCAGCCGCGAGGCACCGCATGTTGTGGATATTGCGCGCCGTTGGTCAGCATCATATCGCCGAACCAACCCACTGCCGCGCGCATAATATCCAGTTGATATTCGATGCGGCTGCCATCTTTCGTTAGCTGCTTGTCCTGGAAAATCAGGGGGACATCGTCAACGCCCCACTGGATGGGCAGGCGCAATTTGCCGGATGCGTCATCCTGAAGCAGCACCAGTCCAGCCAGCCCCTGAGCGACCTGATGGCCGGTTTTGCCATGCTGATGGGGATGAAACCAGCAGGTCGCTGCGGGTTGATCCGGAGTAAAACTCACCTGCCGGGTTGCTCCGGGCGCGATGACCGCCTGAGGCCCCCCATCCACCGCACCGGGTACTTCCAGCCCGTGCCAGTGGACGGTCGTCGCTTCCGGCAGACGGTTATGGATATTGACGTTCACCGGTTTACCGCGCTGCAAGGCAATGGCGGGGCCGAGCAGGCTACCGTTGTAACCCCAGGTCGGCACCGCTTTGCCGTTCCACTGGCTGGTGCCAGCCTGAGCGATAAGGTTATAGGTGCCGTGCGCATCCGCTTCCAGCAGCGCGGGGATCGGCAATAAAGGGCGCGTGGCGGCCATCAATGAGCGGCTCCACAGGGGCAGGGCACCTGCCGCGCTGAGAGCAGCAGTCAGCTTCAGAAAATGACGACGTTGCATATTCATATCCTTATTGTGCATAAGGCCTCAGCGTAAACCTTGCCCCTGCGGGAGGGTCAAGCCCTGCTGTATAATGCAGCGAAAAAATTGCGAAGTGCGGCACGACGGCAAATTTATCGGAATCCTGCCAGTATCTGTGCTAACGTCAGTTTATTGTCCCTTGTTGAGAATGATTATGACGAAAAGCATCAAGATCCTGCTGCTGGCGGGACTCCTTGGCTTCTCCTCCACCAGCTTTGCCCTGAGCGAATCCGAAGCGGAAGATCTGGCTGATCTCACCGCAGTATTTGTTTATCTGAAGAATGATTGCGGCTATCAGGACTTACCCGATGCGCAGATTCGCAAAGCACTGGTGTTCTTCGCCCAGCAAAACCGCTGGGATCTGAGCAACTACAGTACCTTCAACATGAAAGCGCTCGGCGAAGACAGCTACAAAGATTTGAGCGGCATCGCCATCACCAATGACAAAAAATGTAAGTCACTGGCACGCGACTCGTTAAGCCTGCTCGCCTACGTGAAATAACCCGCCGCCCCGCTCTGCTGCTGAACATTTGACCGTGCAACCACGGTCATAATTCGCTATGATTTGCCGCCCATTTTCATGGCGATGTCATCACAGGAGAGCCTCAATCATGGCCCAAAATGAAATGTGGTATGAAACCCTTCATGCCGGTTTCGGACAGTATTTCACGGTGGATAAGGAACTTTACCGCGAGAAAACTGCGCACCAGGATTTAGTCATCTTTGAAAATGCGGCTTTCGGTCGCGTTATGGCGCTGGACGGCGTGGTACAAACCACCGAGCGCGATGAATTTATCTATCATGAAATGATGACCCATGTGCCGATTCTGGCGCACGGGGCGGCAAAGCGTGTGCTGATTATCGGCGGTGGCGACGGTGCCATGCTGCGCGAAGTATCACGCCATGCCAGCATTGAACAGATCACCATGGTGGAGATCGATGCCGGGGTGGTGAACTTCTGCAAACAGTATCTGCCCAACCACAGCGCGGGTGCCTATGACGATGCGCGTTTGCAGCTGGTGATTGATGATGGCGTCAATTTCGTCAACCAGACGCCGGAGAAATTCGATGTGATCATCTCTGACTGCACCGACCCGATCGGTCCGGGAGAGAGCCTGTTCACCTCAGAATTTTATGCCGGCTGCAAAAACGCCCTCAACCCGGGCGGTATTTTTGTCGCACAGAACGGCGTCTGCTTTTTACAGCAAGACGAGGCGATTAACAGCCATCGCAAACTCAGCCACTACTTTTCCGATGTCAGCTTTTACCAGGCAGCGATTCCGACCTATTACGGTGGCATCATGACCTTTGCCTGGGCTAGCGACAATCCGGCGCTACGTCAACTTGATAGCGCCACCTTGCAGTCGCGTTTTGCGGCCGCTGGCCTGCACTGCCGTTACTACAATCCGGCAATCCACACTGGCAGCTTTGCCCTGCCGCAATATCTGCTGAATGCCCTGTCAGACGTGCGCTGACCGGATATTTATAAGGGGGTGAACGAAATTGCAAAAGCTAAAACTACATGGCTTCAATAACCTGACAAAGAGCCTGAGTTTTTGTATTTACGATATTTGCTATGCAAATACTGAAGCCGAGCGTGATGGTTACATCGCCTATATTGATGAGCAATACAACGCCAACCGTCTGACGGAAATTCTGACGGAGACCTGCTCGATCATCGGTGCCAACGTGCTCAACATCGCACGCCAGGACTATGAACCACAGGGAGCAAGCGTGACCATTCTGGTCAGCGAGGAGCCGATCGATCCGAAAGACATCGATAACTCAGAACATCCCGGCCCGCTGCCCAACTCCGTCGTCGCGCACCTCGATAAAAGCCATATTTGCGTGCATACCTATCCGGAAAGCCATCCGGAAGGCGGATTATGCACCTTCCGCGCCGATATTGAAGTCTCGACCTGCGGCGTGATTTCACCGTTGAAAGCGTTGAATTACCTGATTCACCAGTTGGAATCTGACATCGTCACCATTGACTATCGCGTGCGCGGTTTTACCCGTGATGTGAATGGCGTGAAGCACTTTATCGACCATGCGATCAACTCGATTCAGAACTTTATGTCGGATGATATGAAGTCGATGTATGACATGCTGGATGTGAACGTTTATCAGGAAAATATCTTTCACACCAAAATGTTGCTGAAAGAGTTCGATCTGAAGCATTACCTGTTCAACACCAAACCGGAAGATCTCAGCCCGGAAGAACACCAGCGCATTACCGGCTTGCTGTGGAAAGAGATGCGGGAGATCTACTATGGCCGCAATATTCCGTCTGTGGGCCTGAAACCCGGAGCGTTCTGATACGGTTCACGAAAGTGATCCAGCCAATTCTTTATGGCGGGCAACAACCCGCCACCTCCTGGATGCCGCGAAAATTTATCAATAAATTCATTATTCAGATGCACTTTAATACCACCCATTAATAAACACACGCCCGTGTGGTATCAGTTATTATTTGGTATAAACAGAAATGTTCGTCTACGCTTCGTATGTACAATAGATTGACCATTATTTCACCAACACAAGGCTGATGGCAGAATAAATGATTTATAATCCGTAATAACTCTGCACGGGGTTGTGGACATGAACATTTTCACACGAAATACTCTCTGGGTATTGTTCTATCTATTTTTCACTGCCGGTCCGTTATTTGTTCTTCTGATAGGTCCACTCCCCCCCTCCAGGGATTTTTGGACAGAATTCTCTGCTGCGGCAGGCTATGCTGGCCTGGCCATTTTAGGATTGCAGGTTGGTCTTACCGCCCGCTTTCGTGCGGTGACAAGCCCGTGGGGCGAAGATACTATTTATCATTTCCATAAACAAATGTCTTTTATAGCCCTGGTCCTGATTATTGCCCATCCTGTCATCCTTTTTATTTTGCGACCAGAAAGACTGGCACTACTTAATTTCATTGAAGCACCGTGGCGGGCACGCTTTGCGGCAATATCTACCTATTCTCTTATTGCCTTAATGGTGATGGCACTGTGGCGTGTGAAACTAAAAATTAGCTACGAAGTCTGGCACTATACTCATATTATTTTGGCAGTTTTAGTTATTGGCGCGGGGCTACTTCATACGGTTGCCTGGGGGTTCTATTTAGATGCGCCCTTAAAACGTGCCTTGTGGACAGGATTAGCCATACTCTGGTGCTGCCTGCTGATTTATACACGCATCGTCCGTCCTTTCCTGATGTTGCGAAAACCCTACCAGGTCATTGCAACGCGCCATGAACGAGGAGGCAGTACCACGCTGGTGATGCAACCTGTTGGTCATGCAGGGTTTCCATTTGTCCCCGGTCAATTTGGCTGGCTGAATGTCTGGGGAAGTCCTTTCAAATTGACGTCTCATCCCTTCTCTTTTTCATCCAGCGCGGAAATGGCGAAAGAGACGATTGAAATGACCATACAAGATGCTGGCGATTACACCCGGAAGATCAGAAATGTGACGGCGGGTAAGCGTGTTTATATTGATGGTCCCTATGGCGCATTCACTGTGGGTAATCCGGCGGATATGCATGTGTTAATTGCCGGGGGGATTGGTATTACCCCGATGATGAGTATCATCCGAACTTTTGCCGATCTCGGTGATAAACGTCCGATAATACTAATCTATGGTAATAAAAATTGGGATGGCATTACTTTTAGAGAAGAACTGGAAGCCTTGTCAGACAGAATTAATCTACAGGTCATACATGTTCTTGAACAACCCCCGAAAGACTGGACGGGAGAAACGGGTATCATTAGCAGTGAACTGATACAACGTTATATTCCAGCGCCATATGAACAACATGAATACTTTATCTGTGGCCCAAACAGAATGATGGATGAGATTGAAAAAACGCTGGCAGCTTTACAGGTTCCGTTAGCGAAATATCACTCAGAACGCTATCACTTTGTATAAAGAGGCGAAAATGCGTAAATTATTTGCCGATCTTCTGGTTTTTATCACGGCAGTGATAATACTGGCATTGATAATATTCTTTGCATACAGCAGAGTCTATTTTTGATCCGGTTCCTGAAATAATAACCACTCATCGCCGGTAGAATTAACATCATGCCAAACTGAATTCAGAAAAGAGTACGTGGAATGGCATCATCGTGCTCAAGAGCGAGTCGGCGCATTTGCGCCTGAACTCTTGAGCCACGACAGGGTGAGGATATCGATTTATTCTGTCAGTTGCAGCGCAATTCCACGTTCCCGCAGATTGCGACACACTTCGTCATCCAGGCGCGCATCGGTCACGATATCGGTCAGACTCTCAATGGGTGCGGCACAGAACAGTGACCATGAACCGTATTTGCTGCTGTCGGCCAGCAGAATCCGGCGACGCGCATTCGCCAGCAAATCCATCTTCAGCCCGGCCTTCTCTTCGGTTGGCGTAGTTATGCCGCGTTCGATACTCCACGAGTTACAGCTGACAAAGGCCACATCCGGGTTGATGCTACGCAGCAGGCGGCGACCATGTTCACCGATGCATGACTGGCTGGAATCATCGATCCGCCCGCCAATGATGGTGACTTCAATCTGTTTGAATTCAGACAAAAACAGCGCGATGTGCAGGTCGGCAGTGATCACCCGCAGCGGTAAATGGGTCAGTTGACGCGCCAGCTCCAGCATGGTGGTGCCAGCATCCAGTACCACCGCATCTCCGGACTGTACAAAACCGGCAGCAAAATGAGCGATCGCCTGTTTTTCCGCCAGGTTACGCTGCATCTTTTCCAGAGTGGTTGGCTGGGCGGGGATAAAGCGATTAAGGGTAACGCCGCCGTGACTACGGCTAATCACGCCTTCTTTATCCAGCTTGATCAGATCGCGGCGAATAGTGGCCGGTGAGGCAGAAATAGCGCTCACCAGCTGTTCAACAGTAACCAGATTATGGCTTTTCAGATAGTCCATAATCTGGTCGAGGCGACTTTGTCCCTTCATATTTCCCTATGCAAGTTGCATCGCGAGTTTGATGGAGATCGCCATGCTCGCAGAGTTCGCCTTACCTGTCCAGGCGATATCAAAGGCGGTGCCGTGGTCCGCAGAAGTACGGATAAACGGCAAACCGGCTGTAATATTGACGCCATCATAAAAACCAAGCAATTTCAGCGGGATATGCCCCTGATCGTGGTACATCGCCACCACCATATCATACTGGCCTTGCTGGCATTGCAGGAACACCGTATCCGGTGGGCACGGGCCATAAACATCGATGCCTTTTTCCTTCATCGCTTTGATGGCCGGTGCCACGGTAGTGATCTCTTCATCACCAAACAAACCATTCTCACCGGCATGCGGGTTAACCCCGGCAACCGCAATACGCGGTTTGTCGAATCCGACACGGCGCAGGAAAGTATCTGCCATGCCGATCACCGTCTCAATACGCGGACGATTGAGGGTGTCGAGGAATTTACGCAGCGCGATATGCGTCGTGACGTGAATCACCTTCAGATGATCGGTGTACAGTACCATCGCGTAATCTTTGGTGTTGGTCAGTTGCGCCAGCAGTTCGGTGTGGCCGGGATAGATATGACCCGCCGAATGCAGGGCTTCTTTGTTCAGCGGCGCAGTCGCAATCGCCTGCACTTCCCCAGCCAGAGCCAGTTCGGTGGCACGTTTCACGCAGCGCCATGCCAGATCGCCCGCTTCTTTCTGCACCACACCGGGTTGCAGCGCTTCCGGGTTCGCCAGCGGCTCGTCAATCACGTTGATGATACCCGGCGCAAAATGCGCGTCTTTTACCTGGTCCAGCACGCGCAGCTCAGCCTGCGGCGTAATGTTCAATCCCATCACCCGACGCAGCGTTGCGGCACAGCCCACCACCACCGCCGGAACACCGGCCAGCTCGCCTTCCGCCAGCGCTTTAATGATGATCTCCGGGCTGATGCCCGCCGGATCGCCCATGGTCACCGCAATAATTTTATTCACTCGACATCTCCTCAATAAAACGAATGGCTTCTACCAGGGTGTTTTCGTCGCCAAAGCCACCCGCTTTGGTCATCACCGGCAGGTGTAAATCACTATTAAGCAGAACCCCGTGCGGCACACAGCCCGCCACCAGACCCTGAATTTGAAAACCGCTGGCCCCCAACGCCTGTGCCACGGCAATCGCCACATCCCCACCGGAGAGATACAGCCCGGCAGGCTGGACGTTGCGGCACACTGCTTCGGTCAGTTGGGCCAAAAACTGGCAGATACGCTCGCCCAGTTGCTGGCGGGAAACCTGTTGCTGCTGGCACAGCCTGTCAATCTCATGACGCTGTGCGGCATGTTGGGTGGTGCGCACCACGCAGTGTTCACCCATGCGCAATGCCTGCTCCATCGCCTGCTGCCAGTTGCTGGCCTGCGGCCATGCTGGCTGGGCAAACAACTGACGGATATCAATATCGATAATGCGAATCGCCCGCTGGCTATTGAGACGATCAATCTGCTGTTGGGCAATGGCGCTCATCGAACCCACCACCGCCAGCACCGGCCGCGCCTCCCGGCCTGCCAGATACTCACCCAGCGCGTCACCCAGACCAGATGCCCCGGCCAACAGCGGACGCGTTGACAGCACAGCTGCCGCCTGCATCAAAACGCGTAAATCGGCGTCCTGCTCAATATCAATCACCACCAGCCCCTGCTTCCCTGCCAGCACCTGCGCCAGCTTGCCGCTGCGTAGCGTGTCGATATTGATCACTTCACCTGGCAAATCGCTCTGCATCTGCAAGCGCATCAGCACATTGCTGCTGGTAACGGGCGTTTTCGGGTCGCTGGCAAATTCGGTGTCAGTCAGGCGCTGCTGATTGATCCACACCTCGCCCCCTCGCGTGGTGCGCCCCAGCTTTGGTACCGCAGGCACGACCAGTGCCAGCGCTTTGCCACTGGCCGCCATCGCTGCGGCAATTTCCGCACCGGGGTTGCCACGTAACGTGGAATCCATCTTCTTAAACAACCAGCCATCCCGCGCAATCGCCTGATGCTGCTGTACCGCGCGTTCAGTGCGTTGCGCGGCCTCGGTGGCACTTACTGCCCGGCTGTCGGTGCTAATCACCAGTACATCGGCGGCATTGGCATCATGCGGCGTATCGCTATTAAACAGCACATGCACGCGCGCCCCTGCCCGGGCCAGACCGCTTCCGGCATCGTTAGCGCCGGTAAAATCATCGGCAATCACCAGAACCGGCGTTTTCCAAGGTTGTGAACGCATCCTCTCTCCTGTAACGGGCAGCTTGCCGTGTTGAGATTGATTATATTCAATCATGATTGATTATATGTGAGCAAGATCAAATTAATTGAAATCAATATGCCCTATAAATTCAGGCACAGTTAGTGACAGATATCGCAGACTGATGAGCAAAACCAATCAATCAGCGCGATAACATCGGGAAAAGGGTACGAAATGAATATCAACAGCACCGTGATTAGCGGCTATCAGGCACTCAATGACCTCAGCTACCTGCTGAAAGGTCGGCAGAAAGCGCTGCTGGTCACTGATAAGAATATAGAGGGCATCCCGGCAGTCCAGACGTTGATTGCCCAACTGAAGCAGCACATTGCCAGCCTCAGTGTGGTCAACAGCGTGCCGCCAGAACCCAGCCAGCATGATGTGGCGGCGATTGTTGCTGCCCTGCCGACGACCGATGTCGATCTGGTGATTGGTGTAGGCGGCGGTAGCGTACTGGACGTTGCCAAACTGCTCTCTATTCTGTGCGTGAAAGGCGCGCCTACCCTTGAGGCCCTGCTGGCCGGGGAAAAACCGCTAACCCGCACCACTTCGCTGCTGATCCCGACCACCGCAGGCACCGGTTCAGAAGCCACGCCGAACGCCATCCTGGCGATCCCGGAGAAAGAAACCAAAGTCGGCATTATTACCCCGGTGATGCTGCCGGACTATGTCGCGCTGGTGCCGGAGCTGACCACCAGCATGCCGCCACACATCGCCTCTTCTACCGGCATTGATGCACTGTGCCACCTGATTGAGTGCTTCACCGCCACGGTCGCCAACCCGGTGAGTGATAACTACGCGATGATTGGCATGAAAAAGCTGTTTGCCAGCCTGGAAACCGCCGTTGCCGAGCCGGGTAATCTTGAAGCGCGTCTGAATATGCTGTGGGCGTCATATTACGGCGGCGCATCGATTGCCCACGCCGGTACGCATCTGGTGCACGCGATGTCTTATCCGCTGGGCGGCAAATATCACATTCCGCACGGCGTGGCGAACGCCATCCTGTTGGCACCCTGTATGCGTTTCGTACGCCCGGCAGCAGTGAGTAAATTTGCTCAGGCTTATGACCTGCTGCCTGATGCCGACCAGACTCTGGATGAAGAAGCGAAATCGCACGCGCTGGTTGAGTACTTCGCCGCGCTGGTACAGCGCCTGAAACTGCCTGCCAGCCTGGAAGAGCTGGGTATCGGCCCGGATCACCTGCCCTATCTGGTGGAAGCCGCGCTCGACGTGCAACGCCTGATGAAGAATGTACCGATGAAAGTGAGCGCCGATGACGTGCGAAACGTCTACCTGACGCTGTTTCCGGCATTGAATCACTAAGGACTATCGAGGAAATCATGAGCAACAAAATTCAGGGCGTACTGACCGCCATTGTCACCACCTTCGACCGCGACGGTGCCTTTAACCCTGCCACACAACGTGAGCAGGTGAAGCGTCAACTGAGCGCCGGTAACGGTATTTTCTGCGGCGGCACCAACGGTGAATTCTTCGTGCTGAATGAGCAGGAGAAACTGGCGGTCACTGAAACCTGCGTGGATGAAGTGAACGGCAGCGCGCCCGTAGTGGCACATATTGGCGAGATCTCCACCCGTGAAACCATCCGTCTCGGTAAGCAGATTGAGAAACTGGGTGTTGATGCGGTATCGGTGATCACCCCGTACTTCGTGCCGTTGAAGCAGAATGAGTTGATTTACCACTATCAGACGGTGGCGGATGCGCTGAACGTGCCGCTGTTCCTCTACAACATCCCGGCGCGTACCGGCAATACCTTGCAACCGGAAACCGTGCGCACGCTGGCGTCACATCCCAACATCATCGGTATCAAGGACAGCGCGGGCAGCTACGAAAGCCTGAGCGGTTTCCTGCAAGCCGCCAAAGGTATCGATAATTTTGACGTGCTGAATGGCCCGGACTCGCTGATTCATCAGGGTTTTGTTGATGGCTGCTCAGCCTGCATCTCCGGCCTTGCCAACGTGGCACCGAAAGAGATCAACGCCATCTGGGCACGCTTCCACGCCGGCGATATCGAAGGTTCGCGCCTGGCACAGGAAAACGTCACCGGCTTACGCACCGACCTGTACAGCGTCGGCTTCTCACCGGCAGCGGTGAAAAAGGCGGTTTCTCTGCTCGGTTATAACGTCGGTGACAGCCGCTATGCGGTGCGTTTCACTGCCGAAGAAGAGCAGAAGATCCGTCAGATCGTGAACCAGTATTTGCAGTAATGGCCGTCAGGGCAGCGTGTGCTGCCCTTGCCTGTTCCACTTTTTACACCGGGAAGCGTTATGAAAGTCATCTGTACCTCACCATCATTCGCTAAATATGACGCAACGCCAATCACCACGTTGCAACAGCAGGGTTTTGAACTGATCACCCTGCCCGCCGATGCCCCGCTCAGCGCGCTGGAGCCGCATCTGCCCGACACCGTGGCGATGATTGTCGCCTTTACCGACGTCAATGAAGAACTATTGAGCAAAGCGCCACAGCTGAAGATTGTCTGTAAGCACGGCGTTGGCGTCGACAACATCAATCTGGAAGCCACCCGCGCACGCGGTATTTACGTGACCAACGTGCCGGATGCCAACAAGCATGCCGTGGCTGACTTCGCTTTTGCTTTGATCCTCAACAGCGCCCGTCAGGTCACCCAAGCGGCGGTGGAAACCCGTGCCGGCAACTGGCCGCGTATTTTTGCCACCGACGTTTACGGCAAAACGCTTGGCATCGTTGGGCTGGGCAACATTGGTAAGCAGGTCGCACTGCGCGCCAAAGGCTTCAACATGCGCGTGATCGCCTTCGATTTCTACCCGGATGAGAAATTCGCTGCGGAACATGGCATCGAATTCGTCAGCATGGATCAACTGACCGAAGCGAGTGACTTCATCACCCTGCATACCCCGCTGACCAATGAAACGCGCAACCTGTTTGATGCAGCTCGTATCAAACGGATGAAGAAAAGCGCGTTCCTGATCAATGTATCGCGCGGTGGCGTGGTGAATGAACAGGATCTGTTCCAGGCGTTGCAGGACAACGTGATCGCCGGAGCGGCTGCGGATGTCTTTGAGCAGGAACCTCTGGCCGGACATCCGCTGTTCACCCTGAGCAACTTTATTCCGACCTCACATATTGCGGGCTACACCGACGGGGCAATCAGCGCCATTGGCGAACGTTGCGTGACGCAAATTGTGCAGTGCATTAAACAGGGCGAACGCCCGGTTAACGTGATGAACGGGCTGGCCTGAGGGCCGCCCCCCTGAATCGAGTGATTATTATGAATACACCCTCACGCTCGACCCGTATTCGCTGGTGGATAGCTGGCCTGATGTGGCTGGCTGTCGCCATTAACTATATTGACCGTACTGTACTCTCTGCTGCTGCCCCGCATCTGATCAAAGAACTGGAAATCAATCCAGAGATGATGGGCGTAATCATGGCCGCGTTTTTCTGGTCGTACGCACTACTGCAAATTCCGGCTGGCTGGTTTGCTGACCGTTTCGGTCAGAAAAAAGGGCTGGGGATTGCCGTTGGCTGGTGGTCAATCGCCACTATGGCAATGGGCCTGGCAACGGGCTTTAAATCGCTACTGGCGCTGCGTCTGGCGCTGGGTGTCGGTGAAGCGGCGGCCTACCCGAGCAACGCCGGGATCGCAGCCCGCTGGTTCCCGGACCGCGAACGCGCCACCGTCTCTGGCTTGTTTGACAGCGCCTCCAAATTTGGTGGTGCTATCGCCATGCCGCTGATTGTATGGATGATCGCCATGTTTGACTGGCGCATCACCTTCCTCGCCATCGGTGCGGTCGGTCTGTTCTGGGTAATTGCCTGGTACTTTATCTATGCCGAGAACCCGGAAGATCATAAGTCGATCAGCCGCGATGAAGTGCACCTGATCCGTGATGGCCAGGCTAACAAGCACGGTGATAAAAGCGTGCTGCCGATGAAGTGGTACAAGCTGCTGCGCTATCGCAATATCTGGGCAATGTGCATTGGCTTCTTCACCATCAACTACACCTCCTATTTCTTTATCACCTGGCTGCCGACCTACCTGGTGAAAGATAAAGGCATGGACTTCCTGAAAATGGGGATGGTGGCAGCACTGCCGTTGATTTGCGGCATGGTGATTGAAGTGCTGGCTGGTTGGGCATCCGACCGGATGGTGCACAACAAAGTCCTGTCGCTGACCGCGACGCGTAAACTGTTCCTGACCATTGGCCTGGTGATGGCGCTGTGCATCGGTTTTGCACCCTTCACTGACTCGGTATTTATGACAGTGCTGCTGCTGTGCATCGCCAAATCGGGTACGACCGTAGCGGCTTCCCAGGTGTGGGCGTTGCCGGGTGACGTGGCACCGAAAAACAGCGTGTCAATTGTCGCCGGATTGCAGAATACCGTTTCCAATATGGGCGGGGCGGTTGGCCCGATCATTACCGGCGCTATCGTGGGTGCCACCGGCCATTTCACCTGGGCGCTGGTGTTCTCTGCCGTACTGGTGGTGATTGGCATCCTTAATTACCTGTTCCTGATGGGCAAAGTAGAACCTATCGTGGATGAGGAACAGGTTCATCATTCACAAACCCTGACCAGCGGCGCGTAAGCGCCCTGACCCGCCGCATCGTCCTGATGCGGCGTTCCCTACAACTCACTATAAAAAACAATTGGAGGCGATGATGTCGCTGAATTCCAATGGAGCATCTGCTGCTGTTTCGGCAAGAAAAGGGAAATTTCGTTTCATCATTCTGACGGTGCTGTCTGTCGGCATCGCCATCAACTACATCGACCGCGCCGCAATGAGCGTCGCCATCCCGTTTATGAGCCAGGAGTTACACTTCTCGCCCACCGACAGCGGGTTGCTGCTCTCCGCCTTCTTCTGGAGTTATGTCCTGTTCCAGTTACCAGGCGGTTGGCTGGTGGATAAACTCGGCCCACGCATCACTTTCGCCCTCAGTAGCCTCGGCTGGGGACTGGCTACCGCGGCCTGCGGCCTCGCCAGCAGCATCGCTGCGCTGGTGGGTTTCCGTTTTGTCCTCGGTGCGGTCGAAGCCCCCAGCTATCCCGCCAGTTCCTCGACCGTGACACGCTGGTTCCCGCGCCAGGAACGCAGCTTCGCCGCCGCCACCTTTAACAACGGCAGCAAAATTGGCGGCACCCTGGCGATTCCAATCATCTCGTTTTTGATTGCGCTGGTTGGCTGGCGTATGACCTTTGTCATCTCCGGCCTGGTGGCGGTGGTCTGGGCGCTGGCATGGTATCTGTGGTATCGCGATCCGCGCGAACACAAGGCCGTCTCCGCAGAAGAAGTGGCGTTTATTGAGGCCAATCAGGACCCGCAAAACGGCGAACCGATGAGCGTACGTCAGTTGCTGGCGCAGCGCACCGTGCAGGCGATGATGGCGGGTTTCTTCTGCATCAACTTCGTTTCCTATTTCTTCTTCACCTGGTTCCCAACCTATCTGGTGGAAACCTTCCATCTTTCGCTGATGAAGTTCGGCCTGCTGGGGATGCTGCCGGGTATCGCTGCGATTGTCGGTGGCTGGTGTGGCGGTTTGCTGTCGGATTCGTTGGTGCGCCGAGGTTATTCACTCAGCGTGGCGCGCAAAATCCCGCTGGTCGGTGGGATGCTTGGCAGCGCGACTATCGGCCTGGCGGCCTTTTCCCCGACGGTAGGTCTGGCGCTGTCTGCGCTGTGCTTCGCTAACTTTGCCGCAACCTTTGCTTCGGCGGCTTTGTGGGCGCTGCCGTCAGACGTGGCACCCAACCGCGCCAATGTCGCCACCATTGGGGGTATCCAGAATATGGCGGCCAACCTTGCTGGCATCATTTCGCCGATTCTGATCGGTGTGATCATGCAGTTCACCCATTCGTTTGTGATTCCGCTGGAAATCGCTGGCGTCATCGGTGTGGTCGGCGCGCTGGTGTATGCCTTCTGGCTGCCGCGCGTGCAGCCGATGGGTGTGGCCGACAACGCTGCGCCGGATGGCGCGTTGAGGAGAGAAGTATGAATAGCCGTTGGAAACAACGCCCGCCCCACTCCACCTGGGGTGATTTTGGCCCCGATGACCAGTTAGGCCGCCTCAATCTACTCACGCCACAAAAAGTGCGGGAAGGTGTGGCGGAAGTGCAGACCGGAGAAACCTTTTGCCTGAGTTTGCCGCTCGATTTACCGGGCGGCACGGCGATGAACCCACGTCGTCCACCGCCGCAGCTCAACGCCACACGGCGCGGCGAGCACGCCAATATGACCTATCCGCTGTCGCGTGATAATCCACAGTTGAGTGATGTGATTTGCGACGACACCGTGACGCTGGCGCTGCAATATTCCACCCAGTGGGACAGCCTTGCACACATGGGACAATGGTTTGACGTGAACGCGAACGGCGAGCCAGAAATGGTGTTCTACAACGGCTATAAAGCGAATGTCGATATCGTTGGCGAAACCGACTACCGCGCCGGGTGTGGCTGCCACCACGGTAGCCATCTGGGAGCCAAAGCGCTGGGCATCGAAAATATGGCGCAGCACGGTATTCAGGGACGGGCGGTGATGATCGATATCAAGCGCCACTTTGGCACCGAGCGTTTTGCCTTTGGCTATACCCATCTGCAACAGATTTTGCAGGCTGACGGTATTGAAGTGCGCCCTGGCGATCTGGTGTGTTTCCGTACCGGCATGGATGAGGCCATTCTGTCGATGCAAGGCGAGCCAGATATGACTTTCCTTAACAGCCACTTTGCCGGGCTGGACGGCAGCGATGCGCAATTGCGGCAGTGGATTGTAGAAAGCGGTGTTGTGGCGCTGATTGCCGACAATCCGGCGGTGGAGATGCTACCGGCACGACCGTTGAACGAAGATTTTTATCCGTCGCATCCGTTGCATGATCTCTGCCTGTTCCGGCTGGGGGTATATCTCGGCGAGCTGTGGCTATTGAGTCCGCTGGCAGACTGGCTGGCGCATCATCAGCGTCATGCGTTTCTGCTGACGGCCCCGCCGCTGCGGCTGCCGGGTGCAGTAGGGTCGCCTGTTACGCCGATTGCAACGGTTTAATAAAGTAATATCTGGTAATGAGTCCGGGGCACTACCGGATTCATTACAACCGGATTTCGCGTTATTTACTTACAACTTCATTGAATAGAAAAGTTGAAAAATTCATTTCATGGAGAAATACATTCACTAATACTCCATGCAAAACAATATCATTCCTTATATTTTACCGGAGACATTTAGCATTCATCTCCTCACGAATCTCACACTAAAGTTTCAATAGCCACCTTATAATTCGCACCAAAAATAAAAAATTACTATTTCCACCCCACTCCCGACAAAAATAAATTAACCCATTATGAGTATGTAGACACGTAGACTACCTTTAGCTGTTTATTCCAGACAATCACGGAAACACCTCTACCCATCTGATTTATATGAATAAAAAATAAAACTATACCTTGGTATAGAAGAAATGCGCCCAGCCTATTGACTTTTAAATAAGAAAAACGCTAATAATACTAAGCATCGGTTATAACCAGATAGCAATCTACAAATAACTCAAGTCCTGTCAGGACAAGGATATATAATGAAATCAATAAAATTTTCAGAAGCACTGATCGATTCTGATAATCTTGTAGAGCGATACTACAATTTACTACTCAACTCAGAAGAGTTCTTTTCCTCAGAAAATAATAATACTCCTTCAGGATCTTCACACACATTTGAGCCTGATTTTAAAATTCCTTTCATGGATGAAAAATTAAAAAAATATCTTTCACCAACAAAAGCATCTATAGTCAGCATTGGAAAGTATAAAGGAAAAGAAATCAGTCTTTTTAATTTAATGAAAAACCCCGCGACCAACACGGTAAAAACGTTTGCAGCTACGCTAATGATCGCCAGAGCAGTCAGCCACATAAGAGAAAAACGAGAGAAAATCATCGTTTTCTCTCCATCATCGGGAAATAAGGCAATTGCATTAAGGGATGCCGTCTTAAGAGCAATTAAGAGTGACTTAGTCTCACCAGAAGAATTGAGAATAATTACGCTAACGCCTAAAGACACTAAAGAAAAATTGAGAATTTCAGAGCTAT
This sequence comes from Pantoea sp. X-Soil-OKNW-556, assembly GCF_059730695.1. NCBI lineage: Bacteria > Pseudomonadati > Pseudomonadota > Gammaproteobacteria > Enterobacterales > Erwiniaceae > Pantoea > Pantoea sp. X-Soil-OKNW-556. The sequence continues at coordinate 850,820 of NZ_AP035990.1, read as the reverse complement.
CTTCAGATAACCATCTGAAAAATCTTAACCCAGCATTTGTGCTCGATACGGATAGCCCAGAGAAAGTAAAAGAGATTGGAAACAAATTCAAAGAAAAATTTAATGATAACAATAAAAGCGACACTAAACTATGGCATTCACTTAAACTTGAAAACTATCGTTTCGCTGACCAAATTCGTGCTTTTTATGATTATGAATTTGGTGAACTTGAAAACAAAAAATGCGTTCACGTACATTCAGTTTCCAGCGCCTATGGATTCCTGGGTTATAAAACCGGCGTTGATAGACTTAATGACTTAGGATGTAAAACACAAATGCCAGAGTTTTTATTGGTACAGCACCTGGCAACAAGCGACATGGTAGATTTTCTTTTAACAGGATCATTTGAGCCTCCAAAAAATATTTATTCTTTAAGTAAGGATGGATATTACCATCAGAGTCATCTCAAAAACTATCCTTTCCGTACCTCCAGTATTAAAGAAGTTCTGGAGCAGACATTTTATAGTCATAAACCCGCTACAGTACATGAAATGACAGACATCATTAATACATACGGTGGAAATGGTGTTGTTGTGTCGCTTCTGGAGTGCCTTGAGCGTTATGCATTAATTCGCGAGATGCTGTGCAACGCAGGTGTTTCGTTGGTCTCTGACACTAAAAATGTTAAAGAATGGTCACTAATTATGGCTATGACCGGCGCTATGAACGCTATTGATCGTAACCTGATCAGGGAGGATATAAATAAGTTTGTTATACATGGTACTGGGTATTACTCCTCCGGTGATTATGAAACCCTTGGGTCAGATGACTACGTTTCAGTTATGAATGAAGACCAAATGATGAACTACATCTGATTAAGGTGATTTAGGTATGGATATAACTGAATATCACCTGCGTCTGACGCAAGGGTATTGTCAAGAAGGAAGATTAAGCCGAATATTATATTTAGGTGTTAAAGAAGGTTTAACTTACATATCTCCTTATGTGGAACAGCAATTTTATGGTCAGGATTCTGAAAGTTTGATCATAAGCAGTTTATGTTTCAATTCACTGGAAATAGACAAAGTTATTTCAGAATATAGTTGCGACCTAATCGTTGTCGTACTAGACATTGATACTATTGAAAAAATAAAGACCGATCATGATATAATTGGAGTTTCACGCATTCATCAGTATGTTAGGACAGACATTAATTTCGATGTGATACTTGACAACATGTCAACACGAGAAAGAAAAAGGTTTATTCGCTCCCAGAAAGAGGGTTTTTCCTATGACATTTCGCATAGCAATGAAGATTTCTTCTATTTCTACGATAAGATGCATGCGCCAACAATGGCAAAAAGATATGGATCGAAAGCCAGGAGTTTACCTCGCCAAGATGCTTATGAGACACTATTTAAGAATGGATTGTTATTTAGAATATTCAAAAATGGGAAATGGGTTGCAGGAAGTGTCGGCCAAATTGACACATTGAATAAGAAGATGAACTCCAGATTGATTGGCGTATTAGACGGTGATTATAGATACAGAGCAGACGGCTCACAAAACTTTGTCTATCACTCCATTCTTGAATGGTCTTGTCATGAAAAGTTTATTGACATTGTTGATTTTCAGGGATGCGAGCCATTCCTGACAAAAGGGACTTTTCAATATAAAAAACGCTTCGGCACTGAAGCATGCATTCCTGATAATGTCTTTAAAGAACTCCGACTACTTCTCAGAGTCCCAAATGAAAACAGCTCTGCCTATAAATTCATTATTAACAACCCTCTTTTAAATGTTGATGAGGATGGCGTATTATTCGCACAATACTTCTATGATAAAAAATCCAGCATGAGAAAAGAATTCCCTTACGCTTGCCCAGGAATTCTTTATTCAAAATCAATTCCCTTGAGAAACTCACTTGAAAAATAAAAAACTATCACGTGATGATTATCTTATTCTTTTAGCCAATATATTTTCCTCTTTGGCATCGTTCTCATTTTTTCCTTACATCAGTACCGACCTCGCTGCTTGGATGCTTTTGACATCAGCTGAAGCTTCTTCAGCGGCAGGAACGGGCGTGATGGGTGGTAGCATACTAGCCTACTTATTTTCTACTTTATTTTCGGCTCGCAACTTAAGAAAACAAATTGTATTGACTTTCTTTATCGGGTTTTCTTCAATTCTTAGCCTTATTATCGTTAACAAATTGGCATTAATTCCTTTATTTTCTTTCTCCCTGAGCCTCATAATATTTCGCTTCTCGATTAGCTACACCTCCAATTTAATTAAAACTCTACAACTGAAAGATATCAAGACGGAAACAGTCCGGGCTTCGATGCTGGGATATATAAAAGTCACAACCAGTGTTGGAGGTGCACTTGGTCCAATATGTGGTAGCTTTTTAATCAATCAATACAATGTAATCGTATTATTATTTTTCTCAGCTGTATTGTTTTTGCTTTCTGCACTACTGATCTCACTACTAACGTCAGAAACACATGGAGTGGTACCCACCAGAGTTAAAGGGATAAGCTTATTTCACATGCCACGCGATGTATTTTTACTCTGCCTCATTGCACTGGTACATTTTGTTTTTGAAGCACAGATTTATGCATTCATGGCGATTTCAGTGGAAAAAAACAATCCTGCATCTGCCTTCCTGCCGTTGATGTTTTCTGTGAATGCCATCTTGCTGATAACGCTGACCATTCCAGTATTGAATGTAATTAGAAGATGGAGAGTCAATTCAGTAATCGCAATCATATTCGGTAGTTTTTGCTCGCTAATAAGCATTATCGCTAGTCCATATTGTCATTCATCTGCATCCATTCTGGTCATTACTTCATTATTTACCTTGGGGGAAATAATAACTCCACAAATAATTTTGCAGAAGATATCTCAATCAGACAACCATCATGAAATATTGAAGTTTCTCTCAACATATAATTTAATGACTTTTGGCGCAGGGTTGACCATTGGTTATTTTCTCTCCTCATGGGCAGTAAGCTTACAGAAGCCGCTATACTCCAGTCTGGCTTTTATTTGTGTTTATGCTCTTCTTTTTATACTTCTGTGCATCAAGAGAAAAGCCGCCTAATTAAGGCGGGCTTTGTTGCCAGATTGGGGGAATCGGTTCATTTAAGGCAATCAGGACGATTATTTCCCCGCTAAAAACTGCCGATACGCGCTAATCACCGCCAGGAAGTCTTCTACGCCGCAGAACGCCAGGCTCTCTTCATCGTAGTAGGTCATGCCTTCTTCCAGGCCATCATCCTCTAACGCCAGCTGGTTAGCGCGAATCATCACCTCTTCTTCATCGAGCCACAGCGTATATTCATGCCCGACACGTTGCCACTGATGATGGGTGCCTTTCACCTGCTGCACGGCAGCTTCGACTTCATCCAGCAGGGTAAGATTCTCATCCACCTCTTCGTTGAACCAGTGCCCCACCGCTTCGTGGTCCATCGACATACGCACTTTGACCTTACCGGTCAGATCGCGCAAAAATTCATATTCCATGAGTTTTACCTCTTACTGATAGCGCGCCACGAGGCACTCCCTGAGAGCATTTTGTGCGCAACACGCTGAATAAAGTGGGATCGTGCTCGCATTATGCCAGGCCGCGCCAGAGGAAAAAAGCACACAAAAAAAGGGGGCGATTCTCATCGCCCCCTGATAACACCTTTTCCCAATTACAACGCGGTCTGGAAGATCACGTTGTCGGCTTTATCGGTGTACTGGTGCAGCTGATCAAAGTTGAGGTAGCGGTAAGTATCTGCCGCCGTTTTATCAACCTGAGTCATAAACTGTTGATACTCATCCGGCGTCGGCAGTTTACCCAGGAGCGAAGCGACTGCCGCCAACTCCGCAGAGGCCAGATAAACGTTCGCGCCCGTACCGAGACGGTTCGGGAAGTTACGGGTCGAGGTGGAAACCACCGTCGCACCGTCAGCCACACGCGCCTGGTTACCCATGCACAGCGAGCAACCTGGGATCTCGATACGCGCTCCGCTCTTACCGAACACGCTGTAGTAGCCCTCTTCGGTGAGCTGTGCCGCATCCATCTTGGTTGGCGGAGCCACCCACAGACGGGTCGGCAGCTGACCTTTGTGGCTATCCAGCAGCTTGCCCGCCGCACGGAAGTGGCCAATGTTGGTCATGCAAGAACCGATAAACACTTCATCGATCTTCTCGCCCTGCACGTCAGACAGCAGACGCGCATCATCCGGATCGTTCGGTGCACACAGAATTGGCTCTTTGATTTCCGCCAGATCGATGTCGATCACCGCCGCGTATTCCGCATCCGCATCGCCTTCCAGCAGTTGCGGATCGGCCAGCCATTTTTCCATGCCTTCGACGCGGCGCTCCAGCGTACGACGATCGCCGTAGCCTTCGGAGATCATCCACTTCAGCAGCACGATGTTCGAGTTGAGGTACTCGATAATCGGCTCTTTATCCAGCTTGATGGTACAACCAGCAGCAGAACGTTCAGCGGAGGCATCGGTCAGTTCAAACGCCTGCTCCACTTTCAGTTTTGGCAGACCTTCGATTTCCAGCACGCGGCCAGAGAAGATGTTTTTCTTGCCTTTCTTCTCAACGGTCAACAGACCCTGCTTGATGGCATACAGCGGGATAGCGTGCACCAGATCGCGCAGCGTGATACCCGGCTGCATTTCGCCTTTGAAACGCACCAGTACCGATTCAGGCATATCCAGCGGCATCACACCGGTTGCCGCAGCAAACGCCACCAGACCAGAACCGGCCGGGAACGAAATACCAATCGGGAAACGGGTATGCGAGTCACCACCGGTGCCCACGGTATCCGGCAGCAGCATACGGTTCAGCCAGCTGTGAATTACGCCGTCACCTGGACGCAGCGACACACCGCCACGGTTCATAATGAAGTCTGGCAGAGTATGGTGCGTGGTCACGTCTACCGGTTTCGGGTAAGCGGCAGTATGACAGAAGGATTGCATCACCAGGTCAGCAGAGAAGCCGAGACACGCCAGGTCCTTCAGCTCATCACGGGTCATTGGACCGGTGGTGTCCTGAGAACCTACTGAAGTCATCTTCGGCTCGCAGTACGCGCCAGGACGGATACCTTCAACACCACAGGCACGGCCAACCATTTTCTGCGCCAGTGAGAAACCACGGGTGCTGGCAGCAACGTCTTTGGCTTGCAGGAACACATCGCTGTGCGGCAGACCCAGAGATTCACGGGCTTTGGCTGTCAGGCCACGACCGATAATCAGCGGAATACGGCCACCCGCGCGAACTTCATCCAGCAGGACTTCGGTTTTCAGCTCGAATTTTGCCAGCAGTTCGTCGGTGTCGTGATTACGCACTTCACCTTTATACGGGTAGACATCAATCACATCGCCCATATTCAGACGATCAACGTCCACTTCGATCGGCAGCGCGCCGGCATCTTCCATAGTGTTGAAGAAGATCGGCGCAATTTTGCCGCCAAGGCACAAACCGCCACCCTTCTTGTTCGGCACATACGGAATGTCTTCACCCATAAACCACAGCACCGAGTTGGTGGCTGACTTACGGGAAGAACCGGTTCCGACCACGTCGCCAACGTAGGTCAGCGGGAAACCTTTTTTCTGTAATGCTTCGATTTGTTTGATCGGACCAATGTTACCGGCATCATCGGGTTCGATGCCTTCACGGGCGTTCTTCAGCATCGCCAGTGCGTGCAGTGGAATATCCGGGCGAGACCATGCATCCGGTGCCGGAGAGAGGTCATCGGTGTTGGTTTCGCCGGTCACTTTGAACACGGTGGTGGTGATTTTTTCTGCCAGTTTAGGACGCTTCAGGAACCATTCTGCATCGGCCCAGGACTGGATGATTTTTTTCGCGTGTGGGTTACCCGCTTTGGCTTTCTCTTCGACATCGTAGAAGTTATCGAACATCAGCAGCGTGTGAGACAGGGCTTCTGCGGCAATCGGTGCCAGTGCTTCATCATCAAGCGATTCAATCAGCGCATGGATGTTGTAGCCACCTTGCATGGTGCCCAGCAGTTCGACTGCTTTTTCAGGAGTAACCAGAGGAGAGTGGGCTTCGCCCTTCGCGACAGCTGCCAGGAAACCGGCTTTTACATACGCCGCTTCATCAACACCCGGTGGGACACGATTGACCAACAGGTCAGTAAGGAATTCTTCTTCACCCGCTGGCGGGTTTTTCAGCAGTTCAACCAGCGCGGCCATTTGGGAAGCATCTAACGGCTTAGGTACGATTCCCTGGGCAGCACGCTCGGCAACGTGCTTACGGTATTCTTCTAGCACGACGTTCTCCTCGCTCTCATTGTATAGCTTTCCGGTGCACCCTTTAACGCAGTCCAACAGTAGGGTGAGGTGCCCGGTTCCGCGTCGGCCAGCATAGCAGCATTTCGGCTGATTGTTAATCTGTTTACAAAAAAGCAACATCCTTTCGTTAAGCAGCAGATTTCGCTGCACAGAGGACACATCACAAAAAAAGCAGGCAAACGTATTGCTCCGTAGCGGCGCGATTTATCACGCAATAACAGCAGCGATGCCGGGAAAACTCGCGCGGTAAATCGCGCCGCTACGAATGGTGCCTTAGCAGGCAGCAAGTGCCTGTTAAGTTGAGCATTTTTCAGGGCACCTTAACGATCAACCAGCACAAATTCTGTGGCGTTATAACGCTCACCCTGGATATGTTGCGGATCGAACAGCGTATCCAGGGTGCTGATATCGGCGCTGCGCAATGGCAGCGTGGCGGCGGCACAGTTTTGTTCCAGATGCACGATTTTGCTGGCGCCAGGAATCGGGACAATAAACTCCCCTTTTGCCAGCACCCAAGCCAGCGCCAGCTGTGCAGGCGCGGCATCATAACCTGTAGCCATCTCTGTCAACTGATTCACTAACTTCTGGTTATGCGCCTGAGCATCCTGCTGGAAGCGTGGCAGGTTACGCCGGAAATCATCCTCTGCCAGCGCTTCCCCCGCTGGGAATTGTCCTGTCAGGAACCCCCGACCTAATGGGCTGTAAGGCACAAAGCCTATATTCAGCTCGCGGCAGGTGGCGAGGATTTCTTGCTCCGGGTCACGCGTCCATAAGGAGTATTCACTTTGCAACGCCGAGATAGGGTGTACCGCATTGGCGCGCCGCAAGGTGGCGGAGGAGACTTCCGACAAGCCGAGGTATTTGACTTTACCTTCACGCACCAGATCGGCCATCACGCCCACCACGTCTTCAATCGGTACCGCAGGATCAAGACGATGTTGATAGAGAAGATCGATGCTCTCTACACCGAGACGTTGCAGCGAGCCTTCTACCGCACGGCGAATATGCGCCGGGTCGCTGTTCACGCCAGTAACGCGCTCCCAGCCTTCCCCCTGTTCGTTGATACGGAAACCAAATTTGGTGGCAATTTTAATGTCTTTGCGCCCTTGCAACGCTTTTGCCAGCAAGGTTTCATTGGTAAAAGGGCCATAAACCTCGGCGGTATCAAGAAAATTGACACCCAGTTCAAAGGCGCGTGCCAGGGTATTCAACGCTTGCTTCTCATCATTCTGGCCATAGGCAAATGACATGCCCATGCAGCCCAATCCCAATGCTGAAACCTGTAATCCCTGATTGCCTAATTGACGCTGTTGCATTGTTTCATCCTCGTTGCTGTCAGTGTTATTGTTATAACCCTCAACAATTGCAGCAACAATTGAGGCATTCTTGCCGATTTAGTGAGTAAAACTCAGTAATGAACCCTTATCGCGCCACGCTACAGGAACTGGAGATGTTTGCCGCTATCGCGCAGCATCTGAGCTTTCGCAAAGCCGCCAGTGAACGCAATATCACCCCCTCGGCGCTCAGCCATGCGATGCGTAATTTTGAAGAGCGCCTCGGAGTACGATTGTTGAATCGCACTACGCGCAAAGTGGCCCTTACCGAAGCCGGAGATCGTTTTCTCCAGCGTATTCAACCCGCATTGCAGGACCTGGCGCAGGCGGTTGATGAACTAAACGACTGGCGCAGCGACCCGCGCGGTAGCCTGCGTATCAGCATGCCACGTTCAGCAGAAGCGCTGTTTTTCCAGTCCCTGATCCTGCCGTTTATGCAGCGCTATCCAGACATCACTCTGGAGATCGACAGCAACGATACGCTGCTGGATATTGTGGCCGCCGGTTTCGATGCCGGCGTGCGCTATGGTGCGGTGCTGGCACAGGATATGGTGGCGGTCCCCTTCGGCATCCCAATGCGCGCATTGGCCGTTGCCACCCCCGAATTCATTGCACGCTATGGCGTGCCGGGCACCCCCGCTGAACTGCTGAATTTTTCCTGTATCGAACGCCGCTTTCCCAGTGGGCGTCGTTACCGTTGGGAGTTCTGGCAGGACGGACAAAAACAGGAAGTGGCGGTAAACGGTTCGTTAGTACTCGACAATAATGAACGTATTTTGCAAGCGGCACTGGCGGGAGCAGGTATTGCCTTTCTACATCAGGGGACGGTGATGGAGGCGATCCAGCGTGGTGATCTGGTGGAAATTTTATCTGATTTTACTCAGGTGGAAGAAGGGTTCTGGCTTTATTATCCAAGTCGTAAATATCTGTCTACGCCATTGCGTTATTTCATTGACTGGCTTAAGGAAAATCGGTAACGGATTATCAAAAAAGTCGCGCCGTTACGAAATATGCCAAAAAAAACGGCTCACTCAGTGAGCCGCTTTTTTATTTTTCAGCGCTTATTTCTTTTTCGCTTTCGCGTTCGGCAGGTCGGTGATGCTACCTTCGAACACTTCCGCTGCCAGGCCCACAGACTCGTGCAGCGTCGGGTGCGCATGGATGGTCAGCGCGATATCTTCGGCATCACAACCCATCTCAATCGCCAGACCGATTTCACCCAGCAGCTCGCCGCCGTTGGTGCCGACAATGGCGCCACCAATCACACGGTGCGTTTCTTTGTCGAAAATCAGTTTGGTCATACCGTCAGCACAGTCAGAGGCGATAGCTCGGCCTGAAGCAGCCCACGGGAAGGTGGAAACTTCGTAGCTGATGCCTTTCTCTTTCGCTTCTTTCTCGGTCAGACCTACCCATGCCACTTCTGGCTCGGTGTAAGCAATTGACGGAATCACTTTCGGGTCGAAGTAATGCTTCATACCGGCGATAACTTCAGCCGCAACGTGACCTTCGTGCACGCCTTTGTGCGCCAGCATCGGCTGACCAACGATGTCACCAATCGCATAGATGTGTGGCACGTTGGTGCGCATTTGTTTGTCGACGCGGATAAAACCACGATCGTCCACTTCTACGCCCGCTTTACCGGCATCCAGACCTTTACCATTCGGCACACGGCCAATCGCCACCAGCACGGCATCGTAACGCTGTGCTTCAGACGGCGCTTTTTTGCCTTCCATGGAAACGTAAATGCCATCTTCTTTCGCGACAACGGCGGTGACTTTAGTTTCCAGCATCAGGTTGAATTTCTTGCTGATGCGTTTGGTGAACACTTTCACCACGTCTTTATCGGCCGCCGGGATAACCTGGTCAAACATCTCAACCACGTCGATCTCTGAACCCAGCGCATGGTAAACGGTACCCATCTCCAGACCGATGATACCGCCACCCATAACCAGCAGACGCTTCGGTACTTCTTTCAGTTCCAGCGCATCTGTTGAATCCCACACGCGCGGATCTTCGTGCGGAATGAACGGCAGTTCAATCGGACGAGAACCGGCAGCGATGATAGCGTTGTCGAAGTTAATGGTGGTCGCCCCACCTTCACCTTCAACCACCAGGGTGTTAGCACCGGTGAATTTACCCAGACCGTTCACCACTTTGACTTTACGGCCTTTGGCCATACCCGCCAGGCCACCGGTCAGTTGTGTGATGACTTTCTCTTTCCAGGTACGAATTTTGTTGATGTCAGTTGAAGGCTGGCCAAACACGATACCGTGTTCTTCCAGTGCTTTCGCTTCTTCAATGACTTTCGCTACGTGCAGCAGCGCTTTTGACGGGATACAGCCAACGTTCAGACAGACACCACCGAGGGTGCTGTAGCGCTCTACCAGTACGGTTTCCAGACCTAAATCAGCGCAACGGAAGGCTGCAGAGTAACCTGCAGGACCTGCCCCAAGTACCACGACTTGAGTTTTAATCTCTGTACTCATCATGACCTCTTATTAGATTTCCGGCGGTCAGACGCGAACCTGTCCCAGGCTCTGGATGCCCTTATTCCACCGGCACATTTCACCGCAAGAGTTTACAGAATTGTTAATAAACTGCCAACCGCGGTGACTCTGAATGCGTACAACAAGGCCGGCATTCGCCGGCCTTGATTAACTTCACATCACCAGACGGCGAATGTCTGACAACATGTTGTTGATGATGGTGATAAAGCGCGCACCATCAGCACCGTCAATCACGCGGTGGTCGAAGGAAAGAGAGATTGGCATCATCAGACGCGGAGCAAACTCTTTACCATTCCATACCGGCTCCATCGCCGATTTGGAGACACCGAGGATAGCCACTTCCGGCGCGTTCACGATTGGCGCAAAGTGCGTGGTGCCCAGGCCACCCAGGCTGGAGATGGTGAAACATCCACCCTGCATATCGCCCGCAGTCAGCTTACCGTCACGCGCTTTTTTCGAGATCGCCATCAGTTCACGGGACAGCTCGGTGATGCCTTTTTTGTTCACATCTTTGAACACCGGAACCACCAGACCGTTTGGCGTATCCACGGCCACACCGATGTTGATGTATTTCTTCAGCGTCAGTTTCTGACCATCTTCGGACAGTGAGCTGTTGAAACGCGGCATCTGCTCCAGCGCAGCGGCAACGGCTTTCATGATAAACACCACCGGGGTGAATTTCACATCCAGTTTACGTTTCTCTGCTTCGCTGTTCTGCTGCTTACGGAACGCTTCCAGATCGGTGATATCGGTTTTGTCGAAGTGAGTCACATGCGGGATCATGACCCAGTTACGGCTCAGGTTAGCACCGGAGATTTTCTGGATACGACCCAGCTCGACTTCTTCGATTTCACCAAACTTGCTGAAGTCCACTTTCGGCCACGGCAACATGCCAGGCAGACCGCCGCCACTCGCCGCCGCAGCCGGAGCTGCTTCAGCGCGTTTCACCGCGTCTTTCACATACGCCTGAACGTCTTCTTTCAGGATGCGACCTTTACGGCCAGTACCTTTGACTTTCGCCAGGTTGACACCGAACTCGCGCGCCAGGCGACGAATCACCGGGGTAGCATGCACGTAAGCGTCGTTCTCAGCAAAATCACTCTTCGCCTCCGCTTTGGCGGCAGCGGGTGCCGGAGCGGCCTGAGCAGCAGGTGCCGGAGCAGCTTCCTGTTTCGCCGGTGCAGCAGCAGCAGGCGCAGCGCCTTCGACTTCAAACACCATGATCAGCGAACCCGTTTTCACTTTGTCACCGGTGGAAACTTTCAGCTCTTTCACGGTGCCCGCGAACGGCGCCGGGACTTCCATTGAGGCTTTATCGCCTTCAACCACAATCAGTGACTGCTCAGCGGTAACTTTGTCGCCCACTTTGACCAGCACTTCAGTGACTTCAACTTCATCACCACCGATATCCGGTACGTTGACATCTTTCGCGCCAGCAGCAGCGGCCGGTGCCGGGGCCGCAGCAGGTTGTGCCGCCGCCGCAGGGGCTGCCGGAGCAGCAGCGCCTTGCGCTTCGAATACCATGATAAGTGAACCGGTGTTCACTTTATCGCCGGTAGCAATTTTGATCTCTTTCACTACGCCCGCGAACGGTGCCGGGACTTCCATTGAGGCTTTGTCGCCTTCAACGGTGATCAGGGACTGCTCAGCCGCAACGGTGTCGCCCACTTTAACCAGAATCTCGGTGACTTCGACTTCATCACCACCGATATCCGGCACGTTGACGTCTTTGCTGACAGCAGCGGCAGCCGCAGGTGCCGGCGCGGCATCTGCTTTCTTCTCTTCTGCCGCCGGTGCAGCAGCCGCTGCGCCTTCTGCGTCAAAGATCATGATCAGTTTACCGGTTTCGACTTTGTCGCCGGTGGCAATTTTGATCTCTTTGACTACGCCAGCCTGCGGTGATGGCACTTCCATCGAGGCTTTGTCGCCTTCCACGGTGATCAGTGACTGTTCGGCTTCAACCTTGTCACCTACCTTGACCAGGATCTCGGTGACTTCAACTTCATCTGCCCCGATATCCGGCACTTTAATTTCGATAGCCATTACTCTCTTACCTCTTAAGCCAGACGCGGGTTAACTTTATCGGCATCGATGTTGAATTTGGTGATCGCTTCCGCCACCACTTTCTTATCGATTTCGCCGCGTTTAGCCAGTTCACCCAGTGCTGCAACCACGACATACGATGCATCCACTTCGAAGTGGTGACGCAGGTTTTCACGGCTGTCTGAACGACCGAAGCCATCAGTACCCAGCACACGGTAATCGCTCGCCGGTACGTAGCTACGAACCTGTTCTGCGAACAGTTTCATGTAGTCAGTTGACGCAACGGCCGGCGCGTCATTCATCACCTGAGCGATGTAAGGCACACGCGGGGTTTCAGTCGGATGCAGCATGTTCCAGCGCTCGCAATCCTGACCATCACGCGCCAGTTCAGTGAACGAGGTCACGCTGTAGACGTCAGAACCGATACCGTAGTCTTTCGCCAGGATCTGAGCCGCTTCACGGACGTGACGCAGGATAGAACCAGAGCCAAGCAGCTGCACTTTACCTTTGCTACCTTCAACCGCTTCCAGCTTGTAGATACCCTTACGGATACCCTCTTCCGCACCCTGCGGCATCGCAGGCATGTGGTAGTTTTCGTTCAGCGTGGTGATGTAGTAGTAAATGTTTTCCTGCGCTTCGCCGTACATACGCACCAGACCATCATGCATGATGACAGCCACTTCGTAGGCATAAGACGGATCGTAAGAGATACAGTTCGGGATAGTCAGCGACTGAATATGGCTGTGACCATCTTCATGCTGCAAGCCTTCACCGTTCAGGGTGGTACGACCGGAGGTGCCGCCGACGAGGAAGCCGCGCGCCTGTTGGTCGCCTGCCAGCCACATCAGATCACCAATACGCTGGAAGCCGAACATCGAGTAATAGATGTAGAACGGAATCATTGGCAGATTGTTGGTGCTGTAAGAGGTCGCCGCCGCCAGCCAGGATGAACCTGCGCCCAGCTCGTTGATCCCTTCCTGCAAAATCTGGCCTTTTTCATCTTCTTTATAGTAAGCAACCTGCTCACGGTCCTGCGGGGTGTACTGCTGGCCGTTTGGGCTGTAGATACCAATCTGACGGAACAGACCTTCCATACCAAAGGTACGGGCTTCGTCCGCGAGGATCGGCACCAGACGATCTTTGATCGACTTGTTCTTCAGCATCACGTTCAGCGCACGCACGAAAGCGATGGTGGTAGAGATCTCTTTGCTCTGCTCTTCCAGCAGCGCGCTGAACTCTTCCAGTGCCGGCATTTCCAGCTTCTCGGTGAAGTTTGGCTGGCGAGTCGGCAGGTAGCCGCCCAGCTTCTCACGCTGACCGTGCAGGTAGTTGTACTCTTCTGAGCCTTTTTCGAAGGTCACGTACGGCAGTTTTTCGATGTTTTCATCAGCTACCGGCACATTGAAGCGATCGCGGATGTAGCGAACGCCATCCATGTTCATCTTCTTCACCTGGTGAGCGATGTTTTTACCTTCGGCGGTGTCACCCATACCATAACCTTTGATGGTATGTGCCAGAATCAGCGTCGGCTGGCCTTTGGTGTCCTGCGCTTTTTTCAGTGCCGCGTAGATTTTCTTCGGATCGTGACCACCACGGTTCAGGGCGAAGATCTCTTCGTCTGACCAGTCTTTCACCAGCGCAGCAGTCTCCGGGTATTTACCGAAGAAGTGCTCACGCACGTAGGCACCGTCGCGTGATTTGAAGGTCTGATAGTCGCCGTCAACGGTTTCGTTCATCAGCTGGATCAGTTTACCGCTGGTATCTTTCTTCAGCAGCTCATCCCAACGTGCGCCCCAGATCACTTTGATCACGTTCCAGCCAGCACCGGCAAAGATGCCTTCCAGCTCGTTGATGATCTTACCGTTACCGGTGACCGGGCCATCCAGACGTTGCAGGTTACAGTTGATGATGAACACCAGGTTGTCCAGTTTTTCACGGACAGCAATGGTGATCGCACCTTTAGATTCCGGCTCATCCATCTCACCGTCACCCAGGAAGGCGTAAACGGTCTGAGCAGAGGTGTCTTTCAGACCACGATGATCCAGATATTTCAGGAATTTCGCCTGGTAGATCGCATTCAGTGGGCCAAGGCCCATGGATACGGTCGGGAACTGCCAGAATTCCGGCATCAGTTTCGGGTGCGGATAAGAAGAAAGACCGTTGCCATGCACTTCCTGACGGAAGTTGTTCATCTGCTCTTCGGTCAGACGGCCTTCAAGGAACGCACGAGAGTAGATACCCGGAGAGATATGGCCCTGGAAGTAGACCAGATCGCCGCCATCTTTCTCGCTACGCGCACGGAAGAAGTGGTTGAAACACACTTCATAGATAGTCGCGGAAGACTGGAAGGATGAGAGGTGACCACCCAGCTCCAGATCTTTCTTCGACGCACGCAGTACCGACATGATGGCGTTCCAGCGGATTGCGGAACGGATACGACGTTCAAGCGAGGTGTTGCCCGGATAGTCCGGTTCATCTTCAACGGCAATAGAGTTGATGTAGTTGCTCACGGCAGAAGAACCTGCTGCAACTTTTACGCCGCCCTTGCGTGCAGCACTTAATACCTGGTCAATCAGATACTGCGCGCGCTCAACACCTTCTTCACGGATGACCGATTCGATCGCCTGTAGCCAGTCACGAGTTTCGATCGGATCCACGTCATTGTGTAAACGTTCTGACATGGGGTGTATTCCTTATCTGTGTCTAATACGTTGAATTGTCAGGAGCCTGTCTGCTTGTGCTTTGCTTCAGTTCACAGCACAAGAAGACAGGCCCGTCGCTTTTTATCCGCACGTTCGTTGCCGCGCGTTATTCCTTACGTTGCTGTAAACGACGCAGGGAGCGTTCACGACGACTCTGCTCCCGACTTCTATCCAGCAAGATTTCCTCAATGAACGCCAGGTGACGGTGTGATGCCTCGCGTGCTTGTTCTGGCTCACGAGCCACAATCGCCTCAAAAATACTGGCGCGGTGACCGCTCACTTTCGCCAGCATTTCCCGGCGAGCGTAGAGCAATTCAAAATTCTGACGGACGTTTTGTTCCAGCATAGGGCCCATAGAACGCAGCAAATGCAAAAGCACCACATTATGGGCCGCTTCTGTGACAGCGATCTGATACTGCATCACGGCGTCGGCTTCAGCGTCGAGATCGCCGCTGTCCTGGGCCTGCTGGATTTGAACATGGCAGTCGCGAATGCGTTGCAGATCCTCATCCGTACCACGCAACGCCGCGTAATACGCAGCAATGCCTTCCAACGCGTGGCGGGTTTCCAGCAGGTCAAACTGAGATTCCGGATGTTGGGCAAGCAGGCTGACCAGCGGGTCGCTCAGGCTTTGCCAGAGATGCTTTTGAACGAAGGTGCCGCCACCCTGACGGCGCAGCAGCAACCCTTTCGCCTCAAGGCGCTGGATCGCTTCACGAAGAGAAGGACGTGATACATCGAATTGTTTGGCGAGTTCGCGCTCGGGTAGCAGCTTCTCTCCTGGCCGCAGAGTCCCTTCCATAATCAGGGATTCCAGCTGCTGCTCAATGGCATCGGAGAGCTTTGGTTGGCGAATCTTACTGTAAGCCATCGTCCCTTCTTATTGTGACTGACGTCCGGAGTAAATTGGTAATACCAATTGCCAAAAGTTGCCGGTAAAGTAACAAAGTATTCACCTTGTGTCTATATGGCAGCCGTCACACTTCAGGGGATTATCATTGGTTAAATGCGCTAAACGGCTGGGATAAAGACAGAAATAGAGCTGCGGGACGAATTGTTAACAGAATCCGCTTTTACCAAACCTTACACAGGCTTAGCGTATCCCTTCCACACTCACCATAAGGGAAAGCTATTCGTGTTTATTACCAATTCATGTCAGAAATACCGCGTCAGCGCGGCAGTGGATGCTGCTGCTTTTCCAGGCGTCTCTTAGCACAAAAAGCAAAAGCAGGTGCAAAGCGTCGCGCTTATCACTATTCTGGTCGCCAAGGTAGCTCACGTATGCACACAGCACGCCAGATACCGTAAATAAATGAGTACGTTATGTAAAAATAGCCTTACATTGGGCGAAAAATAACAACATCACGAGGTTCGTATGGAACAACAGCATGGCGACACGCTGCACCGCGGCTTGAAAAATCGCCATATTCAGCTGATTGCGCTGGGTGGTGCCGTAGGTACTGGTCTGTTTCTGGGTAGCGCTTCAGTCATCAAATCTGCCGGCCCGGCCGTTATTCTGGGCTATGCAATTGCCGGATTTATTGCCTTTCTGATTATGCGCCAATTGGGCGAAATGGTAGTGGAAGAGCCGGTTGCCGGTAGCTTCAGCCATTTTGCCTACAAATATTGGGGCAACTTCGCCGGTTTTGCCTCTGGCTGGAACTACTGGGTGTTGTATGTACTGGTTGCCATGGCCGAGTTAACCGCCGTGGGTAAATATATCCAGTTCTGGTGGCCCGACTTCCCCACCTGGGCAACCGCCGCCATCTTCTTTGTCGCGATTAACGCCATCAACCTGACCAACGTGAAAGTGTTTGGTGAGATGGAGTTCTGGTTTGCCATCATCAAAGTCGTTGCGGTCATTGGTATGATCCTGTTTGGCGGTTGGCTGCTGTTCAGCGGCAATGGCGGCCCGCAGGCGACCGTCAGCAACCTGTGGAACCAGGGCGGCTTCCTGCCGAATGGCTTTGGTGGGTTGGTGATGATGATGGCGATCATTATGTTCTCGTTTGGCGGTCTGGAGCTGGTGGGGATCACCGCTGCGGAAGCCGACAACCCGGAGCAAAGCATCCCTAAAGCGACCAACCAGGTGCTGTGGCGTATTCTGATTTTCTATATCGGCTCACTGGCGGTGCTGCTGTCGCTGCTGCCGTGGACTCGCGTCACCGCTGATACCAGCCCGTTTGTACTGATTTTCCACGAACTGGGTGATGCGCTGGTGGCGAATGCACTCAACGTGGTGATCCTGACGGCGGCACTGTCGGTGTATAACAGCTGCGTTTACTGTAACAGCCGCATGTTGTTCGGCCTGGCGCAGCAGGGCAATGCCCCGAAAGCCCTGTTGAAAGTCGATAAACGCGGTGTACCGGTGGCAACCATTCTGGTGTCTGCGGTAGCAACTGCCCTCTGCGTGCTGATTAACTACCTGATGCCTGGCGAAGCCTTCGGCCTGTTGATGTCCCTGGTGGTTTCGGCGCTGGTGATTAACTGGGCGATGATCAGCCTCGCTCACCTGAAATTCCGTAAGAAGAAAGACCAGCAGGGCGTTACCACGCGTTTCCGCGCCATCCTTTACCCGCTGGGTAACTGGATCTGCCTGGTGTTCCTCGCCGGTATTCTGGTGATTATGGCGATTACTCCCGGCATGGCGATTTCTGTCTGGCTGATTCCGGTTTGGCTGGTAGTACTGGCTATCGGCTACGCGATTAAAAACAAAGCGCAGCAAGCGTAAATCTGCCCACTCTGCCCGCCCTTGATCGGCGGGCAGAGATCTTCCTTCTTTAGATCTTCCTCACACTTTTTTCCGCCCAGGTGTTTTGTCCATCATCCTGACCAAATGGTCCCCGCCAGATTGCTGATTTTCCGCTAATAATTTTCCCACTGGTTATTACTGGAGAACAACAATGAAAGGAACCGCGCTCTCATTTCGGGAAAAGCTGGGATACGGCATGGGCGATGCCGGATGTAACATGATTGGCGGGGCCATCATGCTCTTCCTTAACTATTTCTATACCGATGTGTTTGGCCTCGCACCGGCGCTGGTCGGCACCTTATTGCTTTCCGTGCGGGTACTGGATGCGGTGACAGACCCGATTATGGGTGCCATTGCCGATCGCACGCAAAGCCGCTGGGGCCGTTTCCGCCCCTGGCTGCTGTGGATCTCCGTCCCTTATGTTCTGTTTAGCGTGTTGATGTTCACCACTCCGGACTGGAGCTATGAAAACAAGGTCATCTGGGCCTTTGTTACTTACTTTTTGATGTCATTAACCTACACCGCCATCAATATTCCTTACTGCTCGCTGGGTGGCGTCATCACGAATGATCCGGGTGAACGCGTCTCCTGCCAGTCATACCGTTTTGTCATGGTCGGGGTTGCCACATTGATTTTGTCCCTGTCGCTGTTGCCAATGGCCGAGTGGTTTGGCGGCGACAACAAAGCGCGTGGTTATCAGATGGCGATGAGCGTGCTGGCACTGATTGGCCTGGCGATGTTTCTGTTCTGCTTTGCCACAGTACGTGAGCGTATTCGCCCGGCGGTACCGACCAATGATGATTTGAAAAACGACCTGCGTGACGTGTGGAAAAATGACCAGTGGGTACGCATTCTGCTGCTGACATTCTGCAACGTCTGCCCGGGTTTTATCCGCATGGCCGCTACCATGTATTACGTCACCTGGGTAATGGGTCAGTCGACCCATTTTGCCACCTTATTTATCAGCCTGGGCGTCATTGGCATGATGCTGGGCAGCACGCTGGCAAAAGTGCTGACCGATCGCTGGTGCAAATTAAAAGTGTTTTTCTGGACGAACATCGCCCTGGCGCTGTTTTCCTCTGGTTTCTACTGGATCAACCCGCATGCCACTCTGAGCGTGGTGATCGCCTACTTCCTGCTGAATATCCTGCATCAAATTCCTTCACCGCTGCACTGGTCGCTGATGGCCGATGTTGATGATTATGGCGAGTGGAAAACCGGCAAACGCATTACCGGCATGAGCTTCTCTGGCAACCTGTTTTTCCTCAAAGTCGGTCTGGCCGTCGCCGGGGCGATGGTCGGTTTCCTGCTCTCCATCTATGGCTATGATGCCGGGGCGAAACAACAATCAGACCAGGCAATCAACGGCATTATGCTGCTATTCACCGTTATTCCTGGCGTTGGTTATCTGATCACCGCCGGTGTCGTCCGTCTGCTGAAAGTGGATCGAAAATTGATGCGTACCATTCAGGACGATCTGGCGTTGCGCCGCGCGAACTTTCGCGATCTGCAAACATCACGTCCCTCCTCTGCCGCCGTTATCGAACCCGGAGAAATTAAATGAGTCATTCCTGGCCTAATCCCTTTATCACGCAACGTGCTGATCCTTTTATTCTCCGTCATGACAACGGGTATTACTTTGTCGCGTCAGTGCCTGAATATGATCGTCTGGAAATACGTTATGCAGCCACGCTGGCAGCACTGCCCGAGGCTGAACCGGTTGTGGTTTGGCACAAACCGGACACGGGACCGTTTAGTGCACTGATTTGGGCACCCGAGCTGCATCATATCAACGGCCAGTGGGTGATCTATTTTGCTGCTGCCCCCACGCGTGAAATTAAAGATGGCTTGTTCCAGCACCGCATGTACGCGTTGGTTTGTAGCGATGTTGACCCGCTGACCGGCCACTGGCAGCCGGTGCGTCGGGTGCATACGCCGTTAGACAGCTTCTCACTCGACGCTACGCATTTTGTTCATCAGGGAAGAAACTGGTATCTGTGGGCGCAGAAAGATCCCGCTATCCCAGGTAACTCGAATCTTTATCTCGCTGAATTGCTTAATCCCTGGACGCTGAAAGGCACGCCACAGATGCTGAGCCGCCCGGAGTATGAATGGGAATGCGCCGGATTTAGCGTGAACGAAGGTCCGGCGGTGATTCGTCATGGTAAGCGGTTGTTTGTCACCTACTCCGCCAGCGCGACGGATGAAAACTATTGTCTGGGAATTCTCAGCATTGATGCGGATGCCGACCCACTGCAAGCAGCCGCGTGGCAAAAATCAGCGCGCCCGGTCTTCAACACCAGTTGGGACAATCATCAATACGGACCAGGCCACAATAGCTTTACCGTCGACGAACAAGGGAAGGATGTACTGGTTTATCACGCGCGTAACTACACGGAAATTGAGGGCGATCCGTTATGGGATCCTAATCGCCATACGCGGTTGAAATACTTTGCCTGGCGTGAGGACGGCACACCGGATTTTGGTGTGCCGCCCGCCGATCACACCAGCGTACCGTAGATGGTCAACAGCGCTACCACCACCACCAGCACCAGGGAAATGCGTTTTGCCAGCGCAACAGCCACGCGCGGGGTTTCCACTTTATCAACATGGGGATCCCGCGCCAGGGAGAACTGCGCCAGACTGGTCAACACCTGATATTGCGAGCGATGCCAGTCAGTCAGCGAGGCGAACCAGGCGGGCAACGCTCGCTCACCATGCCCCAGTAACGCGTAGGCAACGCCTGCAAGACGTACCGGAATCCAGTCCAGCAGATGTAGAATGCGGTCAACACCTGATTGCGCGCGTTCCAGCGGAGTATGATGCTTTGCCAGCCAGCTTTGCCAGGCTCGCAGAAAGGCGTAGCCCACCAGCAGCACTGGCCCGTAAGGACCGCCCACCACGAACCAGAACAGCGGGGCCAGATAAAATCGGAAGTTAATCCAGATCAGCGCGTTCTGAAGCTCACGCAGAAATTCGCGCTCGCTGCACTCAACCGGCACCCCGTGAATCAGCGTCAGCTCTGCCGCCATCGCCTGATGCGCCGCCTGGTCATCGTGACTCGCCGCTTTCAGATAAGTGTGATAATGCAGGCGTACCGAACCTGCGCCAATACACAGCAATCCCACGACAATCCAGAACAACAGCTGCACCACACCAAAAAGCAACCCTTTCAGGCTCCAGACCAGCAGCCAGACAATCAGCATGGCGATAATCGTCATCACCAGAGTGCGAAGCAGCGAAAAATGCCGACGACCACGAAACAATGGCTCCAGCCGATGATCCAGCTGCCAGTGCTCACCCAGCTTAAACAATCGTTCCCAACCTAAAACCAATAACAAGCTAAACAACGTCATACCTGCTCCTGCTGATTCAGGGATTCTCCCGCTTTAAGGCATGTTTATAGCGTACCCAGTCAAATGCCGGTCCCGGATCGGTTTTACGTTCCGGCGCAATATCACTGTGTCCGGTGATACGTTCCGCTGTCAGCGGATAGTGTTGCATCAATAGCTCGGTTACCTGTGCCAGCGTCGCATACTGTGCATCGGTATAGGGCAGAATATCGGTGCCTTCCAGCTCTATCCCCATCGAAAAATCATTACAATTTTCCCGACCGTCAAACTGCGATGCCCCCGCATGCCAGGCTCGCTGGTCAAAGGAAACATACTGCACCAGTTCACCGTCGCGCCGGATCAGACAGTGCGCAGCCACACGTAAATGGGCAATATCGGCAAAATAAGGATGCGCATCCGCAGGCAGAGTCCCCGTGAACAGACGATCAATCCACGGGCCGCCAAATTCGCCGGGCGGCAAACTGATATTGTGAATAATCAGCACCGAAGGTATTTCATTTTCCGGCCGCTGATTGAAGTGCGGTGAAAGCACCTTACGCGCACTGCTAATCCAGCCATCTTCCAGTTTCATGCCGTTTTCCCTACGTTGAGGTCAGGCTGAGAATAACATGATTCTTTCCGGGAGCTTGTGAGTTAATGCGAAAGGCAGAGGAAGTTAAGGATACTAAACATTTCATCGCCATGAACTGGCATTGACGCAAAAATCAGGCTAAGGTGTGCGCTCATTCTCTCGTCATCTGGAGCAGAAATAGTATGGCATCGCGTCGTTACGATCCCGATCATCGTCGTCAGGCATTGATCAGGCGCATTGAGCAGGACATCCCGGAAGCCGTTGCCGCTGCACTTCGGGAAGACTTAGGCGGCGAAGTGAATGCCGATCGTGACATCACAGCGCTATTGCTCCCGGCAGACAAACAAGCCGAAGCCAAAATCATCACACGCGAAGCCGGTGTTTTCTGTGGTAAACGCTGGGTGGAAGAGGTCTTCATCCAACTGGGTAATAAAATCACCATCACCTGGCATGTTGAAGATGGGCAAACCCTGACCGCTGACCAGTTGTTGTTTGAACTCCAGGGTCCGGCACGTCTGCTGTTGACGGCGGAACGCACCGCGCTGAATTTTGTACAAACGCTCTCTGGTGTGGCAACCGAAGTCAGTCATTATGTGGCCTTGCTGGCAGGTAGCAATACGCAGTTACTGGATACACGAAAAACCTTACCGGGGCTGCGAACCGCCCTTAAATATGCCGTGCTCTGCGGGGGCGGTAGTAATCATCGTCTCGGTCTGTCTGACGCCTTTCTGATTAAAGAGAACCATATTATCGCCAGTGGCTCGGTGCGCCAGGCCGTGGAGAAAGCGTTGTGGCTGCACCCTGATGTGCCGGTCGAGGTCGAAGTTGAAACGCTGAATGAGCTGCGGGATGCGCTGGATGCGGGTGCCGACATCGTGATGCTCGATAACTTCAGTCTCGAGATGATGCGTGACGCTGTGGTGCTGACACAAAAGCGCGCATTACTCGAAGTGTCCGGCAACGTGACAGAAACGACACTGCCGCAAATTGCGCAAACCGGGGTAGATTATGTCTCGGTAGGAGCGTTAACCAAACACGTACGCGCACTTGATCTCTCCATGCGTTTTCGCGAAACCTGATAGTCCCGTCGCGGTGCGCTGCACCGCGAATCTGCGAGGTTGCTTCCAGTTCCCTGTTCAGCAGACTGCAAATGCGGATCTTTTCTGCGTAACGTTTCCAGCCGTTTGATTTCATCGCTTTTTCTTTCCTGCCCCCTTTTTTACCGTGACGGCTCCACAACAAGGAGCCTGCTTATGGAACGACAACGTGGTTTTACCCTCATCGAATTAATGATTGTGATCGGCATTGTGGCCATCCTTAGCGCAATCGGTGTTCCGGCTTATCAAAATTATCTACAACGCGCCGCTCTGACGGATATGTTACAGACGATGGTGCCTTACAAGACGGCGGTGGAACTTTGTGCCATTGAACGTGGTGGCCCTGCTCAATGCCAGGCAGGTGATCGGGGGATACCGGCAGCCAAAGGTTCGCGTTATGTCGCGACACTTGCCGTCATCAACGGTGTCATCACGCTGACCGGGCAGGAAAGCCTGTCAGGATTAACGGTGGAGATGCAACCGGTGTGGAACAGCACCGATGGCACGCTTGACTGGCAACGTAGCTGTAACAGCGACAACAGCACCCTGCGCGAAAACTGCCTGGAACAGTTCCGCTTTGCTGACAAAGGTGGACGTCATGGAGAAGCCTGATGACATGCTCAAGACGCTGTGTCGGCGTCATAACGCGATAATCCTGCATCATGATGACACTTTGCTGCGCGTGGCTGTGTCCGGTACACCTGAACCGGCGCTGCTGGAGGCACTGCAATTTGCCAGTCAGTGCAAAGTCGAGGTGGAGTGCTGGCCAGCCGCCCGAATCGAGCAGCAACTCCACGAGCCGGGGCGTTCTGAGGTGCCCAAAGAACAGGCTGCGGTGGAGTCTGCCATCAACGCAGTGGAGTATATTCTGCGCCAGGCATTACAACGTCGTGCATCCGATGTCCATTTTGAGCCACAGCATCACGCGTTGCGTGTTCGGCTGCGTATTGATGGTGTCCTGCACAAGCTGGCGCAATTACCCGATGCTCAACCCGCTGCGGTGCTGGCCCGGCTGAAAATTCTCGGCGGGCTGGATATTGCTGAACGACGGTTGCCGCAGGATGGGCAATTTACCCTGGAACTGGAAGGGAAGCAGGCCGCCTTTCGTCTCTCCACCTTACCCATCAGCCACGGAGAGAAAGCGGTTGTACGTTTAATGCAGAGCGAAAATAGCGCGATTGCGCTGGATAAACTCGGCATGCCGACCAGCCAGTTGCGTCAGTTCAGCACGGCACTGGCGAAACCACAGGGGTTGATTCTGGTAACCGGTCCAACCGGTAGCGGCAAAACCTTCACCCTTTACAGCGGATTGAGTGCACTCAATGTGCCGGAAAAAAACGTCTGTAGTGTTGAAGATCCGGTGGAAATTCCGCTTGAAGGTATCAACCAGACACAAATTCAGCCCCGCAGTGGGCTGGATTTTAATCTGGTGTTGCGCGCCTTATTGCGCCAGGACCCGGACATCATCATGGTGGGTGAAATACGTGATGCGGAGACGGCGGGGATTGCCGTCAAAGCCGCGCAAACCGGTCATCTGGTCCTCTCTACGCTGCATACCAACTCAACCGCTGAAACCCTGACGCGGCTACGGCAAATGGGGATCCCCGGCTATCTGCTAGGTCCGGCGCTGCAACTGATTGTTGCACAACGGCTGGTAAGACGCCTGTGTATACATTGCCGCCAACCGGGGCAGGCAATTGCTCACCTGCCCCCCGAATTATGGCCGGGAACGCTTCAGACCTGGCGGGCTCCGGGGTGCGACCACTGTTTTTCTGGCTACTATGGGCGGTTGGCACTTTTCGAACTCCTGCCCATGACCGCCAAATTGCAGAACGCCATCTCTGCTGATATGCCATTGGAGCATCTGCTCTCACTGGCAAATCAACAGGGAATGAAAACGCTGGTCGCCGCCGGACTGGAAGCGGTCAGTCGAGGGGAAACCTCACTGGAAGAGATGCAACGCGTGGTTGGATTGGGCAATGGCTAATCTCTATCATTTTCGCTGGCAGGCACTGGATAGCGCGGGTTTACTGCAAAACGGTGAATCATTAATCTCCACCCCGGATGCACTGCTGCACCAGTTGGCGGATCGTGGAATGATGGCCGTGAGTTGGAAACGGGGGAAGTGCTGGCGTGCGCGCGACTGGAAGTGGCAGCAAAAAAGCAACCTCATCCAACAACTTGCCACGCTGCTCAAGGCAGGACTTCCTCTGGCAGAAAGCCTGGCTCTGCTTGCCGAAGGACATCCCGATATCGGCTGGCGTACATTACTCAGAGGGTTGCAGCAACGGGTGCTTGCAGGAGTACCCTTTTCCCAGGCATTACGCGACTGGCCGCAAATTTTCCCGCCGTTGTTTCCGGCATTAATGCAGGTGGGAGAACTTACCGGGCAATTAGACGAATGTTGCCGCCAACTGGCGCAGCAGCAAACCGGCCAACAGCTTTTGCGTCAGAAAGTGGTCAAGGCACTGCGCTATCCATTGTTCATAATGTTGGTCGCGATAGCAGTGAGTGCTGGCATGCTGCTATTTGTCTTGCCGGAATTTGTCTCGGTGTACGCCAGCTTCGATGCACCACTCCCGGCACTCACTGCCGGTGTGATGGCATTATCAGCCTTGCTACAGGCGGTTGCTTTACCGTTACTGTTGACCTGCGGAGCCGTTGCCATTCTGGTTCAACAATTTTATCGACGCTCTCCCGGCTGGCAGCGTCAATGCCAGCTTTGGTTATTACGGCTGCCATTGCTGGCACCGCTATGGCGCGGCAGCCAACTCACGCAAATTTATGACATTCTGCAACTGACACAGCGGGCCGGCCTGACCTTGCTGCAAAGTTTGCAAGCGGTTGAAGTCACACTGGCTGCCCGACTCTGGCGTGAGGCTATCGGGGAATTGCAGCAACATATTGCCGCTGGCGCACCCTTGCATCAGGCTCTGCTACAACATCAATTGTTCACTCCCCTGTGTGCCCAACTCATTAAAGTGGGTGAAGAGGTGGGTGCTTTAGATGTCATGCTGTCACGCCTGGCGGAATGGCATCGGCAGAATACGCTGAGCCGCGCAGAGTCTCTGGCCGCAGCACTTGAGCCCATGATGATGGTCGTTATTGGCGGCATCGTGGGGACACTGGTGATTGCGATGTATCTGCCGGTATTTGGCCTGGGTGATGCTATTCGCTGATGGGTGTGCATTTTTATTCGCAGCGGCTTGATTATTCGCGCAATTTCGTACACGAAGTCAGAAAAGGTCGCGCGATAAATCGCGCCGCTACCGGTGAATCAGCGAGTAAACACCCGATTTTCCTGTTCCGCCACCCGAATAAAAGTGGTGCGTTTGGTCAGCTCTTTGAGTCTTTCCGCCCCAACATAAGTACATGCCGATCGCAGGCCACCGAGGATATCTTTAATCGTGTCGTCAACCGGACCACGCAGCGGCAGCCGAACGGTTTTGCCCTCTGCCGCACGGTACTGCGCAACACCACCAACATGGCGCTTCATGGCTGATTCTGAACTCATGCCATAAAACAGCATAAATTGCTCGCCCTGCTCCTCAACGATAGTGCCTTCACACTCATCATGTGCCGCCAGCATACCGCCAAGCATGACAAAATCGGCTCCGCCACCAAAGGCTTTGGCGATATCACCCGGTACGGCACAACCGCCATCACTGACGATCTGCCCCCCCAGCCCATGAGCAGCATCTGCACATTCAATCACGGCTGAAAGCTGCGGATAACCCACCCCAGTTTTCACGCGTGTGGTGCAGACTGAGCCGGGACCAATACCCACTTTTACGATATCCGCACCAGACAAAATCAGTTCTTCCACCATTTCCCCGGTGACCACATTACCGGCACAAATCGTTTTATCCGGGAAACTCTCGCGCGCACGTTGCAGGAACGCGACAAAGTGCTCGGAATAACCATTAGCAACATCGATGCAGATAAAGTTAAGTTGAGGTGAAAGCGCCAGAACGGCACTGAGTTTGCTGAAGTCTGCTTCTGACGTACCGGTAGACACCATTACATGCCCCAGCACAGATGTGGGCACGCGCTGAATAAACGCCTGCCAGTCTTCGACGCTGTAGTGTTTGTGCACGGCGGTCAGCACGCCAAATCCTGCCAGCGCTTCTGCCATAGTGAAAGTACCGACCGTATCCATATTAGCGGCGATAACCGGTACGCCAGTCCAGCTTAGAGCAGAGTGTTTAAAGGTAAAAGTACGCTCGAGTTCAACATCAGAACGGCTTTTGAGAGTGGAACGTTTAGGGCGGATCAGTACGTCTTTAAAGCCCAGTTTTACATCTTCTTCAATACGCATAACGGGTGTCCTGGTTAGTGGCATCGAACCTCAGTTCGGGTAGCGCTCACGGCTCCAGTGTCGTTATCATACGCGCCATTCGTTCTGCGACAAGACTGCGAATTTCACTTTATTTAAGCTACAATCCGTTAAATTTAGCTGAGAAAATCGATTGTGATCCTGCTCTCATCTTGCCTTAAGTTTTACGCAGGTTGTGGCAGCATGACGGTGCAGATTCCAGGAAAACGCTATGCCTTTTACCGTTGCGCTAACGGGTGGCATTGGCAGTGGTAAATCCACCATCGCCAATGCCTTCGCGGCGCTGGGTGCCGAGATCATCGACGCCGACTCCATTGCCAGAGAAGTAGTTGAACCGGGTACGCCAGCATTGCAGGCGATCGTTAAACGTCATGGCGAATCGATCCTGACGGCAGAAGGCACGCTTTATCGTGCACGGTTGCGCGAAATTATTTTTCAGCAGCCGCAGGAAAAAAACTGGCTGAACCAATTGTTGCATCCATTAATTAATGCGCGAACTCAGCAGTTAAAGGCACTCACTACCTCACCTTATGTGCTGTGGGTAGTGCCGTTGCTGGTGGAAAACGGCCTGCAACATCAGGCCAATCGCGTGCTGGTGGTGGATGTGGATGAGGCAACCCAATTGCAGCGTACGCAACAACGCGACGGGATATCCCTCGCGCAAGCCCAAAATATTCTTGCCGCGCAGGCCAGCCGACAACAGCGCCTGGCCGTCGCGGATGACATCATCGATAATAGCGGCACGCCTGATGATGCGCTGCCGCGTGTTGCTGAACTTCACCAGCGCTACTTGCGTCTGGCCGCAGCAGAACAGGATTAACATCATGAGTACAGTCGTTCTGTTTGAACATCCCCTGAATGAGAAAATGCGTACCTGGTTACGCGTCGAATTTCTGCTTAACCAATTGCACGAAACCATCCCCGTCTCCAGTTCCGTTTCCGCGCTGGGTGTCTTCCGCATTCTTGCCGATTTGCTGGACATCTTTGAACGGGGTGACATGCGCACTGAACTGCTGAAAGAACAGGAACGCCAGCAGCAAAAGTTGCGCGCCTGGCTCGATGTCCCGGGAGTGGATCTGCAACGAGTGCAGACGTTAAGTAAGCAGCTAAAACAGCAATCGAGTGAGCTGTTACAGGCACCACGTATGGGCCAGCAATTACGTGAAGATCGCCTGATCGGGCTGGTTCGTCAGCGCCTGAGCATTCCTGGTGGTTGCTGTAGTTTTGATTTGCCCGGCCTGCATATCTGGTTGCATCTCGAACAACCGATGCGTGATGCGCAAGTCAACGCCTGGCTGGAATCGCTTAATCCACTGCGTAACAGCCTTGCGATGATCCTTGATTTAGTTCGCCAATCGGGTGTGTTTCGCAATCAAACCAGCCTGAACGGGTTTTATCAGGATAACGCCGAAGGTGCTGATTTGTTGCGGTTGCAACTCACACTGGAAGATGCCTTATATCCGCAAGTCTCCGGCCATAAGAGCCGTTATGCCATTCGCTTCCTGCCGCTGGACAGTGAACGTGGTGAAGTACCCGAACGACTTAACTTTGAACTGGCCTGTTGTTAGAGGATGTTATGCAGGAAGAAATGATTGTTGTACCTTGCCCCAATTGCGGTAAAGACGTGATGTGGGACGAACTGAGTCCCTGGCGCCCATTTTGTAGCAAACGTTGCCAGCTGATTGATTTAGGCGAATGGGCAGCAGAAGAAAAACGTATTGCCAGCAGCGGTGATATGACCGACAGCGACGACTGGAGCGAAGAACAACAGTAACTATCAGGGGCCTGGCCCCTGATATCAGATTTCTCCCGCCACCAGGCGTGCAATCAATGCATGGTTTGCGGGTGGGAATTCTTCTGCAACCAAGGCTGTTTGCTCGACCCAGCGTTGCGGCTGCCCTTCCTTACCCCAGGGCTCGCCATGCCAACCTTCCACCAGAAAGAAGTGCAGCGTGACACGCAAATCTTCATAGCTGTGATCAGCCTGCCCAATTGGCTGAGCTGCCGTCACTTCAATCCCCGTCTCTTCCATTAGCTCACGCTTCAACGCCTGTTCAGCGGTTTCGTCCTGTTCGATTTTGCCGCCAGGAAACTCCCATTTGTTAGCCATGTGGGAACTTGCTGCACGTTGAGCAAGGAAGATCTGGTGACTGGCATTGCGAATGATGCCCACCGCGACTTGCAGGTGTTTCATAAGCTGAATTCCGCTAAAAGAATAAAATGAGTCGCTGATTCTAAAGCAGTCACCGTGAAAACGCATAAAAAAAGGAGCCAATCGGCTCCTTTCTTTATCAGGCCAGACGGCCGTGGCACTGCTTATATTTTTTACCTGAACCACATGGGCAAGGATCGTTACGACCGACCTTGCGTTCGCCGCCCTGCGCCGCCAGCGCGGCAGCCGCTGCGGTCTCATCATCAACATGACTCAACTGCTGCTGCTGTGCCAGACGCTCAGCTTCTTCACGACGCTGTTGCTCCATCGCTTCAACTTCTTCCGGCATACGCACCTGAACTTTGCTCAGGGTGCTGATCACTTCGTATTTCAGCGATTCCAGCATGGCGGCAAACATGGAGAAAGATTCGCGCTTGTATTCCTGCTTCGGATCTTTCTGCGCGTAACCACGCAGATGAATACCCTGACGCAGATAATCCATCGCAGCCAGATGCTCTTTCCACAGTGAGTCCAGCGTTTGCAGCATCACGCCTTTTTCAAAGTTACGCATCATTTCCACGCCCACCACTTCTTCTTTGGCAGCGTAGCTTTCTGTCGCATGCTTCATGATGCGCTCGCGCAGCGTCTCTTCATGCAGGTCAGGTTCTTTATCCAGCCATTCCGCAATCGGCAGATCCAGGTCGAAATCAGTACGCAGACGCTCTTCAAGGCCAGGCACATCCCACATTTCCTCCAGCGACTGCGGCGGAATATAGGTGTCGATGGTTGCTTTAAACACATCCTCACGGATGCTGTTGATGGTTTCTGATACATCAGACACATCCAGCAGCTCGTTACGCTGGCTGTAGATCGCGCGGCGCTGATCGTTAGCAACATCATCATACTCAAGCAGCTGCTTACGGATGTCGAAGTTACGGCTTTCTACTTTACGCTGCGCATTGGCAATCGCTTTGGTTACCCACGGGTGTTCAATCGCTTCACCTGGCTTCATCCCCAGCTTACGCATCATGTTAGAGACACGATCCGAGGCGAAGATACGCATCAATGCATCTTCCATTGACAGGTAGAAACGTGAAGAACCGGCGTCACCCTGACGGCCCGCACGGCCACGCAGCTGGTTATCGATACGACGCGATTCATGGCGCTCAGTACCGATAATATGCAAACCACCGGCAGCCAGAACCGCTTCATGACGCTGCTGCCAGGCGGCTTTGATTTCTTCAATCTGTGCGTCGGTTGGCGCTTCCAGCTCCGCCACTTCTGCATGCCAGTTACCACCCAGCATAATGTCAGTACCACGACCCGCCATGTTTGTGGCGATGGTCACAGCACCAGGCTGACCAGCCTGTGCCACGATATCTGCTTCGCGGGCGTGGAATTTGGCGTTCAGTACGCTGTGTTTGATGCCGGCACGCGTCAGTTCGTTGGAGACCACTTCAGATTTTTCAATTGAAATGGTACCCACCAGTACCGGCTGCCCATTGGCAGTACAGGCACGAATATCTTCAATGATGGCATCAATCTTCTCTTTCTCGGTCATGTAGACCAGATCGGCCATATCTTTACGCACCATCGGACGGTTGGTTGGCACCACGATGGTATCGAGTTTGTAGATCGAGCTAAATTCAAAGGCTTCGGTATCCGCTGTACCGGTCATACCGGCCAGTTTTTCGTAGATACGGAAATAGTTCTGGAAGGTGATGGACGCCAGCGTCTGGTTTTCGTTCTGGATCTCCACGCCTTCTTTGGCTTCAACCGCCTGATGCAGACCATCAGACCAACGACGTCCCTGCATCGTACGACCGGTGTGTTCATCAACGATCACAACCTCGCCATCTTTAACGATGTAGTCAACGTCACGGGTGAACAACGCATGCGCACGCAGAGCCGCAGTGACATGGTGCATCAGCATAATGTTGGTCGGTGAATAGAGAGATTCACCCTCATCCATAATGTTCTGGCTAACCAGCAGTTCTTCGACTTTAACCAGACCGCGCTCAGTCATATGTGCCTGACGCGCTTTTTCATCCACCCAGAAGTCACCTTCGCCCTGGAAGGTATCGGAATCTTCTTTGTCCTGACGGATCAGGTGCGGGATGATTTTGTTGACCTTGATATACAGGTCAGAGCTGTCTTCAGCCGGGCCAGAGATGATCAGCGGCGTACGCGCTTCATCGATCAGGATGGAGTCGACCTCATCCACCAGCGCATAATGCAGTTTACGCTGCACGCGCTCTTCCGGGCTGAAAGCCATGTTGTCACGCAGATAGTCGAAACCGTACTCGTTGTTGGTACCGTAGGTGATATCGGCAGCATAGGCAGCGCGTTTGGCAATTGACGGCATACCTGGCAGGTTGATACCCACGGTCAGACCAAGGAATTCAAACAGCGGACGGTTATTTTCGGCGTCACGTTGAGCAAGGTAATCGTTCACGGTTACGACGTGGACGCCTTTGCCACTCAGGGCATTCAGGTAAGCAGGCAGCGTAGCTGTCAGGGTTTTACCTTCACCGGTACGCATCTCAGCGATGCAACGTTCGTTGAGTACCATGCCGCCAATCAACTGCACGTCGAAATGGCGCATGCCAAACACACGCTTACTTGCCTCACGTACGGTGGCGAAGGCTTCCGGGATCAAGCTTTCCAGGCTTTCACCTTTTTCCAGACGCTCGCGGAATAAACCCGTTTTCGCTTTCAATTCGTCATCGGAGAGCTTTTCAAAATCCGGCTCCATCTTATTGATGACATCCACGACTTTGCGCATGCGGCGCAGAGTACGATCATTGCTACTACCAAAAACTTTAGTTAATAATTTGATTAACATGATAATTATTTTCTCAATTCAGTCGTGACACCACGAACTGCGCAATCTAAACAAAGTGAGTGAAAAAGGTTAGCAGTTGAGCAATGAAGGTCCGGCGCGAATGCCCTGAAGAGCAGACAACCAGAAAGCGGGGGTATTAATTTGCGGTTCTGAGACGCGAACGGCACGTTGCGGTTCGGCAACCATCTGTGGCATCGCCGGTGAAGTCAGCAATGCTTGTAATGAATCGATGAGCGCCAGCTTTTGTGCTGCCAGCGGAGCCACCTGATCGCTCTGCGCCTGCGCCGGTGGCGTCATGCTGAAAGAGAGATGGCGAATAACGGTGCGAATGGCATGTTGATGCCAGTAATCGACATTAAAACTTGGGCGGCGTGCCGTTTCCTGGAGACGGATCAGGTGGTCGAAACGGACGATATTACCGACAAACAGGCTGCTGACAGGCGTATCAGCGGAAGTAGGTTCGGAGGTTTGCGCACACGCGGGCAAGCCAAAACTGGCTGCAACCATCCCCAACAGGAGATGCGGCCAGAAGTAGCGTCTGCCAAATTGTCGCCAGCGTGAGAAAATCCCGATCACAACCCGTCCACAATGCTTCAGTAAAATAGTATTCCCGCCTGCGGCGGTACTTACCCTGCCAATTCAGGCGCCTGATAATAGCATTTATGTGTGGCTTCCACACCAGTGATTCAATGGTCGTCGGGCGAATTCACGCTTTTTCGTACAAGAACTAACCCGTGTTGGCAGTGAAATGCGAGTCGTTACGCAGAAAGGATAGAGAATAAAAAACGGCAGGTTCCACTGACCGGAGAGAGTGTCAGGGAGACCCGCCGTTTTATGTCTGACTTACGCCAGAACCAGATTGGGTGCTTTGAATGCCAGCGGCAGTTCAGCTTCGTCTTCGAAGGTTGCCCATTCCCAGGCTTCCTGCTTCGCCAGTACCGCTTGCAGCAGCTTGTTGTTCAATGCATGGCCTGATTTAAAGGCGGTAAACGCGCCAATAACGTTGTGGCCGCACATAAACAGGTCGCCGATCGCGTCCAGCATTTTGTGACGAACGAACTCATCCTCAAAGCGCAGACCTTCTTCGTTCAGTACGCGGAAATCATCGAGGCCAATCGCACAATCTAAACTACCGCCCAGGCACAGGCCTTTAGACTGCAGATATTCGATTTCACGCATAAAGCCGAAGGTACGCGCACGACTGATCTGGCGAACAAACGCCTCGGCCGAGAAGTTCAGCTGATAGCGCTGCGAACTTGAATCAATTGCCGGATGTTTGAAATCGATGGTGAAGTCGAGTGAGAAACCATTGTACGGTTTAATCTCTGCCCACTTGTCGCCATCTTCAACGCGCACCGCTTGCTTAACACGCACAAATTTCTTCGCGCTGTTCAGCTCTTCGATGCCCGCATCCATCAGCAGATAGATAAAAGGTGCAGCACTGCCGTCCATGATCGGGATTTCCGGCGCATCGACTTCAACAATGATGTTGTCGATACCCAGACCCGCCAGCGCGGCGTTCAGGTGTTCTACGGTCGAAATACGCACGCCTTCATCATTCACCAGGCAAGTACTCAGCATGGTGTCGCGCACGTATTTTGCATCAGCCGGGAAATCTACCGGTGGATTCAAGTCTGTGCGACGATAGATGACCCCGGTATTAGCCGACGCAGGGCGTAAGGTCAGCGTGACTTTTTTGCCGGTATGTAAACCGACGCCAGTCGCCTGAACAATACGTTTTAATGTCCTTTGTTTGATCATCGCATTATCTCGCAATATTACCCATCCGACCGCCAGTATAAATTACCGGCGGGCGAACACTTTAGCACAAAGAGCGGAGAATCCCAATTCTCGGGATATTCTTAGTCGGCCTGCTTACGCAGAAACGCCGGAATATCCAGATAGTCAGGCTCTTTGCTTGACGAAGCCGCCGGGTCGTTAACCACTTTCGCAGCAGGTTTTTGCTCCTGCGGCAGCGGTGCCATGCCATGCTGCTGGTAACGATGGTCCATCACTGGCTGGCTGGCCGGTTTGTTGGTCACCAGGGTGATTTCCGGACGCTTGTCCATACCGATACCAGTCGCGACCACGGTCACACGCAGTTCATCGTTCATCTCTGGATCCAGAGAAGTACCGATTACCACGGTAGCGTTGTCTGAAGCGAAGGCACGGATGGTGTTACCCACGGTTTCGAACTCGTCGAGACGCAGATCGAAGCCAGCGGTGATGTTAACCAGCACCCCACGCGCGCCAGACAGGTCGATATCTTCCAGCAGCGGGCTGGAGATCGCCATTTCGGCCGCTTCTTCCGCACGGTCTTCACCACATGCCACGCCAGAACCCATCATGGCGTAACCCATCTCTGACATCACCGTACGTACGTCGGCGAAGTCAACGTTCATCAGACCCGGACGGGTAATCAGCTCGGCGATACCCTGCACCGCACCTTTCAGTACGTCGTTAGCTGCACCGAAGGCATCCAGCAGAGAAATGCCACGACCCAGCACTTTCAGCAGCTTGTCGTTCGGAATCGTGATCAGTGAATCGACATGCTTCGACAGTTCAGCGATACCCTGCTCGGCAAAAGCCATGCGCTTTTTACCTTCGAAGTTGAAGGGCTTAGTCACCACCGCAACGGTCAGGATACCCAAATCTTTCGCGACTTCCGCAACCACCGGTGCCGCACCCGTACCGGTACCGCCGCCCATGCCCGCCGCAATAAACACCATGTCTGCCCCATCCAGCGCAGAACGCAGTGCTTCGCGATCTTCTTCCGCTGAAGTGCGACCGACTTCCGGGTTTGCACCCGCACCCAGACCCTTGGTGATATTGGTCCCGATCTGGATAGTCTGGCCGACCGCCGTTTTACGTAACGCCTGCGCGTCGGTGTTCACAGCGAAGAATTCCACACCTTCGATACGCTCGCGTACCATGTGTTCTACGGCGTTGCCACCGCCACCGCCGACGCCGATGACTTTAATCACCGCGTCATTGGTCAATTCCATAGGTTCAAACATGATTTCTCTCCGTTATGTGCCTGTCGCCTGGAGATCATAAAAACTGCCAGCATGATCCCCTTTTACAAAAATTAAAACTCTTTCTTCAGCCAGCTGTTGATTCGTTTGAACCAGTTACCCACTGAAGCACGTTTTTCCGTTTCCGCATCACCATTCATATGTGACTCTTTGCCGTAATGCAGCAGACCAACTGCGGTTGAATAGTACGGCTCCTGCGCATAATCCGTCAGGCCGGTGATGTTCAGTGGCTGACCAATACGCACCTGCGTGTGAAAAACACGCTGGGCGCAGGCCGCCAGGCCTTCAATCTGCGCCGCGCCACCGGTCAGCACAATACCGGCTGCCAGATGGTGCTTCACGCCCTGCTGGCGCAGCTGTTCCTGCAATTGCAGAATCTCGTCATTCACCAGATTCAGCAGTTCGGTGTAACGCGGCTCAATCACTTCTGCCAGCGTCTGACGCTGCAAACTACGCGGTGGGCGTCCACCCACACTCGGGACTTCCACATTTTCGTCTTTACCGACGATGGAACCCAGCGCGCAGCCATGACGAACTTTAATCGCTTCAGCGTCCGTCGGCGGTGTACCAAAAGCGTAAGCGATATCGCTGGTCACCACGTTCCCGGCATACGGGATCACTTTGGTGTGACGCAGCGCGCCGCCGGTATACACCGCGATATCCATAGTACCGCCACCGATGTCGACCACGCACACGCCCAATTCGCGCTCATCTTCCGTCAACACCGAGAAGCTGGAAGCCAAACCGGCAAAAATCAGTTGGTCCACTTTCAGACCGCATCGTTCCACCGCTTTCACGATATTTTTCGCCATATCGTTGTGGCAGGTGATCAAATGAACTTTCGCCTGCATGCGCACACCGGACAGCCCAACCGGATTCTTAATGCCTTCCTGGTAGTCGATGGCATATTCCTGCGGAATCACATGCAGGATACGATGTTCATCACGAACGCGAACCGATTTAGCGGTATGCACCACGTTCTCTACATCATCCTGAGTGACTTCCTCTTCGGAAATCGGAACCATCCCGATTTCGTTCTGACAACTGATATGTTTGCCCGATAAAGCAAGGTAGACGGATGAAATCTGGCAATCTGCCATCAGTTCAGCCTGATCGATGGCGCGCTGCACGCATTTCACCACCGACTCAAGGTCATTCACGCCACCTTTGTCCATACCGCGAGACGGGCAGCTGCCCACCCCAATAATGTTGACCATACCATCGGGCAGAATTTCCCCAACCAGGGCGGCGACCTTCGCGGTGCCGATTTCAAGTCCTACTACCAGTTTTCTGTCCGTTGCCTTGATCATTGTTGTTTAGCCTGTGCCTGGTTCTGTTGCTGATTGACTTCCTGTGGCTCTAACGGTGCCGGTGTCCATCCTACGGCAGCACCCGAGTCATAGCGCAAATCGACATAGCTGATGCGCTTGTTACCGCTCTGGGCCTGCTGTTGCAGTTCCGGGTAGAGCTCAATAAAACGGTTCAGACGCTTCATGGTATCGCTGCGCCCCAACTCGATGCGCACATCATCGCTGGTCACCAGCTGCCACGAGCGCCGCGCCGTCATCGACGCGACCTTCAGGGTAAACTTGCTGGCCTTCAGTACATCACTCATGGTGTGATACCCGGCCAGCACCTCTTTCTCACTGCCTTCCGGCCCGTACAGCATTGGCATGGTTTCTTTACCAATGTGACTGGCCGGGATACTGAAGGAGACACCATCAGCGTCCACCATGTGCAGGTCATTCCAGCGAGCCACCGGAACATACTCCACCAGGTTAATCTTCAGCTCATCAGGCCACTGCTTACGCACGCTGACCTGTTTAATCCACGGCAAACGTTCAATTTGCTGCTGGATAATGTCGACATCCTGCGACATAAAGGTGCCCGGTGCGCCGAGTGACAAAATCGCCTGGCGAATGTCATCATGCGTGGTGTAATGCGTTTCACCGGTCACCACCAGTTTCGATAATGGCAGGCGAGATGCATCGTTCATCCACTTCAACACCACCAGCCCGCCAGCCACCATAATGCCTAACACAATCAGCAGGAACACGATGCCGAAAAGCCGGGCACCGTTGCTACGCCCGGAGCGCGTGCGCTCCTGGGGTTCGCGGTTGCGTACGTTCAGCGCCGCCTGTGACATATCAGTCGGCCAACTCCAGAATACGGGCAACCAGCTGCGGGAAGCTGAGTCCCGCCTGCTTCGCTGCCATCGGCACCAGACTATGGCTGGTCATTCCTGGCGAAGTATTCACTTCCAGCAGCTGGAAATTATCCTCACCGTCGACCATCACATCCACTCGTCCCCAGCCGCTGCAACCTAATGCCCGCCAGGCCGCCAGTACCAACGACTGCAATTCTGCTTCACGCTCAACACTCAAGCCGCTCGGGCAGAAGTATTGAGTATCGTCAGAAATGTATTTTGCTTCATAGTCATAGAACTCACTGGCAGTTTGAATTTTGATGGATGGCAGAATCTGGTCGCCTAAAATGCCGACGGTGTATTCCGCACCACTCAAAAACGCTTCCACCAGCACGTCATCATCGTGACGAAACGCTTCTGCCAGCGCCGCCGGTAACGCATCACGCGTATTAACCCGGCTGATCCCCACGCTTGAACCTTCGCAGCTTGGTTTGACGAACACCGGTAAGCCCAGTGCATCAATATCGGCCAACGTCTGCGCATCCAGCCCGTTTTCCTGCTGCTGACGCGTCAGCCAGACAAATTTTCCAGCCGGCAATCCCCTGCCCTGCCACAGCAATTTGCTGCGCAGTTTATCCATGGTGATCGCCGAGGCCATAACACCGCTGCCGGTGTAGGGGATCTGCTGGAATTCCAGCACCGCCTGCAAAGTACCGTCTTCACCGCCACGACCATGCAGGGCAATGAAAGCTTTATCAAATCCTTGTTGTTTCAGGGTGAGAACTGAAACATCGCGCGTATCCACCGGATGCGCGTCAATACCCATCTCGCGCAATCCAGCCAGCACCGCGCTACCGGACATCAACGAAACTTCACGCTCCGCCGAGGTGCCGCCAAACAAAACCGCTACCTTCTCAGCCATTGCGCACCTCCGCCTTCACTGCGGGCTGTAAACGGATTTCCGCCAGCTTGCGCGCGATTTTGCCAATATTACCTGCGCCCTGAACAATCACCAGGTCGTTGCCACTCAACAGGGGTGCCAGCGTCTCTGGCAGCGCATCGTGTTCAGACACCAGAATCGGGTCAACTTTACCGCGACCACGAATCGCGCGGCACAGCGAACGGCTATCCGCTCCCGGAATCGCGGCTTCGCCCGCCGGATACACATCCAGCATCAGCAACACATCCACCTGTGACAACACGTTGGCAAAGTCGTCAAACAGATCGCGGGTGCGCGTGTAGCGATGCGGCTGAAATACCATCACCAATTTTTTCTCAGGCCAGCCAGCGCGCGCAGCTTTGATCGTCACATCCACCTCGGTGGGGTGATGACCATAATCGTCGACCAGCATCGCGCTACCCGGCGTACCGTTAACCGGGGCGGTATCAAACTCACCCAGCACATCAAAACGTCGGCCCGTGCCCTGGAAGCTTTCGAGCGCAGCCAGAATCGCGTTGTCGTCGATGCCTTCTTCGGTCGCTACCGCCACCGCAGCCGCTGCGTTGAGCGCGTTATGGCGACCCGGCGCATTCAGCGTCACATGCAGCACTGGCTTGTCGTGACGAATCAGGGTGAAGTGCCCCTGTGCACCACGCTGCTCATAATTTTCGATGCGCACATCAGCATCTTCGCTAAAACCGTAGGTGGTGAGTTGACGGCCGACGCGCGGGATCAAATCGCGGATCACCACATCATCGACACACATCACCGCACGGCCGTAGAACGGCAGGTTATGCAGGAAATTGATAAACGTCTGTTTCAGGTTCTCGAAATCGCCCTGATAGGTATCCATATGATCGGCTTCGATATTGGTGACAATCGCCACCATCGGTTGCAGATGCAAGAACGACGCATCGCTTTCATCCGCTTCAGCAATCAGATAACGACTGCTGCCCAGCCGTGCATGGGTACCTGCGGCTTTCACCAGGCCACCGTTGACGAAGGTCGGATCCAGGCCACCTTCGGCATAAATACTGGCTACCATCGCGGTAGTGGTGGTTTTGCCGTGCGTACCGGCAATCGCGATGCCGTGGCGGAAGCGCATCAGCTCCGCCAGCATCTCTGCGCGACGAATCACCGGGATACGCTGTTCACGCGCCGCCACCAGTTCCGGGTTGTCCTGCGCCACGGCAGTGGAGACCACCACCACACTCGCATCGGTCACGTTTTCCGGGCGATGATTGAAATAGATCGTTGCGCCCAGCGATGCCAGATGCTGCGTCACCGGGTTGGGTGCCAAATCGGAACCGCTAATATGATAACCTTCGTTCGCCAACACTTCGGCAATACCGCCCATGCCAGCACCGCCAATGCCGACAAAGTGGATGTGCCGGACGCGACGCATCTCGGGCACAATGGAACGCAGTTTTGCCAATTGTTGTGTATTCATCTGTCTCTGTTACCTGTGTTTTCCATTTGTACCTGAACCAGGTACGGGTCAATCTGACTGACCGATTAACTTACTTCGCGGCGCGCGCAACTTCCTGAGCAACCCGTTCAGTTGCATCGGGAATCGCCACCTGGCGGGCTTTTTCTGCCATCTCCAGCAAGGTAGCGCGATCCCAGTGGCGCAGCGTCTCCGCGACCACAGCTGCGGTGAACTGCGGCTGCTCAAAAATTTTGGCTGCGCCGGCCTGCTCCAGCGGCAACGCATTCCAGTACTGCTGACGATCTTTATGCATGAAAGGCACGAAAATCGCCGGTAAGCCTGCGGCGGCCACTTCACTGACGGTCAGCGCACCGGAACGGCACACCACCACATCAGCCCAGGCATAAGCAGCAGCCATGTCATCGATGAACTCGGTGACTTTATGCTGCGGCTGACCGGCATCGCGATACGCCTGTTGCACCGTCTCCAGCGCACCTTTGCCGGTCTGATGCCATAACGTGATGACATCACCCAGTTCAGCGGCAACCTGCGGCAGCGTCTGATTGAGGATACGCGCCCCCTGGCTGCCCCCTACGACCAGCACACGTACCGGACCGCTACGGCCAGTCAGGCGTTCAGCAGGTAACGGCAGTGCCAACACATCGGTACGTACCGGGTTTCCAACCACATCCGCATTGGGGAATGCGCCGGGAAAAGCCTGCATCACTTTGCTGGCGATCTTTGCCAGCCATTTGTTGGTCAGCCCGGCGATACCGTTCTGTTCATGCAACACCACCGGGATACCGCAGCTCCATGCCGCCAGACCACCAGGGCCAGACACATAACCGCCCATACCCAATACCACATCTGGCTGCCAGTTCTTCATGATGCGGCGCGCCTGACGCCAGGCATTAAAGATGCGCAGCGGTGCCAGCAGTTGGGCTTTCATCCCTTTGCCACGTAATCCGCTGATGCGGATAAAATCAATCTCGATACCATGTTTTGGCACCAGATCGGCTTCCATGCGATCGGCGGTCCCCAGCCAGCGTACCTGCCAGCCCTGTTCCATCAGATGATGGGCGACAGCCAGACCAGGGAACACATGTCCACCGGTTCCACCTGCCATCACCATCAGTCGCTTCCCACTCATCGACCACCTCGGGTAAACGCCTGGGCTTTCGCCAGACGCGTTTCATAATCTATGCGCAACAAAAACACGATGGCCGTCGACATAATGATCAAACTGGAACCACCGTAACTAATTAGCGGTAACGTCAGACCTTTGGTCGGCAGCATACCGGCAGCCGCACCGACGTTAACCAATGCCTGGAAGCTGAACCATACGCCGATGGAACAGGCCAGAAAGCCGGAAAAACGTTGGTCGATCTCCAGCGCGCGACGGCCAATCGACATCGCGCGAAAAGCGACGAAGAATACCATCAACAGCGCCAAAACCACACCGGCATAACCCAATTCTTCACCGATGATGGAGAAGATAAAGTCGGTATGCGCTTCCGGCAGATACTCCAGTTTCTGCACCGAGTTGCCCAGCCCCTGCCCCCAGAACTCACCACGGCCAAACGCCATCAATGACTGGGTTAACTGGTAGCCGCTACCAAACGGATCTTCCCACGGGTTCCAGAAAGACGTCACACGACGCATACGATAGGGTTCCGCGATAATCAGCAGCACCACGGCGAAAATACCGGAACCGATGATTGCGAGGAACTGCCACAACTTCGCACCTGCCAGAAACAGCATCGCCAGCGTGGTGACAAACAGCACCACCACCGTTCCGAGGTCGGGCTGCGCCAGCAGTAACACCGCCAGCACCACCATCACGCCCATCGGTTTACAGAAGCCCCAGAAGTTGTTACGTACCTCTTCCACTTTGCGCACCAGATAGCTGGCGAGATAGCAGAACAGCGACAGCTTCGATAGCTCCGCAGGCTGAATACGCAGCGGTCCCAATGCAATCCAGCGCGATGCACCGTTGACCGAGCTACCCACCACCAGCACCACCAGCAGCATCACTACGGACACCACCAGCATGGCATTGCTGTAGCGTTGCCAAAAATCCATCGGCACGCGCAAAGTGACCAGCGCCATACCGAACGCCAGTGCGATATAAAAAGCATCACGCTTGGCAAAATAGAACGGGTCTTCATTCAAGCGCTGCCCCACCGGCATTGAGGCCGAGGTCACCATAATGAAGCCCACCAGGGCCAGACCAAACGTCAGCCACAGCAGCGTGCGGTCGTACAGCACCACCGGCGCATCTTCGTTTTCCCGCGCGCCCATCACCCAATCTTTCAGGCGCAGGGAGAGGAAGCTGGCTACACCGGCACCGGGAATGCGCATCAGCCTAACTCCTTCGCCAGTTGCGCGAACTGATCGCCACGCTGTTCAAAATTACGGAACTGATCGAGGCTGGCGCAGGCTGGTGACAGCAGCACCATATCGCCCGCTTTTGCCTGCTGCGCGATCTGTTCCATTGCCTGCTGCATGGTTTCAGTGCGGGTAGCCACGTCCGGCCGTAAGGCCGCCAGTGCATCGCCGTCACGGCCAAAGCAGAACAGTCGCACGTTGTCACCTTGCAGATAACGCGCCAACGGGCTGAAATCAGCGGATTTACCATCGCCGCCCAGCAATAGCCACAGCGTGCCTTTGACCTGCAAACCATTCAACGCGGCTTCAGTGCTGCCAACATTGGTGGCTTTGGAGTCGTTAATCCAACGAATACCGTGCGCTTCATGTGCCAGTTGGAAGCGATGCGGCAAGCCGGTAAAGGTGGTCAGCGCTTTCAGGCTGGAGGCTCGCGGGATATTCACCGCATCAGCCAGCGCCAGCGCCGCTAACGCATTGGTGAAGTTGTGTTGCCCCACCAACTTCATTTCGTCGGTGTTCAGCACCTTCTCACCTTTCACGCGCAGCCAGGTACTGCCCTGCTGCCGGTTGAGATGATAATCACCGATATCGATACCAAAGCTGACGCAGCGGGTATCGGCACCGCGTACCGGCATGGTCATGCCGTCATCGGCGTTAACCACACAAATCCGGGCGTTTTCGTAGATGCGCAGTTTGGCAGCGCGGTACTGCTGCATGCCCAACGGATAGCGATCCATATGATCTTCCGTCACGTTGAGGATGGTCGCCGCTGCCGCTTTCAAGCTGTAAGTGGTTTCCAACTGGAAGCTGGAGAGTTCCAGCACGTACAGCTGAGCCGGGGATTTCAGCAGTGACAACGCCGGTAAACCGATATTGCCACCCACGCCCACCTGCCAGCCTGCGGCACGCGCCATTTCGCCCACCAGGGTGGTCACGGTGCTTTTACCGTTAGAGCCGGTAATCGCCACAATCGGTGCCTGCGCTTCACGACAGAACAGCTCGATATCACCCACGATTTCGATACCGGCATCTGCCGCTTCGCTCAACGCCGGGTGCGCAAGGGCAATACCTGGGCTGGCGATAATTAAATCGGCCGCCAGCAACCAGTCGTTGTTCAGTCCACCGACATAGCGCTCCACCTGTTCTGGCAGCTTATCCAGACCCGGCGGTGACACACGGGTGTCCATCACGCGGGGCGTTACGCCCTGCGCTAAAAAGAAATCAACACAGGAGAGGCCGGTCAGCCCCAACCCGATGATGACGACTTTTCTGCCCCGATAGTCAGCCATGATTAACGTACCTTCAGCGTTGCCAGGCCAATCAGCACCAGCATCAGCGAAATAATCCAGAAGCGCACGATCACGCGCGGCTCCGGCCAGCCTTTCAATTCATAGTGATGGTGAATCGGTGCCATGCGGAAAATGCGTTGTCCGCGCAGCTTGAACGACCCCACCTGGAGGATCACTGACAGCGTCTCTACCACGAACACGCCACCCATGATCACCAGCAAAAATTCCTGACGCAGCAACACCGCGATGGTTCCGAGCGCGCCACCCAGCGCCAGCGAACCGACATCACCCATAAAAACTTGCGCCGGATAGGTGTTGAACCACAGGAAACCGAGGCCTGCACCGACAATCGCGGTACACACGATCACCAGTTCCCCCGCATGACGCAGATAAGGGATATGCAGATACTCAGCAAACTTCACGTTACCGGTCGCCCAGGCGACCAGCGCAAAGCCGGCAGCGACGAACACGGTCGGCATGATTGCCAAACCATCCAGACCGTCGGTCAGGTTGACGGCGTTCCCCGTCCCCACAATCACAAAGTAAGCCAGCAGAATGTAAAACAGCCCCAGCTGCGGCATGATGTCTTTGAAGAACGGCACCACCAGCTCTGTCGCCGGGGTGTCTTTACCCGCCAGGTAGAGCGCGAACGCCACACCGAGCGAAATCACCGACATCCAGAAGTATTTCCAGCGGGCGATTAACCCTTTGGTGTCTTTGCGTACCACTTTGCGGTAATCATCGACAAAGCCAATCACACCGAATCCAACCAGTACCACCAATACGCACCAGACATACGGGTTGGACGGATACGCCCACATCAACACCGATACAGTGATGGAAGTGAGAATCATCAGACCGCCCATTGTCGGGGTGCCGCGCTTACTGAAGTGCGACTCAGGGCCATCGTTACGTACTACCTGACCAATTTGCAGCTTTTGCAGCCAGGCAATCAGGCGTGGGCCCATCCACAGAGAGAGGAACAGAGCGGTCAGCAGGCTGACAATGGCGCGAAACGTCAAATAGGAAAAGACGTTAAAGCCTGAATAAAGTGCGACCAGATGCTCGGCCAGCCAAACTAACATGTTCCTTTCTCCTGTAAGCTCTGTACTACCTGCTCCATGGCGGCACTACGCGAACCTTTAATCAAAATCGTTAACTCCTGATGTTCGGACAATAACGTCCGTAAACGTTCAATCAGCGCGGCTTTGCTGGCGAAATGTTCGCCATTGCCACTGTTTTCACTGATCAACTGACTAAAGCGTCCGGTGCTCAGTACACAATCAATTCCAGCGGCTTTCGCCGCCTCGCCGACCTGACGGTGACAGGACTCCGTCTCATCACCAAGTTCCGCCATATCGCCGACCACCATGACGCGATAGCCCGGCATATCGCCCAGCACCTGCGCGGCAGCAGTCATCGATCCCACATTGGCGTTGTAGCTATCATCAATCAGCAGTTGATGCTCAGCCAGACGAACCGGGAAGAGGCGGCCTGGAACAGGCTGTAATTTCGTCAGACCTGCCTGAATTGCGCTGAGAGGTGCATCTACC
Source organism: Pantoea sp. X-Soil-OKNW-556 (assembly GCF_059730695.1). Classification (NCBI taxonomy): domain Bacteria; kingdom Pseudomonadati; phylum Pseudomonadota; class Gammaproteobacteria; order Enterobacterales; family Erwiniaceae; genus Pantoea; species Pantoea sp. X-Soil-OKNW-556. Next base: position 806,052 of record NZ_AP035990.1, on the reverse strand, counting down.
GACAGTGCCAACGCGGCTGCGGCCAGGGCGTTGGCAATATTGTGGCGGCCCGGCAGCGGTAGCGTCACCGCGATATCACCGCGCGGGGTGTGCAGCGTGAATGCGGTGGCATCGGCGCGCAGTTGGATATCGCTGGCACCAAACTCCACCTCAGCTTGCGGTTGTGGTGAAAAACGCCACAAGGTTTTACCCGACAGCAACGGTTGCCAGTTCGCCAGATCATTGCTGTCGGCGTTGATAATGGCCGTGCCATGCTCTGGTAAGCCACCAAAAATCTCACCTTTGGCTTTGGCGACACCGGCAAGCGAACCGAAACCTTCCAGATGCGCTGCGGCAAGGTTATTCACCAGCGCCGTCTCCGGGCGTGTTAAATCGGTGGTATAGGCAATCTCGCCCTGGTGGTTCGCACCCAGCTCAATCACCGCGTAGTCATGGTCTTTGGTCAGACGCAGCAGCGTCATCGGCACGCCGAAGTCATTATTCAGGTTACCGGCGGTATACAGCGTCTCACCACACTCGCGCAGAATCGCTGCGGTCATCTCTTTAACCGAGGTTTTGCCGGACGAGCCGGTCAACGCGACCACACGGGCTTTTGCCTGTTGGCGCACCCAGGCAGCCAGTTGACCAAAAGCGATACGGGTGTCGGTCACCACGACCTGCGGTACCGCCACAGGCAAGTGCTTACTTACCAGCAACGCTTGCGCGCCACTGGCGATCGCATCGCCGACAAAGTCGTGTGCATCAAAGCGTTCACCCACCAGGGCGACAAACAGGCATCCTGCTGTCACTTTTCGGGTATCAGTGACCACGTCGTTGACGGTTGCATCGCTACCGTACAACGTACCGCCACTGACGTTCGCCAGTGTGTCGAGGGAAATCGGGATCATGCCATCACCCCCAGTAAACGGGCGACCGTGTCGCGGTCGGAATAGTCCAGGCGGCGATTGCCGACGATCTGATAATCTTCGTGCCCTTTACCTGCCACCAGCACGATATCCTCGGCTTTGGCTTGCATAATGGCGTTGGTGACCGCCTGCGCCCGCCCCGCTACCACGCGCGCGCGGCCAGGGTCGAGCAATCCGGTCAAGATGTCATTCACGATTGCCTGCGGATCTTCACTACGTGGGTTGTCATCGGTGATCACCACCACGTCAGCAAACTGTTCAGCAATCGCCCCCATCAGCGGGCGCTTGCCTTTATCGCGATCGCCACCACAACCAAACAGGCACCATAACTGACCTTTACAGTGCAGGCGCGCTGCTTCCAGCGCTTTCTCCAGCGCATCTGGCGTATGGGCGTAATCAACCACTACCGTAGGTTTTTCCGGCGCACTAAACACTTCCATGCGACCTGTGACCGGCAGTAACTGCGATGCGCTGCTGACCAGGGCATCCAGTGGGTATTCCAGCGACAGCAGCGTTGCCAAAGCCAGCAACAGGTTGCTAACGTTAAAAGCCCCCATCAGGCGGCTGTCAAACTCGCCATCACCCCAACTGGAGCTGAAGCGGATATGCGCCCCGCCATCGTGATAGTTTACGGCGGTGGCTTTCAGCCAGCGGCCATGACAACCGGGTTGCAGGTTATCCGCCATGGTGACGGCAACGGCATCCGGCAGGTTTGCCAGCCAACGACGTCCAACCTCGTCATCCGCGTTGATAATCGCCGCACCAACATGGTGTTCAGAGAACAACAACCATTTGGCCGCTTCGTAGCTTTGCATATCACCGTGATAATCGAGGTGATCGCGACTCAGATTGGTAAACACCGCAGCAGCAAACGGCAGAGCAGCAACACGATGCTGTACCAGGCCATGCGACGACACTTCCATCGCCGCCAGCGTTGCGCCCTGGCCTACCAGGTCGTGCAGGACATGCTGAACATCCACGGCGGAACCGGTGGTATTTTCCGTCGGTGCCAGTTGGCCATACAGACCATTACCCACCGTCCCCATCACCGCGCCCGTCTCGCCCAGCAGATTGGCCCACTGCGCGATCAATTGGGTGGTGGTGGTTTTGCCGTTGGTGCCGGTGACACCAATTAATTTCAGTTTTTCAGCAGGTTGCTGATAAAAGCGTCCAGCCAGTGCCGAGAGACGCTGCGGCAACTGCGCCAGATAGATAACCGGGACACCATGTATCTCGCGGATATCTCCATCGCTGGCTTCACCTTCGGCTTCGGCAATCACTGCCGCCACGCCCTGGGCAATAGCCTGCGGAATAAATCGACGTCCATCAGCATGATGGCCCGCCACGGCGATAAACAGATCGCCAGAAGCCGCAGAGCGGCTATCCAGTGTCATGTCACGGAGTGGACGCGCCGGCGCGCCCGGCACCCAAGGGGCCAGTAAGTCGCGCAGGTTACGATCTGTCACTTGATTCCTCACTCTGGCTCTTCACCAAATCGTTCTTATCATTTACCGGTAGCGCATCGGGTTCGATGTTCATGGTACGCAGTACGCCGCCCATGATGGCACCAAACACCGGTGCGGAGACCGCACCACCATAATATTTACCGGCCTGGGGATCGTTGATCACCACCACCAAAGCAAAACGAGGATGACTGGCAGGCGCTACGCCTGCGGTGTAAGCAATGTATTTATTGACGTAGCGTCCATCGGGACCGACTTTCTTCGCAGTACCGGTTTTGATCGCAATGCGATAGCCCTTGATGGCGGCCTTAACGCCACCGCCACCCGGCAGAGCAACGCTTTCCATCATATGCACCACGGTTTTCACCAGGTCTTCCGGGAAAACACGTTCACCGGCAACCGGTGGATCAACCTTGGTAATCGACAGCGGACGATAGACGCCATAGCTGCCAATGGTTGCGTAGACTCGCGCTAACTGTAACGGCGTTACCATTAGCCCGTAGCCGAAAGAGAAGGTGGCCCTCTCTATGTCAGACCACCGTTGTTTTTGAGGATATAAGCCACTGCTTTCTCCGACCAACCCCAAATTGGTCGCCTTACCCAGCCCAAAGCGCGCGTAAGTGTCTACGAGTGCTGAGGACGGCATCGCTAACGCCAGACGTGAAACCCCGACGTTACTCGACTTCTGTAGGACCCCGGTCAGGGTCAATTCGTTGTAGCGCGCCACATCTTTGATCTCATGACCATTGATACGATAAGGCACGGTATTCAGTACGCTGTTTTCTTTCACCACGCCGCGTTGCAGGGCAGTCATCACCACCATCGGCTTAACGGTGGAGCCAGGCTCGAAGATGTCGGTAATAGCGCGGTTACGCATCACATCTTTTGGCGTGTTGGCAAGGTTGTTCGGGTTATAGGCCGGGCTGTTAGCCATCGCCAGCACTTCACCGGTGTTAACGTCCACCAACACCGCAGAACCCGATTCGGCTTTGTTAAAGGCCACCGCGTTATTCAGTTCGCGATACACCAGCGCCTGCAAACGTTCATCAATGCTCAGCGTCAGGTTATGGGCAGCACGGCTATCCACCGAGGAGATATCTTCAATCACGCGACCGTAACGATCTTTACGCACCGTACGTTCGCCAGGTTCACCGGTCAGCCATTTGTCGAAGCTTTTTTCTGTGCCTTCAATGCCCTGACCGTCGATATTGGTAAAGCCAATCAGGTGGGCAGTAACCTGACCAGCCGGATAGTAGCGGCGAGACTCTTCACGCAGATAGATACCGGGAAGCTTGAGTTTTTTGACATATTCGCCGATCGCCGGGTTCACCTGACGTGCCAGATAAACAAAACGCCCTTTCGGGTTGGCGTTGATGCGTGAGGCGAGTTGATCGAGCGGGATCGACAGCGCATCCGACAGCGCTTTCCAGCGGCTATCGACAGAAACGCCGCCGTGTTCATTCAGTTCTTTCGGATCGGCCCAGATGGCGTTCACCGGCACGCTGACCGCCAACGGACGCCCGGCGCGATCGCTGATCATGCCACGCGCGGTAGGGACTGCCTGCACACGCAGTGAACGCAAATCCCCTTCTTTCACCAGTTTGTCAGGATTAATCACCTGCAACCAGGCAACACGCGATAACAGGCCACCCAGCGCCAGTAAAATACAGCCGCACAGCAACGCAAAACGCCAGCTTACAAAGCTGGCCTTATCTTCCGGTTTTTTTAACTTCAGCGTTTTGCTTGCGCCGCTCATCAGGTTCTGAGATTCCTTATTGCTGCACCACAATGTTTTCCTGTGAAGGATCGACATGCTGCATTTGCAATTTCTCGGTTGCGATTCGTTCTACCCGGCTGTGATCGCCGAGTGCGTTCTCTTCCAGAATCAGGTTGCGCCACTCGATATCCAAGGCATCACGCTCCAGCACCAACTGTTCACGTTCTGCCGTCAGACGACGCGTCTTATGCGTGGTCGTGACCACCAGCATCGCGGAAATCAGGACCGCCACCAGCAACAGCACCGGAATCTTGCCAAAACGCAGCAGATCGCCACCAATGACACCGGGCAGGCTATGACGCTCGTTTCCGATCATGACGCTGTCCTTTCAGCAATACGCAGCACCGAACTGCGTGCGCGTGGGTTATCAGCGACTTCGGCATCGCCCGGCACCAGCTTGCCAAGCGTTTTCAGTTCCCGACCACCCAACGCCTTCAACTGCGTTTCGGTCATTGGGATACCTGCCGGTACTTGCGGACCACGACTCTGATCGCGCATAAAGCGTTTCACCAGGCGATCCTCCAGTGAGTGGAAGCTGATCACGGACAATCTGCCGCCAGGTGCCAGTACTGACAACGCCCCTTTCAGCGCGGTGTCGATCTCTTCCAGCTCACTGTTGATCCAGATACGAATCGCCTGAAAACTGCGGGTCGCCGGATGCTTGAATTTATCTTTTACCGGTGTTGCCGCAGCGATCACTTCAGCCAACTCTTTGGTGCGCGTCATCGGCTGCTCGCGGTTGCGCTCGACAATCGCCCGGGCAATGCGCTTGGCAAAACGTTCCTCACCGTAGGTCTTCAGCACAAAAGCGATATCGGCTTCTTCAGCGCTGAGTAACCATTCCGACGCTGACTGGCCACGCGTCGGGTCCATGCGCATGTCCAACGGCCCATCACGCATGAAAGAGAAACCACGTTCTGCGTCATCCAACTGCGGCGATGACACGCCTAAATCGAGTAAAACGCCGTCGATCTTGCCGGTCAGCCCGCGCTCGGTTACGTATTCCGCCAGTGCCGAAAACGGCCCATGCACGATCGAGAAGCGCGGATCTTTTATCTCAGCGGCTGCGGCTATGGCTTGCGGATCGCGATCAATCGCCAGTAGCTGCCCGTTCGCGCCAAGTTGCGAAAGGATCAATCTGGAGTGACCACCGCGACCAAAAGTGCCGTCAATGTATATGCCGTCTTCCCTGATATTGAGAGCGTTTACCGCCTCATCCAGCAGCACTGTGGTGTGTTTGAAATTTTCCTGCATAGCTATAGCGACAAGTCCTGCAACCGCTCAGATAAAGGTTCCTGAGCTGACTGTTCTGCGTCAATATCATCCTTAACTTGTTGATACCAGGTCTGTTCATCCCACAGTTCAAACTTGTTGAACTGGCCGACCAGCATCACTTCTTTCGTCAGGCTCGCATGTTGGCGAAGGGTATTTGCCAACAACAAGCGGCCTGCATTATCCATCTGACACTCACTGGCATGCCCCAACAGCAGACGCTGCACGCGACGCTCGGCGGGGTTCATGCTGGATAAGCGAGACAGCTTTTTCTCAATGATTTCCCATTCGGGCAGGGTATAAAGCAGCAGGCAGGGCTGATGGAGGTCGATGGTGCAAACCATTTGACCCTGAGACTCTGCGATCAGCAATTCACGATAGCGTGTTGGTACGGCCAGCCGCCCTTTGCTGTCGAGATTGACTAACGTTGCCCCACGGAACATGCCAGCCTCACCCCTCAGATACCCTTTTTCACCACTTTACCCCACATTTTACCACGAAAAGAGTTTACGGAGCCGATGAAATCCTTGTCAAGCCGCAACGGCGAGTGAATATCACTCTTTACAGCGGGTGAAATAATTCAAAGAAGAGTGGAAGAAGACGATGAATGGCAAAATAAAAATTAACCTGATGAATAATGGAATAAAAATTTTCGCGTCATGAAAAATGGCGAAAAATAAAGCGCGTTGCCCCGTTAAGATAAATATCCCGCGTTATGCGACAGCGGCTGCATTTTAGGGGATTTCCGAAAAGAAGCCCAGCACCATCGCGACAGCTCTGCTACCCGCTGCTGCCGAAGATGTAAACAAATAAGAAAAGCCAGGCAGTTTAATTTGTTAGCAAATCAGGTGAAAATTTACGCTTTTTTACCTGAATGATGGCAGGGAAAATTAACCGGCTGGTTAATAAAGTGGGGCATCACGCCACCCCACCGATTCATTTTGTCCGACGGCTTAATTGACCACGGCGAAATAAATTACGTCGAATTCGGGTTAAACCCGGCTTCGGTTTTCGGGGTTCATCCAGTGACGCCAAAACAAGTTCAAGCACGCGTTCCGCAACATCTCGATGACGCTGCCCTACGGCCAGTACCGGACACTCAAGGAAATCCAGCAATTCGTGGTCGCCAAAGGTGGCAATCGCCAGGTCGGTTGGCAGACGCCCGTCACGTTTCAGCGTCACATCCATCACCCCCTGTAACAGACCAAATGAGGTGGTGAACAACGCCTCTGGCATAGGATGATCTTCCAGATATTTCTCAAACAACGCCGCGGCAGCCGTGCGTTCAAAGCTATTGCAGTAGATATAATCGATTGGGCGCTCGTCGCCTTTCCACGCCTCACGGAAACCCATTTCGCGCAGGAAGCTCACCGACAGCTCCGGCAGCGCGCCAAGGAACAGGACGTTTTTCACCGGCAGCTGACGCAATTCAGCGGCCAGTTGCTGGGCATCATCCTGATCGGCACCGACCACACTGGTAAAATGTTCACGATCCAGCGCACGGTCCAGCGCAATGATCGGCAGCGGATCGTTGATCCAGCGCTGATAAAACGGGTGTTCCGGCGGTAGTGAAGTAGAAACAATGATCGCATCAACCTGACGCTGCAAAAGATGTTCAATGCAGCGCATCTCGTTATCAGGCTGATCTTCAGAACAGGCGATCAGCAGCTGATATCCACGCTGCCGCGCCTGGCGTTCAAGGTAATTGGCAATGCGCGTATAGCTGGTGTTTTCCAGATCGGGGATCACCAGCCCAATGGAACGGGTACGCCCGGCGCGCAGGCCCGCCGCGACGGCATTCGGGTGATAATTGTACTCACGCACCACCGCCATCACTTTCTCGACGGTTTTGTCGCTGACACGATATTGCCGCGCTTTGCCATTGATCACATAGCTGGCCGTAGTGCGCGACACGCCAGCCAGGCGCGCGATTTCATCCAGTTTCACGATGACACCTTAATTCCTGATAAGCCCTGTGGCGAAAATGCCCGCAGAGTAGCTAAGGGTAAAACATTTGTAACATCTAACCGCAGAAAACTACGCTGAGCAACCGCTTTTATCCGTCAGCTTGTTCAAGCGCATAAAATAAAAAAACCCGGCATTACGCCGGGTTAGCATCGTGACTGTCTGTTACTGAAGGTGATTAACGCATGATGCGATCGCCGCGCGATACACCAACGATACCGGAACGCGCCACTTCAACAATTTCCGCTACGTCACGGACAGTGTTAAGAAACGCATCCAGCTTGTCGCTGGTGCCTGCCAGCTGAACCGTGTACAGCGTTGGCGTCACGTCGATGATCTGCCCACGGAAAATTTCCGCGCTGCGTTTCACTTCTTCGCGGCCATAGCCGGTCGCCTGGATTTTCACCAGCATGATTTCACGTTCAACGTAGGCACCCTGCCCCAGCTCGCTGACACGTAACACGTCAACTAACTTGTGCAGTTGTTTCTCAATCTGCTCCAGCACCTTTTCATCGCCGACGGTTTGAATCGTCATACGTGACAGGGTGGGATCGTCAGTTGGCGCTACCGTCAGGCTTTCAATGTTGTAGCCGCGTTGCGAAAACAGGCCAACCACGCGGGACAATGCGCCGGATTCGTTCTCCAGCAGTACCGATAAAATACGACGCATAATTATGTCCTCTCCGTTTTGCTCAACCACATCTCGTCCATACCGCCACCACGAATCTGCATCGGGTAAACGTGCTCGCTGCCATCAACCGTCACATCTACAAACACCAGTCGCCCTTTCGCCAGGGTTTCCAGTGCCTGGGTCAGCTTCTCTTCCAACTCGGCCGGATGCTGAATCGCGATACCAACGTGACCATAGGCTTCCGCCAGGCGTACGAAGTCCGGCAAGGACTCCATGTAAGATTGTGAATGGCGGCCAGAGTAGATCATGTCCTGCCACTGCTTCACCATGCCGAGGAAGCGGTTGTTGAGGTTCAGTACCAGCACCGGCAAATCATATTGCAGCGCGGTCGACAGTTCCTGAATGTTCATCTGGATACTGCCGTCACCGGTGACACAGATTACGGTTTCTTCCGGCAGCGCCATCTTCACACCCAACGCCGCAGGCAGGCCAAAGCCCATGGTGCCCAAACCACCGGAGTTGATCCAGCGACGGGGTTTGTCGAACTGATAATACAGCGCTGCGAACATCTGGTGCTGGCCCACGTCCGAGGTGACGTAAGCATCGCCTTTGGTCAAACGCCAGATGGTTTCGATCACTGCCTGCGGTTTGATTTTATCGCTGGTGCGATCAAATTCGAGGCATTTGCGACCACGCCAGCCATCAATGGTCTGCCACCAGTCGCGCAGGCTGTCGAGCTCCTGCTTCACCTCGGTCTGCGCCAGCAGTTCCAGCATCTGGGTCAGCGTCTGTTTCGCATCACCGACGATCGGAATGTCTGCGGCAACGGTCTTGGAAATCGAGGTTGGGTCAACGTCGATATGCATCACCGTGGCATTCGGGCAATACTTCGCCAGATTGTTGGTGGTACGGTCATCAAAACGCACGCCGATACCGAAAATCAGGTCAGCGTTATGCATGGTCATGTTGGCTTCATAAGTACCGTGCATACCCAGCATACCCACGCACTGACGATGCGTTCCAGGGAAAGCACCCAGCCCCATCAGTGAGGTCGTCACCGGGATGTTGAGCTTTTCCGCCAGTTGCAGCAATTCGGCTTCGCAACCCGAGGTAATAGCACCGCCACCGACATACATCACTGGCTTATGGGCCGCCAGCAGGGTTTGCAGCGCGCGCTTAATCTGCCCCTTATGACCCTGAATAGTTGGGTTATAAGAACGCATGCTGACCGACTCTGGCCAGACATAAGGCAGCTTATTCGCCGGGTTCAGGATATCTTTCGGCAGGTCAATCACCACCGGGCCCGGGCGGCCACTTTTTGCCAGCCAGAACGCTTTTTTGATGACGGTTGGGATCTCTTCGGTGCTTTTGACCAGGAAGCTGTGCTTCACCACCGGGCGGGAAATCCCCACCATGTCGCACTCCTGGAAGGCGTCATAGCCGATCAGTGACGACGGCACCTGACCCGACAGAACCACCATCGGAATCGAGTCCATATAAGCAGTGGCGATGCCGGTAATGGCATTGGTGGCGCCAGGACCGGAAGTCACCAGCACGACACCCACTTCGCCGGTAGCACGCGCCAGGCCGTCAGCCATGTGCACCGCGCCTTGTTCGTGGCGAACTAATACGTGGTCGATACCGCCGACCGTTTGCAGAGCGTCGTAAATATCGAGCACCGCTCCACCCGGATAACCGAATACCTGCTTAACGCCCTGATCGATTAACGAACGGACGACCATTTCGGCTCCTGACAACATCTCCATTTTCTGCCTCCAGGCTTGAGGGACGGAATCCACGGACGTTCGCTTTCCAGCCGCGTCAGTGACATCCTGCCCCGGATTCGCCAATTAAGATCAAAACCTTATGTTTATGCTCAGAAGACGAAATTCATTTCCGCCTTCCAGGTACAGGGAATCTACTTGAGTTCATTCTTTTGAGAGTAGGTCGATTACCATAACCGCAGAAAACCCGGCAGGCAAACGTCCATCCCTCTCAGCCCCGCTTCTTTCCACCTCAAAGGCACTAAGGCGTGATAATTGCCCGCGAGGATTAAACTAATCCCAGCACAGAACAGCAGATGATAATGCTGGTTCGGTAATTATTTACAGCGAGTTATAAGAAATACACGATGCATATTTTGCAACATTCCAGCCCACAATCTTACCCGGCAATTAATTCCTGGCGTGATTATCTTTAAAATCCTTATCTGACGTGAGATTCGTCTAAACAACCGCTGCGCCATTGTTTTGCCACCAGGCAAACAAACCCGATAAAATAAATCAAAATCAACAACTTAAAATAAATACTCATTTTTAAAACATTTTTGCAAGTGATCAAAATCGCCAGCGACGCGTTAATATTTGTTTTTCCTCTGAACAAGCGAATAATCCCAGCAGATCCACCTTGAGCACCTTGAGAAATAACCTTTCACTTATGGTTGACATCAGCGGCCTTTCTCAGTATCAATATGTGCAGCACTCAATTTACGAGGTTTGATCCATGTCCCGTTCTTTCCGTCTACTTGGTCTACTACTAATCGCATCCCCATTGCGCGGTAGACTCGTGGGCGGAATCAACAACTGATTCGAACCTGCAGAAAGTTTAAGAAAACCCGCGCCAATGCGCGGGTTTTTTTATGCTCGTAGCACCGGCGAAGTTAATGCATAAGGAAGATTACGATGAGCCAGCAAGTTATTATTTTCGATACCACTCTGCGCGATGGCGAGCAGGCGTTACAGGCCAGCCTGAGTGTTAAAGAAAAATTGCAGATTGCCCTGGCGCTGGAACGTATGGGCGTAGACGTAATGGAAGTCGGTTTCCCAGTCTCTTCTCCGGGCGACTTTGAATCCGTTCAGACCATTGCACGCACCATCAAGAACAGCCGCGTCTGTGGCCTGGCACGTTGCGTTGAGAAAGATATCGACGCCGCTTACGAATCTCTGCGCGTTGCAGAAGCGTTCCGTATCCATACCTTTATCGCCACCTCGCCGATGCATATCGCCACTAAGTTGCGCAGTACGCTGCCTGAGGTGATTGAGCGTGCGGTGCATATGATTAAGCGTGCGCGTAACTACACCAACGACGTGGAATTCTCCTGCGAAGACGGTGGCCGTACACCGATTGATGACCTGTGCCGCATGGTGGAAGCCGCGATTAATGCTGGCGCCACCACCATTAACATCCCGGACACCGTGGGTTACACCCTGCCGCACGAATACGCCAACATCATCAGCCAGCTGATCAATCGCGTGCCGAATATTGATAAAGCGATTCTGTCTGTGCATACCCACGATGACCTGGGCATGGCCACCGGCAACGCAATTGCAGCGGTGATGGCCGGTGCACGTCAGGTTGAGGGAACGCTGAACGGCCTGGGCGAACGTGCCGGTAACTGTGCACTGGAAGAGGTGATCATGGCGATCAAAACCCGCCAGCAGATCATGAACGTGCACACCAATATCAAACATCAGGAAATCTACCGCACCAGCCAGACCGTCAGCCAGATCTGCAACATGCCGATCCCGGCCAACAAAGCGGTGGTCGGTTCGAATGCCTTCGCCCACTCGTCCGGCATCCACCAGGATGGCGTGCTGAAAAACCGCGAAAACTACGAAATCCTGACGCCGGAATCGATCGGTCTGCATAAAATCCAGCTCAACCTGACCTCACGTTCAGGCCGTGCCGCGGTGAAACACCGTATGGAAGAGATGGGCTACAAAGAGACCGACTACAACCTGGATACCCTGTACGACGCCTTCCTGAAGCTGGCGGATAAGAAAGGTCAGGTGTTCGATTACGATCTGGAAGCGCTGGCCTTCATCAACAAACAGAATGAAGAACCGGAACATTTCCAGCTGAAAGAATTCAACGTGCAGACCGGCTCCAGCGTGACCGCCACTGCATCTGTTCAGCTGGGCTGTGGTGAAGAGATCAAATCTGACGCCGCCACCGGTAACGGTCCGGTCGACGCCGTCTATCAGGCGATTAACCGTATCACCGGCTTTGAAGCGGAGCTGGTGAACTACAAACTGACCGCCAAAGGCCACGGCGAGAACGCCCTGGGTCAGGTTGATATCGTGGTCAACTACAACGGTCGCAAATTCCACGGCGTGGGCCTGGCGACCGATATCGTCGAATCCTCCGCCAAAGCGATGGTCAACGCCCTGAACAATATCTGGCGTGCCAAACAGGTGGAAAAAGAATTGCAGCGCAAATTTAAAGAGCAAAAGGAAACGGTGTAACTATGACTAAGTCTTTTCATATCGCGGTAATGCCGGGCGACGGAATCGGCCCGGAAGTGATGGCGCAGGCCATGAAAGTTCTGGACGCGATTCGTGCGCGTTTCGACATGCGTATCACCACCAGCGAATATGATGTTGGCGGTATCGCCATCGATCGTCACGGCGAACCGCTGCCACCTGCCTCTGTTGCCGGTGCCGAGCAGGCCGATGCCATTCTGTTTGGTTCCGTGGGTGGTCCGAAGTGGGAACACCTGCCGCCCGCACAGCAACCGGAGCGTGGCGCACTGCTGCCACTGCGTAAACACTTTAAACTGTTCAGCAACCTGCGTCCGGCAGCGCTGTATAAAGGTCTGGAAGCCTTCTGCCCGTTGCGCAGCGACATCGCCGCGCGTGGCTTCGATATCCTGTGCGTACGTGAGCTGACTGGCGGTATCTACTTTGGTCAGCCGAAAGGCCGTGAAGGCAGCGGCCCACACGAACGCGCATTCGACACCGAGGTGTATCACCGTTTTGAGATCGAACGTATTGCCCGCATTGCGTTTGAATCTGCGCGCAAACGCCGCAACAAAGTGACCTCAATCGATAAAGCCAACGTGTTGCAGACCTCCGTGATGTGGCGTGAGATCGTCAACGAAGTGGCGAAAGATTACCCGGATGTGCAACTGAGCCATATGTACATCGACAACGCCACCATGCAGCTGATTAAAGACCCATCACAGTTCGACGTGCTGCTGTGTTCAAACCTGTTTGGCGACATTCTCTCTGATGAATGCGCGATGATTACCGGTTCAATGGGCATGCTGCCGTCAGCCAGCCTGAACGAAGAAGGTTTCGGCCTGTACGAGCCAGCGGGTGGTTCAGCCCCGGATATCGCGGGTCAGAATATTGCCAACCCGGTAGCTCAGATCCTCTCGTTGTCCCTGCTGCTGCGCTATAGCCTGAACGCCACTGAGGCTGCCGACAGCATTGAGCGCGCGATCAACCGTGCGCTGGAAGCGGGTCATCGCACCCGTGATTTGGCCGGTGACGGTCAGTCCGTGAGCACCGATGAAATGGGCAGCATCATTGCCCGCTTCATCACCGAGGAAAAATAAAAAAATGAAAAGCTTATACCAGAAGTTATTTGATGCACATGTCGTCCACGAAGCACCGAACGAAACCCCGTTACTGTACATCGATCGTCATTTGATCCATGAAGTCACGTCACCGCAGGCCTTTGATGGCCTGCGCGCTCACGGTCGCAAAGTCCGTCAGCCGTCGAAGACCTTCGCTACTATGGACCATAACGTCTCCACCCAGACCAAAGACATCAATGCGTCGGGCGAGATGGCACGTATTCAGATGCAGGAACTGATCAAGAACTGCGCTGAATTCGGTATCCAGTTGTATGACCTGAACCACCCATTCCAGGGCATCGTCCACGTCATCGGTCCGGAACAGGGTATGACCCTGCCGGGTATGACCATCGTCTGTGGTGATTCCCACACCGCGACTCACGGTGCTTTTGGTTCACTGGCGTTCGGTATCGGCACCTCTGAAGTGGAGCATGTGTTTGCCACCCAGACCCTGAAACAGGGCCGTGCCAAAACCATGAAGATTGAAGTGCTGGGTGAAGCCGCACCGGGCATCACCGCGAAAGATATCGTGTTGGCGATCATCGGTAAAACCGGCAGCGCCGGCGGCACCGGTCATGTGGTGGAGTTCTGTGGCCCGGCGATTGAAGCGCTGACCATGGAAGGCCGTATGACGCTGTGCAACATGGCAATTGAAATGGGTGCCAAAGCGGGCCTGGTCGCGCCGGATGACACCACCTTTAATTACCTGAAAGACAAACAATTCGCACCGAAGGGCGAGCAGTGGGAACAGGCTGTTGCCTACTGGCGCACCCTGAAATCCGACAGCGATGCGAAATTCGATACCGTGGTGACGCTGAACGCCGCCGATATCGCCCCGCAGGTGACCTGGGGCACCAACCCGGGCCAGGTGATGGCAGTTGACCAGGCAATCCCGAACCCGGCCTCGTTCGCCGATCCGGTTGAACGCGCCTCTGCCGAAAAAGCGCTGGCCTACATGGATCTGCAACCGGGTATCAAACTGACCGACGTGGCGATCGATAAAGTGTTTATCGGTTCCTGCACCAACTCACGTATCGAAGACCTGCGTGCTGCTGCCGCGATCGCCAAAGGCCGCCATGTAGCGCCTGGTGTGGTTGCGATGGTGGTACCGGGTTCTGGTCCGGTAAAAGCGCAAGCGGAAGCGGAAGGTCTGGACAAGATTTTCCTCGAAGCCGGTTTTGAATGGCGTCTGCCAGGTTGTTCCATGTGCCTGGCGATGAACAATGACCGTCTGAATCCGGGTGAGCGCTGTGCTTCCACCAGTAACCGTAACTTTGAAGGTCGTCAGGGCCGTGGTGGACGTACCCACCTGGTCAGCCCGGCGATGGCCGCTGCGGCGGCGGTGACGGGCCGTTTTGCCGATATTCGTGAACTGACTCAGGGAGCTTAAGCCATGGCGAAGAAATTTACTCAGCACAGCGGAATCGTAGCCCCGCTGGATGCCGCGAATGTTGATACCGATGCCATCATTCCTAAGCAGTTCCTGCAAAAGGTAACTCGCACCGGCTTTGGTGCACACCTGTTCCACGACTGGCGTTTTGATGATGATGCAGGCACCGTACCGACCGCCAGCTTCGTGCTGAACAAGCCGGAATACAAAGGCACCAGCATTTTGCTGGCGCGTGAAAACTTTGGCTGTGGCTCCTCGCGTGAGCACGCACCCTGGGCACTGACCGATTTCGGTTTCCAGGTGGTGATTGCACCCAGCTTTGCGGATATCTTCTACGGTAACAGCTTCAACAACCAGTTGCTGCCGGTGAAGTTAAGCGATGAAGAAGTTGATGAGATGTTTAAGCTGGTCGCAAGCCATCCAGGCATCAGCTTTATCGTGGATCTGGAAGCCCAGACCGTGACTGCTGGCGACAAAACCTATAACTTCGAAATCGACAGCTTCCGTCGCCACTGCATGATTAACGGACTCGACAGCATTGGCCTGACGCTGCAACACGAAGCGTCCATCGCCGACTACGAGACGAATCAGCCCGCGTTTTTACGTTAAAATAGCGCGATTAATCGTGCCGCTACAGCCGTAGCGGCGCGATTTATTGCGCGCAGTTACACATCCCGCACCCGCGAAGCCAGCCCCAACGCCAGCACTGCTAACCCTAGCGCCAGCCAGTACACCGACTCATGGCCGAACTGTTCACTCAGCGCCCCCTGAATCAAACCCGCCACAATCATTCCGGTAGAGATCGAGGTGGTAAACATGGTGGTAGCCGCGCCAGCACGTCCCGGCATCAGATCCTGGAACCACAACATACCGATTCCGGCAACAATCCCGATAAACGCAGCATTGAACAGCTGCAACACCATCAGCGCGGTACGTGACTGGAACAGACCCAGCCCGAGATAAAACACCATTGCGGCCACCAGCGCCACCTGCACCAGCCGACGTTTACCGAAGCGACGTGCATAATGCCCGGCCAGCAACATAATCGGGATCTCCAGCCCGGCCGCCGTTCCCATCAACAGGCCAGCCAGCTTTTCCGGCAAACCGAGCGTGGAGCTGATATAGAGCGGCATATCAATGATATACATCACGTTGCAGGTCCACATTATCACCGAGGCGATAAACAGCAGACGCACCTGGCTGTCTTTCCACGGACTCAGTTGTGTCAACACCTGCTCGGGAGACACGATCACACGCGGCACCGACGGCAGGGTGCGCCAGATCAGCAGCAGGCTTAACAAAAAGATCACCGCCGCCACGCAAAACAGCGTCACAAAGCCATAGTTCAATGCCAGCGCGAACGATAACGGCGGGCCGATCACCCACGCCAGCGACAACTGCGCACGCATGACCGAACTGAACATCACCACTTCGCGGGCGGAACGGTCAGCATACTCACGCGCCAACGCAAAAATTTGCGGCACTGCCACGCTGGCCAATGCCGACAGCAGCACGCCCAACGTAATCAACGTCAGATAATGACGGGTAAAGGCAAACAACAGCGAATTACACACCGCCATCAGGCAACAAAACATAATCAGGTGGCGGCGATCGCCATGGTTGTCGGAACGTTTCGCCACCAGCAGGCTGATGACAATCCCGGCAATCGCGTTGACGGTAAAGAACAACCCAACCCAGAACGGCCTGACCTGCACTTCACGCGTCAGGAACAGGCTCAGCGTCGGTGCCTGCAAAGCACCGGCCACGCCAACCATAAAGGAGACGGCCATAAAAGCCAGATAAACCGGGTTGAGGAACGGCTTACGCGTTAACAGCGATTTCATGCAGAAATCCCTTTGCGGATTCAATCGGGGAAAAAAATGAGGGTAGAAGATTCCACAGCAAGACGAAAAAAGCCAGCAGAGAACACACTGCTGGCGGTGAAATTGCACCCTACTCAGAAAAGGTTCTACGTCGGCAGAACCGCTGGCAGAGCGCCATTCATGACTGAATGCCTCCCGCTCTTCCATTGGGGTCTACTATGCCTCTAATATAGGGCAAGAAAAACTGAGCGATTACGCGGCGGAGTTCCCCTTTTATGTCCTCTTCACGTCTACAACAGCAATTTATCCGCCTGTGGCAAAGCTGCCAGGGCCAGGATCAGGAAACCACCCTGAGCGAACTGGCGGAATTGCTGCACTGCTCGCGACGTCATATGCGCAACCTGTTGAATGCCATGCAGGATGCGGGTTGGTTAATCTGGCAGGCCGAAGCCGGACGGGGTAAACGTTCAACGCTGAGTTTTTGTTATACCGGGCTGGCATTGCAGCAGCAGCGCGCCGAAGATTTGCTGGAGCAGGATCGCATCGAACAACTGGTGCAATTGGTAGGCGACAAAAATCAGGTACGCCAAATGATTGCTTCTCACCTCGGCCGCAGCTTCCGCCAGGGTAAGCATATTCTGCGCGTCCTCTATTATCGCCCGCTTCCCAACCTGCTACCCGGTTCCCCGTTGCGTCGCTCCGAAACCCATTTAGCGCGGCAAATCTTCAGTGGTCTGACACGGATAAATGAGGAAAAGGGGGAAATTGAACCCGATATTGCCCATCACTGGCAACAAACATCGCTGCTGCACTGGCGCTTTTTCCTGCGACCCGCGATTCGTTTTCACCACGGTCGTGAACTGGAGATGGAGGATGTCATCAGCTCGTTGGATCGTCTGCGTACCCAACCGCTGTTCTCCCATATTGCCAAACTTCACTCCCCTGCCCCCTGGACGCTGGATATTCAACTGACTCAACCCGATAACTGGCTACCGTGGTTGCTTGGCAGCGTCAGCGCGATGATCTTGCCGCGCGAGTGGCAAACGGTTCGCGATTTCGCCCGTCAGCCGATTGGCACCGGCCCCTACAGCGTGGTGCGCAACCAGCAAAGCCAACTTAAAATTGCCGCTTTTGATGACTACTTCGGCTACCGCGCGTTGATTGATGATGTCTCAATCTGGGTATTACCGGAAATCAGCGACGAACTGGTGTATGCCGGAGTGAAGTTGCAGGGCGAAACCGCCGATGAAAAATCGGAGGAGAGCCGCCTGGAAGAGGGTTGCTATTTTCTGCTGTATGACCAACGTTCAGAGCAGGGACGCGATGCCCATTTCCGCCGCTGGGTCAGCTATCTGTTTAACCCTATCGCCCTGCTGAACAACGCCGGGGTAGGGTATCAACGCTACTGGTTCCCGGCCTATGGCTTGATTCCTCGCTGGCACCACCGCCGCGACTTAACCCCAGTCAGCAAACCACAGCATCTCACCCAACTGACCATCAGCTGGTACAGCCATCATGTTGAGCATGAAGGGATCGCCAATGCGCTGCGCCCACTGCTGGCGCAGCAGGGCGTAGAGTTAATCACCCGTGAACTGAGTTACGAAGCATGGTTTAACGGTGAAGGCGAAAGCGATATCTGGCTTGGCAGTGTCAACTTCACCCTGCCGCTGGATTACTCGCTGTTCGCTCAATTGTATGAGCTGCCGCTGATGCAGCAATGCATCCCAATAGACTGGCAAAGCGCGGCTGAACGCTGGCGCGAAAAAACGCTACCGCTGGCGGAATGGAGCAAGCAACTGGTGGACAGTGACTACCTGCATCCGCTGTTTCATCACTGGTTGCTGCTGGAAGGCCAGCGCAGTATGCGTGGTGTGCGCATGAATACCCTTGGCTGGTTTGACTTTAAATCCGCCTGGTTTGCCCCGCCGGAGCTGTGAACCTTTCGCCCTGAGCCGGAAATGACTAGAATGAGCCGTTCTCAACGGGGTGCCCTGCATTACAGGGGCTGAGAGAGACCCGTCGAACCTGATCCGGTTAATACCGGCGTAGGGATTTGAGATGCCTCACTGCTCAGATCCTTTGCGACTCAACCTTATCTTCTCCTCAAGGAGCGCAAAGTGTTTAAAAAAGTTCTGCCCGTGCTGCTGCTGATTTCTGCCCCAGCGCTGGCTGCCAAACCGGTACTGACCGTCTACACCTACGATTCATTCTCTGCCGATTGGGGACCCGGTCCGGCAGTAAAAAAAGCCTTTGAAGCCCAGTGCGGCTGTGAGCTGAAATATGTCGCGCTCGAAGATGGCGTGTCGCTGCTCAATCGTGTCCGTATG
This sequence comes from Pantoea sp. X-Soil-OKNW-556, assembly GCF_059730695.1. NCBI lineage: Bacteria > Pseudomonadati > Pseudomonadota > Gammaproteobacteria > Enterobacterales > Erwiniaceae > Pantoea > Pantoea sp. X-Soil-OKNW-556. The sequence goes on along the minus strand of NZ_AP035990.1, from coordinate 787,140 downwards.
GAAGGCAAAAACAGCAAAGCGGATATCGTGCTGGGCCTCGATAACAATCTGGTGCAGGCGGCAGAAAAAACCGGCCTGTTTGCCAAAAGCCAGGTGGATACCGGCGCACTCCAACTGCCAGATGGCTGGCACAACGACACCTTTATCCCGTTCGACTATGGCTACTTCGCCTTTGTCTATGACAAAAACAAACTGAAGAACCCGCCCAAAAGTCTGAAAGAGTTGGTAGAAAGCCCTGAAAAATGGCGCGTGATCTATGAAGATCCACGTACCAGCACCCCCGGACTTGGCCTGCTGCTGTGGATGCAAAAGGTGTATGGCGACAAAGCGCCGGAAGCCTGGCAAAAACTGGCGCAAAAAACCGTCACCGTCACCAAAGGCTGGAGTGAAGCTTATGGCCTGTTCCTGAAAGGTGAAGGCGATCTGGTGCTGAGTTACACCACCTCCCCGGCTTATCACATCATTGAAGAGAAGAAAGAAAACTACGCGGCAGCGCCGTTCAGCGAAGGCCATTACATGCAGGTTGAAGTGGCGGCACAGCTCGCCAGCAGCAAACAACCAAAACTGGCGCAGCAATTTATGCAGTTTATGGTATCCCCGGCCTTCCAGCAGACCATCCCGACCGGCAACTGGATGTATCCGGTGATTAAAAGCGAGTTGCCTGCCGGTTATCAGACGCTAAACGTACCGCAAACGGCGCTGCAATATAGCCCGACTGAGGTTGCCGACCATCGCGCCGACTGGATAAGTGCATGGCAACGCGCCGTCAGCCGTTAATTCCCGGCTGGCTGCTGCCCGGCAGTTTCACCGCGCTCTTGTTATGCGCGGTGGCGCTGCTGGCGTTTGGTGCGCTGTTGATGTCAGCCCCCATCGGTGACTGGCGTGGCCTGCTCACCGATGACTATCTGCATCACGTACTGGCTTTCTCCTTCTGGCAGGCGTTACTGTCGGCGCTGTTCTCAGTCATCCCCGCGATCCCGCTGGCGCGCGCCCTGTACCGTCGACGTTTTCCCGGACGTAACCTGCTGTTACGCCTGTGCGCCATGACGCTGGTGCTACCGGTGCTGGTGGCAATATTCGGCCTGCTGAGCGTCTATGGTCGCAGCGGCTGGCTGGCCCAGCTGTGCAGCCTGGTAGGTATCGATTATCACTTCTCACCCTATGGGTTGCAGGGCATTCTGCTGGCACATGTGTTCTTCAATCTGCCGCTGGCCACGCGCATGCTGTTGCAGTCGCTGGAAAGCATCCCGGGCGAGCAACGTCAGCTGGCGGCGCAGCTCGGCCTGCGCAGTTGGAACCTGTTCCGCTTACTCGAATGGCCGTGGCTGCGGCGGCAGATTTTGCCCACCGCCGCGCTGATTTTTATGCTGTGCTTTGCCAGTTTTGCCACCGTGCTGGCACTGGGCGGTGGCCCGCAGGCCACCACGCTGGAGCTGGCAATTTTTCAGGCGCTGAGTTTTGACTACGATCCCGGTCGCGCGGCCCTGCTGGCGCTGCTGCAACTGGGCTGCTGCCTGCTGCTGGTGTTGCTGAGCCAGCGCTTCAGCCAAGCTATTCCGAGCGGAAGTCAGCAGATACGCGGCTGGCGCGATCCCCAGGATAGCTGGCGCGCGCGCCTCAGCGATGGCTTATTGATCGGTTTAGCCTTGTTGTTGTTGCTCCCGCCTTTGCTGGCGGTAGTGACTGATGGCCTGCGTGGCGGCGTCGCCGGGGCGATTCAACAACCGGCCTTGTGGCAGGCCACCTTTACCTCATTACGCATTGCCATCGGAGCAGGCGTGTTGTGTGTCATTCTTACCCTGATGCTGTTATGGAGCAGCCGTGAACTGCGCCTGCGTCATCACACTATCCCGGCGCAAGCAATGGAACTGAGTGGCATGTTGATTCTGGCAATGCCAGGCATCGTATTGGCGAGCGGTTTTTTCCTGCTGTTCAACGCCACCGTTGGCCTGCCGCAATCCGCCGACGGGCTGGTGATCTTCACGAACGCACTGATCGCCATCCCCTATGCCATGAAAGTGCTGGAGAACCCGATGCGCGATCTCAGCGCGCGTTACAATCAGTTATGCGCCTCGCTGGGTATGCAGGGGTTGAACCGCCTGCGCCTGCTTGAACTGCGCGCACTGAAACGTCCGATTGCCCAGGCGCTGGCCTTTGCCTGCGTGTTGTCGATTGGCGATTTTGGCGTGGTGGCATTGTTTGGCAGCGCGGATTTCCGCACGTTGCCATTCTATCTGTTCCAGCAAATTGGCGCCTATCGCGGCGAGGACGGCGCGGTCACCGCGTTGCTGTTGCTGCTGCTGTGCCTGCTCCTGTTTACCCTGATGGAAAAATTGCCAGGTCGTCATGCTGACACTGAATAACCTCACCTACCTGTACCAGCATCTGCCGATGCGCTTCCAGTTTAGTGCGCAAGCCGGCGAACGGCTGGCGATCCTGGGTCCGAGCGGAGCCGGGAAAAGTACCCTGCTTAGCCTGATTGGCGGCTTTTTGCCGGTCAGCAGCGGCAGTTTATGGTTGAACGGCGAAGAGCATACCGCCAGCGTCCCCGCCGCGCGCCCGGTGTCGATGTTATTCCAGGAGAACAACCTGTTTCCGCACCTGACGGTGCAGCAGAATCTGGGACTGGGGCTACATCCGGGCTTAAAACTCACCGCTGACCAGAAACAGCAGGTGCTTGAGATCGCCGGGCAGACCGGGCTTCAGGAGATGCTACAGCGCCTGCCGGGACAGCTCTCCGGCGGCCAACGCCAACGCGTAGCGCTGGCGCGCTGTCTGCTGCGCAATCAGCCGATTCTATTGTTGGATGAACCTTTTTCTGCACTCGATCCGGCGTTGCGTCAGGAGATGCTGCAACTGGTGCATAGCGTCTGCGTCGCGCGTAACATCACGCTGCTGATGGTGTCGCATAGTCTGGAAGATGCGCGGCAAATCGCGTCGCGCAGTCTGGTGGTGGTTGATGGGCGGATTTACTGGGATGGCAGCACGGAAGACCTGCTCAATGGCAGAACCCCCGCCGCCGCCATTCTCGGCGTGGCACAACGTTAAGCGAAGAACACCTTCCACAGCAGATGACGGAACACCGGCATCATTGGGTGGAACTGGATAGCAATAAACGCTGCCACGCCGACCACTGCGGCCAACGGTGCCAGCCAGCGTAAACGCGCCGCCGGTAGATACGCCGTTGCCCAGTCGATATTTTTGCCACTGCGCCACCAACGCCAGCACAGCCAGAACCCCAGCCATACCAGCAACGCCACCAGCGCCAGCAGCCAGGTAAAGTGGCTGCCTTGTGCGGCCTGCGGCACATCAATCGCCACCCCGGCGAGGATACCGGGCATCAGATACAGCGGTGGCCAGAGGATGCAGCCAATAATGTTCGGTGGCAGGAATTTGCGCACCGGTAACTCCAGCATCCCAGCCGCCAGCGGAATCAAGGGACGCGTCGGGCCGACAAAGCGCCCAACCAGAATGGTAAACATGCTGTGCTGATGCAGCGCATGCTCGGTCTTATCCAGCAAACCACGATACTTCTGTAAATATTTCCAGCGATGCAGTGGCCCCTGGAATCTCCAGCCAATGCCATAGGAAACCCAGTCGCCAATCAGGCAACCGACCAGCCCGGCAGCCCAGGCCGGATAGAGACCAATCTGGCCGCTGCCGACCAGCGCGCCCAGACTTGCCATCAACACCGTGCCCGGCAGCAGCAATCCTACGAAGGCCAGCGACTCAAGAAACGTCACCAGCGCGACAGCAAACAATGCCCATTCCAGAGATTGCGTAAAAAGATGTTGTACCCAGGCTTCCATAAATATCCTCTGCGGAATATGAAGGCTGGATTGTCCAGAGCCAGCCGCGCAGCGTCAAGGCAAGATTTGTACACCAATGTTGACAAAGCGCTGACAATTTAAGCAAACCAAAGACACTGTATAAACATCCATGATACACTAAACGGGTTATCACACCCGGAGTTCCCGTGACCGATCCACGCGCAGGTTTTCTGCTTACCCGACACTGGCGAGACACCCCCACTGGCAGCGAAGTGGTGCTGTGGCTGGCTACCGACCGCGGCGCGCAGCGCTTAGTGTTGCCCGCTCAGGAGTCGGTGGCGTTTATTCCCACCGAATTTCAATCGCAGGTCGAAACGCTAATCCGCGACGAGCGCCACACGCGCATTCAGTCCCTGAAATTAAGAGATTTCCGTCGTCGTCCGGTGTTCGGCCTTTATTGTCGCAGCTATCGCCAACTGCAAAATCTGGAAAAACGCCTGCGGGACAATGGCATCCCGGTGTATGAAGCGGATATCCGCCCGCCGGAGCGCTATCTGATGGAACGCTTTATCACCGCGCCGGTGTGGTTCAGTGGCGACACGCGCGGTGACAGCGTAGTTAATGCGCGCCTTAAACCCCATACCGACTATCGCCCAGAACTAAAATGGGTGTCGCTGGACATCGAAACCACCGAACATGGCGAACTCTACTGCATCGGGCTGGAAGGTTGTGGCCAGCGTCAGGTGTATATGCTCGGCCCGCCCAACGGCGATGCCAGCGCGCTTGATTTCGAACTGATTTACGTTGATAGCCGCCCGCAACTGCTGGAGCAACTTAATGCCTGGTTCGCCCGCCATGAACCTGATGTCATTATCGGCTGGAACCTGGTGCAATTCGACCTGCGCGTGTTGCAAAAACACGCCGATCGTTATGGCATTCCGCTGCGTCTGGGACGCCAGCAACAGCCGCTGGAGTGGCGCGAGCATGGTTTTAAACCCGGCGTCTTTTTTGCGCAGGCCACCGGGCGCCTGATTATTGACGGCATCGAGGCGTTAAAATCCGCCTTCTGGGATTTCCCCTCCTTCAGTCTGGAAGCCGTTTCGCAGGCGTTACTGGGTGAAGGCAAAGCCATTGATAATCCGTGGCAACGCATGGAAGAGATCAACTGGCGCTTCGCCAGCGATAAACCGGCGCTGGCGCGCTATAACCTGAAAGATTGCGAACTGGTGACGCGCATTTTCCATCATACCGCCATCATGCCGTTCCTGCTGGAACGCGCTACGGTGAATGGGCTGGCGGTCGATCGCCACGGCGGTTCAGTGGCGGCATTTGGTCATCTCTACATTCCACGTATGCATCGCGCCGGGTTTGTTGCGCCTAATCTCGGCGAAGTGACGCCGGAAGCCAGCCCCGGTGGTTACGTGATGGATTCGCGTCCCGGCCTGTACGATTCGGTGTTGGTGCTGGATTACAAAAGCCTCTATCCATCGATTATCCGTACTTTCCTGATTGATCCGGTGGGACTGGTGGAAGGGCTGGCACATCCTGCTGATGCCGATTCAGTACCCGGTTTTCGCGGTGCACGCTTTTCCCGTGCCACCCACTGCCTGCCCGCGATCGTTGAGCAGATCTGGCAGGGACGTGAGCGGGCAAAACTCGACCACAACAAACCACTGTCGCAGGCACTGAAAATTATCATGAACGCTTTTTACGGCGTGCTCGGCACCAGCGCCTGTCGCTTTTTCGATCCCCGCCTCGCGTCCTCCATCACCCTACGCGGGCACGCTATCATGCAGCAAACGCGTGAACTGATTGAAGCCAAAGGCTATGACGTGATTTACGGCGACACCGATTCAACGTTTGTCTGGTTGAAGGGGGCGCACAGCGAAGAACAAGCGGCGGTAATTGGTCGTCAGTTGGCCGAACACGTCAATGGCTGGTGGCAGGAACATTTGCAGCAAACCTATGGCCTGAGCAGTGCGCTGGAGCTGGAGTACGAAAACCATTTCAGTCGTTTCTTAATGCCTACCATTCGCGGTGCGGAACAGGGCAGTAAAAAGCGCTATGCTGGTCTGATTCGCACCGACGACAGTGAACGGCTGGTGTTCAAAGGGCTTGAATCGGTACGCACCGACTGGACCCCCCTGGCGCAACAGTTCCAGCAAACCTTGTATGGTCGCATCTTTCGCGGTGAACCCTGGCAGGATTATATCCGGGATACCGTGGCGCAATTGCTGGCAGGCGAACTTGATGATCAGCTGGTCTATAAAAAGCGCCTGCGCCGCCCGCTCAAAGATTATGAGCGCAACGTGCCACCGCATGTTCGCGCCGCGCGCCTGGCGGATGAGGTCAACCGCAAACTGAGGCGGCCGTTGCAGTATCAGAACGGCGGCACCATTCGCTATGTCATCGCCACCGCAGGCCCGGAGCCTCTGGAAGCGCGCCATACGCCGCTCGACTATGATCACTATGTGACGAAGCAGTTGCAGCCCGTGGCGGAAGGCATTTTACCCTTCGTCGGCGATGATTTTGCTACACTGATTACCGGGCAGTTGGGGCTTTTTTGACAGGTGACGAATGCCCTGCCATCCAGTACCATAGCGCCCTTCCTGAATCTCACCGCATCCACACGCTGCCCAAACCCTTTCGTTTGGCGGTACGGTTTTGCCTGAGAGCAGGTGCACATCTTCATGACATGACAGAGAATCGAACAGGAATTATATGGTTTTTACACTGGGTCAACGCTGGATTAGTGATACGGAAAGTGAACTGGGACTGGGCACGGTAGTTGCGCTGGATACGCGCATGGTCACACTGATGTTCCCGGCAACCGGCGAAAACCGCCTCTATGCCCGTAATGATTCTCCTGTTACCCGCGTGATCTTCAATCCGGGTGATACCGTCACCAGCCATGAAGGCTGGCAGATGCGCGTCGATGACGTCCGTAACGAAAATGAGTTAATTACCTACATCGGCACACGTCTCGACACCGAAGAATCCAACGTGCTGATGCGCGAAGTGATGCTCGACAGCAAACTGGTGTTCAGCAAACCCCAGGATCGCCTGTTCGCCGGACAGTTGGATCGCATGGACAGGTTTGCGTTGCGCTTCCGCGCCCGTAAATATCAGAGCGAGCAGTACAACCTGCCGACCAGCGGTTTACGTGGTATGCGCACCAACCTGATCCCACATCAGCTGCACATTGCGCACGATGTTGGCCGTCGCCATGCACCGCGAGTGTTGCTGGCTGACGAAGTGGGTCTGGGTAAAACCATCGAAGCCGGGATGATCATCCAGCAACAGTTGCTGGCTGGACGTGCGGAGCGCGTGCTGATTGTGGTACCGGAAACCCTGCAACATCAGTGGCTGGTGGAGATGCTGCGCCGCTTCAATCTGCGCTTTGCGCTGTTTGATGATGACCGCTACACCGAAGCGCAGCACGACAGCGATAACCCATTTGATACCGAGCAGCTGATCATCTGCTCGCTCGATTTTGTCCGCCGTAATAAGCAGCGTCTGGAACTGCTGGCCGATGCTGCGTGGGATCTGCTGGTGGTTGATGAAGCACACCATCTGGCATGGAGTGAAGACGCACCGAGCCGTGAATATCAGGTCATTGAGCAGTTGGCGGAACAGACGCCTGGCGTACTGCTGCTGACCGCGACACCGGAACAGCTCGGTTTGGAGAGCCATTTCGCCCGTCTGCGCCTGCTCGATCCTAATCGCTTCCACGATTTCAGCCAGTTTGTAGCTGAACAGCAGCACTATCGCCCGGTAGCCGATGCGGTAAGCACCCTGCTGGCCGACAAAGCGATCTCCAAAGATGAAATGAACCTGATCAACGATCTGGTCGGTGAGCAGGACATCGAACCGCTGTTGCAGGTGGCAAACAGCGATCGCGAAGGCAAAGAAGATGCACGCAAAGAACTGATTTCTATGTTGATGGACCGTCACGGCACCAGCCGCGTGCTGTTCCGCAACACCCGTAACGGCGTGAAAGGTTTCCCGAAACGCGAACTGCATCAGATCCGCCTGCCGCTGCCGGCGCAGTACCAAACGGCAATTAAAGTCTCCGGCATTATGGGCGCACGTAAAAGCGCGGAAGAACGCGCCCGTGACATGCTGTACCCGGAGCAGATTTATCAGGAGTTTGAAGGTGACAGCGGCACCTGGTGGAACTTCGATCCGCGCGTTGAGTGGCTGATGGGCTACCTCACCAGCAACCGTAAAGAGAAAGTGCTGGTGATTTGTGCCAAAGCCGCCACCGCCCTGCAACTGGAACAGGTGCTGCGTGAGCGCGAAGGTATCCGCGCCGCCGTGTTCCACGAAGGTCTGTCAATCATCGAACGTGACCGCGCTGCGGCCTGGTTCGCCTCCGAAGAAGATGGCGCGCAGGTGCTGCTGTGTTCGGAAATCGGTTCTGAAGGCCGCAACTTCCAGTTCGCCAGCCGCCTGGTGATGTTTGATTTGCCGTTCAACCCGGACCTGCTGGAGCAACGAATTGGTCGTCTCGATCGTATCGGCCAGATGCACGATATTCAGATCCTGGTGCCGTGGCTGGAAAAAACCGCGCAGGCGGTGCTGTTGCGCTGGTATCACGAGGGTCTGGACGCGTTTGAGCACACCTGTCCAACTGGCCGCACCATTTACGACAGCGTCTACAGCCAGTTGATTGAATACCTTGCCGCGCCGGAAAATCCGCAGGGGCTGGATGAGTTCATCGTTGAGTGCCGCAAGCAGCATGACCAGTTGAAAGCCCAACTGGAACAGGGCCGCGACCGTCTGCTGGAGCAGAACTCAAATGGCGGTGAAGCAGCCCAGGCGTTGGCAGAAGCGATTGCCGAGCAGGATAACGACACCGGCCTGGTGAATTTCGCCCTCAACCTGTTTGATATCGTGGGTATCAACCAGGAGGATCGTAGCGATAACCTGATCGTGCTGACGCCGTCCGATCATATGCTGGTGCCGGATTTCCCCGGTCTGCCGGAGGATGGCTGCACCGTGACCTTTAACCGCAACCAGGCACTGTCACGCGAAGATACCCAGTTCATTACCTGGGAACACCCGCTGATCCGCAACGGTCTGGACCTGATCCTCTCCGGCGATACCGGCAGCTGTGCGCTGTCGCTGTTGAAAAACAAAGCGTTACCGGTTGGCACGCTGCTGGTAGAGATGATCTATGTGGTGGAAGCCCAGGCACCGAAGCATCTGCAACTGACCCGCTTCCTGCCGCCGACACCGGTGCGTTTGCTGATGGATCGCACCGGCAACAATCTGGCCGGAAAAGTGGAATTTGAGAGCTTTAACCGTCAGTTAAACGCCGTGAATCGCCATACCGGCAGCAAGCTGGTGAATGCCGTTCAACAGGATGTGCATCAGATTCTGACGCTGGCGGAGAGCGCAGTGGTGCCGGAAGCGCAAGCGATTATCGCGGCGGCAAAAGCCGAAGCCGATGAGAAGCTGAGCGCTGAGCTATCCCGTCTTGAGGCACTGCGCGCCGTCAACCCCAACATCCGTGATGACGAGGTTGAGGCGCTGGAAAGCAACCGTAACCAGGTGCTGGCAAGCCTCGGTGACGCGGGCTGGCGTCTGGATGCGCTGCGCCTGATCGTGGTGACGCATCAATAATTGACCGGGGCCGCAAGGCCCCCTTACGGAATGGCTGATGGAACCTTATAACCCGCCGCTTGAACCCTGGCTGCATATCCTTTATCAGGACGATCACATCATGGTGGTCAATAAGCCGAGCGGTTTGCTGTCGGTGCCGGGTCGCCTCGATGAGCACAAAGACAGTGTGATGACACGGATCCAGCGTGATTACCCGCAGGCTGAATCAGTGCATCGTCTGGATATGGCCACCAGCGGCGTTATTGTGGTGGCGTTGAATAAAGCGGCCGAGCGTGAGCTGAAGCGGCAATTCCGTGAACGCGAGCCTGCCAAACAATACGTGGCGCGCGTCTGGGGCCATCCGGCTGAAGAAAAAGGCTTAATTGATTTGCCGCTGATTTGCGACTGGCCAAACCGGCCAAAGCAGAAGGTGTGTTTTGAAACCGGCAAACCGGCGCAAACCGAGTATCAGGTGCTGGCATATGATGACGACAACAGCGCCAGGGTGCAGCTGAAGCCAATTACCGGACGTTCGCATCAGTTACGTGTGCATTTGTTGGCGCTGGGGCATCCGATTCTTGGTGATCGCTTTTACGCTTCGCCAGAAGCGCTGGCGATGGCATCGCGCCTGTTGTTACATGCGGAATCGCTGACCATAACCCACCCGGCGTTTGGCAACAGTATGACGTTTCGCCAGCCAGCAGATTTCTGACAACCTTAGCGGCGCGATTTATCGCGTGGGTTTGTGCCGCCATTGGGAAACGGCCGCGCGATAAATCGCGCCGCTACGCCGGAGCAAGGATTTATTTAAATCCTTTTTCCTTACGAATCAGATCGTAAGCCGCCTGAATTTCCTGCGCTTTCTGCTTCGCCATCTCCATCATTTGTGGCGGTAGCCCTTTCGCCACCAGCTTGTCAGGATGATGTTCCGCCATCAGCTTACGGTAGGCGCGCTTGATCGTGGTGCTGTCATCGCTGCTTTTCACCCCCAGCACGCTACAGGCATCTTCCAGCGTCGGGCCACGTTTAGCCTGCTGATACGCGCCGCCACCATACGATGAACCGCCACCACCAAATTGCTGGCCGCCTTCCATCATGCGCAGGAACTGGTCAAACTGCATTTTTGAGATGCCCAGCTCCTCGGCGATCACATACAACACCTGACGTTCGTTGGGATGCAGTGAACCATCAGCGAAGGCGGCCTGGATCTGAATTTCCAGAAACATCCGAATCAGATCAAAGCGACCAAAGCAGGCGCTGCGCAGCTCACGCAGTTTATTGCGTAACGGATAGTCGCCCTGCTTACCTTCACGGAAGGCTCGCTGTGCCGCAGTGCGCGCATCGCCATGCAGCTGCATACGATCCATCAGTAAAGATGCAATCTGGATATCCGCCTCGGTCACGCGTCCTTTTGACTTGGTCAAATGGCCCATTACCTGAAAAGTGGTACTAAAAAACAGTGTCTGGCGGGTTTGGTTGTTAGCGAAATAGCCTTGTCCCTGAACGCTGCGCACCTTATCAAACATGTGACCAATGATCAGACCCAGTACAATGCCCCAAAAGCCCAGTCCGGAAAGTAAGCCCAGAGCCAGACCAATTACTTTTCCCCAGTAGCGCATAAACTCCTCAATTCGCCATGCTTGCGGCTGAAAATTGCATTATCATACCTGTCATTTATCTCAGCGCCTAACGGCAACGCGGACAGAAAAGGATTAACACTGGCGCATCGCCGGGCAGTAAGTTAGTCTCTGACCGGATTGTCGGCATGATGCCAGTTTTCATGGAATTATCGAAACCGCGTATGAAAAAACGTATACCTACCCTGCTGGCTACCATGATTGGTGCAGCGATATACAGTCAGCATTCCCTCGCCGACGACTTAATGTCGCAGTGTATGCTGGGCGTGCCGAGCTTTAACCGTCCGCTGGTTAATGGCGACACGAATTCGCTGCCCGTGACGATTCATTCTGACTCGTCCAAAGGCACCTATCCCAACGACGCGGTATTCACCGGTAACGTCGATGTGCAACAGGGAAACAGCCGCCTGACTGCCGATGAAGTGCAGTTGCATCAGCGTCAGCAGGAAGGGCAAACCGCGCCGGTTCGTACCGTCGATGCGCTGGGTAATGTGCACTATGACGACAATCAGGTCATCCTGAAAGGTCCGAAAGCCTGGTCGAATCTGAATACCAAAGATACCAACGTCTGGAACGGTAACTATCTGATGGTAGGCCGTCAGGGACGTGGTGATGCCGATCAGATGAAACTGCGTGGCAACAATCGTTATACCATCCTCGAAAACGGCAGCTTTACCTCCTGTTTGCCCGGTAGCAACAGCTGGAGTGTGGTGGGTACAGAAATCATTCAGGACCGCCAGGAGGAAGTGGCGGAGATCTGGAATGCGCGCTTTAAACTTGGCAATGTGCCGGTTTTCTATAGCCCCTACCTGCAACTGCCGATTGGCGATCGTCGCCGCTCTGGCTTCCTGATCCCGAATGCAAAATACAGCAGCACGAATGGTTTCGAGTTCATGCTGCCGTACTACTGGAACATCGCACCGCAGGCCGATGCCACCATTACGCCGCACTATATGAGCAATCGTGGCCTGCAATTGCAGAATGAATTCCGTTATCTGACCCAGTTTGGTGCGGGTTTGATGGAGCTGGATTATCTGCCATCCGATAATCAGTACGATAAAGACAAAGCGGTGCGTGGTATTGCGCAGGATGCCAGCTCCGATCGCTGGTTGTTCTACTGGCGCCACGCTGGGGTGTACGATCAGCACTGGCGTTTCAATGCCGACTATACCAAAGTCAGCGATCCCTATTACTTCAACGACTTAACGTCAAAGTATTACAGTTCGACTGATGGTTACGCCACGCAGAAATTCAGCGTTGGCTATGCCGATACCAACTGGGATGCCACACTCTCAACCAAAGATTTCCAGGTATTTGGCACCACCAGCAACAGCAACGTCTATCGCGCGATGCCGCAGCTCGATCTGAATTACTATCAGAACGATATCGGGCCGTTTGATGGCCGTATTTTCGCGCAGGCGGTGAAGTTTACCAACGTAAATAGCCGAATGCCGGAAGCAACGCGTCTGCATATTGAACCGACGCTGGATCTGCCGCTGTCAAACGGCTGGGCCAGCCTGGATACCGAAGCCAAGTTCCTTGCTACCCATTATCAGCAGGATAGCCTCGATTATTACAACAGCTCAAGCTACACCCGGACCTCCAGCGGCCTGCTGAAAGACTCCGTTAACCGTACGCTGCCGCAGTTTAAGGTCGATGGTCGTCTGGTATTTGACCGCGATATGGATTGGGCTGAGGGCTATACCCAGACGCTGGAACCGCGTGTCCAGTATCTCTACATCCCGTACCGCGACCAGAGCGCTATCTATCCGTACGATTCAACATTACTGCAAACCGACTATACCGGCTTGTTCCGTGACCGCACTTACAGCGGCCTCGATCGCATCGCCTCAGCCAATCAGGTCGCAACCGGTGTTACCACGCGAATTTATGATAACGATCTGGTTGAACGTTTTAACGTTTCTGTTGGTCAAATCTACTCGTTTACCCCATCGCGGACTGGCGTTGAGCAGATCGACGATGAAGATGAGACCGGTAGCCTGATCTGGGCCGGTGACACTTACTGGAAAGTGAGCGATCGCTGGGCCGTGCGTGGCGGGCTGCAATATGATACCCGTCTCGATAACATCGCTCAGGGCAATGCGGTACTCGAGTATCGTCAGGATGCCGATCGTATGGTGCAGCTGAGTTATCGCTACAGCAGCCCGGAATACGTCGCGCAAGCACTGAATGACTCCAGCCTGCTGACTAACCCGATCTACAAAAACGGGATCTCTCAGGTCGGAGCAACCGCCAGTTGGCCGATTGCTGACGCCTGGTCGCTGGTCGGTGCGTATTACTACGACACCCGCAACAGCAAACCGGCTGACCAGTTGGTGGGTCTGCAATACAGCTCCTGCTGCTATGCAATCCGTGTCGGTTACGAGCGCAAAATCAACGGTTGGGAAAACAACAATAGTAAGTATGACAACCAAATCTCATTCAACATTGAGCTGCGTGGCCTGAGCTCCAACTATGGCTTAGGCACCCATGACATGCTGCGTCAGGGCATCATCCCTTACCAGCAGGCTTTCTGATGTTGTGATGTTTGACAGGCTATCCCGCAGTGCGGAAACAACAATGGATAAAGTATGAAGAACTGGAGAATGCTGATTCTTGGTGTGGCGATTGCCGCTAACACTGCGTTCGCAGCCCCGCAAATGGTAGATAAAGTTGCCGCCGTCGTGAATAACGGCGTGGTGCTGGAAAGTGACGTTGATAGCATGCTGCGCACGGTGAAAGCACAGGCACAGCAGGCCCATCAGCAACTGCCTGATGACAATACCCTGCGTCATCAGATCCTTGAGCGCCAGATCATGGATAGCATTGTTTTACAGATGGGTGAAAAAGCAGGTTTGCAGATAAGCGATCAACAGCTGGATGAAGCTATCCAGAATATCGCCGGTCAGAACCATATGACCCTTGATCAACTGCGCAGCCGCATTGCCTACGACGGTATTAACTACAACGAATACCGTGCGCAGATCCGCAAAGAGATGATGATCTCTGAAGTGCGTAACAATGAAGTGCGCCGCCGCGTGACCATTCTGCCGCAGGAAGTGGATACCCTGGCGAAGCAGATTGGTTCACAGAACACCCAGGGTACTGAGCTGAACGTCAGTCAGATCCTGCTGCCACTGCCGGAAAACCCGACCCAGCAGCAAGTTGACGATCAGGAAGCGCTGGCCCGTCAGTTAGTGGGTGAACTGAAAAAAGGGGCCGATTTTGGCAAGCTGGCTGTGACCTATTCTGCTGATCCGCAGGCGCTGAAAGGCGGCAACATGGGTTGGAGCAAAATTGAAGAACTGCCGACCCTGTTCTCCCAGGCGCTGGCCACCGCGCAGAAAGGCGATGTCGTCGGTCCGATCCGTTCAGGCGTGGGCTTCCATATCCTGAAAGTGAACGATCTGCGTGGTGAGAGCAAAAATATCTCCGTCACCGAAGTGCACGCACGTCATATCCTGCTGAAACCGTCGCCGATCCTCACTGACGATCAGGCACGCGCTAAGCTGGAAGAGATTGCTGCGGATATTCGCAGCGGGAAAATTACCTTTGCCGCCGCCGCTAAACAGTATTCAGACGATCCGGGGTCTGCGAATCAGGGCGGCGATCTGGGTTGGACCTCGCCGGAGGTGTTCGATCCTGCCTTCCGTGATGCGCTGATGCGCTTGCAGAAAGGCCAGACCAGCCAGCCGGTTCACTCCTCTTTCGGCTGGCATCTGATTCAGTTGCTGGATACCCGTCAGGTTGATAAGACGGATGCGGCGCAGAAAGAACGTGCCTATCGCTTGCTGTTTAACCGTAAATTCGCGGAAGAAGCACAGACCTGGATGCAGGAACAACGCGCCAGTGCTTACGTGAAAATTCTGGACAACAATGGTCAGTAATTATCGTGTAGTTATCACTCCCGGCGAACCCGCCGGGATTGGTCCTGACTTAACCGTTCAACTGGCCCAGCGTGACTGGCCGGTTGAGCTGGTGGTGTGCGCTGATGGTGAACTGCTGCGTCATCGCGCAGCTCAGCTTGGTTTACCGCTGACGCTGCGTGATTACCAGCCCGGTGTTGCGGCGCAACCGCAACAGGCTGGCTCGCTGACGTTGCTCCAGATTGATACTGCGCAAGCGGTCATACCGGGTGAACTGGCGGTGGCTAACAGCCACTACGTGCTGGAAACGCTGGCGCGCGCCTGTGATGGCTGCCTTAACGGTGAATTTGCCGCGCTGATTACCGGCCCGGTTCACAAAGGCGTGATCAATGATGCCGGCATCCCCTTTACCGGGCATACTGAGTTTTTCGCCGATCGCGCTGGCGGCGACCGCGTGGTCATGATGCTGGCTACCGAAGAGCTACGGGTAGCATTGGCTACGACCCATCTGCCACTTAAAGATGTGTCGGCGGCAATCACCCGTGACAGCCTGCATGAAGTGATCACCATTTTGCATCGTGATATGCAGCAAAAGTTCGGCCTGCCGAACCCTCATATTTTCGTCTGCGGCCTGAATCCGCACGCTGGCGAAAGCGGCCATATGGGCCGTGAAGAGATCGATACTATCATTCCGGCCCTGGACGAATTGCGTCAGCAGGGCATTCAGCTGACCGGTCCCCTGCCCGCTGATACCCTGTTCCAGCCCAAATACCTGCAACATGCAGATGCGGTGCTGGCGATGTATCACGACCAGGGCTTACCTGTACTAAAATTTCAGGGGTTTGGCCGGGCGGTGAATATCACGCTGGGCCTGCCCTTTATCCGTACCTCGGTTGACCACGGCACCGCGCTGGAACTGGCCGGTCTGGGTCAGGCGGAGCCGGGCAGCTTTATTACGGCGCTTAACCTCGCCATCACTATGATCAAGAGCAGTAATGAATAATCGCGTCCATCAGGGGCATTACGCCCGTAAACGTTTCGGGCAGAACTTCCTGAACGATCAGTATATTATCGACAGCATCGTCTCCGCTATTCATCCGCAGAAGGGTGAAGCCGTGGTGGAGATCGGTCCCGGCCTCGGCGCATTGACGGAGCCAGTGGGCGAGCGTCTGGATGCGCTGACCGTGGTAGAACTGGACCGCGACCTTGCCGCGCGTTTACAAACTCACCCGTTTCTTGGCCCCAAGCTGACCATCTTCCAGCAGGATGCAATGACCTTTGATTTCTCCGCATTGGCGCGTGAGAAAGGCCAGCCGCTGCGTGTGTTTGGTAACTTGCCGTACAATATCTCCACCCCGCTGATGTTCCACCTTTTCAGCTATACTGGTTCGATTAAAGACATGCACTTCATGCTGCAAAAAGAGGTGGTCAACCGTTTGGTGGCCGGACCGGGCAGTAAAGCCTACGGTCGACTCAGCGTGATGGCGCAATATTATTGTCAGGTGATTCCGGTGCTGGAAGTGCCGCCACAATCATTCACGCCACCGCCTAAAGTGGACTCCGCGGTGGTACGCCTGGTGCCTTATGCCCAGCCGCAACATCCGGTCAGCGATGTGCGTCTGTTAAGCCGCATCACAACCGAGGCGTTCGGCCAGCGCCGTAAAACGCTGCGTAATAGCCTCGGTCATCTGTTTGCTGCCGGCGCGCTGGATGAACTGAATATTGATGCCACCCTGCGTGCAGAGAACGTCACGGTAGCTCAGTATTGTCAGCTGGCCAACTGGCTTGGCAACCATCAGGCAGAGAATCCGGAGAACTGAGTGCATGAGTGAAATGGCCCGCGTCTGTATCCAGGTACAAAGCCTGTATGTGGAGTCGCAATCGTCGCCCGACGAGGAGCGCTACGTGTTTGCCTACACCATCACCATCCGCAATTTGGGGCGCAGCAGCGTCCAGCTGCGCGGTCGTTACTGGTTGATCACCAACGGTAACGGTCGCGAAACCGAAGTTCAGGGCGAAGGTGTGGTCGGTGAACAACCCCATATCGCACCCGGCAGCGAATTCCAATACACCAGCGGCGCGATCCTCGAAACGCCGATGGGCACCATGCAGGGCCACTACGTGATGATCGACGAAGAGGGAGAAGAGTTTTTTGTCGACATTCCTGTGTTCCGACTCGCGGTGCAAACCCACATCCACTAATCCTTCCTCGCCCGGCCTGTCCGGGCGATGCGTTTTAACCGGACTGATGTAATGAGTACATATCTGATTGGCGATGTTCACGGCTGTTATGATGAACTGCGTGCCCTCCTGGCACAGGTTAACTTCGATCCGCAGCAGGATGTCCTGTGGCTGACCGGCGACCTGGTGGCCCGTGGTCCCGGCTCGCTTGACGTGTTGCGCTACGTGAAGTCACTGGGAGACTGCGTACGATTGGTGTTGGGCAATCACGATCTTCATTTGCTGGCGGTATATGCCGGTATCAGCCGCAACAAACCCAAAGATCGCCTGACGCCGCTACTGGAAGCTGCCGATGCGGATGAACTGATTAACTGGCTGCGTCGTCAGCCGTTATTACAGGTGGATGAAGAAAAAAAACTGGTCATGGCTCATGCTGGCATCACACCGCAATGGGATCTCGACACGGCAAAACTTTGTGCGCGTGAAGTCGAAGCCGTGCTGTCCAGTGACAGCTATCCGCTCTTTCTCGACGCGATGTATGGCGATATGCCGAATAACTGGACGCCGGAACTCAGCGGTCTGGCGCGTTTGCGCTTCAGTACTAACGCGCTAACGCGGATGCGGTTCTGTTTCCCGAATGGTCAGTTGGATATGATCTGTAAAGAAACCCCGGAATCCGCTCCACCACCGCTGAAACCCTGGTTTATGATCCCGAGTCCGGTAGCGCATGATTACACGTTAATCTTCGGGCATTGGGCATCACTGGAAGGGAAAGGAACACCGGAGGGCATCATCGGGCTGGATACGGGTTGCTGCTGGGGTGGCACACTAACGATGCTGCATTGGGAAACACAACAATATTATGTCCAGCACTCCAACCGTGAGCAGGCGATGGCGCAGAGCGCACCCCACCCACATCCACCGCTCAGCCATCAGGAATGATAGGGCGCGTAGCGACGGAAAGTCCCGTGCGACCAGCCCCCTCATCCCGACCTTCTCCCGCAAGCGGGAGAAGGAGGTGTACAATATATCCGTTAATTAACGGCGGCGTTCGAGGATTTCGAAACAGTAGCTGTGCGAATTCTGCGCATCGGCGTCGTGGAATTCACTGAAGGTGGATTGCCACTCATCGGGCTCGTAGTCCGGGAATTGGGTGTCACCCTCAACTTCCGCATCGATATGGGTCAGATAGAGACGATCGGCACGCGGCAGCATCTGTTCGTAAATACGACCACCACCAATCACCATCACTTCTTCCGCATCACCCGCTGCATTCACCGCATCTTCCAGCGATGTCACCCAGGTCACGCCGTCATGGTCACCCGGTTTGCTGCTGACCACAATATTCAGACGGCCCGGTAACGGACGGCCAATCGATTCAAAGGTCAGACGCCCCATAATCACGGGCTTGTTCAGGGTATTACGTTTGAACCATGCCAGGTCGGCAGGCAGGTTCCAGGGCATGGCGTTTTCCATACCGATGATGCGATCCGCTGCCAGAGCTGCGATCAGACTAATCATGTTTAATGACCTACAGGAAAAAAATTGGCGCCATCATACGTAAAGGCGAAACTTTCGTCGATAGGAGGGACTCGCTATTTACGTAAAGCTCCTTTGCCACCACATTTTTGTTATTGGACAGAGTTTTACACCGCCTTTCTCAGCAATATCCGAGAGAGGCGCCATATTTTCGCGTGGAAACGGCACAAGGCAGCGTGAAAAGGGGATGTCGCCTGTACAGCCGTGTAAAGAAATGCGCACTGACTGACACAAATGAAAACGGCTCCCGCAGGAGCCGTGGATAGCGATTAGAAATCGTAGCGCAGACGCACCAGGTTAACGTTACCCAGTGATTTGTCGGTGCTGGAGGTAATCACGTATTCGTAATCAACACGGAAACCGTAGTCGAGCTGGAAGCTCACGCCCAGGCCGTTGTCGATACGTTTGTAGTTACGACCATTCAGGTATTCCAGACGGTCACCCATAAAGTACGGCTGGATGGATTTAACCGCATATTGACCAATCGGGAATTTGTAGCCAGCAAAGTATTCCAGGCCCCAGGCATCATCAGCAAAGTAGTTGTGTACCTGAGATGTTTTGGTAGACAGGAAATTCTGGTAGTAACCGCCACCGGCAGAGAGCGTCCAGTGACCCGGCGTCCAGCTCAGCGCTGTACCGTAGATATTCTGGTCATAGGTTTTGCTATCGCCAGTTGACGGCTGGTGGATATCAGCACGGGTGTAGTTCCACGCGGTACCCCACGCCAGATCTTTGGTGATGTGATAGTTCACACCCAGAGAGCCGCCGCCTTTACGTTTGTAACGCATCCCTTTACCTGGCAGATAGTCGTTATCTTCAAACAGGTAAGATGCATAGACATCAACGTCACCGAAGGTGTTTTTGTATTTCAGCTGCTTACGTGAACGGTAGGAACCATCGTAGTCGCCGTTGATACCGTTACCCGGTGCCTGGGCCAGCATGTCGTAGTCCCAGATATCGGTCTTCGCACCGACCACATCATAGTAAACGCTGTTTTGCTGACCGAAGTAGAGTTCACCGAGGGTCGCACTTTTGAAGCCGGTGTACAGTTGACGACGCGTGGTGTTGTTCGCGCCATCGGCATAGTGGTTATCCCAACCCCACCACGCCGGGAAGTTAACGCCCAGCTCGTAGTAACCTACCCAGCTTACGTCATCAAACAGGTAATAATTGGCGGTGAAGCGGAAACGTGAACCGCCGTCATAGCCATTACGCTTATAAGACTTGTCGTTCACGCCGTTCTGATGCATGAACTGCGGGCGGATACTACCGCCAACTTTAAAGTCGAGACGGCTCAGCGGATCGTTAGCCTGTGGGTCTGCTTTAAGAAGAGTAACTTCAGCCTGGCTGGCAAGGGGTGCCGCTGCGACCAGCGCAGCAATGGCGGTGAGAGTGAAAGCACGCATTTTCATTTTTTATAAATATCCCAGTTATGCTCGAAAAAATGAGCGATTAACATACTAAGGGGAGCAGCATCGCTTTATATTTATAAAATTGTGCTAATAATGATGTGAAAAATTAAATCCGCACTAAGCGCTAAAAACTAAGTCAAATCAATATGTTTCATATAAGTTAACTTATTAACCAGACAGATAAATAAAAAAACGGCCCCCTGAGGAGCCGTTGTTTATTATTTAATCAGAAGATTTAACCGGTAATTTGCTGATGCATTTCCTGCACAGAAATCACTTTTTCGGTTGGGTCCGCATTCAGTGCCATCGCCGTAGCGAAACCACCGTTCAGCGTGGTGTCGTAATGCACTTTATATTGCAGCGCACTGCGGCGAATCAGCTTGGAGTCCTCAATCGCCTGACGTCCTGCGGTGGTGTTGACGATGTAGGTGTATTCGCCGTTCTTCAGGCGGTCCTGAATGTGCGGGCGACCTTCATGCACTTTGTTCACCAGACGCGGATTGATACCGGCTTCACCCAACACCACGGCGGTGCCGTGGGTAGCATCCAGCTCAAAGCCAAACTTCTGCAACTTCGCCGCCAGGTCAACGATACGTTTCTTATCGCCTTCACGTACTGACAACAACGCACGACCTGATTTCTTCATGTTGCTCTGCGCACCCAACATCGCTTTCGCGAAGGCTTCCGCGAAGGTACGACCCACGCCCATCACCTCACCGGTAGAGCGCATTTCTGGTCCGAGAATCGGGTCAACACCCTGGAACTTGTTGAACGGCAGCACCACTTCTTTCACCGAGTAGTACGGCGGAATCACCTCTTTCGTGACGCCCTGCTCAGCCAGCGTTTTGCCTGCCATCACGCGCGCCGCCACTTTCGCCAACGGTACACCGGTCGCCTTGGAGACGAATGGCACGGTACGTGCCGCACGCGGGTTCA
The DNA here is from genome assembly GCF_059730695.1 of Pantoea sp. X-Soil-OKNW-556. NCBI lineage: Bacteria > Pseudomonadati > Pseudomonadota > Gammaproteobacteria > Enterobacterales > Erwiniaceae > Pantoea > Pantoea sp. X-Soil-OKNW-556. The sequence goes on along the minus strand of NZ_AP035990.1, from coordinate 766,192 downwards.
CTTCAATCAGGTAGACTTCATTGTCTTTCACCGCGAACTGCACGTTCATCAGACCACGGACATTCAGTTCGAATGCCAGTTTTTCTACCTGCTGACGCATCACATCCTGAATCTCTGCATTCAGGGTGTAGGCTGGCAGAGAACACGCCGAGTCGCCGGAGTGAACACCCGCCTGCTCGATATGTTCCATGATGCCGCCAATCAGCACGCGCTCGCCGTCGCAAATCGCATCCACGTCCACTTCAACCGCGTCATCCAGGAAACGGTCCAGCAACACAGGCGCATCGTTGGAAACGGATACCGCCGTCTGGAAGTAGCGCTTCAGGTCGATTTCGTCGTAAACGATTTCCATCGCACGACCACCCAATACGTAAGACGGGCGCACCACCAGCGGATAACCGATACCTACCGCTTTCTCCACCGCCTGCTCCAGCGTGGTCACGGTGGCGTTAGCCGGTTGTTTCAGGTTCAGACGTTCAACCGCCTGCTGGAAACGCTCACGGTCTTCGGCACGGTCAATCGCATCCGGGCTGGTACCGATAACCGGTACACCGGCGGCTTCCAACGCGCGCGCCAGTTTCAGCGGAGTCTGGCCGCCGTACTGCACGATGACGCCTTTTGGCTGTTCAATACGCACGATTTCCAGCACGTCTTCCAGCGTAACTGGCTCGAAGTAAAGACGGTCGGAGGTGTCGTAGTCGGTAGAGACGGTTTCCGGGTTACAGTTAACCATGATGGTCTCGAAACCATCTTCGCGCAGCGCCAATGCGGCGTGAACGCAGCAGTAGTCAAACTCGATACCCTGTCCGATACGGTTTGGACCGCCACCCAGTACCATGATCTTATCGCGGTCCTGGTTTGGATTAGCCTCGCACTCTTCTTCATAGGTTGAGTACATATACGCGGTGTCGGTCGCGAACTCTGCCGCACAGGTATCAACGCGTTTGTAGACCGGATGCAGGTTGAACTGCTGACGCAGTTTGCGGATTTCACCTTCAGCCACGCCAGCCAGCGTTGCCAGACGCGCATCCGCAAAACCTTTACGCTTCAGGTTACGCAGGAAGGCAAAGTCCAGCGCCTTCACGCCTTCACGCGCCACTTGTTCTTCCAGGCGCACCAGTTCTTCAATCTGTACCAGGAACCAGCGGTCGATGTTGGTCAGATTGAACACGCCATCAACTGACATGCCAGCACGGAAAGCATCGGCGATGTACCAGATACGGTCAGAGCCAGCATCTTTCAGTTCGCGGCGAATGCGGGTCAGCGCTTCGGCGTCGTCCAGATTCACTTTCGGGTCAAAACCATTGGCACCCACTTCCAGGCCGCGCAGCGCTTTCTGCATCGATTCCTGGAAAGTACGGCCAATCGCCATCACTTCGCCGACAGATTTCATCTGCGTGGTCAGGCGATCGTTAGCACCGGCGAATTTCTCGAAGTTGAAACGTGGAATCTTGGTCACAACGTAGTCGATAGACGGCTCGAACGATGCCGGGGTACGACCACCCGTGATATCGTTCATCAGTTCGTCGAGGGTGAAGCCCACCGCCAGTTTCGCCGCCACTTTAGCAATCGGGAAACCGGTGGCTTTAGAGGCCAACGCTGAAGAACGTGATACACGCGGGTTCATCTCGATAACGATCAGACGACCATCTTTCGGATTCACCGAGAACTGCACGTTGGAACCGCCCGTCTCAACCCCGATTTCACGCAGTACCGCCAGTGAGGCGTTACGCATGATTTGATACTCTTTATCGGTCAGGGTTTGCGCCGGGGCCACGGTGATGGAGTCACCGGTGTGGATACCCATCGCATCGAAGTTTTCGATCGAGCAGACGATGATGCAGTTGTCGTTTTTATCACGCACCACTTCCATCTCGTACTCTTTCCAGCCAATCAGCGACTCGTCAATCAGCAGCTCATTGGTCGGCGACAGGTCCAGACCGCGTTCACAAATCTCTTCAAACTCTTCGCGGTTATAGGCGATGCCGCCACCGGTGCCGCCCATGGTAAAGGAAGGACGGATGATGCACGGGAAGCCAACATCTTCAGCCACCGCCAGCGCCTCTTCCATGGTATGCGCGATACCGGAACGTGCGGTGTCCAGACCGATGCTTTTCATCGCCACGTCAAAACGGCGACGGTCTTCAGCTTTATCGATCGCGTCGGCAGTCGCACCAATCATGGTCACGCCGAATTCTTCCAGCACGCCCTGACGCTCCAGCTCCAGTGCGCAGTTCAGCGCCGTCTGGCCGCCCATAGTAGGCAGCACGGCATCCGGGCGCTCTTTTTCAATGATTTTACGCACCACTTCCCAGTGGATTGGCTCGATGTAGGTTGCATCAGCCATCTCCGGGTCAGTCATGATGGTGGCCGGGTTCGAGTTCACCAGAATGACGCGGTAGCCCTCTTCACGCAGCGCTTTACACGCCTGCGCACCCGAGTAGTCAAATTCACATGCCTGGCCGATAACGATCGGACCTGCGCCAAGGATCAGGATGGATTTTATGTCTGTACGTTTTGGCATCGTTAGCTCCTGATTACTTCGCGTTAGAACGGTAGGCTTCAATCAGTTCGATAAAGTGATCGAACAGCGGCGCCGCATCGTGCGGGCCTGGGCTGGCTTCCGGATGTCCCTGGAAGCTGAAAGCCGGTTTATCGGTACGGTGAATGCCCTGCACGGTCTGGTCGAACAGCGAAACATGGGTCACGCGTAAATTTGCCGGTAAGTTGCTGTCATCAACGGCGAAACCGTGGTTCTGTGCGGTGATCATCACGGTGTTGTTGTCGAGATCTTTTACCGGATGGTTGCCGCCATGATGGCCCAGCTTCATTTTGATGGTTTTCGCACCGCTTGCCAGCGCCAGCAGCTGATGACCCAGGCAGATACCGAATACCGGGATATCGGTATTAAGGAAAGACTGAATCGCGCTGATGGCATAATCGCACGGCTCCGGGTCGCCAGGGCCGTTGGAGAGGAAAATACCATCCGGGTTCAGCTTCAGAACGTCTTCAGCAGACGTCTGCGCCGGCACCACCGTCAGGCGACAGCCACGGTCTACCAGCATGCGCAGGATATTGCGCTTGGCACCAAAATCGTAGGCAACTACATGGAATGGCAGCTCTGCCGCTGACTTCTGCTCCGGCAGATCGTCTTTCAGCGTCCAGCTACCTTGCTGCCACGGATAGGTTTCCGCCGTCGTCACTTCTTTTGCCAGGTCCATGCCTTTCAGGCCCGGGAAGGCTTGTGCCTTCTGCAACGCCAGAGCGGCGTCTGGATTGTCACCGGCGATGATACAGCCGTTCTGTGCCCCTTTTTCACGCAGCAGACGCGTCAGCTTACGGGTATCGATATCGGCAATGGCGACGATGTTGTTGCGCTGCAAATAGGCTGACAAGCTCTCTTCACTACGGAAGTTGCTGGTAATCAGCGGCAGGTCGCGGATAACAAGGCCCTGAGCATGAATTTGGCTGGACTCTGCGTCGGCGGCATTAGCGCCAACATTGCCGATATGGGGATAAGTGAGGGTGACGATCTGGCGGGAATAGGAGGGATCAGTGAGGATTTCTTGATAACCGGTCATTGACGTATTGAAAACGACCTCCCCCACTGCCGATCCCGTTGCCCCGATGGCCCGACCGTGGAATTGGGTTCCGTCTTCCAGAACCAAGAGCGCTGACTTAATCAAAACATCCTCCAGGGAATAAACAGTCACAATATTTGCATATTAATTCAAAATACTGTCCTGAATCAATGCAAAAACCGCCTGACCGGTCGATTTTTGGCAAATTGCGCGCATTCTAATGATCGACCCGCACCTTGTCTACCCTGAGACGTTATTTTTTTGTTTTTTTCGGGCAACTGAATGTTAAAAGCAACAGAAACCGACAAAAGAGCGAGACAACCTGGAAAAATAAACGGTTGCGAGGCGGAAATAATCTGAAAGTCGTGCTACCGGGATGATAATTTTGACCAAATGGTCAAAAATGACGTTTTTAAGGATGAAAAACGATCATAAACAACGAAAAACAGGAGACTTAGCATTAAAAAATAACGAAAACCATTTTTTACAGACAAAATAAAGGGCAATAATATTATTGCCCTATTCAATCAATGTCTTACCGATTGAAATAACCACATCACGATGGTTCACAACACTCACAACATCGATAAATCCAGCACATCACGCATGTCATAAAGGCCAGATTTCTTGTCTTTAAGCCAATAAGCGGCTTTTACGGCTCCATTTGCAAAGGTCATGCGGCTGGAAGCCTTGTGGGTAATCTCAACGCGCTCCCCGATATCTGCAAACATCGCGGTATGTTCACCGACGATATCACCGGCGCGAACGGTAGCGAAACCGATGGTTTGCGCTTTACGCTCACCGGTATGGCCTTCACGCGCGTAGACGGCGTGCTCGTCCAGTTTCCAGTCCATTGCTTCAGCAATGGCTTCACCCATCGCCAGCGCTGTGCCTGATGGTGCATCAACTTTATGACGGTGATGCGCTTCTACGATTTCAATATCGGCATAATCGCCCATCACTTTTGCGGCTTGTTTCAGCAGTTCCAGCACCAGGTTCACACCAACGCTGAAGTTGGCCGCAAACACGATGCCAATCTCTTCTGCCGCGGCACGAATCGCCGCTTTACCTGCCTCATCAAAACCGGTGGTACCAATCACCATCGCTTTTTGGTGCTGGCGGCAAAAAGCCAGGTATTCCAGCGTACCTTCCGGGCGAGTGAAGTCGATCAACACGTCGAAGTCGTTGACCACCTGCTGCAAATCCGCAGTGATGATCACCCCGGTCTTGCCAATACCTGCCAACTCACCGGCGTCACTACCGATCAATGACGAACCGGCACGCGCCAGCGCAGCACCTAGCACGACGCCTTCCGCCTGCTGCGCGGCCTGAATCAAATTGCGTCCCATGCGACCCGGCGCACCAACAATAGCAATGCGGATTTCACTCATATTTATTCATTCCTGATACAAATCTATGCATGCAAAGCGCAAACAGGTTAACGGTCAGATAACAGTCACGCCACAATAAAAAAGGGATAATAAGAATTTTATGCCAGCCGCGTCAGATTATCAGTAAAAGCAATCTCACCAGGTGGAAATCGGCTTGCGCGGGTTGGTGTAGCGGCCCGATTTATCGCGCGTCTTTTTGCCTGGTCGAAAAAAGCGCGATAAATCGCCGCCGCTACGGGGAAGGGGTTACTGCACGTTGCGCACTTCTACACGCAATTCTTTCGGTACTTCAAACACGATGTTTTCTTCGCGGCCAATCAGCTCAATCGCTGCTTCACCACCCAGATCGCGCAGGCGCTGAATCACCTGCTGCACCAGAACATCCGGCGCGGAAGCCCCAGCGGTCACACCTATGGTGGTCACGCCCTTTACCCACTCTTCCTGAATATCATCGGCAGAGTCGATCAGCTTCGCCAGCTTACCGGCGCGCTGTGCCAGTTCCGCCAGACGATTGGAGTTGGAGGAGTTTTTCGAACCGACCACCAGCACCACTTCTGCATCACGCGCCAGCACACGCACCGCTTCCTGGCGGTTAGTGGTGGCATAGCAGATATCATCTTTGCGTGGCCCGATGATCGCCGGGAAGCGCTGACGCAGCGCGTCAATCACGTCCGACGTATCATCAACGGACAACGTCGTCTGGGTCATAAAGCACAGGTTGCTTTCATCTTTGACCTGCAATTTGAACACGTCTTCCGGCGATTCCACCAGATACATGCCGCCGTTGGGGTTGCTGTATTGCCCCATCGTGCCTTCCACTTCCGGATGGCCTGCATGTCCAATCAGAATGGCTTCGACGCCTTTACGGCTGGCGCGCGCCACTTCCATATGCACTTTGGTCACCAACGGACAGGTGGCATCAAACAGCATGGTCAGATTACGCGCCTTCGCCTCAGCACGTACCGCCTGAGATACCCCATGCGCGGAGAAGATCAGGATAGCGTCATCCGGCACTTCGCTGATCTCTTCGATAAAGATGGCACCGCGTTCGCGCAGGCTGCTTACCACATAGCGGTTATGTACCACTTCATGACGTACATAGATTGGCGCGCCGTACATCTCCAGCGCGCGCTCAACGATGCTAATGGCGCGATCCACGCCCGCACAGAAACCACGCGGGTTAGCTAACAGGATTTGCATCGCTTGCCTCCAGGACCGGATCAATCTCCAGCACTTCAATCTCAAACTGAATGCGCTGACCCGCCAGCGGGTGATTGAAGTCTACGGTGATGGAATCACCGGAGACTTCACGGATCACCCCCGGCATTTCGCTGCCGCCCATGCCGCTGAACAGCATGATGGCACCGACTTCCGGCTCGCCTGCATCGATAAAATCACGACGCGAAAAGTATTGGATCAGGTCCGGACTGATGCCACCAAAGGCATCTTCCGGTGCCAGGGTAAAGCTGTGCTTGTCGCCCACTTTACGTCCCAGCAACTCCTGCTCCAGCGCCGCCGACAGGCTGCCATCACCGAGACGAAACAGCGCGGGTTTGCCATTGGCGCGCGTCGATTCCGCTGTCGAACCATCTTCCAGCTTCAGCGTAAAATGCACCAGCAACGCGCTATCGCGCTGTACAGAGTCTGTCATCATTTACCCTTAATCTTTAACCTGTTTGCCTTTTGGGCTTAAGAAGCCCTCCAGCACCACCAACGCGGCACCGATACAGATGCCGCAGTCAGCGATATTAAAGGTCGCGAAATGCCAGTCACCGATATAGAAGTCGATAAAATCGACCACAAAACCGTGATATGCGCGATCAAACAGGTTACCTAATGCCCCGCCGATAATCAGCGCATAGGCAATGTTGGTTAATTTGTTACGAGCCGGGTTGCGATACATCATCACCAGCAACGACACCACAATCGCGATGGCGATACCGGCAAAGAACCAGCGCTGCCAACCGCCTTTATCCGCCAGGAAACTGAACGCCGCGCCATAGTTGTGCGCGTAGAACAGATTCAGGAACGGCATCAGCGGTCGCGTTTCGTGCAGCATCATGTTGTTCATGACCCACTGCTTACTGGCGAAATCGACCACAATCACCACCAGCACCAGCCACAGCCAGCGCAATCCGGTTGAGAAAATCGCTTTACTCATCAGGCAAACTTACGCTCTTCGCCGTTACCGGCTACGTTGGTATAACAACGTCCGCAGACCGCCGCATGTTCCGGGTTCTGACCGACGTCGGTAGTGTAATGCCAGCAGCGCGGACATTTCTCGCCTTCTGCTTTATGCAGCGCGATTTTCAGACCTTTCAGCAATTCGCTCTGCTGCGCTTCATCACTCGCGGTGGCGTAATCTGCCACGGTCGCGCCGGAAGTCAGCAGGACAAAGCGCAGTTCGTTACCCAGCGCCTGCAATTTCGCCGCCAGCTCTGCATCTGCGTATAACGTCACCGTTGCTTCCAGCGCACCACCGATACGTTTGTCGCTACGCGCCTGCTCAATCACCTTGTTGACTTCGCCGCGCACTTTCAGCAGCTCAGCCCAGTAGGCATCGTTGAGGGTTTCATCATCAGCCAGACCAAACAGACCGTCGTACCACTCTTCGGTGAAGACGTATTGCGCACGATCGCCCGGCAGGTAGCCCCAAATTTCGTCAGCGGTGAAAGACATGATCGGTGCCATCCAGCGCACCAGCGCTTCCACGATATGCCACAGTGCCGTCTGGCAGCTGCGACGCGCCAGGCTGTCGCCTTTAGCGGTGTACTGACGGTCTTTGATGATGTCGAGATAGAACGACCCCATCTCAATTGAGCAGAACTGCATCAGACGCTGGATCACTTCATGGAAATCGTAATTGGCGTATGACGCGACGATATCTTTCTGCGCGTCCAGCGCACGGCCAACGGCCCAACGATCCAACACTACCATCTCTTCCGGGCTGACTTTATCGGTCGCCGGATTAAAGCCGTTCAGGTTCGCCAGCAGGAAGCGCGCAGTGTTACGGATACGACGATAGGCATCTGCGGAACGCTTCAGAATTTCATCGGACACCGCCATTTCGCCAGAGTAGTCGGTTGATGCCACCCACAGACGCAGAATGTCAGCACCCAGCTTATCCATCACGTCCTGCGGTGCCACGGTGTTGCCGATAGATTTCGACATCTTGCGGCCCTGACCATCCACGGTGAAACCGTGCGTCAGTACCTGGCGGTACGGTGCTTTGCCCTTCATCGCCGTGGAGATCATCAGTGAAGACATAAACCAGCCGCGATGCTGATCCGAGCCTTCCAGATACATATCCGGGCTATGGCCTTCAAATTCCGGGCGCGCATCAACGACGGCATAGCTGGTTGACCCTGAATCGAACCAGACATCCAGCGTATCCGGCACTTTGGTGTAGTTGTCGGCGTCATCGCCCATCAGATCGCGCGGGTCCAGATCCCACCACGCCTGAATTCCGTCCTGCTCGACACGCTGCGCCACTTTTTCCATCAGCTCCAGCGTATCCGGGTGCAGCTGCTCGGTTTCGTTGTGCACGAACAGCGCCATCGGCACACCCCAGGTGCGCTGACGGGAGATACACCAGTCCGGGCGGTTGGCGACCATCGCTTCGATACGCGCCTGGCCCCAATCCGGGATCCACTGCACGCCTTTGATCTCTTTCAGCGACTGCGCACGCAGACCTTTCTGATCCATGCTGATAAACCACTGTGGGGTGGCACGGAAGATGATCGGCGTTTTATGACGCCAGCAGTGCGGGTAGCTGTGCAGCAGTTTTTCCACATGCAGCAGCGCGCCTTTCTCTTTCAGCAGCTCAACGATCATATCGTTGGCTTTAAACACGTTAACGCCATCCAGCGTCGGATAGGTACCTGGCAGGTAGGTGCCATCCGGGCCAACCGGGTTAGCCGTTTCGATACCGTATTTCTGACCGATAACGTAGTCGTCCGGACCGTGGCCAGGCGCGGTATGCACTGCACCCGTACCCGCTTCAAGGGTGACGTGCTCGCCCAGCACCACTTTCGACTGGATCTGCTCCAGGAACGGATGCTGGAATAGTTGCAGCTCAAGCGCCGCGCCTTTGCATTCGCCCAGCACACGCCAGTCGCTGATACCCGCGCGTTTCATCACGCTTTCCACCAGATCTTTGGCGAGGATCAGGCTGCGGCCTTCGATCTGCAACAGTTGGTAGTCGAATTCCGGGTGCAACGAGATGGCACGGTTAGCGGGCATGGTCCACGGGGTAGTGGTCCAGATCACCAGAGAAACCGGGCCTTCAGAAGCAGATACGCCAAATTTGGCGCGCACCGCATCGGCATCTAACGCGTTAAACATCACATCGATGGAGGGGGAGGTTTTGTCGTAATATTCGACTTCCGCTTCCGCCAGTGCTGAGCGGCAGTCCAGACACCAGTGCACCGGCTTCGCGCCCTTGTGCAGGTGGCCGTTGCCGATGATTTTACCCAGCGCACGGATGATGTTGGCTTCGGTCTGGAAATTCATGGTCAGGTAGGGACGATCCCAGTCGCCCAGCACGCCAAGACGGATAAAGTCTTTTTTCTGCCCTTCCACCTGCTCCGCCGCGTACTTGCGGCAAGCTTCGCGGAATTCAGCCGCGCTGACTTTCTCGCCCGGCTTACCAATCATCTGCTCAACTTTGTGTTCAATCGGCAGACCGTGGCAGTCCCAGCCCGGAACGTAAGGCGAATCAAAGCCCGCCATGCCTTTCGACTTAACGATAATGTCTTTCAGAATCTTGTTAACGGAGTGACCAATATGAATGCTGCCGTTCGCGTAGGGAGGGCCATCGTGCAGAATAAAGGTTTTTTTCCCTTTTTTGGCTTCGCGGATGATGCCGTACAGGTTGTCATCATACCAACGTTGCAGCATTCCCGGTTCGCGTTTGGCCAGATCGCCACGCATCGGGAACCCCGTTTCCGGCAAATTCAGGGTAGATTTATAGTCACTCATCAGATTCTCGGTTCCGTATTTCGGTCATTAAACCGGTGTTTTTAGCCCAAAAAATTGTCGGGCCGTCACCACATCTTTCGCTATTTGTTCTTTCAACGCGTCCAGCGAGGCGAAACGCTGTTCGTCGCGAATCTTCTGTTTCAGTACCACATCAATGTGGCGTCCATAGAGATTCATATGTGTGTCAAGCAGGTGAACTTCAAGCTGCTGACGCAGACCTTTTACCGTCGGACGCGTACCAATGTTGGCAACGCCGGGGATCGGGTGTTCACCCAGGCCCAGTACTTCAACCGCAAATACGCCTTTCACCGGCGTTACTGTGCGGCGTAAAGGGAGATTGGCGGTGGGAAAACCAATGGTACGGCCCAGGGCATCACCATGCACCACGCGGCCTGAAATGCTGAAGGGATGGCCTAACAACGCCTGCGCCTGGACAAAATCATCCTGCGCCAGCGCCTGACGCACCGCAGTACTGCTGATGCGTTTGCCGCCATCACAAAATGTCTGGGTGCTGATGACATCAAAGTCATATTCCACACCGGCTTTCTGTAATAACAGGAAATCCCCCTGGCGACCAGCACCAAAGCGGAAATCATCACCAACAGCGAGAAATTTAACGTTCAGTTTCTCCACCAGCAGTTCAGAGATGAAAACCTGTGCTGAATGGGCAGCAAAACGACGATCGAAACGAACACATAACACCGCATCGACGCCGGCCTGCTTAAGATACCTCAGCTTTTCACGCAGACGCATCAGACGAGCCGGGGCTTTATCGCCCGCAAACAGCTCCAGCGGCTGCGGTTCGAACAGCATCACGATCACCGGCAGCTGACGCTTACGTCCCTCTTCGACCAGCTCCGCCATCAATGCCTGATGGCCACGATGAAAACCGTCAAAATTACCAATGGTCAGGACGCAGCCGCGATGCTGCTGAGTGAGATTGTAAATACCGCGGATAAACTTCATGGCTGACTCAAACCGGTGGAAATCGGCGGATTATACCCTCGAATAGCGTTCAGGTTAACCCGTCTGCGTGCCTTTCCTGCTTCTGTTGCCGCTTATTCCGCGTGCAGGCAGTAGCTTAGCGGCGATCTGAAGAATTTTGTTGTGAAATACTGTATTCAGCGCGGTGTTGCTGGTAGAATCTTGCGCCATCAATTACGTAACCGGGTGTCGTTTGTAAAACGGCGCTTATTTGCACAAATCCATTGACAAAAGAAGGCACAAAAGGCATAGTCCTCGGCCTTTGATTTGTCCATATAGAACACATTTGGGAGTTGGACCTTGGCTAATATCAAATCAGCTAAGAAACGCGCCGTAACATCTGAGAAACGTCGCAAGCATAACGCGAGCAACCGTTCTATGATGCGTACTTTCATCAAGAAAGTATACGCGGCTATCGCAACAGGCGACAAAGCTGCTGCGCAGAACGCATTCAACGAAATGCAACCGATCGTGGACCGTCAGGCTGCTAAAGGTCTGATCCACAAAAACAAAGCTGCACGTCATAAAGCAAACCTGACTGCACAGATCAACAAACTGGCTTAATCGCCTGTCTGTTAATCGCTTTGTGAAAGAACCGGCGTTAAGCCGGTTTTTTTATGCCTGCGATTTGCCGCTAAACAACGCGCTGAAGTCGCGATGGCAGATGCGTTGTACCGCCGGATGCTGGATCATGCGCTCGGCAAAAATCACATGATACTCCTCCATCACCACATCCAGACGACCAATTTCCTGAATAGCCTCATCGCGGTAGACCGCTTCACCATACAACGTGGGGGCCACGAAAATCGCGTTGTGCTGCGCACCAAACGCTTTCATCAGCGCCGCATCATCAAATTCACCCAGAATTTCGACCTGTAATCCCTGGCTGTGAATCCAGTTGAGTAGCTTACGTCCCAACATCGAACGACGACCGGGGATCAGCAAACGCCGCTGTTCAAGGCTGGCGGGAAAAGTCTGTTCCGGCCACGGGGCATAACACCAGAAGCTCACCGGGCATTCCCCCAGCTTCACCGAAAACAACCCCTCCTGCTGCGTTGAATCAATCGGGCAGTCCGAGACAATCATATCCAGCTTATGCTGGCTTAATTGCTCCAGCAGCATCTCATGTGTCGATTCAAAGCAGCGCAGATGAATCTTCTCATCCGCGACCACTGCCGCCTCCAGCACCTGACTCACCAGTTGCTTGGAGAGCGCATCCGCAATACCCACATCAAACAGCAGGTTTGACTCTTTGCGATAGTTGACGATATCGAGCATCTCCTGGCTGAGCATAAACATTCGGTCGGCATAGCGGAACACCAGTTGCCCCAGCTCCGTCGGCACCAGACCGCGGCCCTGCCGACGAAACAATTTGCCTTGCAGACGCTCCTCCAGCGCCTTGATCTGCCCGGTGATGGTTTGTGGCGTGAGGAACAGTGCCTCTGCCGCTCCGACAATCGATCCCTCACGGCACACATGCCAGAAGTAATACAGATGGTTGTAGTTGATATGTGACATCTGGCTACCGCCTTGTATTGGGTTACGCCGCCTGACGCGGCAGACGCCGCCACAGCAGCAAGTAACCGACCACCGCCGAGATTATCGAACCCAGTAAAATGCCCAACTTCGCCAGCGTAATCAGCTCAGGCGCGGCTTCACCGTATGCCAGCGAGGCGATAAAGATCGACATGGTAAAGCCAATGCCACACAACACGCCGACAGCCGCGATATCACGTAGCGAGGTGTTATCCGGCAATTTTGCCAACCCGGTTTTAACGCTGAGCCAGCAGAATAAGGTAATGCCGAGCGGTTTACCGACAAACAGGCCGAGCATGATGCCAAGCGGCAGCAACGAGAACAGGCTGCCTGGTGTCACCCCGGCCAGCGATACCCCTGCGTTAGCAAAGGCAAACAACGGCAGAATCAGCCAGCGTACCCACGGATGCAGCGCGTGTTCCAGGTGGATTGCCGGGGAGTGACCATTTTTCTTCTCCAGTGGGATCAGGAAGCCCACCACCACGCCCGCCAGCGTGGCATGCACACCGGATTTCAATACCGCCGTCCACAACACCAGCCCAACCAGCAGATAGAGGCCGGTATTACGTACGTTCAGCAAATTCATGATGCCGAGCACCGCAATCGCGCCAGCCGCTACCCCCAACGATACCATCGACAGATCGCTGGTGTAGAACAGCGCAATAATCACGATAGCGCCCAGATCGTCAATGATCGCCAGCGCCATGAGGAAGATCTTCAACGCTGGCGGCACACGGCTACCCAGCAGCGCCAGAATACCCAGGGCAAAAGCGATATCGGTCGCCGTCGGGATCGCCCAACCGCTGCGCGTGGCCGCATCCCCGGCGTTAAACAACAGGAACAGCAGTCCCGGTACCAGCATGCCGCCAACGGCAGCAATCAACGGGAAAATCGCCTGGTCGCGGCGTGCCAGTGCCCCCATGACCATTTCGCGCTTCACTTCCAGACCGACCATCAGGAAGAACACCGCCATCAGCGCATCGTTGATCCACAGCAACAGGTTTTTACTGATATCCAGTGAGCCAAAACGAAACTCCACCGGGATTTCAAGCAGGTCAAGATAGCCCTGCTGGGTGCTGGCGCTGTTGGCCAGCAACATGGCAATGGCTGCGGCGATGATGAGCACCACCCCGCTGGTGGCGTCACTATTCAGGAGTTTTTTCAATCGGATATTCACGTCCAGGTTCCTTGTCGCAGAGCGAATAATGAAAAGGCGGTTAGCTTAGCGACAATATTAGATCGAAAAAAACAGATTATTTATTAGGTCGGGTTCGAAAAAACCGAATGATCGTGGCGATCAGGAAATAAAAAAGCCAGCGACGCAGCGCTGGCTTTCAGGTAAGTCGCGCAGACTTAGCGGGTTAAATCATCAAAAAACTTCTTCACGCCATCGAAGAAACTCTTCGAACGCGGGCTGTTTTTCTCACCGGTCGGGCCGCCAAAACTCTCTTCCAGTTCACGCAACAGCGCTTTCTGTTTGTCGTTCAGGCTAACCGGGGTTTCCACCACCACGCGGCACAGCAGATCGCCCACGGCACCACCACGCACTGATTTCACGCCTTTACCACGCATGCGGAACAGCTTGCCGGTTTGCGTTTCTGACGGTACTTTCAGCTTCACACGACCATCCAGAGTCGGCACTTCAATCTCGCCACCCAGTGCAGCCATCGCAAAGTTGATCGGTACTTCACAGTACAGGTTGTTATCTTCACGCTCGAAGATCGGGTGTTTTTTCACTGACACCTGAACGTACAGATCGCCCGCCGGTGCGCCATGCTCGCCCGCTTCCCCTTCGCCGCTCAGACGGATACGATCGCCGGTATCAACACCTGCCGGGATTTTCACTGACAAGGTTTTCGAGCGTTCAACACGACCGTGGCCATGACAGGCGTTGCACGGATCTTTGATCACCGAGCCACGGCCATGACAGGTCGGACACGCCTGCTGTACGGTAAAGAAGCCCTGACGCATCTGCACCTGGCCTGCACCATGACAGGTTGGACAGGTTTGCGGTTGAGTCCCGGCTTTCGCCCCGCTGCCGTGGCAAACATCACACTCTTCCAGGGTTGGAATGCGGATCTCTTTGGTCACGCCGCGTACCGCTTCTTCCAGCGTCAGGTCCATGTTGTAGCGTAAATCGGCGCCACGGGCAGCGCGCTGACGGCGACCACCACCAAAGATATCGCCAAATACGTCGCCAAAGATATCGCTGAAGTCAGCACCGCCACCGAAGCCGCCGCCGCCAAATCCACCGCCACCCATGCCGCCCTGTTCGAAGGCCGCATGACCGTACTGATCGTAGGCCGCACGCTTCTGCGCGTCGGTCAGAATTTCGTAGGCTTCTTTAACCTCTTTGAATTTCGCTTCGGCTTCTTTATCGCCCGGGTTACGGTCCGGGTGATATTTCATCGCCAGGCGCTTATACGCCTTTTTGATTTCGCGCTCATCTGCCGATTTAGAGACGCCTAAGATCTCGTAAAAATCACTCTTCGCCATCTTCTGCCCTTAACATGATCGCACGGGCGTGGAGAGATCTCCTACGCCCGTGCTGGTTTCAACGGCTGTCAGGCCAGCCGTCGCGCCCGGTCAGGGGCAATTATTTTTTATCTTTAACTTCTTCGAATTCAGCGTCGACAACGTCGTCATCTTTCTTCGCGGAAGCGTCGCCAGCGTCTGCTGCGCCAGCCTGAGCCTGCTGCTGTGCCATTTCCATCAGCTTGCTGGAAACCTGCATCAGAGCCTGCATCTTCGCTTCGATGTCAGCTTTGTCTTCGCCTTTCAGCGCAGTGTTCAGATCGTTCAGCGCAGATTCAATCGGGGCTTTGTCATCGGCAGACAGTTTGTCACCCGCTTCATCCAGCTGTTTACGGGTGCTGTGCGCAATCTGGTCGCCCTGGTTACGCGTCTGCACCAGCTCTTCAAATTTACGGTCGGCTTCGGCGTTCGCTTCAGCGTCACGTACCATTTTCGCGATCTCTTCTTCGTTCAGACCAGAAGACGCTTTGATGGTGATCTTCTGCTCTTTACCGCTGTTTTTGTCTTTCGCTGATACGTGCAGGATACCGTCCGCATCGATGTCGAAAGTCACTTCAATCTGCGGCATACCGCGCGGTGCAGGCTGGATACCGTCGAGGTTAAACTGGCCCAGTGATTTGTTATCGCTGGCACGTTTACGCTCACCCTGCAACACATGAATGGTCACGGCAGACTGGTTATCTTCAGCAGTTGAGAACACCTGGCTGTGTTTGGTCGGGATGGTGGTGTTCTTGCTGATCAGCGAAGTCATCACGCTACCCATAGTTTCGATACCCAGTGACAGCGGGGTTACGTCGAGCAGCAGGACGTCTTTCACGTCACCACCCAGCACGCCACCCTGTACCGCAGCACCTACGGCAACGGCTTCATCCGGGTTCACGTCTTTACGCGGCTCTTTGCCAAAGAATTCTGTCACTTTAGCCTGAACCAGCGGCATACGGGTCTGACCACCGACGAGGATCACGTCGTTGATGTCAGAAACCGACAGGCCAGCATCTTGCAGAGCGACTTTCAGCGGCTCGATAGAACGCGCAACCAGATCTTCGACCAGCGATTCCAGCTTCGCACGGGTCACTTTGATGTTCAGGTGCTTAGGACCGGTCGCATCAGCAGTGATGTACGGCAGGTTAACGTCAGTCTGCTGAGCAGAAGACAGCTCGATTTTCGCTTTCTCAGCCGCTTCTTTCAGACGCTGCATCGCCAGCGGATCGTTGTGCAGATCGATGCCCTGATCTTTCTTGAACTCCGCAACGAGGTAGTTGATCAGACGGCTGTCGAAGTCTTCACCACCCAGGTGGGTATCACCATTGGTTGCCAGAACTTCAAAGGTTTTCTCGCCATCAACTTCATCGATTTCGATGATAGAGATATCGAAGGTACCGCCGCCCAGGTCGTATACCGCGATGGTGCGGTTGCCCTGACCTTTGTCGAGGCCGTAAGCCAGCGCCGCCGCAGTCGGTTCGTTAATAATACGTTTCACTTCCAGACCCGCGATACGGCCGGCATCTTTGGTTGCCTGACGCTGTGCATCGTTGAAGTACGCCGGTACGGTGATAACCGCTTCAGTCACTGGCTCACCGAGGAAATCTTCCGCGGTTTTCTTCATTTTTTTCAGCACTTCAGCAGAGATCTGCGGCGGAGCCATTTTCTGGCCTTTCACTTCCAGCCAGGCATCACCGTTGTCTGCTGCGGCGATTTTGTACGGCATGATTTTGATATCACGCTGCACTTCTTCGTCCTGGAAACGACGGCCGATCAGGCGCTTAATCGCGAACAGGGTGTTCTGCGGGTTAGTCACCGCCTGACGTTTAGCCGGTTGACCGACCAGAGTTTCGCCATCCTGTGTATAAGCAATAATTGAAGGCGTGGTACGATCACCTTCGGCATTTTCCAGCACGCGTGCTTTGGTGCCGTCCATAATCGCAACACAAGAGTTGGTTGTACCCAGGTCAATACCAATAATCTTACCCATCTAAACGTCTCCCACTTAAATTCTTTGCCAAATTGGGTTGTGAAGCAGAGATGCGGGCATGTTTCGCCGCTTTCAACTGCCTGAGCAGGCTTTTTTTCCTGCACCACAACTCTCGATGACAACTAGATGGGGCCGCTTCGAAGCGCATCAAGGGTTAAAACTAAAAAAATTTTAATTATCTCTCCCCACTCAGATCAAAGATGCCGGGTAGCTGGCTGATTATTATGCTGCGCCCCGTCTGACTAACGGGATAAGACAACATTCAGATATTAATAATTACCTTTGAGGAACTATGCGTAACATCACTCTGGCGAACCCTGCGCCACTGGGCTTAATGGGCTTTGGTATGACCACCATTCTGCTCAATCTGCACAACACCGGACTCTTCGCGATGGATACCATCATCCTGGCGATGGGCATTTTTTATGGCGGCCTCGCGCAAATTTTTGCCGGCCTGCTGGAATTTAAGAAAGGTAACACCTTCGGCCTGACGGCATTTGCCTCTTACGGCAGCTTCTGGCTGACGCTGGTCGCAATTCTGCTGCTGCCGAAAATGGGGCTGTCGGAAGCCGCTGACAGTCATTTCCTCGGGGCTTACCTTGGCCTATGGGGCGTGTTCACGCTGTTTTTATTCTTTGGCACCCTCACCGGCCCGACTATGCTGCAATTTGTGTTTGCCAGCCTGACGTTGCTGTTTGCCTTGTTGGCGATTGGGCATCTGCTGGATAACGCGCTGCTGGTGCGCATTGCCGGTTGGGTTGGTCTGATCTGTGGTGGTAGCGCCATCTATCTGGCGATGGGTGAAGTGCTGAATGAACAATGGGGCCGCACCGTGCTGCCGATTGGTCAACCACGCTGAATCGCAACGCGGAGCCTGGAGGCTCCGCGTAATCATTTATGAAGAATGAATGGATGTCTCAAACTGCACGCTTTCCTGCCGGTTATCACGTAACAGCCACACCCCTACTGCAAATCCAATTACCGCCAACGCCAACACGTACCATGCCGGTGCCATCGGTGTCAGACGCATAATCAAGGTCACGCTAATCGGCGTCAGGCCGCCAAAAATGGCGTAGGCGACGTTATAGGAGAAGGAGATACCGGTGAAGCGCACCGCTGCCGGGAAGGACCGAACCATCACAAACGGTACAACCCCCACCACGCCAACGCTCAACCCCGCCAGACCATACCAGACAAACAACATCTCCGGCGCACTTCCTAATTGATGGAAGAAGTTCCAGCTACCGATCGCCAACAGCAACGAACCGATCATCAAGGTGCGCGCCGCTCCGATACGGTCCACCAGCCAACCCGCAATCACGCAGCCAAACAGCAACATCACCGTAGCCAGGCTATTGGCCTGTAAGCTCAGCGCCGCCGGAATCGCGTGTTGTTTTTGCATCAGCGTCGGAGCCATCAGAATCACTACTACGATGCAGGCGGAGAGCAACCAGGTCAGCAGCATGGAAATCACGATGCCGCGTTTGTGTTGGGCCAGAATAGTTTGCAATGGCAGCTTATCCGCCAGCGCCTTGCGCTGCTGCATTTGCTGAAACACTGGCGTTTCATGCAGCCAGCGGCGCAAATACATCGCCAGCAAACCAAACACGCCACCGAGAAAGAACGGGATACGCCAGCCATGCGCGGCAATTGCCGTCGGAGAGAGCGAAGTATTGATGATGGTTGCCACCAGCGAACCGAGCAAAATCCCGGCGGTTAAACCGGCGGTTAAGGTGCCACAGGCAAAACCCACGCGTTTTTCTGGCACATGCTCCGCGACAAACACCCATGCGCCCGGCACTTCGCCACCAATCGCGGCCCCCTGTAACACGCGCAACAGCAGCATCAACAGCGGAGCAGCGATACCAATGCTGTCGTAAGTCGGCAACGCCCCCATTGCCAACGTCGGCAGAGCCATCAGCAGGATACTCAGACTAAACATCTTCTTACGGCCAACTTTGTCACCAAAGTGCGCCATGATGATGCCACCAAGCGGGCGCGCCAGATAACCTGCGGCAAAGATGGCAAAGGTCTGCACCTGACGCAGCCATTCCGGCATATCTGCCGGGAAGAAGAGTTGGCCGATCACCGCAGCAAAGAACACAAAGATGATGAAGTCGTAAAATTCCAGCGCCCCGCCAAGGGCGGCCAGCGACAGGGTTTTATAATCCTGTCGGTTGAGGCGACGAGTTGCGAGCGAATCCATAACGTAGCGGTATCCAGAGGCAAAAAAATCTAGTTGTAAAGTTACGCTTACTATACCGTCAATTTTTTGCCACACCAGTACGTCTGAATTTTATGCCTGAAAACGGCGATATTCAGACGTTTGTCTCACGCCTCGCGCTTTTTGGCCGAAATGCTGCTACCACTACCGGATCAGTCTCGACATAAGGCCCGTCAAGCAACTGTAAACAATACGGTACAGCCGCGAAGATACCCGGCACTTTCACCACGCCGTCATCTCCTTTCAGTCCTTCCAGCGTTTCTTTGATCGATTTCGGTTGCCCCGGCAAATTGAGGATCAGCGACTGCTTACGGATCACCCCCACCTGGCGTGACAGGATCGCCGTCGGGACAAATTGCAGGCTGATCTGGCGCATCTGCTCGCCAAAACCCGGCATCTCACGATCGGCAACCGCAAGGGTCGCATCAGGTGTCACATCACGGCGCGCGGGTCCCGTACCGCCCGTGGTCAGTACCAGATGGCAGAACAATTCATCCACCAGCTCGCAAATCGCCTGTTCGATCATCGGTTGTTCATCCGGCACCAGCCGGGTTTCGATCTCAAAGGGCGTCGTTAATGCGCTGCCAAGCCAGCTTTCCAGCGCCGGAATGCCCTGATCCTGATAAATGCCGTTCGCCGCGCGATCGGAAACAGAAATTAATCCAATACGTAATGTATCCATAGAGTTATCGCTGTGGTGCATGAGGGGGATAAAAAGAAGAATAATACAAAGCAAAAGGGAGAGAAAAGCTTAAAACCGTGGCGGGCAGTGCCGCCACGGTGTCATCACTTACAGCAGTTCAGCGATCATCTTCTCAAGTTTGCCCTGGTCGATGGCAAAGTTGCGGATGCCTTCCGCCAGTTTGGTGACGGCCATCGGGTCCTGGTTGTGCTGCCACAGGAACTCGGCTTCGGTCATTTTCGCCGGACGCGCTTTCACTTCGCCGCTGTAGCTCAGTTTACGCTCAACAGCGCCTTCGCTCTCAGCCAGCTCTTTCAGCAGGTTCGGGGAGATGGTCAGACGGTCGCAACCGGCCAGCTCGATGATTTCACCGACGTTACGGAAGCTGGCACCCATTACCACGGTTTCGTAACCGTGTTGCTTGTAATAGTTGTAGATCTCAGAAACAGAAACCACGCCCGGATCTTCGTGCGCAGCGTACTCTTTCTTGTCGGTGTTCGCTTTGTACCAGTCGAGGATACGACCTACGAACGGAGAGATCAGGAACACGCCCGCTTCAGCACAAGCACGCGCCTGAGCGAAGGAGAACAGCAGGGTCAGGTTACAGTTGATACCTTCTTTTTCCAGCTGCTCAGCGGCACGGATACCCTGCCAGGTTGAAGCCAGTTTGATCAGGATGCGATCGTTGCTGATACCTGCATCGTTGTACAGTTTGATCAGGCTACGCGCTTTGGCGATGCTCGCTTCGGTGTCATAAGACAGACGCGCATCGACTTCAGTCGAGATACGACCCGGGATCAGTTTGAGAATTTCCAGACCAATGTTGACGGCCAGCTTGTCAGAAACCAGCTGTAACTGCTCTTCTTTGTTGCTGCTCTGCTGACGTGCCCAGCTAATGGCTTCGTCAATCAGTTTACGGTATTCAGGAATTTGAGCGGCATTGAGGATCAAAGAAGGGTTGGTGGTGGCATCTTGCGGTTGATACAGCTTCATTGCCGCGATATCACCGGTGTCGGCGACCACAGTAGTCAGCTGACGCAAGGAAGTAAGTTTGTCCGTCATGGTTCTCTTTTCTCTTAGGTTGACTGTCAGGGTGAAAAAGGCTGTTGCGATAATATCACGCGGTAACCACGGTGCAAGGTCGCGGCGTGCCCTTTCCGATAGCACGGACAAATGGGAACGATTTGCCGATCCGTCACGCTTTTTTGCTACACTCGCCGAACAAATTTTCCGTTAATACCCTGATAAACCTGCGGGTCAACCGAGGATAACACGATGCTGATGGTCATCTCGCCAGCCAAGACGCTGGATTATGAAAGCCCGCTTGCGACGCAAACCTTCACTCAACCAGCGCTGTTAGAAAAGTCACAACAGCTGATTGATGTCGCCCGTGATTTGTCACCGGCGCAAATCGCCTCGCTGATGGGCATCAGCGACAAACTGGCCCATCTGAACGCAGAACGTTTTAACGAATGGCAGCCCCCCTTCACGCTGGAGAATGCGCGTCAGGCGATTCTGGCGTTCAAAGGGGATGTCTACACCGGTTTGCAGGCTGAAACCTTTAGCGAAAAAGATTTTGCTTTCGCCCAGCAGCATCTGCGTATGCTGTCGGGTTTGTATGGTTTGCTGCGCCCGCTCGACTTAATGCAGCCCTACCGGCTGGAAATGGGGATCAAACTGACGAACCCGGCGGCGAAAGATCTCTATGGTTTCTGGGGTGATTTGCTGACGGAAAGGCTGAATGCGGCGCTGGCGGAACAAGGCGATGACGTGTTGATTAACCTGGCGTCAGATGAATATTTCAAAGCTATCAAGCCGAAAAAACTGGCCGGGCGACTGATTAAGCCGGTGTTCCTGGATGAGAAGAACGGCAAGTTTAAGGTGATCAGCTTCTACGCCAAGAAAGCGCGTGGCCTGATGAGCCGTTATGTGATTCAGCACCGCCTGACCAAACCGGAGCAATTGAAGAAATTCGATGTGGATGGTTATTTCTTTGCTGCGGCTGAAAGCAGCGAAAACGAGCTGGTGTTTAAACGCCACGAGCAGCAATAACCCGTAACGGCGCGATTTATCGCGCGGTTTTTTCCGACACCGTGCACGGAATTGCGCGATAAATCGCGCCGCTACGACAGATAAAAGAATGGCTGGCATTTGCCAGCCATTCTTATGTTATTTCAGCAAGAACGCGCGCAGCGCGGCGAAATCTGCTTTCAAATTATGCGACAGCAGCGGCAGGTCGGCACGCTCAGCCAGTGCTTCCGGCAGCGGCAGCGTCTGCTCCAGAATCGCTTCCACGCTCTCCTTGAACTTCGCCGGATGCGCAGTGCAAAGGAACAGGCCGTACTCACCTTCCTGCAACTGATCGCGCAGCAGACGATAAGCAATCGCCGCATGCGGTTCAGACAGATAACCGATTTCTGCCAGCTCACGCATGGTCGCTTTGGTGGTTTCGTCGCTCACCGCACCATAGGCCAGATCGCCCAGACGCCAGGTTTTGCGACGGAACAACTCTTCCACGCGCGGCCAGTTGTTCGGCTGGCTCACATCCATAGCGTTGGACAGCGTGGCAACGGTGGCATGCGGCGTCCATTCGCCATTGGCGAGGAAGCGCGGCACAGTATCGTTGGCATTGGTGGCAGCGATAAAGCGTTTGATCGGCAGACCGAGTGATTTCGCCAGCAGGCCTGCGGTCAGGTCACCAAAGTTACCACTTGGCACCGACACCACCAGCTGATTGCGTTTTTCCTGCGGCAGTTGCGCCACAGCTTCAAAGTAGTAGCAAATCTGCGCCAGCAGACGGCTGATGTTGATGGAGTTGGCTGAGTTCAGGCCGATCGCCTTTTTCAGTTCTTCATCATCAAAGGCTTGTTTCACCAGCGCCTGGCAGGCATCGAAATCGCCGTCGATGGCGATGGTTTCGATGTTCCCCCCCAGGGTGCAGAACAATTTTTCCTGCAACGGGCTGATTTTGCCCTGCGGATAGAGGATCACCACGCGCACGTTTTCCATGCCGTAAAACGCATGGGCTACTGCTGCGCCGGTATCGCCAGACGTGGCGGTCAGAATGGTGATTTTTTCATCGGCACCGCTGACATACGAAAGCATCTGCGCCATAAAACGGCCGCCGAAGTCTTTGAACGCCAGCGTCGGGCCATGAAACAGTTCGAGGCAGGCGACATCGTCGCTCACTTTTGCCACCGGGGCCGGGAACGCAAACGCGTTTTTCACGCGCTCAGCCAACTGATGTGCGGCAATTTCGTCACCGATGTAAGCCGAGAGGATTTTGCTGCTGCGGGTAACAAAATCCATCTCCAGCATCGCATCGATGTCGGTCAGTTCAAATTCCGGCAGTTCGAGCGGAAAAAACAGCCCCTGCTGCGAGCCAAGGCCCTGCTTCACGGCCTGAGCGAAGCTCACCTGCTCGTTATGATCCTTAAGGTTGTAGAGTTTCATGCGTTATCCCAATTTACGTGCGCCAGCCGTATCAAGACGGCAGATATGGACGAAACCTTCTTCATTTTGCAGATAGTGCTGGCTCAGCCAGTCTGCCATCCGCTGTGCCGTTGCCATCTCGTTGCAAACGGCGAAAAGTGTCGGGCCGGAACCCGAAATACCGCAGGCCAGCGCGCCAATATCGGCTGCTGCCTGGCGTGCTTCCGCAAAGCCCGGCAGCAGTTTGGTGCGATACGGCTCCGCCACCACATCCTGCATCAGCTTCGCGGCCAGTTCTGGCTGCTGAGTATGACAGGCATGGATGAAACCGCCCAGTAAACGACCGTGTTTGATGATGTCCTGTTTACGATACTGCGCCGGTAGAATCGCACGCGCTTCAGCGGTGGAGACTTTGATGCCCGGATAGGCCATCACCCACAGCCACTCGTCAAACGACGGCACTGACTGGCTGATAATGCCGTTCTCTTCAATCATCAACTGCACGCCGCCGAGGAAGCACGGCGCAACGTTGTCGTAATGCACGCTACCGGAGATACGTCCTTCCAGCTCGCCCATCAATGCCAGCAGTTCGGTGTCATTCAACGGTTTGCCGCAAAATTCGTTCATCGCCATCAGGCCAGCCACGACCGAGCAGGCGCTGGAGCCAAGACCCGAGCCGATCGGCATGTTTTTTTCCAGCGTCATCGCCACCGGCACATCTTTACCAATCGCTTCACAAAAACGCTGCCAGCACTGATAGACAATGTTTTCCTGTGGATTGTCCGGCAGTTTGCTGACGAAGCGCCCTTTGTTTACCAGGCTAAAGCGGTCGGCCGCCTCGACCGACACACAATCACCCAGCAGGGTGCCATCCACCGGCGAAACCGCCGCGCCAAGCACATCAAAGCCGACGCTGACGTTACCTATCGAGGCCGGTGCATAAATTTTTACCATCATCAAACTCCCAACTTCCACGACAGCGTGCGCAGCAGATCGGCAAACACACCGGCTGCGGTCACATCATTCCCGGCACCGTATCCACGCAGAACCAGCGGGATCGGCTGATAATAACGGCTATAGAACGCCAGGGCGTTTTCGCCATTTTTGACTTTAAACAGCGGATCGTTACTGTCCACTGCATCAATTTTCACTTTGCAAGCACCACCCTCTTCGATGGCACCGACGAAGCGTAACACTTTACCTTCATCACGCGCTTTGGCAACGCGCGCCGCAAAGGCGTTGTCCAGTTCCGGCAAACGCTGCATGAATTGCTCAACGTCAGCAATCTCCGTCAGACTGGCAGGCAGCAGCGGTTCGATCTCGATATCGCTCAGCTCCAGTTGATGTCCCGCTTCACGCGCCAGAATCAGCAGCTTACGCGCCACATCGGTGCCCGACAGGTCATCACGCGGATCCGGTTCGGTGAAGCCCATGTCTCGCGCCATTTTGGTCGCTTCAGACAGGGAAACGCCCTCATCCAGCTTGCCGAAAATAAACGACAGCGAGCCGGAAAGAATACCGGAGAATTTGATCAGCTCATCACCGGCATTCAGCAGATTTTGCAGGTTCTCGATCACCGGCAAACCCGCTCCCACGTTGGTGTCATACAGGAACTTACGGCGCGATTTCTCCGCTGCCGCACGCATCTGCTGGTAATAATTCCATGAAGAGGTGTTGGCCTTTTTGTTCGGCGTCACGACATGGAAACCATCCGCGAGGAAATCCGCGTACTGATCGGCCACCGCCTGGCTCGAAGTACAATCGACAATCACCGGGTTCAGCAGGTGATACTCTTTCACCAGACGGATCAGACGACCAAGATTGAACGGTTCTTTGGCTTCCGCCAGCGCCCCTTTCCAGTTACTGAGATCGATGCCGTGCACGTTGGTCAGCAACGCGCGCGAGTTAGCGATGCCACACACCCGCAAATCGATATGCTTTTGCTTCAGCCACGCCTGCTGACGATGTAGCTGCTCCAGCAACGCCGCGCCGACGCCGCCGACACCGACCACGAACACTTCAATCACCTGATCGGTGGCAAACAGCATCTGGTGCACCACACGCACGCCAGTAGTGACTTCATCGTTGCTCACCACGGCAGAGATGGAACGCTCCGAGGAACCCTGGGCAATGGCCACGATATTGATATTGGCTCGCGCCAGCGCGGAGAAGAACTTGGCAGAGATGCCACGCAGGGTACGCATGCCGTCACCGACCACCGAGATAATCGCCAGTTGCTCGACCACTTCCAGCGGGTCCAGCAAGCCGTCTTTCAATTCGAGGTAGAATTCATCTTCCAGCACGCGGCGCGCGCGCGCCAGCTCGTTCTGCGGCACGCAGAAGCTGATGCTGTACTCGGAAGAGGATTGGGTAATCAACACCACCGAGATACCGGTGCGCGACATCGCAGCAAACACGCGTGCCGCCATGCCAACCATGCCTTTCATCCCCGGTCCGGAGACGTTAAACATCGCCATGTTGTTGAGATTAGTGATGCCTTTTACCGGGTTTTCATCATGCTCACCTTCGCCACCAATTAAGGTGCCGGGTGCTTGCGGGTTAGCGGTGTTTTTAATCAGGCAGGGAATCTGGAACTGGGCAATCGGGGCGATGGTGCGGGGGTGCAGCACTTTGGCACCAAAGTACGACAGCTCCATTGCCTCCTGATAGGACATGGACTTCAGCAGGCGCGCATCCGGCACCTGACGCGGGTCACAGGTATAGACGCCATCGACGTCAGTCCAGATTTCACAACAGTCAGCACGCAGACAGGCCGCCAGTACCGCTGCCGAATAGTCAGAACCGTTACGGCCCAGCACCACCAGTTCGCCACGCTCGTTTCCGGCGGTGAAACCGGCCATCAGGATCATATGATCGGCAGGGATCTGGCTGGCGGCGATACGGCGGGTGGATTCATTGATATCCACGGTAGATTCAAGGTAGTGGCCGACGGCCAGCAGTTTTTCCACCGGGTCGATGACCGTCACTTTGTAGCCGCGCGCCTGGAGCAGCGCTTCCATAATGGCGATGGACAGCTTCTCACCCCGGCAGATGATGGCAGCATTGACCGCATCCGGGCACTGTCCCAGCAGGCTGATGCCATGCAGCACCTGCTTAAGTTGAGCAAATTCGAGGTCAACGCGAGTCTTCAATCCATCATAATCGAAGCCCGGCTGTGCATCGGCCAACCCCTGCAACAGCTCGGCAAAAATACGTTCGGCATCGCTGATATTCGGCAACGCATCCTGCCCGCTAATGGTTTTCTCAATCATCGCCACCAGATGATTGGTAATTTTCGCTGGCGCAGAGAGTACGGTTGCAACCTGTCCCTGTTGCGCATTGCTTTCCAGAATGTCTGCCACGCGGAGAAAACGTTCCGCATTGGCTACCGAGGTCCCGCCGAATTTCAGCACTCGCATGGTTAAAGCTCTCCTGAATTTATGCCGAAAAAAAAGCCCGCACTGGTTAGGTGCGGGCTTCTTTTTTGTTTTTCCTGTATGCGTCAGCCCGCACCGTTACCTGTGGTAATGGTGGTGGTAATAATAATGGTGGTGTTCAGGCTGTTTGTACGCATTGAGATTTTTTTCTGTCTGTCTTGATTGTCCGTCTGCCTTCCAGAATTAAAGCAAAGCGCACGTTAAGTCAACGAATTTGTCCTAAGCCGGATTTTTCGCCACTACGCAGTGCTGCGCTTTGCCCGGAAAATGCCATCGGGATCGTTCAGCAAATAGCCACAACCCCCGATCTGTCACTGCAAAGTCAGGATTTACCCGAGTTATTATCTATAAGTTTTTTTTCTACGTCGTGCAGCAGACGGTGCAGCATGGCGCTGTCACGTTGTTCCAGCAAACCGATACGTTGATCGATCCAGTCCACCATCTTGGCATCGTCGTCCACTGCCAGACGAACCAACAATTGCTGGAAACGCACCCGCAACGCCTGCAACTGCTGCGCATCCGCCATCGCTGCGGGCTGGGCCGCCACCTGATTCAGCGCAGAAAGTTGGTAGCAATACACCATCACTGCCTGACCGAGATTGAGCGAGGGATAGTCGTTTGCCATCGGAATGCCGGTGAGCAG
Organism: Pantoea sp. X-Soil-OKNW-556; assembly: GCF_059730695.1. Classification (NCBI taxonomy): domain Bacteria; kingdom Pseudomonadati; phylum Pseudomonadota; class Gammaproteobacteria; order Enterobacterales; family Erwiniaceae; genus Pantoea; species Pantoea sp. X-Soil-OKNW-556. The sequence goes on along the minus strand of NZ_AP035990.1, from coordinate 738,795 downwards.
GTCTACCTGTTCCAGCTCCTCATTGGTCAATCCGCTATCCTCGCGGCCAAACACCAGCGCTATCCGGCTCAGCCACTGGCGTTTCTCCTGCAAAATGGTTTCCACTTGTGCGGGTGTGGCGTAGTAACGGAACTTCGCCCGGCTGCGCGCCGTGGTCGCGACAGAGAAGTCCACGTCCTGAAGTGCGTCACTAAGCGTGTCATAAGTTTTTACGCTATCAAGGATTTCGCCTGCGCCGTGCGCCACGCGTCGGGCCGCCGGATCCTGCCAGGCATCGCTGGCGACAATACGCAACTCGCTAAAACCCATGGTTTTCATGGCACGGGCGGCGGCACCGATATTTTCTGGTCGGGCGGGAGAGACAAGAATGAGGGGGAAATGCATGATTTTTCCATCGAACTGTTAACAACTCAGCGTATGTTGGCATGCACACCGGAAAATACCAACCATGCGGATATAAGAAAATAAGATGTTAAGGATGTTAAAACAGAATAAAACCGCGAGGTAGCATAAATTAACGTATTAAAGCTAAATTTCCGTGCCATTTTATTATAAAAGCATTAGATATCATCTTATTGAAATATAATTTCCGGCAAGTTTTTGTTTTGCTATTATGCAGCCGGAATGTAGCAAAAATGCTGCTTTTTGTGAGCTAAGCTGGCATTCCTGGAGAAGTTTTTCATAAAAGTGTTAACGTGCTACACTTGCATTTGATATAAGTCAACGAAGCGTTGTTTTTATGCTTATCGGTTGTTGTTGGTGCTGTTAGGTTGCTGTTAATACGGTTAGGATAAGCGCCAGTCCGATACCCACGGGGCACGCAAATATTCATCCTGACTGGCTGAGCTAACACTGAAGTTGACGTAGATGGATGGTGTATTCCGAAGATTATTTCGTACACCGGTTGCGAACGGCATGCTGTTACGATTAACAGTAAGTGCAACCGCCGTACGCCCTGTTTTCGATTTGTTGGCAAATTTTAGGTAGCGAAACATGCAGACCCCGCACATTCTTATCGTTGAAGACGAACTGGTCACGCGTAACACCCTCAAAAGCATTTTTGAGGCTGAAGGTTACATGGTCTATGAAGCCACCGACGGCGCCGAAATGCATCAGGTTCTGACGGAAAACGACGTCAATCTGGTGATTATGGACATCAACCTGCCGGGCAAAAACGGCTTGTTGCTGGCGCGTGAACTGCGTGAGCAGGCGAACGTAGCGCTGATGTTCCTCACCGGCCGTGATAATGAAGTGGACAAAATCCTTGGTCTGGAAATTGGCGCGGATGATTACATCACCAAGCCATTTAATCCGCGTGAGCTGACCATCCGTGCGCGTAACCTGTTGTCGCGTACCATGAATCTGGCGATGCCCAATGAGGAGCGTCGTCAGGTGGAAAGCTATCGTTTCAACGGTTGGGAGCTGGATATCAACAGCCGCTCACTGATCAGCCCGAACGGCGAGCAGTACAAGCTGCCGCGCAGTGAATTCCGCGCCATGCTGCACTTCTGCGAAAACCCAGGCAAAATTCAGACCCGTGCTGACCTGCTGAAAAAGATGACCGGTCGCGAGCTGAAGCCGCATGACCGCACCGTGGATGTCACCATCCGCCGTATCCGTAAGCATTTCGAATCTACGCCGGATACCCCAGAAATCATCGCCACCATTCATGGCGAAGGTTATCGCTTCTGCGGTGAGTTGCAGGACTAATCTGCACATATCTGTTCTGTAGCGGCGCGATAAATCGCGCCGCTACGAATAGGTGCCAGCCTGTTGTTAATGCCAGGGCATAATCGGCACAGCGCTCAGCGCGTTTTTTGGCGAGCCTTCCACCACTTTATCTGAGTAGGCCAGGTAGACCAGCGCGTTGCGCTTTTGATCATAAAAGCGTACAACCTGTAGCTTCTTAAAAACCAGCGATGTGCGCTTCTGGAACACCACATCCCCCTGCGCTTTACCTTGCGCAATTTTATCGCTCAGCGTAACCGGCCCTACCTGCTGGCAGGAAATCGCCGCATCGGAAGTGTCCTCGGCCAGACCTAATCCGCCTTTGATCCCACCGGTTTTCGCCCGGCTGATATAACAGGTTACATTTTTTACATCGGGGTCATCAAAGGCTTCCACCACGATCTTATGATCGGGGCCAAACATCTTGAAAACCGTGTCAACTGAGCCGATCTCCTCTGCCTGGAGGGATCCCGCGAAGGCATATGTTGCCAGGGTGACTATAAGAAGGCGAGCTATTGTCATGGAGTTACCATTGCAAACGGAATAGATGAGAATGTAATGTACTGGCAATCGATAACAGAACCAAACCAAATGGGTAACAACCCGCATTGATGTAGCACAGTCGACTTACAAAACCGCCCTCTCGCCTTTTTGCATTTCGTGCTATTATTCGACGACTTCATAAGTTGCGCCACCAGAGAGTTATGAGGATGTTTTATGGACCAAGCCGGTATCATTCGCGATTTGCTTGTCTGGCTGGAGAGCCATCTGGATCAACCCCTTTCACTGGATAATGTCGCCCTGAAAGCGGGCTATTCCAAATGGCATCTGCAGCGCATGTTTAAGGACGTGACAGGCCACGCGATCGGCGCTTATATCCGCGCTCGCCGGCTGTCTAAGGCCGCGGTGGCGTTACGCCTCACCAGCCGCCCGATACTCGACATCGCCCTGCAATACCGTTTCGATTCCCAGCAGACCTTTACCCGTGCGTTCAAAAAGCAGTTTAATCAGACGCCCGCCTGGTATCGTCGTTCGTCAGACTGGAACTCCTTCGGTATCCGCCCGCCGATTCGTCTGGAAGATAACCACATGCCTGAGCCGCAGTTTGTCACGCTGCCGGAAACGGTGTTGGTGGGTCAAACCCAAAGCTACAGCTGCACGCTGGAGCAGATCTCCAGCTATCGCGACGAAATGCGTGTGCATTTCTGGAAACAGTTCCTGCTGGAAACCGATACCGTGCCGCCGGTGCTGTATGGCTTGCATCAGGTACGCGCCAGCCATGAAAAGGATGATGAGCAGGAGATTCTCTACACCACCGCGGTGCCTGCCGATCAACTGGCAAAAAGCATGCAATCCAATCAGAGTGTGATTCTGGAAGCGGGTGATTATGTGCAGTTCACCTATAACGGACCGCGTACCGCGTTGCAGGAATTTATTCTGCTGCTGTACGGGACTTGCATGCCCACGCTGGGCCTGGTACGTCGTCAGGGGCAAGATATCGAACGTTTCTTCACCCACGGTGGCAAGAAGCGTAGTGAGCCACCTACCGAGATTCGCTGCGAGTATCTGATTCCGATCCGTCCGATGCAGGAACGCTAACAGCAAAATGCCGTCGTCATGACGGCATTTTCATATTGCGCTTCAGCGTTGCAATTCATCCAGCGCTGGTGCATCAAGATGTGACACATCCCCGGCCGTCTCCACCACCCAACCTGCTGCCAGCCAGGCGCTCTGCTGATGGTCAACGCGAGAGATGGAGCAGTTACGCAGACGCAAACGGCGTTCGGCATGTGCCGGTAAACCAAGAATGGTACTGACCAGCACGCCAAGTGCCATACCGTGGCTGACAATCAGCGGACGACTGCCTGCCGGTAATCCGAGACAATCATTTAACGCCGCGTGCATCCGCGCCGCCATCTCCGCCATCGACTCACCGCCAGGAATGCGACCGTTTTCGGTGCCATCCACCAGAGTTTTCCGCCAGCTCTCTTCTTCCGCCGTCAACCCTTCGATTGGGCGCTGTTCCAGCACCCCCATATTGAGTTCGCGCAGGCGCGCATCAAGCGTTACCCCACAACCGCAGGCATCCGCGATAATTTCCGCAGTGCGACGAGTACGTCCTAAATCGCTGGCAATCACATGGGTAATCCCCAGCGATTTAACGCGCTCACCCACCTGATGGGCTTGTTGCTCACCTTTTTCCGTCAGCGGACTGTCGGACTGCCCCTGAATGCGTCGGGCCGCATTCCAAACCGTTTCACCGTGACGAACAAGATAGACCTGTAGCATGCTTAATTTCCGTTATACTGCGACAAATTTGCCTTGAGGGTTCAAACAATTATGTACCATGTTGTCGCAGCCACCATCAATCCGGCAAAAATCCGCGCGATTGCACAAGCGTTCAACGACGTTTTCGGCGAAGGATCCTGCCATATTGAAGGGGTCGAGGTCGAGAGCGGCGTTGCAGCCCAGCCGCTGACGGATGTCGAAACGCGAACTGGCGCACGTCAGCGTGTTGCCAACGCACGCGCCAAAAAAGCGGATGCGGACTTTTGGGTGGCCATTGAAGCCGGAATTGAAGGCGACAGCGCCTTCGCGTGGATGGTGGTGGAAAATGCGCAGCAGCGCGGTGAATCACGCTCCGCCAGCTTTACGCTGCCAGCAGTAGTGATGGCAGGTTTGAGCGCCGGTCATGAGCTGGGTGATGAAATGGCGCGCTTAACCGGCGTGGAAAATATCAAACAGAAAGGCGGGGCGATTGGTGCCTTTACCCACGGGCTGCTGACGCGTTCCAGCGTCTACCATCAGGCGCTGATTCTGGCGCTTTGCCCGTTCACCCATCCGTTGTACCAGCAGTGATCAGGCGCGTCCCAGACGCGCTTCCAGCCAACGTTTCAGCTCCGGCGGAGCTTCTTTCAGGCTGTTGGAGCCACGGGTGATGGTGGCAATGCCAACGCCCAGCTCATTCTTCAGCTCACGCTGGCTCATCTCTCCGTTCATCAACTCTTCAATGATGCGCAGACGCGTGCCAAAAGATTCCCGCTCATCCGGGGTCATCATCAATTGCAGCAACGGTAAGGCGACGCCATCGGCGAAGGCATTTTGCATCAGGTCAACAAAACGCAGCCAGTTATCTTCAACAGGCTGGGAAGAAAGGGGTTGGCTCATGAAGGGCTTCCGTACTCATTAACGAGTACGGAAGCATAGCACAGTCAGTAGCGGCGATTCCACTCGCTATCTGCCAGAATCTTATCGGGTTGTCCCATGAAGTAACGATAGTAGGCATCATACGCCAGCACGTTCTTCACGTAGCCACGGGTTTCCGAGAAGGGAATGGTTTCAATAAACGCCACCGCATCCAGACGCCCACCACTGTTGTTCAGCCAGCTACGCACTCGCGACGGTCCGGCGTTGTAAGCTGCCGAGGCAAAGATACGGTTCTGCTCAAACTGCTGATAGACATAATCCAGATATTGCGTACCAATCTGGATATTGGTTTGTGGATCAAGCAATTGGCCGCTGTTCACATAACCGGGAATGTTATACATCTTCACGGTATGCGTGGCGGTCGCGGGCATCACCTGCATCAGCCCACTGGCCCCCACCGGCGAACGCGCTTTCGGGTTCCACGCACTCTCCTGACGCGAAATCGCCATGGCATAACTTTGCGGAATCGCTTTGCCGCTGGTGTATTGCTGATACAGATTGCGCCATGCCAGCGGGAAGCGTTCTTTCAGGCTGTCCCACATTTTGGCGGTAATGGTGGCCTGCACGCTCAGATCCCACCAGTCCTGCTCATTGGCGTAGCGCGCCAGCATCTGCTGCTGCTCACGGGTTTTGCTGGAAATCAGGTTAGCCCATTCGCTGCGCGCCAGGTTATCCAGCCCCCAGTACATCAGCTCGCGCACCCGTGCCAGCTCCGCCCCCTGCACCAGATTGCTCTCCGGTGCCGGAGCCGGATTCACCTGCAACGGGTAGTCGACGCCCAACCGCTGGGCCGCCACCATCGGATAGAAACCCCGTCCCTGCATCAACTTGCGCAGGATTTCGTCGGCTTCATCTTTACGTCCCTGCTCAATCAGCAGATCGGCCTGCCAGTATTGCCACTCATCTTTCTCTTTGGCCTCTACCGGCAGGCGAGCAATCCAGGTATTCAGTCCACGCCGGTCGTTATTACCCAGCGCCAGTCGCACCCGGCGCTCAATCAACGTGGTGGATTCGCTGTTCATCACCACGTTATCGCGCCAGCGCGCCTGCTCAGAAGTCACATCGTTGCCCATGAGACGCCACGCGACGATCTCTTTCAGCGCCTGCTCATCTGCCGGTCCCATCTTCTGCGACTGCACCAGTCCCGGAATCATCAGGCGCGCATTTTCTGCGTCCTGCCGTGCCACACGGGCGAAAGCAAAGTTGGTGGCCTGGCGGGTAAAATCCGTCGGCCCAACGCTGCTGGCAAAGCTGGTGACGGTTTGCGGGTTCTGCTGCAACGTCATCACTGCCGTGGCGATAGTTTGATAATCCGCTGGCAACATCTTCGCCAGATAATTGACCAGGCTATCGTTACCCTCTTTCATCGCCAGGCGAATACGCTCAAGGATGGTGATCGGCGAGAGTTGCCCGGCAGATTGCCACACTGAGAACAACTGGTCGCAATCATTAGGCAGCGATGTCCCGCGCAGCCAGATATCTTTCGCGCCATCAAATGCCACCTGCTGCTGGCCGGTGGCCCACTTGGCGTAATACCAGTTACAACGCGCCTGTACCGGTTGCGGTGCTTCCGGGCTGAAATTCAGCAATTCCTGCCATGCCTGACGGTGTGCCAGCACATTGACAAAACGGGTGGAGAGCGCACGCGCAGGCGGTAACGTCGGGTATTGTTGAATAAAATTCTTCACCGCCAGCGGCGTTTCCTGATCGAGATCCTGCGCCAGCATACGGTATTGCAGATAAGGATAGAGCGGGTAATCCTGTAGCGTTGGCATCAACTGTGCCACGGTGTCCATCTGCTTGTTATCCCAGGCTTGTTTTATCTGGGCATAACGCTGTCGTTGCTGGTCTAGCGAATCGGCCCACACGCTGCTGGCCGCACTGACCAGGCAGATCCCTATAATCCAGTTACGCCACTTATCCACTTCACTCTCCTCTTTGTGCTGCGATCCAGCTGCATGCCAGACTTTCTTCATGCTAACCAGGCCAACACGCTCTTGCCATGTTCTTCATAAAATTTACGATCACGCACCGCTATCGACCAGATGCTGCGCCGCCATTGTGCACTTATTCATCACAAAAACTTATCGTACTGGAACTAATTTCGCATAATCATTCTGTTACAAATATGGCACGGCCTTTGCTCTGTTGAATTCCATCTTGTATACCAGTTGGAATTCACTCATGGCATCGACTTTTGGCTACACGCTTCAGGATTGGCAACAGCGTTACCAACAGGAACCGCAGCAGATCACCGCCCTGCTGGAAGCACACCTCGCAGCTATCGATAACCAGGATAATGCGTGGTTGTATCTCGCCACCCCGGCACAACTTCAGGCACAAATTGAACCGCTGTTAGCCAGCTATCTGCGCAACCCGGCGGCACTGCCGTTGTTTGGCGTACCTTTTGCCGTCAAAGACAATATCGATGTCGCGGGCTGGCCGACGACCGCCGCTTGCCCGGCGCTGACTTATACCGCCAGCGCAGATGCCTTTGTCGTCGCCCAACTGAAAGCCGCCGGCGCGGTGGTCATTGGCAAAACCAACCTCGACCAATATGCCACCGGTCTGGTCGGCACCCGTTCCCCTTATGGTGCGGTGCGTAATACCTTTAATGCCGACTACGTCAGCGGCGGCTCCAGTTCCGGCTCGGCGTCGGTACTGGCACGCGGTCTGGTAGGCTTCTCGCTCGGCACCGATACCGCCGGTTCCGGTCGCGTACCGGCTGGCTTCAATAATGTGGTGGGCCTGAAACCGACCAAAGGCTGGTTCTCGGCCAGTGGTTTGCTGCCCGCCTGCCGCCTGAACGACACCATTTCAGTATTTGCCTTGACGGTGGAAGATGCCTTTGCCGTCGCCAGCGCCGCTGGCGGTTATGACGCGGCCGATGCCTATTCGCGCAGCAATCCGCATACTGCGCCCGCCAGCATCAAGGCACACCCCGACTTTGCCATTCCGGCCAACCCGGAATTCTTTGATGACAAGCAAGCAGAAGCCGCCTGGGACAGTGCACTGGAACGCCTGCTCGCCAGCGGTGCTACGCTGCACCCCATCGACTTTACCCCATTCCAGCAACTGGCCGAGCAGCTGTACTACGGCCCGTGGGTAACGGAGCGCACCGTGGCGGTGGGCGAGATGATCAACCGCCCGGAAGAGATGGACCCGGTGGTCTATGGCATCGTGAAAAGCGGTCTGGATTACAGCGCGGTCGATGCCTTCAAAGCCGAATATCTGCGCGCGGAACTGACGCGCCAAATTCAGCAAACGCTGGCGCAGTTCGATGCGCTGGTGGTGCCGACCTCCCCCACCATCCACACCATTGAAGAGATGAAGCAGGAGCCGGTGCGCTACAACTCGCAGTTCGGCACCTACACCAACTTCACCAATCTGGCCGACCTCAGCGCGCTGGCGCTACCGGCACCGTTCCGTGCCGATGGCCTGCCGGCGGGCATCACCCTGATCGCCCCCGCCTGGCATGATCGTGCCCTGGTGGAATTCGGCCTGCGCTGGCAGCAGCAGTTGGCATTGCCGCTCGGTGCCACCGGCAAAGCGCAGCCGACGCAGCATCGCGCACTGCCGCCTTCCGCCGATCATGTGCGCGTCGCAGTCGTGGGTGCTCACCTCACCGGTATGCCGCTCAACTTCCAACTCACCACCCGCCAGGCGGTGTTGGTGGAGGAAACCACCACCGCCAGCCATTACCGCCTGTTTGCGCTGCTGGATGGGCCGATCAAAAAACCGGGCCTGCTGCGCGATGAACAAGGGGCAGCGATCACCGTCGAGCTGTGGGATATCCCGCTGGCACGCTTTGGCGAGTTTGTGGCGGAAATCCCGCCGCCGCTGGGAATTGGCTCGCTGACGCTGGCCGATGGCCGGGTGGTGAAAGGTTTTATCTGTGAACCGATGGTGCTGAAACAGGCACTGGAGATCACCGAATTTGGCGGCTGGCGCAACTGGCTGACATCCCTGGGGAGTAAATAATCATGTTCAGTACCGTTCTGATTGCTAACCGTGGCGAAATTGCCTGCCGCGCTATCCGCACCCTGAAACGTCTTGGCGTGAAAAGTGTGGCGGTATATTCCGACGCTGACCGCAACGCACGCCATGTGAAAGAGGCTGATGTGGCGATTGCCCTTGGCGGCGACAAAGCCAGCGACAGCTACCTGAGAATCGAAAAAATCCTTGCTGCCGCTAAAGAAACCGGCGCAGAAGCCATCTGGCCGGGCTACGGTTTCCTTTCTGAGAGCCTGCCGTTTGCCGCCGCCTGCGAAGAAGCCGGTATCGCCTTTGTTGGCCCAACCGCGCAGCAGATTGGCGAGTTTGGCCTCAAGCACCGCGCCCGAGAACTGGCAGCCAGTGCTGGCGTGCCGATGACGCCGGGCACCGCGTTGCTGACCTCGCTGGAAGAAGCCCTGAGCGCTGCCGATCGCATCGGTTATCCGGTGATGCTGAAAAGCACCGCCGGTGGTGGTGGTATCGGCCTGACGCGTTGCGCCGACGCCGATGCGCTGCGCAACGCCTGGGAGAGCGTGCGTCGTCTCGGCGAACAATTTTTCAGTGACGCAGGCGTGTTTCTTGAGCGCTGCATCGATCGCGCCCGCCATGTTGAAGTACAGATTTTTGGCGACGGCAGCGGCAAAGTAATTGCTCTGGGCGAACGCGACTGCTCGCTGCAACGTCGTAATCAGAAAGTGGTGGAAGAAACTCCAGCGCCAAACCTACCGCAGGCCACGCGTGAAGCGCTGCTGGCCTCAGCGGTGCGTCTCGGCGAGCTGGTCAGCTACCGTAGCGCAGGCACCGTGGAATATATCTACGACGCCGAACAGGACGCGTTCTATTTCCTCGAAGTCAACACCCGCCTCCAGGTAGAACATCCGGTCACCGAGTGCGTCACCGGTCTTGATCTGGTGGAGTGCATGTTGCAAGTGGCGGCGGGCGACAGCCTCGACTGGGCGCGAATGCAGCAGGCACCGCAAGGCGCCTCCATTGAAGTGCGCCTGTACGCGGAAGATCCGCTGAAAAACTTCCAGCCCAGCCCTGGCGTGCTGACCGGCGTCAGCTTCCCGGACGATGTGCGCGTTGATGGCTGGATCGATACCGGCACCGAAGTCTCCGCGTATTACGATCCGATGGTCGCCAAGCTGATCGTCCATGCCGACACCCGTGATGCCGCGCTGGCGAAAATGCAGCAAGCGCTGGGGGCCACCCAACTGCACGGTATCGCCAGTAACCTGGATTATCTGCGTCAGATCGTTGCCACCGAGGCGTTCCGCAGCGGCAAGGTCTGGACACGTTACCTCGACAGCTTCACCCCGGCGGCCAGCGTGATTGAAGTGCTGCAACCCGGCACCTTCAGCAGCATTCAGGATTTTCCGGGTCGCCTCGGCTATTGGGATATCGGCGTGCCGCCATCTGGCCCGATGGATGATTTTGCCTTCCGTCTTGCCAACCGCATTGTTGGCAACCACGAAGCCGCTGCCGGTCTGGAATTCACCCTGCAAGGCCCGACGCTGCGTTTTCACAGCGACGCGCTGATTGCCCTGACCGGTGCCGATTGCCCGGCCGATCTCGACGGTGAGCCGGTTAGCTACTGGCAACCGGTCAAGGTCACGGCAGGACAGACACTGACACTGGGCCGCGCCCACAGCGGTTGTCGCACTTATCTGGCCGTGCGTAACGGTTTTGATGTGCCGGAGTATCTCGGCAGCCGTTCAACCTTCTCACTCGGCCAGTTTGGCGGCCATGCCGGACGTACGCTACGCGTCGCCGATATGCTGCCGATCTCCCAACCTCTGCTTGCGGCCTGCACCACGCCTGCGCCAGTCAGCGAACCCCAGGCGCTCGATCACGCACTGGTGCCGCACTACGGCAGCGAATGGCGTATCGGCGTACTCTACGGACCGCACGGCGCACCGGATTTCTTCACCCAGGCCGCTATCGATGAATTCTTCGCCAGCGACTGGCAGGTACATTACAACTCCAACCGTCTTGGTGTGCGTCTGGTAGGTCCGAAACCGAGCTGGACGCGTGCCAACGGTGGCGAAGCCGGGTTGCATCCTTCCAACGTGCACGACTGTGAATATGCCATCGGCGCGGTGAACTTCACCGGTGACTTCCCGGTGATCCTTACCCATGACGGCCCAAGCCTCGGCGGCTTCGTCTGCCCGGTCACCATCGCCAAAGCCGAGCTGTGGAAAGTTGGTCAGGTGAAGCCGGGTGATCGTATCCGATTCCACCCCATCAGCGCCGACGAAGCGGTGGCGCTGGAGAAAGCCCAGGCCCATAGCGTCGCGACCCTGCGTTCTGCCCATGCACCTGCGTTTGACGTACCGTCACTGGCGGCCAGCGACATCGGCTCGGCGACGCTGCTGGCGGCATTACCCGCCACCACCAGCACCCCGGCAGTGGTATATCGCCAGGCCGGTGATAAATACGTGCTGATTGAGTACGGCGACAACGTGCTGGATCTGGCGCTGCGCCTGCGCGTGCATCTGTTGATGCAAGCACTGCGGGATCGCGCCGTGCCTGGTGTGGAAGAGTTGTCACCCGGCGTGCGTTCGTTGCAGGTGCGCTACGACAGCCTGATCCTCAGCCAGCCGCAACTGATGGCGTTGCTGCTGGAACTGGAAGCCGGACTGGGTGATGTCAGCCAGTTGAAAGTGCCGTCGCGCATTGTCTGGATGCCGATGGCATTTGAAGATAGCGCCACGCTCGGCGCGGTGGAACGCTACAAAGAAACCGTGCGCGCCACTGCCCCGTGGCTGCCGAACAACGTCGACTTTATTCAGCGTATTAATGGCCTGGAGAGCCGTGAAGCGGTGCGCGATACCATTTTCGATGCCAGCTACCTGATCCTCGGTCTGGGCGATGTCTATCTCGGCGCGCCCTGCGCGGTGCCGGTCGATCCGCGTCATCGCCTGCTGAGTTCCAAATATAGCCCGGCGCGTACCTTCACCGCTGAAGGCACCGTAGGCATTGGCGGCATGTACATGTGTATCTACGGCATGGACTCCCCCGGTGGCTACCAGTTGGTCGGCCGCACGCTGCCCATCTGGAATAAATTCCTGAAAAACGATCAGTTCGCGGCCGACGAACCCTGGCTGCTGCACTTCTTCGATCAGGTGCGTTTCTACCCGGTAAGCGAAGCAGAACTGACACAGTTACGCGACGACTTCCGCGAAGGTCGCGCACGTATCCGCATCGAGGAGACGCTGTTCGACTTCGCCGCCCATCAGCAATTCCTGGTTGAGCACGCCGACTCGATCGCTGAGTTCCGTGCCCGCCAGGCCGCCGCCTTTGAACAGGAAGTGACGCTGTGGGCGCAGGAGGAGCAGAACGCACCGCTGACCAGTGAAGAGACGCTGGTGGTGGCGGAAGAGGACGACTCCGCACTGGCGGTGAGCGCCGATATGAACGGCAACATCTGGAAAGTGCTGGTGCAGCCGGGTGATGAAGTGGCCGCCGGTCAGACGCTGATCATCGTCGAGGCGATGAAAATGGAGCTGGCTATTGTCGCACCCGAGGCGGGTCGCGTGAAACGTATCGCCTGCCAGGCGGGGCGTCCGGTGAGTCCGGGCGACACCCTGCTGTGGCTGGAATAAGGAATGCCCATGAGTACCAGCCCGCAACGCAGCAAAGGCCGTCCGGAAGCGCTGGCAGAGAAAGTCTACCAGGCGCTGAAGAACGATATTTTCGAGTTTCGCCTGATGCCCGGCGACCGCTTTAGCGAAAGCGAAATCGCCGAACGGATGGAGGTCAGCCGCACGCCGGTGCGTCAGGCGCTTTTCTGGCTGGAGCGGGAAGGTTATGTCGAGGTGTGGTTCCGCAGCGGCTGGCAGGTTAAGCCGTTCAACTTTGAATACTTCGAGGAGCTATACGATTTCCGCACCGTGCTGGAACGCGAAGCGGTGCGCCGTCTCTGCTCGCTGCCGCCGTTGCAGTGCGCGGAAACCCTGACCGAGCTGAAAATTTTCTGGATCGATAACCCGCGTCTGGAAGATGGCAAAACCGTGTCACTGCACGACGAAGCCTTTCATATGGCGCTGGTCAGCGCCACTGGCAACCGGGAAATGGCCCGTGTGCACGCCGAACTGACCGAAAAAATTCGCATCATCCGTCGTCTCGACTTCACGCGCGACGACCGGGTCGATGCCACGTACCGCGAGCACGCTCAGATTTTACGGGCGATATTTCAGCAACATACCGAGGAGGCACAGCGCATTCTGACCGACCATATCGCCGTCAGCAAAGCAGAGGTCAGAAAAATCACTTTACACATGTTACAGCAGGCCCGGCTTCAACCCATTGAATAACAACACATTACACATTTAGGGGTTTAAACGATGAAAAGACGTTCGTTGCTTAAGGCTTTCGCTCTCTCCGCTACCGTTGTCAGCATGGGCTTTGCCTTTGGTGCCCAGGCTGCCGATACCATCAAAGTGGGGATTATGCACTCGCTCTCCGGCACCATGGCCATTTCGGAGACACCGCTGAAAGATGTTGCGCTGATGACCATTGATGAAATTAACGCCAAAGGTGGCGTGCTGGGCAAAAAGCTGGAACCGGTGGTAGTTGACCCGGCCTCCAACTGGCCGCTGTTTGCCGAGAAAGCCCGTCAGCTGCTGACGCAGGACAAAGTCGCGGTGGTGTTTGGCTGCTGGACCTCGGTATCGCGTAAATCGGTGCTGCCGGTGTTTGAAGAGTTGAACGGCCTGCTGTTCTATCCGGTGCAATACGAAGGGGAAGAGATGTCGCCGAACGTGTTCTACACCGGTGCGGCACCGAACCAACAGGCGATTCCGGCGGTGGAATATCTGATGAGCGAAGACGGCGGCAGCGCTAAACGCTTCTTCCTGCTGGGCACCGACTACGTCTACCCGCGCACCACCAACAAGATCCTGCGCGCCTTCCTGCATTCGAAAGGGGTACAGGACAAAGATATCCAGGAAGTGTATACGCCGTTTGGTTACAGCGATTACCAGACCATCGTCTCCAACATTAAGAAATTCTCTGCGGGTGGCAAAACTGCGGTGATCTCCACCATCAACGGCGACTCCAACGTGCCGTTCTACAAAGAGCTGGCGAACCAGGGCATCAAAGCCACCGATATTCCGGTGATCGCCTTCTCGGTGGGCGAGGAAGAACTGCGCGGTATCGATACCAAACCGCTGGTGGGTCAGTTAGCGGCGTGGAACTACTTTGAGTCAGTCGATAACCCGACCAACGCGAAGTTTGTCGCCGATTACAAAGCCTATGCCAAAGCGCATAACCTGCCGAACGCCAACACCGTAGTGACCAACGACCCGATGGAAGCGACCTATGTCGGCATCCATATGTGGGCGCAGGCGGTAGAGAAAGCCGGTACCACCGATGTGGATAAAGTACGTGCCGCCATGGCCGGACAAACCTTTAAAGCGCCGGACGGTTTCACCCTGACCATGGACAAAACCAACCACCATCTGCATAAGCCGGTGATGATCGGTGAAGTCGAAGAGAACGGTCAGTTCAACGTGGTGTGGCAGACCGACAAACCGGTTCGCGCCCAGCCGTGGAGCCCGTATATCGCCGGTAACGATAAGAAGCCTGATTATCCGGTGAAATCAACGCAGTAGGGTGCGGCCTGGGCCCTCACCCTAACCCTCTCCCGCAAGCGGGAGAGGGGACAGATCGAGTTCACAAACCTCCCTCTCCCTTAGGGAGAGGGACAGATCGAGCAAGCGTTTGCATGTAGCACACCTCCCTCTCCCTTATGGGAGAGGGCCGGGGTGAGGGTAACAGCACGCACCTTCCCCCCATTACCCACCCCAACCACAGGGCCAGAACCATGACAATTCGCCGCTATCTCTGCTGTCTGCTGTTGCTCCTGCCCTGGCTGGCCCAGGCGGGCGATGGCGCAGATTTCGCTGCCGCCAGTCGTACGCAGCAGGCCACGCTGCTCCAGCAATGGGCCGCCGCGCCACAGGCCAGTCGCCTGCCGCTGCTGGAGGCACTGCGCAATGAAACCGTGGTCATTGATGAACACAAACAACCGTTCAGTAAACAGGACGATAAATTCCAGCCGCTCGACAGCGCACAACAGCCGAGTGGCGAAACCAAAAAACTCTTTATGAACAACCGGCTGCGCGTGTTGATCGCCAGTGCGCTCGCCGCACATCAGCTGGTCAGTGCCGACCCCGCCATTCGCCTGCGCGCCGCGCAGCAACTGCAAAACGACGGCGCTGCCGACCAATTACCGCTGATTGAACAACGTCTCGCCAGCGAAAAAGACAGCAAGGTGCACGCCACCCTGGCGATGGCTGCCGCCAACCTGCAACTCACCAGCCCCGATGCGCAGGTACGCCTGAAAGCGGTAAAACTGTTGGGAGAATCCAGCGATCCTAATATGCAGGCCAGCCTGCAACAGCTGACGCAAGCGGCGAACGAACCCGATGCGCAGGTACGGGCCGCCGCCAGCGACAGCCTGCAACAAATCAAGCATCGCCTGATGTGGGGCGACCTGCTCGGCCAGGCCTTTACCGGCCTGTCGCTCGGTTCGATCCTGCTGCTGGCGGCGCTCGGCCTGGCGATCACTTATGGCCTGCTCGGCGTGATCAATATGGCGCACGGTGAAATGCTGATGCTGGGTGCTTACGCCACCTGGCTGGTACAAAGCCTGTTTCAGCAGTTCGCGCCGCAATGGCTGGCGTGGTATCCGCTGCTGGCGCTGCCAGTCGCCTTCCTGGCCACCGCTGTGATGGGGATGGTGCTGGAACGTACCATTATCCGTCATCTGTACGGTCGCCCGCTGGAAACCCTGCTCGCCACCTGGGGCATCAGCCTGATGTTGATTCAACTGGTGCGGATGCTGTTCGGCGCGCAGAACCTGGAAGTCGCCAACCCGGACTGGCTCTCCGGCGGGATGCAGCTGCTGCCAAACCTGGTGCTGCCGTATAACCGTATCGCGGTCATCGTGTTCGTGTTCGCCGTGCTGGGTTTGACCTGGCTGCTGCTGAACAAAACCCGCCTCGGCCTCAGCGTGCGTGCCGTGACGCAAAACCGGGCGATGGCAGATTGCTGCGGCGTTCCTACCGGGCGCATCGATATGCTGGCGTTTGGCCTGGGTTCCGGTATCGCCGGGCTGGGCGGCGTGGCGTTGTCGCAACTGGGTAACGTCGGCCCTGAACTCGGTCAGGGTTACATTATCGACTCCTTCCTCGTGGTGGTGCTGGGTGGCGTCGGCCAGTTGGCAGGCACCGTGGTGGCCGCGTTCGGGCTGGGCATTCTCAACAAGGTGCTGGAACCGCAGATTGGTGCGGTGCTCGGTAAGATCCTGATTCTGGTGTTGATCGTTCTGTTTATTCAGAAACGTCCCCAGGGCCTGTTTGCCTTTAAAGGGAGGGTGATTGACTGATGAGCCAGCCACTGACCTTAACCACCGCGCGCAAAGCGCCGCGTCTGACCCTCAGCCTGGGCGTGCTTATCGCGCTGCTGCTGTTGATCATGCCGTTCTTTGCGCTGCTGCCCGCCAGCCATCCGCTGGCGCTCTCGACCTATACGCTGACGCTGGTCGGCAAGATCCTCTGCTATGCCATTGTCGCGGTGGCGCTTGACCTGGTGTGGGGTTATGCCGGGCTGCTGTCGCTCGGCCACGGCCTGTTTTTCGCCCTCGG
The DNA here is from genome assembly GCF_059730695.1 of Pantoea sp. X-Soil-OKNW-556. Taxonomy (NCBI): domain Bacteria; kingdom Pseudomonadati; phylum Pseudomonadota; class Gammaproteobacteria; order Enterobacterales; family Erwiniaceae; genus Pantoea; species Pantoea sp. X-Soil-OKNW-556. The sequence goes on along the minus strand of NZ_AP035990.1, from coordinate 722,212 downwards.
CGGTTATGCGATGGGGATGTATTTGATGCGTCAGGCGTCCGGCGATGGCCTGCCTGCGTTTATGTCGTTCCTGTCGTGGAATGAATTGCCGTGGTTCTGGGCCGGGACACAACACTTCGCCTGGGCACTATGCCTGATCGTGCTGGTGCCAGGCCTGTTGGCGCTGGTGTTCGGTTTCTTCGCCTTCCGCTCGAAGATCAAAGGTGTCTATTTCTCGATCATGACGCAGGCGCTGACCTACGCAGGCATGCTGCTGTTTTTCCGCAACGAAACCGGCTTTGGCGGCAACAACGGCTTCACCGGCTTCACCACCCTGCTCGGCTTTAACGTCACCGCCACCGGTACGCGCATCGGATTGTTTGTCGCCACCGTGTTGTTGTTGCTGGCCAGCATCGGCGTCGGTTTTGCCCTGGCGCGCAGCAAGTTTGGTCGGGTGCTGACGGCGGTGCGCGATGCAGAAAACCGCCTGATGTTCATCGGCTACGATCCGCGTGGTTTTAAGTTGTTCGTCTGGACCCTCTCCGCCGTGCTGTGTGGGCTGGCGGGTGCGCTCTACGTCCCGCAGGTCGGCATCATCAACCCAAGCGAAATGTCCCCCACCAACTCCATCGAAGCCGCTATCTGGGTGGCGCTGGGTGGGCGTGGCACCCTGATTGGTCCCTTGCTCGGCGCGGCGATTGTCAACGGCGCGAAAAGCTGGTTCACCGTCGCCTTCCCGGAGTACTGGCTGTTCTTCCTGGGACTGATGTTTATCCTCGTTACGCTGTTCCTGCCGCGTGGCGTGATTGGCCTGCTGCGCCGGAGGAAAGATGACTGAACAACTGTTTACCCAACCGCATCCGGCGGATCGCCATCGCGATCAACGTGATCCGGTGCTGCTGCTGGAAAATATTAATGTGTCGTTTGACGGTTTTCGCGCGCTGACCGACCTGTCGTTACAGATCGGCGTTGGCGAATTGCGTTGCGTCATCGGCCCTAACGGCGCGGGTAAAACCACGCTGATGGATGTGATCACCGGTAAAACACGACCCGATAATGGACGAGTGATTTACGATCAGGACACCGACCTGACCGCCCTGTCTCCGGTGGAGATCGCCCGCGCCGGGATTGGCCGTAAATTTCAGAAGCCGACAGTATTTGAAGCGCTGACGGTGTTCGAAAATCTCGAGATCGCCCTAAAAAATGACAAATCGGTGTGGGCCAGCCTGCGCGCCCGTCTCAACGGTGAGCAGCAGGATCGTATCGACGAGGTGCTGAAGCTGCTGCGTTTGGGCGGCGAACGTCAGCGCAAAGCCGGTCTGCTGTCACACGGACAAAAACAGTTTCTGGAGATTGGCATGTTGCTGGTGCAGGACCCGCACCTGTTGTTGCTGGATGAACCGGCAGCGGGCATGACCGATGCGGAAACCGAGTACACCGCAGAATTGTTCCGCAGCCTCGCCGGTCAGCATTCGTTGATGGTGGTGGAACACGATATGGGGTTTGTCGAAACCATTGCCGACCATGTGACGGTACTGCATCAGGGCCAGGTGTTGGCCGAGGGATCGTTGCGCGAAGTACAGGCCGACGATCGGGTAATCGACGTTTATCTGGGGCGCTGAGATGTTACAGGTATCGGATCTGAATCAATATTATGGCGGCAGCCACATTCTGCGCGGCTTGTCGTTTGAAACCAAACCCGGCGAAATCACCTGCCTGCTGGGACGTAACGGCGTAGGCAAAACCACGCTGCTGAAGTGCCTGATGGGATTGATACCAGCTAAGTCCGGCGAGATCCGCTGGCAAGATAAGGTGATCAACCAGCGCAAACCGCATCAGCGGGTGCAATCTGGCATCGCCTACGTTCCCCAGGGACGGGAAATTTTTCCGCGTCTGACGGTAGAAGAGAATCTGTTAATGGGACTGGCGCGCTTCTCAGGTGCACAGGCCAAAGCGGTGCCGGAGGAGATTTATCAATTGTTCCCGGTACTGAAGGAGATGAAAGCGCGACGCGGCGGCGATCTTTCCGGAGGACAGCAGCAACAATTGGCGATTGGCCGCGCCCTCGCCGCCAAACCACAACTGCTGATCCTTGATGAACCCACCGAAGGGATCCAGCCGTCGGTGATCAAAGAGATCGGCGCGGTGATCCGTCAGTTGGCACAACGCGGTGATATGGCGATCCTGCTGGTGGAGCAATTTTACGACTTCGCCGCTGAGCTGGCCGACAACTACCTCGTCATGTCACGCGGTGAAATCGTGCAGCGTGGCCGTGGGGAAACAATGGAAGCGGATGGGGTGCGTGGACTGGTGGCGATCTGAGGTGATTTCTGGTTAACATGGCGCATGTTTTTTCCAGGAAAAACCGAGAGATGGAAACCCGCCGCTTTGATCGTATCACCCGCCTGGCGCTGGCGCTGAAACGCACCGATAAACTGCATCTGAAGGAAGCGGCACAGCTGCTGGGCGTGTCCGAGATGACCATCCGCCGCGATCTGACCGAACCGGCAAACGGCGTGGTGCTGCTGGGCGGCTACATCATGCGCGATCCGCGTCAGAACATCGCGCATTACTTTGTCAGCGACCAGCAAAATCTCAACGTCAGCAAAAAACAGCAGCTGGCGCAGCATGCGGCGGCCCTGATTGAGGCCAACGACACGGTTTTTTTTGACTGTGGCACCACGCTGCCGCTGGTGATTGATGCCATTGATGACGAGCTGCCATTCACCGCCATTTGCAGCGCCATCAATACCTTTCTGGCGTTGAAAGAGAAGCCTAACTGCCGGGTGATTTTATCGGGTGGGGAGTTTCATGCCGACAACGCGGTATTCACGCCACTGGAACAAGTGACGGTACTGGACGCGCTTTGTCCGACCAAGGCCTTTATCTCTGCCGCCGGAATGGATGTACGTCAGGGTGCCACCTGCTACAACCTGAATGAGTTACCGATTAAACATCTGGCGTTGCAACGGGCGCAGACATGTATCGTGGTGGGCGACAGCAGCAAATATGGCAAGGTGCTGCCCGCCCGGATCGGCGATTTCTCGTTATTCGATATTCTGCTGAGCGACAGCCCGCCGCCACCTGCGTTGTTGAAGGTGATGCAGGTGGCCGGGGTTAAGCTGTGCTGCGGTTAGGCCCAGCGATCAATCACCGCCTCGCCGTCACGCAGACGGCGCAGGTTATCGCACACGCCTTTGATATTCCCTGCCAGCGAGATATCGGTGACGCCGCCAATATGCGGTGTGGCAATCACGTTATGCTGAAACACCGCATCGTTGGGATCAGGCGGCTCCTGCCAGAACACATCTAAACCGGCACCGGCCAGCGTTTGATTCTCTAGCGCGGAGATAAACGCCGCTTTGTCGATCAGCCCGCCACGCCCAAGGTTTACCAGGAAAGCGGTGGACTTCATCTGCGCCAGTGCCGCCGCATCAATAATCTGATGGGTTTCCGCGCTGTGCGGCAGACTTAACACCACAAAATCAGACTCGGCCAAAAGTTGCGGCAACTGGCTGATACTGCCTACCCAGTCAAGCTGATGCTCACGGGCAAAGGCTTCATCCGCTTCCCGTTTCACACCAATCATCCGCATACCAAAAGGCGCGAGGCGTTTTGCCAGCGCTTTACCGATACCGCCCAACCCGACCAGGCCGACGGTTTTGCCCATCAACCCCATGCCGATCGGCTGTCCGAGCAACTGCTGCGCCAGGCACTGCGCGATTTCCTGCTGACGGCGCGCCAGGCCGATCATCATCCAGATACCCAGCTCTGCGACAGAATCGGCGTTGCCGGAGTGATCAGAGGGGACATTCGCCACCATGATGCCGGCCTTCTTGGCCGCAGCGATATCAACGCCTTCCAGCCCGACGCCTGCCTGCTGAATCAGCTTCAGGCGATCAGCCGTCGCCAGTAGCCGCGCATCGACCCGGCACATACCGGGCACCAATGCATCAAACCCGGCGAGGCTCTCGGCCGCATGACCCGCTGACGCAACAAACTCCACATCGGGTAACATCTGACGAATCGACGGGATTAAACCGCCCCAGGCCTGTTCATCCGCAGCAATCAGCACTCTCATCGCACCTCCTCCCGTTTTAAGGCAAAAAGCCAGCATAGTCCGATGGCTGAGTGAGAATCAAACAGTTATCCGTTTATCGCGCCAGCTCCAGAAGTTTCCCTGCTGTGTCGCTGTGATTGGATCGGGAAAACGGCTAAACTTCAGCATCTGACGTCCACCTCCACAGACCAAGAGGCTCATTACAACGTGGCTCAATTCGTCTATAGCATGCATCGCGTCGGCAAAGTGGTTCCGCCGAAGCGTCATATTCTGAAGAATATCTCTCTCAGCTTTTTCCCTGGAGCCAAAATTGGTGTCCTCGGCCTGAACGGTGCGGGTAAATCAACCCTGCTGCGTATCATGGCGGGCATCGATAAAGATATCGAAGGGGAAGCCCGCCCACAGCCGGGTATCAAAGTCGGCTATCTGCCGCAGGAACCGCAACTCAACCCGGAACACACCGTGCGTGAATCCGTAGAAGAAGCGGTGTCTGAAGTGGTCGGTGCGCTGAAGCGCCTCGACGAAGTTTATGCGCTGTACGCTGACCCGGATGCCGATTTCGACAAACTGGCCGCTGAGCAGGGCCGTCTGGAAGAAGTGATCCAGGCCCATGATGGTCACAACCTGGAAACCCAGCTGAACCGTGCGGCGGATGCCATGCGTCTGCCAGAGTGGGATGCCAAAATCGCTAACCTGTCCGGTGGTGAACGCCGCCGCGTTGCGCTGTGCCGTCTGCTGCTGGAAAAGCCAGACATGCTGCTGCTCGACGAACCCACCAACCACCTGGATGCAGAATCCGTGGCCTGGCTGGAGCGTTTCCTGCACGACTTCGAAGGTACTGTCGTGGCGATCACCCACGACCGCTACTTCCTCGATAACGTGGCGGGCTGGATTCTGGAACTGGACCGTGGCGAGGGTATTCCGTGGGAAGGTAACTACTCTTCCTGGCTGGAGCAGAAAGATCAGCGTCTGGCGCAGGAAGCCTCTGCCGAAGCGGCACGTCGCAAGTCCATTGAGAAAGAGCTGGAATGGGTGCGTCAGGGCGCGAAAGGCCGTCAGTCGAAGGGCAAAGCCCGTCTGGCTCGCTTCGAAGAACTGAACAGCACCGAATACCAGAAACGTAACGAAACCAACGAACTGTTTATTCCGCCAGGCGCACGCCTCGGTGACAAAGTGTTGGAAGTCGCTAACCTGCGTAAATCCTACGGCGATCGCGTGCTGATTGACGATCTCTCCTTCTCGCTGCCGAAAGGCGCGATTGTCGGGATTATCGGACCGAACGGCGCGGGTAAATCTACCCTGTTCCGTATGATGTCCGGTCAGGAGCAGCCGGACTCAGGCACCATCGAGCTGGGCGAAACCGTGAAACTGGCGTCCGTCGATCAGTTCCGTGATGCGATGGATAACAGCAAAACCGTGTGGGAAGAAGTTTCCGGCGGTCAGGACATCATGCGTATCGGCAACACCGAAATGCCAAGCCGCGCTTACGTTGGTCGCTTTAACTTCAAAGGCACCGACCAGGGCAAACGCGTGGGCGAGCTGTCTGGTGGTGAGCGTGGTCGTCTGCACCTGGCGAAACTGTTGCAGGTCGGCGGCAACCTGTTGCTGCTCGATGAACCGACCAACGACCTCGACATCGAAACCCTGCGCGCCCTGGAAAACGCCCTGCTGGAATTCCCTGGCTGTGCGATGGTTATCTCGCATGACCGTTGGTTCCTTGACCGTATCGCTACCCACATCATCGATTACCAGGATGAGGGTAAAGTGGAGTTCTTTGAAGGTAACTTCACCGAATACGAAGAGTACAAAAAACGCACCCTCGGCGCAGAAGCGCTGGAGCCGAAGCGTATCAAGTACAAGCGTATGGCGAAGTAATTGCGCTAACGCGATAATAAAAGGCGCCTTAACCGGCGCTTTTTTTTGCGCGATAAATCCTGAAACGGCTCGCGCGATAAATCGCGCCGCTACAGATATTTGCCCATCCCGTAGCCGCGCGATTTATCGCGCAGTGATGATATTTGCCCAACCCGTAGCGGCACGATTTATCGTGCAGTGATGATATTTGCCCAACCCGTAGCCGCGCGATTTATCGCGCAGTGATGATATTTGCCCAACCCGTAGCGGCACGATTTATCGTGCAGTGATGATATTTTCCCATCCCGTAGCGGCACGATTTATCGTGCAGTGATGATATTTGCCCAACCCGTAGCCGCGCGATTTATCGCGCAGTGATGATATTTGCCCAACCCGTAGCGGCACGATTTATCGTGCAGTGATGATATTTGCCCATCCCGTAGCCGCGCGATTTATCGCGCAGTGATGATATTTGCCCAACCCGTAGCGGCACGATTTATCGCGCAGTGATGATATTTGCCCAACCCGTAGCGGCACGACTTATCGTGCAGTGATGATATTTGCCCATCCCGTAGCCGCGCGATTTATCGTGCAGTGATGATATTTGCCCATCCCGTAGCCGCGCGATTTATCGCGCAGTGATGATATTTGCCCAACCCGTAGCGGCACGACTTATCGTGCAGTGATGATATTTGCCCAACCCGTAGCGGCACGATTTATCGTGCAGTGATGATATTTGCACAACCCGTAGCGGCACGACTTATCGTGCAGTGATGATATTTGCCCAACCCGTAGCCGCGCGATTTATCGCGCAGTGATGATATTTGCCCAACCCGTAGCGGCACGATTTATCGTGCAGTGATGATATTTGCCCAACCCGTAGCGGCACGATTTATCGTGCAGTGATGATATTTGCCCAACCCGTAGCGGCACGATTTATCGTGCAGTGATGATATTTGCCCAACCCGTAGCGGCACGATTTATCGTGCAGTTATGATATTTCCATCATATTTGTGATCCCCTGCACCACGCGCCGTTAATCAGCACAAAAACCCGCCTGAATCCGCTTTCACTCCTGGGCTGTTGCCCGATGTTCCCGTTTTGCCTGCTTTTTATACTCGCTATTGACCCGATGTATCCCTATCCGTCCCGGCATTTTTCATAACTACTCACGCCGGGCGCACCCTTTTGAGGTCTATGGCATGAAGATATCTACGATTGAAGTGATGCGCATCGCGATCCCCTTTGATGCTCATCGACGTCCACCAGCGGAGCAAGAAACCACGTTTAACGCGGCCTCGCCGTCGTTGAGCCGGATGGAAACCCTGCTGGTTAAAGTCACCAGCGACAACGGACTGGTGGGTTGGGGAGAAGCCTTCGGGCATCTGGCTAACCCGGTCACGGAGCAGGCACTGTGCAGCCTGGTCGCCCCCTTTTTCCTGCAACAGCCACTCCCCGACAGCGAACCGGCAATCGCGTCATTAATGCAGAACGCCGAGCAGGCTCTGCATGCGTTTGGCCGCAGTGGCCCGGTGCGCTACGCCCTTTCCGCTCTTGATATCGCCTTGTGGGATTTGCTCGGCCAGCAGCACCAGCAACCGCTGTGGCAACTATTGGGAGCAACGCGTCATCAGATCGAGCGCTATGCCAGCCTGGTAAGCTACGCCAATGATCCCGAAGAAGTCGCCACCCAGGTGCAGCGCGCTTATCAGCAGGGATTCCGCACCATGAAGCTGCATGAAACAGCCAGCCCCGCTATCGCTGCTGCCCGTGCTGCACTACCTGCTGACGCGCAGTTAATGGTGGACGTTAACTGTCCGTGGACGCGTGCTCAGGCGAGCCAGCACGCTTATGAACTGCGTGCGCTGGAGCTGGGCTGGCTGGAGGAGCCGATCTGGCCACCGGATGATTTTGACGGTCTGGCGCAGTTGCGTCGCGTCGGTGTACCGCTGGCCGCCGGTGAAAACGTCGATGGTGATTTCGGTTTCGTCAATCTGCTGGAAAGTGGCGCGGTCGATGTGGTGCAACCCAGCGTCACCAAAGTCGGCGGTATCACCGCCGCCCTGCATGTCTTCGACCTGGCGCAGCAATATCGCGTACGCGTGGTGCCGCACTGCTTCTATTACGGCGCAGGGATGCTGGCTACCGCTCATCTGGTCGCGTTGCTGCCAGACAGCGTCAAAATGGAGATCCCGTGGATCGACTTCGCCGTCGATCTTTACCCCGATCTGCCCCACGACGTGCACTTTACCCTGAGCGATCGTCCTGGCCTCGGTTATCAGCCCGACGAGCAGGTGTTACGCGAGTATCGGATAACCCATCAACGGGTGGATCAACAGGGAGTGCATCATGTTTAAAAATTATCGTGTGGTCATTGCCCTGCTGCTGTTCTGCGCCGGGATGCTCAACTATCTCGATCGCGCCGCACTGTCGGTCATGGCGCCACTGGTGAAAAAAGATCTCGGCATTGATGATGCACAGATGGGCATCCTGTTTAGCTGCTTCTTTATTGGTTATTGCCTGTTTTGTTTTCTTGGCGGCTGGGGGGCTGACCGCTTTGGCCCACGTCGTGTCTATGCCTGGGCGGCTTCGATCTGGTCGCTGTTTTGCGGTGCCACCGCGCTGGTCACCGGCTTCGGTCATCTGTTGATTGTGCGTATGCTGTTTGGTATCGGCGAGGGGCCGATGGGTACCACCACCAACAAATCGATTGCTAACTGGTTCCCGCGTCAGGAAGTTGGCCGGGCAGTCGGTTTTACCAATGCCGGACAGCCGCTGGGTGCAGCCATTGCCGCACCGATTGTTGGTCTGGTTGGGCTGAATTTTGGCTGGCGTATTGCTTTCATCGTGATTGCCGCGCTGGGCTTTATCTGGGTCGCCAGTTGGCTGCTGCTGTTCCGTGATAAGCCAGAGCAGCATCCGCGCGTCAGCCGCGAGGAAAGTCAGCTGATTATGCAGCAACGTCCGGCCAGCCAGAGCGCCAGCACCCCGCAGCAGGATCAGCACTCGCTGTGGCGCTACGTCTTCTCACTGCCGGTGTTAGGCGTCGCCAGCGCCTTCTTCTGCTTCAACTACATCCAGTATTTCTTCCTCTCCTGGCTACCGAGTTACCTGACCGACTTCCAGCATCTGGATATCAAAAGCATGAGCATCATCGGTATTCTGCCGTGGCTCGGTGCCACCGTTGGTTTTCTCGGTGGTGGCGTGGTGTGCGACATGCTGTTTCGCCGCACGCAGAATTTCCTGCTGTCTCGTAAGCTGGTGATTTTTGTCGGACTGGCCGTCGCCGCGTTATGCGTGCTGCTGACCGCCTGGAGCCAGAGCCTGGCTGCGGCCGTCACCCTGATTACCCTGGCGAGCGTGTTTGCTTATATGACGCCGCAAGCCTGCTGGTCATTGTTGCAGGATATCGTTCCGGCAGGACGAATTGGTACGGCAGGCGGGTTTGTTCATCTGCTGGCGAATCTGGCGGGCATTCTGTCACCGGGGATTACTGGCTTCCTTATCCAGTACGGCGGCGGCTATCACACCGCCTTTGTGTTGGCGAGCGTACTGGCTTTGACGGGAATGCTATTGCTGGCGCTGCTGGTACGGCAGAAAGGGGTTAATACGCTGCGCGCACTGGCGTCGCATTAAGGCGGAAATACGTAGCGGCGTGATTTACACGCGCCAAAAACATTGCGCGATAAATCGCGCCGCTACGCCAGAGGCATGTTTAACGGGGGACGCCGTTCCCCAGCATCTGTTTAACCAACTCGACACAGCGCAGGAAGCGCGTGTCGTAGTCGTCCTCTTTCACATGGACGAAGTCGATATTGTTCTCACGCAGCATGGTGATCAGCAACGACTGAAACTCGCGTCGATCCACTGAACTGCCCAGGCTACGCAACCCATCCGCCACCCACGGCACGTTATTCTCCAGCAGAATCACCAGGTCGAAGCGGTATTCATCAATCAGCGCCTGCACAAACGGATGTTCGCGCCCCTCATACTTGAGGCAAAACGCCTGGGTGGTGATGAAATCGGTATCGATAAAGGCCACTTTGTTGGCGTACTTGACGGCAAAATCGATGTACTGCGCCTGACCAAGGGCGATTTTGTCATAGTCCGAATATTGCAGCGCGATCTCGTCACCACCAAGGTGGGAGAACACATAATCGCGGCCATATTCCCACGCGCTGGTGGTATTGAAGATGTTCGCCAGCTTATTGACCAGCGTCGATTTCCCGCTCGACTCACCGCCAAGGATCGCCACGGTGCGCACAAAGAACGGCTTGACCTCAGTCGGAATATATTCCCAATAGCGAAACGGATCCTGGCGAATCTGCGCGCCGCTGATGCTCATAAAGGATCGATTGGGATCGAGCACCACCGCTTCAATACCGAGGTGCTGCTGATACATCGGCGCATCCGGTGCTTCGCTGGTGTAGACGCAATCCGCTTCAATGCCCTGCTGCGCCAGAAACGCTTTAACGCCTTCACTCCACACATCCCAGCCGTGCGGATAAGGCTCGATGCCTTCTTCGTTGAAGGAGTGAATACGGATGTTTTTCTGGTATTTGAAGGTTTGCAGCAGCCAGCGCAGGCGATCGCTGACCGTCGGCTGCTGCGACATGGCGCTGTTTTCAAATAATTCGCGATCGCGCGGATCGTCATGTCCCATGATGATATGCAGTTCATCAACCTGGCTACAGGCGCGCTGGATCAGATAAATATGACCGGTGTGCAGCGGGTAGAACTTACCGAATATCACGCCGACGGTCTTCTCGCGACGCGGAAACTCCAGACCGAGAAAGCGATGTAACGCTTCCAGTTTAGCGGCGCTGGGGCTTTTGATTTTGGCATTCAGCAACTGGCTTAAATAGCCTTTGGTCATCCCGCTGGCATCCGCCACCTGTTGCAGCGTATGGCCCTGCTGGCGAATGGCGGTTTTCAGGTAGTCAAATGATGACATGATGTGCCTCCTGCATGGAAAGTGCGGCTGGTTGCCCTCACCCCGGCCCTCTCCCGCAAGACGGGAGAGGAAGGTGTGCAAAATGTTAGTCAGGCTGAGGCATTACAGCTCGTCCAGAATCGCCAGCGCATCCGCCAGCTTCTTCGCGCTGTAAACCTTCATCCCCTCAATCGGTTTCTTCGGTGCATTGCCTGCGGGCACTATCGCGCGCTTGAAACCATGCTTGGCGGCTTCGGAAATACGTTCCTGACCACTGGGCACCGGGCGAATTTCACCGGCCAACCCGACTTCGCCGAAAATCACCAGATCCTGTGGCAGAGGACGATCGCGCAAGCTGGAGACCATCGCCAGCAGCAACGCGAGGTCGGCACTGGTTTCCGTGACTTTTACGCCACCCACCACGTTGACGAACACGTCCTGATCCGCCATCTGTAATCCTCCGTGACGATGCAGCACCGCCAACAGGATCGCCAGGCGATTCTGCTCCAGCCCCACCGCCACGCGACGTGGATTGCCCATCATGGAGTGGTCCACCAGCGCCTGAATCTCCACCAGCAGCGGGCGTGTACCTTCCCACACCACCATCACCGAGCTGCCCGAGGTGATTTCATCACCGCGAGACAGAAAGATGGCCGAGGGATTGCTGACTTCACGCATCCCCTGCTCGGTCATAGCGAACACCCCTAATTCGTTCACCGCGCCAAAACGGTTTTTGTGGCTGCGCAGGGTACGGAAACGTGAATCGGCGTCACCATCCAGCAACACGGAACAGTCGATGCAATGCTCCAGCACTTTTGGACCAGCCAGTGAGCCATCTTTGGTGACATGTCCCACCATCACAATCGCCACGCCACGCGTTTTTGCGAAACGCGTCAGATAAGCGGCAGTTTCACGCACCTGCGCTACGCTACCCGGCGAAGATTGGATCTCCGCCATATGCATCACCTGGATCGAGTCGATCACCATCAGTTTCGGTTGTTCCTGCTCGGCGATCAGGCAGATCTGCTCGATGCTGGTTTCCGACAGCATATTCAGATTTTCGGTGGGTAATCCCAGACGATGGGCGCGCATGGCCACCTGTTGCAGCGATTCTTCGCCAGTGACGTACAGGGTTTTCATCCCCTCCGCCAGCTTACACATCACCTGCAACAGCAGCGTTGATTTCCCGGCACCGGGGTTGCCGCCAATCAGAATCGCGCTGCCCGGCACCACGCCGCCGCCGAGCACACGGTCAAACTCTTTAAAACTGGTGGAGAAACGCGGCAGGGCCTCAAGGCTGATCTCCGACAGCTTCTGCACCCGGCTGGTACCGGCGCTTCCAGCGTAACCACTCAGGCGCTCGTTGCGCGCAGCGGCTGGCGAGGCGGCAATGCGCACCTCGGTGATGGTATTCCAGGCATGGCAGGCGCTGCATTGCCCCTGCCAGCGCGGATAGTCAGCGCCGCATTCATTACAAACGAAAGCGCGTTTTGCCGCTTTGGCCAAATCCGTTCCTTAATTAACGTTCTTCGTGAATCAGGCTGCCGCTCAGGATGCAGAACACCCCCATCAGGTCAGCGTGACGGATAATGACCTCCGTCTGCTCATTCACTTTGGGTTTAGCATGATAGGCGATACCCAGACCGGCGGTTTTAATCATCGGCAGGTCATTGGCTCCGTCGCCAATCGCCACGGTCTGCTCCGGGGCAATGGCAAAACGCTGCGCCAGGTTATTCAGGGTATCGGCTTTAAATTGTGCATCGACAATCTGGCCCAGCACCTGGCCGGTCAGTTTGCCGTCGCGGATTTCCAGTTCGTTAGCCACGGCCGCTGCCAAATGCAAGGTGTCGCGCAGATAGTCAGCGTAATAGGTAAAGCCGCCAGAGGCGATCGCCACCTGCCAACCCAGCGCCTGTAATTTCTGCACCAGCGTGGTCAGGCCCGGCATCAAAGGCAGCGTATCACGCACCTGCTTCAGGATATTGGCATCGGCACCGGCCAGCGTGCCGACTCGTTCGCGCAGGCTGGCTTTGAAATCCAGTTCGCCACGCATCGCGCGTTCGGTTACTTCCGCCACGCGTTCGCCGCTGCCCGCCAGTTTGGCGATTTCATCAATACATTCGATCTGAATCGCCGTGGAGTCCATATCCATCACCAGCAAACCCGGGGTTTTCAGGTGGGGAATTTTGCCAAGCGGTGCCACATCAAAACCGGCATCATGCGCCAGTTTGGTCGCTCGCGGCGTCAGAGAGCCAGCCAGACGAATCACCTGGTACTCATCAACATTCCAGGCGCTGACGATCACCATCGCTGCGCCCAGCTGATGCTGATAGTCAGTCAGCTTTTGTTTATCAAGCCCGCGCCCATACAGCAGCCAGCCAGTCCGACCAGCACGGTAATCCAGCGGCATCACTTCATCACCGCTGAGGGAAAGGGGTAGACCCGGCCAAAGGGATACATCGGCGGGCAGATCGCACCAGGTAAGACGATTTGGCATTACAGCTCCTGTAGGGACAACAAAACCACGCAAGAGGCTACCTTGTCTGCGCGGGTTCTGGCAACATAATTGCCAGCCTTTCTGCTGTTATGTCACACGGGTTTCTGATGGTTAAAACCGCACTGAAATTTCGCCTGCACCGCACGGTGATTGTTCTTATCTCGCTGGCCCTGTTAGTGGTGCTGATGCAGGGGGCATCCTGGTTTAGTCTCGGGCACCAAATGGCGCGCTCCGAACAGGTGGAGGAGCTGGCCCGCACCCTGACCAAACAGGTGGCATTCAGCCTGCAACCCTTGATGGATAACAGCGACGATAATCGCACGCAAATTGAAGCGGTGCTGAATCAGCTCACGGAGAACAGCCGCATCCTGGATGCCTCTGTCTATGCTGATGATGGCAGCCTGGTGGCGCACAGCGGCGAAAGCATCGATGTGCGCGACCGCCTCGCCCTCGATGGCAAGCGCGCCGGTAGCTATTTCAATCATCAGATTGTGCAGCCGCTCAATGGTAAAGACGGCCCGCTGGGTTTTCTGCGTATCACGCTGGACACCCACGTACTGGTCACCGAATCGCGCCAGGTAGATAACACCACCAACATTCTGCGTCTGATGATGCTGCTGGCGCTGGCGATTGGCATCATCCTGACCCGTACCCTGCTGCGCGACCGCCGCACCCGCTGGCAGCAGTCGCCGTTCCTGCTCACCGCCAGTACACCGGTGAAAGAGGATAAAGAAGAAGAGGCGGAAAACGGTAAACCGTAGCGGCGCGATTTATCGCGCATTTCCGTGTACGCTGTCGGTAAAACCCGCGCGATAAATCGCACCGCTACAGCGTATTTCATTTCTCCGTCATCTTTTCCAGCGTCAGGTCCAGCGCAGCCAGTTGCTGCTGTGCCTGGCGCGCAATCAACCGGAACCCTTCACTAAACGCCCCTTCAGCTGCAATGGTCTGCCAATAGCTTTTCGCCATTGCGCTGGCCGTCCGCCACACCTCACCGGAAAGCGAAAAGTCGAGGGTTAAATTCACCTCGTCACGCATATGACCGAGCGAGTTCGGTGCCAACGCCATCGGTAGCATGTCGTAGGCCGGGGTCAGTTGCAGTTGTTCCCCGTCGGTAAAAAACGACAGGTTCCCGGCGTGCATATCGCTGTTGGCGATCAGGCGACCAAAGGCCCATTGCAGCGTCCCACGCTGCTTTGATGCTTCATCCAGCCGTTGCTGGCGCGCCAGTTCGCGCAACGCATCCGGCCAGTGCTGCTGTCGCCCCAAAAATTCCGCGCTAACCGCTTCCAGCGAACACATCCCACGCCGTCCTCGTTCGCCTTCACGATCGAAGCGCTCAACTTCGAGGAACAACTGGCCGCCTTGTTCAATAATCTGGCTACGTGCTGCCGCCAGCCCTGTCTCGGCCAATTGCCGTAGTGCCAGATGTTCCGCCCGCAGTAAATCACGCCAGCGCTGGCTGTTTTCGCTCTGACGCGGCACCGTGAATTTGACCAGGCAGTGATGTTCGCCGTGGGCGGTTTCGGCATAACACAGGAACTTTGGCTGCTCACCCGCCGCCGATGACCCCACCTCATCACCGTTCAGCACCTGTTGTGCCAGTTGCGGATAGCGCATAATTTTTTGCCCGGCGCTCAGCAGCACGGGGGCAGATTGCTGCAACCAGCGCTGATACGCCGTCGCACCGAGCAGGCAGTTGCCCGGCATGTCCATGCCCGTTACCGTCAATGCCATCAGGCACTGCTCATCGCTCCAGACACGGAGATCCTCGGTTAACCCTAGTGCATGCGCATTCTCTCTTCCCCACAGCCGTCCGAGGAACCCCTGGGGACGCATATCGCTGAGGAACCACGGCAATCCATCGTAGAACGTCCCGTTCTCCTGTTCATCCAGATGCAAACAACTGCCCTGCGGCCAGGTACGTACCAGCCAGCCTGCTTGTACCGTCTGACCCGACGGCAGCACCCGATAAAGAGGAAAACGGCTTTCACCGCGCAACGGGCGCAGCAGAGCATAGCGCGTGGCGCGGGCTTTGCCCCAACGCACGACCTGATCCTGTTGACGTAACTGGCGCGAAAGCGTCGCCTGGCTGATGCCAAGACGGCGCAACAGCTCTGCCGCACCTAATGGGCCATCCAACAGCTGTGTCGTGATATCCGCCATCGCGCCCTCGTTGATGAATAGATTTATGAATAGATTCTAGCATGAAAAAAGGCCCGCTCAGCGGGCCTTCAGACGCATAATCATCTCAATGATGAATAGATACTTTTAACGCTGCGTCAGTAAGTTTTCCAACTCAGACAGCGAGGTGACCTGCCAGTCCGGGATGATGTGCTCAGGCAACGGGCGCGTACCGTGATCGAACCAGCAGGTTTTCAATCCGGCATTGATGCCGCCGAGGATATCCGATTCCGGCGTATCCCCCACCATCAATACCCGTTCACGCGCCGGGTTGCCGAGCAGCGCCAGCGTGTGATCAAAGATGGCACGATCGGGCTTGGGTACGCCGACCTGCTCCGAAATCACCAGCGCATCAAAATAATCACGGAAGCCGGTACGTTCGAGACGCGCCTGCTGCAACGCGGTAAAGCCGTTGGTAATGATGGCGATCTTCACCTTGCCGTGCAGCGCGTCAAGCAAACGGGCCGCCCCCGGCAAAGGCAGGCAGATTTCCGCCATTGCGTTCAGAAAGCCGCTGTTGAGCACTTCCGGGGCCACACTGAGTTTTTCGCCCCAACCGGTGAAGCGGCGTGTCTGTAGTTGCAACGCCGAAATCGCTCCGTTCTGATAATCGACCCACAGCGGTTTGTTGATCGCCTGGTAATCGGCGTAATCCTGATCGGTGAATTGCACGTCATAACCGGCAAACATTCGTTGCAAACCGGCATAGGCGTCGAAGTGAAATAGCGTGTCATCCGCATCAAAAATAATGCAGTCCCAGTCGTTTAACATAGATCTCCTCAGCCAAAACGCTACAGCGTCAATGCCATGATAATGGCGTCTTCTCTTCCGCTGGCAGTGGGGTAGTAATTGGGGCGGCGGCTTACCTGGTGAAACTCCAGCTGTTCATACAGCGCTATCGCCGCCAGATTGGAGGCACGAACTTCCAGCCACAGCGTCATGACCTCGCACTTCTCCAGTTCAGCAATCAGATGCTGCAATAACTGGCGGGCATAGCCACGGCGTTGAAAATCAGGATCGACAGCGATATTGAACAGCGAAGCTTCATCCAGCACCACCTGGGTGATGGCAAAACCGACCAGACGGCCTTCCGCCTCAATGCGAAAATTTAAAAAACGTTCCCCCTGATTGCTGGCAAACGTCTGTTCGCTCCAGGGAAACGCATGGCTGCGGCGCTCAATCGCCAGCAGCTGTGGTTGGTCTTCAGGGGTGACTAAAGAGATGGCTGTCATGGTTACACATCTGTTGCCAGAGGGCGCGTTTCGCCGCACCGCTACTGATTAATTCATTGAAAGCGGCGGTCGCAAAAGTGACGCCATTAAAAGGATGCGAGCTATCGACACCCAGCAACCAGCCCGCACAATCCACCTGTTCCGGTAGCATCTGGAGCTGTTCTGGCGTGAGCGTCATTACCTGCGCGGGTTGCAGGTTTAAGGTACGCAGCACATCGCGAACTAACGGCTCATGCAACGCCGGGGCGTGTTCCGCCACCAAGACCAGACGAGTCTCTGGCGTAAGCCGAACGGCAATCTCTCCCTGCAACACGCGTGGACGCCGCAGTTGATACTGCGTAATCCCCATTTGCTGTAAAAGCCAGTCGCGCCTTGATGTCATGCTATTACCCGTTGTGCTGCCAGAATGCGACGCTATGCTAGCAAACCCATCGAACATGCGCCAACAAAGCACTATAATCCCCGCTCTGATTTAACAGGAGCCATCCATGTCTGCTTTTACCCCGGCCAGTGAAGTGATTCTGCGCCACAGTGATGAATTTACCGCCCGCCATGTTTTGTTTGCTGGCGATTTGCAGGATGACCTGCCCGCTCAGCTGGAAACCGCGTCAACACGCGTGCATACCCAACAATATCATCACTGGCAGAACCTTAGCCGCCGCCTCGCGGAGCGCGCGGTCTATGGCCTGGTCGCATGTGCGGCGGATGTGGCAGGCTGCGATACCCTGGTTTACTTCTGGCCGAAGAATAAACCGGAAGCGCAGTTCCAACTGCAAAACCTGCTCTCGCTGATGCCGGTTGGTAGCGATATTTTTGTCGTAGGCGAAAACCGTAGCGGTGTCCGTAGCGCGGAAGGCATGGTGGAGTCGTGGGCCAAACTGGAAAAGATCGACAGCGCACGTCGCTGTGGCCTGTACCACGGGCAACTGGAACAGCAGCCCATCTTCGATGCCGACGCCTTCAACGACAGTTATATGCTGGATGGCCTGACCATTCACACCCAGCCTGGCGTATTCAGCCGTGACGGCCTTGATGCCGGAAGCGCGCTGCTGCTCTCGACGCTGACGCCGCACACCAAAGGTAAGGTGCTGGATATTGGCTGTGGCAGTGGCGTACTGGCAACCGTGCTGGCGCAACATTCGCCGAAAGTCCGTCTGTGGCTGTGTGATGTGCATGCCGCCGCAGTAGCAGCGAGTAAAGCCACGCTGGCGGCTAATGGCCTTGAAGGTGAAGTCTTTGCCAGCAACGTCTTCTCCGATGTCACCGGTCGTTTTGACCTGATCATCTCCAACCCGCCGTTCCATGATGGCCTGCAAACCAGCCTCGATGCGGCACATACGCTGATTCGTGGCGCGGCAAAACATCTCAACAGTGGCGGCGAACTGCGTATCGTCGCCAACGCCTTCCTGCCCTATCCGCAGGTGCTGGATGAGACTTTCGGAAACCATGAAGTGCTGGCGCAAACCGGACGCTTTAAAGTTTACCGTGCGGTTTACGGCCGCGGCGCGAAAGCACGTTAATTCAGCGATGTTGCTGACGCGGCGGCAGAAACGTTGCTTTTTCCAGCAATCGTTTCACCGCCGCGAAATATGTGTTGACGCATTGAGTAAAATCTCTAAAATGCGCCTCCGTGGTTAGCAATACTTAAGGTATTGCAGGTACGCGAAGGTGGCGGAATTGGTAGACGCGCTAGCTTCAGGTGTTAGTGTCCTTACGGACGTGAGGGTTCAAGTCCCTCTCTTCGCACCAAAAACCACGTAGTTCATATCGCACTGCACAATGCGAAGGTGGCGGAATTGGTAGACGCGCTAGCTTCAGGTGTTAGTGTTCTTACGGACGTGAGGGTTCAAGTCCCTCTCTTCGCACCAATGCGGTGATATGAACAGACAACTACGATGCGAAGGTGGCGGAATTGGTAGACGCGCTAGCTTCAGGTGTTAGTGTCCTTACGGACGTGAGGGTTCAAGTCCCTCTCTTCGCACCAACGTTGTCATCCTTCCCGGTTATCTCATCCATCATGTTTACAGCTTCTGCTCACGCTTATGCGTGATTTTGTCATTTCTGTCGTTCAGATCAGATGAAAATTCACTGACACCGCCGCTAATCCGCCCGCCAGCGCCAGGCAGGAAGGCAACAGCAGGTAATGACGCAGACGATGATGAAACAACATCACTATTGTCAGCAACAACGCCACAATCATCACCAACCGCCACTGGCTGAAACTGGGTTCCCATAGTGCGAAGACCGGCATCGCCGCACAGGGCAACAGCACACCCCAGCCGCTATCCAGGCGTTTACCCATAATCCAGCTCACACCCCATAAGCCGCAGGCAGCCAACATCGCCATGATCATCGCGCAACCCTCAAATGATAAGTATTCGTATTATCATATGATAATATTTCTCATTGTGCAGCGGATTTTTTTTATCGAAAAAGCCCTGCGGATGACAGTACTACTGGAAAATGCTAAATTGCCGCCGATAACTATTTTGATAACACAGCAATAATGTGCTCATTACCCTGGCAGGGAGAATATTCCGGTCGGGTAGCGCTTTGATATTTCAGGGCTGTTACGAGTAATAATAATGAAATTACAATCTTACGATGAATTGAAACACAGCAAATATCGGCTCTCACTGATGCTTTTTCTGTTTTTGAATGTCGCTGTTTCACTATTTTCTTTGTTACCATTTTTAGGGGAGGCATCCAGCATCCACTCACTGCCAGCAGTACTGGTGGCAGGCTTTAGCATCTCTTTACTTACACTTTGTTTAATCAGCCCAAAACTAAAATTACCGCTATTAAATCCTGTGGCATTGTTATTTGGTGCATTATGGGCATGGCACATAAACCACAAATACCATCTGGTTTTCTATTTTGATGGTAGTTTTTTAATAATCAGTCTGTTGAGCGTATTTTTTGTCAGTGCCATTGCGCTAAGTGATTATTTAGTTGCTTTCTGTTTACACATCACGCCGCCGGTATTCACTGTTTTACTGCTGGATGATGGTCAGCATTTAATGATGATTTTGTTTACCATCACCTTGCCGTTGATTGGTTTTTCATTACACCATCTGATGCGTCGCCGCTTCGATCATTTCACCCGCCGTCTGGTTCGGCAGCTATATGAAGAGAAAGAGAGTTTCAGCGACTTAAGCATGCTGGACCCGTTAACCGGTTTGTATAACCGCCGGGGGCTGAAAAACCGTCTGGATACCATTCTGGAAAATCACGCAGGCAGCCACTTCGTCTTACTGCTGGATATCGACCATTTCAAGGCCTACAACGACAACTACGGCCATGCGATGGGCGATCAGGCATTGGCACGGGTTTCGGTCGCCATTCGCGATGCCGTACGCTCGCGCGATGTGGTGACACGGTACGGCGGTGAAGAGTTTCTGGTACTGATGACGAACGTTAACGCCTCAATTGCCATGAAACTGGCCGAGCGCATTCGCCAGTACGTGGTCGATCTGGAAATTCCCCATCGCTTTAATGAGAAGGTTTCGACCCACGTCACCATCAGTGCAGGTATCGCCCCGATTTTTGATGATGATTTTGATCAGGCGGTCGCGAATGCTGACCGTGCCCTGTATGTGGCGAAAAATCAGGGACGTAATACCATCCTGGCGTGGGATGATTTACCCAAAGCGCCGCTGGATACCAAAGATCTCGCCTGAAACGTTGGATTCACGGGTGCCATGACGGTGAATCCAACGCCGGGTTGTCTTGTGAGCTGAAGCGGGAACGATTATCATTTGTTTTTCGCTTCCCGTTTTCATTCAGGACCGGCATGGCTACTATCACCCGTCAGGATCATCGCTTCAGCGAACATCCACTGATCTTTATCCAAAGCGACCGCACGCTGGCGAGCGCACTGGAAGATCTGATGCGTGAACAGCGCAGCTACATGCTGGAAACAATACACCTCGGCCAGCCTGCGCCATCAGGCACCTTAACACTTACCGAATGGTCCCAACCCCAGCATTACCGCCGCCTCACCCAGCGCTACAGCGATTATTTGTATCGCAATCATCCTGATGTCCCGCATGAGGCGAAGCCCCTCCAGTCGCTCTGGGCGCAATGGTACTTCGGCCTGTTGCTGTCACCGTTGATGCTGGCACTGCTGCTGGAACCACGCGCGCTTAACTGCGCTCCCCATCTGATTCACGTTGAATTCCATGAAAATGGCCATCCCTGCGCTTTCTGGATTGATGTGCAGGAGGATGAGGATGCTCGTTACCTCAACGCACAGCAGCGTCTCGATCGCCTGATCCAGTACTACCTGATTCCAGCCGTAAATGGCATGGCGCAGCACGGTGATATCAACGCCAAACTGATCTGGAACAACATGGGATTCTCCTTCTGGTGGTTCCTTGGAGAGTTAAAAACGCTGTTGCCCGCAGATGTGGTGTCACAGCTGGAGCAGGCGTTGTTCTTCAGCCGTACCCTGCTGGATGGCAGCGATAACCCGCTTTACCGCACTATGATCCCACGCAATGGCGTGATGGAACGACGTAG
Organism: Pantoea sp. X-Soil-OKNW-556; assembly: GCF_059730695.1. Classification (NCBI taxonomy): domain Bacteria; kingdom Pseudomonadati; phylum Pseudomonadota; class Gammaproteobacteria; order Enterobacterales; family Erwiniaceae; genus Pantoea; species Pantoea sp. X-Soil-OKNW-556. The sequence goes on along the minus strand of NZ_AP035990.1, from coordinate 700,952 downwards.
TTGCTGCCAGCGTTACCGCATTCCCGACGTTGAACGCTGTGGTAACTGCACATTAACAGCGGTGTGTGCTCAGTAAATTCTGTTACAGATTCTCCTGCATTCTCGTTTACAGTTGAGAGGGCTTATGGCAGTTTTAGCGCTTGATTTTGCCGGAGAAAAAAATGAGCCTGGAGTCGGTACGGCACTTCTTTGCCGAACATGCACCGGATGTCGATATCATCGAGATGCCGGACGCTGAACTGGCCCTACGCCTGCATGACGTGGAGCCAGGACAACTCGCTAAAACCCTGTCTTTTAAAGTAAAAGATAAAATCGTGCTGATTGTCACGCGCGGTGATGCGCGTCTTGATAATGACAAATTAAAAGCGACACTTGGCAGGAAAGTACGTATGTTGTGCGTCGATGAGGTGGTGAATTTGACAGGCCATCCCGCCCGCGCAGTCAGCCCATTCGGCCTGGAAAATCCGCTGACCGTCTATTGCGATGTCTCATTGCGTAGCTACGATGAGGTGCTGCCTGCGGCGGGTTCAATTTACAATGCGGTGCGCATTTCGCCGCAGCGTATGGCGGATCTCACTGCGGCAAAATGGATTGACGTCTGCGAGTCGTTTTAATGCGACTCGCGCGCCACGGCACCGGATATTTCAATGCCACGCGTTTCCCGTCCAAATGCGACAAACACGCATATCAACACCGCCACCGTCCCGGCAACAATCGCCATCCCTAAGCCATAGTTACCGCCGTGTGCCTCCGCAATACGCGATTGTAAGGTGGCGTTAACCGAGGCAATCAGGTTCCCCAACTGGTACACAAACCCCGGCAGCACCGCACGCGCATTGGCAGGCACCAGCTCGGTGAGATAGGTCGGTACCACACCCCATGCGCCCTGCACCATAAACTGCATCAGAAACGCACCGATGCCAATCATCCAGGAACCGCTGGAAAACGCCCACAACGGCAGCACCGGCAGCGCCAGAAACGACGCCAGCATAATGGCTTTCTTACGCCCGATACGCTCCGACAGCGAACCGAAAAAGATACCGCCCAGCATCGCCGCGATATTGTAGCTAATCGCAATAATGCTTACGGTGTGCGGATCAAACTGGTGTTGTACCTTCAGGAAGGTGGGATAGAGATCCTGGGTACCGTGGCTGAAGAAGTTGAAGCAGGCCATCAACAGCACCATGTAAATACAGATTTTCCAGTGCTGGCGAATAATCGGCAGCAAGGCGGTACTCTCTTTACGCTGTCGCGCCGCCAGCCACACCGGGGATTCCGGCACCTTGAAATAGATAAAGGGCAGCAACAAAATCGGCAGCGCACCAATCATAAACATTCCGCGCCAGCCCACGCTCTCGAAGAACAAACCGAAGATGATCGACGCCAGCAGGTAGCCACAGGGATAACCCGCCTGGAAAATTCCGGACATCAAACCCCGCGAACGATCCGGGATGGTTTCCATCGCCAGCGACGAGGCCACGCCCCAGATGCCCCCCATTGCCACGCCGTAAATCACGCGGAACGTCAGGAAAGCAGCAAAGTTCGGTGACCAGGCTGACAGCAGCTCAAACAGCGAGAACAACACAATATTGAGCATCAGAATCGGGCGACGCCCATATTTTTCCGCGAGACGACCAAACAGCAGCGCACCCATTGGCCGCACTGCCAGCGTGAGCATAATCGCGATAGAAACATCAGAAACGCTGGTGTGGAAATACTGGGCAAGATCGCTGAGTACAAACACCAGAATAAAAAAGTCGAACGCATCCAGCGTCCAGCTGGCGAAACTGGCAAAAGCCACATTTCGCTGCGTCGCAGTCCAGTTAAACATAGGGGGTATCCTGTCTGACAGCGCCCGGATCGTTGGCCGGACATTATTGTGAACGTTACCGTGCGAATGATTGCATCGGTTACTATTTTGTTAACTATTTGTATATAGCATGTCAGAAAGGCAGGCTGTGACGCGGAATTGTCAGCGAGTGCGTCCCGGTGTAAGGAAGCATGTCAGGTGAAATACGGTCATCGCCAGCGCGATGACCGGGCTTTTTTTAGTTGTTCAGGCCGTTAAATGCCTGCTCGATGATGTCCAGCAACAAGGGGTTATCGACGCTGTGCAGGACATGTACCAGCGCGCCGGCATCGTGCGGAATGCCCACATCCAGACGCAGCGGCGTGCGATAACGCCAACTTTTACCCCGCGTGGCACCAGGCCGTAATTCCACATCGACATGATAATCCATGCCGTCGGCGACACGTTGATTCAACAGCCAGGCGACCACCAAAGCATCGTGGATCCAACAGCCCGGCAAATGGCGGGTACGGATGGAGTAATCAATCCACGGTCGCAGCGTTTCCCGGACAAACTGGGTGAGTGTATGTTGATGGTGGGTAAGACGGCTGAGATCCTGATGCGTCAGCAACGTTTGCGTGGTGACATCCATGGGCACCAGCGTCACCGTCGCCCCGCTGTGCAGCACCTGATGCGCCGCTTCCGGGTCGAGGCCAAAATTGGTGTCTTTGATATAATCGTCCAGCGCAAATACGCCGCCCATGATGACAATCTCCGCCACCGCTTCCGCCATCTGCGGATAACGTTGTAGCGCCTGTGCCACATTGGTAAGTGGACCGATCGCCACCAGGGTAAACTCGCCCGGATTGTCACAAATCAGCTGGCCCATCACGCCTGCGGCATCATTGCCATCGGCTGGCAACAACTGTGGCTGACGTACGCCGCGCCACAGTTCGGCCAGTTTTTTGTCCTCGACACCATCAAGACGCGCGCGCCACGGTGCCGGGTCTTCGCGTAATGCCTGCTGGGCACCCTGCACCACCGGAATATTCAGGCCCAGTCGCTGCAACAGATCCTTCACCACCTGGGTTCCCACCGCACAAGGGGTATTACCGGTGACGGTGGTAATCAATTCCACTGACAAAGCAGGTGACGCCAGCGCTAAGGCTAAAGCCAACCCATCGTCGGTGTTTGCACCGGCAATGCCATTCCCCGGATCACAATCAATAATCAATCTTTTCATGGTGTTATTTATTTTCGGCTGGTTAGTTGGCAACCACAGGACTCACCGATCTCCAGATGGTGAGGAAATTCCGCCAGCTCCGCCTCGCCATCCCAGTTTTTTAGCATGGCAATTGCGCGCTGCGCCATTTCACGCAGCGGCTGGCGTACTGTTGTCAGCGTCGGCACATGAAAGGCCGACTGCTCAGTACCGTTAAAACAGACCAACGCAACATCGTGCGGCACGCGTAAGCCAGATTCAGCAAAGGCACGAATGCAGCCAATCGCCTGCCCTTCATTGCTGGCAAAAAGCGCACGCGGCACCCGGTTGCTGTTCATCATCCGCCATGCGGCATCGTAGCCGCCCTGTCGCGTATAACTGGTGGGGAAGATCAACGCCTCATCCACCTGCAAGCCATACTCGGCCTGCGCATCACGCCAGCCCTGAATACGATCCTGCGTATTCAACATTTCCAGTGGACCACTGATCATCCCAACCTGCTGATAACCGTGACTGAGCAGATGCGCTGTCACCTGACGTGCCGCTTCGCGCTCATTCACCCGCAGCATGCTGACGCCGGGTTGTGGCTCAACGCGATCGAGCATGACAAACGGTGTCCCACTGGCTTTGATCACATCGATATAAGGGTGGCGATCGACGCTGTTATAAAACAGGCCGTCGACCTGACGATTCAGCAGTCCCTGAATCAACTCCAGCTCGCGCTGACGATCATCACCAGCATCGCCCAGCAACATGACGTGCCCGTGGTTTAGCGACTCCTGTAACAACAGATGCGCCATCGATGCGACAAACGGGTTGGCAATATTGGGCACAATCAAGCCAAAGGTTTTGGTGCTGCCCGATGCCAGCGCACGCGCCACGGCATTTGGCCGGTAGCCGGTTTGTTTGATCGCCTCCAGCACCCGCTGACGTGTAGCTTCTGCCACCGGGCGAGGTCCGTTGTTGATGACGTAACTCACCACCGCCACAGAGGTGCCTGCGGCTTTGGCGACGTCACTACGCGTGACATTTCCGGACGACGATTTAGCCAATACTTTTACCTCGAATTCTGTTCCTGGCACCCAACCGTAGCGGCAGATGCACGTCAGATCGCATCATCCGGCAGATTGAGGTCACGCCCGCGCGTCTCCGGTGCCACAAAGGTGGTCAGAAACCCAATGGTTGCCATGGCGCTAAAGTAGATAGCAATCGCCCACCAGTGGCCGGTAAACGACAGCAGCGCCGCAGCCACCAATGGCGCAGTACCTCCTGAAAGGATAGACCCCAGCTCTTTTGCCACCGCCATTTTGGTGTAACGATGCTTCACACCGAACAACTCAACGCCCCACGCCGCCTGTACGCCAAAGATACCGAGTGACGCCAGCGCCATCCCCACCACCATCACTGGAATAACAATGGCCGGGTCACGGCTATCGAGCAGGTGGAACGCAGGCCAGGCGTAGAACATCAGCAACAGACAGAAACCACGGTAGGTAATGCGGCGGCCAAAGCGGTCAGAGAGCCAGCCGGCCAAAGGAATGATCAGGAAACCCAGAATCGAGGCGATAAAAACCGCAGTGGTGGGCACCGATTTGTCCACCATCAGCACTTTCGCCACATAACCCACGATAAAACCTTGCGCCAGATACGATGGTCCATTTTCGCCAATACGCAGGCCAACCATGGTCCAGAAGGCACGGCTACGCTGCCAGAAACTGCGGGTATCGGTGGGTGCGGCATGGATGGCGAGGCTCGCGTCACGTTCCGCTTTCAGCTCCGCCTGCTGGCGTTCGAATACCGGGGTTTCGCGCAGATGGCGACGAAGCCACAACGCCACCAGCGCAATCAGCACGCTACTGAGGAACGGAATGCGCCAGCCCCAGGCAAGCAGGCTTTGCTGGTCCATCTGCACCACCGCCAGCCAGACCAGTGACGCGATCAGCGTACCGCTGTTGGAACCGAGCGCAATCACCGACGAGACCAGGCCACGACGTTGCACCGGTGCATACTCGCCCAGCATCACCGTACCGCCAGACAACTCAGCCCCCGCCCCTAACCCCTGGGTAAAGCGCAACAGGACCAGGCAGGCGGGTGCCCACAAACCAATGCTGGCGTAGGAGGGGATTAAACCAATCAGCGTGGTAGAGGCACCCATCAAAATGATGGTGGTGATCATCACCACCTTGCGGCCTTTACGATCGCCAATCCAGCCGAACAGGAGCGCGCCAATCGGACGGGCAATAAAGCCTACCGACCAGGTGGCAAAACTGGAGAGCAGCGCCATCGTCGGACTGGCTTCGGGGAAGAATACATCGCCAAAAATGATGCCGGCAGCAAGGCCATAGAGCGCGAAATCCGCATACTCCATTGCCGTACCCAACCAGCAGGATAAGGTGGCGCGCCAGAAATCTTTGCGGCCAGAGGAAGTTTCGAGCCGCGCATCGGCGGCCGAAGAAGAAGACAGTGCGCGTTGTTGCGAAACGGAGTGATGTACCGTCATAACCATTTCCCTGATAGATGAGGATCGAGCAAACGCCCTTCCGTGGTCTGGTTCCCTTGCAACAAGCGGAACGCCCCGGTGGCGACGTTTAGTGGGCAAACCTGGATGCAAGGTCAATAAAGGATTCCCTGGTGTTGGAATTCTCTGATTTGCCAGACTTCGCCGATGTTTTTTTCACCGATCGCATTAACAAGGCAAATGTAACTTCGTCATCTCAAGGCCAACTTCGTCTTTGGCACCGTGAGCTATCACTGTGTAATTAGTCTATCTACGCGCGTAGATAAATCAAGTGATTTCAGTAAAAACAATTAATTTATCTTTACTATTTCTCAGGGATTATCGATAAAAATGGCGTCAATTCATGACATTACAATGCAATGCGAGCGCGCAAAAAAACGTCAAAAATGCACCAGACTGACGATTTCTGCTTATCATTAGCAAAGTGGCGATTGAACCTGCATCGCGCCACTTGTCGCATAATTCAGTTAAGTTTTGATGACAGATGAGAATTTGTCTGAAATCTTGCCACTCTCCCAGGTTGCCAACCGGCTGCATTACACTGGAGAAATTCATTGCGAGGCGTTATGACCATCATTCTTATGCGACATGGCAAACCCAACCATCCGGTGAGCGGGCGCTTTACGGCGCGAGCGCTGGCTGACTGGTGTGAAGGTTACGACCAGGCGGATATCTGTGATTCACCACCACCTCGCAGCATGGCGATCGCCAGCCAGGCCAGTGTCATCGCCTCCAGCCCGTTACCGCGTGCCCGATCCTCACTGACACGCCTGGGGCTACAGCCACATGCAGTGGATGAAGTCTTCAGCGAAGTGGCAATGCCGCTCTTGCCCTACGCAAGGCTACATTTGCCGCTCAATGTCTGGTTGGCGCTGCTGCGCCTGTTGTGGCTATGTGGCTATTCCGGGCATGTGGAATCGGTGCAGCATGCGCGCCAGCGCGCCCAACAGGCTGCCGACAAACTGATTTTGCTATCAAACCGTGGCACCGTGCTGCTGGTTGGCCACGGCATTATGAACAAACTGATTGCACGCGAACTGCGCAAGCGCGGCTGGCAGGCAGAAAAACACGCCAGCAGCCGCCACTGGAGTAGCGCCATTTATCATCGCCCCTTTATTTGAGGGTGAAATAACTCAGCACCTCACAACCCGTCCCAACCTGCGGCGTGGCAACCACCCTCAACTGCGCCAAATCGATCACGCTCAACGACCCCTCGCCTTCATTGGCAATCAACAACGTGCGTTTGTCATCACTGAAACAGCCATCCATCGGTTTATCACCCACGGCGATATCACCCAAGGGATTGAGAAGATCGTCGAACAGCGTAATCACTGCCTCATGATCGCCAATCGCCACCAGACGCTCGCCGTCAGCGCTGAAACGAACGACCTGACAAGGTTGCTGATGACCCGCTAAACGTAACCGCTGGCGAATGCGATGACTCTGACGATCCACCACATAAAGTAAGGGGGCATCGGCCGCGCTGGCGACCAGATAAGGATGTTTTGGCGAGGCGGCGATACCGGCAATCGGTCCTGGCATCAGAATGGTGTCGATAACCCGCCCTTCAGCCTCACAAAGATCAACCACCGTAATGCTGGCATCTTCTTCGTTTTCAGTGAACAACTTGCGCCCACTGGGTGACAGTGCCAGCCGGTGGGCGTTATGTGACGGCAGGGGAATGGTTTTCTCCAGCCGATCGGTAAGCGGATCAATCACCGCCACGGTGGCGCTGTTTTCGCAGCAGAGATACACTTTACCGTCGCGCCCCAGTTGCCCGCTGTGTGGCGCCTGCAAGGGCGTAACATCGATAAAACCACTGATCACCCGCTGACGCAGATTAATCACCGCGATTTTGTGGCCCGGATGGGGATTATCGCCGTGGATGCCATCACCATAAATCGGGACATAGGCTTTCTCCCACTGCGGCAGCATCAACAACTCATGTGGCCGGGGTGGAAAGGCATTCAGTTCCTGTTGCACTGCAAAAGTGTCCGGGTTGAGAAACAACACGCGATTGCCCTGTTTATCGACTGCCAGTAATCCGCGGTTATCAGGCTGCATAGCGTCTCCTTTTTTAACAACGTCCTTTAAGCGTAGCTAACGCGGATCAGCGTTGGGTAGGCCAGTGAAAAATCCAGTACGGTTAACCCATCATTTGACTCACGTTTTTTAATCCTGCCCGCATCAAACCACAGCGAAATTCTATTTTATTAGGAATAGTCTTATCCATACTTAATTAAACAAACACCGATTACCAAAATTATTTAATGATAATTTTAACTTGAGTGGCTCATTCATTTTCCGGTTTATCTGAAAGATAAAGAAAATGATGGTCTCGCGCGCAGGAATGTTTTATTAAGCAAGGGTAGTCTTTTACACACAGCCGTGAGGAAACAAGAGCGCGCCCACGCGCCAGCATCAGGGAATCCCCAACCGCGATAATCACAATAATCAGGTGCACCATGACAAAAAAACGCCTCCAAACTGCCCGTATGCTGTGGCACAACTGGCAGAAAATTGCTTTTACCGGCCAGATGTTACTGCAAAAAAAGCAGCAAAATAGCCTTGTCGCTCCGGAATACGATCCGAGCGAAGAGGATAACGTGGTGTTGATTTCTGCCGAAAAAGAGTTGGCAGATATCCCTAAAATAGTCTGGATGTATTGGGACGATGAATATTTACCGAAATCAATGGCGTTAAATATTCAAAAAATCCGCCAGGATAATCCCGATCATCAGGTGCATTTGTTAAATCGTCAGACGGTAAAAGAAGTCTTGCCCGATTTTATCTTCACTTCACCAGAATTAACGCTGAAACAAAAAAGTGATGCCATTCGGTTGGAATTATTATTACGCTACGGCGGCATCGCCATTGATTGCAGCACCCTGCTGTTTGAAGATCTCGCCTGGGTACATCGTGTGCATCAGGAACGTCCTATGGATGTGATTGGTTTTTATTGCGAAGTCTCAACCATGAATTACCTGTCGCCGGTGATGGAAAACTGGTTTCTCGCCGCCAGCCCCAATAATCCTTTTATCCGCGAATGGCAGAAGCAGTACGCGCCGATTAAACATCTTGGGGCGCAACGTTTCTTCAGTGAATTGAATAAGCGCGATGATTTTACCCTGCTGGCGCAAAAAATTGCCGAGCCAGAGCAGCAACTTTGCTCCCTGGCGCAACAGGCGGCGATGCGTGAATATCGCCGGGCGAATATCTATCTGCGCAAGGGCGAAGCGAATGCCTACTTTTATCAACGCCTGAGCGGCTGGAATAGCGCGGCGTTTGCTAAATCGGTGTTATTTCAGCAGCGCCCGCACACCCCGCCACCGGTGATTAAATTAAGCGGTAATGAACGTCAGCATCTCGACTTCAACCTGCGCCTTGGCAACTACAATCGCACCAGCCTGCTGGGACAAATGATGCAACCCCATGCACCGGTTGCGCTGGTGTCGCCCTCAGCCATCAACAAAGCGCGCGCGTAGCCAGTGAATAAAGGTGGTGACCGCCCGTGGCACCTGGGCCGCAAAAGGGCGCACCACCCATAAACGATCGGCGAAGGCGTCCACCGACTGCCATTGCGGTAAAACCCGTTGTAACGTACCCGCCGCCAGCGCCGCGCTGGCGCTGAAATCTGGCAGCATAGCAATGCCCAGCCCCTGCAACGCCGCATCGCGAATCGATTCGCTATTGTTGGTGGCAAAATTCCCCTGGATTCTGACCAGCACCGTTTCGCTGGCGTCGTTCAGTTGACGGAAACGCCACTGTGGTGACTCCAGCCCGCGCGGATAGTACAGGCAATTATGCTGCTGCAATGCCTGTGGGGTTTGTGGTGTACCCTGCTCCGCCAGGTAAGCGGGGGACGCCACCAATAAGGTCTGGGTTTCACACAGCGGCAATGCGACATGCGTTTCCGGCAACTGCTGGCTGTGACGAATCGCCAAATCAAAACCCTCACTGCCGAGCGAGACTAAGCGGTCGGTCACATCCAGTTGGATACGCACCTGCGGATATTCACGCAAAAAATCGCCGATAATCGGCACCAATTGCTGCCGGGCAAAGGCTACGGGGGCGCTGACACGAACCATGCCGCGTACCGGGCCCGCCTCATCACGCACGCTGAAAAAACTCTGCTCAATACGCGCAAAGGGATCTCGCAGCTCATCCACCAGCTTTTCTCCGGCAGATGTCAGGCGTACGCTGCGGGTGGTGCGTTGCACCAGCGCGACGCCCGCCATCTCTTCCAGCTCTTTAATCTTTTGACTCATCGCCGCCTTACTGACGTCCAGCCGTTCAGCCGCACGGGTAAAGCTCCCCAACTCAGCCAGTACGGTCAGCCAGTGCAGGTGCACCCAAAGTGCATCGGTTTTAATCTCTTTCATGATGATTGTTCAAAATAATAAATAATCATTTCAGGCAGCGCGCTTTTTCTTTGCAACGGTACACGGCAGCATAGCACCACATCCTACTCTTTCCATGTGAGCAAAAACGAGGGTTTATTTATGCCGTTACTGCAATTTGACGTGATTCAGGGCCGTTCTGAATCAGAATTACGTACTCTGCTGGATGCGGCTCATCGCGCCGTTCTGACTGCTTTTAAAGTCCCACCCCGCGATCGTTATCAGATTGTTCACGAAAACAAAAGATACCAGATGGTTTTTCAGGATACCGGCCTCGGTTTTGAGCGCAGTGACAATCTGGTGATGGTACGGGTCTACACCAGCCCGAGAAGTGAAGAACAGAAAACGCTCTTCATGGCAGAGTTAGCACGCGAGTTACAGGAAAACTGTGGCGTGCAGGGCAATGACCTGATGATCAGTTTTATTACCAATAATAAAGGTGACTGGAGCTTTGCCGATGGCGAAGCGCAGTACCTGACCGGCAAACTCTGATCCTCTTCTCTTCCCCCTTATCTGGCAGCGATCTTTGATTGCTGCCAGTGCAAACCATAGCCTGCCTAAACCCGCTTTAAACAAAGTCAAATCAGCCGCACAAATCTGACTGGTCGTGTTGCAGACATGTGACAGCCAATATAGATTGACGCAAAAACCCCCAAAGAGGGTGGTTACGCACGGATTGCGTATTCAATCAGCCTGAGGATCCGACCTTGTCCGAAGTATTATCGGTTGTACTTTTTTTAGCTGCGATTGCAGTCTATTCCCACAAAGCCGGACGTAATAAGTTCTGGTTTGGTGTGATTTTGCTTCTTCTTACCCTGTTCATCGTGCTCAACATCACGCTGTTTGCCAGCAACTATTTTACTGGCGACGGGATTAATGACGCGGTGCTCTATACCCTGACTAACAGCCTGACCGGTGCGGGCGTCAGCAAATACGTGGTGCCGGCGATCGGTATCATCATTGCCTTATTTCTCCTGTTCTGTCTGCTCACATGGCTGCTACGTCGTCGCAAACAGAAACACCATCTTGGCTGGAGTCTGTTGGCTATTGCCTGTGCTGCGGGCTCAGTGCAAACCACTCCGGCATTTCGTCAGGTGAAGGATTTAATTGCTTCCCATAATCGACTGGCGGATTCCGATTTCGAGACTTACTACAAGACGCCAAAATCGGTGATTAGCGAGCCAAAGCTCAACCTGGTCTATATCTATGGCGAAAGTCTGGAGCGAACCTACTTTAACGAAAAAACGTTCCCCGGCCTGGCACCCGAGCTGAGTCGTGAAAAAGATCAAAGCCTGGATTTCAGCAACACCGAACAACTGCCCGGCACGGATTACACCATCGCCGGTATGGTCGGCTCACAATGTGGGATTCCGCTGTTTGCTCCGTTCCAGGACAATGCGTCGGCCGCACTGTCCAGCTTCTTCCCACAAAATATCTGTCTCGGCGATATCCTGAAGAATTCCGGCTACGAGAACTGGTTTATTCAGGGTGCCGACCTGCGCTTTGCCGGTAAAGATACCTTCCTGAAATCGCATGGTTTTGACCCGGCACATATGTACGGTGCGCAGGAACTGAAAGATCGCGTGGCTGACCCTGACTATCGCAACAACTGGGGTTATTACGATGATACCGTGATGGATGAAGTGTTTAAGAAGTATGAGGAACTGTCGCGGCAGCAGAAACGCTTTGCGCTCTTTACCCTCACCGTCGATACCCACCACCCGGACGGTTTTATTTCCCGTACCTGCCAACATAAAAGCTACAGCTATGATGGCAAACCAAATCAGTCATTCAGTGCGGTGGCCTGCTCTCAGGAACATGTGGCGCGACTGATTGAACGTATTAAAGCCTCGCCGTGGTTTAAAAACACCATCATTGTGGTGACGTCCGATCACCTGGCGATGAATAACACCGCGCATCAATATCTGATCCAGCAACCACGCCATGACCTGTTTATGGTGATCCGTGGCGATCAGCCTGAAGCGAAGGTGCTGGATGGCAAGCGCAGCACGCTGGATAACGGTGCCACCGTGTTGGATATTCTCGGTGGCGATAAAGCCATTGGCCTTGGCCGCAGCGGCCTCAGTTCCCCTTCGCTTTCCGCGCAGTTTGATAACATGACGCAGAAGGTGTTGTCATGGAAACCGGATATCATCCAGCTGTGGAATTTCCCCAGCAAGCTCGATGCCTTCACCATCGACCAGCAGAAGAACACTTTCAGCTTCTCAGGTACCACCTTCAAGCTGCCGATTCTGTTCCGCGTGGGCGATAAACGCGTGGAACCGCTGCCAGAAGGTGAGTATTCCGCGCCGCTGCGTTATCAGCTGGCAGACTTTACCGCTGCGGAGAAGTTCGTCTGGGTGGATCGCTGCTTTAAGATGGCGCGCCTGTGGCAGCCTGATCTGGCACTTTCCAGCGACCTCTGTCTCGCAATGGGGCAGATGGGCGGTCAGCCAACGGTTACGCGTATTGATAAACCGGTGTGGAAGGGAAAAGCGATCTTCCCGCTAACCACCCTCAGCGATGCGCAATATCAGCACAATGAGCAGCAGATCCGTATTGAAGACAACGCCATTCGCTATAGCGCTGACAGCTTTATGCTCAACGTGCCCGGTGCACCGCAAAGCGTGAAAAGCTTCACCGGCATTTCGCGCCCGGAGCTGTGGGGACGTTGGTCCAACGCCAATCTGGCACCGGAAGTGAACATCGAATATGTCGATCCGCTGCCGGGAAGTTTTGATGTGGTGATCACCGCCCGTGCATTTGGCCCCAATGCGCATCGGCCAATTCCGGTTCGCGTTGGCGATCAGCAGCAGGAATTAACCTTGGGTGACGATGTATCGACCACCACGCTGCATTTCACCAATCCCGGCGGCAGCCATAATTTAATTATTGCCCCGCCGGAACCCCAGCTCTCCAATGTGGGAAATATCATCGGCCAGGACCCCCGTAAATTAGGTATTGGCATGGTGGATATTAAAATTATTCCACAACCGCAGGGTTAACGGGAATTATGTCATTCCTGTTGCAGGGATGACATAATGTTTCAACTACATGCATAATGTATATTTCGGATCATCGCGGTGCGTCCTGCACCGCGAATCCATAGGTTCAGATAGTTCCCGAATATATTGAACCCCCTATTTCCATGTCAGGCATTTACCTGAACCGCCCATTCTCCAGGTGATGCCAGAATATTTATTTCATCGCTAAACCTTCACATCCGTAAAATATTACTGGCACGCAATATGCTTTATTCCCCTCTCACAACATCTAATAATCAGACAGGGGCATGTTATGGCGTCAAGTGGGCTAAAACAGAAATTAGGGCTGGTCGATCTGTCGTTACTTGGCATTGGATCGATGATTGGGTCGGGCTGGTTATATGCCGCACTCAACAGCTCCGGCTATGCGGGCAGCCATACTGGCTGGGCGTGGGTATTAGGGGCAGTGATCGTGCTGCTGATTGGCCTGGTGTATGCCGAGCTTTCATCGGCGCTGCCGCGCGCGGGCGGCTTTGTGCGCTACCCCAACTATTCACACGGCAATATCGTCGGTTTTGTTATTGGCGTGAGTTCACTGCTCGCCTACACCAGCACGGCCGGGGTGGAGGTTGAAGCCGTGCGTCAGTACGCCATTTATTGGTGGCCAGCGCTGGGACATGCTGATGGCAGCCCGACCGGACTGGGTTTTGCCGTGCAGATTGGGCTGCTGGTGGTGTTTTTCCTGCTTAACTACTGGAGCGTCAGTTTCTTTGGCCGCGTTAACACCATTGTTACCACCTTTAAATTTATCGTGCCGTTGCTGACCATTGTCACCCTGCTGCTCTACTTCCATGCGCCAAATCTTGAGGTGCCACCGGCACCTCCGGGCGGAGCTCATGGCGTGTTCAGTTCACTGACCGGCGCAGGGATCGTGTTTGCCTACCTCGGTTTTCGTCAGGCGGTGGATTTTGCCAGCGAAGCCAAAAACCCACAGCGCAACGTGCCGCTGGCGATTGGTATCGCTATCGCCGTCAGTTTCGTTATTTATCTGGCGCTACAATACGCCTTTATGGGTGCAGTGCCGACAGATTTACTGTCGCAACACGGCTGGGCTGGTCTGAAGCAGGTATTCCAGTCACCCTATGCTGACCTGGCACGCAGCCTTGGTCTTACCTGGTTAATTAACCTGATCTTGATCGACGCCGTCATTTCACCGGCCGGGACCGGTAACATCTATCTGGCTGGGGCCGCACGCGTACTTTTCGCGTGGGCGCGCAACGGCCATCTGTTCAAGGTGTTTGGTGAAGTGGATGCGAAATCCGGTGTGCCTCGTGGCGCATTGTGGCTGTCATTGCTGCTGGCGATCGTCTGGACGCTGCCATCAGAGTTTCAGGTATGGGGTGGCTTGATTGGTGCAGTAACCTCCGCAACGGTGTTTACCTATATGCCCGGTCCAATAACCCTGGGCGCGTTCCGTAACCACTTGCCAGATATGCAGCGCCCGTTCCGTTTACCGATTGCCGCGATCCTCAGTCCTCTGGCTTTTGTTGCCAGTACTCTGCTGATCTACTGGAGTGGCTGGTCAGTGAATGAGATCCTCATCCCGATCCTGATTGTCGCCTGGATTGGCTATGCCATTTTTGGCAAGAAAAACAACCAGTTCCGTCAGGATTTGCAGTGCGCATGGTGGCTACTGGCCTACTACATCGCCGTACTGGTGATTTCCATGCTCGGCACCTACGGCGGCAGCGGTGTGATTGGTGCACCACTGGATATGATCCTCGCCATCGTTGCTTCACTGGTCTGCTACTTTTGGGGCGTAAAAGCCAGCCTGTCCGTTCCCGCCATCACCGATGAAGAGGATGAAACCCCAACTTCCGGCAAAAAAATTAGCGGTAAATACGCACATAATTAATCCCCCACCCGCCTGTGCCACGGCACAGGCGGCCTGCCCCTGAAAATCTCGTTACTCGTTGTCCTAATTGATTTTTTTCGAGATAGCGCGCAAAATACATACTGTCACATGGCGCAACTATCACATCCCAGACAGGTTTCTCCCCAGGAGAAAACCATTCAGGGAGAACAGGGATGATACTGACGATGATGAATACCCATAAAGCGTACAAATCGTTGCAGCAGGCAGGTGTGGACGAACGCCAGGCAGAAGTGCTGGTCGAGATCTTCGCCGAAATGCAGCAGGAACATTCACTGACCAAAGCCGATTTATCCCAGGCGATGGAGGGAGTGGTAAAAGGACAACAGGCTCTACAAACACGCGTTGACCGCCTTGAAGATCGGATTGACCAGTTTGAAAAGAACGTGAATGAGCGCTTTGAACACGTTGATAAGCGTTTTGCACAAGTTGATCAACGTTTCGACCGGGTTGATAAGCGCTTCGAAAAACTTGAAGCGCGTTTTGATCACACGGATTCCCGTATCAGTGGCATGAATCTCGACATTGTCGGGATGAAGAAAGAGCTGCAATGGCTGAAGCGGGTCATGATGGCAGCAACCTGCGCCATCGTGCTTGCCGCCAGCAAATATATCTTTCTCACTTAGCCCTGACGCAGCGCTTCCAGTCGGTAGCGCTGCCTTCCCCCGGCGTCGAAGTTATCCGCTGACAACCAGCGTTCAAAGCCCAGTTTTACCTGCGGCCATTCGCTATCAATAATCGAAAACCAGCAGGTATCACGGCTGCGGCCTTTGTAGACAATGGCCTGACGGAAAATCCCTTCCAACTGGAACCCCAGTCGCAGTGCCGCATTACGTGATGGCTGATTGCAGCTGTCACATTTCCACTCGTAGCGGCGGTAGCCAAGTTGTTCGAAGGCATAGCGCATCAGGAGATAATGGGCCTCGGTTGCCATGCGCGTTTGCTTTAAAAGCGGAGAAAACGCCACATGTCCAATCTCCATCACGCCATGCGTAGGTTCGATGCGCATCAACGCCAGCGTTCCGACAGCACGCCGGCTTTCTTTATCAATCACCGCGAAATGCATGGGATCGTGCCCATTCTCAATCTGCCGCGCATACGCCAGATAGGCCGCTTCATCATTGAAGGGTTGCGCAAACATATAGGTCCAGTCCCGGCCATCTTCCGCCAGCGCATAGGCAGCATAGAGTTCGCGACCATGACGTTCGGCACTGAGCGGTTCGAGGAAGCAATAGTCGCCGGTAAAGGGGATAAATTCCGGTCGTGGACGCGATTGCCAGTCGGGTAATGCAAACCCCACGGGTTGCCCCCAGGTATTGGTGTTCTGAGACATCGTGTTTCCCTGCCGTTGGATTGGGTAGAGGTAATTTGCCACTTTGCTGGCCCTGTAAAAAGCGCCACAATCATGCTTATTGTTAGATCCACGCGAGCACGGCATGAACGACTTCGACCTCAGCACCCTGCTAACGGCACCGCTGGCAAACCATCACCCTTTGACGCTACAGCAGCAGTTGTTCCAGCGTATCCGGCAGGCGATTCTGGCTGGCAAACTCCCCGCAGGCACCCGACTGCCCGCCACGCGCCAGTTGGCACTTGAACTTCAGGTTTCGCGTAATACGGTGATCGCCGTCTGGACACAGCTACAGGCAGAAGGTTTTCTGGTGAGCGATCGCCAGGGTAGCCGCGTCACGCCGGTTGCACAGCTCCCCGCCCCTGCTGCTATGGCAGAACATGACAGCGAGCCACGGCTGGCAACTCGCGTGGCCCAGTTAAATTCATCACACCGTCCGTTCAGTCAGGAAATGGCGCTGAGGCCAGGCGTGCCAGCGCTGTCGCACTTTCCACTCGCCCAGTGGCGACGCGCATTTAATCGCGTGATGCAACATCAGCCCCACCAGTTGCTGGGCTATGGCGATCCGCTTGGGGAAGGTGCATTACGTGAAGCCTTGGCCCAACATCTTGCTCTGGCACGCGGGGTACGCTGCACCCCGGAGCAAATTGTCATCACCGAAGGCGCACAACAGGCGCTGTCATTATGTGTGTTGCTCCTCAGCAATCCGGGTGACATCGGTTGGGTGGAAGAACCGGGCTATCGCGGGGCGAAAGCCGCGATGCGCACAGGAGACCTGCACATCGAGCCTATCGCTGTAGACACTCACGGGCTGGCACCGCAGCCGCAAGACTGGCAACAACGTCCACCAAGGTTGATTTACACCACACCGACCCATCAGTATCCCACTGGCGTGGTGATGAGTGCGCCACGCCGTCTGGCGTTACTGGCGGCGGCGCGGGAGCATCAGGCGTGGATTATTGAAGATGACTACGACAGTGATTTTCGTTACAGCGGCGAACCCATCGCGGCAATGCAGGGGATGGCGCAGCACGCCCCGGTGATTTACGTGGGTTCATTCAGCAAAACCCTGTTTCCTGCATTGCGTCTGGGTTTTATGGTGTTGCCGCCCCAGTTGTTACCGCGTCTGCGCCCGGCGCTGCATGAAGTGCTGCGCGGCGGTAATCGCCTGGAGCAGCAGGCGCTGGCGGCTTTTCTCCGCAATGGCGATTTCAGTCGTCATCTGAGCAAAATGCGTCGCCTGTACCGACAACGTCAGACCGCATTGCGCAACGCACTCATCCAACAATTGGGTGAAAAGGTTTCATTGCTCGGTGGGGAATGTGGCATGCATTTGGTATTACAGCTCCCACCCGCAATACAGGATATCGCGTTGGCAGACCAACTGATTCAGTCAGGTTGCGCGCCCGGCGCACTGTCAGGGTTTTATCTGGGAGAGCACAAACAACAAGGACTGGTGCTGGGATACGGTAATACCAGCACCAGTCAAATCAGCAATGCGGTGGCGCAGTTGGCGCGCCTGATTAATCGCTAACCTTTAAAGAAGATGTCACCGGATTTCGCCATCACGATTTTACCGGTGTCATTGGTGATCAGGATGTAGTTAGCGTTGATATATGCCCAATGGGTATCTTCCTGCGGTGCTGGCAGGTGACGCGGCTGCCATTCGCTAATGATGTAGGATTTACCGCGATACTCATCCGGCACCACATCGCCGACTTTATATTCTTTGTAATCAATCACGATAGTGGTGAGATCGTAGTTGTTCGGTGCGACAGGCTGTGCGGCGTTATCCTGCGGTTGCGCCGGGGTTGCCACTACCGGTGCCTGGGCCTGTGCGTCTGGCGCGGTTTGCTCAACCTGCGGCGGCGGTGGCACGTTATCAGTTTGCTCGCCTTCGGCCAGCGCGGCGGGCGTCAGGGTTAACGAGCCCAGAAAAAGTCCTGCAGAAAGAAGTACGGCGTGAGTCCTGCGCATGGTGATGTCCACTCTGGTTAATTATTCAATGTTCAATTTACTGACAATTGCGGCACGCAGAAGGTTCCCCGGTGCGCTTTGCACCGCGTCCTGCGCGTCAAATTTCGCCGGACAGCATACAACAGCCGCCACGCAATTCTGCAAGGCTTAATTGCAAGCAACCGTGTTACTGCCGCACCCAATCCCTCAATAACGCAATGCCAAGGTAATTACTCCAGTTAAACGCATTTTGCAGCACCACGATGGCATTGCCGTTGGCCTGATCAAACCCGATAAAGCTGGAGTAACCGCCAATATAGCCTACCTGCCAGGTAATGCGCTGATCGCCGTAGCTGTCGGTAACCCAGGCAATATTTTGTGACTGATTTCCGTGCTGCTGATAGCCCTGCCCGACCTGGGCAAAAGCCTGATTAATGGCCTCATCAGGCGTGGCGCTGAGATGCGCACCGAGATAGCGGATGAGATCCCGCGCGTTGCTGTACAGGCTCGCCGCGGCCACCATATTGTGACGAAATTGCCAGTCAGGTGTCAGTTGACCTCGCGGAATCAACTTTGGCTGATCGCCAGCATGGCCCAGTGCACGGTAAGGGAAATTGCGTAGATGAGAGGCAGCAAAGCTGGTGCTGGTCATGCCCAGTGGAATAAATAAATGATGTTGGGCCAGGACTTCGATGCTCTGATGAAAGTGATATTGCAGGATATAGCCAAGCAGGGCGTAACCCAGGTTGGAATATTGTGCCTGTGGATTGCCTGGTGCACGGAAATCCGCCAGATAGTCCAGCACCTCATCGCTATCTAAATTGCCGTAAAAATTCTCGCCGCTGGAGAGGTAGCGCATGAATTTGATAAACATCGACAAATCCATGTCCTGACGTGGCAGGCCTGAGGTGTGCGTCACCAGTTGTAGCAAGGTTATGCGCCTGGCATCAGCGCTGAGTGGCACAGACGTGGGCAGCAACGTCGCCAGGGTATCCGTCCAGTGCAGCTCGCCACGATTGACTAACTGGATAATCACCTCTGCGGTGATCCCTTTGCTCAGCGATCCCAGGGCAAACAAGGTATCCGGTGTGATGGGATAACGATGCACAGCATCAGTGACGCCATAGCTGTAAAACTGGGGTTCACCACGCTGATGAATAATGGCGATGCTGATGCCGGAGACCTGCTTTTGCTGCATGTAATGCCGCACCATGTCATCGACATTATCCTCGAATGACGCATGCGAAAGGTAAATATTGTCACTGACCGGGGCCGATGTCTGCGAGAGCGTGCCACAGCTACTGAGCAAAAAAACCGCCGTTGCTACCGTTAACAGACGCAAGCAACAGGTGACGATGCCATGTTGCATCACAAAACCCCGGATGTCAGAAAGGAACCACAGCTGATTTAAGTTAAATCAATAAATTAGAACAAAACAGACCGTGAAATATCCGGCGAAATATAACACAGATAGAGGGGAACACCACCCGTCAGATACAGGTGGTGGCAGGAATTATTGGTGCACCGGGATCACCGAACCTTTGTACTGCTGGTTAATAAATTCAGCAGTTTGCTTTGACTCAAGATCTTTCGCCAGTTCCAGAATACGTGGGTCGTGTGCCAGCTTCGGTGTTGTTACCAACACATTGGCATACGGGTTGTCTTTCGCCTGCTCCAGTCCCAGCGCATCCTTTGACGGTACCAGACCTGCCTGCAACGCATAGTTACCGTTAATAATCGCCAGCGTGGCATCATCCAGCGCGCGAGGCAGTTGCGGTGCTTCGATTTCAATAATTTTCAACTGATGTGGGTTATCGCTGATATCCGCAGTGGTGACCAACGAACCGGCACTGCCACTTTTCAGTTTGATTAACCCGTTAGCCTGCAACAGATACAACGCACGACTCAAATTGGTCACGTTATTGGGTACCGCTACCTGCGCCCCCTGAGGCACATCTTTCAAGGATTTGATTTTGTGCGAATAAATCCCCAATGGCTCGATATGGACCGTTGCCACCACGGCGAACTTCTCGCCCAGCGCCTTTTCCTGGTCACGCAGGTACGGCACATGTTGGAAATAGTTAGCATCAACATCCCCCCGCGCCAGCAGCTCGTTGGCATTCAGGTTGCCGTTCAGTTCAATCACCTGCAAATCGAGCTTTTTATCGGTTTGCTTGATTTGATTGAGAATTTCGCTGTGCGGTACCGGATCGGCAGCCACACGCAGTGCGGCCGCGGAAGCGTAACTGCTCGCCAGAGAAAATAAAGCCAGTGCTGCTATCACTTTTTTGTCCATGAGTTTCCCTTTTCTTATGATTTAACGGTATTGAGTGCATCGGTGTAATAACGCAGAGCCACGTCACGATGGGATCGCAAACGTCCTTTCAGGTAATTCCAGCCAACGTCACGAATCAGTGGATTTGCCGGATCGCTGGTTGGCCCGGCCGCCTCTGCCGCCAGTGATGCCGGCAATTGATAGAGCGGCACTTGTGCGTCCAGTTGCGCGCCAAGAAAAAAGGCGATGGAAATGCGTTCTTTACGTGCCGGGGGAGAAACCACACGATGCACGGTGGCACGTAAATAGCCATTGGTCGCCAGCTCCAACAATTCGCCAATATTCACCACGAAAGCACCAGGTTTCGGTAACGCATCAACCCAATTGCCCGGCGTGACCTCTACCTGCAATCCCCGCTGTTCGTCCTGCAACAAAAAGGTGAGAAAGCCGGAATCCTTATGCGCCCCGACACCCTGCTGGCTCTCATGTGCCGCCTGGCCAGGGTAGCGAATCAGCTTCACATGTTCGTTTGGATGGGTGCCGTAGAGGGCATCGAAGGCATTAGCAGGCAGAGACAGCGAGCGGGCAAATGCACGCAGCAGACGCAGCGCCACACCGGTCATCTCCTGCTGCCATGCATGGATCACCGGACGCAACTGCGGCAATGCCTCCGGCCACAGATTGGGTCCCTGCAATCGCTTCCATGCCGGATCGCCAGGTTGTAGCGTTAACGCGACACGCTCGGCACCGATATCAAACTGTTCACGCTGGTCACGTTGCTCGCGGGTATATTCCACCCCGGCACGGTTGTAACCGCGAAAATGGGGTGAATGGATCATCGACACCCGTTGTTTTTCCGCCTCTGGCAGGGCGAAGAAAGCGCGGGTGATGCTCTGCACATTTTGCAGCAGCTGCGCATTGACGCCGTGATTCACCAGGTAAAAGAAACCGACATCGCGTGCCGTTTCGCGTAACTCAGTGAGATGTTCTGCCTGCGCAGCGCCGGGTAACTCCAGCAGCCCTAAGTCCAGTACCGGCAAAGTGCCAACACTCATGATATTTGCGTCCTTAATGCAGCAAGTTCAGTGTTTACGCTGACATTGGTCGCGAATCAGAGCCAATAATGTTGCGAAATATGTTATGGGAAATGATTTTTAGGAAAGGTTCAGCAATGGATAGCTGAAAAGTGGCAATTGATGGCTGAATCCCTCCGCTTCCCGCTATAATCGCGCGTTATCGACGTCGGGCAACGTGCCCGTCAATGAGCAGCGATCGCAGGAGATACCGTATGAACCACGGCCCGTTAACCGAAAAAGAGCTGAACTGGCTTGAAGAGATGCTGGAGAAATACGGCACTGAGCACTCCGTGGTGGATGTTGCTGAACTGGATGGCATGCTGACTGCGCTGCTTTCCGGCCCCAATGATATCGAGCCAAGCGCATGGCTGGTGGCGATGTGGGGCGGCCAGAAATACATTCCGAAGTGGTCGAGCGAACGTGAAATGGATCGCTTTATGACCCTGACCTTCCAGCATATGAACGATATCGCCGAGCGCCTGAGCGAGTTCCCGGACCAGTTTGATCCGCTGTTCGGCACTCGTGAGATGGAAGGTCAGGAGTTTACCGTGGTGGAAGAGTGGTGCTTTGGCTATATGCGCGGCGTGGCACAGGATGACTGGTCAGCCCTGCCGAAAGCCCAGCAACCGGCACTCGACGCCATTGCCTTACACGGCAGCGAAGAAAATTTTGCCCAACTGGACGGCTTCACCCCGGAACAGTTTGAAGCCAGTATCGCAGCGATTCGACCGGCGGCCTTGCAGCTACATGATTACTGGCAGGAGCAGCGCCTGTCACAGCCTGAGCCAGCCCCCCAGGTGCCCTATTTTGCCGGTGAAAAGATTGGACGTAACGATCCCTGTCCGTGCGGCAGTGGCAAAAAATATAAGCAGTGCTGCATGAAATAATACCTGGCGTCGCGGCGCGATTTATCGCGCATCAGGCAAAACCATCTCATCGCGCTGGCTTCACATTGGTCACCAGCGTGGGCAATTGCCAGGGGCCACCTGCCCGGATAGCACGACACATGCCCGTGGTGGCCTCGCTGGTTTGCTGGAAGTCTTTGCCATCCCACACCCATGCGGCAGTACTCCAGCAATCACCGATGCCCCGCCCCTTCTGCGCCAGCGAAATCACGCCGTCGTGGTAGTCAGAGGCGGAATCGGTAATCAGTTCGGGTTTTTGCTGTAATCGCTTGTCCATCAACCAAAAGCCATAGCCTTCGTTGTAGGCACCGCGCCAGCACAGTGCGGAGATCAGCACATGCGTTTTATCCACGGGCGTCAGGGTGATTGGCTCAGCCCCCTCTTCTGGCTGGTCATCGGACGGTTGCAAATTATCGCAGCTGTCATCATCGGTAAGAGACTCAATCAATTGCGGTTTAACCGATGACAACTCCTGGGCAGTGAGCGCGCGCGGCTGGGCTTGCATCACTTTAACCTGCTGAATGACTGGCGCAGCAACCGCGACCAACACGCTACTTTCCGGCTTATCGCCTTTTCTGACCAGCGCCCCTGGCGTGCCGGGACGCCCCTGCGCATCATCCATTTTTAGCAAGGTCGCAAAGGCGCCATTATCCGACAGTTCAAACGGTTCTTCACCACCACGAAACTCGACCGTGCCATTGCCTTTCACTGCGCGGATCACCGCCTGTGTCTGGGCCTCCGTTAAACGCCATTCGTCGTTATCGGCTTTCTGCAACTCACCCAGTGAGTTGTCATCGATCCATAACGACAGCATCGCCACGGGTTTCGGCTCATCCTCCATTGCATCTGCCAGCACTACCTCGCCACTTACCGGGGTATTTGCCCCGGCCTGGCGTGTCAGCAGTACCGAACCACCCGCCCCCTCTTCGGTGCTGTAGCCTGCCGCCCGACAGGTCAGGGTGTTATCACACGCCAGCTCCCAGTCTTTATGGCTGAAGGAAATACCGCTGTCATCAGCCAACAGCGGCGCGGCCATGCTGGCAAACAGCGCGATCGCCAGCAGGTTTCGGGATGTCATACCATCTCTCCATAATGATAAAGGTGGATAGTGTGCGCAGTTTTTCAGGCCGGGAGAAGTGAATTTTTAGCGATATAAGATGGGTCCAATCATAGCCATGAGAACGTCTTCGAATTTCCGACTAAATCCGCAGAAAATTAAGCAACGTTGCTAATCATTGAACAAGTATCATTCAACGCAGTAGTATGTCCAAAACTGCGTACTTTTCCATAAGGACTGCAACTTAACATGGACAGCCATAACTCAAATTCCGCAACGCACCAGGCCATTCATATTCTCGAGTATTGGCACAAAATTGAATTCTTCGAATCGACAGATATTAAAGATCTTGAAGATAATGCCGATGGCGTGTTGCAAATTGAGATGGAAGCCCTGCAATCGCTGACTATCCTCCCGTGGATCAATCCTGAGCAAGTGAGGCGGGCTGGCCACCGCTACTCTCCCACTAAAAAATATCGCTATGAGCTTTTTTTCGGTATTTTTGATCGTCAGGAAATATTCCAACAAGCACAGCAATCCTTTCCGACAATCAGCGATATTGATGTTGAAAAGATTGGCGATGACGGGCGTACTTGCTCGATAAAATGTGTGGTTGATCCGCATGGCGTTATAGACAGCGATAGCTTTGAATTTTCTACCGTGACCTGGGCATTAGGACAATTAAAAAAAGGCAGCCTGGATAATCTGCGGTTTGAAAACTATGAACTGAGCACGAAAAAACTTCACGACCGCTTTAAAAGTATTATTACCGTTGCGAATAATATTAAGCAGCAACACAACTTACCTAAAGTTCTGACGACCTTTGAGATTATCGAGTTTTTGCAGGCAATGGCCGAGTGGACATCTTTCCAGCCGCAAATCCAGGTTCCTGCATTATTTATTAAATTAAGAGAAGTGAGGAATCAGCAACAACCTGGGGAAACAATCGATCCCCGACGCCTACCGGAACTGAGCCAAATAACGCAACAAGCCCTGATAACTGGCAGTCATCATGCCTTATCCGCAGCAGATCGCTCAGGTGACATCAGCATTCTGAACAGTTTTTATCTGCGTGATATTGAGCAGGCGATGACATATATCCGCCAGCATGGGCTGGATGCGGCCTCACCTCTGGGTCGCTATCTGACGGGAGATCGCCAGCGAAAAGCGGATTTGCTGTTACCGGAAGGGCGAGCGCTGCTGGTTGATCATCTCCGGTTAAATAAACTGCCTCCCGGACGCTGGTTGTCCGATGCTCAACACAATATGAGTCTGATGCAGCAATTTGCCATTAATACGCTTGCAGATGAACTGACGGAGACCGGGCTTTTTTCCGTTAATGGGCCGCCGGGCACCGGGAAAACCACTTTATTACGTGATGTGATTGCCAATAATCTGGTGAAACGCGCTGGCATGCTGGCGAATCTCCACCAGGTTGAAGATGCCTTTTCCTGTAGCATCCCGTTAAGAGTAAATAATGAAACCCGCATGATTCCCTGCCTGCGTGATGAACTTACCGGCTTCGAGATGGTGGTGGTTTCAAGTAACAATACCGCGGTAGAAAATATCTCACGCGAGTTGCCACAAATTAAAAGCCTCGGCGATGACTGGAAAGAGGTTGATTATTTAAAACCCTCAGCACGTAAAGTTGCAGCAACCTCGCGCCATCTCACTCCAGGCGAAAAGCAACAAGGCAAAACATTTGCCATTGATCCGCTGTCAGCGGAAGAAGATTGCTGGGGACTTATCGCGGTCGCGTTGGGGAAACAGAAAAATCGCGAACAATTTAAGGAGCGGGCTTTTACTCAGAGCCATAAATCCGCCATTGCCCCGGCACCAGCAGATGAATATCGCAATCTTTTCTCTGCCATCAATGGTGCCAATATAACAACCTTCGCAGAAGCGAAGCTCGCCTTTAAGCATGCCGAAAAGCACTATCAGGATATTTTGCGCGATCTTCAGTTGCTTGAAACACAAAATGATCGGCGCAACGCCCACCAGCAACAGCTGCGCAAGCGGGAAAAATTAAACCTGCGTCTTTACCAACTTCAGGCCGTCATCGCTAAACGCGCTTTACGTATTCCTGGCTGGTGGACATTACGTATTGAAAAAATTTGTCGGGAAAAAGCCATTTGTGCGGGATTACATCGTCGCCTGGTCGCCACGCAGGCAACGCTAAATCTTGAAGAACAACGGGCAAAACAGCTGCTTGCAGAACTGGAAGCCGCGCAGCAGCATTGCGACGAGCTAGAGCGGCAGTACCCGGATGTGATGTTTGCTGGCGCGGATACCGATATCGAAGCGGAACAGGTGCAGCGCAGCGCGTTTGGTCAGGGTGCAGTGTTAAATGCCGCGCGCAGCCAGCTGATGGCATCCGCACTGGACCTGCATCAGGCCTGGCTGAAAGCGTCTTACCGTAAGTGCAATTTAAAAGAGGTTTTGTTCTCGTTAAGTGATGCAATCAATGGCAGCATCACCGATCGACGAGCAAGCCTGGCGCTCTGGCAGCTGTTATTTATGATTGTGCCGGTGGTGTCATCTACCTTTGCTTCGGTCCATCGACAGTTTAAACATTTCAGCTTTGCAGAGATTGGCTGGCTATTTATTGATGAAGCAGGACAGGCTACGCCACAACAGGCTGCTGGTGCGCTGTGGCGAGCCAGACGGGCCGTGGTGGTTGGCGATCCACTGCAAATCGAGCCCGTGTTTACTATCCCGCCGGCATTTGTCGAAACCCTCGCCGAACGCGCCTTTGGTGCTGAATGGCTAGAATGGTCGCCAACCACCCAATCGGTGCAAAATCTGGCTGACCGCGTCAACCCTTATGGTACTGCGCAAATCGCGAAGAATAACTGGCTTGGCAGCCCGTTACGTGTCCATCGACGTTGCGATGAACCGATGTTTAGCATTGCGAATGCCATTGCGTATAACAACAAAATGCTGCATGGCCGCGATCAACGCTGGCCCAGGGACAGTAGCGTTTGGGGAGCCAGTCGCTGGCTGGACATTGGCGGCGAGGTTCAGGGAAAACACTATGTGCCTGCCCAGGGACAGCGGGTGCTGCAAATGGTGACATCATGGTTAGACGCTCATGACAATCTGCCGGATGTGTATGTCATTTCGCCTTTCCGCCAGGTCAAAAACCAATTGAAGTCGTTGCTCCGTACCGAACTTGGTCACGTAGAAGGGATTAAACGCTGGTTAGATGACCGGGTGGGAACGGTACATACCTTCCAGGGGAAAGAAGAGAAAAATGTGATTATCGTGCTCGGACTGGATGCCCGTACCCGGGGAGCCGCTAAATGGGCTTCCGCCAAACCTAACCTGCTTAATGTCGCGGTGACCCGCGCACAAAAACGCGTCTATATCATTGGCAGCAAAAACATTTGGGCGAGCTGTCCCGGATTTCAGGTTGCCGACGAGAAATTAGGCGCAATGGCAGCCAAAAATCCGCCAGTGTACGAAGTTACACTGCGGCCATAATCTGTTGCCTTAACCACTGATGGGCCGGATCGCGCTGCATACGTTCGTGCCACATCATTAAAATATCAAACCCCGGCACATCAAGCGGCGGCTCGATAACCTGCAATTGCGTTGAGCGGCGTACCAGCCGCTCCGGCAGCACCGCGACCATGTCGCTGCTCGCCAGCACCTCCAGCATAAAAAGAAAATGTGGCACCGATAACACCACGCGCCGCGCGCGTCCGATCCTGGCCAGCGCGCTGTCGGTAGCGGCGCTGAATCCACCACCGTCCGGCGAGACGATGAGATGTTCCAGCTGACAGAACGTATCCAGCGTCAGGCCCGGATGTAAATGCGGATGACCAATACGTCCGGCCAGCATGTAACGCTCACTAAACAATTTGCGCTGATGCAACGTCTCAGGCGCGCGATCGCCAGTATGGAAAATCAAATCAAGTTCG
Source organism: Pantoea sp. X-Soil-OKNW-556 (assembly GCF_059730695.1). Lineage (NCBI taxonomy): Bacteria > Pseudomonadati > Pseudomonadota > Gammaproteobacteria > Enterobacterales > Erwiniaceae > Pantoea > Pantoea sp. X-Soil-OKNW-556. The sequence continues at coordinate 673,563 of NZ_AP035990.1, read as the reverse complement.
GCTTTCTCCAGTTGCTGCGCCACCAGCGGCGGATTAAGACCAAACACCGCCACACGGCAATCCGGTGCTGCGACCCGCAACGTCCCGATCACCGGCAGCATGATCGCCGAGGACATGTAATCGGTGGCGGCGATACGCCAGGTCAGGTTTGCCTTATCAGGTTCAAAAGCCTGCGGAGGGGCAATCGCCCGTTGCAGCGACTCCAGCGCCAGCCGTAGCGGCTCGCGCAGCGCTTCCGCCCGTGACGTCGGCAACATACCACGCGGTCCAGGCAGCAACAGCGGATCGTTAAAGATGCTGCGCAGCCGCGCCAGTTGCGCACTCACCGAGGGTTGCGACAGATTGAGGCGCTGTGCCGCTCGCGTCACATTCAGTTCGGCCAGCAGCACATCGAGTGTGAGGAGTAGATTTAAATCCAGCGCTCCGATATTCACCGTGTCTATACCTGAGATATCAGTAATTGATTTCTACTATATCCAGCCATGACGTAGCCTGCATCCACTTTGTTCTCACAGGATTACACCATGAATGTATTGATTGTCTTCGCTCACCCGGAAGCCCATTCACTGAACGGATCGTTAAAAGATTTCAGTGTACAGCAGCTAAAAAACGCCGGGCATCAGGTGCAGGTGTCAGATCTCTATGCCATGAACTGGAAAGCGCAACTGGATGCTGCGGATACGCAGGCTCCGCTGGTGGGCGAGTATTTTCACGCTTCGCTGGATTCCCGGTTCGCCTATGAACATCAGCAACAAGCGGCGGATATCACCGCAGAACAGGAAAAATTGCGCTGGGCCGATGCGGTGATTTTCCAGTTCCCACTGTGGTGGTTCTCCATGCCCGCCATCATGAAAGGCTGGTTTGACCGCGTCTATGCCTGTGGCTTCGCTTATGGCGTGGGTGAACATAACGAAAGCCGCTGGGGAGAACGCTACGGTGAAGGTAACCTGGCGGGTAAACGGGCGATGCTGGTGGTCACCACTGGCGGCTGGGAATCACATTACAGCCCGCGTGGCATCAATGGTCCCATCGACGATCTGTTGTTCCCCATCCAGCATGGCATGTTGTTCTATCCGGGCTTTAGCGTGCTGCCACCGGTGGTGTTGTATCAGGTGCAGAAAGCGGCGGACGCGCGTTTCGCCAGCTGGTGCGATACGCTGGCTACCCGACTGGATACCTTAGCGACTTGCGAACCGATTGCGTTTCGGCGGCAAAATGGTGGCGATTATGTCATCCCGGCGCTGACGCTCAGGGAGGACATTGCGCCAGGGCAAAGCGGCTTTGGCGTGCATCAGAAACGCTAATTATTCATACAACCAGCGCCCGGCCTTAGCCGATTCAATCAACATACCCAACGTGAAATCCGGCACCACCGGTACCTGGCGTTTGTTGAAAGGATTGAGGATCGCGCCCAGCGATGGTTCAGGAGGATAGTAGGCCGCGATAGAAAAGGTACCGCGCGCCACGTTGAACTCGGAGAAAAACTCCTCCATCAGCGCGGCCGCTTCATCGGCGTCAAAATTGAGATCGCTATCGATATCAATCTGCGGCGACAGCGTTTTTTGCTTAAACAGATAAACGCCATCATAACGACGGACAAGTTCATAGATGCGCTGCTCGATATCATCTGACATATCGTCTCTCTCTTGCACGATTCTGATGGGTCGGGCGGCTATTCTGCCACGATATGGGCGCGCTGTGTCGAGAAACTCCCGCCAGCAAACGCTGTCGGGAGTTTCTGCTATTTCAATGGCAGATAGATGTCAGTGATCAGTTGGTGTTCCGGCACATCGTGAATAAAGTTCTGATAATGAAAGAACAGTGGAAAATCTCGCAGCTCCTCACCGTTGGCTGGCAGCCAGTCGCTATAAAGCCTGCGCGCGCTTGCGGCAATGGCATCGTGCGAACCATGATGACGCAACAGCGCACAGCGACCGGCGGGGATAAGCGCATTGACCACACCAAACGCATTTTCTTCCGGGATCGGGGCTGTTATCGAGCCGCAGATATCAAAGCGGAATATCTCTGCGGGGGTGCTGGCCGGGTCATGGTGGGCAATGCCAAATGTCTGGCTGCTGACAATCGGTGATAAGCCGGTGGTTTTGCGCCAGGTGATAAAACGCGCCGCCGTCTCCATAATGCGTTCGGGCTGGCCGTAATGTGACAACATCGCCACCTGGGTGGCGGGAAAATTGATGATAGTGACCGGCATCGTTTCTCTCCGTTTGGTCTGTAACTGCGGCATACGCTGGTGCCAACTGACCCAGGCGGGCTGCTGACGAAATTCACTCGGCGTCATCGCAAACATCTGCTTGAACGCACGACTGAACGACTCCGCATGCTGAAAGCCTGCATCCAGCGCAATATCGATAATCTTCTCGGACGGATTGAATGCCAGCCGGTATGACGCACGTTTCAGACGCATCAACTGAATGTAGCGCCCCGGCGCGACACCGCAGTAACCGGTAAATTGCCGGTGGAAATGGTAGGGCGAAAAATGGGCGACTTCGCTCAGTTGTTCCAGCAGCAGCGGATCGTCAAGGTGTTGATCGATATAATCAAACACCTTGTTAAAGCGCTGGTGGTAAACCTCAGTTTTGTTGACGGGCATGGCATTCTCCTTGCCATTAACTATGCCTGAGCGGTGGCGCGTTTGGCCTGACGGATCTTGCTGAGTTTGGCTAGCACCCGGCGGCGATATAATCCCCGTTGGCGCTGACCGGGATAACGGTGAGGAACAGCACGGTGGCAAAAAGGATGATAATCACACCGCCCGCGATCCGTACCGCCGGAATCAACCAGCGATAGTTTTCGTTGTCACGACTGAAAAAGGTCACGGTACGATGGCGCGCATAACGCACCGCCAGCGACAACCCCAGGATGGACAGTGCCGTCCCCAATGACATCGTCATCACAGCGGCGATCCCCCAACTGACAATCCCCAGCGTATTGGAAAACAGCAGAATCATAATCGCACCGCTGCATGGCCGCGCACCAATCGCCAGCACCACGCCGAGGCGGGTTTTCCAGTCTGCGTGGGTTAAATCCGCGCCGACACCGTGATGCCCACAACCGCATTGTTCCGGGTGCTGATGCAGCGGTTTGATCGTACTGATGGCTATTTTTCGTGGTCGCTGCTGGTACAACGTCTGCCAGATAACAAACGCACCAAACGCGCCAATCAGCAGCGCGCTGACTTTTTCCACATACCAACGGCTGGTACTGAGATCGCCAGCCGCCAGGTTAAAACCGACTGCCAGGATATAGACAAACAAAATGGCACAGATGCCCTGCATCAGGCTGCCAAGAAACGGCACCACGCGCGCCGCCAGCTGGCTTTCTTTGTTGGTGCTGAGATAGGTGGTGACGATAAATTTGCCATGCCCCGGCCCGATAGCGTGCAGTACGCCGTAAATAAATGCGCCGCCTAACAACCATATCCCACCGGTGTAGTCGTGGCTGTTGAGTTGCAGCAGGTACGTCACCAGCCTGCGGTGCAGCGAGATTTGCGTGGCGAGACTCCATTGCAGGAATGCGGGCCAGTGGGTGTAGAGCGTGGTGGTGATCAGCAGCAATGTCAGGGTGAGGAGTGCTGCGATGGGGATGCGCCAGTCACGAGTGAGGGAGCGAGTTAGCATGCGGTGGCCTGGGTGGTGGGTTAAGGGGATATGGTGGGAATGCTAGTGGGTGTTTGGGGGGAATGCTACGACATTCGGTTGAATGGATTTCAGACACAAAAAAAGCCGCTCTTAAGCGACTTAATTTCTTCATCAATCATTGGTACCGAAGGCATGACTCTCAAGATAAATCAGTTATTTCACCCCCGCTTCGAGTTAACACCTCTTATTGTTTTTCATTTAACACTTTCCGAAACTGGGTTTGTTGAAAAAGTCATATAGGTTTTTAATCCAGAAAGACGTTTCACGCCGCGCGGATCAGACAGGAAAGGAATGCGCAAATGAGGTGACTTAGAAATTTTTACGGTCCATCTGACATCATCGATAAACTGAAAATGAACACTCTCTTCATCTGTGGAGGCATTTTCAAATGCGCCCGAAGCGTATTCTCCGCCAAGATGGGCAATCTCAATAACGCCCTGCTCACGGCTTATCAGGGTAATTGTCAGCGACTCTTCAAACAGAACGTCATCGGTGGTAAAGATCAAATAGCGATCCTCATCCACCCGAAAAGCCGCTTCCAGTACCTTTCCGGGTACCACTATGCCAGATGGCTTACCGTCAAAATAAATCTCTGAACACGCCTGCGAGAACTCGGTTTGCCCGGAATGTTCGACCAGGGATAATGTGCTGAGCTGTTGCATGATTACCTCCAAAAATATCCCATTTCCCATGCGGCAAGCGCACCACCGATAAATCCACCGATGAGAACACAAATAGGTGCTCCCGGACCACACACCAGCCCCGCAACCATGCCACCTGCGGCTCCGCCTGCAATACCAGCACCATTAATTGCCAGCTGGCGTCCAGTTTCTGCGACCTTATTTTCCGAGGTGTAAATTTCGTACAGGGACACGGCTATGGAAAGAACCACAAGCCCCTTTCCCACTAGGGAGAGTTTCAGCATCCTCAAATTAACCTGAGGATTTGATTTACCAGCAGATTCAACAATGCTGGCATAGACCTGATTTTTCTGAGCCTGAGAAAGCGTATTGAAATTAGTACGTGGCCCGAACAGGGAAATGGCTTTCTTAGCCACTAATTCATTGAGCGTTTTCCCCGAAGACTTCATCTGCTGAGCCATGGCACGCCCGAGCGGGGTACTCCGCGTTCTGACCAGATCCATGATCAGATTGCGTGTTTCCTGCGCCTGCTGCGCTGCCTGTTCCCAGCTAATAAGACCAATGTTTGCTCTTGAGCGGAGATCTTCAGCCATCTCTTTAATGCGTTTCGAATACTCCAGACGTAAACGTGGATCAATTAACAGGCGTGCAGTGGCTGCTGAGATGTCTCCCTGGAGCGCATTCACAGCAGATTCAAACTGCTCACGTCCCTGGCTGTTTACTGAGTTTAAAAGGGAAGTATCCATTTTCGTTTCCTTATCTCATGCCTGGAATGACTCTAGCAAAACATAGGGAAAATAAAAAAAGAAGTATTAAAAATAGTTAGTAATTAACCCAGAAAAATCTGCAGCCTGTTGCAATCAAGCAGGAGAAGACAGGGAAATTTCACGAGGTCACTATTACTCCGGCTATGCATTCTATTGTGGTGGCGCCGGGAAGAAGCCAAAGACTGCCCTTAATTAGGATCATACATATTCAGCATGTCCGATCTGAGGATGAAGGGTCAGTAAGTTTCACAAAACGCGGTTTTGACTTAGTACGGAAGGTCCAGACGCCATGCAGGTTCCAAGATGTGGGGGCCATACTCCACGCAAAAGCAAGGGTCGGATCTTATTCGAGAACGTCACACCACTGGAACACATCACAAAACTGTCGGTGCAAGCAAACCAGGCCTAAACACTGTTCTATACCGGGTTAACGCAGGAGACTGCTGACACAGTATCAAAAGAGCTTTCTCTCAGGGGAGGAATGGTAAAGATGAAAAAACGTACAGCAACAGTTTTAACTGTATTGTCCCTGCTTGCTTCCCTATCATTGGCGTCACACGCAGGCCGCATCAAGACGCAACTCACTAACCAAGAGTAGATAGCCAACGGCAAAACGCTTTGCCAATATGAGAATTCCATTTACTCATTCAGCTATGTCACACAAAGCAAGTATTCTCCCCTCTTTGTTAAAATCTTCCACATAGAGGACTCAGACTAATGGAGAAAGTTGCCCCACTTGTCAGTGTGATGAACCGTTACGTTCACGCTATACCTTTTTCCCCTAGCCATTTGTAGTAATATTGTCCCCTTGTGACGCGTTTCTGATTCTTGGGATCAACTTTGATGAAAAAGAACAAAACGCAGTTTTGATTTTTTAGCGACTGAGTGGAAATACGATGCGTCTTTTGGAATTGGCTGAACAGAATAGAAAAGAAGCGAATAAGCTACTCAACCCAAAGACCAAATCAGCACTAGGCCAATTTATGACTCCAGGCCCGATTTGTCTGTTCATGGCAAGTCTGTTCGACAACATCGAAAGTGACGTTAAGTTACTTGATCCTGGATGTGGAGTGGGATCACTTTCGGCTGCATTCGTAGATCGAGCTTTGTCCTTGGGAGTTGAAAAAATAGAGCTCGATGTCTATGACATTGAAGAGGTGATGCTGCCATTTTTGGATAAAACACTAAAATCATGTGCAAATGAGTTTGGGGAAAAATTTTCACATAAAATCAACACCAAGGACTACATAATTGAAACAAGCCTGCGCATAAAAAACCTTTTCGACCCGGAAGAGATTGAAACGTACAGTCATGTAATCATGAATCCCCCATACAAAAAAATTCTATCCTCCAGCCCTCACAGAATCTCCATGAGCAACGCAGGAATAGAAACCGTCAATTTATATTCGGGGTTTGTTGCTTTAGCGTTAAAACAGTTGAAATCAGGTGGGGAATTAGTAGCAATCATTCCTCGTTCTTTCTGTAATGGCCCGTACTATCAACCTTTCCGGGAACAATTACTTTCTGAAACATCCATCAAGAAAATTCACATTTTTGACTCTCGAAAGACTGCTTTTGCAGAAGATGAGGTTCTTCAAGAAAATATTATCATTCACTGCATCAAAGGTGTATCTCAAGGCGAAGTTACGATCACCTCAAGTCCAACATCTGATTTTCATCTTGATGAAGAAACCGGGCAAATAACAGCTACCGACATGACACAGCGTCAGGTTTCGATCGACAAAATAGTAAACTCTACGGATAAACAGAAGTTCATACATATCGCAGCAAGCCCGCGTGAACAGGACATTGTTGAAAGATTGTCCCCATTCACATCAACATTAGACGATCTAAAAATTCAGGTCAGTACAGGACCTGTCGTTAACTTTCGACTTCGAGACGACTTGCGCGAAACTTTAGATGCAGAATCCGTTCCGCTTCTTTTCCCTCAGCATTTAAACGGGAAAGTTCATTGGCCCCTCGACGGAAAAAAGCCAAATGCTATAAGGGTTTCAGATTCATCACGCCCATGGCTTTGGAAAAATGAGGGCTACTTTCTGATCATTAAAAGATTTAGCAGTAAAGAAGAAAAACGTCGAATCGTAGCAACTTTGTATGACTCATCTCTTCCAGGTGATTTAATCGGTTTTGAAAATAAAACCAATGTATTTCATATTAAAAAAGTTGGTATGGACGCAGATCTTGCCCGTGGGCTTTATGTTTATTTGAACTGCACTTTGTTGGACAAATATTATCGCCAGTTTGGTGGGCACACTCAAATAAATGCCTCAGACCTAAGGTCGATCCACTATCCGCCACTGGAAATTTTGCGGAAAATAGGCAGTGAGTTAGACAGTGAAGTACTTAGTCAGAACCAAATAGATGAAATAATAAATAGGGAATTAGATCTGATGACAGAAGGAAAAACGACTGATCCACTAAAAGCTCAAGAAAAAATTGAACAATCTCTTGAGATATTACGTTTGTTGGGGATGCCACGCCCTCAGATAAATGAACGTTCAGCACTGACCTTACTCGCGCTTCTTGACCTTCACCCTGATGGATGTTGGTCAAAAATACAACGGCCAATGATAGGTGTCACTCCGATCATGGATTGGTGTAGGGACGTATACGGTAAAGAATATGCCCCTAATACTCGTGAAACATTCCGCCGACAAACACTCCATCAATTTTGTGATGGTGGAGTTGCTTTATACAACCCTGATGAACCCAACCGGGCGGTTAATTCTCCCAAAGCCTGCTACCAAATAGCACCTGAATTGCATTCCGTGCTGCTAACGTATGGTACTCCTGAATGGGATGAGTCACTCAAAGGGCATATGGGAAACATATCCACCTTGGTTGAACAGTATGCAATGGCAAGAAAAATGGAAATGATCCCTTTGAAGCTGAACGACGGAACGGATCTCACCTTAAGCCCTGGTGCCCACAGTCAGTTAATCAAGGATATCATTGTTGAGTTTGGTCCTCGCTTCGCCCCAGAAGCCGAAGTGATATATATCGGCGACACTGGAGCGAAAGAAGATCATTTCCGCAAGGAACGGCTTGCTGAGCTGGGAGTAACAGTTAACCGCAAAGGAAAACTGCCAGATGTTGTTCTCTATTGGGAAGAACGTAATTGGTTACTGCTAATCGAGTCAGTCACCTCTCATGGACCAGTTGACGGAAAACGCCATGGTGAATTAGCAAAATTATTTGCGAATGCAAAACCCGGATTGGTTTATGTTACGGCGTTTCCTGACCGTAAAGTAATGGCTAAATACCTTATGGATCTATCGTGGGAAACAGAAGTTTGGGTTGCAGATGCACCTACTCATATGATCCATCTGAATGGTGATCGATTCCTCGGTCCACATACTTGAAGTAAAAAGAGCAAGAATTGATGGAACCTAGCACTGGCTCCATTTTTTTAAATTTGCAAATTGCAATGCGTCCAATCACAGCAGTGCAAAATAGTATGGCAGGAGAAGGGGCATGCCAGCCCCTTTGTATTTAGCTGAACTCAGATAAATTTCCTAGCCTCTGCGACCATTGTCAACTCCACCGCCTCGGCCTTCTTCTATTCCAGCCAGACTTCCCATTCAGATGTTGCCAGAAACCTACGAGCGTGGTTCTTACGGTTGTCGCGTTTAGTTACAAGGGCAGCTACAAGTCCGCACAACACCTGCGCCTTCAGCAGCACCTCAGCAGACTGACGGAGAGCGCATAATGGCCCTGAACGCACCAGTGCCTATGAAGCCCCGTTGTGAAGCACACCTGGTATCAGTGCCGGAATCTGGAATGCTCCTGCACGTTCATTGCGCTGGAGAGCGTTGAGCGGACATGATGAAGCCGCAGAAAGTGACAGACAGGGAGAACGCCGGGGAGCAGGAAATTGCGGAGCGGCAGGCACAGACACTGAACCGCTACGGCTCCGCCAGTAAACTGTCCAGGCGTCAGCAGGCCCCCGTCTGAAAAGCGTCTAATCCTCATCTGAACCGGCCACCGCGCCGGTTTTTTTGTGTTCCTTTTCCCTGGCTGGCCTTCTCATGCGCGAGTGCATGTCTATGCTGCATGAAAACGCATGAATTCCTGCACCCTGATTATCCCCGCGCAGGCCAGATGCGGCGCGGCCCGGCACCATTCATGCAGGTGCATGAAAACCGCTACATAAAGCGGGCAGGCGTGGCGGGGGTACGAGAGCGCGCTGTTGAGATAACCCATTGAAAATAAATCCTAAACAACACTAAAACGTAGCGAACAATGAAACACATCTTCATTAAAGGGAAATATTTCCCGCCTATTTTCAAATAACTATAGGTGCAGTAAAAAGAAATAATGTATAACTAAACGAAGTGGCATGAAATCACTTCCTTGCCTAAGCAAATTTTTAAATACAAACCCACCCCACTATTTAGTAAATGGTTTATAGAGCGAAACATGATAAAAATACAGCGAATAGAATTAAATGGATTTAAATCCTCAAGCTCAAGATTAAACGTGCTTTTTTCTGCCAGCAATATATCCGTCATATATGGTGAAAACGGAAGTGGGAAAACAACATTCCTAAAGATTCTTCATGCTATTTTTGAAAAAGATGAGTCTGTTTTAATTCAAAATAAAGTATCTGGAGTGTCTATATATTACTCCACACCCATTGGATATGACAGAGTGGTTATAAAAAGAAAGTATGATACAACAAAAAGAAATGAACTAAACAAGAAATTGGAAACCTCTGAATATAACTGGTCAGATTTTCAATCATCACCTTTAAGCGAGGTTTCATCCCTTTCCATGGGAGTAGAAAGGGGGGTTGTCAATCAAGCATCTCGTGTTGAACCTCGCCAGATATATGAGTTTTTTGCTAAAAACAAAAACATTATAAACAAAGAAATAGATTTATTCTCAATTTCGCATGAAATGTCAACCTTCTTAAGGCTCACTCAAAACAAATACAAGTCAAAATCAGAAATAAATCAATTCGAGCTTATTAAGAAAAACCTTCACCTTCAATCAATAAAGATAGAAAATATTGAATCCTTACTATTGGAAAAGTATAAAATAGCAAGAATAACAGCAACAAAAAGAATACAAAGCGCTTTGTTCGATACATTATCATTGGCCATAACCCTCAATGAAACAACAGTAAGCAGAGATCCTAGCACAAATTTACCCAGGGATTTCGAGGGGCGATTAATAGAGTATAAAGATAGAATAATTGAGGCTTTAGATGACGGCGAAGAAAATAATTTTAAGTCTAAAGTAATTCAAATTCTTTCCGATGAAAATTTTGAGAACGAAGTATCACGTTACAGGCACCATGAAATCCTCGGCCCACTCTTCATGAACATCATGAATGAATTGGAATTAGAAAAACAAATGCTGAGCTCAATAAATTTATTAATTGACACATTTAATCGATTCTTAATCAATGGTAAGGAGTTAATTGTTAGAGATGAGCAAATATTTGTACAAATCGGTAGAATCAGACATAGTTTGAGTGAGTTATCTAGTGGTGAAAGGCATATTCTAACATTCTTATGCCTTGTTTTATTTGAGGGAGGGAAGAGAAACTTCTTGATAATCGATGAGCCAGAGATATCTTTAAATATTAAATGGCAAAGGGAACTTTTGACTTTATTTTCTGAATTAGTCCCTAAAACTCAAATAATAGTTGCGTCTCACAGCCCATCATTAGCCAATCGCAACCCTAACTATCTTTGTGAACTAGAATTACATGTAGGTCAATAAAAATGAAATATGAAATAGGGGAAGTTTTAAATACAGCAATAATGACCAATACTATAAGTGTAATAGTTGAGGGAACGGATGACATACAACTATATGACTCACTTGCAAAAAGTGCAGGTAAGTTAGCAGAGGTTTTCCCTATTGAAACTATTGATGGCTTTTCACCTGGATGTCAAAATGTAGTTTTAGCAATGGATGAAATTATCCGAATCCCTCAAACCCGATGGCAACATAAAAAATATATCGTCGGAATTATTGATAAGGATGTAAAGGATTTTCGAGGTGAAGTGCCTACAAACCCTCTAATTCTAATGCTTTGTTACTATTCAATGGAATCGCATTTTGTCAGCAAGGAAATTATACCTAAGCTATTACAATTATGCACAAAAATATCCAACTCAATGATAACTGACGATCTGATAGAACATTACTTTCAATTGATATCACTTAATGATGAAGATTTCTTTTTATTATCTCTGGAATCACTTAAGAGTGCATTATATCCTAGTTATGATAGCAAGTTTTCTTACGGTTATTCTGAAGGGAGAATCCTGTCAGCTTCGGATATTAGTAATGTTAGAGAAAAAAAAGATGATTTATTAGAATTCGCCAATGAACAAGGTTTATCTAATTGCTTGCCTGATTTAAAGAGGTTCTCAAAAGGCAAATGGCTACTACATTATTTTTGCTATAAAGCATTAAAAGAAATTGATAATTTGAAAGTCAATTGTGGTGCCCATCCTATTAGCCCATGTATCATGTGCTCAACCAATGGAAAATTAGAAGGGCACTGTTTATATAAGACGAAGGATGCGATAAATACTAAAAACCTTAAACATTTAATAATGTCAAATATTTGGATATCAGAATTCGATTACATAAGAGACAATTTTAAATCAATGGTATAGCAAAGAGAAATCGCCTTCTCCCATAGATAAATCAACAAGTCATCTATGGGAGTAATCATAGGGAGAAATGAATTCTCTTTTTATATCTTCAAGATAATCTGCCCACCACTGAACCATTAACCTCCGCTCATCTAAATGTTCAGATGTATGAATATAAGCCGCTCGCACGTTATTACGTTCCGAGTGGCTTAACTGTCGTTCAATAGCATCATCAGACCATAATCCAGACTCGCCCAATGCACCTCGCGCCATAGTTCTAAACCCATGGCCACAAACTTCAGTTTTAGTGTCATAACCCATCGCACGCAAAGCGTTGTTAACTGTGTTTTCGCTCATCACCTTTTTAGAATCATGATCTCCGGGAAATAAGCGTGGATTGTCACCGCTAAGTTGCTTTAGCTGATCAAGTAAAGTCAGTGCCTGACGGCTCAATGGCACTATATGCTCCTCTTTCATCTTCATACCACGTAGATTAGCCCCTTAGATCACCAGACACTTCGCCTCTCTTAAAATAAGAGGTAGTCTTGGAACTATGTTTAACACCAGTCAGAATAATAAGATGGTTGAAGTGTTATCAGGACCTGAGCGACGTCGGCGTCGTACTCCGCAGGAAAAAATTGCCATTATTCAGCAGACTATGGAACCGGGCATGACCGTGTCTCACGTCGCACGACTGCACGGTATCAATGCTAATCAGATCTTCAAGTGGCGCAGGCAATATGAAGACGGCTCACTGACCGCCGTGACCTCAGGCGGAGAAGTCGTTCCCGCTTCCGAGCTTGCTGCTGCCAATAAGCAAATCCGCGAACTTCAGCGTCTTCTGGGCAAAAAAACGATGGAAGCCGAAATACTCAAAGAGGCCGTGGAGTTCGGCCGGACAAAAAAATGGATTGCGCATGCGCCCTTGTTGCCAGAGGACGACGAATAAGCGATGTCAGCCGCAGTATTGGCGTGTCGCGTGCGCAACTGAGTCTCAGGGTCCACCGTTCGCCTGACTGGCAGGATCGCAGGCTGTATGCCAGTTTTGACGATACTGCGGTGTTATCCCGGATACATACCCTGGTCGCCGAACTGCCCACATATGGTTATCGCCGGGTATGGGCGCTGTTGCGGCGACAGTCAGAGCGTGACGCGCTTCCTGTTGTGAACGCAAAACGCGTGTACCGGATTATGCGTACTCATCACCTGCTGCTGGAGCGCAAACCTGCTGATCCTCAGCGTAAGCGTGCACATAAAGGTCGCGTGTCGGTCACGGAGAGCAACCGGCGCTGGTGTTCAGATGGCTTCGAGTTCCGTTGCGACAATGGTGAAAAGCTGCGGGTAACCTTCGCACAGGACTGCTGCGACCGGGAGGTCATCGACTGGGCAGCGAGCACTGGTGGCTATGACAAAGAAACGGTACAGGACGTCATGTTGGGTGCGGTAGAAAAACGCTTCGGCCAGCATCTGCCGTCAGAACCGGTGGAATGGCTGACAGATAACGGTTCAGCCTACAGAGCGCATGAAACGCGGGCGTTCGCCCGGATGCTGGGGCTTGAGCCATGTACGACCGCAGTTCGTAGCCCGGAAAGCAATGGCATAGCAGAAAGCTTCGTGAAAACGATAAAGCGGGATTACATCAGTGTGATGCCAAAACCGGACAGCCAGGTAGCGGTGATGAACCTGGCGGAGGCGTTCAGTCATTACAACGAACATCACCCGCACAGCGCGCTGGGATATCGCTCGCCGCGGGAATATATACGCAGAAAGTTATCACAACCGTAAGAGAGAAAAGGCGTCTGGATATATAGGGTCAAATCCACCACGATGCGAGTGCCGCACACCTTTTATCTCTTCTCGTTTTGCGGGAATACACCAAAGACACTTATCTAAATCGAACTCATCCCATCTTGCAAAGCGAAGCTCACTTGAACGCACAAAGGTTAGCAGGGAAAGCTCAACAGCTATACGAGTCATAACACGTCCACGATAAGCTCGCAGACGCTCAAGGAATTCAGGGAACCGACTGAAGGGCAAAGCTGGATAATGACGAGCTTTGGTGGTGGATAAAGCTCCAGCCATATCCATCGCGGGGTTAGAGTCAATGTAATCATTCTGTACGGCATAACGCATAATGGCTGTAACACGCTGCTGAAGCCGCTGTGCAACGTCATGCTTACCGCTGGTATCAACCTTTTTAATCGGGGCTAACAGGTGGCTGGTTTTGAGCTGGCGAATATCGAACGAACCGATATAAGGAAAAATATAAAGCTCAAGATAGCGAAGAATGCGCGATCGATGGTCTTCACTCCATCGCTTGTTACTGGCATGCCATTCACGAGCAATGGTTTCGAAAGCATATGCCCCCGAATTTTCGGCCTGAGCTTCTTTCTGTTCAGCTTTTGGGTCAATCCCCTGCCCTAACAGTTTTTTGGCTTCATCGCGTTTGGCCCTTGCCTCAGCAAGAGTTACTGTCGGCCAGACACCAAATGCCAGGCGATCTTCTTTCTTGTCAGAAGGACGCCTGTATTTCATGCGCCAGTATTTAGAACCCTTTGCCGAAACCTCAAGGTACAAACCGCCACCGTCGGCCATTTTATAGGTTTTCTCTTTGGGCTTTGCGGTCTCGACCTGTCTGGCGTTGAGCTTCATTTTGGGGGCACATTTCTAATCGAAGTGAATATGCCCCCAATTATGCCCCCAGTGCCCCCCGGATTTCAACGGACGAACTCGGACAACTCAGGACGTAAAAATCGAAGCATTCATTGATTTTAAAGGGATAAATGGACTTTCTCGGAAGGTCTTGGAAGAACTAATGGTGCCGAAGGCCGGACTCGAACCGGCACGTATTTCTACGGTTGATTTTGAATCAACTGCGTCTACCGATTTCGCCACTTCGGCACTGAAGAGGATGCGGAAAACGTTGGGGATTATACCGTTACCGACAAGGCACGCAACCGGAATCGATCCGGATGTGCGCTAAGCGCTGAAAAAAGCACCACCACCTCGGCTACCAGCAAATTTCCGCGCAAAATCCCGCCAAAAACCAGAACATTCCCAATCTCCCCTACCCCCTGGAACTTTCTTAGGTCTACCCTCTCTTAAGCAACACTGACACCAGTCAGCCATAAAGAGAAATGAGGTTGAAATGACTAAAACAACACAACGCGTGATTTGGGGATGGGGTATTGCTGCGTTACTGGTTGCAGGCAGCGCATCAGCAGCGAGCTGGCAGGATCAACTGAGCAGCGCCGCTTCACAGCTGAGCAGCGGAACCACCAGCGGCAGCAGCACGTCGAGCGAAGGGATGTCGCTTTCATCGGTCACTGGCTTGCTGAACGGCGGTGACAAAGCCGTTAGCGCCAACAGCATGACCAATGCGGCAGGTGTGATGCAGTACTGCGTTGAACACAATGTGGTGAAAAACAACGTAGAGTCGGTGAAAGATCAGGTATTGGGCAAACTTGGCCTGAGCAGCACCACCGCCCAGGAACAGAAAACCGATTACCAGCAGGGTCTGCAAGGCTTGCTTAACACCGGCAACGGCCAGCAGCTGAACCTCGAGAGCCTGAGCAACTCCACGATGGGCGAAAAGCTGAAGACCAAAGCCTGTGATGTGGTACTGAAGCAAGGCAAGAAATACATCGGGATGTAATGACATTGGGCAGCGCAGGACCGTGAGGCAGGCTGTCCCCTGGTTCAATGTCCTGCGTTGCCCCTCCCGCCAACTCCCTGCATCGTGCTGCCCGTCACGCCCTTCCCTTGAGGGGTGATTTCCCCGCACCATCATTAACGCTATAGTGGGATTTTAGATCTCACAGGACAGCGCGCATGAAAGGCATCAACATTGCGATTTACTTCGATCCCGACCTGATTCGCATTTGCGTACATCAACAGGACGGCAGCTATCTCAGCCAGAACTTCAATTACGACGACAGCGTGATTGAAGAGATTTACCAATGGCTGGAGCAGTTCACCCCCAATCGCACGCACATTTGCCTGATTGAGCATGACACCGCCGACCTCCTTGCGGATGAACTGGTGGATAACGGTTATCACGTCCATCAGATAAGCCAACACGATTTGCTGAACTGGTTTGCCAGCGAACCGCCGTCCTCACCCGATGGCTCGCCAGTACGCGCCCTGCTGCGCTACCTGGAAAACGAAATGCCGCCTGAATATCAGTCACGCACCCCGCAGATTGAAGCCCTGATGGATCTGCTGGATGAGCTGGACGCACTGGAAGCGGTAGAAGAAGCCGAAGATGAAGACAGCCTGCCCGATGACGTACTGCGCCTGATGAAGCAGAAAAAAATCAGCGCCCATGATGCTGCGTTGCGCCTGATCCCTGATGTCAACGAACGCATTCGCGAACATCTGATCAACTATCCTGATTTGATGACACCCGAATTGCTGGAAGACTTTTTCCCTGAGTTGATCGAAGCGCTGGATCGCCCGAAACACTAATCACCTACATCACGTTGTCTCCGTAAACTGAACCGCGCCGAGCTGTCATCGGCGCGCCTGCATCAGAAGGAACCGACATGCTGGATCTTTTCAAAGCCATTGGCCTCGGGCTGGTGGTCATTCTCCCCCTTGCCAATCCACTCACCACCGTCGCGCTGTTTCTCGGCCTTGCCGGTGATATGAATTTTCAGGAACGTAACCGCCAGGCCATGCAGGCCTCCATCTATGTTTTTCTGATTATGATGGTGGCCTGGTACGCGGGCACTGCGGTGCTGCACACCTTTGGGATCTCCATTCCCGGCCTGCGCATGGCGGGCGGGCTGATTGTGGCCTTTATCGGTTTTCGTATGCTATTTCCCGCCAAACCCGTGGGCCATTCAATGGAGGCGGAGCATAAACAGGATGAGCTGGAATCGAGTGATAACCATCGCGAAAGCGTGAATATCGCCTTTGTGCCGCTGGCGATGCCCAGCACCGCCGGTCCGGGCACCATTGCGATGATCATCAGCTCAGCCTCGACGATACGCAGCGGCGTTGATTTCCCTGGCTGGGTAATCGCGGTGGCACCGGTGATGATCTTCTTTTTGGTTTCACTGATTTTGTGGATATCGCTGCGCAGTTCAGGCGCGATAATGAAACTGGTAGGGAAAGGCGGTATTGAGGCGATTTCACGCCTGATGGGCTTTTTGCTGGTGTGTATGGGTGTGCAGTTTATTATCAACGGCGTGCTGGAAGTGATTCATACTTATCACTAATCCGTTGAAAATCAGCGCGATAAATCGCGCCGCTACCATTAAATCCGTGCACCTGGCATAAAAATCAGCGCGATAAATCGCGCCGCTACAACTAAATCCGTGCACTGGGGCATAAAAAATCAGCGCGATAAATCGCGCCGCTACAACTAAATCCGTGCACTGGGGCATAAAAAATCAGCGCGATAAATCGCGCCGTTACTATGAATGACAGGGGCGGCCTGAACGCCGCCCCGATGATCATTAGTGCTTCAGAGTCTTACGAACGTCAGCAACCTGATCTTTCGTGACTGCCGGAGCGTTGTTGCTCCAGCCCTGGCGAATAAAGGTCGCCAGTTGCGCCACTTCATCATCGCTCAGACGGTTGGCAAAACCAGGCATCAACAAGGTTGAGGCTGTTTTTTCAGTCGATGGCTGCTGTGCACCTTCCAGAATGGTGTGGATCAGTCCGGTTGGATCTTTGGCGTTGACGATCGTGGCCTGATCCAGTTCCGGGAACACGCCCGGCGCGCCTTTACCGGTGACAAAGTGGCACGCGCCACAGTTGTCGAGGTACAGACGCTCACCTTCCGACAGATTTTTGCCTGCGGTCAGCTTCGCTTCCGTCGCCTGCTGGGCCTGAACGTTGTACGCCTGCAACGGCGGGTTGCCGCCCAGGAACTTCAGGTAGGCTGCGATGGCTTTCAGGTCGGCATCGGTCATGTGCGAGCTGCTGTGCTCAATCACCGACTTCATCTCACCGCCAACAGCCGCTTTATCGTTACGACCGGTTTGCAGGTAATCAACGATCTCCTGCTCGCTCCAGCGCGGCAGACCACGCAGTGACGGCACATCCCAGTTGTTCAGGCTACCACCAGCGAGGAACTGATCATCGCTGCTGTCGAGCGCTTTCTCGTTCATACCCAGACCGCGCGGCGTATGGCAGCTACCGCAGTGACCAAGGCTTTCCACGATATAAGCACCACGGTTCACCTCTTCAGAGGCACCGCCAATCGGCTGGAACGGCTTGTCAGAGGTGAACGCCCAGTTCCAGAAACGCATACCCCAGCGCTGGCTGAACGGGAAGCTCAGTTTGGTTTCCGGTGGCTGCTCCGCACTCGGTTTTACGCCCTGCATAAAGTAGACATACAACGCGTGCATATCTTCATCGCTGATTTTGGCGTAATCCGGGTAAGGCATCGCCGGGTAAAGGTGGGAGCCATCCGGCAGCACGCCTTTACGCACCGCATCGGAGAACTGCTGCTCGGTATAGTTACCGATACCGTGTTCTTTATCCGGCGTGATGTTGGTGGAGTAAATGGTGCCCAGATTAGACTCAATCGCCAGGCCACCGGCATAGTCCGGCTTACCCGCTACCGAGTGACAGGCCATACAGTCGCCGAGACGCGACAGGTATTCACCCTTTTTGATCAGTTGTGCGTCATCTGCCGCGTGCGCCTGCGCCGCAATGCTTCCCAGCAACACGGCATTAGCGATTAACAATGATTTTAATTTCATGTGCTTATGCCTGTACCAGTGGACCGGGGTTTTTCAGATAATGTTCTTTGATTGCCTGTGCCGCCATCAGGGTGATCGCGCCGATAGTATCGGTCGGGTTCGCCTGGAAGTTCTGCGGGAAGGCGTTACCGCCCGGTACAAACACGTTATGCACGTCCCAGCTTTGCAGGTACTTGTTGAGCGCAGAGGTTTTCGGGTTGTCACCCATTACCGCGCCGCCCACGTTATGGGTGGATACGTATTTGGTCAGGTCAAAGTCTGCGCCCATTGGCAGGAAGCTCATGCTCATGCTATCCGGGTTCAGCTCTTTGGCGATGTTGCCCACAATGCCTTTCAGATGCTGTTGCAGCTTCAACTCGTTCTCTTTCCAGTTGAAGGTCATACGCAGCAGCGGTAGGCCACGGTGGTCGGTGTAGTGCGGGTCGAGATCCAGATAGATATCACGATACGACTGGCAGGTCGTGGTGATGCTGATCTTCATCGAATGGTTGTACCACTGCTCCAGACCTTCTTTGTAGCCCATACCCCAGCTCGGCGTGCCTTTCGGCAGTGCAGCGGCCATTGGCGTACCGGTCGCCTGTGAACTGTGGATCTTGGCACCGCCGAGGAAGCCGAGACCTGGACCATCGAAGTTGCCCGGAGAGATGTCGTTGAACATCTGGCCGGTCGCACCAGCGGTCGCGAACGAGTTGAAGTTCTTGTCTTTGAAGAACAGGGTCGCGCCACCGTTCGACAGGAACGCATAGTTACGACCAACCACACCTTCTTCGGTGATCGGGTTGTACGGCTTACCAATGCCGGACAACAGCATCAGACGCACGTTGTACAACTGGAAGCTGGAGAGCACCACGATCTTCGCCGGCTGGAACACTTCGTTGCCGTCTACGTCGTAGTAAATCACCCCTTTAGCGGTCTTCTGGTCATCGTGCAGAACCACTTTCACCACTTCCGCGTGCACTTCATAGGAGAAGTTCGGCATACGCTTCAGCGCATCCATCACCGCCGTTTGCGGTGAAGCTTTGGAGTAGTTCAGGCACGGATATTTCGAGCAGTAACCACAATAGTTACAAGGCGCGATGGTGTTGCCATACGGGTTTTTCCACGCGCGTGAAACGCAGGCAGACGGGTTCGGGAACGGATGGTAGCCCAGTTTGGTCGCCGCTTCTTTAAACATCACGTTGTTCAGCGTGTCTTCCAGCGCTGGCAGCGGATAAGGCTCAGAACGTGGACCTTCAAACGGGTCACCACCTTCGAGGATCTGACCGCGCAGGTTGCCGGTGTTACCGGACTGACCGCAAATTTTCTCAAACTTGGTGTAATACGGCTCGATCTCATCCCAGGTGAACGGGAAGTCCATCACGCGCATATCTTCCTGGAGAATACCCGGCTTGTACGCCTGATCGACATAGGTTTTCAGTTTGATATCGGTCGGGGTAGGACGAATCAGTACCGCCGTCCAGTGCATGCCCGCGCCACCCACACCGGTACCCGGCGCAAACGCGCCCCACTTACGGGTCGGCAGCGCCGTCTGGTCCATGTTGTAGCGCACGGTCACCGCCACTTCTTTCGGCGTAGCGAACACCTTGTTACGCACATTATAGGCGTACTCATCCGCCGGTTTCGGGTAAGCGAACTCGGGATAGTCGCGCTCACCACCGCGCTCCAGCGCGCGTACTTCTAAGCCAGCCAACGCCAGCTCAATGCTCATTAACGAGCCTGCCCAGCCGAGGCCGCAGACAACGACGTCGACTTCTTTTTTAGTAATCTGTGCCATGATAATCCTGTCTCAAATACCTGATGCGAAACGCAATTACGCGCGCTCACCCATGATGCTAACCGGGCCAAGCGGGTACGGTACGTTGTGCTGTTTAACCCACTCGGTGAAGCTGGCGCGCGCGCCAGGGAAGCCGATGGCAATCCAGGCTTTCATGCCTTTGTTGCCGCCGTACATCGGATCAGCGAGGTAGCCATGTTTGGTATCTGCAAGCAGTTGGCTGAAGAACTGGGAGGCTTTCAGGTTCGGCTCGCCCAGTGCGGCGAAGTCGATACCGTCATTTTTATTCACTTTAGTGAGAACCGCGTCTTTCTCTTCCAGCGTCAGCTCGTGGAACGCTTTCTGGTAGCTGCTCTGCGTCCACTGATTCACCAGCTTGATGCCGGTGTGATACATCTGCTGCGGAGTAAACGGAATCTGATAGCCCATCGTGGCGGGCGCATGCACGTCAAACGGACCCTGCATGTAGATTTCGTCACCGAACTCAGGGCTGTGAAGCTGCTGGTCGATAAAGATCGGTACGTTCGTTTCCAGCGCACCCGGAGCCTTGCCATTACCGCCGGCAGGGATCAGACGATCGGTGGCGGCAAGAATGAATTGCCACTCATCGCTGCTGAAAAAGATCGGTTTATAGTCGGCAAGTTCCGGTGCTGCCATTTCCGCGGCCTGGGCCGCAGTCAATCCCTTAAATACCAGGTCACTTAATGGCAAAGCCAAAAGCGACCCAAGCAGAAATTTACGTCTGGTGGTCGGTTTTTGTAAAAGCATGGCCTGACGACTCTCACTTGCTAAGAAAGATAATTATTTTTGTTAATGACTTAATTCATCGGTAAACAACCTGGCAATCTTAGGGATACAGATATTTCAAAGTGTAAGAATTAAATTAAGGATGTGTTTTGATGAGAAAGCATCATCATGTTGAATTTTGGTTACGAGCTGGTGAAGGGCTTTCGCGGCGGGAATTTCCGTTTTAACCGTACAAATGTCAGGTTTTTGTTCGAATCAACTGTGCAAATGACCAAAACAATTTACGCATCGTAATAATACCGGGAATTAATCGATAAAAATAAATCACACTTCCATACAAGAGAACCATTCTCATTAATAACATCTTATTTACTTACAGGAAACACAATCTCCATATCTATTTCCAAAAAATGACAGGCAGCGCACAAAATAAGCGAAATAGTTGAGCGCCGAAATGGATTGTTAATTTCTGGCACAGCTCAGAACAAACCGGCATTTTGCCATTTGCGCCTCAGCGATAGAGTCAGTTAATCAATCACTCGGGATGACAATAATGCGATCATTAGTTTTGTTGCTGGCGCTAATCAGTTGCGCTTTTACGTTACAGGCGGCGACGCCGAAGGACACCTTAGTTGTCGCCGTGCCGCTCGATGGCATCATCAGTTTTGACCCTGCGGAAAGTTTTGAAACCGTCAGCAACAGCGTGCAGCGCAATCTGTATCAAACGTTGGTGGAGGCCGATCGCACGACGCCGCAGAAACTCGCGCCGCTGCTGGCGACCTCCTGGCAAGCGGGCAGCACGCCGCACAGCCTGGTCTTTACCCTTAAATCCGGCGCGCATTTTGCCAGCGGCAATCCGGTAACGCCGCAGGATGTGGTGTTCTCCTTAACCCGCGCGGTACAACTTAACAAGGCACCGTCGTTTATCCTCGCTGAGTTTGGCTGGACGCCAGACAATGTCGCCGCTCAGTTTAAGGTGTTGAATGATCACCAACTGGAAATCCAGTGGCCTGCGGCGATTGGGCAGGATCTGGCGCTACGCCTGCTGACGGCGCCGGTGGCCTCGATTGTTGACAGCAAAACCGTGCAACAGCATGAAGCCAACAACGATCTGGGTAACGGCTGGCTGCACACCCATTCCGCAGGCAGCGCGGCCTTTGTCATTCAGCAATATGTCCCGCAGCAGGCATTGGTGTTGACCGCTAACGCCCAGGCACAGCCCCAGCCGCACCTGCAACGTATTCTGCTAAAAGGCGTGGCCGATGCTGGCGCACGTCGTTTGTTGATTCAGCAGGGTGATGTCGATGTCGCCTACCAGCTTGGTCCGGATCAGATTGACGCGCTGAAAAGCGATAAAAACCTGCGCATCGCTGCTTTCCCGTCCAGCCTGGTGTATTACCTCGGCTTCAATACGCAGAACAAAGCACAACCGGCACTTGGCAATCCTGCATTCTGGCAGGCCGCTCGCTGGTTGGTGGATTATCACGCCATCGCCGATCAACTGTTAAAAGGCCAATACGCTATTCATCAAAGCTTCCTGCCGCAGGGGTTTGACGGCGCGCTGGAAAACCAGCCATTCCACTACGATGTGGCGAAAGCCAAACAAATTCTGCGCCAGGGCGGCATTCAGTCCGGCACCCGGTTCTCGCTAACGGTCATCAATCAACCGCCTTATATCGATGTGGCCCAGGCACTGCAAGCCAGCTTTGCCAAAGCGGATATTCAGATTGAGCTGCAACCGGTGGCGGAGTCGGAGCTGTGGAGCAAAATGCGCGGACGTGATTTCCAGTCAATCTTTATTTACTGGGGAGCGGATTATGTCGATCCCAATACCAACGCCAGCGCCTTTGTGTACAACGTACCCGGCGGCTCGAAAACCCTCGCATGGCGCGTCGGCTGGGACATTCCGGATCTGAGCGCCAAAACCCGCGCCGCAGCAGGCGAAAGCGATGCGGCCAAACGTCGCCAGCTCTACACCGAATTGCAGCAGTCGGTGCAGCAGAATTCGCCGTTCGTTATCACCTTACAGGGCGCGCAGCAGGTGGCGGTGCGTAATAATGTCGATCATGTGCAGCAGGGGATCGGTGTGAGCCTGTTATATTTCGATACGGTGCAAAAGAAATAACCTGTCCCGTAGCGGCGCGATTTATCGCGCATCTTTTCGCAGACGATAAAGAATCGCGCCGCTACGCCTGGTCGACGTTTGCTATCCTTTCAGGCATCACCGCTTGCCTGAGAGAGAAAAATCATGACCACCCCGTTGTTGATTGCCCAAACCCCGGAAGTGAAACTGCAACTGCTGCCAAACATGGCGAACCGCCACGGCCTGATTACCGGCGCGACCGGCACCGGTAAAACCGTCACGCTGCAAAAACTGGCAGAATCCTTCTCCTCCATTGGCGTACCGGTGTTTATGGCCGATGTGAAAGGCGATCTGACGGGTATCGCCGCTGAGGGCGAAGGTTCGGAGAAACTGCTGGCTCGGCTGGCGAAAATCGGCGTGACCGACTGGCAACCTCAATCCAATCCGGTGATGTTGTGGGATATCTTTGGCGAGCAAGGCCATCCGGTGCGCGCCACCGTCTCGGATGTTGGCCCGCTGCTGCTGGCGCGTTTGCTCAACCTCAATGACATCCAGAGCGGCGTACTGCAAATCATCTTCCGCATCGCCGACGATCAGGGCCTGTTGCTGCTGGATTTCAAAGATTTGCGCGCTATGACGCAATACATCGGCGACAACGCTAAAGAATTCCAGACGCAATATGGCAACATCAATAGCGCCTCGGTCGGCGCAATTCAGCGTGGCCTGCTGACGCTGGAGCAGCAGGGTGCTGAGCATTTCTTTGGTGAACCGATGCTGGATATTCGCGACTGGATGCGTTGCGACGATCAGGGCAAAGGTTTTATCAACATCCTCTCCGCCGAAAAGCTCTATCAACTGCCAAAACTCTACGCCACCAGCCTGCTGTGGCTACTGGCAGAATTGTATGAACAATTACCCGAAGCGGGCGATCTTGAGAAGCCAAAAATGGTGTTCTTCTTTGATGAGGCGCATCTGCTGTTTAACGACGCGCCCGCGGTGCTGCTGGAGAAGGTTGAACAGGTGATTCGCCTGATTCGCTCGAAAGGCGTTGGCGTCTATTTTGTCACGCAGAATCCCGCCGATATTCCCGACAGCGTGTTGGGCCAACTCGGCAACCGTGTGCAGCATGCACTGCGCGCCTTTACCCCGAAAGATCAGAAAGCGGTGAAAACGGCGGCCGACACCATGCGCGCCAACCCGGCGTTTAATACCGTCGAGGCCATTCAGGCGCTGGGGACTGGCGAGGCGTTAATCTCCTTCCTCGATGAAAAAGGCAGCCCGTCGATAGTGGAACGTGCGATGGTGATTGCGCCCGGTTCCCGCATGGGGCCAGTCAGCAGTGATGAACGTAATGGCCTGATTAACCACTCGCCGTTGTACGGTAAATACGACAGCGAAGTCGATCGTGAATCTGCCTTCGAGATGCTACAAAAAGGGGTGCAGGTTGCCACCGATCAGGCCAATGCCCCCGCAGCGAAAGGCAACAATGTGGCGGTGGATGACGGCATTCTCGGCGGCCTGAAAGATATTCTGTTTGGCAGTACCGGCCCGCGCGGCGGCAAGCGTGATGGGGTGGTACAGACGATGGCAAAAAGCGCCGCACGGCAGGTCACTAATCAAATCATTCGCGGCGTGTTGGGTAGCCTGTTGGGAGGGCGTCGTCGTTAAGGAGCAGTTAATGGATAAACATCAACAACTGAAACGGAGCAAACGTCTGGCGCTGTCGCTGCTGCTGATTGCCGCCGCGATTTTTGTCATTACGCTGTTTCTGCCGCCCAACTTTTGGGTCAGTGGCGTTAAAGCCATTGCCGAAGCGGCGATGGTCGGTGCGCTGGCCGACTGGTTCGCGGTGGTGGCGCTGTTTCGCCGCGTGCCGGTGCCCTTTATTTCACGTCACACCGCGATCATCCCGCGTAATAAGGATCGCATCGGCGAAAACCTTGGCCGCTTTGTGCAGGAAAAATTCCTCGATACCGATTCGCTGCTGGCCCTGATTCGTCGTCACGACCCTTCGCAGATGCTGGCGCAGTGGCTGAATGCGCCCGGTAATGCCGATCGCATTGGCCGCCATCTGTTGCAGGTGATGCGCGGCTTTCTCGACCTTACCGACGATGCGCGTATTCAGCAGTTTCTGCGTCGGGCGGTACATCGCGCGCTCGACAAGGTTGACCTCACCCAATCCAGCGCGCTGCTGCTGGAAAGCCTGACCAAAAACAACCGCCATCAGGAGCTGCTGGATGCGGCGGTGCAGCAACTGCTGCGTATCCTGCACAAGCCCGGCACGCGGGAGTTTATCGCCATGCAGATTGTGCGCTGGCTGAAACGCGAGCATCCAATCAAGGCCAAAGTGTTACCCACCGAGTGGTTGGGCGAGCACAGCGCCGAGCTGGTGGCTAACGCCGTCGATTCGATTTTGGATGAGGTGGCGCTTGATCAGGGCCACGAATTTCGCCTCGGTTTTAACCGCGCGGTGGAGCGGCTGATTGTGAAGCTGAAAAACGATCCTGAGATGGCCGAACGCGCTGAGGTGATCAAAAGCTGGCTGAAGGAAGATGAGTCGCTGAATCGCTACATTGGTGAACTGTGGCAGGATTTACGCGGCTGGCTGAAGGAGGATTTGCGCAGCGACAACTCGCGTGTGCAGGAACGCTTTCGACTGGCTGCGTTGTGGTTGGGTGAAACGCTTGCCGCTGACCAGGCGCTGCGCACCTCAATGAATCAGCATCTGGAAGATGCCGCACGTAGCGTCGCACCGGAGTTTGCCCAGTTTCTGACACGCCACATCAGTGACACGGTGAAAAGCTGGGATGCGCGCGAAATGTCGCAGCAGATTGAGCTGAATATTGGCCGTGATTTACAGTTTATTCGTATCAACGGCACGCTGGTGGGCGGTTCGATTGGTCTGGTGCTGTATTTGTTGTCGCAGTTGCCAATGTTGATGAGATATTTGACGCTCCCGTAGCGGCGCGATTTATCGCGCCGATTTTTCCGGCATCACGCACGAAATTGCGCGATAAATCGCGCCGCTACGGGGATGGTGCTTAACGACGTTTCAACATCAAAAACAGGCTGATGGCGAAGAACGCCGCGCTCGGCAGAATCGCCCCGAGAATCGGTGGGATACCATACACCAGACTCAACGGACCGAAAATCTGATCCAGCACGTAGAACAGGAAACCAAAGCTGATGCCGGTTACGACACGTACCCCCATCGACACGCTACGCAACGGTCCAAAGATAAACGACAACGCCATCAGCATCATCACCGCCACCGAGAGCGGCTGGAAGATTTTGCTCCACATGTTGAGCTGATAACGTCCCGCCTCTTGTCCACTTTGTTTGAGGTACTTGCTGTAGTTGTAAAGCCCGCGAATCGACAGCGCGTCCGGGTCCAGCGCAACCACACCCAGCTTGTCTGGCGTCAGGTTGGTCTTCCATTCACCGCTCAGGCTTTGTGAACCGGTAATCTGCTTCGCATCTTTCAGGTCCGACTCATCCACCTGGGACAGCACCCAAAGTTTCTTCGTTTTATCCCAGGTGGCAGTCGCTGCATAACGAACGCTCAACAGGCGACGTTGATCGTTGAAGTTGTAGATGCTGACGCCATCAATCTGGTTATCGCCCTTGATACGTTCGATATAGATGAAACTGCTACCGTCTTTCGCCCACAAACCATTCTGCGTCGACACCAGTGCACCGCCGTACAACTGCTGCGCACGGTAGTTTCGTGCCATCTGCTCACCCTGCGGCGCAACAAACTCACCAATCGCCATGGTCAGCAACACCAGCGGAATTGCGGTTTTCATCACCGCCAGTGCTACCTGCATCCGGGTGAAACCCGATGCCTGCATCACCACCAGTTCGCTGCGTTGCGCCAGATTGCCAAGACCTAACAACGCCCCGAGCAACGCCGCCATCGGAAAGAAGATCTCAATATCTTTCGGCACACTGAGCAGGGTGTAGTACCCAGCATCCAGCGCGGTATACATGCCCTGCCCGGTTTTACGTAGCTGATCGACAAACTTGATGATGCCCGACAGCGACACCAGCATGAACAGCGTCATCATGATGGTGTTAAAAATGGTTTTGCCGATATACCGGTCAAGTACCTTAAACATCACACTGACCCTCCACGGCTAAAACGGGCGCGGATGCGGCGCATCGGCACCGTATCCCACAGGTTCAGGCCGACGGCCAGTGCCAGGTAACCGAAGTTCACCACCCACATCCAGATGGTTGGATCGAATTTCCCTTTCGCCGAGTTTGATTTCAGCGAGCTTTGCAGCAGGAAGAAGATCAGATACAGCAACATCGCCGGTAACATCGACAGGACACGGCCCTGACGCGGGTTCACCACGCTAAGCGGCACCACCATCAACGCCATCACCAATACTGAGAACACCAGCGTCAGACGCCAGTTCAGCTCGGCAGTGAAGGTAGGATCTTTGCTTTGCCACAGCGTGCGCATATCCGCCTGCTCAGCATCGTTGGGATCCAGCACCGCCTGTTTGTAGCCAATCAGCGCCTGGTAATTCACAAAGTCGGTGATACGGAAATCACGCAACATTGCGGTCCCTTCAAAACGCGTGCCTTTATCCAGCGTCACAATTTGTGACCCGTCCGGGCGTTGCTCCATATGCCCGCTATCTGCCAGCACCACTGAAGGTCGCGCATTCCCCTTTGGACGCAACTGGGCGAGGAAGACGTTGCCGAAGGTGTTACCCCGCACGTTTTCAACGAACAACACCGCGTTACCGTCGCTGGAGGTCTGGAATTGCCCTGCCGCCAACGCGGCCGCGCCGGGGTTGGCTTTGGCATTCTGCGTCACTTCATCCTGATAACGTGAAGACCAGGGGCCCAGCCATATCACGTTAATCGCCGCCACCATCGAGGTGAGCAGCATCAGGATCATCGCTGATTTAACCAGCACGCTTTTCCCCAGGCCACAGGCATGCATCACCGTGATTTCACTTTCGGTGTACAGCCGCCCAAGGGTCATTAAAATCGCCAGAAACAGGCTTAGGGGCAGGATAAGTTGTGCCATTTCAGGCACGCCAAGTCCTAACAATGTCAGAACCAGGTTTGTTGGGATCTCGCCATCCACCGCGGCACCCAGGATCCTCACTAACTTCTGACAAAAGAAGATCAGTAGCAGGATGAACAGGATAGCCAGCTGGCTTTTGAGCGTTTCCCGAACCAGATATCTAATGATGATCACGCTTAGTACGCCTGTGATAACTTGTCTTTTTGCAGGAAAATCGCTAGTTTCAACGCTTATCAGCCATTTTTCTTCATCAATGGCCGTCATCGCAGCTAAAATAGTATGACAAACGCGTCCGGGTGGTGAAAAAACAACACATTGCCACCCTAACTCATTATGACCGCCGGCGTTTAAATGTCATGGCGTCGCAACAAATTTAATGCGTTACGAGCGCGCTACATTCTAACGACAGCTTAGGCCGTTGTCTTTAAGATTCAGGAGAGTGCATGGAGTTCAGTGTAAAAAGCGGTAGCCCGGAAAAACAACGCAGCGCCTGCATTGTGGTTGGCGTTTTCGAACCGCGTCGTCTTTCACCGATTGCCGAACAGCTCGATAAGATCAGCGACGGTTACATCAGCGCCCTGCTGCGCCGCGGTGAGCTTGAGGGTAAAGTGGGCCAGACACTGCTGCTGCACCATGTGCCGAATATCCTTTCCGAGCGCATCCTGCTGATCGGCTGCGGCAAAGAACGCGAACTGGATGAGCGCCAGTACAAGCAGGTAATTCAAAAGACCATCAACACGCTGAATGATACCGGCTCAATGGAAGCGGTATGCTTCCTGACTGAACTGCACGTCAAAGGCCGCAATACCTACTGGAAAGTACGCCAGGCGGTGGAGACCTCCAAAGAGGCGCTCTACAACTTTGATCAACTGAAAAGTAACAAAGTCGAGCCACGCCGCCCGCTGCGTAAGCTGGTGTTCAACGTGCCGACACGTCGTGAACTGACCAGCGGTGAACGCGCAATTCAGCATGGTCTGGCAGTAGCCTCTGGCGTTAAAGCGGCCAAAGACCTCAGCAACATGCCGCCAAATATTTGTAACGCCGCGTATCTGGCGTCGCAGGCACGCCAACTGGCGGATGCGTTCAGCAAAAATGTCACCACCCGCGTCATCGGCGAACAGCAGATGAAAGAGCTGGGGATGAACGCCTATCTCGCCGTGGGAGCGGGTTCGCAGAATGAGTCACTGATGTCGGTGATTGAATACAAAGGCAGCAGCAACGCAGACGAACGCCCGATCGTGCTGGTCGGTAAAGGCCTGACCTTCGATTCCGGCGGTATCTCGATCAAACCGGCGGAAGCGATGGACGAGATGAAGTACGACATGTGCGGCGCTGCGTCGGTCTATGGCGTGATGCGCATGGTGGCGGAACTGAATCTGCCGCTGAACGTGGTCGGGGTGCTGGCAGGCTGTGAAAACATGCCTGATGGCCGTTCGATGCGCCCGGGTGACGTGCTGACCACCATGTCAGGCCAGACGGTAGAAGTGCTGAACACCGATGCCGAAGGTCGTCTGGTGCTGTGCGATGCCCTGACTTATGTTGAGCGCTTCGATCCTGAAGTGGTGATTGATGTCGCCACCCTGACCGGTGCCTGCGTGATTGCGCTGGGTCATCATGTCAGCGGTCTGCTGTCGAACCACAATCCGTTGGCGCATGAGTTGATCAGCGCCTCTGAGCAGTCTGGCGACCGTGCCTGGCGCTTGCCGATGGCAGATGAATATCAGGAGCAGCTGGAATCCAATTTTGCCGACATGGCAAACATTGGCGGCCGTCCGGGTGGTGCCATCACCGCAGCGTGCTTCCTGGCTCGCTTCGCGCGCAAATTTAACTGGGCGCACCTGGATATCGCCGGTACTGCCTGGCGCTCCGGTAAAGCCAAAGGCGCAACCGGTCGCCCGGTGCCGCTGCTGTCGCAGTTCCTGCTGAACCGTGCAGGTCTGAACGGCGACGATTAACGCATCCGACGTGCAGCAATTAAAACCGGGGCGCATAATGCGCCCCAATGTCATTAATGGAATCTAGCCCGCCATGAAAAACGCCACCTTTTATGTGATGGAGTCCGATACCGCCAGCGACGGCCTGAGCGCCATTGAAGCGCTGGTGTGCGATTTGGCCGAAGCACGCTGGCGTGACGGCAAACGCATCCTGATTGCCTGCACCGATGAACAGCAGGCCAATCGTCTGGATGAAGCCTTATGGCAGCGCCCGGCCAATGCCTTTGTACCGCATAACCTTGCGGGTGAAGGCCCGCGTTATGGCGCACCGGTCGAGTTGGCCTGGCCGCAACGACGCGGCAGTTCGCCACGCGACTTGCTAATCAGCCTGCTGCCGCAGTTCGCAGATTTTGCTACTGCTTTCCATGAAGTGATAGACTTCGTTCCTTACGAAGAATCCCAGAAACAGCTGGCGCGTGACCGCTATAAAGCGTATCGCAGCGTTGGCTTCCAATTGAATACGGCGACGCCACCACAGCCGCAAACGACATAGCAGAAATGGAAAAGACATATAACCCGCAAGATATCGAGCAGCCGCTCTACGAGCACTGGGAACAGCAGGGCTACTTTAAACCGAATGGCGACACCAGCCAGGAAAGCTTTTGCATCATGATCCCGCCGCCGAACGTCACCGGCAGCTTGCATATGGGTCACGCCTTCCAGCAAACCATCATGGACACCATGATTCGTTACCAGCGCATGCAGGGCAAAAACACCCTGTGGCAGGCGGGTACTGACCACGCGGGTATCGCTACCCAGATGGTGGTTGAGCGCAAAATTGCGGCTGAAGAGGGCAAAACGCGCCAGGATTACGGTCGCGAAGCCTTTATCGACAAAATCTGGCAGTGGAAAGCGGAATCAGGCGGCAATATCTCCCGTCAGATGCGTCGCCTCGGCAACTCCGTTGACTGGGAACGCGAGCGCTTCACTATGGATGAAGGGCTTTCCAATGCCGTGAAAGAAGTGTTTGTACGCCTGTATAAAGAGAACCTGATTTACCGTGGTAAGCGCCTGGTAAACTGGGACCCGAAACTGCGTACCGCGATTTCTGACCTCGAAGTTGAAAACCGCGAAACCAAAGGTTCGATGTGGCACATCCGCTACCCGCTGGCCGATGGCGCAAAAACCGCGGAAGGTAAAGATTACCTGGTGGTCGCGACCACCCGCCCGGAAACCCTGCTGGGCGATACCGGTGTGGCCGTCAACCCGGAAGATCCACGTTATAAAGATCTGATCGGCAAAGAGCTGATCCTGCCGCTGGTAGACCGTCGTATTCCGATCGTTGGCGATGAACACGCCGACATGGAAAAAGGCACCGGCTGCGTGAAGATCACCCCGGCCCACGACTTCAACGACTACGAAGTTGGCCGTCGCCATGCGCTGCCGATGATCAACATCCTGACCTTCGACGGCGACATCCGCACCACTGCGGAAGTGCTCGACACTAACGGTGAAGAGACTGACGTTTACAGCAACGCCATCCCGGCTGAGTTCCAGAACATGGAACGTTTTGCTGCGCGTAAAGCGATCGTCGCGGCGATTGACGCCCTCGGCCTGCTGGATGAGATCAAGCCTCACGATCTGACCGTACCTTATGGCGACCGTGGCGGCGTGGTGATTGAGCCGATGCTGACCGACCAGTGGTATGTGCGCACTGCCCCGCTGGCAAAAGTCGCGGTTGAAGCGGTGGAAAACGGCGACATCCAGTTCGTGCCGAAGCAGTACGAAAACATGTATTTCTCCTGGATGCGCGACATTCAGGACTGGTGTATTTCCCGTCAACTGTGGTGGGGCCACCGTATTCCGGCGTGGTACGACAATCACGGCAACGTGTATGTCGGTCGCACTGAAGAAGAAGTACGTCAGGAAAACAACCTTGGCGCTGACGTTGCGCTGCGCCAGGACGAAGACGTGCTGGATACCTGGTTCTCTTCTGGCCTGTGGACCTTCTCAACCCTCGGCTGGCCGGAGAACACCGAAGCGCTGCGTACCTTCCACCCGACCAGCGTGCTGGTGAGCGGCTTCGACATCATCTTCTTCTGGATTGCCCGCATGATCATGCTGACCATGCATTTCATGAAAGATGAAAACGGCAAACCGCAGGTGCCGTTCAAGACCGTGTATATCACTGGTCTGATCCGCGACGAAGAAGGACAGAAAATGTCCAAGTCGAAGGGTAACGTCATCGATCCGCTGGATATGGTGGACGGCATTTCACTGGAAGATCTGCTGGAAAAACGTACCGGTAACATGATGCAGCCGCAGTTGGCTGATAAAATCCGTAAACGTACCGAGAAGCAGTTCCCGGACGGCATCGTCCCATCAGGCACCGATGCGCTGCGCTTTACCCTGGCGGCACTGGCCTCGACGGGTCGTGACATCAACTGGGACATGAAGCGTCTCGAAGGTTATCGCAACTTCTGTAACAAGCTGTGGAACGCCAGCCGCTTTGTGCTGATGAACACCGAAGATCAGGATTGCGGCCAGAATGGCGGCGAAATGAAGCTGTCGCTGGCGGATCGTTGGATCCTCACCGAGTTTAACAGCACCGTAAAAGCCTACCGTGAAGCACTGGATAGCTATCGTTTCGATATCGCTGCCAACCTGCTGTACGACTTCACCTGGAACCAGTTCTGTGACTGGTATCTGGAGCTGACCAAGCCAGTGATGAACAGCGGTAGCGAAGCGGAACTGCGCGGCACGCGTAACACGCTGGTGACGGTGCTGGAAGCGTTGCTGCGCCTGGCACATCCGGTCATTCCGTTTATCACTGAAACCATCTGGCAGCGTGTCAAAGTGCTGAAAAATATCAGCGACGACACCATCATGCTGCAACCGTTCCCGCAGTACGAGGCGGCGAAAGAAGATGCGGAAGCGAAAGCGGATATCGAGTGGATGAAGCAGGCTATCGTCGCGGTACGTAATATCCGCGCCGAGATGAACATCGCCCTGAGCAAACCGCTGGATGTGTTGCTGCGTGATTGCTCACCGGCGGCGCTGCGTCGCGTGGAAGAGAACCGTAACTTCCTGTCGCGTCTGGCACGCCTGGAAAGCCTCACCATCCTGCCTGCGGGCGAGAAAGGCCCGGTATCGGTGACCAAGATCGTTGAAGGCGCTGAACTGCTGATTCCGATGGCGGATCTGGTGAACAAAGAAGCGGAGCTGGATCGTCTGGCGAAAGAGCTGACCAAGCTGGATGTTGAAATCGAGAAGATCCAGACCAAACTGGCGAACGAAGGTTTTGTTGCCCGTGCACCGGAAGCGGTGGTAGCGAAAGAGCGCGAACGTGCAGCTGAGCTGGAACAATCAAAAGCAAAACTGATTGAACAGCAGGGCGTGATTGCGGCATTGTAATCGCTTCAGGCCAACTGCTTAACCGAAGCCGGGCACTGCCCGGCTTTTTTCTATCGGATGAGATGCTAATGACCACTGTCACCCCGCTGGATCTTCAGGTACGTCCCATTACCGCAGCCGATAATCCGCTGATTGCTCGGGTTATTCGCGACGTCTCTGCCGAGTTCGGCCTGACTGCTGACAAAGGCTATACCGTGTCTGATCCCAATCTGGACCGGCTGTTTGAATTGTACAGCGAGGCGAACAGCGCTTACTGGATTGTCGAGCATCAGGGCAAAGTGCTGGGTGGCGGCGGTGTGGCACCCCTGGCGTGTAGCGCGCCGGATATTTGTGAATTACAGAAGATGTACTTTCTGCCGGAAGCGCGTGGTTTTGGCCTGGCCCGCGATCTGGCACTACGCGCGATGGATTATGCACGCCAGCAAGGTTTCCGTCGTTGCTATCTGGAAACCACCGCCAGCCTGACGCGCGCCATTAAGTTGTATGAATCGCTGGGTTTTACCCTGATTGATACCGCGATGGGCTGCACCGGGCATGTGGATTGTGAAGTGCGTATGCTGCGTACCCTGTAATCATTCCGTCCCGTAGCGGCGCGATTTATCATGCGGGTCGTAGCGGCGCGATTTATCGCGCGGGTTGTAGCGGCGCGATTTATCGCGCGGGTTGTAGCGGCGCGATTTATCGCGCGGATTTTATAAGGTTGGCACACCGCTGTGAAAACGCAGCTCGATATCCGGTTCGCTGATTAAGCGCCCTTCCGCCTCACCAATCGCGCGCACGCGTGGCGCAATATCTTTCGGCGAAATCTGCGCCGCCAGCGTCAGGTAATCCTGGTAATGACGCGCTTCGGAACGCAGCAGCGAGATATAAAACTTCTCCAGTTGCTCATCCAGATACGGTGCCAGGCTGGCGAAACGTTCACAAGAACGCGCCTCGATATAAGCACCGCAAATCAGCTTATCTACCAGGGTATCTGGCTCATGAGTCGTGACCTCACGCAGCAACCCTTTGGCGTAACGACTGGCGGTAATCTTGCGATACGGCAGACCGCGCGCCTGCATAATTTCCCAGACCTGATAAAAATGGTGCAGCTCTTCTTTAATCAGCAGCACCATCTTTTCCACCAGATCATCCGCCCACGGCAACTCATTACGCACGATGATGCTTTTGGTCAGATTTTTGTGGGCGTTGATAAAGTTGCTGTCGTGATCTTCGCCAAAAATAAAATCTTCGTAGGGCTTCAGCCACGCCAGAATAGCGTCACCACTCGGCTTGTCAGCCACATATTTACGAATCAACCAGACGGCGGTTTGCGCGGCTTTTAACTCACAAACCATATGATCGGTGAGTAGCAACGTCAGGTTTTCCGGCTTGCGTGCTTCATCAATCCACGCCTGTGGTGTGCGGCAATGCAGAAACTGATGGATAGGTTCTAATAGCGGGGCGTAATTCATGAATGTCTTTATCTGCGGGGAAAAAATACGGGCAGCAACGCGGCTGCCCGTTCATTTTTAGTGACGTACACCGTCGTCTTCATCATCAATGAAGTCGCCGTCATCATCTTCGTCTTCCGCGTCCGGGTCTTCGAAGTAGGTGCCCCAACCGTCGTAATCTACGTTGTATTTGCCCGCCAGATTCACCAGTTGCTCAACCTGCGCATCAATCAGCTCGGGTTTCAGCGCGGCTTCGCTCAGGATGTCGACACACATCACCGTGCTGCCATCTTCCAGCTCCAGCTCTTCCGGTTCAGTCACCTCATAACCCAGCTTGAAGGCATCTACCGCCGCTTTTTCCAGCGAGTCAAAATTGTTGCAGGAAAGATGGTGCTCGATGGTGTAGAGGGCATCAGGATCGCTGCCATCTTCCAGTAATTCATCAATGATCAACCGCGTCTCTTCGCGTTGTTCTTCCAGCAATGCTTCGTATGCCATGGGGATATCCTCAAAATGTTCGGCAATGAATGCAATTATTTTCCCACACTGCCTCGCGCGCCACTACTCAAAACAGAAAGTTTCTTAACGCCGGGGTTGAAAATGCATATTCATACGGTTAGATTGAATTTTAATTCATTTATGATCCCCACATGGAGCGCTGTATGAGTCAGCTGAACCAACGCCATTTCCTGAGATTGCTGGACTTCACCCCAGCAGAAATTGATTACCTGTTAAGACTGGCCGGTGAATTAAAACACGCAAAGAAAAACGCCAGCGAAACGCAGTACCTGAAAGGCAAAAACATCGCGCTCATCTTCGAAAAAGACTCGACTCGTACCCGTTGCTCTTTCGAAGTTGCCGCTTACGATCAGGGTGCTAACGTGACTTACCTCGGCCCAAGCGGCAGCCAGATCGGCCATAAAGAGTCGATGAAAGACACTGCGCGCGTGCTCGGACGTATGTATGACGGTATTCAATATCGTGGTTATGGTCAGGCGTTGGTGGAAACCCTGGCGGAACATGCCGGGGTGCCGGTCTGGAACGGTCTGACCACCGAATTCCATCCAACTCAGTTGCTGGCGGATCTGTTGACGATGCAGGAACATCTGCCACAAAAATCGCTGAACCAGATGACGCTGGTGTACGTTGGCGATGCGCGCAATAACATGGGCAACAGCATGCTGGAAGCAGCTGCGATGGTCGGGCTGGACCTGCGTCTGGTGGCACCGAAAGGCTGCTGGCCAGAAGAACAACTGGTGGAACAATGCCGCATCGCAGCGCAAAAAACCGGTGGCAAAATCACGCTGACCGAAGATATCGCCACCGGCGTGCAGGGTGCCGATTTCATCTACACTGACGTGTGGGTCTCGATGGGAGAAGACAAATCCGTGTGGTCTGATCGTATCGCGCTGCTGCGCCCGTATCAGGTAAACAGCGCGATGCTGGCGTTGACCGGCAATCCGCAGGTGAAGTTCCTGCACTGCCTGCCAGCGTTCCATGATGACCAAACCACGCTGGGACGTCAGATGGCTGAGCAGTATGGCCTGAACGACGGTATGGAAGTCAGCAACGAGGTGTTTGAATCGGCACACAGCATTGTGTTTGACCAGGCAGAAAACCGCATGCACACCATTAAAGCCGTGATGGTGGCAACGCTCGGCCAGCCCTGACTCAGGCGGGAGCAAACGATTACCTCGCGTGTGATTTTTGCTTGATGCAAAGCAGTGAATGCGTATAATGCGCCACAATTTGCCGGGAGGAAGCATGCAACAGCGCAGCGCACAATTTGACGCTCAATTACGCCAGAAAGCTGGCGGCGCACCTGTTTCTTTCCGTCATCAATCGATCGCAAATCAAGCCCCTTAAGCAGGGGCTTTTTTTTGTCCGTTATCCGGCAGCGCAGAGGAGAGAGCTATGGCCAACCCGCTATATCGTAAGCACATTATTTCAATTAACGATCTCAGCCGCGCTGAGCTGGAGCTGGTACTGCATACCGCCGCG
Organism: Pantoea sp. X-Soil-OKNW-556; assembly: GCF_059730695.1. Lineage (NCBI taxonomy): Bacteria > Pseudomonadati > Pseudomonadota > Gammaproteobacteria > Enterobacterales > Erwiniaceae > Pantoea > Pantoea sp. X-Soil-OKNW-556. Next base: position 636,712 of record NZ_AP035990.1, on the reverse strand, counting down.
CAGCTCAAGGCACACCCGCAGCCGGAATTGCTGAAACACAACGTCATCGCCAGCTGCTTCTTTGAAGCCTCAACGCGTACCCGTCTGTCGTTTGAAACCGCCATGCATCGCCTTGGTGCCTCGGTCGTCGGTTTTGCCGACGGCAGCAACACCTCGCTCGGTAAGAAAGGGGAAACCCTCGCCGATACCATTTCGGTGATTGGTACCTATGTCGATGCCATTGTGATGCGCCATCCACAGGAAGGCGCGGCCCGTCTCGCTACTGAGTTTTCCGGCGGCGTGCCGATTCTCAACGCCGGAGACGGGGCTAACCAGCATCCGACGCAAACCCTGCTCGATTTGTTCACCATTCGTGAAACCCAGAGCCGTCTGGATAACCTGAATGTGGCGATGGTGGGTGACCTGAAATATGGCCGTACCGTGCACTCCCTGACTCAGGCGCTGGCGAAGTTCGATGGCAACCGGTTCTTCTTTATCGCCCCTGATGCACTGGCGATGCCGTCTTACATCACCGATATGCTGGATGAGCAAAACATTCGCTGGTCGCGCCATGACAGCATCGAAGAGGTGATGCCGGAACTGGATATCCTGTACATGACGCGCGTGCAGAAAGAGCGTCTCGACCCGTCAGAATACGCCAACGTCAAAGCGCAGTTTATTCTGCGCGCCAGCGACCTGGTGGGCGCACGCGACAATATGAAGGTGCTGCACCCGCTGCCACGAATCGATGAGATCACTACGGATGTCGACAGCACACCGCACGCCTGGTACTTCCAGCAGGCCGGGAATGGCATCTTTGCCCGCCAGGCTTTGCTGGCTCTGGTACTGAATCGCGATCTGGCCCTGTAAGGAGGAAAACAGCATGACACACGATAACAAATTGCAGGTTGAAGCCATTAAACGCGGCACGGTGATTGACCATATCCCGGCGCAGGTTGGCTTTAAATTACTGTCGCTGTTTCGCCTGACCGAAACCGATCAGCGCATCACCATTGGTCTGAATCTGCCTTCTGGCGAAATGGGGCGTAAAGATCTGATCAAGATCGAGAACACCTTTCTCACCGATGATCAGATCAACCAACTGGCGGTGTATGCCCCTCATGCCACGGTCAACCGTATCGACGAATATGAAGTGGTGGCGAAGATCGCCCCGACGCTGCCGGATCGCATCGAACGGGTGCTGACCTGCCCGAACGGCAACTGTATCAGCCGCAGCGAGCCAGTGTTCTCCAGTTTTGCCGTGAAAAAGCGCGACGATGAAGTGCACCTGAAGTGCAAATATTGCGAGAAAGAGTTCGCGCACCATGTAGTGCTCGGTCACTGGTAATCGTCAGCATCGCCCCTATAATGGGGCGATCTTTTCATGCCGTCGGGAGCACTGGCGGCGCATTTTCTTAAGGAGAAACAATGTCTCGCGAAATCAGTACCGAAAAAGCACCGGCAGCGATTGGTCCGTACGTACAGGGCGTGGATCTCGGTAGCATGATCATTACCTCCGGCCAGATCCCGGTTGATCCGCAAACCGGCGCAGTGGCTGACGATGTGTCTGCTCAGGCGCGTCAGTCGCTGGAAAACGTGAAGGCGATTGTTGAAGCTGCCGGTCTGAAAGTGGGCGACATTGTGAAAACCACGGTGTTTGTCAAAGACCTGAATGACTTCGCCACCGTGAACGCAACCTATGAAGCGTTTTTCACCGAGCATAACGCCAGCTTCCCGGCTCGCTCCTGCGTGGAAGTGGCGCGTCTGCCGAAAGATGTGAAGATTGAGATCGAGGCGATTGCGGTTCGTCGCTGATGCCCCCCGTAGCGGCGCGATTTATCGCGCGGATTTTACCCGCATAGCGGCGCGATTTATCGCGCGGATTTTACCCGCATAGCGCACGAAATCGCGCGATAAATCGCGCCGCTACATCCTGGGTTATTTGACAGAACGCAGCAGTTTTTCCAACGGGCGCACTAACGCCAGCACCGTCTCATCCTGCACCAGGGCAGCGTCATCCAGTTTCTCTTGCATCTGCGCCACTTCTCCCGCGCCATACGCCTGATTACGCTCCAGCGTCGCGACCAAATCCAGCCCCATGCGGCAGAGAATTGCCACCTGCTGTACCTGCGGTTGCAGCGCATGCAGTTGATAGTTATGCAGCGTCAGCGGCAGCACCCGGTCGCTGTTACTTAGCCAGCGTTGCAATTGCTGGCGAATCACATTGGTGGCCTGCCGGTTGCCCCGATTAGCGATCAAGGCATCCACCTGCTTGTCCAGCAAACGCACCGCTTCGCTCTCGGCGGGCAGAACATCGGCCAGTCGGTTAAGCGGCTCGAAATAGTTATAGTGGCCTGCCTGGAATTTCAGATGCTGCCGCGTGTAATATTGTGCCGGTTCCAGCACCTCACTCAGCACGCGCAGTGGGGTAATATCGGTGCTGTTCGCCAGTCGCATCATCTGTACCTCCGCCTGCTGATGTTGTTGCAGACCAACGGATATGGCACCCCAGCGATCGATGGCGCTCAACCGCTGATACATATTATCGCTGTCATTCACATCGGCAGCAGACCACAGGCGTTCCGCCACCACAAAGGTTCGTGGCCACAGTTTGGTGTCAATAATCTGGCTATTGACGTTTTCCGCCCACAGCGCCGCTTCACCCCCTTTCAGGTTTTCACTTAACTGCTGCGGGCTGGGCAACGAAGGGGCAATCCCGCTGGGTACTTGCGCCAGACGGCCCCCCTCGGTGGGATAACGTACATTGCCCACCAGCATATATCCGGTCAGTTTGTTGTCCGTCAACGTCACCATCGGCTGCACTTCCCCCATCCAGGTATCCACCCGGAACGTGACCTGGCTGGATGACAACCAGTCAACCTGCTGCACCAGGCGCCGCGCTTTGCCGTTAAAGTCAATAAAACCGCGCCACCCCTCTTTTCCCTCAATCAGGGTGAAACTGCCCTTCACCGCGCTGCCTTTCAGACGTGGCAGGGTGAATGCCCAACTCTGTGCCTGCTCATCCGCCTGCACCTGATCCTCGCCGTTCAGCCCCTGCGGGAAAGGCTCATTACGATAGTGGTAAGCCGCAGGTTGTGGTTGATCAAGGTAGAAGCCGGTTGAAAGGATGCCGCGATAGTCGTTTTTCACCACCTCACCTAAGGCATCCTGCCCCTGCCACGACTGGATCAGAATGCTGCGCGGCAGATCGGGATGATAGATTTCGTCCCAGCCCACCATGCGACGTTGATGCGCTTCAAGAATCTTTTCCACCCGCTGATTAAACCAGGCCTGCAACGCATGGGCATCCTTTAACCCGTGATCGCGCATAAACTGTTGAATTTTAGGCGAGTCATTCCACTGCGCAGGATCAACCTCATCACCGCCAATATGCAGATACGGATCCGGGAAGATCGCTGCCACTTCCCCCACCAGCGTATCGATAAAGGCAAAAACCTGTTCATTGCTCGGATCGAGCAGCGGCTTAAATACCCCCCAGCCGCGCTCCATTGAGTACGGTCCCGGTGCGCTGATCAGCTCTGGCATCGCCACGGCGATGGCCGAAGCATGGCCGGGTAGATCGATTTCCGGGACAACGCGGATGCCACGTTGCGTGGCATATTGCACTACATCGCGCATCTGCTGCTGGGTGTAGTAGCGGCCATCACTGGCTTTATCCTGCAACTGCGGATAATGGCTGGAGGCAAAACGCCAGCCCTGATCGTCGGTCAGGTGCCAGTGAAAAACATTCATACGGGCTGCCGCGATGCCATCAATCTGACGTTTGATGGTCTCCACCGGCATAAAATGACGTGCGGAGTCGATCAGCAGACCGCGCCAGGCAAAGCGCGGTTGGTCATTGATGGTGACATACGGGATGACCGTGCCGCTTTCACTGTTCTCAATCAGTTGCAGCAGAGTCTCCATACCACGCATGGCACCGAAGCGTGTCTGCGCCTCGAGCAAGACACCATCGCTGTTCACCTCCAGCTGATAGCTTTCATCGCTGTCCGGTTGCGGTAAGGGGTCAACCGCCTCCTTGATTTGCACCCGGATAGTCGCCTTTTCATCCGATGCGTCCGTTGGCAACAACGGCCAGCCAGTTTGTCGCGCAATACGTCTGAGCCAGCGCGTCTCCGCCCCCTCCAGATGGTCCCCCGATATGTGTAGCGTCAGCTGTGGCGTCAGTTGATAGGCACCGCCGCTCCGAGGCAGCTCAACCTGTTGCGGCCAGGGCATCAGCGGCAGATCACCCGCCGGGGTGGCGAAAGCGGAAAAACTCACGGATAAACAACAGGCAAGCAGCGTGCGTTGCAGAGGCATGAAGGGCATCCTTGTTAACGATTGTCTGACCAAAGCGGGCAAAAGGCTCATTAAACCTGTTTCGCGTCGCACATCAAGTTGCAGAAAGCGGAACTATGGGCGGGTTAAAACTTTTTCAGTTTAGTCAGCGTTGCTGATTGCGCGCCTTTCAAACTTCCTTATTGCTTCTTTGCGCCATATCAAAAACCCTGCAATTAATTCTCAGGCAAACACCATATATAGCGATTACACTTCGTAAAAATCACAACATGTAGTTTCACGGAGAGTAAATGGCAACGGTAGTGATTAAGCGTGACGGCTGCAAAGTGCCGTTCGATGCCCAGCGCATTGCCTGCGCCGTACAGGCTGCGGCCAGTGCGGTACAGGTGAACGATGCGGCCTGGTGCGCCCAGGTTGCGGCAGAAGTGGAACAGCAACTGGCTGCACGCCACGAGGTGGATATCCGCGATATCCAATGCGCGGTCGAAGAGACGCTGATGAGCGGTCCGTGGCCGCAGCTGGCACGCGCCTATATTGAATATCGTCACGACCGTGACCTGGCGCGTGAACAGCGCGGGAAACTACATCACGCTATTCGTGGCCTGGTTGAACAAACCAATGCCGCGCTGTTGAACGAGAACGCCAACAAAGATAGCAAGGTGATCCCCACCCAGCGTGATTTGCTGGCAGGGATCGTCGCCAAACATTACGCGCAACAACAGATCCTGCCACGCGACGTGGTGCTGGCGCACGAACGCGGTGAGATCCACTACCACGATCTCGATTATTCGCCCTTCTTCCCGATGTTTAACTGCATGCTGATTGATCTGCACGGCATGCTAACCAACGGCTTCAAAATGGGTAACGCTGAGATCGAGCCACCCAAATCGATCGCCACCGCCACCGCCGTCACCGCGCAGATCATCGCCCAGGTCGCCAGCCACATTTACGGCGGCACCACCATTAACCGTATCGATGAAGTGCTGGCCCCCTTTGTCACCCTAAGCCTGGAAAAACATCGTGCTGTCGCCCTTGAATGGCAGATTGCCGATGCCGAGGCGTATGCCCGCGCGCGTACCGAAAAAGAGTGTTACGACGCCTTCCAGTCGCTGGAGTATGAGGTCAATACGCTGCATACCGCCAACGGCCAAACCCCCTTTGTCACCTTTGGTTTTGGCCTCGGTACCGACTGGGCGGCACGTTTGATCCAACAATCGATCCTGCGCAACCGTATTGCCGGGCTGGGCAAAAACCACAAAACCGCGGTATTTCCGAAGCTGGTATTTGCCATCCGTGAAGGGGTTAACCGCCGTGCGGGTGACGTCAATTACGACATCAAACAACTGGCGCTGGAGTGTGCCAGCAAGCGGATGTATCCCGATATCCTCAATTATGACCAGGTGGTGAAAGTCACGGGTTCGTTCAAGACGCCGATGGGTTGTCGCAGCTTCCTCGGCGTGTATGAAGAGCATGGTGAGCAGATCCACGAAGGACGCAACAACCTGGGCGTGATCAGTCTCAACCTGCCACGCATTGCGCTGGAAGCCCAGGGGGATGAGGCACGTTTCTGGTCGCTGCTGGATGAACGCCTGGCACTGGCGAAACGTGCGTTGATGACCCGTATCGCGCGGCTGGAAAAAACCAAGGCCCGCGTCGCGCCGATTCTGTATATGGAAGGTGCCTGTGGCGTACGCCTGAAGGCCGATGACGATATCGGGCCAATTTTCCGCAATGGCCGTGCCTCCATCTCCCTTGGCTATATCGGCCTGCATGAAACCCTCAATGCGTTGAGCGGTAACGAAGTGCATCCGTATGATGCCGATTATCTGCGCGCCAAAGGGGTGGCGATCGTCGCCCATCTGCGTCAAGCGGTGGATGCATGGAAAGCGGAAACCGGCTATGGCTTTAGCCTCTACAGCACGCCAAGCGAAAACCTGTGTGACCGCTTTTGCCGCCTTGATGCCGCCGAGTTTGGCGTGGTGCCGGGCGTCACCGACAAAGGTTATTACACCAACAGCTTCCATCTCGACGTCGAGAAGAAGGTTAATCCGTACGACAAAATCGACTTTGAAGCGCCTTACCCACCGATCGCCAACGGCGGTTTTATCTGTTACGGCGAATATCCCAATATCCAGCATAACCTCAAGGCGCTGGAAGATGTCTGGGACTATAGCTACGACCGCGTGCCCTACTACGGCACCAACACGCCCATTGATGAGTGCTACGAATGCGGCTTCAGCGGCGAATTCAGTTGCACCAGCAAAGGCTTTACCTGCCCCTGCTGCGGCAATCATGATCCGGCGCGGGTGTCGGTGACACGGCGCGTGTGCGGCTATCTCGGTAGCCCGGATGCACGTCCGTTTAACGCCGGTAAACAGGAAGAGGTGCAGCGCCGCGTGAAACATCTGGATACGGGACAACTGGGATGATGCATATCCATCGCTATTATGACGTCGATATTGTTAACGGTCCGGGCACACGCTGCACGTTGTTTGTCGCCGGTTGCGAACACCAATGTCGCGGCTGCTACAACCAAAGTACCTGGCGACTGGACTCCGGCGTGCCTTTCACGCTGGCGATGGAAGAACAGCTGATCGCCGATCTCAAAGATCGGCGCATTCCGCGTCAGGGATTGTCGCTCAGCGGCGGCGATCCGCTGCATCCCCATAACGTGCCGCATATCCGCCGTCTGGTGAAACGGGTGCGGCGTGAATGCCCCGATAAGGATATCTGGCTGTGGACCGGCTACCAGTTAGCGGAACTGAGCGCCGCGCAGCGGGAAGTGATCGCCGAAATCGACGTGTTAATCGATGGGCGATTTATCGAAGCGGAGAAAGATGCGCGGCTGCTATGGCGCGGCAGCCGCAATCAGAAAATCTGGTATCTACGCCAGCCACAGGGCGAGCACACCGACCAGCATTCCGCTGCAAGCGACGCCCAACAAGGCTATCCACAACGCGCGAGCCGGGAATGCCCGGTGCAGCATCAGTAATGAGGGGACGCTGACCGCTGGCAATGTCAGCAGCAATGCCAGCGCGGGCGCGATACCCATCCCGGCCAGCATCATGGTCTGGACAATCGGGATCTCTGCCGCAGTCGGGATGACAAACAGGCATCCCGCCACTGCCATCACCACCACCCAGAACAACGTGTTACCCACGGCCCCATCCGCATGCGGGAACAGCCAGACGCGGGCCGCGCCAAGCAGCAGCACCGCCGCCACATACAACGGGATGGTATTCCAGAACAGCCGCCACAGCACCCGCCACCAGCGCTGGAGAAAGGGTTCTTCCGGGGGGACCGATGCCCTGGCCTCAAGTGCACCGACTTTCTGCGGCACGCTACGTTGCACCAGCCAGGCAATGCCCAGCACCATGATGATCCCCGCCACCAGGCGGATGGCCGCGAACTGCCAGCCCAGGACAAAACCCATAAAAATCAGGGTGGCCGGATTCAGTATCGGGTTTGCCAGCCAGAATGCCATCGCCGCACCGCTGGAAACTTGCGACTGCCGCAAACCCGACGCAACCGGTGCGGCACAGCACGTACACATCATGCCAGGTAGCCCAAGCCCGGTGCCAATCAATGCGGAACCAAAACGGTTCTTGCCCATCAGACGCAACAGCCAGCTACGGGGGATCAGCACCTGTACCAGCGATCCGAGCAGTACGCCGAGTACCGCTGCTTTCCACACCGCCAGAAAATAGACCATCGCGTAATCCAGCGCGGCACGCCAGGGTGACGCATCCGCGTTGGCTAAAATCGATTTACCGATCGAATGAGTCTCTGCCGCCGTGAAGGCTTTGCCGTAGTAGGGTTGCCATTTGACGTACCAGAGGCCAACAATCACCACCAGCAGAAATAGCAGCGGTTTCCACCAGGCAAAACGCGTTGCCGCAGCAGTTGAAGTGAGTTGAGTCATGACAGGATTCCGTATTCAGACTGAATAACGAATGCCGTACCGGAGGCACGACGGATTAACCCGCGGCGGCACGATTTATCGCGCGGTTTTATCATCCATCGCGCACTAAATTGCGCGATAAATCGCGCCGCTACGGATAGAGGGTAGCAGAACGCTTAATCCGCGCGCTGCCAGACAATTTTTTTGCCAAACCCCAGCGCGTTATCCGTCATCTTCACTTCTTCCAGCACTATTTCCCACAGTGGAGCCGTGACGGCTCGCGAAATGGGGAAACGTTTCTGGTAGGCATGACGCGCCTGTTGCTCAGCTTCATCCCTTAAGCGCTGAATATGGCCGCGATATTGTACACCCTTAATCAGCAACACGGTTTTCGGCTGCCCGTTAACCGTGCCCGCCACGCGCGGATTAGCCAACATCAGTTGACCATGACGGGTATCTGGCTCGGTCATCAGCCAGAACACCATGCGGGATTCATCAAAAACATAAAAACAGTTGGCGCACCAGAGATCGTCACCGTCTGTCGCGCACAGCGACAGCGCATGCTGTTTCTTCAGGTAGCGAATCAGATGGGAATGGTCGGACACAATCGAACTCCCTTGCAGGCCAGAGGCCTGTGCTGACCAATAGCGGCAACGCCGGATGCGCGCTACACTGCCTGCCAGCAATTTTTCCGAGGTTAGTCATATGGAGCAGGGCTGGCAGCTTTATATGCTGCAAACCGCCGCAGGCATGCTTTACACCGGCATCACAACGGATGTTAACCGGCGTTTACAACAGCATCAGCAGGGGCGTGGAGCACGATCACTGCGCGGCAAAGGCCCGCTGACGCTGGTATTTCACTGTGATGCCGGGGATCGCGCCGCCGCATCACGACTGGAGTATCAGGTTAAACAGTTAAGCCGGGCGCAAAAGTTACAACTGGTAGCGCAACAACCGCTCAACCTGACGAACTGGTTTACGCAAAGCGATTGAAAGGCTCGGCAAAATCGATCTGCCCTTCTGCCCCGACGAACGCATCGTCGGCCAACTTGTACACCTGAAACGCCGCTTCTGAACCGGTCCAGCGGCAATGCAAACCATGACGCGCTGCCGGTTCAAAACCGAAGGCATTGTAGTAAGCCGGGTCACCCAACACCACCACCGCGCTGTAACCAAATTCGTTCAGCGCGTCTAATCCCTCGTACACCAGCTGTTTACCGATACCCTGTTTACGTACCGTCTCGTCCACCGCCAGCGGTGCCAACGCCACCCAGCCGCGATCCTCACCCTGCAAGGTTACCGGGCTGAAGGCGGCGTAACCCAATACCTGGCCTTCATCATCAGTCGCCACCACGCCGAGGGTCAGCAAACCATCTTCACGTAACTGTTGTACCAGTTCCGCTTCGGCGGCGCTGGCAAAACAGCGCTTTAACAGGCTGTCGATGCTGGCTGCATCAACACCAATTTCAGTACGAATTAACATGAGATCCTCGCGCGCGACTCACTGGCCTTCGCGTCCTGTTTCAGTCCTGCCTCAACAAAGGCAGCCAGCTGTTGCAACCCCGTGCGCAACGGCGTGGGCATGGCATCCAGTTCAATGGCATCCATCAGGTTTTTCACCTCCAGTCCCAGCTCCGTGTCGCCTTCAATCACCAGGCGGCGTTGAAAGAACAACATATCGGGGTCTGCTTTGCGTGCTGCCACCAGCAACAGATCGTTAGCTTCACCACGAAACCAGACATCAGCCTCTGTATCGTGTGAAACGGTCAGACGCCCATCCTGCAAGGTCGTCATCCAGCGCAAATTGATGTCGCTGATTTCGATCCCCAGGGAACGTCCTTCCAGAAAGTCTAACTCACCTTCAGCCAAAGCATGGCGAAATTGCCAGTTTAGGAGTTGTTGCAAAACGGCTTTTTTCAGCGCAAAAGGGGTCAATGAAACCGGTAACCCGAGGAATTTTGGGCCTTTTTCAACAATCAGGCCGCGTAAGCGAGTAAACACCATCTGCACTCCCTTTAGAAAATTTTACCTATTCTGCCACATCCGTTTGGCTTCGCATCCACTGAGATCAAGGAATTCGCAGTCTGGTTGTGTGAAAAATCTTCACTCTGCATCACCATTGGCCGTTTCACTGCCTTAAATCAACATTCTGCGGCGAGGGCTTACCTACACTCAACGCCGTCCAGAACCTGGGGGAGGAAAAAGTATGGAACTGCTGTGCCCGGCGGGTAATCTGCCTGCGCTGAAATCGGCGGTGGAGCATGGCGCCGACGCCGTTTATGTCGGCCTGAAAGACGATACCAATGCCCGCCACTTTGCCGGCCTTAATTTTACCGATAAAAAACTGGCCGAAGCCGCGCGCTATCTGCACCAGCATCGGCGCAAACTGCATGTGGCGATTAACACGTTTGCCCATCCCGATGGCATGAATCGCTGGCAGCAAGCGATTGATATCGCTGCCCAGAATGGTGCAGATGCGCTGATCCTCGCGGATATCGCCACGCTGGAATATGCGGCGAAGCACTATCCACAGGTTGAACGCCATCTGTCGGTACAGGCTTCGGCCACCAATCTGGAAGCGATCCGTTTTTATCATCGCCATTTTCAGTTGCACCGCGTGGTGCTGCCGCGCGTACTGTCGCTACATCAGGTGAAACAGCTGGCGCGTGAAACACCCGTCCCGCTGGAGGTGTTCGCTTTTGGCAGCCTGTGCATCATGGCCGAAGGTCGTTGTTATCTCTCCTCATGGCTGACGGGTGAATCGCCCAACAGCGCCGGAGCCTGCTCACCCGCCAAATTCGTGCGCTGGCAGCAGACGCCAAATGGCATGGAGTCACGCCTGAATGAAGTATTGATTGACCGTTACGGCCCCGATGAAAGCGCCGGTTATCCCACCCTGTGTAAGGGGCGCTATGAAGTCGATGACCAGCGTTATCACGTCCTGGAAGAACCGACCAGCCTGAACACCCTGTCGCTGTTGCCGGACTTGCTGCGGGCCGGTGTGGCATCCGTGAAGATCGAAGGACGCCAGCGCAGCCCGGCCTACGTGGCGCAAGTGGCGAAAGTGTGGCGCCAGGCGATTGATCGATGTATCGCCGCACCGGAACAGTTTGCCGTGCAGACCCCGTGGATGCAGGCGTTGGGAGAACTTTCTGAAGGTAGCCAGACCACGCTCGGCGCTTACCATCGCGACTGGCAGTAAGGAGTCAGCATGAAATACGCAATCGGACCGGTGCTGTGGTACTGGCCCAGCGACAAACTGGAAAATTTTTATCAACGTGCCGCGCAATCCAGCGCGGAAATCGTTTATCTGGGGGAAGCGGTATGCAGCAAACGCCGCGCCACGCCGTTCGCGCAATGGATGGAGATGGGCCGGGCGCTGGCGCAGCACGGTAAGCAGGTGGTTATCAGCACGCTGGCGCTGCTGCAATCGCCTTCGGAACTCAAGGAGCTGCGACGCTATGTGGAAAACGGCGAGTTTCTGATTGAAGCCAACGATATTGGCACCGTGAATATGGCGGCTGAACGCCAGTTGCCGTTTGTCGCTGGCCCGACCCTCAACGTCTACAACGCGCAAACGCTTCAGCTGCTGTTGCAGGAAGGAATGACGCGCTGGTGCATGCCGGTCGAGATGTCACGCGACTGGCTGATCCAGCTGTTGCAGCAGTGTGATACGGCAGGCGTACGTGATCGTTTTGAGGTAGAGGTGCTGGGTTACGGCCATCTGCCGCTGGCGTTATCCGCACGCTGCTTTACCGCCCGCTCGGAAAATCGTGCCAAAGATGATTGCCAGACCTGCTGCATTGATTATCCCAATGGCCGACGCGTGCTATCCCAGGAAGGCCAGCAGGTGTTCGTGCTCAACGGTATCCAGACCATGAGCGGTTACTGCTACAACCTTGGCAATGATCTGGCCGGTATGCATAACTGGGTCGATATCGTGCGTTTATCGCCACAGGATGAAAGCACACTGGAAGATGTGGATCGCTTCCGCGCCAACGAAGCCGGTGAAGCGCCCTTAATGGTGGCGCGCGGCAGCGACAGCAACGGTTACTGGCGACGCCTGGCCGGGATGGCGCTGGATACGACAGGCCGCTGAAAGGCACGTTCCGGCTATATTCCTGCGGTTATTAGCAGTTTTAATATGGGTACTGATGCGTAATACTGGATGGCGCAGGTTTGATGAACACCTGCGCCATACTTATTTGGAGTGCCCATGTCTGAGAAAAAAACAGTTCGCCTGTCCGTGCTGGATCTGGCTCCTATTCCACAGGGTTCAACGCCCCGCGATGCGTTCCAGAATTCGCTGGCATTGGCCCGTCAGGCTGAAGCCCTTGGCTTTCATCGCTACTGGTTGGCAGAGCACCACAATATGACCGGCATTGCCAGCGCGGCAACCTCCGTATTGATTGGTTATCTGGCTGCCAACACCGAAACCCTGCGCCTCGGCTCCGGCGGCATTATGCTGCCGAACCATTCACCGTTGGTGATCGCCGAACAGTTTGGCACCCTGGAGGCGCTCTATCCGGGACGTATCGATTTAGGGCTGGGCCGTGCGCCGGGTTCCGACCAGCGTACTATGCTGGCGCTGCGTCGCCATCTGTCGAGCGCACAGGCCGACAGCTTCCCCGATGATGTCGTTGAGCTGCTGAACTGGTTTGATGCTGAGGTGGGTGAATGTCCACCGGTTCAACCGGTGCCCGGCCTGTGCTCTAAAATTCCGGTCTGGCTGCTGGGTTCCAGTCTTTACAGCGCCCAGTTGGCCGCACAGCTTGGCTTGCCATTTGCCTTTGCCTCGCATTTTGCCCCGGATCTGCTGCTCCAGGCATTGCACCTGTACCGTGAGAAGTTCCAGCCATCAGCGCGTCTGGAAAAACCTTACGCAATGGTGTGCGTCAATGTGGTGGCCGCCGATAGCGAACGTAATGCGCGCTTCCTGTTTACCTCAATGCAGCAGCAATTTATCAATCTGCGTCGCGGTAAACCGGGTCCACTCCCGGCACCAGTGGAGAATATGGACAACTTATGGTCGCCGTCAGAGCAGTACGGCGTGCAGCAAGCACTCAGCATGTCGATCGTCGGAGATAGCGATAAAGTTCGCCACGGCCTCGCAGCGCTGGTGCGCGAAACTCAGGCGGATGAAATCATGGTGAATGGCCAGATTTTCGATCCGCAGGCACGCCTTCGCTCCTTCGCTATCGCGATGGAAGCCGCTCGCTCGCTGTAACGGTTATTGCGGTGGGTACGCTTCCTGGCCCACCGCCATCTGACGGATATCCCGTCCCGGAGACTGGCCATAGAATCGGCTGTATTCACGGCTGAACTGTGAAGCGCTTTGATATCCCACCCGATAGCCCGCCGTTCCGGCATCCAGTTTTTCCATCAACATCAGACGCCGCGCTTCATTCAGACGCAGCTGCTTTTGATACTGCATTGGCGTCATGGCAGTGACCGATTTGAAGTGATGGTGCAGTGACGAAATGCTCATGCCTACGTTGCTTGCCAGCTGATCCATCTTTAACGGCTGATGAAAGTTTTCCCGCAACCAACGCGCAGCGCGCGCCACTTTGTTACCCGGACGTTCTGCCAGCGCCATATTCAGAATGCGCGGCCCTTCCGGCCCGGTCAGCAGACGATAAAAAATCTCCTGCTCAATTAACGGTGCCAGCGCCGCGATGTCCTGTGGCTGATCCAGCAGTTCAATCAGGCGAATGACCGCATCCACTAACGGCGGGGCCACTTTATGCACCGTGATGCCACGCTCATTGGTGGTGGCGGCGGCTACCTGATGCAACGGAAAGTGCTCCAGATAACGCATCAGACGTGCCTCATTGATGGTGATGCCCACCCCCAGATTGGGTTTCTCCTCCGTCGCCATCACCACGCAGGATTGCACAGCCATATCCAGCGTCACCAACAACAAATCGCCCGCCCCGTAATGCATCACATCCTCTCCCATGCGCAGCGCTTTCTGTCCCTGTGCGACCAGCGCAAAGCTGGCCCAGGTGGCAACATGCGTCAGGCTGGTGGGTCTGGAACTGCGGCCAAAAGAGAGAAAATCGATAGCACTGTGGTGACGGCCATCAGCCGGGGCGTGGCGGGCTATCATGGCAACCAGTTGCTGCCACTGTTCCTGATGAATCATGCGTTGGGCGCTCCGCGATGAAAGATCGTCAAGTCGCTATTCTAACCTGGCGTGGTTGTTACGCCTGCTCCCTGGGATGGAGATTTGCAGGATCGTGCAAAAAGCTTGCAGGATTGCGCTACCGGTAGATTGTATGGACAGCGCATTCTTATGCTTCCCCGAAACCTCAGGTGGAGAGACACAATGAAAGCACTTGAAGGCAAAATTGCGCTGGTGACGGGCGCTTCGAAAGGCATTGGTGCCGCCATTGCCATGACTTTCGCGGCGGCCGGCGCCCGGGTGGTAGTGAATTATCGTCAGGATGAAGTCGGCGCAGCTGACGTGGTGACGGATATCCGTGCTCTGGGTAGCGATGCCATCGCCGTGCAGGCTGATGTCTCGCGTGAAGCTGATGTTGCACGGCTCTTTGCTACCGCCATTGATCAATTCGGCGCACCGGACATCGTGGTGAACAACGCAGGCATTTTTCATCATGGTGATTTCACCGCGCTGAGTGTCGTTGAGATGCAGCAACAGCTGAATGTAAACCTGTTCGGCACGCTTCTGGTTTGCCAGCGAGCAGCACAGCATTTTCCGTCACGCGGTGGTTGCATCATCAACCTGAGTGCGTTGAATAGCCAGCGCAGCACGCCCGGTTCAGTGCTGTGGGCCGCCACCAAAGGCGCGATCGATACCCTGACACAGGGTCTGGCACGAGAACTTGGGCCGCGTAATATCCGCGTCAATGCCCTGGCCCCAGGCATTATCCTGACCGAAGGTTTACTGGCGGCGAAGAAGATGCACCCGGAACTGAAAGCACAGTTAATTGCAGCAACACCGCTGGGACGCTTTGGCTTACCGGAGGATGTGGCGCAGGTCGCGCTGTTCCTCGCATCGGAGGAGTCTGCCTATGTCAGCGGCGAACGGGTGCTGATTGCTGGCGGCGTGTAGGAAATAGGAAAAAAAATGGGACGCCGAGGCGTCCCATTTTGTTATTCAGCGTTTATCGCTTAGATATCACGACGACGCGGTGCTGCTGCACCCGCTTCTTCGCGACGAGGGCCACGGTTACCTTCACGGCTGAAACGGCCACCTTCACGACCACCTTCACGACGTTCAGAGAAACGACGACCGCCTTCACGACCTTCACCACGCGGTGCGCCACCTTCACGGTTACCACCGCGACGCTCACCACCGAAGTCACGACCACCGCCACGACGTTCGCTGCGCTCACCGCGCTCAAACGGCTGTGCGTCGCCCAGCAACTGCATATTCATCGGTTTGTTCAGAATACGCGTGCGGGTGAAGTGTTGCAGAACTTCGCCCGGCATGCCTTTCGGCAGCTCGATAGTAGAGTGAGAAGCAAACAGCTTGATGTTACCGATGTAACGGCTGCTGATGTCACCTTCGTTAGCGATCGCGCCCACGATATGACGAACTTCAACACCATCATCACGGCCCACTTCAATGCGGTACAGCTGCATTTCGCCCACATCACGACGCTCACGACGCGGACGGTCGCCATCACGGCTGTCACGCGGACCACGAGAATCGCGAGAGTCACGGGAATCACGACGATCATCACGATCACGGAATTCACGACGCGGCGGACGCGGTGCATCAGCAGGTACGATCAAAGGACGTTCGCCCTGAGCCATTTTCAGCAGTGCCGCAGCCAGGGTTTCGATATCCAGATCTTCTTCCGGCTGCATTTTGCTCAGCAGGGCACGGTACATTTCCAGATCGCTGCTTTCCAGCTGCTGCTGAACTTTCGCCGCGAATTTAGCCAGACGACGCTCACCCAGCAACTCAGCATTCGGCAGTTCAACTTCCGGAATGGTCAGCTTCATGGTGCGTTCGATGTTACGCAGCAGACGACGTTCGCGGTTCTCAACGAACAGCAGCGCACGACCTGCACGGCCTGCACGACCGGTACGGCCAATACGGTGAACGTAAGATTCTGCGTCCATCGGGATGTCATAGTTAACAACCAGGCTAATACGCTCAACGTCCAGACCACGGGCAGCAACGTCGGTTGCGATCAGGATGTCGAGACGACCATCTTTCAGACGCTCCAGCGTTTGCTCACGCAGTGCCTGGTTCATGTCGCCGTTCAGTGCTGCGCTGTTGTAACCACTGCGCTCCAGCGCTTCAGCCACTTCCAGCGTTGCGTTTTTGGTACGCACGAAGATGATCGCAGCATCGAAGTCTTCTGCTTCGAGGAAACGCACCAGCGCGTCAGTTTTACGGCCATAAGCGGTCCAGTAAGACTGAGAGATGTCCGGGCGGGTAGTCACGCTGGACTGGATGCGCACTTCCTGCGGATCTTTCATGAAACGCTTGGTGATACGACGAATCGCTTCCGGCATGGTGGCAGAGAACAGAGCGGTCTGATGACCTTCCGGGATCTGCGCCATGATGGTTTCAACGTCTTCAATAAAGCCCATACGCAGCATTTCGTCAGCTTCGTCCAGTACCAGACCACGCAGGTTGGACAGATCAAGCGTACCGCGTTTCAGGTGGTCAAGCAGACGACCCGGGGTGCCCACGACAATTTGCGGGCCCTGACGCAGTGCACGCAGCTGTACGTCATAACGCTGGCCGCCGTACAGGGCCAACACGTTTACGCCACGCATGTGTTTGGAGAATTCAGTTGCTGCTTCAGCAACCTGCACCGCCAGCTCACGGGTCGGTGCCAGCACCAGAATCTGCGGTGCTTTCAAATTTGGATCAATGTTATTCAACAGCGGCAGAGAGAATGCTGCAGTTTTGCCACTACCGGTCTGTGCCATACCCAGCACGTCACGGCCAGCCAGCAGGTGCGGAATGCACTCAGCCTGGATCGGTGACGGCTTGACGTATCCCATGTCGTTAAGAGCAGACAGGATGGATTCGTTCAGGCCCAGATCAGCAAAAGTGGTTTGAATATCAGTCATGTAGTACACGTGCCTCTTAGATTGCGGCGGCCAGTCTACATAACTCGTCATGAAAATTTTCAGTCATTTTCATCGAAAAGTGTGAACCGGCTCAAATTAGAAGTTTCGACGAACAGAAAAGCCCTCATCCCGGAAGATGATGACTTAACGGGTAATTCAGGCAATAAAAGTTCGTCAGCTATTGCTGGTCAGATTCTGATAAATCGTCTTGTGCCTGGCCGAGTTGCGCCAGTTCCAACAATGCGTATCGGTGTTCAACAAAGTTGTTAACGTTGTTGGCCACCGCCAGTTTGAACAACGCTTTCGCGTCGTCCTTCTCCCCCAGACTTAGGTAGTACTTACCTAAATAGAAGTTGGTTTCACTGAGATGTTCAGCGAGCGAGGTGTTATCCGTTGCGTCCGCCTTGAGACGTTCCATCAATGTTTTTTCACTGATGTCGCCCAGGTAGAACTCGACAATATTCCATCCCCATTGATCCCGGACCGCTTTGTCGTAACGCTGTTTCAGCGAAACTTTTGCTTTGTCGACATCCATCTCGCGTTCAACGAGGTAGAGCCACAGGCTGCGGAATGGATCATTAGGATCGTCTTGATAAAACGCCAGCAGATCATCTTGCGCTAACTTGTATCGACCGCCGTAATAGAGGGCGATACCACGGTTTAAATGCGCATAGTTGTAAGTTGGATCAAGCTCAAGTACAGAATCAAACGCTTCATAGGCAGCATCAAAATTGCCTGCCTGCGTTAAATATATGCCGAGATAGTTAAACACCTCAGGCATATCCGGTCTGATAGACAGCGCTTGCGAGAAATCGTTCCGCGCTAATGCTCTCAGACCTAAGCTATCATACAACACTCCACGCTCATATAATAGCTGTGCGCGTTCATCATCGGTCAGGGCGCGACTGGCAAGAATTTGTTCCATTCGCGCCAAAATCACTTCCTGCTGCAGTGTGGGCTGCAAAGGTACTGCCAGAACTTCGTTCTTACGCCAATTGGAGTTGCTGCATCCTGCCAGCGTCAAAGCTGTCGCAACAAAACACCAGCGCAAAAAAGGCTTCATTTCCCACTCCCGAATACAAACATTGGGATAACCATCCTGTCATCCGCCTGCTGTGCACAAGGATTCCCGCCCTCGCGATGATACAAACACCTCTCCCCACCAAACGGCAGGGAGAGGCTAATCAGGAAACGCTTACTCGGCGTCAGGTGCATCGGTCGCAGCGGTAGTCTCGACCGCCTGCGGTTTCTGCTCTGTCGCTTCTTTGATGCTCAGACGTACACGGCCCTGACGGTCCACTTCCAGTACTTTAACCGGAACTTCCTGGCCCATCTGCAGATAGTCGGTCACCTTCTCAACGCGCTTGTCAGCGATTTGAGAGATGTGTACCAAACCTTCTTTGCCGCCGCCAATCGCAACAAAGGCACCGAAATCAACGATACGGGTCACTTTACCACTGTAAATGCGGCCCACTTCGATTTCTGCGGTGATCTCTTCGATACGACGAATAGCTTCTTTCGCTTTCAGGCCATCGGTCGCGGCGATCTTCACGGTGCCATCATCTTCGATTTCGATGGTGGTGCCGGTTTCTTCAGTCAGCGCACGAATGACAGAACCGCCTTTACCGATGACATCTTTGATCTTGTCTGCATTGATCTTGATGGTGTAAATACGCGGTGCGAACTCAGAAATCTCCTGACGCGGCGTGCTGATTGCCTGCTCCATCACGCTCAGAATGTGCAGACGCGCACCCTTAGCCTGGTTCAAAGCAACCTGCATGATCTCGCGGGTGATCCCTTCGATTTTGATATCCATCTGCAGCGCGGTCACACCTTCACGGCTACCGGCCACTTTGAAGTCCATGTCGCCGAGGTGATCTTCGTCACCCAGGATGTCAGACAGAACCACAAATTTTTCGTCTTCTTTTACCAGGCCCATCGCGATACCGGCTACGGCAGCTTTGATCGGCACACCAGCATCCATCAGCGCCAGAGAAGCGCCACACACGGAAGCCATAGAAGAAGAACCGTTTGATTCGGTGATTTCAGATACCACACGTACGGTGTACGGGAAATCTTCCTGCTTCGGCATCACCGCCAGCACGCCGCGTTTCGCCAGACGACCGTGACCAATTTCACGACGCTTTGGTGAACCGACCATACCGGTCTCACCCACCGAGTACGGAGGGAAGTTGTAGTGGAACAGGAAGCTGTCGGTACGTTCGCCCATCAGCTCGTCCAGGCTCTGCGCATCACGCGCAGTACCCAGGGTAGCAGTAACCAGCGCCTGAGTTTCACCACGGGTGAACAGCGAAGAACCGTGGGTACGCGGCAGCACGCCAGTGCGCACGTCCAGACCACGAATCATGTCTTTTTCACGGCCATCGATACGCGGTTCGCCGTTCAGAATACGGGTACGTACCACGTTCTTTTCCAGGCTGTGCACGATGTCACCGATTTCAGCGTCATCCAGCGTTTCGTCTTCAGCCAGCAGCGCTGCAATGGTTTCGTCTTTGATAACACCAACCTGAGCGTAACGTTCCTGCTTATCAGTGATGCGGTAAGCATCGCTGATGCGTGCTTCAGCCAGTGCAGCAACGCGTGAAATCAGCGCATCGTTAGCAGGCTCTGGCTGCCAGTCCCAACGCGGTTTACCGGCTTCAGCCACCAGCGCGTTGATGTTTTCGATGACAACCTGCTGCTGGTCGTGGCCGAATACCACCGCACCCAGCATCTGATCTTCAGTCAGGATATCAGCTTCAGATTCCACCATCAGCACGGCGTTCTGTGTACCGGCAACCACCAGATCCAGACGAGATTGTTTGATTTCGTCAGCCGTCGGGTTCAGTACGTATTGATCGTTGATGTAACCAACGCGCGCAGCACCGATCGGGCCGTTGAACGGAATACCAGACAGCGACAGCGCAGCAGAAGCACCGATCATCGCAACGATATCCGGGTTAACCTGTGGGTTAACAGAAACAACGGTAGCGATAACCTGAACTTCGTTAACAAAACCTTCCGGGAACAGCGGGCGAACCGGGCGGTCAATCAGACGCGCGATCAGGGTTTCACCTTCGCTCGGACGGCCTTCACGACGGAAGAAGCTACCCGGGATACGGCCAGCAGCGTAAGTACGCTCCTGATAGTTGACGGTCAACGGGAAGAAGTCCTGACCTGGTTTAGCTTTTTTCTGGCCAACAACGGTTACGAAAACCGCGGTGTCGTCCATGCTTACCATCACAGCAGCGGTGGCCTGGCGTGCCATCATGCCAGTTTCCAGCGTGACGGTATGCTGACCATATTGGAATTTGCGTACGATCGGGTTCAGCAAAATTAAAGTCCTTAACGTCGGGGCAGACCCATCTCAGGCCCGCCGGGGATTACCGATCTTCAGCTGCATCCTCGCGACTAATGACAACCTTTAACCGCCCTTGCGGTAAAGCCTCTCATTAGCCGCGCGAACCTCTGCAAGCGAAGATCACTCTCAGCAACAATACATGAGTTTGGACCGGATTGCTGCCGATTGCTCGAAAAAAGGGGCCATAAAGGCCCCCTTTTCGCGAAACTCGCACAAATCTGATCATCAGATGCGTTTTTTTGCATACTGTCTGCGCTACACCCTTGATCAGATTCTTCAGACTTAGCGACGCAGACCCAGGTTTTCGATCAGGCTGGTGTAGCGTGCAACGTCTTTACGCTTCAGGTAGTCCAGCAGCTTACGACGCTGGGATACCATGCGCAGCAGACCGCGACGGCTGTGGTGGTCTTTTTTGTGCTCAGAGAAGTGACCCTGCAGGTGGTTAATCTGAGCAGTCAGCAGAGCAACCTGAACTTCAGTTGAACCGCTGTCGTTAGCACCACGACCGTATTTGGCAACGATCTCTGCTTTAGCTTCTACGCTTAGAGACATAATAAACTCCAGTTATTAATGAATGTATGGGTGCCGATCTCTAATTCAGCAGCCCGCTTTTAAAGCCGCGCTATTCTACTCTTCGCCCAGCGGCAACGCAAATACCCCGTTGGGCGAACCGCATTATTGCGGAAATTCTACCACCAGACGGCGTGGCGCAACACGCAGTCGCTCGTCAATCTCTGCCATACCGATAAATTTACGCGCTTCGCCTTCCGTGACTCGCACCAGGCCCGCCGCAGGTACCCCTTCGGCCTGCACCGGCTGGCCCAGCTTAAAGAAAGCGGCAACGGCATCGGGCAGATTCACTTCCGGAAAATCCGCAGCCGGGCTATCCATCGGTAACAAGAGCGGATCGAGCAGTTCAGCAGGCGCGATTTCTGCCGCTGTGGCTTGTTCCAACAACGCTTGCAACTGCTCAAGCGTGACCATTTTCTCTGCCGGATAGCGGGAAACCTGCAAACGACGCAGCATGATCACATGGGCACCACAACCGAGTTTCTCGCCGAGGTCGTCGATGATGGTCCGAATATAGGTACCTTTAGAGCAGTGGATTTCCAGCTCCAGCTCATCCCCTTCCCAGCGAATAAACAGCAGTTCATACACGGTGATGGGACGGGCATCACGCTCAACGGTAATCCCCTGGCGTGCATACTCATACAACGGACGCCCCTGATGCTTCAACGCCGAAAACATGGTCGGCACCTGCTGGGTATCGCCACGAAAACTTTCCAGTGCCGCATCCAGCTCAGCCTGAGTAAAGCTGACCGGACGGGTTTCGACCACATTGCCGTCGGCATCAGAGGTATCGGTACGCTCACCCAGGCGAGCAATCACCCGGTAACGCTTATCCGAATCCAGCAGATACTGCGAAAACTTGGTGGCCTCACCGAGACAGATGGGCAGCATGCCGGTTGCCAGCGGATCCAGCGCACCGGTGTGGCCCGCTTTGTTCGCATTAAAGATGCGTTTTACTTTTTGCAGCACGTCGTTAGAGGACGCACCCTGATGCTTATCCAGCAGCAATACACCATGCACATCGCGACCGCGACGACGAGGACGACTCATCAATCCTCCTTGTCGTCGTCCGTTGCATGATCGCCACGGCGTTCAGCATCATTTTTGACAACGTTGGTGACCAGGTTTGACATGCGCATACCTTCGATCAACGAGTTGTCATAGAAGAAGGTCAGCTCGGGCACAATGCGCAGACGCATCGCTTTACCGACTAAAGTACGGATATAACCTGAAGCCTCTTTGAGTGCCTTCAGACCGTTTTTCACCGCTTCTTCGTCTTTATCATTCAAAAAAGTGACAAACACTTTGGCATAAGCCAGATCGCGTGACACTTCAACGCCAGAAACCGTCACCATCATACCAAGGCGCGGATCTTTAATTTCGCGTTGCAGGATGATTGCGATCTCTTTCTGCAATTCCTGTGAAACGCGCTGTGGGCGGCCAAATTCTTTCGCCATTATGCTTTCTCCCAAATAATTCGGGAGGCCAGCGGCCTCCCAAATTGCAACACATCAGATGATGATCAATCGATGGTGCGTTTAACTTCAATCACTTCAAAGACTTCGATCATATCGCCGACACGAACGTCGTTGTAGTTCTTCACGCCGATACCACACTCCATGCCGTTACGCACTTCGTTAACATCGTCTTTGAAGCGACGCAGGGATTCCAGCTCGCCTTCATAGATAACAACGTTGTCGCGCAGAACACGGATCGGGTTGTGACGTTTGATGTTGCCTTCGGTAACCATACAGCCCGCGATCGCACCAAATTTCGGTGACTTGAACACATCACGAACTTCAGCCAGACCAATGATCTGCTGTTTGTATTCCGGAGCCAGCATGCCGCTCATCGCCGCTTTCACTTCGTCAATCAGGTTATAGATGACGGAGTAGTAACGCAGGTCCACGCTTTCCGCTTCAATTACGCGACGAGCCGAAGCATCAGCACGCACGTTGAAGCCGAGGATGATCGCGTTGGAAGCCGCAGCCAGCGTCGCGTCGGTTTCGGTGATACCACCTACACCCGAACCGATAATCTTCACCTTCACTTCGTCGGTGGAGAGTTTCAGCAGGGAGTCGGAGATCGCTTCCACAGAGCCCTGTACGTCGGATTTCAGTACGATGTTCAGCTCGGACACTTCGCCTTCGGTCATGTTGGCGAACATGTTCTCCAGCTTAGATTTCTGCTGACGCGCCAGTTTCACTTCGCGGAATTTACCCTGACGATACAAAGCAACTTCACGCGCTTTCTTCTCGTCACGGACCACGGTGGCTTCATCACCCGCAGCCGGAACACCGGACAGACCGAGGATTTCGACCGGAATTGACGGACCAGCAGCCAACACTTCACGGCCCAGCTCGTCACGCATCGCACGCACACGGCCATATTCGAAGCCGCACAGCACGATATCGCCTTTATTCAGGGTACCTTCACGCACCAGAACGGTAGCGACCGGACCACGACCTTTGTCGAGGAACGATTCAATCACCACGCCGCTTGCCATACCTTCACGGATAGCAGTCAGTTCCAGAACTTCCGCTTGCAGCAGAATTGCGTTCAGCAGGTCATCAATGCCGGTACCGGCTTTCGCAGAAACGTTGACGAACATGTTCTCGCCGCCCCACTCTTCCGGGATGATACCGTACTGAGTCAGCTCGTTCTTAACGCGATCCGGATCGGCTTCTGGTTTGTCGATCTTGTTCACGGCAACCACAACCGGCACACCGGCCGCTTTCGCGTGCTGGATAGCTTCAATGGTCTGCGGCATCACGCCGTCATCCGCGGCCACGACCAGGATAACGATATCCGTTGCCTGTGCACCACGCGCACGCATCGCGGTAAACGCGGCGTGGCCCGGGGTATCCAGGAAGGTGATCATGCCGTTTTCGGTTTCAACGTGGTAAGCACCGATATGCTGGGTAATGCCGCCCGCTTCGCCTGAGGCGACTTTGGTGGAGCGGATGTAGTCCAGCAGTGAGGTTTTACCGTGGTCAACGTGACCCATGATAGTCACGACCGGTGCGCGGCTTTCCTGCGCAGCATCGGTATCACGATCGTCCATCACCGCTTCTTCCAGCTCATTCTCACGGCGCAGGATCACTTTGTGACCCATCTCTTCCGCAACCAGCTGGGCAGTTTCCTGGTCGATAACCTGGTTAATGGTCGCCATAGCGCCCATCTTCATCATGGCTTTGATGACCAGTGAACCTTTCACGGCCATTTTGTTAGCCAATTCTGAAACGGTGATGGTTTCACCGATGATAACATCACGGTTCACTGCCTGAGCTGGCTTGTTAAAGCCTTGTTGCAGGGAGCTCGGTTTGCGATGTTTACCGCCTTTACCACCACGAACAGCGGCGCGCGCTTCTTCACGGTCAGTTTTGGCTTCAGAATGCTTGTTGCCTTTCTTGGCAGGGCGAGCAGCTTTAGTGGTGCGGCCACGGCCACGACCGCCTTCAACTTCGCGATCGTTTTCATCTTCAGCCTGGCGGGCATGGGTCGAGGTGGTGACGTGATAGTCGCCTTTATCCTCTTCTTCCGGTTTTTCCCACTCAGCAGCTTTTTCTTCTGCCAGACGGCGGGCTTCTTCAGCCGCACGTCGTGCGTTTTCTTCCAGCTTACGGCGCGCTTCTTCTTCGGCTTTACGCTTCAGTTCTGCGGCTTCGGCTTCACGACGGGCCTTATCAGAATTCGCGGCTTTGGTTAGTTCGTCGGTAGGTTGATTAGTCACTTTGTCATTTTCCGCTGCTTCACGCTTCGCCTTGTCAGCGGCTTCGCGCTTGGCTTTTTCTTCGGCTTCACGTTGCGCTTTTTGTTCAGCTTCGCGACGGGCTTGTTCTTCCGCCTCGCGACGCGCCTTCTCTTCCGCTTCACGCTGCGCCTCGGCTTCAGCTTCAGCCTGAGCCTGCGCTTCGGCTTCTGCATCACCCTTCACATAGGTGCGCTTTTTGCGGACTTCGATTTGCACCGACTTACTTTTACCCCCGGTGCCAGGAATATTCAAGGTGCTGCGAGTTTTACGTTGCAGCGTCAGTTTACCTGAACCGGCCTGACCATGTTCACGATTCAGGTGGGACAATAAGGTTTCTTTCTCTTGCTGGGTCACCGCGTCATTCTCAGACTTACGGATCCCCGCATCAGCAAATTGCTGTACCAGGCGATCTACCGGAGTCTGAATTTCGGCGGCCAGCGATTTTACGGTTACATCTGTCATGCTGTTCCTTCCTGTAATTATGCGTCATCGCCGAACCAGCAGATATTACGCGCGGCCATGATCAGCGCGCCGGCTTTCTCATCATCCAGCCCTTCGATATCTGTCAGATCGTCGACACCTTGCTCGGCAAGATCTTCCAGCGTGCAAACGCCAATCGCTGCCAGACGGTAAGCCATCGCACGATCCAGACCCTCGAGATTCAGCAGATCCTCAGCAGGCTCCTGATTGCCACGGCTCTCTTCTTTCGCCAGTGCCAGGGTAGTTAACGCATTTTTTGCTCGTTCACGCAGGGCTTCTACCGTGTCTTCATCGAGGCCGTCAATTTCCAGCAACTCGTTGATCGGTACATATGCCAGCTCTTCAAGAGAAGAGAAGCCCTCTTCCACCAGAATGGTGGCAAACTCTTCGTCGATGTCGAGATGTTTGGTGAACATATCGATGGCCGCGTGGGCTTCAGCCTGATGCTTCGCCTGCAGGTCATCGACGGTCATTACGTTCAGTTCCCAACCGCTCAGCTGGGAAGCCAGACGTACGTTTTGGCCGTTACGGCCGATCGCCTGAGCCAGATTGCCAGCTTCAACAGCGATATCCATGGTGTGATTGTCTTCATCCACCACAATTGACGCTACATCAGCCGGAGCCATAGCGTTGATGACGAACTGTGCCGGGTTATCGTCCCACAGCACGATATCGATACGCTCGCCACCCAGTTCGCTGGAGACAGCCTGCACGCGAGCGCCACGCATACCTACGCAGGCACCCACCGGATCGATACGTTTGTCATTGGTTTTCACCGCGATTTTGGCGCGAGAACCGGGATCACGCGCTGCCGCTTTGATCTCAATAACTTCTTCGCCAATTTCCGGTACTTCGATGCGGAACAGTTCGATCAGCATTTCCGGCTTCGAACGGGTCACGAACAGCTGTGCACCACGCGCTTCCGGACGCACGGCATACAACACACCGCGAATACGGTCGCCAGGGCGGAAGTTTTCACGCGGCAGCATATCTTCACGCACGATGACTGCTTCAGCATTGCTGCCGAGATCCAGCGTGATGTTGTCGCGGTTCACTTTCTTCACCACGCCAGTGATGATGTCGCCTTCCTGCTCGCGGAACTGATCCACCACCATCGCGCGTTCAGCTTCGCGCACTTTCTGCACGATAACCTGCTTCGCCGTCTGGGTGGTGATACGGTCAAACGTGACCGATTCAATCTGATCTTCAACAAAATCGCCCAGATTGAATGCTTCATCTTCGAAGCGGGCTGCTTCCAGCGTGATCTCGCGAGTCGGCTGCGTCACTTCATCAACAATCAGCCAGCGACGGAAAGTATCGAAATCGCCACTACGGCGGTCAATGCTGACACGCACGTCGATTTCCTGCTCATACTTCTTTTTGGTCGCAGTGGCCAAAGCGCTCTCCAGCGCTTCGAAGATTTTCTCACGCGGCAGGGCTTTTTCGTTAGAAACGGCTTCTACTACAGCTAAGATCTCTTTGTTCATCCTGGTTAGCCTCAATCCGGACTTTTAAAAGTGGGGGACCAGGTTCGCTTTCTGAATGTTGCTCAGCGCGAACACTTCATCCTTACCCTCAACGGTTACCGTGATCATCTCGCCTTCGACAGACTTAATGATGCCCTGCCATTTACGGCGGTTCTGCACGGCCATACGCAGTACCAGACTTACCTCTTCACCGGCAAAACGCGCGTAGTGTTCAGCAGTAAAAAGAGGACGGTCAAGACCCGGTGAGGAAACTTCAAGGTTGTAAGCCACGGTGATGGGATCTTCCACATCCATCACAGCGCTGACCTGGTGGCTGACATCGGCGCAATCATCAACATTGATACCCTCTTCACTATCAATATAGATGCGCAAGGTTGATGTGCGACCACGAATAAATTCGATACCGACCAATTCGTAGCCAAGCGCTTCTACCGGAGCAGAGATCAACTCTGTCAATTTTTGCTCTAATGTGGACAAGCCCACCCCCAAGACATAAAAAAAGGGCCTAATAGCCCAGTGTTGCGATTTCCTGATAACAAAAAACCCCGAAAAATCGGGGCTTTTTGTGACTGGACCCTGTATGCCGCGATGCGGCTCGGAGCACAATCCAGAAGAATTTTTTTCAAAACTCACTGCGAATGCGTCCGTCGATGCATACAGTATATTTGAAAAAGAACTCTAAGGGAAAGTGGTTGCGGGGGCCGGATTTGAACCGACGACCTTCGGGTTATGAGCCCGACGAGCTACCAGGCTGCTCCACCCCGCGTCCGAAAACGTGGCGAATGTTACGCCGAACATGCAAAAATTGCAAGTCATACTGAGATTTGGTACCGAGGACGGGACTTGAACCCGTAAGCCCAATCGGGCACTACCACCTCAAGGTAGCGTGTCTACCAATTCCACCACCTCGGCACTTCACTGACGGCGACGATAATATGTCGCACTGCAAGCTGACGATCTTACTGCGGGATATCGTTACCCGGGGTTGCCGGTTTGGCTGGCTGAGTCTGTTCAGATTTAGCCGGCGCAGTCAGATTTTCCCACTCGCTTCCTTTGGAAGTTTTATTCGTGTTCAGGTTACCCAG
This sequence comes from Pantoea sp. X-Soil-OKNW-556, assembly GCF_059730695.1. NCBI lineage: Bacteria > Pseudomonadati > Pseudomonadota > Gammaproteobacteria > Enterobacterales > Erwiniaceae > Pantoea > Pantoea sp. X-Soil-OKNW-556. The sequence continues at coordinate 608,733 of NZ_AP035990.1, read as the reverse complement.
AATCAGGCTGATGATGAAGAACAGCGTCGCCAGCACTGCGGTCATGCGAGTCATAAAGTTACCAGACCCGGTAGAACCGAACAGCGTCGCAGAAGCGCCTGCACCAAATGATGCTCCCATATCAGCGCCTTTACCTTGTTGCAGCATGATCAGACCAACAAGGCCCAGCGCCACAATAAGGAAAACAACTAAAAGAGCTTCGTACATAATCAACCTGTTTCCTTGCGCGTAAACCGCACAGTTAAAGCTTCAACCAGTATCGATGGGGAGTCTCGTCATCACCCATCAGAAGCGGGTGTGAATACTAACCAAAGGCACATTGCTCTGCAAGCGCAATTTTCACGAACCTCATCAATTGCGGAAAAAAGCGCCATCATGGTGATTTTACAGGCGGAAAGAGAAAAATCTTACCGCCTGAAAGGCACTTAAACCGCCTTCACCGCATCGGCAATTTTGTGCGCCAGCGCGGTCACCTGCGCTTCATCTTCACCTTCCACCATCACCCGAATCAGTGGCTCAGTGCCGGATTTACGTAACAGCACGCGACCACGACCCGCCAGCGTTTTTTCCACTTCTGCGCTGGCCGCCTTGACGGCATCACTTTGTAAAGGATCGTTGTTGCCGCTGAAGCGAACATTGACCAACACCTGGGGCAACATCTTCATGCCGCTACACAGGTCATGCAGGCTCATGTGGTTTTGCACCATTGCAGTAAGTACTTGCAAACTTGCAACGATGCCGTCGCCAGTGGTGGTTTTGTCCAGCAGGATGACATGGCCGGAGTTTTCCGCCCCCAGACGCCAGCCCTTCTCCTGCATTTTCTCCAGCACGTAGCGGTCGCCAACTTTGGCACGCACAAACGGGATACCAAGCTGCTTCAGCGCCAGTTCGAGGCCCATGTTACTCATCAGCGTCCCTACTACGCCACCGCGCAGTTGGCCCTGACGTAAACCTTCTCGCGCAATGATGTAGAGGATCTGGTCACCATCAACCTTCGCGCCTAAATGGTCAACCATCATGATGCGGTCGCCGTCGCCATCGTAAGCCAGGCCAATATCGGCCTTCTCTTCCAGCACACGTTGCTGCAACATTTTCAAATCGGTTGCGCCGCAATTTTTATTGATGTTCATACCATCCGGTTGAGTCGCGATGGCAATCACCGTAGCCCCCAGTTCACGCAGCACGTTTGGCGCAATGTGATAGGTCGCCCCGTTCGCGCAATCCACCACGATTTTTAAGCCATTCAGGCTCAGTTCACTGGGGAAGGTGCCTTTGCAAAACTCGATGTAGCGCCCGGCAGCATCGACAATGCGGCTGGCACGTCCCAGCTCAGCAGACTCAACACAAGTGATCGGTTTTTCCATCTCCAGTTCGATCGCTTCTTCCACTTCATCTGGCAATTTGGTGCCTTCAGCAGAGAAAAATTTGATGCCGTTATCGTCGAACGGGTTATGTGAAGCAGAAATCACAATGCCAGCTTCGGCGCGGAAAGTGCGTGTCAGATAAGCAATCGCCGGCGTCGGCATCGGACCGGTAAACGCCGCAGACAGGCCCGCCGCTGCCAGCCCGGCTTCCAGAGCCGATTCCAGCATGTAGCCCGAAATACGCGTATCTTTCCCAATCAACACTTTCTTAGAACCGTGACGGGCCAGCACTTTTCCTGCCGCCCAACCCAGCTTCAGAACGAAATCCGGGGTAATTGGCGCTTCCCCCACTTTGCCGCGAATCCCATCCGTACCGAAATATTTACGATCACTCATGCCTTTTTATCCTTTTGCTCTGCGTGTCGCTTCAACCACACGCATCGCTTCAACAGTTTCTTTCACGTCATGCACGCGAATAATGTGCGCGCCTTGCATGGCGGCAATGACCGCACACGTCAGGCTGCCGGTCAGGCGCTGCGCCGGGCCGACATTCAGCAACTGACCAATCATTGATTTACGCGACATCCCCACCAGTAACGGCAAACCGAAATGATGAAAATGGCTCAGTTCAGCCAGTAGCTCATAGTTGTGGCTGAGATTCTTACCGAAACCAAAGCCGGGGTCGAGTAGCAGATTCTCTTTTTTAATACCGGCGTCGACACAACGCGTAATCTGTTCTGTGAAGTAAGCGTCCACTTCACTGACGATGTTTTGATACTGGGGTGCTTGCTGCATGGTGCGCGGCTCACCTTGCATATGCATCAGGCACACCGGCAATCCGGTATCAGCCGCAGCCTGCAACGCACCGGGTTCAGATAATGAGCGAATGTCATTAATGATGTGAGCACCCACTCGCGCAGATTCACGGATCACTTCAGCCTTTGAAGTATCGACAGAAATCCATACCTCAAAACGCTGGGCGATGGCTTCCACCACCGGGATAACCCGCTCCAGCTCCTCCTCAACGCTCACCTCATCGGCTCCCGGACGGGTCGATTCACCACCAACATCAATAATGGTTGCCCCGGCATTGACCATCTCATTGGTGTGCGTCAGCGCATCCACCAATGAATTGTGCTTACCGCCATCGGAGAAGGAGTCCGGCGTGACATTCAAAATGCCCATCACATGGGGAAACGAGAGATCGAGATGGGTATCACGGGCGTACAACTTCATGGCGAGAGCCTCCTTGAGGAATTACGGAACTGCGGGATGTAAAAAACCCCGGACCGGCCGGGGTTTTTGTCGAGGTTTGCGCCTCTTATTTGTCGAGCTGTTCTGACATGGTGTTGCCTGGGTTCGGCGTACGCGGTTCATCAACCGGACGTGGCGCCTTCGGCGTACCGTTGTTGTCAGAAGAGTTGCTGCCTGGATCTTCCCAGCCAGCAGGTGGACGCACTTCACGGCGTGCCATCAGGTCATCAATCTGCGGTGCATCAATGGTTTCATACTTCATCAGCGCGTCTTTCATCGCGTGAAGAATATCCATGTTTTCACCCAGGATACGGCGTGCGCGTTGGTAGTTGCTGTCGATCAGGTGTTTAACTTCCTGGTCGATAATACGCGCCGTTTCATCAGACATATGCTTGGCTTTCGCCACAGAACGTCCGAGGAACACTTCTCCCTCTTCCTCTGCATACAGCAGTGGACCGAGTTTTTCTGAGAAGCCCCATTGGGTCACCATGTTACGCGCCAGATTAGTGGCAACTTTGATGTCGTTTGATGCACCCGTCGATACGTGTTCCACACCGTAGATAATCTCTTCAGCCAGACGGCCACCGTACAACGTAGAGATCTGGCTTTCCAGTTTTTGACGACTGGCGCTGATCGCATCGCCTTCCGGCAGGAAGAAGGTCACACCCAATGCACGACCGCGCGGAATAATCGTCACTTTATGTACCGGATCGTGTTCCGGCACCAGGCGACCAATAATCGCGTGCCCCGCTTCGTGATAGGCAGTCGATTCTTTCTGCGCTTCCGTCATCACCATAGAGCGACGTTCCGCACCCATCATGATTTTGTCTTTCGCTTTCTCGAATTCAACCATCGATACCACACGCTTATTGGAGCGGGCAGCAAACAATGCAGCTTCGTTGACCAGGTTCGCCAGGTCAGCACCGGAGAAGCCCGGCGTACCACGCGCGATGATGGCAGCATCAATATCGGTTGCCAGCGGCACGCGACGCATATGCACTTTCAGAATCTGCTCACGGCCACGCACGTCTGGCAGACCGACCACCACCTGACGGTCGAAACGGCCAGGACGCAGCAGCGCCGGGTCCAGCACGTCAGGACGGTTAGTAGCCGCGATAACGATAATACCTTCGTTGCCTTCAAAGCCGTCCATTTCAACCAGCATCTGGTTCAGCGTTTGTTCACGTTCATCGTGACCACCGCCTAAACCTGCGCCACGCTGGCGACCCACTGCATCGATCTCATCGATAAAGATGATGCAAGGTGCGGCTTTTTTCGCCTGTTCGAACATGTCACGCACACGAGATGCACCGACACCCACGAACATTTCAACGAAGTCAGAACCGGAAATGGTAAAGAAAGGCACTTTAGCTTCACCGGCAATCGCTTTCGCCAGCAGCGTTTTACCCGTACCCGGCGGACCAACCATCAGTACGCCTTTCGGGATTTTACCGCCCAGTTTCTGGAAGCGACTCGGTTCACGCAGATATTCGACCAGCTCACCCACTTCCTCTTTGGCCTCATCACAACCGGCCACATCCGCAAAAGTGGTTTTGATCTGATCTTCGGTCAGCATGCGGGCCTTGCTCTTGCCGAAGGACATCGCGCCCTTCCCGCCGCCACCTTGCATCTGACGCATAAAGAAGATCCACACGCCAATCAGCAGCAGCATCGGGAACCAGGAGATGAAGATCGAAGCCAGCAGGCTCGGCTCTTCCGGCGGTTCGCCAACCACTTTGACGTTTTTGGTCAACAGGTTATCGAGTAACTTGGGATCGTTGACAGGAATATAGGTCGTGTATTTATTACTGTCTTTTTTGGTAACGTTAATCTCACGCCCGTTAATACGTGCCTCGCGGACCTGATCCTGGTTCACTTCCGACAGGAAGGTTGAATAATCAACCCTACGGCCATTCGACTCGCTGGGCCCAAAGCTCTGGAATACTGACATCAGCACAACCGCGATGACTAGCCAGAGAATCAGGTTTTTCGCCATGTCACTCAAGGGATTAACCTCATATTACAACGGTGTTAACAGACAGCGTAGGGTACTATATATCCTTCATACCTGGAATCGCGGCGCTGATGATTTTGCTTGTTTACCCTGAAAGTCAGAATACTCATCGGTGTAAACGCATTGGTCGCCTTGCTTTGATTCCTGTCAATCAGGTTATAGTTTGCGCCCTGTCGCCACAATGTACACTTCGCGCGAACGTGAACGCGAAGCATCCGGCTTACGAATTTTCACTTTCGTAAACAGGGAGCGAATTTCCCGCAGGTATTCATCGAAGCCATCTCCCTGAAACACTTTCACTACAAAACTGCCGCCTGGTGCCAGGATATCCCGACACATTTCCAACGCTAACTCTACCAAATACATGGAACGTGGAATATCAACCGCCGGTGTACCACTCATGTTCGGAGCCATGTCCGACATGACAACCTGCACTTTTTCGTCACCAACACGTTCCAGAAGCGTCTTCAGCACGGCTTCGTCACGAAAATCGCCTTGCAGAAAATCGACCCCAACAATCGGGTCCATGGGCAGCAGGTCACACGCAATAATACGGCCAGAAGAGCCAATCAGTTGTACCACATATTGCGACCAGCCACCGGGTGCAGCTCCCAGATCTACCACTGTCATACCGGGTTTGAAAAGCTTGTCACCCTGCTGTATTTCCTCAAGTTTAAACCAGGCGCGCGAACGCAACCCTTTTTTCTGTGCCTGTTGCACATATTTATCGCTAAAGTGTTCCTGAAGCCAGCGACTGGAACTGGCCGAACGCTTTTTACCCGTCATAATTTTTCCAGTTAAATCGTCATCGTAGCGATAAATCAGCACGCATCGGTTGCGTTGATTTGGCGATATACCCGAGATGGCGGTAGAATGAACCGTTTTCAATCCCTAAGTAAGCAAAAAAATACGATGAATCTGAGTACCAAACAAAAACAGCACCTGAAAGGTCTTGCCCATCCATTGAAACCCGTTGTTATGCTGGGCGGAAATGGCCTGACTGAAGGCGTGCTCGCCGAGATCGAACAGGCGCTGGAACATCACGAATTAATCAAGGTAAAAATTGCCTCGGAAGATCGTGAAACCAAACTGTTGATCGTTGACGCAATCATTCGCGAAACGAAAGCTTGCAACGTACAGGTCATCGGCAAAACGCTGGTGCTGTATCGCCCTGCAAAAGAGAGCAAAATTTCTCTGCCTCGCTCATAAGGCGGGCAAAGAAAGTGCCATGCTCCTGCATGGGATAAAAGGCCGCTATGCGGCCTTTTTCCTTTCTTTACAATATGCAGCAATGCATTTCAAAGCGTAGCAATATCTTAAAGGTATTCCACCTTCAGGATCTCATATTCCACATCGCCACCCGGGGTTTTGATGATGGCGACGTCATCCGCCTCTTTTCCGACCAGACCACGCGCCATTGGCGAGTTCACCGAAATCAGATTTTGTTTAAAATCGGCTTCATCATCCCCCACGATGCGGTAGGTGGATTCTTCGTCGGTATCAAGGTTCAGCACCTGCACGGTCGCACCAAAAATGACGCGGCCGGTTTTCGGCATCTGAGTCACATCAATCACTTGCGCATTGGAGAGCTTAGCTTCGATCTCCTGAATACGACCCTCGCAGAAACCCTGTTCTTCGCGGGCGGCATGATATTCGGCATTCTCTTTCAAATCGCCGTGCTCACGGGCTTCGGCAATTGAGGCGATGATGCGCGGGCGCTTAACGGTTTTCAGTTCGTTCAGCTCTTCGCGCAGCTTCTCAGCGCCTTTCAACGTCATCGGAATCTGATTCATTTTAGCTCCTCGTCATCTTTCCTGGTTAACGGCGTCATCCTGACAGGTGACAGCAGAAAACAGCTTCTGCGGCGCGTTACCTCATTTCACAAGCAAAAGAATCCTGACCCGGAAAGCGTTCCGGGTCAGGATCGGTTTTGCATTTTGATACGTATTTTACCCCAGAGTTCCCTGTGGGTCATCGTTTACTTTGCACCGTCCGGGGACGTAGTATTGTCGCCTTCACCCGTCAGTTACCGCGAGATTATGCGATTTTCACGACTTGTTACCGGACTAACCTGTGCGTTTATGCTGCAGGCACAAGCAGCCCCCGTTGAAGAATACATGCAGTATTTGCCAGACGGCGCAAACCTGGCGCTGATGGTACAAAAAGTGGGCGCATCAACCCCGATAATCGACTTTCATGGCAAACAGATGGCGCTGCCCGCCAGTACCATGAAAGTGGTCACCGCGCTGGCGGCGTTGCTGGAGCTCGGACCCGACTTCCGTTTTCAGACCACGCTGGAAACCAAAGGCGCCGTTAGCGATGGTACGTTGAATGGCGATTTGGTGGCGCGCTTTGCCGGTGATCCGACGCTCAGCCGTCAGGATCTGCGCAACATGGTTGCCGCACTGAAAAAGCAGGGTATCACCCATATTAAAGGCAACCTGGTGATCGATACCTCGGTCTTCGCCAGCCATGATATGGCACCGGGTTGGCCGTGGAACGACCTGACCCAATGCTTCAGCGCCCCGCCGGGCGCGGCTATTGTTGATAAGAACTGTTTCTCCGTTTCGCTCTACAGCGCCAACACGCCGGGCGAAAATGCCTTTGTGCGCATCGCCTCTTATTATCCGGCTCACATGTTCAGCCAGGTACGCACCCTGGGCCGCAACAGCGGTGAAGGACAATATTGTGAGCTGGATGTGGTGCCAGGTGAACTGAATCGTTACACCCTGACCGGCTGCATGCGTCAACGTGCCGAACCGCTCCCGCTGGCGTTTGCCGTTCAGGATGGTGCCGCCTGGGCCGGAGAGATTCTGCGCGATGAACTGCGCGCCGCAGACATTGATTACAGCGGTCATCTGGTACGCCAGACGCAGGTTACATCGCCGGGCACGGTGCTGGCCTCAACACAATCTGCGCCGCTGCATAATCTGCTGCACACCATGCTGAAGAAATCGGACAACATGATCGCCGACACCGTATTCCGTACCATCGGCCATCATTACTTTAACGTGCCTGGCACCTTCCGCGCCGGTTCTGACGCGGTGCGGCGTATCCTGCGCGAAAAAGCCGGTATTGATCTCGGTAACAGCATTCAGGTAGACGGTTCCGGCCTGTCACGCCATGATTTGATCGCACCGGATACCATGATGCAGGTGCTGCAATACATTGCCAAAAATGATTCGACGCTGAATTATATCTCGATGTTACCGCTTGCGGGTTATGACGGCACGCTACAATATCGTGGTGGTCTGCATGAAGCGGGTGTCGATGGCAAAGTCTCGGCCAAAACCGGTTCACTTCAGGGTGTCTATAATCTGGCAGGATTTATCACCACAGCCAGCGGCGCGCGTGTCGCCTTTGTGCAATACCTTTCAGGTTATGCTGTGCCACCGGAAGATCAGAAGACGCGACGTATCCCACTGGTACGTTTTGAGAGCCGCCTCTACAAGGATATTTACCAGAACAACTGATGAAACTGTTAATCGTTGAGGATGATGCGCTGCTGCAATCGGGCCTGGCCCAGGCATTGAGCGCTCAGGGTTACGCCGTGGACTGTGCCGCCAACGCCGCAGAGAGCAATGCCTTGCTGCGCAGCGGCCAGTACAGCCTGATCGTGTTGGATCTCGGTCTGCCGGATCGTGACGGCGCAACCTTGTTGCGCCAGTGGCGACGTGACGGCATCAACGTGCCGGTATTGATTCTCACCGCTCGCGATGCGCTGGAAGATCGCGTAGACGGGCTGGATGCCGGTGCCGATGACTATCTGGTAAAACCTTTTGCGCTGGTCGAGTTACAGGCCCGGGCACGCGCATTGATTCGGCGCTATCAGGGGCACAGCGACAACCTGCTTCAGCAGGGCGATTTGACCCTCAACCTCAGTTCTCAACAGGTGTTGCTGGAAAACCTGCCGCTGGAGATCACCCCCAAAGAGTTCGCGCTGCTGACGCGCCTGCTGATGCGGGTCGGGCAGAACGTGCACCGTGAAACCTTGCAGCAGGATCTCTACAGCTGGAATGATGATCCCGGCTCCAACACCCTGGAAGTCCATATCCATAATCTGCGCCGCAAACTCGGCAAAGACCGCATCAAAACCGTCCGTGGTGTGGGTTACCGGCTGGAAGTGCGCGAATGAACAGCATGCGTCAGCGGTTACTGATTATGCTGGCGCTGATTCTGCTCACCTGCCAGATCATGAGCGCCGTGTGGCTATGGCACGAAAGCCGGGAGCAGATTGGCTTTCTGGTGAGTGAAACCCTCTCCGCCAAAGCGCGCAATGAACACGTTGAAAATGAAATCCGTGAAGCGATAGCCTCGTTACTGCTGCCTTCGCTGGTGATGGTGTGCCTGACGCTGCTGTTCTCCTTCTGGGCAATCAACTGGATTATCCGCCCACTGAAGTCACTGCAAAACAGCCTGGCACATCGCTCTGCCGATAACCTGTCCCCCTTGCCGATCTACTCTGAGATGGAAGAGATCGTGGCAGTGACCACCTCCATTAATCAGCTGTTGTCACGCCTTGACCATACCATTCAGCAGGAGCGCTTATTCACCGCCGATGCCGCCCACGAGTTGCGTACACCGTTAGCGGGGTTACGTCTGCATCTGGAATTACTGCAACAACAGAATGTACCGCAGAGCGAAATGTTGGTGGCGCGTATTGACCAGCTGATGCACACCGTCGAACAGTTGTTGATGCTGTCACGCGCCGGTCAGGCATTGGCCAGTGGTCATTATCAACAGCTGCACTGGCAGCAAGACATCATGCAACCGCTCCAGCCCGAGATGGCCGAACTTTATCAGCAACGCCAGCAGCAACTGCACTGGCCGCAGGGTGCCGACGTAGCGCAGCAGGGCGAAGCGGTATTGCTGCGCCTGATGCTGCGCAATCTGCTGGAAAACGCCTCGCGCTACAGCCCGGAAGGGAGTGAAGTGAAGGTGGTGTTACGTCAGGAACAACAACAAGTGATTGTTGAAGTCTGGGATCAAGGGCCAGGCATCGAAGCCAGCGCGGCAGAGGAGTTAACCAAAGCCTTTCGGCGGCGCGATCAACGTTATGGCGGCAGTGGGCTGGGCTTGAATATCGTGCTGCGCATCGTGCAGATGCATCGTGGTCGTCTGGAGTTACTGAACCGTAAAGATGGCAGCGGACTGATTGCCCGCTGCCATTTGCCTCAGTTGCTGAATTAGAACTGGGTGTTGAGGCTCATGTAGTAAGTGCGGCCTGAATCGTTGTAGGTATTGGCACCCGCACCGTACAGGTAAGCGCCGGTAGTTGAGTTACCGGTAGTCTGGGCATTACCCTGACGCCAGTGGCGCTTGTCGAACAGGTTGTCGATACCTACTGTCACGCTGATGTACTTGTTCACATCATAAGTACCGCTCATGCCGAGGATGGAGTAAGGGCTAACCTGATCGGTGGCGCTGCCGGTAACCGGATCGCCATGATAGTCATACTTCTTCGGCACCTGCTTACCATACCAGGTAAAGGTGGTTTGCAGTGACAGATCTTCCATTGCCTGCCAACTCAGTGTCGAGTTCAGGGTATATTGCGGAATAATCGACAAACGGTCGCCCGTAGTTTTGTTCTTACTCTGCAACATGTAGGTGAAGTTGTTATTCCAGGTCACCGTATCGGAGAAAGGAATGTTAACCGTTCCTTCCAGCCCTTCAACCACCGCTTTTGGCACGTTCTCCCATTTGTAGATGTTAGTGGTGCCGTTGGAAGCGGTACCGGTTGACACCATACCCGCTTCAATTTTGTTGCGATAATCGTTACGGAACCAGGTCAAACCGGCCTGATAACCCTCGTGTTTCCACTCCAGACCAATCTCTTTGTTGATGCTGTTTTCCGCTTTCAGGTCTTTGTTACCTTGCAGATAACAGGCGCTGGAGGCGTCAGCACAACCCTGGCCGTTGCTGTACAACAGATAGTTCGGGTTGGTCTGATACAGGCTTGGTGCCTTATAAGCACGGCCAATCCCCATCTTCAACGTGAAATCATCACCCAGACCTTGCGACAGGTTCAGTGATGGGCTCCAGTTGTTGCCAACAATCGAATGATGGTCGAAGCGCAGGCTTGGGGTCAGCATGGTGCTGTCCGTGACTTCCATATTGTCTTCAGCAAACAACGAGAAGATTTCAGCCTGTGAGTAAGGACTACGTCCGGTATTGGAGATACCCGGCACGCTACCGTAGTTGGCCGCCTGCGTGGTTGAAGACGGATCCTTCATACGCTGCTGGTTCCATTCAGTGCCCAGGGTCGCCGTCTGGTTGATCAACCATTCAAACGGGATGCTGATTTCACTGTGCAGCATGATGTCATCCAACTGAATGGTGTTAAAACCACTGTTGGAGAAGATCCCCTCGGTGCCGCCTGCCAGGCCTTCATTAATGCGGGTATTACGGGTTTTCTCGTAGCGTCCCCAGGTATTGGTGCTGACGCCATTATCCCAGGCACCGGTCCACTTCAGCGAGACGTTCTGACGATACAGGCGGTTAGTTTCGTCACCGTACAGGCTTTTCACCAGCGTGCTGGTGTTGGTGTTCTGGGTATCACCGGCATACAGGTTGCCCTGACGGCTATAACCCGCCTGAAGTTCCAGGGTCTGCATCGGCGCAAACGCCCAGCTTAATAAGGCATTGATATCTTTATTGACTGAACCTTCGCGTCCCGCCGGATAGCTGCCCGCGTAAGTCCCGGTACGATCTGCCGCATGGCCTTCGTTGATATCGTAAGCATCAGCCTGAGTTTTGGCTAAACCGCCATATAAACGGAAGTTGAAATCATCGCCCAGCGGCCCTTGCAGACTGAAGTTGGTGCGTTTGGTTGCGCCTTCATCTTTATGCTGCGGTACGTTGAAATAGGTATTCCAGGAACCGTGCCACTGCTGATCGGTGTATTTTTTGGTGATGATGTTCACCACACCGCCCGCCGCGCCGTTACCGTAGCGCACCGCTGCCGGTCCACGGATCACGTCGATATGGTCGATCAACTCGGGTGGCACCCAGTTGGTATCGCCACGGGTATCACGCTCGCCACGCCAGCCGAGTCGCACCGAGTTACGGCTGGTGATCGGCATACCATCAACCATAATCAGGGTGTTTTCTGGCCCCATGCCACGAATATCGATCTGGCGATTGTTGCCACGCTGGCCGCTGGTGGAGTTACCGGTCAGGTTAACACCCGGCATGGTTCGAATGATTTCAGAGACGTCACGGGCTGGCGGATGCTTTTTGATTTCATCAGCGGTGATGGTGGAAACACCGGGAGCCTGTAGCGTCTGTTGCTCGGCGGTCACCATCATGGTGCCGCCATCATGTGAACTGGCGTCTGTGCTGGTAGTCGTACTACTGGAGGTATCTGCTGCCCAGGCGCTGCTGGAAAGTAGGCCCAGTTCAATCAGAATGGCTAATGATAAACGCGAATATTTTGTCATTTTTTCGTTCCTGGATTGCCAGCAAAGGTGGCTGGCGAGCCGGTGAGAAGGTCACAGTCCTTATCAAAACCCCGTTCCAAGCCTGGCAGTGCTATCCGTTGCGCATCCTTTCCTTAATGGGAAAGTTGACAGGCGGAACGAGCGTGCTCATTTATGAGCGGAAACACCCTATTGCAAATGCAAATAATTATCAATAGTATTATTTATAACCTTTGTGAAAGAATCCTTGAGTAAATGGCGACTGGCAGCACCTATGACCTGGCTAAATGATCTAACCGGCAGTGAAGCCTGGTGGCAGGAGCAACAACGTAAAGGTATCCCGCGTGTGGAAGGCGAAGTGAACGGCGAGTGCCAGGTCACTTTCCTCTGGCGCGATCCGCAGGGCAACGAGACGCAGTCACCTATCCAGCGGGTATGGATTAACATCACCGGTGTGACCGATCACCACCAGCGCCGCGCCCCACAATCCCTGATGCGAGTAGCCAATACCGATGTCTGGTACTGGCAAACCACCCTGCCAGCCAACTGGCGTGGCAGCTACTGCCTGATGCCAGATGAGCAGGCGACGGATTTTTCCGGCGATGTCGATATGTACACGCTGCGCAACTGGTGGCGCGACAAATTCCCGACCGCCCAGGCGGATCCGCTCAATGCCCTGCGAGGCTGGTCTGGTGGACGCGGCATGGGGGTATCCCCATTGCATCTGCCGCTGGCACCCAATCAGCAGCTATGGCGTGCGATAGATGAAGGCCACGCCCCTGCAATCCCTTTGCAAGAATATCGCTGGGACAGCCACTTACTCGGCAACAGTCGCCGGGTGTGGATCTATTGCACCGGCGAGGCCCAACCCGCGTCACGGCCACTGGCAATTTTGCTCGACGGTCAGTTCTGGGCCAACAGCATGCCGATTGCCGGACCGCTGCAACAACTCACCGATGAGGGCGCATTGCCTGCTGCCGTCTATCTGTTTATCGACATCATTGATCGTGAGCACCGCAGCCGTGAGTTGCCGTGTAACCCGCTGTTCTGGCAAGCCTTGCAGGAAGAATTACTTCCCCAGGTCGCGCAGTGGGCACCGTACCAACCGCAGGCCACCAGTACCGTGGTCGCCGGGCAGAGCTTCGGCGGTCTGGCATCAGTGTTTGCGGCGCTGCACTGGCCGCAGCAGTTTGGCAACGCCATCAGTTTGTCGGGCTCCTTCTGGTGGCCGGAGCGTGGTAATCCGCATGGCTGGCTGTTGCAGCAACTGGATCAAGGTCTGGCACCGCGCCAGCCGCTGCGTTTCTGGCTGGAAGCGGGTAAACGTGAAGGACTGATTTTGCAGGCAAATCAGCAACTACAGCAGAAGTTGCAGGCCGCTGGCTATCAGGTGCACTACCAGCCAGTAGAAGGGGGACACGACGCGCTGTGCTGGCGTGGTGGCCTGATTGATGGTTTACAGGCGTTGTGGCGCACCCCGACATAAATTCATCTCGCCCGGACTCAGGAGCCGACATGGAACATCGCAATCCCTTCGACGATCCGCAGCAGGATTGTCTGGTGCTGCGCAATCCGCAGCAACAATACAGTTTATGGCCCGCGTTCAGCGCCCTCCCCGCTGGCTGGCTCGCCGTGTATGGCCCGCAGCCACAGCCTGATTGCCTCAACTGGCTGGAACAGAACTGGGGGAATATCCGCCCAGTGACGCAGGACACCAACCGGAGCGACAATGTCTGAATCCCTGATGAATCGACCCCATACCGAACAACAAACCCTGCCGCTGGTGGCAGCACAGCCCGGCATCTGGATTGCCGATCAGCTGTCGCCCCATCACAACGCCTATGCGGTCGCGCACTTTATTGAATTGCAGGGCGATATTGACAGTGAGTTGCTGAGCAAAGCGATCATCAATGGGATGCAGGAGGCCGATACGCTGAATATGGCGTTTGGCGAGGTAGACGGCGAAGCGCTGCAATGGCCGCAGATCCAGCATTTCACCGCACCGCAAGTGGTTGACCTGCGCTCAGACGAGAATCCCGCAGACAAAGCCCGCGCGCTGATGCGTGACGATATGAATGGCGATCTGCGCGTGCTGAGCGGTTCCCCCTTATATCATCATTGCCTGTATCGCCTCGGCGAGCAGCATTGGTTCTGGTATCAGCGTTATCACCACCTGGTGGTGGATGGCTTCAGTTTTACCGCCCTGACGCGGCGCATCGCCAACCTGTACAGCGCCTGGGCGCGCCAGCAGGAGCCAGAACCCACGCCGTTTATCCCCTTTAGCGAAGTGGTGGAGGAGTATCAGCGTTATCAGCAATCCTCCTCCTTTGAACGTGATCGCCAGTTCTGGCGTGAAAAAGGGGCGTCCCTGCCCGCCCCTGCCTCACTGGCGGCGCAACCGCTGGCCGGACAAAGCGCCAGCACCCAACTGCTGCGCCATAGCCTGACGATGGATCACGCCTCCTTCCAGACGCTGGTCAGCCAACATCCGCAGCACAGCGCCGCCGATCTCGCCTTCGCGCTGGTTGGCTTATGGTTGGCACGCCTCAGCGGGCAAAACGATTTTTCCGCAGGTTTCATCTTTATGCGGCGTATCGGTTCGGCCGCGCTATGCGCCACCGGGCCGGTGATTAACGTGTTACCGATGGCGATCCATTACGACCCGTCACAGCCACTGGCCGCACTGGCAACGCAACTGGCGGGTGAAGTGAAGAAAATGCGCCGCCACCAGCGCTATGACGCTGAACAGGTGCAACGCGATCTGGGACGCCTTGGCGATGGCGATCCGATCTACGGTCCGGTGATCAACCTGAAGATGTTTGATTATCAGCTGGATTTCGCCGGTGTGGAGGGCATCACCCATCAACTGGCTTCTGGTCCGGTACGCGATCTGGAAATCGCCATCTATATCAGTGAACAGGGTGAGCTGACGCTGGAGTTGCTGGCGAATGCGGAACGCTACAATCTGGCGACGCTGCAACGCCACACCAGCCGTTTTGCGCTGCTGCTGACCCAGTTGGCCGCGGAACCGCAGCGCCCGTGCGGCGAGTTGGATCTGTTGACCGCAGCAGAACATCACTGGCTGGCGGATATTAACCATACCCCTCACCCGGTGCCTGCCGAGACTCTGGCATCGCTGTTGGCTCAGCAGGTAACCCGCACCCCGGATGCGCCAGCGCTGGCCGATGCACAGCATCAACTCAGCTACTGTCAGATGCAGCAGCAGGTATTTGCGCTGGCACAACAGCTAAGCGCCGCCGGTGTCGCACGGGGCGATATTGTTGCCGTCGCGCTGCCGCGTTCGGTGCAGTTGTCGCTGGCACTCCAGGCGATCGTTACGCTCGGTGCGGCTTATCTGCCGCTTGATACCGGCTACCCTGATGATCGCCTGCAACTGATGCTGGAAGATGCCACACCACAAACGTTAATCACCTCAGCGTCACTCGCACCACGTTTTGCTGCCATCTCCGACGTCAGCCAGCTACATTTCGATGCGCTGTTTAATCACACGGATGCGCCAGCCCCGCTCAGCGCGCCGCAACCGCAGGACGGTGCCTACATCATCTATACCTCGGGTTCTACCGGGCGTCCCAAAGGGGTGCTGGTCGGTCATGAGGCGATCGTTAACCGTCTGCTATGGATGCAAAATCACTATCCGTTGCAGGCTGACGATGTGGTGTTGCAGAAAACCCCGAGCAGCTTTGACGTTTCGGTGTGGGAATTCTTCTGGCCGTTGCTGGTCGGTGCCCAACTGGTGATGGCCCCACCGGAAGCCCATCGCGACCCGGAAGCTCTGCAACAGTTGTTCGCGCAACATCAGGTCACCACCACCCACTTTGTGCCTTCGATGCTGGCGGCGTTTGTCGCCGCATTGCAGGACGATGCCGCGATTAACAGTTGTGCCAGCCTGCGCCGCGTGTTCTGTAGCGGCGAAGCACTGCCAACCGATTTATCCCGCGAGTGGGAGCAGTTGACTCAGGTGCCGTTGCACAATTTATACGGTCCGACTGAAGCGGCGGTGGATGTGAGCTGGTATCCAGCGTTCGGCGAGTCACTGGCGGCGGTTGAAGGTGCCAGCGTGCCGATTGGCTATCCGGTCTGGAACACCGGCCTGCGTATCCTTGATGCGCGTCTGCAACCGGTGCCGCCGGGTGTGGCGGGCGATCTCTATCTGACCGGCATTCAACTGGCACACGGTTATCTGGGGCGTCCCGATCTCACCGCCAGCCGCTTTGTCGCCGATCCGGCCGGCAAGGGTGAACGCATGTATCGCACTGGCGACGTGGCGCGTTGGCTCGACAACGGCGCGGTGGAATATCTTGGCCGCAGTGACGACCAGTTAAAAATTCGTGGTCAGCGCATCGAACTCAACGAAATCGATCATGTGTTGTGCGCTCAACCCGGCATTGAGCAAGCGGTGACGCACGCCGTGGTGTTGGGGGGGGCCACGGCACAAGGCGATGCCCGCCAACTGGTGGGTTATGTCATTGCCGATCATGCTGTAGACGGTGAGGCCCTGCGTAACGCGCTGGCCCAGCAACTGCCCACCCATATGGTGCCAGTGGCGATTGTCCAACTGGAGGCTTTCCCGCTCAGCAGCAACGGCAAGCTGGATCGCAAAGCCCTGCCGCTGCCGCAGGCGAGCAGCGCCAGCGCCGGGCGTGAACCGCATCCCGGCCTGGAAAGCCAACTGGCTGCGGCGTTTTGTCAGTTGCTGGCACGCGACAGCATCAGCGCCCAGGATGATTTCTTTGCCCTGGGCGGTCATTCACTGCTGGCGATGCGCCTTGCTGCCCAGTTGCGCCGTGAACTCCGGCAGCCGGTGACCGTCGGACAGATCATGGTTGCCTCCACCGTCGAGAAGCTGGCTGCATTGTTAAGTGATGCGCAATCCCACCAGCAGGCCGGTTTTGAGGCCGTGCTGCCGCTGCGCCAGGGCACTGGGCCAAATTTGTTCTGTTTCCATCCGGCCTCTGGCTTTGCGTGGCAATTCAGCATTCTGCAACGCTACCTTGATGCGCGCTGGTCGTTGATCGGCATTCAGTCGCCGGACACCGCCAGCCCGTTGAATCAAAGCACGCATCTGGACGAGGTGTGCGACGCCCATCTGCGCACCCTGCGCGAGGTACAGCCGCACGGCCCTTATTATTTCCTCGGCTATTCACTTGGCGGTACGCTGGCTCAGGGGATTGCGGCACGGCTGGCGGCTGCCGGTGAAGAGGTAGCGTTCCTCGGCCTGCTTGATACCTGGCCGCCAGAGACGCAGAACTGGGATGAAAAACGCGGCGAAAACGTGCTGGACCCGGCAGTGCTGGACGAAGTGAACCGCGAGCGCGAGCAGTTTATTGCGGCGCAACGGCATCAGGCGGGTGAAGAGATGCAGGTGATGTTTGACACTATCGAAGCCAACTACGCCAGTTCAGTACGTCTGTTGGCAACGGCACGCAGCGCCAGCTTCAGTGGCCGCGCAACCTTGTTCCTCGCAGAACAGACGCAACAGCCGGGACAGGATGCACGTCGCGCCTGGGCACCTTATGTCGGCGAGCTGGAGGTGTGGCCGATGGATTGCGCCCACGTCGATATCATTTCACCGAAGATGTTTGAGCAAATCGGACCGTTATTACAACGGCTACTGAGCAAACTCTGATCCAGAATGTAGGGCGCGATTTATCGCGCCGATTTTTTCCAGCACCGCGCACGGAACCGCGCGATAAATCACACCGCTACGGCCGTCCCAGCGGCACAATCATTGGCGTATGCGCCACCGGGTCTTCCACAATCACGCAGCGCAAGCCGTATACCTGCTCAATCAACGCGGGCGTGACAATCTCTGCCGGTTTCCCTTCCGCGATAATCCGTCCATGACGCATAGCAATCAGGTGCGTGGCATAGCGGCAGGCGTGATTCAGATCATGCAGCACCACCACCAACGAACGGCCATGCTGTTGATTGAGATCCTGCATCAATTCCAGCAATTCAATCTGATGGGTGATATCCAGCCAGGTGGTCGGCTCGTCCAGTAACAACAACGGCGTTTGCTGCGCCAGCACCATCGCAATCCACACACGCTGACGCTGACCGCCAGACAAGGTATCCACCTGCTGATCAGCGAGATCAGACACCCCGGTCGCCAGCATCGCCTGCTGCACCGCAGCTTCATCTTCAGCACGCCAGCGCCCGAACAGCGCCTGATGTGGATAACGTCCACGCGCCACCAGCTCAGTGACGCTGATGCCTGCCGGGGCGTTAGAACTTTGCGGCAGCAGGCCCAGGCGGCGTGCCACCTCTTTGGTGGGATAGCGCGCAATGGCTTCTCCGTCCAAAAACACCTGACCTTTTAACGGCGTATTCAGACGACTCAGGGTGCGCAACAGGGTTGATTTGCCACAGGCATTCGGGCCGATAATCACCGTCAGTTCCCCTTCCGGGATCGCCACCGACAAATTTTCTGCCACCACTTTTTTGTCGTAACCCAGCGTCAACCCTTCGCCATAGAGACGACTGGAGATTTCGGTCATTGGCGTCGTGCCTCCCGCACCAGTAAAGCAATCAGATAAAGGCCGCCGATGCTGACGGTAATCACCCCCACCGGCAATTGATAAGGTAAGAACAGATGCTGGGCTGCGAAATCGGCAGCAATCAGCAACAGCGCACCACACAATCCGGCCAGCGGCATGCCGCCGCCGAGACGGCGCGCAATCTGCGGTGCCAGTAGCGCCACAAAGGAGATCGGGCCGACCAGCGCCGTTGAAGCAGCGATCAGCACCACGCCAAGCAGCATCAACCACAGGCGGCTACGCTCCACCGGCACGCCAAGGGCGCAGGCGGTGTCATCCCCCATCTCCAGCAAACGCATCCGGCGGGCCAGCAGCGCCACCAACAGCAGCGCCAGCAGTAACACCACGATCACCGGCGGCGTTTTTGTCCAGGTAATACCGTTCAGCGAACCGGCGCTCCACAGACCGGCGCTGAGGGCAGCATCCAGCGAAGCGCTGATAATCAACCAGCTGTTAAGCCCCATCAACAACGCGCGCACGCTGATGCCGACGATAATCAAACGGAAAGTTTCCACGCCGTTACGCCAGGCAAACAGGTAAACCAGCGCGGCAGTGGCAATGCCGCCAATCATCGCAGCAGCCGTCATCGCCGAGGCGTTTTGGTTGAACAACACCAGCGCCACCAGCACACCGCTGTAGGCACCGGTGTTAAAGCCAAGAATATCCGGGCTGCCTAATGGATTACGCAACAGTGACTGGAAAATCGCGCCGCTCACGCCCAACGCTGCGCCAATCAGCAACGCCATCAACACGCGTGGCAGACGCCACTCCAGCACGATCAGTTTGATATTGCTGGCACCCTGCCCCAGCATCACCTGCCAGATTTGTTCACCGCTGACCGGCAGAGCACCCCGTGTCATCGCCAGAAACGCGAGCAATCCGCAACCGAGCAGCAACCAGAAGGTATGAAACATGACGCGCCGGGTCATACAACACCTCGCGCGAGTTTGCGCCGCACCAGTACAATCAACATCGGTGCTCCCAGCATGGCGGTGACGATAGAAACGCGCAGCTCACCTGGCACCAGCAGGCGACCAATAATATCCGCCGTTAACAGCAGGATCGGCGTCACCAACGCGGTAGCAGGCAGTAGCCAGCGATGGTCATTCCCCACCAGCCAGCGCGCCAGATGCGGCGTCATCAACCCAACAAACGCAATCGGTCCAACCGCTGCGGTGGCTGCACCGCACAGCAGCGCAATCGCCAGCAGCCCCAGTACCTGGGTACGGGCCACGCGCGTACCCAGCGCGGTCGCCATATCGCCGCCCATACTCAGGCTGTTTAACGCTTGCGACAAACAGAAAGCCACCACGCTTCCGACGGCAACGGCTGGCCACAGGGTACGCAGGATGCTGAAGTCGCGAATATCCAGCGAACCACTGTGCCAGAAACGCAGGTGATCATAGATGTCAGGATTGAGCAGCGAGATGCCTGAGGTCAGCCCTTCCAGTACCGCGCTTAACGCGACACCGGCCAGGGTTAAACGCACCGGATTGACGCGCCCGCCACCTATCGCGCCGGTCATCGACACCAGCAATGAAGCCAGTAGCGCACCGCCAAAAGCAAAACCAAGCCATTCGGACGGCGCATTGGCACCAAAGCATGCCACCCCCAACAC
The DNA here is from genome assembly GCF_059730695.1 of Pantoea sp. X-Soil-OKNW-556. Lineage (NCBI taxonomy): Bacteria > Pseudomonadati > Pseudomonadota > Gammaproteobacteria > Enterobacterales > Erwiniaceae > Pantoea > Pantoea sp. X-Soil-OKNW-556. Next base: position 588,508 of record NZ_AP035990.1, on the reverse strand, counting down.
CACGGCGAAACTGGCTCCGGCGTTGACACCAAGAATACCGGGGTCAGCGAGTGGATTACGCGTCAGGCTTTGCATTAACGCGCCGGCCAGCCCCAGAGCCACGCCCGCCAGCAATCCGGCCAGGGTACGCGGCAGACGCGCCTCGCGAACGATAACGCAATCCGCACTACCACAGGTGGTGGTCACGGCATGATAAACATCGGAAAGAGAGATGGATTTTGCCCCCAGCATTAAACTCAGGGCAATAAGGAGCACCAGCAGCATCCCTGATCCTGCAAGTGCGCGAGTCTGGTGCATAGCGTTATGAACCTTTAATGATCAACGTAATCGCGTGCGTAGGGTAAATGTGATAATGATATTTGTTATCGTTATTACTCGTATTTGTCTATGTTATCATGACTCGCCTCGCGGAAGATGAGGAAAATTGGTGCAAAAAGGCGAAGAAATGAACAAACCCTCCCACTTTATCGATCTCTCCCTGCTTAAATCCCATCCGGCGTTTCGCGCGGTATTTATCGCCCGCTTTATCTCGATTGTCGCACTCGGCATGTTGGCGGTGGCGGTGCCGGTACAAATTCAGCAGATGACAAAATCCCCCCTGCTGGTTGGACTCGGCGTTACGGTAGCCGCCTGCGGCATGTTTATTGGTTTGCTAGCCGGCGGGGTACTGGCCGATCGTTATGAACGTAAGAAACTGATTTTATTCGCCCGCTCGACCTGTGGTCTGGGCTTTGTCGGACTGGCGATCAACGCGGCGTTGCCTGAACCCTCACTGACTGCGGTGTATCTGCTGGGGCTGTGGGATGGCTTTTTCGGTGCGATTGGCGTCACCGCGCTGTTGGCCGCGACTCCGGCGCTGGTCGGACGCGAGAATTTGATGCAGGCGGGCGCAATTACCATGCTTTCGGTACGTTTCGGCTCCATCCTGTCACCGGCGATAGCCGGCATGGTGATTGCCAGTGGCGGCGTGGTATGGAACTTCATCCTCGCGGCGCTGGGGACCTTACTGACCGTGCTGACCTTACTAAAACTGCCGATGCTACCTCCGCCACCACAGCCGCGCGAGCACCCCCTGAAATCGCTGGCAACCGGTGTGCAATTTATTTTTACCACGCCTTTGGTGGGGATGGCGGCGTTGATGGGCGCACTGGTGACGCTGGCGAGCGCGATTCGCGTGCTCTATCCGGCGCTGGCTCCGCATTGGGAGGTGAGTGCCGACCGACTGGGATTGATGTTCGCTGCCGTGCCTTTGGGTGCCGCAATCGGCGCTGTCACCAGTGGTCGGTTAGCACAGGCCGCACGTCCCGGTTTATTGATTCTCAGTAGCGCTATCGCCTCATTTCTGGCGCTCGGGCTGTTTGGCCTGATGCCAGACTTCCCCCTCGCGTTGCTCTGCCTGGTGGCGTTTGGTTACTTCAGTTCCATTACCAGCCTGGTGCAGTACACCCTGATTCAGGCATTAACCCCTGATGCGCTGCTGGGACGTATTAACAGCTTATGGACGGCACAAAACGTCACCGGGGATGCGCTGGGCGCGGCGCTGATTGGCGGGATCGGTGCCTGGCTGTTACCTCAGCAGGCGGCCGCGGTGTTTGGCTTTGCTGCCACCCTGCTGGGCGTGCTGATGTGGCTGGTGATGGGATCGTTACGTCGCTATCAACCGCCAGCCGTAACGCTGGCGGAAGAAGCATCATGACTTCACAAACAGTTTTTCCAGGCGAGCCAGCAGGTTGCTGGCGCTGAAGTAATCAAGGCGGAAGCTGTCAACGCCCATTGCATAAACCTGTTGCTGCGTCACGGCGGCGTTTTGTGCGAGGAACGGATTAGCCAGCACCGACTGACGGGTTTTGTCATCGCCAGCAAATAACAGGAAGCTGTGTCCCGTCAGGCCGCTGGCAACGTTTTCACCCGCGAGCTGAATGATGTCCTTGCGCTGTCCCATGCTGTGGCTTTGTTGAATATTGGCCGGGGGCATCGCCAGGGTGAAGCCCAGTTGCTGCAACAATTTGCCCTGCGCCGATTCAGCGGTCCACAAATTCACCGCGCGTCCATCGCCATTCCACACCAGGGCGGAAACCGGCTGCGGCGGTAATGTGATGGCTTTTTTCAGCGCGGCCTGACGATCGGCAAAGGCTTTAATATGCTGCGCCGCTTCGGTTTCATGACCGGTGGCCTCACCGAGCAGCGTCATCAGGTCCTGCCAGCTTTTATCGTCGTAGTTAATCACCAGCGTCGGTGCAATGGCAGAAAGCTGACTCACCAGCTTGATGGCGGAGTCGTTGCCCGTGGCGCTGACGATAATCAGATCCGGTGCTTCGGCTGCCACCGCTTCAGCGTTGGCTTCACCAATATACAGGCGTTTGACGCCGCGTTGTTTCGCCACCTCGCCCCACTGACGGAAGAAGCCCTGATCGTCGGAGAGGCGACTGTTGGGGGCGGTAGCACCCGATGCAATCACCGGCGCATCAATCGCCAGCAGTGAACCGGTCAAGGTGACGCTGGTTGAGACAATACGCTGGGGGGCTTTGGTCAATGTCACCACGCCCTGTTCGGTCTGAATTTTGCGTGGCCAGCCCTGTTCGGCACGCGCAAGTCCACTAAAAGCCTGTAAAATGAACAACAGGACAACCATGCCCCATAAACCGCATTTATTCATAAGTTTTCATCCATCATTTAGCTTATTTCCGCCCCCGGCGTAAATGCCGGAAAACGCTTAAAGATAAGGGAACACCCGCGAACTGATTGACTCTTTGGACCATTCGACGTAGGTTACAGGGCCATAATAAAAATGATAATCATTCTTAATAATCTTATCATTTATAGGTGAAAATTATGGTGGAATCCTCCACGTTTGAAAATGCCTGGCTGAAGGATTTTTCCGCACTTTGTCGCGGATTCCTGTTCACATCTCCCTGGCGCAGCCTGGTGACTCAGGGTTGCTACACCACCCTGACCGAACTGGTTCAGGATGCTGCTGCGTTAGACGGTGATTTTCAGCAACAGCTGCGCCAGCATTTTGCGGCGGCGAAAAAACAGGGTATCGAGAAACCGATTCTGGTCGGTGCGATCCCGTTTGATGTCAGCCAACCTGCCGCTTTGTTTATTCCTGAATCCCATCAGACCTTTAAGCGTGCCGATTTACTGGCCGCGTTACCGACCGAACTGAGTGCGCTGCCCGCCGTGCGCCGCCGTGCGGCAGTGCCGGATCACGACGCCTTTACCCAAATGGTGGCAGATGCGGTGGCGGCCACACAACGTGGCGATCTCGATAAAGTGGTCCTGTCGCGCCTGATGGATATCGTGACTGAACAACCGGTGGATAGCGCTGCGCTGATGCAGCGGGTCATGGCGCAAAACCCTAACAGCTACCATTTCCATCTGCCGCTGCCGCAGGGTGGTGTGTTGCTGGGAGCCAGTCCGGAACTGATGTTGCGCAAGCAGGGGCGTGACTTCAGCTCTTGTCCTCTCGCCGGTTCCGCACGTCGCGATAGCGACAGCCAAACCGACCGCGCAGCCGGCGAAACGTTGATGAACTCCAGTAAAGATCGGCACGAACATCAGCTGGTCACCGATGCGATGCGCTCCACGCTGCAACCGCGCAGCCGTCTGCTGTCGGTGCCGACAGTGCCCTCGCTCATCACCACCTCAACGTTATGGCATCTCGCCACGCAGATTGATGGTGAAGTGCAGGATCCGCGCGAGAATGCCCTGTCCCTCGCCTGCCTGCTGCATCCGACTCCGGCTCTCAGCGGTTTCCCGCATCAGCAAGCGCAACAGCTGATCCAACAGTTGGAACCGTTCGATCGTCAGCTGTTTGGCGGCATCGTCGGCTGGTGCGATGACGCAGGCAATGGCGAATGGGTCGTCACCATCCGCTGCGGCACGGTACATGACAGCCGCGTGCGCCTGTTCGCGGGTGCCGGAATTGTGGCCGACTCTCAACCCGAATCAGAATGGCGTGAAACCGGCGTGAAGCTGGACACCATGTTGCGCGCCTTTGGACTGCAATAAAGGAAAGACCATGAGTATTCCCTACAACCGCTGGCCTGACGAACTCGCCGCCCGTTACCGCGAAAAAGGCTACTGGCTCGACGTACCAATGACCGACATCCTGGCGCGTCAGCAACAGAATGACGCCATCGCGGTGATCGACGGCGAACGCCAAATCAGTTATCGCGAAATGAATCAGCTGACCGACAACCTGGCGGCTGCCCTGCAACGTCGCGGCCTGAAAACCGGCGATACCGCATTGGTGCAGCTCGGCAACGTGGCGGATTTCTATCTGACCCTGTTTGCCTTATTTAAAATCGGCGTGGCACCCGTCAATGCGTTGTTCAGCCATCAGCGCACAGAAATGACCGCCTACGCGGCGCAGATTGAACCGGTGCTGCTGATTGCCGATCGTACCCATCCGCTGTTCGCTGATGATAGCTTTATCGATGTGCTGTGCCGCAGCCATCCCTCGTTGCAGCAGGTGATTCTGCGCAATGACACCCAGCCGGAAAACACCCTGGAAACGCTGCTGGCGGAAAGCGCCGGTGATTTCACCCCAACGCCGAGTGCGGGTGATGAAGTGGCCTTCTTCCAGCTCTCCGGCGGCAGTACCGGTACGCCGAAGCTGATCCCGCGTACCCACAACGATTACTACTACAGCATTCGTGGCAGCGTGGATATTTGCGCCGTGACCGACCGCACCCGCTATCTGGTGGCACTGCCTGCGGCACATAACTTTCCGATGAGTTCACCCGGCGCACTCGGCGTGTTTTATGCCGGTGGTCAGGTGGTACTGGCCGCCGATCCCAGCGCAACACTGTGCTTTCCGTTGATCGAAAAACATCAGATCACCGATACCGGCCTGGTGCCGCCTGCGGTGAGCCTGTGGTTGCAGGCGATTCAGGAATGGGGCAGCAACAAACAGCTGGCCTCACTGGAACGGATGCAGGTGGGCGGTGCTAAGTTGGGTGAGACATTGGCTTCCCGCATCCAACAAGAAATTGGCTGCCGGTTACAACAGGTTTTCGGTATGGCGGAAGGGCTGGTGAACTACACACGCTTCGACGACGACGAGAAAACCATCCTCACCACCCAGGGACGTCCAATTTCTGATGATGATGAAGTCTGGGTCGCCGATGCCGATGGCAATGCATTGCCGGTGGGTGAAGTGGGCCGTCTGATGACACGCGGTCCTTATACCTTCCGTGGTTACTATCGCAGCCCGGAGCATAACGCCGCCAGCTTTGATGCCGACGGGTTTTACTGTTCCGGCGATCTGATTGAGATTAACCCGCAGGGTTACATCACCGTACAGGGACGCGAAAAAGATCAGATCAACCGTGGCGGAGAGAAGATCGCCGCAGAGGAGATCGAAAACCTGCTGCAACGTCACCCGGATGTGATTCACGCTGCGCTGGTATCGATGAATGATGAGCTGATGGGTGAAAAGAGCTGCGCCTTTATTGTCGCCAGCCAGCCGATTAAGCCGGTGGTGCTGCGTCGCCATCTGCGCGAACTGGGCGTAGCCGAGTTCAAATTACCCGATCGTATTACCTGCGTAGACGCCCTGCCGCTGACCCCGGTTGGTAAGGTAGATAAAAAACGTCTGCGCCAACAACTTGCCGACCAACAAGCGCAAGCCTGACCTGTTCCGGAGATTGTATGGCTATTCCAAAGTTGACCTCTTATCCGCTGCCGACCGCCACCGAGTTGCCTGCCAACAAGGTGAAATGGGCGCTGGAGCCGCAACGCGCGGCGCTGCTGATTCACGATATGCAGGCCTATTTCCTTAATTTTTGGGGCGAAAACAGCCCGCTGGTGAATCAGGTTGTCGAAAACATCGCGCGGCTGCGGGCTTACTGCAAAGCGCAAGGCATCCCGGTGTTCTACACCGCGCAGCCTAACCAGCAGAGCGATGAAGATCGTGCGCTACTGAATGATATGTGGGGACCCGGCCTCAACAAGCATCCCGATCAACAGAAGATCGTTGATGCTCTGGCACCGGATCAGCACGATCATGTACTGACCAAATGGCGTTACAGCGCCTTTCATCGTTCTCCGCTGGAGTCGATCCTGCAAGAGATGGGCCGCGATCAGCTGATCATTACCGGCGTTTACGCCCATATCGGTTGCCTGACCACCGCCACTGACGCCTTTATGCGCAACATCCAACCATTTATGGTGGCCGATGCGCTGGCTGATTTTACCCGTGAAGAACATCTGATGGCGCTGACCTACACCGCTGGCCGTAGCGGCAAAGTGGTGATGACCGCTGATCTGATGCCGCTGCCGCTGAGCAAAGACGATCTGCGCGCGCTGATCCTGCCGCTGTTGGAAGATGACGATGTGCCGGAAGATGATGAGAATCTGATCGACTACGGTCTTGATTCCGTACGCGTGATGGCGCTGGCAGCGCGCTGGCGTCAGGTGCACAGCGATATCGATTTCGTTAGCCTGGCGAAGAATCCCAGCATTGACGGCTGGTGGGCACTGCTGTCGCGGGAGTCGACGAAATGAGCCTGCCGTTTGATTTCCGTGGAAAAATTGTCTGGGTAACCGGGGCCGGTAAAGGCATCGGCTACCATACGGCGCTGGCTTTTCATCAGGCGGGCGCGCAGGTGGTGGGCTTCGATCTGCGTTTTGATCAGGCAGACTATCCGTTTGCCTGTCAGGTGATGAACGTTGCTGATGCTGCTGAAGTGAAAACCGTCTGCCAGCGTCTGCTGGCGGATCAACCGCGTCTCGATGTGCTGGTAAACGGTGCTGGCATTCTGCGTATTGGCAGCACCGAAGAGCTGGCGTTTGAGGACTGGCAGGCTTGCCTCGCCGTCAACGCCGGTGGTGCGTTCAATATGTTCCAGCAGACGCTGCCGGTGTTCCGCCAGCAACGGGCCGGCGCTATCGTCACCATCGCTTCGAATGCCGCCCATGCACCACGCCTTGGCATGTCTGCCTATGGCGCATCCAAAGCGGCGCTACGTAGCCTGTGCCTTACCGTAGGTCTGGAGATGGCTCCGCTCGGCGTGCGTTGCAATATCGTCTCACCAGGATCGACCGATACCGATATGCAGCGCAGCCTGTGGCATACCCCGGAGGCGGAGCAGGAGATGATCAACGGTTTCCAGGATCAATATAAACTCGGGATCCCACTGCGTAAGATCGCCAAACCGCAGGAGATCGCTGCCAACATTCTGTTCCTTGCTTCCGATCTCGCCAGCCATGTGGTACTCCAGGATATCGTGGTGGACGGTGGCGCGACGCTGGGAGCCTGATGCATGGCAATCTGGAAACGATCGATAGAACTGGATGAACTGAACCGGATGGGTGAGAACTCACTGGTGGCACATCTGGGCATTGTGTTTACCGTGATCGGCGACGATTACCTGGAGGCCATCATGCCGGTAGATGCACGCACGCAGCAGCCATTTGGTTTGTTGCACGGTGGCGCATCGGTGGTGTTGGCGGAATCGATGGGATCGATTGCCGGCTATCTCAGCGTGGAAGAGGGAAAAAGCGTGGTGGGGATTGAGGTGAGTGCCAGTCATCACCGCGCGGTCAGCAGCGGCGAAGTGCGCGGTATCTGCCGCCCACTGCATCTCGGTGCACGTAATCAAAGCTGGCAGATCGAGATCCGCAATGGACGCGATCAGTTGTGCTGTAGTAGCCGTTTGACGGTGGCAGTGCTCGGGTAATTTGACCTGGTATGCCATCCTTTCTGCCGTAGCGGCGCGATTTATCGCGCGGGTGTTTCCGGCATTGTGTAGGGTATTGCGCGATAAATCGCGCCGCTACGCATCGGCAACAAAAAAGCGGCCATCTGGCCGCTTTTTGCTGGAGCAATTAACGCTGGTAAATGATTTCGACGCCCTCGTCGTCATCTTCATCCCAGTCGTCATCCCAGTCTTCGTCTTCTTCCACTTCCTGCGCGTTTTCCATCGCTTCACGGTGGTAATCATCCCACATGAAGGCAACTTTCTCCGGCTCTTTCGCTTCTTCTTCGACTTCTTTCGGGTTCGCGATGATGAAGCTCATCACGTCCCAACACAGGTCGTTGACGCCATCACGGCTGGCAGCGGAAATCAGATAGTATTTATTTTCCCAGCCCAGTGCTTCTGCAATCGCTTTAGCACGGCTTTCCGCTTCTTCACGGCTCAGCAGGTCAGTTTTGTTGAACACCAGCCAGCGCGGCTTCTGATACAGTTTATCGCTGTACTTTTCCAGCTCGCCGAGGATGATGCGCGCGTTTTCTACCGGATCAGACTCGTCAATCGGCGCGATGTCGATCAGGTGCAACAACACGCGGCAGCGTTCAAGGTGTTTCAGGAAACGAATACCCAGGCCCGCACCTTCCGCAGCACCTTCAATCAGGCCCGGAATGTCGGCGACCACAAAGCTTTTTTCGCTGTCCATACGCACCACGCCCAGGCTTGGCACCAGGGTGGTAAACGGATAATCAGCAACTTTTGGCTTAGCGGCAGAAACAGCACGAATAAAGGTCGATTTACCTGCATTCGGCAAACCAAGCATACCGACGTCAGCCAGCAGCATCAGCTCCAGTTGCAGGTCACGTTTTTCACCCGGCGTACCCATCGTTTTCTGGCGCGGAGTACGGTTCACAGAGGATTTAAAACGGGTATTGCCCAGACCATGCCAGCCGCCTTTGGCGACCATCAACTTCTGCTCGTGGCGTGTCATATCGCCCAGCGTTTCACCGGTGCCCTGGTCAATGACACGCGTCCCCACAGGGACTTTGACGATGATGTCTTTACCACGTTTGCCGGTACAGTCACGGCTCTGGCCATTCTGGCCACGCTCAGCACGGAAAGATTTTTCGAAACGATAATCGATCAGGGTATTCAGGTTTTCATCCGCCAGCAGGTAAACGTCGCCGCCATCGCCGCCGTCACCACCGTCCGGACCACCTTTCGGAATGTATTTTTCGCGGCGGAAGCTGACGCAACCATTACCGCCATCACCCGCGACCACCAGGATCGTCGCTTCATCAACAAACTTCATTTTCTTTCTCCGTCACACTAACGTTCTCAGCGGGTTCCCAACTGCGAACGGGTCCGCCAGGGTCTTCTGCGCTGACCGGCGGCGGATAATACAGGATGGGCAATGCCTTGTGTACATAAATTGTACAGCAATCTGCGTCAGGATGCAGGCTTACGCGCGCTCCGCAGCAGAATGTAAAAAGCCCCGCAAAGCTGCGGGGCCTTTCATTCGTTCGTTCAGACGTTAACCGTCTGCGTCACGACAACCTTACTCAGCAACGATGCTGATGTATTTACGGTTGTTCGGACCTTTAACTTCGAATTTAACTTTGCCGTCTGCGGTAGCAAACAGGGTGTGGTCACGACCACAACCTACGTTGTTACCAGCGTGGAATTTGGTACCACGCTGACGAACGATGATGCTACCTGCCAGAACAGATTCACCACCGAAACGTTTAACACCCAGACGTTTTGCATTGGAGTCACGACCGTTACGAGTCGAGCCACCAGCCTTTTTATGTGCCATTTGTCAGATCTCCTCTTAGGCGCTGATGCCAGTGATTTTCACATCAGTGAACCACTGACGGTGGCCCTGCTGCTTACGGTAGTGCTTACGACGACGAAACTTAACGATTTTAATTTTCTCGCCACGACCATGAGCAACAACTTCTGCTTTGATCACGCCGCCTGAAACCAGTGGCGCGCCGATTTTCACGTCTTCGCCATTTGCAATCATCAGAACCTGGTCGAACTCGATGGTTTCACCGGTTGCGATGTCCAGCTTTTCCAGGCGAACGGTCTGACCTTCGCTTACTCGGTGTTGTTTACCACCACTTTGGAAAACCGCGTACATATAAAACTCCGCTTCTGCGCATGCCTTTTTGTTTATCAGGCGGCGCTATAAATATTCACAATAGGGCGCGAATTCTACGCAAATCTCCAGCAGAAGACAAGTGCACTTTGCACTCTCTTGCAGAAAAAAAGCGCAGGATGAATGCAAACGTTTATCGAGGCGATTTTTCAAGTACAATCAGTAACAGATTACCTGAACTCACGCTGGGTAAAAGCGCTTACCATGCCGAGAAACGAGTCATAGCTGAACAGACGAATGAACTTAGAACAGATTAATGAATTAACCGCGCAGGACATGGCGGCCGTCAACCAGACCATCCTCGACCAGCTGAATTCAGATGTCTCGCTGATTAACCAGTTGGGTTATTACATCATCAGCGGCGGCGGAAAACGTATTCGCCCGATGATTGCGGTGCTGTCAGCACGCGCACTGAATTACCAGGGTTCGCAACATATCACCAATGCGGCGCTGATCGAATTTATCCACACCGCCACGCTGCTGCATGACGATGTGGTGGATGAATCCGATATGCGTCGTGGCAAAGCGACGGCCAATGCCGCCTTTGGCAACGCTGCCAGCGTGCTGGTCGGTGATTTTATCTACACCCGTGCTTTCCAGATGATGACCAGCATGGGATCCCTGAAGATCCTTGCACTGATGTCTGAAGCGGTAAACGTGATCGCCGAGGGCGAAGTGTTACAGCTGATGAACGTCAACGATCCGGATATCACTGAAGAGAATTACATGCGGGTGATTTACAGCAAAACCGCCCGTCTGTTTGAAGCTGCTTCGCAAGCGTCCGCCATTCTCGCTGAAGCCACCCCGGCACAAGAAAAAGCGCTCCAGGATTATGGTCGCTATATTGGCACCGCTTTCCAGTTAATTGACGATTTGCTGGACTACAGCGCCGACGGTGAGACGCTGGGCAAAAATACCGGTGATGACCTGAGTGAAGGGAAACCGACGCTGCCCTTGCTGCATGCCATGCACCACGGCACGCCTGAGCAGGCGCAGATGATTCGTCGCGCCATTGAAGAGGGTAATGGCCGCCATCTGCTGGAACCCGTGCTGGAAGCGATGCAACAATGCGGCTCGCTGGCGTGGACGCGCCAACGCGCGGAAGAAGAGGCTGATAAAGCGATCGCTGCGCTGAAAATCCTGCCGGAAACGCCGTGGCGTAGCGCACTTGAGGCCCTGGCCCATATGTCCGTCCAACGCGATTTTTAATCTCTATGGGGCCGTTTCTGGCCCCTTCTCGCTCTCACTTCTGCTCCATCCTTTTACATCGTTTGCAAAACTTTTGCGAAATATCACGCAGTTATTGATCATTACTTGAAACTTACTGGAAATTTCTGGAATCTTTTTGCTATAAATATCTGTAACTTTCCAGCTACCTTTGCGAAGGAAAGGCATATTCTCCCGTTGGATTAGATGGCAACATGGACAAGGAGTAGAAGTTTATGCGCATAAGGAGAAAAGACTGGCATTCGGCTGACATTATCGCCCGCCTGAGAAAAAAGGGGATGACAATGGCGGAATTGTCACGACAGTCAGGTCTGAGCTCATCAACGCTGGCCAATGCAATCGTTCGCCCCTGGCCGAAAGGTGAATGGTTGATTGCCGGAGCACTCAATATTCATCCCTCAGAGATCTGGCCGAGCCGGTATTATGATCCTAAGACACGTTGCTTACGCGATCGCAAAGTACGCCTGCCCGCTGAAAAAGATCCTGAATTGCCTGTAGATCCTGAAGCCTCTTGCCCGGATCTCTGACAAAAAAAACCAGCCGCATCATGCGACTGGTTTCTTTATTTCAAGCCGATAAGATCGTTATTCGCCGCTGACGCGTTCGATATTCGCACCCATCGCTTTCAGCTTATCTTCGATATGCTCATAACCACGATCGATATGGTAAATGCGATCAACCAACGTGGTGCCTTCCGCAATGCAACCTGCCAATACCAGGCTGGCCGACGCACGTAAGTCAGTCGCCATCACCTGAGCACCAGAAAGAGTTTCAACGCCATGACAGATCGCCGTGTTGCTTTCGATTTCCGCGTGCGCACCCATGCGGATCAGCTCAGGGATGTGCATAAAGCGGTTTTCGAAGATCGTCTCGGTGATCACGCCAGTACCTTCTGCCACCAGGTTAAGTAGCGTGAACTGCGCCTGCATGTCAGTCGGGAAGCCCGGATGCGGAGCAGTGCGAACATTGACCGCTTTCGGACGCTTACCATGCATATCAAGGCTGATCCAGTCTTCACCGGTTTCGATATCCGCACCGGCATCACGCAGTTTAGCCAGTACGGCATCCAGCGTATCAGGCTGGGTATTGTGGCACAGCACTTTGCCACGCGAGATCGCCGCCGCCACCAGGAAAGTACCGGTTTCGATACGGTCTGGCAGTACGCGATACACGCCGCCACCCAGGCGTTCTACACCTTCGATGGTGATTTTATCAGTACCTGCGCCACTGATTTTCGCACCCAGGGTGTTGAGGAAGTTTGCCGTATCGACAATTTCCGGTTCACGCGCGGCGTTTTCAATGATAGTGGTACCGGTCGCCAGGGTCGCTGCGCTCATAATGGTCACGGTGGCACCCACGCTCACTTTGTCCATCACGATATGCGCGCCTTTCAGACGACCATCAACCGAGGCTTTGACATAGCCCTCTTCCAGTTTGATCTCCGCACCCAGCTGCTCAAGGCCGGTAATGTGCAGATCAACCGGACGTGCACCAATCGCGCAGCCGCCCGGCAGTGACACTTGTCCCTGACCAAAGCGCGCAACCAGCGGCCCCAGCGCCCAAATGGAGGCTCGCATGGTTTTAACCAGATCGTAAGGCGCACAGAAGACATTAACTTCGCGCGCATCAACGTGTACCGAACCATTGCGTTCAACTTTCGCACCCAGCTGACTCAGCAGCTTCATGGTGGTGTCGATGTCACGCAGTTTCGGCACATTCTGAATCTCTACTGGCTCTTCAGCCAACAGCGCTGCAAACAGAATAGGTAGCGCAGCGTTTTTCGCCCCGGAGATGGTGACTTCACCACTCAAACGGGTCGGGCCTTGCACACGAAATTTGTCCATTAACATGGTTCTCAATATCCATCCCAACAAGCCCGCCTGAGCAGGCTTGTGCGCTTAGAAACCGTTAAGTTTCCGATCGCGCGCCCACTCGGCAGGGGTATAAGTTTTAATAGAAACCGCATGAATGCGATTATCCGCAATATATTCCATCAGAGGCGCGTAAACCGCCTGCTGTTTTTTAACCCGGCTCAGCTCGCCAAACATCTCACCGACGGCAATCACCTGAAAGTGGCTGCCATCGTTGCTGAGGACATGTACTTCGTCTAACGGCAGCGCCTGCATCAGCACAGCCTGAACTTCACTATTTTCCATCGCTCTTTGCTTCAAGTTAATAAGAATAAGCCAGACATCTTAGAGGAAAGTTCCTGACTCTTAAATACGCAAAAGCCCCTGAAAGCATCAGGGGCTTTATAGATGTGGATAATGATTAGGCGGTTTGTTCCGCAGAAACAATTATCTGCTGGAGGTTATAAAGCGTAATCAGTGACTGGAGTTTCTCGGTAATACCGCTAAAGCATGGCGTGCTGCCTTGCGCACGAACGATTTCACGTAAATGCACCAACAACGCCAGACCTGCCGAATCAACACGATCCAGCGCAGCCACATCAATGGTATCGATGCCTGCCATAGCCGTTTCACGCTGATGCCACAAGGCAAGAAGCGTATCACGGTCCAGTTTGCCGCTCAGGGCCAGTGTGCTGCCAGTGCGCTGCCAGCGTAATGGTTCGCTCATTATTGCTGCTTATCCAGAGAGATAGGCTGCGCTGCTGAGGCTTTCAACTGCGCGGTCAGACCATCAATACCTTTGGTGCGCAGCAGATCGCCCCACTCATTCTGTTTGGTGGTGATCATACTGATGCCTTCAGCCACCATGTCATAGGCTTGCCAGTCACCGGTGCGGGTGTTCTTACGCCACTGGAAATCAAGGCGAACCGGCGGGCGACCATTAGGATCAATAATCGTGACACGAATTGCCAGGATATTGGCATCGCCAATCGGCTGTTCCGGTTGGATTTGGTAGGTCTGACCGTGATACAGGGCCAGAGCCTGACCGTAAGCCTGCGCCAGATAATCACCAAAAGCGGCAAAGTAAGCATCACGCTGCGCAGGAGTCGCATCACGATAGTAACGGCCCAGCACCAATGCACCGGCGTATTTGATCTGGACATACGGCAGCAATTCCTGGCGCACGATATCGCGCAGGTAGTTCGGGTCCTGCTTGATCTTCGGCTGTTCGTTTTTCAGGCGAGTAAAGGTTTTCGCCGCCGCTTCATCCATCAGTTTATAGGGATTGCTCTGGTCCGCGGCCGTAGCGGCCAGGGGAACGATGGCCAGCATGGCAATCATCAGTAAACGTTTTAACATCGTGTTGTACCTCTTGGGATTATTCCGTTACTGCGGGTGCGCTCTCCGCACCCTGTTGTTTATTATCGTTTTTATTGTCGCCGCTCTTATACAAGAACTGGCCAATTAAATCTTCCAGCACCAGCGCCGATTTGGTATCGCGCAGCGTACCGCCATCTTTCAGCATCGCTGATCCGAGATCCGGGTCATCAAAGCCCAGATTCAACGCCAGAAACTGTTCACCCAGTAATCCCTGGGTGCGGATCGCCAGTGAACTGGTGTCCGGTATTTTGTCAGCGTATTGATCGCTGATCGCCATCGTCACGCGCGGCGACAGGGTTTTATCATCCAGAGAGATATCGGTCACTCGACCAATCACCACGCCGCCAATCTTGACCGGCGAGCTGACTTTCAGGCCGCCGATATTATCGAACGTGGCATACAGCTTCCATGTAGGTTCAGTCCCCAGCGACTTCAGGTCAGCAACACGCAGGCTGAGAAACAGCATTGCCAGCAGAGCCAGCAGCATGAAGACGCCTACCCAAATTTCGTTTTTCTTGCTTTGCATTGCATCATTTCCCAAACATCAGTGCTGTCAGCACAAAATCCAATCCGAGTACCGCCAGTGAAGCGTGCACCACGGTACGCGTCGTCGCCCGACTGATCCCTTCCGAGGTCGGGATGGCATCATAGCCATTGAACAGCGCAATCCAGGTTACCGTAATGGCGAAGACTGCGCTTTTGATAATGCAGTTGATGACATCAGTACGGAAATCCACGGCATTTTGCATCGCGGACCAGAAGAACCCTGGATCGATCCCCTTCCAGCTGACACCCACCAACGCGCCGCCCGCAATCCCCACAGCCGTAAAAATCAACGCCAGCAGCGGCATGCTGATAAAACCAGCCCAGAAACGCGGTGACACCACGCGGCGCAGCGGGTCGACTGCCATCATCTCCATGCTGGAGAGCTGCTCAGTCGCCTTCATCAGGCCAATTTCCGCCGTCAACGCCGATCCTGCGCGCCCGGCAAACAGCAAGGCGGTGACCACCGGGCCAAGTTCACGCAGCAGCGACAGCGCCACCAACATGCCAAGGCTGGTTTCCGCGCTGTAGGTGGTGAGAACCAGATAGCCCTGCAATCCCAGCACCATACCGATAAACAACCCGGAAACCATGATGATCAGCAGTGACATGACGCCCACGCTGTAGAGTTGCTTAATCAGCAATGGCGCGTGTTTGCGAAACGCCGGTTTACCCACCAGCGCATGAAACAACATCATTCCTGCGCGACCAAACGCCGCACAGGTGTTTATCCCCTGACGTCCAAGTGACGCCAGCGCCTGTAACAACATCAGTTTAGGTTCTCCCTGCTTGGGTCAAATCAGCCAGATAATCCCCGGCCGGAAAGCGGAATGGCACCGGGCCATCCGCATGCCCCTCAATAAACTGGCGCACGCGTGGATCTGCGTTTTGTCGCAATTCAGGCGCACTTCCCTGAGCAATAACTTTTTGCCCGGCAACAATATAGGCATGATCCGCAATGCTCAAGACCTCTGGCACATCGTGCGAAACCACAATGCAGGTTACGCCCAGCGAATGGTTCAACTCATCAATCAATTTCACCAGCACACCCATAGTGATCGGATCCTGACCGACAAAGGGTTCATCAAACATGATCAGATCCGGCTCCAGCGCAATCGCGCGCGCCAGGGCAGCACGCCGTGCCATACCGCCCGACAGTTCCGCCGGTTTGAGTTGTGCCGCGCCGCGCAGCCCCACCGCCTCCAGCTTCATCATCACCGTGCTGTGCAGCAGCTCCGGCGGTAATTGCGTATGCTCACGCAACGGCCAGGCGACATTGTCAAAGACGCTAAGATCGGTAAAAAGTGCCCCCGACTGGAACAACATGCTCATTTTTTTACGCACTTCATACAATCTGCTGCGCGACAATGAGGGAATGTTCTCATCGTGAAACCAGATTTCACCTTTATCCGGTTGCAGCTGGCCACCAATCAGACGAAGTAATGTGGTTTTACCAATACCTGACGGCCCCATGATGGCGGTAACTTTGCCCGCCGGTACCGTTAAGGATATGTCGTCGAAGATGGTGCGATCTCCGCGCGAAAAGCTCACGCCACGAACCTCAACCAGATTCGCTTGTTGCTGGATCATCTTTACCTCTTAATGGGGATCGGGCGTTATCGTGTCCGGGGATGGTAGCCTGTAAGGCCGCAATGCACGAGAGTTTTACAGAAACTTACCCACCCGGTGTGGCGAAAACCGCCTTAAAATTTACTTTTGCCTCTCAGACAGTCAAAATCAGCGCCTGTTTCAATGCGCTAATGTTTTTACCCGTCGGTCAAGGTGTGCCGACACCCCCGGCCATCAAGGATTTTTCATGTTCGTAGCCACTGCCCTGCTGTTCATTGGATTGATTTTACTGGCTTACGGTGCTGACCGATTAGTTTTCAGTGCCGCGATCCTCAGTCGATCCTTTGGCATCCCGCCATTAATCATCGGTATGACGGTGGTCAGCATCGGCACTTCGCTTCCAGAATTGATCGTCTCTTTCTCCGCCGCGCAACATGGGCAGATGGATTTAGCAGTAGGCACAGCTCTGGGTTCGAACATCACCAATATTTTGCTAATCCTGGGCGGCGCGGCGCTGCTGCACCCCTTAACCGTCCACTCCAATCTGATTCGTCGCGAACTCCCGTTAATGCTGCTGGTCTCACTGCTGAGCGGCATCATGTTGTTTGATAATCATCTTAGCCGCCTCGATGGTGTGGCTTTGTTGCTGATTGCGCTGGTTTATCTGTTGGTGGTGATCCGCATCGCGCGCCGTGCCGAACGCGAGAACAATGACACCCTGACGCGCGAACAATTAGCCGAGCTACCACGCGATGAAACCGGTAATACCGTGGCCTTCCTGTGGCTTGCTGTGGCGTTGCTAATCCTGCCTATGTCGACCCGGATGGTGATCGATAACGCGACGGTCTTTGCCGACTATTTCGGGGTGAGTGAACTGGTGATGGGCCTGACGCTGATCTCGGTAGGTACCAGCCTGCCAGAGCTGGCGACTGTGATTGCCGGGGCCATGAAAGGCGAGGACGATATCGCCATCGGCAACCTGATCGGTGCCAACATTTATAATCTGGCTATCGTACTGGGCCTGCCTGCGCTGATTCATCCGGGCAGTATTGATCCCCACGCGTTTGCCCGGGATTACTGGGTCATGTTGGGGGTTAGCGTGTTGTTCGCCCTGCTGTGCCTGCAACCGCGACGCCGAATTGGCCGGGCAGCAGGCACCTTGTTGTTAGCTGGATTTATCGTGTGGGTGTGCTGGCTGTGGCTTAGCCCCATGTTTACCCCAAGTTAATAAGGACAGACTGAGCATGTCACATCAGCGACTGGATTTTGACTTTCAACAGGCGGGCAAAGCGGTGCTGCGCATTGAGCGCGAAGGACTTGAGCAACTCGATCAATATATCAATGACGATTTCTCCCGCGCCTGCGAAATGATCTTTGCCTGTCGGGGCAAAGTGGTGGTGATGGGTATGGGCAAGTCCGGACATATCGGCAAAAAAATCGCCGCCACGTTCGCCAGCACCGGAACGCCAGCGTTCTTTGTTCATCCGGCGGAAGCCAGCCACGGTGACCTTGGCATGGTCAGCACCGATGATGTGGTGGTGGCCATTTCTAATAGCGGCGAATCCAACGAAATCCTCGCGCTAATCCCGGTTCTTAAGCGACAGAAAGTCCAGCTGATTTGTATCACCAGCCGTGCCGACAGCGCGATGGGACGTGCCGCCGATGTGCATCTGTGCGTCAAAGTGCCACAGGAAGCCTGTCCTCTTGGGCTGGCCCCAACCACCAGCACCACCGCAACGCTGGTGATGGGCGATGCGCTGGCCGTCGCGCTGCTGGAAGCGCGTGGCTTTACCCAGGAAGATTTTGCACTGTCCCATCCCGGTGGAGCTCTCGGACGTAAACTGCTGCTGCATGTCAGCGACATCATGCACAGCGGTGACGAGATCCCGCATGTCTCTCGGGATGCCTCACTGCGTGATGCGTTGCTGGAGATCACGCGTAAAAATCTCGGCCTGACGGTGATCGTTGATGACCTGATGAAAATCGAAGGCATCTTTACCGATGGTGACTTGCGTCGGGTGTTTGATATGGGTATCGATTTCCAGTCAGCCAGCATCAAAGATGTGATGACACGCGGCGGTATTCGCGTACGTCCCAACCTGCTGGCCGTTGACGCCCTTAATCTGATGCAAAACAAAAACATCACTGCGCTGCTGGTGGCCGATGACGATCGCCTGCTCGGTGTGGTACATATGCATGACATGCTGCGCGCTGGCGTTGTCTGAACAGGAAAAGAACATGAGTGTTGAAACAGCTGCAATCGAGACCTGCTATGGTCCGGTAAGCGCAGAAGTGATGGCGCGCGCAGCGCAGATCCGCCTGCTGATTTGTGATGTGGACGGCGTAATGTCAGACGGCCTGATTTATATGGGCAACAGCGGCGAAGAACTGAAAGCTTTCAACGTGCGCGATGGCTATGGCATTCGTTGCCTGCTGACCTCCGGCATTGAAGTGGCTATTATTACCGGCCGCAATGCCAAACTGATGGAAGATCGCTGCAAAACCCTCGGCATTACGCATCTTTACCAGGGACAATCGGATAAGCTTTTGGCCTGGCGCGAACTCCTGGATAAACTGTCATTATCTGCGGAACAGGTGGCGTATATCGGTGATGACCTGATCGACTGGCCGGTAATGGCCCGCGTGGGTCTGAGCGTAGCGGTCGCCGATGCGCACCCGATTCTGTTGCCGCGCGCGCATTACGTCACCCGCATTGCCGGTGGCCGCGGTGCGGTACGAGAACTTTGCGATCTGATCTTAATGGCGCAGAACAAATTTGAGGATGCCAAAGGGCAATCAGTATGAGTAAAAGCAGGCGTTGGATAACGCTGATTCTGGCCCTAATCGCTCTGGTGCTGATTGGCTGGAATCTTACCAACCAGGATGAGAGCAAAGCGCCGGTTACCACCAACGACCAGGAGCCGACTTACACCAGTTCGACTTCTCACACCGTGGTGTACAATCCAGACGGTGCGCTGGCCTACAAACTGATTTCGGATAAAGTGACCTACTTTGCTGCCGATGAACTGAGCTGGTTCGATAATCCGGTGATGACCACTTACGACGTGAATAAAATTCCGACCTGGTCTGTGCGCGCCGATAAGGCAAAGCTCACCAAAGATCGTATGCTTTATCTTTACGGCCACGTTGAAGTGAACACCCTGACGCAGGATTCGGAGCTGGAACGCATTAAAACCGATAATGCGGTGGTCAATCTCGTCACCCAGGATGTTACCTCAGACGATCAGGTCACCCTTTATGGCCGCAGTTTTAACTCTACTGGCATGAAGATGCGCGGCAACTTACGGACGAAAAATGCCCAGTTGATTGAAAAGGTCAAATCCTCCTATGAAATCCAAAATGAAAAACAACAGCCTTAAATTACTGCTGGTCAGCGCCCTGTTAGCCACCAGCTTGCCCGCTCTGGCATTAACCGGGGATTCTGACAAACCCGTGAATATCGATTCAGAGAATCAGTCGCTGGATCTGCAAGGCAATGTCGCTACCTTTACCGGCAACGTCATCGTGACTCAGGGATCGATCAAGATCACCGCCGACAAAGTCGTCGTCACTCGCCCGGGTGGTGACAGCAAAAAAACCATCGTTGATGCCTGGGGCAACCCGGCAACCTTTTATCAGATGCAGGACAACGGTAAGCCGGTACAGGGTCATGCGGCCAAATTGCACTATGAACTGGCGAATGACTTTGTTGAGCTGACGGGTAACGCCTACATTGAACAGTTGGATAGCAATATCAAAGGCGATCGCATCACCTATCTGGTGAAAGAACAGAAAATGCAGGCCTACAGTCAGGGCCAGAGCAAACGCGTGACCACCGTGCTGGTGCCGTCGCAGTTGCAGGACAAAAACGGTTCATCCCAGAGCCAAAAGAAGAGTAACTAATTTCTATGGCCACACTGATCGCTGAAAACCTGGCGAAAGCCTACAAAGGCCGCCGCGTGGTAGAAGACGTTAGCCTGCAAGTTAAATCCGGCGAAATTGTCGGATTGCTTGGCCCCAACGGGGCCGGTAAAACCACCACCTTCTACATGGTGGTCGGAATTGTGCCGCGCGATGCCGGTCGTATTGTGATTGATGATGAAGACATCAGCATTCTGCCGCTGCATGCGCGTGCCCGTCGCGGCATTGGTTATCTGCCGCAGGAAGCCTCGATTTTCCGTCGCCTCAGCGTTTACGACAACCTGATGGCCGTATTGCAGATCCGTGACGATCTCAGCGAAGAGCAGCGTCAGGATCGAGCCAACGAACTGATGGAAGAGTTCCACATCGAACACCTGCGTGACAGCATGGGCCAGGCACTCTCCGGCGGTGAACGCCGTCGTGTCGAGATTGCCCGCGCGCTGGCTGCCAATCCTAAGTTTATCCTGCTGGATGAACCATTTGCCGGTGTTGACCCGATTTCCGTCATTGATATCAAGAAGATCATTGAACATCTGCGCGACAGTGGGTTGGGTGTGCTGATTACCGACCACAACGTACGCGAAACCCTTGCCGTTTGTGAACGCGCTTACATCGTCAGCCAGGGGCATCTGATTGCTCACGGCACACCCGATGAAATACTTGCAGATGAGCAGGTTAAGCGTGTTTATTTGGGCGAAGAGTTCAGACTCTGATAAGGTGTCGGAACCTCCGACGTTTGCTTAGGAAATTCAATCCGGATTATGAAGCAAGGTTTGCAACTCAGGCTCAGCCAACAGCTGGCGATGACACCCCAGTTGCAGCAGGCAATTCGCTTGCTGCAACTCTCTACGCTTGAACTCCAGCAGGAATTACAACTGGCGCTGGAAAGCAACCCATTGCTCGAACAATCAGAACTCCATGAAGAAGTAGACGCACGCGAATATCAGGAAAGCGAAGCCCTCGACACCCGCGAGGCGCTGGAACAGAAGGACATGCCGGAAGAGCTGCCGCTCGATGCAACCTGGGATGAAATCTACACCGCCGGAACGCCTTCCGGTACGGGTACCGATTACCAGGATGATGAGCTGCCGGTCTATCAGGGCGAAACCACGCAGTCGTTGCAGGATTATCTGATGTGGCAGGTTGAGCTGACACCGTTCACCGATACCGACCGCGCCATTGCGACTTCGATTGTCGATGCCATTGACGACACCGGTTATCTCACCGTGACGCTCCAGGATATTTGCGACAGCATCGGTGATGAAGAACTGACGCTGGAAGAAGTGGAAGCGGTATTGAAACGCGTACAGCGTTTTGATCCGGTCGGCGTTGGCGCACGCGATTTGCGTGATTGCCTGCTGGTGCAGCTGTCCCAATATGCCGCCGATACGCCGATGCTGGCGGAAGCACGGTTGATTGTGAGCGATCATCTCGATCTGCTGGCCAATCACGATTTCCGTAGCCTGATGCGCATGACGCGTCTGAAAGAAGATGTGCTGAAAGAGGCAATGTTGCTGATTCAGTCGCTTGATCCGCGCCCAGGTCAGTCGGTCAACACCAGCGAGCCTGAGTATGTCATCCCGGATGTACTGGTACGCAAGGTCGGCACCCGCTGGACAGTTGAGCTAAATGCCGACAGCGTACCGCGTCTCAAAATTAATCAGCACTACGCTGCGATGGGCGGTGCGGCGCGTAATGACAGCGACAGCCAGTTTATCCGCAGCAATTTACAGGAAGCCAAATGGCTGATTAAGAGCCTGGAGAGCCGTAACGACACGCTGCTGAAAGTGACTCGCTGTATTGTCGAGCAGCAGCAGGCGTTTTTTGAACAGGGCGAGGAGTACATGCGTCCGATGGTGCTGGCGGATATCGCCCAGGCCGTGGATATGCATGAATCCACCATTTCCCGTGTTACCACGCAGAAGTACTTGCATAGCCCGCGTGGCATCTTTGAACTGAAATATTTTTTCTCCAGTCATGTGAATACCGAAGGTGGCGGCGAAGCCTCCTCGACGGCAATACGTGCGTTGGTGAAAAAATTGATCTCTGCGGAAAATCCCGCAAAACCCTTGAGCGACAGCAAACTGACCTCCATGTTATCTGAACAGGGCATCATGGTGGCCCGCCGTACGGTTGCTAAGTATCGCGAGTCTTTGTCCATCCCGCCCTCGAATCAGCGCAAGCAGCTGGTTTGAATGTATTGAGAAGGAAGACCTATGCAAATAAACCTTACCGGACTGAATGTAGAGATTACCGAGCCGCTGCGCGAATTTGTAAATAGCAAATTTGCCAAACTGGAACACTATTTTGATCGGATTAATCAGGTCTATATTGTTCTGAAAGTGGAAAAGGTAACGCAGATTGCTGATGCAACACTGCATGTGAACGGCGGTGAATTGCACGCGACATCGGAAGCGGAAGACATGTACGCGGCGATTGACGGATTGATCGACAAGCTTTCCCGTCAGTTGACCAAACATAAAGATAAACTGAAAAAACACTAACCTTCACGCTTGCAGAGTACTGATAGGTTCGGTACTCAGAGCACAGAATGGGGCGGGCTGACCGCCCCGTTTTGTCATCTGCGCAAGCGCCAACAGGAGACACTGCATTTTTCCCGTGATAAGGGGTAAAGTGGGTGATCCTCGCGGCTATGTGAACTCGCAAGTGAAACGATGATGAACAACGATCTGACACTGGAATTGAGCTCGGTCCTTACGCTGGACTGCACCCGCAGCGGCGTACACTGCCAGAGTAAAAAACGTGCGCTGGAAATAATCAGCGAACTGGCAGCCAAACAGCTCAATCTGCCTCACCAGACGCTTTTCGAAGCGATCCTCACCCGTGAACGCATGGGCAGTACCGGTATTGGCAATGGTATTGCCATTCCACATGGCAAACTGGAGGAGGACACGCTGCGCGCCGTAGGCGTGTTCATTAGCCTCGATCAACCTATCGCTTTTGATGCGGTGGATAACCAGCCTGTGGACCTGCTGTTTGCGCTACTGGTGCCCGCAGACCAGTGTAAAACCCATCTGCATACATTATCGCTGGTGGCAAAACGTCTGGCAGATAAAACCGTCTGTCGCCGTCTGCGCGCTGCGCAGAGCGATGAAGAACTCTATGCCATTATCACAGAAGCGCAGGAAGACCACCCTTAAGCGACAGATACTTTTACCGGCCAATGCGCCGGTTTAAAACGGGAGAAATGTGATGGTGCTGATGATCGTTAGCGGTCGGTCAGGCTCAGGAAAATCAGTCGCGTTGCGTGCGCTTGAGGACATGGGGTTTTACTGTGTCGATAACCTGCCAGTGGTATTGCTGCCAGAACTGGCCAATACCTTAAGCGAACGCAACATCTCTGCTGCCGTCAGTATCGACGTGCGCAATATGCCGGAATCACCGGAGATTTTCGAAACCGCGCTTAACAACCTGCCGGACTCGTTTTCGCCACAGTTGCTGTTCCTCGACGCCGATCGCAACACGCTGATCCGTCGCTACAGCGACACACGCCGCCTGCATCCACTCTCCAGTAAGAATTTGTCACTGGAAAGCGCGATTGATGAGGAGAGCGACCTGCTTGAACCACTGCGTTCACGGGCTGACCTGATCATTGATACCTCCGAGATGTCGGTGCATGAGTTGGCTGAAATGCTTCGCACCCGTCTGCTGGGTAAACGCGAACGCGAGCTAACGATGGTGTTTGAATCCTTTGGCTTCAAGCATGGCATTCCGATTGATGCCGATTATGTGTTTGATGTGCGTTTTCTGCCTAACCCACACTGGGACCCAAAACTGCGTCCGATGACCGGCCTTGATCGCCCGGTGGCCGCGTTCCTCGACCGGCATACTGAAGTGCACAACTTTATCTATCAGACACGCAGCTACCTTGAATTGTGGCTCCCCATGCTGGAAACCAATAATCGTAGCTATCTCACTGTCGCAATCGGTTGTACCGGTGGTAAGCATCGTTCGGTCTATATCGCCGAACAACTGGCCGACTATTTCCGTTCGCGCGGTAAAAATGTGCAATCCCGTCATCGCACCCTGGAAAAACGCAAATCATGACCGTGAAGCAAACCGTTGAGATTCGTAATAAATTGGGCATGCATGCGCGCCCGGCGATGAAGTTGTTTGAACTGGTGCAAAGTTTCGACGCAGAAGTGCTGCTGCGTAATGAAGCAGGAACGGAAGCGGAAGCCAGCAGCGTAATTGCGCTGCTGATGCTGGATTCCGCCAAAGGCGGCCATATTGAGATTGAAGCCAGCGGCCCGGAAGAAACCCAGGCGCTGGCAGCGGTAATTGAATTGTTTGAAGCCGGTTTTGATGAGGATTAACCGCTTCAGTGCAATTTGTAGCGGTTAAGGAAACCTTCCCCACCCAGTTGCCGCATCTGGCGCATAATCCATTGCTGTCTCTGACGGATGTAACCTGAAGGGGCGTCGGCGCGAAAACGGATCGGATTAGGCAATACCGCCGCCAGCAGCGCCGCTTCTGCCATAGTCAGGCGACTGGCGGGTTTATGAAAATAGCGCTGGGATGCCTCTTCTACCCCAAACACACCGTTGCCAAATTCGGCGATATTCAGATAGACCGTAAGAATGCGTCGCTTGGTCCAGACCGTTTCGATTCCTACCGTCAATCCCGCTTCCAGCCCTTTACGAACCCAACTGCGTCCATCCCACAAAAACAGGTTTTTCGCGGTTTGTTGCGATAGCGTCGAAGCACCACGCATCCGTTCATCACCCTCGTTATCCAGCACCGACTGAATCGCGGCAACGTCAAATCCCCAGTGTTCTGGAAATTTTTGATCTTCTGAGGCAATGACCGCCAGCGCCATCCACGGTGAGATCTCATCCATGCTGACCCAATCCGAATGCGCCACATAGCCAAAATTGCCGTGCAGCCAGGCACCCAGCTGTCGTTCAACCATCACTGCGGAAAAAGGCACCGGCAAGAAGGAAAATAGCAAAATCCCTGCCAGCCAAATACCCAGCCAGGCGAGAAGAAATTTTGCGATCCACACTTTTACACGTTGCCAAAGTTTCCCTTTATTCTTAGCCATCAAATTATCTCTTACCTGTTCCCTGTATTAATCAATCACCAAGGTCACCATAGCATTCGATGATAGTCGAATACGAAGAATCGCTGCCTGACCAGTTGATTTATCGAACAAATTCATTGCCTGCGCAACCATCGTTCCTTTAATAGAGCCAAATACATCAAGCACTTCCGCTATGAAGGAATCGGTTCCATGCTTAAATACTCATCGGAAAAGTTGCTGACAGACACTTCATTAAATGTGATCAAGATCACGCAAATTGGTTCACGATACTTAACATTGAAATTTCACAGTGGTTGATCCCTCTCATTGATTATTGAGAGCATTCCGAAAAAAATGTGTAAATTATCCGCAAGGGCTTTGCGCTATCTTCGAATTATGGTTAAGCAATTTGCCTACTTTTTGGTTTACATCCATCGTTAAAACCTGAATCTGGAACTTTCTATCGATGGTTTCCAAAACGTTTTGGATAACCCGCGCCACCAACCGTGTTTCATGCCATATTTCATGCATTTACTACGAAAAAAAGCGAATTTTTCCTGACCAGGCGACTTTCGTCGCACTTGCCGGGTTTTTACGTCACTTCAGCGAGTTAAAACCCGACCAAAAACAGAACGACTGGTCAAAATTAATGCAATGAGTCAAAGAAATTGATTCCTTGCTTGACTGTGTCAGCAAA
Source organism: Pantoea sp. X-Soil-OKNW-556 (assembly GCF_059730695.1). Lineage (NCBI taxonomy): Bacteria > Pseudomonadati > Pseudomonadota > Gammaproteobacteria > Enterobacterales > Erwiniaceae > Pantoea > Pantoea sp. X-Soil-OKNW-556. Next base: position 562,419 of record NZ_AP035990.1, on the reverse strand, counting down.
TTAATGTTTTCTGTATTTAAACGCTGCTCAACATCACACAATTTAATGAATCTTGTCACAAGTGGTGACGAATTTGCTAAGGTGGTTTTGAAGCGTTAACCAATACCACGCTGTTGCTCAGGATAGACCTCAAATAATAGCAGCAGCGCCATTTTCCCTGGTGTTGGCGCAGTATTCGCGCACCCCGGTTTCGACTGGGGTCATTTTTTTCTGGTCCTTGTTACTTTTCCCGCGCTGCAACCCATTCACGTAAGACATTCACGTCATGCTGCCATTCTTGTTTTAATTCGTCGATCCACTCCTGAACGTTGTCCCACCACGCAGGCAATTCGGGTGACTGGATCTGTTTGGCCAGCTTTTGCAGATGCAGCAAACCGACCGAACCCGCTGCACCTTTGATTTTGTGACCCTCTTCGGCAATGCCTTTCTGGTCGCGCGCCATCATGTTCGAATCAAGCACGTCGAGATAGCCTGGCATCATCTTTTCAAACATCGTCAGGCTTTGCGTAATCAACCCAGGCCCCACCAGCTCGATATACTGTTCCAGCATGGGCACATCCAGCAGCGTCCGGTTTTTCTCTTCTGACGGTTCAGCCATCGGGGTGTCGGTTTCCGTCTGATAATCCCAGAACTTTTTAATCATCGCGGTCAGTGCAGGGACGGCCAGTGGTTTGCTCAGCACATCATCCATACCGGCATCCAGATACTCTTTTTTATCTTTCAGCACGTTGGCGGTCAGAGCCACTAACGGTGGCAGCATCTCTCCGGCGTGTCGCTGATGAATGGCACGCGACACATCAAGGCCGGTCATATCCGGTAACTGGATATCCAGCAGCACCAAATCAAACTCCTGCGGGTCGAACATCTCCAGCGCGGCGGTGCCGGTCATCGCCACCTCCACGCTACAACCGAGCTTCTCCAGCACCGAACGCGCCACAATCACGTTCAGTTCAATATCCTCAACCAACAGGACATGCAACGCCGGCAGTGGCATCGCATCGTCCAGATTGTCGTCCTCAACCTCTTCCGCGACCCGTGGTGCCTTGATCTCGACGGTGAAGCAGGAACCCTGCCCCTGAACGCTACGTACCGTGATATCGCCGCCCATCGCCTGTGCCAGACGACGTGATACTGCCAGTCCAATCCCCGTGCCCGTGGCGGGTTTACCACCATGCTGATCTTTCACCTGATAATACATGGCGAAGATTTTGTCCTGTTCCTCTTGTGGGATCCCCATGCCGGAGTCTTCCACCTCAAAATGCAGCGTCTCATCCTGGTGATAGGCAACGCGCACCACGATCTCGCCCTGCTGGGTAAATTTCACCGCGTTACCAATCAAATTCCACAGGATCTGCCGCAGTCGGGTGCCATCCGCCGAAATTTTATGGGGCAGCGGCAGTTCAGGCGACATGACAAACTTTAGCCCTTTCGGCTGTGCCAGCAGACCAGAGAGGTTTTCCAGGTCCGCCAGGAAGCCGGTAAAGTCGAGCGGTTGGTTATCGAGTTGCACTTTACGTCGCTCGATTTTGTCCACCTCAATCACATCATTAAAGATGTTGCCCAGGGTGATGGCGGAGACGTGAATGGTTTTCAGGTACTTCAACTGCTCCTGATTGAGGTCGGTATCCAACAGAATGCGGCTCAGGCCAACAATGCCGTTAAGCGGCGTACGCAGCTCGTGGCTGATAGTTGAGATAAAGGTGGTTTTCTCACGGCTGGCGTTCTCCAGCGCGTCCTGATAGCGCTTACGCTCGGTAATATCACGTCCAAAGCCCATCAGACCACTGCGTTTCCCAACGCGGTCGTAATAAGGCACTTTACGGATTTCGAAACAGGCTTTACGCCCATCGGGATATTGCAGCCACTGTTCGTAAGTCAGGGAGACATTGTGCCGGAATACTTTTTCATCCGTTTCCAGCACCTTGGTTGCGGCATCTTCGTCGTAAATATCGCGCGGCGTCAGGCCAATGAGCTGTTTCTCACTCAATCCGGTCAGCAGTTCCATCGCCCGGTTACACCCGGAGAATTGCTTGTCGATATTGCGGTAGAACACCAGGTCCGGTGACGCATCAAGGAATGATCGCAGAAAGGAGGATTGCTGCTCCAGCTCAATCTGCGCCTGCTCACGCCGAGCCATCTCTTCGCGCAGCTTATCCATCACCTGCTCACGCGCCTGTTCGGCTTTAATACGGTCGGCAATCTCCTGATTGAGCTGGGTAATGGTTTCTTTCATCTGCTGATTCAGCTCAAGATCGCGCGTGCGCATCTCTTCCAGCTTATCCACCAGGCGGGAGAGACGCTGACGCGACTCTTCCAGTTGATCAACCACTACCGAGAGGAAATAGACCGCCCAGGGGGTAATCAGCAGACCAAAGAACACCGAACGCACCACATCAATGCTCTCAACATGACCGCGCAGGACCATAGTGACGGCCATCTGGACCACCATCGCCAGCACCACCAGTGCCGAAGCCAACAGTAGCGAAAAGCGTACCAGTCCCAGTTTGACCATTAAATCAACGTAGTACTGCGCTAAAAGACGAATCTGTTTCATTACCCGCTCCCTGAACGAAATCTGGCTCATGATAGCGCAATTATCCGCGCTCCGCGCTGGTTGCCCTTACCCAATCGCTGAGGTTATGCCCCGTTATGGTGCATTGCCGGACTATTTCGCCGACGTTCCCGCCATTATGCTGAAAGCGCTTGACTAATTCCGCCAACTGAATAATCTGGAGGGCCGCGCTTTTGCGGCCCATTTCTCAGCACCTCGTGCGAATCAATACCCTGGCAGCCATATCGTCCGATGGTTGCTGTTACTTTTTGCATATCCATTCAACTTAAGCGCTGTTTTAAGCACGCCTCTGATGATTAATTTTACTAATGACGACCCCTGGTCTGATTCAAATATGACGCCATAAGAAAAACAGATACATCCTGTGCACGAAGTGGTCCAAACAGCATTTTATGCTGAAAACATTTCCTTCCCCAGCATGGTGCAGAGATTTGATGGCTGCACCACAGTGAGACGGCTCACACTTCCTGCGGGATTACGCGGGGGTACATCGTCAACTTTTTCACCAAATTAATAATAAAAATCATCAAGTTAAGCGACAAAAAAGCATATTACCCTCAATAAAGCTGGCTATTTGACCTGAGTACGCTTTCCCGATAAGTTGGAATTCCGCTGGATGCTTTCCTGTCGGGCCAGTGTCTCGGCATATCTATGCAGCAAGAAGACTCCCTCTAGATGCAAGTTATCTCCAGTTAAGAGACCCGGATTAAAGAGCAGCTCATCAAGGACGTCCATACTATGTCTTGAGAGGAATTGCTCGGTGTTGCGACGCCCGCTCATTGCCGAGCGGAGCAGAAATTGATACAGCGCCTGTGAGCTGACTCAGCAGTGCTCTGTACTTGAAATAATGCAGGTAATGTCAAAAGCAGTTTAAGGAGACCTCAATGTCCACTCAAAAACCTAATCCCTATGGCTTGTATGATCCAACAGCGGGCAGTGATAGCTGTGGTGTAGGTTTCATTACCCGTAAGGACGGCGAGCAGACTCATGAGATCCTGCAAATGGCACACAGTGCCCTGTGCACCGTGCCGCACCGTGGCGGGATGTCAGCTGAAGGCGTGGGCGATGGCGCAGGCGTCAACGTCGACCTTTCTCTGCACTTCTTCCGGAAAATCACCGGTCAGCCGCTGGAAGCGGGCCGTTTTGGCGTGGGTAACTTCTTCGTTCCGAAAGATGCCGAACTGCGTGCCAACGCCGAGCGTCTGGTGGAAGAAACGCTGGCCGCCTATAACTTCCCGGTGCTGGTAAAACGCGACATGCCTCTGGACGGTAGCGTAACGCGCCCTGCCGCCCTGCAATTCCAGCTGCCGATTGTGCAGTGGGTGTTTGCTGCGCCACAGGACATCACCAGCCAGAACGAATTTGAGCAACGCATCTATCGTGCGCTGCTGGACATTGAAGCGCAGGCCTTTACTGAAAGCGAATTTGGCGGTCTGTATCCGCTGTCGCTCTCCTCGCGCACTCAGGTATTTAAAGCACGCCTGAACTCCAACGAAGTGATCCCATACTTCAAAGATTTGACCGACCCGGACCATCAGGTGCGTGGGTTGTTCTTCCATACCCGTTTCTCCACCAACACCGACCCGCACACCACGATGGCGCAACCGTTCCGTCTGATGGCGCATAACGGTGAATTGAACACAGACCGTAAAAACCGCATTGCCGAATCAGCGCTGGCGCTGGCACGCGGCAAAAAAATTGTGCGTCCGAAAGGCCAGTCAGACAGCTCACGTCTCGACCAGAGCATCCACAGCCGCCTGATGGAAGATAATCTCGACCTGATCAATGCCGTCGTCTCCATGATGCCGCCAGCATGGGAGAACGATACATCGCTCTCCACTGAAGTGCGCGCCATGCTGGAATACTTCTCATTGTATGAAGAGAAGAACGATGGCCCGGCAGCACTGATCTTCGGTAACGGCGAAGTGATCGGCGCACGTCTGGACCGCCTCGGCCTGCGTCCTCTGCGTTCTGTGGAAACGGCTGAATATATCGGTGCTATGTCCGAAGCGGGCCAGATTGCCTTCCCGCCAGAAAGCGTACTGCGTCGTGGCCGTATCGAAGCGGGCGGCATGCTGTATTACGATCACCGTGAAAAACGCTCTTACACCACCGTAGAAGCACTGGAAAAACTGGCGACTGAGAAAGATTACCCTGCCCTGCTGAGCGCGGCGCGTGTCGACCTGAAAGAACTGCCCGAGATCCCGGCAGAAAAACTGGGTTCACCGCTGCGTTATGGTGGCGACCTCAAAACCTATCAGCGTTTTGTGGCCTACTACTACAACCAGGAAAGCTTCAAATTCATGATGGACCCGATGCTGCAAACCGGCGCTGAGAAAATCTCTGCGATGGGTTACGGCAATGCCATCAACGGCTTGTCCGATCATGAAGGCGGCATGGCGCACTACTTCTCGCAGCGCTTTGCGCAGGTGACGAACCCACCGCTCGATTCTATCCGTGAAGCGGATGGCATGACGCTGCGCGTGGCTCTGGGTGCCAAACCGCATCTGGGTCGCAGCAAAGGCCAACAGATCATCGTTCCGACGCCTATCCTGACGCACCTCGACATGCTGCGTCTGCGTGAGCAGAAAGTTGCGCCTTATCAGCGTTTTGAGATGCTGTACGAGCCGGTAATCGGTAAAGATATCGTCAGCCGTGCAGCCAACGCTGCCGCACTGGAAAAAGCCATCGACGATCTGGCTCAGAAGGTCGTGGACTTTGCTCGTCAGCAGGGCGGAATCGCGGTGCTGACTGACCGCCATATCTCCTCTACCCATGCGGCGATCCCGATGTTGTTGATGGTATCCGCCATCAACCAGCGTCTGGTGCAGGAAGGCCTGCGTCTGGATGTCTCGCTGGTGGTCGAAAGTGGTCAGAGCATCTCCTCTCACCACATTGCCGCAGCACTCGGCTTCGGTGCCTCCGCTATTTATCCGCTCGGCGTGCAAATGCGTGCTGAAGAGAAATTCGGCGAAGGTGAAGAAGGCAACAAAGCCTTTAAACGCTATGCCAAAGCCGCAGAAAAAGCGCTGATGAAAACCATGGGCAAAGTGGGCCTGTGTACCGTGGAAAGCTACAGCTGTGGTGAATTCTTCGAACCGAACTTCCTCGATACCGAAGATCCGGTGCTGAAGAAATATTTCCCGAATATCAAAACCCCGGTTGGCGGTGCAGGCTTCCCGGCTATCGCCCAAATGGCGGTGGACTGGCATCAAAGCGCGCTGAAAATCCAGGGTGAAGCGGAAGTCCCGTTACTCGGCCTGTTTAAAGAGCGCGCCGAGGGTGCCGGTCACTCCTATGGCACCATCGCTGTCCGTACCTTTATTGATATGACGGAACAGCCGATTCGCTTTGCGGACAAAGCCCGCGAAGAGGACAACTTTATCCGTCTGATGACGCTGGCGAAACTGGACAACGCATTCAACATCAAAGCAGAAGCGTTCAAAGACAGCAGCTTCGAACGTATCCCGAATGATGTCATCGACAGCTTTACCATCACGCCGGATTACCGCCAGTTCTCCAGCCTGATGTATGCCGAGCGTAAACGTCGTCCGGCGGCGCTGCGTGATATCCTCGCGCTGCCATGTGATTTGACCCACGTCGACAGCGAAGCAGAGTTTGGTCGCAAACTGGGCCGCTACTCGCTGGTGAACAATGGCTTCGCCACCCGTGGTCTGCAATGCGAAGCGGTTAATGGCAGCCTGAACCAGTTTACGCTGCGTCTGGTTGATGCCATTGCCGGTCTGAAACCAGAAAGCGAGCGTCTGGCTGCGCTGGCGCGTGCGCTGAAAACCCGTTTTGCCGATGAAATCGAAAAAAGCGAAGTCGTGAATGGCGCGCTGAGTGTCACCGCTTACGGTAAAGCGGCTGACTACCTGTCACGCATCTTCACCGCGCTGCCTTCGCTGCCGCTGGAAGAGATTCAGCCTGCACACGAAATCACCCGTACCTTTGCCTCTGGCGCGATGAGCCACGGCGCACTGGTCGCCCCGGCGCATGAAGCCGTCGCACACGGCACCAACATGGTGGGCGGGATGAGTAACTGCGGTGAAGGTGGTGAACACTATTCACGTCACGGCACCATCCGCGCCTCACGCATCAAGCAGTTGGCATCTGGTCGCTTCGGCGTCTGGGCGGCTTACCTCGCCGATCCGATGCTGGAAGAGCTGGAGATCAAAATTGGCCAGGGGGCAAAACCAGGCGAAGGCGGTCAGTTACCGGCACCGAAAGTTACGGTAGAAATTGCCGCAGCACGCGGCGGTACACCGGGTGTGGAGCTGGTTTCTCCACCGCCGCATCACGACACTTATTCTATCGAAGATTTGGCACAGCTGATTCACGACTGTAAAGCCGCACGCGTGCGCGTCATCGTTAAACTGGTGTCTTCCGAAGGTATCGGCACCATCGCGGTTGGCGTAGCGAAAGCCGGTGCTGACGTCATTAACGTCGCCGGTAATACCGGTGGTACTGGTGCGGCATCGGTTACCAGCCTGAAATACACCGGCCGCGTGGCGGAAATCGGCATCGCCGAGGTGCATCAGGCGCTGTGTGCCAACGGCCTGCGTGACAAAGTACAACTGCGTTGCTCTGGCGCGCAGCAAACCGGCAGCGACGTGATCAAATCCGCCCTGCTCGGTGGCGACAGCTTCGAGTTCGGTACGACCGCGCTGATGATGCTGAAATGCGTAATGGCGAAAAACTGTAACGTCAAATGCCCGGCCGGTCTGACGACCAACGCCGAAGCCTTTGATGGCGATCCGCGTCAGTTGGCCCAGTACTTCATCAACGTGGCACAGGAAGTACGTGAGTTCCTCGCTCGCCTCGGCCTGCGTTCACTGCGTGAAGCACGCGGCCGTTCAGATCTGCTGCACCTGATGGATCACCCGCTGGAAGTCGGCAAACTGGACCTGCGTGCCATGCTGACCGTCGTACCAGAGCAGAAAATCGCTAAACCCGTCTATCTGGAAAAAGATTTCGAACTGGACAACGGCTGGGTTGAAGAGCTGAAAGATCAGCTGGTCGCGAAAGGCAGTCGTGAGATCGCGCTTGGCGCAGGCATCACGCTGAACAACCGTAACAAGAGCATCGGTGGTCAGTTGGCCATTGATATCGAACGTATGCTGAACCATGAACTGTCAGCCGAACAAAAAGCCGCTATCCCGGCGGTGCTGAAAGATGACCGTGGCCGTCACTACCTGGCACCGGCCACCGTGCAGATCCAAACCTCCGGCTCTGCCGGTCAGTCGTTCGGTGCATTCTGCAACGACGGTATGCAAATGAAGCACTACGGCACCTGTAACGATGGCGTCGGTAAAGGTCAGTGTGGCGGCGAGTTGGTGGTGATGTCACCGGGCGGCGGCGCACAGGATAGCGATGGCAACGTACTGATCGGTAACTTTGCCCTGTTTGGTGCCACCGGTGGACGTCTGTTCGTACAAGGCCAGGCGGGTGACCGTTTCGCCGTACGTAACTCTGGCGCAACCGCCGTGGTTGAAGGCGTGGGTGACTTCTGCTGTGAATACATGACCAACGGTGCCATTCTCAACCTCGGTACTTTCGGTAAAGGCTTTGGTAATGGCATGAGCGGCGGCTTCGCCTACCAGTACGACCCGTACGGCTCACTGGCGGCACACGCCGCCGGAGACTCGGTGCTGTTTGGCTCCATCGCTGATGAAGACGAAATGGCGAAAGTGCACAAACAAGCGGTGCTGACCATGCTGAACTGGCATCTGGAAGCCACTAACTCACCGCGTGCCGCATGGTTGCTGGCAAACTGGGAAACCGAGTGCCACCACTTTGTGTATGTCATGCCACGTTCGCTGTTGCTCTATCAGGACGGTGGTGAGATTCTGAAGGCGAAATCGCGTAAGGATCTGCTGGAAGAACTGTCAACCTCGCTGGCTGCGCATCAGGTCGCGAAGTTCAAATCAGCCTGGCGTGCGGGCAAAACCATCGCTGATGGCGCAGTACCGGCTTACGGTGCTACCGATACGCTTGAAATGTTCGTGCTGCTCAACAACTATACCGTGCTGAGCTTCGCGCAGCAGTTGGCACTGAGCAAGCTGCCGAAAGGCACTTCAGTGGAAGACCCGGCGGTTGAGAAAGCGGTACGTAACCTGCTGATGACAGAAGATTTCTCGCTGGTAAGCAAGCTGCAACGTCATGCACGCTCTGCTATCGAGAACTACAACGATGATGAACTGGCGAGCCTGATCGCGTCCAAACGTATGTCGGATTACAAAGCCGCGCTGACGCAACGCAACATCCGTTCGATGGACAGCCTGGCTACCTATGGCTGGATCATCTATCAGGATGCCTGTAACCGTGAGGTGCTGGGTCATCTGCCTGATTTTGAAGAGTTGTTTGCCCGTGCGGCATTGCCAGAAATCGCGGCGGCTGTCGGAAAATTATCCTGATAGCTGAATCAACAGATTTGTGTATTACTGACTGAATATGAACGGGATTGAGTAAAAGTACCCATGAAGATTCCTTACATTCCTGAAGATGCACCGTTTAACGGTGATCAGAAATACTGGCTGGCGGGTTTTCTCGCTGGTCTCCACTCACGCCTGTTGGTGTTAGAAGATAAGCAGCAGGCCGCCCCTGCGGCCGGTGCTGCAACGACAACCCAACTGCATATCCTGTTCGGTTCACAGACGGGCAACGCGGAAGCATTGGCCCAGACCGCAGCGAAAGCCGCGCGAGCCAAAGGCCTGGTGCCTGTGGTGCAGGCGTTGGGTGAGGTGGATATCGATCTCTTCGCCACCATGCGTCATGTGCTGATCGTCACCTCTACCTACGGTGAAGGTGAAATGCCGGACAACGCTCAGCTGTTCTGGCAGGCCATTTCTGCCAGCACCGCGCCACGTCTGGAGCAGATGCACTTCGCCGTACTGGCGATCGGTGACACCGGCTATGACGGTTTCTGCCAGGCCGGTAAATTCATCGATATGCGCCTCGAACAGTTGGGTGCGAAGCGTGTGGTTGATCGTATTGACTGCGATATCGATTACGAAGAGCCATCCAGTACATGGATCGGTGGAGCCATGCCGCAGTTTGCCGCCAGCGCGGGCAGCAGCGGTACGGTGCTGGAAAGCGCACCGGAAGCACCGGTCATTCCGGGCAGCAACAAACAGAATCCTTATGCTGCGGCATTGGTGACCAACAAACGTCTTTCTGGCGAGCAGTCCGGCAAAGATATCCGTCACTTCGAGTTTGACCTGACGGACAGCGGGCTAAAGTACGAAGCAGGCGACGCACTGGGCGTAATCCCAGTGAATGACCCTGCGCTGGTGACGCTGCTGCTGACCCAGTTGAATGCAGACTATGAAACCCCAGTGCCGGGCTTCGAGCGTAACCTTGGCGATTTGCTGACTTACCAGTTTGAAATCTCTGAGCCGTCGCGCAAACTGATTGAGTGGGTCGGCCAGAACACCACTAACCAGGAATTGCGCCACGTCCTGCAACACGACGACAAAGATACCCTCGGCGTGTGGCTGTGGGGCAAAGATACGCTGGACCTGCTGCAACTGGAGTTGACGCGCAGCCTGTCGGTGCCGGAATTTGTCGCGATGCTGCGCCCGCTGCAACACCGTGCTTACTCCATCTCCTCCAGCTCGAAAGCCCATCCGAATCAGGTGCATCTGACCATCGCTTCAGTGCGTTACCACAGTGATGGCCGCGCTCGTAACGGTGTCTGCTCTACCTATCTGGCTGAGCGTGTACGTCGCGGCGAAAAACCGGCAATCTTTATTTCGCCCAACAAAGCGTTCCGCGTCCCTGCCAACAATAAGGCACCGCTGATCATGGTGGGTCCGGGTACCGGTATTGCACCGTTCCGTGCCTTCTTGCAGGAGCGCCAGGCCACCGGTGCCGAAGGCAAAAACTGGTTGTTCTTTGGTGACCAGCATCAGGAACACGATTACATCTACCAGGATGAGCTGAACGAGTGGCAACAAAGCGGTCTGCTGACTCACCTTGATCTGGCGTTCTCACGCGATCAGGAAGAGAAGATTTACGTGCAGAACCGTATGCTGGAGAAAGGTGCTGAGCTTTATGCCTGGTTGCAGGACGGTGCTTACTTCTACGTGTGTGGTGATGCATCACGCATGGCGAAAGATGTCGATGCGGCGCTGTATGAAGTGGTACGCCAGTTTGGCGGCCTGTCCAGCGAACGTGCGGCAGCTTATGTCGATCAGTTGAAGAAAGATAAACGCTATCTGCGTGACGTCTACTAAGACGCAGGCATAAAAAAACGGGCCATCTGGCCCGTTTTTTATTTCACCACGCGCAGTGAAGGTCGACCACCACGCGGCGGCGGCTCATCATCTGGCGGAGTTTCATCGTCAGTCGAATCATCAGGACGATCGCCATCAATCACCGACATCATGGTTTCTTCCTGACCTTCCAGTTCATCCTGCGCAGCCAGTTCATAGGCCGGTTCCGGTTCGAACATGGTGCCAGCGCCGTTTTCACGGGCGTAGATAGCCAGAATCGCCGCCATCGGTACTGAGACCTGACGCGGCACGCCACCGAAGCGGGCGTTGAACTGGACATGATCGTTGCCCAGCTCCAGGTTACCTACCGCACGCGGAGCGATGTTCAGCACAATCTGACCATCACGCGCGTACTCCAGCGGCACCTGCACGCCAGGCAAATTAATATCGACCACCAAATGCGGCGTTAACTGGTTATCAAGCAACCAGTCATAGAACGCACGCAGCAGGTAGGGACGACGGGCCGTTAGTTGCGACATTTCCATAGATTAGCCCCGGGCTTGAAGGCGCATTTCACGTTCTGCTTCGGTCAGTGAAGCGAGGAAAGAGTCACGTTCAAATACGCGGGTCATGTAGCCTTTCAGCTCTTTAGAACCTGCGCCAGCCAGCTCAACACCCATAGACGGCAAACGCCACAGCAGCGGCGCCAGATAGCAATCAACCAGGCTGAACTCTTCGCTCATAAAGAACGGCGTACGTGAGAACAGCGGTGCAATCGCCAGCAGCTCTTCACGCAGTTGTTTACGCGCGGCATCGGCTTCTGCACCGGTGCGGGTTTCAATGATGCGCATCAGGCTGTACCAATCCTGCTCAATGCGGTGCATCATCAGGCGGCTTTCACCACGGGCAACCGGATAGACAGGCATCAGCGGCGGATGCGGGAAACGCTCATCAAGGTATTCCATGATGATGCGAGATTCATACAGCGTCAGTTCACGATCTACCAGCGTTGGTACTGTGCGGTACGGGTTGAGGTCAATCAGATCCTGCGGCAGGTTATCCGTTTCAACCTGCTCGATCTCCACGCTGACGCCCTTCTCAGCCAGTACAATGCGTACCTGATGGCTGAAAATGTCAGTCGGACCAGAAAACAGCGTCATTACCGAACGTTTGTTGGCAGCGACAGCCATGAAAACCTCCAAGTTTGTTCACAAAAAAATACTGCGAATAGCCAACCACACGGCGACTCACCTGCTTATCAGATTCGCACACAGCCAGCGTTTGCGGCATTTTTCGCCCATCCTGGCGGAAAAAACATCCACAACGCTCCGGCTCGCGGGCGCAAAGTGACAGTCAGTTTACCAGATTTTAAGCAGCTTGTGGGGCGTGGAAAGTGATTTGCAGGCAAAATGCGGGCAAAGCTCGCGTTTTTGTGGCGGCAATTCCTGTCCGGAAAAAGCAAAAAACCCGCCGAAGCGGGTTTTTTGTGCCAACTGACACTGCCGAAGCAGCAACAATTAACGTTTGGAGAACTGCGGACGACGGCGTGCTTTACGCAGACCGACTTTCTTACGTTCAACCTGACGCGCATCACGGGTAACGAAGCCCGCTTTACGCAGTTCAGAACGCAGAGACTCGTCGTACTCCATCAGAGCGCGGGTGATACCGTGACGGATCGCACCTGCCTGACCAGAGATACCACCACCTTTAACGGTGATGTACAGGTCCAGTTTACCAACCAGATCAACCAGCTCCAGCGGCTGACGCACGACCATGCGTGCAGTCTCGCGACCGAAGTACTGCTCCAGAGAGCGCTGGTTAATTACGATGTTACCGCTACCCGGCTTGATAAAGACGCGAGCGGATGAGCTTTTGCGGCGACCAGTGCCGTAGTTTTGAGTTTCAGCCATTGCCTGTAATCCCGATTAAATGTCAAGAACTTGCGGTTGCTGCGCCGCATGGTTGTGCTCGTTGCCTGCGTAAACTTTCAGTTTACGGTACATAGCACGACCCAGCGGGCCTTTCGGCAGCATGCCTTTAACCGCGATTTCAATCACACGCTCAGGACGGCGGGCAATCATCTCTTCGAAGGTCGCCTGCTTGATACCACCGATGTGACCAGTGTGGTGATAGTAAATCTTGTCGTTACGCTTGTTGCCAGTTACAGCAACTTTTTCTGCGTTCAGAACGATGATGTAATCACCGGTATCAACGTGCGGAGTGTATTCCGCTTTGTGCTTACCACGCAGACGGCGCGCCAGTTCAGTCGCCAGGCGACCCAAGGTTTTGCCAGTTGCGTCAACAACATACCAGTCACGTTGGACGGTTTCTGGTTTAGCTGTAAAAGTTTTCATTGAAAAGCTTACCCAAATAAAGTTACACGTTGGTGAAATCCCAAACGCCAAGTTAACGATTGAGGCTCACACGACCATTTCGCCCAGCAAGCCCACCCCCTCAGGTAGAGTTACCGGATCACAAAGGTTCCTGGGAAGAAAAACCTTTGCCGTAACGTGGGGTCGCAAGATTATAGAGAAGTCGACCACAAAGATCGAACCTTTTTACGCCCCACGTCAGGTTTTTTGCGTTGCATCAGGGTAAATGCGGCAGGCGCAGGTATTCTTCGCTCTGCATCTCCTGCAAACGCGACAGGCAGCGTTGATATTCAAACTTCAAACGCGTGCCCTGATAAATCTCAAACAACGAGGTTTCAGCCGCCACTACCAGTTTCACATGACGTTCGTAGAACTCATCCACCAGCGCGAGGAAGCGGCGTGCCTGGTCTTCCGTCTTGTAAATCATCACCGGCACATCATACAGCAAAACGCTGTGGAAGCGGCGCGACAACTCAATATAGTCATGCTGGCTGCGTCCTTCGCCACAGAGCGTCAGGAAATCAATCGCCAGCACGCCATCCTGTACCCCCAGCGTCGGCATCTGACGATGGTTAATCTCCAGCACTGGCGCGTCACTGCGCGGTTTACCCGACAGGGCACGGAACATGCGCTCCATTTCCGCATGAGTCTCGTCGTTGAGCGGGAAGCTCCACAAATGCGCCGACGTCAGGGTACGCAGACGATAATCGATTCCCGCATCAACGTTCATCACGTCACAATGACGCTTAATTTGCTCAATCGCCGGCAGAAAGCGCGCACGTTGCAAACCGTTGCGGTAGAGATCATCGGGTGGGATGTTCGAGGTAGCGACCAGCGCAATACCCCGTTCAAACAGCGCTTCCATCAAGGTGCCGAGCAGCATGGCGTCGGTGATATCGGAAACAAAAAATTCGTCAAAGCACAGAATGTCGGTTTCAGCCTTGAAGCGATCGGCAACAATCAACAGCGGGTCACTGTGCCCCTGCAATTGCGTCAATTCTTCATGGACACGCAGCATGAAACGGTGAAAGTGCAGGCGTAATTTGCGATCGCCAGGAATAGACTGAAAAAACAGGTCCATGACCCAGGTTTTGCCGCGTCCTACCCCGCCCCACATATACAGGCCGCGCACCGGCGCTTCTTTACTGCTTTTTTCTTTATTCATCAGCTTAGAAAGACGACCAAACAAGCCTTTACTGGCTGGTGGCGTGGTTTGCTGGCGCGCGACCAATCCTTGCTGAATGGCATCTAAGCGGGTAATAGCTTCCCGTTGTACGTCATCCGGGCGAAATTCACCCTGTGACAGCGCTTGCTCATAGCGTGCAAGCGGAGATGAGGTTTGCATGGTTCTCTCAGAGTCCCTGAAAAAGTCCGATTCACAAGTCGGTTGTCGAAAATTAGGCCGCTCTACACTAAGCGATGCCGCTCCAGAGTTCCACTTCCAATCGATTAACGGGTATAGTGGCTGTTATTGAAGTTGAAGCAGAAGCAATGCCCTACGAAGCAACGGAAATTACACGGGAGTCATTATGACCTGGGAATACGGGCTGATTGGTTTAGTGATTGGCATTATTGTCGGCGCAGTCGCAATGCGTTTTGGCAACAAGAAACTGCGCGAACAGCGCACCATGCAGTACGAACTGGAAAAATCCAAAGCAGAGCTGGCGGATTATCGTGAAGAGCTGACCAACCATTTTGCACGCAGTGCAGAATTGCTGGATAACATGGCGCGTGATTACCGCCAGCTGTATCAGCATATGGCGAAAGGTTCTAACGACCTGTTGCCAAATCTGCCGGGCGAGAAAAACCCGTTTGCTTACCAGCTAACGGAAGCCGAAGCGGATAACGATCAGGCACCGGTGCAGATCCCGCGTGATTACTCCGAAGGCGCATCCGGCCTGTTACGTGGCGGCGATCGCGCACCGCGTAATTAATCTTTTGGGGCACAGCAACGCTGTGCCCTTTTTGTTTGTCGAACCCTTACCCCAAACAACTGTCACACTTTTTTAATCCCCTTTTCGCAGCGAGAGCGTTGTAGCAATGAAAAAACAAGCACGACTGTTAAGCGCATTAGCCTTGAGCATTGGGATGAGTCTGGCCGCCACCCCGGCTGCACTGGCGACTCTCCCGGCGCAAATCCAGGGACAGCCACTGCCGAGCCTGGCACCGATGCTGGAAAAAGTGTTGCCTGCCGTGGTCAGCGTCCACGTAGAGGGCACCGAAACCGCGGCTCAGGGTCAGGATTTACCTGAACCGCTGAAACGCTTCTTTGGCCAGATGCCGGGACAAAATCAACCACAGCCTTTTGAAGGCCTGGGTTCGGGTGTCATTATCGACGCCGCGAAAGGCTATATCCTGACCAATAACCATGTCGTCAACGGCGCAGACAAAATCAGCGTTCAACTCAGCGACGGCAGCGAATATGACGCCAAACTGATCGGCCATGACGAGCAGACGGATATTGCGTTGATTCAGGTACAGGGCGCGAAAAACCTGACGCAGGTAAAAATCGCCGATTCCGACACCCTGAAAGTCGGTGATTTCGCGGTCGCCATTGGTAACCCGTTTGGCCTTGGTCAAACCGCCACCTCGGGCATTATCTCAGCGTTGGGCCGTAGCGGCCTGAATCTGGAAGGGTTGGAAAACTTTATTCAGACCGATGCCGCGATTAACCGGGGCAACTCCGGTGGTGCGTTGGTTAACCTGAATGGCGAGCTGATCGGTATCAACACCGCGATTCTGGCCTCCAGCGGCGGCAATATCGGTATCGGCTTTGCCATTCCCAGCAATATGGCGATGAACCTGGCTCAGCAGCTGATTCAGTTTGGCGAAGTCAAACGTGGACAGTTGGGCATTAAAGGTACGGAAATGACCGCCGATATGGCGAAAGCCTTCAATGTCGATGCACAACGCGGCGCATTCGTTTCCGAAGTGCTGCCAAAGTCAGCGGCGGAGAAAGCCGGGATCAAGGCGGGCGATATTATCACCTCCGTGAACGACAAACCGATTACCAGCTTTGCCGAATTGCGGGTAAAAATCGGCACCACACCACCGGGTCAGCAAGTCAAACTGGGGCTGCTGCGTGACGGTAAGCCAATCAGTGTCAACGTCACGCTGGATCAGAGCGCGCAAACCACCGCCAGCGCTCAGCTACTCTCCCCGGCCCTCCAGGGCGCCACCCTCAGTGATGGCACCACCAAGACCGGTGATAAAGGCGTGAAAGTCGACACCATCGAAAAAGGCACACCAGCGGAACAGGTTGGTCTGCAAAAAGATGATGTGATCGTTGGCGTGAACCGTAACCGGGTGGAGAGCCTGGCGGAAATGCGCAAAGTGCTGGAGACAAAACCACCTGTGCTGGCGTTGAATGTAGTGCGCGGCGACGAAAGTATCTACCTGCTATTGCGATAATCATCTCAACAGACGGACAAGCAGGTGTTTGTCCGTCTTTCTCATGTTATTCTGCCCTGCGATCTTATCTGGCTTAAACTAACACCATGTTTCTTAAACTTTTGCGTTCTGTGGTGATGGGCCTGATCGTTGCGGGCATTTTACTGGCAGCGATCCCTACACTCCGCATGGGCACCAGTGCCCTGATTGAACATGACAGCAGCAATGATGAAGCACCCTTCAGCTTTAACCAGGGTGTGCGTCGTGCTGTGCCTGCGGTGGTCAACGTCTATAACCGTAGCGCGCATGGCAACAACAATCGCGGTATCACCACGCTGGGTTCCGGCGTGATCATGAACGGAAAAGGCTACATTCTTACCAACAAACACGTCATCAATAACGCTGACCAGATTATCGTCGCGTTACAGGATGGCCGTTT
This sequence comes from Pantoea sp. X-Soil-OKNW-556, assembly GCF_059730695.1. NCBI lineage: Bacteria > Pseudomonadati > Pseudomonadota > Gammaproteobacteria > Enterobacterales > Erwiniaceae > Pantoea > Pantoea sp. X-Soil-OKNW-556. The sequence goes on along the minus strand of NZ_AP035990.1, from coordinate 545,430 downwards.
CTTTGAAGCGACGCTGGTCGGTTCCGATGCCATGACCGACCTGGCAGTGCTGAAAATCAGTGCCACCAATCTGCCGGTGATCCCGATTAACGCTAAACGCGTGCCCCACATTGGCGACGTGGTGATGGCTATCGGCAACCCTTACAACCTCGGACAGACCGTGACGCAGGGTATCATTAGCGCCACCGGTCGCGTCGGCCTCAGTTCTTCCGGCCGTCAGAACTTCCTGCAAACCGATGCCTCGATCAACCAGGGCAACTCAGGTGGCGCACTGATCAACTCGCTGGGCGAACTGATGGGGATCAACACCCTGACGTTTGATAAAAGCAACGATGGCGAGACGCCGGAAGGGATTGGTTTTGCCATTCCGACGGCACTGGCGACTAAAATCATGGATAAACTGATTCGTGATGGCCGGGTGATCCGTGGATATATCGGCATTACCGGACGTGAACTGCCGCCGTTACATGGTCAGGGCAGCAGCCTGGATCGCGTGCAGGGCATTATTGTCAGCGAAGTGACGCCGGGTGGTCCTGCTGATCGGGCCGGGATTCAGGCTAACGATGTCCTGCTTAGCGTCAATGGTAAACCGGCGGTTTCCGCGCAGGAAACCATGGACCAGGTAGCGGAGATTCGCCCCGGATCCGTGATTGATGTGCAGGTGCTGCGCAACGAGCAGAAGATGAGTCTGCCGGTGACTATCGAGGAATTCCCGCAAAGCGGTAATTGATGGTTGTAGCGGTGCGATTTATCGCGCGCTTATTTCGGCGTTGCGCACGACATTGCGCGATAAATCCCGCCGCTACGGATCGTCTACTAGCAGCGGTCGACCGGGAAAGCGATCACTTCGCTCAACGAGTTGGCTTTCAGCGCCAGCATAATCAAACGGTCCACGCCCAACGCCACGCCTGAACAGGCCGGCATCCCGTGCTTCAACGCATCCAGCAGGTTGGTATCGATCGGATGCTGTGGCAGTCCACGCGCCGCGCGACGGCGGTTATCCTGCTCAAAACGCTGACGTTGTTCACGGCTGTCGGTTAACTCACGGAAACCGTTCGCCAACTCGACCCCTTTGTAATACACCTCAAAACGCTCCGCGACGCGGTGATCTTCGGTACTGATCTCTGCCAGTGCCGCCTGGCTGGCCGGGAAGTGATAAACGAAGGTTGGCTTATCGATGCCAATCTTAGGTTCAACACCCAGCATAAACAGCAGTTGCAATAAGGTGTCACGATCGTCTTCATCACGCGCCAGCTCGCCATCGCCCAGCTTCTCCGCCGCTTCGCGCAGTTGCGCTTTATCAGCAGATAACGGGTCCAGCTCCAGATGACGAATAAATGCCTGCTGGTACGAGAGGGACTCCGCGCTATCGCACTCCAGCACTTGTTGCAGCAGATCATCAACCTCATTCATCAGCCGGTACATATCATAATGGGGACGATACCACTCCAGCATGGTGAATTCAGGGTTGTGATGGCGTCCGGCTTCCTCATTGCGGAAGCTCCGGCCCAGCTGATAAATCGGACCACTGCCCGCAGCCAGCAGGCGTTTCATATGGTATTCCGGGCTGGTCATCAGCCAGAGATCGCGACCTTCGCTGGCACCTGGGCCAACAAAACGCGTCTGGAAAGGTACCAGATGGATGTCAGTGATGGTCGCCTGGCTCATCGCCGGGGTATCGACCTCCAGCACGCCGCGATCGGCAAAGAAACGTCTGATTTCCGCCATGATAGCGGCACGTTTCAACAAATTGGCAATGGGTGCGCTCGGCTGCCAGCTTGCCGTTTCGCTCATGTTGATGACTCCTTATACAGATAAGGGGTGGAAGTCTACCCGTATTGGCGATGACAGACAACGCCGCCACGCTTACACCCTCAATATCACCATAGGGTCAGGCGGTTTAACAGCAGCAACGACAGGAGGAGGGAATGTTTGGGATAAAGTCGGGATATAAGAAAAGCCGGTACGAAACACGTTCCGCACCGGTCACACATTACTGCGCGCTGCGTTGAATCGCCTTGCCACCTGCTTCTACATCTTCCCCTACACCACGGGTGGTGTTGCAGGCAGAAAGCAGAGAGGAAAGCACCAGTACGGAGAAAATCGCGACAATACTTTTCTTTAACATAACAATATCCTTTTTGGTTGCAGTAAAAGTACAGCTTTTAAAGCATAGTCCCTAAACGCAACGCTGCGGTGTCAGGCACAGAAAAAGGAGATGTGTAGGCGCTTACTTGGCCGCTCGTGAAATTGCGCCACCCAAATGGGAGACATCTTCGCCGAAGCCGTGGAAGGTGTTGCAGGCACTCAATGCCGAGGAGACCAGCAACGCAAAGGCGACGAATTTTGCCAGCTTTTTCATTATTCTGAACTCACTTAGAAAAAAGGCGCATCGAAGGATGCGCCTGATTTGACGATTATTTTACGCGAGAAACGTATTCGCCAGAGCGGGTATCCACTTTTACCACTTCGCCAATCTGCACGAACAACGGCACTTTAACTACGGCGCCAGTTGCCAGCGTAGCCGGCTTACCACCCGTACCTGCGGTATCACCCTTCAGGCCTGGATCGGTTTCGATAACTTCAGCTTCGATGAAGTTCGGCGGCTGAACAGCAATGGCTTTGTTGTTCCACAGGGTAACGATACAATCGGCGTTATCCTGCAACCACTTCTGTACGTCGTCCAGCACCTTAGCTTCAACCTGATACTGCTCGAAGCTTTCCGGGTGCATGAAGTAGAAGAAGTCACCGTCGTTGTATGAGTATTGCAGGGTCATATCAACCACGTCTGCGCCTTCGGCAGAGTCAGTTGATTTGAAGGTTTTCTCAACGCGAGAACCGGTCAGCAGACGACGCATTTTTACGCGTGCAAACGCCTGGCCTTTACCCGGCTTAACGAATTCACTTGATTCGATGGCATACGGTTCGCCTTCGAACATGATTTTAAGACCGGAACGAAAATCGTTGCTAAGATAAGTCGCCATAAAGGCCCTCTGTAAATATTGAACTGGTAATAGCCAAAAAAATGGCACACATTGTAACCCTAAATCCCCCTTCCAGAGAAGATTGGTTGCAGCAACTTGCTGATGTTGTCACCGATCCCGCTGAATTACTGCAACTTTTAGCTCTCGAGCACCATGCCGAATTGGCTGAAGGCACTGAAGCAAGGCGACTTTTTGCCCTGCGCGTGCCGCGAGCGTTCATTCAGCGCATGAAAATCGGCGATGCGCAGGACCCGCTACTGTTGCAAGTGTTAACCAGCCGTCAGGAATTCAATGATGCGCCCGGTTACAGCACCGACCCGCTGGATGAACAAAGCAGCGTGGTGCCGGGTTTACTGCATAAGTATAGAAACCGCGCGCTGTTGTTGGTAAAAGGCGGCTGTGCCGTCAATTGCCGCTACTGCTTCCGTCGTCACTTCCCTTATCAGGACAATCAGGGCAATAAGCGTAACTGGCAGGCCGCCATTGACTACATTGCCGATCACCCCGAACTGGACGAGATCATTTTCTCCGGTGGTGATCCGCTGATGGCGAAAGATCATGAGCTGGCATGGTTGATTGCAGCGCTGGAGAGAATCCCGCATCTGAAACGTCTACGCATTCACAGTCGTCTGCCAGTCGTGATTCCGGCCCGCATCACCGAGGGATTGTGCCAGCTACTGGCGAATACCCGTTTGCAGGTGCTGCTGGTGAGCCATATTAACCATGCGCAGGAGATCGATGAGGAATTGCGCTACGGTATGCAAATGCTGAAGCGAGCGGGTGTCACGCTGCTGAACCAGAGCGTTCTGCTGCGCGGCGTTAACGATAATGCGGAACAGTTGGCCGATCTCAGCAACGCGCTCTTTGATGCTGGCATTCTGCCTTATTACCTGCACGTACTGGATAAGGTGCAAGGCGCAGCGCACTTCTTTGTCCCGGACGATGAAGCGCGTGCGCTGGTGCGCGAATTGCTGACGATGGTGTCGGGATATATGGTGCCGAAGCTGGCACGAGAAATCGGCGGAGAACCGAGTAAAACACCACTCGATTTGCAGTTACGACAGGAATAGCAAATAACCAACCGTAGCGGCGCGATTTATCGCACAATCTCGTGCGCTTTGCCGGAAAAAACCTGCGCGATAAATCGCGCCGCTACGGGATACTATGCCATTACGGGCACTTGTAAACCTGGCCGGTCATTTTGCTGTCGAGCGGGGCAAACGCAGACAGCAGGTTCTGCGTCGGGCTGGTCGCGCCATAAATGGTGTTGCCGCCCATTTCTGCCGCACGGTTGCGCAGATCGTTGGCCGCGCCGCGCAGTGAACTGCCTTCACCACCGGAACCACTCAACCAGTTACTCTGTGAACCGGTGACATTTCCCAGAAGCTGACATTCGCTGCCCGGTTGCTGATCGACGAAAGTTACGCGCTCGCCGCCAGCACTCAGTTGATTTGAGCTGCTGCAACCCGCCAGCAGCAAGCTACCGACTGCCAGTCCGAGCAAGAGGTTAATCCGCATTGTATTCCCCATTTATTATCATCAGTGTCGGGCGGCAGCGTAGCAGAAAAGCGCATATTTTTTCTGAACATTCATTGCCCTAACCCGCGAAGCCGAAGTATTGCGCCCTTACTTATACCCTTTCGCCAGCAAAAGAAAAACCCCTGACCGTTGCCGATCAGGGGTTCTCAGATGACTTAAGCAGTCAACGGCGATTACATCATGCCGCCCATACCGCCCATGCCACCCATGCCGCCAGCGCCAGCACCTAAGTCAGGTGCATCGCCTTTCGGCAGGTCAGTGACCATACATTCGGTGGTGATCATCAGGCCAGCCACAGAAGCCGCGTACTGCAGAGCAGAACGGGTTACTTTGGTCGGATCCAGGATACCGAAGTCGATCATGTTGCCGTATTCTTCAGTCTGCGCGTTGTAACCGTAGTTACCGTCGCCCGCTTTCACGTTGTTGGCAACCACAGACGGTTCTTCACCGGCGTTAGATACGATCTGACGCAGCGGTGCTTCCATTGCGCGCAGCGCAACTTTGATACCGACGTTCTGATCTTCGTTCTGGCCTTTCAGCTCAGTCAGTTTCGCAGCAACGCGCACCAGCGCCACGCCACCACCAGCAACCACGCCTTCTTCTACCGCAGCACGGGTTGCGTGCAGGGCATCTTCAACGCGGGCTTTCTTCTCTTTCATTTCAACTTCAGTTGCTGCGCCAACTTTCAGTACGGCCACGCCGCCTGCCAGTTTCGCTACGCGCTCCTGCAGTTTTTCTTTGTCGTAGTCAGAGGTCGCTTCTTCGATCTGCTGACGAATCTGGGTCACGCGACCAGAAATAGCACCTTCGTCGCCCACACCGTCGATGATGGTGGTGGTGTCTTTGTTGATTACGACGCGTTTTGCCTGGCCCAGGTCTTCCAGGGCTGCTTTTTCCAGCTCCATACCGATCTCTTCAGAGATAACGGTACCGCCAGTCAGGATAGCGATATCCTGAAGCATCGCTTTACGACGGTCGCCGAAGCCCGGTGCTTTAACCGCAGCCACTTTCACGATACCGCGCATGGTGTTAACCACCAGCGTCGCCAGCGCTTCGCCTTCCACGTCTTCTGCGATGATCAGCAGCGGTTTGCCAGCTTTAGCAACGGCTTCCAGCACCGGCAGCATTTCGCGGATGTTAGAGATTTTCTTGTCAGCCAGCAGGATGAACGGGCTTTCCAGCTCAACAGCACCGGTTTCCGGCTTGTTGATGAAGTACGGAGAGAGGTAACCGCGGTCAAACTGCATACCTTCAACTACGTCCAGCTCGTCTTGCAGACCGGTACCTTCTTCAACGGTGATAACGCCTTCTTTACCCACTTTTTCCATCGCCTGAGCGATCAGGGTACCGACGCTTTCATCGGAGTTGGCAGAAATGGTACCAACCTGAGCAATAGCTTTAGAGTCAGAGCACGGAACTGACAGCGCTTTCAGCTGTTCAACAGCGGCGACAACGGCTTTGTCGATACCGCGCTTCAGGTCCATCGGGTTCATGCCAGCCGCAACAGCTTTCAGACCTTCGTTAACGATAGCCTGTGCCAGTACGGTTGCGGTGGTGGTGCCGTCGCCTGCTGCGTCGTTCGCTTTAGAGGCCACTTCTTTCACCATCTGCGCACCCATGTTTTCGAACTTGTCTTCCAGCTCGATTTCACGCGCTACAGAAACACCATCTTTAGTGATGGTCGGTGCACCAAAAGATTTATCCAGAACCACGTTACGGCCTTTCGGGCCCAGGGTAACTTTTACTGCATCTGCCAGTACGTTCACGCCACGCAACATTTTTACGCGTGCGTCATTACCGAATTTTACGTCTTTAGCTGCCATTTCAAATATCCCTTAAATTCGTTTCGTTCAGTGAATTACGCGTAAAAATTACGCTTCGACAATCGCCAGAATGTCGTTTTCAGAGATGATCAGAACTTCTTCGTTGTCGATCTTCTCAGTTTTTGCGCCGTAACCTTCGTTGAAAATCACCACGTCGCCCACTTTAACGTCCAGTGGCAGGATGTTGCCGTTTTCCAGGATACGGCCTTTACCTACTGCAACCACTTCGCCGCGAGTAGATTTGCCTGCCGCAGAACCGGTCAGAACGATGCCGCCAGCTGATTTTGCTTCAACTTCTTTACGCTTGACGATCACGCGATCATGTAACGGACGAATTGACATGTGATAGCTCTCCTTTAGAAAGTCCAATCATTCAGTTTTAGGGGTTGAACGCCGGGCTTCATGGCTTCCGGCCTCGTGGAGGAAGAGATTAGGGCTAATAAGAAGGCTTTCAAGGGGGAAAACAGAAAAAATTTTCGTTTTTGTAACAGACGACGAAAAACCCAGCAAAAAGGCGGCTCACGCCGCCTTGAGAAAATCACTGGTCTTTGTCGTGACCGATACGATCGTTATTTTTGCGCTCGTATTCGCCATCAACGGTAAAGCCACTGTCTGGTCCTGCTCCCGGCCCACGCCAGACGCGCAGATGCGGCATCAGCTTCAGCGTCAGGTGCTTTTGCACCGGTGGCAGCAGCAACAACAGTCCGAGAAAATCGGTAAAAAAGCCGGGAAGCAGCAGCAAAAAACCGGAGATGATCAGCGAAACGCTTTTGATCATCTCTGCCGCCGGGCTTTCATTACGCGCCATTTTCTCCTGCATCAGCATGAAGTTTCTTACGCCCTGATTTTTCACCAGCGAGACACCAATACATGAGGTGAAAATCACCAGCAGCATGGTGAGCAGAACGCCCAGCACATGCGCGACCTTGATGAAAAGCGTGATTTCAATCCAGGCCAGAACAAAAAAAATCACAAACGGTAACCAGCGCACCGATATCTCCTGTGAGTTGTGGCTGCCTCGCTTCAGGCCAGACAGCAGAATGGGATGGTCAAAGGGACCGTAATGAAAGAGATGGTCATTCCGGGGAGTGATTTCAACCGATCCTGCCAAATTTTTCCGGCTGACTTAAAATTGTGAGAAACATCACATATCGTTATTAGCGTAGCGCCAGCAAAAGCCCGTAAAGTGATCTGTGCACAGGCTTTTCTGTAATGACAGAATATGATCGTGCTCGCCAGACCGAAGATGGATAAAATGTCGGCGCTGGTATTCCACGACAATATAATTGCATCACCTGCATGTGACTCGCCGTCCTCCTCTGATCGCCTCAGAGTGCGTCCGGCAGCCACTCAGCAGCCATAATAAGAAGGTAATCATGGCGAACAACATTCGTATCGAAGAAGACCTGTTAGGCATGCGTGAAGTTCCGGCCGACGCCTACTATGGTGTTCACACTCTGCGTGCGATTGAGAACTTCTATATTAGCAATAGCAAAATCAGCGACATACCTGAATTCGTTCGCGGTATGGTGATGGTGAAGAAAGCAGCCGCCCTGGCAAACAAAGAGCTGCAAACAATTCCCCGCAATATTGCTAACACCATTATTCAGGCCTGTGATGAGGTACTGAACAACGGTAAGTGCATGGATCAATTCCCGGTTGACGTCTATCAGGGCGGCGCGGGTACCTCGGTCAACATGAACACCAACGAAGTGCTGGCTAACATCGGTCTGGAGCTGATGGGTCACCACAAAGGTGAATATCAATACCTCAACCCGAACGACCATGTGAACAAGTGTCAGTCCACCAATGACGCGTATCCCACCGGCTTCCGTATCGCCGTTTATACCTCGATTCTCAAACTGATCGACGCCATCAACCAACTGGGTGAAGGCTTCCAGCGCAAAGCGGTGGAATTCGAGAACATCCTGAAGATGGGCCGCACCCAGTTGCAGGATGCGGTACCAATGACACTTGGTCAGGAATTCCACGCCTTCAACGTGTTGTTGAACGAGGAGACGCGTAGCATTCTGCGCACCGCAGAACTGCTGCTGGAAGTGAACCTCGGTGCGACCGCGATTGGTACGCGTCTCAACACGCCGGACGGCTACCAACATCTGGCGGTACAACGTCTGGCTGAAGTCAGCAACCTGCCGGTGGTCCCGGCGGAAGACCTGATTGAAGCCACTTCCGACTGCGGTGCCTACGTGATGGTGCATTCATCGCTGAAACGCCTGGCGGTGAAACTGTCGAAAATCTGTAACGACCTGCGCCTGCTCTCCTCAGGTCCACGCGCAGGTCTGAACGAGATCAACCTGCCGGAATTGCAGGCAGGTTCTTCCATCATGCCCGCCAAAGTTAACCCGGTGGTGCCGGAAGTGGTGAACCAGGTGTGCTTCAAGGTCATCGGCAACGACACTACGGTGACGATGGCCGCCGAAGCCGGGCAGTTGCAGCTCAACGTCATGGAGCCGGTAATCGGCCAGGCGCTGTTTGAATCCATCAGCATCCTGACTAACGCCTGCTACAACCTGCTGGAGAAATGCGTCAACGGCATCACCGCCAACAAAGCGGTGTGTGAAGCCTACGTGTTCAACTCGATCGGTATCGTCACCTATCTCAACCCGTACATTGGTCACCACAACGGTGACATCGTCGGTAAGATTTGTGCCGAAACCGGCAAGAGCGTACGTGAAGTGGTGTTGGAACGTGGCCTGCTGACCGAAGCCGAGCTGGACGACATCTTCTCCATTCAGAACCTGATGTTCCCGGCCTACAAAGCCAAACGCTACACCGACGAAAACGAACAATAATCCGTTCTGGATCACGTTGTCGCAAGCACGCCCGTAGAGAATGCGGGCGTGTTTTTTTTTGGCGACTACAACTAAGGAATGTCGCGTTTCAGGGAGTGAAAAGATGGTCGTGGTTGAATTAATGATCGTGTTGCTGGCGATCTGGTTGGGTGCCCGTCTGGGCGGCATCGGCATTGGTTTTGCCGGTGGGCTGGGTGTGCTGGTCCTGACGCTATTTTGCGGCATGAAACCCGGCGCGATTCCTTTTGATGTGATTGAAATCATCATGGCGGTGATCGCCGCCATTGCGGCCATGCAAGTGGCGGGCGGTATGGATTATCTCGTCAGTCTCGCTGAACGCCTGCTGCGCCGCCATCCACGTTACGTCACCTTCCTCGCCCCCCTGGTCACTTATGTGATGACATTGCTGGCCGGTACTGGCCATACCGCTTTTTCCACTCTGCCGGTGATCGCCGAGGTCGCCAAAGAACAAGGTGTGCGGCCTTCACGCCCGCTCTCCATCGCCGTGGTGGCGTCACAAATTTCCATCACCGCCTCACCGATCTCCGCTGCGGTGGTGTTTTTCGCCTCGCTGCTGGAACCACGCGGAGTCAGTTATCTGGCCCTGCTCGGCGTAGCGCTGCCCTCAACCATGCTGGCGATCTTCTGTGCCGCCATCGTCACCAATTTCCTCGGTAAGGAATTGAAAGACGACGACGTTTATCAGGCCCGGTTGGCAAAGGGTGAAGTGACGTTACGTGGCGCCCAGGTGTTTAATCTCAAGCCGGGAGCCAAACGCTCGGTGGCGCTGTTCCTGGTGGGTATTGCGGCGGTGGTGCTGTATGCCACCGCGATCAGCGATAGCGTGGGTTTGATAGCCAACCCGGTACTGCCGCGCAACGAGGCCATCGTGGTGTTTATGCTCACCATCGCGACGCTTATCTGCCTGACCTGCAAAATCGATACCGGTGAAATTCTCAGCGCCAGTACCTTCAAGTCCGGCATGAGCGCCTGTATCTGCGTCATGGGTGTGGCCTGGCTGGGAGATACCTTTGTTAAAGCGCACCTTGACACGATTCAGACGCTGGCCGGGGATATGCTGCAAAGCTACCCGTGGTTGCTGGCGCTGGTGCTGTTCTTTGCTGCCACCCTGCTCTATTCACAAGCCGCGACCACCAAAGCGTTAATGCCCGCGGCGCTGTTGCTGGGCGTATCACCCCATGCGGCAATTGCCTCATTCGCTGCGGTTTCCGCCCTGTTTGTACTGCCTACCTACCCGACGTTGTTGGCGGCGGTAGAGATGGACGACACTGGCTCAACACGCATCGGTAAGTATGTGTTTAATCATTCGTTTATTGTACCCGGCGTGCTGGCGATTGTGCTGTCGGTGCTGTTTGGTTTCCTGCTGGGTGGCCTGATCCTGTAGCCTGGTTACAACCTGTAAACCCTGCGTTTATCTGGTCGTGTTATCATCACCCCTTTCGTCAGTGGAGCCTTCTGATGCACACCCATTCAGCAGTTATTGTGTTGTGCACTGCCCCGGACCAGACTTGTGCCGAGCAACTGGCCGCCAGTGCGCTGGCCGCGAAACTGGCCGCCTGCGTTACGCTACTGCCCGGTGCCACATCGTTTTATGTCTGGGAAGGAAAACTGGAGCAGTCCAGTGAAGTCCAGATGTTACTGAAAAGCGATACACAACATCAGCAGGCGCTAATGGATCTGCTTAAAGCGGCGCATCCTTATGATGTGCCGGAACTACTGGCGTTGCCGGTACAACATGGAGACAGTGAATACTTGTCATGGCTGCACGCATCTCTCGCCTGATCGGCCTCTGCCTGGCGCTGTTTATCAGCCTGTCGGCTCAGGCATCAATCTTTTCGCCCAATAACAACAGCCGCTTCGTGCCGGTTGACCAGGCTTTCGGCTTCGATTTTAGCCAGCAAGGCAATCAATTAACGTTGAGCTGGAAAGTGAAATCCGGCTATTACCTTTATCGCCAGAAAATCCAGGTTATGCCGCAAAAAGCGCAAATAGCGCCGCTGGCATTGCCGCCAGGACAAGCGCACGAGGATGAGTTCTACGGGAAAAGTGAAATCTATCCGCAGGATTTACAACTGCCGGTCATCATCCATCAGGCCGATCAAGGGGCCACTCTGACGGTAACCTATCAGGGCTGTGCCGCTGCGGGCTTTTGTTATCCACCCGAAACCCGCTCCGTCCCACTTAACGCCGTCGCCGCTAATAACGCCGCGCCCGCGGTAAGCGCTCAACCGGACAACCGCAGCACCCCGCTGCCGTTCTCGCCGTTGTGGGCGTTGCTGATTGGCATTGGTGTTGCCTTTACCCCCTGTGTACTGCCGATGTATCCGCTGATCTCCAGCATTATCCTTGGCGGCCCGCGACGCTTTTCCCTCGGTCGTCTGTTCGCGCTGGCGATGGTCTACGTACAGGGTATGGCGCTGACCTACACCTTGCTTGGCGTGGTGGTTGCGGCTGCGGGGTTACGCTTTCAGGCGGCGTTGCAGCATCCCTATGTATTGATTGGCCTCTCGGTGCTGTTCATCGCACTGGCGCTGTCGATGTTTGGCCTGTTCACCCTGCAACTGCCCGCCAGTCTGCAAACACGTCTGACGCTGTGGAGTAACCGCCATCAGGGAGGATCGTTGCCAGGCGTATTTGCGATGGGTGCGCTGGCGGGTTTGATCTGCTCCCCCTGCACCACCGCGCCGCTCAGCGCGATCCTGTTGTATATCGCCCAGAGCGGCAATCTGCTGGCCGGTGCGGGTACCCTGTGGCTGTACGCTTTTGGTATGGGTTTGCCACTGATTGCCGTGACGCTGTTCGGCAACAAACTGCTGCCGAAAAGCGGCCCGTGGATGCATAGCGTCAAAGAAGGTTTTGGTTTTGTGATCCTCGCACTGCCGGTTTTCCTGTTGGAACGCGTAATAGGCGATCTTTGGGGCATGCGCCTGTGGAGCCTGCTCGGCGTGGCGTTCTTTGCCTGGGCGTTTCGCCTTAGCCTGGGGCTACAGGGCAAAGGACGTGTGGTACAGGTGGTGATGTTGGTGGCTGCGGTGGTGGCGGCGCGTCCATTGCAGGACTGGGCGTTTGGTGTCGATAACCCGGTGCAAACCGTCGCCCATCTGCCCTTCCAGCCGATTGCCAGCAGCCAGCAGCTCGATACGGCGCTGCAACAGGCACAGGGGCGCATGACTATGGTCGACCTGTATGCCGACTGGTGCGTCGCCTGCAAAGAGTTTGAGAAGTACACCTTCAGCGACGCACAGGTGCGCAGCGCCCTGAGCCAGGTGCAGCTGTTGCAGGCGAACGTCACCGCCAACAACGCTCAGGATAACGCCCTGTTGCAGCATTTACAGGTACTGGGCCTGCCGACCATTCTGTTCTTCGACGCGCAAGGTAAAGAGATTCCTGACTCGCGCGTGACCGGTTTCCTTAACGCCGACGAATTCCGCGCGCATTTGCACAATCTGCCGCGTTAAACGACACTGGAGCAAGACACACCCCGTCCGATTGCCGGACGGGCCGCATACCAGAGGAGAGTCACTTGCAACGTGAACAGATACTCGAGCATGCGTTGAATGTGCTTGAACAACGCGGCCTCGCCGCCACCACGTCCCTGCAACAACTGGCCGGAGACAGCGAACTGGCACCCCAACAGCTGGAACGCTTCTGGCCGGACCGCGATGCCCTGCTGTATGACGCCCTGCGCTATCACGGTCAGCAGATTGATAGCTGGCGGCGCCAGATTCAACTCAACGAACGTCTGAGCGGCGCAGAGAAGCTGCTGGCGCGCTATGAGGTACTGGCGGAACATGTCAGCAAAGGTCGCTTCCCCGGTTGTCTGTTTATCGCCGCCTGTAGCTTCTATCCGCAGCCGGATCAACCCGTCCATCAACTGGCAGAACAGCAAAAACGCGCCTCCTGGCAATTTACCCACGATATTCTGGTTAATCTTGAGCTGGATAACCCGACAATGGTGGCAGATCAGATGGAATTGATTCTGGAGGGTTGCCTGAGCAAGCTGCTGGTGAAGCGCAACGTGCAGGATGTTGCGATGGCGCGCCGTCTGGCCGAAGATGTGCTTAGCATCGCGCTGTGCCGTAAAAATGGAGCGCTCGCGTAGCCATTTTGGCGGTTCTGCATGAAAAGCAGGCAATCAATCACGTTTCCTGCGGTTTTTTCGCGAAAGCCGTTGACGACCGTGAGCCATTAGGGTTTAATGCGCCCCGTTGCCCGAATAGCTCAGTCGGTAGAGCAGGGGATTGAAAATCCCCGTGTCCCTGGTTCGATTCCGGGTTCGGGCACCAAAATTCAGAGAACCCAGCCAATGGCTGGGTTTTTGCTTTTTGGCTTCCGGTCGTTTTTACATTAACTAACGCTTTGTAAATGAAATGCCCTTCCTTTCAGTACCCATATTCTGAAAATTTTTATAGCATTATTATCGCTTCCGTAATATTCATGACTCAACATCTCGCTGGGAATAATCCCAATATCCGCGCATTGAAATAACTACGGAGTCACCCATTTTCTGGTAATCTGGTATTTCACATCAGGAAAATTATACGGTTCGGAAAAGTATCAAAGTTCACCTGCTGATCGCTTTTCTACAGAAACCGCCTGAGAGAAATATTATTCTACCTTTCAGCCACCTTTATAGATTTTGATAATTTTACAGGGGACAAATATGGACAAAATGACAAATTCCAAAACCCGTCGCAAACACATCCGTTTCTCTCATACGCTGCTCGACCAGATTGAAGAAAGCATGAACAGTGAAAACAGCCAGAACTTCTCGGCCTGGGTCGTGGATGCCTGTCGTCTTAAGGTGCGGGAGATTCAAAAGAATTTTAAAAGATAAAATTATTATTTAAATATCTCGGGTATTTCACCCACCATGCAACTGACCAAAGAAACAATAAGACATAACGTATTGGCGAGAGATAAAAGAACTTTTCTGCGATATTCGCATGGATAAAAAAAGGTCTGTTATGGAAAATAACTTTCTCATAACAGACCTTCTATTTTATTAACTTTCCAGCACCAGCCGACTGTCTGCCAGAATTAATGGCTGAATTTGGTGTGTCACCAATAACGTCGTTTTTCCTTTCACCAATTCTTTTAGCGCATTCAGCACCATGTCGGTATTGGTGGCATCTAATCCTTCTGTCGGTTCATCTAATAAGATGACGGGAGCATGCGACAGAAAAGCTCTGGCGATGGCGATCCTGCGTGCCTGACCACCGGAAAGCCGGGTACCGAGTTCCCCGACCAACGTATCCAACCCCGCAGGAAAAGCACGGACTTCCTCTGCCAGTGACGCCTGAGTGAGAGCCTGCCATAAGGCTGCATCATCCGCATCAGGGGATACCAGCCGCAGGTTGTCCCGGATGGAGGCATTAAACAGATACGTTTTTTGTCCAACCACCGAGATAATCTGTCGCAGTACCTCATCCGATAAGCTTTTTACTGCATGACCACCAATCAACACCTCGCCTTTTTCACAATCCCAAAAACCCTGTATCAGGTTAAGAATCGTGGTTTTACCTGCCCCACTGGGCCCCAGCAACGCCAGGCACTGACCTTGCGCAACCCGAAAGCTGAGTGAGTCCAGCACAACGGGTTGTTCTGGTGCATAACGCATGGTGACCGCGGAAAAGGTCAGATCGAAGGTTGCAGGCATTTCACTGCGCGTGGGCAAAACCACGGCCGGGGTAAGTTCCGCCATGGAAAAAATCCGCCGCGCCGCTTCGCGAGTGACGCCCAGCGCGGCAAATGCCGTGGGCAATGCCGCCACCGCTTCCGTGCTGGCAAGTACCGCAAATAACAACATGACGATGTCATTGCCGGCGATACCGCCGGCATGTCCCGCACCGACCAGCAGGATAAAGGCACAAAACATACCCAACTGGCCTGCCAGGGCCGACAATGCGCTACCTGACGCCCCGGTCCACGCCTGCTGACGCTGCGCGGCAATCAACTTTTGTGAAAGCAGGGACAAATGTCCGGCCTGTCGGGCAACAGCCCCCGCCACTTGTAACTCGCCAAGGCCGCGAATCAGATCGGTCGACGCAGCCTGAATCGCCGCACGTAATCCCGCGACCGCATGACCACTTGCCCGAGTGCGGGACGCTACCGCCAGCGGCACAATCACCCCCGCGAGCAACAACATCACGCCATCAATAACGGCGACACCCGGAGAGAACCAGAAAAGCACGCCCAGGATGGCGACCGATGAGATCAGCCCGGCAATCGCCGGAGCCAGAATTCTCAGGTAAAAATTGTCGAGGCTATCAATATCGGCTCTCAGACGCGCCAGCACATCACCGTCGCGGAAACCCTGTAAACGGGCGGGAGCCAACGGCTCAAGACGTTGATAAAACCAGACACGCAGCACTGACAGCAGCCGTAACGTTGCATCGTGCGTCACCAGGCGCTCAAGGTAGCGAGCGAAGGTACGCAACACCGCCAGGCCACGAATAGCGGCAGCCGGTGTGAAGAACTCCAGCGTCAGTGCCCCGACACCGGCCAGCGCCATCGACGCGATAAACCAACCCGACAGCGCCAGCAGCGTGACGTTAGACAGGATGACGACGACAGACAGACCGATACCGAGCGCCATCCGCCACCGCCAGGGGCGCGCCAGACTTAAGAGATGACGTAAGTCGTTCATGCGCTTGCTCCTTTCTGAAGCCGTTCAAGCTCGGCAAACACACCGCCACTTTGCAGCAGATCCTGGGGCTTGCCTGACTCGATCACCCTGCCCTGCGCCAGCACCAAAACCTTGTCGGCCATCGCCGCCACGTCGGTATCGTGAGTAATCACTAACCGAGCTGAATCGGGCAACGCCTCGGCCAACGCGCCCATCATCTGCCGCGCTGTGTGGCTGTCCAGCGCCGCCGTCGGCTCATCAAGGATGAGCACCGGTGGTGCGGTCAGCACAGCTCGCGCCATCGCCACGCGCTGGATTTGACCACCAGAAAGGCCCTGGCCGCCATCGCCAACCTGGGTGGCGTAGCTGGTGGGTAATGCGTCGATAAAGGGCGCAGCCTGAGCCAGTCGCGCAGCGGCATACAGTTCGTGGTTCCCGGCTTCGGGATGTGCGAGGCAAATGTTATCGGCTATCGAACCGGCAAACAGCGTGGGCCGCTGTGGCAGCCAGCCGATTTGCTTTTGCCACGCGGGTAAATCCAATCCGGAGAGATCCTGTCCATCAATCAGAATCCGCCCGTTTGCCGGGGTAATAAAGCGCAACAGCAGCCTGGCAAGGGTAGTTTTGCCTGCACCACTCGAGCCAACAATAGCCAGCGTTTCACCCCGGCGCAGCGTAAAGGAGATGTCCTCAATGCCGCCGCCTTCCTGATGCTGATAACTCACCCCTTCAACACGAATCTCCTGCGGCGCACCAACCGGTGTCACCGTGTTGGGTGCCGTTGCAGGCGGCTCGGTATTCAGGATAGCTAACAGCCCTTCGGTCGCGCCCAGGGCATCCATACGGGCGTGATAATGTGCCCCCAGATCGCGCAGAGGACGAAAGAACTCAGGGGCAAGCAGCAGCGCGAACAAACCTGGCAGGAAGGCCAGTTCACCGTAATACAGACGGAAGCCGACATAGACCGCCACCATCGCGGTACTAATGGTGGCGAAAAATTCCAGCACCAGCGAGGACAGAAACGCCACGCGCAGCACCTTCATCGTCGTCTGACGGTAGTTTTCGGAAATCACCGCAATGATCTGCGCCTGTCTGCGGGCCGCATTGGATTGGCGCAGGGTTGTCAGGCCAGAAATCACATCGAAGAAATGCGCACTCATCAGGCTGAGCTTATGCCACTGCCGGAGGTTCATTTTTTCGGCACCCTTGCCGACCAGGATCATAAATAACGGAACCAGGGGGGCCGTTATCAACATAATCAGCCCGGAAACCCAATCGGCGGGGAACAGCGCCACCAGGATCGCCAGAGGCACGATACCGATGATGATTTTTTGCGGAAGAAAGGCGGAGAAATAGGTTTCGATCGCTTCGACACCTTCACCCAGCGAACTGGCGATGCTGCCGGTGCGCTGTTGCTGGCTCCATGTTGGACCCAGTGCCGCGATACGTTCCAGTAACGTTCCCCGCAACGTCTGTCGAATGCGCGCGGCGCTCTCGAAAGCGAAGCCCTGGCGCAGCATGTCCAGACCTGCACGCAGGATCATCACGACAGGCAATAGCCAAAGTTCGGGGAACAGTTCGGTCAATCCTTTGCCGCCGATGATAACCCGGTCGATCAACCATGCCAGCAGCCAGCACTGGACAATCATCATGATGGCATTCAGCGTTGCCATGGTGACGGACAGGGAGAAAAGCGCGCCTGCCTGGCGACGCTGGCTGGAGAGCCAACGTTCCGCCAGGCGAGCGGCTGCGCCACTAAGGGGAGGACGAGCCGACATGATGCGTTTAGTGTCCGTAACCAACCAGTTTGGAGATGCGCCCCCGGAAGACCCAAATCTGGTACCAGTTATACATAATCATGACTGGTACAAACCCACCCATTGTCAGGGTGAAGGTGATCAGGGAAACCTGCGGGCTGGCACCGGCCCAGATGGTCCAGGTATTCGGTACGATCCACGGGAACATGGTAATCAACATACCAAAGCCCAGAATCAGCGCCGCACCGTTGAACCACATAATCGCCGCAAAATCTTTGTCTTTCAGGGTGTCACGACGCACCTGCTCAATGCAGAACAGCGCGATAAGACCAAACAGGCCCCAAATCCAGAAGTGCGGGCCAAACCACTTCGCACGCGCCCAGTCAAAAATCGCCGCGCTCCACACCCAGGTGATCACTACCGCAGCAATCGCTAACCAGAAAATGGTCGCAGTCCAGCGGGCAGCATCCTGACGGATAGGCTCTGACTTTTCAAAACGTGCACGCACAAACAGCACACCGGAGAAGGTCATGGCAACGCAGGAGGAAATGCCGGTCCAGATGGAGAAAGGCGAAATAAAGTTAAACGCCCCGCCCGCATAATGCGGCACGCCCTGCGCCGGGGTATCCAGCGCAAATCCCTGCAATACGGCACCGACACACATGCCGCCAAAGAAGGTCACGGTCAGACTGGCAACACCAAACACCCCGTCTGAGAAGCGCTGCCAGAACGGCGACGCCAGGTGACGGAACTCCAGCGCCACAGCACGAGACATAATGCCCCATAACACCAGCGCCATCGGCACCATCAGGTAACTAAAAGCCGAACCGTAAACGAACGGGAAAGTACCAAACATGATCCCCCCGGCCACAATCAGCCAGGTTTCGTTGGCATCCCAGGTGCCGGCCATCGCCGCCATAATTGCGCCGCGTTCGTCATGATCTCTTACGAAGAGCGAGAAAATCCCCGCCCCAAGGTCTGCGCCATCCAGCGCAATGTATAACAACACGCTGACGCCAAAAGCCAGCCACCAGGCAATCGTCAGAAATTGCTGGGTATGAGTAAGCATATCCATGGGTTTCTTCTCCGCGTCAGACCGGTCTTACGTATTCAGGATGGTCAGCATGACCGCCTGGCGGCAGGTCGAGCTGGCCGATATGCTCATGGCCTTCACCCGGCAGCTTGCTGGTCAAATCAGGACCCTGACGAACAACTTTTGCCAGGAACCAGATCGTACCGGCAACCACCGCTGACTCGAAGATGGCAAAGCCAACCAGCCAGAAGATTGCCAGGCCAAGCGTCATCGCGCTCATACCGTCCTCAGTACGCATCAGTCCGTTAACAATCCACGGCTGACGACCAATTTCACGCGTCCACCAACCTGCGATTACCGCGATATAAGGCAGCACCACCATCACAACCGCGATAAACAGGAACAACGTATTACGTGGGGCCAGTTCCACCGTCATACGACGGCGCGCCATCAGCCAGATACCCCACAGGCTGACCAGCAGGATTGCACCACCCGCTCCGGCCATCGCGCGGAACGCATAGAAAGGCAGCACCACAGGCGGCTGTTCGTCTTTCGGGAAGCTGTTCAGGCCTTTCACCGGGCCATTCCAGGTTTTGGTTTCAATCAGGCTGAGTGCATGCGGGATAGAAATCGACCAGGCCAGCCCATTTCCTTCGGCATTCGGCCAACCGATGATATGCCAGGCGCTGTTGACGTTACCTGCTGCATCATAGGTGTCGTAGTGCCCTTCCATCGCTGCCAGTGCCGCAGGTTTGTTTTCGAGAGTATTCTCGCCCAGCACATCACCCATATAGATTTGTGCAGCAGAAACCACGGCCAGCAACACCAGCGCATATTTCAGCGGTCGCAGGAAAAGCTCCACATTGCGGCGTTTCAGTACGAACCAGGCACAGGTCGCGACCACGAAGCAGAGCGACAGCTCGAAGCTGGCCAGCAACATGTGAGGAAACGCGCTTTTGACATTCGGATTGAGGAGCGCGGCTACCCAATCGGTCACATGAAAGATGCCATTCTTGTATTCGACACCGGTTGGCGTCTGCATCCAGGAGTTAGCGACCAGAATCCACATCGCTGAAAGCGTTGAGGAGAGGGCGACGTTGAAAGTCGCGAAAAGATGCATCCCACGGCTGATCTTGCCCCAGCCAAAAATCATCAGTCCGATAAAACCGGCTTCATACATAAAGGCGGTGATGGTCTCATATCCCAACACCTGGCCAAAGAATGGCCCGGCAGCTTGAGAAAAGCGGCCATACAGGATACCAAAAGCCATTTCCATCGTAACACCCGTTGCCACACCGGCTCCGAAGTTGACGATGAACAGCTTTTCGAAAAAGCGACACAAGCGGTACCACTTTTCATCATTTTTTCTGACCCACATCAGTTCAGAAATGAACAGCAGCGCGGCCAGACCAATGGTCAGTGGTGGGTAAATGATATGTACTGATGAGATTAACGCGAAGTCGATTCGCGTAATCAGCGATGTGAGATCGTTACTTAACATGACTATCTTCTTTTCTATTAAGTGACCAGATTAGCCAGCGACAACCGAACGCTCTTCCCCTTACATGGCAGGTGAAGTGGTAAGAGTCAGAACGGGGAGTGTAGAAAAAGGTGTCGCACCATCGGATTAGTCTACACGCCAAAACATCCTGGTTAGCACATGTCCCTGCTAAACACATTAGAAACAGGATAATATCCGACAACATGTACATGGCATGTCGAGCCTGGCCAGTTGGCCATGCTTACAACCAGGCAATTGCCGACGAAGCTTAAAAATAAGCGCAACAATACTCGACGGTAAGAAAATTACCGTTAAGACCTGAAATTTGCTTATTTGAGATGATCCAGGTTTCGAGACGCTTATATTGTCAATAAAGCACAATATAGGAGCTGTGTAGTCCGAATGAGGGTCAGTATATTCCCCCCCACCCGCATATTGTCAAGAAAAATGTGGGTAAATCGTTTTTCTGTTGCAAGAGATCTTATATTCATTCACAAGAAACAAAAAATGAATCAATCAACCAACCAACTGTAACCAAAAGAAAATCAAACATTGAAACAGTTGACTATTCTAAGTCAAATTGCGGCTGATTCGGCAATAAAAAATACGCAAGCACTCACAAAATAATAATCTAAATCAACAAGTTAACGAAATTGTGATTTTTCAGTGTTTACCAAAAAATGACTAATAAGGATGTTTATAAAAATTCAAACCGCTTCGGGATAATAATAATTTCCAATGTGTACGATAACGTTTAATCAATATAAAGGTACATAAAATTCACAAAAAAAACGATATCCGCATTATCATAATGGTCATATCAATAACCTTTCAGTCGATAATTAACAACAAAAATAACCAATGAGTAACATTTATAATTTACCAACAGATCCTTTATTTTCTGACGATAAAATATCCGGCCTGTCGTGGGTGAGTTGTCATGAAAAAGGGTTCATGCTTCACATGAACCCTTTTTTTACCCCAGCGCACGATTAGCTCATCCATTACGGTTGAGGTTGGTGACAGTCAACCTGGTGAACTAAGGCCACCATAGCAGCGCCTGGGCCACATAGATGAGACAAGTCAGCACGATTTTCGAACATAAACTGCGATGGGTAAAATGCTTCAAAATCACGCATAAAATAACGAACAGCATTCGTAGCATTTCGCGCAGATGTAACAGGTGAAAGATTGCCATAACATTTCCACGAATGACCAAAGCAGTTATGACTATACCTTGGTTTAGTTTGCGTGAAATGAATATCCGGCCAGGATTGATGAACTGTCTAGGTTAGTCTTTTAGAGGGTTACGGAAAGCAATCGTATTTACACCCATTCGCAGCGGCGCGATTTATCGCGCTAATGCGGTATCAATCATATGAAAATATAATTAGCGAATTATTGATTCAATGGCCTATGCACCACTAACCGATAAAGAGAAGGTATCTGGTGATCAGCACAGTTTTCTGTGCACCATCCGTAACGATTAAGGATATTTTCCAGTCGTGCCGTGTTTCCTGTCAGCCGCACCATTAAAGGCGCAATTTGCTTGCCGTCTTCATTAAATGAGACATCCAGCGAGCTACGTGACAAATAAATCGCATCCATCACCGGATTAGCACTGACCCTATTACGCCCGGACCATTCCCGATCATTGAGATGATGAAAGGTAAAATCCATCTGCTTCGCCGTTTCAATGGCATAGGTCAGTCTGAACAGATCATTTTGCTCCAGTAATACGCCATTGCAGGTACGCCAGAGATATTCAAGCTTATCGCGCAATTCAGACCTTGCGCCAAGAGTTCGCCCCTGTTTCAGTAACCAGTGAATATCCGGCGCGACCTCACGGGGGAAACGATGTTGTTTCAGTGCCGTGGAGAGCCAGCGAATCAGAAAAATATTTTCCTGCGATACCGAACCTACTAATCCATCCAGTCTGGCAACATGCAGAGCCACCAATGCACACCATGCTAAATGTCCGGTTTTCTCTGTCAACGGTTCAGTTCTCACAGCAACATCTCCATGTCATTAACTGCCACTCCAGCGGATTCAAGTGAAATACAATTTTGGCAGAATGTAAACCTCACACATTCACCTTTCTGATGTGTCCTGCCTTTATTAAAGGCATTATTAAAGAATAATCTGAGATTTCATTTAAAAAGCCTTTCTGCCAGAACGGCTTCGTCTCTTCATATCAAAACTCCCTCTGCCCGCCTAACTCAATCACCCTGTTGGCAGGGATCATAAATTGTTCATGAGCACGCAACGCATTGCGCTGGAAGAAATGGAAAATCGCCCCTTTCGCCCGTGCCAACCCGCGACGCTTTTTCATCACCAGCGTGTCGTGGGAAGTAAAGAACGAGGCTTCCTGTAGCGAGCAACCAAAACCTTCCAGGCCGCACAAATGCAAAATCTCCTGCATTGAGGGCACCTCATGCCAGCCATAGGAAGCCGTCACCTGCCAAAATGAGGGGGAAAGTTGCTGCATGCTGATGCGCTTCTGGTTATGCACCCTGGGCGTGTCGATGGTGCGGATATGTAAAAGTACGGTGCGTTGATGCAACACGCGGTTATGTTTGAGGTTATGCAGCAGCGCCTGCGGGATTTCATACTCCTTACGCGCGAGAAAGATCGCGGTGCCGCCAACTCTCATCGGCGGTGCGGCTTCCAGCGAACTGATCATCGCCTTCAGCCCCACCGGGTCATCCGCCAGTCGGCGGATTAGCAGTGAGCGCTCACTACTCCAGATCAGCATCAACACCAGCATCGTCATCGCCAGCAGAACCGGCACCCAACCGCCGGAGAGCAGTTTCATCAAATTGGCGCTAAACAGCGGGACATCAATGGCCAACATACACACAAGGAACACCACCGCCAGGGGCAACGGCCAGCGCCAATTTTTGAACGCCACCACGCTTGCCAGACAGGCTGTCAGCACCATAGTGCCGGTCACCACGATGCCATACGCCGACGACAGCGCAGAAGATTGGCGGAAAGAGATAATAATGACGGTCACGGCGGCAAACAGCAGCCAGTTAACCACCGGAATATAGATTTGTCCGGACTCGGTCGATGAGGTGTAGACAATACGTACCGGCGGCAGAAATCCCTGGCGAATCGCCTGATGCGTCAGCGTATAGACGCCAGAGATCACCGACTGCGCCGCAATCACGGTCGATAGCGTGGCAAGGACAATCAGCGGAATCTGCGCCCAGCCTGGTGCCAGCAGGTAAAAAGGATTGCGCACAGCATCCGCATCCGTCAGCACCAGCGCTCCCTGACCAAAGTAGTTCAGCACCAACGCTGGCATCGCAATAATCAGCCATGCCAGCCGAATCGGCGCTTTCCCCAGATGTCCCATATCCGCATACAACGCTTCGGCCCCGGTCACGGCCAACACCACCATACCTAACGCCGCGAACGACAGCGCTTTGTGGCTGTTAAGAAACTCCAGCGCGTACCAGGGGTTCAGCGCTTGCAGCACACCCGGATGCATCACAATCCCACGGATACCCAGCGCAGCGAGGGTGAGAAACCACACCAGCATCACCGGGCCAAAGACCAGACTGACCCGCTCGGTGCCATGTTTTTGAATAATAAACAGTAAGGTCAGGATGACCACCGACAGCGGCACAATCACATGGTCCAGTGCGGGTGCCACCACTTCGATCCCTTCAATCGCCGACAACACCGAAATGGCCGGTGTGATCACGCCATCACCATAAAAGAATGCGCCACCAATCAACCCGGCCAACACGATAAAATGCCCGGCACGACCGGTAACATGCTGACGAGCCAGAGACATCAACGTCAGAATCCCACCCTCTCCGTCGTGATCGGCACGCATCACAAAGCAGACGTATTTCACGGTGACGATCAGCGTCAGCGCCCAAAAAATCAGCGAGAGAAACCCCATCACGGCAGTAGAGGTCATGCCGCCGTTGGGTAATATCGAAAGGCATTCGCGCAGCGTATACAACGGGCTGGTGCCGATATCACCAAACACGATACCGGCCGCTGCCAGCATACCTGCCGGGAGAGACTGCTTAGTTGAAGCCATAAGAGAGGCATCCTTTCACAGGGGGTTACGGACAGCAAAGCGAATGAGCATATTATAGCTGCTGCCCCTGCCGCTGATGCGGAGAGTAACGCGCACAACCTCCCGTTTTTGCCTGATTTTTATATCCGCCCGCCATCTTTTTACGCCTTTTTTATATGCCGATGGCTTAAATCAAATGGAACGATTTTCATCGTGATCAAAGGGAAAATGCTATGTCAGGCTTAATTCTGGTTTCGCACAATCTGTCCCGGGCTTCGACGTTATCCGCCCTGTATGAAAGCATTCTGTCGCGCAACGGTGGGCTTTGGGTAAGCTGGGATGGCAAAACTCAGGCCCTCGCAGCAGATATGCCACGTCCCCTGACCTTCCGCCAGGGGCATAAATTTGACACCCTCACCTTTCCGCTCACCCGAGGTGAACGGGAACAGGGTTACCAAAACTATGTTCACCAGGGTCTGTGGCCGATGTTCCATCAACGCCCGGATCTGGCGCGCTTCAGTCAGGATGACCTGAGTCAATATCGGAAATTCAATGAGGCGTACGCCCGAGCGATTGCCGAATACGCGATGCCCGACGATGTCATCTGGATCCAGGACTATCACCTGATACCCAGCGTCAGGCTGATGCGTGACGCCGGTTTGACCAACCGTATCGGCCTGTTCTTCCATCAACCGTTTCCCGCCGGTCAGGGATTTACCGCCATCCCGGACTGGCAATGGCTGGCTGAGTCGTTGCTGTGTTGCGATCTGATTGGTTTTCAGACCAGCCAGGACATGAACAACTTTCTGCTGTGGGTGGAGAGCGCATTTCGTTGCGAACGTCTCGGTGGCACGCTGTTTCGCATTCACGGTCACCTGCTCAGAACCGGTGTCTATCCGGTC
The DNA here is from genome assembly GCF_059730695.1 of Pantoea sp. X-Soil-OKNW-556. NCBI lineage: Bacteria > Pseudomonadati > Pseudomonadota > Gammaproteobacteria > Enterobacterales > Erwiniaceae > Pantoea > Pantoea sp. X-Soil-OKNW-556. The sequence goes on along the minus strand of NZ_AP035990.1, from coordinate 520,390 downwards.
GGGATCGATCTGGAAGATGCGCACTGCCTGTTAGCCAGCAACAGTTGCAGTTATATGGAAGAACAGTGTCGCGCCACGCTGCCGCAAAACACGATCCTCAGCGGAGGGCACCTCGACGATAGCGCCGGTCTGCCTTACCGCATCAGCGCCGTTGAGGTCCTGCTACGCAGCCATCCGGATTACGTCGGCAACATGATGTTGTTACAACTGGCCTCGCCATTGGCCGGTTATGCGCCACGCACCGCCGGGTTAAGTCATGACCTCGAGAGCATCTGTGGCGAGATGAACGGCGTACATGGCACGCTGGAGTGGTGCCCCGTCAGTTATCTGACCAAATCTTACAGCCGTGAGGAGCAGGCAGGGATTTATCGCGCATCCCGCGTCGCGCTGGTGACGCCACTGATGGCAGGTATGAGCCTGATGGCAAAGATGTATGTTGCGGTGCAGGATCCGGCCAACCCTGGCGTGCTGATCCTGTCGCAGTTTGCCGGGGCGTCGGAACATATGGATGGCGCGTTGATCGTCAATCCTTATGACCCGGATGCCATCGCCGACGCCATCCATACCGCGTTGCGAATTCCGCTCAGTGAACGTCAGAATCGCCATGCACGGTTGATGAAAGGCATCCACCGTCAGGATTGCCACGGGTGGGCAGCCGGTTTTTTGGCTGATCTACATGAGTCAGAAAGTGATGAAGCAGCTGTAATGGCGGGCAGTTTGGTGGTGACAGCCAAAATGGTGGGGAGGTTGAGATATTAGTTTCAGGTAACAACCCTGACGTAGCGGCGCGATTTATCGCGCCGCTACGAAGATAAAACGGGAGGCCGCAAAGCCCCCCGAGGATTTAAAAATCGTATTGCAGGCTCAAACGGTTCTGCCAGAAGTGAGAATCATACAGCGGGGATGTCTGCACCCCGGCGAAATCGGTCAGACTCAGGCCCTTCAACACGCCACTGAAGCTCCAGGTGAAATACACCAGATATTCTGACTGGTTGATGCTGGCCGACGCCGGTGACGGTTTCAGATCCATAAATGAATACTGCGTCCCGAGCGACAAGTTTTCATTCATTACATAGTTCAGGTTGGTCATATAGGCGTTGCCGCTGCCGAGATCCTGGGTACTGGTAAAGAACGGCTGCGCAAAGTAAGGACCGGACGAGGTGTTGTGCGCGTATGGGGTAACCAGCGAGCCGTTGTTCCAGCTATTGCCGCTGGCGGCAATGTGGTCATAACCCAGTTTCCAGCTCAGGGCTGGGGTAAAGGTCAGCGCCAGTTGAGCACCGTAAGAGGTACTGTTGACTTCACCGGCGAGCGCTTTGCCAAGGCTGGTGCCACGAATAAACTGCACGCCCAGGTCCGGCTGGAACAGCGTATCCTGCCATTGCAAATGACTCTCGCCATACACCAGACGGGTGTAATCGGCGTACTCCTGATACCACAACTGGCCGGTGAGTTTTTTACCGTCCCACTGCGTGCCGCGACCACCGCCCAACGCCCACATGCCGTTGGTGCGTTCATCAACATCGGTATACGCCGTGGTATTAAGGAACTGATCGTCACCCCACGGTTTATAACGCCAGACTTTAGTGGCATGCAGATAATTGGTGCTGTCGCCGTAATTCGCATCAACGCCACGGAACAGAATTGGCGTAATACGCCAGTCGTAATCACCGACAAAAGGAATATTGATTCGTTGATCACCGGCCGTTATTTTAAAATCATCCTGCTGCCAGCTTAAATAAGCTTCACCGACGTTGGTTTGATTATCGCCAATATCGCTGATGGTATTTGCTTCATCCGGATGATCGATACCACGCAGGAAAATACCGCTGACGCCAGCACGAAAACCATAAAACGGCGCGGTTTCATACTTGATGCTGCCACCGTAGCTCACGGTATCCTGATTAAACCCTTTGGAGAAATAGGCGTTATGCGTCGAATAATACAGCGTACGCAAACTACCGCTCACGGTGCCGCAGGTGAAGATATCGGTAAAACTATTTACGCCACTCGCACCGTACTGACAATCGCTGATATTGCTCTGTGTTGCCGCCAGTGCAGCCGGAGCAAGCGGGAAAAACAGCGCAGCAAGACACGCACCACTCAGTGTTTTTAATTGCATAGTCCCAAGCCTCGTCACTTTTTAAAAGAGCAAAGCATGGCCACCCGCACAATAAATGTGCGGTGGTGGCTCGCTTTGCTGTAAAAAAGTTTTATTATTGATTAATTATTTACACCGGTTATTTTCACATCCGGCAATGTATCGCGCACTTCCCAGCCACGTAATTTGCCGGGATTAAGTAAATTATACGGATCGCAGGCGCGTTTCATAGCAACAACATCCGCCCGCACCATGCCCTGTTTACCATCTTCAATATGAATAACGTGCGGGTTATTTATTTTCACACCGTTATCACGGTAAATTTGCATAATATCATTCAGGCGATCTTCATCGCTAAAACGCACCAGCGGCAAGCCGCTACAGGTTAAGGTGCCGTTCATATCGCGCAGAAATTCAATATGCGACATCACTTCATCTGATAATTGCGCTTCCATCGCCAACGCCTGCTGATGGTAATTTTCCGCTGCATAGGCGGTTTGCAGATAGGTCAGGGTTTTATCCACTTTCAGCGCCTGAAGCGTGGTGTGGTTCCAGCAATATTCAATCAGCGAATGGCCGTGGTTCTCACCCTCGGCAAAATGCAACGCGCTGCGGCCACCATGCTGCGTCAGCAATGATGGCAGCAGACGGTCGCTCTCCACACCGACCACCGAAATCACGCCGTGTTGTCCCGCCACCTCCGCGTCAGCGAGATCGGTGAAGTAATCCAGTACCGGCGCAGCCATCACCGCCACCTGACGCTTCACCAGCCCCGGCGATTTTGCCAGGGCATCAGCAAAGGCCATCGCCGCCGGAAAACTGGTAAAGGTGTCGAGACGTTCGATCCAGTCATGACGCGGAGCCAGCGCCAGCTCGATTTCCAGCACGATGCCGTTACTGCCGTAAGCGTGGTGCAGCAGCAAGGCGTCCGGTGCCTGAAGCGTCAGGATGCGCGGCGTCTCTTCCATGGTCATCAGCTTCACCGACAACACATTGCCAGGTGCTGCCAGCGGGCCATAGTTGATGGAACCCACGCCACCAAAACCGCCGCCAAACAGACCGCCAAGAGTCGCCAGCTTCCAGGTGGACGGCATACAACGCAGCTCCCAACCGAGCGGCCGGGTATGGGCTTCCAGATCACCGAGGCGAATCCCGGCCTGCGCACAGACCGTGCCGTGCCCCATGCTCACCACGGCGTTGAGTTTGGTCATATCGACCATCAACCCACCGTTAAGCGGAATCAGCTGACCGTAGTTGCCGGTGCCACCACCCCGCAGATTCAGCGGGATGCGGCGGGCAGTACAGGCCGCCACCACCGCCGCCAGCTCCTGCTCATCTCGCGGGCGCACCGCCAGCTCGGCGAACTTCTCTTCCAGTTGCGGTTTCAGCACCGGGCTGAACCAGTGAAAATCGCGCGACAGGCGTTTGACCTTCGGCGCTTCTTTAATCCAGTCAAGTTCAGGCAACGCCGCAACCAGCGCCGCCAGTGCAGACTGACGATCGGAATCAGACATCTTTCTTTCCTGTAGTTGAGGTATCAGGTCGGGCTAAGTTCGCTCTCATGCCAGGCCGCCAATACGCGGCGCGTCAGCCACGACATCAGGGCAAACAGCAGGAAACCCGCCAGAGAAATCAGCAGCAGCGCGGCAAACATCAGCGGAATATTGAGCTGATAGCCGGCCTGCAAAATCTGGTACGCCAGCCCGGTATCGGTGCCACCGGTGCCAGCAACAAACTCCGCCACCACCGCGCCAATCAGCGACAAGCCGCTGGAGATACGCAGCGCGCCAAAGAAGTACGGCAACGCCGAAGGAATACGCAGGCGCAGCAGAATCTGCAAACGCGACGCATGGTTCAGTTTGAAATAGCTCAACAACCCCGGCGAGACACTACGCAGTCCCTGGGTGGTGTTGGAGATAATGGGAAATACCGCCATCAGCGTGGCGCACACCACCAGCGACATGGTGGTGTCTTTCACCCAGATGATGATCAGCGGCGCAATCGCCACAATCGGCGTTACCTGTAAAAACACGATGTAAGGAAACAACGCGCTTTCGATAAAGCGGTTCTGCACCAGCAAAAACGCCACGATGGAGCCAATCACAATCGCCACCACAAAGGAGATCACGGTGATCTTCAGGGTGTAAAGCAAGGACATAAACAGCGTCGGGAAGTTCTGCACCAGGCTCTGCGCCACTACCACCGGCGACGGCACCAGAAAGGCGGGCACCTTCAGCGTGGTGACCAGAAACTGCCACAACAATAACAGTACGATGGCGAACAGCGCCGGGAACAACCACTGCTGAAACTTACGCTGCGCGGCTAAGGGCTTCTTCATTATTTGCTCTCCTGACTGGCGGCAAACAGACCGCGCTGCAACTGCTGCGCATACTGCGTAAACTGCTGGCTGACACGGAACTCATCATCGCGCGGGAACGGCGCATCAATGCTGATATCATCCACCACGCGCCCGGGTCTGGCGGCCATCATGATCACCCGCTGCGACAGGAACACCGCTTCCTGAATCGAGTGAGTGACAAACACCACCGTCAGCTTCTGTTCCTGCCACAGTTGCAGCAGGTCGCTGTCCAGCTTGTTACGGGTGATCTCATCCAGTGCTCCGAAGGGTTCATCCATCAGCAACACCTTTGGCCGCGTCACCAGACCACGCGCAATCGACACACGCATCTGCATACCGCCGGACAACTCGCGCGGCAGCACATGACCAAACTGCCCCAGACCGACCAGTTCAAGGATCTCCCGCACGCGGGTGTCGGCTTCGGCACGCGGCACGCCAGCTAAGTCGAGCGGCAGGCGCACATTCTTGTGCACGTTGCTCCACGGCATCAGCGTCGCCTCCTGAAACACGAACGATAACGGCAGATCGTGCTGTTTTTCCCGGCGATCGCGCCGAAACAGCATCAACTTGCCATCACTCGACTCAATCAGCCCGGCGATCATTTTCAGCAAGGTACTTTTGCCACAGCCAGACGGACCAAGCAGCGAGACAAATTCGCCCTGGCGAATCGTCAGGTCTACCGGCAGCAAGGCACGCGTACCGTTCGGGTAAATTTTCTCAGCGGAGAGCACTTCAATCGCCGGAGCGGCCGCATGTAGCGGCACCGCTTGCGCATCATTGCTCATCAGGGTCAGTCGGCTGGCGGCATTCATGGCATAACCTTCACGTCTTGAATGAATTTCAGGGTGTAGCTGCCGTCAAACGGTACTTTCGCCGGGTCGATCAGCTTGTTGTCCACCAGCAGTTGCCAGGTCTGCTTCAGGCGCGGTACGGTCATGATGCCGATACCCCCGGTCTGCGCATCGCCGCCGGTCAGCATCTGATACTTTTTCATCTGCGCGATGCTGAAGGCAATCTGATCGTCGGTCATCTGCGGGTTTTCTTTCTTAATCAGCACGTTGCCCACAGCCGGATTCTCCAGATAGTTTTTCCAGCCCTGCATTGAGGCTTTGACGAAGGCTGCAACCGCCTGCGGACGTTTTTCGATGGTCGATTTCATACAAACGATGCTGTTGCCATACGGCGGGTAGCCCCAGTCGCTGATGGGGTAAACATTGGCCTGTGCACCGGCCTTCTGCACCGCGAACGGTTCGGAGGTCACGTAGCCCTGCTGCACCAGCGTTTTATCCGCGAGGAATGGCTGCACGCTAAAGGTATAAGGACGTACGCGCGCGTTTTTCAGGTTGAGTGCGCTCTGCGCCCACGGCCAGTACGAGGTATAGGCTTCTGCGGCTAACAGGAAAGTTTTACCCTGCAAATCAGCCTGACTTTTCACATCCGGGTGGGTAATAAACACAATCGCCGAGTGCTGGAAAGTGGTGGCAACCGGCACCGCTTCCACGCCCTGCTGCCAGGACTCCAGCGCCTGCATGTTATCGCTGATGATGCAGTCAGCCTGACCAGCAGCCATCAGCTGCATGGTGTGCACCTGCGGGCCGCCCATTTTAATGGTGACATCCAGCCCGGCATCGCGATACAGATTCTGCGCCTGAGCCTGATAAAAACCGCCATGCTCGGCCTGAGCATACCAGTTGGTCATAAAGGTAAATTTCTCGGCGGCCATACCTGGTGCCGACAGTGCCACAGCAAGCGCGGCGACAATGCTCAATGTTTTTTTCATAGCCGATCCCCGAATTAGCGCGGTTGTAATAATGATGCTGCGTCGTTTTGGTCTAAAACTTTGCCCTGCCACTGCCCTTTGCCCCACGCCGGTTCGGCACGGGTTACCCAGGTCATTTGGTGCACTTCGGTGATCACCTGCGCCCAACTGATGGCCAGCGACTCAAGGATCGCCTCGCCCTGCTCTGGGGTGGAAGGCAACGGATCGCCAATCACGCCGCTGGGGCCGAAATCATACGAAGCCCAGGCTGCCATCGGGCGGGTGCTGGAGAGTGTCGGGCATGGGAACGCCGGTGGATAGTTGGCGACGGCTTTCTCCATCTGCACCGTATCGGGTGCCAGCGCCAGCATCAGGGCGGTTTCGGCATGACCGGCGTGCATCGCCATCTGACGCTCTTTCTCGTCCATAAAACTTTCGGCGCAGTTCGGTACTTTGAAAGTGTCCTGCATGATGATGATCATGTCGCCGTGGCGCAGACGCAGTTCACGCATCGCCATCTGCAATGGCTGCGGTTGACCGCCATGACCGTTTACCATCAGGAACTTACGGAAACCGGCGCGGTACAGCGATTCGCCAATCTCCAGAATGGTATGCAGCAGCGTCTCACCGGTCAGCGTCAGGGTGCCGGGGAAATGCAGATGCTCATCCGATTTGCCATAGGTGATGGGCGGAATGGCGTAGGCCGGAATTTCTGCCGGTAAACGCGCCAGTGCATGGCCGACGACCCCGGAGGAGATCACGCTGTCTACCGCACACGGCAGATGCGGGCCATGCTGCTCAATCGCCCCGGTCGGCAGTACGATCACCGTGTTGGCTTTGTCTTCCAGCGTGGCGATATCGGTCCAGCTCAGATACGGCAAAAAGCGGTTTGCCGGAATATAACCATGTAACATCTCGCTTCCTCGTGTTATTGCGGCAACCACGCCGTCGCTTCAACTTCAATTAAGACATCCGGGCTGGGCAGCATTTCGCTGACCTGTACCACGGTAGAAACCGGTGGCGTATCGGGGTAAAACAGCTTGCGCACCCGACTGTAGTGAGGAAAGTGGTCCAGATTGCGGAAGTACTGCACCAGCTTGATCACATCGCTCATCTGGCCGCCTGCGCTTTCGATGGTGGTGCGGATGCTCTCCAGCACGTACCAGCTCTGCGCCAGAATTGGCCCTTCTTTGATATCGGTGGAAAACTCGCCGGTACGCCCCAACAGTTGCTGCGCCTCGGCGGGGATATCGTCGTAACCGCGCACAATCAGCGCGGTTTGCGGATTCACCGGGATGATGCCGGAGAGAAAGATAAAATCGCCCGCGCGTCGCCACGCGGCATACTTCGCCAGCGGTTTACCCGCCCCAGCTTCAAGCGTCATTGGTGGACTCTCCATAACAGATCCCCTGTTTCAACCGATAGCGGTGGCGGCTGCGCAATGGCCAGCTTGCCGCTTCGGCAGCAGGGAAAATGACAAAATCGTTAGCCAGCAGAGTTGCACCGTCATGTAACGCCGCACGCTGGCAAATCAGGGCCGATGCTTCATCAAAAGCCGCGCCAAGTTGCGCACTCAGTAACCCGCTAAACAGCGTATCGAGTGGGTCGTAGCTGCCGACCGGACAGAACGCGTCCTGCACGTTATCCGCCCCCAGCAACACCGGCATACCACGCGTTTGCGCCTCTTTAATCAGGGTTAAACCGCGCTGGCGCGGGGTGCGTCCCGGCACCGCGTCCTGTAACAACAGGTTGGTCAGCGGCAGCGCAATCAGGGTGACGCGGTGTTGCGCCAGCACATCGAGGATCGCCTCGCCGTCCTCCTGCTGCGCCAGTGCACAACCGTGGCTACAGGTAATACGTCCGCTAAACGGATGGTGTTGCAAATAACGCGCCAGCCAGCGCAACCCTTGCGCGTCGTGGCTCAGTTCTTCGTCGATATGCAGATCAATATCCAGCCGCCAGCGTTCTGCCGCCTGCAACAGATGGGTAAATGCCTGCGCATCCCAGTTGCTGCTGTGAATAAAACCGCCAAGCAGCGCACCGCTGGCAGCAACCTGTGCGGCTATATGTTCCGCCTGGTCGGCATCGGCAAAAAAGGTCAGCGGGGCCAACGCCACGCGTTCGAGGGTGCACAGCGGATGCTGCATTTCGCCCACGATCTGCCACGCCAGAGGCGCATCGGCTGAGAACCAGTCGATATGGGTACGCAGCAGGCCCACGCCAGCCTCCACCGCCCAGTTCAGCGCCTGGCGGGCGCGTTGGCGCAGATCGTCCGCGCTCCAGCGCGCCCGGTCCTGATGCATCGCAGCAATCGCCGCCAGCAGGCCCGGTTGCAACGCCGGGCTGCGCTGCACGGTGAAGGTTTTATCGAGATGGGCGTGAGGTTCAATCAACGGCGGCAGCACCAGCGCGCCGTTCAGCGCCAGATAGCCGCTAACGTCACGATCTGGCTCGATATGGGTGCCATCTTCGCGAAAATGTAGTGTCGCCAGCACTGGATGATCGCCATGCATCGGCCAGTCCTGCGGGAGCAGCCAGCGGGGTAAACGCGCGCCTGTCGCGCCTGGATACGCGTTCACAGGTCAAGTACCAGTAACGGGGTACGGGCGCGTGAGCAGCACAGCACGATGCAGTCATTCGCCGCGCGCTCTTTCTTACTCAACACTTCATCGCGATGATCCGGCTCACCGCTCAGCACGCCGGTAATACAGGCTCCGCACATGCCCTGCTCGCAGGAGAGTTCGATGTCGATCCCTGCACGCTCCAGCACTTCAGCAATGCTTTCATCGGCATTGATGGTGTGACGCGCACCGCTGGAGGCGATTTCTACCGTGAACACGTCGCCAGCAATCGATTGCGTGGTGACATCAGGTTTGAATTTTTCGCTATGCAGTTGATCGTCACGCCAGCCATGTTGCTGCGCCAGTTGATGCAGATGCTCCATAAAACCCGCCGGTCCACAGCTCACCAGCACGCTGTTGTGCGCTACTTTGAGGTCTTCTGGTACTCGCTGGCGCAGGCTATCGCCCTCGCTGCTGTAATGCAGCACCACCCGCGAGCCAAGCTGGTCCAGACGCGCACTAAACGGTAGCTCATCGTGACGTTTAAGAAACAGATGCAGCGTGAACTCGGCATTCTGCGCCGCCAGGTGCTCAGCCATCACCAGCAACGGTGTCAGGCCGATACCCGCCGCAAACAGCAATGTACGCGGCGCTTCCGGCAGCGGAAAATGGTTGCGTGGTGCGGAGATGGTTAAACGCGTCCCCGTCTGCACCTGATGGTGCAGCCAGCGAGAGCCGCCGCCCGATGCCTGATCGAGACGGACGCAAACTTGATAGTGTGCCTCCCCGGCGGCCGAGCACAGCGAATACTGCCGCTTGCCACAGTCGGGAATGGTCACATCAATATGGGCACCGGGGGTAAACACCGGTAGTGGGTGGCCGCTGGCAGACGCCAGGGTCAGTAATACATTGCCAGCACCGTTGAACTGCTTTGCGATGACGGTGACAGCCAGATTCTCTGCCTGCTTCATAATAATCCTGCATACGACGGACACGTCATCAGCCGGGAGGCCGCGCGTAGTCTTGTTTTTATCGTGATTGCGATTATTATTTTGCCTGTGTGTAAGCGTCCATCTGTTTAATTCGCACGATGCGTTGCAAAAAAGAGAGCACCCGCTATGTTCGCCTTCTCCCGGTTTCTGATCTACTTCACCGAGGTGGCCCGCCAGGGTTCACTGCGCAAGGCTTCCGAGACGCTGCATGTCTCGGCATCCTCCATCGATCGACAGATTTTGCGGGTGGAACAGCAGCTGGATATGCCGCTGTTTGAACGTCATCCATCAGGATTACGTATGACCGCAGCCGGGGAAATTTTGCTGAATGCTGCCAGGAACTGGCAGCGAGAGTTTGGTCGCGTCTGTACCCAGCTCGATGATCTGCGCGGCCTGCGTCACGGTCATGTGCATATCGCCACCATTGATGCCATCAACCGCGGCTTTTTCTCGGCCATTCTGCAACGCATTCGCACCGAGTATCCCGGTATCTCCTTTACGCTCACCACCATGAGCAACATCCATATCGCTAACGCGCTGACCAATGGCGACGCCGATTTTGGCATCATGCTCAATCCACAAAGCTCGCGCGAGCTGCTGGTGAAGTCGTTTGCGGATTTACGCCTGGGTATTGTGGTCAGCAGCCAACACCCGCTGGCCAAGCTGGAAACTATCCGCTTCAGCCATTGTGAATCCTGGCCGTTTATCGTTCCCGCCGCCCCCCTGATGCTGGCAGAGCCGCTTGAGGCCCTGATCAACAGCTCCGGCATCACCCTGAATGAGGTAGGCCGCACCAACAATATCCATATGCTGCGTTCGCTGGTTCGCGATGACGTGGGCATCAGCCTGATGTGTTGGCTGGATATTGTGGATGAATACCGCCGTGGTGAACTGAAATTTATCCCGCTGATAGATGGCATGCTGAAGCCGTTTACCCTGTCGCTGTGCGTCGCCCCGCAGCGTCAGCTATCGATTGCCGCCTCAATGATGCTGCGTGAACTGGAGTCGTTTTTCGCCCTGATGCAGAACGAAGAAGCCCTGGCGGGGCAAACCACTGCCCCTCCGCCCGCCCCGTAACAGCGGGATTTTTGACTCGGCTCACACTTTCTCCCTTTCCCCTCTTGCCAGCCTGCCGTTGATTGCTGAAGATGGGCGCGATTCAGGATTGTTACTGCAAATCAGGCAAAACCTAAATCGCACCGCATTCAGTTTTCGAGCGCGGTGCGATTTAGGTTTTTTTTTGCCTCCAATCCGGGACAACCCGAGAACAACAGCGATTATCAGCGGGAGTAGGTATGCCATATCAGGAACTGGCCGACGAAATTGTCGAAGGTGTCGGCGGTAAAGCCAACATCATCAGCGTGATCCACTGCGCCACACGCTTACGCTTTAAACTCAAGCAGCCGGGTAAAGCCCAGACCGCGGCGTTGAAGAATAATCCCGGCATCATCATGGTGGTGGAGAGCGGCGGCCAGTATCAGGTGGTGATTGGCAACCACGTTGGCGAGGTATATCAGCAGGTAGCCAGTCGTCACGGGTTGGAAAACGACAACAGCGACCGTGCCGATGCCCCCAAACAAACGCTGTTCGCCCGCTTTATCGATCTGGTTTCCGGCATCTTCACCCCGTTTATCGGGGTAATGATCGCCTCCGGTATTATCAAAGGACTGCTGGCCCTGGCGCTGGTGCTGGGTGTCATGCATCAGGAGAGCGGCAGCTACAAGCTGCTGTTTGTCGCCAGCGATGGCCTGTTTTATTTCCTGCCGATCCTGCTTGGCTACAGCGCCAGCAAAAAATTTGGCGGCAACCCGTTTGTCGGCATGGCTATCGCCGCTGCGCTGGTCCATCCGCTGATCCTCACCGCGCTGGAACAGCAGCAGCAGGGCGAGAATCTACGCTTTTTCGGCATCCCGCTGGAGATCATCAACTACAGCTCATCCGTGATCCCGATTATCTTTGCCTCCTGGGTTGCCAGCCTGGTTGAACGGGTGGTACATCCGCGTTCCCCTGGCGCGGTGCGTAACTTCACCACCCCGCTGCTGTGCCTGATTATCACCGTGCCCCTGACCTTCCTCGCCATCGGTCCGGCTGCCACCTGGCTGAGCCGCATGCTGGCGGAGGGGTATCTGTGGATTTACAGCCTCAGCCCGACCATCGCCGGTGCGGTGATGGGGGCCATCTGGCAGGTGTGCGTGATCTTCGGTCTGCACTGGGGGCTGGTACCGATCATGCTGAATAACCTCACTAACTTCGGCCACGACACCCTGCTGCCGCTGCTGATGCCAGCAGTGCTCGGCCAGGCTGGCGCCACCCTCGGCGTGATGCTGCGTACCCATGAAGCCAAAGTGAAGGCGATGGCCGGTTCTGCCTTTAGCGCCAGCATCTTCGGCATCACCGAACCGGCGGTGTACGGCATCACCCTGCCCAACCGTCGTCCCTTTATCTTTGGCTGCATCGGTGGCGCACTGGGTGCCGCAATCCTTGGTTTCTGGCATACCACCATTTATTCGTTTGGTTTCCCCAGCATCTTCACCTTTATTCAGGTGGTGCCGCCCAGCGGCATCGACGCCAGCGTCTACGCCTCTTTTGCCGGTGCCATCGTGGCATTGCTGTTCGCCACCGTCGCCACCTGGCTGTTTGGCCTGCCCACTCCCGCCCCGGTAGTGGAAACCGCCCCGACTCCGGCAGGCGACGCCTCGCCGGTACGCATGCAAACCGTGTTTAGCCCGATCTCGGGCAAGGTAATGGCGCTGGATTCGATCAAAGATGAAACCTTCGCCAGCGGCCTGCTGGGCAAAGGTGTGGCAATTGTGCCGGATAATGGCCGCGTGGTGTCGCCGATTGATGGTGTGGTGTCATCATTTTTCCGCACCCACCACGCCATTGGATTGACCGCAGACGACGGTGCGGAAGTCTTGATTCATGTCGGTCTCGACACCGTCAAACTGGACGGCAAATTTTTCACTCCACACGTCGCCGTCGATGATGTGGTGAAAGTGGGCGATCTGCTGCTGGAGTTCGACCTGAGCGCCATTCAGGCGGCCGGATACGATCTCACCACCCCGGTGGTGGTCAGTAACAGCGATGAATTTATTGATGTTTTATCCCTGCAACCGTCAACGGTAACGGCCTGTGCGCCGTTGCTCAGTGCGGTGAAATAATTGAGGAGTTACAAGATGACCTTACGTTTCCCGGATGGATTTTTATGGGGCGGTGCCGTAGCCGCCAACCAGGTAGAAGGCGCGTATCAGACCGGTGGCAAAGGCTTATCCACCTCCGATCTGCAACCGAAAGGCATTTTTGGCGATCGCGTTGAACGCCACGCCGGTGATTTCGGTATCAAAGACACCGCGATTGATTTCTACCACCGCTTCCCGGAAGACATCAAACTGTTCGCCGAAATGGGCTTCACCGTGCTGCGTACTTCAATTGCCTGGACGCGCATCTTCCCACAGGGCGACGAAGCCGAGCCAAACGAAGAAGGGCTGGCCTTTTACGATCGCCTGTTCGACGAGATGGCGAAATACAACATTCAGCCGCTGGTCACGCTGTCGCATTATGAAATGCCGTATGGGCTGATCAAAAAATACGGCGGCTGGGGCAGCCGCACCACTATCGACTGCTTCGAGCGTTACGCGCGCGCGGTATTCACCCGTTTCCAGCACAAGGTGAAACTGTGGCTGACGTTCAATGAAATCAATATGTCGCTGCACGCGCCCTTTACCGGCGTCGGTCTGCCGGAAGAGAGTGACCAGCAGGCGATTTATCAGGCCATCCATCATCAACTGGTCGCCAGTGGCCGTGCGGTCAAAGCCTGCCATGAAATCGTTAAAGACGGCAAAATCGGTAACATGCTGCTCGGCGCACTGCTCTACCCGCTCAGCTGCCGCCCGGCGGACGTGATGGAAACCATGCAGCAGAACCGTGAATGGCTTTTCTTCGGTGATGTGCAGGTACGTGGCTACTATCCGGCCTATATGAAACGCTTCTTTGCCGACCGTCAGATCCAGATCAACATTACCGATCAGGACAAACGCGACCTGCAAAACACCATCGATTACATCTCCTTCAGCTACTACATGACCGGTTGCGTCACCACCAATGAAGAAGAGAATCAGAAAGCGCGCGGCAACATTCTGTCGATGGTGCCAAACCCGCATCTCGCCAGTTCCGACTGGGGATGGCAGATTGACCCGGAAGGGCTGCGTATCCTGATGAACCTGCTGTACGACCGCTACCAGAAACCCCTGTTTATCGTGGAGAACGGTCTTGGCGCGAAAGACAAGGTCGAAGCCGATGGCAGCATCAACGACGACTACCGCATTCAGTATCTCAATGACCATCTGGTGCAGGTGCGTGAAGCGATTGAGGACGGCGTGGAAGTGATGGGCTACACCTGTTGGGGACCGATCGATCTGGTCAGCGCTTCAAAAGCAGAGTTCTCCAAACGCTACGGCTTTATCTACGTCGATCGCGATGATAACGGCAACGGTACGCTGGTGCGCTCACGTAAGAAAAGTTTCTTCTGGTATCAGGAAGTGATTGGCAGCCACGGTGCCTCACTGAAGTAACACAAACACGTAGCGGTGCGATTTATCGCGCCTGTTTTAAAAGACGCGCGATAAATCGCGCCGCTACGAATCAGGCTTCATCGTCCCCGATTTGCAACGCCCGCGTCTCTTTACGCACCCGCTCGATATGGATGGTGAGAAACATCCGCTCCTCATTCGACAAGGCATAGTGGTATTTCTGCTGAATATGCTGATCAACCTTGATGGTGCACTGGTACGCTTCCGGGTACTTGTCGCGCACCACATCATGGAGCGATTCATCCTCGCTGCACACGCCGCGTTTACCCAGCATACGTTGCGCGAAAAATTTCAGATGGTTAACAAAGCGGTTATAGCTCAGGCTTTCAACGCGATAATCGAGTTGCAGGCGATACTTCACAATCTGCAAAATATCCTGCATAAACCGCGTGATATGCGCGACATCTGACATATCGTTATCAAGCTGGGCATTCACCAGATGCATGGCGATAAAACCGGCCTCATCCTCTGGCAGACGTTCACCGAGGCGTTTCTCAATGATCGCCAGTGCCTCCAGCCCCAGCGCGTACTCGTTGGGATAGAGCGTTTTGATCTCCCAGATCAACACATTGCGGATCGGCAAATTTTGCCGATGTCGTTCAATCGCAAAGTTGCAGTGATCGCATAGCGCGATCGACAGACTTTCATGCAATTTCGATCCCAGTTGCTCCCTGGCACGCGCGATGATCAATTCGGTGGTGGTGATCACCTCGATCGGGATCTCCGACAGCAGCTCGCTCAGGCGATTGGTCAGCGTATGGTTTTGCAACGCAAACACTTTTTCGATCAACTGCGCATCCAACGGATCGCCAATGCGCTTGTTGAACGCTAACCCGCGTCCCATCACCACCTGTTCCTGGCCCTGCTCGCCCAGCACGATGGCCACATTATTATTAAGTATTTTCGCAATCTTCATTTGGCACCCTGAAAACGAAAAAACCTGACCTCCCGCGAAGCGAGCTGTCAGGTTTTGCCTGTGTGGAGGAACACAGTAACAATCCGCTCCATCATAAATGCCTGGCATCACACGGCAAGCTGAAATCGGGATAAATGTGACCCGGCTCCGTTTCTTTTCACTGATGATAGCAGAGGGCCATACAATAAATTTATTCCCCCATAATAAAATTCAATAAATTTATTTATCATTGAGTTAAATCAACCCTGATTTTTATTTCGTGATCACTCCACCGTTAGCCGTAACACAACATCCGTAACACGCTATTTATCCGGTAGGCTTCATCAAACAGAAAAATAAACACCCTGAACCGGACGTGCCCGCACGCCCCTTATTTCCCTTACCCTATAAATAACATCAGGAGTCAGCCATGCCTGAAGAAACGACGCTATTACCCTGGTATAAACGGCTGAATCGCCAGCAATGGAAGGCATTCTGGGCCGCATGGATGGGTTATATGCTGGACGGTTTTGACTTCGTCATTATTACCTTAGTCCTGACCGAAATAATGGCGGAATTTAATGTCACCACGGCGGAAGCGGCGGCGTTAATTTCTGCCGCATTTATTTTGCGTTGGTTTGGTGGATTGGCACTCGGTGCTATGGGCGATAAATATGGCCGTAAAAGTGCGATGATCACCAGCATTATATTATTTGCCGGTGGCACGTTCGCCTGCGGTATCGCACCCAATTATACCTGGATGTTTATTGCACGCGTGTTGGTCGGAATCGGCATGGCCGGTGAATATGGCACCAGTTCTGCCTATGCCATCGAAACCTGGCCGAAAGATATGCGCAATAAAGCCAGCGCCTTCCTCAATTCCGGCTTTTCTGCGGGGGCTATTTTGTCGGTGCTGGCGTATAGCTGGGTGGTTCCGCTGTGGGGTTGGCGCTCGCTGTTTTACCTCGGCATTATCCCGGTGTTTTATGCCCTGTGGCTGCGCCGCGCCATTCCGGAAGCCGAAGAGTGGGCGGCGGCCAAAGCCAAAGCTGCCAAACCCGCGGAAACCATGATCGACACGCTGTTTCGTGGGCCAAACCGCTTACGTAACACCCTCAACCTGCTGCTGGGATTGGCCGCCGCCGTGTCGCTCTACTTCTGCTTCGACCACCAGACCTCCGGGGTGGTGACCGGCGTGCTGGCGGTGATCATCGCGGCAATCTTTATCCGTTTTCTGGTGCAGAGCGGCGGCGAGCGCTGGCCCACCAGCCTGATGCTCACCGTCACTATCGTCTGCGTGTTTCTTTACGGCTGGCCGATCCACGCGCTGCTGCCTACTTACCTGAAAACCGAGTTGCACTACTCGCCAGAAGTGGTCGCGCTGGTGTTCTCCTTTAGCCGCTTCGGCATGGGCCTTGGCTGCTGCGTGGCGGGGATCGCCGCCGATCGCATCGGTACGCGCAAAACCTATGTACTGAGTCTGCTGATCGCCCAGATGATCATCATCCCGGTATTTATGCTCAACGGCTCCAGCGTCTGGTTACTGTGTCTGCTGATCTTCCTGCAACAACTGTTCAGCCAGGGCGTCGGCGGCCTGCTGGCGAAGATGATCAGCGGCTACTTCGATACCGAGCAGCGCGCAGCCAACCTCAGCTTTATCTACAACATCGGCTCACTCGGCGGTGCACTCGCGCCGGTGCTGGGTGCGCTCATCGCGCAGCACGCCTCACTGGGTAGCGCGCTTGGCGGCCTGTCGTTTGGCCTGACCTTCGTCGTGATGTTGTTGATTGGCTTTGATATGCCGTCGCGCGTGCAGCGCTGGTTAAAACCGCAGGCGCTGCGTCACTACGACACCGTCGATGGCACCCCACTTGCTGGCGCGTTCACCCGTGAAGAACGTGCCGCCCAGCATCTTACCCCGCTTAACTCAGGCAAACCCTGAAAGGAGAGAACATGACCGCAGGAAACCGCATTTATTTACGTCGCCCGGCTGATGCTGAACCGCTACTGGAAACCTTCCGCACCCTGCCAGCTGCCGTGGTCGCAGATTGTATGAGCCGCCTGCCCGCCCTGTCAGCGGAGATCAGCCTGAAAACGGCCCCACAACAACCGATTATGTGTGGTCTGGCAGTGACGGTAAAAGCCCGTTCAGGCGACAACCTGATGCTACACAAAGCGCTGGATATCGCCGGGCGCAACGATGTGATTATTCTGTCGAACGAAGGTGATCGCAGCCAGTCGCTGATGGGTGAAGTCATGGCGACCTATGCAAAGCAGCGCGGCATGGAAGGGATTGTGCTGGATGGCCCGGTGCGCGACATCGACGGATTATCACGCATGGATTTCCCGATCTACGCAGCCGGAGTCACGCCGGGTGGCCCCTTTAAAGACGGACCGGGTGAGATCAACGTGCCTATCGCCTGCGGCAAAATCCATGTCTCTCCTGGCGATATCATCCTCGGTGATGCTGATGGCGTGATTGTGATCCCACGCCAGGATGCAGCACGTATCCTGGAAGATGCGCTGGCGTATTTACAGGTGGATGAGCGCAACTTTGAGCTGGCGAAAACCGGCTCACTGGAGCGCGGTTGGCTGGATGAGACGCTGCGCAGTAAGAAGGTGGAGATTATTGACGATATTTATCGTTAACAGGAATCGCGCCGCGAGGATGCGGCGCGTTTTTACACCAGCGCCAACTTCCGCTGCCGTTGCTCACGCCACACGGCAAAAATCCCGGCCAGCGCCACAATCGATGCGCCAAACAGCGTGGTGGGACCTGGCAGGCTATTAAGGAACAGGTAACCTACCACCATCGACCATACCAGGGTGGTGTAATCAAACGGGGCCAGCAGCGAAGCATCCGCGTAACGCAGGCTGAGCGTGACCAGAATCTGTGCCAGACCGCCAAACAGCCCGCAACCAACCAGCAGCAGCAGTTGCGTGCCACTGGGTATGGTCCAGCCAAACACGATAGTGGCAAGGCCGATCACCGTGGTCATCAGTGAAAAATAGAACACAATCGCGCCGGGTTTTTCGATGCCATTCAGAAAACGAATTTGCACGTTGGAGGTGGCGGTGCAGACCGCAGCCACCAGCGCGCACAACACGCCGATACCCGCGCTGGCATGAGCGGCACTGGCGGAGAACAGCGTCAGTTTGGACGACAGCATGATCAAAATGCCGGACAGGCCGACCATCACCGCCAGCCAGCGCGATGCCCTGACCCGCTCTTTCAGCAGCACCGCCGCCATGATCACGGTAAACAGCGGCGCGGCGTAGCTCAGTGCAGTGGCATCCGCCAGCGAGATATACACCAGCGCCAGATAGTTAAAGTACATGCCACCAGTGCCGGAAAAACCCCGAATCAGATGACCGAACAGATTGCGGGTTTTCAGGTTTTCCAGCACGTTCCCCTGAATTTTCAACCATATCAGCAGTGGAAACAGCGCGACAAAACTGCGGAAAAAAATCACTTCCCCGGTGGGTATGGTGCCGTTCAACCCTTTCACACACGCCAACATCAGCGTTGAACACAGCGCCGCCATTATCTTCAGTACTACGCCTAATCTGGCATTCATTGCTTTGACCCTATTCTCTCTCTACCACTCGCAACCGACTTGATTGCCGAGAGGACAACGCGCATACCATATGGAGAGACTGCGGGCCGCGATAACACTATTTTGCTCTGCCTGAATAGCAATAACTTATCGTCCACCGTCATAGCATTTCGCTATCGCGCGACAGGGTTTCCCTCTTATTCGCCGCAAAACAAAGCCGATATAGTCCAGGAAACGCGAATATTGACGGATTACCGAGGGGAATCACATGACCATGAAAAGACGTACCACCATCGGGCTGGCGCTGCTGCCGCTGCTGGCTATCTCTTCCGCCCATGCTGACCTGATGGCAAACATTAAGTCGAGCGGCGAACTTAAGTGCGCAGTCTATTCCGACGTGCCACCCTTCTCCTCGCCGGATCCGCAAACTCGCCAGTTGGCTGGCATGGACGTTGACCTGTGCAACGCGCTGGCAAAACAGATGGGGGTCAAAGTCACCCTGGTGCCGACTTCCGTGGAAGCGCGTATCGCAGTGATCGCCACTGGCCGCGCCGATGTCCTGATCGCTAACCTTGCCTACACCAAAACCCGTGGCAACCAGATCCAGTTCAGCGACCCGTACTATGTCGCCAAAGAGATGCTGCTGGTGAAAGCGCCGCTGGCCGACAAGCCGCTGAGTTACTTTAAAGGTAAGCGCATCAGCGCCACCAAAGGCACCACCTCAGAACAATCTATCCACCTGAAAGGCGCACGAGCAGTGACCTTCCAGGACACCGCCTCGGCTTTCCTCGCGGTGGAACAGAACAAAGCATTGGGCTTTGTCACCAACACCATGACCGGTATCAAGATGATCACCCAGGCGAAAAAAGACGGTATCGATCTGGCGATGATCAAAGAACCGATGGCGCTGGAACCGATTGGTGTCGGCATGAAACGTGACGAGCCAGCGTTGTTAGCCAGCGTCAACAGCGGCCTGAAAGCGATGGACGATGACGGCACCATCGACAAAATCTGGGACACCTGGATTGGGCCAAAGACCGAATACAAAATGGTGCGTGAGGAGCGCGTTCAGCCGCTCTCCAGTCTGAAATTTGAACCGCTGGAATAACCATGCCCGTGATGTCGCCATCTGATATCAAGCCCGCCAGCGCTCCCGCGCTGGCTTGCTCCTCTACCATTACCCTCTCCACCATTGGCGCACGCGCCTGGCTGGTGGAAGCACCGGGCGGTTTTGATTTGCCCTCACAACGTCGCGTCTGGTCGCTGGCACGATTGCTCGCCAGTGGCGAAGACGTTGAATCACTGATCCCTGGGGTCACCAATCTGCTGGTGCTGTTTCGCCAGATTCCCCCCGATGAGACTGCGGTGCGCGCCCGACTGCATGCCGCCTGGGAACAGGCGCAGGCCATCCATCCGCAGGGCAAACTGATTGAGATTCCGGTGGATTACGGTGGCGAACACGCGATCGATCTCGATGCCGTTTGCCGACATACCGGTTTCAGCGCGCGCGAAGTGGTACGTCGTCATCATCAAAGCGAATACACGGTATTCGCCCTCGGCAGCGCGCCGGGCTTTGGGTATCTGCATGGACTGGACCCGCAGCTGGCAACGCCACGCAAAAAAGTACCGTCGCTCAGCATGCTGAAAGGCACCGTCACCATTGGCGGCGCGCAGGCAGGCGTCTCGGCGCTGACCGGCCCGAATGGCTGGAACGCGATTGGCTATGCCGAACTGGAGGTGTTTGATCCCCTGGCGGACTCACCGGCGTTGATGGCCCCCGGCGATCGCATTCGCTTTCTGCCGCAGAGGATTGAACTGTGATTGAGATTGAACAAAGCGGTGCGCTCAATACGGTGCAGGACTTAGGCCGTTTCAACTATCGCCATATGGGCGTGTCGGTGAGCGGTGTGATGGACCCACTGGCGTTGCGGGCAGGCAACCTGCTGCTCGGTAACGAGGAAAATGCCGCCGCGATTGAAGTGCAACTGTTTCCATTTCGCGTGCGCTTTTTGCAGGATACCAACATCGCCGTGACCGGCGCTGACTGTCGCGCCACGCTGGATGGCAACCCTCTGCCGCCCTGGTGGGGTTGCGGCGTTCGCGCCGGTCAGGTGCTGGAGCTACGCTACCCGCGCAGCGGCGCCCGTGGATATCTGTGCATTGCCGGTGGTATCGATGTGCCCGTGGTGCTGGATTCGCGCAGTACCGCGCTGCGCGGTGCCTTCGGTGGTCATCATGGCCGGGCATTGCAGCGTGGCGACCAGTTACCCCTTGGCGCGACAACCGGCCCGGCATTACCGCAGGCGGGTATCGGTATCGAACCTCCGGAAAGCGCGTTGGGTACCTGGTTCCCGCGTAATAACGCCGGTGAGATCCAGTTACGCGCCATTCCCTCCGGCGAGTACGCATTGTTTGCTGAAGACGCCGCGCGTTTCTGGCAGCAATCCTGGCAAGTTTCCAACCAAAGTAACCGTACCGGTTACCGGCTGGCAGGAGATCCGATCTTCCCGTCACACACGGTGGAGATGCGATCCTATGGCCTGATCCCCGGAATCGTACAGGTGCCTCCGGCCGGTGAGCCGATCATCCAGTTAAGCGATGCCAATACCGCCGGTGGTTATCCCAAGATCGCCGGGGTGATCGAGCAGGATCTGTGGCGACTCGGTCAGATACTGCCCGGCCAGTCCATTCAGTTGGTAAAAAGTGATGCGCGTGAAGCCATCGCCATCGAACAAGAAGTGACGCGCTGGCTCACCCGGCTGCGTCTGAGCTGCCTGCCGCTGCGCAAGGCCGTGGGCGTTTAACCCTGGCAAGGAACCAAAACGATGAAGATTGATGTCAATTCCGATATGGGAGAAGGCTTCGGCGTTTATCAACTGTGTGATGACGCCGCACTGATGCAGGTGGTGTCATCCGCCAATATTGCCTGCGGTTTTCATGCCGGTGATCCCACGATCATGACCAACATGGTCCGTCTGGCGAAGCAGCATGGCGTGGGGATTGGTGCACATCCGGGCCTGCCGGATCGCCAGGGGTTTGGCCGCCGTGAACTGCCTTTTTCCGCTGACGAAATTTGCCAGCAGGTGGCGTATCAGCTGGGTGCATTGATGGCGATTGCCCGTGCCGAAGGCACTCAGGTTGCCCATTTCAGCTTCCACGCAGCGATGGGCAATATCGTTAACCGTGACGCCGCGCTGGCGCAGCAAGTGATGGAGCTGGTGGCGCGTATTGATAGCTCGCTGATTATCTTCGCCCAGCCGGATACCATTATTGAACGCGCTGCGCAGGCCGCCGGTCTGAAAACCCTGACGCTGTTCCTCGCCGACCGCGCTTACGATGCCCAGGGGCGTCTGGTGCCGCGTGGTATCGCCGGCTCGGTGATTAAAGAAGAAAGCGCGCTGCGCGCCCGTGTGCGCCAGTTTCTGCAACGCGGCACCGTCACCACCCTTGAAGGTGAAGAGATCGCGGTACGCGCCCGCTCAATTCTGGTCCACAGCGATACACCCGGTTCACTGGCGCTCGCCACCATCGTGCGCAGCGAGATCGAAGCCAGTGGTCATCAGGTGGCTCCGGCGACTGAAGTGCTGGCCTGATACCCTCACCCCGGCCCTCTCCCGCAAGCGGGAGAGGGAGAAGAGAGAGAGATGCAAGATTTGCTCGGTCTGTCCCCTCTCCCGCTTGCGGGAGAGGGTTAGGGTGAGGGTTAAGGCAATCCTTACCGGCAACCGGCACAAAACGCCGCAATACGATCACAGCCTGTCTGCAAACGTTCCATGCTGGTGGCGTAGGACAGACGGATAAACGGACTCATGCCGTAAGCCGCCCCCTGCACCGTCACCACATGTTGCTCCTCAATCAATGCCAGTACGAAATCGGCATCGTTGTTGATCTGACGGCCACCCGCGCTGACTTTACCGATATAACCCGCGATATT
The DNA here is from genome assembly GCF_059730695.1 of Pantoea sp. X-Soil-OKNW-556. NCBI lineage: Bacteria > Pseudomonadati > Pseudomonadota > Gammaproteobacteria > Enterobacterales > Erwiniaceae > Pantoea > Pantoea sp. X-Soil-OKNW-556. The sequence continues at coordinate 497,643 of NZ_AP035990.1, read as the reverse complement.
AACGAACAGATAAAACGCGCCTTGTGGCTTATGGCAACGCAGACCATCAATTGAGGTCAGACGTTCCAGCACGTAATCGCGACGTTCGCGGTAGATACGTGCACGTTCCTGCAACAGATCCTGTGGGCCTTCCAGCACCGCCACTGCGGCGGCCTGAGTCAGGGTGGTCACGCCACCACTGTTCTGGGTATTAACGTTGCTCATCGCCTTGATCAACGGAGCCGGGCCGCCGCAAAAGCCGAGACGCCAGCCAGTCATTGAGTACGCTTTTGACACACCATTCACCGTCAGCACCCGGTCATACAGACGCGGTTCAACCTGCGCCAGGGTATAAAAACGCACGTCGTCATAAATCAGATGTTCGTAGATATCATCCGTCATGATCCACACCTGCGGGTGACGCAACAGCACTTCTCCCAACGCCTGCAACTCTGCTTTGCTCGCCACTGAACCGGTCGGGTTACTGGGGTAGTTGAGCAGCAGCCATTTGGTTTTATCGGTGATCGCCGCTTCCAGCTGCGCCGGAAGCGGTTTAAAACCATTCTCCTGGGCGCACGGCAGCGGCACCGGGATACCACCGGCGAATTTCACGATATCGGCATAGCTGATCCATGACGGCGTCGGGATCACCACTTCGTCGCCCGGATTGATGGTCGCCAGAATGGCGTTGAAGATGATCTGCTTGGCACCGCCAGCCGTAAGGATCTGGCTGACGTCATAATCCAGCTGGTTATCACGTTTAAATTTCAGTTGGATCGCTTTACGCAGGGCTGGCGTGCCATCGGTGGGTGGATAACGGGTATCCCCCGCGCGCGCCGCCGCATAAGCCGCCTCAATGGCGTGGTCCGGCGTTGGAAAATCGGGTTCGCCGGTGGAGAGTGCCACCACATCAATGCCCTGCGCCGCGAGATCGCGTGCTTTTTGGGTCATGGCGACGGAGGCGGAAACAGTCACATTCTTTAGTCGATCGGCTATCTCAGGCATGGGGAACACTTCCCTCTCTCAGTGTCAGCAGAAACGGCGCGGCACGCCAAAACGCGCGCGGCCAGCAAAGTTCTCTGAGCATAGGTTTTCGCCCACAACCACCGCTAATAGTGCTTTGTTGTGGTGATATAACACAAAACGATGACAGGACCGGCTGCACACTTTTGCAGCAAAGTCAGCGCATTGCCCGGAAATGCGCGGCGGGTCACGCAGCGCGCGCGCCAGATATGTTAAAAAACTGTTACTTTCAAGCCGCTACGCGCGCCATCGTGGCGCATTGCTCCCATCAGCCATTGGTAACGCTAATGGGAAAATGCACCAAAATTGTGCAAAACATCCTGTCTGAACATTTGTTGAGCAGGCAGTAAGTCAACTCAGCAAAAGCCTTAGGAGGCATGTGCGCCGTACCCTCCTGCCTGAGTTCAATCACTAAACCTTATTCTGGCATCAACTTTGCTTGATGCTGATATGCGTTCCGTTGGAGGGAGTGACCATGAATCTTCGCCGTCTTAAATACTTCGTCAAGATTGTCGATGTCGGCAGTCTGACGCAGGCCGCCGATATTTTGCATATCGCCCAGCCCGCCCTGAGCCAGCAGCTGGCAACGCTGGAAGGGGAAGTGAACCAACAATTGCTGATCCGCACCAAGCGCGGCGTCACCCCTACCGAAGCGGGTAAAACGCTCTATTCTCACGCCCAGTCCATTTTGCGCCAGTGCGAACAGGCGCAAAGTGCGATTGATCGTGTCGGGGCGTCGCTCAGCGGCAGCGTCTCAGTCGGCCTTGCGCCCGGCACGGCAGCGCAAAATCTCGCCCTGCCGCTGATGATGGAAGTGCAGCAGCAGCATCCCGGTATCGTGCTTTATTTCAACGAGAACTTCGGCACCACGCTGAGCGAGCTGATCATGAACGGTCGCATGGACATGGCGGTGATCTATGACCATCGCAATATCCACGGCCTGCGTTTTATGCCGCTGATGAAGGAAGATCTGTGCTTCGTCTGTCCGTTCAGCCTGGCGAAACCGATGAAAGAGATCCGTCTGGCAGAAGTGGCGCAGTACGATCTGTTCCTGCCGCGCATCTATAACATCATGCGTAAGGTGCTGGACGATGCCTTTGTGCAGAATAACCTGCAATATCGTGTTAAGTGCGAGATCGAATCACAAACCACGCTTAACGCCGCACTGACTGCCGGTCTGGGTGCCACCATCATGCCCGAATCCGCTGCGCGGGCGATGTTGAAAACCTCAGACTCGTGGATGGCGAAGATTGTCGAGCCAGATGTACAAGCCTCGTTGTCGTTCTGCATGTCCGATCATCTGCCGCTGTCGCAACCGGCAGAAGCCGTTAAATCGATTCTGTTGTCGCTGATGTCACGGCGCAACGTGGAAAACCATCCCCTGACGCTGGTGGGATAAGCCTCGCTTATTACCGCAAAGCGAAACCCTCTTACTGCCCGTCTGACGAACGCGCTAGATTGACTGCGTTAGCTGCCCGCTCCGGCGGGCTTTCTTTGACGGGAACCCTATGGAAAAAACTGCAATACCGCTGCCGACGCTGCGTGCCGTCGCGCGCAAAATGCAAACCGCCGGGCTGAGCCACCTCACGTTGGGCGGCAAGGCGTGGTCGGTAAAAATGACCTTTGCCGCTGTGCCCCCCTCTGCGCCTCAACCGATTCCCGCACCGCCGAACGCGCTGCGCCCGGTCGGCGCCCCCATGCCCGGTACGCTGCGGTTACGCCATCCGCTAAGTCAGCAGGATTTTGTCCAGCCCGGACAGGTCGTCAAACCCGATGATGTGCTCGCACTGGTGCAGGTTGGCCCGCTCTATTTACCGGTCATCAGCCCGGTAAACGGCACGGTACAAAACGTGGTAATCAACGACGGCTCACCGGTAGAATACGAAGAAGAAATACTGATAATTCATGATCATAACCAGGAATAAGCGCGGTTATAAGGGTCGCTTATTGCCTCAAAATTTTTATGTCTTATCCCCATTGAACATAACTGCATAAAGTCAGAAAAAGATCAGAAACGCGCCGCTGCCCCAGGCCCGGCGATGACAGGAGAGGCAAATGCCATTTTCAGATTACAAAACCGCACTGGTCACTGGCGCATCCGCCGGGATGGGTGAAGCCATTGTTGAGCGTCTGTGCCAGGAAGGCATTACCGTTCATGCCGTGGCACGCCGCAAAGAACAACTGGCGGCGCTGGCCGAACGTACCGGCTGTATCCCACACGCGGTGGATGTCAGCGATCTCAGCGCACTGACCGCCCTGTGCCAGGACCTGCAAATCGACATTCTGGTGAACAACGCCGGGCTGTCGCATCCGGGTTCGATTCTGGATGCCGACGAAAACGTGATTGAAACCCAGGTGGATGTCAACCTGCGCGCCGTGCTGCACCTGTGCCGGCTGCTGGTGCCGGGCATGGTGGCACGCGACCGTGGTCATGTGTTCAACATCACCTCCATCGCCGCAATTTACAACTTTGGCGGCAACTCGGTGTACCACGCCACCAAAGCCGGGGTCCATGCCCTGTCGCGTCAGCTGCGCGTCGACTGCTATGGCAAACGTGTGCGTATCACCGAGATCTGTCCGGGCCGCGTCGCCACCGATATTTTCGGCAACGTCTCTGGCGATCACGAAGAAGCGCGCCGTCGCTTTATCGATGGCTTTGAACTGCCGCAGGCGAAAGATATCGCCGACTGCGTAGCCTTTGCCCTCTCTGCGCCAGTGGCGGTGAATATCGGCAATATCGAAATCACCCCGACGTTGCAGGTACCGGGCGGCCTTTCCACCATGCGACCGGGCGACCGCGCCGAGTAATGAGGTAACACTATGGCACTCGATTTCAGCAGTGTGATAACCGGCCACTTCGGCCAGATGATCGTTGACGGAACGGTGGTCACTCTTGAACTGGCGTTGGGTGCCTGGCTGCTGGCGATGATCCTCGCCATGCTGCTGGTGGTGATCCGCCTGACCGATCAACGCATCGCGGTCGGACTGGTGAAGGCCTATGTTTCTTATCACCGCAATGTCCCGACGCTGATTCAGTTAATGATGTGGTATTTCGCCATTCCGACGCTGCTGCCGGAAGCGCTGCAAATGTGGATTAACAACCTCAACGCCGAATTTCTGTTTTCACTGGTGGCGCTGGGGCTGTGTCAGGCGGCGTACTTCTCGGAAGATATTCGCAGCGGTCTGCGCGCTATCCCGGATGGACAGAACGAAGCGGCGCGTGCGCTGGGGATGGGTTATGTGCGCGCCATGTGGTCGGTGATCCTGCCACAGGGGATTCGTAACGCGCTACCGGCGCTGATTAACCATACGGTGCTGCTGTTCAAAAACACCAGCCTGGCGATGGTGATTGGTGTGGCGGAACTGACCTATGTCACCCGCGATATTGAGAACCAGACCTTCCGCACCTTCGAGTCCTATTTTGTGGCAACCGTTGGCTATCTGTTCTTCTCCCTGATGCTGATGGGCCTTGGCGCGCTACTGGCCCGCCGCTTTCAACGCGTCTATGCGAGGTAATGGCGATGTTTGAGATGTTCACCATTTTGCATGACAACGGCATGCTGCTGTTAATGGGCCAGTACCCGAACGGGCCACTGGGCGGGGTGCTCTGTACCCTGGTGATCTCGCTGCTGGCGGTATTGCTGGCCTTCCCTGTGGGCGTGTTGCTGGGGTTGGCGCGTCTGTCGCCGTGGCGCTGGCTGAGCTGGCCCGCCACCTGCTGGGTCTATCTGCTGCGCGGCATCCCGCTGATGATGGTGGTGTTCTGGACCTACTTCTGCGTACCGCTGTTGATTGGTCACAACATCAGCGGCTTCTCCACCATGCTGTGTACGCTGGTGATTTATGAGAGCGCCTATATCGCCGAGATCGTGCGTGGCGGTATTCAGGCGTTACCGCACGGGCAGTACGAAGCAGCGCGTGCATTAGGCATGGGCCACATCAAGACCCTGCGTCTGGTGATCCTGCCGCAGGCGTTGTTTAACACCCTGCCAAGTCTGGTAAGCCAACTGGTTTCGATCATCAAGGACAGCACCCTCGGCTACGTGATTAACGTGCCGGAGCTGACATTTGCGGCCAACCAGGTCAGCAACCAGTTACTGACCAAACCTTTCCAGGTGTTCGCCATCGTGGCGCTGAGCTACTACATCATCTGCTTCAGCCTGACGTGGCTCGCCAACAAACTCGAAGCGCGCCTTGCGCAGAAACGTCGTCAGTCACCGGTGGAGACGCCCACGGTAGCACCGGCGGTGATGATGACTAAAACCCAATCGCAATAAGGAACCGCTATGAGACCGATGATTCTGTTTAATCAGGTCAACAAATGGTACGGCGCGTATCAGGCGCTGACTGACCTGAGTGCCGAGATCAATCCCGGCGAAGTGGTGGTGGTCTGTGGCCCCTCCGGTTCCGGTAAATCGACACTGATCCGCACCGTTAATCGCCTGGAGCCAATTGAAGGTGGCCAGATTGTGTTTGACGGTATCGATATCCACGGCAGCAGCACGCGTTTGAATCAGCTGCGTACCCGTATCGGTTTTGTGTTCCAGAGCTTCAACCTGTTCCCCCACGTTTCCGTGGCCGAGAACATTATGATGTCACCGATGAAGGTACTGGGCGTGAAGCGTTCAGAGGCACGTCAGCAAGCGGGGGAACTGCTGGAACGAGTTGGCCTGTCGCACAAGGCGGATGCTTATCCGGCGCAGCTTTCCGGCGGTCAGCAACAACGCGTGGCGATTGCCCGTGCGCTGGCGATGAAGCCACCGGTGATGCTGTTTGATGAACCGACATCAGCACTCGATCCCGAAATGGTGGGTGAGGTGCTATCGGTGATGCGCGGCCTGGCCCAGGAGGGGATGACGATGATGTGCGTCACCCACGAGATGAACTTTGCCCGTGAAGTGGCGGATACCATCTGGTTTATGGATCAGGGGCAGATTCTGGAAAAGGCCACGCCGGACAAGTTCTTCACCCAGCCGCAGCACCCGCGCGCGCAACGCTTCTTAAGCGATTTGCGCTCGCATTGATGTAAAGGGCGCGATAAATCGCGCCACTACGGTTCTGCATGCACGGTTTGTAGCGGCGCAATTTATTGCGCGTACGAAGGTTCGATTCAGCAATCAACCCACACCGCACCGGCATCGGCGGATTGCACGCACTGCTCCACCCAGCGCACCCCCATCAGCCCGGCATGCACATCGGGATACCAGAAATCGCGCAGGAAGGTTTGGTCATCCCGGTCAGTCGCATCCATCGCCAGCGCAAAACGGCGATAGAGATTGGACCAGGCTTCAAACAGCCCTTCAGGATGCCCCCCGCCAATACGATCTTCCTCTAAAGCGCGGCTGTGCAGATACCCCATACCGCGCTCCAGGATCTGCACCGGCTGCCCCTGCACTTCATAACGAAGCTGGTTTGGCTGTTCATCCCACCACTCGAGGCTGGCTTTTTCACCAATCACGCGCACTTTCTGGCCGTGCATCGAACCACAGTTCACTGCCGACGCCCACATGGTGCCTACCGCGCCGTTGTCATACTCCATCATCACAAAGGCGTTATCTTCCAGCGGTGCCCGACTTTTGACGAAACTCTGGCGGCTACACAGCAGGCGTTTAACTTTCAGCTTCGGCACCATAGTTTCGGCGATAAACAACGGATGCGTCGCCAAATCGCCCAGCACATAGCTGGGGCCGACAAAACGAGGATCGACGCGCCATTTGGTGCTGGCATTTTGCAGCTCCACGGCCTCGTTATGAAAGCCGTGAGCAAACTGCATATTAATGATGCGAATCTCACCCAGCAGCCCTTCGGCGATCATCTCCCGCGCCTGATGAATCAACTGATGTCCGGCGTAACCGTAGGTCACACCGATGATTTTTTTCTTCTCAGCGCAAAGTCTTTCCAGCTCGTCGGCCTCGGCAGCGCTGAAGCACAGCGGCTTTTCACACACCACATGCAGCCCGGCATTGAGCGCCGCCCGGCAGATAGCAAAGTGGGTGTTATTAGGCGTGGCGATGGACACCGCTTCAATGCCGTCGGCGCGTGCCGCTTCAGCAGCAAACATCGTCTCGTAATCGGCATAGCAGCGATCTTCCGCCACCCCCAGCGTTGTGCCAAAGGCCCGGCCCCGCACGGCGTCGATATCAAACGCCCCAGCCTGTAAGACAAAATTGCCGTCGCGCAGCGCGGCAGAACGGTGAATGTAACCAATCTGGCTGGTGCCACCGCCGCCGACCATACCCCAGCGCAGTGAACGATCGAGAGCTTTTGTACCGTTAATCATGATGTTGTCCTCAGAATCCGACTGATTGCAGATAGTGCAGGCTGGCTGTGACGTCGCGCAGGCTGGTGTCAGCATGGCGCGGATCGCGTTCCTGTTCGATGGTGATCCAGCCCTGATAATCGCGTTCCGCAAGGAAGGCGCGCACCGCCGGATAGTCAATCGCCCCTTTGCCAATCGGACACATCACCCCTTCGGCACAGGCAGCAAAGAAGTCGATGCCGCGAGCGATAACATCGCGCCATACCGCCTCGTTCACGTCTTTGAAGTGCAGATAATCGATGCGATCCCAGTAGCGATTGAGGTAGGGAATCGGGTCCATGCCTGAGTAGTACAGATGGCCAGTATCGAGACACAAACCCGCCACCTCGTGCGGGATATCCTGCACCAACTGTTCCAGTTCATCGGCGAATTCAATGCAGCCTCCGGCATGAGGATGGATCACCGCGCGTACGCCATATTCACTCCAGGCGATCTCACTCAGGGTGGTGATGTGCTGCATCATGCGTTGCCAGTCTTCCGGGGACAGGCGTGGCGCTTTATCCGACTGACCGGCATATTTCGCGCGCTGCGGATTACCAAAATCGATTATCACCAGATAGGGAGCCGGCGCGTTCTGCGCATGGGTTTTCTCAGCCGTCGGCACCTGGGAGAGATTGCGGCAGATATTGTGGGTCAGTTCCACCATCGCCGGGAAATTGGCTGCACTGACCAGATCGTCGAAAATTGTGCCCGCTACCAGCGACAGCCCGTAATGTTCCAGTTGCTGGCGTAGCTCGCTGGCCTCCACCGGCAGATAGCTCCACGGCCCCAGCTCAATGCTGCGATACCCGGCTTGTGCCGCTTCGCTCAGGACTTTTTGCCACGGCGGCAGGTAAGGATTTTTCGGATCATCGACGCCCCAGCTACAGGGCGCATTGGCGATATGGATAGTCATGATCGTTCCTTGCTGTGATTGATGCAGCAAGTATCAAATAAAAATTTCATCCACAACAAGCATGAAACTTTCATTTTTTGATAGCGATCAAGTTATTAATTATCATTTAAATGATAGGTTATCTATCATTTGGCGCGATAAATCGCGCCGCTACGCCTAAGCAGCGGCTATCGCGCGTTTTTACAAATTCTCCCGTGTGACAATATCGAACGGCAGTGTGACCTGCATAAAATGCTCGCTGCCATCCGCCTGATGCTGTTGCAGGGTTTGCACCAGGGTAGTTGCCAGACCCTCAATACGATGACGCAGCATCACCGTGATGGTGCCATCAATCAATGCCAGATCGCCGTCACTGACCGGGCCATGACAAATCAGCGCCACGCGACGCTGCGGTTGCTCGCGCAGCGCGCGAATGACCCCTTCAATCCCGCCGCACGGCGCAAAAATCAGCGCCAGATCGGCATGTTCATCCAACAAACGACGCGTTGCCAGATAACCCCCGTCAATCGACTCATGGGTTTTGAGTGGTTCCAGCACCTGACGCGCGTTGTCCTGCTCGCGCAGGTAAGAACGGAAACTGATTTCACAACTCTCCTGGCAGGTAAAACGGTGGTCCCCCACCAGCACCCCTACCGGTCCCGGCTGATGCAACAGATGCGTCGCCATCCAGCCTGCGGTGCGTCCGGCCTTCTGGTTATCCAGCCCGAAATAACCGGCATGACCACAGGGGGAGAAGTTGGAAAACAGCGCATATACCCGCACGCCCTGACGCGATACCGTTTCGATCGCCCGGCGAATCAGCGGATGGTCAAGCGCCACCAGCCCGATGACATCCACCTGTTGCGCCAGCGTATGCAGCGAGGCCACCACCGCATCCACATCGTCAATATCGTGCCAGCAAAACTGTGCTTCGCTACCGGCGGGATGTAACGGCTGTGTCTGCTGACGTAACGCGTCAGTGAGCGACTGATAAAACGAATAATTTTTTGCCAGCAGAATAAACCCCATACGCAACGCGACAGCAGGCGTTAAAGCCCGGCTGCTGAGTAACGGCATCAGGTCAGCGCGATAACCCAGACGCCCCGCCGCTTCCAGCACCTTCTTCTCGGTGGCAGCGCGCACCGGCGCACGACGGTTAAGCACGCGATCAACCGTCGCAACACCGACACCCGCAGCGGCGGCAATCGCATTCATGGTGATTTTACTCATACAAGATATCCGTGATAGAAAATTATCAAAAAATAATACCCGGATGACATCAAAAGTGCGAATAATTCGCGCCAGGAATCGTCATATAATCGTAATTTCTGATAGAGAATCCCTCATAAATTTGACCACCATCGCAAAAATGAAACGAAAATTACAAGACAACCTACTTTTCGGAATAAATGTTTGATAATTATTCTGCCTGACAACGCTTGTGGTGAGGGGTGGATTTGCTTCAGCAAAGCGTTAAAGCAACCGGCTTAACGCGCAGGAGAAAACAATGAAAATCGCTTTTGACGTGGATGTAATCCGCGACCTGGGGATCACCCGCATGGTGCAGCAGGTGGCGGAATGGGGCTACAAATACATCGAACAGTCGCCCCATCCACAAATTAACCCGTTCTATAAACACCCGAAAGCCAGCCGCGAAATCATCACCGAATATAAGAACGCGCTGCGCTCCACCGGTGTGGAGATCTCCTCGTTTATCGTGGTGTATCGCTGGTCTGGCCCGGACGAAGCCCGCCGTCAGGCGGCGGTGAAGAACTGGAAGCGGATGATCGAGATCGCCGTGGAAATGGGCGTGCCGGTGATCAATACCGAGCTGTCCGGCAATCCCAATGAACCGGAGATTTGCGAAGAAATGTTCTACCGTTCGATGGAGGATCTGCTGCCCATTATCGAACGCGAAGGCATTCGCGTGGAAATCCAGGCCCACCCGTGGGATTTCTGCGAGGAGAGCAACGAAACCGCTGATATCGTGAAATCTTTCCGCAGCGATAACGTGAAGTATATCTACAGCGCGCCGCACACCTTTTTCTACGACAAAGGCAAAGGCGATGTGAAAAGCATGCTGCATTATGCCGGTGACGATCTGTCGCATATGTTGATTGCCGACACCATGAACCACACCAAACATTGCCGCTATATCGTCAACCCGCCGGGGGTTGATGCCACCATCCACCAGCATGTCGGCGTGGGTGAAGGTGAAGTCAATTTCGATGCACTGTTCGAAGCGTTACGCGAGATGGATTTTGCCAAACGTACTTTTAAGGTCGGCGGCGAATCGATTATCTCGGCAGCGTTGTTTGGTTATCCGGAAAAAATGAAGTACCAGGCGGTGGAAACCCGCGAGCTGATTGAACGCGAGTTGCTTTGAGTTAGGTGCGCTTTGTTACCCTCACCCTAACCCTCTCCCGCAAGCGGGAGAGGGAACCGATCGAGCATTTGGCACTTCTCCCTCTCCCTCATGGGAACCGATCGAGCATACGGCACTTCTCCCTCTCCCTTATGGGAACCGTTCGAGCATATGGCACATCTCCCTCTCCCTTATGGGAACCGTTCGAGCATATGGCACATCTCCCTCTCCCTCATGGGAACCGTTCGAGCATATGGCACATCTCCCTCTCCCTCATGGGAACCGTTCGAGCATATGGCACATCTCCCTCTCCCTCATGGGAGAGGGCCGGGGTGAGGGTATCAGCACGCACCAACCCCACCTCAACACCGGACTTTGCATCTCACCGCCAGCGCGGTTAAATCGCCTGTGACTGCGGCTGCTACACTCAGTGGCAGCAAAAAATGCAACCACAACAAGGCGAAATCACTATGTCGGAACATCAGTATCAGCCCGCAAAAGTCTGGACCTGGGACCCGGAAGCCAAAGGCAACGGCGCGAAAACCAACCGTCCGACTGCCGGGCCGACGCATGAGAAGACCCTGCCGGTCGGCAAACATCCGCTTCAGCTTTATTCGCTGGGCACGCCAAACGGCCAGAAAATTACCATCCTGCTGGAAGAACTGTTGGCGCTCGGCGTGAAAGAAGCCGAATACGATGCCTGGTTGATTCGCATCGGCGAGGGCGATCAATTCTCCAGCGGCTTCGTTGAGGTCAACCCTAACTCTAAAATCCCGGCACTGCGCGACCACTCGGTTAACCCGCCGCTGCGCGTGTTTGAGTCCGGCAACATCCTGCTGTATCTGGCGGATAAATTTGGTCACTTCCTGCCGAAAGATGTGGCGGGCCGCACCGAAGCGCTGAACTGGTTGTTCTGGTTGCAGGGTTCAGCCCCCTACCTTGGCGGCGGTTTTGGCCATTTCTATTTCTACGCGCCGGAAAAAATCGAATACGCCATCAACCGCTTTACCCTCGAAGCGAAACGTCAGCTCGACGTGCTGGATCGTCAACTGGCGGATCACCGCTATCTGGGCGGCGACGAATACAGCATCGCCGATATCGCCACCTGGCCGTGGTACGGCAACCTGATACTGAATAATCAATACGACGGCGCTGAGTTCCTGGATGTGCAGTCATATAAAAATGTGGTGCGCTGGGCGAAAGAGATTGCGCAGCGTCCGGCGGTCATCCGTGGCCGTAAGGTGAACCGCGCCTTTGGTGCCGCGCCGGAAGATCAGTTGCTGGAACGCCATGATGCCTCCGATTTTGATACCAACACCGAAGACAAACGCCAGGCGCGAGGAGAGTAACAGTGAGCGCATATGTGATTTTTATCCGCGATGAAACCCTGAACGACAGCGAAATGGCCACCTACGCGCAGAAAGCGGGGGAAGCACGCGGTGATCATCCGATTAATCCGCTCGCCTTTTACGGCGCGCTGGAAACGCTGGAAGGTCCACAAGCCGAGGGCGTGGTGGTGCTGGAGTTCCCGGATATTGATGCGGCAAAAGGCTGGTATTACAGCCCGGCCTACCAGGAAGCGAAAGAACATCGTCTGAAAGGGGCGAACTATCGCGTGTTGCTGGTGCAGGGCGTCACAGCGTAGCGGCGCGATTTATCGCGCTTATTCATTGAGGGCGGTGTCACCACCGCCCTTTACCTGTCAATTCAACGGGATACGCACCACGCTATCCGGTCCTTTCGCAGAATGATCTTTGTTGAATCCCTGCTTCACCGTCACGAATAACGTCTGACCATCCGGCGACACCAGCAAGCTGTTGGGATGGGTCGGCAGCGTCCAGCTATTTTTCACCGCATAGCTGGTGGCATCGAGTTGCAGCACTTTGCCCGATTCACGCTGGCTGATGTAGATCTCATTGCGTTTGGTATTGAACTTAATACCCAGCGCGTCCCCGTCGATACGCTTGATCACCTTGCCAGTATGCTCATCAAATACCAGCGTGGTTTTCGCTTTGGAGTTGTCAGTGACAAACAGGCGGCCGGTGGCCGGATCTTCCGCCAGATTCAGCAGCAGGTAGGTTTTGTCGTCGCCCGGCGTCCAGCGCTGTTCGATCTTGTGATTACGCGGGTTGATCACCAGGATCTCGCCACTGCCGTTGGCCGCATAGATACGATTGGTCACTGAGGAGTAAAGCAGACCGGTGACCCACTTCCCGGCATTTTTAATGGTGGTTTTCAGCTTAAAGGTTTTGGCATCCACCACCCAGATCAGGCCCGGATCGGCGACTCCGCCGATATACAGCAGGCCATCATGCAGCATGATTTCACGCGCGCCCGTCGGGAAGCCTTTGTCATTGATCAGGCCAAACTTCAGACGCTGCAACACCTTGCCGCTTTGCGCATCAACTTTTGAAATCCCGCCATCCAGCGTATTGGTGACATACAGCAGGCTGCCGTCCGGCTCCATCGTCATGCCGAAGTTTTTCAGGTCGGTATGGGTTTCGCCGAGGGTTTTCAGCGTGGCCGGATCAAGACGGTAGATCACCCCACCGTTGACGCCTTTAAAACTCTGGGCACTGGCGACATACAGCGAAGCTGTGCTGCCAGGAACATACGCCATCTCATACAGGCCTTCCGCCAGTACGCGCTGCTGCACATTGCTGGCAACCGGTTGTGGGGCGACGACCGGGGCAGCGGCTTTTTTTGCCGGTGCCTGGCAGGCCGTCAGACTGAGCGCCGTCACCACGGCCAGCGCCACGCCCGCGATACGCAGATTGAACAAGGATTTCATTCTTAGCTCCATCAGGGAGTTATAAAAAGAATGAGAATCATACGTATTAACGATTGGCGAGTAAACGTAACGCTGATTATTCGTCACAGCGCAATAATTGCGCCGCTACAAGCCAGCAAGAACCGTAGCGGCGCGATTTATCGCGCAATATTAATTCGCCGCCACAAACTGCGTGTAATTTTCCGGCGTAATGGTTTTATAAGGCACCCAGTTGTAAACCTGCACTTTTTGCTTATCCAGCAACGCTTTGGTCACCTGCACCGCCCCCGTTGCCTGCCCTTTAGCATCCTGGAAAATCGTCAGCACCATTTTGCCGTTCTTCACGAACTGCTGCCCGTCCGGTGTGCCATCAATACCCGCAACGAGGATCTTTTCATTCTTCGCCTGATTCAGCGCCATAATCGCGCCAATGGCCATCTCATCGTTGTTCGCAGCGATGGCATCAATCGGACGCTGGTTAAGCAGCCAACTCGACACCACATCCACCGCTTCATTGCGTTGCCACTTCGCACTTTGCTTCTCGACCACCTTCATATCTTTGTACTTGGCGATCACCGCTTCTACCGCCCTGGTACGCTCACGCGCTTCCTCGTTGGACAGCGCGCCCATCAGAATCGCCACGTTGCCTTTGTAATTCATCTTTTTCGCCAGCGCCTCCATCTGCATTTCTCCACCCAACGCAGAATCTGAACCGACGTAGGCCATATCCGCAGGCAGCTTCACCTCCGGCTTACGGTTAACGAAGATCAGCGGAATACCGGCATTCTTCGCGGCGGTGATCATCGGCAGCACCCCCTGGGTATCCACCGGATTGAGGATAATCGCGTCCACCCCCTGGTTGATAAAATCGTCCACCTGCTGCACCTGGAGCGCCACATCGCCTTTGGCATCCACAAACTGACCCTTGAGCTGATTAGCTTTCAGTTCGGCTTCCATCTGGGTGCGTAAAATGGACACAAAATTGAGGTCGAAGTTAGCCAGGGCCACACCAACGGTGAAGGTCTTTGCGCTAACACTCAGGCTGAACAACAACGAACAGAGCAGGATAAATAAGCTTCTGATTTTCATGATAGTTTCCTGTAGGGTTGAGATTTTATTGTTGTGTTTTAACGCCGGGCAACAGGCAAATACCCGGCAGGGTAACTCTTATAAACTGAAGTGATCGCGGAACTGTGTCAGCGCGGCAGTGCTGTCGCCACTGGCCCATCCCTCCATCGCCACCGTGCCCTGATAGCCGATCTCGTGCAACGTGCGGGCAATGGCGCGATAGTTGATTTCCCCGGTGCCCGGCTGCTGACGCCCCGGCACATCAGCCACCTGGATCTCACCAATCGCCGGGCCAGCGCGACGGATCAGTTCGATCAGGTTGCCTTCGCCAATCTGCGCGTGATACAGGTCGAGATTCATCTTCAACGCCGGACTGTTCACCGCCTCCACCAGCGCCAGGGTATCGGCGGCCAGGGCAAACGGCGTACCGGGATGGTCAACCGGCAGATTAAGGTTCTCCAGCGTGAACACGCGTCCTGCCCGTTCGCCGAGTTGGGCGACTTTGCGTAGCGTGTCAGCGGCTTTCAGCCACATCGCGCCAGTCACCACCTCTACCGGTTTGACCGGCAGCCCCTGGTCATCCAGCCCGGTGCCGTGCAGGTTCAGTCCCGGACAGTTAAGCCGCGCCGCCACCGCCAGCGAGGCTTCGGCACTTTGTAACAACTCAGCGATGGCATCATCGTCGGTCAGGTTGCCGGTCAGATAGCCGGTCATGGAAGTAAAACGCGCCCCGGTAGCCGCCAGCGCTTCAATATCCTTATTGGCCCAGCCCCAGATTTCGACGCCAAAACCCAACGCATGAATACGTTTAACGCGTTCAATAAACGGCAGATCGAGAAACACCATCTCGGCGCAGACAGACAGTTGATAGCTCGCCATTAGCGACCTCCCAGCGTGATCGGTTGGTTGCGTTGCACGGACTCAATACAGGCCAGCGCGATTTCCAGTGCGTTGCGTGCATCTTCACCGGTGGCACGCGGGGTTGCGCCGGTACGAATGCAACGCGCGAATTCCGTCATCTCTGCCACATAGGCTTCACGCAGCAGGTCGGAGTCCAGCCGTGAGGTATCAATCGCGATGCCACCCGCGTGATAACGCACGCAGTGGTTGGCATTGATGTGCCCGGCCTGCAACATCCCTTTGCTGCCAAATACTTCGCCCCGCACGTCATAGCCGTATACCGCCTGGAAGTTGGCTTCGGCGGTAGCAATCGCCCCATTGTCGAAACGAATCGTCACCACTGAGGTATCCAGTAACCCTTTATCTTTAAAATCCGGCCGCACCAGCGCATCAGCCAACGCATAGACCTGTACCGGCTTTGCATGCGGATTGAAGTGCAGCAGGGTGTCGAAATCGTGAATCAACGTCTCGAGGAAGATGGTCCACGGTGGGATCGGGGAAGGATCGCGCAACGCCGGGTCACGCGTCACCGAACGGCTGAGTTGGGTGACGCCATTCTCTCCGGCTTCCACCGCGGCGATGGCCGCCGCAAACCCTGAGTCAAAACGACGGTTGAATCCCACCTGCAACACCACACCGGCACTTTTCGCTGCGGCAATGGCACGGTCGGCTTCATCCATCGTCACCGCCATCGGTTTCTCGCAAAACACATGCTTACCCGCCTGCGCCGCTGCAATCACCCATTCGGCATGGGTACGTGCTGGCGCGGCAATCGCCACCGCATCAATCTCCGGGTCTTGCAACAACGCGTGCAGGTCACTAAAGGCTTTCGCCACCCCCAGTTGCTGCGCCAACCGTTCCGCCGCGCCAGGCTGGGGATCGGCGATGGCGGCCAGCGTCGCTCCCGGTACCCGGTACGCCAGGTTTTCCGCGTGGAAGCTACCCATGCGACCGGCCCCAATCAAGCCAACGCGTACAGGTTTGGAATCAAAACTCATTGCTAACTCCTTGTTATTTTGGGGCATCCCGAATGGATGCGGCCTGTACCGGGGTTATTGCAAAGCCAATGCCAGGTGGAAATCGGCGAAATGTGTGAGACACCACACAGATACAGCTCACAAACTGGCAACAAAATTTACATGTCAACTTCACATGTAAATAAAATGGACATTCCATCCATCACCGGAGTGCGTTATGCGATCTCTGAGCGACCGCTTGCCGTTTAAAGATGAAAGCGATCCGATCTTCAGCCTGCCAGGCGGCGCGGAAGTCGGCGAGTGGGATAATTTGTTGTGGCAGGGCTGGCACAGCTTTCAGCGCGGTGAGCAACCCGGCTGGATGCGGCGCAGCATTTTGCAGTCGTGGCAACGCTCGCAGCAGCGCGGTACCGATCCGGAGGATTTTACCTATATCGCCCCGCCCGCTGAGGAGCTGGCCGCGATTCTCGAACACAACGCCGAGTTGATCCTGGTTGCGCGCAGCATTATGGAGAACCTGCTGGCCTATAACCCGGATGGGCATATCAACCTGACCGATGCGCAGGGTGTGACGCTGCATTTCTGTGGCGCGGATATGACGCCTGTCGGCAGCATTCTGCGTGAAGAGGTACTGGGCACCAACTGCACGGCTCGCTGCCTGATTGAACAACGGCTGGTGTATGTACTGAGCGGTGAGAACTGGAAATTCGATCTGCGTAAACGCCATCGACAATGCGCTGCCGCTCCGGTGCGTGATGCCAGCGGTCAGTTGATTGGCGTGCTGACGCTGACCGCCACCCCCGATAACTTCAATGCACACACGCTGGGTACGGTGCAGGCGGCGGCAGAAGCGGTCGGGCAACAGTTGATGCTGCGCCGTCTGCTGGCCGAGCAGCAGTCGATCCTTGAAACCCTGAATGAAGGGGTGATCGTCTGCGATCGCCACGGTCGGATCAAAACCCTGAACCGTTACGCCCGACAGATCTTTAGCGGGTTGGATCCTGATGCCGGGCCGATCGATGTGTTGTTGCAGCCGCAGGGAGCATCGCTGCTGACCATGCCATTCTGCAACGACCGCGAGCTGCAATTTATGCCCGATGGCGTGCAGTCGATCCCTTGCCTGATTTCGCTGATGCCCGCACCGGATGGGGGACGCGTGTTATCACTGCGCGAGAACCAGCGTATCCGCGCCATTACCCGCCGAGTGATGGGAGTCAGCGCCAGTTACACCTTTGAGATGATTCGCGGCCATGCGCCACGCGTGATGCAGGCGATTCAGAAAGCACGCGCCAGCAGCCGCACCGACAGTACCGTGTTGTTGACCGGTGAGAGCGGTACCGGCAAAGAGTTGTTTGCGCAGGCGATTCACAACGCCAGCCCGCGCCAGCAGGAGGCGTTCATCGCCCTTAACTGCGGTGCGCTACCGCGAGACCTGGTGCAAAGCGAACTGTTTGGTTATGTCGATGGTGCCTTTACCGGTTCACGGCGCGGCGGATCGCCAGGCAAATTTGAGCTGGCCGATGGCGGTACGCTGTTTCTGGACGAGATTGGAGAGATGCCGCTGGAGGCGCAGACCAGCCTGCTGCGCGTATTGCAGGAGAGCGAGGTGATGCGTATCGGGGCTGCCAATCCGCTGAAGGTCAATGTGCGGATTATCGCCGCCACCCACTGCAATTTGCTGGATGCCGTGGAAAAAGGCGCGTTTCGCCGCGATCTCTACTATCGCCTCAACGTGGTGTCACTGGAGATCCCCCCGTTGCGCGAGCGCCAGGAGGACATTCCCGGCCTGGTGAATACCTTTATTCTGGCACTGTGCGCGCGCCTGAAACGCATCGCGCCCCAGGTGTCGCCGGATGCAATGCGCTGCTTGCAGGCGTGGCATTGGCCGGGCAACGTGCGTGAACTGGAGAATCTGGTCGAACGCATGGTGAATCTGTGTGAGGGACTGGAGATTGGCAGACAAGACCTGCCGGATGAAATGGTACAGCGCCATCAGCCAGCCGTGCAATTGCCTTCATTGCAGGAAAATGAGCGCCAACATGTGTTGCAGGTAGTGGCGGAGCAGCAGGGCAATCTGCGCCAGTCGGCGCAACTGCTGGGGATTTCGCGCACCGCGTTGTACAACAAGCTGAATCAGTGGCAGGTGGACCTGGCATCGTTACGTCGGCGATTGTAGCGGCACGATTTATCGCGCTTTTCCGCCGCAGCATCAAATTACAGGCGCGCGATAAATCGCGCCGCTACGTTTCGGTTATGACAGGGACGCCCCGCCACATATCACCAGCTCCTGCCCGGTGATGGCATCTGCGGCGGGCGACAGCACAAATCCGGCCAACGCCGCCACTTCCTCCGGCTTGATATAGCGCCCTATCGGCGGCAGTTTTGGCGGTGAGCTGGCGCGGCCAGGTTGCAGCAGCATTGGCGTCTCGGTAGCACCCGGCGCAATCACATTCACCGTAATCCCCTGAGGCGCCAGCTCGGCGGCCCAGCTCCGTGCCATACCGACCATCGCCGCCTTGGTACTGACGTACTGGCTGCGCCCTGCTGCGCCGCGTGAGGTACGACTGCCAATCAGCAGGATACGATCGCCCCGTTGCATGCCGGGCTGCAACGCATTAGCCATGATTTGTGCCGCCTGCACATGCAGATACCACAGCCTGCTGCTGGCTTCTTCATCCAGCGCGCCCAAGGGCGCAGCCGCCATCATCCCTGCGGCATGCACCAGCGCATTAACGCCGGGCAACATCGCCAGCACCTGCTTCAGTCGCACAGCGTCAAACAAATCGACGCTGACCGAGGTAAAAGCCGGATGATCTTTTTTCACCTCGCTGCGGCTGAAGCCGGTCACCTGCCAGCCCTGCTGCAACAGATGGTCGGCAATCGCCGCACCTATCCCGGAACTGATACCGGTCACCAGCGCATGGCGGCTCATGAGACAACCCAGGATTCATCAACGCGCACGTACTTAATCGCCTGACGGAAATACGTGTAAGCAATATGCAGCGCACCGTCCTCGCTCTGCTTAATGCTGGGGTAGGAGAACTCACGGTTTAATTTCTGCTGGGAGTTGTTGGTCATGCAGTAGCCATCGCCCTCATCGAGGTTGCGCAGCCAGGGCCAGCTCCGCCCGCCATCCGCCGAGATCGCCAGCGTCATCGGCGCACGCGGCGCACCCCAGAATGCGGTGCGGCCACTGTGCACCACCGGCTCCGCCGCCACTGCGACGTCCCCCTCCTCCTCATCGTCGATTTCGTCATACAACGACAGGCGGCGCTCGCTGGCGTCTTTGGCGCTCATGGCGTTAAACACCAGCGCCAGATGGCCGTTGTGCAGCGTGGTGACCTGAATCGAGGAGTTATTATTTGGCAGTTCCGTCGCCTGCGGCGCACTCCAGCTTTCACCACCGTCATGAGAACGGCTTTGATAGATGTGATCTGCCCAGCGGCTGCGATACAACGCCAGCAGGCTACCATCCTGCAACAGGGTGATATTCATATGCACGCAGCCGAGGCTGTCCGGCACCGCCACATCGCGCCAGCTTTTGCCCTGATCGCTGGAGATTTTCACCGCGCTGACATCATCGTTACCGACCCATTTCACCCCCGGCTGGGTGCGGCAATAGAACACCGGCAGCAGCCAGTTGCCATTCGGCAGCACCACGATCGGCTGGCGGATAAAGGTACCAGGTTGATCAAGCAAGGTATCGATAGCGCTCCAGCTACGGCCAAAATCGCGTGACTGGCGATAGCGCACAATCGCGGTGTCCTGATTGCCGGACTTCTGTGCAGTCCACAACAGCCACAGCACCTGTTGCGGATCGAGAAACAGCACAGGATTTTGTTCCGATCGCGTCGGATCGTCCGACAACTTCTCTGCCTCGCTCCATTGATCGCTGCCTTTCGCCAGCCGTGAACACCAGACCGAGATATCCGCGACCCCTTCCTGCGTGCCGCCAAACCAGACGCACAGCAGGTCGCCATTCGGCAGCGGCAGCAGATTAGCAGCATGGTTCTGTGGACAGACCGAAGGCAGCATCGCGGTGAGCTGCTGCGCGTCCTGCGCGTGCGGATGAAGGTTACCGTTACGTTCGACGGTAAGGGTTAAGTCGGTCATATCAGGCTCCACTGTTTTGCATGGTTCGTTTCGGGGCATTTTTATCTTGCGTCTGGCGCGACGGGATCAGGCGGTCAATTACCATCACAATCGCCGGGGTCAGCAGTGCTACATACATGTTGTTGATACCAAATGGATCGCCCAACAAATACCACACCGACGTCACCACACAGGCGGCAATCAGCCCGGCATTTGCCCCGCGTGTACTTTTAAAGAATGGCAGGTAGAACGCGATGATAGCGACCACCGAGATCGACAGACGGATGGCACGGGTGAAGAACGACAGCTTCAGCACTTCAGGCACGAACAAAACGAAGATCAGCGGCAGGAAACCAATCACCAGCGACAACCAGCGCGTCATACGAAATTCACGCTCCGGGGTCGGATTGCGGTACGGAACATAAAAATCTTTCACCACCAGCGAGGCAATCGCCAGCGCGACGGTACTGACACTGACGAAAATCGATGCCACCAACGAGGTAGTGACAATGCCTGCCAGCCACGGGCTCATATCCTGTAAAAACACCGGCAGCGCATACAGGCTCTTGATATCAGGATGCAGGAATTTTGCCGCCACGCCGATCAGCGCGATGGCGATGGCAATCGGCATACAAAAGAAGAAGGCAACCCAGGTGGCGCGCTTCGCCGACGCGGCGTTTTTGGTGGAAGCAATCGCCTGAATCACAAA
This sequence comes from Pantoea sp. X-Soil-OKNW-556, assembly GCF_059730695.1. NCBI lineage: Bacteria > Pseudomonadati > Pseudomonadota > Gammaproteobacteria > Enterobacterales > Erwiniaceae > Pantoea > Pantoea sp. X-Soil-OKNW-556. The sequence continues at coordinate 476,567 of NZ_AP035990.1, read as the reverse complement.
CTGGGTACAGAAGATGGAACCGATGGTGCCGATCAGCCAGGCAAAAATGGTGCTGGCCCCGACGTTACCATCCCAGGTCCAGTAGAAATGTGGCATCTGTTTGATCATCGGGCTGACACCACCGGTCATATGCAGCGCCACGCCGAGAATCACCATAATACCGATGTATTTCAGGCCGCTATGCAGCAGCGTCACCCAGGCGATGCCTTTCATGCCGCCAAAGACAAAATAGAAGGTACTGACCACCGCCGTGATGAACGCAGCGGTAGTGAGATTGAGGTTCAGCACCGTGGAAATGGCCGCTGCGCCGCTGACGTAGTTACCCACGTTCACCAGCAGCAGAGCGTAAATCATGATCAGCGAGATGATGTTTTTGGTCGAGTTACCGTAACGTTCGGCAATCGCCCCGGAAATGGTGATTTTCCCGGTGTTATAAATACGTTTGACCAGCAGCATACCAAACAGCGGGAAGCCTATCGCCGCACCGATTACCGACCAGGAGGCAGCAAAACCATCCTCAAAGGCGGCCTGGGCGGTGCCGATGGTGGATTTAGCACCAATATATTCTGACATCAGCATCACCCCGACGATAAACGCCGGCATGGCGCGCGAGCCAGCCATAAAATCACCGGTGTTTTTACTGCGCAAACGCCAGGTCAGCCAGGTGGTAAACAGGATATATGCGATCACAATCCCGACAATAATCACCATCCCTTCTGTAGAGAATTGTTTCATTTCAGCCTCATCGATAACGTAGGGTCGTGGCAGGCGCTGGGCTTCACGCACGCCGTTATAGCGATGGCATTTTTCTCTTTGTGGTGTCTTTGCACCGAACGCCATCCATTGCGCATTGTGATTCATTTCAGTCAACAAAGAATGAGATCACGCAGCGAAGTGGCAATTTATAGGCGATAAGGGCAATGATTTGTTTGATCGTGCTCACAAACACTCAATATTGATTGGAAATAATCATATCGGTGATTTGCATTATCCAACGTAGCGGCGCGATTTATCGCGCGGTTTTTTATAACCAAAGGTCAAAAGAGCGCGATAAATCGCGCCGCTACGGAATGTAGCCTTTATAGCGTCTGCTGCAAAAACTCCACAAAGGCGCTAATACGTGCAGGCAGTTGGCGCTGCGGCTGCCAGACGGCAAAGATATCGCCGTCTGGCGCACTCCAGTCGGGCAATACATGCAGCAGCTCGCCGCTGTTAATGCTGTGCTGCGCATCCCACCACGAACGCAGCAGAATGCCATGCCCGTCCTGTGCCAGTTGCATCGCCACTTCACCGTCGTTGGTGACCAGGGTTCCGCGCACCTTTTGCGTCAGCTGCTGCCTGCCATCCGTCAGCCGCCACAGGGCAAAATCGCTTTCGTACTGACGCAGCAAAATACAGTTATGCTGCGCCAGCGCCGCCACGCTGTCGGGCAGGCCACAACGCGCCGCGTAAGCTGGGGCACAGCACAGCACGCGCGGATTGGTCCGTAGCTTGCGTGCCATCAAACGAGCATCCGGCGGCTCACCGACACGGATATCGATATCGATGTGCGCATCAAGGAAACTTAACGGCTGGCTGCTGAGTTGCAGGCTGAGTGACAATTCCGGGTGCAACGCCGCAAAGCGCGACACCAGCGGCGCAACATGGCGGCGACCGAACCCGAATGACGCATTGATATTCAATGAGCCGCGCAACACCGCCGTCTGGCTGCTGACCGACTCCTCCAGCTCCGCCAGTTGATCCAGCAGTGGGCGCGCGCCCTCCAGGTAGCGTTTTCCTTCCGGCGTCAGTTCCAGCCGTCGGGTGGTACGACGTAGCAACTGCACCCCCAGCCGCTGCTCCAACTGGCTCAGGCGTTTGCTCACCGCCGGTAACGAGAGTCCCAGCTCACGCGCTGCTGCCGTCAGGCTGCCAAGGGTGGCGATACGCACGAAAAACGCCAGGTCGTCGGTGGAGGTGCGCGATTCTCTACTTTTATTCAACATTGGCTTGCTGCTCAGGCTAATTATTTCCCCATGATGCAAAGTTATACTGCGGGCAGAACATCAACAGCAACCTGCGAGAGACCCTATGAGCGGCAAAACATTTAAAATCGCCGTCATCCCTGGCGATGGCATTGGTAAGGAAGTGATGCCAGAAGGCATCCGCGTCATGGACGCGGCAGCAAAAAAATTCAATATTCCGCTGGAGTGGCAATGGTTTGATTTCGCCAGCGCCGAGTACTGGCAGCAGCATGGCAAGATGTTGCCGGATGACTGGTTCGCTACCCTGCAAACCTTTGATGCGATCTACTTCGGTGCCGTAGGCTGGCCGGATGTGGTACCGGATCATGTCTCGCTGTGGGGATCGCTGTTGCAGTTCCGCCGCGAGTTCGATCAATACGTCAACCTGCGTCCGGTGCGTCTGATGCCGGGTGTCAAAGCGCCGCTGGCAAACCGTCAACCGGGCGATATCGATTTCTACGTGGTGCGTGAAAACACTGAAGGCGAATATTCCAGCGTCGGCGGCACCATGTTCCCTGGCACCGAGCGTGAAGTGGTGATTCAGGAGACGGTGATGACCCGTACCGGCGTCGATCGTATTCTAAAATTTGCCTACGAGCTGGCGCAGAAACGACCGAAAAAACACCTGACCTCGGCCACAAAATCCAACGGTATCGCCATCACCATGCCGTACTGGGACAGTCGTGTGGAAGCCATGTCAGCCAGCTACCCGGAGATTAAAGTCGATAAATATCATATCGATATCCTGACCGCTAACTTCGTGCTGCACCCGGACTGGTTCGATGTGGTGGTGGCGAGCAACCTGTTTGGCGATATCCTGTCGGATCTCGGCCCGGCCTGTACCGGCACCATCGGCATTGCGCCTTCAGCCAATATCAACCCGGAAGGGAAATTCCCGAGTCTGTTCGAACCGGTACACGGCTCCGCGCCGGATATCGCAGGCAAAGGCGTCGCCAACCCGATTGGACAGATTTGGTGTGGTGCAATGATGCTGGAACATTTGGGCTATGCCGAAGCCGGTGCGGCGGTGCTGGATGCCATTGAACGCACGCTGGCGGCGGGCACCAGCCTGACGCGCGATTTGGGCGGCAAGGCATCAACCGAGGAGCTGGGCGCAGCGATTGCCGCCGCGCTGTAATCACGCGTTGTCAGCAAAAACCGCGCGATAAATCGCGCCGCTACAGCAGGGCGCGATGTTATCGTCGCGGTGTAATTTCATGATGTTAACGTAGCGGTGCGATTTATCGCGCCATTACAGCAGGGCGCGATGTTATCGTCGCGGCGTGATTTCATGATGTTAACGTAGCGGTGCGATTTATCGCGCCATTACAGCAGGGCGCGATGTTATCGTCGCGGTGTAATTTCATGATGTTAACGTAGCGGTGCGATTTATCGCGCCATTACAGCAGGGCGCGATGTTATCGTCGCGGCGTGATTTCATGATGTTAACGTAGCGGTGCGATTTATCGCGCCATTACAGCAGGGCGCGATGTTATCGTCGCGGTGTAATTTCATGATGTTAACGTAGCGGTGCGATTTATCGCGCCATTACAGCAGGGCGCGATGTTATCGTCGCGGCGTGATTTCATGATGTTAACGTAGCGGTGCGATTTATCGCGCCATTACAGCAGGGCGCGATGTTATCGTCGCGGTGTAATTTCATGATGTTAACGTAGCGGTGCGATTTATCGCGCCATTACAGCAGGGCGCGATGTTATCGTCGCGGTGTAATTTCATGATGTTAACGTAGCGGTGCGATTTATCGCGCCATTACAGCAGGGCGCGATGTTATCGTCGCGGTGTAATTTCATGATGTTAACGTAGCGGTGCGATTTATCGCGCCATTACAGCAGGGCGCGATGTTATCGTCGCGGTGTAATTTCATGATGTTAACGTAGCGGTGCGATTTATCGCGCCATTACAGCAGGGCGCGATGTTATCGTCGCGGCGTGATTTATCGCGCAAAGTGTCCATCGCCTTACGGCAAAATCTGTACCGTTTCGCTATGCCAGCCGGTCGGCAATGGCTGTGGGCGCACAATGGTGACGTTATGCAATTGCAGGTTCTCCACCCCGCGCGCATACAGGCCCGGCAGACCATGTGGATAAGCCACAACCCCAAACGCCTGCCCGGTCTGGCTATCCAGCTTGTAGGCATTATCCAGTCCCATCCCCGTTGGTGATTCAGGATTACACGGCGGGCGCACATCGTAATATCCCTGTCCTTCAGCGGCCACCTGACGCAACTGCACGTTGCTCAGCATCACCTCGCGGATCTGCCCTGCCACCTCGCTATGCAGATTGATGGCCCCTTCCATCACGCCACTGACGTTGCTGAATTGCAGTTGTTCGATAACGCCCGGCACGATCGCCGGATCGCGGGCGCGTACCGAAACAAACAGCGCATCGGCTTTGCCCCAGTGGCAGGGTGGCGCAAGGTAGCAGGCCAGCGTCAGATTGCTGAATAACAGGCGGCGGAAACTGCCGCCATCGCGCGACAACAGGCCAATCGCCCGATTGGAGTCGAAAATGGTGCAGCCGCTGACGGTGACATCTTCCACATCATCAAAGGTTTCCGTGCCGATCTTGAACGCACAACTGTAAGAACGCAGTTGGCAATTGCTGATCATAATCTGCCGCGCTGCACGCCGCAGAGGGGCGGGTTTTTGCGTGGTTTTGATGCAAATGGCGTCATCTGCCGCACTCAGGTAGCAGTTGCTGACAAACACCGCTTCGCAGCTATCAATATCCAGCGCATCGGTATTGGGCATGGTCATGGCGTTATCAATCGTCAGGTGTTCGATATGCACATGGCGGCAGCTCACCAGATGAACCGTCCACATCGGTGCCTGCACAATGGTGAACTCCCGCAGCGTCACCTGCTCACAATCTTCAAACACGATAATCCGTGGGCGCTGAGGACGTGGCTGTCGATAACCCTGCTCATCCTTCTCGGCGGCAAACCAGGCTTCACCATCGCCATCAATCACCCCTTTACCGCTGATGCTGATATTGCGCTGGCCGACCGCATACAACAGCACATGCTGTGACAGCTCGGCCTGACTCTGCGCCAGACAGCGTTGATAATCCTCGACACTTTGGCTTGCCAGCAAGGTGGCACCCGCCGCCAGATGCAGGTTGAGATGGGAACCCAGCGTGAGGGTGCCGAGGCGATAGCGGCCCGCTGGCACCGTCAGCGTCCCGCCGCCCTGCTGCGCCAGCTGATCCAGCGCACGTTGAAAACAATCAGTATCGAGGGTTTCGCCGTCAGCGACGGGGTGAAAATCAGCCAGTGAAAGGTGCATGCGGTTCTCCTGAGTTGCAGCGTAAGGCCATTGCAGCATGCACATGGCGCGAAAACCTTTCGCTGATGGACAAGGTGCTTATTTCACCGCGCCTTCGGTCACGCCACTGATAAATTTGCGCTGAAAGATGAGGAACACCGCCACCAGCGGCAGGATCACGATCATCGCGCCAGCCATCAATACCGGGATATCGATGGTGTTTTTATTCTGGAAGAACATCATGCCAATCGGCAGGGTACGCAGCTCGTCTTTGTTAACCAGAATCAGTGGGATCAGGAATTCGTTCCACGTCCAGATAAACAGCAGCAGCGCCAGGGTGGACAACGTCGGCCAGATGGCAGGCACCAGAATGCCCCACAAAATTTTGCGCCGTGACGCGCCATCCATGACTGAAGCCTCCACCAACTCGCGCGGCACCTGTTGCAGCGCCGTGGCGATCATCAGGGTGGTGAACGGCAGCGACAGCGCAATCTGCGGCAGGATCAGCGCCAGATAAGTATTGGTCAGCCCCATCCAGCGCAACTCGTGGTACAGCGGAATGATAAAGGCCTCACTTGGCAGCACCATCCCCAGACCCAGCATCGCCGCCACCACTTTTTTGCCCGGAATCTTCAACCAGGCGAAACCAAACCCGGCCAGAATGCCCAGCAGGATGCTGCTAATCACCACCGGGATCACCACCAAAACCGAGTTCATAAAGTAAACGCTGAAATGGCCCTGCTGCCAGGCGGTGACGTAGTTTTTAAAGTTGAGCGAAGATGGCAGGGTAAACACCCCCTGGAACAGCTCCATCTGGGTTTTGAATGAGGTCATCAGCGCCATCAGAAATGGCAGGATGGTCATCAGCGCGACGATCCAGATAAGCGCACGAGAAACAACTGGCGTGCCACGCATCAGTGACGCTCCCGAATAACAAAGTGAATTAACGCGTTGATCAACAACACAATCATCATACTGAATACCGCCACTGCCGAGGCATAGCCAAAGTAGTGCAGGTCGAAGCCCTGCTTATACATAAAGATGTTGGTCACCATAGTGGCGGTGCCCGGCCCACCCTGCGTCATCACATAGACCAGGTCGAAGGCTTTCAGGCTGGCGATCACCGTCAGCAGCAAGGCAATGCGCAGCTCCGGGCGCAGTGACGGCAGCGTGATGCGCATAAATTTCTGCCGCCGCGAGGAGCCATCCAGATCCGCTGCTTCCAGCAATGACGGATCCATCCGTTGCAGGCCAGCCATAAACAGCACCAGACAAAAACCAAAGAAGTACCAGGTGGCGACAAAGCCGACGGCGGGGAGCGCCCAGGTGAAGTCGCCTAGCCAGGAGATCGCCAACTGCGGCAATCCGATGGCGCGCAGGAACTGGTCAATCGGACCAAATGCCGGGTTGTACAGCCAACGCCACACCACGCCGAGTACCGCCATCGGCATGATATAAGGCAGAAAGAAGAAGATACGCAGCAGGCTGCGCTCCTTGTTGCTGCGCGTTTCATACAGGAAGCTGCACAGCAGCAGCCCAACACCAATCGGCAGCAGAGTGTAGAACAACATCAACAGCGCGTTGTTGCCCAGCGCCACCCAAAACACCGGGTCGCTGAACATACGCATATAGTTGCTGATGCCGGTAAAGATCGGCATCGAGGTACCGTCCCACTCGGTAAAACTGATGCCCAGCGACGCCAGCAGCGGCAGCAACAGAAAGACCGCGTACACCAGCACCGCGGGCAGGAGATAGAGCGCATTGCGCCAGGCAGATTTGTTCAGCATAACCGTACTCGCTTGCGGGCCTGTCTGCGGTCCGGCATCGCTGCCGGACCGGATTTATCAGTGCTTAAGGGTTTTCAGGTAACGTTGATAGTTGTTGTCGAAGTTGGTGACCATCTGGTCAGCGGTTTGACGTCCCGCCAGCAGCAGCTGCACGTTCTGGTTCAGCTCGGCGTTCATGGTCGGTGTCGCCCAGTCAACGTAGTGACCAAGGCCATCGTGTTCATTAAGCGTCACCCACACCTGATACGTTTCCGCCAGCAGCGGGTTATCCGACGGGATCTGTGCATTTTTGCTGGCACTGGCAGGCAGGAAGCCAACTTTCAGCCAGCGGTTAGCCATCTCATCCGACACGATGTAGTCGATAAACTTCGCCGCGGCATCCTGCTGTTCTTTGCTTTTCGCCGTGCTGGTGATGGAGAACGCCAGGTCAGTGCCCCCGACCATTAACGCATGCTGCACGCCCTCGCCCATCGGCATTGCCGCGAAGTGAATATCTTTGTTGTCTTTGAACTGACCGAGATACCAGGTGCCGCTCACCAGGAAGGCCGCCTGACCGTTCTGGAACAGCGTGGCAGCATCGTCATGACCAATCCCCTGGAAACCTGGGAAGAAATACCCTTTGTCATTCCAGCTTTTCATCATGTTGGCGGCTTTGACTAACTTGTCATCTTTGAAGGTGCCGCCGACATCGTAAATCAGGTCATCCAGTTTTTTGCGATCGCTGCTTTCGATCTGCGCTTCCCAAAGGGTACTGAGCAGTTGCTGCCCCATATTGCCGTCCAGCAAACCCAGCATCATCGGCGCGGTGCCCTGCGCTTTCAGTTTTTCCATTGCCTGTTCCAGCTCCGGCAGGGTTTTTGGCACCGCAATGCCGGCTTTATCCAGCAACGCTTTGTTGTAGTACAGACCGACCATTTCACCGAGGCTGGCAACGCCGTACAACTTGCCGCTACCGAAATCTTGGGTATCAGACCAACGGTTGCGTTTCAGAATCGAATCCGGGAAGCGCGTGGTCCAGCCGTAGGTTTTGGCGTAATCATCCAGCGGCCAGAGTAATTTGTCTTTGACCAGCGATCCCATATCGCCGCCGCCCTGGTTGACCTGCGCAATCTGCGGGCCATCACCGGCGGTCAGCGCCAGTTTGAGCGGGATGCGGGTATCTTCAAAGGAGTGCACGGAACGCTGGATGACAATGCCCGGATTTTTTTGCTGGAACGCTTTAATCGCCTGATCCACCGCTTCGGTCTGCTGTGGATAGTTATAAATGTCCCATTCGTTAAGGGTCACGCTGGCGGCCTGCGCCATCGATGCGCCGAGCAGTACCCCAGCGGAAACCAGACGAGACAGGGTGCGCAGAGAGCGATGGAAGTACTGCGAACGTACGGTTGACTCACACATAATGCTCGGTTTCTCCAACAGATGACTGGCATCCCTTCATCTCGACACCCGCAGATCCCGCAGGTTGATTCAGCAGAAATATCGCGCTTATCCATACTTACTTTATGAACAAAAGAAAGTCAAACCTGTGCGGCGCGGAATTTTTGCTCTGTGATGCAGTGCAAAAAGTGAGAAGAAAGGCCCGTCGATCAGCAGAGAATGCTGCTTAATTCAGCAAAAATTGGCGGTAATCAGCCTGTCAGCAATGATGACCAGCATAAATCACTCGTGATTTTGCCAGCCATTAAGCCACTGATAGAGCATATGAAAATCGTATAGTTATGACGAAGAAACGAAGGGGAATGGGTACAAGGCCCGCGCAGCAAGGACCAGCCAGCGCATTTTAGCGCGACTGTCATCGCATCAGTCATGCGCTGCGGTTATGCTTCTGTGCCGCTTTGCGGGATGACGCAATTATTACACCTTGAAAACTAAGTCAGCTTTCATTACCGTAAAAACTGTTCATCTCCTGACCACAGAGGCTCCACCATGACGGCTGAAGGTGTTATTCGTCACGCCACCGAGGCGGATTTTCCCGCGCTCTCGCGTATTTGCTTAGAAACCGCCAATGCGGGAAAGGATGCGACGGCGCTTTATTCCGATCCCGCCCTGCCTGGCCTGCGCTTTGTGATCCCTTACGCGCGCTTCGTCCCTGAGTTTGCCCTGGTGCTGGAGCAGCACGGCGAGGTGGTGGGCTACGCCGTAGCGGTGCCGGATACCCGCACGTTTGAGGCCATCCTCAATCAACAGTGGTGGCCGATGTTGCAGACGCAATATCGCGCCACTCCCGCCAGCGCACCACTCGACAGCAAAGTGCTGGATGCCATCCGTCAGCCGGATGCCGCCGCCGAGCAACTGGTAAGCCAGTGGCCTGCGCATCTGCATATCAATCTGTTGCCTGTGGCACAGCAAGGCGGTTGGGGACGTAAGCTGATCGAGCAATTGTTGACGCTGCTGCGTCAGGCCGGCGTTTCCGGCGTACATCTTGGCGTCAGCCTGCAAAACGAGCAGGTGTGCGGTTTTTATCAGCGCCTTGGCTTTACGCCTATCGTGCGCAGCAACGCCATCTATATGGGCCAGTTACTTTAAGCGAGACACAGCATGACCAGCCTGCATCTGCAAAGCGTTAAGAAATCCTATGAGAACGTGAACGTGATTCACGGTATCGATCTCACCATCAACAGCGGCGAGTTTGTGGTGTTTGTTGGCCCTTCCGGCTGCGGTAAATCGACGCTGTTACGCATGATTGCCGGGCTGGAGGAGATCAGCGACGGCAAGTTGCTGATTGAGGGGGCGGATATGACGCACCAACCCGCCACCGAGCGTGGTATTGCGATGGTGTTTCAGTCCTACGCGCTCTACCCGAATATGACGGTACGCGGCAACCTCGCTTATCCGCTGGAGGTGATGAAACGCCCGAAAGCGGAGATTGAACAGGCGATACGCCAGACCGCCGAGCGTCTGCATTTAACGGAATTGCTGGATCGGCTGCCGCGTGCTCTGTCCGGCGGGCAGCGTCAACGCGTGGCGATAGGCCGCGCCATTATTCGCCATCCGCGCATTTTCCTGTTTGATGAACCGCTGTCGAACCTCGATGCCGAATTGCGTTTGCAGATGCGTATTGAGATCGCCCGCCTGCACGCTTCACTCGGCAATACCATGATTTACGTTACCCATGACCAGTTAGAAGCGATGACGCTGGCTGACCGTATCGTGGTGCTGCGTAAGGGGCAGATTGAGCAGGTTGGCGCACCCCTGGAGTTGTACCGCGACCCGGATAACCTGTTTGTCGCCGGGTTTATCGGCTCACCGAAAATGAACTTCTTGCCAGCCGAAGTGGCGGCGTTGGCCCCCGGTCAGGTGCAACTACGCGTGCCATCGCTGGGGATTCAGGCGTTAACCCTGAAGCTGGCGGCGACCTGCCACGAAGGGCAGAAAGTGACGCTGGGGGTGCGGCCTGAGCATTTTCAGCTCGCCCCGGATGCCAACGCGCCGCTGAGTTTTAGTGCACCGCTGTCGTTCAGCGAGATGCTGGGACATACCAATTATCTTTATCTGGATGTCGGGCAGGAGCGTCTGCTGGTGATTGAGGAGCGCCATGCGACTCATCATGAGATTGGCGAACTGATGCGTTATCAATTGGATGCGGGGAGTTGTTTGTTGTTTGATGAGCAGGGGATGCGGTTGCGGTGAGGAGGTTTCGGCTGCCGGGCCAGCAGCGGTCTGGCACCGGGAAGATTCCGCCCGCCGGGCATCAGGTAGTTTCAGCACCGCCGTGCTGGCGGACGGGTTAAGGCCCGAAGGCGCGGGCCTTAACAATCCGCGCTCGGCGCTGCGGATGCCGCCCACCCCACCGCCTGAAAGCCAGGTGCTCTCTTCATTGCGCGATAAATGGCAGCACGTTACCCGTAGCGGCGCGATAAATCGCGCAAAAAAGAGGCTGGCGCGAGGCCCGGGATTGCAAAGGGCGCGGCCAGGCGCCCTTTGCTCGGTCACCGCACCGGCGAGCTGAAACTGCATCAGCCTGTGGCGAACGAAATCACCCCGATGCCAATGCAAGCAAAACCCGTTTTAAGACGCGATCTCTTCATCCGCCTGCGCGGCCAGCAAATCCAGCAACTTATTCACCGCAAAACCCGCCGCGCCCTGCGCCCACATCCGATTAGACTCGGTCAGGAACTGCAACGGCGTCATATGCGGCGTCAATTTCAGGCGATAGTTCTGGAAGCTTTGGGTGATATGGTCCAGCAGGATACGCGACGCCATCTGCGGCTCCATCGCCAGATAAACCACATCCGGGTCGTAGGCAATTGACAGGTTCGCCAGTGACATCCCCAACTGATGCCCGGCTTCCGCCAGCGCACTCAGCACCTCCGGAGTCGGACGCATATCGAGGTCACGCAACGCCTGCGGCACCTCATCTTTCAACGTGGCAGCCACCCGTTGCAGGATCGCCTGCGATGAGGCGACATCCTCCAACAGGCGTTCGGAGCCGTCGCCCAGCAGGGCATTGCCAATCTCCCCCGCTTTGCCGTGGCGGCCCCGATATAGCTGGCGATCGAGCAGAATCCCTGCGCCAATGCCTTTGCCAAAGGTGGCGATAATCGCCGACTGAGCATGGCCGAGCTGACCAAAAACCAGCGCCGCCATCGCCAGCGCATTGGCGTCGTTTTCGATAAATACCGGCAGCGAAAAACGCTCTTCCAGCAGGCGAGCAATCGGCACGTTGTCCCAGTCCAGCACGCGGGAGCGCACGCAGTATCCGTTGCTGGCATCCACCAATCCGGAAAGCGCCAGGCCAATCGCCCCCACTTTCTTGCCCTCGACGCCACGCAAGAACTTCGCCAGCGCATCGCCCAGTTGCTTGGGCGTCATCGCACCGGAAGGCATCTGCTGCTCGCCAATAATGTTGCCACCAAGGTCGGTCAGCACGATCAAATTGCGTTCGGCGTTGAGCTGGATACCCACCACGCTGGCGTGGTCAGGATTAAGACCGAGCAGGGTTTTTGGACGCCCCATCGAAACGCGTCGCAACCCCAGCTCCTGCACAATGCCCCGCGTCAGCAGGCGATTGGTGGCCTGCGAAACCGTTGACATACTCAAGCCGCTGCGCACTTTCAGATCGGACTGGCTGATCGGCGCATTTTCGACAATCAGCCGCAGAATTCGGGCGGTTACGTTCGGAGCGATCATGGTTCTCTTTATCAGCAGAATGAAAAGGTTATGCGGGTTGGCTCAGGCTAAACTGCGTGGCAAGCCGGATCGCGCCACTCAGCGCATCCCCCTGCGGCGGCACCAGCAACGCGGCGATCTCCGCCGGAAGCCAGGGCTGAATCGGGGCGGCTAAGCCTCCCATCAGCGCCAGATTACCATGACTACGCGCCAGCAGCGGCTGCACCATCTGCGCGATATCCGCTGCGGTTTGCTGAATCAACGTCGTGCCATGCACATCTCCCGCCTGCGCGGCAGCGAAAACGTCCGGCACCACCCGGCCCCAGTCAGCCGGAGTGGCATGACGTGACCAGATTAGCATCTGTTCCGGGCTGTCGTGATAATGCGCCATGATGCGTTGCGTCAGCGCAGAAGGTGGCACAATGCCTTCGTGTGCCAACAGCGCCAGCCTGAGTGCGCGCTGGCCCAGCACCGCGCCCGATCCGGCATCGGACAGGGCAAAACCCCAGCCGCCGAGCAGCGTAAATTGCGTGCCATCCCAGGCTGCCCCCTGGCTACCGGTGCCGGTGATAAACACCGCACCCGGCGCGCCATGATGCGCACCGGCACAGGCGATTTCGACATCGGTGAAGAGATAGCGTGCCTGACAAACCGGCTGCCAGCTCTCCAGCCGGGCTTTCACCGAGGCAACATTGGCCCCCGCCAGCCCCGCCACCAGCACCGTTTGCGCCCGCGCCGTCGCCGGTAAGGCCGCCTGGGTGAAGAGATCGTCAATCACACGATCAATCGCATCAATGGCCGCCTCAAACTGCGACCAGACGTTAGCAGGCCCACCGCGCGCTTCCGCCAGCAGCTGTCCCTGAGCGTCGGTGAGACGTCCACGACAGTGCGTACCACCACCATCAATACCCAGCATCAGTGACTGCACGCGCTTCCTCCTGCTTTGCCCCGCACGGAATGACTCTATATAGATGTGCGAAAGATAGGGTAAAAAAACTTAAATCGCAATAACAAATAAATATGGAAGCCACAACACCAAATAAAAATGATTAAAATCATATAAATAATAAAAACACGCATTTCTTTTACCAGGATATCCATTGACATTAGTTTTTCTGCCGTAATAAGTTAGCGGTCATATTATCAGCAGCCTGATGGGTCGGGCGGCTAACAGGCAACGGGCTTCAGGGGTACAACATGAAAGTGGGCATTATTGGTCTTGGCTTTCGTCTTTCCCATGTGGTGAAAGAGTTCAGCAAAGCCGATACAGAGTTCTCCGTCGTGGGTTATGTCGATCCGGCTCCGGCGGGTTTACCTAATCTTCACACCTTCGGCATCGATCCCGGCAAAGCATTCGACAGCATCGACGCCCTGCTGAGTCATGGCGGCTTTGATCTGCTGCTGGTCGGTTCACCGAACTTTATGCATCTTGAGCATATCCGTCAGGGACTCGCCGCGGGTTATACCGTCTTCACTGAGAAGCCGGTGGTGATCAATGAAGAACAGACTATGGCGATGGCGCAGCTGGTGCAGCAATACGGGCATGAACGCATTCTGGTCGGCCTGGTGCTGCGTTACTCGCCGCTGTACCACGATCTGCTTTCAGCGCGTGATGACAACCGTCTCGGAGAAATCACCTCCATCGAAGCCACCGAACATATCAAGCCGTACCACGGTGCCTTCTTCCAGCGTGACTGGCGTCGTCTGGAAAAATACGCCGGTCCCTACATTCTGGAAAAATGCTGCCACGATATCGATCTGTATCAGGGATTGATGGGTGAACGTCCAATGCGCGTCGCCAGCTTTGGTGGCCGTAAATCCTTTACCCCGCAACACGCGCCGCAAGGTGCCGTGACGGCAGATTCCGAGTTGTATCACGTCAAGCCGAGCGGCTGGTCAAGCACCGATGCGGTGTTCGACAGCGACGCCGATATCGTTGACTACCAGACAGCGCTGATTGAATACGCCGGTGGCGCTACCCTCGCCTTCCACGCCAACCTTAACGTGCCGGATGAGTTCCGTCGTTTCTGCGTCATGGGCACCGATGGCATGGCTGAGGGCGACTTTGTACGTAACTACTTCCGTGTGCACAACGCCCGAACTGGCGAACGTGAAGTGGATACCGTCTACAGCGGCAACGCTTACGATGGCCACTATGGCGCTGATGCCCTGATGGCCGAAGAAATCGTGAAACACATTAAACAGGGAACGCCGCTGAAGGTCACGGTGGTGGACGCGCTGGAAGCGGGACTCACCGCGATAAAAATCGACGAAGCGCGAAAATCGAAAACCGTGGTGGATATGACAGAAAGCTGGAAAAAATTTGATGCCAGCCTGGGGAAAACAGCGGCCGTCTGACGGCCACTGCTCGCGATCCCAGCCCCCTGATCGCGAGCTTTGTCATGGCAGTTCGGACTGGCAATACCCTTAACCGGCCTGTTGGCCGGTTTTTGTTGCCTGCGGCACCACCGGATCGTTCTCCAGCCGCTGACGTTTCCGCAGATGCGGGAAAAGGGTCATCCAGAGCGCCACCACCACCAGCGTACCAATACCGCCGAGCGCCGCAGCTGGCACTGCACCCAGCCACGCCGCCAGCATCCCGGACTCAAATTCACCCAGCTGGTTGGAGGTATTAATAAAGATGGCGTTCACCGCGTTGACGCGCCCCCGCATATCGTCCGGGGTATCCAACTGAACCAACGCGCCGCGAATCACCATGCTGACCATATCAAACGCCCCAAGCGCGGCCAGCGCCAGTAGCGACAGCCACAACTGGCTGGAAAGCGCAAAGATAAGCGTCGCCACCCCAAAACCGGCCACCGCGCCAAACATGATCATCCCGACGTGCTTTTCCAGTTTGTGACGACTGAGCCATACACCGACCACCAGCGCCCCGACTGACGGCGCGCCACGTAACATCCCCAACCCCCAGGGTCCGGTGTGCAGAATGTCTTTGGCGAAAATAGGCAGCAGCGCGGTCGCCCCGCCCAGCAGCACCGCAAACAGATCGAGTGAAATCACCCCAAGCACATCTTTGCGTTCACGGATGAAATGCACACCGGCAAACAGGTTGGTGAGGTTCATCGGCAGGCGCGTTTGCGGCGGGCGTTCATAGCGGATACGGCTGACCAGCAGCAGTGAGAACAAATAAAACAACGCCGAAACACCGTACACCACATCCGGTCCGGCTACGTACAGCAACCCACCGAGCGTAGGCCCAATGATCACCGCGGCCTGTCCACCGACCGCGTTAGCCGCCGTTGCGCGAGCCAGAATCTGTGGCGGCACCAGCGCGGGCAGCATCGAGGATAATGCCGGCCACTCCAGCGCCTTGGCGACGGCAATCAGAAATACCAGGCTCCAGATAGCGGTTTTATCTGCCCAGTTGAATAACGTCAGCGCCACTAACGCCAGCAGCGCTCCCCACTCGACCAGTTGTCCCAGCAGCACAATTCGCCGCCGGTCGAACTGATCGGCCAGATGTCCGGCTGGTAACGCCAACAGCACCGATGGCAGAAACTGCATCAGGCCGATCATCCCCAACGCCATCGCGCTGTTGGTCAGCGAGTAGATTTGCCAGCTGACGGCAACGGAAAACATCTGAAAACCAAATGAGGAACAGGTGCGCGCCAGCCAGAAAGCAACAAACGACCTGTGCCGCAGCAGCGAGCCATCCGCTGCTGATGTCAGAGAACCCATATTTATCCCATCCTGAATTGCAGTTCCGGCCAGTGTCGTTGCACAAGCCTTATGAAAAAACCTCGCTGAGGTTTTCCTTATCTTTTTCAGGCGACAGAGTGCGGGATTTTGGCGGCTCAGGCAACGGCAAGGCGTGCTCTTTAAAAACAGTTGGTTATATAAAAAAAATCCAAGCATAGAGCTCTGAATATTAGCAGGCTTATTTTTTATTGAGGAAATAGCGTAAACCACCAGAGAAGGGCAATAAGACGTTAATTAATGTATTAATAATACCTAATATCTCTTTAGCAGAGACAGATAAAAAAGGTGATCTTCACAAAGGAAACGTTTTATATTAGAAAACTGTTCACAGCAGCAGTCGCACCATTTTTATTATAAATAAACCCTTCCAGTTAATTAATATATTTATAGAGATAAATGGAAAACAGTTCATACAACCCTTATGTTACTGAGCGTATCCGCCGCTTCGATGGCAGGATAACCGGCGCTTGCTATTCATCACCCCTTATAAATTCTGGGCAGAATAGTCATGCATCACTTAACGATCGCAACATAGTTTCCTTACATAACCAATTTTTTGATGAAACAGCGTTAATAATTACCCCATTACAGGGAAATAGGCTTACGGATTTATTACAGACACCAGAAAATTATTCCTGCCTGCGATCAGACAATGTCCGACTGGCCATTAACTATGAGGCGTTGCAGCAGAATGGTCCCGCCCTAAAGTCCCTGGCACAGGATTTTAGTTTCTGGCTCTACGATGTAGCGACACCGAGAACCCAGTGGCGAAATATTGAGGAATTTCCCTTCAGCGGCATTGTGCTGACCCATGTTTTTTTCAACGAAAATTATCTCAAGTTCAGCTTTCCCTTTCTCCTCTCTGCCTTCCGGGAAAGAGAAGCAGAGGTGATATTACGCACCCCGACTTTAACACTGACGGATGAGTGCTATGCTCGATTACATATCAGTGGCTGGCAGGAACAACGCACCAGCAGCGATTTATTTGAAGTGTAAACGGTTACACAAAATAGCGCGCTCAGCAAAAACAGCCCGATCAATTCGGGCATGTTACCGGTAATACCCTTATAAAATGTTGTGTCATTCCCCATTCTGAAGTCCAAAGCGCTGAAAAAGATCAAACCTGTTAACGTTTTTAAGATAAAATTTAACGCAAAGGGATCATCAGGCGTCACGGAAGCGTTCCGGAGTGGACATTTACATCACCTCGTACCTTATATCGGGATTCGGCGCAACGCGTTGTTTCCTTTAGTCTTATGGCGAAAAAAGAGGTCAACATTATGGGGAAAAATTCCTCATCTTTTGGCGTAATTCGTTTCCTGACAGTGCTGTTCGCACTGCTGACAGGGGCGTTTATGCTGATTGGCGGCGCGTGGTTAGCCGCCATTGGAGGTTCCTGGTACTACGTAATTGGCGGTGTGGTTATGTTAATCACCGCTATTCTGCTGTGGCGTCGTAGCGGTTCAGCATTGGTGTTGTACGCCTTGCTGCTGCTGGCTACGTTGGTGTGGGGCGTATGGGAAGTCGGTTTCGACTTCTGGGCGCTGGCACCGCGTACTGACGTGCTGGTGATTTTTGGCGTCTGGCTGGTGTTGCCGTTTGTGTATCGCAAACTCAACAACGCCGGAAAAGGTGCGCTGGGCATTATGGGCATCGCCCTGGTTGCCAGTGCGCTGGTGCTGGCGTGGGCAGTATTCCACGATCCGCAAGAGCTGAATGGCACTCTGCCAGCCACCGAAGCCAATGCCCCGCAGGCACAACCGCTGAGCAACATCGCCGATGGCGACTGGCCTGCTTACGCGCGTGACCAGCAAGGCACCCGCTTCTCACCGCTGAAGCAGATCAACGCAGATAACGTGAAAAATCTGCAAGTTGCCTGGCAGTTCCAGACGGGTGACCTGAAGACGCCAAACGATCCGGGTGAAATCACTGATGAAGTGACCCCGATTAAAATCCGCGACACCCTGTATCTCTGCTCACCGCACCAAATCCTGTTTGCACTGGATGCGAAAACCGGTAAGCAGAAGTGGAAATTTGATCCAGGCTTGAAGCCGAACCCGACCTTCCAGCACGTAACCTGTCGTGGCGTTTCTTACCACGAAGTTCCGGCCGCTGCTGATGCGTCTGGCACCCAGCCTGCGCTGTGCTCACGCCGCATTTACCTGCCGGTAAACGATGGTCGTCTGTTCGCGCTGGATGCGGAAACCGGTGAGCGTTGTGCTGCTTTCGGCAACAACGGCGAGCTGGATCTGCAACACAAACAGCCGGTGCTGACCCCAGGCCAGTATGAGCCGACTTCACCACCGATCATCACCGATACCACCATTGTGATTGCCGGTGCGGTGACGGATAACTACTCAACCCGTGAGCCGTCTGGTGCCATCCGTGGCTTTGACGTCAATACCGGTAAACTGCTGTGGGTGTTCGATCCGGGCGCGAAAGATCCGAACGCGATTCCTGATGATGAACATACCTTCACCATGAACTCGCCTAACTCCTGGGCGCCGGCGGTGTACGATCCGAAACTGGATATCGTTTACCTGCCGATGGGCGTGTCTACCCCGGATATCTGGGGCGGTAACCGCACACCAGAACAGGAGCGCTATGCGAGCAGCGTACTGGCGCTGAACGCCACCACCGGTAAGCTGGTGTGGTCGTATCAGACCGTGCATCACGATCTGTGGGATATGGACCTGCCGTCACAGCCGACGCTGGCCGATATCACTGACAAAGATGGCAACACCGTACCGGTGATTTATGCTCCGGCGAAAACCGGTAACATCTTTGTGCTGGATCGTCGCACCGGTAAGCCAGTTGTTCCGGCACCGGAAACCCCGGTTCCGCAGGGCGCAGCGAAAGGTGACCACGTTTCTCCGACTCAGCCTTATTCAGAACTGACCTTCCGTCCGAAGCAGAATCTGACTGATAAGGATATGTGGGGCGCGACCATGTACGACCAGCTGGTGTGCCGCGTGATCTTCAAGCGTCTGCGCTATGACGGTCCGTTCACCCCACCGTCTGAGCAGGGTACGCTGGTGTTCCCGGGTAACCTCGGTATGTTCGAATGGGGCGGCATTGCGGTCGATCCGCATCGCCAGATCGCTATCGCTAACCCGATGGCCCTGCCGTTCGTCTCCAAACTGATTCCGCGCGGTCCGGGCAACCCGATCGAGCCGCCGAAAGGCGCGGAAGGGGGTTCTGGCACCGAAACCGGTATCCAGCCGCAGTACGGCGTGCCGTATGGCGTGGAGCTGAACGCGTTCCTGTCACCGTTTGGTCTGCCGTGTAAACAACCGGCGTGGGGCTATGTCTCTGCCGTTGACCTGAAAACCAACGAAACCGTGTGGAAAAAACGCATTGGTACGGTTCGCGATAGCGCGCCGGTTCCGCTGCCGTTCAAGATGGGTATGCCGATGCTCGGCGGCCCGATCACCACAGCCGGTAACGTATTCTTCATCGGTGCGACCGCAGATAACTACCTGCGTGCCTTCAGCACCAACACCGGTGAAATGCTGTGGCAGGCACGTTTGCCAGCAGGCGGCCAGGCAACGCCGATGACCTACGAAATGGATGGCAAGCAGTATGTTGTCATCGCTGCCGGTGGTCACGGTTCGTTTGGCACCAAGCTGGGCGATTATGTGATTGCCTACGCACTGCCGGACAATAAATAGCGTAAATAAAACAGGCGGACTCAGTCCGCCTGTTTTATGCATTCAAAACCGTAGCGGCGCGATTTATCGCGCAGTTTTAAAGGCGCGCGATAAATCGCGCCGCTACGCATCAATGCTTCCGCAGCACCCGCGCATTCAACACCGCACACAACGCCATAATCACGCAGGTTGCCAGAAACACTGGCCGCATGCCGAAAGCCCCGCCGACAAAGCCGCCAAACAACGGGCCGCTCACCTGACCGACATACTGCGCCGACGTTGAGTATCCCAGCATTTTCCCCACCTGGGTTTGCGGCACATTGTGGCGAATCAACGCCGTGACGCACGGCATCAGCCCACCCAAGGCCATCCCCATCAGAAAACGCAGCACCACCAGTTGCCAGGCTGCGGTAATAAACGCCTGAGGAATCAGCAGCAACGCGCATGCAATCAAACCATAAATCAGTACCCGGCCATGACCGATACGGTCGGCCAGCCGTCCGAGACGTGGTGCAGAAAGAATGCTGCCGAGTGCAGCGGCTGCCATCACCAGGCCGGCGGTGACGGTAATCGCGTGGTCGCCGCTGACAAACTGCCCGACATACAGCGTGATAATCGGTTCAATCGACATATTGGCGAAAATCAATAACATGCCGGATAACCACATCAAACGTACCACCGGCAGGTTCACCGCTTTCTCATCGGCGCTGCTGCTCTGCACCGCCTTTTTCGCCTGACGCGGCGCTTCTTTCAGCAAAAAAGTGGTGGCGAGAAAAGCGAGAAAAATCACCGCACCGGTCAGCCAAAAGGTATGACGAATGCCGATCAACGGCGGCAGCACGCCGCCCAGTAACGGCCCCACCACATTACCCGCCATAATACCGGACGACAGCATACCCAGCGCCCAGCCGGTCTGCTCTTTCGGCGTTTGTGCCGCCACCAGGATGGTGGAGCCGGATGCGTAGCCGCCGAGCAAACCAGCCAGCAGACGCAACGCCACCAGTTGCCAGGGCGCGGTTGCCATACCAATCAATGACATGGCAATCGCCATCCCCAGGCTGGCGCGGATCAGCATCAGTTTGCGACCATAGCGATCCGCCAGCTTGCCCCACAGCGGCGCAGTCAGCGCAGCGCTGAGGAAGGTAGCGCCATAGGCCGCCCCCGACCAGCGTGCAATCGCTGCCGGTTCCTGCACCCCGAGTTGCTGTACATACAACGGCAAAAACGGCAGCAGAAGCGTCATCGCCACGATGGTGCTGAAGGAACCGAGTACGCAGACGAACAAATTTCGCCGCCAGTGTTGCTGTTCAGGCGCTAACGCCGTTGGAGGTTGCTGCATGATGATATCCCTGTTTTAAGCTGACATTCAGGCTAACAGCGGTATCGTGTCGATAACAGAGCGACCGGGATATTTGCCACGCAGCGCGCTATTGTTGCCAAAATGCAACAATCAGTTCTCACCCAATGCGGTGATCAGCGCATCGCACAATAACGTCACTGGCGAGGAGGGTTCTGGCTGCGTTTTCAGCAGCAGATAACTGTGCAGGCGATCCATTTGCCACTCCGGCAGCACCTGCACGATATCCCCCTGCGCCAACGCTTCACGCGTCATATAAGCCGGTAGATAGGCAATACCGGTGCCTGCCAGCGCCGCATTCAGCAATGCCATGCTGTTATTGGCACGGAAGCGACTACGAACATCCAACGCCAGCCGCTGCTTATCACGGCGAAACGGTAGCGCAGCGGTGTGGGCTGGGCCGTGGAACAGCAACAAATCGTGGCGCGTGAGCTTTTCGGGATGATCGATAACCGGATGCGCGGCCAGATAATCAGGCGCGGCGTACAAGCCCCAGTCAATGGTGCTCAATTCGCGATAATCAGGGGTTTCTGGTGCGCGCGCGCGAATGACGATCGCCACATCCGCGAGGTTCGAAAGGTCTTCACTGACACGATCGGTCAGTTCAAGATCAACATTGATATGGATATGGCGACGAATAAAGCGGTTTAACGTCGGCACCACGCACTGGCAGCCAAAGGTCACCGGTGCCTGCAAACGCACGTTGCCGGTCGGCAGTTGATGCACCTGTTGGACAAAGGCATCAGCGCGATGCATCTCATCCATCAGGCGGATGCAAAAGGGATAATAGGCCTGGCCAAGTTCCGTCAATGCCACTTTACGCGTGGTGCGCTGCAATAATTTGATGCCGAGGCGTACTTCCAGCCGGGCAATTTCACGGCTGACATAGGATTTTGATACGCCGAGGGTGCGGGCTGCTTCGCTAAAACTTTGCCGTTCAACCACGCGCGCAAACAGCATCATGGCGGTGAGATTGTCGCTGTTGTCCATTGTCCATAACCGGCAGAGTAAGGGAGAACAGCAGCTTAAAAGGATTAGTGCGGAATAGCACCTGATTTCCCGCGCCCACATGGCAACGGGAAATCAGGTTGGCGACTCAACTGGCCACCGCCAGCGGAAATAACAGACGATCCGGTTCGACACGGCGCTGACGACGCAGCTGACCCGGTGTGACGCGGAAGTAGTTTTTAAAGGTGCGGGTGTAAGCCTGCTGCGTGTCGAAGCCGTAGCTCATCGCCACTTGCAGGATCGCCTCATCACTGTTCAGTAACGTCAACGCCGATTCGGTCAACCGACGCTGGCGAATGTACTCAGCCAGTGAAAATCCGGTGTGCTGACGAAACAGACGTTGCAGATGCCAGCGGGAATACCCGGAACGGCGTGCGACTTCATCCAGATGCAAATCGTGTCCTAAGTTGTCTTCTATCCAGTCCAGCAAACTGCGGATAAATTGACTCTGATTCATGGCTCCTCCTGATACGACGTGATGTCCAGTGAAGCCACTTTAGCGCGTTAAATTTATCCCTTAATTAGCGGAAAATTAGCGCAGAATTAGCAAGGGGAAAACGGGTGTAATTCTGCGCTAATTTTCCAGCGCTACACTTTGTTCATACATTTGGGAGGGCATCATGCGTGTGCTGCTGGTTGAAGATGATGAAATGATTGGCGCGAACTTGCAGCAGGCGCTGGAGGCCGCTGGCTGGTCGGTGGACTGGGTACGGGATGGCGTGTTTGCCACCAATGCCTGGACTGAAGGCGGCTACAGCTGCGTGTTACTCGACCTGGGCTTACCGCGGGAAGATGGCATCCATGTCCTACGCCGCGCCCGTACCCGTGGCGATATGACGCCGGTGCTGGTGCTGACCGCGCGTGATACCGTGGCCCAGCGTGTTCAGGGACTCGACAGCGGTGCCGATGATTACCTGCTAAAACCCTTTGATTTACAAGAGGTCCTGGCGCGAATGCGAGCGATTACCCGACGTCGTCACGGTGCGGCGGATTCCCTGTTAGGCAGCGGCGACGTGCAGCTCGATATGATGACGCGTGAAGTGCTGTATAAAGGGCAGCGTGAGCAACTTACCGCGCGTGAATACGCCCTGCTTTATGCGCTGCTGGAGCGTCCGGGCGCCATTCTTTCACGCGAACAACTGGAAAACCGCATCTACGGCTGGGGCGAAGAAGTCACCAGCAATGCGGTTGATGTCTTAATTCATGGCATGCGCCGCAAGCTGGATAACGAAGTGATTCGCAACGTGCGCGGCCTGGGGTGGCGAGTCCCTGCAATATGAAACCCTTCACGTTTATGCGTTCCCTGCGTAATAAATTGCTGACTACCCTGTTGCTGATGCATCTGGCGATGATCGGTGGTGTCACCTCCTATTTTTACAGCTGCTACGGCGACATGATCGGCACTATGAAGGACGATCAGCTGGCAAAAATCGCCGATGCCTGGGCCAGCAGCAAACGCATTCCTGCCCTGATGCCGCTGATGCTCAACGCCGATAAACTCAAAAGCGCCTATGTGGTGCAATTGTGGGATGACAATCAGCAGCTGCGCGCCAGTTCCTGGCCGGAGTTGAATGCGCCATTGCAAAATAAAAAAGGCTGGAGTGACGTTAAGATCGGAGATTGTGAAGACTGCGACTGGCGTGTCTTCAATCGCCCCGGCGAACCCGGCAGTGAAATCGCTGCCATTCAGGTGCTCTACAACATCGGCTATATGAAAAGCGTGATGGTGAAGCGCGCACTGTCAGCCATTATTCCGTTGATTTTAATGATGCCGCTCTCGCTGCTGGTGATCTGGCTGGTGGTGCGCGCCATTACGCGCGACTTACGCGTGGCCTCGCGCCAGATTGCCGCCCAGGAGATGTTGCATCCCGACAGCGTCCCCCCGGAT
The DNA here is from genome assembly GCF_059730695.1 of Pantoea sp. X-Soil-OKNW-556. NCBI lineage: Bacteria > Pseudomonadati > Pseudomonadota > Gammaproteobacteria > Enterobacterales > Erwiniaceae > Pantoea > Pantoea sp. X-Soil-OKNW-556. The sequence continues at coordinate 452,762 of NZ_AP035990.1, read as the reverse complement.
GGCTTACCGGACGAAATCCTGCCGCTGGTTGCCGCCTATAACTCGCTGCTGGATAAACTGCGTGCTGCCTGGTCGTCACAGCGCCAGTTCCTCGAAGATGCCGCCCACGAACTGCGCACGCCGGTCACCGCCGTGACGTTGCAGCTGGAGAACCTACGCCAGCATATTCAACCGGGCGAGGCCAGCCGTCAGTTTGATCAACTGGAAGCGGGCGTGACCCGTACCCGCCATCTGGTGACACAGCTGCTGAACATCTCGCGCCAGGAAGATCAGTCGGTGGTCGCCACGGTAGAAAATATTGAGCTGGAAGACCTGCTGAAGGAGAGTATCGAGCAGCTGATGGTGGTGGCCGATAAGCGCGGGATTGATATCGGTTTTAACGGCACTGCCCACTACCGCATCCAGGCCAGTCGTTCCGATTTACGCAGCCTGTTTGACAACCTGATCGGTAATGCCATGCTGCACACCCCCGAAGGCAGCCTGGTGGATGTGCTGCTGCATCGCGTCGGCAATCACACCGTGGTGGATATTGTTGATAACGGGCCGGGTATGCCGGAAGGCTTTATCGAACGCGCGTTTGACCGCTTCACTCGCTCGCCTGATGTGCAGGCCCAGGGTAGCGGCCTTGGGCTGTCGATTGTTCGCAGCGTGGCGCAAAAACACCGTATGCAGGTGGCACTGTCGAACTGCCTCAATCCGCAGGGTCAGATTTGCGGTTTGCAGGTGCGAGTTACCCTCCCTTAATAGCTGTCTCTCATCCGTAACGGCGCTGTTTATTCCTGCTCCTCATCCGTAGCGGCGCGATTTATCGCGCTGTTTTTTTGTGCTGTGCCCCTCCACGCAAAAAGATGCGCGATAAATCGCTCCGCTACATCCGATTCCCCCATAAGCATTTTGCAACGCGTCGCGACAACGTAAACGGTTGCGGGGTTCCGTTCGATCCATGACATTTATGTGACATAACTCTCATTTTTGGTGAATGGAATTGCAACACTTTTTGACAAACGTGATCAAAATCTATTTTCTATCGGACTGATACAGGCACCCTACGCGAGCTTTAAAAACCGGCAGCTCAGACCGGCTTAAAACAATTCACCGCCCACCCCTGGGATCGACTGACACCGATCGCGCATTTTTGCGACGATCACGAGCATGTGGTTAACGATAATGAAATATAAAGCATTGATAGCAGGGGCCTTACTGGCCAGCAGCTGGACCGGCGCGACCCAAGCAGCAGACAGCAACCCGCAATACCTTTCCGACTGGTGGCATCAGAGCGTCAACGTGGTGGGCAGTTATCACACCCGTTTCGGACCACAGTTTAATAACGACGTGTATCTGGAATACGAAGCCTTTGCCAAAAAGGACTGGTTTGATTTCTACGGCTACGCCGACCTGACCAACTTCTTCGGTGTGGGCAACAGCAACGCTAACGGTATTTTCGACCACGGTTCGCCGCTGTTCATGGAAATTGAGCCGCGTTTCTCCATCGATAAGCTGACCGGTACCAGCCTGGCGTTTGGTCCGTTTAAAGAGTGGTACTTCGCCAACAACTACATCTACGACATGGGCCGCAACGCGTCGCAGCGCCAGAACACCTGGTATATGGGTCTGGGCACCGATATCGACACCCATTCCGATGTGGGCCTGTCGCTGAACGTGTACGCGAAATACCAGTGGCAGAACTACGGTGCCGCCAACGAAAACAGCTGGGATGGCTATCGCTTCAAGGTGAAATACTTTGTGCCGATTACCGACCTGTGGGGCGGTAAGCTGAGCTATATCGGCTTCACCAACTTCGACTGGGGTTCCGATCTGCGTGACGAAACCGGTCCATCACGTACCAGCAACTCGATTGCATCCAGCCACATTCTGTCGCTGAACTACGACCACTGGCATGTTTCTACCGTGGCGCGTTATTTCCACAACGGTGGACAGTGGGCTGATGGCCAGGAGCTGAACTTCGGCAATGGTCCGTTTGAAGTGAAATCAACCGGCTGGGGTTACTACCTGGTTGTGGGTTATAACTTCTAACTTAGCTAACGCCACCTTCATCCGTAGCGGCACGATTTATCGCGCAATGTTTTCCGGCACAGCGCCGAATTGCGCGATAAATCGCGCCGCTACGGGGTAACATCGGTGACTAAATTCTTGGTTTGTAAGCATTCACCATCCACGGCACACCGAACTTATCGGTGAACATGCCAAAACCATTCGCCCAGAACGTCGGCTCCCAGCTTTTTGTCACCTGCCCGCCGGCAGACAACGCATCAAACCAACGCTTGCCCTGCACTTCATCTGGCGTGGAGAGACTCACTGCAAAGCCGTTGTAATGCGCCTCACGATTCCCATCACTCAACATAATTTCGCCCTGCCCGATGCGCAGGTGCGCGTGCATGATATGTTCCGGCGGAAAGGTCATCCCGGAAGGACAACCTTCTGTGGATTCCGTCTCCGGCATATCGCCAAAGGTCATTTTAAACAGCAACTCGCCGTCAGTCGCCTCAAGGTAGAATGCGATGGCCTCTTCGCAGCGGCCGTCATAAAACAAATAAGGGGTAATTTGCATGGTCGGTTCTCCAGAGTGAACGCCCGATGCCAAGTGTAGTGGCTGCCAGCCAAACAGGACGCGAGCCGGGCCGCACTCTTACCTTTGTTGACAATAGCGCCGGAACAGCTGCGCCATATAGGCGCTCATCGGCGTCAACGCCGTGTCCTTACGCTGAATCAGATAAAAGTTTGCCTTGGGTAACGGATCATCCAGCTCCAGCGCCACCAGCTGGCCGCCGTGGGTTGGGTCTTCAATCACATCTCGCGAGATAATGCTGACGAAATCGGTCTTTGCCACCAGGCTGGTGCAGGCCATAAAGGTTTCGCAAGTGACGACGATTTTTGGTGCCATGCCGCGCTCGCCAAACATATCGTGCAGCAGCCGATAATAGCTGCCCTGCGGCGTCGGCATGGTCCAGTCACAATGCTGCAACTCCGCCAGCGAGCGTGCATGAGCCATCGGATGACCTTTACGCACCACCACCTGATAATCTCGCTCCATCAGTCGTTCGTAGGTCAGTTCCTGATCGAGATGGCTTTGGTCGTAAGTGTTGATGGTGAAATCCAGCTCCCCCTGGCGCAGCTCATGTACCATCGCCACCAGTTGGCCTTCGACGATACGCACCTTTACCAGCGGATATTCGCGGTGAAAATGATTGATCACCTGCGGCATCACGGTACGCGCGATGCTGCCGCCGACGCCAATATTCACCCTGCCGCCCGCCAGCCCCAGTCGCTGCTGAATATCTTCCTGCGCGACGCGCAGTTCTTCCAGTACCAGGCTGGCATGCCGAAAAAAGTTATCACCAATATCGGTCAGGGTAACGCCCTGATGGCGTCGTTCAAATAAACGCGCGCCGAGTACCAATTCCAGTTCCTGGATCGACTTAGTCAGCGCAGGCTGCGATACGCCTGACAGACGGCTGGCAGCGCGGATGCTGCCCTGGCGGGCCACATCAACAAAGGCGCGGAGCTGATGCAATTTTAAGTTAGCAGGCATAGTTACTCGGTGATAACCGTTGTTTATCAGGCACAAGATATTCGCATCTTATGCGCGCCAATACCATTGTGTAGATTCGGGACAATGCATAAAAAACCAACATAAAGGATATGCCGATGAAAACCCTTTCCGACCGCGTCAGCGCCCTGGTACCACAAATGCAAAGCTGGCGACGCGACCTGCATCAGTTTGCTGAGTCGGGCTGGCTGGAATTTCGTACCGCCACCCTGGTTGCCGAGGAGCTGCATCGTCTTGGTTATCAACTGCAACTGGGCCGTGAAGTGGTGGATGCCGATGCGCGTATGGGGTTGCCTTCAGCCGCAGTACTGGCGGCACAGGAAGCGCGCGCCCTGGAGCAGGGGGCGCTACCGCAGTGGCTCCGCCATTTCTCCGGCGGCTTCTGTGGCATAGTTGCCACCCTGGCAACCGGTCGCCCTGGCCCGGTGATGGGCTTCCGCGTCGATATGGACGCGCTCGACCTCAATGAAAGCACCGCCGCCGATCACCTGCCGCAGCGCGAAGGCTTTGCCTCCTGCAATGCAGGCATGATGCACGCCTGCGGTCATGACGGCCATACCACCATCGGCCTTGGCCTCGCCAACGTGTTGATGGCGATGAAAGACCAACTGAGCGGCACCATCAAACTGATTTTCCAGCCCGCCGAAGAGGGCGTACGCGGCGCGAAAGCCATGGTGGCAGCGGGTGTAGTGGATGATGTGGATCTGTTTACCGCCATCCATCTCGGCACCGGCGTGCCTGCCGGCGAAATCGTTTGCGGCAGCGACAGCTTCCTCGCCACCACCAAACTCGATGTGCAATTCACCGGGGTGGGAGCCCATGCGGGTGGTCGCCCGGAAGAGGGACGCAACGCCCTGCTGGCCGCTGCGCAGGCCACGCTGGCGCTGCACAACCTGCCGCAACACAGCGGCGGCGTAGCGCGTGTTAACGTCGGCGTGTTACAGGCTGGGACCGGCCGCAACGTGGTGGCCGACACTGCGCTGATGAAGGTTGAGACGCGCGGCGTCAGTAACCAGGTGAACGACGATATTTATCAGCAGGCGCTGCGTGTGATTGCCGGTGCCGCAGCGATGTACGGCGTTGAATCCGACGTCAAACTGATGGGCGGCGCACGTAGCTGCACCCCAAGCCAGCCGTGGGTCGCGTTTATCCACCAGCAGGCAGAAGCGCTGGGGCTGTTCGACTCAGTCATCGACACCAAAAAGCAGGCCGCCGGTTCCGAAGATGCCACCTATATGCTGGAGCGAGTGCAGCAGCGCGGCGGTCAGGCATCCTACGTGATTTTCGGTTGCGAGCTGGCGGCAGGCCACCACAACGCGAAGTTCGATTTCGATGAAGGCATCATGGCGGTGGCGGTACAAACCCTCGCCACGCTGGCACTGAATGGGGCACAGTTCGGAGTCCAGTCATGAGCCATCCTGACTTTATCGATCACTACATCAATCAACATCAGGCGCGCTTCAGCGCCATCAGCGACGCCATCTGGGATGTGCCAGAAACCCGTTTTGAAGAGACGCAATCCTCGGCGTTACTGGCCGATGCACTGGAGCAGGAAGGCTTCAGCGTCGAGCGCGGCGTGGGGGGTATCGAAACGGCGTTTATCGCCAGCATTGGCAGCGGTAAACCGGTGATCGCCATTCTGGGTGAGTTCGATGCCCTGGCCGGTCTGAGCCAGAAAGCGGCCTGCGCTGAGCCGCAGCCGCTGGTGGAGAACGGCAACGGCCACGGTTGCGGTCACAACCTGCTGGGCACGGCGGGGATGGCGGCCGCCTTCGCCATCAAGGCCTGGTGGGCAGAGCACGGCCAGCGCGGCACGCTGCGTTTTTACGGTTGCCCCGGCGAAGAAGGCGGTTCCGGCAAAACCTATATGGTGCGCGAAGGGTTGTTTGACGATGTTGATGCGGCAGTGACCTGGCACCCGGAAGGTTTCAGCGGCATGTTTAACCTCAGCACCCTTGCCAATATCCAGGCGGCGTTCCACTTCAAAGGGGTGGCAGCGCACGCGGCCAACTCGCCACATCTGGGGCGCAGCGCCCTCGACGCCGTCACGCTGATGAATACCGGCGCGAACTTTCTGCGTGAACATATCGTGCAGGAAGCGCGCGTCCATTATGCCGTCACCAACACCGGCGGCGTCTCTCCCAACGTGGTACAGGCTGATGCCGAAGTGTTGTACCTGATTCGCGCGCCGCAACTCGACCAGGCTCAGGATATTTATCAGCGGGTGATCAATATCGCCAAAGGCGCAGCGCTGATGACCGACACACAAATGACGGTGCGCTTCGATAAAGCCTGCTCCAACTACGTTCCCAACCGCGCGCTGGAAGCGGTGATGGAGGGTTATCTGCATCAGTTTGGCCTGCCGGATTACAACGACGAAGAGCGGGCCTTTGCGACGCAGATCCGCGCCACCTTAACCAAAGATGATCTGCGCAACGCCCGACTCAACGCGGCACGCACCGGCGGTGAAGCCGGAGTTGCCTGGAGCGAGGCGCTGGGGGACAAAGTGCTGATGGATGACGTTGCCCCGTATGCAGTAACGCGTGAGCTGCTGTATGGCTCCACCGATGTGGGCGATGTCAGTTGGGTGACACCCACCGCGCAGTGCTTCGCGCCGTGTTTTGCCTTCGGTACGCCGCTGCATACCTGGCAACTGGTGGCGCAGGGTCGCACCGCTATCGCCCACAAAGGTATGTGCCTGGCGGCAAAAGTACTGGCCGCCACGGCGCTGACCCTGTTGACCGATGATGCCGCTCTGGCACGCTGCCGCGACGAGTTTATCCGCGTACGCAGCGAGCAACCCTATCAATGCCCGATTCCGCCAGGGGTAAAACCGTCAAAACTGGCATCCTGATAATAAACCCGCGCCCATGCAGGCGCGGGTAGTCGTACCCAAAACAATAAAATTTTTACGCAGATACAACATAACGAGACGAGGAAATGCCGATGGAAGTCACCACGGAGAATCGCAGCCCAGGGAAGCTGTTTAGCTGGATTGAGCGGGTCGGTAACAAAATACCGAACCCTTTTTTATTGTTCGTCTATTTGATTGTGGTGCTGATGGTCGCGACGGCCATCATCAGCGGTCTGGATCTGGCGGTGAAGAATCCGACCAACGGCGAGCTGGTGCGGGTCAATAACCTGCTGAGTGTGGCCGGGTTGCAGTGGATCCTGCCCAATATCATCAAGAACTTCAGCAGTTTTACCCCGCTGGGTTCGATTCTGGCATTGGTGATTGGTGCCGGTCTGGCAGAAAAGGTCGGTCTGCTGCAATCGCTGATGGTCAAGATGGCGTCACGCGTTAGCCGTCGCTACGCCAGCTATATGGTGCTGTTTATTGCCTTCTTCAGCCACATCTCCTCCGATGCCGCGCTGGTGGTGATGCCGCCGCTCGGCGCGCTGATCTTCCTCGCCGTGGGACGTCATCCGGTAGCGGGTTTGCTGGCGGCGATCGCCGGTGTGGCGTCCGGGTTTACCGCTAACCTGCTGATTGTCACCACCGATGTGCTGCTGTCGGGTATCAGCACCGAGGCCGCCAAAGCGGTGAGCGACACGGTGCACGTCAGCGTGATCGATAACTGGTTCTTTATGGCTTCATCGGTGGTGGTGCTGACCATTGCCGGAGCGGTGCTGACCGACAAGTTTATCGAGCCGCGTCTGCCCGCCTGGAACGGTGGCCACCAGGATCGTCTGCCGCCACTGACCGCACTGGAAAACCGCGGCCTGCGAGCCGCAGGTATCGCCGCGCTGGTGTTTATCGCGCTGATGGCGCTGCTGGTGGTGCCGGAACACGCGCCACTGCGTAACCCGAAAACCGGCGGCATTATCCCGTCGCCGTTTATTCAGGGCATCGTGCCGATCATCATCCTGTTCTTCTTTGTGGTGGCGATTGCCTATGGCGCGGTGACCAAACAGATCCGCCGCGCGGATGATATTCCGCAATTGCTGGTTGATCCGATGAAGAGTATGGCGGGCTTTATTGTGATGGTGTTTCCGCTGTCACAGTTCGTCGCCTTCTTCAACTGGAGCAACATGGGTAAGTTTATGGCGATTGGCCTGACGGATATGCTGGAAAGTGCCGGAATCAGCGGCGCACCGGCGTTTCTTGGCCTGATGTTCCTGTCGGCGTTCCTGTGTATGTTTATCGCCAGCGGTTCCGCCATCTGGTCGATTCTCGCCCCGGTGTTTGTGCCGATGTTTATGCTGCTCGGCTTCCACCCGGCCTTTGCGCAGATGATTTTCCGTATCGCTGACTCGGCAGTGCTGCCGCTGGCCCCGATGTCACCGTTCCTGCCGCTGTTCCTGGGTTTCCTCCAGCGCTACCAGAAAGATGCGCAACTTGGCACCTATTATGTGCTGATCTTCCCCTATCCGCTGGTGTTCTTCGCCACCTGGATTGTGTTGCTGGTGGTCTGGTACGCACTCGGTTTACCGATCGGTCCGGGCGTCTATCCCAGCCTGCATTAATCGCATCGCCAGGGACGGCGATCACACTTACGTGATTTGCAACGTACGTTGCTAAAATCTCACCGCCTCACCTCTCGGCAACCTGGGCGTAATTGATTATTCTGCTATTCCTTCGCTTGCTAACGGTTAATTATTTTTAAAACCAATCTCCGCCGTTCGCGAGTTTTGCAAACACCGTCATACCGAGGTTCACACAAAAATGACAACAGCCTGCACCACAGGGATGGCTGGCGATTTTATCGCTGCGGATCGCCGCACCTTAGCTGGACGCATTGATGCGCTCCCCTCTTCCGCTGGCCTGTGGCGTTTTATTACGCTGCTGGCACTGGGCGGCTTCTTTGAACTCTACGATCTGTTCGAAACCGGCTATATCAGCTCCGGGCTACTGGCGGCGGGCGTGTTCCACACCGGTAGCGCGGGCGTGTTCGGCATTGCCGATCAGGCCGCTTTTGCCTCGGCCACGTTCCTTGGCCTGTTTGTCGGTGCCAGCCTGCTCGCGCCCTACGCAGACCGCTTTGGCCGCCGCCTGACCTTTATGTGTGCACTGGCATGGTACGGTGCATTTTCGCTGCTGATGGCGTTCCAGCAGAGCGCCGAGATGATTATCCTGTGCCGCTTTCTGGTGGGGATTGGCCTCGGCATTGAGCTGGTGACCATCGATACCTATCTTTCCGAGTGGGTGCCGACCCAGCTGCGTAGCCGTGCTTTCGCCTTCTCGTTCTTTATTCAGTTTCTTTCGGTTCCGGCGGTGGCGCTGATGTCGTGGTGGCTGGTGCCGCAAACCATTCTCGGTCTGGAAGGCTGGCGTTGGGTCGTGATTGCTGGCGCGCTCTGCTCGCTGGTGATCTGGTTTATTCGTAAGAACCTGCCGGAATCAGCGCGCTGGCTGGCACAACAGGGACGGCATCAGGAAGCGCATCGCGTCCTGAGTGCAATGGAACAACGCTGCGGCATTGCGCCGGGAGAAGACTTTTCCGACAGCGATGCGGCGGCGCAGCTGCCGAAGAAAGGCCGTTTCAGTGAGATTTGGGCGCCGGCGTATCGTAAGCGCACCCTGATGCTGGTGGTGATGAACTTCTTCCAGGCGATTGGTTTCTTTGGCTTTGGCAACTGGCTGCCAGCGCTGCTGTCCGGCAAAGGGGCCACGGTGACGCACAGCCTGTTGTATGCGTTTTTCATTACCCTGGCGTACCCGCTGGGTTCGCTGATTTGCAGCCGCTACGCCGATAAGCTGGAGAACAAGTGGCAGATTGTTCTGTCGTCGTTGATGACGGTGGTGTTCGGCACCCTGTTCGCCTTTATGACCAACCCGGTGTTGATGATTATCTGTGGCTTCCTGATTACCTACAGCAACGCCTGGCTGACCTTCAGTTACCATGCTTATCAGACTGAGATTTTCCCGACGCACATTCGCGCCCGCGCGGTGGGTTTTTGCTACTCCTTCAGCCGCCTGTCAACCGCGTTCAGTAGCATTCTGATTGGCATGATTCTGCAATATGCCGGAAGCGAAGGGGTGATTGCCTTTATCGTGTTGAGTATGTTGATGGTGATGCTGTCGGTGGGGATTTACGGTCCGAAGACGCGTGGGATTGATTTGGAGAATATTTAAGGGGAGGTTCCGCCCGCCAGGCATTTGGCAGTTTCAGCACCGCCGTGCAGGCGGACGGGTTAAGGCCCGAAGGCGCGGGCCTTAACAATCCGCGCCCTGCGCCGTCCTCGCGCAGCGCATCGCGCTGTCCCCTCGCTTATCACTCAGGCCACCCGGACCGCGCGGATTCGCCATCCCTGGCTCATTGCGCGATAAATCGCGCCGCTACAAATAACCGCACGTAACGTAGCGGCGCGATTTATCGCGCAGACAGCAGTGATGATTTTACCGAGAAGAAAAGGTGTACAGCAGCGGGTGGGGCGCCATCCGGACTCGCTGAGCGAGTGAATGCTGCCAGGATGAGCCGCATGGATGCGGCGAAAGGCGGCGTTGAGCAGGAGCGAATCGCCGCCGGTCCGTCGGCAGTTGTAGCGGCGCGATTTATCGCGCAAAAAGCACCGCGTAGCGGCGAGGGAGGCTGGCGCGAGGCCCGGGATTGCAAAGGGTGCGGCCAGGCACCCTTTGCTCGGTCGCCGCACCGGCGAGCTGCAACTGCCGGTGCCTATGGCGAACGAAATCAGCACCTTCGCTGCTACTGCTGCTCCAGCACCTTAATATCCGCATTACCCTGATGAGCCTGCACCGTCTCATCCTTACGTAACGACGCGACATCCTTCGCCGTCACCGTGGCTTTGGCACCATTCCCCCAACTGCCGCGAATAAAGTTCACCACATCCGCCACCTGTTGGTCGTTGAGACGCCAGCCGAAGGCCGGCATGGTGATCGCCGTTGGCGCACCCTGCACGCCCGGCAGCGTTCCGCCCGTCAGCACGATATGGATCAGCGAAGTGGGATCTTGCGCCAATACCACCGGGTTGCCCCGCAACGCCGGGAAGAAGCGTTGATAGCCGCTACCGTCCGTTTTATGGCAGGCCGCACAGCTGTCGACATACACCGACGCGCCAGGCTGGCTGTCATCCCCTTTCCACAACGCCTGCGCGACGGTGTCATCCTGCTTAAACACCGCCTGGTTGGCATCTTTCGCCCCCAGCGACTTCAGGTAACGGGCAATCGCCGCGATATCCTCATCGCTCAGATATTGCAGGCTGTGCTCAACCACATCGGTCATGCCGCCAAAAGCCGCAGTGTGATCGTTGCGACCATAGCGCAGGAACTGACGCAGATCGTCCTCGCTCCAGCGGCCTAAACCGTCGCGATTGTCACCACGCAGGTTGCTGGCCGTCCAGCCGTCAATCGGTGCGCTGCTGCCGGAGAGATAATCGTGGGCATCATCGTTACTCAGCGCCTTCTCCTGCATGGTGATGCTACGCGGCGTATGGCAGGCACCACAGTGGCCCAACCCTTCCACCAGATAACGCCCACGCGCCAGCTGCGGATCTTCCTGCGCGGCAGGCTGGAACGCTTTCACATCCGGCGCAAACATGCCACGCCAGATAGCCAGTGGCCAACGCATCGACAGTGGCCACGGAATGTCGCTGTCTTTATTGGCCTGCGCGACCGGTGCCACACCGTGCATAAAGTAGGCATAGAGCGCCTGCATATCTTCATCGCTCACCACCGCGTAAGACGGATACGGCATCGCCGGATACAGCGTATCACCGTTTTTCGCCACACCATGACGCACCGCTTTCTGGAAATCGTCATAGCTGTAGTCACCAATCCCGCTGGTTTTATCCGGGGTGATATTGGTGGAGTAAATGGTGCCAATCGGGGTCGCCATCGGCAGACCACCGGCAAAAGGCTGGCCACCTTTCACGCTGTGACAAGCCACGCAGTCACCGGCACGCGCCAGATATTCACCCCGTTTCACCAGGGCATCATTTGCCTGATCATCCGCCAGCGCGGCGAACGACAGCGTGCCCAGCACCAGGGCCAAAATGTTTTTAAACATCAATGAATTCCTTATGCCTGCACCAGTGGACCGGGGTTTTTCAGATACTGTTCACGGATGGCTTTAGCTGACCAGTAAGTCAACGCTGCCACCATTCCGGTCGGGTTGTACCCCAGTCCCTGCGGGAACGCAGACGCGCCCGGGACAAAGACGTTCGGTACATCCCAGCTCTGCAAATAACGGTTCACTGCGCTGGTTTTCGGATCTTCACCCATGATCGCGCCGCCGCTCATGTGCGTGGTCTGATACACGGTGGTGTCAAAGTGGCTACCCGGCCCTTTCGCGCCGCCGATGATCATCTTCGGGTTCATCGCTTCGGTGATTTTGCGCATTTTGCCAATCATAAACTGCGCCATCTTGATGTCGTTGTCCTGCCAGTCAAAGGTCATACGCAGCAACGGCTGGCCGTAGGCATCTTTGTAGTTAGGATCGAGATCGAGGTAGTTGGCGCGATACGACTGGTGCGCACCGTGGGCATCCATCGAGATGTGATGGTTATAGGTATCCGCCACCGCCGCTTTCCACTTGCTGCCCCAGGTCGGAGTGCCTTGCGGCGTCGGCAGACCCGAAATCGGTTTGGTGCCCGCCTGGTTAACCCAGAACGGCGAACCGCCAACGAAACCATACGGACCGTGGTCGAAGTTGTCGGCGTTGAAATCATCCACCGCCACCCCTGCGCCACCGGCACCGATAAACGGGTTAGTGGTGGTGTTCTTGTCGAACAGCGCTTTCAGCGTCGAGATGTTCTGATAAGCAAAGTTACGGCCTACCGTGCCTTCGTTGGTGATGGGGTTGTACGGCTGGCCGATACCGGACAGCAGCATCAGATGCACGTTATGGAACTGAAACGCCGACAGGATCACCAGATCAGCGGGTTGTACCACTTCACGTCCCTGACCATCGAGGTATGTCACACCGGTGGCGCGTTTTTTGTCGTCGGTCAGATTGACGCGCAGCACGTAAGCGTTGTTGCGCAGCTCAAACTTCGGCTCCTGACGCAGCGCAGGCAAGATGTTCACGTTGGGCGAAGCCTTGGAGTACATGTAACAGGCATAGCCGCTGCAATAACCGCAGAAGTTACACGGCCCCATTTGCGCGCCGTAGGTGTTGGTGTACGGGCCAGAAGTGTTGGCCGACGGCATATCATAAGGGTGATATCCCACCGCTTCTGCCGCCTGAGCAAACAATTGTGCGGAGTAAGTACGCTTCTGCGCCGGTAACGGGAAGTCGCTGGAACGATCGGGCGCGTATGGGTTGCCACCTTTCTCTTTACCCACCAGCTTACCTTTGATGGTCCAGGCGCTGCCGGAAGTGCCAAACACCTTCTCGGCCTGATCGAAGAACGGTTCCAGCTCGTTGTAGCTGACGCCGAAGTCCTGAATCGTCATGCCTTCCGGAATGAATTTTTTACCGTAACGCGCTTCGTAATGGCTGCGCAGATTCAACTCGACCGGATCGACACGGAAATGCACGCCGGACCAGTGCAGGCCAGCGCCGCCGGTACCGGTGCCCGGCAGGAACGCCGCCAGTTGGCGATACGGCACCGCCGTTTGTGAGGCATCGTGTCGAATGGTGACGGTGCTTTTCGACAGATCCTGGAACAGCTTTTTACGGATGTTATAGGTCAGTTCATCAATGGATTGCGGATACGCGCCATCCGGATAGGTGTCGCGGTGTGGGCCACGCTCCAGCGCCACCACGTTCAATCCGGCTTCGGTCAGCTCTTTCGCCATGATCGCACCGGCCCAGCCAAAACCCACCACCACCGCATCCACTTTCTTCAGTTCATTTGCCATGCTTACGCTCTCTCCCCGCGAATATCCACCGACGGGAACGGATAGCGTTCACCGCGTTCCACCCAATCCATATAGTCAGCACGGGCACCCGGGAAGCCGATCAGCTGCCAGCCCACCATGCCCTGATTACCACCGTGGATGGGATCGCTGAAGTAACCCTCGCGGGTGTTCTGCAACAGGAAGGAGAAGAAGGTTTTGGCCGGAAGTTGCGTGAACGCCGCTTTGCCGCTTTCGAAGTCGCTCAGCAGCGCGTCCTGCTGCTCACCGCTCAGCTCAGCAAACACTTTGCCGTGCTGCTGTTTGCTCCAGTTATCGGCTTCCGCCAGACCGAGACGGTAGATCTGCTGCGGCACCAGCGAGAGCTGATAACCCAGCTCTTTTGGCAGATCGGGGTTGAACGGCCCCTGCATATACCAGTTGCTGCCGGTGGCGTACGGGGTGTTCATCTGGCGATCGATAAACTCCGGCACCCCGGCTTCCAGCGCGCCAGGCCCCCGTTCATCGTTGGGGATCAGCCGCGCCACTGCGGCGGTAATCAACGCGAACTCTTCTGCGGTAAACCAGGTGGGCTGATAATCGCGCGCTTTTTGCGGCGCACCCTGTTGCTCTGCTGCACCGGCAGCCATTGGCGCAACCAGTGCGCCCATCGCTGTGGTTCCAACCGCCATTGCTGGCGCCAGAGTGATGGTTCTCAGCAGAAAGTCCCTGCGCGTGTGACCATTTTTGTGTTCTGACATGACATTGCCTCAGTGCCGCATATAATGTGGCATGAAAGGTTAACTAATTGCGTTGTAATGATTTTTATGTGCGGGCTTAAGGATACAGCGCCACCGTTACCGGTAACATTGCGCGCAGTGTAACACCGATGCTGACAAAGATTTAGCGGAAGGAAACAAATTCGCACAAATTAATTAACATTTTGCGCAGCTGCTTTACACCGCAGGCGCGACATTGTCATTGTCTGATACAACAGCCTACAGACAGTTAAGTCCCCAAAACGGTATAAAGGGATCTGATCACAGCGGAGTGTCTATGTTTAAGTCCTATTTTCCCCGGCCAGCGCTGTTTTTCAGCTCGGCTGCCATCTGGAGTTTGATGGCGATTTTTGCCTGGTTTGGCTTCGCCAGCGATTTACCGGCAATGTGGCCCAACATCGCCGCAGCGATGAGTAAACCTTTGCCCGATAATGCGTTGCGTTTTATCGCCGCCAGCCAACTGTGGTTTTACGGCTATTACTGGCTGGTGGTGGCGCTGTTTGCCATTGCCTGGCGCATCGTCGATAACCACCCGTGGCAACGCTGGTCGGTGTGGGGTTCCGCGCTGATCATCTTTGTCACCTGGTTTGGCGTACAGGTCGGCGTGGCGGTGAATGCCTGGTACGGTCCGTTTTACGATTTGATCCAGAAAGCGTTAACTAAAGCGGGATCGGTGCAGATCGGTGAGTTTTACCAGCAGGTTATCGCCTTTTTAGGCATTGCATTAATCGCCGTGGTGATTGGCGTGATGAACTCATTCTTTATCAGCCACTGGGTGTTCCGCTGGCGCACCGCGATGAACAACTACTACATGCACAACTGGCAGCGCCTGCGTCATGTAGAAGGTGCCGCACAGCGTGTGCAGGAAGACACCATGCGCTTCGCCAGCACGCTTGAAGACTGGGGGGTGAGTTTTATTCAGGCGATCATGACGCTGATTGCCTTCCTGCCGGTGCTGATCGCCCTGTCACATCATGTGAAAGATATTCCGCTGTTGGGCAATATCCCTTATGCGCTGGTGATCGCCGCCGTGTTGTGGTCAATTTTCGGCACCGGCCTGCTGGCACTGGTGGGGATTAAGCTGCCAGGTCTGGAGTTCCGTAACCAACGAGTGGAAGCCGCCTATCGTAAGGAACTGGTCTACGGCGAAGATGACGCCTCGCGCGCCTCGCCGCCAACCGTAACCGAGTTGTTTAGTCGCGTGCGTTTCAACTATTTCCGCCTCTACTTCCACTATCTGTACTTCAACATTACCCGCATTCTCTACTTGCAGGTGGATAATGTGTTCGGGCTGTTTTTGCTGTTTCCGTCGATTGTCGCGGGCACCATCACGCTCGGTTTACTCAACCAAATCACCAACGTGTTTGACCAGGTACGTTCATCTTTCCAGTATCTGATCACCTCATGGTCAACGCTGGTTGAGCTGATGTCGATCTACAAACGTCTGCGCAGTTTTGAGCAGATTTTGCAGGATATCCCGCACGAAGAGATGATGCGCGAAGCGGCGGAGTCTGAATAACATCCTTGTAGCGGCGCGATTTATCGCGCCGCTACGGATCCTTCTTACAATGCGATACGCAGCACGCTGTCCGGATTTTTCGGTGGCTCTTTACGGGAACCCGGCTGCTTGATGCTGACAAACAGCGTTTTACCGTCGGCAGACAGCGCCAGGCTGTTCGGCAGGCCCGGTGCTTTCACGGTGCGTTTCACCTTGTAGCTGCTGGCGTCGATGATGCTGATCTCACCTGCTTTACGGTGCGTCACATACAGTTCGTCACGGTCAGCGTTAAACAGCACCGCCAGCGATTCCGGTACATCGATCTTGTGGATGACCTGCTGAGTGCGGGTATCCAGCACCAGCACCTGCGGCTGTTTGGAGTCGCTGAGGAAGGCGCGATGGCCTTTGGTATCCAGCGCGATATTCAGGAAGAAGTGATCCTTCTCCGCATCAATTTTCTGACGTTTTTCAATCGCATTCAGACGGGTATTGATGGTGACCAGCTCGCCATCACCGTTGGTGACGTAGAGTTTCTGTGCAGCGGAATCCAGCGCCAGACCGGTCCCCATTTTGCCGGTGTTCGGCACAGTGCTGACTAACTGCAAGGTTTTGCCATCCACCACCCATACCACGCTTTGCGGTCCGAGGCCGGTGATATACACGCGGTCGGTTGCCGCATCGGCCACCAGCTCACGCGGTTGCAGCGGGCGCACATCTTCACTGCGTTTGCGCGCATCCAGCACCAACGTGTTCAGCACCTTGCCAGTGCTGGCATCAATAGCCGTCACCGCCGCATTCACGGTATTACCGATATACAGGGTATTGGTTTTGGTATTGATGGTGGCACCGAAGGCTTTCAGATCGGTGTCGATGGTCTGCTTCACCGCCAGATTTTGCGGGTCGAGACGATAGACAGTGCCGCCTTTTTCATTGGTGGCATTTTGTGACGTCGCGAGGAACAGCGCGTTATCGCTGTTGCTGAACGCCAGTTCATACGCACCTTTAGAAATCGGCTGATTCAGTTCCTGCGCATCAGCTGCCAGAGCAGCAGAACCAGAGAACAGAGCCGTTGCCAGAAACAGTGGACGCAGCACCCACTGCACAGTTTTATTCGCTTTCATGACTTCTCCATAGCAAAACCACCGCCTCACGGCAGTGAATGAAAGCCCGACATTGCAACCAGATAGTTAAAAGCAGCCCGAGGCGGGCGACGAAGGATATTAGTTTTTGCGAATAGTAATCATTTGCGAGGGAAAGTGACAGGATTTTATCTGCTTAAACGCGGCCAGGGCGCCCGGAGGCGCCCTGTCAGCACAGATTGTTAACCGACTTATTTGGTCAGTTCAGCGGTCATGTGCACGCCGTTGTTGAAGTTGGCTTCGGTCACTTTATATGAAGCACCAGCTTCGTGTGCCTGAGCAGCGATTTTCGCTTCAGCACCGTCCAGAGTAGAAGCGGTAGCGGTCACGCTCTGAGCAAAGCTGGCGAACGGCAGAACAGAAAGGGCAACAACAGCAGCAAAAGTTTTGATAGATTTCATGGTCAATTCCTCGGTCAACGTTTGATTAGGTAAGGCATCATCGCCTTGTTGAGAGATATAATAGGCGGGAAATTGATCAACAAAAAGCGGAGAGATTTGCGGATATCATTCAAATAAACTGAATATAAAAAGCACGATATGATTAGCTTTTATGCAGAGTGTTAATAATCTGCCTTTTGGTTAAAAGGCAGGATTTATCGCTGTGATTGGTGAAGGTTAACGTGCGCGATACATCGTGCCGCTACAGACAGGTGCAGTTTGTAGCGACGCGATGTATCGCGTGGTTTTCATTACCTAACCGTGATGGCGCACGCGGGTGAAAATGGTGATCGCCGCCAGCAGCATCAGTACACCGCTGGAGAGGAACACGCCGCCAGCTCCCTGTAAATCAAACATCCAGCCACCGGCGGCAGCACCGACGGTAATCGCCAGTTGGATGGTGGCGACCAGTAATCCGCCCCCGGATTCGGCATCATCCGGCACAGCGCGTGAAATCCAGGTGGACCAGCCGGTCGGCATCGAGCCAAACGCCAGGCCCCAGAGCGCGACACCCGCCCCCACCAGCCAGGACACGCCGCCAAAACTCACCAGCACCAACGCGGTGACACTCATCACCAGCGCCATGCCACTCAACGTCAACGACACGCTGCGCGTCACCAGATAACCCGCCAGCGATGTGCCAAAAAAGTTTGCTACGCCAAACGCCAGCAACACCAGAGACAGTTGGTTGACGTTGAGCTGGGCCGCGCTTTCGAGGAACGGACGCAGATAGGTAAAGAAGGCGAAGTGACCGGTAAACATCATGATCACCGCCAACATGCCCCAGCGCATCACGCTACGACGCAGCAGGTCGAGCACGCCACCGCTACGCGCCTTGTTCTCCGGCGGCATAGCAGGCAGGGTAAAGAACTGCCAGAACAGCGCCAGTATCCCCAACGCCCCGGTCAGCAGGAAGATATTACGCCAGCCAATCAGCCCACCCAGGTAGCTACCCATCGGGGCCGCGATAATGGTCGCCAGTGAAATCCCGCTAAACACAATCGACAATGCACGCGGCACCTGCTCACCTGGCACCAGACGCATGGTGATGGCGGTTGATAACGTCCAGAAACCGCCAATCGCCATCCCCAACAGCACGCGAGCCAGCAGGATCATGGTAAGGTCCTGAGCAAACGCCACCAGCAACGCCGAGGCAATCAGCAGCAGGGTAAACGCCAGCATCACCATCCGGCGATCGAGACGACGGGTGATATTGCCGATCACCAGGCTGGTCAGCAGCGCCACCAGCGCAGTGACCGTCACCGTCTGTCCGGCCTGCCCTTCGCTGACCTGCAATGCATCGGCAATCGGCGTGAGCAGGCTTACTGGCAAAAATTCGGCGGTAATCAGGCCGAATACGCCAAAAGCCATGGCAAATACCGCCCCCCAGGCCGGTTTCTCTACCGGCAAACTCTGTTCGACGACATCACTATTCAGGCTCATCTGCGATCCCCATCACAAAAAATTAAAATGTGAGCATAGTGAGCAACAGCAAGACGATCTATGATACAAAAACTTTGTTTTTTGATAATTCGTCTGGAATCGTATGAGCCGCTATGAAGATCTGACCAGCGAACTGCTGATGGGCATGCGCCTGTATGGCGTCAAATACCAACGTATCGCCCTTAACGCCCCGTTTGGTCTGCGTTATGACGACGCGCCGGGTCGGGCGCAGCTGCATTTTGTCGGGCGTGGATCGCTGTTGATCCGTTCTGCCTCCGGGACGATCTATCCCCTTCAGGCGGGTGACGCTTTGTTGATCCCACATGGCCGACCGCATGCGCTGATCTCCAGCGAAGAGGTAGAGTGCGAACCGATCAGTACCTTTACCAGCAAACCGATCTGCGCCAGCGTGTGTGCCATTGACGGCGCTGAAGGGGAGTGCGTGGACAACACCGATGTCGTGCTGTTCAGTGCCTGCATGGCGTTTGAGTTGGGCGGCATGCAGCCACTGGTCCACACCATGCCGGATGTGATGCTGGTCAGCACGCTGTTGGCGCAATACCCGGAAATCCAGCCCATTCTCGACGCGATGGAGCGGGAAACGCGCCAACGCCAGGCGGGTTTTGCCGGGATTTTGTCCCGGCTGGCGGATGTGGTGGCGGCGCAGATTGTGCGTGGTTGGGTGGAGAATGGCTGTGGTAAGGGCAGCGGCCTGGTGCAGGCGTTGCGCGATCCGCGTCTCAGCCTGGCGATGGCCGCCATGCATCGTGCGCCGGGGGAAAACTGGACTGTCGAACGACTGGCGCGTGAATCCGGTAGTTCACGCTCGGTGTTTGCTGCACGCTTTCAGTCGGCGACCGGAATGACGCCCCTGCGCTACCTCACCGAACTGCGTATGCGGCTGGCGGTGCAGCGTATCGTCAACGAGGGCGAGGCGATGGAAAGCGTCGCCTTTCATCTGGGTTACGGTTCGCTGGCGGCCTTCAGCCGGGCGTTTAAACGGATTGTCGGACAACCGCCAGGCGCTTTGCGCGCCCGACGGGAGATGCTGCCCGATGTCTAACGGAAAACGCTAATCGCTTCCACCAGGCGGTTCGCCTGACGTGCCATACGGCCCGAGGCTTCCGCCCCCTCCTGCACCCGCGCTGCGTTCTGATGGGTAATATCGTCAAGATCTTCTACCGCCCCGCTCACTTCACTCAGCGCGGTGGATTGCTCTGCGGTGGCGGCACTGATTTGCGCGATAAGCGTGGTAACGTGCTGCACCTGTTCAACAATGTCCTGCATGGTGCGCCCGGCAGCATCAGCGTGCGCACTTCCCGACTGCACGCGGCTGGCGCTGGTTTCCACCAGATTTTTAATCTCACTGGCTGCGGTGGCACTACGCTGTGCCAGATTACGCACCTCACCGGCTACCACGGCAAACCCTTTCCCCTGTTCACCGGCTCGGGCCGCTTCCACTGCGGCGTTCAGGGCGAGGATGTTGGTCTGGAAGGCAATGCTATCAATCACGCTGGTGATATTGGCGATACGCTTCGAACTGTCCGCTATTTCAGCCATCATCCCCACCATCTCCTGAACCACCTGGCCGCCCTTCACCGCCGACTGGCTGGTGTTGACGGAGAGGTTATTCACCTCGCTGGCAGTCTCGGTATTACTTTTTACCGTCGCAGTCATCTCGTTCATGGTGGCGGCAGTTTGCTGCACGTTAGCCGCAGCCTGTTCGGTACGACGGCTCAATTCATCGTTACTGCGCGCGATGGCGTCGCTGGCGCTCAGTACATTAATCGCCTGACCGCTGACATCATCCACTAACCAGCGGAACATCAACCCCAATTGGCCGATGGCACGCAACGTGACGCCGATTTCATCTACCCGATCCATCTGCTCCACTTTATGGCTGGCACCGGTCGCCACGCTCAATGCCTGACGGCACATGCGTTCTATCGGGCGGGAAATCTGTTGTTCCAGCCACAAACAAGCCAGCAGCAGCAACACCGCCATACCGCCGGTAAAACAACCGATGGCCAGCGGGGCCATCCCCAGTAACCAGACACTCAACGCCGATAGCGGCAACAACGCCGCGAGGGTGGAACGAATCCGCCAGCGCAGTGGCAGGGTTTTCAGCACCGAACTAAACCGGCTCACAATCAAACCCTTATGGAAGCGCCGCCCTTTGGCACGCCCTTCGCGGAAATCACGATACAGCGCTTCTGTCTGGCGGATCTCCTCGGATGTCGGTTTGGTACGTACCGACATATAACCCTGAACCTGCCCCTCACGCACCACCGGAATGGCATTGGCACGCACCCAATAATGATCGCCATTTTTGCGGCGGTTTTTCACCAGCGCAGTCCAGGGTTCTCCCTGCTTTAACGTTGCCCACATATCCGCAAAGGCTTCTGGCGGCATATCCGGGTGGCGCACCATATTATGTGGCTGACCATTGACCTCTTCCGGGCTAAACCCGCTGACTTCAATAAAAGCGTCGTTGGCGTAGGTGATATAGCTGTTGAGATCGGTGGTGGACATCAATGTGGCATGATCGTCGAAGACGTATTCGCGCTGAGTGATGGGCTGGTTGTTACGCATGAGTCAGTCCTTGCAAGGCCCGCAGAGGGTGAAGTATTGATAACGCTTTTTTATATTTTCGGCAGGTAATGGTCCTGACTTTAGCGTGGCTTTATAATTTTAGAGTCAGACCCCACGGGGGAGAAGCGCTGCGGTGTGCTTTAACAGAGGGATAAATCAATAAAATTTTATTTAGAGTAAATAAAATCAATGTTTTATCATAAAAATCAGTTTCCCCTCCTGGCCACGCGCTGATATTGACAGCCCCCTCGCCAGAAAGACGGACGATAAATCGCGTAGTTCCAGTGCCACTCCCCTTTATGTTTTTCTGCTCCCGGCAAAAAACATTATTTTCCGGTCCAGTCAGGAATAGCGAATACCCCTGAACCCGATAAACAGACTCAGTCGTCAGGTTAATCATTCAGGTTCAGATCACTGGTTATGGCTGGTCATATTACCTGGCCTCTGCCAACCCTGGCTTTAAGTTCCTGTTAAAACACGGCCTAACACCTCTGCATCACAATTTCTATAAGATAATTACTGAACTCCCAACACACGAAACCGCCGTGCGGAGTGCAATACGGCCGTGAGAAAATGCCTTTAATGCCTTCCGACCAAATGGCTAAAATCCTAAGACCACGCACGCAGGAAAAAAATCATCTCAATAAAAACGGCAGCTTATTAATTTAACTATATCGCCTGGTAATATTTTTATTCTTTAGCAGAAATAATATGCCAATCTAAAATGAATAGCCAAAATCTTAGATGAGATTGTCATTCAATCAAAGCCACGCGCATTTTAGGAAATTAGCTATATTCCTTTGCCCCCAATTGGAAGATATTACTAAGCATGACAAAGATGTTTTCTTGTAAGAAATTCACCCGGGCAGCAGCTGTTTTTTAACTGCCTAAAGACCAAATTAAGATTTACATTCATCAAAAAAATAATAACGATGCATCACATTTTTACGTTAAGTTAGCGATTTATGGCTACAGACACACACCAGAGGCCGTTTTTGTGTAATATGATGAATATTAATGGATTATTATTAAATGATATTCTGTTCGCTTAGCCACATTCAGGGCCATTAATAAATAGAGAAACAGCGAGCAATTAAAATTTATTTATTTAACCACTGCAACAACAGCATGGTTCTCCAACAGGGACGTACCACTGGCAGATAAGACGAAATTGAAAATATCCATACCGTACTGGCAGTAATGATGTACTGCTATCGCGGAGCTTTTGATGCTGTTTATCAATTTATTGCTCAGGCCGGTAATTGTTGGGCTGCAAGGCCCACTGGTGGATTTCACGGGAATCATGGCATGACAACCACTATTAAACATAAAATCGTCACCGCCAAATCAGAAGAGATCGATTTGGGGCGCATTTACGGTGGGCTGCTGGATCATCGTAAATTGATTATCGCGGTGACCAGTGTCGTTACCCTGTTTGCGATTGTTTATGCACTGTTCGTCACGCCGGTTTATCAGGCGAATGCGATGATTCAGATTGAGCAAAAGCAGGGGAATGCGTTGCTGAATAACATCAGCCCAATGCTGCCGGATACCGAGCCCGTCTCCGCGCCCGAGATCGCATTGCTGCAATCGCGCATGATCCTCGGCAAGACCGTTAATGATTTGAACTTACAGGCTGTCATTAGCCAGCAATATTTTCCGCTGTTTGGCCGTGGATGGGCAAGGTTGACGGGAGAGGTGCCGGGAAAACTCAGCATCAGTCAGTTGTATCTGCCACGTACAGATGAAACCCCGCCGCGCATTACCTTAACCGTTGTGGATAACGAGCGTTTCCTTGTCGAGAACGGCAATGTCCAGTTCTATGGCAACGTCGGTAGCCCGATCACCCGCGATGGCATGTTACTGAATGTCGATAGCATGCATGCCCAACCGGGGACGAAATTCACCGTGAAATATATTTCACGCCAGGCGGCTATTGCCAGCCTGCTGGATAACTTTGATGTCGAGGATCAGGGCAAGAAAACCGGGATCCTGCTGCTGACATTGAGCAGTGATGACAAAGCCAGAGCCGCATCGATCCTGAATGTAATCAGCGAGAACTATTTAGAACAGAACGTTGCCCGGCAACGGGCTGAGGATACTAACAGCCTCGATTTTCTGCATCAGCAATTACCACAGGTACGCAGTGATCTCGATGCAGCAGAAGACAAAATGAATCTTTACCGTCGCCAGGTAGACTCGGTGGATTTGTCTCTGGAGGCGAAAGCCGTGCTTGATCAAGTGGTGAATGTGGATAGTCAGCTGAATGAACTGACGTTTCGTGAATCTGAAATTTCACAGTTATATACCAAAGATCACCCGACCTATAAAACGTTGCTGGACAAGCGCCAGACGTTATTACAGGAGCGCGACGATCTGAACAAGCGTATTTCCACGATGCCGGCCACCCAGCAGCAAGTTGAACGTCTGAGCCGCGATGTGGACTCCGGACGTGCTATTTACATGCAGCTACTTAACCGTCAGCAAGAGCTGGGCGTGGCGAGATCAAGCATCATCGGTAATGTGCATATTATTGACACCGCTGTGACGCAGCCGTCTCCTGTTCTGCCGCAAAGAACAAATATGGTGGTGACGGCCCTGGTCGCCGGATTTATTTTCTCGCTGATACTGGTTGCCGGGAAGATGTTATTGCGTCGGACAATTGCATCAGCTGAGCAACTGGAGCACATCGGGGTGAGTGTGTATGCCAATGTGCCGGTGTCCGAATGGTTGAATAAGCAGAATCAAGGCGTGAAACGCTTCGGTAGCAAAAAGTCGGTTGTGGGGAGCAAGTTCCTGGCAATTGAAAACCCTGCTGACCTGGCGATTGAGGCATTGCGCAGTCTGCGCACCAGCCTTTACTTTGCGATGCTGCAAGCCAGAAACAACGTGTTAATGATCTCTGGCGCCACGCAAAACGTCGGTAAGACATTTATTGCCAGCAACTTAGCGGCAGTGGTCGCTCAGTCAGGTCAGAGGGTGTTATTTATTGACGCCGATATGCGTAAAGGCTATGCCCATAAGCTGTTTAATCATCGTGGGAATAAAGGGTTGTCAGACATTATCTCTGGTCAGGTCAACGTGGTTGACTTAGATAAGAAAGTCCCTGGTGTTGGCTTCGATTTTATATCACACGGAAGCATTCCTCCGAACCCGGCAGAATTGCTCTCGCATAAGAGATTTGAAGCTTTATTAACCTGGGCATCGAATAATTATGATCTGGTGATTGTTGATACTGCGCCGATTCTGGCAGTCACCGATGCCGCAATCATTGGACGCTATGCAGGCACGTCCATGCTGGTTGCGCGATTTGAGGTCAACACCATCAAAGAAGTGCAGGTCAGTATCAAACGCTTCGAACATGTGGGGGTGGAAATCAAAGGATGCATTCTTAATAGCGTGCTCAATAAGGCAAGCAATTATTATGTCTATGGATATAGTCAATATAATTACGCCTATGCAGATGAAAAAAAGGATAACAAGACTGAGTCAATGAAAATGCCCTCTGTGTAACCAGGGTGTTTTTAAACGCTAAACTCAATGGTTAAAGGTTTTCCTATGCGTAAAACAATCTTCGTTGTAATTTTAAGCGGTAAAAATTATAAAGACTCACGCGTTCTTAATGGCATGATGAATAAATCTTGTGCCGATACCGATCTCCTGATCATCAATCGGGGACCGAATCCGCTGCGATTTGATAAAGACTTCATTCATACCCTGGGCTTTTGTGTCAATAATGTCGACATTAAAGAGTCAATTGGTGATCTGCCATTGGGCGAAGTCTGCAATAATGTTATCAGCAAAAATGCAAGCTATGACCGCTTTATTTTTTGCGATGATGACAGTGTTCTGAACAAAGAATATATAAAACGTCTTGATCGCTACCATAAGCAAGGCGTGGACTTACAAATCCCAAGTATTCGTGGGCGTGTCGATGGCCGGGTTTATTATCCAATTATTAATGAAGCGGTGTGTAAAGCCGCCGACGGTTTCAACATCAACACCGAGAGCACGGTTAAATCATTGGGGTTAGGTCTGGTGATCTATCGCTCATTAATCGAGAAGTTTTCAGCAAGAAATATGGGCGTATTCGACAGCCAGTTTGCATTAAACGGTTGTGATACTGGTTTTTTCAGTCGACTCGACTTGTTGAAAACGGAGCAGATCAATATTGCCATACAGGTTGTTAACTCACTTAATTATGCCCTGGTGCAGTCGCAAGGGATAACCAGTAAATGGCGCGCGCTGGACAAACTGCGCGATAGTTTCTTATCGGTAAAAATGAGTCGTTTTCGCTATTGATATGGATGAAAGAAAATAATAACACTTACGACAGAAAATTTTCCGGGAAATTTTTAATTTTTAAAATCCTTGTATCAAGAACGTAAAACCAATAGCCCATTTTTTATTTTTTGGATTTATTTTATATGACTACTTTACAGCAGCGCATACACATTCAATCTGAGTGTCGTCTCTCTCCGTCGATCATCTGGCGCGGGCTATGCCTGTAACTTCTGTACAAAGATAACAGGATAAAAACCATGCCCATGAAACCGGTTGTAAACATGCTAATGGATGACGAAGAGGGGGTCGATACCAGTCGACTGTTCGCGGAACTGCTCGAGTCCCGCTATTTGATACTGGTTATCACCGTCAGTTTTATGCTGATGGCGTGGGTCTATACGTTACTGACGCCCGTCGTTTATCAGGCCAATGCACTGATTCAGTTAGAGCCGCAACGTGCCAACGCTATTCTGGCTAATCAGAACAGTACGCCGCTGCCTGATGGCAAACCGGTGTCAGCTATCGATGTGAAATTACTGCAATCACGCCATATCCTCGGTGCGACGGTTGACGACCTTAATTTGCAGGTGGTGGTTGAGCCGAAGCACATGCCGATTATTGGTTCAGCGTTGGCAACGTTGACAGGAAAATCTTCGGGTGAAATTGACGTCAGCCAACTTTTTTTACCCGGCACCACTGACGACAACAGCGAGCAGGTGACATTAACGGTGCTGGATAGCCGCCATTATCAGATTAACTGGGGCAATGCCTCCTTTGTGGCTGAAACCGGCAAAGTTTTTGCGCACGCAGGCATGCAAATCCTGGTTGCCAGCATCAACGCGCTGCCGGGGACGCAATTCACTGCGACTTATCTCTCCAGACTGAACGCAATCAACAGGCTTCAACATCAGCTGAGCGCGCAGGACCCGGATATCAATAGCAGCATGATCAGACTGACGTTGACCGGAGAAGATCAACACGAAACCATGCGGGTGCTGGATAATATCGCCTCACATTATCTTCACCAGAATATTAGCGAGCAGGTTGCGCAGGATAGTCGCAGCCTGGTGTATTTGAACCAGCAGCTCCCCGAAGTGCGCAGTGAGTTAGACCGTAATGAAGATAAGCTGAATGCTGCCAGAGAAAAAAACGGCACCGTCGATCTGCCGCTGGAAGCGCAATCGGTGCTTGACCAGTCGGTAGATATTGATAATCAACTCAATGAGTTGACCATCAACGAAGCTGACATCTCACAGCTCTATACCAAAGATCATCCGATGTATAAAACGCTGCTGGATAAACGCCAGACGCTGCTGGCAGCAAGAGATGGGTTGAAAGAGAAGATAGCGGCGATGCCCGCCGTGCAGCAGGAAATATTACGCCTGACCCGTGATGTTGATTCCGGACAAACACTTTATATGCACTTGCTGAGCAGACAACAGGAACTGAACATCGCCGTATCCAGTGCAATTGGCAATGCGCGCGTGCTTGACCATCCGCTTGATGATCCTGAACCGGTTTCACCGAATAAATACCTCATCATTATTCAAGGCTTGTTGCTTGGCCTTTTAGTGTCGATAAATGTGATTTTTATCCGATTTGTACTGGATAAAGCGGTGGAAACATCAGAGGAATTAGAAGAACAGGGAATGACCGTTTATTCCAGCATTCCGTTTTCACCCTGGCTGGAAAAAAGTAATAAGAAGAACATCTACAAAATGGCAAAAGCCTTTCTTCTGCGGGAAAACCCCACGGATCTGGCGATTGAAGCGTTGCGTAGTTTGAGAACCAATATACATTTTTCCATGCTGGAAGCACGTAACAACATTCTGATGATTTCAGGCGCCAGCGCCAGTGTGGGGAAAACCTTCATCAGCACCAATTTCAGTGCGGTGATGGCGCAAACAGGGAAGAAAGTGCTGCTGATTGATGCTGATTTAAGAAGAGGCACCGCGCATCATATTTTCAATGTTAAGGAAAAAGCAGGATTATCAAATATTCTGGCGGCGAAGTATCCCATTGAATCAATCCAGCCAATAACCATCAGCGATGATCTGCACTTTATTGGTCGTGGCACCCTTGACCAGGGTTTTACCGAACTCCTGATGAGCCGACGGTTTGGTGATCTGATGCGCTGGGCTGAGAAAAATTACGATTTAGTGGTGGTAGACACGCCCCCGGTGCTGGCCGTTACGGACGCGGAGATTATTGGTGCCTACGCCGGAACGACCATGCTGGTAGTACGCTGCGAAAAAAATACCCTCAAGGAAGTTGAAATCAGTCAGCGTCGTTTTGAACGCAACGGTATTCATATTAATGGATGTATTCTGAATGGGACCAAACTTCGTTCCTATGGATATTACCGTTACAGCAATATCCAATATACTTATGAGTCCGCCAGGCAAGGATAAAATAATTATTCACGCGTAGCTACGCACTTAATTAACTTTAACATTTCACACGAAGTGGAATGTCCATTCTATTCCCCAGGAGATCAGCATTATGAATGCTAAGTACGCAGCACGACCTTTAGTGACGATTTATATTCCAACCCACAATCGCTCGTCACTGGTTAAACGTGCCATAGCATCGGTTCAAAACCAGACCTATACAAACCTGGAAATTATTATTTGTGATGATGGTTCGTCTGATAATACCCAAATGGTGATTGCGGAGATGAAAAAACGGGATGGCCGCATTATCTATCTTAGAAATGATGTCCCGATGGGAGCCTGTTATGCGCGTAATCGTTGCATAGCCATCGCCAAAGGTGAATTTATTACTGGCCTGGATGATGACGACTATTTTCTGCATAGCAGAATCGCGAATTTTGTCACTGCCAGCCAGAGACTGAATAAATCATTTCTTTGCGCCAACATGATCTTCAAAAATCGTCACATTGAGAAAAAATGGAAGAGTTATGTCGGTGACATCACACTAAATATGATGGGATTTAAAAATTGGGTGGGTAACCAGGTATTCATCGAAACCCGCATGATGAAAAACATTGGTGGCTTTGATATCAACTTTCCTGCCTGGCAAGATTATGACCTCTGGTATCGCATGATCATGCAGTATGGTTCATGTTACAGAATTGATGACGCCAGCTATGTCGTTAATATTGAAGATGATCGCCCACGTATTACCACTGGCAGCAAGGCATGGCAGGGTTATCAAAAATTTATTACGACACATAAACCTTCTCTGAGCCGTCAGCACCTGAACTCGCTCTATTTTCAGGACAAACTGAACAGAAAGGATGAAATTAATCTCAGAGAATTCTTCTACCACCCCAGCATTGATAATCTTCTGATCCTTGCCAGACATAAAATCAGAAAGCTTATTAGCATTCAGAAACAATCACTAAAGGTCCGCTTATGATGATGAGAATGAATAAGCTAATGCCGCTGAGCTTAGCAATGAGCATGACCATTCCAATAGGTGGGTTGATACTTTCCTTTTTATCTCTGGATAAAAAAGGGATGAACCGACTGCCCTTTCTGGTGATGTCGATGTTCTATTTCTTTCTGCTGATCAAGATACCGCCATTAGGGGATCTCTACAGGCGCTATCTGGAAATCCATGCTTATGGTCCAGGTACGCATTTTTCTGATATTGCCAGTGCCCATACCGATATCCTGCTTTATGTTAATGGCTGGATTTTCCAGCTGCTGAATATTCCGTTCTTTTTTATCCCGGCATTTTACGGTGGCGTGATGTGTTACTTGTTACTCGCTGCATTCCGTAATGTGACATTGATAGACAGTTCGGAAAGAGAAAACAGGGAGATCTCATCGACCAGGTTGGCCCTCACCTATTTTACGGTTTTTTCGGCGCTGAATATTTTGAACCTCGTGCTGGGTATCCGCTACGGTACGGCACTGGTGTTTATGATTTATGCCGTTACCTGTTACTTCAGCAGAAGCAAACTGCGCTGCGGTGTATTTGTGCTGCTTGCATTGCTGATGCACTTTTCGATGGTGTTTGTCTCTCTTGTCTTCGTGGCAAGCCTGTTCTTTAAAGTTGAAAAGAAATTTGTCTTACCGTTAAGCATCTTCTTCTGGCTGCTGAGTTCTGTGGCACTGCGTTCAATTCTGCCCAGCATCGGGTTTATGGGCATTGGTGACTATGCTATGGGGGGTTATGTTGATGGTAGCTTTAGCGCAACGCCCAATGACAGCAACACCATTATGGTCGCCATTATTACCCGTTCACTCGGATTGGCTTCTTTCGTTTTCTATCTTTTCAGCAAAGGAGAGGTGAAAGGTTTTGATCGGTTTTTAAACCTCTTCATTCCCTGCTGTTTCATCATGTCTGTCTCATATACCGCAATGGGGCGTTATCTCAACATTGCACAATATTTGCTGGCGATCCGCATTTGTTATGTGTATTTGTTCTCAACCGGAGTTGACTCGGCAAGATTTCGCCTGCTACTCAGAAACTATCTTGTCGTATTTGCGTTACTTAGCTTGCTGATTATCAATATTTATACCCAACGCAGGACGTTAACGATGGGTGGACTCTGGTCATACGCCTGGACCAGCCCGGTTTTTCTGCTGAATTACAATGAACAGGACTTTGAGAAATATCTCAATGATATTGATTATGACGGCTACTGGATAAAACACAGATAACCTTACTACCCTATTAAAAGACCCAAAAAATGAAAAATAAAATCCTTTTTATTGTCCCAAGTTTGAAAAATGCGGGACCAGTTAACGTATGCCTTAATATCATCAAAAACCTGCCTGCGTTTTATGATATTGAAGTTCTGGCGCTGAATGGTGGTGAAAGGGAAGAGGAATTCGCCACGCGGGCTAAAATCACCGTCTTCAAACGTACCGCCATATTACAGATACTGAGATTTATCCGTAAAGGTGGCTTTTCGGTTATTCATAGCCACTGTACCGTCTCGGATATATTTAACTATTTATCGTTCCCCTCTGTACCACAAGTCACCACGATACATAACTATTTCGAAGTGGATTTTGTCCAGACCAAGGGATTCGTTAAAGGCATGCTCGAAGGCCTGGTCGGGCGTTATATGATTCGCCACTTTCATAAAGTCGCCTGTTCTTATGCGGTGATGAAACATTGCGTCAATTACCATGCGATGCATAACGTCACCGCCATTCCCAATGGGGTTGAGCAGCCGCGTCCACTACAACATCAGAATCATGACAATGAGGTCCACTATTTTTATTTAGGTGTACTTAACAAAAGAAAGAATGTTCAGCAAATTCTTGAAGCCTTCAGTGGCTGGTGCCAGGGGAAAATGGCAAAGCTGCATATTATTGGAGCAGGTAGCGATGAAACGTTTCTGCGCCAAAAATTCAACAATGAGAAAATTATTTTTCATGGCAGTACCGACCAGCCGCATGCGGTGTATAAAGATTTTGATTGTTTTATCTCAGCGTCTCATGCCGAAGGGCTGCCATTAGCATTGATTGAGGCGATGGCTTCAGGAAAGACCTTTATCTGTTCAGATATCGAACCTCATCAAGAGGTACATAACGCCTTTGAACAAAAAAGCGGATATTTATTTAACAAAACCACGCATGGTTTGATCTGCTGCCTCAACGAGTACTACCTGTCCGATGAAAAAGCCAGTCTGGCGGATAACGCCAAAAATAATTATTTAAAAAATTACTCAGCCAAAAAAATGGCACTTAGCTACAGCGAACTTTACCAAAAAATCTAAATTATTCTACACATAGCAAAAGGTGACTTATGTTACAACAACATTTTTCCGTGTTGATGTCCCTATATTATAAAGAAAGTGCTGAAAACCTGGATAGTTGTTTTCGTAGTCTGGAACAGCAAACTCTTCAGCCAACCGAAATAGTTCTGGTTATGGATGGACCTGTTGGACCCTTACTGGAAAAGGTGGTTTCACGCTGGGAAGATAAACTCCCCATCCACCGGGTGCAACTGGAAACAAATATTGGTCTGGGATTAGCACTGGCTGAAGGAATGAAACATTGCTCATATGAATATATTGCCCGAATGGATACCGACGATATATGCCTGCCGCACCGTTTCCAGCGGCAAATGACATTTATGTCAGAAAACAATGATGTGGCCTTGTTGGGTTCCGCAGTGATTGAATTTGATGAAGAAGGTCAACATCGGCTTAAACGCTTACCTGAACTGCACGCTGACATTAAACATTTCTCACGGTTCAAAAATCCGTTTAATCATATGAGTGTCGTGTTTAGAAAATCCGTAGTGGATCACGTTGGAGGTTATCAACATCATCTATTTATGGAGGATTACAATCTGTGGTTAAGAATAATCGCAGAAAATTACACAACACATAATTTAACAGATATTCTGTTGAACGTGCGGGCAGGCTCTGGCATGTTAAAGAAACGCAGGGGTTTGAACTACATCAAAAGTGAAGTCTCTCTTTTTAATTTGAAACGCAAATTGAAAACGGCTTCGGTAGTTAACAACCTTGCGGCTTTTCTCGTTAGGGTATCTACCCGCGTCGCACCAGAAAAATTTCTTGAGCTTCTGTATCGTGTAGACAGAGCCAAAATTTAATTTTTTAATTTCATCCCATCATACTTATTTTTTAAATAATAAAATTTTGTTCTTACAGGATATTGCTGTGAACAGGATTAATGACTATCCGGCGTAAGGTGAATCATGACGAACATCATTCGTAGCCTCAAACTGACATTATCTGAAGTTAAAATGAATCCTGGCATCAAATCCAAGCTGGTTGTACTGCTGTACCGCCTGGCTTCTTTACATGCTAAACGGGTGCGGGTGTTTTATCCCATCACGCTGGCTTTTGTTATTCTGCATAAGTTCTTTAACGAGTTTATGTTTGGTGTGGAGATCTCCTATCGGACCAGGATCGGTCATGGATTTGTTATCTGGCATGCTTACTCCGTCATCATTAACAGCGGTTGCGTGATTGGAAAAAACTTCAATATTCGACAATGCTGCACCGTCGGAGGGAATAGATTGCCGTACCCTAAACATTTTATCATTGGTGATAATGTTTCTATGGGCGTGAACTCCTGCATCCTCGGTGATGATATTGAAATTGGCCACAATGTCATGATTGGCGCAGGGGCCATTGTCATGACCAATATTGCTGATGACCACTACGTGGTCGCACAGAAACCTTTTATTAAAACTCGTAAGTTTCAATCAGACGCGGTGCGTGTAGCCTGAAAGGTATCCCAGAATGAAGTTTATCTATGTTGATCCTTCAGCGACGGTTCCGGGTAACGGGAGCCTGGAAAAACCTTATCGCACGATGGATGAGGTAATTTCATCCGGAGTTAGCCATCCTGTCACCGTATCAATTAAACGTGGCACACATTTCTACTGGTCCTATATCAGCCAGAATGTAATGGCTTTTTTCTTAAATCGTTCTGGCACGCAGAGTGTTCTGACATCCTATGGTGAGGGTGCTTACCCGATTTGGTATCCTAAAGACGCTGCCACACGTCACACTGATACCCTTTTCCAGAATTTTAATATCAACTCGTTACAGCTTTCCTCTACCCCTGGTGAACAACATACCGGTGGCTATTTGTATGGTTCGCTCAGAGGGGATGCCAATGGGATTTGCAATCTGGAAATTCACCATATTAACTTTATTGGTGATCCGGCCGCGATAGCAGGTTCCGCTCCCGCCAAAGAAGTGGCATGTATCCACCTGACCGTTAAAGACACAACAAACATCGCCCACAAAGTTTTTATTCATGATATCTATGGCGATAACATTAATTGCGGCATATTCATTCGTGGCAACCCCCATCTTTCAGAGCCTGATACCTATTATGGTGATCAAAGAAAAAGCTATGGGGTACGTATTCTTGATGTTTCTTTCACCAACATTGTTAATTACGGTGTCTTATTGTCTGGTGCGGCCAGTAAAAATAAAAACCGTGATGTTCGTGGAGATGAATGGGAATCTGGCTGGGATAATATTTATTACTCGTCCTACCGTACCAATGTGTATAACCCGATAAAAGATCCCCATGCATGGACCACCGCCCGTGCGGATGTCCCGCTGTGGATGACCATGTGCGCTTACGCCACCGGGCAGAATTTTGAGGTGCATGGGTCCGGGCCAGCCGCGCCCGATCGCTATGCGTTAGATTTGGATTATCACTGCAATCATTGCCTGTTACGTTGGGGTTATCTGACCAATAATGCCAAACCGTTTATGTTCGTTCAGGGTCCCTTCTCCAACAGTTGGTATCATGCTAACGGTTATAAGCCGCTCAATGATGACATCTATACGCTCTACCATACCCTTGGCCTGGGTTGTGTGAATAACGTGATTGAATACATTGTTTCCTATAACGATGGCGTCGCGCGAACACAACGCAGCGAGGATATTTACTGGAAAAAAGCCTGTTGTTTTTGGTATTGCTATAACAATGTCGTGCGAAATTGCCTGTTTATTGACACCGTTTCTCAGGCCAATGACCATGTTCTTTTCTGCAACCCACGCAAAGAGGACAATCCAGCCGCCCTTGCCATGACGCTGGAGAATTGTATTTTTTACTGGAAACACCGTGACAATTCCAATCTGATCAGCCCTGCGGAAGTGTCCGAATTTGGCACGTTGCTGACCAAATACGCCTTCAAAAACTGCATCTTCTACTCTGAAGCCTGGTCATCCGCCGCTCCCGCCGCCCTGGCGGGTGTCTCCACCAGCGAGCTGCAATATGTCGATCCTAAATTCCGCTTTACCCTCCCCCTCGTGCCGCCGGCGGGTATGAAGGAAGCAAAAAATATCCTGCAACTCGCCAGCGATTCACCCGCCCTTAAAACCGGGACAACCAATACCGGCCTGGATATATGGGGAAACACTGGCAACAACATTGGCTGGCAGCAGCAACCGACGGCGTTGTAATAATAAACAGACGGTGAGACATCATGACTCTATCAAGAAGACGTCTTTTGAACTGGATTGTGCCTTCGACACTACTGGCGTTGTTCTCAAACCGCAGTTCTGCATCCAACTCCAGTGATGTCAGGATAAATCACCCTCCCTTACCCGCGACGGCAGCGCCAGACACATTACGTACTGAGATTGGCAAAGAGAATGGATTCGAACTGGTTGGCGGTTTCTTTACCGGCGAAGGCAAGCAAGTGGCGGGCAGTGGAACAACGTCGGTGTTTGACCGGGTCAAGCAACGCGGGCAGTTTGATATCGTACAAGGCGTTTCGGACCCTAAAGGGATCGCTGGATTAACGTTTGGCGGGCCAGATAACCGGGGGGCGTTAATTATTGATGAACGTGGGCGTCTCCAGACGTATGCCACGAAAGAGGGAAAGCCCACGGCGGCCAGAGTGGCCATCCCGTTCAGTGAACCCTATGGACAAGGTATCGCTGGCTGGAATGGCAGCATATTGCGCTTACCCTTCTCCGGTGCCGAAGATGACACGCTGCATTCCTCGTTAATCTTTCTGCCCAAAGCCGACGGTTCAGCTGACATGTATATTGCCGGACCGGGGCAATATACCGACTACGGCACTCCCTATGCGGGATCGGGCGTGGTTGCTCCGCGTGCCTTAACGGATAAGGATTTAATCGCGCCGTTGAGGAAGGGAAATGTGCAGTCTACAACCTGGCTCAGCCAACCCAGTTGGGTAACGTTATTCACCCTGAAAACCGGTGTAAGAAATTCAGGCCCGAACTTCACCGGATTTTTTATCTCCGGGGGAACCCTGGCAGAGTCAATCTATACCTATCTGATTCAATGCAATGATATTTTTGTCTCATCACTCAATGCCGCGACGGTGAAGCATGTCTTGCGCATCACTAACTTACGCGATCCCTCGGACTACCGACACGACACCGCAAACCTGACGCAATTTGGCTACGTCTACAACACGTCAGACAATACGTTAACGGTCTACGCAAAAATTGCCGCCCGTAACGAAGGTGCGACCTTCATTCCACTTCGCTATGCCGAGGCAGGAAATTCAGGGGAAGAGAAAGTCGTTCTTCATCAAGCGGGCGATGGGCCACTGAACAGAGAGCCTGAAGGTATTGTGTATGTTGAGGAAGAAAATTCTTTAACCTCAAATACCTATATCCCCCTTAATGATGGCCGTGTGGTGAAAACATCCGGGGCAGTAATCCGCATCTCTGACTCCATAGCCGCCGCGACCCGATCGCCGGTGCAGGATGCGTTTAAACAGAACGATGACTTTAGCGCGGTTAATCGAGGTTACGCGCAGTCCGGCAAGTTGACCGCGACAAAAGAAGCGACGGGAAAATATAAGATCATCGGCACATCAATCGTCACGAAAAAATCTTTATGGAAAATCAGTAATCCGGTGATTGCAGGCGGAGCAGGCATCCAGAATCTGGCGGCGACTATCGAGTCTGATTCTTACAACACGATTGTGATTGGTGTCAGGGCGCTGAAATACACCCTGAACGGTTCTGAGGGCACCATAACCGCCGCCCTCGGTGACTACACCGACATTCCGGCTGACAGTTGGGTCGATATCCACACCACGTTGCAATGATCGGGTGCCAGCATAGTAACGCTGGCCCCCTTCCATTAACGCAACGGCACCTCGCGCAATGCCTGGCGAATAAAGCCATTGTTGTGGCTGAGCAGCGCTTGTGCTTCTGCCGCCGGCAAACCGGCGAGTACCATCACAATCGCGGTTTTGCAGTGTCCCTGGCAGGCCGCCAGCGCCTGCTGCGCAGTAGCGTCATCGCATTCGGTTGCCTGTTTAACGATATTAATCTGCCGCTGTACCAGCTTCTGGTTAGTCGCTTCGACATCCACCATCAGGTTGCCGTACACCTTGCCGCTACGGATCATCGCGCCGGTGGTCAACATATTCAGTACCAGCTTTTGCGCTGTGCCCGCTTTCATACGCGAAGAACCGGTGACCACTTCCGGCCCCACCACTGGGGTCAGTGCCACATCGGCCACCTGCGCCATCGCGCTGTTCGGGTTGCAGGTTAAGGCGGCACTAAAAGCTCCCACCTGTTTGGCATAATCGAGGGCGCCCAGCACGTAAGGCGTGCGACCGCTGGCGGCGATGCCTACCAACACATCTTTGCTACTGAACTGGATATCACGCAGATCCTGCGCACCTTGCTCATTATTATCCTCGGCATTTTCCACCGCCTGCAAAATTGCGGTGTGACCTCCGGCGATCAGCCCTACCACCTGGCTGCGCGGGGTGCCAAAGGTAGGTGGGCATTCACTGGCATCGAGGATCCCGAGACGACCTGAGGTACCCGCTCCGCAATAGATGAGACGACCACCCTGACTGAAGGCGGCGGTGATGGCATTCACCACCTCGGCAATCTGAGGCACAATCGCTTCTACCGCCAGCGCCACTTTCTTATCTTCGTCATTGATAACGCGCAGCATCGCTTCCGTCGACAGCTCATCAATCTGTTGGCTGGCCGGGTTACGCCCCTCAGTAATCATCTGGCTGAGATCGATTTTCATACAGGTTCCGCTAAGAGAATAATTTATTCTTGAAACTATATATCAAACTGAATTGTTAATTCACCTGGTGGAAAGGGAAATTTTTCCGTTTTGCCCGGCGCAGGAATAAAAAAACCCGCCAGATGGCGGGTTTATGAGAGGCAGGTTACGCAGCGTTTTGCGTACGTAACTTAAGCTCGTAAGCGGCGGCTTGTTCGGTGTCGAACTGGTTTTCCCAACGGGCGATCACCAGTACCGCCAGCGCGTTACCGATCACGTTCAACGCGGTACGCGCCATATCCATAATACGGTCAACACCGGCAATAAACGCCAGACCTTCCAACGGAATCCCGACACTCCCCAGCGTTGCCAGCAGCACCACGAAAGAGACGCCCGGTACGCCTGCAATCCCTTTGGAGGTCACCATCAACGTCAGCACCAGGATGATTTCATCGGTCAGCGACAGGTCAATGCCATACAACTGAGCAATGAAGATCGCCGCAATGCTCTGGTACAGCGTTGAGCCGTCAAGGTTGAACGAATAACCGGTTGGCACCACAAAGCTGGTGATAGCCTTCGGCGCGCCATAGGCTTCCATCTTCTGCATGATGCGCGGCAACACGGTTTCTGAGCTGGAGGTGGAGTAAGCCAGAATCAGTTCATCTTTCAAAATGCGCATCAGGGTGGTGATACGCAGTTTGCAGAAGCGCGCCACCGCCCCCAGCACCACAAAGGCGAAAAACAGAATCGCCACATACACCAACAACACCAGCTTGGCGAGCGGCCATAGTGAGGCGAAGCCGAAGTTAGCAATGGTGACGGCAATCAACGCAAATACGCCGACCGGTGCGTAACGCATGATCATATGCGTCACTTTAAACATGGTTTCAGAAACCGAACGGAACAGCCCCACCAGCGGATCGCGATGTTCCGCAGGCAGAGACGACAGCCCCAGACCAAACAACACCGAGAAGAAGATAATCGGCAGCATGTCACCCTTCACCAGCGAGGCAAAAATGTTCTGCGGGATCAGTGACAAAATGGTGGTGACCAGGCTGTGCGGTGCCCCCTGCACCGCCTGCGTTGTGGCTTCGTATTTAGAGATGTCCACCGTTGCCAGCGTTGACATATCAATGCCGCTGCCGGGTTGGAATACGTTGGCCAGCGTGATGCCGACCACAATGGCAATGGTGGTGATCACTTCAAAATAGACAATGGTTTTGACGCCAATACGTCCGAGTTTTTTCGCATCGCCCACGCCAGCAATGCCGACAATCAATGACGAAACCACAATCGGCACCACAATCATCTTAATCAGATGAATGAAGATGTCGCCCGCCGGGCTGAGAATATTGGTGATTAACCATTCACGATCGTCCGGTTGATTATGCAACACCGTACCGACCACGACGCCCAGAATCAGCGCAATCAATATCTGCCAGGCGAGGCTGAGTTTAAAACCTTTCATAACGCGTTACTTTCCTCAGTTAAAACCCCTTTGCTCTGCTGCGAAGGAGCAGAAGACGAAACACACAGGGAAGTGAGCAAAAGCCCGATAAAATAGAGGGTTATTATGGACTGCATCCGATACTACCTTGCGCACATTTTGCACGTGTCCTGTGATGCAGCCTGAGTGGATACTGGCTTGCCAGGGGCGAGATAAGTACCATTTTCACTACGGTAAATGCAACCCCTGGCGGGTTCGCTTAATTCTTATCCTGCGCTGTAGCATAAAATGCTGATCCGGGGAGAAAACCATAACCCGCTGTTATGAAAAGTTTTAATTCGATAATTTTCCGCATAGCTATGCAAAATCGCGTAAAAAGCAGCCGGGCGCGTTTGCTGATATTTTGTTCAGAAATTTCTCAGAGTTAGCACCTGCTGCGCCTGATGATTCCATGATATTTGCCAAACGAATACCCACAGGCTTAGGCCGTGATCCAGTCTGCAAAACCGAAACAAAGCCGCAGGGCCGGGCTTCAATTAACCATTGATTGACATATGATTAACATCTTCAAGGAGGTCAGCCATGAGCCAAATTCACAAGCATCCCGTTCCTGCTGCGATTGCCGAGAACGCCCTGATTAATGCAGAGCAATATGCAGCGATGTACCAACAGTCGGTTGACGATCCCGAAACCTTTTGGGGCGAGCAAGGCAAAATTCTCGACTGGATTACTCCCTATAGCAAAGTGAAGAACACCTCCTTTGCGCCGGGTAATATCGCCATTCGCTGGTATGAAGATGGCACGCTCAACCTCGCGGCCAACTGCCTTGATCGTCACCTGCAAACCCGTGGCGACCATCCTGCCATCATCTGGGAAGGTGATGACGCCAACGAAAGCAAAACCCTGACTTTCCGTCAGTTACACGCTGAGGTGTGTCGTTTTGCCAACGTGCTCGGCAACCTGGGTGTGAAGAAAGGCGATGTGATCGCCATCTATATGCCAATGGTGCCGGAAGCCGCGATTGCCATGCTGGCCTGCGCGCGCATCGGAGCGGTGCATTCGGTGATTTTTGGCGGTTTCTCACCAGAGGCCGTCGCCGGACGCATCATCGATTCAAACGCCAAATTGGTGATTACCGCCGATGAAGGCATTCGCGCCGGACGCAGCATTGCGCTGAAGAAAAACGTGGATGATGCCCTGAATAACCCGAATGTCACCAGCGTGAAGAACGTGGTGGTATTCCAACGCACCGGTAAAGATACCGGCTGGCGCGAAGGCCGTGACCTGTGGTGGCATGACCTGATGGCAGGTGCCAGCGACCAGCATCAAGCGGTAGCGATGAATGCCGAAGATCCGCTGTTTATTCTCTATACCTCCGGCTCTACCGGTAAGCCAAAAGGCGTGCTGCATACCACCGGGGGCTATCTGGTGTATGCCGCTACCACTTTTAAGTATGTTTTTGATTATCATCCGGAAGACGTTTACTGGTGCACCGCCGATGTCGGCTGGGTTACCGGACACAGCTATCTGATTTATGGTCCACTGGCGTGTGGTGCTACCACGCTGATGTTTGAAGGTGTGCCGAACTGGCCGAAGCCGAGCCGCATGGCGGAAGTGGTCGATAAACACAAAGTGACCCTGCTCTACACCGCCCCCACCGCGATTCGCGCGCTGATGGCCGAAGGCGACAAGGCGATTGAAGGGACTAACCGCAGCAGCCTGCGCATTATGGGTTCGGTGGGTGAGCCGATTAACCCGGAAGCCTGGGAGTGGTACTACAACAAGATTGGTGATGGCCGCTGCCCGATTGTCGATACCTGGTGGCAGACCGAAACCGGTGGTTTCATGATCACCCCACTGCCGGGCGCTATCGAGTTGAAAGCAGGTTCCGCCACTAAACCGTTCTTCGGTGTGCAACCGGCGCTGGTCGATAACGAAGGCAATACCCTGGATGGCGCGACGGAAGGCAACCTGGTGATTATTGATTCATGGCCGGGCCAGGCACGTACCTTGTTTGGCGATCATGAACGTTTCGAGCAGACCTACTTCTCCACCTTCAAGCACCGTTACTTCAGCGGTGACGGCGCACGCCGGGATGAAGATGGTTACTACTGGATCACCGGGCGTGTTGATGACGTGCTGAACGTCTCCGGTCACCGCCTCGGCACCGCAGAAATTGAATCAGCGCTGGTGTCACATCCGAAGATTGCTGAAGCGGCGGTGGTGGGGATTCCACACAGCATTAAAGGTCAGGCGATCTATGCTTACATTACGCTGAATCACGGCGAGGAGCCGTCGCCAGAGCTCTACACCGAAGTACGTAACTGGGTGCGTAAAGAGATTGGCCCGATTGCCACCCCGGACGTGCTGCACTGGACCGACTCGCTGCCGAAAACCCGCTCCGGCAAAATCATGCGCCGTATCCTGCGTAAGATTGCCACCGGTGATACCAGTAATCTGGGCGATACTTCGACGCTGGCCGATCCAGGCGTGGTAGAAAAATTACTGGAAGAGAAACAGTCGATAAAAATGCCGTAAATAGTCATCTGATAAATACGTAGCGGCGCAATTTATCGCGCGCCGTACTGATAATCGCGCCGCTACGAATATAACCCGGCAATGCGGTTCAGCCTGTCCCCACAGGCTCCGCATCGTCAACCCTGCCCTCCGTCGTACTCGTCAACATCGCATTTACTAAATAATTAGAACATTCAGTCAGTTAACATCACTTTCCGGTGAGGTTACTGCCTGCCTTGCCTCTGGAGAAACTGTGATGAACGAAGCCGTAAACCAACAGGAAGCT
This sequence comes from Pantoea sp. X-Soil-OKNW-556, assembly GCF_059730695.1. Classification (NCBI taxonomy): domain Bacteria; kingdom Pseudomonadati; phylum Pseudomonadota; class Gammaproteobacteria; order Enterobacterales; family Erwiniaceae; genus Pantoea; species Pantoea sp. X-Soil-OKNW-556. Next base: position 411,589 of record NZ_AP035990.1, on the reverse strand, counting down.
GTGTGGCAACAAATCGAGAGCAATCCGCGCTTTCAGGAGCTGGTGCATAAACGCCAGTCCTTTGCGCTGGTGCTCAGCCTGATCATGCTGGTGTTATATGTCGGTTTTATCCTGCTGATCGCCTTCGCCCCCGCCTGGCTCGGTACGCCACTCCATCCCGGCACTAACGTCACGCGAGGTATCCCCATCGGCGTCGGCCTGATTGTGATCTCTTTTGTGCTGACGGGAATTTATGTCTGGCGTGCCAACAGTGAATTTGATCGTCTGACCCAACAAATTCTGCGCGAGGTGAAATCATGAAGCGTCTGCTCCCACTGTTCCTCGCCGCCGCCCCCATCAGCGCCTTTGCCGCCGATGCCATTACCGGTGCGGTGCAGAAACAACCCATCAATTACGGCGCCATTATTATGTTTGTGGTGTTCGTCGCCGCGACCCTCGGGATTACGTATTGGGCTTCCAAACGTACCCGTTCTCGCAGCGATTACTATACCGCAGGCGGCAATATCACCGGTTTTCAGAACGGGCTGGCGATGGCAGGCGATTATATGTCCGCAGCCTCGTTTCTCGGCATCTCCGCCCTGGTTTACACCTCCGGTTATGACGGCCTGATCTATTCGCTCGGCTTTCTGGTGGGCTGGCCGATGATCCTGTTTCTGATTGCCGAGCGTTTACGCAACCTTGGTCGCTATACCTTTGCTGACGTGGCCTCCTATCGTCTGGAGCAAAAACCCATTCGCACCCTTTCCGCCTGTGGTTCACTGGTGGTGGTGGCGCTGTATCTGATTGCGCAGATGGTTGGTGCCGGTAAGCTGATTCAGCTCCTGTTCGGCCTCAATTACCATGTCGCGGTCATTCTGGTGGGCATCCTGATGGTGATGTATGTGCTGTTCGGCGGCATGCTGGCGACCACCTGGGTGCAGATTATCAAAGCGGTGCTGCTGCTGTTCGGTGCCACCTTTATGGCTGTCATGGTGATGAAAACCGCAGGTTTCAGCTTCAACACGCTGTTTACTGAAGCGATGGCAGTACACCCGAAAGGCTCAGCCATTATGCAGCCTGGTGGGTTGGTGAAAGATCCGATTTCAGCGCTGTCGCTCGGACTGGCCCTGATGTTTGGTACTGCCGGATTGCCACATATCCTGATGCGCTTCTTTACGGTAGCCGATGCTCGTGAGGCGCGTAAGAGCGTGTTTTGGGCCACCGGCTTTATGGGCTATTTCTACTTCCTGACCTTTATTATCGGCTTCGGCGCGATCTTGCTGGTAGGGGCCAATCCCGCCTTTAAAGATGCCAGCGGCGCGCTGATTGGCGGCACCAATATGGCGGCAGTCCATCTGGCGGATGCAGTGGGTGGCAGCCTGTTCCTTGGCTTTATCTCTGCTGTGGCATTCGCCACCATTCTGGCGGTGGTGGCCGGGTTAACGCTGGCGGGGGCTTCTGCGGTTTCTCATGACCTGTATGCCAGCGTGATCCGCAAAGGCAAGGCCACCGAACGCGAGGAACTGCATGTCTCGAAAGTCACGGTGCTGGTGCTTGGCATCGTAGCGATTGCGTTGGGGATTTTGTTTGAGAAGCAGAATATCGCCTTTATGGTCGGCCTGGCGTTCTCTATCGCGGCCAGCTGTAACTTCCCGATTATTTTGCTGTCGATGTACTGGTCGAAGCTGACCACACGCGGCGCAATGATTGGAGGCTGGCTGGGCTTGCTGACGGCGGTGGTGCTGATGATTCTTGGACCCACCATCTGGGTGCAGGTATTAGGGCATGCTGCGCCGATCTATCCGTATGAGTATCCGGCGTTGTTCTCAATACTGGCCGCGTTTATCGGCACCTGGCTGTTTTCCATTACTGATCATTCGGAACAGGGGGCCATTGAACGTCAACGCTTCCGTGGACAGTTTATTCGTTCTCAAACCGGTGTGGGGATTTCACAGGGGAAAGCGCACTGACGCCCTCACCCTAGCCCTCTCCCACAAGTGGGAGAGGGAATATATGGTACCCCTCCCTCTCCCTTATGGGAGAGGGAATATATGGTACCCCTCCCTCTTCCTTATGGGAGAGGGAATGGTCCGTGCAAAACTGGCATATCGCACACCTCCCTCTCCCTTATGGGAGAGGGCCGGGGTGAGGGTCACAACGCGCAGATGACTCTAACCGCAGAGGATTAAAAACGCAGTGACGCCCCAACATACGGGCCATCGGCCAGCACGTTGTCTTTACGGCTGCCTTTGTTGTTCAGCTCGATATACTGATAACCCACACGTACGTTCAACAGCGAGATCGGGGTGAAGCTCAGGCCGCCAGACACTTCCTGGTAGCTGTCGAGATGATCAGAGAAGGATTCCGGTGCATAGTAGTAGCCACCATACAGGCCCCACATGCTATTGAAGTTGTACTGCGCACCCGCACCCAGTGCCACGGCAAATCCGTCTTTACCATCTTCCGGGTGGGTAAACAGCGCTTTCGCCGTCGGAGCCAGACGCAGGTTACCAAAATCAACGTTGTAACCCAGACCCAAACCGTAAGTGCTGCCATCATGATCGCTGCGCAGCCAGTTGCCATTAAGGAACAGACCCGGTGAGTTGGTACCGAGGCCAAGGTTGAGGTTGGTGGTGTGTTCACCCACGTCAACACTGCCCTCAATCGCCTGCGCGCCGCTGCTCAGCAGAGCCAGACCCAGTACGCTTCCTGTAACAAGTTGCTTTAACATGTAATTCCACTCCATGAAGGACAATCAATTCGGCGGAAAGGGTAAACAGCCAGGCGGCAGGAAACAACTTTATTTGGCAAGCTTTACGTAAACAGGAATGACAGCAACATGCAAAACGGCCCTTGCGGGCCGTTAATTTGGCAGATTACGCCTGCCACATCAGATGCCCCAGCAAGGGGGCAAGGATCACCGTCACCACACCAGAAAGCATCATCACCAGGCTGGAAACCACCCCTTCCTGCTGACCTATCTGGTAAGCGCGCGCCGTACCAGCACCGTGCGAGGCAGCGCCGAAACCGGCCCCCTTCGCCACACCCTGTTTGATCGCGATACGCAGGAACAGAAAATCCCCTACCGCCATGCCAAACACCCCGGTGATCACCACAAACAGCGCCACCAGATCCGGCTGACCGCCAATCGGTTTCGCCGCCGCCAGTGCAAACGGCGTGGTGATGGAGCGCACGGCCAGGCTGCGCTGAATAGATTCCGGCAGAGTAAGCAAACGCGCCAGCCACACCGAACTGCACACCGACACCAGCGTCGCGGTCGCCACCCCCAAACTGAGCGATAACCAGTGGCGTTTGATAATCTCCTGGTTTTCATACACCGGCACCGCAAAGGCCAGCGTTGCCGGGCCAAGCAGCCACAGCAGCCAGTGGCTTTCGGCGATGTAATCTTTCCAGCTCACATGGGTAATCAGCAGCAGTACCACCAACACCAGCGGCGTCATCACCAACGGCATCAGCAGCAAAGTGCGCCAGCGCTGGTACAAACGTTTGTTGAGGTAATAAACCAGCAGCGTCAGCGCCAGACAAAGCAGGCTAATGATCAGATCATTCATGATGCGCCTGCTTACGCGCTGCACGCGCCATTTCAAAACGGTAAACGCGATCAACCACCAGCGAGGTCGCCGCCAACACCAACAGGGTGCTGATGCCAATCACCAGACAGATGCGCCAACCCTCGCTGCGCAACAAATCGCTGTAGTTCACCACCGCCACCACCGCCGGGACAAAGAACAACAACATCTCGGCCAGCAGCCAGTTAGCGCCCGCCTTCACCCAGCGCAGCGGTATCACGCGCGTCATAATCAACACCAACAACAGCAACATGCCGACGACATTGGCAGGCAGCGGCAAATGCAGCCAACCCACCAGTTTATCGCTGGCGATAAACAATCCCACGTACAGCACCAACTGTAGCGGGACGAAAATACGTTGCAGGATGTCCGTTCTGCGCGGACTCAATGCGAACGCCATTTTCCTCACTCCCCCGTAAATAAATCAGGTGTTCAGTATAAAACGCAGGCAGAGTGTGAAAAAAATGAATTAATATTATTCAAACTATGCCAATCAGGAATACTTCTATGGACGTCCGCGCCCTGCGCTACTTTACCGAAGTGGTGCGCCAACAAAGCTTCACCCGCGCCGCGCAGAAGCTTTACGTCACACAGCCCACCATCAGTAAAATGCTGCGCCAACTGGAAGAGGAGCTGGGCTGCACGCTGCTGCTGCGCGACGGTCGCAAGCTGCATCTTACCGATAGCGGCCAGGCGGTTTATCAGCGTGGGTTGGCGATTTTGCAGGAGTTTCACCAACTGGAAGCTGAGATCGGTGACATCACCCAACTGAAGACCGGCGAGCTGCGGTTGGGCATTCCGCCAATGGTGGGGATGCAAATTGCCGGTTCCATCTCTGCCTTCCGCCGTCGTTATCCGGGTGTGGAACTGAAAATCGCCGAGTTTGGCGGCCTGACGGTGCAGCAGGCGGTGCTGGATGGCAGCCTCGATATCGCGCTGACGGCGCTGCCGGTCGACGCCGATTTGCCACTGAATACACTGGAGTTGATGCACCATCCGTTATGCGTTTTGCTGCCGCGCACCGCGCCCTGGCTCAATCGTACCCATCTGGGGCTGGGTGAGCTGGCGGAACATCCGTTGCTGATTTTCAACGAAGAATTTTCGCTCAATCGCCAGTTAATGAAGGCCTTTCATCGTCTTGGGTTGACGGCAAATATCGCGGTGCGCAGCGGTCAATGGGACTTCCTCGCCGCGATGGTGCAGGCGGAAATGGGGTTGGCGATCCTGCCGGAACCGATTTGCCAACGGCTGGATAAGCAATCACTGCTGTGGCTGCCGCTGGAATCAGAGCTGAAGTGGAGCCTGGGATTGATCTGGCGGGAAGGCAGTTATTTGTCACGTAGCGCTCAGGCGTGGATTGCCTGCTGTCGTGAGCACTGGCCGGATAATGCGCCGCGAATCTCAGTCTGATTCGCGGCGCAGCGGTTACTCTTCTTTCTCGATCAGCAAGGCTTCCAGCAGGTCGAGATCGCGCAACAATTTCTGCATGGTTTCGTTGGAGATTTGCTGGGTGGCGCGCAGGTGATACACCTCGGCGCGCTCGGCGCGGATCGCCGTCAGACGGAAGCGGCGTTCAAGGTTCTCCGCAAACAGCGCCTGCTCCAGCTCCTCTTTCCCGACCACGCGACGGCGCAGATTGCCAATCACCCGCAGGCTGACCTCTTTCAACAGCTCCGGATCGATGTTTTCTTCGGTGTCTTTTTCCAGCCGGGCTTCCATCTTTTGCAGGCTTTCGATCGCCACGCTGGCCATCGCGGCACGCGCGCTTTGAATTTCGCGTCGATGGCCTGCTTTATCGGTGCTCTCCATGCCGCGCAGCAGGATGGGTAACAGCACCACACCAACCAGCAGCGAAAACAGGATCACGCCGGTAGAGAGGAATACCAACTCGTAGCGCGCCGGGAACGGGTCACCGTTGCTGAGGAACAGAGGAATTGACAGCACACCGGCAAGGGTAATCGCCCCGCGCACCCCGGCAAACGAGGCAATCAGCAGTTCGCGCAGGGAGTAGCTGGCAAATTCCAGCGGCTTTTTCTTGAGGAAACGCAGGCTGGCGCGTTTCATCATCCACAGCCAGCCAAAACGCACCACCATCAGCGCGGCATACACCAACACGATGTCGGTGAACAGCATCCACAGCTCGACATTGGGATCGGCGTTGGCCTGTGCCACCGAGGTTTCAATAATGTCCGGCAGTTGCAGGCCGAGCATCAGGAACACCATGCCGTTGAAGACAAATTCCAGCATCTGCCACACGCTGTTGGCGCGTAAACGCATCGCCAGCGGAGCCTGGCGGATGATACCGGAACGGGTGATGGTCATACCGGCCGCCACTGCCGCGAGGATCCCGGAGACACCAAGGTGTTCCGCAATCAGATAGGAGGCAAACGGCAGCAGCAGCAATAACACCGTCTGCGTTGCCGGATCGTCACCGCTCCAGCGACTCAGCAGACGCAGCGAGCGGCCATACAGCCAGCAAACCGCGACCCCGGCCACCAGGCCGCCAACCGCCACTTTGAGGAACTCGACGCTGGCACCGCCCCAGGTGAAGACCATAGTGCCCATCGCCACGGCGACAGCAAACTTGAGAGACACCAGGCCGGATGCGTCGTTCATCAGGGCTTCGCCCTGCACAATCGACATGATTTTTTTCGGGATGCGCCCTTCCCCAACGATACCGGAGAGCGCCACCGCATCGGTCGGTGACAGCACCGCCGCCAGCGCAAAGGCCGGAATCAGCGGGATACCCGGCACCAGCCAGTAAATCAGATAGCCGATACCCACCACGGTGATCAGCACCAGCACCAGCGCCAGTCCGATGATCTCACGACCGTGATGCAGAAATTCGTTAATCGGTGTTTTCCAGCCGTCGGCGAACAGCAAGGGCGGAATAAACAGCACCAGAAACAGTTCGGGATCAAAATCGACATGCAGACCAAAGGTCGGCCAAGCGAGCATTGCACCGGCCGCGATCTGCACCAGCGGCAGCGGGATTTGAAACGGCAAGATACGTGCCGCAACACCAGAGAGTGACACAACCAGTGTCATGATGAGAATGGTAAAGAAGATTTCCATGCTTTCCTTAGGCGAATCATTTTCGTTAAAGCGATGTTTGTTGCGCAGGAAAGTGTAAAACAAAACGCCGCACGACGGGAAAACCCGACGTGCGGCAGTACAAGGAAAGCGAATAATTCGGATTTCAGGAAAATTTCAGGTCAGATGGCCCAGCCACCGGCGTAGAAAGCCACCAATGCCACAGCAATCACCACCGTACCGATATTCAGCTTGCGCCACTCACCGGCAAACAGGCGACCAATCACCAATGCCGCGAAGCCGAGCATAATGCCGGTGACGATGTTGCAGGTCAGCACGATAAACACCGCCGTCAGCAGGCCGGACATGGCATCAACGAAATCATTGAAATCGATTTTCGCCACGTTGCCGAGCATAAGCAGACCGACATACATCAGCGCCGGAGCAGTAGCATACGCCGGCACCAGATACGCCAGCGGCGACATAAACAGAATCACCATGAACAACAGACCCACTACCACCGCCGTCAGACCGGTTTTACCGCCCGCCGCCGTACCGGCCGCCGATTCGATATAGACCGCCGCCGGGGAAGCGCCCAGCAGACCGGCAAACAGGCTGCTGACAGAGTCGGTGGTCAGGGCGCGGCCACCATTGATGATCTGGCCGTCTTTATCCAGCAGATTAGCCTGGCCGGCCACCGCCCGGATGGTGCCGGTAGCATCAAACACCGCCGTCATCACCAGCGCCAGCACCGTCGGCAGCACCGCGGGTTTGAGCGCGCCCATGATATCGAGGCTGAACACCAGCGACTGACCGCTGGCATCTTTCAGGCTCGGCATGGCAAACAGCCCCTGATATTTCACTGCCGGATCAAAAATCAGTCCGACAATCGAGATCGCCACAATGGTCAGCAAAATGCCGCCAGGGACACGGCGCTTCTCCAGCCCGAAGATCGCCGCCAGACCCACCAGCGCCATAATCACCGGGAAGGAGGCGAAGTGGCCCAGTTCAACCGGCAAACCCGCCGCCGGGTTTTTCACCACCAGGCCAACGCTGTCAGCCGCGATCAGCAACAGAAACAGGCCAATACCGATGCCGGTACCATGCGCTACGCCCATTGGCAGGTTGCGCAGAATCCATGCTCGGATGCCGGTCACCGAGATCAGGGTGAACAGCAGCCCCATCAGGAACACCGCACCAAGCGCCACCGGCACGCTGATGTGCTGACCTAGCACCAGGCTAAAGGCGGTAAACGCCGTCAGCGAGATAGCGCAGCCAATCGCCATCGGCAGGTTGGCCCACAACCCCATGATGATCGAACCGAAACTCGCCACCAGGCAGGTAGCGACGAATACCGCGGTCGGTGAGAAGCCCGCTTTGCCGAGCATACCCGGTACCACAATGACGGAGTAGACCATCGCCAGGAAGGTGGTTAAGCCCGCCAGCACTTCCTGACGCACGCTACTGCCGCGTGCTGAAATATTGAACCAGCCGTCCAGTTTTCCACTGGCCGGGCGAGATTCGCCAGACATAATTAATCCTCTGAATTTTTGCTGTTGTGAGTGGCCGCACGACTGACGTTTGCCTGCCATCCTGGTGCACGTTTCTCCAACGGAGAAACAACGCAAACGTTTACGTAGTCGCGTATTTCTGGTCGTAAAAGGGGGAACTCAGAAAAAAGGCAAACGATTATCCGGTGATTGGCCTGAGATTTTCAACTGCTAATCTGCATCGATACAGGATAATCCTCATTGCATAACAGAAATGCAACGTAGTTTCGCTGCCCCGGCGTGCGCGAGTTTCAGTGGAACAGACTGGAAATTATAGGAATTTTTATGCGCATTTTTGTTGCGCAACCAAATGATAGCCGGGTTGCGCAACATGATTATTGGCTGAAATTGATCGGGCCACCCTGCTCAATCGCCCGCTGCCAGGCGGCGCGTTGTTCCAGCCCTTCCAGCCAGTGCTGACTGGCAGGCATATCACGCAGGCCGGTACGCGCACGCATCGCCAGCAGCGGAAAACTCATCTGAATATCGGCGATGCTAAAACGATTACCGGCGAAGTAAGGGTGCTGACTCAGGTGCTGTTCAATCACATCCCCATGTAATCTCAACTGCTTGTTCAGCCAGGCTTTCTGGATCCCGGCGCTCAGAGCCTTACCGGCCGGGCGCAACAGCCAGGGCACCGGTTTTTTACCCAACTGCCCGAACACCAGTTTCATCACCAGCAGGGGCATCAACGACCCCTCGGCGTAATGCAGCCAGTAACGCGCCGCAATTTGCGCATCTTCATCGGACAGCTTTAATCGATATTCGGCGTCATATTTGTCGGCCAGATACTCCAGGATTGCGCCAGATTCCGCGATCACGCGATTGCCATCGGTGATCACCGGAGATTTCCCCAACGGATGGACTTTCTTCAACGACTCGGGCGCCAGCAGGGTGCCTTCACGTTGGTAACGTTTGATCTGATAAGGCACTGACAGCTCTTCCAGCAGCCACAGCACCCGATGTGAACGAGAATTTTCAAGATGGTGAACAGTGATCATCATGGCTTCCTGACCAATGGTTGGACCAGCAAGTATAGATGATGTCGCCTCAGCGTTTCTGCTCGTCCTGTTGCGGATCGAGCAAAACCGCCCCTGAACCTTGCTCGCCCAAACGGTCGCCAGGGTTACGCAATGGACAGTCACGCATTGACAGGCAACCACAGCCGATACAGCCATCAAGATCGTTACGCAGCCGCGTCAGGGTTTCGATGCGTTTATCCAGTTCCTCACGCCAGTGCTGCGTCAGCGCATCCCATTCCTGGGTCGACATGCGCTTGTTAGCCGGCACATGCATCAGACTGTCGCTGACCGTGGCGAGGGGAATACCAATGCGCTGCGCAATTTTAATGATCGCCACGCGGCGTAGCACATCACGGCTGTAACGCCGTTGGTTGCCGTTATTACGCGTACTGGAGATCAATCCTTTGGTTTCGTAAAAGTGCAAAGCCGACACCGCCACACCGCTGCGCTTCGCCACTTCACCCGGCGTCAGCACCGGTTTCGGGTAGTTGCGTTCTTTTTTCATTTCGCTCTTTACCTCAAGTTAACTTGAGGAATTATACTCGCTCCCCATTGAAACTTCGAATCTCTACTCAGAAGGATGTGGTTATGATGCAAGAGGAAATCATTCATTCACTGACTCACTGGATCGATCAGAATCTGGATAAAACTCTGTCGATTGATGAAGTAGCGGCGAAATCAGGTTATTCCAAATGGCACCTGCAACGTATGTTCCGTACCGTGACGAAACAAACGCTGGGCGGTTATATTCGCGAACGCCGCTTAACGCTGGCCGCTGAGGCTCTGCGTCAGACACAACGTCCGGTATTTGATATCGCTATGCAGTACGGCTACGACTCACAGCAAACCTTTTCCCGCGTGTTTCGCCGTCAGTTCTCGCAAACGCCCACCGCGTATCGCCATACCATGCGTCGCCAGGCGATGATTCAGCGCCCACGTCTGGTGAGCTTTGATTGCAACGAGAATATGGCCAGCTTTACCCAGCGTACTACCGGCGAGTGCTGCCCGGTTCGCTAACCTTGCCTGCGCGCCCCGCGCGGGCGCTCCCTGCCCTGTCTATTCGTGCGCGATAAATCGCGCCGCTACAAATCCGTGGCTACGCCATAAATTTCCGCATGCTGCCGATACGTGCGCGATAAATCCGTGGCAACGCCATAAATTTCCGCACGCTGCCGATACGTGCGCGATAAGTCCGTGGCAACGCCATAAATTTCCTTACGCTGCCGATACGTGCGCGATAAATCCGTGGCAACGCCATAAATTTCCGCATGCTGCCGATACGTGCGCGATAAATCCGTGGCAACGCCATAAATTTCCGCACGCTGTCGATACGTGCGCGATAAGTCCGTGGCAACGCCATAAATTTCCGCACGCTGTCGATACGTGCGCGATAAGTCCGTGGCAACGCCATAAATTTCCTTACGCTGCGGATACGTGCGCGATAAGTCCGTGGCAACGCCATAAATTTCCTTACGCTGCCGATACGTGCGCGATAAATCCGTGGCAACGCCATAAATTTCCGCACGCTGTCGATACGAGCGCGATAAGTCCGTGGCAACGCCATAAATTTCCTTACGCTGCCGATACGTGCGCGATAAGTCCGTGGCAACGCCATAAATTTCCTTACGCTGCCGATACGTGCGCGATAAATCCGTGGCTACGCCATAAATTTCCGCATGCTGTCGTTGCGGCGCGATTTATCGCGCGAATCCTCTAGCTGCATCGATAAATTTTTTTCTACCATACCAGGTATAAATTTTGTTCAAACTTTCAAATCGGATGATATAATGTGACCCAAGTCACAGTTTAATGCGTAGTTCGACGGCCTGAAGGGCCTCCCTGACCTTCCTTCTCTGCCGCCAGTGATGTCCGATGAATGTCAGGGATGTTACTGATTCATAGAGGTTCGTTGCAGATGGCTACTTTAACCACCAGTCTTATCGTTATGCGCTGGGAATTGCTGAGCGCAGTAATGATGTTTTTCGCCAGCACCCTGAAAATTCGTTTTCGTCAGAACAGCCACCATGTGATGGCGCTGATGTGCGGCGGAATCGGCCTGGGTATGTCCTGCTGGTTTGTCACTGGCCTGATGGGGATCACCCTCAGTATGGAGAATCTGCATAACTTTATGGAAATCTCCAAAAATGCCTTTGTTGAGGTGATGAGCCAGACGCCTGCTGACTGGCCAATGCCTTAATCGCTACCCATAAAAAACCCCGCGTTGCGGGGTTTTTTATTTTGCTGTGTGATTTCAAATTTTCTTCAATACGGCCGGGATGTTGACATCCTCCACCGTTCCGTCGGGTGTCTGTGCACCAAGACGGTCCTGAATCCACATATCACCCATCATCTGATTAAGTCCACGATCCAGCCCGGTGACCATCCCCGCGCCAGGCGTAAAGGTCAGCTCACCAAAGAAAACCTGCTGCTCGTGGATATACCAGTCAACGCGCACATAATCGAAATCACTTGCCAGCTTCTTGCTCAAGACTAACGCGTGCTGTAACGCGGCCATTTGCGGCGAGATATCCAGGCCGGTATCGCGAATCTTGTGATACGCCTCGTCTAAATTGTTAACGTAAAAGTTCATGGATAACAACGGCCTACATCGGTTGTAAATCACCTGAAGCACATATTCAAAGTTGCCATCACGTTTATTAAACATATGGAACTTGTAATCAATGGGCGCGTTTTTCCCATCACCAATGTATTTTTCTACCAGAATGCGCGGTTTGATATAGCGGTAGTGGATCTCGCGCGCTTCATCCGCATAGTCTTTTTTCAACCAGGTTTGGCATTTACTGATGATCTGCTGTTTCTTCAGCGCATCTGGCTCTTCCAACAGGATTTCGACCATATTCGAACCGTGGTTCGGTTTGATGACCGTATTTTTCCAGCTCGACAGGGTATGCAGTGAATGAGGATCGCTGGTTTCATACACCAGCGGGATCAGATATTCGCTGCCCACCTTCTCAGCAACGTAATCACGCACCGAGTATTTATCCGACAGGCGACCATAGTTCTGGTAATCGCCATAGACAAACTTGCGATACAGCACCTTCTCATTAAACACTTTGGGCTGACGCAAATTGGGTAACCGACGAAACCTACGGAAGTAGTACAGACGGTCCTGGTAAGCCCAGGGCATTTTTTTGATGAAATACCGCACACTTCGTCTGAGTTCATCTTTCAACTTGAGCATATCTAACCTCATTTGTAGGTTTTGTAGTTGAGCGAGGAAACTTGAATCTTAAAAATGGCGCCATTTCTGAAGAAGTAATTCATCACCGTAAGGGACAGAAGTTCAGTAATGAAGACGCTCCAGGCGGCCCCCATGATGCCGTAGCCCTGAATAAGCCACCACGAGAGCGGCAGGCTGATCGCCATCAAGCAGATAATTTTTCTGAGCAGATAGTTAAACCCTCCTTCCTTGACCATGTAGCGGTACGCCACGGTTCCCATTGCGGAGAAGCTGGACGCTATCGACAACACGGTAATCAGACTTCCTGACTGCGTGTATTCGTGACCATACAAAGCAATGATGATTTTTTCGCCGTATAAGGCGATGACAAGTAACAAGAGCAATGAAACACCCAAAACATAACCGTTCAGGCGCGCCGTCAGCTTGATAGCAACGCTGCCGCGCTCCCTGAAAATCTCTGAAAAGCTGGAGGTGATAATGGCCAATGGAATGAAGGTCCATGAGGCCGATATGGTGTTGGCGGCGGCGAACAAGCCAAGCTCACGCGCCGAGGCGATACCCACCAGAAACATCTGCGCAGTTTTCACCTGTACCGAAATAAAAATGCTGGAGATCGCCAACGGTAAACCGGCATACAGCAGATAACGCAGATAAGCGCCGCGTTTGCTGCGTGCAGGTGCCTGCTCCTGGTTTTCACGGTAGAAGTTGTAGCGTTTGATGGCGTAGGGAACCAACGTCACCACCACAATCGATAAGGTCAGCCAGATGGGGTTGAGCCGGAACCAGGCAATGGCGAAACTGAGTGAAAAACCCAGCAGCAGACCGATTGAGTTGGCAATGGTATTGAGCCGTGAAGCCAGACGCGCGTTGTTATACACGCTGAACGTGTCCTGGGTAACGAATACCGAAGCGATGAACGAAGCCAGCGCAAACGCAAGAAAGTTTTCCTGCATGTTGTACCAGACCCAAATCAACACCGGCACCGAGGTCAATACCAGGAGCGCAAATCGCAACGTGCGTGCCACGTTCATCAGGCGCACACCTTTTGGCTCACTTTTGCTGATGGTTTTGAACAGTATCGTTTCGGTGCCAAACATCGCTACGGTCTGCACCATAGAAAACAGTGAGGTGGAAAACGCCATTTGGCCGAACACCGTCGGGCCGAAGGATTTTGCCACATAGGAAGTCACAAATATGACGCCGAAAACCGAGACGATCTTCTCAGACATCATCCAGGCGGCATTTGACATTACGCTTAATTTCATCAACTCGTCCTTAGTATTACTTACTGCAACTACTTTCGGTACAACGTCCTTGAAAGAATTAAACAAGCGCTAATTGGGCCTGACTTAAATTAATATCTTCAAACCATGCTGGTCCGAAAAAGAGGACTCGCGTCAGGATTCAGACAATGAATTCAGGATAATTCTGATTAAATCCGGCGCGAAACCCTGTGGATGTAACCGATTTCAGTCAAAATATTGACCAAAAAGCTACTGGCATATCCTGGCGTTTTTGCAAGCAGGTTATGCCGTTTTTCCGATGAATGTATAATTTTTCCGCATTTGGGATGAAATGAATCTATATCAAAAACTCAACACCAGGAAGGCGTTCAATGGCAATCAGAATAAAATAAGACTTATCCCATGATGATATTTATTCTAAATATCTTAATTTAACCCTCGCAATTCTAATCGCGCACTTTAATACTGCATTAATAGTGTTTTTGCAGTACCAGATATTAATACAGTAATTCTCATCCACTAATTGATAAGAAAGGTAATAGCATTTATGAGAAAGTCACGATATAGCGAAGAGCAAATCACAAATGCCATTAAAGCTTCTGAAACAGGAGTGAAAGTCAGGGAGATTTGTGAGGAGCTTGGCATTTCCGAAGCCACTTTCTATAGCTGGAAGAAAAAATTCTCTGGACTCTCTTCTGAGGAGGGAAGAAAAATCAAAGAGTTAGAAGACAAACTTCAAACACTCACCCGCGAGTTGCAGACACTCAGCTCTGATAAGGAGATGCTGCAAAGCGTGCTGAAAAATTTCTTCACCACCAATGAAAAACGCCAGGCTGTTAACTTTCTGCAAACCACCTTCGACATAGGCACACGTCGCAGTTGCCGCTTGCTGGATATTAGCCGCAGCGTTTACCACTACCCGTCAGGTACAGAAAATCGCTAACAACATTAAGGCCGTTGTTATTTGACTTAATGCTGAGATTTGTTCTTACCAGAAGAGATGAAGATCATTTAATTCGGCGTTCGTGACATAACAATTCGCACCATTATTTCCTGATGAATAACATCAAGAAATTACTTCTTTTTTTGCGGTAAAATTGATTCACATCAGCAAAAGTCTCGCGTTTCAAGCTATTTACGTCCCTCCCAATCTCATTCAGGTGAGATTGGGGCTTTCATTATTACTTTATCAACATTAATACTCTGCGCCAGAAACAGGTATTTTTGTTTAGCATCGATGAACAACAGGCCAGAATCCCTCTCACACCCACTCTTCTTTTAAGTGGATCTATCGTTATCTGGGGGTGATCATATTATCCGCAGTTCCATGTGCCGATGGCGTACTCATACCAGGAATCAGCCTGAAGAGAAACGTTATCATCGCTAAACAATAACGCAATTAGCCATACCGGATGAGTTAATATCACGTCACTATTCATCGCCGCACTTAACCAATCTCGGTCACATGCACGGCGGAAGAGTCTCAGCCAGACAGCAACACCTTGAGGAAATGATGGTTCCGGCAGGGGGTTTTCAGTGCCAGAGCGCAATAAAAAGAGACCTGGCCCGGTTGTTTAATGCCTGTTTAGCGACCATTCAGCCGCCAAAACGGCCCATTTTGCCCGCGAATCACCGCGTCTTCCCCCCAGAACAGGGAGAATTTTATCCACTCGTCCCTGCCGGCCTGGCGTCAGATATGACGTTTCGCGCTGAAAACCTGCCTGGTGGCCCAGGAAATGGTTATAACGCGGTATGGCTTAAGAACAGATAAGGCAAAAGTGGCAGGATTTCTGGCTGGTCATAATCTTAAAATCAGGGGCAAATCAGGATGCCAGCACCCGTGGCTGGCATCGTTTTACGCTTAAATTTCCAGTGAAGTTACCACCGGCTGCGGCTTGATACGCATTGCCGAGATGACGCCAATAATCAAACAGCAGATACCGATGGCGGTCAGCAACGGCGGCCAGCTTTGTCGCCACAGGAAAGTCCAGAACAAGCCAGACAGGGTTTCGAACACAATTAACGGCCCCATAATGACCGTGGGCAGGCGCTGGCTGGCCGCATTCCAGCACAGCGTTCCGAGCCATGAGCACAGCAACCCTATCGCCAGCATCAACAGCAGGAAAACCTCAGGCTGCGGGCCAAAAGGTAACGCGAAATCAGGTTGTTGCCAGTGGATCTGTCCGCACACCAGCAGATAAAACACCACTGCCAGGGGTAACGTCACCAGGCCTTGCGCAGTCGCCCAACTGCCGGGTTTATGCTGCGGATGGTTACGCAGCCAACGCGCATTACGTAGCGGGTACCAGGTCCAACAGCCCACCGCCATCACCGCCAACAACAGGCCGGAGAGATAGCGCGGCCAGTCCAGCGTTGCTCCCTGTGCCTGCAACTCCGCAGCATTGACGCATACCAATCCCAGGGCAATGATCAGCAAGGCAGGCATCAACCGTCGCCAGGGCAATCGCCCTTCCAGATGCCCGTAACACAGGTTAGCCGTGACCGACATCACCACCGGTAAGGTGCCAATAATCATTGTTGCTACCGGTGCGCCGGTACGCTGAATGGCGGTGGCGAGAAAGGCGTAATACATCAGATTGCCCACCAGCGACAGCTTTAACGCCTCAATCCAATCCTGGCGCGCCAGTTGACGCAAGCGACGACGATCCAGCCAGGCAAGCGGCAAGGCGATCAAACCAAAAGCAACATAGCGCCCGGCGGATTGCAACGTGCCGGGATAATCCGGCACCAGCAGCGGCCCGACAAAGATCAGCCCCCACATCAATCCCGCCGCCAGCGCAAACAGAACTCCAGCCAACATAATCTTTTCCTGATTAAGATATTCCGGCGCAGTGTGGCGGAACGCAGCAGCAAAAGCTTGTAGCAGATTGCGGTTAGCGTGCGGGCCAGACCTGTTTTTGATAACGGCCAGGGGTGATGCCATAGCGATGCGCAAAGGCACGCGTCAGATGTGCCTGATCGGTTAAGCCAACGGCTGCTGCAACCGAGGCCGCACTTTCGCCTTGTGCCAGCCGCAACTTGGCGTCATAAAGCCGGAATGCCATCAACATCTGATGTGGTGTGACATGAAACTGCTGGCGGAAACTGCGTAGAAAATGCCACGGCGACAACCCCGCCAGCGCGGCCAGTTCATCCAGCCTGACCGGTTCAGCGAGATTTTCTCGCAGATACGTTTTCACCGAATCAAAACGGTGCGCTCCTTCCACCGGTCGGGATTGCCCGCGATGCGCCAATGGACGCATCAACTCCAGCAATTCCACCAACAATCCCTCGCGTTCCAGCGCGGTTTCAGCCTGCCACAAAGCCGCCAGCCGCAGCGAAAACGGCTGTGCCAGACGAGCATCGGTGCGCAGCGCTTCACTGAACCACCAGTTGCGATCGCCGGTCAGCCTGTCCATCTCATCCGGATGGATGTAAATCATGCGGTAACGCCAGCCCTCTTCACAGGCGGATTCGCCGGTGTGTAGCTCATCCGGATTCATCATCACCAACGAATGCTCGGGAGCGGTGTAGTGGGTGCCACGATAGCGGAAGCGTTGTGCACCCGACTCAATGGTGCCAATGCCAAACGCTTCATGGGTGTGCGGCTCAAAGGCATAACGGGAGATATGCGCCTGATACAATTCAATGCCCGGCAGCTCGGAAAATTGCTGGAATTGCGCGCGGTCACGCTCGCACGGGAAGATTGCAGGAACCACTGACACGACACACCTCCATCGTAAAGAAGATCACCAGCATGCCCCGTAAGACGGGCAAAATGCAAAACAGATTTGTTTTGCCTGTGAGGAAGTTCAGCGCGACACTGACGCCCAGGCATATAAAAGGAGGCGATCATGGGAAGCAAGGTAGTGATGGTGGTGGACATGCAAAACGGGGTGCTGGCAACGCCGCGTTTCGATCGGGCAGGACGTTGCGCGCGGATTAATCAGCTCATTGCCGCCGCTGATCAGGTCATTTTTATCCAGCACGTCGGTCCGGGTCTGGAGCTGAACAGCGAAGCCTGGCAGATTGTGCCTGAGCTACACCAACCGGCTCACGCCCTTTACGTCAATAAAACTGCCTGTGACGGCTTCTGGCAGACCGAGCTGGCGGCGCAGCTGGAACAGCAAGACATTTCGTCTTTTGTCATCTGTGGTTGTGCGACTGATTATTGCGTCGATACCACCCTCAAAGTGGGTGCCAGCCTGGGTTATCGCATCACCGTCGCCGCCGACGCGCACACCACAGCCGATCGTACCTGGGCAACCGCGCAGCAACTGATCAACCAACATAATGAAGTCTGGGCCGATCTGATCCTGCCGGGCAACCCGGTGCAGGTACGACCGACCGCAGAGCTGCTGGCTATCTGGCAGCCAGAGACGGTTAACCCGTAATCGGGCCGCCCAGGTTGAGGCCCTGAAACTGATCGGGCAACGCCAGCTTATAAATGGCAAAATGCGCAGCCGCGCCCGGTTGCGCTGCCAGCGGCTGTTTAACCGGAATATAAAGCTGACGATCGGCGCTGATAAACGTGCCGTCTGGCCGTAACAACCGCACATCACTGGCAATGACGCGCGTTTCACCGGACGGTGCCAACACCCGAATGTTGTGGGTAACGGTTTCCGAGAAGTACACATTGCCCGCCGAATCCATGCAGCAGCCCCCCGAGAAGTTGTTGTCATACACCTGCTCAACATGGGGCAGGATGTCTTCATCAGGCAGATCACTTTGCAGCCAACGGGTTTCCACGCGATAAAGCGGCCCGGTTGGTGCCGCCCAGTAAAGCCAGTTACCGTCGGCGGTGATTTCAATCATATCGCTATTGGGCGGATGGAAGGTTTTGCTGCCTTTGATGCCAGACAACATCGCCGGTGGCGCTTTATCCGACGCCTTCACCACCGGGGTAGCCGACAAACGACGCAGCGTTTTGCCACTGACCATGTCGTGTACAATGATGCCACCCAGACCGGAATCGGTAATGTACAACGCGTTGCCGTGAAAACGCAGGTCGTTCATCTGCGCGCCTGGCGGCAGGATGCGTTCGTCAAACCGCAGAATTTGCAGGATTTCGCCGCTATGTGCATCCAACTGCACCAACTTTTGCGCGCCGGGTTGTGGCACCGCATCTTTTGCTGAAAAAACACCGGCACTGAGCGACCCCTGATCAACACACCACACCGTATCATCAGCAAAAATATGTACCGAGTTAAGGTAAACAAACGCATTGCGCCCATCTTTACCCGGCTGCCACTCATTCCAGCCATTGCCAGGGAAAGGTCGCAAACTGCCATCCGTCTCGCGTCGCGCCAGGGAAGGTGTCGGTTTATCTTTGGCATAGCGTGGCAGGCCAAGAAACAGCAGATTACCGCGGGTTAACGCCACCTGATTCGCCATCCACGGCGAAACGACCACCCGCTCCAGTGGCAAGGGATCTTCAGCCGTAAAAGCCTGAACATTGCGCGCTACGCCCAGCGCGCCCAGCGCCAGCAAAAATGTACGGCGATTGAGGTTCACTCACGCTCCTTCTGCGCCATTGTGTTAGGCCTGACAGGATGGCGAAGCCGCCGTGGGGATGAACGGCTTTTTGTGCCACGCCGGGAGGAATGTGGCAAAAGGTTAAAGCCAGCATTCAATCCGGGGAGCTAACTTGCACGCCACCATGCACCTTTTTGGTTCACGTCAGTCATAAAAAAGACGCTTAACGCTCACTGCTTGCACAGATTTACTCTAAAAAGCACAAATCAATTAATTTTTGCGCAATTAATGCACGGACCGTGAATTTACCCATAAAATAATTATTCTTTTTTATCATGACGTTAAGTATCACTTTCCGAAAAGCATCCCCCCATTGGCCCAGGAATTGCTAATCCCATGTAGATAAATATTGATACCTGCGGGAGTAGACATGGGCAACCATCAGTCAGAAAGTCAGCTGCACAGAGGCTTGAAAAATCGCCATATTCAACTGATTGCGCTGGGAGGCGCAATCGGTACCGGGCTGTTTCTTGGCATTGCGCAAACCATAAAAATGGCAGGTCCGTCGGTCCTGCTGGGCTATGCGATTGCTGGCGTGATCGCCTTCTTTATTATGCGCCAGCTCGGCGAGATGGTGGTTCACGAACCGGTTGCTGGCTCGTTTAGCCATTTTGCCAACCAATACTGGGGCAATTTTGCGGGCTTCGTAGCGGGATGGAATTATTGGGTGCTTTACGTACTGGTCAGCATGGCAGAGCTGACCGCGGTCGGTATTTACGTCCAATACTGGTGGCCGGAAATCCCGACCTGGGTGTCCGCCGGGGTGTTCTTTGTCGTGATCAATGCCATCAATATGGCCAACGTGAAAATTTATGGCGAGGTCGAATTCTGGTTTTCAATCATCAAAGTCGCGGCGATTGTCGGCATGATCGGTTTTGGTGCCTGGCTGCTCGCCAGCGGACACGGAGGTCCCGAGGCGAGCGTCGCAAATCTGTGGCAGCATGGAGGGTTCTTCCCTAACGGAATCAAGGGACTGGTGATGGCAATGGCCGTAATCATGTTCTCATTCGGTGGTCTGGAGCTGATCGGCATTACTGCCGCCGAGGCCGACAATCCGCAGAAAAGCATTCCGAAAGCCACAAACCAGGTTATCTATCGCATCCTGCTGTTCTATGTTGGCGCGCTGGCGGTGTTGTTGTCGCTCTACCCGTGGCAGAAAGTGGTGGAAGGGGGTAGCCCGTTCGTCCTGATTTTCCACGCACTTGACAGTAATCTGGTCGCGACGTTGCTCAACGCCGTCGTGCTTTCTGCTGCGCTTTCCGTTTATAACAGCTGTGTGTTCAGCAACAGCCGCATGTTGTTTGGTCTGGCGAAACAGGGGAACGCTCCCGCCTCATTGTTAAAAGTTAATCGGCGCGGTATTCCTTTTAACGCCCTCAGCGTCTCAGCGCTGGTTACTGCGTTGTGTGTGCTGCTTAACTACCTCATGCCGGGCAAAGCCTTCGAGCTGCTGATGTCGCTGGTGGTCTCTGCACTCGTCATCAACTGGGCGATGATCAGTATCACCCATCTGAAATTCCGCCGCGCCATGCGTATCACCAAACAGAAAACCCATTTCCCCAGCCTGGGCTACCCACTGACCAATATCCTGTGTCTGCTGTTCCTGGCCGGAATTCTGGTGATTATGTTTATGACGCCTGGCATCGAGATTTCAGTCTGGCTGATCCCCGTTTGGCTGCAGGTGCTGGCCGTCAGCTATCGGTTAAGAAAAAAGAGCAACACAGAAGCACAGCATCAGAAGATAGCGGCCAACTGAATGTCCTTGGCACGGCAATGCATGAAATAAAAAAGAGGCCCTGCGGCCTCTTTCGAAAATCTGTCTGAATGTGTTCCGATCTTAGAACGGAATATCGTCGTCAAAATCCATCGGCGGTTCGTTGTTCGCTGGTGCGCTCTGCTGCTGTGGACGCTGTTGCGCGCCGCCGCTGAACTGGTTGCCGCCCTGCGGCTGCTGTGGTTGACCCCAACCGTTGTTGTTGCCGCCACTCTGGCCGCCCATCGGTGCTCCGCCGGTGCTGGCGCCCTGCTGACGACCACCCAGCATCTGCATGGTGCCGCCCACGTTTACCACGATCTCGGTGGTGTAACGATCCTGGCCGCCCTGGTCCTGCCATTTACGGGTGCGCAGCTGGCCTTCAATGTAGACCTGTGAACCTTTACGCAGGTATTCACCGGCCACTTCCGCCAGTTTGCCAAACAGCACTACGCGGTGCCATTCGGTGATCTCTTTGTTTTCACCGGTTTGTTTGTCACGCCAGCTTTCTGACGTAGCCAGCGTAATGTTGGCAACTGCGCCACCATTTGGCATATAACGTACTTCCGGATCCTGACCCAGATTCCCGACAAGAATCACTTTGTTAACGCCACGACTGGCCATGTTGCTGTCTCCCGATGAGTTAATGCGTCAATACTAAACGATCAATTCTAGCACGTCTGGATCGCGGTTCCCACTTTCGAGCTGGCTTCCAGAATACACAATCAAAACACAAAATACTGGATATTTATTCAGTTTATTTTTTATGCCATAATACGCGTTTCTTCTGGCCGCCGTCGGCAAGGCGCGGCGAGTGCTGCTAATCCGGGAAAGGTGAATGGATAAGATCGAAGTTCGTGGTGCCCGCACCCATAATTTGAAAAACATCAACCTGATCATCCCTCGCGACAAACTCATTGTGGTTACCGGCCTGTCAGGCTCCGGTAAATCCTCTCTGGCG
Source organism: Pantoea sp. X-Soil-OKNW-556 (assembly GCF_059730695.1). Taxonomy (NCBI): domain Bacteria; kingdom Pseudomonadati; phylum Pseudomonadota; class Gammaproteobacteria; order Enterobacterales; family Erwiniaceae; genus Pantoea; species Pantoea sp. X-Soil-OKNW-556. The sequence goes on along the minus strand of NZ_AP035990.1, from coordinate 389,720 downwards.
TTTGATACGCTGTACGCGGAAGGTCAGCGTCGCTATGTGGAGTCGCTCTCTGCCTATGCGCGCCAGTTTCTTTCCTTAATGGAGAAGCCGGACGTTGACCATATCGAAGGTCTCTCGCCCGCCATCTCTATTGAGCAAAAATCCACGTCCCATAACCCGCGCTCGACGGTCGGCACCATTACCGAAATCCACGACTATCTGCGTTTGCTGTTTGCCCGTGTTGGCGAGCCGCGCTGCCCGGATCATGACGTCACCCTGGCGGCGCAAACCGTTAGCCAGATGGTCGATCAGGTGCTGGCACAGGAAGAAGGCCGTCGCCTGATGTTGCTGGCTCCGGTGGTGAAGGATCGTAAAGGCGAGCACACCAAAACGCTGGAGAACCTTGCCTCGCAGGGGTATATCCGCGCCCGTATCGATGGTGAAGTCTGTGATCTCTCCGATCCGCCAAAGCTGGAACTCCAGAAGAAGCATACTATCGAGGTGGTGATTGACCGCTTCCGCGTCCGTGACGACCTCGCGACACGTTTAGCCGAATCGTTCGAAACCGCGTTGGAATTAAGCGGTGGCACGGCGATTGTCGCTGATATGGATGACAACAGCGCCGAAGAGATGCTGTTCTCCGCCAACTTTGCCTGCCCGGTGTGCGGCTACAGCATGCGCGAACTCGAACCGCGCCTGTTCTCGTTCAATAACCCGGCGGGTGCCTGTCCAACCTGTGACGGCCTCGGTGTGCAGCAATATTTCGATCCCGATCGTGTAGTTCAAAACCCGGAGCTGTCGCTGGCGGGTGGTGCGATTCGCGGCTGGGATCGCCGTAATTTCTACTATTTCCAGATGCTGCGTTCGCTGTCTGAGCATCTGGATTTCGATGTCGAAGCACCGTTTAACAGCCTGAGCGACAAAGCACAGCAGGTGATTCTGTACGGTTCTGGCAAAGAAAGCATCGAATTCAAATACATCAACGACCGTGGCGATACCTCAGTGCGCCGCCATCCGTTTGAAGGCGTGCTACACAATATGGAGCGCCGCTATAAAGAGACGGAATCCAATGCGGTGCGCGAGGAGCTGGCGAAATTTATCAGCAACCGCGCCTGCGCCAGCTGTGAGGGCACCCGTCTGCGCCGTGAAGCGCGCCACGTCTTTGTGGAAAACACCAACCTGCCGACCATCTCTGACATGAGCATCGGCCACGCAATGGATTTCTTCCGCGATCTCAAACTGAGCGGCCAGCGCGCCAAAATTGCAGAAAAAGTCCTGAAAGAGATTGGCGATCGTCTGAGCTTCCTCGTCAACGTCGGGCTGAATTATCTTTCCATGTCGCGCTCTGCTGAGACGTTGTCCGGCGGTGAAGCACAGCGTATCCGTCTGGCGAGCCAGATCGGTGCGGGTCTGGTGGGGGTGATGTACGTACTGGATGAACCGTCGATTGGTCTGCATCAGCGCGACAACGAACGTCTGCTGAGTACGCTGATTCACCTGCGTGATCTCGGCAATACGGTGATTGTGGTGGAGCACGATGAAGATGCGATTCGTGCCGCCGACCATATCATCGATATCGGCCCCGGCGCCGGGGTGCATGGCGGCCAGGTGGTGGCGGAAGGTGACGTCAACGCCATCATGGCGCATGAAGATTCTCTTACCGGCCAGTACCTGAGCGGCAAACGTGAAATTGCCGTGCCGAAAGAACGCGTTAAAGGCGATCCCGCCAAGGTGCTGAAGTTGACCGGGGCGCGCGGCAACAACCTGAAAGACGTGACCCTGACGGTGCCGGTCGGTCTGTTTACCTGCATCACTGGCGTGTCAGGTTCCGGTAAATCGACACTGATTAACGATACCCTGTTCCCGATTGCTCAGCGCCAGTTAAACGGTGCCACCAGCGGTGAACCGGCACCCTATCGCGAGATCGCCGGTCTGGAACATTTCGACAAAGTGATCGATATCGATCAAAGCCCGATCGGTCGTACACCGCGTTCCAACCCCGCGACCTATACCGGCATCTTCACCCCGGTGCGCGAACTGTTTGCCGGTGTGCCGGAGTCGCGCTCGCGTGGCTATAATCCGGGCCGCTTCAGCTTTAACGTGCGTGGTGGACGTTGTGAAGCCTGCCAGGGCGATGGGGTGATCAAGGTTGAAATGCACTTCCTGCCGGATATTTACGTCCCCTGCGATCAGTGCAAAGGCAAACGTTATAACCGTGAAACGCTGGAGATTAAATACAAAGGCAAAAGCATCCATGAAGTGCTGGAGATGACCATCGAAGAAGCGCGTGACTTCTTTGATGCGGTGCCAGCGCTGGCGCGTAAGCTGCAAACCCTGATGGACGTGGGCTTGTCCTATATCCGCCTCGGCCAGTCTGCCACCACGCTGTCCGGCGGTGAAGCGCAGCGCGTGAAGCTGGCGCGTGAGCTGTCGAAACGCGGTACCGGCCAGACGTTGTACATCCTTGATGAGCCGACTACGGGCCTGCACTTTGCTGATATCCAGCAACTGCTGGAAGTGCTGCATCAGTTGCGCGATCAGGGCAATACCATCGTGGTGATTGAGCACAACCTCGACGTGATCAAAACGGCTGACTGGATCGTCGATCTCGGCCCCGAAGGCGGCAGCGGCGGCGGCGAAATCCTGGTGGCAGGTACGCCAGAAACCGTGGCGGAATGTGAAAAATCACATACGGCACGCTTCCTTAAACCAATGTTAAAAAAGTAATTTCTCTCTCAGGCCCGCGATTGCGGGCCTGATTCTTTCTGCCAGATTCCGCAGAGAAATGCAGAAACAGGCAAGAATCAGACATCTTCAGGCATATACGCTTTCCCATCAGGTGACTATCCTTACACAGTTCCTTTTAGGCGTACTCAAGCGCCTTTATCCCTTCCGTTTACGGAGAGGATCCCCGCAAAAACTCACGACACATCTTAACTGGAGACACCATGAATATTACGCATGCCTATGCCGCACAGGACGCGAAATCTAAACTCGCTCCGTTCGACTATAAGCCTCGCGAGCTGCGCGCTCATGATGTGCAGATTGAAGTGTTGTACTGCGGCGTCTGCCACTCTGACCTTCATACTGCGCGTAACGAATGGAAAAACACCATTTTCCCGGTCGTACCAGGCCATGAAATCGTTGGCCGCGTGACGGCGGTAGGCGCACACACTCATAAATACAAAGTGGGTGATCTGGTCGGCGTGGGCTGTATGGTCGACTCCTGCCGTAGCTGTCCGAGCTGCCAGGAAGGTCTGGAGCAGTACTGTGAAAACGGTTTTGTTGGCACCTACAACGGTGAAGATCGCGAAACCAAAGCCATCACCTATGGCGGCTACTCCACCAGCATGGTTGTGGATGAAAGCTTTGTGCTGCGTGTACCGGAAAACCTCGACCTGGCAGGTGTTGCACCGCTGCTGTGTGCCGGTATCACCACCTACTCACCGCTGCGTCACTGGAACGTGGGTCCGGGCCAGAAAGTCGGTATCGTCGGCCTTGGTGGTCTCGGTCATATGGGTGTGAAGCTGGCGCATGCTATGGGCGCACATGTGGTGCTGTTCACCACGTCACCGTCAAAAATTGAAGACGGCAAACGCCTTGGCGCTGACGAAGTGGTGATCTCGAAGGACGCGGATCAGATGGCCCAGCACCTCAACAGCTTTGACTTCATCCTGAACACCGTGGCGGCGCAGCACGATCTCAACCCGTTTATTGCCCTGCTGAAGCGCGATGGCAACATGACGCTGGTGGGCGCACCGGAGCACGATCACCCGGCACCGCAGGTGTTTAACCTGATCTTCAAACGTCGCAGCATCGCTGGCTCGCTGATTGGCGGTATCGCTGAAACCCAGGAAATGCTGGATTTCTGCGGCAAGCACGGTATCACTTCCGATATCGAACTGATCGCCATGAACCAAATCAACGAAGCCTATGAGCGTATGCTGAAAAGCGACGTGAAATACCGTTTTGTAATTGATATCAACACCCTGCGTGAGGAAGCTGTCGCTTAATCCTCATCATGGCTGACGCCCGCCGCGCGTGTGGCGTCAGCCTGTTGCCAGGAAGCATCCACCAGGTAGTAAATCTGCGAATCTTTCAGCGAACCGTCCAGCCACAGGGTGCTCCAGTGGGACTTGTTCAGATGCTCGCTGGGAAACACATCACTATGTTCTTCACGCAATAAATCGGCCAGTGCCGGGGTGGCTTTCAACGAAACCGCCGGACGCCCTTTTACCTCATGCACCATCGCAAATAAAATCCCCTCGCTTTTGATCTGCGTGGCTTTCCAGTCACTGTGCACACTCTGCTCTGCGCCCGGCTTGCTCATGCAATATGTCAGTAAATCCGAAGTGTTCATATTTACTCCCCTTGTAAGGTGGCGACAATGCGCCGCGCACCGCCGTGAACCCGATGTTCACCGAGCCAGATCCCCTGCCACGTCCCCAGCATCAGCCGCCCACGGCTAATCGGTAACAACAAGGATACGCCGAGTAGCGATGACTTAATGTGCGCGGGCATATCATCTGCACCTTCATAATCGTGTTGATAAGGGGCATTTTCTGGCACATGACGCAGAAAATGTTGCTCCATGTCGCTGCGTACCGTGGGATCGCAATTTTCATTGAGGGTCAGTGAGGCGGAGGTGTGCTGTAGCAACAAATGCAGCTGACCAATACGCACATCCGACAGGGCGCGTAGCTGTCCGACGATCTCGTCGGTGACCAGGTGAAAACCGCGTGGTTTGGCGCTAAGCGTTAAGGTTTGTTGGTGCCACATGCCTGAATCCTGAATTAAACACACCGTTTAAGTGTGCAGCATGACGGCGAAAGGTAAAGGAAAAAACGGCCTGAAATTGGACGAAAAAAAACCGCCAGCATCAAGCTGGCGGCTTCATCATGGATTACATCACCGCAGCAAAGGCTTCAGCTACCTGATGTACGTTGCGGCTATTAAGTCCTGCCACACACATACGACCGCTGGCAATCAGGTAGACACCGAACTCGTCACGCAGACGATCGACCTGCTGCGCACTCAGCCCGGTGTAGCTGAACATGCCACGCTGTTTCAGCAGATAATCGAAGTTCTGGCCCGGCAGCTTCTCACGCAGTACCGCAACCAGTGCCTGACGCATTTCGATAATACGCAGACGCATCGCTTCTACTTCCGCCAACCAGTTGTTCAGCAGCGCTTCATCGTTCAGAACACAGGAAACCACCTGAGCACCGAAGTTCGGCGGGCTGGAGTAGTTACGGCGCACCGTTGCTTTCAACTGACCCAGCACACGGCCTGCTTCTTCTGCGCTATCGCAAACGATAGAGAGTCCACCGACGCGCTCACCATACAGTGAGAAGATTTTGGAAAACGAGTTGCTGACCAGCGCTGGCAGACCCGCAGCCGCCACGGCACGAATCGCATAGGCGTCTTCGTTCATACCGGCGCCAAACCCCTGATAAGCGATATCGAGGAACGGGATCAGTTCCTGTGCTTTCAGCACCTCAACGGTCTGATCCCACTGTGCGTCAGTCAAATCCGCACCGGTTGGGTTATGGCAGCACGGATGCAGCAGCACGATGCTTTGCTTCGGCAGGGTTTTCAGCGCAGCGATAAAGGCATCGAATTTCACGCCGTTGGTTTCTGCGTCGTACCACGGGTAAGTGCTGACTTCAAAACCGGCACCGTTGAAGATCGCAATGTGGTTTTCCCAGGTAGGATCGCTAACCCAGACGTTGGAGTTCGGGAAGTAACGTTTGAGGAAATCCGCACCGACTTTCAGCGCACCTGACCCACCCAGCGTCTGGATGGAGGCAATGCGGCCCGCCTTCAGCATCGGGTGCTCGCGACCGAACAGCAATGGTGCGATGGCGTTACGGTAAGGACCAAAACCTTCCATCGGCAGATAAAGCGAAGCCTGATGCGGTGCCGCTTGCAGGCGCTCTTCCGCTGCGGCAACCGCCTGCAGCTGAGGAATGATGCCCTGCTCGTTGTAATAGAGGCCGATGCTCAGATTCACTTTATTCGCGCGCTGGTCCTGTTTGAAGGTTTCCATCAGCGACAGAATCGGATCGCCGGCATAGGCATCAACGTTTTGAAACACGGTGCAGATCTCCATGATTGGTCAAAAAAGTCAGGTAACGATGCATCGTCAAACCCTGTAACGGCCTGGGCGGTGATTCATGGCGATGATCAGATTCAGGATCACCGCGCCCGCTATCGAGGCAAGCAGCATGGGTACGGATACGACAAACAACGAAGCCAACACCACGCAGGTATCGACCGCCATTTGCAGTTTTCCAGCGCGCAGGCCGATGCGGTCCTGCAACCAGAGCGCCAGAATATTGACGCCGCCCAGACTGGCTTTGTGACGAAACAACACTATAAACCCAATCCCCATTACCACGTTACCGAACAATGTCGCATAAAACGGATTTAATGAGGAAAAATGGATGAACAACGGGTGCAGGTGGGTAAACAGTGACACCAGGCCCACGGCGCAGAATGTTTTCAGGGTAAATTCCCAGCCCATACGACGCACCGCCAGCCAGTAAAATGGCAGGTTAATCAGGAAAAAGGCGCTGCCGAAGGAAAGTGGCGTCAGATAGCTAATTAAGAAGGCAATACCGGCGGAACTGCCGGTCAACGCTCCCGCTTGCTTCAGCATGATCACGCCGAAAGAAACCATCAGCGTGCCAAGCACTATCGCCAGGGCATCTTCGATACGGGAGTGGGGAATCTTGGTGGGTTCAACAACGTTATCCATGGATTTATCTCATTGCAATTGATGCGGTTCAAATGCAAAAAACGCACCACATCGGCGACGTCGTGTCGCCGCCGATGGGTGCCAATGATTATCCAATTGATAACTAAGGCGCTTTATTGCAGGTTTTTGTGCATGGCTCAGAGGCTAAATCAGTAATCCATGCACAAATCTGTTATCTGGTGCGCGTTTTTTGCATTTGATTGGCAATAATTGCACCAGACTAGCACATTACGCACTTTTTTGGCGCGTTTTGTGCTCAGGAATTATCATCAAACCGTTCTCTTTTAAACGGCTCAAAACCACTGAGGTTTTGACATGGGCGACACTTTGATGCCCCCCCACCAGTTGGCTGATTAAGGCACTGAGTGAAGCCAGATCCGCTACCGCAACTTTCAGCAAATAATCCGCATCACCCGTGGTTTTAAACGCATCCACGATGGCCGTTTCCTGTTCCACCATACGGTGAAAACTCTCTTCATAATCAGGTGTGTGGTTAATCAGCCGCACCTCAATCAATCCCACCATGCCGAGGCCGATGGCATCGGGCGACAAGCGGGCGTGATAACCGAGAATCAGGTTTGCCTGTTCAAGATTGATGCGTCGGCGTGAACATTGAGACGCCGAAAGGCCCACTAAATCACTGAGTTCCTGGTTGGTGAGGCGGCCGTTAGATTGTAATAATGTCAATATTTTAAGGTCGTAATCGTCTACCTGAGTCATGCTGCTTCCAGAGCGTAAATGGGGGCGCTTTGCTACAGATAACCTGATTAAAGGCGGGGTTGTCCAACACTATTTTCCAATGACGTGAAATGCATGCACAGATCGTGCATGCAGAGGGGAGAAGAGGATTATTCGTCGTCGTATTGCGGGCCGGCGTAGTTATCAAAACGCGACCAGTGACCATTGAAGGTCAAACGTACTGTGCCGATCGGTCCGTTACGCTGTTTACCGATGATGATCTCAGCAATGCCTTTCAGATCGCTGTTTTCGTGATAAACCTCATCACGATATATAAACATGATCAGGTCCGCATCCTGTTCGATCGAGCCGGATTCACGCAGATCCGAGTTCACCGGGCGTTTATCGGCACGTTGTTCCAGCGAGCGGTTCAACTGCGACAACGCCACCACCGGCACATTCAGTTCTTTCGCCAACGCCTTGAGCGAGCGTGATATTTCGGCGATTTCCAGCGTACGGTTATCCGACAGCGAGGGGACACGCATCAATTGCAGGTAGTCGATCATGATCATGCTCAGGCCATCGTTTTCACGATAGATACGGCGCGCGCGCGAACGCACCTCCGTCGGCGTCAGACCGGAAGAATCATCGATGTACATGTTCTTCTTCTCAAGCAGGATGCCCATAGTAGCGGAGATACGCGCCCAGTCCTCATCCTCCAGCTGACCGGTACGGATACGCGTCTGATCCACTCGTGATAATGACGCCAGCATACGCATCATGATCTGTTCGCTGGGCATTTCCAGACTGAAAATCAGGACCGGCTTTTCTTGCAGCATGGCGGCGTTTTCGCACAAGTTCATGGCGAAGGTGGTTTTACCCATCGACGGACGTGCCGCAACGATAATCAGATCAGAACCCTGCAAACCGGCGGTTTTTTTGTTCAGATCCTGATAACCGGTGTCTACCCCGGTGACGCCATCGTGCGGCGTAGAAACCAGCGATTCAATACGCGATACCGTGGCTTCGAGGATTTGCTCGATATTCCTCGGGCCTTCATCTTTGTTGGCGCGCTGCTCGGCGATCTTGAAGACGTTGGATTCCGCGAAATCGAGCAGATCTTCACTGCTGCGCCCCTGCGGATCGTAACCGGCATCGGCGATTTGATTCGCCACTGAGATCATTTCGCGTACCACCGCACGCTCGCGCACGATGTCAGCATAGGCACCAATGTTGGCCGCGCTCGGGGTGTTTTTTGCCAGTTCGGCGAGATAGGCAAAGCCCCCCGCCATTTCCAGCTCGCCACGCGTTTCCAACGATTCCGACAGCGTAATCAGGTCGATAGGCTGTCCGGCTTCCAGCAGGCTCTGCATTTCGGAGAAGATTAGCCGGTGCGAGCGGTTGAAGAAATCCTCAGCGACCACGCGTTCGGAGACGTTGTCCCAACGCTCGTTATCCAGCATCAACCCACCGAGTACCGACTGCTCCGCCTCAATGGAATGCGGCGGCATTTTCACGCCCTCCAGTTGACGGTCGCGGGTTTCGTTCGATTTGTTGGTGGGTTTATTTCCTGCCATAGTGAATGCATTACCGATCTTTAGAGTGACGGGCAAGTATAACGTCACAGGATGAACAATCACAGGAGTCAGAATGGCAAAGCGTATTCAGTTCAACGAACATGGCGGCCCTGAAGTACTGCAATGGGTGGATTTTGAGCTCAATGACCCCGTTGAACATGAAGTCCAGGTGGAAAATAGGGCAATCGGTATTAACTATATCGATACCTATGTACGTAGCGGATTGTATCCGGTGGCAGCGAAACCATCTGGTCTGGGTACGGAAGCGGCAGGCGTAGTGAAAAAAGTTGGTTCTGCCGTTACACGCTTTAAAGTGGGCGATCGCGTGGTGTATTGCCAGTCAGCGCTCGGTGCGTACAGCGAGTTGCACAATGTGCATGAAGATCGTCTGGTGATTCTGCCTGAACGCATCAGCTTCGAGCAGGGAGCCGCCTCGTTCCTGAAGGGCCTGACCGTACAATATCTGTTGCGTCAGACTTATAAGGTCAAAGCGGATGAGACATTCCTGTTCCATGCCGCAGCGGGCGGTGTCGGTCTGATTGCCTGCCAGTGGGCGAAAGCGCTGGGCGCGCACCTGATTGGTACCGTAGGCTCCGCTGAAAAAGCGCAAATCGCTAAAGAGGCGGGCGCATGGGCCACCATTAACTATCGCGACGAGAATATTGCGCAACGGGTGAGTGAACTGACCAACGGCAAAAAAGTGGCTGTGGTGTATGACTCAGTAGGTAAAGATACCTGGGAAGCGTCACTGGATAGTCTGCGTCGCCACGGTCTGATGGTGAGTTTTGGTAATGCGTCCGGTCCGGTCACCGGTGTCGATTTGGGCATTCTGAACAAGAAGGGGTCGCTGTTTGTCACCCGTCCTTCATTGTTTGGTTATATTACCAACCGCGAAGAACTCGACCACGCCAGTGCTGAGCTGTTTTCACTGATTGCCAGCCATGCGATTAAAATCAATGTGCCGGAACAGCAGAAATTCGCGTTACGCGATGCGGCTCAGGCGCATAAGGTGCTGGAAAGCCGCGCAACGCAAGGTTCAAGCCTGCTGATTCCCTGACGCCATAAAGCAAACGGGGCTTCCCGTAGGAAGCCCCTTTTTCTTTTTTATAGTTCGCGCTGGTGTAGGGACAGCGGCGATGAATTTGTTTCGACTCAACGGCAAACATCCTGACAGAAAACATAAGTAAAAAATATGTTTAATTGCAGATTTGAACTAAGCATTGCCAACTCTGTGATCGCCTCCGCATTTAGCGCCAGCCGTTTCTCTCTAACTTACTGATTTTTCTTTTCAGTCGATTCAGCTTCACTTCACCCTGCGGCGTGGTAAAAGCGCGATACACCCAGACAGCCACCACCGCCAACACCAGCCACGGCAACAATTTAATAACAAGTGCAAACAACCCGCCGAGGAACATCAGCACCGTTGCAACAATCAGCGCGGCAATCACGCCCAGCAGTGACACACCGGTCAGCAACAGCATGAGAAAAAAGCCGATAACAAATAATATTTCCACGAAGGTTCTCCTGTGTAGGTTACAGGAAGTGCATTACAAGATACGTGCCAACACTGAATTCTTGCTAATTAATTGAAATCAATAGAAATGATAAGCGAGATAGGTTTGGAGAATAGTGAAATTCACCAAATAGTGGTGTGAATAAAACCATTGAACCATCCCTGTAACGGCGCGATTAATCGCGCAATTTCGTGCGCGTTGCAGGAAAAATCCGCGCGATAAATCGCGCCGCTACGGAGAAAAAAATCAGGCTTCCTGGGGAATTTTATCCGCCACCAGCGCCAGCGCCGCTTCCAGCACGCGAACATCAGCGCCCGGTTTATGGGCATTCTCGCTAAGATAACGTCGCCACTGGCGTGCGCCCGGAATGCCCTGGAACAGGCCCAACATATGGCGCGTGACGTGACCAAGGTAAGTCCCTTTCGCCAGTTCCGCCTCGATATACGGATACATGCTACGTACCACGGCCACGGGATCTACGGCTGGCGTATCACGACCAAACAACTCACGGTCAACCTGCGTCAGAATGCCCGGATTCTGATAGGCTTCACGCCCCATCATCACGCCATCCATAAGTTGCAGGTGGATTTTCGCCTCTTCCAGCGTTGTGATCCCCCCATTGATCGCCATAGTCAGATGGGGGAAATCACGTTTCAGTTGATAGACGCGCGGATAATCAAGCGGGGGGATCTCGCGGTTCTCTTTTGGGCTAAGACCCGACAACCAGGCTTTACGGGCGTGGATGATAAACGTGTCGCAGCCACCCTGCTGTGCGACAGTGCCAACGAAATCGCACAAGAAGGCGTAGCTATCCTGATCGTCAATACCGATACGGGTTTTCACCGTCACCGGAATGCTTACCACGTCACGCATCGCTTTAATGCAATCCGCCACCAGCGCCGCTTCTCCCATCAGACAGGCACCAAAACGGCCATTCTGCACGCGATCGGACGGGCAGCCGACATTAAGGTTGATCTCATCGTAACCACGCGCTTCCGCCAGTTGCGCGCACTGCGCCAGGGCTGCTGGATCGCTGCCACCCAGTTGCAGCGCAACCGGATGTTCATCCTCGCTAAAAGCCAGATAATCACCCTTGCCATGAATGATCGCGCCGGTTGTCACCATTTCGGTGTAAAGCAGCGTGTCACCACTCAGCTGGCGGTGAAAATAACGACAGTGACGATCGGTCCAGTCGAGCATCGGGGCAATAGAAAAACGTTGCGAAGAGAAGGTATCGGTCATGAAACGCAGTAAATCCGGGGTTAAGTGATGAGATTCTGCGCAATGATATCACAGGATTGACGGGCGACACAGCCGCCCGTCAGGATGAAGCAGAGACATCAGAAATTAAAGCCGAGCTGCAACATCGCACCCCAGGTATTGTCGTCGCCAACCGAACCGGCCAAATCAAGGTGCACGGTATTGTTAAACGGTGACACACCAAAACCTGCGGTGAACACGTTGGCGTCATTTGACTTCATATCCGCACGATAACCAGCCCGCAATTGCAGCCAGTCCAGTACACGATATTCCCCACCGACTCCAACGTATTGACTGCTGTCTTCCGATTTAAAACGCTTGGTTTGTGTCAAATCGACATCGCCAGTCAGTGTGAAGGCACCATAGTTCCAGGCCAGACCGGTGGTGACCAGTGGACGGATTTGGTACGTATCACGGTAGCCATTCACTTCTTTGGTATCGATATCGCGTGAAATCAGGTTCTGGCCGGTCAGGCCGAACGTCCAGTTATCGGCAAAGTCCGTTGCGATACCTGCATCAACGTTAAAACCGGTATCTGAGCTGCGGTAGCGGCTGTTGTTGATATCACTTTTGTCGTAGTTGTACACGCTGGCGGTGTAGTTATACAGCCAGGTTTTTTGCAGTTTCGGCGTAATCCCTACAGAGACAGGATGCCCGGCAACGCTGAACTGATGCGCCATAGCAATACCGTAATCGGTCACTAATGCCGCCAGACCGTTGGCGCTGGAGGTCAACTTATCCTCATCACCCGGCACCGGAATGACAGTGCCATCCGCAACCCCTTGCAGATAATCAATATCGCTTTGTGACACGTTCGCACGGATGTGTGCAGTACCGTAGGCTTTGGTGACAAACGCGAAGGGCAGCGTTTCATTGGGCACCGTAACAGCCAGCGCAACGCCTGCTGAGCCGTCTGCTTTGTTGCCACGCAGATCGCGCAACTGGTTTGCCATATCACCCGCCGCGGCTTTAAGTTCTGGATAGCCGTTGAGGTAGTCCTGGAAGGTTAAGTTATCAATCACATTCTGATAACGGTCGACGGTGTCCGTGATGTCATCAACACGATTAATCAGTTTGTCTTTATCAGTAACCTGTATCCCGGCTGAAGGGAAAATAATACTCACGTCATCATCAGGTTTTGCTTTGGTCATCAAAGCCGGGTTTGCCAGTACCGCAGAACTCCAGGTGGAAGAAGCGACACCTGTCCCCCCCATTGCATCGTTACGAGCGTCGTACCAGGTACCTGCGGCCAGGGCCGAAGAGGAAAGAAATACTGCATTCAAAACAACAATATAACCAACACTTTTGCGTCTGAATAATGTCTTCACCATTTGCCTGCCATCACCTTTAAAAGTCGTGACCACGTCATCGACGAAACAATTTACCAGCCCCTTATTGTGAACCTGGGCTAACGATTTATTGCTGTGAAATGAAAGGAAATAGCACTGCTATTCGCAGAATTGACTGCTGAAGCGTCAATCTGTCGTGTATTTATGCAAAAAAATAAACGGCACTTAAATTAAGACCAGATATTACTTAAGACCTTTTGAACCTTAGTCGCTAAGTCGGTGAGTTGCAAAGCAAAAAATGATAAGCCTCTGTAATGAGGTCAGAGCAAGCAGAATCAATGATGACAGGGTGAGAAGAGTCTGCGGAAAATTGCGCGGCTAACCTGATGAAAAAATGAAATTTTATTGAGAGAGTTAAGAAGAAAAAGCAATCACAGCAGCGTAAAAATTTGTGTGATAAAATAACATCACTCGCAACCTGGAGAACGCTTATGTCAAATCTGTCGCCCGACCAACTGCTTACTCAGGCAGAGACACTCTGTCTGCAACGCGGTGTACGTCTGACCTCACAACGCGCCGAGGTGCTGCGCCTGATGGCAGAACAGAATGGATCGATCAGCGCCTATGATTTGCTGGATCAGTTGCGTGTCAGTGAGCCCCAGGCAAAACCCCCCACTATTTACCGTGCACTGGACTTCCTGCTGGAGCAGGGTTTTATCCATCGTGTGGAGTCCAATAACAGCTACGTGGTTTGCCATCATTTCGATGAACCGGCACATACCTCAGTCATGCTGGTGTGCGATCGTTGTGCCGCAGTCAGTGAAAAGCACGCGCATGGCGTGGAAAAGATCATTGCAGGCCTGGCCGAACAGGCCGGTTTTTCCTTGCGACACAGCGTCATAGAAGCACACGGTCTGTGTGAAAATTGTGTTGAAGTAGAAGCCTGTACGCATCACGAAAGCTGTGAGCACGATCATCAGGTAGAAAGTAAGAAGCGGGGTAAAAAAGGATAGATGGCACATCCCTGTGCCAGCCCGATCATCACGATCGGAGGGCAGGAGCATCGTCCTTAAACGGGTCCGTTACCAGCGATAATCCTTGTTGTGACTTTCCCAGTCTTTAACTTCTCGCTCGGCCTGATCTTTTGCGTAGCCGTAGCGTTCCTGAATTTTCCCGACAAGCTGATCGCGTTTCCCTTCAATGACCGTCATATCGTCATCCGTCAGCTTGCCCCATTTTTCTTTCACTTTCCCTTTGAATTGTTTCCAGTTTCCGCTCACTTCGTCTTTGTTCATAACCTTTCTCCATGTTATGTCGAGTGATAGTGGTGGAATACCCAACGCCAGCGGGTAAAACCAACATAAAGCGCTACTCATTCGCGCTGATAAGGATAACTATAGTAGACATTACGGAATGGTTAGCACACTTACGGATTATTCTGTATTCAAAGCATCATAGTTAACTGTTTGCGAACCAGCTGTCATGACGCCAGTGACGACGCCAGACGAACCAGAGCGTTATTCCACGCACGGCCAGAAACACCGTCACCGCCAGCCACAATCCATGATTACCTAACCAGGGAAGCGTCAGTAATGACAGGCCATAACCGAGCGCCGCCAGCGCCATGCTGTTACGCATTTCCCGGCCGCGCGTTGCCCCGATAAACATGCCATCCAACAGGTAGCACCACACGCCCACTAACGGCATCACCACCTGCCATAGCAGATAGCGATCGGCCGCATCGCGTAATGCCTCCAGTGAAGTCAGCAGGGCCACGATATGGGTGCCAAATAACGCATAAATCGCCGCAAACAGCAGCGCGACCAACCCCGCCTGACGGCAGGCAGCATGCCAGATGAGCAATAGCCGGCTGCGATCTTTGGCACCGACGGCTTCACCAGAACACGCTTCAACCGCATAAGCAAAGCCATCCTGTGCATACGCGGTGAAAGTCAGAAACATCAACAGCACCGCATTGACCGCTACCACATCCGGGCCAATACGTGCACCGAGTATCGTCAGGGAAGCAAAGCAGATTTGTAGCAGGAAGGAGCGCAGCATAATGTCGCGATTGAGGCGAAACAGACGAGCAGCATCACCGCGCCAACTCTCCCGCAGCATCGCCAAATCAATTCCGCGCAGCTTCAATACACGCGCCACCATCCATAATCCGACGGCAAGTGTCGTATATTCAGCCAGTGCCGTTGCTGCTGCGGCACCTGCTACGCCCCAATGCAGCCCCAACACAAACGCCAGATCCAACAGGATATTGACCAAATTCCCCACCACCAGTAGCACCACTGGCGCACGCGCATATTGCACCCCCAACAACCAACCGAGGATGACCAGGTTTGCCAGCGTGGCGGGAGCGCTCAGCCAGCGAATCTGAATGAACAATTGCGCCTGCTGTTGGACCTCCTGGCTGCCACCCATCAGCACCGCTGCCAGATTACTGACTGGCGTGCGCAGCAAAATAAACAGCACACCGGCCACCAGGGCAATGAGTAAAGGCTGGGTAAGCGCCCGAGCCAGTGCCTTTTTGTTGCCAGCACCAAATGCCTGAGCAGTCAGCCCGGTGGTGCTCATACGTAAAAACAGCAGCAACATAAAGATGAAACTGGTCGCCGTGGTGCCAACCGCCACACCGCCGAGATAAATGGGACTATCGAGATGACCAATGACGGCGGTATCAACCACGCCAAGTAGCGGAACAGTGATATTGGAGAGAATCATAGGCAGCGCCAGCCGCCAGAGTGCTTTGTCAGAGGAGGAAAACAGCTGCATCAGCACGTCCCGGTTTGCTGCACTACCGTCTTGTCAGAGAATAAAACCACGGCAGCACAGAAGGCTGCCGTAGCAGGGGGAATCAAGGTATCAGAGCCACTCGCCGTTACGCACAATGCCTACCGCCAGCCCTTCTACCGTCAGGGATTGTTCGCGGGTATCGACAACAATCGGCTGGAAGTCGCTGTTTTCCGGCAGCAGTTGCACAATTGCGCCCTGCTTTTTCCAGCGCTTCACCGTGACTTCGTCATCGATACGTGCGACGACAACCTGGCCGTTACGCACTTCCTGTGTTTTGTGTACCGCCAGCAGATCGCCATCCATAATGCCGATATCTTTCATCGACATGCCGCTGACACGCAGCAGGAAATCAGCGCTGGGTTTGAACAGGTTAGCATCGACCTGGTAGTGCGCTTCAATGTGCTCCTGCGCCAGCAAAGGTTCACCCGCAGCGACACGGCCAACCAATGGCAGCCCCTCACTGGCTTCTTCTTCCATCAATAAACGAATGCCGCGCGAAGCGCCGGAAACGATCTCAATAACGCCTTTACGCGCTAATGCTTTCAGGTGTTCTTCTGCCGCATTAGGTGAGCGGAAGCCCAGCTGCGAAGCAATTTCCGCACGCGTTGGCGGCATGCCCGTCTGGTTAATATGGTCGCGAATCAGATCATAGACCTGTTGCTGCCTGCTGGTTAACGCTTTCATCCCGCCCCCTGGTTGTTTATACAGTCGCTGTGAGTATATACAGGTATTGGTGAAATGGAAACCAAAACTGAGGGAAAAATCAGCGAGTTGATGAATCCGGAATCCTTATCGCAAATGTGACCAAAGCAGCGCGATCCAGACAAACAGCGCCAGTAAAATAGCCAGCAACACGGCGGCCGATCCCATGTCTTTCGCGCGTCCAGCCAGCGGATGGCGTTCCTGACCAATGCGGTCGACCACGGCTTCAATGGCGCTATTCAGGATCTCAACAATGACCACCAGCACTACGGAACCAATCATGAGTACGCGGGAAATCGCATCAACATCCAGCCAGCACGCCACTATAATTGCCACTAATGCGGCAATAGCTTCCTGGCGAAACGCTGCTTCATGTGTCCAGGCAGCGCGCAATCCCTGCCAGGAATAACCGGCTGCTTTCACTATCCTGAGAAAACCGGTGACGTTATTTGCCATGTCGTTGAACCCTTTACTCGTTTTGACGTCAATGTCTGGGCAGCCGGAGTGGTGCAGCCACAGATTTTCGCGGCGCATTCTGGTATGCTTGCCGCGCTTTGCTAACAAGAGGCTTGAAGTTGTCTATGTCAGGTTGGCGTAAACTTTATTATAAATTATTGAATTTACCACTCTCCATTTTGGTAAAGAGTAAGGCCATTCCCGCCGATCCCGTGTCCGAGCATGGACTGGATCCGACGCGGCCTATCCTGTATGTACTGCCTTATGATTCCAAGGCCGATCTCCTCACACTGCGTTCGCAGTGTCTGAAACACGATCTGCCCGATCCGCTCGCACCGCTGGAAATTGACGGCTCATTGCTGCCGCGACATGTGTTTATCCACGATGGACCGCGTGTTTTCCCGTATTTCGTGCCGAATCTGGAGTCCGTAAAGCTGTTCCATGACTACCTTGATCTGCACCGCAGCAACCCGGAACTGGATGTACAGATGCTGCCAGTATCGGTGATGTTTGGACGTGCACCAGGACGTGAAGTTCAGGGGGAATCCACCCCTCACCTGCGTATTCTGAACGGTGTGCAGAAATTCTTCGCCATTCTCTGGCATGGTCGCGATAGCTTTGTGCGCTTTTCGCCGACCGTTTCACTGCGCCAGATGGCGACCGAACACGGTACGGATAAGTCGATAGCCCAGAAACTGGCACGCGTGGCGCGGATCCACTTCGCCCGCCAGCGTCTGGCTGCGATTGGCCCGCGCTTGCCCGCCCGCCAGGATCTGTTTAATAAGCTGCTGCAATCGAAAGCGATTGAAAAAGCGGTGGAAGACGAGGCGCGCAGCAAAAAGATTTCCCACGAGAAAGCACAGCAAAACGCCGTCGAATTGATGGAAGAGATTGCTGCCGACTTCTCGTATGAAGCTATCCGCGTCACCGATCGCGTGATGGGCTGGATGTGGAGTCGTCTCTATCAGGGGATCAACGTGAATGGTGGCGAGCGAGTGCGCCAGTTGGCACAGGATGGACATGAGATCGTTTATGTCCCCTGCCATCGTAGCCACATGGATTACTTGCTGCTTTCCTACGTTCTCTATCATCAGGGACTGGTGCCGCCGCACATCGCCGCAGGTATCAACCTGAATTTCTGGCCCGCCGGGCCGATTTTCCGTCGCCTTGGCGCGTTCTTTATTCGCCGCACCTTCAAGGGCAACAAGCTTTACTCTACGGTCTTCCGTGAATATCTGGGCGAGTTGTTTAATCGCGGTTATTCGGTTGAATACTTTGTGGAAGGCGGGCGCTCACGTACTGGCCGCTTGCTGGAACCAAAAACCGGCACGCTGTCGATGACATTGCAGGCATTGCTACGCGGCGGTAGCCGTCCCATCACCTTCGTGCCGATTTATATTGGCTACGAACATGTGATGGAAGTCGGCACCTATGCCAAAGAACTGCGTGGTGCAGCGAAAGAAAAAGAAGGCTTTATGCAGATGGTGCGCGGCCTGCGTAAGCTGCGCAATCTTGGCCAGGGTTATGTGAACTTCGGTGAACCCCTGCCGTTGGTGAACTATCTGAACAAACATGTGCCGGAATGGCGCGAGGCGATTGATCCGATCGAGCCGCAGCGTCAGGCGTGGATGAACCCCGCAGTGAATGACATCGCTAACCGCCTGATGGTGCGGATTAACGATGCGGGTGCCGCCAATGCCATGAACCTGTGCGTCACCGCGTTACTGGCTTCTCGTCAGCGTTCGCTGACCCGCGAGCAGCTCATTGAGCAACTGGAGTGTTACACCCAATTGCTGCGCAATGTGCCCTACTCACCGGAAGCCACGGTGCCGAATCTCAGCGCTGAAGCCCTGCTGGATCACGCGATGGGCATGAATAAGTTCGAGACTGAGCAAGATAATATCGGTGACATCATCATCCTGCCGCGTGAGCAGGCAGTGTTGATGACCTACTATCGCAACAACATTCAACACATGCTGGTGATGCCGTCGCTGATTGCCGCGATTGTGCAGCAGCATCGTGAAATCAGTGAAGCTGAATTGTTGCGTCAGGTCGCGCTGGTCTATCCGATGCTGAAGAGTGAACTGTTCCTGCGCTGGAGCAACAATGAGTTGCCTGAGCTGATTCAGTCGCTGTGCAACGAGATGGCGCGTCAGGGTCTGATCACGCAACAAAACGGTCAGGTACAAATGACCACCGCGCGCTATCGCACGCTACAACTACTGGCGGCGGGTATCCGTGAAACGCTCCAGCGTTTTGCCATCACCTTCTCGATTCTCAGTGCGAAACCCACCATCAACCGTGGCACGCTGGAAAAAGAGAGCCGTACGCTGGCACAGCGTTTGTCGGTGCTGCACGGCATCAATGCCCCTGAGTTCTTTGATAAAGCGGTGTTCACCGCGCTGGTACTGACCCTGCGCGATGAAGGCTATATCAGCGACAGTGGCGATGCCGAGCCAGGACAGACACAAGCCATGTGGCAAATGCTGGCCGAATTGGTGACCAGCGATGTGCGTCTGACCATCGAGAGTGCAGTCGCTCACGATTAAGGTGCTAATTAAAAAGCCGTCATCCACTGGATGACGGCTTTTTTACTTCAACAATCGCACGAAAAATCGCGCTGCTACAGCAAATCGATAAACGGCTGAGTATTCAACAGAATACCGATAAACAGCACCAGACCAACGTAGTTGTTATTCAGGAATGCCTGGAAGCAGGGTTCGCGCTCGCGTTGAGCTATCAACTTCTGCTGATGGACAAACAAGCCTGCCGCTAACAGCAGCGACCAGTAAAACGCGCCATTCAGATTCAGCAGCATCCCCACCAGCACCATCAGACCCAGCGTTGCCAGCTGCAACAAGCCGATGATCAACTTGTCATAGCGACCAAACAGAATGGCCGTCGATTTCACGCCTATCTTTAAATCATCGTCCCGATCCACCATAGCGTATTGTGTATCGTACGCGACCGTCCAGCACAGGTTGGCGATAAATACCAGCCAACAGACTAAAGGTAAGGACTCACTAACTGCCGCCCAGCCCATGGGAATGGCCCAGCCAAAAGCAGCGCCCAGCACCACCTGTGGCAGATGGGTATAACGCTTCATGAAGGGATAAACCCAGGCCAGCGCCAGCCCCACCACTGACAACATAATCGTCATGCGATTCATGGTCAGCACCAGCAAAAACGCCAGCAGAGCTAAGCCCACAAACAGCAGCTTCGCTTCTTTTTCCGTCACCAGCCCACTCGCCAACGGGCGTGCCGCGGTACGTTTCACATGTCCATCGACTTTACGGTCAGCGTAGTCATTAATGACGCAACCCGCAGCACGCATCACAACGACACCCAACACAAACACCAGCAGCACCGGGAGTGGGGGAATCGCCATGCCGGATAACCACAGCGCCCATAGCGTTGGCCACAGCAGCAGCAGCGTGCCAATCGGTTTATCAATGCGCATCAGGCGGCTGTAGGCCTGTAATTTATTTATTCCCAGGGTCTTTTGCACAATCCTTATCCTTAATCCAGCGCGCGGTAAAGCGGCGACGCCGGTAAAAACAGTTCAGTTAACAACAGCGGTTTGCCGGAGAGGCGTAAACGGGAACGCCGACCCCACAGCGCACCGACTTGACCCGGATCGATAAAATCTCGCGTCAGGGTAGAGTCAGCAAACAGATAGCGCCCGAGTGGGCGTGTACCAAGCTGCTGTAGCATCTGCTCAGGGCCATTAAGCGTGCTTTCCGGCACCAGGGTGCGGCCAGCCAGCCAGGGCACACCATCGCCGCATAACAAAATTTCTCGCAGCCAGAAGCGCTGATCGGCGGGTAGCAAATCCCCTTCCTCTTGCAGTTCACCGGCATCAATAAAGGCTTCACGTACCAGTTGCACCGTGACTTGCTGGCAATGCTGCTCAAAGCGTCGTGTCATCGAGTCTTCTTCCATTAGCCAGTCGAGCAAGGGTGCGGTTAGCAGCGGGGAAGAAGCAGGCAGCCAGTGTAGCGCGCGCAATTGCGCCAGCGCATCCTGAGACATAAAAACTCTCCACAGAAAAAAGTGCGCCCAGTGTAACGCACCACCGCCGCAGCGCGAATAACGAAGCGTTGCCGGAAATGCGTTGTAAGTTAATTCAATGCAAAACCGCTATGCTTGCTTCAGTTCACCAGGCTACTAAGGAGATGTCATGACGCCAGAACAACATCAGGATCTGTTAAACGCACTGGAGCAACCCCTAAACGACCAGGCACTCAGCTGGGTCGCCACACAAAACAGCCTTACCACTGCTCAATTCGCTCAGGGCAGCCGTTTCCAACAGGCCCAGCAAGCGACGCTGCATTGGCTGAATGACAAGTCCAACATTCCCTGGGTTACCCACTATCGCGAGAGCCTGTATAACTTCTGGCAGGATGAGGAACATCCGCGCGGTATCTGGCGGCGTACTAACGCGGTCTCCTATCAGAGCGCCGAACCCGAGTGGGAAACCGTGCTGGATTTGGATCAACTCAACCAGCAGGAAAACAGCCACTGGAGTTTTCATGGCGCCCAGCCACTCTACCCCGACTACGCGCGTGCGCTGATTTACCTCTCCAGCGGCGGCGATGCCTGTGAGATACGCGAGTTTGATCTGGTCAGTAAGACCTTTATCAACGACGGCTTTTTTCTCCCTGTCAGCAAAAGCCGGGTGAGTTGGGTAGATGAAAACACCCTTTTACTCAGCCTGGATGCGGGGGGCGAAACCCTGACCTCTTCCGGCTATCCACGCTGTGTCCGTCGCTGGCAGCGCGGCACGTCCCCTGAATCCGCCCCGTTGATTTACGCAGGTGAGGTCAACGATCTCTCGGTTTCTGCCTGGCGTATTCATACTCCGGGTTATGAGAAAGAGTTGGTGTATCGCGGGATCGATTTTTACCGTCATCAAACCTGGTTACTGAAAGATCAGGGCCAGCTGGAACACATTGCCATCCCGGATGATGCCACTGCCGGTTTTTTCAAAGAGTGGCTGCTGGTTACCCTGACCAGCCGCTGGCAGATAGCGGATGAGGTCTACCCGGCTGGCGCGTTACTGGCGATTAACCTGGACGATTTTCAACAGGGAAAACGCCACTTCACTCCCCTGTTTACGCCAGATGTGCACACCACATTGAATAGCTACTCTGCCACGCGTGATTATCTGTTGATCGATAAGATCCGTGACGTGGTGGAAACCGTCAGCGTACTAACGTGGGCAGAAGGAGAGTGGCAGACGGTTGAGGAGATCAGCCTCAATGATGCCACCAATGTGTTTGCGCATGCGCTGGATAATGAGAGCAACCGCTACGCACTGATCAGCCACGGTTTTTTGCAGCCGAGACGTCTGAGCTGGGGTGACTTTGATCGACAAACGCGCGTAGAGGTGAAGCAGGATCCGGCCAGCTTTGACGCCACAAACTTTGCAGTAACGCAACATTTTGCGCTATCGCTGGATGGCACCCCTGTTCCCTATTTCCAGGTTAGCGCCAAAAATCTGACGTTGAGCGGCGATCACCCGACGTTACTCAATGGCTACGGCGGCTTTGAAGTTTCACTGACGCCCTCTTATCTGGGTGCGAAAGGCGCGACATGGCTGCAAAAAGGCGGCGTTTACGTGGTGGCAAATATTCGCGGTGGGGGTGAGTATGGCCCGCAGTGGCACCAGGCGGCGTTGAAAGAGCATCGTCACCGGGCTTATGAGGATTTTGCTGCTGTCGCTGCTGACCTGGTCGCGCGCAATGTCACCTGCCCGGCACGTCTTGCCGCACGCGGCGGCAGCAATGGCGGATTGCTGATTGGCAATATGTTGACGGACTACCCCGCATACTTCGGCGCGTTGGTCTGCGAAGTTCCGCTGCTGGATATGGCGAACTATCATCGCTGGCTGGCAGGCGCATCCTGGATTGCGGAATATGGCGATCCGGACAAACCGGAAGAGTGGCAATGGCTGAAAAACTATTCCCCCTTCGACAAGGTTCAGGCCGATAAAACCTATCCTCCCACCCTGTTTACCACCGGAACCCGGGATGATCGCGTGAGTCCGGCGCACGCCCGTAAAATGGTGGCGCGGATGCAGCAACAAGGACATCAGCAGGTTTGGTTATATGAAGAAACCGAGGCCGGACACGGTAACGCGCCAGAGAAAGGACAGATTGCATTCAAGATGGCGTTAGTGGAGGAGTTTTTGTGGCAAATGTTAATGGGTAACTAAGGGATGCGTAGCGGCGCGATTTATCGCGCAATTTCGTGCGCGCTGAAGGAAAAGCACGCTCGATACGCGCCGCTACGAACGTGAAATTACTCGCGTTTCAATCTGTTGCTGTTCGCGAGCCACAGCGTCACCACCAGAATCAGAATGGCGGCGGAGTAGCACAGCGTATCGAACGGGTTTTTATGGTCGACGATAATCAACCGAATGATCGCAGTGATGCCGATATAGACGAAATAGCGCAATGGGAAGTGATAACCAGACTGGAAATACTTCACAATCAACGCGATAAATTCGAAATAGAGAAAGTAGATCACAATCCCTTCGATCAGCAGAAAGGACGACGCCTGTTCGCCGGTGCTAAACAGCACGTTGGCCAGATGAATGGTTTCCTTACCCAGGAATACCACCAGAATGATCGCCAGGATCACCAATCCCAGGTTCAACACCCATTGCAGAGCCGTGGCAATCAGTTGCCCCGCCGCTGATTTTTCAGTCATTTTTGCGCCTTAATAAAACGAGTTATCTCTGGCGCTATCATGCGGTAGTGTGATCAAAATCACAATATGCTCAGACATCCACATCCACGCACAGCGCATCATAGCGCCAGTACTCACAGTCGCAGTCGATGACACGTTTGTGCTGATCACGGTTGGTGCGGGTAATCAGCAATCCTGGCGTGCCGCTGGCGACATTTAATGCTGGCGCGGCATGGGCGGGTAATGGCCCTGGCAGGATAGTAAAACGTGCACCGCCGTAACGAATGCCATAGCGGTGGTTATACAGATCAGTCAGGGAACGGGTGAGGTCCTCGTCAAGCAGGCCCGGAAAATAGTGTGGGTTAAGATAGTGCTCCACATACAGCACCGCGCGCCCATCAATGCGGCGCAGACGGCGAATCAGGTAAACCTCATCGCCTTCAGCCAGTTGCAGTTGATGCGCCACCGAGGACTGCACCGGCGCTTTACGCGCTTCAATCACCTCAGTGCTGGCAATCCGCCCCTGTTGGGCAGCCATCGCGTGAAAATGGCTGTGGTGCAACGGGTTGTACACCAATCTCGGCGGGGCGAGAAACCAACCGCGGCGCAATTCACGGTAAATAACACCCTGTGCCTCCAGCGATCCCAGCGCTTCACGCAAGGTAATACGCGTGGTGGAATATTGTTCGCTCAGGCTGCGTTCCGCAGGCAAACGCCCGCTGGTGAACTCGCCTGCGTCAATCCGACTATGCAGCGCGGCTGCGATGACATCTGCCGTTTTCGACAACATCTTTAAAGCCTCATTTTGGGGCGAAGCTGCACTATGACAGTTCGATGACATTCTAATGACAACGTAAACCTGGTCTCAATGCCTTCCGAACATCTGTGTGGATCGGCGCTCTACACCACATTTTACCGCCTTAGTCATAAAACCTTCATCTGCAACAGCTAAATTGGCTCGGTTCTTGCTGGACTAGACCAAGATGTCCCTCAACTTACACCGGGAGCAACTGAGATGAAAGCGTTAATCGCCTCTGTAGTAGCCAGTGCCGTACTGCTTGCGTTGCCAGCCGCGCAAGCCGCCGACAACGACCTCGCCGCGTTGGAAAAAGCCGCGCGCAGTGAAGGTCAAATCAACAGCGTCGGTATGCCAGATAGCTGGGCCAACTGGAAAGATACCTGGAATGACATCAGTAGCAAATATGGCCTGAAGCACAGCGATACCGATATGTCATCGGCGCAGGAGCTGGCTAAATTTGCCGCCGAAAAAGAAAATGCCAGCGCCGATATCGGTGACGTGGGTGCCGCTTTTGGCCCGGTCGCGGTAGCGAAAGGTCTGGCACAGCCCTACAAGCCGACGCACTGGGATCAGGTGCCGGACTGGGCGAAAGATAAAGAAGGCAACTGGATGCTGGCCTATACCGGCACCATCGCGTTCCTCGTCGACAAGCAGCAGGTGAAAGATGTCCCGCATAGCTGGGCCGATCTGAAAAAAGGTAAGTATGTGGTCACTATCGGTGACGTCGGTGTGGCTGCTCAGGCTGCCAACGGTGTTCTGGCGGCTAACTACGCGCTGGGCGGTGACGAGAAAAACCTGAAACCGGCACTGAACTTCTTTGCTGACCTCGCCAAACAAAGCCGTCTCGGCGTGACCGATCCGGTAATTGCCAACATTGAGAAAGGCGAAATCCAGGTTGCTGTGGTGTGGGACTTCAACGGTCTGAACTACCGCGATCAGATCGACAAAAACCGCTATGAAGTGGTGATCCCATCCGACGGTTCCGTGACGTCTGGCTACACCACCATCATCAACAAATACGCCAAACACCCGAACGCCGCCAAACTGGCGCGCGAATATATCTTCTCTGATGCCGGTCAGACTAACCTGGCAAAAGGTTACGCACGCCCGATTCGTGCCAAATACCTCACGCTGCCAGCTGACGTGCAGGCCAAACTGCTGCCGGAATCTGAGTACAAAAATGCCCGACCGATCAAAGACCAGGCTGCCTGGGATAAATCGTCAAAAGCACTGCCGCGTCTGTGGCAAGAGAACGTGATCATCAATATGCAGCAGTAAGGAGAAGGGGATGAAAACAATCCTGGTGGTACTGGATGGGCTGAGCAATCAGGTGGCACAGCACGCAATGGGTTACCTGTTTGCCGAATGCGCGCAGGGCAATGGCCAATATTACACCCTGACCTGCGAGTTGCCGTCGCTGTCGCGGCCGCTGTACGAATGTATTCTCACCGGCATCCCGCCGGTGCGTAGCGGCATCATTCATAATGGCGTCAGTCGGTTGAGCAAAGAGCGCAGCATCTTCCATTATGCCCGCGCCGCCGGTTTAACCACCGCAGCTGCGGCGTACCACTGGGTGAGTGAGCTGTATAATCAGACCCCGTTTAACGCAGCGCGCGACCGGCATACGGTCGCGCCTGACCTGCCCATTCAATATGGGCACTTTTACTGGGACGACGGCTATCCGGATTCCCACCTGTTTGAAGATGCCGAAAGCCTGCGTCTGCGCCACGACCCGGACTTTATGCTGATCCACCCGATGAATATTGACGATGCCGGGCACAAACATAGCCTGTCGTCACCACAGTATCGCAACCGTGCGCGCATGGCCGATGGTTATCTGTCGCACTGGATGCCAGGCTGGTTGGCTGCCGGTTACCAGGTGATTGTCACCGCCGACCACGGCATGAACGACGATCGCTCTCACGGCGGGATTCTGCCGGAGGAAACCAACGTGCCGCTGTTCGTGTTTGGTGAAGGCTTCTCAAAACAGCCGGATCTGCAACCACGACAGACCGAGTTGTGCGGCATCGTCTGCACCCTGTTGGGCGTCGAGCATGATAAACCGGTATGCCGTGACCTGCTGGCGGAGCCGCGTCATGAAGGGTAAGGGCCTGGCGCTACTACTGTTGCTGCCGTTCGCCCTGTTCTGGGTGGCATTCCAGCTCGCCCCTTTGCTGTGGATCGCCATCAACAGCTTCTGGAGCGACATGAACGAAAGCTGGGGACTGGATAACTACAGCGATATCCTGACCTCGCCATTCTATTTACAGGCTTTTCGCCTGTCGCTGGATATCTCGATTTGGTCGAGCATTTATGGCCTGTTAATCGCGCTGGTCGCCGGATACTCACTGCATCAGATGGGCAGTGGACGCTTTCAGCGCTTTTTGATGTCGTTTACCAATATGACCAGCAACTTCGCCGGCGTGCCGCTGGCGTTTGCCTTTGTCATTTTACTCGGACTGAACGGCTGCCTGACGTTGCTGCTGCGCCATTACAATTTGCTGGAAAGCTTCAAACTGTTCTCGCGCGACGGCATGGTGATTGTCTACACCTGGTTCCAGATCCCGCTCGGCATTTTGCTGCTCTACCCGGCTTTTGATGGCTTGCGTCAGGACTGGCAGGAATCCGCCGCGTTGCTCGGTGCCAGCCGCTGGCGCTACTGGTGGCATATCGGGCTACCGATTCTGTTCCCGGCCCTGCTCGGCACCTTCGTGATTCTGCTCGCCAACGCCCTTGGTGCTTACGCCACCATTTATGCGCTCACCACTGGCAACTTTAACGTGGTGCCGGTACGTATCGCCGCCCTGGTATCGGGTGATATTTCGCTGGATCCTAATACCGGCGGCGCGCTGGCGATGCTGTTGGTGCTGTTGATGGCGGTGATTACCGTGGTGCAGCAGTATCTGGTGCGCCGCAGTTATCTCAACGCCAAACCGTCCTGAGGAGCGGCCCATGTCTCGCGTCGAAAAACTTTACCATCGCCTGATTGTCTGGCTGCTGCTGGTGATTCTGGCGGCTCCGCTGTTGGCAACGCTGTTGTATGCGCTCTCCTCCGACTGGAGCAACACCATTCTGCCGCAGGGCTACACGCTGAAATGGTTCTTTGAACTCTGGAGCGACAGTCGTTTCCTGACGGCGCTCGGCCATTCGCTGTTGATTTGCTTTGGTGCGCTGTTGTTCTCGTTAGTGCTGGTGCTGCCTGCGATGTTTGTGATCGCTTACTACTTTCCGAAGCTGGACTCGGTTATGAACGTGCTGATTCTGATGCCGTTCGCCGTACCGCCGGTAGTGTCATCGGTCGGCTTGTTGCAGCTTTACTCCTCATCACCGCTGATGCTCACCGGCACGCCGTGGATTCTGATTGGCTGTTATTTCACCATCGCGCTGCCATTTATCTATCGTGCCATCTCCAACAATATGCAGGCCATCAACCTGAAAGAGTTGATTGATGCCGCGCATCTGCTGGGCGCCAGCACCTGGCAGGCAGCGCTGTTTGTGGTGCTGCCGAACCTGCGCAAAGGTGTATTTATAGCCGTGCTGCTCTCCTTCTCTTTCCTGATAGGTGAGTTTGTATTCGCTAACCTGCTGGTCGGCACCCGCTATGAAACCTTGCAGGTTTACCTCTACAACATGCGCAACGGCAGCGGCCATTTCACCAGCGCGCTGGTGATCTCCTATTTTGTTGTCGTCCTGCTGGTCACCTGGCTGGCGAATGCCCTCAATCCTGAACGAGGCTGACCATGAGTTACCTGAACGTTACAAAGCTGAATAAAAGCTACGGCCCAACCACCATTTTCGAAAATATCGATTTCAGCGCCGACGAGGGCGAGTTCGTCACCCTGCTCGGCCCAAGCGGCTGTGGTAAATCAACGCTGCTGCGCTGCATTGCCGGGCTGACCTCGGTCGACAACGGGCAAATTCTGTTGCAGGGCCAGGATATCGTGCCGTTGCCGCCGCAGAAACGTACCATCGGCATGGTGTTTCAGAGCTATGCCCTGTTCCCGAATATGACGGTAGAAAAGAACGTCGCCTTCGGCCTGAAGATGCAAAAACTGGCGGCAAGTGAAATCCAAAGCCGGGTGATGGAAGCGCTGGCGCTGGTGGAACTGACCGACTTCGCCCGCCGCTATCCCCACCAACTGTCAGGCGGCCAGTGCCAGCGCGTGGCGCTGGCGCGTTCGCTGGTGACGCGGCCACGTCTGCTGCTGCTGGATGAACCGCTGTCGGCGCTTGATGCCCGTATTCGCCGCCATCTGCGCGAGCAAATCCGCAATATCCAGCAGGAACTGAAGCTCACCACCATCTTCGTGACGCACGACCAGGAAGAAGCGCTGACACTGTCAGATCGCATCGTGTTGATGAATCGTGGAAAAATCGTGCAAAACGGCAATGCCGAAGCGCTATATACTCAACCGGCCGATCTGTTTGCCGCCGGGTTTATCGGTAACTACAACCTGTTGAGTGCCGAGCAGGCAACGCAGTTAACCGGCCAGACGTTCACCGGTCAGGTGGCGATTCGCCCGGAATCGATTCTGATGGGTGCGCCAGAGTCAGGTATTGCGGCCACCATTATCAGCCACAGCCTGCTGG
Organism: Pantoea sp. X-Soil-OKNW-556; assembly: GCF_059730695.1. Taxonomy (NCBI): domain Bacteria; kingdom Pseudomonadati; phylum Pseudomonadota; class Gammaproteobacteria; order Enterobacterales; family Erwiniaceae; genus Pantoea; species Pantoea sp. X-Soil-OKNW-556. Next base: position 360,618 of record NZ_AP035990.1, on the reverse strand, counting down.
GTAACGTGATCCGTTATCGTGTGCTGGCGCACAATGTGGAACTTTCGGTCGATGTTCTGAACCGTAGCGTGGCAGATTTACACCCCGCCGGGATGCAGATTGGGCTACAGTTAGAGATGTCGACGTTGCGCCAGGTCGCTTAAATTACAGGAAAAATTAGCAACGCAACGTGACGATATCTTGTACAGGTTGCGCTCTCCGTCAGGCTGGCAACCTGCTTTAAAGCCTGACGGTAAAGGAGCCAGCTTACGTGTTAACCCTGTTAAACCTGTTATCTGCCGTGGCCCTGTTGGTGTGGGGCACACACATTGTTCGTACCGGCATTATGCGTGTGTATGGTGCCGATCTGCGTCGGGTACTTAGCCGCAGCGTCGAGAAAAAGCCGATGGCGTTTCTCGCCGGGATTGGCGTCACCGCGTTGGTGCAAAGCAGCAACGCCACCACCATGCTGGTCACCTCATTCGTCGCGCAGAATCTTGTCAGCCTGACACCCGCCCTGGTGGTGGTGCTGGGTGCTGACGTCGGTACGGCCGTCATGGCACGTATCCTGACCTTCGATCTTTCGTGGTTGTCGCCGCTGTTTATCCTGTTTGGCGTGATCTTTTTCCTCGGTCGAAAACAAACCCGTCTCGGTCAACTGGGACGAGCCAGCATCGGCCTCGGTCTGATCCTGCTGGCGCTGCAACTGATTGTCGCCGCCGCGCGCCCGATTACCCAGGCAGCGGGCGTACAGGTCATCTTTTCCACGCTGACCGGTGATGTGATGCTGGATGCCCTGATTGGCGCGGTGTTCGCCATCATCAGTTATTCCAGTCTGGCGGCGGTGTTGATTACCGCCACCCTGACCGCCACCGGGGTGATCTCCTTCAAAGTCGCGCTTTGTCTGGTGATTGGTGCCAATCTTGGCAGCGGCCTGCTGGCGATGATTAACGCCAGCGGCTCCAATGCTGCCGGCAAACGTGTCGCACTTGGCAGCCTGCTGTTTAAACTTATCGGTAGCATCGTGATTTTGCCGTTCGTTAATACCGTGGCAGACGTATTGGATAAGCTGCCAGTTAACGACGAAGAGTTGGTCATTTTCTTCCATGTGTTCTACAACCTGATCCGCTGCATCGTGATGGTCCCCTTCGCCGATCCGATGGCGCGCCTGTGCCGCCGGATGATTAGCGATGACGCAGAAACTGACACCGTGCTGAAACCGAAACACCTCGACAGCAGCGCGCTGGATACCCCCGCGCTGGCGCTGGTCAATGCGGCGCGTGAGACGTTACGCATTGGCGATGTGGTTGAGCAGATGGTCGAAACCTTCAGCAAGGTGGTGCACGGCGAGCTACGCGAGGAACGCGCGGTGCGACGGCTGGATGATGATGTTGATGTGTTGTACACCGCCATCAAACTCTATCTGGCACGTATGCAAAAGGAGGATCTGGCGGAAGAGGATTCGCGCCGCTGGGCGGAGATCATCGAAATGGCGCTTAACCTGGAACAGGCGGGCGACATTATCGAACGCATGAGCGCTGATGTGGCCGATAAAGCGCTGGCCGCACGCCGTGCCTTCTCACCGGAGGGGCTGGAGGAGCTGGAGACATTGCAGGAGCAGTTGCTGAATAACCTGCGCCTGAGCCTGTCGGTGTTTTTATCCCACGATGTCGCCAGCGCCAAACGTCTGCGCCGTTCCAAACATCGTTTCCGTATTCTGATTCGACGTTTTTCCCATGCCCATGTTGAGCGTCTGCATCGCCAGAACGTGCAAAGTATCGAAACCAGCTCGTTGCATCTGGGATTACTGGGAGATATGAAGCGTCTGAATTCGCTGTTCTGCGCCGTAGCCTACACGGTGCTGGAACAGCCGGATGACGACAGGGATGATGAATAATAGCCAAGGCACCTTGCGTAGCGGCGCGATTTATCGCGCGGATTTTTCCCGCATCGCGCACGGAACTGCGCGATAAATCGCGCAGTTCCGGTTCGGTGATTTTAATTAAGACAACAAGCTGAAGGCAATCATCCCGACAATTGCCCCGGTGGTGCCGAGGATAGTTTCCATCAGCGTCCAGGTTTTCAGGGTTTCACCTTCCGTCGCGCCGGTAAAGCGGCCAAACAGCCAGAAACCGGCGTCATTGACGTGGCTGATTATGATGGAGCCACCGCCGATACAAATCGACAGCGCCGCCAGTTGCGCGCCGCTGTAGTGCAGCGGTTCAATCACCGGCATCACCAGGCCAACCGTCGTCAGGCAGGCGACCGTGGCTGAACCCTGAATCACCCGCACCGCACCGGAGAGGATAAAACAAGCCAGCGCAATCGGCAGACCCGCGCCAATCAACGCGTGGCCCAGTACCGGACCGACGCCGGAATCCACCAGCACCTGTTTAAACACCCCACCCGCACCGATCACCAGCAGGATAATCCCCGCCGGTTGCAGCGCGCTGCCGCAGACCTGCATCACCCTCTCTTTATCCATGCCCTGACGGTACGCCAGGCCATAAATCGCCACCAGACAGGCCAGCAGAATCGCGGTGAAGGGGTGACCAATAAACTCCAGCCACTCATACAGACGTGAATCCGGCGTAGTGAAGCGCGCACCGATGGTTTTCAGCCCCACCAACAGCAGCGGGAACAGGATCAGCGCCAGACTGAAGCGAAACGACGGCAGCTTGCCCTCTTCCACATCCGGTTGATTGTCTTCCGGCGGGGCGCTGAAGGTGACGCGTTTAGCAATCAGGTTGCCAAACAGCGGTCCGGCGATAATCATGCCAGGGATTGCTGCGCACAGGCCCAACAAAATCATCCAGCCAAAATCAGCATGCATTTGTGACGCCAGCAACATCGGAGCCGGTCCCGGCAGCAGAAACGCTGCGGAAGCAGCGACCCCGGCAAACAATGGGATCACCAGTTTCACCAGGTTATCGCCGGTGCGGCGCGCCACGGCAAATGCGATGCTGATCAGCAACACCACCGCCACCTCAAAAAACAGCGGCAGCGCGCAGATTAACCCGGCAATGCCCATCGCGTAATGCGCGCGGCTTTCCCCGAAGGTTTTCAGCATGCGGATAGCAATCTGATCGACCGCGCCGGTTTCATGCAGGATTTTGCCGAACATCGCGCCCAGCGCCACCACAATCGCCAGGAAACCGAGCGTACCGCCCATGCCTTTCTGCATGGTGTCAGCAATTTTGTCGAGCGGCATACCGGAGAACAACCCGGCACCAATGGAGACTAACATCAGGGCGACAAAGGCGTGCATACGCGCTTTCATCACCAAAAACAGCAGCAGCAGGACAGAGCCTGCTGCGGTTAACACCAGCGTTGCGGTACTCATGACTAACCCTTGTTGATTGCTCCCTTGATGGTCGCAACCGTGGCCGCAACTACCTCATCCAGTGAATGATTAATATCAACCACCAGTACATCGGGTTCGTTCGCGCCGGGTTCTTCCAGCGTGGCAAACTGCGTCACCAGCATCTGTGGTTTGAAGAAGTGGCCTTTGCGGGCTTTCAGGCGGGATTCGATGGTTTCGAAATCGCCTTTCAAATAGACAAATTTCAGGTTGTGGTTGCCTTGACGCAGGATGTCGCGGTAGGACTTTTTCAGTGCCGAGCAGACAATGATGGAGACTTCCTGGGTACGTTGCATGGCAAAAGCGGCATCGTTCAGCGCCTGCAACCACGGGCGACGATCGTTGTCATCCAGCGGATGGCCTTCGGCCATTTTCATAATGTTGCTGCGCGGATGCAGGAAATCACCGTCAAGAAAGGCGGTGTTGAGTTGGTGTGAAACCTGATTGGCGACGGCAGACTTTCCGCTGCCGGACACACCCATCAGGATAAAAACATGGTGCGACGGGGATGGCGTTGTCATTGTTTTGCGCTCCGGCAGTTAATCTGCCAATGTTACCGATAACAAATTCGATCATCATTGTCGGTACCCGGTCACAGGCTGGCAACCCTTTTACCGGGAAAAGCACGAAAGTGTGAACTGACTCAAAAAATCGCCAGAATCAGATGCTGCCGCCTTCGGCAATTTCAAACCCGACATCCAGTGGCACAGTGACGGAACGATCGCCGCCAATTCGCGCCAGCAGCATCGCCGCCGATTCCCGTCCCATGCGTTCGCGCGGGGTCAGCACCGTCGCGAGACGCGGGTTAACCACTTGGGTGATATCGTGACCGTGGAAACCGGCAATCGCCATTTGCTCCGGGACGCTCAATCCCTGACGTTGGCATTCGAACATCGCCCCGACTGCAAGGTCATCGTTGGTACAGAACAAGCTGTCGGTTTGCGGATAGCGTCGTTGCGCCTCACGCAGCAACAAGGCTCCGGCGCTGAAGGACGAGGCATCTTCCATCATCACGCTGTGCGGTGTTAACCCGGCTTCACGCATCGCCTGCTCGTAGCCCTGCTGTTTCTGGAGGGTACGTTCATCAAGGCGCGCACCGAGGTAGACGGTGTGGCGATGGCCTTTTTTCAGGATAGCATGGGTCATCTGACGCGCCGCTTCGACGTTGTTAAAGCCCACAGCCATATCGAGGCAAGGTGAAACCGAGTCCATCATTTCGATTACCGGGATGCCTGCCACTTCGAGCATACGCAGCGTACCCGGCGTATGGGTGCGTTCCGTCAGGATCACCCCATCGATGTTCCAGCCCAGCAGCGAACGCAGCTGTAATTCCTCTTTCTGTGCGTTATAGCCGAAGTGCCCCACCAACGTCTGATACCCCGCCTCATCGGTGACGGTTTCAATCCCGCGCAGCACGTCAGCAAATACCTGGTTAGTCAGTGACGGCAGCAGCACACCGATGGCGCGGCTGGTGGCGTTAGAGAGCATGTCAGGAGCGCGGTTGGGGATGTAACCCAACTCGTCCAGCGCAATGGCGATTTTGTCACGCAGCGCAGCGGAGACCTGCTCTGGATTGCGCAGGTAGCGGCTGACGGTCATTTTGGTGATGCCGACGCGATCGGCAACGTCCTGTAGTACCGGTCTTTTTTTCTTCATCGTAAGCGCCTGAGGTCAGAGATACGCTGAGTCTATCATTAAATTGTCATGCGATTGTAAACGGGGCGCGGGAAGCGGGATCGTTGCCGAATGTCGGAGAAAAAGACAAAAAAAAAGCCAGCACCCGAGCTGGCTAAGAAACACTGGAAGCAATGTGAGCAATGTCGTGCTTTCCCGGTTTGTCAGGAGGACCTCCCGGGACCGCATCGCAATAATAATCATTATCATTCGCGTCTGTAAAGTCCTTTTGAGAATTATTTTCAATTGACCAGCGATAAAAAATCCTTGATGTTAAAGGGGATTTTTTCATTTTGCATAAGGAGCCGCACCATGAGTCTGATCACTGTTCGTCACACCACGCCTGATGACGCCGCCGTACTGTTTCAGCTTTACAGCCACGCTGAAACCCAGGCGGATACCCTGCATTTACCCTTGCAATCGCCTGCGCTGTGGCAGGAGCGACTGCAAAACATTCGTCCGGGTGAGCAACGTCTGGTGGCGTGCATTGATGGACAGGTGGTGGGACAACTCACCGTCAGCGTGCTGGAGGCGATGCGCCGTCGTCATACCGCGACTATCGGGATGGGGGTTGATCCAGCGTTTCACCGCCGTGGCGTCGGTTCCGCGTTGATGGCGGCGATGGTGGACCTGTGCGACAACTGGTTGCAGGTGACGCGCATTGAGCTGACGGTGTTTGCCGACAATAAAGCCGCGATTGGGTTGTATCAGAAGTTTGGGTTTGAGATTGAGGGCACCGCGCGCCGTTATGCGATGCGGAACGGCGCGCTGGTGGATACCCATTATATGGCGCGGTTGAAAGGGTAAGCTGGCCAGGTGGCAGCGGGTTGACACCGAATAGGTTCCGCCCGCCAAACATTGTGGAGTTTCAGCCGCAACGTGCAGGCGGACGGGCAAAGGTGCGAGGGCGCGCACCTTTGCAATCCGCGCCCTGCGCCGTCCTCGCGCAACGCATAGCGCTGTTCCCTCGCTTATCACTCAGGCCGTGCGGCCCGCGCGGATTCGCCATCCCTGGCTCATTCCGCTCTCTCGCCGCATCCATGCGGCTCGTCCTGGCCTTCCCTCTGCACTCGGCGCTGCGGATGCCGTCCACCCCATCGCCTGAAAGCCAGGTGCTCTCTTAATTGCGCGATAAATCGCGCCGCTACAAATGGCAGCACGTTACCCGTAGCGGCGCGATTTATCGCGCAAAAAAAGAGGCTGGCGCAGGGCCCGGGATTGCAAAGGATGCGGCCAGGCGCCCTTTGCTCGGTCGCCGCACCGGCGAGCTGAAACTGCATCAGCCTATGGCGAACGAAACCCGCTCAGTGCGAACGAAACCACGGAGCCTTTAATAACCCGCGCTTAAATCATCCACCGAACGCGGATCGGATGCACCATAACGCGTGCCATCCGGCCCAATCATAATGCTCTGGGTACTGCCCATCGCCGGGAGCACCTTCACATGCTGACCTTTGCTCTCCAGCAAACGCAAGGTATCCGGGCTAAAGCCCTTCTCCACACGCAGCTGATCCGGCAGCCACTGATGATGGAAACGCGGCGCATTGGTCGCCTCGGCCACATTCATACCAAAATCGATGCTGTTGACCACCATCTGCAACACCGTGGTGATAATGCGGCTGCCGCCAGGGCTACCGGTCACCAGCCAGGTTTTGCCATCCTTCACCACAATGGTCGGTGACATCGACGACAGAGGACGCTTGGCAGGTTGCACCGCATTGGCTTCACCACCAACCAGACCATAGACGTTCGGTGTCCCCGGTTTGGCGGAGAAGTCATCCATCTCGTTGTTCATCAGGATACCGCTCTGCCCGGCCACAATGCCGCTACCGAAGTAGGTATTCAGCGTGTAGGTCACCGCCACTGCATTGCCGTCCTTATCCACCACGGAGAAATGGGTAGTTTGATTGCTCTCGTACGGCTCCAGCTTGCCCGGTTTGATTTCGCTCGACGGGCGCGCCTTGTTGACATCAATCTGCTGCGCCAGCGATTTCGCGTAAGCTTTGCTGGTCAACGCCTGCTGCGGCACCTTCACAAAATCCGGGTCACCGAGATATTCCGAGCGGTCGGCATAGGCGTATTTTTCTGCCTCGGCCATCACCTGCATCGCATCGGCGCTACCAAAGCCCATCTTCGCCAAATCGAAGTTTTCCAGGATATTAAGGATTTCGATGATATGAATGCCGCCTGATGACGGCGGTGGCATTGAGAAGACCTGATAGCCGCGATAGCTGCCGCTGACCGGTTTGCGCTCAACGGCGCGATAGGCTGCCAAATCAGCTTTGCCAATCAGACCACCATGTTGTGCCATCTCACCGGCGATTTCGTCGGCAATTTTGCCTTTGTAGAAGGCATCCGGCCCTTGTTGCGCAATCAATTGCAGGCTGTGCGCGAGGTTTTTCTGCACCAGACGATCGCCCTTCTGATAAGGCTGGCCGTCGGCTTTGTAGAAAATGGCCCGGCTGTTGTCGTGATTGATCAGGTTTTCTTTGCCATAGGTGGCGAGGTCATCCGCCAGCGCATCGTTAACAATGATGCCGTTCCGCGCCAGTTTGATTGCCGGGGCCAGCAAAGTGCTTAACGGCAGCGTGCCATATTTATGAGCGGCCAGCGCAAAACCCGCCACCGTGCCTGGCGTACCCGATGCCAGATGGGAAGTGAGTGATAACTTACTGTCGGCGTTGCCTTGTTTATCAAGGAACATATCGCGCGAGGCACGCGCCGGAGCCATTTCGCGGAAATCGATGGCGGTGGTCTGCCCGGAGGCGGTACGCAGCAACATAAATCCGCCGCCACCGAGGTTTCCGGCCTGTGGATGGGTCACCGCCAGCGCGAAGCCGACCGCGACCGCGGCATCCACCGCATTGCCACCCTGCTTGAGAATCTCCACGCCCACGTCAGTGGCGGTCGCATCCACCGAGGCCACCATGCCATGTTTCGCCTTCACCGGATGGAAGGTATCGCTATCCACGCCATAAGAGACGGGAGGTGCGCTGTTTGGTGCCGCCTGTCCCCCCTGCACCACGGTAAAACTCATCAACAACGCCCAGCCGAGCTGGCGTACACTGCCTTGTATCCGCATGCCACTACCATCCTTTTCAGTTGTTTATAATTGTTTACATTGACGCAAGTGTTTACAAACACTGAAAAAGATTAGCAGCTAACTCAAATTAGGTGCACTCCTGGATTGGCCCTTTTTAATATCGCATAAACTTATGGTTGCTGCGGTTACGCCAGACACACAGCACCGCGGCATTAATGGAGGAGTGATCATGAAAAAATGGCTGATTGTTTTCGCTGCCCTGCTGCCGTTAAGCAGCATGGCGAATATGCTGAATAACACCAACGAACCCTTTAAACCGGGCTACAACCCAAGCCAGCAACGGATGCAGACGCAGATGCAAATCCAGCAGCAGCAGGAGAAACTGAAGCTGCAACAGGATCAGCAACAGCAGAAACAGGATTTACAGCGCAAAATGCAGGAACATCGCGACAGCGCCCAGCAGCGCATCATCAAAACGCAGCCGGGCCAGCAGAAGACCAATTAACGGAAGTCGGGACCAATAATGTCGATGCGGTCGGTACAGATCGCATCGACGCCCCACCCCAGCAGCTCGCGCGCCCGCTCGGGCTGATTCACGGTATAAACCAGGATATGCAGACCTGCCGCTTTCAACTGCGCGGTGCGCTCGGCATTCAGCAATTTGTGGTTGAGGTGAATGGAGACGCAATCCAGACTTGAGGTCAGCGCTTGCCAGTCATCATGCCAGCTATCCAGCAGCAAGCCGCGTGGCAGTTCTGGCACCGCCTGCATGGCGGCTTCCAGCGCCTGATACGAGAAAGAAGAGAGCAGCGGCGCAGTTTGCCCCTGCCACAATTCACGCGCGGCTAACGCCACATCGCGCCCCGTCTCCACCTCTTTGCCAGTGGTCGGTTTGATCTCAATATTCGCCATCATCTGATGCTGACGGCAGCGCGCGGCCACGTCACTCAGCAGCGCCAGCGGCTCACCGGCAAATTTGTTGCTGAACCAGCTACCGGCATCCAGTTGCGCCAGCTTATCCCACGGCAAATCGCCCGCCACGCCCCAGCCGTTGCTGGTGCGATCGAGGGTGTCATCGTGCAGCAGGAAAATCTGGCGATCGTCTGAGAGTTTGGCGTCAAACTCAATCATTTGGTGGTGATAATGCGCCCCCACATCAATGGCGGCGAGGGTGTTTTCCGGGGCCAGTTTACCGCCGCCACGATGGGCGACAATGTGCGGATACGGCCAGTTGTGCTTACTCATTCCAGACGCTTTCCATGAGTTGAATCGAAGAAATGTAACGCCTCCGACGGCAAATGCAGCCATAGGCTGCTGCCCGCCGGCGGGCGTTCGCTGTGCGGCAAACGTACCACCAATCGCGCCTCACCGATACGACCATGCGCCAGATTATCAGCACCGAGCATTTCCAGTGTCTCCACCACCAACGGAATCCCCCCCGCCTCTCGGCTTGTTAGCTGGATATGCTCCGGGCGAATGCCCAGCGTCAGTGGCCGATTGGCCCACTTCGCCTTGCTTTCCGCCAGCGGCAGCGCGTGCAGGGCATCGAGGGTAAAACGGGTGCCGTCGCTGTTGATCTGCCCCGGCAGCAGGTTCATCGCCGGTGCGCCGATAAAAGCGGCGACAAACTGGCTGGCCGGGCGTTCGTACACCTCAACCGGCGTGCCCACCTGCTCGACAATGCCTTTGTTCATTACCATCACGCGCTGTGCCAGCGTCATCGCCTCAACCTGGTCATGCGTCACGTACAGGCTGGTGGTTTGCAGACGACGGTGCAGCTGTTGCAGCTCCAGCCGCATCTGCACGCGCAGGCGGGCATCAAGGTTTGACAACGGTTCATCAAACAGGAACACCGCCGGTTCACGCACGATGGCGCGCCCCATCGCCACACGCTGGCGTTGACCGCCGGATAACTCACGCGGGCGACGGGTCAGCAGATGATCCAGTTCGAGGCTACGCGCCGCTTCCAGTACGCGCTGGCGAATCTGTTCTTTGCCCATACCACGGATTTTCAGGCCATAGGCCATGTTCTCTTCTACCGTCATATGTGGGTAGAGCGCGTAGTTCTGGAACACCATCGCGATACCACGATCTTTCGGCTCCAGATCGGTAACACGTTGGTCGTCAATATAGATATCGCCAGAGCTGACGCGCTCCAGCCCGGCCACCATACGCAGCAGCGTGGATTTACCGCAGCCGGAAGGCCCGACCATCACCATAAACTCGCCATCGTTGATGGTGATATTCAGCGGCTGAATGATCTGATTTTTGCCGTCATACGATTTGGTGACGGTCTGAAGGGTTACGCCTGCCATTTTATTTCTCACTCTCCACCAGGCCACGCACAAAGGCACGCTGCATGACTAAAACCACCACCACCGGTGGGATCAGGGTTAATAACATTGCCGCCATCACTTCATTCCACTGCGTCGGACCGCCGCTGGTATTGATCATACTTCTCACCCCGGCCACGGCTGTGCCAAGGCTGGCATCATTGATGATCAGCAGCGGCCACAGATACTGGTTCCAGCCGTAGATGAAGGTAATGACAAACAGCGCGGCCAGATTGGTTTTCGACAGCGGCAACACGATGTCCCAGAAGAAGCGCAGTGGACTGGCACCGTCGATGCGTGCCGCTTCAATCAACTCATCCGGTAGCGACATAAAGAACTGGCGAAACAGGAAGGTGGCGGTGGCCGAGGCCATCAGCGGCAACGTCAGACCGCTGTAGCTGTCGAGCATATGCAGCGTCGCAATCACCTCCACCGTCGGGAAGATACGCACTTCCACCGGCAGCATCAGGGTGATGAAAATCAGCCAGAAAAACAGCGAGCGCAGCGGAAAGCGAAACCACACCAGCGCAAATGCCGACAGCATCGAGACGGCGATTTTGCCCACGGTGATACTCAGCGCCATCACCAGGCTGTTGAACAGCATCAGGCCAAACGCCGGGCCACTGCCGTTAACGCCCTGAGTCCAGATGCGCGCGATGTTGTCCCACAGGTGGTGACCTGGGATCAGCGTCATTGGCACCTGATAAACCGCGTTGTTGTCCAGCGTTGCCGCGACAAAGGCGACATACAGCGGAAACAGGATCGTCAGCACACCCAGCACCAGCAGCGTGTGGCTGAAGATATCCAGCCCGCGTCGGTTCTCAATCATTGGTATTGCACCTTACGCTCGACAAAGCGGAATTGCAGGATAGTGAGGCCAATCACCAGCAACATCAGCACCACCGATTGCGCTGCCGACGAGGAGAGATCCAGCCCGGTAAACCCTTCGCGATAAATTTTGTAGATAAGCGTGGTGGTCGCCTGTACCGGCCCACCGCCAGTGGCGGCATCGATCACCGGGAAGGTGTCGAAGAAGGCATAGACCAGGTTGACCACCAGCAGGAAGAAACTCACCGGGGTGATCAACGGCAGCGACAGGTTAAAGAAGCGCCGCACCGGCCCGGCACCGTCAATCGCCGCTGCTTCCACCAGCGATTTGGGGATCGATTGCAGCGCCGCAAAGAAAAACAGGAAGTTGTAGCTCATCTGCTGCCAGATCGATGCCAGCACGATCAGGAACATCGCCTGGCCGCTGTTTTGCGCGTAGTTCCAGTTGTAACCGATCTGGTTAAGGAGATGGCTGAACAGGCCGAGTCCGGGGTTAAACAGGAACATCCACAGCACTGCCGCGACCACCGGGGCTACCGCATACGGCAGCAGTAGCAAGGTTTGGTAGAGTTTTTTCAGCCGCACCACATAATCCACCAGCGCCGCCAGCAGCAGAGAAAACAGCATGCCGCACCCCGTGACCAGCGCGCTGGATTCAATGGTGGTCCAGAAAGAGGCCAGGTAGTACTCATCACTGAACAGCCGTCTGAAGTTATCCAGCCCAACAAAAGTGCTGGAGATACCAAAGGGATCAAGGCTTTGCAGTGAGTACCACAGCGCTTCACCGGCTGGCCAGAGAAAGAAGATGGCGGTGATCACCAGCTGTGGCAGTACCAGCAGATAGGGCAACAAACGGGAGCGGAAAACCGGGCGTGATGATGAGGACATAACGGACTCGTTCAGGCAAAAAGATCGGGGCAGACACGCGGCCTGCCCCGTTACGGCGGGTTACTTCACCTGCTGCTCAAAACGGCGCAGCAGTTCGTTTCCGCGTTTAACTGAGTTATCCAGCGCTGCCTGCGGCGATTGTTTGCCGGTCCACACGCTTTCCAGCTCCTCGTCCACGATGGTGCGAATCTGCGGCATATTGCCCAGACGCATCCCTTTGGTGAACGGCAGCGGATCTTTGTTCAGCATCTGGCGCGTCGCGATATCGGCACCCGGGTTCTTGTCGTAGAAGCCCTGCTGTTTGGTCAGCTCGTACGCCGCCGTGGTGATCGGCAGATAACCGGTTTTCTGGTGCCACTCGGCGGCGATTTCCGGTTGCGCCAGGAACTGCATAAACTCCGCCACACCTTTGTAAGTGTTGGCATCTTTGCCCTTCATCACCCACAGGCTGGCACCACCGATGATGGCATTCTGCGGTGCATTCGGCACGGTTGCGTCATACGGCATCATGCCGACACCAAAGTTGAATTTGGCGTAGTGTTTGATATCCGCCAGTGAACCGGAAGACGCGGTGGTGATGCCGCAATCGCCGTTGTAGAACTTCGCGGTGGATTCATCTTTGCGGCCAAAGTAGGTGAAATCACCCTTCTTGTTCATGTTTTCCAGCATCTGGATGTGACGAACCTGCACCGGCTTGTTGAACTCCAGCTCAGCGTCTGTGCCGTCAAAACCGTTGTTTTTGGTCGCCACCGGCAAGCCGTGCCAGGCGCTGAAGTTTTCAATCTGAATCCAGCCTTGCCAGCCGCTGGCGTAACCGCAGGTCAGGCCCGCTTTACGCAGCGCATCGGCGTCTTTTGCCAGTTCCTGCCAGGTTTTTGGTGGCTGATCCGGGTTCAGACCGGCTTTTTTGAAGGCGTCTTTGTTGTAGTACAGCACCGGGGTGGAGCTGTTGAACGGCTGAGAGATTAAATGGCCGCTGGAATCGCTGTAGTAACCCGCGACAGTCGGGACGAACTGTTTTTCATCAAATGCGATTCCGGCATCCTGGAACACCTGATGCACCGGCACAATGGCTTTGGACGCCATCATGGTGGCAGTACCCACTTCATACACCTGCAAAATGGCCGGTGCTTTACCGGTACGCACAGCGGCAATCCCCGCCGCCAGGCTTTGTTCATAGTTGCCTTTGTAGACCGGGACGATTTTGTAGTCTGGGTGGGCCTGGTTAAAACGTTGTGCCAGAGAATCAACTTCTTTGCCTAACTCGCCTTCCATTGAGTGCCAGAAAGGAATTTCGGTGGCAGCCAGTGCATGACCACTGAGCATCAGACCGAGCAGGGCACTCATCAGGCGGGGACGAAGCGTAAAAGCGGACATAATGTTTTCCTGTGCATGTAGGTACGCGCGAAATCACGCATTTTTTGTTCGCGAAGTAACATGACACGGGAAAATGACGGAAAAATAACAGGTTAATGACGGGAATGTGACAAGGCTGAGTGCAGCTTGTTGCCCTCATCCCGGCCTTCTCCCGCAAGCGGGAGAAGGAGACGTGCAATATATAAGTTTGGCTCGATCAATTCCCTCTCCCGCTCGCGGGAGAGGGTTAGGGCACTCAGGCACCTAAATAGGCGCTTCTTACCGCCTCGTTGGACAACAGCGCTTCGCCACTATCCTCCAGCACCACATGCCCGTTCTCCAGCACGTAGCCACGGTCGGCCAGTTTCAGTGCCTGGTTGGCGTTCTGCTCGACAAGGAAGATGGTCATCCCTTCTTTACGCAGCTGCTCGATGGTGTCGAAAATCTGCTGAATGATAATCGGCGCCAGGCCGAGCGATGGCTCGTCCAGCAACAGCAGACGCGGCTGGCTCATCAGCGCACGACCAATCGCCAGCATCTGCTGCTCGCCACCGGACATGGTACCGGCACGTTGCACCTTACGCTCCGCCAGACGCGGGAACAGATCATAGACGCGCTCAATACGCTCCTGATACTGGCTACGGCTGGCAAAGAAGCCCCCCATCGCCAGATTCTCTTCCACCGTCATGCGCGAAAACACCCGACGCCCTTCCGGGACAATGGCGATCGCCTCACGCATGATGCGTGCGGTTTGCCAATCGGTAATGGTTTTGCCATCAAACGTAATGGTGCCTGCGGTTGCACGCGGCTCGCCACACAGCGTACCGAGCAGCGTAGTTTTGCCTGCACCGTTGGCACCAATCAGGGTGACAATTTCGCCCTGATTGATATACAGGCTGACGTTATGCAGCGCCTGAATTTTACCGTAATGGGCGCTGACGTTTTCAATGGTTAACATTGGGTTGGCCATATTACGCCTCTCCTAAATAGGCACGGATCACATCCGGGTTATTACGAATCTCTTCCGGCGTGCCGTTGGCCAGCGGCGTTCCCTGATTGACCACGTAAATACGGTCAGAAATGCCCATCACCAGCTTCATATCATGTTCGATCAACAACACCGACACCTTATGCGTACCGCGCAGTTCGGCAATCAGTTCGTCCAGTTCGTGCGTTTCTTTCGGGTTCAGACCGGCCGCCGGTTCATCCAGCATCAGGATTTCCGGGCGCGTGACCATGCAGCGTGCGATCTCCAGACGACGTTGCTGACCATAAGCAAGGTTACCCGCCTGACGGTTCGCCAGCTCCAGCAGGCCGATACGTTCCAGCCAGGTGGCAGCGCGGTCCAGCGCTTCGCTTTCGCCTTTGCGGAACGCCGGGGTTTTGAATAACCCGGAAAATACGCCGCTTTTCAGATGCTGATGTTGCGCCACCAGCAAGTTTTCAATCACCGTCATCTCACGAAACAGGCGCACATGCTGGAAGGTACGCACAATGCCCATCCGTGCAATTTTCTGCCCCGGTAAGCCGGCCAGATTTTGATCGCGCAGTTTGATGCTGCCGCCCGTGGGTTTGTAGAAACCGGTCAGGCAGTTGAACACCGTGGTTTTACCCGCGCCGTTTGGACCAATCAACGAAACGATTTCCTGCTCCCGCAGTTCCAGCGCCACGTTGTTGACTGCCAGCAGGCCACCAAAACGCATCATCAGGCCTTCTACGGCTAATAAAGGCTGACTCATGCCTGCTCTCCTGCTTTACCCTGTTTCAGTTTCAGCTGCGGACGCTTCATCGGCAGCAACCCCTGCGGTCGCCAAATCATCATCAGCACCATTAAGCCACCCAGTACCAGCATGCTGTATTCGTTGAGGTCACGCATCAGCTCACGCGATACCACCAGCAACACAGCGGCGAGGATGACCGCAAACTGCGAGCCCATGCCCCCCAGCACCACAATCGCCAACACAAACGCCGACTCGACAAAGGTGAAGGATTCCGGGCTGACAAAGCCCTGGCGCGCAGCAAACAGCGTACCGGCAAAACCGGCAAAGGCCGCGCTGATGGTAAACGCCGTCAGCTTGATACGCGTCGGGCTAAGACCAAGAGAACGGCAGGCGATTTCATCTTCGCGCAGCGCTTCCCAGGCACGGCCCAGCGGCATACGCAGCAGGCGGTTGATGATAATCAGCGTCAGCACTACCAGCAGCAGCGCCACCAGGTAGAGGAAAATCACGCGGTCATTGGGATCGTATTTCATGCCGAACACCTCGTGGAAGGTGCCCCAGCCGCCCTCGCTGACCTTGCGACCAAACTCCAGGCCGAAGAGGGTCGGTTTCGGGATCTGCGCGATACCGTTTGGACCGCCGGTAATCGAGGTGTTGTTCAGCAGCAGGATACGGACGATTTCGCCAAAGCCGAGGGTGACAATCGCCAGATAGTCACCACGCAGACGCAGCACCGGGAAACCGAGCAGTAAGCCGAACGCCCCGGCCACCAGACCCGCCAGCGGCAGGCTCTGCCAGAAGCCAAAACCGTAGTAGTGGTTCAGCAAGGCGAAGGTATAGGCACCGATGGCATAGAAGCCGCCGTAGCCCAGCACCAGCAGGCCCGACAAGCCCACCACCACGTTAAGCCCGAGGCCCAACATCACGTAGATCAGCGTCAGGGTGGCGATATCCACGCTACCGCGCGAAACCAGGAACGGCCAGATCACCGCAGCCACGATCATCAACACCATCACCAGCTTCTGCTTCGGCGTTGAACCATCAAAGCCCGGCAGCACCAGGCCATTGCCGCTGCGTTTGAATTTGCCGTGGAATAACGGACGCAGCAACTGGAACAGGAATACCACGCCGCAACCGACAAAAATCCAGTTCCAGCGCACCGTTCCGGCGTTGGATACCACCAGTTTGGTGCCATCAAGATCAAGGCGCATACCCATAAAGAAGGTGGCAAGCACCAGCAACATCACCGTAGAGATAACGGCGTTAACCAGTCCGAGGCGCTTCATACTTTTTCCACCTCCGGACGGCCAAGAATGCCGGTTGGCATCACCAGCAGCACGACAATCAGCAACGCAAAGGAGACCACGTCTTTATATTCGGTAGAGAGATAGGCCGAGGTCAATGCTTCGGCAATGCCCAGCACCAGACCACCGATCATCGCCCCCGGAATGCTGCCGATCCCGCCCAGTACTGCGGCAGTGAAGGCTTTCATCCCGGCCATAAAGCCGATAAACGGGTTGATGGAACCGTAGAACTGCCCCAGCAGTACGCCAGCCACTGCCGCCATCGCCGCACCAATCACAAAGGTCAGTGAAATCACGCGATCGGTATTGATACCCAGCAGGCTGGCCATTTTCAGGTCTTCTGCACAGGCACGGCAGGCGCGCCCCATACGTGAATAACGGATAAATACCGTCAGTGCCAACATGGCGATAAAGGTCACAACCCAGATCATCAACTGCATGGTGGAGAGCGTGGCGGCAAAGCCGTTGCTTTCACCCAAGGTCCATTGCCCGGTGATCAAGCTCGGCAGCGCGAGATCGCGCGAACCTTGCGTCAGGCTGACGTAGTTTTGCAGGAAGATCGACATCCCGATGGCGGAGATCAGCGCGATCAGGCGCTTGGAGGAACGCACCGGCTTATACGCCACACGTTCGATACTCCAGCCGTAGGCGCTGGAGATAATGATCGCCATGACAAAACCGGCGGCAATCATCAGCCAGGTGGTGTCGATGCCCATCATCATTAGCGCGGCGATGACGATAAAGGAGACATAGCTACCGATCATGTACACCTCGCCGTGGGCGAAGTTGATCATGCCGATAATGCCGTAAACCATCGTGTACCCAATGGCGATCAGCGCGTAGGTGCTGCCCAGGGTCACTCCGTTGAACATCTGCTGGAGGAAATAGAGGAACTGCTCGGACATAACAAGTACCTTAGAAACACGTCCGTGATGGTAAATCGTTACCGCGACTGGCGGTAAATTAACCGGTTTGATTAAGGGCGGCCTGAAGGCCGCCCTTGCGATCGTGCTGGATGCAACGATTACTTGATCGCGGTTGATGAGCCGTCTTTATGCCATTTGAAGATGCCGAATTCGAAGCCTTTCAGGTCACCTTTCTGGTCCCAGCTCAGGTTGCCCATCACGGTCGGAACCGGTGCGCCTTCTTTCAGGTTCTTGGCGATCGCATCAGGCTCGTCGCTCTTGCTGCGCTCGATACCGGCCACCAGCGACTGAATCGCGGCATAGGTGGTCCAGACGAACGGACCGGTCGGATCTTTGCGGTTCGGTGCGGTGTTGGCTTTGATGGCGTCAACAATCGCTTTGTTGTCCGGCAGCTGGTCATAACGCTTCGGCAGGGTCACGTACAGACCTTCAGATGCATCACCGGCAATGTTAGACAGTGAGGCGTTGCCCACCCCTTCCGGTCCCATAAAGCCCGCGTTCAGGCCCGCGGCTTTTGCCTGGCGCAGAATCTGCCCCAGCTCCGGGTAGTAACCACCGTAGTAAACGAAGTCGACGTTGTCTTTCTTCAGACGCGCAATCAGGGTGGAGAAATCTTTATCGCCAGCGGTGATACCTTCGAACAGCACCACGTTGCCGCCTTTGGCTTTCAGGGTTTTCTGCACCGACTCCGCCAGACCCTGGCCGTATTGCTGCTTGTCATGCACCACAGCGATACGTTTTGGTTTGATGGTATCGAGGATGTAGTTTGCCGCCGTCGGGCCCTGATCGGAGTCGAGGCCGGTGGTGCGCATCACGTCAGCATAACCACGCGCGGTCAGTTCCGGTGCGGTCGCTGCCGGGGTGATCATCAGCACGCCTTCGTCGTTATAGATATCAGAGGCCGGCTGGGTAGAAGAGGAGCAGAGGTGACCGATAACGTATTTGATACCATCGTTCACAACTTTGTTGGCAACCGCTACCGCTTGTTTCGGGTCGCAGGCATCGTCATATTCCACGCCAACCAGTTTATCGCCGTTGACACCGCCTTTGGCATTGATGTCTTTAATGGCCTGTGCCGCACCGGTAAATTGCATGTCGCCGTATTGGGCTACCGGACCGGTTGCTGCACCGACGATGGCAATTTTGATGTCTTTTGCCAGCGCCGCATGGCTCATCGCCAGCGCTACGCAGCCCGCCAATAATGCGCGTCCTTTACTCATTTTCATGCGAACTTCCCCATCTGTTGTGTCGTGTCTGTTGTGAGTTGGATTATTTTCTGCCAGTGAAAGAGGAAAACTGATTCTGGAATAATGAGTTAGCGCACTTTTCTGGCATTTATTGGTAATAAGGCTTTATTTTTCAGGTTATTAAACAGGAAGTTTCTTCTGTAAATCAACTGACATATTCAGTTATAGCTGGGTTGAACAGCAGAATCGTCTGGTTGTTATGGCCGTATTTTCGCCGACTTGCCAGATAATTATGCTGGCTATTTAACCAATCATCACTCTGTTCAACTATCATCCTGGCAAACAGGCTGTTGTTTGACCTATTTTCATCAAAAAAAAGTGACAGCGCTCTGACTGTCTAAATTCGCTACACTATGCCCTTTGCACTAGTACAGGTACGGGGAATGAAGCTCACTATTCAGCGCTTAACATCGTTGACGACGCAGGATCGAATCGACCTGACCAAAGTCTGGCCGGAAATCGATATTTCACAGCTGGAAGCCCAGCTGAGCGAGACACAACGGATGTATGCCGCGCGCTTTAATGATCGTCTGCTGGCGGCACTGCAACTGACCATTCAGGGCGCGCAGGGAAAAATTACCCAGCTTCAGGTGCGGGAAGTGACGCGTCGTCGCGGCGTGGGGAAATATTTGCTGGAGGAGACGCTGGCGCAGAACAGCGCGCTGGCAGAGTGGTGGGTGGCCGATGACGGCGCTGATGAACAGGACATTCGTGCTGCGTTTATGCAGGCTTGCGGCTTTCGCGCGCAGGGTGATGGCTGGACACGATAAAAACGTAGCGGCGCGATTTATCGCGCTTTTGTCCGTTGTAATAACGTCAAAGGCGCGCGATAAATCGCGCCGCTACAGGTTATGTGCTTTTATCAGGCTTCAATTGCCATACGTAATTTCTTCATGGCGTTCTTTTCCAGCTGGCGTACACGCTCTGCGGAAACGCCGTATTGGTCGGCCAGTTCCTGCAAGGTGGTTTTGTTCTCTTCATCCAGCCAGCGCGCACGGATGATGTGCTGACTACGCTCGTCCAGGCCCTGCATCGCGTCGGTCAGTTTATCGGCGGCGTGTGCATCCCAGTTGTCCTCTTCAATGCCATCAGCAAAGTCAGACGTTTTATCCTGGAGATACAGCACCGGGGCCATGGTTTTGCTTTCGCCGTTTTCGTCGTCAGACGACATGTCGAAAGTCATATCCTGTGCCGCCATGCGCGATTCCATTTCACGCACATCTTTGCTGCTCACGCCCAGCTCGCGCGCTACCATCTCGACTTCGTCCTGGTTAAACCAGCCCAGACGCTGCTTGGTTTTACGCAGGTTAAAGAACAGCTTACGCTGTGCTTTTGTGGTAGCGACCTTCACAATACGCCAGTTACGCAGCACGTATTCGTGAATCTCAGCTTTAATCCAGTGCACGGCAAACGACACCAGACGCACACCCACTTCAGGATTGAAGCGACGCACCGCCTTCATCAGGCCGATGTTCCCTTCCTGAATCAGGTCTGCCTGTGGCAAGCCGTAACCGGAATAGTTACGAGCGATATGAACAACAAAGCGCAGATGAGACAGGATCAGCGTCTTAGCCGCATCCAGATCGCCCTGGTAATGCAGCCGTTCAGCCAGCGCTTTTTCCTCTTCTGCCGACAGCATCGGCCAGACGTTGGCAGCCCGAATATACGATTCCAGGTTACCAAGAGGAGCAATAGCTAAAGTTTGCATTTCTTTGGTCATTCAAACCCTCACAAATTCAGTGGAATATTGCTGCACGTTCCCATGAGCAGACGATACATTAAGTCAACGTCGCGGGAAATCCGAAAGCAATCTGTGCTACCCGAACTTAGAGATCAAAGTTATCCACAAGTTCCATCGTAACAGTGAATATTTTACACACAGATGACAGGAAGGGAAGCGGAGAAAAAATCCTCTGCGCCCGATTGTCGGCAGCAGAGGACTATTATACCAAAAAAATGTGTCAGGCGTTTACTGGGGCGTAAATCGGCGTAAATGTTGTACCGTTGCCAGCCAGGCAGCAATCCAGCCGATGATGGCAGCAATTAACAACAGCAGCAGCGCTTCATCCCAGGAAAATCCTTCCAGATCAAAGCTGGTGCCGAATACCTGCGCCACCTGCGCGACCACCGATTGCAGACGCAGCACCAGCACTTCAGACAAAATCAGCGATAACACCGCGCCACTTAAACCCAACATCGCCCCGCCATACAGGAACGGACGCAGGATAAAGCCGTCAGTTGCACCCAGCAATTTCTGAACGTTAATAGTATCGCGGCGCGCAAAAATGCTGAGACGCACGCTGTTGCCAATCACCAGGAATACCGCGATTACCATTAACAGACCAATGATCTCCGCAATTTGTCCTACCAGCCCAGACAACGCCGCCAGACGGGCAAACCAACTGTCATCCATGCGCACTTCATCGACGCCCTGCACTTTGGACACCCGATCACGCAGGCTCGCCAGTGTATCGGCACTCTGGAAATTCAGATTCGGCGTGATAATCGCCACGGCTGGCAACGGATTCTGCTCCAGCATATCCATCGCGCCGCCAAAACCGGACCAGTTGCGGAATTCGTTGAGCGCCTCTTCCCGCGTCAGATAGTCGACGTTCTTCACGCCGTCCAACTGCTTCAGCTGTGCAGTGACGTTTTCCGCCGCGGTGTCATCCAGCGTTTTGGAGAGATACACCGTCAGCTGCGGAGCCGGATACCACTGGGTTGCCGCCTGGCTGACGTTTTTCCACACCATATAGCAAACGCTCGGCAGCGTCAGCGAGATGGCAATCACCATTACCGTCAGCAACGTCGCCAACGGCTGACGCCACATATCAGACAGCGTGCCGCGCAGCGCATAGCGCCACTGCTCCTGCCAGCCGCCCTTCAGCGCTTTGCTTTTTGAAGGCTGTTTCGCTTTCGGCGCCGGTGTGCGCTTATTGCGTTTATTGACCATCATGGCCTCCGTGCAGGCGTCCCTGATTAAGCGTCATCATGCGATAGTTACGACGGGCAATCAGGCCCATATCATGGGTAGCCATCAGCACCGTTACACCAACGCGGTTGAACTCTTCAAACAGGCGCAGAATATCTTCCGACAACGCTTCATCAAGGTTACCGGTCGGTTCATCCGCCAGCAGTACGGCGGGTTTATTCACCACCGCGCGCGCAATGCCGACGCGCTGCTGTTCACCACCAGAGAGCTGAATCGGGAAACTTTTCGCTTTGTCGAGCAGGCCCACTTTATCCAGTGCCGCAGAGACGCGACGACGAATATCCTCACCGCTGGCTCCCGAGATGATCAGCGGGATCGCCACGTTGTCATACACCGAACGGTCCATCAGCAGATGGTGATCCTGGAAGATCATGCCAATCTGACGACGCAAAAAAGGCACTTCGCTATTCCGCAGCCGGGAGATATCGTGCCCACTGAACCAGATTTTCCCGGCGCTCGGGCGCTCAATACCACAAATCAGCTTCAGTAAGGTACTTTTCCCCGCGCCAGAGTGGCCGGTCAGAAACGCCATTTCACCGGGGCGCAGATGAAAATCCACCCCCTGGAGCGCCTGACGTCCGCCCAGATATGCCTTACTGACCTCTTCAAAGCGAATCATCCCAATTAGTCCTCTCGGGCAAACAGTGCCTCAATAAAGTCTGCGGCCTTAAACGGCCGTAAATCCTCGATGCCTTCCCCGACACCGATATAACGAATCGGAATGCCAAACTGATCGGCAACCGAGAAGATCACACCACCTTTCGCAGTGCCATCCAGTTTTGTCAGGGTGATGCCAGTCAGGCCCACCGCTTCATGGAACAGTTTCGCCTGGCTGATGGCGTTCTGCCCGGTGCTGGCGTCAATGGTCAGCATCACTTCATGCGGCGCATCTTCATCCAGTTTCTTCATCACGCGGGTGATTTTCTTTAACTCTTCCATCAGGTGCGATTTGTTTTGCAGACGTCCGGCGGTATCGGCGATCAACACATCGACATTACGCGCTTTCGCCGCCTGAATGGCGTCAAAGATCACGGATGCGGAATCCGCACCGGTGTGCTGGGCAATAACCGGGATGTTGTTGCGCTGCCCCCAGACCTGCAACTGCTCAACCGCAGCCGCACGGAAGGTATCGCCCGCCGCCAGCATCACGGATTTGCCTTCGGCCTGATACTGGCGCGCCAGCTTGCCGATAGTGGTGGTTTTACCAACGCCGTTGACCCCAACCATCAGGATGACAAACGGCGTTTTGCCTGATACATCCAGCGGAGCATCGACTTTATCGAGAATTCCGGCCATTTCCGCTTTCAGCAAACCATACAACGCTTCGGCATCCCGTAGTTGTTTACGGTCTGCCTGCTGCGTCAGATTGGTGATGATGCGGCGCGTGGTTTCAACACCAACGTCAGCAATCAACAGCTGCTCTTCCAGTTCCTCAAACAAATCGTCATCGATTTTCTTGCCACGGAACAGGCTGATGAACCCGGAACCAAGATTAGCGCGCGTTTTTACCAGGCTACGTTTCAGACGGGCAAAGAAGCCCTCTTTGGTTGGACGTTCCTGCTCCTGCGCCACCAACGGCGCAGCGGCCAGCGGCAGATCGCTGACAGTATCCTGCGCGACTTCGGGTTCCGCTTCTGGCGCTTCTTCCGCCAGCGCCAGCGCTTCGAGTTCTTCATCGCTCAGCGCGGTGTCTTCTTCGTCCTGCTCGACCTCGGCAACCGGCTCAACTACAGGTGGCTGCTGGGTTTCTGGCAGGACTTCTTCGGCGACGACAACGTCCGGCGCTTCAGCCTGCTGCTCTGCCACCTGCTCGGTGACGGCAACGGTTTCTTCCGCCTGCGCTTCGGCGCGATCTAACGCGCTCTCTTCAACGGCTGGCTCCTGCGCCACCTCAGCGGGTTGTTGCTGCTCTTCGGCAGGCTGTTGCGTCTCTTCTTCTTTGCCAAAGCCCAGCCAGGAAAAAAAGCCGCGTTTTTTCTCTTTTGCCATTGTGTAACCACACTCCTCGATGGCTTATTCCCGGTAGCACGCTGTTCCCAGGGGATAAAAAATTCAATTTGAAGGCTTTAGCCGCGTAAAAATCAGTGAATTACACGCGCCATACCAACTCACTAGTCTAACACTTTCCAGCCAGCGCACCACAGCACCCTTTTTTACGTTTCTTCTGCCTTCCACGCCCGTTAAACTACGCAACAAATTATGACGAGTTGTGAGCAAAATGAGTAAATCCCCCCGCAGCAGCGGCGCTGCTGGTCAGATCCGCATTATTGGCGGTCAATGGCGCGGCCGTAAATTGCCGGTGCCCGACAGCGCGGGCCTGCGCCCGACCACCGACCGGGTACGCGAAACCTTGTTTAACTGGCTAGCCCCGGACATTCAGCAGGCACGCTGCCTGGATTGCTTTGCTGGCAGCGGTGCGCTCGGTTTGGAGGCGCTGTCGCGCTTTGCCGGCTCTGCCACCCTGTTGGAGCTGGAGCGCCCGGTGGCACAACAATTGACGCAAAATCTGCAAACGCTGCGCGCCAGCAATGGCAAAGTGGTACAGACCAATACGCTACAATGGCTGAGTCAGCCGGGTGAGCCCTTTGATGTGGTGTTTGTTGATCCGCCATTCCGTAAGGGATTGTTACAGGAGACGCTGACGCTGCTGGAGCAAAACGGCTGGCTGGCAGCCGAAGCGCTGATTTATGTCGAAAGTGAGGTGGAGCATGGCGCCCCTCCGGTTCCCGCCTGCTGGGATCTGTATCGTGAGAAAATTGCCGGCCAGGTCGCTTATCGTTTATATCAACGTCAACAAGGAGATGTGTGATGTGGCTTAATCTGGGACGTTTATTAATGATCTGCGTCTGGGCCTTTTTGCTGTTAAATCTGGTCCAGCCATTTCCAACGCCGCTGCGCTATTTCGTGCATGTGGCGCTGTTCTTTATGATCATCATGCACGGTTTGCAGCTGGTCTTGCTGCGCGCCACGCAGCCGAAGGAAGCGCCCAAACTGGGACGCGCCACACAATTAAAGATTTTCTTCTTTGGCGTGTTTGAACTGCTGGCGTGGCAGAAAAAACATTATCCGAAAGGATAATGTTTCTTACGTAGCAGCGCGATTTATCGCGCAGATTTTTCCTGCCGCGCACACGCAATTGCGCGATAAATCGCGCCGTTACAGGGGAGTGAAACTCACAAAGCGGGTGCCCTGCATTTTCAGCTCGCCCTTCACCCCTTTATCCATCTGATGATAATCCCCGGCATTGACGACCAGCTTGAAATCGCCCGCGCCATTCAGCGGGTGAAACCAGGCTTCATAACGCATATCTTCCCCGGCAATCACTTCACGCTGGCGCGAACGGCGATTGGGTGACGGATACTCACGTTTGGTTTTGATTTCTACACTCAGGGTTTGGATCGGGGAAGCATCGTTCACCGCCGTTTCGCGGCGTTGCTTGATAAACTGACGGGTCGCCAAAACAGCAATAATCGCCAGAACGATAAAAAAGAGTAGCGGTGGTTTGCTCATGTTTTCTCTCGTGCTTTGCGTTAATGTCGGAAAGGTAAAGAGGCCCAAGCATACAACCAGAGTTGCCCGATTGTCACATTCACCGCCGGTAACTTACACTGGGATCGCGTTTTTGGGAAAATTCATCAGACTGGCGGACATCACGTCCAGAAAAGGGAGAAAACATGCTTTGGTCTTTCCTTGCCGTACTTTTTTCCGGTTGGCTCTATGTCGATGCAACTTACCGCGGCCCGCAGTGGCAACGTTGGTTATTTAAACCCGTCACCCTGTTGCTGCTGGTGGCCTGGGCCTGGCAAGCGCCAACCTTTAACCCCACCGATTACCTGATTCTTGCCGGCCTGGTCGCCACGCTGGTTGGCGATGCGCTGACGCTGTTGCCTCGCCAGCAGATGCTGTATGCGCTGGGGGCTTTCTTCCTCTCGCATCTGCTCTACACCATCAGCTTTGCCGCGCATATGACGATCAGCTTCTTCTGGCCGGTACCACTAACGCTGCTGATTATCGGCGTGCTCTTGATTGCCATCATCTGGAGCAAGCTGGAAGAGTTGCGCTGGCCGGTGTGCACCTTTATTGGCATGACGTTGGTCATGACCTGGATGGCCGCTGAAAATTACTTCTTCCGCCCGACGGATTGCAGCTTCTCACTGATGGTCGGTGCCGCATTGCTGCTGCTGGCGAATATCGTCTGGTTTATCACCCACTATCGTCGTCGTTACAGCCCGGATAGCGCCATCGTTGCCGCCTGCTACTTTGCCGGTCATTTTATGATCGTGCGTTCTTTGTGGCTCAATTGAAGAAAAAGTAAGCTCCAACGCTTGACTCTGGAGTGCACTCCAGAGTGTAGCATCAGGGTACGGACCTTTGTCCGTCCCTGAATCCGGAGGTTACATGCATCAACATTCCCACGCCTGTCGTTGTGGTAAAAGCCATAGCAAACCGCAGCCACTTTGTGGCATTAGCCGCGCGCGCCCGGTGACGTTACAGATTTCCGCCGCACAGCCGGTCACGCCGGACAGCAACTGTAGCTGCTGCGATAACGGCAGTCCCGGCGGTGGCGACGCCGACGAAGAGAGCGACAGGTCCGGCCCTGACACCCAACAATTCCGCTGGCAAATTGCCGGGATGGATTGCCCGAGCTGCGCCCGCAAAATCGAAACTGCCGTACAAAAACTGCCGCAGGTACGCAACGCCCGTGTCATCTTCGCCAGCGAGAAACTGGTGGTTGACGCTGAAAATGATATCCGTCCGGCGATCGAACAGGCGGTAAAAAACGCCGGTTTCCGCCTGACCTCCACCGAGCCACAACCCCAACCAGGCCGTTTACGGGAAAATGCCGGATTGCTGCTGCTGGCGCTATTGATGCTCGCCAGTTGGCTCCTCAGCTTGGTTGCTCCGGTCTGGGGCGATCGCCTGTTTATTGTGACCACCTTAGTCGGCCTGCTGCCGGTGGCCCGCAGCGCATGGCGTCTGCTACGTAGCGGTTCCCCTTTCAGTATCGAAACCCTGATGACCCTCGCCGCTGGCGGTGCGCTGGCGATTGGCGCCCATGCCGAAGCCGCGATGGTCTTGCTGCTGTTCCTGCTGGGTGAACGGCTGGAAGCCTATGCCGCCACTCGCGCCCGTCGTGGTGTGACCGCGCTGATGGCGCTGCGCCCGGATACCGCTACTCGCGTGCGTGGTGCACAGCGTGAACAAGTCGCGCTGGCGGATTTACGCCCCGGCGATGTCATTGAAGTGGCTGCGGGTGGCCGTTTGCCTGCCGATGGCGAGTTACTTGCCAGCGCTGCCAGCTTTGACGAAAGCGCATTGACCGGCGAATCGTTGCCGGTAGCACGCCAACCCGGTGAGACAGTGATGGCCGGAGCCACCAGCGTCGACCGTCTGGTAACGCTACAAGTGATCTCGGAACCCGGCCACAGCGCTATTGATCGTATCCTGCAACTGATTGAGGAAGCAGAAAGCCACCGCGCACCGATCGAACGTTTTATCGATCGCTTTAGCCGCCTTTACACCCCGACGATTATGTTGCTGGCGGTGCTGGTGATGACGTTGCCGCCGCTGTTGGGTGGCGCTGACTGGCTGCCATGGATTTACAAAGGTTTGACGCTGCTGCTGATTGGGTGCCCCTGTGCACTGGTGATCTCTACCCCGGCAGCCATTACCTCTGGGCTGGCTGCTGCGGCACGTCAGGGAGCGCTGATTAAAGGGGGAGCCGCGCTGGAAAGACTCAGCCGCGTCACCATCATGGCGTTTGATAAAACCGGCACCCTGACCGAGGGTAAGCCGCAGGTGACCGACGTGGTCCCCTTTGGTGACGCCCAACCTGAAACCTTGCTGACGTCAGGCGCAGCGGTGGAACTTGGCTCCAGTCACCCATTGGCAATGGCGATCGTCGCGGAAGCCAGCCGTCGCCAGCTTTCCCTGCCTGAGGCCCGCGATCAGCGTACGTTGCCCGGTAGCGGCATTGCAGCGCAGATTGCGGGCATCAGCTATCAATTGCTGGCCCCGCGCGAAGTGAAAAACCTGCTTGAGGATCAGCAGCAAACCATCGCGCAGCTTGAAGCCGAAGGCAAAACTGTGGTGGTGCTGTTGCAGGATGCCCGCCCGCTGGGTGTGCTGGCGTTGCAGGATAAGTTACGAAGCGAGGCCGCGAGCGCCGTAGCGGCGCTTCAACAACTCGGTGTCAGCAGCCTGATGCTGACCGGTGATAATCCGCGTGCTGCCGCCGCCATCGCCGCAGACCTGGAGATTGATTATCGCGCGGGTCTGTTGCCTGCTGATAAGGTTGCCGCGGTACGCGATCTGGATGCACAACAATCGCTGGCAATGATTGGCGATGGCATCAATGATGCCCCGGCGATGAAAGCCGCTACCATAGGGATTGCGATGGGCAGCGGCACCGATGTTGCACTGGAAGCAGCCGATGCGGCCCTGACGCAAAACCGGCTGGCGATTCTGCCGCGCACCGTGGCGCTGGCACGCCGTACCCGCCGCATTATCCGTCAGAATATCGCACTGGCGCTGGGGCTGAAGGCCTTGTTCCTCGTCACCACGCTACTCGGCTTTACCGGCTTGTGGCTGGCAGTGCTGGCGGATTCCGGTGCCACCGCGCTGGTGACTGCCAATGCGCTGCGGTTGCTGCGCTCACGTTAAGCTGCGCGCGGATGCCCTCAGGCGTCCGCTCCTTTCTGGATCAGGTACTGGTACGGCAGGCTTTCCGTCTGCTGTGCCAGCAACGTATGCTCCATAAAACGGCAAAAGCCGGGAATATCACGCGTGGTTGCCGGATCGTCGGCGATAATCAGCAGGGTTTCACCCGCCTGCATCTGGCGCACGGTTTTGCGCACCATCATCACCGGCTCCGGGCAGCGCAGGCCAAGGGCATCCAGGGTGTGGTCCGGCGCGGAAAAGGGATCGCTCATGATTCTCTGTCTGTTTTCAAGGGAGGGCGCTCATTCTAACGCGCTAAATCATCAGCGCAAGGCGATAACGATTGCGTTAATATTAACCATTGCATAAATCGCACAACGCGATAAGATGCCGCCGATTTTTTATTAACCACCGCAGCAAACTGCGGTACTGGGTTCCCTCACCCCAACACTAAAAAGGCTCAACATGATCGCTTTTTCTCCGCGTCAGCGCATGCATGCGCTGTTCTGGCTGTCGCTGTTTCATCTGCTGGTGATCACTTCCAGTAACTATCTGGTGCAGTTACCGGTGGCCATTTTTGGCTTCCACACCACCTGGGGTGCGTTCAGCTTTCCGTTTATTTTCCTCGCGACCGATCTCACCGTGCGTATTTTTGGCGCGCCACTGGCGCGACGCATTATTCTGGCGGTGATGGTGCCGGCGTTGTTTATCTCTTACATCGTCTCCTGCGTGTTTTATCAGGGCGAATGGCAGGGTTGGGCGTCACTGGAGCAAGTGAATCTGTTCGTGGCCCGTATCGCCAGTGCCAGCTTTATGGCCTATGCATTGGGACAGATTCTGGATGTGCATGTATTTAACCGTCTGCGTCGTCTGCCGCAGTGGTGGATTGCACCCGGCGCAGCCATGTTCCTCGGTAATATCAGCGATACGCTGGCGTTCTTCTTTATCGCCTTCTACAAAAGTCCGGACCCGTTTATGGCTCAGCACTGGGTGGAAATCGCGCTGGTGGATTACAGCTTCAAAGTAATGATCTGCATGCTTTTCTTCCTGCCAGCCTATGGCGTACTGCTGAACGCAACCCTGAAGCGTCTGGCTGAGCGTTCGGCCCAGCGTCAGCTCAATTTCGGTTAATTCTACGTAGTACCCTCGCCGCACCCACGCTAAGATTTCCTGACAAACCGGCGGTTGCTTTTGACTGCCGATTCCGATTTGATAATCGCGGACTGGAATCTTGTTATAGGGAAAAGAATGCGTAACTTAGTGAAATATGCGGGCATTGGCCTGCTGGTGCTTGGCCTCGCGGCCTGTGACCAGAAAAAAGATGACGCGGCAGCGGCGGACAACGGTGCCACTGCCAGCCAGTCAACCCAGACGGTGAGTCTGCTGGATGGCAAACTGAGCTTTACCCTGCCTGCGGGGATGTCGGATAAGAGCGGCAAATTGGGTACAGAATCCGCCAACATGCATGTCTACGCCGATCAAACCGGCGCGCGCGCGATTATCGTGATAGCCGGTGACCCAACCAATGAAGCGCTGGATTCTCTCTCCCAGCGTCTGGAACAGCAGCAACGCAACCGCGATCCGCAGTTGCAGGTGGTATCGAACAAAGCGGTAACGCTGAGCGATCAACCGGCCCAGCAGCTGGATACGGTGATTTCTGCCAACCACCAGACCTCCTGGTCTTCGGTGATTCTGGCGAAGGTCGATGGCAAACTGCTGACCCTGCAAATTACCCTGCCAGCGGATAATCAGCAGCAGGCGCAGAGCGATGCCGACAGCATCGTGAAAAGCATCACGCTGAAATAGTTTTTGCGGCCTGTGGCCCTCACCCCGGCCCTCTCCCGCAAGACGGGAGAGGGTGGCGTCCAGCGTTCCGTTACAATCTCACTGGCGAAATATGCCAGATCTCATCGGCATACTCCTGAATGGTACGATCCGCCGAGAAATAACCCATATTAGCGATATTCAGCGCCGCACGTCGTTGCCACTCATCTGGCTGACGATAGAGTTTGTCCACCTTATCCTGGGTATCCACGTAGCTGCGATAATCTGCCAGCAATTGATAGTGGTCACCAAAGTTCACCAGCGCATCGAACAGGTTACGATAGCGACCTGGATCCTGCGGGCTAAACAGACCACTGGCAATCTGCGTCAGCGCCTGATGCAGCTCCTCATCCTCTTCGTAGTATTTACGTGGGTTGTAGCCATCTTTGCGCAACTGCTCGACCTGCGGCGTAGTGTTACCGAAGATAAAGATATTCCCCGCACCGACATGTTCGCGCATCTCGACGTTGGCCCCATCCAGCGTACCAATCGTTAACGCGCCGTTGAGCGCAAACTTCATATTACTGGTGCCGGAAGCCTCCGTACCCGCCGTGGAGATCTGCTCGGAGAGATCCGCCGCCGGAATAATGATCTGCGCCAGGCTAACCCCGTAGTTAGGGATAAACACCACCTTCAGCTTGTTTTTCACCTGTGGATCGTTGTTGATCACCTTCGCTACATCGTTGATCAGATGAATGATGTGCTTCGCCATGTAATAGGCGGAGGCCGCTTTACCGGCAAAAATATTCACCCGAGGTACCCAATCTGCATCGGGATCGGCCTTGATGCGGTTGTAGCGGGTGATAACGTGCAACACGTTCAGCAGCTGGCGTTTGTACTCATGAATGCGTTTGATTTGCACATCAAACAGCGCATGAGGGTCCAGCACAATATCGAGGTTTTTTGCTACCCAATCCGCCAGGCGTTTTTTGTTGGCAAATTTGGCATCGGCGATCTGCTCAATAAACGCCGGGAAATCGATTTGCGGCGTCAGGTCGCTGAGTTGGCTAAGGTCGGTGCGCCAGTTGCGACCAATCGCCTCATCCAGGACTTCTGAAAGTGCCGGGTTAGCCAGAGCCAGCCAGCGGCGTGGTGTGACGCCATTGGTTTTATTGCAGAAACGTCCCGGGAACAGACGAGAAAAATCGGCAAACAGCGACTGCACCATCAGGTTGGAGTGGAGTTCGGAAACACCGTTAACCTTATGGCTGACCACCACCGCCAGCCATGCCATACGGACCTTGCGGCCATTGTTCTCATCAATGATTGAGATACGTGACATCAGATCCCAGTCATCCGGATAGTATTCCTGAATGGTTTTCAGGAAATAATCATTAATTTCAAAGATGATGCTGAGATGGCGCGGCAGGATCTTGCCGATCATATCCACCGGCCAGGTTTCCAGCGCCTCGGTCATCAGCGTATGGTTGGTGTAGGAGAACACCTGGCAGGTGACTTCAAACGCATCGTCCCAGGAAAATTTCTGCTCATCAATCAACAACCGCATCAGTTCGGGGATCGCCAGCACCGGGTGGGTATCGTTGAGATGGATGGCGATTTTATCCGCCAGGTTGTCCCAGGTTTGGTGCATCTGCCAGTGACGGTTCAGGATGTCCTGCACCGTTGAGGAGACGAGAAAATATTCCTGGCGCAGACGCAGCTCGCGACCGGAATAGGTGGAGTCGTCGGGATAAAGCACACGCGACACGTTTTCCGAGTGGTTTTTATCTTCCACGGCGGCAAAGTAATCGCCCTGATTGAACTTACCAAGGTTGATTTCGTTACTGGCCTGCGCGCCCCACAACCGCAGCGTGTTGGTGGCATCGGTATCAAAACCGGGCACGATCTGATCATACGCAATGGCCAGGATCTCTTCGGTTTCGATCCAGCGCACCCGGCTGCCTTCGTGTTGCAAACGGCCACCAAAACGCACTTTGTAGCGGGTGTTAAAACGCTGGAATTCCCACGGGTTACCATATTCCAGCCAGTAATCCGGCGATTCGCGCTGCTGGCCATCGACAATATTCTGCTTGAACATACCGTAATCGTAACGGATGCCGTAGCCACGCCCCGGCAGGCCGAGGGTCGCCAGTGAATCGAGGAAGCAGGCGGCGAGACGTCCCAGACCACCGTTGCCAAGGCCGGGATCGTTCTCTTCTTCCATCAGTTCGCTGAGATCCAGCCCCATCTCATCCAGCGCCTGATTGAGATCGTCGTAAATACCCAT
The DNA here is from genome assembly GCF_059730695.1 of Pantoea sp. X-Soil-OKNW-556. Taxonomy (NCBI): domain Bacteria; kingdom Pseudomonadati; phylum Pseudomonadota; class Gammaproteobacteria; order Enterobacterales; family Erwiniaceae; genus Pantoea; species Pantoea sp. X-Soil-OKNW-556. The sequence goes on along the minus strand of NZ_AP035990.1, from coordinate 328,255 downwards.
CGCCAGCAGCGCGTTGCCCAGGGTGCGGCCCATCAGGAATTCCATCGACAGGTAATACACCTGACGTACATCCTGCGACAATTGCGCCCGGCTGGAACGTAGCCAACGTTCCACCATGCGGTCGCGCACTGCCAGCAGCGCGGCGTTGAGCCACTCGTGCTTATTGGCGATGGAAGGGTCTTTACCGATGGTAAACATCAGTTTATAGGCTATCGAGTGCTTCAGCGCATCAACCGTCAGGGTGGGTGAGGCATAGGTGAAAGGTGCGTTCATATCAAGTATCCCAATCTCTCATTACAGCAAACGTTGATAAAGATCGCGGTAGGCTTGTGCTGCCACCTGCCAACTAAAATCCATCCCCATCGCCTGACGCTGAACATAACGCCAGAGGGAAGGACGGGACCACAGTACAAAAGCGCGCCGAATCGCTCTGAGCAGCGACCAGGCATTACTGTCTTCAAAGCTGAAACCACTGGCGATCCCATCTGCCAGGTTTTCCAGCGAACTGTCATTCACCGTATCCGCCAGACCACCGGTACGACGTACCAGTGGCAGCGTGCCGTATTTCAGACCATAAAGTTGTGTCAGGCCACACGGTTCAAAGCGGCTGGGCACCAGAATCACATCCGCGCCGCCGACAATGCGGTGCGAGAAAGCCTCGTGATAGCCAATCTGCACGCCAACGCTGCCGGGGTGTTCGGCCGCCGCCGCCAGAAATCCCTGCTGTAATTCGGCATCTCCCTGCCCCAACAATACCAACTGGCCGCCCTGCGCCAGTAAACCGGGCAGCGCTTCCAGCACCAAATCCAGACCTTTCTGCCGGGTTAAACGGCTGATTACGCAAAACACCGGTACTTTGTCATCGACCTTCAAGCCCATAGCAATTTGCAGCTGACGTTTGTTCTCCGCCTTGCTCTCCAGCGTGTCCCGGTCGTAACGCGCGGTCAGCAGCAGGTCATGCGTCGGGTCCCAGATCGCCGGATCAACACCATTCAACACGCCACTTAACCGTCCTTCACGCAGACGCTGCGCCAGCAGCGCTTCCATACCATAGCCAAACTCCGGGCGGGTGATCTCCAGCGCGTAAGTCGGGCTGACCGCCGTAATATGATCTGCATAAAACAGGCCAGCTTTGAGATAAGAAATTTGCCCATAAAACTCCAGGCCATGCATGTTGAAGAATGATCGCGGTAACTGGATCTCCTCCATATGGCGCGCCGAAAACAGCCCCTGATACGCCAGGTTATGCACGGTAAACACCGATTTCGCCGGGCGGCCTCGCGCCTCCAGATAGGCGCAGGTTAACCCGGCATGCCAGTCATGTGCATGCACGATATCTGGCCGCCAGAAGGTGTCCAGTCCACAGGCGATTTCACAGCCCATCCAGCCGAGCAGCGCAAAGCGCAGATAGTTATCGACGTAGGCAAACTGTGATTCATCGTGGTACGGGCTTCCCGGACGTTCATACAATCCCGGTGCATCAATTAAATAAATGCCAACACCGTTGAAATGTCCAAAAAGTAAGCGAACAAACCCAGCAAAGGTTGGCAGCTCCGCCACCACTTCCGTATCCGGAATCCCTCTACGCAGGTCGGGATACGCGGGAAGTAAGACCCGCGTATCCGTACCACCGGCAATTTGTGCCTGCGGTAAAGCGCCGACAACATCAGCCAACCCGCCGGTTTTCAACAACGGGAAAAGTTCTGAACAGACATGTAAAACCTGCATCCTGGACCCCTTTTGTGATATCGCTCGCGTTCCACGCGTCGATTGTCTGTGTGCTTTTTCGTCACCGGCCGACGGCACCCGCCAGTTTGGCTAACATGGCGCGCGTCACCAGCACGATGCCCTCTTCTGAACGGTAAAAACGGCGGCTGTCTTCATCGGGATTTTCGCCAATCACAATGCCTTCCGGCAGCACGCAGGCGCGGTCAATCACGCAGCGGCGCAGACGGCAGGATCGGCCAATCACCACATCCGGCAGCAGTACCGAAGAATCGATGTTGCAAAAAGAGTTCACACGTACGCGCGGGAACAGTACCGAGTTCACCACCACGGAGCCGGAGATAATGCACCCGCCAGAAACCAGCGAGTTCATCGTCATACCATGGCTACCGGAACGATCCTGCACAAACTTCGCCGGTGGTAGCGGCTCCATATGGGTACGGATCGGCCAGCCGTGGTCATACATGTCCAGTTCCGGTGTGACGGAGGCCAAATCCAGATTGGCGCGCCAGTAGGCTTCGAGCGTTCCGACATCGCGCCAGTAGGGTTCGGCAGCTTCGTCGCTTTGCACGCAGGACAGGGTGAAGGAGTGCGCGTAGGCGTCGCCACTGGCCACAATTTTCGGCAGCAAATCTTTACCGAAATCGTGATTGGACTCAGGTATCTGGGCGTCTTCTTCCAGCAGCTGGTAGAGATAATCGGCGTTAAAGACATAAATCCCCATGCTGGCCAGCGCCTTGCTGTCATCGCCGGGCATTGAGGGGGGAACAGGCGGTTTTTCTACAAAATCGACCACGTTGTTCTCGGTATCCACCGCCATCACGCCAAAGGCAGTAGCTTCCTCCAACGGCACCGGCAAGCAGGCGATGGTGCATTTGGCACCACGATCGACGTGATCCAGCAGCATGCGCGAATAATCCATTTTGTAGATATGATCCCCGGCGAGGATCACGATGTACTGGGCGTTATACCGACGAATGATGTCGAGGTTTTGCGTTACCGCATCCGCCGTCCCACGGTACCAGTGCTCAGTGGAGAAGCGCTGTTGTGCGGGCAACAGATCAACAAATTCGTTCATCTCTTCGTTGAAAATCGACCAGCCGCGCTGGATATGCTGCACCAGCGTGTGTGACTGATATTGCGTGATCACGCCAATGCGCCGGATGCCCGAGTTGAGGCAATTGGAGAGTGCAAAGTCGATGATGCGGAACTTCCCGCCAAAGTGCACCGCCGGTTTGGCGCGTTTGGCGGTCAGGTCTTTCAGGCGTGTGCCGCGTCCTCCGGCGAGGATCAGCGCCACCGTCTGCGTAGGAAGCTGGCGTGCCAGCATCAGATGATCTGTTCTATCTAAATTCACCATGTCTGACTCCTTATGATTGTTTCAGGAACACACACACACCGTGTGCGGGCCCGTGCCAGACAGTTGTCAAAATGGGGTTATCTTCCCCGGCGAAAGGAGGAATGGCACGCCACTCTCCGTCTGGTAAGGCGAGGTCACTCACCGCATCCGTGGCGTTAATTGTTATTAACCAGCGGCCGGAGAGCAGGATCTGCATTCTGTGCGTCCCCTGTTCCCACTCCTCATTCCCCAGTGGTTTGCCGCTGGCATTGAACCACCGTACGTTGCCATCGCCCTCCTGCCACCAGCGATCTGCCGTGAGCGCGGGAATGCGCTTACGCAGATGGATTAACGCGGCAGTGAAGTCGACCAGTCCAGAATCATCCTGTTGCCAGTCCAGCCAGGTCAGCGGGTTGTCCTGACAATACGCATTGTTGTTGCCATGCTGGCTGTGACCACGTTCATCACCCGCCAGCAGCATCGGCGTACCCTGCGCCAGCAGCAACGTCGTGAGCAGCGCATGCACACTGAGCCGCCGTCGCTCGACAACATCGAAACTGACATGCAGCCCTTCATGACCGTGGTTATCGCTGAAGTTGTTGTTGCTGCCGTCGCGATTGTCTTCGCCGTTAGCCTGATTGTGTTTATGGTTGAAGCTCACCACATCGCGCAGCGTAAAACCGTCGTGTGCGGTGATCAGATTGATACTGGCGTGCGGCAGACGTGGCGCACGCTGAAAAACATCGCTGGAGGCGGCAAAGCGTCGGGCAAAATCACCGTTGCTCAGCCCGCCGTGTAACCAGAAGCACCGCGTTGCATCGCGAAAGTGGTCGTTCCACTCGGCAAAGGTTGGCGGATAGTTACCGACCTGATAGCCGCCGGGACCGACATCCCAGGGTTCGGCGATCAGTTTCACTTTTGACAAAATCGGACAGGCTTTGATGGCCGCGAATAGCGGCGCATCCTGGCGGAAATCCGGCGTACGCCCCAACACCGAGGCAAGGTCGAAACGAAAGCCATCAATATGACAATCGCGCACCCAGTGGCGCAGCCCTTCCAACACCCATTCCATCACCTGAGCATCGCTGAGATTCAGCGTATTGCCGCAGCCGGTCCAGTTATGGTATTCGCCCTGCGCGTTGAGCCAGTAATAACTGGCGTTATCAATGCCGCGCATCGCGATCACCGGGCCAAGCTCATCCAGTTCGGCGGTGTGGTTGAACACCACATCAAGAATCACCTCAATACCCGCCGCATGCAGCCTTTTTACCGCCTGCTGAAACTCCTGCAACGGCGTCAAACCGTCTTCGCCGGAGGCGTAACGGGGATCGACCGCCCAGAGTGCCACCGGGTTGTAGCCCCAGTAATTGCTGAGTCCCAACCGCAGTAAACGCGGCTCGCTGGCAAAATGGGCAATCGGCAGCAGCTCCAGCGCCGTGATACCAAGGTGGCGCAGATACTTCACCATAACAGGATGACCCAGTGCCGCATAAGTCCCGCGCAGTCTTTCCGGAATTTCCGGATGTAACTGAGTCAGCCCACGGACATGCGCTTCATAAATCACCGTTTTCCCCCAGGGGGTGCGCAACGGCGTGTCTTCATCCCAGTCAAAATCTTCGGCGATGACCAGTGATTTGGGCGCAATGCCAGCATTATCCTGCTTGTCCGGCAGGGTTGTGCCGTTAAAAAAGCGCGGATCGTCCGGCACATCGCCAACCACCGCTCTGGCGCAAGGATCAACCAGCAATTTCTTCGGATTAAAACGATACCCCTCAGCAGGCGACCACGGGCCATGCACGCGGTAGCCATAGCGTTGACCCGGTTTCAGCCCAGGAAAGTAGCCGTGCCAGATATCGCCACTGCGTTGTGGCAGCGGGAAGCGACGCTCAACGCCGTGCTGATCAAACAGGCACAGCTCCACTTTTTCCGCATGGCGGGAAAACAGCGTGAAGTTGACACCATGACCATCGTAATTCGCGCCCAGCGGTGCGGGCTGCCCGCTCTCCAGCATTATTCTCCCTCCCGCACCAACCAGACTGTCGCCAGCGGCGGCAGGGATAGACTGAGGGATTGTCCCCGACCGTGGCTCGGGATGTCGTCAGTGTGTACCTGATGATTACGCACATCGCTACCGTGGTAGTCATGCTGGTCGGTATTGAGTACTTCTTGCCAGCGGCCAGCCTGATTGACGCCAAAGCGGTAATGGGGACGCGGTACCGGCGTAAAATTGCTGACCACAATCACCTCATTGCCGTCACGATCGCGCCGCACGAAGGCAAACACCGAGTTTTCATGGTCGTCGACCACCAGCCACTCGAACCCCTGCGGGTCGAAATCCAGCTGATACAGCGGCGAATAGTGGCGATAGGTATGGTTAAGATCGCGTACCAGCCGCTGCACGCCGTGATGCCAGTTATCCGCCCCTTCCAGCAGATGCCAGTCGAGGCTGGTGTCGTGGTTCCACTCTTTGCCCTGAGCAAATTCACCACCCATAAACAGCAGCTTCTTGCCCGGGAAGGCCCACATCCAGCCGTAATAGGCGCGCAGGTTAGCGAATTTCTGCCACGGATCACCCGGCATGCGATCGAGAATCGAACGTTTACCGTGTACCACTTCATCATGCGACAGCGGCAGCACGAAGTTTTCCGTGTAGTTATAGAGCATGCCGAAGGTCATCAACTGGTGATGGTAGCGGCGATGCACCGGGTCGTGTTTCATGTAATCCAGCGTGTCGTGCATCCAACCGAGGTTCCACTTAAACCAGAAACCAAGACCACCCGCTTCCGGTGGACGTGAGACGCCGGGATAGTCAGTGGACTCTTCGGCTATCGTGACAGCGCCCGGCGCTGCTCGCCCCAGGGTGCGGTTGGTATAACGTAGGAAGGAGATGGCCTCCAGATTATCGCGGCCTCCATATTGGTTGGGTATCCACTCACCTTCAGCCCGGCTGTAATCGCGGTAAATCATCGACGCCACCGCATCCACACGCAGCCCATCGATACCAAAGCGCTCCAGCCAGTACAGCGCATTGCCGGAGAGGTAATTACTCACTTCGCGGCGACCAAAGTTGTAGATCAGCGTGTTCCAGTCCTGATGGTAACCTTCGCGCGGGTCGCTGTGTTCATACAGCTCGGTGCCATCAAACTTCGCCAGCCCAAAATCATCGCTGGGAAAATGGCCCGGTACCCAATCCAGCAGCACGTTGATGCCCGCAGCATGCGCACTGGCGATGAACTCGCGGAACTCATCGCGGGTGCCAAAGCGGCGAGTCGGCGCATACATGCCGAGTGGCTGATAACCCCAGCTACCGTCAAACGGGTGTTCATTAATCGGCAGCAGCTCAATATGGGTGAACCCCATCTCTTTGACATACGGGATCAACTGCTCCGACAGCTCCTTGTAGCTGAGCCAGAAGTTGTTCTCGGTATGCCGCCGCCAGGAACCCAGATGCACTTCGTAAATGGAAATCGGCGCATCGAAGGCATTCGCGGCTTTGCGCTGCGCCGTCATCTCGGTTTTTGGCGGCAGGCCGCAGATCATCGACGCCGTTTGCGGGCGCATCTGCGCTTCAAAGGCAAAGGGATCGGCTTTGATACGCAGTTGGCCGAAGGCATCAATGATTTCGAATTTGTAGAGCTGCCCGTTGAACGCACCGGGGACAAACAGCTCCCAGATCCCCAGTTCACGGCGGAAACGCATCGGATGGCGCCGTCCATCCCAGTAATTAAATTCCCCCACTACCGACACGCGCCGCGCGTTGGGCGCCCAAACGGAAAAACGCGTACCACTGACGCCATCAAGGGTGGTGCCGTGTGCCCCCAGGGTTTCATACGGACGTAAATGGGTGCCTTCAGCCAGCAACCAGGCATCCATCTCTTGCAGCAATGGCCCGAAACGGTAGGCATCATCAATCAGATTTTGCTGGCCGTGCCAGTTCACCGCCAGTTGGTAACGAAACAGATTTTTTCGGCGCGGGATGACGCCACTGAAGAAGCCGCGTGAGTCAAAACACTCCAGCTGAGCGCATTTACGCCCGGTGTTGGTTTCTATCACCCACACCTCTGACGCGTCGGGCAACAAGGCCCGGACTTCCAGACCTTGCTCAGTCTGGTGCATTCCCAGCAGGGAAAAAGGATCGGAATAATTGCCCGCAAACAGGGCATTGATCGCCTGGCGATCGGGAAGCTCTGACATGATTTCTTCCTGTGACATTTGGCAGGCGAACTGCGTCAGACGTGAAAGCCTTATCAGATGCGCTGCTCTTCATTGAGCCATGAGTACACAGCAAGGAAGGAGACCGTCCGTGGAAAAAATCTTTGCTATGTACAACAACCATTCAGTACGGAAAGCAAAACAACCAACTACCGGCACATCATTGTTAAATCATAGCTTGGGGCTGGCAGAAGCCAGGGAGGATCGCAAAAAATTATTTTCGGGAGAGCAAAAAAGGGAAGCCGATCACTTGTCAGGCGAAATTTTGGTTAAGTGTTGCAGCCTGAAATGCAAAAAAGGCCGGGAAAATCCCGGCCATGTTTTAACGTTACGCTTAATCCACCAGCAGACGCAACATACGACGCAGCGGTTCTGCCGCGCCCCACAATAACTGGTCGCCGACGGTGAAGGCCGACAGGTACTCCGGCCCCATATTCAGTTTGCGCAGACGCCCTACCGGCGTCGTGAGCGTGCCGGTTACCGCCGCCGGTGTCAGTTCACGCATGGTGATTTCACGGTCGTTCGGCACCACTTTGACCCACTCGTTGTGGGCGGCCAGCAGCTGCTCAATCTCCGCCAGCGGCACATCTTTTTTCAGTTTCAGCGTAAATGCCTGGCTGTGGCAGCGCAGCGCACCGACGCGTACGCACAGGCCATCAACCGGGATGACTTTCTGCGTGCCGAGGATTTTGTTGGTTTCTGCCTGGCCTTTCCACTCTTCGCGGCTCTGGCCGTTTTCCAGTTGTTTGTCGATCCACGGAATCAGGCTGCCCGCCAGTGGCACACCGAAGTTATCGGTTGGCAACGTGCCTGAACGGGTGAAGTCGGTCACGCTACGTTCGATGTCGAGGATGGCAGAAGCCGGATCCTGCAACGATTTCGCCACATGATCATGCAGCATACCCATCTGCGTCAGCAGCTCGCGCATATGACGCGCACCGCCTCCGGACGCCGCCTGATAAGTGGCCACGGAGGTCCACTCCACCAGATCGTTAGCAAACAGGCCACCGAGTGACATCAGCATCAGGCTGACGGTGCAGTTACCGCCGACAAAGGTTTTGATGCCGCTGTCGAGGCCCTGACGAATCACCTGATGGTTGACCGGATCAAGAATAATGATGGCGTCATCTTTCATGCGCAGCGTGGAAGCGGCGTCAATCCAGTAACCCTGCCAGCCGCTGGCGCGCAGCTTCGGATAGACTTCACTGGTGTAATCCCCGCCCTGGCAGGTGATAATGATGTCGAGCGCCTTCAGCGCATCAATATCAAAAGCATCCTGAAGCGCACCGGTCGACTTACTACCGAAGGTCGGTGCAGCCTGGCCAAGTTGCGAAGTGGAGAAGAAGACCGGATTGATCACATCAAAATCACGTTCTTCGCTCATGCGGGACATCAGCACGGAGCCGACCATACCACGCCAACCAATAAAACCTACATTCTTCATTTTCTGTCCGTCTCGGGCGCTTCTTCAGAGGCCCTGTCTGGTGCGAGGGAAAAAACCAACCGGATTAACCTGCTGGTCTGCGTAATAATCAGGTTTACCTATGACCTTCAACTCTACAAAATGCTGCACTTCTGGCAAGTGAATTAATTCGATTGCGCTAACTTTTTCAGCAGCGCAACTAATAACGGCGCATAACGCCGCAAAGGGATGGTTTAACACAAATGACTGAAATGATTTCCGCCACCATATTATTGCTGCTGATTATGGACCCGTTGGGTAACCTACCGATATTTATGTCGGTTTTGAAGCATCTGGAACCTAAACGCCGTCGCGTGGTGCTCATACGGGAAATGTTGATTGCGCTGGTGTTAATGCTGCTTTTTTTATTCGCTGGTGAACGCATTCTGGCGTTTCTCAATCTGCGCACCGAGACGGTGTCGATTTCCGGCGGCATCATTTTGTTCCTGATCGCGATCCGCATGATTTTCCCGTCGACTGAAAACAGCAGCACCGGTTTACCCGCCGGAGAAGAACCCTTCCTGGTGCCGCTGGCGATCCCGCTGGTGGCCGGACCGTCGCTGTTGGCAACCCTGATGCTGCTGTCGCATCAGTACCCAAATCAAATGACATATCTGGTCGGCGCGCTGTTGATCGCCTGGGGCGTGACAGTGGTGATTTTGTTGTTGTCCGGCTTGTTCTTGCGCCTGTTGGGCGATAAAGGTGTCAACGCGCTGGAACGTCTGATGGGATTGATTTTGATTATGCTGGCTACGCAGATGTTTCTGGATGGGATTCGCGCTTACCTGAAGATTTAACGTAGCGGCGCAATTTATCGCGCGGTTCGGTGCGCGATGCAGGAAAAACCTTGCGCGATAAATCGCGCCGCTACGGGTGCATGTTTTACTTTTTCTTTATGGGTTTGCCTGACCAGTAACCCGCCAGCAGGGAACCTGACAGGTTGTGCCATACCGAGAACAACGCGCCTGGCAGCGCAGCCAGCGGCGAGAAGTAGAGTTTGCCCAGTGTTGCCGCCAGACCGGAGTTTTGCATCCCCACTTCCAGCGCCAGGGTGCGACAGGTGGATTCGTCAAAGCCGAACAGCTTACCGCCCCAGTACCCGCCGAGCAGACCAATGGCGTTGTGCAGAATCACCGCCACAATCACCACCAGCCCTACCGAACCGATAAAGCCCTGGCTACCCGCCACCACCGCGCTGATGATCAACAGAATACACACCATAGAAAACGCCGGCAGATAAGGTTCTACGCGACGCACCACGCTATTCATTGAGTGGTGGATAATCAGGCCCAGACCAATCGGGATCACCACGATTTTTACGATGCTGAGCAGCATCCCCACCACATCCACCTGGATATGCGTGTCGACATAGAAACGCGTCAGCAGCGGGGTGGCAAACACCCCCACCAGCGCCGAAACGGAGGAGATGGTCACCGACAAGGCCACATCCCCCTTCGCCAGATAGATCATCACGTTCGACGCGGTGCCACTGGCAACGCTGCCCACCAGAATCATGCCCGCGGCCAGGTCCGGCGGCATCTGGAACAGTTTTGCCAGACCCCATGCCGCCAGCGGCATCACCAGATAGTGCAGAAACGTACCGGCGATAACCGGAGCCGGGCGCACCAGCACGCGTTTGAAATCATCAATATTTAGCGTTACGCCCATGCCAAACATAATCAGCATCAGCAGATACGTCACCCACGGACCAATGCCAAGGAACGTGGATGGAGAATAATAGGCAGCGACCGAGAGCAGTACAGCCCACAGTGGGAACAGGCGGGTAATTTTGCCGAGCATGGACGAACTTCCTTATGCAGGTTTTATTATGTCATTGCGGAGTATTGCCACAGATAAAGTGTCGCGCAGGAAACGGCTGCCACGACGGACGCGGGATCATAACATTTCGTTATCGTGAGGTAAGGCTGGAAGTGAAAATGCGGATCGGCTGCTGCCGATCCGGGTAAATTGGCCGAAATTACTCTGCTTTTTCCAGTAAAAAGCGGTAGATCGCACCACCAATTGCACCGCCGATGATGGGCATTAGCCAGAACATCCACAACTGAGACAACGCCCAACCGCCCTGGAACAACGCCACGCCGGTGCTGCGCGCCGGATTCACCGAAGTATTGGTCACCGGAATACTCACCAGATGGATCAGCGTCAATGCCAGACCGATGGCAATCGGCGCGAACCCCGCCGGGGCGCGTTTATCAGTGGCCCCCATAATCACTATCAGAAACACCGCGCTGAGGACCGTTTCGCTAATCATCCCCGACAGCAAGTTAAAACCACCGGGTGAGTGCTCACCATAGCCGTTAGCGGCAAAGCCACTGGCGGCGACATCAAAATCGGCCTTGCCGCTGGCGATCAGATACAACACCGCCGCCGCTGCAACGGCCCCCAGCAGTTGCGAGACGATATAGGGCACCACCAGGCTGGCCGGAAAACGCCCGCCAATCATCACCCCAACGGTCACCGCCGGATTAAAATGCCCGCCCGAGATGTGCCCGACAGCGAACGCCATTACCAGCACCGTCAAACCAAATGCCAGCGCCACGCCTGCAAAGCCAATACCCAGTTGTGGAAACGCAGCGGCCAACACCGCACTGCCACAGCCCCCTAACACCAGAACAAAAGTACCGAAGAACTCTGCAACGAACTTTTGCATCGCGATTCCCTCAATAAGATTGATGATTTAGCGTCAGAATTGTCATTCTCGGTTGCTGAAGTGCAACCGTTCACAGTGAGCGTAGTGGGCTTTTTACACTATTCCAGCGCAAAACAGGCGCTTGCCGTGCGGGTTTAAGCGAAACGGGAGGAAAAAGTGGTACGGATACGGATAAATTTTGCGACTTAATTAATTGTTTAGATTAATTAATAAATAAAAAAAGCCGGACCTTGTCCGGCTCGATACATGCTTAAAAATTCTTTTAACAGCCAAAAAGATTTTTATGCAGCGCGCGCACCACTTCTTCTGCGTCACCACCCGGCACCAGGAAGCACAGGTTGTAGCTGCTGGCTCCGTAACAGATCATTCGCAGATTAAACGGTTCCAGGGCACCAAACACTTCTTTGCCCACACCGCAGGCTTTCGACAGGTTGTTACCGATAATCGCCACCAGCGCGAGGTTCTCTTCCACTTCGACGCGACACAGAGAAGAGAGTTCGGTCAGCAACGCCTGAGTCAGCAGGCTGTCGCCGGTGGAGGTGGAACCGGTGGTATCCAGCGTCAGCGCCACGCTCACTTCGGAGGTGGTGATCAGATCGACCGAGATACTGTGGCGCGCCAGAATCGCGAACACTTCGGCCAGGAAGCCGCGTGCATGCAACATGTTCAGGCTGTGCAGCGTCAGCAGAGTTTGCTTACGACGCAGCGCCAGTGCGCGGAACAACGGCGGGTTTTGCGTCTCGTTGCACACGCGTGTACCACCAGCGGCCGGGTCTTTACTGGAACCGACGAACACCGGGATATCGCTGCGCACTGCGGGCAGCAACGTCGCCGGATGCAGCACTTTGGCACCAAAGGTCGCCATTTCAGCGGCTTCTTCGAAGGTGATTTCATCGATACGCTTGGCGGCAGGCACCACGCGCGGATCGGTGGTGTAGATACCCGGGACATCGGTCCAGATATCGACGCGTACTGCCTGCAACGCTTCACCCAACAGTGCAGCAGTATAGTCGCTACCGCCACGGCCCAGCGTGGTGGTGCGGCCTTTGCTTTCACTACCGATAAAGCCCTGGGTCACTACCAGCGCCTGGGCGGTGCGCGGGGCCAGCAACACAGCGGATTGTTCTTTCAATGCCGCCACATCCGGTTCCGCACGACCAAAGCGGTCGCTGGTGCGCATCACTTTGCGCACATCAAACCACTCGGCGTTGATTTGGCGCTCACGCAGAATTTCCACGAACAGCAGCGTCGACATCAGTTCGCCGTGGCTGACCAGTTCATCGGTCAGTGCATTGGACGTCGCCAGTGCCGCCGCTTCCGACAGCATGCCGATGTTTTCCAGCATGCGATCAATCTCTTCACGGATCACTTCCGGTGATTGCAGACGATCGATGATGGCGTATTGAATACGGCGGATTTCATCCAGCAGAGTCGCGCGCTGCGCTTGTTCTTTGCCTTCAGAGAGGGATACCAGCAGGTTGGTGACGCCAGCCGAGGCGGATAACACCACCAGACGGGTATTGGCATCGGACAGCACCACGTTGGCGCTGCGGTTCATGGCATCAAAATCGGCAACGCTGGTGCCACCAAATTTCGCCACGATCAGAGTTTGAGACATGTAACGAACCTCGTGTCAGGTTATCTTTCTCCCGCTTTGTTGGGACGGGAGACATTCTATCAGCCTTGGCACAAGAGAAGAGCAGAAATGGGCAGACAAGATCATGAGACGAGTCACCCAGAAGCGCTTCACCTTGCGAAACGTCCGACTGTGGACGTTTCTGGTGACAACCCAGAGGATTCAGCCCCTGCAGCCGACAGCACAACACACCGCGTGTTGCCCCACCTCGGCGTCGCACCCCCTGATGTGTTATCCCCGGATACGGTTCCTCCAACACACTGCCTGGGCGACGCGCCTCTTCTGGCTTACGCCCGGAGGCGTAAGTAGCGCGCACATAAATATAGGTTAATTGTTCCGCTGTCAACGCCTGATGTTTGAGGATTTTTCACATTCACGGCATGACGTGCGCATCGCAGAACAAACGGACAGGTGAACTCCCGCCTAAAGTAGTGGCGGGTGGCCAGTCATCTGCCCTTTTCCTGATACGGCACAGGGAATCCACAGCGGATTTTGCTGAAAATGTTTCAGAATCATCGCAGCTCCTCTGCCGGACGAGATTTGGGGGCAGCGCGCGAAATCACAATTTTTTTCCTTTCAGTAGCAACTGTGGTCATACTGAAACCCGTCGCGGTAGCACAAGTCGCCGCCAGAATGCTAAACAAGCCGGGCCAGCTGGATGCGCCCGGTTGGAATGACAGTTCTTTTTATTTCAACAAGAGTGTTGCCATGAAAAATATCAATCCGACACAAACCGCAGCCTGGAAAGCGCTGCAGCAGCATTTTGACCAGATGAAATCGGTGCAGATCGCCGACCTGTTCGCTCAGGATGCCGATCGTTTTGCGAAATTCTCTGCCACCTTTGATGATCAGATGCTGGTGGATTTCTCAAAAAACCGCATTACCCAGGAAACCCTCGACAAACTTCAGGCGCTGGCAAAAGAAACCGATCTGGCGGGCGCCATTAAGTCCATGTTTTCTGGTGAGAAGATCAACCGCACCGAAGACCGCGCCGTGCTGCATGTCGCCCTGCGTAACCGCAGCAACACGCCGATCGTGGTCGATGGCAAAGATGTAATGCCGGAAGTAAATGCGGTGCTGGCGAAGATGAAAGGCTTCTCTGAGCGCATCATCAGCGGCGAGTGGAAGGGTTATACCGGCAAAGCCATCACCGACGTGGTCAACATCGGTATCGGCGGCTCTGACCTGGGTCCGTTCATGGTGACCGAAGCGCTGCGTCCGTACAAAAACCACCTGAACATGCACTTTGTTTCCAACGTCGATGGCACCCATATCGCTGAAACGCTGAAAGATCTCAGCCCGGAAACCACGCTGTTCCTCGTCGCCTCCAAAACCTTCACCACCCAGGAAACCATGACTAACGCCCACAGCGCGCGTGACTGGTTCCTGAAAGCCGCTGGCGATCAGCAGCATGTGGCGAAACACTTTGCGGCGCTCTCCACCAACGGCAAAGCGGTCGGTGAGTTCGGCATTGATACCGCCAATATGTTCGAGTTCTGGGACTGGGTCGGCGGTCGTTATTCCCTGTGGTCAGCGATTGGCCTGTCGATCATTCTGTCCATCGGCTTCGACAATTTCGAGCAGCTGCTGAGCGGCGCGCACGCGATGGACAAACACTTCTCCACCACGCCTGCCGAGCAGAACCTGCCGGTACTGCTGGCGTTGATCGGGATCTGGTACAACAACTTCTTTGGTGCCGAAACCGAAGCCATTCTGCCGTACGACCAGTATATGCATCGCTTCGCTGCCTACTTCCAGCAGGGCAACATGGAATCCAACGGTAAATACGTCGATCGTGACGGCAACGCCGTGGATTACCAGACCGGCCCCATCATCTGGGGTGAACCCGGCACCAATGGTCAGCACGCGTTCTATCAGCTGATTCATCAGGGCACCAAACTGATTCCGTGTGACTTTATCGCTCCGGCGCAGACCCATAACGCTCTGGCGGATCATCATCAGAAACTGCTGTCGAACTTCTTCGCCCAGACCGAAGCACTGGCGTTTGGTAAGTCTCGCAATGTGGTTGAGAAAGAGTTTACCGATGCCGGTAAATCCGCTGAGTCAGTGGCGCATATCGTGCCGTTCAAGGTGTTCGAAGGTAACCGCCCGACTAACTCCATCCTGCTGCGCGAAATCACGCCGTTCAGCCTCGGTGCGTTGATTGCGCTGTACGAACACAAAATCTTCACCCAGGGCGCAATCCTGAATATCTTCACCTTTGACCAGTGGGGCGTTGAGCTGGGTAAACAGCTGGCAAACCGTATTCTGCCAGAGCTGGAGAACGACGCGAAAATTGCCAGCCACGACAGTTCCACCAATGGCTTAATTAATCGCTATAAGTCCTGGCGTTAATCTTTTACGGGTTTTGTCATAAGGCGGCAATATGGCCGCCTTTTTTACGTCTAATATGCAATAACCCGGTAGATTTTGTTATTTATTGGACTATTATTGGTTAGATAATTCTTAAAATGACTTAGGCAAATTCTGAAGATTTTGTGTGAGAATTGAACTAACATCTAAAAAACATGGATCTATTTACGTTTGATTTTTTCCCTATCATCATGATTAATAGATTCTTTTTATTTACTCATATTAAGGGAATTCTGAATATTCCGATTCCGTACCAATTCTTAATGCAAAAGTGAAAAATCCTGCCCGCAATCTCGCAACCAAACAGTTGTTCCAGTTCAAATAAAAACCCCAATAAAAAAAAGCAGCTATCGCTAATTTGCCTTATTTTCCACCAGAACCGTTCGTTATTTTCGCCCCCTTCCCCTCGCGCTGAACTCTGGTAATTTGTTGCCCTATACTGAACGCGCCCTATAAAGGGTAAATCCTTCATTCATATAGATGCAGGAAAGCTGTTATGAAAAAACTTATGGTTGCCGGTGCAGCCTTACTTTACGTTGCCGTTTCTTCCGCTGCGATTGCCGCACCGGAAGAAGCTGGTGCCGCAGCAGGTGCGCAGGCGGGTGCTATGTCCGCTGGTGCATCAACCGCTGTGGGTATCGGTGCGCTCGGTGCGTTGGTAGGTCTCGGCATTGCCGCTTCCGGCGGTGGTGACGGTGCAAATACCGGTACAACAACCACGACCACAACGGGCACCACTCGTTGATGTAGCACCTTTAAACATAACCACACATCCGTGTGGTTATTTTTTGCTTTGATTCGATTTGATCAGGGACACACAGTGCGCCGACTTCCTTTGCTGCTTCTCTGCCTGTTGTTGCAGGCCTGTACTCAAACACAAAAAGGTCTGGAACAGACCGTAATGCTGGCTATCAATGGGCCGGATGATGTCACGGTAACCAATGAGCAGGTTACCAGCCTGCCTTACGCCAGCCTTTATGCCCGCATCAACGCTGGCCAGCGCATCTTTGTGGTGCTGGGCTACAACGAAAATGGTCAGCAGAAATGGATAACCCAGGACCGGGCGATGCTGGTGATGCAGCACGGCCGTCTGGTGAAAACCCTCGGCCTGTCCGACAACCTGATTGATGTCAGTAATCTGGCGCAGGACCCGCTGGCCGACCCACTACACCTGCAAAACGGCGCCAGCTGGACCCGCGTGGTGCAGTGGCGTGAGAAAGATAAGCAACGCGCCGCTACCGCTGTCTCCCAATTTCAGCGCGGTGATGATGAAGTGCTGACTATTGCCGGTGAGGCCGTGCCCTGCCGGGTATGGCACGAGACGGTGCGTATCGACAGCATGGGTCGTGAGTGGCAGAACACCTTCTGGCTCGATAACCGCGACGGCACCGTGATGCAAGCCACGCAGATGCTGGCAGCAGGCGAATTCCCGATTGAAACCACCATTCTGAAACCGGCGAAATCATGAAAAAAATAACGTCTTTGCTGGCGGGACTGGCGCTGTTCACTGCGGGCAATGCGCTGGCCGATAGCCAGGTTATCGTCCACGACGGACAACAGCGCGCGACCTTTCAGGTCGATCATGCACAAAACCTCAGCCAACTGGTGACCAATCCGGCTATCCACACCTGGTGGCCTGGTACGGTGATTGCCGAACGCGGCGCTACCGCTGTGGTAAAACAACAGCAACAACAATTGCTGGCCGATTTGCGCGCCTGGCAGGCGGATAGCAGCGGCGATCGTGCCGCCGTCATTGGTACGGTTATCCAGCAGCTAGCCGCCGTCCCGGTGACGGGCCGTCAGTTTACTTCGCTCGACCCCGACTGGGTACGTATCCGCCCGGAAGCCAATCGTCGCTTGCAAGGCAGCTATGACCTCTACACGCTGGCACCGCCGACTCAGGTACTGGTGCTTGGTGCGCTGGCGCATCCCGGCAAAGTGAGCTGGCAACCTGGCCGCACGGTGCGCAGCTATCTGGCCGATCACGATCGTCTTTCCGGTGGTGAACGCAGCTTCGCCACGGTGATTGCCCCCTCCGGCGAGACGCAACAGGTCCCGATTGCGTACTGGAATCATCGTCATGTGGAAGTGGAGCCTGGCAGCATTATCTGGCTCGGTTTTTCATCGTGGAGCCTGCCCTGGGGCCAGAGCGACCTGAATGACCGCATGATTTCTGTTCTGACTCACCGGATTCCAGACTGATGAAAAAACACTATCTTCTCAGCCTGCTGGCTGTTGCTGTTTCCGCGGCCTGTAACGTACAGGCGGCAAGCTATGACGATCCGATTGGCCCGTCACAATCTGACTTCGGCGGCGTCGGCCTGATGCAGGTGCCGACTGCGCGCATGTCGCGTGACGGGGAGTTCAGCCTCAACTATCGCAACAACGACCAGTACCGCTACTATTCGGCGTCGCTGCAACTGTTCCCGTGGCTCGAAAGCACCGTGCGTTATACCGACGTACGCACCCGTCGCTACAGCGCCAGCGAGAGTTTCAGTGGCGACCAGAGCTATAAAGACAAAGCCTTCGACCTGAAGCTGCGCCTGTGGCAAGAGAGCTACTGGCTGCCGGAAGTGTCGGTTGGCACGCGCGATTTGGGCGGTACCGGCCTGTTCGACAGCGAATATCTGGTGGGCACCAAAGCCTGGGGACCGTTTGATTTCACCTTCGGTATCGGCTGGGGCTATCTCGGTAACAGCGGCAGCATCAAAAACCCATTCTGTTCCTACAGCGCCAGTTTCTGTAGCCGCAGCAGCGGCGGCGAGACGGGTTCGATCAACGGTTCGCAGATGTTCCACGGCCCGGCTGCGTTGTTTGGGGGTATCGAATATCAGACCCCCTGGCAGCCGCTGCGTCTGAAAGTCGAATATGAAGGCAACAACTACCAGGATGACTTCGCCGGACGTCTGGAGCAGCGCAGCAAAGTTAACGTCGGGGCGATTTACCGTGTGACCGACTGGGCGGATATCAACGCCAGCTATGAGCGCGGCAATACCTTTATGTTTGGCTTCACCATTCGCACCAACTTTAACGATTTGCGCCAGGAACATATCGACAGCGCCAAACCGGCCTACAATCCGCAGCCGCAGGGCGATTTGTTGCAATCGACCGTGGTGGCAAACCAGTTGACCGACCTGAAATATAACGCTGGCCTGGATGGCCCACGAATTCAGACCAAAGGCGATACCTTGTATGTCTCTGGCGAGCAGACCAAATATCGTGATACCACCGAAGGCGTCGACCGTGCCAACCGCATTATCATGAATAATCTGCCGGACGGCATTAAGACGATTGATGTGACCGAGTCGCGCTTCAATATGCCACAGGTGACCACCCGCACCGACGTCGCCAGTCTGCACAACGATCTCGCCGGTTACCCGCTGGGTCAGGAAAAACCGTTGCAACAGCAGCGTATCGATCCGGTCGATCCGGGTGAAGCCGAACAGGGTTACTTCATCCGTAAAGATCGTCTGAACTACAGCCTGTCGCCGGTGCTGAATCAGTCGGTCGGTGGGCCGGAAAGTTTCTATATGTACCAGGTCGGGGTGATGGGTAACGTTGATTACTGGCTGACGGATCACCTGCTGGTCGGCGGTAGCCTGTTTGGCAACATCGCCAACAACTACGATAAGTTTAATTACAATGGTTTATCGGCCAGCAACGGCCTGCCGCGTGTACGTACCCATATTCGTCAGTACGTTGAGAACAACGTTTATATCAATGACCTGCAAGCCAACTACATGCATTACCTCGGCAATGGCTTCTACGGTCAGGTGTACGGCGGTTATCTGGAAACTATGTATGGCGGTGTCGGTGGCGAGGTGTTGTACCGTCCGGTCGACAGCAACTGGGCGTTTGGCGTCGATGCCAACTACGTCAAGCAGCGCGACTGGGACAACATGATGAAGTTCACCGATTACAAAGCGCCTGTGGGTAATCTGACCGCTTACTGGCGTCCGTGGTTTATGGAGAACGTGTTGGTGAAAGCCAGCGTAGGTCAGTATCTGGCGAAGGATAAAGGTGTGACAGTCGATATGTCGAAGCAGTTCGACAGCGGTGTGATCGTCGGCTTCTACGCCACCAAAACCAACGTCTCCGCAGAAGAGTATGGCGAAGGTAGCTTCACCAAAGGCTTCTATATCTCAATTCCGATGGACCTGTTTACCGTGACGCCAACGCGTGGTCGTGCGCAGGTGAACTGGGTACCGTTGACGCGTGATGGCGGTCAGATGTTGGGACGTAAATACCAGCTGTATGATATGACCTCTGATCGTGATGCGCGGTTTAATTAACCGCCATAAAAATGGGCGGCCCGGTGGGTCGCCCAAATATGCGCGATAAATCGCGCCGCTACGCACGGGTAACGATGGGATAATCGCGCCGCGACGAGCCCGTGCGAACCTGTAGCGGCGCGATTTATCGCGCAGCAAAGACTAGTCTGCGTCGTAGCCGAGGTTCGGCGCTAACCAGCGCTCCACCTCACTGATGCTCATCCCTTTACGCACCGCGTAATCCTCCACCTGGTCGCGCTGAATCTGCGCCACGGCGAAATAGCGGCTGTCAGGATGGCTGAAATACCAGCCGGACACTGATGCCCCCGGCCACATAGCGAAGGACTCGGTCAGCTTCATGCCGGTATGGGTTTCCACATCCAGCAGTTGCCAGATCTGCGCTTTTTCGGTGTGCTCCGGGCATGCGGGATAACCCGGTGCCGGACGGATACCCTGATAATTCTCACGAATCAGTTCGTCATTGCTGAGGTTTTCATGAGCAGCAAAGCCCCAGATCACCTTACGCACTCGCTCATGTAAATATTCCGCGAACGCTTCAGCCAGACGATCCGCCACCGCCTTGATCATGATTTTGTTGTAGTCGTCATGCTGCTGGTCATAGGCTTCGGCCAGTGCATCTTCTTCGAGGCCACCGGTGACCGCGAAAGCACCAAGGTAATCCGCCTTGCCGCTCGATTTCGGTGCCACGAAGTCAGCCAGACAATAGTTAGCAAAGTCGGTTTTTTCCGTCTGTTGACGTAAGTGATGACTCACACACAACACCTGATTGCGGTTTTCATCAGTGTAAATTTCGATGTCATCGCCCACGCGGTTAGCCGGGAAAATCCCCACCACACCGCGTGGCTGAAGCGTACCTTTCTGGCTCAGCATATCGAGCATCGCGTTAGCATCATGGAACAGACGCTGTGCCTCTTCACCCACGACTTCATCTTGCAGAATGCGTGGGTATTTCCCGGCCAGTGACCAGGTCATAAAGAAGGGTGTCCAGTCGATGTAGTTACGCAGCGTTTCAATGCTGGCCTCTACCGGACTGGCGCCGAGACGATGTGCCACCGGCGGCGTATAGCTTTCCCAGTCAAATGAGAAATCATTGTCACGCGCGATTTGCAGGCTGACCGGCGGAGTACGCGGCTTTTTGCGCGCATGCTGAATACGCACGGTGTCGTACTCTTTGCGCGTACGTGCCACAAAATCATCTTTCAGCGTCGGTGACAGCAGCGAAGAAACCACGCCAACGGTGCGCGAGGCGTTCTGTACGTACACCGTCGGGCCGCTGTAGTTCTGCTCGATTTTGACTGCGGTATGCGCTTTAGAGGTGGTTGCGCCGCCAATCAGCAGCGGCAGGGTGAAACCCTGACGCTCCATCTCTTTCGCCACGTTGACCATCTCATCCAACGATGGCGTGATCAGCCCGGAGAGACCAATAATGTCGGCCTTCTGCTCAATCGCGGTTTTCAGAATTTTGTCACTCGGCACCATCACGCCAAGATCGATGATTTCGTAGTTGTTACATTGCAGCACCACGCCAACGATGTTTTTGCCGATGTCATGCACATCGCCCTTCACCGTCGCCAGCACAATTTTGCCGTTGCTGCTGCCCGCTTCTTTACTCGCCTGGATAAAAGGCTCGAGGTAAGCCACCGCCTGCTTCATCACGCGCGCGGATTTCACCACCTGCGGCAGGAACATCTTCCCTTCGCCAAACAGATCGCCCACCACGTTCATGCCGGACATCAGCGGCCCTTCAATCACCTCAATCGGCCGCGCAGATGCCTGGCGCGCTTCTTCGGTGTCCTGCTCGATAAACTCGGTGATACCTTTAACCAGCGAATATTCGAGACGTTTGACCACATCCCAGCTGCGCCATTCCGCCTGCTGTTTTTCCTGCTCGCCGTCGCCTTTGGCACCACGGTACTTCTCCGCCAGCTCCAGCAGACGCTCGGTGCCGTCGTCACGGCGGTTGAGAATCACATCCTCCACCGCATCGCGCAGTTCAGCGGGTAAGTCGTCATAAATCGCCAGCTGCCCGGCGTTGACGATACCCATGTCCATGCCGTTGCGAATCGCGTAGTAAAGGAACACCGCGTGGATCGCTTCACGCACCGGTTCGTTACCCCGGAACGAGAACGATACGTTGGATACACCACCGGAGATCATCGCATGCGGCAGCTCGCGCTTGATGTCTTCACAAGCACCGATAAAGTCCATCGCGTAATTGTTGTGTTCTTCAATACCGGTCGCGACGGCAAAAATGTTCGGATCAAAGATGATATCTTCCGGCGGGAAACCGACTTCTTCGGTGAGGATCTGGTAAGCACGACGGCAGATCTCAATTTTGCGTGCGCGGGTATCCGCCTGACCGACTTCGTCAAACGCCATCACCACCATCGCCGCACCGTAACGACGCACCTTACGTGCGTGATCGATAAACGGCTCAATCCCCTCTTTCATCGAGATCGAGTTGACGATGCCTTTGCCCTGGATGCATTGCAGCCCTTTCTCAATCACCTCCCATTTGGAGGAGTCGATCATGATCGGCACGCGCGCGATATCCGGTTCACCGGCAATCAGGTTGAGGAAGCGCACCATCGCCGCTTCCGCATCCAGCATACCTTCGTCCATGTTGATATCGATGATTTGCGCGCCGCTTTCCACCTGCTGACGCGCCACATCCAGCGCTTCGTTGTATTTCTCTTCTTTAATCAGACGCTTAAATTTCGCCGAACCGGTTACGTTGGTACGTTCGCCCACGTTAACGAACAGCGAGTCAGCGCTGATATTCAGCGGTTCCAGCCCGGACAAGCGACACGCCACCGGGATCTCCGGCAGTTGACGTGGGGCAACGCCGTCCACTACCGCGGCCATCGCCGCAATATGCTCCGGCGTGGTGCCGCAGCAGCCACCGATAATATTCAGAAAGCCGGAACGCGCCCATTCACCAATCTGCTGTGCCATAGTGGCGGCATCGAGATCGTATTCGCCAAAGGCGTTGGGCAGACCGGCGTTAGGGTGTGCGGTGACGTAACCTTCGGCAATGCGCGACAATTCAGCGACATACTGACGGAGTTCATCGGGTCCCAATGCACAGTTAAGACCGAAGGAGAGCGGCTCAGCATGGCGCAGCGAGTTATAAAAGGCCTCCGTCGTCTGACCGGACAGGGTACGGCCAGAGGCATCGGTGATGGTGCCGGAGATCATCAGCGGCAGCTTGACCCCCATCGCCTCCATCTCGGCCTGTACTGCGTAAATCGCGGCTTTGGCGTTCAGGGTATCGAACACCGTTTCGATCATGATCAGGTCAGAACCGCCTTTGATCAGCGCGTGGGTGGATTCACGGTAGGCGTCCACCAGCTGATTAAAGGTGATATTACGGAAAGCGGGATCGTTCACGTCCGGTGAGATGGAACAGGTGCGGTTGGTCGGGCCAAGCACCCCGGCCACGTAGCGTGGGCGCTCAGGTGTTTTTGCACTCCATTCGTCGGCACAGGCACGCGCCAGTTTCGCGGCCTCGAAATTAATCTCCGCCGACAACGCCTCCATCTCGTAATCCGCCATCGCAATGGTGGTGGCGTTGAAGGTATTGGTTTCCAGAATATCAGCACCTGCCGCGAGGTAGGCGTCATGGATCTCGCGGATCACCTCAGGTTTGGACAGCACCAGCAAATCGTTGTTGCCCTTCAGATCGCATGGCCAGTCGGCAAAACGGCTGCCACGAAAATCCTGCTCGTCCAGTTTATAACTCTGGATCATGGTGCCCATGCCACCGTCCAGAATCATGATGCGTCGCGCGAGCTGCTGATGCAGCGCTTCTATTCTGTTGCTCACTCTTGCCCCGTCCACGTCATTACGTTGGCTGAAATGCCAGCCAGACATACTGGCATAACTTTACGGTGGGTAAAAGTTATGCCAGTTGAGACATTTTCAGAGTGTGACTTTACAGATCCGACCAGTAAGCCAGCGTTTGCATTCACCAGACGAAAAACGAAAATGGTTTCCATATTTGGAGCAATTCTGGAGACGTCATGGTTACCCCTGCACCCGCCAAACGCGGCAAAAAACCCCGTACCGCTGCGGCCAGCTCGGCCCCGGCTGGCGGCCAGGTCCAATCCCTGACGCGCGGCCTGCGTTTGCTGGAACTGATTGCAGAATCACACGGCAGCGTGCCGTTGACTGAACTGGCGCAACAGGCCGGTTTACCCAACTCCACCACCCATCGCCTGCTCACCACCATGCAGCAGCAGGGCTTCGTCCATCAGGTGGGTGATCTCGGTTTCTGGGCGATTGGTTCGCATGCGTTTGTTGTCGGCAGCAGCTTCCTGCAAAGTCGCAATCTGCTGGCGATTGTGCATCCGATTCTGCGCAAGTTAATGGAAGATGCCGGAGAAACCGTCAATCTGGCGGTGCTGGATCTCAGTGATTATCAGGCGGTGATTATCGACCAGGTGCAGTGCACTCAACTGATGCGTATGTCTGCACCGATTGGCGGTAAGCTCCCGATGCACGCTTCCGGCGCTGGCAAAGCCTTCCTCGCGCATCTGAGCGACGATCAGGTGACGGCGTTGCTGCATCAAAAAGGGCTGCATTACTACACACCGAAAACCCTGATGTCGCCGCATAGCCTGAAAGAGAATCTGGCGCTGATTCGCAAGATGGGTTTTTCTCACGATGATGAAGAACACGCGCTGGGTCTGCGTTGTGTGGCGGCACCGATTTATGACGAACATGGTGAACCCTTTGCGGCGATCTCCATTTCCGGCCCGATTGCACGTATGACTGATGACCGCATCACCGAATTAGGTGCGCTGGTGATCCGCGCCGCGAAGCAGGTGACTCAGGCGTACGCCGGACGTTAAGCAGGGAGCAAAGCATAGCGCACGCTAAAGCGCTGTGCTGCCCGCCACGCGATCACTTCCTCAATATGTCCCTGACGAATACGCGCCTGTTGGGCACGCCACCAGCCCGCATCGAATAACTCAGGATGCAGCGCCAGCAGCAACTTCCCGGTGGCCGGTTCGCTACACAACGCATAGCGGAACGTTTCCGGGAACACATCATCTGGCCCGACGCTGTACCACGGCTCGGCCTGGAGTTCATCCTCTTCGTAACGCGCGGGCGGTACGTCACGGAACTGTAGCTCGGTCATCGGGCGGATTTCGTCGTAATCGTAAAACACCACCCGACCGTGGCGCGTCATGCCGAAATTTTTAAATAACATGTCCCCCGGAAAAATGTTCGCTGCCGCCAACTGGCGTATGGCATCGCCATACTCTTCAATGGCATGGCGGCGCTGCGCAGCATCGGCCTGTGCCAGCCACAAGTTGAGCGGCTGCATACGGCGCTCCAGCCACAGATGGCGAATAATCACCACGTCATCTTCAATGCAGATTTTTTCCGGGATTTCACGTTCAAACTCGGCCATCAGCGCCGCCGGGATACGTGCACGCGGCAGCGCGAAGTGTTCAAACTCCTGGGTATCCGCCATGCGACCGACACGATCATGCTCTTTCACCCGTTGGTAGCAGTCGCGCACCTGCGCTTCCGTCACCTCCTTCTGCGGGGCAAAACGGTCTTTGATCACCTTAAAAACCCGATCAAATCCTGGCAGCGTGAACACCAACATCACCATGCCGCGAACGCCAGGGGCAATGGTGAACTCTTCCTCGCTGTGCGCCAGGTAGTGCAGATATTCGCGATAGCATTCGGTTTTGCCATGCTTCTGGCAGCCAATCGCCATATAACGTTCAGCGGTGGTTTTGCCGGGCAGAATGGGTGCCAGCCAGGCCACCAGCGCAGCAGGCACCGGGGCATAAACCATAAAGTAGGCGCGGGCGAAACCGAACACGATGCTGGCGTCGTTGCTGTCAGTCAGACAGGTATCAATCCACAACCGCCCGGCTTCATCACGCTGGATCGGTAACAGGCACGGGAAAGTGGCATCGGCCAGTCGCAGGCGCGCCACTATCCATGCGGTTTTATTGCGGTAAAACAGCTCGCAGGCCACATCCAACGTCGCCGTCGCTAACTGCGTTGCGCTGAATTGCTCGTGCAGATGGCGCACCACCCAGCTGATATCACGCGCCTGATCCTGCCACGGCAGACGCAGCGGGATATCGTTGAGGATCTGCCGTAATGTCTCCTGCCACCCCTGCTGGGGCCGGTACAGACGCGACAGCGGGCGCGGTGATTCCGGGGCGGAGGCATACGGCTGCGACGGAAAGATAAACAGCCGCTCAGGCGACAGATGGCTATGGCCCTGTAAGCGGCAATACACTGAGTTAAAGAAGCTTTCGGCAATCTCATGGCGCGGATAACCCGGCAACAGCGTTTCGTAGTGGCTTTTCACCCGCAGCCAGAAGGCCTCATCCCAGTCTGCCGCACCGTTGATGATCCGTAGCTGGTTTGCCACCAGACCGACATGGTGATCGTAAAGGTGAATACGCGCCTTCATCGCCTGCTGTACCGCATGCCAGTCGGCCTGTTCAAAGCGCTGTTGAGCACCGGCGGTAATATCGAGAAAGCGGCCATACTGCGCGTCAAAACCTTGCAGGATGGTATGGGCGATCAGAGATTCTCTCGGCGGCATCGGCACGTCTCCCGGCAATATGGCCCCTCCGTGGGCCAGGGATCACAACTCAGAACTGTGCAGCTTCCGTGGAACCGGTCAGCGCCGTCACCGACGACTGGCCGCCCTGAATCACCGTGGTGATACGGTCGAAATAGCCGGTACCCACTTCCTGCTGATGGGACGAGAAGGTGTAGCCCTTCTCACGCGCCGCGAATTCTGGCTGCTGTACTTTCTCCACGTAGTGGCGCATCCCCTCGCCCTGCGCATAGGCGTGCGCCAGGTCGAACATGTTGAACCACATGCTGTGAATACCTGCCAGGGTGATGAACTGGAAGCGGTAACCCATCTCGCTCAACGCCTGCTGGAAGCGGGCGATGGTGCGATCATCGAGGTTTTTCTTCCAGTTAAACGACGGCGAGCAGTTGTAGGCCAGCAGCTTACCGGGGTATTGCGCATGGATCGCGTCGGCAAAACGCTGCGCCAGCGCCAGATCCGGCGTCGAGGTTTCGCACCACAACACATCCGCATAAGGGGCATAGGCCAGACCGCGGCTGATCGCCTGCTCAATCCCGGCGCGAGTGCGGAAGAACCCTTCCGAGGTGCGCTCACCAGTAATAAAGGCGCGATCATATTCATCGCAGTCCGAGGTGATCAGGTCAGCAGCATCCGCGTCGGTGCGGGCGATCAGCACCGTCGGGACATCCATCACATCTGCCGCCAGTCGTGCCGCCACCAGTTTTTGAATCGCCTCCTGCGTTGGCACCAGCACTTTGCCGCCCATATGGCCGCATTTCTTTACCGCCGCCAGTTGATCTTCAAAATGCACCGCCGCCGCACCTGCCTGGATCATCGACTTCATCAACTCAAACGCGTTGAGCACCCCGCCAAAGCCCGCTTCAGCATCCGCCACGATCGGCAGGTAGTAATCAATAAACCCTTCAACGTCCGGCGACATTCCGCTGGCCCACTGAATCTGATCGGCACGCTGGAAGCTTTGATTGATACGTTCCACTACCGCCGGTACCGAGTTCACCGGATACAGCGACTGATCCGGGTACATTTGCCCGGCAAGGTTGGCATCCGCCGCCACCTGCCAGCCGGAGAGATAAATCGCCTCAATACCCGCTTTCGCCTGTTGTACCGCCTGACCACCGGTCAGTGCCCCCAGGCTATTGATGTAACCCTTTTGCGATTCGCCATTCAGCAGCGACCACAGCTTTTGCGCGCCGCGTTCGGCGAGGGTGCAAGCCGGATTCACCGAACCGCGTAAATTCACCACATCCTGCGCGCTGTAAGGACGGGTAATGCCCTGCCAGCGCGCGTCGCGCCAGGTGGTTTCCAGTTGTTTGATTTGTTGTGCACGAGTCGTCATGGCAATGTCTCCTGGGTCATGGCAGCAGGCGGTAACCTGGCAGGGTGAGGAAAGGAACCAGTTCATCATCGGTGGTGATTTGCGCCATCAGCGCAGCGGCATCAGCAAAACGTCCATGACGGAAGCGCTCTTCGCCGAGGCTGTGCTGTAACGCATGCAACTCTTCATCCAGCAGTTGTTCAAACAATGCAGCCGTCACCAGCCGACCATCGCTGAGGATTTGCCTGTGGTGAATCCATTGCCAGATCGAGGTACGGGCAATTTCGGCAGTCGCGGCGTCTTCCATCAGACCATCAATGGGGACACAGCCGTTGCCACTGATCCACGACTCCAGATATTGCAGCGCCACCCGGATGTTGGCGCGCATCCCGGCTTCGGTACGTTTGCCGCGACAGGGAAGTAATAAGCGCTCGGCGGTGATCGGATTGTCTTGCTCGCGGCTGACATGCAACTGGTTAGGTCGATCGCCCAGTTGGCGATTAAATTCGGCCATCGCAATATCCGCCAGACCGGGATGTGCCACCCAGGTGCCGTCGTGGCCGTTTGCCGCTTCACGAGCCTTGTCCTCCCGTACCTTCTGCATCACCCAGGCATTACGCTCTTCATCCTTGCTTGGGATCAGCGCCGACATGCCACCCATTGCCAGCGCGCCGCGCCGATGGCAGGTTTTGATCAGCAGACGCGAGTAGGCATCCAGGAAAGGTTGATCCATGCTGATTTGCTGACGATCTGGCAGGATGCGTTCACCATGCTGCCCCAGCGTTTTGATGTAGCTGAAGATATAATCCCAGCGACCACAGTTCAGACCGACCACATGATCGCGCAGCTCCCACAGGATCTCATCCATCTGGAATACCGCCGGTAACGTCTCGATCAACACCGTGGCTTTAATGGTGCCGCGTGGCAGATCAAGCCGATCTTCGCTGAAACGGAAGATTTCACGCCACCACGCCACTTCCGAGGCATGTTCGGTTTTCGGCAGATAGAACCACGGCCCATGACCTTTCTCCAGCAGCGCATCGACGTTGTGAAACAGATACAACGCAAAATCGAACAACCCACCGGGGATAGCACGATCACGCCATTCCACATGCTTCTCATCCAGATGCAAACCGCGCACACGGCACATCAGCAATGCCGGATCGGATCGTAACTGGTAGATCTTGCCTGCTTCACTGGTGAAGCTCAGCGTACCTTTTACCGCATCACGCAGCGCCAGCTGACCATCAACCAATTTTTGCCAGGTGGGTGCCAGCGAATCCTCAAAATCCGCCATAAAGACTTTTACGTTCGCATTCAATGCGTTGATCACCATTTTGCGATCCGGTGGTCCGGTGATCTCAACGCGGCGATCGCGCAATAACTCGGGAATGGGGCGCACCTGCCATGCATTTTCACGAATGGAAGCCGTTTCCGAATCAAAGCCTGGCAATGCGCCTTGGTCATAACGCTGCTGCCGTTGCTCGCGAGCTTTCAACAGGCGATCGCGTTCCGGGGCGAAACGTGCCACCAGGGAGTGCAGGAAGTCGATCGCTTCCGGGGTGAGCAGCTGCTTTTCCGCGTGGGTAAAGGGCTGGATGAAGGTTAGCGTACTGCTGATAACCGAGTCTGTCATGCGGGCTGCCTCCTGTGTTGATCCCTGATTGCGTTGCGGGATCCGGCTGTAGGGTATTTTTTGACCTGCAAGATTAGAGCATAATGATTTTTATTTTATTTTCAAAAACAATTTCCATTTTTGATTAAAATGTAATTCAACCATATGATTTAAATGTAATTTAAAGTCTCGAATTAAAGGCAATGACTTCCACGACATCTAGCAGGCAAAAAAAAGCCGTGGTTACACAGGCAACCACGGCAAGGTCAAATGAGTTGGAACGGTTACTCGAGTGTCGGATTCATATGTCGTAGATCAAACGGCGTGATCTGGTAAACGTAATAGTTCAGCCAGTTTGAGAACAACAGGTTGCCATGACTGCGCCAGGTAGCGCGTGGCGGCAACTCCGGGTTGTCGTGAGGGAAATAGTTAAATGGCACCGCGGGATGCAGCCCGGCATCGTAATCACGATGGTATTCACCGGATAGTGTCAGCGCATCGTACTCCGGGTGTCCGGTAACAAACGCCAGGCGCTTATCTTTGCTCGCCATCAGGTAGGCCCCGGTGGTTTCCGATTCGGCAAACAGCTCCAGATCGGTGTAATCACGGATCAGCTGGCTGGGAAAGTCGGCATAGCGCGAATGCGGGGCGAGGAAGTTGTCATCAAAACCACGCGTCAGCAACGCATGCGGATGCAGGATTTGATGCTCATACACGCCAGACAACTTGTGCTGGCGCGTCTGTTTAGGAATGCCGTAGAGAATATTCAACGCGGCCTGTACCGCCCAGCAGACAAATAACGTCGAGGTGACGTGTTCCTTTGCCCAGTGCAGCACACGCTGAATCTGCGGCCAGTAGGCGACATCATTGAAATCAACCAGACCCAGCGGCGCACCGGTAACAATCAGTCCATCGAAGTTATCATCCTGAATATCCTCAAAATTGCAGTAGAAATTATTCAGGTGCTCGGTGGGGGTATTACGTGACTCGCGGCTGTCGATACGCAGTAGCTGAATATCAATCTGCAATGGCGAGTTGGATAACAGGCGCAGGAACTGGTTTTCGGTCTCAATCTTTTTCGGCATCAGGTTGAGGACCAGCACTTTCAACGGACGGATCTCCTGAACACTGGCGCGCGACGAGGTCATCACAAAGACATTCTCGTTGCGCAAGAAATTTACTGCCGGTAACTCGTCGGGGATCCTGATTGGCATAACCTGCTTACCTCTTACAACCGTATAAACGTTTAGACATCCAGATGCCTGACATTAGCCTGGAGTATCGTGAATGTCGAGTCTTCATGCGATTTATGAAAATGTTTCAGCTTAATGTGTCTTAAGGATCTGGCGAAGAAAGAATCTCTGACAGCTTGAAATTAAATGACTGCGGGTCAATTTAAATAATCAAAGCGGAGGGAAAACATTCGATCCATATTTATTTGGTTTATAATCCAGACTTTTTAGGTTGTATAAATACCAGCAATAAAAGTGAGGCAAATAATTAAACCTTATGAAATTGAAATATAAAAACCATTAAATTCATTACGTTATGAATTTTATTGTTCTCAATCAAAACCTCCAAATAAATATTTATAAAATTTAAATCACGTCAGGTGTATAAGTCACTTCTGTTATAAAAACAGACCACACTATTAATTCCAATTTTGAAATATCCCTTTATTTAACTTTTTGGCTCGGAAATTATATCTGTAAGGTTTATTACTATGCATAAACTCAAAATTGCACACCTGATCGTACCAGGCATGCTGGTCATGGCGTCACCCTACGGGTTTGCGGCTGCCGCCCCCTTCTCCAGTGATTCACCGTGGATGTTAGGTGACTGGGATGGTCAGCGTACCGCCCTTCAACAACAAGGCATTGATTTTAATGTTAATTATGTGATGGAGAGTGCCGCGAATCTGGCAGGTGGCTATCAATCCTCCACTACCGCACGTTATACCGATCAATGGATGTTCAGTACCCATCTCGATCTGGAAAAATTGCTGGGGTGGCAGGACACTGATTTCCAGGCCACAGTGACCGATCGTAATGGGCAGAACCTGTCGGAACAGGTGGCAAACCCTAAAGCCCCGATGCTTTCTTCTGTTCAGGAGGTTTATGGCCGCGGTCAGACATGGCGACTGACACAGTTCTGGTTGCGTAGCGGTTTTTTCAACGACCATGTCAATCTTAAGCTGGGTCGTGCGACGGTAGGGGAGGATTTTGGCACCATCGAGTCACATTTCCAGAACCTGGCGCTCGGACCGGGTATTCCGGGTAAATCTCGTAGCGATCGCTGGATGAACTGGCCGGTATCTCAGTGGATGGGGCGTTTACAGCTGAATATCACGCCGGATGTCTATGTTAAGGTGGGATTTTATAATCAGAACGATGATAACGATAATCGCGGCAGCGGTTTTCACTTCTCGGTCAATCACTCCGATGGCAATCTGGTTCCGGTAGAAATTGGCTGGCAGCCAAAGCTTGGTGCTGATGCACTACAGGGAAATTATCGCCTGGGTGCTTACTACTCTTCGGCTCAGGGTGGGGTTTATCACAGCTGGCAACACGGTCAATATGGCGATACCGCGCATGGCTACGGCGCTTATGCCATTGTTCAGCAGCAATTATTTGCCCTGCAACATGATAATCATCGCAGCTTGTCTCTGACGCTGAGCCAGGTGATGCATGATAAGCGCACCTCAAAACTCGATTATACCCAAACGGTGGCACTGAGCTGGAAAGGGCTTTTTGCTACGCGTCCCCAGGATGAAATTGGTTTAGGTATGGCACGTTTGCATGTGAACTCGGCATACAGCCGCATGCTCGAGCGGGAGAATGAAGAGAACGGTGCGCAAAGCGTGAATGATGCTACTTATCTGCCAGTGATCAGAGGCTCTGAATACGACTATGAACTCTACTATTCCTGGAACGCCAGCTCATGGCTTACATTGCGTCCTAATCTGCAATATGTTGTCGCGCCAGGCGCAGACAGCAGCGTAAAAGATGCATTTGTTGGGGGAATTACAGCGAGCTTAACGTTCTAACAGTTAAGCTGTAATGGTGCGATTTATCGCATCATTACCCGTTGCGGCGCGATTTATCGCGCGGGTTTTAGTGTTCCGGACGCTGAAAAATGCGCGATAAATCGCGCCGCTACGGGGATATTGACTGGTTTCCAGACGTAAAAAAGCCCTGAACTTTCGTTCAGGGCTTCTTCACTTAATTGATGCCTGGCAGTTCCCTACTCTCGCATGGGGAGACCCCACACTACCATCGGCGCTACGGCGTTTCACTTCTGAGTTCGGCATGGGGTCAGGTGGGACCACCGCGCTACAGCCGCCAGGCAAATTCTGTTTATCCGCACCGCCCTCACAGGCCATACGAATCAATCCGTTCGAACAATGCTGAAAATTTTCGCGTCTCTCAACTCAAAACGCCTCTGGCGTTGTAAGGTTAAGCCTCACGGGTCATTAGTACCGGTTAGCTCAATGCATCGCTGCACTTACACATCCGGCCTATCAACGTCGTCGTCTTCAACGTCCCTTCAGGACTCTCAAGGAGTCAGGGAGAACTCATCTCGGGGCAAGTTTCGTGCTTAGATGCTTTCAGCACTTATCTTTTCCGCACTTAGCTACCGGGCAATGCCATTGGCATGACAACCCGAACACCAGTGGTGCGTTCACTCCGGTCCTCTCGTACTAGGAGCAACCCCCCTCAATTCTCCAGCGCCCACGGCAGATAGGGACCGAACTGTCTCACGACGTTCTAAACCCAGCTCGCGTACCACTTTAAACGGCGAACAGCCGTACCCTTGGGACCTACTTCAGCCCCAGGATGTGATGAGCCGACATCGAGGTGCCAAACACCGCCGTCGATATGAACTCTTGGGCGGTATCAGCCTGTTATCCCCGGAGTACCTTTTATCCGTTGAGCGATGGCCCTTCCATTCAGAACCACCGGATCACTATGACCTGCTTTCGCACCTGCTCGAGCCGTCACTCTCGCAGTCAAGCTGGCTTATGCCATTGCACTAACCTCCTGATGTCCGACCAGGATTAGCCAACCTTCGTGCTCCTCCGTTACACTTTGGGAGGAGACCGCCCCAGTCAAACTACCCACCAGACACTGTCCGCAGCCCGGATTACGGGCCTACGTTAGAACATCAAACATTAAAGGGTGGTATTTCAAGGTTGGCTCCACGCAGACTGGCGTCCACGCTTCAAAGCCTCCCACCTATCCTACACATCAAGGCTCAATGTTCAGTGTCAAGCTATAGTAAAGGTTCACGGGGTCTTTCCGTCTTGCCGCGGGTACACTGCATCTTCACAGCGATTTCAATTTCACTGAGTCTCGGGTGGAGACAGCCTGGCCATCATTACGCCATTCGTGCAGGTCGGAACTTACCCGACAAGGAATTTCGCTACCTTAGGACCGTTATAGTTACGGCCGCCGTTTACCGGGGCTTCGATCAAGAGCTTCTCCTTACGGATAACCCCATCAATTAACCTTCCGGCACCGGGCAGGCGTCACACCGTATACGTCCACTTTCGTGTTTGCACAGTGCTGTGTTTTTAATAAACAGTTGCAGCCAGCTGGTATCTTCGACTGGCTTCAGCTCCGGGAGCAAGTCCCTTCACCTAATGCCAGCGTGCCTTCTCCCGAAGTTACGGCACCATTTTGCCTAGTTCCTTCACCCGAGTTCTCTCAAGCGCCTTGGTATTCTCTACCTGACCACCTGTGTCGGTTTGGGGTACGATTTCGTGTTACCTGGAGCTTAGAGGCTTTTCCTGGAAGCAGGGCATCAGTTACTTCACCACCGTAGTGGCTCGTCATCACGCCTCAGCCTTAAAGCATTCCGGATTTGCCTGGAATGCAAGCCTACACGCTTAAACCGGGACAACCGTCGCCCGGATAACCTAGCCTTCTCCGTCCCCCCTTCGCAGTAACACCAAGTACAGGAATATTAACCTGTTTCCCATCGACTACGCTTTTCAGCCTCGCCTTAGGGGTCGACTCACCCTGCCCCGATTAACGTTGGACAGGAACCCTTGGTCTTCCGGCGAGCGGGCTTTTCACCCGCTTTATCGTTACTTATGTCAGCATTCGCACTTCTGATACCTCCAGCAGACCTCACAGTCCACCTTCAGCGGCTTACAGAACGCTCCCCTACCCAACAACACATAGTGTCGCTGCCGCAGCTTCGGTGCATGGTTTAGCCCCGTTACATCTTCCGCGCAGGCCGACTCGACCAGTGAGCTATTACGCTTTCTTTAAATGATGGCTGCTTCTAAGCCAACATCCTGGCTGTCTGGGCCTTCCCACATCGTTTCCCACTTAACCATGACTTTGGGACCTTAGCTGGCGGTCTGGGTTGTTTCCCTCTTCACGACGGACGTTAGCACCCGCCGTGTGTCTCCCGTGATAACATTCTCCGGTATTCGCAGTTTGCATCGGGTTGGTAAGCCGGGATGGCCCCCTAGCCGAAACAGTGCTCTACCCCCGGAGATGAGTTCACGAGGCGCTACCTAAATAGCTTTCGGGGAGAACCAGCTATCTCCCGGTTTGATTGGCCTTTCACCCCCAGCCACAAGTCATCCGCTAATTTTTCAACATTAGTCGGTTCGGTCCTCCAGTTAGTGTTACCCAACCTTCAACCTGCCCATGGCTAGATCACCGGGTTTCGGGTCTATACCCTGCAACTTAACGCCCAATTAAGACTCGGTTTCCCTGCGGCTCCCCTATACGGTTAACCTTGCTACAGAATATAAGTCGCTGACCCATTATACAAAAGGTACGCAGTCACACCCGAAGGTGCTCCCACTGCTTGTACGTACACGGTTTCAGGTTCTGTTTCACTCCCCTCGCCGGGGTTCTTTTCGCCTTTCCCTCACGGTACTGGTTCACTATCGGTCAGTCAGGAGTATTTAGCCTTGGAGGATGGTCCCCCCATATTCAGACAGGATACCACGTGTCCCGCCCTACTCATCGGACTCACAATCTGTGCATTTTCATGTACGGGGCTGTCACCCTGTATCGCGCGACTTTCCAGACGCTTCCATTAACACACAAACTGATTCAGGTCCTGGGCTGTTCCCCGTTCGCTCGCCGCTACTGGGGGAATCTCGGTTGATTTCTTTTCCTCGGGGTACTTAGATGTTTCAGTTCCCCCGGTTCGCCTCGTTAACCTATGTATTCAGTTAACGATAGTGCATAAATGCACTGGGTTTCCCCATTCGGACATCGTCGGCTGTTGCGGTTCATATCACCTTACCGACGCTTTTCGCAGATTAGCACGTCCTTCATCGCCTCTGACTGCCAGGGCATCCACCGTGTACGCTTAGTCGCTTAACCTCACAACCCACAGGCGTTTTCACGCATGCAGACTGCAAGCATTTGAGAGACTCGAACACATCGCTTTCATTTCTTATTACGGAGAAATGAAACAACGTGTCGTTTCAAATTTTCAGCTTGTTCCGGATTGTTAAAGAGCAAATACTTCGCAGCACACCGTTTCCGGTACGCTCTGAAGTATTGAAGTACTGTAATGGTGGAGCTAAGCGGGATCGAACCGCTGACCTCCTGCGTGCAAGGCAGGCGCTCTCCCAGCTGAGCTATAGCCCCATACAGTTACTGCAGAGACCACTACTACCACTCAACCGAGTTAACATTCTTACAGGAAGAATGTAATTTCTTCTCAGGCAAGGCATGCGGAAGGGAAGTTTACGTGAGTAAACGACCGCGCGCATAACGCAGCATGAGGAGAAATTTGGTAGGCCTGAGTGGACTTGAACCACCGACCTCACCCTTATCAGGGGTGCGCTCTAACCACCTGAGCTACAAGCCTGTAGAGGTTTTTTCTGCTCGTTACTTTTTCATCAGACAATCTGTGTGAGCACTTCGAAGGAAGGTATCTTCAGGTAAGGAGGTGATCCAACCGCAGGTTCCCCTACGGTTACCTTGTTACGACTTCACCCCAGTCATGAATCACAAAGTGGTAAGCGCCCTCCCGAAGGTTAAGCTACCTACTTCTTTTGCAACCCACTCCCATGGTGTGACGGGCGGTGTGTACAAGGCCCGGGAACGTATTCACCGTAGCATTCTGATCTACGATTACTAGCGATTCCGACTTCATGGAGTCGAGTTGCAGACTCCAATCCGGACTACGACGCACTTTATGAGGTCCGCTTGCTCTCGCGAGGTCGCTTCTCTTTGTATGCGCCATTGTAGCACGTGTGTAGCCCTGGCCGTAAGGGCCATGATGACTTGACGTCATCCCCACCTTCCTCCGGTTTATCACCGGCAGTCTCCTTTGAGTTCCCGACCGAATCGCTGGCAACAAAGGATAAGGGTTGCGCTCGTTGCGGGACTTAACCCAACATTTCACAACACGAGCTGACGACAGCCATGCAGCACCTGTCTCAGAGTTCCCGAAGGCACCAAAGCATCTCTGCTAAGTTCTCTGGATGTCAAGGCCAGGTAAGGTTCTTCGCGTTGCATCGAATTAAACCACATGCTCCACCGCTTGTGCGGGCCCCCGTCAATTCATTTGAGTTTTAACCTTGCGGCCGTACTCCCCAGGCGGTCGACTTAACGCGTTAGCTCCGGAAGCCACGCCTCAAGGGCACAACCTCCAAGTCGACATCGTTTACAGCGTGGACTACCAGGGTATCTAATCCTGTTTGCTCCCCACGCTTTCGCACCTGAGCGTCAGTCTTTGTCCAGGGGGCCGCCTTCGCCACCGGTATTCCTCCAGATCTCTACGCATTTCACCGCTACACCTGGAATTCTACCCCCCTCTACAAGACTCTAGCCTGCCAGTTTCGAATGCAGTTCCCAGGTTAAGCCCGGGGATTTCACATCCGACTTGACAGACCGCCTGCGTGCGCTTTACGCCCAGTAATTCCGATTAACGCTTGCACCCTCCGTATTACCGCGGCTGCTGGCACGGAGTTAGCCGGTGCTTCTTCTGCGGGTAACGTCAATGACGATGCGTATTAAACATCATCCCTTCCTCCCCGCTGAAAGTACTTTACAACCCGAAGGCCTTCTTCATACACGCGGCATGGCTGCATCAGGCTTGCGCCCATTGTGCAATATTCCCCACTGCTGCCTCCCGTAGGAGTCTGGACCGTGTCTCAGTTCCAGTGTGGCTGGTCATCCTCTCAGACCAGCTAGGGATCGTCGCCTAGGTGAGCCATTACCCCACCTACTAGCTAATCCCATCTGGGTTCATCCGATGGTGTGAGGCCCGAAGGTCCCCCACTTTGGTCTTGCGACGTTATGCGGTATTAGCTACCGTTTCCAGTAGTTATCCCCCTCCATCGGGCAGATCCCCAGACATTACTCACCCGTCCGCCACTCGTCACCCAAGGAGCAAGCTCCTCTGTGCTACCGTTCGACTTGCATGTGTTAGGCCTGCCGCCAGCGTTCAATCTGAGCCATGATCAAACTCTTCAATTTAAAGTTTGATGCTCAAAGAATTAAACTTCGTAATGAATTACGTGTTCACTCTTGAGACTTGATATTTTTTAAGTCCGTAGACTTTTGATATCAATCCTGCGAGTGCCCACACAGATTGTCTGATAAATTGTTAAAGAGCAGTGCGAGCAGCGGGTTAACCGTCTGTCGCGAGGTGGCGTATATTACGCTTTCCTCTTTCAGAGTCAATCACTTTTTTCAGCGATTTTCTCTGGCGAGAGTTCCTTCAGAACTTCTCTCTCAACACCGCATTTCGTAAACCGTTGTGCCGTGTCGATGGAGGCGCATTATAGGGAGTTGTTCGGCGCACGCAACCGCTAATTTCAATAAAAACAACCGTTCGCTGCATTCCACAGCAAAACCCCGCCTTATACCCACTTACACACAAAGTTATCCACACCTCACGACAGAAATGAATTTAGGCGAGCATCGCGCAAACGTTTTCGCTACAATGCCCCGCGACGTGAAGGATGCCCCTTTTGGGGCGTTACCTGAGGCCAACGTTTCTTCTATATAGAAGAAAAACGCTAAGCTTGATGTAACGCTCTTATTTACGCGAAACAAAGCCAAGGGATAAAACCACCATGCAACAACGTCGTCCAGTACGCCGCGCTCTGCTGAGTGTCTCAGACAAAGCCGGTATCCTCGAATTTGCTCAGGCACTCTCCAGCCGTGGTGTTGAGCTGCTCTCCACAGGTGGCACTGCACGCCTGCTGGCAGATGCGGGCCTGCCGGTCACTGAAGTGTCTGACTACACCGGTTTTCCGGAAATGATGGATGGACGTGTCAAAACGCTGCACCCGAAAGTGCATGGCGGCATTCTTGGTCGTCGCGGCCAGGATGATGCCATCATGGCGCAGCACGCTATCAATCCTATCGACATGGTGGTCGTTAACCTTTATCCCTTCGCCCAAACCGTGGCGAAGCCGGGCTGTACGCTGGAAGATGCGGTTGAAAACATCGATATCGGCGGCCCGACCATGGTGCGCTCCGCCGCGAAGAACCATAAAGACGTGGCAATTGTCGTTAAGAGCAGCGATTACCACGCCATCATTGCCGAGCTGGACGCCAACGAAAACTCTCTGACGCTGGAAACCCGTTTCGACCTGGCGATTAAAGCCTTCGAACACACTGCCGCCTACGACAGCATGATTGCTAACTACTTTGGTAGCCTGGTGCCGGCCTATCACGGCGAGAGCAAAGAACCTGCTGGTCGTTTCCCGCGTACCCTGAACCTGAACTTCATTAAGAAGCAGGATATGCGTTACGGCGAGAACAGCCATCAGGATGCCGCTTTCTATATAGAAGAGAACGTGGCGGAAGCCTCGGTTGCCACTGCCCAGCAGGTGCAGGGTAAAGCGCTGTCCTACAACAATATCGCTGATACTGATGCTGCTCTGGAATGTGTCAAAGAGTTCAGCGAAGCCGCCTGCGTGATTGTGAAGCACGCCAACCCGTGCGGTGTGGCTGTGGGCAGCTCGATTCTGGACGCCTATGAGCGCGCATACAAAACCGATCCTACCTCTGCATTTGGCGGCATCATCGCTTTCAACCGTGAGCTGGACGAAGCCACCGCACAAGCCATCATTAGCCGTCAGTTCGTGGAAGTGATTATTGCCCCTTCCGCCTCTGAAGCCGCGCTGAAAGTCACCGCCAGCAAACAGAATGTGCGCGTTCTGGTGTGTGGTCAGTGGCAGGATCGCGTTGCCGGTCTGGATTTCAAACGTGTAAACGGTGGTTTGCTGGTACAAGACCGCGATCTGGGTATGGTCGATGCCAGCCAGCTGCGCGTAGTAAGCAAACGCCAGCCAACTGAACAGGAACTGCGTGATGCGCTGTTCTGCTGGAAAGTGGCGAAATTCGTTAAATCCAACGCCATTGTCTATGCGCGTGACAACATGACCATCGGTATTGGCGCAGGCCAGATGAGCCGCGTCTATTCCGCGAAAATCGCCGGTATTAAAGCAGGTGATGAAGGTCTGGAAGTAAAAGGTTCTGCAATGGCCTCTGACGCCTTCTTCCCGTTCCGCGATGGTATTGATGCTGCGGCTGCCGTCGGTGTCACCTGTGTGATTCAGCCAGGTGGTTCGATTCGCGATGATGAAGTGATTGCCGCCGCCGATGAGCACGGCATCGCGATGATCTTTACCGACATGCGTCATTTCCGCCATTAATCGTTGGGAGCGTAACAGATGAAAATTTTAGTCATTGGCAATGGTGGACGTGAGCACGCTCTGGCGTGGAAAGCTGCGCAGTCACCGCTGGCAGAAACCGTGTTTGTCGCACCTGGTAACGCAGGCACCGCACTGGAACCGGCATTGCAAAATGTCGCTATCAGCGCCACCGACGTTGCCGCGCTGCTGGTCTTTGCTCAGCAGGAGAAAATTGACCTGACCATCGTCGGCCCGGAAGCGCCGCTGGTGATTGGTGTCGTTGATGCGTTCCGTGCCGCGGGTCTGAAAATTTTTGGCCCGACGCAGGCAGCCGCACAGCTGGAAGGCTCCAAAGCCTTCACCAAAGATTTCCTCGCACGTCAGCAGATCCCAACCGCTGAATACCAGAACTTTACCGAGGTAGAACCGGCGCTGGCGTATCTGCGTGAGAAAGGCGCACCGATCGTCATCAAAGCCGATGGTCTGGCCGCCGGTAAAGGCGTGATCGTGGCGATGACGCTGCAAGAAGCGGAAGACGCGGTACAGGATATGCTGGCAGGCAACGCGTTCGGCGATGCCGGCCACCGTATCGTGATCGAAGAGTTCCTTGATGGCGAAGAAGCCAGCTTTATCGTGATGGTTGATGGCGACAACGTGCTGCCGATGGCCACCAGCCAGGATCATAAACGTGTCGGTGACGGCGATACCGGCCCGAATACCGGAGGCATGGGTGCCTACTCTCCGGCACCGGTGGTGACCGATGAGATCCACCAGCGCGTGATGGATCAGATCATTTGGCCAACCGTGAACGGCATGAAAGCCGAAGGTAACACCTACACCGGCTTCCTGTATGCCGGTCTGATGATCGATAAAGCCGGTCAGCCTAAAGTGATCGAGTTCAACTGCCGCTTTGGCGATCCGGAAACCCAGCCGATCATGCTGCGTTTGCAGTCCGATCTGGTGGCGCTGTGTCTGGCGGCCTGTGACGGCAAGTTGGATCAGCAGACGTCACAATGGGATCCGCGTCCGTCACTGGGTGTGGTGCTGGCTGCCGGTGGTTATCCGGGCAACTACAACACCGGCGACCAGATTCACGGCCTGCCGCTGGAAGAAGTTGCAGATGGTAAAGTGTTCCACGCCGGTACCACGCTGAAGGATGACCTGGTGGTCACCAATGGGGGTCGCGTACTTTGCGTCACCGCGCTGGGCGCAGATGTTGCTGCCGCACAGCAGCGTGCCTACGAACTGGCGAAGTCTATCTCCTGGGAAGGCAGCTTCTGCCGCCACGATATCGGCTATCGCGCCATCAACCGCAAATAATCAGCAGGGGCACGCACAGTGCCCCTTCTTCATTCCCGGTCAGAAGTCGCTCTCTTTCGGCTGCCAACTACATTCGTCCGTGGGCGTGATATGCAATAGCTGCACCCCTTCAGGCGCTTCCAGCCAGGCCACCATCAACGGTGAGGATGTATTACGCTGCTGCTGTGCCAGCGTTGCCTGGATGCTGCTATCGAAAGGCGCATTCACCACCTTCCCTTCGCAGTTGCGTACCTGAGTATCGCCCAGCCAGTGCCCCTGGCTTAGCAATACACGGCCATTCAGCAAGGCATTGCTCTGCGCCAGCATGCGCTGCGCATCGAAGCGATACAGCTCGATACTGTCGCTACTTACCGCCTCACGACGTCCAGCCAGTTGTCGCTGCATAAAATTGAGGTTGCCCTGCTGATCAAAACGTAACGTAACGTCATCCGTCTGCTCGCCCGCGACCTGACGTTGCACGCTGATAAGATTGTTGTCCAGCCAGCTGTAGTCCGTTGTCTCCATTGCATCACCATTGAATGGCGTGAAGACCGTACGCATGTGAATTGATTGATGGTCGCTATTTTTGCGCCAGATACGCACCACGCCACGATCGGCAAGATAGCCGCTGGCGGTAAAGGCAGGAAGATCAGGAGTCGTGCTACAGCCCGTCAGCAGCGCACCACATAACAGGGCGCAGACGCGCTGATAATTACGTTTCAGCATGGCAGGCCCCGGAAACAAAAAGGGGCGATGTCGCCCCTCTTTTAAAGCTATACCGCGTCGCGGAAACTTACTTAACAGCGTCTTTCAGCGCTTTACCAGAGACGAACGCCGGTACGTTTGCCGCAGCGATTTTGATCTCTTTGCCAGTCTGCGGGTTGCGACCGGTACGCTCAGCGCGGTGGTTCACTTTAAAAGTACCAAAACCAACCAGTTGTACAGCATCACCATCTTTCAGAGACTCAGTGATCGCAGCCAGGGTAGATTCCAGAGCAGTTTTAGCCTGGGTTTTTGACAGGTCTGCTTTTTCCGCGATCACATCAATCAGTTGAGTCTTGTTCATAAGTTATCCTTAAAGTGTATTTATCGCTTGCTAAGCAACGAGTGCGAGGGAAAAGCCATATTCTGGCACTCTTCAGCCTGCACGCACCGATAGCCACAATTTTCAGCCCCCCAAATGTAGACCAGACAGGGGGCTGATGTGAAGCCTCCAGGCGCGCTAATTCGGGCCTGAAGTCACGTTTTCTCGCCTTATTGCTGAAAAATTATACCGATGTTACTGATTCCCGCTTCGCGCAGGTCAGAACGTAACCCTTTAATCAGCTCGAGGTCGCGCTCTTCGCATTCTGCCAACAGGCGGAAAATCTCCCACTGCATATCCCATTCGTCAATAATCGCCTGGTTTTCGCGCAGCTCTTCATCGCTCATTTCGCGTCCAGCCTGGGTCATTTCGAGGATAGCGACAGTGGTCACTGAGGTGCGGCTCACTTCAACCGCATGTTCCAGGGTTTCGCCACTGAGCTGAGCATGCAGCACTTCACTCAATGCCACGCAGGCATCAATCGCCGGATGCACGCCATAGATATCGAAATCGTCGCCATTGGGGATGACCGCTTCCAGCTTCTCCAGTTGGCTGTCGAAATTGATTTTAGCGCCTTTGACCGTCAGGCTTTCCCAGACTAAATCGAGAATACGGCGATAAAGCTGCGGATCGGCGAATTCGGTCTGCTGACAGAAGGCCCAGTAGTTAGGGAACATACGTTCACACAGACAGGCCATAAAGGTGACGTGCTGCCAGCTTTCCAGCTTCGCCAGGCGCAAATGGACGGGGTTCTGTAACATCAAACTTGCTCTCAATAATTTAGCTGGCGGCAGTGTACCGCAAAAGCCGCGCGCAAACAGCGTTAACGCGCATTTTGCCTGCGCAGAAAGGCCGGACGACCAGAAGCTACCGCATCGGCCCAGCGTGTCGGCTCAGGCAGGCGATAACCCGCCATGCAATTTTCCACCCACTGCAATGCGCTGTCGGTACTGACACGATGGCCGGTGGAGATAAAAAGTGGGTTGCAGCGCGCCTTGCTGCGCCACACCCAACCCAACTGCTCGCCTTTATCCAGCAACGGCTGACGGCTGCCCGGCGCTTCATCCAGCGTATCAAACTGGCCACACAGGCGCCGCTTTGCCACACCAATGGTCGGTACATCCACCAGCAAGCCAAAATGCGCCGCCACACCGAGCCGACGCGGATGCGAGATGCCATGCCCATCGACAAATAACAGGTCCGGTTGATGCTGGAGTTGTTGCCAGGCAGCTAATAGAGCGGGCACTTCGCGGAATGATAAAAAACCGGGGATATAGGGCATGGTGGTGCTGATGCGGGCAATCTGATGCTCCACCAGTTGCAACGAGGGGTACTCAAGAATCACCAGCGCGGCGCGCGTCACTTCCCCGCCCTGTTCAAACCCGACATCGGCACCGGCAATCAAACGGGGCGGCAGCACCTCAAAATCGTCCTGCCGCACCACGTCAGCTGCGCGCTGTTGCTGTTCCGTGCGTAGCGCCGCTAAATCCATCGCTAGCCCTGATGATAAGGACGTGACAAACGATGCACCGCCTCAACAAAGGCACCGGCATGCTCTGGCGGTACATCCTGATGGATACCGTGGCCCAGATTGAAGACGTGGCCTTCACCCTTGCCAAACCCTTCAAGGATGCCAGCCACTTCCTGCTCGATACGGGCCGGTGGGGCGTAGAGCATTGACGGGTCCATATTGCCCTGCAACGCCACTTTGTGGCCGACGCGACGACGGGCATCGGCAATATCGGTGCTCCAGTCCAGGCCCAGCGCATCACAGCCAGTTTCCGCGATCGCTTCCAGCCATTGCCCGCCACCTTTGGTGAACAGGGTGATCGGCACACGGCGACCTTCGTTCTCATGTAGCACGCTATCAACGATTTTGTGCATGTAGTAAAGCGAGAACTCGCGATAATCACGTCCGGTCAGCACGCCGCCCCAGGTGTCGAACACCATGATCGACTGCGCACCGGCTTTGATCTGCGCGTTCAGATAGAGGATCACGCTGTCGGCCAGCTTATCCAGCAACGCATGCAGCGTTTGTGGCTCGGCGTACATCATCTTTTTGATTTTGGTGAAGGCCTTGCTGCTACCCCCTTCAACCATGTAGGTAGCCAGCGTCCACGGGCTACCGGAGAAACCGATCAGCGGCACTTCGCCTTTCAGGTTATGGCGAATGGTGCGCACCGCATTCATCACATAACCCAGCTCTTGCTCCGGGTCAGGTACCGGCAGTTTGTCGACGTCAGCGCGGCTGGTAATCGGGTGAGAGAAACGGGGGCCTTCACCGGTTTCAAAGTACAGGCCCAATCCCATGGCATCCGGGATGGTGAGAATATCGCTGAAGAGGATTGCCGCATCCAGCGCATAGCGACGCAGCGGTTGCAGCGTGACTTCACAGGCCAGCTCAGCATTTTTACACAGCGACATAAAGTCACCGGCCTCGGCGCGTGTGGCTTTATATTCCGGCAGATAACGCCCGGCTTGTCGCA
Organism: Pantoea sp. X-Soil-OKNW-556; assembly: GCF_059730695.1. Classification (NCBI taxonomy): domain Bacteria; kingdom Pseudomonadati; phylum Pseudomonadota; class Gammaproteobacteria; order Enterobacterales; family Erwiniaceae; genus Pantoea; species Pantoea sp. X-Soil-OKNW-556. The sequence goes on along the minus strand of NZ_AP035990.1, from coordinate 283,512 downwards.
TCATCCAAACCGGGGTGACATCCACCGGCTGACGTAACAGGGCGCGCAGATAACGATCGTTCTTCAGTTCACTCATAATTGGCTCTCTCACTGACAGGGCGCCAGTGTAGCATTTTCACAGCGCGCTGGCGCGACAGTGGGCAACGGTATCTTCAATCAGACGTCGCGCGACGGTACCCGGCGGCGGTAATAAAGGTAACGCATCGTAGCGGAACCAGCCGGCATCCAGCAGTTCTTTGCCGTCATGCTGTAGCTCCCCGCCATCGTATTCCGCCATATAGGCCATCATCAGCGAATGGGGGAATGGCCAGGGTTGTGAGGTGACGTAACGTACGTTTTTCACTCGTACATTGCTCTCTTCCATCACCTCACGCGCCACTGCCTGTTCGAGGGTTTCCCCCACTTCAACAAAACCGGCCAGTACGGTGTAGACGTTGTTACGATGCTTTGCGTGGTTCGCCAGCAGGATCTCATCTCCGCGCCGAATCGCCACAATGATGCAGGGCGCGATTTGCGGATAATAGCGTTCACGGCAGTGACCGCACAGGCAAGCAAACTCACGTTTGCTCAAATGCATTTCGTGGCCGCAATAGCCGCACCAGCGATGCGAACGAAAGAATTCCGCCAGTTGCACGCCACGCCCGGCAAGCTGGAACAGGCCGACATCTTCGTCAATCAACTGGCGTACTGAGCCCATATTGTCAGAACGTGATTCACGCACCAGCCAGACGTTTTCACCCTGCCATTCGCCAATCACCATGCCGCTGCTGCCCGCCAGATCGAATTGTTCCGCCGTCCCGTGCGGCAGCTCACCCTGTGGCAGCCAAAGTTTTTGTTCATGGCTGACAATCCACCAGCCAGCGTCTACGCTTGAGATCTCACGTTGCATTTAAATCGTCATCCTTAGCGTCTATTCGCAGAATGAACCACTATAACCCACATGGAGCCTTGTATGCTTACTCAGTTAGATGACCTGACCGAGCGTGTAGGCCGCGGTAACGAATTGGTCGATTCATGGCTACACGCGCGTCGTCAGCTACTTGTGACTTACTACCAGTTGGTTGGCATGAAGCCCAAAAAAGATGCGTTGAGTGCCCTGGACGAACAGGCGCTGGATGCCTTTTGTCATAACCTGGTGGATTATCTCTCCGCCGGCCATTTCAGCATTTATGAACATATTATCAGTGAGATGCAAGGTGACAGCCCGATGATCGCCGCCGCGCAAATCTACCCGTCACTGGAAGCCAATACCGAACGAATGATGCAACTGTATGACGGCCATCTTCAACAGGCCATCACCGATGACAACTGCGTCACCTTCCAGCAGGCGCTGTCTGAAGTGGGTGAAGTGCTGGAGTCGCGTTTTACGCTGGAAGATAAGCTGGTGCATCTGGCATGGGACAATCAGCTGGCGCATACGCCGGTAGCGAATGAAAGCATCATCGCCCGCCCTGCTTAGCCGCCCGCATTTGTAAAAGACTTGTTATTCGTAAAAAGCCCTTCTATGCTACGAGGGCTTTTTTATTTTACGGTTTAACACCGTAAATATTTTCTTGTCGGAGTGCCCATTTTGGGCTGAGACCGTTAATTCGGGATCCGCGGAACCTGATCAGGTTAGTACCTGCGAAGGGAACAAGAGTAAATATCACAGCCGGTGCGCGCGCCGTTTCTGTTACTCCTTCCGGACTCCGGACAAGCAACTTCCATCATTTACAGGAAACTTGCTATGTCTGTTGTAAAAACTTCTCGTCGTGAACAACGCGCCCAGGCGCAGGAATTTATTGATTCCCTCCAGGGCACTGCCTTCCCCAATTCTAAACGTATCTGGATCACCGGCAGTCGTGATGATATTCGTGTGCCGATGCGTGAGATTCAGCTCAGCCCGACCCTGACCGGCGGCAGTAAAGATAATCCGCAATACGAAGCCAACGAACCGGTGCCGATATATGACACGGCCGGGGCTTACGGCGATCCGCATGCATCGATTGATGTTCATCGGGGGTTGAGCAAACTGCGCGCCAACTGGATCGCGGAACGCGGCGACAGTGAAACCATCGACCAGCTCAGCTCCAGCTATACACAGCAACGCCTGGCAGATGAGGGGCTGGATCACCTGCGTTTTGAACATCTGCCCCAACCGCGACGTGCCAAAGCAGGCCGCCGTGTTACCCAGTTGCATTATGCGCGTCAGGGCGTCATTACCCCGGAAATGGAGTTTATTGCACTTCGTGAAAACATGGGGCGCGAGCGCATCCGTGGCGAAGTGTTGCTACAACAACATCCTGGCCATAGCTTTGGTGCGCATCTGCCGGAAAATATCACCGCCGAGTTCGTGCGTCAGGAAGTCGCCGCAGGGCGAGCCATCATCCCATCCAACATTAACCACCCTGAATCTGAGCCGATGATCATTGGCCGCAATTTTCTGGTCAAAGTGAATGCCAACATCGGCAACTCGGCGGTCAGCTCCTCAATTGAAGAGGAAGTGGAGAAACTGGTGTGGTCGACACGCTGGGGGGCTGACACGGTGATGGATCTCTCGACCGGCCGTTATATCCATGAAACACGCGAGTGGATTTTGCGTAACAGCCCGGTGCCGATTGGCACCGTACCGATTTATCAGGCGCTGGAGAAGGTAAACGGCATCGCGGAAGATCTGAATTGGGAAATCTTCCGCGACACCTTGCTGGAGCAAGCCGAACAAGGCGTTGACTACTTCACCATCCACGCCGGCGTGCTGCTGCGTTATGTGCCGATGACGGCGAAACGTCTGACCGGCATCGTTTCGCGTGGCGGTTCAATCATGGCGAAGTGGTGTTTGTCGCACCATCAGGAGAGTTTCCTGTATCTGCACTTCCGTGAGATTTGCGAAATCTGTGCTGCCTATGATGTTGCTCTGTCGCTGGGTGATGGACTGCGTCCGGGTTCGATTCAGGATGCCAACGATGAAGCGCAGTTTGCCGAGCTACATACGCTGGGTGAGCTGACCAAAATCGCCTGGGAATATGATGTGCAGGTGATGATCGAAGGTCCGGGGCATGTGCCGATGCAGATGATTCGCCGCAATATGACCGAACAACTGGAACATTGTCACGAAGCCCCGTTCTATACCCTCGGCCCACTGACCACCGATATCGCCCCCGGCTACGATCATTTCACTTCTGGCATCGGTGCCGCGATGATTGGCTGGTTCGGCTGTGCGATGCTGTGCTACGTCACCCCGAAAGAACATCTGGGTTTGCCGAATAAGGAAGATGTGAAACAGGGATTGATCACCTATAAAATTGCCGCTCATGCCGCCGATCTGGCGAAGGGCCATCCTGGCGCCCAGATCCGCGATAACGCCATGTCGAAAGCGCGATTTGAGTTTCGCTGGGAGGACCAGTTCAATCTGGCGCTCGACCCACATACCGCGCGCGCTTATCACGATGAGACACTGCCGCAGGAGTCGGGCAAAGTGGCACATTTTTGTTCCATGTGCGGCCCGAAATTCTGCTCCATGAAAATCACCCAGGAAGTGCGTGACTTTGCCGCCCGTCAGCAGGCGGAAGCCCAGCCGATTGAAATCGGGATGGCGCAGATGTCAGATGCCTTCCGTAGCCGTGGCGGTGAGCTTTATCATGCCGCCGATGCCCTGAAAGAGGAAAATGTATGACCGCCGCCTTCCCCAGTACCGCCCCACGTTTAGGACTTTACCCGGTTGTCGATAGCGTTGAGTGGATTGCCCGTTTGCTGGAAGCGGGAGTACGCACCATTCAGCTGCGTATTAAAGATTGCGAAGATCATGAAGTGGAAGAGGCGGTGCGGGAGGCTATCGCACTCGGCAAACAATATCGCGCCCGCCTGTTTATCAATGATTACTGGCGCCTGGCAATTCGCTACAACGCCTATGGCGTGCATCTCGGCCAGGAAGATCTGGATGTGGCCGATTTGGAGGCAATTCGTCAGGCGGGCTTGCGCCTCGGCTTATCCACCCATGATGATGCCGAACTGGATCGGGCGCTGGCGCTGCGCCCCTCCTATATCGCGCTGGGGCATATTTTCCCGACACAAACTAAAGAGATGCCATCAGAACCGCAAGGCATTGCAGAGTTAACACGTCATCTGGCGCGGCTGGAAGGCATTTCAACGGTAGCCATTGGCGGTATTTCGTTGGCGCGCGCACCAGAGGTGCTGGCGACCGGCGTGGGTAGCATCGCGGTGGTTAGCGCCATCACTCAGGCACCCGACTGGCTGGCGGCCACGCGAGAGTTGCTGGCGCTGACGGAACCCACCGTCACGGCGTAAAACACGGCTGACGACGCGATTTATTGCGCACTAAATTGCGCGATAAATCGCGCCGCTACCGATCAGGCGCAGACCAACATCGCGCGTTCAATCGCAGCACCCACCAGCGCAATCGCCTGTTCGGTGGCATCGGTAATCGGTAGCGCATAGTTGAGACGCAGGCAGTTGCGATACTTACCCGATGCGGAAAACAGCGAGCCCACCGCCACCTGAATCTTCGAGGCGCGGAGTTCCGTGTTGAGGCGCACCGCGTCGAAGGCTTCCGGCAGTTCGATCCACATCAGAAAGCTACCCTGTGGGCGTGACACACAAATACCACACGGGAAATAGTGGCGTACCCAGCAGCTAAAGGTCTCGTAATTGCGTTGATAAACCTGGCGCATACGCCGCAAGTGCGGCCCGTAATGACCCAGACGAATAAACTCCGCCACCACATGCTGCGTCATGGTCGCGGAAGATCCGGTGCCGATATATTTCATGTGCAGCACCCGTTCGCGATAACGCCCCGGTGCAACCCAGCCGACACGCAGGCCAGGCGAGAGCGTTTTGGAAAACGAGCTGCACAGCAGCACTCGCCCATCCATATCCAGCGACTTAATACTGATGGGGCGCGGATACTCCCACGCCAGCTCTCCATACACATCATCTTCGATGATGGCGGCGTCGAAGCGTTGTGCCAACGTCAGTAGCGCCCGTTTACGCGCTTCCGGCATGATAAAACCCAACGGATTATTACAGTTAGGTACCACCACCACCGCTTTAATGGGCCACTGTTCGAACGCCAGCTCCAGCGCTTCAAGGCTGATACCCGTCACCGAGTCGGTCGGGATCTCAATGGCGCGAATACCAAAACCGCGTAGGGTTTGCATGGTGCCGTGGAACGTGGGCGATTCCACCGCAATGATATCCCCTGGCTGACAAACGGCGCGGATAGAAACCGACAATGCTTCGTGGCAACCGGTGGTCACCACAATGTCGTCAGCGCTAAGCTGGCAACCGCTATCAATCGTCAGGCGTGCGATTTGTTCCCGCAACGATGTCAGGCCCAACAGGGTGTCGTAGCTCAGCAGGTTGATATCCTGCTTCTGCGCCATACGACTCTGGATTTTCCACAGCGGTTTCAGCGTTGGCTGCGTCAGATCCGGGATGCCACTGCCCAGTTGGATCACGTCCCCCTCGATGCGACTGCTGAGCAGCTCCAGCACCGATTCCCACTGGGTGATCTCCACCGGGCGTTGAGCGGGACGGGTGATGGCAGGAACAGGCGGCGTGGCTTTACGTGTCGCCACAAAATAGCCGGAGCGAGGCTGCGGCACGATCAGCTGCTTCTCCTCCAGCAAATGGTAAGCCTGCTGGACAGTGCTGATACTCACACCATGTTCAATGCTGAGCGTACGCACCGATGGCAAGCGCTCTCCACTGCGATATAACCCTTGCTCGATGCGGTCTGAGAGCAAGCCCGCCAGATGCTGGTAACGCGTCATCGTATGCCTCACATGATTTCCAACAGGAAAAAACCAGTACAGATTGGATTAATTTTTACCATTCAGATTGGTCACAGCGCAATCTGTATGTTTAATAAATGTGTTTATTGAATCTGTATTGGAATAGGTGGAAAACGGACAATGCTTCTCAGACATCATACCGAGGGCAGGATTATGGAATTCGATCAAAACCGGGCGGCAAAACCCTTCAATATCACCTTACTGGATATCTTCCGAGCGGTGCGGCAGTTGGTGAAATCCTGGCATTTACGTCGGCAGACCCGACGCATATTGTCGCACCTCAGCGATACCCAGTTACGGGATATTGGGCTGACGCGCGGCGATATCGACCGCAGAAACTGAGAATACAGATGAAAAAAAACCCTGCCGAAGCAGGGTTTTTTATTGGCTAACTGACGAACGATTACTCGTCGTCGCTACCGCCGAGACCGGCGTTCAGCAGTTCAGCCAGGCTGGCAGAGGCTTCATCCGCAGTAACCTGCGGTGCAACCGGTGCTTCACCCGCCTGACGGCGACGCATACGATCCTGATGGTAAGCGTAACCGGTACCGGCCGGGATCAGACGACCCACGATAACGTTCTCTTTCAGGCCGCGCAGTTCGTCGCGCTTGCCTGCAACCGCAGCTTCGGTCAGGACACGCGTGGTCTCCTGGAACGATGCAGCAGAGATGAACGACTCGGTTGCCAGAGACGCTTTGGTGATACCCAGCAGGTCGCGCATGTAGGTGGCACCCAACTTGCCGTTCGCTTCCAGATCACGGTTAGAGATCTTGATGCGAGACACTTCAGCCTGCTCACCTTCCAGGAAGTCGGTGCTTCCGGCGCTGACGATGGTCGCTTTACGCAGCATCTGACGTACGATGACTTCAATGTGCTTATCGTTAATCTTAACGCCTTGCAGACGGTAAACTTCCTGCACTTCGTTAGTGATGTAACGGGTAACAGCATGAACGCCACGCAGACGCAGAATGTCATGCGGAGATTCCGGGCCGTCAGATACGACGTCACCACGTTCAACGCGCTCACCTTCAAATACGTTGAGCTGACGCCATTTCGGAATCATCTCTTCGTACGGATCGCTGCCATCAACCGGGGTGATTACCAGGCGACGCTTACCTTTAGTCTCTTTACCGAAGGAGATGATACCGCTGATCTCCGCCAGGATTGCTGGCTCTTTCGGACGACGCGCTTCGAACAGGTCGGCAACGCGCGGCAGACCACCGGTGATGTCCTTGGTACCGCCAGATTCCTGCGGAACACGCGACAGGGTATCACCTGCGCTGATCTTCACGCCATCTTCCAACTGAACAATCGCTTTGCCCGGCAGGAAGTACTGAGCCGGCATGTCGGTGCCCGGGATCAGAACGTCATCGCCATTCGCATCAACGATTTTCAGTGCCGGACGCAGGTCTTTACCACCTGAAGTACGCTCAGCAGAGTCAAGGATAACCAGTGATGACAGACCGGTTAACTCGTCAGTCTGACGGGTAATGGTCTGGCCGTCGATCATATCGGTGAAGCGGATGAAACCGTTCACTTCAGTGATTACCGGCATGGTATGCGGATCCCAGTTCGCCACGGTTTCGCCCGCGTTGACCTGCTCACCATCACCTTTCGCCATCACTGCACCGTAAGGCACTTTATAGCTTTCTTTGGTACGACCGAACTCGTCGATCATTTTCAGCTCAACGTTACGAGAAACGATCACCAGCTTCCCGGAGGAGTTGGTAACGGTTTTCGCGTTGCTCAGCTTGATAGTACCTTTGTTCTTCACCTGAATGCTGGATTCAGCAGCCGCACGCGATGCCGCACCACCGATGTGGAACGTACGCATCGTCAGCTGAGTACCCGGCTCACCGATGGACTGTGCTGCGATAACGCCGATGGCCTCACCTTTGTTGATGATGTGACCACGCGCCAGATCGCGACCGTAGCAGTGTGCACACACACCGAAGTCGGTTTCACAGCTTACAACTGAACGCACTTTGATGGCGTCAACAGAGTTCTGCTCAACCACATCACACCAGTGCTCATCAAGCAGGGTGTTACGCGGGATCAGAATGTCTGCGGTGCCCGGCTTAAGCACGTCTTCTGCGGTCACACGACCCAGTACACGCTCACGCAGCGGCTCTTTAACATCGCCACCCTCGATAACCGGGGTCATCATGATACCTTCGAAGGTGCCACAATCGTCCTCGGTCACCACCAGGTCCTGTGCCACGTCAACCAGACGACGGGTCAGGTAACCGGAGTTCGCGGTTTTCAGTGCGGTATCCGCCAGACCTTTACGCGCACCGTGGGTTGAGATGAAGTACTGGAGTACGTTCAGACCTTCACGGAAGTTCGCGGTGATCGGCGTTTCGATGATGGAGCCATCTGGCTTCGCCATCAGACCACGCATACCTGCCAGCTGACGAATCTGTGCCGCAGAACCACGCGCACCGGAGTCAGCCATCATGTAGATGCTGTTAAAGGAAACCTGCTTCTCTTCTTCGCCGTGACGGTTGATCACAGTTTCAGTTTGCAGGTTATCCATCATCGCTTTGGAAACGCGTTCGTTAGCGGCGGCCCAGATATCGATGACTTTGTTGTAACGTTCGCCTGCGGTTACAAGACCAGACTGGAACTGCTCCTGGATCTCAGCAACTTCAGCTTCTGCTTCTGCGATGATCTCAGCTTTCTTCGCCGGGATAACCATGTCGTCGATACCAACAGAGGCACCAGAACGGGCTGCATAAGCAAAGCCGGTGTACATGGTCTGGTCAGCAAAGATAACGGTCGGCTTCAGGCCCAGAATGCGGTAACAGGTGTTCAGCATTTTGGAGATTGCCTTTTTACCCAGCGCCTGGTTGACGATGGAGTAAGGCAGACCTTTCGGCACGATCATCCACAGGATCGCACGACCAATGGTGGTGTCGATCAGGCTGGTTTTCGCAACGAATTCATCTTGTTCGTTTTTGCTGTACTCGGTGATACGCACTTTTACGCGGGCATGCAGCTCGGCCAGGCCAGCGCGGTAAACACGCTCAGCTTCTTTCGGGCCAGTCAGCACCATGCCTTCGCCTTTGGCGTTCACTTTGTCGCGGGTCATGTAGTACAGACCCAGAACAACGTCCTGAGACGGAACGATGATTGGCTCGCCGTTCGCCGGAGACAGAATGTTGTTGGTAGACATCATCAGCGCACGCGCTTCCAGCTGGGCTTCCAGCGTCAGCGGTACGTGAACTGCCATCTGGTCACCATCGAAGTCGGCGTTATATGCCGCACAAACCAGCGGGTGCAACTGGATCGCTTTACCTTCGATCAGAACAGGTTCAAACGCCTGGATACCCAGACGGTGCAGAGTCGGTGCACGGTTCAGCAGAACCGGGTGCTCACGGATAACCTCGTCGAGGATGTCCCACACCACCGCTTCTTCACGCTCAACCATTTTCTTCGCGGCTTTGATGGTGGTGGCGAGGCCACGCAGTTCCAGCTTGCCGTAAATGAACGGTTTGAACAGTTCGAGTGCCATTTTCTTCGGCAGACCGCACTGATGCAGACGCAGGTATGGACCTACGGTGATAACCGAACGACCAGAGTAGTCAACACGTTTACCCAGCAGGTTCTGACGGAAACGACCCTGCTTACCTTTGATCATGTCTGCCAGTGATTTCAGCGGACGCTTGTTGGAGCCAGTGATGGCGCGACCACGACGGCCGTTATCCAGCAGCGCATCAACCGCTTCCTGCAACATACGTTTTTCGTTACGTACGATGATATCCGGCGCAGCCAGATCCAGCAGGCGTTTCAGACGGTTGTTACGGTTGATCACGCGACGATACAGATCGTTCAGATCTGACGTTGCGAAACGACCACCATCCAGCGGAACCAGCGGACGCAGATCCGGCGGCAGTACCGGCAGCACGGTCAGGATCATCCACTCTGGTTTGTTACCAGACTGAACGAATGCTTCCAGCAGCTTGATACGCTTGGTCAGCTTCTTACGCTTGGTTTCAGAGTTGGTTTCGTTCAGCTCTTCACGCAGCTGCTCGCACTCCTGCTCCAGATCCATGTTTTTCAACAGGGCCTGGATCGCTTCCGCACCCATCTTCGCGTCGAATTCGTCACCGAACTCTTCCAGCGCGTCGAGGTACTGCTCTTCAGTCAGGATCTGACGTTTTTCGAGGTTGGTCATGCCACCTTCGACAACCACATAGGATTCGAAGTACAGCACGCGCTCGATGTCACGCAGCGGCATATCCAGCAGCAAACCGATACGGGACGGCAGTGATTTCAGGAACCAAATGTGTGCAGTCGGCGAAGCCAGTTCGATATGGCCCATACGCTCACGACGCACTTTGGTCTGCGTGACTTCAACGCCACACTTCTCACAAATCACGCCACGGTGTTTCAGGCGCTTGTACTTACCGCACAGGCACTCATAATCTTTTACCGGTCCGAAAATACGGGCACAGAAAAGACCGTCACGCTCCGGCTTGAAGGTACGGTAGTTAATGGTTTCAGGCTTTTTAACTTCACCAAAAGACCAGGAACGGATCATGTCTGGCGAAGCCAGAGCAATTTTGATCGCATCAAACTCTTCGGTTTTAGTTTGCGCTTTCAGAAACTTAAGTAAGTCTTTCACGGATTAGCTCCCGTCGGAGTGAGACTCTCAGGGATGTTCGACCCCAGCCGAACATCCCATAACCAGTACAAATGCGAGTGCTTACTCGTCTTCCAGCTCGATGTTGATACCCAGCGAGCGAATCTCTTTCAACAGTACGTTGAAGGATTCCGGCATGCCCGGTTCCATCTGATGGTTGCCATCGACGATGTTTTTATACATCTTCGTACGGCCGTTCACATCATCAGACTTAACGGTCAACATTTCCTGCAGGGTATAGGCGGCACCGTATGCTTCCAGTGCCCACACTTCCATCTCACCGAAGCGCTGACCACCGAACTGTGCTTTACCACCCAGCGGCTGCTGAGTAACCAGGCTGTAAGAACCGGTGGAACGGGCGTGCATCTTGTCATCGACCAGGTGGTTCAGTTTCAGCATGTACATGTAACCTACGGTTACCTGACGCTCAAACTGCTCACCGGTACGGCCGTCGAACAGAGTGATCTGACCGGAAGAAGGCAGGCCGCCGAGCTGCAACAGCTCTTTGATTTCGCTCTCTTTCGCACCATCAAACACCGGAGTCGCAATCGGCATACCTTTTTTCAGGTTCTCTGCCAGACGCAGCACTTCGTCGTCGCTGAAGGTGTTCAGGTCAACTTTCTGACGCACGTCGGTGCCCAGATCGTAAGCACGCTGGATAAACTCACGCAGTTTGGCGACTTCTTCCTGCTTCTTCAGCATGGCATTGATCTTCTCACCAATACCTTTCGCCGCCATACCCAGGTGGGTTTCCAGGATCTGACCGATGTTCATACGTGACGGTACGCCCAGCGGGTTCAGTACGATGTCAACCGGCGTGCCGTTTTCGTCGTAAGGCATATCTTCGATCGGGTTGATCTTGGAGATAACACCTTTGTTACCGTGACGACCTGCCATCTTGTCACCAGGCTGGATCTGACGTTTAACGGCCAGATACACCTTAACGATTTTCAGCACGCCCGGTGCCAGATCATCGCCCTGGGTGATCTTGCGACGCTTCGCTTCGAGTTTCTTCTCAAACTCATGCTTCAGCTCGTCATACTGTTCAGCCAGCTGTTCCAACGCGTTCTGCTTCTCTTCGTCGGTCAGGCCCAGCTCCAGCCAGCGCTCACGCGGCAGCTTGTCCAGCTTCTCAGCCTCAACACCACCCGAGATCAGTACCGCCTGGATACGACCGAACAGGCCAGCTTCGAGGATCTGCAGTTCTTCAGACAGGTCTTTCTTGGCCTGCTTGAGCTGCATCTCTTCGATTTCCAGCGCACGTTTGTCTTTTTCCACGCCATCGCGGGTAAAGACCTGTACGTCGATAACCGTACCGGAAACGCCGTTCGGCACGCGCAGTGACGAATCTTTCACGTCAGACGCTTTTTCACCGAAGATGGCACGCAGCAGTTTCTCTTCCGGCGTCAGCTGGGTTTCACCTTTCGGCGTTACCTTACCAACCAGAATGTCGCCGCCGGTCACTTCAGCACCGATGTAAACGATACCGGATTCATCCAGTTTGGAGAGCGCAGCTTCACCCACGTTCGGGATGTCAGCGGTGATCTCTTCTGGCCCCAGTTTGGTGTCACGAGACACGCAAGCCAGTTCCTGAATATGGATGGTGGTGAAACGGTCTTCCTGGACAACACGCTCAGATACGAGGATGGAGTCTTCGAAGTTGTAGCCGTTCCACGGCATGAACGCTACGCGCATGTTCTGGCCCAGCGCCAGTTCACCGAGGTCGGTAGACGGGCCATCAGCCAGCACGTCGCCGCGCTCGATCGGTTCGCCCAGAGACACACACGGCATCTGGTTGATGCAAGTGTTCTGGTTCGAACGGGTGTATTTGGTCAGGTTGTAGATGTCGATGCCGGCTTCGCCCGGATACATCTCATCTTCGTTAACCTTGATCACGATACGGGAAGCATCAACGTACTGGATGATACCGCCACGTTTAGCTACGGCAGTTACACCGGAGTCAACCGCTACAGCACGCTCCATACCGGTACCAACCAGCGGCTTATCAGCACGCAGAGTCGGAACCGCCTGACGTTGCATGTTTGCACCCATCAATGCACGGTTGGCGTCATCGTGTTCCAGGAACGGGATCAGTGACGCACCAACAGAAACAACCTGCTGGGTCGAAACGTCCATATAGTCAACCTGGTCGCGGCTGAACAGGCTTGATTCGCCTTTGCTACGACAGGTAACCAGATCGTCAACGAATGAACCGTCTTCGGCCAGGTTGGTGTTCGCCTGAGCAATAACGAAGTTACCCTCTTCAATTGCAGAGAGGTAATGGATCTCGTCACTCACTTTACCGTCAACAACGCGACGGTACGGCGTTTCCAGGAAGCCATATTCGTTAGTCTGTGCGTACACGGACAACGAGTTGATCAGACCGATGTTCGGACCTTCCGGCGTTTCGATTGGACATACGCGACCGTAGTGAGTCGGGTGTACGTCACGCACTTCGAAGCCAGCGCGTTCACGGGTCAGACCGCCTGGGCCGAGGGCTGAAATACGACGCTTATGCGTGATCTCAGACAGCGGGTTGTTCTGGTCCATAAACTGAGACAGCTGGCTGGAACCGAAGAACTCTTTAACGGCAGCTGAAATCGGCTTAGCGTTGATCATATCCTGAGGCATCAGGGTATCGAGGTCGCCCAGAGACAGACGCTCTTTCACCGCACGCTCTACACGCACCAGACCAACACGGAACTGGTTTTCTGCCATTTCGCCAACAGAACGGATACGACGGTTGCCGAGGTGGTCGATATCGTCCACTTCGCCTTTACCGTTACGGATATCGATGAGCTTCTTCATCACTTCGATGATGTCGTCTTTGCTCAGGATACCGGAACCTTCGATCTCGTCACGCAGCAGAGAACGGTTGAACTTCATGCGGCCAACCGCAGAAAGATCGTAACGATCTTCAGAGAAGAACAGGTTCTCGAACAGGTTTTCTGCCGCTTCACGCGTCGGCGGCTCACCAGGACGCATCATGCGATAGATCTCAACCAGCGCGCTCAGGCGATCATTGGTTGGGTCAACACGCAGTGTCTCAGAAATGTACGGACCGTGATCCAGATCGTTGGTGAACAGCGTTTCAATGCGCTTGTGCCCGGACTGGCTCAGTTTAGCCAGCAGATCCAGTGACAGCTCCATGTTCGCTGCAACGATCAACTCACCGGTATTGGTGTCGATGTAATCTTTAGCCACCACTTTACCGGCAATGTATTCAACCGGTACTTCGATATGCTGGATATTGTCTTTTTCCAGCTGGCGGATGTGGCGAGCAGTGATGCGACGACCTTTCTCAACGTAGACGTTGCCGTTGGCTTCGATATCGAAGGAGGCGGTTTCACCACGCAGGCGCTCAGGCACCAGTTCCATCTGCAATTTGTTGTCGCGAATTTCGAACACCACTTTTTCGAAGAACAGATCAAGAATCTGCTCCGTGGTGTAATGCAGCGCGCGCAGGATGATACTGGCCGGCAGCTTACGACGACGGTCAATACGGACGAACAGGTTGTCTTTCGGGTCAAACTCGAAATCGAGCCATGAACCGCGGTAAGGGATGATACGTGCGTTATACAGCACTTTACCGGAAGAGTGCGTTTTACCCTTATCGCTGTCAAAGAAAACGCCAGGACTACGATGCAGCTGAGAAACGATAACACGCTCAGTACCGTTGATTACAAAGGTACCGTTTTCGGTCATGAGCGGAATTTCGCCCATGTAAACTTCTTGTTCTTTAATGTCTTTGACGGTGCCTTCCGGCGCTTCGCGCTCGTAGATCACCAGACGCAGTTTGACGCGCAGCGGTGCAGAGAAAGTCACGCCACGGATCTGACATTCTTTTACGTCAAAGACAGGTTCGCCCAGGCGATAGCTGACATACTGCAACTCTGAGTTGCCGCTGTAGCTCGCGATCGGGAATACGGAACGGAATGCAGCTTCCAGTCCATACTGACCTTCTGGATCTTGCTCGATAAACTTCTGGAACGAGTCAAGCTGGATAGAAAGGAGATAAGGTATGTCCAGCACTTGCGGACGTTTACCAAAATCCTTACGAATACGTTTTTTCTCGGTATAGGAGTAAACCATAGGGTTCCTCAGCTAGCTGACAAGTCGACCCACTCTGTCCGTCCTGAAGGGACAGTTCATGCAACACTATTTTGTTTTTCATGCGATGCGTAGCACCCCATGCAATACATCTTTCTATCACTCTTAAATCATTTCATCGCCGTTGCGCAGGCAGGGAACCCTCACAGGAAAGCGATATATTAAGTCGTCGATAGAAAAAGATATTGAAGAGAAACAATGGACAAACAGTGCGAAACGCCATCATTCCCCTGTAGCGCAAAAAGGCTGGTGACTAAAAAGTCACCAGCCATCAGCCTGAAACTACTCAGACTGCAACCCGAGGGTTGTCTTACTTAACTTCAACTTCTGCGCCAGCTTCTTTCAGCTGTGCTTCGAGAGCAGCAGCGTCAGCTTTGCTGATGCCTTCTTTGATCACGCCAGTAGCTTCAACCAGATCTTTGGCTTCTTTCAGGCCCAGACCAGTTGCAGTACGTACTGCTTTGATGACGGCAACTTTGTTCGCGCCAGCACCTTTCAGGACCACGTCGAATTCAGTTTTCTCTTCAGCAACTTCAGCCGGGCCAGCAGCAACAGCTACAGCAGCAGCAGCAGAAACACCGAATTTTTCTTCCATAGCAGAAACCAGCTCAACTACTTCCATTACGGACATAGCGGCAACGGCTTCCAGAATTTGGTCTTTAGTGATAGACATAACAATTGTTCCTAAGAATCAGTATAAGTTTATGCGATAAAGTACGAAGGAAAAGAGTGGGCCTTAAGCCGCTTCTTTTGCATCGCGAACAGCAGCCAGAGTGCGGACCAGTTTGCCGGCAGCGGCTTCTTTCATGGTCGACATCAGACGTGCCAGTGCTTCTTCGTAAGTCGGCAGAGTCGCCAGACGGTCAATATTGGCCGCCGTGATCAGCTCACCTTCAAAGGCTGCAGCTTTGACCTCGAATTTTGCATTCGCTTTCGCGAACTCTTTGAACAGACGAGCAGCAGCGCCCGGGTGTTCCAAAGAGTATGCAATCAGGGTCGGACCAACAAACGTGTCTTTCAGGCACTCGAAAGGAGTACCTTCAACGACGCGGCGCAGCAGGGTGTTACGAACAACACGCATGTAAACGCCAGCTTCACGACCTGCTTTACGCAGTTCGGTCATTTTATCAACGGTAACGCCACGGGAATCCGCAACAACCGCTGACAGCGCGCCTTTGGCTACTTCGCTGACTTCAGCAACAATCGCTTGTTTGTCTTGAAGATTTAATGCCATTAGCTTTTGCTCCTGGATTTGACCGGGGAAGGATTTCCCCGGAACTCACTTCACTTATTCACCCGAAGGCGAAAAGCGCTATTACACGGTGAGCAGAATCCAGTTAAGAAAAAATTCTTTTTGGTTCTGTCACCGTCTACGCAGGGGATTAAGCGTTTTATCCGAAGATGTCGCGCTCCTGCGGTCTTGGACGGAGGCCAGGATAAGGCCTGGCTCCAACCTTAGTGACTGAATAACAAAGGGATGAACCTTTATCTTCCACTCACTATGAATCTTGGTTCTGAATTGACTACTCAACCAGAACAACGGGCGTAAGATTCTAGATGAATTTTTCGCCCGTTTCAAGCAGCAATTAGTTTGCTGCTGCGTTCAGACCAGCCTGGTCGATGGCAACGCCAGCGCCCATGGTGGTGGACAGGCTAACTTTCTTGATGTACACGCCTTTCGCCTGAGCAGGTTTTGCTTTTTTCAGCGCAACCAGCAGAGATTCCAGGTTTTCTTTCAGTTTGTCAGCGTCGAAGTCCACTTTACCGATGGTGGTGTGAATGATGCCGTTTTTGTCGTTACGGTAACGAACCTGACCTGCTTTAGCGTTTTTAACTGCTTCAGCAACGTTCGGAGTTACAGTACCCACTTTCGGGTTTGGCATCAGACCGCGCGGGCCCAGAACCTGGCCGAGCTGGCCAACAACGCGCATTGCATCCGGAGAAGCAATAACAACGTCAAAGTTCATTTCGCCTTTTTTGATCTGGTCAGCCAGATCTTCCATACCTACCAGCTCTGCGCCAGCTGCTTTAGCAGCTTCAGCGTTTGCGCCCTGGGTAAATACGGCAACGCGTACTGAACGACCAGTACCGTGCGGCAGTACAGTTGCACCACGTACGTTCTGATCAGATTTACGAGCATCGATGCCGAGGTTAACAGCAACGTCTACGCTCTCTACAAACTTAGCAGTAGCCAGTTCTTTCAGCAGAGCAACAGCTTCGTTGATGTCATACTGTTTAGTTGCATCAACTTTGTCACGGATCACGCGCATGCGCTTGGTCAGCTTAGCCATTTCTTAGTCCTCCACTACCAGGCCCATGGAACGAGCAGTACCTTCGATAGAGCGAGTCATCGCTTCTACGTCAGCACCAGTCATGTCCGCAGCTTTGGTTTCTGCGATTTCACGTACCTGAGCACGGGTTACTTTACCGACTTTGTCTTTGTTCGGCTTACCAGAACCAGACTTGATGCCCGCTGCTTTTTTCAGCAGTACGGCAGCCGGAGGTGTTTTGGTAACGAAGGTGAAAGAACGGTCGCTGTATACGGTGATAACAACAGGAGTCGGCAGACCTTTTTCCAGAGATTCGGTCTTCGCGTTGAACGCTTTACAGAATTCCATGATGTTAACGCCCTGCTGACCCAGAGCTGGACCAACCGGTGGGCTCGGGTTAGCCATACCAGCTGCAACCTGCAGCTTGACGTAGGCTTGTACTTTCTTAGCCATGATATTTCCTCTATTGGGTTATAGCGCCTGCAAAACAGGCTCCCCGTGATGACAATTCACACGCTGTTGCCAGCGCATAAAAACAAAAGGCGCGAAATTGTAGATAAATTCCGCGCCTGCTGCAACTACAAAAATGTCTCGGGCGTTAGCCTTTTTCTACCTGGCTGAAATCCAGCTCGACAGGGGTAGCGCGACCGAAGATGGAAACAGAGACTTTCAGGCGGCTCTTTTCGTAATCCACCTCTTCCACCACACCGTTGAAGTCGGCAAAAGGACCGTCGTTGACGCGTACCATTTCGCCCGGCTCGAACAACGTTTTTGGACGCGGCTTATCACCCACCTGCTGCAGGCGGTTCATAATCGCATCAACTTCTTTATCGCTGATCGGTGCTGGACGGTCAGATGTACCACCAATGAAGCCCATCACACGCGGTACGCTACGCACCAGGTGCCAGCTGGCATCATTCATTACCATCTGAACCAATACGTAACCTGGGAAGAATTTGCGCTCACTTTTGCGACGCTGGCCACCACGGATTTCCACGACTTCTTCAGTCGGCACCATGACTTCGCCAAACAACTCTTCCATGTTGTGCAATTTGATGTGCTCACGCAGCGACTGGGCTACGCGGCCTTCGAAACCGGAAAACGCCTGCACGACGTACCAGCGTTTTTTTGGAGCTTCAGACATCTCAGAACCTCAGGCCAGTGATAAACGATACAAGTCGGACAAGAATACCATCCAGTCCCCACAAAATCAGTGACATCACGGCAGTTACCGCGGCAACGATTAACGTGGTGTGCAGTGTTTCCTGGCGAGTCGGCCAAATGACCTTACGCATCTCGGTTCTTGCTTCACGCGCAAACGCAACTGTCGCTTTGCCTTTTGTGGTCAGCAACGCAATGCCGCCTGCCACTGCAATCAGAACCACTACGGCCAGCGCACGTAACGGCAGTGTCACATCGCGGTAGTAGTAATTACCAACAATAGCGACAACCAGTAATACGGCAACAACCAGCCATTTTACGGTTTCCAGGCCGCGTCCGCTCCCTTGAGCTTCGGTATTCGCACTCATAAACCAACCTGCCACTATAATTCAGAAACTATTCTGCCCCGCATGGCGAGGCATCCAAACCGAGTAAGCTCTTAAAGCGCAACCCGGTATCCTGCACCGCTTAACAGAGCCTGTCTCAGCAATGATTATGACCGAAAATCACTGATGAGCCAGGTTCTATACAACAGCGTGCAAAAAGGGCATCAAATGATGCCCTTTCCGTGTGCATTGCGTCAAATATTATCGGGATTAAGCGATAACTTTAGCAACAACGCCCGCACCAACGGTACGGCCGCCTTCGCGGATTGCGAAGCGCAGACCTTCGTCCATTGCGATCGGGTGAATCAGGGTAACAACCATTTTGATGTTGTCGCCCGGCATTACCATCTCTACGCCTTCCGGCAGTTCTACTGAACCTGTTACGTCAGTAGTACGGAAGTAGAACTGAGGACGGTAGCCTTTGAAGAACGGAGTATGACGGCCGCCTTCGTCTTTAGACAGTACGTACACTTCTGATTCGAACTGAGTGTGCGGCTTGATGGTGCCCGGCTTAGCCAGTACCTGACCACGCTGGATGTCTTCACGCTTGATACCACGCAGCAGAACACCACAGTTCTCGCCTGCCTGACCCTGGTCCAGCAGTTTGCGGAACATTTCAACGCCAGTACAGGTTGATTTCGCAGTCGCTTTGATACCAACGATTTCTACTTCGTCACCAACTTTAACGATACCGCGCTCAACACGACCGGTTACTACAGTACCACGGCCTGAGATTGAGAATACGTCTTCGATCGGCAGCAGGAACGGCAGGTCGATTGCACGAACCGGATCCGGGATGTAAGTATCCAGGTGGCCAGCCAGCTCAACGATTTTCGCTTCCCACTCTGCGTCGCCTTCCAGCGCTTTCAGAGCTGAACCACGAACGATCGGAGTGTCGTCGCCCGGGAAGTCGTACTGTGACAGCAGGTCACGAACTTCCATCTCAACCAGTTCCAGCAGCTCTTCGTCATCAACCATGTCACATTTGTTCAGGAACACGATGATGTACGGAACGCCTACCTGGCGACCCAGCAGGATGTGCTCACGGGTCTGCGGCATCGGGCCGTCAGTCGCAGCAACAACCAGGATTGCGCCATCCATCTGAGCAGCACCGGTGATCATGTTTTTCACATAGTCGGCGTGGCCCGGGCAGTCAACGTGCGCGTAGTGGCGAGTCGGGGTTTCGTACTCAACGTGAGAAGTGTTGATGGTGATACCACGAGCTTTCTCTTCCGGCGCGTTGTCGATCTGGTCGAATGCACGAGCCTGGCCGCCGTAGGTTTTAGCCAGAACGGTGGTGATTGCAGCAGTCAGAGTGGTTTTACCGTGGTCAACGTGACCGATGGTGCCCACGTTTACGTGCAGTTTGTTACGTTGAAATTGCTCTTTAGCCATCGCTTGTCCCTCTAAGACATGGATATATCAAAGATATCGTCACATCAACCAGGCTATGCCTGACTGTTAGTTTTACAGAGAGAGAATCAGGAGAGAGATAAAGGAAGTGGTGCTGATACCCAGAGTCGAACTGGGGACCTCACCCTTACCAAGGGTGCGCTCTACCAACTGAGCCATATCAGCACATCTGGAGCGGGCAGCGGGAATCGAACCCGCATCATCAGCTTGGAAGGCTGAGGTAATAGCCATTATACGATGCCCGCATCCTGGAACTCGGCTACCTGTTCTTTCTGTAGCTTATGAATAATAAAAGAAGACCCTCTATTATTCGAGTCAGCCAGTATTTCCGGCTAACTTTGACTGTGCCAACGCTCAGTCTGAATTCGAAGGTGAGAGAATTGAACTCACCCATCAGACGACGACCTCATCTGACGCTCAACCAGGAGGTTGAGATGGTGGTGGGAGAAGGATTCGAACCTTCGAAGTCTGTGACGGCAGATTTACAGTCTGCTCCCTTTGGCCGCTCGGGAATCCCACCTACTTGATGGTGCCGGCTACCGGAATCGAACTGGTGACCTACTGATTACAAGTCAGTTGCTCTACCAACTGAGCTAAGCCGGCATCAAGTGACGCGCATTCTAGGAAGTGCGGATGCAGGATGCAACAAAAAAATTGCCAAAATCGCGCTATCGATTACTATTTGTGCAAATCCTCGCAAATCAATCATAAATTGCGGCAAATTTGTTCAGGGTTGCTGCTTTTTTACCCGTGAAATCCTGCCACTCCGACATAGATTTTTCTCTAAACAGCTGCACAATTCTGAGTCACGTTGCCATCTGTCTGTGCAAACTAATGCACATTGCATGACATCCTCCCCTTGTCAGCTGTTTTTTGGCTGGCGCGTAATTTGCTTATTTAGGTAAACCAGCCCAGACAAGGAGGATTTCGCATGAATATTTTTTACTCAATGCCACCACATTACCTCGTTATCGCCATGCTCTGGCCGCATTGATGATTGACGCTATCTCACACAATATGACGTCGCCATTTCGGCAATCGAGTAGACAGGAACAACATCAGGCCGCAGAACGTTACTTTCACGGTTTACGCGACCGCCTGGCGCGACATGAGTTGCTATTATGGGTGGCATTGAATGAATCCGGGCTTGTCGGCAGTGTGCAACTCAGTATCTGCCAGCGTCCCGATGGCCAGAACCGGGCTGAGATCCTCCATTTATTGGTTCATTCGCAAGCACGTCGTGAAAGGATTGGCTTTAAGCTCATGCAGGTGCTGGAGCAAAAAGCGGAAGCCTGTCATCGCGGGTTGCTTTATCTCGATGTCATGGCAGGCTCGCCAGCAGAAGCCTTTTATCGGACTCAGGGATATCATTATCTTGGAGAGTTGCCTGATTATTCGCAGCGCGCTGATGGGCATCCCCATCCGGGATGCCATCTATTACAAACGCTTGCGACCAGGCGCACCAGAAGATGCTTCGTCAACCTACTGAGTGACAAGAAAAATGTGGGCGCGCTTACGAAAGCGTGCTCGCTTTTATCATTTTACTTCTTTTTAAAGTCACACTGGTGTTACCCTCCTGCCCATTGTTCTCGTTAAATTACCCCTGTGACGTGCAACTGAGTTCGACACATCGCTGTATGCCTGATGCTGCAAGGTGTAGATGAGCCAGAATTTGCTGTCAGATGCATGCTTATGAGTAAAAAGACGACGCCACTTACTACGCCCTACCTGGAGTTTGATCGTCAGCAATGGGCTGCCTTGCGCGACTCAGTGCCGATGACACTGGCAGAGGGTGAAATCGAACGATTGCGCGGCATCAACGAGGATCTCTCGCTGGAAGAGGTCGCGGAGATTTATTTGCCGTTATCGCGCCTGTTAAATTTTTACATCAGTTCTAATCTGCGACGCCAGGCTGTGCTTGAACAGTTTCTTGGCACCAACGCGCAGAAAATCCCTTATATCATCAGCATTGCTGGCAGTGTCGCTGTGGGTAAAAGTACCACCGCCCGCGTGTTGCAGGCACTGCTCAGCCGTTGGCCGGAACATCGCAAAGTAGAATTGATCACCACAGATGGCTTTCTCCACCCAAATGCGGTTCTGAAACAACGCGGGTTGATGAAAAAGAAAGGCTTCCCGCAATCCTACGATATGCATCGACTGGTCAATTTTGTCTCCGACCTAAAGTCCGGTGCCAGCCAGGTAACTGCCCCGGTTTATTCACATCTGATTTATGATGTTATTCCCGACGGCGATAAAGTTGTTAAACAGCCTGATATTCTGATCCTTGAAGGTTTAAACGTGCTGCAAAGCGGAATGGATTATCCTCACGATCCGCATCATGTATTTGTCTCGGATTTTGTCGACTTCTCCATATATGTTGATGCACCTGAAGATCTGCTCGAAAGCTGGTATATCAATCGGTTTCTTAAATTTCGTGAAGGTGCCTTTAGCGATCCAGATTCATATTTCCATCATTATTCTCAACTGCCTGAAGAAGACGCCGTCAGCATTGCTCGCAGTCTGTGGAAAGAGATTAACTGGTTGAATCTTAAAGAGAACATTCTTCCGACTCGTGAGCGGGCCAGCCTTATCATGACGAAGTCAGCTGATCATGCCGTACAACATGTACGACTGAGAAAATAAATACAAAAACAATAAAGCCCTGTATTTTTCAGGGCTTTATTATCAGTGACGAGGCTGTCCTGGCATTCGAAATAGCCGCTGGTTAATTATCGGGTCGTAATGAAATTTCACCACCAACCCATGCCTTAACAGCACCATCCTGTTCCAACAATAAACCACCTTGCTTATCAACACCACGCGCTATGCCATGCACTTCGCGATCGCCAATTAGCAATTTGACTGGCCGATTAATAAAGTTATCCAATGCATCCCAACGCTCAATAAAAGGTGCCAGTCCATCACGTTCAAATAATGGCAAAGCTTCCCGTAGGCTGTTAATCAACTGAGCAGCCAACTGGTTGCGATCGATCTGCACTCCAGCCTCTTGCAAGTTAATCCAGCCTTGATTTATTTGTGTTGCGCCTTCTGATTGCATCGCAAGATTGATACCTGCACCAATGACAATTTGCGCCGCATCGCCCGTTTTTCCGGTCAGTTCAACCAGAATACCGGCCAATTTCCGATCATGCAGATAGAGGTCATTCGGCCATTTAACTCGTACATCTTTTGCACCGAGGGACTGAATAACTTCGGCCATGACAATGCCAATAACAAGGCTAAGCCCCATCGCAGCAGCTGGCCCTTGCTCCAGTCGCCAGTACATCGACATATACAAATTGGCGCCAAAAGGGGAAAACCACTGCCTGCCGCGACGCCCTCGTCCTGCCTGTTGATACTCTGCAATACAGGCATCGCCTGAAACCAGCTGATCCATGCGCTCCAACAGATATTGGTTCGTAGAGTCAATCACCGGAATAACGGCCAGATTAGGTTGATGCAGCCGCGACAATATCTCTTCTTCGTTCAGCAACTGAATGGGAGCAGGCAGGCTGTAACCCTTCCCGGTAACCGTATAAACATCCAGTCCCCAACTCTTCAGCGTTTGTATATGCTTGTTAATCGCTGCCCGGCTCATCCCCAGAACTTCGCCCAGTTGCTCACCAGAATGGAATTCCCCATCTGCCAGTAAAGCGACCAGTTTTAACGGAACACTGTGGTCTTTCATGAGATCACCTCAACGGCATTGCGTTCGCCCTGCGCACCAATAAAACGAACTTCCGGCTCCAGCCAGACATTAAATTTTTCACCGACATGGCTTCGTACTTCCCGTGCCAACTGAACAATGTCCTGAGGTGTCGCTCGATCTTCGTTGATCAGCACCAGCGCCTGCTGACGATGCACAGCAGCACCACCAACCCGATAGCCTTTCAGCTGACATTGATCGATCAACCAACCCGCGGCAAGTTTTACCTCGCCATCAGGTTGCGGATAAAGTGGCATCGTCGGCCACTGGGCACATAACGTAGCAGCCTGGTTGGCAGTAATCAGTGGATTTTTAAAGAAACTCCCCACATTACCCGTTACGCTGGGATCAGGCAGCTTACTCTGACGCATCTGACATACCGCATTGAATACATCCCACGCGCTGGCCGTTGCAGGATTCAGTCGTGCCAGGTCGCCGTAACTCAGTACAAGCCGCCATTGTTTTGTCAGGCGTAATCCAACCGCTACAATGACGTAATCGTTTTTCATTGCATGTTTGAAAATACTGTCACGATAACCGAATGCGCACTCTTCACGATCCAGTCGCACGATTTTCTGGGTGGGCAGATGCAAAGCATCAACATAATGGCAGATATCTTTGAATTCCACCCCGTAAGCACCGATGTTTTGGATAGGAGCTGAACCCGCCATACCTGGAATTAACGCCAGGTTCTCAAGACCCGTAATTCCTTTCTTTAAAGTATGCTCAACCAGTTCATGCCAATTCTCTCCCGCCCCGATATGCAACTGCCATGCTTCGGTATGTTCTTCTATGGCTATACCTTTGATTGCATTAATAATGACAGTACCCTGAAAGTCTTCAAGAAACAGCACATTGCTACCGCCTCCGAGTACCATAAATGGCTGTGTCTGCTGGACACAATCCTGCCATGCATCAATGATGGCTTCTGCGGTATCAGCAATAACGATATGTTTCGCACTGACCTCGAGGCCAAGTGTATTGAAAGCTTTAAGAGAAGTGTTGGGGCTGGACATTTCACGGCCTTAACTGATTAATCTGGCCGTAGTTTACCTGATCAGTTAGTAACGAGTGGGATGTTTTCGTGGTTTTTCATCATCTGAGAGACGATTCTTAAACGTAAAAAAGCCCTGAACTTTCGTTCAGGGCTTCTTCACTTAATTGATGCCTGGCAGTTCCCTACTCTCGCATGGGGAGACCCCACACTACCATCGGCGCTACGGCGTTTCACTTCTGAGTTCGGCATGGGGTCAGGTGGGACCACCGCGCTACAGCCGCCAGGCAAATTCTGTTTATCCGTACCGCCCTCGCAGGCCATACGAATCAATCCGTTCGAACAATGCTGAAAATTCTCGCGTCTCTCAACTCAAAACGCCTCTGGCGTTGTAAGGTTAAGCCTCACGGGTCATTAGTACCGGTTAGCTCAATGCATCGCTGCACTTACACATCCGGCCTATCAACGTCGTCGTCTTCAACGTCCCTTCAGGACTCTCAAGGAGTCAGGGAGAACTCATCTCGGGGCAAGTTTCGTGCTTAGATGCTTTCAGCACTTATCTTTTCCGCACTTAGCTACCGGGCAATGCCATTGGCATGACAACCCGAACACCAGTGGTGCGTTCACTCCGGTCCTCTCGTACTAGGAGCAACCCCCCTCAATTCTCCAGCGCCCACGGCAGATAGGGACCGAACTGTCTCACGACGTTCTAAACCCAGCTCGCGTACCACTTTAAACGGCGAACAGCCGTACCCTTGGGACCTACTTCAGCCCCAGGATGTGATGAGCCGACATCGAGGTGCCAAACACCGCCGTCGATATGAACTCTTGGGCGGTATCAGCCTGTTATCCCCGGAGTACCTTTTATCCGTTGAGCGATGGCCCTTCCATTCAGAACCACCGGATCACTATGACCTGCTTTCGCACCTGCTCGAGCCGTCACTCTCGCAGTCAAGCTGGCTTATGCCATTGCACTAACCTCCTGATGTCCGACCAGGATTAGCCAACCTTCGTGCTCCTCCGTTACACTTTGGGAGGAGACCGCCCCAGTCAAACTACCCACCAGACACTGTCCGCAGCCCGGATTACGGGCCTACGTTAGAACATCAAACATTAAAGGGTGGTATTTCAAGGTTGGCTCCATGCAGACTGGCGTCCACACTTCAAAGCCTCCCACCTATCCTACACATCAAGGCTCAATGTTCAGTGTCAAGCTATAGTAAAGGTTCACGGGGTCTTTCCGTCTTGCCGCGGGTACACTGCATCTTCACAGCGATTTCAATTTCACTGAGTCTCGGGTGGAGACAGCCTGGCCATCATTACGCCATTCGTGCAGGTCGGAACTTACCCGACAAGGAATTTCGCTACCTTAGGACCGTTATAGTTACGGCCGCCGTTTACCGGGGCTTCGATCAAGAGCTTCTCCTTACGGATAACCCCATCAATTAACCTTCCGGCACCGGGCAGGCGTCACACCGTATACGTCCACTTTCGTGTTTGCACAGTGCTGTGTTTTTAATAAACAGTTGCAGCCAGCTGGTATCTTCGACTGGCTTCAGCTCCGGGAGCAAGTCCCTTCACCTAATGCCAGCGTGCCTTCTCCCGAAGTTACGGCACCATTTTGCCTAGTTCCTTCACCCGAGTTCTCTCAAGCGCCTTGGTATTCTCTACCTGACCACCTGTGTCGGTTTGGGGTACGATTTCGTGTTACCTGGAGCTTAGAGGCTTTTCCTGGAAGCAGGGCATCAGTTACTTCACCACCGTAGTGGCTCGTCATCACGCCTCAGCCTTAAAGCATTCCGGATTTGCCTGGAATGCAAGCCTACACGCTTAAACCGGGACAACCGTCGCCCGGATAACCTAGCCTTCTCCGTCCCCCCTTCGCAGTAACACCAAGTACAGGAATATTAACCTGTTTCCCATCGACTACGCTTTTCAGCCTCGCCTTAGGGGTCGACTCACCCTGCCCCGATTAACGTTGGACAGGAACCCTTGGTCTTCCGGCGAGCGGGCTTTTCACCCGCTTTATCGTTACTTATGTCAGCATTCGCACTTCTGATACCTCCAGCAGACCTCACAGTCCACCTTCAGCGGCTTACAGAACGCTCCCCTACCCAACAACACATAGTGTCGCTGCCGCAGCTTCGGTGCATGGTTTAGCCCCGTTACATCTTCCGCGCAGGCCGACTCGACCAGTGAGCTATTACGCTTTCTTTAAATGATGGCTGCTTCTAAGCCAACATCCTGGCTGTCTGGGCCTTCCCACATCGTTTCCCACTTAACCATGACTTTGGGACCTTAGCTGGCGGTCTGGGTTGTTTCCCTCTTCACGACGGACGTTAGCACCCGCCGTGTGTCTCCCGTGATAACATTCTCCGGTATTCGTAGTTTGCATCGGGTTGGTAAGCCGGGATGGCCCCCTAGCCGAAACAGTGCTCTACCCCCGGAGATGAGTTCACGAGGCGCTACCTAAATAGCTTTCGGGGAGAACCAGCTATCTCCCGGTTTGATTGGCCTTTCACCCCCAGCCACAAGTCATCCGCTAATTTTTCAACATTAGTCGGTTCGGTCCTCCAGTTAGTGTTACCCAACCTTCAACCTGCCCATGGCTAGATCACCGGGTTTCGGGTCTATACCCTGCAACTTAACGCCCAATTAAGACTCGGTTTCCCTGCGGCTCCCCTATACGGTTAACCTTGCTACAGAATATAAGTCGCTGACCCATTATACAAAAGGTACGCAGTCACACCCGAAGGTGCTCCCACTGCTTGTACGTACACGGTTTCAGGTTCTGTTTCACTCCCCTCGCCGGGGTTCTTTTCGCCTTTCCCTCACGGTACTGGTTCACTATCGGTCAGTCAGGAGTATTTAGCCTTGGAGGATGGTCCCCCCATATTCAGACAGGATACCACGTGTCCCGCCCTACTCATCGGACTCACAATCTGTGCATTTTCATGTACGGGGCTGTCACCCTGTATCGCGCGACTTTCCAGACGCTTCCATTAACACACAAACTGATTCAGGTCCTGGGCTGTTCCCCGTTCGCTCGCCGCTACTGGGGGAATCTCGGTTGATTTCTTTTCCTCGGGGTACTTAGATGTTTCAGTTCCCCCGGTTCGCCTCGTTAACCTATGTATTCAGTTAACGATAGTGCATAAATGCACTGGGTTTCCCCATTCGGACATCGTCGGCTGTTGCGGTTCATATCACCTTACCGACGCTTTTCGCAGATTAGCACGTCCTTCATCGCCTCTGACTGCCAGGGCATCCACCGTGTACGCTTAGTCGCTTAACCTCACAACCCACAGGCGTTTTCACGCATGCAGACTGCAAGCATTTGAGAGACTCGAACACATCGTTTTCATTTCTTATTACGGAGAAATGAAACAACGTGTCGTTTCAAATTTTCAGCTTGTTCCGGATTGTTAAAGAGCAAATATCTCAAACATGACTCGTAAGCCAGTTTTGAGATACTGAGCAGCGACACCTTTCACCTGTCACCAAGCAAGTGGCGTCCCCTAGGGGATTCGAACCCCTGTTGCCGCCGTGAAAGGGCGGAGTCCTAACCGCTAGACGAAGGGGACACATGAAGTGTCACGACTTCGCAGCCGTCTTGCTCATTACGTTTTCATCAGACAATCTGTGTGAGCACTTCGAAGGAAAGTATCTTCAGGTAAGGAGGTGATCCAACCGCAGGTTCCCCTACGGTTACCTTGTTACGACTTCACCCCAGTCATGAATCACAAAGTGGTAAGCGCCCTCCCGAAGGTTAAGCTACCTACTTCTTTTGCAACCCACTCCCATGGTGTGACGGGCGGTGTGTACAAGGCCCGGGAACGTATTCACCGTAGCATTCTGATCTACGATTACTAGCGATTCCGACTTCATGGAGTCGAGTTGCAGACTCCAATCCGGACTACGACGCACTTTATGAGGTCCGCTTGCTCTCGCGAGGTCGCTTCTCTTTGTATGCGCCATTGTAGCACGTGTGTAGCCCTGGCCGTAAGGGCCATGATGACTTGACGTCATCCCCACCTTCCTCCGGTTTATCACCGGCAGTCTCCTTTGAGTTCCCGACCGAATCGCTGGCAACAAAGGATAAGGGTTGCGCTCGTTGCGGGACTTAACCCAACATTTCACAACACGAGCTGACGACAGCCATGCAGCACCTGTCTCACGGTTCCCGAAGGCACTAAGGCATCTCTGCCAAATTCCGTGGATGTCAAGGCCAGGTAAGGTTCTTCGCGTTGCATCGAATTAAACCACATGCTCCACCGCTTGTGCGGGCCCCCGTCAATTCATTTGAGTTTTAACCTTGCGGCCGTACTCCCCAGGCGGTCGACTTAACGCGTTAGCTCCGGAAGCCACGCCTCAAGGGCACAACCTCCAAGTCGACATCGTTTACAGCGTGGACTACCAGGGTATCTAATCCTGTTTGCTCCCCACGCTTTCGCACCTGAGCGTCAGTCTTTGTCCAGGGGGCCGCCTTCGCCACCGGTATTCCTCCAGATCTCTACGCATTTCACCGCTACACCTGGAATTCTACCCCCCTCTACAAGACTCTAGCCTGCCAGTTTCGAATGCAGTTCCCAGGTTAAGCCCGGGGATTTCACATCCGACTTGACAGACCGCCTGCGTGCGCTTTACGCCCAGTAATTCCGATTAACGCTTGCACCCTCCGTATTACCGCGGCTGCTGGCACGGAGTTAGCCGGTGCTTCTTCTGCGGGTAACGTCAATGATGATGCGTATTAAACATCATCCTTTCCTCCCCGCTGAAAGTACTTTACAACCCGAAGGCCTTCTTCATACACGCGGCATGGCTGCATCAGGCTTGCGCCCATTGTGCAATATTCCCCACTGCTGCCTCCCGTAGGAGTCTGGACCGTGTCTCAGTTCCAGTGTGGCTGGTCATCCTCTCAGACCAGCTAGGGATCGTCGCCTAGGTGAGCCGTTACCCCACCTACTAGCTAATCCCATCTGGGTTCATCCGATGGTGTGAGGCCCGAAGGTCCCCCACTTTGGTCTTGCGACGTTATGCGGTATTAGCTACCGTTTCCAGTAGTTATCCCCCTCCATCGGGCAGATCCCCAGACATTACTCACCCGTCCGCCACTCGTCACCCAAGGAGCAAGCTCCTCTGTGCTACCGTTCGACTTGCATGTGTTAGGCCTGCCGCCAGCGTTCAATCTGAGCCATGATCAAACTCTTCAATTTAAGTTTGATGCTCAAAGAATTAAACTTCGTAATAAATTACGTGTTCACTCTTGAGACTTGATATTTTTTAAGTCCGTAGACTTTTGATATCAATCCTGCGAGTGCCCACACAGATTGTCTGATAAATTGTTAAAGAGCAGTGCGAGCAGCGGGTTAACCGTCTGTCGCGAGGTGGCGTATATTACGCTTTCCTCCTTCAGAGTCAATCTCTTTTTCGAGATTTTTCTCTGGCGGGATGAATCACTTCGTCCCTCGCTGACCGTCTGCGTTGCCGCTTTGCCGTGTCAGTGGAGGCGCATTATAGGGAGATAATTCTGACTGACAAGCGTTTATTGCAAAAAAATGATCGTTCGGACTAAATTTCACCAAAGCGGTCTATTTCACAACGATTTGCCTGGTAACTGCGCAAAATCCTGGGCAAAAAGCGCGACCTTTTGCCAATCGGTGTACTCCACCTCTTTAGAAGTATCTGTTTCCCCGCCCGTCATACGCATAATCAACTGAATCATGACGCGGTCGAACCAACGATAGCGCGGATAACGCAGCGCACCGGCAAATACCGCACAGCAGTCTGGCTGCCAGGGTGACTGGGCCAGAAACTTACGGGTGTAAGCATTAGTCTCCGGTGTGCATTTATCTGCTTTACGTGCTGTCAGATTCACACTGAAGAAACCACTAACACGCTGCTGCAACTCTCCCAAATGCTGAGTGACAAACTTCATTAATGCCGGATGGAAATGACCATAGCGAATCGAGGCACCAATCAGCACCCGATCATATTGCGCCCAATCAAGCGTCGCTGTCTGTGATATCTCAATCACATCACACAACTGTTGCGGTGCCAGGTTTTGCGCAATACGTCCGGCAATTTTCTGTGTTTGCCCGTCACGGCTGGAATAAACAATCAACGCTTTCATTACACTATCCCGTTTTATCACTCGCGCCAGAAGGTCGGGGTGAAGAGCACCAGCAAAGTAAACACCTCAAGGCGGCCAAACAGCATGGTCGAAATCAATATCCACTTCGCCACATCATTCATCGAAGCAAAGTTATCGGCGACCACCCCCAGCCCAGGTCCGAGGTTATTGAGGGTCGCGGCAACAGCGGCAAAAGCGGAGAAATCATCGACACCGGTGGCGATGATTGCCAGCATACTCACCAGGAACACCAGCGCATAAGCGGAGAAGAATCCCCAAACCGCTTCCAGAATGCGTTCCGGCAATGCACGGTTCCCCAACTTAATAGTGTAAACCGCGTTAGGGTGGACAAGGCGCTTCAGCTCACGCGAACCCTGTTTGCACAGCAACAGAATACGGATCACCTTCAGGCCGCCACCGGTCGAACCCGCACAGCCACCGATAAAAGCGGAACACAGCAACAGCACCGGCAGAAACAGCGGCCAACGCGCGATGCTGTCCGTAGTGAATCCGGCGGTGGTGGCCATCGATACCACCTGGAAAAAGGCCTGGTTCAGCGTTTGTAAGCCACTGGAATAGACATCATGGAACCACAGCAC
This sequence comes from Pantoea sp. X-Soil-OKNW-556, assembly GCF_059730695.1. Lineage (NCBI taxonomy): Bacteria > Pseudomonadati > Pseudomonadota > Gammaproteobacteria > Enterobacterales > Erwiniaceae > Pantoea > Pantoea sp. X-Soil-OKNW-556. The sequence goes on along the minus strand of NZ_AP035990.1, from coordinate 252,306 downwards.
CACGGTACAGATCACCACCAGCGTCAACTGCACGCCAATGAACATCCGAAACTCCGGATCGCGCCAGTACACTTTCAGGCTGCGGCCACTCAATAAAGAGAAGTGCAAGCCATAGTTACAGCCAGAGATCAGCAGGAATACCGCCACGATGGTATTGATTGTTGGGCTGTTGAAATAGCCAATGCTGGCATCATGTGTCGAGAAGCCACCGATGGCGATGGTGGAAAAACTATGGCCGATAGCATCAAACACCGGCATCCCCGCCAGCCACAGCGCCACGGCACAGGCGATGGTCAGCAGAACATAGATCAACCACAGGGTTTTTGCCGTCTCTGCGATACGCGGTCGCATTTTGTTATCTTTCAGCGGTCCGGGCATTTCAGCGCGATACAACTGCATCCCACCCACACCGAGAATCGGTAGGATCGCCACCGCCAGCACAATGATCCCCATCCCCCCCAACCATTGCAGCATCTGCCGATAGAACAGAATCGCTTTGGGCAACGAATCCAGCCCCACCAGCGTCGTCGCCCCGGTAGTGGTTAAACCGGAAAAGGATTCAAAGAACGCATCGGTCACCGACAGGTGCGGCTGCTCGGCAAACATAAACGGCATGGCCCCCACGCTGCCCAGCACGGTCCAGAATAACACCACGATCAGAAAACCTTCGCGCGGCTTCAGCTCGGTCTTTTGTTTGCGGTTCGGCCACCACAGCAGTGAACCAATGACAATGGCCATCATAAAGGTCTGACTGAACGCCCGTCCGGCACCGTCACGATAAATTAAGGCCACCAGACCTGGCAGGATCATGGTTACTGAGAACAAAATCACCAGCAGGCCCACAATGCGGGTAATGGCGCGAAAATGCATTCAGCCTTTTCCTTTCAAAGAGATATGCTTGAATTTTCCAGTGGGATGAGCGTCAGCATGCCCCGACTGTAATCAGAGAGGTTTTGCCGAAAGCCATCGATCTGGCTATGCGGTAATGCCAGGCGCAGCGTGATGCGATCAAGATAATGGCTCTCTTCGACCTTGCCGTCAAAACGCTGCAGCAGGCGCTCGATATCGCTGAGCTGTGCATAGTCACATTGCAGAGTAAAAGATTGCATCGGTACCTTACGGCAACGCGCCAGCTGTTTTAATCCTTGCTGCACACCGCCGCCATAGGCTTTCACCAGCCCACCGGTGCCGAGCATAATGCCACCGTAATAGCGCACCACCACCGCAGTGATTTCCCCCACACCGCTCCCCATTAGCTGAGCAAGCATCGGTTTGCCTGCGGTACCTGATGGCTCGCCATCATCAGAAAAACCCAGTTGCTGCGAATCATCCGGCGCGCCCGCCACCCATGCCCAACAATGATGTCGCGCGGTGGGGTGTTCAGCTTTAATCTGCTGAACAAAAGCACGCGCCGCTTCCACGCCGTCGGTGTGCGCCAGCAGCGTGATAAAGCGGCTTTTTTTGATGGTTTCCTCGCTAAGGCTGACCGCCTCAGCGGGAATGTCATAAGCGTCCATCAGGCCAGATGCAGATCGCGCGTCATGTTTTCAATCCGGTTGGCATGAATCACCACGTTATCCTCAATGCGGATGCCGCCATACGGTTTCAGCGCATCGATCGCCTGCCAGTCAAAGTGATCTTTGTACTTACCGGTACGCAGTGCAGCCAGCAGTGAATCGATAATATAAAAGCCCGGCTCAATGGTCAGCACCATGCCTGGCTCCAGCACGCGGGTGCAGCGCAGATACGGATACTGTGCCGGAGCGGCCAGGTGCGTACCTTTATCATCCTGCATAAAACCGGCCACGTCATGCACCTGAAGCCCCAACGGATGACCAAGACCATGCGGCATAAATGGACCGGTTAAATCTTCCGCCACCAGCGTTTCTTCGCTCAGTCCCTTCACCAGTTCAAACTTCAACAGCATACGCGCAATGCGTTGGTGCATCTGTAGATGATAATCGGTATATCGCACGCCCGCTTTAAGGGTGGCAATCAGCGCCAGCTCCTCTTTGTTCATGGTTTCAACCATCTCGGCGTAGCGTGATTTCGCCTGGGCGGCGTAACTGCGCGTCAAATCAGCGGCATAACCAAGGTACTCAGCACCGGCGTCAATCAAAAAGCTGTGGCGCTTCGCGGGCGGCTGATGATCCAGTTTGGTGTAATGGAGCACGGCGGCATGTTCATTCAGCGCGATGATGTTACCGTAAGGCACATCGATATCACGGTGGCCGGTCGCACTCAGGTAAGCGATATTGATATCGAACTCACTCATGCCAGAGAAGAAGGCTTCTTTGGCCGCACGATGTCCCGCCACTGCCAGCTTCTGCGCTTCACGCATACAGGCCAGTTCATAGTCGGTTTTGATGCTGCGATGGTAATGCAGGAAATCGATCACCCCTTTGGGGTTGATGCTATCCGCCTTGATGCTCAACTGGGTGGCACGGTTTGGCACTGGCCCGATATAAGCCACATTGTCGCGCTGGGTCGGAAGCAGTTGTGCAATTTCGTCAGCATTTTTCAGGCCGATAACGTCAACATCTCCGGTCCAGAAGCTATTCGGCAGCGGCTCCACGTTGTGCCAGTAATCCACCGGTGAATAGAACCACAGTTTCGGTTTATTCACGCCGTCAATCCATAACCAGCAGTTAGGCACCTGCGTCACCGGCACCCAGGCTTTGAACTGCGGATTCACCTTAAATGGATAGTCGTGATCGTCGAGGAACACCGTCAGCAACTCGCCAGAGTGAATCAACATAGCATCGAGTTTAAAACGCGCCAGCACCTGCTGCGCACGCTGTTGTAGCGTATTGATATGCGCGTGATACAGGGTTTTCAGTGAATCCATGAACTTGTCTCCAATATCGCGAAAATGGCCGCAGTGTAGCATAGCCGCGTCCGTGATGCCGTGCCCCTGCGCGCTGTGATCGCTGTATCAAATAATCAAACTCTTGTTTGCAAAAAATTAACATCGAACTCACACTCACGATCATCTGGTATGACCAGATCAACTTTCGCGGTTTCAGGAGACGGACATGCTCTACCAAGGCGATACCCTTTCTGTTCGCTGGCTCGACGATGGCATCGCCGAGCTGGTTTTCAACGCGCCCGGTTCGGTGAACAAACTCGATACCAAAACCGTAGCCTCGCTGGGTGAGGCGCTGGGTGTACTGGAGCAGCAGCCCACATTGCGCGGCCTGTTGCTCACGTCGGCCAAACCGGCGTTTATCGTCGGTGCCGACATCACCGAATTTCTTTCCCTGTTTGATGCGCCAGTTGAAAAACTGAGCCAGTGGCTGGCGTTTGCCAATAGCATCTTTAATCGTCTGGAAGATCTCCCGGTCCCTACCGTCTCCGCTATCGATGGCTATGCCCTGGGTGGTGGTTGCGAGTGCGTACTGGCAACCGACTTCCGCATCGGAACCCCACAACTGCGCATTGGCCTGCCGGAAACCAAACTGGGCATCATGCCGGGCTTTGGTGGTAGCGTGCGTTTGCCGCGTCTGCTGGGTGCCGACAGTGCACTGGAGATTATCGCCGCAGGCAAAGATGTCGATGGCAGCAGCGCCCTGAAACTGGGCCTGATCGATGCGGTAGTCAGCAGCGACAAACTGCGCAGCGCCGCATTAACCGTGTTGCGGGACGCTATGGTGCAGGGCAGTTGGCAGGCGCGTCGCGCACCGAAACTGGCGCCACTGAAACTCAGCCCAATTGAAGCGGCGATGAGTTTTACCATCGCCAAAAGCATGGTGCTGCAAACGGCGGGTAAACATTACCCGGCACCGATCACCGCAGTTAAAACCATTGAAGCGGCTGCCACACTCGGACGCGATGATGCCTTGAAACTGGAAACCGCTGCATTTGTGCCGCTGGCGCAAAGTGATGTGGCACGCTCGTTGGTCGGCATCTTCCTCAATGATCAATATGTCAAAGCCGAGGCGAAAAAACGCGGCAATGCCACCACAACGCCAGCGCAGGCGGCGGTACTGGGTGCCGGGATCATGGGCGGCGGCATTGCATATCAGTCAGCGTGGAAAGGCGTACCGGTGCAGATGAAAGACATCAATCCGCAGGCGCTGGCGCTCGGCATGAAAGAAGCGAGCAAGCTGCTGAACAAACAGCTGGAGCGCGGCAAGATTGATGGCGCGAAGCTGGCCAGCGTGCTGACCACCATCCAGCCAACGCTGGACTACGCCGGATTTGCACGCGCGGATGTGGTGGTGGAGGCGGTGGTGGAAAACCCGCAAATCAAAGCTAAAGTGCTGGCCGAAACCGAGCAGCATCTGCGCGATGATGCCATTCTGGCTTCCAACACCTCGACCATTCCTATCAGCCTGCTGGCGCAATCGCTGCAACGACCAGAAAATTTCTGCGGCATGCACTTCTTTAACCCGGTGCCACGTATGCCGCTGGTTGAAGTGATCCGTGGCGAAAAAACATCTGAAGAGACAATCGGTAAGGTGGTCGCCTGGGCCAGCAAGATGGGTAAGACGCCCATTGTGGTCAATGACTGCCCCGGCTTCTTTGTTAACCGTGTGCTGTTCCCCTACTTCGCCGCCTTCAGCCTGTTGCTGCGTGATGGTGCCGATTTCCGTCAGATCGACAAAGTGATGGAGAAACAGTTTGGCTGGCCGATGGGTCCAGCATGGCTGTTGGATGTGGTAGGGATCGATACCGCTCATCACGCCCAGCAGGTAATGGCGCAGGGTTTCCCCTCACGGATGCAAAAAGATTATCGCGACGCCATTGACGTTCTGTACGAAGCCGGTCGCTATGGGCAGAAAAATGGTCTGGGTTTCTGGCGTTGGACCGAGGACAAAAAGGGCAAAGCGCAGAAACAGGCCGATGCGGAAGTGGATACGTTACTGCAACACGTCTGCCAGCCGAAGCGTGTCTTCAGCGATGAAGAGATTGCTAACCGCATGATGCTGCCAATGCTGAACGAGGTTGTGCGCTGCCTGGAAGAGAAGATTATCGCTTCCCCGGCCGAAGCGGATATGGCGTTGGTATATGGCCTCGGTTTCCCGCCGTTCCGTGGCGGTGCCTGCCGTTATATGGATACGCTGGGCAACAGCACGGTGGTTGATCAGGCCAAACGCTACACCGCGCTCGGTCCCCTGTATGCGCTGCCGGAGTTGCTGGTGCAGAAAGCTCACCAGCATCAAAGCTGGTATCCCGCAGCCCTCCCCATTGATGAAGCCGCGCTGCAAAGTGCCTGAGGATAATAAAATGGAAAATGTGGTTATTATCGATGCCGCCCGCACGCCAATGGGACGTTCCAAAGGTGGCGCATTTCGTCAGGTCCGTGCGGAAGATCTCTCTGCTCACCTGATGCGTGAACTGCTGAGTCGTAACCCGGCGATTGATCCCGCTTCCCTGGACGACATTATTTGGGGCTGCGTACAGCAAACGCTGGAGCAAGGCTTCAACATTGCCCGTAACGCTGCGTTGCTGGCAGAAATCCCGCATCGCGTCCCCGCCAGCACCGTTAACCGCTTGTGCGGTTCATCGATGCAGGCACTGCACGATGCCGCCCGCGCCATTATGGTCGGTGACGCACAAAGCTGCCTGATTGGCGGTGTGGAACATATGGGTCACGTCCCCATGAATCATGGCGTGGATTTCCATCCCGGCCTGAGCCGCACCGTCGCCAAAGCTGCCGGCATGATGGGCCTGACTGCCGAAATGCTGGCACGTATGCACCATATCAGCCGTGAACAACAGGATGCCTTTGCGTTACGTTCACACCAGCGTGCCTGGCAAGCTACCCAGCGTGGCGATTTTAAGCGTGAAATTATCCCCACCTACGGTCACGACGGCGACGGGGTGCTGAAACGCTATGATGCTGATGAGGTCATCCGCGAAGACGCCAGCCTGGAAGGATTGGCGGCGCTGAAACCGGCGTTTGACCCGGTCAACGGAACCGTGACCGCCGGTAGCTCCTCCGCCCTTTCCGATGGCGCGGCCGCGATGCTGATCATGAGCGAAAGCCGTGCGCGCGAGCTTGGCCTGACGCCGCGTGCGCGTATTCGCAGCATGGCGGTAGTGGGCTGCGATCCATCGATTATGGGATACGGTCCGGTCCCGGCCAGTAAGCTGGCGCTAAAGCGTGCCGGTTTAACCGTACAAGATATTGATCTGTTTGAATTGAACGAAGCCTTCGCCGCCCAGACGTTACCATGCCTGAAAGATTTGGGCCTGCTGGAGCTGATGGATGAGAAGGTCAATCTGAATGGTGGCGCGATTGCGCTTGGCCACCCGCTGGGATGTTCCGGGGCACGAATCAGCACCACGTTGTTGAATCTGATGGAACGTCGGGATGCGCAGTTTGGCCTGGCCACCATGTGTATCGGTTTAGGCCAGGGCATCGCCACGGTATTCGAACGCCTTTAATACGTTGACCACCTGCATGATTTCCCGCCCTTTCGGGCGGGCTTTTTTGCCTTATGCAACCAACACATACCCACGTAGCTGCGCGATTTATCGCGCGGATTTTTCTGCCAGCTCGCACAAAATTGCGCGATAAATCGCGCCGCTACGATGGCTTAGCCGCTATCAGATAAAGGCAAAGGCATCGCCGTACATCTGCGCTTCCAGCGCACCGCGTTCCGCGCAGAAGCGCTCGCGGGCAATCTTCGCCATTTCAAACCGGCCTGCAATATAGATATCGTGCCCACTTAGCGTGGCGTAGTCCTGCATCACTGCCGTCAGCACCGTCCCGGTACGTCCCTGCCAACCTGCTCCCGGCTGCTCCACCACTGGAATCACCTTCAGATGTGGGTGTTTCACCGCCAGCGCATTCAGTTCGTCAAGATCGTACAAATGCGTGAGTTCGCGGCCGCCCCAGTAAATGGCGATATCACGATCGGGCTGCTGCGCCAGCGCGGTCAGCAGAATGGAGCGGGCGTAGGAGAAACCGGTACCGCCGGCAATCAGGATGATGGGACGATCGCTCTCTTCGCGCAGCCAGGCATCGCCGTGCGGCATATCCACGGTAATTTCACGCTGGTTCTGGATACGCTCCATCACCGCCATCGCATAGAGATTCAACTCAGAGGCACCGATATGCAGCTCAATGATGTCTTTTTCCATCGGCGTAGAGGCGAGGGAAAAGGGACGCTTATCGCGCTCATCCATCACCACCATCAGGTACTGTCCGGCACGAAAGCTAAAATCCGCTTCCGGGATCAAACGGACGCGGTAGACGGTATCCGTAATTGCTTCAACCGAAGTCACTTTGCAGCTTAACGTTGTCATGCGTTCCCTCTGTCGGGTCGTTTGTTTTTATGGTTTGCTCGCCGCCATCAGCGCTGTGGCGGCTCGGCAAAAATGCCTAACTCATCCCAAATGGCGTCGATACGCGCCGTGACCGCCGGATCTTTCACAATCGGTGTGCCCCACTCACGCGTGGTTTCGCCCGGCCATTTATTGGTGGCATCGAGGCCCATCTTCGAACCCAGCCCGGAAACCGGTGACGCAAAATCGAGATAATCGATCGGCGTATTTTCCACCAGCACCGTGTCACGCGCCGGATCCATACGGGTGGTAATGGCCCAGATCACATCGTTCCAGTCACGCGCATTGACGTCATCGTCACACACAATAACAAATTTGGTGTACATGAACTGCCGCAGGAACGACCAGACGCCAAACATCACGCGCTTGGCATGACCAGCGTACTGTTTTTTCATGGTCACCACGGCCAGCCGATACGAACACCCTTCCGGCGGCAGATAAAAATCCACAATCTCCGGGAACTGCTTAATCAGAATCGGCACCAGCACTTCGTTCAGCGCCACCCCCAACACTGCCGGTTCATCCGGTGGACGGCCGGTATAGGTTGAGTGATAAATCGGGTTACGACGTTGCGTTATGTGCGTCACGGTAAACACCGGGAAGCTATCTACTTCATTGTAGTAGCCGGTGTGGTCGCCGTACGGACCTTCAGGGGCCATGTCGCCGGGTTCGATGTAGCCTTCCAGCACAATTTCAGCGCTGGCGGGTACTTCCAGGTCGTTGGAGAGGCACTTCACCACTTCGGTTTTATTGCCGCGCAGCAGGCCCGCGAAGGCGTATTCGGACAACGTATCCGGCACCGGCGTCACTGCGCCGAGGATGGTGGCGGGATCCGCCCCCAGAGCCACCGCAACCGGGAAACGTTCGCCGGGATGGGCTTTGCACCACTCCTGAAAATCGAGTGCGCCACCGCGATGTGATAACCAGCGCATGATCAGACGGTTTTTGCCAATCACCTGCTGACGATAGATGCCGAGATTCTGCCGCTCTTTATGCGGTCCACGCGTGACGGTTAAACCCCAGGTAATTAACGGCGCGGCGTCGTCCGGCCAGCATTTCATTACCGGGATGCGCGATAAATCGACCTCGTCACCGCTAAACACTTCTTCCTGGCACGGCGCATTACGCAACCGCTTGGTTGGCATGTTCAGCACCTGCTTAAACTGCGGCATCTTGTCGAACAGATCGCGAAAACCTTTCGGCGGCTCAGGCTCTTTAAGAAACGCCAGCAGTTTACCCACTTCGCGCAGTGCGCTGACATCTTCCTGGCCCATGCCCATTGCCACGCGCTTGGGCGTACCAAACAGGTTGCACAGCACCGGCATGTCATAACCTTTCGGGTTTTCAAACAGCAGCGCCGGGCCACCGGCACGCAGAGTGCGGTCGGCAATTTCGGTCATCTCCAGTTCGGGATCGATCGCCTGAGAGATGCGTTTTAACTCGCCCCGCTGCTCCAGCAGCGCAAGGAAATCACGTAAATCCTGATATTTCATGTAGGGTTAACTTCCAGCCCAGAGGAATCGGCCATTATAGGGCCGATTCTGCGGGCATGTTGAGGTTTCTTCGTCAGACGGGCTGACAGGAAAATGGCACCAACGATTGCAGCGCCAGCACGTCATGGAAGGCGGCGATCGGCTCGCCGTGGCGGAACACCTTAAAATCTTCCCCACGCGCGCTGTAATAACGCAGACAATTTTCGCTAACGTGCAAGAAGCTGCCTTCACGTAAGGCAATCACCGACTCATGCGGGTTGACCGCACAAAACTCCGCCAGCCGTTCATCACGGGTTTCGCCCATATGGCCGCTGACGTGCGCATCGAGATAATGTGGGTTGATTTGCACCGGAAACAGTCCCAGCGCAGGCAAGACCACGCTGCTACGCACCGGCATATCATTGGTGGTACGGATCGACGGGGTTGCCACATTGCATCCGGCACTCCAGCCAACATAAGGCACCTGACGTTCACGCACCGCGCGCTGAATCGCCACAATTAACCCATGCTCATGCAGCATTTGATTGAGCAGCCAGGTGTTACCGCCGCTGACCAGAATCAACTCTGCCTGTTCAATGGCAGCCACCGGTGAGTCGAACTCATGCACGGTACGCACCTGGACACCGAGAGAGTCACTGAGATCCTGCGCGCGCTGGGCATGATCACCACGAATAATCGCGTAAGGCACCAGTACGGCGGAGGTAATACCGCGTTGCGCAATCATCGCATGCAGCTGCGGGTGGGCGTAGCTCAACAACGGCGCATCATCGGCCAGCTTGCCATTACTTAACAGGAACAGTTCCATCAGACGGTCCTTTTCATTCATAAGATGGAGAAGGAGTCTGATACAGATTATCGCCAGACGTCAATTTTCTTGCGATAAACGTCATTAAAGGGTTAAGACTCAGAAAAATCGTAGTGAAATTTGTTTCGCGGCTGCGTTTCCCCCGGCTGATGCGCTATAACTCTGACAGCAGGTTTGCTATTCTTAGCGTCCATTCTTTGGGAGCAGTTATGGAATCCTGGTACTTACTCTATTGCAAACGTGGACAACTGTTGCGCGCGAAAGAACATCTTGAGCGGCAGGCAGTGAATTGTCTCAGCCCAATGATTGCGCTGGAGAAAATCGTTCGTGGTAAACGTACCACCGTGAGTGAGCCACTGTTTCCCAACTATCTGTTTATCGAGTTCGATCCGGAAGCGATTCACACCACCACCATCAGCAGCACGCGTGGCGTCAGCCACTTTGTTCGCTTCGGCACGATGCCAGCTACGGTACCCTATGAGGTGATCGAAGCGCTGCAAAGTGATGCGCCTCAGATCCTGATCGATCCAGAGACGCCACAAGTCGGTGATGAAGTGATCATCACCGAAGGCACCTTTGAGGGTCTGCGTGCCATTTTTGCCGAGCCGGATGGTGAAACCCGCTCAATCCTGCTGCTTAACCTGCTGAATAAACAGGTAATGCGCAGTGTGGATAACAAACAGTTCCGTAAAGCCTAAGCCAGCCTGAACAACTGACGCGCATTAGCGACTACCTGCGCGCCCAACGTCTCTGCCGCCTCATTACGCCATAACGCCACCTGCTGCACGATGTGCGGCAGAAAACAGGGTTCGTTGCGGCGCGAGGTCGGACGCGGATGCATATCCCGCGGCAGCAAATACGGCGCGTCGGTTTCCAGCAGCAGACGTTCTGCCGGGATCAACGGCAGCAGCTCCCGCAGCTCCATGCCACGCCGTTCGTCGCACACCCAACCGGTAATGCCAATCGACAGTCCCATCGCCAGACAGGATTCCAGCTCCTCACGGGTACCGGTAAAGCAGTGAGCCACCGCCCCGACCAGTTTCGGCAGCCAGGGTTGGAGGATCGCAGCGAAACGCGCGTGCGCTTCACGGCAATGCAGGAAAACCGGTAATTGCAGCTCGGCGGCCAACTGAAGTTGTGCATCGAAGGCGTATTCCTGCTGATCATGCGCCGAAAAGTTGCGGTTAAAATCCAGCCCGCATTCGCCAATCGCCACCACCTGCTCACTCTCCGCCAGACGACGCAGGGTATTGGCGGTTTCCGCTGACCATGCGCTGGCATGGTGCGGATGAACACCCGCAGTTGACCAGCAGTAGCCTGGATGCAGTGCCGCCAGCCGCTGCGCCTGTTGGCTTTCCAGTGCGTTGGTGCCGGTAATTAACAGGCCGGTGACGCCTGCTTCGCGCGCACGCGCTACGACCTGTTCGCGATCTTTCGCAAATTGCGTGCTGGTCAGGTTTACACCGATATCAAACATGTTTCTTCCCAAATAAAAAAACCGCCCAACGGGTGGGCGGTTTAGATTTATCGTCATCCCGCTCGCACACGGGATCTGCTGCAAGAAAGCATCAGGATTCGGTGTGATTTTCCTCGTCCACCGATTCTGACTCCGCCTTGCGTCCTTTCCCCACATAGTAACGGGAGAAGAATACGCCGACTTCAAACAGGCAGTACATCGGAATAGCGAGCAAAGTTTGTGAGAAAACATCCGGTGGTGTGAGCAACATCCCAACAACGAATGCGCCAACCAGAATATATGGACGTTTCTTTTTCAGGTCTTCCGGCGTGGTGATTCCAGTCCAGCACAGCAGCACAATCACGACCGGCACCTCAAACGCGACCCCAAACGCCAGGAACAGGGTCATGACGAAGTCGAGATAGTGGGTGATATCCGTGGCGATTTGCACACCCTGCGGCGCAGTTTTGGCAAAGAAGCCAAACGCCAGTGGGAACACGACGAAGTAAGCAAATGCCACGCCGACGTAAAACAAAAAGGTGCTGGAGAACAACAGTGGCATCACCAGCCGGCGCTCATGACGGTAGAGCGCCGGTGCAATAAAGGCCCATACCTGATACAGAATCACCGGCACGGCAAGAAACACCGACACAATGATGGTGAGTTTAATCGGGGCAAAGAAAGGCGACGCAACTTCGGTGGCGATCATGCTGGCACCGGCGGGCATCTGGCTAATTAACGGCTCTGCCACCATATGGTAGATGTCGTTGGCGAAGTAAATCAGCGCCAGGAAGATGACAAATACCGCGATGATGCAGTTTAACAGACGTTTACGCAGCTCAATCAGATGGCTGATGAGCGGTTGGGTATCTTCAACGGCCATGTTTATCGTTCATCACCTGCGGGTCGGTTGGCGCTGTGCTGTGAGATGCACTGGCGGAATCGGACTGCTCCACGGCAGACGGCGCGGTTTGCGGCGTCTGCGCCGGAGCACTGGCCTGATGTTCCGCTGTCGCGGGTGTTACCGGCGATGCAGGAGCAACAGGCGGCGGCGTATGAATGGTATTGGCTTCATCTTCCGCTTTCTCTACATCGATGCTCTGCTGATAAGAACGTTTCATGGAGTCAGCGGTTTTACGCAGCTCTTCCATCGATTCTTTCAGTTCCGGTGACAGCGTGCCACGGCCCGCTTCTTCCACCTTCTTCAGGCTATCTTGCAGCTCCTGCAGTTTCAGTTCCTGCGCCAGTTCATGCTGTACGTTAGCCGCCAGCGAGCGAATCGCCCGAATCCAGCCCACTACGGTTTTTACCGCAACCGGTAATCGTTGCGGGCCGAGAACAATCAGCCCGATAACGAACACCAATACCAGTTCACTAAAACCAATGTCGAACACGGTTATACCTGCTTGTCGTTCCTGGCGTCGTCTTTACTTGCCGAGGTTTGCTGTTTATCTGCCAGGGTTTTGGCGTTGAAGTCAGCGTCCTGCTCCTTCGGTTGATCCTTTTTTTCGTCTTCATCACTCATAGCTTTTTTGAAACCACGAATGGAAGAACCTAAATCCGAACCCAGATTGCGTAGCTTATTGGTACCGAACAGAAGTACAACAATGACGGCAATGATTAACAATTGCCAAATACTGATACCGCCCATGAGATATGCCTCTAATATTCTGTGAAAAACTGTCGTATGTAACACACAGAAAGCCCATATGATTTCGGGCCTTAGCCTGCGACATTACGCGTTTTAGATCTGGCTGACAATCAGTTTGTCTTGCGCCAGCCTATCAGCCAGGTCACGATGCCTGCGGCCATTAATATCGCCGGGAAGAAATCCCAGTCAGGCCGACTCAGCAGCACTGCGGTGCCACTTAATAACAGTGTAGCCCCTACCCCGAACAGATAACGCGCCTGATGATGTCGGCTGCGTTGCGCGTTCATATCCGTGACCAGTTTATCGACGCTGTGCTGCAACAATTTATGCTGACGCATGCTGTCGTAGAACAGCTCCGGCAGCTCCGGCAGTTTCTCGGCCCAGAATGGGGCTTTATCTTTCACGGCACGCAGGATCGCCGGAATACCGATTTGATCTTTAATCCAGTCTTCCAGGAAGGGCTTCGCGGTTTTCCACAAATCGAGCTGCGGATAGAGTTGGCGACCAATGCCTTCAATATACAGCAGCGTTTTTTGTAACAGCACCAGCTGCGGCTGCACTTCCATGTTGAAGCGACGCGCAGTGTTGAACAGATTAAGCAGCACATGGCCAAAGGAGATCTCCGCCAGCGGCTTCTCGAAAATGGGTTCACATACGGTACGAATCGCGAACTCAAAATCTTCCACATTGGTATCTGGCGGTACCCAGCCAGAATCAACGTGCAGTTCCGCCACTTTGCGGTAATCGCGGTTGAAGAAGGCGATAAAGTTCTCCGCCAGGTAGCGCTTGTCTTCTTTGTTCAGTGAGCCAACGATACCGCAGTCGATACCGATATATTGCGGGTCTTCCGGGTGGTCATAGCTGACGAAGATGTTGCCGGGATGCATATCGGCATGGAAGAAACTGTCGCGGAACACCTGGGTAAAGAACACCTGAACGCCACGCTCGGCCAGCAGTTTCATATTGACGCCATGTTGCTCCAGCGTCGCGACATCAGAAATCGGGATGCCGTAAATGCGCTCCATCACCAACATCGATTCACTGCAATAGTCGGAGAAAATCTCCGGGACATACAGCATGTGGCTCTGATCAAAGTTACGGCGCAGCTGGATGGCATTTGCTGCCTCACGCAACAAATTGAGTTCATCAATCAGGGTTTTTTCATAGTCGCGCACCACTTCTAGCGGGCGCAGACGGCGTCCATCCGGCAACAAACGCGGTACCCAGCGCGCCAGACGGTAGATCAGCTTCATATCCGCTTTGATCACCGGCAAGATATCGGGACGGATAACCTTGATCACCACTTCGCGGCCATTCTCTTTTAGCGTCGCGGTATGAACCTGAGCAATTGACGCTGACGCCAGCGGGGTGATTTCAAAATCGTCGAACCAGGTTTCAACCGGGCCGCCAATTGCTTTCTCGATCTGCGCTTTGGCTTTTACACCATCGAACGGTGCGACGCGGTCCTGCAAAATCGCCAGTTCATCTGCAATCGCCGGAGGAAACAGGTCACGACGCGTTGACAGCATCTGACCAAATTTGATCCACACCGGACCCAACTGCTCCATCGCCAGACGGATACGCACGCCCATTGATTCGCTTTTGTGTTTGTTGGGGAGCCAGAAAATGCAGCGCCGCCATAAACGCAGCGGCAGCGTGATGCGCATGTGTGGGATCAGTTCATCAAGGCCATAGGTGAGAAAGACCTTAACAATAAAATATAAGCGCCGAATTTCTCCCAGCGTCATTTCGCCTCCAGCTGTGCTAAACGCGCCTCAAGCGCATCAAGCGAACGGTCCATCGCTTCCACTTCCTCGCAAAACCAGGCCAGTTCCAGCGCACCCGGAGCCAGTCGCCACTCTTCCGTCAGCGTCTGACCAAGATAATCCTGCCGACGCGTAACCTCGTGTTTAACAAAGGTCAGCGCCCGCTGTGCAGCCTGGCTAATACCTTGTGCGGCGATATCGCCAATCCACGGCGCGAGATATTCCGCCGGATCCAGCTCCGCTAAATCCATTAACGCCGAGAATTGCTGCACCACCTGCAAGTCGCCTTCCACTTCCAGTTCGCCGCTGCGAATCAGGCTGGTGAGTTGCTGGCGGTCACGTAATTTCGGCAAGGTGCTGAAACGTAAACTGACAGTGCAATCGCTGCTGTCCTGCCAGTCACTCAGCACATCCAGCTGGTTTTCGCTGAACACCAGCACCAGCGGGAAGGAGAGTTCCTGCAAGCGCAGCATCAGCACCTTACCCGCCAGACGCTGACGCGCGGCTTTCAGGCTGCGATCGCGGTATAAAACACGATTCAGGGCGGTCTCAAGACCGCCAGTAATCAAAGGAGTGAAAGTCATCGCCATGATTTGTCAGAACTTAAAGCCGCGATGCAGCGCGACAATGCCGCCAGTCATGTTGAAGTAAGTGGTATTTTCGAAACCGACGTCATTCATCATCGCCTTCAGGGTTTCCTGATCGGGATGCATACGGATGGATTCCGCCAGATAGCGATAGCTTTCTGCATCCTTCGCCACCAGTTGACCAATGCGCGGCAGAATATGGAACGAGTAAGCATCGTAGGCTTTGCTGAGCGGTTCCAGCAACGGTTTGGAGAACTCCAGCACCAGCAGACGGCCACCCGGTTTCAGCACGCGGAACATCGATGCCAGCGCTTTCTCTTTCTCGGTTACGTTACGCAGACCGAAAGAGATGGTGATGCAATCGAAATAGTTATCCGGGAATGGCAACGCTTCGGCATTCGCCTGCACATAGCTGACGTTGCCGGAAATGCCAAGATTACGCAGTTTCTCGCGGCCCATCTTCAGCATTGAGCTGTTGATATCCGCCAGCACCACCTGGCCCGTTTCGCCCACCAGACGGGAAAATTTTGCCGTCAGATCGCCCGTACCACCGGCGAGGTCCAACACGCGCTGCCCACGGCGAACGCCGCTGCTGTCGATGGTGAAACGCTTCCAGACACGATGGATGCCAAACGACATCAGATCGTTCATCAGGTCATATTTTGCCGCTACGGAGTGAAACACGTCGGCGACTTTATCTGCCTTTTCGCTTTTGGCGACGGTCTGAAAGCCAAAGTGGGTAGTTTCCTGCTGTGATTCATCTGCCATGGGTTTTACCTGTTCCACAAACAATACTTCGCGAAGTGTATCAGAGTTGCGCTGGCCGGGCACGCGACCGGCGCGTTATTCGTTGATACGGCGCAGGGAAGCGGCGGAAGAATCTGTTGTTTTTTCATCAGGCTGCTCATCATCGGCCCAATCATTATCAGACTCCTCCGGCTGTGCCTGGGCCACCAGCTGCGGATTAATCGGACGCTTGATCTCCACACCCAGCGAACGAAAGGCTTCACTTTGCGCAATCAGATTGCCACGCCCCTCCGCCAGCTTTTTCATCGCCAGATGATAACTTTGCTGCGCTTTATCCAGGTTGTGACCGATGCCGCTCATGTCATCGACAAACAGCCGCATTTTGTCGTACAAGCGCGCGGCGCGGTCAGCAATACGCTGGGCGTTGCGACTTTGATGCTCATAACGCCACAGGTTGTTGATGGTGCGCAGCGCCACCAGCAACGTCGTGGGACTGACCAGCATGATGTTCTGCTGCAACGCTTCGCTGATCAGCTCCGGCTGACGATCGATCGCCAGCAGAAAGGCCGGTTCAACCGGGATAAACATCAACACATAATCCAGAGAGCGTAAACCGGGCAATTGTTGATAATCTTTTCGCCCCAACAGGCGAATATGACCGCGCACCGCGTTGATGTGCTCCTGAATCGCCTGCTCGCGCGTGGCTTCATCCTCGGCATTGAAGTAGCGCTCATAGGCGATGAGCGTCATTTTGGCGTCAATCACCACATCTTTGCCCTGCGGCAGACGTACGATCACATCCGGTTGCATCCTGCCCTGCGATTCCAGCTGCACGCTGACCTGGGTTTCATACTCATGGCCTTCGCGCAGGCCGGAAGCCTCCAGCACTCGGCCAAGCACCACTTCGCCCCAGTTCCCCTGGATTTTATTGTCGCCTTTCAGGGCTTTGGTAAGGTTGATGGCTTCCTGCGCCATCTGCGCATTCAGTTGTTGCAGCTGACGGATCTCATGCGCCAGCGTGTGACGTTCGCGCGCTTCCTGGCCGAAGCTGTCTGTCACCTGACGACGAAATCCGTCCAGTTGCTCGCGCAGCGGACCAATCAGGCTGTTCAGGCTTTGGCGGTTTTGTTCATCAACACGACGACCGCTGTTTTCGAAGATGCGATTGGCAAGATTTTCGAATTGGGCGCTCAGGCGCTGTTCGCTGTTGGTCAGCAGACGCTGTTTCTCCTCAGCGGCAAAGCGTGTCTCTTCAAGGCGGATGGTGACTTCACGCAATTCGGCTTCCTGCGCGCTGTTCACCTCCAGCTGATTGCGCAGTTCACGGCTGAGCTGTTCGCTTTCGCCGCGCCAGTAATCGAGTTGTTGCAGGCGCTCCTGTGCACCGCTCAACGCACCGTGCAGCTGGCGTAGTTCCTGCTCGCGCAATTGCACCTGCTGCTGTGCCAGCTCCAGTTGCTGCTGCTGACGCAGTTGCGCCTCTTCAGATAAGCGGCGTTCCGTTAAGAAGCTGGCCTGTTGATGACCGGCTCGCATCTGCGCCACAATCCAGCCGATGCCAAAACCGGCCAACGCCAATGCGCCACTAATGATGATAAGTTGCTGATCCATAATTCCCCCGCGGATCGTCTCGCTGAGGGAAAAGGTAGAGGCGTACTGTATGAATGTCCAGACAATTCTGCCGGATAGCGGCTTATAACGTCTGCACCGTTAACTCACCTGCTTTCCACGCCTCTATCAGGAAAAATGGCATCGGTAGTTCCCATTCGCCGTTGCGCACTCTGGCCGGATAGCTCCAGCTTTGCCCGGCCCAGGTGAGTGTAACCTGCTGCCACTCGGCATCCGCCACGCTGGCTTTCCCCGCCATGCTGGAAAACCCGGCATTGCTGCCTACATGAAACTTGTCCGTCTGCCAGCGGATTGGAGGATGTGCGGGCCACGCCTGAGCATGATGAAAACGGAAAATATCGTCGTGATTAAGGATGCTGTCACGTACTGTCGGCCACAGCGCCCGTTTCAGAAAGAACTGGTCGGTAAAACGTTCGCTGCCCTGATACTCAGCGATGAAATCCCGCATCTGTTGTTCCACCTGGCTGAATACGCCATGACAACCTCCCCACATCCCCGCCAGCAGCAACTCGGTGTGGGTAAAATAGTCGCGCATATGATGGAACCAGTAAGGCGAATGCAGCCAGGCATCGACTGCGGCCACTTCACGTTCAGAAAGGAGTGAGTCGGCATCACGTACGATGAAGCGTTTGACGCTGGGGTCGTCGATCACCAGGAAACGCCACAACGTCGGGAACAACGTTTTTTCCTCAGACATGTCGACCAGTTGCACATCAGGCTGCTGCAAACGTTGCCAGACATGCTGCGGTACGCTGTCATCCAGATAAACGCGACAGGTCCAGGCCGGGTAGAGTTCGCGTGCTACCTCAACGTTTTTAATCAGGGTTTCGCAATATCGCGGCTGATTGCCATACAGGCTAAAGGCGATGATATTTTCCTGGGGCTTGCTGGCATCAAAAGCCGGTGGTGCCTCAGCCGGGATCGGGTGCTTCTGCCCGGTACTGAACTTCGCATCAGATTGCTGCAACGATTCCAGCCCGTAACGCGCCACCTCATCCGCTTTATTGAGCCAGCCGCACACTTCAGTCAGGCCATCCAGCCAGGTTTCAGACGCCTGTGCCCGCTGGTCGGCGGAGGCTTGATAGATTTTCAGGTAGGTTTTGTAGGACTTGTTGTAATCACCGGTGCGCATCAAAGTCAACGCGTAGTCACTTAACACCTGCATGTTATGTGGCATCACACGCAGCACGTCTTCACAGCAGCGGCGGGCGGCGGGATAATCCGCCGCCGCCATCGCCTGACGGAAGCGCGCGGCCGCACCTTCGACACGGGATTGCATCGCTACCGGGTTGGTCATAAAGGCCGGGCGTTGAACAGCAACAGTTTTGCGCATAAAAGACTCTCAGTAATCCGCTGAACTTGCGCGCATCCTTAACGGGCAGCGAACCATAGCCCGCTGCCGGGCGCGCTACATTAACCGGCGCGCAGCTTCAACGACAATTTTCACCGCATCGCTTTCGGTTTGTTTCATGGTCGCCGCATCCGGGATCTCCTTCTGCGTACGGTTCACGATGACACCCGCCACCATACCGGCTCGCAGCCCCTGGCTGGCGCACATGGTTAACAGTGTAGCGGATTCCATCTCATAGTTGAGGACACCCATCTGCTGCCACTCTTTCATGGAACCCTGGAAGCGGCTGACCACGCGCCCGGAAAAAGTGTCGTAACGTTCCTGGCCGGGATAGAAGGTATCTGACGACGCGGTGATGCCGATATGGGTTTTTGCGCCACAGGCTTCCGCCGCCGCCACCAGCGCCGTGGTGCAGGTGAAATCGGCTACTGCCGGGAACTCCATCGGTGCGAAATGCAGGCTGGCACCGTCCAGGCGTACTGATGCGGTGGTGACCAACACGTCACCGACATTGATGCCCGGCTGAATCGCGCCGGTGGTGCCCACGCGCAGGAAGGTGCGCACGCCGAGTTGCGCCAGTTCTTCGACGGCAATTGAGGTGGACGGCCCGCCGATGCCGGTGGAGCACACCACCACCGGTTTCCCCTCCAGTTCAGCCAGATAAGTGGTGAATTCACGGTGCGACGCCAGATGTTGCGGGTTGTCCATCAACGCCGCAATTTTCTTCACGCGCTCCGGGTCACCGGGAACGATGGCCAGTGTGGCTCCTTTCAGGCTGGCTTTGGTGATGCCAAGGTGGAAAACGTCAGACTGGGCCATAACAGACTCCTGGTAGATATAGGGATATGCGCGCCACTTTACGTCAGCAGACGCGATAAATATGTGAGTAATTTCACTATAAATAATGAAAGTTACATTAACAGAAAATATTTTCGTGATTTAAGTCACACATCAGCGGTCTGCCATTCTGAATTGCTACATCCGGTGCTGTGTAAGTTCAGTCGGCGGTGTTAATAGAGAAGAAGAATTCATGCGTATCCCCTCTGAAACCTACACCCGCCCGGCCTCTACGGCCAGGCTATAGTTACGTGATTGCGCACTTGCCAGCATGGAGAGAACAATGAAAACCGAAGACAATATGGCACAAAAATCTGCAACGGGTGGCTTTGCTCCCGCCGTCCAACCGACCGCCAGCAGCACCATCCTTACCCACAGCGAGGCAATCCATGCCGGAGAAACCTCGGTTCCGAGCCAGGGGGAAAATCTGCCCGCGTTTTATGCCCGCCCGAAAGAGTATCAAGGGACATTGCCGGTGGTGTTGGTAGTCCAGGAAATTTTTGGCGTGCATGAGCATATCCGGGATATCTGCCGCCGTCTGGCGCTGGAGGGTTATCTGGCGGTGGCACCGGAACTCTATTTCCGCGAGGGCGATCCGAGCGAATACACCGATATCCCAACCCTGTTCAAAGAGTTGGTAAGCAAAGTGCCGGACTCACAGGTGTTATCCGACCTCGACCATGTCGCCAATTGGGCCGCCCGCAACGGCGGCGATATTCGGCGTATGGGGATTACCGGTTTCTGCTGGGGCGGCCGCATAAGCTGGCTGTTTGCCGCGCACAATCCGCAGGTGCGTGCGGCGGTCGCCTGGTATGGTCGCCTGGTGGGTGATAAGACGCTCAAGCAGCAGAAGCACCCGATTGATATAGCGGTTGATCTGAATGCCCCGGTGCTGGGCCTGTACGGTGGTCAGGATGAGGGGATTCCGCTGGAGAGCGTTGAGCAGATGCGCCAGGCGCTGCACGCCGCCAATGCCAAAGCGGAGATTGTGGTTTATCCCGAAGCGGGTCATGCCTTCAACGCTGATTACCGTCCGAGCTATCATGCGGAATCCGCAAAAGATGGCTGGACGCGCATGCTGGCGTGGTTCCAACAGTATGGCGTCACGCCTGACGCGTAATAAAAAAGGGGCGCTTGCGCGCCCCAAAGTGTCAACACAGCATTCAGGCTGTTTCACCGCGCAGGTGCTTCGCCGCGATAACCATATTCGCCAGTGCCTGACGGGTTTCTGTCCAACCTCGGGTTTTCAGACCGCAGTCCGGATTCACCCACAGACGTTGCTCCGGGATACTCAGCGCGGCTTTACGCAGCAAATCCACCATCCATTCAACACTCGGTACGTTCGGTGAGTGGATGTCATACACACCTGGGCCGATTTCATTTGGGTATTCAAACTCTTTAAACGCATCCAGCAGGTCCATGTCGGAACGTGAGGTTTCGATGGTGATCACGTCGGCATCCAGGGCGGCAATCGAGTCCATGATGTCGTTGAACTCGCAATAACACATATGGGTGTGGATCTGGGTGTCATCCTGCGCCACGGCGGCGTTGAGACGGAACGCATCCACCGCCCAGGTGAGGTACGCCGCCCAGTCAGATTGATGCAGCGGCAGGCCTTCACGCAGCGCCGGTTCGTCAATCTGGATAATGCCGATACCGGCTTTTTCCAGATCGGCCACTTCGTCGCGCAGTGCCAGCGCAATCTGTTTAGCGATGGTTTCACGGCTGACGTCTTCGCGCGGGAACGACCAGCACAAGATGGTGACCGGACCGGTAAGCATACCTTTGACCGGTTTGTCGGTCAGCGACTGCGCATATTTCGCCCACTCCACGGTGATGGCTGCCGGGCGGCTGACATCACCGATGATCACTGGCGGTTTGACGCAGCGTGAACCGTAGCTCTGTACCCAACCGTTCTGGGTAAAGATGAAGCCATCGAGATTTTCCCCGAAGTATTCGACCATGTCGTTACGCTCCGCTTCGCCGTGCACCAGCACGTCCAGACCGAGGCGTTCCTGCTCGACAATCGCCTGTTTGATGTGTTCAGCGATGCCGGTACGGTAGTGGCCGCCATCAATGTTGCCTTTTTTGAAGTCGAGGCGCAGGCCGCGAATTTCTGTGGTCTGGGGAAATGAACCAATGGTGGTGGTTGGCCATGCGGGCAGATTGAAGCGGTTACGTTGCGCTTTGGCGCGTTCACGGTAAGCGCTGTGACGCTCAGTATCTGCGGCCTGAATATTGGCCAAACGCTGCGCCACGGCGGCATTGTGCACCCGGCTGGAGTGGGCACGGGCTCGGATTGGCGCACTCCAGGCTTCCAGTGACTGGGCATCATTGTTATTCAATGCCTTGCTCAACAATGCCAGCTCTGCGCATTTTTGCAGGGCGAAGGCGAACCAGCTTTTGACTTCATCATCCAGGCGGGTTTCCACGCTCAGGTCGATCGGGCTGTGCAGCAGGGAGCAAGAGGAGCCAATCCACAGTTGCGGGCGTTGCCCCACCAGCGGTTGCAGGCGCTCAAACCAGCGGCTGAGATCAGCACGCCAGACGTTGCGACCGTTGATCACCCCGACCGACAGCAGCCATTCGGCAGGCAGTTGTTGGTGGAGCTGTTGAATATCGTCTTTGCCGTGTACCAGGTCAACGTGCAGGCCCTGCACCGGCAGCGCTTTGATCACTTCCAGGTTTTGGCCGATGCTGTCGAAGTAGGTGGTCAGCAGCAGTTTGGTTGCACCCTGTAGCGCGTCATAAGCGGGTTGAAACGCCGCGCGCCACGCCGCTGGCAGTTCCAGCGACAGTGCCGGTTCATCAATCTGCACCCATTCGATACCGCGTTTTTTCAGTTCAGCCAGCACCTGTTGGTAGACCGGCAGGATCGCTGGCAGCAATGACAGGCGGTCAAACTGTTCACCCTTCACTTTACCCAACCACAGGTAAGTCACCGGACCGAGCAGCACAGGTTTGACGTTGTGGCCGAGCGCCAGCGCTTCGTCCACTTCGTCCAGCAATTGGGTCCAGGTCAGTTTGAACTGCTGCCCACGGGTGAATTCCGGCACCATGTAGTGATAGTTGGTGTTAAACCATTTGGTCATCTCCGCGGCAGCCGCCGGTTCACCGGTCGGTGCACGGCCACGGCCCAGGCGGAACAGGGTGTCGAGATCGACTGAACCCTCTTTATTCTGATGACGTGCCGGTACGTTGCCCAGCAGCAGGCTGGTGGTCAGTACGTGATCGTACCAGGCGAAGTCGCCCACGGGCAGCAGGTCCACACCCGCATCTTTCTGTTGTTGCCAGTGGCGCGCACGCAGTTCACGGCCCACAGCCAGCAGCTCTTCCTGTGAACTGTTACCTGCCCAGTAGCTTTCCTGAGCTTTTTTCAATTCACGACGCAAACCGACGCGAGGGAAACCGAGTGTGTGGTTCAGAATGGTCATTTGTTGTTCTCCAGGTATTCTTAACTGTGCAGCACGCGCTTCAAATCAGGGCCAACATAGACTGGTCACAACGCTTGCTGGAGATGTTTAGCCGTCCAGATGTTTACACCGCTATATTCTGCGGGTACTGTATGTTCCTCAAGCGCAAATTGTTCAATCTCGATGTGAAGGATTCTCATGATCGAACTCAAACACCTGCGAACGCTGCAAGCGTTAAGGAATACCGGTTCGCTGGCTGCCGCCGCTGCCCAGCTTCATCAAACGCAATCGGCGTTGTCTCATCAGTTCAGCGATCTGGAGCAACGGCTGGGCTTTCGCCTGTTTGTGCGTAAGAGCCAGCCGCTACGCTTTACGCCACAGGGGGAGATCCTGTTACAACTGGCTGAGCAGATCCTGCCGCAGATTCAGCAAGCCTTGCAGGCTTGTCATGAGCCGCATCAAACCACGCTGCGTATTGCGATTGAGTGTCACAGTTGCATTCAGTGGCTGACGCCTGCGTTAAATAATTTCCGTCAGAGTTGGCCCCAGGTGGTGATGGATTTTAAATCTGGCGTGACCTTTGACCCACAACCAGCCTTGCAACAGGGTGAGCTGGATGTGGTGCTGACCTCGGATATTCTGCCGCGCAGCGGTTTGTTCTATTCGCCGATGTTCGATTTTGAGGTGCGCCTGGTGATGGCCCCGGATCATCGACTGGCAAACGTTGAGCACATTTCACCGGAAGAATTGGCAGATGAAGTGCTGATGATTTACCCGGTGCAGCGTCAGCGTCTCGATATCTGGCGAAACTTCCTGCAACCGGCAGGCATCAGCCCAGCCCTGAAGAGTGTCGATAATACCCTGTTGTTGATTCAGATGGTGTCAGCCGGTATGGGCATTGCGGCGTTACCACATTGGGTAGTGGAGAGTTTTGAACAACAGGGGTTGGTGGTGACGAAAACGTTGGGCGATGGGTTGTGGAGCCGTTTGTATGCGGCGATGCGCGATGGTGAGCAGCGTCAGCCGGTGCTGGAGGCGTTTGTGCGCTTTGCCCGTCAGCATGCCTGCGAACATTTGCCGTTTGTACGTGATGCTGCGCGTCCGGGTTCGTTACAGCCCCTGTCTTCCTGAGTTAGCCTGCTCTATAATGCGCCGCCTTAACCCGCGACCAGGAGATTTTCACCATGACTAATAACGATGTGCTGCGCAGTGTGCGCTATATGCTGGACCTGAGCGACAGCAAAGTGGTGGAGATTTTTGCGCTGGCAGGCAGCGATGTGCCGCTGGAAGATGTTCAGGCATGGCTGAAGAAGGACGATGACGCTGCATATCGTCCTTGCCCTGACGTGCTGATGGGGTATTTCCTTAACGGTTTAATTTTCCATCGTCGTGGTAAAAGCGAAGATGCGCCTGCGCCGTCGATTGAGCGCCGGATGAATAACAACATTTTCCTGAAGAAACTGCGCATCGCGTTTGCCCTGAAGACCACGGATATCCCCGAGGTGTTGCTGAAGGCGAACTTTAAAGTTTCTCAGGCGGAGATTGGCGCGATTTTCCGTAACCCGGATCATAAAAACTATCGCGAGTGCGGTGACCAGATTCTGCGTAACTTTTTGAAGGGGTTGACGCTGGTGCAGCGTCCAACCCCCGTCAAAAAGGCTTAATGGCTGGTGGTGGTCTTTCCCAACACCCAGCGTTTATGAACGTAAAGTGACGCAAAAATCACGATGGCTCCAGCGATAAAGCTGGGCCAGTGCGGTTTTTCCTGCCAGATCGCCAGGTTCACCAGCAAGCCAGCCGGAACGTGCATATTGTTCATAATCCCCAGCGTCCCCGCATCCACCTGGGTCGCGCCGTAGTTCCACATAAAGTATCCCAGGCCAGACGCCGCAACGCCGAGCCACACCAGAATGCCCCATTGCAGCGAAGTGGTCGGCAGTTTGTTGGGATTACCCCACAGGCTCCAGGCAATCACCGCAATAATCACCGCGCCGAGGTAGAACCAGGAAAAGGCGGTGTGCTGCGGCATCGGACGTGTTTCCTGCAAACGCTTGTAACCTACCATGCCAATGGCAAAGCAGATATTCGCCGCCTGCACCAGCAGCAGGCCAAACCAGAAATGATCGCTGACTTTGTCGTAACGGATAATCGCCGCGCCAATCACCGCCAGCATGGCGCTAAAGGCATAGCCGATGCGCAGTGGACGCCGACTGAGCAAATCATAAATCAGGGTGACATACAGCGGTGTCATCACGGTGAACAGCAGGAATTCGGTGACGCTCAGATAGAGATAGGCTTCGAAACTCAGCAGGTACATGACACCCAGTTGCAGCATTCCCACCAGCATATACAGCAAGATGGTTGAAGCGCGATAGCCACGCCAGCGCAGGAAGGGCAGGAACACAATGGCTGCCAGCGCCAGGCGCATCAGCACCGAGAACCAGGAATCCACCTGACCCGCCAGATATTCCCCGATTAAACTAAAGGAAAAAGCCCACAGAATGGTGGTAACGATCAATAACAGCACGGTAACGATCCCAAAATGAACAGTGCCGTTAGTGTAAACAAACTGTCGCTGCCTCGTTGAATTATCTGGTTTACAATCGGATAAAACACAAGCACCCCGTAGCGGCGCGATTTATCGCGCGGGTTTTTCCTGCAACGCACACGAAATTGCGCGATAAATCGCGCCGCTACGGATCAGGTTATGCCAGGAACAATTTACGCAACGTCTGCGGTACAGCGTCTTCGGCATTGCTGCCAATCACTTCCAGCGCAGGCAAGGTATCTTTCAGACGCTGATGGGCATTACGCATGATGCAGCCCTTACCGGCCATGCTGAGCATCTCGACATCGTTCATGCCATCACCAAACGCGATGCACTCTTTCAATGAATAGCCGAGCTGTTTTGCCACCGCTTCCAGCGCATGTCCCTTGGAGACACCCCCCGCCATCACTTCGAGACAGGTCGGCAGCGAGAAGCTGACATTGACCCGATCGCCCCAACGCGCCTCAATCGCCTGCTCCATCGGGATCAGATGCTCAGGATCGTCGCAGGTAAAGAACACTTTGCTGATGCCATCGCTCGGCAGCATCCCCGGCTGGTAAACCTGGTAGTTAAACACCGATTCACGAAAATAATCCTGCTCCGCCGGGCGGTGACGGCTGATAAACCATTCGTCGTCACGGTAAACGTGGGTCAGAACCTGTTCATCGTGGTATTTCAGGCCATACAGATCCTGGGCGATGTCGGCATCCAGGTTATGGCTGAAGATCAACTCGCCGTCAGCATTGTGCACGCGTGCGCCGTTGGAGGTAATCATATAAGCCGGGATGCCGAGTTTGTCGCGCATCTGACCCACATCGATATAGTGACGACCGGTGGCAAAAACGAAATGGACATCGCGTGCCACCAGCTCCTGCAACGTGGTGCGGGCGAAAGGGGTCAGACGATGGTCTGGTGAGAGCAGCGTGCCATCCAGGTCGGATGCGACGATGTGGTACATGGAAACCTCTGGTATTAATGTCGGTTGGCCGTAGCCGGAAAATAAAAAATCAATTAAACGTGGCGCGCAAAAAAATCCACCACCGCATTTAGCGCCTGGGCGCGCATCGCGTCTGTTTCAAACAGGATCTCATGGCGCGCGCCTTCAATCACATAAGGCGTGACACCCTCGCAGGGATGCCCTGCTGCTGCCATCGCCTCACAAAACAAATCCTGCGAGCGGTTATCCACCACCCGGTCTTCGCTGGCCTGCATCAGCAGCATCGGCGTGGTGATGTTATTCACCTGACTGATAATGCTGCGACCCGCCTGCACCCCTTCACGTACCCAATGGTAAGTCGGGCCACCGACGCGAATCGCCGGATCGTCAGCGTAAAAACGCAAGTTGCGCTGATAACGTTCCCGGCTGTGGGTCAGCTGATTGATGCCGAAGGGATGGGCCCGCCAGCGCCCGGTGCCGAGGGCATAACCATCGCGCAGCGCGGGCATTTTCTCTGCCCAGTCAAGAATGCGGTGCGCGAGGAAAGGCGGCAGCGGCAAGGTAATACCAAACATCGGTGCCGCCAGCGCCACGGCGTGAAACGCCCGTGGCTGACGCGCCAGAAACAGCGCAAGGATCGCCCCGCCCATCGAATGCGCCAGCGCATAGCGCTGCTGGTAATGGCCACTGACGATCTCTTTCAGATAAAGCGTTTCCAGATCGTCAACGTAATCATTGAAATCCACCACATGCCCGCGGTGGGAATCTTCCAACAGACGATCGGAGCGTCCCTGACCTCGATGGTCAATAATCACCACATCAAAACCACAGTGGAACAGGTCATAGGCCAGCTCCGGGTATTTGATGTAGCTTTCAATACGTCCGGGAACAATCAGAATGACACGATGATGTTGCGGAGAAGTGAAACGAACATAGCGCAGGGTGAGATTCCCCACGCCGGTAAATTCACACTCTTCACGACGGTGCCAGAAGTCGAGCAGCGGACCGGTAGCAAAGGAGGCAAACGCCTTTTCACGCCTGAGCCAACTCTGTTTTATCTTCTGCATCCGCCCTCCTGAAAAAAACGTCAACGCCACACGTCCACTCCATAGCGTGCCGCGATTTTCTGGCGTATTGTGTCACACTTCGCTTACATCAGGGAATGTCACACATGACCATTGAATGGTGGTTAACCTACCTGCTTACCACAACCATCCTTAGCCTCTCGCCGGGTTCCGGCGCGATTAACACCATGAGCACCGGCATCAGTCACGGCTATCGCGGCGCAGTGGCCTCGATATCTGGCCTGCAAATTGGTCTGTCGGTACATATCGTGCTGGTGGGTGTGGGTCTTGGCGCGCTGTTTTCTCAGTCGCTGCTGGCGTTCGAAATCCTGAAGTGGGCCGGTGCCGCCTATTTAGTGTGGCTGGGTATTCAGCAATGGCGCTCGGGTGGCGCGCTGGATCTCAATGCTGTCGCCAAAGCGATGCCGCGTCGTCGCCTGTTTAAGCGCGCGGTGTTGGTTAACCTGACTAACCCCAAAAGCATTGTGTTTCTTGCCGCGCTGTTCCCGCAGTTCATTCAGCCGCACCAGCCACAGCTGATGCAATATCTGGTGCTCGGCGTCACCACGGTGGTCGTAGATATTATCGTGATGATTGGTTATGCCACGCTCGCCACCCGCATCGCCGGTTGGATTAAAGGGCCGAAGCAGATGAAGGCAATGAATCGAACGTTTGGTGGTTTGTTTATGGCCGTCGGTGCGTTGTTAGCCAGCGCGCGCAGAATCGCCTGATAGTTCGTAGCGGCGCGATTTATCGTGCGCCTATAAACCCGCGCGAAAAATCGCGCCGCTACGGATAAAATTACCGTGAAATGATCAGGTGGATGCCGAAGCCGGCAAACAGGACACCCGCCATACCATCAACCCACTTCGCCATGCGCTGATATTTATCACGCATCCACGGCAGAGCAAAAATCGCCGCCACCACGGTAAACCAGGCGAAGGTTTCCACCAGAATCAGCAGGAATAATCCCCAGCGCTCCATTGCGCCGACATCATTGCCAACAAACAGCGAGAACACGCTGCCGAAATAGATAATGGCTTTCGGGTTGGAGAGGTTGGTCAGCAAGCCTTTAAGGAAGCTCATCCCTTTTTTCGGCAGCTCCACGACGGGTGCTTCGCTGTTTGGCTGCTGATGACGCTGACGCGCCGAACGCATCAACTGCCAGCCCATCCACAGCAGATATAAGCCGCCACCTACCATGATGATTTGATGCAGCCACGCCATTTTTTCCAGGATCAGATGCAGACCCATCAGCGCCACACCGGCCCACACCATTACTCCCAGCGTGATCCCCAGCACCCCCATCATCGCTTCTTTACGCGAGCGGCTGGCAGCGGTCTGCGAGACAAAAAAGAAGTCCGGGCCAGGACTCATCAGCGCGACCAGATGTACCAGTGCGACGGTAGCGAATAACATCAACATGCTTTTTTTCCTTTACTCTTCATCAAGATGTTCTTTGATCATCACCAGGAACGGTTTACCAAAACGTTCCAGTTTGCGATGGCCGACACCGTTCACGCTCAGCATTTCTGACGCGCTCACCGGCATCTGTTCCGCCATCTCAATCAACGTGGCGTCGTTAAACACCACATAGGGCGGAATATTCTCCTCGTCAGCAATCGCTTTACGTAACTTACGCAGCTTGGCGAACAGTTTGCGATCGTAATTGCCGCCATAGACCTTCGGCGAGCTGCTGCGCGTTTTCACCGTCACAATTCGCGGCACCGCCAGCATCAGCGGGATTTCTGCACGCAGCACCGGACGAGCCGCTTCGGTAAGTTGTAACGCGGAATGCATGGCGATATTTTGCGTCACCATTCCGAGATGGATGAGCTGACGCAGCACGCTGACCCAATGTTCGGTGCTGTTATCCCGGCCAATGCCGTAAACCGGCAATTTGTCGTGCCCGTTATCGCGAATACGCTGGTTGCTGGCACCGCGCAAAACTTCAACAATATAGCCCATGCCGAAGCGCTGCCCGGTGCGATAAATGCTGGACAGCGCTTTCTGCGCCTCCACCAGACCATCGTAACGACGCGGTGGATCGAGGCAGATATCGCAGTTGTCACACGGCTGCTGACGTCCCTCGCCAAAATAGTTGAGCAGCACCAGACGACGGCAGGTTTGCGCTTCAGCAAACGCGCCCATCGCATTGAGTTTATGGCGTTCAATATCCTGCAACGGCCCAGGCGTTTTCTCTTCCAGACATTTACGCAACCAGGCCATATCGGCCGGGTCGTACAGCATCATGGCTTCGGCAGGCAGACCGTCACGTCCGGCGCGGCCCGTTTCCTGATAATAGGATTCGATGTTACGCGGAATATCAAAGTGCACCACAAAACGGACGTTGGGCTTGTTGATGCCCATGCCGAACGCCACGGTAGCCACCACAATTTGCAGGTCATCACGCTGGAAAGCCTCCTGCACCCGCGCACGCTGGGCGCTGTCGATACCGGCATGATAAGCACCCACGCTCAGACCACGGCTTTGCAGGCGAGCAGCGGTGTCTTCCACCTTGGCGCGGCTGTTGCAGTAAATAATGCCGCTTTTGCCGCGCTGGTCCTGAACATAGCGCAGCAACTGCTCGGTCGGTTTGAACTTCTCCACCAGCGTATAGCGGATGTTCGGTCGATCGAAGCTACTGATTTGAATCAGGGGATCGTGCATCTGCAACAGATGCGCGATGTCATTACGCGTGGTTTCGTCAGCGGTGGCGGTCAGCGCCATCACCGGCAGCTCCGGGAAGCGCTGGCGCAGTTGGCCCAACGCACCATACTCCGGGCGGAAATCGTGGCCCCATTGCGAGATACAGTGCGCTTCATCCACCGCCAGCATCACCGGATTCCAGTGGTGCAGGCTGTCGAGGAAGTTATCCATCATCAGGCGTTCAGGCGCGATATAGAGCAGTTTCAGGCGACCGCTACGACAATCGGCAAACACCTGTTGCTGCTCTTCACGCGTCTGGGTGGAGTTAAGGCAGGCCGCAGCCACACCGTTAGCCAGCAATTGATCGACCTGATCTTTCATCAGGGAAATCAACGGCGAAACCACCAGCGTTAATCCCTCACGCACCAGCGCCGGAATTTGATAACACAGCGATTTGCCCCCGCCGGTGGGCATAACCACCAGGCAATCGCGCCCTGCCAGCGCCGTTTCGATGATGGTTTGCTGGCCGGGACGAAATTGCTGGTAGCCGAAGGTATCCTGTAATACCTGCTGCGCCAGCGTTTCCTGATTGAGCACTGCCGATGTTGCCACGGTAATCCTGTTGTTTGCTTATCAGAACAGATCGTTGAGCGTTACGCCGACACCCACACGCGTCTGGCGGTGGTTGTAGTCGATGAGCGATTCACCATAGCCGCTAAACAGCTGCGTGTAAAAACGCACATGCTCGCTGATCGGGTAGCTCCAGGCAAAGGTTGCACCGCCGTAGCCACTGTTCCAGTTGTAATTGCCTTCCACGCTAAAAATGCTTTCGCCGTACATGTAACCCAGCTTCGCGCGGTAATAGCCCATGTATTTGGTGATATCCGGGTTGTCATCATTGCTGGCGCTTTCCGGGATACGATACCAGGGTTTGATCTCGGCGAGGAAATTGCCGTTCTCCGCCATCAAGCGCGCATATACGCGGTTCCAGCTACGCGAAGTCGGATCGCTGCGGCCGTTTGACTGATGGTTCAGACCCATCTCCACATCGCGCAATGTCCAGCCACCCAGCGAGTAATCCGTCGCCCAGCCGAGGAAAATCTGCGGCTCATAGTTGGTTTCACGAAACGGTGAAGAGGCGCCACGATTGGAGAGCTGCCACCAGGAACGCTGGGTATAAGACGCCGCCAGTACCGAATTGTCGCCCAGAATACCGCGCCACAGCGGAAAGGCCAGACTGAGCTGGAATTTTACTTCATCCTTTTTGGCTTTGTCTGCCCAGTCGTAAGAGGAAATGGCCTCTTTGTTCATGTCGCTGGTGTAGGTGTAAAGCAGATAGTTGTTTTCGTAGGGATAAAGCACGAATGGGTTATCGTGTTTCTCCAGCAGGTTAGCAATAATACTGCCCTTTACCGCTGGTGCATCATGAACCTCTTTAATCGTGGCTTCATCCGCCTGCGCCATAGCAGGAATTAACAGAGCCGCTGCCAGCAAGGCGCGCTGCTTACGCATAGAATTCTCCAGTGGGCACTGCATAGTCGTTTGGTAACGGTTTAAAAAAGCAGGTCATTCTACACACAAACTTAACCCTTGATTAGCGACGATTTCTGAAACTGGAAAGCGGCTCTAACGCGGCATAATATACACAATTCTTTAACATCCATCGCCCCGTACAAGGGGTTGTTTGAAGGCCACCACCATGTCATCACCGATGCTGACACCGCAGGAAGCACGCCGTCTGATTGGCGAAATTTTTGTTTATCATATGCCGTTTAATCAGGCACTTGGGCTGGAACTGGATCGGCTCGAACCCGATTACGCCGAACTGGGTTTTGCCAATAAAACCATGCTGGTGGGGAATGCCGCGCAAAGTATTTTGCATGGCGGCGTGATCGCCTCGGTACTGGATGTTGCCGCTGGCCTGGTTTGCGTCAGTCATTCGCTGACGCGCCAGGAGAACATCAGCGAAGAGGAGCTGCGCCAGCGCTTGTCGCGGATGGGTACGATTGATATGCGCGTGGATTATCTGCGTCCGGGTCGCGGCGAGCGTTTTGTCGCCACCAGCAGCCTGCTGCGTGCCGGTAATAAAGTCGCGGTCGCCCGCGTTGAAATGCATAACCAGCAGGGTGATTACATCGCTACCGCCACTGCGACTTATCTGATCGGTTAGGAAATCATGGATACACAACAAACGCGCCAGGGTATCGGCTATGCACTCGGCGCCTATTTCCTGTGGGGGGTGGCACCGGCCTACTTCAAGCTGGTCAAGGTTGTCCCTCCACTTGAAATCATGACGCATCGGGTGATTTGGTCAGCATTGTTTATGCTGCTGTTGATCACCCTCAGCCGTAACTGGAACCAGGTATGCAGCGTGATGCGCCAGCCAAAAAAAGTGCTGTTGCTGGCGTTCACCGCCTTCACCATAGGCGGTAACTGGCTGCTGTATATCTGGGCGGTGAATAATCAGCACATCCTTGAAGCCAGCCTCGGCTATTTCATCAGCCCATTGTTTAACGTGGTGCTGGGGATGTTGTTTATGCGCGAGCGCTTCCGTCCCCTGCAATGGTTGGCGGTACTGCTTGCCGCGCTCGGGGTGCTGGTACAGCTGTGGAAGTTTGGTTCGGTGCCGATGATTGCCCTCGGGCTGGCGCTGACCTTTGCGTTTTACGGCCTGATGCGCAAGAAAATTCAGGTCGATGCGCAGAGCGGTATGCTGATTGAGACGCTGTGGATGTTCCCGCTGGCGGCGATTTATCTGTTTGGTTTTGCCGATAGCGCCACCAGCCATCTGAGCGCCAACCCGATAAGCCTTAACCTGAAACTGGTCGCCGCCGGGATTGTCACCACGGTACCGCTGATGCTGTTTGCCGCCGCTTGCACGCGTTTGCGTCTCTCAACGATCGGTTTTTTCCAGTATCTCGGTCCAACGCTGATGTTCCTGCTGGCGGTGGTGTTTTATGGCGAAACCGTCACGCCAGATAAAATGGTGACCTTTGGCTTTATCTGGCTGGCGCTCGCCTTTTTTATTGTCGATGCCGCGATTGCCTCAGCTCGCACGCGCGTGCGCGTAGCGTGAGATAAAACGCGCCAGCGCTGGGCCGGTAAGCAAAATGGTGAACAGACGCAAGGTCTGCAATGCCATCACAAAAGCGATATCGACCCGGCTGCCTGCGGCGATGATCGCCACCGTATCCAGCCCGCCAGGGCTGGTTGCCAGATAAGCCGTCATCAGATCGACGTGCAACACCCGCGTCAGCATCCACGCCAGCCCACCACACAGCAACATCAGACCAATAATCGACACCACCATTTGCGGCAGAGTGCGTAGCGCCAGCAGGAAAATCGGGCGGGTGAAACGCAGTCCGACGCTCCAGCCGATTAACGCATAGGCCAGCGCCAGCAGCCATTCCGGCACCTGTAACGTCGCCACGCCCGTGCCCTGCATCGTGGCGCCAATCAGCGCCGGTAATAACAACGCGCCAGACGGAATCCGTAACTTTTGCCCCAGCCAGGCACCGGCCACCATCACCACTAACGTCAGAAGAAAGCTGCTGTTGAGTGCAGGAAACCAGACCAGCTCGGCGTTACCGCCGCTGCTACCCAGCCCGATACGCGCCACCACCGCAGCGGCCGTGGCAACAAACAACACGCGCAGATACTGCATAAACGCCACCAGCCGCACGTCAGCACCAAAATCACCGGCCATTGCCACCATCGCCGAGGCACCACCGGGAGAGGAGCCCCAGGCACCGGTTGGTCCGGGCAGATTACTGAAACGCACCAGCAGGAAGCCAGACAACCCGCTGGCGGCCAGCGTCAGTGCCAACACCGCCAGCACCACCGGCCAATCCTGCAACAGGGGTGGCAGTATCGCCGGTGACAGGGTTTGCCCGATCATGCAACCCAATACTGCTTGTGCCAGCACAAACAAGCGTTTATCGATGCGCACCGACGCGCCAGAGAGTCCCATGACGGTGCCGACAATCATCGGGCCGAGCAACAACGCCGCAGGCAGGTGAAACAACTGGAAGATAATTCCCAGAATCAGTGAAGCAATCAGCAGAATGGTCCACTGCTGTCGCAAAGAGAGACGCGCCATAAGGTGGGATACAACGAATTAGTTAATCAGCAGGAAAGAACAGGTTACGCAGAATTGTGATTTATAGCCAGAAAATCGGGCCGTGTAGACGGCCCGACAATTGTTACATATTGCATGCGTAGCGGCGCGGTTTAGCGCGCAATGTTACAACCAGTTTTTACGTTTGAAGTAGAGATAAGGTGCCAGACCCGCGAGAATCATCAACCCAATCGCCGCCGGGTAGCCAAAGCTCCACTTCAGTTCTGGCATAAATTCGAAGTTCATCCCATAGCTGGACGCCACCAGCGTGGGCGGCAGGAACACCACCGACACTACCGAGAAGATTTTGATGATGCGGTTCTGCTCGATGTTGATAAAGCCCATCGCCGCCTGCATCAGGAAGTTAACCTTCTGGAACAGCGATTCGTTGTGCGGCAGCAGAGACTCGATATCGCGCAGGATCTCACGCGCCTGCTCCAGTTGGTTCGCCGGTAGACGCGCTTTGCGCACCAGGAAGTTCAGCGCACGCTGGGTATCCATCAGACACAGACGGACCTTCCAGCCGATATCTTCCAGTTCCGCCAGACGCGACAGCGCTTCGTCGTACTCTTCGCCCTGCTGCCCTTCCATAATCACGCGGCTCAGCTTTTCCAGCGCGCTGTAGATGTTTTCGATCTCATCCGCCAACTGTTCGATTTTGGTTTCAAACAGATCCAGCAGCAGTTCAAACGCATTGCCGTCAATCAGGGTTTGGTTACGGGCGCGCATACGATAGAGACGAAACGCGGGCAGTTCACGCTCGCGCAGCGTATAGAGGCGATCTTCACGGATGGTGAATGCCACGGTCGAGTTACCGGCATGATCTTCCGCATCTTCATAAAAGAAGAAGGAGTGAATATGCAGGCCATCTTCGTCTTCAAAGAAACGCGCCGAGGCTTCGATGTCTTCCAGCTCCGGGCGTGTTGCCAGGCTCTGGCCCAGCTCACTTTGCACCCGTTCGCGCTCGCCTTCATCGGGCTCGATCAAATCGACCCACACGGACGCGTTGAGTTTGTCGTTATGGTCTTCCAGTTCGAGACGCGTCAGGCGGCTGCGATCCAGTTTAAATGCGCTCAGCATAGCAATACTCCCCATTGCAGACTTAATGGGACAAGGCGGTGAACCGTTGCGCTTACGCAAAACGGGCACGGCAAAGCCTGAACACCGAAACTTTCGTTCCAGGGGTAAATCAGTGCTGACTCATGCGACGGGACAAAAAGGGAGGTCGCTGATAACCGCTAAGGCTACCAGCTAAGAGGTAGCCTTAGATGTTATTCCTGTGAACCAGGGGGTTGAGCCAGCATCGACTGGGCGTGTCCAAGGCATTGTCCTCTCATGATAATAGTGGGCGCATGTTACGCTGAGACGAAAAAGTCGTCAAGGCAGCGCAACCGCGCTACACCGTTTCCAGCCGCGCATAGGCAGCAACCAGCCATTTGATGCCCTGTCCCTGAAAAGCGACCTGCAAACGGCTGTGCTCGCCGCTGCCTTCGAGGTTGATAATGGTACCTTCGCCAAATTTGGCATGGCGTACACGTTGGCCCAGCGCGAAGCCGCTGTCGTTTTGCGCGATCGGTGTTCCCATGCGCTGATGATTGACCGGACGGCTCACGCTGGCACGTAAACGTACCTCTTCCACACAATCTTCCGGCAGTTCACCAATGAAACGTGATGGCCGGTGATACACTTCCTTACCATAAAGACGCCGTGTTTCCGCATAAGTCAGCGTCAGCTTTTCCATCGCACGCGTCACGCCAACATAAGCCAGACGACGCTCCTCTTCGAGACGGCCACCCTCATCGAGTGACATCTGACTTGGGAACATGCCTTCTTCCATCCCGACGATAAACACCTGGCTGAACTCCAGACCTTTCGCCGAATGCAGCGTCATCAACTGAACAGCATCCTGCCATTTGTCGGCCTGGCCTTCTCCTGCTTCCAGCGCTGCATGGGAGAGGAAAGCCTGCAACGGCATCAGATCTTCGTCTTCATCCTGGTAGCTGAACTGACGCGTGGCCGTCACCAGTTCCTCAAGGTTTTCGATACGCGCCTGGCCTTTTTCGCCCTTCTCCTGCTCGTACATCAGCCACAGCCCGGAATCTTTGATCACCCGATCAGTTTGTACGTGCAGCGGAAGTTCCGCAGTTTCACTGGCCAACGCATCCACCAGTTCGCAGAAACGTTGTAGCGCCGAGGCTGCACGCCCCGCCAGCACCCGATTTTGTAGCAGTTCACGCGTTGCCTGCCACAGAGTCAGCTGTTGTTCGCGCGCCGTCTGACGTACCACGTCAAGGGTACGATCGCCTACGCCACGGACCGGAGTATTCACCACGCGTTCAAACGCCGCATCATCGTTGCGGTTCGCCATCAGACGCAGATAAGCCAGTGCGTCCTTGATTTCCTGACGCTCGAAGAAGCGCATGCCGCCATAGATCCGGTATGGCATGCTGCCCTGGAGCAGCGCCTCTTCCAGCACGCGTGACTGGGCGTTGCTGCGATACAGAATCGCGCAGTCGGCCAGCGCGTTACCGTTCTCATGCCAGGCTTTAATGCGGTTGACCACGAAGCGCGCTTCATCCAACTCGTTAAAGGCGCAGTAGAGGGAGATCGGTTCGCCATCGCTGCCATCGGTCCACAACTCTTTACCGAGGCGGCCATTGTTGTTGGCAATCAGGGCATTCGCCGCTTTCAGGATGTTATTGGTGGAACGGTAGTTCTGCTCCAGGCGGATGGTTTCTGCGCCAGGGAAATCCTGCAAAAACCGCTGGATGTTTTCCACCTGCGCACCACGCCAGCCGTAGATCGACTGGTCATCATCGCCAACGATAATCACCCGGCCGGTATCACCCGCCAGCATACGAATCCATGCGTATTGAATGTTGTTGGTGTCCTGGAATTCGTCCACCAGCACGTTACTGAAACGCTCGCGGTAATGATTGAGGATATGGGGTTTATTCAGCCACAGTTCGTGCGCACGCAGCAGCAGCTCGGCAAAATCCACCAGACCGGCGCGATCGCAGGCTTCCTGATACGCCTGATAAATCCGCAGCCAGGTTTGCTCCACCGGGTTGCCGTAGCTTTCAATATGTTTGGGGCGCAGACCTTCATCTTTCTTGCCGTTGATGTACCACATGCCCTGACGCGCAGGCCATTGTTTTTCATCGAGGTTCATCGCTTTGATCAGACGCTTCAGCAAGCGCAGCTGATCTTCGCTGTCGAGGATCTGAAAATCCTGCGGCAGCCCGGCATCAAGATGGTGGGCGCGCAATAAACGGTGCGCCAGGCCGTGGAACGTGCCGATCCACATGCCGCCCTGGCTGGTGCCGATCAGTTGATCGATACGATGGCGCATCTCTGCGGCGGCTTTGTTGGTAAAGGTCACCGCCATAATTGAGTAAGGCGAGCAATTCTCTACTGACAACAGCCAGGCAATGCGATGCACCAGCACACGGGTTTTGCCACTGCCTGCTCCGGCCAGCACCAGCAGGTTGCTGCGCGGTGCGGCGACCGCCTCGCGCTGTTTGTCATTTAAGCCGTTAAGCAGATCAGAAACGTCCATAAGCACCGTTTAAAAAAAGAAGATCACCCAATAGCTGGGTAAATATACAGCCATTATAGCAGCGAGGTCAGTGATGCCAACTGCGAAATTTCAACATGCGGCAGCAGACGCGCATCATCAATGTGCATCAGGTTGCCGTCGCGCAGGTTAATCCAGCACGCCTGCATCCCGGCACGTAGCGAACCGGCAACGTCGGTGGTGAGATCGTCACCCACATGCAGAATGTGTTCCGGGGCAATGCCTAAACGTTCCGACGCCAGCTGATACATATCCTGCCACGGCTTCGCGCGGCCATGTGGTCCGGCGCGCAGCGCGAACTCAAAATAGTGTGAGATCCCAAGTTTTTGCGGATCGGCATTGCCATTGGTGATCGCCACCAGCGGGACTTTATTACCGAGCGCGGTCAGGGTCGCATGCGTTTCTTCCGGCATGTCCACTTCGCTGCGCCAGCGGTGAAACACGCTCATCACTTCACTGGCGCCTGCGGTCGCTTCCGCTGTGGATAAACCGATGTTGATCAACGCCAGTTCGACCGAACGACGTCGCCACTCGGACACGTCGTGATAAATCTCCGGCTCGCGCGCCAGCAATTCATCACGCAGCGCCTGATATTCTGCCGGGGTGAAATCGCATAAGGCCGGATGATAAGCCTGTAACGCCGCATGGGATTCTGCGGTGGTTTTGCGGATCACCGGATGGTTGTCATATAAGGTGTCATCGAGATCAAAGGTGATCGCTTTGATCGCACGCAGTGGACGGTAAAACTTCATTACGACTTTCCTCGTTTGGCGCGTGGGTGTGCGGAATCGTACACCGAGGCCAGATGCTGGAAATCAAGATGGGTATAGATTTGCGTGGTCGAGAGATTAGCGTGGCCGAGCAGCTCCTGCACCGCACGTAGATCGCCGCTCGATTCCAGCAAATGCGTAGCAAAAGAGTGGCGCAGCTTATGCGGGTGGATGTGGCTGGCAACGCCTTGTTTGATGCCCCATTCGGCAAAGCGTTTTTGCACGTTACGCGCCGAAATACGACTTCCACGGCTGGAGACAAACACCGCGTCATCCTGCGGTGCAAAGCTGGCTCGCAGCGGCAGCCAGTGCTGTAACCAGGTGACTGCGGTGCCACCAATCGGCACGCGGCGTTCTTTGCTGCCTTTGCCCAGTACCCAGACTTCGCCCGCCTCCAGATCCAGATGGCGGATATCCATATGCACCAGCTCCGACAGACGCAACCCTCCGCCATACATAGTTTCCAGCATGGCGCGATCGCGTACCGCCAGCGGATCGTTGAGGTCAATTTCCAGCAGTTGATTGACCTCGTCGACATCCATATTTTTCGGCAGATGACGCGCATTACGCGGGGTGGCGATGCCTTTGGCCGGATTACCGCTCAGCATCCCCTGGCTGACCTGCCAGTCCAGGAAACTGCGCAACGCTGACAAGCGTAACGCCAGGCTACTGGCACCTAAACCCGCACGGCGACTGCGCGCGGCGATGTTACGTACCTGCGCCGGTTCAAGCTGTGTCCAGGCGGTGATTTTCATCTCATCAACCATCGGGATGATGGCCTGAAGCTGGCGAGCATAGTTTTGCTGCGTCAACGGGCTAAGCTGGCGCTCGATTTTCAGATAACGCAGGAAGCCCTCAACGGCGGGAAGCAGCGGGCTGTCGCTGCTCATGCACGTTCGACCCAGCGTAACAGCAATTCTGGCAGCATCAGCGCCAGATGTTGCAGCAGCAACGTTCCCATGCCCGCCTGATAATGTTGGTTGTCACGGCTGCTGAAGATCAACACGCCCAGTTCACCGCGATCGCCCATCAGCGACATGGCTACGGAACCGATGGCTTTCGCCTGCGGCAGCAGCAGCAGCAACTCAGGGCCATTGAGATGACCAAGGTAATGGTGTTCATTGCCGAAGCGCTGGATACGCAACGGCTCAAACGCCTGGCGTGACAGGCCCAACTGGGTGAAATCGGACGGTGCGCCGATGTGCCATTTGTCGCTGAACAAGCGTACGTTGGCTCCGGCAAGGCCCAACTCACGCGCCCAGCGATGCAGGCGCGTCAGCATATCTTGCAGGCTATCTGCGGCGGCGAGATGCCCCTGTAACGACAGCAGGCGATCAAACAGTTGATGGTTGGCCGTTGCCTGCTCCATCAACAGCGTGATCTCCTCTTCCAGCTGCTGGATATGGTTGCGCTGCCGCGCCATATGCCATTCCACCAGCGACACGCTGCCGCGTACCGGATGCGGCACCATCATCTGTTCGACCTGGCGCGCATTGCGAATAAAAAAATCGGGGTTCTGACGCAGAAATGCGCTGACCGCCTGATCGTCCAGCAGCACCGCGCTGTCGGTCTGCTCTTCGACATTTTTCATAGATGAATAAACCCATCGTAGACGTGTGTGGCTGGCCCGGTCATAAACAGCGGTTGACCGGCCCCTTTCCAGGCAATATGCAGCGTTCCGCCGGGCAGATCAACGCGGACTTTCTCCGCCAGAATGCCCTGCTGAATACCGCAAGCAACAGCGGCACACGCGCCACTGCCACAAGCCTGGGTTTCACCCGCGCCGCGTTCATAAACGCGCAGACGAATGTGTTCTGGATTGACCACTTCCATAAAGCCGACGTTCACGCGCTCCGGAAAACGTTCATGGCTTTCCAGTACCGGGCCGAGGGTTTCCACCGGCGCGGTTTTCACGTTCTCAACCTGGATAACGCAATGCGGATTACCCATCGACACGGCGCCAAACATCACGGTCTGGTCGGCCACGCGCAGCAGATAGAGATTCTCGGCTTTGTTGGCGCGGAACGGGACCTGCTGGGGTTCGAAGTTTGGCTCACCCATATTGACGCGCACCAGCTCGTCATTGGTGACGCTCAGCACCATCCGGCCAGTTTGGGTACTGACGCGGATATCGCTTTTGTTGGTCAACCCTTTCAGACGCACGAAACGGGCGAAGCAGCGCGCACCATTGCCACACTGCGCCACTTCACTGCCATCAGCGTTGAAAATTCGATAGTGGAAATCAAGATCCGGATCGTAAGGCGGTTCGACAATCAGCAGTTGATCGAAACCGATC
The DNA here is from genome assembly GCF_059730695.1 of Pantoea sp. X-Soil-OKNW-556. Lineage (NCBI taxonomy): Bacteria > Pseudomonadati > Pseudomonadota > Gammaproteobacteria > Enterobacterales > Erwiniaceae > Pantoea > Pantoea sp. X-Soil-OKNW-556. The sequence goes on along the minus strand of NZ_AP035990.1, from coordinate 211,317 downwards.
CCCAGATGGCGATCCGCCAGACGGCGAATCAGCTCCGGCGAAAAAAAGACGTTTTGCGTCACGGCGTCCACGACCATAAAGTCGTTGCCAAGACCGTGCATTTTCGAGAACTGCATTTTCTGCTCCGCCGGATTACTCATGGGAGATTAATTCCCCTGCATGCCTTGTTTGTCGGTAACTAAACCACCCACATCCGCACTTTTCGCTGCTTGCTGCTGCTGGTCAGTGGGCTGGGTATTGGTTTTTTTCGGTTGTTCCGGAGGCGGAAAATATAAGGGGCCTTTCAGACCACAGCCTGCTAAGCCGACTAGTGCCAGCGCCATTCCTAGCTGACGTATCATTTGTCTCATTCTGTCTGCTCTTTCTGTCCTTTCCTGGATGCTTATCATCGCAGTTGACGTTGTAAAAGCAACAGGAAATACCGGCAAACACGTTACAGGTCCGACACCTGCCACGCGAGCGCGGGCAGGATCAGTGCATTTGATAACGCGGCTGGAAATCGCCGTTGTCGTTGTCAGGCTGTGTGGCACACAGCTGCGTCAGCGTCTGACTGCGGAAGGGGATCACCTGGAAGCGATCGCCAGCATTCACAATCTGATAGAACTGCGGCAAGTTGAAGTTGATAAAGCTGGAACCGTAGGTAAAACGGTCATGCGATGACGAGTAGAAACGGCTGACGTCACGCACCAGTTCTTCTTTGCTGCCTTCGCAATGATGGTACACCTCAACGCGGTTGGTTTCGTCGAGGATATAAATGTTGAAGCCGCGATCATCATTGGTATCTTCAAAGAAGAACTGGATGATGCCTTCGCTGGCATAGCCGTTAACCACCGGTGGCAGCGGCGTCTGGTTCGACTCCACTTTTATCGACAGTCCATGCAGCTTGTTATTGGAAATCGCGCCGTAGAACTCGACCGCATTTTCCAGTTTCTGCACCGACACGCTCATGCGTTCAAAGAACAGCCCCCAAGTCTGGCCCGCCATGCGCAATGCTTTGAAGCGGCCCGGTTCCTGACGGGTACTGGAAAGACGCAACTCGATGCATTCTGACACCAACTGTTGGACGCGAGTACGAATCAGGCCGCGCAGATGCTGGCTGTAGCAGAACACCTCTACCGTATCCGGCGGGGCAGCATCCTGATGCATTTTGCCAAGGATGGTTTTCAGCGCTTCGATCATCGCCTGCTCGCCGCTGAAGTGCAGCGTACGCACCTCATTCCACGAGTTGCGGTACAACAGATCAATGCTGCCAATCAGGCATTGCTGCTGCTGACCGAAACTGAACACGTCCAGTTTACGGAAATCGAAATGCACCACCTGATTGCGGAACGCGGAGGTGGGATCGTGTTCGAGGTTAACGATAATCGCCAGGTGTCGAATTTCACACGGGCTGTAGAGCGCTTTTGGCGTCGGCGCCGGTACGCGCAGCGGGAAATGATGCGAGACATCATTCACCAGCTCCTGCAAACGCGGCAGATCGCAGAGTTCATTGCCCTTGATATGCAGCCGGGTTTTGCTGGTCATCAAACCGTTAAACCACGCCCACGCCACCAGTTTGTTCAGGTAGCGGTTATATTCCAGCGGCTGATGGCTGATGATGGAACTCATGTCCGGCGACTGGTTATACAGATACCAACCTGCGCGATTGGCGCGACCAGCCGGGACATGAATAAAGGTCAGATTATCTTCCGACAGGTCGGGCGAAATCTGCGGGTTCACCAGCGTCACCTTGCCCGGTAGCGCTTCAAAGGCAGCATACAGTTTACGCGTCAGCACGCCGATGTCCTGCGGGCTGGCGCTGACGCTTAAATTGTTACGGCGTGCGAAACGGATCAGGTTGCGATAGCTCTGCATCATCGCATCCAGCAATTCATTGTGCGCTTCACGCACGCGCTCGATTTTCCACTGCGCGCGATTATCCAGCACCGCCAGCTTCTCGTCGTCCCAGCCCCACTCTTTCACCAGCTGCGACAGGATTTCGCGGCGCCAGCCGGAGCGGTGATGGCTCTCTTCACTGGAGAGTTTTTCACATACTTTGAGGTAGAAGCAGCGACGCACCAGATCAAGACGCGCCAAATCGTCAATGCTGGTGAGATAACGCGTCACGCGTTCCAGCATCATGCAGTAGGGATCAAGACCGAAGCAGACAATTTCGCCGTCGTGCAGGCGCTGCTTGATGTCCATCGCCAGCAGTTGGGTATTGGGATATTCCCAGCTATAGGCTTCCAGCAACAGCGTTTTCAGCACCGCTTTGTACGGTGAATCGATGCTTTTATACAGCTGCCACAGGCTGGCACCGAAATACTCTTCGGCTGACAGGGTGCCGAGGCCACCAAGATCAAGCCATTCGTTCGGTGTCAGCACGCCCTGGGCGTACAGCGACATGACGTAATCGTCGTAATGATGCTCCTCTTCACCGGGCACCATGTTCCACAGGATACGTTTACCGGCCATACGCACAGCGGTACGGTAAAATTCATCCAGCAGCAAAATATGTTGGGTCGAGCCGCAATCTTCTGCACCGAGACTGCCGCTTTCGTTATGACGGAAACGGTTCTCATCGATCAGGAAGAAGCTGACTTCCACCCCCATTGAGACACACCATTTCTGCAACAAGGTACATTTACGTTGCAGGTTGAGGCGCTCTTCATTATCCAACCAGGATTGATGACAAACCCAGATATCAAGATCGGAGACGCTGTTCTGGCCGACAGAGGAGGTGCTGCCCATTGAGTAGATGCCGGTGATCGGCATTTCGCCTTTGGCACCGGTGCTGAGATGCAGCGGCTGTTTACCCGCCAGATCCTGCAACAGTTGCTGTTGGTTTTCATCAGGCGTGTAAAAGCTGATGCCATGTGGAACGTTACCCTCAAGGTAACCCGGCATCAGCGGATGATGATAATGCAGTAATGTTGGCAGCAGACTGTAGACGTGCTGGAAAGCAGGTCCCATCGCAGCCAGCGCGCGATCTACACGCAGCTGGTTGATAGCATCCAGTCTCTGTTTCAGTGTCTCAATGTAGAGGTACAAGACGTTTCGCCTGATTGTCCCAGTGTTAAGCACCCTGTTTCCGAAACCTGCCACTTAATAATAAAGATATCGGGCAAATTATTGCTGGAAACGTGATCAATCTAACACCTGGCAGATTGACCGTAAAGAAAGTTGCGCTACTTAACAGTTTAGCACGTTCCGAACTAACCCCTGCGTTTTCGGACTATGACCTCAGATTATTCCCCGGTGATCGCGGCGAAATCTGACATCAGAGTCTTTTCAATCCGTTGAAACTGACAGCATTCCCCTATCGATGGTAGGATATTCGATGAACGATCAAAACGGTTAACAGCATGTTAGACAAAATTTTCAGAATTGCTACAAGACAAAGTCCCCTCGCACTCTGGCAGGCACAATATGTCCAGCAACGCCTGATGACGGCGCACCCTGGTCTGCGCGTAGAGCTGGTGCCAATGGTCACCAAAGGTGATGTCATCCTTGATACGCCGCTGGCTAAAGTGGGGGGAAAAGGGCTTTTCGTCAAGGAGCTGGAGTTGGCGATGCTGGAAAATCGCGCCGACCTCGCCGTGCATTCGATGAAAGATGTGCCGGTAGATTTCCCTGAAGGACTCGGCCTGGTCACCATCTGCGAGCGCGAAGACCCGCGCGACGCCTTTGTCTCCAATCATTACGATTCTATCGATGCACTGCCACAGGGCGCGGTCGTCGGCACCTCAAGCTTACGCCGTCAGTGCCAGCTCAGCGCACGCCGTCCCGACCTGGTGATTCGCTCGCTGCGCGGCAATGTCGGCACCCGCCTGGGCAAACTGGATGCCGGTGAGTATGACGCCATCATTCTGGCTGCTGCGGGCCTTAAGCGTCTTGGCCTGGAAGAGCGCATCCGCTTCGCGTTACCCGCTGAAATCTCATTACCGGCCGTCGGTCAGGGTGCAGTCGGCATTGAATGCCGCCTTGACGATGCCGAACTGATCGCCCTGCTCCAGGCGCTGAATGACGGCGATACCGCGGTTTGCGTGCGCGCTGAACGCGCCATGAACACCCGTCTGGAAGGCGGCTGTCAGGTACCGATTGGTAGCTTTGCGGTGCTGGAAGGCGATCAGCTGTGGCTGCGTGGTTTGGTGGGTTCACCAGATGGCAGCCAGATGATCACCGGCGAACGTCGTGGCTCGCGTGATCAGGCGGAGCAGATGGGTATTTCGCTGGCGGAAGAGCTACTGGAAAATGGAGCACGCGAGATTCTGCGTGAGGTTTATCAGGGGCAGCCGCCTGCATGACCATTCTCGTGACCCGTCCCGAGCCAGCAGCCAGTGAACTGGTCGCACGTTTGCGAACCCAGGGGAAACTGGCGTGGATCTTACCGCTGATTGAGTTCACACCGGGTCGCGATATTGTTCACTTGCCACAACAACTTGCCGCACTGCAACCCGGTGACCTGGTGTTCTTGTTGTCACAACAGGTGGTGACCTTTGCCCACCCGGCGTTGCAAAGTCAGGGCTTCGCCTGGCCCACGCATCTTGATTACTACGCCATTGGCCGCAGCACCGCGCTGGCGTTGCATACCGTCAGTAATCTGAAAGTAGACTATCCTCATGCGCGGGAAACCAGCGAAGAACTGGTGCGTCTCAACCGTTTACAACAGGTGAACGGCAAACGTGCCTTAATTCTGCGCGGCAGTCCCGGTCGTGAGTTGCTGGCAGATACCCTGACGGAACGCGGTGCCGATGTGCGTTACTGCGAATGCTACCAACGTTGCGAAAAAACCTACGACGGTGCCGTTGAGGGGCGTCGCTGGCGCGATCGCGGAATTACCACGCTGGTGGTGACCAGCGGTGAAATGTTACAACAACTGTTTGCGCTGTTTCCGCCAATCGATCGACGGGAATGGTTATTACACTGTCGGCTGGTGGTCGTCAGTGAACGTTTGGCTACCCTGGCAGCCACACTGGGCTGGCAGGATATTGATGTAGCCGATGGTGCCGATAACGATGCGCTGCTGCGTGCGTTACGCTGAACTTAACATTGGGATGAGCCGCAATGACGGAACAAAAAGCCTCCTCCGCCGTGGTTGACGAAACCACACCAGCGGGCGACAACGCTACTCCTCCAGCTAAAAAATCACCGCGCGACAACAAACGCGATGGCAAGGTGCTGGGTGCGGTGGCGATTGTGATTGCGCTGGCGATTGGCGCGGGCCTTTACCTGAATGGGAAACACCAGGCCGACTTACAGGCTCAGACTAACCAGAATCTGAGTGAGCAACTGAGCGCACTGCAACAGCAACTGGGCAGCGATAAACAACAGCTGACGCAGCAACTGGAAAGCGCCAACAGCGCCTTGCAGGAAGCACGTAACCAACAAGACGCCAGCGCCAAAGAGCTGGAAGCCTTACGGCAAAAAGTCGCCACTATTTCGGGTAACGATACCCGCACCTGGCTGCTGGCGCAGGCCGATTATCTGGTCAAACTGGCGGGGCGTAAGCTGTGGAGCGATCAGGATGTCACCACCGCAGCCGCGTTGCTGAAAAGCGCAGACACCAGCCTCGCGGAAATGAATGATCCGAGCGTAATGAATGTACGTCGCGCCCTGACTCAGGATATCAGCTCGCTTGCAGCCGTCAGCCAGGTCGATTACGACGGCATCATCCTCAAGCTGAACCAACTGTCGAACGGCGTGGATAACCTGCGACTGGCAGATAACGACAACGACGATTCGCCGATGGATGCCGACAGCGGCGAGCTTTCCAGCTCACTGCATGAATGGCGGCAGAATCTGGTGAAAAGCTGGCACAACTTTATGGACGGCTTTATCACCATCCGCCGCCGCGATAACACCGCGCAGCCGCTGCTGGCGCCGAACCAGGATGTCTATCTGCGAGAAAATATCCGTTCGCGTCTGCTGATCGCCGCCCAGGCCGTGCCACGCCATCAGGACGAAATCTACAAACAATCGATTGATGCCGTCTCCACCTGGGTACGTGCCTGGTATGACACCAATGATGCCGCTACCAAAGCCTTCCTTGATCAGCTGGACGAGCTGAGCCAGCAAAGTATCTCGATGGATGTCCCTGATTCGTTGGAAAGCCAGCAACTGCTGGATAAGTTGATGCAAACCCGCGTGCGTAATCTGTTGGCGCAGCCATCGGTTGCGGCTGACCAGCAGGGAGGCTAAGCATGCTAAAAGTATTGGTACTTTTTCTGCTGTTGATCGCCGGTGTGGTGCTCGGCCCAATGTTGGCCGGTCATCAGGGTTATGTGCTGATCCAGACCGACAACTGGAACATTGAAACCAGCGTTACCGGCCTGGCCATCATCCTGATCCTCAGCCTGCTGGTGATTCTGTTCGTTGAGTGGGTACTGCGCCGTCTGTTCCGTACCGGCGCACGTACCCGTGGCTGGTTTACCGGTCGTAAGCGTCGTCGCGCGCAGCGTCATACTCAAACCGCGCTGATGAAGCTGGCAGAAGGCGATTACAAGCAAGTTGAGAAACTGCTGTCGAAAGATGCCGATCACGCCGACCAGCCAGTCGCTAACTATCTGCTGGCGGCAGAAGCAGCGCAGCAGCGTGGCGACGAGCTTCGCGCTAATCAGCATCTGGAACGTGCCGCCGAGCTGTCGCAAAACGACACCATTCCGGTGGAGATTACCCGAGTTCGTCTGCAACTGGCGCGCAATGAAGACCACGCCGCCCGTCATGGCATCGACCGTTTGCTGGAAGTGGCACCACGTCACCCTGAAGTGTTACGTCTGGCTGAGCAGGCCTATATCCGTACGGGTGCCTGGGGCGCGCTGCTGGATATCCTGCCCTCGATGCAAAAAGTGCAGATCAACGATGATACCCAGCGCGCAGCGCTCCAGCAGCAAGCATGGCTGGGCCTGATGAATCAGGCGATGGCCGACCAGGGCAGCGATGGCCTGAAACGCTGGTGGCAAAATCAGAGCCGTAAAACCCGTCAGGAAACTGCGTTGCAGGTGGCAATGGCGGAACATCTGATTGAGTGCGATGACCCGGATACCGCGCAAGCTATCGTGCTGGATGGGCTGAAGCGCCAGTATGACGATCGTCTGGTGCTGCTGATGCCGCGTATCAAAAGCGGCGATCCAGAGTCGCTGGAGAAAGCGCTGCGCAATCAAATTAAACAGCATGGCGCAACACCGCTGCTGCACAGCACGCTGGGCCAGATGCTGATGCGTCACGGCGAGTGGCAGCAGGCAGCAGAAGCCTTCCAGCAGGCACTGGCGCAGCGTCCCGATGCGTTTGATTACGCATGGCTGGCGGATGTCTACGATCGCATGCACCGGCCGGAAGAAGCGGCGAAGATGCGTCGTGAAGGACTCCTGCTGACGTTGAAGAACAACCCCAGCGCCTGATTTCTCGATTGTTATTTTTGTGCACGCCGGGCTTGCCCGGCTTTTTTTTCGCCAAATTCTATCATCAGGCGAGATAAATCACGCCACTACAGAATGTATGTGATGCGTAGCGGCGCGATTTATCGCGTAGATTTTGCAGATAAAAAAACACCTGCCAGAGGCAGGTGTAAGATCAGGTCGGTAAGACAACTGATGGTATCCGACTCAACGTAATGTCCGGGTTTGCAGTAAGGCTTGCGCGATGCTGCCTGGCTGGACAACGGATACCGTAAGGGGCTCTGCATCATTCCCAGGTTTATGCAGCATCAGCAGACATAAGAGGTGGAATGAGCATCTACGAAGATATTATTGCACAAGCCGTGCCAGGTTTGCAGATGACAAATTAAATCTATATTTATCAAATGGTTATTTTAACAGGTATGGTAAAGCCAAACGATGATGTCGGGAAACAGCGACAAACCAGCTTCAGATTGTCTCCGCTGAGCGACAGGCAATGCAAGGATATGTAAAATACATATAAATCATTAAGTTGCATGTCTCAGAACAGAGACAATGGCATGAAATCACTTTTCTACGGACGAAAAAAAACCTGCTCTTAGCAGGTTGTTTTTCATATTAAGATGGTCGGCGAGAGAGGATTCGAACCTCCGACCCACTGGTCCCAAACCAGTTGCGCTACCAAGCTGCGCTACTCGCCGATTTTTTTTATCTTAATATTTTGCCTGGTGCGAAGAGAGGGACTTGAACCCTCACGTCCGTTAAGACACTAACACCTGAAGCTAGCGCGTCTACCAATTCCGCCACCTTCGCATGTCCCAGCAAAATCTGGGGTGGCTAATGGGACTCGAACCCACGACAACTGGAATCACAATCCAGGGCTCTACCAACTGAGCTATAGCCACCATAAATCTTTTTACTGCCTAACGCGGTATTTAAAACCACCGAAGCTCTTGCGCACAAACTTAATGGCGCGCCCGACAGGATTCGAACCTGAGACCTCTGCCTCCGGAGGGCAGCGCTCTATCCAGCTGAGCTACGGGCGCGTAGCGCCGTTGCGGATGTGCATACTACGGACCTGATACCAGACTGTCCAGTGCTTTTTTCATAAAAAAACGCGTTTGGTTACGCTTTGTGCATTCCGTCGATAAATACTGCACTTTATGCCTGCCCCAACCAGAAATTGCTGCATTAATCAGCAATATCAGAGATCGCCGCGCCAGTGATAGCCTAAATATTTCAGCAACTTTATTTGGCGTCGCCAGCGCGAAGGCTGACGAATCAAGCGATACAGCCATTCCAGCCCAAGTTTTTGCCAGCTACGGGGCGCGCGCGCCACCCGTCCGGTAAACACATCGTAGGTGCCACCTACCCCCATATACAGCGCGTCGGGCCAATGGGCGCGGCAATCACGCATCAGCAACTCCTGACGCGGCGATCCCAGCGCGACAGTCACAATCTGCGCTTTGCTGGCAGCAATACGCGTAAATAACGCCTCGCGCTCATCCAGGGTAAAATAGCCATCCTGGCTGCCGACAATGTTCACCTGCCACTGACGGCGTAGTTTTTCGCAAGTTTCCTGCAACACGGCGTCACGACCGCCAATCAAAAAGACCGGGATGCCACTGCGGCCAGCACGTTCCATCAATGCCTCCCACAAATCGGCTCCGGCAATTCTGTTTACCCGTATCTGCGGATATTTCTTGCGTAACGAACGCACAATGCTGATGCCATCGGCATATTTAAATTCGGCTTGCTCAATCAACGCACGGACTTGTGCATCGCTTTCCAGCGTCAACATTTTTTCGGCATTGATCGCCACCAGCGTGCCACTGCGCGGCTTCTCGTCAGGCAGAAGAAAGTCGAGAAAGGACGCCCCATCCTGAAAAGCGTAGAGATCGATACCGCGTAGCGAATAACGCGGCTCCTCTTTTTTTATCGTATTCAACGTCAAACGTTTTCCTGTTGTCCCCGGAGGTTAAAAAGGGCTGGGTAACACCGGCTCACCGCGTTGTCGGATCAATCCGGCACGATCCAGCAGCCAGTAAAGCAACTTCGCCACCAATAAGCAGGCGGCAAAAATAACGCAGAAAAACACCACGCGTGAACCGAAGGCATCCAGCCCTTCACGCGCAAGCACGATCATGTTAAACACCGCACCAAAACAAAAACTTTGCAAAATGGCCCCGTTATAACGATTAGTCTCATGACGACCACGCGCGTAAAGCGTATCGAAGCCTTTCATTAACAGGCCCACCGCAACGGCACCCAGCGGAATAAACCACACGCCACCCATCACCAACAGCGACCCAAGTAACGTTGGCGAGATCGCCAGCCCGGAGTGGTTATTGAGCACTTCCCAGGTAAAGTAGTTAGCGCTGTTCAGCACCATCGACGGACGTCCCGGCCACAGCCAGCTGGGAATAAATACGTAAAAATCACGCCACATTGGGGCCAAGCCCTGAAACGAGATTTTGTCGTAATGCTGTAACAACAACGCCAGATTCTCCCACGGAGAGAAGGTATCGCGCGTCAGATAAAGGAAGGTGTAAAACGCCTCATCCCCCATCACATCGAGGTTATAACGTCGCAGCGCCAGCCAGAACATGCCGCCAATCGCCAGCACCCCCGCAGCGGCCAGCATCCACAGCGTGATCCAGCCGCGGGTAATACCGATAAACAGGAACAACGCAAAGGCGATGATGATGTTCGCGCGCGTGCCCCCCACCAACGCATAGGTCAGCAGGCCAAAAGCCACGGAAACCAGCAAAAACAGCAGCCACTGACGCAGTGTCGGGTTGAGGAAGTAACGAATCAACATCGCCGGGATGAAGAAGTAGAAGAAGCGTTTTAGCGCCACACCGGAGACTTCGCTGGAGAAGATCTGGTTATAGGCCGTCAGCCGGAACAGCAGCAGGCCATTATGCAGGAAAAACACCGTTACGGTGCCGATTGCCACCAGCGCCAACAGCAGACAGGTGAGATGGGTTTCCACCCGGTTCATCTGCAACCAGGGTTTGCGCGGCACGCGAGTGGCCGGACGCAAACGGACTTTGTAGCTCACGTAATAGATGGCATAGAAACTGGTGGCAGCCAGTAGCGCCTGCAACAGAAATTCTGCGGGCACCACCGCCATATTGAAGCGGAACACCAGAATGCTGGTCAGTGGAAAGCCAAAATAAAATGTCAGTAAAAACAGAATGGTAAAGAACAGGTGGAAGTTGAAACGCACCCGTTTAAATTCCCGCCAGGTCAGAGTCAGGATAAAACCCAGCGAGAACAAATACACCACCAGCAGACCGCTGAACTGCAAGAGGGTCATAAGTTCTCCGTTTCACTCAGAGTGAGTGCCTCGCGCCACCCTGCCAGATAGCCGGGGGCAAAGAATGCGATGGAGGCAGGATCGCACTGCATCAGCTGGCGCTGTGCCTCTGCGACCCGAGCGCTGTCCAGAGCATCGTCGCTGAACAACACCGGTAATCCCTGCTCACTAAGATCGCGCCAGAACGGGTTTTTGCGGCTGAGAACAAACGGAATGCCAGCCTGAATCAGCAGGCAAAGGGTACCAATCCCCTGCTGGCGTTCAAACATAAAATAACCCAGGTGGCAACGGCTGAGCAGCGCAAGATAGGCGTCAAAATCGATCTTATCGCGCAACAGCGTAACCTGCCCATTGGGGAAAAGTAACGCGGCTTCAGTAGCGACTTCGTTAATATATGTATCATTATTAGCGGGATAGCCAAGCGGTATCACCACCTTTATTTGGTCACCAAACTGTGACTTGATCGCCTGCAAACCCGCGATATGGCGATTGCTGCGATCGCCCGAATTACCCAACAACACGGTAAAATCATGCGGTTCTGTCGCAACAGGCACGGCACATTCCGGCATCCGTGTCGGGAAATAAAGCAAAGATGTCGGCACCCGCGGATGCCGTTGCTGATAATGGTACAGGTCGCCGCGTGTCGCGAACACGCGCGCCATACGTCCTTGGGCGAGACGCCGCAGCAGATAGAACAGCTGATACTTCAGACCGCTGCCCTCTTCATATAAATCTGCGCCCCATACATGCCAGAACGCCTGGTTGCGTCGCAGTTTGCCACTCAACAACGCCAGCCAAAGCCCGGGATTAAATTGCCCGTGGAAAAAGAAGCGCTGCTGCCGGTCTGTCGCACGGTTGATCACCGCCCGTGCCAGCGCCCGCTTGTCGGGAAAGGTTTCAATTTGCAATGCCTGATAAGCCTGTAATGCGTCTGGCGTTGGTGTGACCACCATAAATCGACGAGGCGTCTCCTGCGGCAGTTGCGCGCTGATCACATCATTAAAGAAGCGCAGCACGGTGTGATTATGATGGGGGATATCCGATCCCAGCACATGAGTTAACGTCATTTTCTTCGGCAATAAAGGGTGAAGGCGCCACAGCAGAGCGCAAAGTAGCAAATGTAGGTCGCCATGTAGGCTTGTGCGGCACCGACCGTCCCATGTAGCGGAATCAACCAGTGGGAAAACGCCATCAGTAAGATGAACTGGCTGACTTCCGTCAAAATATAGAAACGCAGCGACGCTTTAGCGATAACCAGGTAACCAAAGACATAGGCACCGACTTTGAACACGTCACCACACAGTTGCCAGACAAACAGATCGCGCATCGCGGCGAACTTTGTGGAGAAAAGCAGCCAGATGGCCACATCACGCAATAACCAGACGCAGAAGCTGGCAGCCGCCACCGCGGGCAAAACAAAGCGCAGCGCGCGCAAAATTTCCCTCGCAATCTGTGGCTTATGCTCCAGCCGGGCCAGGGTTGGCAACAGCCAGACGCTAAAGGTGGCGGTGATAAATTGCAGATACGCATCAGAAATGCTGGTGACACCTTGCCACAACCCGACCTGCGCCCAGCCTTGCTGTTGCGCCAGCAGGTTTCGCATCAACACCCAGGCCACCGGCAGCGTCACCGAGGTGATCAGCGCCATGAGGGTAAACTTCGCCAGATTGCGCGCCAGTTCCGGCTCCCAGACCGGTTTTAACCAACGTAGTGGCAACACCTGCTGATGACGTCGCAACATCATCAGCGCTGGGATCACCACCAGCGCAGGCACCAGCGCTAATCCAACCAATGCTCCGGCGTAACCGCCGATCCACCAGCACAGCGCATATGCCACCACGCCAATCAGGCTACCGGCAATCAGCGCCAACGCGTTACCGCGTGCATCACGAAAACCTTTCAACAATGCCAGCGTCAGATTCGCCCAAGCGATACCAAGCTGGAGAAATGCCACGATGCGTACCACGCCCTGATAATGATCGTGGCCGAATAACGCCCGGCTAATTGGTGCCGCAGCCAGCAAAAACACCACCGCCACTAGCGTGGAGAAGCCAAGCACCAGCGCGGATGCCGTTCCGGTGACAGCCCGTAGCGACGCGGGTTGCTGCTGAAATTGCGCCACATAGGTGGTCACGCCGTTAAATATGCCGGCACCGGCCAGCACGCCGAGCACGGTAATCAGCTGACGGAAGTTTCCGGCCTGGCCGACACCTTCCGGGCCGAAACTGACGGCCAGCAATTTGACCACCAGCAACCCGGCAACAATTTTGACCAGCGTGGACGACGCGGTCCACACCGAGGCTTTAGCGAGTGACATCAGGCAAAGAAGCTCAACAGGGAATTGATCACCGTGCGCTGATTGTTGTCCGACAGATTGTAGAACAGTGGCAAACGCAGCAAACGTTCGCTCTCACGGGTGGTGACAACATCATCGCCGTGGAAGCGGCCAAAACGCGCGCCCGCCGGTGATGAATGCAGTGGGATGTAATGAAAAACGGTGAGAATTTCGGCTTCTTTCATCCAGTTGATCAGCGCCTGACGATCGCTGCTGTCACGCAGTTTGATGTAAAACATATGCGCGTTGTGGCGGCAGTCGCCTGGCACCACCGGCAAGGTAAGGCGTCCGGCAGCCGCCAGCGGCTGAAGCGCCGCATAATAGTTATTCCACAGGCGCAGGCGCTGCTGATTGATACGCTCGGCCACTTCGAGCTGCGCCCAGAGATATGCGGCCTGTAAATCCGCCATCAGATAGCTGGAGCCGATGTCGCGCCAGGTGTATTTATCCACCTGGCCGCGAAAGAACTGGCTACGATTGGTGCCTTTTTCCCGGATTATCTCGGCACGTTCGACCATTTTTGCGTCATTGATCAGCGTAGCTCCGCCTTCACCACCTGCGGTGTAGTTTTTGGTTTCATGGAAGCTAAAACAACCAATATGACCGATGGTGCCAAGCGCACGCCCTTTGTAGTTTGACATCACCCCCTGCGCTGCATCTTCAATCACGTAAAGCTGATACTTTGCCGCCAGCGCCATAATGGTGTCCATTTCGCAGGCCACACCGGCGTAATGAACTGGCACGATAGCGCGGGTTTTCTCGGTGATCGCCGCTTCAATCAGGGTTTCGTCGATGTTCAATGTATCGGGACGCACATCCACAAACACGATTGTGGCACCACGCAGCACAAAGGCATTGGCCGTGGATACAAAGGTGTAGCTCGGCATAATCACTTCATCGCCGGGCTGGATATCAATCAGCAACGCAGCCATCTCCAGCGAGGCCGTGCAGGAAGGCGTCAGCAGAACCTTTTTGCTGCCGAAATGCTGCTCCATCCATTGCTGGCAACGCCGGGTAAAGCCGCCATCGCCGCAGAGCTTGCCGCTGGCCATCGCCGATTGCATATATTCAATTTCGCTGCCCACGATCGGGGGCGCATTAAATGGGATCATGTGCGTTCCTGTAGAACCAGTAAGCCGTGCTTTCCAGCCGTGCACCGCTGCGTAAATAGAGACGCATCGCCGTCAGATTGCTGAGTTGGGTAGCAACACGTAGCCGATTAAGCTGGCGCACCCGCCCCCAGTCAGCGGCCGACAGCAGCAAGCGCTGGCCGATACCCTTACCCTGCGCTTCCGGCAACACTGCCAGCAGCCCAATGCGCGCATCACCGTCCTGCTCGCGTATCGAGACAAAACCCTGCAATTCGCCCTGTTCATCGCAGGCAATCAGGCACTGGTTATCAAACGTGCCGCGTACTGCGTTCTCAATCCACTGTGCGTAGAAACGGCTGCTGTCATCCGCCTTAAACCACGGGGTACGAAAGCGGCTCAGACGAAACGCCACTCCGGCGGCGGCACGCAATGCCGGGATCTGCGCTTCACGCGCGATGCGCACGCCAGTTTGCCGCTCGGTACGTTTGATATTGATGGCGAGATCGGCTTCCCCTTCCACCAACTGAAAACCATGCTGGCTGATGGCATCGATCACATCGTTGCGTTCAGCCGCGACCTTGATTTGCCACAAGCCACAGGGCTGCTGCAATGCGTGCGCCAGCGGTGTGTCGCCATCGATTTCGAGGCGCGCGGTATTCAGGCTAAAGAAGCCACTCTCCCACGGCAGTGGGTTAATGCTGACACAGATGGACATCGTCGTTGACCAGAATGTGTTTCATCGCCAAACCCCTTTAGTATCGACAATCCACGCTTGCGTGACCTGCGCGGCATCAATGGCGCGGAACGGCGTGTGATCAACCAGCATCACCAAAATATCAGCCTGTTGGAGTGCCTCGGTGGTCGTTACCAGCGTAGCTTTACCCGCCAGGCGGTTAGGGATCGTGTTGATATGCGGTTCAACTACCCAGGTGGCGCCGCTGTGCCAATCGGCAATCAGTTCTGCCACGGTCATGGCCGGGCTTTCACGCAGGTCATCAATATTGGGTTTAAACGCCAGGCCAAAGCAGGCGATACTCACTTCGCTGGCGCGTTTGCCACTGGCGGTCAGGCATTCGGCTAACGCCTGCTTCACCTGATCCAAAACCCAGAGCGGTTTGGCATCGTTAACTTCTCGCGCGGTGCGGATCAGACGCGCCTGCTGTGGGTTTTGCGCCACGATAAACCAGGGATCGACAGCAATGCAGTGACCGCCCACACCAGGGCCGGGTTGCAGAATGTTGACGCGTGGGTGGCGATTCGCCAGCGCAATCAGTTCCCAGACATTAATTCCCTGTTCAGCGCAGATCAGTGACAGTTCATTGGCAAACGCGATATTAACGTCACGGAAGCTGTTTTCTGTCAGCTTGCACATCTCCGCCGTGCGCGCGTGGGTTTCTACACACTCACCACGCAGGAAGATGCGGTACAACTCGCTGGCACGCGCGGAGCAAGCGGGTGTCATGCCACCGATCACGCGATCGTTTTCAATCAACTCCACCATCACTTTGCCAGGCAACACGCGCTCCGGGCAGTAGGCAATGGCGATATCGGGTGCCTCACCATGCTGCGGAAAACGCAAGTCCGGACGCGCAGCCGCCAGCCAGGCGGCCAGCTGTTCCGTCGTCCCAACCGGGGAAGTGGATTCGAGAATCACTAAATCGCCCGCTTTTAATACCGGAGCGATAGAAGACGCTGCCGCCTGGACATAGCTGAGATCCGGCTGGTGATCACCGATAAAAGGCGTGGGAACCGCAATCAGAAAGGCATCGGCTGCTTCCACCTGGGTCGTGGCGCGCAGAAAACCGCGCTGCACGGCCTCGTGGACCACCTTGTCGAGTTCCGGTTCAACAATGTGAATTTCACCACGATTGATGGTTTCGACTGCGTGGGCATTGATATCAACGCCCACCACTTTAATTTCCCGAGAGGCAAAAACGGCTGCGGTCGGCAGCCCAATGTAACCCAGTCCAATAACGGAAATGGTGTGAAAACTCATGGTTAAACTCTATGATTTTTAAGAACCTGCAAAATGCGCGCGCAGGCCTGGCCGTCGCCATAAGGATTGTGCGCATGGCTCATCGCCTGCCAGACTTCATCGTTGTCCAGCAACAGGCTGACTTCTGCCACAATTTTATCAATATCCGTACCCACCAACCTGACCGTACCAGCAGCAACCGCCTCCGGGCGTTCGGTGGTGTCTCGCATTACCAACACCGGTTTGCCAAGTGACGGCGCCTCTTCCTGAATACCACCAGAATCCGTGAGGATCAGCCATGCGCGGTTCATCAACCAGACAAATGGCAGATACTCCTGCGGCTCGATCAGAACGATATTTTCGATCCCGCTCAGAATACGATTGACCGGCTCGCTGACATTCGGATTGAGGTGCACCGGGTAGACGATCTGCGCCTGCGGGTGCCGACGGGCAATCTGCGCCAGCGCGCTGCAAATGCGTTCAAAACCGTCGCCAAAACTCTCCCGTCGATGCCCGGTGACCAGAATCAGCTTTTTCTCCGGGTCGAGGAACGGATAATGCGCCGTCAGCCGGGCGTTCAGATCGGCGTCGTCCAGTACGCGATCGCGCACCCACAACAAGGCATCAATCACCGTATTGCCGGTGACGAAAATCCGCTGTTCCGGCAGATTTTCGCGCAGCAAATTCTCTCGTGAGTTTTGTGTTGGCGTGAAGTGATAACTTGCCAGGTGCCCGGTCAGGGTACGGTTAGCCTCTTCCGGCCAGGGCGACATCAGATTCCCGGTTCGCAGACCGGCTTCCACATGCCCTACCGGGATTTGGTGATAAAACGCCGCCAGGCTGGCAGCCAGCGTCGTGGTGGTATCGCCATGTACCAGCACCACATCGGGACGGAAATCGGCCAATACGGTTTTCATGCCCTGCAAAATACGGCAGGTGATTTCCGTCAGCCCCTGCTCCGGTCGCATGATATTGAGGTCATAGTCGGGTTGCAGATTGAACAAACGAAGCACCTGATCAAGCATTTCACGATGCTGGGCGGTGACGCACAGGCGCGATTCAAACGCCGAATCCTGGGCCAGCGCTTGCACCAGCGGTGCCATTTTGATTGCCTCAGGACGAGTACCAAATACGGTCAGAACTTTCACGCGGCTTCTCTCAATGACTCGTTGGTGACATCGGGCGCGGACGGCGCACCAATGCAACCCCCGCTCCCACCAGCGCGCCGATGACGCCCCACATGATCATCATAAACAGCCGACGTGGGCTATCACGCTTCACCGGTTCTTCTGGTGTACGCAGATAGCGGTAGGTCTGAAACTGTTTATCCACACGCGGCCCGGCCTGCAATGTACTCAACATTGCTCTGTTTTGATCATAGCTTAAATCGTACGCCGGACCGCTGGCCTGCAAGGTATCGAGCTGCGCCTGCAACATTTGCTGCCCCAGCAGGAAGCGGTCGCTGTCCGGTAGCGTTTCACCCATCACCGGCGCGCGGTTTTCTTTGATACCTTGCTGGCTGGCGATTTTCAGCGCCTGCTCAATACGCTGACGCTGCCGGGCAAATACCGCCTGTGCCACATCTTCCTGACGCTTCACCTGCGCCTGCAACTGTTCGGCTCGCGCCTGCCAGGCACCTTTCAGCTCCGCATTCAAATGGCGCGCGGCCCGTTCGCTAGCGTAAGCAATGTACTGTCGCAGCAGGTTATTGGCATCACTGGCGCTTTCGGCCACCAGCCTGACGCTGTTCAGCGTATTGTGAGCCGGATCGGCAGGTGTGAACTGAATATTGTTGATCTGATCATCAAGTAACGCCGCATCGTTGTGGGCGTTACCGCTTTTGCGGCTTTTATAGTAGTCGGTCTGCAACCAGAAATCCCGTCGAGTGTCCCATGATGCCAGTTGCATGATGAATTCCTGGTAGACATCATCCATGACCGTTGGCCCAGGCGAGCTGAGATTTAGCGTGTTGTTACGCACATCAAGGTTTTTGAGCAGTTGCTGCTGGACGAAGTAATCCCCCAACATGTTGACGGTGGGTCGATCGGTGATCGCCGTGGTGCTCCATGTCTGTTTCATCAGCATAGACACCAGCCATGCCAGCAACGCGAACAGCAACGCCAGACCAACGATCCAGCGTTTACCACGCCATAGCGTACAGCACAGGCCGCGAATATCCAGTTCGTTCTCCACAACTCCAGAGGTCATAACAAGGGATCCTTTTCTGGGTACTGATTTATTTCTTATCATCGCCAACGCTTTGCCAGCGACGTTTGATTCGGCGAACTTTGCGTGCCACACGCCAGGCGTGCTTCAGGCAATAGCCATAGAAGAAAAATGCCAACAAAAACAACAACAGCATCACCCACTCCGGGATGAAGGCCAAATACTCACCGAGGACACCAATACCCGCCAGAATCGCCGCCGCCACGGTAATCAACAGGAACGCCTGTCGTGACGTAAAACCCGCACGCATGATCAGATGATGGATATGCTGGCGATCGGCAGAAAATGGGCTCATCCCTTTGCGCAGACGGCGATACATGATGGCAACCATATCCATCAGGGGAATGGCAATCAGCCACAACGCGGTGACCGGGGTTATCGGATGACTTAATCCCTGGGTGGTTTCCAGCAGGATCCAGATGATGGTGAAACCAATCATGGTACTGCCTGCATCACCCATAAACACTTTATAACGCCGTCCGAGGAAACCAAGGTTAAGCAGGATATAGGGGATGGTGGCGGCAATCATGGCAAAGCACCACATTGACAGGCTGGTTTGCCCGTCAAAGTAAAGAATGATCCCCATCGCACCGAAGGTGACTGACGACAGCCCGCCCAGCAGGCCATCAATCCCATCCACCATATTGAAGGCGTTAATTGCCGCCCAAACGGCAAACAGCGTCAGTACATAGCCAAACGGCCCGACAATCAGTTCGACCGGACCGATAATAAAACCGAGGCTAAGCAGATAGAGTTTGGCTCCGGCCATCATCACTACCGCGACCGTAGCCTGCACCGTAGCACGGATTTTCACGCTGATATCGAAGCGATCGTCCAGCGCGCCAACCAACACCAACACCCCGGCGCAGCCGAGGTACAACAAAGAATGTGGGAGATAGTAATTCGAAATGAGAAACGCGAAGCAGATCCCCGCATAGACGGAAATCCCGCCGACGAGCGGAATCGCTCCATGATGGCGTTTTCTGGAGTTTGGCGTGTCAACCAGTCCGATTTTTTTAGCCACTTTGCGAGCAAAAAACAGGAACGCTAAGGAAAACAGAAAAACTAAACCAAGCTCAGTACTCATAGTGAGTAAATTCACATTAACGCTCTCAGCTAAAATCGTGGACAACAATAGGCGAACTTTTTGCCTTTGCCGTTCATCCTTAGTCCTAATTCTGCTCCAGAGGTGCGCGTTTGGTTAAAAAACCAGCACTTCCGCCACAGTCATTATCAATACTCCCGGCTCGCATAATCCTAATGCCCGAAAATAAAAAACGCCACGTTAAGACGTGGCGTTGGCGATAAATCCTGGCAATTTGTGCGAAAAGTCTGTCTGAGAGACTTTTCGCCACTGACACGTCAGGAACGCTTCATCATATCGAAGAATTCGTCGTTGGTTTTGGTCATTGCCAGTTTGTTGATGAGGAACTCCATCGCGTCGATTTCACCCATCGGATGGATGATTTTGCGCAGGATCCACATCTTCTGCAACTCTTCAGAGGTGGTAAGCAGTTCCTCTTTACGGGTACCGGAACGGTTGTAGTCGATCGCCGGGAACACACGTTTTTCCGCAATTTTACGGGAAAGGTGCAATTCCATGTTGCCGGTACCTTTAAATTCTTCGTAAATCACTTCGTCCATCTTCGAACCGGTATCAACCAACGCAGTAGCGATGATGGTCAGGCTGCCGCCCTCTTCCACGTTACGCGCCGCACCGAAGAAACGCTTCGGACGATGCAGGGCGTTGGCGTCCACACCACCGGTCAGTACTTTACCTGAGGCCGGAACCACGGTGTTGTAGGCGCGAGCCAGACGGGTGATGGAGTCGAGCAGAATGATGACGTCTTTTTTATGCTCAACCAGGCGCTTGGCTTTCTCGATCACCATTTCCGCAACCTGCACATGGCGGGAAGCCGGTTCGTCGAAGGTTGATGCGATAACTTCGCCTTTAACCAGACGCTGCATCTCGGTCACTTCTTCCGGACGTTCGTCAATCAGCAGCACCATCAGCACACAATCCGGGTGATTGTAGGCGATGCTCTGGGCGATGTTCTGCAACAGCATGGTTTTACCGGCTTTCGGCGGTGCCACGATCAAGCCACGCTGACCACGACCAATCGGTGAAGCCAGATCCAGAACACGCGCTGTCAGGTCTTCAGTAGAACCATTACCACGCTCCATACGCAAACGGCTGTTAGCGTGCAGCGGCGTAAGGTTTTCGAACAGAATCTTACTACGCGCGTTTTCCGGCTTATCGTAGTTAACTTCATTCACCTTCAACAGGGCAAAGTAACGCTCACCTTCTTTCGGCGGGCGAATTTTACCGGAGATGGTGTCACCTGTGCGGAGGTTGAAGCGGCGAATTTGGCTGGGAGAAACGTAGATGTCGTCGGGACCGGCGAGGTAGGAGCTGTCTGCGGAACGGAGGAAACCAAATCCATCCTGCAATATCTCCAGCACACCATCACCGAAGATGTCTTCGCCACTCTTCGCGTGCTGCTTCAGAATGGCGAAAATAATATCCTGCTTGCGCATACGCGCCAGGTTTTCCAGCCCCATATTTTCGCCGAGAGTAATCAGCTCAGAAACCGGCGTATTCTTTAATTCGGTAAGATTCATAGTGATGGGTTCTTAAACTCGGGGTAATTCTCGAAATGTTTGTCGTGAATGGTATGGCGAATATTCCATGCCTGTTTAATGGCTCTTTTTCGACTCTGCTCGACGGATATCGTCAGGGATGGCGATAGAAAGCGAGGAGACGGTCGATAATGTTGCCAGGGGTACTAGCCGTCAGATTGCCAAACCACGAAAACGTTCAATGCGAATAGGGTCTGACAAGGGAAATCTTTTAGATGCAAACTACAAGGTAAGTGCGTAATGCAGTATTGACAACTTATCACGCTAAAAGGGAGACGTCCAGCAGTGGAGAAAAAATTCGCCACTGCGGACGAAACACCGCGCCGGGCTTAGCCCAGGTTAGCGTTCAGGAACTCTTTAAGCTGGCCTTTTGACAGCGCGCCAACTTTCGTTGCCGCCACCTCGCCGTTTTTGAACAGCAGCAGGGTTGGGATACCACGAATGCCGTACTTCGGCGCGGTGCCCGGGTTGTCGTCAATGTTCAGCTTGGCGATGGTGAGCTTACCGTCGTACTCTTCTGCGACTTCATCAAGAATCGGTGCGATCATTTTGCAAGGACCACACCATTCAGCCCAGAAATCTACCAGTGTCACACCGTCTGCTTTCAGCACATCGGTGTCGAAACTGTCATCGGTCAGGTGAACGATTTTATCGCTGCTCATGTTTTACTCCAAAGATTATGCCTGGCGAATTGGCGTAATATTTACCAACGTAGGTTGACTTTATTTCATCGGATACGCTTTCGTAAAGCGATAGTAAGCTGATATTCTACCACACTATGAGCAAAACACACTTAACAGAACAGAAGTTTTCCGACTTCGCCCTGCACCCAAAGGTAGTGGAAGCCCTTGAAAAGAAAGGCTTTCATAACTGCACGCCGATTCAGGCGCTCGCGTTGCCTCTTACGCTTTCAGGGCGTGACGTCGCGGGTCAGGCGCAAACCGGTACCGGCAAAACGATGGCGTTCCTGACGTCAACGTTTCATCATCTTCTTACGCATCCTGAGGCTGAAGGCCGTCAGGTGAATCAGCCGCGCGCCTTGATCATGGCACCTACGCGCGAGCTGGCGGTACAGATCCATGCCGATGCAGAACCGCTGGCACAGGCCACCGGCCTGAAGCTGGGTCTGGCCTATGGCGGCGACGGTTACGATAAACAGCTGAAAGTGCTGGAACAAGGCGTGGATATTCTGGTGGGTACCACCGGTCGCCTGATCGATTACGCTAAACAGAACCATATCAACCTGGGTGCGATTCAGGTGGTGGTGCTGGACGAAGCTGACCGCATGTTCGATCTCGGCTTTATCAAAGACATCCGCTGGGTGTTCCGCCGTGTTCCTCCTGCGACGCAACGTCTGAGCATGTTGTTCTCCGCCACCCTTTCCTGGCGTGTGCGTGAACTGGCGTTCGAACATATGAACAACGCCGAATATGTGGAAGTGGAACCGGAGCAAAAAACCGGCCATCGCATCAAAGAAGAACTCTTCTATCCTTCAAACGAAGAGAAGATGCGTCTGCTGCAAACCCTGCTGGAAGAAGAGTGGCCAGACCGTGCCATCGTCTTCGCTAACACCAAGCACCGTTGTGAAGACATCTGGGGCCATCTCGCCGCCGATGGTCATCGCGTTGGCTTGTTGACCGGTGACGTGGCGCAGAAAAAACGTCTGCGTATTCTCGACGATTTCACCAAAGGTGATGTTGATATTCTGGTAGCAACCGATGTCGCTGCTCGTGGTCTGCACATCCCTGCGGTGACCCATGTATTTAACTACGACCTGCCCGACGATCGTGAAGATTACGTGCACCGTATTGGCCGTACCGGCCGCGCGGGTGCCAGCGGTCACTCCATCAGCCTCGCCTGTGAAGAGTACGCGCTGAATCTGCCAGCCATTGAAGAGTATATCGGCCACGGTATCCCGGTGAGCAAATACAATAGCGAAGCGCTGTTGAACGACCTGCCACCACCGAAACGTTTGACCCGTAACCGCTCAGGCAATGGCCCGCGTCGTGGTGGCAATAACACCAACCGTCGCAGTGGCGCACCGCGTAACAACAACCGTAAACGTTCGGGTTAAGCACACCATGCTAAGCGCATCGTCCCTTTATGCTGCGATTGATCTGGGTTCCAACAGTTTTCATATGTTGGTGGTGCGCGAAGTCTCTGGCAGCATTCAGACGGTCGCGCGCATAAAACGCAAGGTGCGCCTGGCTGCGGGTCTCGACAAAGAGAGCCAGCTCTCGGCAGAAGCAATGCAACGTGGCTGGCAGTGCCTGAAACTTTTCTCCGAACAACTCCAGGACATTCCTCCTGAACAGATTCGCGTGGTTGCGACGGCCACGCTGCGCCTTGCTGCCAACGCGCAGGACTTCCTCACTACCGCAGAAAAGATCCTTGGCTGCCCGGTTAACGTCATCAGTGGCGAAGAGGAAGCACGCCTGATTTATCAGGGTGTGGCGCATACCACCGGTGGCTCCGATCAGCGTCTGGTCGTCGATATCGGTGGCGGCAGTACCGAGCTGGTGACCGGTGAGGGTTCTCATGCGACAACGCTGTTTAGTCTGTCGATGGGCTGCGTCACCTGGCTGGAGCGTTACTTCAGCGATCGTCATCTGGCAAAGGAGAACTTTGCTCAGGCCGAACAGGCAGCGCGTGAGATGATCCGCCCGGTAGCGACGGCACTGCGCGAAAAAGGCTGGCAGATTTGTGTGGGTGCCTCAGGCACCGTGCAGGCGCTACAGGAAATTATGGTGGCGCAGGGGATGGATGAACGCATTACCCTGAGCAAACTGCAACAGTTGAAACAGCGTGCCATTCAATGTGGCAAGCTCGAGGAACTGGAGATTGAAGGGCTGACCCTGGAGCGCGCGCTGGTGTTCCCCAGCGGCTTGTCTATCCTGATCGCCATCTTTCAGGAACTGAATATCGAAAGTATGACGCTGGCCGGTGGCGCACTGCGCGAAGGGCTGGTGTATGGCATGCTGCATCAACCCATTGATCGCGATATTCGCAGCCGTACTCTGCAAAACGTCCAGCGCCGTTTTACCATTGATGTGGATCAGGCCGAACGCGTGCGCCAGTTGGCTGAAAGCTTTTTCCGTCAGGTAAGCGCCGCATGGAAGCTGGATCATCGATGTCGCGATCTGCTGCTGAGCGCCTGTTCGATTCACGAAATTGGCCTGAGTGTTGATTTCCGCCAGGCTTCCCAGCACGCTGCTTACCTGATTCGCCATCTCGATCTTCCCGGCTTTACCCCCGCCCAGAAAAAATTGCTGGCCTGCCTGTTACAGAACCAGAGCGGCAGCATCGATCTGGCGCTACTGACACAGCAGAATGCGGTGCCACCGCGTCTGGCTGAGCGTCTGTGCCGTTTATTGCGTCTGGCGATTATCTTCTCCAGCCGTCGTCGCGATGACACCTTACCAGCGGTACGTTTGCAGGCGGATGATGATGCGCTGCATCTGACGTTGCCTCCGGGCTGGTTGCAGGCGCATCCGTTAAGGGCGGAGCTGCTGGAGCAGGAAAGCCATTTCCAGTCTTATGTGCACTGGTTATTAACCCTGTCCTGATGTACCCCGTAGCGGCGCGATTTATCGCGCTCTTTTAAAACCTGCGCGATAAATCGCGCCGCTACGCGCCTTTTTTTGCATTCTCCAGCATCGCACGTAAACCGGCGACGCGAGTCTGCCTCGTTTTCATTTGCTCCTCAGCGCTCACCACTTTCTTCTCGCGCTCCCATTCCATATCATCCTGCGGCAGTTCCAGTAAAAAGCGGCTCGGCTCCGGTCGCACCAACTCGCCATACTGACGGCGCTCCCGACATAACGTAAAGGTTAGCTCCTTCTGCGCACGGGTAATCCCGACGTACGCCAGACGGCGCTCCTCCTCGATGTTGTTTTCATCAATGCTGCTCTGGTGCGGCAGAAGCCCCTCTTCCATTCCCACCAGATAAACATACGGAAACTCCAACCCTTTTGAAGCATGCAACGTCATCAACTGAACCTGATCGACATCTTCGTCGCTCTCACCACGCTCCATCATATCGCGCAGCGTGAAACGGGTGACCACCTGCGCCAGCGTCATCGGCTCATCCAGCTCACTGCCTTCCAGCATTTCCGTCATCCACTGGAACAACATATTGACGTTTTTCATGCGCATTTCAGCGGCTTTCGGGCTGGGGGAGGTTTCGAACAGCCAGCTTTCGTAATCAATACCGCGAATCAGATCGCGTACCGCATTGATTGGCTCACGCTCAGCCAGTTGAATGATCTCATTCAGCCAGGCGGTAAAACGTTGCAGATGCTCCAGTCCACGCCCGGTCAGGGTCTGTCCCAACCCCATATCGAAACTGGCGTTGAACAAACTCTTGTTGCGCAGCGTGGCCCATTCACCCAATTTTTGCAGCGTGGCAGGGCCAATCTCACGCCGCGGCGTATTCACAATACGCAGAAACGCGCTGTCATCTTCCGGGTTAGTGAGCACCCGCAGGTAGGCCAGCAAATCTTTAATCTCCGGGCGGGAGAAAAATGAAGTCCCCCCCGAGATACGATATGGAATACGGTTCTGCATCAGCAGCTTCTCAAACACGCGCGACTGATGGTTGCCGCGATAGAGAATGGCGTAGTCCTTGTACTGCGTCTTGTTGATAAAGTGATGCGCAATCAATTCGCCGGCCACGCGTTCCGCCTCGTGGTCCTCATTGTTTGCCATCAGCACCTTCAGCTCGCTACCGATCCCCAGCTCAGAAAACAGTCGCTTTTCAAATACATGCGGATTGTTGGCAATCAGGATGTTGGCAGCCTTCAGGATGCGCTGAGACGACCGATAGTTCTGTTCCAGCTTGACCACTTCCAGTGCCGGAAAATCCTCTTTCAGCAGCACCAGGTTTTGTGGCCGTGCGCCGCGCCAGGAATAAATCGACTGGTCATCATCGCCCACTACGGTAAAACGTGCCCGTGCGCCGACCAGCAGTTTCACCAGCTCGTACTGGCTGGTATTGGTGTCCTGATATTCATCCACCAACAGGTAGCGGATGCGCTGCTGCCAGCGTTCCCGGACTTCCTGATTGCGTTTCAGCAGCAGCGTCGGCAACAGAATCAAATCGTCAAAATCCAGCACATTGCAGGCTTTCAGGTGTTGATCGTACAACTGGTAGCAATGGGCAAAAATCTGGTCACGCTGAGATTTCGCCATCCCTGCCGCACCCTGGGGATCAACCAAATCGTTCTTCCAGTTGGAAATGGTCGAAATCAGCTGCTGCAACTGGGTCTTATCTTCTTCCAGCCACTGTTTGGTCAAATCCTTCAGCAACGCCAGCTGATCCTGATCGTCAAACAGGGAAAAGCTCGATTTCATCCCCAACGCGGCATATTCGCGTTTGATAATTTCCAGCCCCAGGGTATGGAAGGTCGAGATCATCAGACCGCGCGCCTCTTTACGCCCCAGCGTCTGCGCTACACGCTCTTTCATCTCGCGCGAAGCTTTATTGGTGAAGGTCACGGCGGCGATATGACGCGCCTGATAGCCGCAGTCGCGGATCAGATGCGCAATTTTATTGGTGATCACACGGGTTTTACCCGAGCCAGCACCGGCCAGCACCAGACAGGGACCGGTGACAAATTCGACAGCACGTTGTTGGCCGGGGTTTAAACGCATAACGGAAATTCACTCAGTTAACATATTGCACATCTCCTTCTCCCGCTGGCGGGAGAAGGTCGGGATGAGGGCATCACACAGCACCTTAACAGCGCGATAAATCGCGCCGCTACCATTCGGTGCAGGCTATAATGCGCGACGATTATACACAACAGGACCGAATCATGGCGAAAACCGCGGCAGCTTTACACATCCTGGTGAAGGATGAAGCAAAAGCAAAAGCGTTACTGGCCCAGCTGGAAAAAGGTGCGAACTTCCAACAGCTGGCAAAGAAACACTCCACCTGCCCCTCCGGACGTAACGGCGGCGATTTAGGTGAGTTCCGAAAAGGTCAGATGGTCCCGGCCTTTGATAAAGCGGTCTTCAGCTGCCCATTGCTGCAACCCTATGGACCGGTGAAAACCGCCTTTGGCTACCACATCATTAAGGTGCTGTGGCGTAACTGATCATTTCTTCTGCTTCATCTGCTGCAACACGTTGCTGCATTGATTGCTGTCGGTATCGCTGGGTGAAACCAACGCCAGCAACGCGGCGGCCGGTGCCACCACCGCGCCTAATGCCAACGCTGCGGCACCGCGAGCAATCAACGGCCCAGCTTTCACCCCGGCATCCGGTTTTTTGAAGGTGCCGCGCACATACAACGGCGAGCGCAGCGTAATGATGCGGATACCTTTACTCTCGGGATCGATGGTCAAATCGAGGCGCTCATTAGCAAAGTTGGCGCTGCCTGACACATTAATCACCGCGTTCTCGGTATCGAAGACAAACAGTTTGGGCGTCGCCAGCCCATTGCGAATGTTGAGATCGGTGGCCGCACAGTTGATACGCACCTCGTCATCGCCAAACAGTTTACCCACCACATAGTTACCGACATTCAGTCCGGCAATCTCCATCAGGCTGCGACTGATCAACCCATCGTTCATCAACAGCTTCAACTCACCATCACTGGTGCCCAGCAAATCAGCCACCGAATTACCGGTGCCGCTTAACGTGGCGTCACCGTTCAACTGACCAAGGCTTTTCTGCATCGCTTGCACATTGGGAAATAACTGCCGCAGCTGAAGTTTACGCACATGCACATCCGCCCGGCCACGCATGGGGCTGCGGTTCCCTTCCAGATGGATGGTGGAGTTAAGCGCACCACCCGCCATACCAAAGCGCAGCGGATCAAGGCGCAAATCACCGTTATTAAGCTGCAAATGGGTATAAAGATCGCTTAACGGCAGCGAATTGCTATGTTCGATGCGCTTACCGCTCAACTTCACATCAGCATCCATCACGTCCCAATTTTTGGTATCGAACTTGTCGTGCGGTAAAACACGATCGGCAGGCTGCGTCGAGGCTTCGCCACGCTGTGCTTTCGCCTGCTGCGTTTTCTCACTGCCCTTACCAGAATTGACCCCAATCAACGGCCCCAAATCGGCCATACGCAGTTGGTTCGACGAGAGATCGCCGGTCAGGCTCGGGCGGGGTTTGCCCTGACGGTACACCAGCGAACCATGAATATCGCTGTCACCGATATGACCATTGAATTTTTCGTAGCGGAACACTGGGCCTTTGTCGTCGTTAAAACGCGCAATCAGGTGACCATCGGTTTCATAGGGCGGCGTATCGGGTAACAGCACGCCAGCCAAACCGTACAGATTCGCCAGCGTATCGCCGGAGAAACGCAGCCGTACATCCAACCCACCCAGATTCAGGGGGTCCTGCAATGTCCCTTCGACGCGTACCCGCGTGGTGCCATTGCGTACATCAACCTGTAACGGGAACGGCGTGGTTTGGCTGCGCAGTGACAACATGCCGCCAATTTTGCCCTCGCCCTCTAAGCGCTGATTGTTATAGGTGCCGCTCGCCTGCCAGCCAAAGACAAAGTCACCGGCACCCTGCTGTTTATCATCACCTCCCGCCACCTGCGCATAGGGCACCGGCTTGCCGAGGGGATTGAGGGTGACGCTGACATCCGCTTTGTTAATGGCGTCGCGATAGCGTACCTGCCCTTGATCGAACAGGATATTATCGAGACGGAACGTCCAGGCCGAAGGGGCCGCATTGGCCTCGCCGTTGTTATTGCTGGCAAGGTTGAAGGT
Source organism: Pantoea sp. X-Soil-OKNW-556 (assembly GCF_059730695.1). Taxonomy (NCBI): domain Bacteria; kingdom Pseudomonadati; phylum Pseudomonadota; class Gammaproteobacteria; order Enterobacterales; family Erwiniaceae; genus Pantoea; species Pantoea sp. X-Soil-OKNW-556. The sequence goes on along the minus strand of NZ_AP035990.1, from coordinate 182,613 downwards.
CCAGTTGTTTTGTTTATCCGCAGTCTGCACCAGGCGTGCATCGGGTTGCTGGAGTTTGATCCACGGCAGATAAACCTGTTTATGCAGCAACGCCAGCGGCGCTAACGTCGCCTCGACGCGCTGTAAATGCACCATGGTGACATCAGGGATAGCGGGCGGATTACCCAGCATAATATCGTCGGCATGCACCTGCGGCCAGGGCACCCAGCTACGCCAGCCGGGTTCTTCACGATTGCGTACCCAGGCTACACCGAGATCGCCGCGAATGGCGAAAGGTCGATTCAATTCTGCCGAGACTTTCTGGTTGATGGTTGGTTTCAGGCGATTCCAGTCAAAGGTCGCAATCACGACCACCATCACCACAACCAGCAACAAAAAAATCCCGATGACCCAACTCAGGACTTTTCCTGTTCGTGACATGCTGCTTCCTCCTTGTCCTTCCACGTCTCATTTAAAGATAGTCGAGACGTTGAGGAACGTTATCAGGGAAGCGCCAGCGCCATGTTTTCCAGTTCGCTAAACGGAACCGGGCGGGAGAAGAAATAACCTTGTGCGGCCATTGCGGGCGAGCTACGCACCTGCTGCCACTCTTCCTCGGTTTCCACGCCTTCGACAATCACCCCGTTGCAATAACGGTTGATTAAGGCCAACAGCATAGAAAACAGGCTGCGACCTTCGTCGGTAGAACGCAGCAGCATAAATAGCTCGCGTGACAACTTAATGTAGTCATAACGCAGCTCGGTCAGGGCGGAGAAATTCGCCATACCGGAACCAAAATCATCCAGCCACAGCGGGCCAAGCTCCGGCATCTGCGCAATCATCTCTTCCTGCGGCAACACATGATGTTCTGTCAGTTCAAAGCGTACCCACGGCAGTTGGGTTATCAGGCTGCGGATTTGCGGATGTTGTTGGATTGCCAGCAGCGTAGGGCCATCGATATTGACCGAAGCCACCAGTTGGCGCTGATTAAAAAGAGCCGACCACTGCATCAGCAGCTCCAACTGTTCCTGCACCACATCGAGACGCTGAGAAATCTCCAGCGCATCAAAATAGATTTCCGGCGAAAGCCTTTTTTCTGGTGCGGATGGATGTGTCACCGCAGTCAGTAATTCAATAGCCAGTAAGTGGCCCGAGACCTGGTAGATCGGCTGGAAAGTATAGAATCGTTGGCACTGCTGCCAGAAGAGACGCGTTTCCTGTTGTTGCTCCAGTTCAATTGAAGAAGGCAGTCGATGACTAAAATTCTTCATCACCATGGTTTTTTCCTGGTAGGTGGTGAGTGCCTGCAAATAGCATCATCATCCTGAGCAGCCACACGAGCTCTTGAGTGTAACAGTGCGTCTCACGCTTAATCGGTAAAACAAGCAACAATTTCGCGGCTAAATTACCCTTAAACCCCCTGTTTCACACCTTAAGTGGAATTAAAACGCCGTTTTGAAAAACATTGACGGCTGCCATACCAGACGCGAGACTAGGGGAAGAATTCACTACAGGCCGAAGACCATGACGCAGAAGAAAATCGCCATCCTTGGCGAATGCATGATTGAGCTGTCCGAAAAAGGTGAGAACATCAAACGCGGCTTTGGCGGCGATACGCTGAATACCGCGGTATATCTGGCGCGTCAGTCTGACATTGAGCAGCTGCGCGTTGATTACGTAACCGCCCTCGGCACCGACAGCTTCAGTGACCAGATGATTGCCGCCTGGCAGCAGGAGCAGGTTCAAACGGGATTGATCCAGCGACTCGACAACAAAATGCCGGGTCTGTACTTCATCGAAACCGACGAGCACGGCGAGCGGACCTTCTGGTACTGGCGTAGCGATGCCGCTGCGCGCTACTGGCTCGACAGCCCGCAATCTGAGGCCATTTGCCAACAACTGGCCCATTACGATTATCTCTATCTCAGCGGCATCAGCCTGGCGATTTTGCCTGCCGCCAGCCGCGAGAAGCTGATGAACCTGCTCAGCGCGTGCCGCCAGAACGGCGGCAAAGTGATTTTTGATAATAACTATCGCCCGCGCTTGTGGGCCGATAAAGCCAGTGCGCAGCAGGCGTATGCTGCGATGTTGCAGCATACCGATATCGCCTTTCTGACGCTGGATGATGAACATCTGTTATGGGGTGAACAGCCACTGGAAGCGGTGATTGCCCGCACCCGCAACGCAGGCGTGCAGGAGATTGTTATCAAACGTGGCGCTGAATCCTGTTTGGTGGCCGTTGGTGATGCGCCGCTTTACGACGTGCCCGCCATCAAACTGGCAAAAGAGAAAGTGATCGACACCACTGCCGCTGGCGATTCCTTTAGCGCAGGCTATCTGGCGCTGCGTTTACAGGGTGCGGCACCGGATGCCGCCGCCGCCCGCGGTCATCTCACCGCCAGCACCGTGATTCAACATCGCGGCGCGATCATCCCTCTGGACGCAATGCCACAGTAATGCCTCTACGCCCTGCACGTCAGGGCGTCTCAAACATCACGCTGGCTAACAAACAATTGCCAGAAATTTACCTTAAATCAGCACTTCCTCCCGGCAGTTTCCCCTGACGCCTGCTGAGATCCATTTTCCTGCCAATCCATGCCTGACTACTTTAGCCAGGCTTAAGATATAATTTTAAATTCAATACGTTATGGCAACAAAAAGGTGCGCCAGGCATAGTCCGATTCTGTCTGAATTACGGCTTTTCGGCTGGACGATCGCCATAAAAAAGACCATGTTTTAATCAATAACAGCAGGATGCTGTTGATCCGGCCGCGACCACAAAAACGACAACATGATTCGCTCAGGACCGATTTATGCACACAGAAATTATTAATATCTGGCCGCACGGTGATGCACCGGGTGCCAGCGACTCACGCGCACAGCCGCAGATTGTCGATCTCGCCAAAGAATATGAACCCTATGATCGTGCTGCCACCGGGGTACGCTGCCCGGAGATGGCTATCTGGCACCCCGAAAACTCCAACGGTATTACGCTATTGGTGGCTCCGGGCGGCGGTTATCAACGGGTGTTGATCGATCGCGAGGGCAGCGCACTGGCGACGTTCTTTACCTCAATGGGTTACACACTGGCGGTCATGACCTACCGTTTACCTTACGACGGTCATCACGAAGGCCCGGATGCGCCGCTAGCCGATGCGCAGCGTGCCGTGCGGGTACTGCGCGATCGGGCGCAGCGTGCGATGAACGGCAAATATATCGTGATGATGGGTTTCTCCGCCGGTGGCCATGTTGCCGCCAGCCTCGGCACGCGGTTTTCTGAGAAAATCTACCCGGTGCAGGATCAGGCTGACAGCCTCTCGCCCCGACCTGACGCGATGGTGCTGATTTATCCGGTGATCAGCATGCGTGACGGGCTGGCCCATGAAAGTACCCGCACCCGGCTATTGGGTGCCTGGCCGGATCAAAAAACCATAGATGCCTATTCGCTGGAAACACGGGTGCATAGCCAGACGCCGCCGACGCTGCTGATCCACGCGGCTGACGATGAAACGGTATCAATCAATAACAGCATGGTGTTCTTCAGCGCGCTGCGCGAACACAGCGTACCGGCAGAAATCCACTTTTATCAGAAAGGCGGCCACGGATTTGGCATCCGTGGCGTGGCGGATTTGCCCTTAGCCAGTTGGCCGATGCTGGTGACCGAGTGGCTGCGGGCAAAAACCTGAGGCTTATGACGATGGCGGGGCCAGCTCACTGCTGCTGGCATTGCCGTCGTTTTTGACATCATCCGGACTGGCTGGGGTGGTCGGTGTCTCTGGTGGTGTCATCACCTTATCCCAGCTTTCCTGCAACATTTTCACATTGGTTTCCGCTTCACCTTCCGGCTGGATCAACACCATCGTCAGTTCCTGGGTCAATTGCTGACGCAGTTCCTGATTAAGCTGATCACGCGTTAACCCGCCAAGAAATGACTGGCGCAGTTTTTGATATTGCTCCGGAGCGATATCTACCACCGCATTTTGCTGTGAGCGCAGACGCTGCCCCATCAAAATATCGGTGTCGGTACGTGCGTAGGTGGCGAACAACTTGTTCAGCTCCAGCAGCTTTTGCGCCATCAGCGCGTCAAACTCATCCTGCGGCAACCCTTTATCACGCACCGCCGCCAGCTCTTTTGCTACCAGATTCATATTCTGGGGCAGTGAAGCGTTAGGGCTGTCCATATTGATGGCGCACTGGGCGCGTTGATACAGCACACGACAGTCGAAGCCCACCTGAACGCTCTGCGCTTTGCTGTCGGCCAGGGCACGCTGTACATGCCAGAACAAGGCTTCACGCGCCAGATCGCTCTGCCAGTAACGCTCCAGGTTCTGCGAATCGCGAATCGGTTGCCACGGGCTGTCCCACACCAACGACAGACGATCCTGATTTATCGCCCCATTGACCAGGTTCACCGGTTGATGCGGCAACGGCGACAGCGTCGGCATTGCCGCCGGCGATGCCCGTTTACCTTGTAGCGGCGCAAAAGCTTTGTTGATCTGCTCCGCCAGACTGCGGCTGTCAACATTGCCGACCACATATAAGGTCATGGCGTCTGGCGTGTACCACTGCTGATAAAAATTCTTCAGCTGTGCGATATCGACTGGCGCGCGAGGTTGTTCGCCAGGATCGTGCGCCAGCAGCGTTGAGCCTTTCAGGCGATAGCGCCACCAGACATCCTGGGTGTTGGGCGGCCAGGTGGCGATTGGATCGGACGCGCTCAGCGCGGTCGTCACCACCTGTTCATTCAGTGCCATCTTGCCTGCGGTCGCCGACAGCCAGTTCAGTGCTTCTTTCAGCAGCTCCGGACGGTTATTCGGCAGGCTCAGATTGTATTGGGTGAAATCATATGACGATATGGCAGGCGGCAGCGGACGATGCGGATCCATCGCCTGTTGCCATAAAGCGCGTTGCTGATTGGTATCGAGCGCGGTGTTATGCACCAACGCCAGACGCGGTAACAAATGGCTGAAGCCGGTTTGTTGTGCACTCTCCACCAGCGAACCGGTGTTAACGATCAGGCGCAGCTCTATGCGGTCACTGGGACGCTGCGGCGTTGTCAGCAATTGCCAGCTAAAACCATTGTCCAGTTTGCCTTCCTGCCAGGCGGGATCAGGCTGGAGTGTTTCGGCATGCACGCCAAAACCGGATGCTGCCAACAGCAATCCGCCAACCAAAAGCCGAATTCTGGTGCCCTGCATGTGAACCCCTATCAAACAGATCAACACTCGTTATCACGGCGCGTGCGGTCGCTCAGAGGCTGACCGATGCGGCAGTTTGCCGCCACGTTTATTCTTCAACTGACTCTTTGACCACAAGATGGCCGGGATGTCGCGCAACGAGGTGAAAAACCGGGAAAAAAATCAATGGGGTTTATTATGCAAATGCCCGCTGTGAGGGCAAGTCACAGCGGGCATTTCCCGGAAAATTAACGCAATTGTCGCTTTACAGCGAAGATTCCGGTGCGTTTTTCACCTTTTTCGCTGAAGAAAGCGTCTCATTCAACTGGCGCTCGTCCAACTGACCGACCCACTTCGCCACCACCACGGTCGCCACACCATTACCGACCAGGTTAGTCAGGGCGCGCGCTTCGGACATAAAGCGGTCAATCCCCAGAATCAGCGCCAGTCCGGCCACCGGCAGATGTCCCACCGCCGACAAGGTTGCCGCCAGCACGATAAAGCCACTGCCGGTCACACCCGCCGCACCTTTCGACGACAGCAGCAGCACCACCAACAACGTGATCTGATGGATGACGTCCATATGCGCATTGGTTGCCTGCGCAATAAATACGGCGGCCATCGTCAGGTAAATGGAGGTACCGTCAAGGTTGAACGAGTAACCGGTCGGGATCACCAGACCTACTACCGATTTCTTACAGCCAAGCCGTTCCATCTTGTCCAGCATACGCGGCAACGCAGACTCCGAAGAGGACGTGCCCAGCACGATCAGCAGTTCTTCTTTGATATACGCCACGAATTTAAAGATGTTGAAACCTGCCACGCGGGCAATCAGGCCGAGCACCACCACCACGAACAAGATACAGGTGATATAGAAACAAATAATCAACTGACCGAGTTGTACCAGCGAACCGACACCGTATTTACCAATGGTGAACGCCATCGCACCAAATGCACCAATCGGGGCCAGACGCATAATCATATTGATGATGCCAAAGATGACTTTCGAGAAGCTTTCAATCACGTTGAAAATCAACGTGCCTTTGTCACCTAAACGATGCAGGGCAAAACCAAACAGAATCGCGAACAGCAGCACCTGCAAGATGTTGCCGCTGGCAAAGGCACCAATCACGCTATTGGGGATCACATCCAGCAGGAAGGCAACCACGCCCTGCTGTTCCGCCTGCTGTGCATACATGGCAACCGCTTTCGCATCCAGCGTGGCGGGGTCAATGTTCATGCCCGCGCCAGGTTGAATCACGTTGACCACAATCAGGCCAATAATCAGCGCGATGGTGCTGACAATTTCGAAATAGAGCAGCGCCACTGCGCCAGTCCGCCCAACTGCTTTCATGCTCTCCATGCCGGCAATACCGGTCACCACCGTACAAAAAATCACGGGGGCGATGATCATCTTGATCAGCTTGACGAAGCCATCTCCGAGCGGCTTCATCTGCGCGCCTAACTCAGGATAAAAATGGCCTAACAGAACGCCGATGCCAATGGCAACCAGCACCTGAAAGTAGAGGCTTTTAAACAGCGAGGTTTTCATAACAGGTGTCCAGTGAAGACGGATTTATCCGTCATTTATTTAATTTAATGATGTCATGCCATGTAGCGGGTCCGGGAAAGGCCCTGCCGACGTTGAGGAAAATAACATCCGGTTAACGCGATTAATATAGGCTTACATTCCTTACAAAAGTTACAAAACTCTAACTATGAACTGAAACGCTTCAGCAAGCGAGAGTTATGTAAATTCGCAAGGAAAATCAATAAATCAGGTGATTATTTGGTGGGTGATAGCTTGTCAAGCCAGCGTTGATTGAAGATGTTGAGCGGCAGTGCTTCAGCATACAGATAGCCCTGACCGATGGTAATACCGCGTGCCAACAGCCAGTCGCGCTGCTCGGCCGTTTCCACGCCTTCAGCAATAACATCCAGATGGATGATATCGGCGATGGCAGCCACGATACGCACCATAGTGTCATCATCCGGCAGCGCAGCAACAAAGCTGCGATCCATCTTTAACTTGTTGACCGGCAATGCTTTAAACTGATGCAGATAGTTCAGATTGGAGTAACCCATGCCGAAATCATCCAGTGCCACAGCGACACCCGTTTGCTGCAACATGCGCAGCAGCGCTATCGCCTGCTCGGCATCGCCAATCTTGGCGGTTTCGGTGATTTCCAGCACAAAGTTACCCGGCGTAATACGATGACGTTCCAGCAACCCCTGCAAATGAGTCACCACGCTGGCATCCCGTAGCTGAACCGCCGAAATATTCACGCTCAATGGGATGTTAATTCCCTGCTTCTGCCAGGCGGCGATAATGCGACACGCTTCTTCGAACACCCAGCGGCCAATCGAAGCAATCACGCCAATCTCTTCCGCGCTGGCAATAAACTCTTCCGACAATCCCCAACTACCATCCGGCTGACGCATGCGCAGCAAGGCTTCCGCTCCCGCCAGCTCACCGGTGGCCATATTGATTTGTGGTTGCAGATAAAGCGCGAACTCCTCATCCTGCAACCCCTGCAAAATGTCGTGTTCCTGGGTTAAGCGCTTTTGCGCCCGCTCGGTCAGTGCCGGATCGAAAAACAGGATCTGATTTTTACCCTGATGACGTGCCGACATCATCGCTGAAGTCGCACGATCAAGCTGCTCGCTGGCGGAGATTGGGGTGTCGTCATGCAGCGCCAGACCCATGCTGGCGTTGGGACGTAACTGAAGTTGTTGCAGATTGACCGGCTGATTGATACGCAACATCAGGTTGCGCGCCAGGCGCATCGCCCGGAACGGGTTGTGCGCACGCTTCAGCAGCAACGCAAAGTCACTCGGTCCGGTTTGCGCCAGCAGCGTATGATCGTCAATCGTGCTGCGAATTTTCTCCACCAACGTCAGCATCAGGGTATCGCGCTGATCGTCACTCAGTACCCCGTTGGCTTCCTGCAACGTATCAATGCGAATCACCATCACCCCCCAGGGGTCAGGGCGATGCCGGTGATGGATATGTTGATCAAGCAGAGCCAGAAACAACGTACGATTTGGCAAATCAGTAACAGCAAAATGGGTAGTCAGTCGGCTCATCTCATCATGAATTGACTCCAGCACCTGCTGATTACGGTTATAGCTGCGAATCAACATGCCAATTTCATCATCGCGATGATTTTCCGGCAGCGTGAGTTTATGCGTCAGAATGGCCTGCGGTGGCAATTCCTGCAAATCACGCGAGATATTACGTAGCGGATGGACCACCAGCCGGTTAATACACCAGCTAATCGACACCGACAAAATCAGCGCCAGCAATAAATAGGTGGTAATCATGGTTGAAAGCGTACTCAGGATAAACTGATACACCCTTGATGAATCCGCCTGAAGGACCAGATAAGCAATCGGTTTTGGCAGCCCGGTTCGCTCAACAGAATAAAGCGGTAAGGTAATTTGCACCGGTAACTCAAATAAACGCGCCACCAGCACCGGCACCGGCTTCTCTACCTCAAAATCGGCATGCAGTGCCTGGAATGCATTGGGTAACACCACATCCGCACGCGACAAAATACCGGCGGGCTTGAGGGTGTTAAGGATATGTTCTGCCTGAGGAATATCGGCTTTCAGGACCGCTTCAGACAGCGGCTGACGCACGGTATGCGCCACATTTTCCATTTGTTGGGCGTAGTCAATCCTGCGCTGCTGCACAAAATGAAATAACTGAATGACGATAAAAATACAGATGGTAACTAACGCCACGGTGGAGACTGTGGCCATCTGCTTTATCGTTAAGGAACGACTGACGCGCAACAAAATCTCTCCTGGCAACTCTAAGCCGTGTTATCAGACAGGAAAATGCGCAGCAAGTATATCCCAGATCACGGTTTTTTTTCGCCGGGAGAAAGTCGCAAAATCGGGGTTCGCGTGGTATCAAACGACGTTATTCGGATAAATACACATCCGTAGCGACGTGATTTATCGCGTGGGTTTTGCTTCACGCGACCAAAAGATTGTGCGATAAATCACGCCGCTTCGGTGTCAGGCCATTATTTATTGCGGATACGCCACCCAATCACCGCCGTTCAGGCGAATCCACGGCTTGCCCTGATACATCATCACCACCGCGTTATCATTCTCCGACACCACTGGCGTTTGCGGCAGATTATCGGTCAACGCGGACATATTCACATTCGGCGCGTTGAACACCTGGCCATCCACCACACGGGAAATGATCTCGGAAAGCGCCAGCATGCTGGTCGGGGTATTAATTGTCAGTGGCTGGCCCTGATGCGGTGCCTTCATACCGATAAAGCTGATGCCCACCGGCACATGGGTAATCGACGGACTGGGGATATCGCGCAGACCTGACATCTGCATCTTATCGCCCTGCAATGCCGCACCATGCTCCGGCACCACCACCACCATCACGCGACGGCCCGATTTCTCCAGATTGGTCAGGAAAGTATCGAGCTGGTCAAACAGCATTTTAGCGCGCGGTTGCCAGGCGGCCGTGCGCGTACTGCCCAGTTCACGGACGCCATCATGCAACGGAATCAGGTTATAGAAAGTGGCGCTGCGTGCATCGTTACTTTTGCTGCGGTCATCCAGCCAGCGCTGCAATAGCTGACCATCATTGTAGATTGGCGAGCTGTCAAACGAGGTCAGTTCTGGCGCGATACCCGCCTGCGACATTAACGGGGCCTGGATATTCCCGTCCTCGCGCATCTCTTTCAGATAGTTGCCGAAGACACCGTTGTGATCCATCACCAGCTCCTGCTTAAAGCCCAGCTTCGCAAGATTATCAAACAGATAGCATCGCTGATCGGCGGGTTTATACAGATCGCTGTGCGAGGTCTGCCCGCAGCTGGCACGCAACAGGCGAATCCCTGCCGGGCCACTGTAACCGGTGGCCGAATTGTAGTTATCCAGCATGATATCGAAGTGGTGCCACAACGGATGATTCCGCAGTTGCGCCACATCCAGATCCGACCAGGACAGCGAACAAATATTCAGCACCAGAATATCGAACGGCTGCGAATCGCCGGGCAGGCTATCCGGGAAATGGGTCACGCGCTGCCGCTCACTGTCATAAAAACGGTTAAGCCACGCGGTGAGGTTGGCGCTGGTGGGTGCAGCAGATTGATCGAGCACATCGGGCGTTTTACCGGCCACAGCCGGTTGATCATTCAACACCACTTCCGGCGTCGCAGCTTTGCCCGGCAGCAAATTAAAGGATGGCCCGGCAATGGTAACGATGTTCAGCCAAATCAACAGCAGCGACACCAGCACCGTAATGCGAATCCATTGCGCGACAAACAGATACAGCACCAACAGCACAAAGGCGGCGCCGATCATCTCCCAGTTGATAAAGCGATCGAGCAGGTCCAACAGGTAAGCGGTCGAAAACCCCGCAACCTGATCGCCCTGACTGAGAATCGAGCTAAGACCAGGTAGCCAGGTGTCGTGCCAGAACAGACCAAAGCCAATCGGCAGTGACACCCAGTTACGCAGCCGATGCCAGCGCTGCGAGGGTAGCGGGAACAGCAGAAAGGCAAGAAACACCAGATTGCTCAGGGCGTGAAAGTTCAGGTAGCCATACCACAGCAACCCAAACTTCAGCAGAAAATAGAAGTTCCAGCCGCCAAGGCCACGCCACCAGGAGCCGTGCAGCGACCAGCCGCTTGCCGAAGATTTTTTATCGCTCATGACGGTTTTCTATCCGTTTTCGTCGTATTCCGTTGCCAGACTCCCTCGGACTTCAGCGCACGAGCCGGAAGCAGGCGCATCAGCAGGCTGTTGCTACTACGCGGCAGCCAGCGCACCAACAGGGATTTGAGAAATAGCAGAATCAGTAGCAGCAGGATGATGACCTGCACCCAATCCATTAGTGTCATCAGGACTGCGCTCCATCAATATTCAGGGTAATCGGCTGAGGAAGTGGTGCCGCGCGTTCATGCGACACCGGGTCTGGCGCTGTTGCAGCCAGGGTCACCGGCTCCACCGGCAGATCCTGGTGCGTCACCGGTGTCAGCTGACTGATTTTATTCACTTCCGATACGATTTGGTTGTCTTCGAACCACACCATGCGATTGCTGAACAACTCGTCATGCGGCAGCGAGAAAATGGATTTCAACGCAATGTCCAAATCGTTAAAACGGCATGAGGAGAGGAACAGGTAGAGACGATCATCCAACTGCGTCACCAGGTCACCGAAACGGCGCGGTTTACACAACGTCAACACCTGTTCCGGCTTCAGCTGCGGCACCGGGCGCAGCGCGACCATCAAACCTTTATCGTTTTCCGGTAACAGCGTGTTTTTCATCAGCTTCTGTACCGCGCCACAAAACGCATTCAATGGCAGAAAACCGCGCTGCTGCAACGGCTGTAAAGCCTGCATCAACGCAGGCAAGTCAGCGGGCACATGACGGGTAAACTGCTGCCCCTGAATCCCTTCCAGCGTGGTAAGGAAGCGCGACAAAGTTGCCGCCGTGGGCACAATTGCATTGATGCCGCAGGCCAGCAGCAGGCGCTCATCGCTGTATCGCAAGCTGGTATTCATCTCGCGTACGACAATCTTCAGCGCGTTACCACGCGAGCGTCGCAGGCTATGGACCATTTTTGCCAGGGCGTTGATATCATGGTTATTTGCCAGGCTAAAGATCACCGTCGCGGCGTTGGCCTGTTGCGCGCGCGAGTAAACCCCATCATTGTCGCTAAACAATTGCCACTGCGCGGAAAAAGGTGGAGCGCCTTCCAGCACGCCCTGCTCGGCAAGAAATTGATTCTCATCGTTCAGGCTGAGCGGAATATTTTGTTCCTCTTCGCTGGCAGCAATAAACTGATTTTCGATGTAATTCAGGCGAATCGCGCGATCCGCTAACAGTTGGTCAGCGGAATACCACCAGTTAATGCGATATTGCCAGCTATCCTGTTGATAATCTAAATGAGCGACACCATCAATCTGGCGAAAATAACGCTGGAGATAATTCCGCAGGTTAATTATTGATGTGCCAGAAGTTATCATCAGCAGCGTCATGTTTTTTTCAATTAACTGACGACGCATGCGCTTCAGCCAAATCGCCAGTTCTTCCTGCGATAATTTAACCCAATGTGCGGCGTTGCTATAAAACAACACCAGACCACTGCGCTTATTCATTACACGCGCAAAATCTCCTTGCAGTTGTTGCAGGGAGAGTTTATTGGCCGGCAACGAAAATAAAGGAATACGCGCCGGGCCACCGGTCGGATCGGGCGTCAGCAATGCCTGCGGTTTTTCGTCTGAGCTAATCAGTGTGGCAGCCTGTTGCTGGCTTATCACCTGACGCAGAAACGATCGCGCATCCTCCTGCCGCTGGCAGGTGATCCAGTAAAGTCCGGGCGTTTGCAGTGTAATTAATTCCTGTTGAACCTGTTGCAGGCCGAGCGCATAGTGATTTTTCATATTAGATTCGCGATCTGTACAATCCAGGCTAGTTTATTATAGACGGCGACGATTGGAACTGCTGAAATAAAAAAACGTTGAACTAACTCAAAACGCATTGATCTGTGCGGGTGTTTATCGTTTTCGCCAACGTTAAACTTATATCAATAAATATAATCGTAACTCTTCGATTGTCGTTTTTAGCTGGCAAAAAAGTAATGAAAACAGAAAATGCCTTTTCGCTGGTATCGCGAACCCGTGAAGAACAGGATGACATTAATACCTTAAGTGAGGCCTTTTCATTGCAGGCGTTTCACTACATTGATATTGCCCGGGAAGAGCGCCTGAATACCCTTTTGTCACACTGGCCGCTTTTGCAGGAATTATCCGCCACTCAGGAGTCTGAACACTAATGCCGGTGATTGCTCTTCAGGGACTGCGCGGCGGCTGTGGCGCCACTGCGCTCTGCGCGGCGCTTGGCTGGGCGCTGAACGCGCTACAGGAATCGGTGCTGGTGCTCGATCTTTCCCCTGCGAATCAACTGGCTACCCACTTCAACTTGCCAGTGAATCATGACGCCGGATGGATGCCCGCCCTGCTCAATCAGCAGCCCTGGCAACAGACTGCACAGCGTTACCGCCCGGGGTTAGATTTCTTACCTTTTGGCGCAACAACCCATCAGCAGACATTAAGTATTCGCAGCTTCGACGAAAAATTTGCTGAACCGTTGCTTAATGCTTTCGCTACGCTCAAATCTCAGTACCGCTGGTTGTTGTTGGATTTACCGGCAGACGTGTCTCCCTGGCACCTGCCGTTCCTGCACAGCGCAGACCAGGTGCTTCAGATACTCACCCCTGATGCCAACTGTCAGCTGCGTCTGCATCACCCGCGTTTTCTGCCGCACACGTTGTTTTTGATCAACCAGTTCAATGCCAACAGCAAGCTACAGCAGGATTTGCATCAACTGTGGATTAGCTCACTGCGCAACCTGATTCCGCAGGTCATTCATCGCGATGAAGCGCTGGCGGAAGCGCTGATGATGAAACAACCGCTGGCTGAATATCGCCCGCACGCGCTTGCCAGTGAAGAGGTCAACACCCTGGCAAACTGGCTGTTGCTCAATGTGGCCGGGGCAGGCAAATGAATCCGCTACGCTGGCTGCTCATCCCGCAGGCGTGGCAGGCGTTGCAACAACGCGCCCGCCAGGCGCGTCGCCATGGCACACCCTGGCCGACCCTCATCCTGCATTTGATGTGGTGCATCCTTGCCTGGTCACTGCTGCGACTGGAGACACCGGGTTGGCAGCGCATCCTGCAACAACGTCATCGCTACTTCCCGCAAATCTCCCTGCAACGCCCGCGTCCGCTCGATGTGCTGCGCTATGCACTGCAAAGCCTGTGGCTGTTGCTGGTCTTGCCGCTCGACGATAGCGAACGCAGCGAGCGTAAATGCTTCAATAACGCCTTTAAGCCGCTGTTCCGCTGGCGTCGACAACTCAATCAATGGTTGGGCGCGCTGCCATTGCAGTTGAAAAAACGTGGCGTCATCCGACGCAGCGAACAGCGTCTGCAACGGTTGCCACCACGCGCACGCCAGTTGTTGTTTATCACCGCCGCCATTGCTGCCAGCCTGCTGGCGTTGCTGTGTATCTCGCAACCTTTCGGCATCATGACGCAGTTTGTCTTCGTGCTACTGCTGTGGGGGCTGGCGATGCTGGTTCGCCGCGTACCGGGGCGGCTCTCCACCATCATGCTGATCGTGCTGTCGCTCACCGTCTCCTGCCGCTATTTGTGGTGGCGCTACACCGAAACCCTCAACTGGGACGATCCGATTAGCCTCGCCTTCGGCTTGCTGCTGATTGGCGCGGAAACCTATTCGTGGACGGTGCTGGTGCTGGGCTATTTCCAGACGCTGTGGCCGCTCAACCGCCATCCACTGTCGATGCCAGAGGAGATCACCGTCTGGCCGAGCGTGGATATTCTGGTGCCCACTTATAACGAACCGCTCAGTGTGGTGAAACCGACCATCTACGCCGCGATGGGTATCGACTGGCCGCGCGATAAGCTGAATATCTATATTCTCGATGACGGCACACGCGACGAATTCCGCGAGTTTGCCGCCAGTGTCGGGGTGCAGTATGTGGTGCGTCCCACGCATGAACACGCCAAAGCGGGCAATATCAACCATGCGCTGAAAACCCGTTGCCAGAGCGAATATGTGGCGATTTTCGACTGCGACCATGTGCCGACGCGTTCGTTTCTGCAAATGACGATGGGCTGGTTCCTGAAAGATAAACAGCTGGCGATGTTGCAGACGCCGCATCACTTCTTCTCGCCGGATCCCTTCGAGCGCAACCTCGGCCGCTTCCGCCAGACGCCAAATGAAGGCTCACTGTTTTACGGCCTGGTGCAGGATGGCAATGACACCTGGGATGCGGCGTTTTTCTGCGGCTCCTGTGCCGTTCTGCGCCGCAATGCGCTGGATGAGATTGGCGGCATTGCGGTCGAAACCGTGACGGAAGATGCGCACACCTCATTGCGTCTGCATCGTCGCGGCTATACCTCGGCCTATATCCGCATTCCACAGGCGGCGGGTCTGGCTACTGAAAGTCTGTCGGCGCATATCGGTCAGCGCATCCGCTGGGCGCGCGGCATGGTACAGATTTTCCGACTGGATAACCCGCTGTTTGGCAAAGGCTTAAAACTGGTGCAGCGCCTGTGTTATGCCAACGCCATGCTGCATTTCCTCGCGGGGATTCCACGGCTGATTTTCCTGCTGGCACCGCTGGCATTCCTGCTGTGCCACGCCTACATCATCTATGCCCCGGCACTGGCGATCGCTATTTATGTGTTGCCCCATATGCTGCACACCAGCCTGACCAACTCACGCATTCAGGGCCGCTGGCGTCACTCCTTCTGGAGTGAAGTGTATGAAACGGTGCTGGCCTGGTACATCGCCCGACCGACCACGGTAGCGCTGTTCAATCCGCACAAAGGCAAATTCAACGTGACCGCCAAGGGTGGACTGGTCGAGAAACGCCATCTCGACTGGGTGATCACCAAACCCTATATGTTCCTGGTGCTGCTGAATCTGGCGGGGATTGTGATGGCCTTCTGGCGCATGGCTTACGGCCCATCCAATGAAATCCTGACCATCTGGGTCAGTCTGATTTGGGTGATCTACAACATGGTCATCCTCGGTGGTGCCGTGGCGGTGTCGGTAGAGGCCCGGCAGATTCGCGAAGCGCACCGTGTCGAGATCGCCATGCCTGCCGCCATTGCACGCGAAGATGGTCATATGGTGCCCTGCACGCTGCGCGACTACTCGGACGGTGGCGTTGGTGTTGAGCTGCGCGAAGCAGATGCGTTGCAAGAGGATGAACCGGTGTGGCTGCTGCTGCGCCGCGGTCAGCAGGAGTTCAGTTTCCCCTGCCAGGTACAACGCGTCTTTGGCCGCCGCGCCGGTATCCGCCTGCATCAGCTATCCACTGAACAACACATTGAATTTATTCAGTGTACCTTTGCCCGCGCCGATACCTGGGCGCTGTGGCAGGACGGTTTCCCGGAAGACAAACCGGTACAAAGCCTCGCCGACATTATGGTACTGGGCTTTAAAGGTTACCTGCGTCTGGCGGAGTACGGCCCAACGCCGCTGCGTCGTTTATTCAGCCTGCTCACCACGCTGGTGCACTGGCTGGCCTCACTGCTGCCACAACAACCTGGCCGCGTGAAAATAGAAAACACTCATTAAGTTGATGATATGACCATGACGAAAAAACTGAGTTGGTTCACCGCCCTGCTCCTGAGCACCGCTACACTGGCTCAGGCTGCCCCGCAACCAGCTGCTCCGATTGCGCCCCAGGCGGCGGCACAAAGCCCTCTGCCAGTGGTGAGCGACCAGACACTGCCGGGTGCACCGCTGCGCGACAGCCAACTGCTGTTCAACCTGGTCGCGCCGCCACCGGGTAGCATGACGTTGCGCGGCACCGGGCCGACCGGTCAGATTGAGTTTGGCGTGCGCAGTGATGAGGTGGTGACGCGCGCGCTACTCACCCTCAACTATCGTCCGTCACCGGCGTTAATCCCGACGCTGTCGCAACTTAAGGTATATCTCAACGATGAACTGGTCAGCCTGATCACCATCACCGCCGATCAGCTCGGCAAAGAGAATCAGACTCAACTGGCGATTGATCCGCGCTTTATCACTGACTTCAACCGCGTGCGGCTGGAACTGGTCGGCCATTACGCCAACGTGTGTGAAAACCCGGCCAACAGCACCATCTGGCTGGATATCGGCAAGGAGAGCAAGCTCGACCTGACGCTGCAAAAACTGCCGCTGAAAAACGATCTGTCGCACTTCCCGGAGCCTTTCTTCGACAGCCGCGACAGCCGACCGCTGCAACTGCCGATGGTATTCAGCGCCGCACCTGACCTGCAACAACAACGTGCCGCCGCGATTCTCGCCTCGTATTTTGGCAGCAAGGCGCAGTGGCGCGGCCAGACCTTCCCGGTGCTGTATAACCAACTGCCAAAAGAACAACACGCGGTGGTATTCGCCACTAACGATCAGCGTCCTGATTTCCTGAAGGAGATGCCGCCTGTACAAAAACCGACGGTGATGATGGTCAGCCAGCCGGAGAATCCGTATGAGAAGATGCTGCTGATTCTCGGTCGCGACGACAAAGATTTGCTGACCGCCGTCGAAGGCATTGCCCAGGGCGAGCTGCTGCTGCGCGGTGATACCTCAACGGTGGATGACGTCAAATTACTGGCTCCGCGTAAAGCCTATGACGCGCCGAACTGGGTACGCACCGACCGACGGACCACCTTTGCCGAGCTGACGCAGTACCAAAACCAACTGCAATCCGACGGCCTGCAACCCAACCCGATCGCGCTGACGCTCAACCTGCCGCCGGATCTGTTCCTGGTACGTGCTCGCGGCATCGATATGGACCTGATTTATCGCTACACCTCGCCGATGCAGCAGGATGGATCGCGCCTGGCGGTACACCTGAATAATCAGTTTATGCAGGACTATCCGTTGATGCCGAAGGACACCGGCGGCAAGCAACTGCTGCATATCCCGCTGATTCAGGGCTTGCAGGACAGCAGCCGCCAGCTGACCATTCCGGCGCTGCGCCTTGGCGTGGTCAACCAACTGCGTTTTGACTTTGATTACGCCAACACCTTTATTGGCGGTACTGCCGATGGCCGTTGCGAAACCGTCACCGCCGTCGGCCATCATGTGGTGATTGACGATCATTCCAGCATCGATTTCTCCGGCTATCGCCACTACATCGAAATGCCATCGCTGGCCGCGTACGCCAACGCCGGTTTCCCTTATAGCCGCTACGCCGACATGGCGCAGTCGCTGGTGCTGGTACAACCAAAACCAGGCAGCAACGAAGTGACCACCTTGCTGAATGCGCTGGGCAGCATCGGTGCGCAAACTGGCTATCCGGCGTTGCGCGTGCAAATGAGCGACGACTGGAGCAAAGCCAAAAGCAGCGACGCCGATCTGCTGATGATCGGCAGCATCCCGGCCGATCTCCAGGATGACCGCAAGATCAATGCGCTGGTTGAGGCGGCCCGTAGCTGGATCAACATGCCAGCACGCCCCATCGCCGCACCTAACGTCCCGGTTTCTGCCAGCGATCGCGCTGTCGAAAGTCAGACCACCATCAGTTCACGCGGCCCGCTGGGCGTGATTGTCGGCTTCCAGTCGCCGTTCTTTGATCAACGTAGCGTGGTCGCCTTGCTGGCCGACAGCCCGCGTGGTTGGGATCTGCTCAACAACGCGATGCAGGATAGCGGCAAACGCGCGGCGATTTTCGGTTCGGCTTCGATCATTCGCGAGTCTGGTGTCTACAGCCTGCGGGTTGGCGATACCTATTTCGTCGGTCATCTGCCGTGGTGGGAGCGTCTGTGGAATATGCTGGCAACGCATCCGGTCTGGCTGGCGCTGTGTGCTGTGGTGGTAGTGCTGCTGTTTGCCCTGATGGCATGGCGTCTGATGCGTATGGTGAGCCGCCGTCGTCTGGCAGAAGAATACGACGATGAATAAAGCGCGCGCGCTGCGGTTCGGGCTGCTGCTCAGCACCACGCTGGGGATGCTGGCGGGCGCGGTCGCCGCGCCCGCCGGTCCACAGGTTTCGCCGGTCGAATGGCTACTGATGCAGATCCGCACCGGCGAGTCGACCAACAAGTATGACCTGGTGCAGCAATCGCTCTACCGGCTGGAAAAAATCGATCCTGACAACCCGCAGGTGCTGGCGGCGCAAATCCGCATGGCGCTGCGTCAGGGCGATCTGGCGAAGGCACAAACGTTACTGGATGAACTGAAACGTGTGGCACCGCAATCCGCCGCCGCCCATGAATCCGAAGCCGGTATGAAACTGATGTCAGCCGAAGGCCGTCAGCAGTTGCAACAAGCCCGACTGCTGGCGGCCGCGGGTCACATAGCGGAAGCGAAAGAAGCGTGGGACGCGCTGTTTCACGGCGTGTTCCCGGATGTGAACACCGAACTGGAATACTGGCAACTGGTGGCGCGTCTGCCCGGTCAGCAGCAGACGGCCTATCGCCAATTACAGGCGCTGGAACAACGCTACCCCGGTAATATCGGCGTGGAGCTACAACTGGCGCGCATGGCCTTTGATAACAATCAGCCAGCCGCAGCGCTAACGCAACTGCGCAACCTCGCCAGGCGCGATGGTGGCCGCGATGCCGCTTCAGAACTCTGGCTACAGCAGATCCAGAATCAGCCCGTCAGCGACCAGAGTGTCGCCAGCCTGCAACAATATCTCACCGTATTTACCTCTGGCGATGCACAACAACGTGGACAGGAGGAGCTGGCGCGGCAGCAAAAACTGCTGGCCGATCCGGCCTATCGGCAGCGCATGCGCGGGCTGGCGCTGGTTGATGCCGGAGGCGGCGCAGGGGCGATTGCCTCCCTCAGCGCGGCGCTAAAAGCCACGCCTGATGATGCCGAACTGATGGGGGCGATGGGCCAGGCCCAGGCGCGCGCCAACAACCGTGCTGCGGCCATTATGTGGTTAGAAAAAGCCATCAAACACGGTCAGGCCAGCACCCAGGTGGGGAAATGGCAGTCGTTGCTGCAAACCAACCGTTACTGGCTGGCAATCAACAATGGTGATAACGCGCTGAAAAAAGGCGATCTCAATGGGGCGGAACGTCAGTATCGCAACGCCCAGGTGATTGATAACAGCGACAGTTGGGCGCTGATCGGACTCGGCGATGTGGCGAAGGCGCGCCATAACGAGGCCCAGGCCGAACGCTACTGGCAACTGGCGCTGCGCATTGATCGTGGTAACACCACGGCGGTGCGCCGCCTGGCGGGTTTATACCAGCAACAATCCCCGGCGCGGGCGATGGCGTTTATCAACGCCCTGCCCGCCGCCCAGCAACGCGGATTAGCCGACACGCTGCGTACTCTGCGTAGCGATAGCCTGCGCGCCGAAGCTGATGCGTTAGCGGAACAGGGGCAGTGGCATCAGGCGGTGGTGAAATATCGTCAGGCGGCCCAGGATACTCCCAACGATATCTGGCTGTCGTACCGTCTGGCCGGGGCGTTACGCAACAGTGGCGAAGCCGCGCAGGGGCGCACGGTGATGGAAGCGATGGTGCGCCAGCACCCGCAGGATCCGAGTGCGTTGTATGCCTGGGCGCTGTGGCTGTCTTCCGGCGATGAGGATGACGCGGCGCTGGCGGCGCTCAATCGCCTGCCGCAGGCGCGCTGGGATGACAACATGCATGAACTGGCCGATCGGCTGAATCAGCAAAAAGTCTTTGCCCGCGCCAATGCGCTACGCGATGGCGGCAATGAAGCGGCAGCGATCGCGTTGTTAAAACAACAACCCGCCTCTTCACGCCGTGATATCACGCTGGCCGACTGGGCACTGGAGCGCGGCGATGCGCACACAGCGCTGGCAGGTTACCAGCAGGTGCTGCACCAGGATGCGCATAATAACGACGCCGCCCTCGGGCGTATTGAAGCGTTGATTGCGCTGAAACGCCCACAGGAAGCGCGTCAGGCGTTACAAAGCTTGCCGGATAGCGTGGCAGAAGAAAGTATCAACAGCGGGCGTCGGGTGGCGCTTGCCTGGCAAAACAGCGGCGACAACCTGCGGGCGCAGCGGCTATTTAACACGTTAAAAACCCGCGCCGCCCAGGAAGCGCCCTCGCAAAGTAAAGCGTTGGTGTATCGCGATGCGGCGCGGCTGGAAACCCACTTACGCCAGCCCGCACAGGCGCAGCAGGATTACCGGCTGGCGATGGCTGCCAGCGGCATCAGCGCAACCGTGCCAGAGGATAACGACAGCTACACCCGGCTGACCCGTAATCAACCACAGGATGACTGGCTGAAGCGCGGTATTCGCAGCGATGCCGCCGATCTTTATCGCCAGCAGGACACCACCGTCACGCTGGAACAGGATTACTCGCGCGACAAGGGCACCGGTGGCCGCTCAGATTTTACTGCGCACACCACCATGTTGCAGGCGGAGACGCCGCTGGCCGATGGTCGTAGTTTTGTCCGCGTCGATCATGTGCTGGTGTCGGCAGGCACCTTTGCCACCGAAAACAACAGCCACAACGATCGCTTCGGTAGTTGTAATGATGCCAATTCCGGCGGCTGTAGCCGCGATTTCACCCAGCGCGATGAAGGTACGGCGATTGGCGTAGGCTGGCATAACGACCGCTGGTCCGGCGATATCGGTACCACGCCGCTCGGCTTTGAAGTCACCAACTGGGTAGGCGGTCTGAGCTGGAAAACCGATGTGGACGATATTGGCGTCACCCTGACGGCCTCCCGTCGCCCGATCTCCAGCTCGCTGCTGGCCTATGCGGGCGCACGCGATCCCGCCACCAACGGCGGCAAAACCTGGGGCGGCGTGGTCGCCACTGGCGGTTCGCTCGGGTTGAGTTATGACCAGGGTGGCGCGCATGGCGTCTGGGCAGATCTCAGCGCGCATCAACTGACCGGGGAAAATGTCGCAGACAACACCCGCGAACGTATGATGGCGGGTTACTACTACAAGTTGATCAACGAGGACAACCGCCGCGCCACCGTTGGCCTGAACAGTATGCTGTGGCACTACCAGAAGGATTTAAGCGATTACACCTTCGGTCAGGGTGGCTACTACAGCCCGCAGCAATATCTGTCGTTCTCGGTGCCGGTGACATATCGCCAGCGTACCGAGAACTGGTCATTTGATCTCGGCGGCTCGGTATCCTGGTCGCATTCCAAAACCGATGCGCAGCAGCGTTATCCGGTCAATCCGGGGTTTGAACTGGCGTCGAATCCCTACTCAGACAGCAGTTCCGGCAGCGGCGTGGGTTATACCCTACAGGCGATTGTGGAGCGGCGCGTAACCCCGCATTGGTTTGTCGGGGTGGCGATGGATATTCAGCAGGCGAAAGATTACACCCCAAGCCACGGCTTGCTGTATGTGCGTTATTCGATGGCGGGCTGGAACGGTGATATGGATATGCCGCCGCAACCGTTGATTCCGTATGCGGATTTTAAATGATGGGTTCGCCTGGCAGTGGTCTGGATCTGAGAAGGTTCCGCCCGCCCCATCGTCTGAAAACCAGGTGCTCTCTTAATTGCGCGATAAATCGCGCCGCTACAAATGGCAGCACGTTACCCGTAGCGGCGCGATTTATCGCGCAAAAAAAGAGGCTGGCGCAGGGCCGGGGAGTGCAGAGGGCGCGGCCAGGCGCCCTTTGCTCGGTCGCCGCACCGGCGAACTGAAACTACTTCAGCCTGTGGCGAACGAAATCACGCCAGTGCGAACGAAACCGCCCCCAAACTTCAGCGCATCAGCGCCTTTCCTGATATGCCATCCAGGTCAGCAACTGCAAACTGGCAGAAAAGTAGTTCTGATCCGGTGCCAGCCGGTCACTGAGATAACCCGTCTCGCTCAGCGTCAAATCCCTAATCGCCAGCAAGCCGCCGTCGAGGTTGTAAGGCGCGGGCGTGTTCGCCAGCACATCAAACCACGCCGGGGTGGTTAAGCGCCCATAGGCCTGCCAGACACGCTGGTAGGGCACCAGACGCAGGCTTTGCGGATCGTACCACCAGATATTCAGTGGGATACGAATCGCGTCATAGCTAAAGCGGTTGGAATACCCGACCGCTGGCGCAACCGAGCCATCCGCATTCAGCGCCACCCAATCGAGCGGCAAACCACTTTTGCCGAAATGCATATCGCCCAGCAGGTCCATGCCATCATCAATCAACTGATTCCAGACGCGCAAATGGCTGTGCTCAGCAAACTCACGCCATGCCGGGAACAGGAAATAGGACGGATTGAGTACGATAAAACTGGTTTTATTGAAACCCTGCACACCCGGCAGCATCACGGTATGCCCGGCATAGGTGATCACGTTGTGCTTCACAATCGCCCGCTGGATACGATCAGACGCCTGCTGGTAACTGGCAGAGGACCACTTCTGCGCCCCACGCTGCAAGGCCCAGGCAATCAGGACATCACCATCCGACGCGTTATTTTTGTCAGCGACGGGATCGGTCGCACCTGGGGTATAACGCCAGTAAAACAGATCGTTTTGCGGATTGCGCAGATGGGTCTGCGTCCACTGCCACAGCTTATCAAAGGTCGGGCGATCGTCATTGGCTACCGCCAGCAACATGCCGTAGCCCTGGCCTTCGGTATGGCTGACGTTGTTATTGGCGGTATCGCTGATACGACCATCGTTGCTCATAAAGCGACTTTTAAAGGTACTCCAGCCATCTGCGGCCGCCTGGGCACTAAAAAACATCACCATGAAACAGAGTATCCATTGACGCCAGAACGGCTTAACACTCATCTCAGCTTCCTATTGATATCGGTAGTGCAGCGTACTGCCATCGAGCTTTTCAAGGGTAAGAGGAACCTTGACGCTGCCGCCCTGGTCCTGAAGCCAGCGGGCATACACCCCGGCCAGCACGGCGCTAAATGCCAACTGCCAGCGTTCGCTATTCACCCGGTTGTCTCCCGCCGGTAACGCATGGTGCTGAATCAGAATGGCGTTCTCCATCGGCTGTAATTGGGCAAAGCCCCAGCTAAAACGCGCCAGCTGCAAATTCATTTCACGCTCAAGATCCTGAACGGTGCGCGCCTCCGCCAAAGGATAGCGCGCCGCCAGCGATTCGCCCACCTGGTTGAGGAAACCTTCGGCTTCCTCTCCGGCATTATCCAGCATGCCTTCAATCATCACGCTAACCAGATCAAACCAGCCCGGCTGATGCGGGTGATTGACGCGGGCTGCCAATTGCTCACTCATTAGTTGTCTCCGAACATGTAGCGGAAGTACAGATTCGCGGTAGTCTCGTTGTAATCACCGAAGGTGTCATAGCCTAACTGACCACCCAGGGTGAGATCTTTGTTGATCTTATAGTCAGCCCCGGCATGCAGGTTATAACCAATGCCGTTTTTGCTATCGCCTTCGTAGTAGGCGCTCTTGACGTAACCCGCATCCGCCATTGCCTGCAACTGAGATTGCAATGAAGGATCATTCGGGAAGTAAGCGCTTCTGTCCTGGCTGTAGGACTGATAACCGATCGAACCACCGATATTCACCTTCAGGTCATCAAAGGTACGCGAGAAGTCGACAGGGAACGAGATCGATGCGTAGTTCTGCGGGCTGAAATAACCGCCCTGGCCATAGCTGAAGTAGCTGAGGTTTTTCGAGAAGTCCATCCACGACAGGCTCATACCCACCTTCAGTTCGCGGTCGTCGTAATGGAACGGACGTACATAGGCGCCTGCGGTGGCCTGCACGCTGTTGTTGCTGGCGACGTTCTCGCCAATATAGCTGTAGGCACCACCACCAACATAGAAACCGGCGTCACCGTTGTCGTAGCTCAGCAGCGCGTTGCCGCCGTTTTTCGTCACCTGGCCCCATTTCTTACCGCTGGCGGTATCTTCTGCGCCAACATACGACAGCAGGCTGTCCGTTACCGCACGACGCTCTCCGGTCAGGATCAGCGTCAGGAAGTCAGTCAGCTTCGGCGACCACTGGATGCCACCCACCATAGTGCTGAGATCCTGGCCGAGCGGCGTACTGCCAAGGTCGATTTTGTAGCTATCGCCACGCAGCGCCATATTCAGCTCAACCCCGTTGCCTTTCTGCGAATTGGTCGAAGAAGAAGGCACATCGGTGACTTCAGCATCACCCGCCGCAACCACGCCGCCCTGAATCAGCGCGTTAGTACCGAAACGACGCCAGGCATCGCCCGCGGCACTGCCCGCCGACAGGGAAATCGGCGTCATGGTAAAGTCGAAGCGCGAATCACCAAACGGCACGGTGGAGAAGGTCAGCGGTGCTTTGGCTTCGGTCAACTTACTCAGCCCCGATTCGCCATCACGTCCACGTACCTGCAACTGGCCCTGAGTCCAGGTGCCGGTTTTCTCCTGCAAATCGTCCATCATATCGTCGATCTGCTTCAGTGTACGGCTCTGCTGCACCGCCGGGGTATTGCTCGCCAGCGTTACGCCACTGGCGCTGCTGGTGGCATCCGGCGAGGATTGCCACGGCATCACCGTACCGTAGCTGGAAGGCGTGCGCCCTACCGGTGAGGTGCTGCGGTTGATAAACGGGTTATCCGCCAACGCCAGACCACCCACGGTCGGTACGCTGCCGGTTTGTGCACCCTGCAAGCCAATCAACTGGCCGCGGGCGGTGCGCAGATAACTCATCGCCTGGCTGTGCTCACCGTTGGCTTCCGCCACTCGCGCCAGCAACAGCAGACGGTCCGGCGTTTGCTCATTACGCAGGCCACGCGTCAGGGTATTGGCTTTCTGCACATCGTTCTGTGCCAGCGCCACATTGATCGCCCCTTCACGCGCATCCTGGGTCGGGGTGTCCTGGGTCATCAGGTAGTCATACACCACGCCCGCTTCTTTGTTCATCTTGCCGGATTGGTACAGACGCGCCATCGCGAACATCAGATCGCGGTTCTGCGGATCGTGTTGCAGCGCCCCCACCAGTTTGTCATAAGCGGCGGCGTATTGTTTCTGCTCACGCAGGCGATCCACTTCGTTGATAACGTAGCCGTTGCGAATCCCAGCCAATTGCGTCGGCGTACTGCGAGCCTGCAATTCCGGGCTGCTGAGGAAGCTCTGCGCTTCGGTGGTCAAACCGGCCTGATTGAGGACCGCCACCTGCGCAGCGTAATCGCCGGCGTTGCCCTGCACGCCGCGCTGCATATTGCTACGCACCACGGACACCGCGGTGGTGAGGTCACCCGCTTTCGCCAGTTTCTGCGCCAGATTACCCGCGTCCACCGGATTCGCTGGCGGATTCGACGCCAGCGCGCGCAGCGTATTCGCTGCTGCGGCATTCGAACCCTGCGCCAGATACTGATCGGCGGTGTTCATTTGCAGGTTAAAGTTCACGCGTTGCGCCAGTTCGCGCATGTCGCTGCTTTTGCTGCTGTTGGGAATGCGCGCCAGCAGCAGGCTGGCTTGTTGCCAGGCACCGCTTTCGCTGGCATTCAACGCACCGGCGTAGAGTTCATTGGTGCTGGCACCGGTACGCATGGTCGGCTGCATAATATTCGCCGCCATCATACTATCGCCCTGACCACGATAGATGCGCGCCAGATCGAGACGCAGCCAGCCATCGTTAGGGTTACGCGCGATGCCCTGTTGCAGGGTGGCAATCGCCGCAGCATTGTTACCTGCCGCCAGCTCACGCTTCGCCTGCTGGCGGATTGGATCGGTGCTGCTGCCGCGCGGTGCCACGCTCTGACGCACGCTGTCCGGCAGCGAGGCCAACAACGTATTGGCTTCGGCGCTACGATTCTGCTGACGCAGCACGTAAAACAACCCTTCTTTCGCGTTACGGTTATCCGGCTCGCTTTGCAGGATCGAACGGTAAGTTTGCTCCGCCTGCGGTAACTGATTGGTACGACGCAGCACATCTGCGCGGAACAATTTGGCTGAAGTGCCTTTCTCGCCTTCAGCCTGAGTCAGTGGCTCGCTCAACGCCAGCGCCTGAGCGCTGTCGCCATTCTTCAGTGCCTGCTGGGCCGTTGCCAGTTGCGCATAGAAACGGGCATCAGCCGCCTGTTTCTGGCGCTGTTCGCTCTGATCCCCGCCCAACTGCGCAGCGCGCGTCAGGTAATCAGCCGCTTCAGAATAACGTCCGGCGCGCTGCGCCACGTAACCCATACCGGCCAGCGCATCGGCATCCTGCGGGTTGGCCTGCAACACTTTCTGGAAGTTGTTCTGGGCGCTGCTGACATCGCCGCTGTTCAGGGCTGTAAAGCCAGCCCCTTTCTCCGCGCCGCCGACATTTTTACGGTAATAATCCATCACCGCGTTGTCCTGCGGATGGCGTTGCTGCCAGGTCTGATACAACGACGCATCAGAAGCCTGCGGGCCAAGCCACAGCAGCGCCTGGCGCAGCGAACGGTCAGCATCTTTGTTGCCATCGGCCATCGTCGCCAGCAGATCGATACCTTCGCGACGCGTCGATTCCTGGTACGTCATTGCCTTGCCCAGCGCCAGTTTGGCCCCGGTATCCTGCGGATGTTCGGCGGAGAATTGACGCAACGCTTCGACCGCCTGCGGTAGCATCGATCGGTCACCGGCCATCGTCAGATAATATTCGGCAGCGACACTCGGCGGCGGCTCATTGCCGCTAAAGGTATTGCGCCAGGTTTGCAAAGCTGCGGCGATGTTGCCGCTGCGCGCCTGCTGACGCGCCAGTGACAACTGTGACTGCGGGATACTTTGCAGCTGGCGAGCGTTATCAAGCTCCGTCAGATGCGCATCGTTGGGCGACACCTGGTTCAGGCGGGCGCGCCATTGCGCGGCGCCCACGTTATCGCCACTTTGCTGGGCATATAACGCCAGCAGGTACAGCGCCTGGGTGTTATTGGGTTCCACCATCAGCACTTTTTGCAGCGAGGCCTGGGCTAAATCGTCATGCGCTTTCTGGTGCCAGTAAGCCGCCTGATCGAACAGCGCTTGTAACGCAGGGTTGGTGCTCTCCGCCGCCAGCAGCGGCTGAGAGAGAGTCAGTGCCCCACCCAGAATCAGGGCATGGCGAATACCGGCGCTTATCAGATGTTTTTTCATTATTTTTATCCTTACTTCTTGCCGGGCTTGCTATCACCTTGCGGGTTAAGACGTCGCCATGCATGACGTCTCAGCATCACCCAGGCACCACTGCCCACCAGCGCTGAAACCAGCAATGCGGCCAGCGCCATCAGCACGGAGTGCTGGTTGGCATACCACACCACCATCATGTACCAGGGCATTTCACCGCTCGGGAACTGCGGCCCGACGCGGAAGCTGCGGATACCGTTTTCATCGGTGATGATGGCGGTATCGCCACGAATACCGGCGTTGATACGCGCCGAGTTCAAATCGTTGTGCAGACGCAGTAACTGGTCATCGCTGGTCGCCACCGTCATCACCACCAGGCGATCGGGGTTCCACGGCGAGCGATAGCTGACAAAACCGCGCCACGCCTCGTTGGAGGAGAAGTAGCGATCGGCATCCAGTTGTTGACGATACCAGTCGCCCATCAACCAGCCGCGCAGCTTGTCCCAGGTAGTGGGATCTTTCACGCCCAGCGTATTGCCGCTGGTTTCATACGGCGTTCCCGCCAGCATCGCCTGGTTAAAGGTGGTGTTTTGCGTGGTACTGACCGCCAGCAGGTCGCTCTGCTCCAGACGCGACAGGTTGGTGCCGCCATTCGGCATCCCGAATAACACCTGGTTCTGCGCCAGCGGCACGCCTGTGGCGTTACCGGCACGCGCTGCCATATCCAGCAGCGTGGAGATCTCGGCATCGCTTGGTTTTTCCGGCAGCAACAGCGCCGTCTGCGAGAAGTCAGCCAGACGTGTGAACGGGAAGGCAGCACCGACGAAGTACGACAGATTCGGCAGCATGGTGAAGTGGCGTGTATGGCTCAGGTCGATCGACGAGTCATCCTCAATGCGGCTCTTGATGTTGTTGTTCAGCAACACGCCGCAAGGGGCATCCGCTTTCGGCTTGATGTTGAAGTAAAGCGACAGTTGGTTGTCACCGTAAATCAGATAAGGATCGAGCTTGAGCGCATAGTTTTCCTGACGCGCATCGCCACCGAGACGATGCCAGGCACTCTCCAGCAGGCCGACTTTATTGACCGTCAGGTTGCGCAGGAAGGTGCCATTCAGCATCACGTTAAGGAACGAATTGTTCTCGTCGATCCAGCTTTCGGACGGGAAACGATAATGCAGGTTGACCGGAATGGTGTCGCCATCCCACATAAACAGATCCGGCGCGGCGCGGAAGTTCACGCTCAACGCATCGTGCCAGATACCGGTGGTGGTCAGGCTTTGATCTTTACGCAGTAGCTCGCTCAAACGTACCGGACGGCTGGTATTGATCCAGCGCGGGGCGTCATACGGCTTACGCAGCGCAATCGGCTGCGGCTGCACATTCAGGTTGCTGGCATCGGTGGTCAGCGGCTGGGTCGTCAGACGATTGGCCGCCTGACGCAGTTGCGTATCATCGGCGCCGCTCACCAGCAGCAGTTTGTACACCGGGTTGAGCGGGTTATCGACCATCTGTAAGGTCGGGCCGTTGGCCGCCGGGAAAGTCAGGGGACCAATTTTATCGCCAGGATGGCCGAACAGAATGCCGTTGTGCTCCGGCAAATCACCGCGTACCACCGGGAAGCGGATGCCACGGTAATCCGACTGAATGCCCATCCAGGACGCTACCAGCGCAGCGGCGCTGACGGTATCCGGCGTCACGTTTGAGGCAAAGCCAATGGTGACGCTGGCAGGCGTCATGCGCAGCGGATCAATAAACGGACGCGGGAAGTTACGCAGGCTGGTGCCGATGTTCAACTGCTGGCCTTCCATGCTCAGCGTGGTTTTCGGCAGGATGGTCACCTGATATTGCTGCGCGCTCTCTTTCTCGCACAACAACTTGTCAGCATCGTTGATTTTGAAGCTCAGGTTGTTGCTGGACACCACCATCGCCGCCGGGATATCGAGCTGATAATCGCTGGTATCGCTGTCGGTGGAACCCAGTGGCAACGTGCCCAATGGCTGGCCGTTCAACATCAGTTGCAGCGAGGTATTACGCGATGCCAGCGCAGCAGAAACACGCAGCGACAGGTTGAGGCGCGCATTGGTGATCACCTCGTCACCCGGCAGGGTAAACACGATGCCGGACTGCAACTGACCACCGGTTAACACGATGCCCTGCTTCTGGCCCATCTGTGCCACCGAAATCACGGTGCTGACCGGCTGATTCAGCGGCGCGGCGACGACCGGCGCTGGCACCGGGGCCGCAGCAGGTGTCGGCAGAACCATCTCGGGTGCCGGAGCCGGAGACTCGCTGGCGGCGGCGGGTGCATCATTTTCTACCGCAGGCGCATTCTCGGCGGGTGCGCTGACCGCTGGCGTGGTTTCCGCCGGGGTATAAGGCGTGCTACCTGCCGCCTCTTTCAGTTGTGCATCGGCATTGTTATCAAGGCCCTGCGGTGGTGGAATTTGCCCCAGTGCAGAGCTGTCCTGCGTTACCGTGGCTGGCGTTTCCGCCCAGGCGGGCACGAGCAGCAGCGCGGTTGCCAGCGAACTCGCCAGCAACGTTTGCGTCAAATTTTTCATGCGGCGCTGTCCTCTTTGACGGCAGGCTGAGCCTCCTGCTTGCCCTTATTACGACGATCTTTCCATGTCAGCCAGAACAGCTCGAAAACGGTACGCACAATGGTGCCGAGCGACAACAATGGATTGTCCTGCTTGTACTGCGGCTGAATCCACGCATCGGCACGCGCCAGCACCACACGCACCAGTTCGCGGCGACGCGACAGCGGCATGGCTTCGAAACGCAGACGAATGGTTTCGTCATCGCCAGAGATTTTGCTCACCGGAATGGTAATGGCACCTGATTTCAGCAGCAGATCGATCTCTTCGATTTCATCGTATTCATGACGATCATCGGGCGCGTCGAGTTGTGCGCCGCCCATTGACAGGTCGCTGGTCATGGTGCGCGACGAGATACCGCTGGCGTAGTGAATAATCGCCGGGATCTGTACTTCAATACGGATGGTTTTACGCACCTGCTTGGTTTCACGCGCTACGGCAATCGCCGCCATCAGGATAATCAGGCTGAACACCGCCCAGCCGACATTAAGGGCAATCACGTAAGGATCCACCCCGAAGTAATCATGCATGGTGGCACGCACCACACCCGCCACAATCCCTATCGTCAGCAACGCCGCCACAATCACATGCGGGCGCACGATGTGGAAATCGAAGAAGCCCTGATCCAGCACCCCGCCTTTATCGGTGACGTTGAACTTACCGTGTTTCGGCGAGAACATGGTCAAAATGGTCGGGATAACCAGGTGGAAACACATCACCGTTTCGTAAATCTCACCCCAGAAGGTGTAACGGAACCGGCCATTCATACGTGAGTTGACGTACAGCGACATCACCAGGTGCGGCAGCACGTAAGCGAAAATCAACGATGCCGACGAGTGAATGATGTTGAGGTTAAACAGCAGATACGCCAGCGGTGCCGTCAGGAACGCCACGCGCGGCAGACCAAACTGGAAGTGCAACATCGCGTTGAGGTAGCACAGGCGTTGCTGCCACTTCAGACCACGCCCGAACAGCGGGTTATCGACACGGAAAATCTGCGTCATGCCACGCGCCCAGCGGGTACGCTGAATGACGTGCAGACCCAGACGTTCGGTCGCCAGTCCGGCCGCCAGTGGAATCGACAGGAAGGCAGAACCCCAGCCAAGACGCTGCATTTTCAATGCGGTGTGGGCATCTTCGGTAACGGTTTCCACCGCAAACCCGCCAATCTCCTCCAGCGCGCTACGGCGAATCACCGCACAGGAACCGCAGAAGAAGGTCGCGTTCCAGTTATCGTTGCCTTGCTGCACCGGGCCGTAGAACAGCGAACCTTCGTTCGGGATGCTGCGCGCAGCGCGCAGGTTACGTTCGAACGGATCGGGTGAGTAGAAGTAGTGCGGCGTTTGCAACAGCGCCAGCTTCGGATCTTTCAGGAACGGTCCCACCGTCGCTTGCAGGAAAGTACGGGTGGCAACGTGGTCACAGTCAAATACGCAAATCAGCTCACCTTTCGTGATTTTCATCGCATGGTTGAGGTTACCGGCTTTCGCATGGCGGTTGTCGTCACGGGTGATATAACCGACCCCGACGTCTGCCGCAAACATGGCAAATTCACTACGTTTGCCGTCATCCAGCAAATAAATTTTCAGCTTGTCGCGCGGGTAATCAATACACTGTGCCGCCAGAACGGTATCACGTACCACATCGAGGCTTTCATTATAAGAAGGCACATACACATCGACCGTTGGCCACAGGCTGGTATCTTCCGGCAGCGGTTCAATGGTGCGTTTTAATGGCCAGGTGGTTTGCAGGAAACCCAGAATTAAGATCAGCCAGACGTACAATTCGGCAAGATATAAACCGATACCGAGAATGGCTTCAATCTCGGAATTAAAGTGCAACGTCTCCGTAGTGCGCCACCAGATATAGCGGGTCGACATCAGGGCGGAGAGGATGACCATCACCACGGTTATTTTACGGCTTTTGCTTAAGCCCATTAAAAACAGCATGCCAATGCTGATTAAGCCAAAGATATATTGTTTCTGGCTATCCATCGGCGTGATGATGATTACCGCTGCGACCGGTGCAAGCACCAGCAGCAGCAGGTAAAACGCGAGTTTACTCATGATTCACCTGCGGAGCTGTGTTGTTATTATTCGCCTGACAATGCCAGGCTATTAATAATGACTGCGAATGGGTGCCTGAACTTCACCGTTGCCCACGGAGATATTCAGAATATTGGAGACACGCTTGGCAACCAGCTCAATATCAAACGCTGCCGCAGATGCAGGGCTGAAATCAAAAACAGATTGCTGTGACGCATTGGCTTCCGCGACGCTTTCATCCCGGTGCACCACACCCAATAAATTGTCACCCAGACGATGCTGCATAAAAGCGGTGACATCACGGCTTATATTGCGGCGGTTATCGCTCTGGTTGAGCACAAAATAGTGTCCATGTTTATTATTTAGTGGCTGACCAATCATGCGGTCGTTTTCAATTTGCGGCAGTAAAGACACCGAAGCGGTGTCCGCCAGCATCACCACTAAATGCATATCGGCAAGTGCCGTCATCGCCTTCAACGCCGGACCTGGCCCTGGCGGAAAATCCGCGATGATGACCAGGCCGGGATAATTAAGTACCGTATCCAGGCCGCGTTTCAGGAAATGCGGATCTTTACTCAGGTTCTCTTCAAAACGTTCGCGCTGTTGTTCCGTGACCTCGCCATATGGCATGACAAAAATATTGCCGCCGGTGGTGAGAATGGACTGACTCCAGTCGGCTTGTTCTTCGGAACGCGCCACAAAACCGCGACCATCATGCAGCGGCACGCCAAAATGCAGGCGCAACGCATTTTGTACGTCAAAATCAATTGCCAAAACTTTGCTGCCTGCGCGGGCCAGACTCCAGGCCAGGTTGGCTGCCATTGTGGTCTTCCCTACTCCCCCTTTAGGCGAGCACACACAAACTAACGGCATAGCGCAATCTTCTCCAGTAACGGTTTCAGTAATGTCTCTTTCGACAGGTTCACAGGCTCAGCAGGCCGCGAACGGAATAATGCGCCAAAGCGTGACGGTACCGCAGCGGGTTGCGCCGGTGCGACTGGGGCAGCAAAAACGGGGGGCGGTGCAACGGCCACCGGTGCCGGAACCACTGCCGGCTCCGGCACCACAGTGGGTGCCACAGGCGCTTCAACCGGTTTGGGCGGTGGGGGCGGAAACAGCGACGTTGTTGCCTGCCGCTCAACATGAGTGGCTTTCGGTGCCACAGGTGTGGCTGAAGGCGAGGGTTTAGCCGGGGCTGGCGGGAACAATGATGACACCGCTGTCGGGGCCTCCCCCGCTGCTGGCGTCGCTGCCAGGCTATCCAGAATCGAACCCCGTACGCTACTGGCGACCGGCGCGACCTGCGGTTGTTGTGGTGGTGCATCGAATTCGTTGCCGCGAATCGGCTGTGGCTGCGGCAGATCGATACGCTGGCCGCCGCCTAACGTTTCCTGATCTTCATCAGCAGCCAGCTGACGGATAATCGCCCACTGACTCTGGTCGGCTTCCTGCGTTTGCCCGGACATATCCTTAAAAGCGATATCCAGCGTCTGCGTTTTTTCCTTAAAACGCTGCAAATCGTCGTAGTTCTTCATGACCAGGGGCCTGTAAAAGGAGGGGGGGAATTTTTCGCGAATATATCACATACATTAAAACACAGTGAGAGAAATCTGATTATTAAAACGCCGAATTCAATAAAAGAGTTTTATCTTTGTGATTGAAAAAAGGGTGCAAAATAACTCTCATTCTGTTTATGACCTGAAATTAATTAATATCGGTTAACTGAAATAATCACGGTGATAATCTTTTCATAACTCACTGAAAAATTTCTAACCCTCTGCAAATTACGGATTTTTCACCTGCGTGATCAATCTCACACAAATTTGACAAAATTCGGAATTTGTCTTAACGGACGAAACAATTTTTAATACCAGCGAATGACTGATGCAATCGGGTAATGAATTTTGCTATGGGTTCATAATCGATACGTCAGTCGTTAATTTTTTTGAAGTATAGACTAACAAATGAAAAAAGCCCCGACGGGGTAATGCTGGTCAGTTAAGCAATCGGTGATAACGCAGTCTGGTGTCACTCAGGGGCTGGCGGTCCTCGCGCCGCTGACGCGGTGCCTTCACGGCATTCATCTGCCTGACGGACCGGCGTGGATGGAACATCCCTGTCCCACCCCGCCTTTCGCGCGCATCCATGCGCGCTCTCCTGGCAGACTCACTCTGTTCAGCGCAGCGGATTGCCTGCCCCTGAGCGGCCCCAGCCTGCTCCAAAGCTTCGGTGTGTGTTGCCAGAAAGGGCACAATTGTGAAGGCCATCGCCCCTCTGCTGCTGCAAAGGGCTATCCGCAGCGCTGAGGCTTTGACGTTGGGCCAGGAGACTCACGCAGGGATGCGTGAGTCAGTTCGGGGTGGACAGGGATGGACGTCCCCGAACGGTCCGTCGGCACGACGTTGAAGCCGAAGGCACCGCGTCAGCGGCGCGAGGACTGCCCGGCAGCCGCAGAGGGGCGATGGCCCACAGCAGAGTACGCATAAAAAAAGCTGCCATTCTTTAAACAATGGCAGCCTTATCCGAATATGGTCTTAACTGACCAGCATTACCCCAACGGGGGCCTTTTATCTCTGCAAGATAACTTATGCGCCAGTGATCGGCTGGTTCTCATCCTGGTCTACGGCAAAGCAGGCGATTTGCTGCTCACCGTACGTTTTCAACTTGGGCTGCAACTGTACACAGGTGCCAAAACGGCGACGACAGCGCGCGTTGAAGGCGCAACCTGGCGGCGGGTTAAGCGGGCTGGGTAGCTCGCCGGTCAGTTTGATACGTTCACGACGTTCATCCGGATTGAGGCGCGGCGTGGCCGACAACAACGCCTGAGTGTAGGGATGGCGCGGATTGCTGAAAATCGCCTCTTTGCTCCCCTTCTCTACGCAGCGGCCAAGGTACATCACCATCACTTCATCGGCGATATGTTCCACCACCGACAAATCATGAGAGATGAACACATAGGAAAGACCGAGATCCTGTTGCAGGTCCATCATCAGGTTCAGTACCTGCGCACGCACCGAGACGTCGAGCGCCGATACCGGTTCATCGGCGATCAGCACATCCGGGTCCAGCATCAGGCCGCGGGCAATGGCGATACGCTGACGCTGACCGCCGGAAAACATATGCGGGTAGCGATCGTAATGTTCGGTTTTCAGACCAACCTTCGCCATCATCTCCAGCGTTTTTTCCCGACGTTCCGCTTTGGTCAACGTGGTGTTGATTACCAGCGGCTCTTCCAGAATCTGGCTGATTTTTTTGCGTGGATTCAGCGAACCATAGGGGTTCTGGAACACAATCTGGATTTTCTGGCGACGCAGTTTCTGCGCCTGCGGGTCATGCTTCAGCAAATCCTGACCATGCCAGTACAACTCGCCTTCGGTTGGGGTTTCAATCATGGTCAGCAGACGGCCCAGCGTGGATTTACCACAGCCCGACTCCCCGACCACCGCCAGCGTTTTGCCGCGTTCCAGATTGAACGATACGCCATCCAATGCTTTGACCAGACGCTCCTGGCCGAACAACCCTTTCTTCACCGGGTAGTGTTTTTTCAGGTCAATCGCCTGTAGCAGATAATCCTGCTGTGTTTTCTCATGACTCATAAGTCGGTCTCCCGGCATCATCCAGTGGGAAGTGACATTTGGACTGACGGCCCGGAATGTCGCGCAGTTCAGGCTCTTCGCTACGGCAACGATCGGTCACGTAGGGGCAGCGCGGATTCAACAGGCAGCCGGTTGGGCGGTCGTATTTACCCGGCACCACGCCCGGCAGCGAGGCCAGACGCGCTTTATCCGCCGCGAATTCCGGCAACGCACGCAGCAGCGCCTGGGTATAAGGATGACGCGGGGCTTTGAAGATATCCGCCGCTTTGCCGCTTTCCACCACTTGTCCGGCATACATAACGATGATGTGCTGCGCCGCTTCCGCCACCAGCGCCAGGTCATGGGTGATCAGGATCAGCGCCATGTTCTCCTGCTTTTGTAGCTCCAGCAGCAGTTCAATGATCTGCGCCTGGATGGTCACATCGAGCGCGGTGGTGGGTTCATCGGCGATCAGCAGCTTAGGTTTGCAGGCGATCGCCATGGCGATCATCACACGCTGGCTCATCCCGCCCGACAGCTGATGCGGATACACATCCAGACGTGAAGCCGGATCGGGAATCCCCACCTGCTCCAGCAGATCAATCGCGCGCTGACGACGGGTGCTACGGCTACCGCCCTGATGCACCTTCAGCGCTTCCATAATCTGGAAACCCACGGTGTAACACGGGTTAAGGCTGGTCATCGGGTCCTGGAAGATCATCGCCACTTCCGCACCCACCAGCTGGCGGCGCTCTTTTTCGGAGATGCGTTGCAGGTCGCGCTGGTTGAATTCCAGCTTCTCTGCCATCACCCGACCGGGATAATCAATCAGGCCCATAATCGCCAGCGAGCTAACCGATTTACCGGAACCAGACTCACCGACAATGCCGACCACCTGGCCCTGCTCAACCTGATAGCTGATACGGTCAACCGCTCGGAACGGTGTTTTTTCGTCGCCAAAATGCACCGACAGTTTTTCTACATTTAATAACGCCATCTCGGTGCCTCTTTACTGCTTGAGTTTCGGGTCGAGTGCATCACGCAAACCATCGCCCATGAGGTTGAATGCCAGAACCGTGAGCAGGATGACCACTCCAGGGAAGGTCACGACCCACCAGGCACTTTGCGCATACTGCAACACGTCGGAGAGCATGGTGCCCCACTCTGGTGTCGGCGGCTGCGCCCCCATACCGAGAAAGCCCAACGCCGCCATATCGAGGATGGCGTTGGAGAAACCTAACGACGCCTGCACAATCAACGGTGCCAGGCAGTTAGGCAGAATATTGACGAACATCTGGCGCAGCGTACCCGCCCCCGCCACGCTGGAAGCGGTGACGTAATCGCGGTTCACTTCCACCAGCACCGCAGCACGCGTCAGACGGATATAGTGCGGCAGCGCCACAAAGGTCAGCGCCAGCCCGGCGTTCACAATCGACGGACCAAAAATCGCCACCAGCACCAACGCCAGCAGCAGACTCGGCAGCGCCAGCATAATATCGACCAGGCGCATGATGATGGCGTCAACCACACCACCGAGGTAACCGGCCATCAGACCGAAAACCACCCCGAGGATCAGCGACAGCACCACCACCAGGCAGCCCACCAGCAGCGACAGGCGTGCGCCATACATCAGGCGCGACAGAATATCGCGGCCAACATCATCGGTGCCAAGGATAAACTTCCAGGTGCCGCCTTCCTGCCACACTGGTGGATGCAGCAACGCATCGCGGAACTGTTCCGCAGGGGCATGCGGCGCCAGGAATTCAGCAAAGATGGCGATCAGCAGCATCAGGATGATGAAGACCAGGCCAATAACCGCGCCTTTATTACGTTTGAAGTAGTGCCAGAATTCCTGAATCGGGGTCATCGGCTTGGGTGCAGCGCTTACGCTTGCGGGATCAACAGCAGACATGATGCCCCCTTATTTCTTATGACGGATACGTGGGTTAACCACGCCGTACAACAGATCAACCAACAGGTTGACCAGGATGATCAGAATCGCCACCAGCAGCACGCCGCCCTGCACCACCGGATAATCGCGGCGTTGCAGCGCTTCAATCAGCCAGCGCCCAAGGCCCGGCCAGGAGAAGATGGTTTCTGTCAGGATGGCCCCGGCCAGCAGCGTACCGACCTGTAAACCGATAACCGTCACCACCGGCAGCATGGCGTTACGCAGGGCGTGCACCACGATCACCCGCATACGCGTCAGCCCTTTGGCACGCGCGGTGCGGATGTAGTCTTCGCCCAGCACTTCCAGCATGGAGGAACGAGTCATACGCACAATCACCGCCAGCGGGATAGTCCCCAGCACGATGGCAGGCAGGATCATATGCATCACCGCATCTTTGAAGTCGCCCGGCTCGCCCCAGATCAGGGTATCGATCAGCATAAAGCCGGTAAGCGGATGGCTATCATCAAGGAAGATGGTGTCACTGACACGCCCAGAGACCGGCGTCAGGTTGAGCTGCACCGACACCAGCATGATCAGCATGATGCCCCACCAGAAAATCGGCATCGAGTAGCCGGTCAGGGAGATGCCCACGGCGGTGTGATCAAAGACAGAACCGCGTTTGACCGCCGCCAGTACGCCGACCGGAATGCCGACGGCAATGGCGAAGATCATTGCGCAGATGCCCAGCTCCAGCGTGGCTTTAAAGCGCGGTACGAATTCGTCCCACACCGGAATGCGGCTTTTCAGCGAGATACCTAAATCACCGTGCAACACGCCGTTGATGTAGGTGAGATATTGTTTCCACAGGGGTTGGTCAAGACCAAACATCGCCATCAACTGAGCATGACGCTCGGGCGAAATACCACGCTCACCCGCCATGATCAGTACCGGGTCGCCGGGGATCAGGTGAACAAACGCAAAGGTCAACAGGGTAATACCGATAAACGTTGGGATGACAAGGCCCAGACGTCGGAGTATGAACTGCAGCATAAGCCGTACTCTCAGTCATTTCCCGCAGCGTTGCCGCCGGGGACTACATTGCTCAAAACATGCATCCGGCACATAGCCGAACGCGACGCCAGAAGCGCTTCAATAAAAAGAAATTAGCCGGAAAAAAAGTGCGGAGTGCGGGCGGCGAAGAAGCCGCCCGAGGGCCGACGGCGTCGGCCCTGACCGCCATAATCCGAAAGGTTATTCCTGGATATCGACGTTTTCGAAGTGATGTTTACCTAACGGGTCAACCACATAGCCGGTCACTTTCTTGCTGACTGGCTCATACACAGTCGAGTGCGCAATGATCAGCGCCGGAGCCTGGTCATGCATAATCACCTGTGCCTGTTTGTAGTACTCAATACGTTTGTTGTGATCGGCTTCAGCACGGGCTGGCTGAATCTGATCTTCAAACGGCTTGTAGCACCAACGTGAGTAGTTAGAACCGTCTTTCGCCGCTGCACAGCTGAACAGGGTGGCGAAGAAGTTGTCCGGATCCCCGTTATCACCGGTCCAGCCCATCATCACGCTCTGATGTTCACCCGCTTTGGCACGCTTCAGGTACTCGCCCCACTCGTAGGTAACGATGTTGGCTTTGACACCGATTTTCGCCCAGTCAGCCTGAACCATTTCCGCCATACGACGGGCGTTCGGGTTGTACGGACGCTGTACCGGCATCGCCCACAGGTCGATAGTGAAGCCATCTGGCAGGCCCGCTTCTTTCAGCAGCGCTTTGGCTTTAGCCGGATCATACGGGTAATCCTGCACCGCGTCGTTGTAACCCCACATGGTTGGCGGGATCAGGTTTTTCGCGGCCTGGCCAGCACCCTGATAAACCGCATCAATGATGGCTTGCTTGTTCACCGCCATAGTCAGAGCCTGACGCACTTTCACGTTATCAAGCGGTTTTTTCTCGGTGTTGAACGACAGGTAGCCGACGTTCAGACCCGGTTGTTCCATCAGATTGATGTTTTTGTCTTTCTTCATGCTGGCGATATCAGCCGGGTTCGGGTACGGCATCACCTGGCACTCGCCTTTCTGCAACTTGGCGTAACGCACGGAAGCATCTGGCGTGATGGAGAAGACTAAGCGATCGATCTTCGGTTTGGTGCCCCAGTAATCCGGGTTCGCTTTGTAGAGGATGCGCGAGTCTTTCTGGTATTGCAGCAGCTGGAACGGACCGGTACCTACCGGGTTCAGGTCCACTTTTTCCGGCGTACCGGCTTTCAGCATGTTATCCGCGTACTCTTTCGACAGGATAGAGGCGAAGTCCATCCCGAGGTCGGCCAGGAACGGAGATTCCGGACGGGTCAGCACGAAGCGAACGGTGTGATCGTCCACTTTCTCGATTTTGCTGATCAAGTTCGGCATGTCCATGCCTTCGAAGTACTCGTAGCTGCCGCCAGAAACGCCGTGGTACTTGTTGTTTTTATCGAGCTGACGCTCGAAGGAGAAAATCACGTCATCAGCGTTGAAGTTACGCGTCGGTTTGAAGTCTTTGGTGGTTTGCCACTTCACGCCTTGGCGCAGATGGAAGGTATAGGTTTTGCCGTCAGCGCTCACATCCCACTTTTCAGCCAGGCCCGGTTCCACTTCTGTGGTGCCGATTTTGAATTCAACCAGACGGTTGTAGATCGGTACGGAGCTGGCATCGTAGGTAGTACCAGAGGTGAACAGCTGAGGGTTAAAGCCTTCCGGCGAACCTTCTGAACAGTAAACGAGGGTTTTCGCCTGGACACCCGCGGCAACGGTCATAGCAATCAGGCTCAGACCGACCTTCAGCATCCTGGATTTAGCCAGGGAGTTGATCATGTTTTGCTCCATTGTGATGTGATGTTGTGTGCGTTGCGCCTGACCTCTGATTTTTTTATGCGGTTCAGGCAAGTCACTTTTGTGACCAAAATGCGAATCGTTGTTTTTGTTGCGCTGGCACCGTGGAATCTGCCAGACGCGTCGGACTCTGCATCTATTGACGCATCAATTTGTCAACAGTTGCAAAGAACGTCAATACAAGGTGGGGTTATTTACAGAGAGTGTGAGTAACCGCAAGCAACGATAAAAAACACCCTTCAACCGGTAAGCCAATATTTAAAAAGGTGATAAAGCGCGCTATGCCGAGTGATTATCTGGTAAAACCACCAAATGACAGTGATTATCACCGCTAAAAAACATACAAATATTACCGGTAAATGTTGAATATATGAACGATTCCCCGTGCGTTATGACGTTCAGGCAGAGAAATATGCTGTACTAATGGCATAAGAAATCAGCAAAAAGCAAAAAGCGGTCATAAGAAGAATGTGTCGCGAATTAAGCGGCAGGCTGAGAAGTGGCAAGGGATTGATAGCCGTGAACAGGAATAATGACGACTAATGGACGATTGCCAGACGTAAGGGGTGAATTGTTAACTTTTAAAACTTAATCCTGGGCCACACCAGGCCGTAACGGCGCGATAAATCGCGCCGTTACGGATGATACAGACGAAAAAAAACCCGCTTTTACAAGCAGGTTTCTTAAATTTGGTCGGTGAGAGAGGATTCGAACCTCCGACCCCTTCGTCCCGAACGAAGTGCGCTACCAGGCTGCGCCACTCACCGATGGGGGCGCATCTTACTGCGCCACTCCGGGAGCGTCAATCCCTTTTTGTGCAATTCCATGCGATCGCCTGGAAAGCAGGCAGCGGAGAAAAAGCCCCCGCTGCTCAATAAGTTCAGGCAAAATTACAGCGGTTTGGCCTCAGAGGTAACCGCCGGTGCCTGACACCAGTTGTTCGCCGCTTTAATACCGCCGTCCGGTGAGGTATAGCCCAGACAGCCGAGAATGGTATCAAACAACTCGACGTGACGATGCGTCTTGCCAACACGCTGCTGCGCCTGTAAACGCTCAAAATTGCTGCGATTGTTGGGGTCGGCCAAATACTTATCCGAGGCCCAGACGATCATCGGTACCCGAAACTGCTCCGGTGGTGCCATCTCACGCGGTGTACCGTGCAGATGCATATTCTCGCTGATCGACTCACCGTGGTCAGCGGCATAAAACACAATCGCCTTCTTATCACGCAGCTGATCAAACACGCTATCGAGCATCGTATCGACGTATAAAATCGAGTTGTCATAAGCGTTAATCAACTGCGCTTTACTACAGGTTTCATCCACCCCCATACACTCCGGTTGGTAGCGGGCGAAGCTGCGCGGATAACGCTGCGAATACAGGTAATGTGAACCTTTGGTATGCAGCACCACCAGATGCTTACCTTGTGGATAACGCTCCAGCGATGCCTGCAATTCCGGCACCAGCAGCATATCATCCACCGGTTTTCCCTGATTACGCTTCTCAGAGCCAATTTGTTCGCGGAAAGAGAAGTTATTCACATCGGCGTTATCGTAAAACCACACTTCACTTTGCATGGCGAACAACTCGGAGGTGAAACCCAGTTCTTTCAGTACCGCGAAAATGTTCTGCTCTTTCAGGGTACGACCGGGATTATCCATCGTGCCGCCTTCGCGTACGAACATGCAGCGCAGCGACAGCTTAGTGGCGGTATCACAAGACTCGCCGCGGAACGCCACCAGGTTTTTCTCTTTCGAGAGCTTCGGCGTGGTATCGCGCTGATAGCCCAACAACCCCATATGGTCCCAGCGCGTGGTTTCACCAATCACAAACACCACGTAGGTATCATCAATTCCTGCCGGGGCCACATAAGTAAACTTTTTCGCCGGGTCCAGCAGCGCCTGACTGTCCACTTCTTCATCCAGTTTGGTCCAGGCAAACAGCCCCAGCGCGGCAATCCAGTTTGAAGGCAGATAGGAGTGCGCCACCACACCGCCGTAGCTGGGCAGATCGATATTGGTGATCTCTTCGTTGGCTTTTTGCAGCTTGTCAAAATAGCGAATCGGCAGCCACACCAGCGCCACGCTCAGCAACAGAATCAGGGTTGGTTTGATGCGCTGGCCTGGGGTTTTCAGCTGCTCAATCAGCGTCTTACTCAGGTTGTTGCGCCAAATCATCAGCAGCGGCAGGGCACTCACCAGCACCATCCACAGCACGAAATGCAGGCCGATCACTTCTTTTGACAGATCCACATCGGTGGTCATTACCGAGGCGACAATGCCATAGCCAATCACCACGTTAAAAAACGCCATGTAATAGGCGGCAGCAACCGAAATCACCA
Organism: Pantoea sp. X-Soil-OKNW-556; assembly: GCF_059730695.1. Lineage (NCBI taxonomy): Bacteria > Pseudomonadati > Pseudomonadota > Gammaproteobacteria > Enterobacterales > Erwiniaceae > Pantoea > Pantoea sp. X-Soil-OKNW-556. Next base: position 139,644 of record NZ_AP035990.1, on the reverse strand, counting down.
CCAGCAGGCTGGCAAGCACGCGGTAAGCCCATTTACCGCCGAGCGACAAGAGTCGCATCAGGAAGAAGGTCAGCAGCACGGCGGCGACCACTTCAACCAGCGCCGAAGCCCAATTTGTCAGTGAGGATTTCGTCAGAAAGCCGTCAAATCGGCGATAAAAAATCGGCAAATTCAACAGAATGCCGATATACAGCGCGAGCATCAATGACAGTTTCTGCTGCGTTAAGGTCTTAATATAATTCATGAATTTATTTATTCCCGGCTGGTGTCGGAGCGGTAACCCTAAAGTGGGACTATGTAAAGGCAATAGAGTTCGCTTTTACCGCAGAAAAGCGTGATGCAAGGAACTGTTCGGGAGGAATCTGAACCGAGGGCATAGCAATTTTGCCGTAGCGGCGCGATTTATCGCGCGGGATTATTGTACAGGATAAAACCCGCGCGATAAATCGCGCCGCTACGAATAAGGCAGGTTTAGTTAATGATATTCAGCGTCACATCGATATTGCCACGGGTGGCATTAGAGTAAGGGCAGACGATATGCGCAGCATCGACCAGTTTCTGCGCTTCAGCGGCATCCATCCCCGGCAGATGAATATTCAGTTTGGCTTCAATACCAAAACCGTTGGGGATCGGGCCGATACCGACTTCACCTTCAATCCACGCATCTTTCGCAATGGCGAATTTATCGCGCGCCGCGACAAACTTCATCGCACCGAGGAAACAGGCAGAATAACCAGCAGCAAACAGTTGCTCCGGGTTAGTCACTTCACCGCCTGCACCGCCCATCTCTTTTGGCACGCCCAGTTTCACATCCAGCACGCCATCAGAAGAGGTAGCGCGGCCATCACGACCACCGGTGGCTTTGGCTTTTGCGGTATAAACAACTTTTTCTAAAGACATGATAACCTCACTAATTCGCTATTTTATCGCGCGCTACTTACATAGCGCAGCCTGATATGATACGGGTGCAGCGCACCCGCACTGAACTACTTCGCGCGATTCAGATTGTCGCGCAGATCATCCAACTGGTTTTTCAGCGCCAGCAGCGTCTCATCATCACAAGCCGCAGCGCATTTGATCGCTTCCGGAATGGATTCCGCTTTCTGGCGTAATGCCCTTCCCTCGTCGGTCAGGGTCACGACAACCTGACGTTCATCCTGACGCGAGCGCGCGCGGCGCAACAGCCCGGCGCTTTCCAGCCGTTTCAACAACGGCGTCAACGTAGCGGAGTCGAGAAACAGCTGCTCGCCGATCTCCGATACCGTCACATCATCCTGCGTCCACAGCACCAGCATCACCAGATATTGCGGATAGGTGATTTCCAGCTGTCCCAGCAGCTGACGATAGACCTTGTGCATCGCCAGATTCGCCGAATAGAGGGCGAAACAGAGATGCTGATCCAGCTTGAGTGGCGTCTGCGACACTTTTTTGTCATCTTGATTACTGTTCATGCGATTTAATATAGATAGCGCGCTAGACAATTGCAAGCTACTTTTTACGGAGCAAACAATGATGCGGGATTCACTGGAAGATCAGGCGCGTCACTATGCCACCCAGGCTCATGCCGAAGCCGGACAGCGGCGCAAATATACCGATGAACCCTATATCGTCCACCCGGCGGCGGTGGTCGAGCTGGTGCGTAGCGTGACCGATGACGAAGCAATGTTGGCAGCGGCCTGGCTGCACGACACGGTGGAAGACACCGCCAGCACTTTGGCAGACATCACCCGCCTCTTCGGCCCACGCGTGGCTGAACTGGTGGATATGCTCACCGACAGCGCTCAGCCACAGGCGAAAAACCGCGCGGCACGCAAGCTGGCCTACTTTCGCCATACCGCGCAGGCGTCACCCGAGGCGCAAACTATCAAACTGGCTGACATCATCGATAACACCCGTGCCATTGTGCAATTCGATGCCGACTTCGCCCGGGTTTATCTGGTGGAAAAACAGATACAAATTCAGCTGTTAAATGAAGGGGATAAACATCTCTGGCAGCAGGCGGATAACATAATTCGCCAGGGGCTGACCCAGTTGGCGCAGCCGCCGCACAGCGTGCCGGAGAGTTGGTTTGTGAAGCAGGCGGCCAAATATGGGGTGATGCTGACCAACCCTGACACATAAATCGCGCCGCTACGACTGCCGGTGCTCATGACAAACAAAAAAAACCCGCCATCAAGGCGGGTCAGAACCGAATAGTCGGTGTTTACTCAAGTAGTTGTCGACCCAGATAGGGATTAGCCTGCAACAGCTTCATCAATTTACGCGCCGTAGCGGAAGGGCGCGTACGTTGCGCCTCCCAGCTTTTCACTGAAGAGACGCTCACCCCCATCACGCGGGCAAATTCATCAACCTGCATGCCGGTCATCTCTCGTAAACGCTGTGGCTCGGGAACTGACGCCTTTTGAAGGGCGATTTCAGATACAGAAGGCTGTGCATCACGTGTCAAAACAATCTGCTCAAGACTACTAAGTAACTCGACCATTGGATCTTTTATTTCCATAGAGAACTCCTTAAAACTCACTATGAATCACGTGAAAGTAGAGAGGTAAAGCGTCCGCAAACGCTGAAACCGACCGGTTCAGGCTGCATCCCGCAACGGTTTAAGAAGATTTATTATGAAACCGCTACGGGACACAGCCTGTTGCACACTGCGATAAAGATGCCAGAACAATGCAACAATTGGCCGGGTTTTAAGTATGGGTCAGATCCCCGGCTTTGCTGCTTTTTTAATGATGATTTATTGATCTAAATTATGCTCAGACCGGATCGATCACCATAAGTAACTGACCCGACTGTACTTGCTGCCCGACCTGTCGTTGCAGGCTATGGATTTTTCCGCTAACTGGCGCGACGATCGGGATTTCCATCTTCATTGACTCGAGAATACCAACGGTAGCCCCCGCTTCAATGTCACTGCCTGGTGCCACCAACCACTGCCAGACACTGCCTGCCACCTGACTCTCCACGCCACAACAATCGGCGGGAATACGGGTCTCTTCATCGGCCGACTCCGGCAACTGGCTATCAAAGGTAAACTGCCCTTCAGCGCGCCAGCGCGCCAGCTCGCTGTCGAACGCCTGCTGACGCTGCTGCTGAAAGCGGTCAATGTCCATCGCCTGCTGTGCCAGCAACGCCTGATAATCGTCGAGGCGGAATTCCCCCTCCTCCATCCGCAGTGGATAATCCCCCCACGGAAAACGTTCACGAATCTCCAGCAGCTCGTCAGCGCTCACTGGATAGAAACGGATCTGGTCGAAGAAGCGGAGCAGCCAGGGTTGGCTAAACGCTGACGTTTGGCGGTCACGGTTCCACATCTGCAAGGTGCGCCCGACAAACTGATAACCCCCTGGTCCTTCCATGCCGTATACGCACAGATAGGCACCACCGATACCCACCGAGTTCTCCGCCGTCCAGGTGCGCGCCGGATTGTATTTGGTGGTCACTAAGCGATGACGCGGATCAAGCGGAGTCGCTACCGGTGCGCCGAGATACACATCGCCCAGCCCCATCACCAGATACGCGGCGCTGAACAGAATCTCTTTCACCGCCTCAACGCTCTCCAGACCGTTGATACGACGGATAAATTCGATGTTGCTCGGACACCAGGGCGCATTGGGTCGGACAGACTGGCTATAGCGTTGGATCGCGATACGGCAGGCTTCATCATCCCAGCTGAGCGGCAGCCACACGGTGCGCGAAGGCACGGCGGCATCAGCTAAGGTTCCCAGTACATTATCTGCGTGCAAGATGTGCGCCAGAAGCTCACTTCTTGAACAAAGCTGCGCGTCGTAATGAACCTGTAAGGAACGGATGCCTGGCGTCAATTCCAGCTGACCCGGCAGCGGATGGGCCTCCAGCCACTGCATCAACGCATGGACACGAAAACGCAGCGCGATATCTAACAGAAGATCGCCATACTCCACCAACAGAAAACGGTCACCGGCGGCGCGTACACAAAGCGATGGCAGCGCACCGGTTGCTGCATGTTGGTGCAGCACTGGATCAATCAGGGGCAGCGCTGCGCTTACCGTTAACGGTTGAGGTTGCAGGCTGGCGATCTCCTCACGTTGCGCTTGCGCCAGTTGATCGGCGCTCGCCAGATCGATCGGCAGAAACTGCACCCGATCCCCGGCTTTCAACTGACCGAGCTTCCACAGATCGGCCTCAACCACCGTGGCCGGACACACAAACCCGCCGAGTGACGGGCCATCCGGGCCGAGGATCACCGGCATATCGCCGGTAAAATCGACGGTGCCAAAAGCATAAGCATTGTCGTGGATATTGGAGGGATGCATCCCCGCTTCGCCACCATCACTACGCGCCCAGGTGGGTTTCGGCCCGATAAGACGAATGCCGGTGCGGCTGGAGTTGTAGTGCACCTGCCACTCAGCGGCGAAAAACTCACGGATATCGTCGTCGGTAAAGAAAGTCGGTGCGCCATGCGGCCCATAAATCACCCGCAACTGCCAGTGGCCGCTCAGCTCAGGCAACAACGCCTGCGGCAGCTGCGCCTCGGGCAATTCGGCCGGTGCCGCCAGATGCAGTACATCCCCCGCCCGTAGCGCGCGCCCGGCATGACCACCAAATTTGCCCAGCGTAAAAGTGCTGCGGCTGCCCAGATAACGCGGTGTATCCAATCCACCGGCCAGCAGCAGATAACTGCGGCTACCGTCACGCACGTCGCCCAGCGTCAGAGTTTGTCCGGCCTGCGCGCAGATAATCTGGTTCATTGCCAGCGAGTGTTGATCAAGCTGCGCCGCCAGGGGGGCGCCAGTCAGGACAAAACTACAGCGTTGGTTGAAACGTAAGGTTGGTCCACGCAGGGTGATTTCCAGCCCGGCAGCCAGCGGATCATTGTCCAACAGGCGGTTACCCAACTGGAAGGCACGGCTGTCGAACGGGCCGGAGGGCGGGACGCCGACATGCCAGTAGCCGACACGGCCCGGCGCATCCTGTACCGTGGTCAGGGTACCGCCGCTGATTATATCCAGCGTCGGCGGCTGCCACTGCACGCCGCCAAGGGTGGCGGTAATGATGCGTCCCTGCTGCACCTCCGCGAGGGTCAGCAGATGGCGCAGCCATAACAGGTTGGTTTCGATGCCATACAGTTCCGTCGCGTTCAGCGCCTGCGCCAGTCCGGTCAACGCCTGATCGCGATCTGCACCCTGCACAATCACCTTTGCCAGCATCGGATCGTAGAACGGCGAAACCTCCATGCCACCTTCGACGCTGCTGTCGACGCGCAATGTGACGTTTTCCACCTCAGCAGGAAATGCCACATAGCTCAGCAGACCGGCGCTGGGCTGGAACTGCTTCGCCGGGTCTTCGGCGTACAACCGCACCTGAATGGCGTGGCCGTTTGCCACTGGCTGCAAACTGGTGAGCGGCGCTAGCGTCTGCTGTGCCAACTCAACCATCCAGCGCACCAAATCCACGCCGTACACCATCTCGGTGACGCCATGTTCCACCTGTAAACGGGTGTTCACTTCCAGGAACCAGAACTGCTGGCTGCCCTCGTCATAAACATATTCCACCGTCCCGGCGCTGCGGTAGTTCACCGCACGTCCCAGCCGGACTGCGGTAGCCTGTAACTCCGCACGTACCGCGTCACTCAGGCCCGGTGCCGGGGTTTCTTCCATCACTTTCTGATTACGGCGTTGTGCCGAGCAATCACGCTCGCCCAGCGCAATCACCTCGCCTGCGCCGTCGCCAAAGATCTGCACTTCGATATGACGCGCACGGGCGATAAATTTCTCTAAAAATACGCCATCGTCGGCGAAATTGTTGCCTGCCAGACGTTTTACGCGGGTAAAGGCATCAGCCAGTTGCTGCGCATCATCGCAACGCTGCATACCAATGCCGCCACCACCCGCGGTGCTTTTCAGCATCACCGGATAGCCGATTTCCGTTGCGGCAGCCTGTGCCTGCTCCAGTGAAGTCAGCAGTCCACTGCCCGACAGCAACGGCACATTATTTTCTTGCGCCAGTGCGCGGGCGCGATGCTTCAGACCAAAGGCCGCCATCTGCTGCGCGTTCGGTCCGAGAAAATGCAGGCCCGCGGCCTCGCAGCGGTTAACAAATTCGGGGTTTTCACTCAGGAAACCGTAACCAGGGTGCAGCGCCTGCGCGCCGCTCTCGGCGGCAATCGCCAGCAGCTTGTCCTGGTTCAGATAGGTATCGCGCACCTGGCCTGCGCCCAGCGACCAGGCTTCATCGGCCAGCCGCACATGGCGCGCATGACGATCGGCTTCGGCATACACCGCAATCGCCTTAATGTTCATCGCTTGTAAGGTGCGGATAATGCGCACCGCAATCGCGCCACGGTTGGCAATCAATACACGCTCAATCATGACTTCTACTCTCTTTCCGGCAGGTCGTCCTGCGCTGGCATTGACGGCAGATAACGGGTCGTCCCGTTGCGTCAGATGATCACCACACGCTGACTAAAATCGGCGTGGGGTTGTAACCGTTGCAGGGGTTGTTGAGCTGCGGGCAGTTGGAAATCAGCACCAGGATATTCATCTGCGCCACCAACTCGACATATTTACCCGGCGCGGAGATACCGTCAGCAAAGGTCAGCCCACCTTCGTGCGTCACCGGCACGTTCATGAAAAAGTTGATGTTGTGGGTGATATCGCGGCGCGTCAGGCCGTACTCCGGGTGCTCCGCTACTGCCAGCATCCAACTGTCGCGGCAGGCGTGCATATGACGCTTTTCGAGGTCATAACGCACCGTGTTGCTTTCCGTGGCACAGGCACCGCCAAGGGTGTCGTGGCGGCCACAGGTATCGGCGACGATGGTCAACATCGGGCGATCGTCATTGGAACGCAGCACGCTGCCTGCGGTAAGGAACACGTTGTGCTGGCCACGCAGCGTGTCGCTCATGCTGTAGCGCTCGGCAGTATCGTCGGCATTGAAAAACAGCGTGTCCGCCGCCTGATTGCCTTCCAGATCGGTAATACGCAACGTCTGACCTTTTTCGATGCGATGCAGCCAGTAATCCCCGGCACCAATCTGCTGCTGAACATGCGCCTCAGCCGGATTAAGTAAACTTTCTTTGATCATCACAACTCTCCCTGCAATTGATAAAGGGCGTTATTGCGCAGACCGCGCTGGTTTTCCGCGCGTTGCAGGCAAATCTCCGGCAGCGGCGCGCGTTGCGCGTCAATCTGCAATCCCAGCGGCGCGTGCGGATAGTCACCGCCTGGCGTCAGTGGATGCGGGCAGGTATGCAGCAGCACCAGCGTATCCATCGCGAAACGCAGCCGTACTTCGGCACCCTGCGCGCCCTGCTGCTCACGTTGCAACGTACCGTTGTCGTCGGCGCGTACCTGGGCGAAAAAGTTGATGCAGGCCGCCATATCCCGCTTGCCAAGACCATATTTCGCCAGCTCGACAAGGAAACTGTCGTAGCCGTTCTGATGGCGCTGATTACGCGCCTGCTGATAATCGCTGGAGCCAAATAACGCGGCGGTCTGCTGCGCATTCAGCGTGCCGCACACGCTCTCGTGCCAGCCGAAGCTGTCGGCTTCAATGCCACAGAAGATGCGCCCCATGTCGGAGTAGAGGCAGTGCCCGGCAGTCAGGCGAAAGGTGTGCTGACACTTGAGGGTGTCCGGCGCGTTGTAACGCTCCAGCAAGTTTTCCGGGTTGTAAAACAACATGCCAACATTGGCTCCGCCTGCCACATCAGTGAGGGTCAGCGCGCTGCCGCTGCGCATCACAAATGACCAGTGCGAGCCAGCCGGTAATTGGGTTTGATACGAAGTCGTCATCATTCTCTCCTTCAGGCAACCTGCGATTCCGGCAACGCTGCATCGGCAGGTCGCTGCCGATCGAGCGGCAGGTCGTAGGTAATGGTTGCGCCCCAGGCTTCCGGCGCGTGGGGATCGTGGCGCAGTTTGTCGAACACCAGCAGACGCGAGGCGAGGCTGAAACCCTCTTTCAGATCGTGGGTGATCATAAAGATGGTCAGACCGTGCTGCTGCCAAAGCTGGGTGATCAGCTGGTGCATTTCACTACGGATGCCCGGATCGAGCGCGCCAAAGGGTTCATCCAGCAGCAAAATACGCGGCTGCTTCATCAATGCCTGCGCCAGCGCCAGACGCTGCTGCATCCCGCCGGACAGTTGGTGCGGATACTTACTTTGCGCATGTTCAAGGCCCACCTGCGCCAGCATCGCCTGCGCACGCTGACGGATCGCCTGACGCTTACGTCCCCAGACGCGCCCCAGCCAACGGGCGGTGCTGAACTCTTCCGCCAGCATCACGTTGCCCAGCACCGTCAGATGCGGGAACACCGAATAGCGTTGAAACACCACGCCGCGATGGGCATCGGGTTCATCGGGGATCGGTTCGCCATCCAGCAGCAATTGACCTTTGGTGGGGGCTTCGGTGCCGAGCAGCATATTGAGGAAGGTGGTTTTGCCGCAGCCGGACGCCCCGACAATCGCCACAAACTCCCCCTCTTCCACGCTGATGTTCAGACGTTCCAGCACCACTTGCTGACCGTAGTGCTTCTCAAGATTTTTCAGTTGCAGTAAGGGCATGATGCGCTCCTTATTTGGCCTTTCAGGCACTTATGCGTCGCGGCGCTACCGACCGACCTATTAGGCTTTACTTGGCGTAGTACCACGGCCAACAGCGACGACTAATCAGCCGCAGCAGCAGGTCGAGGGCAAAGGCCAGCAGGGTGATCCAGGCGACGTAAGGCAAAATCACGTCCATCGCCAGATAGCGACGCATCAGGAAGATGCGATAACCGAGTCCTTCGGTGGCAACAATCGCTTCTGCGGCGATCAGGAACAGCCACGCCGAACTGAGCGACAGACGCACCGCATCGAACAGGCGCGGCATCAGTTGTGGCAGGATCACCCGCCACAAAATCTGTGCGCTGTGGCCGCCCAGCGTCTGTGCTTTCACCAGTTGCTCGCGCGGGATTTTCTCCACCTGGAGTTGCAAATCACGCGCAATCAGCGGGGTGATGCCAATCACAATCAGCACCACTTTCGACACTTCGCCAAGGCCAAAGCAGATAAACAGAATCGGCAGAATCGCCAGCGGTGGCACCAGCGCGAACAGCGTCACCAGCGGGGCCAGCACCGCGCGTACCACCGGCAGCGCGCCGGTGAACAGGCCAATCGCCAGCGCCAGCATCGCGCTGATCAGTACGCCACTCAGCAAACGCATCAGGCTGGCGGCGGTGTCGGTCCACAGCAGATATTCACCGGTGCGCGGGCTGGGCTGAAACGCCATCCGGTTGATGGCGTCGCCCATCGCGTTAAAACCCGGCAGCAGCTTATCCGCCGCATTGAGGCTTAAACGCGCATCCGACGCGAACAGATAGACCAGCAGCACCGCCAGCAGCGGCAGCACACCGAGCAACAGGCGGCCCATCGGCAGCGGTTGGTAGTTGATCAGTTTACGCATCGGATTTGCCTCCGCTTACAGCTGGCCTGCGGCCGCCAGTTTGGTGAACTCATCGGTGAAACGCAGTTTGATGTTACCTGCGTTGCCCCAGTTACCGGCCGGTGTCTCCACGCCAACCACATCTGCGCTCGGCGCCGCCTCACCCAACAAACCGTGTTTGAAGGAGAACTCGGCGACCAACTGCATCGTGGCTTTCAACTGGGGACTGTCGACGAAATCGAGGGTGGTTTTGGCATCGCTGAACAGATGCGTTGCCGCCAGTTGCTGGTCAAAACCCGCAAGATCGGTGCCTGACTCCTGCGCCATAAAGGTGCGGGCTTTTTTCGCCGTCGCCCCTTCACCTGCCATCGTTTGCAGGGTTTCATACCAGGCACCGGTCAGCGCTTTGCCCAGCTGAGGGTATTTCTTCAGGGTGTTGGTGTTGACCACCAGCAGGTCAAGAATTTCGCCCGGGATCTGCGCCGAGGAGAAAACCAGATGGCTGTTCGGCACCTTCTTCGCTTCCGCCAGCAGCGGGTTCCAGGTGACGATGGAGCTGACGTCCGGCGTGCCAAACGCCGCCACCAGATCGGCATCGGCGGTGTTCACTACCTTGACGTCTTTCTCGCTCATACCGGATTTCTCCAGTGCGCGAGCCAGCAGGTAATGTGATACCGACAATTGCACCAGGTTGATCGGTTTGCCCTTCAGCGCCGCCACGCTATCCGCGCCTTTCAGCAGGATACCGTCGTTACCGTTGGAGTAGTCGCCGACAATCAGCGCGGTGCTATCAACGCCGCCGGTGGCCGGAATGGTCAGGGCATCCATGTTGGTCATGGTGCAGCCATCAAAGCCGCCTGCGGTGTATTGGTTGACCGACTCGATATAGTCGTTGACCTGTACAAACTGGATGTCGATGCCGTATTTATCGGCCCATTTTTTCACGATGCCGTTCTGTTGGGCGTAATCCCACGGCATCCAGCCTGCATAGATGGACCAGCAAATCTTGAAGGAAGGTTTCGCGGCGGCCAGCGTGTTAACGCTGAACAGCGCGATGGTGCAAAGCAACAGCAAACGAAGGCAGGCTTTGATCATGGTGGTTCCTCTGACGTTAGCGGACGAATAAAGCAGGAGGCGGCGAGTAACGATCTCGCTTTCCTCCCGGGCTTTTATCCCGCCGTGTAACCGTCAGAGGACGGTCGGTCACTCTCGGACCAGCATCTCGCGATCGGAACCCTAGTGACCCATTGCAAATTGTCTGGCGACATCGGTTACCCGCTATCGCTCCTGCATCTGCTAATAGTCAGGCAAAAAAAGTGCCAATATTATATGAAATTGAAATATATGGATTATTTATAAAAAACCGCGCCAGGACGGCCTAAAGATGCACAGCGATGCAGCAACCACGCACCAGGATGTTGCAGGCAAACAGGCTGGAAGTTGACGCCCTTCTCACTTTTCATCTGGCACGAAAAAACTTTTTCTTAACGATCATAGGGTTATTTATTCATTACCGAACCAATTAAAAATTGGTTCACTTCTTGCCTAAGCTGATAACAGCCCCCTCCCGTAGCGGCGCGATTTATCGCGCAGGTCTAAGCAGCCGTGAAACAGCTTAAGCGCGCGATAAATCGCGCCGCTACGATTAGGGCAGCATGACGCGTTTAATCGCATCGCAACATCTTTGATGAATAACCAGGCGAACCAATTATGAATGACACGCCAAAACCTGCCATCAACTCCAGTTCCGCACTGGAGCAATTGCGCCAGCTGATTCAACAGCAGGAGCACACGCCCGATCGCGCACTGCCGACCGAACGTGAACTGGCCGAACGCTTTGGCGTGGGTCGTCGTGAAATCCGTCGCGCGCTGGATGTGCTGGAAGAAGAAGGCCGCATCTGGCGTAAACAGGGCAAAGGCACCTTCGTTGGCCCGGCCGCACCGGTGCAGCCACTGGCGCTGCATGATTTGCCACAGCAGTCGAATCTGCTGGAAGTGATGGAAGCGCGGCTACAGCTGGAGCCAGGTTTGGCGCGTCTTGCTGCGCTGCGCGCCAGTAAAGAACAGATCGCCCTGATGAAGCGCCTGATTGAACGCATGCAGGGCATTGTCGCGCCGGAAGATGGCGACCAGCACGAGCTGTGGGATAGCGCCTTTCACCGCGCCATTGCCGAAGCCGCCGGTAACCGCCTGATGCTGGGACTGTTCGATGCCATCGATGCGGTGCGCCGCGATCCAGGCTGGCAGCATCTGCGGGTGCAGGCGCGTACCCCGGCGCGCCTTGATAACTACGACAACCACCATCAGCGCCTGCTGAACCATATCGCCAACCGCCAGCCCCATGAGGCGGCCGCAGCGATGCGTGAGCACCTGCTGGCGCTGCAACAGGCGCTGATGGAAACCCTGTACACCGGCCATGAGGAGACGCCATGAGCGCCCAACCTGTGTTATCGGTCAACAACCTGCGCGTGCAGTTTCGCGGCTCGCCGGTCACGGTGCTGGACGACATCTCCCTGACGCTGCACGCCGGGGAAACGCTGGCGCTGGTCGGCGAATCCGGCTGCGGCAAAAGCATCACCTCGCTGACGCTCATGGGCCTGCAACCCGGCAGCGCACAAATTTTACAGGGTGAGATGCGCTTTGATGGCCGCGACCTGCGCGCACTCAGCAGCAGCGACTACGCCAGTCTGCGCGGCAATCAGTTGGCGATGATTTTTCAGGAGCCGATGACCTCGCTGAACCCGGCCTTTACGCTGGGCGACCAACTGAGCGAAGCGGTGATACGCCACCGTAACGTTGATCGTCGTACCGCGATGGCGACCGCGCTATCGATTCTGCAAAAGGTGCAGATTCCGGCGGCAGAAATGCGTCTCAAGGCTTATCCACATCAGCTTTCCGGTGGGATGCGCCAGCGCGTAATGATTGCCATGGCATTGATCAATCAGCCGAAATTGCTGATCGCCGATGAACCGACCACCGCGCTCGACGTTACCATTCAGGCGCAAATCCTCGACCTGCTCAACACCCTGAAACAGGAAACCGGCACGGCGGTGCTGATGATCACCCACGACCTCGGCGTCGTGGCGGAAGTGGCGCAGCGCGTGGCGGTGATGTACGCCGGTCAGGTGGTGGAGAGCGGCACGGTGGAAGCGATTTTCAACGATCCGCAACATCCCTACACCATCGGGCTGATGGGATCGATCCCCAGCCTCAGCGCGCGCAGTGGCGCGCTGGCGACCATTCCCGGCGCCGTACCGCTACCGGAGAACATGCCCGCAGGCTGCCGTTTCGCTACCCGCTGTCCGTTTGCAGAACAGCGCTGCCATCACAACCGTCCGACGCTGCGCGCGCTGGCAACCGATCATCAGGTGGCCTGTTTTCGCGCCCCACTGGAACAGCACGTTACGCTGGGAGAGATCGCATGAAACCGATTTTAGAATGTCGCGACTTAAGCAAAACCTTCGCCGGACCGCATCGTCTGTTTAAACGCAATCACGGCGTCACCGCAGTGGATCGCGTGTCATTACAGGTGATGCCAGGCGAAACCCTGGCGATTGTCGGTGAGTCCGGCTCCGGTAAATCGACGCTGGGACGTCTGCTGCTGCGCCTGCTCGGTGCCAGTAGCGGCGAGGTGATGTACGAGGGCGAGAGCATCACCCACGCCAGCGGGGCGCGCCTTAACCAATTGCGTCGCGAATTACAGATTATCTTCCAGGACCCGTTCGCCTCGCTCAATCCCCGCATGACGGTACAAGAGATTGTCGGTGAGCCGTTATGGTTGCACGACAAACTGAACCGTGAGGCGCGCCATGCGCGCGTGGCGGAGCTGTTGCGCACCGTCGGTCTGCCCTCAGCCTGGGCGGAGCGTTATCCGCACGAGTTTTCCGGTGGTCAGCGCCAGCGCATCGGCATTGCGCGCGCCCTCGCCTCGCGGCCGAAATTATTACTGGGCGATGAGCCGGTATCGGCGCTGGATGTCTCAGTGCAGGCCCAGGTGGTGAACCTGCTGGAGAGCCTGAAGCAGCAATTTGGACTGACGATGATCATCGTGGCGCACGGTCTGGCGGTAATTCGTCATATGAGCGACCGCGTGGCGGTGATGTACCTCGGCCAGATTGTCGAGCTGGCAACCGTCGATGAAATTTTCGATGCGCCGCTCCATCCCTATACCCAGGCGTTAATCGCTTCTGCGCCGCAGATGCAGCCCGGAGCCAACCGTTCCATCCCGATGTTGCAGGGCGATCTGCCGAATCCGGCCAATCCCCCCACCGGATGCCGTTTCCATACCCGCTGCCCGTGGGCCACCGCCGAATGCCGCCAGTTTGAACCGATCAACCAGGTACTGAGTGGTGGGCGACAGATCGCCTGCCACCGCTGGCAGGAGATTAACCGTGACCGCAGCGCGATTGTGATTGCGCCACCCTCCGCCGCCTTTTTACGTCGCCGTGCGCTGTTCGAGCAGGCGGTCAATCAGCAAGCCTAACCCTCTGGAGATAAGCCGTGAAGAAAGCGTTATTAACTGCCCTTAGTGGTCTGATGTTGCTGGGTGCCAGTGCGCACAGCCATGCTGAAAGCGTGATTCGTATCGGGTTGGGTGCTGACCCGGACATGCTCGATCCGCATCTGGCGCGTACCTACTATGGGCGTTTTGTGTTTGCGGCCATGTGCGACCGTCTGGTCGATGTCGATGAGAACCTGAAAGTGATTCCTGGCCTCGCCACCGATTGGGCGTGGAGCGACGACGGCAAAACCCTGACCATGAACCTGCGCGACGGTGTGACCTTCCACGATGGTGAGAAATTCGATGCCAACGCGGTGAAATTCAACATCGAACGTGCGCTGACCCTGCCGGGTTCACTGCGTAAAAGCGAAATATCCTCGATTCAGAGCGTCGAAGTGACCGGGCCGTTGCAGGTGAAATTCCACCTGAAAACCCCGGATGCCGCGCTGCTCAGCCAGTTGACCGACCGTGCCGGTGCAATGTTAGCGCCAGAAGCCGCGAAGAAACCCGACTTCGCCACCCATCCGGTCTGCTCCGGTCCGTACCAGTTTGAAAGCCGCGTGCAGCAGGACCGCATCGTGCTGAAACGCTTTGATCATTACTGGAACAAAGGCGCGTACCACTTCGATAAAGTGATTTTCCTGCCGATTCCTGATGCCTCCGTGCGCCTCGCCAACCTGCGCGCGGGCGATCTCGACCTGACCGAAGGCGTGGCGGCCAGCGATGTGAAAACTGTCGAAGGCGACAGCAAGCTGGCGCTGGCGAAAGTTACCGGTCTTGGCTATCAGGGCATCACCTTCAACATTAACAACGGCAAAGTCGATGCCAACAGCCCGCTGAAAGATCCGCGCGTGCGGGAAGCCTTCTCGCTGGCGATTGATCGCGATGCGCTGAATCAGGTGGCATTCGAAGGTTTGTACACCCCGGCTAATCAGGCGTTTTCCCCGGTCAGCCCGTATCACGTCAACCTTCCAACTCCAGCGCGTGATGTGGAGAAAGCCAAAGCGCTGCTGAAGGCGGCGGGCGTCACCACCCCACTGAATCTGACGTTGCTGGTCACCAACAACCCGACCGCGCAGCAGGTCGGTCAGGTGCTTCAGGCGATGGTGAGCGAAGCAGGTTTCAACCTCAATCTGCAAATGAGCGAGTTCGCGACCCTGCTGGATCGTCAGCAGCGCGGTGATTATCAGCTCAGCCTGTCCGGCTGGTCTGGCCGTCCTGATCCCGATGGCAGCATCTATTCGTTTATTAACAGCAAAGGCACCCTCAACGATGGTCGCTACAGCAACCCGCAGGTGGATGAATGGCTGAACGCGGCGCGTTTAACCAACGATCAGGCACAACGCCAGGCGCTTTACACCAAGGTAGTGAACCAACTGCAAACCGATATGCCGATTGCTTACCTCTACTTTGAGCCACGTATTTTTGGCATGACGAAAAAATTGCAGGGCTTTAAAGCCTGGCCGGACGGGCTGGTGCGCCTGGCAGGCGTGAGCATGGCGCAGTAAGCCGCTAAGGAGCGATGATGCTGGAACTGATTGTTAAACGGCTGCTGCTGGCCATCCCGACCCTGCTGTTGGTGAGCATGATGGTGTTCGCGCTGCAAAAGCTGCTGCCGGGCGACCCGGTGCTGGCGATGGCCGGTGAGGAGCGCGATCCGGCGGTCATCGCTCAGCTACGCGCCGAATACCATCTCGATGAGCCGATTCCCACGCAATATTTCGCGTGGATCGGCAATGCGCTGAAGGGCGACCTCGGTATGTCACTGCGCACCAAAGAGCCGGTGACCGCATTGATTGCCAGCAAGCTGCCGGTGACGCTGGAGCTGTCGCTACTGGCGATGCTGATTGCGCTGCTGATCGGCATCAGCATGGGGATTATCGCGGCGGTACGTAAAGACAGTTGGGTGGATCACACCACCAATTTTGTCGCGCTCTCGGGGATCTCGGTGCCGCACTTCTGGCTGGGGATTCTGCTGATCCTGTTGTTCTCGGTGCATCTGCAATGGCTGCCGGCGTCCGGTTTTGTGCCGGTGAGCGAAGACATGGCGCAGAACCTGAAAACCCTGCTGCTACCCGCGCTGGTGCTCGGCACTGGCCTTGCCGCCACCCTGATGCGCCATACCCGCGCCTCAATGATTGCGGTGCTGAAAGCCGACTATATCCGTACCGCGCGCGCCAAAGGCCTGCTGGCACCGAAAGTGGTGCTGAAGCACGCCTTTCGCAACGCGTTGATGCCGATCGTCACCCTCACCACCCTGCTGTTTGGCGAGTTGTTGGGTGGCGCGGTGCTGACCGAGCAGGTTTTTACCCTGCCCGGCTTCGGCAAGATGATTGTCGATGCGGTGTTTAACCGCGATTACGCCGTGGTGCAGGGCGTGGTGTTGGTGGTTGCCATCGGCTTTCTACTGCTCAACCTGCTGGCCGATGTGCTGTATCTGTTAATTAACCCGAAAATGCGAGGCTAACCATGAGCGAGGTCTTAACCGCTGGCGCTGTGCCTGCCGTAGCAAAGCCGAATCGCCGGGTGCTGAAGAAGTTTCTGCGTAATAAAAGCGCGCTGATCGGCGCGGTGATTGTGGTGCTGTTTGTCGCGGTGGCGTTGCTGGCCCCCTGGCTGGCCCCCGCCGATCCGATCAAAGCCAACTTTCTCGCGGTGCGCAAAGCGCCCTCGGTGCTGCACTGGTTCGGCACCGACGAACTGGGACGCGATATTTTGTCGCGGCTGATTTGGGGCGCACGTACTTCGCTGCTGGCGGGCTGCATCTCGGTACTGATCGCCATTCTGATTGGCGTCCCGCTTGGACTGATCGCCGGATACTGGCAGGGCTGGTGTGACGGCATTATCTCGCGCTTTATCGAAGCGCTGCTCGCCTGCCCGTTTCTGATTCTGGCGATTGCGCTCGGCGCGTTCCTCGGTCCGAGCCTGTCCAACGCGATGATCGCGATTGGCCTGTCGGCGATGCCGATTTTCGCCCGCCTGACGCGCGGCCAGGTGATCGCCATTCGTCATGAAGAGTATATCGACGGCGCACGCGCCATCGGCCTGCCGGATCGCTGGATCATCCTGCGCTACGTGCTGCCGAATGTGCTGTCGCCGATTCTGGTGCAGGCCACGCTGGCGATTGCTTCGGCAATTATCACCGAAGCCAGCCTGTCGTTTCTCGGTCTGGGCCAGCAACCGCCATCGCCCTCGTGGGGCGCGATGCTGAACACCGCCAAAGGTTATCTGGAACAGGCTCCGTGGATGTCGATCTTCCCCGGTCTGGCCATTTTTCTCACCGTGCAGGGCTTCAACTTGCTGGGTGACGGACTGCGCGACGCGCTCGATCCGCGCAATGACTCACATTAAGGAAAGGTTATGAGTGAACTGGATTTTAACGTTAGCTACGCCTCACACCGTGCCCCGATGATGGGACGCAATGCGGTCGCCACCTCGCAGCCGCTGGCGGCGCAGGCCGGTATCCGTATGTTGCAATTGGGCGGTAACGCCGTAGATGCCGCGGTTGCCACCGCTATGGCGCTGACGGTGCTGGAACCTACCGGTAACGGCATTGGCAGCGATGCCTTTGCCATTATCTGGGACGGCAAAGCGCTGCACGGCCTGAATGCCTCTGGTCGCGCCCCGGCGGCATGGAACCCGGAACGCTTCGCCGGGCAAAAAACTATGCCGGAAATTGGCTGGGAAGCCGTCACCGTTCCGGGCGCAGTCTCGGCCTGGGTCGCGCTGGCGGAACGCTTCGGCACCCTGCCACTCACTACCCTCGCTCAACCGGCGATTGAATACGCGCGCGATGGCTTTCCGGTTTCGCCGCTGATTGGCCAACTGTGGCAGCGCGGCTACAACAAACTGAAAGGTCAACCCGGCTTCAGCGCCTGCTTTGCGCCGGATGGCCGCCCGCCGCGTGCCGGAGAAGTGTTCCGCAATCCGGCACAGGCTGCCACCCTGCAAAAAATTGCTGAAACCCAGGGTGAAGCCTTCTATCGCGGGGAGCTGGCGCAGCAAATGGCCGCCTTCGCTGCCGAGCATGGCGCGGCGCTGACGCTGGAAGACCTCAACCAACATCGTGCAGATTGGGTGACGCTGCTGTCGCAGCCCTTCGCCGGGGGATCGGTGCAGGAACTGCCGCCCAACGGCCAGGGCATCGCCACGCTGATCGCCCTCGGCATTCTGGAGCATTGTGATATTGGTCGTTACACGCCGGACAGCGTGCCGTGGCTGCATCTGTCAATTGAAGCGATGAAGCTGGCGCTGGCTGACCTCGAACGTTACGTCGCCGATGAGGACCATCTGGAGTTCCCGGCTGAGTTGTTGCTGAGCGACGACTACCTGAAGCAGCGTGCCGCCTTGATCGACCCGGAGCGCGCCTCTGATTTTACCTACGGCTCACCACAGCAGAGCGGCACGGTGTATCTCTCCACCGCCGATGCCAGCGGCATGATGGTGTCCTTTATTCAGTCTAACTTTATGGGCTTCGGTTCTGGCGTTGTGGTCCCCGGCACCGGCATCAGCCTGCAAAACCGTGGCGCAGGCTTCTCGCTCGATCCAGAGCACCCCAATGTGGTGGCCGGCGGCAAACGTCCGTTCCATACCATCATTCCGGCATTTGCGCTGGACGGTGACGGCCAGCCGCTGATGTCGTTTGGCGTGATGGGCGGTCCAATGCAGGCGCAGGGCCATTTGCAAATGGCGCTACGCATCATGCTGCATAAACAGAACCCACAGGCGGCAATTGATGCCCCGCGCTGGCGCGTGGTACAGGGGCGCGAAGTGGTGGTTGAAGCCGGGATGGATCGTAATGCGATCGCAGCGCTACGTGGCATGGGCCATCAGATTGTGGTGGAGGACCCGCTTCAGGGCTACAACTTCGGCGGTGCCCAGGCGATTGTGCGCGACCCGCAAGGGTTCTATATCGCTGCCACTGAAAGCCGCAAAGATGGACAAGCATTGGTGTATTGACGCCAGCCAGTGATTCCCCGCGCAATAAATTGCGCCGCTACGTGCACTGAAGCGTCGCGGCGCGATTTATCGCGCAGTTTTTACCTCACCCCGCCGTTGTGTGCACCAGGCCATTGTTCTATCCTTTAGGACCTTTCCCATCGAATTGAAATCTGCCATTAGGTGACTTACAGGAGTTGAATATGGCGTCAGGAATTTCCCGCATCTGGATGCGTAGCGGCATGCTGGTCGTCACGCTGCTCGCAGTGCTGCAACTTACCGCCTGTGGCGACAAAGAGGGCGATCAGCGTAAAGCCTTTACTGATTTTCTCCAGAACACGGTCATGCGCAGCGGCGAGCATCTGCCCAGCCTGAGCGAAAACCAGAAGCAAACGTTCGGCAACTACGCGAGTGATTACGCCATTCTTTATGGTTTCTCGCAGCAGGTGAATCAGGCCGTTGAACAGGGCATGCGTCCGGTGGTCGATGAGTTGGCGGCCATTCGTGTACCGCAGGATTACCTGACGCGTCGTGACACGCTGCGCCAGGCCAGCGGCAATCTGAGCGTGCTGACACAGCAAATTCAGAGCGCCAAAATGCAGGCCGACAGCAGCCATGCTGCGCTGAAACAGCCAGATGACCTGAAAAAAGTGTATGACAGCGTCTATACCAAAGTGGTCACCCAACCGGCCAGCACCCTGATCCCGTTGCTGCCACAGTTGCAGGCGCTGAGCCAGGCGGCGGTACAGACCGGTGATTACCTGCAATCGCAGGGTACACGCGTGACTTTCAATGATGGCGGCGTGCAATTCCCGACCCAGGATCAGGCCACCCAATACAACACGCTGATGAGCACCCTCTCCAGCAATGCCCAGGCTCTGACCCAGGCGCAGAATACTGTTCAAAGCGGTTTTCAGTAATTCTTCAGGCGGGTAATCATGGATTACCCGCTTTTCAGACTTTTGTCACTTCCTTACATTCCGCTTTTCTGATTCTTCCTGCTGCGGCAGAGTGTGATCTGGCGCATTTTCGACCAAATATTGTTTGTGATCCTCATCACATTTATGAAACAAACCCCATAAGTAAAAAAGTGATAAATGTCACATTTAGCCTCCTGATTTGTCTAAATATTCAGCATCGTACTTTTCTTACACGGCATTTTTGTGATCAATATCACCTAATAGCACCCTTCTCACCCCAACTTAGCGTGATCTATATCACACTTTACCCACGCTCTACGCAGCGTCATAAACTAGTGCTAGAGTCCGCCTGCATACAGTAATGCCACGGCCCCCGCCGTAACGTCTTAACAAAAACAAACGCGCTCTCTTATTGCAGCGCGTCTCAATAAGGGGTGGGTTTATGTCCTCATCAGTGAAGGTCAAAGTTCAGAGCTTTGGTCGCTTTCTGAGTAACATGGTGATGCCTAACATCGGTGCGTTTATCGCCTGGGGTATCATCACTGCACTGTTCATTCCAACCGGATGGATTCCAAACGCGACGCTGGCGAAACTCGTTGGCCCGATGATTACCTACCTGCTGCCGCTGTTGATCGGTTTCACCGGTGGTCGTCTGGTGGGTGGCGATCGTGGTGGCGTGGTCGGCGCAATCACCACTATGGGTGTGATTGTCGGTGCGGATATGCCGATGTTCCTCGGCTCCATGATTGCCGGTCCGCTGGGCGGCTGGGCGATCAAACACTTTGACCGTGCCGTTGATGGCAAGATCAAAAGCGGCTTCGAGATGCTGGTGAACAACTTCTCCGCCGGTATCATCGGTATGCTGCTGGCGCTGCTGGCGTTTATCGGTATCGGTCCGTTGGTGGAAGGTCTGTCCCATATTCTCGCCGCAGGCGTAAATCTGATGGTGCAGAATAACCTGCTGCCGTTGACCTCCATCTTTGTTGAACCGGCGAAAATCCTGTTCCTCAACAACGCCATCAACCACGGTATCTTCTCTCCGCTGGGTATCCAGCAGGCGAGCGAAGTGGGCAAATCGATCTTCTTCCTGATCGAAGCCAACCCAGGTCCGGGTATGGGCGTACTGGTGGCGTATATGATTTTTGGTCGCGGTAGCGCCAAACAATCAGCCGGTGGTGCTGCCATCATCCACTTCCTGGGTGGTATCCACGAAATTTACTTCCCGTACGTACTGATGGCACCGCGTCTGCTGCTGGCGGTAATTCTCGGTGGTATGACTGGCGTGTTCACCCTGACCGTACTGCACGGCGGCCTGGTTTCTCCGGCTTCTCCGGGTTCCATCCTGGCAGTGCTGGCGATGACGCCAAAAGGTACTTACTTTGCTAACGTGACCGCGATTATCGCTGCGTTCGCCGTTTCCTTTGTCATCTCTTCAATCCTGCTGAAAACCAGCAAAGTAAAAGATGAAGACGACATCGAAGCCGCCACCAAGCGTATGCAGGACATGAAAGCCCAGTCTAAAGGCCAGAGCGTTGCAGGTGCGCCGGTTGCCGGTGATGCGATGAGCGTTGACCTGAACCACGTACGTAAAATCATCGTGGCTTGTGATGCCGGCATGGGTTCCAGTGCAATGGGTGCAGGCGTACTGCGTAAGAAAGTGCAGGATGCCGGTCTGAGCAACATTTCGGTGACCAACAGCGCCATTAACGCCCTGCCGGGTGATGTGGACCTGGTGATCACCCACCGCGATCTGACCGAGCGTGCGATGCGTCAGGCACCGCAGGCCCAGCATATTTCGCTGAACAACTTCCTCGACAGTGCCTTGTACACCAATTTGACCGAGCGTCTGGTGGCGGCCAATCGTAGCGAAGCCCATCGCGAAACCGTGCAGACCACGCTGGCTGACAGCTTCGATGCCGGTAACGCGCATCTGTTTAAACTGGGTGCAAACAACGTGTTCCTTGGCCTGAGCGCCAGCAACAAAGAGCAGGCGATTCGCTTTGCCGGTGAGCAACTGGTAAAAGGCGGCTACGTGCAGCCGGAATACGTGGATGCGATGCTGGAGCGTGAAAAGCTGACCCCGACTTATCTCGGTGAGTCGATTGCCGTACCGCACGGCACGGTGGAAGCTAAAGATCGCGTGTTGAAAACCGGCGTAGTGTTCTGCCAGTATCCGGCGGGCGTGCAGTTCGGTGAAGAGTCTGACGAAGTGGCTCGCCTGGTGATCGGTATTGCTGCGCGCAATAACGAACACATCCAGGTCATCACCAGCCTGACTAACGCGCTGGACGACGAAAGCGTGATTGAGAAGCTGGCGAACACCACCAACGTGCAAGACGTGCTGGATTTGCTGTCTGGTAGCAAAACCACCGCCTGAACAAATCGTTAATATCCCTGGGGCGGGTATGCCCGTCCCCACTTTCCGGGGCGGACATGCCCGCCCCATCGTCATTTGATATGGGTCAAATTATGAAAGCGTTACATTTTGGAGCAGGTAACATCGGCCGTGGTTTTATCGGTAAGCTGCTGGCTGATGCCGGTATCGAACTGGTATTTGCGGATGTGAATCAGGTGGTTCTTGATGCCCTTAACGCCCGTCATGAGTATCCGGTTCATGTGGTTGGCGAGCAGGCGAAAGTTGAGATTGTCAAAAGCGTCAGCGCGGTGAACAGCACCAGCGACGCTATCGTCACGCTGATTGCTGAGGTTGATATCGTTACCACGGCGGTTGGCCCGCAGATTCTGGAGCGCATCGCCGGTGGCGTTGCCAAAGGTCTGGCCAACCGCCGCGATAACGGTAATGTCCGTCCACTGAACATTATTGCCTGTGAAAACATGGTGCGTGGCACCAGCCAGCTCAAACAACACGTCCTGAAAGCGCTGCCAGAGCAATATCACGCCTGGGTTGAAGCGCACGTCGGCTTTGTTGATTCCGCAGTGGACCGTATCGTGCCGCCGTCAGAAGCAGGCAGCAACGACCCGCTGGAAGTCACCGTTGAAACCTTTAGCGAGTGGATCGTCGATAAAACCCAGTTCAAAGGCGAGTTGCCGAACATCCCAGGCATGGAACTGACCGATAACCTGATGGCGTTTGTCGAGCGTAAGCTGTTTACCCTCAACACCGGCCACGCCATCACCGCCTATCTCGGCCAACTGGCCGGTCACGCCACCATTCGCGATGCCATTCTTGACCAGAAAATCCGTACCGTGGTGCAGGGTGCGATGGAAGAGAGCGGCGCAGTGCTGATCAAACGTTACGGTTTCGAGGCAGATAAACATGCCGCCTATATTCAGAAAATCCTCAGCCGTTTTGAGAACCCGTATCTGAAAGATGACGTGGAGCGCGTGGGTCGTCAGCCGCTGCGTAAGCTGAGCGCGGGCGATCGCCTGATCAAACCGACGCTGGGCACGCTGGAATATCAGTTGCCGCACGCCAACCTGGTGCAGGGCATTGCCGCCGCGATGCATTATCGCAGCGCGCAGGACCCGCAAGCGCAGGAGCTGGAAGCCCTGTTGGCGGAAAAAGGCCCACAGGCCACGCTGGCGCAGATCTCCGGGCTGGATGCCAACAGCGAAGTAGTCACCTCAGTGGTGAGCGCTTACAACGCTATGGCATAATGCGCGCCACTTAGACTCATCACGCCAGACGGCGGTAGCTGAACGATGCAGGCAATAATGGAAGAGAAGCAAGCTTTTGAAAACCGGGTGCTTGAGCGCCTGAACGCCGGTCGTTCGGTGAGAAGCTTCCTGATCGCCGCCGTTGAGCTGTTGACCGAAGCGGTTAACCTGCTGGTTTTGCAGGTTTTCCGTAAGGATGATTACGCCGTCAAATACGCCGTGGAGCCGTTGCTGCTGGGCAACGGCCCGCTCGGCGAGATGTCGGTTCGGCTGAAACTGATCTACGGTCTTGGCGTGATCAATCGCCATGAATATGAAGATTGTGAGCTGTTGCTGGCACTGCGTGAAGAGTTGAACCACGACACCTTTGAGTACCGGTTCACCGACGATGAGATTCTCGGCCCTTTTAGCGAGTTGCACTGCGTCGCCGCCTGGCCGCCAAAACCCGACTTTACCCGTGACGACGACGAACTGCGCGCCATGCAACAACAGCGCTATTTGCAGATGGTACGTTCGACGATGGTACTGTCGCTCACTGAACTGATTTCCCGCATTTCTCACAAGCAGGCATTTAAAAAGCCCGCCGTCTGAGCTAAAACCTTGCGCGATAAATCGCGCCGCTGCATCAAACCCGTATTACGCAACCCGTAACAGTGCGATTTATCACGCCGCCACACCAAACCCGTATTACGCAACCGGTAGCGGCGCGATTTATCGCGCACAGTCAGCGCGGTGCACAGCCGTGCTGATTTGGTGTATCCTTTCCCTGTTTTCCTTAACGAGTTTCCCCGATGAAAGAACAAGAAAAAGCTGAGATCAAACGCCTGAGCGATCAGCTGGATGCCCTGAACCGTAAAGAACCCCAGCTGCTGGAAGCCGGTGATGCCGAAAAACTCGGCGTACTGCTGAAAGAGAAAGAGGCACTGGTGGTGGAGATTGAACGTCTGCGCAATGTGCGTGACGAGAAGCTGAGTAAAGAGGCGCAACAGCTGCAAAAGCTGCCGTTCAGCCGTGAGATCACCAAAAAAGAGCAGGCGAATATGGGTGCGCTGAAGAAAAGCGTGCGCGGCCTGGTGGTGGTACACCCAATGACCGCGCTGGGACGTGAAATGGGTCTGACGGTGATGACCGGCTACGCGAAGCAGCCGTTCTGATTCCTTACGCGGCGTGCGATACGTCGCGTACCTCTGTCACACCCGCCGCCTGTAACACCTGCTGCGCCAGATTATCCAGCAATTCATAACGACGGCGATACTCCGCACGCTTCTTGCTGGCAATCTCATCCAGTGATTTACGCGCCATCTGTAACGGCAACGTAAATACGCCATCCGCCCGCGCTTCTCCGCCTAATGACTGCCAGAATTCACTGTAGCTGGCAAAGAAGTGGTCGCCTTTGCTGTGTCGGTAGCGCAGACTGCGAAATACGTGGGTGGTATCTCCCACCGCGCTAATCGCCTGCACGCCGCATTGTTGCGCCAGAATAAATACCACTTCCATCAACAGACGTTTTGGAAATAAACCCTGGGCAGATTTAGTAGCATCACGAATTACATCATTAGAAATATGTTTTCGTGGCCCCTGCAACCCGCCAATTAATAAGCTTCTTTGTTGGTTCTCATTAAAAATAGAGAAAGACAATGAGGCGATTAATTTCTCTTCATAGCGTAATTCCAGCGTAATCTCGCCTTCACGGTCAAAACGGCCCGGACAGCAGTGAATCACGAATGATTCGTCATTTTTACCTTTAAAGCTGGCCAGCAAATTATCACCCGGACTTTGCAGCAACTGACGCAGGGTGGTATTTTCCAGCGCAGCCATCAGGTGGTAATGGTCAAGAATTGCCTGGGCGCGCTGCGCCACGCTAAAACCAGCCCGCAGATAAGGGCGATGCAGTTTGGCAGGCAGCAAGCCTTGTACCGTCAACATTTGCGGCAGCTGTGGCAGCGCGGCCAGTTGATTCAGGTAACGGTGAGTCGTAACAGGATAAACAAGCGATCTTAAAGCAAATTTAAACCGGAAACTTTTGCTGTGCCACAATTTATTTGGCACAAACTTTCCAGTGACTAACTGAAAAAACAGCGATGTAGACGAATCATTATTCGCCGCAGAAGTGGTTATCATGGACATAATTATTATTTCGTCGAGAAAAACTGACGCGACTATATGCCCCAAATTATCAACGACAGGTTAATAAGTTAGCGGCTGAGGGTTTAGCTGGCGGGAATAGGTGGTTTGTTTAGAAATGGTTTAAAAAAACCGGCGGAACCTGTCCACCGGTTGATGTCATTCAGAATGGCGATGACTTACTTAGCAGAGGCGAAACGCGCAGCAGCTTCGTCCCAGTTCACGACGTTCCAGAATGCTTTGATGTAATCAGGACGTTTGTTCTGATACTTCAGGTAGTAAGCGTGTTCCCACACATCCAGACCAATGATCGGGAAGCCAGAAGCGCCAGAGATCGCTTCGCCCATCAGCGGGCTGTCCTGGTTAGCGGTAGAAACCACAGCCAGTTTGTCACCTTTTTTCACCAGCCACGCCCAGCCAGAGCCAAAACGGGTGGTAGCGGCTTTCTCAAACTCTTCCTGGAATTTTTCAACGCTGCCGAAATCTTTCTCAATTGCAGCTTTCAGTTCACCCTGGAGGGTGGTGCCGATTTTCAGACCTTTCCAGAACAGGCTGTGGTTCGCGTGACCACCGGCGTTGTTACGCAGCGGGCCTTTTTTGTCTGCTGGCAGTTTGTCCAGTTTAGCGATCAGCTCTTCAACCGGAATACCGTCGAATTCTGTACCTTTCAGTGATTCCAGCGCCGCATTGGCGTTGTTCACGTAGGCCTGGTGGTGTTTAGAGTGATGGATTTCCATCGTCTGCTTGTCGAAATGCGGTTCCAGTGCGTCGTAATCGTAAGGCAGGGATGGCAGTGAATAACTCATGTTCTTCCTCTCCATTAGTGTTTGAGCAGCACGACCTCGCTGGCGTGCCGCGTAAGCAGTTGGATCATTATAGTTAAATTCATGATCCGGAAAAGGGTAATCAATGCCTTAGTAATGATAAGGATTTGAGGAATTTGGCGTAGCGGCGCGATCAATCGCACCGCTACAAAGGGGAACTGTTTACCGACCCAACTCGGTCAGCGATTTATCCAGCGCACCGACCAGCCAGTCGATATCACTTTCCTGGAACGCCAACGGCGGACGCAATTTCAATACGTTACCGTACGGGCCAGCCACCGAGGTCAGCACATGGTGATCACGCAGCTTCTCGATTAAATCCAGTGCCAGCGCTTTATCCGGCGTTTTGCTGCTGCGATCGGAGACCAGTTCAAAACCAATAAACAGACCCGCACCTCGCACATCGCCAATCGCCTCGTGCCTTGCCATCAGTTTCGCCAGCTCGGCCTGCAATTTCGCCCCCACCACGCGGCTGTGTTCCTGCAAGCCCTCTTCTTTGATCACCTTGAGCACCGCCTGCGCGGCCGCCATCGCTACCGGGTTGCCACCGAAGGTGTTGAAGTAAGGGATCTCGTCGCTGAACGCTGCCAGCACATCGCTTTTCGCCAGCAGGCCAGAGACCGGAATTCCGTTACCCATCGGCTTGCCGGTGGTGACCACATCCGGTACCACCCCATGACGGGCGAAGCCCCAGAAGGCATCCCCGGTACGAGCAAAGCCCGGCTGCACTTCGTCAGCAATAAAGATACCGCCGTTGGCATGCACCACATCCACCGCTTTTTGCAGGAAGCCCGGTGGGTTCGGCAGTACGCCATCAGAGGAGAAAATTGAGTCGGCGAGGAAACCGGCGAACTTGATACCGTGCGCCTTCATGTCATCGATCTGCTTCTGGATTTCATTGGCAAACCACTCGCCCAGATCCGGCGCATTAACGCGGTAATGATCCGGTGGCGGCACCAGACGCGTCGTCGGTGCCAGCGGCTGACCGGTGCCCAATGCCGGAGAAGCGCCGGACGTCAGGTCGCTGGTGCCGTGGTAAGCCTCCTGCGACACGATAATCCCGGTACCGCCGCTAAAGGCGCGCGCCACGCGAATCGCCAGGTCATTGGCCTCAGAACCGGTACACATATACATCGCACGGTCGATGGCATCCGGTGTGGTCGCCAGCAGTTCTTCGCTGTAATCCAGAATACGTTCGTGCAGATAACGGGTATGGGTGTTCAGCATCTTCATCTGCTGATTCACCGCCTCAATCACCGCCGGATGACAATGACCGATACTCGCCACGTTGTTATACACGTCCAGATATTTGTTACCTGCGGCATCCCACAGATA
Organism: Pantoea sp. X-Soil-OKNW-556; assembly: GCF_059730695.1. Classification (NCBI taxonomy): domain Bacteria; kingdom Pseudomonadati; phylum Pseudomonadota; class Gammaproteobacteria; order Enterobacterales; family Erwiniaceae; genus Pantoea; species Pantoea sp. X-Soil-OKNW-556. The sequence goes on along the minus strand of NZ_AP035990.1, from coordinate 111,977 downwards.
CTGCCCTTCACCGCGCACCAGATGCACCGGCTTACGGTAGAACAGGCGATACGACTCGCCCAGCACTTTGCTGCGTTTATCGGTCAGTTTGCGCGTATCGGCGTCCAGACCGTCGGCGTGCTCAGCACGAAAACTGTTGGTATCCATGATAGTGGAACGTGTAGCCATGATAACTCCCGTTGCGAGGTGAAAGGGGTGCATGCGTAATAACCGTCTGCTGATATCATGCCGGTTTTTACGACAAATGCAACCAAATACACAAATACAACCAAATACACATGACGGAATGATGAAGCTCAGGTAATCTTAGGCCCACGCTGAACTCGCTACAGGGAAATGTCATGTTGCAGGAAACCCGTTTACATCGCATTCGCGCGCTGCTGACGACACATCATCAGGTCAGTACCGAACGCGTCATCAAAGAGCTGGGCATTTCGCGGGAAACGGCGCGGCGAGATATTATCGAGCTGGAAGCGCAGGGTGTGGCACGGCGTGTCCACGGTGGTTTAGTCGCGGTCGACAGCCAGCCGGAAGCGCCGCTACGCGTACGTCGCAGCGCACAGGCGAAGGAGAAACGCGCCATTGCCGTGGCTGCGGCACAACATCTGCAACCCGGCCAGACGTTATTCCTCGATTCTGGCACCACCACCACCCTGCTGGCCGAAGAACTGCGCACCATGTCCGGGCTGACTATCATCACCAACAGCCTGCAAGCCGCGCTGGCGCTCAGCGCATCGGAAGAACATGAGCCGCTGAATAATCAGGTGATTTTGCTGGGCGGCATGATGTCTGCCGGGGCACAACAGACGCGCGGGGAAATAACGGTGGGCGAGATTTATCGCTATCGGGCCGATGTGGCGCTGTTGTCACCGGTGGGCATTGAGGCCAAACACGGAGCCACCAGCTTTCACCCGCATGAAGCCGCGATTGCGCGCGCCATGGTGCAGCAGGCCAGCCGCACCATCCTGCTGGCGGATCACAGCAAACTGGGCGTGGTGAGCCGTACCCAATACGCCCCGATTGCCGGGATTGATCTGCTGATTTGCGATGCGGGTCAGGCGAAACCCGGTGCGCTCAGCGCGCTGCAACAGGCGCTGGCGCAGGTTCAGGTGGTTTAGCGCAACCGCTGGGGGTGGGTATAGATGGTGGCGCGGCCCGGTTTACTGAAACCGACCAGCGTCAGGTTGCTACGTTGCGCCACCTCCACCGCCAACTGCGTTGCCGCCGACACCGCGAACAGAATTTCAACGCCGCACATCGCCGACTTCTGCACCATCTCATAACTGGCGCGACTGGAAACCAGCACCGCGCCCTGCTGCCAGTCGGCCTTGCTGCGATAACCGAGCAGCTTATCCAGCGCCACATGACGCCCCACATCTTCACAGCCGCCGCGCAGCTCACCTTGCGGCGACATCCAGGCAGCAGCGTGAGTGCAGCCGGTCAATTCACCCACCGGCTGGAAGTCGCGCAGACGCGCTAATCCGGCATCGAGATGCTCAAGGGCAAAGGTTTGGGTAAAAGGCAGCGGTGTAATCGGTTTGCCTATTTGATCCAGCTGCTCCACACCACATACGCCACAGCCGGTACGGCCTGCCATCGCCCGGCGTTGTTCCTTCAGCGCCATAAAGCGACGGCTGGAGAGTTCGATTTGCACTTCAATGCCGTTGCAGCCGGGCACCACATCAAGACCAAAAATATCCTGTGGTGTGTCGATGATGCCTTCAGAGAGCGAAAAGCCAAGGGCAAACGCCTCCAGGTCATTGGGCGTCGCCATCATCACCACATGGGAAATGCCGTTGTAGACCAACGCCACCGGAACTTCCTGCGCCAGCCAGTCAGGCTCCGCGTGAGTGATATCACGCCGCTGCCACACCTGCGCCTGACGCGCGCCTGAGATCTCACTCACATTAGCCTGATCTTTCTGTGTCACTTTGTTCGCCTCGCACAACAACCTTACAAAAGCAGTGGTAATATTTAGCCGCTATACTCGCTTTTTTAGTTGGGTCATTTTGAACCCTTAGCCAGTGCACCGCAAAAATAATAAACGTGAGTAATGTCGAACCAAGGATTATCTCCCATGAACGTCAGCAGAAGAAAATTCTTCAAAATCTGCGCGGGCGGTATGGCGGGGACCACGGCAGCCCTTCTCGGTTTTACCCCCGAGGTGGCGCTGGCGGAAACGCGACAGTACAAGCTGTTGCGCGCCCGCGAAACCCGTAATACCTGCACCTACTGCTCCGTCGGCTGTGGCCTGTTAATGTACAGCCTCGGCGATGGCGCAAAAAACGCTAAAGAAACTATCTTCCACATTGAGGGCGATCCGGATCATCCGGTCAGCCGCGGGGCGTTGTGCCCGAAAGGCGCAGGTCTGCTGGATTTTGTTCACAGCGACAGTCGCCTGCACTACCCGGAATATCGCGCGCCAGGTTCGGATAAATGGCAGCGCATCAGCTGGGACGATGCTTTTGACCGTATCGCGAAGTTGATGAAAGCCGACCGTGATGCCCACTTTATGGCGCAAAACGCCGCCGGTGTCACCGTCAACCGCTGGCTGACCACGGGCATGCTGTGTGCCTCGGCTTCCAGCAATGAAACCGGCTATCTCACCCAGAAAATGACCCGATCGCTCGGTATGCTGGCGGTCGACAACCAGGCACGCGTCTGACACGGACCAACGGTAGCAAGTCTTGCTCCAACATTTGGTCGCGGTGCGATGACCAATCACTGGGTCGACATCCGTAATGCCAACCTGATTGTGGTAATGGGCGGTAATGCGGCTGAAGCGCATCCGGTCGGTTTCCGCTGGGCGATGGAAGCCAAAATCTTCAACAAAGCCAAACTGATTGTCATCGATCCGCGCTTTACGCGCACCGCATCGGTGGCAGATTTCTATACGCCAATTCGCTCCGGCTCCGACATCGCTTTTCTGTCGGGCGTGCTGCGCTGGCTGATGGAAAACGACAAAATTCAGCATGAATATGTGCAGGCGTACACCAACGCCAACCTGATTGTGCGCGAAGATTTTCATTTCGAGGATGGCCTGTTCAGCGGCTATGACGCTGACAACCGTAAATACGACAAAACCAGCTGGAACTACGAGTTGGGCGAGGACGGCTTCGCCAAACGCGACGACAGCCTGAGCCATCCGCGCTGCGTGTGGAACCTGCTGAAGCAGCATGTCAGCCGCTATACGCCGGAGATGGTCGAACGCATTTGCGGCACGCCAAAAGCGGATTTCCTGCACGTCTGCGAACTGATCGGCGAAACCAGCGCGCGCGATCGCACCACCTCGTTCCTGTATGCCCTTGGCTGGACCCAGCACTCCATCGGGGCACAGAACATCCGCACCATGGCGATGATTCAGCTACTGCTTGGCAACATGGGGATGGCAGGTGGCGGCGTTAATGCGCTGCGCGGCCACTCCAATATTCAGGGGCTGACCGATCTTGGCCTGCTGTCACAAAGCCTGCCGGGCTATATGACGCTGCCGTCGGAGAAGCAGACCGATCTGCAAACCTATCTCAACGCCAACACGCCAAAACCGGCGCTGCCCGGCCAGGTCAACTACTGGGGCAACTACCCGAAATTCTTCGTAAGCATGATGAAAGCTTTCTTTGGCGACAAAGCGCAGGCGGAGAATAGCTGGGGCTTTGACTGGCTGCCGAAGTGGGACAAAGGCTACGACGTGTTGCAGTACTTCGAGATGATGTCGCAGGGCAAAGTGAACGGCTACCTGTGCCAGGGCTTCAACCCGGTGGCGTCGTTCCCCAACAAACGCAAAGTGATTGATTCGCTGTCGAAGCTGAAATTCCTCGTCACTATCGACCCGCTCAACACCGAAACCTCGACCTTCTGGCAGCATCACGGCGAGTTTAACGATGTTGATCCGGCACAGATTCAGACCGAGGTATTCCGCCTGCCCTCCACCTGTTTTGCCGAGGAGAATGGCTCAATCGTCAATTCCGGTCGCTGGTTGCAGTGGCACTGGAAAGGTCAGGATGGACCGGGTGAAGCGCGCAACGACGGTGAAATCCTCGCGGGCATCTACCTGCGGCTGCGCGAGATGTATGCGCGCGAAGGCGGTGCCGCGCCGGAACCGGTGCTGAACATGACCTGGAACTACCTGACGCCAGAAAACCCGGCGTCGGAAGAGGTGGCAATGGAGAGCAACGGCAAGGCGCTGGCGGATATCATGGATGACAAAGGCACCCTGCTGGTGAAAAAAGGCCAGCAGCTCAGTACCTTTGCGCATCTTAAAGATGACGGCAGCACCAGCAGCGGCTGCTGGATCTTTGCCGGGAGCTGGACGCCGGAAGGCAACCAGATGGCGCGACGCGATAACGCCGACCCATCCGGTCTTGGCAACACGCTGAACTGGAGCTGGGCGTGGCCGCTCAACCGCCGCATCCTTTACAACCGCGCCTCCGCCGACCCACAAGGCAACCCGTGGGATGCCAAACGTCAGTTGCTGAAATGGGATGGCAGCAAGTGGGCCGGGATGGATATCCCGGACTACAGCACCGCCGCCCCGGGCAGCAACGTCGGGCCGTTTATCATGCAGCCCGATGGCATGGGCCGCCTGTTCGCGCTCGACAAAATGGCGGAAGGCCCGTTCCCGGAACACTATGAACCGTTTGAGACGCCGATTGGCACCAACCCACTGCACCCCAATGTGGTGTCAAATCCGGCGGCACGCGTGTTCAAGGACGATCTGGCGGCGATGGGCAACGCCGGACAGTTCCCGTACGTCGGCACCACCTATCGCCTCACCGAGCATTTCCACTTCTGGACCAAACACGCGCGGCTCAACGCCATCGCGCAACCGGAGCAGTTTGTTGAGATCGGTGAAGTACTGGCGAACAAGCTCGGCATCGCCCAGGGCGACACGGTGAAAGTCAGCTCGAATCGCGGCTATATCAAGGCCAAAGCGGTGGTCACCAAACGTCTGCGTCCGTTGCAGGTAGATGGCAAAACCGTGGATACCATCGGTATCCCGATTCACTGGGGTTATCAGGGCGTGGCGAAAAAAGGCTTTATCGCCAATACCCTGACGCCGTTTGTCGGTGACGCCAACACACAAACGCCGGAGTTTAAGGCGTTTCTGGTTAACGTCGAGAAGGTGTAAGGAGAACGAAGATGGCTTATCAATCGCAAGACATTATCCGCCGCTCCGCCACCAACGGCGTGACGCCGCCACCGCAGGCGCGCAACCATCAGCAGGAGGTGGCGAAGTTAATCGACGTCACCACCTGTATCGGTTGCAAAGCCTGTCAGGTCGCCTGTTCGGAATGGAACGACATCCGCGACGAGATCGGTCATAACGTCGGGGTGTATGACAACCCGGCGGATTTGACCGCCAAGTCCTGGACGGTGATGCGTTTTTCTGAGGTTGAAGAGAACGGCAAGCTGGAGTGGTTGATCCGCAAAGATGGCTGCATGCACTGCGCCGATCCTGGCTGTCTGAAGGCCTGTCCTTCAGAAGGGGCGATCATTCAGTACGCCAACGGTATTGTTGATTTTCAGTCTGAGCAATGTATCGGCTGCGGTTACTGCATCGCCGGTTGTCCGTTCGACGTGCCGCGCCTCAATAAAGAGGACAACCGCGTGTATAAATGCACGCTGTGCGTCGATCGTGTCACCGTCGGTCAGGAACCGGCCTGCGTGAAAACCTGCCCGACCGGGGCAATTCATTTTGGCAGCAAAGTGGATATGCAGACCCTGGCCGGAGAACGGGTGGAGGAGCTGAAAACACGCGGCTACGCCCATGCCGGGCTGTACGACCCGGCAGGCGTTGGCGGTACGCATGTGATGTATGTGCTGCACCACGCCAACAAACCGCAGCTTTACCACGGCCTGCCGGAAAACCCGAGCATCAGCTCCGCCGTCACCTTCTGGAAAGGCATCTGGAAACCGCTGGCGGCGGTGGGTTTTGCTGCCACCTTTGCGGCGGCGGTGTTCCACTACGTCGGCGTCGGGCCGAACCGGGTAGATGAGGACGAGGAGGAAAAATGATGAAAAAGCGCGATCGCCTGGTACGCTACAGCGCGCCGGAACGCATCAATCACTGGATTGTGGCGTTGTGCTTTGTCTTCGCTGCGCTCAGCGGTTTAGGTTTCTTTTTTCCGTCGTTTAACTGGCTGATGCATGTTTTGGGTACGCCGCAGCTGGCGCGTATTCTGCATCCTTTTGTTGGCGTGGTGATGTTTGCTGCCTTTTTAATCATGTTCTTACGTTACTGGCGGCAGAATTTGATTAACCGTGAGGACATCATATGGGCGAAAAACATCCACAAAATCGTGCGCAATGAGGAGGTCGGTGATACCGGCAAATACAACTTCGGGCAGAAGTGTGTGTTCTGGGCTGCTATCATCAGCTTAGTCATGCTGCTGGTGAGTGGAATTGTGATTTGGCGGCCATACTTCGCCGGTGCCTTCTCCATTCCGCTAATTCGCGCCGCACTGGTGGTGCATTCGGTCTCAGCCGTGGCGCTGATTATCGTGATTATGGTGCATATCTACGCTGCCTTGTGGGTTAAGGGCACCATTACCGCGATGGTTGAAGGTTGGGTCCCTGCCGCGTGGGCGAAGAAACATCACCCACGCTGGTATCGCGAGCAGCGCCAACGCCAAACACAACAGGAAAAACGCCCCTGATGAGTATTCGCATTATCCCGCAGGACCAGCTGGAGAAAAGCGATAAGAAAACGGCGGATAACATTCCGCCGTTACTTTTCCCCCGGCTGAAAAACTTGTATAGCCGACGGGCCGCCCGTTTGCGCGAGCTGGCAGCGAAAAATCCGCTCGGTGATTATCTGCGCTTTGCCGCCGTGATCGCCCAGGCACAGGAAATCGTGCTGTATGACCATCCTCTCCAGCTCGATTTGCGTGCCCGCCTGGCGCAAAGTGCCGAACAGGGCATCCCGCCGCTGGATATTCACACTTACCCGCGCGATCCCCACTGGCAACGGCTACTGCATTCGCTGATCGCCGAACTGAAGCCAGAGATGAGCGGTCAGGCGCTGGCGGTGCTGGAGAATCTGGAGAAAGCCTCGGCGACTGAACTGGAGACGCTGGCGACTGCACTGCTCGAAGGTAACTTCGCCCAGGTCAGCAACGATAAATCACCGTTTATCTGGGCGGCATTATCGATCTACTGGGCGCAGATGGCGGCATTAATTCCGGGTAAAGCCCGTGCTGAATATGGCGAGCATCGTCAGTTCTGTCCGGTGTGCGCCAGCGTGCCGGTCGCCAGCGTGGTACATATGGATGTCGGTCAGCAGGGATTGCGTTATCTGCATTGCAATCTGTGCGAAAGTGAATGGTATGTGGTACGCAGCAAATGTTCTAATTGCGAGCAGACGCGTGACCTGCATTACTGGTCGCTGGACAGCGAGATGGCGGCGATAAAAGCCGAAAGCTGTGGCGATTGCGGCACCTACCTGAAGATGCTGTACCAGGAGAAAGATCCGGCGGTGGAGCCAGTGGCAGACGACCTGGCTTCACTGGTGCTGGATGCGCGGATGGAGCAGGAAGGGTTTTCCCGTAGTAGCCTGAACCCGTTTTTGTTTCCAGGCGAAGGGTAATTCTGCGTTTTACATATTTCTGCGCATCGTAGCGGCGCGATTTATCGCGCAATATCGTGAACCGTGCCCGAAAAAAACCGCGCGATTAATCGCGCTACACCACGGAGGCGTTCGATGAAACTGATTGGCAGCTACACCAGCCCTTTTGTGCGTAAAATTTCAGTGATCATGCTGGAAAAGGGCATCGTCTTCGAGTTTGTTAACGAATCACCGTGGAACGCTGACAGCCATGTGCCGCATTACAATCCGCTGGGTAAAGTTCCGGCGCTGGTTGATGACAACAAGCTCACCTGGTTTGACTCGGCGATCATCGCCGAAGCCATCGAGCTACGAGGTGAAGCACCTCAGCTTTTGCCTGATGACCGCTGGCGCGCGTTGCAAATCCGCCAACTGGAAAAACTGGCCGACGGCATCAGCGATGCAGCCCTGCTGATTGTACGCGAACAAATGCGCCCCGGAGATCAGCAATCCGAAGAGGTTTTGTTGCGTAACCGGGAAAAAATCCTGCGCGGTCTGGATGCACTGGAAATCGCTGCCGCTCAGGGCGATCTGCTCAACAGCGACACCCTCAATCTGGCGGATATCGCCACCGGTTGCATGATTGGCTACATTAATTTCCGCCGCGTGGTGCCGAACTGGTGCGTCAATCGTCCGGCACTGATCAAACTGGCAGAGAAGCTATTTAAGCGGGAGAGCTTTGCCCGCACTGTCCCGGCCTCCAGTTAAAAGTTCTGCTTAATGAAAAATCTGTTTAGTCAGCTGCCTGCCATTGATAGCCTGCTGCGCGACCCCGCGTTGCAGCCATTAATTGATGATGCAGGCACCGCCTTTGCCACCCGACAGCTCCGCGCGATGCAGCAAGAAGCACGCGAGTATATCCAGCAACATCAGGGACTTCCCGCCTGGCACGCTAACTGGCCGGATGAAGCGCTGCGCCGCAGTGAGCAACAACGCCAAAGCGCGTTGCGCCCGGTGTTTAATCTGACCGGCACGGTGCTGCACACCAATTTAGGCCGCGCCTGTTTAAGCGATGCGGCAATCGCGGCTGTCACCGCCAGTCTGCGCCAGCCGGTGACGCTGGAATATGCGCTGGATGATGCCGCGCGCGGTCATCGCGATCGCGCGGTTGCCGCCCTGCTGTGCGAACTGACCGGCGCGGAAGACGCCTGTATCGTCAACAACAACGCGGCGGCGGTTTTACTGATGCTGGCGACCCTGGCACCAGGGCGTGAAGTGGTGGTTTCCCGTGGTGAGCTGGTGGAGATTGGCGGTGCGTTCCGTATTCCTGACGTGATGCGCCAGGCCGGATGCCAGCTGGTGGAGGTCGGCACCACCAATCGCACCCATTTAAAAGATTATCGCGCCGCTATCACCGACGATAGCGGCTTGTTGATGAAAGTTCACACCAGCAACTATCAGATTCAGGGCTTCACACATGCGGTGTCCGAGGCTGAACTGGTGGCGCTGGGAGAAGAACACCAGTTGCCGGTCATCACCGATCTCGGCAGCGGTTCGCTCATCGACATGACCGCATACGGTCTGCCCGCTGAACCCATGCCGCAACAGTTGATAGCGGCGGGCGTCAGCCTGGTCAGCTTTTCCGGCGACAAACTGCTGGGTGGCCCGCAGGCGGGGATCATCATCGGCAAAAAAGCGTTGATCGCCCGACTGCAACAACATCCACTGAAACGTGCGCTGCGCGTCGATAAAATGACGCTGGCGGCGCTGGAAGCGACACTGCAACTCTATCGTCACCCGGAGAATCTTGCGGTTGCGCTACCCACGCTGCACCTGCTGACGCGTCCCGCAGCGGAAATCCGGCAACTGGCGGAACGCCTGCTGCCTGCTCTGGAGAATGCGTTTGGTGAGGATTTTTCGCTGACAATCGCCCCTTGTTCGTCACAAATCGGCAGCGGATCGCTACCGGTAGAACGTCTCCCCAGCGTTGCTATTACCTTCAGCCCACGCGACGGTCAGGGCGGCACGCTACACGCCCTGGCACAACGTTGGCGCGCCCTGCCGCAGCCGGTCATTGGCCGCCTCCAGGAAGGCAAGCTGTGGCTCGATTTGCGCTGCCTGACAGATGAAACCGCCTTTCTGCGGAATCTGCTGCCATGATCATCGCCACCGCCGGACATGTTGATCATGGCAAAACCGCGCTGCTACAGGCGCTGACCGGCATCAATGCTGACCGTCTGCCAGAAGAACAACGACGAGGCATGACCATCGACCTCGGATATGCTTACTGGCCGCAACCCGATGGCCGGGTGATCGGTTTTATTGATGTGCCAGGCCATGAGAAGTTTCTCGCCAATATGCTGGCGGGCATCGGAGGCATCCACCATGCGTTGCTGGTGGTGGCCTGTGACGATGGCGTGATGCCGCAAACGCGTGAACATTTGCAGCTACTGAGCCTCGCCGGGCAACCGCCACTTAGCGTGGCGTTGACCAAAGCGGATCGGGTCGACGGCGCACGCATTGACGAAGTGCAGCAGCAGGTCGCGCAGCTCACGCAACAGCTGGGATGGCCTGATGCCGCGCAATTTGTTACCAGCAGCACCACGTTGCAAGGTATTGATGCCCTGCGCCAGCATCTGATTGGGCTGACGGAACCCCCGTTTACTCCCCGCTACCGTTTTCGCCTCGCCATCGATCGTGCTTTTACCCTCAAGGGCACCGGGCTGGTGGTGACGGGTACGGCGCTGGCCGGAGAAGTCCACATCGGCGATACCCTGTGGCTGACCGGCGTCAACCAACCAGTGCGCGTGCGCGCCCTGCATGCGCAGAACCAGGCCGTGAGTCACGCGCAGACCGGGCAACGTATCGCCTTAAATATTGTTGGCGAGGTGGAAAAAGCGCAAATCACCCGAGGTGACTGGTTGCTGAGTCAGCAGCAGGACCAGGGCACCACGCGACTCACGGTGGCGCTTAACCTGCTGCAACCCCAGAAAAATGCGTCTCAACCGGTACACGTCCATCACGCCGCCAGCCATATCACTGGCCGTTTAACCTTACTCAGCGAGCAGCTGGGAGAACTGGTTCTCAGCACCCCACTGTGGCTGGCGGATAATGATCATCTGATCATTCGCGACAGCAACGCGCAGCACACGCTGGCGGGTGGACGGGTGATTCTGCTGAACAGCAAAAAACGCGGTAAACGCCAGCCCGATTACCTGACCTGGCTTGAGCAGCTGGCGCTGTCTGATGATGATGAAACCAACCTGCGCGCCCATCTCAGGCATCAACCGGCTGACGACAGTGAACTGGCATGGGCGCGACAGCTGACCCCGACCGCGATGGATGCTCTGCTCGCCCGTATTGCCCCGGTGCGTTTACATCATGCGTTGATGGACCCGGCCCTGGCCAGCCGCTGGCAGCAGCAATTGTGCGACGCGCTGGCGCATTTTCACCAGCAGCACCAGGAACAACCGGGTATTGGTCACGATCGCCTGCGGCGCATTGCGCTGCCACAGGCCCCGGCCGGGCTGGTGCTGGCGTTAATCGAGCAGATGCTGGCGCAAGGGGTGATTCAGCAACGCCACGGCTGGTTGCACCTCCCCAACTTCGAACCGCGCTTTAACCCGCAGGAAGAGATGTTATGGCAGCAGGCTGGGCCGCTGTTTGGCGACCAGCCACTTTGGGTGCGGGATATTTCCTCCGCACTCCGGCAGGATGAACTGACGGTTCGCGCCCTGCTGCTGACTGCGGCACGGCTCGGTCATATCACGGCGATCGTGCGTGATCGCTACTACCGCAGCGACCAGATCCAGATCTTCGCCGATCTGATTCGCCAACGCGCTGCGCTGGGTGGCAGCACCACCGCCGCCGATTTCCGCAACCAGCTTGGCACCGGGCGTAAAGTGGCGGTGCAGATTCTGGAATTCTTTGACCGCAGCGGTTTTACCCGCCGTCGCGGCAATGAGCACCTGCTGCGCGATGCGCGGTTGTTTAACGCCTGTTCCTCCGAACACGCAATTTCGTAGCGGCGCGATTTATCGCGCAATTAATGCCCAGAAAAAAATCGCGCGATAAATCGCGCCGCTACGGAAAAACAAAAGGGACGATTTCTCGTCCCTTTCAGCTACTGCCTGGTGCGCGTTACTGCAACAGCGAAATATCCGCCACTTGCAGGAACAGCTCGCGCAGTTGGGCCAGCAGCGTCAGACGGTTAATACGTACCGCCTGGTCATCCGCGTTGACCATCACTTTGTCGAAGAAGTTATCCACCGATTCACGCAGTTGCGCCAGTTCAATCAACGCATCCTGATAGCGGCCTTCTGCGAAGTACGGTTGCAGTTTGCTGCTCAGGGCCGTCACGAAGGTTGCCAGTTGGATCTCTTCGTTCTCTTTCAGCAACGAAGCCTGCACGCTGTCGTTCAGGGTTTCGGTCGATTTCGCCAGAATGTTGGAAACACGCTTGTTGGCTGCTGCCAGCGTGGTTGCCGCTTCCAGCGTACGGAAGTGCGAAACCGCCTTCATGCGGGCATCGAAATCTGCCGGACGGGTTGGACGACGTGCCAGCACCGCCTGAATGGTGTCCACGCTGTGGCCTTCTTCCTGATACCAGGTACGGAAACGACCCAGCATAAAGTCGATCACATCATCCACAACCTTCACATTGCTCAGCTTGCTGCCGTACAGACGCACGGCTTCCTCGGTGAGGGTTTGCAGATCGAGCGGCAGGTTCTTCTCCACGATAATACGCAGCACGCCCAGCGCAGCACGGCGCAGCGCGAACGGATCTTTATCGCCTTTCGGGTGCTGACCAATCCCGAAGATGCCCGCCAGGGTATCCATTTTGTCGGCAATCGCTACGGCACAGGCAACCGGGTTGGACGGCAGTGCATCACCGGCAAAGCGCGGTTGATACTGTTCATTCAGCGCCACCGCCACATCTTCCGCTTCGCCATCATGACGCGCGTAATGCATCCCCATCACACCCTGGGTGTCGGTGAACTCGAACACCATGTTGGTCATCAGGTCGCATTTGGACAGCAGGCCAGCACGGGTCGCGTGATTCACATCAGCACCGATTTGCGCAGCAATCCAGCCAGCCAGCGCCTGAATACGGTCGGTTTTATCACGCAGCGTACCCAGCTCTTTCTGGAACAGCACGGTTTCCAGACGCGGCAGATGATCTTCCAGGCGCTTTTTGCGGTCAGTATTGAAGAAGAACTCGGCATCGGCCAGACGCGGGCGCACCACCTTCTCGTTACCGGAGATAATCTGCTGCGGATCGCTGGATTCAATGTTGGCAACGAAGATGAAGTTCGGCAGCAATTTGCCGTCGTTGGCGTAAACCGGGAAGTATTTCTGGTCACCTTTCATGGTGTACACCAGTGCTTCTGCCGGTACCGCGAGGAATTTCTCTTCGAACGTGGCAGTCAGTACCACCGGCCACTCCACCAGCGAAGTCACTTCTTCCAGCAGGCTGTCGCTCAGGTCAGCATTGCCGCCCAGCTTCAGCGCCGCTTGCTCGGCATCGGCTTTGATCTGTGCTTTACGGGCCGCGTAATCCGCCACTACCTTGCCGCGTTCCAGCAGCAGTTGCGGGTACTGATCGGCATGGTCGAGGGTAATTTCTGGCTCGCCCATAAAACGGTGACCACGGATCACACGATCGGACTGAATTCCGAGAATGGTAGCCGGGATCAGCTCATCACCCAGCAACAGTGTAACGGTGTGCACCGGACGCACAAACTGCACGTCACTGGCACCCCAGCGCATCAGTTTCGGGATCGGCAGCTTACTGAGCGCGGTCGCGATCATCGCAGGCAGCAGCGTCTGGGCGCTTTCGCCCTGCACCTGCGCACGATATACCAGCCATTCGCCTTTATCGGTGCTCAGACGCTCGGCCTGATCAACGGTGATGCCGTTACCACGCGCCCAGCCTTCAGCGGCTTTGGTGGCATTGCCATCAGCATCAAACGCAGCAGCGATAGCCGGGCCACGTTTTTCAACTTCGCGATCCGGCTGTGCAGCCGCCAGGCTTGCCACTTTTAGCGCCAGACGACGCGGAGCAGCGAACCAGCTCACCTCACCATGCGCCAGTCCGGCGGCATCCAGTTCAGCGGTAACGTGCGCAGCAAAGGCTTCCGCCAGGCTGCGTAGCGCTTTCGGAGGCAACTCTTCGGTGCCAATTTCCACCAGGAAAGTTTTATCGGTCATGGCTGCCTCTTACTTGTTGTTATTGCACATCGGGAAGCCCAGCGCCTCACGGGAGGCGTAGTAGGCTTCTGCCACGGCTTTGGTCAGGGTGCGAATGCGCAGAATGTAGCGCTGACGCTCGGTGACCGAGATCGCCTTACGCGCGTCCAGCAGGTTAAAGCTGTGCGCGGCTTTCAGGATGCGCTCATACGCCGGCAACGGCAGTGGTTTTTCCAGCGCCAGCAGGTGCTGCGCTTCTTTCTCGTACTGCTCGAAGCAGGTGAAGAGGAAGTCCACATCAGCGTATTCGAAGTTGTAAGTTGACTGCTCCACTTCGTTCTGGTGGAACACATCACCGTAGGTGGTTTTGCCCAGCGCGCCGTCACTCCAGGTGAGATCGTAAACGCTGTCCACGCCCTGGATATACATCGCCAGACGCTCCAGACCGTAGGTGATCTCGCCGGTCACCGGCTTACACTCCAGACCGCCGACCTGCTGGAAGTAGGTGAACTGCGTCACTTCCATGCCGTTGAGCCACACTTCCCAGCCAAGACCCCAGGCACCCAGCGTCGGGTTTTCCCAGTTGTCTTCCACGAAGCGAATGTCGTGTACGGTCGGATCGATACCCAGCTCTTTCAGCGACCCAAGGTACAGCTCCTGAATGTTGTCCGGTGAAGGTTTGATGATCACCTGGAACTGGTAGTAGTGCTGTAAACGGTTCGGGTTTTCACCGTAGCGTCCATCGGTCGGACGACGTGACGGCTGCACATAAGCAGCAGCAATGGGCTCTGGCCCTAATGCGCGCAGGCAAGTCATCGGGTGAGAGGTGCCAGCGCCCACTTCCATGTCCAGCGGTTGGACGATGGTGCAGCCCTGACGCGCCCAGTAATCCTGCAAGGTCAGGATCAGGCCCTGAAAGGTCTTGGTATCAAACTTTTGCATGTTGAATTCGCACGCGATACGGGTGGATTAAAAAAGAGTGCGACAGTATACCCTTTGGTCGCGCAATGTGCAGCCGGAAATCCTGACGGTGGCATCGCGGGTAAAAACCGTTAAAACGCAACAATAAGAAAATCGTATACGATTATAGACACACCATTACATCCCGCCCAAAAACCAATTTTAATGATTTAAAATCATAAAGATAAATACATACCACATCTGCACCACTTCGTGACGCGCATCACCTTTTTTACCTCATGGTCAAAAATCGCACATTGACACTTGTATAATCGTATACGAAATTGCGGTGAAACGAATTTGATGAGAATTTGACCATGAAAACCGCGATTGCCTATCCCGGCATGAATGCCAACGACCGCCCGATGGGACCAGCACCGCTCTCTGCCGCCGTATTGCATGAGCCGATGCTGTTTATCTCCGGCCAGGTCGCGATTGATCCCTATAGCGGCCAGATCATCGGTAACGATATCGCCAGCCAGACCCGTCAGGTGTTGAAGAATGTTGGCGACCTGTTAAGCGCCGCACAGATGACTTTCGACAACGTGGTGCGCGTGACCATTTTTCTCACCGACCTCAGCACCTTTGCCGCCATGAACGAGGCGTACAGCGAATTTTTCTCGTTCCCGTTCCCGGCGCGCGCCACCGTCGGCATTCAGCTCAACCATCCTGACCTGCTGGTCGAGATGGAAGTCACCGCGATGCGTTAAGGAGCGGCGATGCATATCCATATTGAAAACGATGCCAACGGCCCGGATGCACTGCAACTCCCCGTTGAACTGCTGCGTCAGCGGCTGGAGACACACCCGCAACTGCGGAGCCACTTCACGCTGACCGAAAACAGCGACGCCACGCACAGCGCCACCTTCCTCGCGAATGCCGACATTCTGTGGGCCGGGCGCAAGCTGGCGCTCGACCAGTTCGCAGCCCCTCGCCTCAGTTGGGTACAGGTGATGTCAGCGGGTGTCGAGCAGTGGCTGCCTCATTTGCCACAAGGCGTGACGCTGACCAACGCCTCGGGGGTACATGGTGACAAAGGCGCGGAATTTATTTTGATGGCGGCGCTGATGTTTAACTTCGGCATCCCTGGATTTCTTCAGGATCAGGCCCAGCGGTTATGGCGTCCGAGCTTCGGTGGCTGTGCGCGGGGCAAAACCGTGCTGCTGCTGGGTGTGGGCGGCATCGGCTCCGCAGCGGCCCGGTTGCTGACGGCACAGGGTTATCGCGTGGTTGGCGTCACGCGCAGCGGCGAATGTAGCGCTCCGGTGGAGCGCTGCATCAGCATCGATGCCATCGATGAAGTGCTGCCGCAGGTGGATGTGTTGGTATCAACGCTGCCACTGACGGCGCAAACCCGCCGGTTATTGGATCGTCGCCGTCTCGACCTGCTGCCGAAGCGGGCGGGGATTGTGATTGTTGGTCGCGCCGATGTGTTTGATTACAACGCGATGCGCGAGAAGTTAAACGCGGGCGAACTGGCAGGCGCGGTACTGGATGTCTATCCGCAGGAACCGCTCCCCACTGACGACCCGCTGTGGCACACCCCCGGTGTGGTGATGACGCCGCACTGTAGCCTCGACGATCACGCCGCTTACCTTGAGGGTTGCCTTGAGGTGTTTATCGATAACCTGGTGCGCTTCCGCAGTGGTCGGGCGTTGCGTAATCAGGTGGATGTCGCTCGCGGATATTAAAGGACGCGTGATAAATCACGCCGCTACAAAACATGGGGAATTTTACGCATAGCGGCGCGATTTATCGCGCGAATTTAAAACAGCACCAAAAAGTTCATAAATCAGAAGGTCATCGCTTAACCATTCACCATGCACCAGGGGAACCTTATTATGAAATTTGCACGCCTCGCTTTGTTATCTGGCCTGACCGGCACTTTGCTGGCTGGCCTGTCCAGCGCCCATGCGGCCACTGATCCGATCAAACCCACCGCCAGCGACTTCGCCGCCATGGCGCAGTGCAAAACGCTGCAAACCAAATATCCGTCACTAAAAGGCAAAGATCTGGTGGTTGGCCTTGGTGGCTACACCAAAGGGTTTGAAGCGCCGTCAGAGAAAGATCCCAGCATCATTGAAGGTCTTGATCCTTCGCTGTTCGAACGTATCAGCAGCTGCCTCGGCGCAAAACACAGCTATCAGAACGGTTCGTTCAACGTGCTGCTGACCTCCATCGCCAGTGGCCGTGCTGATATCGGCCCGATGCTGTACGTCACCGATGAACGCCTGAAGCAGATCGCCTTCGTTGCGTCGGTACAGGTGCAGGATGGTTCCGTGGTCGCCAAAGGTAACCCGAAGAAAATCAACAGCGTTGATGATCTGTGTGGCAAAACCGTCGCCGCTGCCGCTGGCACCTATGAAGCCAACAAACTGGTGCCAGAGCAGAGCGCCAAATGCACCGCCGCCGGGAAACCGGAAGTCAGCATGCTGATGGTGCAGAACACCGACAACAGCATCCAGGCAGTGAAAAGCGGTCGTGCCGATGTTTACCTGACCGAAGCCGGCTCAGCCCGTGCCATCGCCAAAGCTGATGGCACGCTGGACAGCGCCTTCACCGTGGATCTGCCGATTATGGTGGGCTTCCCGATTGCCAAAGATAACGCCACGCTGCGCAGCGCGGTGCTGGATGCCATGAAGGTGATTCAGGAAAGCGGCGCACAGAAAAAACTGCTCGATTACTGGGGCCAGGGCAGCAGCGCCGAACGCCCGGTGGTTGCACGCGGTTAATTACGTTCCTGAAAGCCTGCCGGAGATAGTGTGGTGGATGATTTCTTAAAATATTTAACCCTGCCTTATCTCTGGCAGGGCGCCGTGATCGCAGTTGAACTGCTGGTCGGCGCGTTAGCGGGCGGCATTGTGATTGGTTTTTTCCTGGCACTGGCCAGCACCTCTAAGTATCTGTTTATTCGCTTACCGGTAAAGATTTATATCTATACCCTGCGCGGCACCCCGGTGCTGCTGCAACTGATCCTGCTGTACAACGTGCTGCCGGAATTTGGCTTGCGCTTCAGTCCGTTCACCAGCGCGCTGCTGGCATTGATGATTAACGAAACCGCCTTCTGCGCCGAAATCATTCGTGGCGGCATTATGGCAACCGATCGCGACCAAAGCATGGCGGCGCAGGCGTTTGGTTACTCGCGCACCAAAGAGATGATCCATGTGGTGATCCCGCAGGCATTGCGCGCCATCCTGCCGACGATGGGCAACGAAACCGTTGGCCTGCTGAAATCCACCTCGCTGGCCTCGGTGGTGGGCGTCAATGAACTGACCATGCGCGGCCAGGCGATTGTGTCGCAAAACTTCCTGTTTATCCCGGTGCTGGTCGCTTCCGGAGGTATCTATCTGATCCTCTCCACGCTGCTGGCTGGTGGTCAGTGGTGGATGGAGAAATTCTATAACCTCGACGAACGCGCCCGTCGCGCCCGCGCCCGACTGGCATCGCTGCCGCAGGACGCCGACATCACGCCGATGCACCTGCCGAAACGCCGTTGGGATACGCAAACCGCCGCGCCGGTACTGGAAATCGATAATCTGTGCGTCGAATACGCCGGGAAAACCGTTCTGAACGACCTGTCGCTCACCGTGCGTCGTGGTGAAGTGGTGGTACTGCTGGGCCGTTCTGGTTCCGGTAAAAGTACGCTGCTGAAATCGATTCTGGCGCTGACGCCGCGCCTGAAGGGCACCATTCAGACCGAAGGGCATTTTATGGGCACCGATGCCAACGGTAAGCCGCTGGGGCAGCGTCACCTGCCCGTTAACCGCGCCAAATCAGGCATCGGCATTGTGTTTCAGCACTTCGCCTTGTTCGATCACCTCACCGCGTTGGAAAACGTGATGAGCATTTTGCTGCGCGTCCAGGGTGCGCAGCCGGAAGTGGCACGCGCCAAAGCAATGCGCGCACTGAAAATGGTCGGCCTTGGTGATTTTGCGGCTTCGCTACCGCATGAATTGTCCGGCGGGCAGAAGCAACGTGTCGGCATTGCCCGCGCCCTCGCCGCCGAACCACAAATCTTGCTGTTTGATGAACCGACCTCGGCGCTCGATCCCGAACTGGTGCGAGAAGTGAACCAGACCATGCGCAGCCTGGCGCAAACCGGTATCACCATGATCATCAGCACCCACGATATTGCTTTTGCCGCTGGCGTCGCTGATCGCGTGGTGTTTCTGCAAAACGGCGCGCTGATTGAAGAAGGGCCACCAGCGATCCTGAAAAACCCGACCACGCCAGCCTTTGCCACTTTCCTTGAACACGAAAACGCCACGGAGGCGCAGCATGCTAACGCCTGAATTACCGTTTGAACGCGCGGCGCGCGAGCGCCTCGGCGAACCGTTGTTTCGCTATATGCAGGGGCTACCGGCGGATGCCTTTGGCGACGAAAATGATGCCAACCATCTGGCGTTGCGCCGTTTTCGCCTGCTGCCGCGCGTGTTGCAGGGCAACGAAAGCATCGACACGCACATCACCCTGATGAACCAGACATGGGCTGCCCCCATTGGGGTTGGAGCCTTTGCCGGGGACCGTATTTTCCATGAAGAAGGTTTGCTGCCGATTGCCCGCGCCTGCAAACGTCTGCAACTGCCGCTGGTGATCTCCGAAGAGACGGTGACGCCGCTGGCGCAGATTGGTGCGGAGTATGACCGCTGCTGGCTGCAACTGCGCGCAGCAGGTGAGGTCGCGCGGATCAAAGCGTTGATTGACCAAGCGGCAGAAAGCCACTTTAAAGCAATCGTGCTGACGGTGCTGGCACCGGTCCATCCGGTCGCTGGCCTACAACCGGGTGGGTTCTCGGTCGGCGATGCATTGAAACAACGCGGCTGGCACACCATCGGCGGCACGCAACCCGGAGTGGAACCCCTGCCGGCGTTTCCGGTATGGCGTTGGCAACAGATTGATGAAGTGGCAACGCACTGCGCCGATCGCGGTCTGCCGCTGCTGCTGAAAGGCGTGTTGCATCATGATGATGCCGCCCCGGCAGCGGCGCACGGCGTGAGTGGCCTGATCGCCTCCAACATCGGCCTGCGCCAGAGCGCGCGCTGGGTGACACCGGTCGATCAGTTACCCGATTTGCAGGCGGTGACGCGCCTGCCACTGCTGCTGGATGGCGGTATCCGCAGCGGCAGCGATGCCGTGGTCGCACGCTGCCTCGGTGCAACCTTATCACTGAGCGTGCGCCCGGTTATCACCGCGCTGGTCACTGGCGGAGAGACAGCGGTGTTTGACCTGCTTTCCGGCTGGATCAACGCCATCAGCGCCATCAGCCACTGGTGCGGGGTCAGCGACATGGGCGCGCTCAACGGCAGTTTTGTCACGGAGGCGCGTGACTGATGCATCACTTAATTTTCAATCAGGGCGATGCCAGCGAATCACGGATTTATTACTGCGCCCACTATCTGGCAGAAAGTCTCGGCCTGTATGCCGCGCAGCGGCTGAAAGTCTCCTTCACCACCAGCGAATCCGGTGGACATACCATTCAGGGCGGCCAGGTGCCTGCGGTGCTGAGTCGTGAGGCTGATTTAACCCTCGGCGGCCCGATGGTGGTGATGAAGCATTACCAGCAGCACGGTGCCGAGTTGCAGTGCTTCTGCGCCTCGGTCGCCGCCAACCCGTGGTTTCTCGCGGCGGCCCGACCCCAGCCCGATTTTCAACTGCGCGATTTACGTGGCAAGCGGGTGCTGGATGTGGGTAACGTCGGCACCGCCAGCCTGACCTTTCGCTGGCTGCTGGCCCAACATGGCCTGCTGGAGGATGTCAGCATCCTGCCCGGCAGCGGCAATGCCGAAGATGACTTTGCGACCGTGGCAACGGGCGAGGTGGATTACGCGTTGCACGCCATGCATGCGCTCGCGCCTGCCATCACCCGTGGACAACTGGCGAGCGTGATCAGCCTGGCGGGCCTGTGCGGCAGGGTGCCGTGGAGCGCCTATATCGCCCGCAGCGATGTACTGCACGAGAAAGCAGAAGCCTTTGCCGCCTTTGCTACGGCAACACAGCAGGCGCTGGCGTGGATCGCGCAGCATGACGCCACTCGCCTCGCTGAGCGGGTGAAACCCTGGTATCCCGATTATCGGTTTGCTGCGCTGGTCAGCGGGCTGGCGGCCTATCAGCAAGCACAGGTGTTTGCGCCGGATAGCCGCATCCCGCGCGCCGAATTTGACCACTTCAGCCAGTTACTCGGTGCTATCGGCTGGCTCGATCCTTCTCAGCCCGTACCTTATGACGCGCTGGTGACCCAGGCAGGAGCAGAATCATGAAACAGTTAATTATCAACGGCCTGGTCGTGACAGAAAGCGGTGCCGCACCGGCAGACCTGTTAATCGAAGCGGGAAAAATCAGTGGCATTCTGACGCCAGGTGCTTACGACGGCACGGTGGATAACCTGATTGATGCCAGCGGTCTGATCGTGCTGCCGGGAGCGATTGACGTACACACCCACTTCACTGGCTCGCATGATTTCCCCGAACAGGAGCTGCGCGAAGGCACACGCGGCGCGGCGGCGCATGGCGTGACCACTATCGTCGAAATGCCCCACTCGTTACCGCCCGCCACGTCGCTCGCCAGCTTTACCGCCAAACGCAGTTGGCTGGCTGAGAATTGCTCGGTGGATTACGCCATGTGGGCCGGGCTGGATGGTCGCAACGTCCACGAACTGGCCGCGCTGGATCAGGCGGGCGCACTGGCATTCAAAGCCTTTCTCTGTAGCGGCGCGCCGAATGGTGATGCCACGGATGCGAAAGGGTTACCGCGCCTTGACGATGACGGCCTGCTGCGCGCCATGCGTGAACTGGCGACCTTCGACGGTTTGATCGGCGTGCATGCCGAGAACCACGACATTCTGATTGGCGCAGGTAGCGAACTACGCCGCGCCGGGCGTAAAGATATCCGCGCCCATGCGCTGGCCGGGCCAGAAATTGCCGAGATTGAAGCGGTAGGACGCGTGCTGGCGATTGCCGCAGAAACCGGCGCGCGCTGCCATATCGTCCATGTCAGCTCGGCACGCGCCGCCGAAACCATCATCGCCGCCAAAGAGACCGTGCGCGCCAGCTTCGAAACCTGCCCGCACTACCTGATTCTTGATGAGGAAGATCTGGTGCGCATCGGTCCCAATGCCCGCTGCGGCCCGCCGATTCGTCCACGTCCGGTCGTCGATGCGCTGTGGCAGGTGCTGCTGCGGGGCGATATCGACATGATCGCTTCCGACCATTGCCCCTACACGCCGGAGCAGAAGCTGGCCGGTGAATTCAGCATCTGGGATGCCGGTATGGGCCTGACCGGGGTGGAAACCCTCAGCCCGATGTTCTTCAGCGCGGCGCATATCGACCGTGGCCTGCCGCTGACCGAATTTGCCCGCATGACCGCCAGCGGTCCGGCCAAAGCCTTCCGACTGTGGGGCAAAAAAGGGGCCATCGCGCCGGGCTTTGATGCCGATCTGGTGTTTTACGACGCCAGCCAGAGCTGGACGGTGAGCGGGGAAAATTTCCAGGGGCTGGGCAAATGGAGCGCATTTGAAGGCATGCGCTGTCAGGGTAAAGTGGTGCGCACGCTCATTCGTGGCGTCACCGTTTACCAGGATTCCCAGATACAGGTTGAACCTGGCTTTGGTCAGTTCGTGACCCGTCAGGCATAAACAGGATGATTACCATGGCAGGAAAGTCGACCCGTAATAAAAACAGCGCCCCACTGGCACTGGAAGAACAGACCGAAAACAGCTGGAACGCGGCGCGCCCGCGTACCCTGGTCGATCATGCAGTAGATGCCATTCTTAGCGCCGCCTCCCGCGGCCTGATTCTGCCCGGGGACCGCATTGCCGAGCCGGACCTGGTGGCGAAACTTGGCATGAGCCGCGTCCCTATCCGCGAGGCGCTGCGCATTCTCGAAAGTCAGGGCATCGTGACCAGCGAACCGTACAAAGGTATTCGCCTGATGGAGATCTCCCATCAACGGCTGGAGCAGATTATCGATGTGCGAATTCCACTGGAAACGCTGGCCTGCCGCCGGGCGATTGAAGCCGGGCGCAACAGCGCCGCGCAGCTCACCCAGTTGTACCAGGGCGTCGCCGCTATGCAGATGATGATGCAACGCGAGGATGTGTATGGCTTTGCCTCAGCGGATACCGATTTCCATCGCACGCTGTGCAGCTTTGCCCAGAACCCGGTGTTGAGCAATTTGTGGGAGTCGATTGCGCGCCAGCTTACGGTGATTTTCGGCCTCTCCACCATGGGCAAATCGATGAGCGACATTATCGAAGAGCATCAGCGGCTGATTAACGTGTTCGCGGAAGGCGATATCGCCAAAATGACCGACGAGATTGAAAACCATATCCGCATTCAGGCTCTGGATGTGGACTACGAAACCATTATTTCGCAGCGCCGACAGCAACGTTCCAGCGCCGGTTGACGCCTTTTTTTGCTTTTACACCAGGATAACCACGATGAAGATTACCAACGTCGAGGCGTTTTACCTGCGCCTCCCGGTCATTGAACAGCGCACCGACAGTTCACAGGATGCGTTGTTGATTAAAATCACCACCGATGCCGGGATTACCGGCTGGGGCGAGGTGGATGGCAGCCCCTATGTCACCAAAGCCATCATCGAAGCCCCCTATTCCCACACCATGGTCACCGGCCTGAAATCGCTGCTGATCGGTGAAAACCCGCTGGAAACCGGACGGTTGTGGAAAAAAATGCATCGCGCCACCATCTACTATGGCCGCAGCGGTGCCGTGTTGCAGGCGATGGCGGGCATTGATATCGCGTTGTGGGATATCAAAGGTAAAGCGTTGGGTAAACCGATTGTCGAGCTGCTGGGCGGCGCGCTGCGCGACAAAATGCGCGTCTACTCCTCGAATATGTTCCAGTTCAGCGTGGCCGACACCGTGGCGCGAGCGAAGCACGCTATCGATACCGGCCATACCGGGGTGAAATTTGGCTGGGAGCCGTTTGGCACCGATGAAGCGCTGGATTTACGCTATCTGGAAGCGCTGCGCCGCGAGATGGGCGACAGCGTGGATCTGATGCTGGACGTCGGCCATGTATGGGATGCCAAAACCACCATCCGTCGTGGTCAGCGTTATGAGCATCTGAACCTGTTCTGGATTGAAGAACCGCTGCACCCGGACAACTACGCCGGTTACGGCCAGGTCTCGACAGCCTGCCAGCAGCACATTGCGGCAGGCGAACAGGAGTGTTCAGTGGTGGGCTTCCAGCGCCTGATCGACGAAGGCGGTATCGATATTGTGCAGATTGACCTGACGCGCACCGGCTTTACCCAGGCGATGGAAATTGCCAGCTATGCGCACAGTCGCGGTCGTAAGGTGTGCAATCACAACTTCACCACCGATATCAACACCGCCGCCTCGCTGCATTTCCTGTGCGCGATTGAGAATGCGCTGGTGATGGAATATTGCGTCGAGCCGGGTGAGATCAGCCGTTCGTTGGCGAAAAATCCGGTGCGCATCGCTGATGGCTACGCCTGGTTGCCTTCCGAACCCGGCCTGGGCGTGGAGCCGAACGAAGCAGTGATCGAAAAATTCCTCGTGCGTGATTAACCGTCAACGCGCCAGCAGCCAGATGGCTCTGAATTTCAGGCCAAAAGGTTGTTGGCGCGCCGGTCGCTGACTACCCTTCTCCACCAGGACGCTCTGCGCACGGGGAAGCTATGTCGCAAAAAATTTACTGGATCGACAACTTACGCGCCATCGCCTGCCTGATGGTGATCGTCATTCATACCACCACCTGGTACATCACCGGGCCGCTGGCGGTAACCGGCATCAGTTGGGACGTCGCCAACCTGCTCAATTCCGTTTCGCGCGTCTGCGTGCCGCTGTTCTTTATGATCTCAGGCTATCTGTTCTTTGGTGAGCGCAGCGCACAAGGCCGGCATTTGCTGCGAATCGTGTTGTGCCTGCTGTTCTACAGCGCGGTGGCGCTGGCGTATATCACCTGGCTGACGCCGATCAGCGAAGGGCGGTCGCTGCTGAAATTGTTGCAGAAGCCGGTGTTTTATCACCTGTGGTTTTTCTTTGCGATTATCGGTATTTACTTGCTGTCACCGTTGATTCAGGTAAAAAATGTGCCACCACGCTATGTCGCGCTACTGGTGGTGGTACTGGTGGTGCTCGCCAATCCCAATACCATCAACCAGTCGGTTGGCTCGTTCCATTGGTTGCCGGTCAATTTGTATGTCAGCGGCGACACTATTTATTACCTGTTATACGCGCTGTTGGGACGGGCGATTGGCTGTATGGACACAGAAAAACGCGGCATAACCGGGCTGGCGGCGCTGGCGTTTATTGCCTGTGTGGCGGGGATTGCGCTCGGCACCAAACAGATGCTGCGCATAAACGGAGCCTTCAATGATACCTGGTATCTCTACTGCGGGCCGCTGGTGTTTATTGCCGCCATCAGCGTGCTGATCTTGAGCAAAAATGTCCTCAATCGCCGTAGTTTGCCAATTTTAGCCACCATAGCGCGTTATTCCCTGCCCATTTACGGCTTTCACGCGCTGTTTATCCATTTCCTGCGCACCAATCATTACGACGACATGGCACAACCGTGGATTGATCTTCCCTGGGTGTTTGGCGTAACGCTAATCGGCAGCTTGTTACTGGCGATGTTGCTTAAACGGGTAGATAAACATCATCTGGTGAGTTGATCGTCCCAGCGCTCCCTGGCACGACGCAACTGTCGTGCAGAAGAGAAACCGGCCGCCAGCGCGGCTTTTTCCGCAGCTTCGCCCTGTTGCTGGCGTTGCCGGGCAATCACCAGCCGCAATTGCTCGTGATATTCGCGCACGCTGATGCCGAGATGCTGGCGGAACAGACGCGTCAGATGCCGCTCGCTGACGTGGGCACGCTCGGCCAGTGCCGGTAATGACCAGTCATGTTCAGGATGGGCAATCATCACATCCTGCGCGCGATGAATCGCCGGGTGCAGGTGATTACGGTAGCGCAGCCACGGCGAGAGTTGCGGATCATCACCGGAACGGCGGAACCACACCACCATCTCGCGTGCCACCGCCAGCGCCTGACGCGCTCCGCATAGCCGGTTAATCAGATGCAGCGCGAGATCAATACCCGCGGTGATCCCGGCGCTGGTCCAGATGCCGCCATCTTCAATAAATACGCGATTCTCTTTTACCCGCGCCGCCGGGGCCGCCGCCTGCAAACGCGGCAGCACTTCATGATGGGTGGTGCACAGCACACCATCCAGCAATCCCGCCTGTGCCGCCAGCAATGAACCGGAGCAGACACAGACCAGGGTGATGCGCTGGGCTTCAATATCCGCCCGTTGCTGCCGCAGCCAGTCACGCGCCAGCGTCGCCGCCGGGGTGTCATAGCAGGTACGCGAATCATGCACACCGGGCACCACCAACAGGCTGTTAGCCGGTAACCGTTCGGGCAGTGGCGCGATATTGCTGATGGTCATGTGGGTGGAGCCGAGCACGCTGGCTTCCGGGCCGATGTAATGCAGCGAGAAGTGACCGCCAGCCAACTGGAAGGTTTCGGCCGGGCCGGTGAGATCAAGCACCATAACGCCGGGTAACGTCAGGAAAAATACGGGTTGCGGCATGGGTATACTCCGGTTGGTTCCGTTTACGTCCCGCATTAAACCCGTAGCGGCGCGATTTATCGCGCATATTTTCGAGCCGGGATACCCGCTGCCAAAAACTTGCGCGATAAATCGCGCCGCTACGTCAGTGCTCATCTTACCTGACTTTATGGCCAGACCCATGCCAATTCCGGCCATCATGCTGACGTATCAGGACATCAACGGCTTCAGTTGCTGATAGAGCCGGGCGAATACCTCACGTTGTGGTTGATAAGCCTGATGGCGAGCCGTATCCGGCTGATGGCGTTGCGCCAGTTCCGGTGTGGGCAGTTCGCTGTTGGCATCGACGGCCAACTGCGCCAGGCGTGCCGCCCCCAGTGCCGGGCCGACTTCACCACCATGACAATAATCCAGCGTCAACCCACTGATATCCGATAACATTTGTCGCCAGTAAGCGCTACGTGCGCCACCGCCAATCAACATCACCGTCTTTGGCTGGACGCCACATTCGTGTACCGCATCCATGCCCTCCGCCAGGGCAAATCCCACCCCTTCCAACACCGCTCGCGCCAGTTCCGGCCGGCCATGCTGATGCGTCAGGCCAAAAAATGCCCCCTGCGCCTGTGGATTGTTGTGCGGCGTGCGCTCACCCGAGAGATAAGGCAAAAACCAGACCGGTGAGACATCGCTGCTCGCCCGTTCAGCTTCAGCCAAAAGCTGTGGTACATCTTCGCAGCCGGTGAGTTTGGCCGCCCAGTCCAGACAGGAGGCCGCACTGAGGATCACCGACATCAGATGCCAGCGCTGTGGCAACGCATGGCAAAAACTGTGTACCGCGCGCTGTGGGTTGCTGAGATAACCATCACTCACGAGGAAGTAGACGCCGGAGGTACCGAGCGACAGCATCCCCTGCCCCGGCTCGACCATGCCAACACCCACCGCCCCGGCGGCATTATCACCACCGCCCGCCACCAGTGGCACTGGCTGCATCCCCCAACGGCTGGCGATGTCAGGTCGGAGCGTACCGGTTACCTGATTGCCCTCGAACAGCGTTGGCATCTGGCTACGATGCAGGCCACAGGCATGAAGCAATTTATCGCTCCAGTCACGCTGGGCCACATCCAGCCACATCGTCCCCGCCGCATCCGACATATCCGTGGCGAAGTCGCCGCTTAAGCGCCAACGCAGATAATCCTTTGGTAGCAATACCTTAGCGACGCGGTTGAAAATTTCCGGCTCGTGCTGCTGCACCCATAACAGCTTGGGTGCCGTGAAGCCGGGCATCATCAGGTTACCGGTGATGGTGCGTGAATCCGGCACCTGCTGCTCCAGTTGGCGGCACTGCTCACTGCTGCGTCCGTCGTTCCACAGGATCGCCGGACGTAGCACCTGTTGCTGCGCATCTAACAGCGTCGCACCATGCATCTGGCCGCTCAGACCCATCGCCTGCACATGACCAAGGTCATGTCGCTGCGCCAGCGCCTGCATTGCCTTATCGGTTGCCAGCCACCAGCTTTCGGGATCCTGCTCGCTCCATAAAGGATGCGGGCGCGACACCTGCAACGGCGCGCTTTCCACGGCAAGCACCTGCCCTTGCGTATCCAGCAACGCGACCTTAACGCCCGAGGTGCCCAAATCGATCCCGATAACCATGCTGTTCTCCTGAAAGGTTAAAAATCAAAAAGGTAATGATTGACCAGGTTTTCCAGTTGTTCCTGACGTCCACTGCGGTGCTGCGGATTAAATTGCTGTTGCTGGGCATGCTGAGCAAGCGACGCCAGGGAGAATTCCCCTTTCAGGATCTGCTGACCAAACTCACCGTTCCAGCCGCTGTAGCGCTGCGCCACGCGTTTATCCAGCTCGCCATCAGCCACCATCCGCGCCGCGACTTTCAGTGCCAGCGCCATAGTATCCATCGCGCCAATGTGACCGTAGAACAGGTCATATTTATCGGTGCTCTGACGCCGCACTTTGGCATCAAAGTTTAAGCCGCCGGTGGTGAATCCGCCCGCTTTGATGATCTCGTAGAGTACCAGCGCATTTTCTTCGACGCTGTTCGGGAACTGGTCGGTATCCCAGCCACACTGGATATCGCCACGGTTGGCATCCACCGAACCAAAAATCCCCAAGGCAATCGCGGTGGCAATTTCATGGTGGAACGAGTGACCGGCCAGCGTGGCGTGGTTGGCTTCCACGTTGACTTTGATCTCTTTCTCCAGGCCAAACTGTTTCAGGAAGCCATATACCGTTGCCACATCATAATCATATTGATGTTTGGTCGGCTCCTGCGGTTTTGGCTCAATCAGCAGCATGCCCTGGAAGCCGATTTTGTGTTTATGCTCGACCACCATCTGCATAAAGCGGCCAATTTGCTCACGCTCCTGGCGCAGGTCGGTATTCAGCAGGGTTTCATAACCTTCACGGCCACCCCACAACACGTAGTTTTCACCGCCGAGCGTTTGTGTTGCCTGCATGGCACTGCACACCTGGCTGGCGGCCCAGGCAAAAATTTCCGGATCAGGACTGGTGGCGGCACCCGCGCCATAGCGGGGATGGGTAAAACAGTTGGCAGTGCCCCACAGCAGTTTCACCCCGGTTTCCTGCTGTTTTGCCAGCAGTTTATCGGTCATTACCGCAAAGTTATCACGGTAGGTCTTCAGCGAGTCGCCTTCCGGTGAAACATCAACATCGTGGAAGCAGTAGTAAGGTACGTTCAACTTATGGAAGAACTCAAAAGCCACATCCGCCTTCAGCAACGCCCGCTCAAGCGCATCACCATTCTTCTGCCAGGGGCGATCAAAAGCACCGACACCAAACATATCCGCACCGTTCCAGCAGAAGGTATGCCAGTAGCAGGCGGCAAAACGCAGATGCTCAGCCATAGTTTTACCGAGAATCACTTCATCAGGATTGTAGTGACGGAACGCCAGAGGATTATGGGTGTTGGTCCCTTCATAACGAACGCGATCAAGCTGGTCGAAATAGGCGTGCATGTTTTGCTCCTTAGCATGAGGACCCGAATGGTCAGCTGTGAGCCATTATTGTGGTGATGCGTTCTGCCGCTTCTCAATTACGATATTTCACACTTAACTTAAGATAATTATTATTTGTGCGTTAGCTCGCAAAACAATGTCGTTATTTCATTGCAATCCAACCCGCAATCCCGCTGCAATTCATTTTTCCGAAAACCGCCAAATATCGATCGCGCTCAAAAAATCACAAATAAACCAAAAAACGTAATGGCCGGATAAAAATCAGTAATTGATGTTGCCGGAAACTCAGGTCAACAATTCAACCGCCCTGTTCATAGCCTTATACCCTAAACAACGACAATAGCCTCCACCTACAGGATGAACACCATGAACATGAAGAAAACGCTGTTAGCCGTCTGCGCGGCCCTGGCACTTGTCAGCCACGCTGGCGCGGCAAAAGAAGTGAAAATCGGTTTGTCGATGGATGATTTACGCCTGGAGCGCTGGCAGAAAGACCGCGATATCTTTGTAAAACAAGCGGAATCTCAGGGTGCCCAGGTGTTTGTACAATCCGCCAACGGCAACGAAGAAACGCAAATGTCGCAAATTGAAAATATGATTAACCGCGGCGTGGATGTATTGGTGATCATCCCCTATAACGGCCAGGTATTAAGTAACGTGGTGGCCGAAGCGAAGCGTGAAGGCATTAAAGTTCTGGCCTATGACCGTATGATTAATAACGCCGATATTGATTTTTATATCTCTTTTGATAATGAAAAAGTGGGTGAACTTCAGGCCGAAAGTATTGTGCAGCAGGTACCAAAAGGAAATTATTTCCTGATGGGTGGCTCGCCGGTGGATAATAACGCACGTCTGTTCCGCGCCGGTCAAATGAAAGTCTTAAAACCTTACATTGATAATGGCAGCATCAAAGTCGTGGGCGATCAGTGGGTTGATGCCTGGTTACCGGAAAATGCGCTGAAAATTATGGAAAACGCCTTAACCGCAAACGGCAACCATATTGATGCCGTGGTGGCTTCCAATGATGCCACCGCCGGTGGGGCGATTCAGGCACTGAGCGCGCAGGGGCTGGCGGGCAAAGTGGCGATTTCCGGCCAGGATGCCGATCTTGCCGCCATCAAACGCATCGAAAATGGCACGCAGACCATGACGGTGTACAAACCCATCACGCAACTGGCGACCGAAGCGGCAAAAATCGCCGTGGAACTCGGTGACGGTCAGACACCTGCCAGCAACGGCAAACTTAACAATGGCTTAAAAGATGTGCCGTCCCGTCTGCTGACACCGATCCAGGTTAATAAAGGCAATATCGAAAGCACCGTGATTAAAGACGGCTTCCACAAGCAGAGCGAACTCTAAGCGCAGACCGCGAAGGAGAGATGTCGATGTTGCTGGAAATGAACCATATCACTAAGCGCTTCGGCGCGGTGAAAGCGGTGGATGACGTCAGCCTGCGGCTGGATGCGGGCGAAGTCATGTCGCTGTGCGGCGAAAACGGTTCGGGAAAATCGACACTGATGAAGATCCTGTGCGGGTTATACCCGCACGGTGACTTCGACGGCAGTATCCATTTTGCCGGTGACGAAATTCAGGCGCAGACCATCCGCGATACCGAGCGCAAAGGGATTGTGATTATCCATCAGGAGCTGGCGCTGGTACGGCAACTGACGGTGATGGAGAACATTTTCCTCGGTGCCGAACTGGGGCGCTACGGCATGGTGGATGACGAAACCATGACGCTGCGTTGCCAACAATTACTGGAACGGGTCAAACTCAATGTGTCGCCAGACACGCGAGTGGGCGATCTCGGCCTCGGTCAGCAGCAACTGGTAGAAATCGCGCGCGCGTTGAATAAACAGGTACGTCTGCTGATTCTGGATGAACCCACTTCGTCGCTGACCGAGCAGGAAACCGAAGTGCTACTCAGCATTATCAAAAACCTGCGCGAACACGGCATCGCCTGCATCTACATCTCGCACAAACTCAACGAGGTGAAAGCGATTTCCGACACCATCTGCGTGATCCGCGACGGCCAGCACATCGCCACGCGCGATGCTGCCGGGCTGAGCGAGGATGACATCATTACCATGATGGTGGGCCGCGAGCTCACCGCGCTCTATCCACATACGCCACATGAAATCGGCGAGACGATACTGCAAGTCGATAACCTCACCGCCTGGCATCCCGTTAACCGCCATATCCGCCGCGTCAACAATGTTTCCTTCAGCCTGAAACGCGGCGAGATTCTTGGCATCGCAGGCCTGGTGGGTGCTGGCCGAACCGAAACGGTGCAATGCCTGTTTGGTGTCTGGCCGGGGCGCTGGCAGGGCGACATTACGATCAACGGCAGCAAGGTGCAGATTCACGACTGCCGCGACGCCATTGGGCATGGCATTGCAATGGTGCCGGAAGATCGCAAAAAAGATGGCATCGTGCCGCTGATGGGGGTGGGCAAAAACATCACCCTGGCGGCGCTGGATCAGTTCAGTCAGCGCCTCTCCACGCTGGATGAGGCACGAGAACAGCATGCGATTAACGACGCCATTGCCCGGTTGCGGGTCAAAACGTCCTCGTCAGAACTCCCTATTGGTCGCCTGAGCGGTGGCAATCAGCAGAAGGCGATCCTCGCCAAATGCCTGCTGCTTAACCCACAAATTTTGATTCTCGATGAGCCAACGCGCGGCATCGATGTCGGCGCGCGTCAGGAGATCTATCTGCTGATCAATGCGCTGGTACAGCAAGGGATTGCGGTGATTGTCATTTCGTCCGAGCTGCCCGAAGTACTGGGCCTGAGCGATCGGGTTTTGGTGATGCATGAAGGGCAAATCAAAGCCGATCTGATTAACGATAACCTGACTCAGGAGCAGGTGATGGAAGCCGCCCTGCGGAGTGAACACTATGCTTAAGACCGAAAGTACACAACGCGGCCTGACGACGCCGGGTAAAGCGGGCGCGGGTAAATTTCCGCTCCCCAATTTGCAGGTATTGGTGATGCTCGGGGCAATTGTGTTGATTGCCCTGTTCTTCACCTGGACCACCGACGGGGCCTGGCTTAGCCCGCGTAACGTCTCCAACCTGCTGCGCCAGACCGCCATCACCGGCATCCTCGCGGTTGGCATGGTGTTTGTCATTATTTCGGCAGAGATCGATCTCTCCGTCGGCTCCATGATGGGCCTGCTCGGTGGTGCGGCGGCGATTTTCGACGTCTGGCTCGGCTGGCCGCTGCCCTTAACCATTGTGGTCACGCTGGTGATGGGATTGCTGCTCGGCACCTGGAATGGGTGGTGGGTAGCCTACCGCAAAGTGCCCTCGTTTATCGTCACGCTGGCGGGCATGCTGGCCTTTCGCGGCATTCTGGTCGGTATCACCGATGGCACCACCGTCGCACCAACCAGCCCGGCGATGTCGCAGATTGGCCAAAGCTATCTGCCTGGCGGGGTCGGGTTTGGTTTCGGTTTTGCCGGTCTGGCGCTGTTTATTGTCTGGCAATGGCGCTTACGCCTGCGTCGTCAGCAGCTTGGTTTATCGCAACCCGCAGCGGGTGGTGCGGTCGCGCGTCAGGCAATCACCGCTATTCTGGTGTTGGGCGCCATCTGGCTGTTGAACGACTATCGTGGCGTGCCAACGCCGGTACTGCTGCTGGCGCTGCTGTTGTTGGGCGGGATGTTTATGGCAACGCGTACCGCCTTTGGTCGCCGTATCTACGCGATTGGCGGCAACCTGGATGCAGCACGGCTCTCCGGCATCAACGTCGCACGCACCAAGCTGGCGGTGTTTGCCATCAATGGTGTGATGGTGGCGATTGCGGGTTTAATCCTCAGCTCACGATTGGGTGCGGGTTCACCTTCGGCGGGTAACATTGCTGAACTGGATGCCATTGCCGCTTGCGTTATCGGCGGCACCAGCCTGGCAGGCGGTGTCGGTTCTGTCGCTGGCGCGGTGATGGGCGCGTTTATTATGGCTTCGCTGGATAACGGCATGAGCATGATGGATGTTCCCACCTTCTGGCAGTACATCGTCAAAGGGGCGATTCTGCTGCTGGCGGTGTGGATGGATACCGCCACCCGGCGTCGGGTGTAATCGCGTGGGCGATCACAATGTGGCGCAAATTCTTTCTGCTCCTCAGCCAGCCGTGCTATGCAATGCGCTGGGGGTTTAAGGGAGCGCGCCACTATGCATGAGAAACGATTTCGCATTACGTTACTTTTCAACGCCAATAAGGTGTATGACCGCCAGGTGGTCGAAGGCGTTGGCGAATATTTACAGGCGTCGCAAACTGACTGGGATATCTTCATCGAGGAGGATTTCCGTTGTCGTATCGACAATATTCGCGAATGGCTGGGTGATGGCGTGATCGCCGATTACGACGACAGTTCAATCGAAAAATTACTGGCGAATGTGCCGGTGCCCATTGTTGGGGTGGGCGGTTCCTACCACCAACAACAGGACTACCCGCCGGTGCATTACATCGCCACCGATAACGCCGCGCTGGTTGAGAGCGCCTTTTTACATCTGAAAGAGAAAGGGATAAACCGCTTCGCCTTCTATGGCCTGCCGGCTTCCAGCGGCAAACGCTGGGCGCAGGAGCGAGAGCATGCCTTCCGCCAGTTGGTGGCACGCGAGCGCTATCAGGGAGTGGTTTATCAGGGCATGGAAACCGCGCCGGAAAACTGGCAGCACGCGCAAAACCGCCTGGCTGACTGGCTGCAAACGCTACCGCAGCAAACCGGCATCATTGCCGTCACCGATGCCCGCGCCCGCCATCTGTTGCAGGCTTGCGAGTATTTGAAAATCCCGGTGCCGGAAAAACTCACCGTTATTGGCATCGACAACGAAGAATTGACGCGTTATCTGTCTCGCGTGGCGCTCTCGTCAGTGGCCCAGGGGACGCGTCAGATGGGATATCAGGCTGCCAAGCTGCTGCATCGGTTACTGGATAAACAGTCCCTGCCGCTGCAACGTATTCTGGTACCTCCGGTAAAAGTGATCGCCCGCCGCTCCACGGATTTCCGCTCACTGCGTGACCCGGCGGTGATTCAGGCGATGCATTACATCCGCTTTAACGCCTGCAAAGGCATCAAGGTCGAACAGGTACTGGACGCCATCGGCATCTCCCGTTCCAATCTGGAAAAACGCTTCCGCGATGAAACCGGCGATACCATTCATGCGATGATCCATCGCGAAAAACTGGAGAAAGCGCGTGAGTTGCTGGCCAGTTCTTCGTTAAGTATCAATGAGATCTCTCAGATGTGCGGCTACCCTTCATTACAATATTTCTATTCGGTCTTTAAGAAGAGTTACGCCACCACCCCGAAGGAGTATCGGCAACATTACGGCGAAAACGTGCTGTGACGCACGAGTGAGATCAACAACTTCACACCGTTTGCCGCTATAATTCTGCGGCTGCGGTAAAGGAAGATCGTCGTCTCCGGTGAGGCGGTCGGATTTCAAATCCGATTGGGGCCGCCAGCGGTCCCGGGCAGGTTCGACTCCTGTGATCTTCCGCCACCTTGTTCACGCCTGACCTTCAGGAAAACCCATGTTAATCCACCCATCCGATAACATCCCTTTTGCGGGTGACCCACGCAGAGACGAGTTGCGTCAACGGCTGCTGGAACCGAATGCGCCGAAGGTGATTGCCGTATCGTTGTCCAAAGAATTGGATCGGGAGAGCCACACACATCGTCATGCTGCCGGACAACTTTATTGCCTGAAACAGGGGTTGATGACGGTTAACACGCCATCCGGTATCTTTGCCAATCCACCACGTTTAGTCGGTTGGATCCCACCGCACTTCGAACACGCGATCGTTGGACCCGGGCAGGTGTTGGGGTGGACCGTATTGATTGACGAAGATCTCGCCGCGCCATTGCCTGATCATCCGGTATTGTTATCCTGCCCGGCAGTGCTGGAACCTCTCGCCGAACGGCTGGCGACCTTAACGCCAGAATTTTGGGGCAGTGAACGCTACAACCGGTTGGGGGAAGTTTTCCTCGATGAACTCTATGAAGCCACCGTCCAGCCTCTCACTCTGCCTTTACCTGAAGATCCGCGTTTGCTCCAGATAGCGCGTTTGCTAATCGACAACCCATCTGACATGCGTACCGGACCCGAGTTGGCACGCTGGGCAGGGCTTAGCCCCAGAAGTCTGAGCCGCCACTGGGCCAGTGCCACTGGCATGAGCCTGGCAAAATATCGCCAGACCTCACGCCTGTTGAAATCGCTGGAGGGACTCGCCGCGGGCAACAGCGTGCAGCAAGTTGCCTGGCAGGTTGGATTCGAGAATGTCAGCAGCTACATCAGTGCGTTTCGTCATGCCTTCGGCTCGACACCGGGAAAATATTTTACCGCACCGGATGACCATGCGAACGCAACATCAGCAGGCTAGCCGGACCATCAATATGCGGCAGGCTGTGCTGATATTTGCGACGAAATGCCCCTGGCGGTAGGTTGAACATGCGGCGAAAGGTGCGGCAGTAAGTCTGCTGTGAGTCAAAGCCAAACTGCAACGCAATATGCATCAGAGGGGTATTGTCGGTTAACAACGCAATCACCGACGCCGTGAGCTTCCTCTCGCGAATGTAGGTTCCCAGTGCGATACCGGTATAACTGCGGAACAAGCGTTGCAGATGCCAC
Organism: Pantoea sp. X-Soil-OKNW-556; assembly: GCF_059730695.1. Classification (NCBI taxonomy): domain Bacteria; kingdom Pseudomonadati; phylum Pseudomonadota; class Gammaproteobacteria; order Enterobacterales; family Erwiniaceae; genus Pantoea; species Pantoea sp. X-Soil-OKNW-556. The sequence goes on along the minus strand of NZ_AP035990.1, from coordinate 76,107 downwards.
TGCGAATAACCCGCCCGTTGTGCAACGGTTTCCAGAATCAGTTTTTGTTCGATATTAGCCTCAATCCACAGCAGCAACTGATGTATGAAGGCCACGTTAATATCCATCATTCCTCCTGATGCGGTCAGTCAGGAGGATTATAAAAAGTCGGCAACTGGCTATGTTGATGCTTAAGGCCAATCAATATCGATAACTCGCCAAATTGTGCACACGAGTGCCAGGTCAGGGTTGCTTCACCAGACTTGCCTGCCAGTCACTAAACAGCGTCGGCCAGTTTTTTGCCGGGATATTCTGTTTTTTCACGATGCCGAAACCATGCCCGCCCTGCTGGAAAAGATGTAGTTCAACTGCCACCTTATTTTTACGCAACGCCTCAAACATACGCAGTGCGTTTTGCGGCGAGGCCGTGCCGTCATTCAGCGCCTGAACAAGAAAAGTGGGTGGCGTATGGGCAGTCACGCGGTCTTCCTGCGAGAAGTGCTGTTTGATGTCGTTGCTGATGTCTTTGCCAAACATCGCCGCACGCGTACCGTTATGAGTCACACCATCCTGTAGTGACAGCACCGGGTAGATCAACGCCGCAAAATCGGGGCGGGCGGAAACCTGATCGACATCATCCCGTGGTGGGTAATTGGTGGCATCAGGATCATTGCTGACGTTCGCCGCCAGGTATGCGCCAGCGGAAAAACCCATCACTCCTATTTGGTCTGGCGCAATACGATATTGAGCAGCACCGGCGCGAATCAGGCGCATAGCACGCTGAACATCAGCAAAAGCATTATTTCGATTAACGTCAGATCCGCCACGCGGCATACGGTAAAGCAGCACAAAAGAAGAATACCCTTTTTTACTCAGAACCTTCGCGACATCTAACCCTTCAAGATCTTGCATAATATACGAAAATCCCCCACCCGGAATGATTAGCACAGCCGAATGATTATTTTTACCGGCGGGAGGAACATAAATTATTTCTGGGGAATCGACTTTTGTGACAGCACGATTATTATCTGCCGGGTTTTTACTAAAATTAATAAATGTATTATTTCCTGACACTTCATTTGGCCAGATCGGAATTTCCTTATTGGCAAAGGCGCAGGGGAGATAAAACAGGAAAATCAATGCAGATAAAAAAGGTGACTTCATCTCTCTGGCTCCAAATCCTGAATAAAAACAATGATAAACATTCATTCTGAGTGCCATGACGACACAACATTCTGAATCAGAATCCTGTCCCAGAAGAAAAAACTAACATTATAATAAGTCCAATTGAATCTGTAGGGAAAGATAGCAAATAATGACCACCTTTTTCACTCAATATAATACCGGACCAGAAAAAATTAGACTTTTCTCATGTTTACGTTAACAACACCCTATGTTATAAGTAAATTTTAAACTATAAGAATCTGTGACCATGGGAATTTACTGGATCATAAGCCTGAGTTTGACTTTTATTGCAATCGTTGAAGTCATGCTGAGTAAAGATGAAAACACAGCGCGAATCCGATCATATATTTATTTTGTTGCCGTGGTCGTGCTTTTTACCTTTGGCGGGATTCGTGGTCTGGGCACGGGCCTGGATGATTTTCAGTATCGCCAGTTCTTTTCTCAATTCATCGATCAGATTATTATCGAAGGGTTCTGGAATGCCGTTGTCAATTTCCGCTATGAACCGGCTATTTATGCCATTGCAGGCTTCACCAGAATATTTACCGCTAACCCGGATATTTTTATCTATGTCTTTACCATGATAGCGGTCTGCGTCAACGCACATTATTTCCGTAAGCTGACACCATTACCGTTAGTTGCCCTGGCTGTTTATTCTGCGCACCTGTTTATCAATAAAGACATGAACCAGATCCGCTTTGGTTTGTGTTCCGCGTTTCTGATGGGCTTTGTCTATCATTTCGCGCGCAGAAGTAGACCAGGGATGATCACCACCTTCATTCTGTCGTTTATCAGCCATGCTACGGGTATTGTGGCACTGCTGATCCCAATGGCATTAATTGTCAGAAAAAACAAATACATTCCGATACTTATCGTCGTCGCCAGTCTACCCCTGGCCTTTATGGGAAGTTCGGCGTTAATTTCTCTTATTTCCAGCCATATCGGTTCTCTGGGCGACAGGGCAATGGGCTATGCCAACCAGGATTCCGCGCAGGAACAAGGCATCATTACGCTTTCCAACCTGAAAAATATTGGCTTCGTCTTCATTTTTAGCTTTCTGCTGCTAAGTGACAAAATAAAGAATTTCGACGAAGAAAAGTTTCGCCTCTACTACATTCTGGTCATTACGTTTGCCATTGGTAGTGGTTTAAGGATGGCATTGCAGGATTATGCCTCTGGTGGCCGCTTGGCAAACTATCTGTTGCAGGTTGAGCCGGTACTTATTTCTCTGTGTATCTGGGAAACCAGGAAAGCAATGAAGGTTCTGGCCGTGGGTATTACGGTACTCATGGTTCTTTACTATCTATATTACAATACCATTTCAAGTAAGCAGTCGATTACTGGCTACGAAGTTTCACGTACCTTCCAGTTATTCCGCTAATTTCTAATGCGCTGGCATCCAATGCCAGCGCACCTTCCTCTATTTAAGAATACCCCGATGGACACATAAGGAAAATCCGAATATCTTCCCTCATCAGGGCTTCACTTGATTTTTGAACCTTTTAAAACTCTAATAGTAGTACATCTGCGTCAGCAGTGATCGGAATATTCCTAACAACTTATGTAAAATCTAATAACGATTTTACTGGCGCAACGTCACTCAATGAAAGAATGCAGATATGAACGAAAAAAATAACTTCGACATCGTCCGACTATCGCTCGCCTTTATCGTGTTACTGGTGCATTCGGCAGAAGTGACGAGAAATGCTGACATTCGTTTCCTCTCGCACTTCCTGAATAGTGATTTTGCCGTAAGAGGATTTTTCGCAATAAGTGGTTTTCTTATTGCAAAAAGTTACTTGAGAAGTAAATCGCTGACCTCCTATTTTATTAAACGTGCACAACGCATTCTCCCCGCCTATATATTCGTGGTGATTATGTGTTTCGTGATTGGGATGTGCGTCACCACGCTGCCTCTGGTCGATTTTCTGAAGAACAAAGAATCGATTAAGTATCTCATTGCGAACTTTTCGTTCCTCAACTTCATCCAGCCTTCGCTGCCCGGAGTGTTCACCAATAACCCCAACCAGCCGATGGATGGTTCGCTGTGGACGATTAAGGCCGAGCTGACGCTTTACGTACTGCTGCCCTTTGTGCTGCCGCTGATGAAGAAGAGCCCGTTGAAAGTCTGGACGGCGATTTTCATCATCTCCAGCCTGTGGTTCTTCTTTTTCTCGATGGTGTATACCGGTCCGAAAGCCGATACCCTGGCGAAACAGTTTATTTCGCTCGCCTCTTTCTTCTTCTTTGGCAGTCTGCTGGCAACGCATCAACCCACTTTTGACCGCCTGAAAGAGATCACCATTGTTTCGCTGGTGCTGTTTTTGTTGTTCAAAAACACCGACTACTCCTTCCTTATTGAACCCATCGCGTTCTCTTCCGTGGTGATTCTGTTCTGCACCAACCTGTGTAGCGAGATTAAAATCAGCCAGTATGGCGACCTGTCTTACGGCATGTACCTCTACCACTGGCCGATTATTCAGCTGCTGCAACACTTTGGGGTTTTCACCGCCAACGCTTACCTGGGCTTGCTGATGACGATTGTTATCACCCTGGCGCTGGCCTACACCTCATGGAATTTGCTGGAAAGCCGCTTCCTGAAACGCGCGCACCACACCCCACCCTCCATCGCCGGCAGCACCGCACGCGATTAAAGCGATTTATCGCGCAAATGAAAACAGCGCGATAAATCGCGCTGTTACGGGGTGTGGGTATTGTGATTCAGATGGTGGCACCCATCGATAAACGATAGTGCAGGTTGACCTGTTCGATGGTCGGCAGATGGTTAATCTTTTTGATGACAATCTCTGTCGCCACTTTACCCATTTCAAAACGTGGTGTGATGACACTCGCCAGGCGGGGCGTGGTGACCTGACCAATTTCCAGCCCGTGGAAACCGGCGATTGCCATCGATTGAGGCACCGCAATGCCAGCGGCATGGCACTCCTGCAACACCCCCACCGCCAGATCATCATTGGTACACAGAATCGCGTCCATATCCGGGTAGAGCTGGCGCGCCAGCGTCATCATGCCGGTACCAATCGACACTGAGGAGACTTTGTTCGGCACAATGCGCCCTTCCGGCAACCCCGCCGCTGACACCGCATCACAATAGCCGGCGTAGCGTTGTTCATCACGACGGTCCGACATGGAGCCAAAGTAGATTACGCGTTTTTTGCCGCTTGCCAGCAGCATTGCCGTCATGTCGTAACCGGCACGATAGTTGTCAAAACCCACATTGATACGATCGCGCGCCTCGGTCAGCCCCATCACCTCCGCCACCGGGATACTGGCCGCTTTGAGGTATTTTTCTGCGCGTACGGTGTGCACCGATTCTGTAAGGATCAGCCCTTTAATATTCAACGCCAGTACCGTGGCGATTTGTTCCTCTTCCCGTTGCGGGTTGTAGTCGTAATTGACCACCAACGTTTGATACCCCTGAGCGCTGGTCACCGATTCGATACCCGCCAGCAGGTCGGCAAAGATTTGATTATTAAAGGAAGGAATAAGCACACCAATGCGCGGTGGGCTGGAACTGGTCTGAGCAAGGTTGTCAGGATCGGGCGTATAACCGATCTCGGCAATCACGCTGGCAATTTTGTCGGCCGTTTCCGTTTTAACTTTTTCCGGCGTACGTAAATATCGGCTCACCGTCATCTTGGTGACCCCCGCCAGGGTGGCAATATCATCCAGAGTGATGCGCTGCGTTTTCATCGCGATATCCGCAAAGACGGCCTTTCAATCAACGTATTATGCCTGCTGCCCGGAAAAAAATGAAACCACGGAGTGCCGCTGCTACAGCCCCTTTTCAACGCGTCTTTTCAGAATGAAAATTCCAGTAAAAAGCAAGCCGTGCAACCTCCCCCTTCGGCAAAAATGACAAAAAACCTATCATTTCATCTGGATAAACATTAGTCGATTTAACTCAAACCATAATTTTCGCAACACGCCTCACACATTTCGGAAAAAATGATCCAAAAATATCCATTTAGAAAATATATTTCAATATTGAGTACCCTGCGTGAAGAAACGGAACATCGACAACCTACAACATTCCTCTTTCTGGACAAGCAACGTTCAGGCCGTAGAGACAAGGGGCTATAACAATGAATACCAGGCAAAAACGCTACAACATGAAGTATGTCATCCTCTGCTGTACCGTCGCCGCATTTGGCGGACTGCTGATGGGGTATGACTCTTCCATCATCTCCGGTGCCATCGAACCATTAAGTGAATACTTCCAACTGACGCCAGCAGAAACCGGCTGGGCAGTGTCTAACATCCTGCTTGGCAGTCTGGTCGGCTGCTTTATCGCGCCACGTTTGAGCGATGTGCTGGGACGTAAAAAGTCTCTCGCCATCACCGCGTTACTGTTTACCGTTTCGGTCATTGGCACCGCCATTGCGCATAATTTTACGGTGTTCGTCATTTTCCGCATGATCGGTGGCCTGGCAATCGGCCTCGCTTCGGTGATCTCTCCCATTTATCTGGCCGAGCTGTCACCCTCCAAATTTCGTGGCCGCACCACGGCGCTTTATGCGGTGTGTTGTGTCGGTGGACAATCGGTGGTGCTGCTGACCAACTACTTCATCACCAAATCGATGCTGCCTGACGCGATGATCGCCCTGGGCTGGCGCTACATTCTGGCGACGGCGCTGGTGCCGTGCGCGCTGTTTATCTTCTTTATCGCCTTTATCCCGGAATCACCACGCTGGAACGTGCTGAAAGGCAAGTACGATGCCGCGCTGGATACGCTAACCAAAATCTCCAATCGCGAACATGCGGAGAGCGTCTTTAGCGAGATCAAACACTCGTTCTCCGCTGAGACGGCAAGCCAGCATAAAGCGCGCTTCGGTCTGGATAAAACCACCGTGCCTTTGCTGGTGATCGGCATCGGTCTGGCGGTAGGCAACCAAATCAGTGGCATTAACGTGATTCAGTATTTCGGTCCGACGCTGCTGAAGAACGTCTCGGGGAGTGTCGATTCGGCGTTGTTACAAACCTTCTGGCTGTCGGTCTGTCAGTTCATCGGCGTGCTGGCCGGGATGACGCTGATTGATAAAGTCGGACGTCGCAAGCTGCTGCTGCTTGGCGCAATCACCTCCTGCATCTTCCTCGCTTACTCGTTTATTGCCTTCTACTATCATCTGCCTGGCCTGCTGCCGGTGATCGGCCTGTTCGCGTATATGATTTTCTTCGGCATGACCTGGGGACAGATTGTCTGGACGGTGCTGGGTGAAATCTTCCCGACGGAAATTCGCTCCATCTGCGTCGGGATCTCGATTTGTGCGATGTCGATGGCAAACTTTGTCATCAGCACCACCTTCCCGATCATGAACAGCAATCCGCTGCTGATCGACATGTTCCACGGTGGTTTCCCGCTGCTGCTGTTCGCAATCTTCTCACTCGGTATGTACTTCTTCACTTTCCGTTATTTACCGGAAACCGCTGGGGTATCGCTGGAGAAAATTCACGGTCTGGTGCTGGAGAAGTTTAATGTTGAGGCCGAAGTGCCGGCCAGTACCGGCAGCACGAAAACCAGTGAATCGCTGAATATTCCGCGTCATTAACACATATAGCGGCGCGCGATAAATCGCGCCGCTACGCATCGGAAGAGAGGTTAATCCATCCGCTGCTCATACTGTTCAATCACTGCCAGCGCCAAACCGTTGGCAGGATCAATACGCTGCGGCAGAAAATGCAGCGCGGTATGGGTGAAGGTAAACGCCAACGTACTCGCCTCCGCCGCCTGCTGTACGGCTCTGGTAAAGACCGGGCAGGCATTCCACGCGGCATCAATCATTATGCTGGCCGGATTAAGCAGTAGCATCACCTGACTCAACGCACTGCCGAGCTGCGCCCCTGCCTCACTCAATACCGCATCCACAATCGCCGGTTCACTGTCACGATTTTGCCAGCGCAAACCAGGCTTGCGGCGCAACAGTTGCTGTTGAATGGCTGGCTGACTGACCAGCGCTTCCAGGCAACCCAGCCGGCCACAGCTACAGCGTGGACCGTCAGGCTGTACGGTGAGATGCCCAACTTCACCCGCGGTCCAGCTGCTGCCGGTAAACACTTCACCGTGCTGAACCAACGCCCCGCCAATCCCTTCGGCAATACGGAGATAGAAATGGCTTTGGCTTTTGTCTAACGCCAGTTGCTGCACCGACAGCAAAGCCGCTGCCTTGACGTTATTCATGATGCGCAGTGGCAGGTCAATCCCGCGCCGTAGCGGCGTCAGCAGATCAACATCCTGCCAGCCAAGATGGGAAGAAAAATGCATCCAACCGCGTTGCGGATCGACGATGCCAGGAAAACCGATCGCGATGCCAATCAGTTCCGGGTGCGCTGCACGCAGGGCCTGGCAGCACTCCACCAGCTCCTGGAGCAGTAACGCCGGGTCGCTGGTTTCCGAACGCCAGGTTTGCTCGGCAATCACCTGCGAGAAATAGTCGCAAACTCGCCAGTGTATCGCCTGCCGTTCGACCATAATGCCCGCACTTTTGAGTTTCTCCGGGCGTAGCGATATCTCGATTTTCGGTCGCCCGGCAGCCGCGACACTCACCGGCCCCAGTTCGTTGATTAACCCCTGCGCCAGCAGATCATCCACAATCAGCGAAACGGTATTTTTGCTGAGGGTTAATGCCTGGGCTAAATCCTGGCGGGAGGTCACTCGGGTTTGCCGCAGCTGCGTCATCACCCGCTTCAGGTTATTCAGTCTTAGTAACGCTGGCCCTTTGCCCATCGTTTTCATGACAACCTCAACCGGCAGAATGGTAGAGGTTCAGTGTAGCAGTGTACGGGTGCGCTTTATCTCAGACTTTGTTGTCATTTTTGACGTAGCGCACCAGATAAAATGAGGTTGGATAATTAATACTCATCGCCGCGCACGCGGCTGCGGTAACTTTCCCAATCGAAGCGTACCCACAAGCTGTTGCCCAGGCGCATACGGTCCATTACGCGCTCGCCCAATAGCGCGTTCATACCGGCAGGGTCGAGGTTTGACAACATGCCCGTCGGGCGTTTCGACGAGGAGCGGCGATCAACAATCTGGTTGATGATCACTTTTTCATAGCGTGATTCGCTCTGCATACCGATCTCATCGATCACCAGCAGATCGACGGTGCTGAGATCCTGCAACAGGCGTTCCTCGGTGATATCGCTGCCACCGCTGAAGGTGCCTTTCATGCTCGACATCAAATCTGCCACGGTGACAATCAGCACGCTTTTACCGCGAATAATCAGATCATTGCCGATAGCCGCCGCCAGATGGTTTTTACCGGTGCCAGGGCGGCCGGAAAACACAAAGCTGGAGATACTGTTATCAAAACCCGCAGCGTATTCCCTCGCCAGACTCAACGCTTTGCGCTGCCCTTCGTTTTCCACCCGATAGTTGTCGAACGAGCAATTCATATGCAACTCACGGATACCGGAACGGCCCATGATGCGCTGCATTTTCATTGCGCGGTTTTCACGCACAATCGCCTCAGAACGCAGACGCCCCTGCTCCTGATTCCAGGCCAGCAGCTCCTCGCCACTGGTGAATTTTGGCTTTACCTCTGTCGGCATCAGTTTTTTCAGGCGGTTGAATAGATCGTTCGGCGTTTTCATCATTCACCTCGAAAACCATCGGGAATATCATAATCAGTATTGCTGATCTGCGTGATATCGCGCTTCGGCTGACCGCCATTGGCGGCCCGGTTCATCTGCACGCTGCGCGCCAGTTTCTGTTGCCACTGCACATGATGAAACAGACGACCTTCAGCCTGCCAGTAAGCAACAAAGGTCGCCAGCTCAGCCGCCGTCACCGGTTCACTCAGCGCCACACCCCAGATTGCCGCCTGACGTTGAAAATCGGCATCGGGCTGCCAGCCCGCATACATGGCAAATTTACCGACCGGCGTCGCTATCGGGGCAAGCGGAGTGTCAAACAAACTGTCATCCAGGGTGACATCGTTGGGTTGCTGCGCGGCGGCTTCCAGCGCCAGCAATTGCGCCAGCCGTTGTGGCGTCAGCGCATAAAACGCCGGCGCGTTATGCTGCAACACCGCCAGCGTGCCGTTTTCTGCCTGTTGCAGCACCGCGATCGGGTCATGGCAAAAGCCATCTAACCCGACCAACGTAGAAGTTAAGATTTTGACTGACATGAAGAAACCTGACGTTGACAAACCCAGTGCGTCGAACGAATTTCCTCGTCCGACGCTATGGTTGCAGTGTACCTGTTTTAGCGCGCAGGATCGCCAAAAAAGGTTAGCGGGTAGCGATCTGAGGCTGGGCGTGATTCATATTGGAACTCGCTTTGGCAGCAGCCGGGGCGTTAGCGAGCTGTGGACGGGTTTGCCACAAATAACGCACCGAGGCGATGAGGCAAAGACTGTAACCCAGCAGCTCACTGCCTTCCTCAGCCATATTTTTCACCACGCGGTTGTAGCCATCCAGCATCAGATGCTCCCATAGCTGGTGCATACCAAACAGGCGAGAGAACACCAGCACAGCCAGCAAGCCACTCGCCATCATTTGCCAACTCCGGTGCTGAACCAGTTCGACCAGGCCCGGTAAAATCTGTTTAGGCTGACGCAAGGCCATTGCCAGTGAAGCTGCGGTGACTGCCAGAGCAAACCATACCCAGCAGCCATGCTTGATGATGTCGAACAGAAAATCCAGCTCGCGGATCAGCATGCAGGTAAAGAATCCACCCACCAGAATCAAAGCGGGTCGCTGGCGTGAGGCGATAAAAAACAGTCCGGCGTTAATTGCCAGCATGATTTCTTGCGTCACTTCGGTGAATGAAGTCTCCTTCATCGCATCGTTCATCCAGTTGACGTCGATGTAGACCATCGCCATCGCAAAAACTAAAACCAGCCCACTGATGAAAAAAGCCGATAATTCACGGCCAAGTATAAATAAATTGTCGCGCATGTTGTTACCAATGATAATGATTAGCATCCTTATTATATTTTTATCATCCTTATTTACTTCTCATTTTATGCCGATTAAAAACTGGCGCTGACGCCGAGGCTATAAATGAACTGCTCACCGCTGCTCATGGCACCGTTTTGCGAGAATGAGGCAAAAGCCGACAGATGTTGCCCCAGCGGCATATTGGCGCCGACGCTGACATCCATCCAGTTGTTCTCCCGTGCGATCCCCTCATCACTGCGCGGGGTGAAATTCATCTCCCCCAATTGGTGGCTGTAGCTAATCTGTGCGTAAGGGGCTATCCAGCCAAGGCTGGAATCAACGCGCCACCCCAATGATGCAATGTGATCATCTTTATCAGGTTCAACGAATTCGCACTGCGGGCAGCTCAGCGGTGACGAGTCGACAGCGTATTGCGCCACCGGCCCGGTCGTGAGCGTCTCATTGACAGGTAACTGCCAGCCTGCCGACATGCGATGAGTAAAAGGGTTAGCACCGACGCTGGCCGCTTCGGTATGGACGCTGACCACGGCCTCACCCGGCGCATTCAGCGCGGCATCCATCAGATTATTGGTGCTATTTTCTGTCAACATCAGGTGATTTTGGGAAATTTTTTCGGCAAGTATGGCGTTGTAATCCGGTGAAGCTACCGACTGACCCTGGCTGTTCTCATCCCAGGCCAATACCGGGCAGGACACGGCAAATAGCCATGCACACCCCATCACCAGCGCAAGATTGTGCTGGCCTGACCGCTGACTTTTCTGCAACATGAAAGACTCCTGACGAGCCAGATAGGAACCGGGCGTTTAGGTATTGGATATAACAGTTATCGGCGCCCTTTGATTAACTATTAACCGATTATTGAATACGTCAAGGGAAACGAAGTATTTTCCTCTGCTTAAGGAGTGATGCAATGCAACGATGTGGCTGGGTAACACAGGATCCGCTCTATCTGACGTACCACGATACTGAGTGGGGTGTACCGCAAACCGATAAGCGCGCCTTATTTGAAATGTTATGTCTTGAAGGGCAGCAGGCGGGGTTGTCATGGATTACCGTGTTAAAAAAACGCGCCAACTATCAGCGAGCATTTCATCAGTTTGATCCGCAGGCCATCGCGTCAATGGATGAACAAGATCTCGATCGCCTGATGCAGGACAGCGGGTTAATTCGTCAACGCGCCAAGCTGGCGGCGATCATTACCAATGCCCGCGCTTATCTGGCGATGGAAGCCAACGGAGAGGACTTTTCCCGCTTTATCTGGGAATTTGTCAATAACACGCCAATTTTACACAATTATGCCGACTACAAACTGGCCCCCACCACCTCCGATCCTGCTATAGCACTGTCAAAAGCGCTGAAGAAGCGTGGTTTCAAATTCATCGGCCCCACGATTTGTCACTCGTATATGCAGGCTTGTGGCTTGATTAACGATCATCAAACCGATTGTTTTTGCCATCCCGCTAACCGTTAAGGCATTTCTTTACAATTTAAGACTTATTCTCACGTTTTTTCCCATGATTTGACGGCATAATCAGCACCGTTTTGGGGTTTTTTCCCCCACTTAAATCTAAGGGACTTTTAATGAATAAGCACATTGTTGCACTTGCCTTGTTACTGAGTGGCAGCCTGGCCCTGTCCGGCTGTACGACTAACCCCTATACCGGCGAATCGCAGGCGGGTAAATCCGGCATTGGCGCTGGTCTTGGCGCAGTGCTGGGCGCGGGTGTTGGCATGATGTCGTCATCGAAAAAAGATCGCGGTAAAGGCGCACTGATCGGCGCGGCGTCTGGCGCAGCATTAGGCGGCGGTATCGGTTATTACATGGATGTGCAGGAAGCGAAACTGCGCGACAAAATGCGTGGTACCGGCGTCAGCGTGACGCGTCAGGGCGATAACATCGTGCTAAATATGCCGAATAACGTCACCTTTGATTCCAGCAGCAGCAACCTGAAACCGGCGGGTGCCAACACCCTGACCGGCGTGGCGATGGTGCTGAAAGAGTATCCAAAAACGGCGGTCAACGTGACCGGATATACCGACAGCACCGGCACGCGCGCACTGAATATGCGTCTGTCGCAACAACGTGCTGAAAGCGTGGCCAGCGCGCTGATTGTGCAGGGTGTCGAAGCCAGTCGTCTGCGCACCCAGGGCCTGGGGCCGGATAACCCGGTTGCCAGCAACAGCACCGAGGCAGGTAAAGCACAAAACCGTCGCGTTGAAATCACCCTCACCCCACTGGGGTAATAATAAATGGGCCTGCATTGACAGGCCCATTTTGTCTTTTTTTACGCCACTTTTGGCACTTGCTGCTACCCATTACTGTCAAATATTATCAACCGATAGAGCCGCCGATTTCTTTATGTTAGCTTGATCAAAAATTGATCAATGGAAGCCCATCATGTCGCTGAAAGCCATCGCCTCCGTTCTCGGACTTTCCGTTACCACCGTGAGTCGTGCACTGAATGGCTATGATGATGTGGCAGAAGTTACACGCAAACGTATCGAAGAAGAAGCCAGCCGCCGCGGCTATCGCCCCAACGCCGCAGCCCGCCGTCTGAAGACCGGCCGCGCCAACACCGTCGGACTGGTGTTTCCCGACAGCTCCCTGCCCCTGAGCGACAGCCATTTTATTGAATTGCTGCAAACACTCGACCAACGCCTTGCCCGCGATGAAATCGACCTGCTAATGCTGGCCGATAAACCGCAGGACCAGCAACGCACCTTGCGTATGCTGCGCAGTGGTGCCATTGATGCGTTGATCGTCACCCATGCCATGCCGCAGGACATTCGCCTGCAACGGCTTCAACAAAAGGGGTTTCGCTTTCTGTCACTCGGTCGCAGCCAACTGGCGCAACCTTATGCCTGGTTTGATTACGATAATTACGCCGGGGTAAAGCTGGCGACCGATCACTGCCTGGCCGCGGGATTAACCCGCCTGGCGTGGCTGGGGGGTAATGAACCCAGCAGCTTTGTGCGCGATCGCCGCCGGGGTTTCCTTGATACCGTTACTCAACATCAACCGTTGCCTGTTCCGTTGATGGCTACCGTACCGCCTTCACGCCGCGCCGGATATCAGCAAACCGCGACCTGGCTGGCTGAGGGACAGCAGCCACAGGCGATCATCACCGATTGCAGCCCGCTGGGAGAAGGGGCCGCGATTGCGCTGCAACAGGCCGGACGGCTCAGCGGCCCACAGGCGATCCGATTGTTTGTCTACGACGGGCTGCCGCATGATTCCATCATCGACCACCCGGTCAACGCCATCCTGCAATGCTCACAACAGCATGTGGGTGAAAAACTGGCGGAGATGGTGCTGCAACTGCTGGAGGGGACACCGGTCAATCAGCTACAAACCTTGTGGCAACCGCGTCTGCACCTCACTTCTGACTAGCCGATTCTTGCAGAGCGGCGTTCCTGTGGTAGTCTTCGCCTGTTTCTTTTGAACCAGGTGTATGCAATGAAGACCAGGCCGCCCCGCGCGACTATCAGCGATGTTGCCCGCACGGCAAAAACCGGTAAAACCAGCATTTCACGCTACCTCAATGGCGAACAAAATCTGCTGTCGCCCGATCTCAAAGCGCGTATCGAACGCGCCATCGCCGAACTCGACTATCGCCCAAGCCAGATGGCACGCGGGCTGAAGCGGGGCCGTACCCGCCTGATTGGCCTGATCATTGCCGACATCACCAATCCCTATTCTGTTGATGTGCTGAGCGGCATCGAAGCCGCCTGCCGCGCCCACGGTTTTACCTTGCTGATGTGCAACACCAACAATGAAGTGGATCTTGAGCAGCATTATCTGCAACTGCTCAGCAGCTACCAGGTGGAAGGCATTGTGGTAAACGCCGTCGGTATGCACGAAGACATCCTCAAACGCCTGCAACAGTCGATGCTGCCGATGGTGCTGATTGACCGTAAAATCCCTGATTTCGCCTGTGATGTGGTGGGCCTGAATAACCCGGAAGCGGCACAACTGGCGACAAAACATCTGCTGGCTAATGGCTACGAAGCGCTGTTGTTCCTCAGCGAACCGCTTGGCAGCGTCAATACCCGCCGTGAGCGTCTGGCGTCGTTCTTCAGCACCGTGGCAACCCAACCTGCGGTACAGGCGGAAAACGCCGAAGTTGCGCTGCACCAACCTGAGCAGATGGATGCCACCCTGCGCGATTTCCACCAGCGCCATGCTGGAAAACGCTGTGCGGTGATGGCGGCTAACGGCGCACTAACGCTGCAAGTAGCGCGCGCGTTGCAACGGCTGAACCTGAGCTGGGGCGAGTCCATCGGTCTGCTCGGTTTCGATGAACTGGAGTGGGCCGCGCTGGCAGGCGTCGGCATCACCACCCTCAAACAACCCACCTGGCAAATCGGTTATGCTGCGCTGGAAAAAGTCATTGCGCGTATTGAAGGCGATGACCATCCCGTCACAGAACAAGTGTTTTCCGGCGAGCTGATCGTGCGTGGCTCCAGCCAGCGGCTGGGTTGATCGAAGCGGCGCGATTTATCGCGCAATTTTGAGCCATCCCGGGTAAACCCCGCGCGATAAATCGCGCCGCTACGAATCTTGCCTCCCCCAACTCATGGCTCACTTCGTGAGCAGGATCATACTTCCAACGTCTGCATCTTCCCTTTGGAACCGGTTCCATCTAACGTTTTTATAACGTTTGGGAGGCCGTGGGTGCCCGGAGAGATGAGATGAAACCAGAAATCATTGTTGTGACCGCTGCTTACGGCAGCAGCAAAGTGGCAGAACTTGGTGGTCAGTCGGCCCTGCTGCCGTTGATTAAACAAGCGGGAGCGGATGGCGTGGAGATTCGCCGCGAGCTGTTCAGCGCGGAGGATTTATCGCAGCTTCCCGCTCTGGGTCAAGCCATTACCCGCCAGGGATTAAGCGCCTGTTATTCAGTGCCGGAAACGCTGTATCTGGCCGATGGCGCACTGAACCCGCATCTGGCGCAGTTCCTGTCCGAAGCACAACAGATTGGCGCGCAGCAGCTGAAACTGTCGCTCGGTCACTTTATCGATCTCCATACCACCGCCTTAGCCGCCGTGCTGGCCGCTTCTCCCGTCGAACTGGTGGTGGAGAACGACCAAACGACCGACTGCAAACTGGCTCCGATGCAGCGCTTTTTCCATCAGGCGCGCGATGCGGCGCTGCCGCTGGAGATGACGTTTGATATGGCGAACTGGCGCTGGACCGGCGAAGACGCACGTCTGGCCGCGCAGCAATTGAGCCATTACGTTGGCTACGTGCATGTCAAAACAGCGGTACCGCATCGCGACAGCTTCCGTGCTATCGCGCTGGATGACAGCCCTGAAGACTGGCGCGCCCTGCTGCACGCTCTGCCTGCGGATGCGCCACGCGGCATTGAATTCCCGCTGGAAGGCGACGATCTGCTGGCGGTAACCCGCCATTACGTTGACCTGCTGCGCGCCCGTTAAGGAGTTGCTGATGACCACCCAACTTGATGTCGTGACCATTGGCGAGGCGATGGCGATGTTTATCGCGCAGCAGACCGGCGATCTGGCCGCTGCTGACCACTTTATCAAACGGATCGCCGGTGCCGAGCTGAACGTGGCGATTGGTCTGGCGCGCCTCGGCTTACAGGTCGGCTGGGTCAGCCGCGTCGGTGATGACAGCTTTGGCCGTTTTACCCGGCAACAGCTGGAAAAAGAGGGCGTGGATCACCGCTGCGTCACCACGGATGCCCGCTACCGCACCGGTTTCCAGCTTAAATCGCGCGTCGAAGATGGCTCCGATCCCGAAGTGGAGTATTTCCGCAGCGGTTCCGCAGCCAGCCATCTGTCACCGGATGATTTCAACGCCGATTACTTCGGCAACGCACGCCACCTGCATCTGAGTGGCGTTGCGGCCGCGATTTCCGACAGTTCGCTGGCGCTCTGCAAACATGCCGCCAAAGAGATGCGCGCGCGCGGCAAAACCATCTCGTTCGATCCAAACCTGCGTCCGGTGCTGTGGCGCAGCGAAGAGGAGATGCGCAAGCAGCTGAACCTGTTGGCGGAATATGCCGACTGGGTGCTACCGGGCGAGAAAGAGGGGCGGATTTTGACCGGCTACCGTCAACCGGAAGCCATCGCTGATTTCTACCTCGATAAGGGGGTGAGAGCGGTGGTGATCAAAACCGGCAGCGATGGTGCCTGGTTCAAAACCGCCGCAGGCGACAAAGGTCTGGTGGCGCCGATTCGCGTCGACAAGGTGGTCGATACCGTGGGTGCCGGTGACGGTTTTGCCGTCGGTCTGATCAGCGCCCTGCTGGAAGGAAAAACGCTGCCGCAGGCAATGCTGCGCGGCAACAAAATTGGTTCGCTGGCCATTCAGGTGGCGGGCGACAGCGAAGGACTGCCAACACGCGCCACGCTGGGCGATTACTAATTCCGTCGCGGTAACCCCCCTCTCCCTTATGGGAGAGGGTCGGGGTGAAGGTCATCAACCGCAGAGGACCACGCGATACATCGCGCCGCTACACTTGAGGATAATCCTATGAAAACGCAGACAATCGCACCAAAACGCTGGTGGTTTATCATGCCCATCGTGTTTATCACCTACAGTCTGGCGTATCTGGACCGGGCGAACTTTAGCTTCGCCTCCGCCGCTGGGATTAACGACGATCTGGGTATCACCAAGGGCATGTCATCGCTGCTCGGTGCGCTGTTCTTCCTCGGCTACTTCTTCTTTCAGATCCCCGGCGCGGTGTATGCCGAGCGCCGCAGCGTGAAGAAGCTGATTTTTTGCTGCCTGGTGCTGTGGGGGCTGTGTGCTTCGCTGACCGGGGTGGTCAGCAACATCCCGATGCTGGCCGCCATCCGTTTTGTGCTCGGCGTAGTGGAAGCGGCAGTGATGCCCGCGATGCTGATCTACATCAGCAACTGGTTCACCAAATCCGAACGCTCACGCGCCAACACCTTTCTGATCCTCGGTAATCCGGTGACGGTGCTGTGGATGTCAGTGGTGTCCGGCTATCTGATCGATTCCTTTGGCTGGCGTGAAATGTTTATCTTTGAGGGGATTCCGGCGGTGATTTGGGCCGTTGCCTGGTGGTTTTTGGTGCAGGACAAACCGTCGCAGGCGAAATGGATGAGCGAGGCGGAGAAAGCGGCGTTGCAGGCGCAATTGCAGAAAGAGCAGCAAGGGATCAAAGCGGTACGTAACTACGGGGAAGCCTTCCGTAACCGCAACGTTGTTCTGCTGTGCCTGCAATATTTTGCCTGGAGCATCGGCGTGTATGGTTTCGTGCTGTGGCTGCCTTCGATCCTGCGTAACGGCACGCAGATGGGAATGGTGGAAGCGGGCTGGCTGTCAGCGGTGCCCTATCTGGTCGCCACCATTGCGATGATCGTCGTCTCCTGGGCATCGGATAAGATGCAGAATCGCAAACTGTTTGTCTGGCCGCTGCTGCTGATTGGTGCGCTGGCGTTCCTCGGTTCTTACCTGGTCGGTTCCAGCAATTTCTGGCTGTCCTATGCGCTGCTGGTGATTGCCGGTGGTGCGATGTATGCCCCATACGGCCCGTTCTTCGCCATCATCCCGGAAATGCTGCCGCGTAATGTGGCCGGTGGCGCGATGGCGCTGATTAATAGCATGGGCGCACTCGGATCCTTCGTCGGATCATGGATAGTAGGCTATCTTAATGGCGCAACCGGCAGCCCGTCGGCTTCTTACATTTTTATGGGCGCAGCGTTGCTGGCATCGGTGTGGCTGACGTTGATAGTCAAACCCGCCGAAAACAAAGCGCCGCCGCTGCACGGGGCAAAACACGCCTGAAAGCGTAAGCGAAAATGACTTTTCCGGGCGACGTTGTCGCCCGTCACTCGTTCTACAGGGAGCAAAAGATGAAACCTGCTGTGATTCTTTACAAGAGCCTGCCGGATGACCTGCGTGCCAAACTGGATGCGCATTTCACCGTGACCGAAGTCAGCGATATTTCGCCAGAAAGCGTCAAACAGCACGCGGCGCAGTTTCAACAGGCGCAGGGCCTGCTGGGTTCCGGCGGTAAAGTGAATGGCGATTTGCTGGCACAGATGCCGGCGCTGCGTGCCTGCTCTACCGTCTCGGTTGGTTATGATAATTTCGATGTCGCGGCACTCAGCCAGCGCGGTGTGGTGCTGATGCATACACCAACGGTGCTGACTGAAACTGTAGCCGATACTCTGATGGCGCTGGTGCTGAGCAGCGCGCGCCGCGTCACCGAGCTGGATGCCTGGGTGAAGGCCGGACAGTGGCAGGCCAGCATCGGCCCGCAACATTACGGCGTGGATGTCCATCATAAAACCCTCGGTATTCTGGGTATGGGGCGTATCGGCATGGCTGCGGCGCAACGCGCGCATTTCGGCTTTGGCATGAACATCCTCTATAACGCCCGCCGCCAGCATAGCGAAGCCGAAACGCGTTTCGGCGCACGCGCCTGTGATTTAGAGACTTTGCTGAAAGAGAGTGATTTTGTCTGCGTTATCCTGCCGATGACCGAACAGACGCACCATATGATCGGCGCGGCACAGTTAAAACTGATGAAGCCGAGCGCCATTTTGATCAACGTTGGCCGTGGCCCGGTGGTGGACGAGCAGGCGTTGATTAGCGCGTTGCAAGACGGCACCATCCACGCCGCCGGTCTGGATGTGTTTGAGCAGGAGCCGGTGCCTGCCGATTCCGCGCTGCTGAAGCTGCCCAATGTGGTGACATTACCCCATATCGGTTCCGCCACTCATGAAACCCGCTACGGCATGATGAGCGATGCTGTCGATAACCTGATCGCGGCATTAACCGGCAAAATCGAGAAGAATTGTGTCAATCCAGAGGTTGTGAAATAAGGCTTTGCACCTTTTCCCCGCCTGACCATTGCGCCCGCCTGTTACGGGCGCTATGGTTGTCCCCAATCAGTCATCACAATGTTTTAACCTGCTATGTCTTTTTCTCAGTTCGGCGACAAATTTACGCAACATTCCGGCATCTCACGTCTGATGGAAGATATGGGGGAAGGATTGCGTACCCCCGGCACCATCATGCTCGGCGGCGGTAATCCGGCACAAATCCCGGAAATGAATGACTATTTCCACCAGCTTTTGCAGCAGATGCATCAGGAAGGCAAACTGAGCGAAGCGCTGTGCAACTACGACGGCCCACGCGGCAAAGCGTTGCTGCTTGATGCGCTGGCGAAGATGTTACGCGACGAATTTGGCTGGCCGCTGACGGCGCAAAATATCGCCCTGACCAACGGCAGCCAGAGCGCATTTTTCTATCTGTTTAATCTGTTCGCCGGACACCGCGCCGACGGCAGCAAAAAACGCGTACTGTTCCCGCTGGCACCGGAGTATCTCGGTTACGCCGACGCCGGGCTGGAGGAAGGGCTGTTTGTTTCTGCCAAGCCGAACATTGAATTGCTGCCGGAAGGCCAGTTCAAGTATCACGTTGATTTTGACCACCTGCCGCTGAATGATGATATCGGTCTGATTTGCGTTTCGCGTCCGACCAACCCCACCGGCAATGTCATCACCGATGACGAGCTGTTACAACTGGATGCGCTGGCGCAGCAACATGAAGTTCCGCTGTTGATCGATAACGCCTACGGCGTGCCCTTCCCCGGCATTATCTTCAGCGAAGCGCGCCCACTGTGGAATCCCAACATTATTCTGTGCATGAGCCTGTCGAAACTCGGCCTGCCGGGGGCGCGTTGCGGCATTATCGTTGCCGATGAAAACACCATCAGCGCGATCGGCAATATGAACGGCATCATCAGCCTGGCACCGGGGAGCATCGGCCCGGCGATGGCGAACGAAATGATTGCGCGCGGCGATTTATTGCGCCTGTCAGAACAGGTGATCAAGCCGTTTTATCAGCATAAGGTTAGCGAGACGATCGCCATCCTGCGCCGCTATTTGCCGGAAGATCGCTGCCTGATCCACAAACCAGAAGGGGCGATTTTCCTCTGGCTGTGGTTCCGTGACCTGCCGATCAGCACCGAAGCGTTATATCAACGGCTGAAGGCGCGCGGCGTACTGATGGTACCGGGGCATTTCTTCTTCCCGGGCCTGGAACAGGAGTGGCCGCATACCCATCAATGTATGCGCATGAATTATGTGCCAGACGCAGCCAGCATTGAACACGCGGTGCAGATTCTGGCGCAAGAGATCGAAGACGCCTGGCGCGCCTAATCCTGCTTCGCTTCCAGCAATGACAGCTGGCACCACTGTGCCAGTTGTCGAATTGCCTGCTCCACTTCCTCATTCCAGCCAAATCCGGCGTTCAGTCGGAAGCAGTGATCATAGCGGTGGTCGGTGGCAAAAATATGCCCCGGCGCAATGCCAATCCCGGCATTGCGTGCTTTGAGAAACAGCGCACGCACGTTTAACGCCTGCATCGGCATCTCCACCCACAGTACGTAGCCGCCTTCGGGATCAGACACGCGCGTTCCTGCCGGGAAATAACGCAGCACCGCCTGGCGCATATGGTGAATCTGATTCGCCAGTTCACGCCGCAGCTTACGCAGATGGGCATCGTAGCCGCCATTACGCAGCAGCTCAGCAATCGCCGCCTGCGACAGCACCGAAGTCCCCATCGTCGAGGTGTATTTCAGCGAGGCGATTTTACGCATGTAATTGACGCTGTGCACCCAGCCAATACGGATACCTGGCGCCACGGTTTTCGAGAAGCCGCTGCACAGAATGACGTTCGGGCTGAAGGCGCGCATCGGGAACGGACGGCGTTCACCAAAGGCGGTATCACCGAAGATATCATCCTCAATGATCACCACATCGTTTTCGTCGGCCTGGCGTGCAATGTAGGCCTTTTGTTCGTTGGGGATGCTTTTGCCAAGCGGGTTATTGATGTTGTTGAGGCTGAGATACGCCTGCACCGCTTTGCGCTGGAACAACGTCGTCAGTTTCTCAACGTTGACGTAGCCTTCCGCGCCCGCCTCCACTTCAATCACCCGTAGATTGAGGTTGTGCAGCATCTGCAACAACACAAAATAACAGGGTGATTCCACCGCCACGATATCACCGGGACGAGTGGTGGCGCGCAGCGACAGCGAGATCGCCTCAATACAACCGTTGGTGATCAGGATGTCATCAGCGTTGATGTTGCAGCCATAATCCACCGCACGGCGGGCAATTTCCGCCTTCAATGGTGCATAGCCAGTACCCTTAACGGTATTCCCGAGCAGCGCCGGTTTGCTGTACCCCATCTGACGCATCAGCAGACCAATTTTCTTTACCGGATACAGCGAGATATCGCCGTTTGCCAGATCCAGCCTTACGCGACAATCCGAACCCACCATCGCCAGATGCAGTTCGGTCTGCTCATCCAGTGGTGCGATTTCACGCGGTTGTTCATGGCTGACCAACGGCAACTTTTTGTCGGCCTTACGTGGTGCCACAAAAAAGCCGGACTTGGGACGTGCCACCGCATAGTGTTCATCCTCAAGTGTGCGTAATGTTTTGAGCGCGGTGGTCATACTGACTCGGTACTGCGTAGCCAGCGTGCGCACCGAGGGTAAGCGACTGTCTGGCGGCAGCGATCCGCTGTGAATCGCCTGTTTGATCTGTTCTGCTATCTGACGGTAACGACTGCTCTGACTCTCCTGTTCTTCCGTCTCACCCGCCATCTGTTCCACCCCATATCGTGCTGATCTGTGCGTATCCATCAGATTACATTCAAAGTAGTTTAGGCTGCATCTGTTAAATCAATCACCTTGCGTATCGGTGGCTGGCACCCAGCCGCGCAGCATGAAGACTGAGACATTCATTCCCAAGCACCTTCGTGGCCCTTTACCCGCAATGTTGCCGTGTTCAAGGCAATAGCGATTTTATTAGCCAAAGGAAAAAGTGAAAAATGAATAATCTGTCCACCATGATGAGAGAAATTGAAGGATATCTATCCCCCGCCATTCTCGCATCTGCTCAGGCTTGTTCCCGCCGTTTGCTCGCCGCGCTACCCGATACGCACCACCCCGAAAACAACCGCGTGCTGCTCGCCTATGGCGGCGGCAAAGACAGCAGCTATATGGTGGCGTATGTCCGCTACATCCAGGGGTTGATCTGGCAACAGCGGGGGAGCACCTTTCAGCTCCGCATCAGCACCAACCGCCACGCGGCAATGAACGACAGCGTGATGGAGAATATCGATCGCGTTTATCGCGCGCTGCATATCCACCATGACGACTTTACCGAATGTCTGGTGACCGACGGATTACAGATTCGCCCTTTTTCCCGTTATTTGCCGATGCCGGAAGCGGTACGCCAGCAGAATCGCAGCGATGTGCTGATGAACGGCCACCGCTTCCGCGCCGATGCACGCTCCACCTTTTGCAACGCCTGCAACCTCAGCATGGTGAACTCCTTTGGCCTCGCGGCGCACTACGATGGCGGGGTGGATATGATCATCACCGGCGATTCGCCACAGGAACAAACCGCTTACCTCGCCTGGGCGCGCCACCTCTCCCGGCTGTTTAACGCACCGGTGGCGGATAAATCACGCGGCTTTAGCGGCTTTCTGCAAACCCTGGATGGCGTGGCGCAACGCTACTTTAGCGATGTCTACGGTGTCGATCAGGTTACCCCCGCGCACCGCATCACCTGGCAGCTTGAGCGCGATCCACTGTTCTTCAATATCTATCAGGACACCGCGTATGAAGCGGGGGCGCACTGGACGCTGCTCACTGAGTTTATGCAGTTCCGCTTCGATGAACTGATGTTCAGCTTCTCGGAATCTGACTGCGGCAACCCGACATTAATGGCCCATATTCGCGGCCTGCGCGCAGAAACCCTGTTGCAGCGTAGCTACGCCGAAGGCGTGCGCGAATATGCACGCTTTGCGCTGGGGTTGATGCAGCAAAAAGATTTTCCACCACAGCTGATCAGCGAAATGGCGGCACGTTATCAGGACGATGCCGCGATTGCGATTGCGCGGCAGCGGGCAACGCAGTTTGCCGAACAGGCATTTGGTCTCGATGAAACCCAGCTGGTGTGCATGATTTATTCGCCGTTTATCGCCGGTGGCCGCCAACTGAAAGCCTGGCTGCAACAGTTGCCGGACGCGCCGGAAGAAGCGGCGGTACGAGCCTTGCTGGAAGGCAACAGCAACCATCTGCTGTTGGCACAACAACTGGAGCAACTTTCCGGCCTGACCATCGCGCAGATGCGTCACTGCTGGCAAAGCGCGCAGGTGAGTTCATTGCTGGATAACCAGCAGCAGGATGCTCTGTCGCGCGTGCTGCGCTTCGACCCGCACAAAGCGGTGATCCAGGTTAACAATGGTGTCCTGCAGGACATCGTCACAGAAGTGATTTCCGGGCGTTAACCCGGTAAGGCCAACCGATGAGAAAGATTTTCCTGCAGATTGGTGCCACCCGCGACGGGCAAAATCCGTACTGCGCGGTGGCAAAGCGCGAAGGTTATTTCACTGTTCTGGCGGAGATGGGGGATTTTGTCGATTACCAGTCCCTCAGCCAGACCTTGCCGTTCGATCTGATCGTGCGGCTGGATCGACCGGAAAACCCCTGGGATGTGTTACAGGCGTGTCTGCATGCCGGGCTGCTGGAGCATCCACAGGTGGTGCTGGCGGGCTTTGAAGCCTATAACGCCAGCGCCGGTCGGGTGCGTGAGATGCTGGCTGGCCCGGATGCCGGCCCCTGCTTTATCCCGCCGGACAAATACGCGCAACGCATGGCGCTGCGTAAGGCCTGGCCGCGTTTCCCCCAACCAGAGTTTCGCTTTTTTGCCTCGCCGCTCAGTATCCGCGACGCGCGGGAAGCGCTGCTCTACCCCTGCGTGATCAAGCCGGTCGATGGCGGCGGCGGCCTCGGTGTCTGGATGGTCGAGGAAGCCAGCCAACTGGATACCGTGATTAACAAACTGGTCGATACCATGAATTACGGTGGACGTGGGTTCTCGGGCTATATCGTCGAGAGCTGGCTGTGCGGCGACGAATATTCATTACAGGGCGTGGTGGATAACGGCCACGCGGTAGCCCTGACCTGTTGCCAGAAGGTGATTGAGCATCACAGCGACGCCGATGGCAGCATCAGCTTTTACGAATCCGGCCATGTGGCGATGGCCGCACAGCAACTGCCTGCGGCCTTTGCCAGCCTGATGAGTTTCTGTTGTGAAACTTTTGGCTACCGTCAGGGCGCTTTCCATATCGATTTCATCGTGGTCAATGGCGAACCGCATTTTCTCGAAATGGGTTTCCGCCTGTCGGGCATGGGTGTGGTGAACCTGGTTGAGGAAGTGACCGGCATCAACTGGGCCGACGTGGCATTTCAGATCGAAGCAGGACACGGTATGCCTGAGCTGCATTTCAATCAACAGGCGTCGGCGGTAGGTCGTCTGCGTTTGCGCCAGCCGCTGCAATATCACCAGGCAGAAAGCTGGATCGCGCAACAGCAGCGCGGCCAGCTACTGCCACCGCTCAATCTGCCCGCGCTGGAGGTATCACCGCGATCCTCATTGTATGCCGATTTGACCCGCCATGCGGGCATCCTCGCCACCTTCCGTCTGCCGGGTAACAGCCGCGACGACATTCTGGCGACCTTCCATCAGATTCTTGCGGTTCCGTCTTTTACCACGCGGGGGGATTTGCTATGTGCAGAATGATTCTGGCGCACGGTCAGTTTGATGCCGCTGCGGTACTGGAGGCGGCACGCGCCATGAGTTGTGGTGAAACCGCGACCCATGATGGCCCAATCAAGCAGCACCCAAACGGCTGGGGAATGCTGTGGATCGAGCAGGGAAAAATTCGCACGCTACACGGCACCGGCATGTTTGCCGATGCGCTACCGGGTATTGATGTCGATCGCCTGCGAGGCCGTTTTCTGGCGGTGCATGTGCGCCATGCCACCTTGAGCAAAAACCACGGTATCGAATTTTCGCATCCGCTGTGGCGCACCAGTGGCCAGACGCAGTGGTACATGATGCACAACGGCTTTTTACCAACGGTTTACCAGCAGCTTGGCATGGCGGAGTCACGCTTCGATTCGGCGGAATACCTTGAATACATCGTTGACCGCGCGACCCCGGCTGATTTCACCCGCGATTATCTGCGCGACAAAATGACACAGGTAGCACCTGGCGGCAGTGCGGCCAACGCGATTTTTGTCACCCGCGAGAAAGCCTGGGCATGGCAATGGCATCCCACAGATACCCCTTATCCCGATTATTTCACCCTGCATCACTACAAACAGCACGACCGCACCTTTATCTCTTCTGAACCCATTGCAGCACTGGGCACGGCGTCGGAATGGCGTCGTATGAGCAACCATGAACTTCATGAAATTCCTTTGTCGGAGTGAACAGCATGGCCATTTTCAATCAGATACGCGTGATTAACCCCAAAATGTTTGTGGAAAGTACCTGGCTGGATGACATTGTGACTGCGCGCGTACCGCTGCTGGTACTGCGTAATTTCCTGACCCCGGAAGTCCGTGAAGCGGCAGTGGATGACCTGCAACTTTGCCGCGAGAAGGTGCGGGTGTCGCACTATCCCAATGGTGCACTCACCACCCTTGGCCCCTATCTGGCGAAGCACACCGCTGCGCCGGAAAACTATTTCACTGAATTACGCGACATCCAGCCCGCTTTGCCGCCCTCGCTGCACTGCCTGCGTGACCAGGTTTACAACTGGGTGAAACACGCCTTACGGCTGGAGAGCCTGAAAACCGCCACTGATCCCCGGCATGGCGACTATGCGGGTTCGATCGTGCGTTTCCATGCCAACGGCGTCGCCAACCCATTGCACAACGATAATATCGTGCGCGATGCGGCAGGCAGTGGCCTGGCGGTCACCGACATTTTGCATCAACTGAGTTGCGTGGTGTGCCTGCAAGAGTGCAACGCCGGTGGCGAACTGCGCATCTTTAATAAGAAATGGCAGCCGGTGGATGAGCGTTTCAAAACACCTGGCGAACTGGGCTACCAGAGTGGCGTTGTTGAATATTGCGAGACTTGTGAGTTTTCACCGCGCAGCGGCGATATCTATCTGTTTAATCCTGCTTTTTATCATGAAATTGATCGGGTGGAAGGCGATACGCGCATCACCATGGGCTTCTTCTTTGGTCTGACCGACAAAAAGATGAAGCACGCGATTGCCTGGAGTTAACCCGTGGCCCGTCATACGAGGAGATGAAGATGACAACCTATGAAAAATTGATCGCGCAGTTGGAGCAACATCAGGCGAATTTCCGTGTGGTCGAGCATGAGGCCATCGGTCAGACCGATGTCATCAGCGAGATCCGCGGCAATGATCTAAATCAGGCCGCGAAGGCGATGGTGCTGGAGGTGACCATGCCAGAAGGGGCGGAATCCCGTTATCTGCTGGCGATTGTCCCCGGTGATTGCAAAATCAACTTCAAAAGCGCGGCGCGTGCCATTGGTGGCAAGAAATCGAGCTTCGCCGCACCGGAAAAAGCCCAGGAACTGACGCAGTGCGTGATGGGAGCAGTGCCCCCCTTTAGTTTTGATGACCGGCTGGCGCTGCGCGTCGATACGCGTCTGCGCGATGTCGGTACCCTGTGGTTCAACGCAGGTGAACTGGAGCGCTCGGTAGCGCTGAATGTGGATGATTATTTTCGTGTAGTCGGCGATGAATGTTGTGCAGAAATCGCCACCCCCGTGACGGCGACCGCCTGATCGCGGCAGAAGGAATTGTTATGTCAGTTAAAGATCTATTATTAGCCCTGTGTGTCGTGCTGGCCTGGGGTGTCAATTTTGTGGTGATTAAGTTGGGGCTGCATGGCATGCCCCCGTTTTTACTGGCGGGACTGCGTTTTACTCTGGTGGCATTCCCGGCGATCTTCTTTGTTAAACGACCAAACATCCCGCTACGCTGGCTGGTGGTGTACGGCATGACCATCAGCTTTGGTCAGTTTGCATTTCTGTTTCTTGCCATCAAACTTGGCATGCCCGCCGGGCTGGCGTCGCTGGTGGTGCAGGCTCAGGCATTTTTTACCCTGCTGCTCGGCGCGCTATTGCTGGCTGAGAAGCTGCGCTGGAACCATATCGCCGGGATCGTAGTCGCCACCCTCGGTATGTTTATGCTTGCCACTGCCGGTATGGAGGGACAAACCACCGCAGGGATTACGCTGACCACGATGATGCTGACGCTGGCCGCAGCACTGTCGTGGGGGTTAGGCAATATCACCAACAAGATTATCCTGCGTAACAGCAAAGTCCCGGTAATGTCGCTGGTGGTGTGGAGTGCGCTGGTGCCTATGCTGCCGTTCTTCGCCTGCTCATGGTGGTTCGAGGGTGAGGCGGCGATAGTCAGCAGTCTGGTGCATATTTCACTGCAAACCGTGTTGGCACTGATCTACCTGGCGTTTGTCGCCACCATTGTCGGTTATGCCATTTGGGGCAATTTGCTCAGTCGCTATGAAACCTGGCGCATCGCTCCACTCTCGTTACTGGTGCCGGTGGTGGGGATTCTCAGCGCAGCATTGATTTTGGGAGAAACCCTGTCGATGCAGCAAATGTTAGGCGCTACAGTGATTATTCTCGGCCTGCTGATTAATGTATTTGGCGGAATGGTGAGTCAGCGATTTCTGGTAAGAACGTAATAGTTCCCTCTGTAGCGGTGCGATTTATCGCGCTCTTGTCAGGGTTTATTTAAACCCGCGCGATAAATCGCGCCGCTACAACCCCCCTTTGCATGTGAACGTTGCACCCCACCTTCAGAAAAACCTCATCATAACTTCCTGAATTCTTATCAGGTCTGATTTTTTCAGCATTTCACAATTACAAAAAAAGATGAAATCACAAAAAAAATAAAACACAACCAATTGTTTTGTATGGTTTTAATATAATCATGATCAAATCATGAAAATGACGGTCATTAATCATTCCCAGGCTGAAAGAAATCCAGAATAGTCGTCGTACAAGTTTGAAATTCATTTAATGACCACGAAACTCCGTTGCCGAGTAATCTATCCCTCAGGGTCATAAATATTTGATGTATTTTTCACCCTGGAAATTCTACTCATGGAACGATTAGTTAATTGCAATAAGAAACTCTCGCTACTGGCAGCAGCCATTGCTTTTTCCTGTTCTTCCACTATGGCAGAAACGCTAAATTTTAATGCCAACGTTATTGAATCGTTAGGGCTTAGTAATGAACAGGCAAAAAGTGCGATTGAACAAGCAATTAAGCCACAAGGTAAAATGCAAACCGGTGTTTATTTAAATGGTAAATACACAGGCGTTAAAGAAATTGAATTTGATAGCAATGGCAATGCATGTCTGAATAGTGCTTTATTGCAGGAGTTTGGCTTAAAACCTAATGCCTTTGTGGTGACACCAAACTCTGATTGCCTTGATACAACTAAAGTCTCACAGTTAAGAATGAATTATGAGCGCAATAAAAATGCATTAAATATCAATATCCCTGACTTCTATCTGGAAAAAAATTCAGCGTTCTCGAATACACAGTCAGGTGGGTTTGGTACGTTCCTCAATTACAACCTCAGTGGCAATCGCAGTAACAACCGATTTTCGCATACCGATACCCTGACTGCACTGATGAGTTGGGGGGCGAATATCAAGAATGTCTTGTTGCGTACCCACTTTTCTTACCGCAGCTCCCAGTCGTCCAGCGGACTTACCTACAGCAATTACGACCTGAGTAGTGCCTATCTGGAAACAGATATGGCGGATATTTATCGCGTACGTGCCGGTTACATGGGGGTGGGTAACTCGTTGTTTGGTGCCGGTCAGATCACCGGTTTTACACTCAATAACAACGCAGGTCTGAAAGACGGTGATACCACCGTTACCGTCAGTGGCATTGCATCGGGCTATGCTCAGGTAGAGGTTTACCAACAGGGACGCGTGATCTTCAGTCGCCCGGTTCCTGCCGGTCCCTTCTTGTTTGAAGCAGTGCCACTGTATACCGCTTTTGCCGACGCGGAATTGGTGGTTCGGGAAAATAACGGCGGCGAACAGCGTGTCACCATCCCGAAAGCCGCATTTAATGTCAGCCAACAGATGGCAAGTCGCTTTTCATTATTTGCCGGACAAACCGATCCCTCACGCGGTATGGGAAATGTCCCGGTATTGGGTGGTGAGTATCGACTGCCGTTTTATCACTACTTGCAACCTTTTGCCGGGATGATGATTGCCACCCGCTACACGGGGATTGGGGCGGGTGTGGGGGCTAACTGGATTCCCTTCAATACTACCGGGGATATGAACGTCAGTCTGGCCAGAAGCGGCAAGAACGGAGATATCGGCGAGAAAGTTAGCGCGAACGTTGCTTCGCAGCTGGCTAATGCCTCACCCTGGCTCTCTTTGAGTTGGCAGAGCAACTATTATCGTGATCTGGGTGAAAGTCAGCAAACCTTTGAGAAAGACTATTCATATCAGAATTACAATACCCGTTATGCCATCTCTGCGGGTGTGAGTAAGCCATTTGGCTCAATTGGCAGCGGTTTATCTCTGTCGCGTTATTCTTTTTATAATTCACCGGATCGGAATACTCTGAGCGTCTTCGGTTCTTATAATGCTCGTTATTATACTCTCAGCGCGAATATGGCTTATGGCTGGGTACACGGCAACAGCAAAGATAATAACTGGTCAACAACAGTAAACCTGCGGATACCGTTCAACGCTTTTAGTAAAAAAGGTGCATTCTCCTCTTATGTGAATAATTATCAGCGCAATACCATTTTTGGTTCGCGTGTAGATCAGAACATCACCGACAATTTGAATATTGGTGCGGGTATTGATCGCTATACTGGTGTAAGCAATAGCACTAATCATAATGTTAACGCATTCTGGCGTACGCCTTATGCCAACACCAGCGCTTACTACTCTGGATCAAATAACGGCAGTAGAAATTACTCCACCAACGTATCTGGTGCACTGGTTAGCACGGGTGACAAGTTTATTTTTTCATCCGCTCATATTCAGGATAGCTTTGCAATCATTGACACCGGTGTAAAAGGATATACCAGCATCGCCACTCCAACCTCAAGTGTTATTACCAATTATGATGGCTTGGCTGTGGCCCCTCAATTGCATGAAGGAAAAATCAATTCAATAGATATTGTCACCAAAACGCTACCAGATGGTGCTTATGTAAAAAATCCGCACCAGGAAATCACCATCAAACGCGGCGCAGTTGGCAAGATTGATTATAAGTCAGACCAGGAGAGATTTTATCTTGTCAGATTAATAGCTGGAGAAAAAAACATTCCTTACGGGGCAAAAGTGTTAGATGACCATGCCGAATCGCTCGGTTATACCATTGACGAAAACGTACTGATGCTAAGTCATAAACAAGCGGAAAGATTGGAAAACCGTGCAGCAAAAATAAGCAACATCGGTGACATGGTTTGTCACATTGAAAAAGACAGTTTCAAACCCGTATTAACTAATGAAATGATTGATGTACCGGTTACTTGTGGAGAAAAAAATGACACGTATTAATAAAAGGATGCCAACATTTGCTTTGGCAAGTATTTTCATGGCAATGCCCGGTGCTGAAGCAATGGCCTCAGCAGTGCTCCCCACGACATCGGTGCTAATTATTGAAGAAGCTGATCGTGAGGGAACCATTGGTATCAAAAACACTAATAAAGAACCCGTATTGCTGTACAGCAGAGTCCAACGTCTGGAGGATGAAGATCTTGATGCCGTGCTTATACCCAGTCCACAAGCCGTGGTGGTTCAGCCAGGCGAGACACAGACAGTACGTCTGCTGTATCGCAGCAAGAATAAACTGGACAAGGAACATCTGGCACGAATTCAATTTATGGGCATTCCGCCCGAAAAACAGCAATCCGGAGCAAGTGTTGGTTTTATGGTTGGTCAGGACTTACCTGTCGTTATTCGTCCTAAAGGATATAAGCCAGTTGAAAACAAATGGCAGTTCCTCAAATGGAGCATACAGAATACGCAGTTATGTGTGGCTAATGAGACAAAAACTGTGATTCGATTTGTCAATGATGTCACGTTACTGCCAGGGAAAGAAGCAATAAAGATGCCTAAAGCTTATGCACTACCTGGTTCAAAAAATTGTGCAGAATTACCTGCAAATTATAAATACAACCTGGCAAGTAAAGTGAGATTCTCGGCGGTAACCGATTATAACTATGTGATTGACGATCGTCAGGCGGAAATAACAATAGCACCACCATCCTTATCTGTTAAAAAACAGTAATTATTTATATTTAACACTATTAACAAAGCGTGAGTTATTCATAAGGCAATCTCGGCCTAATAAAAACCCATACAAATATATTTGGCAGTTATGTGACTGCCAAACATATCCGGAAAAATTCACCTACGTGAAATACCGGAACACTAAAGCAGAACGCTTGCTGTATCTATGACTATACCTTCTCACAAGAGAATATTTAACAAGGACTTAATTTTATGCGTTATTCAAAATATTTAATTCTCGGTGCAATGATGGCTGCGGGAACTGCCCAGGCAGCAAACACCGCCATTAATGTTCAGGGTAAAATCACACCTCCGGCATGTAATGCTGAGATGTCTGTCGGTGCTGATTTAAACTGGGGGGATATTCCGCACAGTACTTTGAATGCCAACGACATGACCGTGCTTGATGCCAAGACGGCTACTCTGAAAGTAACATGTGAACCTGAGACGAAGACCAGTATCGCCTTTTGGGTAACTGACGCAAATAGCGCAAGTGCACTGGCAGGGAAAAGAATCGGCACTGCCGGTAAGAATGGTGATGATGCAACCCGTATTTTTGGTATTGGTTTCGATCCTATTACCACCAAGAAATTGGGTAACTTTACCTTAATCGGTAAGACGTCATCTTTTGACGGAGCCGAGAATAGCACCAACTTCGGTTATGTTGATAATGGCAGCGCTCATAACGCAACAAATTTCGCGGTAATGCCGTTTAGTCAAGGTTGGGGCATCGGTATTCCTCAGGAGTGGACTGTATTAGACACCACCAATAAACCCGCTTCAGCCAGCGATTTTACCTTCACTTTCGACGTAGTTCCGCAGCTGAATAAGAAGTCAGAAATCACCAACGCGCAGGAAGTGCCGTTCGCCGGTACTGCCCAGTTCTTTGTACGCTATTTCTGATTGAGGTTCTAAGACACGCGATTGATCGCGCAATAACAAAAAACGCCGCATCTTTGCGGCGTTTCTCCTTATAGCAACGCTATTACTTCAGAATTTCAATCCGACGCGGTTTCGCCTCTTCGGGGACGATGCGTTCCAGATCGATGCTTAACAAACCATTCTCCAGACGCGCATCGCGCACCACGATATGGTCAGCCAGCTGGAATTTACGCTCAAAGTTACGCTCGGCGATGCCCTGGTACAGGTATTTACGTTCCTGCTGCTCCTCGGGATGCGCACCGCGCACAACCAGCATGTTGTCATGAGAGGTGATATCTAACTCGCTCTGGGCAAAGCCCGCCACGGCAATGGTGATGCGGTAGTGGTTTTCATCCACCAGCTCAACGTTATACGGAGGATAGCCACCATTGGCCTGGTTCTGATTTGATTCCAGCAGATTGAACAGACGATCGAAACCAATTGCAGAACGATAAAGCGGAGAGAGATCAAAATTACGCATATTAGGACTCCTGAAAATCAGCAAGTTTTGGCAACCTTCCACCATGGACAGGTTGTGCGGCCCGTTGCTCTCCCTGTCGGCGAAAGCAGCGTGACCGTTCCTTAAAAGTGGGCGCTATTTTTTCACTTTCAAGGTTTCACGAGGAATTTCTTGCAGCAATTTTGATGAAATAGCATACACTCAGGTCATTATTCGCCTGGACAGAAAGACATCAACTCAGAGTGATGCTTAATCAGGTGACACACTCCAGCCAGGGCCATGCCATGACTGAAGGGATGAAAGAAGATGATGAAAATGATGAAACGCTTTTTGCTGCCCGGTCTGTTGATCTGTGGCGCAGGTATGACCTCCGGTTGCTCCAGTCTTATGTCTCACACTGGCGCGAGCCAGGGTTATTATCCCGGTACCCGTGCCAGCGCGGAGATGCTGACGGATGACCAAACCAGTTGGGCAATGAAGCCATTACTCGCTATCGATCTGCCTTTCTCTGCGGTGATGGACACCCTTCTGCTGCCGTGGGATTACTTCCGCCACGACGATGACAAATCGATCGATTCACCACGCGAGCGCGTGCTGCAAAGCGAAAAACTGGCCGGGACTCAGGCCAGTCTGGCAACCGCCGCTTCTATGCCTGCGGAGTCGCACTGACGCAGAACAGCTGCCGCCAGCCGTTGATTTCTCGCATATAGGCGATCTTTCCTCCATCCGGCGACCAGACCACCGCATCACCTGACGGCGGCTGGTCACTGCGCTGCGTCAATCGCGTGCATTTGCCGCTCGCCAGCTCGCAGCGCATCACGCTGTTGTCACAGACAAAACTGATGGCCTTACCGGAAGGATGCCAGCTAAAGGCTGACTGGATGCTACTGGCTAGCTGCGTCACCTGACGTGGTATCCCCCCGTTGGGCGACACCGTCCACAGCTGCACCACGCCGTTTTTATCCGCCATGAGAAAAGCGATGGCGCTGCCATCCGGTGCGGCACGTAACCAGTGGCGTGGCTGTAACGCCAGCCCCTGCGTATGGGTAACGCGTCGTTGCTGTACCCCGGACGGCGGCGCTGGCAATGTGTCGGGCGTCCCCTGTAGGGGAGAAGCACCTGACTTCGCGTAATCCGCCAGCGCAGTTGGCAGATCGACCACAAACACTTCCGGTACTTTTTCGCCACTCACTGAGCGGGTATCACCAATAAACGCGATGGCCCAACGCTGCCAACTGCCATCCGGCTTTTGATAGCCGCGATCGCCTATCCAGCACTCCTCGTAGGCACGATCGATTTGATCACTGCCCGGCAGGGGATCACGTTGCGTCTGGCTGACCAGCACACAATAATGGCTTCCCTCATATTCACGCGGATGATGTTTTGACGGGCATACCGGATGCAGCGGCACAGCAACACCGACGTTACGCAGATCTTCGGCCACATCTTTTTCATGCATCACATGATCGTTGTAGGTAAAACTCAGACGCGAACCGTCCGGGCTGAAGACATGAACATGCGAACCACCGCGCAATGCGCCAGGCGTAAAGGGAGCGGTGATATCGCAGGCATCAAGATTCTCCGCGATCCCCTGCTGCACAATCACGCCACGCCGATGGTGGAAATCGTAATGCCAGTGTGCATCGGGATGTTCCGGGCCGTGGATACAGACATAGCGTGGCGGGAGATCCGGGCTGACGGTCACCACGCCAACGTGCGCGCCGTCGCGTGCCTGGTACAACACCTCAACTGCACCGCTTGCCACATTGACGCGTTCAATGGTCAGGCTGGTAAAGGAAGCACCGGAAGGACGGACATCAAACGCCAGCCATTGGCTGTCGGCGGTCCAGACATTGATATTGGTTAGTTGATGATGACGTTCTGCAAAGGTGAGTTGTTTTTCTGACATGGGGTAGCCTTAGATCCCGTAGCGGCGCGATTTATCGCGCAATTTCGTGCGCAATGCAGGAAAAAACCGCGCAATAAATCGCGCCGCTACAGGATTTGCATAGATCAAAGGAGAATTACAGCACCAACTCTTCGATAGCGTACGCCACGCCATCTTCCGCGTTGGTTTTGGTGATGAACTGCGCAATACTTTTTACCGAGTCAATCGCATTGCCCATTGCCACCCCGGTTCCGGCATACTCAATCATCGCCAGGTCGTTTTCCTGATCGCCAATCGTCATAACTTCTGCGGCTTGCAGGCCGAGTTTTTCCGCCAGCATTTTCACGCCATAACCTTTATTGACGCGCGGATCGAGGATTTCGAGATAGTAAGGTGCGCTCTTCAAAATAGTGTAGCTGTCGCGGGCGCGGGCCGGCAGCGCAGCCACCGCCTTATCCAACAACGCAGGTTTGTCGATCATCATCAGTTTCGGGAAG
Organism: Pantoea sp. X-Soil-OKNW-556; assembly: GCF_059730695.1. Lineage (NCBI taxonomy): Bacteria > Pseudomonadati > Pseudomonadota > Gammaproteobacteria > Enterobacterales > Erwiniaceae > Pantoea > Pantoea sp. X-Soil-OKNW-556. The sequence continues at coordinate 41,093 of NZ_AP035990.1, read as the reverse complement.
CGCGTCGCCGGGTCCATCTCTTCCACGGCACGATAACGCACCGGGATGCCGGTCAGGCTGGCTTCGTGGATGGTGTACTCACTGATATCTTTGTTCGGCGTATACAACGAGGAGTGGTCAAACGCATGGAAATGGACGCCAAGTTCGCGCGCCAGTTGCTCGACGTAGAGAAAATCAGCAAAACTCAGCGTCACTTCCGCTACGCTTGCGCCGGTATCGGCGCGTTGGACCAACGCGCCATTGTTGCTGATGCAATATTGACCCGGTTGCTGTAAATCCAGTTCTTGCAGGTAGCGCTCGACACCGACAAAGGGGCGACCTGTGGCCAGCACAATGGCAACACCTTTATCGCGTGCACGGGCAATCGCGGATTTTACTGCCGGGGTGATCTGGTGGTACGGGTTAAGCAAGGTGCCGTCCATATCGATCGCAATCAGTTTTATCGCCATAACATCCTCGTTAATTCAGAGTTTGCATCCATGCTAGCGCGATTCAGCTCACATTGACCAGTTTATCGACGCCAGACGGCACCCTGCGTATCATTTCGCCTGGAGTGGCTTGCGCACAAACAGGCCGTAGCTCAGCGCACCAATCATCAGCAATCCCGCGCCCAACAGGAACACGTTGGTGAACTTGCCGGTAGTATCAAGGATGATGCCGGTGACGATCGGGGCCATTGCTGCCCCCAGGAAGCCACCGAAGTTCTGGATCGCCCCCAGCGATGCAACCTGTGATTTTGGCGCGATGTCACTCGCCAACGTCCAGAGCGCCCCCTGCGGCATCTGCGAGCAGAAATAGCCGAGCGCCAGCAGACCAATCGCCAGCGGTGTGCTATCGACAAAAGGAATCGGCGCGACAAAACAAGCCGCCAGCGCTGCACCGGTGACGATAGGGATTTTACGCGCGGTGATGGCACGCACGCCGTTACGCACCAGGCGATCGGACAGCATACCACCTACCAGCACACCCAGAATGCCGCACAGGAACGGAATCGAGGCAATCCATCCGGTAGCTTTCAGGCTGAAGCCGAGGGATTTTTCCAGATAGCCCGGCAGCCAGGTGAGGTACACCCAGATGGTGAACATGATGGAGAAGTTACCGATCACCATAAACCAGGTGGTGCTGTGACGGAACAATGCGCCCCAGCTCGCTTGCGCGCGTTCTTCCGGGGCAGCGACGCTGCGCTGTCCGGCGTGCAGCAGCGCATCTTCACGCGCATCCGGGTCGCGATAGAATTTCCACCACGCCAGCAGCAGCGGAATCCCCATCAGACCAATGGCAACGAACATCCCACGCCAGCCAAAAGTCAGCAGCAGCACGGTAAGAATCGGTGGCGCAATGGCGTTAGCGATTTGCGAACCGGTATTGATGATCGCCGTCGGCAGGCCTCGTTCATTATCACCAAACCAGCGATGGGTGATTTTGATGCCGGAGGTAAAGAATGGCGACTCAGAGACGCCCAGCAGCATACGCAGGCCATAGAAGAAGCTGTAGCTGTTTACGAAAGCCGCCAGCACGGTAAAGCTGGACCATAACCCCAGCGCCCAGGAGAACATTCTCTTCGGACCAAACTTATCCACCAGCCAACCCGCCGGCAGGTTTGCCAACGCATAGGGCCAGAGAAACGCCGACAGCAGCAGGCCCATCTCGGTCTGCGAGAAACCAAACTCTGCCGCGATAGTGGTGTTGGCGATACTCAGGTTGGCACGATCGAGGTAGTTCACCACCGCTGCCAGCAGCAGGATGGTAATGATTCCCCAGCGTAATTTGCCCACAAGCGTGGGCTGCGCCACTGCGGCGCCGGACAAGGTATTCACCGAGGTTTTCATTGTGTTGCCCCCACCGCGTTAAACAGGCTGAGGTTAATTTTGATCACCGCTTTACGGATCGGCTGCGCATCAGGCGCGGCACAGCAGGGACGATGCACGTCATGCGGGAAAAACAGCGCGAACATGCCCGGCGTCAGAGTGATCATCGATTCATCAATTGTGTCCTGATAAAACACCACGTCACGCTCAGCGCGCAGATCTTCAATGATGACATGCTGCGGATGCGCCCGCGCCACGCCAATGTTCTCGCGTCCGGCCAACAGGTACTGAATATCAACGTAGTTAAAATGCGACTCGGCACGGCGATCGCTGGCCGGTTCGGTGTCCATTTCCTGCACCAGGCAGAACATCTGGTTATCCGGCAGCAAGTCATATTTGCCGGTGGCCAGTTGGCTGAAATCGGTGTCGGCTATCCAACGTAACGCCTGGTCGACGATGGGGTGGAAGGCATGGCGCTCACGCGCCCAATCCTGGCTATCACATACAATCATGGTGTTTTCCCTGTCGTTATCATTAATGGGTTCAGGTACAGCCGTAGCGGCGCGATAAATCGCACCGCTACGTATTTTTCTCAGAGGTTTTCGATACGTTGCTGCCAAATCTGGCTGCCATCGCGGATCTGGTCGAGCAATACGCCCAGTCCCCAGAATTTCTCCAGCACGTTGTCTTTATTAACGCGGCAATGCTCGCTGGCGAAGGTGCCCAAGCGTTGATGGTAGATTTTGGCGTTTTTCGGGTAGCCGAGGGTTTCCGTCACCGCGCTGAGCGACAGGAACAGCGAAAGCTCGTGGGCTTTCTCCGCCTGCTGCGCGCCCTGGTGGTACAGCCAGTGATACAGTCCCGGATGGAAGTTGGTGAAGACGCCGCTGAAACCTTTGGAACCGGCCTGCATGGCTGGCCAGGCGATGGCGGCGTTGGCGTTGATCACCGCCAGCGGCGTACCTTCCGCCAACTGCACTCGACGCTGTACCGTCGGCAGATCGCAGCTCACATCTTTCAGCACCACGAAACGGCCGCTGTTGGCGCAGAAGCTGAACTCTTCATCGCTCAACAGACGACGGTACGGAGCCGGACATTCGTACAGGCCCAGCGGCATGGTGTCAGGCAGCGCCTCCAGCAAATGATTGAGGTGTGCGTAGAAGGTTGCGCTGCCCTCATTTTTCGGGTCGAGATGGTTAGTCACCAGCACCAACGCATCGATGCCGGTGTTCGCCATCGCCTGCAACTCGGCGGTTTGTTGCGCCAGATCGTCGCTGATATGACCAGACGCAATCACCGGCACGCGACCCTGCACTTTTTCCACCACAAATTTCGCCAGCGCCACGCGTTCTTCGAGGCTTAAGAACTGCATTTCGCTCGACTGACATACCGCGAACAATGCATCGACACCTTCCGCCAGATACCAGTTAATCAGGCGCTCCAGCCCCGGATAATCAACCTGGTTGTCTGCCGTAAAGGGGGTAAGCATAACCGGCACAATGCCTTCGATTTTTTTCATGTTCTCTCCTGCCAGCGGTTCCACCGCTGTGATTTGTTATCGTTGATGAAGTCGGGCCATAACCTGCTGTCGATCCGGCATATTGCTGGCACCTTCGCGCTCTACCGCCAGCGCGGCAAAGGCCGATGCCCAGGTGGCGGCCTGCAACAGGCTTTGCCCCTGCGCCAGCGCGGCGGCCAGCGCACCGTTGAAGGCATCGCCCGCCCCGGTGGTATCGACGCTCAGCGCCGGGAAGGCCGGAATATGATGAAATTGTTGGTTATCAAGCAGTAACGCACCGCGTGATCCCATAGTGATGATGACGCGTCGCGCGCCCAGTTCGACGATGGCCTGTGCGGCGGCGCGCGCGCTGGCTAAATCGACGATTTCGATGCCAGACAGCAACGAGGCTTCGGTTTCATTGGGGGTTAGCACGTCAATCATCGCCAGACAGCTCAACACCTCGGCGGAAAACGGTGCGGGGTTCATAATCACCCGCACCCCGAGCGTATGAGCGAGACGAATCGCGCTGCGCGTGGCCTCAAAGTTGTTTTCCAGTTGCAGCAGCAGCACGCTGGCATCCGACAACTCGTGGGTCATCTCGGCGATTTCGTCGTCGGTGAAGGTTTTGTTCGCGCCGGAATAGATGGCGATCATGTTCTCGCCATTCTCCTGCGAGACGTAAATGATGGCGCTTCCGGTCGGCTCACTATCCGTCTGGTACAGACGGAACGAGTGGATGCCTGAGGCCGACAGATGGTCAAACGCAAACTTGCTGAACTGATCGGTGCCAACTTTGGCGACAAAATGTACCCGCGTACCGGCACAACTGGCCGCCATCGCCTGGTTGGCCCCTTTGCCGCCCGGACCGAGGGTGCTGCCGAGCGCCAGCAGCGATTCGCCGCCGCGAGGAAAACGTGCAACTTTAGCCACGATATCGACATTAAAGGCACCAAGAATGCAAACTTTGCCGTTTTTTACCGCAGATGTTGCGCTCGGACGCCGCGCCTGCAAACGCTCCAGCAACACTTCAAAATTACCGCCACTTTCGCTGATCAATTTTTCCTGGAGGTTGCGGCGCAGGGCAATCGCCCCGCCATAGCAGCGTTGTACCAATCCCTGACGCGCCAGTGCGCCGAGATCGGTACGAATAGTTTCGCGTGTAACGCCAAGCTGGCTTGCCAGCCCATTAACCGTTACGCGATCCTGTTCATCCAGCCATTTAAGTATTTGATTACGTCGCTCTTCCAGAAACATGCGTCATCCCCTCCGCTTCGCCCAAAGCGTAAGGGAGTGGACAACAGATGTAAGTGACACGGATCGCAGCGCACGGGAAAAAACGGAAGCAAACAAAAGCTAACGCAGATGTTTTTTAAGCAGAAAAGGAAATGTCAGGCGGGTAACAAACAAAAAACCCTTCCCGATTGGGAAGGGTTTTGGCACATCAGATGTCGATGTTGGCGGCTTTCAGCGCGTTCTCTTCGATGAAGGCGCGGCGCGGTTCTACCGCATCGCCCATCAGCGTGGTGAACAACTGGTCGGCGGCGATGGCGTCTTTGATGGTGACGCGCAACATGCGGCGGCTGTCCGGGTCCATAGTGGTTTCCCACAACTGCTCCGGGTTCATCTCGCCCAGTCCTTTGTAGCGCTGAACTGACAGGCCACGGCGGGATTCTTTCACCAGCCAGTCAATCGCTTGTTCGAAGCTGGTTACTGGCTGACGACGTTCGCCACGCTCAATAAACGCATCTTCCTCAATCAGGCCGCGCAACTGCTCACCAAGGTCGCAGATTTTGCGGTATTCAGGACCAGCGATAAATTCGCTGTCCAGCGGATAATCGGTATCCACCCCGTGAGTACGTACACGCAGTACCGGCTCAAACAGGTGCTGCTCACGGTTAGCGCGCACCTGAGCAACGTAGGTGCTGCCATGCGCTTCGCGCTCGGTCAGATAGGCCACCAGACCATCCAGCCAACCTTTCACCGCGGCTTCATCGCTGAGGTCGCTCAGGGTCGGATGGTAAATCAGCCCACGCAGCAGCGCGAGCGGATAGCGGCGCTCCATACGTTTGATCATGCGCTGGGTGCTGTTGAAGCTCGCCACCAGATTTTCCAGCGGTTCGCCTCCCAGTGCCGGGGCGCTAGCGTTGGTGTGCAGGGTTGCGCCATCAAGGGCGATCGCGATTTGATATTGATCCATCGCTTCGTCGTCTTTGATGTACTGCTCCTGCTTGCCTTTCTTCACTTTGTACAACGGCGGCTGCGCGATGTAGACGTGACCACGTTCCACGATTTCCGGCATCTGACGATAGAAGAAGGTCAACAGCAGCGTACGGATGTGCGAACCATCGACGTCGGCATCGGTCATGATAATGATGCTGTGATAACGCAGTTTGTCCGGGTTGTATTCGTCACGGCCAATGCCGCAACCCAACGCGGTGATCAGCGTCGCCACTTCCTGCGAAGAAAGCATCTTGTCGAAACGCGCTTTCTCTACGTTGAGGATTTTACCTTTCAGCGGCAGAATCGCCTGGTTCTTACGGTTACGTCCCTGCTTGGCCGAACCGCCTGCGGAGTCACCCTCCACCAGGTAGATTTCGGACAGCGCCGGGTCGCGCTCCTGGCAATCCGCCAGTTTGCCCGGCAGACCTGCGAGGTCCAGCGCGCCTTTACGACGCGTCATCTCACGAGCACGACGTGCCGCTTCACGCGCACGCGCCGCATCGATAATTTTGCCAACGACGATTTTCGCGTCAGATGGATTTTCCAGCAAATACTCCGCCAGCAGTTCGTTCATCTGCTGTTCAACCGCCGATTTCACTTCTGAGGAAACCAGCTTGTCTTTGGTCTGCGAGGAGAATTTCGGGTCCGGTACTTTTACCGATACCACGGCGATCAGACCTTCACGCGCGTCATCACCGGTGGCGCTGACTTTGGCTTTTTTGCTGTAGCCTTCTTTGTCCATGTAGGCATTCAGGGTACGCGTCATCGCCGCACGGAAGCCCGCAAGGTGCGTACCGCCATCGCGCTGTGGAATGTTGTTCGTGAAGCAGTAGATGTTTTCCTGGAAACCATCGTTCCACTGCAATGCCACTTCCACACCAATGCCGTCCTTCTCGGTAGAGAAGTAGAACACGTTCGGGTGAATCGGGTTTTTGTTGCGGTTGAGATACTCAACAAACGCCTTAATCCCCCCTTCGTAGTGATAATGATCCTTCTTGTCATCGCGCTTATCTTCAAGGCGAATTGACACACCGGAGTTGAGGAACGACAGTTCACGCAGGCGTTTTGCCAGGATGTCGTACTCAAATTCAGTCACGTTGGTGAAGGTTTCATGGCTCGGCCAGAAACGCACGCGCGTACCGGTAGCATCGGTATCACCCACCACCGCCAGCGGGGCCTGCGGCACGCCGTGGACGTAGGTTTGCTGATGCACTTTGCCATCACGACGAATGGTCAGTTCCAGTTTCTGCGACAGGGCGTTAACCACGGAAACACCCACGCCGTGCAGACCACCGGATACTTTATACGAGTTGTCGTCGAACTTACCGCCCGCGTGCAGGACCGTCATGATCACTTCGGCCGCCGACACGCCCTCTTCCGGGTGGATACCCGTCGGGATGCCACGACCATCATCCTGTACCGATACGGAATTATCGGCATGAATGGTGACCACGATGTCACTACAGTAACCGGCGAGCGCTTCGTCGATGGCGTTATCCACGACCTCGAATACCATGTGATGCAGACCGGTGCCGTCATCCGTATCGCCGATATACATGCCAGGGCGTTTGCGTACCGCATCAAGCCCTTTCAGAACTTTGATACTTGAGGAGTCATAAGAATTCGACATCAACGTTTCTCGCTCATTTAATCTTCAGGTTGAACTGCTATTTTACCCTGTTCCACGCGGAACATCTTGCCCTTTTCGTCACTCATGTCGATTACATGCTCGACACCAATGGCACTGACAAACACCTGCGCCTGCGTGGTTTTCAATCGCTCCGCTAACAGGCGGCGACGCACGTCATCCAGCTCTGAAGCAAAGTCATCAATCAGGTAGAGGCAACGGCGTCCACTGCTGCGCGTGAGATATTCCCCCTGCGCCAGGCGCAGCGCGCACATCAGCAGTTTTAACTGGCCGCGTGAGAGTAAATCTTCCACCGGCGTACCCTCGGCACGAATGCGGAAATCCGCTTTGTGCGGGCCGCTGGCGGTGTAGGTTAGCGCGCGATCGCGCTCGAAATTACGTTCCAGCAGTTCGCCGTAGTCGCTCTCCTTGTCCCAGCCGCGCTGGAAGGAGAATGCCAGCTCAAACTCAGGCAAGAACTGGGCACAAGTCGCGGTGATTTCGCTGCAAATGGCTTCGCTGTATTCCGCACGCCAGGCGCTGATTTGTTCGGCCAGCGGCACCAGTTCCTGATCCCACGGACGAATCTGACTGTAACGCGTCACCTGGCGCAGTGCGGCATTGCGTTGCTTCAGCAAACGACGCAGGTTGCTCCAGGCGTTGAAAAAACCGGGGGCGGCATGAAAACAGCCCCAGTCGATATAGGCTCTACGGTATTTGGGGCCGCCGTTGAGTAAAGTAAACCCCTCGGGGGTGATTAACTGCATCGGCAACAACTGCGCCAGTTCGGCGACTTTATGACCGTCGCTACCGTCGATACGTACCTTGCTTTCACCGGCGCGATTTTTGGTCAGCCCGACCGCCAACTCGCGCTCGCCACCTTCGATGCGACCATGCAGCACGAAGGCTTGTTGATCATGACGAATGACCCGTCCGGCCTGCAAACTGCGAAAGGCACGGCCATGCCCCAGGGTGTATATCGCCTCCAGTACGCTGGTTTTGCCGCTGCCGTTGGCACCCACAAGGAAGTTAAACCCCGGCGCTAATGTCAGATCGGCCTGTTCGATGTTACGAAAATCTTTAATCAGGAGGCGGGTTAAAGCCATCAATCAATCCAGCTTTGGAGGACAAGAAGAGGGTGTTTACCAAACTTCAACAAATCAGGCCTGGCTTATTTGCCAGGCCGATATTTTCTACAACCGCATTGGCATGACAACGTAGGCGGCTGCCGGACTGGCAACGTCCTCGATTTGCACACTCGATACGGAGTCAGTCAGTAGCAAACGCACATTTTCGCACTTCAGCGCGTTCAGCACATCCAGCACGTAACTCACGTTGAAACCAATCTCCAGCTCGCTGCCGTTGTAGCTGACATCCAGCATCTCTTCCGCTTCTTCCTGTTCCGGGTTGTTGGCGGTAATTTTGAGCTGATTTTCGGTGATATAGATGCGAACACCGCGGAATTTCTCATTCGACAAAATCGCCGCACGCGCAAACGCCTGCTTCAGCAGATCGCAACCGGCTTCCAGCGCTTTGTCGGGATTTTTCGGCAATACGCGGCGATAATCCGGGAAACGACCATCAACCAGCTTCGATGTAAAAATAAAATCGCCGACGTGGGCGCGGATGTTGCTGCTGCCGATTTGTACCTGTAACGGGGTTTCGCCGCCGTCAAGCAGACGTACCAGCTCAATCACCCCTTTACGCGGCACGATCACCGAATGGTTAGGTAACGCCTGACCGATAGGCATCGAGCAGACCGCCAGACGGTGACCATCGGTTGCGACGGTGCGCAACTCTTCCCCTTCGGTTTCAAACAGCATGCCGTTGAGGTAGTAACGCACGTCCTGATGCGCCATCGAAAACTGCGTAGCTTCAATCAGACGCTTCAGCGTGGCCTGCGGCAGGGTGAATTCCACCTCGCTTTGCCAGTCATCCAGATTGGGAAAATCACTGGCGGGCAGCGTGGAGAGTGAAAAACGGCTGCGGCCAGAGCGTACCAGCATTCTGTCGCCTTCCAGCGTCAGGGTGATCTCTGCGCCATCCGGCAGACCGCGACAAATGTCGAGGAATTTACGCGCCGGAACCGTAGTCGCACCAGGTTCATGCGGCTGCGTTAACGCCACGCGCGCCACCATCTCCATTTCCAGATCGGTGCCGGTCAGCAGCAGGGTGCCTTCATTAACCTGCAGCAGCAAATTTCCGAGGATCGGCAGCGTAGGACGCCCACCAAGCGGGCCGCTGACTTGTTGCAGCGGTTTCAGCAACTGCTCACGTTCAACAATAAATTTCATAGCGTCAGGAAGATAAAGTTCGAATGAGGTTAGAGAAATCTTCTTTGATGTCGTGGCTCTCTTCACGCAGCTGCTCGATTTTACGGCAGGCGTGAAGCACGGTGGTATGGTCGCGGCCACCAAACGCATCACCAATTTCCGGCAGGCTATGGTTGGTCAGCTCTTTCGCCATCGCCATCGCCATCTGGCGTGGACGTGCTACCGAGCGCGAACGGCGCTTGGAGAGCAGATCAGCCACTTTAATTTTGTAATACTCCGCCACCGTCTTTTGAATGTTGTCGATGGTGACCAGCTTTTCCTGCAACGCCAGCAGATCGCGCAGCGCTTCACGCACGAAATCGATGGTAATGGCGCGGCCGGTAAAGTTGGCGTTGGCAATAACGCGATTCAGTGCGCCTTCCAGCTCACGGACGTTAGAACGCAGACGCTTGGCAATAAAGAACGCCACTTCACCCGGCAGGCGAATGTCGTTTTCATCAGCTTTCTTCATCAGGATCGCAACACGCGTCTCAAGCTCCGGCGGCTCAATCGCTACGGTCAATCCCCAGCCAAAGCGCGACTTCAGACGATCTTCCACGCCGTTGATCTCTTTGGGGTAACGATCCGAGGTCAGGATGATCTGTTGATTGCCTTCCAGCAGCGCATTGAAGGTGTGGAAAAACTCCTCCTGCGATCGCTCTTTATTGGCAAAGAACTGGATGTCATCGATTAACAATGCATCGACGGAGCGATAGTAACGTTTGAACTCTTCAATGGCGTTGTTTTGTAGCGCTTTCACCATGTCCTGCACAAAACGTTCGGAGTGCATGTACACCACTTTGGCATTGGGCTTGCGCGCCATGATGCCGTTGCCGACCGCATGTAACAGGTGAGTTTTGCCCAGACCCGTGCCGCCATAAAGGAACAGCGGGTTATAAGCACCACCCGGATTATCCGCCACCTGACGTGCCGCCGCGCGCGCCAGTTGGTTAGATTTACCTTCAACGAAGTTGTCAAAGTTATGGCGGTTATTCACATTGGAGCGGTAAGTTACATCCGCTGGCGCGGGGACAGAGTCCCAGCTTGGGCGCAGCGTTTGCGCCGGAGCCGGACGGCTTTGCGCCGGAGCCGGCGCGCTAACGCTGGCCATCGCAGGCTGGCTGGCCGCAACTTGCGCCACCGGGCGCGTGCCCACCTCAAAACGCAGCAACGGCACATCCGCACCGCAGAATTCATTCAGCAGCCCATTGATACTGTTGAGATATTTATCCCGAACCCAGTCGAGTACAAACCGATTTGGTGCATATAAGGCCAGCGTATTGTCGTTCAATTCAGCTTGCAGCGGACGAATCCACATGCTGAATTCGGTGGCAGGAAGCTCATCCTGCAAACGGGCAAGACACTGTTGCCAAAGCGTAAGTGACACGGCGGACTCCACTCGTACAAAATCGATAAGAATTTTAGGCGCTAATAAAAGAAACGTTCGTTTTTTGACACAGGCGATCAGAAAGCGCCTGCGACCGCTATCCGCGGTAGCCTCCCTGCGATCTCAGAGTGGATCGTCAGCGGAAGGGCGGATCATAGCGCAAAGCGGCACAGAGATCTCCCCTTTCTACACAGTTTTGATCCAATTTATCCACAGGGTGCGGAAGCGCTAAAGAGTTTACGCCTTCTGGCGAAAAAGCGAGCGGGGATCAGGATGAAAGCTGTAAATTTTCTGGCCGTGTCTCGTTTTCCGCAAAAAAAATCCGCCGATCGATCGCAAGAAGATCCTGCTCGATCCTTGCGCTTTAACGTATAGCCCGTATAATTCTCCACCCCGGCGTTGTCGCGTTCAGCCCAATGCCCGGAATCAGCGGGCTGTATCCGGGTTTTCCTGGTACCGCGACCAGCGAAGTAAATTGACTCTGGACTGTACAATTATTACAATCCCGCCTCTTTATTAAAGACACATTGAGGCGTCGGTCGATTTACTGGCCCGAAAACGCGTCACCCAGTGAAAATTTTCAAGTTTAGGTAGAAATCGCCATGAAACGCACTTTTCAACCGTCCGTACTGAAGCGCAACCGTTCTCACGGCTTCCGTGCACGTATGGCTACTAAAAATGGTCGTCAGGTTCTGGCACGTCGTCGTGCTAAAGGCCGTTCTCGTCTGACCGTTTCTAAGTAATAAAAGCTAACCCTCGTGGTTAAGCTCGCATTTCCCAGGGAGTTACGTTTGTTAACTCCCACTCATTTCACTTTCGTCTTCCAGCAGCCACAAAGGGCTGGCACGCCGCAAATCACCATCCTCGGCCGCCTTAACTCGCTGGGGCATCCCCGCATCGGTCTCACCGTCGCCAAAAAACATGTTAAACGCGCCCATGAACGCAACCGGATCAAGCGATTGACCCGCGAAAGCTTTCGTCTGCGCCAACATGAACTGCCCGCGATGGATTTTGTGGTCGTGGCTAAAAAAGGGGTTGCTGACCTGGATAACCGTGCGCTGGCGGAAGCGTTGGAGAAATTATGGCGTCGTCACTGTCGCCTGGCTCGCGGCTCCTGATCGGCCTGATACGCGTGTATCAACGCGCCATCAGCCCACTGCTGGGACCTCATTGCCGGTTCCATCCCTCCTGTTCGCAGTATGGAATTGAGGCCTTACGTCGCTTTGGCGTAATAAAAGGCAGTTGGTTGACGATTAAACGCGTATTAAAATGCCACCCTTTGAACCCGGGTGGCGACGATCCTGTGCCGCCAAAAAAACTTTGAAACCAGAGAACATTAACGATGGATTCGCAACGCAATCTCTTTCTCATCGCTTTTCTGTTCGTGTCTTTTATGATCTGGCAAGCCTGGCAGACGGACCATGCTCCGCAGCCGCAGCAAACCCAGACCACGCAGACCACTAACAGCACAGCGGGTGATGCCGCCACTTCCGGCGTTCCCGGCAGCGGCCAGGGCAAAACGATCACCGTTAAGACTGATGTCCTGTCTTTAAACATCAACACCCGTGGCGGCGATATCGAGCAAGCCTCACTGCTGACGTACCCGGATAAACTGGGTTCGGATGCACCGTTCCAGCTGCTTGAAACTACCCCGGCGTTCATCTATCAGGCGCAGAGCGGCTTAACTGGTCGCAACGGTCCGGATAACCCGAACAATGGCGCGCGTCCGCTTTTCACCACCACTCAGGACCACTTTGAGATGGCGGAAGGTCAGACTGAGCTGCGCGTACCGCTCACCTGGACCGGCGAAAACGGTGTGGTCTACACCAAAACCTTCGTGTTCAAACGCGGCGAATTCGCTGTAAATGTTGACTACAACATCAATAACGCCAGCCAGCAGCCGCTGGAAGTCGCGATGTTTGGCCAGCTGAAGCAGACTATTGAAGTCCCGAAACACCGCGATACCGGCAGCAACAACTTTGCTCTGCACACCTTCCGTGGCGCAGCGTACTCGACCAGCGATGCGAAATACGAAAAATATAAATTCGATACCATCAATGATAACGAGAACCTGAACACCACCACCAGCAACGGCTGGGTGGCGATGTTGCAGCAATACTTTGCTACCGCGTGGGTTCCACGTACTGAAGGCACCAACACCCTGTACACCAGCAACCTGGGTAACGGCGTGGCAGCCATCGGTTATAAATCTGCACCGGTAACTATCGCCCCTGGCGCACAGCAGAATCTTGGCGCGACCCTGTGGGTTGGCCCGGAGATTCAGGACAAAATGGCGGCCATTGCGCCTCACCTGGATCTGACCGTAGATTACGGCTGGTTGTGGTTCATCTCTCAGCCGCTGTTTAAGCTGCTGAAATTTATCCACAGCTTCATCGGTAACTGGGGCTTCTCCATCATCGTTATCACCTTCATCGTTCGTGGCATCATGTACCCGCTGACCAAAGCGCAGTACACCTCGATGGCGAAGATGCGCATGCTACAGCCGAAGATTCAGGCGATGCGTGAGCGTCTGGGCGACGATAAGCAGAAGATGAGCCAGGAGATGATGGCGCTGTACAAAGCGGAGAAGGTCAACCCGCTCGGTGGCTGTCTGCCGCTGGTGATTCAGATGCCAATCTTCCTTGCCCTGTACTACATGCTGTCAGGCTCGGTTGAACTGCGTCATGCGCCGTTTATTCTGTGGATTCATGACTTGTCTGCGCAGGACCCGTACTACATCCTGCCGGTTATCATGGGTATCACCATGTTCTTCATTCAGAAGATGTCACCGACTACCGTGACCGATCCGATGCAGCAGAAGATCATGACTTACATGCCGGTTATCTTTACCGTCTTCTTCCTGTGGTTCCCGTCAGGTCTGGTGCTGTACTACATCGTCAGCAACCTGGTTACCATTCTCCAGCAGCAGCTGATTTATCGCGGCCTGGAAAAACGTGGTCTGCATAGCCGCGACAAGAAGAAAGCGTAACGTCCAGCTCCCACGAGCCACGACGTATACTCAAGGGGCGGCATTTATGCCGCCCTGTTTTTTTGCAAAAAAAGGTGATTTATGAGCCACAGCGATACCATCGTCGCCCAGGCGACGCCCCCCGGACGTGGTGGCGTCGGCATCCTGCGTATCTCCGGTGCCAAAGCCGCTGACATCGCGCAAGCCGTGCTGGGCAAACTGCCGAAACCGCGCTATGCCGACTATCTGCCGTTTACCGATAGCGATGGCAGCGTGCTGGATCAGGGCATTGCGCTGTGGTTCCCCGGACCAAACTCCTTCACCGGTGAAGATGTGCTGGAGTTGCAGGGCCACGGTGGCCCGGTGATCCTCGACCTGCTGCTGAAGCGTATTGTGGCGCTGCCCGGCGTACGCATCGCACAACCAGGTGAGTTTTCTGAACGCGCCTTCCTGAATGACAAGCTCGACCTGGCTCAGGCAGAAGCCATTGCTGACCTGATTGATGCCAGCTCAGAGCAAGCGGCACGTTCGGCGGTGAACTCGTTGCAGGGGGCATTCTCCATCCGCATTAACGCGCTTGTGGAAGCACTTACTTACCTGCGCATCTATGTGGAAGCCGCTATCGACTTTCCTGATGAAGAGATCGACTTCCTCTCAGACGGGAAAATTGAAGCTCAGCTGAATGCGGTGATCGGTGACCTGAATGGCGTGCGTGCTGAAGCACGCCAGGGTAGCCTGCTGCGCGAGGGGATGAAAGTGGTGATCGCCGGACGTCCAAACGCCGGAAAATCCAGTCTTCTCAATGCATTAGCTGGTCGAGAAGCCGCAATTGTCACCGATATTGCCGGAACGACGCGTGATGTACTGCGCGAACACATTCATATCGACGGAATGCCATTGCATATCATCGATACCGCCGGTTTACGCGATGCCAGCGACGAAGTAGAACGCATCGGTATTGAGCGTGCCTGGCAGGAGATTGAGCAGGCTGACCGTGTGTTGTTTATGGTGGATGGCACCACCACTGATGCCACGGAAGCGGCGGCCATCTGGCCCGATTTTGTTTCGCGTTTGCCAGCCGAACTGCCGATCACCGTGGTACGAAACAAAGCCGATATGACAGGCGAGTCCCTTGGTCTGTCTGAAGTAAATGGTCACTCACTTATTCGCCTCTCCGCCCGCACCGGCGAAGGTGTGGATACCCTGCGTGATCACCTGAAACAAACCATGGGCTTCAGCGGCAATATGGAAGGTGGCTTCCTTGCTCGCCGTCGCCATTTGCAGGCGCTGGAACTGGCGGCAACCCATTTGCAACAAGGCAAAGATCAGCTGCTGGGAGCCTGGGCGGGCGAGCTGCTGGCCGAGGAGCTGCGTCTGGCACAACAGGCGTTGAGCGAAATTACCGGTGAGTTCACCTCTGATGACTTGCTGGGGCGGATTTTCTCCAGTTTTTGTATTGGGAAATAGTTGTTTTAACATTCATTCCCCCTGGTTAGCATCGCGGCTAACCAGGGATATTTACTGCAATGTTATTTGGTAACCCTCTCTATTTGCAGTATAACGGTGAAGATCTTCACCAGCCGGACCGCCCTGCTGACTACCTTAATCACCGCCCAAAGTGCACCGACTGATCCAGGCCATTCCTCTATTCATGCTAAACATTGGGCTCAATTTGATGCCTGAAAAGGAGAGAAACATGAGTACACCGCTCGACAGCCTCGCTCTGAATACCCTATTCAATGAGGCTCGCACCCACAGCTACTGGCAGGAAAAACCCATTTCAGAAGAACTGCTTAAACAGCTCTATCAGTTGACGGCGCTGGGTCCGACTTCTGCTAACTGTTCACCGGGTCGCTTTGTATTTGTTACTTCCCAGGAAGGGAAAGAGAAGTTAAAGCCAGCACTCTCCTCCGGTAACCTGGAAAAAACCATGAAGGCACCGGCTACGGTGATTGTCGCCTCAGATCCCGAGTTCTATGAAAATCTGCCGAAACTGTTTCCGCACGGTGATGCGCGTAGCTGGTTCACCAGCAACCCGGAATTGGTCAAAGAGACAGCGTTTCGTAATAGCAGCCTGCAAGCAGGTTACCTGATCATGGCCGCGCGCTCGCTCGGTCTGGACGCTGGCCCAATGTCCGGTTTTGATCCAGCCAAAGTCAACGCCGCCTTCTTCAGCGACAGCAAATGGCAGGTTAATTTGCTGATCAACCTCGGCTATGGCGAGGCCAGCAAGCTGCATGCGCGTCTGCCACGCCTCGGCTTCGATGACGTGTGCAAGTTTGCCTGAACAACGCTTGAATGAATGCGTAACAGCGCGATTTTTCGCGCTGTTTTTCAGAATTGCAGAGGCGGCCTGATTAGCGCGATAAATCGCGGCGCTACAGACCCAGCGAATGAAAACCACTGTTGAAGTAGACCATAGGCTCGGCAGCTTCCCCGGCCAGATTGATACCGACAATCCGTGCCAGCAGCACGCTGTGGGTATGCCATTCCACCACTTTTTCCAACTGACAATCAAAACTCACCAGGGCATCGGCCAGCACTGGCGCGCCTGTGGTGATCGTCTGCCAGTTGCCGGTCTGGAAACGTTCCTCACGGCGTGATGACTGACTGAACTGAGCACACAAATCCGCATGTTGCTCACGCAGTACGTTGACGGCGAAATGGCCCGCCTGCAAAAAATAGGCGTGGCTGGTGGCACTTTGATTGACACATACCAGCAAGCTCGGCGGTTCCGCTGCCAGTGAACTGACTGAGGAGGCAATCAGGCCATATTTTTCACCCGCGTGTTGCGTGGTAACCAGCGAGACACCTGAAGCCAGACGGCGCATACCATGACGAAAGTCATCCAGAGAAATTGATTCCTGGTGTGATGAAGTAACTGACATAAAAAACTCCGACGTGCGTTATTCTGCGATGAAGCGCGGCTGAAATTTAGCGATCATAATTTTCTCATCAGCCAGCTTTTTTTTACCGCCCAAATCCTACACCACATCAGGCTATTCAGCATCCATTCAGGCATTTATCAGCAAACTACTACCATGAAACAGCGGCTGATGCGGCGTCAGCGCATTGTCATGACCTTCGGCGTTATCTGAAATTCAGGTATTCCATGTAATGCCGGATGCAAAGCCATGAGAAAATTCTTACAATAGACCTGATGATTATCCGACCATTTTCACGGAGCGACAGATGGCTAGTCATTTTGTTCGTTGGACGGGTAACCCGCCCCTCTCCTCTGAGACAATGCGGGTCCCACAGGATGTGATCAATAGCGCACAGCGCCTGCCCGACAAGCGTCGGGGACGCTTTCTCGCCGCGCGTGGGCTGTTGGCGCAGCTAATGTTACGCGTCTATGGTATCAATGAATTACCACCGCTTGTGACCACCAGCAGTGGACGCCCTTGTTTTGCCGATTCTGCCCTGCCTGATTTCAGCATTGCCTACGCCGGGAACATGGTGGGTGTGCTGCTGGCCGAAGAAGGCGGGCGTGCCGGGCTGGATATGGAGATTGTACGCGCCCATAGCCGCCAGACTCAGGATACATTAACGCAGGATCTCTCTTCCGGAGAGAAAGCCTGGATTAATGCGCAACAGGATTTTATGGAAGCGGTAACGCAAATCTGGACCCTGCGCCAAAGCATCCTCAAACTCACCGGAGAAGCCGAAAGCGGTATCGATTCGCTGCGACTACATCCAGCCGCGGGACGCCTGCGCTCCAGTATATTTCCTGATATTCAGGCGGTGTGCGATGCCGAACCGACGCTGGTCTGGTCCTGTGCGCTCTCCCCCGGCACCGAACGGCTCCGGCTGTGGGAAATTGATGCCAACCATCAATGGATGCCGTTGCGCGACGTGGAGATAAGTAAACCAAATATCGGACCACGCACGCTACGCCTGACCAGCCTGCCGAGCGAACGCACCACTCCCCAGGAAATGGGACATCTGTGACAAAACAGGCCGCTTATGCGGCCTGTAACGTGTTAGTGGGCATCAATAAAGGCGATTTTCAGCACAAACAGCAGCGCGACCACCACTACGCACGGACTGATTTCACGCCAACGGCCAGTCCCCAGTTTCATTACGCAATAAGCAATAAAGCCCAGCGCAATACCTTCCGTGATGGAGAAACTGAACGGCATCATTACCGCAGTGACAAACGCCGGAACCGCTTCAGTGAGATCATCCCAACGCACCCGCGACAGCGATGCCGTCATCAATACACCGACGTAGATTAACGCCCCCGCTGCCGCGTAGGACGGCACCATCGCCGCCAGCGGCGACAGGAACATCACCAGCAGGAACAGAATGCCGGTGATCACCGCCATCAACCCGGTGCGCCCGCCAATCGCTACGCCAGAAGAACTTTCGATATAAGCAGTGACGGAAGAGGTGCCGATCAGCGAACCCGCCACCGAGCTGACGCTATCGACAAACAGCGCCTGCTGCATACGCGGGAAGGTGCCTTTTTCATTGGTCAGTCCCGCTTTGTCGGTCACACCGATCAGCGTGCCGGAGGAATCGAACAGGTTGACCAGCATAAAGGAGAAAATCACCCCGGCCATACCGATATTAAGCGCACCTTTGAGATCAACTTGCCCAACGACAGCGCCCACGGATGGTGGTGTCGCGAAAATGCCGGTGAACTTCACATCGCCAAGCAGCAAGCCAATCGCCGTGGTCACCACAATCGATACCAGTACCGCCGCATGAATGTTGCGAGAGGCGAGAATAGCGATAATAAAGAAGCCAAGTGCCCCCAGAAGTACGCTATGTGAGGTCAGGTTGCCCACCGTCACCAGGGTGTCGGCATTTGACACGATAATGCCGGCATTTTTCAGTCCCATCATGGCGATAAAAAGCCCGATGCCCGCGGTGATGCCAACACGCAGACTCAGCGGGATATTGGCGATCATCCAGTAACGCACGCGCAGCAGCGTGAGGATCAACAATCCCAGCGCCCCCCAGAAGATCGCGCCCATCCCGATCTGCCACGAATACCCCATTGCACCGACGACCACAAAAGCAAAGAAGGCATTCAGTCCCATTGCGGGTGCCAGCGCCACCGGCAGATTCGCCACCAGCCCCATCAGGATGCTGCCGAATGCCGCGATCAGGCAGGTGGTGACAAACACCGCCTGGGTGTCCATGCCAGCGGCACCCAGAATCTGCGGGTTGACGAAAACGATGTAAACCATCGTCAGAAAGGTGGTGAAACCGGCGATCACTTCTGTACGCACGGTGGTGCCGTGTTCCTGCAACTTAAAGACGCGTTGCAACAGACCCTGCTTGTTCATAGCTTATTCCGCTGAAAAATTTAACGCGCGTATCCTATAGATTTTGACTGACCAGCACACTGATTTTTCGCAAGCGTTTGCTCGGTGCGCACAGTGCGTTAGAGTGACAGCTTCTTGTTTAGCAAAAGGATGATGTCTGATGTCAGTTGAATGTGTTTTTTTTGATTGTGATGGCACGCTGGTCGACAGTGAGGTGATCTGTACACAATCCTACGTCAACACCTTTGCCCGCTACGGTATTGAACTCTCACTACAGGAGATGTTTGAAAAATACAAAGGGGTAAAACTCTACGACATCATCCGTGATGTTTCTGCGGAACATCAGACTGAATTGCCGATGGATGAGGTGGAAACGGCGTACCGCGCCGAGGTAGCACGCTTATTCGATTTAGAACTGAAGCCCATTGCCGGAGCGAAAGCGCTGGTGGAACAAGTCAAAGTCCCGATGTGCGTCGTCTCAAATGGTACGGTGAAAAAGATGCAACATTCATTGGGGCTGACCGGCATGTTGCCGTACTTTGCAGCACATCTTTACAGCGGTTATGACATCAACCACTGGAAGCCGGACCCGGAGTTGATGTATCACGCCGCAGAACAAATGCAGGTACCGATTGAGAAGTGCATTCTGGTGGATGACTCCGAGGCCGGTGCCCGCGCAGGGATCGCCGCGGGCATTCCGGTGTTTTATTACTGCGCCGATGCGCATAACCCGGAACTGGATCACCCGCTGGTGACCCGATTTGATGATATGACGCAGCTACCCGACTTGTGGCGCGCGCGCGGTTGGGCGTTGGTGTAACTGTCCACAGGGTCCCGTAGCGGCGCGATTCATCGCGCGGGGTTTTCCCGCAGCACGCAAGATCTTGCGTGATAAATCGCGCCGCTACGCTCAGCCTATCGCGCCGAGTGAATCCTCATTGCCCTGCTTCTTCGGCAATAAAAACAGCGTCGCGACGATATCCAGCAGATAAATCAGCGCCAGCAGGGTAATCGCTGCCGCGAATGAAATTTTCGTTGCCAGTAAGCCAATAACCAGCGGACCAAAACCCCCTACACCACGTCCGAGGTTAAACAAAACGTTCTGCGCCGTAGCACGCGCCTGGGTTGGAAAGGTGTCGGAAATCAGCGCGCCATAACCGCCAATCATGCCATTCACAAACATCCCCATCAGCGCCCCGGTAAACAGCATCACGGTGGGATCACGTAGCTGAGCGTAAATGACCACCATCACGACCGCACCGAATTGATATAGCAGGAAAATTTTCCAACGTGCGAAGCGATCCGCCAGTACACCGAACAGCCAGATGCCAAAAGTCATGCCCACGACAGTGACGGCGGTCCACAGGCCGGATTTGGTCAGGCTGAAACCGAAGCTGGAGGAGAGATAACTCGGCATCCAGATCATCAGTCCGTAGTAACCAAAGTTCTGCACCGAGCAAAGAATGAAAATCCCCAGACTGGCTTTGCTGGTGGCGCGATCGCTAAACAACAATCGAATACGCGCCGCAAACGACAATTGCGGCGTTTTGGCCACATGTCGGGTAAAGCCTTCCGGCTCGCCCATGCTGCGCCGAATCACAAACGAAACCAACGCAGGCAGCAGGCCCACCAGGAACATTCCGCGCCAGCCAATCACGCTCAGCAGTGGCGGCGTGATAAAAGCCGCCAGCAACACCCCCAGTTGCCAGCCGATACCGACCCACGCTGAAGCACGGTTACGCTTCTCCTGCGGCCAGGCTTCAGCAATCAGCGCCATGCCGATACCGAATTCTCCCCCCAGCCCCATTCCGGCAAAGGTACGATACGCCAGCAGATCCCAATATCCCTGTGCCACCGCACACAATCCGGTGAATATTGAGAACATGAGAATGGTGACGGTGAGAATGCGGATACGGCCAAAGCGGTCGCTCAGATGACCAAAAACAATTCCGCCGACCACGGCACCAATCAGCGTCCAGGTGACCAGCGAACCGGCCTGAGAAGGATCGAGCGCCAGCGAGACGCTGATTGCCGGTAACATAAAGCCGAGGATCAGCAGATCGAAGCCATCCATCGCATAGCCACTGACGGCGGCCAACATCGCTTTTGCCGGGGTTACGCTCTGTTTCTTGTGTGGGGAGAGGGACATGCAGCAGCACCTTGCAGTAAAAAGTGCGCCAAGTATAAAGAGCGGAAAGACTTGAGACCAATCAGAAATGGAGATGGCTGCCAGTAAAACCAGCAGCCACGGGGTTATCAGGAAGGTTTGTTGCTGCCATCGTCGCCGGACAACAATTCATCCAGCTTGTCGCCGCCAACATGACGGAAATCCTGGCCCTTCACAAAATAGAAGATGATCTCACAGATGTTCTGGCAGCGGTCACCGATACGCTCAATGGCACGGGCACAGAACAGCGCAGTCAGTACGCTGGGGATGGTACGCGGGTCTTCCATCATGTAGGTCATTAACTGACGCACAATACCCTCGTACTCTTTATCCACCTTCTTGTCTTCACGGTAGATATCGATCGCCGCGTTGAGATCCATGCGCGCAAAAGCATCCAGCACGTCATGCAGCATCTGTACGGTATGGTGACCGAGTGATTCCAGGCTCACCAGCAGCGGCAGATGTTGCTGGCTAAATTTCTCCAGCGCGGTGCGGCTGATTTTTTCCGCCACGTCCCCAATACGTTCCAGCTCAGAGATGGTCTTGATGATCGCCATCACCAGACGTAAATCGCTGGCGGTAGGCTGGCGTTTGGCGATGATGCGCACGCAGGCTTCATCAATCTCCACTTCCATCATGTTGACCTTCTGGTCGCCGTCGATGACTCGCTGCGCCAGATCGCCATCCTGGTTATGCATCGCGGTAATGGCGTCGGTAAGCTGCTGCTCCACCATGCCACCCATGATCATCACCTGAGTGCGAATGTGTTCCAGCTCAGCGTTGAACTGACCGGAGATATGTTTGTTCAGATTTAAATTATCCATGTGCGTCTCCGTCAAATCAGCCGTAACGACCGGTAATGTAGTCTTCTGTCTGCTTTTGCGCTGGCTTGGTAAACAGCGTATCGGTATCGCTGAATTCAATCAGCTCACCCAGATACATAAAGGCGGTATGATCGGAACAGCGCGCCGCCTGTTGCATGTTGTGAGTCACAATCACTACGGTGTAATCCTGCTTCAGCTCGGTGATCAACTCTTCGATACGGCCCGTGGAGATGGGATCCAGCGCCGAGCATGGCTCATCCAGCAGCAACACTTCCGGGCGAATCGCAATGCCGCGAGCGATGCACAAACGCTGCTGCTGACCGCCGGAGAGACTGTAACCACTCTGATGGAGCTTGTCTTTGGTTTCATTCCACAGCGCTGCTTTCGTCAGCGCCCACTGCACGCGCTCATCCATATCAGCACGCGACAGCTTTTCAAACAGACGGACACCAAACGCGATGTTGTCGTAAATCGACATCGGGAACGGCGTAGGTTTCTGGAACACCATGCCCACACGGGCGCGCAGCAGGGCAATATCCTGGCTTGACGCCAGAATATTGTCCCCATCCAACAGAATCTCACCTTCTGCACGCTGCTCAGGGTAGAGCGAATACATTTTATTGAAGGTGCGCAGCAGGGTCGATTTACCACAGCCGGATGGCCCGATAAACGCGGTGACCTGGTTCTTTGCGATGTCCAGATTGATGTTTTTCAGCGCATGGAATTTCCCGTAATGGAAGTTCAGATTGCGCACCTGAATTTTGCCGGCAGAAGAAGTTGCCATACTCATTGCTCGTCTCTCATGTACCGCGCTGCCATAGCCGCGCCGGGAAATTAGTGTTTGCTCTTAGAGAAAATCACGCGTGCCAGGATGTTCAGCAGCAATACGCACAGGGTGATGATCAGCACACCCGCCCACGCCAGACTTTGCCATTCCGCAAAGGGACTCATGGCAAATTTAAAGATGGTGACTGGCAGGTTGGCGATCGGCTGCATCATGTCGGTGCTCCAGAACTGGTTCGACAGCGCAGTAAACAGCAACGGTGCGGTTTCACCGGCAATACGCGCAATCGCCAGCAGCACACCGGTGATAATGCCGGAGACTGAGGCCTTGAGGGTGATAGCTGAAATCATCTTCCATTTCGGCGTCCCCAGCGCATAAGCGGCTTCACGCATGCTATCAGGCACCAGACGCAGCATATTCTCAGTGGTACGGATCACGATGGGAATCTGCAACAACGCCAGTGCCACCACGCCTGCCCAACCGGAGAAGTGCTGCATCTGCGCCACCACGATGGTGTAAACGAACAACCCCACCACAATTGACGGTGCAGACAGCAGGATATCGTTAATAAAACGAATCACCTCTGCCAGCCAGTGCTTGCGACCATATTCGGCAAGGTAGATCCCCGCCATGATGCCCAGCGGTGTGCCAAAGAAGGTTGACCAGAAAATCAGTAAACCACTGCCTGCGAGGGCGTTCGCCAGGCCACCGCCAGCGGTATTGGGTGGCGGGGTAGATTCAGTAAACAGCGACCAGGAAAGGCCATCAATACCACGGGAAATGGTGGTAAACAGGATCCAGATCAGCCAGAACAGACCAAATGCCATCGTCAGCAGCGAAAGGGTCAGCGCGATTTTATTTTTGGTGCTGCGCCATGCCTGCATTTTGCGACGCGAGGCTTCCAGTTCAGCGCGGGCCTGCAATTCAATGGTTGTCATGACCGGGCTCCTTCACTTTTCGCCAAACGCAAAATCATCAGTTTGGAGATCGCCAGTACGATAAAGGTGATGACAAACAGGATCAGCCCCAGCTCCATCAATGCCGCCACATGGACACCGGATTCTGCCTCAGCAAATTCATTCGCCAGTGCCGAGGTGATGCTGTTGCCCGGCATAAACAGCGATGCGCTGTCGAGCTGGTAGGTGTTACCGATGATAAAGGTTACCGCCATCGTCTCACCCAATGCACGGCCCAGACCGAGCATCACACCGCCAATCACACCGTTTTTGGTGAAGGGCAACACGATACGCCAAATCACTTCCCAGGTGGTGCAGCCAATACCGTAGGCCGACTCTTTCATCATCACCGGGGTCTGTTCGAACACATCACGCATCACCGAAGCAATGTACGGGATGATCATGATGGCGAGGATAACGCCTGCCGCCAGGATACCGATCCCAAAAGCCGGGCCGGAGAACAGCGCACCCACAATCGGGATATTCGACATGATGTCGCCAACCGGCGTCTGAAAGTACTCGGCAAAGAGTGGCGCGAAAATAAACAGGCCCCACATGCCATAGACGATGCTGGGGATGGCCGCCAGCAGCTCGATTGCAGTGCCGAGTGGACGACGCAGCCAGCCTGGTGCCAGTTCCGTCAGGAACAGGGCGATACCGAAGCTCACCGGAACGGCGATGAGCAGCGCAATCAGCGAGGTTACGACGGTACCGTAAATCGGCACCAGCGCACCAAATTGTTCGTTAGGCGCATCCCAGGTTTTGGTCCACAGGAATGAGAAACCAAATTTCTGGATACTGGGCCAGGAGGAGAAAATCAGGGAGACGATGATGCCACCCAGCAGCAATAACACAATCAGCGCAGCCAGTTTCACCAGCGCGCCGAAGATCATGTCACCTTGTTTGCCAGGGGCTTTAAACGTCGGCTTAGTGGCAGCCATAGAAGTCTCTGTTCTCAGGGGAAGTCAGGGTGGCCAGCCTGTCGGCTGGCCAGGTCATTCACTTACTTGTACAGCGCTTTGCCGGAAGAATCTTTGATGTTGGCTTTCCAGGCATCACGAATCTGCGTGGTCACGCTTTCTGGCAGAGCTGCGTAATCCAGGCTGGTCGCCGTTTTTCCACCATTTTTGTAAGCCCAGTCGAAGAACTTCAGCACTTCGCTACCTTTCTCTGCATTAGCCTGATCTTTATAAACCAGGATGAAGGTGGTGGAAGTGATCGGCCATGCATCGTTGCCTTTCTGGAAAGTCAGGTCCTGGGCAAAAGATTCGCTCCAGTTCGCGCCTTTGGCCGCGTTAGCAAAGCTGGTTTCGCTCGGTGCCACAGCTTTGCCATCAGCATCGTGCAACTTGGTGTAAGTCAGGTTGTTCTGCTTGGCATACGCGTACTCGACGTAGCCGATTGAACCCGGCAGACGCTGGACGAATGCCGCCACGCCGTCGTTACCTTTACCGCCCAGACCGGTCGGCCAGTTTACGGTGTTGCCTTTACCAATTTTGCTGTTCCACTCTTCGTTCACTTTAGACAGGTAGCTGGTGAAGACGAAAGAGGTACCGGAACCGTCAGCGCGGCGTACCACGTTGATGTTGGTATCTGGCAGTTTCACGCCCGGGTTCAGTTTGGTGATCGCCGGATCGTTCCACTTTTTGATATTGCCCAGGTAAATGTCACCAACGGTTTTACCGTCGAGGGTCAGCTGACCAGACTTCACGCCAGGGATGTTAACCGCCAGAACCACACCACCGATCACGGTCGGGAACTGGAACAGGCCATTTTTTTGCAGATCTTCATCTTTCATCGGCGCATCTGACGCACCGAAATCGACGGTTTTGGCGATGATTTGCTTCACGCCGCCCGAAGAACCAATACCCTGATAGTTTACTTTGCTACCGGTGGCTTGCTGGTATTCTGCTGCCCACTTGGCATAAACCGGTGCCGGGAACGTCCCGCCTGCGCCAGTCAGATCGGTTGCTGCAAAAGCAGAGACCGCGCTTACTGCGAAGGTGGCGGCGAGGATTCGGGCTACGGTGCTACGCATCAGTGTCATGTTCCCTCCAGGGGAGTTAAAAAAATCAGGCTCTATGCCATTTTAGTAAGAGTCATTGATTGCTGCTGGAGGGAAAATAGGACAGTTTGATGACAGTCAAATGTACGAAATATGACAGTTTTATGACAAAGGTACCGACTCCGGTATAAGACGACGAGACGTTGTATAACAGGCTGTTAAGATTGTTTTTCTGTGGCGGAGCTAATGTGTCGAGTCGGCGCACATCAGCCCCGTTTGCTTCACATTAGCCTAACCACTCAGACCATCATAAGGGATCTGCATCAGGATATGTGTTCTTTCATTATCCATTTTGGCGGTGCAATCATTGATAGCATCAAGGTATGGATTTTTGGATTTATCGGCACCAAAAGCCTCCATCTCACACTGATACTTTCTTAAGTCCAGCCAGCTACGCTGCGCTTTGACAAAAATGTCCAGATAAGCCTCGGTGTCAGAAGGTGAGTCACGTAGCCCCTGCTTTATACGATCTTTTGCTTTCGCGTACTCAGCATTAAGAACTTTTTCCGCATTGTCTTTCTTATTTTCCAGACATTGATGAACTTCAGTATCATTTGCGGCGTTATCACAATCGTCGGCCCAGGCCATGTTGCTGGAGAAAATACCGTAGACTATCGATAAAAAAGCGAGATGTTTTATATGAATCAATTCCTGTTTCTCCGTAAATAATTTGCACGCTGGCGACCTCTTTCGTATCTCCGAGTACGATGATCGGTTTCAATAAAATGGATCAGTGAATCGAAGTCATTTGCCATGCAAGGTTCAAGAACCGTGCGATATCCCAGTCCCTGATAAACAAGATCCACAATAATCATCTCACGGATGGCTTTATGTAAACTCAGCCATGGTGTCGCGTGTTGAACCACCGCAGCATAAGACTCATAGATTTTGCGCGCGCGTGAAGCATAGGATGGGTAAATAAGTTCGAACAGGCGAGCCTGAGATTCACGCGAAATAATGAATAGATTTTACAATGGAAGCAGTGCATCAATGATGAGAACAAAAATATTCCGCCCTCATGTCACAAACAAAAAAGGTTATGCATTTGAAAATGCATAACCCTTAAATAATCTGGATCAGATTAGCTAATAGCAGCCCTATTCAACAGTCACTGATTTCGCCAGGTTACGCGGTTGATCGACATCGGTACCTTTAATCAACGCGACATGGTAGGAAAGAAGTTGCAGCGGCACGGTGTAGAAGATTGGCGCAATCACCTCTTCCACATGCGGCAGAGAGATAATCTTCATGCCATCGCTGTCGCTAAAACCTGCATCCTGATCGGCAAATACATACAGCAGACCGCCGCGTGCACGCACCTCTTCGATGTTGGACTTCAGCTTCTCCAGCAGTTCGTTATTCGGTGCTACCACGATTACTGGCATATCGGCGTCAATCAGCGCCAGCGGGCCATGTTTCAACTCCCCGGCCGCGTAGGCTTCCGCGTGGATATAGGAGATCTCTTTCAGCTTCAGCGCACCTTCCATGGCGATCGGATACTGATCGCCACGGCCAAGGAACAACGCATGATGCTTGTCAGAGAAACCTTCTGCCAGGTTTTCGATCACCTTATCCTGCGCCAGCATCTGCTCAATACGGCTCGGCAGCGCCTGTAACCCATGGACAATCTCGTGTTCGGTATCAGCAGACATGCCATGCAGGCGGCCCAGTTTCGCTACCAGCATCAACAACACGGTGAGCTGCGTGGTAAAGGCTTTGGTGGAGGCTACCCCGATCTCGGTACCCGCTTTGGTCATCAGTGACAAATCGGATTCACGTACCAGCGACGACCCCGCCACGTTACAGATGGCCAGCGAACCCAGATAGCCCAGCTCTTTCGACAGACGCAGCGCGGCCAGCGTATCGGCAGTTTCACCGGACTGTGACAGGGTGATCAGCAGGCTGTTTTTACGCACCGCCGATTTGCGATAGCGGAATTCAGAGGCAATTTCGACATCGCAGGGAATGTTTGCCAGTGATTCGAACCAGTAACGCGAAACCATACCGGAGTTGTATGAGGTGCCGCAGGCGATAATCTGGATATGCTCAACTTTGCTCAGCAGAGCTTCCGCTTGTGGGCCAAGTTCGCTGAGATCGACTTCACCGTGGCTGAAACGACCGGTTAAGGTGTTTTTGATCGCCATCGGCTGTTCATAAATCTCTTTCTGCATGTAGTGACGGTAAATCCCTTTGTCACCGGCATCATACTGGACGTTAGATTCGATCTCGGCGCGAGTTACCGGCGTGCCATTGCGATCGACAATAGTCACTTCGCGGCGGGTAATCTCAGCGATATCGCCCTCTTCCAGATAGATGAAGCGGCGTGTCACCGGCAGCAGTGCCAGCTGATCGGAAGCGATAAAGTTTTCGCCGACGCCACGGCCTACCACCAGCGGGCTACCGGAACGCGCGGCCACCAGCACGGAGGGATCGCGGCTGTCCATAATCACCATGCCATAGGCGCCGCGCAGTTGCGGGATCACCCGCAGCACCACTTCACGCAGCGAACCGCCTTGTTTCTGTTCCCAGTGCACCAGATGTGCCACCACTTCGGTGTCAGTTTCTGACGCGAATGAGTAACCGCGCTCAATCAGCTGCGCACGCAACGGTTCATGGTTCTCAATGATGCCGTTATGCACAATGATGATGTGCTCAGAGATATGCGGATGCGCATTGGCTTCTGAGGGTTCACCGTGGGTAGCCCAACGGGTATGAGCAATACCGGTGCCGCCAATCAACGGCTGCTGTTCCGCCGCTTCTGCCAACTTTTGCACTTTGCCCAAGCGACGCAGACGCGTCACATGGCCTTGACGATCAACGACGGCCAAACCCGCCGAATCGTAACCGCGATACTCAAGACGACGCAGACCTTCCAGCAGAATTTCTGCAATGTCGCGCTGTGCTACTGCACCAACAATTCCACACATAATAGTTTCCTGACTTCATGGCTTTCGGCCATTGCGTTGTCATCTGACCTGATATCCGGCATCGCCGGTTCCCCGAGCCTTGTAGAGAGTGGGGATGTAGTTATATTTACTGCTAACAGGCCGATCTTTGTCGGCCATTAAAAATTACTTTTTCTTTTCCGGGCGCTTCCAGCCCGCTTTCTGGTTCTGTTCTTTGCGGTTGTAAACCAGAACGGCGGCGGGTACGTCTTTCATCACTGTGGTGCCCGCCGCAATTGTCGCGCCACTGGCGACAGTCACCGGAGCCACCAGCTGGGTATCGGAACCCACAAACACGTTGTCGCCAATGATGGTTTTAGATTTATTCGCGCCATCGTAATTACAGGTGATGGTGCCAGCGCCGATATTCACATCGTCGCCAATCTCCGCGTCGCCAAGATAAGAGAGGTGACCGGCTTTGGAACCTTTTCCAAGGGTGGCTTTCTTCATTTCAACGAAGTTGCCAACGTGAGCCTTCTCTCCCAGTTCGCTTCCGGGGCGTAAACGAGCAAACGGACCAACGGTACAAGCCGCGGCCAGATTGGCATCCTCGATCACCGAATACGCGCTGATTTCACAATCATCAGCAATCACGCTGTTTTTGATGATACAACCCGCCGCAATTTTCACCCGATCGCCCAGGGTGACGTCGCCTTCGATAATCACATTGGTATCGATTTCAACATCGCGTCCGTGTTTTAACGTGCCACGCAGATCGAAACGTGCCGGGTCACGCAGCATCACACCTGCCAACAACAGTTTCTCGGCCTGTTCAGCCTGGTAAGCACGTTCCAACGCTGCCAGTTGCAGGCGATTATTTACACCGTCGGTTTCGCTGATGCGCGCCGGATGGACAGCCTGCACCAGACGCCCTTCCTGATGTGCCATCGCAATAATGTCGGTGATATAGAACTCGCCTTGCGCGTTGTTATTATTCAACTGTGACAGCCAGCGTTTGAGATCACCACCGTTAGCAATCAGGATGCCGGTGTTAATCTCCTGAATCTTCAGTTGTTCGGGCGAAGCATCTTTTTGTTCCACGATCCCGGTAATGGTGTCGTTTTCACGCACGATGCGGCCATAGCCGGTGGGATTGTCGAGCACCACGGTGAGCAGACCGATGCCACCCGCAGGTTTAGCGCTACGCAGGCGCTGCAACGTTTCCAGGGAGATCAACGGAACGTCGCCGTACAGCATCACAATGTCTTCGTCATCTGCGAACCAGGGGGCTGCCTGCTGCATCGCATGCCCGGTGCCAAGCTGTTGCGCCTGTAACACCCAATTCAGGGTGTTACCAGAAAGCTGAGCTTTAAGTTGATCGCCGCCGTGGCCGTAAACCAGATGGATTTGCTGTGCGCCCAACCCGGTTGCAGCATCAATCACATGCTGGACCATGGGTTTTCCTGCCAGGGTATGCAGAACTTTGGGGAGATCGGAATACATACGGGTGCCCTTGCCAGCGGCAAGAATCACCACACTCATCGCACTTGTAGACATAACTATCCTGACTCTGTTTTAGCTTTCGAAAGTTTAAGGTTTACCTCTGAGATTACTACATTTTTCTCGGATCGAAATTAGAGGATGACGAAAGGCAGTGCGCAATAAATTGCGCCGCTACGGTATGTGCAAAATATCGCGTTGTTTTTATTTTTTCCGGAACCGCAGGCAAAAAAAATGCCAGCCCAATGGGCTGGCACTTCGTGACGCATAAAGCCTGATTACATCGCTTTTTTGGTCAGCTCGATAACACGCAGCTTCGCGATAGCTTTCGCCAGTTCGGCAGAGGCCTGAGCATAGTCCACGTCGCCGTGGCTGCTGCTCATGTGTTCTTCTGCTTTACGTTTCGCTTCCAGCGCGCGCGCTTCGTCGAGGTCTTCACCACGAATCGCGGTGTCGGCCAGAACGGTGGTGCTGCCCGGCTGAACTTCCAGCACGCCGCCAGAGAGGTAGATATACTCCTCTTCGCCGTGCTGTTTAACGATGCGAATCATACCAGGCTTGATGGCAGTCAGGAGCGGGGCGTGACCAGGGTAAATCCCCAGCTCACCTTCGCTACCTGACACCTGGATTTTCTGCACCAGACCGGAGAACATTTGTTGCTCCGCGCTGACAACATCCAGGTGATAAGTCATAGCCATATCATTCCTCCCGGGAAACCGTTATTACAGTTTCTTCGCTTTTTCCACGGCTTCGTCGATCGCGCCAACCATGTAGAAAGCCTGCTCTGGCAGATGGTCGAATTCGCCTTCCATGATGCCTTTGAAGCCACGGATGGTGTCTTTCAGCGTTACGTACTTACCTGGAGAACCGGTGAAGACTTCAGCAACGAAGAACGGCTGAGACAGGAAGCGCTGAATCTTACGTGCGCGTGCCACCAGCAGTTTGTCGTCTTCAGACAGCTCGTCCATACCGAGGATGGCGATGATGTCTTTCAGTTCCTGGTAACGCTGCAGCAGAGACTGCACGCCACGCGCAACATCGTAGTGCTCCTGACCAACGATCAGCGGATCCAGCTGACGGCTGGTAGAATCCAGCGGGTCAACGGCCGGGTAGATACCCAGGGATGCGATCTGACGGCTCAGCGTTACGGTTGAGTCTAAGTGGGCGAAGGTGGTCGCCGGAGACGGGTCAGTCAAGTCATCCGCAGGGACGTAAACGGCCTGAACGGAGGTGATTGAACCCGTCTTAGTGGAGGTAATACGCTCCTGCAACACACCCATCTCTTCAGCCAGCGTCGGCTGATAACCTACCGCTGAAGGCATACGACCCAGCAGTGCAGATACTTCTGTACCGGCCAGGGTGTAACGATAGATGTTGTCGATGAACAGCAGAACGTCACGGCCTTCATCACGGAATTTCTCCGCCATGGTCAGACCGGTCAGTGCTACGCGCAGACGGTTACCCGGCGGCTCGTTC
The DNA here is from genome assembly GCF_059730695.1 of Pantoea sp. X-Soil-OKNW-556. Taxonomy (NCBI): domain Bacteria; kingdom Pseudomonadati; phylum Pseudomonadota; class Gammaproteobacteria; order Enterobacterales; family Erwiniaceae; genus Pantoea; species Pantoea sp. X-Soil-OKNW-556. Next base: position 9,337 of record NZ_AP035990.1, on the reverse strand, counting down.
ATCTGGCCATACACCAGCGCTACTTTGTCGATAACGTTGGAGTCAGTCATTTCGTGGTAGAAGTCGTTACCCTCACGAGTACGCTCACCCACACCAGCAAATACCGAGTAACCTGAGTGCTCAGCCGCGATGTTACGGATCAGCTCCATCATGTTTACGGTTTTACCAACACCCGCACCACCGAACAGACCGACTTTACCGCCCTTAGCGAACGGACACATCAGGTCGATAACCTTGATGCCGGTTTCCAGCAGTTCCTGCGAGTTAGACTGATCTTCATAAGAAGGCGCGGCGCGGTGAATAGAGGAAACCTCTACTGCGCTGCCGTCTTCTTCAACCAGGTCGCCTTTCATGTCGATCGGCTCACCCAGCACGTTCATGATACGGCCGAGGGTTGCTTTACCAACCGGAACCTGGATCGGTTTTTTCAGGTCGGCTACTTCCAGACCGCGCTTCAGGCCGTCAGAAGAACCCATGGCGATGGTACGAACCACGCCACCACCCAGCTGCTGCTGAACTTCCAGCACCAGACGAGCATCACCATTCTTAACCTCAAGAGCGCTGTACACTTGCGGTACGGCATCCTGAGGGAATTCGACGTCAACTACGGCGCCGATAATCTGGACAATCTTTCCAGCTGCCATCTTGAATCCTCTACCTAATTCCAAACCTGGTTAAACCGCGGAGGCTCCCGAGACGATCTCGGTAAGTTCCTGGGTGATGCTGGCCTGACGAGCTTTGTTGTAAACCAACTGCAGCTCTTTGATCAGATTTCCGCCGTTATCGGTTGCGGCTTTCATCGCCACCATACGTGCGGCCTGCTCACTGGCCAGGTTTTCCACCACACCCTGATAAACCTGCGATTCGACATAACGACGCAGCAGAGTATCCAGCAGCGCCTTCGGATCGGGTTCGTACAGGTAATCCCAGGTCTTCGCCTTCATCTCTTCTTCACCTTCCGCTGGCGGTAACGGCAGCAGTTGGGTAATGGTCGGAGTCTGAGACATGGTGTTATTAAATTTGTTGCTGACGATATACAGCTTGTCGATACGGCCTTCATCATAAGCCTGCAACATCACTTTTACCGGGCCGATCAGTTCAGACAGTGAAGGTTTATCACCCATGCCTGTGACCTGCGCCACGATGTTGCCACCAACAGAACCGAAGAAACCAAGCCCTTTTGAGCCGATAATCGCCAGATCGCTCTGTACGCCTTTATCAGTCCAGGCTTTCATTTCTGCCAGCACTTTTTTGAACAGGTTAATGTTCAAACCACCACAAAGCCCGCGGTCAGTCGAAACGACCAGGTAGCCGACGCGCTTAACGTCGCGCTCATCCAGGTAAGGGTGCTTGTATTCCAGATTGCCTAACGCAAGGTGACCAATCACTTTGCGCATGGTATCTGCATACGGACGGCTGGCCGCCATGCGTTCCTGCGTTTTACGCATCTTGGAGGCGGCGACCATTTCCATCGCTTTGGTGATCTTCTGCGTGTTTTTCACGCTTCCGATCTTGGTACGTATCTCTTTTGCGCCGGCCATTAGCTTCTCCTCAAAGCCTTGCGGCCTGCCTTTTCAGACAAGCCGCCAGACATTACCAGGACTGGGTTGCTTTAAACGTTTCGAGGAGGCCTTTCAGCTTCTCTTCGATTTCGTTGTTGTAGTTACCCGCCTGATTGATTTCAGCCATCAGCTCAGCGTGGTCGCGGTCAGCAAACGCCAGCAGCGCTGCTTCGAAGCTACCAATTTTTGCCAGCTCAACGTCGTTCAGGAAGCCACGCTCTGCAGCAAACAGCACCAGACCCTGCTGCGCAACGGACATCGGCGCATACTGTTTCTGTTTCAGCAGCTCGGTCACTTTCTGACCGTGGCTCAGCTGTTTACGAGTCGCATCATCCAGATCGGAAGCGAACTGAGAGAACGCAGCCAGTTCACGATACTGTGCCAGTGCAGTACGGATACCACCAGACAGTTTCTTGATGATCTTGGTCTGAGCAGCGCCACCAACACGGGATACCGAGATACCCGGGTTAACTGCCGGACGAATACCGGAGTTGAACAGGTTAGATTCCAGGAAGATCTGACCATCGGTGATTGAAATCACGTTGGTCGGAACGAACGCAGAAACGTCACCCGCCTGAGTTTCGATAATCGGCAGTGCAGTCAGTGAGCCGGTCTTACCTTTCACTTCACCATTGGTGAAACGCTCAACGTAATCAGCGGTTACGCGTGATGCACGCTCCAGCAGACGAGAGTGGAGGTAGAACACGTCGCCAGGGAATGCTTCACGACCCGGCGGACGACGCAGCAGCAGAGAAATCTGACGGTAAGCAACGGCCTGCTTGGACAGGTCATCGTATACGATCAGCGCATCTTCACCGCGGTCACGGAAGTATTCGCCCATTGCGCAACCCGCATACGGTGCCAGGTATTGCAGAGCAGCAGATTCAGAAGCAGAAGCGACAACGACGATGGTGTTAGCCAGTGCGCCATGCTCTTCCAGCTTACGTACCACGTTAGAGATGGTAGAGGCTTTCTGACCAATCGCAACGTACACGCATTTGATGCCTGAATCACGCTGGTTGATGATGGCATCGATCGCCATCGCGGTTTTACCGGTCTGACGGTCACCGATGATCAGCTCACGCTGGCCACGGCCGATTGGAATCATCGCATCGACAGATTTGTAACCAGTCTGAACCGGCTCATCAACGGACTGACGGTCGATAACGCCCGGTGCAATCACTTCAACTGGCGAGAAGCCGTCGTTGTCGATTGCGCCTTTACCGTCGATCGGAGCACCCAGGGTGTTCACTACGCGGCCCAGCAGGCCACGACCAACCGGCACTTCCAGAATACGGCCAGTACACTTAACCTTCATGCCTTCGGCGAGGTCAGCGTACGGACCCATCACCACCGCACCTACAGAGTCACGCTCGAGGTTCAGGGCGATAGCGTAACGGTTACCCGGCAGGGCAATCATTTCACCCTGCATGACATCGGCCAGGCCGTGTACGCGGATGATACCGTCACTTACAGAAACAATAGTACCTTCATTGTGAGCTTCGCTCACGACATTGAACTGAGCAATGCGCTGCTTGATCAGTTCGCTGATTTCGGTGGAATTCAGTTGCATATGCTCCAGTCCCCTTAAGACTGCAAGACGTCTGCCAGACGCTCAAGACGGCCGCGCACGCTGCCATCAATCACCAGATCACCCGCACGGATGACCACGCCTGCCATTACAGACTTATCAATTTTGCAATTCAGCTTAACTTTGCGTGACAGACGTTTTTCCATCGCGGCGCTGATTTTGGTCAGCTGGCTGTCACTCAGCGTACTGGCAGAAATCACATCAACTTCGGCTGTCGCTTCGTGAGCGTCACGCAGTTGAATGAACTGTTCCAGTACAGCCGGAAGCGCTGTCAAACGTCCGTTTTCCGCCATCACCTTAATCAGGTTCTGGGCGTATTCATCCAGTTGATCACCACAGACTGCGATGAAAGAAGCAGATAAAGCTTCTGGTGCTAAGGCACCAGCAAGGAGATCTGCCATCTGTTCGTTGCCAGCCACTTCTGCGGCAAACGCCAGCATATTTTGCCAGCGTTCAATACTTTGATGCTCAACAGCAAAGTCAAAAGCTGCTTTGGCGTAGGGGCGAGCTACAGTAATCAGTTCAGACATCAGCCCCTCCCTCCTTACAGTTCAGCGACCAGTTTATCAACGATGTCGCTGTTAGCAGCTTCATCCACGGAACGTTCGATGATCTTCTCGGCGCCAGCTAATGCCAGCAACGCGACTTGCTTACGCAGCTCTTCACGGGCACGCGAACGCTCGGCTTCGATTTCTGCCTGCGCCTGCGCCACGATGCGGTTACGTTCAGTTTCGGCTTCAGTTTTCGCTTCGTCCAGAATCTGCGCACGGCGTTTGTTCGCCTGCTCGATAATGACCTGGGCTTCTTCTTTGGCTTTTTTCAGCTGGTCGGTCGCATTGGCCTGCGCGAGATCCAAATCTTTCTTCGCGCGTTCAGCAGAAGCAAGGCCGTCAGCAATTTCTTTCTGACGCTTTTCGATGGCAGCCATAATCGGCGGCCATACGTACTTCATGCAAAACGCGACAAACAGGATGAACGCGATGGCCTGGCCGAGGATTGTTGCATTAATGTTCACAGCACAATGCCTCTTATTAAGTTAACTTGCTCTGCCGTTATCAATGATAAGCGGCAGAATCCGTTTCTCACCACACCGGGTGCCGTGAGAAACAAGGCTACAGGCTTTAGGCGACAGCAAACATCACGTAGAGACCCAGACCAACAGCGATCATCGGGATAGCATCCACCAGACCCATTACAACAAAGAACTGCGTGCGCAGCAGAGGAATCAGATCCGGCTGACGCGCTGCGCCTTCCAGGAATTTACCTCCGAGGATGCCGATACCGATCGCAGCACCGATTGCCGCCAGGCCCATCATCACAGCGGCAGCCATGTACAGCAGATCCATATTCAGGTTTTCCATGACAGTCTCCAGTTTGTTTCAGTTAAAAGCTAAGTAGTTGAGATAAAAAATCAATGTTCTTCAGATGCCATCGACAGATAGACGATCGTGAGGACCATGAAAATGAAAGCCTGCAGCGAAATAATCAGGATGTGGAAAATGGCCCACGGCACATTTAACACCCACTGCGACCACCACGGCAGCAGACCGGCAATCAGGATAAAGATCAGCTCACCCGCATACATGTTACCGAACAGTCGCAGACCGAGTGAAACCGGTTTGGACAGCAGGCTAACACCTTCAAGAATCAGGTTGATGGGGATGAAGATCGGGTGATTAAAAGGCTGCAGCGTCAGCTCTTTGGCGAAGCCACCTACACCTTTCATTTTGATGCTGTAGAACAGAATCAAAATAAATACGCCCAACGCCATAGACAGCGTGATGTTCACGTCTGCAGACGGCACGACACGCAGCGCCGGCAGGCCTAAATAGTGCTCGCCGATAAACGGCAGCAGGTCGATAGGCAACAGATCCATGAAGTTCATCAGGAAGACCCAGACGAAAATCGTCAGAGCCAGCGGGGCGATAAGTTTGCTTTTACCGTGGTACATGTCGCGCACGTTGTTATCAACGAAACCGACAACCAGTTCGATAGCCGCTTGTAATTTCCCTGGCACACCGCTGGTGGCGCTTTTTGCCACTTTACGGAACAACACCAGGAAGATAAGTCCCAGCACCAGAGAGAAAAACATGGAATCGATATTTAATACCCAGAACGTCGCGGGAGCGTCGTGCGGATTCACTAACTCGAAAGTACGCAGGTCCAGCTGAAGGTTATTCAGGTGGTGACCTATGTATTCTTGCGGAGTAGAGATTTCTCCTGCAGCCATGATGCCTCTTACCCTTTGTTGTTAATTACAGCCGGTGCGACGATCTGCACCACCAGCACCGATAACCAGGTGATTGCGAGAGGCCAGAAGACCGCTCCAAACACACCCAACGCCACAATGAGAAAAATAATGGTGGCGAACACCTTTAACACTTCACCGAAGGCGAAGCTCCAGGCTACGCGCCCTTTGGCCGGTGTTTGCCCCTGCAGGCGCCAGGCTAAAAACATAAACAACACATTCGGCAGCCAGGCTGCCACTCCACCGGCGATGGCGGAGGCACCCCAGATGACATCTTTCAGGGTAAACAACGCACCGATTACGACAAAAGTCACCAGCTGAATAAGCAGCACGGTTCGGGCCAATTTCACACTGTAAAGAGACACTGACATGGTGCTGAACTCTCCTGCCCCAAACGGGGTATGTCGCGTGTCGTATAAGACTGCCTTTACTCATTTGAGTCAAGCAGCAAAAGCCGTGCAAATTATACGGGCCGCACCTGCGATTTCAATCGCTAAGTAGCGAAAAGGTGAACAATTATTTAAATTTCTTTCCGGAGGGCTATTTCTCAAAAGATTCACATCCAGGATAGAGGGATTCAGCAGGTGAAATTGCGCCTGCTGCTTGCTTTTAAAGCGTGCTTCAGATCACATTATAAGCATGTGGGCAAGATGTGATTTTGTTTTGAACAAAGAAATATCGATTTCAAAGCAGGTGCAACTTCATATTTTTCAGAAAGATAAAATTATATTCATGCCACATCGACTGGATTAACGATAAAAACACTCTATTGACATCTCCCGGCGCAATAAAAACGTAAAACTGATATTACGTACGCCGATTTATTGCAGAGTTATATTTTCCGGCGTGACTATTGTTTTCCGTAAATACACCCAGAGAAGTGATCTAACTGATAATAAAATGTGAATTAAACGTTAAATGTAACAGAGCTTTTCGGATAATTTCTAATGGGAATGTTAACTCGCTTCCCCTGCCCTGCTGAATAAATCTCTTTATCGTCCAGCGTTCGATTGCTGTTTTTTTATCCACCCGGTGGAGTAACTCAAAGGGTATGGATTGGTATTAATCCATACCCTTTTAGGGGCTATTGCCGGGCAATGACCACCAAATGACGCTCACCGTCCAGTTCCGGCACCTGCAACGGATAAATCTGCTGCACCACAAAACCCGCCGGTAAGGTTGTAATTTCATCATCCGGGCGGACGCCTTTCAGGGCGTAGAAGTGACCTTGCGCCGAAGGCAGATGATGACACCAGTTCACCATATCCTCAAGTGAAGCAAAAGCACGGCTGATCACGCCATCAAAAGGCGGCTCAGCCGGAAACTCTTCCACACGGCTCTGCACCGGGGTAACGTTAGTAAGTCCTAACTCATGTTGAACCTGGCGCAGGAAACGTACGCGCTTACCCAGACTATCGAGCAAGGTAAAATGCGCTTGTGGACGCACAATCGCCAACGGAATACCCGGTAATCCAGGTCCGGTTCCCACATCAATAAAGCGCTCCCCCTGTAAATGCGGCTCAACCACAATACTGTCGAGAATATGGCGTACCAGCATTTGCTGTGGATCGCGCACCGATGTCAGGTTGTAGGCCTTATTCCATTTATGCAGCAACTCAACATAACCAACCAGTTGTTGTTTTTGTTGATCGGAGAGGGAAATGTTTGCCGCTTTCAGCAGCGCGGAGAGTTTGTTAATCACGACGAGAATTCCATTAACGGGGGCGAGCCGGCCCGCCCCGTGGTAAATCATGCGCTTTTACGCAGCAGACCCTGTTTTTTCAGGTAAATCAGCAAAATGGAGATCGCAGCGGGCGTAATGCCTGAAATGCGAGATGCCTGGCCGATCGAACTGGGTTTGTGGTCGTTGAGTTTTGCGATCACTTCATTCGACAAACCACTCACCTGACGGTAATCAAGATCGGTGGGCAGTAACGTGTTTTCATTACGCTGCTGGCGATCAATTTCTTCCTGCTGGCGGGCAATGTAACCTTCGTATTTCACCTGGATCTCAACCTGCTCAGCGGCCTGTTCATCCGCCAGCGCCGGGCCATAGCTGTTAAGTGACGTCAGCAATGCGTAAGTCATTTCCGGGCGACGCAGTAAATCTTCACCGCTGGCTTCTTTCGTTAGCGGTGCGCTGAGAATACTGTTCACTTCCGCCACGTTTTCTGATTTCGGATGCACCCACTGATCGCGCAGACGCTGGCGTTCCAGCTCAATCGCTTCCAGTTTCTGGTTGTAACGCGCCCAACGCGCATCATCCACCAGACCCATTTCGCGACCGGCTTCGGTCAGACGCAGATCGGCGTTGTCTTCACGCAGCATCAGACGATATTCAGCACGGGAGGTAAACATACGGTAGGGTTCTTTCGTCCCCAGCGTACACAGATCGTCAACCAACACCCCCATATAAGCCTGATCGCGACGCGGTGCCCAACCATCTTTGTCCGCAGACTGACGGGCGGCGTTCAGACCAGCCAGTAACCCCTGGGCTGCCGCTTCTTCATAACCGGTGGTGCCGTTGATCTGGCCGGCAAAGAACAGACCCTGGATATATTTACTTTCCAGCGTCGGTTTCAAATCGCGAGGGTCGAAGAAATCATACTCGATGGCATAACCCGGACGGACAATCTTCGCGTTTTCCAGACCTTTCATTGAACGGACGATTTGCATCTGCACATCAAATGGCAGACTGGTCGAGATACCGTTCGGGTAAATTTCGTTGCTGGTCAGTCCTTCCGGCTCCAGGAAGATCTGATGTGCGTTACGATCGGCAAAGCGCATGACTTTGTCTTCGATCGACGGGCAATAACGCGGGCCGATCCCTTCGATCACCCCGGCATACATCGGGCTGCGATCGAGGTTGTTGCGGATCACATCATGCGTTTGTTCGTTGGTATAGGTGATCCAGCACGGTACCTGCTGCGGATGCTGCGACACATTGCCCATGAACGAAAACACCGGCATCGGGTTGTCGCCATGCTGCGGAGCCAACTGGCTAAAGTCGATGGTGCGAGCATCAATGCGCGGCGGGGTACCGGTTTTCAAACGGCCTACGCGCAGAGGCAGGGCTCGCAGACGTTTTGACAGCGGGATAGATGGCGGATCACCCGCACGGCCACCGCTGTAGTTGTCCATACCGATATGAATTTTGCCGTCAAGGAAGGTCCCAACGGTCAGCACCACGGTTTTGGCACGAAACTTCAGACCCATTTGGGTCACAGCACCGACCACGCGATCATTTTCCACAATCAGATCATCAACCGCCTGCTGGAAGATCATCAGGTTAGGCTGATTCTCCAGCGCGGTACGTACTGCCTGACGATAAAGCACACGGTCTGCCTGAGCACGGGTCGCGCGAACCGCCGGGCCTTTGCTGGCGTTTAGTATCCTAAACTGGATGCCTGCTTTGTCGATTGCCGTTGCCATCAAACCGCCGAGGGCATCCACTTCCTTCACCAGGTGTCCTTTGCCGATGCCACCGATCGCCGGGTTACAGGACATTTGTCCAAGCTTATCAATGTCATGGGTGAGTAACAGGGTTTGCTGACCCATTCGGGCAGCGGCCATTGCGGCTTCTGTGCCCGCATGACCACCACCAATTACGATGACGTCAAAGGGATCTGGATAAAACATGAAGTGGTACCTCGTTAAGATTCGGACAGGGATCATTGCCCTGGGCGGTGGATTCTACTGAAATTCTGTCTGCGGTGAAAGCCGTGGGATCCTGGGGTTTAAAAGAAAGGATCTTTATTCTTTGAATGATCTTCCTGTTAGATCTCTTATTAGGATCGCCGCTCTCTGTTGATAACCCGGAAAAACAGTTATTCAACAGCAGGTTGCTCAGGATCGTTTGCTGTGAATGATCGGTGATCCAGATCCGTATAAGCTGAGATCAAAAGCGGGACTTACCCACAGCTCAGAAAAGCATCA